>JANQPL010000011.1 GCA_028289425.1 Alphaproteobacteria bacterium | reverse complement strand
CGTCTTGACCGTAGCCCCACTATGGCCTGCGACGCTTTCCTTGCCCTGTCGCAAAATGGCTCCGTCAGAACGATTCAATCTAGGTCAGATTTGCTCTAGATGGCCGAAGAATTGCCCAAGCGCGGCCTGCATTTCGAAGCCCAAGAAATTCAAGGGGACAATGAAATTGCCTGGGCCAAATGGGTGGCGGTCTATGTCGATGGCCGCCGCTTCGAAGGGGTGGGTGTTTGCAAGGTGCGCGACGGCAAGATCGCCTATTACCGCGATTACCACGCCCTGCCGCAAGGTTGAACGGCCAAAGTCCGGTTATTCCTTTGCCCTCTTGCCCAATCGCCGATAGGCTCATCCTGCGGACGATATAACAAGCAGACGACATAACAAAAGGGAGGAACGGGCGTGGGTGTGAAGGTCATCAAGAACTTCTTCTCCACCAAAGAAGAAGTGATGCGGGATCTCATCAAGACCGGTTTCTGGCCGACCACCTATGTGTCGGACCCTTCCGACGAACTGCCGCTCCATTGGCATGAGGGTGAGACCCATGGCTATGTGATGGAAGGCAGCACCTATGTGGTCGACGGGGAGACCGGCGAAAAGCTCACCATCGAAAAAGGCGACAAGCTGGAACTGCCGGCCCGGGTGGTCCATGCGGAAGGGGAAGTGACAGAGCGGGTTGTCTATATCGTGGCCCTGCCGGGACCCTACAATTTCCTCGACTTCTTCGAAATGAAGGACCCAGCCCTGCTCGAACAGAAGGCCTAAGCCGCTCGGCCGGCATCGTTCTTCCTTATGGCATCCACCGAAAAGCCCGCCGCGAAGGCCGCTTCACCTTCGTCCGTATCCGGAACTGTTGAATCGCAAGACAGCGCGCAGCATCGCTATGCCTGGTGGGTGGTCGTGGTGCTCACCCTTGCTCTGCTGGTGTCGTTCATCGACCGGCAGATTGTCGCCTTGGTGGTGGAACCGCTGCGAGAAGATCTGGGCATCAACGACACGCAAGTGGGCTGGCTCTATGGCGGCTTTGCGATCTTTTATGCGCTTGCCGGCCTGCCCATCGCCGTGCTGGCCGACCGGAAGAGCCGCCGGCTGATCATCACCATCGGCATTGTGTCCTGGAGCATCATGACGGTCGCTTGCGGCCTGTCGCGCAATTTCGCGCAGCTCCTGCTGGCGCGCATCGGCGTGGGCGTGGGCGAGGCCACCTTAGGCCCGTCCACCCATTCTTTGGTGGGCGACTACTTCCCGCGCCATTTAATCCCGCGGGCCATGAGCGTTTTTCAGCTCGGCGCCGTCATCGGCACAGGTATCGCCTTCCTGGTGGGCGGCATTGTGGTGGAGCTGGTCAAAAACAGCCCGCCTGTGGATGCGGGGATATTCGGCGCGCTGATGCCCTGGCAGCTCACCTTCATCTATGTGGGCGCCCCCGGCGTTCTGGTGGCGCTGTTGATGCTCACCGTGCGCGAGCCCGCCCGCAAGGCGTCGACGGTCCCTTCCGGCTTTGCCTGGTCGGATCTAGCACCGCTCAAACAATTCTACCTGGACAATTGGCGCACCATCATTGCCCATCATCTGGGGTTCACCAGCCTTGCCTTGGTGGGATGGGCCTTTGTGTTTTGGACGCCCACCTATTTCACTCGCATTCACGACGTGTCGGCGGGTGACGCCTCTCAGCTCTTCGGCCTCATTTACATCATCGCCGGACCGGCGGGGACTTTATGGGCGCCATACATGGCAGAGCTGTTCCATCGGCGTGGCCGGCAAGATGCAATCATCTTGGGCGGCATGTTGGGGGGCGCGGCGGTCATCCCGTTCATCTTTCTGATCCAATTGGCCCCGTCGGCCCTGTGGGCCTGGATTTTCTACGTGCCTGCCGTGTTCTTCCTGAACGCGCCCTTCGGCTTGGCTAATGGGGCGTTGCCGGTGATCGCCCCGGCCCACATGCGCGCGCAGATCGCGGCCATTTATGCGGTGGTCGGCGCTTTGTTTGGCATGGGAATCGGCCCGCCCATAGCGGGTGCCATCAATGACTATCTGTTCACGGGACCTGAAGGCGTACGCTATTCCATCATGTTGATGAGCGGTGTTTTCGGGCCGCTTGGTTTGGGGCTGCTGTGGTGGGGCCGCCCCCACTATGCGCGCAGTCTCGCGCGGGCGGAGGCGGCCGGCTAAGGAGAGCTTTTATGCGGCGGGCAGGCGCTTGGGGCCGCTATCCCCACGCAGAGCATTGAGCCGTTCCGACAGCGATCCGCCGCCCGCCGTGCCGGTATCGGCCCGCGCCAGGGCGCGTGCGATGTGCGGATCGTCGTCGAGCTGATCCGTCCGAAACAGGTTTGCCTTCAGGTTCAGTGTATCCGCCTCGGCGCGGGCCCGCGCCGTTTCCTCGTTCATTTTATCGAGTGCCACGCTCATGGCGTTCATGGAGTTCACCATGCCCGCCGCCTCCTTGGCGCGGCGGTTCGCTTCTTGTGCACGATCCCGCTGCAGCTTGGCTGTTTCCATTTGTCTTTGTGCGGATCGAAGATCGTGATGGGCCGTGCGCAGCTTCTGGGCCAATGTCTCGAAGGCATCGCGCAGTTCGTTGCACCAAACCGTCACCTCTTGATCCTCGCGCTGCTCGCGCTCGATCTCCGATTTGAGCTCTTCCAAGCGGCTAACGATGCGCGACAGGCTGGCTTCCAGTTGGCCAATTTCATCCGGGTCCTGCTCGTCGGCGAGCTGGGTTTCCAGCACCCCTGCCGCCTTCAGATACTTTTCATACTTGTGCTCGATTTCCGCGGTCTCTTCCCGTTCGCGCCGGGCTTCTTCTTCGGCTTCCGCAAGCCGCAGACCCAGCCGGTCGAGTTCGTCTTCCATCATGGCGATTTGTGTTCGGCTCGCGGTTTCCGGATCGAACGCGACGACGGCGCCGGCAAAATCCTCCAGCATGGTGGACGCTTTGGTTGCCCCGAAGTTCTTTAGGAATCGCCAGACCATTGTTTTTTCCTCTGCCGTGAGACGTGTCCTTTGCAAAGTGGTGTTGTTCCCGAAAGGCAACAATTGGAATTTGCAGCCGCTTTGATAGGAAACCGAAGGCCCACATGCCCACGCAATCGCTGCGTTTTAATAGGAATTGCCAATGGGCATTGCGAAGGGCGGCGCCAGTCCAACATTAGACTCAAAGACGCGGCGTTGCCGCGCGGGTCATGAATTTGGAGGAGATATCATGCGGGAACCTTACCGCCGAACACGGGCTTTGGCCCGTGCCCCACGAAAGGATATGCGGGGCGCCATATCCATCGGCGTGCTGTCTTTGCTGATTGTTGCCTTGTGGGCACTGCCGGCGGTCGCGGGGGCTGAATCGTCAGCAGACGGCGCGACGGATGGCACCACAGACGTGGAGGCGTCCGATGGCTGTGGCGATGCCCCGGCACCTTGGGTGCCAGGCACTATTCTGATTGATGAAACCGCATCCGGTTTGCAGCGAAGCATTCCGATCGAAGGGCCTCCAGGCAGCGTCGACTGCGTGGTGACTTGAACCCTTCCCCCTCTTTCGTTGCCGGCCTTGAAAGATGAGACGCGCACGGCCTGGCAACCGGAAGCGGCGGGCGGACCGTCCCCAAGGTCCCGCCCGCCGCTTCCTTTCTTCCCCGGACATTAACCCTATTCATCCTGATGCTGATTAAGTGGCCCGTATTGGAGCGATGGGCTGCTTGGCGCGTGGGTGAATCCAATGACAGGGCGCGGCACATCCGATTTATCAATCCAATCCAAATGGCCCATATGATCGTCAGACCCTATCAGGAGGATTGATCATGAATGTGCAGCCAAAATTGGATGATGTGGCCAGACTGGCAAGGAGTTTCGATCATCCCGCGGGAACAGCCGTTGCCGTGGCATATGGCAACGGTATCGGTCCTGAGATCATGTCGGCCAGCCTTACTGTTTTGGAAGCGGCCGGGGCGGATCTTGACATCGTGCCGATCGAAGTGGGGGAGCGCATCTATCGTTCGGGCGTCACGTCCGGGATCACCAGTGAATCTTGGGACCGGCTGCGCCGTTGCAAAGTATTCTACAAAGCGCCTATCAGCACGCCCCAGGGCGGCGGCTTCAAGAGCCTGAATGTGACCATTCGCAAATCCCTTGGTCTGTTCGCCAATGTGCGGCCATGCGTCTCTTACGCACCCTTTGTGGAAACCAAGCATCCTAAAATGGATCTGGTGATCATCCGCGAGAACGAGGAAGACCTGTATGCCGGCATCGAACATCGGCAGACGGACGATGTCTATCAGTGCCTCAAGCTCATTACCCGGCCGGGCTGCGAGCGGATCGTGCGCTACGCCTTCGACTATGCTCGGGCCCATGACCGCCACAAAGTGACCTGCTTTACCAAAGACAACATCATGAAGATGACCGACGGTCTGTTTCACAAGGTGTTTGAGGAAGTGGCGGCGGACTATCCGGAAATCTGGAACGAACACCACATCATCGATATAGGCGCTGCCCGCTTGGCGGACCGGCCGGAAGATTTTGACGTGGTGGTGTTGCCCAACCTCTACGGGGATGTGGTCAGTGACATTGCCGCGCAAATCTCCGGCTCCGTGGGATTGGCCCCGTCCGCCAATGTCGGCGAACATGGCGCCATGTTCGAAGCCATTCACGGCTCCGCCCCCGACATCGCCGGGAAGGATCTGGCCAATCCGTCCGGCCTGCTCTTGGCGGGCGCCATGATGCTCGACCATATGGGCCAGCCGGACGTGGCCCGGACCGTGCGTAACGCATGGCTCAAAACCATAGAAGACGGCATTCACACCGCCGACATCTACAACAAGGAAACGTCCCGCTTGGCGTTGGGCACGCAAGATTTCGCCCAGGCGGTGATCGACCGGCTGGGCACAGAGCCGGTGAAGCTCGCACCGGCATCAAGCCGCGTCGATGCAAAACCGATCCGCGTTGTCCCACCCGCCAAGCGTCCGCCGGCAAAGAAAGATCTGGTGGGCATCGACATTTTTGTGCATTCCCGTCAGACCCCGGACGAGCTTGCGGAGGCGTTGCGCGCGGCTACTCAAGAGCCTTTCTCGCTTACCATGATTACCAATCGCGGTGTCAAAGTGTGGCCCAACGGACTTCCGGAAACTTTTTGTACCGACCATTGGCGGTGCCGCTTTCTGGCGAAGTCCTCGCCGGCCGCCGGCAATGACGATGTGCTCACCCTGCTGAGGTATCTCACCGACGCGAATATCGACTACATCAAAACCGAGCATCTTTTTAACTTTGATGGAGAGCCCGGCTATTCCCTTGGCCAGGGCCAATAGGTCACGTTCGTTCCGAACGGCGGGCGCCGCTGCGTCCGCCGATTGAGTGCCGGTCTGATAGAAAACACCAATCAAAACCGGCGCGAAACGCCCCTTCCTTCCATCGTGGAACACCCCATCTCAAGGTGCAGGCAAGGGCAATTCTCAGCGGAGGTTTGTGATGAGAATTACCACGATCGGCACCACAGCAGGGCTCCCCATCGCCCGGCCGCTGCCGCTGACAACCCGGCAGGATGTTGACCTGTCGACGCCCGTGCCCGCGATTGAAAAGACCGAAAAAACGGAGACCGCGCAGAAATCGATGGACAGGGATTTGGGCCGCTATGTGGACATCAAAGTCTAAACCCAATCGATGTCAATGATCTGTATAGAGACGAAATAGCAATCCATCCATCCGCGCAGGCGCGTCCCTCCTCGCCCGGGCCAAAGACCGGCGCGATCCATCTTCCTCTCTCACCCCATAAGGAGCGTTTCATGAAGTGTCCCACCTGCCCCGAAGCGCGGCTCGTGATAACCGACCGGCAGGGTGTCGAAATCGACTTCTGTCCCGAATGCCGGGGCGTGTGGCTCGATCGGGGAGAGCTCGACAAGATTATCGAGCGGTCGGTGGAAGGCACGGTTAGGCCGTCTCAGAAAATTGCCGGGGCGCGCAGCCGCCGCCAGGAACGGTACGATGACGACGACGACGACCGGTATGAGCGCGGCCCCCGGCGGCGGCGGAAGAGCAGTGCCGCCGAATTCTTGAGCGAAATATTCGATTTCGACTGACGCAACGGAAGGCATCGACGATCGTTTTAAGCTATTAAAACTTTCAATAACGATAGCTTTAATTGTCCCTGGTCTGCCCAATATTAAGGGTATCAACGCGCCTCTGGGCGCCCCAACCGACAGGAGACAAATTCGATGCTTAACATCATGAACACAGCCATCTTCGGTGTGTCGATCGCCACCATCGGGGTGACAATCGCCGCCATCGTCTAACGGTGATTTGTGCCATGGAAATTGGAAACGCACCAAAAGTGACACGCACACCGCAAGAGCAGGCCCGTCGCGCCCTAGAACGATTCAATATGACAATGAAACGCTCTAGCCGGCGGGCCTATTTCGGCACCACCCGATACGCACAGCGCCGGTCGCCGCTAACAATGTGCTCCGCGCGCGACACTGAATACTCCGTCTCCGGAACTTCCTAAAAAACGTACAGCTCGTTGGCGCACAGCCCTGTGCAGTCCCGTGCCCGTCCTACCCCTCCGCCGGTTCTTCCGCAAAAACATCGTCCCATTCGCAGGGGGCTTCTCTCCAGTTCTCGAGAAGCAAATCGGACTCCGCAATCTCCGCCACCGACATGTCCTCCCGAAGACGCGATGCCTCTTTCGGCGCGCGTTCGTTGCCGTTTTGAGCGGCAAGCTCGAACCACATCAGCGAAAGTGACCGGTTCGTCCTGTCTTTTCCGGCGCCGGCCACCATGGTCGCCGCTCTGCGGATGATGCGGACCCCGTCGACCAAATCACCCGAGTAAATTTTGCCAAGCTCCCATTGGGACGCCGCGTGGTCTTGATAGGCGGCCCGGCAAAACCATTCCGTGGCCTTTTGATTGTCATAGACGGCGCCGCCGTCACCCGGCGCGCAGCAATAGGAGTTGCCCACTTTGTATTGCGCTTCCGCATCTCCGGATTGGGCCGCCTCTTTGTTACTGGCGCGGACCACCTCATCTTTGGTCATGTTTGCGCCTTCCAGAGCTGCGCCGATGCATCCCGCGAGCCCTAAGGCGCTGCCAAATGCCAATAAGTGTAATAGCCGCATGGATTTCTCCCTGTAACCACATCCCCACTAACGCGTGTTGCCGTTTCATGTTAGAGCCCCGTCGAGCAGTTGCAAAGCGACGATGACCGCGTCATGCAGTCAATAGCAACAGATCACGCGGGGCCGAATCCGTCATGACGGCATCAGAGAATGATTGGTTGAGACATCCGTCGACGACGGTCGCCTGGCTGGCCACCCAAACGGTTTTGTTGGCCGTGTTTTTGGCGGTGTTGGGGGCTGCAACATATTTCATGGGCATGTTCTTAATCGCAGAGGCGGCGATCACGCTTGCCGCTTTCCCCCTTGCCATTGCGATTGTCGGTACGCTGTTTCTGGGGGGCGTGGTGGCGTTGGCCTGGGCGTTGACCATCTTCATCGCTTTTGCCTCTTACTTCGGCATGGCCCCCCATTGGGCGGTCGCCTATGCGGTTCTCTATGGCGCCGGTGCCTGGCTGGTCAGTTGGGCCATTCGCCGATACCACTTCGATAATCTGCGTGACAATCCGGTGCGCAGCCTGATCGGGTGGTATTTGATTGTGGGGATCGCGGCGCCGACGGTTACAAGCCTGATCGGTGTGCCGCTGCTCTATGGTGGCGGGGCCGCCGAACCGGACGCAAGCTTCTTTTTGCTTTTTGTGTCCAATTTTATGAGCGACAGCTTCTCGCCTCTGTCGCTTGGCTTTGCCCTTTTTGCCGCGGGGACGCTTGTGACGGGCGCCCATCGATCGCTGCAACCATCCGGGCTCAAGATATCGGAGCTTGCGATATGGAGCGCCTTGCTTATCGGTGCTTCGACGGCTGTGGTGGGCTTCGGCACGTCTTGGACGTTTAACGGCATCCATGATGCAGCGCCGATCTTCTATTTGCTGCTGGCCTGGTCGGCGCTGCGCTTCAACCTGGTGCTGACCATGGCGGCAACGGCCGCCGTGGGATTGCTGATCACCTGCTGTGTCACCTTCGGCTGGGGCGGCACGCCTGTTCCGGCTTCTACACTGGATGTGTTGAGCGTCTACGCCAACCTTCTAGCGCTGACCGTCCTTGCACAAACGATCGCCGCCATGTCGCAGCAAAGTATGATTGAAAATGCGCGTGCCATCGCGGCCGAATTGGACCGGGCGCAACTCAAACGCTACTTCTCTCCACGCATTGTCGATGAGCTGTTGTCCCATAAAGACAGCGCAAGCCGCACCCGAAGACAACGCGTCGTGGTGATGTTTGTGGATATCATTGGATTCACCAGGATTGCCGAACGCCAAACGCCGGAGGAAACCATCGCCATGTTGCGCGAATTCGACACGGCCATGGAGGATCAGATCTTCTCGCATAAGGGCGTCGTGGACAAATATATTGGCGACGGCGTTATGGCGGCTTTTGGCCTGCCGGATGTGGGCGATGCGGATGTCATGGACGCGATCCGATGTGCTGTCAGCATGATCGATCGGGCGGCCCGCCTCGCCGATGAAAGGCGGCGCGCGGGTAAGACGCCCTATGAGATCAGCATCGGGCTGCATTACGGAGATGTGGTCGCCGGGAATGTGGGCAGCGAGCGCAACCTGTCTTTCACGGTCATTGGCGACACGGTCAATACGGCCAGCCGGCTCGAAGCGATCACCCGCGAGCTTGGCGCGAGCATTGCGGTCAGCGGGACGATATTCGACGAAGCAAATCGGGAAGGCGGGCCGGAAGCGACCGACTTCCTGGAAAGGTTTCGGTTTGCGGGCGAGCACCTGCTAAAGGGCCGTCAGACGCCGATCCCGGTCTGGATCATGCCTCGAGCCGCGCCAGGCGCCGGCGCACAGTGATTTGCCGTCCGACGCTCTAGTGTGGCGAGACGGTTGTCCGCACCTTATTTCGGCACCACCCGATAGGCGCAGCGCCGGTCGCCGCTGACGATATGTTCCGCGCGCGACACTGAATACGCCGCCCCCAGAACTTCTTGAAACACGTACAGCTCGTTCGCGCACAGTCCCGTGCAGTCCCGGGCCACCGTGCAGATCGGGCAGTGGTTTTCGATGAACAGCCAACCGTCTTTCTGGTTGGGCGCGCGCTGCACGTCGGCCATATAGCCTTCTTCCGTGCGCGCGGCGGCAAGCGCCTTTAGTCGGTCTTCCAATTGAGTCTTGTCATCGAGGCGTTCGCGGTAGCGCTTAATCTGAGCTTGGCCCCGCACTTCCACCAATTGCGCAACACCATCCTCGCCAAAAGTGGACCGGGCCGCGCCCAGCAACTCGACGGCCAAATCGCGGTGAGAGTCCGGGAAGGCTTCTTCTGCCTTTTCCGTCAGGTGCCAAATCTTAGTGGGGCGCCCGCGCCCTTTGGCTTCCGATGTGGCGCCCACCACACCCTGCTTCTCCAAATCATAGAGGTGCAAGCGCACGGCCATGGCGGTCAGGTCGAAGGTACGCGCCATGGCGGCCGCCGTGCTGGGGCCTTCCATCTTGAGATGGTTAAGGATCGCGCGCCGCGTGGCGGCGTCATGGCGGTTTGGGGACTTTTTTGCAGATACCATGCATGAATTCCTAAAGCGGGGGCTTGATTAATTCAAGAAAGGTATTTAATAAAGCAAATGCTTTCGAAAAGGTGCTGCGATGACGATTGCCGACTATGCAACCTATGACCGCTCGCTGGAGGCCCTTAGACCCTTCGGGCCGGATCTGAAAAACGGCCTATCAAATCATGTGCCCATGGTGGCGGAAGCCTTGTGTGCCTTGGGCGAGCCGGATGCTTCCCAGCGCTGGGTCACCGCTCACCTGGATACAATCTCGCCGCGCGGGACGGCGCCCTTCAAGCTCGACCCGCGAAACTGGCAGCAGGATCTGGGCAGGTTCGATCTGTTCGGCGACTGGCAGCGCTATTTGGAAACCGAGATCACCGCACTTGGCTGGGAAAAAGCACTCGACAAATGGGCACAGCGCATGGCGCCCGGTCTGTTTGCATCGGCCACCCACGGGATCATTCGCGCGGGCCACGCCGCCCGCGGCCTGGCCGCTACCGAGACCGCTCTGCGCACGGCGGAGCTGGCCGATGGTCTCGCCGTTTGGGCGGCGACTTACCAACCTCTGCCCACGGATCTTAGTGGCACGCCGCGTTTTGGCTCCGTGGCCGAAGCGTTCGAACATTTGCCGCGTGTCCCGAAATCCCAGCGGAACAATGAAGGGCTGATCACAGACGCGTTGGCGCCCTTGGCAGACATGCCCGATTTCCCAGGCGTGATTTCCTGGATCGATGTGGAAAGCGATCCTCAGAACTGCGCCCATCAGCTTGCGGTGCGCCAGGCGCACACGTTTCTGGACCACGTCACCACGCCGCTTTTGGCGATAGTCTTCACCCACGCCATTACCAGCGTGCATGCCATCTTGAATTTGGCGCCACACATATCGCGGCACACCCTGACCCAATTGCTGGCGTATGGCTGGCAGGCAGGCGCTGCGCTTTATGCAGCGTATACGGACGATGTGGTGCCGAATACTGGAAAACCCGCGCCGGAAAGCGAAACGGATTTGGTGGCTGCCGCCGTCGCCCATGGGGACGATCACGCCATTAAGCTCACGGAAGCCTGTGTCGGTTTCCATCAGCGCACCGGCGACCCCATTTTCCTCACCGTTCCGGCCCATGCCCGGGCGATGCTGCCTGCGGAGTGAGACCATGACCACCGACCGCCTCATCTATATGGCCGGCTTGGCCGCCCTCCTTGGCGGAGTGCTTCGCATTCTCGCGGCGTTCGTCCCGTTCGAACCGGGGCTCGTCGGCCTCGAAACTTTTTACGCCCTGATCGACATCGCCTTGCTTGCCGGGCTTACCGCCTTCTATGTCCTGCGGTCCGAAGCACTTGGCGCCTTGGGGTTTGCGGGCTTCTTGGTGACCTTCACCGGCCTGGCATTGATCACCGGTCCGGATGGGATGTTTGCCGGCATGGACATGTACGAGTTCGGCGTCCTCGTCATTGCTGCGGGCCTGGTGCTGATGTCGATCCAGATCGTCCGTCGGCGAATTTCACCGGTGTGGACCGGCTATGCCTGGCTTGCGGCGCCTGTTTTGAGCATAGCCGGCGATGCGGCCGGATATCCCGACCGGGGATTTATCGCCGCCGGGATTGCCTTCGGCCTCGGCTTTATCGGTGTAGGCCTAGCGCTCTTAGCACCGCCTGCCGCTCAGCCCGCCTAATCCGCGCGTTCGAAATTCCCCGTGGCTTCTTCCCAAGTCCGGGTCAAGACGAATTCGCGGTCAAGCCCAATGGGCAGGCCGAAGAAGGCGATTTCTTCGTATCCAGCATCGGCGGTCAGGTCGGCCTTCTCGATGGTTTCTTCTTTGGTCCAGCCATTGGCGGCGGCTGTCCGGCCCACTTCTGCCAATTGCTCGATAAACACCTGGTACTGATCAATACCGCCCCGGTCGGTCAACTCGCCATGGCCGGGGATGACATTGGTGAAGGGAAGTTTCTTCGTTTCGTCCAGCGTCGCGCTCCATTCGACAATGGTGCCACCCGCTTCCAGGTCGATATTGGGATAGTGCTTGTGGAACAGCAGATCGCCCATGTGGATCGTATCTTCATCCACGAACAGCACAACCAAATCGCCGTCCGTGTGGCCGCGCCCCGGATGGTAAAGGCGGATGGTCTTGCCGCCCATTTCAATGTCCATGGCGTCAGCGAACGTTTCGTTCGGCAGCAGGGCTGCGGCGTCGCCTTCCCACGCCGCCCCGTCGATCGTCTTTAGATAGTGCAGGGTCTTTTCGGTGGCCACCACACGGGTGCCGGCGGCAAAGCCTGGATTCCCGTGGGTGTGATCCAAGTGATAATGGGTGTTGATGAGCATGACCACAGGTTTGCCGGTGAGCTCCTCGGCCAGGGCGCTGATGCGTTCGCCTTGCATCTGGAAGGTCATGGAATCCACGACCACCGTACCTTCATCGGTGCGCAGAACGGCCACATTGCCGCCCAGCCCTTTTACCATGGTGAGATCTTCGGTGACCGGCACCGTCTCAAGCGAGCGGATCTCCAAATAGGCATAGGTTCCCACGCCGGCGGCGATCACCGCCACCAGAACCACAACGCGCACCAACCATTTGAGCATAACCCCTTACCCCCATGTCGTATTCACACGAACGATAGGTCAAGGCCGGGCTTAACATCAAGGATCATCGCTCTAGGGCTGACAAGCGATTAACCAAAACACAGCCGAATCTTTCGGCGCTGTCGGCGGTCAAGTGCTGTCCGTCAGTGGTCTGGAAGGGATGTGTCTCAAAACGCCAAAAGGTGAGGTTGGGGAACCGGGCCGCAATGGCCTTTCTGAGCTTGGTGGGGCCTTCGGCGCGGCCAAAAGCGGCGTCCACGGGAAATTCGACCAGGAGGACCGTCGACCCACGTTCTTCCAGGCGGGCCACCGCGACCGCCAGCGTATCGAGGGCCAGGGCGATTTCCGCCTCGCTGAATGGGGGGGCAGAGAAAAATTGGGCGGCGGTGTTCGGGGCCGTATCGGCAGCATCCAACGGCTCCACCACATCCGCGCAGCTTTCCGGGCCCGGCGGTGTTCGCGAAAGGCGGAAGGCTAGGGTTGCCAGAATGTTGATGGGCTGGTTTTCCACCTGCAATCCTTTGACATAGGGCCTTACCGGATAGAGCAGGGAATGGGTCAGCTGATCGGTAAACGACAAGGTCGTCTTCTGCGGCAGCCAGTTTGTCTCGATCAAAACGGTTTTGGGCCATACGTTCGATTGGGCTGCCAGCTCGAGCCCGTTAAGGGCGCTGTGGCCGGCAAAGGACACGTTCATCATATCGTCCGCCCACAGATTTTCCGGCAAACGCGCGGCAAGAGAACTCCCCACCAGCACGGCCGACAATTGGTCGTCCGCCGCCATGACCTGTTCCGCGCGGGCGATGTTGGCCAGAAACTGGTCGGCATAGACCAAAATTTTGAGGCCCGCCACCTGCACCGCCAGGCAATAGAGGGCAACGCAGATGGCTGCCGAGGCGGCGATGCCCCTAAAACTGGAAATAAATGAAGGCATCGGAGGTTCCACCGCTCAAGATGATGGCCGCCAACAGCGCGCCCAGGACCGGCTGGGCGTAAGGGCGCAGGCGTTCGCGCACCGGCGGGACAAAGTGATAGAGGATGACGGGAGCGGAAAAGAACAAAATGACCAAAACCCGCCGCCCGCTGGGGGCAATATGGGTGTTCGTCCATATGCTCTCGAAATAAAGCGCCACATGGGACATGTCGTGCAGCACAAACAAAAGCCAGCCTGCCGTCGCAAAGGCAAAGACAAAAAGCATTCGTATGCTGACAATAAAAGGATTGGCGGTGCGGAAGAAGCGCGTGTTGAGGAACGGCCGCTCCAGCGCCAACCCCACCCCGTGCCACAGGCCCCACACCGCGTAGTTCCAGGCGGCGCCATGCCATAATCCGCCAAGGCCCATCACGATCAACAGGTTGAGATAGGTGCGCGCCGCCCCCTTTCGGTTGCCGCCCAGCGGGATGTACAGATATTCGCGTAAGAAGCTCGACAACGAGATGTGCCAGCGCCGCCAAAAATCCGCGATGCTGGTGGCGATATAGGGCCGGTTGAAGTTGACGGGGATGCGATAACCGAAAGCCGCGGCCACGCCTAAGGCAATCATCGAATAGCCGGCAAAGTCGGCGAAGATCTGGACCGAATAGGCGAACAGCAGCAGCACCAGATCGAAAGAGCCGATGGCCTGAAACACCGGATAGCGAATGTAGAACGTTTGCTGAGCCAAATTGTCGGCGACGACCATTTTGAAGAAATAGCCGACGATCAAATTGCGCAAGACCAGATCCCAATCGATCTGGTTGATCAGCTTCTCTTTGATCTGCGGCACGAAATTATGCGCCTTGACGATGGGGCCCGCCACAAGCTGGGGAAAAAAAATGATGTAGAAAACCGTGTCCCGGAAAGAGCGGCTCGCCGGCGGTCGTCGAGTGTGCAGATCGCCAAAGCGATAAGTGTCGACCACGAGGCTGATGCCCTGGAACGTGTAAAAGCTGATGCCCACGGGCAGCGGAAGGTACAACAGCGTTTCCGCCGGACCCGATATGGTCGCAACGTCCGCGATCAGCGTCTCGTAGATCAGCGTGTTGTACTTGAAAAAGCCGAGCACACTGAGATTCGCCACCACGCCGGCTGTGGCATAGGCGCGGGGCCGGCGTCCATTCAAGATGGCGAGAGAGGCAAGGGTCGAGGTGCACGCCGCCGACAGCAGCAGAAGCAGCAGCAGCGGCTGGCCATAGGCATAAAAAACGCAGCTGGCGACGATCAGCAGCTCTACCTGAAAGCGCCGGAGTGCCGGCAGGTAGTAAAGCGCGAACACGATCAGGACAAAGCCGGCGAAGATGCTTGAATTGAATAGCAAATTCTCCCCCCGTCCTTGGCTGCCTGGCGCTCTAAGCAGATAACAGAGCCGGCGCGGCCAAACAAACGCCAAGCAGTGGAGGGATGCGCCATTCCACCGGCCTCATCATGGTAGTATTTTGGTCGGCGGTGGGACACACGCCCACCCAAAACCTCGTCAGACGGGATTCAACATGATCATTTTTCGGCAGCTCTTCGATCCGGAATCATCCACCTACACCTATCTGGTGGCCGACAGCGCCAGCCGGGAAGCGGTGCTGGTGGACCCTGTATTCGAGCAGTTCCGTCGGGACGGTGCGCTCATTCGGGACCTGGACCTGAAGCTGGTGGGCACGGTAGAGACCCATGTGCATGCGGACCACATCACCGCCGCGTGGCTGTTTTCGGAAGAGTGCGGCAGCAGCATCTACATCTCCAAGAATGCCGGTGCCCGCGGGGCCACATTTTATGTGGATCATCTGGACAAGATTCAGTTCGGCAACCGCTATTTGGAAGTGCGGGAAACGCCCGGCCACACGGCGGGCTGCATTGCGCTGGTCATGGATGACGAGAGTTTGGTTTTGACCGGCGATTGCCTGCTGGTGCGCGGCGCCGGCCGAACGGATTTTCAAGGGGGCAATGCATCGACACTCTATCGCTCGGTCCACAGTCAAATCTTCACCCTGCCGGACACCTGCCTCATTTATCCCGGTCATGATTATCGGGGCTTGACGGTCAGTTCCGTGGGCGAAGAAAAAGCCTTCAACCCTCGGCTGGGGGGCCAACTGGCCGAAAGCGATTTCGTGGGCTACATGGACAATTTGGGCCTGGCGCATCCAAAGAAGATGAAAGAGGCCGTGCCCGCCAATATGAAATGCGGCAAGCCCGAAGACGAGATAGACGCGGGCGGCCAGCCGGATTGGGCGCCGGTAAAATTCACCTTTGCCGGGTTCTGGGAAATCGAGCCGCGCGTTCTTGAGGAACATTTGGACCAGGTGCAGGTGCTTGACGTGCGCGAGCCGGCTGAATTCGACGGGCCTCTGGGACATATCGCCGGGGCCGTGTCGATTCCATTGGGCGAGCTATCCGAGAAATGCGCTGCCCTGGACAAGGAGCGGCCCATCGTCAGCGTGTGCCGGGCGGGGGGCCGGTCCGCCCAAGCGATCAACCTTCTGCGGCGCGAGGGTATCGAGAACGCCGTCAATCTTGCAGGCGGCATGTTGCGCTGGCGGGCGGAAAACCTGCCCGTGGAAAACGGCGCAGACTAGAAGAGCGCGTGAGGGCGGCCCGTGTCGGACATGTCTGAGTCGGCGTCCGCCTTTTCCGTGGTCATTCGGTGCTTCAACCGGCGGGACCGTGTGCTCGACGCGATCGATAGTGTACTCCGCCAAACCGATCAAGATTTCGAGGTGATCGTCGTCGACGATGCCTCGACCGACGGCTCCCGGGACCAGGTGGCGGCGCGATATGGTAGCGATGCGCGCGTGCGTATTATTCAGCACCCTGAAAATCAAGGGGCCGGAGCGGCGGCCAATACCGGTGTGGACGCGGCCCGGGGCGGGCTCATTGCTTTTCTCGACAGCGACGACACCTATTTGCCGGACTGTCTTGCCGGTCATCGCGCCGCCCTCGATGCCGCGCCCCAAGCTGCGATGAGTTATTGCGACTATATCCAGGTGTGGGACCCTTATGGGCTCGAACGGGTGATTGCCTGCGGCACCGATGATCAGGACCAGCGCCTAGCCACCCTCAAGGGCGGGTTTATCCATTCCCAGTCCCTTACGGTGGTGCGGCGCGATGCGTTCGATTTGATCGGTGGCTTCGATGCCACGCTCAGCATCAGCCATGATTTCGATCTGTGGATGCGCTTGGCGCTTAGTCTTGACCGGCCCTTCGTGCAGGTGCGGCGGCCGCTGGTGCGCTATGCGCTTTCTGCCGATGGGGTGACCAAGCGGTATGACCAATGGTGGCAGGAAGCGAAGGAAGTGCTGGGGCGCGGCCGGCGCCACCCGGCCGCCATGCCCTATCTCAGCCGGTTGATCGACGTGGACAAAAAAGTGGGCGGCAACATTATTGCCCGGCGCGGCGTCGAACATTGGATCGGCCAAATAAGACCGCAGCGGGTTTCCGTCGTCATCCCCGCCTTGTTTCCCGAAAAGGTGCTGATGGGCGCGGTGCGCTCCGTACAGGAACAAACGGTTTCGGACCTCGAGATCTTGCTCGTCGCCAATTCGGCGTTCGGCCCGGCCGCCCGCGCGGTGCGTACTACCTTGGGCGATGACCGGCTAACGCTGGTTGAAATATCCGGCGACATTGGCTTGGGGGAAGCTCTGCTGAAGGGCATGCGTCTTGCCGGCGCGCCGCTGGTGGCGCCCCTTGATCCGCGCGACCGCTGGCATCCGGCCTATCTGGAAGAACAATTGCGGGCCAATTCCTTTCCGGCGGAAATGCCAGTCTTCACCTATGCCGATGGTTGCGTTGCCGGCCCGGACGGCGACCCCGCGCCGCTGCCCCATGAGCATCTGTGGCCCGCCACCGATCCACGGCAAGAATTCGATCGCATGCCTTATCCCAATGGTGTTTCCTGTTTGGCGATGCGGTCGGAATTGGTTCCCTCAGTGACGCGCGCGACGGGCCAGGATGTGCTCACGGGCGCCGATATTGCGGCTGCGTGCCTTGGCCATATGGCGCCGCCGGACGATCCCGGGGGCTTGCGCGGATCGCCGGTGCGGATCGCGCGACCCCTCGTTACGTTTGCACCTGAAACGGTATTGGCGGATGGCTGCTGACTTATCCCCCATCGTCATTGCCGGTATCCGCCCGCGCTGCGGCACCAATTACCTGTGCGATCTCATCAACCTGCATCCGGATGTCTCCCGGCCGGGCCCGATCTATGAGGATTATTTCCTCGCCCACGCGGACAAGCTGGAAGCCTTTGCCGACGCCGTCGGGCGCCATTGGTCCAATCTCACGCCGCCGGCGCCCGAAAGCGCAACGCGGGACGTGTTGAGTGCCTTGGGCGTCGGATTGATGGGCTGGCTGACGGCCCTGGCGGGGGGTGGGCGCGTGCTCACCAAAACACCGGTGCCGGGACGGCTTGATTTGTTCTTCAAGACTTTTCCGGCGGCCAAGCTTCTCATCGTGGTGCGGGACGGACGCGCGGTCGTGGAATCCCATATGCGAAGCTGGCCCGGTGACGGGCGCTTCGGTGACGATCTGTTCGCAGGTCTTGCCCAAGCCTGGGCCGATGGCGCCGATATCATTCAGTCCTTCCGGCAATGCCATCCGCTTACGGAGTATCCGTATATGCTGGTGCGCTATGAAGATCTGGTGAGCGATCCAGCGGATATGATCGGGCGCATTCTAGATTTCTTGGCCCTGGACAGGGCTGTCTACAGTTTCACCGGCGCTGTGGATATGCCGGTGCGCGGATCGTCCACGTTTGGCCGTGCGCAGGGCACGCCGTTGCACTGGACACCGGTGCAGAAAGATCCCTCTTTCGACCCGCTGAAGCGTTGGTCTCATTGGACCACCCAACAGCACAAGACGTTCAACCGGATCGCGGGCGCGCAAATGAAGGGGTTCGGCTACAGCCTTGCGTAACGTCCGATACCGCTCTACGGAATGACGCCGGTGCCACCGAAGCCGCCCTGCCCGCCGCTGCCGGCCGTCGCATCCAAGCCTAGTTCTTTGATGATGTCCTGCAGGCTTTCGAAGTTCTCGATGTCGATGCCCATCTCGGTGATGAGCTCATCCAGCGTTTGCGGCCCCAGACCCGAGGCATCCGCGCTTTCCGGCACCTGTTGGAAGGTGAGGGTGTCGCCCAGGCCGGTCACGGTCACGGTGCCGCCGGTGCCTTGCTGGGTTCCGGTTTGCTCTTGAAGCTGCGCCATAATCTCGGCGATCAGCGTGTCCGGTGCACGGGAAATGTCGAGCCCGCCATCGGGTGACAGGGTGAACATGAAGCCCGTGCGGGTGATGGTTTCGGTGGGGCCGTTGTTCACCGTGGCCGTCATGGCGTCACCAGCCAGGAAGATGGCCTGAATGGTGCCGTCGTCGGTTTCGCGCATCAGCAAAATGCCGCCCCGAATGCCGATCACGGCAGTGGGGGTGTTGACTTCGACCTCTTGGTCCTTGCTGGCGCGCCCGCCCACAAACCGGAACACGCCTTTCGAAAAGCGCATGGCCATCTCGCCGGTGTTCGTAGCCGGGTCGTAAACGAATCTGTCGATCACCAAATCGGAATTAGGGCCGACGGTGACCGATGTTTTATCCAGAAGCAGCAATTGCACCTGGCCCCTTGGGCCAGTGGAAATGCGTTCATCGCTGAAGACCGCATCCCCTACTTGGATCGTGCGAATACCGCGGCGTGCAAGCTCGCCGGTGGCGGTCGGGTTGACGATGCTGGCGACCCCCGCCTGTTGCTGAGCCATGCCGTCGGTCTGCCCCGCGAGAAGCGCGGAGATCGCCGTGGCGGCCAGCCATATGTCACGGGTGCTTCCCATCGCCTTTCCTCAGTACCGGTAGGTCACGCTAACAATGCCGCTGTGATTGACGAATTCAAACTGGTTGAACTCGGACTCTTGATTCTGCACCAGGTATTCGATGTTGAGATCGAGGCTTTTGTAAAGATTGGCCGAATTGCCCACGGCCACGGTCAAGCGCTGATCCTTCCGTTCGACGGTTGAACTTAGCGCAGGGTCGGGATCATCGAATTCGCGGAACTCGCCAACCACCCGCAGCCAGGCCCGCCATTGGCTGTCGCCCCAAGCGAGCGGCGGCGGATAGCGGTAATTGAGCTGGCCCGCCACGCCAAAAAGCCAATTGTCCTTGATTTCCGCATCGGTCGATGTGCGAATGCCCAAGCCAGACAGCTTCAAGACAAACCGCTTGGGCAGCAGGAAGAACGCCTGCACCCGGTAGTGATCTTCCGATCCGTCCAACAATTCGGCGAAGGGCCGTTCGGGGGTGGCATCGAAATCCCGCTGCCGCCGTTGATATGTGAATTCTGTGCGGATCCGGTCGGTGATGTCGGCGGTCGCATCCAGTCCCGCGCCGTAGGACAAGGCGTACAAATCATCGGCAATGGTCAGCACATTGCCGTAAAGATGCGGGCGCAGGTGTAGCCAAGGGGCCGACAAACGGAAGGGCTTGAAGGCAAATCCCGGTTCGGCCGCAAACGACAAGATGTCGGTGTCGGTCTCATCGAATTGCTGGGTGAAATAGAGCGTTGCGTTGGTATCGAACGCAGCTTCGTTCTGCCGGTTCAGATCGTATTGATGGCGAAACCAGCTCGACAAAAAGAAGTTGCCATCCCCCTCCGGGTCGGGAACCGCGCTCAGCAAGAGTTGCGTGTCTTGGAACGTCACCGTGTCGCTGTTGGAAACAAAAGTGGGGTTCGATTGGTAGCGCAAGCCGGCGGTCACAGCCCCGCTAATTTTGTTTCGGCGGGTTTGTTTTTCCGCGCGCGCCAGCACCGACGAAACCGTGGCAGCACGTTCCGGCGACAACTCGCCTGATGCCAGTGCAATTTGTAAGTGAGACTTGGCGGCATCATACGCGCCCATGCGGTAGTAGAGCAGGCCCACTTCGGAGCGGATCAATTGCTGGTTTGAATCCACCAACAGGATCGGCTCCAGCACGCCGATGGCCGCTTCGTAGTCGCCGATGCGTTTGGCGGCGATTACGAACCGCCACACATGGGTGTAGTTGCCGGGGTCTTGCAGCACCGCTTCATAGGCGGAATCGAATTCGGCGCGCGCACTTTCGTCGGTGGATGCGTGTGCACCATCGATCGCGGGCGCGCCCCCTGCCACCAGCAGGACAAGGACCGCCAATACTTTCAGTGATGTTCCGATGGTGGGTATCTTACGCCGCACAGAAAGGCCCCCCTGGCCGCGGATTTTATGGGTCTACGGGCACAAGGTAAAGCGCTGCCGGGCCGCAAGGCGTGTTAAAAATCGTGGAATTTTAGCGACACGAGGCTACGGGCGCACGCTCAACGCGTCATAGGAATAAAGCCAGTCCTGTGGGGCGGACGTCTTGCCGGGGACGAGCCGCGAGGCGAGGGCGATGGGCCCATAGGCGGTCAGCCGGGCAATTGGGTTCGACAGGTGGAACAGCCTGCCGTTTCGCCAGGCGCCCTTTTGCACGCCGGCCGTGCGGGACAGGCGCAGGTTTTCGTAGCTTGCGAGTGCCTGGGCCGGATCTTCCTTCTGTGCCTCGAGGCAAGTGGACAATACATAGGCATCTTCGATGGCCATGACGCCTCCTTGAGCCATGAAGGGCAGCATGGGGTGGCAGGCATCGCCCAACAATGTGGCGCGCCCGTCGGACCATTTCGCCAGCGGTTCCCGGTCGAACAACGCCCAGATAAAGGGATTTTCGACGGCTTCCATCAGCGTTTGCAGGGACGGGTGCCAGCCAGCGAAATCCCGCAACAGATCCTCTTTATTGCCGGGTTCGTTCCATCCTTCTTTGGTCCAGTCCGAACGCTCCACGACGCCCACGAAATTCACCAGCTCCCCCCGGCGTACATAATAGGTGACCACGTGCCGGCCGGCCCCCATCCAGCTGGTGACCACGGGCTTCATGAGATTTTCGGGCAGGTCATTTGTGGGCACCAAGCCGCGCCAGGCCACCATGCCCGTGAAGCGCGGTTTGATCTCGCCTTGGAGGCTTGCGCGCACGGCGGAATGAATGCCGTCGCAGCCCACCAGAATGTCTCCTTCGGTTTGCGTGCCGTCAGCCAGTTCGACGGTGACACCGTCGTCGTGTCGCATTAATCCGACAACACCGGAACTGGTGTGCACTACGTCGCCGCACGCCTTCTTGACCGCGTCGGACAGCACGCCGTGCAAGTCGCCGCGGTGAATGTGGTAATAAGGAAAGCCATACCGTGTACGGACGGTTTCCCCTAAAGGGATGTGGCTCACGGTCCAGCCCGACTTGCCAAGGCGCAATTCGACGCCCTGCGGCAGGAAGGCGACCTCGCTCAGGGCTTGCTCAAGCCCCAAATGGTGCAGGATGCGCGTGCCGTTGGGGCTGAGCTGAATGCCCGCCCCGACATCGCCGGTTTGATCCGACCGTTCGAGAACTTCGACCTCGATGCCGATACGGTTCAGACACAAGGCTGCCGTCAGCCCGCCGATGCCGGCACCGGCGATCACCGCCTTCATACGCTGTGCTCCTAACGCTCAATCCGTCGCTGCGGGCATGGTAATGGGTGGCGTGCCCGCGCAAAAGGCCGATGCGTCATTGGGCGGCAAGCACCTGATCGGCTAACGCGTCGCCAAATCTGGGATCGAGCGGCTGATGACCCAGTAGCATTCGAAAAAAGATGGGCCCGTAAAGCAGATCTGCGATCAAGTCCGTGTCCAGGGTTGCGGGCAGTTCGCCGTTCTTAAGGGCTTGGTCCAAAAGCGCCTTGCCGTCCGAACGGCTTTTCAGAATGACGTGGTTGCGGAAGGCTTTCGACACCTCCGTGTTGGCATCCGCGGCGGCGATCAGCATGGCGGCACTGCGTCCGCGCCGCGTGGCGAAGATGGCAATAATGGCCTTCACATGCCGGCGCAGTTGATCGAGCGTCGGCCCTTTTTTCTCGATGTCAGGGATTTCCGGCTGGGCCTCCATAAGCGCGGTCATCATGACCGCTTGGGCGTTCGGCCAATAGCGGTAAATGGTTGGCTTGCCCACTTGCGCTTGCTTGGCGATGGCTTCCATGGTGACGGCGGCGAGGCCGCCCTGCTCCAGCAGATCAATGGCAGCGGCCAGAATATTGCGGCGGGCCTCCTCGCTGCGCGGCCGGCCGGGCTTTCGTTTTGCGGATTCCGACATTTGGGGGTCTTTTTCTTCTTGCAGGCAGTAGATAATTACGTTACGTTCCGTATCATTAATACTACAGACTTTTTCGGAGAGATGCAATGTCGCTGACCCCCTATCTTGCCGCCAAAGACGCTGCCGCCGCGTTGGATTTCTACAAAAGAGCTTTCGGCGCCGAAGAAAAATATCGCCTCAATGGACCGGACGGAAAAATCGGGCATGCGGAATTTAGCATCAACGGCGCTGACCTCTTCATCGCTGACGAATATCCGGATTTCGGAGCGCTCAGCCCACAGACGGTCGGGGGATGTCCCATCAAGCTGCACATCTATGTGGACAATGCGGACGAAGCGATTGCCCGTGCGGTGGAAGCGGGGGCTACTGTGGTGCGCGAACCGAAGGATGAATTCTTCGGCGACCGCAGCGGTATGGTCACAGACCCGTTCGGGTATTCCTGGTTCATCGCCCACAAGATCGAAGAGGTGAGCCCGGAGGAGATGCAACGCCGCTGGAACGACTCCATGGGGGGTTAGGGGCTGCGACGACCCGATTAGGGGTGATCTTCGTGACCGGTTTCAGCATGACCCGCATGCCCATGATCATCGTGATGGCCGTGGCTGCTTAGCATGACAAAGGCCACGGCGATTCCCGCCGCAAACCCGCCTAAGGGGAGGAACCCCTTCGCCCGCACAAACCGTTCGGTGAGGTGGACGGTGCTCACATACAGCAAGGCGCCGCCCGACAACCCCAGCAGTATCCCCAGATGCTCAGGGGTCAGGCTTTGGATCGCGTAAAGACTTGAGGTGGCCCCCAGAGGTGTGGTGAGGGCTGCGCCCAGAAAGGCCAGAACGAACGACACGGAGGGCGAAGCGCCAGCACTCCGTACAAGGACGAATAAAACAAGGCCTTCCGAGAATTCGTGAATGATCAACCCGCTTGCGGCAGAGACCCCCATGACGAAGTCGACCGAAAACGCGGTCGCGTAAACCATGCCATCGACAAAGGAATGAAACGCAATGCCCAAAAACGGGGCGATGATCGCGCGGGGCGGCAACACCTGGTCCGAGGGGTGATGGTGCCCGGCGGTCTTGTTCAAAACGAACAGAGCAACGAAGCCCAGCAGCACATAAAGCGGCGCCTGCGGGTTAAGGGCGTTGCTTTCGGGAATGACATGCACCAGCGCGGAGGCCAACAGGATACCGGCGGCAAAAGCGCTCAACAGCGCATCGGACCGGGTTGCCCAGTCACGGAAAGCCCACACGGCCGCGATACCAATGGTGGTGACCGCCGCCGCGATGAGGCTCGCAATGATTGCCGGATTGCTGACAGCGCCTAACTCAGTCACGAGAGGGGTCCGAATTGGTTTATCCTATCACCTCTTCCGGGCCTGGAATTCACGTCCGGCTGGCGGGAGGCGTAAGGTTATATTATAACGCTGACGCTTCGCTCAACGTTAAAAATGGGGTCAAGACATGATCGCACTGAATGCCCGCGCCCGGTTTTCCAGAAAATCTAGGCATTTGATGTGGGGAGCCTTGGCGGTGTCTGCCTTGGCCGCGGCCCCTGCCTGGGCAGAGGAAGACGGCCACCATCATCATGAGGAACACGGCGAACACCGCGAAATGGGTGCGCACCAGCACGGCGTAGCAGAATTGGGCATTGCTGCGGACGGCAACAAATTGGTGATCGAGTTTGAGTCACCGGCTGCAAACATCGTTGGATTTGAGCATGCTCCTAAAAACGCCGAACAAGAGAAAGCCCTGGAAATCGCCACCGCGGTCTTAAAGGATCAAAAAGGTCAGTTTGTGTTCGATGCCGCCGCCGGCTGCACCATGGCGTCCGTACAGGTCACACCGCCTCACTCGGACAGCGCCGAGGCTGATCATGAGGGGCACGCAGAGCATGGAAAGCATGAGGAACACGAGGAACACGAGCAACATGAGGAACACGGAGACGGGGACCACGCAGACATCCACTCCGAATTCTCAGCCGCGTACAATTATGACTGCGCGGCCATCGGCCAATTGCGCACCATTCAGGTCCAACTTTTTGAGGCCTTTCCCGGGATCGAAAAAATTGAGGCTGTCTTTTTGGCCGAAGACTTGCAATTTGGCGCCGATCTCACCAAAACAGAAAACGCCCTCAAACTACCGTAAGGGCGCATTGAACACCTGACGGCAGAAGGGGGCTTAGTGGCCGAAGACCAAACTCATCCGGTCATTGAGATTACCGACCTGTCTTTTGCCTGGCGTTCCCAACAGCCGGTCTTGGATATTGAGCGTTTTGCGGTCCAAGCCGGTGAACGGCTTTTCCTTCATGGTCCCAGCGGCAGTGGCAAGAGCACACTGCTCGGCGTCTTGGCCGGCGTGCTCATGGCCAATCGCGGAACAATCACCGTGCTTGGCCAAGACCTGCGGCGCCTATCGGCCGCGCGGCGGGACCAATTCCGGTCAGAGCATATCGGCATCATTTTTCAGATGTTCAATCTGCTGCCTTATCTGTCGCTGGTGGACAATGTGACCTTGCCCTGTCGCTTTTCCAAGCACCGCCGCGCGCGCCTGGGAACCGACAGCGCGGCACTCGACCAGGAAGCGAAACGGTTGCTGGAACGCTTGCGGCTCCCGGAAGAGGCCTTGTCGCGCCGGGACGTAACCGAGCTCAGCGTGGGCCAACAGCAGCGGGTGGCCGCGGCCCGTGCCCTGATTGGGAGCCCGGAATTGGTGATTGCGGACGAGCCCACATCATCCCTAGATGCGGATGCACGGGGCAGCTTTATCGATCTGCTGTCTGAAGAATGCGCCAAGGCGAAAACAACGCTTCTATTTGTCAGCCACGACCTCAGCCTGGCGGAGCGGTTTGGCCGCACCGTGGATCTTATGGAGATCAATCGCGTCCCGCTCGACCGGAAGGTGGCGTGATGTCGCTTGGCCCGATCCTGACGCTCGCCCGCAAGAGCCTGTTCAACCGCCGCTTCACGGCGTTGCTCACCGTATTGGCCATTGCCTTGAGCGTGACCCTGTTCATTGGCGTGGACAAAATCCGCAACGGTGCGCGGGAAGGATTCGACCGCACGATTTCGGGCACGGATCTGATCGTCGGTGCACGGAGCGGTTCGATCAATCTTCTTCTTTATTCCGTATTCCGCATCGGCAATGCCACGAATAATGTGAGCTGGGAAAGCTATGAACGCTGGGCGGCTCATGAAAACGTGGCGTGGACCATTCCCATCTCGCTGGGGGATTCCCATCGCGGCTATCGCGTGATGGGCACGACACAGGCTTATTTCGACCATTATCTTTATGGGGACAAAAAGCCCTTGGAGCTCTCCCAAGGCAAACGTTTTGAAGACGTGTTCGATGCGGTGCTGGGCGCGGATGTGGCGCGGGAGTTGGGGTATGAGTTGGAACGGGAAATCTCGGTCGCCCACGGCATTGGCGCGACCAGCTTTGCCAATCACGACGACAAGCCCTTCACGGTGGTCGGCATCTTGAAAAAAACCGGCACGCCGGTGGACCGCACGATCCATGTGAGCCTCAAGGGCATCGAAGCCATTCACATCGGCTGGGAAAGCGGCACGGCGAGCCCGCTGGCGCGCATGGTGACGGCAGATCAAGTGCGGGACATGCCCCTAAAGCCCAAAGCCATCACGGCTTTTCTGGTGGGCCTTGAATCGCGGATCGCCGTCTTGCGCCTGCAGCGCGACATCAACGAGTATCGTGAAGAGCCGCTGTTGGCGATCATCCCGGGCGTGGCGTTAAGCCAGCTTTGGAGCGTGGTAGGCATCGCGGAAACAGCGCTCACGGCCATTGCCGGGTTTGTGGTTTTCACCGGTCTTTTAGGCATGCTCACCACCATCATGACCAGCTTGAACGAACGGCGCCGGGAAATGGCGATTTTGCGCAGCTTGGGCGCCCGGCCCTGGCATATTTTCGCGCTTTTGCTCAGCGAGGGGGCCTTGCTTGCGCTCATCGGCTCAATGGTCGGCGTGGTCCTGGTCTATGGCGGGTTGGCTGTGGCAGGGCCGATTATCGGAGCCCAATCGGGTATTTTCCTGGGCGCCCTGGCGCCAGGATTTTATGACGTGGCCGTCATCGGCGTAATTGTGGTAGCGTCCGTAGTCTTGGGGTGTATTCCCGCTTTCCGGGCGTACCGAAATTCTCTGGCCGACGGCCTAACCATTCGAGTGTAATGATGCTGCGTTATTTGTCCGTTTTGGTGTTTGCGTTGATGTCCGGCCTGGCCGTCGCCAGCACCGAGCCGCCGGTCGAGATCAAATGGGACGATTTGATGCCCGAAGGCGAATTCGAGCGCTTGCAGGCCATGTATGAAGAGCAAATTCGCATGCTTTATCAGGCCGATCCCATCGTCGAAGGCAGCGATGCCGACAAAGCCATCCAATTCGGCACATTCAACGTGGTTGAAGAACTGGACGGCATGAACGTGCGCATCCCAGGCTATATCGTGCCGCTGGATCTTCAGGACGGCAAAGTGTCGGAGTTTTTGCTGGTGCCTTATTTCGGGGCGTGCATTCACTCGCCGCCGCCGCCGCCCAATCAGACCGTCTTCGTTACCTCCAAAGAACCGATAGTGTTCAGCTGGGATGCGTTTTGGCTCGAAGGCACCATGAAAACGGAAAAGGCGGAAAGCGAATTGGCCAGCGCGGCCTATACGCTGGTGCTGTCGAAGATCGAGCCTTATTCCAGTTAATCTTCATACGGATCAAAATAAGAGATTGAGGCCCGTCTGCGCGGCCGCCCCTACATCCACATCGCTGCCGGTGCGGCCTTCCAAATCCAGGAACAGGCTCAAGCGTTCCGTCACCGACCCCTTGAGGCCGAGACGGGCATAGCCATCCACACTGCCGTCATTGTCTTCGGGCGTGACCGTGAACGGCGTGGCGAGCAGGGTCACGTTCACGCTGTCGTCGCCGAAGATCGCCCTGCCTTCCGCACCCAACCCGAAATCCACCTGGACATGGTCATAAGTGTTGACCAGCGCCAGTTCGGCAAATCCGCTCATGGCATGGGCCGTGCGGTCGCTGACGGTCAACGCTGCCAGCGCGCCGGTTTCCGTATAACCGTCGGACCATTCGCCCGCATAGCGGATACCGCCTGACGGCCGCAGTCCAAAATCACCCAGCGCCCGGTCGAAGACACGCGCGGTTTCGAATCCGGCGCCCACAAAGAAACTGTCAATGTCGGCACGGGCCGCGTCCAGGCCGCCGGGGCTGGTATTGTTGGCGATGTTCCGTACACTGTCGGTCTGGGCGGCCCCGCCGAAGACATTGGTCGTCATGGCCCAGCGGCCCATGGGAAAAGCGCTGTAAAGGCCGCCGAAGAACCGGTCCACTTCGGCGGTGGTGCGCTCATTGTTTGAGTCGATGCGGCTCGACCCGAAACCGCCAAACAATCCCAACGAAGCGCCTTCATGCTCTTTCAGGCGGGCGCCGGCGATCCCGCCCCAGAATTCGTGGCGCGAGTCGGGAATTTGGCTGTCATCGTCCCGCTCGGCAAAGCCGCCGTAGAAACTGGCCCAAAACGCCTTGCCGCCGCGATCGTCGCCATGAACGCTGTCGTCATTGGACGCCACCTGCACTTCTTGCGAGCGGGCGGCGATCTGAGACAACGTATCGGCGCCCACATGGTTGGAGATGGCGCGGTGAATGCGATGGCTTTGATCGAGAAAGGCGTAATTGAGCTCGCTGATACCTAGCAGATCTTGGTCGAGAGACGTCACCGTAGCGCCGTTCTGAACAAAGAAAACATCGGCGGCGGAGGTCACCGTCGGTGTCGTACCGGTCGATGTGATCGTCTGGTTGCCGGTCTGGAAAAAGATCGCGGACGTGCCCGCGTCGAAATCCACAATGCCGTCGAGTATCGATCCATTGGCAATAAACAAACTATCAGCCCCCGGACCGAAATCAATCGACGTGCCGTTGCCGCCGATGAAACCATTATTGGCGACGAAGGAACCAACCGCGTCGGAGGTGAGATCTATGCCGGCGCCCAGGGATGAATCCACCACGCCCGTATTGAAAATCTGAGCATTGTCTTCTGCGTCAATGCCGTTCCCGATCGGCGACCCGGTCGCGACGGCGATGCCTGAATTGATGACCCTGCTGTTGTCATCCACTTCGATGGCATCGGAGCTGCCGGTGCCGCTGGCGGTGATCCGGCCAGCGTTGGTGACGAAACTATCGTCATTGACCTCGATACCGTCCGCATCCGCGCCACTTACGTTGATCGCGCCCGCATTGGTGATCGTGTTGCGGTTGTCGCCGCCCAGGCCGTCGGCACCATCGCCGGTGGTCGTAATCGTTCCGGACACGTTGATTGTGTTGTCATCATTAAAGAAAGCGCCGAACGCGAGATCGCCGCCGGTCGAGATTGTACCCGAGACGTCAACGGTATTGTTGCTGTCGAATGTCAGCCCATCCGAAAAATCGCCGATGGTCGTCAGTGTGCCCGAATAGGAAATTGTGTTGTTACTCAGCACATCGATACCGCGGCTGAAGTCGCCGGTCGTCGAAATCGAACCGGATACATTGATGGTATTGTCACTCGAGCCGAAAAGCCCGCCGTTAAAGTCGCCGCCGGATGTGATCGTGCCGGAGATGTCGATGGTGTTACCGCCGACGAAGGAGACACCCAACCCGTTGGCAGCCGTCACGTCTCCGGAAATGTTGAGGGTATTGTTTTCGTTCAGAAAGATCGCGGGCGCTCCGATACCCACCACAGAAATCGACCCGCTGCTCGTGATGGTGTTGTTGCTGTTCCCGATGATTGCCGGCCCACTCAGTGGATCCATTATCGAGATGGTGCCGGAGTTCGTCATTGTGGTGTTGTCGTTGAACAGAATGCCTATCGAATTGACGCCGTTGACCGATACGTCTCCGTTGTTGGTGATTGTGCCACCATTGTTGATGACGATTGCGGCGGCGTCGGCGGCATTGACCGCCAACGTTCCATCATTGGTGATTTCGTTGTTGTTGGCCCCCAAAATGGCCGGTGTCGCCGCCGTGCTGGTGGACAAGGTGCCGCCACTTTCGATGACCCCGATCTCGCCGCTGGCAAGGGTTTGAGGGGTGGTCTCGGTCGTGCCGGAGGGGATCGTGAAGTCAGCCGCCATCACGGGTGTCCCATAGGCCCCCCATGAGATTGCCAGCGCACACACGCCACACATCCAGTACTGTTTCGAACGCCCCCTGGCCACCGGACCCCCTCTTCCGCAGCCTCACTTGCGAAAGAAAAAGGTTAACACGGGGCACGGGCGCTGCCTAGCTTATGCAATCGCCTCTTGAACGGTTCGCAAGGCCTGAAGCGACTTCCAGGCCAGCCACGCAAAGATCACGCCGTCAAAGATCGGTACGCTCCAGGCGATGTCGCCTTCCAGAAAGCCGTACCAATAACCAAGGACGGCGCCGATGGGCGTCACGACCGATATAACGAGCGTGACCGCGGCGACGATCCTGCGCCAGCGTTTCGCAGCGTAGGACAAGGCATAGAGAACCAGTGCCACGCCGATGGGCGGCACGGCCAGCACGTCGAAGAAATAGTATTGTAGCCCCACAAAGATGAGGATGAGGGTGCCGACGGTTCTTAAGGCCCAGGCCATGTTGTTCCTCCTGTAATGCGTGCTGAAGTCTATGCCGGTGCGTCGTTCAATTCCAAAGCGGGTAAGGGCGGCAGCGGACGATGCGCGATCTCCTGTGCTTCGTCATCGGTAATGCCCAGCGTGCGCAGCACCATACGCGTCGTTTCTTCCACCGTGTCGTCTTCGTGGATTTGGGTAAAGCACTCTTGGATCACACCGATCATGGCGCCCAGCAGAAACGGTTCGCCGACAGGTACCGCCAGCGGCGCAAAGCGCCCCATTTCGATGCCGCGCAGAATGTCCCGTGCGCCGCTGCCGCCTATGCCGCGGCGCATGTCGTCCATGGGAAGTTTGGAGTTGCACAAGAACCAGGTCCACAAGGGGTCCTTTTCAATGGCGTGCAACAAATGCCGTGTACTGATTGAAACCACTTCGGCCGCGTCTTCCATCTCCGCCGTCAGACGGTCCATACGGCGCGTGTGGGCCTTGGCGGTTGCTTCGCAGATAGGCACCAGCACATCCAGCTTGGTTTTAAAGTGGGTGTAGAAAGTGCCGTGCCCCACATCGGCGGCGTCGGTAATGTCTTGAATGGTGACGGCATCGACACCCCGCTGCCGCATCAGCCGTTCGGCGGCGTCGAGAATGCGCTGTCGGGCGCGTTCCCGCTTACGCTGAACGCGGGGCGATTTCTGGGCCTCGTCGGTAATCATCATTGTCTGCCTTTGGGCTCCCTTTCTGATTTGAAAAAGATTACCATCAAAATTGACTACAGTCAAAAATGGTGATAATCATTTTTGTATGAGATTGGTGTGTAACGCGTAACACGCAGAAATCAGCCATTTTTGGGAGATTGACGCCATGGACCAGAACGGGACCGCCCCGGCCAAACAGGCGGCCAGCCAGGAGTTTGACGTCATTATCGTGGGATATGGGCCGGTTGGCGTCACGGCAGCCAATGCCTTGGCCCGGCGCGGTTGGACTGTCGCAGCTATCGACCGCATGGAAGATGTCTACCCGCTGCCCCGGGCTGTTTTGTTCGACGGCGAAATCATGCGGCTGTTTCAAGAGATCGGTCTCTCCGACACGCTTATCGAACAGACGGAACAAAATCTGGGGGCCGAATTTATCGATGCGAAGGGCAAACGGATTGAGGGCTTTGACGTCCCCCCGGGCACGGTCGGCGCGCACAATTGGCCCGACGGCAATTTCTTTCACCAGCCCACTTTCGAACGCACATTGCGGGCCCATGCGGCGGAAAATGCGAAAATCACGACCTTCCTGGGATATGAAGCAGCGGCGCCCACGCAAACGTCCGACTCTGTCAGAATAGAGATTGTACCTGTGGATGGCGGCGCGACAGTCGCCCTCACCGCACCTTATCTTTTGGCCGCGGATGGCGCCTCGAGCCCCATTCGCAAAGCGCGCGACATCACCTTCAACAGTCTGGGGTATGATTGCGATTGGCTGGTCGTCGACGTGCTGTTGGACAAAGACGTCGAGCTTCCGCTGATCGCCCAACAAGTTTGCGATCCCGAAAGGATCGCCACCTTTGTACCGATTGTGGGCAAGCGGCGGCGTTGGGAATTTCGCCTCAATGAAGGCGAGACCCGCGAGGAAATGCTCGAAGAAGACAAGATCCACGATCTGCTTGAGCCGTGGGTGAAGCGTGGCGAAGCCACCATCGAGCGTGCGGCGGTCTATCAGTTTCATGCTGCCACGGCCGACAAGTGGCGCGACGGCCGCATTTTCCTGATGGGCGATGCGGCTCATCAAACGCCGCCCTTCCTGGGCCAGGGCATGTGCGCCGGCATGCGTGATGTGGCCAATCTGGTCTGGAAGCTGGACTATCTGAAGCGCGGCTTGGTACCAGAAGAAATCCTCGACACCTATCACGAAGAACGCGACCCGCACGCCCATGATCTGGTGGATCACGCGGTGGCCGTGGGGAAGCTGATGGACAGCATCGCGGACGCTCAAGTCACCGGCAATTGGCCGGAGAATATGGATGCGATCTATGGCGGCAGCCGAGGGTTTCCGCGGCTGCACTCCGGCGTGTTGGCGAGGGGCACGGAAGAAGATAGCGGCAAAGTCTTCGGTTTCTTGTTTCCGCAAGCCTATGTGGAACTGGACGGCCGCGGCGAGCGCCAATTGGACGATTTGTATCGGGGCAATTTCGCGGTCATTTCCGGAAAGGATCTGTCTGGGGAAATCTCGGCGGAACACAAGGCCTTTCTCGACCGTATCGGCGCCAAAGTCCTGACCGTGCCGGAAAGTGCCCGGCGGTCCCAGCAACTGGATTTGCTGCTGGCGTTCAATGAGGCCGTAATTGTCAGGCCGGACCACTACATTTTCAGTGTCGTCAACGACGATCATCCGTTGGCAGAGCAACTCAATCAACTCCAATCCCACTTCAAATAGAGGAGATCGGCCATGCGGCTGGTAACATTCACAGAGGGCGGAAACACGCGTATCGGTATTTTGAAGGATGACAAGATCATCGATTTGAGCGCGGTGGCGCCGGCGCTTCCGAAAGACATGCTGTCTTTCCTGCAGGCGGGAGATGCCGCCTTGAGCAAAGCCAAAGACATCGCCAAAACCGAAAGCGGCAGCTTGGCGGTGTCGGACGTGACTCTTGAAAGCCCTATTCAAAACCCGCCCAAAATTCTGGCGGTGGGTATGAACTACATGGATCACTTCAATGAAGTGAAAGATGTGTTCAAGTTGGAGCTGCCCAAGACGCCAGTGATTTTCAACAAACAAACGTCCAGCGTGAACCGTCCGTATGGCGACATTTATTTGCCCGGCGAATCCGAACAGCTGGATTATGAAGGAGAGCTTGCCATCGTCATCGGCAAAAAGTGCCGGCGCGTGTCCAAAGAGAATGCGTTGGACGTGGTGGCCGGCTTCACCATCTGCAATGATGTGACGATCCGGGATTGGCAGATGCAGGCCCCCACCATGACCATGGGCAAGTCCTGGGACAGCCACTGCCCCATGGGGCCGGCCCTGGTCACGCCCGATGAAGTGGATTTCGCAAACCTCAATTTCAAGACCTTCGTGAATGGGGAGGAACGGCAGAACTCCAACACGGGCCAACTCATTTTCGATTGCCCGGCCATCATCGAATATCTGTCCACGGCCTTCACGTTGGAGCCCGGCGATGTGATCGCCACGGGCACCAGTTCGGGCGTGATCATGTTCATGCCCGGACAGCCTTGGCTTAAAGAAGGCGATGTGGTGCGGGTGGAATTCGACGGGCTCGGCCACATCGAAAATAAGGTGGTGAAAGACCCGCTCGGCTCGTTTGCGCAGTAGTTTAGAGAGACGACCACCACGACCGGAAAGCGGATTTCCCCATCCCCCGGATCTAGTCCGGGGCAGGCTTTCGAGACGCTCGCGCGGCTCGCCCTCAGGATGAGGAAATCCTTTCGATCTCTTGGTGACCTCACCCTGAGGAACCGCCTGTAAGGCGGTGTCTCGAAGGGCGAGGTCACCAAATGTGATTGCGTCAATAAACGGAGGAAACGCCTCATGCCCAGTGAAGAAAGCCTGAAAAAAGGCGTCGACATACTCACCACCTATTTCGGCCGCGCGCCGGGAGACGGCGGTGAGCTGGACGATTTCATGAAGCACACCGTCGGCAATCTGTTCGGCGAAGTGTGGACGCGGCCCGGCCTCGAATTGCGGGAACGGTCCATGATCACCCTTGCGGCGCTGATTGTTCTCGGCCGGGAAAACGAGCTGCGCATCCATTTGCGGGGCGCCCACAATATCGGCATCCCGCTTGAGACCGTGGAGGAGATGCTGATGCATCTCGCTCATTATGGCGGATGGCCCGTGGCTGTGAGCGGCATGCGCATTGCCCGGGAGATGTACGCGGAACTGGACAAGGAAAAGAAATAGCCGTTCCGGCCAAAGGAACCGTCGGCGTACGGACCTTTCCGTCGAAAAGAGGGGAATGCCATGATTCTGGGCGATGACCAGGTCAAAACAACCGAAGTGCGCGGCTGGAAAGGGCTGCATTTGCTCCATTTCCGGGGCAGTTCCTGTTCCCAAAAAGTGCGCGTCATGATGCGCGAAAAGGGCATTAAATATGTCTCGCACCACGTGAACCTCGCCCGCAATGAACATGTCAGCACATGGTATTTGGGGATCAATCCGCGCGGTGTGGTGCCTGCCTTGGTCCATGACGGCGTGGTGCATGTGGAAAGCAATGACATCCTGGAATATCTCGACGGGCTGCCGTCCAAAAAGCCGTCGTTTTTTCCGCAGACGGACGAGGAGCGTGCGATCGTCCGCGAGTCCCTGGATCTCGAAGACGGGTTGCACATGGATCTGCGCAATCTGACCATGGGGTTCATGACGCCCCGGGGCGTTGTCACCAAATCGGAAGAAACCCTTGCCCGCTGGGAAAGGGAAGGGGTGGACGATCCGTCGCGCGCCAAGGAAGTGGCGTGGTGGCGCAACTTTGCCGAAAACGGCATTCCCGACGATGTGGCGCGGGCGTCCATTGCGGCTTATCGCGCTGCGTTCGATAGGCTGGAGGCGCGGCTTGCCAGCGGCAAATGGCTGCTCGGAGACCGGTTGTCGGTGCTGGATTTGGCCTGGTTTATCTCTAGCAACCGGCTTGAACTGGCGGGCTATCCGCTGGCGTGGCATCCCAATCTGCACAAATGGCACAAGCGCCTGAAACGGCGCCGCGCGTTCGCCCAAGAGACCAATATGGGCTTCATGATCGTAAATGTAGTGGTGCCGCTTTACCGCGCTTTTCGGAAGCTGCGGGGCACGACCATTCGTCAGATGGCGGATTAAATATTTGGGCGCAAAGCGCGTGGCATCCATTCTGTGTCACATCGGTTGCGGCCCCGGATCAACATCCGGCCTCCCCTGCGACCTGGTTACACCTTACTTCCGCTCGTCCCGGACAAGCGACCATCGGGAGCGCAGATCCGGGATCTCCGTGTTTTTGGGCGGCGAGATCCCGGCTCGCGCAAATGCGCGGCCGGGATGAGCGGACTTTGGGTCATATTGTTCGCGTCTACACCTCATCCCTGCGCCTCATGAACCCGGTTTATGTGCTTGATCAGCGCGTCCAGCCGGTCTTGGCCCCAAAAACGCTGGCCCTCATAGACGAAGAACGGCACACCGACGATTTCATCTTGTGCGAACTGCGCACGGATCGATTGGAGTTGTTGGTGAACGGCCGGATCGTCCATGGCATCCATGGTTGCTTGGCGGTCCAAGCCCACCTCTTCCGCGATGTTGCCGATGATGGCGGGGTCGCCCAGATCGCGGCCTTCGCTCCAGCGCGCTTGATAGGCGCGTAAGACGAATGCCTGCCCCTTGCCGGCTTGCTCGGCCACGTGAAAGGCGGCGTGGGGGCGCACCCATTCGGCCACATCCACCGGCGGCGCAAACGGCAAGCCTTCTTCCGCGAACAGCCGTGCGCAATCCTCAATCAGATAGGCCATTTTGCGCGGGCTCGAGGTGGAGCTCACTTCGCCTTCGGGCCAGGTGGCAATCAGATGCAACGGAATGCCCGCTTTCACCGCTTTGTGGATGCCCAGATAGGAATAGGGGCTGCGAAACGTGAACCAGGCGCGGACCGTCGCGTCGGCGGGAAAAGTGTCTGGCAGTGTGAGGGCCGTGGACATAGGGCGCCGCCTTTCGGCTGTTTTTGGTTTTGGGTCTGCATCCATATAGGCCGAATGGATTGCTTGGCGACTGCGCGCGATTACTTGATTGATTCGTCGGGATTGAGCCCGGGCCAAACGCGCATAAGAGCCATGGCGCCAGCGGGCCGTTTGAGACGCCAGGCGGCCGGCCGGTGTGCGCGGGCCCGTGCTCTTGCCCCCATGCATGCGGCAGCGGCCGTTCTTCATGGCGGGGCCCCGGCATTGATGTCCCGCTCGAGTCTTAGCGCCGCATCGGGAAACGGTGTTCGCGTACCTTAACCCTCTCTCCCAATGCTTGTGAGAGATGGGCGCATGGGGTTCATGCGAATAACGCCGTTGCGTTCCAATCCATCGATTACATTTTGCTGTCGCCCCTGCGAAAGCAGGGGCCCATAAACACTGGTTTTTCATTTCTAGCACCGGGGGTATAGGTCCCAGCTGGAGTTTATGCTCGTGCTGGCCGGAGGCCAGACACGGGCGCTGGGACGACGACCTTGTTTTGTAACGTCCGCATTTACCAAAGCTTCGCACTTGAATGCTGGGTGCATGGGGTTGATGCGCATGTTGATGAGCCCGGCCGGCCCACTCCCCCTTCTGACGATTTCCCCATCCTTCGAGACGCTCGCACAGCTCGCCCTCAGGATGAGGAAATCTGTCGGTGTTCCATGTGACCTCACCCTGAGGAGCCGCACGGAGTGCGGTGTCTCGAAGGGCGAGGTCACCATGGACCGTTGGGCGGTGATGAGGCTCTGTCGAACCTATTTTTCGCGTCATTTTCGGCGAGCTTTGGAGGGTGTGCCATCCATCACGTGTTTCACCGTGATCACTTGCTCGTTGGTGCCTTGCACCTTGTGAATGGCGAGCAGCCCTTGCCGGTAGACATTCATCAGCCGGGCAGCGGCCAAGGCGCTGGCATTGGCATGGGCTGTGTGGAACTCTCGGGCAAGGGCGCCCGGGCTTTCCGCCCGCTCCAAATGGTCATGGGCTTGGGCCGCCATGGTTAAGGCCAGCTCATGGGCGGCGGTCAGTTCTTCCGCAAGCTGATCAAGCGCCAACAGATCATGGCCCGGCGGGCGCAAATCCGGCAATTGAAGTGGTTTGTGGGAGGAAGGCGCGACGCGCTTTGCAGCTTTCTGCGCCGCTTTCAGTGGTTTGCTCATTTGAGGCACCTTTCATCAAAAGTACCTCCCCTGCGCGGCGAGTGTAGCACGGCGCTGAGTACAACAAAAGCGCTTGTCCAAACCTCTCGGGTCACCACCTCTCCCCGCTCATTCCCGCGCAAGCGGGAATCTCACAGATCCTTTTTTTAGATCCCTGCTGGAGTTTATGCTCGTGCTGGCCGAAGGCCAGACACGGGCGCAGGGATGAGCGGATTAAGAAAGTTTCTTACCCATCCCCCCGCCGGAGCCGTTTGTTCTTCTGCGAATTTCGCGTCATCTTCCCGAACGCTTTGAAGCGCGCCCGGCGTTCCGCCAGGGATTCATTATTAAAGCGCTCCTCGGCGATGAGCTTGCGGTAGCGTTTCAACCGGTCGGCGTCCAACTCCCCACCGTCTATGGCGTCGCGAATGGCGCAGCCCGGCTCCGTGTTGTGACCGCAATCGGGAAACCTGCATTCCGCCGCCAGCGCCACCACATCGGCGAAGACATCATCGATGCCGTCTTGAACGTCCGTCAACTGAAGCTCCCGCATGCCCGGCGTGTCCATCAACCAAGCCCCGCCCGGCAAGCGGTGCAGCGCCCGCCCCGTGGTGGTGTGCCGGCCCTTGGCGTCGTCTTCGCGAATGCCTTGGGTGGCGATCGCCTCAGTCCCGAGTAATGTGTTGGTGAGTGTGGACTTGCCCACACCGGACGAGCCCACCACCGCCACGGTCTGTCCGGTGCCAAGCCAGGCATCGAGGCAGGTCAAGCTTTCTGGATTCCGCGCGTCCACCGCTTCCACCAGCAGACCCGGCAGCAGGGCTTGGGCCTGGCGGGCGTAATCTTGCGCATCGCCGGTCAGATCCGCCTTGGTGAGCACGATCAGCGGCGTCACTTGAGCTTCCCGCGCCAGGGCCAGATAGCGCTCAAGCCGGGCAATGTTGAAGTCCTGATTGCAGGACGACACGATGAACAGCGTGTCCACATTGGCGGCAATCAATTGGGTGCGGCGGCTGGTGCCCGCCGCCCGACGTTTAAACAAGCTCGCCCGTGTGAGGATTTTGCGCGGGCGATGGGTGGCCGCGTCGATCAACAGCCAGTCGCCCACTGTGGTCACGGCTTCATCGTCCGCGCCATTCTCCGTAAACGGAGGAATAGGGCCGTCATAATCCGGTCCCGCCACGTCCAGATGGCCGCGATGCACGGCCATCACGCGCACCGGCGTTAGCGTTTCGATGTCGTTGATGTCCAATTGAGATTGGAAAAACGGCGTCCAGCCGTAATCGGTCAGGCCCAAGGCCTGAGGCATGTCTTGAGAGGTCACTGGTCTCGTCCATATCAAGGCGCACGTTCAAGACGCGCGCGTTCTATCGCATAGGAAACACCGGCCGCGGCAAGCAGGGCTTGCGGCGGTGCCGAAACGGCCGGACGAGACAGGCGCGGATTAAGCCGCGCGGAAATCTCCGCCCGCCGGGATCATTACAATGGCTGTCATGAAGCTTTCTCCCGTTGGGTTTTGAACCACACACATGTTGGCGTGGGCGCCGCGGATGTCAAGGCGCGACGCGCAAGGGATTTAGGCGCGCAGCACGTTGAGCTGTTCGGCCAGCACGTCGGGCGGCGCTTTGGCATCGAGCGTGATGCGGTCGATATAGCCGCCGAAGCGGTCCTTCACTTTGGCCACGGCTTCGGTGGGCGTGCCCACACAGGCAAAGGTGTCGACCATTTCATCGCTCACTTCGCCGGCGAGCTTGTCCCATTTGCCTTCCTTGGTCATGCGGTTGAGCAAGGGCTGCAAATCGCCCCAGCCATGTTCCGCCAGCACCGGCTTGTAGGCCGGGGTGGACCCGTAGAAGCCGATCCGTTGGCGGCAGAGCTCGCGGGATTTTTCGTACAGCTCTTCCGTGTGGCCGGTGGCGATCATGGTGGGGTAGTGGATCTGAAAGTCGTCGAGGGTTTTGCCGCGCGCTTCGAGTTCCGCCTCGATGCGCGGCAGTATTTGGTTTTTGAAATACGCCTCCGTGCAAAACGGGTGCACGATCAGGCCATCGGCCACGGCGGCGGCTGTTTGCATCATGAGCGGTCCGACGGCGGCGAGAAGGATCTTCGGCCGTCCGTATTCGGTGTTTTTGGGGCCGAATTCCGGCGTCATCAGGGTGAATTTGTAGAACTCGCCCTCATAATTGAGAGGCGTGCCGTCATACCAGCAATCGAAAATTGCGGTGAGGGATTCGGCAAACTCGCGCATCTGCTTGGCGGGCCCATGCCAGGGCATGGAAAAGCGCTTGGTGATGTGGGGCCGGATTTGCGAACCAAGTCCCAGGGAGAAACGCCCTTTGGAAAGCGCGTTTAAGTCGTGCGCCGAATTGGCCACCGTCATGGGGCTGCGGGCGAAGGCCACGGCGATGGCCGTCCGCAGACTGATTTTTTCCGTGCCGTGGGCGGCAAAAGCCAGCGGGATGAACGGGTCGTGATTGATTTCCGCGATCATGAGGCCATCAAAGTCCTTGGCCTCAAGGTCTTGAGCCTCGGCAATCATGGCTTGAGTGGACTCAAGGCTGTCATTTCTGCCGTATGCGCCGTCCACATGAATTTTCTTGGTCATGGTCTCGCCCTCCTTGCCCGGCTGGTGAGGCCATCATCGCCGGAGATAGGCGACCGTCAACGGCACTTATCGAATATTACAAGCTTGATCGCGGCACGGTCAGGGGAGCGGGAATTGGTCGAGATAGGGCTGATATTCCGGCTCTACATCGATTTCGAGGGTTTTCAGCATGCGGATCACTGCATTGTAAAACGCGATCACCAGGCTCAAATCCAGAATGTGCTCGTTGCTCAACTGGGCGCCCAGCGCATCAAACGTCTTCTGCGAGATGGCTTGGTCTTCGGTCATTTCCCGAGACGCCCGCAGCACGAGTTGGCTGAGTTCATCAAGGCCGGTGGCTTTGCCGTCGGTGCCGTCGCGCACCGCCTCGATGTCCCGGTCAGTGAGGCCGAATTCCTTGCCGATCTTGATGTGGTGGGAATATTCGTACTCGGTCTTGGTGAGCCACCCCACATTGAGAATGGCGAGCTCCCGCAAGCGGGGGTCCAGCGTGCTTTTGAAGCGGATCCAACTGCCCAATTGGCCGAAGCTGCGCGCGGCCCCCGGGCTGTGGGCCAGCAGCTTGGCCAGGTTGATATTGCGCTTCAACAGATCTTTGTTTTCGGGCGTAAGGTCTTTTTCTTCCAGATAGGGCAAGCGGGCCATGAGGTTCCTTTCGTGTTTCTAGCGGGCAGCGGCGCTCAAGGTGACGCCCCCATCCACCACAAGGGTTTGGCCGGTGATGTAGCGGGCGTTGTCGGACAGCATGAAAATGACCGCATTCCCCACATCCCAGCCGGTGCCTTCAATGCCCAGGGGCGAGGCTTTGCGGCGCCGCTCCCTGTCTTCATCCGTTATGCCTGCGGCGGCGACCAATGGTGTGAACACCGGGCCGGGGGCGATGCAGTTCACGCGAATGTTCTGGTCTGCGTGATCGACCGCCATGGCACGGGTGAGCGCGATCACCGCGCCCTTGGACGTGGAATAGGCCGTGAGCCCGCGCGGCCGCAGGGCCGAGATGGACGACACGTTCACGATCGCGCCGCCGCCGCGCTTCACCATTTCCGGAATGGCGTATTTCGACATGAGGAACATGGAATTCACATTGATGCGCATGACCCGGTCCCATTGTTCCGGGTCTTCGTCCACCACGGAGCCGAGGCTGCCCACGCCCACATTATTGTCCAGCAGGTCGACGCCGCCATAGGCATCGACCGCCGATGTGACGATGTGTTTGCAGGTCGCTTCCGACGTTACATCGCCGTCGACCGCAATTGCCGTGCCGCCTTCTTCGGCGATCATGTCCACCGTGACTTGCGCGGTGTCGGCCAAGCGGTCGACCACCACCACCTTGGCCCCGGCGCGGGCGAGTAAGATCGCCGCCGCCCGGCCATTGCCGATGCCGTCGCCCGCCGCCCCGCCGCCGGTGACGATGGCCACTTTACCGTCGAGCCCGTCTGTATCGGTCATCATGTGCCTCCCTTGCGCATTTCGATCTTACGCCATTGAAGGCGCCCCATGCGGTACGAGCGGACGATCAATCGCATATGTGAAACAAAAGGGGCTGTGTGCCGCGAGCGCGCCAAACTTGGTACACTGATCCGTCGCGGAGGCGCGGGGACAGAAAACGAAAAGAGGTATACTCATGCGCATGGGCATTTTGTTCGGACCGATCCTGGACGGGGCGAACACGAACGCTTTGACGGAACAAGTGCACGCTTATGTGGGCGCGGGCTTTGACAGCATCTGGTCGGCCCAAGCCATCGGCCGCGGCTTTTTGATGTCGGATCCCTTGATGGCGCTCGCTGTCGCCGCCAACCTGTCGGACAAGGTGGAGCTTGGCACCGGCATTTTGCAGCTGCCCCTTTACCATCCTATGGAATTGGCGCACCGCATTTTCACGCTGCACCAAATGTGCGGCGACCGGTTGATCCTCGGTGTGGGCGCGGGCTCGACCCAGGCGGATTACGACGCCTACGGACGGGATTATCCGGGCCGCTTCAAGGCGTTCAATGAAACGCTTGCCACCTTGCGGGAAATCTTCGAGACCGGCGGCACGGGCGGGTCGAACCACAAACCCTGGCCGGCCGTGCAGGGCGGGCCGAAAATGGTCTACGGCACCTGGGGCAAGGGCGTTGCCCGCGCCGCGAAGGAATTCGATGGTTGGATCGCCTCGGGCATGCACCGCACGCCCGACGAAGTGTGCGCCGTGGCGCCTGAATACCGCGCGGCGGGCGGCAAGCGGGCCATCGTCACCACCATCAATGTGAGCGGCGAGACGGATCTGGGCAAACTAAAGGTCGATCTTGATCAGTATGCGGAGGCAGGTTTTGACGATGCGGTCATCCTGCCGCTGCCGGGCATCCCGCCGCTCGACCAAGTGCGCAAGCTGGTGGGTTAGGCTGCAGATTTGCGTTATCGGGTCGCCTAGACGCCAAGTTGTCGTCCCAGCGCCCGTGCCTGGCCTCCGGCCGGCGCGAGCATAAACTCCCGCGGGGATCTTGCTCGTCTCATTCAAAGATCCCGGCTCACGCTTGCAGCGCGGCCGGGATGAGCGGTGTTTTTTTTAAAGCAACCCACCCAACTGGGCGCCCACCTCTTCGGGGGTTGCCTGCGGGTTGAAGCGCTTCACCACTTGGCCGTCCTTGTTCACCAGGAATTTGGTGAAGTTCCAAGGAATGTCTTCGGACCCATCATCGTTGGGCGCTTGAGACTTAAGCCACTTATACAAATCCGCCGCGTTCGACCCGTTCACCTCAATCTTGGCGAACATTGGGAAGTTGACGTTGTATTTGGAGGTGGCGAACTCAAGAATTTCTTCATTGGTGCCCGGTTCCTGCGCGCCGAATTGGTTGCATGGAAAACCGAGAACCGTGAGACCGTTATTTTCCGATTGGAGGGTACACAGACCTGTGTACTGAGGCGTGAGGCCTCATTGGCTGGCAAGATTGACGATCAGCATTGCCTCGTCGCGGAAATCAGCAAAGCTGATATCCTCGCCGGAAATGCCGGTCATGGTAAGATCATGAATGTTCATTAGGTTGCACTCTCATTGTCAATGGCGGCAGTGTACGGGACTTCGATCACCGGAGGCCAGCAGAATTTGAGAGCGGGCGCCGTCCCGATGGAGGCGCCGACATTGACCAAGAGGAGCCATGCCATGCCGGGAATGCAGCAGAAAGTACGTACCTGTCTTTGGTTCGATGGCAAGGGCCGGGAGGCGGCGGAGTTCTATGTGTCCCTTTTGCCCGACAGCCGGATCGATCAGGAATTTGCGGCCCATGAGGAAGACCCGTTGGTGGTGGAATTCACCCTTGCCGGCGCGCCGATGATGATCCTCAATGGCGGGCCCATGTATGAGCTCACCGAAGCCGCATCGATCAGTGTACTTACGGAAAATCAGGCGGAGACAGACGGCCTGTGGCACAAGCTCACCGCCGATGGCGGCACGGAAAGCATGTGCGGATGGCTCAAGGATAGATATGGCGTCTCCTGGCAGATCGTTCCGAAACGCATGGTCGAATTGATCAATCACAATGACGCAACCGCCGCCGCCCGGGCCCGCGACGCCATGTTGAAGATGCGCAAGATCGACATCGCCGCCCTGGAAGCGGCGTTCGAAGGAGATTAGAGCGGTCCACCAGGACAACAAAACGCTCAAATTAAGATTCTTCTGTCTGTCCGGTCCGGATTTCGATAGACCTTCAATACGGCAAGTCGGGAGGGAACGATGGATTGGATGGAATGGGCCGCGATCGCTCAGATAGTGGGAACAATCGCTGTCGTATTGTCGCTGTTGTACTTAGCGCGTGAAGTCAATCACGCTGCAAAAGTCGCGAAAGCTGAAAGCAATCGCGATGCTGCTAATTCGTACTCATACTTTCAGGATCTATTGTCTGAAGAGAATCGCCAAATCCATACCCGAGGCTTAGCCTTCTTTGACTCTCTGTCTCGCGACGAACAGTTTCACTTTCATTGCACAATTCATCCGTTGATCCATCAGGCTCAGTCGATCTTCAAAGATTATGAGGCAGGTCTGATCGAGAAAGAACTGCAAGATGCATGGGAACATGACATGGCAGCGCTATTGAGCACACCTGGAGGCGCCGTATGGTGGTCAGAGGCGCGTCACCTATTTGCTAAATCATATGTAGAGAGCTTGGATCGGTACATGAAGACTGGCAAGGCGAAATCCATGTTTGAGATTGCCCCGTTCTTTGCCCCGGAAGATTGGAAGAAATAGTTGTCTAGAGCAAATCTGGGTCAGACTTGCTCTGGGGTAAGCGGCTACGTTGGCCCCAAAACGTACATGCCTCATCTCAGCCGGTCCCGTCTCATTTTGGCAAGGAACCTCAATAATCGGGCGTGTAGGCCGAGCGCACCCTTTGTGATAAAACATTGACGCTATGAGCTATGCCGTCGGTCGTGGTGATCTGGTTCTCTGCGTGAATGTGGCCCCGAACCACATGACGGGAGAGCCCGTGCCGCTCGTCGCTGGAGAGACCTATCGGGTCTTGGACGTCATGGAATTTGCGTGCCCGTGCGGACGGTCCGATGCCTTGCTGGATGTGGGTGTCGAGTTCGCCTGGTGCCAGACACGCTTCCGGCTCCTTCCCAAGCCCAAAGCCGAATCCAAGCCCCGTCGTGTCTCGGTGCCTAAAGAAACCGAAAAGATATAATCTTCAACGGTACTGCTTGGCGGATGATGGTCGGTCGCCGAAAGGCGTTCGCCGTTTCCTTTACGGTCTCCAATCAAATCGCCCGATCGCATTCGTCAACGCTTTCCTCAGAAATCTATCCAAAGAGCATTGAACTTTCAGTCGGCATATCAAATGCGGACCGGCGACGAGATCCGTTTCGTTCTGCGAGTTTGCGGCTGTAGAGTGGACTCGGAAATGCTCTAAGTTGAGATAAAGCGATCAAGATATTCGTCTGAATAGTCCGTTCTGAGCTCAATCCATACAGGCAAATGATCGCTCATTTCGTTGGTGCGCCAGCTCGAATATTCGGAGTCCCAATCGGCGTAGCCATCACCCAAATTGCCGCTTTCTATGGCGGCATAGCTATCGTGATGAAATTTCCAATAATCAGAATACTCTCGTGAGGGACGATCCTTCATCGCTTTGGACAACGGCTCGTAATCTGATTTTTCGGCGTCGGTGAAAACAGATTTGTGATAATCGACCACGTTGAACTTCAATCGATTTGATATGTTTTCCGGACCGGCGAATGCGATCAGATCAAAATATTTTTCGCCGGTGGAATTGGTCGGTGGGAAATGGGGAACCGAGAATCCATTTGCCTCCAACGCTTTAAACGCGGGATGCTCACGATCATCAGTATTCATATCACCTAGAAAAACATAAACCTCTTCTTCTTTCTTGGCCCGATCGGAAAGCTCTTTCGCAATCAGTCCGATTTCTTCTGCCCTCGAAGGAAGCCCTGCCTGATCCTTTGCCGCGATGTGCGCCGAACATAACGTGAAACGAAACCACCCCGCCTGAAAGCTTGCGAAGAAGGGCGCGCGCGAAATCGGCTCATCACCGGTCAAGTCGCGTTGATCAAACCCCAGCTCGCCGATCAAACTCCGGAAGCGAACCTTATTGGTGTTGTACAGGAATGCCATGCGTTCATGATTGCCGCGCCCGACATCGGAACTATCATTGATGAAGAAGTCCCAATTCGGACCAAGCAGCCGCGATAGCCTTTCGACGGCCCAAAGATTTTTGACCTCTTGCAGAGCGCAGATGTCGAAATGATCGATAATCTCGGTAATATAGTGAAAGCTCTCGGGAAGACGCGGGCGCCCTCCATCGAAGTGTTTGATATTCCAAGACCCAATGATCAATGAGTTTGGCTGCCGTTGGCCTCTTATCTCATCTTTGAGTTGACCCCTAAGGTCCTTCAGGTGTTTTGCGATCCAGCCTGACTGTCCAGGCTTATTGCTCCCTTCCGGATATCGGTCTTTGTTCCTCAGGTCTTTATAGAATGCCATGCGACGCCTCCATTTCTTTTAGCATAACTCCGGCTAAAGTGTTTTCAACCCAGGATATGTCGGTGAGACAGAAACAATACCTGATTGTGGACAGAAAATTCAGACAGGCGATCTATTGGCGCGCAGCATAATGATTTTCGATGGGGAGCAGATATCTTATCAGCGGGGGGTTCTCCCTAATGTCTGCTTAGGCTTCAACATCAGACATTAGAGATTTGAGGGCGTGGTTCGGCTGACTGTCGCATGTAACTTGTGGCCGGCTTCTGCCCAAAAGCGACATTCGTCAAGCGAGCCAAGGGGCTTGCCGGGCAATCGCAACGATGGTCATGGCCTCGCCCGCGCTTGCAGCGTCGCCCAAGGCAAAGACATTTGAGTGGCCAGGCAGCCGCCGCCAATGATAATCACCCGCCTGCTCGAGTTCTTGTTCATCGTCTTAATCATGCATTGCCGGAGCGTTCTTGTAGCTGAAGCGCGTCCGCGTTCTGCTGCGCCCAGTTTGATATTTCTCGGCAGGTCGCAACCCATATGTCGCTGGCGGTGCCTAAGCGCTGCAGAAAATTCTGAAAAACATCGAACTGATCTTTGGACTGTCCCATGAGGTAGGGATGAAAAATCAGGACACGGCACTGATTTTGATCGCGTGCGTCCTCAATGACGCAATCCAGAACGGCTTGCCAGTCGGTGAGCGTTTTGAGGTCTTCGGCCCCATAGAGTTCTTTGCGCACGATCCCCAATTGCGGCTCTAGGTAAAGGGCGTCAACATCGGTCCATCGGAAAGGCAAAGAAGTCATGCCATCGGCGACAAGAACCTCGTCGCCCGCAGGCGAATGATAGGTCAATCCCGCGGCACCCAGCAGACGGGTGGAATCATCCGTCGACAGACCGCCAGGTGGCCGGAACCCTGCTGGTGTAATGTCGATTTTCGAAGTTGCCGCCAAACATTTTTCGAGAATGTTGTCACGCTCTTGATCGGTCTGGGCGAACCAGAATTCATGCTGCCAGCCGTGCAAGGCGACCTCGTGCCCGGCCTCCACCATGGTCCGCAAAGAGGCGGGGTTTGCTTCCGCATTCCACGCTTCAACAAAGAAGGTTGCTGACACACTGTTGGCGCTCAAAACTTCCAGCAGACGCGGCAGAACCTCCACCGCCGTGTAATGTTGGCCCAATGGTTTATCCACCGGCCACTTTCCTTGCTGCACATCAAAGGCCTCGCCGAAATTATCGAAGGTGAGCGCGATGGCGCCCCTTTTTGCGTGTGGTCCCCAAGGCATCAGATACCTCCGTGCGCAATCTGCCTGCTGCTGGTCCTAAGACAAAAATTCGACGATTGTCTAATTTATTTTGACTTATCTACACGATCGTGTAATTTAATGCAATCGGAAAATTTGATGGAAGGCCCGAAGCCGCTATGCCTCAGGGCGCGCTCGCACAAAACGGCACGAAAACGAAGACCCGGCGCAAAACGCAACAACGCACGGTTCAAACGAAAGACGCGATCCTTGAAGCCGCTCTGCTGGAGTTTGCCGATCATGGATATGAAGGGGCGAGCCTGCGCCGAATTGGCGAGCAGGCCGGGATCAACCACCGTTTGATCCAGCATCATTTTGGCTGCAAGGAAATGCTGTGGCAGGCCACCGCACGGCATGTTCTAGGGCAACTCGAACGCCGCCTGTCTGATCGGGCGAAAGGATTGGCAGGCGTCCGGGAAGCAGAATTTCTGCGGCTGATCTTTCGCGAATTCGTTTTGTTCAGCGCGGAATGCCCAGCACTCAACCGGTTCATGCTTCAAGCCAATTACAGCCCGGAGAGGATGGACTGGTTCATCGACAACATCTTGAACGCGTCAGAGCTTGCCCCGTTGACCCTCATCGCGCGGGCACAAAAGGCGGGGATCTTCATCGCCGGCGATCCCGCGCGTTTGCATTATTTGTTTATTGGCGCGGCGACGTCCATTTTCGCCTTTGGAACAGAGTTTAAGCAGGTCACCGGCCATGATCCGTATGATGAGCAAATCATCAATGAGCATATCGACATGTTGGAATCGATTTTTATGAAAGCAACCGCAAACTCAGAGGGAACGTCATGAACTCCACAAATCCGAGGCCCAGCCGATTGCATCATCATGCCTTCGTTTCGAGTGATTTGGAGGCCACCCGACAGTTTTATGAAGACGTTATTGGACTGCCCCTCTCGGTCACCTGGTGCGAAGGAGAGGGCGATCAAGCCTATTGTCATGCCTTTTTTGATCTAGAGGATGGCAGCAGTTTGGCCTTTTTCCAGCTTGCCGATCCTGCCGCCGCTCAGACTCACTTACAGGCAAAACCCACATCTGCCTTTTACCATGTGGCGCTCAACGCGACCCAAGATGTGATGGATCGTGTGGCGCAGAAAGCCAAGGATGCCGGCCACGAAGCGATGGTTCTTGATCACGGCTATTGCTCATCGCTTTATCTAACGGATCCGGATGGCTTGATTGTCGAACTCACCGTCGACAACCCGAAAGCCGCATCGCTGATCGCGGAACGACAGAAAAATCCGCACCAGGAACTGTCAAACTGGCTCGCCGGCGATCATACGGCCAACAATTTAGTCCGGCACGACTAAAGACCCTAAACCTGTTTCGCCCGCGCGGTGGCGCGCACGGCTTCGTGGGACGCGCGCAGTTTGGCAATGGCCGCCTCGTCGAGCTTCGAGACGTCCATGAAGTCAGCCTTCCAAGCGTCGTCGTCCGCCCAAAGGAGACATTGAACACTCCGAAATAAAGATCCCTTCTATGCGAGCTAAGGGAGTTCAATGCCCATATTGGCTAAGAGCATCTCCACTTGATGTCTTGGTGAGTAATCGAAAAACTCCGTATCCTCTGGGAATTCAGGCATATGTCCCGGCAACAGGTAGAAAGCGTCCCCCGCTGTCAGTTCGATATGTTGTCCATCGTGTGTCGTAACAGTCATGCGCCCAGAAACCACAAATCCCCAGTGTTCACATGGGCAGGCGTCGCCTGGAAGTCCTGCGACGGCGCCTGAAAAATCGGTTCCTTTTGCGCATTTGTATCGTGCAAGAACCTTGTCACCCCCAACCCGTAGCGTCCGCATGTCGACCCCTTCCGCCGAAAATGTGGGGGTCATATCGTCAAAGCTGATTTTCATTGCATGATCTCCAATCTGTTTATGACAGAAAAACAAATCAGACCGTGCCTTTCCTACCCCTCAAAAATAAGGGGTGGTTGAGCCCCGTAAGTATGTGAAAAAGTGAGTGCATGAAACGCTCTTCGATCCAACAAGCTGAAGAAGGCCTGAGCCCGCTGAAATGGGCGCACATAGCGATGTCTTCGGCGTCAGCAGAAGAAGCGCGTCAACATCTGATATCTGCGCTTTCGAGCATTGTGCATGTCAATTCGCTGCTTGTTGTGGTTGGCGCCACCCTGCCGCATGCATATCGCCAAGGTCAGGGACAAGAAACGTTAAACGCCACGCGACAACAAGTTGCCGGCGTGTTGGTGAGCGAAGATTGGACGCAGTTTCTTCAAGCAGGTAATTTCCAGAACGATCCCTTGGCAAGGCGGCTAGGAACGACCTTGCGTCCCATGTTCTGATGGGAAGGTTCAGATCTACACAGATCAATGAACGACAGAGATCTTCATTTTGCGCGGCACTATTTCGACCATGAGATTCGTTTTGGGGTCGTGGATGGGAATGTAGACCTTCGTGCCCGCAAATCAGAGCTGATCGCGTTTGACTCACACGCCTCACGGAAAGACTTTCGCGAATTCAAGAAGTTTCGCGCCGGGCAATTCAAACTCGCTCTTTCATGGTTCTCGGAAGGAGCGCGCCTGCGTGAACTGGGATCAGATGGTCATCTACAATGTTTGCCGACAAGAGAAAGAGAGTGTCTTCAGTGGACTGCATCAGGCCTGAATTCTTCGCAGATTTCTGAGCGGCTTGGGATTTCAGATGCGACAGTCAACGAACATATTCAGAGCGCGATGAAACGTCTTGGCGCTTCAACCCGCATACAGGCTAGCGCACGTGCAGCGCTGTGGGGACTTGCACCTCTATGACACAGATTGGCAACAAATCAGCTGGCAAAGGAGATCAGAGCTTCAAAACTCTCACGACGAGAGAAAGAGAGTGTTTGCTCTGGGCAGCACTGGGGAAACGGACGAAACACATAGCTGCCATTCTAGGTATCTCGCAGGCCACCACGAACGAATATATTTCGTCTGCAATGAACAAACTCGATGCCTCAACACGGGCACAGGCGGTTGCGATACTCATGCGCGCCGGGGACAAATTGGGAGAGTCTTAGAAAATGATCCGTGTTGCTCTCACACGAGTGTCCAGTTCACACCTTAATTTTGCTCCTTGATGATAGATGCAGCTAGAGCTGTTTCGCGCGGGCGGTGGCGCGCACCGCTTCGTGAGAGGCGCGCAGTTTGGCGATGGCCGCGTCATCCAGCTTCGAGACGTCCATGAAGTCCGCCTTCCAGGCGTCGTCGTCGGCCCAAATCTGGGGCGACACTTGCGTGGTACGCGGGCCGGTCGCGGTGTCAAAGAGCGCGAGGGCACCTGCCAATGTCTGTTGTTGAGAGGCGGCATCGAACGGTTTGCCCGCCGAATGGCCCAGCGGAAAGTCGCTCCACCAAAAGCGCGGCACGCCGGCGTTCTCCACAATGTCGCGGGCGCAGCCCATGATCACTGTGGGAATGCCGTTTCCTTCCAGATGACGGGCGATCAAACTGACCGACTGATGACACACGGGTCAGGTGGGCACCAGCAGGGCGACGTCTGCCGCCATGGCCCGTGCGGCTGCCAGGGCCGCGGGGGCATCCTGTTCCATCGTTGTGCGTTGGCTACGATTCGTCGGTACACCGATTAAATCATCCATAAGCCGGCCTATGGTGTCTTGGGCCTCGGCTTGCTTTAACGCCTTGATCGGCAGCCAGGTATTGGGGTCATCCGCCTTACAATGCACCCGGTCGTAGCCGATGTGAGAAATGCGCAAGTCGGGCATGGGATCGACCGGTGTGGTGTACACCTCAAAGAATTTGGCGTCGCCATTGTACTTGGCACCCGGCCCTTGATCCCCCAGCTCCGGCCGATAGGGCGCAGCCGTTGTGATCAAGAGGAGATTACTGTCGCTGAGCTTTTTGGCGGGCTGCGCGAAGGGCACGTCATCGAAATGGGCCCAACGATACGCAGGGTAACCCTGGGCTGCGTAATAATCTCGTGTGCGGTCGATGTAGCGGATCATGAAAAGCACCAGATCGTTGGCGACGGGTCGAAGTATATCGATTGCGTGGGCATGGCGAACCCCTTTTTCTCCACCCTTGACCCCTCCGTGGGGACCACTAATCTCCTGAGCAAAAGCCACCAGTACAGGGAGAACCCGCAGTGACATTGGACATTGCAAGTACCGCGTTTCTGGCTCAGTCCGCATCTACCGGCGCGCCGCCGCTGCACGAAGTGAGTCTTGAAGAGGCCCGCCTCATGTACACCGCCATGGCCCAGATGAGCCATGAAGGGCCCGCGATGGCCGGCATCGAAACGGTAGAAATTCCGACCACGGACGGTGCGACCATACGCTGCCACGTTCTGAAGCCGCAGGGCGAACCCAAGTCGGTGATTGTTTACTACCACGGTGGCGGCTGGGTAATCGGCAATATCGACGACTACATGACCGTCGGGCGTCATTTGGCGGCGCGCACCCAATCCGTGGTGGTGCTGGCGGGCTATCGCTTGGCGCCGGAACACCAATACCCGACCGCCCCCAATGATTGCTGGGATGCGTTGCAATGGGTCGACCGGGAAATGCAGGCGATTGCCGGTGCGCGGCTGCCGCTGATCGTTGCGGGCGACAGTGCGGGCGGCAATCTGGCGGCCGTGATGGCGCAGCGGGCCAAGCAAGAAGGCGGGCCCGAGCTTTCGCTTCAGGTCTTGGTTTATCCGGTGACGGACGGTGCCATGGACCGTGCAAGCCACAGCGACCCCGCCAACCAGCTCATCTTGTCGCAAGACACCATGACTTGGTTTTGGGATCAGTACGCGCCCGACAAAGACAAGCGTTTGGAACCGGGTGCGTCGCCCTTGCGTGCGGAGGATGTGTCGGGCGTGGCGCCGGCGCTTGTGTTGACCGCCCAATATGACGTGCTGCGCGATGAGGGCGACGCCTATGTGGACAAGCTCAAGGCCGCGGGCGTACCGGTGGTGCACAAACAGTTCGACCGCCAAATGCACGGCTTTTTCACCATGCACGATGTGCTGCCGGGGGCCACCAAAGCGCTCAACTATGTGGGCGAGCAGATCGACCGTCATTTGGCCAAAGGATCGACGGTGGACGCGGTGATCGTCGGGGCCGGCTTCTCGGGCCTCTACCAGTTGCATAAGCTGCGCGAACTGGGACTGTCCGCCCGCGTGTTCGAAGCGGGCGGCGGCGTTGGCGGCACCTGGTATTGGAACCGCTATCCGGGTGCCCGCTGCGACATTGAAAGCATGGCTTATTCCTATTCGTTCTCGCCCGATCTGGAGCAGGAATGGCAATGGTCCGAGCGTTATGCCACCCAGCCGGAAATCCTTGAATATGCAGAGCATGTGGCCAAGCGTTTCGATCTCAAAAAGGACATCACCTTCGACACACGCGTGGAGCGGGCCGTCTTCGACGAAGACGATCAGCGATGGCTCATCTACACCGATAAAGGCGAAGTGGTGGCCGCCCGCTATTTCATCATGGCGACCGGCTGCCTGTCCGTGCCGAAGGAATTGGATATTCCTGGTGCGGATAAATTCAAGGGCCCCACTTACGTGACGGGCCGGTGGCCCCATGAAGGGGTTGATTTCACGGGTCAGCGTGTGGCCGTGATTGGCACAGGCTCGTCCGCCGTTCAATCCATTCCGCTGATCGCGGAACAAGCCAGCGCGCTGAAGGTCTATCAACGCACCCCGGCCTTTTCCATGCCGGCAAAAAACCGGCCGCTCGGCAATAAAGAAATTGCCGACATGAAAGCCCATTACCGGGAATACCGGTCGGAACAGCGCATGATGCCCGCCGCCATCGTCGATCCGCCGCGCCCGCTTGAGTCTTGGCACATGGTGGACGAAGCGGAACGCAAACGGCGCTACGACAAAGCATGGGATTCGGGGCTTCTCATCGCTATGCAATCCACTTTCACCGACATCCAGATCGATCAGGAAGCCAATGACCACATTACGAATTACATTCACGGGCGAATCCGCGAAACGGTGAAAGATCCGGAGACGGCGGAGGCGATGATGCCGCGCAATTACCCGTTCGCCACCAAACGGCCGTGTATCGACACGGATTATTACGAGACCTTCAACCGGGACAATGTGGCGCTGGTCGATCTGCGCAAGACGCCCATCGTCGAAATCACCGAAACGGGCATTAAAACCAGCGCCGGCGAAGAAGCCTTCGATGCCATCGTGTTCGCCACCGGGTTCGACGCCATGACCGGCGCACTCACCGCCGTGGACATACGGGGCAAGAATGGCGTGTCATTGAAAGACAAATGGGCCCACGGGCCGCACACCTATTTGGGTCTTGCCGTTGCGGGCTTCCCCAACCTGTTCACCATTACGGGACCGTCCAGCCCGTCTGTGCTCTCGAACATGCTGGTCTCCATCGAACAGCATGTGGATTGGATTACCGACTGCATTTCATGGATGCGCGAGCGAAATCTGGCGACCATCGAAGCGGAAACCGACGCCGAAGACGAATGGGCGACGCATACGGATCTTCAGGCGCACCTGACGCTCTTCCCCAAAGCCAACTCCTGGTATATGGGCGCCAACGTGCCCGGCAAAACCCAGATGTTCATGGCCTATGTGGGCGGCGTGGGCACTTACCGGCAAGTGTGCGATGCCATCGCCGCGGCGGGCTATGAAGGGTTCAAATTCGGCGAGGCAGCGGGGTAGAGGCCGGAGACATAGGGCCTCCGTTTTTGACTTTCGCCATTGCGGATCCACTTGTCTTCCAGCAAACAGTCGGATGAGATCTCGATGACTGACGATCAAGTGCTGCTTCTCCATCCTTCTTGCTCGGACAATTACTCCAATTCGTTTCTCCACTTCCAAGGCGGTATGGGGTTAGAAGTTTTCCACAGTCCGACTTTTCTTGATTTAGCCCAGCGCTCCAAACTGTTTAGTTTGTTTTGTCGATCCTTGGGTAGATGGCCATAGTATTTTCTCATCACCCATGCATGCCCAAGAGTAACCATTCTCTCGTTCACATTTAGCCATTCATTTTTTTGACTATGCCAAACATAGATTGTTCCGAGAGTTCTTCCATAGCCGTCTAACCCATGCTCTTCGACGCGTACTTTCTTCCCGCCAATGAGTTTGATTAGGCCGTATTTGGCAGTATTTCCCCAATCCTGACCGGCTTCTGGACAATCAATAGAGTCCAATCGAATCTTAAGCTCGTTCCAGCCCTTTGAGACAATCACGGTGTCGCCGTCGACGATCTCCAACACTTTCATTTGTGGAAGTTCATCAAAAACTTGGCGTATGGAAACACTGCTGAGTGCCTTTTTTCTGAGTTCAACACGCTGACGATTCTTAGGGGCACTCTGACGGCCAATGGGTTTTGTACTCTTTCTTCTCGAAAGAGATACAAGGATAAAAACGAGAAGAAGAATTAGAACAATTAAGTGCTCCATCTAAATCTTGCTTTCCTAGTAACCACACCATTTAGCAACCCGCGCCGGTGGATGTTTGGAGCGCCGAGTGTATGAACCGCGCCATAAGCGCAACTCCCGGAAGGCGCTTACAAAATTATCACAATAGAACCATTGCTGGAGGTGTACCGATGAAGAAGATCACGATTGTTGTAGTCGCCGGGACATTTATTGCATTAGCAGGCGCTAGTATCTACCTGTCCGCTGCGACGGTCACAACTTCCGCAAATGCGCAAGCACCAAGGTCAAAAATGATTGCATTCTTTGACGGAAGTGAGTGTCCAGAAAACTGGAGTCCTTATGCAAATGCCATGGGCCGTTATGTCGTTGGGTTGACGGATGGTGGAGTTTCCGAAGCAACCGTCGGAACCGCGTTGGCAGACCAAGAGATGCGCTCGGCGGGCGAACACGCCCATCCTTACACGAGGGTTGTGTTATCTGGAAACAACAACAGCGGATTCAAGCTCTCAGACAACGGGACGCACCTGTCGGCGCGCGAAATAGTTAGAGAGCGGAATAGCCACAGTGAAGACCGCGACGGTGACGGAACTAACGATGCGCCCGTTGCTGGAACTAACGCTCCGTATGTTCAATTGATGGCCTGCCGCGAGAACTGACAATTCACTGCGGATCTCTCAGTAGAAATTACGCACCCGGTCGGCGTTTGCAACGCCGACCGGGAGGATTACGTGTCTGCGTTTGGGGACCTGCGGACGGGGCTATGACCCCCGTCCAACACGCCTACAAGATCAAGCGGGCGAACAGACGCGCACTCGCGCCGGGTCTCAACACATCGTCTTTCAGGAAAGACACATGGTTGCGCTGGTCTTGGTCGAGAAGATTCGATCCGACCACGCCAATCTGAACCGCGCGCGTGTCGGAACCTGCCAGCGGGAAGGTGTAATTCGCTTCCAATCGAAGGTCCGTATACCCGCTTGTCTCTGTTTCGTTGGTCGCGACATTGTCTTGACGGGTCACCCGCAAAGCGCCGATCCGCGCGAACAAACGATTGCCTTCGTAGAAGGCACCTGCACCGAAACGTAGTGGCGTGATGCGCGGCACGTTTGCGCCGTCGTCAAACTCCGCCCGGACGAAGTCGAACTGGCCGTCGAAACCGATGGTGGCACCGTTCATTTCAAAGGCGTTCCACGCTGCTTGGGCCTCAAAGCCGTAAAAATCCGCGTCTTCTTGCAGGAAGGCCAATTGGGTTAATTCGTCTTCAACACCCGGGTCTCCCTCTATACCGCAAGATTCAAACTCTTCACCGCAAACAAATCCGGTCAACTCACGGAAAATGAAGCCGTCGTAGGTTGTATAGAAGCCGGCCAAACCGAATGTGAAGTCGCCCTCATCTTTCTTTAGGGTGGCTTCAAATGAAATCGCTTTTTCCTTGTCCAGGTTTGGATCGCCGACTTCGAATGTGGCCGTCGCTTCGTGCGGACCTTTCGAATAAAGCTCAAGCAGCGCCGGCGCGCGCTCGACATATTGCACGTTGCCGCCAAGAGCGATTTGGTTGCCGAGATCGAAGACCAAGCCCACTGAACCGCTAATGGGCGTGAAGTCACGTGGCGAGTCCGCGCCGAAATCGTCGATTTCGGCCATCAATACGCTGCCGTTCAGGCTGGGCGGTGTTACGCCGAACCCGTCCAACTCCACATGCTCCACACGCGTCGCCATTTGCAGAGTCAACTGTTCCGTCAGCGAGGCTTCCTCGAACAGGAAGAAGCCGTAGCTTTGGCGGTCAGACGGCGCGATCAATTCGCTCGCTTCTCCGAAGGCTTCCAAATCCCGGTGCGCAAAATGGAACCCGATCGCCCCTTCAAAGGGTCCGAATTGTGTGTGCAGGGCTTCCGCGCGCAGTTCCCATTCTTCATTGTCATACGTGGCGCCGATTTCGCCGGTCTCGCCCACCACCTCGTCATGGAGGTAGTTTGAATATCCGCCATCAAGTCTCAGAGTCGAGATAAAGTTGCTCACATTGCGAACTTCCCCCCGCACCACCACTTTGGTTTGGTCTAAGTCAATGAAAACGTCTTCGGCGGCCGCTTCTCCAGGAATGCCGTACTCGCTATCGAAGTACGACACGTTCGCCCCGATGAAGCCGTCATCAAAAACGATCGAGCCCCCGCCGGACACACCCAGCGTTTCGTTTTGCGTATTGTCTTGTTCGCCGGGCGCCTGTGGAATGTCGTAATCGTCCGTGTCGCGATAAAACCAGTCAAAGTGACCGGCAAAGTTTCCGGCGCCAATGTCGAAAAGACCACCGCCTTCAAATCCGGTGTTAACGGTGTTGAAACTGGCGAACGCTTCGCCGTCAATCAGGTTCTCAGGCGCTGCCGTCGGCACGCGATTGTTGAGGACGTTCACAACGCCACCAATGGCCTGACTGCCGTACCGTAACGTGGCCGGGCCGCGGATCACCTCGATGCGTTGGGCCGCGAGCGGATCAATGGGCACCCCGTGGTCTTCACTGACGTCCGAAACGCCGTGAGCCCCCACGCCATTTTCTTGTATGCGTACGCGGAAATTGTCCAGACCACGGATGATCGGCCGGCTGGCGCCTGGCGCAAAAGAAGATTCTGCGATGCCGGGCGTTTTCGCCAGAAGTTCACCGAGCGTCGCCCCGCCCTGACGTTGGATCTCATCCCGGTCGAGGTCGGTAATCGCTCCCACTTGGTCCACGTTTGTGCGCTCCAATGGCGATCCAGAAACGATGATTTCGTCCCGCGCCTCAGCTTGTGCGCTCAACGCTGCCACGGCGGTTGCCGACGCGATGACGCCGCAAACGGCATACCGAAGCGAGTTTTTTCTTTTGAACTGCATATTGCCCCCGAGCAATGTTACATTATAACATAATGCTTCGTTTACGACATCTCATCACGTCTGGCAAGTTGAATCACCAAAGCATTCGGATGGCTCGGGGTTCTTCCGACCGGCTGCTTCTTATGAGTGACGGCCGATAGACCTAAACGCGCCCTAATGTTCTAGGAGACCAGTCAGTTTCTATCGCCAATCGCCATTTGCTGATCTGATCCAGGCTTTAAAGAAATCGTCCAGCGTTTTCCGCTCGATCCCGTGTGTAATAAAGACGAGGCGCGTTCGCTCATCCGCATCCGGCCAGGCATCAAGCCAAACCGGATCGTGGAACACATGCTGGACGCCGTGAATAACAAGCGGCCTTCCTGGGCGGTCGGCAGTGTTTACGATCCCTTTGAGCCGAAGAAGGTTCGCACCCTGAGTGAGAGTCAGCGCTTCGAGCGCGCTGCCAAAAGTTTCGATCTGCACCGGCTCATCGAAGGTTAGCGTGAACGCCCGAATATCGGTGCCGTGTCGGGTTACGTCATGTGGGTCTTGCTCGTAGTGGTGATGGGCATGTTCGCCATGCCCATGGTCATGATGATGATCGCTGTCGTCCAATTCCGCCTCGGCATTCAACCAGTTGCGCACATCCATGGTCTTGGTCTGTGGATTGTAGAGCGAGGTGTCGAACAGACGGTTGAGATTGAAGGAGGGGTCATGGCGGTCAAAGACCGGCGCACCCGGGTTGAGAGCGTGTAGCTTTGCTTTTAACGCTTTTACGTCCTTGGCCGAGATCGGATCATTGACCAAGTCTGTTTTGGTAAGGACCAGACGGTCGGCGACGGCGGCCTGTTTTAGACATTCGGGGTGGGTCTCCAGGGTTGCCTCACCATTGACAGCGTCGATCGTGGTGACGATACCGCCCAGCATGTAGCGACGGTCGAGCCTGGGATCGCTCATCAAGGTATGGATGACGGGGGCCGGATCGGCGAGCCCGGTAGACTCCACAACCAGGCGAGAGAACATAGGGATTTCCCCTTGGTCCTGTCGGCTATACAGCATGAGAAGGGTTTGCCGGATGTCACCCCGGATCGTGCAGCAAAGGCAACCCGATGTCATCTCGACGATCTGGTCACTCGCATGTTCAATCAGATAACCGTCGAGCCCGACCTCGCCAAATTCGTTGACGACAACGGCGGTATCGCTAAACCGGGGATCGCGCAGGATCTGTGTTAGGAGCGTGGATTTTCCGCTACCGAGAAACCCCGTGAGCAGAGTGACAGGTATGTGGCTCATTCACCTACATCGCGAGCTGGTACAGCCCTTTGACGTCTTCGCGGCTCGGATAACGCGGCGTATTCAAAATGATCATGTCGCGAAGCGCATCCGTTGTCAGCGCATCGATATCCCCGGTTTTGGCGCCAAGATCGCTCAAGCTGCGGTTTGTTCCAACGGTGGCGGACAGCTTCTCTACCGCGCCGATCGCCGCGTGGGCATCGTGAGCCACACCGAGGGCAAGTCCAACGTCAGCATACCGATCTGCGACGGCCTCCAAGTTGAATCGCATGACATGGGGCAACATGGTCGCAAGCGTCTGCCCATGGGCTACGCCGTATGTGCCGGAAACAGGATGACCCGTAGCGTGAACAAGCCCAAGGAGGGGGCCCGACGAAAACGCACGTCCTGCGAGGTGGGACGCCATCAGCATTGATGTCCGGGCCTCAACGTCGCTGCCCTCGGCCACGGCTTGCGGCAACCACTGACCGGTGAGACGGATCGCCTGCAGGGCGAGGCCGTCGGCATAGGGATTAGATTTCGTGGAGGTGTAGCACTCGATGGCGTGGGTCAACACGTCCATCCCGCAGGCGGCCGTTGCGCCCGCTGGCAGACCCACAGTTAGCATCGGGTCCAACACCACGGCACGCGGCTTAACCTCTGGGTTGCCGAAGGTCAGCTTGCGGTGGTCGGCGTTTTGCGTAATCAGCCCACCGCCATTGGTCTCGGACGCAGTTCCTGCGGTCGTCGGCACCGCCACCGTCGGCAGGCAAGGTGCGCTCACCTGGGCTGCAGGCGCAATGGTGTTGAAGTCTATCCGGTCCGCCTCGTCGAGGTCAGGCGAGAAAGCCAGCGATAGGTCGTCAATGCCGGATGGCGCCGCCATGGCGATGTATTTGCCGCAGTCCATCACCGAGCCCCCGCCGACGAGGACCATCACGGTCCCCTCGAGGCCAAAGTCTCGCAGCGCAGCCACGCCGGCCGCAACATTTGCGTCGGTGGGATTCGGATCGACATCGACGAATGCCACAAAGTCAATTTCCGCGCCGGCCAGCGCCTTGGTTACACTGTCCAAAACGCCTGCCGATTGCACACCGGGATCGCTCACGACGAAGGCGCGGGCGCCATGGGCTTGCACATGTTGTGCGACTTCACCGACACTGCCCGCGCCAACTGTGGTTGTCCCCATAGGTTCAAGGGTGAAAGCGTTCATTCTGACATCCTCCTGTATTTTGATTATGCGCTATCGCAATTGCGTGCCTGCTTTTGTCGGCTTCAGCTGTCGCCTTACCCTCGTTTTCGAAAATTCTCGGAAGAAAACAATCTAACCCGGTGCAAATTACGCGTCGTTCTTTGGCAAAGCAAACTTACCGCGGCCAGTTCGAATGCCAACCTTCTTTGTCAGAACGTCCGGAACCTTTCATCGGTGAAACCTGGACGAGACACGATCACGCCATCATTCAGGGGACTCGGCGTGGCGCCACAGGGGGAACGGATCCGGCAGGTTGGGCACGTTATCCGGCGAATATTGTTGCGTTAGGGGCAACAAAGCTGCGTCCAGGCGTGCCTTAAGGGCCGGCCAATCGATATCAGTACCGATGAAAACGATTTCGTGGCGGCGATCACCAAATGGCTCCCGCCAGTTTTCGTCAATATATCTATCGATCGACTCACCTTCCGGCCATTGCTCACGCGGCACGCTCGCCCACCATGTGCCCAGCGGCGAAACACTGGACAGCGCCCCCGCCAGCGAAAACTCTGCAACCCAATCCGGTCGCGTCGCCATCCAGAAATGACCTTTGGCGCGGATCACCCCGGGCAAAGGGCCATTCAGAAGTTTGTGGATCGCCTGCGGATCAAACGGACGCCGCGCCCGATAGACATAAGACGTTACGCCGTATTCTTCCGTTTCCGGCGTGTGGTCCGCATAGCCATAGAGTTCCTTTGCCCACATGGGATGCTCATGCGCTTTCTCGAAATCGAAAAGCCCCGTGTCGAGGATCGCATCCGCCGGCACATCGGAATAGTTCGTTTCGATGATTTGAACATCGGCGTTTAGGCTTCGGATGATCTTACGGGCCGCGTCTACCTGTTCTGGGCGGGCATCGTCCACCTTATTCAGGATGACGATATCGGAGAACTCAATCTGGTCCGTCAAAAGATGAACGAGCGTGCGGTCATCTTCCTCGCCCATGACCTCGCCCCGGTCGCGCAAGAAATCGTGGCTTGAAAAATCCTTGAGCAGGTTGACCGCATCCACGACAGTCACCATGGTATCGATGCGCGCAACATCAGACAGGCTTTCGCCCTCCTCGGTACGGAAATCGAACGTGGCCGCAACCGGCAAGGGCTCGGAAATCCCCGTCGATTCAATCAGCAAATAGTCAAAACGGCCTTCTCCCGCGAGCCGGCGCACTTCCGCGAGCAGATCGTCTCGCAATGTGCAGCAGATGCATCCGTTCGACATCTCAACAAGGGTTTCATCCGTGCGGCTTAATTCGGTACCGGAGCGGACCAGGTCCGCGTCGATATTGACTTCGGACATATCATTGACGATCACCGCAACGCGGCGACCCTCTCGATTGTTCAAGACCCGATTGAGCAATGTGGTTTTGCCCGCGCCCAAGAAACCGGAGAGAACGGTGACGGGAAGGCGATTGTCGGTGGCTGGAGATAGTGTCATTGCTTCTTCCGTGTCGGGATGTTCGAACTTCGTCTTGCCGCCCCTCATAGAACTTTGTATCATCTAATGCAACATTATAACATAACATCGACAAGCAGTCCTGCTTATGTCTCGACTCAAGGACCTTCCAAAAAACGAGCCCTCTTCCTGTGAGGAAGATGTCAAATCAGCAATTGCCGCATGCCGCTTGCGGGGCGCGCGAATGACGCAGTTGCGGCAAACGGTTTTGACCGCGCTCTGGGAAGCGCAGCGGCCACTTGGCGCCTATGAGATACGAGAATTGCTCTCGGAAACATCCGGTCGCGCGTTTGCTCCGCCGACGATTTACCGAACGCTCGATTTTCTATGCGAACAGCGCGTCGCGGCACGAATCGAGAGCCGCAATGCCTATGTCGCTTGCACCCACCCGGACCACGAACACACGTGTGTTTTTCTGGTATGTGAGTCGTGCGGCGATGCAGTGGAAATCGAAAATCCGAAGGCTGAAGAGCTCATCAACGAGGACGCAAAGCGCCTGGGCTTCGCCGTCAAACGACGGGTCGTTGAGTTTTCGGGATGTTGTGCGCCGTGCCAGCAGACGTCACAACGTCTTTAATGGCAATGTCTAAACATGCTTTGGCGTTTTAGCTTGCCGACCAAGTTGCCCCCAAAAAAACAGACGATAGAAATCACGCGATCAATGGTAATATTGGCCCGAAGGCCGCCTGCCTGGGAAAAAGGGCTCTGATCCCTTTTCCGCCGTTCCGAAAGGAGTGACTAATGGAAACCACCGATCTCCTCCGTTTGTTGAACGAAAATCCGGAAGGCTCGTTCCTGGAATTCAACTCATTCAACGGAAAATCCTTTGGCACCTGCAGAATCACCGGCGTCTCACCTGGGTGGGAAATGCATCCGGATACGGACGAATTCTTCTACATTATCGAAGGCACCGTTGAGATCACGCTCTTGGAACCAGACGGTTCCAATCACTATATCGCGCCGGCAGGCACCTCCTTTGTCGTTCCGCGGGGCATCTGGCACAAACCGGGTGCGCCAAGTGGCGCCAAGTTTCTCTATTTCACGCCGGGTGAAACGCTTTATTCCGAAAATGAGGATCCCAGAAGCACAAACGACGCTTAGGAAAGGAAACAATCATGGGCCGGCGCGCGAAGGCATTTGTCATAAAACCCGACAATGGACGTCACTACGGGATGGGTAAGATGTCGGCCATCTTCGTAGCCGATAATGACGAAACAATGGGGCGGCTATCGGTCTCGGAATGGTGGCTGGAGCCAAACACCGTGCCGCCGGACGTTCCTCCTGCCCATTCTCATCCGGAAGATCACATGTTCTATGTGATCGAAGGCGAGGTGAGTGTTATGCTCGGCGCGAAATGGCAATCCGCCAAAGCAGGGACATATATTTACATCCCTGGGGGCACGGAACACACGTTCGAAAACCGCACATCGTCCCGTGCCGGCTTTATCAGCATCAACAATCCCGGAGGCTTCGAAAACGACATGCCGGCGATCGTTGAGTGGTTCAAGCAAAGTCCGAATGCGTCGTGAAAACAGCCGTTGCTCAAAAAGCCACAACACATGTCCATTGATGTGCTAACCCAGATGCTGCCATTACATCGTAGATGGAATCTACACACCAACTGAAAACACACAGCGAAACGGGAAAACAATCATGTCCACACTTTTGCTTGTTCACGGCGGCTGGTCTGCCGGCTGGGTGTGGGACCGTCTTTTGCCGGAGCTTCAAGAGCTGAATGCGCCGGCACGGACGATTGATCTGCCCGGTCATGGGGCGAACCACCGCAACATGTGGTCGGTTTCTCTCGGCGATTACGCCAATGCCGTGATTGACGCCGTAAATGAAATCGACGGGCCTGTCGTTACTGTCGGTCATTCCATGGGCGGATTTGTCGTGTCGGCCGCCGCGGGCCTGTCTCCCGAAACCTTCGATAAACTCGTCTATCTTGCGGCGTTCGTTCCCGTAAACCAAGAACGCCTGATCCAGCTGGCCCGCAAAGATGAAGATTCGCTGCTCGGCCCTGGTGTCCGGCCAAGAGTGTTGTCCGGGCGTATCTCCCTTGATGAAAGCGTCTGCCATGACGCCCTGTTTCATGATTGCGCAGAGGAAGACGAGCGCAACGCGACACGCCAGCTCGGAGACAACCCCCTGCGGCCAGGAATCACGAAGATAAGACTGGCAGACGGTTTTGGTTCGATCCCAAAGAGTTACATTCTATGCACAGAGGATCGCGCACTGACGCCACAGCATCAGCAATGGATGGCCAACCGGTCCGGCGTTCCGATCGAACACAACATCGTGTCGGGTCATATGCCCATGTTTTCGGCGCCGTCCGAACTCGCCCGTGTTTTGGCAGGCTATGTGAAGAGCAACGTAGGCTGACGATCTGGCGTTCGCGGGGTATCGGCGCCCACGCCATAGCAACTCAGCCGCCAAATCCCGTATGCAGGGAATTGTCCTTGTCCATGGCGGCGACGCGCTGCTTCATCACCCCCTTCCACTCGGGATGGGTGATGATCCAGAAGTCGTTGTTGCGAATGGCGTCCACGACCATGTCTGCGACTTTTGAAGGGGCCATCCCTTGCTGCTCTAACAGAGCGCCGGCATTTTTCTCGAAGGCGTCTTCAATGGCGCTGGACTGGTGGTCTGCAGCAGAGTCCGCCGGCCGGTTGCGCTTGCTATGGACGATCTGTGTGTCAATCGCCCCGGGACACAGAACGGAGGCGGAGATGGGCGCATCGGCCGCATCCAATTCAAGCCGCAGGGTTTCGGTTAAGGCGACGACACCGAACTTCGCCACATTATAGGGGCCGATCCCCGCATTGGACTGGAGGCCGGCGGTCGACGAGGTGTTGACAATGTGGCCTTCGCCCGCCTGTTTGATCAGTGGCAGGAATGCCTTGATGCCATAGATGACACTCCAAAGGTCAACACCCAACACCCATTCCCAGTCAGACAGGGACAGCTCTTCGATCGGTCCGGAAACAACCACGCCGGCATTGTTGTGCACCACATGCACGGCGCCAAACGTGTCGATCGTTTTGTCGGCAAGCTGTTGGACCGCCTGCCAATCCGACACATCCGTCGGCACGCCGATCACATCGTGACCTGCATCCCTTAACTGTCCGACCACTTGATTGAGGCGGGGTTCTTCGATGTCGGCCAGAACAACTTTCATGCCCTCTTCGGCAAATCGCTGAGCCGTCGCGTGGCCAATGCCGCTCGCAGCCCCCGTGACGACACTCACTTTGCTGTTAAAGTCTTTCATTTCGCGTCTCTCCAATTGACCGACTAGTCCTGCCGACAATACCAGCATCGGAAGCAAACCCAGCGTCGTCGGCAAAAGCCACAATTCGCCGGTATTTCAAAGCTATGGAACCAACATAATGAAATGAGAGACGGCATAAAAGGCGACAAGCGCGACGCCTAAATGGAGATTGGCGCTCTCGCGGGCGAAATACCCTGCCACAAAAACGGCGAACGCATTGATCATCCAAACCGGCGTCATCGCGTTCAATCGACTGCCCAACTGAGCGCGCAGGTCAGCAACCTCTTAGGCCGTCATCAACGCCGCCAGCCGCCGCCTTGGGCTTTACCTTCACGCTATTTATGGATAACGTATATCCGTAATTAGTTCTATGTGGGGAGGTGAGTTTCCATGAGATATGTACTTTACGGGGTCATTCTATTGGTGGCGCTGGGTGTCGGCACATTCTTTTACCTGGGGCAGAGTTCTCAAGGCGGCACTGCGCCCGGCCTTGTCGAAGGGCGCCTCGCCCCCTGCCCATCGTCGCCCAATTGCGTGTCCAGCGAGGCCGACGTCCCGGACGACAAGAAGGTTGATCCGTTGCCGGTGGATGCCTGGGCCCAGCTGCCGGCCGCGATCACAGACATGGGGGGCGTCGTGACGCGACAGGACGACACCTACCTCGCCGCGGAATTCACATCCCGGACGTTCGGCTTCGTTGATGATGTGGAGTTTCGTCTGGCTGAGGACGCGGTCCATGTGCGGTCCGCGTCGCGCGTCGGCTATTCCGATCGAGGGGTCAACAGTGAACGTGTTGCAGCCCTTCGGCAAAAACTTGGTGGCTGACACGGAATGGACATCCGGGACCCGGCAGCCGTTTTTGTCTGAGGACCGTCTCATCGGTCAGGCGCCCTGAGAGGCAGGTCGATGGGTGACGCTCAGTTGGGTGATGAGCAGGGCGGCGCCCATCAATGCGATTCCCTTTAAGAAGTGGGCCTGCTGGTTCGCGCGCATGGCTTCCCCTTCGTCGTAAAGCATCCCGTGGCCATGGACCACGATCGTAACGGGGATCAGGAAGAGGATGAGCAACCACCCGCCAAGGCGCGGTCGCCAATTGAAGAGAATCATGGCTGCCCCGGCCAGCTCGACGACGCCCGAAACGAGGGTCCAAAACACGGGAAAAGGAATCCCCTCCGGCATGAGAGAGAGATAGTACGGGATGTTCGTAAAATGGGTCACGCCCGAGAGGAAGAAGAGCGACGTGAAGAGCACACGCGCAGCCAGGGTGAGGGTTGGGTGATTCGGGAGTCGGTTTTCTTCGAACATAGATTCATTCCGTTTCGTTGCTGCGGGGACGGGCATCAGGTTGGTCGCCGTCCGGCTTGGCGGTTTTGAGCGCCAATGCATCGAACGCGACCGCGATCTGGCAATTGGAGACTAGGAGATAATGGTCAGTCTGCTCAGTCATGGAGTTTGCCCCGAATTTCAATTACGGATAAAATATATCCGCATTAGACACAAAGGTAAAGGGGCACGCCAATGAAGATCGGCAAAGGCGTCGAATGGGCGGCGCACACCTGCACTCTCCTGGCTGTGCTGCCGCCCGGCTGGGCCCTTTCGGGGGAGGCGCTGGCGGACTATCTGGGCGTGCCGCCGCCGTATCTGGCAAAGCAGCTGCAGGCTCTCAGCCGGGCGGGCATTGTCACGGCTCAGCGCGGCGTTGCCGGCGGCTACCGGCTCGCCCAAGCGCCCGAAACCCTCACTCTGTGGGATGTCACCGCCGCCGTCGAAGGCACGGCGCCAAGCTTCCGCTGCACCGAAGTGCGGCGAAACGGTCCCTGCGGCGCGTCGCCGGCAGAGTGTTCAGGGCCCTGCGTCATCGCCGCGGCGTTTCAGCGTGCCGAGGCCGGTTACCGTCAGGCGCTCGCGGCTGTGCCCCTGACGGACTTGGTCGCCGGCGTCGCTCGGGATGCGAAAACCGCCCGAAAGCAGCGTATTGGAGAGTGGATCCAAGAACATGCATCGCGCCCGGCTTGACGATTGCCTTGCAGAAATTCGGTAGCGCCCCCTCCGAGATGAATGATCGTCCCGCCGCTCGCGACGGGAAACTCGCTCCGGTCGACGGGTCCATTTCCACGACGCGCGCGGCAAGAAATCGCTTGCAATGGCTTTATCAATCTATTAATCAATGAATTCATTGAATGATGGATTGAACGGATGTCCAATATTGCTGTCGACGAAACTTGCAGTGACGCGGCCCACCCGTCACGGCCAACGGTCGCGATGCCGGCGGTGGAAACCCTGGAGAACGCCGCAGCCATGTTGCGCGCGGCGGGGGATCCGGCGCGGCTCCGCCTGTTGCTGCGGCTTGTGGATGGGGCCCGTTGCGTTACCGAACTTGCGGAGGCGGAGGGCGAAAAACTTGCGACCGTTTCCGCCCGGCTCAAACTGCTCCACGCCGCCCGGCTGGTGACACGGCGCCGAGAGGCCAAACACGTCCACTACGCCCTGGCCGACGAGCATATTCTGCGCCTTATCCGAGACATTCTTGAACACGCCGCTGAAGAAACGCATGCGGCCTAAGCAACAAAGGAGTTATTCCATGGCCTGCAACAACCCAAAGCACGACAAACATCCGCACACCCACGGTCCGGGCTGCGGACATACCGCCGTGCGTCACGGCGATCATACCGACTACCTCCATGACGGCCACTTGCATCATCCCCATGAAGATCATGTGGACGAGCACGCGATCGAAATATCGGCCGCGAACCCGGACGCCTGTGCGCCGCTCGCTACCGGTAATGCCCTCGACCATGAGGCAGGCCACACCCACGGTCCGGGATGTGGACACGAGGTTGTGCCCCATGGCGATCATGACTGTTACCTGGTCAACGGTCGGCTGCACCATCCTCATAACGGACATTGCGACGATCACGGACCGCTTGAGGTCGTCTAGATTGTAGACGCCAACATCTAAGCGGCAGGCCGGCGTCGGCGCTGCCCCGACGACGCGCGGGCTCTGCCGTTAGGCCCTGGGCGGCAGGCCGACGGGGTTGCCTTGGTGCTGCTCGGTCGACGCCAGCGTGTCGAGTAGTTCAACAACCTCGCACACAAGGCCGCCGCGGGTCTTGGCAAACAGAACATATTCCACATCGTAAGGATTGCCCCGCCGGCTCACCGCGTGAATGTTGAAACGAACGACGCTGGAGGCCCCATCCCCGATCTCATCCTGGATATCGACGCGCATTTTCGAGCCGTCGTAGATCTTGTTGAAGACGGCGTCGTTGAACGCGCACACCGCTTCTTTCCCCACATGGGGGCCGGCAATATTCTCCGGCAGCGAGTAATTCAAGCGCCAGGTCACATCCTCCGTATACATTGCAGCCAGCGCGTCACAATCGCCGAAGGCTTCAACAACGAGTCGGGCGGGGGTTTTGGTCATAAAATCTCTCCCTGGCCGCGTCTCGAAAAGGGCTCTGACCGCTTTTTAGCCGGCGTTCAGAACGGCATAGACACAGGCCACGCTGAGTAATGCGCTCGCGACGAACGCAATGGGGCGTACACGAATTTCTTGAGGCGCGCCGGCGGCAAAATCGCTTTGCGCCCGCCGACCGGTCACCATCGGTCCCACAAGATTGTCCCGCCTGGCAAAATAGTAAAAGGCAATGGCGGCGACGTGCAGCACCACCAAACCGACCACAATGTTGAAATTGAATTCGTGAATGTCGGCGAACTCCCGGCCCGTGTCGAAAGACACGAAGATGGCCAGCGGCCCCGATTCCAATCCGTCCACATCCACTGTGAAAAGGCCGGTGCCAAGCTGAGCCCCTACCGCCAGCAGCAGCGCAAAAACGCTCAACGTGCCAAGCGGATTGTGCCCGAAATGCGCCTTCCCGCCGCCGCCTGAGAGCTTACCCACATAGGCCGGCAGCGCGCCCAATTGCCGGATCATGGGGACAAAGCGCGCTGTCCGGCTTCCGAAGAATCCCCAGAACAGTCGAAACAGAACCAGGCCCAACAAGGTCAGACCGAACCGTTGATGCCAGTCCATCCAGCCTTGTTCGGCGGACCACCACAGGGCGGGAACGAGCAGCACCATCAGCCAATGGACCAGCCGAACGGCCCAATCCCAAATGATGATGCGCGTCGTTCCGACGGCCATTTTTGTTTAGTCGTCGAGGCGGAAATTGTCGTGACAGGCTTTGCAGGTGCCGCCGGTCGCCCCAAAAGCGGCACCGATGGCGGCCACGTCACCGCCCTGAGCTACCGTGTTCAGATTGGCCGCCGCAGCCTGAAAGGCGGCGATTTTTTGATCGAAATCCGCGCGGTTTTCCCAGATCGCCGGCAGCGCCTCGGTTTTCACGCCGGACTCAGGGCCCGTGCCTTCCGGGAACCAGTCGCCCATGGTGGCGGCAATTTCAGGAAGGCTGGCGGCCGCAGCTTGGATGGCGGCAATGTCCGGGCTGCCGGATTTCAGATTGTCGTTGATGGTTTTGAACGCACCGCCGATTTTTTTGTATTGCGCCTGGCGCGCTTCGATCTGCGCCTTGACCTCAGTGCTTGCTTCCGCGGCTGCAGTGTCGCCCCCGGCCGGTGCCGCGGCTTCTTCGTCCTGACCGCAGGCGCTGAGCATCGCCACGGCAGCGAACGCCAAGGCGATTCGCGTAATGCCAATCTTCCTCATGATCCCTCCAGTGTTTTGTACCCTCTAGCAATATAGGACTTCAGTTGGATGACAAAGAGATTTGATCTTTCCGGTTGATCGGGCCAAACGCGTCATGTGATGAAAGGCGCCGACCTTTTTAAGTCGCCGGCATGCGGACACACCATCAGAGCGAATACGAACTGAACAAGTCAACCGCGCAACGATAGGATTGTCCGATGACGACGAACGACGAGTGCTCTCCGTTTCCATTTCGCAGCTTGGCCGTTGTGGCGGTGACGGCTGTTCTGGCGGTGGCGCCGTTGTCTCGCGATTCGCAGATCGACCTCCAAACCTTCTTTGGTCCCGTGCCGCCTGCGGTCGGCGCATTGCTGGTCAGTATCGCGGGCATGGGCGCGCTCTACCTTTTGCAAACCCGGTTTGGCTTTTGTGTGTGGCGTGGCGGCGGCCTTGGGCGGTTTGCCGTTGCCGCCGCGTGGGCGCTGCCTTTTATGGTCGTCATCACCGTTCTCGATCTGACAGCGCCTTTCCCGCCGGACATCAATGTGGCGCTGCCCGCCGCTCTGGCCTTCTATCCGGCCATGGGATTGAACGCGCAATTGGCGCTGCACGTGATCCCCTTTGCGGTGCTGATGCTTGCGGTAGGGCCCCTGTGCTCACGATTGAGCTTCGATGCGCGGGTTTGGATCGCCGTCGGGCTCGCCTCCACTATCGAGGCGGCGTTTCAAATTGCGGGAAGCGTTACAGGCGCCGCTACGATCGCCCTGGCGGTTCATGTATTTGCCTTCGGCTGCGTCGAACTGCTTCTCTATCGGCGTTATGACTTTGCTGCCATGTACGTGTTCCGCATGACTTACTATGCCTGGTGGCATGTCATCTGGGGCGCCCTCCGGCTCTAATCAGCCTTCAGCCAGAATCATCTCCGCTCCCTTCTCGCCGATCATCATGGCGGCGGCATTTGTGTTGCCGCTGATCACTTGCGGCATGATCGAGGCATCCACCACTCTCAAACTGTCAATCCCGATAACCTTCAAATCCGGCGACACCACGGCGCTTTTGTCCGTACCCATCTTGCAGGTGCCTACCGGGTGATAGGTGGGAATGGTATAGCCGCGCACGAAGTGTTCCCATTCATCGTCCGTTTGCGGACGGTTGCGCGGAATGATCGTGCCGGTGGTGACCGGCCCCAGCACCTCGCCGTCGCACAGATCGAACATGAACCTCGTGCCGGCCATCAGGGTCTCGAGATCGTACCGGTCGCCCAGCATATTGGCTTGAATGGCCGGAGGTGTGGCGGGTGACGGTTCCGCCAGGCGCAACGTGCCCCGGCTTCGCGACCTGTTTACATTGGCCTGAATGGAATAGCTGTTTTCCTTCATCATGCTGATCGATTCATCGCTTGCCAAAATCCCGCAGGGGGCGAAGTGGAGCTGAATATCCGGATGGCTCAGAGCGGCATCGGTTTTGATGAAGGCCAGTGCCTGAAAGATCACTGTGCTCAGCATGCCGCGGCCATGCACCAGCCAGTCATAGCCGTGGCGCACCAGGTTGAGCGGGCCCAGCTGGGTGTTGTATGACGCCATGCTTGTGGCCGCTTGCACCATCAGAGCGGGATGTTCGTGCAGATTGTCGCCCACCGGCAAATCCTGCACCACCGGTATCCCCATCTCTTGCAGATGGTCGGCGGGACCAATGCCCGACAACATCAAAAGTTGGGGGGAATTGATCGACCCGCCCGCCAGAACCACCTCTTTGGCGGCGCGGACGGTTTCCGTTTGGCCATTGTGCTCGAACTGAACGCCAACGGCTTTTGACCCATCCAGCACGATGTGCGTGGCAAGACAGTTGGTGCGGATGGTCAGGTTCGCGCGCCGCCGCGCCGGCTGCAGATAGGCCTGCGCGCTGGAATAGCGCACGCGCCCCGAATTGGTCAGCGACAACAGGCAGGTGCCTTCTTGGGTGGCCCCGTTGTAATGGGGGTTGTGGGGCACGCCCTTTGCTTCGTTGGCTTTCACGAACAGGTTCGACAGCGGATGGGCGCCCTGGGTCGGGCGCACGCGCACCGGACCGTCTTGGCCGTAGTCCGGTTCGTCAAACTCATGGGCTTCGATGCGCCGGAAATAGGGCTCCACATCGTCAAACGCCCAGCCCTTATTGCCCATCTGGGCCCAATGATTGTAATCGTCCCGGTCGCCGCGCACATAGATCATGCCGTTGATGGCGCTCGACCCGCCCAGCACCTTGCCGCGCGGCCAATAATCTTTGCGGTCGTTGCGGCTGGGGTCCGACAAGGTGCGGTAGTTCCAATCATATTTCGGGTTCCGCACACCCAGGAACGCACCCAGGATGGGAATGCGCAAAAGCGGGTTGCGGTCGCTGCCGCCCGCTTCCAAGAGCAAAACGCGATGGCGGCCATTGGCGCTCAAGCGGTTGGCGAGCACGCAGCCTGCGCTGCCGGCGCCCACAATCACGTAATCGACTTGCGTGGGTGCGGACATGGGCTGCGTTTAAGTCGTGAAGCTGGCGACGGTTTCCAGGGGTTCCCGGTCCATGCGCGCCGTGTTGGCGGGGGCTGCCGGATCTTCATAACCGAACGAGATGCCGCACATGATGGCATTGTCTTCCGGGATCTTGGCGATTTGGCGCACGGGATCGGGGAAGGCGGCCAGCGCCCCTTGCGCACAACAGGCAATGCCCCGTTCGGTGAACAGCAGCATGACCGACTGCAGGAAGATCCCCAGGTCAATGGCGTTCGCCCGGTTCATGGTTTTGGGCATCGACAGAAATGCCGCGTGTGGCGCGCCGAAGAACTGCCAGTTGCGCAATGCCGTCAGACCGCGCGCTTTCTTGTCCTCTCGTTTGATGCCCAGGGAATCGTAATAGCGAAATGCGCAGGCATACTGACGATCCTTATACTGCCCCCACAGGCCCGCGCCGCCCGGCGGGAAGGCCGGGTTGGGCTTGTTGCCTGCATTCATGTGGTCGAAGATGGCTTGCTCGAGCCGCTGTCGGGCGTCTCCCGACACCACGGCCAAATGCCAGGGCTGGGTGTTGCTGTTGGACGGCGCCAGCCGCGCCAGATCGATGACCTCACGAATGATGTGGTCGGGCACCGGGTCCGGCTTGTAGCCCCGAATGGTGCGGCGGGTTTTCAATGCTTCCGTGACGTCCATGCCTCTCTCCCCAATGTAGCCCACCGGTTTAGAGGACGCCTGGAAGTCGGTCAATCGAACGGGGAAAAGGCTTCACATATCTGAAGGGGGCTCCGAAGACGGCGTTGGGCGCCCACCGAAAGACTCTCTGATCGGCCCGTTGCGCCGCGCGGCGGATTGCGTAAGCTTGCCGCCAAAGGAAAGAACATCACTCAGGAGGACATCATGGGACACACGCTTGCCGATATCACGCCGAATGTGGAAGTCACCCGCAACACGGAACGGGGCAATCTGAACATTCACTTCAAAAAGGCCGCTGCGTTAAGCGCGCCCATCGTGTCCGACGAATGGTCGTTCGGCGGCCGCAAGATGAGCTTTGCGCAAATCCCGCCGGGCGGGTCCGTGTCGCTTGATCAGGCGGCCGGGCAGATTTATGTGAAAGTGGTGACGGGCGCGCTCTCGGCGCCACACCGCGCGCCCTTTTGCGAACCGCGCGGCATTCTGAACACGCTGGTGACGGAAAGCGAAATCAAGGCAGGGGGAGAGGGCGCCCTCGTCGCCATCCTCACCGTGCCGGGGGATGCACCCGAAACCATTACCTCGATGGATCAGCTGGCTTTCCAAGGGCCGGACGCCGATGCGCTTCAATGGCGCACCTTTGAGCAGCAATTCGGTCAGTTCCTGGACTATTTTAATGGGCTTGATTGCTATATCGGCCCCGGCTTCCATCTGCTGGACGAAACGGGCGACGAGATCACTTACGTGAACATCTGGACGGCGGGCAAAGGCGTCGATCTGTCCACGCACAATCACGGGCAAGACCCGTCGCCCATGATGCCGGCGTTTGCCGAAATCCATTGGACGATCGCCAACGGCACCGGCAAAGGCGGCATGTATGAAACGCCGGCGCCGGGGGCGGAAGAGCGCACGCGTCTGCCGGTCCAAGCCGGCGAAGAGCATGGGCCCTTCTTCGATTACGACGCCGCCAGCGGCGCACCGAAAATGCTCGACAATGGGGCCGTGTCCTATCCGTGGCATGGCTGGCAAGCGGGCACGGACGATAAGCCGGGCCAGGCTTATGATGTGATCGCCGCATTCGAAACGGCACCCCGGCTCGCGCGGGTGAGCACTTAGTCAGTCGCGCCCGGCGTGCCGGGCGGTCAGCCGCCCTCGGAAAATCAAATCGGTATCGACGCTTTCTGAGCAGGGTCAGCGGTGCTAGCGTGCTGCCTCGCTCACCAAGAAGGAAAGCGACCCATGGCCGACTACACGCTTTATTACTGGCCGCTGCCGTTTCGCGGCCAGTTCATCCGCTCGGTCCTTGCTCATGTGGGGGGCGACTGGGACGAAGTGGCGATGGAGGAGCTCTTCGCCCTTAAGAAGGAAGACCCGGCAACGCAACCGGTTCCCTATATGGGGCCCCCGGTGCTCACGGATCACGCTGCGGAGGTGTCGCTCGCGCAGACCCAAGCGATCCTGGCCTATCTTGGCGATAAGTATGACTTGATGCCGAAGGATGCGGTGCGCGCGGCACTCACCCACAAAGTGATCGCCGATGCCAATGACGTGCTTTATGAGATGACGCTCTATAACGGCGCGCAAATGTGGACCGCGACGAGCTGGAAAGACTACCAGCCGCGGCTCGCCCGCTGGATGGAGATCTTTGAAGTGACCGGCCGGCGCCATAATCTGACGGAAGCGGACGGTTATCTGCTGGGAACGGAAACGCCCGGCATTGCCGATTTCACCGCGGCCATTCTGTGGGGCACCATGACCGCCAAATTCCCGAGCCTCCGGCCCATGCTCGAAGACACAGCGCCTGCGATAGCGGGTCTTGCCGACCGCATCGGCGCGCTGCCGGAACAGGTAGCGCTCCGTCAACGGAGCGATGAGGCTTATGGCGACGAATGGTGCAGCGGCCAGATCGAAGCGTCTCTGCGGGCGGTTCTTTGAAGAGGGCCGGTGGTCTCATGAATCGCATGCTTCCCTTGGCGGCGTTCGTGTTGGCTTTTTTGTGGGCGGTGGCTGCGGCGGCTGCGTCCACCAGCCACACCATCTATGTGACCAGCAATGGCTGGCACACGGGGATCGTGATTGCCCGCGCCGACCTGCCGGCGGGCAAGATCCCGGAAACGGCTGACTTTCCCCGGGCGCGCTATTTCGAATTCGGCTGGGGCGATGCAGCCTATTACCCGGACCGGGAAGCGGGCCTTGCCCAAGGGCTCGGGGCCATCATGTCCGTCTCGCCCGCCGTGGTGCATTTGGTGGGGTTGTGGGGCACACCCGACCTTGTGTTTCCGGAAACCGAGGTGGTGGCGCTTTCCCTCGACGCGGGCGGTTTTTCGGCGCTCATCGATTATCTTCATGAGAGTTTCGACCGGGGCGGGGCCGAGCGCGTGCCTTCGTCAGCGTCTGGGCTCTATGACATCAGCCTGTTCTACCCCGCCACCGGCGAATTTCACTTAAGCAACACGTGCAATCACTGGACCGCGCGGGGCCTGCAAGCCGCCGGCTTCGACATAAAGCCCGCCGGCAAACGCCGCGCGTCGGTGCTCATGCGCAAAGTGCGGGAGCTGGCGGAAGAGCAATCCGTAAGCGGACAATAAAGGTTGGTTAGCGCGTAACCACTGCCCACGCCAGGGCATCTTCAAGCCGATCATCGCCCCAGAAAAGCTCCTCACCGACCGTGAAGCTGGGGGCGCCATAAACGCCAAGGGCGATGGCCTCCTCCACATTGGTGCGCAGCTGTGACTTGATCTCCGGTGACCCGGCAGCGGCTAAGGCGCTGTCGGCGGTGCCGCCGGACGCTTCGATCAGTGGGCTGAGCGCCTCGCCAGTGGAGATATCACGGCCCTCGCCGAATTGCGCCTGATAGACGGCGCGGGCGAAATCGCGCCCCCAGCCTTCCTTCAAGCCCACTAGGGTCAGCCGTGCAGCCAACAGGCTGTTTTGCGGGAAGAGATCGATCAGTCCCTCTTGCGGGTCGCGCCAGGGCAGCCCGCGTTGTTTGCAGCGGCGCTCGAAATCGCGCCACATGTTTTTGCCCTTGGCGGGATAGATCACAAAGGGCGAGGTGTCCCACCCTTGCGCATGGAAGATGGGGCCCAACAGAAACGGCCGCCACGCAACCTCCACCCCACGCGCCTTCGCCATTTCATCCACGCGCATGGCGGCGAGATAGGAATAGGTGCTGGCAAATTCGAACCAGAACTGAATGGGCTGGGTCACGGTGAAGCTCCTTCATTCGGCGCCGTTATTGAGGCTTCATAGGGTGCCATCGCAAAAGGTTCAAGATTCCGTCGCCGTCATGTTGCAATTCACAGGCTTAATCGAACGCGTCCAACCATAAGAATAATCAATCTATCAAATTTGTGGGCGCGGCGACGTTTTCCGTCACAACGGGCGGGCCGCGACGGGGTGTCTTGTGTCGATCATCGAGGTGCAATCCCTCAGTGTACGGTATCGCGGCGGTATCACCGCGCTTGACCGGGTCAATGTGGCCTTTGAACCGGGCGCTTTCACGGTTCTGCTGGGGCCGTCGGGCGCCGGCAAATCCACCCTGCTGCGGGCCTTGAACGGGCTGGTGCGGCCTACCAAAGGCAAGGTGATTTCCGCCGAATTGGGCGTCTTGAATTCGCGCGGCAAGCTGCGCCGCCACCGGCGCACCACCGCCATGATCTTCCAGCAACATCAGCTTATCGGCCGGCTCACCGTGCTGACCAATGTGCTCACCGGCAGGCTGGGCTATTACCAATCCTGGCAAACGCTCGTCTCCCGGTCCCGTGCCGATATGCAGCACGCGCTGGAGGCCATCGACCGTGTTGGCCTGCTGGACTACGCCATGCGCCGGGTTGATACGCTCAGCGGCGGCCAGCAACAACGCGTGGGCATTGCCCGCGCGCTCGCCCAAGACCCGACGCTTGTGCTCGGTGACGAGCCCATTGCCAGCCTTGACCCGGAAACCTCCGTGCGTGTGCTCAAGCAACTGCATGACATCTGCAAGGAAGACGGCATCACCGCTGTCGTCAGCCTGCACCAGGTTGAGCTTGCCCGACAATTTGCAGACCGCTTGATCGGCATTTCCGCTGGCCGGGTGGTGTTCGACGGAACCGCGGACCTGCTGTCCCCCGCCATTATCCAGCGGATTTATGGTGAAGGCGGGGACACGCGGCCGCAACCAGACGCGGAAGGCGACGCCGCGCCCATCCTCCCTGTCGCCGCTCTTGAACCCGAACCAGAAGGATAAGGTTATGTCACTTCTTCAACGCACATTCGGTGCCGTGATGGGGCTTTTATTGTCCGTGTCCGTCATGGCGTCACCGGTCTTGGCCGCCGATGCCGATCCGGACACGCTGCGGGTGGCGCTGCTGCCCGATGAAAATGCGGCCACCATCATCAAACAAAATCAGCCGCTCAAAGACTACCTGGAACGAACCCTCAACAAGCGCATCGAACTGGTCGTTACCACAGATTACTCCTCCATGATCGAAGCCATGCGCTTTGGCCGGCTGGAGCTTGCCTATTTCGGTCCGCTTTCCTACACGCTCGCCAAGTCGCGCAGCGATATCGAACCCTTTGCCGCGCGGGTGAAGAAGGGGTCCACCACTTACAAGGCCGTGGTCATCGGCAATATTGCTGCCGGCATCACGTCCATCGGGGACCTGAAAGGACAGCAGGTGGCCTATGGGGATCAGGCGTCCACCTCCAGCCACCTCATCCCCAAATCCATGCTGCGGGAAGCCGGCCTCATGGAAGGCGAGGATTACACGGAAAACTTCGCCGGCGCCCATGACGCGGTTGCGGTCGCCGTGCAGAACAACAATGCCCAGGGCGGCGGCTTGAGCAAGCCGATCTTCGAAAGACTGGTGGAACGGGACATCATCAGTCTGGAGAAGGTGCGCGTGCTGGCGGAATCAAAGCCCTTTCCACAGTACCCGTGGGCCATGCGGTCGGATCTGAACGACGCCTTGAAAGAAGCCATTCGCCAGGCGTTTTACACATTAGACGACGAAGCTGTGTTGGGTCCGTTCAAGTCCGACGGGTTCGCACCGATCAGCGACAGCGATTACGACGTGGTGCGTGATCTTCAAAGCGAGCTTGGTCTGTCATGACCGACTAGTTCACTGGAAGAAACTCAGCGGTCGGAGTGTGGCCCACACTCTGACCGTCTTTTTGGTGGGTTCAGGTTTATGAAATGGGTGGCCACATGACGGACGTTCCCGTAAGGCACGGCGGACCGGTTCTGTCGGCGGAACAAACCGCGCGCTATGACGCGGTGATTGCCGAAGAATACGGCCGCCAGCGCCGAATGCTTTGGATTACAGCGGCACTTGCCGGCTTGGTGATGGTCAGTGCCGGTTTTACGGGCCTGTTCGACGGGGAACGGCTGGCCGGTGCGCCCGAAGCGTTTGCCGTCTTGGGCAGCGAAATGGTGCCGCCGGACTTTACCAATGTGCGCGATTGGATACGGCCCTTGATCGACACGCTCGCCATGAGCATTGCGGGCACGGCACTGGCGGTCATCATATCGGTGCCGCTCGGCTTCTTGGCGGCCCGCAACACGACGCCGAACTTCGTGGTCTACCAGGCGGCCCGCCTGGTGCTGAACGTGCTGCGCAGCATTCCGGAGCTGATCATGGGGATCTTGTTCGTTGCCGCCGTGGGGTTCGGCCCGTTGCCCGGCGTGTTGGCGCTTGGTTTTCACTCGGTGGGCATGGTGGGTAAGTTCTTTGCGGAATCGATCGAGCATGTGGATGAACGGCCGATCGAAGCCGCCGAAGCGGCCGGCGCCCATTCCTTCCAGATTATTCAGCATGCGGTCTTTCCCCAAGTGCTCTCCCAATTTGCGGACACCACCATCTACCGGTGGGAATATAATTTCCGGGCGTCCACGGTGATGGGCATGGTGGGCGCCGGCGGCATCGGCTTCGAGCTCATGTCGTCCTTACGGCTGATGGACTATGCGGAAGTCTCCGCCATTCTGATCACCATCCTGGTGATGGTGTCGCTGGTGGACGCGATCGGCTCGTTCCTGCGCCGCCTGCTCAAGTGAGGCGGCGATGGCCAAACCGAAAGTCGTCATCACCAATTGGATCCACGAGGATATTGCCGCGCAGTTGGAGCCCGTGGCCAACGTGATCGCCAATCAGGACCGCGGCCGGGGCTTTACCCATGACGAGATCCTGCAATGGGCGCCCGATGCGGTGGGGTTGGTTACCTTCATGACCGATCATGTGCATGCGGACTTTCTCGACCGCCTGCCCAATCTGAAAATCATTTCCTGTGCCCTGCGGGGCTACGACAATTTCGACATTGAGGCGTGCCGGGCACGGGGCATCATGGTCACCCATGTGCCCGATTTGCTTCAGGGGCCCACGGCGGAATTGACCATCGGTTTGATGATCAGTGTGAGCCGCTTTATGGGGCCGGGCGATGCGTATGTGCGCTCGGGCGATTTTGCCGGTTGGCGGCCGCAGTTTTACGGCCGCAGCCTGGCGGAAAGCCGTGTGGGCTTTGTGGGCTTTGGCGAATTGGCCAAGGCCATCGCCCATCGCTTGCGCGCCTTTGGCTGCGCGATGACCTATCACGACATGGAACGTCTTTCCTTACAGGAAGAAACGGCGTTCGAAGCGCACCATGTGAGTTTTTCGGAGCTGCTGGCCACAAGCGATTTTGTGGTTCTGACCGTGCCGCTCACCAACGAAACCGTTCATCTGATCGGCCGCCGCGAACTCAACAAAATGCAGCCCCATGCCGTTCTGGTGAACCCGGCCCGCGGCTCCATCGTCGATGAAGAAGCGGTGTGCGATGCGCTCAACGCCGGCCGCCTGGGCGGCTACGCGGCGGATGTGTTTGCCTGCGAAGACTGGGCCCTGCCGGGCCGTCCAACGGCCATCCCGCGCGGCCTGTTGCAGCAGCCGGACCGAACGCGCTTTACGCCCCATTTGGGATCGGCCGTGGAAAGCGTGCGCCGGGGCATCGAGCAAGTAGCCGTCGACAATGTGATCGCCGTGCTGGAAGGCCGGGTGCCGGACGGCCTGGTGGAGGGGGCTTGAGCCATGCTGTCCCTTGATCAATTGACCTGTTTTGTTGCGCTGGCGGAGACGGGCTCGTTTCATGGCGCTGCCGCATCGCTCAACTGTTCCCAGCCGACCGTGTCGCAACGCCTACGCCGCTTGGAAGACGGTCTTCAGGCCGTGCTCGTTCATCGAGGCCGGACGGGATGCGATCTCAGCGCGGCGGGCCGGCGGTTTCTACCGCTGGCGCGATCGATCCTGTCCATTGCTCAGCAAGCGGATGATGTGGTGAGCAATCGCTGCGTGCGCCTGGCGGCCTGCAGCAATATCGGTATTTACACATTGCCGCCGCTGATTTCGGCCTTCTCGAAAACACTTGAGAACGAGGAGAGGTGCGATTTGTGGTTGGGCCCCAATCCGGATGTCTACGACCGGCTCATGAACGCGCAAGCCGATGTGGGCGTTATGGAATGGTGGCAACCGACAGAGGGGTTCGAGGCCCGGACCTTTGCCGAAGACCCGTTAGTGTTGATCGCGCCGCCCGGCCACGTCTTGGCGGTGCGCAAACGCATCACCCGTAACGATCTCTTACAAGTGCCGCTGCTGGGTGGCGAACGGGGCACCGGCACGGGCCGCCTCTTGCGCAAGGTGTTGGGACGCCAGGCCGACAAGCTTGTTCCCGGCAGCTCCCTTGGCAGCACGGAAGCGGTCAAGCGGGCGGTGCGCTCGGGGCTAGGCGTGTCGGTGGTGCTCGCCAGCAGTGTGCGCGATGAGGTTGCTTCCGGCGTGCTGGTGGCCCGCCCCATCGATCATGTGGCGGCCAGGAAGTCATTTTTTGTGGTCTGCCGCTCGGATCTGCATGCCCGGGATCTACCGAGACGTCTGATCTCTTTCCTGGCTCAACAGGAATAAAGGGGACACAATACTTAATTCTGGGATGTTATCCGCATCTGGGTCGATCCCAATCGGAATTAAGTATTGTGTCCCCTTTATTTCCTTTATTCCGTCTAGCCCGGCGACGCCGCCGATCCCGCCAGAATGCCCCCGTCGAGTGTGAGTTCGGTGCCGGTCATACAGGCCGCCTGATCCGATGCCAGCAGCACCGCCAGGGCCGCCACCTCTTCCGGACGGCCAAAACGTTTCAGCGGCGTGTCGGCCACGATCTCGGCCATCTTGTCTTCCCGGTCCGGACCCTTGCCCAACATGGGTTCCCACATGTCGGTCAGCACAGCGGCCGGGTGAATGGAATTGCAGCGAATGTTCCAACCCTGTTGCGCGCAATAAAGGGCAACCGTCTTGGTGTGGTTGCGGATGGCGGCTTTGGAGGATGCATAGGCCGCGGCCCCCGGAATACCGATCATGCCTGAGCGCGACGAAATGTTGATGATGGCGCCGGCGCCTTCTTCCTTCATGGCGCGGATGGCATAGCGGCAGCCCAGAAACGTGCCGTCCAGATTAACCCGGTGGACAGCGCGCCATTCTTCGAGGGGCACGTTTTCCGGATCGTGCGAGTGGCTAGTGCCTTCCAATCCGGTGATGCCCGCATTGTTCACCACCACATCGGCCTGCGGCACCAGGGCCGCGAACCGCTCCCAGTCATTTTCTTCCTGCACATCCAAATGTTCGTACCGGGCGTTGAGGGCGCGGGCCGTTTTGGCCCCTACCACATCGTCAATGTCGGTGACGATGACGTCTGCACCGTTGTCTGCAAACGCTCCCGCGATGGCCTTGCCGATGCCGCGGGCGGCACCGGTGATGACACTGATTTTTCCGGTGAGGTCGGGCATGGTGTTCCTCGTGCCAAGATGGTTGCGTTAAAGTGGTACCTGGGCCGGGAACGTGCAAGCCCATGCATCAGATTGCAGTGGCAAATGAGGAAGGAGAACGCGCCATGTCGGAAGTGCAATACAAGAGTGCTTGTCTCTGCGGGGCGGTGCAGCTCGAAATCACCGGCGAACCGGCCGCCATGGCGTGTTGCCATTGCGACTCATGCCGCCGCTGGTTCGGCGCACCGATTCACGGCGGATGCCTTTATTCGATCGACAAGGTGCGCATTGTGAAGGGTGAGGATCGGATCGGAACCTTCAAATACACGGAGGACTCTGAAAGCCACCGAAAATACTGCACGTCGTGCAGCGGCCGCGTGATGGTCGATCATCCATCTATCAATATGACGGACATACCCGCCGTGTCGATCCAGGGCCTCACCTTCGTGCCCACGCTGCACAGCCATTACGCGGAGCGCGTGCTGCGGATTTTTGATGGGCTGCCGAAATATAAGGACTTCGATCCGGATGTGGGTGGTACCGGCGAGTTGCTGGAAGAATAGCTGTCACCAATACGCTGCCATGATCGCCATGGCCCAATCCGGTTCGCGGATCGGCCCCCGGGGCAGGAAGCCCGACATGACCGGCTTGATGTCGAGCACCGGCGTGCCGTCCACCGCATCAAGGCCCCGCACTTGGATTGTGGTGCCGTTCACGGAAAGCACCTGGCACATGGTGGCGCCCAGCCGGTTCGGCCGGTTTTTGCCGCGCTGGGCCAAGATGCCTACCTCGGGCCAATCCGGATTGCCCCGCGGGCGTCTTGCGCCCCGCTCGATCTTTGCCTCCGGCACCCGATCGAACAGATAGATCACCTCGATATGGGAGAAACTGTCCAATTCCAACGCTGCATTCGGCTCCAGAACACTGGGGTCGAGCGCAATCGACGTTTCTTCCGCATCCCAGCGGTCGTCATCCGGTTTCGTTCGTGTACAGCTCACTCGTCCGATGGGGGTCAAGGTAAAGATATCGGTCATGGCGCCCTCTCTGGTTCGTCGGCGCGACTAAACCACAAAAGGTCTATGACAGGGGCGCATACATTGTTGTCGTGCTGGGACTGAAAGTCCGGCGCGGCATCTATCCGTCGACGATGAGATCTTTGAACTTGCTGGCAACCACGTCGCGGATGGCGTCTGCGACGCGAATATACGCCACGTTCCGGCCACCGCTTTTGCGCCAGACCAGGCCGACCGAGCGGGTGATGCGTTTGCCGGTGATCGGTTTCACCACCACCTCGCTGCGCGCGTGGATTTCGGACTTCACGTAAAGCGCGGGCAGGAAGGTGACCCCCATGCCCATGCCCACCATTTGGCGCAATGCATCCAAACTGGTGCCTTCATAATCCCGCGACAGGGTGGCGCCAAAATCTTTACACAGAGCAATGATTTGATCGTGCAGATGGTACTGGGGGCTGAGCGACAGCACCTTCAGCTCGCGCAAATCCTTGGGCGAGACGCTGGTTTCCTTCGCCAAGGGGTGGTCCGATGCGAGCGCCAGATAGAGGGGCTCGCGGAAAAGGCGCTCCACCACCAATTCCGATCCGATCATCGGCAATTGTGCGATGATGATGTCGTGCAGCCCGTCGACCAATTCATGCTCAAGCTCGCGCGGCGCGCCGTCGCGCACATAGAGATTGAGTTCCGGATGGTTCCGGTGAAGTTTCGCGACCACATGCGGCAGAAGATAAGGGCCAAGGGTGGATTTGGCCCCCAGCCTGATGGTGCCCACAAGGCCATGCTGAGCGCCGGCCGTAAAATCGACAATGCCTTGAACGCTGTCCAGAATGGTGCGCGCCCGGGAGGCCACTTCGCGGCCGACGGGCGTGAGCGCCACGCCGGACCGGCTGCGTTCCACCAACTGCACGCCAAGAATTTCTTCCATGGTCTGCAATTGGGCGCTCAAGGATGGTTGTGTGATGTGACACCGTTCCGCGGCTTTGCGGAAGTGTTGAGTTTCGCCCAGCGCGATGAGATAGCGCAACTGCCGAAGGGTGAGAGCTGTGGTTTCTGTGGTCATTCTTTCGTTCTGATCTGTGCGTTATGCGGTGGATAGGCAAGTCCAATCGAAACCGCTTTTTGTTTCTGCTTCACCATTCCATGCCCCGTGCTTATGTCCTGAATGCAAGAGGGAGGTATGCGTCTGAAGGAGCAAAGCCATATGCGTGTCAAATCCACTGTCGGTCTAAAGCAACGCCTCCTCTCGTTGAAGGCAAGCCGAGATCAGCTCGACGAAGATCTTCGGCAAGGACGAAAGCGTCCGTACATGGATGAACACCAAATTGCCGACCTCAAGAAGTTGCGCGTTAAAGTGAAAGATGAAATTCAGTCCATTGAAATGATTCTCTCGACAGTGGAACAGGGCACGACTGCCAACGCGGCATGAGGTGACAGAGCGTAAGTGATCGGGCGGCCTGCCCGCAAGGTCGCCCGCCACCTGACGGAGCCCCGCCGACGCCCACATCCGAACCGATCATGGCTCTTCCGCCTTGGCATGAGTGATGTGGGGCGGGCAGCGCCCAGTCTCTAGCTAAAACACAAGGCCACATCGATAGGTTTTTCCTATCGATTGTAGGCCGATTTTGTTCACTTTGCAAACTATCGATCTTCCGTAGACTTCCTATTAGGCAGGGGGCCGGCAACGCACCATCATCTCTGGGCTTCTAGGCTTCAAATTGCGAGATAGGTTGTGAAACGGTTCAAGAACATACTGGTGTACCTCTCCGGGTGCATTGGGGAGGATCAGGCTCTCACGCGGGCGGTAGAGCTTGCCCGCGCCAATCATGCGCGCTTAACCCTGATCGATGTGCTGGTGCCGATCAATGGGTCGGGCGCTTCGTCATTCTGGCCGCCCTCTGCCGACAAGATGGATCTGGACCAGCAGGCCGTTCAGGAACGCCTGGCAGTGTTGCGGCGGATGGCCGATTGTTCCGATTTGGCCGGCGTCGATGTGGATTTTTCGGTGGGGTTGGGCCGTCCGTTTATCGAAATCATCCGAAAGGTGCTGACCGACAGCCATGATTTGGTGGTGATGGCGGCCGATTCCCTTCAAGGGTTGCGGTTGATTGTGCTGGGCGCCACGTCCATGCATCTGATGCGCAAATGTCCGTGTCCGGTTTGGGTGATCAAGCCCAAAAAAGAGTACCGTTTTACCAACATCCTCGCCGCCATTGATGCCAGGGATCAAAACGAAGCCGGCACGGCGCTCAACACCAAGGTTCTCCAGTTGGCCAGTTCCCTGGCGCGCCGGGAACAATGCAATTTGCACATTTCCTATGCCTGGCGGTTCGAAGGCAGCGATGCGGAGAATGTGAAGTCGGAAATCTCCGAAACCATGATGGATGATCTCTACAAGAAGAACCACAAGCTGAACAAAGCTCTGGTTTTAAGGGCCCTGGAGGGCATTGAGCTCGGCAATGTGGAGCCGCAGATTCATCTGCCCTGTGGGGACCCGGCCCGTGTGGTTCCGGAAGTGGCCGAACAGAACCATATTGATTTGATCGTCATGGGCACGGTTAGCCGGTCGGGCGTTTCCGGTCTGTTGATGGGCAATACGGCGGAGCTTGTGCTGCAACAAGTCAATTGCTCGGTGCTGACGGCAAAGCCCGACGGCTTCGAAAGCCCCGTAACGGTCGAGTAAAGCGCGACGGCGTTTCCCGCAAAGAAGCCGGTGGATTACCCGGACGCGCAGCCTTGCAGGCTGCTTGCCGTGTAATGACGCTTATCAGGTTGCGGTTCTATCAACTGGTCGTCATCACCCGGGGAGCGCACGCGAGCCCGGGTGATCCATACCCTTATGGATCGATTTAGTGTCTCTATTTCAGAGCCTAAAATCGCTGCGGCCGCATCACTTGAACGTCCGACACGGACACAACCCCTGAATAAAGCGCCAGGTCTTCGGCAAGCCGTGACAGAATACGGTCGGTAATGTCCGCATCCGCGATGATGATGACGATCATCATGTGTTGAGCGGGCGAAATCTGGCCCAATTGCCAGGATCCCTTCTCGCCCTTGCCGGCATGGCCGCGCAAGACAGTGTACCCTTTGGCGCCGCACGCCTGCACTTCAGTAATAACCTTTTCAAGCAAGGGCGCTTCGATGATGATCTCAATGCGCCGGCGTCGGTGTTCGTCGTTCATACCGTCACTCCGTTACAGAAACAGCTGAGCCGCCGCCTGATAGAGCGGTATGCCCACGGTAATATTAAAGGGGAAGGTGATCGCCAGCGACAGGGTCAAATATATGCCCGGATTGGCCTGGGGCAGCGCAACCCGCATGGCAGCCGGGACGGCAATATAAGAGGCACTGGCCGCCAGGGTGGCCAGCAAGGCCGTGCCGCCGGGGCTCAAGCCGGCAATAATGCCCGACGCCAGTCCCGCCGAGGCGCCGATCACCGGCATGGCGATGGCGAAGGCAACAAGACCCGGGCTGATCAGCGGCGTATCCAACAGCCGCCGCCCGGCCACCAAGCCCATATCCAGAAGGAACAGGCACAAAATGCCGGTGAACAGGTCGCCCGTAAGCGGCTGCAGGGCTTCCTTGCCGGGGGTGCCTGAAATCATGCCGATCACAAAGGCCCCCACCAGCAGCACGATGCTGCCATTGAGCAAAACTTCGCGCAGCACATAGGCATTGAACATGGGGGCCGGTTTGCCCCCCTTCTCGGACGACCGGCTCAACAAGATGCCGGTGACAATCGCCGGCGTTTCCATCAACGCGACAATGGCAATCAGATAGGCTTCATAGCTTAGGTCTTGGATCTCCAAATACTGAACGGCGGTCACAAAAGTCACGATACTGACGGACCCGTAATGCGCCGAAATCGCCGCGCGATCCACCTGGCCCAAGCGGGACATCAGACCCAACATCCAAAACGCCACCACCGGCAGCAAGAAGCTAATCAGCAAAGCCGCCACAATGGTGGCGATAAAGGCGCTGTCCAGGCCATGGGTGGCCACTTCCACGCCGCCTTTAAAGCCGATGGCGATCATCAAATACATCGCCAGCGTCTTGCCGATGGTTTCCGGGATCGACAGATCGGAGCGCAACAAGGCGGCCCCGAGCCCGAGAACGAAAAAGAGGATCGGTGGAGAAGTAAGGTTTGTGACCGCAAGGCCGAGGACGTCTAACATAGGCGCTGGCGAGCACCCGGCACCAATGCGCTGTAAAAACGCGTCGTCCCAGCCTGCCCGCTTCTTATATTGTTGAAGTTCCGATGGAAGGTAGAATGTCCGCCGCTTGGCACAATCGATTTTGATCGGATAGTTTAATAGGAAATAACTATCACCCGTCGGAAAAGCCGCTTATAGCCAAAACCTATCGTTTCCCACCTTATCGATGGATTGTCTGAGCGCGCCCCCGCTCTATTTGAGGGTCGTGGTCGGCTGATCTTCCGAGATTGAAGCCCGAACATACCTTCCCCTTGCCACCTTGGGAGGTTGCCGACCACGACGGTTTTTTTGGGAAGGGACGGGCTTCGATGTGGCAAGGCATTTGAAAAAATGCACGAAGGTACCGACCCAGTCCCGGGCAGGGGACTGGCTTTTATTGTTGGAAAAGGGCTAATGGCGCACGAGGTATTTCATACAATTGACCGGTTCTTAAAGAAAGACATCGCTCCCGGTGTCCTGCTGTTCATGGCCGCCATATTGGCGCTGACGGTAGAGAATTCCCCGTTGAGCTGGCTTTACGATACGCTCTTATCAACACCGGTCGAAGTGAAAGTCGGCGCGCTTGAAATCGCCAAGCCGCTTCTGCTGTGGATCAATGACGGCCTGATGGCCTTGTTCTTCTTCCTCGTCGGACTGGAAATCAAGCGCGAAGTGGTGGATGGGGAGCTCTCTTCTTTCGACAAGGCCCTGTTGCCCATTATCGCTGCGATCGGCGGCATGGCCTTGCCGGCACTGATTTATGCGGGCGTTGCTTGGAACGATCCGGTGGCGCTGACCGGCTGGGCGATCCCGGCCGCCACCGACATCGCGTTCGCTTTGGGTATCTTGGCGGTGCTGGGGTCGCGGGTGCCGGTGTCCTTGAAAGTGTTCTTATTGTCGGTTGCCGTCATTGATGACTTAGGCGCCATTGTCATCATTGCCCTGTTCTATACGGCGAACCTGTCGGTCACATCGCTTCTTCTGGGCGGCATTGGCCTTTGCGCGTTGATTGCCCTTAACCGCAACGGTGTGCGAAATCTGGTGCCCTATGTCATCATTGGGCTGATGATTTGGGTCTGCTTCCTGAAGTCGGGTGTGCACGCCACACTGGCGGGCGTCCTGATTGCCTTCACCATTCCCATGGGCAAGACGGAGGAGGACGACCATTCGCCGCTTCATGATCTGGAACACGGGCTCCATCCTTGGGTAGCGTTTCTGGTGCTGCCGGCCTTTGCATTCGCCAATGCGGGCGTGCCGTTGACGGGCCTGTCATTTGAAGCCTTGGCCGCGCCCATCCCGCTCGGCATCATCTTGGGCCTGGTCATCGGCAAACAGCTTGGCGTCTTCGGCGCCACCTGGGCCGCCGTTAAGCTGGGCTGGGTGCGCCTGCCGGAGAATGTGGGATGGCGCGAGATCTATGGCGTCGCCTGCTTGACCGGCATCGGCTTCACCATGAGCCTGTTCATCGGGACGCTGGCGTTCGACACGGCCGATCAACTCAACCAGGTGCGCCTGGGCGTTCTGATCGGGTCGATCATCTCCGGCACGATTGGTTACATTGTGCTACGCCAGGCCATCGGCGCGTCGGGTAAGCGCCGGACGATGGCGCCCGAGCGGGAACGGCCTCAGGCCGCTGTCGATGTCCCCTCGTCGGCGCCGCTGACCGGTCCGGCAAGCGCCGCTGCCACAGCGTCATCCAGCTCCTGAGGAGTGGCACCCACCCAAGCCACTTGATCGTCGGGGCGTAAAAGGACGGCTTCTTTGTCCTTAAGAAACCCCTGGCGGTCATGGGCCTGGATGAACGGATAGATCTCGATCCGTAGGCTGTGTTTCTTTTCGAGCGCGGCTACCGGGCCCGCCCATTTCGGCGGCACCCGCATCAGCAGTTTGAACGAGCGATAATTCGTCGGCACGCCCAAATCGCGATGGGGTTCCCCCGTCCAGGTGCCGGGATAGATGCCGTCGGACGTGAAATGGCTGGTTTGGTTGTCGATCGCTTGTTGAAGGTTTTCCCGTGCGGGCGGCGACAGTTGGTCGAGGCGCGTTTCCAGGTCCTTGAGGGTATCGAAGGGGCCGATGGCCTCGTGTACTTCGGCCAGGGTCATCATGTTGTGCAGGCTGGCATCCGCATTGGTCTGCGCCACGGAGCGGCATTCGATTTCGTAAGAATCGAGAAGTGCGTCGCCCGCCAGGCCTTTGTCGACCAAGGCAAGTTTCCAAGCAAGGTTGTGCACATCCAATATGCCGGTATTGAGGCCCAGGCCGCCGGACGGCGGGAAGCGGTGCGCGGCATCGCCCGCCAAAAACGCCCGGCCCTGCCGATACTGCTCCGCAATCTGGGAATAAGCGGTCCACCGGCCGGCGTTCAGGATCTCGATCGGCACATCGCCGCCCAGGCCGCGGCGGATGTGCTGCACCAATTTGTCTTCGGTCAGCTCTTTGCCGCGGGACGGCACCATGAACACATGGGATTTTTCGAGCTCATGAACGATCAGCGTGCCCGGCGCCTCCGGGTTGAGAATCCAGAAAAGCGGCCCGGGCCGGTCCTTCACCCATTCGGTCAAATCGGCCTTGATGTGCACCATATAAAACTGGGCGAGATTGTCGGGCCCCACCATGCGGATGCCCAGCGCGTCGCGCGTGCGGCTGCCGGCACCGTCGGCCGCGATGAGCCAGCGCGCCGATACCGTTTTGGTTCCACCGGCGTTCTGAAGCGTGGCCGTCACGCCGTTAGGCGACGTTGAAATGTCGAGGCATTCCGTTTCCGTGGCAATGTCCGCCAATTCGTTGTGGGCCATTTGTTCCAAAAGGATCGGGCACAGCAGATTTTGCGGCAGGTTTGCCCAACCGCCGGGAATACCGTCCCTGGCCATGTCGATGCGGCCGATTTCCTTGCCCGCCAATTGGGCGACCCAGGTAATGAAGCGGGTTTCAGGGCCCGGTACGGCCTCGTAAATCGCGTCCGCCACGCCGATTTTGTCGAAAATGTCCATGGACCGCTTGCGGATCACATGAGCCCGCGGCGTTTGGGGCAACGCATCCGTGCGCTCGATCACCAGGCTCTTGAGCCCATATTTTTCGAGCAGTAAAGCGCAGGTCATACCCACAGGGCCGCCGCCGATAATCAGTACGGGAATCTCTTCTGGGATCATGGAGATTTTGCTCAAGGGACCCTCCCGCCTTTTTATTTAGTTGAGCTGGGCCTCAATATCCGGCCACACGGCCTCGCCGTTCGTCTTGAACATGTCGAGCACGAAATCGGGCGCCCAGTCGGCCACCGCTTTTTGGTAGGTGGGGCGCTGCTCGATCTCATTGAACCAGCGGCGCACCCGCGGCCGACTACTTTCATCAAAAAGTCGCCCTAAAGCCATGTGTTCCATTCGGACCACATAGGGCAACACGCTTGCATCCGCGAGGCTGATGTGATCGCCGACCAGCCACGGCCCGTTGCCAAGCGCCTCTTCCATTTGGTCGAGCATGTCGATGAAGTCCCGTAAGGCGCCCGCAAATTCTGGTGCCTTCACGCCGTGTTCGATGACGGAACGGCGAATTGTCCGTGAGCTTTCATTGGGCATGGCCGCAATATTGGCCTCGCGTACTTCCTCCGGCTGCTGAAGAAGCATCGGCCGTGGCCCGATGGCAAAGGTGATGACGGGCGCGGCCGGATGGACGACATCGTCGATCAGGCGGATCCATTTTCCCACTTTGTATTGGGCATATGGGTCTTGCGGCATCAAGGGGGTGGCATCACCGATGCGATCCAGATATTGGATGATGAGCGATGATTCCGTGAGCACGTGCCCGCCATGTTCGATGGTGGGCACCACATGTTTGGGGTTGAGCTTCACATACCACTCTTCATGCTGTTGCCCGGCGAGAAGATCGATCTCGTGGCTGTCAAACTCCAGGCCCTTTTCCGCGAACACGAAACGAACCTTCTGCGCACAAGTCGATAGGGCATTGTGATAAAGCTTGATCATGGGCGGCTTCCTTTAGCTGCCGGCAAACGGGGTGCCGAATTGATCTTGAAAAGCGAGGTTTTCTACGCTGCGGCGTGCCAAGGGACCGTGGCCGCGGCCCACCGCATGCCCCACGGGCACGAAGGCGGCGGTGCCCCAGTCGCTTGGAATATCCAGAAGCTTGCGGATCTCGTCTTCCTTGTGACAGAGCAACGTCGTCAAGGTGCAGCCTAATCCCTCGGCCCGGCAGCCCAGCAGGAAGTTCTGAACGGCGGGGTAAATGGAACCGCCCCCCACCACCGACGGCCGGTCCAGATCGCCGTCCGTTATGTGCAGAAGCGCCGGGTTGAAAACGAACACGCAAATCACGGGGATCTCGGCGAGATGCGTGGACAGATAATCTCCCGCCTGCAATGCCCGCTCGGTGGGCGCGGCTTTGTCTTCCGGCAATTCCTTCAGGAACATGCGTCCCGCGGCAGCGTATTCATTCCACAGCGGCGCGTAGAGTTCACCAAGCTTTGCTTTCTTGGCTGCGTCGCGCACCACGATCACTTGCCAGGGCTGCCGGTTGCCGCCTGACGGCGCGAAGCTCGCCATCTTCAGAGCGCGGTTGATTTGATCGTCCGACACCGGATCGGCCCGCAATTTGCGGACCGCGCGCGTTGTGCTGGCCGCTTCGTAAAGGTCGATGGGTAGCGGCAATGCGCTTGTGTCCAGGTGAGGGGCCGGTACGTCCACTGACGGGTCCGGCGGATCGAAGGTGGTGAGCACGCCGGACACCATTTGATAGAAGCCCACATGGGTCACCACTTCGATGGTGGCCTGTTCGCCCAACGCCTTTTGGGCTGCCGCAAACGTGGCGTCGGTGACGCGTCGTTGAAGCACCAATTCGCGGGCGATGTCATGGGCCGCCTGCAAATCGTCTCGCTCGAAGCGGGGCGTTTCACCCCGGGCAATTTGACCGATGGCCTCTTCCGGCACGCCTTGCATTTTCGCGACCATGGCGTGGACCTGGAACTCAAAATCAATGTTCCACGCACGGGCCACGGTCAGCACCGCCACCTCGCGGACGGCTGCATCCATGATGGTGTCTTCGCGCAATGCCATGCCGGCCCGTTCGAAATGAATGCCGATACCAGGGCTGCGCAGCCAGGCATCGAAGGGCCCGCACAAGCTGCCGTCTTCACGGATCAGGATCTGTTTGCCGGGGCCTTGGGCGCGGGGGCTTTCGACCACCGCATCGTAGAGATTTTTGGCGTTGCCGCTGATTTCGTTGGGTCCGAGAGGTTTCAGCCGTTCTGTGCTCACTTGTAGGTTTCCTCAAATATGTCCGCATCCGGAGTGCCGTTTTCATGCATCTCCATCATTTTGGCGGGGTCGCACATGAATCCGAAGAAGTTTTTGTTGAAATGGCCTTCCGCAAGCCAGGTATTGGTCTCATCGTTGTTTTCGAAATTGTCGACGCCAAGCTCCACTTCATTGCCGTCCGGGTCGTTGTAGTAGAACGACGTCTGGAAGCCGTGATTGACGCAATAGGTCGGCTCAATCTTGTGCTCGTCGCGCAGGCGCTTATAGGCCATCAGCAAATCGTGCAGATTGTCGAACAGGTAAGCGAAGTGGGCCAGCCCCGAACTGTCCGGATCCTTGGGTTTGATGTCCGGCCGGTTGGCGATGAGGATTCGGTGGTGTTCGTCGTCATAGGTGAGGAAGGTGACCACATCGTTTTCGAACATGGGCTTTGCGTTGAGGAACGTCTTGTACCAATCGCGCATCTTTTCGAACTGCGCCGATTGCAACACGAGATGCCCAAAGCGATGGGGCTGGTGCCCGTTCTTCTGGGGTTCTGGAATTTGAGCAATTTTGGGTTCGGGGGCGGGTTCCGACATGGGAGATCCTCCGGCATCTGTTTCATAGGTCGAATGACCAGTAAAATGAGGGCTTGCATTTCGCTTGTCAAGTGAATAATGAAATAGGAATGAAGACTCGCGCCCAACAGCGGGAAGAAACCCGCCATCTCATCATCGAAGCAGCCGTCCAGGTCTTTTCAGACAGGGGCTTTCACGGCGCCAGCACGCGGGATATTGCGACCCGGGCCGGCGTTAATCAGGGGCTTCTGACCTACCATTTCAAGAATAAGGATGAGCTGTGGCGGGCCGCCGCCGACCGTATTTTTTTGGAATTGCGGGCACAAATGGCCGCCCGGCGAGATGCGCTTCAGGGCGAAGCCCCGCGCCACATCGTTCGCGAGATCACCAAGACGTATGTGCGCTTTGCGGCCGCCTGTCCCGAGCTCTTTCGATTCATGGTGGAAGAGGGCAAGCATCCCGGCCCGCGCATGCGCTGGCTGGTCGACACCCACCTAAAGCCGACCTATGAGGAATTTTTTCAATACGCGCCCATCGAAGAAAACTTACGGCCCCATGTGTTCTACACATTGGCGGGGGCCGCCTCGACCATTTTTGCCGTGGCGCCCGAATGCAAGCGGCTGATGGGCTACAATCCGACGACCAAGCAGGCCATCGAAACCCATGCGGAATATGTGACGAACTTGCTGCTGCCTTAGAGCGAGTTTCCGATCAAGGTCTCGGCGATCTGCACCGCGTTGAGGGCCGCGCCTTTACGCAGATTGTCGCCGGTCACGAAAAACACCAGTCCGTTTTCCACTGTTGGGTCCTTGCGAATGCGGCCGACAAAGACAGGGTCCTTGCCCGTCGCCTCAAGCGGATTGGGAATGTCGGCAAGCACCACGCCGTCGGCTCTGCTCAACAGATCGGTCGCTTCTTCGACACTAATGTCCCGTTCGAACTGCGCATTGATCGACAAGGAATGGCCGGTATAGACCGGCACGCGCACGCAGGTGCCCGACACCGGCAGATCGGGAATGTCCAAGATCTTGCGGGTCTCGTCGCGCAGCTTCAGCTCTTCTTCCGTGTACCCCTCTTCCATCAAAACATAGTTGAAGGGCACCACGTTGAAAGCCAACGGCACGGCCCATTTCTTGGGCGCAGGCAGGTTGACGGCGCCGCCGTCATGGGCCAGCGCGGCGGAGCCGGGTGCGCCCGTTTGAAGTTGGTCTTCCAATTCGCCCACACCGGCAATGCCGCCGCCGGAAGCCGCCTGATAGGTGCTGGCGATCATGCGTTTCAGGCCCGCCGCCTTGTGCAAGGGTCCCAGTACCGGCATGGCGGCCATGGTGGTGCAATTGGGGTTGGCGATGATGCCTTTGGGAATTGCCTGAAGGGCATGGGGGTTCACTTCCGAGACCACCAGGGGAACGTCCGGATCGTTGCGCCAGGCGGACGAATTGTCGATCACGGTTGCGCCGGCCGCGGCCACTTTTTCCGCCAAGGCGCGGGACGTGCTGCCGCCTGCGGAAAAGAAGACGATGTTGAGGCCCGTGTAATCGGCGGTGGCCGCGTCCTCTACGACAATATCGGCCCCGTCCCAGGGCAGTTTCTTGCCGGCGGACCGTTCGGAGGCAAACAGGCGCAGCGACGCCACCGGAAATCCGCGTTCCGTCAGCGTTGCGCGCATCAGCTCACCCACCAGGCCCGTGGCGCCGACGATGCCCACATGGACCTTGCGTGAAGCGTCTTGTGCGGTGTTGCTCATGGCCGTCCCCTCTCACCGATGCGGGATTTGGATTTCGCTTTCAAAATAACCGGTCCCATAACATGATGGGGGAAAGGCATTAAAGCAGGATTTCCGCATGGCTGGGTTGCAGGCCATGGCGATAAGCGAATCGATTTTCCAACAAAACAAAGGAGAGAAGAAACATGGCCATCGATTTTACGATCCCCGATGAAGCCAAACAGGTGCGCGAACGGGTGCGCCAATGGGTGCAGGATGTCTGTATTCCGGCAGAAAAAGAGCTTGCAGAAAGCAAGGATTATCCGGGAGTCCTGACCCGTTTGCGGAAACAAGCCCGCGAACAAGGGCTGTGGTGCCCGTTTATTCCGGAAGAATATGGCGGCATGGGGCTTGGTCCCTTGGCGAACGCCTTGGTGCAGATGGAATTGGGCCAAAGCCATTTGGGCGCCTTGTCCATGAACACCCAAGGGCCGGACGACGCCACCATGATGACCTTGCTCGAGCATGGAACGGATCTTCAGAAGGAAAAGTTTCTGAAGCCCCTGCTCGATGGGCAAAAGCGTATCTGTTACTCCATGACCGAAAAGGCTGCGGGCGCCGATGCCACGGGCATGCAAACCCGCGCTGAAAAAGACGGTAAGGGCAATTACGTTCTGAACGGCGAGAAATGGTTTTCGAGCGCTGCCACGGCCGCCGACATTGCGCTGGTCATGGCCAAGACCAACCCGGAAGCGCCGCGCCATCAGCAGTTCTCCACCTTCCTCGTGGAACTGCCGAACCCGGGCTACAACATCATCCGCAACATTCCCACCATGGCCGTGCACGGACCGCTTTACGACATTATGGGCGGCGGTCATGCGGAAATCCAAATCAAGGATCTGGTGGTGCCGGAAGAAAATCTGCTCGGCGGCGAAGGCGGCGGATTTGCCATGGGGCAGCATCGATTGGCCTACGGACGATTGCGCCATGGAATGCACAATGTGGCCATGGCCCAGCGCGCGCTCGACCTGGCAACGGCGCACATCACCCAACGGGAAACTTTCGGCAAGCCGCTGGAAGAACGCCAGGGCGTCCAATTCATGCTGGCCGATTGCGCGCAGGATCTCTACATCGCCCGGCTGATGTTGATGCACATCGCGTATAAAGCGGAAAACGGCATGGACCTGCGCCAGGAAAACGGCATCGCCAAAGTCTATCTCGCCAACATGGTGCACCGCGTGGTGGATACGGCGATCCAGCTACATGGTGCGCTGGGCTACAGCCTGGATACGCCATTGGGTGCCTGGTACACCCATATCCGCGCCCAGCGTTTGGTAGACGGTCCCGATGAGGTGCATCGCTGGCGCACAGGCAAGAATGTGATCAACGCATTCAAACGGGAAGGCACAACCGCATCTGCTGCGGGCGGCGACCTTCTGTAGAAGTAAAAAGGGTGGCGCCGGTTGGGACCGCTCCCGTCCGGCGCCCCTGACCGCACTGTCGAGGGGTGCGCCGCTGTCTCCCAGCGACTCCAAACGCGGCGGCGGCCCACCTCGAGGATCTTGAATGTCATTTCTGCAAATTCTGGCGGGCCTCGCTTTGCTTGCGGCCGGCGGCGATGCCTTGATCCGCGGTGCCGTGGGCACGGCGGGGCGGCTGGGGGTATCGCCGCTCTTTACCGGCCTGGTGCTGGTGGGCTTCGGCACCTCGCTGCCGGAATTGGTTACCAGCATCATGGCCAGCATGACCGGCGCACCCGGCATCGTGGTGGGCAATGTGCTGGGCAGCAATGTGGCCAACATCTTGTTGATCTTGGGCGTTACGGCGACCATCATGGCGATCCCGGCCGACCCCAAGGCCTTTCGCCGGGACGGGCCAATGCTCGCGGGCGCAACGATCGTCTGTATCCTGATCGCCCTGACCGGCAGCTACGGGCGTATCGCGGGTTTTTTGTTCGTGGCAAGCCTGATTGCCTATCTCTTCTACACCTACCGGACCGAATCTCAATCGCCCGACGCGTCGGCGGAGATCCATTCGGAAGAGGCGGCCCTGGTGACGCCGCCACCCACCAGTCTGCCGATCCTCTTGCTGCTGACGGCCGCGGGCATGGCCATGATCATTGTGGGCGCTCAATGGACGGTCACGGGATCGATCGCGGTTGCCCGCGGCTTCGGTGTTCCGGAAACCGTGATCGGCCTTACCTTGATCGCCCTTGGCACCTCTTTGCCTGAGCTGGCGACGTCGGTCGCGGCGGCCGTGCGCCGGCAAACCGATGTGGCGTTCGGCAATATTATCGGCAGCAATCTGTTCAATATTTTAGGCATTCTGGGCCTGACAGCGCTGGTCCAGCCGATCGCGATTCCCGGGCCGGTTCTGCTCTACGACATTTGGGTCTTCGGCGCGGCGACCGCCTTGATGCTCTATTTTGCGTTCACCAATTACACGATCTCCCGGCGCGAAGGGGCCTTCTTCGTGGCACTCTATGTGGCTTACATGGCGTTTCTGGCAACGCGGGCCGTGGGGTGATGGTGTTCGCCTAAAATCCAAACGTATTTGTCCGGGGAATGTTCAAGTGCGGGTTGCAAAGCCATGCCTTTGCTCATGGGCGTCACCGTTCACGCAAACGTGCACTAGTGTCGTGGTTCAGAAGTTCGCCAAAAAATTTCAGCGAGTCGGGAAGCTAACTTCTGAACCTAAAACGACACTAGACTCAATGATTTCCGAGTGTCCTTACGAATCCGAAGTTCGTAAGGAGCAAGCCGCTTTAATGTTACGAACTTCGGATTCGGGACACTAGGGTGGCGCGGTTTTGCCGATTTGCAGGGATCGCGATAGAGTTATCCTCAAGAAGGGAAACAAATCCCCCGAGCCCCCTAACCAGGACAGAGGAAATCATGTTTACACGTCGGCAGTTTGTGCTCACCGCCGCTGCGCTCCCCCTAGCGCTGGCAACCACCCGCGTGATTGCGGAAGAAGAATCCCCCCTCATTTACATTTCGCCCCTCAAATCGGACGGCACCGTCAGCCGCTGTCAGGCCGAAGTCTGGTTCCTGGGCGATGGCGGCCATGATTATGTGGTGACGTCATCTGGTGCCTGGCGCGCGGAAGCCGTGCGCAAGGGCCTTACCCAAGCGCAGATCTGGACCGGCGATGTGGGCCGCTGGCAACGGTCGAACGGCGCCTACCGGGACCTGCCCAGCCACCAGGCTTCTGTATCTTTCGTGACCGATGCGGCGGAACACGCGCGCCTTCTGGAAGGCTTCGGGCAAAAATACGCAAGCGAATGGGGCACCTGGGGTCCGCGATTCCAAAATGGTCTCGCAGACGGGTCCCGGGTCATGCTCAAATACACAAAAGCCTAAGCGCGCAACCAAAACAGGGACGGACTCAACGCGCCGCCCCGCCATAACAAAAGCGCACAGGGAGGAGATGCGTGGCGGACCTATTGGGCCTGTCGGCCAACTTTATCGACAATGACATTTTCGAAGGACCCGGCTCGGTCAACCGGGTGACAACCGAATTGTCGGAAGTGGCCGACGGCATTTCCGTCATCGAATCCTTCTCCCATGTGGTGTCGTTTAAAACCGGCGACGGGCTGGTGTTGTTCGACACAAGCCTTGCGGATCTGGCCGAACAGGTGATGAAAAGCCTGCGCGGTTGGTCCGATGAACGCATTCACACGGTGGCCTATACCCATGGGCACATCGATCATGTGGGGGGCATGGGCTATATCGTGGGGGACGCGGAAAACCGCGGCGACCCGCGGCCGCGCCTGGTGGGCCATGAAAATGTCTCCCCCCGGTTCGACCGCTACGAACTTACCAACGGCTATAACAGCATCATCAATATGCGCCAGTTCGCGCCGGCCAAGTCCCTGGCCAAAGGCATGGCCGGCGCCCCCGGCGCGCCGAAGCCGCGCTTCGGGCCGCCCCATTTCGTTCATCCCGATACGGAATTTCGCGACCGTATGACGGTGAAAGTGGGGGACACGGAATTCGTCCTTCATCACGATAAGGGCGAGACCGACGATCATCTGTGGGCGTGGATCCCCCAGCACAAGGCCATCTGCACCGGCGATCTGGTGATTTGGGTGTTCCCCAATGCGGGCAATCCGCAAAAGGTCCAGCGCTATCCGCTGGAATGGGCACGCGCCCTGCGCCAGATGATGGCCTATGAGCCGGAAATCCTGTTGCCCGCCCATGGGCTGCCCATCGGCGGAAAAGACCGTATACGGACGGTACTGAACGATATGGCCACGGCCCTTGAGAGCTTGCTTGAACAGACCCTGACCATGATGAATGACGGTGCGCGGCTCAACGACATCGTGCATGCGGTAAAACTACCGAAAGACTTGCTCGACAAGCCCTATTTGAGGCCCACTTACGATGAGCCGGAATTTGTCGTCAACAATATCTGGCGGCTTTATGGCGGATGGTACAACGGCAATCCGGCGGCCCTCAAACCCGCCAAAGACGATGTTCTGGCGGCTGAGCTGGCGTCGCTTGCGGGCGGCGTCGTGGCCCTCATGAAGCGGGCCAAGGCGCTGGTGGCGGCCGGCGAGCTGCGGCTTGCCTGTCATTTGGCGGAGCTTGCGGTGCAGGCGGACCCGGACAACAGGGAGGCCCACGGGGTGCGGGCAGAGGTATACGGTGCGCGCCGCAAGAACGAGCTGTCGCTCATGTCGCGGGGCATCTACGGCTGGGCGGAAAACGAAAGTGCGGCCAAAGCCGGGATCAATGAGGACCCGCAAAAGTCCGCATAAGGAGGCCCTGTGAGCGATCAGAAGACACTCACTGTCCAGGAAAAAGTCGCTTACGGCGCTGGCCAAATCGCCGAGAACATCAAGAACTATGCCTTCAATTATTTTGTGCTGTTTTACTACAGCCAATTGCTGGGGGTTTCCGCCTCGCTCACGGGATTGGCCATCTTCATCGGCATGCTGGCGGATGCCATCACCGATCCCCTGGTGGGCTCCATATCCGACCGCTGGCAGTCCAAATGGGGGCGCCGGCACCCGCTCATGTATGTGTCGATTGTGCCTTTGGGTCTTACCTTCTTCTGTGTGTTTGCGCCTCTGCCGGGATTGGGTGAGTTCGGAATGTTCCTCTGGCTCACCTTCTTCACCATCGCGTGCCGTTTCGCCATAACGCTGTTCATGGTGCCTTACACCGCCATGACGGCTGAACTAACCGATCATTACACGGAGCGTACGTCGATCAGCCAATTCCGGTATGCCATTGGCGTGGCGGGTATATTTGCGGTATTCGGGTTGGCGTTCCTGGTCTTTTTCGCCGGCGAAAAAGGCCAGTTTGACGTCGGCAGCTATCCGGCCTATGGCGCGGCGCTCGCCTTGATCATGATGGTTTCCATGTTTTGGGCATCGCGTGGTACGCACCATCTCATACCGCGCATGCATTTTACCGGGGGCGCCGGCGGCGGCGGCCTGGCGCAGATCTTTCAAGAGTCCGGCAGTGTTCTGAACAACAGATCGTTTCGCAATTTCTTTTTGGGCGTGCTGATCTTGTTCGTCATGGTAGGTGTTGAAGGCGCGCTCTTTATCTATGTGGGCACTTACATTTGGCAGTTTGAGCGCGATCAATTCTTCTATCTCACGGTCTCGGCGGCGTTCGGCTATTTGGTCGGCGCCTTTTTTACGCGCGCGCTTCACGAGCGCTTCGACAAGAAACCCATCGTGATTTTGGGCATTAGCTGGTGGGCGTTCTTCCAAGTCTTTCCGATTTTCCTGTGGTTCGGTGGGCTGTTGCCGGCCGCCGGCAGCACGGCTTTGCTGGTCGTTTTGGTGACCATGCGCTTCGTTCAGTATATCGGCACGGCCCAATCCATGATCACGTCGCCCTCCATGATCGCCGATGTGGCCGACGAACACGAATTGGAAACCGGGCGCCGGCAGGAAGGAATTTTTTACGGGGCGCTTACCTTTTCGGCTAAAGCCACCAGCGGCCTTGGCAAGTTCATCGCCGGCGTCGCGCTCGACCTGATCGCCTGGCCGAAAGGCCAGAACGTTCTGCCGGCGGACGTCCCGGCAGAGAAAATCTGGTGGCTCGCCATGACGTTCGGTCCCATCGTCTGCGGCTTTGCGGTGGTATCCGTTTGGTGCGTGATGAAATACTCGATCACCAAAAACCGCCATGAACAGATCCTGGCCGAACTGAAAACGCGGAAAGAATTGGCGGGATCTGTGGCAAAACTGGTGGATCAGGAATTGGCAAAGGATGACGTGCGGGCACCGGTCGACGCGCCCGCGCCAAATACGGCGGCTGGTGCAGCGCCAAAGCCCAAACCGGCGGAATAACAAAAAGAAGGACCGCGCCCATGAAACTTGGACTGATTTTGACCGGCGGGTCCCCCGCCAAGGAACTGGATCTCGCAAAGCGCGCCGATGATGCAGGTTTCAGCTCGGTCTATTCCTGCGATTTTTTCTCAAGCAATGCGCTGACCCGAGTGGCGGCCATCGCGGCGGTGACGAAGAACATCAAGGTGGGCACCGGCATCGCCAATTCCTTCACCCGGTCGCCCATGGTGTTGGCAAGCGGGGTGCAGGATATCGACGCCATCTCGGGGGGCCGCATGATTTTGGGCCTAGGCACCGGGCTTGAGCGTATGAATGTGGAATGGTACGGGGTGGAATACGGCAAGCCCGTGACCCGCGTGAAGGAATTGATCAGCCTACTGCGTAAAGTGTTCGCTAATGACGGTATCGGTTTTGGCTTTGAAGGGGAAAACTGGCAGATCAAAATCCCGGCTTACATGCGGGGCAAGGGCGCCCGTCCCGACATTCCCATATGGCTTGCCGCCGTCAATCGCGGCATGATCAAAGCGGCGGGTACGGTGGCGGACGGTATGGTGGGACATCCGGTGCATACGCGAAAGTGGCACCGGGAAGTCACGCTGCCCATCTTGGCGGAAGCAACGGACGCCAGTGGCCGCGCCGCCGATGCCTGCCCGGTCTATCCCCATCTGATCACGGCCATCAACGACAATCGCGATGACGCCATCATGGATGCCAAGCGGCAAATCGGCTTCTCGTTCAGTGTCGAACATTATCACTCGATCCTGGACATTCACGGCCAGCGGGATGTGGGGGTGAAATGCCGGTCCCATTTGGCCACCTATGATTTCGAAGCCATGGCCCATTGCATCCCCGATGAATTGGTCGACGAAATCGCCGTGGCCTGCACCCCCGACGAAGCGCCCGACCGCCTGAAACAATGGGCAGACGTAACGCCTGAACCCATGATCTTCCCTGCCAGCATTGGAGTGGCCCCCGACCGGCAGGCGCAGAACATGGAAGCGATCTTGAGCCTGCCCCGAAAGGTTGCCGCTTGAGTGGAGCGTAAGGCCGCAAATCCACCCGCGCGCGCCGCCGCACCGTCGGTTACCGCTGACCCCCCGGCACCAAGCTTCGATCCCGCGGCGGCACGGCCGGTTTTGCTGGCGGTGATGGTGGGCGTGATTGCCACCGGATTTCCCTTCACGATCTTAACCGTCGCCCTCAACCTCATCGCTGATGACTTCGGGGTGAGCGAGGCGCTTTCCGCTTGGACCGTTTCCGCCCCCATGCTGCTGTCGGCCGCCACCTTGCCGCTCATGGGCAAGATCGGCGATATGTTCGGCCATCGGCGGGTGTTTTTGGTGGGGCTTTTGGGGTCCAGCATCTTCGCGGGCTTGTGCATTTTTGCTTGGGATATTTGGTCGCTCATTATCCTCCGTGTTCTGACCATGGTGCTGGCCGGTGCCACATCGCCCTCGGCCATCGCGCTGCTCTTTCACATCTATCCGCCCGAACATCGGGCCCAAGTGATCGGCTGGTGGTCCATGAGCGGACCGGGATCGGCCGCCCTGGGGCTGGCCATTGGCGGGCCCATTGTGGACGACTTTGGCTGGACGTCCGTCTTTGTAGTGCAGGCGGCGATGGGCGTTGCGGCGTGGCTTTTGGCCGTGCGTCTGTTACCGGAAACGCCCCGGCGTCCCGCCGTGTTCGATCATCTGGGCAATGTGCTGTTGATTGTGCCTCTGGCATGTTTGCTGTTCTTGATCGGCAGTCTGGCGGAAGAAAACGTCGGCAGCGGTCTGCGTCTTCTGCTTGCCCTAGTGGGGGTGGGCGGCCTTGCCGCGTTTTTCATGGTGGAGCGGCAAAGCAGCCACCCCATGGTGCCCATGACGTTGTTCCAGCACCGAAATTTCAATGCCCCGATTGCCGTCAATTTCCTCATCCAAGCGCCCTATACCGGCGCGCTGGTGGCGACCCCGATCGTGCTGATGACCTATTTGGATTTCAGTGTCACCTTCGCCGCCCTCTTCATCCTGCTGCGCACGGCCAGCTTGACGGCGGCGTCCCCCATCGGCGGGTGGATTGCCACGCTCTATGGGGAGCGCTTTGGCGCGCTGTTGGGAACGGTGCTGCAAGCGCTCGGCCTTTTGTTCGTGGGACTGGGGGCCGCGTGGGAAAGCATGTCGCTTTTGGCCCTTGCCTTGTTGCTGCAAGGCATCGGCCATGGCTTCGCCTTGCCGCCCATGACGTCGATCATCGCCACGGCCGTTAAGCCCGCCGATTTTGGAACGGCGTCGGGCGTTCACCGATTGTCGGGACAGATTGGCTCGTCCTTCGGCCTCAGCATGTTCGGTGTTCTGCTGTCGACCGGCAATGGCGACATCGACCCGTTCCGCCTGTTTGCGCTGGGGGCCTTCATCACCTTGCTCGCCGTCGCGCCTGCCATTTTCGTTCGGTCACAGAATAATGCGAATATAAGAAGGGTCTGACCGAAACTTTAGGAGAAACACACATGAACATTCGCACCATCGCCACCGGACTTAGATTTCCGGAAGGGCCCATTGCCATAGCCGACGGCTCGATCATTTTAGTGGAAATCGCCCGCGGCACGTTAAGCCGGGTGACCCCGGCGGGCAGGATCGACGTGGTGGCGGAGCTGGGCGGCGGCCCCAATGGCGCGGCGGTGGGGCCGGATGGCGCTGTCTATGTATGCAACAATGGTGGTTTCACCTGGCATGAGACACGGGACGGTCAGCTTCTGCCCGGCGATAAGGCAGAAGATTACAGCGGCGGGCGAATCGAGCGGGTGGATCTTGAAGCGGGCGATGTCACCATTCTGTATACGGAATGTGAGGGCGTGCCGCTTAACGGGCCGAACGACATCGTATTCGATGCGCAGGGCGGGTTTTACTTTAGCGACCTTGGAAAGAGCTACGGACGTCAGCAGGATCGCGGTGCGGTCTATTACGCAAAACCCGACGGGTCGCAGATCACGGAGCTCGTTTTTCCCGTGTACACGCCCAACGGGGTGGGGTTGTCACCGGACGAGAACACGCTCTACTTCGCCGAAACGATCACGGGGCGCGTCTGGGCCTATCCCATCGAAAGCCCGGGCAAGCTCAAGGGCGATGGCAAACCGGGCACCGGCACGTGCCTTGCCGGTCTTCCGGGGCATCAGTTTTTGGACTCCTTGGCCGTCGATGGTGCCGGCAATGTCTGTGTGGCAACCATCTTCAATGGCGGTATCACGTCGATTTCGCCGGATGGTGAAAACGTCACCCATACGCCCATGAAAGACCGGTTCACCACAAACATCTGTTTCGGGGGCGCGGATTTGAAAACCGCCTACATCACTCTGTCGTCGATCGGAGAGTTGGTCGCCTGCGACTGGCCCGTGGCCGGCCTGCCGCTCAATTTTCTGAACAAATAGGCGGCCGCCCGACTTCCCGCGTTGACCGGGATCCGTCTTTTGCGGGAAACTTCGCCCATGGGAGAGCCGGGGACACAGCGGCGGCTAAGCGGCATTTTGTCGGCGGACGTGGTGGGCTACAGCCGTTTGATGGCCGACGACGAAGCCGCCACGGTCGCGGCCATCGAAACTTTACGGTCACGTGTGCGTGAGATTGTAAACGCACACCAGGGCCGGATTGTTGACGCGGTTGGTGACAATCTGTTGGCGGAATTCTCCAGCATTGTCGACGCCGTGAATTGTGCGATCGCGATCCAACAGGCGATCGAACAATCGACAGACAGTGCCGATCCCAACCGTGAAATGAAACTGCGCATCGGCGTCAATCTGGGCGACGTGATTGTCGACAGCGAAAGAATCTATGGCGACGGCGTCAACGTCGCCGCTCGCCTGGAAGGTCTTGCGGACCCCGGCGGCATCGCCATTTCGGGCGCCGCCTTCGATCAAGTGCGCAACAAGATTGAAGCGGGTTTTCTGTTCCGAGGCGACCACCGGGTTAAGAACATCGACGCGCCCATACCCGTCTATGCGGTCGATCTGGCGCCGGAACATGCCGGGCGCGTGGCCCGGGCATTTGATGCGTATCCTTATGGTTGGATGGCCGGAGGACTGGCCGCGTTGCTGCTGGTGCTGGGCGTTGTGATCGGTGGGCCGTGGTTTATCGACCGCAACGATGAAGTGCCGGCAGTGCGCCCAGCCGACGCCGGCAAGCAATCGCTGGCTGTTTTGCCGTTTCAGGCCTTGGGCGATGCGGAAGAAGTGTTCGCCCTGGGCATCACAGATGATCTGACCACGGATCTATCAAAGAATACCTCGCTCGAAGTGACGGGGCGCGATGCGGCAATGGCCTTCAAAAGCAGCTCTCAATCTGTCAGCCAAATTGCCCAACGTCTCGGCGTGCAGTTCGTGCTCACCGGCAATGTTCGGCAGGTAGGCGACCGGGTGCGCATCAATGCGCGTCTGGTGGACGCCGTGTCGGGCACGCAAGTCTGGGCGGAACGCTATGACGTGACGCTCACCCAAATCTTTGCCGAACAAGACTCGGTAACGTCTCAAATCATAGGGGCACTGCCGCTGGAAGCCCCGAAACGAATAACGGTAAAGGCAGGGCGCTACGACACCAATGATCCGGAAGCTCAAGCTGAATTCGACAAGGGTTGGGCCTTTTTCCGCGACGGCAAGATCGAGAGCTTTGCCAAGGCGATCCCCCATTTGCAGAAAGCAACCGAGATCGACCCCGACTATGCGCGGGCCCATGGGGCGCTCGCCTTGCTGTATCAACTGAGCTTTGGCCGAAACTATATTGATGCCCCGCTTTGGTATCAGTTCAGCCTGGAAGAGATGGGCAATCGCACCTCTCAGCGTTTCGACCAGGCCAACGATGTGCCGAACCCGATGATTCATTTGTCCCGGGCGCTTTTTCGGATGATGCGCTCACGGCACGACGATGCCCTGAGCGAGGTCGACCAGGCCGCCGCCCTCGCGCCCGATGAGCCGATTGTCTACGAAGTGATGGGGTTTGTGCTTGCCAATGCGGGCGAAACGGATCGAGCCGTTCGTGCGCTCGAGAAGGTGCTGCGCATGGAAGGCCCGGACAGGGGGATTACCAATTATGTGCTGGGGTACGCACATTTCACGGCGCAACATTATGACCGCGCTGCCGACTACCTAACAGCGGCGGTCAAGCAAAACCGGCGCGATCTGTCCGCACGGTTGATCCTGGCCGCCACCTATGGGCATCTTGGGCGCACCGATGACGCCGCCGCGGAGATCGCCACGATCAATCGCATGCGCAAGGCGTGGGTTGCGGCAATGCCGCCGCCTGGCGTGGAAGACAAGGGGCATCGGGTGCCGGCGGAATATGCAGCACCCGTGACGCTTGGTTTCGTCAACATGTTTTCCTATCGCCGCAAATCCGACCGGCAGAATCTGCGGTTGGGTCTGATCGCGGCGGGTGTGCCGGCCAGCGACCCCGCCGAGCGGCAACCTATTGCCGACGGGGTGATCTCGGTCGACACAAAGCAAGTGGAAGCGTTGCGCGCTCAAGGTGCCGTGCTGCTCGACTTGCGCCCCTGGAGTGCGTGGGTCATGGGCTACATTCCGGGGTCGGTGCACATCGATTACGAGAAAGAGTGGAGCCAGGCCAAACTGCTGGAATTGGTGGGGCTCGAAGACCCCATTATTCTTTTATGCGGGAACGTGGAGTGCGCCAATGCGAAAGCCGCGGGCCCCGACGCGGTCGCATGGGGGCACGCCAAGGTGCATATCTATTGGGATGGCTTTTACGGCTGGCGCTCGCAAGGCCTGCCCGTTGCGTTTGATGCGGGCACGCCGGAAGAGAATGCGCAATATGCGCCGTTTGACGGAATGCCGGCGGAGTAGATGGAGGGTTTATAAGTCCCGCAGCGTATCCGCGATATCTTGCAGCCGATCAAGGGACAGGATCGTCACGACGCTGCGTTCATGGCGCAGTATTTTCTGGTTCGACCAAATTTTCATCTGCCGACTGACATTTTCCCGTGACAGGCCTACATGGCCGCCCAAGCTGGCCTGTGGCATTTTCAGGGTAATGCGTACCCCCTCTTGGACTTCCTCGCCATGCGCATGGGCGAAACGAATAAGGGCCCGCGCCAGCCGCGCCGCGCCGTCGAACAAAATGCCGTCTTCGACCATGGATGAGGCATGGCGCAGGCGCCGGCACAATTCGCCAATGGCTTGAAAGGCCCGGCCCGGATGACGTTCCAAAAAAGCGCGCACATCGCTTTGGCGCAGCACCAGCGTTTCAACGGCGGTCGTTGCGGTGGCATCGGCGGTACGGTCGCCGCCGTCGAACAGAGCGATTTCGCCGTTCACTTCGCCGGGACCTTGGAAGTTAAGGACGCATTCTTTGCCGTCGGCCGAAATGACGCTGATCTTTATTTGGCCGGAGCGAATGATGTACATGGCACCGCCCGGATCGCCCTTGCAGTAAAGCGCTTCGTTAGGGGCGAAAGATTTTTCCACGGCCTTTACGCACAAGCTTGCCGCCTCGTCATGATCCAAATCGGCGAACAGAATGCTTTCGCGCGCCAAGTCGGCAAACTCTTCGGCGGTGAGCATGGTGTCCCTCGTCTATGCGCATATCTATGAAAGTCTGAGCATGCCAACAGTGCAGCGTTTTCGACCTTCCTGCAATCGGCCGCGGAATGATGTCTTTGCCCTATCAAGGAAGGCGCCGCAGCCTGGGATCTACGGCGCCGAGAGCGTCGTACGGCAGAATGGTTCCATTTCACCGTACGGCGCTCTAAAACTCCGAAGCGGGGTGGACAACTTCGAAACCCTATTTCCCGGCGACATCCACGGCGAGTGAGATGTCACGGTCCGGGTCGTAGCGGTCCGCCGCGGCGACGCTTGTATGAACGGTCTGCAGACCGGCATGGCCCGTGGACTCAATGGCGTTGTCCGTGGTTTGCTCGATGCATAACTTCACGTCGTCCGAATAGAAATAGGACCATTCCTTGTGCAAGCCGACGCACATGCGGCGGGCGATTTGAACGATCTTAGTTTGGAGGCGGTGCAGATCCGCCAAATCGTTCATGTTGTAGTCTTGCGTTGACAAGCGTTCTTCCTCGGCGCTTGCGATCCCGGCGGCAAATACCATCAGTGAAGATACGCAAAGCGCCATGATTGTTCTTTGTAAGGTCATCGTTTCCTCCTTGGATCGAAATTCCATAAGAGGAAACTAGATGCGGGCGGTCCCCCGCGCTGTGCTGTGCAGCACGGGGGCAAAAAAATGCTCTAAAGCGCCGAGGTGAGGTTCTTTGCCGGGTTGACGAGGTATTTTTCGCCCGTGGCCTGCTTGCCGTAGACTTTGATGGCATCAAGGGTGAGTGCTTCGGCAAGCGATACTTCCTTCGTGTAGTGGCTGGCAAAGGTTGTTTTGAGCTCGGCAGCGACACGGGCGCGCAGCTTGCCCATCACTTCCATGCCCACGCGGGCCATGAAGTTAGGCAACAGCCAGCCGCCGATCCCCCAGGCCATGCCGTAATTACGGGTGAGTTCCGTCGGTGTGCGGTCGAGCCCGCCATAAATGTAAACTTGTTTGTGTACGGTCGATCCATAACGGTTATAGGCGCCCGCATTACGCAAGGCGGCCTGTTCCATGGCCGTCAGAATTTTGTTGGCAAGCCTGCCGCCGCCGGTGGCGTCGAAGGCGATGGTCGCGCCGGTTTCCGCCAGCGCCTCCGTCAGGTCGCCCATGAAGCTTTCTTCGGACGAATTGACCACATATTTGGCGCCCAATTTTTTTAGAATGTCTACTTGCTCTTGCTTGCGCACAATGTTCACAAGATCGATGCCGTCGGCAATGCAGATCTTGTTGAGCATCTGACCAAGGTTTGAGGCGGCCGCCGTGTGCACAAGCGCGGTGTGCCCCTCAAGGCGCATGGTTTCGGTCATGCCAAGCGCCGTCAGCGGATTGACGAAGCATGAGGCGCCGTCCTTGGGTGTTGCATCCGCGGGCAGAGGCAGCACTTGGTCCGCCTCCACCGTGCGGTACTGGGCGTACATGGCGCCGCCGAAGCCGGCCACCGCCTTGCCCATCAAGGCTTGGGCGGCATCGCTCGCCCCCGCTTTGACCACAATGCCCGCCCCTTCATTGCCGCAGGGCATGGCCTGATCCACGCGGCCTTTCATGGTGCCCATGAGTTTCTCGGGGATCTGCGCCATGATCACCGGCCGCTCCGAAGTGCCCGATTGCTTCGCCGTGGTCGGATCGGCAACCCCGAACATCACGCCCAAATCGGACGGATTGATGGGGGATGCTTCCACGCGGATGACCACTTGGTTAGGCTTTGGTTCCGCCAACGGAACATCTGCCAGCGCAAGTTCCAGTGTACCGTCATTTTTGACGGTGGATTGCAATTGAAGTCCGGTGATGATGTCGCTTGCCATGGTTCTTCTCCCACTGTGGTGCGTGTTTTAGTTGGCGCCACTCTATCGTGAGACCGTGCCGGCACAAAGGGGTAAGGAAAACATCCGGCTTCGGTATTTTCGCACCCCGGTGGTGCGTATAAGATGCAAGTCATAAAGGGAGGCGTCTCGTGTGGTGCTTCTCAAGTTCGCCAGCAGGTTGCAGCCGTCGTCTGAGCGAACTTGAGAAGCAAAACCACACGAGCTTCAAACAACTGCTAGTGTCCTTTCGAATCCGAAGTTCGTAAGGCGCCAGCTTGAATATAGGGACGAACTTCGGATTCGGGACACTAGAATGAAAGAGCTCATCTACCATCGCGGATTTGTGCCTGCGATCAATCGCTATAAAGACAAAACGGCGGTCATCGACGGCGCCTATCAGGCCACGTTCAGCCAGCATGGCGACCGGGTTTTCCGTTTGGCCCATGCGCTGAAGCATCAGCTTGGCCTTACGAAGTCAGACCGATTTGCCGTGATGGCGGTGAACTCTCATGAGTATCTGGAGCTCTATCACGCTGCCTTTCTGGGCGCAGGCGTGATCAATCCGCTCAACCTGCGGCTGGCGGGCAAGGAACTTGACTACATTGTGCGCGACTCCGGCACGCAAGTGGTCTTTGTGGACCGGCACTTCGCGCAAGCGTTCGATCAGGCGATGAAAGCGGGCGATGGGCCAAACCCTATTCGCCACGTCATTCTGATGGGTGAGGGCGATGGTCCCTGCACCATGCGCTATGAAGATCTGTTGGCGGCCGCCGAACCCGTCATCCCCGAAGAACCGGAAGAAGACGATCCCGTCGTGCTCATGTATACGGGCGGCACCACAGGATTGCCCAAAGGGGTCGTGTGTACTCAGCGTGCGGAAATATTGAATTGCTATCACGTGGGCATGGTGTTGCAGGGTGGCTTTGCGGAAGGCGAAGTCAATCTCATCCAAACCCCCATCTTCCATGCCGCGTCGATGGTCGGCCTGTTGGCAACGATCAGCGGGGGTGGCGTTACCGTGTTGATCCCCATGTTCGACCCGGCGGGCGTGATCGCTCTCATTGACCGCCACAAGGTCTCGATCACCACCATGGTCCCCACCATGATCGGCATGATGGTCAACGATCCTTCCTTTCGTCCCGACAAGATTCAAAGCCTGAAGAATCTGGTGTACGGCGCATCACCCATGCCGGCTGTTCTGCTGGACAAACTGCTCGACATTCTGCCGGATTTGAACATCGCCCAGGGCTACGGCATGACCGAGAGCAGTTCAGTGCTCACCTTCCTGACGCCCGACGATCACAGCAAAGGCGGCCCGCGTTTGCGGTCCGTCGGCCGCCCGGTGCCGGGCACGGAAATCTGCATTCAGGATGAAAACGGCAACATCCTGCCCCCGGGCGAAACCGGTGAGGTGTGTGCCAAGGGCGGCAACTTCATGACGGAATACTGGAACAAGCGCGAGCAAACCGAGAAGTCGTTCAAGGGCGGCTGGTACCATACGGGCGATGCGGGCTATCTGGACGACGAGGGGTATCTGTTTCTTGTGGACCGGGTGAAAGACATGATCATCACCGGCGGCGAGAATGTCTATTCGGTGGAAGTGGAAAACGCCATTTCAAACCACCCGGCCGTTGCCCAAGTGGCGGTGATCGGTATTCCCCACGACACTTGGGGCGAAGCCGTGCATGCGGTGGTCGTCACAAATGACGGCCATACGATCACGGAAGAGATTATCATCGCCCATGCCCGCGAAAGCATTGCGGGATACAAAGTGCCGAAATCGGTGGAGTTTCGCACGGACCCGCTGCCGCTTTCCGGCGCCATGAAAGTGCTCAAAAAGGACCTGCGCGCGCCTTATTGGGAAGGCAAAGGCAAATCGATCGGCTAAGCTAAGGCGAAGGAACAAGTGGTCAATTAGCCAGCACTGAGAGGCAACATGTCGCAAACCATGACACAGCGCGAACGACTTCAGCGCAGCAACAAGGAAGTATGGGCCGAGTGGACGGTGGATCCGAACCAGAATGTGGCCACCATCCCGCTCGAAAAGCTCGACCCATCCCACCCGGATTTGTTCGAGACAAATTCGGTGCTGCCCTATTTTGAACGGCTGCGCAAGGAAGATCCGGTCCATTACAGCGAGGACAATCCGCAAGGCCCTTATTGGTCGATCACCAAATTCGACGACATCATGCATGTGGACACGAACCACAAGATTTTTTCGTCGGACATACGCAATGGCGGCATTCGGCTGGGCGGCTATGTGATGGAGGAAGAGCCCGATCCCGCTACCTATCTGCCCATGTTCATCATGGAAGACCCGCCCAAACACGATGAGCAGCGCAAGGTGGTGCAGCCCAAATTCACGCCGGAAAGCCTGCAAGCCCTTGGAGTATTGATCCGCGAGCGGGCCGGAAAGATTCTGGACGATCTTCCGCGTAATGAAGAGTTCAACTGGGTACGCACCGTGTCGGTGGAGCTGACCGGGCAGATGCTGGCGACCCTGTTCGACATTCCCCAAGAAGACCGCCACAAGCTGATCCACTGGTCGGACACGGTGGAACGCTTGTCGGACCCGAACTATTTCGAAAGCATGGAAGAAGGCTTCCAGGAGCTTTGGAAGTGTTGGGAATATTTTGACGGTGTGTGGAAGGAGCGGGCGGCCCAATCCGAACCCGGGTCCGATCTTATTTCCATGCTGGTTCATGGGGAATCCACCAAGAACATGCCGCCCAATGAATATCTCGGCAACATGCTATTGCTGATCGTGGGTGGGAACGACACCACGCGGAACTCCATCAGCGGTGGTGTGCTGGCGCTCAATGAACACCCAAGCGAATACAAGAAGCTGCTGGAGAACAAAGACCTCATCCCGAACATGGTGTCGGAGATCATCCGTTGGCAATCGCCGGTGGCTCATATGTGCCGCACGGCCCTGGAAGACACGGAAATCGGCGGCAAGAAAATCAAGCGCCACGACAAGATTTGCATGTGGTATGTGTCCGGCAATCGGGACGAGGACGTGATCCCGCGGGCCAATGAATTCCTCATCGACCGGCCCAATGCCCGGCATCACTTGAGCTTCGGGTTTGGCATTCACCGTTGCGTGGGCAATCGGTTGGGCGAAATGCAGCTCAAAATCATTTGGGAAGAAATCCTCAAGCGATTTTCCAGAGTGGAAGTGGTGGGTGAGCCCAAATATCTCAAGTCCAACTTCATCCGCGGCATCACCGACCTGCCGGTGAAGGTGTACGACTAGGCAAGCGTCAGCCCCAGCGGTACCATGCGTTCGAAATCGGCGCGATTGGATGTGGCGAGCTCGGCGCACGCATTGATCGCCGTTGCTGCGATCATGCAGTCGGGGAATGAACCCCGTCTGCGGCCTGTACCGTTGTACAGGTCCGCCGCGATTTGTGCGGCGTCGATGGTGAATACGACGGGCGGATCAAGCAGCATCAAAAGGCGCTCGATTTCTCTTTGATCAATCGGCCCACACAGGAATTCGCCCAAGGCAACCACACTGATGGATAAAGGCTCATTGGCCGAAATCCATCGCCTCACATCGGCATGCTCTTTTGTCCCTGCAATGAGCGTTTGGATCGCGTAATTCGTATCGAGATGAATCATTCATCGGCGAAACCGGAAGGTCGCTTTGAAGCATGCCTTTCGGCACGAACTTCCTCAACCCAGCGATCGGCTTCTTCTTTCGTCAGATTGATACTTTTCTGAAGGTCATCAAACGCTTTGAGTTTTTCTGCGGCGCTCAGCGGTTTTTCCGGGTTTGCCGCCATGCGAATCGCCCGCCTGATCGCTTCGGATTTGGGGACATTCCACCGGCGCGCCAATTCTTCCAGCGTGCGCACGGTTTCCACGTCCATCGTGTAGGTGGATTTGATGGTCATCCTGGCCATACCATATTATATGGCCATATAATATGGTATGTCAATGTGCGAGTAATATCAGCAGGTTAAGCCGCCTACTCCCAATTGCCGGCGTAGAAGTTTTTCAACACCTCAAACGCCAGTTTGCGCTTCCCGTCAGGGTCGATGAGGCCCTTGCGGTTGTAGTAATCCTGGACGCCGGGCAGGGTGCGCAACATGGCGCGGAAGTCCTTCAAGATCCACGGGGTCATGCCTTGCACTTGCGGGCTTTGGCGCAGCATGGCGATTTGGCTTTCATAGACGGCGGCTTGATAGTCTTCCGACCACACCGCCTTGTCGTCCGACCGCCGCCCGCTTCTGGCGCCGGCTCCGAATTCCGAGATGAAGATCGGTTTGTCTTGGGGCGCCGTGATCGTCATGTCTTTCATGAGATCCAGCATGAGCGGGCGGTAGACGTTTTCGCCCACACCGGTTTGCCGGGCGAAGAAGACGGAATAATACCAGCCGTAATATTCATTGTACGATACAATATCGACCAACTCGCCCAATGGGTCGTCGATGGTGATCGACACTTTGTCGGAAGGTTTCGGCGCCGCAGCGCCGGCCTGGGCGACGATCGCTTCGAAAACCGCTTTGTCCTTTGCATCAAGACCCCCTTTGGCGAGGCCGCGCACCGCCAAATGAAGCACGATGTTCTCGAATTGCTTGCGCCCGCCGCCCAGCAACGCGGCGCTCACCAGGCGGGAGCCGTCCCGCGCGCGGGTGTCGTCGATCAAGGTGCCCAGGAATTTCATGCGGTCATCAGATAAAGGCGTTTCGTTCGCCACCGACCAGATGACAATGGACGCACGATTCCAATCCCGCGTGACGAGGCGCGCCATTTGATCGCGGGCAATGGCGAGCGTTTCCTCGTTCGTCCAATTGATGTTCCAATAAACGGGAATCTCCGCCCACAGAAGAAGGCCAAGCTCGTCGGCCGCCTTTGCCATGTGGCGGGCGTAAGGGTAATGAGCCAATCGCACGAAATTCGCGTTCAGCGCTTTGGCTTCTTCCAGAATTCGCACCGCATGTTCTTTGGAATAGGCCACCCCCGGTTCGCCAATAGGCTCTTCGTGGGTGGAGATGCCACGCATTTTGACGGGCTCGCCGTTCAGTACGATCTGCGTACCGCTTGTTTCGATGGTGCGGAAGCCCACCCGATCCGTCAGACGGTCGTCGCCTGCGATGAAGTCGACGTAATAAAGGCTCGGGCTTTCGGGAGACCACAGATCCACGTCTGCTGTAAATTCAAAGCTGGCTTCGCCCTCGGCGTTGAGGGCAGCTGTGTGCGACACATCCAAATTTGGGAAGCTCACCTGAGCTTCCGTGCCCGGCGCCATGTTTTCCGTTTGAAGGGTCGCGCGGATCGTTTTGGTGTCCCGGTCGACCAGCTCGATCTTGGCATTGCGGATGAATTGCTCCGGCGTGGTCACCAAGTGAACGTCGCGGGCGAGCCCCCCATAGGGCCACCAGTCGGTGCGGGTGGTGGGCACGGTGTCCACGTCCAAGCGGTTGTCCACATGGACGATCACCACGTTCTCTCCGGGGGTGACGGCCTCGGTCACATCGAAGGAAAAGGGCACATAGCCGCCCTTATGCTCGCCGACAATTTGGCCATTCAAAAACACGCGTGCAGAAAAGTTGGCACCGCCGAAATGCAAATGGTGCCGAACATTATTGCCCTCGGGCAGGGTGAATTTGCGGTGATACCAAACGCCCCCTTGATAAAAGAACAGGGCTTCCCGCTGGCTGTTCCAATCCCCAGGCACGCGCAGGGTCTCGGACGCTTCAAAATCGAACTCCACCAGATCATGAGGCGTCTGTGCCCGACGGTTCTCGTGGTAGGCGCCGAACACATTGCCCGGCAGCCCCACGCCCATGGGGTCGACGATCACATTCCAATCGCCGTTGAGGCTTAGCGTTTTGCGCGAATCGATCATCCCCAAGACCGGATCGGCGGCGGCATACGCCACCTTAGCGTTTCCGAATATGGCGTCTTCTCCTTCCGGCTCCTGCGCTGCCGATTGCGTGGCCACCGTGCCGCCCAGCACGGCGATGGCTAGTAAGATGAAACATCTTACACACATGAGCCCCTCCATTTGTCTGTTGTTTTGTAGTGCGGCGGCCCGTTCTTACGCCGGTGCGCTCGGCCGGTCGGAGACGCGCTTATGCCACGCCAACACATTGGCACACTCTTCCGGCACGGGAATACCGATGAAGCCCGCAAAATCAATCGAACAAAGAGCAGAGATATCGGCAATTGAGTAGGTATCACCGGCGATGAATTCGCGCCCGCCAATTTCTGAATCGAGCCATCGCATTATGTTCTGCGCATTCTTGAAGTTCGATTTGCCAAAATCCGTGTACTGCTTAACGACCTTTGCCGTAAATGGGTGGGCGTGCACCCAATACATGCCGATGGTCGAAAACAAGCGCAGCTCTATGCGCCGGTTCCACATGTCGATCATGGCGGACTGAAGGGGCGCCGCGCCGAACAAAGACGGCTCGGGGTGCAGCGCTTCTAGGTACCGGCAGATCGCGGTGCTTTCGCAAAGGATTGTGCCGTCATCCAATTCCAGAATGGGCACTTGGCCAAGACTGTTCTTGGCCAGATAGCCCGGCGCTTTGTGCTCCCCTTGGATGATCGAGACCGACTTTTTGTCGATCTCGATACCCTTCTCCGCCAGGAAGATCCGCACCCGGCGGGGATTGGGTGCGGGCATATCGGCATCATAAAGAATCATGGCGTCACTCGGCGGTTAGGCGATGTTTGCAGCCCGGGTTTCGAAGCTTTCGGGCTCCGCCAAGGGAGCGGCATGGACAACATCGCCCGCCGTCAACTCCGACCGTAAGAACGCCGCCACTTCTTCGCAGGCTTGGCGCGCTTCCGGAATGTAGCCGTTGAAGATGTGCCACACATGGGGCATGCCTTCCCATAGTTTCAAGGTGACATCCACGCCCGCGCGCTCTGCCCGCGTTGCAAGGCGCGTGGCGTCGTCCAGCAAGCATTCGGCGCTGCTCACATGGACCAGCAAGGGCGGCAGGCCCGTCGGGTCGGCGTAAACGGGCGACACCAGCGGGTGCTTGGGATCGGTCTCGCCGTGATAGGCATCGCCCACATTCTTGATGAGGTCGGCGGTGAACATGGCGCAGGTTTTTTCGTTAAGGTCCAGCGAGGCCCCGGTCGCGGCGACGTCTGTATACGGAGAAAGTAGCGCTGCACCCGCCGGCAACGGCTTTTCCCGATCGCGCAAGGCCAGCAGTAAGGCGGCCGTCAGCCCACCGCCCGCAGAGTCACCCGCCACCACAATGTCCGACGGCTGGATGCCCTGGTCGATCAGCCAATCATAGGCGGCAAGGGCGTCGTCCAGCCCGCACGGAAATTTGTGCTCCGGCGCCAAACGGTAGTCGGGCACAAAGGTTTGGGCCGGCAAGCGCCGCGCAAGGTAAGTGGTGAGCGGCCGGTGCGACACTGGCGATCCGAACTGGTATCCGCCCCCATGCAAGTACAAAAGCGTCCCAACCGATTTGCCGTCGCGCCGCCGGACCCACTCGCCGGGCACCGGTGCCCCTTGTTCTTTTTCAATCATCACCGATTTGGGCGGCGTGTAGCGTGCGGCCCGGGATTCTACCCGCTCGCGCACCTCGCTAATTTCAGAAGATTTGGTGAGCTGCTTCTTGACGGTCTGCTTGAGAATGAGATTGAGAATTTTTGATCGAATACTGGGCATTGAGCGGTTCTCTGTGACAAGGGGAACGACAATCGCCTCTGATAGCATATTTGGCGTCCACGCCGCGAGGGCTCACATGTCGCCCTTGTTGACGAACAGCTCGTTGCGGTGCCGGCCGTCATCGGGTCCCGCTGCTTGTCTAAATCCGGCGGAAAGCAGCGCCTCGACGATTTCGTTTGTGCCGTCTTCGCGCTCGGCGCCATAAGTTTCTACCAATACGGTCTTCACTTGCGACAGGGTGCCGCGCGCGCCCTTCAGGATTTTGGCTTCGATGCTGTCCACATCGAGCTTGATGTGATCGGGCGCAGGCAGATCGAACTGGCGCCGGAAATCGTCCACCGAATAACCGATCACGGCTTGGGAAAATTTCGGCTGCAGCGTGCCGATCACCGTGTCCAATTGACCGAAGGCGTGCATGGAATGACCGGACTCGGTGTTGGCCATATGCAAGGCGTCGAGGCCGCTGTGATCGGACAGGGCGATACAGTAGGCCGACACCCGGCTGCCCATGCGGTTGAGTTCCACATTGCGTACCAGATTGGCGAAGCTTGCCGCCCCCGGCTCGAACGCCAGCACCTTCACCCCCGGATCGAGCGCCGCATAGAGCGTGTAAAGACCAATATTGGCGCCGATGTCCCACAGGGTCTCGCCGTTCTGCAGGTGCTCGTCGATCCAGGCGATGGTTTCGGGCTCGTCCCGGCCAAAGCCGATGGGGTCGTGAAGGGACCGGGCGGATGGGCACCACACCTGAAACGTGCCGCGCGCCGTTTGGATGGTTTGGATTTGGCTTAAGCGCTCTGATGCGATCGCCTTGGCCGCCGCCCGCCGGGCCGGCGACATATGCGCCGTCACCAGACGGGAAAACAGCTCAATGGCAGACGCGATGGTTTTGCTCATAATGTGTGTATGGCGTTTTGCGTGCGCGCACGCAACAGCTTAGCATGCGGGAAAAACCACGTTGGGGAGGGGCCGTTGCCTGCTGCGCCATATTATCCAAACCAAAATGCACCCACCTTGTTTGCCATGGCGGGGGACGATTGTTCGCTCCATTTCGATCTGAACAAGTTGACCCCTAAGCAGCAGGCGGATCATCAATCCAATGTGGACCTGACGGCCATGCTGCAGGTGGCCAACATCTATATTGGGAAGCCTACGGACGAAGTGGCCTTGTTTGATGCGTTCGAAGAAGCGCCCTGGGCCGATGCCTTAAGGCGTTATCATCGCGCTTTTGAGGTGATGGGGACGGACCCGGTCCCGCTCGCCCACTGCCATTTCCATTCCAAGCTTTCCTATTATGAGTCCGTTGCTGCGCTGCATGACCGGCCCGGCCTCACCACGCTTTACATGACCAGCGGCTCGAACCAGCCGCTTCACCGCGACGCACAAGCTTTTCGGATAAGCCAAGCGGTCAACTCCAAAAAACATTTCGCCTTGAACGCACCGGACTTCGGCATTCCCACCCCGGACACTTTGCTCACTTCGAAAGGAGCTCTGGACGGTGACGAGGTTTCGCGCTTCTTCGATAAGCATAACGGCCAAATAATCCTCAAGACTTTGGGGCTTGCGGGGGCGCGCAATGTGACGGCGGTCGATTCAGTGGCGGAAGCCCGCGCTTATGTGGCCGAATATGACGATGCCATGGACGTGATCTTGCAAGAACGGCTGCCCTTGGATCAATGGACGGAAATGACCGCCGATCTTTGTGTGTCCGACACCGATGTTTGGGTGTCCAACATTCGCCAAATCATGTTCGCCGATGGCATTTGGGTCGGCAATCTGATCGGTCCCAGCGTCACCTTGCCCGAGGCGCACACCGACTTGCTGCTCAAGATCGGCGACTATGCTCGGGCGCAAGGCTACAGCGCGCCGGAAGGTCTCAATTGCGGGGTCGATTTCTTCATCAATGGCGACCACATCACCGTCACCGAAATCAACGCCCGCTGGACAGGCGGGCTGTTCCCCGCGCAGATGGTTGAGCGCCTCGGCGCCCATGATCGGGACGCCGTCGCCTTTATGGACACAGTCGCGGCAGCCGATTTTCCGGCCATGCTCGATTTCTTTGAGCCGAACTTACACGGCCGGACATCCTCGCCTTACGCTATCGCGCCCTTGGGGTTCGGCCCCTATTTGCAGCAGATTGAAGGAACGGAACTGTTGTTTGTCTGGCAGATGGTGGTGGGCGATTTCGATGCCTTTAAGGCGGACAAACAGAAACGGTTTGGCGCCGCGGTGCTGCCGGCGGCGGACAAGATCAGTTTGGAACTTTAGTCACGGCGATTTGTTGTTGCGTTTGCCGCGCCGCTCCGATAGATGTGCGCGCCCTATTCGCCGACACCTCAAAAGAACCGCCATGACCGACGGAACCCCCGACGCGGAAGTCGATATTCACGAAACGCTGGTGCGCGGGCTGCTGGCCGATCAGCATGCCGATATGGCCGATCTGCCGCTTACTTTTCTCGACCGCGGGTGGGATAACACGCTCTACCGTTTGGGCGACGATTACATATTGAGGTTGCCCCGCCGGCAAATCGCGGCGGCTTTGATCGAGAACGAGCAGCGTTGGTTGCCCGAACTGGCGAAGCGCCTGCCCGTGGCCATTCCAGCGCCCGTGCGCGTGGGGCAGCCGGCGCTCGGGTTTCCTTGGGCGTGGAGCATCGTGCCCTGGTTCGGCGGCGAAACGGCGGATCTTGCGGAACCCGACCCGTCCGAAGTGTTCAGCATGGCCGCGTTCCTCAAAGCGCTGCATCAAGCGGCCCCGGACGACGCTCCTGTCAATGAGGTGCGCGGCGTGCCGCTAGCTCGCCGGTCGGAACCCTTTTTGGAGCGCGTGGCGCGCCTCAAACCCAAAACCGATCTGTTGACGGACAAAGTGATGGGTGTTTGGGAGGATGCTTTGGCGGCGCCGGACTTTACGGAAGCCAAATGGCTTCATGGCGACCTTCACGCCCGCAATGTGCTGGTGGAAGACCGGCGCATCACCGGCATCATCGATTGGGGGGACATCACCTCCGGCGATGTGGCGACGGATTTGGCGTCCCTCTGGATGTTGTTCGACGATCCGGCGCTTCGGCGCCAGGCCCTCGAACAATACGCTCCCACCGAAGATGAAATCCGCCGCGCCAAGGGCTGGGCCGTCATGTTCGGTGTGATCCTGCTCGATACCGGCCTGATCGACTTCCCCCGCCATGTCCCTATGGGCGAGAAGACTTTGCGGAATGTGGCGGCTGACTAGCCACAAATACTGCCGTCATTGCCGGCGTGGATTACCCGGGCTCGCTGGCGCTCCCCGGGTAATGACAAATTGGGAAATAGCATCTAGGTCGTCATTACCCGGCGAAGTCCGGGTAATCCATCTCTAATGAACGCTTTGGGTGGGCGGCTAAGTCGCTACCCGCGCGCCGAAGGGCACGATTTTGTTGTGGATGTCGTGGCCGATATCCGCCGTCCCTAAATAGGGAATGCCGGACACGTCGCACCAGTGGCGGGCGACTTGGTCGGCGGTCTGGCCGAAGTCGGGGTCGTTCTCGGGAACGTCCGTACACTGGCCCATTCTCAATCCCGCAACTTGCCGGATCTCAGGATTGGCAGTGATATGACAGAGCGACCGGTCGATGCGGTACATGTGCTCCGACACTTCCTCCAACATCAGCACGTGTCCCGCGAGATTGGGCAAATGCGCCGTGCCGATCAGATGGCTCAATATGGTGATGTTGAAGGCGGCGCATTTCAGGTCCGCAGATGCGTTGGGCTCCAGCGTGTCAGCTGACCGCTCAACCAGATAGGACAGGGCCCGGCGCACCGCTTCCTCGCCATTATCGCGGTTGATGTCTGTGGGCATCGGGCCATGCACCACATCGGCGCAGCCGGCCTTGTACAGCGCGGCCATCAGGCTGCCGGCGTCACTATAGCCCAGATAGGTTTTGCGCCGTGCCGCGTCCTCAAGCTTCGGAATGATGCGATCAAGAAGACGCGCAGCGCCATAACCGCCGCGGGCAAACCAAACCACGTCGACCGTGTCGTCTTTGGCGACGTCGAGAAAGGCCTGCGCGCGCGTGTCGTCAGTGCCGGCAAAATGGCCCCAACTGTCGAAACACTGATCGTGGAATTGGATTGTGGGCGGCGCCTCTGGATAAAGCGCGCCTGCCAAAGTGAGCACCCGATCCGCCGCCTCCCGTTTCAGGGGTGAGCCCGGGGCCACCACGCCAATCTTAATAGTTTGTAGTTTCATTGGGGATAGTGTGGTTCACAAGGTCTTAATATGGGCCAAAAGATACCTAGCTTTAGCGCAGCATGAGCAAAAAACATTACTTTTTCTGCGGAATTGGCGGCAGCGGCATGCTGCCCCTGGCCATGATCCTGAAATCTCAGGGCCACCAGGTGGAGGGCTCGGACCGCGCGCTGGACCAGGGCCGCACGGGCCAGAAATTCGCCTTTCTAGAAGGCCAAGGCATCCCTCTGTATCCACAGAACGGCACGGGCTTGCGGGATGCCGCGCAGATCCTGGTGGCCTCGGCGGCGGTGGAAGACACGGTGCCCGATATCAAAGCGGCCAATACGCTAGGCCTCACGCGCATCACCCGCGCGACGCTGCTGGCGGGTCTTTTCAACGCCGCACCGCGCAGCATCGGCGTGGCCGGCACCAGCGGCAAATCCACCACCACCGGTATGATCGGCTGGATCCTGCATCATGCGGGCCACGAACCCACCATCGTGAACGGTGCCGTCATGAAGAACTTCGTGTCGGCGGAAAACCCCTTCGCCAGTGCCGCCGCAGGGCGCGATGATCTCTTCGTGTCGGAGGTCGATGAAAGCGACGGCTCTATTGCTCAGTACACGCCGCATATCGCGGTCATCAATAACATTGCGCTCGACCATAAGCCCATGGACGAGTTGCGTCCGCTGTTTTCCGACTACGCCGACAAAGCGGCGACGGCGGTTCTCAACCTCGACAATGACGAGACAGCGGCGCTGGCGGCCAAGTTGCCCGAAGGCAAGGTGCTGACTTACAGCCTTGAAAACGAAAATGCAGATGTGTTCGGCACTAATTTGGAGCCGCGTCCCAACGGCATCGGTTTCGACGTGGTGTCCAATTCGGAAGGGGCGCAAGCCCACATCAAACTGCAGGTGCCGGGCGCTCATAATGTGTCCAATGCGCTGGCGGCCATCGCGGCGGCCTACGCCTGCGGTGTGGATTTGCGCCATGCGGCGGAAGCCCTAAATTTGTTTTCTGGCATTCGGCGGCGGCTCGAATGGGTAGGGTCGACCGAAGGCATCACGGTCATCGACGATTTCGCCCATAATCCCGACAAAATCGCAGCGTCGCTTGAGACGCTTCACGCTTTTCCCGGCCGTTTGCTGGTGATGTTCCAGCCCCATGGATTTGGTCCGCTGCGCCTGATGAAGGATCAGTTCATCGCCTGTTTTGCAGAGTGGCTTGCTTCAAACGATGTGCTCATCATGCCGGAACCGGTCTATTTCGGCGGTACCGTCGAACGAACTGTGGGGTCGCAAGACATCGCCGCGGGCGTTCAAGCCGCAGGACGCCAAGCCATCGCGCTTGAAGACCGGGCCGCGTGCGGTGACAAGATTGTTGACCTGGCAACGTCCGGCGACCGCATCGTCATTATGGGCGCCCGCGACGACACCCTCTCCCAATTCGCGGCCGATTTGCTTAAACGACTCGGCTGACCGATTCGCTCATTGCAATTAAGGGGACACAATACTTAATTCGCCTGGGTCGGGGTTGCGATGTGGTTGTTCGTGGGAATTAAGTATTGTGTCCCCTTAATTGACACTAATGCAACGGCGCGCTCCATTTGTAGCGCACGGACGCTTGGGTCTTTTCCGTTGAGAATTGGCATGCAATCACGTCCCCGCGATTGCCCTTCTTTTCAAGCATGCAAAACGGATATCGGAAGACCTGTGCGGAAGGTTGAACGCCGTCGCGATGAACACGGGTGATGTAACGCACGTCGTCCACAGAAAACTCGCCGGCGGGCCATCCCGTTTCATCGGCGGCGAAGTATCCCCGCGAAAAACCGGAAAGTACCGGTTGCACGTCGCCCGTCTTCGAGACCGATGCGCCGAAAGATGCCTCGTATTGTTGGGCTTGCCTCTGCCAAACAATGACGGCCTTGCCGCTGCCCGACCGAATGCCGTCTTCCCCCTGGAACCGGTTGTAGTTGAGTTCGAACTCCCAGATGCCTTCCAGCGGCATTGGGTCCAGCGCCGTTTGCAACTGCCCAAGGCGGGTCAAGATGAAGGCCGACCCGATCGCGATGCCCAACAAGATCACCAAAAGACCAAGTCCAACTTCCCCAAGGGTTGCCGGTCGATGGAACTCCATGATGTCACCCCCCCATTCGCCGCCCGCCGCCAGCGGATTTTGGCCAACGAAAGCATCCTCGGGGCGCGGCGGCACAGGCGGCTGGCCAAGCGGCCTTCAAAGTCTTTAAAAGGGACTGAAAGAACCGGCGAGGGCAAATGACACAAGAAAACGTTACGGTATGGGGCATTGGCACCACGCGCACGTGGCGCGCACACTGGGCGCTGGCGGAAACGGGCATGGCCTATGAAACGAAGCCGATCCAGTCGCGTACCGGCGAAACCCAAACCGCCGAATACACCGCCCTTAACCCCAAACAAAAAATCCCGTTCCTCGTCCATGGCGACGTGAAGGTCTCGGAGAGCTTTGCCATTGTCGACTATGTCTTCGATGTGTTCGGCGGTGACCGGGTTTACCGGCCGCCAACGCCGGCGGCGCGCGCCGCCAGCAATGAATGGTGCAGCGGTATTCTGATGGAGCTTGATGCGCACACGCTCTACATCATGCGCCGCCATGGCGACTTGAAAGAGCTCTATGGAGAAGCTCCGGCGGCGCTCGAAGCGGCAAAGGAGTATTTCTACAAACTGGCGGAAGCCATGGTTCCCAAGCTGCCGACGACAACGACCTGTTTGTTGTCGAACAAGATCTCGGTGGCGGATATTCTATTGATGACCTGTTTGGATTGGGCGACGCTGTACCGGGTGCCGGTGCCTGACGCGTATGCGGACTACCGGGCGCGCGTGGCTGAGCGGCCCGCCTTCAAACAGGCCTTCGACTATAATTTCGAAGTGTTGGGGGTCACCCATAAAGACTTACAAAGATAAAGGAGCACGGTGATGCCAGGAGCTTTTGACGGGATTCGAATAATCGATCTCACCACCATGGTGTCCGGACCCATGGGCTGTATGATCCTCGCGGATCAGGGGGCCGAAGTGATCAAGGTGGAAAGCCCCATGGGCGACCAGATGCGCTATCTGGGGCCGAAACATAACGGCATGACCGGCGGTTTTTTCTCCTGCAATCGCGGCAAAAAGTCGATTGCGCTCGACCTTAAATCCGACGACGGCAAACAGGTCTTACGCGATCTCATCAAGTCCGCCGATGCCATCGTGCAGAACTTCCGCCCCGGCGCCATGGAGCGCATGGGCTTCGGCGAAAGCGCCGTGCGGGAAATCAAACCCGACATTCTTTATGTCTCGATCAGCGGCTTTGGCGAAAAAGGTCCGTATGCCCACAAACGGGTCTACGATCCGGTCATCCAAGCGCTCACCGGTGCCACGGACGTGCAGGCCGACCGGCAGACCAACCGGCCGCAAATGTTTCAAGTGATCATCGCCGATAAGGTGACGTCGCTCACCGCCGCGCAGGCCATATCCGCTGGCTTGTTCGCGCGCGAACGTACCGGCGAAGGCCAGCATGTGCGCCTATCGATGTTGGATTCGTTGGTGGCGTTTTTCTGGCCGGAACAAATGGCAACGCTCAATTTTGTCGGCAAAGAAGCCGACCCCGCCACCTTCCGCTCGGGCATGGATCTCATCTACCAAACCAAAGACGGCTACATCACGGCGGGCGCTGTGTCCGATAAGGAATGGCGGGGCATGTGCAACGTGCTCGAAAAGCCCGAATGGATCGAAGACCCGCGATTCAAAGAAGCGGGTGAGCGTATGAAGAACAATGCGATCCGGAAGGAAATGACCGGGGCGGAGATCGCCAAGTGGGAGTCGGATGCCATTCTAAAGCGCCTCGATGAGGAAGACGTGCCCAGCGCGCCTTTGTTACGCCGCTACGACTTGCTGGAGGACGAACAAATCAAGGCCAATGAGCTTTTCATCGTCGATGAATACGGCAAGCTTGGCCCCGTGCGCCAGCCGCGGCCGGCGGCCCGCTTCGACGGCACCCCCAGCGGTATCCGCGCCGCCGCGCCCTTCTTGGGCGAGCATGGTGAGGAAATTTTGGCCGCGCTTGGCTATTCCAGCGACAGGCTCACTGCGCTCAAGGACAAGGGCGTGCTGCTGCCCGAACAAGCGCGGTAGATTGGGTGCGCGGACTTCATAAGAAGTTCGACTGTCATCGCGAGCAGACCGAAGGTCGGCGCGGCGATCCAGAGCCGCTTGCGCCATGCTCGTGGCCCTGGATTGCTTCGCTGCGCTCGCAATGACGATTCTTGGATCGACAAAATGAAAACACCGGCCGTGTACATAATGGCCAACAAACGCAACGGCACTTTGTACACCGGCGTCACATCTAATCTTCCACAGAGAGTGTATTTGCATCGCGAAGCATTGGTCGACGGGTTTTCGAAACGCTATGGATGCAAAATGCTGGTTTATTTCGAAATCCTTGGAGACATGCACAATGCGATTGCTCGGGAGAAGCAAATCAAAGCGGGGTCTCGAAAGAAAAAGCTCGCGCTGATCGAACGCGACAATCCAGAGTGGCACGATCTGTACGAGACGATCGTCTAACATATGCCGTCATCGCGAGCCCGCGTGAGCGGGCGCGGCGATCCAGAGCCACTTGCGCCGCGTTTGTGGCACTGGATTGCTTCGCGGAGCCTGTCCTCCGGCCGCCTACAGCGCGGACCGGGGGGCTCGCAATGACGTTTTAACTATGCCGCTTTGCGGCGGTAGGCGCCTTTCTGAGTGACGACGAAATCGACCCGGTCGTTGAGCAGTGCCGTCAAGCATTCATCCGGCGTGTTGATGATCGGCTCTTCGTGGGCATTAAAGCTGGTGTTCACCAGGGTCGGCAGGCCGGTGTCTTCCTTAAACTTCATTAGAATATCCGCATAAAGAGGGTTCTGCTCGCGGCGGATGATCTGGGGCCGCGCCGTGCCGTCCACATGAACCACGGCGGGAATTTTGTCGTGCCAGTCTTTGTGGACCGCAGTGGTAATGGTCATGAACTGGCAGGCATAGTGATTGGAATCGGTCACGTCGAACACCATGCGGGCATCTTCCGCCAGCACGTAAGGTGCAAAAGGCATAAACTCCGTACGCTGAAGGCGCTTGTTGAGCGTATCGTTGATGCCTTTGTCCGCAGGCGATGCCAGGATCGAGCGCGCACCCAGGGCGCGGGGGCCAAATTCCATGCGGCCTTCGTAGATCGCGCCGGCAAGCCCTTGCTGTAAGAGTTTGGACGTGGTGTCGGCGGGGTCGCCATCGAGTTTCTTGACCAGCACATCGCCGCCCAGCACTTTGTCGATGTCCGAATTGTGATCGCGACCGAAATAGACAGTGTCCAATCGCCGGCGCTTTTGCAGCCAGGCATCGAGCCCGTCCCGCTCCATCAAGAATTGAAGCGCGCCGCCGAACACCAGTCCTTCATCCCCCATGCCGGGGAAGATGAAGATCTCGTCCGCGCCGGTTTGTTCGCACATCAGCCGGTTGAGCCGCACATTGGCGAACACGCCGCCGGCCAGAGCGATCTTCTTCACCGGATGTTTCTCCAGAATCCGCTGGGCCGAGGTGAATATCGTGTCTTCCAGCACTTTTTGGACCGAGGCCGCGACGGCGGCGGGTTCCTGCCCCTCGGCCATCTGGCGCACGGTGAGCCGCATGTCGGCGAAATCTTCAAAGTCACTGCCGATGAGACCGTTTTCGTCCACCTGGAAGTGCTTCTGCAGATCTTCGGCCACCACCGGTTCGCTGAAAGCGGCAAGCCCAGTGAGTTTGCCCTCATGCCGGTTGGGCCGGTACCCCAGCGCTTCGGTGGCATAGGCATAGCACAGGCCCAAACTGTCCACGCGGCGCGGCTTTTTGGTGTCGTCTTCGCCGCCGAACAGGGTGGTGATGGTACCGTCTTTCAGGATGCGTTGGCTGTAATGCACATTGTCGCCGCAGCCATCGGCCGTGTACATGAGCGCATCGTCCCAGTCCGTGTAGAACAGGGCCGACAAAGCATGGGCGAAGTGATGGTTTGAAAAGAACAGCCGGCAATCGTCGCGGAACCCCCACTCTTTGAAAAAGAGTGGGCGGTTGAAAATGTCTTCGGCTTTGTCGGCGCCGCGCCGGTTCATCTCGCCCCAAAGATCTTTGAGTTTTTCGCTGCCCATGGCGCGGCGGAAGCCGTACTCGACCCGCTTCAACGGACTGTAGTCAAAATACCGAGTGGGATAGGACGCGCGCGACAGCACCACCGCGTCAATGTCTTTGGGCGCCAGCCCGGCAATGTCCAGCACTTCGCGCACGCACAGGCCCGGCACGCCGCCTTTGTTTTGTTTTTGCCGGGTGAGCCGTTCGAGCTGAACGGCGGCGATCACGTCATAATCGTCGAACAACGCCGCCGCGGCATCATGATAGCCGGTGCCGAGAGAAAGAATGTACATAGGCTGCCGCTGTGCGTCCCCATACCGCTCGAGTTCGGCACCTGGTTAGCACGGGGGGACTCACAGAAACAACTTTGGACCCGTGAGGGCGCTGTTACTGCGCTGCGTCCGTCGTGGGGAACAGTTCGTTTTCGCCGGCCGCAGCAAGGGATGCATTGACGCCTTTGCGCGGGCTGCGGCCAAGCGCGAATTCCGGCGGGGCGATCTCCACACCTTCGCCGGGAGCGCTTGGCTCGGTGTAATAGCCCAACGCATAGGAGCCCATGGTGTAGCCGATCAACTCCTGAAGCTCCGGCTCCAAATCTTTAGCGATGTGGGGCGGGCAGGACAGATACTGGTTTTCTTCCTGCCGCAGCCAGCCCAGCGAATAGGTGATGTTGAGGCCCCACCGGTCCATGGTGGACTCATTGGCGCCGCCGCCGTGGATGACAGAGCCCGAATAGATCAGCACGGAGCCTTTAGGCATTTCCGCATAGGTGATCTCTTCCGGTTTGGCTTCACGCTTTTCGTCCCAATGGGGGCTCCCGGGCACCACTTGGGTGGCGCCGTTTTCTTTGGTGAAGTCGGTGAGCGCCCAAATGGTATTGAGTTGCGGTTCCACCTGTTTCACATAGCCGCCCCAGGCCAGCCGGTCGCGATGCAGATACTGCTTCTTCTGGCCCGGCTGTATACGGATGATTTGAGTGAGGTGAAGCTGATAGCGTTCGCAATAGGGGTCGAGAAACACGTCACAGGCGCCAAGCACGGATTTGTTCGTGACCAGTTCGCGGCACTCGGGGGAGCGGGCGACCAGCGCGCCGGTACGGGTGGTCTTGAAGCCGGTGAATTGGTCGCGCCCTTGGGGCGTGGCGTCCACGTAAGGTTTGCATTCGGCGACCACCGCGTCCGCCTTTTCGTCCGTGATCAGATTTTTGAGAATCACCGCGCCGTCGCGGATGACGATTTCGTTGATTTGTTCGGGCGTGGCATCGGGGCCAAGAGAGATGAGCGGTTGTGCGGTCATGATCTGTCCTTTCTAAGAGGCAAGAACGGTTTTCCGGTCGGCAATCAACAGCGGTTCAAGCAGGGCGCGCAGATGGGCGCGTTGGCGGTCGGGGGGCCACAGGTCGGGTTCCAAAGCTGCCCGTGTGCCAAGCCCATCCAACGCCGAAATGATCAAGTCCGCCGTCATCTCGGGGGGATGTTTCGGACGATCCTGGGGCGCCAGGTTGCGCATGTGCTGGGCGAGCAATGTGCGGAAGGTGTCGTAATGCTGCCGGTGCCGCTCCGCCAGTTCAGCATCGCCGATGGCGCCCCCCCAATAAGCAATCCAAACCCGCCAATCGCGGCGGTTTTCTTCGTTGAGGGGCAGCACGTTGCAGAAGCCTTCAACAATATCTTCGGGCGTCCCGCGCCCAAACAGAGCGTTGAAATTCTGGATAAGATGGTGTGATACCTGATCGAGCGCGGCCATCAGTACCGCATTCTTATCCCCCAAATAATGGGTCACAGTACCGGTGGTGGCGCCGGCCGCCTTGCCCACATCAACAAGCCGCAAGCCCTCCAGCCCGGTTTCGCCGATGACGTTAATGGCGGCTTTGGCCAGTTCTTTGCGCTTGAGATCGTGGTCGACTATTTTTGGCATAATGGTGATTATATAAAAAGGGCAAGAACGATTGCAAGGATTATTTTGAGCGTGAACCGGTTCCCACTTCACCTGGAAACGCTCTATACAAGGAGCAAACAGAAATCAGAGGAAGGCGTCCATGGAATATCCGCTCAACGGTCTTAAGGTTCTTGATTTTTCCCGGGTGCTGGCAGGCCCCTATGCCACCCGGTTGCTATCCGATTTGGGTGCGGATGTGTTGAAAATTGAGCCACCGGAGGGGGACGTTACGCGTAATTTTGGGCACAAGATTGGCGAACAGTCCGGCTTCTACGTTCAGCAAAATGTGGGCAAGCGGAACGTTTGCATCGATCTGCGCGCGGACGGTGCCCGAGAGCTGATCCTGAAGCTCGCGGAAAAGGCCGATGTGGTGATCGAAAACTTCCGCCCCGGCGTAATGGAAAAATACGGCATCGGTTGGGACGACCTGCATGCCGCAAATCCGAAATTGGTGATGGTGTCCATTTCCGGATTTGGGCAAGAAGGGCCGGAGCGCACCCGCGCTGCCTATGCGCCGATCCTGCATGCGGAAATGGGGATCATCGACCGGCAGGCCAGTTACAACGATACGCCGCCGGCCGATGTGACATTGTCGATCGCCGACACCTATAGTTCCTTACACGGATTGGTGGGCATGTTCGCGGCATTGCGTCACGTGGAACAGACCGGTGAAGGCCAGCATGTAGACATCGCCATGATCAATGTGGTCCACAGCATCGACGATTATGCAAACTACGCGCTGGACGGTGTGTGGCCGAACAAAGAAGAAAGCCGGGTTTGGAGTGCGCCGGAAGGGCAGCAAATCCTTATCTCGGGAGAGATGCGCTGGCTGTGGCGTGTGTTTTCCACCCGCGCGGGTCTTCAGGACCCGACGCCTCCGGGCGCCGATCTCGACACCAAGATTAAATGCCGTTTCGAGGCCGTGCGGGACCACATCATGAGTTTCGAGAGCTTCGAGGCGCTCTGCGCTCATCTGGACGAGGTGAACCTGGCTTGGGGCCGCGTCCGCGCGTTTGGCGATGATTCCTTCAGCCAGCCAAGCGTCGCCCCTCGCGGCGTCATTGTGGAAGTGGACGACCGGGAAGGCGGCACCCGCAAAACCGTGCAGTCGCCCTACAAGTTTTCTGGTGTGCAGAGCGGTATCTCAAAAGGTGCCCAAGCGCCCCATCGCGGCGAACATAATGTGGAAGCTTTGGGCGATTGGTTGGGCGTTTCCGCTGACCAGGCGTCGGCGCTCGCCACGACCGGCGTGCTGCTCAGCGAAGGCGATCCGGACACGGAAGAAGCCGCCAAAGCGGCGGGCTAACTGTTTTTTGGTCTGGGAGGGACCCATGACAGACAATTCTCTCCTCGTTTCCACCGACTGGCTCCACGAGCATCTTGACGATCCTAGCCTTCGGATCGTGGATGCAACGGTTCACTTGCGCCCGCAAAAAGACGGCACCATGACCATGGAAAGCGGCCGGCAGGATTATGATGCCGGGCACATTCCCGGCGCGGTCTTCGCCGATCTGGTGGACGCCCTGTCGGATACGTCGACGCCGCTGCGCTTTATGCTGCCCAAGCCCGATCAATTCGCGTCCGCCATGTCCGCATTGGGGATCGGCAACGATCATTGCGTGGTAATCTACAGTTCAGACCACGTCATGTGGTCAACGCGCCTGTGGTGGATGTTCAAGGTGTTTGGTTTCGATAATGCGGCGGTGCTCGATGGCGGCTTGGCCAAATGGCGTGGCGAAAACAAGCCGGTCTCGACCGAAGCGCCGACGCACCAACCTGCGCAGTTTACGGCAACCTTTCGGGCTGAATTGGTGGCCGCGCGCGACGATGTGAAGGACGCGCTCGAAGACAGCGGCACCTGCATCCTCGATGCGTTGCCGGAGGATATTTATCGCGGCACCAGTCCCATCCACTATGGCCGTCCCGGCCACATCACGGGCAGTATCAATGTCTCCGCCTTCAATCTTGTGGATCCGAAAGCCGGCACCTTCTTGCCCATGGACGCCCTGCGCGCTCAGTTTGCGCCACTCATGAAGGAAGACGTTGCGCACATCATCAGCTATTGCGGCGGCGGCATCGCGGCCACCACTGACGCCTTTGCCCTGTCGCTATTGGGCAAGGAAAACGTGTCGGTCTACGACGCCTCGCTGCAGGAATGGTCGGCCGATCCGGACCTGCCCATGGAGAGCGACGCTTAGCGGCACTATCAATCGCAGAATTCACCAATCAGGAGGCACTCATGAAAATCGGACTGACCCTTGGCGGCGACGGGTCCACATCGCTGGACGATCTGGTCGCGCAAACGGTTTCGGCAGAACAAAAAGGGTTTGGCGCCGTTTGGATGCCCCAAATCTTTTCGCTGGACGCCATCATGGCGCTGTCTTTGGCGGGCCAAGCGACCAAGTCCATCGAACTCGGCACCGCCGTCGTGCCCACCTATCCGAGACACCCCACGGCCATTGCACAACAGGCACTCACCGCGTCCGTCGCCACGGGCGGCCGCTTCAATCTGGGCATTGGGCTCTCCCATAAGATCGTCATTGAAGACCTGCTGGGCTTTTCCTACGACAAGCCGGCGCGGCACATGCGCGAATATTTGTCGGTGCTCATGGCGGCCATCCGCGGCGAGCAAGTGGCGTTCAATGGCGACCAATATCGGGTGAACGGCTTCCAAATCGATATTCGCGATGTGGAACCGACTCCGGTGGTGGTGGCGGCCCTGGGCCCGGTCATGCTGAAGCTGGCGGGCGAATTGGCCGACGGCACGATCACCTGGATGGTGGGGCAAAAGACACTGGAAGGCCACATTGCGCCCTCCATCCGCGATGCCGCCAAAGGCGCCGCGCGACCCGATCCGAAAATTGTTACGGGTTTCCCTGTCGTGCTGACCAACGACCCGGATGCGGCGAAGGAAAAGATCAACGAGACCTTGGTGATCTACGGACAACTGCCGTCTTACCGTGCCATGCTCGACCGGGAAGGCGCGGACGGCCCCGCCGATGTGGCGATTGTGGGTGGCGAGAATGTGCTGCGCGATGAGATCGGCCGCTTGCGGGATTTGGGCGTAACCCATCTCAACGCCGCCGTGATGCCCGTGGAGCAAGGTGCCACCGAGCGTACGATCGATTTTCTCGCCAGCCTCTAGGCTTGCGGCATGACTCCGGACTCTGAAGCCGATCTCATTCGCCGCATCAGAGCCCACATGGCTGCCGGCACCACCGACATGGCGCCGGCGCCTTACGAAAATCCCGTGGCCATGTATACGTCGCGGGACGTGCTGGCGCAGGAACTGGATATCTTCTTCCAAAAGGGTCTGTTGTGCGTTGGCCTCTCCGCCGATGTGCCGGCGTCGCCCGAATGGCTGACCCACGACATTGCCGGGCGGTCGATCATTTTGGTCCGCGACGAGCGGGGCGTGCTGCGCGCCTTCCTTAATGTGTGCCGACACCGGGGGGCGCCCGTGGCCGAAGGCCGCGGAACGTTCCGCCGCTTCACCTGCCCCTATCACGGATGGACCTACGATTTGAAAGGGTCACTTGTGGCGCGGCCAACGGAAGAAGGGTTTGCCGCCATCGACAAATGCGAGATGGGACTGACCCCCCTGCCGGTCACGGAAAAGAACGGCCTCATCTTTCTGAGCTGCGATCCAAAACGCACCGATGTGTCTCCCGACGAACGGCTGGGCGGGGCGGCCGAAGACATCGCCGCGTTTGATCTGGATACGTATTATCGCTTCGGTACCCGTACCAGCGGGCGTCGCATGAATTGGAAGCTGGTGGTGGACACGTTTCTCGAGGCCTATCACCTGGACAAGCTGCATAGCAAATCCCTGGCGCCCATGATCCACAGCCTTTTTGCGGTGTGGGATGATTGGGGCGTGATCGGGCGTCTTACAGCGGCGCGCAAGTCGATCAGCGAGATCGGGGACGGGCCGCTGGCGCCCCACATCACCCAGCTTTACTTCCTGTTCCCCAACACGGTGCTGATCTATCAGCAAGACCATGTGGAGACGTTTCAGGCGTTTCCGAAACAGGGCTCGCCCGATGAGGCCGACATTGTCGTTTCGCTCTATTGTCCAACTAAGCCCGAAACCGACAGCGAAACCCGCCACTGGCAAAACAATTTCGATCTGTTGATGAATGTGACGGGCGATGAAGACTTCGCCTTGTGCGAAAAGATCCAACGCGGCTTCTACACCGGCGCGCAATCACACGTGACCTATGGCCGGAATGAACCCGGCCTGCAGCATTACCACCGGTCCATCAAAGCGGCGTTGGGCCTTGATGGTGCGTAGCCAGCCGCCCCTTCGGTTCATTACCCATGACCTCATCGCGAGCCCGCGTAAGCGGGCGCCGCGATCCAGGGCGGCAAGCACCGAACAAACCGCTCTGGATTGCTTCGCTTACGCTCGCAATGACGAAATCACGCCGTCACTCGCGCTCGATGAGGCGCACCCCGTCGACCACCCGGTCGCTGGGGTGCACGACCACCGTGTCTCCTTCCGCAAGGCCGTCGGTGATCTCCGCCTCGAGCTCATTGATCTTGCCCAAACTGACTCTTTGCTCCACGGCCCGTCCGTTTTGGGCGTGGAAGACGGCCCAATCATTGTCCAGCCGAAAAAGCGCGCTTAGCGGTGCTTTGAGGGCATCGCCGCTTTCCCAAACAATGATCGAGGCATCCACCTGATAGGCGTGACCCAAGCGCGCCCAGGATTCCTTGTCGCCCAGAAAGTCTATGATCACCTTCACGCGCTGCTCCTCAATGCCAAGGGCGCTCACTTTCGTAAAGGCAAAAGGCTCCACCCGCCGGACACGGCCCCTTAAATCACCGTCGCCGCCCCAATCGCGAATGAGAACCGGCGATCCTTCCTGCACGCGGACCGCGTCTGTGGACAATAGGTCGACCACGATCTCCAAATTGGTCGGGTCGCCGATTTCGATGAGCGGCGTGCCGGCGGTAACGACACCTTCGCTTTCGTGAAAAATCCTCAGTATACGGCCGTCAACAGGGGCCGTGACCGGCAGGCAGCATTTTCTGTTCCTGGTGGGGATGTCGGCGGTTTCCTGATCGCCTTCACCGGCGGTGCCCTCTTCACTTTCGATGGCCTCAGCCGGCTCGATCAGAGAGGCGCGTGCCGTTTCCAGCTCGAATTCGCGCATTTTGAGCGCGGCGGCGGCCGTTTCCAAAGCCGCTTGGCGCACCTGCGCTTCCGCGCGCAGCCGATCGATCCGGCTTGCCGAAATGGTTCCGTTCTCGAACAGGGTTTCGTTGCGCTTCAGTTCGGCGACCGCCAGGTCGAGCTCCGCCTGGGCGCGGGTGACTTCCGCCGACGCCAGGCGGCTTGCTTCTTCCGCGGCCTTCGCGGCCGCTTCCGCTTGAGCACGGGTTCGAATGTCGAGCAGGTTCGGATCGATGGGCTCGATCGACGCCAGGATTGTTTTGTCGCGTTCCACAATGTCGCCCACATCCGCGTCGATGCGCAGCGCCCGGCCCGAGAAAGGCGCCGACAAGACATACACTTCTTTCACGCGGGTTTCGCCTTCCTCGTCGATGGTCACGGCCATGTGGCCGCGTTCAATGGCCGCCAGATCCACGGGCACGGCCTGGGGCCAAAAGGCCGCCGTCAGCGCAATGGCAAGGATGATGACAATGCCGGCAATCGCGAATTCGCGCCGCCGGGCCGGGGTGAAGAAAGAGCTGTTGTTTGTCATTCGCGTGTCTTCAATACGGAGATGAGGTCAAGATTTTTGATCCGCCGGCCGACGATCAAACACGACACCGCCGTGGCGCAGATGACCACCAGCATTGCCGTGCCATAGGTGGACCGGCTGACCACCAGGGGAATGCGATACAAATCCGTCTGCAGACCCTCTGCCATGATGGCGGCAAGGCCATAGCCCAGGACGCAGCCCAAGGGCAGCGAGACGGTCATCAACAGCACCAGCTCGCCAAGCAGAATGTAGGATACTTCGCCGCGCGTGAAGCCCAGCACCCGCAAGGAGGCCAGTTCGCGCCCCCGTTCCGACAAGGCGATCCGGGCACTGTTGTAGACAATGCCGAAGGCAATCATGGACCCAAGGAAAATGTAAAAGCCCAGGGCCTGTGTGGTGTTCTCGGCGATGGTTTCGTTGAACGAGCGAAGGGCCGTGCTGCGCAGGAAGATGCTCGCCACCATCGGCGTGTTCTTGATCTCGTCGTAAAGGGCCGGCAGTTGGGTGTCGTCCAACAGAACAATGGCGGTGTTGGCGGATCGCCGTTCCCCCATGGCGCGGTTGAGCGCATCGAGGCTCATATAGGCGCTGGCGCCGATATACTCTTCCACAACCACCGCCACGGGAAGCTGCAGCGTCGGCTGCCGGCCTTCTTTCACTTCTGCCGTTACGATGTCGCCGGGTTTGGCGCCCAGGTTTTCGGCAAGCCGGGTGGAAATGATCAATCCTTCCGGCACCACATCCACATGCCGAAGGTTGATGTCCAGCAATTGGTACAGCTTGGCGTCTTGCGGGATGCCGGTGATCGAAACAAGCTCCGACAGGTGCCCAAGGCGCAGGCGCACGGGCACGTTCCGCATGGGTTCGGCGGCCATCACCCCCGGCAATCGCATCACATCCTGAAGCACATTGTCGGATCGGGTGTCGACGAAGCTGATCGTGGCGTCCTGCCGGTTGGATTGGAAGTAATACACATCCATCATCTGATCGAGGGCATCGAGGCCGAACATCGTCGCCACCATTAGGCTGCTGGACGCGGCAAGACCCAGACAGGTGAGACCGGTGCGAACCGGCCAGCGAAAAATGTTACGCATGATGATGCGCGTTGGTTCGGTGAGGTAACGCTGCAGGCCCCACCGCTCCAGCAGAGATTTGTGGTAGACGGGCGGCGGCGCGGGCGACATGGCAACGGCCGGGGGCAATCGCACTGCGCTCATCACGGTGCGAAGGGTGCCAACCGTCACGGTGCCAACAGTCACCACAACGGCGAGCGCAAAAACGGAAAGTTCAAGCCGGTAATGCAGAAACGGGAAGTTCAATAGCTCTGAATATTGCCCCGTCATCCACCGGCCCATCCACCACCCCAACCCAATGCCGATCAAGACACCACCGGCGGAGAGCACAAGCACGAATTTGAGGTAGTGCCAGCCCACATGCCAGTTGGCATAGCCGAACGCTTTGAGGAGTCCAATCTGTTCCCGTTCCGTATGGATCAGCCTCCCGATGACCACATGCAGCAGAAAGGCCGCCACGCCCAAAAAAATGGGCGGCAAGATGCTTCCCATCGCCCGCAGCTGGTCCATTTCGCCGCGCACAAAAGCATCCGACATGTGGTCTTCGCGGCCGAACGCACCGGTGCCCCCAAAGGGTTCGATCAAGATGTCGACCCGGTCGATAACGTCTTTTTCGTTTGCCCCGCGCATCAGGGAAATCGACACATCGTTGAAGGATTCCTTCAGATCGAACGCCGCTTCCAGGGCTTCCCGGCCCATCCACATAATGCCGAAGGTCTTATCGTCGGGGATGAATTGCCCGGGGCCTAGGGCGTAGATAAATTCGGGCGATTGGGCGATGCCCACAATCGTCAGTGTACGCTTTTTCCCGTTAATCGTGGCACCGATCGGATCGCCCAATTGGTATCCGTGCGCGTCGGCCGATTTTTGGCTGACGATGACCTCGTCCGTCCGGTCGGGCAGCACCCACCTGCCCTCGCGCAACGTCATATGATTGAGCATGGGCTCACCGCGTTCGGGAATGGAGACAAGCCGCCCAACGGACGGTTCCGGAATACCGGGCACATCCAGGGTGACGTCTTTGACGATCCGCGTGGCGACACGGGCAACCCCCGGAATCCGTTCGATGTCATCCGCCAATCGCTCGGGCGCGCGTTTGAGCTGAGCAAAGACGTGGGCAAACCGAAAGCGTTCGTAATAGGTCTCGCGCGTTTCCTGCAGCGACACCAGCGTGCCGAAGGCCATCACCACGGTCGCCACACCGCAGCCGATGACGAGAGCGATCGCAAGGCCCTGGCTTTTGATGCGCCACAGATCGCGCGCGAGTTTTTTCGTGAGGGGCGAAATCAAAGCCGTCACCACGCCACCTCCTGCGCGGAAATGCGCGTCTCGTTGACGTCGATGCGGACGATTTGTCCGTCCCCGAACCAAATGACCCGGTCGGCCATTTGCGCGATGACCTGATTATGGGTGATCAGCGCCGTGGTGGTGCCCAATTCGCGATTGACCGTGTCGATGGCTTCCAGAACTAAGGTGCCGGTCTTGCTGTCGAGCGCGCCGGTGGGTTCGTCGCACAACAACACTTCGGGCCGCTTGGCGATGGCCCGGGCGATGGCGACCCGCTGCTGCTCGCCGCCTGACAGCTGCGCCGGAAAATGATCAAGGCGTTTCTCAAGGCCCACCAATGTCAGCGCCTCTTCGGCGGACATGGGGTCGCGCGCAATCTCCGTCACCAGTTCCACGTTTTCGCGCGCCGTGAGGCTTGGGATCAGATTGTAGAATTGAAACACGAAGCCGACCCGATGGCGACGGAAGGCCGTAAGACCCCGCTCTTTCATGCTGGAGAGGGCGAGATCCTTGAACGTAACTTCACCCGATGTGGGCACGTCGAGGCCGCCTAAAATATTGAGCAGGGTTGATTTACCGCTGCCGGAGGGGCCCAGTAAAACGGCCATTTCCCCTTCATACAGGTCCAGATCCACGCCGCGAAGCGCGTGCACTTCTACCTCGCCCGAGCGATAGATCTTGGTGATCCCGCGGGTGCGAAACACCGACGCCGACTCTGTCAGGGGTGCCGATTCAGCCACGATCTGCCTGCCGTCTCAGTGGGCTGGCATAAGAGACCGAAAAGAGCCGGTTGGCCTTGATGCAAGTCAAACTGCCGGCTGGGCCAGAGGCTTTTTGTTCGTTTCAACCAATCCACGTCATACCAAGGCGAGCGCGAGCGAGTTCTTGGTATCCAGTGTCGCTTGCTCAACGCATGCCGCTCTGGATTGCCGGGACAAGCCCGGCAATGACGACAAATAAAGTTGGAAAAGCTATTCGTTCTTTTCCAGGCTGGAGCTTTCAAGCCGCGTCGTGGAAGATGAGGCCCAGGGTCATGCGTTTGCCGTTTGTGACTTCGCTCACCCCGTGGCGTATTTGGGTGCGCCGCCAGCCGCGTGTTCCGTGTTGCGGCTTGAACCGCACCGGTATGACCGCCGCAGCACCTTGGCACAACGGCACCACCATGGGTCGCGATTGCTGGCGCGGCCGTTGCTGGACCAGCACAAGCTCGCCGCCGCCAAAGTCGTCACCGGGGTGGCTCAACAGAATGATGACCTGAAACGGAAACTGAATATCTCCGTACACGTCCTGATGCAGGCAATTGTAGTCGCCCTCTTCATATTTGAGCATCAGCGGCGTGGGGCGCTGTTGACCGTTCTTGCGGCAGTAGGCCGTCAATTCCTTTTGCTTGGCGGGCCAATGGGGTGGCTCGCCCAGCTGCTCCGACCATTCATTGGCAAGGGCGGCGAGGGGCGCGTAGAACGCGTGCCGTAACGTCTCCACGGTCGTGGGCAAGGGATAGGCAAAATATTTGTATTCGCCCTGCCCGAAACTGTGCCGCGCCATGATCACTTTGGACCGGAAGGTGGCATCGTCTTCCCCATACAGGGATGCGAGCATTCGGCACGCCGCCGCCGTGAGCAGCGGTGGCGTTACCGCAAAGCCATCTTGGTCGAGCCGCGATTTAAGATCGGTCCAATCCAGGTTTTGGACCCGCTGTTCCAAGGTCATCGCGTGGCCGCCCGTGCGCGCTCGGCATCGAGCAGCGCACGTTTGCGCTCCACGCCCCAGCGGTAACCACCGATGCCGCCGTCGCCCCGCAACACCCGGTGGCAGGGAACCAGCACACCGATCTTGTTGGACCCGCAGGCGGACGCTGCCGCGCGAAACGCTTTGGGTTTACCGATCCCCTCAGCGACTTCCGAGTAACTCACCACCTCGCCTTCGGGCACGCTGAGCAGAAACTTCCAGACTTTGATCTGGAAGGCCGTGCCGCGCAGGTCGAGCGGCAGATCGGGCCGCGGGGCGTTGCGGGACAGGTGGTCGTCCAACGCCGCAATCCATTGGTCGAGTGCATCGTCGCCGGCTTTGGGTGTCGGCGCCAGCACCGCATTGGGAAACTCCGCCTGCAGATTTTGTTTGAGGGCCGTTTTGCTGTCGCCAAACATGGCAAAGCACACCCCGCGATCCGTGGCCGCCATCATCAATAGCCCCAGGGACGTTTTTCGCGCCGCATAGGAAATGGTTTCCCCGGCGCCGCCCGCCCGGTAGGCCGATGGGGTCATACCGATGTTCCGCGCAGCCTCGCCATAGACCCGGCTGGTGGAGCCATAGCCGGCCTCAAAAATCGATCCGGCGATTTGGTCGCCCGCCTTCAGCCGGCCTTTGAGCCGCTTCAGCCGGGCGGCATCTTGATAGGCCTTTGGCGTCACCCCGAAGGCCGCTTTGAACGAGCGCTGAAAATAGCTTGGCGACAGGCCGAACCGTTGGGCCAAATGGCCAAGGGTCAGTTTTTCGTCCGCATGCGCCTCAATATAGTCGGCAATGGTTTTGAGTTGTGCCGTGTCGCGGGAGGCATCGTCGGGCTTGCAGCGCTTGCAAGCGCGAAAGCCTGCTTTAGCCGCCTCGTGGGTCGTGGCAAAGAAGCGCAGGTTCTCCGGCCGGGCGGGGCGGGCCGCGCAGATCGGGCGGCAATAGACGCCCGTGGTGATCACCCCATAGACGAAGCGGCCATCATAGTCGGCATCGCGCCGTTTAATGGCGGCACGCATTTCGGTTTCATTGAGTTTGGAGTCGGTCATCAACATCACGTCACCTTTCACTTCACGTTTTCACGCAAAGTAGGCGCCCGCCCCCGATGATACGCTCCGTTTCTTGCTTTGTATTTGAAAAAGATTAGAAGCAACCATGCCCCCTACGTCGTCCCTGCGGAGGCAGGGACCCATACCCCCTGTGCCAATAGTGTGAGCTCAGTGGTTATGGGCCCCTGCTTGCGCAGGGGCGACAAATGGGGGTGTCCTTAATCCGCTCTTACCAGCTTGAAATTCTCCCGCTTGACCCGGCGCTCGATCTTCAGTTTACGGAACGTTTCACCACCGATAGCGTCGAGCAACTCGTCGGCGGCAGCCTTATCGGCGCCGCTCAGCGAGTGGTAGTAGTCATAGGGTTTTTGCAGCATCCAGATGTTGAACGGCACCACGATGCGCTCACCGGTGCAGCCCTCCACGGTGAATTTATGCATGCCGATGGCCCGGGGAATTTCACGGTCGTCATTCTGTTCCGCCCATTCCTTGTAAAGGCGCACCGTGTTCTCCAGCACCGGCATTTGTTCGCGCATCATCCGGCGGAGCACCGGCAGCAGGGTTTCGGGCACCTCGTCATTGGGCAAGAACGCACCTTTGCCCGGCTCGGGCACGAATTCGGTGCGCTCGACCCATTTGGCAACGCCCGGCGCCAGGCGCTTCATGATCTCGCCGGATGCTGGGTCCCGGTAATTATGCGCATACAGAGGACCGATCAGCCCGTAATCGCCAATGGAGGGCCGCGATCCGAACAAATAATCGTGCTTGGAAAAATGCGCGTTCAGTTCGGCCAGCAGCGCCTCGTATGATTTTTCGATACCGGGAATAGTGCCTTCATTGATGCCCAGAAACGGCACCACGCCTTCGAAATTCTTCGCCCGCTTTTCCCCCTCGATCATTTTTTCTTCGCGGCTGGCGTCCGGGATCATATTGGCGCCGAAATTCTCAATCGCCCAATCCCGGTTGTAGTTCCAGCGGTAATGCATGGCGGGGATGACCAGCCACTCGTCGCCATACACCTCCAGCAGCTTGGCGGCGAGCGCTTGTTTCGGCGTGGCCGGGAAGATCGACGGCTCGGGATATTTCGCTTCGAAATAGTCGATCATGTCGGACGTGTCCTGCAAAGTTTCATCCTCCGGCGTGACGATCACGGGGACCACCGGCCAACCCACCCGCGGCAGGATCACTTCCGCGAAGACCTCCGCGCCGCTTCGGATTTCCTCGAAGGGAATTTGCTTCCAGCGCAGATAGGGGCGGATCTTGCCCGTGTAATAGGACATCTCAACGCCATAGAGTTTGTTGGGGGTGGTCATGCGGGGGCCTCCTGCGCCAGGTGTGTTGTTGATTGTCTTGTGGCGCAGGCAGGGGACGCAATCAAGTAACGACATTTTTGATTGGGCCTGGCCTCCCCGCTCCCCCGGCCCAACCACCCCGAGGGTACCCTGTTACGGGTGGTTGGGCCGGGGGAGCGGGGAGGTGTGGGAACCAACTAAGGCGAAGCCACATTGAACGTCCACCAGCCATCCGGACGTGGCGCTTCTTTGTCTTCCGCGTCGATCTTCTGAAGGCGCGCGCGCCATACCGCGTCTTTCAAGTCGGGATCGTCGATGCGGGTGAACGTGACGGGGTAGACCTTGCCGGCCACGCGGATGCGCATCTCGGGGCGCTCCAATGCAATGCCCGACCACACCTTGTTGGCGCAAGCGGAACAGCTCACATAAAGCCGGCCCTCATGGGCCATACAATTCACATTGATGGAATAGGTATAAGCGCCCGGCACCTCGACCTGACACAGAGGGACCTGGTCGCGGTCATTGGCGATCGACCAATCCTCCACCGGCTCGTCGATGACCGGGCCGGACAGCGGGCCACCCGGGATCACTTCGCAGGGGCAGACAATGAAATGGGTATAAGCGGCCCCCGCCCCTGCAAGGATCAGGACCAACAGAATAACGCGGAGCATGTTTTCTCCCAGACACAATTTATTCCGGGAAAGCCTACTGCTTGCGGACTTCCGCGCAAGGGCAAGTTTGTAACTACTCTATTTCAGTTGAAAAGCGGATGTTGTCCTTGGCCAGGCCGTCCGTCACGACGTCAACGCCGCCGGAGCGCATCATCCATTCCAGCCGGTGGTCGCGATATTCGCGCTTGAACAGGCCTTGCTCCACAATCTCGCTCACTTGGAACATGCCGGAGATGGACGCGGTTGCTTCGGCGGATGTGCGCGCCACGGCCGGACGCTCCAACACACTGGCGTACCAGGCGCCCAGCGGCGTGTCGGGCGCGGGGCCGATATCGAAGCCCATCGAGGCGTGCACATAAGGCACCACCGCCAAATCGCCGAAGCCGAAATCAGCGCCGTTAAACCAGGTGCCGTCGCCCAACTGCCGGGTCAGCCACGCTTGCAGTTTGCGCGTTTGCTCGGCGGCCCGGGCCCGCAGCGTGTCGGCACAGGTGCCGGCGCCACGCTTGAAATAGGTAATCTCCCCCAAGCCCCAATTGATCGCTTCATATTGGGTGTCCAACACTTCTTGCAACGTGCGCACCTTGGCGCGGATCACCGGGTCGCTGGGCATCAGCGCCGGCGTGGGCCATTTGTCTTCGATGTAATCCAAAATCACTTTGGAATCGAACAGGCGCACATCGCCATCGATCAGCGCCGGCACTTCGCCGCGCGGGCTCGCGGTCGCAAAGTCTCCCGACACCTCGCCCGTGCCCAGGGCCGCCGGCAGCTCCAGCGTGAAGGGTATGTCTTTTTCCCGAAGCGCAATCTTGACCTTCTGAGCATAGGGGCTCAGCGGATGTTCATACAGGATGAGGGACGCCGACATGCGAATATCTCCCTGTGACCGGCAGAGGCGCCCGTGGAAGACGCGCTGGTGCCGGTTGTGTATACTGACGCGAGAAGACGGCATCCCATGGCGGGGCGTGGGCGTCAAGCTTGAGGGTGCAGCAGGCGGGGTGTTGCGGGGGAGTGACAGGCATGGAGTTGCGTAGCGCGGAAACGGCGGCGCCGTTCGGGCGAAATCCGTTCCGCTTTTTCTTTGCGCCCAACGGTCGGCCATCGACCGTACGGCTGTTGGTCATGCTGGCCCTAATCAATGTGGCGGCGGCGGCCGTTACCTGGTTTGACGGCACCTTCACGACCCAGGGCGATGTAATCGGTCTGACGGGCGATGTCTTTCATTTCACGTTGATCGTCGCGATTCTGATTATCTTCTGGCTCGTGCGTCGCGTTGTCAGCCACACGCTTGAGTTTCTGCAATTCGTTCCGAATATGGTGATCGGCGACGGCCATCGGGATCGGGTGGAACGGTTGGCTGCCCAAGGCATTGGCGCCATCACCCTGTCGCCGGGCGCGCGGGGGGCGCGGGTCTTTTATTGGGGGGTGGTGCTGTTCTTCTTAGGGCTTGCCGCCTATTTCTCCGTATACCTACCGATGACGGGAAACGCCGTTAAGTCCTGGTCGCTCATGCCCTATCAAGAGCCCGCCGGATTTGTTCTTGCGATCCTTTGGGCCACATTTGTGTGGCCGATCATACTGGCGGCATTCGCGTATTACCTGTTGGTCAGTGGCTTTTTCGTAATGCGCCTTGTGCTTCTGCTGGATGATGAGGGGGAAATCGCGCTTTCTCCGGTTTCGCCGGATGGAATGGGCGGGCTCTCGGTTGTCGGCGATGTATTGCTCATCGCTGGCATCGTGGGCTTTGCGATCGCGTTTGGATCGATTGTTTGGATTCAACAATTCGGTTCTGCCGACACGGTTATCATTGCGGCATCCATCTACTTGCCTGCTGTCGCGATCATTTTTGGGATTCCGATCTTTAATTTGACTCGCGTGATTAGCCGTTCGAAAAGGCGGCAACTCGAACACCTTACAAAGATTATTCAAGCGAATTTTCCGTCACAATCACAACAAACGCTCGCGCTCGTGCCCGAGAAAGCGATAACCGACCCGGAGGAAGTCGCGCGGCTGGAATTCTATAGCAACCTGGTCAATCTCTATCGGCGATTTGAAGATTTGTCCGTGTTGCCGGTCGGATTTGCAAAAGGAACCATCACTCTGGCTGGATACATTTCACCTGCCATCCAATTGCTGGTAGGTTTTTCCGAGATCGAATCGTACGTGCAGAACATACTGGCCTTCTTAGGTTTGTAGGCATGAAAATTTCCTTGGTCTTGGGGTCGGGCGGGGCGCGCGGCCTCGCCTATCTGGGCGTCTTAAAGGCGCTGCAAGACGCACGCATCGAGATCGACGAGATCCTGGGCACCAGCATGGGGGCCATTGTTGGGGCCGCCTATGGCAGCACGTCCGATTTGGATGAGCTGTTCGCGCGGTTCCGGAAAATGAAGCTGCATCATTTGGCCGGGCGGCCCTCCTTTGGGCCGGGGCTTATGTCGCCCGGACCTTTGGAAAAGTTCTTGCGGGAAACGATTGCTGTTGAAACGTTCGAAGACCTGAGCATACCGCTGGAGGTGTTTTGCACGGATCTTCAATCGGGAAAAAGCGTCTCGTTCAAATCCGGAGCGCTGATCCCGCCCATATTGGGCAGCAGCCTCATGGCGGGCGGCTTTACCCCGGTCAATCACCAGGGCTATCGCCTGGTGGATGGCGGATATACGGAGCCGGTGCCGTTGGCCGGTGCGAAGTCCGGGCAAACGGCGGTGGTTGTCGATCCGGGGGTCATTCCCGACTGGCCGTTTCCGTTTGCCAATGAAAACTCGGCGCTCAATCTGGTGCATCTGGGGCGCGTCTATCAGCAATTCCTCAAATCCTTCGATATTTTGATCTACAACCTCACGCGCGAAAAAATGAAAGCGCGTGAGCACATCTATCTGGCGCCGGAGCTTTCCGGTATTCAGTTTACGGATTTTCATTTGTTTGACGATATTGTCGCGGCCGGCGAAAAGGTCGCCCGCGATAAGCTGCCCCAGATTTTGGAGCACATGGCACGGCAGGAAAGTGCGGCGGCCGATGATCGGTCGCCGGTGACCTCCTCGATGAGTTGATGTCCACGGCAACATCTACAAAAGGATTTCCGGATCTGTTTGGCGCGCTGGTCGAACAGTTGGAGCAGCGCGCGATCTACCGCTATGGCGCGGCCTTGGCGTTCGGGTTGCTGGCATCCTTGTCCCATGCGCCGGTGCATCTGTCCGCCGTGCTGATCGTCGGCCTGTCGGCGCTGGTGCTGCTGATCGATGCCTCGCGCGCGGCCAAGCGACCGCTGGCTGATGCGGCTTTTGTCGGGTGGCTCTTCGGTGTCGGCATGTGCTTGCCGGCCTATGCCTGGATCGCCAATCCCTTTTATGTGGAAGCGGACAAATATGCCTTTCTGGCCCCCGTGGCGGTGATCGGCATGGGCGCCGGCATGGCCCTGTTCATTGCTTTCAGCGCCATGTTTGCGGCGCGCTTTTGGACAAGCAACTGGACGCGGGTGCTGGTGCTCGCGGTGGCTTGGTCGGCGGGGGAGCTGTTGCGCGGCTACATTCTCACCGGCTTCCCTTGGAACCTCGTGGTTTATTCGTGGACGAACGAAATCGAATCCGTGCAGCTTGCCTCGGTCGTGGGGCCCTACGGTTTGGGGCTGATCTATGTGGCGCTCTGCAGCTTGCCGGCCGTAGCGCTAAGGCCGCGGTGCCGAACAGTTGAGACCGCGCCTCCATCGCCGCAACCAATACTCATCGGGCCGCTGGTGGCCATGGGCTTTGGCCTGTTGGCGGTCTATGGCTTCGGGGCCGCGCGGCTGGCGGTGGTGGCTCAACCGGCAGCGCAAGCAGAAACCACGGTGCGCTTGATCAATCCGAACGTGGAACAGCGCCTCAAATTCTTGCCTAACGGGGAAACCCGCCTGTTCGAACAGGCGGTTGGCCTCGGGCAAACCTCGGCCTCAAGCGATGTGGACATGATCGTTTGGCCGGAAGCGACCACCTCGTTCGATCTCGCCGCCAGCGATCTCGCGCGGCAATATATCGGCGAGATGCTGCAGCCCGACCAATTGTTGCTGGCGGGCTCGTCGCGGATCGATTTCAACCGGGTGGAAAGTCGGCGCCTCTTTCATAACTCCCTTCAGGTGTTCGACACGGAAGGGGAGGTCGAACAGATCTACGACAAGTCCCACCTGGTGCCGTTTGGCGAATATGTGCCCATCAAATGGTTCTTCAATACGATCGGTTTCGAACAGCTGACCCGCGCACGGGGCGCGCTGACGCCGGGCGGTGGGCTAGAGACCATCGCCGCCGATGGGGCGCCGTCCTTCTCGCCCCTCATCTGCTATGAGGCGATTTTCCCGGGATATGTGGTGGGCAGCGGCAGGCGGCCCGATTTTCTGCTGAACGTGTCCGACGACAGTTGGTTCGGCAAGGGCTGGGGCCCGCGCCAGCACTTTGTCTCGGCACAGATGAGAACGGTGGAAGAAGGCCTGCCCATGGTGCGCGCTGCCAATCAAGGCGTGACCGCCGTGATCGATCCCCTGGGGCGCATCGTTAAGCGGCTGGAGCCCGAAACCGAAGGTGCCATTGATGCGGTGCTGCCCGCGCCGCTCGCCCCCACCCTCTACGCCATGCTGGGGGATTGGATGTCGCTCCTGGTACTGATGTTAGCCGGGGGCATTGCATGGCGCTTTCGGGGATGAAAACCCTCCCCCGTAAACGGGGGAGGGCTACTTCTATGCGGACTTGGCCGTTTCTTCCTCCCCCCGCATGCGGGGGGAGGTCAGGAGGGGGGCAACTTTACATCTCCCTCAACTCAGCGATGCGAGGGTCCTTAAGCTGCCGTTTGTGGGCGCGTGTCAAAAGAGATTGAAGGTGCGGCTTGAGATGTTCGAGCGCCGCAGCAACCGGTGCTTCCCTTAATACCAGGAACAGGGACAGGGCGTGGATAAGAGCGGCCTCGGACAAATAGCCTGAGCGGCGTGATTCCCAGCCTTGGGAGAAGCCGTCGCTGAATTGGCGGAAGTGAAAAGCGGAATTCGCCGAGAACACACCGAAGCCCATAAAGACTGTAAGGAAATCCGTTGCCTCTTCATGGACCTCCCAGCCGCCTGGCGGGGCTTCTTTCGATGTGGCCATCAAATAATGGGCAAGCTCGTGGGCCAGGGTGGCGATCAACTGCATGGGATTGGCCGTCAGCCCGGCATCATAGGTTACGGTCGGAATGGGTTGCTCGCCGTCGGGCGAAAGGCCGAACGTGCCCGCGGGCGACGGGTTGTCGAACTTTTGCACCATAAAGTCCGACAATTGATGCGGTGCCATCTCATCTTGTGGAACCAATTCACAGGGCCATTCTTCCATACCGGCGTGAGATTTGATCTTGTCCCACACGACCACGGCCAATTCATCACCTTCTTCACCGTCCGTTGGAAAGTAATCCTTGGTCGGAAGAATAAGTTTGGTCTCGCGGATTTGTTCCAGCCCGCCAAAGTTCGCAATGACCCACCGTGCCGCGTCGATCTGCCACTCTTCCTCGTCCCGATCAATGATGCGCCGATTGAAGAACATTATTGTTTATCCTTCGGATGAAAAGCCTTTGCCATTCCCAATCCCCTAAACGGGAGAAGGCTAATCGCATGAACCTGCTGCACATTTTTCCTTCCCCCGCGTGCGGGGGAAGGTCAGGAGGGGGGTCAGCTCCCCGCAACCCGCCTGTCTTTGCCCGCCCAGAAGGGTTCGCGCAAATCCTTGCGCTTGATTTTGCCCACGGGCGATTTGGGTAACGGATCGGTTTGCAACGTCACACCCGCCGGTTTCTTGTAAGACCCCAAGCGCTCCGTACACAGAGAAATGATCTCCTCCTCTGAAACTTTTGTTGTGCCGTCGGTCACGCAAATGGCGTAAGGGCTTTCGCCCCATTTGTCGTGAGGCACGCCGAACACGGCCACTTCCACCACCGCCGGGTGATCCGCAATCACGTTTTCAAGCTCCAGCGGCCAAATGTTGTAACCGCCGGAGATGATCATATCGTCGGCCCGGTCCACAATGTAGAGATAGCCGTTCTGGTCCATGCGGCCCATATCGCCGGTCTTGACCCAGCCGCCGATCATGCGTTCGGCAGTCGCCTCTTCATTGTTCCAAAAGCCGGACATTTGACCATCCGCCTTGCAGCAGATTTCTCCCACGTCGCCCAACGGCACCTCGTTATTGTCTTCATCCCAGATCTGCACCTGGGCAAACGGCAGGGCCAGGCCGCAAGCGCGCAAGGGCGTCGACCCCTCTACATCGGTGGCGAACCATTGGCGCGGACCCATCATCGTCACCGGCAAGACTTCGGTCTGGCCATAGCCTTGATAGAGCACGTCGCCGAAGATCTCGCGCGCCTTCAGCGCCGTTGCATCGGAAATGGGCGCCGCGCCCACGAGGATGCATTTGAGTGCTGACCAATCGCGCCCCTTAATGCTGGGGTCATGCACCATGGCGTTCAGCATGGTGGGCACCAAAAAGGCATAGGCGATTTGTTCTTGCTCCATCAGGTCCAGCGTTTCGGCGGGGTGGAAATGATCCATCAGCACATTGCAGCCGCCGGCCATCCACACCGGCAGATATTGATAGCCCGACCCGTGGCTGATGGGCCCCACATGGAGCTGCCGGTCGCCGGGCTCCACCGGCGGGAAGCTGTAGAACCAATCACGCCCGGCGGACATCCAGGCTTTGTGGGTGTAGGCCACGCCTTTGGATTTGCCCGTGGTGCCGCCGGTGTGACGGATGATGTAGACATCGTTCTCATCCGCGGTGATGTCCGGAATGTCTCTCGATTGTTCCGCAAGCCAGGGCTCATAACTCTCATCGCGAATGAGGATGTGATCGAGGTCCGGCAGCTCTTCGGAGAACCCATCCACTTCGGCCGCGTGTTGGGGCGCCACCAACAGCGCCCGGCAATTGGTATGACCCAACATGTGTAGATGCGCCTCCCGGCCGTTGCGCGGATAAAGGGGTACACGGACCACATTGGCAATGGCGCCGGCGCCGAAGAAATCGGCGGCATCCACGCAATTGTCTTCCAGCACCCCCACCCGGTCCCCGGGCTTCAGCCCCAGGCTGATCAATCCGTTGGCAAGGCGAATGCTGCGCTCCCAGCTTTCGGCAAAGGTGAGGCGCCGGTCCCGCCAGACCACCGCCTCGCGGTTTGCGTTGAATAAGGCGGCGCGCGCCATCGCCGTTCGCACATCCATGGTCGTTCTCCTGGTGTTTTTGGAGATAGTTTGGCGCGACCGGGCGTGCCTGTCACCCCGTTTTTAGGTGGCGCGTGGCGCGCTCACGCCGAACACTTTCTGCCATTCCGACACGGCGATGATGTTCCAAAGAGCCCAATCGATGTTTTCCACATGGGGCGGCTTGCGATGCCATGTCTTCAGTGCCATGGCGGAATCGAATACGCCGCCCGCCCGGACGGCCTCGCCCGCCAGATAGTCGCCAACAAACTCTTTCAAGGGGCCGGAAAACCAATCCGTCAGCGGAACGCTTTGCGCAATCTTCTTGGTATAGGCCATGTCGTGCGGCATCATGGTGGCCGCGTATTTGCGCAGTTCCGGCTTGCCGGACCGGTCGAGGGGCAGCCGGGCGATCAAATCCATCAGCTCCAGATCGTAATAGGGCGTGTGAATGGCGGTGCCCGACGCCCGTGCCGACCAATGATTCCAATTCTGCATCATGTCGGCGCCATAAAACCGTGTGCTGAGGATCTTGCCCCGGGCGATCAAGGATTCGTCCTCAAGGTCCGCCCGGACCGCGTCGCGCAACATACGCTTTTCGCGCCGGCCCCAATCCGCCAGTTCGGGGTTTAGGTAAAGCCGCCGGCGCAGCCAGTAGGGCGCGATATATTCCGCAAGATAGAAGGGAAAGCCGGTTTGCGCCGTCCATATGCCGATGTGAAACCGCCGGGCGTACTCGCCGGCGATGGGTACGCCCCCATCATACCCCAAGGCGTGCAGGGCGTTTTCGGTTTGCCGCGTTATCCTGGTGCCCGTTCGCAGGGCCCATTTCAGCGCCGGATTCTGCGAAATATATCGCCGGGCGCTCAACTCCTGGAAGCCCGCAAACCAACCATCCGCGCCAGTGCCGCACAACAAATCGCGAATGCCCACATCCCGCACCGCGCTCAGCACTGCCGTGTGAAGGCCATAGGAAAAGGGTTCGCCGAAATCCGAAACCATTTTGGGAAGCATGGCCGGAAGATCGGCCGGCTCGAACGGAACCACATGGTGGCGTGAGCCAAAGTGCTCCGCACACGCCTTTGCTTCCGACGCTTCGTTTAAGTGGCCGTCATGGCCCACATAATGAAAGGTGACAGACTGTGGGGCGCTACCGAAATGGTTCTTCGCCGCTGCCAACACGGTTTTGGAATCGACGCCGGCCGACAGCAACACGCCGGTTTTTTTGATATCGGACACGCGCCGGGCGACCGCTTTGGGGAACAGCTCTTCGAAGCGCGCGACAATTTCATCCTCCGACAACGCCAGTGGCGGGGTCCCGCTGGGCCGCCAATAGGCTTGCGTGCGCGCCGCAGTTCCTTTTTGTTTGATGATCGCATGACCCGGCGGCACGCGGTGGATCCCGCGCACCATGGACCAAGGGGCCGGCACATATCCGTTGGACATGAAGAAGTCCAGCGCTGCGGGATGTATCTCCGGCGACCGGACGAAGGGCAGAAGGGAGGGAAGGTCCGATGCCCACAGAAAGGCGTCGTCATTGTCCATGTAAAAGGACGGCACATTGCCGATCGGGTCGCGGGCGAGCGTCAGCGTTTCGGTGGCGGCATCGAAATGGCAGATCATCGCTGCCGCATCCGCGCGGGCCAGAGCGGACAGGCCGTCTTCTTCGATGGCGTGGCCGAGGGCCGCCGCGACACTGGCGCGGGCACTGCGCAAGCCGTCGGGGTTGAACAAAACGCCGTCCAAAAGAGTGATGTTGCCGTTGGCGGCGCGGTCGCAGTGAATTTCCGGATAAGGATTTCCTTGCGAGAACACGGCCAAGGGCGCTTGCTCGGTTGGCTCAACAAGCGCCCGCATGTCCTCCTGCGCGTACATTATCGGATCGAGGGTTGCGATGAAGGGGCGCGCCTCGTCCAAGCTGTCTGCATAGATCCCGATCAGGCGCATAGGCCGGTGCAGCGCTCCGAGTGTTGAGATGACCGCCGGGCCGTTGCCCGACTCAGTAAGGGATCAGTTGTGACAAACAGGACGGTTAATGCCAATGTTTTCTTTTGCGGGCGTACCACAGTAGGCTTGCGATACGCTCAAGACAGGTGCGGTTCAGAAAACAAAAAAAGGGGATGGCCATGTTAGCGCGGATTGGATGGGGCCTGGCGGGGCTCGTGGTTATCGCGGGCCTGCTTGCTCAGAGCATTATCGGCGGTTGGTGGGGGGGCCATGAGGAACCAGGCGCGATCGCCGTTACGCCGACGCCACCCCAGGTGATCGGGCAGCGGCAAGCGGCACAGTCTTCGGCCGCTTCTGCGTTGCGGGCGGGGCCAAAACAAATCCTGTTCGGCGATTTTCACGTCCACACCACCTACTCGTCCGATGCGTTTCAGCTGTCCTTGCCGCTGGTTGGCGGCGAAGGCACCCATCCGCCGGCGGACGCCTGCGATTTTGCGCGTTATTGCTCCGCGCTGGACTTTTGGTCCATCAACGATCATGCGGAAGGCCTCACGCCGGCCTTCTGGCGCGATACGATCGACACGATCCGCCAATGCAACGCGGTAGCGGGCGATCCGGCAAATCCCGATATGGTGGCGTTTCTGGGGTGGGAATGGACCCAATCGGGCACGTCGCCCGCGACCCATTACGGGCACAAGAACGTCATCCTTCAAGGCCTTGAGGATGACGAGATCCCCACGCGGCCGATCGAATCGGGTTCCGGCGGCGTGTTCGGCATGCCCACTCTGGCACGCTTGATTTTGGGCAGCACCCAGCGGGATGGACGCACCCACGCCTATCTCAATTATTTGTCTGAAGCGGCGGCCGTCGAGGCCTGCGCCGACGGCGTGCCCGTGCGCGATCTGCCTGCCGGCTGCCGGGAGAAAGCGGAAACGCCGAAAAAACTCCACGACAAGCTCGATGAGTGGGGCATGCCCAGCCTGGTCATTCCCCACGGCACGGCCTGGGGCATGACGGCCCTGCCCGGTACGCGCTGGGATGATCAGCTGACGGAAGAAAACTATAACGACACGCGGCAATCGCTCATCGAGGTTTATTCCGGTCACGGCAACAGCGAAACCTACGGCGCGTTCCGGACGCTTCTGACGCAAGACGACGGCACGCTGGTTTGTCCGGAACCGACAGAAGACTTTACGCCTAATTGCTGGCGCGCGGGCGAAATCGTCAAGGCAGCGTGTCTGCAGGCAGGGCTTGACGAAGAGCAGTGCGCGCAAAACGAAAAGGATGCGCGGCTTTTCCACATTGCCGCCAAACGGTCCGGCCATGCGGTAATCCCCGGCAGCTCGGTGCAAGACTGGCTCGATGCCGGTCAGTGTCCGGATTGTTTTCTGCCGGCCTTCAATTACCGGCCGCGCATGTCGGTGCAATATACGCTCGCGCGGCGGGCTTTCGACGAAAACGGCAAGCCGGTGCGCGGCAACCGGTTTGGTTTCTTAGGCTCAAGCGACAATCACACCGCACGCGCGGGCGCCGGCTACAAAGAATTTGCGCGCAAAGGCATGACCGATGCCGCAGGCCCAATGCGGCCTCAGCCGGAACGCGTTTCGGATCCCGCCCCGCAAGCAGAAAACACGGGCGAACTTAAAGGCTTCAACGGGCGCGATACGGACCGGGTCACGTCTTTTCTGTATACGGGCGGTTTGGTGGCGGCCCATGCGGAAGGCCGCGACCGCAAGGCGATATGGCAGGCGGTGGCAAACCGCGAAGTCTACGGCACCAGCGGGCCGCGGATCTTGCTTTGGTTCGATCTTGAAAACGGTCCTGACGGTGGCGCGCCCATGGGAACGGAAGTTACGCTGACGGACAATCCCACCTTCCGGGTGCGTGCGGCGGGGGCCTTGAAGCAAAAGCCCGGATGTCCCGATCATGTGTCATCGGCCCTTCCGGCCGACCGGCTCCGGCTGTTGTGCAAAGGCGAATGCTACAATCCGTCGGACGATCGCCTTAAGATTGTCCGTATCGAGATTGTGCGAATCCGGCCTCAAATTGCCCCCGACGAACCGCTGCATGAACTGATTGACGACCCGTGGCGGGTCTTCGACTGTGCCGATGACGGCAATGGCTGCGATGTGGCGTTCACGGATCTGGAATTCGCAAGCGCGGGCCGTACCGCCTACTATTACGCCCGCGCCATTCAAGAAGCGACGCCGACCATCAATGGCAACACCCTGCGCTGCACATATGATCAGGACGGAAACTGCGTTAAGGTGAACCCATGTTATGGCGACGGCCGCACCGATCCGGCCGATGACTGTTTGGCCGATGTGGAGCACCGTGCCTGGTCCTCGCCCATATTTGTCGACGTGGCGGCGACGCCGGAATAGGAATTAACGCGTACCCGTGACACAGTTCGATCCCTTTGCCGCATTGGCGGTGGCTTGGCGTCATCTGTTGGCCTATGCCCCAGAGCTGTTTGCTAAACGGCCGGAAGCGTTTCTTGCGCTTCTTTTGACGCCCTTGTTCTTTGCGGCGGTCGATCTCTTTTTCTTCGACTCCCAAGGCGGCGATGGTGTTGTCTTTTTGTCGGGCGCTACCGCCATGCTGCTGCTGGTGCCGGTCAGTATCCGCTGGCACCGCCTTTGTATCTTGAATGAGCCGCTGGATGCCTTGCCCGGCTTTTTCGTCCCGCGCACGGGCGCCTATTTCTTCGCTCAAACCGCCCTGCTCGTATTGGGGGCGGTGCTGTTCATCCCGTTGGTGCTGATGTTGGAACCGGTCATCGCCGGCATACAGGGCGCCAATGCGGAGGGCCCGCTTGCCGCCATTGGTGTGATGGGCGTGTTCTTTGTTGCGGCTGTACTTGCCCTTTCCGTCATGTGCCGGTTTTTGGTTGTGTTGCCTGCGATCGCCGTCGGCAATGACCGGTTGAAGATTGAACATGCCTGGCTTGCCACAAAGGGGAACGGGTTGCGGATTACCGCAGGCGCTCTTGTGATTGCTCTTGTCGAATGGGCGGGAACGGCGCTGTTGGACCTGGTGTTCATGGACAGTATTGGCGGGATTGCGGATGTAATTCTGCTGTTTGTCTTCGCTTCGGCCTATGTGGTCATTGAAATGCTGATCACTTTGGTGCAAGTGGGCTATATTTCCTATGCCTATGTTCAACTTGTGCAAAAAAGGCTAGGCGATACCCCAGATGGCGCGCTTTCACAGAGTTCCGAACGGTCTTAGGGCGATGCCGAATTGCTAAGCGGCGCCTGGGTTGGGCGTTAACCGGGCGGAAAAGTATTGGGTAGTGAATGTCCTCGACCTTAAATGAAGATCAGTTTCCGATCGTGCCGGCGATCGGCTTTACCCTGGAAAAACTCTGGGCGGACCGTTTTTCCGTGCTCCAAGAAGCGCGCTTACCGTTTTTTGCGCTGTTGTTGGTCACCATGGGCGACATTTTCTATCGCTCGCGATTGGAAACCGAGCTTCCGTCGGCGGCTTGGCTGTTAATTGCCGGTCTACTATCCCTCGTTATTCTCGCGCCCATCTGTATTCGCTGGCAGCGCGTGGTCATCTTGGGCGAGGATATTCGCGAGCCGGGGCCCGTATTTCCACCCGTCACGTTGCGATATGTGGCGACGCAAATTGTGATCGCTTTGCTAGGGATTATCGCAGCTATTATCGCGTCCCTGCCCTTGGCCGCTTTTGCCCTGGTGATCAGCGGCGGTCAGCCCAATGAAGCGATTGCGTCATTGCTGGCGCCCATCGTGGTGATCATTGCCTTTGGCGTAACCGCGCGGCTTTATTTGGTTCTGTCGGCCCTGGCGGTTTCCGATGAAAGCTTGAGCTTTCGAGAGGCCTGGCAGCTTACGCAGGGCAATGGTCTGCGCTTGGCCACGGGTCTTTTGGTGATCGGCGCCGTGTCGCTGATCGTGAGTTTGCTGTTGACCGGACTGACCGGCCCCTTCCTCCAAAGCAGTGCGCCCATGACGGTACAGGCGGTGTCGCGGGCGCTGGGGATTGCGCAAGCCATCCTGTTTAATTTGATCTTGGTGGGATACCTCGCCCGCGCTTACTTGCACTTCCGCGGAAAGTCCGCGGGGCAGGACCCCGCATAATAATTGGATCAGGGGATCGACATAGCCCCGCGCTACTTCTTTTTCTTGTTGCCCTTCTTGCGCCGGTCTTTCTTGTCTTTCGTTGAGTCTTTGCCGTTGGCGCTTTTCACATTCAAAGCCTGCCATGCGGATTTGGCCAACTGCTCCGCATCTTTGGCGGCGCGGGGATTGTCGTCATACCAGTAGTCGCTCACCGTAAAGACCGGTCCAAGGATAATCGCTTCATATAAGGGCGCGGCCATTTTGATGATGTCGCCGTCTTCGGCGGCTTTCTCCAGATCGACCAATGCGGGGCTAAGCATGGTTTCCCTGGGCAGATCCGCACGGCCATTCATGCGGTGAGAGGCCGGGCTGTGACGCATTTCACCAAGCAACCGCACGGCGGATTTGTTTTGTGCCGCCCATTCGGTGAAATGCAACACCAGACCCATGATCAATGTTTTGGAGGTGTTCATTTCCGGCAAGGCGGACTGCAGGCTGGTTTGATAGCGGCCAACAATGCGTTGATACACGCCGCCCACAAGGCCTTCTTTGTCTTTGAAATGGTGATAGATGCTGCCGGTGCTGGCGTTTGACCGCTCGCGCACATCGGCAATGGTGGTCGCGTCAATTCCTTTTTCCAGAAAACAGTGAAGGGCGGCGTCCAATATTTGTTGTTGGCGCGCACTACTCGCTTGGTGCTGGCTCCCGTTCACCATGAGCGTCTCCCTGCGTTCTCTCGAATTCTATTCTAGACTCAAACCGGCGCGGTGCTGAACCACTAATGTGACCAAAGGCACTATTTTATTGGTGTTGGCTCGCATTCGTTCGGTCGGATGCTGTAAGTTTCTTTGTGGCACGGGAATGTTTTCGCCACAGGGCGACGCTGCAACAAAAAAGAGGAGACCACAATGAACGCAGACACATCGCAAGTTTATGAGGTGGAACGTCTGCCGATCTATCTGGCCTACAAGGAAAAGAGTGGTTTTAAAGAAACCTATGGCGGCGCGATGGATCAAGTGGTTGTGGAAGGCCAGCATCTCAAGCCCAAGGACAGCCCGCATAAAACGGTTCTCGTATTCATGCATCCGACGGGGGTGATGAATCTGTTGCCCATGCCCAACGCTTTGGCGCGGGCGGGCATTCCGGTGCTGACCTGCGGCAGCCGCTACCCTCACAACGATTCCGGCCTGATCATGGAAAAAGTGATCCTCGATCTCGGGGCCTATATCCGATACGCCAAAGAAAAGCTGGGCTACGAAACCGTCGTCCTCGCGGGATGGTCGGGCGGCGGGTCGCTTTCCATGTTCTATCAATCCCAGGCCGAACAGCCGGACATCACCGAAACGCCGGCGGGCGATCCGGTGGATGTGGTGGGCGCACAATTGCCGCCGGCCGATGCGGTGCTGCAATTGGCGGCGCATGTGTCACGGGCAATCACGCTTACCGAATGGCTCGATCCGTCGATTTTGGATGAGCTGGACCCGAGTAAGCGGGACCCGGAACTCGATCTGTACAATCCGGAAAACCCGAACCAGCCGCCCTACACCGATGCTTATGTGGAGCGCTTCCGCGCCGCGCAAATTGCACGTTCTGAAAAGATCAGCGCATGGGTGCATAACCGGCTCGACGATCTTAGAAGCAAAGGCCTTCATTTTGACGAGCAAGCTTTCGTGGTTCACGGGACCATGGCGGACCCGCGCTGGCTCGATTTGTCCATCGATCCCAATGACCGGAAAGGGCCCAATTGGTGCTATATGGGCGACCCGCGGGTGGTGAACATGATGCCGGCGGGGCTGGCGCGCTATTCCTCGCTAAGGGCCTGGCTTAGCCAATGGTCCTATCGGGAATCCCGTGCGGATGGGCCGAAATGCGCCGGAAAGATTTCTGTGCCGGTCCTGGTGATCGAAAATTCGGCCGATGACGCCTGTACGCCGAGCCATGCTCGGCGCATTATGGAAGGGATCGGCCACGACAATAAGGAATTCCATCGCATCGACGGGGCAACCCATTACTATTTGGGCCAGCCGGAAAAAATGGCCGAAGCGGTCGGGATCACCATAGAATGGTTGAATAAGAAGGGATTCTTGCGCGCTGCCGCGTAATGGCCGAGCCGGTATGTGCCCGGCCCAAAGGCAGATTCGGGGAGATGTCGGGGAGATGCCAGGGGAGATGGATGAGAAATAGGCCGTATTGGATCGTTGGGGCTCTGGTCGCGTTACTGATCGGGGGGCTGACCGCATGCGATCAAGACAGCGCCCAGCAAACGGACGGTTCCCAGAGAGAAGGCGTCATCGCTTTTGACGAGGGCATGACCGCTCTCGACTCAGGCGAAATGATGGCGGCGATCGACCGCTTGACCGCATCGATCGATTCCGGCGATCTGGATGAGGAATCTCTGGTGTCCGCGTATTTCAATCGTGGCTTCGCTTATGGAGAAACGGGCGATCTGGACAAAGCCATCGCCGATTACGGCGAAGCGCTGAAGATCGACGGCACGCGCAGTTACATTTTTGTGCGTCGGGGCAATGCCTATTTGGACAAGGGCGACATGCAAAACGCCTTGGCGGATTTCAACCGCGCCCTCGAACTCGACCCCGAAGATACCTACAGCCTTTATTGGCGCGCGCAGATCTTCCTGGAAATGGGTGATACGCCGGCGGCACTTGCCGATTTGGGGCGGGCTTTGGAAATCGATCCGGAAGACGCGTTTACCTACATCGCCCGGGGTGACATTTATTGGGCGCAGAACGATCTGGATAATGCGCTTGCCGATTATGAGAAAGCGAGTGAATTGGATCCGCTGGAATGGCGGTCGCGTGCTGCGGAAGGCCGCACACTCAATGCTTTGCGGCGTCATGAAGAAGCGGCCGATGTGTACGGCATCGCGGGCGAACTCAACCCCAGCGCAGTGGTGGCGTTTGCCGGCCGGTGCGAAGCCCTTGCACAGCTTGGCCGTTTGCAAGAAGCGCAGGAAGATTGCGATAAGGCGTTGCGCCTGGATCCCGCCAGCTCGGAAGCGGAACGCGCGCTTGGGTTCCTCGCGGAAACACGTGGCGACCTTGATGGTGCGCGCGAAAAATATCAGCGTGCCGTTGAGCTGAGCCCGGAGAATGCCGCTTACGCCGAAGATCTGGCGCGGGTTACCCCAACACAATAATCGAAAGCATCAAGAGGTCCCCTATGTCGCGCCGCGACCAAATAAGACTGAGCGATGAGGAAATTCGCGATTTCCTCACAAGCCACCGCACCATCATCCTAAACTCCATCGATCCGGAGGGACTGCCGCACCCCATGCCCATGTGGTTTGCCTATGGCGATGACGGCACGGTCGCCATGACCACATTCACCAAGAGCCAAAAGATCAAGAATCTCGAACGCGACCCGCGCGTTACCCTGTTGGCGGAAGACGGTGCGGTCTACGAGGAACTGCGCGCCGCGATCTTTTACGGCACGGCGGAATTGGTCCACGACACGGAACGGGTTGCGGATATTCTAGGCGACATTACGCAGCGGACAGGCGGCGCCCCCGGTGTTGACCCTGCGTCGTTGCGCGAGGGGTTACTCAAGCGGGCGGAAAAAAGAACGGGGATCCGCGTGCGGCCGACGAAAATCGTCTCTTGGGACCATCGAAAGCTCGGTGGAAAATACTGACAATCCAAGTTACGGTTTCGCCCGGCAAATGCGCATCCTGCCGGATGCCGCGCCGCCAAAGCGTTCGCTCATGACGGAAGGAGCAGACAGATGGATCTGTCCATGTCACCGGAAGATCAAAAATTTCGTGACGAAGTCGCCAAGTTTTTCGACGAGAAGCTGCCCCCGGCGCTGAAAACGAATTTGAAAGACGGCTTGTCCGTGCCCCGCGATCAGATGGCGCCCTGGCACCGCACGCTTTACGAACAAGGCTGGGCGGCACCCAATTGGCCAACGGAATATGGCGGCACCGGTTGGACCGCGACACAGAAATACATTTTCAACGAGGAATTCGCGAAAGCCAACGCGCCACGCCTGCAAGCCTTTGGGCTCACCATGGTGGGGCCGGTCATCTACACCTTCGGCAACGAAGACCAGAAGAAGCAGCATCTGCCCGGGATCTTGGCGGGCGATGTGTGGTGGTGCCAAGGCTACTCCGAACCCGGATCAGGGTCAGACCTTGCCTCATTGTGTACCTCGGCCGTGCGGGACGGCGACGACTATGTGGTCAATGGCCACAAGATTTGGACCACCAACGCACACATGGCCGATTGGATTTTCTGCCTTGTACGGACGAAATCGGACGGCAAGCCGCAGGAAGGTATTTCGTTCCTGCTCATCGATATGAAAACCCCGGGCATAGAGGTGCGGCCGATCATTTCGCTGGACGAACAGCACCATTTGAACGAGGTGTTCCTCACCGATGTACGGGTGCCGGTGACAAACCGTATCGGCGAAGAAAACAAGGGATGGACCTACGCCAAATTTCTGCTGGTGAATGAACGGACCGGGATTTCCGGCGTGCCCGAATCCAAAAAACGCATCGAGCGATTGCGGGCGATGGCCGCGAAGGAGCGGGACGGCGATGGGGCGACGTTGGCGGACGACGAAGGATTCCAGCGGGCGCTTGCCGAAGTGGAAGTGAAACTCACCAGCGTTGAATACGCCAATTTGCGGGTCCTGTCAGATGTGGCAAAGGGCGAACCGGTGGGGCAGACGTCGTCCATCCTGAAAGTGCTCGGCACGGAAGTGCAGCAGCGGCTGACCGAATTGGCCGTGGAAGCGCTGGCTTTTTACGCAAGCCCCTCCCACAAGCTGGACATTCTTGGTCAAACCAACGAACCGATGGTGGGGCCCGAACACGCTTTGATGCCCATGGCGGATTACATGTATTTGCGCGCATCGAGCATCTATGGGGGCTCCAACGAAATCCAACGGAATGTCATCGCCAAAGGCGTGCTGGGGCTCTAACGGCACGCAAGATAGTCATAAGAAAAATAAGATCGGGGTTGGAAAATGTTACGCGGTGTTATCGGATTGGTGGCTGTCGTCATCTTGCTGGTGGGCGGCTACCTGGCAGGCGGATTTCTAGGGCTCTATGGCCAGCATCGGGGGCCTGGGGAAATCACCGGCGCGGCGACACCGGCTGGTGTGATCGCCGGACGCCAAGCGGCGCAAACGGAATCGTCAAAGCAGGTTGGCGTTGCCGAACCGAAACAGATCTTGTTTGGCGATTTGCACGTACACAGCACCTACTCGACGGACGCTTTTTTGTGGGCCCTGCCGCTGAATGGGGGAGAGGGCGCCCATCCACTTGCCGATGCCTGTGATTACGCGCGCCATTGTTCGGCGATCGATTTTTGGGCCATCACCGACCACGCCGAAGCCAGCACGCCGCGGCGCTGGCAGGAAACAAAAGACACGATCCGTCAATGCAATGCAGTGGCGGGGGCCGACGGTGACCAGGACCTGGTTTCCTTTGTGGGGTTTGAATGGACTCAAGTTGGCCGTCTGCCTGAAGAGCATTACGGCCATAAGAATGTGATCTTTAAGGGTCTCGAAGACGATGAGATTTCGGCGCGGCCAATCGCGGCAACGGGCGTGGCGACAGATACGATTCGCGGATCCGCCGGTTTTATTCCGGCAATCGTGCCGGTCATCGATTTCTCCAATCGGCAGAATTATTACGATTTTCAACGGTATATGGACGATTCCCGCAGCGTTGAGGCGTGCGATAAATCCGTGCCCGCGAACGAGCTGGCGCCGGATTGCTTCGAAAGCGCCACGACGCCGGCGGAGCTTTCCAAAAGCCTTGACGAACAGGGGCTCGACCCGCTGATCATCCCCCATGGCACCAGTTGGGGCTTTTACACACCGCCCGGCACCACATTGGATAAGCAGTTGACGGCGGCCATGCGTCCGGAAAAACAACCCATCATCGAGGTGATGTCCGGTCACGGCAATTCGGAAGAGTATCGGCCATGGCGTGCCATCGAAGTGGATACGGACGGCAACTTCCTGTGTCCGTCTCCGACGGCTGATTATTTGCCCAGTTGTTGGCGCGCCGGCGAGATCATCCGCGAGCGGTGCAGTGCCGAAGGACAAGACGATGCGGTGTGCGATTTGCGGGCCGGCGAGGCCCGGCAGAACTACGCGTCGCTCGGTGTGGCCGGCCATATCACCGTCAAGGGGGAGGCACCGGAAGACTGGCTCGATTCCGGTCAGTGTAAGGACTGTTTCGTGCCGCCTTTCAATCACCGCCCGCTGACATCCGTGCAATATGGGCTGGCGATCACCAATTTCGACGATCCCGGAAATCCACGGCGCTTCAATTGGGGCTTTATTGCGTCCAGCGACAATCACCGGGCCCGGCCGGGTACCGGCTATAAGGCCGTGGACCGGCTGAGGACCACCGAATCCGGCGGGCCTGCAGCACCCCGCTGGTCGACGGCGACGCACGAAGACGAAGAACCCGCCGCCAAGTCGGAACCCATCAGCCAAGAACAAGCCATTGCGCAAGCGGGCTTCGGCCTTGCCGAAATGGAGCGTCAAAGCACGTTTTGGACCACCGGCGGTCTTGCGGCGGTCCACGCGGAAGGGCGCAGCCGCGGCGCGGTGTGGGACGCCATGCAGCGCAAAGAGATTTACGGCACCAGCGGCCCGCGCATCCTCTTGTGGTTCGATCATCTGGGGGCTGACGGTGGGGCGGAAACGCCTATGGGCGGCTCGGTGGGTCAATCGGCATCGCCTACCTTCCGGGTGCGGGCCGTGGGCGCCTTCAAGCAGAAGCCGGGATGCCCCGACCATACGTCCGGAGCCCTGTCGCCGGAGCGCATCCAATCGCTGTGCGCGGGCGAATGCTATAACCCGTCGGATGAACGCCATCTCATCACCCGCATCGACATCATCCGTATACAACCGCAAAAGGAGATCGGCGAGTCGGTGGACGATCTGATCATGGACCCGTGGCGCAGCTTTACCTGCGTGCCCGATCAAGCCGGATGCACGGTGGAATTCACCGATCTGGAATTCGAAGGGTCGGCGCGCGACAGTCTATACTATGCCCGCGCCTATCAGGAGGCGCAGCCGGTGATCAATGGTAATAATTTGCGCTGCGAATACGATGCGGACGGCAATTGCATCAAGACCAATATGTGCTACGGCGATTACCGGGGCGACCGGTCCGATCAATGCACGGCCATGAAAGAGGGCCGCGCCTGGTCGTCGCCCATCTATGTCAGCTACGAGGCCCCGCAAGCAGCAGCGGTGGAGTGATGCGTTCAGGCGTTGCCGCGTCCCATGTTGAGGTCTAAGGCCCTTCTGCTCGCCGGCGCGCTCGCGGGTCTTGCCTTGGCGCTGGGCTCGGCGTTGCTGGAGCGGTCTCCCGAGCGGTACCTCGGCCGCGACGTGGCAGCCCGGGTCAACGACGCCGCGATCAGTGCCGACGAATATGCCCGCGCCATCGAAGCCCTGGCAGGGGACAAGCGCAATCCCATCACCGATCAAGTGCGCGCCGATGTGCTGGAACGGCTGATCGAAGAAGAACTGCTCGTGCAACGGGGCACGGAAATCGGTTTGATGGATTCCGACCGCACCGTGCGCAAGAGCATCGTCAATGCCATGATCGCCTATGTGGTGGCCGACCGGTCGGGCCACCAACCGACGGACGATGAACTCAACGCATTTTTCGAAGAAAACAAAGTCTATTTCGCGAAGACCGAACGCCTGCGAGTGAAACGGCTTTTTGTGAAAAAGCCGGACAGCGATGCCCGGCCCGAGCGGCTGGGCGAGATATCCGCAAGGCTGGCCGCCGGCGACCCGTTTGACGACGTGGCCGCCGAATTATCGGACCCCATTCTGCCCCAAGTGCCCGACACGCTTCTGCCCGCCGCCAAGCTGCGCGATTATCTGGGCCCCACCTTGACCGATGCGGCGGTCACCATGGAGGCCGGATCCGTAAGCCGCGCGATCGAAACAAGCAGCGGCTATCACTTTCTGTGGGTGGCGGACGTTTTGAAGGGGGCGATGCCGGCGCTCGACGCGGTGCGGGATCAGGTAGTTTCCGAATATAAGCGCCGCTCCGACGATCAGGCACTGCGCGACTATCTTACTTGGCTTAAATCCGAAGCGGAGATCATCCGTTTACCCCAAGATGAAACGCCATGAACCGCTTTTGGGGGATCTTGTTGTTGGCGGTTGTGTGGGCGCTGCCCGCCCTTGCCCACACAAAGAGCCAATCGTTTTCGTCCTGGAGCCTTCAGGGTGCGGACATTGTCATGGTGTTCCAAGTGGACGCTCGGCGCGTCACCTTGTTGCGCGTGCTTGACGAAACGCCACGCACCCCCGATGACCAGCTGGCCCTTCATTTGCTCGAAACAATCACCGTGTCGCAAGACGGTGCGGCCTGCACCTTGGACGGCGCACCACGGCGCTTACGCGCAGCCGAAGGCTATCAGCGCCAAGAACTGCGGTTTCGCTGTGCCGATCCGGGCACCTGGCAGGGTGTTACGGCGACCGTCGAAGCATTCTTCCCGGTCTCTGCCCAACACATCCATTTCGCCCGGGCCCGTGGGGCCGGCGGCGGTTGGCGCGAACTCATCTACTCGGACACGGCGCGCCGCCATTCATTGGCAAACGTCGATGCAGCGCAAAGCCATGCGCCTCAAGGGCCCCCATTTTTGGTCTATACTTGGCTTGGCGTTCAGCACATTCTCGAAGGGCTCGATCATTTGGCATTCGTGGCGGCGTTGCTGCTGCTGAGTCAAAACCTGCGTCAGGTGCTGTTCCTGATCACCGGCTTCACGGTGGGCCATAGCATCACGCTGGCGCTAGCTGCTCTGGGGGTGATCTCGCCGAACGTGCCGGTGATCGAGGCGCTGATCGGCTTCACCATTGCTTTTGTGGCGGCGGAGGTGCTGGCGGCCGGGCACCTGTCCTTTTGGCCTGTCGCCCGAATCGCGTCCGCGGCCTTGGTGGGGCTCGCGTGCGTCACATTCCTGTGGGGCGGCGCCCTGTCGGCCGTGGTTTGGGGCGGCCTCATCCTGTTCGTGCTGGCCTATGGCCGCATGGCGTCGGAACCGGGGCAGCACGCTTGGATTGCACCTGTCCTTACACTGAGCTTTGGTCTGGTGCATGGCGCCGGGTTTGCCAATGTGCTGGCGGAAATCGGCCTGCCGCCCGACCGCTTTGTTTGGGCGCTGCTGGGGTTCAATGTGGGCGTGGAGATTGGGCAGATCCTGGTGGTGGGGCTGCTCGGCGCGCTTTGGTTTGTCGCCGCGAAACTCTTGTCGCGAGATGGGCTGGCCTTGCTGGCGCACTCCAGCGCCACTGTGCTTCTGGCGCTCGGCGTCTTTTGGTTCGTCGACCGAGCGTTTTGAAGAAAACAATAACCGCTTGTTCCGGACCTTTAGTGGATCACCCGGACTCACTTGCGCTCGCCGGGTGATGACGAAGAAAGGGAGTCTCTCTCACGTCGTCATTGCCCGGTGAAGCGGGCGCAAGACCGCGAACCCGGGCAATCCATTCTCCAAGTTATCACTTCCGTGTCAGGGCGTCGTACTGGCCGTCGACGAAATTGTCCCGCAGCTTGAACTTCTGGATCTTGCCGGAGCCGGTTAGCGGCCACTCGTCCACGAAGATCCAATAATGGGGTGTCTTTTGGGGCGACAGGCTCTGCCGGCAATGGTCCACCATTTCCATGACCTCAGGCTTGGTGCCGTCGGTCCGGACGAAGCACGCCACCTGTTCGCCCCATCGATCGTCCGGAATGCCCACCACGGCCACTTCCGCAATGGCCGGGTGCTCCAGCATGATGTTTTCGATTTCCGCCGGGAACAGGTTTTCGCCGCCGCGGATGATCATCTCTTTGACGCGGCCTGTCACCTTCACATAGCCGCGCGCATCCATGGTGCCCAGATCGCCCGTATAGAGCCAGCCATCGGCATCGATTGTCTTGGCGGTCGCTTCCGGATTGTCGTTATATTCCAGCATGTTGCAGTAACCGCGCGCGCAAATTTCGCCCACCTCGCCCACCGGCATGACCGCATGGGTGTCCGGATGGCGGATCGATATCTCCGTACACGGAAGGGGCTGGCCGACGGTTTCCGTATTGTCTTCGAAACTGTCGATCACCCGGGTCTGGGTGATCACGGGTGAGGTTTCCGTCTGCCCATAGACGATCTCAAACCCGCAATCGAAAGTGGCCGTCACTTGCTTGATGATTTCCGGCGGCACCATGGACCCGCCGGACACGAACAATTTGATACTGCGCACATCGCGCGGCGCCGCCTTTTGGGTTTCCAGCATGCCCACCAGCATGGTGGGCACGCCAAGCCCGGCTGTGGCCCGGGTTTCCTCAATCAGATTAAGCGCATTTTCCGGCGTGAACAGTTTCAGCAGCACTTGGGACGCTTGCAATTGGGTGCAGCCCAGCGTGGCGATCCCACAGCCGGAGGTGTGGAACATGGGCATGGGGTTGATGTAGATGTCGTCCGACCCAAGCCCCATGCGGGCAAAGGTCAAGCGGCCATTGTTGGTGAGCCCGCGATGATGCAAGACCGCACCCTTGGGGAAGCCCGTGGTGCCCGATGTGTACTGAATCTGAACCGGGTCTTCGGGCTTCACGTCCGGCAGGGGCCGGTTGCCCGTGCCCGTTTTGTAGAGCGCTTCCGGGTCGTCCATATTGACCATCTCGCGCACCGCGGGCAGTTCCTTGGTGACGCCCTCCGCAATCTGCCACATCTGGTTGCCGCGAAACTCGGGCACAAGGAACAGGCCCACCGAACGGGATTGCTCCAGCACATATTTGAGCTCGTTCGGCTGATAGGACGGATTGACCGTGACCAGGGTAAGCCCCGCCAAACCGGCAGCGAATTCCGTGATGATCCATTCAGGTGTGTTGGGGCACCAGACCGCAATCCGCTCGCCCTGTTCGTAACGGCTGCACAGGGCACGGGCCAGCCGTTCCGAATCGGCAAGCAGTTCTTTGTAAGTCCAGCGGCGGCCGAGGGTGCCGGCTTCCGTTCCCTCCACCAGAGCCATTTTGTCCGGCGCTTTTTCTGCGGCCTCGCGCAATATGCCCCCGACCGTCGTGTCCAGCACCTGATCATCGTCCTGCGCGGCGAAATAGGACTCCGACAGCGTCACATCGTAAATCTTCGACACGATCTCCCCTTCTTGTTGCTTTGTTATCTGGAGTAGTGTGCCTCAAGGTTCCGACGTAGAAAAGATCGGACAATTCTATTGGCGAAGGAAGGAATGGCATGGGGCGCGTTGACGGAAAGACAGCGATTGTAACGGGGGCGGCGTCCGGCATTGGCGCCGGCGCGGCGGCTGCGTTGGCCGAGCAAGGGGCGCCGGTCCTGCTCACCGACATCAATGACGCGGCGGGTCAGGCCGTGGCGGATCAAATCAACTCGGATGGCGGGAAGGCGATTTTTCACCATCAAGACGTCGCCGAAGAAGAAAGCTGGCTTGCGGTCGTCGAAACCGCCGAAAATGCCTTTGGGCCGCTCAAGATCATGGTCAACAATGCGGGCATTGCCATTGGCGGGTCCATAGTGGAGTTCTCGCTGGAGGATTGGCGCCGGCAAAACGCGGTCAATCTGGACGGGGTGTTCCTGGGCACGCGGGCGGCCGTGCGCACCATGCGCGACACGGGCGGCGGCTCGATCATCAACATATCGTCCGTTGCCGGGTTGCAGGGCGCGCCGGGCCTGACGGGCTATTGCGCCTCTAAAGGGGGCGTGCGTCTGTTCACGAAAGCGGCGGCCGTCGAATGCGGCCGGGCCGGCTACAAGGTGCGGGTCAATTCGATCCATCCCGGCATCATCGAAACGGCGATCTGGCATGGGGACATCACCCAGTTGCGGGACTCCGACGACGACCTAGCCAGACGGTCGATGGGGTTTCGCGACGGGGCCAACCAAATCGATCTGGATGCGATGGCCGAGCGCATCGCCCCCTTGGGGGTAAAGGGGGTGCCCCGCGACATTGCCGAAGGTGTGGTCTATTTGGCGTCGGATGAGTCGCGCTATGTGACCGGAACGGAGCTTGTCATCGATGGCGGTGTGATGGCGTGACCATGCCGCCGACGCTGCATTGGGAAGATCATGGCGGCAACGGGCCGCCTTTGCTGCTGGTCCACGGCATGCTGTCGAGCACAGCCCAGTGGATCTACAATGTGGAACCTCTGAAGAAAGTTGCGCGTCCGATAACCGTGGATCTGTTGGGCCACGGGAAATCGCCGGCCCCGATGGAGCCTGAAGCTTATGCACCGGGCGCATACATTGCCGGTTTCGAGGCCATTCGAGAGGCCATCGGTGCCGATCAATGGTTCATTTGCGGCCAGTCCTTCGGTGCGACCCTCACTCTGCGCTATGCCCTGGAACGCCCCGACCGCATTCTGGGGCAGGTCTTCACCAATTCGGCGTCCGCCTTGTCCCGGGGTGACGACGCAAAACGCATGGTGGAGGGGGCGGCCAAACAGGGAAAGGTCTTGGCGGCCGGCAAGGCGAAAGTGGAAGACATGCCGATCCATCCGCTGCATGCCAAGCGGCTGGATCCGATTGCCCGCGAAAAGCTGATCGAGGAAGCAGCACTCATCAATGTTGCGTCCCTGGCGCTCACCTTCGAGCACACATTGGCCGGCGGCTCTCAGGCGGATCGGTTTGCCGACACCAAGGTGCCCACCTTGCTGGTGGTGGGCACAAGGGAAACCCGGTTCGATCCCCATCGCCGTTTTGCAGAACAGGTCCTGCCGTCGTTGGAAGTGGTCGACATCGACGCCGGCCACGCCGTCAATATTGACGGTGCCGAGGCGTTCAACGCGGCGGTCGCCGCGTTCATTGAGAGACACACATGATGTCGTCCCGTGCGCGGTGCAGCGTGAAACGCTGCGCCGCAGACACGGGATCCAAGAAATTTAAGAGATCCCGGATCTGCAGCGCACCACTATGTGCTGCGCTGCGTCCGGGATGACAATGGAAACAATACGGGACAGGGTACAGTGCCTAAGCCGCTGCCAATTCCCCGCGCGCTTCCGGTCTGGTGGCCTCGATGATGTCGTATGCCGATTTGTAGACCAGCGGCACGTTGATGTTCAGCTTGGCGCGCACTTCATGCAGCGGCAGGGTCAGCAAGTGCTCAAAATCTTGTTCTAGAAGCCATTTCGCTTGCTTGCCGTGGCGATAGGCTTCGCGCACCGCCGACATCACTTTGATCAGCGACGCGTCTCGGGCGATCTTGAGCGTGCCGACAGCGATGATCGCCGCAAATCCGGGGTTCCAGTTTTGCGCGGTCGAAAACGACAGAACGCACAACTCGCCGAATCCGTCCCGGCCATAGCCGGTCAGCACGTGCCAAAGATCATGCATTTCCCGCAAGCGGCGGCCCACAAACGCTTCATCGGTGGCTTGGTTTTCGGGATTCCGCACATGTTCGCCGGCATCGATCAGGCCTTCCGCGCTGATATTCTCTCGGATGAGGAAATCAAGATAGGCGCGGCCGAAGGACCCGTCGGGCAGCTTCGACAACGCCTCGCGGTCCACGAGGGTATCCAGCAGCTCATTGCGCTCCGCCAGCATTGCGGCGCCCTTCTCCGATCGGCTGAACTGCTCCGTCGTGCGCAGATGGGACTTTCCCGCGAGGGCTTCGATAATGGTGTAGACCTGTGAGGTGTCCTCCGGCTCGCGCACCAGGGCGCGCAGCGCTTTAATGGCCTTTAGGGGTTCAATCTTGTAGGAAGGTTGGGGGAGTGTGTCTGTAGTCATGGTCGTCCTGTTCCCTGAGATGGCCGTATACTATCGACGCCCCTGTAGATAGGCACTATCGACAGAATTGTCAATAACTATCGACTAAACTGTCGATAAAGAAAGTTATCCCTTGGCCACGACCGACCGCCGAAAGCGCCGCACACCTGAAGAAGCCCGCGCCCTTATCTTAGAAACCGCCCAAAAGCGCCTGGCGGCCCATGGGCCCGACGGGCTGAAAGTGGCCGATGTGGCCCGTGACGCCGGCATTGCCCATTCCACACTGCTCCATCATTTCGGTTCCACGTCGGAATTGCAGCGCATGCTGTCGGACCACATGATGCAGCGCCTCCTCAGCGATATACTAGAACGACTTTCTAGCGAGAGTGTGGATGGGTCGAAAAGCGACAGCATTCTTCAGGAGGTCTTCGAAGTTCTGGCGGATCGGGGGCATGCCCGTCTGATGGCCTGGCTTGCTTTGACCGGCCAGCGCCGAGAGGGCCAGGAAGACGTTGTCGACCGGCTGCTGCAGGATGTGGTGGAAGCGCTGCTTGCCCAAAGCAAATCCTCGACGGGTGGGGCCGAATCGCCCGAAGCCCGGCTGCACACCCAGTTCGCCGTCTATCTGGCTGCGATTGCCGCCATCGGCGATGGACTGTCCGGTCCAGTGCTCGCGCCAATTATCGGCCTGTCGGAAGAAGATGCCCGAAAGGGTTTTCGCCATTGGCTTTCTGAGCTTCTGTCGAGTGAAATTCTAGAACGACCTCCCAACTACTAGACCGGTCGGTTTATGGTTAACGAGAAATGGTTGATCGCGTGATGATCTAGCGCCTACACGATTGACTCCGAGATAATCTTGCGCGCCTCGTCCACATCGCCCCAGCCTTGAACCTTGACCCATTTGCCCGGTTCCAGATCCTTATAGTGCTCGAAGAAGTGGGCGATCTGATCGCGCAAGATGGGCCGCAAATCATTCACCGAAGCAATGTTTCCGTAATAGGGGTGCAGGGTCTGCACCGGCACGGCGAGAATCTTTTCGTCACCGCCGGCTTCGTCCTCCATCAGCAGCACCCCCACGGGCCGAGACCGGATAACCGCGCCCGGCATCACCGCCGTGCGGCTCAGCACCATCACGTCCAGCGCATCGCCGTCGGCCGCCTTGGTATGGGGCACGAAGCCGTAATTGGACGGGTATTGCATGGCCGTATGCAGGAACCGGTCGACGAACATGGCGCCTGAGTCCTTGTCCACCTCATACTTCACGGGCAGACCGCCCATGGGGATTTCGATGATCACGTTGATGTCGTCGGGTGGGTTCACCCCGACCGGGATCTTGGAAATGTCCATAGAGGGTGTTCCTTTGCTGAAACGCTCGAGGCATTGACCTATACGCGATCTGTTCACGGAAGCGAACGGCTGTAAGGTGATATGGCCGAGAATCATGATTTAGGGGCAAAGAAAGCGATGGATTTCCGCCGAGCGATGAAATGCTTCAGTGTTGCCGCCGTCTTGTCGGTGCTTGCGGGATGCGGCGATGACACATCCCAGGCGCCTGATCCACCCCGCGGCGACACCTCAGTTGTCGCCAATACGGACGAAGATCCCTTTCCCAATCGATCGGATGTGGACGTGCAGATCCACCAGGGGATCGCACACCGACTTGGGGAACAATTCGCCGGCGAGAGCTTTTCGATTGGAGACGGACGCGCAACACTCACGATCACCCAGCTGGGCGCCGAACTGGTGAGTTCCGAGACCTTGGTCATTCACAACAGGTTCTGCAAAGGGGCCGGTTGTGATGCGAAGAATGGGGCGACCGGCCGAACGCTCATCACCTTGGCGGATCTGGACGGCAATGGGATGACATTTCGCGACCAGCCCGGCACACAGCCCGTTGTTTCGTTTGCCTGCAAAGCAGGCAAACAGTGCGTCGAGAATCAGCTCGGTGACCTGCGCAATCACCCCATGACCTGGTTGATGACCTGTAGCGGCTTTCAAACCTGCACCGAGATCCTGAAGAACCTTCAGGCCCTGGCGTGGAGCGCCGCAAACCCAAAAAACACCGCCCAACGGACACCCGCTCCGCCGCCGTCGAGCGAGGACAGGCCCCATGGCGGGATCAACCCCTCCCCACCCGCCGGCTTGGCGACGCCACTGGCGCAATTGTCGTCTGCCACCAAGGATGCCGAATTGGCCGTGGCGGCGGGCGGAAACGGCGCCCTTCGATTGCTGCGCGGCGTCGGCGCTTATCTCGACCAAGAGAACCATTTGGTGGTGCAACGCAAAGCATGCCTGTCCCTGATCAACCCGGAACAGCCCGAGCTTTCCAACTGCCGTTTGGACAGCTTGCTCGTGGACTACGACATCCACATCAATTTGGGCCGGCTCGACATCGAACGCGTGGCCATCACTCAGTCGAAAAACTGGAACGGCGAGACGGGGTTCTGGGTTGTTGCAGCTTGCGCGGCCGGCAAAGCCTATTGCGCCGAAATGGTCGTGCCCGAAAACAAAAGGGGCACCATCATGACGGTCATGAACGGTTTGGGGGACACCGCGCAACGGCCAAACATACGCATCCCCTGCGCAAACACCACCCAGTGCAACAAGGTGGCACATGCCCTGCGCCAATTGGCGCGCGCGGTGGGGCCTGAGGCGGCATCCGGAGAGGGTGTGTTGCAGCCAATCGTCCCTTAGCCGACACGTTGCCTACGTATCGCGCGCGGCGAGATACGTGTCCGCAATTTCGACAAGCCGGCTGCGCCCAAAACTTGGTTCATGACCCCCATGCACCACGTCCACCGGCAGCTCCTTCAGCCGCTTCATGGTAGCGATATAGTCCGCGATATCGCTGTCCGGCAGATCGTCCAGCAAGGGGCCGTCATAGATCGCATCCCCCGAAAACAGGGTGCCCGAGGCCGCTTCCCACAATCCCATGCTGCCGGGCGAATGCCCCGGCAAATGCATGACTTCAAAACGGCGGTCGCCAAGGTCGATCACATCGCCGTCGTCCACGGTGCGGGTCACGGATGTTGAAACGATCGCATAGTCGTCCAGGTCAAAGCCGGTCTCATGGACCGCGTCGATCAACAGCCCATCCTGCGGGCGGTCGTAGCCGGCGGCGACAATGCCTTCCAGGATCTCGGGCGGGAACGCGTCCGTCGTGAGCGGCGCGAACTCGTCATAAGCTGCCATGCGCGGCGCTTCGATGCGATGCATGATGCGGTCATCGAATTCATGCAGGCAGCCCACATGATCGTAGTGGATATGGGTGGCCACGGCGGCGAGCGGCTTGTCCACCAAATCCTCGATCTCCGCCTTTAATGACCCCAGCCCGATGCCCGTATCCACCAGCAGGTCATTGTCACGCCCGCGTACATGCCAAATGTTGCAGCGGATCAGCGGGTGCACATGGGGTTCGGTCAGCAGGGTGATGTCGCCCGACAATGTCCGGCGTTCAAACCAACGATCGGCGATCTTCAGACCAGGCATGGGCCCTGTTCCCTCAGGCGGCGATGCGGTTTTCGAGCGCTTTGCGGTCCGCCTTGGGCAACAGGCTCGCACGGGCCGCCTGGCTCATAAAGTGCTGCAGCTCATCTTCGCCAAAGCCAAACGTATCGGACACTTTGATCAGTTCGTCATTAAGCGTGGTGCCGAACATGGGTGGATCGTCGGTGTTGATGGTGACATAGAGCATTTCATCGACCAGCGCGGGCAGGGGATGATCGGCCAAGCGGTCCACCACGCCCAGGCACACATTGCTGGTGGGGCAGACTTCCAGGGGGATCTGACGCTCCCGCAAGGTTTCCACCAATTTTGGGTCTTCCAGGCAGCGCACCCCATGGCCGATGCGCACCGATTGCAGCCGGTCGATCGCCCCCCAAATGCTGTCGGGCCCCATGGTTTCGCCCGCATGCACCACGGCGGGCACATTGTTCTTGGCGGCATGATCGAACGGCACCGCGAAGTCTTCCGGCGGATAGCCCACCTCATAGCCCGCCAGGCCCAGGGCGATGACGCCATTGCCGTGATGGTCCACCACCCATTCGCCGATCATCACCGCGTCTTTGTCGTCTGCCCAGTCCCGCGGAATGTCGATGATGAGGCCCATGGAAACCCCCAGCTCTTTTTCCCCCCACGCGCGGGCCTTGTTCAGCGCCGCGAGCTGTTTCTCGAAGGGGATTTGGGTGTTCTTCCAAATGGTATGGGCCGTATAGGTCACCTCGCTGTGCAGCACGTTTTGGTCTGCCTGGCCCTGCAGGAAATCATGGGCGATGAGTTCGATGTCGTCGGCGGTTTTGATGCAGCGGGAGAGCGTCTGGTAGATCTCGGCAAAATGGGGGAAGTCGGTGAAGGTGTACCACTGCTCCAGCCCCTCGATCGTGTCCGCCGGCAGCGGCTCCTTATTGCGCCGCGCCAGCTCCAACAGGGTGGCGGGCCGAATGCTGCCTTCCAAATGCACATGCAGTTCCACTTTGGGCATGGCTTTGATGAAGGCATCGGACGCTGCTTTCGGTCGGGTCATCGGGGCACCTTAGGTAAATGAAGCCGGCCTTTATGACGGAAATTTCGCCCCGCCACAACACCCAACCCTGTGAGCGGTTTCATACCTGGCGGCGGCGCTTATGAGGCAACCTAGACGGGCAAGTTGGCGTAATTTCGCGATTAAGGGGATCGCGGGGCCGCCCCGCGACAGGGGGGTGCCATGTTCTTTAGCAAATGTTCCGTATACGTTGTTGTCGGTCTGTCTCTTTTGCTGGGCGGCTGCGTGAGCTATGGCCGCGTCGTTTCCCATGACGCGATTCAGTTCAACAAGGCGTACGAGCGGTACAGCAATGAAGAGATATTGCTGAACATCATTCGCGGGTCGAAGAACCGGCCGATGAAATTCACAACGCTAAGCCAAGTCCAGGGATCTCTTACGGTCAGTGTTGGGAGCAACTCGATGTTTTCTCTCGGTCCAGAGACCGCGGGAGGCCGGTCAATTAGTCCTACGCTAACTGTTAGTAAGAACCCCAGTTTCACGCTGGCCAATCAAAACCGCGATCAAGCTTTCATGAATGGAATACTGACGGCAATACCGGCAACAACGCTGCGTTACTTCATTTCCCAAGGATGGAAAGAGCCCTTGCTTTTCAATCTTCTCTTCGATCGTATCGAAATAAAGGTTGACGAAGTCGCAGTTTGCACCTTCACAAACGCCGATGATGGCCAAGCCACCGACGATGAGAGCTGTAGATGTGAGAGCGCAAACGAATGCTATGCTGTTCTTCGAAACAATCCAAATTTTTATCGGGAGTTTAAACTCTCAAGCTGCGATGAGGTCTATCAATCGGCGGCCGTTTCTGAGCCTAGAACAACTGAGAACACATCTACCCTAACCTTGAAGCAACGCAGAATTGCATGGAGAGAGATATGTGGATTTCTGCGAGTTCTAGAAAAAATAGATCCCGAAATCCAGGCGACGCCAAGTTTTAATCAAATTGGTCCGCTATTCACCACTTCCGATGCCGCGTTGATCAAGAGCATTGCCAGCGCGACTAAAGAGAAGCTTAGTGTCCGGTTAAACGAAAGAAAATGTCCGCCTAGTGCGGAAAGCCCAAGTGAATTGTGTTCACCGGAAAAGGGTGTGCTCGTGTTAGGCAAAGGGGGCGACCGAATAGTGCTTTTGCAAAGAAGTATTGGCGAGAGATCTGCAAAACTCGATTGTCCGAGTGACCTCCCAGGGTGCAAATCATTGGCAAACAAAGTTGGCATTCGGGTTTCTCTAGATGAGTCGGAGCCGCAAGAGATTGCTAGGTTTGAGCTTCGTTCAACTCAGGGAGTTCTTTACTATTTGGGTGAACTCTTAGATGCGCGACAAGATAAACAAAAAGAACAGACGATCTGCCGTTCGCCACAGAACTCCAACGACCTTTGGCCAAAACACTATAGTCTCTGTTCTAAATCTGGCGGAGGAGCGATATTTGTGGCCGAAGTTACGGATGTCGGGATTCAGAACCTCCCATTTGTTTCAACGAAGTATGAAGACCAACAATACGTGGTTCCCGCTCACGGAAGCCACTCGTCATCCACAGCGCTCGCCATCGTTGACTACCTAATCGGACTTAACGTGAAAGCAGAAAATCTACCAGTCACCCGCAACGTGAACATTATCGGCAACTGACTGCTCACATCTCCAAGCCGCCGCTGGCGATCAGGATCTGTCCACTGACGAAATTGCTTTCGGGAAAGCAGAACAGCACCACGGCGCCGGCGGCATCGTCCGGCGTGCCGGTGCGCCCCAGGGGCGTCATTTCCTGAATTTGGGTGATGTGCTGTTTGGTGAGCCCCACTTTATGGGCCCGCCCGCCAATGGTGATTTCTTCCGGCGCTTCTTCGTATGGCTGGGTCAGCCGGGTGGCGATGTGGCCAAAGGCTACCGCATTCACGGTCACATTATAGCGCCCCCATTCCTTGGCGAGCGTTTTGGTCATGCCCACCACGCCTGACTTGGCGGCGGAATAGCTGATTTGGGTCGCGGCACCAAATACGCCGGACACGGAGGAAATGTTTACGATCTTTCGGCAGGGCAGCGGTTCGCCGGCGGAGATGAGGCGCTTGGCCTCGTTCCGGAAATGGGCGCCCGCCGCGCGCAGCAGCCGGAACGGCGCGGTCAAATGCATGTCGATCATCGCCGCCCATTGCTCATCCGTGTGGTTGAGCGCCGATGTGTTCCAAATGTAGCCCGCATTATTGATGATGATATCCAGATCCCCGAAATGGGAGAGCGCCTCGCCCACGGCGCGCTCCCCGAAATCGGGCGCCGTCACATCCCCCGGCACCGCCAGGCTCGCCCCGCCTTGGGCCGCGATATCGCCGACCACATCGGCGCAGGCCGTTTCGTCCAGATCGTTGGCCACCACATTGGCCCCCTCGGCGGCAAGCTTCCGGGCAATGGACAGCCCAATGCCTTGTCCTGCGCCCGTCACAAGGGCCGTTTGTCCCGATAGCTTGCCCATGGGCCGCGCCTCCGATTGGTGTTTTGACCAAGCTTACGGCTAGTCTTCGACAAATCAAAGATAGCTAAAGGAGGGAGCCGATGACGGATTTTGAGCTGGCCAGCCTATACGCCGATGTGGCCATGGATGTGTACACCCTGTTCACCGTGTATTACTCGATCATTTTCGCTTTTGTGGTCACGTCCTATTTCGTCGCGCGCGATTTGTCCCGCGGGCTGGCCGTGCTGGTCATTTCTCTGTTTGTGGTCACCATGTCGCTGGCGGTCTTTCAGCAAGCGCTGTCGGTCATGTCTTTGATTTCGCTTGGCCAAAAGATCGGCGTTGCGGTCGCGGCAGGACAGTCGGATTTGGAATGGCAGGCCGTTGCCTATGTGCCGCGCCGGCTGCTGACCCTGCTTCCCATTGCCTTCAATGCGGCAAACGCGACCATCTTTTTTGGCGCAATTTACTTCTTCTTTCAGTGCCGACGTGGGGGCATTGGCCGGGCCGCTTAACCGCGCCCCAATATGCGCTAGTCTTTTCCCGCACGGACTTAATCGGGAGGAGACGATCTTATGTCGGAGTTTGAACTGGTGTACTTGTTCGATGAAAGCGCCGCGCTGCTCGGCGCGCAGATGGATACGTTCTTGACAATTCTGTTTGCCGTTGTCGCCGCGGCCTATTTGGTCGCCGACAAACTGACCAAAACGATGGTCTATGTGGCGATTGGTCTGTTTACGGAAGCCACCGCTCTCGTCGGCTTCGCCATGTATCGCACCTCGCACGATCTGGTAAATCTCGCGGGTGAAATCAGAAGCTTAGGGCAAACAAACGACTCTGCTTTGGCGTTTCATACGCTCGCCAACGAGCCGGCATTAATCATGGCCAGTGTGCCCTGGCTGTTTATGGGACTGCTGGCGGTGTCTTATGGCGCCGTGCTGTTGTTATTCTTTCATGTGCGTGCTCGTGGAAAACTTGTGTCGACCTGATTTGCATCGATTGGCACGTGCCGCGCCGACTGCTATCGTTGGCCGCCGCTATTGACAAAAAGTCAGCTTGGCTGCGGCACTTTTTTTGCGCGTTTCCGGACGGTGAACCGCCAATATCCATTTTTGGCACTTCACCTGGAAACGCTTTGAAACAGCCGGCAGGAAGGACGCACCCATGAGATTTGGGGTCTTTTACGAACACCAATTGCCGAAACCCTGGAACAAGGGCGACGAACACAAGCTTTTCAAAGACGCGCTGGACCAGATCGTTCTCGCCGATCAGCTTGGCTATGATTATGCCTGGGAAGTGGAACACCATTTCTTGGATGAGTACTCCCATTCGTCCGCTCCCGAAGTGTTTCTGGCTTGTGCTGCGGCGCGCACCAAGAACATCCGCCTGGGCCACGGCATCCGCCAGGTGATCCCCAATTACAATCATCCGGCCCGCACCGCCGAAGGGCTCGCCACGCTCGACCTTATGTCCGACGGCCGGGTGGATTTCGGTATCGGCGAAGGCGCAACCCGGCTCGAGCTTGGCGGCTTCGGCATTCCGGCCAAAGAAAAGCGCGCCATGGCCATCGAGGCGGCGGAGCAAATCGCCAATATGATGGTGCTGGATCCTTATCCGGGGTTCGAGGGCAAATATTTTTCCATGCCCTGCCGCAATGTGCTGCCCAAGCCTCTGCAGTCGCCCCATCCGCCCATGTGGATGGCGTGCACCAACCGCGACACCATCAAAGTGGCCGCGAGCTTAGGGGTGGGCGCGCTCGCCTTTTCCTTTGTGGACCCGGACGAAGCCCGTAAATGGAGCGACATTTATTACGGCATCATCAAGTCCGATGACTGCGTGCCGCTTGGCCATACCGTGCACGCCAACATCGCCATGGTGTCGGCCTTTTCGATCCATCACAATCGGGTGGAAGCCATCAAGCGCGGTCAAGAAGGGTTCGAGTTTTTCGGCTATGCGCTCAATGCGTTGGTCGCGCACGATACTGTCCCGGGACGGACGAATTTGTGGGCCGAGTTTCAAGAGCTGCGCGGTGATAAGACCGACCGGCTGGTGGCGGCGGCGGAAAATGCCGGGCCCGATGCCATGGGCGACCAGGCACCCGGTATCGGCACGCCGGCCGACATGCGCCGTCATCTCATGGATCTGCAGGACGCTGGCGTGGACCAGATCATCTTTATGCAGCAGGCAGGGCGCAATTCCCACCACGACATTTGCGCGTCGCTCGATCTGTTTGCGACCGATGTCATGCCCGAATTCAAGGCGCAAGTTGCAGACCGTGAACGGGAGAAGCAAGAAGAGCTTGCGCCTTACGTGGCAGCGGCGTTGAAGCGCAAGAAGTGGATGCAACCCCTGGCGGATGACGACATTCCGGTGGTGAAGGCCTCCGTCAAGAAAGCGCAGGTCAATCAGACCACGGCCGCGGAGTAATTGTCTTCAAGCGTGTCATCCCCGCGCGAACACTCATAAGCGCCGATCGCTACCCCTTCGCGTCATGCCCGTGCGCCCGCCGGGGTGTTGCGGGCATCCAGAGCAAGAGACGAATGGAGTCGCAATTTAGAAAATCAGGAGAAGGTCGCCCTGGATCACCTGCCTGCGCGAAGCCTAAGCTTCGCCCTGCGGGCCAAAGCCCTTCGGGCGACGGGTCGTTCGGCAAAGGCAGGCCCGGACTCACGGAGCCTGTGCTCCGGCCGCGCAAAGCGCGGACCGGGGCGCTTGCCGTGTGATGACGATGTTTTTTATGGCTCGACCCGGCTCTATTTCAAGTCGTCATTGCCCGGCGCAAGTCCGGGCAATCCACATCCGGCCGATCGAAAGGGTCAGGCCCTATTGAAATATGTCTCCAAAAAAACCGGGCGTGGGGGCACGCCCGGTCTTAGGGTCCTCCGTAAGCAGATGAGTTACGGCAGCCCGGGAATGCTGATGGTGCCCGCGCCGAAGGCGCCGGTTTGGGTCGTTTGTCCCGTCCCGGTATTGGTATTGCCCGCGCCGGGCGGTGCTATGTTGCCGATGCCATTGCCCATGCCGCGATTGAAGATGCCGGCGACGCCATCGGCACCACTCGTGTTGCCGATGCCGTTGCCCACGCCTGTGTTTTCGCTGCCGGCGTTGGCGTTGTTCCCCCTGGCCATATTTTCAAGACCATTGCCCATTCCGACATTTCTGTTGCCGGCCTGCGCGTTGTCAAATTCGGCCGAACTGCCGATGCCATTGCCGAGCCCATGATTGTCGCTGCCGGCGGTGGCGCTGCTTTCGGACCGGGCGAGGTTATCGACCCCATTGCCGATCCCGCTATTGTTGTTGCCGGCCCTCGCGGTGCCCAGTTTGGTGTCGTTGCCGATGCCATTGCCGAGCCCGGCATTATCGTTGCCGGCTGATCCGCCGAACTCGTCAGAGTTGCCGTTGCCGTTGAACGCGCCTTTATTGCCTTCGCCGGTACGCCCTGGGCCCGAATTATCGTTGCCGTTGAAGATCCCCTTATTGTCGCGGCTGCCGTTGCCGATGCCGTAATTGCCACTGCCCGTATTGTTAATGCCCCAATTGTCACCCGCATTGATGGTGATGTCGCCGAGCTGAAAGTCGCTCAGCGCTTGCGCGAACGCGGCGCCAGGCAGGGCGGCCAGGCCCAAAACCATCGCTGTACGGAGTAAAATCGCTTTCATCGTTCTGCTACCTCTAACAAATACACACGTTACGGCAGACCCGGAATGCTGATATTGGGCGCGCCCAAGGCGCCGATCTGTGTCGTTTGCCCCACGCCCATATTGAAATTGCCAGCATCCGCCGGCGGCGACACATTGCCGATTCCATTACCCAGCCCCATATTGCCAAAGCCGGCGCTGCCAAGGGCGGTATCGTTGCCGATCCCGTTCCCGATGCCGGTGTTTTCGTCCCCGGAAAACCCTTGGAACGAGGCGAAGTTTTCAACGCCGTTGCCGAGCCCTTTATTCTTGCTGCCGGCACTGCCTGAGGAGGCGTTGTTTTCAATGCCATTACCCAGGCCCTTATTCTCATTGCCTGCCTTGCCGCCAACGCCGGTTGCGCGGTTTTCGCTGCCATTACCGAGGCCGACATTTTTGTCCCCGGCGCTGGAATCTTGGCCCGTCGCACTGTTGTTCCCGCCATTGCCAAGGCCTAGGTTTTCGTTCCCGGCGCTGGCGTTAGCAAGCAGCGCTCTACTGCCGACGCCGTTTCCGAAACCGATGTTTTTGCTTCCGACACTGACGTTTCCGACCAAGGCTTCGTTTTCGTTACCGTTTCCGAAGCCCACATTGTCATTGCCGGCGCTTGTGGTTGAGTCGACTTCCGTCGTGTTGTCATTACCGTTGAACGCGCCTTTATTGCCTTCACCGGCACGCCCTGGCCCGGAATTGCCGTTGCCGTTGAAGATCCCCTTATTGTCGCGGCTGCCATTGCCGATGCCGTAATTGCCGCTGCCCGTATTGTTGATCCCCCAATTGTCACCCGCATTGATGGTGATGTCGCCGAGCTGAAAGTCGCTCAGGGCTTGGGCGCTTGCTGCGGCGGGCAGGGCGGCCAAGCCCAAAATCATCGCTGTACGGAGTAAAATCGCTTTCATCGTCCTGTTGCCCCTAACAGATCCAACCTCTATGGCAGCCCCGGCAGGTTGAAGCTGCCCACCACCTCGCCCGGCCCCGCGCTCAGCGGACCGTCGCCAACGCCAAATCCCACATTGCCGCTGCCGGCAAACGACCCCGCGCCCATAGCCGTAATGCTGCCATCGATGGCGTTGCCGTTAGACCCGCCCACATTGCCGCTCATTGCCGTTCCGCCTTCGATCGCGAAGTTGTTGGTGCCGTTGTCCGCGGTCGCGTTGTCAAAGCCGATATTGCCAACACCGATTCGAGAACCGGGAGTGGCGGCCAACATGGCGCCCGCATTCAGCGCGCGCGCGTTGCCGAATCCAAGATTGTTGGAGGCGGCCATCCCGTCGGCTTGGGCAATGATAGTCGATTGGGAACCTTCAACTGTCCCGTTGTCGTTGCCGATGTTACCGGCGCCTGCAGTGGCACTATCACCTTGCACCATGGTTTGGGCGGCGAGCCCGCCCTGGTTCGCCGTGCCGTTCCCGTTTCCAATATTCCTGCTCCCCGCAGTGCCTGTGCTGTCTTCTCCCGCATTATCAACGCGAACGGAGCCGGAATTTTCGGCAGCGCCATTGCCATTGCCGATATTGCGACTTCCCGCAAAGCCGCTGGCGCCGGTCCCCGAATCGAAATTAAAGACATCGACCAAGCCGCCATTGTCCGCGGCGCCGTTGCCGTTTCCGATATTGGCGCTGCCCGCCGAGGCATCCGCATCAGCGGCATCGGTGCGATTTATGGCTCTGACATTGCCGCCGTTATCCGCGGTGCCGTTGCGGTTACCGATATTGCCGCTGCCCGCCGTGGCGTCGACATTGCTGGTATCCAAGCTATTTTCGGCGAGGACATTGCCCCTATTGTCCGCGGCGCCGTTGCCGTTACCGATATTGCGGCTGCCCGCGGTGGCGTTGGCGTTGTCGGCCCCTAATACATTTTCGGCAATAACGCTGCCCGCATTATCAGCAGTGCCGTTGCTGTTGCCGATATTGCGGCTGCCCGCGGTGGCGATGCCGTCCTCTATCGGATTTATCGCGAAGACGCGGGTCGAGCCTTCGAGTGCCGATCCATTTCCATTTCCGATATTTTTGTTGCCTGCCTGCGCCCCGAACCCGCCCGCGGCGATTTGCGTTTTTTGGCCGATGGCGCTGGCGTTTTTGATGCCGATATTGCCACTCGCCGCGCTGCCGCCATCGCCCGCCGCTATAGACCCACGGTCCATGGCCACGGCATTGTTGATTCCGATGTTATGTGAACCGGCAGTTCCCCCCCTCCCAGCACCCAACGTGCCGCCATTGGTTGCGCTGCCGTTTCCAATGCCGACGTTGCGGTTGCCGGCGCGGCTACCGTCGGTCGCTTGGGCACCGACGCCATTGTGAAAACCCAGATTGTGGGAGCCGGCCGTGGAGGTGTCATCCGCGGACGAACCGACGCCGTTCCCGCCGCCTCTATTGCCGGTGCCTTCATTGCCCCAGCCCAGATTGTGGGAGCCTTTGTTGTTAAACCCGAAATTGCCGTCTTTGCCCTGATTGATGGTGAGGTCGGGGGAAACGACAATGTCGTCGCGCGACGGTTTCGGGCCGGCCAGCGCGCCTGTCACCGCAAGCGTGCTCGCGATCATCACGGTGCTGAGAAGTTTGGTCTTGTTGCGCATCGGTCTATCCCCCCAGATCCGATCTCTAGGGCAGCCCCGGCAGGCTGATGTTCGGTGCGCCGATGCTGCCATTGGTCATGGCCTGGCCCGCACCCAAATTCATATTGCCGACGCTAAAGCCGCCTGCATTGCCGACCCCATTCAACGCGCCTGTATTGCCAAAGCCGGAATTCGCAGCACCGGGGTTAAAGCTGCCATTGCCCAGGCCACGATTGATGGTGCCGGTGCTCTTTTCCGCTCCGGGATTGAAATTGCCGTTGCCCAGTCCGGTATTTTCCTTGCCGGTGGTTTGGGCGCCGAAATTGACGTTTCCGTTCAACGCCCCTTTATTGTCGTTGCCGGTTTGGAGCGAATCCGCATTCGCATTGCCGTTGCCGAGGCCGGTGTTGTCGCTACCGCTTTCGTCCGCGCCCGGATTGAAGTTGCCATTGCCCATGCCGACATTGTCGTCGCCGCTGGTTGAACTGTCGGGATTGAAGTTACCGTTGAAGGCGCCTTTGTTTCTTTGACCGGAAACCGCGCCCGTACCTGTCGTGAAATTATAGTTGCCGTTGCCGAGGCCGATATTGTCGTCGCCGCTACCACCGGCGCCGCCGCCGTTAAAATTCCCATTAAAAGCGCCTACATTAGAGTCGCCATTGCCGCCGCCGCCGCCGCGGCGGGTGCCGCTGTTGAAATTCCCGCTGAAGATGCCCTTGTTAGAGTGGCCGTCATCGCTACCATCGGCGTTGAAATTGCCGTTGCCGATCCCGGCATTGCCACTTCCCGTGCCCTCTACGGAACCGGGATTATTGTTGCCGTTGTCCATGCCCCGATTGTCGTTCCCAACGGTGCCGTCGGACCCCTCATTGCCATTGCCGTTGTTGACGCCCTTATTGCCCTTGCTGCCATTGCCGATGCCGGCATTGTTCATGCCGCCGTTGTTAAGGCCCCAATTGCCGTCCTGGCCCGCATTGATAGTGATGCTGCCCAGTTCAAAATCGGGAATGGAATCGGCCTTTACCGCGCCGCTCAGCGCTGCAGCTGCAACGCAAATGCCCCCCAAAATCCAAAACGGTTTCATGACGCCCCCACATCAAAAGGTTGCCGAAAGGCACACCCACCAAATCAAGGGTAGGGCGCGTTTAGGGTTAACGGTAGGTAAAACTCTCCATTTGATTGTTATAACGGCGGGTTTGATTAACGTTGGGTAGTGTGCCTGATCCCTCCCAACGCCATCCCCGACCGCGAAGCGAGTCGGGGATCTAATGGCTGAGCCGAGTAGCACAGGCCGGGCCATGAGGCGGTTGCCGTGCGGCGGGCGGAGGCCAGTGGATACCCGCCTAACGGTGGGTATGACGGTTTAGACATTGCAGAAAGGCGCACAAAAAACCGGACGTGGGGCGCCCGGCTTTTGTAGTAGTTCTGTTTACGGACGATTAGGGCAAGGTCGACAAATCGAAGCCAATGTCATTGGCTCCCAGATTGAAGCTGCCTTGCACATCGTCCATGGTCATGGTGGGCATGGTGGCCGAAAAACCATTGCCGTTGCCCGCACCGACATTGTGCACACCAGCAACGCCGGTAAATATCTGTGCCGGCGGGCCGACAACCTCTTCGCCACTCGCTTCGTTGTTGTTGCCGTTATCAAAGCCCACATTACCCAATCCCGCATCACCGAGTGCGGCTGTATTGTTGTTGCCGTTCATGGCGCCGGTATTGTCGTTGCCGGCTTCGCCCCGCTTAACGTCAATGGTGAAACCGCCATTATCATCGGCGAAGTCTTGGGTCAGGTCGGTTTCCTCAAGAATAATAATCACGGAAACTTCGGTCGCCTCGTTATCGTTGCCATTTCCGGCGCCCCGGTTCGAATTGCCGGCGCGGCCGAATTCTGCGGTGTTGCGGTTGCCGCTGTCGAATCCGACATTTTCGTTCCCGGCCTCGCCGTCTTCTTCCAGTTGGAAGCCATTGATGGAGACGGCGAATGCACTCTGCGCTTCATTGTCGTTGCCCAGAATGGCGCCTTTGTTCGAATTGCCGGCATCGCCGCTGGAGAATCCCAGATTTCGATTGCCGTTGCCGAAGCCCACATTGTTGTTGCCGGCATTGGAAGCAAAGACGTCCTCTTCTTCGTGCTCAGGCGGCATAAAGCCACGTTCGAACGGTTCTCCCGCGAAATTGTCATTGCCGTTGAACGCGCCGGTATTGTCATTGCCAGCATTGCCATCTTGTTCGGTGGCAAAATTGTTGTTGCCATTGCGGAAGCCGGTATTGCCTTCACCGGTGCGCCCTTCGCTGACCACTTGAACGCGCGGGTCTCCGTTCGACTGGTCGCCGTTAAACGCGCCCTTATTGTCCTTGCTGCCGTTGTTCAACCCGGTGTTGTTCATACCGGTATTGTTGATGCCCCAATTGCCGTTCTGGCCGGCATTGATGGTGATGTTGCCCAGTTGAAAATCCGGAATGGGGTCGGCCTTTGCCGCGCTGCTGAGTGCCGCGGCTGCCACGCAAATGCTCCCCAAGATCCAAAGCGGTTTCATAACTTCCCCCAAGCCCATAGGCCGTTCGCACACTTCTCCCCAAAATCATCCGTAGGGAGATTTTATGGTTAAGAGAAGGTGAAACTCATCCGTTGGTTGTTATAACGACGATATTGATTAACGCTTGAGCGCGATCAGGTGAAGTGGGAACCGGTTCACCGTCCGATCGCGCGAACGACATAGACTCTGGGCATGATCGTGTTTTTTTGAAGACGATCATGCCCTAGGTGGTGAGGATCTAACGCAGGGGTTGGACTTCAAGCTCTTCCCGTCATCCCCGCGCGAAAGCGCGCAGACCCAATGGCCGATCCCCACTGCAGCGCCTCGGTAAGCACGCCGACAAGGTGCCATGTGGACCGGCCAATGGATGCCCGCCTATCGGCGGGCATGACGGTATGAGTTGGTATTGAAGCCGGGCTCTGTTTGCCCCTCACCTGATATAGGTGTAGCTTATATCTGGCTATGTTCTTTGACAGGAGAAACGCTGTGGCTTAAGCACCAGGCCGCGTAATTGCCCAGGTAAGAGGGGTGGGGTCCCCAAAAAGTTGGATGAACCCCATGCACCCATCTTTTGAACGGTGCTCGGTCAGCCCACTCCCCCTCCCAACCACCCGCCAGGGTACCGTATCCGGGTGGTTGGGAGGGGGAGCGGGCCGGCCAGGTGTTCAAACATCGGATCAACCCCATGCACCCATCTTTTTGATGGGCGTTAGGGCAGAAATTGGAATGATTGTATGAGTTCGACGATTACCGTTGCCCACCGCTTTCGGGGCCCGTCCACCTCTGCCAATGGCGGCTATATCAGTGGGCGTCTGGCACGCTTTATCGATGGGCCCGCCGAAGTCACGTTACGGGCGCCGCCGCCGCTAGACCGGCCGCTCGATGTGATCGAGGTGGCAGGCGGCGTTGAACTGCGAGAAGGCGACACGTTGTTGGCGGAGGCAAAACCGTCCTCGCTCGAAGATTTGTCGGTGCCTGAAGCGCCACCTTTGGCGGCGGCCGAAGACGCCCGCGGCAGCGCCTATGTTTTTGAGGGCACCTCCGATTTCAATGAGTGCTTCACCTGCAGCCGCAACCGGGACCCTGAAGATGCGCTGTGCTTATGGGCGGGACCGGTCGACGGAGATGACGGGCACATGCATGCCACCCCCTGGGTGGTGCGGGACACGCTCGAAGTACTGGAGGGGGCGGTGGCCCCCGAATTTGTGTGGGCGGCGCTCGATTGCCCGGGCGTTCATTCCTTGGCGCCGACCGGCGTCGTGGGCCAATTTACCTTGCTCGGCCGCATGACGGCTCAGATCTTCGAGCGGCCAAATCCGGGCGATACGTGCATCGTGGCCGCCTGGCCCGGCGCCAGCGAAGGGCGCAAGCATTTCGCCTCCACGGCGCTTTTTTCCACCGACGGGCAGTTGATGGCCAAGGCCAAACAAACCTGGATATCCGCCAATGGGGCCTGAAACCATTAACTATTTGGCAATTTTCAGCCAAGAACGTGCTTTTGAGGAGAAAGTGACCACATTCCTGCCCGATGGCGCGTCTAGAGTGCGCTCCGTATGTGGCCATGTTGAGTTAAGGAGACAGAGGCCGGTCCCATGACGTCCAGCGAATGGCTTGGCACGAAAACGCGCCGGAAGGGACGCGCGATTTCAGCCAGCCCTCACATCGTCGATCAGCTCATCGAAGAGCGCGCGCCTCATTTACTTGGCGATCCGCTGCTGCGTCCGCTCATCCGCACGGTGCTCTATCCGGTCTTGAAGTACGGCACGGCCGTGGAGATGGCCGACCGCATCCGCGATATGCGGTCGCGGGACGTGTTCGACTATGTGAGCGCCATGCTCGATCTCAAATTGGTGCAGCATGGTGCGGAGAACATTCCATCGAACGGACGGTTCATTCTGGCGCCAAACCACCCCACCGGCATCGCCGACGGGTTCGCTGTTTTTGATGCGCTCAAGTCACGCCGGCCGGACATGGCCTTCTTCGCCAATCGGGATGCGATCCGCGTGGCCCCCAAGCTCGATGAAATGGTCATTCCGGTGGAGTGGGTCGGAGAAAAGCGGTCCCGGGAGCGGTCGCGGGAAACCCTGCGCTCCATGGTGGAAGCCTTTCGGCAAGATAAGGCAATTGTGCTGTTCCCGTCGGGCCGGCTGGCGCGCATGACCGACCAGGGTCTGCGTGAGCGCCCTTGGGTGTCCACCGTGATCAGCCTTGCGCAGAAATATGATGCGCCGGTATTGCCGCTGCATTTGTCTGGGCGGAACTCGCGGCTTTACTATTTGTTCTGGCGGTTAAGCGACGAGCTGCGTGACATGACCCTGTTTCATGAGCTGCTCAACAAGAAGGGCCGGGAATACACCATGACGTTCGGCACGCTTATTCCGCCTACGGATCTTGACGGCGATCCGGAGGAGGTCACCAACAAGCTGCAGGCCCATGTGGAAGACGAACTGCCCTTCGGCCGGCCCTGGCAGGCGCCGTGAAGGTTTGGCTAGAGGTCGCGCTCAATGGCGGTGCCGGCCGCAAGCACCAACCTCTGATTCCCGTCACGCCTGACGAGATCATTGAAGACGGGGTTCAATGTGCGGAAGCGGGCGCGGCGATCCTGCATCTCCACGCCTACGACCCAGACACCGGCACGCCCACTGAGAATGCGGATATCTACACCCGCATCATCGAAGGCCTGCGCGCAAAGACCGATGCCATTGTCTATCCGACCTTGGCCCTGACCGGCACGCTGGAAGAGCGGTTTGCGCCGGTGGAGGTGCTGGGTACGCGCGGCTTGCTGGAATGGTGTGTGGTCGACCCCGGCAGTGTGAACATCACCCATGGGGCCCAGTTGGCACGCGACCAGAACGGCATTCTATATGCCAATCCCGACGCCCATATCCGACGCGGTCTGGACATTGCGGCGCGATTTAAGAGCCATCCGAGCTTTGCGGTCTACGAACCGGGTTTTGTCCGGCTTGGCGCCGGGTGGGCCGGCCGCACGCCCACCCTGCCGCAACCGATTTACCGCCTGATGTTGTCCGAGGATTTTCAATTCGGCCTGCCGCCCCGGCCCTATGCGCTCGATGCCTATCAAGCGCTTTTGGCAGAGTTTGCCCCGGGTGCCCCTTGGATGGTGTCGGGTCTCGGCGGCGATGTGATGCGCATCGCGGAAGCGGCGTTGTCGCGCGGCGGTCACATACGGGTCGGCCTGGAGGATGCCTCGTTGGGATGCGAGAAAACAAACCGGCAATTGACCGAAGAAGCGGTTTCAATGATCGGCCAGTTTGGGCATACTCTAGGGACAGCCGAAGATGTGCGCCAGGCACTGGCGGCATCGTCAGGCACGTGATGGCAGGCTGAGGCAACGTCAGCAAATCGTATGCAGGCAAACCTCATCGAAAGCGAAAGACCGCGAGAGCCGTCAGCCACGTCGTAAGTGGACCCGCCACGCGTTGCGCAGGTTTCCAGTTTTTGTGCGTATGATCAAAACCGCATGGTCCGATAAACGGCAACAGTCAAGCGCGCCGACGCGCGCAGGAGGAAATCATGGAGCAACTCACCGGACTGGACGCATCTTTCCTCTATTTCGAACGGCCGCGTATGCCGATGCATGTGGGCGGGCTTTACATCTACGACCAGTCTACGGCACCGGGCGGCAAGGTACGGTTCAAGGAAATCCTATCCTTCATCGAGCAGCGCGTTCATCTAGCCCGCAGCTTCCGGCAGCGTGTGGTGTCGGTGCCGCTCAATCTGGATCATCCGTATTGGATCGAAGATCCCGAATTCAACATCGAATATCACGTGCGCCACATGGCCTTGCCGGCGCCGGGGGATTGGCGGCAGCTTTGCATATTGGCGTCGCGTCTTTTCTCGCGCCCGCTCGATCTGTCGAAGCCCCTGTGGGAATTCAACGTGGTGGAAGGGCTCGACAACGTACCGGGCGTGCCGAAGGGGTCTTACGCGCTCATCACCAAAGTGCACCACGCCGCCGTGGACGGGGTGTCGGGCATGGAGATGACGGCGGCGATCAATTCGCTGAGCCCCGACGACACCGCCGTAGAACCGGAAAAACCCTGGGCGCCGGAATCGGTGCCCACCTCCGCGTCTCTGCTGGCGCGGGCCTATGGCAACAATTTGCGCCAGCCGTTCCGTTTCGCGGATGTGGTGGTGCGGTCCGTGCCGGCGCTGGCGAAAACGGCGGCGGGCCTCGGCCGGGGTGACTTCAAACGGCCGGCGGGCGGCGCGCGGGTGCCGCGCACCCGTTTCAACAACACCGTGTCGGCCCACCGGGTGTTCGAAGGGCGGGTCTTCGATCTCGACGTGGTGCGCGACATCAAGAACCGGCTATCGGGCGCGACGATCAACGACGCCATCTTGGCGGTGGTCGGCGGCGCCATGCGCAAATATCTGCAGGCCAAAAACGAATTGCCCAGCGATACGCTGATCGCCATGGCGCCGATCTCCGTGCGCACCCAAGGGGAAAGCGGCACGATGGGGAACCAGGTGTCGGCCATGTCTGTGGAACTTGGGACCCACATCGCCGACCCGCTTGGCCGGCTGCATTTCGCCCATGAAAGTGCACGCAATTCCAAGGAATTCACCAACGCCATCGGCGCGCGTCAATTGGCGGACTACTCCAAATTCATCCCGTCGGCGATGACGGGCTTGGCGGCCCGGCTCTACACCGGTCTTGGCCTCGCGAATTCGATCAACCCCATGTACAACGCGGTGGTTACGAACGTGCCGGGGCCTCAAGTGCCGCTCTATTCGACGGGCGCCAAAATGGTGAACCAATTCGGTCTGGGCCCAATCGTCGATGGCATGGGGCTGATCCACCCGATTTTGAGTTATTGCGGGCAGATCACGGTCTCCTTCACGTCGGACCGGGACATGATCCCCGATCCGGACTTCTACGGCGATTGCATTGAAGAATCGTTCGAAGAGTTACGGGCCGCCGCGCTCAAACGGCCGCTCCCGAAACAGCCGGCGAAGAAGAAGACCGCGTCGGCCAAGAAGGCGGCGGTGAAACGGCCGGTGCGCAAGCGTACCGCGCAACGGGCAAAGCCAAAGCCAAGGGCCAAAAAGGCGCCGGCCGCCGGCAACGGCACGTCGCCGACACCTTCGGAGGCACCGTCCACCGAAGCGCCGGCCGTGCAAGCCGCGCCGCCGAGCACCCGCAGCGGAGACTAAGCTCAGTATACAGAAGACGAAGTAAGACAAGGAACAGATGTCTGATAAGAAACACGACGGCCGGGTTCTCATAACGGGCGCGTCGGCCGGGATCGGCCGCGAGCTTGCGTTTCAGTTTGCCCGAAACGGCCATGACTTGATTTTGGTGGCCCGCAGCGAGGCGGCTCTGGACGATCTGCGCATCGAGCTGGAAGATGTCCACAAGGTGAGCGCGCTGGTCATGCCGCAGGACCTGACGTTGGCGAACGGTCCACAGAAATTGATCGCCAAGGTCCGTGCCATGGACGAAGAGATCGGCATTCTGGTCAATAATGCCGGTGTGTTGGAAGCGGGCCCCTTTGCGGAACTTGAAACGAAAAAAGCCCAGCGCATGATTCAACTCAATGTGCTGGCGCTTACCACACTGACAAATATGGTGCTGCCCGACATGGTCGCGCGCGGTAGCGGGCGTATTCTGAACGTGGCGTCGACGGCAAGCTTCCAGCCGATCCCCATGCTGGGGCTTTACGCGGCCACCAAGGCTTTCGTGTTGTCGCTGACCGAAGCCATGAGCCAGGAATTGGTGGGGACCGGTGTCACGGTCACGGCGTTATGTCCGGGCGTCACGAAAACCGACATGGTGGCGAACGTTCAGGAAGACAGTCACATGATGTCGCAGATGCCGGAATTCTTCATGTCGGATCCGCAGGACGTGGCGAAGCGCGGCTACAATGCGTGCATGTCAGGGCGCGTGATCGAGGTGCCGGGCTTTGCCAATCAAGTGGGGGCTGCCTGGTCGCAGATGCAGCCAAAATGGCTGGTGCGCAATGTGGTCGGTTTCCTCAGCCGACAGACGGATTTGGCTAAGTAGCAGGTAAGGGTAGATGGATTTAGGGATTAAGGGAAAGTCCGCTTTGGTGTGCGCGGCAAGCAAGGGGCTTGGCCGCGGCTGCGCTGAGGCGTTGGCGGAAGAAGGGGTCGATGTCACGATCGTCGCGCGCACGGCGGAAGCGATCGAAAGAACGGCCGCCGAGATTGCCGACAAGACGGGGGTGAAGGTCACGCCGGTGGCAGCCGACATCACCACCGAAGCAGGCCGGGCGGCGGCGCTGCATGCGTGCCCGACGCCGGACATTCTGGTGAACAATGCGGGCGGTCCACCGCCTGGCCATTTCAAGGATTGGACGCGGGACGATTGGATCGCCGCCCTTGACGCCAATATGTTGTGCGCCATCGACCTTATCCAAAAGACCATCGATCCCATGGTGGCCAAGGGTTGGGGCCGGATCGTGAATGTCACCAGCACCTCCGTGAAGGCGCCCATTTCGATTTTGGGCTTGTCCAACGGGGCACGGGCGGGGCTCACCGGTTTTGTCGCCGGTATTGCCCGCGATTACGCCAAGGACGGGGTCACCATCAATAATCTGCTGCCGGGGCCGTTCGATACGGATCGCCTCAAGGCGGCGTTTAAGGCAACGGCTCATGCCCAGAAAATCAGCCTGGATGAAGCGAAGAAATTGTCCGCAGACGGAATACCTGTCAAACGGCTCGGCACACCGGATGAGTTCGGCAAGGCCTGCGCGTTTCTGTGCTCGCAACATGCGGGCTACATCACCGGGCAAAACCTGCTGATGGATGGCGGGCAATATCCCGGCACTTTTTGATGATTGCCTAGCCGGCCCACTCCCCCGTCCCAACCACCCCAAGGGTACACTGTCGGGTGGTTGGGACGGGGGAGTGGGCCGGCTAAGTCAGCTTAACAAAGCCTTATTCTGCGGGAACGCGCGTTTCGTCGTCGCGGTTGCGCCAGAAGAAGATCGACTTGCCCAGATCATGCTGCGCCATGGCCAGCGCCGGCACCAGCAGCATCAAAACCAAGGTGCCGAACAGAATGCCGAAAGCGATGCTGATCGCCGTGGGCACCAGGAACTGCGCTTGAACGCTACGTTCGAGGATGAGCGGGAACACGCCCAAAAATGTGGTGATCGAGGTGAGCAGAATGGGTCGGAAGCGGCCCAGCGCGCCGTCGATAATGGCCTCGCGCATGGGTTTGCCCTTTTCGAGTTCCTCATTGACGAAATCGATCATCACCAGCGCATCGTTCACGATCACGCCGGAGAGCCCCACAATGCCGAAAATACTCAGCATGGTGAGATTTACGTCCAAGAGGGCATGGCCCAGGATCGCCCCGATAAAGCCGAAGGGAATGGCGGCCATAATGATGAGCGGCTGCACATAGGACCGGAACGCCATGGCCAGCAGCGCATAGATGCTAAACAGCGCCAGCATGAAATTGCTGATAAGGCCAGGCAAGGCGCGCGCCTGCTCGCGCTGGCTGCCGCCAAACCCGATGGTGATGCCCGAAACCTGTTCGTTGAGGCGCGGCACAATCTGATTGCTCACCACATTTGCCGCGACCGTCCCGGTAATGCGCGTATTGTCGATGGAACCGGTCACCGAGACCACACGCTTGCCGTTGCGCCGATTGATGGTGGACGGGCCGTAGGTGAAGGACACGTCGGCCACCGCGCTCAACGGAATGAAATCGCCGCCCGGCGTGCGGATGCGGTAATCATCCAAATCGGTGAGTGTGTCCCGCTCCTCTTCCGGCAGGCGCACATAGACCCGCACCTCTTCGCGGCCGCGCTGCACGCGCAACGCCTCGCTGCCGAAGAAGGCCGCCCGCACCTGTTGTGCCAATTGTTCCACCGTAATGCCATAGGTGCGGGCTTCGGGTTTGAGCTCCAATTCGATCTCGCGCTTGCTGCCCTCCAGATCGTTGAACAAATCGAAAATGCCGTCGACCCGCGACAGCTCTGTTTGAACGAACTCTGTGGCGCGGGCCAGCGAGACCTCGTCTTCCGCGGTGATTTCCACTTGAACCGGGTCGCCGACGCTCACCAGCGACGAGGAAAAGGTGAGTTTCTTTGTGCCGGGCACGACGCCCACGGCCTTGCGCCAATACTTCTCAAACTCAATCGCCTCGAAAGGCCTGACCTCAGAGCCGAGAATTTCAATCAGGACGTAAGCTTGATTGGATTGCCCATCACCGCCTTGGTTGCCGAAGGGTGATGCGCTTTGCGGCGACCCTCCAACAATTACATACATATTCTGAATAACCGAGTCGGGAAGGTTGTCGAAGTCGGCCTCCATGGCCTTGCCGGCTTCGACGGCCTTATCTTGCAGCAGCTGAGCGATCTTTCTCGTTTCCGAAACCGGAGAGCCTTGCGGCAGCTCCACGGCGGACGTCACGATGTCGCCTTCCACTTCGGGGAAGAAGTTGAAGTACAAATAGCCGCCGGCCAGAAATCCGTAGGTCAGCATGATCATGGCGATGCCGGTCGAAATGACCACGCCCCAATGATCGGTCGCGAAATGCAGGGCCCGTCGCATCGGCCCATCGGTGAAACGGCTTAGGCCCCATGACACGCCCCGTTGCGCTTGCAGAAGCATCAGCATCGCCGGATTGCGCCAGGTCGTCTTTTGCGGACCAAGGTGCGACAGATGGCGTGGCAGGATGAGAAGCGACTCGACCAGCGACAGGAAGAGGACGGTGATCACGATGGCCGGCACCGACGCCAGAAACTTCCCAATGGTGCTGGGGATGAACAGAAGCGGCGTGAATGTGGCAATGGTGGTGGCCACCGCAAAGATTATCGGCGTGGACACACGCTGAGCGCCTAAGATCGCGGCTTCCATCGGTGGCGTACCGCGCTCGTTCTCCGCAAATATGTTCTCGCCCGCCACGATCGCGTCGTCGACCACGATGCCGATCGCCAGGATGAAACCGAACAAAGTCATCATATTGATCGACAGGCCGAGGACGCTCATCAGACCCAGCGTTCCTACGAAGGCGATGGTGATGCCTATCGTCGTCCAGAAGGCCAGTCGGATGTCCAGGAATAAAGCGAGCGCTATGATGACCAAGCCCAAACCGATGCCGCCGTTTTTGAGCAGCAGGCTGAGGCGATCGTTCAGCGCCTCTGCATCATTGTCCCACAAATAAACGCCCAAACCGGGCGGAAGTGTCGGCGTCACTTCTTCCTCGAGGAATTTTTCGACGTCCTGAATGATCTCCAGTGTTTTTTCTTCGCCGACGCGATAGACCTCAACGAAGGCGGCCGGTTGGCCGTTAAACCGGTTTTCCAGATCCGTGTCGCGGAAGCCGTCTTTGATGACGGCGATGTCCTTGAGAAGAACCTGAGTGCCATCAGCCTCGCCGATGACCACAATGTCTTCGAAGTCCTGCTGGTTGTAATTGCGGCCTTTGGTGCGCAACAGAACTTCTTCCGAGCGGGTTTGAATATCGCCTCCCGGCAGGTCCAAGCTGCCTTGACGCACAGCCGCAGCAACGTCCAACAATGTCAGGCCGCGGGCGCGCAACGTATCGTTGGACACTTCGATGGAGATCTCATAATCCCGAACGCCGCTTACCTCCACAAGCGAGATGGAGGGCTGCTCCGTCAGACCATCTTTGATGTCGTAGGCCAGTTCCTTGAGGCTTCTTTCCGGCGCATCGCCATAGACGATGATCTGCACCACACGCGCCAAGTTCGTCAGCTCACGAACTTCCGGTTCTTCCGCCTCATCGGGAAATGTGGTGATGCGATCGATTTCTGACTTAACTTCGTCGAGACGCTGTTGAATGTTCTCCCCTCGGGCAAGCTCGATCCGCACGGTGCCGCGGTTCTCGGTGGCGGTCGCCGTAATTTCCTGGATCCCCTCTATGCCTTCGACCTGCTCTTCGACGCGTTGAATGATCGATTCTTCGATCTCTTTGGGCGTGGCGCCCTGATACTCGACGCTAACCTCGACCAGATCGAGGCCGAATTCGGGAAATACTTTTGAGGGAAGGGTGAACGCCGACGAAATGCCGGCGAAGATGATGAAGATCATCAGCAGGTTCGCGGCAACCCCGTTGCGTACAAACCAAGCGATGATCGGGTTCATCTGGTGAGGCTCCGGGCCGGAAGATCCGCGTGGCTCACCGCTTGCGGATCGGCGGTCCGATCCAAAATCCGTACCTTCATGCCGTCGACCACCACGGCAAGCGCGCTGGTGACAATGCGCGTGTCTTCCGCGATATGTTCCGAAACGATGGTCACTTCATTGCCGCGTTTCTGGATGACGTCGACGCTTTGAATCTTCAGCGTGTTGGTCTGGTCAACCTTCCACACCGTGTCTTCGTCGCGCAGCGCCTCCCGCGGAATGACGGCAAATCGCTGGAGCTGCTTGCCTTCCATCTCCACCGTCGCGTACATGCCCACCAACAACGGCGGTGGCGTTGCAACCGATATCCCTGTGTTTGATGGGCGTGTCACGGGTGTTCCCGGCGTGAACGGATTATCAACTCGGACAACAACGCTGAGGGTACGGGTGCCGGTGTCGATATTGGCGGCCGCGCGGTCCACATAGCCGTTCCATTGGTAAAGCTCGCCACCGTAACTCGCGGTCAGGGTGGCTTTCAGTTTGCGCGATGTCTCGTGTGCCCCATTCCAAAGATCCGGAAGAAGCGCGGCCTCGTCATCGCTGAGCGGCACGGATACCTCGACCGCGTCGGTGGCGAAGATCTGTCCGATCTCGGTTCCCACACTCAGAAACGTGCCTTCGTCTACGTTTTCGCTTTCGACACGTCCCTCGAAAGGCGCTGTGATCGTGGCATGTTCCAGATCCAGTTTGGCTTGATCTACTAAGGCTTCAAGCCGGGCCATGTTTGCCTTTGCTTCGTCGCGCCGCGATACAAGCTCATCGAAACGCTGCCGTGCCGTGAACCCTTGTTTTGCCAAATCGCGGTTCCGGTTCACCTGGGATTCCGCAAAGGCCAGTGTGGCCTTGCCGGCCTCTTTGTTGGCTTCCGCCTGAATCAGGTTGGCCTCGTAAACACGGGGGTCGATCTGGACAAGCACATCGCCCTTTTTGAATTGGCCGCCGCTTTTGAAGTCGGGGCTCACATAAACCACTTGGCCCGACACCTGCGCGGCAAGGCCTATTTCCGCACGCGATCGCACCACGCCAAAGCCCTTCACGCGGACGGGGCCGCTTTCGATTTTGGCGGTTATCACTTCGACGAAGGGGGTGCGGTCCGGGGCGTCGCTGATTTGAGGTTGTGGCGCCAGCAGTTGGAGCAGCAGGTATCCGCCGAAACCTAATGCCAGGATGAGGCCCGCATCCGCGTACCAGCCCAAGCGGTGCAAAATTCCTTTTCTTCTAGGATTTTTGCCAGAATCAGCGTTTGCTGCCTCTTGGTCTCTGTCTGCTCTACGCCCAAATCCGAACATGATACCCGGCTTACATAAAATTAATGACTGCCCAGTCAGTCATTGTATGATATAGGTCTTTTGTATGAAAAAGCAATCTCAACTTTGTAACGGGGAGTAACGGCGAAAATTGGCTGAAACAATAGGAAAAACAGCCGAAAAAGCGCGTGCTCAACGCCGCAAGGACGAGCGCCCGCAAGAGATTACGGCGGCAGCCCTCAAAGAATTTGCCCAGCGAGGATTTGCGGCAACACGTCTGGACGACGTGGCCTCTCGAGCAGGCGTCGCCAAGGGCACCATCTACCTCTATTTCGACAGCAAGGTTGACCTATTTAAGGCCGTGGTTCGGGAAACGGTCATCCCCCAGTTCGAACAGGTCGGCAACCTGCTGGCGGATTTCGAAGGCCCCACCGAAGATTTATTGCGCATGTTCCTGAAGCGCATAGCCCACGATTTCGTTGAAACGGATATCCACCACATCATTCGTTTGATTCACGCCGAAGGTCAGCAATTCCCCGACCTATCAGAGTTCTACTTCAAGGAAGTCATTTCCCGGGGCATGGCCCGTATGCGTGAGATATTGGCGCGGGGTGTGGATCGTGGCGAGTTTCGCGATGTGGGGCTGGAGGCGTACCCACAGCTTTTGATTTCGCCAGCCATCATGGCGACCATGTGGAAATCCACATTCGAGTCCTATTCTCCAATGGATTTAGATCGCGCGCTCGATCTTCACATCGACATACTTTTGAACGGCCTTAAGGTGCCGTCGAATGAGGCGCAGGGTTGACATCTTCCAGCGCGCTGCCGTTTTCGCCCGCGGCCGAAAACAATAAACAGCCGATCCTAGACATTCTGCAAACCGTTTTGGCGGGCGCGTCGACCGTTCTTGAGATCGGAAGCGGCACCGGACAACATGCCGTTTATTTGGGAGAACATCTGCCGCATCTGCATTGGCAGGCGAGCGATTTGCCGGCCCCGCTCCCCGGCATTGCAGCCCGTATCGCACAAGCGGATCTTCCGAATGTGGCTGTGCCGATCGCTTTGGATGTCGCCGACAATCCCTGGCCGCTGGGCACGTTCGATGCGGTTTACAGCGCGAATGTGGTGCACATTGTCGGTTGGGACCATGTGGTCGATTTGTTTCGCGGTGTTGGCCAGGTCTTGAACACGAAGGGCGTGTTGTGTCTTTACGGGCCCTACAAATACGGTGGTCAGTACACGACCCAAAGCAATGCCAATTTCGATGAGTGGCTGAAAGACCGCGATCCCCGAAGCGGCATCAAAGATTTTGAGGCGGTGAATGATCTTGCCCTTGCGCAAGGTCTAGCGCTCGTGCAGGATCACCCCATGCCCGCCAACAACCAGCTGCTGGTTTGGTGCCGCGCCTAACCTTGCCCGATAAAATCTCCCGATCCTTCAAATAATGCGCGACGGCGGTGCCTCCGCTCTGTATGCTGGCCGGCTTGCCGCAGTTCTGGCGAAGAGTTGACGATGTGACCACACACACTTTTCAAAACCGATTAATTGCGCCCTCATGGCCGTTTCCGGTCGGGCACAGCCCGGTCTTTTACGGCTGGGTTGTCTGGGGTGTGTCGACGCTTGGCCTCCTCATGTCGGTCCCCGGGCAGACCATGGGTATGGCCGTGTTCACGGACTGGTTTATCGACGCGTTCCAATTGACCAGGACACAACTGGCCATTGCCTATTTCTTCGGAACGGTTGGCAGCGCACTGATCTTGACCCATGCGGGCAAACTCTATGACCGGTACGGCGCGCGGATCATGATCGTGAGTGCAAGCGCTCTGCTGGCGCTGGTGCTGGTGTTCATCAGCGGCATCGATGTGATGAGCCAAGGTCTTGGCGGGGTCTTGGGCATTGAAGTCGGTTGGATCAGCTTTCCACTGATCCTCATTGGATATTTTGGTGTGCGCTTCGCCGGTCAGGGTGTTCTCTACAGCGCGGCCAATAACATGTTGCTGGTGTGGTTCGAAAAGCGCCGCGGTCTGGTCACCGGCATTCGGGGCATCTTTGTGTCGCTGGGTTTTTCGCTCGCGCCCCTTATCCTCGCAGGTCTGATTGCGGCCTATGGATGGCGCGGCTCGCTGCTGTTGCTGGCCGCAATTGTCGGATTGGGATTCGTGGCTTTGGCGCTCCTTCTGGCGCGGGATGGACCGGAAGAATGCGGCCTCTTCGCTGACGGGGCGTCGCACCCGCCGGTGATCAAGGGCAATGGTGGTGCGAATGGTGGCCTAACTTTGGCGGCCGCGCGGCACGATCCGGTCTTTTGGATTTATGCCCTGGCGCTGGCGGCCCATGCCCTGTTCGGTACGGCAATTACGTTTCATATTGTATCGATCTTCGCGGAACATGGCCGGCCGGCGAGCGAAGCGTTCGGATACTTTCTGCCCCTCGCCATCGTGTCGGTGTCCGTCAATCTGGTGGCGAGCGCCATTGCCGATTACACACCGTTGAAACCGCACCTGATGGCCATGCTGGGATTATTCCTGATGGGAACGTTGGGGTTGCTGTCCTTGGGCACCGATGCGGGCTATTGGGTGCTGACGATCGGCTTCGGCGCCGGCAGCGGTTTGTGGGTGACCATCTCGACGCTTGCTTTCATCCGCTTCTTTGGGCGCGCCCATTTGGGGGCCATAACCGGGTTAAATGCCTCCATTATGGTGTTTGCCAGCGCGATCGGCCCGGTTTTGTTCAGTGTACTGCGGGACTTCAGCGGCAGCTATACCGCCGCCATATATGCGTGCGCCAGTATGCTGGCCTGCCTGTTCGCAGCCGCCATTATTATTCGGCAAAACGACCCGAAAGCGCGGCGCTGGCGTGCCCTCAAGCGAACCATGGGGCGCCGAAACTCAATCGGGTACTAGGTTGCCCGGATTCATAATGCCGGCGGGATCGACGGCGTTTTTCACAGTCCGCAATAACTGAACGCCGCTATCGCCAAGGTCTAACGGCAAATAGGGCTTGCGCAAGCGGCCGGCGCCATGATGGTGCGCAATGCCACCGCCATGTTTGGCCGTTGCTTTCATCACCCGGTCCCAACATTCGAAATAGATCTTCTCCATTTCCTGTGGGTCGTCGTTCAGAGCCGCAAAGGTGAAATAGAGATTGATGCCCGTCTGGTAGACATGGCTTGAGTGGGCAGAAGCATTCACCACGCTGGGCACTTCCTTGAGCGACGCGACCGTTGCGTCGTAGACGGCACCGATATCCGTCCACTTGGCGGACACTTCGACGGTATCAGCGATGATGGTTTGCTCGAACAGTTCCTGCCAGTTCGGCACATGATTGCGCCGTTCCAGCCATTGGCCGCACACCATGGTGTTGGCTTTCGCCAGGCCGCATTTGGCGGCGATGCGTTCCGTTGCGTCCCGCTCCAGATCAAGGCGGTTGGCCGGGCCTTCATGAACGATCAGCAAGAGGGCATCGGTGCCGCGCACATGTTCTTTGAACAGACGGTCGACTTCCGGGTGATCGTATTGGCGCATGACCGGGGGCCGCCAGTCCGATTGCACGAGCTGCCGTTGCATGTCGAAACCCGCCTGCATGGAGGAGGCATAAAACGCACTGAAGGAGCGCTTTTCCGGCGCCTGCCGCAGCGACAGGGTAACGCCGGTGATAACTCCCATCGTGCCCTCGGCCCCCATGAGCAGGTGGCGCAGATCGGGACCGGCCGCTGCGCGCGGCGCTTTGCCAAGCGTGACCAGGTCGCCATTGGGCAGCACCGCTTCGATGTCATAAACAATATCTTCGATATTGCCGTAAGCGGTCGAAAACTGGCCGGATGCGCGGGTGGACACCCAGCCGCCCACGCTGCTGAGCGCAATCGATTGGGGCCAATGGCCAATTGTGAGGTTCTGGACTGCCACGGCCTCTTCGGCTTCCAAGCCGTTCATGCCCGCATCGAAGCCCGCAAGCAGATTGGTTTCATCGATGAAGCGCGTTTTGTTAAGGGCGCTCATGTCCAGCAAGATGACGTTCGCATCCGGCGCGATGCCGGCGCACACGCCGCTGCCGAGTCCAAAGGGAATGAGGGGCACTTTGTGTTCGTTGGCGAACTGTACGGTCTTCTGAACATCTTCGACGCTGCCGGGCCGCACCACGCAGCCGGGCAAGGACAAGGCATCGCCCCGCCAGGCACGCAAGTTGGCAACGACCCAATAATCATGTGCCCGTGTACGGAGGGTTTCCTCGTCGGTGAGGACCTTTGGGGAACCGATCCGGTCTTGCAAACCGGCAATAAGCTTTGTGTCCATGACACCCTCTTCCCTGGTGGATTATGGCAGGGCCGACAGGCTTTCTTCGTGCAGGTAGCGGCACCCATCGATCTGCCGCTTCTTTTCATCCGGTGACCAGTCCAGCAGGTCGGCCATTTTGTCGGCAGCCGGGGCAAGCGTCTTCATGCCGCCTTCATGATCGAACCAAGCCCGTGCGCTGCGGCGCACCCAATAATCTTCAAGTGTGACGGCACCTTCGCGTAAGACCGCGTGCGCCGCCTCCGCGGTGACATTTCCGCCCGCTTGCACCACGTCCGGCGCTTCTCCACCGTAAAGATGGGCCAGCCGGTCGATAAAGGCGGCGGACCGGTTGGCGAACACATCCGATGTGCGCAAGGCCGCCATGTCGCAATCGCCGCCCGGCAGCAACTGATCGTTGGTCGTGCAGGGGTCGACCGTATCGCCCAGACGGTCCGCCACCTTATCCACGATGCGCTCCGCCATTTTGCGGAAAGCGGTGAGCTTGCCGCCCGCAATCGTGATGATGCCGGAAGGGCCTAGCCAGTCTTCATCTTTGCGCGATATTTCGGAAGGCTTCTTGCCCGGCTGGCTGACCAGCGGGCGCACGCCCGACCAGATCGATACCACGTCGGTCGACGAAATCGGGCTGATGTCGAACGCCCTGTTCATTGTGTCGAACAAATATGAGATGTCGGATGTTTCCACTTTCGGCCAATAATCCGCTTCCGGATAAAAAGTGTCGGTGGTGCCGATATAGGTGAACTCCCCGCGCGGCACCACAAAGAGGGTGCGCTTGTCGGGGGCTGTAATGATGGCCGTGCGCGACACGGGCACGCGCTCGCGCTCGAAAACAATGTGAATGCCCTTGGTAAGGGTAAGGCGGCTTTGCGCGCCTTCATCCTCTAGGGCGCGGATCGCGTCGACCCATGGTCCCGCGGCGTTGACGATGACCCGCCCACGTACGGGGATCTCCCGGTGTTCATTCTCGAGATTGGCTTTGACGATGACACCCACGGCCTTGTCGCCTTCGCGGATAACTTTTGTCACCTGCGTATAGTTGGCAACCACCGCGCCCGCCGCGGCGGCGGACCGCACATTGGCGAGGGTCAGGCGCGCATCGTCGGTCAGGAATTCCGAATAGACGATCGCCCCCGTAATATCCTTTGTGATCAGTGCCGGTTCTTTCCGGGCAAGTTCTTGGGCGGACCAATATTCATGACGTTCTTCGGGAGGCACGGACCCCAGTTTTTCGAAGGTCCAAAGGCCGGCACGCAAGCGGGTGGCCGCCAATTTGGAATGGGCAGGCACGATAAACGGCGTTATGCGCGCCAAATGGGGCGCCACATTGCGCAAGATTTGCCGCTCGGATGCGGCTTCTTGAACCAAGCCCAACTCGCCTTGGGCCAGATAGCGCAAGCCCCCATGGATCAGTTTGGAGCTGCGGCTGCTGGTGCCGGAGGCAAAATCCCGTGCTTCCACCAGAGCGACGGAAAGCCCCCGCAACGCCGCGTCGCGCGCAACGCCCGCTCCGGTCGCGCCCGCGCCGATCACGATCAGGTCAAATGGGCGTTCTTCCAGCGCGTCGAACAGCTTGGTGCGATTGCGAAGGTCCAAATGGTCCGAGGTCATAAGCGGTCAAGCCGATAGGGGAAAGCAACCATGATCCGGCGATCTTACTTTCAATCTTACTTGGGTTTTTTTTCCCGCAACAAACCTTCTTGGGCGATCGTTGCCACATGGGAGCCATGGGTGTCGATGACCCAACCAAGGGCAAGCCCACGCGAACCGATCATGCCCAGCGACCGCATATCCAGCAGGAGCCAATCGTCGGCTTTCACCGGCCGGTGGAACCAGACGGCATGGTCCAGACTTGCGCCCATAAACCGGTCGCGGTGTTGCCGGCGCCGATCATGTTCCTCCTTGGGGTGACCCGCGCGAATGGCCGACATGGCGTTTGAGTCCGTCAAATAAGCAAGAGCACAAGCATGATCCAACGGGTTGTCGGATATGGGGTCCGTATAGCGCACCCATTGCCTGGACAGGGGCGGTTCCCGGTCATAGCTCACGGTGCGGGATTCCCGAGCCGGGATTTGCCGGTCCGTCTCCAATTCATCCGGCTTCGGAATATCGTTGAGCTGTGGGGTTTGGATATCCGGCCCTTCTTCATGTTTCTGGAAAGAGGCCGACAGGTTGAGGATGGCCCCGCCGCTTTGCCGTGCCACCACTTGCCGTGTCGTGAAGGATTTACCGTTGCGCAGGCGGTCCACCTCATACCGCACGGGTTCAGCCGGATTGCCGCCAAGAATGAAGTAGGCGTGCAAGGAATGAACCGTGTGCGGCTCGGTCACGGACAGGGCAGCGGCCTTCAAAGCCTGCGCCACCACCAATCCGCCATAGATGCGTCCCCACTCATAGTCCGGGCTTTCGCCGACATACGTGTCGGGCCCGTGATGCTCGAGCGTCAGGATATCTGTCACGGCATAGGCCTATCGATTAAGGGTTGAAAGGCGCTCTTTGCCGGAAATCTGGCTGCCTGTCAAAGCGGCCCATGAGGAGCAGGATTCGATAGGCCTCGGACCAGGCAGCTATTTGCCAATCGACGCACGGGCAGCCGGGCGATTTTTGACCGCTTCCCGCCACCGGTTGAGATGAACGTACTCATCCTTCAAGTCGAACTCGGCGAGTCGTGGAAAGAATTCCAGCGTGCATTGGGCGGTGATGTCGGCGAGGGTATACCGGTCGCCGGCGATGAATTCGCGATCCGCCAAATCGTCGTTCAACATGGCCAGCCGCCGATTGGCGATGGCCCGCTGGTTTTCGCCGAATTCAGGAACCTGTTTTTCAAGCGCGGCCATATTCGGGTTTGTGTGCCGAAAAGTGGCCGCCATGGGCGCCATCAATTCGCTTTCCATGCGCCGGGACCACATATCGATCTGGGCGATTTCTTGTGGGGTCGTTCCCAACAAATTGGGCTCCGGATGCAAACATTCGATATAGCGGCAGATGGAAACGGACTCCAAAATCACGGTGCCGTCGTCTAGCTGCAAGGCGGGAACCCGCGACATGGGCGAGATTTTCCGGTAGGCATCCTGCTTGTGCTCGCCTTTCATAATGCTGACGGGCACGGTTTCCACCTCCACCCCTTTCTCCGCCAGAAAAATGCGCACGCGTCTTGGATTTGGCGCGCCCTGGTCGTCATAGAGTTTCATGGGTCCTGTCTCCCTGTTTTGTAGCTTTCCTGCCTGGTCGGCTTTTCAGAAGGCATAGTCTTTTTTTGGAACCGAATCGAGCCATTAACCAATAGGACGCCCATTTGAACCCAATATCGAGCGATTTGGCGCAGAAAACTCTTGTTTCCCCTACGTTCTCGGTGTTCACTTTTTTCAAGAAACCCTTAAGCCTTGCGGGAGCGCGCCGGTTCAGCGTCATGCAGGTGGTCGGTGTTACGCGCAAGTGATCAGCGGTTTCCCAGCGAAGCAACACAACCGTCCGCGCGTGCGCGGCACAAGAAGGGAAACACGATGCAGTTCAAAGAGATTTTGACGGATAAGGGATCCCACGTCGTCACCATTGGGGGCGAAGTGATGGTGGGGGCGATTGTGAGCACCATGAAGGCGCACCGTATCGGCTCGGTGGTCGTGTTGGATGGGATGGGTCAGGTTTCAGGCATCGTGACCGAAACCGACATCATTCATGCCTTGTCTGATCACGGAACGGAAGCGCTCACTTTGCGTGCCAAAGAGCTGGCGAAGGCGCCGCTTGTGGTGTCGGACCCTGACACGTCCGTTCAAGACACGGTGCGGCTGATGACTCAGCGCCGGCTGCGCCACGTGGTGCTCATGGAAGACGGCATTCTCAAAGGTATTGTGAGTATGGGCGACGTGGTCAAGTCGCGGCTGGAGAATGCGGAACTGGAGAACCGCGTTTTGAGGGACGTGGCCAGCGCCCGCATCATGTCGGCGCCCATCAACTAACCGATCACGTTACGCGGCATTTGGGTCATTGAAAGGACACACGCGCTCTCTATAGACTTGCCTCCAATTTGGTTCGACACATGGGGGCGCGGCAATGGCCTATTTGGTTTGGACACGGCGGCAAACGCTGGCGAGCTTTTTGGCGGGCGCCAGCGTTTTGGCGCTGGGGGGCTGTTCCGACGGCAATGAAGATACCCCAAGCGTTTCTTTCGACCATGGCGTTGCCAGCGGCGATCCCCTCAATGACCGCGTGATGATCTGGACCCGGGTGACGCCTGACGATGAAGGCACTACGTCCGTCCCGGTGACCTGGGTGGTCGCCTGGGACGAAGATCTGCAATGGGAAGCACGTTCCGGCGATGTGGTGGTCGATGCAGAAGGCGACTACATTGCCAAGATTGATGTGGACCGGCTGGCGCCGGGCACAACCTATTATTATGGATTCCGTGTCGGCGACCAGCTTTCCCCTACAGGCCGTACAAAAACCCTGCCGACGGGGGACGCAGAGTCACTCAAACTGGCCGTGCTGTCCTGCTCCAATTATCCGGCGGGGTTTTTCAACGCCTATCGCGCCATGGCCGATATCGAGGATCTCGATCTTGCGGTTCATTTGGGGGACTACATCTATGAATACGGCGCGGACGGCTATGGCACGGATGTGGGCAATCGCATCGGCCGTTTCAATGTGCCGCCCCATGAACTCCTTACACTGAGCGATTACCGGCAGCGTTACGCGCTCTACCGAACCGATCCGGATCTGCAAGCCTTGCACGCCCATGTGCCCATGATTGCCATTTGGGACGATCATGAAACCGCCAACAACAGTTGGATGAAGGGCGCGCAAAACCACGCGGAAGATGGCAGCGAAGGCAGTTGGGACGAGCGCAAAGCCGCTTTCACCCGCGCCTATCATGAATGGCTGCCGATCCGCACGCCGTCTGACGATTTGGCGGCGATCCAGCGTTCTTTCCAGGCGGGATCGCTGGCGTCGATCGTCATGGTGGAGGCACGACTTATCGGCCGCGACAAGCAGTTCGACTACGCCGCCGATCTGCCGTTTGTGGAAACGCCGTTCGATTTCACGGACCCGGACGCGCCGGTGGCGATCACCGAGGAAGCGGTGCTGAATGCGCTTGATCCCGCCGATGTGCGCACCATCAAAACACCTTTCAACATGACCGGCGACGTGCCGCAACCGATCCTCAATTATGCGGAAATCTCGGCCATGGATCCGGAGAACCTGCCGGATGGCGTTCAGTTTCTTCCGAATGCGGATAAATTCATGAACGAAATTCTGGGGACGGAAGCCCGCGAACTTCTTGGCCAGGATCAAGAACAGTGGCTAGGGCAGGAGCTTGCCGCCTCCAAAGCATCGGGCGCCGTGTGGCAGGTGCTCGGCAATCCGGTGATGATGGCGCGTTTTGTGTTCCCGGATCTGAGCAACGTTCTGCCCAAAGCACGCATGGACGCATTGCTTGAGGAGAACCCGCTTGCGCGCCGCTTCACGACTTTTGCCAGACTTGGCCTGCCGGCCAATCTGGACGGCTGGGACGGTTATCCCGCGGCCCGCGACCGGGTTTATCAATTGGCCAAAGCAAGCGAAGCCAATTTGATTGTGCTCACGGGCGACACGCACACCTTTTGGGCCAATGAGTTGATCGACTCGGAAGAACGCAAGCGCGTCGGCGTCGAGTTCGCCACCACGGCCGTGTCTTCGTCCACACTTGGGCAAATCCTCAAAATGACCGATGTGGATTTGGGCGGTGCGATTGCGGCTTCAAATGAAGAGATCAAATATGCGAATTTGAACCCCCAAGGTGCCATCGTGCTTACCTTGACTCCGACCCAAGCGCGTGCGGATTATATCGTCGTCGATACGGTTGAATCGCGCGAGTTTAAAACTAAAACACTGCGCAGTTTTGTTGTATCGCCGAACGAAGATGGGGCTGTCGGACCGCTGCGTCGCGTTTAAGTATCCCGAATTTTGCAACAAAAGGAAACGTCATGGCACGGATTAGTGGAAAATGCGCGCTGGTCACAGGCGCTGCATCGGGCTTGGGGCGCGCGATCGCTGAAAAATTGGCGGCCGAAGGCGCGCGGGTCACGCTCACCGATATCGATGTGGACGGCGGCAATAAAGTCGCCGCCGAAATCGGCGGTGCAGCCCAGTTCGTCGAGCAGGACGTGTCCGACGGGGACCGGTGGGCCGCCGTGTGGGAAGCAGCGTCAAGGGACCAGCCGGTGGACACGCTGGTCAATAATGCGGGCATCACCCTCATGGGCTCCATCGAAGATCTGGACTATGCAAGCTGGCGCAAGACCTTCGATGTGGATGTGGACAGTGTATTCTGGGGCTGCAAAACCGCCATTGCCAATATGAAACAGACGGGCGGCGGCTCCATCGTCAACATTGCATCCGCCGCGGGCATTCGGGCGAATGCCGGCCTTGCCGCCTATAACGCGGCCAAGGCGGCCGTGATCTTGTTCACCCAATCGATCGCGCTTCATTGCGGCCAACAGCAAAACGGCATTCGCTGCAATGTGGTGGCGCCGGGCACGATCAAAACCGCGATCCTCGATAAGGTGATGGCCCAGGTGCCGAATCCGGATGAGATGTTGGCGGGCTTTGTCGCGTCCCACCCGATCGGCCATTTGGGCGAGCCCGAAGATATTGCCAACATTGTGCTTTATCTGGCGTCCGACGACTCCAAATTCGCCACCGGCGCCACATTCTCCGTCGACGGAGGGTTGGCGTTGTAAGCGCATCCGATTTTTGTCGGAAACGTTTGTGACGGCTGAAATTTGGTTCTTCGCCAAAGGCGGACATTGGGAGTTTTCAGGCATGTGGCCGTCGCCGCGCCTTTATTGTTCACTTTGAATGCGCCGGCGAATATCAATGAGCCGTCCAATTTGTTGAACGATGGTCGGGACGTCGTCGATCCTTTCTTCGATGCGCAAGGCGTAGGCAAGAATCGCGAAAATGTCCCCCACCATCGGATCCTGGGCTGTGGCCGCGCGATAAAGAACAATGACGACTGCGACCAAGGCGCAGACTTGTGCGAGCGACCAGCTCATGGCGTCTAAGTCGGACAGGCGCACGCGCCACTTTGCCATCCGTCCGAAGTGAACCTTCCAGCGCCTTGGCCGCGGATCGCTAATGACTTGAACTTGTTTTTCCCATTGTGTGTTCAACGCCACATTGTTCCGGTACGCGCGCCTTCCCGCGATCGTGTTGATGACAATAATCGGGATCATCAACCCCAGCATGACCAAACCTGAGCCAAGATCGTAGAACGCGAGAAACACCAAACTGCCAACCAGCCCAACGATCATTGCGAGAAACACCGGCATCTCTTCTTCAAGAAACTCTATCAGTTCCTCGATCATCTCGACCCGTGCCGAAATTTCGCTGACGGTAGCCTCGTCCTCACGTTGGTCGCGCACCGTCTTTCGAGCCATGCGGGCGTTAAGCCGGGAGAACAGGCGCGTGTCGTAGAGTTGGCGAAAGGCACCAACAGCAATGTGACCGACCCAGATCGCGATGAGTGGCCATATCAGGGCCGTTTGCCCGGCAACTAAACCGTTGACCGCAACACCAATGGCCCATGGATAGGCAAGCTCGAACAGGTTTTCGAGGAAGCTCAGGAAATAGGTAAAAGCAATCGGGACGGATTGCTGCTTGAGGTCTCCCAGCGCTGTATCTGTCCGACTTTCGGATGAGTCGGTGGTCTGCATGTGTCACCTATTGGATCTGTCTCGTCACTCACAATCACACGTGCGCGATCCAAAGCAACTCAAACTTTCGCTAGAGAGACAGTGTCCGCATTGGGCCGAATGTAGATGTTTGCTAATCGACACAGATTTCTTTGAGTGAGTTTACGCCGTGCACCCGCCGCCCGCGCCGCGTCCATCTTCGCTTGCTGTCTGCGCATGCCGGTGAGCCGGCGTTCGATGTCATTTTGCTTGTACCCCATCCAGGTTTAGACAATCTCATCTGTCAGAATAAGGAATTTTTCCGCTTCCACCGCGTCAATCACCATGTCTGGTACTCGCTCCGGCGTTTTGGAGAATAGACGGGATACTAAAATCAAAATCTCTAAGCACCTGATCCGTTCGGAGCGCCCCATCTATCCGCCATCTAAATTGGGGGCGGTTCGGTTTCACCGTTCGACTTGTATTTCGGAACTATGTGTGGTGTCCCCTTTACTCCCCAAGCGGCGAACACCGATGCGCGATCAGCCTTCGACATAGTGCTTTAAATTGACGGTCTGGATGTTCCAGCCTTCGGCATTGTCACGCAGCATTGAAGCACGTCGGTCTTCGGGCAACGCCGCGAAACCTGTCTCTGTGACCGTCACCAATGTGCCGCCATTTTGCGACTCAAGTGCAAAGTCGACCGTTAGCCAGATTGTGCTGGGGCCGATACTCTCATCCGGGGCGCAATCCGGCCACCGAAAGGCAAACCGTTTGGGCGGCGCCATCACTTCTGTGACGGTTATCCAAGGTATTCCTTCATGCCCGGGATACGTTATTTTTCCGGTGGTCGTCTCTCCCACGACAAAAGGCCCATCCAACTTCACATGGAACCATTTGCCGAACTCGGTCGCGTCGGAAAGGGCGTCCCATACGCGCTGCTGATCAGCCTCAATGTGGATTTGGCGCGTAATCGTATCGTTGTCCATGTCGGCTCCATGTCTGACATTGGTGAGAAACGAACGTTATGCAGGCAACACTATTTTCCCTACGACAGATTACGCAGATGCACTCCGCGCTGCGTCCATCTTTGCTTGCTGTCTGCGCATGCCGGTGAGCCAGCGTTCGATGTCGTTTTGCTTGTAGCCCATCCAGGTTTCCGCAATCTCATCCGTCAGGATAAGGAACTTTTCTGCTTCCACCGCGTCGACCACCATGTCCGCCACTTGCTCGGGCGTTTTGATGGGGCCCGCCGTATCTTTGGCAAAATCGCCGCCGATCTTGTCTAGCATGGGCGTGGCCACGCCGAGCGGCGCGAGCAAAGACGTGCGCACGCCCTTGTCGTGATAGGTGATGGACATCCACTCGGCAAACCCCACCACCGCATGTTTGGTGACCGCATAAGTCAGCATGCCTTGGCTGGTCAGGTAGCCGGCCATGGAGGCCGTTTGGATGAGGTAGCCGTCGCCCCGCGCCAGCATTTTCGGGAACACCGCGCGCGTGCTGTACACATGGGCCATCACGTTTACGTCCCATTGGCGCTGCCAGACGTCGATGTCCGTGCGCATGAGATCCGTGCCCGTGGCAATGCCCGCATTGTTGAACAGAATGTCCACATCGCCGAAATCGTTTTCGACGGCAGCAATCATGTCATTGACGGCGGCTTCGTTTCCCACATCGCAAGCATAGGCTTTGCTGCCGATGTCGGCGGCCACTTGTTCGGCGTTCGCTTGGTTGAGATCGACCACAGCGACCCGCGCGCCCTTGGCTGCGAACGCTTTGGCGCAGGCGGCGCCAATCCCGCTGCCCGCGCCCGTTATGACGGTGACTTTGTTTTGCAGGTCCATGATGTCTCACCAGTTATCAAAGCGCATGATGTTTTCCACCGGCGGCCGATAGGCGGGCTTGAAGTCCGTTCCTTTGGTGTAGGCAATGGGAATCAGGGCGACCTGTTGGAACTGGTCATAGGGAATGCCGATCAGCTCGGCGATCTCCTTTTCGAAGTTGAGATGCAGCGTGGTCCACGCCGTGCCGATGCCCCGGGCGCGGGCCGCCAGCATGAACGACCAAGCGGCGGGGATGATGGACCCCATTATGCCCGCATGAATGGGTGCCGAATTGGTTTCCGGCGCGTCCGTCCGTCCGGCGATGCAGGGGATCATCAGCACCGGCGCGCGCCCCATATTCTCCGCCAAGTAGTCGGCAGACGACGCCGATCGGGTTTGGCTGTCGGTCAGGTTCTTGTCGTCGCTGTCTTTGTGCAGCTTGTGAATGGCAATCGGCATGTCGCGATAGGGCGTGAAGGCCTGGTTGTAGTAATCGCCAATCTTTGCCTTCTTGTCCGGATCAGTGACGAAGACAAACTGCCAGCCTTGCGCGTTGGACCCGGACGGTGCTTGCACGGCCATTTCCAGACATTCCTTGATCACTTCTCGCGGGACCGGCCGGTCGAAGTCGAGACGTTTGCGAACCGCGCGGGTCGTGCTCAAAAGCTGGTCGGCTGAAAGCCCCAACTGTTCGTGTGCCATGTGTTTCCTCTCTGATTTGATGGTGGATCAACGGACGTCGTTGTTCTGATTGGAACCATGCTAGCGCCTTATTTCAGGCTTTGTCACGCTTGGAGAGGTGCACAAGATCAGTATCAGGATGCAGCTTTGCTCAACGCGGCGCGGGCCAGAAGACGGGTTGAATCGAGAGTCGGCAAAGCCGCATTCTCGTCGTTGATGATGAGGGGAATTTCCGTGCATCCCAGAACCACCGCATCGCAGCCCTCCGACTTCATGCGGGCGACTACGTCCTGAAAAAAGCTGACGGCGCTGGGATTGAACTGGGCATTCACCAGCTCATCCATGATGATGCGGTTCATTTCCTGCCGCTCGTCAGGTGCCGGCAGCACGTGGTCAATGCCGCGGCGCTTGAGAGGGCCCGGATAAACATCGCTTTCCACCAGCCACTTGGTGCCGGTCAGACCTATCCGCCGGACTCCGCGTTCCGATGCGTTTGCCGAAACCGCTTCGGCGATATTGAGCCAAGGCAGGGGCGATGCCGCTTCGATCAAAGGCAAAGCTTGGTGAACTGTGTTGTCAGGGCAGATCAGAAAATCCGCGCCGGCGCGTTCCAATATTCTTGCGGATGTCAGCATCAGCTCGCCGACAGACGGCCAATCTTCCTTGTCCAACACCTCCACATACCGGCCGAAGGGCGGCGTATGCATGGTCACTTCCGGGTGCCCATGCGCGCCGAACAATGCGGCGCCCTCGGAACAAATGGTCCTGTAGCACAGGGCGGCCCCTTCCGCTGAACAGGCGACGATGCCGATATGCTTTGCCATTGCGCCTGCTACCGTGTGATGCCTTTGCAGAAGTCCGCAACGCTGCGGGCGGTTTCGCGGCTGACGTCCGGGCAGCCGGCAATGAAGATATCCGAGCCATGGATCGAGCCCATGACCTGGCGGCAGGTGGCCTGCACGCCGGCCTCCATAAGCAGCCGGTAAAAATTGATGCCCTCATCCCGAAGCGGGTCGCCCTCATTCACGTTGATCATAGTGGGGGGCAACCCTTTCACGTCTTCCACGGTTGCAAAACTCGGCCAGGCGAGCGGGTCTCGTCGTTCGAAGGCATCGATGCCATAGGCCATAGCCGCGCGATTATTGTGCAGCTCGAGCATGATGCCGTTGTTATCGACCGAGGAGGGGCAATCGGGGGATGGCCATTTGCCTAAGATGAAGGGGCACAGAGCATACAGTCCCTTAATCAAATGGATGTCACCCGATTTCAACAAGCTCATGCCGGTCGCAAGGGTGAGATTTCCGCCACCGCTTTCGCCCGCCACAATGACGTTGTCGGGATCGACGCCTAAATCGCTGGCATTATCGATCACCCACTTCACGCCGGAAACACAATCGTTGAGCCCTGCCGGAAAGGGCGCCACCTCCGGCACGGAAGAGGGCTGAAGCGCATTGCGGAAATCCACCATGGCCACTGCCACACCCTGAGCCGCGAGCAGACGGCCCCACGCGCGATACATGCCGTCCCAGCACGACATGACCTGCATGCCGCCGCCATGGATGTAATAGATGCAGGGCAGTGTTTCGTGGGCGTCCCGCCGAATGAACTGAATATTGATGGTATTGCCGTCGGGCTGTGATGGAAATTCGTGCTTGGTTATGGAAAGCCCCGTGGACGGCGCCAGGTCTTCCCTGTCGCACATGTCCATGAACTTCTTGATGCCCAATGTGACCGCCTTGCCGGCCAGACTGTTCGCTCCCGCCAGCAATTCTTCCCGGTTTGCGGCATCTGATTGCTTGGGCGGCGTCGGCATGACGCCGAAAAACTTTCGAATTCGCGGGTCCAGCCTGAGATCTTGCGAAATTTTCGACATGATGTGCAGGTCCTTTGTTCGTAATCCTGTTTGGTGCGGCCGTGCCTATTTCCAGGCAAAGACCGGTTGTTCATAGTGGGACACGCGGGTCGGTCGCCCAAACAAGCAGACTTCGGCAAACTGATAGATCACGGCCGCCGTCGGTGCGTGCACCCTGTGGTCGTTCAAATAAAGGCGAATAACGGGACGGTCGCTTTCGGGGATCGTGACGAATTCGGGCGAGCCGTCGCGGTAAAACTCCGTAAACGGAATTTTATAGATCGCAGCAACTTCCGAATCCTGCGCGGCAAGGGAGATGTCTTCATCGACCCAAGTGACCACCGGCGTCATCACATAGCCGGATCGTGTTTCATAGTCATCCAACACGCCGAGAATGTGGTCCGGCTCAAGGTGCAGATCCACCTCTTCGCGCAATTCGCGCAGCGCGGCTTCCTCCAGCGTTTCGCCCTTGTCGATCCGTCCGCCAGGCAAGGCCCATTGGCGGGCATGAGCACGCATGCGTGCTGCCCGCCGCGTCAAAAGGAATGTAGGGGCGCCGTCCTCATCTTTGACGATGCACATCACCACGGCGGCGTGGCGCTTGTCCGCAAGGGGGATGGGGCGCCGCTCAAACCGGTGGATGTTGTCCGTAATCGCGTTTTTGAGCGGCGCGCCCCATTCGAAAGACATCCGGTTCCCCTGTCTTGCAGCCTGACATTCGTACTGCAGGCCAACCCTTTTCGTCGGCCATAGCTCTAACGTGTTCGCCCCTCACGGGGCAAGGCAGAGCTTGTTTAGGGCAAATTTGCGAGGCTAGGGCGATTGGAGCCTGGAGGATGCCACCATGGGCTTCGTAATGCGGCACGGGCCTGTCTGCGTGTTGGCCTCAACGCAGTTCTGCTTGGCCACCTTCCATTCGAAGTAAGAGAGGTTTTTGGGCGGCTCTTTCAGCGGGGTAATAATGCCCAGTGTCAAGAATGCCGTCAGCGCCACCAAAGCAGCGGCACCGCGGCTGCCAAAGGGTTTGAACGGCACGACGACCCCCGCGGCTCCCACAAGGAGCGTCAGATAACAGAGAATAGATGTCGCCGTCATGAGCATAGGGTCTAACCTGCATCAGTTCCTGTCAACTTTCCGTTAAGACCCCTACGGAAATTGGCGGCAAACATGGCTTGCCCAGCCGGGCCGATGTGGCCACAATCGTTAAAACCGTCGTGGAAGTGAGCCGAATGCGACCGAACCCGGGAGGTTTGTGGTGAGCCAACTTATTGAAGAACTGACCAGATTGTTGGGTGATAAGGGCGTGCTGACGGGAGAGGCTGTGGCCGAGCGCAACCCGCTGGCTGGGCTGTCGCAATCTCATGCAGGCCTGCCCAGCGCTGTGATCCGTCCGCGGACGACCGAAGATGTGGCGGCGGTCTTGAAGCTCTGTCACCGGCACGAGCAGGCGATTGTGCCGCAAGGTGGCATGACGGGCCTTGTGGAGGGGACGGTTGCTTCCTCTAACGAGCTTGCCTTGACGCTCGAACGCATGACAGACATCGAGGAGATTGACCCGGTCACGCGCACAATGACAGTTCAGGCCGGCGTGCCGTTGCAGGCCGCTCAAGAAGCAGCGGAAGAACATGGCCTTATGCTACCGCTTGATTTGGGGGCTCGGGGCTCGGCCACGGTCGGCGGCAATGTGTCCACCAATGCGGGTGGCAACAGGGTCATCCGCTACGGCATGATGCGCGAAATGGTTCTGGGGCTTGAAGCGGTGATGGCGGACGGCACCGTCGTCTCGTCACTCGGTAAGATGATCAAGAACAATGCGGGCTACGACATCAAGCAGTTGTTCATCGGCTCGGAAGGAACGCTCGGGATCGTCACCCGCATCGTCTTGCGTTTGCGCCAGCTTCCGAAAAGTCAGAACACGGCCTTTGTTGCAGTGGAGAGTTTCGACAAAGTCACGGCGTTCTTGTCTTCCATCGATGGAAAGTTGGGCGGAACGCTTAGTGCCTTCGAGGTCATGTGGCGCGACTTCTACGAGCTTGTGACCAAGGCACCCGCGGAAAACCGGCCGCCCATTCCTTATGACTACCCCTATTACATCTTGGTGGAATCTTTGGGCGCTGACCAGGAAGCCGATGCAGAGCGCTTCGAAGCGGCACTTGCCGAAACACTCGAGGAAGAACTGTTGGTCGACGCGGTCATCGCCAAAAGTCAGAACGAGCGCAACGCCATGTGGGCCATGCGGGACGATGTGGGTCAATGCCTGCAGTTCTGGCCGTTCTTCGCCTTCGATGTGAGCATGGGCATCCCCGATATGGAGACCTATGTGAGCGAAGTGAAGCAGTCGCTTGATAAAGATTGGCCGGGTCACCGATGCGTCATCTTCGGCCATTTAGGGGACGGCAACCTCCATGTGATCGTCGGCGTGGGCGACGAGAGCAAAGATGCCCGGCGCGCGGTCGAGAACATCGTCTATTCTCCGTTGCGCGAGCGGCAGGGTTCCGTTTCGGCGGAGCACGGCATCGGCCTTGAGAAACAACCCTATCTGGATTGGACGCGAAGCGATGCCGAGATAAGTCTGATGCGCACACTTAAATCGGCGCTCGATCCAAAGGGGATCCTCAATCCCGGCAAGGTCCTGCAGCTCTAGAAACAAAGCCCTAAGAGAGTTTTCACATGGCCGCAGGCGGCTCAACAAAGGTGGTGTTGGCGGCCTTGGTCGGCAACTCGTTGATTGCTGTCACGAAATTTGCGGCCTCGGCCTATACCGGGTCGTCGGCCATGTTCAGCGAAGCCGTTCATTCGGTGGTCGACACAGGCAACCAGGCGCTTCTGCTCTATGGGCTGCGGCGCGCCGCCAAGCCCGCGGACGAAACCCATCCTTTCGGCTACGCCAAAGAGATCTATTTTTGGTCGTTCGTAGTGGCCATTTTGCTTTTTTCCGTGGGCGCTGGGGTGTCGATTTACGAAGGCATAGAAAAAGTTCTGCATCCGGAGGAAATGAGAAGCCCGCACATCAATTACATCGTGCTGGGCATTGCCATGGTGTTTGAGTCTATTGCCCTTTGGATTGCGATTCTCGAGTTCAATGAGCGCCGCGGATCGAAGCCCGTCATGCGCGCCATCAGGGAAAGCAAAGACCCCAGCTTGGTCACGGTCTTGATGGAAGACACGGCGGCAATGATCGGTCTGACCTTCGCGATGACCGGCATCGCGCTTGCGCAGGTGCTACAGATGCCCGTTTTCGATGGCTTAGCCTCCATTGCCATCGGTTGCGTCTTGGCGTCGGCCGCCACATTGCTTGCTTACGAAACCAAGAGCCTTCTGATCGGTGAAGCAGCGGCCCCCCATTTGATCAAGGGCGTGCGCCGCATTGTCGACGCTCAAAAAGAGGTTATGCGCACCAACGAAGTGTTGACCATGCATCTGGGGCCCAGCGACGTGTTGGTGAATGTGAGCGTCGACTTTCACGACAAGCTCAGTTCAACCGACATTGAGCGGGCGGTCAGCGACATGGAAAACCGGATTAAATCGCTTCACCCTGAAGTTAGCCGCCTGTTTATCGAAGCCCAAAGCTGGCATGCGCACAGGGTGGCCGCACGCCGGCAATCAAGTTGACGCGAGGTCAGACTTGCTCTGCGTCTCGAATGGATGTTCCGGGGCGCCTGGGCCCAATGGTTGGCCGTAGCTGAACTCCACCACATGGCCGTCAGGATCTTCGATTCCGCAGAAATAACCGACCGGGAAGGGTGCCTGAATAGGTTCCCAAGCAACCTTCCAATCGTTCTGCCTCGCCCGGTCGCAAGCCGCATCCACGTCCGCTTTTGATTCGACGGCGAATCCCACATGGGAAAAATCGCCTTCCTGTTGTGGTGGCCGCGTTCCACCGTCGATCAACACGATTACAAAGTCCCTCTCTTTTCCGGGCTCGGCAAGCCAGGAAACCCGAATGCCATGTTCGCATCGCGTGTGAACGACACTCATGCCGCACATCTCCTCGTAGAAACGCGCGGAAGCTTTCAAATTGCGACAGTGGAAGGCAATGTGCGTCAGCACGGGGCGCATGAGCGGTATCCGTCTGCTTCGAAGCGATATCTTCCATTTACTATAAGCCCGAGACATTAATGGTTTCCAATGTTTCCGATGGGTCTTTGCTGCGGCGACGGAAGCCGTTACCAAATCCTTTCTGGTATGTGACAAACCGATATGCGGCAGGGCGGCATTAACGCGGCTGCGCTAAGGTGCGTTCACGACGTGGCAAAGCGCTTGCTTAGAGGGTATTTATGCGTGTGGTTGAAGAAGCCGCCGGCTCGTACGATGTGGTTTTCATCGGCAGTGGCTTTGGGTCTACTTTCTTTCTTCACCGCTATCTAGACCACGCGGCACCGAATGCGAGGTTTCTGGTGCTCGAGCGCGGCAAATTGCACACCCATGCCGACCAAGTGGAAATGGGGCGCACCTCCGAGATTCACCCGAACGATGCATGGATCGATAAGGGCCGCGAAAAGAACAAAACCTGGAATTTTACGATTGGCTTCGGCGGCGGATCGAATTGCTGGTGGGGCAATTCCGTGCGCCAACACCCCAGCGATTTCAAACTGAAGTCGACTTATGGCGTGGGCACGGATTGGCCAATCGACTACGACGATATCGAATCCTATTACGGCATCGCCGAAGAAGTCATGCAAGTGTCGGGTCCGCGGGAACCCATGTTGTGGCACCGGTCAACGCCATTTCCGCTGCCGCCGCACACCTTACCGTTGCCTGACCGCCTGTTAAAAGAAGCCTATCCCGATCACCACTTCGCAGCCACCACGGCCCGCCCTTCCCGCGATACGACCACTCGGCCAAAATGCTGTGCCAATGGCGTGTGCCATCTGTGTCCCATCGACTCCAAATTCACGATCCTCAACAGTTTCATGGCGCCGTATGAGGACCCGCGCGTGGAGGTGCTGCTCACGGCGGAAGCGCGCGCGATCGATGTGGAGGCGGGAACGGCGACGGGGGTGGCCTACCGCCGCGGCGGGAAGGACCTATCCGTATCGGCTGATTTGGTGGTGCTGGGGGCCAACGCCATCTTCAACCCGACAATCTTGCAACGGTCGGGCCTCGATCACCCTATGTTGGGGCGCAACCTCTACGACAATTTTGCGGTATTCGGCGAGGCCTACCTGGATGGCGTCGACCATTTTCAGGGAAGTACTATCGTTTGCGGGATGAACTATTCCAAATATGACGGTGCATTTCGCAGCGAGTTTCCATCTGTTTTGTTCGAGACCTGGAATGCGGGTCCGTTACGCAAGGAATTCGGCAAGTGGCGTCAGGTATTGCCCTTCCTGATGAAGATTGAAGATCTACCTCAGGAACAAAACCGCGTCGTGCTGGCGAACTTGGACGATGATTTACCCGAGATACGGTACAATGCTTATAGTTCGTATGCGTTGAAAGGTGTGCAGCAGGCAGAACAATTGATCGCTGAAATTCTAGCGCCCCTGCCTGTGGAATCTATCACCCGTTTTCCCCAAGGAAGCGCCGGCTCGCACATTCACGGCACAACACTCATGGGAAAGGATCCCGACACGAGCATTCTCGACCCGGATCAAATTCACCACCAGGTGCGCAATCTTGTGGTTGTGGGCAGCGGGGGATTTCCATCTGGTTGTCAATCCAACCCCACACTGACGATCTGCGCAGTCGCCATGAAAGCGGCCGACAAGCTGGGGGCGTCCGTGTGAGCGATCCGAAGTCAAGGCCTTTGCAAACCGGCACCGAATTTGACCGCCGCAACATCCTCATTGGCGGCGCCGGTCTCGCCGGATTGGGGGCTGCGGGACTTGGTGGCTCATTCCTTTACAACTCGCCTGCCCGTCTGGTCGAACATATTGTGAGGGCCCATCTGCCAGGCCTCGACATTGACGGCAACGACATGCGCCAGTTTGTCTCTGACTTTTTGGCGGCGGATATTCATACGAGCCGGAAGGAGCGGCTGGGCCTCAGACTGTTGGCGCCGTTTGTCAATCTGCCGCCGTTCCGATGGATGTTGCCCGCCTTTGTCAGCCGAGGCGTTGAAAATTTCGAACGGCGCGTGATGAGCGAATTCATGATGGGGTCGGACTTCTTCGACACCTACGCGATGGGCAATCCGAAGGTGACCTATACGGGGCTCTATACCGTTTATGAAGCGCCCTGCGCCAGCCCCCTGCCGCGCTTTCCGCAAGAGCCCGATACGGCTTAGGCGGACAAACTTGCCCGGCAAATCGCCGCGCCAAACCACCCGAGGCCGGGTCACAACCTTACGTTAAACGTCTTCCCCTACCTTCCTATCGTTCTGGATCGCATCTGTGGGTGGCGTTTATGCGCGTGGTTGAAAAGGCGGCTCGTTCCTATGACGCGGCCATCATCGGCAGCGGATTTGCGTCCACTTTTTTTCTCTATCGGTACTTGAAGCATGCGCCGCCCAATGCGCGGGTGTTGGTTTTGGAGCGCGGCAAATGGCACACCCATGCCGACCAAATCGAGATGGGTCACCCGTCGGAGATTCATGAAAGCACGACTTGGGTGGACAAAGGGCCGAAGCAAAACCTTCGATGGAAGTTCACCATCGGCTTTGGCGGTGGGTCGAATTGTTGGTGGGGGAATGCGGTCCGCCTGCACCCTAGTGATTTCAAACTCAAAACCAAATACGGCGTCGGGCTCGACTGGCCGATCGACTACGATGATATCGAACCCTATTACTGCGAGGCGGAAGAGGTGATGCAGCTCTCGGGGCCTCGGGAACGCATGTTGTGGCCCCGGTCCAGGCCATTCCCGCAACCGCCGCATACGCTGCCTCTAGCCGACCGACTACTGAAAGAGGCCTACCCGGAACATCATTTTGCAGCGGCGACCGCGCGGCCCTCCCGCGACACGGCGACGCGCCCCAAATGCTGCTCGAACGGCGTGTGTCATCTGTGTCCCATCGATTCGAAGTTTTCGATCTTGAACAGTTTCATGGAGCCCTATGAGGACGCCCGTGTGGAGATCCTGCTTACAGCGGAAGCGCGCGCCATCGACGTGCAGGGTGGACAAGCGCGTGGCGTTATGTTCCGCCGAAATGGGCAGGAGTATGAAGTATCGGCCGACCTTGTGGTGCTTGGCGCCAACGCCTTGTTCAATCCGGTCATTATGCAAAGATCAGGTCTCGATCATCCCCTGCTCGGCCGGCGGCTTCACGGAAGCTATAGCGAATACGGCGAAGCTTTACTGGATGGTGTCGACAATTTCCAAGGCAGCAGCATCATCTGCGGCATGAATTACGCAAAGTATGATGGCGATTTCCGGCGAGAGCATCCGTCCGTGTTGCTTGAAACCTGGAACAGAGGCGCGTTGCGCGCAGAACATGGCAAATGGCGCCAGGTCGTGCCGTTTACACTCAAGCTTGAAGATCTCCCACAAGACCGCAGTCATGTGAGGCTGGCTCATCCCGACGATGATCTGCCGGAAGTCCTATATGATGAGCTTAGTCCGTATACGGCAAAAGCGGTCAACCGCGCATTGCAATTCGCCGAAGAGATCTTGTCACCCTTGCCTGTTGAGGGACTAAGGTGGCTACCGTCGCCCGATACGATTGGCGGGCCGCACATTTACGGCACGACGATGATGGGGACAGATCCGGCAACAAGCATTCTGGATGCCAATCAAATCCACCACCAAGTGCGCAATCTGGTCGTGGTGGGCAGCGGCAGTTTTCCGGCGGGGTCCCAATCAAATCCTACATTGACGATCTGTGCGGTGGCCATGAAGGCGGCCGACAAGATAGGAGCGCCGGCATGAACAAGCGGCCAACAAAACCGACCGGCGAAGGCGCCGGCTTTAACCGCAGGAATGTGCTAATCGGCGGAGCTGGGGTGGCCGGATTGGGCGCCCTAGGCATCGGCGGATCTTTTCTTTTTTACTCGCCGGCCCGTCTGGTGGAGCGAATTGTCAGAACTCATTTACCCGGTCTTGACATTACTGAAGAGGACATGGCGCGCTTCGTTGCCGACGTCATTGCAGCCGATACGGACACCAGCGGTACAGAGTGGATTGCCCTTCGGCTCTTGGGGCCCTACGCCAATTCGCCACCCTTCCGTTGGATGGCGCCCGGATTTATAAGCCGGCGTCTCAAAAACTACGAACGCAGGGTGATGAATGAATTCATGATGGGGTCGGACTTTTTCGATACTTACGCCCAAGGCAATCCTAAAGTGACCTATGCCGGTCTCTATTCTGTGTACGAAGCACCTTGCGCAGATCCCTTGCCGCGTTTTTCCGACGAAACGGAAATGGTCAAGAAATCCTAAGCTATTCGCGAAAACAATCGGCCACTTGGGCAAGCCAAGCCTTTGTTTTCTCGCCCTTCTCGTCCAGTGAATCTCCATGCCGGACCAAGATCAGATCAAGGTCGGGAATGAGGATCGTGTACTGACCTTGATAGCCATTGGCAGAGAAGCTGCCGGGACCGCATAGGCCCAGCCACCAATGGGCGCCATACCCAAGCGGCTCGTCTGGTGGTACGGCCGTTGGCGTGCGCGCATAATCGACCCACCCCTCGGGCAATATACGCCGGCCGTCCCAAACCCCATCGCGCATGTAAAGAAGTCCAAAACGGGCAAAGTCGCGCGCCGTACAAAAACAGAAAGACGAACCGATGAATGTTCCGGCGTCGTCGAATTTGGGAAGAGGACTTCTCATGCCGATGGGGTCGAACAGTTCTTTACGCATGAAGGCTTCGAACACATCGCCCTTGCCGCCCAGCGCGATTGCCGCCGCGCGTGCCACCAAATTGCTGGTGCCGCTTGAATAAGACCAATGGCTGTCGGGCGCTGCTTCCAACGGGAAAGCTGCTGCAAATGCCGCGACGTCATGCTTGCCCTGACCGAACAGCATTTCGATCACGTCGGATGCGTCGCCGTCTACATAGTCTTCCCGAAACTTCAATCCGCTCGACATGCGCAAGAGCTGATCGAGGGTGATGTGGCTGCGTACGCCGCCATTTTCGGTCCATTCAGGTACGGCGGCCGGCGCATGAACGTCGATCTTACCCTCGCGGACCAAGATGCCCACCAGCGCCTGGGTAATACTCTTTGCCATGGACCAAGACGGATAGGTGTCTGCTTTTGTGAAGGTGCGCCAATACCGTTCTAGGACAATTTGCCCGCTCTGAACCGCAAGAAAGGCGTGGGTTTCGCCCATATCGTCCGGCGCCGGATCTGAAAAGGCGTGGTCCATGAGCGCATCGAGCCGCTCAGCATTGACCTTGCTCCCCAACTGTGCCTCCGGCCATTCCTCGGTCGGCCAGGGCACGCCGTCTGGCTGTGCCGGCAATGGAGGAATCGGCGTGGCGATGGGTACATTCATGATCGGTCCTTCCGTGCAGAAGGCTCATTGTGTACGGTCTGCCCAAAAAAACACAAGGAGTAACCCATGAGCTCCCACCACACTTTTGCGGATGAACCCGAACATATCGGATTGCTGCGCGAGACCATGCGGCGATTTGTCGAAAAGGAAATGCCGCGCGAGAAGCGGGAAGAATGGGACCGCAACCACACGTTTCCCCGGGACATTTTCGCCAAGCTTGCAGCAACAGGCGTCTGTGGGCTGACGATTTCAGACGAGTTTGGCGGCCAGGGACCGGACATTGTGGGCGCCGTGGCCGTGATCGAGGAACTATGCCGGGGCGGTCCGTTCATGGCCGGCCCGTTTATCCACACCGCTTTTTATGGCGGGGTCAACATTTCGGAAAACGGCTCGCCCGAACAAAAAGCGGCTTTGCTGCCCAAGCTAGCCAAAGGGGAAATCACCTTCGCGTACGGACTGTCCGAGCCCGATGTGGGGGGTGATCTGGCAAGCGTGCGTACGACGGCGCGTATGGAAGATGACGGCAAGACAGTCGTCATCAAAGGGTCGAAGCGCTGGTGCACGGGCGCCGATTTCGCGGATTTTATCTATTGCCTGGTGCGCTCCGGTGAGCCCGACGCCCGCTACAAAAATTTGAGCTTCGTTTTAATCCCCACGGATGCAGCCGGCCTCACCATGCATCCGATCGATCACATGAACCTGCGCTACACGCTTTCGAGCGATGTGTTTTTCGATGATGTGCGCGTGCCCGCGGAAAACATTGTTGGCGGCACCGACAATTGGAACCGCGGCTGGAAGATGCTCGCCGGCCCGGCGCTCGATGTGGAGAAAATCGAAATCACGGCGGTCACTTTCGGCATTGCGCAGGCAGCGGTGGAGGAAGCCTGGGTCTATTCCCAAGAGCGGGAACAATTCGGCAAGCCTATTTGCGCCCATCAAACCGTGCGCCATGCGTTGGTCGATGCCCGCACCAAACTTCAGGCCTGCCGCCATATGCTCTATCACGGCGCTTGGCTTGCCCAAGAGGGGCGGCCGTGTTCGGTGGAAACCAGCATGGCCAAGCTTTTTGTGGCGGAAACGGCGGTGGATGTGGTGCTCACCTGTCAAAAGGTGATGGGCGCCTATGGCTTGTCCGAAGGACACGACATGCAACGCCATGTGCGCGACATTGTGGGCATGCCGATTGTCGGTGGTTCTTCGAACATGCAACGGAACAATATTGCAAACCGATTGGGCTTGCCTGCATAGGCTGCGTCAATACTGACCTTGCAGGCCGTCACGGCAAAAGGCACAGTGCGTGCGCAAGAGGGGGCGTATTGGTGGCTTTGACCCGCACATTTCGAAAGCATCTACGTAGATCTCGGTTGTCGACCGCGATGCTGGCAGTGTGCTTTGTTGTGGCGCAGTTGCTGCCCTCTGCGATGGCCTTTGCAGCCGGTTCCTCCGATTACGTGGTGATCTGCACGGCAGACGGCTTCAAAAAAGTCCCGCTTGCCGAGTTGGGACTGCAGGATTTGGGCGGCGAAACTCAATCGAATGTACCAAGCCAGCAAGAATGTCCCGTTTGCCTGCTGATCTGCGCCAATGGCGTTTCGGAGCTTGCGCCGCACGGAACCATTGTGTGGGCGCCGACCCGGGAAGAAACGGAACCCGTTCTCGATGACCGGCCCACAGGTCTCGATTTCCAACTTGTCAAAAGCGATGCACCACCCCGCGCACCGCCTTACCTCATCTGACATCTGACACATCCGTTTTGATTTCATTGAGGGGAGGGGCTTGTGAGCTTCCCGAACAAAATGCGTGCGGGCATCGCGCGCTCGATCATGATGACGTCCGCTGTGGCGCTGATGAGCAGCACGGCGATTGCACAGTCTGAAGAAAAAATCGATTCCATTCTTATTCTTGGCAGCCCGCTGGAGCGCGGCGAATACATCGCCGTCGACCCGCGGATCCCCGGCAGTTTCGCACCTGATGCCGCAGCGCTGTTGGGGCGCATTCCCGGCGGCAATGTGCTGAACAATGGCGGTCTGTCCGGACAGGCGCAGTATCGCGGCCTATTCGGCGCGCGCCTGTCGACCAGCGTGGATGGCCAAGTCATCGCGCCCGGCGGGCCTAACTGGATGGACCCGCCGCTGCACTATGCGCCCAAAGCGCTGCTGGACACGCTGGAAGTTCAGCGGGGCATCAGCTCTGTCAGCTTAGGGCCCGGTATTGGCGGCACGGTGCATGCGAAACTCAAAACCAGCGCCTTTGCGGAAACGGAAGCGTTTCAGTTTTCGGGAAATGTGGTGGCCGATGGCCACACGGTTGACGAAGGCGGCGGCGGTGGCGGCATCTTGAGTGTCGCGAACAACATGCATCGCCTGCATGTGCTCGGCACCTATGAGCAGGGCGATGATTTTGATTTCAATGGCGGCACGGTGCGGGCCAGCGAATATGAACGCTGGGCTGCGGGCGGTGGGTACGGATTGAAAATCGGCGACAGCGAGATTTCGCTTTCCTACCGTCATCACGAGACCGGCCCCACGGGCAACGCGCCGTTTCCCTTGGACATCGCGTTCTTCAACAGCGACTTTCTGAAGGGCGAGATTACGACCGCGATCAGCGCCGCCGAAATCACGCTGCGGGTGACCTATGCGGACATCCAGCACCAGATGGACAATTTCTCGACGCGGCCGTTACCGGCCGGCGCTGCCCGCATCGAAACGCCGGCGGAAAACGACACGCTCGGCTTTCTGGCGAAAGTTGAATATCCCGCCCATGGCGGCACATTCCGTTTTGGTGTCGACGGCTATCGTACCGAAAACAGCGCCACGGTCACGCAGCCGGACAATCCGGGATTCGTGATCGGCACCTTCAACAATGCGGCAAACAACCGAACGGGTGTGTTCGCCGAATGGGAAGGGAATCTGACGTCTCAGGATAAGCTTGAGCTGGGCGTGCGCTATGACCACGTCAGCACCAACGCAGATGATGCGTTCATCGGTACGTCCCCGCCCGTACCGCCGCCGGTGGTCGGTCTGGTGGGCGCCTTCAATGCGTCTGACCGCTCGCGCCAGGACAACAATGTGGACGCGGTGCTCAAATATGAACACAAGGTCAGCAAAAAGCTTGCGTTCAGTCTCGGTGGGGCACGCAAACAGCGCAGCCCATCCTATATCGAGCGCTATGCGTTTCTGCCCATCGAAGTAACGGCCGGCTTGGCCGATGGCAACAACACCATTGGCGACGTGTCGCTCGAACCCGAGACCGCCTACATCGCCGATGCGGGGATCGACTGGAACGGCGAAAAGACCTATTTCACCTTGCGCGGTTTCTACAATCGCATTGACGACTACATACAAAGCACGCCATTCGACGACACGCCCACCACCTTGGAAGCGGGCATTGATCCGAACACGGCCATTCTCAGTCCGCTGACACCGGCGGGGGCGGCAGCCTTTTTCGCTCAGTTCGATGGACCGGGTGGCGTTGCGCCCAACAGCCCGGTGGAAATCGTCAGTCTAGTGAACGGTGACGCCACGCCGCTTCAATTCGCCAATGTGGATGCTGTGCTGTTCGGTATGGATCTCGCGTTCGGAACAGTGATCAGTGACGATTTCATGGGCACCGGCGGTCAGCTTCTGCTGGACAGCATCGTCACCTATGTGCGCGGCAAGCGGCGCGATATCGAAGACGATCTTTACCGCATCACGCCCGCCCGCTCGGTGCTAACTTTGGCTTATGAGCGCAGCACTTGGAAAGTGGCGGCCGAAGGCGTTCTTGTGGCCGCGCAATCGAAAGTGTCGCTCACAAATGGCGAACTTCCCACCGACGGTCATCAGCTCCTGAATCTCTATGGGGAATGGCGGCCGGTGGAAGGTGTACGCATCGCGGCCGGGATCGAGAACGTCACCAACGCGTTCTATCAGCAGCATTTGGCAGGCTACAACCGCATCGCGGGCAGCGATGTGGCGCTGTTTCGGCCCAATCCGTTCGCCGCATTGGACCCCAATGGACGCATTCCGGGATCAGGAATCGGCGGGTTCCTGCAAGTGGGGTACCGCTTTTAGGGTCTGTCCTCGACCTAGAGTGCTTCTGTGTGACTACGAAGCGCTCTCACTACTGTGCGCTGGTGGGAGCTTTCTCACCGGCGCCTTTTTGCGCCGTCTTTGTGGACCCGTTGGCGTCTGCCTTCCCGTTGCCGTTGTTGGCCTCTGCCTCTTTGAGGTTGGCCGCTGCCGGCATGCCCACCACATTGTAACCGCAATCCACGTGGTGCACTTCGCCCGTAACGCAGCCCGACAAATCACTCAACAGGTAAAGTCCGGCGCCGCCCACATCTTCAAGCTCTATGTTCTTTTGAAGCGCCGCATGCTGACGATTCCATTTGTACATAAACCGCGCATCGGCAATGGCGGACCCAGCAAGGGTGCGCATGGGGCCTGCCGAAATCGCATTCACGCGAATGCCGTCACGGCCCAAATCCACCGCCAAATAGCGCACACTTGCTTCCAAGGCTGCTTTGGCGACCCCCATGACGTTGTAGTTTGGCGTCACCCGCTCCGCGCCGGAATAGCTCAGCGTGATAATGGAACCGCCATTGGGCATGAGGTCGGCGGCCCGCCGGCAAATATCCGTGAACGAATAGCAAGAAATATCCATGGTCAGATGGAAATTCTTGCGGCTGGTATTCAGGTACCGCCCTTTCAGCTCCGACTTGTCGGAAAAGGCGATGGCATGAACCACAAAATCCAGTGTGCCCCACTCGCTTTTGATTTTGTCGAAAACCTGGTCAAGGCTTGCTTCGTCGGAAACATCGCACGGCAGCACCAAATCGGCGCCCACACTGTCGGCCAAGGGCTGGACCCGTTTGCCAATTGCTTCCCCTTGATAGGTAAAGGCCAGATCGGCGCCATGTTCTGAAACAGTTTTAGCAATGCCCCACGCAATGGAGTGATCATTGGCAACCCCCATGATCAACCCCTTTTTGCCGGCCATAAGTCCGTTGTCAGCCATCTTACTACCCTCGCCCTTTTTTTGTTTTGTGTGGGCGCAAGTTACCCATTGTTGTTACACGCACTCCAGTTTGGCCCTTGTCTTGTCAGGCGTGATAGCGCTTGAACGCCAAGGAGGCATTCGTGCCGCCAAACCCAAAACTGTTAGACAAGACGCAATTCAAATCCGCATTATCGATCCGTTCTCGGACGATCGGCGCATCGCCGGCTTCCGGATCGAGCTCTTCGATGTTTGCCGACGCGGCAACAAAATCGTTTTCCATCATCAGCAGCGAATAGATCGCCTCGTGCACCCCGGTGGCTCCTTGCGAATGGCCGGTCAGGGATTTTGTCGAGCTGATCTTGGGCATGTGATCGGGAAACGCTTCGCGGATCGCATCGAGTTCCACGCAATCACCGGCGGGCGTTGACGTACCGTGGGTGTTCACATAGTCGACCCGAATGTTGCCGAGCCCCTGCTTGACCAGATTCATGCAGCGCAAGGCGCCCTCGCCGGACGGCGCCACCATGTCCGCCCCATCCGATGTGGCGGCATAGGCGGCGAACTCACCATAGATTTTGGCGCCGCGCGCTTTGGCATGTTCAAGCTCTTCAAGAACCAGAACGCCGCCACCGCCGGAAATCACAAACCCGTCGCGATTGGCGTCATAGGGGCGCGATGCTGTCTCAGGCGTGTCGTTATATTTGCTCGACAGGGCACCCATGGCGTCGAACAGCATGGTCAGTGACCAATGCAGCTCTTCTCCGCCGCCCGCAAACATAATGTCCTGCTTGCCGAGTTGGATCATTTCGGCTGCATTGCCAATACAGTGGGCACTGGTGGAACAGGCCGAACTGATCGAATAGCTGGGGCCCTTGATTTTGAAGGCGGTTGCCAAATTGGCGGAGTTGGTGCTCGACATGCAGCGCGGCACCATATAGGGCCCGATGCGCTTGACACTTTTGTTCCGTGCCGTGTCGGCCGCTTCCACTTGATTGGACGTGGACGGGCCGCCCGAGCCGCACACCAGCCCGGTGCGCTCGTTCGAGATTTCATCAGGCTCAAGCCCGGCATCTTTGATGGCCTGGTCCATGGCCACGTAATTGTACGCGGCGCCATCGCCCATGAAGCGTTTGACCCGCCTGTCGATCGCTTCATCAAGATCGATGTTCAACGCGCCGTGCACATGAGAGCGAAAGCCCATTTCCGCGTAAGTTTCTGCACGGACGATGCCCGATCGTCCCTGGCGCAGAGAGTCGGTCACTTCATCCGTATTGTTGCCGATGGACGACACGATACCCATGCCGGTCACGACGACTCGTTTCATGGAGGGTCTCCCTCGTTAGGATCCAGAGTCTGCGCCAAACAGGCCGACGCGCAGATTGTTCGCGGTAAAGACGGTTTCACCGTCTGCCTTCGCCACGCCGTCGCCGATGCCCAGCACCAAGCGCCGGTTGATCACACGCCGGAAATCGATTTGATACGTAATCTTTTTCACGGTCGGCAAGATCATACCAGCGAACTTCACTTCGCCCACGCCAAGGGCCCGGCCGCGCCCTTGGGCCCCAAGCCAACCCAAAAAGAAGCCGGCCATCTGCCACAAGGCGTCCAAGCCCAGGCAGCCGGGCATCACGGGGTCGCCTTCAAAATGGCATTCGAAGAACCACAGGCTCGGCTTCACATCCATTTCTGCGCAAATCTCGCCTTTGCCGTGCAAACCGCCTTCATCGCTGATGTGGGTGATTCGATCAAACATCAGCATAGGCGGCAGGGGAAGCTGGGCATTTCCCGGACCGAACAAGTCGCCGTGGCCACACGCAATGAGCTCGTCGTATGTATAACTAGATTGTTTTTTCGACATATTTGCGCTCGTAAAACTGGTTGGACAAGTTACGCGGCAGACCGCTCCGTTTCAAATAACGGCCGAAGGCGCTGAAACAGGCACCTTGATCCGGTTTTGACCCTAATCCCATAGAGGATTGTTTGAGGTGAGTCGAGGGTCCCGCCAGGCCGCCGAAAATCTCCAATTTGTCTCAATTTGACGCCCCTAATCTTGACAAAACGTCCAAAAATCCGAAGCTCAGGCTTGAGATCGCGTGCGGTCGGACCCATTTGGTGTGAAGCGCGGGTGGTATCCCCTTTGTCGGTATGCTGCCGGTTGCCACGTCGCGTCCCTAGCATGCGGTGCGCCTGCCCACAAGCCGGTTGGGCTGGGCTGCGTTTCGTGAAGGGCAACAATGGATAGGTGTGTTGGTGGCCAAAATCTCGGCGCTTGAAGGGCCTATGTCGTTTTCGGTCGAGACTCTGAGGGAAGCCGGTTTGCGGCCGACGCGCCAGCGCATTTCCCTTGCCAAACTTCTGTTCGACGGCGTCGACCGGCACGTAACTGCTGAGGCGTTGCACGCCGAAGCGCAAGCGGCCGGCATTCGCGTTTCTTTGGCGACCATCTACAACACGCTTCATCAGTTCACGGAAGTTGGTCTGTTGCGCCAGGTGGTCGTGGATGGCGCGCGCACCTACTTCGATACGAATATAGACGACCATCATCATTTCTATTTTGAGGATGAAGGCGATCTGGTCGACATTCCGGGCGACTCCATTGTCGTAAGCGGTCTCCCGAATGTGCCGGCCGGCACCACGCAGTCGCGTGTGGAAGTGGTCGTGCGGGTCAAAGGCCGCCGCCGCTCTTAATGCGTCTTGCGGGGCGCTGCGTTTCGTCATTATTTCACCTTAGAACCGTTCTAAATAATTGACTTTCCGGCCACGCGGCCTATAAAGTTTGAACATGATTAACACCCCCGACGTCCGTGAATTCCCGCGACGCTGGGCCCAAACGATGCGGTGAGGAGGTTTCACGATGGCATCCCTTAGTGGCTCCAAGACAGTTGAGAATTTGAAGGCGGCGTTTGCCGGCGAAAGCCAGGCCAATCGCCGCTATTTGTATTTCGCGCAGAAAGCCGATGTGGAAGGCTACAATGACGTGGCTGCCGTTTTCCGGTCGACCGCCGAAGGCGAAACCGGTCATGCGCATGGCCATCTGGAATATTTGGAAGAAGTGGGCGACCCGGCCACCGGCGAACCCATCGGTTCCACGTCCGCCAACTTGAAAGCGGCCATTGCGGGCGAAACCCACGAATACACTGACATGTATCCGGGCATGGCACGCACGGCTCGGGAAGAAGGCTTCGACGAAATCGCCGATTGGTTCGAAACGCTCGCGAAGGCTGAAAAGTCTCACGCCGGCCGCTTCACCAAAGCACTGGACACGCTCGACGACTAGTCGCGCTTGGCTGATCGCATTCAATAGGGGTGTTGGTTCTGCGGCGGCAGCGATCAATGCCCCTTTCTCGTTGAGTACCCCTCGGGCAAAAACAAAAATGAAGAGGCGTGCGGTGCCGCCGTCGCCTGGAAAAGAAAAAGCATGAAAGAAGGCAGCACAGAAGCTCCCGTGCGCCACCCCTTGGCGTGGCAAGACCAGGATTTTTACGATCTGGACAAAATCGATGAAGAGTTGCGCCGCGTGTTCGACATTTGTCACGGCTGCCGGCGCTGCTTCAATCTTTGCGACTCGTTCCCGCGCCTGTTCGATTTGATCGATGAGTCCGATACGGGCGAGCTGGACAGCGTGGACTCGAAAGATTTCGGCCCGGTGGTGGAGGCATGCACCCTGTGCGACATGTGCTTCATGACCAAGTGCCCCTACGTGCCGCCGCACGAATTCAATCTGGATTTTCCCCATTTGATGTTGAGGGTGCGGGCCGCGGAAGCCAAGAAAGGCAAAGTGGATAAAGCAGCGCGTCAGCTTGCGCAGACCGACCGGAACGGACGTCTGGCGCAGCCCGTGGCTGGACTTGCAAATTTTGCGTCGTCCAAGGGAAATGGATTGACGCGCCCCCTGATGGAACGGGTAATGCGCATCGACCGGGATGCGGATTTGCCTAAATACCACTCCCGGACCTTCGTGATGTCGGCTAAGCAGACGCCGCCGAAGCGGGATGAAGATGCCCCCGCTGCCGCGCGCAAGGCCGTGATCTACGCCACCTGTTTCGTCAACTACAACACGCCGAAAACCGGCGAAGCGGCCCATGCGGTACTTGCCCGCAATGGGGTGGAGGTCGAGGTGGTCTATCCGGCCTGTTGCGGCATGCCGTTTTTGGAGCAGGGACAGATCGATCGTGTGGCCCAACAGGCTGAGAAAGTGTCCGAAGCGCTGCGCCCCTATATCGATCAGGGGTATGACATCGTTACGCCGACCGCGAGCTGTGGGTTGATGTTCAAATTCGAGTGGCCGCTCATATTGCCGGACAATAAAGATGTGAAGGCCTTGTCCGACGCCACCTTCGATATCGACGAATATGTGGTGGACATTTCTAAGAAGGAAGGCCTTGCTGACGGGCTCAAGCCCATAGAGGGGGGCGTGTCGGTTCATTTGGCGTGCCATGCGCGCGCGCAAAACATGGGGCCCAAGGCGGCAGATATGTTGCGACTCGTTCCCGATACGGAGATCGACGTGATCGAACGCTGTTCCGGTCACGGCGGCACGTTCGGCGTGCTGAAACCGACCCATGACGTGGCGATGAAAGTGGGCAAGCCGGTTGCGCGCACTGCGAAGAAAAACGCCAAAAAGACGATCGCCTCCGATTGTCCCTTGGCGGCCAAACACATACTGCAGGGTGTTGAAGCGCTGAGCGACGGCGAGCCCGTCGATGCCCGCGCCGCCCACCCCATCGAACTTATTGCCGAAGCCTACGGACTGAAAGAAAAGTAGCGTGAACACATGATGAGTGCCGAAACCCGACAAATCACCCGCGCGGACATTATGGATCCGCAGGCCTATGCAAATGAGCGCCGGGAAAGGCGGTCGGCGATGCTGCCGGTCAAAAAGCTTCGGCGCATCGAGGTGGGCCCACACGCCACGTTCTATTTTGAGAATTACGACACCATGTGGCTGCAGATCCACGAAATGTTGCACATCGAGAAGGGGGGAGAAGAGCAAATCGAAGATGAGCTCGCCGCCTATAATCCGCTCATCCCGCAGGGAAAGGATTTGTCCGCCACATTGATGTTCGAGATCGATGATCCCATTCGGCGCGCCAACGTATTGGGGCGCCTTGCGTATGTGGAAGAGAAGGCGTTTTTCCAGATTGGCGACCAAAAAGTGTTTGCGTCGCCCGAGCATGATGTGGAACGGGTGACGGAGGACGGCAAAACGTCCTCGGTGCATTTCCTGCACTTCCATTTCACGCCGGAACAGATTGGCGCGTTTGCCAATCCGTCGACCCAGATCCTTCTGGGCATCGAACATGAAAACTATGCCCATCTGGCGATCCTTTCGGACGCGACCAAGACGGAACTGTCAAAAGATTTTGCGTAAGCCGTGTGGGCTTTGGCCGCTAGCCCTGGGCGCCGGCGGGCGGGGCCGTCAGATCTTCCTCCGTCAGGCCGAAGACGAACTCGCTCCGGATCCAACCCTGGATGCGATCCGCGCGCACTTTGCACCAGGTGGCGCGGCAGGTTACCAATTCCGCGACCACTCCGGGTTCGGCAAAAGCGACCGGATCCGCCTCGCGGCTCGGTTCCGCGCGAATGGGCCTCATCTCTTCCAACACCAAAATGGTACGTTGAGAATCCAGCATGGTGCGGTGGATCCAGCCGCTGCTCCCGTCCACATCGCGAATGCGCCGCCAATGGTCCGATTCGGCGATGATTTGCACGGGCATGCCCTTGCGTCGGAACACCCAGTCGATTTCGTGGTCCATGCCGGGGCCACGGCGCACATTGATATGGTCGAATTTCAGGCTGACAAAGCGCGGCACTTCCAGGCCGGACGGCGTGTCCGTTTGCTGGGCATCGGCCGGCGCGAAACAGCCAATGCCCAAAATGGCGGCAGCCACCATCCAAATTCGTGATCTTTTGACGACGTCCATCAAGATCCCCAAGCGGTATTTTGCCCCGTATATGGCGCGTTCGGCGGGCGCCGGTCAAGGGATAAGGGCTGGTCCCATTATGGCTCGAAATTGGCGCAAAACTTCCTATCTTGACTGCACAGGATGCGATCTCGCCAGCGTGCCGGGTGAGGTCAGATGGCGCTACCAACAGGCCTGCCCGCGATATGGAAAGGTTCCCGGGATCGTGCGGGAAATCGAATTTCCACTTTTGGGGATCATGCTCTAGAAAGGCATAGGACCTCGGGCGTAGAATGTCATTCTCTCGGAGGTTGCGCCTCCGCCCCCAAGGCCGGCCGTTCCAGCGCCGCGTTTGGGCCATTCTTTTAAGGAGCGTTTCTTTTCTATGACGACCCGGAAGCCCCTCGTCATTGTGACGCGAAAACTGCCTGACCCGATTGAAACCCGCATGCGTGAATTGTTCGATGCGCGCCTCAATCTGGAGGATGCGCCTTTGTCGGCAGAAGCGCTGCGCGAGGCGGTCGCCGAAGCGGAAGTGCTGGTGCCCACCGTCACGGACCGGATCGACGCGGCGATTATCGAGGCGGCTGGGCCGCAATTGAAATTGATCGCGCAATTCGGCGCAGGCATCGACAATGTGGATGTGGCCGCGGCCCGCGACAAAGGCATCATCGTGACCAACACGCCTGGCGTGCTGACGGAAGACACCGCGGATCTCACCATGGCGCTGATCCTGGCCGTGCCGCGCCGTCTGGTGGAAGGTTCCCAGCGCCTCACCGAAGGCAATTGGCATGGTTGGTCGCCAACCGGCATGCTTGGCCACCGTATTCACGGCAAGCGGCTTGGCATTATCGGCATGGGACGGATCGGTCAGGCGGTCGCGAAGCGGGCCCGCGCCTTCGGCCTGCAGATCCACTACCACAACCGCAATCGCGTCAATGCGGTGATCGAGGAAGAGCTGGAAGCGACCTATTGGGACAGCCTGGACCAAATGCTCGCGCGCATGGACATCATCTCGGTCAATTGCCCACACACGCCGGCCACCTACCATTTGCTGTCGGCGCGCCGGCTGAAGCTGCTGCAGGATCACGCCTATATCGTGAATACATCGCGCGGCGAGGTCATCGACGAAGATGCGCTGGCCGATCTGTTGTTGGAAGGGGCGGTTGCCGGCGCGGGGCTGGACGTGTTCGAACACGAGCCCGTGGTCAACCCGAAACTCTTTAAACTCAAGAATGTGGTGCTGCTGCCCCATATGGGGTCGGCCACCATTGAAGGCCGGGTGGGCATGGGCGAAAAAGTCATCATCAACATCCGCACCTATGTGGATGGTCACCGTCCTCCCGATCGCGTTATCCCCTCGATGATGTAAGGGCGCGGGGGTCATTTCATCCGCTCAAGTCCTTGATTGAAGGCTGCGGGCCGCACAGCGCGCAGGCAGGGTCTTTTCGTACACGGATGGTTCGGAAGTTCGTGGCCAATCCATCATAAATCAGCAACCGCCCCGCCATGGTGTCGCCCGCCCCGGTGATTTCCTTAATCACTTCCAAGGCCTGCAAGGTGCCCATGACCCCGGTAAGGGCACCGATCACGCCTGCTTCCGCACAGGTGGGCACGGTGCCCGGCGGCGGCGCTTCCGGGAAGACGCAGCGATAACAAGGAAAGGCGTTACCGTCGCCGTCGGCTTCATGGGGTTTGTAGGCGGCAAGCTGTCCGTCGAACTGGCCGACCGCCGCCGAGACCATAGGTTTCCCGGCGAAGAAGGCGGCATCGTTGACAAGGAAGCGGGTTTCGAAGGTGTCGCTGCCATCGGCGATCAGATCGTATTCGGAAAAGAGAGCAAGGGCGTTTTGCGCCGTCAGTCTTTCGCTGTGTTGGATGACGGTAACGTCCGGATTGAGGCGCTTGATCGACGCGGCGGCACTTTCGGTTTTCGGTTGGCCCACATTGTCCGTATCATGAATAATCTGCCGCTGCAGGTTGGAGAGATCCACCTCATCAAAATCGATGACCCCCAATGTGCCCACGCCGGCGGCTGCGAGATACATGAGCACCGGGGCGCCCAACCCGCCGGCGCCGATCACCAGTACCCGGGCCTGCAGCAGCTTGGCTTGGCCCGGCCCGCCAATGTCTTTCAAAATGATGTGGCGGGCGTAGCGCTCAATTTGTTGTTCATTCATCTCCATGGGAATACCTGGCCGGCCCACTCCCCCTGCCCAACCACCCGTAGGAGGGTACCCTTGGGGTGGTTGGGCAGGGGGAGTGGGCCGGTGATGCTCGTCAACAAAGACTCATCCCCCCAGCCCATCGAACAGTGCGGTCGAAAGGTACCTTTCCGCGAACGACGGGATGATCGCCACGATCATCTTGCCCGCCATGTCGGCGCGGCTGCCCAATTCCAAAGCGGCGGCGATGGCGGCGCCCGACGAAATACCGACGGGAATGCCCTCTTCCTTGGCGACCTTACGGGCTGTTTGGAAAGCGGTCTCATTACCGATGGTGATGACCTCGTCGATCAGTTCACGGTCCAAGATTGAAGGGACAAAGCCCGGCCCGATCCCTTGAATGGCGTGGGGCCCCGGCTGGCCGCCGGACAAGACGGCGCTGTCTTCCGGCTCCACGGCAATCATGCGGAAGCTCGGCTTTTTCGCTTTGAGCGCGCGGGCAACACCCGTGGAGGTGCCGCCCGTGCCGACACCTGAAATCACCGCGTCCACTTGGCCGTCCGTATCGTTCCAAATTTCCTCGGCAGTGGTGGCTTCGTGGATTGCCGGGTTTGCCGGATTGTCGAACTGGGCGGGTGTCACCGCATTGGGGATGGTCTGGCGCAATTCTTCCGCGCGGGCCAGCGCCCCGCGCATGCCTTCCGCCGCCGGTGTCAGCTCCAATTCAGCGCCCAAGAGCAACAGCATTTTCCGCCGCTCGATCGAAAACGTCTCCGGCATGCACAGGATCAGGCGATACCCCTTCGCCGCGCAAACAAAGGCAAGCGCAATCCCGGTGTTTCCGGATGTGGGCTCCACCACCGTGGCGCCCGGCCGCAGCTTGCCTTGCGCTTCCAGCGTTTCGATCATGGCAACCCCGATCCTGTCCTTCACCGACGCAATCGGATTGAAGAATTCGAGTTTCAAAAGAATGTCCGCCTTGGCGCCCGCTTCCTTTGCCATGCGGTTCAAGCGCACCAGCGGCGTGTTGCCCATGGTTTCGGTGATCGAGTCGTAAATCCGTCCTCGCCCCGGCTGCACATTAGGAATTCCTTGGGCGTCGAAGGCTGAACTCTGGCTCATGAACGGATCCTCTTCTTATGATTTGTTCAGTCGTCCGTAGACGTCTTAAATGTTGAAGTCGGCGGTCGGCGCCATGCTCTCGCTTGCGCCTTTTTCATCGACGCCGCGGCACAGATCTTCGATGGTCACCTCATCCAGGTCGCGCATCATGTTTTCCTGAACGCGCGTCAGCAGGGGCCGTACCACCTTGTCGCCGATGGACGACCCATTGCCGTTGGTGTTTTCTTCGCTCACTTCCATGGCGGAAACGATGCGCACAATTTCGCCCACCGTAATGCGCCGCCGCTCGCGGGCCAGACGATAGCCGCCGCGTGGGCCCCGCACGCCTTTCAGCACGCCCGCATGGACAAGCTGCTGCATCACCTGCTCCAGGTAGCGCTGGGGAATGCCCTGTCGCTTGGTGATTTCCTTGGACTGCACGGGCTCTGGCCGTGCATGATAGGCAATGTCCACCACCGCTTCCAAGGCCAGCAATGTCTTTTTGGACATGCGCAGCATGACTTACGCCTCCTTCAGGGAGCTTTGGGCGGCGACGCCGGTGGAGCCAAAGCCGCCGGCACCGCGCGCGGTGTTGTTGACTTCCAAAACAGCCTCCAGTCGCCCTTGGGTCACCGGCGCGATAATCATCTGCGCAATCCGGTCGCCCCGGTTGATGACGAAATCTTCCTCACCCAGATTAATCAGCAAGACGCCCACCTCGCCGCGGTAATCGGCATCGATCGTGCCGGGGGAATTGAGCACCGTGACCCCTCTTTTGAAGGCCAAGCCGGATCGCGGCCGGATTTGAGCTTCAAAACCTTCCGGCAATTCCAGGGTCAGCCCTGTGGGCACCAAAGCCCGTTTGCCCGGCGCGAGAACAATCGGGTCGCCGGCCGGAACGGCGGCGGCAAGGTCCATGCCTGCTGCCTGGTCGGTTTCATAGGCCGGCAGCGGCAGGCCTTGGCCATGGGGCAGCACTTGAACGGGAATAGAGAAGGGTTGGGGGGTGGTCATATATTTCCTGTGAATTCCTGTCGTCAGACGCCATCAAAGTGTTGGGAAATGCGGGCAACCAGCGCCGCACCCACTTGTGTTTTTGTCATTTTGTCCCAGCTTTCAAGGCCGCTGTCGGTGATGAGGTGCACCGTATTGTCATCGCCACCCATAATGCCGGTGCCGGGGGAAACGTCGTTCGCCACGATCCAATCGCATTTCTTTTTGGCGCGCTTCTTCGTGGCGTAATCGATCACATTGTCAGTCTCGGCGGCGAATCCCACCACAAGCGACGGACGCCCTTTCTTCCGTTGACTGATGGTTGCTAGAATGTCCGGGTTTTCCACCAGCGACAGGCTGGGGGCCCCGCCGCCGTTCTTCTTGATCTTGTTGTTGGCTTGCCGGTCGGCGCGCCAATCGGCAACGGCCGCGGCGAAGATGGCCACATCCGCGGGCAAAGCGTTTTCGCACGCCGCTAGCATTTCCTGGGCCGTTTCCACACGGACGGTTGTTACGCCCAAGGGGTCGGCTAAATTCGTGGGGCCGGAGACCAGCGTGGTCTGCGCGCCCGCTTCCGCAAGCGCAGCGGCGACGGCGTAACCTTGTTTGCCGGATGACCGGTTGGCGATGTAGCGCACCGGATCCAAGGGCTCATGAGTCGGGCCGGAGGTGACCAGCGCCCGCTTGCCGGAAAGCGGCTTCGCATCGTCGCCTTCGAAGTGCTTTTCGATGGCGGCGATGATTTCCAACGGCTCCGCCATGCGGCCCGGCCCAAACTCGCCACAGGCCATATCCCCATCATTGGGGCCCACAATGGTCACCCCATCGGCGGATAGGGTGGCCAGGTTCCGTTGGGTGGCGGCGTGCGTCCACATGCGCACATTCATGGCGGGCGCGATCATCACCGGCTTGTCGGTGGCAAGCAGCGCCGTGGTCGCCAGATTATTGGCAAGCCCTTGCGCCATCCGCGCCATCATGTCGGCCGTGGCCGGCGCCACCACCAGCAAATCCGCGTCGCGGGAAAGCTGGATATGGCCCATTTCCGCTTCATCGGTCAGGTCAAACAGGTCCGTATAGACCTTGTCGCCGGTGAGGCTCGCCACGGACAGGGGTGTTACGAATTGCTCGCCGCTTTGGGTCAGGATGGCGCGTACGGCCGCGCCGCGTTCTCGTAGGCGCCGGATCAGGTCCAGACATTTGTAAGCGGCGATACCGCCGCCGATAATCAGCAGAATTCTGTTGTTTTTTAGCGTTTCAGCCATAAACACCTTCCGACGCGGGGCCTTTGCCGCCCCACCGCCCCGCAAAATAGCAGGTTTTACGAGTTGACGCTGTAAATAAGGCGCGATGCCCGAAAAAACAAGGGATTAAGCGAAGCGGCACGGCTGGAGCCCTGAAAATGATGGGTGCATGGGGTAGATCCATTGTTTGAACACCTGGCCGGCCCACTCCCCCTCCCAACCACCCGGATACGGTACCCTGGCGGGTGGTTGGGAGGGGGAGTGGCCGGCCGGGCCCATCAACAACGATGGGTGCATGGGGTTCATCCCAATTTTGAGGATAGACCCCCTCCTTGCGCTCCAAAACAAAAAGACCCCGCTGGGGTCTTTTGGTTAATGAATTGTAATGTGCTCGGTCTTCCATGTGAGACCCTTTTGTCAGGCCTCCCCTTGGGCGCCAGTCTATCACGATCCGCGCGCAAGATCGATTGAGAGCGCCCGCCGCCACGCCTAAACTGCGGGCGGAGGAGGTGCCCCGTGAAAGACGCCCCATGAAGAATGTCTGCGTTGCCTTCAAAGCGCATATGGGTTGGGTCAATGCGGTGCCGGTGTTGGTGAACGGCAAAGACTTGTCGCCGCTGCCCGCCCGGCGCGTCGATCTCATCGATACGGACGACCGCGAAGTGCGCGAACCCTATCACGTGGCCGGCGGCTGGCGGGACTTGACCCAAGTGCCGCGGCCGAAGGACCCGCAAGCGGTCATCGCACGCGGCCGTAAGGCGCAGGAAAAATCCGCCACCAAAGTGCTCAGAACCTTTCGCGATCAACTCACGGCGGACGGGTTCTGCTGGACCCGGGCGGTGGTGCTCACCACCCGCGGGATCGTGCATGATGATCTGGAAGACATTTTGGGCTCGCACGCGCACATTCACGTGGCCGAAGGGGGAGCCATTCGTGAAGCAACGCGCGTAGCCCTCCGTAGTCTGAAGATCGATCAGGTTGGCCAAGACGAAAAGTCCACTTGGGAAGAAGCCGCAAAGCGCCGCAAGCAAACGGTTGAGGCGCTCGACACTCATGTGAAATCGCTTAAACCTGCCTCGGGCAAATGGAGCAAGGAGGAGCGGGTGACGGCACTTGCCGCCTGGCTCCACCGCACATAACCGCTTGAAAGGAAACACAATGCCGATAGATGTGCGGCCCGCCGACACCGGCGACCTTCCCGAAATGGTGGCGCTGATTACCGAAGAGCGGAAGGACTTGGCCGCACGCAGGCCGGTCTATTGGCGCCCGTCGGACACTGCGCAGGAAATGACGAATGCATTCTTCGATCATTTGTTGGGCCAAGCCTCAACCCGCGCGTTTGTCGCGACGGAGGGCGATCAGCTCCTAGGGTTCGTGATCGCAACGGACACGGCCCCGCCGGTCTTCGCACCGGGCGGTCCCAGCTATCTGGTGGACGATTGGGTGGTGCTCCCCCGCCCGGACCGGCTGGCTATTTTGGAAGCGCTGTTTGAGGCCGTCGAGGAAGCGGCTCTGGCGGCCGGCGCAGCTCAAGTGGTGTGCGTTGCGGTCCTCCACGATGCGGACAAGCACGAGATTTTGGCGCGCAAAGGCCTCGACAATGTGTGTACTTGGGCGACCAAACCGCTGTCTTGACCGCTCCGCGCTAAAGATCCGAATTCAAATCGTCGTAATGCCCTTTCCACCGGAGGCGCATGTCTTCTTCCGAAATACCCGTGTCATAGCCCGGCGAGATCAGCGGCAGTACGCGTTCCACCTTCATGACCATCACGGCGTTGGGTGTCGCTATCGCGCCTTGTGCTTTGAGAAACGCTACCAGTTCTTCGTACTGCTCCCCGTCGGAAACCACTGTACACGGACCTTTGAACCGGAACCCTTTGCGGGCCATCGGGTCCACCACATTGATTTCTGCGACAGGCTGGTGGCTTAAGTTCTTCCGCGTTTGCGGCGAGCGCACATCGCCGACGACAATATGATCGTCATCAAGCACGAATGTTTGACCCTTGGGCGATAGGTTCGGCGTGCCGTCCGCGCCCACGGTCGCCATAAAACCCAATCTCTGCTGGGCGACGACGCTTTTCATATCTGGTGTAAGGATGGGCATATCACAGTTGGTATTATTGGGTCGCGTGGGTCAGATAGATCCAGAACATAACAGCGAACACGATATCGAGCGAGATGAGCAGCGCCAGCGCCAGCGGCGCGCCATAGGCCAGCGCATGCACCCAAAACACCAGCACAATGGCGGTCTTGCCGATCACACCCAGCCAGATGAGGTTGCGGTTGGCGGCTGGGTCCGCTGCCACCCACCAATAGCCCAGGCCGAAAATTCCCGCCATCACGGCAAAGGCGTCTGAGTACAATCCAGTGGCTGGCGCCGTGCCCGTGATGCCGAGGAGTTGGTACAGCAGATCCGGCACCAGCAGAAACGCCCCCGCAGCGCCGAAATTGAACAAAGCGGCGACAAAAAAGAAACCTTTCCAGCCTGGGTCGGTCACGTTCCAACGACCTACAGCTTTACAGTTCTAAATAAGTGCGCCCGACATTGCCTGACGATTATGGATTTGATCATCGATTTGCAGCACTCTTCCACTTATGAGCGAAACCACACATCCCATTCCAAGTTTTGAGGAATTGACCGAAAACTTCCACATGGAAAAATCGCCCGGCTATGATGCATGGTTTCGGCAGCAAGTTCGGCTTGCGCTGAAGGACAAGGCTGACGGCGCCCGCTATACCGATTTCCGACAAGTAGCTGCCCAATTCGGATACGATGCACGCTAGGTTCTCGCCGCAGGCCTTAGATGATCTTCACCAAATTCGCGAGTACATCGCCAAGTATGTAGGCCGCATTAGCCGGATGGCGTAATGCGCCTTTTCCGTTGAGGTGCGTTACGCTGCGCCTGCCTTTGCCGAAGCGAAGCTTCGGCTTCGCGCAGGCAGGCTAACGCACCCTACGTAGACAACCTATGCTTTGAATAGGCAATTCCGCCGCAAGAAACGGAAAAATATTGCTCCAGTTCCGTCCTATAGTCCGCCGACTCGGATCGGAGGCGGCAATGGAACCGGGCGTCCAACAAACGATGGTGCCGCACGATTGGGTGACGTTGGTCGTGCTGTCATTCCTATGGGTGAATAAAGGGGACACAATAGCCCACGCACGCCAGGACGGCGCTATTGCCCTAAGGCTGCTTTGTAGCGCGCAACGCTCGCCGCCGGCCAATGGGCCGAGCGCCGGTAATATTCTTCGACGGCGGGCACGCCGTCCGGCAACGCCACCCAGGGCTGCTTGGTGGAGGTGAAAATGTGGATGTCCGGCGGCATTCGGGCCGGGTCGTCCAAGGTCCCCACCCGCAGGAAATGCACTTTGTCTTTGGCGGCGGCATAATTGCTCCACAAAGTAACGCCGCAGTCGGCGCAGCGCGTGAAGACCTGCCCTTGGCCGCTGGCCGACGGTAAGGTGACCTGAACGGGCGTACCCTTGGTGACCTCAACCCGTTCCGCTTCGATAAGCGCGTTGACGGCAAAAGCCGACCCGGTCTCGCGCTGGCACCACGTGCAGTGACAGCAATGCACGAACATCGCCGGTGCCCGGACGCGATAGCGTACGGCACCGCACGTGCAGCCGCCTTCAAGGATTAGTTCCGTCTCCGCTTCCATAACGCTCTCCTCAGTGACGGTCTGGTCCTTGGCTATCACTGCTGAGGGGTGTTTGAAAGTCTCAACACATGGCTCGCGTCATCGGCATCGATGCGCTCAAAGCCCATTCGGTTTAGAAACTTTGCAGCGCCGGCGCTATCGGGTGTGGTGCGGATCTGGTCGAAATTCTCGCCGGCATTTGCCGTCATCGCTTCCACCAGCTCGCGGCCGACGCCATGGCGGCGGTAATTGGGTAGCACATAAAAGTGTCGAATGAGTCCAACGCGCTGATCCTCCGTACGCGGATCTTGGGTGAGGCAACCGAGGCCGATCAGTGTGGTGCCGTCATAAGCGCCAATCAGCCGTTCGCCCGGATGTCCGAAGCCATGGCGGCCGCTTTTCCAATGGTTCACCAGCCGGTCCAAGAAGGTATAGCCCTCCTTCACCGCCACTTTGCGCAAGGCTTCAATGGCGTCCACATCAGGCTTTAGCGATGCAAGCCGCAAAGCGGCCATCACATCGCGGAAGGGGTCGCCTTCGGCATCTTCGATGCTGCGATAGCTTTCCCGATGGCGCGGCTCGTCCACCAGTGTCGCCATGACGAACAGCGCCGCCAATTGCGCTGTGCTCGCCAAAATGAAGATCACCGGATAGGACACCGCGAGGGTCAGCAAGCCACCCACCAGTGGTGCGCTGGCAAACATCAAGGAATTGGCTGTGTTGGCAATGGCGATGCGCATGGGCCGGTCTTCTTGGTCGCCGAATTCCAGGATCAGATTGATGGAGCCGATCTGATACCCCCCCATGCCGATGCCAATGACGGCAAAAACCAGCATCATCCAGAAAACGGTCGGCGGCACCATCATGAGCGCCAATGTGGCTGCGGCCCACAGGCCCACCGACACCAGGAACACCAGCCGGTTGCCCGTGCGGTCGGCCATCAATCCCCACATGAGGTCGCTGACGGTGGCCGCGAGCAAGAAGGCCACCGACAAAACGCCGACCGTCTCGCCGGTCAAGCCGATGCGGTCGCCCGCATAGAGCACGTAAAAGGGCACCGCCATCACGCCGATGGCAGCGACGGAACGGGCCAAGACAAAGGCTGTATAGGCCCGGTCCCCGCGCAGCAGGGCCGGCATTTCGCGCATGCGGTCGCGAAAGCCGGAAGACGCGCGTACCGGCACATCCGTCGGTTCACGGACGAATATCAAGGTCGCCATGCCCAGCATGGTGAGGGAGAAGGCGACCAAGAAAGTCACCGCATAGCCATTGCCCCAGGTATTTGCTTCGATGAAATAGGTGCCGCCTGTAAACGCCACGCCGGCGGAAACAAGGCCCGCCGTGGAATTGCGGAAGCCCGTCAGGCCGCCGCGCACTTCCACCGGGATGATCTTGCCCAGCAGGGTTTGGAAGGTGACGCCCTGCATGCCGATGAACAGGCCGAACAGAAAAAGGGCAAGCAGGGTGACGGCCAAGGCCGCGCTGCCGGTCAGGAACAAGCCGGCCAGCGCAATCACGAGAATTTGAGAACGCATCAGGCCGCCCGCCAGGAACAACATGGGCAAAACCCGCCTGCGGCTTTCGAGGAACGTGCCGCCGGGCAAGGACGACAACGCCGATCCCACATGCTGGGCGGCGAGCGCCACCCCCACCACCAATTCCGAACCCGACAGAACGAAGATATAGGCGGGCACGAAAGTGGGCGCCATGATCAGCCGAAAGCCGGTCTGCCCCAACAGCCCATGGGCCAGCATCGCCAGGTAGTTTCCCCGGAGAAAGCGGTGTTGTTCGGACAGCTCGGCTTGAGCCTGTTCCGTTTCTGCGCTCATGGTGTCGCGTTTCCGTGCGGTCGGCTTGACGCACACGCTGCGTGGCCCGCTCAGTTGCGGGCGCCAATGACGGTTAGGGCAGCGTGTCAGGTCGACCCGTTTGTCGTGCCGTTTCGGTGGTAACTGCGGAAGGTGCCGCCGAAGAGGTTGGCGGACGGCGGTCCCGCGGTGGCCCCAATTGCCCTTAGGTCATAACAGAACGGGCGCGCGCCATGCAAGGCGCCGGGTCAGCGGTTCGCGCTTGTTTCTTCGAGTAACGCTGCCGTGCGCTCGTTGATGGCGTCGGCCGTCACTTGGTTTTGGGCACGCGTATCCAACTGGCGGCTTAGGTTTTCTTCCATTTGGGTGCAACGCTCTTCCCAATAGTCCACATGCTCTTTTTGGGCATCGGTTTCATAGGCGATCGCTTGATAGTGCCGCTTGATCCAATCGGTTCCTTTGTCCGCCAGCTCTTTTTTGATTTGAGCTTCAAGATCGGGCTCGCCCAAAACTCGGCCCGCCGCGCGGGCGAGCAGAAGAAGGTGCATCTCCAAATAGGCCCCTTGATCCCTGTAGGCATCCGCGTCGGGCGATTGCGCTTCCTCCAGCGCCCTGGCCTGAGCCACGCGAAACGCACCGCATTGGGTCAGGTCCGACATGGACGTGCTGATAAATTGTTTGGTGCCCTCTTCGTCGAGCGTAATCGTGCGTACACGAATTAAATCTTTGTTGATTTCAACAATCTCGGCGCGCAACAATTCACGTTTGGCTTGTTCTTCCGCCTCCAGCCGCTGGTTTTCCGTGTACTCCTGCGCATAGGCAGCCGCGCTCAGCACCATGCCGGCCAATACGCCCACGAGATTTTTCATAGAGTGTCGTCCCTTTCAGGCCCATACTGTGTCCCATGGCATCGATTCTTTTGTCGATGCTCACCCACGTACCGGCCCTGGAAAGACACTATAGCGATGGCGACCGATGACGCAAACTCGTCAGGCCAAGGGCAGCCGCCGGAAGGGGGCTGGTCGAGACTCGTCTGCGAATTGCTGGTGGAAGATCTAAGCCAAAGCCTTGCGTTCTGGTGCGATGTGATCGGTTTTTCCATCGCCTATCGGCGGCCGGAACAGGCGTTTGCCTATCTGGAATTGGACGGGGCGCAGATCATGCTGTGTCAACGCAGCGGCAACTGGGAAACCGCACCGCTTACCCGCCCGTTCGGCCGGGGCATCATGTTTCAGCTTCAAGTGGACAAGCTATCCGCGGTCGAAGCGCGGCTAGAGGCCGTCCAATGGCCGCTTTATGACGGCCCGCGCGAGGTATGGCGGCAGACAGGCAATGTGGAGAAGGGTCAGCGCGAGATATTCGTGCAAGATCCCGATGGTTACTTGGTCATGTTGAACGAAGTGATCGGCCTTCGATCTTAGAGCGTTTCAATATGACCATGAAACGCCCTAGTTTGACGAAGGCGTGTCGCCGGTGCTTTCGGTTGCGGCGGCCTGTAAAGTCTGCACCCGCTGTGCGACCTCTTCCGGCGTGATCTGCTCCTTCGCGCGCCGCTCCACATCCGTCTTCAAAACGGATTCCGTGTTGCTGCAGCGTTCTTCCCATGCGGCCAGCTCGGCCGCTTGTTCATCGCTTCTGTCCGTGCCCAGACTTAACCGGTGCTGTTGCACGATGGTTTGCGCTTTGGACTTCAAGTCCTCGCGCAGCCCGGCTTCCAGATCGGGCTTTTCGAACAGGCGGCCTGTTGCCCGAACGAAAAGATAGAGATGCGCCTCCAGCTCACTTGATCTGGTCTCATAGGCCTTGGCGTCCTCACGCCCCGCCGCCCTGTAGGTCACAGCTTGGGCGGCCCGCAGGCCGCTGCATTGGCTCAACTCGTTGACGGTGGCATTCACAAATTTTTCGATGGCCGGCTGGTCCATGTCCGTCGTGCGCTCGCGGATGAGGGCTTCATTGAGCGCCACCACTTTTTCGCGCAGGAGCGCCGTGAAGGCGCGGGCTTTGAGCGTTTCGTCAGAGGGTGCCGGTGCCGCGTCCGGTGCTTGGGAAGGGGCGGTGGGCTCCGCCGCCGGGGTGGACGCCGTTGGCTCCGGCTCTTGATCGCAGCCCGCAACGACCGGGCCGATGACAATCATTGCGGCGATGATCCGCGCGATGGTCCGCATTTCCGGGGCCCCTTCCATTGTGATTGTGTCTTACACATGCCATATCCCACAAAAAGATGAAAACAGCGTTGGCAGGCGAGGCGCGCGTGACCCAAGTGCCCTATGAGATTTCGGCTTTAGAGGAGAATTTGTGGGCCCAATGGTCCCAATTCGGTGTGCCCGAGGGCTGCAATTTTTTGCGCGACGGCGGCGTATACCGGCTTCAAACACCGATCGCCACATTTCCCTATAACGGGGTCTTCCGTTTCATCGAGGCGGGGGATGTGGACGCTAAAATCGATGCCATTATCGCGGCCTATGACGCGCGCCAAGTGGATCATTTTTGGGTGGTCCACCCGACCGCCCGGCCGGCCGATCTGGATCGTCGCCTTCGGGACCGCGGCTTTGAAGAGGTGGAAGTGTGTCCCGGCATGGTAACCACACCCGCCGGGCTAATCGCGAACTCGCCACCGCCGCCGGACATCTCCTTCGTGCCCATCGGGCCCGACGAAGAAGGACCGACCACCGAATTCGTCACCCATCGCTGGGCGGTGCCGCCGCAGGACCGGGCCTTGATTACGCGTTTCTTCCGGGAAAATCGCATCGGCCGTGCGGGGGTGCCCTTGCGCGGCTGGCTTGCGTTGCTGGACGGCAAGGCGGTGGGCAAGGCGTTTACCTATCGCAAGGACAATGTGGTCGGTCTTTACGGTGTGGCGACGCGGGAAGAAGCGCGGGGCCGCGGTGTCGGGCGAGCCATTTGCGAACACGCCCTGCGGGAATCTTGCGGTACCGGGATCGATTTGCTGGTGCTGCACTCAACACCCATGGCGGTCACGCTTTACGAGAAACTCGGCTTCCGTCATGTGGCACCATTCCGCATCTTCTCCCGCGCAGGCGAGGTGCATCTGTAGGAAACGCGTTTAGTTGGGTTTAAGAAATGCCAGCCGCGTCCAGGTCACCCCGGCACTTCGGTTTGGCTCCTGCAATGCCTCCGTATGAATATTCAGGATTGGGCGAAGTCTTTCGGCGGCGGCCAGTTGGATGGTTTCATCGGCGGTCACCGCGAACATGCGCCGGCCCTCCGGCACCGGTCCATGGCGCAATGATAGAATGAGGTGGCAGCCCGGCTTGAGAAGTGTTGCGACAACGGGCATGGCCTGCGCCCGTTCCGCTTCATTGAGGTGCATCCACACCGCCGTCATCATGACCAGCTCGTACCTATCCTTTCGGTTTGCGATCGATGTGAGACAGGGCAGCCCGTCTGCGACCCATTCGATAAGTGGCGATGGGTGCAGCTTCCGGCCCCCTTCGCGCAATTCATCAGTGGGTTCGACCGCCGTCACATGGTGGCCGTTATCAGCCAGATACGCGGCGTCGCGGCCGGTGCCTGCCCCGATATCAAGGACGCATCCAGGGTCTTGCGGTATCAGATTAGTGACCCGCTTGTGGGCCTCTTCAAATGGGAAGGCTTCGTAACGTTGCAGAAGCTGGGGCGCTTCTTGGGCATAGCCTTCTGTCCCCGGAAAACGGGTCGTCACGCGGTCAGACCAAATTGATGCGCATGCCGCAAAGATAGACTTGAGTATCGCTGCGCTTTGCGCCGATGGCATCCGCTGCCGCCAGCACCGCGGCTTTGTCGGCGCAGGTCACATCGATGCCGCCCAGGCCTTCCGGGCGCCCATCGGTACACGGAACAAAGCGCAATGTGGCGTTTTCAAGCTCGATGGTATGGCTGCCGCTCACTGGCAACTCGGCGATCTCGGCCCATTTGGCACCCACGGATGCGGGGTCGTCGCATTGAAGTTCGGCGGCCACAATGCCGGTGACGCGGTCGGTCTTTTTCGCGCGCTGCCAGTCCGGGCCCGCCGGTTCCCACGGACCGTCGGGCGCGTGGGCGTTCTCGCCAAGCTGCTCGTCGATTTCGAAGAAGGTCGCGCCTGTGTCTTTGGGGTGGAGCTGCATGCACCGATAGTCATCCCGGTCGAATTTGTAAGCGATCCGCACGCCCATCTCGTCTACGCGCGCCCGCTGGGGCATGTGATCATTGCATTGGGTGATCACCATATAGCCGCCATCGCCGCCGCGCCGGTCCAGATAGCGGCCCCCCGCCGTGTTCTCTTGAATGGGCGCCACCACTTCCAGCAATTGGTTGCCGATGGGCATGAGTGCGTTTTCCAGGCCGAAATGGCCCACACCGGGGTCTCGGTAGCAAACCTCAATGCCGAGCACGTCACATAATTGTCGTTCGACCGGGGCGAGCTTCTCCGCCACCAACGCGATTTGCCGTAAGCGCAGCCACATTTCCCTGTCTCCTCTATTTTTCGGCTACGCTAACAGCCGGATCGACGATGGGGCAACCGCGACCTAACATTGGAGTAGCGGTCAAACACAAAGCTGAGGTGGCGACATGGCAAAGATTGCGTTGGCGGACACAACGGTCGGCTTGTTTCGCGATGGCTCGTCGGACGTAGGGAGATTTCATGGAAGAAATCACGGCCCCAGGCGGGTGGACGGCTTTGTTGTTGGTGCGCCGAAGTTGACGCAAACGCCCCCTCATGGGGGCGAAATGCATCCGGATGGGGACGAACTCCTATACGTGATTTCCGGGCGCGTCACCGTGGTGATGGAAATGGAGAACGGCGAAGAGCGAACAGCCCTTGCTGCCGGCGAAGCGGTAGTTGTGCCGAAAGGTATCTGGCACCGGGTGCTGATCGAAGAGCCTACGCAGCTCATCCACATAACGCCTGGTCCGGGAGGTGAACACCGGCCATTGTGATTGAACAATTTAGCCGTCCCGCCGTTAGGCGGAACAATCACCTAATCGCGATCTGGAAGCCGTAATCGCCCTCATAATCGGGCGTGGTGAAGCCGATCGCCCGGTGGGTGCCGGGAATCTTGATAAGCCCGTAGCCTTCCTTGCCGATAACGGTTTTGTTGTCGTCGCTGACGGCCAGTGAGTCCTCATGACCGCCCCAATGCCCCGGGCCGCTTTTGATGAGTTCCACATCTTTCTCGAATATCAAGCGCGCTGCATCGTCACTGTTGCCCAGGCTTAAGATGGCGATGATGGGGTCGTCCACGGGTTTGGAGAAAGAGAATTCCTGGCGCCCCGTTCGTTCGCCGCCATAGGTGCGGATGATGTCCGCCGTGGCCGGTCCTTCGCCCACTTCGCGCGACCGGAAGGTGTCGGGGGTCTTTGCAAAATAGTTGTCGGCGCCGGCGTCGTTCATCACCGTGTTGCCGTTTGGATTGCCTGCAAAGGCAACGAAATAGCGCGATGTTTTCCCCTCCGCACTCTTGTGATCCATGATCGTCCAGTCGACCCATTCATAGTTGGCCTGGTCGGTATCACATGCCGTCAGTGCAAAGATGAAAACAAGAGCCCAGATCGCCCGCATGCGTGCCCCCCGTTATTGATTGGATGGATGGTGTGGAATGGGACACATGCCTAGCAAAAGTCGCGCGTGGATAAAAGGGGGAAGCGGGATAGTTAAGTCCTATTCCTTAAGTACGAATGCGGCTTTGTTTTGTTGGCTTAGCCATCCCACTCCCCCGTCCCAGCCACCCCTAGGGGACCCTTATCGGGTGCCCCCGGGTCCGCGCTGTGCGCGGCCCGAGGACAAGGTTCACGGGACGGGGGAGTGGGATGGTCAAGTTTCATTCATCAAGTGCAAACGCGATGACGTAATCACCCAGTGTGGTGGTTGAGCGGCCGTGGCCGCCGGCCGCGATCACCACATATTGCTTGCCCCGCCATTCATAGGAGAGGGGTGTGGCTTGGCCGCCTGCCGGCAGGCGCCCCGCCCACAGCTCTTCGCCGGTTTCCACGTCCAATGCCCGCAGATAATTGTCCATGGCGGCACCGATGAAGATAAGCCCGCCGGCCGTGATGATCGGGCCGCCAAAGCTGGGGGTGCCGGTGGGCAGCGCAAGTCCCCCTGCCAGGTCTTGTGTCGTGCCGAATTTCTGACGCCAGACGATCGCGCCCGTATTCAGGTCCACGGCGGCGATCATGCCGAAGGGCGGCGGCGTGCAGGGCAGTCCGGTGGGTCCCAGCAAAAGTTCGCGGGTCATCTTATAGGGCGTGCCTTCCATGGGCCCCATTTCGATGCCGGGCTGGTGAGGCTCGTCCCGCTCATAGAGCTTAATGACATGGGCCGCGTTGTTCACATTGACCACCAGCAGATTGCGTGCCGGATCGAAAGCAGCGCTTCCCCAATTGGCGCCCCCGCCCGTGAAGGGATAGACCAGCGTGCCTTCAAGACTTGGGGGTGTGTACAGGCCGTTTCGTTTGGCACCCCTGAGGCGCGATTGACAGTAGAGCTTGTCCCAGAGGGTCAGACCGAAGCCGTCGCGCGGGTCCACCTCGCTGGGCACCAAAGCCGGTGTGTTGACCGGGAAAGGCTGTGTGGGCGAGACCACTTCCCCGGGCACATCCGTCGGTGGCACCGGGCGTTCCTCGATGGGCAGGAAGGGCTCGCCCGTCTCACGGTCGAGCACAAACACGAACCCCATCTTGGTTACTTGGGCCACTACATCATGGACTTTGCCGTCGCGCCATACTTGGAAGAGACCTGGCTGAGCCGGCACGTCATAATCCCACACATCGTGATGCACGGTTTGGAAATGCCAAACCATCTCGCCCGTATCACCCTTCAGCGCCACCACCGAATTCGCATAGCGGTTGTCGCCTAGACGTTCGCCGCCATAGAAATCTGGACTGGGGCTGGAGGTGGGCAGGAAGATCAGATTGCGCTCCTCATCCACCGCCATGGACGACCACACATTGGTGTGTCCGGTAATATCGGCAGAGCTTCCGGCCCAAGTCTCGCGCGCCGGATCGCTGGGATTGCGCGGCACCGGATCGAAGCCCCACTTGCCCGCGCCAGTGCGAGCATCGAAGGCGTAGACCACACCTCGGGGCGCTTCCACCCGCTCGTTGTCGCCGATGGACGAGCCCGTCACCACCACATCACCCACGACAGCCGGTGCCGAGGTGATGGTGTATTCACCGGGATCGCCCACGGGAGCGCTGGGGCCCAATTGAACCTGGCCGTCCTGATCGAATTCGGTGCAGGGCAGACCGGTCTTGGCGTCGATCGCAATAACCCGCGCATCGAGCGTGGCCGTGAAAATGCGCGATGCGCATGCCACCTCCGGATCGGCCAAGCTGTCTTTCCAATAGGCGACGCCGCGACAGGTGAACTGATTGGCTGGCCGCATCTCAGTTTTGAGCTTGGGATCGAAGCGCCATTTTTCTCGGCCGGTGCCCGGGTCCAGCGCGATCACTTCGTTAAATTGCGTGCAATAGACCAAGCTGTCTTCCACAAGAATGGGCGTGGCTTCATGGGCGGATCTGCGCTTCAGGTCTTCACGGCCCTCAAACGTGCCGGAGCTGTGGGTCCAGGCGATGTCCAGACGGTCTACATTCTCAGCGGTGATGGCCTCCGCCGAGGAATAGCGCATGCCCCCTTGGTCGCCGCCATAGGCGGGCCAACCGTTGCCGAAGCCGGACACATCATCCCGCACCACCGGGGCGCTGCCCTCGATACGCAGATCGTCACCGAAGCCCAGGAGATACCAGAACAGCGAGCCGCCCAGAAAACTCACCGCGAGAAAAAGGGCGATCCCGATGAGCGACCAGCGAAGTAACGGATTTCTCATGTCATTATCCCCGTTGTCGTCTTATAGCACTGTCTGTGCCAACGGCGGCTACCCTGCACGGCGCGCAAATAGCGTTCTGCGTGATTTCGGAATCAGGCGTCGTTTTTCAGAATCGGCAAGGATTTCCATTTCTTGACCCCCGGAAAGGCGGCTCCTACCCTTTGCGCGCCGATTTATGAGGGAAGGGGAGATCATCATGCGCCGCGTTATCTGTGCCACCATTTGTCTTTTGTTCGCATCTTTTGCGGTGTCGTCGGTCCAGGCGGAAGAAGACTCGCAAAAGGTCATGATGGTGCTCGATGCATCCGGCAGCATGTGGGGGCAGATCGACGGCACCGCAAAAATCGAAATCGCGCGCGGCGTCATTGACGGGCTGCTGACCGATTGGGACAGCAGCATCCAACTGGGCCTGATGGCCTATGGCCATCGCCAGAAGGGTGATTGCGCCGACATCGAAACGCTGGCGGCGGTTGGCAGTGTCGATAAAGCGGCGCTGATGGAAAAGGTGAACGGCCTCAATCCTAAGGGCAAAACCCCCATCACCGCATCGGTGCGCCAAGCGGCCGATGAGCTCAAATTCACCGAAGACAAGGCGACCGTCATCCTGATCAGCGACGGCTTGGAAACCTGCGATGCAGACCCGTGTCAGCTCGCCAACGAATTGGAAGCAAAGGGTGTCGACTTTACGGCCCATGTGGTGGGCTTCGATTTGTCCGCCGAGGAATCGCAAAGTCTGCAATGCATCGCCGACAATACGGGCGGCAAATTCCTGAACGCCTCCAACGCAACGGAGCTTACCACGGCGCTGGGCGAAACGGTGCAGGCCGTCAAGGAAGAGCCGGCCGGCCCGCAAGGCCTGCGTTTGCGTGCGAAGCTTTGCGAAGACTGCGAGATCATCACCGACGGCGGATTGTTCTGGTGGGTCTACGAACCTGAGACAGATCTGCAAGGCAAACGGAAAGAGGTAAGCCGCGCGGGCGCCGTGGCGCCGGTCATCGAGCTGCCGGCGGGCGCCTATCACGTGGCGGGCCGCTACGGCACCGGCAGTGTGCTGCGCACCGCCGATGTGGAGGTGAAGGAAGGCGAGCTCACCGATGTGGTGATCAATATGGATGCGGGGGGCTTGCGTCTGGCGGGCATTCCCACGGCGGGTGCCGAGGTGCTGAAGGACAATATGTTCTATTGGGTCCTGTCGCCCACAAAGGATCTGCAAGGCAATCAGAAGGAATTCGACCGGGCGGGCATTGCCAACCCGCTGATCTGGCTTCCGGCCGACAGCTATGTGGTGCGCGCCCGCCACGGCAAGGCCTTTGCCGAAGAAACGCTCACGGTGGAAGCGGGGAAAGTCACCGAGCATACATTCGATATGAATGTGGGGTATTTGCGCCCCACCGCCATCCCGACAGCGGGCGGCGAGGTGCTGAAGGACAAGATGTTCTTCTGGGTGCTCTCCACCACGAAGGATTTGCAGGGCAATCGCACGGAAATCGACAAGGCGGGCACCGCCAATCCGCTGTTCCGGGTCCCGGCGGGGACCTATTTGCTCCGTGCACGTCACGGCAAGGCGTTTGCCGAAAAAGAAGTGACGGTGACGGCGGGGGCGCTGACGGAAGAACAGCTCGACATGAATGTGGGCTATCTGCGCGCAGCGGCGCTAATGGCGGAAGGCGGAGAGCCCGTGAAGGAAAAGACCTTCTTTTGGGTGCTGAAACCGGAAAAGGATTTGCAGGGCAACAACCCAGAGGTGGACCGGGCGGGGGTTGCCAATCCGTTGTTCCGCCTGCCGGCAGGCGATTATGTGCTGCGCGCGCGCCATGGCAAGGCGATCAAAGACACGCCCGTGACGATTACCGCGGGCGCGCTCAACGAACAATCCGTCGTTATGAATACGGCCATGGTGAAATTCACTGCGTCACAAATCGACGGGGGCGAAGAGCTTACCAGCGGATTGTTCTGGTGGATCTATGAAAAAGGCGAGGACGGGTCCAAAGGCGCAGAGGTGGATCGTGCGGGTACCGCCAAGCCTCTGTTTATTGTGCCGGCGGGTGAGTACATTGTTTCCTTCCGCTTCAACAATGTCACAACCGATGCACCGATTCCGGCCCTTCAGCCAGGCGATCAGAAGACCATCAATGTGCTCCTTCCGCCGGAATAGAAGGTCCGGGTTTCCGCCCCATTTTGTCTGGGGATCGTCGAGCCCCAGACAAATGTTTCGTCCGTGATCGAAGCGTTCGCGGACAGAAACATGCTTTGACAGACATGTCGGGAGCGCATATGTTCTTGTTTTGTTCTATCTACAATAGGTGTGTCGATGATCAGTCAGCAGGAAAAAGCGGCAGCCTTTGAGGCGCTTCACGCGCGGGCGGAACCCTTCATCATTCCCAATCCGTGGGACTTAGGGTCAGCCCGCATGTTGGTGGGTCAAGGGTTTGAAGCGCTCGCCACCACCAGCGCCGGCTTTGTGTTTTCCCAAGGACGGCCCGAAGGCACGCTCGGCCGTGACGATGTGCTGGCCCATGTGCGGGAGCTGTGCGCGGCCTGTCCGGTGCCCATCAGCGCCGATCTGGAAGACGGCTATGGCGAGGATCCTGAAGGTGTTGCCGAAACGATCCGCCGGGCGGCCGACGCCGGTTTGGTGGGCGGTTCGGTGGAAGATGCCAAGATTGCGACGGCCTCGCCAATTTACGAATTCGGGGAAGCCGTAGAGCGCGTGCGTGCCGCGGTGGAGGCTGCCCGGTCATTGCCGTTCAAGTTCATGCTGACGGCCCGGTCGGAAAACTTTCTGTACGGACGACCAGACCTCGATGACACGATCAAACGGCTGCAAGCCTTTCAAGAGGCCGGCGCCGATGTTTTGTATGCGCCCGGATTGACACGCCTCGATCAAATCGCCGCGGTGACCGCTTCCGTCGACCGCCCTGTCAATGTGGTCGTGGGTTTACCGAACACACAGTTTTCGGTCGCCGAACTGGCGAAGGCCGGTGTGCGCCGCATCAGCGTGGGCTCCGCCCTCTTCCGTAAGGCGTTCGGCATGGCGGTCGCCGCGGCTCAAGAAATGAAAACCGCGGGGACCTTCACATTCGCCGCCGACGCCATGAGTTTCGGCGAGATTAACGGCATGTTGGGTGGAGCGGCTACCGCGCCGTGGAATGTTGAGACGACACCGTCCTGATCGGTTCGATGACAGGCGCGCCTGCGGTCGCCCGGCCCTCGGTAACGGTGTAATCGCCAATGATTTCCCGGGCTTTCTCGGTAGCCTCGGCGACGGATGTTTCGCCGCTTTGCACCTTGTCCGCCATCTCCAGGATCTGCATGTACATTTCCTCAGGCTCGCCCTGGATGGTCAAAGAGAAAGCCGCGTAGTCGGCTTCAAGCTTGGCCCACATGTCGCGCACATTCGCCCAATAGTCTTCGGTCGCCGCCCAGTAAGTGTCGGCCACGACAATCTCAAAATCGTCCGACTTGGCATAGGTGTTGACCGCCACTTCGCGCACCAGGATTTGGGGCGTGCCGGACAGGATTAGTTTTGAATTGTCTTGTTCATGCACCCAGCCGGCGGGCGTGAGCGCATGCCGGTTGACCGCCAGAATGGCGTCGTAATCGTCGCGCGTGGTGGCATCGCGCCGTGGCAAGGGCCGCAAGCTTGGGGGCGAGGTCCAGGCAGACACACCGTTCTCATGCTGCCAGGCAGCGACGGCCGCATAACGTGGACCATCGTCCACTTGATAAACGAGTTGTGCCCATTTTCCGCGCCGCTCTGCCGGCGACAGATCACGCTTGCGCCATCTGTTTTGGCCGACAAACTCGAACACGAACTCCGGCTCATAGATCCAGTCTTGCCGCCAATGTTTGACCGGCATTTTGTCGTCGCCACCCACGACGAGAATATGCTGTAGACTGATGAATCCGCCGTCATCGGCGATCACCCGTACCACCTCATCGCCGCCCGTTACATAGGGTTCCTTCACCGCATATCCATCCACGAACGAAACGGTTTCCGTGAAGTCGAAGGTGACTTTGTAATTGCCGGCCATAGCCAGGATCGCTGCCCGGTCTTGTTCGAAAGAAGCGCCGGTACCGATGGAAGGCGCGGTGGCACACCCCACCAACATCCAACCGATCAGAATCAAAAAGGGAGAGGACAGTCTCATCTGCATTTCCAAAATAATAATGCGACTCATTCGCAAATCTGTTGACAACTCAGCATTGTCTTGCCATGAACATGCCTGGATTGCAACTGATATTCAGAATCAATCGCATATATGTCTACGATGTGAGTTTAGTGGGGTAATTTTGATGCGTATTCCGATAGTAAGCCGGGCGGTCCTTTTGGCGGCAGCAGGCGCAACGGTGTTTTCGCCGACGTCATCGTTTGCGGAGGATGTGGACGAATTGGTGGTCGTCGGCACGAGAACTGAGCGACCTCTTTTCGAAACGCCACTCTCGGTTGATGTGGTCGATCGCGACGACATCCAGCTTCAACAGCCTCTGAGTTTCCAAGAAGTCTTCGAGCAAGTGCCCGGCGTGGAAATCCAGGGGGGATCCCGGCGCATCGCCGAAGAGCCGACGATACGCGGATTCAATGACACTCAAGTGATTTTGCGCGTGGACGGGGCCCGGCGCAATTTCGACCTGGAACACCGGGGCCGCTTTTTGGTGGACCCAGACTTGGTCAAGCGTATCGAAGTGGTGCGCGGCGCGGCCTCGACTCTGTACGGTTCGGGCGCGCTGGGGGGTGCCATCGATGTTGAGACGGTCGACGCGAAGGACCTCCTGCGTGCGGGCGAAACATTCGGTGTACGTCTTAAAGGCGGTTACCAAACCAATGGCAGCGAACCCTTCGCCAGCGGCGCGGCGTTCGGTACCCATGGCGATTTGGATCTTTTGGGCCAATTCGTTTTCCGCGAAGTGACGGAAGATCTGGAAGACGGCAACGGCGATCCGATCCTCGATTCCCAGGATCGAGTTTTGAATGGTATATTCAAGCTCGGTTATCAGCTCGACCCGGCCCAGCGGGTCGAGCTGTTTTTCGATGCGTATCAAAGCAACGGCGAAAACCCCACCAACGCCGAGGCGGTTTCAACCCCCACAACCGTTGTGGATCGGGACACGCTCGCTTTGGATTTTCGTCTCGCCTACACCTATGATCCGAAAGACAATGAGTGGATAAATTTCAAGGCTGTCGGCTACTACACGGATATCGCCGTTGAAGAAGACCGCTTCTTTGACGGGCGTTTCGATGAATCCGATTTTGAGAGCTGGGGCGTCGACTTTAGAAACTCAGCGTCCGTGTTTCAGTCAAACGGCGTGGGCGTCAATCTGACCGTCGGCGGCGAGATTTTCGAGGATTTCCAAACCGGCACGCGAGACGGTGCACCCCGGACCCAGTTTCCGGATGCGGAGCGGTTCTTTGCAGCCGCTTATGCGCAAGCTGAAATCGACCTGTTTGGCGATTTGATCGATATCATTCCCGGCATTCGGTTTGACCATTTTGAGCTCGAGTCGGAAACCGGTGTAAGTAACCGCACGGAAGAAGAGGTCAGCCCGCGCGTTTCGATCGGTATTCAGCCTACAGAGCAATTCTATATTTGGGGGTCGTGGGCGGAAGCCTTTCGCGCGCCCAGCCTAACGGAATTGTTCGTCGATGGCGTGCACTTCACGGCGGATCTTGGGCCAGGTCAAATCGTCGTCAATGAATTCGTCCCGAACCCGGACCTGTTGCCGGAAAACTCAAACAGCTTTGAAGCCGGTGCGAGGTTCCGGCAGCAGGCCGTGGTTTTTGATGACGACAATTTGCAGATTTCCGGCGCCTACTTCAATTCGGATGTGGATGATTTCGTCGAACAGCAAGTGATCTTCATTAGCGGGGCACCGACATTTATCCCGCCGTTCGGTCCTCTCATATTCCCCGGCCAGACACGGACCGACAATGTCGATGCGAAGATCGACGGGATCGAAGGGGAAGCGACTTATTCGACGCCGCAACTGACGTTGTCGATCAGCGGTCATCTCATCAACGGCGAGAACAAGGATACTGGCGTTGGGCTAGCGTCAATTCTGCAAAACCGAATTGCCTCACGTGCGGAATGGCGTTGGCCCAACATCGGTCTCCGCACGGGGGTAAAGGTGGTGGCGACATTCGACCGGACCGATGTGCCGTCGGATGTGGAGCCTGGCGTCGGTTACCAAACCGTCGACCTCTATGGGGTGTGGGCCCCGGCGGTCGGACCGCTGGCAGGTGCGTCTTTCGCGCTTAACCTCGACAATCTCAATGATGCGGAGTATTCCGTACACCCGGCCCTTATTCGGCAACCGGGCCGGAGCATTCGGTTGTCGGCCACCTATCAGTTCGGCACCTAGCAAGGGGGCTCAATGACAGGCACTGTTCTGCCACGCAGCCACGGATTTCCTATCGATCACATCGCGATCGCAGGGCCCGATACGGAAGCGGCGGTGGCTTGGTTACGGGACAAGCTTGGCGCTGCGCCCTATTTGACGGAACCGGAACCCGGCCAATGGTATTGGTCTGGCGCGCTGCCGGTGGGCGACGACAGCTTCGTGGAACTGTTGGGCCCTAACCCCGCGTTTAAGGGGTTCAATCCCATTAATCAGATCATCTCAACTTTCGAAGAGCCACAGCTTTTGTTTTGGTATGTGGCGACGGACGATTTTGATGCTTTCTCGAAACGCGCAGAAATGGCGGGCGCCCCGCTGGAGCGGGTGGAGACCATCGATTACGAGCGTGACGGCAAACGCGTGGACTATACACGGGGCATATTAGGGCCCGGGTTCGAAAGCCAGCGGGCCTGCGTCATTGAATGGCGAAACCGGCTTGACCATGGCGATGTGGACCGGTGCACCAAGATCAGCGGGTTCAAACTCGCTCACCCGAAGGCCGCCACCATGAACGCGGTGTACCGTCAGCTTGGTATCGAGACGGTTGTGGAGACCGGCCCATCGGCCATGAGCCTTACGCTTGAAGGTCCCAACGGCACGTTGGAGATCTCGAACCCCGGCCAGTCTTTTGCCGGTGCATCGGCCGTTTTGCGTATGGCCGCGCTTTACGCGGAATACCTTCTCAAACGGAAGGCTGCATAGACTGTCCGCCCGATAGCAAACACAACCCAACGACTGGAAAGCAGCGCCACTTAGCGTTTGGCGCCTGCGGGTGGGATGTGTAATCTCCGTTCGAGGATACAGACCAACTGGGCGGGGGCCTGCCGCATTGTCAGTCACCCAAGAACAACAGTCAGCGTCCGGCGGAAGCGCTTTGTCGCTTGCCCGACTGTCCGGTGGGCCGGTCGTGCTGGGTGGGGCGGCCTTTGCGGCATGCATCTTCATTCTAGTTCTGGATTTGATCACCGGCGGCACCGGGCGCACGGCGGCGTTTTGGCTGGGGCGGGGTGATGCGGTCTTTCCCTATCCGTTCACGATCCAGAACATTGAGCACCTGCTCTTCTTTATCGCCATGGGGGAATTATTCACCCGCTGGAGCACCGCCCGCGCCGAGATGGGGTTCTTGCAACAGCGCTATTTGCCGGAAGATGACGGCACGGTGCTGATGATCGACGATCTGGGTCCCATCCGGCGGAAGGTGGCAGGGTCCTTTACGGCTGACAGGGGCTTCCTACCCTATCTGATTGACCTCTGTATCCTACAGGCCCAAGCCAGCCGTTCGGTCGATCAAACCGTCAGTGTTCTGAATGCCACCATGGAACTCATGTCCCATCGGGTTGATTTGCGCTATCAACTGGCGCGCTATTTTTCGTGGCTGATCCCGACCGTGGGCTTTATCGGCACGGTGGTTGGTATTGCGGCTGCGCTCAGCCTGATCGATCCCGACACGATGGACTTGAGCACCGTCACCGCCGCGCTGTCGGTGGCGTTCGATACGACCATCTTGGCACTCGCTTACAGTGCCATCATCATGTTCGTGCTCAGCATCGTGCAAAAGCAGGAAGAACTGGCGCTCAACCACGCCGGATCCTATTGCCTCAAGAATCTCATCAACCGGCTTTACGTGGGCGACTGAGCGGTTGTTTCCATGAGACGCCCTAACCGCGACATCAGCATTTTCAGCCTGTCCCTCATGGATGTGATCTCAGGCGCCATGGGGGCGTTTCTGATCATTATGATCGTGCTGGCCCGCTATTACGAGTTCGACCCCGAACCAAAAGAAGATGTGGAGGAACTGCGCGAGAAGCTCGATGCCGCCATCGCGGGGCTCAGCGACATCCGTGGCGGCACCGAAACCATCTTCGAGGATCTGATCCTGTCAGAGCAAGGCGCCACCACCGCCGGGCTCCCCATGGAAGAAACCATTGCCCAGATTGAAGCGATGACCGGCGGTATCGCGACGGACGTGGAACGCGTCATCCGGCACTTAGACCGGGCGCACGAGCAATTGAACACGGTTGAAAATGAAATCGACGAAAAGAATGCGCAGCTGGAACGCGCGAAGGACCTGGTGGACGAGCTTGAGCGGCGGAACCCGCTGGTCGTTTCGGCCGACTGGATGTGTGCGCACAATGTGGATCTCTTTGTCGAGTCCAATCGGCGCGGTGCCGAAAGCGATCGTTTAGGTGCGCAATTCGATCCACGCACGCGCAGCTTCCAGGGGTTTGAAGGCGATTCGGCGTCGAGCTTGGACAAGGGGCCGGGCAATGAGCTTTCCATGGTCTCGATCACGTCGCCCGGATTTACCTTCAAGGTCTTTGTCAATCTGCGGGATCCCGAACCGGACGCCGAGTGCCGCGTCGATTCCCACGCTATCGGGTTTGGCAACTTTTTCACCGTTGTGGGCCACACCACCCTGACGCCTGAAAACTCGTTTGATTACCTGGGCGCCATCACCGTGCTGGACGATTACGGGTTTGAGTATGTGCCGGCAACGCCCGAGCAGCGCGAGGAAGAACTGAGGATTGTGCGCGAGCGCGTGGCGAATACGCCAGAGCCATCATCATAGGGGCTTCATATGAGTACGGACGATACACCCACCCGCCGTATGACCCGTTGTCCGGAGGGCCACGTCTTTGATGCGGCGGCACACGATGCGTGCCCTCAATGCGGTGCGCCGGCGGAACCGGCAGCGGCGCCGGAGGAAAGAGCCGCCCCCGCGCCCCAGGCGGCAAGTTCCCGTGCCGGTACATCGGCCCCGTCCTGGATGCAGCCCGCCTTGATCGGCGGCGGTGGGCTTCTCCTACTGGTGCTCGTGGCGGCCGTGTTTTTCCGTGGGGTGCCGGATGATCAGCAAGCGGAATTCCGCGCGGGCGCGATCAAGGATGTCGCCGACGAAGAACGAACGGACAGTTCCTCAGACGCGGCAACCACATCGACAGCCAATCGGGACACCGAACGGCGGACACCGCCGCCGGCACCCGGCATGGCGGGGTTTTGGGAGATTTTTGTGCCCGGCCCCCAAGGCCGCGCGCTGCGCTGGACCATGGACTTCCGGTCTGACGGCACCTACCAATTCACCGATACGTCGAACGGGGCGCGCCATTCCGGGTCTTATGAAACAAACGGCGACAAATGGTCATTGTCGGGCACATGGACCAGCAATCCGGTGCTGGCGCCGGGCACGCCGTTTACCGATTCCGGCAGCTACCGAATCACGGACACGGGCACGCTGGTGCTGCAGGGCCAGTTCGGCACCGGCAATTGGAACCTCGTCCCCACAACCCGTTAAGGGGCCCCCGGCGGAAACCGTGTTTGCCTCGAAAATGCAAGACATTGTCAACCCTTTTGGCTAAACTTGACGCAGCCGTCATATTCGCCACACGGGGGGAGGACCCGCCATGACCGTGATGACCAAGCCAGCCGATGAAATCGCGCAAGTGCCCCTCGACCAGATCGATGTGAGTGAAGCCAGCATCTACGAGCACGACACCTGGCAGCCCTGGTTTGCCCGGCTGCGTGCGGAAGATCCGGTGCATCTCACCGAAGAAAGTCCCAACGGCCGTTTCTGGTCGGCCACGACCCATGAAACGGTGATGGCGGTCGACACAAACCACAAAGATTTTTCCTCCGCCCAAGGAATATCCATCGTCGATTTCGACGAAGAAGACATGGACGAACGGGACCGGCTTGAGAATTTCATCGCCATGGACGAGCCCGACCACGGCAAGCAACGCAAAACCGTGTCGCCTTCCGTCGAACCGCGCAATCTGATGAATTTGGAACCGCTCATCCGCGAACGGGCGGCCGACATTCTCGATCATCTGCCGGTGGGTGAAACCTTCAATTGGGTCGACAAAGTGTCCGTGGAGCTGACGGCGCGCATGCTGGCCACTCTATTCGACTTCCCCTATGAAGATCGCCGCAAGCTCATCCATTGGTCCGACATTACCACCGCCGTGGAAGAAACCACGGGTCAGGAAGTGGACATGGATTACCGCCGCAACGAACTCATGCAATGTGCGGCGGAATTCTATCAATTGTGGAACGAGCGGGCGGCGGCGGACCCCAAGTTCGATCTGATCTCCATGCTCGCCCATGGAGAAAACACCAAGAACATGAACGAAAACCCGCAGCTTTTCATCGGCAACATTTTGTTGTTGATCGTGGGCGGCAATGACACGACGCGCAACAGCATTTCCGGGGGCGTTGTCGGTCTCAATCAGTATCCGGAAGAATATGACAAGTTGCGTAAGGACCCGTCGCTCATTCCCAACATGGTATCGGAGATGATCCGCTTCCAAACGCCGGTCATTCACATGCGCCGCACGGCGTTGAAGGACGTGGAACTGGGGGGCAAGACCATCCGCGAAGGCGACAAGGTGGTTATGTGGTATCTCTCCGGCAACCGCGACGAAAGTGTGTTTCCCGATGCGGACCGGCTGATCATCGACCGGCCCAATGCGCGCCACCATGTGGCGTTCGGCTTCGGCGTGCACCGCTGTATGGGCAACCGCTTGGCGGAAATGCAGCTGCGGGTGTTGTGGGAAGAAATCATGAAACGCTTCCGCCATGTGGAAGTGGTGGGTGAGGTCAAGCGCCTGCCCAACAATTTCATCCGCGGCATCGCCGACGTGCCCGTTCAGGTGCACCCGCTTTAAATTTTTGCTTGTAGTCAGAGGCTTAGACGCGGGAAACGTCGATTGACTCATTCATTTTGTTCATATTTTGTTCTCATATGGATGAGCTTTCCCTTACCATTCACAAAGTCGAACTGCGCACGCTCGGCGATCTCCTGCATCGCTACAGCCTGCACATAGAATGCCTTAAATGCGGGAATTTTTCGGGACTGGACGTGGTCAAGATCATGAACGAACGGGGCCGTTACTGTACGCTGTATGAAGTGCGCACATCGGCCAAATGCAGCCGGTGCCGCAGCAAGAATGTGGAGCTGTTAATTCGCGACGACGGTATTAGAGGAGACCGTGCGTGGATACCCCGGCGGCCCCACACGCGAAGAGATTGACGCGCTGCCCTTTATCCTTGGCCTCAGGTCATTCCGCCCGCGCCAGATCGGCCTTCAGGGAACGCGAAGCCAGATACATGTGAAGCGCGGACCAAAGCCCGATCAATGAGACAAGGGCAAGCGACCAGCGCAGCGCCGTGCTTGCATCGCCCGCCGCCGGCAACAGAAAATCGCTCAGTGCCCCAATGGCCAGCGGCCCGAGGCCCAGACCGACAATGTTGGTGATGAACAAGAACACCGCCGAAGTGGTCGCCCGCATGGCGGTGGGAACCAGGGACTGGCAAATCGCAAGCGCCGGCGCCAGGAAAATCGCGCTCAGCGTCGCCGGCACCAGGAAGGCAAGGATCCCCAGCACGACCAGGTCGGAGAGATAGAAGAAGAGCGCGAACGGCGTCGAAACCGTCACGCCCAGCGCCGGTAGCCACATGGTCCAGCGGATATCCCGTTGCGCCAGCTTGTCGGCGAGATATCCGCCGAAGAAGGTACCGATGCCGCCGAATACACCGAAGATCATGGCAAGCACGAGGCCGACCGTCCCGATATCCATCTGGTGTGTGCGGACCAGATAGGACGGCACCCATTGGGCAACCCCATATCCCACCAGCGCGCTGAGCGCGGCGCCAAAGCAGATATGCACGAATGAGGACCGTGAGATGAGGATGCGCACCACCTCGCCCAGCGGCGGTTGTTCCACATCTTCGTGGTGGCGGTTGTCCGCGAGTCCGCGCGGCGGATCCCGCAAGGTGAAATAGACAATGAGCGCAAGCACCAGGCCCGGCAGCCCCGCCGCGATAAACGCAATGCGCCAATCGAACGCCGCCGCGATCTGACCGCCGGCAAAAAAGCCCACCATGATGCCAAGGGGCACGCCCAAGGCGAAAATGCCCATGGCGGTCGCGCGCTCCTCAGGCTTGTAAAGATCCGCGATGATGGAATGGGAGGGCGGGCTGGTGCCCGCTTCGCCGACGCCCACCCCCATGCGCGCCAGGAACAGATGCCAGAACTGGGTGGCAAGCCCGCACAGCACCGTCATGAAGGAAAAGAGCGCGAGCGAGACCGAGATGATGGTCTTTCGGCTGTGCTTGTCGGCATAGCGGGCAATGGGAATGCCGAGGGTCGCGTAGAACAGACCGAATGCCAGGCCGCTTAACAGGCCCAGCCAGGTGTCACTGACTTGGAACTCGTCTTTGATGAAGGGCAGCAAGATCGAGATGATCTGACGGTCTACGAAATTGATCAGATAAACCGCCGTGAGCAGGAAGAGCACATAGGCGCGGTAGCTGATCTGAAAGCCGAGCAGGTTGGCGTGGCTCGGATAGCTCGGCGCGCCCAGGGTCGACGAGGCGCCGAAGCCCCGGGCCGTCTGCCCCTCGGCCGCAACGCCGGCCGTCTGCGCAGCCGTCTGGCTCTCCGCGGGAACGCCGGGCGCCGCCGCAAGCTTGCGATCTTCCTCCATGAGCCGCGCCCTACCTCCTGATGATTTTTGGCCGCGCGATTCTTTGTTGCGCGTTTATTCAACAAAGCCATATAGGCCGCCGGTTCCGGCCGGCCAGGGCGAAGGTTGCGCAAAGCCCAATTCTCCTTTGCGTGTGGGACGGGCCCTTCCGCACACACGACCCCTGCAAAATGGCGTGTTGCTTGGTCTGAAGGCTAAATCTCAAAGCAGCAGGAGGGGGTTGCCGATAGGTTTTTCCGATCTGCGCTCAAGAAATCTTTCGCGTTTGGTCGTGCCGCGGCAAGCGCGGGCGCGGAACGAAATGCTGTCGGTTGATAGCGCCTCCCCCTAATGGAGGAGGTTTGAGGTCTCGGACCGTGCCCAAAATCAGCCCCCAGGGGGAGCTGCCAATCAATCCTCCAGCCGATGTGATCGGTCGTTGTTGGCCATACCTTATCGCCGAACAGACGACACGTCTGACCGCCCGGTCTGACGAATTTTCGACGCTTAACTTTGGAGAACCCAATGAAGATATTGTTCCTCTCAGGATTTTTGCTATTCACGGCTGGATGCACCGGCCTTCTGCAAACAGGCTCGATCACGAAGGCCTACGAGTCTTATGAAAACGAGAACTATCCAAAAACGCTGAAACTGATCACGCAAGCGGAAAACATCGGTGATGTCACGCCGGCCTTGAGAGCAGAGCTTACCTATCCGAAAGCTCAGACATATCAGCAACTGGGCCAGAACGAGAAAGCAGAAACGCTCTTCGAGTACCTAAAAGATCAGCACAAAGACTCTCAATATGGCTACCTTGCCGCCCGGCGGCTCGAAGAATTGTGAGGGATGGATTGAGACGAACTGATCGGCGACACAGGCCAAGAGTATCGGATCAACCCGACCGAGCGCCCGCCAGTCAGAACAATTCCCATGCAATATCCAATCACGGCTGAATGTGGATGTCGGCAGAAACAGACGCTCACTCAACGGCTTGCGAACGCTTATCTCTGTGTGAAACAGCACCGCACCCGATCACCCGGTTTGGCAAGTACTGCAAAAGAATGTGAAGGGGCCCCGCCGATCGCGGGGCCCAATAACGGGAACAATTCTTGTTTTAGAGATCTGCGACGGGCACGGCTTCAATGTCAGGCCATTTTGCGTGAGCACCCGTAATCACCTCTTTCTTCTGCTGCAGATATTTTTCGAAGATTGCAGCATTCACAAACAAGTAGAGTTTGCCATCCACGATGTCGGCGTAGCGGACATCGCCGTCCAGTTTCTTGCCGACAAAGACACCGAATGCGCAGAAGCCTCCGAATTGCGGCAGATATGTTGCCGGATCGGTTTCGAACAGTTCTTGTGTTTCAGCCGAGGCGAAATAGTAGTCGACACCATTGTGTGCTGTGGTGTGAATTGCATCGCCAATGCGCGGGGTTGCGCTGTTAAACATAGACACTGGATCGACACCATGCATACCCAACGGTTCACCGCTGAGCGTCAATCCATTTCCCACATTGTACTCGTCAGCGGCAAACGCGGTTGCAGTGAGAGCTGTGATTGCCACAGCGAACAAGGTGGTTAGGGCGAGATTGGGTTTCATCTTTAGTCTCCTGTGAGGTATGGCGAATTGGTCTAAGGAAAGGGTCATCGTTAAGCACCTTTTGACATTCGGTTGACTGCTTCGTCAGTCCACCACACTGCGTTCGCGACCATTCTGAAATTGATCAGGGCAGCGAGGTATCCGTCACCTTCTGGAACTTTGGCGCCTGCCGTGGCATCACGCACAACCGCCACCTCAAAACCTGTTTCCAAAAGCTCACGCATATGGCTCTCGACGCAAAGGTTGGATGACATGCCGGCCAGAATGACTTTGTCCATGCCGATTTTGCGCAGTTGAAGAACCAAGTCGTTTTGCTCCGGTCCGTAGACTTTATGAGGCGAGCAGACGATTGTTTTACCGTCATTGATGTACTGCTTGTATTGAGGCATCCAGTCGGCACCCGAACCTTCAAAGCCATTTAGGTCTAGAGGATCTGCGCGATTGAACATTCCGATCGAGTGCATGACACGCTCAAGTGTTCCTTCGATCTTCCACTTGTGATCTTGGGGGAAGTAGTAGTGAGGTGAGATCACCACGGGCATGTCTGCAGCTTTAGCGGCAATGAAAAGACGCTCAAGATTATCGACGACGCGGTGTTCGGTTACGCTTTCGCCGACCACGCCCCAGGCAACACCGTTCGGATCGAGAAAGTCGATCTGCGGGTCTACAACAACAAGGGCCGTGCGATCAGGATCGATTTCCATATCGATTTGCGGCAAGCCAGGGTTGGCGGGATCGGCGTAGGCGCTTAACCCGGCAGCGTTGGCGTGGGAGGTAGAAAGTCCGACGGCGGCGGCGGTAGCGCCCGCTGCGATGCCAACAGCTCCGCGATTCAGGAAGTCGCGGCGGTCCAAGTCCTTGCGATCGCTGTCTTCGCGGCGATTATGTTCGGAAGTCGTCATCAGTATATCTCCTTTGGTGATGGGCACGGGGCCCGGTGCGGTGGTTGGTCAACGATCTATGATGACCATCAGTGCGGGGTAGGATCTTGGCGCCTTCAAAGACTTAACTTTGGAAGCCCTGTTTGGTTACCGGGTCGACTCTCGAGCGGACGGTAGGCCAGCCCATCGTCAACGAACGCCCAATTTTTGTCGGCGTACGCAGGGCAACACCGGCTGTCAGAATTCCGCGCTACGGAGGTTTCTTCCGTGTCCGGCTGAACGTGAGATTTCGCGGACGCGATGACCGACGTCATGGCCTCGCCAATGAGGCGCCGTTCATTGCGGATGATGATATCGGGCGCTTCAAGCTTGATGAGCAAAGCAAGCCGGGCGACCCGACGGTGGAGGAGGTTTCTCCCGGAATCGCTGGGCGTCGTCGCGATCACGATGCTATCTGCGGATATTTTGGTCATGGTTGGATCTCCCCTGGCGTGTGCCTGGTGTCAAAACCGGGCTTCAAGCAAGACCAGATCTACCGGAAGGGGGCGGACGCGAAAATTCGGAGTTGTACGTACGTAGTCGCACCTATGCGATCAATGCGCTATTTTCTGTTCTCAATTGCCAGGAGACGGGCGAACAGGAGCACTGGTTATGGCTGACGAAAACCAGGCATTGACCCAAAACTATACCGATCTCATTTTGAAAGCGTCTGGGGACGGCGTATACGGCGTCGACAATCAAGGCTACACGCTGTTCGCCAATCCCGCGGCAGTGCAGATGTGCGGCTACACTTTAGAAGAAATGATCGGGCACAAACAGCATGAGCTGATACACCATACCCACCCTGACGGCCGTCACTATCCGGTTTCGGAATGCCCGATATATGCAGCTTTTCGCGATGGCGAAGTCCACCGAGTCGACACAGAAGTTTTCTGGCGTAAGGATGGCAGCAGCTTTCCCGTGGAATATGTGAGCACGCCCATCGTCGAAGACGGCGTTATCCTCGGCGCTGTCATCTCGTTTCGCGACATTACGAAGCGCCGGGAAGCCGAGGCCGCCCTTGCGCAGACGCGTGAGCGCGCCCGAATTCTGGAGGCAGATCTACAGCATTTATCGCGGCTTAGTGCCATGGGCGAAATGGCTTCCGAGCTGGCTCATGAGATTAACCAGCCGCTGACAGCGATCGCCGGTTATGCCAGTGCGGCCAAGAGATTCCTCAACGGCAGCAAACCAGATGCGAACACGCGCGCCGTGGAAAGCATAGAAAAAGCGGTAGATCAGGCGCTCCGCGCCGGAGAGATTATTCGGCGGCTCCGCGAGTTCGTTGTCAAAGGAAACAGCACTCAATCCTTGGAGGACGTTGGTGCGGTGGTCGGCGAAGCGGTAAATCTGGCGGCGTTAGCCGCTGGCACCGCGTCCTTTGAGATCAACTTCCATGTGGACCCGGCAATCGACCCATTGATGATCGATAAGATCCGTATACAGCAGGTTGTTGTGAATCTGATGCGCAACGCGTTTGAGGCGCTCGAAAACGTGGAAGAAGGCCGCGTCGACGTATTTGTGGCGGCATACCAAAGTGGAGGTGTGGAGGTGGCTGTGAGTGACAATGGCCCAGGGCTGGCAAACGAGGTTAGGGACACGCTCTTTCAGGCATTTGTCACATCCAAAGAATCCGGCATGGGTGTCGGGTTGTCGATCTGCCGCTCAATTGTGGAGGACCATGGCGGCACGCTGATCGCTGAAGAAAATGAGACTGGCGGCATGAAATTTCGCTTCACCCTGCTAACCTCGCAAAGTGAGTCGGAAACATGAATGATACGCCGACCGTTTTCGTGTTGGACGATGATGATGCCGTGCGTGATTCTCTCGGCACGCTTCTTGAGTCCAGCGACCTACCCGTAAAAACATACGCGTCAGCCGACTCTTTCCTGGAAGCGCTTGGGTCGGACGCTGTCGGCTGTGTTGTCTCGGACGTTCGCATGCCGGGTCTCAGCGGGCTGGAGCTGCAAGAGCGATTGACGGAAATGAAAATCCCGTTGCCGGTTATCATTGTTACCGGTCACGGCGATTTGCCTATGGCGGTAAAGGCCATGAAGGCTGGGGCAGTCGACTTTATCGAAAAGCCTATCGATGATGAGCTCATCCTGCGGAGTGTCCGCGAGGCGCTCTCTCGCGGCGTAAAAATGCACGCGGATGCAGCAGCCGCCGATGCCGCGCGGGCCAACATTGAGCGGCTTACGGCACGAGAGCGTCAAGTCCTTGAGAAGGTGGCGCTTGGTCATCCCAACAAAGTTATCGCGTACGACCTCGACATCAGTCCCCGCACGGTCGAAATTCATCGCGCGCGTGTCATCGAAAAACTTGCCGCCCGCAACCTCTCCCATTTGGTCCGCATGGCCATTGCGGCAGGCGTTATCGGAGCGGACGGTGCAAATCCGTAACTGATTGCAATTACTGCATTTATCTTTTGGGTGCCCTGACCTACGTAGTGATACGTATTTGCAGCGGTGGAGCGGTTTGCCAATTTACAAAGTTCGATGTGGCGTGGGGAGAAAGATTGGGGGCGTCGCCAAGTGTAAAGTGGAAAAGAAGCCACCAATGCCCAAATCAATCGCTATTGTCGACGATGACGAGGCTGTCCGCGATTCACTGTCTGCGTTGCTTACGTCATCTGGATATTTGGTGAGCATGTTTGCCACGAGTGCGGCGTTTCTAGAGTCAACGGCGCAGGCTTCGCCCGACGGCGTCATTCTCGATCACCAAATGAGCGGGATGACAGGTGTGGAACTGGCGGAACGTCTCGCGGGCGAACAGTCTGGAATCGCGATTGTGATGATTTCAGGAAACATGCCAAAAGCCGCCCGAAAACGCGCGAAAGATGCGGGCGTCATCGCCATCCTGGAAAAGCCCTTCTCCGACGAGGCACTCATCTCAGCGATCGAGGAACTGTTCGAATAGTCTGTGTAGGACGTTGCGAAGTAGGTGACAGCTCGCACACCGGTGACTATTCGATTGTGAAACAGAAGTGAATAGATGTCTTATTGGGGCGGAAGCAGAATACCGCTGTCGAACGGCAGACTAGAGTGCTCTAACAAGGCTGCACATATCACCGCAACGTGTCACGCCAGTGGGATGGTCACGCGCCCGGTCATGGCCGTCGCGCCGTCGTCCAGTTTCGCCTCGATGTCAAAGACGACTTGCTTCTCGGATGCGTCAGAAACCAGTGCGGTTGGACGGATGGTGAGATCCGCATAGACAGGCGCTTTCCAACGAATGTCGAAACTGGCCCCATGGAACAAAGCCTGCCGGCCGGCCTCGGCGAGGATTGGCTCCAGCGCGAATGCCAGAATGTGCGACCCGCCCGCTATGGGCCGGGACAGGCCGGCCCTGCGGGCGAGTTCCGGATCGGAGTGAATGGGATTGTCGGGCTTCTTCGTATCCCGGGCTTGCATCAGCGCGAGACCGACAGGGACGGGATAGTCGCCAAGGATTTGGCCGGGGGTTAAGCGTCGGAGTTGCTCTTGATACGGATTATTTTTTGCGGCACTCCAATCGGGCGCAGGGGCCGAGATCGCATTGGGATCTTCGCCTTCCAGAGACTCCGCCAGCCCCTCCTCAACTTTGTAAGCCATCAGTCCGGTCGTTAAGTTTGTTGCGGCGATGTCGCCCGTCTCGTTGACCGTTGTGCACCGGCTGGTGCTGTATCGGCGGCCTTTGTGCACATGCCGCCCAATGTTCTCACCTGCCACTGAAAACCGGTCGTCCCGTTGAAGCGGCCTGTGAATGGTGAACCGTTCGCGCACCCAAACGCCGCCGGCAACGCCACCCCCGCCGCCCGGAATTTTTTGCTTCTTTTCCGGATCGCGGGGTTGTTCCGACAAGATGAAGAGCGTCATCCCGCAGATCATATCCGGCGGAACCAACCCGTCGGCGGCCAGGCCCTTGGTCTCCGCCCCCCAATTCCCCATGCCTTCCGCAGCACCATCGAGTTTGTCGGCCCGTAGGGGGCCGCGCGCGGATTGCAGCGGTTTAGGCCAGGTTTCTGTCATTGGGATCTCCTCATTAATTAAGGGGACACAATACCTAATTGGAAAACCAATCGGAGGTGTTTGCGTCTCTGTTTGCCCAATTAAGTATTGTGTCCCCTTAATTCTAGGTATTGTGTCCCCTTAATTCTAAAAGTCGGTTTTGCGTTTCTCGATAAAGGCAGAGGCGCCTTCCGTGTATTCCTGGCGCGAGGTTTTGTTGCGCATCTGAAGGCCAAGCGCGACGGCATCGTCCAAAGACATGTTGTAGCTTTTAAGCGCCAGTTCTTTGATGTTTTGCACTGCTTTGGGGCTCGCTTCGGCGATCACCTCCGCCATTTTGCGTGCGGCCGCTGGAAGGTCGGCATAAGGCACAACCGCATTGACAAGGCCCACTTTTTCCGCCCACTGAGCGTCTTTAGGCTCGCCGGTCATCAGCAGCTCGAAGGCGTGGCCAAGGCCTATGATCTGCGGCAGCCGAATGGTCGCGCGCACGGTGGTGATGCCGCGCTTCACTTCCGGCAGCGAAAAGGTGGCGTTGTCGGCCGCCACGCGCATGTCGCAAAAAAGCGCCAGGCCCAAACCTTCGCCCACGCAATAGCCGTTCATGGCGGCCACAAGCGGCTTGCGCACGGCCCCTTCCTTACCGATGGTGAGCGCCAACTTGGCCGCCAATTCCTCGCGTCCCAAGCGCTCTTCGGCCATGGCCTTGTTGAGATCCTTGAGATCTACGCCCACCGAAAAGGCGCGTTCCACATTGCTTTGGATGATGCCGACCCGGGCGTCATCGTCCGCTTCGAATGCTGCAATGGCGTCATTGACGGCGGCATAGTGCGCCCGGTCGAACGCATTCATCACCTCTGGCCGGTCCAAGGTGATGGTGGTGATGGCGCCGTCGCGCTGCACATGAACGGTCATGGTGATGTCCCTTAGTTTGTCAGTATACCCCGTTCACGGGCCCCGCGTTCGAGTTCTTCGCGGAATTTAGGGTGGGCGATGGCGATCAAGCGCTCCGCCCGTTCCTTGACCGTGGCGTGCTGCAGCACCGCGGCGCCGTATTCGGTGATGACCACATCGATGTCATAGCGCGTGGCGGAAATCACATTGCCTTCGGGGATCACCGGGCAGATGCGGGAAATCGTGTCATTGCGTGCGGTGGATTCCAACACAATGATGGCCAGCGCGTCTTCCGACAGGTGACACGCCCGCAGGAAATCCTGCTGACCGCCAATGCCGGAAAACTGCTTGCCGTTCACCATCTCCGCGGACCCCTGCCCGTAAAGATCCACAGCGACGGCGGCATTCACGCAACGCAGCCTGGGGTTCTCCGCGATGATGCGCGGGTCCAGACAATCGCTTGACCCCAAAATGCGATAGCGCTCGTCATCGCCCACCATGTCGATCGCTTGTCCATTGGCCATGGTATACGTGGCCTTGCCCGTGTTGCGTGGTTTGTGGATGCTGGTGGCAATGCCTTGGTCGACGAGTGTGGCCAGCCCGGCCCCCAAAACCTCCGTGTGCACCCCAGGGTCCTTGAGATGGGTGAGCTTGGCCAGCGCAAAGTCGGGCACGTCTCCCACACCTCCTTGCAAGGTGGCGCCGTCGGGCACGAATTCCGCCAGCGTTTCGGCAATCGCGCTCGCATGGGGAGATTCCTCATACAACAAACGCGGTGCGGCTTCCTTTGCCGGCTGCGGGATGATGCCGTCGAAGTCACTCACATGAAACGCTGCGCCGTAGGCGCGCGGTTCGTTTTCATCCACCAGGGCCAACACCGTGGCGCCTGATTCCTTGGCGTTGCGCATCAGCGTGTCGTCAAACGCCATGACACAGCCGGGGCGCACCGTGCCGTCGGCCTCGGGCGCCGTAACCGTGAGCACCACCAGGTCGGGCTTGAGCGACGTCATCTGTTTGGCGGCACCAAAGAAGCCGCCGGGCCGGAAGGCAATGCGGCCGGCCAGCACATCGTCCCGGATATAGATGTTGCTGAAGGAGGTGATGGCGGCGAAACCGGGATTTTGCGCAATCGCCTGCAAACCCGGCCCGCCCAGGGCGCTGGTGACCGACACGTCCGACAGGTCCGTTCGCTGGGCCAAGGCGTTGAGGAAATAAACCGGTTCGGGAATGCCAGTGACAATGGTTTGGCCGCTTTTCACAAGGGCCACGGCATCCTCAATGGTCATGAGCCGCGTGCGGGATGTTTCCGTCCAATCCATGGTCGCCTCCCTATCTTTTGTTTTTCATGACTTTAGGGACTCGGGAGCCTTCGCACAATCGGCGTTGATGGCGGGGCCCGCAGCCTGTAGGAAGACGGCTTGCGGAATCTCGAGGAGCGGACAGTGAACTACGATGAAGTTGTTTTGGGGCGGCGGAGCATCAGGGGCTACAAGCAAGAGCCCGTGCCCAAGTCGTTGATCCGGGAAGTGATCGAAATGGCCATGCGGGCGCCGTCGTCGCTCAACACCCAGCCATGGAACTTCTATGTGGTCGCGGGTGACACGCTCAATCGCATTCGCGCCGGCAATGTGGAGCGGAACTTAGCAGGTGTGCCGGACAGCCGAGAATTCCGCAGCCACGGCGCCTATGAAGGCGTCCATCGGGAACGGCAAATCGAAATTGCCAAACAGCTCTTTGCCGTGATGGGGATCGAGCGGCACGACAAAGCGGCGCGCCAAGACTGGGTGCTGCGCGGCTTCCGCCAATTCGATGCGCCCGTGTCTGTGGTCGTTACCTATGACCGGTCGATCCACGGGGGCGATATCGCGCCATTCGATTGTGGGGCGGTGACGAATGCGCTTGTGAATGCGGCGTGGTCGCGCGGGCTCGGCTGCGTGATCAACAGCCAGGGCATCATGCAATCGCCCGTGGTGCGCGAACATGCGCAAATCCCCGACGATCAGGTGATCATGATTTGCGTGGCCATGGGGTTCCCGGACGATAGTTTTCCCGCCAATGGGGTGGTTTCCCGCCGCAAGTCGGTGGATGAAGCGGCAACCTTTGTGGGGTTTGAGGATTGAGGTGCTGATGTTTTGTGACACGCGATCTGATGAAGGTGAACGCGGGGCCGCTAGGTATTCGCATGCGCTGTAGATAGAATGGATGGCACTGCGGATTGCACGACGCAGATAAGTTTTGGGTGAGGAGTTTATGTTGCAACAAGATGCCGATTGGGAATTCGTAAGCCCAAGAACAGCCCTGCTGTCGCGCGCTGCTATTCTTAGAATGGTTGTCGGTCTCGCCTACGAGATACCTGGTCACATCATGGAGTTCGGTGTCGCCGAAGGTGCTTCAACGCGCGTCATTCGCCGCGAGGCGGATCGAATGGAAAAGCACTTCGATAACAATGGCAAGAAACAGATCTTCGCCTGCGACTCGTTCCAGGGTCTGCAAGAGACCTATGAGGGCCTTGAAGTAGGTGCGTTTGCCTGTGAGCCGCCGAAGATTTCAGGGGTGGAAATCGTCGAGGGCTTTTTCGAAGAGTCACTGACGGAGGCGTTGGCGCAAAGGGTCGGGAAAGTAGCCTTCGCTTCGCTAGACGCGGATCTTTACAGTTCGACAACGACGGTGCTGGACTGGCTTACGCCTCTTTTGCAGAGTGGCAGTTTGTTGCTGTTTGATGAATTTCTCGGCGAGGACGAAGCGGAGAAGCGCGCATTCGAGGATTGGCAAGAACGCACCGGAATTCGAACATTGCAAATCGGCTACTTCATCCGAGAGCCGAGCGGAAACGGAACCGTCATGGATGCGCGCGCACTCTATCAGGTCGTTGGCGATGCGCCATTGCACCGGCTAAAGGCCAAGCCTGGCCTGGCCAGGAACATTGCCGATCGGTTGAGAGGAAACCCGCAATTGTATCATCAAGCGCGACGGATTTTTCGAACAGTCACCGGCGGCAAGTATTAGGGCGACAACAGCGCCTTGAGTCGCCTTAGCCTTTGCTTGAACGGGATGAAGTTTCGCTCCTCGGGCGACGGGGAGATGACGTAGTCGCTCCAACTTGGCTTCGTCAACGCCGGGTCTTCGTGATACCAAAGGTTTCCGTAAAACTGGGTGCGTTGTGCAATGAGATGATCGTACTTGGTGCGAATGGCGTGAAGCGTCTGATCGGACGGTGAAAACATCACTAAGCTATTGTTTTTGGTTTGCTGCTTGACCGTCCGGCACCAATGCCAGGGAACCCAGCAACGATCGCTGTCGGGATTGTACCGCCAATACTCCTGTACATACTTATATTCGTCCGCAAAAATCATGTAGTGGGTATGAAAATTCTCCATTTCGGAATTCGTGCCCGGATTGGCGTTGATCATATAGGTCAGGGCCTTTTTGCGAATATCCGGATGCGGACTAATCTCATAACCGTCCAGATACTTTTGTAGACCGTTGTCGAGATAAGTCGCGGTTCGATCGACGCCAAACTTGTCGGCAATACAGTCAACAAAATCGTCCGAGCGGAAAAACTCATTCAAATCGGCCAGCAACGGCGTTTTCGGCGTACTCAATCGGAAAGTAATGCCGAAACCTTCGCATATTGTCAGATTGTGATGCTTCGTCCGGCCTGCCCGCCAGCCGAGATACGCATTGATGTCCTGTGTGGTGCCGGGAAACTCTATCGGTTCAAACCCCAGTGCCACCAGACGGTCGATGAGGTCGGCGTCATTCTTTGTGATGCCTATCTGTACTTCCGGCGAAGCAGTTATCTCCTCGAAATGGGCTTGTTCGAAAAAGTCGTTTATTTCTAAGTGCTTGAATGGAATTGACTCAAATTCATGGCGATTGATCTTGTCCAACAGGTAGGCAAAACCCATGGTCCGGTCTCCAACAAAGCACAGCCACCAGTAATGAAGGGCTTCATCAATACCAGAATTGGTTTTGGTCACAAGCTGTGAGTGATCGACGGTCGCCGGCGGCGTCAAGATTGCCGGGGTCAATCGGTGCCATAGAAACAATCGATTTCAACGGAAGGCGGCAGACCCCTATCTCCATGACAATGGCGATTTTCAAGAAAAGGAGCAGAGTCATGGATAACAACACTGTCGCCACCTCGCTTACCGCAGTGCTAAATAACAGCTACGCGCTTTACTACAAAACCCAGAACTATCACTGGAATGTGGACGGGCCGAACTTTGTCTCGCTGCATCAATTGTTCGAAGAGCAATATGAGGCCCTCAAGGATCAGATCGACACGGTCGCCGAACTCATCCGGGGCTTGGACCAGAAAGTGACCCTCTCGCTGGAAGATATTCAGTCCGGGAACGATTTGGGTCCGGTCAAATACGACGCGAATGCCACGGACATGGTCCGGGATCTGGTGGACGGACACGCGGCCGTCGAGCGGGCTTTGTCGGCCTCATTGGCCGCTGCCAATGAAGCGGGAGACGAAGTCGTCGCCGGCTTTGTCGCCGACAGCTTGACCAAACACCGGTCGGCGAAGTGGATGCTCAGAAGCATTGCCGCGTAAGTGGATCGGCAGGGCAACATAAGGTTGCCCTGCCACCGATTGACCGGGTACGCCGCTCTACTTGCCCGCCTGCAATTCCGCCAGGATTTCGTCGATGATCTGGTAGCCCGCACCCCAACCGGAGCCGAACCGTTCCATCGCGCCGGCAAAGCAGGCGATCTCCGCCTCGGTTGCCTTATGGGGCACCCATTTCAATTGAACGAATGTCTTGGTGCCTTTGTCTTCGAAGGTGACCGTGGTGGCGACCACCTTCGGCCAATCGGGCATCATGGGATTGGAGATGATGTTCCAGTCCGCGTCGGTGGAGGACTGGTGCCAGACGATCTTGTCTTGCGGCACCACTTCTTGGAATTCGCTGCGGCTGAGATCGGACATCTCGCCCATTTTCATTTCGTTGAGCCACAGTCCGCCGGGCTTCAGATCGAATTTGTGGATGATGGTTTCCACATTGGGCCCATACCAACGCGCCAGCAATTCCGGTTCGGTCCAGGTGCGCCACACCAGCGCGCGGGGCGCATCGAATTCCCGGTCGAGAACATATTCCGGCAAGTCACTCATAAGTTTTTGTCCTTCGCTTCCGACTGTTTGAGTTCGATGAGCAGGTCGTCGAGCTGTTCGAAACTCTTTCCCCAAAACTCTTTGAAATTGGCGAGCCAATCGACGGCGGCCGCCATATTTTCGGCGCGCAACCGGGCGGGCCGCCGTTGTTCGTCCACGTCCCGTTCGATCAGGCCGGCCCGTTCCAGCACTTTCAAGTGCTTCGACACCGCCGGCTGGCTGATCTTGAACGGCGCCGCCAATTCGGTGACGGAGGCTTGGCCTTCTGCCAGCCGAGACAGGATGTCCCGCCGTGTGCCGTCCGCCAGTGCCGAAAAAATGGCATCCAGATTAGGCGGAGCCGTCATATAACCAATTTGTTCCATAACAATATGGTTATATATATGGGGAGAGTTGTCAAGCGCTTCGTTTGAAATCCGCCATTCGGTTACGCGGGGTCAGCGACGGCGCGGACCAAAATTAAGCATGTCCATCGGATTTAAAGGGAATTGCCGTCCAAATCGTCTCGTTGAGGTTTTCTTAACCATGTTGTTGGGGTACGACTAGTTTAGTTTGGGATTCGTATTGACTGAGGTAACGCGATGAGTGTGCGCAACTCATCCTGGCTGTTTGCCACGGCGGTGTTTTCACTTCTCGCCGGGCCGGCCCTGGCACAAGATATTCTGACCTTCAAAGGCCAAAACGGGACGGCGTCTCTCTTGGTGGACGGCAGTGTGGCCGTTGAGGAAAACACGGACCCTGATGCCAGTGCCCACACCGCGTCCATCGAAATTGAGGATGTGCCCAAACGGATGGTGAACGATCCCAATCCGGAAAATGGCAACAACCTTACTATTCTAGGGGTCAGTGGCACCGGGGCGAACAGCGACTCTATCGGTCTGGACGGCGGCTTCTTGATGGATGACGGCTTGCTCTCCATGACGGGACCTGGCGCGATTGCCAATTCGTATGATGTGGGCGTTGCCAAGACGATTACGGGCGGCCCTGAAACCAATGACGGTGCGCCGTCCCCGACCAGCGAGTACAGCGCGTTCGTCGGCGAGATTTCGTCGACCATCAGCAGTGGCGATTTCGGTGCCTTGGGAAGCGCGAACGGTGGTGGTCATGGACAAGGCCACGGCCAAGCCCCCAGCGCCGGCGCGTTCATGGACGCGTTCAATATACAGTAAAGCGCGATCGCACGATCGACCGGGTAACGCTTAAATACGGCTTCTTCTTTGTTTTACTAGCTTGCTTGCCGGATCATGGGTGTCATGACCGGTGAGGAGCCTTCTTGAATTTCGCCCATGACCTCGAACCCATGGCGCTGATAAAGCGAGATGTTGCGTGGGTTCGATGATTCCAAATAGGCGATCACCCCATCTTCATCGCAGCGCTGCAGGGCGTGCTTCATCAATGCGGCGCCCAACCCCTGACCGATAAAGGCGGGGTCTGCCGCAATCAGCGGCAGGTACCAGCACGGTTCGTCATGGGGGTGAAACTTATCCATGGCGCCAAGGAATTTTTCAACGTCTTCGGCGATTTCTTCACGGACGCTTTCTGCCATGATCCGCTCGATCGCATCACCGTCCGGGTCGGTGCCGGGCGCCAACCAAAGCGCCGCAGCGCCGCAATCATTTGCGAAATAAGCGGAATTGCTGTCGAAGGCGCGGCCGCCAAACGCTTCCGCGAAGGCGCGCATGTATTTGAGGTAGTCGGCCGCCTCGGGCCAAATCCAGCGGCTCACCGGGTCCGCCGAGAAGCCAAGCGTAATGGTTTGAAAGACGCGCTCCCGGTCGTCGGCCGTGGCGGTGGAGATGGTCGGTAACGTCATCGTCTCGTCCCCCTTTTTGTGCACTTTGCTGGAGCCCTGCAAGATGGTCGCGGTTGTGCACTATTCAATGGCACGGTCCCAGACAATCATCCCCCTTATCCCGCCACATCTATGAAGCGGCGGCCGCGGGTTGCGGCGTTCGTGGCGAGTCGCCGAAGATGCTGGGCTTAAGCCAGGATGAAATGTTGCGCGTCAACGCGGTGGGCCCATGCACATACAGGTCACCCGACTTGATCGCCTCCTTATAGGTCCTGTCGCCCATCCACACATCCGTCATGGTACGGACGGTGCCCTTAAAGAACACATCCACTTCGCGGCCGGGATCCTTCACGCACAATTCCACCTTTTGATCGTGCACCAGCAACCAAAACAGATTCTGCTGTTCCAGATCCGTGAACTCAAAGCGGATTACCGCGTCATCGCCGACAAGTTTGTCCGGATCGACGCTGCGCTCCAGATACAGCATCAAAAACTCAACGTCGAAATCCTCGTCGATCAGATTGTGCTTGGCCCAACACAATCCCCATTCGCCCATGGCGACCAATACGGGCAGCAATTGTTCGCAGGCTTCCGTTGGAAAGTATTCGTAGCCTTTCTGGCCGGTAATTTTGCGTTTAACGATGATGCCTTGTTCCTCGAGCATCTTCAGGCGGCTTGTCAGCAGTGCCGGTGAGATCAATCCCAGGCCCCGCTGCAGCTCGTTGAAGCGCCGGGCGCCCATGAGGAATTCGCGGATGATTAGCACCGTCCACTTCTCGCCCAAGATTTCCGTGGCTTTGGCGATGGGGCAAAACTGGCCGTAACGCATTGGAATTCCTCTGAAATCAGCAGGTTCAAGCGTAACTTCAAAACGTGAAGTTGCTTACTTTAGAATGTGTAGTGGGTTGCTTCAATCCCTGAACTTTAGGGATCGGGGGGCTCACCCTATCTGTTTGCGCAACACCGGAGACGGTCTCCGGCGCAAACAAAGGAGAGAGTAAAATGCCATTGGTAACCGTTGATGTGATCAAAGATGTCTTCACCCAAGACCAGAAGCAGGAGATCATCGAGAGAGTGACCGACGCCATGGTCGCGGTGGAAGGCGAAGCCATGCGCCCCGTCACCTGGGTGCGCATCCAAGAGGTGGAGCAGGGCGATTGGGCGATCGGCGGCCAAACGCTCACAGCAGCCGCCGTGCATGAAATGGCGGGTGGTAAGCCCGGCAGTGACTTAAAGAAGGCAAGTTAAGGCCGCGTTCCGCGCGGCTTATCAGGAGAGATGCCATGACCATTCAGCTGACAGACATTCTCGACAAGGTCGGACCCGGTTTTGCAAAAGCCTCGGCCGAGATGGAACAGAATGACGCCTTCGTCTATGAAAATTACAACGTGCTGAAATCCCATAAGGTGTTTTCGGCGCTGGTGCCGGAAGACCTGGGTGGAGGCGGTGCAAGCCATCGGGACATGTGTGCGTTCCTGCGTGGCCTTGCCCATTATTGTCCGTCGACGGCGCTTGCCGTGTCCATGCATCAGCACCTGGTGAGCGCGGCGCGCAAAAATCATCAAGACGGCAAGCCCGGCAAAGCGTTGCTGGAGAAAGTCGCGGCTGGTGAGATGGTGCTTGTGAGCACAGGCGCCAATGACTGGCTCGACTCCAATGGCACCGCTGCCAAAGTGGAGGGCGGTTATCGCATTTCGGCCGTTAAGCCCTTTGGCAGCGGCTCGCCCGTGGGCGACATTGCGGTCACATCCTGTGCTTATGATTGTCCAGAAGACGGCCCGTCAGTATTGCACTTCCCCCTGCCGATCAAGCAGGACGGGGTGACGTTGATGGACGATTGGCAAACCATGACCATGCGCTCCACCGGCTCGCAAACCATGCGTTTCGAAGACGTGTTTGTGCCGGAAGAGGCCATCGGCATGAAGCGCCCGCGCGGGCCTTTCCATATGGCGTTCGCCGTGATCGTCACGGTTGCCATGCCGTTGGTGATGTCGGCCTATGTGGGGGTTGCGGAAGCGGCCGCCGTCATCGCCATGGACCGTGCCAAGAAAAAATCTGGCGATCCGGCGACACCCTTCTTGCTTGGTGAAATGGTGAACCTGCTTACCACCGCTCAGATCGCTTGCGACTCGATGATCGATCTGTGTGATGATTTTTCCTTCACGCCGAGCGAACAGATTGCAAGCGATGTGTTGGTGCGTAAAACCATCTGCGCCAATCATGTGATCGCCGCGGCCGAAAAGGCGCTGGAAGCCACCGGCGGCACGGGTTTGTTCCGCAAGACGGGACTGGAACGTCTGTTGCGCGATGCCCATGGCGGCCAATTCCATCCGCTGCCGGAGAAAAAGCAGCAGCACTTTACCGGTCGCTTGGCCATGGGCCTGCCGTCCGTGGCTGCGGAGGGGTAAGAGCGGCGCTCTAGCTTAGGAAATGCTAAAGCCCTCATAGCCGTTATCGGCGCAGGCCTTACAAAAGTCCATGTAGATGGCGACACCCGGGAAATTGAGAAGTTGGCGCGGTTTCCCGGGAATGTTGGCGCCCATATACCAACTGTCGGCCTTGGGCAGCAGGGTGTCGGCGACTATCTCTTCCATGATGCCGTTCCACGTTTCTTCCGCTTTTGCGGTGGGCTCAATTCGGCGCCCGTTGCCGCCGCGCATATGTTCCAGCAGGCCGATGATCCAGTCGCCTTGTACTTCGGCGCAAGTGGGGCCGTTGCAGAATCCGGCAGGGCTTTGTGGTCCGTACAGAAACAATAGATTGGGAAAGCCTGTAGACGCGATACCAAGGTGGGTTCGAACACCCTCGGCCCATTTTTCTTTGAGGGTCTTACCCTGTGTGCCCCGGATGTCGATCTGAGTAAGGCCTCCCGTCACCGCATCGAACCCTGTGGCCAGCACGATCACATCGAGATCAATGTGCTTCTCGCCGGTGCGGATGCCGCTCTCGGTGATTTCAAGAATGGGCGTGTCTTTCAGGTCCACCAGATGCACATTGTCCTGGTTGAACACCTCATAATAGTTTTGCTCGAGCGACGGGCGCTTGGTGCCGAACGGATGGGGCGGCACATCTGGCGCAAGCTTTTCATGGAGTGCCGGATCTTTGATCCGCGCGCGGGTACGTTCCTTCCAGAAATTATAGGCGGTCAGATTGGCGTCTTCATCCCGCCCAATATCCATGAAATTGGCGGCCCAAAAACGCAAACCGCCTGCCTGCCACAGGCCGTCATAGACGGCATCCCGTTCTTCTTGGGAATGCTCAAGGGCCGTGTCTTCCCGGCCGGTATAGTCAAAGCCCGCACCGGTTTCCGGGCGCCGGGCATAGCGTTCGCGATAGGAAAGTTTTTCGCGCGCTTGTCCCTCCGGGCTCAATGCCTGCTGTTGCATGGGCAGGGCAATCATCGGCGTGCGCTGAAAGATGGTGAGGTGTGCCGCTTCAGCGGCGGCCTCTTGGATCACCTGCACCCCGCTGGCGCCGGTGCCGATCACGCCCACACGCTTGCCGGCAAGGTCGAGTCCCTCTTGCGGCCACAGAGCCGTGTGATGACAGGGACCTTGAAATTCCTTCAAGCCTTTCAAGTCAGGAATATAAGGCTTTGCCGCAAACCCCGTACACAGAACAAAATACTGGGCGCTGTAGAGAGGTCCTGATTCCGTTTCGATCCGCCATTGATTCTCTTGTGTATCGAATTCGGCGCCTGTGACGCGGGTGTCGTAGTCAATGTCGCGGCTTAGATCGAGTTTCTCGTCCACGTAATCGAAATAGCGCCTTAGCTCGTCGCGGCCTGGAAAACGTTCGCTCCAATTCCACTCTTGCCAGAGGGATTCCATGGAGTACTCATAAATCGGCACGTGTGTGTCGACCCGCGCACCGGGATAGCAGTTCCAATACCAAATGCCACCGGGCTTGGCGCCCGCTTCAAGCAAGCGAACGGAGAATCCCTTCTTGCGCAACTGGTAGAGTTGATAGAGGCCGGCAAATCCCGCGCCCACCACAATAACATCGAATGACTGTTCTGAAGCGTGCTGAGCCATCGACGTCGCATCGCTCCGGGCACTCATCGGCGCGCCGAGCGGATCATCGGATAGAGTGGTGGCGCGCCGCCATGCTGTATTTCTCTAACCGTCTCGAAGCCGTGGCGCTGGTACAGCGTCATGTTCCGCGGGTTGGACGACTCCAAATAGGCGGCAGTTCCCGATTCATCCACAATGCGTAAGGCGTGTTTCATCAGCGCCGAGCCTAATCCCTGGCCCAGATGTGCCGGATCGCAGGCGATAAAGTTCAAATACCAGTGCGGCTCTTGTGGATGGGCCTCGGACAGGCTGCGGCCAATGTTGATGAGATCCTCCAGGATTTCGGGCCGTGCGGTCTCCGCCACTATGGCGCCCATGGCGTCGCCATCCGTGTGAACACCCGGCGGTAGCCACATGGCAACGCCTTTGAAACCGTCCACGGCATAGACGGTTTCGTGGTCGAACCCTTTTCCGGCAGAGGCTTCCGCAAATCTCGGCTTTGCTTTGAGGAAGGCCTCTGCCTCCGGCCAAATCCAACGCTGGACCGGGTCTGTCGAAAAACCAAGTGTGATCGTCTTAATGGCGCGGTCTTTGTCGGCAGCTTTGACGACGGAGATGTTTGGCAAAGACATGGACTGACTCCTCCGGCCGATTGTCGGCTCTGTTTTCTAGCAATCCTTCTATGCACCTACTTAGCACAAATACCCGTTGGCAAGCACATTGAACAAAGGAACTGCCCTGAAGGCCTCGAGGCTACCTTCTTAGACGGCCCACGATTTTCTTGATGACTTCCTCGCGCTCCGCATCGGACATGCGCTGCAATGGCCCCAAGCGCCCGGCGTTCAATAGATCCGCAAGCCCGTGCACCATGGCCCACGCCGCCAGAACGTCGATCATGGCTTCGTTATCTGTGTAGGGATCAATACCGGCGACATTTCGCGTGCCGTCGACCAATTTCTCGAATGCTTGGTTGGCGGGTTTGGCAAGGGTCTCGTCCTCGTAATTGGTGCGGTCCGATGAAAACACCAATCGAAACAAGGCGGGATGTTGGAGCGCAAAGTCCACATAGCCCAATCCCAATGCCTGCATTTGCGAGGAAGCGTTTTTTTCTGCATTGGCTTGGCGCGCTTCCTGAGCGGCCATGAAGCGCTGATATCCGACGGCTGCCAGCGCCGTTAGCAAACCCGCGGTGTCGCCAAAATGATGGGCGGGGGCCGCGTGGCTGACCCCGGCTTGCTTGGCGACGGCGCGCAGCGAAAACCCTTCAATGCCATTCTCTTCCAGCACGGTTTCAGCCGCTTCCAACAGGGCTGCCCGCAAATCACCATGATGATAAGTTCCTGCTTTTGTTGGCTTTTTTGTCGTTTCTGTTTTGCTCATGCGCTCTTGCTAGCGCTTAATCTTGACGTTGTCAAAATATTTGCTTGACACTGTCAAGATTCATCTTATTTTTGATCCTGACATTGTCAAGATTCGATGGGAAACAGGAGCTAGACGATGGATATCGATACCATTTTCAGGTTTGCGAACTTAACGGCCTTGGCAGGGTGGGCGGTTCTGGTGGCATCGCCCCTGGCCCCTAAATGGGCGGACGGCATTGCCGGCATTTTGATCCCGCTAATTTTGTCCGTGGGCTATACGGCCTTGATCCTGGTCTATTGGGCGGGTGCCGACGGCGGCTTCGATACGCTCGCCAATGTGATGGCACTGTTCGATCAGCCCGAAACGGCGCTTGCCGGGTGGGTGCATTTTTTGGCGTTCGATTTGTTCATCGGCGCCTGGGAAGTGCGCGTCGCACGCGACGAGCGCATACCACATTTGCTGGTGCTGCCCTGTTTGGCGCTGACCTTCCTGTTCGGCCCGATCGGGTTGCTTGTGTTCTTGGGCCTTCGTGCAGCGCGCGGCGCAACGCGGTCCGCTGCGGTCGCCTAATCATCAATTCATGGAGAGATAGACATGACAATGGCTTTGTCATTGGATCATCAGTCGACAGATATAACGGACTCGAACTTTGGGTTCTTGCGACAGGAGCCAATATTCGCCGCCACGGCGATTGGATTGATCATCGCGGCGATTCCTATGATGGCGGCCTTTGCGGTCGACACCCGAACGCTGCTGGGCATCAATGTGTGGATCAAACCCCTTAAGTTCGACCTTGCGCTCGTCGTCTATCTGTTGACGTTGGTGTTCTTTGCCCGGTGGCTGCCGGCGGGGACCACGCAAAGCAGTGGCTATCGGTTTTATTCCGGGGCGGTTGCCATTGCGGTTATCCTTGAAATGATATGGATCGCCGGTGCTGCTGCCAACGGTATTGAATCCCATTTCAATATGGACACGCCCCTAATGTCAGCGGTCTATCCTGTGATGGGTGGTCTGGCGGTCTTTCTCACCACGCCGACGCTTGTCTATAGTTGGCTGATTTGGCGCGACCAGCAGAGCATGTTGGAGCCTGTGTTTCGTCAATCCCTCGTGTTGGGTTTGGTCCTGACCTTTGTCCTCACGGTTGCGGTCGCGGGCTACATGTCGGGCATGGGAGCAGCAGGTGCCATGGGCTACGACACTCAACAAGTGGGCCACTTTGTCGGCGGTAATTTGTCGGATGCCGAGGCCTATCCGCTGATGGGGTGGGCACGGGACGGTGGCGATTTGCGCGTAGCCCATTTCTTTGCCTCCCACGCCATGCACTTCATCCCGGCATTCGGGTTCATCGCCGGACAGGTATTGCCGTACCGATTGGGCCAAACGGCAGTGGTCTGCTTTACGTTTCTGTTTGTCGGATTCGTTCTGTACACCCTGGCGGAAGCGATGATGGGCCTGCCGTTCCTGTCAGCCATTGCGTGAGGGGTGCGTGCCGTCGCGCAGTCGTCGCACAAACATGAAAATCTACGGCGCATGAAAGGACGAAAATTCATTGTCTTGTTTTTGTGTGTGGGGAATTCCGCCCGCTCCATCATGGCAGAGGCAATTCTCAACCATTTGGCGGGAGCCCGATTTCAGGCGTTTTCCGCCGGATCGCAGCCGGCCGGTGAGGTTCACCCGCGCGCCCTCTCCACGTTGAAATCGCGCGGCCATGATACGTCGGCGTTACGCTCTAAGAGTTGGGATGAATTCGCCGGTGCAGACGCCGCCCCCGTCGATTTTGTATTCACCGTCTGTGATCACGCCGCTGCCGAGTCTTGTCCGGTCTGGCCCGGCCATCCGATGACCATCCATTGGGGTATAGCAGATCCGGCAGCTGTTAAGGGCGATGACGATACGTGCGATGCTGCGTTCGTTGAAGCTTACGATTTGCTTCATCGGCGTCTTGGGGCATTTGTGGCGTTGCCGTTGGAGGATTTGGACGCGTCCCAGCTCCGCGCAGCGCTACAGGAAATTGCCGGTCCCGCTTAGGCGCTTCTTCTACTGCCCAACAATCCGATCAACGCAAATAAGACAAGCAGGCCGTCAATCAAGAAAAATGCCTGTACCGTCTGAGAATAGCTGTCCCAGACTTCGATACCCTCGAAGTAGAGGCTCAACAAACGTCCGGTAAGAACGCCTCCCGCGGTGATCAGTATAATGAATAGACCGGTGCGCGCTTTCAGCAAATTGAAAAGGCTTGCCAACAGCGTCAGAGCGACGACCAAGAAGAATCCGCCATATTGGGCGCGGATTTCGTTACGGGCGTCTGCCGTGAGCGCAAGAATGTCGAATTCTGCAAGCACGTCGCCTGGCGAATTCAACGCGTTGTAGCTGATGTAGCCGGCGAGCGCCGCACTTACCAACAATACGAATTGTCTAAACCGAAGCATTGTCTCCCCCCATTGGATTATGTGTCCCGGCCGCCCGCTCCCCCCTACCACCCCAAGGGTAACCTCATCGGGTGGTAGGGGCGGGGAGTGGGCCGACTAGGTGACCGAGCCGTTACGGCGCCGCGTAAGCGTGGCCGATCATTTTGGTGCCTTCAAACACGGCGCGGTCGAGCACATGTGTGCCATCCCCGAAATGCGGACCGTCTATAAAGACGAAATCAAATGTTTTGTTCTCGTTCACGTCTCTGTGCAGCATGACAATATACATGTCGCCCGTCTCCGGAGTCGGACTGACAATGATGTCGACGTCTTTGTTCGTTCCATCATTGACATAGGTGTAACCCACATAAACGTTGCCATTTGGCTTGCCGTCCTGGAACGGATGCATTACCAGCCAACCATTGCCGTCAATGTGTACTTCCGGGAAGGTGAAAGTGGCGCCGTCGCGCGTGGCGCCTTCCGTGATGATCCAGTTGGCATCCCCATTGCCGATCGACCTTTGTGGTTCTTCTTCCGCCAACGCGGGTGCAAGGCCCAACATTGCGGCAGCAATGACAAATAGTGGCAGGAATGACTTCATATCTGCTCCCCAACGGCTTGTGTTCTCGAATGCCAGAGTTTCTACTTCCCATGTCTAAGGGTCAAGCTGAACCGGGACGAGAGAGATGGCCAAACCCATTGAAGGCGGCTGCCAATGCGGCCACATTCGTTACGAGATTCGAGGAAATCCAAAGGGTTTGGCGGTTTGCCACTGCCTTGATTGCCAGAAGCAGTCGAGCAGTGCGTTTGGCTTAAGCCTGGATGTAGACCCGGCCGCATTTCATCTGGTGTCGGGGACGCTCAAAAGTTTTGACTGGACCTGTGACAGTGGACGGATCAAAACCTGTACCTTTTGTCCGGAATGCGGCAGCCGGATCTATCACGGCGGTGAATGGGGTATGAGCTTAAAGGCCGGAACGCTGGACGATACATCCATCCTCCGGCCGGACAGTCATTATTGGACCAAACGCAAACAGAATTGGGTCGTCATCCCGGAAGGCGTCTTCCAATGTGTGGATGACGGCTAGAGTTTTTCTTGCGTGTAGATTAGCTCCCCCACCGGCAGCCCTTCTTTTTGCGAACAGGTCAGGATCTCTTGTTTTAGATCGTCTGTGATGAACTGGTCTCTCGTCAGTACAAAGATGAAGGTCTTATCGGCGCCGCTAACGACGGCCCAGTCGTAAAGGTTATCGCCGTTGACCGGACCTAAACAGTAGATCCAGTAATCGAAACCGCCCCGGCTGGCAAAAGCCCGCTGGAAGAAGCGCGCGACGCTGCTGCCAAACGCAATCTTCAGCTTGCGGTTTTGCGGATCGTTGTCCGCCAGCGCGATGCCGGTGATGGTTTCCTCGGTGACGCTCCCGTCGCCGGCGCGCCGTTGGCACCGGTTGAGCACGTCGATAGAACTGGAGCTTGAAACCGTGTAGTTGGCAGTGGAATTGAAGCACGCCCCATAATCCTTCCCCTCTTTGGTGATCGTATTGTCTTGGAACCGGTTGGGCGTGCGGGCGGTGTCGTACCAAAGCCCCGCATATTGATCGAGATCGACCTGGAACGATGTGGTGAAGTCATCCGCCATGGCGGCCGTGACGAAAGCGATCAAAACCGCTCCTCCCCCCACATACGCCATGAGCGATTTCCGTAAAACCTGCATGCGGCACTTCCTTCTGTTGGCATCTCCTGCTTTTACGGAAAACCGCGGTGATCGGTTCAGTTCCGATTGACTTAATCGACCGGGTACGGGCCTTCATCAAAAATCTGATCGTGATAGCCCTTTGCACCGATCACTTTGGCCAGGGGGCTGCGCCAGCTCCCACCCGTTGTCAGTGCATGGATGATCGCCTCGAAGCCGACCTTCGGCCGCCAGCCCAGCTCCCGGCGCGCCTTTTCATTCACATAGACCCGGTCGATGGAGGGAAACATGCGCCAGCCGCGTTTTTCATATTCGGCTTTGAAAGCCGGCACATACCGAGCCACTACAGCGGGCGCATCTCGTCGTAAATCCGCCAAATCGTGGGGCTGGAACGGGGTGGTGGCGCTGATGATGTACTTGCCGAAACCGATCTGGGATGCCCGCTCAAGCGCGTTTAAGTGCGCGCCCACAGCGTCGCCGATATCCACCCGGCGAAACAGGAACTCTGACGTTTTCGCATTGTCGTCGGCGAACGCTTCGCGTTTCTCTTTATTGTCGTCTTCTTCCGGGAAGAAGCGCGATGTGCGCAGCACCAGGCAGGGAAGGCCCGCTTTCCGGTGCATGAGTTGGCACAGATCTTCCGCGGCTGCCTTTGTAACGCCGTAGATGTTCTTGGGCACCGGCATGACGTCTTCGGTTATCCAGGCGGCAGGTTCCCCAGGGGGCGGTACCAGGGCGTTGCCGAACACGCTTGTAGTGCTTGTGAAGATAAAGGCGCCGGTGTCCCGGCGTGCCGCTTCCTCCAGCAACGTCAGTGTGCCGGTGATGTTGGTGTCCACAAAGTCCTGGCGGCTGTGGGTGGCCACATGGGGCTTATGCAGCGTGGCCGAATGAATGACCGCCTCGATGCCGTCCATGCACGACGCCACAAAAGTCGGATCCGTGATCGACCCCAAATGGGTGGTAAAGGGAGATGATAGAATATCGACGGCGACCACCTGGTCGCCGCGCTGGCGCAGTGTGCGCACCAACGCTTCGCCCAAATGCCCTGCGCTGCCGGTGACCAGAATTTTCATAGGGGATCTTTATTTTGAAACGACCGCAGCACCATACGCTGAGTCGTTTTGCAATGCAGCGCCCCGCAGAACGCATGTCTCCATAACCAAAGAACGCACCATTGGGCCTCGCGGTTTCATCACACAAAAAGTTTTTTTTGCGGCTCTTTTTTTGCCGCGTTCACCAAACAAATGTGGCTATGGTGCAGCCGGGCAGGAGACAAGCGGAAGACTGGGGAGATGGCGGACGAGTCGACTAATCAAGTGCCGCTTCAGGACTTGATCGGCCGGGTGGCGATCGGGGACCGAGCGGCCTTTGATGCCCTCTATGCCCGCACGTCGGGCAAGCTGTTCGCCGTCATCTTGCGCATTGTGGGAAATCGGGCGGCGTCGGAAGAAGTGCTGCAGGAGAGTTACCTAAAGATTTGGCGAAATGCCGGCAAGTTTCGGCGTATGGGCGCGTCCCCCATGTCCTGGCTGATTGCCATAGCGCGCAACGGGGCCATCGATTGGCTGCGCCGCAACCCCGACGTGATCGTCGTGGACGATGGTTTGGACAAGTCGATCGATGACGCCCCCACGCCGGAGCAGATGGCAACGCTATCGAGCGATGTGGCGCGCCTGTACGAATGCTTGGATGAACTTGAACCGCAACGCGCGCAATTGATCAAGCGCGCCTACTTTACCGGATGCACCTACACCGAATTGGCAAACGCGACCAAGACACCGGTCGGCACAGTCAAAAGCTGGATCCGGCGCAGTCTCCTAAAGCTGCGCGATTGTATCGAGGCGATGCCCGCCGCCCGCCGCGCAAAGGGGGACGCCGGTGAGTGAAACGCGCACAATGGGTCCGGACGATTATCTGGCCGCGGCGGAATACGTGCTCGGGGTGCTGGAACCCCAAGAGCGTGCGGCATCGGAGCGCCGGGCCCAAGACGATCCGGACTTTGCGGCCTTGGTGGCCTATTGGGAGGCGCGTTTGTCCGGGCTTGCGGCGCCCGTCCCGGAAGTTGCGCCATCCCGCGCCGTAAAGCGATCGATCGACCGGGCTCTTTTTGGTCCGGAACGGCGCCGGACCCGCCCAATTTTCCGCTCCGTCGTCTTTTGGCAGGCCGCTTCAGGCGCCATGGCAAGCATTGCCATCGTGCTTGGGTTATTGATGTTTACCGTCCAAGAACGCACCCCCCCCTCACGGGCTTTTGTGGCGGCCCTGGCGCCGGCCGAAACCGATGCCTCGATCGTGGTGCGCATCGATATCCACCGACGTGAAGTAAAAGTTCGCGCACCCGCCTTGGCCGAATGGCAAGAGGCGCTGGAACTGTGGCTGATCCCGAAAGGGCAACCGCCCCGCTCGCTCGGTTTGCTCCGTCCACAGACGGACAATTTGCTGCCGTTGAGCGGTGCGGATGTGTCGTCTGTCACGGCGGACGGAGCTCTGGCCATCAGCGTCGAACCGGTTGGCGGATCTCCCACCGGCCAACCCACCGGCCCGATCTTGGCGCTCGGCGCTCTCCAACAGATCTAGAAAATTTTTTTTTGTTCCCTGCATCCGCAAGGTTCGCCGCCGCGTTACTTGAGCGAGGACGAAGAATGATCTGTCCGACGACGTGATGCCAATGCATGGGAGAAAAGAATGAGATTCCTTCAAAACAGCCTTTCGCGGCGCGCCATGGTGGGAAGCGGGGTTTTGTCCGCAGCGACAATCGGGTTGCTTGCGGGCGAGCACGCCCTTGCCGGATCAAAGATGGTGGCCACCGATACGGCTGGCGATGTGGCGATCCTTAATGTGGCATTGGCGCTTGAACACGAAGCCATTGCGGCCTATCAGATCGGCGCCGAAAGCGGCCTGTTAACGGCGGATGTCACCGCCGTTGCCGTCTCGTTTCAAAGCCACCACAAAGAACACCGCGATGCGTTGATGGGCACCATCGAAACGCTTGGCGGGCAACCTGCCGACCCCAAGAGGCGCCGGGCTTACGAGCGTGCCCTGAACGTGGCGTCTTTGAAATCACAGACGGACGTGTTGGAGCTCGCGGCCCGTCTCGAATTGGGGGCGGCCAACGCGTATCTCGGTGTCATCCCCTCTTTCGGCAACCGGGACTTGGCGCAGGTGTCCGCGCGCCTTGCCGCGGATGAAACCATGCACTGGACGGCCTTGGCCCAAGCGCTTGGAAAGTCTCTCCCCGGCAAGGCGCTCATGTTTGGTGGCTAGGCGATTCTTTGCGTCTCTAGGCCGAGCAGATTGGAGAATCCGCACATGTCATCTCTTCTCCGACCTTTCCGCTGGATTACTTCGGTGTCTCTTGCCGGTCTGGTGTTGCTTGCTGCGGTGTTGGCGGTCGCATCATGGCGCGTTTCGATCGCCGGGCCTCTTCCCTCGGACGATCCTGCGCAGATTACTGGCGGAGACACCGAAGAAGGGGCTCGGACCTATCAATCCCGCTGCACGGGCTGTCATTCTTTAGATGCCAACCGTATCGGTCCCCGCCATCGAGGTGTTTATGGGCGGGTGGCGGGCTCATTGCCCGATTTTGACTATTCGTCGGCGCTCACTCAATCGGACATTGTCTGGAACGACGAAACGCTGAATGCGTGGCTGATAAACCCTGAAGACCTCATTCCCGGCCAAGCCATGGGGTTCCGCTTGAACGATGCTCAGGCGCGCGCGGATGTTATCGCTTATCTTCGCCGGGAATCCGGCAAATAGTCAGTATAGGGGCTAAATGAGTTTTGAGGGGCCTTCCTGATCGTCACGGCCGTACACCAGAGACGCCAGCAGATAGGCCGCTTGAAAAAGATTGATGATCAGCACGGTTGCGTAAAAGGCGTCGGCAAGTGTCCCGTAGACCCCAATGATCAATAGGACCATGAGGAGTTGCGACGACCCTTCCATGCCCAACCAAAAGAAGATGGAGCCCAGCCAATTCGCGCGCATGCGCCGCGCATAGGCCTTGCGTATGTCGGCGGGCGCGAACTGGACGTAAATAGACACCGCGTTGAAGATGAACATAATTAAGCCGGAAACACGCCAGAGAATATCGGCGGCGACGCCGTAAGCATTCAGCGTAATGGGGATCAATGCGCCGATCAGGACAAACAGGCCCATGGTCACCACCGCGCGCACCAGGAAGAGTTCTGCACTGGCCTGCTGCCGGTCCCGGGACAGGCTGATGAGGGCGCCGAAACCGATGAAGATACCCGCAATCTGGGCGATGACGTAAAACAGTTCTGTGGTCTGAGAGTCCATCCGTGTTCCTGGTAGGTTAAAGGAGAGCGTCTGCCAACTCTTGGAATGTAGACAACACCTGGTTCGCGCCGGCGTCTTTTAAGCGGTCGCTTAAACCGTCATCCGCATGGCCACCGCCCGTAAAGCCCCAAACCGCCATGCCGGCGGCACATCCGGCGCGCACGCCATTCACACTGTCTTCGATGACCAAGCAGGTCTCTGGGGGGTGCCCCAATTCTCGAGCGGCGAACAGAAACAGGTCGGGGGCGGGTTTCCCGTTGGCTACTTGCTGGCCCGAGTAGATGTGCGGATCGAAGTGATGGTGCAGACCGACCATCCTTAGCTTCTTATGCAAATTGTCGAGCTCACTCCACGATGCCACGCACCGGTCTCCTTCATGCGCTGTCAAGAAATCATCTATGCCGTCGACGGCGGCGAGCTCCCGTTCGAACCGTTCCCACATGGCGCCGTGAAGCGCATCGCGAAACCCGGCCGGCAAACCGTCCTTGCCGTTCGCTTTGAAGTCTTCGTTCAAAGCCACATAGAAGTCATCCTCGGTCAGCCCCGTGAACCGCGAGACGTACTCTGCAAATTCGTAGTGCAGACCGTGCTTGGATAAGAAATCGCGCTCCGTACCAACGGCAATCACTTCCGAATTCACCAGGACCCCGTCGCAGTCAAATATGATTGGTCTGTTTTTCATGCGCTTGGCGCCGCGCCTCTTTCCGTTGGGGAATCGTCGCCCGAATCTTCGATACCACACATGGCTCTGATTTGCCGCTTGACGTGACGGGTGCTCTCGGTAATCTTGTGCTTATATGACAATTTGTCAGTTTGAGAGAACCGAGGAATTGCGCTCCATGACGCTTACATCAGACCGCCCCAATACTGCCGAAAAACCTGCCTTTGACCCGGATGCCTTGCGCGCCAAATACCGTGAAGAACGGGACAAAAGGTTGCGCCAAGACGGCAACGAGCAATATCAGAACGTCACCGGCCAATTCGCGCACTTTGTTGAAGATCCCTATGTGCAGCCGGGATTCGAACGGGGCCCACTGACGGACGAGGTGGAAGTGGTGGTCATCGGCGGCGGCTTCGGTGGACTGCTTGCGGGCGCGCGCCTGCGTGAGGCTGGTGTCAAAGATATTCGCCTGATCGAAAAGGGTGGTGACTTTGGCGGCACCTGGTATTGGAACCGCTATCCGGGCGCTGCGTGCGACGTGGAATCCTATGTCTACCTGCCGCTGCTGGAAGAGGTGGGCTACATGCCTAAGGAGAAGTATTCGCGGGCGCCGGAAATTCTCGCGCACAGCCGCGCCATTGCCGAAAAATATGATCTGTACACGAATGCATGCTTTCAAACGGAAGTGAAAGACCTGCGCTGGGATGACAAAGCCGCACGCTGGATCATCTCCACCAATCGCGGCGACGCCATGAAAGCCCGTTTTGTCTGCATGGCCAACGGGCCGCTCCATCGCGCCAAACTGCCGGGCATTCCGGGTGTCGAAACCTTCAAGGGCCATGCGTTCCATACCAGCCGGTGGGATTATGCCTATACGGGCGGCGACTCCAATGGCGGGCTTACGGGCCTGAAAGGCAAGCGCGTGGGTATCATCGGCACTGGGGCCACAGCAGTGCAGTGCGTGCCCCATTTGGGTGAAACGGCGGAGCACCTCTATGTCTTTCAGCGCACGCCATCCTCGATCGACGTGCGCAATAACCGTCCGACCGACCCCGATTGGGCGACGTCTTTGGAGCCCGGCTGGCATCAGCGGCGCATGGACAATTTCAACATTCTGGTGTCCGGCGGCTTCCAGGATGAGGATCTGGTGAATGATGGCTGGACGGACATTATCCGCAACCTATTGCTGCGCGTCACTCACGAACAGGGTGGCGACCTGAGTCCGGAGGATTTGGAACGGGTGATGGAGCTTGCGGATTTCGAGAAAATGGAACAGATCCGCGGGCGCGTGGACAGCGTGGTCAGCGATGATGACACGGCTGAAGCGCTAAAGCCTTATTACCGGCAGTTCTGCAAGCGCCCGTGCTTCCATGACGAGTATCTCAACACGTTCAACCGCCCCAATGTGACATTGGTGGACACCAAAGGCAAAGGCGTCGAACGCATCACCGAAAAGGGCGTTGTGGTAGACGGTCAGGAATACCAGGTGGATTGCTTGATTTACGCAACCGGCTTCGAAGTGGGGACGGACTACACCAGACGTTCCGGCTACGAACTATATGGCAGGGGTGGGCAAAGCCTGACGGAAAAATGGGAGGACGGCGTGAGCACGCTTCACGGCATTCATGCCCGCGGCTTTCCCAACGTGTTCATCATGGGTGGGTCGCAAAGCGGGTTCACCGTGAACTTCCCCCACAATCTCAATGAACAAAGCAAGCACATCGCTTACATCGTTGCCGAGGCGACGGCCCGCCAAGCCCGAACGGTGGAAACGACGGCAGCGGCCGAATCCAAATGGGTCGATACCATCATCGAGCTTGCGCAGTTGCGCCGTAAGTTTTTCGAAGAATGCACGCCCGGCTATTACAACAACGAAGGCAAGCCCGGCGAACGCAGCGGCCAAAACGCCTGGTACGGGGCGGGCCCGGTCGCCTATTTCGATGTCTTGACCAAGTGGCGCGAAGCGGGTGACCTGGAGGGGCTAGAGTTGTCGTAACCAAGCTGCAGGCGGCCCTATATGTGAGCTCGTACGCTTTGGGTTAGTGTTTGATGGTAGCGGACGGCAGCTTCTGCGACGGCAACAAATCTTCCAATGGCCAAGCTTCCGCTTCTTCGTGCGGCCTGGACAGGAAGAAGTTTGCCGCAAACCAGCCGTCGCGTTCCAGCGGCGTTGGCCGCCGGTCCATCCCTTTAAGCCGTCCAATCGCCTCGCGGCGTTCTTCGATGTTCACAAATCGACGTTGTGGAAAGATGGCATCTTCCAATAACTCGGTCTTGTATCCGCGTTCCGCCAACATGGATGCGATCGGGGCGAATGAAAATTGCCGTAACACAAACGCTGCAATCCACGGGCGGGATGGCCCCACTTCGGCGATGCGTTCGAAGGTAGCGCGTCCCACATAGCCGACGGCGCCGGTGGAAATCACGAAATCTGCGCCGTCGACAGCGAGCTTTGCAGAGTCACCTAGCGTCTCTGACTCCAAGTCTTGCGTGACCGCACCGTCAAGGATGCGGGTTTCAATCGCGTAACGGACAGCGTTTTCGGCAATGTCTATTCCGGTAAAAACAAGATCCTCTTGAAGCTCAAGCGCTCGGAAAAACCGATGGTCGTCCACGCGCAATTCGTCCGTACTCACCTGTTCTGCGGACTTTGCCGCGTAGCGCGCTTGCAGTTCCGACATGGAGAGACCGAATTTGTGAAGCGCTGCATTGATCCCGTATGAGCAGCCGACATCGACCACGTTCAACCGCGTCGCAGACCGCATGGTCCGGTACGCATCATAGAGTCTTAGGAAAACGGATTTGGAAGCGTCCGGGATCAGATAGCTGTATCTGCCAAGTGTTAAATAGTATTCGCGGGGGTCCGGCGCATCGTATATGTGATCAAAATCGGCCTTGCCGTCTTGATTGATTTCCAGCGTGTCTGTATCAGACATGTCATCCTTTAGGCGCACAAAGGCGATCGCGAGGGCGCGACATGTGCCTCACGATATTTTCTGTCGTGCTCTTTGATTGTGGTGCTTTGATAGCAGGCCGATCCCAAAGATGCAAATTTGTGCAACCTTCGGGGATAGCTGCTTACCAGTCGTGTTCTTCGCCGTTCCAACTGAAGAACTTTCCGGTGTCTTTAATCGTCAGCTCAGAGATCAAATCAAAAAGGCCTTTGGCGCTTTCTTGTGGGCTGATGTCGGCGGTGGGGCCACCCATATCCGTGCGCACCCAACCCGGATGAACCGGACAAACGATGATGCCGTAGTTCTTGAGTTCTAGAGCCATCACCTGCATCACCTTATTCACTGCTGCTTTGGAGCTGCGATAGATGTAGGCGCCGGTGCTTTGCCGGTTCAGGGAGCCCATTTGACTTGAGATCGTGATTATCCGTGGGCGGTCTGCCATTTTCAGGTTCGGTAGAAATGCCGTCGAAACGCGGAACGGTGCAATCGTGTTGACGGAGAAAGTATCTGCCCACGCGTCGTAGTCCATGGTGTCCAGCGATTGCCGGTTTCCGCCCATGATGCCCGCATTGTTGATGACCACATCCAGCGGGGTGCCGTCGAGTTTTGACGCAAGCGCGTCAACTGAGTCCTGTTTCGTCACGTCAAGCTGTTCGACACTCGGCGGGCGGGCCTGCGATGTCAGTTGTTGAAGCGCATCGGCCTTGTTCGGATCGCGACATGCAGCGATCACTTGCGCGCCCGCGTTCAGGTATTGTCGCGTGAGTTCGAATCCGATTCCCCGATTGGCGCCGGTGATAAGGACGGTGTCCATACGCTCGTTTCTCGTCAGGATGGTTCCATTTCACCACACAACGCTCTAAGTGAACGACATGCGCCAAATGTAGGGATGTCGCTCACGGGCCCAAGCAGAATCTGTCACGGCCCTTCCGATTTTGTGTGTCCGGTATGCTTGCGCGTCGGTCGTTACTCCGCTTGCTTTGACTCAAGTGTCATGCTTGCAATGCCGCCCGCCACATTGAGGCCGGTAAAGCCCACGACGCTTAAAGGCTGCAGCGAGAAGTGGCTGCTGCTGCCGCCGAGCAGAACGTTTGCGCCAACACCTGCGCCCACCGATGCTTCACCCGAGGCGCCGCCATAGCTTCCCGCCAGTCCGCCGGGTGCGGTGTCTAGGGACGGGGCAAAGACACCCCAAAAAATCGTGCCCTTGCGCCTGAAACCGATATCGACCCCATATTTCTTGATCTTGCCCGTGTAGTACTCCGGCTCGCGGCCTTCTCCCTTTTCGAAAACGCAATCCATGTCGCGCGACGAGCCGAAGATGTAGCCGAAGCCTCCTTCGACTTCACATGTCAGCACACCAACTTTTACGCCGCCTTCGTCCTCTTCTTCCTCGGCCTGGGCGGGTATGTGCAATAAGGCGGTCGCAGCGATCGCAAACGCGGCCATCCGCAAGAGCCGCTCAAAACTAAGTAATTTGGGCATTCGAAACTCCTCAACCTCACCAGTACACGCAACAGTTTTGCACACTTCGCGTTCTGAGACAAAAGTCAGAGTACGTCTCATGATCGAACGTCGCGGTTCCTCACGCTTTTTTGAGGAACGTGACGGCTGTCGGGCCCTAAGGCGCGGTGATCTCGGTGTCGATAGAGCCGAGCCACGTCCCGCCGGCAACGACCTTGTCGCCCGCTTGTAAGAACGTTCCACCCTCTTGGAGATCTTTCTCCAGTTGGGCGGCCATATAATCCAGCAGTGACTGCCCGGTGAACGAGAAGCTGAAGACCCACCGCAAACCCTGCACCGCGATGTAGCCAACACCCGGCGCGTTGAAGACCACGCCACCGGGGGTGCCGGTAAGAATGGCCGTCCCTTTCTCAATGTTGTTTTCATAGAGCGACACGGCATCTCCGCGGTGGCTCCAGGGGCCTTTGCCGCCGGTCTTAAATATCTGCGCGATAATCTTGTCCACGTCCCAAATCATTTGGTCCGCGGTTTCGTTCTGCCGCTCCTCGCCGTTGACCGTTAGCTTTATTTGCAGTTGCCGATAGGCTTCGCGCCAATCCCCGCGCGGCACGATCATCCAGGGCCCGGTCGGCAGAAAACCCGGCTGGCCTTTGGCATTGGCGAAGCCATGTCCGGCGCTGGGGTCGGAAAGATCGGCTTCGCGCAACAAAGTGGCGCGTTCGGTAAAGTCGTTCACGACAAAGAACCCGGCGCGGGCATACTGCAAATCGTTCGCGGTCTGAATATCTCTGTCGAAGACGACCGCCAGTTCCACTTCGTAGTCCAGCAACCATTCCGGATCGAGCGCAAGGGCGCTGCCATGAGGCGTTGGATCGGCGATTTTGGGAAACAGGAACGGTGCGTCGATCGAAGCTTCTTCGCCGTGTTCCGCATAGTTGGTGCCTGCGGCGATATTGTTACCCGACGTGGCTACGGGCAAAAGATCGGCGATGGGGACGACCATGCGCTGGCTGTCCGGCGCGCCTTGAACGATGCTGGCGATTTCGTCCAGCTCTTTCCATTCCAGCACATCCAGCGGCAGTTCGGGATATCGGCCCAATTGTTCGCTCAAATCGACGGCGACGATTTCATCGCCCTCGGCCTGCACCACGGCCAGCGTGTGGATTTGTCCCCCCAAATCAACCCGCGCCAAGGTCACGGCATCTTCAAGTGGCGCCACCTCCCATTGCGCCATGGCGAAAGGCGAACTGCACAAAAAGGCAACGGCCAGCGCTGTCGACAAGAAACGGTGTCTGCTCCGGCCGGCCAACTGACTAAAGTGGATCATTGAGTCTCCCCTGGACCGTGTCACGATTCTTATGTCTGTCTTTACCATACTTGGGAATCTTCTTTTTGACGACTTGCGCACTCATGCCGACATTTTATGATCCGTACACAAAGGCCATGTCATGACGGTAACCAATTCCCCGCAGCAAGGCGCCTACGGATCATATCACCGGCCGATTTGTCCCGAGGGCCGGTCCGCGCGAACCACGCCTTCCTCCGGGTCGGAACCGTGCGTCAAGGAAAACAGACCGTTCGTGCTGGCCGCGACCATTCTCGGCTCCGCCATGGCCTTTATCGACGGTACCGTCGTCACCATTGCGTTGCCGGTTTTGCAAAGCGATCTGGGGGCCAGCTTCGAAGAAGTGCAGTGGGTGGTGAATGCCTATGCGCTTTTTTTGGGAACGCTGATCCTGATCGGCGGCGCGGCCGGGGATGCCTATGGCCAGCGGCGGATCTTCATTCTCGGCGTAAATGTGTTTGCGCTGGCCTCGGTGTTTTGCGCCGTGGCGCCATCGGGTGGCGCGCTCATTGCCGCGCGTGCCGTTCAAGGTATTGGGGCAGCCCTCATGGTGCCGCAAAGCCTTGCGCTGCTCGCCACCCACTTTCCGGAAGGGGAACGGGGGCGCGCGATCGGGATTTGGGCGGGCGCCTCGGCGCTCACCACCGCGCTTGGGCCCCCCATCGGCGGTCTGATGATCGATTGGTTTGATTGGCGATCAGTGTTCTGGATCAATTTTCCCGCTGCGCTGATCGTTCTCTATCTTACCCATCGATTTATCCCTGAAGAGCCCGACGGACAGGTGGCGGCCCGACCGGATTGGTTGGGGGGCGCGTTGGCGCTCATTGCTTTTGGCGGACTGACGGCCGGACTCACATGGATCGCGGACAATGGGGCTTCTTTGTTCACCCTTCTGGTGATTCTGGCCGGGCTATGCGCCTTTCCCTTGTTTTGGTTGCGGGAGCGCTATCACCACCAACCCTTGGTACCGGTCGATTTGTTTAAAGACAGAACATTTCTTGCGGCAAATATGATGACGGTCTTTTTGTACGGCGCATTGGCCGCCGTGTTGTTTCTGTTGCCTTTCGAGTTAATCGAACGCCGGCAATTCTCCCCGTCGGAGGTGGGGGCGGCTTTGCTGCCGTTCGGTCTCATCATCGGCGTGTTCTCACGCAGGGCCGGTCGATGGTCGGAGGAGATCGGTCCCCGCCTACCCCTTGCGTTTGGTTCGATCACCGTGGCCGCGGCCACCGCGCTCTTGGCGCTGGCGCTGGAGAACTTCTGGATCGGCATATTTGGCCCCATCGTCCTGATGTCGGCGGGCATGGCGCTTGTGGTGTCGCCGCTCACCACGACGGTCATGAACGCCGCCCCCATGTCTCAATCGGGGGTGGCCTCCGGTATCAACAATGCCGCAAGCAGGCTTGCCGGTCTGTTGGCCATCGTGCTGGTAGGGTTGATTGCCAGTTACATCTTTGCAAACGAGCTTTCCCTCGTGGGTCTCGATGGGGAGACGTTTTCCGGTGCCCCGGTCCATATGGGTGATCTGCCGCCGGTCGGGTCGGCTGCCAGGTCCGTGATTGAAATCGCGTTCGGCCGCGCTTACGCAGTGGGTGTGACTTTGGCGTCGTTCATGGCCCTGCTATCGGCCTTGATTGCGCTCTACGGACTTCCCCGTCGTGACGCGGCACCCATTGAAGACAACCAATGAAGGGGCGCAGCCCGGCGGGTTAGGCAGACGGCCGAACGGCCAAGCGGCGCAATTGGGCGGCGGCGTTTTCGATCGGGGCCGTGTCTTGTTGCAGACGGGCCATCAGTAGAGCCCCTTCCAAAGTGGCCATAACGTGGTCCGCGAAGGGTTGGGCGTCGGCGGCCGGCCAACCATCCCGGCGCAACACCTCGGCGATGATGCTACGCCAGCGTCCGAAGACGGTCTGACCGGCACTTCCGATCAGGTCCGACATGGGAACGGTTTCGAGTAGGGTGGTGGCAATCGGGCAGCCGTCTCGGAATTTGGACGCCGCCATCCAGCCCGCCAGCATCTCGGCGTAGCGGTCCAGGAACGTGCTGAAATCGGCCGTTTCGGCGGACAATTGTTCGAGTGTTTTGTCGACCAAACCGCCGGCCGCTTCGACCGCGGCTGCGGCGATTTCCTCTTTGCCGCCCGGGAAATAGTAATAGAGCGATCCGCGCGGGGCGCCGCTTTCGCTCAAAATTTCGGCAAGGCCCGTGGCCGCGTAACCCTGCCGGCGCAGGAGTTTCGCGGCAGCCCATATGAGCGCGTTTCGGTGTTTGCGGGCTTGTGCCAGGGGGCCATCTCCTTGTCCGCTTGATTGGTTTGATGAAATATGTAGACTGATCATCATAAAAAATCAACTTCGGAAACTCAGCTGTTGAACATTGTTCCAGATTACATTCTGGAGACCTCATCGGCCCTCAAATAGATCAATCAGTCTATTTGAGGGCCGACAGGCAAGGGAGGACCGAAATTCGTGAGTCAAAACAGAAAGATCGCCCTGAGCGGCGACGGTAGAATAGAATTCTAATCAGGAGTTCAGCCGGTGAAAAACGAGACACCACCCATACCGCCGGGGTTTGAGCCCCATTTTCGGAAGAGCCCCCTCACCGATCCTTGGGAGCCGCTCTATTCGCGAAAGTCCGGCTCGGAGATTGTGTTGGGATTGGTGGCGGACGAACAGCACACCAACGCACGGGGGTTTGTTCATGGCGGATTGATCTCCGCGTTGGCGGACAATGCCATGGGTCTTTCCTGCGCGCTGCCCCGCCAGGGTGTCGGCAGTCTGGTCACAGTGAGTCTCAATGTGGATTTCTTGGGCGTCGCACGGCAAGGGCAATGGCTGACCTTTGAAACCGGTTTCGTCACGACGGGCCGGTCATTGGACTTTGCCCAATGTTTCGTCATGGCCGATGGGGTGGCATGCGCCCGCGCAAACGCGACCTTTCGCGCCCTGAAGGCCAATTAGAACATTGTTCTGATCGTGAAGTTTTTGTCAGAGTAGAAGCGAGGCTGCGATCGCGGCCAGGGACACGGCGATGATCCACAAGGCGATCCGTCCCGACCGACTAGAGCGTGCTTCCGACTCACCGATGATGCGGGCTGTCTCCGGGTCTAAGCGCACCCCCTGGTCCGTTAGCGATCCCGCCGCCTGCTCGGCCTTCGAGAGGAAACTCGGCAGAGAGCGCAGGACTCGTCCAAGCGCAACCGCGTCTTCGGCGGCTGCAGACAGGCGCGCCTCCGGCCCCAATTGCTGGGTCATCCATTCCTCCAGCACGGGCCGTGCAGCTTCCCAGATGTTGTGATGGGGGTCCAGATTCCGAGCCACTCCCTCGACCACAACCATAGTTTTCTGGAGCAGCACTAATTGGGGCTGCATGCGCATGTCGAACGTGTCGGTGGTTTGGAAAAGCTGGGTGAGCAGCTTCGCCATTGAGATTTCTTCGGCGCCCCGATCGAAGATCGGCTCGCCAATGGCGCGCAGCGCTTGGGCGAAGGCATCGCGCGCATGGGTGCGCGGCACGAACCCCGCGTCGAAGTGCACATCGGCCACCCGCTTATAGTCGCGCATGAGGAAACCGAACAAGGTTTCAGCCATGAACCGGCGCGAGGCGTCGTCCAGCCGGCCCATAATGCCGAAATCGATGGCGATCAGCGTGCCGTCTTCTTCAACCAGCAGATTCCCTTGATGCATATCTGCGTGGAAGAAACCGTCGCGCAGTGCTTGGCGCAGGAATGTCTGGATCACGCGATTGGCCAGATCCGGAAGATCCAGTTTTGCCTTTTTCAAAGCCTCTATGTCGTTGATGGGAATGCCATCGACCCATTCAATGGTAAGCACCCGCTGACTGGTGCGCTCCCAATCCACCTTCGGCACACGAAACCCTGGATCATCCCAGGTGTTTTCCGCCAGTTCCGATGCCGCGGCGGCTTCAATCCGCAGATCCATTTCCAATGCGGTGCTGTCGGCAAGGGTCTGTACGAACGCAACGGGGCGCAGGCGCCGGGCGGGAACACTCCATTTTTCCACTTGGCGCGCGGCAAAGAAAAAAGCCGTCAGTTCCTTTTGAAAGGCTTGCTCGATCCCGGGCCGCAGCACCTTCACGGCGACCGCCCCACGGTTATTGTCGTTATGGGCGGCGGGCGGCTTGCCGTCCGAATTTGCGTCTTTCAGGCGGGGCAGCGGCCGTCTGATGGCTTTGTGGACCTGGGCGATGGAGGCCGCCGCGATCGGATCACTGAAGGTTTCGAACAAAGTGTTGACCCCTTGTCCAAGATCCTTCTCAATCGCCAGTTTGGCATCGGCCACGGGGAAAGGCGGCATGCGGTCCTGCAGGGCGCGCAGATCTTCGGCCGCCTCATCGCCCACAATATCGGGCCGTGTGGCCAGTAGCTGACCAAGCTTTATGTAGCTGGGGCCAAGATCCTGCAAGGCGCGCGACAATCGCTCGATGGGCTCGCCATTGGCAGCGACCGGCTTTTCCCAAGGCAGGCGAACGCGTGCGATGCGCCCGACCCAATCGGCCAATCGGGGCTTCTCCCCCAGGACCTCGTGCGGCCACAAGGCGTCATAACGGGCAAGGATCCGGCCTGCCCTTGCCAATCGTGCCATGCTGCGAACGTCCTGAAACACTTATCGGGTCTCCATCAAGCGCGGCCTGGTCATGTGCGCCAGGCGGAATGGAGCGCCGCAATCCCGCCCGTTAGATTGCGATGGGAAACCCGGGCGAATCCCGCCTCGCCAATCATCTGTGTAAAGAGTTTCTGATTGGGAAAGCGCCGAATGCTCTCAACCAGATATCGATAGGAGTCCGCATCCCCCGCCACCAGGCGCCCGATCTCTGGGATGGCGTTGAACGAATATTGCTCGTAAAGCTCGTCCAGCACGGGCACTTGCACTTCGCTGAACTCCAGGCAGAGGAACCGCCCGCCGGGCTTGAGCACGCGCCTTGCTTCGCGCAAAGCCTTATCAATATGCGTGACATTCCGAATGCCGAACGCGACGGTGTAAACATCCACACACCGGTCCGGCAGCGGCAAGGCTTCAGCGTTACCGCAAACCCAATGAAGGTGCGCTTGGAACCGGTGCGCATCGCTGCGTCCGCGTCCGCTGCGCAGCATCGATTGATTGATGTCACACAGGATCGCGGTGGCTGGCTTTCCCGGGCGCTGATGGGCGCGTTCCAAAAACCGAAAGCCGATATCGCCAGTGCCGCCGGCTACATCGAGCAGGGTTTGCCCCGGCCGTGGATCAAGCCAATCCATCATGGTGGATTTCCAAAGCCGGTGAACGCCGCCCGACATAAGATCATTCATCAGATCGTATTTACCCGCCACGCTGTCGAACACTTCCCCGACGCGCTTGGATTTGTCGGCGGCATCAATGGTCTCGAAACCGAAGTCGGTCGCGGTTTCCATGTGCTCGAATTTCTCTTTTTCCTGCGGATCCATCGTCCTAAGACTATCTCATCGCTCAAAAAGCGGCTACGTGCGCCCGGTTCGTCTGCCACAAGCGGACCGACGGCGCTGAAAATAGATTGGATTGCTTAAGACAATATGCCCGAATTGCCTGAAGTTGAGACGGTATGTCGCGGATTGGCGCCAGCCATGGTCGGCCGGCGGATTACCGATGTCTCGGTACGCCGGCGGGATCTGCGTATCCCCATACCGCCGGATTTTGAAGCGCGTCTGGTCGGCCGACGCATCGAAAATGTGGGGCGGCGGGCCAAATACATCCTCGTTTCCCTGGATGATGACACGGTGTTGCTCATCCATCTGGGCATGTCGGGACGCATGGCCGTGCTCGATGAGATGGACCCAAGCGACGCCCTGGTTCCCGGTCGCTTCACTCACGGCCCCGACACCGCCACCTTGTCCAAGGAGCGTGGAACAGGCCTGGGGGCTCACGACCACGTGGTGTTCGGGCTCGAGACAGGCATTAGAATTGTGTTCAATGACCATCGGCGTTTTGGCCTGATGGCGTTGGCCGAGGCGGCGCATCTGGACGACCATCCCCTACTGGCGGCATTGGGCGCCGAGCCTCTGGGCAATCAATTCACCGGTCCCTATCTGGCGGAAGCGTTGAAGGGCCGAAAAACGCCCATCAAGGCAGCTCTTCTCAATCAGCACATTGTCGCCGGCGTCGGCAACATATATGCCTGCGAGGCACTCTTCCGGGCGGGCCTGTCGCCGAGGCGGTCGGCCCATACGGTCGGGCCCAAGCGGTCAGAACGGCTCGCGGCGGCCCTTCGCAGTGTATTGCGGGAAGCGATCGAGGCTGGAGGATCGACACTGCGCGACTATGCCCATGCCGACGGCAATCTGGGCTATTTCCAGCACGCCTTTTCGGTTTACGACCGTGAAGGAGAGCCCTGTGCCACCCCCGGATGTAAAGGGGCGGTCAAGCGCATTGTGCAAAGCAACCGCTCCACCTTCTTCTGCGGTTTCTGCCAGAAATAAGGGTCGCGGCGGCTGGATTTGGCGGGGCAGCTTCTTTTCGGGTCGTGCAGATATGCACCGCAAATCCTTGCGCAGGAAAGCATTGACTCCACGGGTCAGGGTCTCCTATGAGCAGCGCGTCAGCGGGTGCCCCTAGAGCGGGCGTCCCTACCTACAGGAAATAAGGAAGGCAAGGATGGCCTACGAAAACATTCTGGTGGAAACCAAAGGCGCTGTGGGAGTGATCACTCTCAACCGGCCCAGCGCGCTCAACGCCTTAAATACCGCCCTGATCGATGAACTGGGCGCCGCGCTGGATGCCTATGAGGAAGACGACGCCATTGGGTGCATTGTCATCACCGGATCGGAAAAGGCCTTCGCGGCGGGCGCAGATATTAAAGAGATGCAGCCCAAGTCTTACATGGATGCCTTCAAAGAAGACTTCATTACGCGCAATTGGGAGCGCGTAAGCCGCTGCCGGAAGCCGGTGGTTGCAGCCGTCGCGGGCTATGCGTTGGGCGGTGGCTGCGAGTTGGCGATGATGTGCGACTTTATAATAGCGGCCGACACGGCGAAATTCGGACAGCCCGAAATCACCCTTGGCGTGATGCCGGGTGTGGGGGGCACCCAGCGCTTGACCCGTTTTGTCGGTAAGTCCAAGGCTATGGAAATGTGTCTCACCGGCCGCATGATGGATGCCGAAGAAGCGGAACGGTCGGGGCTCGTCAGCCGCATCGTGCCCGCCGACAAGCTGCTCGACGAAGCCACCAAAGCGGCGACCAAGATTGCCGAGATGTCGCATCCGATCGCCATGATGACCAAAGAGACCATCAATCGCGCCTACGAGACCACATTGGCCGAAGGCGTCCGCTTCGAACGGCGGCTGTTTCATTCCATGTTTGCGACCGACGACCAATCTGAAGGCATGGCGGCGTTCATTGAAAAACGTAAGCCCCACTTCAAAAACAGTTAACGAAGGCCGTCCAGGGCCTGGATCTCCAGAATGTTGCTCTGAAAGCGCCATGGACGGACGTTGACCGGGTCAGGCACGTCCGCTATAAGACGGCCCCTTTAGAGCAAGACGTAAGACTTAAGGAAGCCAGAATGGCCAATACACGTTCAGCCAAAAAAGCGATCCGCCAAATAGAGCGGCGTGCTGATGTTAACCGTGCGCGGCGAAGCCGTATGCGGACGTTTGTTCGTAAACTTGAGGAAGCTATTGCCTCTGGTGACAAAGACGCTGCAGCGACGGCTTTCGTGAAAGCTGAATCGGAAATTGCGCGCTCTGCCCTCAAAGGCATCATTCACCGCAACACCGCGGCGCGAAAAGTTGCGCGCCTTTCGCGGCGCGTAAAAGCGATGTCTGCATAGAACAAAATTCATTTTGTCGTGGATCAAAACGCCTTGCAAATTGCAAGGCGTTTTTCGTTTGAATCGCCACAAAATCCGCGGAAGTTTACACGCAAAAAATATTTCTGACGACAGTGATAGGGGTTGCATCCTTCTCAAACCAAGTAAAAACCTAGGGTTTGGAAGGTGCGGTTTTTTTGCAAATTCTGCGTCATCGCATCGACGATGATTTTTTTTGTCACAATTGCGGTTCGGCATATTGCGCCTGCCGAACCACTCCGCTACGTTTGTCGACATCCAGACGGCGGACGCGTTCCCAAGTCTCCCTTTACGTTCCTGTAAGTTTAGTCACTGCGTAACACGTGTCCCGAAGGGGCGCGGACAGGATCTCTTTGTTCGTGTACGGATAAAGTGGGGGCGGTGTCGAGATCGGGTCTGGAGCAAAAACAATAGTCTCAAAGAGACGTGATTTGGTGAAGGCGGCAAATCTAAGGGACCCGAATACAAAATGAATTCCTATGCGGGCGATAAATCGGTTCAAGAAACTTGGACGACGCTTCGTGACACTCAGGCGGCGGTTCTTGTGGACGTTCGCACTCGGGCGGAGTGGTCATTTGTGGGTGTGGCCGATCTGACGGGTGTGAGCAAAGAACCGCTAATGGTGGAGTGGCAGATGTTTCCTTCCATGGAACGCAATGTCCAATTCACCACTGCGGTGGACGAGCAGCTCCAGCAGCTTGGGGTGACGAAGCAGGACCCGATTTTCTTCATTTGTCGATCCGGGCAGCGGTCGCAGGCTTCTGCAATCGCAATGACGGAATTGGGGTATTCGGCTTGCTACAATGTTGCGGGCGGTTTTGAGGGCGACCTCGATGCCGACGGCCATCGTGGCACTGTCGGAGGCTGGAAAGCCTCCGGCCTCCCCTGGCGACAATCCTAATTCACCAAGCTTAACTTCGAAAAACGCCCGATGTTCTTTTGGGCGGCTTCTCTCTCTCGTTTGCGTAAATCTCTGTCGGGCGTTGGGGCCCTGGATAGGTATCGGATGGCGGAGCGGTTTCAGGAACGCTTGCCGCACGAAAGGAAAAGAAATGGATCGTGAAATGCACGGGGGTGCGCATCAAGAATTTGGACCGACATGGCAACGTGTGCGGCATCGATTGCGGCGTGAAGTGGGGGACAAAACCTATCGTAGCTGGTTTAAGTCCCTTCATTTGGAGGACGTGTCAGAAGGCCGTGCGGTGATGTCGCTGCAATCGAGGTTTGTCTGCAATTGGGTCATCTCTCATCACTTCGACCGTCTGGCGCGGCTTTGGCGCGATGAAGACCAAAAGGTCGAGCGGATCGAAATCAAACATCTGCCACGTCTTCAGACGAATGGGCGCAAGCCGGCCGAACAAAGTCTGAAGTGGCTCGACAAAGATGAGACCAGCGCCAAGACCAACGGCACAAAGCCAAATGGTTCCCACACGGAAGAAATGGGCGATCTATTTTCGGTGGGAAACACAAGGGCGGCCCTGCAGAACGGGTTTGCCGACACGTCGTGGGGGCGGCTCGACGAACGGTACACCTTCGACAATTTTGTGGTCGGTAAGTCGAACGAGTTGGCGCACGCGGCTGCGCGCCGAGTGGCCGATTTTGACGAAGTCTCGTTTAATCCGCTTTTCCTGTATGGCGGTGTGGGGCTTGGCAAGACACATCTTTTGCAGGCGATTGCGCATGAGATTATGCGCCGCAATCCGTCGCGCCATGTGCTCTACGTGTCGGCGGAGGCATTCGTCAACGAGTTCCTGAAATCTCTGCGCAACAAGACCACATTCCGCTTTAAGGATATTGTGCGCAATGTAGATGTGCTGCTGCTGGACGATGTGCAGTTCATTGCGCAAAAGGGCGCCACGCAGGAGGAGTTCTTCCACACCTTCAATGCACTCAAGGAAAAAGGCAGCCAGATCGTCATTTCGGCGGACCGGTCGCCCACAAGCCTGGACGGCATTGAAGAGCGGGTTCAGTCCCGCCTGGGCTGGGGCCTGACGGCAGACATTCATCCGACCGATTTCGAACTGCGGCTGGCAGTTTTGAAATCATTGGCAGAACGTCAACTGCAGTCCTATCCGGGTCTCACAATCCCCGACTTGGTACTGGAGTTTCTTGCAAAGCGTATCAGCTGCAATACGAGAGAGCTGGAAGGCGCGCTGACTTCGGTGATCGGCCATGCAGCCTTCGGTGGCGGTAACATTGATTTGGACGTCACCCGCGAAGCGCTCAAAGACCTCCTCAAGAAGACAGGCCAAGAAGTGACCATAGAGACGATCCAACGCACCGTTGCAGAATTCTATAAGATCAGAATGGCGGACATGAAATCGGAGCGGCGCGGCCGGTCCATTGCCCGCCCCAGGCAGGTGGCCATGTCCTTATGCAAGCGGCTCACCAGCAAATCATACCCGGAAATCGGCAAGCATTTCGGCGATCGCGATCACACGACTGTCATGTATGCGGTGCGAAAGATCGAACAATTGCGCGAAACGGACAGCGTGTTGGACGATGAAATCGAGCTTCTGGTCGCCCGCCTCGAGAATTAACCTCCCCGACTAAATCTGATATAAGAATCAGCGTCCTAGGGCGCTGATTTCTTTTTTTGCGCAATCAGCACAATAACAGAACCTGTTCCATGACTTTGTGTTGTTGATCAGGCAACCTATGGGGCGCTTGCGGTGGCTTTGCTTGAACGAGCCTCGCTTGGTGTGGGTCAATTTGGCGATATGCGATTGAAACGATGAAGATAACGATTGAGCGTGCTGCCCTTCTGAAAAGCCTGAATCATGTGCAAAGCGTGGTGGAGCGGCGAAACACCATTCCCATATTGTCGAACGTGTTGCTGGAGGCGAAGGATGACCAGCTGTCTCTGACGGCGACGGATCTGGACATCGAAATTGTCGAGACCATCGGATCGTCCATTTCACAAGCCGGCACCATCACGGCGCCTGCCCATACGCTTTACGACATTGTACGCAAGCTGCCCGACGGCTCTCAGGTGGAGTTTTCCTTTGATGAAGCCGAAGGCCGCCTGACGGTAAAGGCGGGCCGGTCGCGCTTTGCGCTGGCATGTTTGCCGAAGGAAGATTTTCCGGTCATGTCCGCGGGGGAATTGCCCAACCGGTTCTCCATCGCAACGGAAGATCTGGCTCGGCTGATCGATAAGACCCGGTTTGCCATTTCGACCGAAGAAACCCGCTATTACCTCAATGGAATCTACCTGCACGCCGCCGAGACCAACGATATTGCCATGCTGCGGGCGGTGGCCACTGACGGACACAGGCTGGCCCGCGTTGAGTTTCCGTTGCCTGACGGCGCAGCCGGCATGCCCGGAGTGATCGTGCCGCGCAAGGCGGTCGCCGAAATCCGTAAGCTAATCGAGGATACGGAAGGTCTGGTGGAGATTGCCCTGTCGGACACCAAAATCCGCTTTCAGGCAGAAAATGTGGTGCTCACCTCCAAATTGATCGACGGCACCTTTCCAGACTATGAGCGCGTCATTCCCGAAGGCAACGATAAGGTGCTGTCCATTGTCGCCAAGGATTTTGCCGAAGCTGTGGACCGGGTTTCGACGATTTCCACGGAGAAATCCCGTGCCGTCAAACTGAACCTCAGCACGGAACAGCTCACCCTCAGTGTCATCAATCCCGACAGCGGAACGGCCACAGAAGAACTGGTCGTCGATTACAATGACGAACCGATGGAAATCGGCTTCAACGCGCGTTATCTGCTGGACGTTACAACTCAGCTAGACAGCGGCACGGCGCAGTTTGTGCTCGCGGACCCCGGCTCGCCCACTTTGGTGCGTGACAGCAATGAAGACAGCGCGCTTTATGTCTTGATGCCGATGCGAGTTTAGGGATTGGTTCGCCCCGACACTTTGACCGAACAAAATTCTAATTTGGCGGACGGCCAAGGGCCGACCGAGTGTCTTCGCCGTTTGGTGCTGACCAACTTTCGCTCTTACGCCCGCGCCGAGCTGCGCTGCGATGGGCGCCCTGTGGTTCTCGCCGGAGAAAACGGGGCCGGCAAAACCAACATACTCGAAGCGGTTTCCGTTTTGGGCCCTGGGCGGGGCCTGCGCGGCGTCAGACTTTCAGAGATGGCGCGCCGAACGGAAGCCGACAATGCGTTCTCCGATGAAGGACCGGCGGCGCCGGGCGCGGCGGTTCATTGGGCGGTGGCCGCGACGGTCCAAACCGCGGAAGGTGACGTGGAAATCGGCACCGGATTGACGCCCCAAACCGGCGAACGGCGCCAGGTCAGGCTCAAAGGGGCACCCGCCGCCAGCGCCGCTGCCCTGGCCGAGTATTTGCGGGTGATCTGGATGACCCCGGCCATGGATCGGCTGTTTACCGACAGTGCCGGCGGGCGGCGGCGATTTCTCGACCGGCTTGTCTTAAGCGGCGACCCGGCCCATGGCACCCGGGTAAACGCGTATGAGCGGGTTATGCGCCAGCGCAATACGCTTCTGCGGGAAGGACGTAATGATCCGGCCTGGCTGGCCGCTCTGGAAATCGAGCTGGCCGAATTTGGGGTCGCCATCAGTGCGGCGCGCCGGGATCTGGTCGGCAAATTGGCCTTCATTCTTGATGAAGACAGCAGTTTTCCGCGGTCTGTTATCGCTCTGGACGACCCTTTGGCAGACGATTTGGGCGCGCAAGCGGCCGTGGACGTGGAACAGGCTTTCTCCGAGCGATTGAAGGCAAATCGCGCTCAAGACGCGGTTGCCGGCCGCACCCTGGATGGCCCCCATTTGGCGGATCTGCAAGTGCGCCATCGGGACAAGAATATGCCGGCGGCTAGGTGTTCAACCGGAGAGCAAAAAGCGCTATTGATAGGGCTGATTTTCGCGCATGCGCGGCTGCTCGAACGTCAAAAAGGCCCAAAACCTGTTCTGCTTCTGGACGAAGTGGCGGCCCATCTGGACGAACGGCGGCGGCAAGCCCTCTTTGATGAGATTTGTGCCCTTGGATTGCAGGCTTGGATGACCGGCACTGACCGCCTGTTGTTCAAGGGATTAGGTGACCGGGCGCAGTGGTTTTCGGTGACGCCGGGCGCAGTGCATTCGGATATTCGGCCAAGCTGAGGCGGACCAAGTAAGAGATCAACTCAACACCCTTCGGGGAGATAAAGGCACATGGCAGACGACAAGGATAACGGCGGCAACTCAGAAGATTATGGCGCGGACTCGATCAAGGTCCTGCGCGGATTGGACGCCGTTCGGAAGCGCCCCGGCATGTATATCGGAGACACCGATGACGGCTCGGGCTTGCATCACATGGTCTATGAAGTGGTGGACAATTCCATCGATGAAGCGCTCGCCGGGCATTGCGATACGGTCAGTGTTACCCTCAACCCGGATGGGTCGGTTACCGTGCGCGACAATGGCCGCGGCATTCCCACCGAACTTCACCCGGAAGAAGGGGTTTCGGCTGCCGAGGTGATCATGACCCAGCTTCACGCGGGCGGAAAATTCGATCAGAACTCCTACAAAGTATCCGGCGGTCTTCACGGGGTGGGTGTTTCCGTGGTGAATGCTTTGTCCGACTGGCTGCGTCTGCGCATCTGGCGGGACGGCAAGGAACATGTGGTGAGTTTCCGCGACGGCGAAACAGAAGAAGCCCTGAAAGAAGTCGGGGACGCCAAGGGCGAGAAGGGAACGGAAATCACATTTCATCCGTCTGCGGAAACATTCACCATGACGGAGTTCGATTTTGCCACCCTGTCTCACCGTCTGCGGGAACTGGCGTTTCTGAATTCCGGTGTGACGATCACGCTTAAAGACCTGCGCGGCGTGGAGCCGGTGGAAGAAAACATGCACTACGAAGGCGGTGTGGAAGCCTTTGTGCGCTATCTGGACCGCACCAAGAATGCGCAAGTCTCCGACCCCATTCACGTCCAGTCGGAGCGGGACGGCATCACCGTCGATTTGGCCTTGTGGTGGAATGATGGGTATCACGAGAACGTCCTGTGCTTCACCAACAATATCCCACAGCGCGACGGCGGCACCCATCTGGCAGGCTTCCGGGCGGCGCTGACCCGCACCGTCAATGGCTACGCCAATGACAGCGGGATTGCGAAAAAAGAGAAAGTCAGCCTGACCGGCGATGATGCGCGGGAAGGCTTGACGGCGGTGTTGTCCGTTAAAGTGCCCGATCCGAAATTCTCGTCGCAAACCAAAGACAAACTTGTGTCGTCAGAGGTTCGGCCGGTCGTCGAAAGCATTGTGACGGAAAATCTTGGCCGGTGGTTCGAGGAACACCCCACGGAAGCCAAGGCCATCGTCACGAAAGTCGTGGAGGCTGCGGCCGCCCGCGAAGCGGCTCGCAAGGCGCGGGAACTGACGCGGCGCAAAGGGGCGCTTGATATGGGGGGCTTGCCGGGCAAGCTCGCTGATTGCCAGGAACGCGACCCGGCCAAGGCCGAATTGTTCATCGTCGAGGGTGATTCCGCCGGCGGCTCCGCCAAGCAAGCGCGCAATCGCGCCAACCAGGCGGTGCTCCCCTTACGTGGCAAGATCCTCAATGTGGAGCGCGCGCGTTTCGACAAGATGTTGTCGTCCAACGAAATCGGCACGCTTATTACCGCGCTGGGCACCGGGATTGGGCGCGAAGACTTCGACATCAGCAAGCTGCGTTACCACAAGATCATCATCATGACCGACGCCGATGTGGATGGGGCGCACATTCGAACGCTGCTGCTTACGTTTTTCTACCGGCAAATGCCGGAGATCATCGAAGGAGGCTATCTCTACATCGCGCAGCCGCCGCTGTTTAAGGTGAAGCGCGGCTCGTCGGAGATTTACTTGAAAGACGAACGCGCCTTTGATGACTATTTGATCGCCGGCGGCACCGACGATGCTTCGCTCACCCTGCATACGGGCGAGATGATCGCGGGTCCGGACCTGGTGAAAGTGGTGGAACGGGCGCGCAAGATCGTCTCTCTTCTGGACGGGCTGCCGCAGAAATATCCCACATTTGTTGTGGAGCAGGCGGCCATTGCCGGCGCGCTCAACCCTGAAGCCTTGGGCAACCCGCAGCAGGCCCAAGAAGCTGCCGCCTACATTGCCCGACGGTTGGATTTGCTGGTGCCGGAGACGGATCGGGGCTGGCAAGGTGAGCCGACCGAAGACGGTGGTTTGCGCTTTGTCCGCGAATTGCGAGGCGTCAGCGAAGTGCGGCTGATCGACGGGCCGCTGATTTCCTCGTCTGACGCGCGCAAGCTCGACCGTGAAGGCGATCATCTGCAAGAGGTCTACATCAAGGCGGCGACATTGCGCCACAAAGACACGGAAACGGTCATACGGTCGCCCACTCAATTGTTGGAAGCCGTCAAAAAAGCCGGACAAAAGGGCTTGGCGCTTCAGCGTTACAAGGGACTGGGTGAGATGAACCCGGATCAGCTTTGGGAAACCACGCTGGATGAAGATGCCCGGTCGCTATTGCAGGTCAAAATCGACCATGGCGATACGGCGGACGATATGTTCAGTAAGCTGATGGGTGATGTGGTGGAGCATCGGCGCGAATTCATCCAGCAAAACGCGCTCAAAGTCGCAAATCTGGACGTTTAGAGCATTTAGGTTAGCGCTCATCCCGTGCGCTACGCAGCACCTAAGTGATGCATTGCAGACACGGGATCTCCAGGATCAATAGGTCCCGTGTTAGCATCGCGTCGCTTCCCGCGGCGAAGCACACGGGACGAGCGGTGGGCCTGTAACGTGATCCAATCCAAATCAACCTTACGCTAACCTTTGAGCGGCCCGACGATGGGTGGCCTGCTTGTAAGCATCTGCTCGGCAAGGGCCGCAGCACTACCAGCCTCGGTGAGCGGTTCGTTCAGTTTACCGTCGACGATCAGATTGGCGAGGCCGTGGACAACCGACCATGAGTACATGGCATGCAAGCTGACGTGGCTTTCGTCGGCTGCGTCTTCGCCTAACAAATCCCGGCTGATGTCGACGATCATTTCGTAGGCTTTGGCGGCCGTCACAATGAACTCTTCGGAATCCCGTTGAGAAAGTTCGGCGCCGAACATCAGTTTGAACAGATGGGGGTGGTCGGCAGCAAAGCTCACATAGGCTACGCCATAGGCGGTCAAGGTGCTGGGCAAATCGCGCGCCTTTTTCTCAAAACGCCGCATGTAGTCCGACAACATGTTGAAACCCACCGTGCCGATGGCTTCCAAGATGGCGTGTTTGTTTTTGAAATGGGCATAAGGGGCTGCCTGGCTGACCCCAATTTTGCGCGCGGCATTTCGCAGGGAAAGGGCGTCAATGCCGTCCTGGTCGACGATCGCGAGGCCCGCCTCCACCAAGGCACGCCGCAGATCCCCATGATGGTAAGCCGTTCTTTTCTTTGATGTTTTTTGGTTCCGGGGCGGCGGCATCGATCACTCAAATCAGACAGTGTGCTGGGGTGAGAGTATCCTGAGACTTAATTCTGACATAGTCGACACATAGGCACTTCCCGGCCTAAGCGCCAGCTTTGGTTTACATCCCGTTAATCTTAACGAATTTATAACCCCCCTATTATGGTGAAGCGTACAGAAAGCAGAGGGACCGGCCGACAGCGCACGCCGTCAGGGGCATCGCGCTCGACCGCCCGCGGCAAGGTTCCCGTTCGTCTTTACAAGCGCCGACTTTCGGCAAAGGCTCGGCGCCGCTTGGCGTTCCTGGGCATGCTAGGCCGCCGGGTTGCCCTGTTGGGGGTTGTTGGACTTGTGGCGCTGGCCGGCATGTTCGGTTTTTTCGCGCTTGACATGCCGCCCCTAGAGAATATTCGTGCACAGACGAAAACCGCGTCGATTACCGTACTGGATGCGAGCGGCAATCTCATCGGCTCCACAGGCGTCTTGTTCGGGGCGCCGGTGCGTCTGGAAGACGTGTCGCCTCATGTGCCCAAAGCCGTCATGGCGGCCGAAGACAGGCGCTTTTACAATCATGTGGGGGTGGACCCGGTCGGTCTTTTTCGGGCGCTTGTGGCCAATGCGCGCTCGGGGCGTATTGTGCAGGGCGGGTCGACCATTACCCAGCAACTGGCGAAGAACCTTTTCCTGACGCCGGAGCGGACAGTCAAGCGCAAAGTCCAAGAAGTACTCTTGGCCCTGTGGCTCGAAATCAATTTCACCAAAGACGAAATCCTGACGCTTTATTTGAACCGGGTCTATTTCGGTGCCGGCGCTTACGGAGTGGAGGCGGCCAGCCGACAGTTTTTCAATAAGCCGGCGCTGTCATTGACCGTCAACGAAGCGGCCATGTTGGCAGGGCTCTTGAAAGCGCCGTCCCGTTACAATCCGCGTACAAACCTTTCTCTGGCGCAGGAACGCGCCGATCTTGTTTTGGCGGCGATGGAAGAAGCGGGCTATCTGACCTCTGAAGACTTCAGCCGCGCGAAAGACGCAGCACCCAGCCTGCAGGGTCCGACTCATGTGGAAGCGGTTCAATACTTCGTCGACTGGGTGAATGATCTGGTTCCGGATTATGTGGGCCAGTCGCATGACGACCTGATTGTCACCACCACTCTTCACTGGCCGTTTCAGCAGGCGGCCCAAAAGGCCGTGGAAGAGCACCTCAACCAGGAAGGCGCGACGGCCAAAGCAACCCAGGCTGCGTTGGTGTCGATTGATACGGACGGGGCGGTGCGCGCCATGGTCGGCGGCAGGGCCTATTCCTCAAGCCAGTTCAACCGGGTCATCCAGGCGCAACGCCAGCCGGGCTCGGCCTTCAAGCCGTTCGTCTACCTGACGGCGCTTGAACAGGGCTATACGCCGTATGATGTGTTCGAAGACCGCCCGGTGCATTTTGCCAATTGGAGCCCGTCGAACTTCTCCAACAAATACAAAGGGCCGGTGACCCTGCTGGAGGCGTTGAGCCAATCGATCAATTCCGTGGCGGCTCAACTCGCTGACCGTGTGGGACCGGCATCGGTGGTCCAAACCGCGGAAAGGCTGGGCATTTCGTCCAAGATTGACCCGGTGCTCTCCATTTCCTTGGGCACCGAAGAGGTCAGCCTGCTCGATCTCACAAGTGCCTATGTGCCGTTTGCCAATGGCGGCTTTGGCGTTTTCCCCCATGCGATCTTGGAGATCCGCACCCGCGATGGCGAGATCCTGTATGAACGCCAGGGGTCCGGCCCGGGACAGGTGATTGCACCGCGCCATGTGGGCGCGATGAACGACATGCTCAGCGAAACCATGCGCAGCGGCACGGGCCGCGGCGCGCGTCTCGGCGACCGGATCGCCGCCGGCAAGTCGGGCACCAGCCAAAGCTTCCGTGACGCTTGGTTTGTGGGGTACACGGCGGATTTGATTACCGGTGTTTGGGTCGGCAATGACAATGGCGATCCCATGAACCGGGTGACCGGCGGCGGACTGCCGGCCCGCATATGGAAATCCTATATGACGCCCGCCGCAACGGCCTATGCCGCGCGAGATCTTCCCCACACGGATGAGTATCATTGGCAAGACGACGGTGCCTCTTGGCAAACCGCCGAAAACCAGGAAGGCACCTTCTTCGACAGGTTGCTGTCGCGTATCGCCCGCGGCTTAGGGTCAGATTAGAAAAGTTCTTAGCCGAATCGGTGGAGCTGGCTGCCGTGTTGGGACAGCCAGTTCTTGGCGTGGTCCACATCGTCGACAAGTGTATCCACCAACCGCCAAAATGTCGGCCGATGATGCATGTGGATCAGATGCGCCATTTCGTGGGCGGCCACATATCGCATGACGAAATGGGGCGCCATGATGAGCCGCCAGGAAAAGCTCATGACCCCGTTGGTTGCGCAGGAACCCCAGCGGGTTTCCGGGTCCCGAATGGTCAATTTCTTAGGTTTTTCGCCGATTTCCGCCGCAAAATGCATCACCAGCTCGTTCAGCTCCCGCCGTGCCTGCTTCTTGAGCCAATCCTTGACGCGCCTTGGCACGTGGGGTTCTGCACCTGATGAAAAGATGGCGGGCTTGCCGTCGGCCTCGCCCAGCCAAACCGTTCCTTTGGCGCGGGGCGCATGCTCGATGAGATGCAATTGCCCCTTATAAGGAACGCGGGCACCAGGCAGGAAGGGCACACGCTCGGGCACCGCCGCAAGCTGCTTTGCGATCCATCGCCTTTCCTTGATGGCGAACTTCAACGCATGCGGAAAAGACGATTTCGACGGGGCGGTTACCGCGACCTCACCCGTTATTGGATGTACACGGACAATGAAGCGCCGCGCACGGCCATTGGCCTTAAGCGTGACCGGAACGTCCTGACCGTCGATGGTGATGCAGTTTTGTTCAACCGTGGAAGCCATAGCAGGGCGTCACCACACCTGATTCGCTGCCGCCTTGCAATGAGAATGGCGCTTTCGGGCAAGCCGCCTGGTCATCAAATTGTTAGTGGGTCTGATTGTGTGCCTGGATAAACTTGGCAACGCGCGGCTGAATGGCGTCGCGCCATTTCGATCCATTAAACACGCCGTAATGGCCGACACCCGGCTGCACATAGTGTTCCCGCATGGAGGCCGGAAGACCACTACACAGATCGTGGGCCGCCTCCGTCTGACCCAGGCCTGAAATGTCGTCCTTTTCGCCTTCCACGGTCATGAGAGCCGTCCGTCTAATGAGGGACGGGTCGATCTTTGCGCCGCGGTGCCGCCATTCCCCTTTGGGCAAAGCGTGTTCTTGGAACACCATGCGCACGGTCTGCAGATAAAACTCCGCCGTCATGTCCATGACAGCCAAATACTCGTCATAAAAGCGCCGATGGGCGGCTGCGCTTTCACCGTCGCCCTCCACAAGGTGTTGGAACAGGTCCTGGTGCGCCGTGATGTGCCGGTCCAGGTTCATGGTCATGAAGCCGGTCAGCTGCAAAAAGCCGGGATAGACCCGGCGCATGGCGCCCGGATTGGGATAGGGCACCAGATTGATCACATTGGTTTCGAACCACTCGATAGGCCGCGACGTTGCCAGATCATTAGGGACAGTCGGGTTTCGTCTTGTATCGATGGGCCCGCCCATGAGGGTCATGGAGGCGGGCTGGCAGGCATCGTCCATTTCCGCCATCACCGAAACCGCGGCCAGGACCGGAACGGAAGGCTGACAGACGCCGATCACATGGGTGTTGGGACCCAGGAATTGGAGCATCTCGATCAGGTAGTCCACATAATCGTCCAGATCGAACTTGCCGTCCCACAGAGGCACCATGCGCGCATTGTGCCAGTCGGTAATGTAGACATCATGGCCGGGCAACATGGCCTCTACAGTGCCGCGCAGCAGGGTCGCGTAGTGGCCCGACATGGGCGCCACGATCAGGACTTGGGGGTCCATCTCGCGGTTGAGGCGGCGCAGAACCCGCGGATCCCGCTCAAAAAACTTAAGGCTGCAGAACGGTTTCCGCCAAACCACGCTTTCGGTGATTTGCGCGGGGACGCCGTCAACCATTGTTTGGTCCAGCCCGAATCTGGGTTTGCCGTAGCGCCGGGTCGCCCCCTCGAACACGTCCAGAGCGGCGGCCATGCGCTTGCCGGCTTGGGTGTAGGACCACGGATTGAGCGGATGCCGCAAGCTCGCCTGGCCCACTTCGGCCGCGAAGCGCAATGGGGCGAGCGCGGTGCGATTAAGCTCATACAAATGGTAGAGCATTGGCGTCCCTTCTTTGAGTGCTGAGACGCCACGGTGTAGGCGGCACCCCTGTTACAAAATTGCTGCAGTGCAATATCAAGGAATTGGGGACAGTTTTCAAGTCACGGGGGAGCCGGCCCGTGTTGAGCCTCCCGGTCGCAGATCCCCCGGAAGGCTCCCAGTCGGCGCTAGCTGTTGGCCAGATGCTTCCGAAGGCGTTCGGCCATTTGGTCGGACTTGGTGGCATAGGTGAAGTGATCGAGGTATTTGCCGTCCGGTCCCATCAGATAGACGATGTTGGTGTGTTCCATCGTATATCCGGCCGTTGAGTCCTCATCAGCGGTCTTCTTGAACCAAACCCGATAGGCTTCCGCCATGCTAGAAACCTGTTCTAGTGAGCCCGTTAGACCGACCAGCCGTTCGTGAAAATGGCGCACATAACCTGCCATTTCGTCGACCGTGTCGCGTTCTGGGTCGACTGTCACGAATAGCGGCTGCAGGGCGTTGAGCTCGGCTTCCGACAACCCGTTGAGGGCGGATGAGACCACTTGAAGCTCTGTGGGGCAGATATCCGGACAATAGGTGAAGCCGAAATAGATCAGCATGAATTTGCCGCGATAGGTTTCGTCCGTAACGTTTTGGCCTGTGTGATCCACCATCTCGAAGGGGCCGCCAATGGGAATGGCTTCGGTCTGCTGCGCCACCGGCCCGTCCCGGGATGCTGTCAGAAACGTAAACAGCGCGAGACCCAACGCCGCCACGAGGACAATCAGTCCGAAGAGTCGAGGTCCGGACAAGGTTTGCATGCGGAATGCCCTTATAACTTCACCGTTTTCCGATACCGCCGCTACGGACTAATCTTGACTTAACGCCGGTTTTCGCAATCATCAGCAGTAACTGGGGAATTTGTTCCGTGAATCCATGGGTATAGTGTCGCAGGGTCTTTGAAAAGGACGAAAAGGGGCCGATTGGTCATGGCCATAGCCGGAAACGATCAAATCAATTCAGGGAATGGGAAACGGATGAGGCGCCAATTTCTTGCCATGGCGGCCGCCGTTTTGATGGTGGGCAGTTTCGCCGTGCCATCTTTCGGACAATTCGGCTACAGCCCGCTCATGGAAGCGATCGTTGACGAGGATCTTTACAATCTGCGCGCGGCATTGCTGTCGGGCGCAAACCCCAATCAAAGAAAGGGCGACGGCACCCCAGCGATTGTCGAGGCAGCACGGGCCGAAAAGTATCCGCGTGAAATGGTACAGCTTCTGTTGCAGCAACAGGCGCGTCCTGATGAAGCGGACCGAGAAGGTAACACCGCCCTAGTCGTGGCGACCCGGCGCGAACATAGGCCATTGATCAATGTCCTGCTTTATTTCAAAGCCGACCCGGATCTTGCGGGTGAGTCCGGACAAGTGCCTTTGATGATTGCGATAGACCGTCAGAACGTGGAGATCATCCAGCAGCTGATCGATGGCGGTGCGGATGTGAATGCAACCGACTATACGGGCCGAACACCGCTGGCGATTGCGCGCGAAGGGCGAAACCGCAAGATCATCGAGCTGATCGAGGCGGCGGGCGGAACCTATTAACGCTTGCGCCTCATCTGGTTCGATCATTCTCCAATCTGCAGCAGCATGCCGCGCTCTTTGGCCCGGCGTAGCATCCATAAAAAAAAGGCGATTCCGCCCGCCAAATAGAACACGTTCATGATGAGGGCTGTGGCGATGAGGTCGGCGCGGAATGTTTGTTCGATAAGCACCGCCCGCATGCCTTCAAAGATGTATGCCGGGGGCAGGGCGGCCGACACCACTTCCATCCATGCCGGTAAAACTTCAATCGGGTAGTAGACACCGCAGAACGGCGCCAAGCCAAACGTGAACGCCCAGGCAAGATTCTCCGCCCCCATGCCGAAGCGCAGTATGACGCCCGATACGGCCAACCCAATCGCCCAACCGAACAGCGCAAGGCTGAAGAAAAACGCCACCAATCCCAAACCCAGATCATAGATTGAGTATCCGAAGAACCAGATCGCAAGAAAAGTCGCTGGAACGAGACCAATCAGCGTGCGCACTAAGCTCATGACAATCATGGCTGCAATGAATTCGGTTGGCCGCAAAGGGCTCACCATAAGGTGCCCAAGATTGCGCGACCAAATCTCTTCGAAAAACGAAATCGACAAAGAAATCTGCGAACGGAACAATACGTCCCACAGCATGACCGCCCCGAGCAAAATGCCGAACGCGGTTGCAAAGAAGCCCGACTTCTCAGCCACAAAGGTCTGGATGAAGCCCCACATGACCATCTGTACTGTCGGCCAATAGGCAATGTCGACGATGCGGGGCCAGGATCCTTTCAGCAAATACCAATAGCGCAATGCCATGGCGGCGATGCGCTCCACGGAAAGCCCAAATACGGTCATTGCATCACCGGGGCGACGGTCGCCTGACCACGGGCGATGTCCAGGAAGACCTCTTCCAAATTCTCGCGGCCATAATGGGAGATGAGATCTTTCGGGCGGCCGGAATCCACAATGCGCCCCTGAACCATCATCAGCACATGGCTGCACAACCGTTCCACTTCGGCCATGTTGTGGGACGCCAACAAGATCGACGCGTTATGTTGTGCAAGATAAGATTCGATATAGCTGCGCACCCAGTCGGCGGTATCCGGATCCAGCGACGCGGTCGGTTCGTCCAGCAACAAAACGTCCGGCTGATTGATAAACGCCTTTGCAAGGCCCGCCCGGGTCTTTTGCCCCGCAGACAATGTGCCAAATTCGCGATCCAGCAAATCGGTCAATTCTAAATCTGCTGCCAGTTGTCCGATCCGGTGACGTGGTTTGGGCACGGAATATAGCCGCGCATAGACCGTCAAGTTCTCGCGCACGGTCAAGCGCTTGGGCATGTCCACATAGGGGCTTTCGAAATTCATGCGCCGCCGTGCCAGGTGGGAAGACGTGGCCATGGAATGACCAAGCACCGTGATGGTCCCGGCGGTAGGAATGACCAACCCTAGGATCATGGAGATCGTGGTGGTTTTTCCGGCCCCGTTCCCGCCCAACAGGCCGACGGTTTCACCCCTGGGAACGCTAAAGGAAACGTTGTCCACCGCTTTAAGGTCAGCAAATGTTTTGGAGAGGTTTTCGACAACAATGGCGGGCGGCGGTGCGTTCATAAAGGCCGAGATGTTTGAAATGACAATAAGGTTCGAGTATAGCCGCACTTCACCACCCCAACACCAGCGGCAAAGTGTGGATCGAAATTGTTGGCATGAGCGACATTGCAAGCAGTCCCAGCGACCCGAAACGCCGGTTTCCGCCGATCGGCCGGATTCGCTCGCGCACGCTTTTACTGTTGCGGTGGTTTGCGGTGTCCGGTCAGGCGGCTGCCGTGCTCACTGTCTATATGGGGCTGGGCTGGGACTTGCCCATCTTTTGGTGCCTTGGCGCCATCGCCGTTGCGGCGGCCTTAAACGCCTACATCTCGCTGACCCATCCGGCCACAAAGCGCCTCACCGAAATTGAGGTGACGTTCTATTTGGGCTTCGATCTGGTGCAGCTCGCGGTGATGCTCTTCCTCACCGGCGGCCTTCAGAATCCGTTCGCACTCCTGTTTCTGGCGCCGGTCGTGATTTCGGGCACGTCCCTGTCGTTGCGCAATACGATGATCCTGATAGGCGTCGCCCTGGCCTGTGCCTCGTTCCTGGCCTTTTTCCATTTGCCGCTGCCCTGGCAACCTGGCGTCGATTTCGAACTCGTCCCGCTCTACACTTTGGCGACTTGGGTGGCTCTTGCTCTGGGGCTCATGTTCACATCGATCTACGCTTGGCGCGTCGCGATCGAGGCGCGCCATATGTCCGATGCCCTTGCCGCAACACAAGCTGTGTTGGAACAGGAACACAGATTGGCCGCGCTGGGCGCGCTGGCAGCGGCGGCGGCACACGAGCTGGGGACGCCGCTTGCCACAATTGCGACCGTCTCCAAAGAGCTGAAACGTGACTTGGGCGCGGACCCGGTCGTGGGCGAAGACATTGCTTTGCTTGGCAGCGAGGTGGAGCGGTGCCGCGAGATTCTGGCGAAACTGGGTCAGGCGCCCGAAGAAAGATATGGTCCCATCAATCAGGTGCCGTTCGATCTATTTCTGGAAGAATTGTCGGCTCAGCATCTCAATATGGGCGTCGAAATCCGAATGGACGTGGATAACGAGCCAAACGGATCGCAGATGCCGCTGGTGCACCGGTCTCCAGAGCTGGTCCATGGTCTGGGCAATTTGTTCGAAAACGCGATCGATTTTGCCTCTCGCCGGGTCACTTTGAACATGAGGTGGTCTGATAAGGCCGTCCGCCTGAGGATCATGGATGACGGGCCGGGCTTTGCGACGGAAGTAATCGACCGCCTTGGCGAGCCTTACGTAACGACGCGTCGGCGGTCACTTGTGGGGCCGGTTGCAGAAGTGCCAAGCGAACCCGCCAGCAGCCAAGTTCTTCACGACGAAGGGCTGGGCCTCGGCTTTTTTATCGCGAAGACGCTTCTGGAACGTACAGGCGCCACACTGACATTTTCCAATCTTCGTTCTGGCGGCGCGGAAGTATGCTTGGATTGGGATCGGGATTCGCTTGAAACCGAACCCGGTCCTGCCATATGACAGATTTGTGAGTGTTGTTACAAACCTTCGGCCGGAAAGGTCACTAAGTATGAGTGAGACAAATTCGACGCCTGGAAATGACGACATGCGCGAAACGGGTCAAGACCGGACCTTGTTGATCGTTGATGACGATGCGCCGTTGCGCAATCGACTGGCGAGAGCCATGGAAAAACGCAACTTTAAGGTAGATACGGCGGAAAGTGTGGCGACAGCGATCGAAGCTGCGAGGGTGTCGCCGCCGGCATACGCGGTTGTGGACCTGCGCCTAGAGGACGGTAATGGGCTCGACGTGGTGGAGGTCTTGCACGAGATCCGGCCGGATGCCCGGGTTGTGATGCTCACCGGCTATGGCAATATCGCTACGGCGGTGGCCGCGGTGAAGCGGGGTGCGGTCGACTATCTGGCGAAGCCTGCGGATGCCGACGATGTGGAAGCGGCGCTGCTTGCCCCTCCCGGCCAAAAGCCGCCTCCGCCGGAAAATCCCATGTCCGCCGACCGGGTACGCTGGGAGCATATTCAGCGCGTTTACGAATTGTGTGGCCAGAACGTTTCGGAAACAGCGCGCAGGCTCAACATGCATCGCAGGACACTGCAACGGATATTGGCAAAAAGGTCGCCCCGCTAGGGACGAACAAGTACGCGATAGGCCGTTATGAATGGGCATATGTGTCCGCTAGGCCACCTTTGGTTTAGGTTTGTTTGATAGAGTCGCATTGAGCGCGTTTCTGGAGGTTGGACTAGGATCACAATGTCACCGTTTCTGAAGATTGTTTTGGATCTTGGCCCGCTTCTGGTTTTTTTCGGTGGGAATTACCTGCACGGGATTTTCTTCGCGACCGGCGCATTTATGGTTGCGATTGCACTGTCCCTGACCATCACCTACGCGCTTGAAAGGAAGTTGGCGCCGATGCCGCTGGTCACCGGCGTGGTGGTGATGGTGTTTGGTACGTTGACTGTCGTTCTGCAGGACGAACTTTTCATCAAACTCAAGCCGACTATCGTCAATACTATTTTCGCGACAATACTGTTTGCGGGTCTTTTAATGGAACGGCCGCTTATCAAGTATTTGTTCGAGCAAGTATTTCCGTTGACGGACGAAGGCTGGCGTAAACTCACAATGCGTTGGGCCCTTTTCTTTGTATTTCTTGCGTGCCTCAACGAAGTAATTTGGCGCAACTTTTCCACTGATTTTTGGGTTGCGTTCAAAGTTTGGGGCGTCTTCCCGATCACCGTCTTGTTTGCCGCTGCACAACTGCCGCTGATGCAGGCGCATCAACTTCCCGAAACATCCGACGAAACAGCGTAAAGAAATTAAAGTGCTTGCAACACCGCGCTAGGGTGTTGCGCCCGGCATTGTGTTGCCGGTTTCGCCGTCAGGGTTGTTGAATGGCGCAAAGCCATGTTTCGTCCGTACGGAATCAAAATGGCGCAGTGCCCAATGCACCGACGGAAATGCAAGGTGATCCCACGGCACGTCGGCCCACTCGAACATACCCACTTCAAGGCTTTCAATACCCGGCGCGATGTCCGGCTTTGCCAGTTCGGCTCTATAGATGAGCTGAACTTGGCTGATGCGCGGAATGTTATAGACGGCCAACAGATCCTTGATGGTGATGTCTGCGCACGCTTCTTCCTGCGCCTCGCGGCGGGCGCCATCTTCTGTTGATTCATTCACTTCCAGGTAGCCTGCCGGGATCGTCCAATAGCCGTGCCGGGGTTCGATCGCTCTACGGCACATGACGATTTTTCCGTTCCCGTCTGATATGACAGACCCCACGACGACCTTGGGATTCACATAGTCGATGAAGCCGCAGCGGTCGCAGACCAAACGGTCATGGGTGTCACCGTCGGGCCGCTTGTGGCTGAATTGGGGGGTGTCGGGCATACCGTCTGCTGATCAAAACATGTCGAATAAGGACGAATTCCAGTGTGGCAAAGTGTGACAGACACGTCTAGACGTTACAAAATCCCGAAACAGGGCTTGCGATTTGTGTAATTTGATGCACATATGCACCTGGTTCAGCGCTGTTTGCGAAGGCGTGAGGCGAATACGCAAGGGTGCTGACGGTTTTGTTTTCACAATCCGTGTTAAAAACAGTCTCTACAGGGGCTTTCTCGCCCTGAACCTTTCCCGGGGCATACTTTTCAGAGGTCGTCGATGGCTAAAAACTTCAACTTGGACGATTCACCAGGACATCTCCTGCGACGTTGTCAGCAATATTCTTTTGATCTTTACAGCAAAGAAGTCGGGGGTGGGGCGCTGACGCCTCGTCAGTTTACGGTTCTTTCAACCGTTGAGCAGAACGAAGGGTTGAGCCAGACAGACCTGGTCCACAAAACCGGTATCGACCGCAGCACACTGGCCGATATGATCAGCAGGCTGCTGAAGCGTGGTCTTTTGGCGCGTAAGCGTACCGAAACCGACCAGCGCGCGAATTCAGTTCGTATCACGGCGGCCGGTCGCAAAGCGCTTAACGGCGCGATGCCGAGTGTGAGAAAAGCGGAAACCGCTCTTATGGCCGCCTTGCCGGCTGGCAAGCGCGCCGAGTTTCTGAAAAGCTTGAAGATTATCGCTGAAGCGGGCGCTGCCGCAGAAGCTGCCGCATCGGCGGCGCCGAAGCGTGCAACGCGGACGACAAAAGCAAAAACAAAAGCGAAGCCAAAGAAGCGCGCTGCAGCCCGCAAGACGACCGTACGCAAGAAAACGACTCGCGGCAGAAGAAGATAAAACGAACGGCGGGGTTCGCCGCCGTCCTACACACTGATATCAAGATGAGTGCCCGGCCGGCTTAACGCAGGCTGGGCATTTGCTTTTGGAGCTTCGCGCAGGAATTTGTTTTGCGGTGTGTCCGCGGCCGTACTCTCGGTTTGCGGGCCGCCATTGGGTGCACTGTGCTGTTTGGCTTTGAGGGCCAATTTTGCCGCCGCATCATCGCTCAGATCCACAAGGACGAATGGTTCGCGAAGACCCCTTTGCGCCGTTCTGGAAAGTGTGCCTGGTGCCGCAGATCCGCGGTCGGTGACGGTGCCACTACGGTCCGGCGTTTGGTGCTGGCCGTAGGACTGGATCGCGATGAGCGAAGATGTGTTTACGAGCATTTATGGGTCCGGGCTACTCGGTTGATACGCAACTTTTACAACGTGGCCACGGGACCCGTGCCCGCCACGCCGACACTATCCGATAAAATGCTTTTAGAATTGTAAATTGTCCTGTGCCAATTCGAGAGCGGGCAAAAGACGGTGGGTGACGTCATGTTCCGTGAGGGGGCCCACATGCTTGAAGCGTATGACGCCATTGCCGTCGACGACAAACGTCTCGGGAACACCGTAAACACCCCAGTCGATGGCGGTGCGGCCCGTTTGGTCGCGCCCTACCAATTGATAGGGATCTCCAAGGGAATCGAGGAATGCGCCTGCATCGGCCGGTTTGTCCTTGTAGTTAATCCCATGAACTATGACACCATGATCCTCTGCTAATTGCATCAACAGCGGATGTTCCACGCGGCACGGTCCGCACCAGGATGCCCAGTAGTTAACGACCGACACTTGTCCCATTTTGAGATCGGAAAGGGATAGTCCCGCGCTGCTTTTCACGCGGCCATCAAGCCCGTCCAATTGGAACTCAAGAACCGGTGCGTCGATAAGAACCGATGGAATTTCCTGGGGATTACGGCCATAGAGCGCCACCGCCAAGATGATGCAAAGCAATCCAAACCCAATAATCGGAATAACGGTTGAGGCGCGCATGGTCGACCTCTTCAGTTGGCCGATTGCGATGTGGCAGGCGGGCGCGGCCTGCGCTCGCCGTGGCGCGCGAGCTGGCTTTCCAACCGCTCGAGCTGGCGCGCTTCGGCCTTGAGTTTTCGCAAGCTCCAGACGGTCAACAACCCCAATACGAGTGCGGCCGCAAAATAAGCTGGCCAAACATAAGCCCCATAACCGCCCATGCTCAAAAACGCGGACACGCCCTATTCCTCGATAGCCGCCAGCCGAAGGGCACGGATGCGCTGCTGTATGATCTCCGTACGCATACGGATCAATAACACGGTAAAGAAGAAAAATGTGAAGGCCAGTGCCATCGTGAAGAGTGGCCACAGTAACGAGGCGTGAATGGTGGGACCGTCAAAGCGTAGTACGCTCGCCGGTTGGTGGAGAGTTTCCCACCAATCCACGGAGAACTTTATGATGGGCACCATGATAACGCCGACAATGGCAAGCACGGCTGCTGCCCGCGCCGCCCGCGCGTGGTCTTCTATCGTTTCCCAAAGCGCGATGTATCCCAAATAAAGAAAAAACAGGATGAGCACCGAGGTGACGCGGGCATCCCAAACCCACCAGTCGCCCCACATGGGTTTGCCCCAGAACGACCCGGAGAAGAGGGCCAAGAACGTAAAGCACGCGCCGATCGGTGCGGTCGACTTTGCGGCCAAATCCGCCAGCGCGTGACGCCAAACAAGCCCGACAACGCTGGCACTCGCCATGAACACATAGCAAAACAGCGCCATCCAAGCGGCCGGCACATGCACGTACATAATGCGCACGCTGTCACCTTGCTGGTAGTCGGGCGGCGAACCGATAAGCGAAATGTAAAGCCCCACCGCAAACAACAGGACGGTCAGGCCGGCGAACCACGGCAACAGCTTTTCCGCCAAATCAAGAAACAAACGCGGGTTTGCATATTTCCACATAAGACTGATGTACCTGCCGCTCGGCAAACACGCAATCGGATGCGCAATCCTTGCGTCAATTTGCGTTGATGCGCAGCGCGGCGGCGGCGGACCAGGCCGATAAAACCGCTGAAATCAGCGTGATCGCGGTCAGCAGCATCAGATTGGCCGTTATCGCGTCCGTCCCGGCGCCGGGGCCCGCGCCCACACTTTGTACCCCGAAAATGAGTGTGGGGATGTAAAGCGGCAAGACCAGGATCGTCAAAAGCAAGCCGCCCCGGCGCGTATTGATGGTCAGGGCCGCTCCGATGGCCCCTAAGAGGCTGAAAGCGGGCGACCCTATCAAAAGAGCAATGGCAAGCCCGCCAATGGCATCCGCCGGCAGGCCCAGCATCATGGCGAGAAATGGGCTGATGAGGATCAAAGGCAGTATCGAGGAAATCCAATGTGCGATCGTCTTTGCCAACACCACAAGCTCCAGCGGCAGGGGCAGGCTAAGCAGCAGATCCAAAGATCCATCTTCGGCGTCCGCATGAAACAACCGGTCAAGAGAGATGAGCGACGACAGGGCCGCCCCGATCCACAATATGCCCGGTGCGATACGCAGCAGAACGTCCCGCTCAGGACCGACGCCCAGCGGCACCATGGTGACAACAAGTGCGAAAAAACCAACACCCAGCATGGCCGAACTGCCTTGCCGGTAGGCGATACGCAGATCCCTTAAGATGATGGCTTGCAACAAGTTCACGGCGTGGCGTTTCCAAGTTGCAAGATCGAAAGCTCCGCCTCCGGAATGTCGAGCACCTGGTGAGTGGCCACAATCGCCATGCCGCCGGACCGGGTGTGCTGGCTGAGGCAGTCAATTAGAATCGCTGCGTGTTTCTCGTCCAGGCCATTAAGGGGTTCATCCAGCAACCAAATCGATCGCTCTTCCAGCAGCAATCTGCTCAGCGCCACGCGTCTCTTCTGGCCGGCCGACAAATAGTGTGCTGGTGTCTCCGCCATTTTTGCCAAACCAAATGTCGACAACGCATGGTCGAGGCCCGCGTCCGATGCGGTGCCGAAAAGGGACCGCCAGACAGATAGGTTTTCAACAACCGTAAGTGCTGATTTGAGCCCGTTTGCATGCCCAATATAATGATGGGCCGCATGCAGAATACCCGGATTGTCTATGCCGTCCTCGCCATTCAGCGTGAGCGCGCCTGCATCGGGCCGTAGTAGCCCGGCGCAGATGCGCAACAGGGTCGACTTACCGGAGCCGTTGGGCCCCATCAGAAGCAGTGCGTGTCCTGAATGAGTTTCGAAGGACAAATCCTTCAAAACCCTGCGCCCATTGCGGATGCATGAAATGTTCTGTCCCAGGATGGAAATGGTGTGGGTTGGCACGGAGGGTCCACCGGTCACAAGGGCATTGGGGCCGCAAACGGGCGTTCGGGCCCGACATTCACGCCCAATCGACCGAATTGTCAATTGCGCGATTTAGATATCGTCGAAGCGCCCACCACGCCCTTTGCCGCCGGCGAAGCGTGCAGCCCCTTCCGTGGAGGCGCCGCCTTTCATGGAGTCCCGTCCGTACTCAAACTCAACGGCCATCGCTTGGTCGTAAGGTAGATCCCATTGCTCGATAGCCGAAAGGCGGTCATTGCGCATGCATGTTTGCGGAAAGGCCGCGATGTCGTGGGAAATGCGTTCCGCTTCTGTACGTGCCTGACCTTTCGGAACCACCCGATTGGCAAGACCCATCGCAAGCGCTTCCTCGGCATTCACCGGCCTGCCTGTGAGAATGAGATCCATGGCCCTGGAATGCCCAATCAGCCGCGGCAGCCGGACCGTTCCTCCGTCGATCAGCGGCACGCCCCAGCGGCGGCAGAACACGCCGAAAATGGCATCCTCTTCCACCACCCGCATGTCGCACCAAAGGGAAAGCTCCAAGCCCCCCGCCACCGCATAGCCAGCAATGGCGCCAATGACCGGTTTGGAGAGAACCATGCGCGACGTCCCCATGGGTCCCGTGTCGTCTAGCCTGTCGAAGCCCAAGCCGGTGCCTGGGTTCTTGATCAGGTTAGCGTTGCCCCTATTGCCCTTGGCCACTTCCTTCAAATCGGCGCCGGCGCAGAATGTCCCGTTGTCGCCGCAAAAGACGGCGACCGCGGCGTCTTCGTCTTGATCGAACGCAGCGAAAGCCCGGGCCAGTTTGGCCGCGGTGGGCCGGTTGACCGCATTTCGCACATCAGGTCGGTTGAGAATGATGGTCCAGACGGGGCCGTTCTTCTCGGTTCTTACGGCATTGGGTTCGCTATCGCTTTGGGAATGTAATGTATCGGTTTTATTCATTGGACGTTCCGCCTGTTTCTGTGCCTTTCTCAACCTTATTTGGTTATTCGGCCACCCGCCAGATTGCCCTTGCGGGATGGGCGGGCCCGTGGCAATAGGTGGTCCCGCATTGAATGCTCTGATTTTCGGGGATTAGCGGGCACGTGAGCGGTCAGTCGGATACGCTTGCGCCGCCGACCCCCTCAGCAAACAACAGACGGTCCAATTGGCCTCTGTTCTCGTCGGTACACCAATCAAAGGAACAAAATCTCGTGACCACGCTTGGCCAGGATACGCTGAAGACGCGCCGCAATCTTAAAGTCGGGTCGAAAACTTACGCTTATTACAGTTTGAAGGCGGCGCAGAAGGCCGGACTTACAGATTTTTCCAAGCTGCCTTTTTCCTTGAAAGTGCTGTTCGAAAACCTGTTGCGATTTGAAGACGGGCGGTCGGTCACGGTCACCGACATCAAGGCCGTAGCCAATTGGGTCAAGAAAAAGAAAAGCAGCCGGGAAATTGCGTTCCGTCCGGCGCGTGTGTTGATGCAGGACTTTACTGGCGTGCCGGCCGTTGTCGACCTTGCCGCCATGCGCGATGCCATGTCAGCCATGGATGGTGATCCAAAAAAGATCAACCCGCTGGCGCCGGTGGACTTGGTGATCGACCATTCGGTCATGGTGGACAGTTTCGGGACGGCGGGCGCGTTCAAAGACAATGTAAAACGCGAGTACCAGCGAAACGGTGAACGCTATGAATTCTTGCGCTGGGGACAGGAAGCGTTCGACAATTTCCGTGTGGTGCCGCCCGGCACCGGCATTTGCCACCAAGTGAATCTGGAATATTTGGCGCAGACCATTTGGACCTCCAAAGTCAAAACCGCCAAAGGCAAAATTGAAGTCGCCTATCCGGACACGCTTGTGGGGACGGATAGCCACACCACAATGGTCAACGGCCTTTCGGTTTTGGGTTGGGGTGTCGGTGGTATTGAAGCCGAAGCGGCCATGTTGGGACAACCCATTTCCATGCGCGTGCCGGAGGTCATCGGGTTCAAGATTACCGGCAAGCTGAAGGAAGGGGTGACGGCAACCGACTTGGTACTCACAGTGACCGAGATGCTGCGCAAGAAAGGCGTGGTCGGCAAGTTTGTGGAGTTTTTCGGTCCGGGCCTCGACAACATGACCCTTGAGGACCGGGCGACGATCGCCAACATGGCGCCCGAATATGGGGCGACATGCGGCTTCTTCCCCATCGATGACGAAACCTTGCGCTATCTCAAGGCCACCGGACGAAAAAAGGGCCGCATCGAACTGGTGGAAAAATACGCCAAGGCCCAGGGCCTGTTCCGCACGTCCAGAACGCCGGATCCCGTGTTCACCGATACGCTTGAATTGGACATGGGCAGTGTGGTGCCCAGCTTGGCCGGACCGAAACGGCCGCAGGATCGAGTGGCCCTTTCCAACGCGGCCCAAGCCTTCAAGAAAGTGCTCAAGGACGAGTTCAAAAAAGGCGCAAACGAAAAGCGCGTGCCGGTCAAAGGCACCAAATACGATGTGGGCAATGGCGACGTGGTCATCGCGGCCATCACTTCTTGCACGAATACGTCAAACCCCAGTGTGATGGTGGGCGCCGGCCTGCTGGCCCGCAATGCCGCCAAAAAAGGGCTGACGGTCAAGCCATGGGTCAAGACCTCGCTGGCGCCGGGCTCGCAGGTCGTGAGCGAATATCTCAAAGCGTCCGGTCTGCAGAAAGAATTGGACAAGCTGGGCTTCAATTTGGTGGGGTATGGCTGTACCACCTGCATCGGCAATTCCGGTCCGTTGCCCGAACCCATCGCCAATGCCATTACGGATGGCGATTTGGTGGCCACGTCGGTGCTGTCGGGCAACCGCAACTTCGAAGGCCGTGTGAACCCACATGTTCGGGCGAACTATTTGGCGTCGCCGCCGCTGGTGGTGGCGTACGCCATCGCTGGGTCCATGAATATCGATCTAACAAAGGACCCCTTGGGCGAAGACAAGAAAGGCAACCCTGTCTATCTGGCGGACATTTGGCCGACGCCGCAAAACATCTCTGCGACAATCCGCAAAACCATTACTCCGAAAATGTTCCGCGAACGGTATGCCGACGTGTTTCGGGGCGATGCCGGGTGGCGCAAAATCAAAACGACCACCAGCATGACCTATAGTTGGAATGACAAGTCGACCTATGTTCAGCAACCGCCTTACTTCGAAGAGATGAGCGACAAGGCCGCACCGGTCACAGACATTAAGGGCGCGCGCGTTCTTGGCGTTTTTGGGGATTCCATCACGACCGATCACATCAGCCCGGCAGGCGCCATCAAAAAGGACGGACCGGCCGGTTCCTATCTCACAGGCAACAAAGTGGCGTTCCTGGATTTCAACTCCTATGGGTCGCGCCGCGGCAACCACGAAGTGATGATGCGTGGCACATTCGCAAACATCCGTATCAAGAATGAAATGGTGCCGGGTGTTGAAGGCGGCGTCACGGTCCACCACCCGTCGGGGGATCAAATGGCCATCTACGATGCGGCGATGCGTTACCAGAAAGACGGGGTGCCGTTGGTAGTCTTCGCCGGCAAGGAATACGGCACCGGATCGTCGCGGGACTGGGCCGCAAAAGGCACCAACCTGCTCGGTGTGCGCGCAGTCATCGCGGAAAGCTTTGAGCGGATCCACCGTTCGAATCTGGTCGGCATGGGCGTATTGCCGCTCGAATTTTCCAATGGAGAGACGCGCTCTTCCCTCAAGATTACGGGCAGCGAGACCGTCGATATCGAAGGGTTAACCGGCAAGATCAAGCCACGCATGAAGCTGCCGGCAACGATCGCTTATGCTGACGGCTCAACCAAAAAGACCGAATTTTTATGCCGGATCGATACCGAAGACGAGGTGGATTACTTCTCGAATGGGGGCATTCTTCACTATGTCTTGAGGAATCTGGCGGCGGCGTGACCCTCGGGGCTACGTGATTTTTCGCAGAAAGCTTCGCCTTTTCTGGTAAAGGGAATGGTTTTTCGGGCCAATGCCGGTCCGCCATTTGGCGTTTTCAAGGCAATGTGAGTGGACCGGATCAAAAGCATTCCTATCCTTTGTCCAGCAGTGGTACGAGGTAAGTATGTTCAACTGGATTTGCAGATCAGCGTTGGGGCACGGTCGCCCCATTGGACTGCTCGCGGTGATGGGGCTTCTCACCGCTACCGGTCTTGGTTTCCCGTCCTCACAAGCATCGGAAAGTAAGGATCTGGTCGTCGTCGAGTTGTTCACCAGCCAGGGGTGTAACTCATGCCCGCCGGCCGATGCCTTCCTTCAGGAACTGACCGGTCACGAGAACATCTTGCCGCTTAGTTTTCCCGTCGACTATTGGGATTATCTGGGCTGGAAAGACACGCTCGCCGATCCCTCTCACACGGCCCGGCAAACCACTTACCGCCAAGCTTTCGGTTTGCGTCAGATCTATACACCCCAAATGGTCATCCAAGGTCGCCGTGAAGGGGTGGGCAGCCGAACGCGCGACATCCACACAAAGATCAGTGCGGTGAAGGATGCAGGGGCCAGCTCTGCAGATGTATCGATCGCATCAACGGCTGAAGCTTACAGCGTTCGCGTAACACCGAAAAAGCGTTTTAGCGGAGAGGCGGGCGTGTGGCTCGTCTATTACGACCCGGTGCATGAAGTGGACATCAAATCGGGCGAAAACGGTGGCCGAACTTTGACGTACCACAATGTGGTACGCGGCATGATGCCCTTGGGCTCCTGGTCCGGAGCGGATCAAACCTTCGTCATCGAAAAAGCGGAACTGACGGAGGTGGGTGAGAAATGCGCCATCCTCGTGCAGTCGGAAAATGGCGGGCCGATCCTGGCAGCCGCTCTGATGCCTTAGTTTCCCCGCCTTGTCGCTGCTCCGTAGCGACGCAAAGCGCTAACCGTTTCGCCGATTGCGTTCGGCAAGCAGCCGTAAACGCAATGCATTGAGCTTGATGAACCCTTCCGCGTCTTTTTGGTCGTACACTGAATCCTCTTCGAAAGTGACGTGCTCGAGCGAGTAAAGGGAATTGGGGCTGGTGCGCCCCACCACCGTGGCGGACCCTTTGTACAATTTCACCCGCACCTCGCCCGTGACCGGTTCCTGTGACGTGTCGATGGCGGCCTGCAGCATTTCGCGCTCCGGGGAAAACCAAAATCCGTTGTAGATGAGCTCCGCATAGCGCGGCATCAACTCGTCTTTGAGATGTTGGGCGCCGCGGTCGAGCGTGATCGACTCGATGCCCCGGTGAGCCTCAAGCAAAACCGTGCCGCCGGGAGTCTCGTAGATGCCCCGTGATTTCATGCCGACAAAACGGTTCTCCACAAGGTCGAGCCGGCCGATGCCGTTGGCGCCGCCCAGATCGTTTAAGCGGGCCAGCAAGGCCGCGGGGCTCAACCGGTCGCCGTCAATGGACACCGCATCGCCTTTTTCGAAACCGATCTCGATATAGGTTGCTTTGTCCGGCGCGTCTTCCGGAGATACCGTACGCTGATAAACATACTCACCCGCTTCTTCGGCAGGATCTTCGAGCGCTTTTCCTTCAGAAGATGTGTGCAGCAGATTGGCATCGCATGAAAACGGCGCCTCACCCCGCTTGTCTTTCGCGATGGGGATCTGGTGTTTCTCTGCAAAGTCGATGAGCTTTGCCCGAGAATCCAGATCCCATTCCCGCCATGGCGAAACCACGTGGATATGCGGATCCAGCGCGTAGTAGCCGAGTTCGAACCGAACTTGATCATTGCCTTTTCCGGTGGCGCCATGGCTTACAGCATCCGCTCCGGTTTCATGGGCGATTTCAATCTGCCGCTTGGCGATCAGCGGCCGGGCGATGGACGTGCCCAGCAGATAAACGCCTTCGTAAAGCGCATTGGCGCGGAACATGGGAAAGACATAGTCGCGGACGAATTCTTCGCGCAGATCTTCGATATAGATTTCCTTGATCCCTAACATTTCGGCCTTGGCGCGGGCGGGCTCCAGCTCTTCGCCCTGGCCCAGATCGGCCGTAAATGTCACCACCTCGCAATTGTAGGTTTCCTGGAGCCATTTCAGGATGATGGACGTGTCCAATCCGCCGGAATAGGCCAGCACGACTTTGTTGATGTCTGTCATTGCATCTCTCACTTCGAAGGGCTTGCGCGCACTATATTCAGGAACGAAGGCGCCGCAAGCGTTGTAAATTACAGGATTTCCGATGGGTTAAGCGGTTTCCGCCACAGGCTGATTTTGCCGTTGTCGTCGCCGCTCCGAGGCCCGCTGTTTGACGCTGGCCGATTTGAGCTGCCCGCAGGCCGCCATAATGTCCCGCCCACGAGGCGTGCGTACGGGGCTTGCATAGCCGGCGCGGTTGATAATCTCCGCAAAGGCTTCGATCCGTTCCCAGTCGGAGCATTCGTAAGGTGATCCCGGCCAGGGATTGAAGGGGATGAGGTTTATTTTGGCCGGAATGCCTTTGAGCAATTGGACCAGCGCCCGAGCGTCTTCCGGCGTGTCGTTTTTGTCCTTCAACATTGTGTATTCGAAGGTAATCCGCCGGGCGTTGGACAGGCCCGGGAAGTTTCGGCACGCTTCCATAAGCTCCGTAAGCGGATATTTTTTGTTGAGCGGCACCAGCTCATCGCGCAATTCATCCCGCGTAGCATGAAGCGAAATGGCCAGCATCACGCCCATCTCTCTGCCGACACGTTCGATCATGGGGGCGACACCGGCCGTCGACAATGTGATGCGCCGTTTGGAGACGGATAGTCCTTCGCCATCCGATGCGATGTCCATGGCGGTCTTCACATGATCGAAATTGTAAAGAGGCTCGCCCATGCCCATAAGAACGATATTGGTGATCTGGCGGCCCTGGGCGGGCGTGGGCCATTCTTCCAGCGCGTCGCGCGCGATCAGAATCTGGCTGACGATTTCACCGGAGGTCAGGTTACGGACAAGGGGTTGCGTGCCCGTGTGGCAGAAACGGCAATTCAAGGTGCACCCCACCTGCGACGAGATGCACAATGTGCCGCGGTTTTCTTCCGGGATGAAAACCGTTTCCGCTTCCACGCCAGGGCCGAAGCGGATCAGCCATTTGCGGGTCCCGTCTTCGGAGATTTGTTGCGTTACGATTTCCGGGCGCGAAATATCGAAATGGCCGGCAAGCTGTTCGCGCAGCGGCTTTGACAGGCTGGTCATGGTGTCGAAGTCGGTGGCACCTTGCCAATAGAGCCAATGCCAAATCTGCCCGACGCGCATGCGCACCTGCCGGGCAGGCAGGCCAAAATCGGTCAGCGCCTCGTGGAGAGACGCGCGGGAAAGGCCGATAAGCGGTGTTTTCTGACTAGCGGGCACCTGCATGGGGTGTTTTCTACCACAGATGCCGGCGCTATAGGGCGAGCTGATTTAGCCGCAAACTTGGTCGATTTTTTCGAGGGCCGCGGTGATTCCGGCCAGCGAATAGCGGTCTGTAGTGAGGGTGCCGCGGCTTGAGGTGCCGGTCACGATCATGGTGGTTCCGCGCCGCATGGCACTCAGGATGCGCTGTTCGTTGGTGGTCTCACGCATCCAGGCGCCGTCCCCTTGGGTGAAAAAGCTGAACTGCTCAGAGCCGATTTTCGCTGTGGTTGTGCTGCCGTCCCGGTAGGTATAGCCGGTCACAACACTAGGTTGGCCCTTGATATTCAGATTCGCCCAATTGGAGACGATAAAGAAAATATCGCCTCGCCTTACATTCTTTGGTTGCGTATCGGTTGGTTGGGACACCACATAGCATATGGTGTTGCCGTCTCTTGTTAGTTTGTAGGCATCCCATGCCTTGAAGCTGCCAAGGATCTTGGGTTCGTTACTCCAAGCCGCGGTGGTCATAAGTAAACCGGCCGCCAAAAGTATTCCCCCCAACAAATGCTTTTTCAGCATGTGTCTCATTACCAATCCCTTGAATGTGGACTATCCGCGATTTTTAGTTTCGCCGCGTATCATGCGCAAGAGACTATGTCGAAATCACGACGCGACGTCTCTGTCCTAGCTGGCCAAACTTAATTTTTCGCCGTACTGTGCCATTTTTGACGTGAATATCCCGTCTCCGGCGGGCACTACTACGCGGAGAGTTTTGGCGGCGTGACATTGGCAGCGAAGAAAGTGGTCATCGATCCGAATCAGGTTGACCGCGAGGCTGTGGCGGATTTGCTTGAGGCGGTCGCACAACACCAAGACAAATCGGCCTTTGCGACCCTCTTCGAATTCTACGCGCCCCGGGTGAAAAGCTATCTTCTGCGATTGGGCTGCGATGACGGTACGGCCGAAGAGCTCGCGCAAGAGGTAATGCTGACGGTGTGGCGGAAAGCGGCCACGTTCGACCGGCGCCAAGCATCCGTTTCCACGTGGCTGTTCACTATTGCGCGAAACCGGCGGATAGATGTTATTCGGCGCACCAAACGGCCGGAGTTCGATCCTGAAGACCCGTTGCTTGTGCCTGATCCCGAGCCGGCGCCGGACGAGAGCATCAATATGGCCCAGCGAGAGGCCCGATTGCACCAGGCCATTGTGGAACTGCCGGAAGAACAGGCCGAACTGCTAAAGATGGCCTTCTTCAGCGGCAAATCACACGGCGAAATTGCAGAAGAGACGGGTATTCCACTGGGCACCGTAAAATCCCGTCTCAGGCTTGCCTTTGGCCGATTGCGAAAGATATTAGATGGAAATGTTTGAGTTGGCGCACTTCATGGATAGGAGGCTCGGGTGAGCAGCCAAAGCGGTTCTGAGCAGACCGGCATCGAGCAAGAGATTGTTAGTGATCTCTTCGCCGATTTCGCCCGCGGCGCGCTTGATCGCGGAACCGAGCTCCTCATCGAGACCTGCGCCGCGCTCAAACCTGATGTTGCGGAGGCCATCCAGGACTACGAGACGGTTGGCGGCACGCTGCTGGAAACCATAGAGCCCGCACCCCTCAAGCCCGGTGCTCTGGAAGCTGTTCTGAGCATGATTGGTGCCGAGGAAGCGCCCGCCCCCGATCCGCGGCCGCAGGCAGCCGCGTCGGAAGAGGTTATGAAATGGCGGGCGGATCTCGAGAGACTTCCCACATCCTTGCGGCATCACGCAGAAGCGGGTCTTGAACAGTCGAGTTGGAAGTTCATGGGACGGGGCATTCGCAGCCTTGATCTTTCATTCTTGGACCCGGACAGCTCGGGCTCGATAGAGCTGTATCGCATTGAGCCGGGTTGTGCGGTTCCCCGCCATGGCCATGAAGGCAACGAACTCACCCTTGTTGTCACCGGCGCCTTCCGAGATGAGCATGGCCGCTATGGGCCGGGGGATATTGCCGCAGGCGGCGAGGACATCACCCATCAACCGGTGGCCGAGCCGGGCGAGATCTGTCTTGCTCTTGCCGTCACGAACGCGCCGCTCAAGATGACGGGGGCACTTGGTCTGATGCAGAGAATTTTTGGCGGCAGTAAGTCGTAACGCGTTTTTTTAGGACGTTCCTAGGATGTCCGGTCGCGCGACCTGCCAAATTGATGGGGCTGACCTTCGATCGGCTCGCCGCCTTCCATTAAGGGCCGTCCGGCATAACGCCCTAAAGCGCGCAAGCGGTCATACATAACAATTGATCCGGCGATCGCCACATTCACGCAAAACTTGGCGGGAATTTTGATGGTGTGCTGACATTTGGCGAGCACACCATCGCTGAGTGAGCCGCGCTCGGGCCCCAGAATGTATGCGCACATACGCGGGTGGCGGAACTCAGGCAAGTCCACCGCGTCGTCCAGTAATTCTATCCCCACAAGCGAGCATCCCTTCGGCAGTGCCATGTCATCCAGCGTTTCCCATGCGTAATAGGGCATGTTCTCGAAACTGTTGGACGTGTCGGAATAGAGTTTTTGCTTGGCAGGCAGCGTGTTGACGGTGAAGACAAAGCTCGCCCCAAAAGCATGTGCCGTCCGGAAAAGATTTCCTGCATTGGTCGGCTTGCTCAGCCGTTCCACACCGATGCCAAAATAGCCGCGCATTTTTGCTTCTCTTTTTTCCGCCACGATCTCGCCCTTCTCTTGTCTCCCAAACGTGCGGAAAAATCAAAATCGCAACGTTTGCGGCAGAAAGTGTCGACTGTTTGAATGCGATTGGCAAACGGGACCGCTTCCAAAGCCTCATGATTTGCAGGATCGCATCAACATGCTAATCCCTACCCCTATGCATTAGATCGCTGAAGGGCGTGCCAACATTGGAGGAGACAAAATGAAAGCTGTTCTTTGTAAAGAGTTTGGTCCGCCTGAGAAGCTGGTTTTGGAGGAGTTGCCAACACCGGAGCCCGCAGCGGGAGAGGTTCTGTTGGAAGTGCATGCCTGCGGGGTCAACTTCCCCGACGTTCTCATCATCCAAGACAAATACCAGTTCAAGCCGCCGCTGCCCTTTGCGCCGGGCGGCGAAGTGGCCGGCGTTGTGACGGGCCTGGGCGACGGGGTGACGGGCTTATCCGTCGGCGACCGTGTCATAGGTTCCACTGGGTGGGGCGGCATGGCGGAAGAAATTACGGTTGAAGCGGGCCGTTGCACGCCCATACCCAATACGATGGATTTTGTGCCGGCATCCGCATTTCTGATGACCTACGGCACCTCCCATTATGCGCTGAAGCATCGCGCGCACCTCAAAGCAGGCGAATCGCTTCTTGTCATGGGGGCCGCCGGCGGTGTCGGGTTGGCTGCGGTGGAACTTGGAAAGGTGATGGGGGCAAAAGTGATTGCCGCTGCTTCGTCCGAGGAAAAAGTTGCCATTGCCAAGGAACACGGTGCTGATGAGGGGATCGTATACCCCAGCGGGTCACTTGACCGCGGTCAGCAGAAAGAATTCAGTGAACAGATTAAAGCCCTTACGGGCGGCCAAGGCGCAGATGTCATCTACGACCCTGTGGGGGGCGATTATGCGGAGCCGGCTTTGCGCGCCACGAACTGGGAAGGACGCTATCTGGTGATTGGGTTTGCGGCGGGCGACATTCCGCGCGTTCCACTCAATCTCGCTCTTCTAAAAGGGTGCCAAATTGTTGGCGTGTTCTGGGGCGCTTACACGGGACGATCCCCCGAACAGCACCGGGAAAACGTTCAGGAGCTTCTCCGTTGGTATGCGGAGGGAAAACTCAAACCGCATATTTCGGCCACCTATCCCATGGAGAAAGCCGCGGAAGCAATCAATGACCTGATGTACCGGCGTGCCACGGGCAAAGTAGTGGTGACCACGCGTCCTATGTAACGCGCCTGAAGGAAACCTAATGAGTCATGTGGAGACGGCCGTAAAGAACGGTCAGGTGGAGGGGTTTTGTGCCCCTCAATTCGAACGTGTTCTCGAAGCATTTGTCGAGAACTTCAACACCGGCGGCGAGGTGGGCGCAAGCTTGTGCCTTACCCATGAGGGAGAAACGGTCATCGATCTTTGGGGCGGTTTTTCCAAACGTCCAAAGCATGACGCGCCCGGCATTCCCTGGGAACAAGATACCGTCTGTGTCGTGTTTTCATCCACCAAAGGCGCAACGGCATTATGCGCCCATATGCTCGCAAGCCGGGGTATCCTCGATCTCGATGCTCCGGTGACGGAATATTGGCCCGAATACGGTCACAACGGAAAAGAGAGTACCCGCGTCTCCATGATGCTGGACCACACGGCGGGCATGCCCGCAACACGCACACGCGTGAAAAAAGGGGGCGTGGCGGATTTCGACTACATGACCGGGTTGCTGGAACAGGAGGAACCCTTCTGGGCGCCCGGCAGCCGCCAAGGATATCATGGGCTCACCTATGCGTGGACGATCGGCAATGTGATCAGGCGGGCGGCCGGCAAACCCCTGGGGCAGTTCTTTGCGGACGAGGTGGCCGGACCGTTAGGGCTCGATTTCCGCATCGGTATCCCGGCGGCGGACTATGGGGATACGGAACGGCGGCTGGCGCCCATCATTCCGGCCACATTGGATCCCGATCGGCCGAAATCCAAGTTTCAAGAATCGATCGAGCAAGACAATCAGTCCATTTCTGCTCTGTTTCTTCTTAACACCGGCGGCATGACGTTTAATGATCCCGTGTTGCATCAGGCAGAAGTAGGGTCTGCCAACGGAATCACCAACGGGCGCGGCCTAGCGAAAATGTACGCGCCCTTGGCGGCAGGAGGGTCCGCAAATGGACTCACACTGGTTGATCCCGCCACCCTCTCCCGCATGTCACGGGTGAGCGCGGCCACGCAGGACGACGCCACGCTGCGCCTGCCGACACGTTTTGCGCTCGGTTTCATGAAGTCTATGGACAACCGGAAGCTTGATACGATTTATTCCGTGGAGAGCGCTATTTTGAGCGATGCGGCGTTCGGCCATGTGGGGGCTGGCGGGTCCATCGGATTTGCCGACCCTATCGCGGGCTTGAGTTTTGGTTACACCATGAACAAACAGGGGCTTGGCGTTTTACTCAACGAACGCGGCCAGGCCCTTGTGGATGCGGCCTACCAATCGATCGGTTACACCACCAATGCCTCGGGGGTGTGGGAGAAAAGGTAGCCATCGGCAGGGGCTGAGCCCGCCAAGTCGATCTACCGGGCGGGCGGCGGCCATTTCTTTTTTTCCGTCATGTAGAGGAGTGTTTCGTCGGCACCCTCAACGCCGAAATTCTCCCACCGTTTGAGCTGCGCAAACCCCAACCGTTCGAGCAGCCTGATGGAACGCTCGTTGCGCAGATCCACATAGGCCAATGCTTTGTTCTGTGCCAGATCGGTAAAGGCATAGCCAATCACTTCCGACAAAGCTTCGGACATGTACCCCTGGCCTTCATAATCGGGAAAGAGGCTATAGCCGAGCATGAATTGCCCATCAGGCACCTTGAGTGGCTTTAAACCGATATCGCCGATGAATCGGCCATTGTCCTTGAGTGAAACGACAAACTGAAACCACTCGCCGATCGTGCCCGGGTGGCTATTCATCATGGTGCGGATAAAGTCTCTGACTTCAGCTTCCGAGTACGGGAAGGGCCAGCTTTGATATCGGGCAACGGTGTCAATATTGCGAAGCGCATGGAATGCAATGCGATCCCCCACATGAAACCGCCTGATGACCAGCCGGTCTGTCGACAGCTCTGAAAAATCTGGATTTTGCATGGGGTCGCACCGCCAAACCCATCGAGATCCTAAGATTAGCCTTGTCCCCTACCGGACTTCAACTCTTGGACCTATTTCACCGTACGCCGCTGCGGGTGCCTTGCGGCGAGGTTGGAACGTCCTTATGTTGAACGAGCAATCCGTTCAATTCGACGGTTCTTCCTGCCCGCGCCTCCTGGGCGAATAGCGTGTGCGCGTTGCTACTCATGACGGCGGATCTTAATCAGTCGGGTGCTGACGACACCCGGCCGCAGCAAAAATCGTCGCAAAGTTCCAGTGAGGAAGAATTCTCCGGACCCGTGCATTTGGTTTCTTGGTGGCTGGAAACCTGGAACGGCTTGGCGCCGAACATTCGCGGCGCCATTTGGACGGTGCTGGCGGCGGCACTGTTTAGCTGTATGGCGACGTTGGCGAAGTTCCTCGGCGGGCGTCTTGATCATTTCCAGGTGACGTTTTTCCGCACGCTCACAGGGCTCCTGTTCATTTTGCCGTTCTTGGTGGGCAATGGGCGGCAGGGCTGGCGCACCCAACGACCTGGTTTGCACATATTGCGCGGGCTTTTCGGCAATCTGGGGATGATTTGCGGTTTTTACGCGCTGATCCATATGCCTCTGGCGGATGCCAATGCGATCACATTTGCGCGTGCTCTTTTTGTTGTGCCGCTTGCCGTCATCTTCCTGTCCGAAACCGTGGGTACCAGGCGGTCGGTTGCGACCGTCATTGGTTTTTTGGGCGTTCTTATCATGTTGCGCCCAACCGGAACGATTGAGCCTGCTGCGCTGGCGGCTGTCTCTCAAGCCATGCTTGTGGCCGGGGCGATTATTTGCGTCAAGATCCTGTCGCGGACGGATCCGACAGTGACCCTATTGTTTTACTCAAGCATTATTGGCCTGTTGATCACCGCAATCCCGGCGGCCATTGTGTGGCAGGCGCCGACCATGGAAGAATACCTTCTGCTTCTGGCCATGGGGGCGTTCGGTGTTGCCGCCCACAATTGTTTCATCCGCGGCTATGCGGTGGGCGAAGCCTCTGCCATGGCGCCCTTCGACTATACGCGGCTGCTCTTTGCCGCAATCGCGGGTTTCATTGTGTTCTCGGAGGTGCCGGATGAGTGGACAATCGTTGGCGCGGCCATCATTGTGGGCTCAACGCTTTACATTGCCCGGCGCGAAGCGCAGCTTGGCCGCAAGCCGACGCCCGCCGATCCGGTCGACGCGACGGTGACAGCGGTTTCCGGGCCAACACCCGGCAGCGTAGTGCAGTCGGTTCTCAAAGCGCCAACGTCGTCGCAATCGAAAACACAAGGCACGGGCAATGCACCGCACGCTCCGCCGCCACCAGGCAAGACCCCCGATCAAAGCAGCAGCAAGGATGAGCCCGGTTAAGTGTCTGCTTCTGCCGGTGGCAGGTCCAGTGCTTGGCGCGCCGCGCTCCGGTGGGCCGGCTTGATGTAGCTGCTGACGATTCCAAGGGTTGTGGCGAGCACGGTGGCGTCGTCCGTAAACCCAAGACCCGTGATGAAATCGGGAATCATATCGGTCGGCAGCACGAAATAGGCCAGGGCGGCCAGCAATATGCCCCGCACGCGCGCTGGTGTTGATGTATCGACCGCACAATAATATGCCGCGACCAAATCCTCAGCAAATGGAATGCGCCCCACAACGCGGCGCAGCTTTAACCAAAAGGACTGTTCGACCCGTTCCATTTCGATGGGGTCGGTCAAGGGAATAAGCGCGTTCTCGGTCTCGGAAGTTTCCCGCATGTTCTAAATATAGGGCTGGGGCGCGACCACTTCAATCAGGCCAAAAGGCCAGCAATGTCAACGGTTAAGCGGCCAATTGGTCCATCGCGCGCGCAAGCTCGATGTCATTCTGGCTCAGTCCGTCGGCATCGTGGGTTGTCAGCGTGACCTCGACGGTTTTGTACACATTGAACCATTCCGGATGATGGTCCATCTTTTCGGCGATCAAGGCAGCGCGCGTCATGAAGCCGAAGGCTTCATTGAAATCGCGAAACTGGAACGTCTTCTTGATCGCGTCGCGTTGCGGTAACTCTTCCCAGCCTGAGAGTTGCGCCAAAGCGGCAGCGCGTTTCTGACCTGCAAGTTTTTCGACCACTGCAAAGCTCCATGTTTGTCGGGCGCCTGTGACCCTTTGTCCAGTGCACCCACAATGTTGCAGGTTTTTGATCTATGTCAACGTGACCGGTTGCTTCCCCCGATACCTGTTCTGCGCAAGTGGGATTGATTGGAACACGGAGGAACAGATGAGGTGCTAGGACAGTTCGCGCTGGCTGATGCCTAATTCTGTCCGGCATCGGCAAGTCTGTTTGCGGCGGGGTGCGTCTCGTTCCTTTCGTAATTTACGAAATCGGAACAGGTTGGCGACGTTTTCGTCAGCCGAATCCTCCAATGTAAAACAATATATCCGTATACTAACGATTTTGCATCGAAAGCATTTGCTTGGGATGAAAAAGGTTTTTCATCGAAGGGACATTATTATGCGAAAACTAACTCAGGTATTGGCGGCGGCGGCCCTTGCGGGCGCTGGCGTATTTGCCCCAATGGCGGGATCGACAACCGCCGTGGCGGCCGGTGAGGGACCTTGGCAGATCCGTGCCCGTGCCATTGCGATCGTCCCGGACGAAAACGCATCAGTCACCACCATTGGCGGCGATGTGGATGTGACGAACGAGGTGGTTCCCGAATTGGACATTACCTACTTCTTCACGGATCACTTTGCTGCAGAGCTCATACTTGCAACGGCGCGCCATTCAGCCACAGCCACCACTGGGCCGACAGATTTAGGGTCGGTGCGTATACTCCCGCCAACGCTGACTCTTCAGTATCACCCGTTTCCGAACGCGCAAGTGCGGCCCTATGTGGGTGCCGGCGTCAATTACACCTTCTTTTTCGATGTACATGCGCCTACCGGTCTGAACGTGGACTATGACAATAAGCCCGGCCTTGCTCTGCAAGCCGGCGTCGATATTCCCATCGGAAATGGCTGGCTGGTCAACTTCGACGTCAAGAGGTTGTTCCTGGAAACCGACGTTACGATCAATGGGGGCGCTATTCGTGCCGATTTGGATTTGGATCCTTGGATTATCGGCGGCGGTATCGGATACCGTTTCTAAGACTCCGTTTCTGGGAAGTGCCTACTCAGCTAACTCAAATGTCGAAATGATTCGATAAGCAGCGCCGGCGCTTCCCAATCGGCTTTCAAAAAGGTGGAAGGCAGATACGGTGAAGAAATCTGTTCTGAAAAGACCGTACTCTGACAAAAATTGTAAGACGCGGGATCTTGGCGGGTTTTTCATACGTGCCAGCGTTACGTGAGGTATGTATTTCCGGGTCTCCGCCGCGAGGCCGAGCGTTTTCAGGGCTTGCTCCACCTTGGCGTTAAGGCGGAGAAGAGGTGGGCTCTCTTCCAGTCCCGCCCAGACAATATGGGGCCGTTTGTCACCGAACTGGCCAACGCCTGATAGAGCAATCTCGAAAGGCGCCATATGCAGCGTGCCAAGAGACGACGAAATATCATTGGCTACATGGATATTCACGTCTCCGATAAAGCGCAGGGTTAGGTGAAGTTGTTCCTCGGTCTGCCAACGGGCGCCTGGGATGCCGCCGGCAAGCGCCAAGAGCCGTTGCTTGACATCGGCGGGCAGGTCAATGCCTACGAAAAGGCGCGGCATGTTCTTTTGGTCTTTCTAGCGCCCCTCAAGGACACGGATTGGGTTGTTCCAAATGCAGTGTGTGGACCGCTTCGTCCAGTTCGTCGGTCCAAGGCAGATCGAAGGCATCAATATCCGTCTTAAGCTGCTCCATGCTGGTGGCCCCGATGATTGTGGAAGTCACGAAGGGCCGGGTGTCACAGAATTTTATGGCCAATTGAGCGGGATCTAAACCTCTGTTTTCGGCAAGGTCCAGGTAAGAGTTGATTGCCCGCTCTGCGCCCGGGCCCTCATAGCGTTGCAGCCGATTGAAAAGTGTTTTGCGTGCGCCTTCAGGAAGCGCGCCGTTGCGGTATTTACCGGTCAGGTAGCCTTGGGCCAACGGAGAATAGGCCAAGAGGCCCACTTGGTCGCGCATGGCGAATTCGCTCAAGCCCATTTCAAACGCACGGCTCACCAAATTGTAGACGTTCTGGATGGATGCGATGCGTGGGAGGCCCAACGCGTCCGAGGCGCTCAAGAATTTTGCAACGCCCCAAGGTGTTTCGTTAGAGAGGCCGATCCGACGGATCTTTCCTTCTTTGACCAAGCCGGCGAGGACATCCAACGTTTCTTCGATGGGAATTGTTTCCGCCTCAACGTGGTTGTAGTTGAGGCCACCGAACAGATTCATGGGACGATCCGGCCAATGAAGCTGATAAAGATCGATGTAGTCCGTCTGCAGACGTTTGAGACTCTTTTCGATAGCCTCGTGAATATTGGCTTTGTCAAGCATGGTGCCATCGCCGGAATCCCGCGGCCAGGTGAGTTGCGCATTGCGCCCGCTGACCTTTGTGGCCAGGATGACTTTGTCTCTGTTCTTCCGGGCTTGAAACCATGTGCCAATGATCTTTTCGGTCGACCCTTGCGTCTCGGGACGCGGGGGAACGGCATACATTTCCGCCGTGTCGAAGAAATTGATGCCGCGGTCAAGGGCATAGTCCATTTGCTCGTGGCCCTCGGCCTCGCTGTTTTGCTCACCCCAGGTCATGGTGCCTAAGCAGATGTTCGTGACCTGAATGTCCGATTGGCCGAGCTTGCGGTACTCCATATACTCCCCCAATTGATCTGATGCGTTGGTGATTGGGTAACGTGCAATTCCGCGCTTGACCAGTCAACGCGCGTTTGGCTGATATGGCGTGGCAAGATTGCAAGTCAATACAAGGAGGCGCTCATGTCGCTCGCCATGACCAAAGAAGAACGCGAGACATTTTTGGCCGACGTCCATGTGGGCGTGATCAGTATCGACCAGCCGGGGCGCGGACCGCTGAGCGCGCCCATCTGGTATGGCTACGATCCGGGTGGGGAGGTGTGGATCGTCACCGGGAAAGAATCGCGCAAAGGGAAGCTCCTGAGCGGCACCAAGCGTTTCAGTCTTGTCGCGCAGCAAGAGGCGATGCCCTACAAATATGTGAGCGTTGAAGGCCCGATTACGTCGCTGGACGATACGCAAGACAACGAAGCCACGCGCATTCTTGCCCATCGATATCTGGGCAAGGAATTGGGCGATCAATATGTGGAAGGATCGCCGGGCGAGCAGAACATTTTGGTTCGCATGAAGCCCGAACGGTGGCTTACGGTGGACTACGCAAAAATGCTTGCTACCTAGTGTAGCGAATGCTGGTCAAGCGGTGGGTTCCCGGGCGGCAAACCGGGGCAAATTATCCTGTGTGTCGAACCACGGGATCCTGTGGGCAAAAAAGATGTGGTAGTCCGGCGTGATCGCTTCCGGCACGTCCAATGTGGCGATGTTGATGTCCACGTATATCGGGTCGGGTGTTTCGCGAAACAAAATTTGGGCACCGCAGTCACCGCAGAACAGCCGTTCGCCGGTCGATGATGACCGATAGGTTTTGGGTGTCCCCTTCAAAAAACGAAAAGCGTCGGTTGGCACGGTCGCCCAGGCAAGCGCAGGCGCGCCGGTGGTCTTTCTGCAATCAGTACAATGACAATAGCCTGAATCGATCGGCTCGGCGTCGATTTCATATCGCAGCGCGCCGCAATGACATCCCCCTCGCGCCGGCAGATTCATGACCGCATCCTCCCGCTAAAACTCATGCGCCATCCATGACGAGTTTTGGCGGGTTATTGAACCTTGTCAATGAGCGCGATGACCATAGGAGAAATTCGATTAACGATGACCGCGACGCCTTCCGCATTGGGGTGAATGCCGTCGGCTTGTTTCAGCTCGGCATTGGCGGCGACCCCATCCAAGAAAAAGGGGTAGTACAGCGTGTCGAATTCCGCGGCCAAGGCCTTGTAGATGGGTTCAAAGTCCGCCGCATATTCGGGGCCCAGATTGGGTGGTGCCCGCATACCCGCCAGCAGCACCGGAACGTTGCGTGTTTTCAGCCGTGTGAGTATTTCCCTCAAATTGTTTTCAGTTTGGCTTGGGTTCAATCCGCGCAGAGCGTCATTCGACCCCAATTCGACGATGATGGCTTGGGTTTCGGGTCCGACAGCCCAATCGAGACGCGCAAGACCGCCAGCGGACGTATCGCCAGACACGCCGGCATTGTGCACCTCCACCGCGTGACCTTGTTCTGTCAGTGCTCTGCTTAGTTGTTCGGTGAAGCCGTCTTCAGGCGCAAGCCCAAAACCCGCCGTCAAGCTCGTGCCCAAGGCCACCACTTTGACCGGCGCGGCATCTTCCGCCGCAGCCGTGACGCCACTTGCACCCAACAAGAACACCAGAATGGAAACGATCAGATGAGGCTTCATGACAGGTCAACCATGGTCATTGAGGGCATTTGTCACTATATCCACCGGAGGCAGAAGTTTGCCGGCTAAGGGATTACCGTTGTCGAACGCTCTTATATCACTGCAAAACATAGATTTAACCCTGCCAAGCGCGGCCGGTCCGGTCCACATTCTTCGGGGGCTGTCGTTAGATATAGGGACGGGTGAGGCGGTTGGAATGGTGGGCCCCTCCGGTTCCGGCAAGTCGACCTTACTCATGGTGCTGGCGGGTCTCGAGCCGCCGAGCCACGGCGCCATCAACGTGGCGGGGCACGATCTCACCGCCCTGGACGAAGACGGTCTGGCGCGTTTCCGCCGCGACAATGTGGGTATTGTTTTTCAGGCATTTCATTTGGTGCCGACCATGACGGCCCTTGAGAATGTGGCGATACCTCTAGAATTTGCAGGCCACAGCGATGCTTTCGAGCGCGCTCAGCAGGGCCTTGAAGAAGTGGGCCTGGGCCACCGCTTGACCCACTATCCCGGTCAATTATCGGGTGGCGAACAACAGCGCGTGGCGCTTGCCCGCGCGCTGATCGCAAATCCGAAAATCCTTTTGGCCGATGAACCCACGGGCAATCTGGATGGGGCGACTGGTGACAAGATCATCGATCTCATGTTCGGCCTGCATCGGCAAAAAGACACAACACTAATTCTGATCACCCATGATGTAGCACTGGCGAAGCGCTGCGATCGCATCATACATCTACGCGACGGCGTGATCGACAGGATTGAAGATCGCAAAACCGCTTCGAGCACAGCTCAAGCGGTCGGCTAAACCGCCCCCTGACATCCTACAAGGAGTGCGCATGCAGGTTTCAACCACCAACGGTTTTGAAGACAAGAAAATTCGCGAATACAAAGGCCTGGTCAGCGGCGAGGCGATCATGGGGGCCAATATCGTGCGCGATTTCTTTGCCAGCGTGCGTGACATCGTCGGTGGCCGGTCAGGCGCTTATGAAAAAGCGCTGAAGGAAGCGCGCGACATTGCCATTCAGGAAATGGCGGACGAGGCGGCGTCTCGGGGGGCCAATGCGGTTGTCGGCGTTGATATCGACTACGAAACCGTTGGCCAAGGCGGCGGTATGATGATGGTAACGGCTTGCGGCACAGCCGTCGTCGTCTCGTAAATGCTCTATTTCAAAGCTGATCTAGCGATGTTCGATCGGTCGGTTTTCCGACTTCTCCTTTAGCTCAACGGCCGGAATGGGGTCCGGTGGAAAGTCGGCCTTCATTCGGTTGGAATAATCCTTCAGATACAGTTCCAATTCCCAGTCGTAAGCATCCCAGCTTTGCCATGCTCTGACGAGCCAGTAATAGGTTTGCTCGTCCGGCAGGCGAATGTCGTCGCGGTCGGCGAGAGCGATGGCCAATTCCTTCTCTGCCGGCGGATAGCCCATCACTGCCGCCCGGTAAAGGGCGTCGTATCCATCAGTGTCCTCGTGATCGACCTTGCGGAAGCGCCAATCGTTGTTAATCAGCATCGTTCCACGAACGAATGTGCTCATGGCGTGACCCAAATACTCCGCCCGCCCGAGGAGCCGATACGCACTTTGGCCTTTCTCGAAATTGAAGCCCTCGCTTCCCAAAAAGGCATAGGTGTCGTCATAAAGCTGCTGTGCGCAAGCGGCCCGCCGGTCGTTCCAGCTCGAGCTGCCGGTGTCGTCATCATCGGCGATCGCGTGGAGAATGCGCGCCACGTCGACGCGGTACTCCGGATCGAATCGGCGCCAGCAGCGCATATAGGCCACCTGGCCGCTCCACCAGGATGGGCTCAACATAGTCCCCCGGTTAAGCGGGCCGAATTCGGGATCGAATACGGGTCCGCCCCAGGTAAACCACACCGGCTTGTCGTCATCCGCGCCGAAGGCCGCCGGCAAGATGTTCGGGCAGAACCCTAATTCGTTCATCTGTTCTGCTGTTTTGCGAACGTCTCCGACACCAGCCTTGGTGACTTCGCTAAGAATGTGTTCGGCGCGGGCGCAATCGCCGGCGGCAGCGGAATCGAGAGCAGGTGCTGCCCAATTCGGGATGAATTGCGGGCGCAGCAACCAGCCAAGCGCCAACGCCACGATCAAGAAAATCGCGCCCCCAAACAACGCGGTGGTGCGAAGGAGTGTTGTCGAGTTCATGTCGCTAAACGTGTTGCACCCCAATTGCCCCAATCAATTTGACTGGATCATAGCACTGTGCGGAGAGTCAAGCAGCGGCAGGGCTAGGCTTTGGCCGCGACCGCATCAATTTATGGTTAACGAACCCGCTGCTTTAAACCACCGCGGGGGTTCGGAAAGTTTCCTCGTCGATTTCGCCTTCCCATTTTGCGATGGCCGTCGCCACGGCCGCGTCGCCCGTGACATTCGTCATTGTACGCATCATGTCTAGAATTCGGTCGAATGGAAGAATAAAGCCGACCATCAAAGCGGTCTGCTCGGGCGACACATCGAACACTTGCAGAACGGTTGCGAGCAAGAATAACGAGGCGGATGGAATTCCCGCAGCGCCGACGGAAGCCAATGTGGCCGTCAGAGCCACCAAGACATAATCGGCAAATTCCAACTGCATGCCGAACGCCTGGGCAGCAAACAGCGCAAGGATGCCCAAATAGAGCGACGTGCCGTCCATGTTGATCGTTGCGCCCAGCGGCAGCACGGAGGATGCCACCGCCGGTCTGATTCCCAGATTGTCCTGCGCGCAGGAAATCGTGACGGGAAGCGTGGCAGAGCTTGAGGACGTGGAATAGGCAATAGCCTGAGCGTCAAATATGCCCCGGTAAAACCGGACGATGGGAAGGCCCAAGATCACCCGCACAATCCCGCCATAGACAAGTATTATGTGTAGCAGGCAGCCGGCATACACAGCGACCGTCAGTGTCAGGATGGCTTGAAATGTCTCAATGCCTTTGGTGCCCGCGACCCATGCGATCAGCGCGAAAACGCCGAAAGGGGCTGCTTCCATCACCCAGTGTGTGATTTTCATTGTTACTTCCGCACCGGATTCAATGACGGCGCCTACGGGGCGGCCCTTTTTGCCGGTCATGAGGATGCCGATGCCGAACAGGATTGCGAAGAAGATGATCGACAACACATTGCCGTCCGCAAGCGCACCAATGGGATTAGTGGGAATGATGTTGATCAGCCGTTCCACCAGACCCGGTGCCTCGGCGGCGATGGGATTTGGCGTGACATCCGTGAAATCGACGCCGGCGCCCGGCTGAAAAAGATAGCCAAAAACAATCCCGATCGTGACGGCAACCAATGTGGTCGCCAGATAGAGCATGATGGCGCGGACCCCGATTGAGCCCAGCTTGGCGGGCTCGCCCATGGCCGTGATACCGGCCACCAGCGTGGTGAAGATCAGCGGCACAACCAGCATGCGGATGGCTGCCACGAACGCATCGCCGATGGGCTTCAGGTAGACTGCATCTTCGCCGATGATCAAACCGACAATCACGCCCAATACGAGGGCACCGATGACCCTTTTCCACAATGTGATGCCAAACCACCAAGCCATGATGCTGCTCCTCCATCGGCCCGGCAGAGGCCAAATCAGCCGCGAATCTGGCCTGAATCGGGGTTTGAGGGCAAGGGACTGCCGGCCGGCGGGGGCGAATTCCGTCCAAAGGCTGGTCAAAAGGGCCGGTCCGCGCCATATAGAGCCCCATGACGCAGCCCTTTATGAAAATGAATGGTCTCGGCAACGATTTCGTCGTCATCGATGCGCGCCAGCAGCGGATCGATTTGACGGGCGATGCGGTGCGCGCCATTGCCGACCGGGGCCATGGTGTCGGCTGCGATCAGCTCATTGTCATCGACCCAGGGTCCGACGGCGCGCAGGCGGGTATGCGCATCTGGAATCACGACGGTGGTGAAGTCGACGCCTGTGGGAACGCCACGCGATGTGTCGCCCAACTCTTGATGGATGAGCTGAGTGTCTCTCAAGTTGCCATCGATACCAATGCCGGCCGGCTGATTTGTACGCCGGCGGGTGACGGCTTGGTAACGGTGGACATGGGCGAACCCCGCTTTGAGTGGGATCAGATTCCGATCGCGGAACGCATGGACACCAGGACCCTCGATCTGCGTTTGGGTCCCATCGACGACCCCGTCTTGTTTGGGCCCAGCGCCGTCAATGTGGGGAACCCCCATTGTATCTTCTTCGTGGACGATGTGTCCGCGCATCAGCTCGATAAAATCGGCCCAATGATCGAAAACCACATGCTCTTTCCGGAGCGCGCCAATGTGAGCTTGGTGGAAATAAGATCGCCCGCATCGTTCCGTCAGCGCGTGTGGGAGCGGGGCGTGGGCATCACGCGCGCCTGCGGCACCGCCGCGTGCGCCAGCGTGCCCGCGGCGGCGCGGCGCCGGATGGCGGATCGTGAAGTCGACGTGGAATTGGATGGCGGCGTCCTACACATCGAATGGCGGGAAGAAAACGGCCGCATTTATATGACTGGCCCCACCCAATTTGACTATGCCGGTGAGATCGGTGACGACCTTCTGCGGGCGGAGAGGTTGGTGACATGACCGCCCCCGCCCCTATGGATGTCATCACTTTCGGTTGCCGCCTCAACACTTATGAGAGTGAATTGATGCGGCAGCGGGCGGCTGAGAACGGTCTGTCGGAAGATGCTGTGATCATTAATACCTGCGCCGTCACCGGGGAGGCCGTGCGCCAAGCGCGGCAATCCATCCGGCGCACCCGGCGTCAGCGGCCAGATGCAAAAATCATCGTCACCGGGTGTGCGGCACAAATTGATCCCAATGCATTTGCTCAAATGCCGGAAGTGGATCAGGTGTGGGGCAACGAAGAGAAACTAGACCCGCAAACCTATCGCGGCGTGCTGGCACCCGCAGGGACCGAGCGCATTCAGGTCAATGACATCATGTCGGTCACCGAAACCGCCGGACACCTGCTTGATGAACGCGGGCTTGACGGTTTTGGCGAACGGGCGCGGGCATTCGTCCAGATCCAAAATGGTTGCGATCATCGCTGTACCTTCTGTGTCATTCCGTTCGGCCGCGGGAACTCCCGAAGCGTACCGGCGGGCGCCGTGGTCGAACAAATCAAACATCTTGTGGACAATGGCTACAAAGAAGTGGTGCTGACGGGCGTCGACATCACGGCTTATGGGGCGGACCTGCCGGGTGCGCCCGCCTTGGGCCGTTTGGTGGCGCAAATTCTCGACCTGGTGCCGGATCTACCGCGTCTTAGACTGTCATCGCTCGACTCCGTGGAAGTGGATCCGCAACTGTTCGACGTGATCGCGTCCGAACCGCGCCTCATGCCGCATCTGCATCTGTCGGTGCAGTCGGGAGACGATATGATCCTGAAACGGATGAAACGCCGCCATTCCAGCGCGCAAACGATCGAGTTCTGCGAGACCGTTCGAGCGGCGCGGCCGGACGTGGTGTTTGGCGCGGACATCATTGCCGGGTTCCCGACCGAAACCGATGAGATGTTCGAAAACTCATTACGGATGATCGACGAACTTCCCATCACTTATGGCCACATTTTTCCCTATTCCATACGGCCAGGCACACCCGCGGCCCAGATGCCGCAAGTGAATGGGCGTGTCATTCGGGAGCGGGCGGCTCGCCTTCGGGAGGCGGCCGAACGGCGGCAACGGGCCCATTTGGACGCGCTGATCGGCGCGACGGTCTCGGTGCTGGTCGAAAAAAATGCCTGCGGCCATACGGAAACGTTCGCGCCGATTGAGCTGGACGAAGAATTGGCCGCCGGTGAGATCCATTCATGCCGCGTGGCCGGCATTCGTGACGGCAAATTATATGGTACACGGATTATATGACCGATAGCGATCAAGAAGCACCTAAGAAAAGGGGCTTTTTCCGTCGCCTCAAGGATGGCCTCACGCGCTCGAAGACCGCCATTTCGGACGGCGTCACGGGCATATTTACCAAGCGCAAGCTGGATGCGGAGACCTTGGAAGAGCTGGAAGAGCTTCTGATCCGCTCCGATTTGGGGGTCGATCTGTCGCTCAAGATTGCCCAGGCCTTCGGCAAGGGCCGGTACGACAAAGAGATTGACCCGCAAGAAGTCCGCGCCGTGCTGGCCGAAGAGGTCGCCAAAGTGCTGGCGCCGGTGGAAAAACCATTTGTTATCGACCCAACGAAACGTCCGTTTGTCACATTGGTCGTGGGCGTGAATGGGGCGGGCAAGACCACAACCATCGGCAAAATCGCACGCAAGCTCACCGATGACGGCAAGCGCGTGGTGCTCGGGGCCGCTGACACATTCCGCGCCGCCGCCATCGATCAACTGAAAATTTGGGGCGAGCGCGTCGGCGCACCGGTGATCGCCAACAAGGTGGGCTCCGATGCGGCTGGGGTTGCTTTCGAAACGATTGCCCGCGCGGAGGCGGACGGCGCCGACGTGGTCATGATCGACACCGCCGGCCGCTTGCAGAACAAGTCAGACCTGATGGCGGAGCTTGAAAAAGTCATTCGCGTCATTCGAAAGAAAGACGAAACGGCGCCCCATGCAGTTTTATTGGTGCTGGACGCCACCACGGGTCAGAACGCCCTTAATCAAGTGGATGTGTTCAAAAACATGGCCAACGTGACGGGCTTGGTGATGACAAAGCTCGACGGCACGGCCCGGGGCGGCATATTGGTGGCGGTCGCGGACAAGTTCGGGCTGCCGATCCATGCGGTGGGCGTGGGCGAAAGCGTCGAGGACCTTCAGACGTTCGATGCATTGGCCTTTGCCCGTGCTTTGACCGGGGCGGATGACGGTCTAGCCCCGAATGGCGAGGCGCCTAAAGCGGCAACTTCAGCTTGATGAAGTAGCGTAGGGCAATCGCGATCCCGAAGATTTGTAAACCGGCGGTCATCGCCAACGCCATGTAGATGGCGAACGATCCGAACAAGCGCTGCACGAACGGAATATCCCCGGCATTAGCGGCAATGAGCTCCGGCGCGAACAGAAAAATCGCCGTATTGGGAATAACGAAGACGAGAGGGCTGATCGCGCTTCCAATCGCCAAGACCTGCCGGCTTTCCGGAAACTCGAAATATTTGTCATAGGCCAGTGCCCAACCAATGGCGATGCTGATGTACAAAATCAGCGCCAGCCAAAGCGGCGTTAGGCCGAAGGTGGACCAGGCAGGGCTGGGGGCGGCCAGCGACATCCCCGTCATCATCAGCATCATGACAATAGAGAGCGCCAGCGAGCCGGCCACAATGACGCCAATGACTTGGGCGAATCCAGCCAACGTATAGTGCGGTCTGTGGTTCATACTGCTTAACGGTAGGGGTCTTCTGCTTGAAGATAGGTGCGCACATAATCCGCCACGCCATCTTCCAGCTCGGTGAAAGGCCTCGCGTAGCCGGCCTGCCGTAACCGGTCCATGTTAGCCTCTGTGAAATATTGATACTTATCGCGGATTTCCACCGGCGTGTCGCGAAAGGAAATTTTGGGAGCGCGGTTGAGCGCGGCGAAGGTGGCTTTTGCCAGGTCTTCGTAGGTGCGGGCCTTGCCCGTGCCCAAATTAAAGATGCCGCTGGCCTGGCCTTCGTCCAGAAGCCAAAGCACTACGTCAACGCAGTCCTTGACATAGACAAAGTCCCTTTTCTGGCCGCCATCCGCATAATCCGGGTGGTGCGATTTGAACAGGGAGACGGCTTCGCCTTGATCCGCTTGCGGAAAAATATGGGCAATCACACTTTTCATGGAGCCCTTGTGATATTCGTTCGGGCCGTAAACGTTGAAAAACTTTAGGCCCGCCCAGTGGGGCGGATGGGCGCGCCCCGCCTCAATATCGGACACTACGCGGCGATCGAACAGATGTTTCGACCAACCATAGGCGTTCAAGGGCTGCAGGCGCGCCAAAGCAGGGCTGCTATTCTCGTCGTCAAATCCCTCATTGCCGCTGCCATAGGTGGCAGCAGAGGAGGCATAAATGAAGGGCACGTGGTGCTCCGTACACCAATCCCAAAGATCGTTCGACAGCCGCACATTGTTGCGCACGATCAAGTCCACATCGGTTTCCGTGGTTGATGAAGTGGCGCCCATGTGAATGACGGCACGAATTTTTGCGGCATGCTTCTCCAGATAGTCGGACATTAACTCCGGTGCGACCACGTCACGAACCGATTGTTTTGCGATATTGCGCCACTTTTCGTCTGTCCCCAGCCAATCGCACACGACAATGTCCGGTCGGCCCTGTTCAGACAGGGCCGCGACGATATTCGAGCCGATAAAGCCCGCGCCGCCCGTCACCACGATCATGAAGCGGCCTTTTTGCTGACGAGTTTGGTGATGGTGTCCGTGGTTGAATGGCCGGGTTTGAGCTTGGCCAAGAAAATGCGCCCGCCATAAGCTTGCACGATGTCGCTGCCGACGACCGTCTCGACCGTGTAATCGGACCCTTTGATCAACACGTCGGGACGAATGGCGTCGATCAGGTTGATGGGCGTGTCTTCGGCGAACAGAACGACGCTGTCCACTGTTTCAAGGGAGGCCAGTACGACGGCGCGCGCCATTTCCGGATTGATGGGGCGGTCTTCGCCCTTAAGCCGTTTGATCGACCCGTCCGTATTCAGCCCAACCACCAGCCGGTCGCATTGCTCCCTCGCCTGGGTCAGCAATGAAACATGGCCCGGATGCAGCAAATCAAAACACCCGTTTGTGAATCCGACGGTTAGCCCCTTTTGCCGCCATTTGCCCACCTGATCCAGGATCTGCTGCAGCGGTTTGATCTTTGCTTCGGCGCCTTCCAGCGCTTGGGCTTGCAGCGTTTGCGCCATCTCCGTTTGTTGGACGACAGCCGTTCCCATTTTGGCGACCGCAAGGCTCCCGGCCAGATTGGCCAATTCAGTCGCTTGTGGATAGGTGGCACCGGCGGCGATCCCCAGGGCCAGCGCCGCGGACGACGTGTCGCCCGCACCCGACACGTCAAACACTTCAACGGCCTGTGGTTTGAAATGGTGGCCCGGGCCATTGCCGGGCAGAACCAGTGTCATGCCTTTTTCCGACCGGGTAATCACAAGTGCATCCGCTTTGACGGCCGCTAAGGCCTTTTGCCCTGCGATGACGGCGGCATCGTTGGTGCTGCAGGAATGGCCCGTCGCGCGTTCCGTTTCCAACGCGTTGGGTTTGAGCACCGTCACCCCTTGATACACCGAAAAATCCTCGTTCTTGGGATCGGCCACAACAGGCTTCTTCGCCTGTCGTGCCAGTTCTACCAGTTTCGGCAGTACGCGGGATGACAACACGCCCTTGGCATAGTCGGACAAGATAATGGCATCGGCTTCGGTCACCTGCGCTTCGAAAGCGCGCAGCAGTTTATCTTCATGCGGACCAGTTAGATCGGAAGCATCTTCCGAGTCGGTTCGGAGCAGTTGCTGGCCGCCTGCCACGAAGCGCGTCTTGACGGTGGTCTTGCGTCCGGGCACGGTCAGTAGATCGGCTTGCAGCCGCGGCTCCGATTGAATCAGTCTCAAGACCTCGTGTCCCTCGTCATCGTCTCCGATGACGCCGATCAGCGACGCGTTGCCGCCCAGCGCCACAATGTTGCGGACCACATTTCCGGCGGCCCCCAACATGGCCGTTTGGGACTCGATCGCCACAACGGGGATGGGTGCCTCCGGTGAAATTCGCTTCACAGATCCATAGACGTACCGGTCGAGCATGACGTCGCCGACGCACAGAATGTGCTTGTCGCGGAAATCGTCAATCAGTTGTGCCAGACGGCCGGCATCTGTGGTTTCAGTGGTCATCGCGCGGGATCATAGGGCCAGAGTGAGAGCAAGGCCAGCCTCTCGGAACATGGTTAAGACGATGGTAATGGCGCCGATTTATGCTCAGGAAAGCCGCTAAATGAAGAGAGTCCCGTGCTTACGAGCCAACGCCAGTCCAAGGACGCGGAGAGCCGTCTAATCGATTATGTGGAGCAATTGCGCCATCATCGCGAAGGCCGCAAATCGGTCATCCTGCGCCTGTCGCAATTGCAGCCCCATAACCGGGATGAACGCCAGATCGAGTTCGTCCATAAGCTGGTGCAGCCCCTGTTGCGCAATTGCGGCGGCGAGTTCTTTCGCCTTCAGAATGACGACATTGTCTTCATCCTGCTGATGGGCATAGACGTGAAGACTATCGAGCGGGTCGTCTACAAGCTCATTCACACGTTCCAAGAAGACAAGTACATCAATTTCGGCCGAGGCGCAGGCATCAAGACCTTTTGCACGTGGTTTGACCTGGATACCGCTTATGATGATTTCCGTGATGCCGTCCAGCGGTTGAAACAGGGGGTCCCCCACGGTCCGACCGGCCGCACTGTCGACTTCGATTCGTCGGGCAAATCCGGGCGTCGGACAGAAGAAACAACGTCCGAGCAAGACGCCCTTTTGCTGGAAGAACAGGCGATCGGACCGAATGCGTCGGTCGACACGATTCTTGGCCCGATACCCGTTCGTGCACTGATCGATATTCCCCGCATCATCAGATATGGCGGCAAGGAGTCCGGCGAACACGCCTATGACGTGATCGAAATGCCGGAGCAATCCTTGGAGAAGTATTTTCTGCCGGGCGTTGATGTTTCGCAGAATGAAACATTTGCTGAAGCCATCATTCAGCTGGCTGAAAGACGTCTCGTGAAGGGTGTTGCCGGAATTCTGTCGGAATGCACGCGGCCGGCAATTCTGAAGTTTCGTCTCTCGACGCTGCTTAGCACCGAGTTTCTCACCTTCTCCAAAATCCTACCGGATTACACCGCCCAGCCACTGACAGTCACCATTCGCCACGAAGACGTGCAGCGCAATCAAAGAGATTTTGCCTATGTCCGGCGATTTCTGGAAGAGGTAGACATTGGCGTTGGCCTCCACTCCGTCTCCGTGCTCGACATCGATCCCGATTTGGTCGAAACCCATAGCGTTTTGCTCATCGACGTTGAAATGCTGACCCGAGGCGGTGAGAACGCCCAGGAAGTGATGGCTTGGCTCTTGTCCATGAAGCCGCCATTTCCGGATCTGGTGCTTTGTGGTGCGACCAGCACAGAGAACATGATGCGCGGGCAAGAGCTCGGCTTCACATTGTTTCAGCAAGCCTCTGCGGTCTCCCGCGGCTACGGAAGTTATTCGCGCTGATCCATTTTCGGTTTTAGTCAGGACCTTGCGGCAGATCGGGATCAATGACGCGTTGAAGCCTAGACGCCGCAATGTGCGCGAAACGGGACGTCACGGCTTTACGGCGGGCGGCATTTAGGCGGTCGACTGGCGCTTCCCGCACGATCTCGGCCCCATATCGATCTGCGATGATGATGCCTGCTTCCTCCGGCAATAAGACCAGGTCGAAATCGCTGGGGACGGCGAAATAAAGGGCGTCGCAGAAGTCTAAATAGTCCGGCCACTTATTGTCGGCTCGGAAGTCGGCAAGGCTTGTTTTGATTTCCACCAATGTGAAATCGTGGTTGGGGTGCAACACCGCTACGTCGGCCCGGCGGCCGTTCGCCAATGTCATTTCCCAGATCGTGCTGCAATTCATGGCCGCAAACATGCGGGTGATACCGCGTGCGAGCGCCGCCGCCTTTTCGTTGGGCGCTCCAAACAAAGGAAGGTCCGTCATGGGACCAGTCTAACGCGGGAACATTCCGGAAACAAAAAAGAGGCCCCGGGGAGCGGAGCCTCTTTGTCTTGGTTGGGCTGTTGGTGCTTATTCGGCGGCCACACCTTTAAGAGCGTTTTCGTTCGTGCCGAAATTGACGGTCTTGAGGAACTTGATGCCTTCTTCGGCGATTGCATCGCCAACCATCTCGTCGCCCTCATTCTTGAGTTCGTCCATGTCCACATAGGTGGCATAGAACGGCTTTGTGCGGTCCGTGATGATGCCGGCGTTCAAGAGCGTCTTGATCAAAACACGGAAGATATCCGTGCTTTCCTGCATCCGCTCCCGGCGCATGTCGTCGGTAATCGCCTCTTCAAGCGCTTTCATCACGTCCTGCCAATCGAGGCCGAACGGTGCATAGATCACCTTCATTTGCTCTGGATTGACAAGATTGAACAACAAAACTTGGAAGCAGTTCGCTGCCCAATCTTCGATCAAGTTGTGCTCTTCTTCGGAGATTTTCGGGATGGTCTTGTCGGCCCAGATCTTGCCGAATTTGTGGTGGAAGGCTTCGTCCGTCATGACCAGCTGGGTCAGCCGCACCAAAAGCGGGTCGTTCGACTTGGAATAAAGCGTTGCAAACGCGCCCATGGCCAAGCCTTCCACAAGCATCTGCATACCGACGATCTTTTTGTAGACCTCCGGTGCCGACACAAGCTCATTCAGCAGATCGCCCAGGGTCTGTCCAACGGGCAGAGGCGTGCCCCAGCGCGCTTGGATGTACTTGGTGAAACCCAGCACGTGGCGCGCTTCTTCGCGGGCCTGGTTGGAGGCATATTCCTGAGCGCCCGGATCGCGCAGGATGTGGCACAGGCTGGCGGACAAAGACAGCGCGCCTTGTTCACCATGCAAGATGGCCGACAGCATCCAGCGGGCATTGGCATTGATGTAGGGGGCCCGTTGTTCCGGCTTCAGCATTTCGGCGACGCGCGTTTGGAGCGACGGCACCATTTCTTCCGGTAAAATGGGTTGAGTTTGGATGTCGAACGGTTGGTCGAAATCGATGTATTTCTTGTCCAGCGGATCCCAAAAATGGTCGTGGGTGGCGGATATGATTTTGTCGAACGCCGTCGACCTTTCTCCGTAGCGCTCAACCTCCATCATGGCGGGAAAGTCGTCGGGCGCAACCGCGTTGTAGGCTTCGTCCTTTGTGATTTGAGTGGTCATGGGTATCTCCGAAATCCGATGGCCGTAAAGGTTTTGCGCGCCTCTCCCAACTGCCCATCCCTGCAGGCGTGCAGGCTGTGAAGGTAGGGAGTTTCGCCGCCGAAAACAAGGAAAAATGACACAGGCGTCAACTTTCTTTGTAACAGAGATACCATTAAAACGTTATTAACCCGAATGGTCTGTAGCTATCGAACGCATTGTATTGGGGCGGGGCTGCCCATGAAGCTGGGCGCTGCGTCTTGCCGCCCGGAACGGGAATCAAAGAGGCGATGGTCGCGAAAAGCATCGAATGGTGGATCACCTATGGCAGGTTAGCCACCTTTGCGATTGCAGGGGCCCTCACTTTTCTCACCGCCTATTTCGCGAACGATGTGCGCATCGATATTCCGCGGCCCAATCAGGCCTTGGATCTGGACCACCCCATCGTTTCCGCCCAAATCGCGTTCGCAGATGTGCCTGCTCGTTCTGATCCCCTTATGATCGCCGTACCGGCACGTGAAGGGGACATTCTGACCGAAGATTATCTGGATCTCCTGGAAGAGCTGTCGGCACGCCTGGAAGCGATTCCAGGCGTCATGCTGGGCTCCATACAGACGGTGCTGAGCGCGGATACAAAAGCCGTCCTGAAAACCCAAACCGGACCGTTGCAAGTCCCCGTCGCCGCGCAAAAAGCGTCGGCTGAAGAAGGCGAATGGCATTGGGATTTTGGCGAAATGCGCAACCGGATCATTCGCGGGGATCATTTTTCCCGTTGGGTGTCAAAGGACATGAAGGCATCGCTGGTCATCGCCGAACTCGATCCGCTGCTGCTGTCCGAAGGCAGTCCCGCTGCCTATCGGCAAATCGCCCAGGACTTTGAGGAACAGATCCGAGCTCCTTTGGCTGAACAGGGGCATCAGGTGTTTGTTCAAGGACGTCCGTTTGCAGTCGCTGATGAAACTTCCGACTGGTACACAAGCCGGCTGCTTGTCGTAAGTTCGCTGGGGGTCATGGCGATCGGCTTGCTGTTGCTGGTAACGCCCCGGTCGACGGCCTTTGTCTTGTTCTGCCCGGCGCTCGCCGCGGTATGGACGGTGGGCACTGCCGCCCTGCTCAACATCGAGATGACCGCGTCCATTCTGGTCATTGCTTCCATTGTCTTTTTGTTGGGAACACTCGATGGGGCCTTGCGCGCCCATCGCTACGAAGATGCAAAAAGAAAGAGTCACGGGTCGGATCGCGCAGCCGGCCGCGCGATGCACGCGGCTTTTGGCGTACCCTTGATCAACTACCTTGTGTTCGGGTTCTTTATTGCTTCCTGGTCGTTTTTCCCGGTGCCAAGCCTACGGGGACAGTCGCTTTTCGGGTTGATCTGCCTTGGCTACACCATGCTCGCGACGATCGTGCTGCTGCCCGCATTGCTGGGGTGGCGGGGACCTTCCCACCCGTCAAGCAAAGGCTCTCCATTGCGCCGGCGACTGCGTCCTTTGAAACAGGCAAGCCGGGTTGTTGCGCCGCTCGCCGCAATTCTTTTCAGTCTTGTGCTCTACTCCCTTGCGTTTCAGCTGCCGAACGATGTTGAAACGTGGCGCTTTACTAGCCTGGAAGCCACTGACGTGTCGGAGCGGACGAACCGCACCGATATTTTTGAAGCGTGGTTTCACCGTTCTGCCCATCCCGGCACTATTTACGTGGAAGCGCATCAGGACGCCTGCGCAGACCCAGTCACAGTGGATTATCTCGACAGGCTTTCCTGGCGGCTCGCCAATCTAAAATCGGTTGCCGACGTCAAAGCGCTGCCGTTTGAAGTCCGTACCATGATTGCCGGCTGGCGCGGAAACGATTTGCGAAAAGTGTCCGTGCCCACAAGCGACACAGCGCTGGTTCAAGTACTTGGTTCCATGACAAACTCGGCGCAATTCAATTTCGGGTGCAAAATATTTCCCATACGGATCTTTCTGAAGGACCCGGCGCCTGCAGCGGTGGCGGACGTCAATGCGGCGATCGACATTTTTGTCGCGGAAAACGAGATCGACGGGGTTAGCGTATCCTCTATGACGGGTCCTGCCGCGCTGGACGCAGTCGCGCCCATCTTATCGATGAAAGGGATCTATCAGACCTGGCCCACACTGATCGCCGGTCTGCTCATTCTGATGATTGCCATCTTCCGGGATTGGCGCGCGCCGGCAATCGGCGCAATGGCCATTGGCGTATTTGCGGGCACCCTATTCCTCATCGGGCCATTCGGGTCCAGTGGTGCGCTGCCTGCCGATATTCCGATATTCTTGATGTCGGTTGGTCTTGCTGCCGCCATGTTGGTCTATGCGGCTGGCGCCATGCTGAGTGCGGAAGACGACACGGAAACGGAAATGGCGCCCGGCCTTTATCATCTACGCATGGTTTGGTGGCCATGGGTTGTGATGTTGACGGCAATGTTGGCGACGCTGTGGTTTTGGACACTGGCCCCCTTCAGTGTGACAGCCGAAGCAGGACGCCTTGTGTTTATGGTATCCGCCACCGCCATCGTGTTGACTGTGGGATTGGTGCCGTTGCTGTGGATGGTGTTTGGGCGGGCTGACTTCGACCCCTTTCATCATCATCCGCAGTCGGAAAAAAAGTCACTTATTCAAGGGAATGCCGACCGCGTCCTCTAACTCACTCAAAGCAATCGAGGGGTCGGTTACTTTGATCGTGGTCATGCCCATGGCGCGGGCCGGTTTGCAGTTAATACCCAGATCATCCAGATAGACAGCGTCGGCCGGCTCGACGGCAAGCTTCTCGCACATCATTTGATAAATGCGCGGGTCGGGTTTGCGGATGCCCACCTTGCTTGACTCGATCACTTCGTGGAACAGCGCCATCACCCCTGCAACGGCATCAGCCTTAGCTTGCGTGCGCGCCATGCCGGCGCCCTCGCCTGCATTGACATTGTTCGTAATGCAGCCTGTTTTAAATTGGGCGGAGATTGTGCGCAGCGCCGCCACCATCGCGGGACGCAAGTCGCCCGCCAGCAGTGCAATGACATCGGCGCCGGGCACGCGGTGGCCTTTGGCGTCCGATTCTTCCGCAAATTTGACGTCGAATTCTTCCGGTGTGATTTCGCTGCGCTCGAAAAGCGCCCAGGCGTTGGTGTCCGGATTGGTGGCGTTGATACCGCGGATAAAGTCCGCGGGCAGACCCCGATCTTGCTCATACCGGTTGAAGGCTTCGAAGGGGCTTGTGGTCAGTACGCCGCCGAAATCCCAGATTACTGCTTTGATCATATGATGTCCTTCGCATTGGATGCGGGCGCCATATGATAGGGTTTGGAACAAGAAATAAAGGGGCGAGGGGAGTTTAAGGAAGAATCGGTGAAAATCCGTGGTCGACTTCGGAGAGCCGGCCCTCGAGCTGTGACGCCCGGATTTGATAATCCTCCGAATCGTAAGACAGCAGCGAGGGTTCGGAATTGCCCGGTGTTGTTGCGACAAGAAAGGCGAAGGATCCACCAAGCGTGAGGCCGAGAAAAACGATGGCGCGCGTGACGAGATAGATCATTTACTGCTCCGCTGCGGCATGTTGCTGGGCCCAGACGCCCCGTCCCCTGGCGCGGGCGTTCGATTCGGCAAAGGTGTAAATGCCCCCGGACTCGGCACGGTTGTCGCGCGCAAGGCCGGCATTCACCAGCATACCGCCCAAATCGGCGGGGCTCAGCGTGCACCGCGCCGACACATATTTGTCGGCTTCATATGAAATCTCTTCGCAATAAATCGGATGCTGATATGTCAGCTCACGGAGCATTGTCATGGCCAGCGTGTGGCATTTGTCCGTCTCGCCTTCATGGGTGCAAATGGCGCCGGCGGGTGGCAGTTCGATGCCCCACAACCGAATCGTAGTGCCGCTGATCATAACCGCATTCGCCGCGACCACCGTCCCGAACCCGTCCATATCCGCGCGGGCCGCGACGGGCAAGAATGTCAATGCCACCAACAGTAAACAGATCTTTCGCATCAGTGCGCCAATCCATCTTATTGCCATGTGAGGCGCACTGTGGTGGGTCAAGGTGACGGAATTTGGGTTTCAAATCGTTCTAAATGTGGCATTTGAGCGGTCGTGTTAATTGCGTCAGAAGCTTAATGAGTCGTTGAGGATCGCATTGGCGGGATTTTACCTACGGATCGTTCGGCTGGGCCAATGGCTGGTGGCTGCCCTTGCCGGCGCCATCTTTGCGATTGCGCGTCTTTTTCCCTGGCAAGCCAGTTCCGATTTTGGTGGCTGGGTGGCGCGCACGATTGGGCCGCTGATCAAAGTAAGCCGACGTGGCAGGGCAAATCTTAAAGCGGCCTTTCCGGAAAAGTCGGACGATGAGGTCGAGACCATTCTGCGCGGCGTGTGGGACAATCTGGGTCGCACCGCCGCCGAATACCCCCATCTCGACCGCATTTGGGATTACGACCCGCAGTTTCCCGACCGGTTCGATCGAATTGAAGTGCACGGCATTGAACATTTCCTTGCCCTGCGCGATAGCGGCAGCCCCGCCATCGTCTTCACCGCGCATTTGGCGAATTGGGAGTTGCTGGCCGTATGCGCCGCGCAATATGACTTGCCGATCTCGGTCATTTTTCGCCGGCCAAACAATCCCTACATCAACCGCCTGATCCAACGCATTCGAGGCGAAAATATGGGAACTCTGCTGCCGTCCGGGCTGGGTGCGGCCATGGCCGCCTCCAAGGTGCTAAGTGATGGGGGGCAGGTTGGCATATTGGTGGATCAGCACTTCACCCGCGGACCCGTGTTGCCCTTCTTTAACCGGCCGGCCCATACGCCGCCCACACTGGCCAAGCTTGCTCGGCGTTTCGACTGCCCCGTTTATGGGGCCCGGGTTGAGCGTCTGCCGGGCGGTCGCTTTCGCCTGTCGATCTCGCCGCCGGTCGAAATGCAAAAAACCGAGTCCCGGGAAAACGACATCAAGGCCAATATGGCGAAAGTAAATGCCATGGTGGAGGGATGGGTTCGTGAACATCCCGAACAATGGCTCTGGCTGCACCGCCGGTGGCGGGCCGACTGACTTGGAAAAGACCCCAATAAAATACTGGCATTGAGGTCGGTTGAGCTTCATTCGTCGATCGATTAATCCCTTGAATTTAATAGCTTTTTAACCACGATTCGACATTTCGATTTTGTCACAATAATGCCTAGATTTGGACAAGCGCGCGCCCCAATGGACCCCGATATTGAGATCGTTGGCGGCGCCGATCGGAACTCACAATTAGGTCCGGTTTACAAGCCCCCCCAGCCCCCCCGGGTCTGCAAATTGCCCCGGTTGGCAAAGTCAACAATGTCTGTCTCCTCACCTGCCGGGCGGCTCCACATTCAAGTGGGTGCCGCCCGGTCCATTTTTTAGCCCACCCCTTGAACGTTTTCGGCGGATTGTCTATCTAGCCCCGGTTTGAACCGTGGTTGTATTGATTCGCGGACGTGTCCCATCACATGACGTCTTCGTCTTCCCAAATGATTTCGATCAAGAACTTGGTGAAACGGTTTGGACCGTTCACGGCGGTGGACGACATTTCGTTTGATGTGGAGAAGGGCGAAGTGCTCGGCTTTCTTGGCCCGAACGGTGCCGGCAAATCGACCACCATGAAAATGGTCACAGGGTATCTGTCGGCGACCAGCGGAACGATTTCCGTATGTGGGTTCGATGTGGAAGAAGCGCCCTTGGAAGCGCGCCGCGCCATCGGCTATCTGCCCGAAGGGGCGCCCGCTTACCCAGACATGACGCCGATGGAGTTCTTGTCCTTTATTGCATCCGTTCGCGGACTATCGGGAGACGAGGCGATGAAGGCGATCGATAAGGCGGCGGACCGGACCGATCTACGCAATGTGATGCATCAGCCGATCGAAACGCTGTCGAAAGGGTTCAAACGCCGTGTGGGTCTTTCCCAAGCGATCCTGCACGATCCGCCGGTCTTGATTATGGATGAACCCACGGACGGGCTCGACCCCAATCAAAAGCATGCGGTGCGCGGCTTGATTGCCGACATGGCCAAGGAAAAGGCGATCGTCATATCCACCCACATTCTTGAAGAGGTGGAAGCGGTATGCACCCGAGCCATGATTATCGATCAGGGCAAGATCGTTGCGGACGGAACGCCCGCTGAGCTCACGGCCAAATCAAAGCACCACAATGCGGTGACCATCGCCCTGCCGGAAAGTTTGGGTGAAGCGCCGACAGATACTCTCAAAAAAATCGACGGTGTTTCCGAAGTGCGGGTTGATAAGGGGGCCAATGGCGAAAACCGTTTCACAATTTTCCCGAAAGACGGCGCGGTGCTGATCGAAAAAGTGAGCGGGCAGGCAACCGCCGCCGGTTGGGATGTAAAAGCGCTCTATGCGGAAGAGGGCCGGCTTGATGAGGTCTTCCGTACCTTGACTACATCGGACGCAGAAATTGCGGGGCGCGCGTCATGAGCGAGTTGTTGGCCATCTTCCGGCGTGAGCTTACGGGCTATTTCGCAACGCCCCTGGCCTATGTCTTCATCGTCATCTTCCTGTTCGCGACGATGAGTTTCACCTTCTATCTGGGTGGCTTCTACGAAGCGCGCAGCGCCAATCTGTCGGCCTTCTTTAATTTTCACCCCTGGCTCTACTTGTTCCTGATCCCCGCGATTGCCATGCGCCTATGGGCGGAAGAGCGCAAGTCCGGCACCATTGAGTTGCTGCTCACACTGCCCGTACCGCTTTGGGCCGCCGTTTTGGGCAAGTTTTTTGCAGCCTGGATCTTCGCGGGCATCGCCCTGGCCCTCACCTTTCCCATCTGGCTTACCGTCAACTATCTGGGTGACCCTGACAATGGCGTTATCCTGGCCAGCTATGTGGGCAGCTTTCTGATGGCAGGCGGGTTCCTGGCCATTGGGTCCTGCGTTTCCGCCATGACCCAAAATCAGGTTATCGCATTTGTGGTCACCGTTGTGATCTGCTTCTTGTTCACGGTGAGTGGCCTGCCTCAAGTGTTGGATTTCTTCAAAGGCTGGGCGCCGCAGGCCCTTGTGTCCACCATCGCGTCGTTCAGTTTCCTGACCCGTTTCGAAGCCATCAAATCCGGTGTCATCGATTTCCGCGACCTGGTTTACTTCGGCTCGCTCATTTGGGTGTGGCTGACGGCCAACGCTGTGTTGATCGATATGCGTAAGGCGGCTTAAGGGGATATTTGAGATGACGCGCCGCCTTTACGGAACTCTCATTATCGCTTTGAGCGTGATCTTGTTCTTGGCGCTAAACGTGTTCTCCAACACGGCGTTTCGCAATGCGCGGATCGACCTGACCGATAACGGCCTGTTCACGCTTAGCGACGGCACCCGAGAAACGCTCCAAGCGATCGAAGAACCCATCACCCTGCGCTACTTCTATTCCGAACGCCTTGCGACCGGCTATCCCACTATCAGCGCCTATGGCACACGCGTGCGCGATATGCTGGCGGAGTTCAAGGCGGTTGCCGGCGACAGGCTGAAATTGGAGATTATCGATCCCGAGCCCTATTCGCCGGACGAGGATCTCGCCACCTCTTACGGCATTCAGGCCGTGCCCACCCAGTCCGGGGAAACCCTGTTTTTCGGCCTGTCGGGCACCAATCTGGCTAATGGCCAGGAAACGATCCCCTTCTTTTTTCGCGAGCGGGAGCAGTTTCTGGAATATGAATTAACGGAGATGGTTCACAAGCTGAGTACCCTTGTGAAACCGAAGGTAGCTTACATTTCCAGTCTGCCATTGCAATTCGGACCCGGCGGCTTGGCGGCAATGCAGCAGGGCCTGGCGCAGCCATTGCTGATCTATCAATCGCTTGAAGAGAATTTCGATCTGGTCGAGCTGGAAGACGGCTTTGACCGGATCGACGAGGATGTACAGGTGCTGCTGGTGGCACACCCGGACATACTTCCGGCGAAATCGCTTTACGCGATCGACCAGTTTGTTCTGCGTGGCGGACGCGCCCTGGTGTTTCTGGACCCCCATTCGGAATTGAACGCGCAGCCGGGACAATTCGGCCAGCCCAATCCGGGCGCCGTGACCGCCTCGACCCTTGATCCGCTTTTGGCGGCGTGGGGCGTTGACATGCCGCTCGATCAGGTGGTGGCTGATGCCAATCGCGCCCAGCGGGTGATCGCGCCCGGGCCCCAGCGCCGGGAAGTGTTTTACGTGATTTGGATGAGCTTGCTTGGCGAGGATATTTCTCGCGACGATTTGGTGACGGCCGAGATCAACGAACTCGGGGTCGGCACGGCGGGTTACTTAAAAATCCTCGATGACAAAACCACCGATGTGACGCCGCTTTTCCAAACCACTCAGGATGCCATGTTGATCGACGTGGCCCAGGTGCGAATTGCGCCCAATCCGCAGCGTTTGCTGACCGGCTATGCACCGGGCGGCGAGCGACTCACCTTGGGTGTGCGCATTTCCGGTGCCGCCAAATCCGCTTACCCGGATGGGGCACCTCCTGAAGAAACGCCCGAAGGCGAAAATGATGAATCGGCCGAAGAAGAGGACAAGGTGCCGTTGCCCGCGCACCTTGCGGAAGCGGTAAGTCCCATCAATGTGATCGTGGTGGCCGATTCTGATCTATTCGACGACAATTTTTGGGTTCAGAAACAAAACTTCCTTGGACAGACGATCGCGCAGCCCGTCGCCGACAACTCCACATTTGTTGTCAACGCCATCGACAATCTAATGGGGTCGGACGCGCTCATCAGTTTGCGCAGCCGGTCGGCGTCCGAGCGTCCGTTTAAGGTGGTTGACGAATTGCGGCGGTCGGCGGAAGCGCAGTATTTGCGTGAAGAAGAAGAGCTCAATGCCAAAATTTCGTCGACTGAAGCCAGGTTGCGGGATTTACAGCGGCAAGCACCCGAGACGGACGGCTTGGAAGGTGCCTACAACATTGCGGCGCTTTCGGAAGAACAACAGGCAGAGGTCGAGCGCTTCCGGCGCGAGCTAGCGGAAAGCCGGGCGGCCTTGCGCGATGTTCAACGCAATCTGCGCAAGGATATCGACGCGCTGGGCAACAGGCTGCGTATCCTCAATATCGGGGTTCTCCCGCTTTTGGTGGGGCTGTTCGCGGTCGGAATGTTTTACCTGCGCAGCAGACGGCGTGCGGAAGCTTCAGCACGGCGATAGCGGGGATCGGAGACAATGACGTCCACGGATATGAACACATCGCCGGCCCTGAAAACGCGCCAAAGCCGACATCTGATGATCCTGGGCGGATTGACTGTCATCACCGTGATCGCCGCGATCTATACCGTCGTGTCGTCCCGAGAAGCCGTGACCTCGCAGTTCGAACCGTTCGTCTTTTTCCCGGATCTGGAAAAACAGGTGGAAGAGAACATCGCCGAAGTAGCGATCACCAGCAAAGATGACGGCGTGGTGCGTTTGGTGCTGAATGACAGCCGCTCCAAATGGACAGCGCCCGACAAGCATGGCTTTCCCGTTAAAACCGATGAGCTTCGTGGCATTCTGATCAGCCTTTTGGAGGCCGAAGCAGTTGAAGCGAAAACGGCGCGTGCCGATTGGCACGACCTGCTGGGCCTGGAAGATCCGACGGCGGATGGAAACGGCATTAAGGTCGAGGTCAAAGACAAAGCCGGCAACGCGTTTGCCGATTTGATCATTGGCGACAATGTGGGCTTCGGTGCGGTTGGCTCCGAAGGCGCGCGCTATGTGCGGCGTGTCAACGAAGATCAAACCTATGTGGCCCGTGGTGATCTTGCGGTGAAGACCGATATCAATGAGTGGATCGTGCGGGATGTGGTCGACCTTTTTCGGGAACGGGTGGCGAAGGTCACGATAGAACCGACAGACGGGCCGGCCTATGTGCTGTCTCGCGCGACCACTGAAGATGCAAACTTCGCACTGGCGAACATTCCGGACGGGCGCGAAGTCTTAAGCGATACGGCGCCCAATCAACTTGGGTCGGCATTGGCCAATGTGAAATTCGACGATGTGCGGCCGGCCGCGGATTTCGATTTCTCGAAGGGCGCGCAACTTTCCTATGAAACCTTCGATGGCTTGAAAATCTCCATCGCGGCGCTCAAGCTCGGCGAGGATCACTGGATTTCCGTCTCCGGAGAGTTGCTGCCCGCGCCGGCGGACGGCGCGAGCGGCGAGGCGGAAGAGAGCGAAGCGCCTGATGCCGCGTCCGGTCTCAAATCCAGAGAGGATGTGGAAGCGGAAGCGGCGGGCATCGCCTCATCCACATCGGGTTGGGCCTATCAAGTTCCCTCCTGGAAAGGGGACGTTTTTCAACGCGATCTGGAAAGTCTGCTGAAGCCTCTGGACTCCGACACTGACGGGGCGGTGGAGGACGCGCCGTAGGCCGTCGATTTCTTCATTTCTGCCGGCAACCCACTATATTTTCATTCCCGTGTACGACGGTTTGAACGCGTGGATTGGTGCATGAGATGACACTCTTGTCGTCATTCGGTGAAAGGTTAAATGTGGTTGTGGTCGGGGCAACCGGCGGGATCGGCGGCGCGTTCGTCGATCTGTTGGAAGCATCCGATCGTGTTGAGCGTGTGTTCGCGTTTTCGCGATCCGGTCAGTCCCGTCCGGGACACAAGATTGTCCGAGGGATTATTGACTACAATTCGGAAGAGACGATCGTCGCGGCGGCCCAACGTGTCGCAACCTGGGGGCCGTGCCAACTTGTCGTGGTAGCCACGGGATTTCTTCATGATGGGCAGGGCGAGGGGCCCGAAAAATCATTCCGTTCACTGACGGCAGAGAGCCTGTCGACGAGTTTCCAGGTCAACACCATTGGACCTGCCCTTGTGGCGCGCCAGTTTTTGCCCCTGCTGTCGCGTGATTCAAAGGCCGTATTTGCAGCCCTTAGTGCGCGTGTCGGCAGTATCTCCGATAACCGGCTTGGCGGATGGTATGGCTATCGGGCGTCAAAAGCGGCGCTCAACATGACGATCAAGTCGCTTGCGATCGAGCTTTCGCGAAATCGTCCGCAGACCATTTGCGTTGGTCTTCACCCGGGAACGGTCGACACTGCGCTTTCGAAGCCCTTTCAGTCCGGCGTCGCAGCCGATGCGCTATTCGAGCCTCTCGCTGCCGCCGAACGTCTGCTGACGGTCGTCGATTGCCTGACGCCCGACCATAGTGGTCAGACCTTTGCTTGGGATGGTTCTCCAATACCGTTCTAACGGCGGATCATTCGGGGTCGTCTATGGGCATGCGCGGAATCTGAAAGTTCAATCTCAGCGCATCGATCTGGCCTTTGACGTCAGGGTCGATGGGGCCCTTATTCACGGCATCGACGATTTCATTCAACTCGGTTCTGTTCTTAACCCCGAGGATGACCGTGTCCACCCCCTCCATCGACAGAGCGTATTGATGCGCCAGCACAGCCGGGTTTTGCCCCAGTTGCGCACATAGGCCACGATAAGGGGCTGCTTTGAGATAATCGAGCCATTCGGTGTTGCCTTCCGGCAAATCCCGGTCGATTTTGTCGGTCAGCGCCCCGGCTTGCACCGCGCGGATGCCCAACACCCCAACCCCGTTGTTCTTGGCCGTGCGGATAATATTGCGCGGTTCGGGAGGTTCTTCGTAGTTGCGCATGCCGCCGGCGCTGTCCATCAGATTGGTCACCGCCTGGACAGCCTGCGGCGCCTTGTCCGCGCGCAAGGCCTCCATAATGCAACGGGGCAGGCCGGTGCCCGTAATCCCCCAAGCGCCAATGCGCCCTTGCGCTTGCAGCGTCTCCATGGCGGGGATCACATGATCCGTGTACAGCGACCAGCGGGTGGCAAACCGGTCCTGCACCTCCGCATTATGCATGTAGATGTAATCATCCGGGCAGATATTCGAATGCAGGAAGAACAGATCTACCCGATCGAGCTTCGTGGCGTTAAAGCTGCGGGTGAGCGCAAGCTCCAGTTTTTCAATCACTTGATCTGCCGGCGGTGATCCCAAAAAGCACTTGGTTGTGATGCGCACACCCTCGGGCAATGTGCCGCCAAAGGCTTCCCCCACCACCTGTTCCGCTTCGCCGCGGCCATACAGCGGGGCCATATCGATCAGGGTGATCCCAGCATCGATCGCCGCTTTCAGCGTCGCAACAGCCTCGGTCCGGTCGGTTTCGCCCCAGATTTGCCCCAAACCACCGCCACCGATCGTCAGCTCACTGACGGGCCATAGATTTCCGAGTTGTCGTGTTTCCATCTCCAGCCTTTCAGATGTCGGGAAGAGCCAATTCATGCTGGCGGCATGCGGCGATGACTGTGTTGCGCAGCAGGCAAGCGATTGTCATGGGGCCCACGCCGCCTGGCACGGGCGTGATGGCGTAGGCTTGCGCCGAAGCAGCCTCAAAATCGACATCGCCCATCAATTTGTCTTTGCCGCCTTCACCGGGCTGGCGGTTGATCCCCACATCGATGACGATTGCGCCCTTCTTCACCCAATCGCCTTTTACGTATTTTGGACGGCCGACGGCAGCAACCAGAATGTCCGCCTCGCGGCAAAGCGCCTCTATGTCGCGAGTACGCGAATGAGCAATTGTTACGGTGGCATTCTCGTTCAGCAAAAGCTGCGCAACCGGCTTACCCACCAGGATCGACCGGCCGATGACCAACGCGCGCTTGCCGGATATGTCAGGCAGCACGTCTTTGATCAACATCAAACATCCTTGCGGCGTACAGGGCACGAGGCCCGGCAGACCTTGCGCGAGCCGCCCCGCGCTAATCGGATGCAAGCCGTCCACATCCTTGTCCGGATCGATGGCGCTGATCACGGCAGTGCTGTCGATGTGATCCGGCAGCGGCATCTGCACCAAAATGCCGTGGATGGCCGGATCGTTGTTGAGGTCGTCTACCAGACCGATGAGTTTTTGCTGGCTCGTTTCCGCAGGCAGCTTGTGTTCCACCGAATGCATGCCGGTTTTGAGGGTCGCCTTGCCCTTGCTTCGCACATAGACTTCGCTGGCCGGATCATTCCCCACCAGCACCACGGCGAGGCCGGGGGTGAGGCCGTGTGCCGATTTCAGTTGTTCAACCGCGTCGGTCAATCGGGCGCGCAGACCCTTGGCGAATTCTTTTCCGGAAATGATGATTGGTTCGGTCATGAGGCGTGTTCATTCCAGGCGCTACGGCGCGCCAATATATCGTCAGAGTCGCCTGAGATCAGAATCGTGCTGTTGCGGTCTTTCGCCCCAGCCGAAACGTCTAACGCTATGCCGAGCAGTAACTCCTGAGAGACAAACGATCCTGACTACAACGGTCCGTATTCGCGCAACAGGCTACGGATGAAGAAAATGGCGAAGATGACGATGACCGGCGAAATGTCGATGCCGCCCAAATCGGGCATAAACCGGCGAATGGGGCGGTAGACCGGCTCCGTAAGATTGAAGAACACTTGCATGACCGCGCGCATGAATTGATTGCGCGCGTTGATCACGTCGAAGGCCACCAGCCAGCTAAGGATCACTGAGATGATGATGATCCAAACATAAAGGTCCAAAATTCGGTCGAAGAGAAGCGCGAGGGAGTACATTGCGGCCTTTTGTGATTGTTGCGGGCGGAATCGAGCCCAATTGAGGTTTAGCGGCTCGCTGTTCCGGGCGCAAGGGCAGCCCGACGGCGTGGGCGGCCCGCTTGACAGGTCACGGGGGCGCTTCTTAAATCTCGGAAGTTCGCCGATTTTCGCGTGAACGGGGCCGTAGCTCAGTTGGGAGAGCGCTACGTTCGCAATGTAGAGGTCAGGGGTTCGATTCCCCTCGGCTCCACCAGCCTT
>JANQPL010000009.1 GCA_028289425.1 Alphaproteobacteria bacterium | reverse complement strand
TGATGTGCGTATTTGCTCGACGGCGGCAAAGTTTGCTGCAGCGTTCGTGCGTATTGGACTTGCATCGGAGATGGGAGCCAGCTTCTTGTTGCCGCGTGTCGCGGGCCCAAGCCTGGGTTTCGAGATGCTTTTGACCGGGCGGAAGGTTGATGCAGATGAAGCATTGCAGAATCGGATGGTGCTTCGAGTCGTTGAGCCGGACCGTCTCTTGGATGAGGCGATTGGAGTGGCTGAACAGATTGTGCAAAATAGTCCCTTTGGTGTCAGCACGGCCAAACGCCTCCTTTGGGCTAGTTTGCAATCCTCAAACCTTCAATCGTCAATTGACTTCGAAAGCGCTGCACAGATGCTGTGTGCTCGAACAGAAGATCAGGGCGAGGCGTTGGCGGCGTTCATGGATCGCCGTTCTCCCTCCTTCTCTAACCGTTAAGTGTTTGATGGCGGGTTTATCGTTCACAAGACTGGGCTTGGCGGGATTTGCTGCTTTTTGCAGGGGTCAATTCAGTTTCGGGAGCACATCAGTCATGAGTTCGATCCTATATATTTCACTCGGCCTGATGGGGGCAAGCCTCATGAGATTGCGAGCATAGACACGTTTTTAGTTTAGCGTTTGCTCACTAAACCATCCTGCAGATTGAAGTGTATGCAAATTGGGTCCCGTAACCAAAATTGGCTAGCGGAAAAATGACATTACCAAATATTGCCAAAATCATTGCCAATCGACCCACAAATGTACCACAAGTGTTCACTCATTCGGCTGAAGTGCGGAAGCCAGGTGATTTAAAAAGTTAGAGTTTCTGCAGTCCTTTTGCGGGCCGCCTTAGCTCAGTTGGTTAGAGCGCTAGAATGTGGATCTAGTAGTCCCAGTCTGCATTTAGCAGGGTTCGCCCACAAAGCAGCTGTGTTTGGTAGCACAATTGCCTGCTGCTGGGAGACCAATTTTTGTGGCGTTTCGAAGATGAATGCGGCTGAATTGGAGTGGGCAAGATTCAGAGTTTGCAAACGCGTGTATGTCTGAGGTCTGACCACTCGCTTCGCAAGAGTGGCTGTTTCCCGCCAACTTTTCGCGGGGGATGTTCAATGTTTTTGCGACGAGAGACTCGACTTTCCTCCAAAATATGGGCGATTGGGCCAAAAGTCTCTGCAGGCTGTTTTCGAGATCAGAACGTGCGGGAGATTGTTGCTAAAGCGATACAAACAAGTTGCGTTGTTCCTGCAACCGAACAGTTGCGGCGATGAGGGACCATATCCGCGCACGAAGTGAAATACTCGATTATCTTTCGAAAAACCTTGAGTACGATCTGCGCATTCTCTCCCTCGTCCCGTCGACGTCAGCCTCTCTGAGATTGCGTCTCGTGCAAAACCGTAGCCTAAGCATACTGGCGGTCTTGTCACTCGGGGCACCGCTGATCGAATTCCGCGTTAGGCAGGCAAGTCGTTCGCTAACGGCCACTCGAGGCTGGCTTTGGCAGTTTTGCTATCGTATGTGTGAAGCTTGTGGTTTTGATGGGCATGCAGTTCACGCCCCAATAACGATATCTCAGGGTTATCCTTTATTGGGATATCGTCCGCCTGCGCCAGAAAGTATCTTGCCACTTGACGCCCGACTGGCCGACGCTATGGAGCGGGCCAGCCTAGCGCTCGCACAAGTGGCCGGATTCTAACTCTGAAACTGGACCACTAAAGAGACCCCGGTCAATGTATGAAGTTTGCCGGCACTAATGGTTCGTTCGACCTGGTCTTATCGTCATTTTCCATGATCAAACGTGCACAGACCGTTTTCGCTCGTTTGTCGAGACGGTCTGCTCCATTTGCCTGAAGGTGTTGAGGTGCGAAAACCAAGGCTCTATTGGCCTGTGAAATGAGGTTTCCGTTTCTCTGCGAACGCTTGTGCGGCTTCCCGCGTATCGGCCAGAGTGTCAAGAACAGATCTCACATGAAGCTCGCGATCGTTGACCGCTTGAGTGTATTGATAACCGTTCTCCCGTAGCATGCGTTTAGTCTGAATCGCGTGGGCTGGTGGCAGTTGCAAGAGACGATTAACCCAGCGTTCGGTTTCTTGTTCTAACTCATCGTCTTTGACAACCGCCGTGACAAGTCCGTAACGAATTAGCTCATCAATAGACAAATCATCGCCCATCACTGCTACTCGAAACGCTATTGCTGGAGGCAAATGTTCTCCAGCGCCTATCCAATACGGACCAATGACGGCAGTCGGCACCTCTCGCATTCCAAACTGTAGATTTTCACTTACGATTCGTACGTCGCCGGCCAAAAGGAAGTGTGCACCGGCCCCAATGGCGTGCCCACGGCCCGATGTAACAAGGATCTTTCCTGTGCGAGGTAAGCCATATTCGTTGATATCGCGGTCTCCACCCTCAGAGGGTGATTCACCAGTTTCGGCTTGATGCGTAATGTCGCGTCCCGCACAAAAGGACCGTCCTTTGGCTCTAAGAACGGCAATCCAAAGATTAGGATCTCTGTCGAAACGGCGAATTGCATCATTCAGAACTTTCAAACGCGGTAGTGTTGTTGCGTTTAACTTTTCTGGGCGATTGAGTGTAATTGTCGCAACTGGACCATTTACTTCGTACTCCACGTAGTTCTGAATTTCTTCATTCACTTTAAAATTCTCCAGAAGACTGTTTGAAGCGGATCCGTTGGCGGTTGCTCAGGGTGTTTTCGCGAGTACTGAGGATCGTCGTGAACGACCGGTTCGGTACAGGCCCCATCACAAGCACCGAGACTTTATTGGATTGACTGCGTTGTGGACATGTGCTCGAAATAGACGCCAATTCAAAAAAATATGATACTAATTGGCATATAAATACCATATTTTTTAAAAAAGGTATATCAAAACAAAAAATATGATATCCATCTCGACGGAAGACTCGGAAGTTCGGCGCCCGAAAATTCCGCAGTGGAGGCGAACGCTCGAATAAAAAAGCAACCTTCACACCAATCGCAGGACCAGAAGCAATGCTAGTAGAGCATCTCTCCTCCGTGCCGGAGGCGATAGAGGCTGTAAGAAACGGGCACATGATCGTTGTGGTCGATGCGGAGGATCGCGAAAACGAAGGCGATCTCGTGATACCGGCACAGTTTGCCACGCCGGCTGCTATCAACTTCATGGCGAAACATGGGCGCGGTCTGATTTGTCTATCGCTGACCGGCGATCGGGCAGAAAAGCTTGGCCTGAAGCCAATGGTGGAAAGCAATCAGTCGAGAAACAAAACAGCCTTCATGAACTCGATCGAAGCGCGGGAGGGGATAACGACAGGCATATCCGTGTACGATCGCGCGCACACGGTTGCTGTTGCAATCAATGAAGCCTCGAAGGCGGACGACATCGTCTCGCCTGGCCATGTATTTCCGCTGGTCGCCAGAAATGGCGGCGTTTTGGAAAGAGCCGGGCATACCGAAGCGGCCGTCGATATTTCCCGTTTGGCCGGGCTGTATCCCGCTGGCGTTATCTGCGAAATCATGAACGACGACGGAACAATGGCGCGGTCCGAAGGGCTCATCGCGCTGGCCAGAGAATTTGACCTGCGTATCTGCACGATCGATCAATTGATCTCTCATCGGATTGCAGTGGATCAGCCGGTCAAACAGATCAGCAGTGCTCCCTTCAATACAGCATTTGGCAGCGGATTTAGGGTTGTGGTGTTTGAAGATACCGTCAATGGCATCGAACACTTTGCCGTCGTTAAAGGTGAAATTCGTCCGGACGAACCAACGCTCGTCAGAATACAGGCGATCAATCCGGCGCGTGACCTGCTCGGTTACATGGGAGCACGAAACAACTTTCTTCAGAAGGCCATGGAGCAGATCGATCAGGCGGGAAAAGGCGCGTTGATTGTCATCAGGGATGCGAATCCGAAGTTCGAGCTACCCCAATCTCAGGAGTATTGGACCGCTTACGAAGATTCAGAATCGCGCGATCCGGCACACGAGCGTTACGGATTTCGCCAGGCAGGGGTTGGCGCCCAGATTGCGCGGCTTCTTGGTTATGGAAAGATGAAAGTGATTACGCAACGCTCTCAAGATCTGGTCATTGGTCTGAGCGGGTTCGGATTAACCGTGGTCGGCACGCAGCAATTCTAACAAATGAGAATTGCAAACAAGGCGTCCCGTGCGTCGTCAGCGTTGCTAGCATCCAAAGAACAGGTTCGAAATAGTGGATAAGAACAAACTTGCAGAGATGACGAAAGAAGGGCTTCGCCGCCTGGGCAAGGCGGTCGTTGTGATCACGTCGCAGTTTGAGGGCCAGCGCTATGCGATGGCCGCCACAGCCGTCAGTGAGCTGAGTATGGATCCGCCATCGTTGCTAATCTGCGTCAACAAATCGGCATCCATCCATCCCGTTCTCGATGCCAAAGCAAATTTTTGCATCAATATTTTAAGCAGCGCACAGGAGCGTTTATCGCGCCTTTGCAGCGGAGAAAGCAGAGGCGAGGCGAGATTTTCCGAGGGGCATTGGAAGGACGCCTCTAACGGCGCGCCTCGTTTGGTGGATGCTCAAGCATGTTTCGTCTGCACCAACTCGGACAATTTTGAATTCGGAACGCACTCGGTTTTTGTCGGTTTGATCGAAACTGTCCACGTTTTTGGCGAGGTGGATCCGCTGATCTATCTGTCCGGCACCTACACACGAGTCGAACTCGAACGGTAGAAGACGCTAAACGTCATCTTTGGCGCATTCTGGAGCGTTACTGTTTTTGCACCTCTAGTTCGACTTTGAATCGGCGTAATCCGATGTCTGACGCTCGCGTGCGTTCATCGAGGTCATCTCCATCCATCAATTGGCATGGCCATGACATTTCGGCCGCTCCACCTAAAGCGCCGACTCTCTGTGGCCACGGCTTTCACCCCAAACGCGGGAAATTGGAGACGCCAGGTGAGCGTCGAGATTGGGTCAATGACAGCGGAAAAGTGTGGATTTTGAACAACGCGAAATTACAAAATATGTATATCAAGCAATTTAAACGAAAAATATTTAAAAAAATTGGAAGAAAGGCGTATCTTTTATATAAAAAGGTGCATAATATCGAAAATTGTGTTGTCCATGGCGGTCGTAACCCAAGTGGTAACTGGCGCCAGCAGCGAAGCGGCACGCACAAAACGGTGCAGATTGCTTGCTAAGGCTCGAGCAGTTTTGAACCAAAAAAAGACGGGTAGCGACCGTGCGAAACCACAGCGCGATCGCAAGAGGAGGGAGACAATGTTCCAGGAGAGCAACACCAAATCTATTTTTCGCATTGGGCGGCTGACTGCGATCGCCATGACCGCGCTATCGGTGGGCATGCCCATGGATGCCTTTGCGCAACTCGACGAAATCGTCGTTTATGCTCGGAAACGGGAAGAAAGCATCCTGAAAGTTCCGGTTGTTGCTACAGCCATTTCGAGACAAGATATTGAGCGCTACAACTCGAGCACATTTGAAGATATCGGCCAGTTTGTACCGGGATTGATCGTTGCAGACGGCGCCGGTGCAGACGGCGGTGCGCTTGCACTGAGGGGGATATCCAGTCCATTTGCAACGCCGACTGTAGAAAAATCTGTTGCGATTAATATTGATGGTATGCAGCTCAGTCAGGGTAATGCCCTGCGGACTTCCCAAATTGACCTCCAACAGGTCGAAATACTAAAGGGACCGCAAGCGCTGTTTTTCGGAAAGAACAGCACAGCTGGCATTATCGCCGTGCGGACCGCTGATCCGACCGACGAGTTCGAAGCGAGACTCCGAGGCGGTTATGAAATCAATGCGGAGGAAAAATTTGGGGAACTAATTGTTTCGGGGCCCGTCACGGAGTCACTGGGGGCGCGACTTGTAGTCTATGGCAACGATTTGGATGGCTGGGTCAACAACGGCGCTGTTGCGGCTCCAGGCATTACCCTCCCCGGCCCATTTCTATTGCCCGTACCGGCGATAGCGCCTCAAGAAACGGAGCTGCCAAATACGACGGAATTCTTCACGCGCGCCACATTGTTGTTTGAGCCAAACGAGGACTTAAACATCCGTGCGAAAGTTTCTTATAATTTTGTAGATGGGGCTGGACAATCTGCTACGACCCAAGTCACAGATTGCCCGAACGGCGCTCCCGTATTCTCAACGGCAGGACCCGCAGGGTGCCGTGCGGATGATCTAATATTTCGCGGTGACATCCCTGCTGACCACCAATTTTTCTTAACTGAGGCGCCGGATGGTTTCGGCGGAAAGTCAGATTCCAAGTTGGAATCTACGATTGGTATTGTTGAGCTGAATTACAATCTTACGGAATCGATTGCATTTACATCTGTGACCGGCGTCTACGACAACACTTACAATTTCGTAGATAATTTTGGCTTCTCACCAAATGGAACCAACTCTGCTGCGGGAATGGATCGCCAACGCATCTACTCTGAAGAAGTTCGGCTTACGAGTGATTTCGAAAGCCGGGTAAATGGTATGGTTGGTTTCTTTTATGAGAACCGATTTAACAGTACGTTGGTTCAGCGGGTAATTGACGGTGATCTTATCGGTGTTTTGCCGGGCCCGATTGTTCTTGCGGGCCTTCCCGTTCCTCAGCCTGTAGCCAGGCACGAGTTCGATTCTGTCACTTATTCGGTTTTTGGTCAGCTGCTGGTCGATGTAACCGAAGATGTAGAATTGTCGGGTGGCTTGCGCTACACGAGAGAAAATAGAGAGCGTGACCTCATTTTGAATGGTGCGCAGTTCCCATTCCTCGCAACCGACAAAGTGGACTTCGACAATCTTTCGCCCGAAGCTACCTTGTCTTGGTATCCGACCGACGATTTAACGCTTTTTGCTTCCTATCGCGAAGGGTTCAAATCTGGCGGATTTGACGCGAGTTTTGCGCCTGATTTCTCAGTATTCTCCGCAGCGAATCCATTCGTTGCTTTGTACGATCCGGAGGAGGTGCAGGGATTTGAGGTCGGCGCCAAAGCATCAGTGGCAAACGATACCGTTAGGTTGAATGCTGCATTTTATCGCTATGAATTCTCAGACCAACAGCAATCTCTTACAGACCCGACAACCGGAACGATCAGTATCGTCAATGCAGCAAGCACAACTCAAATTGGTTTTGAGGCGGACGTTACGTGGACGCCGGAAACGGTAGAGGGCTTGGTGCTCAGGGGTGCGTTCAATTACAATGACGCAACCTATGACGAGTTCATAGTAGATTGTTACGCTGGCCAAACAATCGCGCAGGGCTGTGATCAGTCCTTCAATGCATTACGCGCATTTCCTGATGGGATGGGCGGGATTGTTGCTGCACCCGGATTTACTCAGCAGAGTTTGGCGGGGGCAAGGCTTCCCTATGCGCCGGAATTTACATTCAATATTGGCGGATCCTACGATACTCCGATTCCGAATTCGAACTGGTTAGTCGGTTTGGGTGCGAATGTGAGTTATTCTTCTGAGTATGCAACGCGTACTGAAAATAACCCTGAAAGCATACAAGATGCATTTGCGCGTGTTGCGGCAAATTTGCGCCTTTATGATGAAAGCGAGCGTTATCAATTCAGTGTCGTGGGGCGCAACCTGACGAATGAATACACGATCGCGAACAGCTTCGATCGTCCGTTCTCTGGTAATCCCCTGTTGACCGGGACGGCAGTTTCAGGAGGACGCGGTGACAACACGGCGGCGGTTTCAAGGGGACGCGAAATACTCTTCCAGCTGCAATTCAGCTTTCATTAGACAGGCAAACCAAAGAGCTGAAAAGTAATCCAAGTTCCTCCCTAGCCTTATAGGCTAACAGCAACTTGCAAGCGGGCCCTATCTCACAGGGCTCGCTTTTTTTGTCGGCGGGAGGCTCTATAATAAATCGGTCAGCCGCGGTAACGCAGCATTTGCATCGTAGTGTTGCGAGGCCAAACGTGTACGGAGTGACCTGGACACGCGTTGTTGTGTCAAGCCGCTTTTGAAGGCGCGTTTCGGGGGCAGCCGCAACAATCGAATTGAGGCAATTTGGGCCAGTAAATCAAATGTGCCTGCATGAGGGTCAAGAAAGAAACCAACGGGGAGCGAAATAGTTGGAAACCTTGAATTGTCCGAGAGGCAGGTAGACCCGGTAAAAACAACAATTTTCCTTGTTCCGCGCGGGTAGAGGGCGAAATCGGTAGTCTATTGCGGCCGGGAATAAGAACTGTGTTGCCAAGAAACAATTTGCTGGCCTAGTCTTAACGAATCAAACGAATGTGTCCATAAGGTGCTGGATTTCCTTAGAGAATTGCATAGCTGGATATCCGAGGTGGCAGATCTATTTGTATCAGAATTTGAAAGCATTGCTCGGGATGGGCGTTTCGAAAGGCCTTGGTATTGGCGCCAGGTCGTCCTCGGAAAGGTCTATCGCTCGCGGAAAAGTGCGCTAAACGTCGAATGACCGAACAACTGCAATGAACTGGCGAAAGACCCACTCAGAACTTTCGTCATATCTAGTAACAGACGAACTTGATTCGCAAATTATATCTCGGCTTCGCGCGGAACCCGAGATCCTGAATTCCCGCCTTAGCACTGAATTAAGCGTTTCAAACGCGACAATCGGTACACGGCTGAAAAAGTTGAAAGAAGCCGGCATGCTGTGCGTTGTCGGATCTACCGACATGCGGGTTGCCGGATTCGGCGCGTTCGCGTGGGGGGCCGTCGAGATTGCTCATGGTAATTCACAGGAAGAAGATAAGGTTGCGCAGCAGCTTGCCAGTATCCCGGAAGTGATCGCCATTGGATCGCAGCTGCATCAGGCTCAGCTGATGTTCCAAATGATGGGTCGAGATGCCGCCGACTTGGCAAGAACGATCGATGAGAAGGTGTCGACTATAGAGTCTGTATCGTCGATTGAGTTGCGCGTAGTGTTGGCAACCTATAAGCGGAGCACCGACATGGGGCCGATCCTTGCCCCTTACCCAAACTTCGAAACACGACTGTTGGAATTAAAACCGACGGCGCTCGCAAAAAAATTCAATGATCGCGAATTAGCCGTCCTTGCCGCGCTACATTGCGACGGCCGGATGAGCCTCCGGGAAGTTGCGCGCATCACCAATATTCCGGAAAGCCAAGTTCGGTCTGCTTCGAAAAAGTTGTCGGAAACTCCGGGGGTCATAAACTTTCAAACCGCCGTGCACCCACAGGCTGTGGGGCACCGAGCGGTGAGTTTGGTATATCTAAGTGTGGATTACAGGTATGTGTCGGACTTCGTGAATAGACTGTTGCCGTTTGAAGAAGTTAGCCATCTGTCCCAAATTAGCGGACGCCATAATTTTGTTGCCGTCATCAATGCCGGAAGTCGCCCGCAACTTCACGGGTTCATAACGGAGCGATTGCGGACGAGCGACATCGTCAAAAGCTTCGAAGTCATCGATCTAGTTCGTGGATATAAGTTTGATGCCGCGTGGGGCGAGCCGATCATTCAGCTTTGACAGATTTGTGCTCGACAATCGAGGCTATTTCGCTCTGCCTATCTGTCCGGTTCCGTCCTCTGAGGCACCATTCAGCAAGATCGTTGGCATACGATTGCCGCCACAAGGATTGATGGCTCTCTCGAAGTTTGCGACGCCCCTTTTGCCCTCTACATTGAGGTTGAATGCATTTTCAAATCCTATCCACTCATCGAGGTTAACTGTCGTTCCGCCCATGAGATCCGTATACTCAAGATCAATCCGCCTGCCGTTCACCGTTTGAAGGTATCCGGTCACTTTGCAGTACGTGACGCCATCAACTTCCATCCAGGGATATAGATTCCAATCGCTCAGCGGCGTGACAGTGCCGTGCTCAACGATATAGCCAAGTTTGATCAGTGGCCGGCCACGCATTACCGCCGCGGTGGCAAAAAATGAAAATTGCTCGCCAACCGAGCCATTTGTCCATGTGCTTGACTGAATATTGGCAACGTCGCGTGGTCCCCAAGAGTGATCTCTATGCCCAAGCCCTGAAACGTCAATCGTTCGATTGCCAATTTCTACCGTTCCTTTGACGCGGCCAGCCACCTCAAAATGATGAGGTGCAGTATCTTCGGACATGTTTTTTGCGATGTCGCTTGGTGCAACTTCATCAAATGAAACTGCGCGATAAAGATCTTCGAAGCTCAATTCCATGCGAACGTCGTCTTGTTTCATTTCGCAATCGAGACCGCCTTGCTCCCTTTGGCGAAAGCTGAGCCGCTCGACGGACCAATGACTTTCTCCTCTCATCGCGTCCGAAAAGCCAACTTCGCTGCTGACACGGCGCGTATAGCGTCCGGTATCGTCAATCACCACGTTCCAGATGTGCGCGTTGCCACGATTGGGTTGATGCGCAATTCGATGAAACCCGCACACGCGTTGCTTCGCGTCGGCCCACCAAAACCATTGCGACTCATTCCAACTCTTTTCCGGTCCGACAGAAACGGGTGTGGCGGATTCAGACTCATTACGCGGCATCTCGGTCTCCCTTGTCGTGCTTAGGCTTGGGTCAGCTTCTGTTCAAATTTTCCGTCGAGAACATCCTGAAGCAGAATTTCAGGCGAGTACTGTGGGTGTGCCATTGAGGCGGCGATAATTTCTTCCGTTACATCAGGGGAAATGCTCAAAACGCGGTGTGTAAACAACAGCGCTGCAAGGGCCGCATACACCGAATAATAGAGCACGGCGGCAAGGTCCACTTGGTGCTCGTACACATCATCGTAGATTTGAATTTTCTCCGGAACGCTTGGCCATCCTGGCAGTGACAGCCCGCCAGCCCGCCTGATGCTGAATTCGTCCATGATCAACCACCAGGCAAGATCCTTTTCCGCATCACCAAGGCTTGACATATCCCAATCAATGAGCGCGGCGCATTCGGCGCCAGCAAACATTGAATTTCCGGGCCGAGCGTCTCCCCAAGAAATCGCCAGACGTGACTCATCCAGTCTGTTGTCGGACAACCAATCGAGGGCTTTGAGAGCAGTCGCGTACTGCTTGTCACCGCACGCCCATGCGCTGTAGCGCCACCAATAGTCAATCATCCAATCGAGATGACTGCCCGCCTTCTTCGCTCGTTTGTTTACATGCCCAAAGTCGAATTTCGAAACATCCAAGTTGTGAAGCGTCGCAAGAGCTTGCAAGTTGCTCTCGGCAAGTCGTCGTTGATCCTTGCGGTCCATGTCGGCAACCCAGCCCGCTTTATGAAAACTTGGATCGTCGGGAGGTACCTTTGCGTCGAGAAAGTCCATCACATAGAACGGCGCGCCCAGTATTGAATCGTCCGACTCATAAATGTGCACATTGATGAGCGGTACTCCTGTGGCCTGAATTTGCTTTTGGAATGTAAATTCAGCCAAAAAATCGTGATCCATATGAACGACATATTCCGTCGGTTTTTTACGCAGAACGTATTTGCGAGTTGTCCCAGTCTTTGCGTGTTTCAATGCAAAGACAAAGATTTCGCCGGCACGACCATTGGCGCTTTCCGAGATTGGATGCACATCGCTCAACGCAGTCTGCCTATCGTCGCTTAGGTTTTCGTTGCACCAATCTGCGAAAACATCAGTGGATGTGCCAAGAACCCGCATTTGGCCTTTTCGGCCCATAAAGTCTTCAGCCAATTCCATTCGAGCCACCCTCACTTTCCTCCAAATTTCGGATCTGGGCCTTTTGCCGCGATTGCCAAAACCAGATCTCTTCTTCTCTTAGAAAATTCGGCGGACAAATCTTCTGCGTTGCCGAGTACGTTTCTAAAATGAATGGCGGGCAATCCACTCGATTTCAAAGTTTGCGCGTGCCTAGGGTTCCCAAGATTGCCGAGAAGCACTTCCGAACTTCGTTCACAAATACGGTGGGTTGTTCCATGGCAGCAAAATGGCCCCCTTGTTCCAGTTCGTTCCAATAAATTAGATTGGGGAATCGTTTTCTTGCCCATCTCTCCGACGTGAGCAGCACTTCCTTTGGGGATTGTGTTAAGCCTGTTGGAACATCAATCGGCGCGCCCCAATCCGCGGATCCTCCTGATTCCCAGTAAAGCCGCGCCGCCGAAGTCGCACTCTGGCTGATCCAATAGATCATGATGTTGTCAATCAGATCGTCACGCGAAAACACATTCTCCACGTGATCTCCGCAGTCGGACCATCGCCAGAATTTTTCGATGATCCAAGCTGCCAAACCCGTCGGAGAATCGTTTAACCCGTAACCAAGCGTTTGCGGTCGTGTCGATTGTATTTTCGCATATCCCGACTCAAACTGATCAAACCGAGCGGCCACTTCCAACGCCTTTTTCTCCTGATCGGTCGGGTTGTCGATGGTTTCGGGGTCGGGCTGCACCGTGGGCAGATTGAGATGAATGCCACGGCAATTTTTGGCGTGATGTATGGCCAAACTGGTTGTCACCATTGCGCCCCAGTCGCCGCCCTGTGCAAAGTAGTGGTCATAGCCAAGCCGCTGCATGAGCTCGTCCCAGACGTGGCTAATCCGTTTCGAATACCATCCCGTCTCGGAAGGGTGATCCGAAAACCCGTAACCGGGTAGAGAGGGGCACACAACGTGAAAGGCCAGTGGTTCCTCATCTCCACGAGGAGTCGTCAGGCCATCGATCGATTTGAGAAATTCAATGAACGAGCCCGGCCAGCCATGAGTCAAAATCAGGGGAACGGCATTTTCATTTTTGGATTTGCAATGCACAAAGTGAATGCCGAGCCCATCTATTTCTGTGCGAAATTGGGGCCAATTGTTCAGGCGTTTCTCGCGGGAGCGCCAATCATACGAACGCGACCAGTACCGGCAGAAATCGGCCATATACGAAAGCGGCACACCCTGTGAGTCGTCGGCGACGGTTTCTTTGTCGGGCCACCGGGCGCTCTCCAGGCGCGTTTTCAAATCTTGAAGTTGCGCGTCCGGGACATCAATGGCGAACTGCTCAATCACTTGGCCATTTTCAGAATATCGTTTAGATCATCATTTGCGAAAAAATATGTAACAAAAGTCGTATTTTGTCTATATATTTTTAGTTTACGTCCAAAATAATTGAATTGTGGGGGCGACATGGACCTTTGGCTATCCGAGGACCAGCGGCTCATACAAGAAAGTTGTCGCAACTACCTTGACGCTGAGTGCCAGCCGCGCGTGGTGCGCCAAGCGTACGACACGGATCTCACATTCGATCGACGGCTCTGGGCCGGTATTCAAGAAGTTGGGGCAACCGGCGTCGCAATACCTGAACAGTTTGGCGGCCTCGGTCTTGGTATGATGGAACTTGCTTTGCTATCCGAGGAATTGGGACGTCACGCCACCCCGTTTTTCTTAGAAGGGCATAATATTGCGGGTCTTGCCATTGCGCTCGGGGGGTCTCCGAAGCAGAGGGACAAATTGCTCCCAGGCCTGGCCTCGGGCGACAAGGTGGCGACGCTTGCTATGTTGACCATGGACCGTTCTCGCGAGCAAACGACACGATCGACGCCCTCTCCCTCGGCAGACAGACTTTACTTCGTTCCTCTTGCGGATGTAGCCGATCTATTTGTTGTGGAACTCGGCGATGGACGGGTCGGCATATTGGAAAGAGACGGAACGGAAGTTGAAGTTCGCGCGCTCGACAGTATCGACTGTAGCCGCAAGTTTTTTGAGATCACATTTGATCCCTCCGCGATTGACGTTTTGCCGAACATTTCAAGCGACGTTTTGTCCAGTGCTGCATTGACGGTGCTGGCCGCCGACGCGTTCGGGGCCGCCACGAGGCTTGTGGAGGAGACGACGGTGTACGCTAAAACGCGTCGTCAATTTGGATTTCCGATAGGTCAGTTTCAATCAGTGAAGCACCAACTTGCCGAACTCGCTCTTTCGGCGATTTCCACCAGGGGGCTTTTTTGGGATGCAGCGATGTCATTCGACAATGACCCTCGCGCCAGTTTGCGATCCGCTTCCATGGCCAAAGCGCACATCACACAACAGTCGATGTATGTCGCACGGCAGTCGGTCGAATTGCACGGTGGCATCGGATTCACCTGGGAATGTGATGTTCAGCTGTTTTTCAAGCGCATCATGTTCGATCGCAACTACCTGGGTACCCCGGAGTTCCACCGCGAAAGATGCGCAACGCTTGCGGGGTGGTGCAAATGAAAGATCTAAGCCAAGAAAACTACGACGTTATGAGATCGAAGGCGCGAGACTTTTGCGCGACCAGCTGGCCGTTGAGCGGTCCCGAAGCCGACTTGCCCTTCAGAGAACAAGTGATTTGCTGGCAAAAGCATGCGATTAACGCTGGATTTCTTCACCGGTCGGTTCCCGCGGAATATGGCGGTGGCGGCATGGCGCCTGACATTCGTGCTGAAATGATCATCAAACGGGAATTTGCGGAGAGCGACGTTCCCTATCTTGAGAGCACGCCAAACGGCCCACAGTTTTTGGTTCCAGCGTTGCTCGAATGTGGCACGGAAACGCAAAACCAAAAGTACATCGAACGTACGCTGACCGGAGAATTCGATTGGTGTCAGGGATACAGCGAGCCGAACGCCGGAAGCGATTTGGCCGCGCTCTCAAGTCGTGCCGAACTTACCAATGACGGGTGGCTTATCAACGGCCAAAAGATTTGGACAAGCAATGCGCACAGCGCGAACATGATGTTCGGCGTTTTTCGCACCGAGAAGGATGCCAAGCGACATCGCGGTGTATCGTTTCTAATCGTTCCAATGGATACGCCGGGCATCCTGGCCCGGCCGATCAAAACCATGCACGGCTCGGTGGACGATATCTGCGAGGTGTTCTTCGATGACGTGATTGTTCCCGCTGAGAACATCGTTGGGGAACGCGGGGACGGCTGGCGGGTGACGAGAAGCGTACTTAAATACGAACGTCTATGGCTCGCAGATACTTCTGTCGTCAGGGTACAGTTTAATCGCTTGCTGACACTGGCCGAACAAACCCTGCGCGGCGGACGTCCTGCGATCACGGATCCTCATATACGACAAACGCTTTCCGAGATTGAGGCCTGGGTTCGATGCCAGGAGCTGCTGATTGAAAGGCTCATCGCCGCTGAGTCTCACGGCGCAGGTGAACAATTGGACGGCGAGATGCAATTCGTCAAACTTCTTGCGACGAAAACGCAAGACGCTGTTGCGCAGCTTGCATTCGATCTAATTGCCGAGTCGGGGCTTCTCGCCCCCAAGGGCGCGGAACTGACGACGTTGCAGAATCTTCCAAAAATTGTCAGCGAGCGAAGGTGGGCTAACGCATTTTTTGCGTCCCTCGCGAATGCATTGGGCGGCGGGACTTCGAACATGCAGCGAAATGCAATCGGCGAAAACTTGCTTGGCCTGCCGCGCGACATTCGTGGCGCAGGCTAATCTTCACCCGCGCCAGCGGCACATCTTTGCCTGCATCCTTGTTCGTTTTGGTGTCGGTCGCCGTACTGGTTGTTCGCAGAATCCCGGTTTTTCTTGAGTTGTTGGTTGCGGGTCCGGTTGGTAGCGACCGGCGAAAATGAGGCTCTGTCGCTTCTTCAGACTTGCTTTTCCTGCAAGGGACGGACAGGTCAAAATACATTATCTTTTTTGTCGTTGAAAAATAAAAAAATAGCCCATATTGGTTGATTATATTACAAATATTTTAGTAATATAGAGATATTATCAAAAAAAGGTCCATTAATGGCGTTGCAGCCTAAAGATTTTACGGAAGGTGAATTAACCGCGGACAAGTTGGTGGCGGCGGTCGATCCAGATTATTGGGAAGCGCACGGTTTTCCGCATCCGCTTTTCGATCGGCTGCGCAAAGAATCGCCGATCGTGCGCGTCGAACATCCAGATCTGCCCAAATTTTGGATGGTCAGCAAAAATAGGGACATACGTGAGATTTCGACACAGCCGACCGTATTCGGCAATGCTGGAGTTCTGAACCTCAATCTGGCGGATTCAAGCGCGCTGGTAGGTGTCGGTTTCGACATCCCAAGTCTTCTCAACATGGACCCGCCCGATCATCAATCGCATCGAGTTCTTGTCGATCATCGATTTCAGATGGCTGAAATCATGCAGCATGACGACCAGTTTCTAGCCGAAACCGCGCGTCTTCTAATTGATGACTTTGTGCGATCCGGTGAAGGGAGTGGCGACTTTGTTGCGCCGGCGCAGGAGCTTTCGATTAGCGCCATAGGCAGAATTCTTGGGCTGCCGAAGGAACACTGGGAAGAAGCATTCAGGTTCGCCAATGCCGTCGCTGCGTCTACTGACCCGACATATCGACTTGGTGAGACGGCCGCGGAGTCGGTCGCTGCTGCGGCAGGCGGGCTCATGGAAATCTTTGGCCCGCTTGTAGACGCGCGGAAAACGGACCCGAAGGACGATCTGGTCTCTGTATTGGCGCGCGCTCAGTTAGATGATGGGGACCTCAGTTTTGAGCAAGTCGTGATGCATGCGGTCCTTATCCTTCTTGGAGGGGTGGAGACAACCCGCAATGTGATGGGCGTCGGCCTCGTCGAATTAATCCGTGCGCCGGGTCTGCGCCGCCGTCTTACCGAGAATTTGGATCTGTTGCCGCTGGCGGTCGAAGAGATGATCCGATGGACGTCGCCCTTGGGGCATATGTGCCGCAATGTTCGTCAAAACGTCCGAATTGGCGATGTCGAGTTTCAAGAAGGTGACGTGCTTGCTGTCATGTGGCCATCGGCCAGCAGAGACGAAGACCTCTTTGACTCGCCGCATGAGTTCCGCATCGATCGCCAACCAAATCCTCACTTGGCCTTCGGCATTGGCGAACACGTGTGCCTCGGCAGGCAGCTGGCACGCCGCCAGATCCGCGCGATGTTTCAGGAGCTGCTGCCAAGACTCAAAGAGTGCGAGTTGGCCGGTCCATTGAAGCGCGCGAGATTTTTGATCAACGGATACACCCATATTCCAATCAATTTCGACATTGCTCCCCACAAGGATCATTAGGAAAGGATCTTCGGTAATAGTTTCAATGCTGGCTCCTGACAAAACCGACTTCTATCCGACCAGCGCGGGGGCGATTCATTCGCTTGCGGACCGCTTCGGAACGCGAGAAATGATTATTGAAAAGTCGCGTCGCGCCACCTTCGCAGATGTGGAAAAGGAGTCGTCTTTACTTGCCCGCGCATTACTGAAAAGCAGTGTGGGAAAAGGAAGCCGCGTGGCCTTTCTGTTTCCAAATAGCGTGAATTTCGTCGTAGCTTTTTTTGCAATCACGCGTATTGGGGCAGTTGCCGTTCCGCTCAACACCTTTTCGAAGGCATCGGAGCTTACTTGGCAGCTTAGGCACAGCGATGCTCAGATTCTGATAACGACAGATCGTGTCTTAACCAACCACTTCGTTGAACGTCTTGAACAAGGGTTGCCCGGACTTGCCAGCAATGAGGCCGATATGGCGACGGGACTTCAATTGCCGGCGGCACCGTATTTGAGGCGGATTGTTGTGCATTCTAACGTCGAAACGCCGAAATGGGCGATCGGCTTTGACGCATTCGAAGAATTTGGCGGTGACGTAGATGAAGGTTTGCTGGCGGCAGTGGAAAGGAATGTCACCCCGGCAGACCTATTGTGTATTCTGTATACGTCGGGAAGTTCCGCATCGCCGAAGGGCGTAGTTCATACGCATGGCGGACTTCTGCGCCGCGCGACGGGTATAGGCCGCGATAACGACGGAATCACGTCCAACGACATCGTCTACAACCCAAGTCCGTTTTTTTGGACGGGGGGATTCATCAACGGATTGCTCTCAGCGTGCCTCAACGGTGCATCATTCGTAACAGAAGATCGATTTGATCCCCCACAGACGTTGAGCAACCTTGAAAAAGAGCGCGTCACGATTGCGGTTGGATGGCCGCATTTCGCCCAATCGATGCGGGAAGAACCGAGGTTTGCAGATACAGATTTGAGTGCTCTCAGGGGCGGCATTCTGGCGCCTTTGCTCAAAGGCGAGTCAGTTCCCAAAGATCCCGGGCTGACCGCAACGGGCATCGGCATGACCGAAACTGCGGGTCAGCATACATACTGTGAAAAAGAGTTGTTGCCCGAGTATTTGAGGGGCGCATACGGGAAGCCTGCGCCCGGCGTCGAACAAATAATTGTGGACGTCGACACCGGTGAAAAGTTGCCGGATGGCGAAGAGGGCGAATTGTGCATCCGGGGTTACTCGGTGATGCATGGCTACAACAAAAAAGAGCGGGAAGAAACGTTCCGGTCCGACGGCTTCTTTCCGACGGGTGATCTGGGCTTCATTCAGCACGGATTCTATTTTTTTAAAGGCCGAAAAGGCGACATGGTGAAAACGGCCGGCGCGAATGTAAGTCCCGCCGAGGTCCGAAACGCCGCATTAGAAATCGATGGCGTGATGGATTGCTTCGTGACGGGTTTGCCGGACCCGAAACGGGGTCAAATTGTTGCTGCTGCGGTGGTTATGGCACCGCAGGCCAACGTCACAAAAGACCTAATCCGACAAAGACTAAAATTGACCCTTTCAAGCTTCAAGGTGCCCAAGCGCATCTTGTTGCTAACACCGGACGAAATTCCTGTTTTGCCGACCGACAAAGTGGATCGGCGCGCTCTGGTGGAAAAACTTAATAACTTGGCGGATTGAGAGAAAAAGAAGTGTCAAAGCAGAGAGATCTCGTTCGAATGAGCGACAAGGAAGTTTGGGACTATATCGGTCGCCAGCGCGATATGCATGTTGCGACAATCGGCAAGGATGGCGCGCCTCATCTCACAACCAATTGGTTCGCAGTCGTCGACGGAAAAGTGGCTTTCAATTCATACGAGAGCTCCCAAAAAATGTTGAACTTGAGGCGCGATCCAAGGGTAACGCTCCTGTTCGCGGACGGCGATACCTATGGAGAGCTCAGGGGCGTGTCCATAAAGGGACGTGTGCGGTTTGCAGACGAAGGCGAAGAAAACCTTCGCATCATGAAGTCGATTCATGATCGAAACAAAACGTATACGGATCAAAAAATCACGGGGAAAGCATCACCGGAGTCAACGGCGCCCAAGCGCATTTGTGCAATCGTCGATGTTGAAAGAATCATAAGTTGGGACCACAGCAAATTGCCCAGGCTGGCCGGTTAGAAAGAGATTATGCAATAATGTCAACACAGACATCTTTTGAGGACGTGGCACGGCGAACGGCCGCCAAATTTGACGGTAGCTTCCTGATAAATGGGAAGTTGAACGCTATCGGGAGTTCCGCGCGCATTGAGTCAATTGATCCGTCAACAGAGGAAATAATTGGATCTCAATCCGAGTTAAGCGCCGACGATGTGGGACAAGCCGTCGATGCTGCAACCGCAGCGTTCGAAGACCACCGGTGGAGCGGACAAGAGCCGAAGACGCGAGAACAGGTTCTGAGGAGTATGGCGGATCTCTTCGCCAAAAATCGGGAGGAACTGATCGCTTTGGATGTCATCGATTCCGGCAAGCCGTTGTGGCAGGCGGAAGCCGAGTTCGATGTCTGTGTGTCGTGTTGGAACCACTACAGCGGATGGCCTACCAAAATCGATGGACGCGTGCCTCAACAAAGGCCGGGTCTGCATACACAAGTAAGGCGCGAGCCGGTTGGTGTGTGCGGCGCGGTTATTCCCTGGAACGCGCCAAATCTGATGGCGGTTTGGAAATTGGCTCCCGCATTAGCGTGCGGCAATTCGGTTGTCCTGAAGCCTGCCGAACAAACACCGTTCGGCGCATTGCGCATCGGTGAACTGCTCCTGGAGGCAGGGCTTCCCGATGGGGTCGTAAACGTCATTACAGGCGGTCCTGAAACGGGCGCTGCACTTGTTAGGCATCCCGGTGTTAAAAAGATTGCGTTTACCGGGAGTGTTTCTGCTGCGCGCAAGATTGTTGAAGCGAGTTCGAACAATCTGGCTCGCCTGACCCTGGAGCTGGGCGGAAAGAGCCCAACCATCATTTTTGAAGATGCGGATTTTGAACGCGCTGTGCCCGCCGCTTTGATGGGTGGGTTTATCAATAGTGGACAGGCGTGCGCGGCAGGAACGCGCGTCTTAGTTCAAAAGACAATCGCGAAACAGTTTACGGAAGCACTGGTGGCGGCCTGTCCTGGCTTCCCTGTGGGGCCGGCTGCGGAAGGCCAAATGCTAGGTCCCATTATTTCGCGGGATCAAAAAGCAAACATTCTGCGTTATGTCTCCTTGGCGCAAAGTGAGGGGGCACACGTTGCATCGGGAGGCGGAGAAATCGACCGTCGCGGGTTTTTTGTCGAACCCACCATTCTGACGAACGTGAAGCCGAAAGATCGTGTTGCACAGGAAGAGGTTTTTGGCCCGGTACTTTCGGTGATCGAGTTTGACAGTGAAGACGATGCCATACGAATTGCAAACGACACCGAGTACGGACTGTCGGCGAGTGTTTGGACACAGCAAGTCAGTAGGGCGATGCGGCTGACCGAAGCGATCAGATCAGGGGTCGTCTACGTAAACACAATACATGAATTAGACGAAACGCTGCCGTTTGGCGGTTACGGTAAATCAGGCGTTGGGCGCGAGCATGGCGATGCCTTTATCGACGCCTATACGGAGCAAAAAAGCGTTGTGATTCGCTACGTCTGAGGAACCAAGTGCGCAAAGGATGTTTGCGAAGTGATTAAAGGAATGTCCGAAGGAGCCCGTCATGAACAAGATTGACACGAACAATGCATGGAGACTTGAAAGTCCGGGAGCTGTCGGTTGGGCTAAGTCGGTGCAGCCGTCAAGCGACAGCAAGTACACCATGATCTCTTGCGATACCCACGCAAACGAACCGTCAGACCTGATGAAGGGTCGAATCGATAAAAAATTTTCCGAGCGGTTGCCGCGTGTCGAAGTCGATAAGGACGGCAATCGGTGGCATATCGTGGAAGGCATGGAGCCAGCTCGTTGGAACATGGACGATAGCGATCTCCAGGGAGAGGATCGGGAGCGCAATGCCGTGACGGCTGATCCCAAGGAACGCCTCCTCGACCAGGAACGTGATGGCGTTGATGCAGAAATAATTTTTCCAAATAAGTTCCTGGTAATTTTTGCGACGCGCGATCCCGAATTCGCGTTTGCACAAGCACGCGCTTACAACGACTGGGCGTGGGAAACCTATGGTCCGTATAATGACCGTATGTCGCCTATGGCCGTTGTTCCGACAATGGATGTTGACCTAGCCGTCGAGGAAATCGAACGGGTAAAATCTATAGGATTTCGAGGCGTTACGATTCCGGTTAAGCCAATTTATGGCGGCACTTCTGCTCAAGACGCCGCTTACAACAACAAGGACTATGATCGCTTTTGGTCATGTCTGTCGGAGACTGAACTTCCAGTCACTATTCATGTTGGCACGGGCAAGGATCCGCGCACCACGCGCGGTAAGGGTGGGGCGGTTACAAACTACGTCGCACACGCCCTCGCGCCGTCGGTTGAAGTTATGTCAATGGTTTGTAGCGCGGGGATTCTCGAACGATGGGAAAATCTGAATGTAGTATCTGTAGAGAGTGGTGTTGGTTGGTTCCCATGGTGCGGCATAGCCATGGATGAAGCGTACAAAAAACACCACATGTGGACATTTCCAAAACTCAAAGAGCTGCCGAGCCACTACCTCAAAACGCAATGCTTTGGGACGTTCCAAGAAGATGCCGTAGGCATCGAGCTTGCCGAAAAATTTGGCTACACAGATGCCATGCTGTGGGCGAATGACTATCCGCACCAAGAGGGAAGCTGGCCCCATTCGGCGGAATCGATTGAACGGCAAATGCAGGGTCTATCGGAAAAATCTCGCGCTAAAATTCTCGGCGAAAATGCCAAGCGGGTGTTCAAGTTCGAGATCTAAGATGCCGCAGACTGACACATCAGCTCCCGTAATAAAGGACCAAAGCGATTTCTATTGGGAGTCGTTGAGTGGGGGTCGGCTTGTGTTTCAATACTGCCTTTCATGTGGCGAAAAGCGATTTCCATTTCGCATGTCATGTTCTCGGTGTGGTAGCTTCGAACATTCGATCGAGCAATCGGCCGGGACGGGCGTTGTCGTTTCGCACACAAGAGTGGAAAAGCCCCTGATCGGGACGTTCACAAAGCCCTACCACGTCGTCCTTGTCGAGCTTGATGAAGGCGTGCGCATGCTGGGTGTTCTGAAAGGGACGGCTCCGGCGCCGCTGATTGGCAGCCGCGTTGTTGCGAGTTTCAATTCTGAGTCGCCGTCACCTCTTTGCTTCATACCTGATGGTCAGAGCGACGCATCGTGATGGTGAGCGGGGTTTCAATAGTCGGTATCGGGGCAACCGACTTTTCCAAAAATTCCGGCCGGTCAGAGCTTCAGCTGGCTGTCGAAGCAATTACGGACTGTCTACGCGACGCCGGTGCGTCACCAGAGGATGTTGATGGGCTTTCCACATTCACCATGAATGAAACGTCCGAATTGGACATTCGGCGGGAAATTGGAATGCCTGACCTTCGCTTTTTTACGCGGGTTCCGTTTGGCGGTGGCGGTGGATGTGGAACCATCGCAATGGCAGCAATGGCTATCAAAAGCGGCATTGCTAAATCAGTTGTCGCATATCGCTCCCTGAATACAGCATCGAAGATACGCTTCGGTTCTGGCGATTTGGTGCCGCCTCCGGAGTCAGGCGATCAAAGGCTGTTTGTGAATGTCGGTTTGATGACGCCGGCGTCACGGGTCGGTATGACGGCACAGTATTATCTTCATAAGTTTGGACTACCAGACACGGCATACGCACCCTTTGCGCTAACGGCAAGAGAGTATGCCGCAACCAATCCCGCTGCATTCTACTACAAAAGGCCGCTTTCACTCGAAGAGTATCTGGACGCCCCTTGGATAAGTCACCCTCTAAGACGCTTTGACTGCTGCCAAGAATCCGATGGTGCGGTTGCAATACTGATCACATCAGATGAACGGGCAAAAGACTTCTGCGGCGTACCGATCAAAGTTGCGGCGTGTGCCCAAAGCTGTGGCTTCGACCAGATTGGTCTTGCTCAATATTGGAGCGAAGACATGCTCGAGCTACCCGAGATTCCTGGTTTGGTTCGTCAGCTCCAAGAACAATCGGGCATTGAAGTGAATACCGTCGATGCGGCAATGTTGTACGACCATTTCACGCCGCTTGTGGCTCTTCAGTTGGAACAGTTCGGTTTTTGTGAGCCGGGAGAAGCAACTGGCTTTGCTGCAGACGGCCAACTGAGATTAGGGGGCGCACTTCCTCTCAACACGCACGGCGGACATTTGGGTGAAGCGTACCTGCACGGAATGAGCCATATTTGTGAAGCGGTCAGACAGCTTCGAGGCGAAGCAATCAATCAGATCCTGGAAGTGGAGACGCTACTTGTCGCCTCGGCCGCCGCTACACCGAACAGTGCCCTCATCCTGACAAGACATTAGAAGATCTGCATAGGGAGAAAATTGGTGATCGATCCGGACCGTACATATATCGACGTTCTACGGTTAGGCGCTGAACGCGTACCCAATAAGACCTGGATGCAGGAAGTTGATGGACAACAACTGACTTACGAAGAGGCTTTGCAACTTTCCTCAAATTGGGCTGCTGCGCTTACGTCGGTTGGAGTTGGTAAGGGCGATTTCGTCGCGACGCTAATGGAGAATTGCGTCGATAGCCAGCACGTTTGGCTCGGCGCTGCATTGATCCGGTCTGTTGAAGTTCCACTCAGTCCGCTGCTGCGCGGCGCGTCGCTCACGCATGCACTCAATGATTGCCGCGCAAAGGCATTGGTCATTGACAGACGATTCTTACCTCAACTTTCCGAGGTGACGCCAACTCTGAAGCATCTAAAGGTCGTTATTTTAGCTGGACAGGGCAGCAACGAATTCACCCTACCTATGGAAGTGATCGATCGCGATGCCCTATTAGCGAACGCGTCCCCTCGCAATGACTTCAGCGCTCCAAAGCCGGAAGACATAGCCTGTGTGCTTTATACGTCCGGCACCACAGGCCCGTCGAAAGGTACACTGATTCCTTGGGCTCAACTAAATGCAAACGCGCTTGCATTCGACACAACCGTCTTTGGTGAAGACGAGGTTTTCTATTACACCGGGGCGAGCAACCACGCGGGAGCGCGTTCTCAGCCCTTACTGATGGCATCACTCGGCGGACGGTTTGTAATGCGGCCGTCTTTCAAAACCGATCGGTTTTGGGCGGACATTGATAACTACAAATGCACCTTCACAATGATGGTTGGTGCGATGGCACATTTCATAAACAGTCAACCCGCCAGCGAGCAGGATCGTAACCATCCTCTCAAGTTTGTGTTGATGGCACCCTTGCTTCCGAACCTTGAAAAGTTTAACCGGCGTTTTGGTGTGGTAACCACCACCGGCTACAGCATGACCGAACTGAGCGGGCCGATAAATGTGGCAGGTTGGTCCGTCCAAGATCCCGCAAGTTGCGGCAAGCTCCGTGTTGGTTGGCCGCACTATGAGGCCCGGCTGGTCGACAAGAATGACAATGACGTGCCCGTCGGAAAAGAGGGTGAACTGCTGGTTCGCACCAAAGCCCCGAACACACTTAATGCCGGCTACCTTAATCGCCCGGACGCGACCGAAGAAGCGTGGCGCGGTGGATGGTTTCACACCGGAGACGTTTTCAGAAAGGACGAGAGCGGTAACTACTTCTTCATTGACCGGAGGAAGGACTCGATTCGAAAGAGCGGAGAAAATATTTCTTCATTCGAAGTCGAGATGCAGATCGCCGCACACAAATCGGTCGCGGAGTGTGCGGCGGTTGCCGTCGCTGCGGATGCCGTCGAAGACGAGATCAAAGTGTTTTTGGTGCCCACGCCAGGCGAGCAAATCGACTTTGAGGAGCTCGTTCGCGCCTGTGCTCGGACGATGCCCCGTTTCATGGTCCCGCGCTACTTCGAAGTGGTCGAGGCACTGCCCAAAACACCGACAATGCGTGTACAGAAAGCCAAATTGCGCGAATTGCCGAGGACCCGCGAGTGGGACCGCGTCAAAGCCGGTATCGACATAAAAGGTGTTTAGGTGAGAGCAATAATATGAAAGCAGCCTTGCTAACAAAATATAAGAAGCCGCTGGAAATTGTTGACCTAACTCTCAGCAATTTGGTTGAAAACGAAGTGCGCGTAAGGGTATTGGCCGCCAGCGTTTGTCACACCGATCTGACCATGCATCAAGGTTTGTTTCCGTTTCCAGTGCCCTCGGTTATCGGGCACGAAGTTACCGGCGTGGTCGAAGCAGTTGGGGCTGGCGTCCATCGCCTCAAACCGGGAGACTCCGTCGTCGGGTTTCCGGTCGGGTATTGCGGATATTGCCCCTCTTGCAATCGCGGTGACACCTACTTGTGTTCGGGGGAACAGACGCTCCGACCGGACCGGGTGGCGCTAGACGGCACTCCCATTTTTACCATGGGAGGTTTTGGAGCCTTTGCGGAAGAAATAATCGGGCATGAACACTCTTTTGTGCAAGTGCCGAAGGCACTGCCGCCACAACAGGCCACATTACTGGGTTGCGGCGTTTCAACCGGACTAGGAGCTGCACTTCACACGGCACCGATTAAGCCAGGCGATTGTGTGGTTGTCATTGGATGCGGAGCCGTTGGCCTTTCTGTGATCCAGGGTGCAAGAATCGTCGGTGCCACCAGAATCATTGCCGTTGACCTCGCGCCGGGAAAACTTGACGTCGCGAAAGCCCTGGGTGCGACAGATTGTTTAAATGCTTCGGAACAACAGGCGCCTGAAACCGTCCTGGAGATGACTTCCGGCGGAGCAGACGTCGCATTCGAATGTGTCGGGAAACCGGAAACGACAGCTCAGGCCGTTCAAATGATCAGACGCGGAGGCACGACCGTGCTCGTCGGAATGATGGAGTTGGGCGCCTCTATAAATATTCCCGGAACTGATTTTCTAACGACGGGTAAGCGTTTGGTTGCAAGCGTGTTGGGAGAAACACGCGTCAAAGTGGACATTGACCGATATGTCGCCCTCATCGAGTCCGGTGAACTTAATCTCGATCCGCTCATTTCAAGGCGATTCACCCTGGATGAGATCAATGACGCATTGGAGAGCCTAGAATCGGGACAAGTCATCAAGCCCGTCATTGCGTTTGGAGATTTGTCATGACGGAGCTTCGCACAGCAGATGTTCTTGCGAGCGGTTTTACGTTCGCGGAAAGCCCAAGATGGCACGATGGTGCGTTTTGGTTTTCCGATTTCCATGATGGATGCGTATGTCGCCTGGGACCCGACAACAAAGTAACAAAAATTGTCGAAGTGCCCGGCGAACCATCGGGACTAGGATGGCTTCCTAGTGGCGACATGCTGATTGTTTCGATGCAACACCGGCAGTTGATGAAGTTCGACGGCAATAATCTAACTCAGTATGCAGATCTTTCTCATATCGCTACGTGGCATTGTAACGATATGGTCGTCGACAAGGCAGGACACGCCTATGTCGGTAACTTCGGTGCTGCTTGGGACCCAGAGAAGCCGCCGAGCCCCACTAAGTTGGCGTGCGTTCGACCTGACCGGTCTGTCATTGTAGCCGCGGCGGATCTTGTCTTCCCAAACGGAATGGTGATTTCGGACGACTCTAAAACGCTCTATGTCGCGGAAACGAGGGCGAACAGAATTTCAGTATTCGACATCCAGAAAGATGGTTCGCTTGCCAACCGGAAAATTTGGGCGGAGGTGGAATCCGGCCCGGACGGGATGTGTCTCGATGCCGAGGGAATGTTGTGGGTGGCATTGCCGATGTCGGGTGAGGTGCAGCGCATATCCGCCGGCGGAAAAGTTCACTACCGAGTAAAACCGACGGCGGACATGCCCGTTGCGTGCATGCTCGGCGGTCCGGACCGCCACCATCTATACATTACGACTAGTTTCAATGGAACGCCGGAACAAATGGTTTCGCAGCGGCGCTCGCGAATTGAATCTATTGAAGTCCCCGCTGTGCGGGCAGGTCGACCGTGAAGTCGCACGGACGCGAAACGCAAACTTGGGGAAGTATGTGAACGTGACAATGAAGAAAGCCATCGACCTGTTCATCAATCCAAACTTCGCAACAGAACACGCCCAAAACCCCATCACCCAGCAAGTAAATGAATTTTATTTTAAGCAGGGTGCGGATTTCTTTCGTGACTGTACCATTGACGGCCTTCTGGCAGAAATGGATAGCGCAGGTGTTGAGCATGGAGTTCTGACAATTGATCCGGAAAAACCTTCGAAGCGTGTTTTAGAGTTTTCACGGGAACATCCGGATCGATTCAGCTTGTGCGCGTACGTCGACGTTGACCATTTGATGGATGCCGTATGGGCGGTTGAAGACTTGGTGAAAAACGAGAATGTGACAATGGCTCGCGTGATGCCGAGCCATGTGGGTAAGGCACCGACGCACCCGAACTATTATCCTCTGTATGCCAAATGCCTCGAACTTGATCTGCCATTGAGCTTGTTCACTGGAATTCCGGGACCGAGATTAGATGCAGAGGTACAGAACCCGATCTACATCGACCGGGTTTGTTTGGATTTTCCGAACCTGCGGTTGATCATGACCCACGGGGCAGACCCTTGGTGGGGTACGGCGATCCGACTAATGATCAAATATCCCAATCTCTACATGATGACGTCGGCTTGGATGCCGAAGTATCTGCCGGACGAACTCATCCACTTCATAAATACACGCGGAAAAGACAAGGTGATGTGGGCATCCGATCACCCAGTTTTGGATATGACGAAGTGTTTGCAGGGAACGCAGGATATTGAATCAAAGCTGCGTCCGGAGGTGTTGGAGAATTATCTGTACGAAAACGCAAAAAGGGTTGTCTTAGCAAAACGCAATCCCGTTCGATCGAATAAAGAGAACTGAATTAAAGCGAGGAGTTAACGTCATGAAGTTTGATATTTTTACGGAAGTGCAGAAAAAAGACTGTGACTCGAAGGGGGGCTTTGGACAACTCCTCAAGGAGACTGTTGAACAAGCCAAAGTCTCTGAAGATGCTGGGTACGAGGGATGGTGGCAGGTCGAGCACCACTGCTCGGCGGATTTTAGCTATAGTTCGTGTCCGGAACTAATCCTTTCCGCTATCGCTCATGAGACGAATAAGTTAAGATTGGGACATGCAGGTATTTTGGTCCCGCTCGAAATCAATCATTGGCTTCGATCGGCGGAACGATCAGCTATGCTCGACCATATTTCAAACGGCCGGATGAATATCGGTCTTGCGAGATCAAGCGGTATGGAGTGGAAAACCTTCGGAGTCAAAGGCGGGGATGAAACTGCTTTGAATGATCTTGTTGAGGTCACGAAGATGCTTCCCAAGGCATGGACTGAAGAATCTTTCAGCTGGAAATCTGATCGCTGGTCGCTAGATGACAAAAACGTTCAACCCAAACCGGTACAAACACCTCATCCGCCTATATGGCATACGGGTTCCAGCCCATCCTCCTTTGAGCGTGCGGGTGAAATGGGTGTCGGAATGTTGTGCACGACGTTGTTTACACCGGTAGAAACGCTTGCGGCCATGGTTGACATCTACAAGAAGGCAATCGTTGAGTGTTCCGCTCCCGCAGGACAATTTATCAACAACCAAGTCGGCGTTTTCACTTTTGTTCACGTTGCCGAGTCTGAAAAAGCGGCGATCGAAAGCGGGGCGCTTCAAGCGGCCATCTGGTATGTGGCGACGGTTCCACGCCTCTACGGCATTTCTCGCGAATTGTTTTTCCAAACTGTCCGGGGAAATTTGGATCCGCGGTCTAAAACAAGCTGGGACGTTGTGGAAAATCAGGCGCCCGTAGAAGAAGATTTGGACGATCCAAACCCAGCCGTCGCGCTGATCAAACGGGAACTGGCTGGACAAGAGTTATCGAATGAAGAAATCTACGAAGCAGTTAAGGACATTGATTCGGTCATAATCGGTGATGCTGCGACGTGCCGAAAAAAGGTTGAGAAGTTTCGGGACTGCGGTTTCGATAGATTGCTGTGCATGCACCAGTATGGTGGTTTGAGTCACGAGAATATTCTTTCCAGCACGAGAAGGTTTGGCGCAGAAATAATTCCTTCTTTCTCGTCAGGACAGGCTGGAAAGGTTCGGGCTGCGGGGTGAGCGGTTAACGCAGCCCCGATTTTGAAGGTCCGCCGCTGACATGCTCCAAGGCGTGGCTGGGTCATGACTCAAGCCTATCCGCTCCATGACGTGCGGAGAACGGTAAGAGTTCAGCGATTTGGCGAAGTTTAACAAAGAAGCACGCACGAGTTTGGACTCCGACCGAAAGGTAGCGCGTTGATCATCGTCACGAAAGCTGACCTGCCGCAGGTTGCTCCTAGTCCATCCGCATACGGAGAATAGATACGGCGCTCCACTACGGGAAAGGGGAGGCCCATTTTGCTGGAAAAGATCTGAGGCGACCGCGGAGCTTGGACCACATCTTCATAACAGCTGATCTCAGCGCATCCCAATTGAGGATCCATATAGATGGGGGCTTCGTCTCTCAGTTCCTTATAAAATGGCCACGGACATTCTTGGATGTCCTGATCCATCAGTGATTTGTCGGTCATGGCGATTATCCTCACCAATCATGTTTTTGAGACTGCAAGCTCCGGGAGGTCCCAGAAATTTCTTTTGCGAATGCTCTTGTGAAATTCATTGGAGATGCTTGATCAACCGGCCAACAGTGGACCCATGACGTCGTCAGCCAATTTCGTGTCCATGTACTCGGTCATCCGACGAACCTTTCCGTCTTTGACGTAGAAGATGAAAACGTACTCATTGTTGTAAGGCGTGCCGGTGACGAGCTCGGAAGATCCCTTCCACTCACAAACGATCCGGTCTTCTTCTTCGGTGAGGCTGACAATGTCCACGGCAATGCCGTCTTTGGTGGCCTGCTTAAGGCTGGCGACAGCTTCCAGCACGGCGGCATAATCGCGTTGCGCGGATAAAACAGACGTCCCGGTAGCCACAGCTTCGATGTCCGGTGAGATGATTTTCGACATAGCATCCACATCGCCCTTTGATAAGGCGTTCAGAAATGCGCGTGCCAATTGCTTGTTGGGGGAATCGACCATGAGACCTGCCTTTAACATGGTTTCAGGAGATAGTATGACGACATACTAAACGAAATTGACATAGTATGTAAGCATACGATAAAAGTATGGAGGCATACGATTAAAGCTTCCGAAATTGGATGCCATAGATAACGGCAATGCAAGAGGGTCTTGGCCATGTCACACGCAAAATCCGCTGAGCAGACCAGTGGGCGAAGCATTGGGCCTAGCGCGGACGAAGTGTTTCGACTCGACGGCGATAATCCTCCAAGTTTTCTAAGGGAGGATTCTTATGAATCCCTTGGCAACGCGACCTTGGCCCCGAACCGCTACACCTCACAAGAATTCCACGACCTTGAGATGAAACATATGTGGACCAAGGTGTGGCAGATGGCTTGTCGTGAGGAAGAGATACCCAAGATTGGCGACTATGTCGTTCACGATATCGGCGATTTCTCCGTCATCGTTGTCCGTAGTAAAGACCAGACAATAGATGCTTTCCTAAATGCGTGCCGGCATCGCGGGACACAGCTGAGGGAGAGTGGCACCCGCGGAAACATGAGCCGCATTCGGTGTCCATTTCATGGGTGGACCTGGGATCTTGACGGAAAGCTTCAAAGCATTCCCTGTCGCTGGGATTTTCCGGAAGTCATCGATGAAGGATACAAACTGTCCTCGGTCAAGGTGGGCACGTGGGGTGGATTCGTTTTCATCAACCTCGATCCCGATGCGGACAGTCTCGAAAGCTATTTGGGAGTGCTGCCATCCCATTTCGAACGGTGGCCGCTCGAAAACCGCTCCCTCACCGCAAATGTTCAGCGTCAGCTTAATTGCAATTGGAAGGTGGCGCTGGAGGCGTTCCTGGAAGCTTATCATGTGGTTCAAACGCATCCGCAGGCCTTGCCTTTCACCGGCGATTCCAACACGAAATACGATGTATGGGGGGACAATGTCAGTCGTCTGCTCACGTGGTCCGGTATTCCAAGCCCGCACATGGAGAATCCGCCGAGCGATGAGGAGATCACCTCCATGCTTGTCTTTGGCGTGGGGACCGAGGCGCGCGCGGAGGGTGTGGAGGCACCGAAAGCACCGTCAGCGCGCCATGCTCTGGCCGAACTCCTAAAGGCGCAGATGAAAGAAACGTTTGGCGCTGATCTTTCTCACTTAACGGTGACGGAACTGGTCGATTCAACGCAATACTTCTTGTTTCCAAACTTCTGCCCATGGCTGACGCCGGCTCTGCCGTTGGTCTACCGATTCCGTCCTTATGGGAACGATCCGGATAAATGCCTGATGGAAGCACAGTTGCTGCATCCTGTGCCTGATGATGGCCCTCGGCCCGATCCCGTTCCGCGGCGTGAACTGGGGCCGGACGATCCCTTCACGGATGCACCGGAGCTTAGTCAGATCTCTCCGGTCTTTGAACAAGACATGGGGAATCTGCACCGCATCCAACGGGGTCTCAAAACAGCCAAAGAAGGCGTCACGCTGGGAGACTACCAGGAAATCCGGATTCGTCATTTTCATAAGACGCTCGACAAATATCTGGCGGCCGGACAAAAAGATGACCGTTGATCCGAATGCGCCGGTGCTGGTGGGCGTCGGCCTCATCCAGCAGAAAGAAGAAGACCCAAGAAAAGCCAAAGAACCCATTGCCCTCATGATCGATGCAGCAAAGGCCGCGGGCGCGGATGCGGGCTCCACCGATTTCCTAACTGACCTCGAGAAGATCTATGTACCTGTAGGCCGTTGGCGTTACCGGAATCCCGGTAAGCTCATTGGCGATGGGGTCGGCGCGCCCAACGTGGAATCCATTAGCGCGCTTCCGGGTGTGTCTCAGCAAACCATCATTAGCGATGCGTGCACGTCAATCGCGCGTGGCGAATTCAGCAAAGCGATGGTCGTCGGCGGCGAGGCGGGCTATCGGCTTCTGCGTGCCGGCATAGAGGGTATTGAACTTGAAGATACAGTGAGCACGGACCTTGCTGATGTCGTTCTCAAGCCCCATGACGAAATGCAGCCGGACTACGAGAAGGACAGTGGGCTCGGGCGCATGCCCGTCGGCTATTACGCGATCATTGACAATGCATTCCGGTACGCCCACGGACAAACCATCGATGAACGCCGCGATCAGATGGCGGCTCTGTACAGCCGCTTTAGCGAAATGGCCGCGAACAATCCGCAAGGGTGGAACGACACGTCATTTTCTGCTGACTTTATCCGCGACAGCAGTACCAAAAACAGCATGCTCGCCTTTCCCTATACGAAGCTGCACAACAGTTCGTGGAATATAGATCAGGCCTCCGCCTTGCTGTTTTGTTCTGTGGCTGAGGCGGAACGGCTTGGCGTGCCGCGTGAGAAGTGGGTGTTCCCCCAAGTCTTCACCGAAGCCAATCACATGATCAATCTCACCGCGAGAGAGGAGCTGCATCGGTGTCCCGGCGCGGAATTGGCGGGACGTGCTGCGTTCAAGGCTGCAGATATGAAGCCGGAAGAGCTCGACTTCTTGGAGCTCTACACCTGCTTTCCCATTGCTCAGGATGTTTATGCAGCTGAAGCAGGCATTCCCAGCACGCTCGATTGGAGCTTTACGGGGGCAATGCCCTTTGCGGGGGGCCCGTTTAACAGCTTTGTTCTTCATGCAACCGGTCAGCTTGCGGAGCATATTCGCTCGAATCCAACAAGCCGCGGCATGGTGACCACCGTTTCGGGGGTTCTCACCAAACAAGGGTTCGCCATCTGGGGCGCCGACCCCAGTCCCAATGGCTATCAGTTTATGGACGTCACCGACGAGGTAGCACGGCAGGCCCAACGCCGTGATGTGGTGCCAGACTATTCAGGCGAGGCGATCGTGGCCGGCTATACGGTGATGTACGAACGAAAACAGCCCAAACGCGGCATCGTTATCGTGGACCTGCCAGACAATAAGCGAAGCATTGCCTACACCGAAACCGCGGCAGACATGAGCATGATGGAAGCCGAAGAAATCTGTGGCCGAAAAGTAGAGATGCAGGATGGAGCGTTCCGCTTCGCAAGTTAAGGACAGTCGTTGATGAGCGATCGTATACACCCGGATGAGTATGATATCGACGCTGTCCGGTCTGAGTGGATCGGTAAGGTGGTCGCGCGCACGACGGGGCGGTTTCCGGTTGAATATGATCCGATCCGCCGTCATTGCCACATGACCGGTGACAGCAATCCTTTGTTCCTCGATCCGGATTTCGCGAACGACACCGGGCCCTATGGGGACGTGATCGTTCCTCCCTCCTTATTGCCCACTTATTTCGCAGCCGGCGGTCCATGGCCCAAAGCGCCGAAACCGCCAAAAGATGGAGCGGAAACCAACAAACCCAAACGTCCGTTCTTTACACTCGGTGTGCCCACACCGGGTGACCGGGGCATCAATATGGGAACGGAGTGGGAGTTCTTTGCTCCCATCCGCGTGGGCGATTGGTTGCGGGCGGAACAGGCGGTGACGGACGTCTTCATGAAGCCCATCAAGATGGATGACAAATCCATCTGGATCAAATCAGCGATGACCTTCTTCAATCAAAACAACGAGCCAGTCGCTGTTTGGCATAATACAACGCTTGTTCACCGCTCGCCGAAGCAGATCAAACAAGACGAAGCAAGAAGGCAGGCGGCATGACCACGATGCGAACGCGAGACTTTTCGAAAGTCCTTTATTGGGACGATGTGGCCGTCGACGATGTACTGCCGGGCTTCTCCATGGCGCTTGATTGGACAACTATGGCGCGGCAGGTCCACGGCTCCCAGGATTGGAGCCGCATTCATCACGATCCGGACTATGCCATCGATAGCGGGCACGAGGGCATTTTCTACAATACCGGATGGACGGCCGGCATGCTGTCGCGTGCTGTGACCGATTGGATCGGCCTTGAAGGCTGGGTCAAGAAGTTCTCGTTTCAAATGCGCGACATGAACATGAATGGCGACACGGTTTCTGCCAAGGGAAAGGTGGTCGAAAAGTTCGTCACCGATGAAGGAGAGCATCTGATCAAGCTGGACGTGTGGCTTGAGAATGATCGCGTGGGCAAGACGACGCCGGCGGAATACACTGTACGATTGCCGGCGCGTGGTTGAATTTGTGCGCAGAATAAAAGGAAGTATGTGAATGCCAAAGCAAACACGGAAGGCAACGCCCAGGGTAGCACCGGAGAAAGCGGTCGAGCGGGCAGCGCAGCTTCAGGACGATATTTTCGAACGCAGCCCGTATCGCGTTGCTTTTCATATTCACGACGTGTCGCGCATGCGCAAGACGTTGATCGATCAAACCCTAAAGCCCCACGGCGTTACCCGCTCGCAATGGTGGGTGCTTGCCAATTTAGCGCGTAATCGCACCCGCACGCTCAGCCAAGTGGAGCTGGGCCGGGTGCTGGATATGGGGAAAGCCTCTGTCGGCACGCTGGTGCAGGCGCTGGAAAAAACCGGGCTGGTGGCCCGTGTGCCAGCGCCGGATGATGCACGGGCGAAACACGTCATGCTCACAGACAAAGGCCTTAAAAAGCTGCAGGGCATGACGGAAATCGCCGCGCCGGCAAATGATCAGATTATCGCTGGCATCGATCAGGAAGATCTGGATGTGGCGATCCACGTCCTCTCCACAATGAAGCACAACTTGAAAACGATATTTGAAGAGCGCGGGGATTAGCTCGGGAGACAAAAATGACCGATGCGATGGCGATTTACGACGTTTCCCGTGTGTTCGCGAACATCGACGCGAACGTGCCGCGTCTACTTGTACTCGGTGCGTTTTCGCTCATTTGCAATTTCACCTATTTTGGCATCGCTGTTTACCAAGGCTTCAAGCACAAGATTTTCACCATGCCCTTGGTGTGCACGCTCGTCTTCATTCCCCACGATCTTCATTACTTGCTGATGTTCGATAAATGGTTCTTCGTTTATGACCATTGGTTCATGCAGCTCTTCTTTGCGGGCCTCGTGGTGACAAACATCCTTGAGATTATTTTTTTCTACCAGACTCTGAAGTATGGCAGAGAAGAAATCCTTCCCCAGGTGTCGCAGCCAGCTTACGTCGCTATTATTTTTGCTGCGCTCGCGGGCGTTACAATCATTTGGGTCGGCGTCAAATCGGTCCTTGCGGATGAACTTTGGTTCTTCAGCTTTGGCTGGACTGTTTGGTTCTGCTTGCCCCTTGTCATCCCCATGATGGCTCGGCGCGGATCGTCTTTGGGGCAGACCGAAATTGCCTGGTACGCCTATATTGGCATGACAATCTGCTGGTGGCTTGCCGTGTGGCCGCTTGATCCGTTCTTCCGAAGCCCAGCTTGGATCGGATTGGGTGTTGTTACGGTGTTGTGGGCCGCCGCTACGATTTGGGTCATCCGCCAACTTCCAAGCAAAGAATTCGACGTTCAAAAAAATCCGAAAACGCTCGCATCTGTTGCGTAGGCGCGAGCCGCTCCTCGAGATGACAGAAAAGGAATGGGCAAATGGATTACTCCTCATATAAGTGCATTAAGTTCGAGCGCGAGGGTCGAATCTTACGTGCGACGCTAAACCGCCCCGACAAGCTCAATGCGGTTGATGAGCAACTGCATCACGAGCTGGCTCAAGTTTTCTATGATGTATCGGTCGATCGGGAATGTGACGTCGTCATTCTCACGGGCGCTGGTCGCGCCTTTTGTGCAGGTGGCGATGTCTCCATGATGGAGCGCCTGGGCGAAGATACGTCTCGCTACGCCGTCCAAAACATTCAAGGCAAAAGGATTGTCTACAGCCTATTGGAAGCCGAAAAACCGATCATTTGCCGACTGAATGGAGATGCAATTGGTCTGGGTGCTTCGGTCGCGTTGCTTTGCGACATCATCGTCGCTGATGAAAACGCAAAGATCGGGGACCCTCATGTCCGCGTCGGACTGGTTGCTGGCGATGGAGGATGCCTTATCTGGCCGTATCTGGTGGGCTATGCGCGGGCTAAAGAGGCGCTGCTTCTGGGCGATTTGGTCGATGCGCGAGAGGCAAAAGACATTGGGCTGATCAATCGGGTTTGTTCGACGGATCGACTGGATGAAACCGTGGACAAAATCGCAGCGCGCCTTGCCAATGGTGCCACGGAAGCGATCGCGTGGACCAAGGCAGTCACCAATCTTGGCCTGAAACGTGAAATGCACGCCGTGATGGATGCGGGCATGGCCTACGAGGCGCTCAGCATGAATGAAAAATTCCATTTGAATGCGGTCGAGAAATTCCTAGCAAAGCGCCAAGCGGAGTAGGGAAGTGGAAAACACGCTAGGGATGCCTTTGTGATGACTTACGACCCGCAGCTTGCCTTGCAATCGATCGACCAAAACGTCTTGTTCGTTTTACTCTTTTTTGCGGGCGCTGCGGGAGCGACGTTTGTTTTTCTGATTGAATCTTTTCGGCTCACCCGGCTGCATGCTGCCTATTCCGCCCCCTTAGCAGCTGTTGGGTGGTTCGCCATGCACGACCTCATTTTCGTGCTGCAATACGATCTGTGGTTCAACGTATATGATCATTGGTGGGTCAAGGCGTGGTGGGTGGCCTTGGTGTTTACTACCGCAATTGAAATCACCCTTGTCGGCATGTTCATCAAATATGGACGTGAAGAGTTGGCGCCGTGGGCGACACCGCAACAATTTGCCGGTTTGGTTTGTCTTTGCACATTGGCCATCGGCGTCTTGTGGTACCTGGTGAAAGTCGCCCTCGTTGACGACCTGTATTTGATCTCGTTCCCGATCACAGCGTTTTGGGCGATGCCCTTCAGCACGGCGTTAATGCTGCGCAGACAATCACGGCGCGGACAGTCTTATCTGCTTGAATACAGCAATATGTGCATCATGTTATCATTCCAGGGTGCTCTTTGGTTCGTCGATCCGTTCTTCCGATCGCCTGTGTTCATCGCCTTCACGGCGATGGCGGTTTCGTGGGGCGCGATGAATGTGTGGATCTTGAGCCGCCTGCCGGCGCATGCATTAGAGCAAAAAAATGCAGGTCAAGTTGGTGGCGTGCACCGGTAGCTATCCTATCTGTTTTCAAAGGGTGCCGATTGACGCTGGCACTGTTGGCTCCGTGTTTGCCCATTTAATTTCCCTGTTCGAAGGGCAAGATTCCCTGTTTTTGGATCTAGGGAATTTGGCTGTACTCGCGATTAACTCTGCCGAAAAAAACGACTCGAGAGCCCCTACGGATGCTTCTGGAGCGCCAAATTTCCCAGTAGATGCGGCGTTATCAGGGAATTCTTCTCCGTAAACCACAGAGACGGGGTCGCGGAGGACTGCTTCCACCACTTTCTAGATTCTGTGTCCGGCTCGAACACAGAGGTGACTGTTTATGCCGGAGGCGTCGGCAACAGACTTGGACCGAGTGGGTACGGCATGTCCTCGGCCTGGTTAATGTCCGACTCACGGGAAGTGCAAGATTGGCAAGCCTGCCGCAGGGCGTCGTTCAGAACCATCTGAAATGACGGCCAAGCATGCGTTCTCCGTTTCGATTCAACAGCTGAAATGGAGACGAACTAACCCGTGCGTTCTGGGTTCTTGTCCAGAGTTTCCAAAATCCAAGCGGCCGTATCGGAGATTGGCAATGCCCGACCATGATCTCTGAAGAGAAGATGAAAACCGTCTTCGTAAACCAACACAGAGCTTCGGCCGGCCTGACGTCGAGATTTTTCCGTGAATAGCTTCTGGGCCAACCGCCGATCTATTCGGCGGTCGCGTTTGCCGAGTAGAACTAAAAATGGAACATCGAGATTGTGTGCAGCCGCGGTGGCGTTCTGCAACATCTCACCGACACGCCGCAGCGTTCCGAGTTTCGTTTTCCGATTGAAAAACGGGTCTCTATTTAGCAGCTTAAGGAGGCGGCGATTGTCCGTTGCCGTCGATTTTTCCAGCGAAAAGCCGAAGCGTAGGTTTGGTGCGACCATAGCACCAAAGGCGATGGCATTCATTATGAGCGCGCCCAAAGTACTTTGTCCAAGCATTGGCGGGGACGAAAGGATAAATCCTGTGAAACGCTGCTCTGCGGCAGATTCCGCGAATAGTATTGCAAGTGAGGCACCCATGCTTTCGCCAAGCAGGAACAAGGGAACATCAGGGTGGCGTTGATGGACAAGATCCGTCACGTGCCCAATGTCGCGCACCATCTTGTCCTGACCATGCCATGCCCCTCGGCCCTGCGTGCATCCATAACCGCGTTGGTCGACCGATATGGTTGATACTCCGTGTGCTAACCAAACGTTGGCCGGTAGATCGAAGGCCATTCCATAGTCATTAATGCCGTGAAGTCCAATGACAACCGCTTTGGGTTTTTCTGTGGGCTGCCAGGCGTAGAGCTGCGTCTCATACCCATCCGGCATTTTTATCGGCTCTCGCTGCACGACCGAGTTTGGAAAATACTCGACAAAGCCTTCCGGGTTTTCAGTTTGGCGAGCTAAACTTTCGGTAACAGGAGTCGCTGTCATTTGCGCAGCATTTTTGTGCAGGTACAGGTAATGAGCATTATGGTTTGAACGAATTCCCGCATTCGGCGCAGACCATTTTTCTTGTTCTAAGACATGCTTTCTGACGGACTCATGTGCATGCTTCGGCAAGTGACCCTCTTATAGTGTTTGCGTCATCAATCAGTCCCGACGCCAGTCCACCACGCTTTAACGTGTGAATTGCGTGTCTCAGGCCGACAACAAACCGATCCGCGCCGTAGATAGGATAATCCGATTGATCTTTGTTAGGTGTGAAATTCACCGTGATCACATTAGCACCGGCGTCGAGCCCCGCCACCTGTCCGCCGGCTTGGTATTTCTGCAATGCGCTAACCGCAGGTATCAGCGATTTCGGGAGCAATATTCGCGTCACTGCGATCGCGTTCAACGTCGTTTGAAAATCGCCCATTGGTTCATTTGCCAGTGGGGTGTTTTTAGCCGGAATGAATGGCGACGCGCTGCACATGTCGAGACCGAGCGATCGGGCAAACATCAGATCATCGGCGAGCTGCTCGACAGTCTGGCCCGGCAAGCCCACAATCGTGCCCGAACCTACTTTGAAATTCAGATCGGTGAGGCTCTTTATCGCCGCCACCCTGTCCGCCAACGGATAAAAGCGATGACGCTCATGCAGTTCTTCTATTGAGGTTTCGAACTTCAGAATATAACTGTCGGCGCCCACATCCTTAAGATGACGATATTCATCGTGGGACTTATCCCCCAACACAAGCAGAATCTCCAATTGGTGGCCGAGCTCATCCCGAATCCGCCTTATCGCTTCGCCCACGATTTTGGTTGTTTTTGGGATTTCTCCGCCTTGGATAGACAACACAGGGACGCCGGAAGCAAAAACGCGTCTCGCAGACTCTACAAGCTCGTCAGACGTCAGAAGGTAGCGACCGAACTGGTTTTCAACGCGCATCGGACAGTATGTGCAACTCCTCACGCAGGCGCTGGTTACCTCCACAACACCGCGAACCACTGCTTGATCGCCAAAGTGTTGCCTCCTTAGCCCCCGGGCCAATCGAAAGAGAGCTTCTTGTTCCGCGCCACGCACCCCAAGAAGCTCTTTGACCTCATTCTTGTTCAATCCTGTTCTCCGATCGTTACGCAACCCGTGAGCACCCGGCGAACTGCCGACTTCGCTTGTGCTTTCAGATTATTTCCCCTTAAGTTGCGGAAGCAAGGGATTTCGCCCCATTCATTGATACATGGCCAATCTCGCTTCTTTTGTGGTTAATTGGGATGAGTTGCACTAACGGACAATCCGCTGAAAGAATTGTTGATGTTGCGGTCATCGGCGGTGGGCCGGCGGGTTCGACAGCCGCAACCAAGCTCTCCAAACTTGGGCGATCGGTGAAGCTGTTTGAACAAACGCAGCACCCGCGGTTCCATATTGGTGAGTCGCTGCTTCCACAAAACCTCGAAATCTTTGAAGAGTTGGGCGTGCTCGATTCAGTGCAAGACATTGGCGTCCTGAAGCCTGGAGCGGACTTCACCACACTGACATCCGAAGCCCACGTTTCATTCAGGTTTGCCGAGGCGCTGACACCCCAGTTCAAACATGCCTATCAAGTCCGCCGGTCCGAATTTGATCACCTATTGCTCAGAAATGCGCAAGAAAAAGGTGTCGACGTTTTTGAAAGTTATTCAGTTCAGGACTGCGATTTCTCGAACCCCGATTACGTGGAGGTTGTGACCAAAGACGCAGATGGGGCAGTGAACCGGCATGCCGCAAGATTTGTCATCGACGCGTCCGGACGCGACACATTCTTGTCGCGGCGCTTTGGGCTTTGGGAACGAAATCGTCAGCACGAAAGCGCGGCAATCTTCTCTCACTTTCGAAATGTCCAATGGCGTTCCGGCGAAGACGAAGGCAACATAAGCATTTATTGGTTTGAGCACGGCTGGTTCTGGTTGATTCCAATTAGCCGCGAAATTACCAGCGTCGGCATGGTGGCCAAACCGAATTTCTTAAAAGCCAGCCCGGGATCGATTGAAAGCAAATTTCAACAAGGCGTTGAAGCAAACCCTGCGCTTAAAGCGCGGATGACGAACGCGATCCGCGATGGCCAAATGCGTTCTACCGGGAATTTTTCCTACTCGTCGAACAAGCTATTCGGCGACCGATTTGCGTTGGTGGGGGATGCATTCGCATTCATCGATCCGGTTTTTTCCACCGGCGTTTTCGTCGCGATGCGAAGCGGGAGTTCGATCGGGGAGGCAGTGGATATCTATTTAGCCGATCGTTCGTCGGGTATTCGGGCCTTAAGACGCCATGAGGCGGAGGTGAGGTCAATGTTGAAGACGTTCTCCTGGTTCATCTATCGCTTCATGGAACCAAGTATGAAAACCCTTTTCATGTCCACCAATAATCGGTTTCAAATACGATCCGCTGTAATTTCGCTGCTAAGTGGCCGATATGCCGGCGACATCGACTTTCGGGCTAGGCTCTTCGCTTTTAAATGCCTGTTCGTCGTTTTGGAATGGTATCGGGCGGTTTTTGGAGCCAAGCAACCAACCAATAGCCGTTTGTTATAACATTTGGCCTTTGGTCAGGCTTGTCGTTCCCTCGGCTAATGACTCGCGTCAAAGCTGAGTGTTGACCAGCGGAATCTGACCGGCCGGCCGACCGAATAAGTGTGCCATCAGTGAGCCCTGGTTGAGCCGTTGGCGTCTCATGCGACTGTTGCATGTCCAACTGATGTGGCTCAGAATAATGGAAATAGATACTTCGTTCGTCGGGGGGCGACATGGCCGAAATACAACCCATAGAGATTGCTGAACTGATTGTGGAAACCCTTCTGTTGGAGGAATCTCCGTCGGAAATCGACTTTGACGAAGCGTTGTTCAACGAAGGGTTGGCGCTGGATTCCATCGATGCTCTAGAGCTATCACTGGAACTCGCGAAGCGATATGGCGTGGAAATCCTAGCGGACGACGAGGCGAATGTAGAAATCTTCGCGTCCGTTCGTTCGTTGACGGCTTTTGTCAACCGTGCGCGGGCTGGCGAAGCAACTAACGCTTGATCGATGACTTGGAGTCGGGGGTCTTTGCTTAGGGCCTTGTCGGTCCTCTTTTTTGTGCCACTGCAGGTTGCGGCACTCCGCGACGCGCACGAACTGTTTGTTGGCATACTTGTTGCCATTGCCGCGGTTAATCTGTGCGCTGCCTGGTTGGACGGTGCATCAAAAGACCTGCTGGCGGTGTGGGCAAGTGGATGTCTCATACTAACCGGTGCGTTGGTCGCGATGCTGCTCGGCGTAGAGTTCGCTTACTTGGTTTCATACTTGCCGCCTTTGTTCCTCTACGGATTTTTGGCGCTTTATTTCGGCCGGTCGTTGTTGCCCGGGCAGGAACCTGTAATCACTAGATTTAGAAGAATTGAAGCCGGACAGGTTTCTGGCGGCTGGTCAACCTACACCCGTCGGCTAACGGCCATCTGGACCATCTTATTCGTACTCTTGTTGATTTGGACGGCCGCACTGCCGTTCGTTGCCAGCCTGGCCACATGGACATTTTTTGCCGTGTTTGGCGCTCCCGCCATCATGCTAGGGCTGTTCTTTGGCGAACATGTCTATCGAGCATTGATTCACGGCAAAGAGGGGCGGGCACACCCCGTTCGAACTTTGAGAATTATGTCTGATCCTCGCGCGTGGATACACACCAGCGCCAATGGACCTGCGGGAAGGACAAACAAATCGTAATGCGGACGAACAGAGTGCACAGCGGGACGGTAGAAAAAGCGAGCGGGCCATCGCCGCCTCTTGTGGATCGCGAAAGTATCCTTCACGGCGCCAAAACCATGGCGACAACGCTTGGTGACGTTTCTTACGTCATTAACGCTTGTGAGGATTTTCGGTGCTTTGTGACGGCCTTCTTGGCTGCTTTGATGGCGAACAAGGTAAGTCTGTTTCCTGGCGACCATACCACGAAGCACCTGGAGTACTTAGAGAGTCAATATCAAGGTTGCAAGCTGATAACCGACATCGGCGTGCCCGAAAAAACAAATCATGCTACGGCGCCGTCAGCGCAAACGGGCCAAGAACTAGAACAAATTCTTGACCGAATCCCGGGGAGCCGCCGTGTACTGATCGCATTTACCTCCGGGTCCACTGGAAATCCTCTTGCTGTTTCCAAAAGCTGGGCCGGCTTGGTTGCGGGCGGGCAATCCCTTAAGCGGGCCCTCCCGAAGGCGTTCGTTGCGTCGAAATACTCCGTATTCTCCACAGTGCCTCCCCAGCATAGCTATGGGATCGAGACGTCGCTCATGCCCGCTCTCATGGGGATGGCGCGTGTTTTTTCGAAGCGTGGCCATTTTCCTGCTGAAATATCTCAGGGCTTGGCGTCTTTGGCGGGCCCGCGATGCTTTGTTACGACGCCGCTGCATATTCGAGCTCTCTTGGACACACGGCTGGAACTGCCGCCGGTAGAACTGACGGTTTGTGCAACGGCGCCGCTCGACCAAGCTATGGCGATGCGTTTTGAGAAGCGGTTTGCGACAAAGATCCTTGAGATCTACGGATGTACAGAGTCTGGATTCGTGGCGACTCGATGGACAACAAAAGACAGCGCGTGGGCATTGCGAGATGACATGTCGCTGCGCAGCGAAGGCGAACGCACGTTCGTTCAAGCGGCGTTTTTGAAAGAAGACGTTCAGCTCGACGATATCATAGCGATACGGGGCGAACGGCATTTCGATTTGATTGGCCGTAGTTCCGACATGGTTAAGGTCGGGGGAAAGCGCGCATCGCTGGAAGGCTTGAGGCAAGTCCTTTTACGTATGGACGGGGTGGAGGACTGCAAGTTCATTCTTCAACCTCAGTCTTCGAAGGCGATGACGCCACGCACCGCAGTTTTTGTTGTTGGCGACGGCTGTAAAAGAGAAAAAATCAAGGAGTTCCTCCGACGGCATGTAGACCCTGTCCTCGTGCCAAGGCAGGTGGTGGTGCTTGACGCGCTACCCCGAAATGCCGTGGGAAAGGTGTCGATGGAACATCTGAGAAAAATAGCGACGGCAAAAACGGGTAAATGACGGGACGTAAGGCTATGCTGCTTGAGTTCGACGAAGGACACCCAGCTTTTCAGGGGCATTTTCCTGGGGACCCTCTGGTGCCCGGCGCACTCCTGTTAGCGTCGGCGGTTGACGAAATAGAGAAAGTGGAAGCTGTTCGGGTCGACTCTGTCACGTCGGCAAAATTCCTCAAACCCGTTCGGCCTTTGGATGTTTGCGCTCTGAGCGTTCAGCGCATTGACGAAAAGACGTTACGACTGACGGCAACCGTCCACGGAGAAAACGTGTTGGTTACAATTCTAAATGTCAGAGAAAGAGAGTTCCGGTGAGTGGCTCGTGGAAAGAGCAGGGGGAGCGCGGTAGCCCAGCACTGGTCCGTCTAATGACGAAACTTGTGTTGCGGCTTGGCCGAAAATTTGGCTATGCGCTGCTATTTCCGATCTGCCTCTATTTTTTGATCTTCACGAAAGATCGAAAGACAGCTTCACTCCAATACCTACGCCGTGTCCAGGGCCCAGATGTCGGTCTCGTCGACGTCTTTAGGCATTTCTTTCTTTATGCCGAAACGCTTCTTGACCGACCATTTTTGCTCGCGGGACGTTACGAAGAGTTCGAGCTTGTGGTCGAGGGAATGGAAGTGGTCGACAAGCTACGGCGCGACAATCAGGGGCATATTCTCTTAGGCGCCCATTTGGGGAGCTTTGAGGCGCCACGCGCGCTTGCGTACAAAGCCAACGCGCATGTAAAGGCGCTGATGCATGTCGAGAATTCGGAACATCTGGATGCAGTGTTTAGTGCAGTTGGATCCGATGTTCGGAAAAATGTGATCGAACTCGGTGAACCGAACAGTCTGCTGGTAGCGAAAGCGTTTCTCGATTCCGGCGGAGCCATCGGCCTTTTGGCCGATCGCGACATCCACAAAGACAAGCTGATCGAAATTGATTTCTTAGGCGATCGGGCTCGGTTTCCGGTTGGACCCTTCCTTCTCGCCAGCGTAATGCGAGTGCCTGTGGTCTTCTTTGTCGCCTTAGCAAAGGGCAATGGCAAGTATGAGATCTTTTTCGAGGAGTTCGCAGACCGGATCGATATCGAAAGACGTTCCGGTATTGAAAAAACGAAATATTGGGTTGGCAAGTATGCCCGGCGGCTTGAGCATTATGCACGCCAGGCACCACTTAATTGGTTCAACTTCTATGATTTCTGGGGGGCAAAGTCGAATGCTGGTTAGGTTGATTGTGTTGTTGTGCGTCGTGGCGCTGGTTCCATCGCCGACGCCACTTGCTGCTTCTGAAACGCCGTGGAGTTTGAGTGCTTTTCTCGACCACAGAAGCAAGTTGGGCGAGGTGCAGGCTACATTTGTTCAGGAGAAGCAACTTCCTGAGGTCGAAGACCCAATTGTGTCCACGGGGACACTAAAGTTTGCTCCGCCCGATTTTCTTCAGATGAGCGTCGAAACGCCGACGGCGGAGATCTTCACAATCGATGGGACGAGGGCTTCTTCCCAAAAAGCGGGCTCTGATCGGGTAAGGTCGTTTCCAGTTCGGTTTGCGCCACCGCTTGAAGCCATCGGAATTGGTCTGAAAGGAACTTTGGGTGGCAATCTCGCCCTGATGGAAGAGAAGTTTACGGTCGAGTTCAGTGGAGAAAAACAAGAGTGGCGAATGCTTCTCACCCCAATTAACAGAAGGATGAAACGCCGTATCGAGAAGATCGAACTGCGTGGGCAGGACTTTACGTTGCTGACATTTACGATGAACGAAGCTGATGGAACGATTACGAAGATGAGCATCACAGAGCTGCTATGATCAAGCTGAATTGGATGCGGGTGTTTCAGAGGACATTGTTCGCCGTTGTATTGGCCGGACTTGGTGGGGGCATTTTTGCACTCGTCCAAAACTCTACATTCGTGTCTGATCTTAGTTTTTTTCAGCCTGAAACGTCTGACCGGAAAATGCAGCTGGCGGTCAGTCAGATGAATTCCGGACCGTCGTCCAATTTCGTCTTCGTTGCGTTGACGGGAGGGACACCCGAGGATCTTGCGGAAACGAGCGCACTCGTCGTTGAGTCGCTAAGACAGTCGGATCACTTCGAGTTTGCCATAAACGGAAGCATTCCTCTGGAGTCGGACGAGTTAGATTTCCTGCTCGACCGGTACTTATTGCTTGGACCCGACATCAAGGCATCTGCGTTCGAAACGAAAAACATCCGGGCTGGACTAGAAAATGCGCTCGAAGAGTTGAAGTCGATTTCGGACCAGCCGCTGGCGCGATTATTCTTCCGTGACCCGATCGGACACATCGCTGCTACCGTTGATACCCTCTTGGTTGGTGAGGGACCAACGACCTATGACGGAGTTTGGTTCTCCGACGATTTATCCGCCGCCCTGTTGGTTGGAAACATCAGCTCCGACGCCATTAGTGGCTCTCAGCAGGTTGCCGCTCTCGACTATATGGAAGCTGAGTTCGAGCAACTGCGTGCGTCGGACGATATGGCAATACAAATGTCCGGTGCGAGCGTATTCGCCCGAACGGCTAGTTCGTCAATACAGTCCGAAGCCATGCTGATCAGCGTGATTTCGTCTCTGATCTTAGTTGCTGTGATCCGCTTGGCATTTCGGTCGTGGGAAGTCGTTCTGTGTTTTGGTGTTCCTTTGGTGGGGGGCGTTGTTGCCGGTGCCGGCGTTGTCCAGTGGCTGTTTGGCAGTATTCACGGGATCGCATTCACATTCGGGGCGACGCTGACCGCGATTTCCGTGGACTATCCGATTCATGTGGCGTCACACCTTGATGGCAATAAGTCGAGGTGGCGTGCCCTTAACGAAATCAGAAGCCCGCTGACACTTGGTGCGGCGTCGACAGCGATTGCGTTGGCTCCTATGTCGGTATCGAGTTTTCCCGGCCTTGCCCAACTCGGTGTTTTTGCCGTTGTTGGAATTGCCACAGCAGCCATCATTACACAAACAATACTACCGACAATACTAGTGCCGAAGCAATCGACGCCGGAGTTGCCGCGGGCGCTAGGTCGCGGGACGGTCCTTGCTCTTCCGACTCAGATTGGTTTGTTCGCGCTCGCAATTTTCTCGGTCGCTTATTTGACGCTTAACGAGAAGAGTGTCTTCACTGACGACTTAAGTAGACTAAGTCCCGTATCGCCAGAGCTTGTGGCCGTTGACCGCCGCCTCCGCGGAGAGCTTGGCGCCTCTGATGTTCGGCGGATGATAATTGTAGAAGCGGATACGCAGGAACGGGTGCTGCGTAAGCAGGAACGTCTTGCTCCAAGACTCGACCAACTCGTGAAATCGGGGGATTTGGGTGGGTTTAGAATGACCGCGCAGATGTTGCCAAGTATTCAAAAGCAGCGCAGCAGAGCGACGGCATTGCCATCTCCGGAGATCGTTCGTGCCAACATCCTAGCCGCATTGTCCGACACAGGCGTTCGTCCACAGGCGTTCGATCGCTTTTTGGCGGCCATAGCGGACGCCAAATCGGGCCGATATGTGCGCGTTGCCGATTTCAATAGCATACCCATATTGCATGCTCAGTTGAGGGCCACATTGTTTGAAGAAGAACCTGGCTCTTGGGTCGGGCTCGTTCTGTTAAATGACGTTGAAAACGCGGCGGCGATCGAAGAAGAAGTCGAACGCATTCAAACCCGTGGCCTACACTATATCGACCTGAAGCGAGAAAGCGAAAATTTGATGGCCAACTATAGGGCCGAGTCTCTAGGCTGGTTAGGGGTCGGTGTCATACTTGCCGCAATAGGTATTTTCGCGGCGTTAAATCCAGCAAGAGCGTTTCGAATGGCATTTGCAATAACGATCGCAATGGCTCTCACCGTGAGTGTTCTGGTGTTGGCAGGCGAGCTGCTTTCACCATTTCACATTATATCGCTTATATTGGTTTTGGGGCTGAGCTTGGACTACGCTCTGTTTCTAAGCAGGGAAACGCGTGATGATGAGGGGCGCTCGCGCACTCTGTTCGCGGTCCTTGTCTGCGCATCGACTTCGGTTGCGGTATTCTTTGTAATGTCATTTTCAAGCACGCCGGTATTAAGTGGCATTGGCTTTACCGTAGCTGTCGGAACAGCGATATCGCTTATTGCGATGACAGCCTTTTTTGCAAAAGATGAAAAAGATCGCATTACATGACGCTGTTATCTCTAACTGGATATACCTGTGCCTCGGCCATTGGGCTTGGAACCAAAGATACCTGGCATGCAATAACCAACTCCCTGGACGGCCTGACCCACTGCGATTTTGATGGTGCCAATCTGGATACTTATATCGGGCGTGTGAGTGCGCTCGATGAGTACGCTCTTAGCCGTGGGTTGCGCGAGTTCAATTGCCGCAATAACCGTCTTGCCGCTCTGACATTGGACACGGATCTCTTCTCGAAAAAGGTGGCCGATGCCGTAGCAAAATATGGCGCCAATAGAATTGCGGTGGTTGTCGGAACGACAAGCTCCGGCATTCAGGAAGCCGAATTCGCCTTCGTCGAACGGGCCGACGAAGACCGTCCATTGCCAAAAGGCTTCAAATTCGAGACCACTCAGGCCCACTCATCATTGGCCGATTTTGTCGCAGCCGCATTGGGTCTGGTGGGGCCCACATACACGGTCTCTACTGCTTGTTCGTCGAGCGCAAAAGTGGTTGCCGATGCCCATCAGCTTATTGATGCGGGCTTCGTCGATGCGGCCGTGGTTGGTGGCGTTGACACACTGTGTTGGATGTCATTGTGCGGATTTAATTCCCTGCAACTTCTTTCGGCCAAACCTTGCAGGCCAAACGATCGGGATCGGGATGGTATTTCAATTGGAGAGGCCGGTGGCTTCGCCTTGCTGGAGAAACCGTCGATCGACAGCCAAATTTGTATCTTGGGTTATGGTGAAAGTTCTGACGCTTACCACATGTCGTCGCCGGACCCGGACGGGAGTGGTGCGGCGGCGGCGATGCGGGCTGCTCTGAACCAAGCTAATCTCGACCCCGATGAAATCGCCTACATCAATCTTCACGGCACCGGCAGCAAGGCGAACGACCGCTCAGAAGATCTTGCAATCAACGCCGTCTTCGGTTCGGGCCAGGCCTGCAGCTCGACGAAAGGCTGGACCGGTCATGCCCTTGGCGCCGCAGGTATACTTGAGATCATCCTTACGGCAGAGGCGCTTGCAAACAACGTCAAGCCTGCAAACAAAAACATTGAAAACATAGATCCCGACTTGTCGCTTTCCGTTCTGACCGAGAGCCGACAGATGGAGGGAAACTACGCAATAACCAATTCATTTGGGTTCGGTGGTAATAACTGTTCGCTGGTGCTGGGCAAGAGATGAACATTTGGATCTCAGGACTGGGTGTGGAAGGGCCTGGCTTGCACGGTTGGAAGCAAGCCAGGCAAACACTGACCGGCAAGGCGGCGTGGATTTTTGACGAACCGGAAATCGCGGCGCCGCGCATTCTCAGTGCGAGGGAAAGGCGCCGCTGCAGTCCTACCGTGCGCTTGGCACTTCGAGTTGCTGAAGAGGCTGTCGAGCAATCCCCATTCGAGGTGTCCGACTTATGCAGCGTCTTTGCCAATTCCACCGGCGATACGCATGTCGTAACGCGTTTGCTCAATCAACTCTCCACCTCTGAAAAACTTGTGTCGCCCACTGACTTTCACAACTCCGTTCATAATGCGCCGGCCGGATACTGGACGATCGGCCATGGAAACAAGCAGCCGACGACAAGCATTGCCGCAGGGCGAAACACCTTCGGTATGGGGTTGCTTAAGGCAATGGTGCAGGTGAATGCAACGAAGAGGCCCTGCCTACTGGTCTGCTATGAACACCCCTTTCCGCCGCCACTAGATGCTACTTATTCGATTGCGTTTCCCATGGGTGCCTCGATCTTGCTGACGCCTCAACCGGTGGCGACGTCTGAAGCCAAGATCGGGCATGCGGCCACCGACACAAAGAATAACGGTGCCAAGCTGCCGAACGCTAATGTCATCCAAGAGCTGCTGAGTAAAAATCCGGCTGCAGACAGTCTGTTGTTGCTTGAGTGTGTGGCCAGCTCAAAGCCAGCGCGGACTAGCATTCCGCTGGGTAGAAACACATTTTTGTCACTTGAGGTAACGGCGCCATGATGACCGGCCCGATCAGCAACTTACTGCCTCATTCCGGCGAGATGGTTTTTATTGATCGGATCGTTGATTGGGGGGATGAGTTTCTAAAGGGTGCGGTTCGGGGCGACTTCCTTGAACGCAATCCGTTATTGGTGAATGGACGCATGCCAGCGCTTTGCTGCATCGAGATTTGTGCGCAAGCGATGGCTTTGCACGGAGCCCTAATCTCGGATGAAGCGGCGCGCGGCGGCCTCCTGGCAAGTTTGCGAAACATTAAGATCCATTCGCGCTTTCTCGCGAGTGAAGAAGCAGCGTGTACGGCCGAAGTGCATTTGATCATGAAAACCGCCAAGAGCTGCGCGTACGAGTTTTGCTTTATGAGCGACCAAGATAGAGTAGTCGAGGGTCAAGCCGGGGTGTTTTTTCAATGAGCGCCAAAAGAGCACTCGTCACGGGCGGTAGTGGGGCGATCGGTGGTGCCATATGCCGGGAACTTGCCTCGTCGGGGTTTGAAGTCGTTGTTCATGCTCATTCGAACCGTTCGGCGGCCGAACAGCTCGTTGAGAAAATACGTGGGAGCGGCGGTACTGCTTCTTCGGTCACCTTTGATGTGACCGACGCAAAAGAGGTGACAGAAGCAGCAGACGTGATTCTCGACGACGGGCCAATTCAGGTGCTCGTGTCCAACGCCGGCTTTCATCGGGACGCGCCGCTCGCGGGTATGAAAACGGAAGATTGGTATGAAGTTGTCGACACATCGCTCAATGGGTTCTTCAATGTTGTGAAGCCATTTCTTTTGCCGATGATCCGGACCAGATGGGGAAGGATAATCGGCGTTTCGTCAATTTCCGGAATAATCGGAAATCGCGGTCAGACGAACTATGCAGCGGCCAAGGCGGGTCTACATGGCGCTATAAAGTCCTTGGTACATGAGGTTGCATCAAGAGGCATCACGGCCAATGCTGTTGCTCCGGGGATTATCGCGACTGAAGAAACGATGAAGAAGTTCGATAAGGAACTCATCGAGAGCCTTGTGCCTGCAAGAAAGGCAGGTACGCCCGAGGACGTCGCTAATTTGGTGGGGTTTCTCGCTTCGGAAAAGTCCGGATACATAAACGGACAAATCGTTAGCGTCAGCGGAGGGATCGGCTAGCTATGCCCAATACATCGTTGCGTTCTTCGCTGTCGGCAGGCTACGCACCCTTAAGAAGAATAACTCAATAGGCGTTGATCGAACCAGATGCAGAAGCCGTATCGACCACACCCAACTCTTGCCGACTATTATGATTCCGACGACACGCGCGCCGGAGCGATCAATCGCATGTTCGACCAGTCAGCGCCTGTCTATGACGCGGTCAATGGTTTTATGTCATTTGGAACCGACGTGCGCTACCGCAGAGACGCCTTGAGGCGTGCCGGCATTCAGCCGGGAATGCGTGTCCTAGATGTCGCATGCGGCACGGGATGGATTTCGCGGATTGCCGAAGAGATCGTTGGCAGTTCAGGGGCCGTATACGGCCTTGATCCGAGTGTCGGCATGCTTGAAGTCGCACGTTCGAAGAGGCGCGTTGTTCGGCCAATCGCCGGGACTGCGGAAGCCCTTCCCTTCAACGGGGATGAATTCGACTTCGTATGTATGAGCTTTGCTGTGCGGCATGTTTCGGATCTTTCCAGCGCATTTCATGAGTACAAACGCGTTCTGAAACCCGGGGGCCGACTGCTCATCATCGATTTGACGGTACCGGACGGGCGGTTGCGGCGGGCGGCGCTGCGGATTTATATGAAGAACATCGTCCCTCTTGCGGCTAGGATCTCGTCTGTGGGAAGAGATTCGGCCCAGCTATATGCTTACTTCTGGGACACTGTCGAGAATTGTGTCCCGCCGGAGACGGTTCAATCCGTTTTGTCCGACACGGGTTTCGACGCCATAAACCGTAATGTCGCGCTGGGAATGTTCAGTGAATACTCGGCGATCAAACCGCTTGCGCTGAAACCGTAGAGTCGCGCCGGCAGTCTAACGTCCGCGTCGCCTTACTCTCTCGCGTAAAGGTCAAGTCGTTCCGCCTCAGCGACAATTATACCTTCAAGTTGGCGGACAAATCTTCTGTAGCTGCCATGAATGCGTTCGCCGTTGTATCCCAACAGCTTGCTGTTGACATAGTTGATGCTGAATTTTTCCCTATCGTAATTCACTCGTACAGTCATATTGTGCTTGTTTCCAGATCCACCCCATCGACGCGTTGCCAGTACAACCCCGGCTTCTTTGACTTCCGTCTGCCATGCCAATTGTTCAGCCGCCCGCGCGAAATTTTCACCGAACTCAAGCAGCGTGACCGTTTCCGGAACCTTTATTGGCACGTCAGTTGGTGTGTACACCCGCCCGGCACAGCCAAACATGATTGATGCAATCACGGTCAACACTAACAAACGTGTTCGGTTTTCTGGCTGAAAAACAAGACTCATGGCCCGCCTCCACAATTATCTTCGCCTAAGAGTAGCAGCCTTGTGCGAATTGCACCACAAATTATTATCCGTCGGAGTCGTCTTGCAGCCTTTTCGGTGCCGCAGGTCGTGCGCTTTTCGGAAATAGTATTTTTTTTGTCACCATAACAACGGTCCTGGTCACATCACGTCCCGGCTGTATGTGGCTATTTCTACCGTCACCTCCGAAATAGATCGCCGGCACGTCAATCGGTATTATTTCGAACCCGTTTCTTGCGGCTTCGATCAAGACTTCGCTTTCAAAAGTAAATTTGTTGTTCGTCGGCAAGTGCTGAGCAACAAGATCGTAAAGTTCCTTTGAATAGAGTCTGATCCCACACTGAGTATCTCTGATTTTCCGCCGAGCGGCTTTCGAAATCCAATAGTCTGCGAAAACAATAGAAAGATATCGGTGGGTTGGAAATTTCTCTTTTTGATCCAGACGGTTTCCAATCAAGAGTTGACCTTGATGCCGATCGCGTGCCTCCAAGAATCTCGGAATCAAGCTCGGAGGGTGCTGGCCATCTCCGTCAATTGTTATGACGTCCGATGCCCCCGAACTGAAGGCGGCACGGAACCCCGAAGCGATGGCTGCTGCCTTTCCCAAGTTCTTGTCATGGCGATGTACGCTTACTCGAAGCCCGTTGAGTGCCGCGACGGTCTCATCACTTGAACCGTCATCGACGACGATCACATCCGAGACGTAATCTAACGCACCGGCGGCGATCGACCTGATGGTTTGCACTTCGTTATAGGCGGGAATAACGACAAAAACTCTGGTGGGGGAGTTCATTACTTAAGAGTCAATTTTTCCGTGGACGCAGTAGATTGCGACGACAAGATGCACAAACGGACACCATATGTCACGCGATAAAGCTGTAGCCTGCATTTTAAGGTGGCACGTGCGGCAGGCGTCACGGGGCGGGAAAGCTTTTCGTGATCAGCGACGCTTTTTTCTCGAGCAGGCGCCGGCCTATCGATTAAGTTTTTGACCGGGGGTGGGCAAGCCGCCATCGGCGCATAGCCGTCGCACAAAGTCGGGTGCAATTCGATTTTTTATTCTTGTACTGATAATTCGCCTATCTACGCTTTTGCTTCAGCCCTTGCGTCGCTTAGCCGCGCGAGAGGAAACTGCCTCAATAGCGGCATTTCTCGCCGGCGACGAATTGAATTCTCGTGCCGGTGAGCCGTTTCAAGTTGAAGGCAGTAGTGCCTGTTAGCAGTCGCGTGGCATCTCAATCAATTGAGTGCGCCCGATGCTTCCGTTTGACCCTCCGGCGGGTCCATTTCCGTGAAGAAATGAATGGGTAGCGCGTCGACTGGAATGATAACGCCGTTCGAGGCCTCAATAGCCGCGCCGGCAATATTGGCGCCAAACTGCCCGCCATATCGGATTGGGGTTTGTGTGCCGTCGATCCGCACTTTGTTACGCTGCAGAGTCGAAACCTCGGTCACAGTACCGGAAAGCGTTTCCGGCGTATGCCTGCCCTTGATGATCTGATAGAGCAGCAGGGCGCGGGCATTTTCTTTCACGGTCGGGTTGGAGGCAGTCATCATGTCGTCAACGCCGCTTGGTTGGCGTTTCAGCGCCTCATCTGTTGGGGCGAACACCGTGATCGTCCCCTCCACATACCGAAACTTGATGTCGCTCGCATCGATAATCTGCGAGAGCATGGAGAATTGAGGGTCGGCCTTCAGCATATCGTAAACGTTTGCCGCAAATGCGGATGTGGCGCTAAGCGCAAAGGCCACAAGAGTCGACAAAACCAATCCTACCTTCTTCATCTCTTCGTTTCTCCGATGTTGAGGGGCGTCAGCGGCGACGCACCATGAGATCACAGCCAAAGGCAAACAAATTTCGAATCAGTTAAGTTACTTAAGCACATCTGATCCTGGGAAGGAAAAACGCTCGCGCAGCGAAAGCCGAACGCGATACTCGACCCATTTGCCTCGTGTTCTCCGGAGTGCACATAAGAAACTGCCCCATTCCTGCTGAAATGGGGCAGTCGTTGGTTTCGAAGGCCGATTAGGACTGACCAAAACGATCTAGGTTCATCACTTTGGTCCAAGCCGCTACGAAGTCGCGCACGAACAGGTCTTGCGTATTGTCATAGGCGTAGAGTTCCGCAACCGCCCGCAGCTCCGAATTCGAGCCGAAGACCAAATCGACCTCGGTTGCCGTCCACTTCATGTCACCCGATGATCCGTATCCTTCGTAAATGCCCTCCGTTGAAGACGGCTTCCATTGAGTGTTGAGGTCTAGAAGGTTGACAAAGAAGTCGTTGCTCAATGTGGCGGTTTTGTCTGTGAACACACCATGCGCGCTGTTTCCGGAGTTGGCGTTGAGGACACGAAGCCCGCCGATCAACACCGTCATTTCGGGTACGGTGAGCGACAGCGTGTCTGCCCTGCCCACCAGCAGATCTGTTGCGGAGCGGCGATTGCCTTCTGCCAGGTAATTGCGGAAGCCATCGGCTTTTGGTTCCAACACAGCAAAGGAATTGACATCGGTTTGGTCCGGCATGGCATCAGTGCGACCCGGTGCAAAGGGAACCGCGATGTCTTGGCCCGCATTCCGAGCGGCCTGTTCGATGGCGGTCGATCCGGCCAACACGATCAAGTCCGCTAAGGAAATTCTCTTGCCATCTGATTGGGCCTCATTGAAGTTCTTTCGGATCGTTTCCAAGGCCGTAAGAACTTTGTCGAGTTCCGCAGGGTCGTTGGCCGCCCAGTCTTTCTGGGGCGCCAACCGAATGCGCGCACCGTTGGCACCTCCGCGTTTGTCCGTGTCGCGGAAGCTGGAGGCTGATGACCAGGCTGTCTTAACAAGTTCGGATACGGACAGTCCGGATGCAAGAATGTCCGCTTTCAGAGACTGGATGTCTGCCGCATCGACCAAAGCGTGGTCGACTTCGGGCACCGGATCCTGCCAGATTTGCGCCTCGGTCGGCACTTCCGATCCCAGATAGATCGCGCGGGGGCCAAGGTCCCGGTGCGTCAGCTTGAACCATGCCTTGGCGAAAGCCAATTCGAACTCTTCCGGGTTCTCCTGGAACCGTTTCGCAATTTCGCGGTAGCTCGGATCGAACTTCAGCGACAGGTCCGTGGTGAACATGATCGGTGCGTGGAACTTGTCCGGATCGTGTGCGTCGGGCACTAAAGCAGACGCTGTTTCGTCGCTCGGAATCCACTGAATGGCGCCGGTAGGGCTTTCCGATTGCACCCAATCGAAGCCGAACAAGTTGTCCAGGAATTGCGTGGTCCAGGCCACTGGATTTGCGGACCACGCGCCTTCGAGCCCACTGGTAATCGTGTCGGCCCCTTTGCCGCTGCCGCACTTGTTTTTCCAGCCAAGCCCCTGTTTTTCGATGCCGGCCGCCGCCGGTTCCGGCCCCAGGCAGTCTTCGGCTTTTGCAGCGCCATGGGCCTTGCCGAAGGTATGGCCGCCGGCAATAAGCGCGACGGTTTCTTCGTCATTCATGGCCATGCGCCCGAAGGTTTCGCGAATATCTTGCGCCGCCGCCAGCGGGTCGGGGTTCCCGTTGGGACCTTCCGGGTTCACGTAAATCAAGCCCATCTGCACGGCCGCAAGCGGTTTTTCGAGCTTCCGCTCGCCGCTATAGCGTTCATCGGCCAGGAACTCATTTTCAGGACCCCAATACACCAACTCGGGCTCCCAGTCGTCTCTGCGGCCGCCCGCGAATCCGAACGTTTTGAAGCCCATTGACTCAAGGGCCACGTTGCCGGTGAGCACCATCAAGTCGGACCAGGAAATGGAACGGCCATATTTTTGTTTGATGGGCCAGAGCAGCCGGCGCGCCTTGTCCAGGTTGGTGTTGTCCGGCCAACTGTTCAACGGTTCGAACCGAAGCTGGCCGCCATCGGCGCCGCCTCGGCCGTCAAATGTGCGGTAGGTACCCGCACCATGCCAGGCCATCCGGATGAAGAACGGCCCATAATGTCCGAAATCCGCCGGCCACCAATCCTGCGAAGTGGTCATCAGCGCTTCGATTTCTTTCTTGAGTTCAGCCAGATCCAGCTTCTTGAATTCTTCCTCATAATCGAAGCTGTCGCCCATGGGGTCTGCCACGGCGGCGTTCTGACGCAAGGGCAGCAGATTGAGCTGCTCGGGCCACCATTGCTGGTTTTGTTTCGGTGCTCCATGCGCTCGCGTGGCTGCTTTGGTTGCAGGCGTTTCATACTCCGCAACTGCGCGTTCCGTTGTCTGTTCCGTCGTCTGGTTTTCGACGGTGTCGGTTTCCGGTTCGGAGCAGGCGGCCGTTGCGCCCAGGACTAGGACAGCGGTGGAGGCGAGGAGTAGGGATTTGAATGGCAGCTTCATGGGACCTTCCTTCGATGGAATCGTTGAAGGAAGGCTAACGTTGTGGATGATGCCGGTAAAACTGATTGTCTCTATGCGTTCGATAGACCGTATCAATGGTCTTTGCCGCTATCGCCGTCTCGCCCGGAACCTCGGCGACTATGTCAGGGAGTCGGCGATTTCAACCACTGACCTCCGCACGTCATCGGAAACCAAGGCGCCGACCCCGCAGCCTCCTGCAAGGATGACGTTTTGGCCGGTATTTTGCAGTACACCCTCCGTAAGCTGACGTAGTTCGTCATGTGACATCTTGTGGAAACTGCGGTGTGGAATGCCGCCGGCGACGATTTTTTCTGTCTTCGCAGACGCCTCGGCGAGCGTGTCGTTGCCGGGACCAAAATTGTCCCAATTGACGATCTGCGTGGGGTAATTAAAAAACCGTTCCAGAGCGATGTTGTTGCCGCAGACATGCAGCATATTCATTGGCGCGCTGCGCGCCGTTTTGAGCACACGCAAGTCATAGGGGCGGCCGAAAGTGTCGTAGAATTCGGGGTCACACACATCCAAGCTGGTCCATTGCAGGGCAGCAAAGAACACGCCGCTTGCGCCCGCATCCAAAAGATCTCGCACATGTCCTTCCAACGTTGTGGTGATATGATCGAGTGCCTTGTGGACCTCTTCAGGCGCTTTTTTTGCATAAGTGTTGAGCGGTTCGCCAACGCCACCGCAAAGCAGACCGAGAACGGATAAGGGCGAAAAGATGGTCACAAGAATGTCCACATCATCCCCAATGGAAGTCCCGACCTGTTTCAGGGCGTCGACGTGTTCCAAAAAAACGGGGTGATCTGACGATACGACCGGAACCTTGGCAATGTCTCGTGCATCGTTGACGATCTTATGGACGAGCCGCGGGAACTTTTGTTCCGTGGGCGGCTCATATGTGTTTCCCCAGGGCTCGGCGAACATCGTCCAGCGCGGATTGAGTTTCACGAAGTCATAGTCATATTTGCGCTGCCGTTCGATCGTGTGCGCGGCCAATTCATCAGCAGACCATTCGCGAAGGAAGTCATGGCCCCAGGTCGAAACGGGCAGCCGATCCACCGGACGACCATTCAAGACGGCGCGCATCCGCTCCTTATGATTCATGGCTTTTCCTCCCATGGCCGGTCTCATTCCTTGTCGGACCTTTTTCGCGTAAGCATGACCTGTTTGGTTTAATTTGACTACTAAATGTTTTTGGTTTAATATCAAGACCAAATTGGAACTCAGCAAATCCGAGCGCCTCATGGCCCGACAGCACAAACATGATTGTCCGATCGCGCGCATTCTCAATACGTTTGGGGACAATTGGACCTGGCTGATTGTGCGCGAGGCCTTTTACGGCAACACCAGATTCAGCGAAATGCAGCGCAATACGGGAATTGCGAAGAATCTGCTGAGTGAGCGTCTTGGATATCTGGTCGAGCAGGGGATTTTGCAGCGGGAAGACGTCGGCGCCAACGGCACGCGGTATGCCTATGTGCTGACGGCCAAGGGCAAGACCCTGCTGCCTATTCTTGTTGCCATGTATCAATGGGGTAACGAGCATGTGTTTGGGGCCGGGAATGAGCCGGTTCTGCTTGTTGACCGCGCCGGGCAGCGCCCTCTAGAGGCAATTTTGCCGCGGGATAGTAAGGGTAATGTCCTGGAACTGACAGAGATTGCTGCGATTCCCGGGCCGGCCGCCAGTCAAGAAACCAAGAACAAACTTGAAAAGTCTGCTTTGTCGGCAAGCAAAAATGGCGGATCCTAGACACAGGACAAACTTAGACATTCAGGGAGAACGCCATGCCGAAATTTCAAAACAAGATCGTATGGATCACGGGGGCCTCGTCCGGGATAGGCGCGGCGCTCGCTAGAAGCTTTGCCGCAGAAGGGGCACACATCGTTTTGTCCGGGCGGCGGGAAGACGCGCTGAAGAAGGTGGCCACGGAGATCTCCACCGACACGTTGATCCTCCCGTTCGAGGTGACGGATTACGATGTGCTTCAGTCGAAGGTTGACGAGGCGTGGACGTGGAAAGGGCGCGTCGACGTTCTTGCCAACAATGCGGGTGTCAGCCAGCGCAGCCTAGCGATTAACACCAAACCTCAGGTCTACACCGATCTTATCAATATCGATTTGATCGCCCCAATTTGGTTGACCCAATTGCAGCTACCCAAAATGGTGGAGGCCGGCGGTGCGCATATCATTGCCATCAGCTCCGTCGCGGGGCGCATTGGGCCGCCGCTTCGGACTGCTTACGCCGCCGCCAAACATGGTTTGATCGGTTACATGGATGCTCTGCGTGCTGAAGTATCGCTCCGCCATAACATCAATGTCACGAATGTTTTGCCGGGTTCGGTGGCGACCGATGTGTCCCGCAATGCGTTCACTGCCGATGGCGGACAGCGCGGCAAATCGGACTCAGTCATTGACGCGGGTGACGATCCGATGGATTGCGCAAAAGCGATCCTGGAAGCCGTTTCGAACAATGTACCGGAACTGATTTTTGCCAAGGGCGGAGAGTTGGACATGGCTAAACTGCGCCAATCCGATCCGGAAAAACTGTTTGAGCTCATCGCGCAATTTGGCGCCCAAATCGCCGAAAAATACGAGGCAGGCGACGACGACTAACGGCACCGCGCTGCCGGTGCGGCTCCTCAGTCGTTGAGGGGCCGTAACGCAACAAAAGCAAATGGGGAGTGACATGCCAAGAATTGATTATCAGGTCAGCCAAAAAGTAGTGCACTGGTTGATGGCCATACTGATTATTCTGGACCTCAACGTCGCTCAAAAGTTTGGCGGCTTTCTGGAAGATGCCGACCGTATTGAGTCGCGGATTGATCACTCCCAACTTGGCATGATTGTCGCCGTCTTGTTTGTCCTAAGGATCTTTTTAAGGGTACGGTACGGGGCGCCGCCATTGCCGGAGGAGATGCCCGAATGGCAAAAGCTGGCAGCGCATGCCGCCCATTGGGGGCTTTATGTATTGATTGGCACGTTGATCTTGTCAGGAATGTTGAGCGCCATGAACGCCGATTCCGTGGTCGCGCCGTTTGGTCTCTTCGCTTTTGGCGATGGCAATGGGGAGAAAGACACGTTTCTATTCTTCCGGGGCATCCATGAATTCATCACCAATGCCATTATCGCTCTTATCATAGTTCACGTATTGGCGGCGCTTTACCACCTGGTAGTCGCGCGCGATGGGTCGACGACGCGTATGCTGAGATTCTGGAGAAGTGCAAAGCAAGCCGGGTAGACTTGGGCTTTTCGATAAGTCTAACTGAGTTTGCGGAACCCGGATCATCCGATTTGGGTTATGCCCGCAACATTCTCAAAGAACGCGCTGCGTTAGTTTTCATCGTCTGCTAGGTCGGCGTCCACTTCGAATTCTTCGTCACCGTCGGCTTCGACGGCGACTTCGATGTCTTCGTCGAGCTGATCTTCCATACTGTCCGCTGCCTCATCAGATGTTTGGTCGGCGATGGATTGAGTTGGCGGAACGACCTCGGTAATTGTCTCGGACGTTGGTGTGACGGCGGCCGAAATCATGATGATTGCTACGCCGAGCGCCAGGGCACCGAGAAGCCCGACACTGATAAACTGACTATGCGAACTCATGAGTGGCTACAGCGCCATGGCGCTGCCCTTATTTGATCACCGAACTGGTGAGGGTCACGGCAAATCGAAAGCCGTTATCAAGGCAATAATATGTCTCAGCTGAACCTCACATGTACAAACTACCCTATGGTGAACGGAATCCTAAGAGATTCTTAGGGTTTTGATCAAAGGCGCAGCAAATCCGCATTGCCGCCCGAGGCCATAGTGTTGATGGTCAGTGTTTTCTCCATCCCGAACCGGGGGAGATAATGGGGGCCGCCGGCTTTTGGCCCGGTCCCTGACAAGCCGTGCCCGCCAAACGGCTGGACGCCGACGACGGCGCCAATCATGTTGCGATTGACATAGGTGTTGCCAGCCCGTTGTTGTTGAAAGAGCGCATTCGATTGGGACTCGATACGAGAGTGGATGCCGAACGTAAGGCCGTAGCCGGTCGCGTGGATCTCAGCCATGTGGTTGGGCAAACTGTCGTTGTTGAATCTTATGAAGTGGAGAATGGGGCCAAAATTCTCCTTGGTCAGGTCGCGAATGGACGAGATTTCGAAAAGATGCGGCGAGACGAATGTTCCCGACTGGCATTCATCCGACATCGGCGTTGTGTGTTTAAAACGGGCTTGCGTCGACATCTGCGCAATATGTGCCCGCAAGTCGTCCGCGGCTGCCTGATCGATAACCGGCCCGATATCCGTATGGAACATCCCTGGATTGCCGATCCTCAGTTCATTCATGGCGCCGCAAATCAGGTCACGGGTTTTGTCTGCAACGCTCTCATGAACGTAAAGCACGCGCAAAGCCGAGCACCGCTGGCCGGCGCTCATGAAGGCCGAACGAATAACATCGTCCGTCACTTGTTCAATCAATGCGGTCGAGTCAACGATCATGACGTTTTGGCCGCCGGTCTCCGCAATCAACGGTGCGATGGGGCCGGATCTTTCGGCGAGCGATCTGTTGATAATTTGGGCGGTGTCTGTGCCGCCGGTAAAAGCGACGCCGTCGGTCATATCATCTGCCGTCAGCATGCCCCCGACCGCACCGTCGCCCGGAACAAAGTGCAGCACGTCGCCAGGCACGCCCGCATCCAACAACAGGCGCACGGCCTCATGGGCGATGATCGGCGTTTGCTCCGCCGGTTTGGCGATTACGGCATTCCCGGCGGCAAGCGCTGCCGTGACTTGCCCGAGGAAAATAGCCAGCGGAAAATTCCAAGGGCTTATGCAGACGAACACGCCCCGCCCATGCAAACTTAATTGATTGGACTCACCGGTGGGTCCCAACAAATTTTGCGGTTCTTCGAAATGCAAACGCGCTTGCGATGCATAATAGCGGCAGAAATCGGCGGCTTCCCTGATTTCCGAGATGGCGTCCGGATAGCATTTGCCGGCCTCTCTAATCAGTAGACTGACAAAGCTTTCTCGATTTTCCTCAAGAAGCGCGGCCGCGTTCTCAAGAATTACGGCGCGGGCGGCTCCCTTGCGGGCATCCCAAGCCGGCTGTGCTGTCTTTGCAACGTCAAACGCTTGGCGGATATGCGCGGGCTCTGCCCACCATACGGTCCCCACCTCATCGCCATGATCGGCGGGATTGAGAACCTTGTACGGTGTTCCAGCGAGCGTTTCGCCGGCGATGATCGGGGCCGCCGACCAGCGCATAGATTTAAGCCTGTCCATCTCAACCAACAATGGGTCGACGGTCGAGGCGCCAGTAAGGTCCAGGCCTTCCGAGTTTTTTCGCCCTGCACCATATAATTCCTTAGGCTGACGAATCATGTCGTGGCGTATGGTTTCCCGCGCGGCCAACCTGTCGGCCGGATCCTGCACCACCTGTGCGGCAGGGATGTCCAGATCCATGAAACGGTTGACGAAGGAGCTATTGGCGCCGTTTTCCAGCAGCCGTCGCACCAAATAAGCCAAAAGATCCTCGTGTCCGCCGCAGGGTGCGTAGATGCGGACCGGGGGCAAATCCGGAAATGATTTTTGTGCTTGGTCGTAAAGAAGTTCGCCCATGCCATGAAGGCGCTGGAATTCAAAATCGCGAAAACCGCCCGCCATCGCCAGGACGGCAACCAGGGTATGCGCATTGTGAGTCGCGAATTGCGAGTACAACATGTCGCGATGCGCCAACATTTCTCTCGCGCACACCAAGTATGAAATATCCGTTGTGGCTTTGCGGGTGAAGACAGGGAAATCCGGCAGACCCATCTCTTGAGCGTGTTTGATTTCCGTATCCCAATAGGCGCCCTTCACCAAGCGTACCGGAATCTTGCGCTTCGTTTGTTGCGCCAATTCGGCAAGCCAGCGAAGTGTGGGAAGTGCACGCTTGCCATAGGCTTGGACGGCTAAGCCCAGTCCTTGCCAGTCTTTCAGCCCCGGCGCGCGCGCCACTTGTTCGAACAGGTTCAGCGACATCTCCAAGCGGTCGGCTTCTTCGGCATCAATGGTCAAGGCGATCCCGCCTTGCGCGGCTCTATCGGCGAGCGCCAGCAAGCGATCGCCCAGCTCGGACCGAACACGGTCCCATTGCGAGAACTCGTATCTAGGGTGAAGCGCCGACAGTTTGATGGATACGCTGGATAACTGGTTGGTCTGAGACCCATGATCCATCGCAGCGACGGCATCTATCGCGTGTGAATAGGCCTCAAAGTAACGCTCCGCCGCCCTTTGGTCGCGTGCCCCTTCACCCAGCATATCGAAAGAGTAGACGGAGTCAGGACCGAATTCCTTCCGGCCGCGCTTTATGGCTTCCTCGATCGTCTGACCAAGGACGAATTCGCTTCCCAGAATGCGCATGGCGCCGTACATGGCATTTCGGATGACCGGCGTGCCGGCACGGTTGACCAAGCTGCCGAACCATTTTTGAGGATTGAGGGTGAGCGATGGGTCGAGGGAGATGACTTGTCCCGTCAACATCAGCGCCCATGTGGACGCGTTGACAAACAGGGACTCCGCTTGTCCTACATGTTCGGACCAATCGCCGGAAAGCACTTTGTCCGCAATCAATTCGTCGGCGGTCTCCTGATCGGGCACCCGCAACAAGGCTTCCGCCAGGCACATGAGCGCGATGCCTTCTTCGTTGGACAGGCCGAACTCCTGCAGGAATGCGTCCAGCAGTGGCTGCTCTGATTGGCGGGCCCGAATGGCCTCCACGAGCGCTTCGGCACCTTCTGCGATGTCGCGGCGCTGGCCAATCGTGTCCCGATACGAATTGAGCAAGGCGGTGGCCAGCTCGTCTTCATCGGCAAATTTGTGCTGATGGATTTCCGCTGCCAGTCGTTCAAGGTCGCGCCCCGGCCCGGATTCGTCAGTCATGGAAACCTCCAAGATTGGTCCGCAAGACTAGGGCTGATTTGTATAAGATTCTGCCAATTTCGGGGAGTTTTGTCGGCGCGGGGTGGCAACCCCCAGCCCAAAGGAACTGTGATCGCGGCCACTCCCAGCCGCACCAGAGCAGGTACGTTCCGCAAAGCGTTAAATATCGCAACCGTGATGGTAACAAAATCGCTCGGGCAGGATCGTCCCCATACTGCGTTTGATCGCTGGGACATCTCCATCAGCGCCGCTGTGCTCCGCCAGATGTTTGGGGCAGCCGCGAATTTTTGTGGGATACACCCTCTGCAAGCGATTTAGTCGTGCCTTTTTCTCGTCCGGTGCTAAGTGCTGGTACGTTTTCGCGGTTTGTCGCAAAGAAGATCGCGTATGCGTCGTTGTACGCAGTTTTATCGACGGGCTGATCGATGAAGTGCGCGCCGACTTTCATCGGTTGTCGTCAAACAACAACAAGAAAATTGCAGCGCTGTTGTAACGACAGGTGCCGAATTGCCAATCAATGTTCGGATTCTGCATTTGCAGATTCCATGGAGTCGCTCTTAATATTGTAATCAGTGGTTTACCTAGCGACCGACTTCTCGGTGCGCTGTATCAGCAAAGGTGAGTGAGGCATGGCAAAGTTAAACGTGAACGGCAAAACCGTCGACGTGGATGTCGAAGACGGTACGCCGCTATTGTGGGCGCTGAGGGAACAGCTCGGTCTCACCGGAACCAAATATGGCTGCGGCGTTGCCGCGTGCGGTGCGTGCACGGTTCACATTGACGGTGTGGCGACACGGTCTTGTGTGTTGCCCGTCGACTCGCTCTCCGAAACCGACAAGATCACGACCATTGAAGGTCTGTCGCCGGACGGCTCCCACCCGGTTCAACAGGCCTGGGCGGAGTTGGACGTCCCCCAATGCGGCTATTGTCAGACGGGCATGATTATGGCGGCAGCGGCGCTGGTCGACAGCAATCCGGAACCGACCGACGAAGATATCAACGCGGAAATGACCAATGTCTGCCGATGCGGCACATTCGTCCGTGTCCGCAAAGCTATCCATATGGCCGCGAAGAAAGCGTGAGGAGCAGGAACATGACAACATCAACGCTTGATCTATCGCGCCGCCACTTCATCGTCGGGGCCTCCGCGGCCGGCGCTGGACTTTCACTCGGTTTTGCCCTGCCGCTCGGTACGGCAAAAGCTGCGTCGGCAACGCCGGAAGTAAATGCCTGGGTGGTGATTGAGCCCGATGACACGGTGATCGTGCGCATCGCCCGCTCCGAAATGGGGCAAGGCACGCTGACCGGTTTAGCGCAACTGGTTGCTGAGGAACTGGAAGCTGATTGGTCGAAAGTGACCACGGAGTATCCGACACCCGGGCAAAACGTTGCCCGCGACCGCATCTGGAGCGATTTTGCTACGGGCGGCAGCCGCGGCATTCGGGCAAGCGAGCAATATGTTCGCGAAGGCGGCGCTGCCGCGCGCATGATGCTCATCGAAGCGGCGGCAAACGAATGGGGCGTGTCTGCTTCCGAATGTAGCGCTGCCAAAAGTGTCATCACCCATCAGGGCAGCGGTCGAACCACAACCTATGGCGCGGTTGCGGCAGCGGCGGCCCAGCTTACGCCGCCGACGGACGTTCCGCTCAAAGATCCCAAGGACTGGACAATTATCGGTCAGCCGGTCAAGCGGCTTGATACGCTGGATAAGCTGACGGGCAAGCAAGTCTATGGGGCCGATGTCCAATTTGACGGCATGGTCAATGCGTCTGTGAAGACGGCACCGGTGCGCAATGGCAAACTCAAAAGTTTCGATGCGGATGCAGTGGCATCGCTGCCGGGCGTTAAGAAGGTCATGCAGCTTGGTGACGCCACCGTTGCCGTGGTGGCGGACACCTGGTGGCGGGCGAATTCGGCCTTAGAGCAAATGCCCATCGAGTGGGAAGGCGGCGACGCCGATTTCTCCAGTGCGGAATTCGAGGCAGACCTTATTGAAGGCATGACCGCCGAAACGGAATTCGTGGGAAACAAGGCCGGCGATGTGGAAGCCGCTTTTGCGAGCGCAGCGCAAGTGGTGGAGGCAACCTACCGCGTACCTCACCAAAGCCATGCCTGCATGGAGCCCATGAATGCAACAGCCATTTGGACAGAGGACAAGTGCGAGGTCTGGTGTCCGACGCAAAATGGCGAAGCCGCCTTGGCGGCAGCGGTTGAAGCATCCGGACTGCCCATCGAAAAATGTGATGTCTATAAATTGCATTTGGGCGGCGGCTTCGGGCGCCGGGGCGTTGGCGACTATGTCACCCAAGCCGTGACGATCGCGAAAACAATGCCGGGGACGCCGGTCAAACTGCTGTGGAGCCGCGAAGAGGACATGCAGCAGGACTTCTACCATCCGACAACGCGGGGCCGGATACGCGGTGCGCTGGATTCCGACGGAAATCTCACCGGCATACATTTGCGGATTTCCGGTCAATCGATCCTGGCGGGCATTCTGCCGGAGGCGCTGATCAACGGGCTTGACTTGGCCACATTCCAAGGACTGGCCCCGTCGGGCCTCAATCCGCGCTTGGAAGATCAGACCATCAAATACACCTTCGACAATTTGTTGTTTGACCATGCCATGCGCAATCCACCGATCCGGCCAGGGTTCTGGCGGGGCGTGAACGCGAACCAAAACGCAATCTATCTGGATTGCGCGTTGGACGAGTTTGCCCATGCGGCTGGGCGCGATCCGTTGGAATTCAGATTGGCTTATCTGAAAGACAGCCCTGAAGCGCAGGCCGTCTTGAATGCTGTGGCGGAGCGTTCGGGATGGGGTAAGAAGGACGGGCTCTCACGGGGCCTTTCGTTCTACTACTCTTTCGGTGCGTATACGGCCGCTTGCGCAGAGGTGACCGTATCGGATGACGGGCAGCTAAAAATGCACCGCATCGTCGCGGCAACGGACCCTGGTTACGCGGTCAATCCCCAGCAAATCGAAGCACAGGTCGAAGGATCCTTCGTCTACGGATTATCGGCAATGCTGCATGGTGAAATCTCGGCAAAGGATGGGCAGATCGAACAGACCAACTTCGATACCTATCGAACGTTGATGATGGAAGAAATGCCCGATGTGGAAACGATTGTGATGCCGTCCGGCGGCTTCTGGGGCGGCGTGGGCGAGCCCACCATCGCTGTGGCACCTCCTGCCGTCATCAATGCCATATTCGCGGCGACGGGCAAGCGCGTGCGCAATTTGCCAATTGGGGACCAGAACCTCAGGGACCTGTAACATGCGCGGGGTTGTTGTGGGGGCGTTGCTCAGCGTCTCGTTGGGCGTGTCAGGCGCGCTTGCGTCTGATGCGTCGACGGGCGCGGCGGCGCTCCTGTCCGCGAGCTGTTCGGGGTGCCATACGGGCGGCGATGTGGACACATCCATTCCGAAGCTCGACGGGTATTCGGCAGATCAAATCCGAGATCTGTTGACTGGTTTCCAGACCGACGATGATGTAACGCTCATGAACCGGATCGCGCGTGGTTACACGGCGGAGGAAATCGGTATCATTGCCGAATACCTTGGCACAAAGGCGGAGTAGCGCATCATGACCCGATCTTATGCCTTAACCCGCCGCCGCATGCTTGCGGCCAGTGGCGCGTCGGCGGCATTTGCTGCTGCGGCGCCGGCATTACTTGCAAGCGAAACGAAGGCGCGTGTTGTGGTGGTCGGCGGGGGGTTCGGCGGTGCCACATTTGCCCGCTTCCTGCGTGCCGCCGACCCTACGATCGAGGTAACGCTCATCGAGCAGGACAGATCCTATGTGGCCTGTCCGTTCAGCAATCTGGTGTTTGCCGGTATGCGCGAGCTTGATGACCAAACCTTCACATACCAAGGTGTCGAGGCAAGTGGTGTTCGGGTGGTCACCGACCGAGCCATCGATGTGGATGCCGCCGGTAAAGTCGTTCGGACAGAATCGAGTGGTGAATTCGCCTATGACCGATTGCTTTTGGCGCCAGGCATCGACCTAAATTGGGGGGCGCTACCGGGCTATGATGAAGCGGCCACGGAACAAATGCCTCACGCCTGGAAAGCAGGCCCGCAAACCGCGCTTTTAAAGGATCAACTCGAGGCTATGGATGATGGCGGCTTGGTGGTGATCGGGGCACCCGACAATCCGTTCCGGTGTCCGCCAGGTCCTTACGAGCGGGCCAGCATGATCGCCCACTATTTGAAAGTGTATAAGCCAAAGTCCAAGCTGCTGATCTTGGATGCCAAGGACAAGTTCTCCAAACAAGGACTTTTCCAACAGGGGTGGGACGCGCTTTACGGTGACATGATCGAATGGGTCGGATTGTCCGCTGGCGGACAAGTTGTGTCCGTCGACGCCAAATCGGGAACGGTCAATACAGACTTCGACAGCTACACACCCGCCGTTGCCAACATCATTCCGCCGCAAAAGGCGGGCGTCATCGCCGAACGGGCGGGTGTTGCCGACGCGTCAGGATGGTGCCCCATCGATCCCATCAGTTTTGAATCTCCACTGCAGCCCGACATCCATGTGTTGGGGGATGCATCTATTGCGAACGCCATGCCGAAATCGGCCTTCTCCGCCAATGCCCAGGCTAAGGTGTGCGCCATTCAAGTGGCCCGGTTGCTAAACGGCAATGAAGCGCTGGCGACCACACTTGCCAATACCTGCTACAGCATCATCGGACCGGATTACGGGATTTCCATCGCCGGCGTGTTCAAGCCGGACGGCACAATGCTTAAAGAGGTTGTAGGGTCCGGCGGCGTAAGCCCGATCGATGCGCCCCAACAGAACCGGGTGCTCGAAGCGCAATATGCCGATGATTGGTTTAGGATCATCACCCATGAGGTGTTTGGGTAAGGGCATGCGATTGCTTGGGCGCAGCTATTGGTGCGTGGCGATCTTGGCAGGGTTGACTGCGCCGTTGGAAGGCGCGGACCTTCTGCCTTATGACATTGTTGAAGATTCCATCCCGAATTCGCTGACGGGCGCCGCCGGTGATGCCGCTGCCGGACGCGCCGCCTTCATCGATCGGGACCGCGGCCACTGCCTGCTGTGTCATTCGGTTTCTTCCATTGAGGATCCGTTTCACGGCACAATTGGCCCGGATTTATCGGCCATTGGATCCTCGTTGACGGCCGGGCAGTTGCGCTTTCGGGTGGTCGACCAAACACGTCTCAGTGCTGACACAGTCATGCCGGCCTATTATCGTGTGAAAGGACTGCGGCAGGTGGATCCGCCGTTTCAAGGGAAGCCCATTTTGACCGCACAGGAGGTGGAGGACGTGGTGGCCTATTTGGCGAGTTTGAAGGAGGCTCCCGAATGAGCATGATCACCCCAGATCGCCGCGGGTTCGTGCTCGGCGGCGCGGGCGCGCTGGTGGTTCAACTAGTGCCGATCCCGCTGCGGGCCGAGCCCGAAGATCTTGAAAGAGCCGTGCGCGAGTCTTTTCCGGGTAAAACATATCAGGAAGGCCGCGTGACCTTGAAAATCCCTGTGTTGTCGGAAAACGGCAATTCGGTGCCCTTGGATGTGGAGGTGGATAGTCCGATGACGGATGAAGACCACGTCACATCCATTCAAATCTTCTCGCCGGAAAATCCGCTGCCGAACATAGCAAAATTCTATCTGGGCCCACGTGCCGGCCGTGCGCGGGTGGCGACGCGCATTCGTTTGGCGGACAGCCAAAGGGTCCTGGCGCTGGCGGAGATGAATGATGGAACCTTGTGGGCGGGCTACGCGAAGGTGATTGTCACCATCGCAGCTTGCATCGATCTGGGGTGAGGGCAAGACGATGACAGTACGACTCTCCGTTCCCCAATCCGCCAAAAGAGGCGATGTGATCGAAATCAAGACACTGATTTCCCACCAGATGGAAAGCGGGTTTCGGCGAGACGCGTTCGGGGAGGTCATCCCTCGTGACATTCTGAAGGAATTTAGATGCGTCTATGACGGTCAAACCGTGTTCCGTGCGGAGCTTTTTCCTGCCATTTCGGCAAACCCCTTTATCACCTTCCACACGGTTGCCACCGTTAGCGGCGAACTCGAATTCGTGTGGACCGATCAGAACGGCGTCGTCACCCGAGAGACAGCCTCAATTGAGGTGACATGACGCTGCGTGCGGTCATCGCGAGCCTCATTGGCGCCGGCGTGTTGGTTTTCACAATAACGGGTGTGGTGGCGCAGTCGCCGACAGAGCGTGCGATCGACGATGCGGATTTGAAATCCGGCTACGATTTCCAATCCGAAGACACGCGTGCTTTGCAAGACGATGATTTCGCGAATCCCGGCTTTCTATGGGTCGACAAAGGGGCGGCGTTGTTCTCTGAAAAGGCGGGCAAGAATGATAGAGCATGTACAACTTGCCATACGGACACCGTTCGAAGCATCAAAGGCGCGGCCGCCCGATATCCATCCGTGGACGAAAAAACCGGGCAGCTCATTAATATCGAACAACGCATCAATCTTTGCCGCGAACGCCACCAACAGGCGGAGCCGCTTAGCTATGAGTCAGAAGATCTGCTGGCAATGACAGCGTATGTTGCACACCAATCGCGGGGCCAGCCCTTCAACGCAAAAACAGACGGTACAGCGCAGTCTCATTTTGAAGCGGGCCGGGATTACTACTACGCGCGAAAAGGTCAGATGAACTTGGCCTGCCATCATTGCCATGAATGGAATTGGGGGCAGATGCTGCGTGGCGACCGCTTGAGTCAGGGGCATGGCAACGGCTATCCCGCTTATCGATTCGAATGGCAAACCATTGGCTCTTTACACAGACGATTACGCAATTGCGACAAGGGCGTGCGGGCGGAGCCGCTGCCGTTCGGAGCGCAGGAGTATGTGGATCTGGAGCTCTATTTGGCGTGGAGGGCGTCCCGCTTGACTTTGGAAACGCCATCAGTGCGGCGCTGACATTGGTGCAGGCAAGTTTCGCGTCACGGTAATTTTGCCAAGCTGTCGTTCCATCGTGAAACAATTTATGAAGTTCGCTTCCGAAGAAGCCCAGCAACCTCAAAATTTGCCTTGGATTGTGTGACTCTCGGCTTGCTCGTACAGCCATTTTCCGCCCAAAATAGGAACAACATTTCCAACGACACGATCTGTAGGGAGAACGTGACCATGTCGTCTACGGCACGCGCTGCTGTCACCACAATGGATGACGCATTCGAAAAAATGCTCGATGCGGATACGAATGCGGACAAAATCATTCCGGCCTTTCGGCGGAATGCGCCGCTGGAACCGGGGCCGGCATTGGTGCCGGTTGCTCGGTACATTTCGCGGGAGTATCACGAGCGGGAAAAGGAACGCTTGTGGAGCCGGGTTTGGCAGATGGCCGCCCATGAAGACGATTTTCCAAATGTGGGCGACGTGGTGCCCTATGACATCGCGACGAAATCGTTCCTCATCGTGCGTGTCGCGGAGGATGAATATAAAGCCTACTACAATGCGTGCCTTCACCGTGGCCGAAAGCTTCGCGAGGCCCGCGGTAAAGGGTTACCCGAGCTTCGCTGCCCGTTTCATGGCTGGACATGGAATCTAGACGGGTCTCTTAAGGTCGTTCCGTGTGCCCATGACTATAACGGGCTCAAAAAGGACGAAGAGTCGTTGCCGGAAGTAAAAGTTGGCCGTTGGGGGCGGTTCATTTTCATCAATCCCGATCCCGATTGCGAGCCGCTTGAAAAATATGTGGGCGATCTGGACACCCATTTCGAGTTCTTGCCCTTTGAACGGCGCTACAAATCCGTACACGTAGCAAAGATCATCCGCGCGAACTGGAAGGTCGTTCAGGAAGCCTTTATGGAATCCTACCATGTGCTCATGACTCACCCACAAATTTTGACGGGTGGGCCGAACGATCTGTGCACGAAATATGATGCGTTCGGCAACTATTCCCGCGCCATTCGATGTGGCGCACTGGAAGCGCAAACCATGCCGGAATGGGAACCGCTGCCAAACGACAATATCTCGCGTCTTCGTCATCCTCTGACCGGCTGGCTTTACGAAGATTTGGGGAACGGCAGGGTCCAAGTCACCACGGCGAAAGGTGAAACCGGCACGTTTACCTCCAATGCGGAATGGATTGCGGGCGATTTGAAGGACGCCAATCCGCATTTGTGCCTCTGGGTAAGCGGTCAACAGCTTGACGAAGTTCGGTTGCCACAGCCGGCGACCGCGGATGAACTGCAAAAGATGGCTGCTGAAAAGTTGGGCGAGGGGGCATCGCCGCGGGCTATTGGTGCGGAATTGCAGCGCCAAGCGCTCAAAGAAACACTGCCGACCATGGCGGACGATATTCCGGATGTGGAGTTGTCGGCTTCCATTTTCTTCACACTGTTTCCCAATTGGCACCCGTGGGGATCGTTCAATCCAATCAACTACCGTTTCCGCCCCAACGGAGATAATCACGAAGAATGCATTATGGAATGCATGTATCTAAGCCCCATTCCGGAAGACGGGAACTATACGCCGGTGTCGGAAATCCATTGGTTAGATGCGGATTCGGATTGGACCGAGGCGCCGGAACTCGGCATGTTGGCTATGATTTTTAATCAAGATCTGCGCAATCTGCCTTTTGTGTATGAAGGTTTGAAAGCAACGGCCCGGGAAAATCTCCGCTTGGCCGATTACAACGAACTCAAACTGCGCCACTTCCACAAGCTCTATGGGGAATGGGTGGGGGACGCGTAATCTCCCTCAAACCAAAACCGCTCATCCCGGCTGCGCGTTAGCGCAAGCCGGGATCTCAAACAGTTCCTTCGGAGATCCCGGATCTGCGCTCCCTTTGGTCGCTCGTCCGGGATGAGCGGTTTTTTACACCCACCCTATCGCTCGGCAATCGCGGCCTTCACCCTCGGCACCACTTTGGTGAACAGTGCTTCTAAACTGTCCGCCATTTGGGCGGGGCGCATGCCGGGCGGGACCGCCATGGTGACAATGTCCGTCATACCGAATGTGGTGATGAACTCCGTCAGTTCGCGGACACAATGGTCCACGTCTCCGGCAATCAGGCGCTGATTGACAGGTTCGCCGTCACCGCCAAATCCCTGTTGTCCGCTCTCTTCAAAGAAGCGCCGATAGAGTTTCACCCGGTAGCGTTCCGCCGCTTTGACCAGCGCGAGTTCCGGGCTGTCTTCCTCCGTCACCTGAATGCTACGGATGATGCCGACGCGGTAATCCGCCGGGTTGCGCCCGTCGGCTTTTAACGTGTTGACCCAAGTATCGAACGTTTGTGCTTTTTGGCCTTGGGGCAGGAAGTGGGTGTCGTAATGGGCAACGCGCCGGGAACCAGCCTCCGACATGGAGGCAACGAAGAGCGGTGGTCCGCCTTCTTGCACATAGCCAGGCGTGATGATCACATCATCGAAATCGTAGCGCTTGCCGTGAAAGCTGAACTTCTCGCCCTCAAAACAGCGTTGCAACACTTCGATGCCTTCATTCATCAGCGAGACGCGCCGGCTTACGGGCAACCCGAAACCGCGAAACTCATGCGGCGCATAGCCCATGCCCAAGCCCAATTCCACGCGGCCGCCGGAGATGTTGTCCAACACGGCTAAGTCTTCGGCCAGACGTACCGGGTGATTAAAGGGCATGAGGCAGATATCCGTACCGAAGCGAACGTTTCGCGTGATGGAAGCCATGGCGCCGGCCACCGGCACGAAGCTCGGCAAATAGCCGTCATCGATAAAGTGGTGCTCGGTAAACCAAACCAGCTCGGCGCCGATCTGGTCCAGCCATTTCACCTGTTCCAACACTTCTTGATAGAGCGTTTGGTTGCTGAACCCGGAATCGGGCGGATTGCGAAAGTCGTAGCAAACGCCGAAGCGCAAGGGATGCATGGGGTTTCTCCAGCCGTTTAGGCCAGTTGAAGCCCTGGGCGCGAAACCGTCAAGTCGTTTGAGCGCCGCGCAACGGATCTGAGCCAGCGTGAGATTTGGTCGATGGCTATGTTGAGGATCGCTGTGGCGGCGATCAGAACCATTGCCCTGTCAATGCGCAGTTCGGCAAAGGCGCTGTCCACATAAAATCCCAGCGTCGCCACGCCCAACATGCCGAACACGGCTGTCTCGCGCATGATCACCTCCCACCGATAGAACAAGAAAGCCAGAAGCTGCGGATAGACCCGCGGCATCACTTCATAGAAATAAAGATCGGTGCGGCGGCGCGGCAGGTCGGGGCGCAGCGTTATGGTCTCCGTCTGCCGGCCCACCAGGTGGCCGATAATCGCGCCATTGTGAAGCGCAAGGGCTACCACCGCAGGCAACATGGATGGTCCCCAAAATTGGAGCAGCAAAAACGCCAAGAGATATTCGGGCGTCGATCGCAAGATCACCAAGCCCACATGGCCGGCGGTGCGGCCAACGGGACCCAGGAACTGCGGCGATATCCAGGGGAATTGGATCATCGCCAGCGCGCCCGTTGCGACCAGGGCCAACATGGTCACCTGAATGGTCGCGACGGCGCCCGGAATAATCTGTTCAAAGAATAAATGATTGAACCATGGGGCAAGCCCTGCGAGCCCTACACCTTCCTGCTTCAATGGGCTTGGAACGATGTCTTGGGTGAAAAAGCGCGCAACGTTGGACGCTTCAATGTCGACGACTCCCCAGGGAAGGATGACGAGGGCGCCGAGTCCGAGAATTGGCAATGTCCACAATCGCACCCAGGTGCGGATCGTGGCGATCAAAATGTAGAAGAGGATTAAGAGTGCAGATACTTCCGAATACTTGCCCTCGCTGAATGCGGTTTCTAAATAGAATCCTAATGTCGGCAGACCAACAAACCCCAGCACGGCACTGGAACGAATGCCGCATTCGAGCCGGTAGAGCGAATAGGTTTTGAATCTCGGCCAAAGATCAGGCAGGCGACCATACAGGTATCGGTTAAGCGGGCCGGCCCTTGCGTCCACCATTGCCGCCGACGGTGAGGGCGTTTCTTCAGCAATCTCGGCATAGACTTTGGCAAAGATCGCGGAATAAGGCAGGCCAATGGCAAGCAAGCCGGTCAGTGGCGACAATCCGAAGAATTGCAGGAAAATCAGTGCCCAGAACAGTTCGTGTACCGACCGAATGATGGCGCATATCACCTGGATAAACCGGTATTGGAAGACCAACGACAGGAAGAATCCGGCCACGTTGCTAACCACCAGTCCCAAGAATGCAAACGCCAGGGTCAGGGCGATTGCTTCGATAAGTTCGCCGGTATGAGTGAAATCGGGTGTGAGCAATCCAAGGCCGAAGCGTCGCATTTCGGTCCATGGATCGATAGCAATGATCGCCAAGTCCGCCGATGGCAGAATGAATAGAGTAACCGCGATTAGGCCAAGCGTGACGCCCAGTGGCGAGGCGAAGCTAAACGTCCTCATCTAGCCGCGCTCGTATAGGTCTTGTAGCTCCGCGCTTGAGACTTGGTTCGGTGGTTTGTCGAACACCAACCGGCCTTCTTTCAGACCCACCAGGCGGTCGCCAATGTGGCGTGCCGCTTCCACGTCATGCAAGGCAAGGAGGGTGGTCTTATGAGCGCCGACCAATATGTCGAGCACATCTCGCCCCAGTTTTTCATCAAGGGCTGAGACCGGTTCGTCCGCAATAAGTATGTCGGCGCTTTTAAAAAGGGCGCGCCCGATGGCCACGCGCTGCCGCTGACCGCCCGACAGTTCCGTAGGCAGGTCGGGCATTTTTTCCTCAAGGCTCAGTGTCCTAAGGGTTTGTCGTATATCACCAACGAACGGATCCGCAGGCCAAACCAGATTGCGCAGATTGGTCAGAAAGCTATAGCGGTCAAGCCGGCCCATATAGACATTGTGGAAGACCGACAGATTGTCGGCCAATCCCAGCTCTTGCGGGATCAGCGCGCTTCGACTCCCGCATAAGCGATTGAGGTGCGCAAGCAGCGTCGATTTGCCGGCGCCGCTTTCGCCGACAAATACGATTGTCTCGCCTTCCTCGATGGTGAGGCTGACGTTTTTCAGAACAGCCTCACCGTTGTAGCCAATGGCTTCAGACCTCAGTGAGATTAAGGTCACTCAAGCAGGTCCACCTGCCGTGCCACGTCGAGGATCTGCTTGTAATCATCGTTTTGAGCGGGCACGAATTTGCTTCGTGGAAAGGCGTCAAGAATTTCCTTATCCGAAATCCCCAGCAGGACAGCCGTTACGCGTTCGGAGAAGCCTTCGCCAAATCTTTCATCCACATCGCCCCGGATGGTCCATTGATAATCCGGATAGGGCGGCGTTTTCCAAATGACGCGAACCTTTGATGTGTCCACGTCGCCCAGTGCGACTTCGTTTTCCCATACTTTGAAGTTTACGGCGCCGATTTCATAGGCACCTGATTCAACGAGCGCGATGGTGCGGGAATGATCGCCGCTAAATCCCACGCGGGAAAACACTTCATCGGGCGCCTTGCCAAACTGTTCCCGAATATGGAACTCGGGCATGAGCCGGCCTGAGGTGGATCCCTTGGAGCCAAAGGTGAACGTGCGGCCGGCAATAGCAGCGGGAAACTCTTCCGAGGCGTCCAGATCGACGCTTTCATGGGCGATGAAATAGGTATGGAAGTAGGGATCTTCCTCGCCTTGGGCGATAGCTCTGGAACCCTCTACCGCGAGACGGGCGCGCACACCCGACAGACCGCCGAACCAGGCAAGTTGCACCTGGTTGTTTCGAAAGGCGGTAACAGCCGCAGCGTAGGATTTTACGGGAATGTACTGAACGTCCACGTTCAGTTCTTTGGCGAGATACTCAGAGACTTTGCCGAAGCGCGCTTTCAGGCGGGATTCGTCTTGGTCAGGGATGGCGGTGAAAACGAACGTCTCGGCGACAGCGACAGAGGCACTCAAGCCCAAGACCACAAATGCGCTTGCCAACGTTAGCAGGCGTTGACGCAACCTTCGACCCAACTGGTCGGCATGTGGGGTAATCACGACATTCTATCCTCTCAAATGGTTCAGGGTTTCAGTCAATCCGGCGACTTTGCCCAAACCGATCGCCGGATGCAACCGTCGGCGAACCCCAATCACATTTACGAGAGCAAAAATTGCAACACGGTGGCGCGTGATTTGACCGCGCGGGCTCTGGACATGGCTGCATGGTTGCGCCTAGTTTGAGGTTCCTCTTCCACGAAAGGACATCTCATGAGTCTCGCGGAAAAACTCACTGAAATGCGAGAGGCAGCGGCGAAACGCTTCCCGGCCGAGGTCGCGAAAATCATGCATGACGCGACCGAGGATCTCGCCAATAGCGGTCAGGTGGAACGGGTCACGAAAACTGGCGATGCATTGCCGGCGTTCAAGCTGCCCAACCAGAATGGGGACGTGATCGACAGTGCCGACCTTCTGGCCCGTGGCCCCCTCATGCTGACAATCTACCGGGGGTCCTGGTGACCGTACTGCAAGCTGGAGCTGGATGCTCTGCAGGACATTCTCGAAGACATTAAGGGGCTTGGCGGATCGCTGGTGGCGGTCAGCCCGCAAATGCCCGACATCAATCTCAAGCTCATTCAGGAAAAGGGCTACGGCTTCGATATTCTGTTTGATGCGGAAAATTCTTACACGGATCAACTGAACCTAAAATTCGTGCTTCCTCCGCAATTGAAGAAGATCTATGCCGGCGGCGGCATCGAACTGCCAAAATTTAGCGGAGACGATAGTTGGTCGCTGCCCATGCCGGCCCGGTTCGTCATCGATACGTCAGGCGTGGTGCGCTATTCGGAAGTGAACCCGGATTACACCAGGCGCCCCGAACCGGCGGAAACACTGGCGGTCATGAAGTCGCTCTAGACAGGCCGTCATATGTCAGAAAAGCCCCGCTAAACCGGCGGGGCTTTTTTTATTTTGCTCCGAATGGCATCCTGACCCTCGGCTTTGTTGTGCTTTGGTTGGTTCATGTCGCTCGCTATCACGGAAGACACCGTCGACGGTCCTGAAGTCATCGCCCTCTTGGAGCGGCACCTGTCGCTGATGCACCAGGTATCGCCGCCGGAAAGCATACACGCGCTTGAGGTAGACGAACTGCGCGCTCCCGAGGTTACATTCTGGACCGGGCGGCGTGACGGGGTGTTGCTTGGATGCGGTGCTCTAAAAGAGATTGACGCCAAACACGGTGAAATCAAGTCGATGCACACGGCCGCTGCTGCCCGTGGCCAGGGCGTGGGCGCTGCCATGCTGAAGCACATTCTTAGCGAAGCGCGGCATCGGCATTACGTGCGTCTTAACTTGGAAACCGGATCACAAGAGGCCTTTCGGCCGGCGCGGGCGCTTTACGAACGCCACGGTTTTACCTATTGCCCGCCCTTTGCGGATTATGAAGAGGATGCTGCCAGCGTTTTCATGACTCTCGAATTGTGAGTCCATTATTGGCACGCCTCGGCTGTGCCGCACGAAACGTCCCGCACTTCTTTCCCGGCCGCCACATCCCGCACCCAGTCCACGGTCCGCACGCCATCCGACGTGGTCGTATAAAGTTCCGTATATCTCAACAGTGTGTGGAAATCCCCGGGTGCAATGTAGCTGCGGAAGTAAGGGACAGCGGATTTGATTTCCGCAAGGTTCGCCTCAAGCGGTTGAAGAAGCGTGTCGCTTGCGCCCAGCATGGTGGAAAAATCTTCCTGCACTTGGTCAAAAGCATTGTTGTACTGATGAAACCTTATGCGTGGAAAAGCATCCCCTGCCATGGCGTAAAGCGCGTTAAAGGTTGTGTTCTCCGGCGTATATTTTTGGGTGTCGACCCAGTCGGGCAGGTCATGGAACACACCCCAATCTGTCCAGATCTGGGTTTGTGGCGCTATTTTGTACCCACCGCCGCCACCGCCGAAGTGAATGATAGACGCATCGGGATAGTGATTCGCCAGCACGGCCGCGTAATAGGGTGACGAGACCGCGCCAGCGCTGCCGCCGGACACGAACACTGTCTCGGGCGCTGACACATTCTGGTAGATATGGTCGAGCGCTGATTGGGCATTTATTCGGCCCCTATGGTGAACAACAATCTGTATCCCGTCCGCTTTGGTGTAGGTGTGATCCTTCGTACCCAAATGTATGTCGCCCGTGCAATAAGGGACGAAGATCTGCGTCCAGCCTTTGAACGGATTTTCCGGATTGTCCAGCGCGAAGGCGCCGTCGCGAGTGCGTGGGTCGTTCCCTTCACCATCTGCATACGGACGATAGGTGGTCGGGTCCGTCTTCACGTCGCAATTGTTCCCAGACCAGCAGGCGCCGCCACCGTTGAAGAATACCATCAGCTTTTTTGGATCGCCCTTCCGCATATGGAACTGATAGGGCGTGCCGGTCGAACACAGCGTGTCGCCGCCCGGTTGAATGGTTGTCCAGGTATCGGCAAAGGCAGGCGTTGCGATAAGAAAGAAGGAAGCAAGCAGGAAGCGTAACATTCAAGACTCAGTTTCTTTTAAGGCGGTCAAGCCCAACACATATACACCGAACCTCGCCAAATGCCATCAGGGCGCGGTCGAAGTACGGCGTCCGATTGTGCTTGACAACATAGTGTTAATATAACACTAAGTAGACATGGGCTTACGTCACGTGGATATGTTCGCGCTTGCCGCAGATCTGGTGGTATTTGCGCTCGAAGACACCAGGCTCAAGATCCTTTTGATCCGGCGGGGCAATTCCCCCTTCAAAGGGCATTGGGCCTTGCCGGGCGGTTTTCTTGAAAAAGGTGAGACCCTGGAACAATGCGCGGAACGGGAACTCGCGGAAGAAACCGGAATCGAATTGCGGCATTTAAAGCCATTGGGCACGTTTTCCAAACCCGGTCGGGATCCGCGCGGAGATGTCATCTCCGTGGCCTATATGGCGCTGGTCCGAACCGATGGTCTGACGGTCACAGCCGGCAGCGATGCCCGTGAGGCAGCCTGGGTGCCGATGGACAAACTGCCGAAGCTGGCGTTTGACCACGCCAAGATTATCGACACAGCGCGGACACGTTTGACCGATGACCTCTACCAATCTCAAGCCGTCTTTTCCCTTCTTCCGGACAGTTTCACTCTGGCGGAAGCGCAGTCCGTGTTCGAACAAATCATCGGTGAGCCATTGGACAAGCGTAATTTCCGCTCTTGGCTCCACAAAGAGGGAATCTTGCAGGAAACGGGTGAAGAGCGCCGCGGCGCCCATCGCCCCGCGAAACTGTATTCGTTGGAAGAGGGCGGCCTATGACCTCGTATCAGGACACCTTGCGCGCTTCTGTCGCCGCGATAGCGCCAGAAACAAAATGGGTTCGGCTGAACGAAGAGCGTCTGGAACCTTATCTGGAACAAGTGGCGCTGCGCCATGAGCAAGCAAGTCACGATCCGACATTGACCAATGTGGGCGATGCAGAGACCCGCATCGCCTTCGTGCTCATGCGAGATGCCACCAATTTCGGTTCGGGCTGGCATCCGCATCTGAAAAAGCGTCCCGGGCTTTCAGGCGCACGCACCACCGGCACGGCGCTAGCGGAGTTTTTTCAAACCGAAGGTGCGCCGAGTGTCGCCTGGTTGCAAAATGTAGACGCGGCAGCTTGCGCAGAGATCTTCGGTCAAACCATGGACCCGCCGATTGGCGATCTCATGAGCCACTTTGCGGAAGCATGGCGCCAGTTGGGTGACGCGGTAAGCGGCCGCTTCAATGGCCGGTTTGGCGAGTTGGTGGCTGCCGCTGACGGATCGGCGGTCGCGTTGTGCAATATCTTGGCCGACATCGATTACTTCCGAGACATTTACGACTATCGGGGCCGATCCTTTCCCTTTCTCAAACGGGCGCAACTTGCCTGTTACGACCTCTCGCTGTCCCTGCCCGTGGACCCGCGCTGCCAATTCAACGATCTGAACAAGCTCACGATTTTTGTGGACAACCTTGTCCCACATGTTTTGAAAGTGGACGGGCTGCTGCAATTTGACGATCGCTTGAACGCGCGCATTGATGCAGGCGAGCTGATTCCGCCGGGATCGCCTGAGGAAATCGAAATCCGCGCCATGGCCGTTCATGTCGTCGAGCGGTTAGCAACACTTGCTGCGACGAATGGGGATCCGGTGTCACCGTTGCGGATTTCCGACTGGCTGTGGAATCGGGGACAAGACCCCAAATACAAGGCGCGCCCCCGCCACCGGACCTTGTCAGTACATTACTAGTTGCCGCTAGGGCAGCATTGACTCGTTCCTGCGTAAGCAGGATGGTCAAACGGAACAGCGCCACACAAGGGAGGTAAGCGTGGACCTCAAGACAACCCTCTACGATGTTAAAGACCGGGTGGCGACCATCACGCTCAACCGGCCACAGCGCGCGAATGCCTGGACGGGCCGGATGCACACGGAATATCGCGCACTTCTGCAACAAGCTGACGAAGATGCGGGCGTTGGCGCCATTGTCGTTGCGGGCGCCGGTAATTTCTTTTGCGTTGGCGCGGACTCAAAAGCGCTCGAAGGTCACAAGGAAGCGGGTTCTTATGATGCGGGAACGGGGCCCGATTTGGTAACGCCGGGCTCCCGCGATTTTGCGGCGTTCATGAATGACTTCGCCTACCACTTTGCGCTGTCAAAGCCGGTAATCGCGGCGGTGACCGGTCCCGCCGCAGGCGTGGGTTTTGTGCTTGCGTGCTATGCGGATGTGCGTTTTGCCGTGCCGGGGGCCAAGCTGACGACGGCCCATGGACCGCTTAATCTTCCTGCCGAGTACGGATTATCTTGGCTGTTGCCGCGGCTCATCGGCGGTGCGCGGGCAGCCGAGATTTTACTGTCCAGCCGCAAGTTCCTGACTGACGAAGCATATGAATTGGGACTCATACATCGGCTGGGACCGCGTGAGGAGTTGGTATCGGAAGCTCAAGCCTATGCGCTCGATATGATCACGCGCAACGCACCGGAGTCGCTCAAGCAAACCAAGCGGCAAATCTATCTCGACTACCATCGGGATGTGGGCGCGGCCGTGCAAGAGGCGAACCAGCTGCTCAACGACATGGTCAAGCAGCCCAACTATCAAGAAGCCATCGCGGCCTTCATGGAAAAACGCAAGGCCGATTGGCAGTTTTGAGGCATCAACATCTCTCGCCCTGTCATCCCGAGTGCTGCTTTGCAGACACGGGATGACAGGCGTGCCGCAAATCGCTAGCTATCACCGCTGCCATAGGGGCGGGTCAGGATTTCCAACAAATGCCCGTCCGGATCGTCGAAGTAGCAGCCCCGGCCGCCGTCGCGCGTGTTGATCTTGCCCGGTTCTTGTTTGAATGGGTCCGCCCAATAGGAAAGTTTTCGTTCCTGAATGCGCCCGAAGATGTCATCGAACTCGTCTTCGCTCACCAAAAATGCGTAGTGTTGCGGCGTGATCTTGCCGTTATTTTCTAAGTAGTCCAGCGATGTGTCGCCCACCTGGACGACCGCGAAATGACCAAAGGCAGTGGGGTCCGGCAGGCCCAACATTTCTGTCAAGAATCGTGCTGACGCTTCTTTGTCTTTTGCGGAAATGATGGTGTGGTTGAGCGTGATGGCCATGGCGAAACGGCTCCTCCATCCGGATTTTGTTCGTGAGGAATGGTGGCCAGTTTAGCGCCACTCGGCGCAAAACACATGCCTGTCATTCGGCTGCGCCAAATCGACCGAAGAGGTCCGGCAGGATGCGGGCCAAATGGTTCATTTCCTCAGAACAATGACGCAGCAAGGCCAGACCCATTTGGTCTGTCGCCAGAACATGACGCATGGATCGCGTATTGAGTATGGGATCAAGGATCGTGCCAACGAACGGCACCTCGACATTGACGTTTCCCAACCAAAAGCGGCTGAGCATCTCCGATCCCGCATTTGTTCGTCTGACCAGATGGATCAACCGCCCCGCGGCCATCGGCGGTGTGCGCAGTTCCGTCCGGGCACAGATGGCAACCCCTTGACGGTCGACTTCATCCTGATCCAGCCCGAAATCAGCAGGCGGTTGAAAGGCGATCGTCAGCTTTTGCATCTTGCCGCCGATATACTCGTCGACCATCGACGCCTGGCCGATGTATTTCGAGCGATGTCTGTCCGCGGCCGCCTGATCGAAGTTGATCTGAGACCTCACATGATCCTTGGGATGCCACAGCCGATATCTCGCGGAAGAAGGCATATGCCAGCCGAACCACCAGGTCCACATATTCGGTAACACGTTGGGCATATCCGTGTGGCAGCAAACGACCAATAAGCCGTCGCTGTTTCGATGCACATTGTCGATCTTGGCGCCCTCGGGAACGGTCAGCATGTCACCGGCGCTTTCGAGCGGCATGTCCCGCCCGGCTTCAACGCCGCGGGCGATTGCGGCTTCTACCCGCTCGGGGATTGGCTGCATCGGTACTTGAAAGTCCGACAGGTCCGGGTCGATTACTTTTTGCTCGGCCGGCATGAGCGGCTCCTCATTATTGGACTGCTAGCGTGCGCATGTCGTCCTTGCGCCGCGTAATTTTTTGTTTGTCCAGATGGCCCAGCAACGGCATGACATATTTGCGGGTGGTGCCCAGCGCCTCGCGGGCTTGACTGGCTGTGAAGGCCGCCGGCGGTGGAAAGGCCTTTCGCAAATCCTCAATGGCCCCATCAATGGCACTGTGATGGAAGAAGAACAGGTTCTTTCGTTTTTCATCGAAAACCGCGATGGCATGGTTTGTATCCACTAAAAACCGCGAGATGTCTTTGAATTTGGGGTTTTCTTCTGTGAGCTCTTTGAGCGTCGGCGCGGTGATGCCTTGTTCGATCAAACGCTGTTCCAGTGCCTCCAATATTTTGCGCTCGTCAGGTTTAAGCTGCGCGAATGGGTCGAATGAGGTCAGGCGCACAATGCCTTGGCTTATGTTCAATTGTTTGGTATCGGCCATCAGCGCCATAGCGAAGCGGAACAAGCGTTGCGGAACGCCCAGGCGTGACGCCAACTCGCTTTGTTGCTGTCCCATGCGGGTCGGATTGGCCTCATGAAATTCGCCCAGCAGCGCCGCGATCTTTTCCATCGTGGCGGTGATAACGCCACTGGCATAGACCAGCCCGTTTTGTTCGATAGAGCATTCGTGTTTAAGGCAGAGCTGGCGCAGATCGTCTTCCGGCAAGTCCACCCGCTGCCCAAGCTCCGCAAGGGAAATACCGTCCGTTCCGGCATTATTGACGATGGACAGCAGGGCCGTCGTGCGGGCATCCGCTTTTTCGGACGGCGCCGTGATCGCGCTGTCTTTGCGCCCGCGCCGTTTGGCCTGGGTGTCCGTGAATTGACCGCCGCCAATGGTTTGAACGGGCGTGATCGAACGCACGATGAACCGTTCCTGATGCCAGGCCACGGCGGGTTGGGCCAATCGAAACTGGACGGGACCCGTTTCACCAGGCTTGAGGCGCTCTCTGTCGAGCAAGCGGATCGTGGCAATGTCTTCCGTCGTGCCATGCAGGATGCGAAGCTTTGCCCCGCTTTTGAGTTCCTTCGGCGCGTCGCTTAACAGTTGAAGTGTGCCATCCCAATAGTCCGATGCGGGCAGCCAGTCGGGCGAGGTGAGTGCGTTGCCCCTCGCTATCTCGCCGGTGCCTTCCAAGCGCACATTGGCGGCGACCCTTTGGCCGGGCAGGGCGCGCTCAACAGAACCCCCGTGGACTTCCAGGCTGCGCACCCGCGCTTTGCGGCCGTCCGGCGCGATTTCCGCCACATCGCCGACGGCGACGGGCCCCGCGCTGAGGGTGCCGGTGCCGACCGTGCCGAAGCCTTTCACGCTAAACACCCGGTCGAAGGGCAAGTAGAAATGACCCACATCGGCGCGTTTGGGTTTGGTGTCGAACAGCGTGTTGAGCGCGGCCACCAAGTCGTCGACCCCGTGGTTCGCCGGCGCACTCACCGGTACGATGGTCACGTTGGAAAATGCCGTGTCGGCAAGATAGGCCTCTATCTCTGTGGTGGCATCGCGGATCTCGTCATCCGTCGCTAAATCAGTTTTGGTGAGCGCCACCACCGCCTGGTCGATACCCAGCAGAGACACAATGCGAATGTGTTCCACCGTTTGCGGCATGATTTTCTCGTTGGCGGAAATGACGATGAGTGCCGCGTCGATGCCGCTCACCCCGGAAATCATGGTACGGACGAAATCCGCATGGCCGGGTGTGTCGATAAAGTCGATAAGGCCGCGTTCGGTTTCGAGGTAGGCAAACCCAAGCACAATAGAAAGCCCGCGCAGCTTTTCTTCTTTCAGCCGGTCGGTTTCCATGCCGGTGAGCGCTTTGACCAACGTGGTCTTGCCATGGTCCACATGGCCGATCACGCCGAGAGAAAGTTGTTCGGTCATGTGCTCTCTAGGGCGCCGATCAGGCCCGGCAGATCCGATACATCATCGGGCAAAAGCGTGCGCACATCCAAGATCACGTCGCCTTTGGAGATGCGTGCGATGATCGGTGTTCCCCCCTGGCGCAGACGTGCCATCAACGCATCCGGCGTCAATGTGCCGACAGTGAGGCGCACGCAATACGACGCTAACTGGTGGGCAGGCAGGGAGCCGCCACCCGCTTCGCTCATAGTTTGGGCTGTCGTTGCGGTTACTTCCGGGAGGGCGTTGAGCGCCGCCGCAAGATCCTGCGCCGTCTCTTCCAGCTCTTCGGGCGTTGCCGTCAGCATGCGAAGCGTCGGGATATCTTCTTCGGGCTCGAAAGGTGTCTTGTAAAGCCGCAAGGTGGCTTCTAACGCCGCCAGCGATAGCTTGTCGATGCGCATGGCCCGCAGCAGCGGGTTCTTGCGCAGTTTGGCCACAAGCTCCTTCTTACCCGCCATGATTCCACATTGGGGTCCGCCCAGCAGCTTGTCGCCGGAAAACGTCACCAAGTGCACGCCGGAGGCGATACAATGCTGCACGGTGGGCTCGTCGCCGATGCCATAGGCGGTGAGGTCGATCAACGTCCCGCTGCCCAAATCTTCCAGCAAAACAAGCTGGTTTTCATTGGCAAGTTTCGCGAGCGCCGTTCGTTCGGGGCACGCGGTGAAACCGACGATACGGTAGTTACTTGTGTGCGTTTTCAGCAGAACGGCTGTGCCGTCGGTAATGGCGTTTTGATAATCCGACAAATGGGTCTTGTTGGTGGTGCCCACCTCGCGCAATGTGGCGCCGTTTTGGGCGACGATATCCGGGATGCGGAACGATCCGCCGATTTCGATCAGTTCGCCGCGGGAGACCACGACCTCTTTGTCTTTGGCGAAGGTAGCAAGCGCCAGGGTAACGGCGGCGGCGCAATTATTGACCATAATTGCATCTTCCGCACCTGTCAGCTCACAGATCAAATCGCGTACATGATCGTAGCGCGAGCCGCGCTGGCCCGTCGCAAGTGTCATTTCGATGTTTGTGTAACCGGCAGCGGTTTCTTGGATCGCTTCCAGGGCGGCCGGTGCTAAGGGCGAGCGCCCCAAATTGGTATGGATGACGATGCCCGTGGCATTGATGATGCGGCGCAGGCTGGGCTGTCTTGTGGCGGCCATGAGTGCTTCGATATGCGCGGCAAAGGCGGGGCTATCGAAATCGGGCAGGGCAGTGCCCTTGCGCAGACCCTCGCGCACCTCATCGAGTGCTGCGCGTAGCGCATCGACCATCTCGTCGCGGCTCCACGCGCCTTCCAGCAGCGCGATGTGCGGTTTCAATGCCAGGTCATTCACCTGAGGGATTTTGCGAAAAAGGCTCGAGTCCATTGTTTGTATGACCTCACCGCCCCGCTCCCCCTTCCCAACCACCCGATAAGGTTACCCTTGGGGTGGTTGGGAAGGGGGAGCGGGGCGGACAAGTTTCTGTTTAAAGAAGGATAGCGCGTCAGGTAGCGGCCTGAAAAGCTTTCACCTTAAACAAGGTGAATGGTGCCATTGGGACCGTCAGTGACCTTGCCGATATGCCAAACCGGCTCGCTTGCTTCGGAAAAATCGGCCATCAGACTTTCAAGCGCTTGCGGCGCGACGGCCACCAGCAAGCCGCCGGAAGTTTGCGGGTCGAAGACGATGGTTTCTTGGGCGTCGGTGATGCTTGGCCCCCGCTCGAACCATTGGCCGAAATAGTCCTTGTTCCGTCCGGCGCCGCCGGGGGCGACGCCTTGCGCGGCCAAGCCGTCCGTGCCGGCAAGCAGCGGGATCTTCGAAAACGCAATCTCCAATGCAACGCCCGACTGATCCGCCATCTCATGCCCATGGCCCGCCAATGAGAAGCCGGTAATGTCGGTGACCGCATGGACAGCGCCGGCGGGAGCGGCACGCAAAATCTTCGCCGCGCCTGCGCTCAAGCGCGCCATGCTGGCGACGGCTTCTTCGGTGTCGCTTTCGTCGATCTTACTTTGTTTAAGGGCGGTGGTGATGATCCCCGTACCGATGGGTTTGGTGAGGATCAACTGATCGCCGGGCTTGGCCCCTTCATTGGCGAAAGCGGTCGCTTTGTTCAGCACACCCATTACCGCCAGGCCGTATTTGGGTTCTTCGTCGAAGGTGGTGTGACCGCCGGCAATGGCGGCGCCCGCCTCGCGCACCTTGTCGGCGCCGCCGCGGAAGATCTCGTTCAGAATGTCCAGGTCCAGTGTTTTCGGAAAGCCTGCGAGATTAAGCGCGAGCTTTGGCTCGGCGCCCATTGCGTAAACATCAGACAGGGCGTTGGCGGCGGCGATGGCGCCGAACTGGTAGGGGTCATCCACCACCGGCGCGAAGAAGTCCGCCGTTGCTACCATCGACAACTCGTCGGTCAGTTTCAGCACAGCGGCATCGTCCGGTGAGCTGAGCCCCCTCAGCACATCGGGAAAATCCGCCTGCGGAAATATATCTTTCAACGGTCGCAAAACTTGCGACAACTGCCCAGGTCCGAGCTTACCGGCTCAACCAGCAGACACAGCGTACTGCGTCAGCCGGACCTTATCTTTGTCCGCCATCGCGTGGCTTTTTCCTTCGATTGCTTCAACACTCTTTCTTTCTAGCCAATGGCTGTGACATAGTCCAACCCACATCTTCGAGAGGAGGCGAATGGAGTCTGGTGGCTTCCCTGGTCTTCAAAACCAGTGACACGCAGCCATGCGTGTGGTGGGTTCGATTCCCATCCGCCTCCGCCACCCTTCGCTCTTCGAGCTTCGGGTGGTGAACCAGCCGAAGCTCGTTAGACGAAGGAGTGTCCACCGTAGCCTTGGCGTAGGTGGACTGACCCCGCGCTAAGGCAGACTGAGCTCCCCACGATTGCTTGACTTGCCAGTCACGAGCGCCCCCCGCTAGGATCGTGCGATGGCGGATCAAATTCTCTCACTTCTCTGGAATCCCTACGTCACCCTTGCGCTGGCCATGCTGCTGGTCATCGGGCGGATGGCGCTTTATTTTCGGCGTATCCTTGTTCTGAAGAAGGGGTTCACGCGGCGGCCCATTCTGAGCGAGCTGTCGGTTTTGACAGGTTTTCTGTTGGCCGTTTGGACACTCATTCTCGGTCCGGGCTGGGTCGGCGGCACGCTTGCCGCCATCACTGTGCTCCTTGGCGGCTTTGTCCTTTATCTCTTCTCTCAAGGTGGGGTGCCGAAGGGCGTCGGTGTGAAAGTGGGCGCGCCGGCTCCGGCCTTTGCTGCCGCCGATTGGGATGGGGGCACTTTTGCATATGAGCCTGGGCAAAATGACCCGCTGCTTCTCAAATTCTATCGGGGCCATTGGTGACCTTACTGTGTCGCTGAGTTGCAGCGATGGGAAGACTTGCAAGATGATTTCGACGCGCTGGGCGTGAAAATGGTCGCCATCAGCCCCAATACGGTCGAGCAGGCGGACGCGATGCGCAGCAAACATGGGCTCTCCATGCTGCAACTGGCCGATCCGGATCTGGAGGTTATCAAGGCCTACGGGGTGGAGCACCCCAACGCCATGGCAGGCGATCCGCGCGACAGCCGGGGGATGCGCCGAGCACTGGCCATTCCCACGACCATCCTGACCGATGCGTCGGGCACGATCCGCTGGATCGATCAATCGAGTGACTATAGAGTAAGGTCCGACGGGCAGCGTGTTCTCAAGGCTGTCAAAAAAGCACTCAAATAACAACAATCGACGGGGAGAGTTTGAATGCCACAAATCACCGACGATCAACGGGACCCCGGCATACTGGCCAATGTCACGAATGACTTTGCGACATGCAAAGTGCCGGTGCGGGAAGATATGGCGAACGCCCATGCGGTTGTTCTGTCCCGCCTCGCGCGGCCAGGCGCGTGGTGGACCGGCGCTGAGCGCATTTGTATTGCGGCAGAAGCGCGGGCAGCCATCACATGTCCGTTTTGCGTAGAGCGGAAAAAGGCACTCAGCCCCTATACCATCGAAGGCAAACATACCATTGATCCGATGACGGAAGGTGTGTTGACGGAGCCCATCATCGCCATGGTGCATATGATGGTCACGGACGTCACCCGCATTACCCAAAAAGCGATTGAAGATCTGGCGAACGCAGGTTTCTCGGATGGTCATTATGTGGAGGCGCTTGGAATCGTGGTTGCCATCCGCAGCATGGACCAAACCTGCCGCGGCCTGGGTGTTCCGGTGCACGCTTTGCCGAGCCCCGTCGCTGGAGAGCCGACGGGAGCGCGGCCGGCCCCCTTGGTCGATGGCGAGGCCTATGTCCCCATGCTGGCGCGGGAACAACCCCATGCGCCGGACGAGGATCTATGGGGCGCGGATTTTGCCAAGACCATTCCCAATGTGGCCCGTGCCTTGAGTTTGGTGCCCGATGCCGTGCGTGACTGGTTCGCCTTAAGCGATGTGCAATACATTCCCGCCGGCAAATTCGGCGCGGTCAACGAAGGCCGAAACCTGTCGCGCCCTCAAATCGAACTGCTTGCAGGGAGGGTGTCCGCACTTAACGACTGTTTCTATTGAACGACCGCTCATGCGATGCTGCTCCGTGTGAGCGCACAATCGATCGGCGAAGAAGTAGAACTGACGGGTGTTGTTGAAGGCGCTGAAAGCGTGGACGAACGGATCCCAGCGGGCAAGGAGCTAACGGCCTTTGCCGACGCCGTTGTTGAAGGCGATCAGGCGACGTTGGATGCAGCCCGTACTGATCTGTTAGCGGCGGTTAGCCCTGAGCAGTTTGTGGATGCAGCCGGTGTGGTGGGCAATTTCGAACGCATGGTGCGCATTGCCGACGGCATCGGCATTTCGCTCGACCCCAACTTTACGGATGTGACGGCGGATATGCGGGAAGACCTGGGACTGAATGAGTTCGCCTCCGCCGTGCACACACTGGGAAACCAAAAGGTGACGACCGAATAGAAACATGTCCGAAACGCTAAATGCATTTGCCTTGAACGATGCAGCGGGAAAGCCGCATCGTTTCCCCACCGGCCGTCCGGCCCTTGTCTGTTTCGTCAAGGAAGACTGTCCGACCTGCAATCTGGTGATGCCGGTGCTCGACGGGTTTCATCGCGCTTGGGGCGACAAAGCCGACATTCTGGTGCTGGGCCAAACCAAAGAAGGCAATGCTGTTCTCTCAGAGCGTCATGAGCTGGCTGTGCCCATCCTCGATGAATCGGGGTGCAAAGTTTCCTTCGACAATGAGATTGACACCGTGCCCACCGTCATCTGGGCGGGCGGCGATGGCACCGCGGGCACTAAGGTGATCGGTTTCGCGCGCGAGGAATGGGAAGCGCTTGAGAAAGAAATTGCGGGCGTGCTCAGCGCCGACGATGCCGGCATCGCTTGGGGCGACCTGCCCGAATGGCGGCCGGGATGCGGTTCAAAATCCGTCGATCCTATGGTGGCGGACCGCTTGCGCGCCGAGGCCGATAATAGCCCCATCCGTGCCCGGAAGATCGAGATCGCCGAAGCGGACGATGAGTTCGAGTTCATGTTCGATCAAGGCTTCTCCGACGGGCTGCCGCTGGTTCCGCCCACACCGGAACGGGTGTTGCGCATGCTCGACGGCACTAAACGCGGCGCTCAGGAAGTCATCGCCGTCATGCCGCCCAATATGGGTGAGGTCACCGTTGAGAAAGTCGCCATCAACGCCGTCATGGCAGGCTGTAAGCCCGAATACATGCCCGTCATAATCGCCGCCGTGGAGGCTGTGTGTACGGACGAATTCAATATTCATGGGGTGAACGCCACCACTATGGGGGCTGCGCCGGTGATGATCATCAACGGGCCCATCCGCCACAAGCTCGATATGAACATGAAGCTGGGTGCGCTGGGGAACGGCAGCCGCGCGAATGCAACGATCGGCCGGGCCTTGCGCCTGGTAGTGCGCAATGTAGGCGGCGCCAAACCGGGCGGCACGGACCGCTCCACCCTGGGCAATCCCATGAAATTCACCATGTGCTTTGCCGAATGGGAAGAACGCAACCCATGGGAGCCGCTCCATGTGGAGCGCGGCTTCAAAAAAGACGAAAACGTGGTCACGATCTTTGCCATGACCAGCGGACCGACGTTGATTGTCGATCAGGAATCGCGCAAGCCCGATCAGATGGCGGGCACATTGGGCCTGGGGTTAGAAAGCGTTTTTCATCCCAAATATCACGGCTGGCCCATCGATACGCTGCTGGTGGTGTGTCCGGAACATGTGGACACACTGATGGTGGACGGCGATTACTCCAAAAAGCGCTTGCGGGAACGTATCCAAGAAGTGACTAAGCGGCCGCTGCGCGACATGGTCGGCAATGACATTTCCGGCGCCGGCCTCAAGCCGGAGGCGGCGGCCAATATGACGGCGGAACAACTTGACTCGTTGGTGCCCAAGTTCTTGAGCGAAGTCTATATCCACATCGTCGTGGCCGGGTCCGATGCGGGCAAGTTTTCAGGGGCGTTTCACGGCTGGGCGACCGGCGAGATGGGCTCCATTTCGGTCTCGCGCAAAATCGGCGATTGAGTCGGAGCGCGATCAGGAAAAGTGTACGTGGTTTTTCGCCCGATCGCCTGCCTTCGCCGAACGACCCGTCGCCCGAAGGGCTTTGGCCCGCAGGGCGAAGCTCCGGCTTCGCGCAGGCAGGCGCGACCAAATATGATCTTGGCGCCCAGCGTGCTCCCTGGCAATATAGAGTCATTCGAAATTGAGAAAGGAAAAAAGGATGACCACCATCCTTGACCCGACAAATGAAGCGGTGCCGGTGACCCGGCAGGTCACGCCACGCAGCGGAGCGATCTCCGGCGTGGTGGGCTTGATGGACATCCGCAAGCCCCGCGGCGACGTCTATCTCGATGCGCTCGAAGGCATGCTCAAGGAAAAGCTGCCGGGCATTGAAGTGAAACGGTTCGCCAAGCCCACGTTTACAAAGCCGTGCCCGGACGATCTCCGTCACGACATCAAAAGGGAGTGCGACTTCGTTATCGAAGCCCTGGCCGATTGAGGATCCTGCACGACATGCAGTTTGCATGACACGGTTTGGTTCGAAATTCAGGGGGTTCCCTCAGTTTCCATCGCGTCCACGGAATTTGTTGACGCGGCGGATACGCAAGCAACGGCATTGGGTATGAAAGATGCCCGATGTGTCTTCGTCGAACATCCCATTCAGGATGCTACCGACGATGAAATGCGTGCCAAGGCCGGCGATACGGTCGACGCGGTCATAAAGGCCCTGACGGAGTAGTAACCGGAATGGTTGCTTCTTAAATCGTCATTGCCCGACTTGATCGGGCAATCCAGGATGGACATCAAATTCGAAAGAAGCTCTATACTGGATCCCCCGAAGCCGACTTTGGCAAGCCGGGGGATGACGAGTCTGTGCAGTGTGGACCGGCACGTTAAATTTGCGTCACTTCCTCAATCCGCTTGCATAAGTCGGCGAAGCGCGGGTCGGCCTTGAGCTGGGAATGCCACGCATTGACCCAGTACTGCTCGCCATCGTCTTGCGGTCCGCCTTTGTCAAGAATCTCATTGACCGATTTGCGTACATACGTCCACCAATCTGGCTTACGGCCGTCGATATCGGTGAAGCCATATTCCTTCGCAAGCTCCCAGCTTGCATAGACGCCGCCTGATTTGTCCATAACGTTGGGATCCGCGGCAAGCGCCGCCACCGCCCGGCCCACATAGCAGGGCGTTTCGGATTCGCTGAAGCCCCGTTCTTTTGCCGCGGCGTCCCGCCAATTCGCTTCGGTGACGCCGAGCATGTCCAACATGGCTTCGGATCTTAAGAACCCCGGCGCGACTGCCACCGATGCGATGCCCCTGGGTTTCAACTCCTCTGCCAACGCGTAGGCAAACCGGATCGACTGGTTCTTGGCTAGGTCATAGAAAAGGGCACCGCGATAGCCCCCGTGGTCTCCATCGGTGATTTCGACAATGAGTCCCGAATCTTGTTCCAGCATCAACGGCAGGCCGAGCCGGGCCGTGATGATATGTGTACGGACGGCCGTGTCGAGGAGCTCAAGTCCTTTTTCCAGATCCGTCTCCCAAGCTGGCTTCCAGTCCGACAACCCTTCACCGCCAATGTCATTGACCAGCACGTCCAGGCGCCCGAAATCCGCTTTCACCCGTTCGAACAACGCTTTTACTTCGGCGATGCTGCGGTGGTCGGTGCGAATGGGGACGCCGCGACCGCCCGCCTCCGTCACGAGTTCCGCCGTTTCTTCAATTGTTTCCGGACGGCCGATGGGCGAGGTTTGCTCCCGCGTGCTGCGTCCCGTGCAGATCACCGTGGCGCCTGCCTCCCCCAGCATGTGGGCGATGCCGCGCCCGGCGCCGCGCGTGGCACCGGCCACCAGGGTGATTTTTTCTTTCAAAGGTTTTGACGATGTCAATGTGTTGCGCTCCGTCGCGGCCAATAACAAGTTTTGCGACACGATAGCGCGAATGAGCCGGCAAGGAATATTTTTAGTGGCTGTTGTCCGGCAACGAGTAAAACTCGATGTGAAACTCGGCATCCGGCTGGAGCGCGACTTTGTGTACCTCTTGCGGGTTGACGACGCCGGTATCGCCGGCCGCAAGATGCAGTGTTTCCGAAACCGGATCGCCGATCGACAGATCCAGCGCGCCTGCGTCCACACAGATCAATCCCCAAACGCCGGGTTTGGTGTCGTGGTTTTTCGTCAGCGCCGCGGGGACTGTGTCGGCAGTGAAGCGCTTGGTTTCCTTGTGCTTGATTGCCTGATCGGGGAGTTGCCGTGTCATTTGGGTTTCTCCACTGGCGCGAAAAACATGCCGAGTTTGAGGCTTTCGGCGATCCGTTCAGACCGGCTGATAAAGATGGGCGCAATGTCCGGGGGCAATAGCTCGTCCGCCGTTTCGCGGAACAGTTGAAGCCAAATGTCGAAATCCTCCGGCTGCACTTGCTTCAACTTGAGATGTTTGACCATGGGCTTGCCCTTGTAGCGCCCGGTCATGCGGGTCACTGACGACCAGAAATCGTTCATCTTCGGCAGATGCTCTTCCCATTTGTCCCCGATGACAGTATCGAAGATCGGCCCCAGCCGGTCGTGCGCCCGCACCTTTGCGTAGAACGCTTTGACGAGCCGGTCGATCATGTCTTCCGAAATGTCGGGGTGCAGCGGTTTGCGTCTGGGATTGGCCGGAATCACGTCGATGGAGGTCATCTCGCTCACTCAAAAGTGTATTTTCTATACATGTTTATATAGCAAAGAGCGCTTTGATAATCAATATCAAAAATACATCTTTTAAATGAATTTCATCCGGCAAGCTTCAAAATCGGTGCCATTCCTGGGCTGGTCTTTAGAATGTCGGCCAACGTTTTCTTATCCAGCACCTTCATGAACGCCGCCAGCGCTTCATCAATCATGCCCGCAAGGCCGCAGACATCAGAAATCGGGCAGGTGTTGGTGACCGGATCGAAGCATTCCACGAGGCGCAAATCGTCTTCACATTTGCGGACCACGTCACCGACATTGATATCTTTCGGCGGACGAGCCAAGCGCATGCCGCCTTGCCGCCCGCGAATGGTTTCAATAAAGCCTTCGCGCCCCAAATTGTGCACCACCTTCATCAAATGGTTTTCGGAGATGCCGTATCTCTCGGCAATCTCTTTGATCGTGGAAAGCTCTTCGCCTTTGAGGCCCAAATACATCAAGACGCGAAGGGCATAATCCGTATAGCGGGTAAATCGCATCGTCATGCCTCCAAGAATTCCATAAAAGATGTATTTCACATATTGATTTAAATCAAGGGCGCCGCTATATAGATGTATGTTGAATACATCTTATAGGTTTCGTCCTAAACAGTCCCTTTCGGGCGGAGCGTGGTGCCGGTTTTGCAGGCGCTAATCGGCAAGAAACACAAACCTCATTGGATAATCCAATGAACGGCTTTGGGCCCTTTGGTCACATTGTTTTCGACCAAGTGCGCTCTACCTAAGAATTAACAGGTGGGCTCGTTTCGCCCGTCTTGGCTTCATGCGGAGGCAATAATGACAGAGCATGTGTCTTCCCCCAGGTCTGGTGTCGCCACAGGCACCCATTTCGCGGTTCAATCCGTGAGCGACCGGCTTGCGCTGGGCCTCGTTAAATTTTTGCGGATATTTGCGGATCTGTTCTTCCAGAAACGGTATGGCCACCGGGCGGTGGTGTTGGAAACCGTTGCCGCGGTGCCCGGCATGGTGGGTGGGCTGCTGCAGCACCTCAAGGCGCTCCGCCACATCCGCGACGATCAGGGATGGATCCGCGAACTGCTCGATGAAGCGGAAAACGAGCGCATGCATCTGATGACGTTTGTCCAAATCGCCAAACCGAACATGTTCGAACGTATGCTGATCATGTTCGCCCAGGCAATCTTCTATAATTTCTATTTCTTCTTCTATTTGTTCTTCCCGAAAACGGCGCATCGTTTTGTTGGTTATTTGGAAGAAGAAGCGGTTGTCAGTTACACGCGCTATCTGGAAGAGATCGATGCGGGTCGTCTGGAAAATGTACCGGCGCCGGACATTGCACTGAAATACTGGCACATGCCGGCAACGGCTACTCTGCGGGATGTGGTGATCCAGGTGCGCGCCGATGAAGAAGGGCATCGCGACAAGAACCACCGTTTTGCATCTGCGCTGGTGGGGAACCGCGAAAACAGGAACGTTTCGTTGGGTATCCCAGCGGAATGAGTAGTCGACGGCGTTGTCAAATACTCTGCGTCATGCCAGGACTTGTTCCTGGCATCCAGGGCAGCAAGTGGAGCAAGAATCGCTCTGGTCACAGGAACTCGCATTCGCTCGTCCTGGGATGACGCATTCATGGAGTGGAAAATCGTCTAAACCTTCACCAGCATCTTGCCCATATGGCCGCCCGTGAAGAGCTTTTGCAGCGCCGCCGGAAATGACTCGATGCCTTCTTCCACGTGCTCCACTACTTTGAGTTTGCCGTCTTTCAGCCACTCGGTGAGCTGCGCATAGGCTTCCGGGTATTTGTCCATGAAGTGCATCACGGTGAAGCCTTCCATACGGGCATAGCGTTCTGCGAGCCGCAAATACAAGCTTGGACCTTGCACGTTCAAGTGATCATCATACTGAGAAATTGCACCGCAGATGGCGACCCGGCCGCGCTCGCGAATATTGTCGAGGGCCACGTCCAATATGTCGCCGCCCACATTGTCGAAGAACACATCAATACCGTCGGGTGCGAGTTTCTTAAGCTGAGGGTCCACATCGCCGGCCTTATAGTCGATCGCGCCGTCGAAACCGAGAGTCTCGGTTAGAAACTTGCACTTCGCCGATCCGCCGGCAATCCCGATCACCTTGGCACCATCGAGCTTTGCGATTTGGCCGGCAACCGAGCCGACCGCGCCGGCAGCGCCGGAGACCAACACGGTTTCTCCGGCTTTCGCTTGCCCCACATGACGCATGCCGAAATACGCCGTAAGACCCGTGGTAAGTCCCAACGCACCCAAATAGGTCGACAGGGGCAGGCTGTCGTCAATCTTCTGAACCGTGTTGGCAGGTACCGTCGCGTAGGTTTGCGATCCCAGACCGCCGGTCACGGCATCGCCCACGTCAAACCCGGCCGCATTGCTTTCGACAACACGCCCCACATTGAGTGTGCCGACCACGCCGCCGATGGGTGTTTGGGTGTGCAAACCTTCCCAATCGTTCAACGAGGTTCGAATAAAGGCATCAATGGAGATGGTGTCGACGCCCACCAGGATCTCCCCTTCATCGGGCGCGCGGGCCTCTTCTTCCTCCAGGCGAAAATGCTCTGGCTTCACTTGCCCTTTAACGTGCTCCACCAGCACAATCTTGCGGTTGGTTGGGCGATTGGTCATACCTGTCATGATACCTTCCTCATGTGTCTTTGGGCGAAACTTATGCGCGGGCGCGCGACCCGTAAACCAGCCCGATTGGATAGGGATATAGACGTTTGATCATTGTGGACCAGCTGCGTGATTGGGGGTGGCATCATGGGCCGTCGTCCCACCTGATCAGCACCCTGCCGGGCAAGGAGGGTACGGAAGAATTGATCACCTTTGCCGAGGCGCTGGGGATCAAGCGCAAATGGCTTCAAAAATCCGGCACGCATCGCGAGCATTTCGACTTGAATGAGCGCGCGCACCTAGAGGCCATCCATGCGGGTGCGCTGCAGGTGGATTGGCGCGTTTTGGTGCGTGCCATTCGCGCCAAGAAGGAGGGCAAGACTTTTCCGGTCCTGCCGGAGCTTGACTAGTCCGAGACAGCCCGCTTTCTGGCGGCGCGGCGCAGGCCCATTTCCTTAAATATATAACGGACAAAGCCGAGTGGGCTCTGGCGGATCTTGCGGATGAGCAGGCGCCGCAAATGGGGCGTGCCGTCAAAAGTGGCCTCTTTCTGGCCGTGGCCCATATGCAAGTCGATAGACTGAACGTGAATGGTCTCCAGAGGTGCTGTGATGGTGAAGCTCTCCGATTTGGGCAGCAGGCACACATTGTCATCGCAGGCCTGGTAGCGAACGGCCACCTCGATATCGATCTCATCTTGATCTAGAGGCCGGCACTCGGATTGCAGCGCGGACAGGGCGTAGATGGGTACGCGAATGTCCACTTGGCCCGACCAAACGGGCAAATCCAAATCCAAACTCTCCAGTCGTAATTGTTCTGTAGGCGGAAAGATTGTTTCTTCAACGGCCAAGCCTTCGGGCCCGCTGACGGTTACTGTCGTTGGGATCATGCCGTCAGGCACCGGTTGTCCATAAATGTGCAGGCCCTCCGGCAGTTCAAAGCGCACGATGATTTCCCGCTGTGCCCCCTGCTTGATCGCTCCGCCGTGCAAGGTGGCCGAGACCTTGATGCCTTCGTCGTCTGTTTCGGAGGCTGCCGGGGCGCTGTCATCCAGAACGACACGGCCAAGGGCGGCATCGATCAGCAATTCCGGTCCTTCGCGCCGTTTATAAGTGTCGTGGAAAAACTTTTGGATCACCACACCGTCTTCATCGGTGATGTAGGTGCCGGGATAGGGAATGCCGTACAGCACCGCATCGCCCGGCTGGATTTGAGTATTCAGTATGCCGAATTGTTTGATGACCGCCGAGTCCATGTCCGACAGCAGGGGATACTCAATGCCGTAGCTCTGCGCGAAATCCCGCAGGACCTCTTGATCGTCATAAGAAATGGCGTAGAGCTTGATGCCCTGTTCCTGAAACTTGTTGTAACCCTCTTGCAGCTCGACCAGCTGCGTCATGCAGGGCGGTCACCAAACCGCGGAACGATAGAAGACGACGGCAGATTTCGACGCCCCCCGGTGCTCATGAAAACGCACCGTGTTGCCGAAGGCGTCAGGCAGCGCGAAGTCCGGTAGGCGCTCGCCAATCTCTGGGCCGGTTGACGCGCTAGCCGGCAGGCCGGCCCGTCCCGGGTGTCCTACGGGGGCAGGCGCCTCAAAACCCAATTCGTCGGTTTCCGCAATGGCCATATGATGCCTTTTGATTCTCGATCGAATATATTGACATATAGAGTGCCAAAAGAATCTCAAAATTGCAAGGGATGCACCCTGGCGTCTAGAGGCCGAAGCGCGGGGCGATGCTAGAGATCTTTCGCTCACGCCCCTTTGTGCTGTGTTTCCTGGCCAATCTGGCGCAGATGACGTCGTTCTATCTGTTCCTGCATTTCCCGGGGCACCTGAAGGCGCTTGGCGCAGGCGAACAGACCATCGGCTGGCTTGTCGCTTTGACAGAGTTTGCCTCGATTGCGATTGCCCCGTTTGTCGGGCGCTGGCTTGACCAGCGCGGCCGGCGGCAAGTGCTGGTCATTGGCTCCCTGCTCAATGTGATTTTGTGCGCGGGCTTCTTGGTGGCATCGTCTCTTTTGTCCGTATTCGCGTTGCGCATCCTTCATGGCGCCATCGAGACCGTTCTCAACGTTGCGTTCTTTACTTACGCCTCGGATGTGATTCCGGAACGCAATCGAAGCCAAGGCTTTGCCTTGTTCGGCATTTCCGCCATGGGGGCCGTGGGCTTAGGCGCCGCGGTCGGCAACGGGGCAATTGAGTTGGGGGGCTATCAGGGCATCTTTCTTACCAGCATGGTTCTGTCGATTGTTGGTATGCTGATGGTCTTTTGGCTCGACGGGAAAAAGCCCGCCGGTGCCGAAGAAGACGGGAGCAGTGCGCAAGGGTGGCTGCAAACCTTGATCCGGCCATCCTTGGTCGGTGTGTGGCTGTTGGCCGGGGCCTTCTTCTTTTCCATGATCAGCGTCTTCGTGTTTCTCAAGACGTGGGTCGGCATCACCGGCATCGGATCGATCGGACTGTTCTTTACCGTGTATACGGTGACCGCGATTGTCTTACGCCTCTTTGCCGGCGGGCTGCCCGACCGGCTTGGGCATCAGAGGGTCGCAATTGCTTCATTGCTGGCCTATGCCGCAGGTCTTCTGCTGGTGTCGGTAACATCGGCCGTTCCGCTCTTTGTCCTAGCGGCCCTTGTCTGTGGCGTGGGTCACGGGTTTGGCTATCCGGTGCTGTTGGCGCTGGTGACCGAGCGGGCGAATGACGCGGACCGCGGCTCGGCCATCTCCATTTTCAATGCGCTGGACGATGGGGCCGCCCTGCTGGCGGCGCCGGCGTTGGGCTTCGCCATCGAGGCGGGCAGTTACCCCGTTATGTTTATGGCCGCCGCCCTTGTTATCGTCTTAGGCGTGGTTTTCGGGGGCGGGCTGCTTGCGGGCCGACCAGGCGTCCGCAATCGCGAATAAGTAAAACGCGCGCCGAAGAGCGTTGTTACTTTGTGTTTATTTGGCGATTATGGTGATTCGGCTCTTTGTAGCCCGATATTGCTTGAAACCCGAAGCACCGCGACCTAAACACTCGTTTAGTGTTTCCGGGTCTCGGCGACCATTCCGTCGGGCGCGGCCTTTGTGTTGTGTCATGTACAAAAGGACCAGTCTCGTGAAATCTCCCCTTGCTCCCCTCGCTATTCTCGCCGGTTTTGCACTTTCTTTTGCCACTGCGGGCTTGGCCCAAGATGCACAGCCTGCGCCGGCGCCCGAACCAAGTATCGGTGGCGATACCATCACCGAACAGAACCAGCGCGATATCGCCGAAATGATCCGCATAGCGGACGCAATCGATTCGGCCGTTGACGCCAAAGATTGGCGCGCGGCGCGCAGCTTTTTTGAAGCCAACATCATCGCAGATTTCAATTCGTTGGACGGCAGCGCGCCAGGTCCCATGACCTCTCAACAACTGGTCAATGGTTGGGCGTCGAACCTTACTGAAAACAAAACCAGCTTTCATATGCGCAGCAATCATCGGGTGACGTTCTTCAGCGAGACCGAAGCCGTGATGCTTTCCCATGGCTATGCCTGGAACCGGCTGCTTGCGGGCGCCGAGCCGGAAAACGGCAATGATGCATTCTGGGAGGTATGGGGCAATTACACCCATGCCTTTGTGCGCACCAGCAAAGGGTGGAAGGTGAACGGCATCAAGATGGAGATGACCGCCGAACGCGGAAACCCCTATGTGCGCAACACGCCGGGAAGCTGACCGAACCAAGAAAACAAAAAAAGTCGAGGATCACAATGCACGACTACATCATTAAGGGTGCCCGCATTGTAGACGGCACCGGCAAAAAACCTTTTGTCGGCGATGTCGCCATACAAGACGGGAAAATTTCCGCGGTCGGAAAGATTGATGAAGCGGCCAAGGAAACCATCGATGCCGACGGCGCGTATGTATCGCCCGGCTGGGTGGACGTGCATACCCATTTCGACGGTCAGGTCAGTTGGGACGACACGCTTGATCCGTCCTTCAGCCATGGCGTGACCAGTATTGTTATGGGAAATTGCGGCGTTGGTTTCGCACCGTGTCCGCCTGGGGGCGAACAACGCATGATCGAGCTTATGGAAGGCGTGGAAGATATTCCGGGTACGGCCCTTTATGAAGGGATCGAATGGGGCAATTGGGAGACCTTCCCGGAATACATCGATTATCTGGGCACCCGGCAGTTTTCCATGGATGTGGGCACGCAAATCCCGCACAGCGCCGTGCGCAACTACGTCATGGGGGAACGGGCGCTCAAACATGAAGATGCAACGGCAGAAGATCTCGATGCTATTTGCAAAATCGTGAGCGAAGGGCTGGAAGCAGGCGCCCTTGGGTTTTCCACGTCCCGCACGATCGGACACCGGTCGGTTCTTGGGGAACCGATCCCCGGCACCTATGCGGAACGGGACGAATTGCTGGCAATCGGCCGCGCCATGAAGAAGGCAGGCAAAGGCGTCTTCCAAGCCGTTCCTGCCGGTGTCGTGGGCGATATCGCCGGGCCCGAAAAATACACAACGGAACAGGAAGTCGAGCTATTCGCGGCCGTCGGCAAAGAAAGTGGCCGGAACGTCACCTTCACGCTGGCGCAAAACGGCGATCGCCCTGATCAATGGCGCAATTGTATGGAGTTGGTTGAAAAGGCAAACCGCGAAGGCGTCTTCATGCGGCCGCAAGTGGCATCGCGGCCCATTGGTTTCGTCACCAGCCTCAAGTCTTACCACATGTTCCAACGGCGCGAGACGTATCTCAAATTGGCAAAGCTGCCCTTCGACCAAATGCTTGCCGAAATGCGCAAGCCGGAAGTGAAGGCTGCCATCATGTCCGACAAGGACATTATGCCGGATCAGCCGGGGACCATGGCGAATGTGTTTGGTCTGCTGGGAATGGCGGCACCCGCCATGTTCCCCATTGACATGCCGATCAATTATGAGCCTGAAGCATCGCATAACATTGAGGCGCTGGCGGCCCAAGCCGGTCAAGACGTGCATGACTACATGTACGACTTCCTGGTGAGCGGCGACGGCGAGCGGTTTGCCATTCTTCTGGGGGCGAACTTTATCGACGGCAACTTCAACGTCATCCATGAAATGCTGACCCATCCGCAAACCACCATCGGGCTCAGCGATGCGGGCGCCCATGTGAATTTGATCTTCGATGCGGTGGCGCCCACCTATCAGCTAACTCACTGGGTGCGCGATCGCACGCGGGGCGAGCGGCTGCCCATTGAACTGATCGTGGCGAAGCAAACCAAGTCAAACGCGGATCTGTTTGGCCTCACCGATCGGGGCAGCATCGAAGTGGGCAAAAAGGCCGACCTAAATGTGTTTGACCTTGATCGCTTGAATTTGGGCGAACTGAAAGTGGCTAACGACCTGCCGGCCGGTGGTGCCCGCATTCTCCAACCGGCGGAAGGCTATCTGAATACGTTCGTGGCGGGCGCAAAGACTCGCGAGAACGATCAGGATACGGGCGCACGCCCAGGCCGCGTTATTCGCGGCTAATTCTCCGAAAAAAAATCGATTCAATCAGCCCCGCTCTTGGGAGCGGGGCTTTTTTGTGGTCGGATTAAGGGGACAAGATGGGACATACTTCTTGAATCCACCGGTAGCCAAGCCCACGTAGATATGATTAAGTTCATTTTTAAGACGGACTAATCCCGGAGATCGCTTCCCCCGCGGTCTCTCCACATCGAGGAGGCGCATCAAATGAAACCAGTTTGCTTCGTAATGGGTGCGGGTGCCGGCATTGGCGGCACGGTTGGCAAAAAATTCGCGGCTGAAGGCTATCATTCGGTGCTCTGCCGCCGGAGCGACCAAGATGGTTTGGACAAGCTGGTCGGCGACATCAAAGCCGATGGCGGTGATGCCTCCGGATATCTGTTGAACGCGGTGGAAGAGAACACCATCGAAGATCGGGTGGCCGCGGTCGAATCCGAAATCGGCCCGATCGAGGTGGTGCTTTTCAATCTTGGGGCTCAGATCGGCGACCGCCCCCTTGCGGACACGACATACAAACAGTTCGAGCTAGGCTGGCGCATGGCGAACTTCGCTTTGTTTCGCATAGCAAAGTCCGTATGCCCCCGGATGGAAGAACGCGGTCATGGCACGTTTTTGGTGACGTCGGCCACGGCGGCCGTGCGGGGTAATGCGGGTCAACACTCTCACGCGGCGGCCATGGGCGGACGCCGCATGCTGTGTCAAACGCTCAATGCAGAGTTCTCGCCAAAGGGCGTGCACATCGCCCACATTCTCGTGGACGGGGCAGTCGACGCCCCCGACACTCTGGGCAAATTGTTAGGCGAGGAAAGCTACCAAAAGCTTCGGGAAACGCGCGGCATGGAGCATGATGGCTTGTTGTTGCCCAGCAAAATGGCCGAGACCTATTATCACCTATCGCAACAGCATCGCTCGGCATGGACCCACGAACTTGATTTGAGAGCGTTCTCCGACCGGCCCTGGTGGAATCACTGACCGCATTGCAGTTCCGCAAGACGCGCATTATTGTCCGGCCTCAACGAGGACATAACTCAGGAGGAAACAGGTGGCGCGTCCAACTCTCTACGGCATTTGCGGATCGCGGGCATTTCGGTCGGTCTGGGCAATGGAAGAAACCGGCGTCGACTACGAACATGTGCCGACCCATTTCGTCGAGGAATCCAAGGCGCCGGAATACCTTGCGATCAACCCCAATGGACGGATCCCGTGCTTGGTTGACGGCGATCTTACCTTGTTCGAGTCCATGGCCATCAATCTATACGCGGCCAAGACCTATGGCGGCGAATTGTTTCCCGCCGATCCGGCCGACCAAGCCCGCGCCCAGCAATGGAGCGTGTGGGCCATCAGCGAGATCGAGCCGCTGCAAATGCAGATCGTGGTCCAGAAATTCTTCACCCCGAAAGACAAGCGCGACCCGAGTGTGATTGAGAAAGCCACCGAAGGACTCCAACGTCCGCTCAAGGTGCTGGACGATCATTTGGCGAAGCAGGCCTATCTGATTGGGGATGATTTCACGATTGCCGATCTCAATGTGGCGGGCGTGATGCAGATCCTGCAGGCGGTCGAGGTCGACATATCGGCGTTCCCGCATGTGAGCGCATGGATCGACAAGTGCTATGCCCGGCCGTCCTTCGGACGCGCGCGTACCAAAGATGACCGGCCCATGATGCCGAACTGATCATAGAACGATAACTGTCATCCTCGACAGCGCCGAATGGCGCGTGATCGAGGATCCAGTATCGAAAGTGTTTCAATTGGAAGAACTACCTTTACTGGATCCTCGCTTTCGCGAGGATGACATCTATAATTGGGTGTGCTTCTTTGCGTCTCCCGTAATCAAGATCGTGACGAGAGAGATGCTCTACCCCGGAAACTGAGCGTGCAACTCACTGGGGTCAATGCGTGGACGTTTGAGAAGCGACTCGCGAGCTTCCCCCGACTTAAAGCGCGTCAGCAAATCATCCGGATCAAACCTAACGCCGACTGGATTGGTGTCAAAGTCGCTGTCTTTAAACCAAGCGTTCACCGCTTCATTGCTGTCGAAGACATCGATTTGGAGTTCTACCTGGTTTTTGTCCGGATCCTGATAATACATCGACAATGTGGGACCGTGATTGATGCACCAATAAGGTTTGATGCCGGAGCCCGCCAGTCTTTCGTAAGTCGCGAATAGATCACCTATCGACTCGTATGTGAATGCGCAATGGTCCATACCGGCGGCGTTCCCAGGTTTGTCCGATGCATCAGGCATATTGATGATGGCAATCCGGTGGTGCTCATCGTCGTAGGCCAGGAACGTCACCATCGGTGACCCCATCACCACTTCAGCTTCCAGAACTGTCCGGTACCACTGGACCATCTCATCAAATCGGCCGGTCTTGTAAACGATATGCGCGAATTTCACTGGCGCGATCTTGCCGCGTTCTTTTGCCGTTTTGGGGACCGCGAGGGCCAGTGTCTCCGTCATGGCGTGTCCTTTCCCTGAAAAATGAAATTTGTCACTTGTCAAAACAAGTAAACTAAATTATGACAATTGTCAAATACGTGAAAGGCCCGTTCCCAATGATCCGGCAAGCCGCAGCAGAAATCGCCAGTCCAAAAAGCGAAAAGACGGAGAAAACACGGGATCAGCTGCTCGAGGCCGGCATCGCGCTCTTTTCTCAGCAAGGGTACGAGGGCACCAGCACGAGGCAGATCGAGACGCAAGCGGGTGTTCAGCGAAACCTCATGACCTACCACTTCGGCAGCAAGGAAGAATTTTGGAAGGCCTGCACCGAACGGGTCTATGAGCGGATGCGTGGTTTTTTAGGTCCAGCCTTCACGCAGTCAAAGGATATTGAGCCCGGCGAGAGGGTCCGTTTTTTGATCCGTCGCTATGTGCGGGCCAGCGCCGCCGTGCCCGAATTTGCGCGCATCATGTTTGACGAAGGGCGCGGCAATAGCTGGCGTCTCAAATGGTTAGTCGATCAGTATACCCGCGAATTCTATGAAACTGTCGCTGATTTATTCGACGATGGACGAAAGCGCCACATGATACCGGATATTCCGCTTACCAATTTTTACTACTTGTTGGTGGGCAGCGCGTCGATTTTTTCCATGGCGACAGAGTGCGATCTCCTCACCGGCGAAGATGCCTTGAGTGAAGCCATGATTGACGCACAGGCCGACACAATCGCCAAGCTTTTGACAATTGCCGACTAGTCCGCGCTAAAGGAGACGACCAATGAAATTGGCGAGTTATACGTTCGACAAGAAGCCCTCTTACGGGGTGGTGACTCATAACGGCATTATTGATCTTGGCGGGCGGCTGGGCGCTGAAGCGCCGACCGTGCGCCACTTGATCGCAAACGGTTTTGATGGTGCTCGCGACATTGCTGACTCAACACCCGCTGATCATTCATTGGCGGATGTGGAATGGCTTCCGGTTATCCCCAATTCCGGGGCGATTTGGTGTGCAGGACTGAACACCCACAGCCATTATCACGAAGCCAAAGACCGCATGAAGTTTGGCGAGCTGCCCAAGGTGCCCATGTTCTTTTTGCGCTCGCAACACACATTGGTGGGGCATGGCCAACCCATGGAGAGGCCGGCGCTGGAACCCAATTTCGATTACGAAGGCGAGATTGCCGTCATCATCGGCAAGCGCTGCCGCAATGTCTCCGTTGAAGACGCGCCGAAGCATATCGCGGGCTACAGCTGCTTTAATGATGGGTCGGCGCGCCAATACCAGATCCGCAGTCATCAAGTGACGACCGGCAAGAATGGCTACCACAGCGGCGGGTTTGGACCGTGGATGGTGACGACCGATGAAGTCTCCATGAGCGATCTGGTGTTGCAAACCCGCGTGAACGGAGAAGTGCGCCAGAACATGAAGATCGACGATCTCATTTTTTCCTTCGCCGACCTCATTTCCCACATCTCGGAGGTGACCTGGCTCGAACCTGGCGACGTGATCGTCACCGGATCCGCCGAAGGGGCGGGAGCCCTTCGCAACCCGCCAAGCTTCTTACAAGATGGCGATGTGGTCGACATTGAGGTGGCCGGCATCGGCACATTGTCCAATCCCGTGGTGGAGCAGAAACTATGACCGATCAGCAGACGGATGTTTTGATCGTGGGTGCCGGTCCCGTGGGCCTTGCCGCCGCTTTGATGTTCGAGAAACTGGGGGTCGATTGCGCCATCGTCGAGCGACGAAGCGGCCTCCATCAAGCACCGCAAGCCCATGTGATCTCAAGCCGGACCATGGAAATTTGCCGTTCTCTCGGCATTGATGACAACGAGATCCGCTCGCTGGGCCCTGACCCGATGGACACTGTCAACATCCGTTGGGTGGATCACCTCGTTGGGCGGGATTTGGGGGTCTATTCGATGGCGAATGATCCAGCGGCGGTCATGCGCATGTTCGCGCAAACCCCCACGCCCACCTGCAATCTAAGCCAAGATCAGTTCGAAGGCGTGCTGGCGGGCCATCTGTCCGATCAAATGCCACTTCTCTTCAATCACAGTTGGACGGCCTTGGAACAAAACGAAAATGGATATGTGTCGCGTATTGAGCGGCGTGATGGCTCAACGATCAATATTCAGTCTCGCTTTGTTATCGGTGCCGACGGTGCCGGCAGCCGTGTGCGCGCCGCCATCGGTGCCGAGATGGAAGGACCGCACCATATCCAAAGCTATGTGAACGTCCACTTTCACGCGAACCTTCGCGAACATCTGAAGGACCGGGAAGGGTTGTTGTTTTGGGTGATGGACCCCGACTGCCTAGGTGTCTTCATTGCCCACGATATCGACAGCAATTGGATCTTCATGAAAACACTGGATACGGAGCAACCGCCGGAACGCTTAGATGAGGTTGAGTATGCGGCCCTTCTGCGGAAGGCGATCGGCGCCGATGTGAAGGCAGATATTCAAAGTATCAATACCTGGGTGATGACGGCGCAAGTATCGAGTGCCTATCAAAAGGACGGCGTCTTTTTGGTCGGCGATGCGGCCCATCGCTTTCCGCCAACAGGCGGCATCGGTATGAACACCGGTTTCCAAGATGCCCACAACCTCACCTGGAAGATCGCGATGGTGCTGAAGGGGCATGACCCCGCTTTGCTCGACACCTATGAGACAGAGCGACGTCCGTCGGCCGTGGCCAATTCCGGCCAAAGCCATCAAAACTTTCGTAATATGGTGGAAGTGGCGCAGGCGCTGGATGTTGATGGTGACGGGGTGCCAAGCATGCCCGATTTTGACACAGTGCTCGCAGATCCCAACCGACAAGCTGCCGTGCAAACGGCCATTGACCGCCAGGCGGCGCATTTCAACATGGCTGGGCTGGATCTCGGTGTCTGTTATGAATCGCCCGCGATTGTGAACGATGGGGCACCGCCAACGCCGGATCATCCCGTTTCACAATACGTGCCCTCAACAACGCCAGGTGCGCGGTTGCCCCATTGCTGGCTGCAGCGGGGTGAGGAGCGCCTGTCCACCTTGGATTTGGTGACCGGTGATCGCTTCCTTGTGTTGACTTTCACGAATGCGGACGCGGCCCTGACAGTTCAGATCGGTGAGCTCAAGGATCAAGGATTTCCTGTTAGCTTAATTCCGATCAGTCCGGACAGCGCCATCAAACCAGCAGAAGATCAGTTTACGGATCTATTTTCCGGAGACGACGTGCTGCTGGTGCGGCCCGATGGACACATCGCGGCACGCCTGCCTTCTGCTGAGGCTGCGACCCAATTGAGTAGTGCTGCCTCCACCGCCGTGGGCTCGGCGCCGCAGACAGAAACGGCAACGCACTGACGGTAGGGGCCGGCCATTTCCTATTGAAGAAGCGGCTGGTACTTATCGAGCCGCTGCAAAACCTTGTCCCGGTCTTCGGAGAGCAAGGGCAGAAGCGCCCGTGTCAATCCTGCTTCACGATAGCCGTCAAGGGCTTCCGGCTTAGGCGCGGCGCCAAACAGACTGACCGTAAGATCGTTGATGTCTCGGCCGGCCTCGTCGGCATGTTGCTTGAAGCGCGCCATTTCCTTCGCCATATCCAGACCGCCGCGGCCACGGGGCAGCCAGCCATCGGCATATTTCATGATGCGCTTGAGGGTGTGGTCGCTTTCGCCGCCTAAGATCATCGGCGGGCCCGGCTGCTGAATTGGCTTCGGGAAAGACCAGCTGGGTGTGAACTGTACAAAATCACCCTTGAAACCGAACTCGTCCTCGGACCACAGGCCTTTCATGGCCTGCAGTTGTTCCTCGAGGCGCTTAAAGCGCGACGCGAAGGTCTGCCCATGATGTTCCAGCTCTTCCCGGTTCCAGCCGGCACCGACGCCGAACAAAAAGCGCCCGTTCGACATGCGGTCAAGGCTCGCGGCCAGCTTGGCCGTAACCAACGTATCCCGCTGCGGCAGCAGGCAAATGCCCGTCCCCACTTTTAGGTTCTTGGTGGCGGCTGCAGCGAAGGACAGAGATACGAACGGGTCATAGGTGTGCCAATACTCTTGAGGCAAGTCGCCGCCGCCCGGCCAGGGGGACTGGCGGCTTGCGGGGATGTGCGTGTGTTCTGGCACAAGAAGGGCCTCATAGCCGCGTTGCTCCATCTCTTGCGCCAGTTCCGCGATGTCAATGGAATAGTCCGTGTCGAAAATAAACGCGCCGATCTTCATGGGTTTCCTCCCGTGAATGAAGTTTCTGTTTTTGTGTGCAGAAGACCATAGGGCGTCATCGCGAGGAGCGGAGCGACCTGCCTGCGCGAAGCCAAAGCTTCGCCGCCTCTCGCAATGACGGCGGTTAGCTTGCTTCTTCTGTTTCTTCCGGTTCCAGCTTGTCCTGCGTGCGCAGTTCGAAGTCGCTGGCGTCGTGGCGTTCGCGCAATTGGCTTTCGGGCTTACCCCAAGCGCGGTTCACCATGCGGCCGCGTTTAACAGGCTCGCGTTCGGCGACTTCATCCGTCCACCGATTAACATGCTTGTAGGATTGCACATCCAAGAACTCGCCCGCTTCATAAAGCGTGCCTTTCACCAAGGCGCCATACCACGGCCAAATGGCCATGTCGGCGATGGTATATTCCTTGCCGGCGAAGTACTGATTGTCCGCCAAGTGGCGGTCCAGCACATCCAACTGCCGTTTCACTTCCATGGTGTAGCGGTCAATGGGGTATTGCCATTTTTCCGGCGCATAAGCGTAGAAATGGCCAAAGCCGCCGCCAAGATACGGCGCGCTGCCCATTTGCCACATGAGCCAGGAATAACACTCGGCCCGCAGGCTTGGATCCTTCGGCACGAACTCCCCGAATTTTTCGGCTAGGTACAATAGGATGGCCGCGGACTCAAAAACGCGCGTCGGCTTTGGCTTGGTGGAGCGGTCCAGCAGTGCCGGGATTTTTGAATTCGGATTGATGTCCACGAAGCCACTGCCGAACTGATCGCCTTGACCGATATTGATCATATAAGCATCGTATTCCGCCCCCTCATGTCCCAGCGCCAAAAGCTCTTCCAGCATCACGGTCACCTTGACGCCGTTAGGGGTGGCCAGAGAGTGAAGCTGCAGGGGATGCTTGCCCACGGGCAGCTCTTTGTCGTGAGTGGGGCCTGCTATGGGCCGATTGATGTTGGCAAATCGCCCGCCGCTTTCCTGTTCCCAGGTCCAGACTTTGGGCGGCGTGTAGGTGGGGGCATCGTTCATTCTTCGGCTCCTTTTGGCGCAAGCTTCGTTTCCCAATTGCCTCATCACATAAGGAATGGCGGGCTTGTACGCAATTGTAGCGCCCCGGGGCGCGGGTGCAAATTTGCGCGACCGCTTCTCAAAAAGCGTAGAGTGACTAGCAGAACAAGACGAGCGATTGGGGACGAACCACATGCTCGCTCAAGCACAGCGGCTCATGATCCGCCATGGGCCTATCGTCATCTTGATAGGCCTTTTTGGGCGGGTTCTTTTTCACCTTCAGTTTGCTCAAGGAGATCGCGCCCCTGCCGCTGCCTTGGTCGATACAGATTGAGATCCCGGGCGACCCGGCCAAATGGCGCGCCGTCCACACGGGCAACATCTTGAACGGGCTTCTGGCCATTATTTATGCGCTGGTCCTGCCCTATTTGGCGCTTACAGATCGCCTCATTCGGTGGACCTCGGTGGGACTTGTAGCGGTCGTCTACGGCAACGCCGCGTTCTATCTCTTTGGGGTGATGGCCCCCAACCGCGGATTGTCTGTAGCGGGCAGCCGGTTTGGCGAGGGCGACATTTTCGGGTTCTTGGCGTTTATGCCCGCTTACATCGTCGCGTTTGTCGCGATCATCGTCACGGTCATGCTGATCCGCGCCGTGCCGGGCTCCGACCAGACGTAACCCAAAAGACGTCTGTATACGTAGGAAACCGATCGCTTGCACTTGGCGCCGTGCCAATTTAGGGCTTGCTTGCCGTAAGGGAAACTCTGTACCGGTAAGCCAACAAAAGTTCTGTTATAAGACTAAGCTGGCTCTCGCCCCAACATGACCGGAGGAACAGGATGCTCAAACTACACTTTGCCCCCAATTCGCGCGCGGTACGTATTCTCTGGCTGCTTGAAGAGCTGGAATTGCCTTATGAATTGAACCAAATGGCGTTCAGTCCGAAGGATCTGAAATCCGATGAACATCGGGCCCGTCATCCGCTCGGCCGCGTGCCGGTGCTGGAAGACGGCGACATTACCATTTGGGAAAGCGGCGCCATTACCGATTACATATTGGAACGGCACAAGAATGGCGGCCTGAAACCCGCCGTGGATGCGCCGGAGTTTCCGGAATATCTGCAATGGTTTCACTATTGCGAAGGCATGGTGATGCCGCCGATCAATACGATTGTGGTGCATACGCTTCTGCTGCCGCCGGATCGTCAGGACGCCACCGTTCGCGGTCAAGCGGAGCGCCTGTTGGTGCGTTCGCTGGAACCGGTCGAAAGAGCCATTGCGGGCCGCGACTATCTGATCGGTAATTTTTCCGGTGCGGATATCATGCTGGGACACTCGATCCTCATGTCCCATCGCATGGGCCATGTGGGCGAGACCATGCCGAACCTGAACGGCTATGTGGAGCGGCTGAAAGCTCGGCCCGCCTTGCAGAAGGCGTTCCGCTTCGACGCATAGGCTGGTTTTGAGGAACGGCTAAAGCGGTAAGGCGCGCCGGTGTTCCGTGATGTGCGTCCGGGGTGGGGGCAAGGTGCCCACCTTGCCCGTGGGCACGAAGCCGCATTTCTCATATAACGCGATGGCCGGTGCATTATTATCCGCCACATCAAGGACAAGCTGCTCGAACTTACGGTCACGCGCCCAGTTAACGATCGCCCACACCAATGCGGTGCCGATGCCCTTGCCGCGGGCGTCCGGCGCGGTCCACATGGAAAAGAGCCCGGCAGTGCACTCGAGTCCATCGAACGGCGCGCATACGGCGAGCCCCACATCTTCGCCATCTAGAGTGGCGATGAAGGTCACCCGGTCCGTTGCGGCAAGACGTGCCCGCCAAAAGGCTTCCGGCTGATCCTGTTCTTCCGCCGAGGTTGATCCAAAGGCATCGGGCGTGTCCGTCAAGGCGCGCAGACGGATGGCTTTGGCGCGACGCCATTCCGATTCCGACAAGGCCGTAATGTGCATGGGGGATTAATTCAGACTTTTGGCCACGCGCTCCGCCTCGCTGAACACGCGCAGGAAATTGCCGCCCCAAATCTTTTCAATGTCGTCGCCCCCATAACCCCGCCGCACCAATCCCAGGGTCAGGTTGAAGGCCTCACTGGCGTCGGCGAACCCGTCAATGCCGCCGCCATGATTAAAGTCAGAGCCCACACCCACATGGTCGATTCCAATGCGCTGGACGATATAGTCGATATGGTCGATGAGCCGGTCGACACTGCTGCGCCCGATGGTATCTCGCATGGCCATCAGGAAGGCATTGCGGTCGTTCTCATCATCGATCTCCCAATAGAGCTCGAAGGGATAGGAGTAAGCCTCCGGCAGCCCCGCATCGAGCCGCACCTGTTTGATCCGTGCCAAGAGCTCCGGGTCCGACAGATCCACCAAATAGGCGCTGAACACCGCCACATGAATGACGCCGCCGGTTTCCCCAATCCGGTCAATCTCTTCATCGGATAAATTGCGGGTTACATTGGACAGGGTACGGACGTTCGAATGGCTCGCAATCACCGGCGCTTTGGAACGGTCGATTGTTTCCAGCGTGGCGTTCTTGGACATCTGCGACACATCCACAATGCCGCCCAGCTTGTTGATCCGGGCGATGGCCGCCTTGCCTAAATCGGAAAGTCCGCCATGTTCTTCTTGCACCTCGTAAGCGCCCGTGTCGCCGTTGAAGTTAGGCCGCGATGAATCCGAGAAATCATTGTGTCCCAAATGATTGAGCGCAAACACGCGCACGCCGGCATTGTAGAGGTCATTGAGCACATCCAAATCCCGTTCGAGTGCCCGCGCATTTTGAAAGCCGAGGATCATGGCAATCTTGCCGGCCTGATGCGCTGCGCTGATGTCGCCCGCCGACGTGGCGATCGCCATGGTTGGGGCATTGGTTTCCGCAAGCGCGCGTGCGGCAATCAATTCTTCGTTGATCACGGTACGGGCGGCGGCATCGCCTTCCGGCGTGCGCGGTCCATAGCCGATGCCGGCCGCCATCACCACTGCATTGACGCCGCCGCCGGCAAGTTTGCTGGGATGCACTTGCGACAACCCATCCGGTCCCGCATAGCGGTTCGGTTGACCGGGCAGCACAATGTCCGCATGGGCATCGATCACAATCGCGGCTTCATGAATGGCACGCGCTTTCTCAAGCAGGGCGGCATCGGCGTCCGGTTCCTCGGCAACGACACTGTTGGTAGCGAGCGCGGCCACGAAAACTGTAAGAGCAAAGGTCCAGCGTTTCATCTGCAATCTCCTCATCGGGGCGCTACGCAATGCCCAAAAGAGCCGATGCCGTCATGCCATCGGCTCCCCGTACGGCCTGCAACAACAATCCGCTGGCATCGGGATACATGCCGATCACTGTGTCGTTGATGGTTGTGTAGGGGCAGGGGCCATAGGGCGCATAATCCGGATGGGTTTTATAGATCTCGGACGTGAGCGCGTCGGGAAAATAAAGCTGGGTGGTGAGCAAACTCTCGTCGTCCCGAAACACCTTCACATGAATGTGGGGAATGCGCGGGTCGTACCATCCGGGAACGATGGTCTGGAATCCCACATAGCCTTTCTCATCCGTTGCCTGTGCGCCCCGCAAATAGGTTTTGTCGTTGAAGGGCGGTACGTGGCCATCGACAGCTCGCGAGCCCACCAATCGGAATGTATCGAAGGGCGAGCGGCTCATATCCTCCGGATACGCACTATAGCGGCCCGCATTGTCGCAATGCCAAATTTCCACCAGCACGTTGGGCAACGGTGCGCAGCCGTCGGCGCGGACAATTCGCAAGGCAAGCTTGAGCGGAATGCCCTGACGGTCTTCGCGAATATCGCTGCGCACGGGCGCGCGTACGAAATAGGGGCCTTCATCTTGAACCGGTGTGAGCATGCACGTCTCGTCGTCAGCCCGCAGCGCATCGCTGACGACAGCGTCCACATTCCGCGCCGAAGCAATCCGCCAACGGAGGAATTCGTTGCGATAGGCCCATCCCAACGCGCCGGCGCCTACCAGGCCCGCAGCGCCGCCCACCAGAAGCCGTTTTGTTATCATTCTCCTTCTCCCCTTGAGATTCGCCAAGTATAGCGGAGAAGGTGAGGCCAGTGGAATGAGAGAAGAATTGTGTATGATGAGGCTCTTCTTAGGAGATGCACCATGGCCATGGATTACAGCCGCGCCCGAGGGGCGGAATTGCGCGAAGTGACGGACCGGGATCACGAAGGGCAGCCGGCCCGTGCGGTCATCGCCACCCGCATTTACGATACGGACCGGCGCGACCTTTGGGACGCGCTGACCAATCCCGAAAGGATTCCCAAATGGTTCCTGCCCATCAGCGGCGATCTAAAACGGGGCGGCCGCTATCAACTGGAAGGCAACGCGGACGGCACGATCATCCGATGCGATGTTCCGGAAGCGCTGGACGTGACGTGGGAATTCGGCGGCAATATGAGCTGGGTCACCATCAGGCTTGCACCCGACGGGCGCAGGACCCGATTGACGCTCGAACACATTATGCCGAAGGACGACGCGGGCGAAGAACATTGGCAGCAGTTTGGGCCGGGCGCGACCGGTGTCGGTTGGGACCTATCGTTTCTGGGCATGGCGCTTCACCTTGAAAGCGGCGGCGACGCGATCAACGGGGAGGCCAATGACGCGTGGATGGGGTCCGATGCCGGCAAGGCCTTTGTGCATGACAGCGCCGACGGGTGGTGCGCGGCGCACATCGCCGCCGGAGAGAATCCCGAGACGGCGCGCGCAATGGCGGTACGAACCGCTGCGGCCTATACCGGCGAATAGCGAACGCTTGTAATTGCCTAAAAGTTTGCCGCCGCTTCCCGCGCTTGCGCCTCGCAGCGTTCGACCATGGCCTCTGTGTCCGGCCCGGGAATGCCGGTGGGCATCACGCGCAAGGTGCGAATGTCGGTAAAGCCGATAAACCTGAAGATATGATCCACATAAGACCGCATGAAGTCGGTCTTTGTCCCGTCCGTTTCCAGCGGAAAACGGTCTTCGTAAGGACTGCCGCTGGCAATTATCATCTGCAGGGGGCGCCCGGTAACCTGCCCGATATATTCAAACTTCTCGTTGACCTTCACGGTCGTCCCCACCTGCACCACCAAATCGATCCAGTGTTTGAGGCGATAGGGCAGCGAGTAATTCCAGATGGGCGATGACAACAGCACTTTATCCGCGCTTTCAAGACGCCGGATCTCTTGCATGACGCCGGCCCATTCGCCCGCTTCTTCAATGCCGCTGCCGCCTTGCATCATGTCCATAATGGCGGCCATTTTTTGATTGGCGCCTTCGGCCGCGAACGGCGGCAATTCCACATCGAACAACGGAAAGTGTTCGATCTCGTGTTCCGGATTTACATTTTTGTACGCATCCAAAAAAGCGCGTGCCACGCGAGAGGAGTAAGAATGTTCCTTACGCGGACTGGCTTCCAGATACAAAAGTTTGGTCATAATGGGTTTCCGTCATACTGCTTATCAAAGTAGGGCGCTGGTGGGGTCCATATCCACCAAAGTGCGGCCGAAATCACGATAGCGGCTGTCCCGGTCAAAGACCACGTGGTTGGCTGCTGTGTTCACGTCGCGCAAGCAGCGCTGCAGCGGATTGGCCAGATTGTTGGAGCCCGCGCCGGACGCTTCGCAGATCTTATTGATGGCGGCGCGGCAGGTAGCGACCGCGTGCGTCATGCGCGCAAGCCAGGCCGCGCGGGTGGCAATTGGCGCATCGATCCGCTGTTCCATCACATCTGCCACCACAGACCGCATCATGCTTTCGGCCATCTCCACCTCTAGCGCGGCATGGGCGGCGGTCACCTGACGCGAGGGGTTTTCGGACCGCACCTTGCCCGTGCTCATGTCGAGTTTCTGCTTGGATTGTTCTTTGAATTCGGCGACGGCGCGTTTCGCGGCCCCTAAACACGGCGTGCCTGCCGCGATCGCCAAAATGGGCAGCATCGGCGTACGGTATAAGGGTGCGTCATACAACTTGGAAATGCCCGTGTTCAAAGTGAGCAGGTCGACAAAGGGGCGCGCCCGCTCTTCCGGCACGAACACATCGTCGATTTTGAAATCATGGCTGCCCGTGGCGCACATGCCCGCCATGTGCCAGGTGTCGATTGTTTCCGTTTCCTCGCGGGGCAGCACGAAGAACATGGGCACGATAGTGCCGCCGCCCTTGTCCAGCAACGCGCCTGCCATGACCCATGTTGCATGCACAATACCCGTGCCCCACTGCCATTGGCCGCTCAGGCGATAGCCGCCGTCGACGGGTGTCGCTTTGCCACCCGCGACCGACAAGGCGCCCGGCGCCAGGGCATAATTGTTGTCGCCGAAGATCTCGTCTTGAACGGATTTCGGGTAGTGGCAGAACCAAAAACAGTGTTCGATGTAAAAGCCGATGAGCCAGCCCATGGACGTGTCGGCCTCCGAGAGGATAAGGCTCACTTCGAAAAAGTCATCAATGTCCGCTTCGTGGCCGCCATAGTATTTGGGCGTCATCATGGAAAACAGATCCGTTTCCCGCACCGCATCGATCACCCGGTCCAGCGGTTGGCGGGCCAATTCCGCTTCTCGCGCGGTTTCCCGCAACAAGGGCGCGAGTTCGCGCGCTTGTTGCACAAATTTGCCTGCGGATGACTGGGCGCCCATGACATATTCCTTTCTTTCAAAACATACTATAAGGTATGTTTTGGGTAAGCAAGATATCGTTACATAGGGCAGCAGGCGATGAGCCGCTTGGGAACGGGACTAACGCGAAACGATTGGCTGGACGAAGGCCAGGCTCTGCTGCGCGACAATGGCATAGAAGGCGTCAGCATCCGCGCGCTGACGGAATCCTTGGGCGTTTCGAAGGGAAGCTTCTATCACCACTTCCAAGACCTGGACGATTATCTGAACGCGTTAGCGGATTATTTCTCGAACGAACAAATGATTGCTTATTTTCAGCAAGCGCAACGGCAAGCGACCGATAATCCGCTCACCCGCATGACGGAACTCGCCAAAATCGTGCTCAAGAATGATGGGCGCAAATTGATGATCGCCATGCGCGCCTGGGCGAAGAGCAACAAAGCCGCGGCGTCTTCGGTTCGCAAACTCGACAAGGCATCAATGGAATTCTTGACCGATGTGTTCTCAGATCTCGGCTTTGCACCCAAAGAAGCCCGCCTTCGCGCCTATCTGTTCATTGCGGCCACGGTTGTGGATATGGACCAGAAGCTGCTCGGCCTGTCCCGAGAGGAGTTCCAGGACAGGATGATCGCGCTGACGGTGGAGAAGTGATGATCAGGAAAACGAATCTAAATTCGGTGACAGTGCACTTTGTTGATCAAATTGAGCTTTGGGATTGTGGTGCGCCATGGCCCGCCTAGCACGCATTGTGATTCCCAATCTGCCCCACCACGTCACACAACTGGGGAACGGCCGAGCGCAGACATTCTTCAAGAATGATGACTATCAGCTCTATCTCGATTTGCTAAGCGAACACTGCGCTGCGGCTGAGGTGAGTATTTGGGCCTGGGTGCTTATGCCAAACCATGTGCATTTGATCCTTACGCCCCGCGACTCCGACGGCATTCGCCGGGCGCTTTCCAAGGTGCATCGGCGCTATGCGGGGTACATTCATGCGCGGATGCAGCGGACAGGTCATTTTTGGCAAGGGCGGTTTGGCTGTGTGGCAATGGATGAAGCGCATTTAGTGGCGGCGTTACGCTACATCGCTCTGAATCCCGTGCGGGCACGCCTTGTCAAGCGTGCGGTGGACTGGCGTTGGTCGAGTGTGCATGAGCAATTATCGCGCAAGCGCCGAGGTATACTGACGGATACAGCGCCAATCCGTGAGCGATACCCAAACTTTGCAGCACTAATTGAGCAAGGTGAGGACGCAGACCTCTCGATGGCGCTGCGGCGTGCGGAGTCCACTGGCCGGCCATTGGGCGATCAAGCGTTCTTAAAGAAGCTCGAACGCCAAACCGGTCGCGTGTTAAGGCCGGCGAAGCGGGGGCCAAAGCTCAAGACCGACCCATTTCGGTGATTTCGGATTTGATTCCGGTGACAGTGCACTAAATAGCCATGTGTGTTTTCGCCCAACCCGTAGAAATGGACTATTTAGTGCACTGTCACCGAAATGCCTGAATTCGACCTATCACGAGCCGAAATCGATCGCCTAAGTGCCGCCGGCGTCTTGGGACAAAAATACTGATGTGATGTATGATGCTATGCAGCCAGGCGCTAATGGTCATGAGGCAAGGAGAAGAGTGTTCCAATTTGAGACAGCGTGACAGCAGATCGAATCTCGTCCAAGGACCCAGTCGGGTCCTTTTTTCGTGGGGAAGAGAGGGGGGTGAATGTGAAAATTGGGATGAACCCCATGCACCCATCTATTTGGTACCTAAGAAGGGTCCAGGCCGGCCCACTCCCCCGGCCCAACCACCCCAAGGGTACCCTTATCGGGTGGTTGGGCCGGGGGAGTGGGCGGCCGGGTATCATTTAACAAATGACGCCGGCGTCAGTTTTGTTGACGTCTTGAAAAATGCAGACTATGGTCCCAAATTAGAAACTGACAATTTGTCAGAATCACGCTATGCTTTCTTAAGAAGCGGCCTATATGGCTCGAACGCATTGCGCCTTACAGATGCAAAGAAGTTGGAAGGGCGGATCATCCATGGCTGAACATTTCGACGTATTGGTGGTTGGCGCCGGCATTTCCGGCATTGGCGCGGGCTATCATCTGCAGTCCAAATGTCCCGACAAAACCTATGCGATCCTTGAAGGGCGCCACGATATCGGCGGCACTTGGGATCTGTTCCGTTATCCGGGCATTCGCTCCGACAGTGACATGCATACGCTGGGCTTTTCGTTCCGTCCGTGGACAGACGCCAAGGCCATTGCCGACGGCCCGTCCATTCTGAAGTATTTGCGAGAGACGGCGGAAGAATACGGCATCGACAAGCACATCCGCTTTAACTCGATGGTCAAGCGTGCGTCCTGGTCGACCGAAGACAGCACTTGGACCGTCGACGTGGAACACCCCGAAACGAAGGAAGTGACCCAGTTAAGCTGCAACTTCCTTTTCATGTGTTCGGGCTACTACAAATACGACGAAGGCTATACGCCTGATTTTCCGGGGGCGGACAAATTCCAGGGCCGCGTCGTCCACCCGCAATTCTGGACGGAAGACATCGATTACAAGGGCAAGAAAGTTGTTGTCATCGGCAGTGGCGCGACAGCCGTGACGTTGGTCCCGGAGATGGCGAAGGACGCCGCCCACGTCACCATGCTGCAGCGATCCCCCACTTATGTGGTGTCGCGCCCACAAGAAGACGCAATCGCCAATTGGCTGCGCGAAAACGTGTCGTCAAAGATCTCTTACGGCATTACCCGCTGGAAGAACGTGCTGATGGGGATGTATTTCTACAATCTCTGCAAGCGCAATCCGGAAAAGGTCAAGAAGATGATTCTGGACGGCGTGCAGCAGCAATTAGGCGAAGACTACGATATTGGCACCCACTTCACGCCCACCTACAACCCGTGGGATCAGCGCCTGTGTTTGGTGCCAAACGGCGATTTGTTCGATGCGATCAAAGAAGGCCAAGCTTCTGTGGTCACGGACCACATCGAGACGTTTACGGAGAATGGCATCAAGCTAAAGTCCGGCGAAGAGCTGGAGGCAGATCTGATCGTCACGGCCACCGGCCTTGCCTTGCAGGTGGTGGGCGGCGCGGAGATTTTCGTGGACGGTCGCAAAGTCAATTTGTCCGACACCATGTACTACAAAGGCATGATGTATACGGATGTGCCGAATCTGGCGTCGTCCTTCGGATACACCAATGCGTCCTGGACGCTGCGCAGCGATCTCACTTGCAGCTATGTCTGCCGGCTGATCAATCATATGGATGCGCACGGACATTCTCAGTGTACGCCGCGCCTAACGGATCCGGACGTGACCGAAGCGCCATGGGTCGATTTCTCGTCGGGCTATATTCAGCGCTCCATGCATTTGTTCCCGAAACAGGGATCGAAGAATCCGTGGAAGCTGCCGCAGAACTACGCGCTTGACACCATGACTTTGAAATATGGGTCGCTGGAAGACGGGATGGAGTTCACGTCGCCGCCGAAAATCGTGGCTGTGTCCACCGAACCGCTTGGCCACCGGGTGGCCGCAGAGTAGATTTGGCTCTCATCCTTCGAGACGGCTGCTGACGCAGCCTCCTCAGGATGAGGGGTGGAGCAATAGAATTTCCTCATCCTGAGGGCGCGTGAAACGCGCGTCTCGAAGGAGAGGAAATTCGTCTGATGCCTTTGTGGCATCGTAGAAGAGGGACCTCCCGGGCGAGGGGAGCCGCTCTTTGACATAGCCGACCTTGACGAGGCCGGCGTTTAGAGGTGTGCAGGGAAACGTTTCGTCACTGCGAGCGAAGCGAAGCAGTCCAGTGCAACAGGCTCTGTCCGAGAGGTTCCTGGATCACTTCGTCGCGCATGTGCTCCTCGTGATGACGATTCCTGTCTGTTGTGTGTCGGACCTAATTGTGGGCGTAGCGTTCGATGACCTGTTTACCCAGCGACATCATATGCACTTGGTCGGGGCCGTCCGCCTGACGGCACCAGCGCGCATAGTTGAACGCTTCCGCCATGAAGTAATCCCCACACAGACCGCCCGCCCCATGGATCTGCATGCACCGGTCGATCACGGTTTGTGCCATGAGGGGCACGGTGATTTTCGACGCCGCAATGAAATCCCGCGCCGATTGTGCCCCCACCTCGTCCATGCGTTGGGCTGTCTTGAGCGTCAGTAGCCGTGCCTGTTCGATTTCCGCAAAGGACTTGGCGATTTCTTCCCGTACGGATTGATGTTTGCTCAGTTTGCGGCCGAAGGTCTCGCGGGTTTCGGCGCGGTGGCAGGCCAATTCCAACGCACGCTGGGCGCATCCGATCAGCCGCATACAATGGTGAATGCGGCCGGGGCCAAGGCGCCCTTGAGCGATTTCGAAGCCGCGTCCTTCGCCCAGCAAAATGTTTTCGGCCGGCACCCGCACATTGTCGAAATGCACTTCCGCATGGCCGATAGGGGCATCGTCATATCCTAAAGTGGTCAGAGGACGGACGACTTTAACGCCCGGCGTATCTTTGGGCACCAAGACTTGGCTTTGTTGTAAGTGCCGGTTTTCATTGTCGGGATCTGACTTCCCCATGACGATGATGATCTTGGTCCGCTCATACATGGCGTTGGTGATGAACCATTTGCGGCCATTGATGACGTATTCGTCCCCGTCGCGCATGATGGATGTTTTCACATTGGTGGCATCGCTGGATGCCACATCCGGTTCGGTCATGGCGTAGCTTGAGCGGATCTCGCCGTTGAGCAGCGGTGTCAGCCACTGCTCCTTTTGCGCATCCGTGCCGTATTTCATGAACACTTCCATATTGCCGGTGTCCGGCGCGTTGCAATTGAACACTTCCGGTGCCCACAACACGCGGCCCATGATTTCGGCAAGCGGTGCATATTCTGCGTTCGTCATGCCACCGAACTCTTTGGGCATGAACAGGTTCCACAACCCTTCTGATTTCGCTTTTTCCTTGAGCTCGTCCATCAAGGGCACTGCCGCAAAACGATTGTCCGCCGCATTCAGTTGCGCGTGATAGGCGTCCTCGTTCGGGTAGATGTTCTTGTCCATAAAGTCGATCAAGCGTTTTTGAAGATCGGTCATGGTGTCTCCGTGTTATGCGGTGATAGGCGCCCGGCCGGTTTGAGGAGCCAATTTCGGTTGTGCGCGAGTGCGAGTTCGGGTCGGTTCAATTTTTGGGAGATTTAGCATGGGTGCATTTGTGAGAACACTGGCTGTGACAATTTTGCTGGTCGTGGGCACAAGCGGCGCCGCCCTCGCGGAAGAACCGCTTTGGAATTACGAAAAAGGCTTCTTCGGCGGCAAAGGCGCCATGTGGGAATACGCGCTCAACGGCTACGACGCTGTTTCCTACTTTTTAGGGGAACCGGAGATGGGCGATCCGCAATTCTCCACCGAATATCTGGGCGTGACCTGGACGTTCGCAAGCCAGGAAAATCTCGACCGATTTCTCTCCGATCCCGATGCCAACCGCCCGCAATATGGCGGCCATTGCGCCTATGCGCTTGGATCCGGAAACAGTTTGGTGTTCGGCGATCCGGAAGTCTGGCGGGTTGTGGACGGCAAGCTCTATCTCAATTTCGACCGCTCGGCGCAGCAGCGCTGGGAAAAAGACATTCCGGGATACATTGAAAAAGCCGACGGGTTTTGGGCAGAGCGCACCAGATGATGGTGGCAGAGTAAGGCGGCGCAGCGTCGATCTGGGGTCGTTCATGTGCTATACAGCTTGTGCTGTGTAGGTGCGTATCGGGCGTCTGAAGTTTCATGGAACTCAATCGGGGTTGGGAGAATTGACAATGTTACGAACGGCATGGGTTGTGGCCCTCGCGGCCTTATTTTCAGCAAGTGTTTTGATCCCGCCAGCGGACGCAGCGGGCCGCAAGTGGAGAAACTGCGGTAAAGGCGCCGCGGCGGGGGCTGCGGCCGGCGCCATTGCGGGCGCTATTTTCGGCGGCGACCGGCGCGGCCGAAACGCGTTGATCGGCGCCGGCGCTGGTGCTGCGGCCGGCTGCCTCATTGCACGCGCCGTGACCAAGGCGGATGAGCGCCACATGGATTATGCGGAACAACAAGCCGTTGCCACAGGCGAACCGACCACGGTGAACTGGACGTCCGATGACGGCTCCGAAAAATCCTATGAAGTGACGGCGGCGCCCACGGAAGCGTCGGCCGGCGATCAGGAATGCGTCACCACCAGCGGTCATTTGGTTGATTCCGGCACGGGCGAGCAAGGCACCAGCGAGCAGGTCTATTGCAAGGCGCCCGATGGCTCTTGGGTCGCCCAATAGCAGCAAGATTGCGGCGGACGCGGGCACCTGAGCCGGGTCCGCCCTTTTTCGGCAGGCGTGATGCCATGATGAAAGCATTGGCGGTTTTATGGGTGGCTCTCTTATGGGCCCCGATTGCGGCCGACGCCGCCGAGCGGATCGATCCACAACAAGCCTTCGACCGGCTCTCCGCGGGCGAAATCGTGCTGATCGACATTCGCGATCCGTCCGAATGGGAAGATACGGGTGTCCCCAAAGGGGCGGTCCTGCTGTCCATGTATATCGACGGGGGGCTTGAAGCGTTCATCGGCGAAATCGACAAAACCATCGGCCGCGAAAAACCGATAGCTTTGATTTGCGCAAGCGGCGGGCGGTCCCGCTCTCTTCAATGGCGGCTTGGACGAAACGGCCTGCCGAACACGCTTAATGTGACCGAAGGGGTCGTCGGCGGCACGTTTACGCAAGGCTGGAAGCGCCGTGGTCTGCCCATGGAGGAATATGACGGCGACTAGGGGGGCGTCGCGCTCTTCGCGGTGTCAACTCTGCGGCCGAACAGCCTCAACCGGCTCACGCCGCCGTCGGGAATGATGTTGAGGCGTACCGCGTTGATCGGCGCGTGCCTGTTAATCTGTGTGCTGAACAAGTGTTCCCGATCCATTTCAAGCTTCTGTTCCTCGAGAAGTACTGGCCATTCTTCCGCCGCCTTGAGATCGATTTTTGCGGGATCACCTTCTACGAACATACCTTGTAGGTAGAAACGGTCGGGATAATTGCCTTTAAAATACGCCGTGTCGATCAGGACTTGTTCGATGATGCCGGGGGCGCCAAGCGCAAGGATGCCCCAATCGTGGCCCGGTTCCCGCCGCCGCCGCGTCTCCCAGCCATCCCCCATATTGATGCCCTTGCCGGGGGCGATGAGATTGGCAAGCGATCCAAAATGTTCGTCATTACACGCAATCGGCCGCCCGCCATGGACCATCGCCGCTAGATCGATGGCCTCGCCAGGGGGGACTTGGTGCCAGTCCGGCGTGATCACCCCAAACACCCGCAGCCGCGCAACGCCGCCATCGGGGAAGATGTTTAGGCGCAAATGGCTGATCGGCGATTGACTATCCACACCGATCAAGTGGTGCGAGTTACCGCCGAGGGGCCGTCTTTCCACCAGCGGATACCAAATATCCTCCGTATCAGGATTATAACGATCTGACACGCACATTTCGATCGAAGCTTCCGGTGGGTAGTTTCCGGTGAAATGGCTCGTGTCGATATCAATGCCTTTGACGATACCGCGGCATCCCAAACGGATCACGCAATAATCATAACCGCCGCCGCGGCGCCGCCGGCTTTCCCACCCGTCCATCCATTTACCGTGGTCATCAAACTTGTCGGGAACGAAGATCGGTGACTCTGGAGATATCAAGCGCTCTTTGGGCGCAAAAAAATCGTCGGTGGCATGGACGACCTCGGTGCCCAGCCTGGGTTGGGCGAGGTCGATCCATGCTTTGCCAAATTCTTTGTCTGTCATGGGCCGTTACCGCATCAGTCCGTCATTCGGCGAAAATATCGGCAAGCCGAAACGACGCAATCCGGTGAATTTGGTCAAGGGCGGTCTTCATCTCTTGGTCGATATCATTTGCGAGGCGAAGCTCAAAAGCAGCAAGAATTTGATGGCGGTCCATGCCGCGCACGGCAATCACGAAGGGGAAGCCGAATTTCCTTTTGTAGGCAGTGTTGAGATCGGCAAAGCGGCGGAATTCCTGATCTGATGTGTCTGTCAGTCCGGCCCCCATTTGCTCTCGGTTCGACATGTCGGAGAGCTGGCCGGCCTTTGCGGCAGGGTCCGCTAAATCAGGGTGCTGACGAATGAGATCAAGTTTCTGCGCCTCGCTCGTCGCGTCGACGGTTCGGCGCATTGCTTCTTTGAGCTTTTCCAATTCGACTGTGCGGCTGGGCCCGATATCATCCCAGACCGTTTCGGCAACCCACGGAGAGTGTTCGTAAACGGCGCCAAACGTGGACACAAATGTAGTGCGGTCCGAAGCAAGTTCTTTGGTGTTTGGCGGTGGTTTGATGGTTTCGGTCATTGCCGGGAACGCTTCTACACTGCTTAGGCTTGGTAAGGATGGGTATCGTGCCAGTGCCGGGCGATATCGATGCGGCGGCAGAACCAAACATTTTCGTGGTCGCGGGCGTATTTGAGAAATCTTTCGAGGGATGCGATCCGCCCCGGCCGTCCGATCAATCGGCAATGAAGACCAACCGACATCATCTTTGGCGTTTCCTCACCTTCCACATACAACACATCGAAACTGTCTTTGAGATAGTTGAAGAATTGGTCACCGGCATTAAAGCCTTGGGCGGTCGCAAATCTCATATCGTTGGCATCAAGCGTATAAGGGACCACCAGATGCGGCTTGTCATGGGTGTTCGTCCAAAAGGGCAGGTCGTCATTGTAGTCGTCGGCGTCGTATAGAAAGCCACCTTCTTCGATGACCAGGCGCCGTGTGTTCGGCCCGGTACGGCCGGTGTACCAGCCGAGCGGCCGTTCCCCTGTGAGCCGCTGAATTATGTCGACCGCTTTGGCAATATGTTCCCGTTCTTCAGCTTCCGGCACGTCTTGGTAATTGATCCAGCGATAGCCGTGGGAGCAGATTTCGTGGCCCGCTTCCGCGAAGGCATCCGCAAGGTCGCGATGCCGCTCCAACGCCATGGCAACGGCAAACACTGTTAACGGTATGTCGTATTTGCGAAACAAGCGCAGGATGCGCCAGACGCCGGCACGCGATCCGTATTCATAGAGCGACTCCATGCTCATGTGCCGCGCTGCAGGTACCGGGGCCGCGTTAATGATTTCGGAAAGAAAGGTCTCCGCGCCGGCGTCTCCATGCAGAACGCTGTTTTCGCTGCCTTCTTCGTAGTTCAATACAAATTGAAGGGCGATTCGCGCATTGTTCGGCCACTTTGCATGGGGCGGGTGGCGTCCATATCCGACGAGATCCCTGGGGTATGCGGATGACGCATAGGTGACCAAAATCCGTTCCTTCCTGCAGAAATCAAGCAGTTAACGTGTCGAAAGCGCGTTCTGCACAGAGGATTTACCCGCGTCTCGCGGGAAAACCATACCCTTCAATGCGCCAAAATCGAGATGGATTGTAAAAGAAATGCGGGTCAGATTGTCAACAAAGTACTTTACACGAACGCCATGATTGTTCGAGCATGACAGTGAGCAACCACAACTCTCGAACCAATAGGAGTAGGCCTTGGGACGTCTGACGACGCATGTCCTCGATACCGCGCACGGTCAACCCGGGCGCGGCATTAAGGTGCGGCTCTTTCGGGTTGGACCAGGGGCAGGTCGAGAACTGGTGGTGGAGACGGCGACGAATGCGGACGGCAGATGCGATCAACCTCTGTTGCAGGGGGATGCTCTGACGGTCGGAACCTATTGTTTGGAGTTTGACGCCGGGGCCTATTTTCGCGAACAGAGTGTGGCATTGCCTGAGCCTGCATTTTTGGACGTGATCGCGATCGATTTCGGCATTGCAGATCCAGACGCCCATTATCACGTGCCGCTGCTGGTGTCTCCATTCGGATACACGACCTATCGCGGGAGCTGATGCATGTCCGACGTGATCCGCTTTATTCTTAATGGCGAGGTGCATCAGGTATCCGGGATCGATCCGACCACCACGGTGCTCAATTATTTGCGGTACCACGTTGGAAAAACTGGCACGAAGGAGGGCTGCGCAGAGGGTGATTGCGGTGCCTGCACGGTGGTTCTAGGGACCTTGAAAGGCGAGGAAGTTCAATATCGCGCGGTCAATGCGTGCATTCTGTTTCTGCCGGTCTTGGATGGGAAAGAGCTGATCACCGTGGAAGGGTTGGCGTCTGCTGATGGGCAGTTGCATCCTGTGCAGCAAGCGATGGTGGACCATCACGGGTCCCAGTGCGGGTTCTGTACGCCGGGATTCGTAATGGCACTATACGCCCACTACAGAAATCGCGGTGATGTTTCCGTCACGAGCATCAATGATGCCATCGCAGGTAATTTGTGTAGATGTACCGGGTACGGACCTATACTGACCGCCGCCCAAACAATGTATGACTATCCAGCCCCTAAGGAGGAACGACGTGATGCCGTCGAGCGCTTGAGGGATCTCCAATCGGGCGAGCCGCTCGATCTTGCATATCATTGTCCGCGCACAAAAACCGACAAGCGATTTGTAACGCCCAAAAACCTTGAGCAACTGTCCGCATTCGCCAGTGAGCTGCAGGGCGCTACTTTTCTTGCCGGCGGAACGGATGTTGGCCTTTGGGTCACCAAACAACAACAGATCTTGAAACAAACAATCCTCACCACGTCTGTCGATGAGATTAAGGGCATTGTTGAATACGATGACGAGATTGAGATCGGGGCCGCCGCTTCGTACACGGACGTATACGAAGTTCTAGAATCCGCCTATCCCGAATTTGGCGAACTTATCCGCCGGCTTGGGTCCACTCAAATCCGTAACAGCGGCACCATGGGTGGCAACATCGCCAATGGCTCCCCGATTGGGGATTCGATGCCGGCGCTGATCGCTATCGGCACCCGCCTGGTACTGCGTAGAGGGGACAAGACCCGGGAATTGCCTCTGGAGGACTATTTTCTGGGTTATCAGAAACAGGACCGGCAGCCCGGAGAGTTTGTGGAGCGCTTTTTCGTCAAGAAACCGGCGCCCGATACAATCTTCAAGGCTCACAAAATCTCTAAGCGATTTGATCAAGACATCTCCGCTGTTTGCGGGGCTTTCAGTTTCGAAATCAAGGACGAAGAGATCGGTTTGGCGCGGATTTGCTATGGCGGCATGGCCGCGATCCCGAAACGTGCAACCGCCTGCGAAGCTGCTCTTTTAGGGCAGCCCTGGACTCTTCAATCCGTCCAACGTGCAATGGAAGCCCTTGAGAAAGACTATGCGCCGATCGACGACATGCGGGCGACCGCACAATATCGCCTGTCGGCGGCAAAGAACATTTTGCTGAAAGCATATCTGGAATCTGTCGTTCGCCCCTATCCGACGGATGTGCTTGCGGCTGATGAGGTCTTTCATGCTTGAGCGCAACAAGGCACAAAAACAGGGCGGTCGCGTTGGGCGCGTACATCAGGAACTTGCCCATGACAGTGCACGCAAGCATGTGGCCGGCACCGCCGACTATGTGGATGACACACCGGAGCCGACGGATCTGCTGCACCTTTACATCGCCATGAGTGAACGGGCCCATGCGCGCATCGTAAACATGGATCTGTCGGACGTTCGGTCCGCCCATGGCGTGGTATGCGTTTTGTCGGCCAAAGATATTCCGGGAACGAACGATGTGGCGCCGGTGGCCGGCGATGACCCGCTCTTCGCGGATGGATTGGTGGAATATCACGGCCAATCCCTGTTTGTGGTTGCTGCGGAAACCATTGAAGACGCAAGAGCTGCAGCAAAACGCGCCAAGATCGAGTACGAAGACTTTGCGCCGTCGACAACGATCAAGCAAGCGCATCAGTCAAAGCTCTATCTTGAGCCCGAGCAAGTGATGACCTTGGGTGAAAGTGCGGCTGCTCTCGACAAGGCGCCCCACCGTGTCAAAGGAACCTTCGCCGTCGGCGGGCAAGACCATTTCTATCTGGAAGGGCAGGTTGCCATGACCTTCCCTCAAGAAGATGGGGATGTGCTGGTTTACTCGTCGACTCAGAATCCCAGTGAAGTTCAGCACCTTGTCGCGCATGTCCTCGACCGGCCCAACAACGCCGTCACGGTGGAGGTGCGCCGCATGGGGGGCGGCTTTGGCGGTAAAGAAACACAGCCGGCACTGCTCGCGGCGGCCGCGGCCCTTGTTACGGTCAAAACGGGCCGTTCCGCAAAACTGCGTCTTGATCGTGATGACGACATGGTCCTCACCGGCAAGCGTCATGATTTTGAGATCGATTACGATGTGGGATTTGACGATGCGGGCGTTATCCAAGGAATCGAATTCGATCTGTCCTCCCGGTGCGGGTATTCGACCGATCTTTCGCGAGCCATCAATGACCGCGCCATGTTTCATTGCGACAATACTTATTTCTTGAAGAACGCGACGATCCGTTCACATCGGTGCAAAACACATACGGTTTCCAACACAGCGTTTCGCGGATTCGGCGGTCCCCAGGGTATGATCGGCATTGAACGGGTGATGGATGCCATCGCGCAGAAGCTTTCATTAGATCCCCTGACGGTCCGTGTGCGTAATCTGTATACGGAGGGCGAGCGTAACGTCACCCCTTATCATCAAACTGTTGAAGAAATCATCGCGCCTCAGTTGATGTCGGACTTGGTGGAAAGTGCGAACTACATCGCGCGGCGGGAAGAGGTGCGTGCCTACAACGAGACGAGCCCGGTCTTAAAGCGCGGGATAGCGCTCACCCCCGTCAAATTTGGGATCTCCTTCACGACCACGCATTTAAACCAGGCCGGCGCTTTGGTGCATGTGTATATGGACGGCAGCATCCACCTGAACCATGGCGGCACGGAAATGGGGCAGGGATTGTTCGTGAAAGTTGCCCAAATCGTCGCGGACGAGTTCCAGGTCGATGTGAGCCGGGTGAAGATCACCGCGACAAACACGGGCAAGGTACCCAACACGTCGGCCACGGCGGCTTCTTCCGGAACGGATTTAAACGGCATGGCGGCGCGGGATGCGGCGCGCCAAATCAAGGACAGGCTCGTCAAATTCGCATCGGAGTTTTATCAATGCGATGCGGCGAAGATACGTTTTGAAGACGGTCTCGTTCACTTGGAAAACCAGAGCGTCCCCTTTGAGGATTTGGTGAAGCAGGCGTATTTAGGGCGCGTGCCTCTCTCATCCACGGGATTCTATAAAACGCCCAAAATCCACTACGACCGTGCTACACATCGCGGCCGTCCGTTTTACTACTTCGCCTATGGGGCCGCTGTATCGGAAGTGGTGATCGACACACTCACTGGCGAGCACAAAGTGTTGCGCGTGGACATTCTTCATGACGTTGGGAAATCCATAAACCCCGCCATCGACCTTGGGCAAATCGAAGGTGGGTTCATCCAGGGTATGGGTTGGCTGACATCAGAAGAACTGTATTTCGACGATCGAGGGCGTCTGCGCACCCACAGTCCGTCCACGTACAAGATTCCTGTGTGCAGTGATCGTCCCAAAGAGTTCAATATTAAAATCTGGGACAGTGGGCGCAATCCGGAGCAAACAATCCACCGCTCAAAAGCTGTGGGCGAGCCGCCGCTTATGTTAGCGATTTCGGTATTCTCCGCTCTGACGGATGCGGTGGCCAGCGTGGGCAACCAAGCTGTCATGCCCCAATTGGACGCGCCCGCTACGCCGGAGCGGATTCTGCGCGCCGTGGAAGACGTGCGCGAACAGACCGGCACAGACCTTGCGGCCGGTCTATGAAGGGGTGGTGGACATTTGCCAGCACAGCATTGGAAAGCGGCGGTCCCGCGGCGATTATTACGGTCGCCGACGTGTCCGGGTCGGCGCCCAGAGATGCCGGGACACGAATGGTCGTAACTGATAAAGGCCAGTGGGGAACGATTGGCGGCGGAAATCTGGAGTATCAGGCTATCAAGCAAGCCCGCATTTTACTGCAAGAGGGGCGCGATTTTGCCGTTGATGATTATCCGCTAGGGCCACAATTGGGCCAGTGCTGCGGGGGATATGTCCGCCTACTGACGGGCCGGCTGGACGCACAAGACCAGGATTGGTTGCTGCAGATCGAGCGGCTCGTCTCTGAGGGCAAACCAGCCATGATCACTCAGGTGATCGATCCATCACAGGGGCTCACATATTCAGTCGAAAAGGTTATAAGTCCCGATCAGTTGATTTCACCTTTTGTAGCAACGATAGGTGCCCCAAAATCCCAGAAGCCGGGCACAATTGAGAAAAGCACAGAGCTCATCTCGCCGCCCGATACGGTCGTTTATTTGTTCGGCGCCGGGCATGTGGGCCAAGCCGTCGCGCAGGCCCTTGCGCCGCTTCCGGTTAGAACCGTGTGGATCGACAGCCGCCGCGAATACTTACCTACAAGCGGGTCCGAGAATTGCGACGTTCGCCATTCGACTGAATTACCGCACGATGTGGTGGCGGCTGAGCCAAACTCACTGTTTCTTGTATTCACCCACAGCCACGATCTGGACTATCAGGTGGTCAAGGCGGTTTTATCGCGCGGCGATTTTCGCTATTGCGGGTTGATCGGCTCACGGACGAAACGCGCAAGCTTTGAGAGTCGACTACGCGATGAAGGAGTAAGTGAGGAAAGTTTGGGGCGTTTGATTTGTCCGATCGGCATGCCGTCGCTCAAAAGTAAGGATCCAAGCATTATTGCTGCGGGTGTCGTGGCCGAATTGTTGACCTATCTCGCACCGGGTCAAGGGGCGGGCCGGCATGGATATTGATGTTTCCGCCTGGCTTAACTTGGCCCTTCGTTGGCTGCATTTGATTGCGGGCATTTCGTGGATCGGTGCATCGTTTTATTTCGTTTGGCTGGACAACCACCTTCGGCCTGCGAAACAGCCGAAGGCCGGCATGGGCGGAGAAGTCTGGTCCGTGCATGGCGGCGGGTTTTATCATAAGCAGAAATATCTGGTGGCGCCGGAGGAAATGCCTGAGGAACTGCATTGGTTCAAATGGGAAGCCTATACCACCTGGCTCAGCGGCTTCGCCCTGCTTGTTTTGATTTATTATGTGTCGGCAGATGTGTATTTGATCGACCGCGGCAAAGTCATTTTAAGTCAAGGACAGGCGATCATATTCGGTCTGTCCATGCTTATCGCCGGCTGGCTCATCTATGACGGCTTATGCCGCAGTTCGATCGGCCAGAACGTCATCTTGTTCGGCTCCATCTGGTTTGCGGTGCTGACGCTTGCGGCATACCTCATGGTGCAGGTGTTCAGCGACCGGGGGGCCTTCATCCACATAGGCGCCGTCATCGGCACCGTGATGGTGGGTAATGTTTTTTTGGTGATCATCCCCAATCAGCGAAAAGTAGTGGACACGTTGGCGGCAGGGGGTGATCCGGACCCGAAACTCGGCCAGCAAGCCAAACAAAGGTCCGTACACAACAATTACATGACCTTGCCGGTTTTGTTTACGATGATCAGCCTGCATTACCCGATGATCGTCGGCCATCCGCAGAATTGGCTCTTGCTAGCGGGGATCAGCGCGGTGGGCGTTTCCATCCGTCATTTCTTCAATTTGCGCCATACGGGGCAAATTCGATATGAATACATGGCCGGGGGTGTGGCCGGGTTTGTAGCGGTGATGATATACGCGGCCACCTTTCAAAGCGCCGGCAGGCCCGTTGTTGCGGAGGCCGATGTGACGTCCGCGAACGCGCAAAGCATTGTGATTCGTCATTGTGCCAACTGTCATGCGTCGGCACCAACCCATCCCGACTTCGATGCGCCACCCGGCGATATCGCGCTTGAAGACGCCGCGGCCATCAAACAATATGCAAACCAGATCTTCGAACAAGCTGTGGCAACCGACCTGATGCCGCTTGGAAACGAAACAGGTATGACTGACGAGGAGCGTGCATTGTTGGGGCAGTGGATCAAAAGTGGTGCGGCAACTCAGGCGTCCATTTCAAACAGATCGGGGCACGCGCATGAGTGAAGAGGATCTTTCGATGTCTGCCCTACGAACCGTCACACCGACACCCTTGACCGCCGATGTGTTTGGAGCGTTTGGTGACGTGATCGATGTGGACCTTGCGCGTGATGTGCGGCTCATTAATGAAGGGCATACCACGCGCTATCACGATTTGGCGCAGCTTGACCTCAGTCGGGAAGACGGCGTTCCTCTTGTGTCGGTCTTTCGATCGACGCCTCGCGACCTGCCCATCGAAATTTGCAAGATGGAATGTCACCCGTTGGGCAGCCAAACTTTCATCCCCCTGTCCGGGCATCCTTATCTTGTGGTTGTGGGCCGGGCCGATCCGGCAGATCTGGAGGTGTTTGTCGCGGGTCCAACGCAAGGCGTGAATTACAGGGCAGGCACTTGGCACCATTACTCGCTGGCGCTTGAGGGGCCCAGCGATTTTCTGGTGATTGATCGTGGCGGTCCGGGCGACAACTTGCGGGAGGTGGAACTCGCTCCGCATCAGCGCATCGAAATTGCGCTGTGACAAAGCTGGCCTCCGATCGGACATGACGGTGCAAGCCTACAGATCCGCCATATTTCACGTGCTGGGTGATCCCGCGCGCAAGCCCGAGGGACAGGCCTTCGAGTACTGGGATGATGGCGGCCTTCTGGTGGAAGATGGGATTGTCAAGTCAATTGGTCCGTGGACGGACGTCAAGCACCAATTGCCGGCGGGGACGAAATGCCGCCATTTTCGAGATGGGATGATTGTGCCGGGATTTGTCGATTGCCACATCCACTATCCGCAGATCGATGTGATTGCGTCCTATGGCGTGCAACTTTTGGACTGGCTCAATAATTATACATTTCCCGCCGAACAGAAATTCGCGGACGCTCGCCATGCGGCAACCATGGCCGAATTCTTTTTGGATGAGTTGCTGAAGAATGGGACTACTTGCGCGCTCGTATTTTCAACCGTGCACAAAACGGCCACGCATGCCCTTTTTAAGGCAGCCTCAAAAAGGAACATGCGCATGATCGCCGGGAAATCGTTGATGGACCGGCACGCGCCGCCCGAGTTGTGTGATACGCCGGAAAGCGGCTACGCGGACAGCGCTGAATTGATCGCGAAATGGCACAACAAAGGTCGCTTATCCTACGCGGTCACGCCACGCTTTGCGGTCACGTCTTCTCCGGAGCAGCTGCAGAGTGCAGGCAAGCTTCTCGGAGAGCATCCCGGCGTCTTTATGCAAACCCATATGTCGGAAAACAAAAAGGAAATCGACCTGGTTCGAAAACTTTACCCCGACGCAAAGACCTATTTGTCGGTCTATGAGGGTGCCGGCTTACTCGGTGATCATTCGGTGTTTGCACACGGCATTCATTTAGAAGCGGATGAATATAAAAGGCTGGGACGAGAAAGGGCGGGCATTTCGTTTTGTCCCACCTCGAACCTGTTTCTTGGCAGCGGATTGTTCGATCTCGAAAGGGCCTGCGCCCATGGTATAAAGATTGGCCTTGGGACCGACATTGGCGGCGGTACCAGCTTCTCCATGTTCCAAACCATGAATGAAGCGTACAAAGTGTGCCAGTTGCGCGGGGCGCCGCTGGACCCGCTCAAATCGTTCTACTTGGCGACTCTTGGTGGAGCGGAAACGTTGAACATGGATCGACGCATCGGCAATTTGCTGCCGGGCAAGGAGGCCGATTTTGTAGTGCTCGACCTGATGGCGACGCCGCTGTTCGCGCACCGTTTTGCGCTCGCCCGATCGGTCGCTGAGAAGCTCTTTGTCATGAGTATATTGGGGGATGACAGGCTGGTGCATTCAACCTATGTGCTTGGTCAACTCGTCTACGAAAAAGCGGCGGCGGTACGCGACGGAAAAACAGATCAGAAACGGAAGCAAACAAAGTCGAATGTTTAGGAAAAAGGAAAAGTCACCGCTGCCTCTCGTCGAACTGCACTGTCATATTGAGGGAACGGTTTTGCCTGATCTGGCGCGGAAACTGGCTAAACGGCACAACATAGATCTGACAGGGATCTTTGACGCAGACGGCAACTACAAATGCGACACGTTTCAAGATTTCCTCAACTCCTATGACAAGATGAGTGAGGCGATCCGGACGCCTGAAGACTATTTCGATTTGACGTATGCCTACTATTCGAAGGCCGCTCAGGATGGGCTGTGTTACGGGGAGGTGTTCTTTTCGCCTGCCCACACCGAACCGTTCGGTATCTCTTACGAGGAGTTTGTCGATACGCTCAGTGATGTCGCCGATAAGCTCGAAGACGAATTCGGCGTGATCGTGCGATACATCCTGACCTGCATTCGCCACATGGATCCGGAGCATGCGGTCTCCACGGCGCGATTTGCCGAAAAATACCCGCATCCGAAAGTCGTCGGATTTGGCATGGCTGGAGATGAAACGCTGCGGCATCCTGATGATTTCAAATCCGCTTTTGCAATCGCGGCAGGCGCGGGCCTGCACCTCACCTGCCACGCGGGCGAATTGGCCGGTGCCGAGAGCGTACGCGCGGCACTCGGGGCATTTCCGCTCGAGCGGATTGGTCACGGGGTGCGGTCGAACGAAGATCCCGATTTGGTCAAAGAATTGGCCGACCGGCAGATTCCGCTGGAACTTTGTCCAAGTTCGAATGTGGTAATTGGAGTGGTGCCGTCAATGGCGGATCACCCGTTCGGAGATTATTTTCGCCAAGGGCTCAGTGTCACCCTCAACACGGATGATCCAGCGTTTTTCGATACGGACATTCGCCGCGAATACGAGCGTGTTGCACAAACCCACAAGCTATCGGTGCCGAACTTGTTAACAATTAGCCGAAATGCTGTTGACGTAGCGTTTTGCGACGCAGCCACAAAACAAGCGCTTCTCCGAAAGATTGACGACTGGGCCGACAACTGCCTCTAAACCGTGCAGTTTTTGTTGCAAAATTGACACAACTCCCAGTTCCTTCCGAAGTGATGCAATTGCGTCATTTTCTTCCTCGAATGGCCCGTATAGGCTTAACCTTAATGCGGAAGTGCGTGATTCCTTTCGCGAAATTTCTGCCTTTTTTGGTCGCGCGTTAGACCCGGAAAAGGGCGGGACAACTGGGCAAATTGGGTGTTCGTTGACGATCCGTGGGAAATTGATCACGCTATTTGTCAACAAAGAAGACAGAAGATTGTTAACAATCTTGTCAATCTGGGCCGGAGGGCCGCCCGCAAAATCAAATCTGGGATCCTTTTGGGGGTAGAAATATGACATCTACGAACTCTGTGAAGCGGAATGCATGGAAATATTCCGCAAGCGCCTTGGCGCTCACCTTGGCTGCGGGCCTCGCGACCGAGGCGTCCGCGCAAATCGACGAAATCATCGTCACGGCGCTGAAACGTGAACAAAGCCTGCAAGATGTGCCGTCTTCCGTTGCGGCAATTTCTGGCGAAAGGCTGGATGTAATCTCGTCGGCCGGTGCGGACATTCGGTTCTTGCGCGCGCGCATTCCGAGTTTGAACATCGAATCCTCGTTCGGCCGGACCTTCCCGCGCTTCTACATCCGGGGATTGGGTAATTCAGACTTTGACTTGAACGCATCGCAACCTGTCTCACTCGTATATGACGGTGTGGTCCTCGAAAACCCGATCCTCAAAGGCTTCCCCGTGTTCGATGTGGATCGGATCGAGGTGCTGCGCGGACCGCAAGGCACCCTCTTTGGACGGAACACGCCGGCTGGCATTGTGAAGTTTGAAAGCGTTCGGCCAAGCCACGATTTTGGTGGCTATGCGAGTCTCGGCGGCGGCCGCTTCGGGTTTATCGACTTTGAAGGCGCTGTCGGCGGTTCGCTGGTCGAAGACGTATTGGCCGCCCGTGTGTCGCTTCAGTATCAGCGCCAGAGCGACTATGTGGACAACACGTTTGCTCTAGGTGATGAGAGCGAATTCGAGGGTTACGATGAATTCGCCGGTCGCTTGCAGTTGTTGTACACACCTAATGAAAGCTTCAGTGCACTGCTGAATGTGCACGGGCGTCGTCTTGACGGCACGGCTCGGTTGTTCCGTGCGAACATTATCGATGCGGGAACGACCGGATTGGGCTCCAATTTTGACCGGTTTTCAGTTGCACAAGACGGCACCAACTTCCAGGATCTGCAAAGTCTTGGTGCAAGTGCAACGATCGATTGGGACCTCGGCAGTCACACGGTGACGGTCATCGCCGGTTATGAAAGCGGCGAAATCGATACCCAAGGGGATATCGATGGCGGTAACTCCGGTGGACCGGGTATCATTCCATTCGATGCGCAAACCCAGGACAATATCGACCAGCTCGATCAGACAACGGTCGAAGTTAGACTGGCGAGTAATGAGCTTGGGCGCCTCGATTACCAAGTGGGTGCTTTCTACTTCGCGGAAGAAGTATCTATTTCCTCGTTTAACTTTGAAGAGACGGATGGTTTCCCGACCTTTGCGTCCCTACCACCGGGACTCGCCACCGTGGATGGCATTGCTCTCCAAGAGCAAGATGCCAACACCTACGCATTCTTCGCTTCGATTGATTTCGACATTACGGAACAGTTGAAGTTGAATGCTGGTGCCCGTTATTCACGGGATAGCAAAGACTTTACCGCCTCGCGGCCCTTAGCGCCCCTGGGCTTTGCGGGACAAATGCCGACGGTTGCACCCATCACCGAATCGACGGACGACAGTATCGTTTCCTGGGATGCCAGCCTGACTTACGCGGTGAACGATGACCTGAATCTGTATGCTCGCGTGGCACGCGGCTTCCGGGCGCCGAGTATTCAGGGGCGTGTTTTGTTTGCCTTTGGTCAAGGGGGTGTGACGGTCGCGGACACAGAGACCATCCTCTCTTACGAGGCAGGCATCAAGTCTGAGTTTTGGGAAGACCGGGCACGCATTAACTTGACCGGTTATTACTTCGACGTCTCGGACCAACAAGTGACGGCTGTGGGTGGTGGCTCAAACATTGCCACACTGCTCAACCTTGAAGAGGTGATCGGTTACGGCTTCGAGCTGGATGGTGAGTTCAACCCGTTCGAGAACATGTTCATTACGGCGGGCACGAGCTTTAACTTCACCGAAATCAACGACCCGAACGCCACGGCTGAGGTGGGCGGCAGCGGGCCGTTGTTCCTCGACCCGCAGGTGGGTGTGTCAGCAGCCGGTAACCCGATTGTCTCGATCGACGGCAACAATCTGGTCCAAGCGCCACGTTGGATCGCCAATGCCACGCTTAGATATGGCATTCCGGCACCCAATATGGGTGGTGAATTCTATTTCTTCACCGATTGGGCCTATCGCAGCCAGGTTCAGTTCTTCTTGTATGAATCCGCTGAATTCCAGGACAAGTACATGATTGAAGGCGGCGTTCGGGTTGGATACGTCAACGAAGAACACGGTTACGAGCTGGCTGCGTTCGGGCGGAACATCACAAATGATGAATCGCTGACGGGTGGTATCGATTTCAACAACCTCACCGGCTTTGTGAATGAGCCACGTGTATGGGGTTTTGAAGGCATACTCCGCTTCTAGCGGCTTCATGTGCGGGAGGGGCGTTCCCTCCCACGCATTGCGGATTTGAGGGGGCTCGGCGCCATTGCGCCGGGCCCTTTTTGTAAACTCAAGTGTCAGAGTGCTCTATGTCGGAATTGGCTGCATTTATTCGGGGCCTCCCCAAAGCTGAACTTCATCTCCATCTGGAGGGCAGCCTCGAGCCCCACCAGATGTTCGAACTCGCCCAGCGCAACAATGTGGATATTCCCTTTGAATCAGTAGAAGAGGTGCGGGCCGCATACCAGTTCAATAATCTGCAGGATTTTCTCGATATCTATTATCAGGGTGCCAATGTTCTGCTGACGGAGCAGGATTTCTATGACATGACGGACGCTTATCTGATGCGCGTTGCAGAAGACGGTGTGCGTCACGTAGAGGTCTTTTTCGATCCACAGACGCACACGGATCGCGGCGTTGAGTTTTCTACAGTGGTTGGCGGTATAGCCACCGCATTGAAAGATGGTCGGCAAAGATACGATATTTCCAGCGGTCTGATCATGTGTTTTCTGCGGCACTTGTCCGAAGAGGCTGCCTTTGAAACACTGAAACAGGCGGAACCATACTTAGAAAAAATGATCGGTGTTGGGCTCGATTCGTCAGAGCTCGGCCATCCGCCCTCCAAGTTTGCACGCGTATTCGAGAAGGCCAAAGACATGGGGCTCAACCTGGTTGCCCATGCGGGTGAGGAAGGCCCGCCCAGCTATGTGTATGAAGCTTTGGATGTGTTGAAGATCGACCGTGTCGATCATGGCAATCGGGCGATGGAGGATGAAGAGTTGGTGCGGCGCCTCGTCGATCAGGGGATGACGCTCACTGTATGTCCTCTGTCAAATCTGAAACTATGCGTTGTTGATCAGCTGACGGACCATCCGCTGAAGGAGATGCTCAGGCGCGGACTACGCGCTACCGTAAACTCGGATGATCCGGCCTATTTTGGTGGATATGTCGTCGACAACTACCTAGCGGTTGCGGAAGCTCTTGCTTTGGACCGGGATCACCTGGCACAACTCGCGCGGAACAGCTTTACGGGCTCATTTCTGCCAACATCGGACCAAGAGAAACATCTTCGGGAAATCGAGCAATATCTCAGTGGCCTGTGAGGCGTGGTCAAGTGCCTCGGGCAGGGGGGACGCAACGGCGCGTCGACAATAATATGTTAGAATAACCGGATAGGCTGCAATAGATCTGTAAATCGATTTAGCTTCCAACAAGGGATAGGTATGCGCATTTGCGTCTTCTGCGGTTCCAGCGCCGGCGTCAACGACCACTACCGCACAACAGCCGCCCAATTCGGCCGCATGCTCGCCGACAACAAGATCGGCCTTGTATACGGTGGGGGCTCGGTGGGCCTGATGGGCGCAGCCGCCAATGCGGCGGTTGATGCCGGGGGTGAAGTCATCGGCATCATCCCGAAAAAGTTGGCCGATGCGGAAATTGCCAATGACAAGGTGGAGGATTTGCGCGTGGTCTCGTCAATGCATGAGCGGAAAGCCATGATGGCGGACCTGTCTGATGCGTTCGTCGCCTTGCCCGGCGGTATAGGTACTTTCGAAGAACTTTTTGAAGCATGGACGTGGGCGCAGCTTGGTTACCACCATAAGCCGTGCGGTATACTAAACGTGGCAGGCTTTTACGATCAGCTTATCGCCTTTCTCGATCATGTGGTCGGTCAGGGATTCCTGAAATCCCATCATCGCAGCATGCTTATTTATTCGGATAATGCAGAAGATTTGCTGGATCGTGTGCGTGCTTACCACGCGCCGGCGACCGACAAACTAATGGAACGCAGCGAACTTTAGGAGACTCAGCGGAATGCCGGTTCCGCAAAGCTGCGCAGTTTCCGGGAATGCAGCGTGCCGGCTGATGCTTCTTGGCGCAAGAGTTCGAGCGCACGAATGCCGATCTGCAGGTGCTGGCTGACACTTTCTTCGTAGAACGCATCGGCCATGCCGGGCAGCTTGATTTCTCCATGCAATGGACGATCGGAAACGCAAAGCAGGGTGCCATAGGGAACCCGGAACCGATAGCCGTTCGCGGCGATGGTCGCTGATTCCATGTCTATTGCGATCGCGCGGGACTGATCGAAGCGCAACGACAGTTCGTCATACCGGAGTTCCCAATTGCGATCGTCCGTGGTCACGACCGTACCTGTGCGCAAGCGGTTCTTAAGGACCGACCCGCTCAGTTCCGTAACCTCGCCGACGGCGTTTGCCAACGCCAATTGAACTTCCGCAATCGTCGGCAGCGGAATCTCCGCGGGCAGGACCTGGTCGAGGACATGGTCGTCTCTCAAATAGGCGTGCGCGAGCACATAGTCGCCCAGCCGCTGACTACTGCGGAGGCCGCCACAATGACCGACCATCAGCCAAACATGGGGACGCAGAACGGCGATATGGTCGGTGATGGTTTTTGCATTTGAGGGGCCCACGCCAATGTTGACGATGGTGATGCCCGTGCGGCCTTCGCGAACCAAGTGATAGGCCGGCATTTGAGGCAGTTTCGCGAGTTGTTCGCCCGCCGGTTCGCAGCCCTTTTCGGTGATCCTGTTACCCGGTTCCACAAACCGTGCGTAACGCCCGGCTTCGATTTCGGTGCGGCCAAATTCGATGAACTCGTCCACATATCGTTGATAGTTCGTAAACAGAATAAATCGTTGGAAGTGTGCGGGGTCCGTCGCCGTGTAGTGACGCAGCCGGTGAAGCGAATAATCAACCCGCTCCGCGGAAAACAAGGATAGGGGATTTGGGCCAATGGGCCCCGTGTTGGCGTGTCCGTCCACGCGGTCATCATTGGTTTCCGCCAAGTCGGGCAGGTAAAAATATTGAGGCAATTGCTGCCGTTGTTCACGGGTGAGCTGCGCTTCGGCCCGTTCCAACGCGAACGAAATGGGAATCGGCGTGTTGCTTTCGCCCACAAAAAGAGCCGCCTTGTGGTTTTCGATGAGCAAACCGATCTGTTCAAGCAGATAATCCCGGTACAGATGAGGCGATGTAATGGTTGTTCCGAAAACGCCGGGGGCAGAGACTTTGCCAAAAGCAAGCCCACCGGAAAGGGGCGCTGCCCCCGGTTCCACATAGGCGCACAGATAAGGATAAACGGCGATCTCGCGTCGAATGCTCAGCTTGCCGGCCGCGTAGAGCTCAAAATCACCCTTGATGGATTTGAGGCCTTTGTCATAGATGTCCGTCAGACGGTCAAATGCCGATTGAGCATCTTCGCAGGCCGTAAGGCCGCTTGCGGGGATGTCTTTGAGTTCAACGTCCGAAAATACTTTCTTATCCAACAAGGACCCCTTTCAGTTTAGTCGCCGTATGGAAGCCAGATGTTTTTCACTTGGCAAGCTTGTTCGAGGAACTGCCGCCCCTCGCCGGTTGCGTTGGAAAACCAGTCGCGTGCTTTGCCATCGTTCACCCAGGTGCGTTTGAGGTTATCGGCGGATAGACGCTCAACCTCGGCACTGCCGGCGCTCGAGCCGTGATACCAAATCCCTTCCACTTGATCATGTTTGGCAAGCGTGTCGGTGAGCGTATCCCTATTTCCCGTCACAATGTTTAACACGCCGCCCGGCAGGTCGGAGGTTTCAAGAATTTGATAGAACTCCGCCGCTATCATCGGAAAACGTTCGGACGGGATTACCACGGCGCGATTTCCCATGGCCACAACCGGTGCGACCAACGACACAAAGGAAAGGAGCGGGAATGTATCGGGGCAGACAATTCCCACGACGCCGATCGGTTCATGAACCGCCAACGCGATGTTGCGCGATGGTGGCGTGTGGACCTTTCCGTCGAATTTGTCGGCCCATGCGGCATATGAAAACAGACGTGAAATCGTGGTGTCGACTTCGGCCTTAGCCCTGCGTGCACTCACGCCGGTGAGGGATTTGAGCAAGGATGCGAATTCTTCGCCGCGGGCATCGAGATTCTCAGCGATGAAGTAGAGTATTTGGGCCCGATTGTGCGCCGTTGTTTTCGACCACGAAGCAGCATTGTGCGCCGCTTCAACGGCATCACGTATATCTTTGCGGTTACCATCGCCAACACGGCCGGCGTATTGACCCTGATGGTCAAGACAAACCAATGTATTGCCGCCATCCGGACGTGTTTGTTTGCCGCCAATGTAGTTCTTGTACGTGCGGTCGATGCCGTCGGACGGGGGCATGTCGCCCGGCCCTTGAGGCGCCGGTATAACCGCCATTTCTCCGCCGTCGGACCATTCGGCTTTGGGTGTCAAATATTCCAGCATGCCTTCGGCACCGCCTTCCCGGCCAAAGCCGGACTCTCGATAGCCTCCAAATCCGCAGGCGGCGTCGAACTGATTGGTCGAGTTGATCCACACCACGCCCGCCTTGAGGTCACCGGCAACACTTAGGGCTCGGTTGATGTTCTCCGACCAGATGCTTGCCGCCAATCCGTAGCGGGTGTTGTTGGCCAGCGCGACTGCCTCATCAAGGGTACGGAACGACATGGCCGTCAGCACCGGGCCGAAGATTTCATCGCGGACCGCAACATTGCTTGGTGATACATTCGTCAACAGCGTAGGTGGTAGGAAACTACCTTGCTCCGGACACGGAATAGACGGCCGCCATAGATCGGCGCCCTCGTCGACCGCCTGCTGGACCAAAAATTCGATGCTTCTTTTCTGGATCGGGTCCACAAGTGCGCCCATATCGACCGCCTTGTCCAAGGGGTCGCCGACGCGAAAGCGTTCAAGACGGGACTTTATCTTTCCGACGACTTTTTCCGCGACGCTTTCCTCGACCAATAGCCGCGATCCCGCACAGCACACTTCGCCCTGATTGAACCAGATGGCGTCAACGAGACCCTCGATGGCACCGTCAATGTCTGCATCTTCAAAGATGAGGAAGGGCGACTTGCCCCCCAATTCGAGGGAGAGTTTTTTGGTCGAGCCCGCCGTGGTTTGGCGGATGATGCGTCCAACTTCTGTTGACCCCGTAAAGGCGATCTTGGAGATTTCCGGATGCGATGTAATGTGCGCCCCCGTTTCGCCGGCACCTGTCACAATATTGACGACGCCCGGCGGCAAACCGGCCTCCTCGCACAGGCCAGCAAAGTAGAGTGCCGTCAGGCTTGTGTATTCTGCGGGCTTCAGAACAACTGTGTTGCCCGCGGCAAGGGCCGGCGCGATCTTCCAAGCCAACATAAGTAGCGGGAAATTCCAGGGGATAATCTGGCCGACCACGCCAAGGGGCTGGCGGTCCGGAAATTCGCTTTCCAAAAGTTGGGCCCAGCCTGCATGGTGGTAGAAGTGGCGGGCAATTAAGGGTAGGTCGATATCTCTGGTTTCCCGGATGGTCTTGCCGTTATCCAGCGTCTCAAGAACCGCCAAGAACCGGCTGTTCTTCTGAACCAATCGAGCGAGCGCGTATAAATACCGAGCGCGGGCATGTCCGGAGAGTTTGGCCCACCCAGGGGCGGCGGCCTTGGCCGCTGTGACCGCAGCGTCCACATGCTCCTTAGTGCCGGCACTGATTGTCGCCAGTAACTCGCCCGTTGCGGGGTTTTTGCTTTCGATGGCGTCTGCCCCGGTGAGCGCTTGGGTCCATTTGCCGTCAATGAACATGCCGAAGGCGCGGCCATGGTCGTCAAGCCACTTTAAGACGTAGTCTGATTGTTCGGGCGCCGGCCCGTAAGACATTTCTTGGAATATTTCGGCCACGTTAGACATTGATTATCCCATTGGGTGGCGGTGGGCGGCGGAGTACCGGCCCGTCGCATGGTGTTCAAGTTGACGTTCGATGTCCCCCAACAGGCTTGACGCCCCGAAACGAAAAAGATCCGGTTGGAGCCAGCGGTCGCCCAGCTCTTCCTTCACAAGAATAAGGTATTGCAACGCTAGTTTTGCAGACGAGATGCCCCCAGCCGGTTTGAAGCCCACATGGGTGCCTGTCCTCTCAAAGTAGTCGCGTATTGTCCGCATCATAACCAAACTCACGGGCAGCGTTGCGTTGACGCTTTCCATGCCTGTCGACGTCTTCACGAAATCAGCCCCGGCCATCATGGAAACCATCGAGGCTTTTGCCACTTTGGAGATCGATCCGAGCTGGCCGGTTGCAAGAATTGACTTCAAATGTGCATCTCCGCAGGCTTCCCGGAAGGCGCTTACCTCGTCGTAAAGGGCCGGCCAATTGCCGGTTAGTACGTGGCGCCGAGAGATCACGATGTCGATTTCATCGGCACCGGCTTCCACCGATCTTTTGATTTCGTCGAGCCGCGTTTCGAATGGCGAAAGGCCGGCGGGAAACCCCGTGGAGACGGCGGCCACGGGAATGGCCGTGCCCCGCAGGGCGTCGACGGCGGGTTTGATCATTTCGTGATAAACACAAACGGCGCCGGTTCGGATTGTTAACTTATCAGCGCCGAGCGCGCTCAGGATTTCTGCGCGCACCGGTTGCCTCGCCTTGGCGCAAAGCCGTTGCACGCGACCGGGCGTGTCGTCGCCCGACAAAGTGGTGAGGTCAATGCAGGTGATGGCCTTTAAGAGCCAGGCGGCTTGCCATTCTTTCTTGACCGTTCGCCGTCCGGCCAGCGTGCTCACGCGTCGTTCGGCAGCAGACAGATTAACTCGGATCTCCTCCACCCAGTCTCCGTTGAAGTCAGTGCCTTCGTTGCGAGCGGTATGATCCTGAGCAAGAGGGCGCGCCGCGGTTTTGCTGGAGATGTCTGTCACATTGTTATGGCTCATGGGCCGTGACCTTTTTCTGTTTGACGAACTCACAAAAATGATGTGCCTGCGGCTAAGGGGGCGTGGCCCAAATGACGTGCCAATGATTGGCCGATGTCCGCAAAGGTTTCGCGCCGCCCAATCGATCCCGGCGCAATGTCCGGCCCGAAGGCTAGGATAGGAACGTGCTCTCTGGTGTGATCGGTGCCGGGCCAGGTGGGGTCGCAGCCGTGATCCGCCGTCAAGATGGCGATGTCCCCCTCGCGCAGCTTGCCTTGCAATGTGGGCAGGCGTGCGTCGAACTTCTCCAGTGCATCCGCGTAGCCCGCTACATTACGCCGATGGCCGAACAGGGTGTCAAAGTCCACAAAGTTGGCAAAGATGATGCTGTTGTCGGGTGCTGTGTCCACTTGTTCCAACAACCGGTCGAATATCTGGTCGTTTCCGTCGGCCTTGATGGATTGTGTTATGCCGCTATAGGCAAATATGTCGCCGATCTTGCCGATGCCGACGACTTCCCCGCCGGCTGCTTTGTGCACATCCAGAAGGGTCGGGCCGTGGGGAGGCGTTGCCAGATCTCTGCGGTTGCCGGTGCGCCTAAAGTCGGTGGAGGTCGTGCCCACAAAGGGCCGTGCAATGACGCGGCCAATATTGTAATCGTCCACCAAGCGACGGGCGATTTGGCATAGATCCAGCAACTGTTGAAGCCCAAATGCTTCTTCGTGGGCCGCAATCTGCAACACGGAATCCGCCGACGTGTAGACAATCGGCTTTCCGGTGCGCATGTGTTCTTCGCCCAGCTCCTCGATGATTTGGGTCCCCGAGGCGTGACACAGCCCCAGCACTCCCGGCAGATTTCCTTCACTAACCAGAGATGCGATGAGCGCGTCTGGAAATGTGGGTGCTTCTTTTGGGAAGTATCCCCAGTCAAATTCGACAGGAAGCCCCATCATCTCCCAATGCCCGCTGGGGGTGTCTTTGCCTAAGCTCTTTTCGGCTGCTGCCCCATAAAGGCCCGTTACTTCGTTGGGTAATGCCAAGGGCAACGGGCGGTCAGATAAGTCTGCTGCCCCATGGCCCAGCCCCACGCTCAGCAGGTTTGGAATATTCAACGGGCCTGCCCGCAAGCCCGACGCATCCGCATTGCCATTCTTGCAGGCCGATGCAATGTGGAGGAACGTATTGGCGCCCTCGTCCCCGAATTTCGACGCGTCTTCTGTGGCGCCGACGCCGAAGGAATCGAGAACACCGACAATTGCCCTCATAAATAGTATTCCTCTCAAAAATATCCCTCAGAGATTGAGTTTGACGGTGCTGGCGTTCAATTCTGAGGAATGAGCACGGCCATGAAAAAGGGGTGCCCCACACATCCACAGATCTTACGGCCTTGTGGAACAGGAGTCTTGTCCAAGAATGTCCGATTTTGTTAACAAGAAAGGCGCGGATTGTCACGAATAGCGCGTTATAGTAGGGGGTGAAACGCGGAATTCTACGAGCGTCCCTGAAGGGACGGCCGGTTGGCAGATCTATACGGCGTGAAAACGCGCACCAGTCCGTGTTTTTTGAGTGAGGGCGCCTTAGGGGGGGCGGGTGGCAGATGACTTCAAAATCAAGCGCATTGCTGGAAGTCACCGGAAAACCGAGACGGGCGGACAACAGAAAGTCCAGCAATCAAGACGTCGGCAAATGGGTCTACCAAGAAATTATGGATGCCATATTGGAGCAGCGCTTGGCGCCGGGGACCAAACTGGGCGAGGAGTTGTTGGGCGAGATATTTGACGTCAGCCGGCCGGTGGTCCGTTGGGCGCTCAACAAACTCACCCATGACAATGTGGTCGAGTTGCGCCCGCATCGGGGCGCCTTCATCTCACGGCCAACTGTGGAACACGCACACCATGTGTTTGAAGCGCGCCGCGTGGTGGAACGCGCGGTGGTGGGGGCGTGTGTTGAAAACGCCAATAAGCGCGACTGCGAACGTATGCGACGCCACATCGATATGGAAACCGATGCGGCGCGAAATGGCCAGCGGGGTCGATGGATCCGTCTGACAGGCGAATTCCACTTGGTTCTGTCGCGTATTGGCGGAAATGACGTCCTGCACAATTTCCTAGAAGATTTGGTGACGCAAACATCGCTGATCATTGCTCTTTATGGGAACAATTCAGGCAGCATCTGCTGCAGCGACGATCACCAACACTTGGCGAACGCCATCGAAGCCGGCGATAAGTCGGAAGCTTTGCGGCTGATCAACCAGCATCTCAAGGATTGTGAGGCCAATCTTCAGATTGAAGACGAACGGCCCGACGAAGACTTACGTTCAATATTTTCTCATGTGGGCCGAAAGCCAGCGGCCGAATAGTGGTCAGTATGCGCCTCGGTCGGCCGGTGCGCCCTCGAACGTCGTCCAAAGGAACATGCCTTGGCTGAGTTTGCAACCGTTGAGAAAAGCGTGGCGGCTATTCGGCAAAGGCATGATGGCCAGATTCCAAAAACCGCTATCGTGTTGGGAAGCGGCCTTGGGTCGTTTGCCGAGCAAATAAATGCCGCAACGACGATTCCGTACGAAGAGATTTCGGGTTTTCCCGCTTCGACGGTTGCCGGCCATGCCGGGCGTCTGTTGATCGGAGAAATTGAAGGCAGCCCCATCTATTGCATGCAAGGCCGCATGCATCTTTATGAGGGGTATTCGGCTCAACAATTGGCGCTGCCAATCCGGACGATGAAGATGTTGGGGGTGGAGCGGCTTATCCTCACAAACGCGGCCGGGGGTCTGCGGGCGGAGCATCCGGCGGGCTCCTTAATGGTCATCACCGACCACATCAATTTCTCCGGCCACAATCCCATGACGGGGCCCAACGATGAACGGTTTGGGGATCGCTTCTTTGATATGTCGAACGCGTATGACGAGTCCCTGCGGGCGGATATGCTGTCTGCGGCGGAACAGGAAGGGATCGACGTTTTCAGCGGTGTTTATCTGCAGGTCTTGGGCCCTAGTTTTGAAACGCCGGCCGAAGTGCGCATGTTTGCCCGATTGGGAGCCGATGCGGTGGGCATGTCCACGGTGCCTGAGTGTCTGACGGCGGTTCATTGCGGTCTTAAAGTGGTTGGTCTGTCGCTCATTAGCAATATGGCGGCGGGAGTATCGGCAGCGCCCGTGTCCTATGAAGAGGTGTTTGACGAGGCAAAGAAGGCTGAAACGCGGATCACAAGATTGCTGATCGCTTTCTTGAAAATGGTCTCAAATGCGGACCACACTTAGGCTTGGCGGGTTCTTGCGTTTCGCGAATATAATTCCGTATAAAGATGGTTAAATCTTCGTTTACCATGCTTCTTGCGTGCCGCTGCCATTTGCCGTTGACCTATGATATCCGGGTACTGATTGTCTAAACCGAATGTTTAGATCTGCCTGTCACTGTTAACCGGATCTGTTGACAGGAAGAACAGACCTTGGCTTAGGGGGGCACGTGGCCAAATCCCACCATGCGATTGGTATAGGATGTGAACGGCGGACTTCTGGTTTCAGCGCGAATGCAACCAGTATTCCGGCCCGTCGGCGCACACCATGCGGATATTGCACCCGCCCCGATATCTTGAAATCAGGAACATAAAGATCGGCCCGACCGCTCGTTAGCTGTCCGACCGCTGGTTTCTCGTTTCCCTCCCGCCAAGCGACGTGGCGCATGTCAAGGATGGGAATGAGTGCACATTAACAGTGGTAGCAGAGACGTGTCATGCAAAGCGGTGTCAGGCATTTTGGGCTGGATGTTGCGCCCAACGGAATGAGTTCGGCAAGAATTGCTTTTTCGGATAGGGAATTTCGACTTATTTCAGACCGGATAAAGAAGCTGTGCGGTATTCACTTGCCGGAAAGCAAGCGCATGTTGGTCTACTCGCGATTGTGCCGCCGGCTAAAGGCGCTGGATCTTACTTCGTTTACGGATTATCTTGAGCTTCTGGACGGGAAGGGTGCCGATAAAGAACTTCATTTTGCGATCAATGCGCTTACGACGAACCTCACCAGATTTTTCAGGGAGCCGCACCACTTCGATCACTTGCGTTCTTTGGTGATCCCAAACATCTTTACGCGGGCCAACAAGGGACGAGAGATCAGGTTTTGGTCGGCCGGGTGTTCGTCCGGCGAAGAGCCCTACTCGATTGCCATGACAGTTGTGGACGCCGTGCCCTCGTTGAGGGAGTTCGACTTCAAGGTGATTGCGACGGATATCGATACCGACATGCTGGCCCAGTCCGTGAAGGGTGAATACCACATGCGGGAGCATGACTCGATCCCAGAACCGATGCGTTCGCGATCGACCGTCAGCATCTCAAGCGAAGCTGATCGGTTTGCCGTAGACGCGCGCATTCGCGATTTGGTGTCATTCGAAAAACAAAACCTTATCGATGACTGGTCGTTCGAGGGGCCAATCGACGTGATCTTCTGCCGGAACGTCATGATCTACTTTGAGCCGGACATCCAGAAATCCATTGTCGAGCGCATGTCCGATTTGTTGCCGGAAGGTGGCTTTCTTTACATCGGTCACTCTGAAAACTTGAGCCGGATCACGGAGTCGGTTTCGCTCGTGGGATCTACCGTGTATACGAAGAAAGCGTAAGGCGGTTCCCACAATAACGAGTGTTGGACTTGAAGGCCTTTAATCCTCGGAGTCTTCCGGTTGGGTATCTGGCGGCCGTTCAAAGCGTTCGACCAACGCTTTCAGACCCCTCACCAAAGGCAGAGCGTTTTTGTTTTTACCGCTTCGTGCTTCGGGCTTTTTGAAGTAGTGCAGCGCGCTGAGATGGCTGTCGATGCTTTTGGCATCGTAAACATTGTTTTCCCGCAGCCGGTAGACCAATTCGCAAAGGCTATCGGCAGTTGCCGTAATCATCGGAAAATCAAAGCTCGTTCCTAAATCACGAATCTGTGCGGTCTTCCCATAGAGCCGATCCAGAAGGGCACGATCTTGTCCGTCCACGGCGTGTGCGGCGGCAATTAGCTCTTTGAGCGCCGAGAGGTCTTTCTCGAGCCATTCCGGGTAATCCTCGCGCAAGGTGTCAACGGCGGCGGAGGCTTTCTTGACCGCAGAGGATCGGGACACGCCTCCCGCTTTCAACCCGACTTGGCTAAGCCTACTCTCCACCTTGATCGTTTTGAGGGGCTTTTCCGATTTGGCAGTATGTTTGTTGGCTTCAGCCATGCGCCGACCGATCTTCTATGTGAACATGTTGTCAATTTCGTCCTGCGACATGGCAGGACCATCCTCACCACTTACCTCTGAGGCCGAATCCTCTTCGCGGCGTCCCACACCGTCAGGAAAGCCCTCGATCTTGAAGCGGCGGTCGGGCCCAAAATAACCTTCCGTCTCGACAAAAGGTCTCGGTGACTTTGCGACCCAAAGCAGGCGATCAAACAATATGTTTGGAGAAACCGGCTTGGCCACCACCAAGTTGGCGCCGCTATCTCTGGCCCGGTGCACATTGTTCGCTTGCGTATGGCTCGTGAGGACAAAAATGGGAATCGCCCGGTTTTTTAGCGTTGCGTCTGCGCGGATCGTTTTCGTTAGGTCGAAACCGTCCAGTTCCGGCAAGTTCACGTCGCAGAAAAGGACGTCAACCTTCTTACCCTTAACAAGATCAAGAGCCTTGGGGCCCGTGTACGCGTCCATCACTTTGCCGGCGCCAAAATTCAAAAGTATGCGCGATACCAGTGTTTGGAAGTTCTTGCTTGCGTCCGCGACTAGGAAATTTAGCTCTCGGAGATTGAGGGTAGCGGCCGCCATTTGTTGAAACCGTTGGAATCGGGCGCGTTCGATCGCCACGCCACTCGCTAAGATCTGAAGATCGATTATCGAGCGCCTTGGTAAAGTTTTGCTAAAACCCACGGGCCGGCAGACGGCGTTGCCAGGGGTTAACGCAGATTAACTATGAATGCGATTGAATCTGTGTTGGGGCAGGTACCAGCTAGTCGGTGCCGCCGTTTACGAGCTTGGGGAAGACAGCCGACATACGCTGAGCTCCGGCAGCAGAGGCTGCGTCTGTGGCCAGTTCCCGGTTAAGGTCGCGCTTCACATCGGGCTTCAAATCAGAACTCTGAAGCGGTCCGGGGAATTGCCGTTCGGCCACGTCATCTACATAACGCGCGGCTGCATCCTGAAGCTGCTCGGCCAGGTTCAAGTAGCGGCGCGTGTGTTTCGGGACAAAATCCGAGTACAAACCAAAAAGATCGTGAAACACCTGGATTTCAGCATCACAATCGACGCCGGATCCGATGCCGATGGTGGGAATCGAAACCCGTTCCGTAATCATCGCCGCGAGGGACCGCGGCACCAACTCAAGAACGATCGCAAACGCACCGGCTTCTTCCAGTGCCAATGCATCTTCGATCATCGCTTTTGCTGCATCGATGCTTTTGCCTTGCACTCTTGGGCCGCCTGTCGCGTTAGTCGATTGCGGGCAATAGCCGATATGCCCACAGACGGGGATACCTGCATTGACCAGTTTGGCAACTGTCGGTGCCATCTCCTTGCCGCCTTCAAGCTTAACGGCCGAACAGCCGGTTTCCTGCATCAAACGACCGGCATTCCTCAACGCGTCCTCGGGGTTCACCTGATAGGTCATAAAGGGCATGTCGCCGATGACCAGCGCTTTTTGAGCCCCCCTCGTCACGGCGGCCGTGTGGTGGATCATCGCATCGAGCGATACTGACAGCGTCTTCTCATGGCCGAGAACGACCATCCCAAGCGTGTCACCAACCAGAATCACGGGAATGCCGGCACGATCGACGATCTGGGCCGATGTGTAGTCATAGGCCGTGATTGCCGCAAATCGCTCCCCTTTGCGCTTTTTGGCAATCAAATCCCGTGGTGTAATCGGACGGTCAGTCATGGGCAAACGCTCCGATGCGAAGTCAATTTATGTGCGGAAGGTAGGGATTCCTGTCCTATCAGTCAATGCTTAGTAATCTTGTATTCATATAAGTAATAACTTATATATATCTCATGACACTCGAAGATCTCAGGATGTTTGTTGCAGCCTGCGAGGCCGGCAGCCTAAGCGGCTTGGCGCGTCAGTTGGGGAAGACCCAGTCTGCCGTCAGTCAGCACATTAGCCGGCTTGAAAAAGAGCTGGGCGTGCCACTGTTAGAGCGCAGTGGGCGAGGTGTTGCGACAACGGCGGCCGGCGAAGTCTTTCGCGATTTGGCATTGGAGGGGCTCGATTCCATTGAGGTCGGCCTTAAACGTGTCCGCGAAATTCGTGACGGTGAAGTGGGTACACTGACGATCACGACCGGCGGCACCACCGTCCGTCACTTTCTTCGGAATGCCATTGTCGGCTTTCGCGAGCAACATCCCACTGTAAACCTGCGGTTCATACCGGCCTCGTCGACACGACGGTGTTTCGACATTCTACGGCTGGAACAGGCGGATCTGGCATTCGTCACAACCGGAGAAAGCGTGCGCGGCATTGATGAAGAGACTGTTGTTCAACAACAATTGTTCTTGCTTACCGCCAAAAATGATGTCCTTGCAAAACGCAAAACCCTAAAGATCGCCAATCTCCAAGAAATCCGTTACCTGGGCCTGTCGGCCGGTACCGCCCATCGCGACGCGATACAACAGGCAGCTTTAGAGCACGGCGTTTCGTTGACCCCGGAAATTGTGTTCGATGATTTTGATACCGCCAGCATTTTTGTCGAACTGGGCATGGGGCATGCCATCGTGCCAGCGGTGCAAGCTCACAACTTCGTTGAAAATGGTGGGGTGGCCGCCGTCCTTATTAGTGATCTGCCGCCTGTACAGGTTGGCTGGGCCTATCGACATGTTGCCTATCTGGCGGCACCGGCGCAGGATTTCATGGCACTATTTGCCGAAGATTTGGCGCGGATAAAAGAGCTTCCGGGCGTTACGATCGGTGGTTAGTGCGGGGCGTCGGCTTAAGCGCCCGCCCTCGCCGGTGCTCGAAACTGCCGAACGAGTGCCAGGTCCTCAACACTATCCACATCAATCGCTGCGCGTGGAAAGGGCAGAATGACCGGCCGAACGGAAACCTCCAAACGATCGCCCAAAGTGGACAGGGTCGTCTGCAGCGACCATCGGCGCAGCATGATTGATAAGAAATCTCCCGGCCCCAAAGTGCCTGCAAGCCGCCAGGGTGTTTTGCGGTATTTCTCTGCCTTGCGCCAAAAAGCGACAGCCTTGCGGGCGCGGGAGGAACTGAGAGCAAAAAGGTTGCAGCCGGAAAATCCGCCGTCGGCAAATCGAAGGTACGTGCGTTTTGAGTTCGGATAGGCTGCCTTCAGATCCTCTTCGCGTGCCAGGCCAATTTGAAGATCGATTGGGTTCTCCAGGGCTTCGGCGCAGAAGTAATTGAGAATCTCCGTGTCTAGCATTCCGCTATCCGACGTCACCACCAACAGAGGGTAGGGCTGTCCAATTTGGTCCAAGGCCGTTAGCACCGACCCGGACGGACTGCTGTGGGCGCCGATCGTTTCGACTTGGCCGCTCTCTTTGTGGCGCCGAATGGTGTCCGTGTTCGCAAGCGCCGACGTGGTATCTAGGCTTACGAAAATTCGATCGACATACTCTGATTGTTCGAGGGCCTCGATGATCAAATCGAAGATGGGGCGGTTTCCGACCGACGCCAGACATTTGTGTGCCACCGCCTCGCTCTGCGCAACGGGATCAGACTTGTACCTGCTTCCGGCAAGAACTAGCGCTGCAAACCTTCGAACGGGTGCCATAAGATGCGACTGCTATATTAGTGACTTCTGATAAACACGATATGTCTTGTAAGGTTTGCACCCGGTGCTTTCGATAATCTTACGCACGCCGTAATTCTCTTCCAAAACCCATGACAATTCGGCCTGATCTTTCTTACCCACATTTCTCGAGTGCACCATGTCGATGATGATCAAGCACATGGCCGCGCCCATCCACGACTTTTGATATTTGCGCCGTACACCCATAAAAGGCAACCGGGCACTTCGAATGCTTTTTGTTATGATACGGTAGCCCAGTTTGGCCCACCCGAATGGCAACAAACGTCCATTCAGGTCACGAATTGCTTCGTTAAGGTTTGGAATTGTTAACCCGAACGCCGCCGGTTCTCCGTCCACCTCAATGATGCTCACATGTTCCGGCTCCAAGATGAGCTTAAAGTCAGACGCGAGCTTCTTAATCTCTGCTTCATTAATTGGCACGAATCCCCAATTGTCCCACCAAGCGTCATTAAAAATATCGATGACCCGTCGCAGTTCATTATCAAAGTCTTTTTTGTTCAGTGATCGCACAGTCACCTTGGGATTCGAGGCGAGGCGGTTAACGATTGCTCTCGACTTATCGTTGAGGCCGTCTTTGTTTACGTCGAAATCATAGGCGATGGTGTCGACGGCCTTTTGATAGCCCATGTCTTCCAGATACCGGCCGTAATAAGGAAAGGCATGTCCCATCATCAATGACGGCGGCCGGTCGAACCCATCGACCAGCAATCCGACCTCGTCATTGATGGAAAAACTGAGCGGGCCGACAATCTTCTTCATGCCTCTTTCGCGAAGCCAGGCCTCTGCGGTATCGAGCAGGGCCTGAAAGATCTCCGGGTCTTCCTGCCCTTCCAAGAACCCAAAATGTCCCGCATCGTCCTTGTGCCGCTCAAGCGATTCCTGGTCGATTTGAGCGCTGATCCGGCCCACCGGCAATTCGTCCTTATAGGCGATCCAAAGCTGAACTTCGGCGTGGTCGAAATAGGGGTTTTGTTTAGGGTCGATATGTCCTTCCCGCTCGATCAAGAGCGGTGGAACCCAGTTCGAATCATTGCCATAGATATTCCAGGGTACGCGCACGAATGATTTGCGCGCGGATTTATCGCCGACAGGTACCAAGCGAATGTTTTGGGCATTTACGGAGGTGGCAGTCGCGATGTTCAACAGGATACCTTATTATTGTTCGGCGGCAGGCCGGATGGGCGGCGATTCACCCCTGCAAGTATATACCACTTGGGCCGATGCTTCGGCCAGTTAGAGTGGACTGTGTTAAAAGCGACGGGTCGAGAGGCAGCAATTCGTTAACGGATCTATTTGGACGTATGGATAAGCAGACACATCAGGCGGTTTTGAGTGCGATCGAGCTCGAACTGGCCAGGATTCCGTCCGAGCAAGTGTTGGCCGCCGCAAGGGCGATTAGCGCCGAGCGGCCGGAAGGCATCGCCGCCATCCTGTTTTACGGTTCCTGTCTGCACGAGCAGGATGTCAGTGGCGGCCTGATCGACTTCTATGTGGTGGTCGACAACTATCGCGATTTTCACAATAGCCGCATAGCTGCCTTTGCCAATTGGCTGATTCCACCCAATGTCTATTACCTCGAAACAATTGCCGCCGGCGCGAAAGCGCGCATGAAATATGCCGTCATCAGCAGGCGCACTCTGCAGAAACAAACGGCCGCCTCCTGTATGCACGCCACGATCTGGGGGCGCCTGTGCCAACCATGCCGCCTTGTATATGTGCGGGACCGAGAAATCCAAAAGGAGATAGAGGAGTGCATTGCTCAATCCGTCTCTACATTCTATTCGGCGATACAACCGTTAATGCCGGCGGATTTTAGTGCGCAAGATCTTTGGTGCGCGGGGCTTGCGCGCAGTTACCGAACGGAGTTTCGCGCCGAAAGCGAAACGCGGCCGGAACACATTTATAGTCGGTATCCAGAGTATTTTGAGGCCCTGACACAAGCACTCGTCGCCGACGATCCGAGTGTGCACGAAACGTCCTTAGGGTGCTACGCATGGCAACCGTCACCCAGGTCCGCTAATGGGGCGCGTGGGCGCTGGCACCTTCGCCGCATTGTTGGGCGGGCCCTGCAGGTTTTGCGGTTGTCAAAAGGCGCTTTTACGTTCGCCGGTGGCCTGGATTACATTCTTTACAAAGTCGAAAAGCATTCGGGAAAGACGGTGAATGTGACAGACTGGCAAAGGCGCCACCCCCTATTGGCGGCGCCGGGGATTGCCTGGCAACTTTACCGCGTCAGCGGCTTTCGGTGAGCCCTACTGGTCAGGTCGAATCTTGTTGACCTCACGCTTTACCGCCGCATAGGCCTCCAAGATCTGATCAATCTCTTCCGACGTGTGGGCAGCCGACATGCTGGCGCGAAGCAGGCATTCGCCTTTCGGTGTGCCTGGCGGAATGGCCAGATTCACATAGACGCCTTTGTCCAACAGTGAGTTCCAGCAGCGTACGGCCGTTTCTTGGTCGGGCATTTCCGCACTAATGATGGGACTGACGGTAGAGCAAAGCTTATACCCCAGTTCGGACAGTCCGCTATGCAGGTGCTCTGAGTTGCGCCAAAGGCGTTCGCGCAATTCGGGCTTTTCTGCAATGTGTTCCGCGGCTTTGAGGACAGTGGCGATGGTCGCCGGCGAGATTGACGCCGTGAACATATACGGTCTGCTGGCATAGCGCAGATATTCCGCCTTCGGATGGTTTGACGCGCAGAAACCGCCAATTGACCCTAGGCTCTTGCTAAACGTACCCACGACAAAATCGACGTCATCCGCAACATCGTGTTGTTCTGCCAGGCCGCGCCCGCGCGCGCCATAGACGCCAACCGAGTGGGCTTCGTCCACATAGAGATAAGCGCTATGGTTCCGTTTGACCTCCGCGATTTCCTTCAGCGGTGCGGTGTCGCCATACATGCTGAAAAGACCTTCGGTTATGATGAGCTTGTTCGAATTTTCATCGCCTAATCGGGAGAGACGCCGGTCCAAGTCTTCGGGGGAATTGTGGCGAAACCGCACTACAGTGGCGCCGCTCATCTTGCAGCCGTCATAGATGCACGCATGACAATCTGCGTCGATCAGTATGGTGTCGTCAGATCCTGCGAGCCCGGCGATCGCGCCGAGATTTGCTTGGTAACCGGTGGGGAAGACGATCACCGTGGGCAGGTCGAGAATTTCACCGAGCTTCTGTTCAAGTTTCTGGTGTCCGCGAAACGTGCCGTTGGCAATGCGGGACCCGGTGGTGCCGGTTCCCTGCTCGGCCAAGGCGGTGCGGCCGGCCTCAATGCAATCCTCGTCAAAGGTCAAACCGAGGTAATTATGAGATCCGGCAAGGATTGTCTTTTTCCCCTCAATGACCACTTGGGTCGGCGATGTAATCTGTTCCATCTCCACGCCGAATGGATTGCGCCCCTGAGCCACAATCCGCTTATAGCGCCCCGGCAATTCATCGAACTTATCGAAGAGGTCCATAGGCTATTTTTCCCCCATCAGCTGATGGATTGCCGCAACAAGTTCACCGATCGTGCGAATTTCGGCAATTTGGTTCATGGCGATCGAGATGTCGTAGGTGTCTTCGATATCCATGATCATGTCGAGCACCGCAACCGAGTCGATTTCGAGATCCACCGTGATCTCAGTGCTGTCCGACAGGTCGACATTGTCTTTGTTGAAAGGGGCGAGCAGCTCGCACACCTTTGAAAAGACGGGATCGTCCGTTTTCTGAGAGTTCATATCACCCCGAAATTTGGCAGCGGGACGCGGGGCCGTCCACTGCTTGAATTGTTCTAACAAATTTGCGCCAGTATACCATGCAAATTGACGTGCGTGCTCAAAGCCAACCGGCCTCTTGATACCAATTGACCGTTTGGGCAAAGCCTGTAGGCAGATCATATTCGGGGCGCCAATCCGTATGGGCACAGAGCACATTTTCGCCAACGGACCAATCTTCATGAAACATCTCACGAAGCTTCCCCCGCGTCAGTATGGCGGGGCGGCCGGAAAGATGCGACAGGGTCTCGTTCAATAGGGCGACGGGCCAAACCGCGAACTGCGGCAGCGTCAGGCATGATACCGCGCGCCCGAAGGCCGCTGTTGCCGCTTCGCAAATTTGCCGCCAATCATAACCACCGGCTTGATCGTCCCGCAGTTCGATTGTCATTTGGTTGACTGCTTCTGCGTCGACGCAGGCGACCACCGCGCGGCTGAGGTCATGCAGATGAATGAAAGACGTGCGGTTCCGTATCGAACCGGGCACCAGGGCAATACCATGCTTCATGAATCGAAAGACCTTGAGGGTTTCACGGTCGCCGGGACCGTAAACCGCTGGTGGCCGCAAGATCGTCCATCGGGTCATGTTTGCGTTTTCGGAAAGCACCTCTTCGCTTTTTCGCTTGCTGGCGGCGTAGTCGGACAGCGAGGGCTCTCGGGCCGCCAGGGAGGACAAATAGACCATCTTCCGGCATCCCATCTGGGCGGCGGCGTGCGCCAAGGTTTCGGTGCCGCCAACATTGGTTTTGAAAAAACCGTTTGGCGTGGTGGCCTTGATCGCGCCCGCGCAGTGCACCACAGCGTCGGCGCCCTGGCATAGGGTTTTGAGCGTCTGCGCGTCGTCTAGGGACCCGCGGATCCACTCCACATTCGCGACCGACTTGGCTGCGGGGTCTCGGCGGGTAAGTGAGCGAATCTGCCAACCTAGGTCGGCAGCATGTGATTGGACGTGTTGGCCTATGAATCCTGTGGCGCCGGTGAGCGCAATGGTTCGGGTCATGATTAGCCGATAGGTCGCGTCTTTGGGACCGTGTGCCGCCCGTCGTTGCGAGAAGCGCTCAAGTTAGAAAGTGGTGTTAGCCCACAGCAACTCGAATCGGTTCGCGCACCGGATCTACCACGGCATACTCCCCGTCGAGATATTGCTTCTTCGAGGCCGCTCTCGACAGTTTGCCCGACGAGGTCATCGGCAAACTTCCCGGTTTGGCCAACACGGTCAGGCAATCGACGCCGGCAACCGCGCGCACGGTCGCCCCGACGTCATGCATCAGGGCCGCACGCTCTTCAGTGCCGCGAAGTCGGCATTGAACGACCACAACAACATTTTCCGTACTCTGATCTTCAACGGAAAACGCCGCCGCATCGCCGCCGCGCAAGCCGGGAAGGCGTTCGACCGCCCACTCAATATCTTGGGGCCATATGTTCCGGCCATTGATAATGATGAGATCCTTGCTGCGGCCGGTTACCACAAGATTGCCGTCCACCATGTAGCCGAGATCGCCGGTATCGAGCCAACCGTCTTCCGAAATAGTTCTTTGAGTCATGGCGGGATTGTCGAAGAAACCGTCCGTCAAACTCGGACCACGAATGAATACGTGGCCAACTACCCGGTCTTCGATCGGCGCGCCGTCTTCATCTCGAACGCTGATTTCGTGACCCGGCAAGTTGGTTCCGCAGAATACAAACTGGCGAGTATTGAGCGCGTCGTCGATTTGCTTGGCGGGCGTTGCATGGCCAGTGCGTGAGAATTCTTTCAGATCGACTCGATCGGTCTTGAAGGTTTCGTCGACGCGCGCAAAGCTGACGGCAAGAGTGGATTCCGCAAGACCATAACTCGGCAGGAAGGCTTTGCGTTTGAAGCCGTTCGCCCCGAAGCGGTCGGCAAACCGGTCGAGCACATCCGCGCGGATCATATCTCCGCCAATGCCGGCTATGCGCCAGGAGGAAAGATCGAATTCTTCCGTGTCTCGATTAGCGGCACGCCGCGTGCAAAGGTCGAAACCGAACGAGGGGCTGAAGGCAATGGTGCCTTTGTTCTCCGAGATCAAGCGAAGCCAATTCAGGGGACGCCGAGCAAAGTCCGCCGTCGCCATATAGTCGGTCGTGATCTGGGACAGCAAAGGCGTAAGGCAAAAGCCTACCAATCCCATGTCGTGATAGAGCGGCAGCCACGAGAATGCGCGATCGCCGGATTTTGCTTCCAACCCGCTATTCAGGATGCCCCGGGCATTGTGCGTGATCGCCCGCTGCGAAATTACAATTCCCTTTGGCTTGCTCGTGCTGCCGGATGAATACTGAATGTATGCGGGTTCATCGGGCTGCAAGGGCGACAAATCGGCGGTTGCCTCAAGGGAGGCGAAATCATTGTGGGAGCCCACAATGCAGCCGGGCAGGTCGGTCACTGCTTCCCGGACCAACTCAACAAGATCCTCCGACGACACGACCGCAGAAACGTTTGCCGCCGCAACCAACCCTTTCAGCCGATTAATATAGGATGCCTTACCGCCCAAGCTCACCGGAAGCGGCACCGGTACGGGCAGCAGGCCGGCGAATTGACACGCGAAGAAGAAGATTGAAAATTCCGGAATTGTTTCCGCCAAAACGGCAATCCGCGAATGGCGTGGAAGGCCCAATCCGCTCAAGCGAGCGCCGATGTGTTTTGCGCGTTCTGACAATTCCGAGTAGGGAAGGGCGTGATTTAGTTCTCCACGCACGGAGTAAAAGTTGAAACCGGTCTGTCCACGCGCGGCATATTCCAGGCCTTCCACCAAAGAGGCGAAATGGGCTGGATTGAATGCCAAATCAGGATTTACGGTCTGTGTTTTTTGTCTCATATAAATCAGCCTGCCCTAATCGGCTTACGCCATTACTCGCACTCAATTCTGCTGGGCTTTCTGGCAACACAGTGTTTGGAAGAAATTAGACAGTGCACGGTTAAACCGTTAGTCGCTCTATCCCCATCCCCCAATCTTGGTCAGTGAATTCTTCGCATGCGCACCGGGCGTCGAGGATCACCCGATCTGCTGATGTCAAATTTCAGACAATTGCTCCACACACCCAGCCTGGTCGAGACATGTCCAATTTTTTCAACCCGCTTATAACATTATCGATTCTTGCGCAGAAGCCAAATTACGGCCCGTTGCAAGTGCCCCACATCGTATTTCGTCCCAATAGTTGCTTGTTCTTGTTGTGCAACTTCAGGTTATTAGTTTGGTACCCATCCGGCGACGGAATGACCTCTCCACCACGTCTTCTCAATCCCAGTCGAGCGGAGAAAGCTGGCCGCCGGACCCAACAGGGCCCCACAAAACCAGTCAGAGCTATCAGATCTAACCTTAATGCTCTAGTTCCTCAGGCGTCACAAAAAGTTGTCAAATTGTAATATTCGACGATGTACACCGGATCAGATGGTGCTGAGGCCAAACAAAAGTCGAATTAGGGCGAAAACAGCCTATTTTTGCTGGAAAACGGCTGTTAATCTTCACTCACAATTAAGTTGAATATCGTCTGGGAGGGCGGTATTCAGCGCCTATTCATACCCTCTGAAGTAGGAATGAGTGCACATCTGGGGCAATGCTGCCAAGGTTTTCTGCCGTTGCACCGCCCCTCTCAACAACCCTTTGTTTGTTGTTCAACTGGCTTTAGGAAAGAAGGATCAATGTATCGTTTTCTGCCCCGACCGATCGTCGCGTTTCTTTGTGCGTTCGGTATTGCAACGTCCGCCCAGATTACGCTCGCTGAAGTGACGACCCTGGAATACACCGACGGTAATGGGTGCAAAGACGAACAGCTTTCCATACGGGTGGTCGTTGACAACATTCGCAAGGGCACGGGCACCATTGTGGCCGATCTGCATGATGAGAAGCCTGAAGATTTTCTGAGGGGCAGCCGAGCACTAATCCGCATACGTATGCCGGCTTCGGAAGGCCAAACCAGATTCTGCATTCCGATTGAACGTCCCGGTACTTATGCGGTCGGTATCTATCATGACCGCAACGACAACTGGAAATTCGACAAAAACTTCTTCGGCATTCCGAAAGAGGCGTTCGGCCTTTCCAACAATCCCCGTTATGGATTGCGTAAACCGAAGCTGGAAGAGGCCGCCTTCGAAGTTCCCCAGGACGGGGCGGACACGGTTATACGGCTTGCCCGCGCGCGGGATATTTTGAATTAACCTGCACCGCGGACCTATTCCTCGGTGAAGAACAGGATTGAAAATCCGCATAGGAGCGTGAAGACCAGCGGCGCGAAAGTGGACACCACCGGTGGCATCACGCCGAACTGTCCCATGGCGATCATAAAATTCTCGGCAACGAAATAGCTGAAGCCAAGTGCTGCGCCGATGATAATGCGCAGCAGCAATGCGCCATGTCGGTGCACACCAAAGCCCGCGACCGCGCCCATCAGTGGCATGACCAAGCTTGCCGCCGGACCGGAAAACCGCTGAAACCACGCAAGATCGAGATCGCGCGTCGACAGGCCGGCCTGCCTGAACTGCCGTATGTTTTGCATGAGGGTGGCCAGATAGGTCCACTCTGGTTTCAGTGCCAGCGCTGCCAACTTGTCCGGACGAAGATTAACCTGCCACGCCTCCGATTCTGTGGTGCTGGTAGACAGGTCATTTGCGTTGAAGCGGAAAACGTCAAACAAAGTCCATTTTCCGTTTCGATAGGAGGCGAATTCGGCAGAGGCAGTGCCTTGAAGAAGTCCATTCCCGTCTTTCTCATACACGATGACTTTGTCCAGAATGATGCTGTCGACCGTTTGTGTGATCCAGCGGGCATTGATGACGGTTTCGTCCTCTTGCAGCCAGATTTCCTGTTGGGAGTCAGGTTTCAATTCCAAATCGACCGCAAAGTCGTTGCGCTCCCAAAAATCGAGCCGGGCGCTCGATTTCACAACGAAGGCTTCGTGGAGCAACAAGTGAAAAACAAAGATAATGGCGCAGGCCATCCCCAGCGGAAACAAGATGCGATGGGTCGACAAGCCTGCCGCACGCATGACCACAATCTCACTGTTTTGATTGAGCGTTCCAAGCGTAATGAGCGTCGCCAACAGGGCGGCAAATGGCGTGAACTGGCTGGCCAATTGCGGCGCCCGCAACATGATGTAGTTGGCAATAGAACTCCAACCCGCCCCGTCAACGTCCAAAATATCGTCCGATTTGTTCAGCAGATCGAGTGCCTGCAGAATCGACACCAGAAGAATAAGGACGAACAGGAAGCGCAGCAGAAACTGCCGGACCAAATAGCGCGTGATCGTGGTGGCGCGGACAGTTTCGGGGTAGCCGTTAAACATCAGTACGCGTCAGACTCATGGAGTTTGATGTTTGGAGCGCCCGATCAAGGACAATGGAATTTGCCCGAGTTGAGCAATCCGCTGTTCAAGCGAAACCGCATGAAGTCCGCCTGGCTGCTCCGACGTCGCGCGGAACAAGACTGCGCCCAACGCAAAAAACAGGAAATAGATAGGCCACATGGCTACCCAAGGTGACATTGCGCCTGTGGCCACCTGCACTTCGCCCCATTCCTCCAAAATCTCGTGATACACGATGACCAGCGCTATGCCGATGACTGGCTGAAGTACCGATGGTCGCCGCTTGTCGACGACCCCCATCGCCACCGCCAACATGGGTAAGGCAAGAAAGGTGAGCGGATGAATAAGCCGCCAGTGAAAACTCGCTCTGAACGCGTTGTATTCTTCGAAGGTCTCCGGCGTTTCCGATCGGATCACCTGCAAAAGCTCACCAATGGTCGCTTCTTTCTTTTCACCACCGCGTTCTCGAAAGACACCCACTGAGGGCAATTCCAGCGGTACATCCAGCTTGTCGAAAGTGAGAACACCGGGCAAATCGTTCTCGCCTGTGATTTGCATCTGCCGACCATCAAACAGCCTAAGCGTGAACGATTCCTCCGTGTTGCCGGCATAAAGTGATCCTTCGCGTGCGGTAAACACGCTGCGGTCTCCACTGGGTGACCGTCTTTCAAGAAAGATATCGTTCAAACGGCTGTTCTCGCCCTGGGTGGATCCCACAAACAATGTCACGCCGTCGGCCACCTGAACAAACTCGCCTGCGGGAACTGTTATGCCCAGAGCGCCGCTGCTGACCTCGAACCGAAGTTCCCGATAGCGGTACTGTGCATAGGGCTGCAGGTACGCGACCAAAATGAAATCGATTATCATTAGCAACAATGTGAGCGCGTAGACCGGGATGAGAAGGCGCCGCATGGAGACACCACTGGCGGTGATGGCGTCCAGCTCGCTGGAGAGCGACAGCCCGCGAAAGGCCATCAAGATCCCGATGAATAGGCCAAGGGGCAGCGCCAGCCCCAGATAATGCGGCAGCAGATAAGCCAGCATTTGCCACACCACGTCAACCGGCCCATTCTTGTCCAACACAAAATCGAAGAGCCTTAACATCCGTTCAAGGGTTAAGAGCATCGCCGCGATACAGAGGGCCATGGCCAACGGGTTCAGGATCGACCTCAGAATGTACCGGTCCAATTTCCCAAACATGTCCTAAATCACCTCAGGAGCCGCCAAGACACCACCAAAAGGGGCGCGATGAGGCGGCATTCTACTGGGGGCATTTATGAAGTCCATGGGTACCGCTGGCCTCTAAAGTTTGGAAAACACAAATTATGGCGGTTTAGGAACTTTCGGGATCTCGCGGTGATTTTGAAGATCCATTGACGAATGTGGTACCCGCGAAAACCAAAAGGTTTGTTAGCTGCGTGAGGGCTGATGACGCAACAAACACCGCCGCGATGGCTGCCTCAGGCCCGTCCACATATTCAGCCAAACCGACGCCCAAACCCAAGAACATCAGATCCTTATTGGGCAGGAAAGGAAGACGGTTAAGCACCAGATTGGCCGTCAGAAACAGCCACCAAACGGATAAGGGGATCGTGGGCAGGGCGCTTGCCCATTGGGCACCCAAAAGTAACAAGATCACCAGCATGCGCCCCCCATGCATGCCAAGCAGCCACAAAGCGGTGTCGTGTGAAACGCCGATCAAATGCCTGCGAAACGTAACGATGATGGCTGTCAAAAAAACCGCAATGAAGCCGGCCGACAAAATGTAAATCCATGCATTGGGCGTATTTGTGGACAAGGTGTCGGCCATTCCTTGCCATACGAAGATGAGAAGAAAGAGGACGGTGATGAGGTTTGAGGCGATTGCCGAGAGCACATTGGAATCGCGGATGGCGGCAAATGCGGTTTTGTCGGGCAGCCTGAGCGTCGCGCGGGCCCATGCGAGGAAATAAGCCTCGCCGGAATAATCGAGCACGCCGAAATTGAACACGCGCTTTCGAAAAAAAACGGGCCAATACGGCATCATGGGGACGCTCCACAGCCGCCGGTAGATCAACATTTCAGTTGTCGGCAAGACGCAATAACGAACCGCGAAGATGAGGTAGAAAAGCGGGGCCGTTGGAAGGGCTTGCAGAACGGCGACCCAACCAATGCTCGACAATCGCCAAATCAAATAGGCAAACACCCCTGCCAACAGTGCGATACGCGCGGCCAATAGCACGCGCTTAAACCGTTGCGACTTGAAATAGTCATTCGCGGCGAATTCTCGCAAACGCGCCAACGGGGACGATTGGTCGGCCATACTTCACGTTCTATGCGGATTGATGTACATGGGGCACGATTGCATATTGTCAGGCGCTGGAGGCCATGTGAGCGAAAAGCTCAGCAAAAATCCGGTCATTAGATACCTTAACAGAATCGAGGGATTCATTGCGCGATTTGTCCCAGACAGCGCGTGGGGAAACTATGCAATTTCTCAGTATAGGTATTTCCTGGATAATTTTCGCTTTGCGAATGTGAGAAACCCGAAGGGGTTTCCCGAGTTTCTGATGCGTTTCAAACTGTCCGATGAAGCCCGAGCCCCCATATTTGAACGCATATCTGACAAGGAACTGGTTAAGGAATTTGTCGCCGAACGAGCCGGTGCCGGCAATACGATCGAAACCTTGGCAATCCTTCGCACCGACAGTGAAATTGATGCATACAAATTTCCGCCAAACAGCGTTGCCAAACCGACTCATTTAAGTGGCGCCGTCATATTCATTCGCGACGATCAACCCTCGCCGGTCGACTGCGATCGAATGAAAAGCTGGCTTCAGACAAACTTCTTTCACGTCAATCGGGAACCCAACTACAAGAACCTTGTGCCAAAGGTGATCGTTGAGCCCTTTATCAGTGAGGGAAGCGAACCGCCCGACGATATCAAGATTTTCTGTTTTCACGGTGAACCCCGATTCATTCAAATCGATTTTGGGCGTCATGGTATTCATCTGCGAGACATTTACGATTTGGACGGGCGCCGATTGGACCTGACCTTTCGCCATCGACCGGCCAATCGGGAATTTCCGTATAAAGATAAAATCCGGGAGATGCTGGATCTTGCTCAGAAACTGGCAGCGGATTTCTACTTTCTGCGCGTAGATCTGTATTTAGTGAAGGGAAAGCTATTCGTTGGGGAGCTGACAAACTATCCAACCAACTGTGTGATCCACTTCGAACCGCGGCATATGGATGAAGTGATTGGCCGCATGACCGAAGACCCGACCGTTGTGTTCGACCCGCCCGTCGCGCAATCGACTTGCGCATAGGTGCAACCATGCCGGCCGGGTCAAAAAAATCCGATCAAGCGCAATGGAGCGTGGTGATCCCGTACTACAACGAAGAAAAGTTTCTGCCGCGCACGATCGAGTCGCTCAAAAAACAGACGGTCCGCAATTTCACGCTCATCCTCGTGAACAATGGGTCTACGGACCGGTCCCGCCAAGTATGCGAAGATCTGTTGAAAGGCCGAGAACGCATAAACTCGGTATTTGTCGACGAAGCCAAACCGGGCCAAGTGCACGCATTGGAAACCGGCATCAAACAGGTGACGACTGAGTTTGTGGCGATTTGCGACGCCGATACCTATTACCCGCGGGATTATCTTCAAACGGCAAGCGAGCTGTTTGCACGCTCCTCGCCGGCCGTGGTCGCGGTCATGGCGGCAAGTGTCCAAGGCGACGGCGACAGTCTTTGGGGCCAGCTGCAACGCCTGAAGACGTTCTGCGTGGCGCAAGTATTGCGTGGTCAGGCTCACACGGGCGGGTATGCCCATATTTTTCGCACCGAAGTGCTGCGCCTTGCCGGTGGATATTCCAAAGAACTATGGCCTTACGTGATCAAGGATCATGAGCTGATGCACCGCATCTTCAAATTCGGCCGCTCGAAATATAGTTACAGCCTTTGGTGTTCACCCTCAGACCGTCGGGGCGACCGGTCGAATGTGCGATGGACGCTTTCCGAACGATTGCTCTATCACCTCACGCCCTACGCCATGAAGGACTGGTTCTTCTATTCCTATTTGAAAGATCGGTTCGAAGAACGCCAATTGAACGAGCTTAATCTGCGTGACCGGGCCTGGGACGACGGGGAACAGTCTTAGCCGCTCCCACCCGCTTTGTTGTCTAACAAGCTGCCGTAATGATCGAACAGGCGATCGAAATGGGTGGCCATGGTGACGACTTTTTGGTCGGCGGCGTCGCGCGCAGCACGATGCATCCCAGGGAGATCTCTATCGAGCATCTCGTGAATTGCGCTTCGGCACCCTTCCAAATCGCCGGTTTTGTAGGAAACCGCATACGCCTCTCCGGCAAGATCTGCAGCGCCCCCGCGATCCGGCACGATCAAGGGCAGGCCTGCACACAATGCTTCGGCAACCACCAAGCCAAATGTTTCGGCAGCGCCCCCATGCAACATGGCATCGGCGCTGGCCATGCTTTGCGCCAATAAGGGCCGGTCTTTAATCGGGCCCGCTACGTGGACGCCGGCCACCTTGGCGGCGGCCTTTTCGACCCACCGCCTCGTCGGGCCGTCGCCGATGAGGTAGAGGCCCACGGTGCGCGATTGCCGAACTTGATCGAATGCCTTGAGGAGAAGGCCCAATCGCTTCTCCGGGTGATGGCGGCTGACGGCCACGAGCAACTTTGCATCCGGATCTTCTATGCCGCAGGCGGACAGCATTTCTTGACGTCGTTTAGGCGATGCGAAGTCGGGTGAGAAATCGGCCTTGTTAACACCAAAGGGCACCACGTGAGGGCGCGCCATGCCGAACGCGGCAAATCGATCCGCCAGCCAGTCGCCCGCGACGATCGACGTGTCGAAATTGCGGCCGAGCGATTTGAGATAGCGCCAGAACCAGCCAAACCCACGGTCAATATTCTGTATGCTGATCCAGTGTTCCAGAAGCGTGTGCGGATAAACTGCAACAGGATCTTGGTGCAGAATGAGCGATTTGACAGCAGGGCCTGGCCATTTGGCGGCAATCCAGCCGCCTTTCCACGTGGAAGATCCTTCGACAATGTCCGGCGCGAAATGATCCAGAGCTTCGAAAGCTTCCCGTGCGCTGACGAATATGTGGTAGCGGTGATCGACGGGAATACGTGGCGCCTTTACCCAGGCAATTTGCCCACCCGGCCGTTGTTCCACATAGGTCGATGCGCCGGGGGCGACAACGGTAAGTTCATGCCCATGTTCTCGGCACGCTTCAAATTTTTGATGGATGTAGGTGCGAACGCCGCCGCCTTGTTCGCTGTAGAATTCGGCGACATCGGCAATCTTCATAAGCGCAATTGATCCTCAAAAGGCATCGGCAAGCGACCGGCAAGGACGCGAAACCGTCATGAACTTAGAGGATTGCGGGTACGGATTAAAGTGAAAGACTGCGGCGCACCGCATCGGACAGGCTGAAAAACGCCGGCGATAATCGCCTCCGCGGCGTGGTCCGCTCGCCCGTTTCGATGACTTCCGAATATTGCACCATGAGCTGATGCATCACCTGATCCCAGTCGTAGGTTTTGCTCAGCCGTACGCTGGCATCGGACATATTGCTGCGTAGGTCGGGATCTTCGATCAGCTGAGACGCATAATATGCATATTCGTGCAGCGTCGTCGGCTCGCACAGAAAGCCATTGGTACCGTGCTGCACCAGTGAGCGGCTGCCGGTGGCGTCCGCGCAAATGACCGGCAACCCTGTGGCCATGGCCTCCAAGGTCACGTTGCCGAACGTTTCGGTGGTGCTTGGATTAAGGAAGACATCTGACGAGGCATAGGCCCGGCCAAGATCTTCGCCGCTCAAGAACCCTGTAAAGACGGCGGATGGAAACTTGCTTTCAAAACTATCCCGCTCCGGACCCTCTCCCACAACAAGAACGCGATGGGCCTTGCCTTGGCGTGTTAACGTTTCGCTAACGTTTGCGAACACGTCTAAGCCTTTTTCGAGGACAAGGCGCCCAACAAACGTAATAACCACGTCGTCGTCTTGAATACCGTGGGCGCGTCGCCATTCGAGGCTGCGCTGGGCCGGATTGAACAGGGTGCCGTCGACACCGCGGCTCCAGATCCGAATATCTCGTCCCATTTTCTGGCTGCGCATTTCTTGAGCCATCGATTCCGATGGCGCATAGACGCGCTCGCAGTGGCGATAGAAGTGACCTAGATATTTCGAGAATGCCCGATCGAGCCAGGGCAATCCGTAGTAGGAGAAATAGGTGTCAAACCGCGTGTGAAAGGACGCGATCGCCGGAATTCCACGCCTCAACGCATAGCGTAATGCGCTGTAGCCCAGAATATCGGGCGCGGACAGATGGATCAGGTCCGGCTTGAAGGCTTCGACTTTCTTACGGATGCTTTCCGACAGGCCCATGGCGATCCGGTATTCGGATCTGAGCGGCACGGGAACCGACGGAACGGAAACGAGTGTTCCTGCCGGCGCAAAGGCAGGAGTTGCGGTGGTCGGTGAGAAAACGAGGACTTCGACACCCTGTCTCTCCAAATAAGAGACCAGTCGATTGAGTGCTCTGTTCGCGCCATCACGCACGTAGTTATAGTTACCAGAGAATAACGCAATTCTCACGGGATCTGCCCACCCTGCACTAGATTTCTAATGTTGCCCCACTTTCTGAGCCCATTACTGCCTTTTTTTGGTTTCCCGCCTCAGTAATTGGGATCAGAAGTACTGATCAGTACGATTTATTACAGGAAATCCGTAACGATCGTGAAGGCCAAAGGCTGAAATTGTCAGTATTTAAGGTCAAACATTGTTTCAGTATGTGACATCACTCTTTGCGGCCATGCGGGTCGGCCACCTTTGAGCGAGACGGCAAGCAACGCTCCACGGGGAGCGTTTCTCAACGTCAGGGCGTATGTGGACCCGCAACTTTGCCATCCAAGGGCATGCGGCAATTTGGCTCGCCGGCCTTACAGGATTTGGCGAGCACGGCTGCCTAAGGTGCGCTTCGAAGGGGATTCCGGCGGAATTCCGGCCAGAACATCAGCGCGACGCGACGGAAAGAACGACGCATGGATTCTCAAAACGGCCAGACGGTGGCCATTTTCGATTTGGATTCCACCATCACCAGCCGCGATACGCATGTGCCCTTTTACCTCGCCTATCTCCGGCAAAACCCGCTGAAATGGCTGAAAGCGCTGCCGCCGCTAATGGCTGCGGCGCGATACCTCGCCGGCGACCGGGATCGCAAGAAGTTGAAGGAGGCTTTCCTCAATTCATTTCTCGGTGGCGTGCCACACGTTGAGGCAAGCGCTTTTGCCAAGACGTTTGCCCAGTATTGGATGGAGCGGCACGTCTATCCGGGCGCGCGGGCGCAAATCGGCAAGCATAAGCAGGCAGGGCATGTGCTGATCCTCGCCACCGCCAGCTATCACCTTTATGCCGATCACATGGCCGAAATCCTCGGATTTGATCATGTGATTGCGACGCAGATCGTGCTGGACGGTGAGGGGCGGATTATCGGCAAGCTTACCGGGGAAAATTGCCGGGGCGACGTGAAGCGAGACGCGGTTCGGGCACTTCTTGCGGCAAGCTATCCATCAGTACACAGAGTGTTCTACTCGGACGATTTGGCGGACCGCCCCCTATTGGAAGATGTGGACGAAGCCTTTTTAGTGAACCCTAATACCCGCACCCATCAATACGGGAAAGAGCGTGGTCTGCCGATCCTTGATTGGCGCACGACCGCAGCCTCTCAAGACGCAGGATCCGTATAACCGTCGGCGCGCCTGACGGCTGCTTCAAACTTTTCTTCCCAATCGGCGGTGTTCTTGCGTCCGTCTTGGACGTAGGCAGATTTTCTAATCGCCCATAGGAAAAAGTTATTGAGCAGACGCCCAGGCGTTTTCAACGGGCGCACGACATCGAGAAACAGAACTGTACGTTCCTGATCTGTGTCATTCCAAACTTCGTGCTCGAAGGTGTCGTCGAACACCATGCACTGACCTACTTCCCAATGGCGTATTTGCGACCCCACACGAATCCGGCATTTTTCTTTTTCGTCGGGAATGATGAGGCCCAGGTGAATGCGAACCAGCCCCTTGGTCACGCCGCGGTGGGGCGGAATGTGATAGCCGGGCTTAAGGATGGAGAACCAGGCGTTTTTGAGGTTCGGGATTTGCTCCAGAATCTTCACCGTTTCCGGGCAGCGCTGACAATTTTTTTCGGCCTGGAAGCCAAAGCCATAGAGGATAAAGGTCTTCCAGTTGTCGCCCTTGGCGATTTCCACCTGATCGGGGGAAACCTGCTGAAACGCCGGAATGTACTCCCGCGTTTTAAGCACTTCTTCCAATTCCTTGCGAATGACTGCCGTGTTCTTTTCCAAGAGCGCGGTTTCGTCCGCAAACACACTCTTGTCGAAAAACTCCGGATCGCCGATCAGCGACTGGTTGGCGAGAAAACTTGAGATGCTGCGCACAAACCAGGTGCCAAAGCCGATCACGGCGGCACGTTTGGTTCGGGCGAACCATCCGGGCGCGGAAGTGTCGGTCGTGCTGGCCATGGTTTCGAGATCTAACCCTAAGTTCCTGAAAAATTGGGTTTGCGTTTTTCCACAAAAGCCTCGACCGCTTCACGGTGGTCATTCGTCGCAGCCGCCTTCATCATGGTTTCGGCCTCTTGCACCAGTGCCCCGTCAAGGTCCACTTCATAGGCCTTGTCCAGATTGTCTTTCATGAAGCCCAGCGCCAAACGCGGTCCGTCCGCAATGGATTTTGCGAGATCGAACGCGGTGGCCTGCAATTCATTGTCAGGAACGACTTGGTTCACCAAGCCGATCTTTTCGCAAGTGGCGGCATCGATGCGGGCTGCCGTGTAAAAGAGTTCCCGCGCTTTGGCAGGTCCCACCAAATGGGTGAGAAACCAGCTAATGCCATAATCGCCGCTGAGCCCGACCCGCGCATATCCCGTGCTGACAAAGGCGGACTCCGCTGCAATGCGCATGTCACAGGCAAGCGCGATCGATAAGCCCGCGCCCACGGCCGGCCCCGGCAGGGCGGCAATCGTCGGTTTGCGGAGGTTATAGATGGCACCTGTGAGCTTGCGCTGGCGCATTTTGAGATCTTCGATGCGCTCCTCCATCGTCCAATCTTTTTTGGACGACCGGCCCCCCATGCCTTTCACATCGCCGCCGGCACAGAAGGCAGTGCCCGCGCCGGTCATGACAACCACGCCCACATCTTTGTTGTCGCCAAGCTCCGGGATCATCCGACGGATGGCAGGTGACAGCGTGTCCGACAGGGCATTGCGTGCTTCCGGGCGGTTGATGGTCAGGGTGGCGACGCCCTCTTTGATCTCGCAGAGAAGTTCTGCCGTACCCGTATCGATCTGCTGGTTCACCATGTGCCTCGCTTTCTAGTCGGCCGGAATGCGTCGTTCGGGGTAACCCGACCACGTCCAGGCATGGGTCACCCGGCTGACCCCCAACATCACGCCGCCCAACGCTTTTGGATGAATGAAGAGGCCGTCGGGGTTTGTACCTTCCAGCGTGCCCGTCCAATCGTCAGGGATTTTCTCCCGCAGCCGCGCGCGAATGGCGCCCACATCCTCCGCCTCGCCGTAGCACATATAGAGGCTGGGCCCGAAACGGTCGAAAAACCGCCCCATGGTTTTGGAAAGGTCCGTTGGCGTGATCGACTCGACGCGGTCGAGTTTCTCCGGATCGAACAGGGTGAGATGTCCGCTATAGCCGTATTGTTCCGACGCAATCGGCACGAAGTGGTTGCGCGGCGTGTTCAATAGCTTGGCAATGGCATCCGCGTCTTTGTCTGCCTGGGGCGTTAGGTGAGTGACTTCGTATAGGTTCTTCATCAGACCCGCGGATTGGTGAGCCTCTTGCTCTGTGATCAACAAACGAAGTCCGGGAATGCCAATGGTTTCCGCGCTGAGAAAAAGGTAGTCGCCGCCATCGATCGGAGAAACACCAAGCGCGTTAAGGTGGTTGCTGAACGCGTCCAAGCTTTCCACACCGACACCGGCCGCGAACGGTCCGCTGCCCACTGTCGACAAATGTGCTTTGACAGGACTGGTATCCTTAGTGGGCCACAAAATGTCCAGATCCCGGCTGCCGACGCGAAGGGTGACGCAAGATGCATCGATATTGTCGTAAGTCTTTCCACCAACACGCGCGGCGTCTAACAGTGTGATCCAACGGTCCGCTACCTGATTGGCGACGTCACCATTCGGTGTACTGATCAAAACCCGTTCGAGCGTATGTGTCATCTTTTATGCCGGTTGGTTGCTTAGCCGATCCAGATATTTGTCTGTCCGCCCCATGGCCATCACGGGGAAATAGTGGCGGTAAAGATTGTAATTCAGCATAAAGCCGCGGCCCAGTTCGGTGCTTTGCTGCAGGTCCGTTTCCAGCGACTTCTTACTAAGATTGATCCGTAAGCCCAGGCCATAGCCCGGGAATCCCGTGCCCGTATATTCCTTCTCGTCCCATGTGCCGTCTTGTTGGTTTTCGGCCAGGAACGTCACGCCCCGCTCGATGGCGTCGCGGTCCTCAGGTCGGGCGACCGCGAGCAAGCCCATCAACGCCCACGCGGTTTGCGACGCCGTGCTTGTGCCGACGCCCGCGAGACTTTGATCCATGTAAGACGCGCAGGTCTCACCCCAGCCACCGTCATCATTCTGGTGTTCGACCAGCCATTTCGCGGCGCGGTCGATGTAAGGCGCGCGCATGTCTTCGCCGACCGCCTTGAGAGCGGGGAGGGCTGCGGCCGTGCCGTAAATGAAATTGACGCCCCAGCGGCCCCACCAGCTGCCGTCGGGCTCTTGCTGGTCTTTGATGAACTGGACGCCGCGCCGGATCGCCGGATGATCGCTTGGGTAGTCGAGCGCTGCCAAGCCTTCGAGCACATGGCCCGTGACGTCTACACTTGGCGGATCAAGCGCCTCACCGAAGTCGCAGAAGGGTATCTTGCACAAGATTGCTTTGTCGTTGTCCCTGTCGAAGGCACCCCAGCCACCGTTTTTGCATTGCATGGCAATGGTCCATTCGGCGGCACGCTTCAGTGCATCGGGCAGTCCCTTTTTCTTCCACGTCTCTTCCGTGCGGTAGGGCGCCAGCACCATCAGCGCCACCGCCGTGTCGTCAACGTCCGGGTACGATGCATTTTTGTATTCGAAGGCCCAGCCGCCGGGCTCCGCGTCCGGGACCTTCTGCTGCCAGTCGCCGCCGGTGCGCACTTCGTTTTTGAGCAGCCAATCTATGGCCTTCGCGACGGCGGGCGCGTTTTCTTCTTTTGTTTCTGCTTCACAGTCTTGCAGCGACAACAGGGTGAGCACCGTGTCCCAAACGGGGGACGTGCTGGCTTGAATGTAAATGGCGCCGTCTTCTTCGTAAGCCCAGCGTGGGTCTTGCAACGCGCCCAGCGCCTTTTCCATCACCGGATGGGAATGGGGATAGCCTTCTTCATGCAGCGCCATGAGGCCGTAGATCCACGGGGGCTGGATGCCACCCCATACGCCGTCAGCGTCCTGGTGCTTGACGATCCATTCCAGCACGCGCGCAACAGCGCCACGGCGCCATGGCGGCAGTCCGATGCTTTGGGCACCGTGCAGGAAGCGATCCGCCCACAGAAAGAAATTTTCTAAGCTGAAAAAGTCCACATCCTTGGGCAGCGAATAATCGAAATTCTTGCGCCCTTGGGGAAACAGCTCATCCAGCCTGCAGCCATCGGGTAGGGGGCGCGTTGGCCGCTTCGCACTCAGTACGGCGATCGGCATAAGCGTCGCGCGCGCCCAAGACGAGAAATTATAGATGTTGAACGGGAACCACTTGGGAAAGTAGATCACTTCCGGTGGGATGTTCGGCGTATGCGTCCATGGCCATTCGCCGATCAGCGCAAGCCAATAGCGGGTGAAGACCCGAATATGCTTGAGGCCGCCGCGCTGCATGATCCAGTCGCGCGCTTTCTTCAGCACCTCATCGTCTTTCGACATGCCGGCACAGCGCAGGGCCGCGTAGCATTCGACCGTCGTATTGATGTCACCGGCCGGGGCGTTCGAATAGATCTCCCAGGACCCGTCTTCCCGCTGTTCCCGCAAAATCGATTTGATCAGGCCCGGCCGCGACAGGTGATCGTTCAGCCCCATGAAATGCAGCGCCAACACCCATTCCGCCTCCATGCAGGAATTGGTTTGCAGCTTGCCGACCCAATAGCCCTCCGGATGCTGACTTTTAACGGACCAGGCCAGACCATCGGTCATGGATTCATGGATCGCTGTCTTAAGCGCTAATCGATCCTGGCCTTCTTGGCCGAGTTGGACGGTGCCGTATTCGATGTCGTGCTCAATACTCATATGGCTGTTGTCTTACCCGTCATTTGCGTTGATTTGCTCGATAACGCGCGCCAATCCATCACGCGCTTCCACATAGGTGGAGTCGATTGTCAAAGCGCGGCCATATGCCGTCTTGGCCTTCGCTGGATCGCCCAGGGTCTCATACACGAAGCCCAAATTATGGACGTATGACTTTTCGTCACGGTCGAGATCAACGGCTTTTTCGCAATCGGAAACCGCCGCAGCTGCTTGGTTGGTGCGGGCCCTTGCCCAACACCTCCCGTTATAGGCGGGGGCCAGTTGGTTGTTGAGGGCGATGGCATCGGAACAATCGCTAATCGCCACGGCAAAGAAGCCCTTGGCGATGTTGGCCGCGCAGCGCCGCTCATAGGCATTGGCTTGATCGGCGTTGGGTAGCGTCTGGCGATCGATGGCCGATGTGAAGAAGGCAATGGCTCTGTCATTGAGACCCGCGCTGTAGGCGGCAAGGCCGCGCCGGTAATCGCTAACGGCGGGATCGCTCTTGCTGACGCAAGCGGCCAAAAACAGCAATGCAACGAGGACGCAAGTTTTCAGAACACTGCTCAAGTCTTTAACGCCCCACAAAATTGCCCGGTCGGCGCTCGGCAACAGCGCGCACCCCTTCTTTGTGATCTTCGGTTCCCCGCAACCAGGTTTGTTCTTTCAGCTCATGATCCGTCTGCTTACGGATCGCTTCCGCAAGGCCGTCGCGCATGGTGGCGCGGGTGGACATGACGCCAAGGGGCGCGTTCTCAGCAATTTCCGCCGCAAGCTTTTGAGCTTCCGCGCGCACCTGATCGAGGGTGGTGAGCACATCGCCCAGGCCCCATTCATAGGCCGTATCGCCATTAATCCTGCGGCCCGTATAGAACAGCAAGTTTGCTTTTTGCTGTCCGATCAATTGGGGCAGCCGGTAGGTAAGGCCAAAACCCGGATGAAACCCAAGCTTCACAAAGTTTGCGGCAAAGCGGGTTTCCGGGCACACCACGCGGAAGTCGGGCACCAGCGCCAAACCAAAACCACCGCCAATCGCCGCGCCCTGAATGGCGCCGACCACCGGCTTTTTGTTGCTGTACAGACGGACTGCTTCTTGATAGAGGCTGCCGGAATTACTCGAGCGGCCGTCGGCGGTTTTCATGTCCGCATCGTCGCTGGACGATTGGAAGTTGGCGCCCGCGCAGAAATTCTTCCCCTCTGCGGCTAGGACAATGGCCCGGCATTCTTTTTCTTCGTCCAGCAGATTGAAGGCGTCGGCCAGATTGCCGATCAACATGTGGTCAAAGAAATTGTGCGGCGGCCGCCGGATCTCCACCGTGGCCACGTGTCCGTCCAAAGTTACTTCCGCATCACCGATCTTTTCTTTCATGAGATTTCTTTCTGTTATCGCTCACCGCGCAGGACGCGCCGTGCTACCACCATTTTGTGAACTTCCGTTGGCCCTTCATAGACGCGTTGCGTGCGCACCCGCTGGGCCATGAGCTGCAACGGCAGCTCCTTGGTCATGCCCATGGCGCCCAGTGTTTGCATGGCGTTGTCCAACACCTCCGTCGCCATTTCGGTGCCGAATACTTTGATCATGGAGGCTTCGGTGCGCACTTCCTGGCCCGCATCTTGTTTGCGCGCCGCATCCATCACCATTAGTCGGCAAGCGTGAATCTTTGTGGCTGCATCGGCGATCCACCACTGGATCGCTTGGCGGTTTGCCAGCGGCTCGCCGAAGGTCACCCGGTCTTGCGCGTGCTCACACATAATGTCGAGGGCGCGCCGCGCCATGCCGACACTCCAGGCGCCCATCTGTAGGCGCCGCACCGTCAAACGCAGTTGCATGGGCGCGAAGCCTTGCCCAACTTCGCCCAACACCTTGCTTTCAGGGACACGGCAATCGTCAAACACCACTTCATAGGTGCGTTGACCCCCCAGCATGGGGATCTCACGGGCTACCTCAAATCCTGGCGTGCCTTTGTCGATCAGGAACGCCGTGATGCCGCCTCGAGCGCCCAGCTCCGGGTCCGTCACCGCCATGGCGATGGAAAAATCCGCTTCCGCGGCGCGGCTGATCCAGATCTTGCGGCCGTTGATCACCCAATCGGACCCGTCCTTGACGGCGCGAGTGGCCATACCGGCGGGATCGGCGCCGGCGTCGGGCTCCGAGATCACGATGGCAGAGATCGTCTCGCCGGCGGCGTAGGGCTCCAGATATTGCCTGCGCTGTTCGTCATTGGCGGTGGCCAGCAGCATATGCAAGTTCGGCGAATCCGGCGGGAAGTTGAAGGGGTAGGCTACGCGGCCCAGCTCTTCATTGACGGCTGCCAGGGCCACGCTGGGCAGGTTCGCGCCGCCCACTTCTTCCGGCACGTCGAGGCCCCAGAGCCCCAGCTCCTTACATTTTGCATGAAGTGGTTCGAGCTCGTCCTCCGACAGACCGCCTGATCCGCCGGCCGCCTCGCGTGCCAGCACGTTGGGTTCCAGCGGGATCAGCTCGTTGTCCACGAACTTTGCCACCAGATCCTTCAGCATCCGGTGTTCTTCGGACAGTTCAATTTCCATCGCGTGTCTCTTTTTTACTGGGGTCTTTGCGCCCCTTGTTAACCTTTACGCCCATCGCGGGAGATGGGTGCATGGGGTTCATCCCAATTTGTGTGAACGCCCGGCCACCCGCTCCCCCATCCCAACCACCCCTAGGATATCCTGTCGGGTGGTTGGGATGGGGGAGCGGGCTGGCTAGGCCGCACAACACCGTCCAACATACCAGCCTGGGGCGGGGAGCGCCAAATCCCGGAATAGCGGTTTCATCGGTCAAGGCGTCGCCTTTCGGCGGCCTGCCGGAATTGATCACATATGTCATCACTCGAGGAGGTGCATAACGCTGTCCTGGGTGATTGCATCCGGATTTTCTGGTGTGGGCGAACCCATGTGGTAGCATCCGCGCCAATAAGAAATCGGGAAGGGAAGTTTATGACGGTGGGCGAAGAGACCGCCGAGGCTCAGCCTCGTGCGGCCGATCCTTCGACGGAGGTGGATGGCGCTTACGCCAAATACGTCCTTGGCGTTTTGGTGGTGGTGTATGTCTTCAACTTTATCGACCGGCAGATCCTGTCGATCCTGGCGGAAGACATCAAAGCCGATTTGGGGATCACCGACGCCCAGATCGGCTTTTTGTATGGCACGGCCTTTGCCGTGTTTTACGCGGTGTTCGGCATTCCGCTGGGGCGCCTGGCGGATACCTGGCACCGGACGCGGCTGATCGCCATCGGGTTGGCGTTTTGGAGCGCCATGACGGCGCTGTCGGGCTTTGCCAAAAACTTCGCCATGCTGGCCACCTTCCGCTTCGGCGTGGGTATCGGCGAAGCCAGCGCGTCGCCCGCCGCCAATAGTCTGTTATCGGATTATTTTTCGCCTAAAGTGCGCGCCACCGTTTTGTCGATCTACTCGAGCGGCATTTACATCGGCGCCGGTATCGGCCTGTTTATCGGCGGCGTTGTTCTGGACGGCTGGGCAAGCCTCTATCCGGATCCATCGACGGCGCCCCTTGGCCTTAAAGGGTGGCAGGCGGCCTTCATGGTGGTCGGCCTGCCGGGTCTCCTCATCGCCTATTGGGTCAGTACCCTGAAGGAACCGCAGCGCGGCCAAAGCGAAGGGCATATTACACCGCCGCACCCGCACCCATTCCGCGAAACGGTGAAAGAATTCATCGCCGTGCTGCCACCGCTGACGCTCTATGGCCTCTATCAAGCCAATGCGGACCGGGATGCCTATGCCTTGAATCTCACGGTCGGTGCCATTCTGTCTCTGCTGGCCGTACTGCTCACCCGTTGGGTGGGCGAGCCGGTGCAATGGATCGCTCTGGCCATCGGCATCTATGGGGCTTTTTCCTGGGCACAGTCCTTGGCCATGCGCGATGCGGCCACCTTTCGGGTCATTTTCGGATCGAAGACATTTCTTTTATCCGTAATCGGATTTCCGTCTATTGCCTTCGTTACCTACGGCGTTGGGTTTTGGACCATCCCCTTCCTGGAGCGGGTCCACAATGTGAGCAAGACGGAAGTGGGCACGTTTATCGGTTTAGGGGCCGCCATTGGCGGCTGGCTGGGCGTGACCCTGGGCGGTGTCATCGCCGACCGGCTTCAGCAGCACACTTCCGGCGCACGGCACATTATGGGCATCGTGGCGGCGGGTGGCGCGTTGCCGGTGGGTGTTGCGTTTGTTTTTGTCGACAGCATTGTGGCGGCCTATGTGCTGTCCTTCTTGTTCAGCACGCTCGCCCCCATGTGGGTGGGTCCGTCCTATTCCGCCGTGGTGGATTTGGTGCTGCCGCGCATGCGGGCGATTGCCGTGGCGCTGATCATCTTCATGTCCACCTTTGTTGGGTTGGCGATGGGGCCCTTCACCATCGGCAAGGTGAGCGACTATTTGACCACCACGGGCCTCGAAAGTGGCGAGGCGCTGCGCTACGGGCTTTTATCCGCCCACGTCATGTTGATCGCGGCGGTGGCGTTCCTGCTGCTGGCTTGGCGGTTCCTGGATCATGACATGGAGACTAAGCTCGAGCGTGCGAGAGCGGCAGGCGAAGAGGTTTGAGCTTTCCGGCCATCACCCCCCTCCTGACCTCCCCCCATCAAGGGGGGAGGAATGAATATGCTGTCCGCTCGACGGTGTTCCCCTCCCTTGATGGGAGGGTTTAGGGGAGGGTGACGAGTGGTTCTCCGCGTCTGGAAACGATTCTGGCGATTTTGTTGCCCGAGGAAGATCTATCGAGCAGAGAGCGCACTCTCTCTCGATGGTATTCGTGAGCGCCTGGATCGCGCGAACTTGAAAATCCTCCCTGGCTTGGGATGGGCCAACAAACTATTCAACCAGTTTCGCATCCAAACTGGCTTTGTAGAAGAAAAGTACTTTCAGGTTTTTCTAAGTCCGTGGGGACCATTTTCTATTCTGATCCCCGGATTTACCCCAGTTATTTCGGGTGAGTACGTGTCAGGAAATGGTAGGACGCAAATTAACTACGAGATTGCAACGCATCCTTTCGCACGTTTGTGGTTTGGTTTTGCAATTTTATGGACGCTTGCTGTCATTGTGTTCGTTGCACCATTGGTGTTTGACCCAAGCGAGTTCGAAAAAACCACACCGATTCCTCTTGGAAAAATGACAATGGATGTTCCAATCCCAATCGCGTTTCCTTTGATTGGGATTTTGTTTTGTCTGTCGGGTTATCTTTTTATGAATGTGGGCTGGTGGTTTAAGCGCAAAATGGTCGAGAAAAAATTCGGTCAGCTTTTGCAGACGACCAATGTTGTAGAAATCCCAGAAAAACTATAGTCGTAATCCCTGCGAAAGCAGGGATCCATATCCACCGCAGTTGAACTTTTGGCGCAAGGGGGTATGGGCCCCGGCTGGAGTTTATGCCCGTGCTGGCCAAAGGCCAGACACGAGCGCTGGGCGACGACGAAGTCTAAGCTGCGGCCTTCACCAGGTCCGCGCCTTTTTCCGCGATCATGATGGTGGGGCCGTTGGTGTTGCCGGAACTGATCACCGGCATGATCGACGCATCGATCACGCGCAAACCATCAATGCCGTGGACGCACAATTTTTCATCCACCACCGCCATGTCGTCTTGGCCCATCTTGCAGGTGCCAACAGGATGATAGACGGGACTGGCGGTTTCGCGCGCATAGGCGAGCAGTTCGTCATCAGACTGATGATCAAGCCCGGGCATGGTTTCTTCTTCGGACAGTTCCTTAAGCGGCGAGGTGCTAAAGGTTTCGCGCATCCACCTGAGACCCAACAACACGGCCTGCTGGTCGGTCGGATCGACCAGATAATTGTGCAGAATCTCCGGCTGGGTTTTTGGATCGTTGGAGGTAATCCGCACATGACCGCGGGATTGCGGCCGCAGCCGGCAGCATGACGCGGTCACGCCGGGAAATGGTGTGATCTCCGCCCCATTCGGGCCCACCTGATAGCTCACGGGACGGAAGGCGATCTGTAGATCCGGCCGGTCGGCCCCCGGCAGGGCACGGATGAAGGCGCAGGCCTGGCTCACCGGGATGGTCAGAAGACCCTTCCGTTGCAACAGATACTGGAACACATGAAGCAGAATGCCGGGGCCCTTGATAACGTCATTCACCGACTGGGTCCGTGACGTCCGGTGCATTGTGTGTACGTACAAATGGTCGTGCATGTTTTCGCCGACGCCTTTGAGCTCGTGGGCGACGGGGATGCCGAGCGATTGTAAATGCTCGCCCGCGCCAATGCCGGAAAGCTGTAAGAGCTGCGGCGAGTTGTATGTGCCGGCCGAGATGATCACTTCCTTGCCCGCGTGTACGGACTGCTGCTGTCCGTCGCGGGAAATTTCGACACCCGTGGCTTTCTTACCGTCGAGCACGATTTTGTGGGTCAGCACTTCAGTCCAGATCTCCAGGTTGGACCGATTTTTTATGGGGCGCAGGAAAGAGCGTGCTGTGGATTCGCGCACGCCGTTTTTGACGGTCACTTGGGTCAGGCCCGCACCGTCTTGGCTTGCGCCGTTGAAATCATCCGTTGCCGGAAGACCAGTGTTGACGGCGGCCTCCACAAAGCGGTTGGAGATGGGGTGCACCTCCACCTGATCGCTCACGCCCATAAAGCCGCCTGCACCGTGATAGTCGCTGGCGCCACGGCTGTTGTCTTCCGACTTCATGAAATAGGGCAGCACCTCTTCGTAAGACCAGCCGTCATTGCCCATCTGCCGCCAGCCATCGTAATCAGCCGCATGGCCGCGGATATACATCATGCCGTTAATGGCGCTGGTGCCGCCTAGGGTCTTGCCGCGCGGCGAGTAGATCGGACGATTGTCGAGGCCCGGCTCCGGCGCCGACATGTAGCCCCAATTGTATCTTTCATTGATGAACATGCGGGAGAAGCCGGCGGGAATATGGATCCACGGTGTGCGGTCCTTGGGGCCTGCTTCGATCAGCAGCACACGGTGGTTCGGATTTTCCGACAGACGATTGGCCAACACGCAGCCGGCCGAGCCCGCGCCCACGATGATGTAATCGAATGTGGCACTCTCCTGCATGTCCCGCCTCTTTTTTCGCGGTGTGGCCTTGCCACCCGCTCCCCCTCCCAACCACCCGGACTAGGGTACCCTTGGGGTAGTTGGGAGGGCGAGCGGTTGGGCGCGCAATCACACTGATGCGGGTACAGAGAGTTAAAGCCCAGGCCGGGTCAATCGGGCCGAACGCAGAAATCACAAATGAGATTTCGGATTTTACTTCTTTCCGAAAGAGCCAACGCGCTCGGCCATGTCCGGCGCACGGCCGACTTTTTTGTTGATCTCGTATTGAAGCCCATCGGGCAGATGCATGCCGTCGCTTTCGTCCACCAGCATTTTCACAGCGCGGTTGGAGAACCAGGAGTTTTCGAGGATTTCGCGGGCAAGCTTCTCCACTTCGGCATCGAAACGGTCGTCGCGCACGCAGAAATTCACAAGCCCCATTTCGAGCGCCTCGGCGCCTGAATAAAATCGGGAGGTGAACATCATCTCCTTGGTTTTGGCGACGCCAATGCGGCGCGGCAGACGCTGGCTCATGCCCCAAACCGGGGTGAGGCCCCATTTGGTGTGGGTATCCGCAAACCGGGCACCGTAAGAGGCGATGATAATGTCGCCCGCCAGCGCCAGTTCCAGCGCGCCGGTATAGCAATGGCTGTGCACGGCCGTGATGATGGGCTGGGGCAGAGTGGCCAGTTTTTCAATGGTTTCCGCTTGATAGCCTTCATAAGGCGGGTGTTCGCCCGCGCCGATGTCTTTCAAGTCATGGCCCGCGGAAAACGCCTTACCCGCGCCCCGCAAGACCACCGCGCCCACCGTTTCCGTCTGGTCGGCCAGCGCGTCCACATGGGCCCGCAGTTCCTGAAACAGCGGCACATTGAGGGCGTTCAGTTTCTCCGGCCGGTTGAGGATCAGCGTGCACAAACCGTCCCTGTCTTCCCGAATGACCAATTCTGTCATGACGTCTCCTTCTGACTATCCTAAAGTTTGGCCGAGAGTTTAGATGGACGGGCCGCGACTGCAACGTGTAAAACGCTCATAAAACCTTAGAACAAACTCACATTTGGAGAAACGCGATGGCAAGATTATGCGAAGGACGGGTCGCCGTGGTGACCGGGGCGGGCCGCGGTATCGGCGCGGCGTATGCCAAAATGCTGGCGGAACACGGCGCCAAAGTGGTGGTCAACGATCTGGGCGGCGACCGGGCGGGCACCGGCGCGGATCTTTCGCCGGCGCAACAAGTGGTCGAAGACATCAAAGCGGCCGGCGGCGAAGCGGTTGCCAATGGCGCCGATGTAAGCGATTGGGACCAATCCAAAGCCATGATCGACCAGGCGATCTCCGAATTCGGCAAGATCGACGTGCTTGTCAATAATGCGGGCATTTTGCGCGACCGTATGTTGGTCAACATGACCGAAGCCGAATGGGATGCCGTGATTAAGGTGCATCTGAAAGGCACGTTTGCGCCGTCGCACCATGCGGCGGCCCATTGGCGGGCGTTGGTGAAGGAAGGCGGGACAGTGGATGCGCGCATCATCAATACATCTTCCGTATCCGGCATTTATGGCAATCCAGGGCAGACCAATTACGGTGCGGCAAAGTCGGGCATTGCGTCCTTCTCGATCATCGCGGCGCGTGAATTGCGACGCTACGGCATCACGGTGAACGCGATTGCGCCGATCGCGTATACGCGGCTGACGGACGATCTGCGGGAATACTCGGAAGACGACAAAGCGGAGCGCGCGCCCGACCGCGTGGCGCCTATCGTGACCTGGCTCGCGTCGGAAGAATCCAAGGAGATTTCCGGCCGCGTGTTCGAGGCCGGTGGCGGGCTGTTGGCCATTGCCGAAAGCTGGCATCGCGGTCCCACCCACGATCATCAACAAGATCCCACCAAGCTTGGTCCCATTGTCAAAGAGATGATGTCAAAAGCGCGCAAGAATGCGGGCATGGACGGAAACGATTTGGATTAGATAGGGGCCCGGCCGCCCACTCCCCCTCCCAAGCCACCCACAGGGTACCCTTATCGGGTGGCTTGGGAGGGGGAGTGGGTGGCCAGGTATATCAAACAATGTACCCAGCCATTTATGCAGACAAATTTCCGGAGAAGCCGGCCGTCATCAATGCCGGCACCGGCGAAACCATCACCTTCGGCGAACTGAACGATCGGTCTAACCAGCTTGCACAATATTTGTACAAAGAAGGGTTGCGGCGCGGCGATCACATCGCTGTGTTCGTCGAAAACGATGTTCGCTTCTTCGAGTGCATTTGGGCAGCCATCCGGTCGGGCCTTTATGTGACCGCGATCAACCGCTATCTCACGGCAGAAGAAGCGGCCTATATCGTAGATGATTGCGAAGCAAAGGTGATCGTTTCCACGCTCAGGCGCCAGGATGTGGCAAAGGACTTGCCGGCGCTCATCCCGAATTGTCCCGGCCGCTTGATGATGCGGGGCACGATCGACGGCTGGGCCTCGTACGAAGACGCCATTGCCGGTCAGCCTACGGATAATTTGGACGTGGAATGGCGCGGCGATACCATGCTGTACAGTTCCGGCACCACCGGCCGGCCGAAGGGCATCAAGCGCCCCTTGCCGGATGCAAAGGTTCACGAAAACGACCGGCTGCGCGACACGCTCGGCGCCGTTTATGGTTTCAACGAAGAGACCATTTATCTGTCACCAGCGCCGCTTTATCACGCAGCCCCGCTTGCTTTCACCATGGGAACGCAAGGATTGGGCGGCACCGTGGTGATGATGGAGAAATTCGATCCTATCGAGTCCCTTCGGTTCATCGAAAAATACAAGGTCACCCACAGCCAATGGGTGCCCACCATGTTCATCCGGATGTTGAAAGAACCGGAGGCCGACCGGACGCAATTCGACCTGTCCAGCCACAAGGTGGCCATTCATGCCGCGGCCCCGTGCCCTGTGGAAATCAAACGCAAGATGATCGATTGGTGGGGGCCGGTCCTGTGGGAATACTATGCCGGGACAGAAGGCAATGGCTCTACGATCATCAATAGTGAACAATGGTTGGCGCATCCGGGATCTGTGGGACAGTCCTTCACGGCTGTCGTCCACATTTGCGACGAAGCCGGTAAAGAGTTACCGGCGCGCGAAGAAGGCGTGATCTTTTTCGAACAGGAATTGACATCGTTTGAATACCACAAGGCGCCCGATAAGACGTCCACGTCGCGTCATCCGGAACACCCCACTTGGACCACGCTGGGGGATGTGGGCTACCTAGATGAAGAGGGGTTTCTCTACCTTACCGACCGCAAGGCGTTCATGATCATTTCGGGCGGCATCAACATTTATCCGCAGGAAATTGAAGACGCCCTTGTGCTCCACGACAAAGTGGCCGATGTGGCGGTGTTCGGCGTGCCCAATGAAGAAATGGGCGAAGAGGTGAAGGCGGTTGTGCAATTGGCGCCGGGCATTCAGCCGTCGGACGAGCTGGCAGCGGAACTCATTGCCTATGCGCGCGATCACATCGCCCATTACAAGGCACCGCGGTCCGTCGATTTTATCGACGAGCTGCCGCGCCTGCCCACGGGCAAGCTCTACAAGCGCATCTTGCGCGACAAATATTGGGGCAAGCACGACAGCAAGATCGTGTGACGCACAAAGGTTGACGTTGGGGCCGCCACAGGATTCTGGTGCGCCTCGGCCTTCGCGGATATGATATTCGCCCTTCCCATTAGAATGGCTTGCGTGCCGCCACGCCCGCGATTAGCTTCACCGCGAATTCAAGAGCCACCACTGCATAGCGAGGAACACCCCCATGGGCGTCTTATTTGAGAAAGAAGGAAACATTGCGCTGATTACCCTGGACAGGGAGAAGGCGCGCAATGCCATCAATGGCGAAATGGCAAATGGTATCGAAAGCGCCCTTGATCAGTATGAAGAGGATCAGAGCCTGTGGGTCGCCATATTGAAAGCCAATGGTCCGGTGTTTTGCGCAGGCGCGGATTTGAAAGAAATTGCCGCCGGAAACGGCGCGGCCCTCAGCACCAAACGCGGTGGGTTTGGGGGCATCGCGCAACGCGAACGCAAAAAACCGGTGATCGCGGCGGTGACGGGCAGCGCGCTTGCGGGCGGCACAGAGATCGCACTCTCTTGCGATCTTATCATTGCATCGGACCAAACCAATTTCGGCCTGCCGGAAGTGAAGCGCTCGCTGGTGGCGGCCGCCGGCGGTCTGTTCCGTCTGCCGCGCGCCATTGGCATGGCGCCGGCGCTGGAGGTGATCATGACCGGCGATCCGCTTCCGGCACAGCGGGCCTACGAACTTGGCATGGTCAACAAAGTGGTGCCGGAGGATCAGGTGGTCGCCGAAGCCAAGAAGCTTGCCGAACGCGTTACGGCAAATGCCCCGCTGGCGGTGCAAGCAAGTCGGCGTGTCGCTTCGCGCGCCTTCATGGATGAAGACGGCGCGCTTTGGAAAGCAAGCGGCCGCGAGTTTGTCGACATCGCCAAAACGGAAGACTTCAAGGAAGGCCCCAAGGCGTTTATCGAGAAGCGCGCCCCCAACTGGCAAGGGAAGTAGTTTCCCCCCATTCCCGCTTTCATCAGATGTCATCCCGTGCGCGATGCGGCGCTCAAGCGCCGCGTCGCAGACACGGGATCCATAACCCATGTGCCCACGAGTCAGCATGACGGATATGGATCCCGGATCTACACCGCATCATCAAAGACCTGCCTGCGCGAAGCCAGAGCTTCGCTACGGCGAAGGCAGGTGCCGCGGTGTGTCCGGGATGACAATTGGGTGCCGTGGCTTAAGGAATCTCTCAAACAGACGCTTTTTGATCGGCGCAGCCTTCCTTGGGTAGGGGCGTCATCTGCTTTTCAAGCGCAACGATTTCTTCCTTGAGTGACTGAGCCAGCTTTTCATCCGCATAGGGAAGAAGGTTGCACAGCCCCGTGTGCTTAACGCGGGTCACAAAGTCCGCATCGCCCAACGCGCCGCGCGCCCATAGAATGGCCGTGCCGAACCATCCGACCGTGAGCTGTGAGGCCAAGAGGTGAGGGTCAAAGCGGGCATCCAGCGTGCCCTGGTCCAATGCGCGGGTCAGCGCAACCTCCGCCAAGCCGGCGCCGAATTCCATAAACTCCAAGGGGCGGCTAGGGGACCCCAAAGGGCGGTCCTTATCGCCGGCCCACATGGGATGAATAAGGGCTTTGCGTTTGATGCATTTTTCGGCGGCAACCGTCATGATCGTGAGGACCTGCTCGATCGGATCCTGATCTTCGGGCAATGCCGTAAGTTCTTCCTCCAGCGTCGAGAATGCGCGGTCTTCCAAAACGGCGGCAATGGCTTCCTTTCCGCCGCCATACAAATTGTAGAGCGTCTTCACGCTTAGGCCGACTTCCTGGGCCAGCGCCCGCATGGTGAAGGCGCTTAAGGAGTCGCGCATGATCAGCCGCTCAGCCGAATCCAATATCCGCTGGCGCCGTGCCTCCATATTGATTGCGCGTTGATCCATGCCGACGACGTTTGATCCCATTGATTCTCTAGTCCTTAGCCATCTAGCCATTTCGGCCCTGGGCCGGGCAAGGGCCGCTCACATTTCGCTTGACTACAACGTGGTTGTAACTTACAACATCGTTGTAGTCAACATTCTCCCGGAGACCGCAATGAGTCAGGCTGCCCTGAAACCAACCGCCTCGGACGCTTTTGACCCCTATAGCCTCGCGCTCGAAGACATCGATATGTCGAACCCGAGCTACTTCTCCAATCAGCAACATTGGGGGCTGTTTGAGCGGCTTCGGAACGAAGATCCGGTGCACTTTTTCGATCACGAAGAATATGGCCGCTTCTGGTCCGTGACGCGCTATGCGGACATCATGGCGGTGGACACCAACCACAAGATTTTTTCGTCAGAACCCTCCATCTTCTTGGTGGACGGCCCCGATGGCGATGATGAGAACTTTGACCCCGAAACCTTTATTGCCATGGATCCGCCGAAGCACGACGTGCAGCGCAAAGCAGTGACGCCCGCGGTTGCCCCTAACGCTCTTGCAGAATTAGAACCGCTGATCCGTCAGCGGGTCGGCACGGTGCTCGACAGTCTGCCTGTCGGCGAAACATTCAACTGGGTGGATTTGGTGTCGATTGAAATCACCACCCAAATGTTGGCCACGCTTTTCGATTTCCCGTTCGAAGACCGCTACAAGCTCACCTTTTGGTCCGACCTGACCACCGCGAACCCGGAAGTTTTGGAATCCATGGGCCTCACGGAAGAACAACGCCGCGAAGCGCTCTATGAATGTTTGGAAGTTTTCGGCACGCTTTATGCCGAGCGTGCCGCTCTTCCGCCTGCGAATGATTTCATCTCGCTGATGGCGCATAACGAGCATATGAAAAGCCTGGACCCCATGAATCTGTTGGGCAATTTGATGCTGCTGATCGTGGGCGGCAACGACACCACGCGCAACTCCATGTCGGGGGGCGTGCTGGCCTTGCATGAGCACCCGGAACAGTTTGCGAAACTTAAAGCCGATCCATCGATCATTCCGAACATGGTGTCGGAAATCATCCGCTGGCAGACGCCGCTTGCTTACATGCGCCGCACCGCCGTGGAAGACGTGGAACTGGGAGGTAAAACCATCAAGAAGGGCGACCGCGTTTTGATGTGGTACATCTCTGGCAATCGGGACGAGCGCGAGATTGAGCGCCCCAACGAATTCCTGATCGACCGGGAAGGGGCGCGCCGCCACCTTTCCTTCGGCTTTGGCATCCACCGCTGCATGGGCAATCGTGTGGGGGAAATGCAGGTGCGCATTCTGTGGGAAGAGATCCTCAAGCGCTTCGAGCGTGTCGAGGTGGTGGGCACGCCGGTGCGCACCTTCTCCAACTTCGTGATGGGCTTTACGGACCTTCCCGTTGTGGTGCATCCGAAGCGTTCATAGGTCGCCGCGCGTATCATAAATGCGCTACACCTGGTACATTCTTCTTATGTATCAAAAATGCTTGAGACTCATTTTCAGTCTGGTGATGGTGTTGTGGTTACCCATCTCCGTCGCGGTGGCGCAAGAAAAGGATACGTTGGGTCAAGAGGTTGAGTTCACCGCATCCGTTTGGGCCGACAATTGGTTTGCGCTTTATGTCAACGGCGAGCTCGTCGGCGAGGACTCCGTTCCGTTCAACACCATCAGATCCTTTAACTCTGACACGATTACCTTTCGCGCGACCTATCCGCTGAACATCGCCATGGTCACCCGGGACTATATTGAGAACGATAGCGGCCTTGAATATATCGGCTCTTTGTTCGGCTTCATGCGGTTGTGGGATGGCTTTACCTGGTTTCAGCAGATGGGGGATGGCGGCTTCATCGCCCAGATCGAAGAAACCGCCAGCGGAAGACTGGTTGCGGTGACGTCCGGAGATTGGAGAGGATTGGTCATTCACAAGGCACCGCTCAATCCGGACTGTGAGAAATCGAGCAAACCGCTTGAGGAGTGCAAATACGCCGTCGCGGAGAAGCCCGCCCGCTGGCAGACGGCAGATTTCGACGATTCCAATTGGGTGACGGCGACCGAATATACGCGGGAACAGATCGGCGCCAAGTTTGGCTACAACGATATCGATTGGGACCCCTCTGCAAAGCTCATTTGGACGGACGACATTCTGACCGACAACACGATTTTGTGGCGATACCACGTACCTGCAGAAGAGTGAGAACCACGGCACGTTGGCCGGTGTACTCCCCGCTCCGTGCGCACCATGCTCTGATGTCAGGGTAGTAGGGTGGGACCTGCGTACTCTAATCGTCATCCCCGACCGCGGAGCGTGTCGGGGATCCAATGGCCTTGGCTGGGCGGCACAATCTGTCTATGGCAATTTATGCTTTGCCAAGGAGCATAGCCATTAGATTCCCGGCCTGTGGGCCGGGAATGACAATAGGGTGGTTGTTTTAGGGAATCCCGACCATTTCCGTTTGGGTACGGAGGATGAGGGTACCGGTATTGGCGGTCCATTGCTCCATACCGTCGGGCTTGATCAGCTCGCGGTAGGTTCTCCAACCCTCCGCATTCGGAAAATAGAGCTCCGCCATGCCCGCATAGGGGTCGTTTTCTGGATCCACGCTGTGGCTGATCAAATAGCGGAAGCCGCTGCTTTTGCGCATCACCTCCTCCACATTTGTCGCGTGCACCGTGCACCAATGGTAGAAGAATGCGGCGTGATCGGCCCCCGGTTTTGTCACCACAAGAAACGTAATCTTGATGAATCCGCTGCGCGTCATGGGGTAGGGATCGTTCAGCGCGTTGGGCTCGGCCGACAATTGGTCCAACCCGTCCATCACCACATATTCCTTGGTTTGCCAAGGTACGTAGGGCTCCGCTTTTGTTTGAAACATGTCTGCCGGTTCCGTACCGAAGGGAGCGTCCGGCGGTGGTGGCGCTTCGTCCCACCACATTTGAGCCATGCCGTCGAGCTCATAGTGGCCGCTGCGGTCTGCATCGAACAGGGTGGCGATGTAGCGCTTGGCATGAGGCCGTCCCTTCTCCGCCCAACGCTCCATCATCTCAATGACCGGGGGCATATGGTTGGCAAACCAATGGGCGACCAACTCCTCTCGGGACGCTGTCGGACGCCGCCGGATCAAATACACCATTTTGTCCCCGGGTGTTTCCGTGATCGACACGAATTCTGCGGGCATCCTATTTGTCCTCTCTTGCCGGGCCTTGCGTTTCGGGCGGCAATCATAGTTCGAAACCAAGCGGATTTGTGATTGTATGCATCCTAGAAAAACACAAAACAATTCGGGAGGTGGGATCATGGCGGCACAACAACTTAAGGCGGACTATTTCGTCATCGGCTCGGGCGCCATGGGCATGGCCTTTACCGACGTGCTGCTCAGCGAAACCAATGCGACCGTCGTGATGGTGGACCGGCATCATCAGCCGGGCGGCCATTGGAATGACGCCTATCCGTTTGTCCGCCTGCATCAGCCGTCGGCCTTTTACGGCGTGAATTCCAAGCATCTGGGCAGCGACAAGATCGACCAAGTGGGGTGGAACAAGGGGCTTTACGAACTGGCGACCAGCAGCGAAGTTTGCGCTTATTTCGATCAGGTGATGCAGCAGACATTTTTGCCGTCGGGCCGGGTGGCGTATTTTCCATCGTGCGACTACAAGGGCGACGGTCGCTTTGTGTCGAACCTGTCCGGCGACACATTCCACGTTACGGCAACCAAAACCGTCGACAGTACCTACATGAATGTGACGGTGCCAGGGGTGTCCGGCCCGAAATATGAGGTGGCGGCGGGTGTCCATCTTGTGCCGCCCAATGGGCTGCCGGATGTCAGCGGCCAATTCAATAAATATGTTGTGGTGGGCGCCGGCAAGACGGCGATGGATTCCTGTTTGTTTCTGCTGAAGAACGGGGTCGACCCCGGCGCAATCCGTTGGATCATGCCGCGGGATTCTTGGGTGCTGGACCGGGCGTTTATTCAGCCTGGGGAAGAGTTTTCAGAACGCATCAACGAAGCTTTTAAACGGCAGTTTCAAGCGATTGCGGAGTCGACATCCATCGACGATATGTTCGAACGGGTGTGCCAAGCCGGCATTCTCATCCCCTTCGATGAAAATGTGAAACCCACCATGTATCGTTGCGCGACCGTGACCCGCGCGGAGCTGGAGCAATTGCGTGGCATCAAGAACATCATCCGTATGGGGCGAGTGATCCGCATCGATCCGGATTGTATCAGGCTCGATGGCGGCACGGTGGAAACCGATGCCGAAACGCTTCACATAAACTGCACGGCGGACGGGCTTGAGCGGCGGCCGGTGGTGCCGATCTTTGCGGGCGACAACATCACCCTCCAATCCGTCCGCACCTGCCAACAGGTCTTCAGCGCGGCGTTTGTCGCCCATGTGGAAGCGGCCTATGACGACGACGACACCAAAAATGCCCTGTGCCAAGTGGTGCCGCACCCGGATTCGGATATTGATTTCTTGCGGTCGGCCCTGGCGAACGGGTCCAATCAGTTTACGTGGATCCAAGATCCGGGACTGACATCGTGGCTGAAAGAGGCACGGCTTGATGGGCTGTCGACCATTCCCGATGTGGACGGTCCCGAGGCGGATGCATTTCTTGCAATTGCACTGCAGTCTTCTGAAAAATTGCAAACTTATTTGGCGGAAGTGGACGGGTCCCCTTAAGACAAGCCCCGCGCGTTCCGCTACACTCTTCCAAAACGAATTGGAGGAGTGCCATGGCCCAAAGTGATTTGTCAGCGGACGAATATCTTCCTCCTGCCGGCATCAAGGTGTTGGAGTTCGGGACGATGATCGCGCTGCCCTTGGCCACCCACATATTGTCGGGGTATGGCGCGCAAGTGACAAAGGTGGAAGATGTGGGACCCGGTGACGGCTTGCGCTATTTCGGCAGCCAAAAGAACGGCATGAGCGGCTGGTTTGTCAGCGCCAATAGCGGAAAGCGATCGATTGCCCTCGACATAAAATCCGAAACCGGTCAAGAAATCATTTGGCGCTTGATCGACCAAGCGGATGTGTTTGCGGAAGGCTTTCGCGCAGGCGTCATGGAGCGGCTCGGCTTCGGTTATGATGCGGTATCGAAACGAAATCCCCGCATTGTTTATTGTTCTTCTTCCGGTTTCGGCCCAACCGGTCCGTATGCGGAGCGGCCGGTTTATGATCCATTGATCCAGGCTTTGGCGGGATGGGCCGGCATTCAGGAACAAGACGGCAATCCCACGCTGGTGCGTGGCATGGTGGCCGACAAGGTTGGGGCCTACACCAATGCCCAGGCGATTATGGCGGCACTCGTCAAACGGGGACGGACCGGCAAAGGATCTCACGTGCAAGTGAGCATGCTGGAGGCAAGCCTTCAATACAATTGGTCGGATGTGATGATGGATGCGACCCTTCTGGACGATGACGCGGAACACCGCCCAAACATGCTCCGGACCTATCGACTCTATAAATGCAGTAACGGGTGGGTCAGCATCGCGGCAAGTACGGATCAGCAATGGAAGTCCATGTGCGAAGGTCTCGACCGCATGGATTGCTATGAGCAAGAACGGTTCCACACTGCCGCCGGGCGGGGCGCGGCGCTTGCCGAATTTTTCGAACTCATGGACACGATGGTCATCAATTACACTGTGGATGAAGTGGTGACGCGCCTGCATAAGGCCGATGTGCCCGTAGCGCCCGTGCTTGATCCAAAGGCCGTATATGCAGACGCTCAAGTGGCCGCCGCCGGCTTGGTGCAGGAATATGACCACCCGGTAACGGGGCGGGTGCGCCAGCCCCGCCCGGCGAGCGGTTATTTCGGCCACAATTTCGTGCCGGGACCGGCCCCGCGGCTCGGCGAAGATACCAGCGCTGTTCTCGCAGAGCTCGATTTCACAACTGAGCAAATCGAAAGCTTCCTTTCGGCCAAAACCGTCAAGCAAGCAAAGTAAGTGGCCATGAAAATCGGTATCACCACATTCGATACGGACCGGGCGCTACATCCGGTCGATTTGGCCAAAGCCGTTGAAGAACGTGGATTCGATGCGCTCTATTTGCCTGAACACAGCCATATCCCCGTCTCCCGTAAAACGGTTTGGCCGGGATCGCGGCCCGGCAAAAACGATCCGCTGCCGGACTATTACCGCCATCTGCACGATCAGATCGTGGCATTGTCCATGGCGGGCGCGGTGACGGAACGCATTCAATTGGGCACATCGGTAACTCTGCTGCCGCAACACGACCCCATTTGGCTTGCCAAACAGATCGCCACGCTTGATTTCCTGACCGGGGGCCGTGTGGTGCTGGGCGTAGGCTATGGCTGGAATGTGGAACAAGGCGAAAGCCACGGGGTGGATTTCAAAATACGCCGCGACCGGTTTGAAGAATATCTTGCCGTCATGAAAGCTCTGTGGACGGAAGAAGAGGCGAGCTTTCAGGGCGATTACATTACGCTTGAGCCCTCTTGGGCCTATCCCAAGCCTGCGCAAAAGGGTGGGCCGCCCGTTGTCGTGGGGGGCATGGGGCCCCGCACCTATGACGCCATCGCCCGCTGCGCCGATGGCTGGATGCCCATCACCGCGCGGGGCTCCATCGCCGACCGTTTGGCGCCATTGGCGGAAGCTTTCGAACGCCATGGCCGGGATCCCAAATCTATTCAAATCGTGATTGCCGGCGCCCCGACCGATCCGGACAAGCTAAAAACTTTGGAAGCCGAAGGTGTCGATACGGCTTTGCTGACCATCTGGACCGAAGATCCGGATGAGATGCTGCGCACGCTGGATGAGTTCGCGGCGATCAAGGATAAAGCGCGGAACTGAATCTCCGTTGCTTTTGAGATGAGCGGTGGGATCAAGTCAATCCGGCCTGCGCCGAGATCGCTTTCTTCATGGCACTGAGGATTTCGTCCACATCGTGTTCGCTGTGTGTGACCCGATAGACCAATGCCGCATAATTCACGCTGGCGAGAAGCGTGAGCGCCGCCGTGCGGCCCTCGTCCGCGCCCAGGATGGCACCAAACGCTTCCGCTATTGAATCCAGTTCCCGCCGGCGGGCATCTGCCATGGCCTCGTTCAGCGCCGCATCGTCGGTTGCGCCCTGGGCCAGCATGGCCACAAAGGAGAGGGCGCCGGACGGCTGAGTCAGCACCAGCGACCTGACACCGTCAACAATCAGATCAAGCTGTTTTGCCGGGCCCCCATCTGCCGCCTTGACGAACTCTTGCAGCCGCGAGGTATGGCCTGCGCTGATGTTTTCAACCACCGCCCGCATCAGGCCCGCCTTGTCGCCGAAATGCCAATAAAGAGAGGTGGGCGCAATTCCCACGCGCTTGCAGATCGACGAGATGCTTAGGCCTTGATAACCGGCTTCCTGAAAGAGCTGGGAAGCGGCTGCAAGGATCCGCTCCCGATTGCTGGGCTGTCCCGCGGCTTTGGCTTTGCGATTGGGCCTTGAAATCTTCATCTTGTATATGTAAGTAATGATCATTACATAACTAGTCAAGTGAAAAGGGCCCGGCATTCCAATGGTCACGTCCGAAACATTGTGTCGTTTCGCCAATTGGCTGCTGCCCGTCGGCATATTGGTGGCGTTTTGCTGGATCTTATTGTTGGCCTACGAGGTTTTTGGCGGCGTTGAGGCCATTCAGGCCCGATACGGCGACGGCGCAGCGTTCGTTTTGTTTTTGATTTTGATGATCCCGCCGCTGCCCAGCGAGCCGCTGGGCGCGGCCATCGCGTCCCTTAAAGGGTTCACGATCGGGGTCCTTATCTATTGGGTCGCCTTGGTGGGCCGGTCCGCGATTGAGTATGTCAGTGCACGGTACTTATTTTCCGAAGCCATTGCGCAGGTGGAGTTCTCAAAACTGCCCAAGCGCCTCCAAGATCTTCCGCTTCACCATCCAGTCTTCCTGGTTTCCGGGCGATGGGCACCTTTCGGCAATCATGTGGTCAGCGTGGCGGCGGGTGTGGGCCGGGTTCGCGTCGGGCGCTTTCTCATCTGCGCGGCGATCGGCACATTACCTTTGGCGGTCTTTGTGCCTGCGGTTGCGACGGGCGTGGTGTGGGCCTATGGCTGAGCGAAAAAGACTGTCGGCACGCAATCACCAAGAAGCCTATGATCTGTGGGCGTCTCATTTTGACGATCCGGCTCTCATGACCAACCGCGACAATCGGGCGACGCTAAAGAAGATGACCCACATAGCGGAGCGGTTGCCGATATCACCAGATGCCCGTCTGTTGGATGTGGGGCCGGGGGACGGCACCTTGTTCCGGCTGCTCGCGCCGCGCGTTGCCCGCTGCTGCGGTGTGGATCCCAGCGCCGCTGCCGTCGCCAAATTGGAATCGCTGCTGCAGGATCATGAGAATGTGGAGTTTCGCGTGGGCACGGCCGCGGCCATTCCGTTTGAGGATGACACGTTCGACATCGTGGTCATCAACTCGGTTCTGCATATGTTCGAGACACGCGACCACATTGTCGAGGCGATGCGCGACCTTGCGCGCGTGTGCAAAGCTGACGGTGCAATCTATGTGGGCGAACTGCCCTTTCGGAGCGAATTGGGGAAGGGCGTTCTGCGCCATCTTGGCCGGAAACTCTATGAATACGGATTTGTCGCTTTTGCGCGGTTGATGTCCACGATCTACCTCAAGCCCGTGTTGCGGGGGGAGCCCATTCTCACTTATCCCATGACCAATCTGTTTGTCCCGATGGCGGACTTTGTCGCCCTTAGCGCGGACCTTGGCTTTCAAGTACAGCATTGGCGGCACCGTGAATGGCGCCGGCCATCGCTGACCCGGAACGATTACCTGTTGAGTCACGCGTCCCCCAACGGCGACCCCTCACCAAACTCTTGATGCTCCTTCAGCGAAATCCTTTGCTATTTCCGTTCAATTGTGGTCTATCGCGTTTATAGGCACCGCGCGTAGACATCGATTCGGTCGTGGGCGTGGCCTTAACTGCGCACCGACCACATTCGATCGTTGCCTTTTCATAGCGCCAAGATGCGCGTTACTCCGGCAGCTGGTCTACGCAAGCTTCCCTACTTAGGACATCCGCCCTCGGCACAATCGTATTGCATACGTGCTTTCGGCGACGTGAACGATAATTCATTGACACAATTTGACGACCTCGGCCTTGCCGAGCCGATTCTTCGGGCCCTTCAAACCGAGGGATATACCACCCCCACTCCCATTCAGGAGGGGATCATACCGACAATGGTGCAAGGCGGCGACGTGGTGGGCATCGCTCAAACCGGCACCGGAAAAACCGCTGCTTTCGTTTTGCCATTGCTACAGCGGATCAGCAAAAGCAAATCAAAGCTGCATTCTAAATCTTGTCGCTATTTGGTCCTCGCGCCGACGCGCGAATTGGCCGCACAGATTGACAAACAAGTGCGGGCTTATGGCCGTTTTCTGAAACTGAAAACAACTATCGTCGTGGGGGGCGTGAAGCCGGGCCCACAGATCCGAGCCCTTAAGCCTGGTGTTGATATCGTGATCGCTACGCCCGGCCGCTTGGAGGACCATTTGTCAACGGGCGCCGTGGGCCTCGACCAAGTCGAAACCGTCGTCTTGGACGAAGCGGATCAGATGCTTGATCTCGGCTTTTTGCCGGCGATCCGGCGGCTGATGGCCAAGCTCCCCAAGGACCGGCAAACAGTCCTGTTGTCAGCCACCATGCCCAAGCAGATCCGCAAGCTAGCCAATGATTTTTTGACCGACCCTTGCGAGGTTTCTGTGGCACCAGCCGCGAAGCCGATCGACCGCATCGATCAGCACATGATGTTGGTGGCGAGCGCCGACAAACGAACCGCCCTTCTCGAAACGGTCGGTGTGTCGGATGTCGATCGCGCGATTGTCTTCACCCGGACCAAGCGCGGCGCCGACCGTGTGTGCCAGCACCTGCTAAAGGCCGGGCATAAGGCTGCAGCAATCCATGGCAATCGAAGCCAGGGGCAGCGGGAGCGCGCGCTGGCCGATTTCAAGAAAGGCCGGATCAAGGTTTTGGTGGCCACCGATATAGCGGCTCGCGGCATCGACATTGACGATATCTCGCATGTGATCAACTACGAACTGCCGAACGTGCCGGAAGCTTATGTGCACCGGATCGGGCGCACAGCGCGCGCCGGTAAAAGCGGTATTGCCGTTTCCTTTTGCGATCCGGCCGAACGCAAGCAGTTGCGCGATATCGAGCGGTTGATCGGCCGCTCCCTTCTAAGCGATGAAGACCGCAAAGCCTTGGAGGCGGCCAGCGTGCCCCCAACACCGCAGCGCAAGAAGCGCGTGCGCGTCCAGGTGAAACCATGGCACGGAAGAGGTGACGGTTCCCGAAAACCGAAACGTGCGAGTCGCAAATCGACAGCGCGGAAGTCGTCGACAAAACGAAATCCTCAAAAACACAGAAACGCGTCTTCGCGACGAGATCGGGTCCCTGCGTGACACCCCCAAATTTTTGAAAGTCACGCAAACAAAACTAGCCGGGTGGGAAAGGCCCACTTGACGATAGACGAAAGGATCAAGTTATGGCAACCGGATCGGTAAAATGGTTCAACCCGACAAAAGGATTTGGGTTTATTGAACCGGAGGATGGTGGCAAAGACGTGTTCGTTCATATCAGCGCCGTTGAGCGCGCCGGACTGGCCACACTCAATGAAGGTCAAAAGATCTCATACGAAATCGAAGTCGACGAGCGCCGCGGAAAGTCGTCCGCCGTCAACTTGAAGGCCGAGTAAGAGATTGATGGCGCGCAAGCGCCGCCGGTTCATTTCAAAATTTCGGGTCATTCTTCTTGTCCTGATCGCAATGCCACTGGGCGTTGCCGAAGCCCAGAAGAGTGATCCCGGAATACCGGAAAATGCCCATCCAAAAAGCTATGGCAGCGGTTGGGAATGTGACTCCGGATTTCGAGAGGATGACGGTGTGTGTGCGCCGGTCGTCATCCCAGATAATGCCTATGCCTTGAACACAAGCTTTGGATTGGGCTGGGCCTGTAAGCGGGGCTTCCGAGTGGAAAACGATGCTTGCATTGTCATAAACGTGCCAGAAAACGCTTATCTCGATTCTTTTGGTGATCGCTGGAAATGCGAGCGAGGATTTCAACGGGAAAGTGAACGCTGCGCCAAGATCAAAATTCCAGAACACGGCTATTTAGAAGCGTCGGGCGACCGTTGGACATGCAATCGTGGTTTCCGCCGCAAGAATAATCTGTGCGATCCTATTCAAGTTCCCGACAACGCGTTCCTAACGGACGGCGGATTTGGCCCCGGTTGGAGATGTAAGCGGGGGTACAAAACTACTGGGGGGACATGCGCTGCGATTGCACTGCCCGACAACGCGCACCTCGACTACACCGGTAATGATTGGGAATGTGATCCGCCGTTTCAAAAACGCGCAGATCGTTGCTTGTTGAATTGACGGGTGGGTGATCACAACCCTTTCACGATCACAAAGTTGCCCGTTGATGCGGCAAACCGATGCTTGCAGATTTCTTGATAAGCATCGGAGTGGTACCACTCTTCGGCGGACGCCTTTGAGTCGAATTCCAGAATCACAGTCCGCGTATAGGGCCATTCGCCTTCCTTTATGGAGGGATCTTCGTCCACCGCCAAAATTTTGGCGTTGTAATTGGAGAAGATGTCCATAAAGCCGGCGCCATATTTGTTGAATTCGTCCATATCGGTGATCTTGAGTTGGGCAATGACATAGGCAGCCATGGGGTTCCTTTCCGGTCGTAACACGCAAGTGGGGCGAGATTGCTCTAGCTCATCCCTTGGACGATGATGATATTTCCATCGGCGGCGGCAAAGCGGTGTTGGGCAAGCGCCTGATAGGCATCCGATTTATACCACGCCAAGGCGTCCTCCTTGCTGGGAAACTCGAGCAATACCGTGCGCGTGCACGGCCACTGGCCTTCCAGCACTTCGGCAGATTCGTCCACGGACAATAGTTTGCCTTTGAACTGCGCGAAGATATCCAAGAATCCACCTTCATAGGCCGCATAGGCGTCGCGGTCGTTGATGGTGATTTGCCCGATCATGTAAACGGCCATATCGAAACCTCTCTTAAATCGCTTTGAACACCTCGGCCCAATCGTCGATTGCTTGTTCGCGCCCATGCACAAGCTGTACGGTCACTTGGTCATAGCCGGCCTGCTTGAGCGTGCGGAAGTTGTCCACAAGCTCGTCCTTCGTACCGCTTAGAGAGGTGACGCGCGCCAATTCCGGCGTGATGTGGGTTTCCTCGGGGCGCACGAACATCAAATGACCGCGATGGTTCTTGAGATATTTCGCATCAGATGGCTCATACGTGTCGTGCACTTTCATGTAGGCGTCGAAAATGTCTTTGAGCGGCCCGTCGGGATTGAGACCCCCCATGGGGCCGAATTCATCGGCCATGTTGTGGAACACGGTAGAAGCCGCAACGCCCGCCTGGCCCATCAGCCGCTCGTCGTCGGTTGTCTTGTCGCCGGTTAAGACCGCGCCCAAGAAGAACAGATTGGCCGACTTGGTGGCGGGGTCGTGGCCAGCCTCTCGCCAAGCGCCCTGCATGGCCTCCAGCGCTTGTGCCGCCCCATTCATGTTGCCGAAGTTGAGCCAATGGGCGCCAAGCTCGGCGGTTATCTGGCGCGATTTGGGACCGAAAGCCGAAATCCATGTAGGGATTTCATCATTCACATTGATGAGGCCCAGATCCGGGTTGAGAAAGGCGATCTTGCGGTCCTTTCCTTCGAAATCCCAGTCGATGGTCTCCCCACGGATGAGTTGCTGAACCCGCTCCACATAGGTCTGAAAGCGTTTGAGCGGAATGGCGTTGAGGCCCATGGTGCGGCGGGCGGTAAATCCTGTGCCCACACCGAAATCGATGCGGCCCGGTGCGAGTTTGTTGAGGGTTGCAAGGGCGTTTGCCGTGACCGGCTCGATCCGGTTGGACGGCACCAGAACGCCGGTGCCCAGCCGAATACGGCTGGTCTTGCTGGCCGCAAGACCCATGCAAATGAATGCATCCGGGTTGAGCAATTGGGTGTCGTAGAACCAGGCGGCGTGAAAACCCAGTTCCTCGGCGCGCTGAACCCAGCGCCAAGAGTCCACTTCCGTAGCAAGTGCGATGCTGAACTTCATTGACGTTACTTCCTCGAGTTGTTTTCCTTTCAGCTTCGAGGGTTTGCCACCAAGAGTCCAGCGTGATCGGTCAGGTGGGGATCGGTTTGTGACCCCAGATGCTGGGGATGTCGAGATGCGCCACCTGCCACGTGTCGTCATCCACTTCACGGCCGCCCCAGCCGAACTCCACTTCGAAGCCCGATGGTGTGTAGCTGTAGAACGACACCATGTAATCGTTGGAGTGTTTTCCCAATGTGGTTGCTTGCTTAATGCCGCAGGATTTTACCCGGTCGAGTGCATATCCCACATCGTCGAGGTCAAGGGTTTCGATCATGAAATGATGCAGCCGCTTCGGGCCCCCGCCGGGGGCGAGCGCGATTGTGTGATGGCGTGGATTGCAGTGCAAGAACTCCAGTGGGATGGTCACGTTGGGGGCCACGGTCATGTCGATTGTGTCCGACACGCGAAATCCCAGAATGCTTCTGTAAAACTGGCTGACATCGGCCACATTTGCGGACGCCAGCACAACGTGTCCTACGCCCTGGTCGCCGGTGCGGAAGCCGGACACACCAGCGGGTGATACAAAAGGTTTGTCCGGGCGCACCGTGGGGCCGACAAAAACTTCCACCTGCAAGCCTGCCGGGTCCTCAAACACCACAAGCTCGCGCACCTCACGTTCTTTGCAGAGCGCGGCGGACCCGTACTGAAATGCGATGTCCCCTTCTTTCAGAGTGTTTTGGAGCTGTTCCAGAGCCTGACGCGACGTGGCCTCAAATCCCACAAATGCAATATCGTCTTTGTCGCCCTTTTCGGTGGCGATACGCCAACTGTGTGTGTCCATCGTGTATTTCTTTGTTGGACCATCATTGGCAGCCGGCATCAGGCCAAGGAATTTCGTGGCGAAGTCATGCCAGGCCTCTTGGTCGCTGACGTTGAACCCCACATAGCCCAGGGAGGAAATTGTCATGGTTCGCTCCTTGTTTATACGCCGTATTTTTCGCGAAGATGAGCGCCGCCGGAGGTTACACCGATGCCGCGCACGCCGATGCCCGCATCGCACATCATAACGCCACCGGTCGATGGCGCGCTGTCGGTGCGGGAAGCAAAATGAACGAACGCTCCGGCGTACTCGGCCGTTGCCGGCACCCGGCCCAACGGCACGGCCGCCCCGGCCACGTCCGGCAGATTGAGGCTGCTGATGGCGCGGTCGGACATGCCAAGGGATTGGGGGCCGCGCAAATCCGTGTGGATAGGCCCGGGCGCCACGCCGTTCACGCGCACCTCCGGCGCCAGCTCGAAAGCCAGTTGGCGGATCAGGCCCACCACAGCGTGTTTTGAGGCGGTGTAGAGCGGCCCGCCGCCATTGGGGTAGAACCCGGCATTGGACACGGTGAAGATCATTGCTCCTTGTGATCGCACCAAAGCGGGCAGGCACGCCTTTGCCAGATTGACATACCCTTTCACGTTGACGCCGAACACTTCATCGAAGGATTGTTCGATTTGCTCCGTCGGCAGATCGTCTAGCGACCGCGAATAGTCCCAAATGCCCGCATTGCCGATGGCGGTATCGATTTTGCCGAATGCGTCGACGCATTTTTGGACGGCGGCTTCATTGTCCGCCATCGAACGCACATCCCCGGCGATGGTGACCGTTTTTTCGCCATGAGTTGCGGCCAGGTTATTCAGCCGGTCTTCCGACTTATCGAACACCGCCACCTTGGCCCCTTCGTCGATGAAACGGTCGACAATCGCGCGGCCGAGCCCCGACGCGCCGCCTGTGATCAAAGCAACTTCACCGTCCAGTCTGCCCATGGCGACAAACTCCTAAAACAGGCTGCTCAAATTCGTCGAGAGCAATACCGTCTGATCAAGAAATATATGCCGCCGGCAGATCTTCAATTGACCATCTACCCGGCGCAGGCGGTCGCAGCGTTTCCCGAACCAACTGTCTTCTTCCGTGTCCAACCGCGATCTATAGAGATGGAAATTCGACTCCACATCGATTTCATCGCCGTCCATGCCCACAAGGCGTACATTCGTGATGAGATGACGCGTGCGCGACGGCGGCAGTTCCGCCCAGGCATATCCCGTATCCAGGCGTGCCACCCGGTGTTTCAGCATTTCCTTATCGTCATCGAAATAGGACATGTCGCCGATTTGGGTGAATTCCTGATCCAGCTCATTGGCATTCACCGTGCGGCGGATGGGCATCCAATAGTGGATGTCCTCCGTCAGCAGATCGAGCCATTCTATAAACCGTCGGTCGTCCAGCGCTGCGGCTTCGTCATACAAGAACCGCTCCACGTCGAATTGAAGCAGCATGTGGGCCTGCGGGTCCAAATCCTGCAAAGTGCCCATCGGGATGTCTTCCGCCGCGCGCATCAGATCCTCCCGGCCGGTGCCGGCGAATGGTTGGCTTTCAAATCCGCCCAACTTTCCGCGTCCATCCATTCGGCCCAGGATTTGTAGGTCCATAATTGTCCGTGTTCATTCACGACGGTTTCGGCGCGCATATGCCCTTCGGGCGTGCCGACCATTTGGTCATGACCTTTGCCCATGGCGTAGTGCAGGGGATAGCGGCGGCTGGCGACGCCTTTCGTGCCCCGTGTACTGTGGGCCCAGTTTTCGCCGTCATCTTGTTCGAGCAAGCCGCCGGGCCCAAAAACGTGGCTTGCCATGCTCAGGCGAAGCCGCCGCTCTTCTTCCGGTATGCCCTTCTGAAAAATGGTGAACCACCAAATCTCTGTTTCAAACGGTCCATTGGGCAGACGCAGGCTGAGCTGATCGCCCTGCAGCGTGATCCACAGATTGGGAAAGATGTTGGGGTGGGCTTTGAGCTGCTGAATACCGTACCTGTTTTGCGCCGGTGTTGCGGTCGTCTCGTTCTCGGGTTTGACCAATGGGCCCGCAATGGCGTGCCCATATTCGCCGATCATCACCATCTGATCCATGTGCGACAGGGATTCTTCGAATTGTGGGAAGAATCCGGATCGCTGCGCAGAGGCATGGCTGACGGTCGGGTGATACCAGTCGAACAGATTATCGACCGCCATTTTCCAGTTACAGCCGATGCGGTTTTTCTGCACACCGTTAACAACTTCAATGTTGCCATCGCGTGCCGCAATGTCGAGGCCCACCTTCCCCACATCGCCAAGGTACTCTTCCAGAGGCGGCGCGTCCGGGTCCATGGTGGCAAAGACGAAGCCATTGTAGCTTTCCACCTTTGCGGCCTTGCCAAGACCCCATTCGTCTTTGTTCAGATCATTGCGGTAAAACTCCTTCATGCCGGGCACGCCAACAAGTTTTCCGTCGAGACCATAGTTCCAGCCGTGATAAGGGCACATGAACGATTTGGCCCGGCCTTGCTCTGCCCGGCAGATCACATTGCCCCGATGCCGGCAGGAATTGAGCAGGACCTGAACGTCGCCTTTCTTGTCACGGGTGATGACGACTCGGTCGTCGCCGATACGGTTCTGGAAAAAGTCACCTGGCTCTTTGATCTGGCTTTCGTGGCACATGAAGTTCCACGCACGCGCGAAAATGCGTTCAAGTTCTGTTTGGTAGATCGCTTCGTCCGAAAAAATCCGGCGGTCCACGAGGCCTTGTTCGTAGTCAACGAAGCTTGCGAAGTCGGGTGCTGCTTGTGAGGGTACGCGTTCGAGCTTATTCATGGCCGTGCTCCCGTGTCGGCGTTCTTATAGAAGCTGAATCTTGTGGGTCGTCTCATCTCCCAACAATAAGGCGCCAACGGCTTCGGCCCCCTTGCGCTGACCGGCGATGTGCTGGCACATGGTCATGGTATCGCGCATAGCGCGATCGAACGGTCCCTTTTGCGCATAGATCGCGCTGCCGCCGACGGTATCGTAAATCAATTGCACAACGGATCGAGCGCTTTGGAAGGCGTTGAGCCGCGACATCCACACATCCGCGCGGTCTTTTTCCGTCAGGGCCTCTCCGCGCGCCAGCTTGCGCCATTGGGTTTCAAGCGATGAAAAGACGTAAGAGCGCGCAGCCCCCAGCATCATTTCCGCCTCCGCGACGGCCGTTTGGACGCGGGGGATCGCCTTGTAGGGCGTGCCGGAAGGTTTCTCAACCTTGTCTTTCAGAATGTCTGTCGCGAAGTCGATGGCCGCCCGGGCCGTTCCCAATGGAATGCCGGACATCTTCCGCAACAACGCGTCGGGCGCATTCCACAGGGGGCCCTCGCGATGGGGTTCTTTGAAGGTGAAGCTGTGTTCGCGCGGCACGAACATCTCTTCACCTTTGATTGTGTAGTCATTACTGGCGGTGCCGCACAATCCGGTTGTGTGCCAGGTATCTTGGATCTCCCATTGATCCACCGGTGCCACCATGATGCGCCATTCGGGCAGCCTTGCCTCGTTCAGCTTGGGTGCGCCGTCTTTGAAAACGATGCAACCGGCGGCAATTCGATCCGTGTGTGTCGATCCGCTGCAGAATGCCCACTGGGCTTTTTTGACGGTGTAACCGTCTCCCGTCTCGTGGGCTTGGCCCACCGGATAGACCCAGCCCGCCTGAACCATGTCAAGCCGCGGGTAGAGCTCACGCGCCACACTGTCTTCCATGAAGCCCGAGTAAAGCCCACTGTCACAGCCGATCATCAAGCACCAGCCCGCGGAGGCATCGCCACGTGAGATTTCTTCAATAACTTCCACCTGTTCCATCGACGAAAGCTCGGGCCCACCCCAGATTTTGGGCATGATCATGCGGAACAGGCCCGCGTCTTTCATCGCGGTTACCACTTCGGGCGTGAGGCGCCGTGCGTTTTCGATGTCGTCGGATTTGGATTTGAGAAAGTCGCGTAAGGCTTTAGCGTTCTCCCAAATCTCACCGCTTGATAACGGCTTGCCTTCCTGTGACTGTATGTCAGACGACACTGTCTTCGGTTGCACGTTCATGGCGTTTTCCCTTTCGCTTGGAGGGCGTTTGTTCTTTATTGAGTTGAACGATGGCCCCTTCGACGGCGATCGCGACCAGATGAGCAAGATGTTTGACGCTCGATTCGTTGGGTTCGAGCTGCATACTGACGAATGTGCCGTCGAACAACATGATGGCCAAACGGCTTGCGTCATGCCGGATCGCTCTGCGCTGGCGTTCTGTCGGGGCGGTTACAAACGGTGCCAATTGGTTTTCAATTGATTGCCGCGACAAGTCTCGAATTTTTCGAGCAGCTTCAAGAATTTTCGGATCGCCTTTTTGACGTTCAGTCGACATGATCAACAGTAGGCGGAGGAAGTCCGGCTGTGCCGCAATCGTTTCCGCAGTGGCTTGCATCATGTCGCGGATGCTTTTGGGGTTCGGGTCGCTCAAATGCATGTTGGACGCAAAAAAGTCGTCTGCCGCCCGTCCCAGCACGGCGGCCAACAAGCCTTCTTTGCTTTCAAAGGCCCAATAGATCGATGCGGGCCTTACGCCCGACGCCTTGCTGATCATGGAAATGCTGGTGGCGGAGTAACCGTTTTCCGCAATCAAGCGCCGTGCGACGCTCAGAATCTTTTCCCGTGTCTCTTCGCCTTCGCGATGTCTGCCGACCTTTGCCATAAAACTATCTTGATCGATCATTCAAGAATGTCAATCGCTATTTTTGCGCCTTCCACAACAGCGTTGCAAAAAGCTCCTCAGGGGCCCGATCGATGAAGGGATTGTGCGGTTTATCAGCGAGTTGCCGACACAATTTGCTGGGCAAGCGATTGATCTAGATCCATGCTTTGGCGGAACAATCGCCGATAGGGTCGAGCCTCCGGCTCAGTGCGGACAAGGGAGGAATTCTAGAGATGTCAGTCGCCGAAGACCTGTCGAAATACAGCGGAAACGGACTTGGATCGAAGTTTGGCTATGGACCGAAAGGGGCCTTTGACAAGCGGGCACTGGAACGCGTGCCGGATGTGGCAGAGGTGATCCGCGAGGGGGGCGAGAAGGCGCAGCAACTGCGGCGGCTTGATCAGGGTACGGTCGATACGTTGATCGATCATGGGTTTTTCCGATTTACCATTCCGCACGAGCTTGGCGGCGAAAACGCTTCCATTCTTGAGACAGTGGAAGTGCTTGAAGCGATCTCGGCCATCGACGGATCGGTCGGGTGGAACGTGATGCTGGGGTCCGAAATAAATGCCATGGCTGTCGGCGGCATGGATAAGGATCTTGCCAAAGAAGTCTATGTGGATAATCCGCGCGTGGTCATGTGCGGCGGGGGCGGTGCGGTTGTCGAACCTCCGCGGGCGGAGCAGCAGCCGGACGGCAGTTTTAAAGTCTGGGGCGCCATCGCCTTTGTGAGCGGCGTTCACAACGCTGAATGGTGCTTCATGCCCGCGCCCATTGTCGAGAATGGCGAACCGGTACTCGACGAAAACGGCAATCCGAAGTTCAAGCTTTGGATGATGCACAAAAGCGAATACGAGATTCTCGACACCTGGGACGTGGCGGGTTTGCGCGGCTCCGGCAGCCATACGGTGCGCGCCACCGGGGTCAACGTGCCGGCCAAATGGGCCGGTGTGGACTTGTTCGTCCTACCGGCGCAGCACGACAATCCGGTCTATCGCACACCGGTGCCCTTGCGTTTGTCCTACAACAAATCCGCCGTGGCTTTGGGCGTTTGCAGAGGCGCATTGGAGGCGTTTTCCGATCTTGCGCAGAACAAGATACCGGCGCTGTCGTCGTCGAGCTTGGCGCACCGGCCCATCGCGCAACATCGCATGGGCGAGTGTGAAGCCAAATACCGAGCGGCCCGCGCCTTCATGTTCGAAGCGTTGGGCGCGGTTCAGGATGAACTGAACGCCGGCGCGCCCGTACCGGGTCCTGAAACCACCAAGACGGCGCGGCTAGCGTGTATCTTCGCGGCAAATGCGTGCATGGAAGTGGTGGACGTATTGCACAACACAGCGGGCACCAGCGCCTCGTTCATGGCCAATCCGCTGGAGCGTAAATTGCGCGACGCCCATGGCTGCGCGAGCCACCGGTGGGTGTCCCATTCGCTCTACGGCGAGTTGGGCAAGATCTATCTTGGGCTGGAACCGGCGCCGGAATTCATCGGTGCCGATGTGGCCCAACCCATCGTCGACAAAAAGAAGTAATCAGGCCGCAGCTTCCGTAACCACTTGATCGTGGAGATTCTGCACGGCTGCCCGTGCCTCGGCGCTGAGATAGTCTTCAAGCAACTTTAAATGTACCAACTGTTGCTGACGGTACACGGTGTTTCGGCGCGGTGCCTGTTCCAGCGCATTCGCAGCAAACAGTTCGCACAAGGAATGCCATCCGTCGGGTGAAACAGGAAGCGTTCCCTTTTGGGTCTTGATGATTGGCGTGAGTGTCCGCTTCTTATCGGCGCCTTCCAAAAAACAAGCGTGGTCTAAATGGGCGAAGCAGAAGGCCAATTGCTCAGCCTCCAGGCCTATTAACGTGCGAAGTTCCAACCGGTTCGAGATGAGCTTGGGCGCGTATTCGTCCGTGCCGTATACGGAATGAAAAAGTCCGGCCCAGCAGACCGGCGCATCCGCTCCCCAATCGGCCAACAGCTCATAAACGCCGGTGAGATGGTCCAGCAGCGTGCCGCCGCTGTGCCTGTAGCCGTCTGCACCGGCAATCAGTAAGTGTTTGAGATATCCGATGAGCGCTCCGGACCTCCTGCGGGGAGGAGAAATTGCGCGGCGATCATCTAGGATGTCGAGAGCGGTTTGGGACATGAGTTTCCACTCGTGCCGTTGGATCCCCCGGAAGACGCATTTGAAGCGTATTCATTTGGATACAGCCTATGCAAGAACGTCTAAACGGCCTCTAAACATTTAAGCAGATTGACTTGACGCCCAATGATCTCATTTTAGAAGTTCGTTTAACGTTGCCTTAACCTTGGCGGCCGTCGGGAAAAGCCTGCAAAGGGCAATACTTGGAGAAGGGGATACGCGTTTTGATAACTCTGCATCATTTGGAAAACTCTCAGTCGATCCGCATTCTTTGGCTGCTGGAAGCGCTGGGGCTCGACTATGAGTTCAAGATGTATGACCGCGACAAAGCCACATTTCTTGCACCGGACGAATACAAGAAGATTTCGCCGTTAGGGACGGCGCCCGTGATAACGGATGGTGATCTTGTGCTGTCGGAATCCAATGCAATCATCGACTATATCTTGGACAGGTATGGCGATGGGAAGCTTCGGCCGGCGCCGGGGACGGCGGAGCGGGTGCGCTATCTGTTTTGGTTTCATACGGCGCAAGGCAGTTTGCAGCCCTTACTCACCACCCATTTCATTTTTAACGCGTTGAAGACGCGCGTGCCGTTCTTCATTCGGCCCGTCATCCGTGCGGTGATTGGGCAAGCGGAAAAAGCGTTCCTCAATCCCCGATTGGACGCGCTTTATGGGCTGATCGAACGGGATCTGGGCGACAGCAAATGGTTCGCAGGCGACCAAATGACGGCGGCGGATATCGTCATGGGTTATTGCATGGAAATCGCTTCCGTCCGCGCCGGTATGGACAAGCGCTATCCCAATGCGCAGCGTTTCATTAGGCAAATGCATGATGAACCGGCCTATCAGCGCGCGCTTGAGAAGGACGGCAAATTCAATCCCATGGCGGGATAGTCGTTGAACTGTGGCGCGTCGCGCAGACTCGGTCGCCGATTCTGCCGGCCAACTGGACAACAGAACTGTTTCAGTATGACAATGAAGCGCTCTAGGTTTTCCCGTGCGCCGGCGGAAGTATACGTCGTGCCATTAGGTCATGCAGCCAATAACGCACGCTTTCTTCGGTGTTGTACGTATCGGTGAAGCCGGCTTGTTTGATTTTCACCGTACTGACGAAAGTGGGAGGAGGGGCGTGGTCCGCCCCATAGGCGAAGACCAAATCGGCGTAATGGTGGGATTCACCCAGCAGATCGGTCAACCGGGTTGGTGCAAGATTGTGTTGCCGGGCAATATGGCCCCACAATGCCGCGCGGGCTGGCAAGTAATCGGCTAGGGATTGAGGTTCATCGGGCCCCAACTCAACACCAAGACTGTCGGCGAGGGCCGGCCACATGTCGCGCCAGGAAAACACTTCGCCATTGGTGAGGTTATATGTCTCCCCCGCCGCCGCAGGATTGTTGGCCGCCCACAAACACGCATCCCCCACAAGCCGCCCGTCGGCGGCTTCCCACACAACGTCCGGACCGCCCGGAAACGAAAACGGTTTGCCTTCCGCGCGCCGCAATGCCGCGTAGATCCCGATGATCGGTATGGGGTTCATCACCACGCCTGTGTTGGGGCCGAAAATCACCTGGGGCCTGAAGATTGTGAATTCGAAGCCCGCCCGCGCGGACTTTTCCTTGATGTAATCCTCTTGCCGCCAATAGAAATTCGGGTGATCCACCCGCGGTTGGGACTCGCGCGCCGGAATGCGCATGGGTTTGACCATGGCGCCATAGGCTTTGGTGCCTTGCAGAATCGATACATGGCGCAGGGTGCCCCGCGCGGCAAGCGGTTCGATGAGGTTGCGCAGCATGCGGTCGTTGGTATCGATTTGCCGAGGGTCCGTCCATCCGGCGACAAGACCCGGCATCTCAAAGACCGCGGCATAGACCACATGTGTCACCTCCGACAACGACGCGACGGCTTCGGCGCAATTGGAGTCGCTTTGAAGGTCGAGCGGGAGGTGAACAATCTCTTGCGGAATAAGATCGGGCGTCCGCCGGGATGCGGCAATCACCCGCCAGCCCGCTGCGTGAAAGGAATGTGCTGCCGCTGTTCCAACGAGGCCGCTCGCTCCGACGATCAGAACTGTTCGCTTCCTATCCACCATGTTGCTTTCGCTGTTGAGGGGGCCTGCAAATTAAATTGACATTCGTAATGACAATACTTTTAATGGGAAGCGAAACTCACCTGCACTGACGAGGCGCCCATGAAAGTCATCAACGAGGTCATGCCGACCGATCCCAAACAAATCGAGCGGATGATGGAACCCGGTCCGGAAGGACCGATCTTCATGATTAACCTGCTCAAATTCAAGGATAAAGCGGACTATGAGGACGGCCGGCCGACAGATTTGTCCGGGCGCGATGCCTACATGATTTACGGCCGCGAAGTTTCTGAGATCCTGCCCAAATATGGCGGGCGCGCCGTCTTCATAGCCGACGTCACGTCTCTTGCGTTGGGGCAAGTTGAAGAGTTGTGGGACGAAGTGGCCATCGCCATGTATCCCAATCGTAAAGCTTTGTTCGACATGTCGTCGTCGGATGAGTGGCGCAAAGCTGCCGTTCACCGCACGGCCGGATTGAAAGGCCAATTGAACATCGAAACCGTGGCGGCCGCGGGATCTCCAATAGCGAATCTGTTAAACCAGAATTAATGTCCGATACCGATGACAGTGTGATTGACGAAGCGCAGCCTGACGGTCGGCGGCAGCGGAGCCAGCGCAGCCGCCAAAAGATCGTTGCGGCAATGCTCAAACTTGTCCGCGGTGGCGAAATGCGTCCAAGCGCAGCGCAAGTGGCGGAAGCGTCCGGTGTCAGCTTGCGAACGGTCTTTCGTCATTTTGAAGAAATGGACAGTCTGTTTCGCGAGATGACGGCCATCATCGAGCAGGAGATCAAACCCATCTTGATGCGGCCGTTAACGTCGACCAACTGGCGTGCCCAAGTCGATGAACTGATCAGCAAGCGGATTGATGTCTATGAACGCATCATGCCGATGAAAGTGTCGGGCAGCGTCCGCCGTTTTCAGTCCGCCTATCTGAAAGAAGACTATGACGAGTTTCTGGCGATTGAGCGCGCGGGCTTGAAAAACGTGTTGCCGAAAGCCGTCCAAAAGAATGCACAACTTTATGCGGCGCTGGAAATGACGATCAGCTTCGAAGCCTGGCGCTCCATGCGTCAGGATCGGGGATTGTCGGCCAAGCAAGCGGAAGGCGTCCTTCAGTTTGCGGTGGACAAGCTGCTTTCCGAATAGGTGATCTATGCGGTCCGGCCGCGCATCATCGCGAGACCGAACACGGTAATCGTGACCGCCTCGACAATCATGGGCGTGAAGGCGCCGGGCGCTGCTCCGTCAACAATGATTGTGATCAGCCGTCCCACAAAAGCCAGCACCATCAAGACGATGGGGCCGAGCAGCCAATCAGACCGGTTGCGGATTGCAGCCGCTAGCGCCAGCCCGCCCGACCCGCAGAAGAAGCCGCCAATATCCGCGCGCAATGTGGCGAGCCCAATGTCTTCGGAAACAGCCACGCCGAATTGACCGGCGGTTGCCGCTGGGTCGATGAGATATTGGACGCCGATCACCAAAAGAAGTGCGCCCAGTGCACCCGTCAAAACCCGAACGATAATGTCGACCATGTGTTTCCCCTTGATTATGGCGGCGCCTGAAAAAGCCGCTCTCTATTTTGAGACCTAGTAATAGGGAACAAAGTGCCCCAGTAAAAGAGGGCCCAGAGGTGTTGGTGCTGTCTTGCGCCCCAAACCCCCTTCCTAAAACGTCCATTGAATGGCATCTATCCTGGAACAAAACCAAAATGAAGAGGCGCCGAGGATATGTCTGTCGTTTCCCTGTCGAAAATTCTGACGTACTGGGCCGAGCGAAAGCCAGACGACATCGTCATCGCCCATGACGACCAAACCATCACCTGGGCGGAGTTTGATCGGCGCACCAACCGCCTAGCGCGGGCCTATATGGACCTGGGAGTGGGCCAGAACGATTTTGTCACCATCGCGTTGCCAAACAGCATCGAATTCTTCGAATCCTGTTTTGCTGCGTGGAAGGCAGGCGCGACACCGCAGCCCATCTCCGCCAAATTGCCGAAGTTTGAACGGGACCAAATCATCGAAATTGGGGCGCCCAAACTGGTGGTGGGAGTCACCGCACAGGAGATCGACGGCGCACAGGCTTTGCCGGTCGGCTATGAAGCAAATTCTTTGCTGTCCGACGCACCACTTGATGAGGCAACGGCGATCTCTTTCAAGGCAATGACATCGGGCGGCAGTACGGGCCGTCCCAAGCTGATCGTGTCCAAAAACCCGGCGGAGGTGGACCCGGAAGAAACACCGCTTAATCTGGGGGCGGAGAAATCCGTTCTGGTGCCCGGACCGCTTTATCACAATGGTCCATTTCTTTGGTCCATGTACCCGTTGTTCAAGGGGTGTCAGATCACCATCACCACCCGCTTCGATGCGGCGCAGACGCTGGCGCTGATCGAAAAGTGGAAGGTGGATATGATTTATCTTGTGCCCACCATGATGCAGCGCATCTGGAATCTGCCCGACGAAGAGCGGTTGAAATATGATCTGTCGTCCCTCAAAGCGCTGTGGCACTTGGCGGCGCCCTGTCCGGCTTGGCTCAAAGAAGCCTATATCGATTGGTTGGGCGCAGACGTCATCATGGAACTCTATGGCGGCACGGAAGGCACGGGCACCACGGTCATCACCGGCAGTGAATGGTTGGCACACAGAGGATCCGTGGGTAAGCCCGTGGAAACGTGCGAAATCAAAATTGTCGGCGACAATGGGGAAATCTTGCCGCCCGGAGAAGTGGGTGAGGTGTTCTTGCGTCCAAAGACGGGGCCGGGAACCACCTATCACTATATCGGGGCGGAAGCGAAAACGATCGACGGCGGGTGGGAAAGCCTGGGCGATCTCGGTTACATGGACGAAGAGGGCTACCTTTATTTGTCCGACCGCCTGACCGACATGATCCTGTCGGGGGGCGCCAACATCTATCCGGCAGAGGTGGAAGCAGCCATTGACGCCTTTCCGGGCGTGCGTTCATCGGCGGTAATCGGTCTGCCCCATGAAGATCTGGGAAATGCAATTCATGGCATTGTGGATGCGCCCGCTGGCGATGTCACCGAAGAAGCCTTGCTTGAGCACCTGAACGAGCGGCTGGTGCGGTACAAAGTCCCGCGCACGCTAGAGTTTGTCTTGGAGCCTTTGCGGGACGATGCGGGCAAAGTGCGCCGTAAATCGCTGCGCGCGGATCGGGTGAAGGCAAGCTAACGCCGTTATTACGTCCCGCGTAATTGTGCTTTCCCATGGGGCGCGCCATATGAGGCGTTGTCACCACAACACAAGAGGTTGCCATGAAACTCCTCTCTGGACCCTTGAGCATGTTCGGCGCAAAGGCGGAAATTGCGGCGCTGGAAAAAGGCATAGACGCGAACCGGGAATTCGTCCCGTTCTCGCTTGCGACGCTCTATCAACCACGGCATCCGGATGTGCTGCGGATCAATCCCAAAGAACAAGTGCCTGTGTTAATCGACGGCGATCTGGAGATTTTCGATTCAACGCAGATTTTCGAATACTTCGAACACATCCAGCCCACGCCGCCCCTGTGGCCTGAAGAGCCAAAACAGCGCGCGCGGGCGCGGCTTCTGGAATTGAAGTCCGATGAGGTGTTTTTTCCCAATGTGGTGAATCTTTTTCCCCATAATCAGACACCAGAGCGCCAAGCAGAGACGGAAGCCTCCTTGGTAGCGATCCCGGCCTATTACGGAGATATGGAAAAGCTGCTGGGCGTTCAGGAATACCTCGCAGGTTCGTATTCCTATGCGGACATCGCGTTCTACATGGCGCAGTTCTTTGCCAGTTTCATCGGTCATCCCATACCGGCCTCAAACGCCAAACTCATCGATTGGCGGGAGCGGGTAGGCGCACGCCCCGCCGTCGGCCAAGTTGTCGGCACGATGCGCCGCTTCTTGACCGACAACGGCATTCAGACCGACGGTTTTTGATCGCCTGCCGCTATCCAGCCTTGGCTCGTTCCACTACCATTCGTTCATTGAACACGGGTGGAAGGGGCTTCGAATGGCTGCGATCCGAACTGGCGAATGCCTTTGCGGCGACATCAAATTCCGGCTTGATGCGGACGTCATCAGGACCAATGCGTGTCATTGCGGTCAATGCCGGCGATGGGGCGGCCATTACTGGCCGTCCGCGGATGTGGATCAGGAAAAATTGGTCATCACCCATGGGGCCGAAAGCATCGCCTGGTATGAATCTTCCGACAAGGCGGAGCGCGGGTTTTGCATCGTGTGCGGATCGTCTTTGTTTTGGCGCCGAACCAAGGGGGATACGTCCTATGTTTCCGTCGCCATGGGCACGCTGAACGGGCCCACCGGACTATCCATCGACAAACATATTTTTGTGGAAGACAAGGGCGACTACTACGCTCTTGAATAAGTCACGCGCGCAGTCAGTTTGGCACAAGCCCGTGTGCGATCACGTCAAACGTTGTCGGCCACGCCGCCCGTGCATCGAATTGTTCGTCGACGGCGGCTTGCAGCAGCAGCCCTTCCACCGCGGCGGTGAGAAGAGCGGCCACGTGGTCTGTGTCCACATTGCGTACGGCACCGGAGTGAATGCCGGCTTTCAGTCGCTTGCTAATGGTTTTTCGGGACGCCGTATAGGTTTTTCCCAGCTCACGCCGGATGGTTTGATGTCGGAAGAACTCGGTCCAAGCGCTGAGCAGCGGACGCACTTCAAGCAATTTATCAAGAGCGATTTCACCGAACCGGCGTATGTCGTCGATCACATGATCGCTCTCAACGTGTGACCAGCTTTCGAAGATAGCTTCATTAAAGAGATCGAAAAGACCCAAGAATATCGATTCCTTGGTGTCGAAATGCCAATAAATCGAGCCCTTGGATAGGGAGCTTGCGCGAACAATGTCGTCGACGGTGGTTTCGTGATAGCCCTTCTCCGCGAAACAGATCAGGGCTGCATCCAGGATTTGTTGACGGCGAACCTCGGGTGCTGCGTGTTTACCCACTTAGCTTGCCTCGGCCAGATTTGGTTGGCTGAGCAATTGCCGGCGGCGTCCACGGTAAAGCGCAATTCCTTGGTCCGCCTCCACCAGATGATAGGTGACATCATCGACAGATCCCGGCTCAAAACCTTCGAACAAGCGCCAATCTTGTGGTTGAACCAGCCTTAGTTCCGTCAGCACACTGAACCAGGGAATGAACTTGCGCAGGAGCGGAATATTGGTTCTGCCCTGATAGTAGCGGAACCACATCCAACTGTGCGTGTCATCGACAGGTGTTGCGGAAACGACAATCCAAAACTTGGTCGCCAATTCGATAAGTCCAAGGCAAGGGAAGATCATATCGGCTCGGAAAGCCATGCCTTCTGTCTTACCGTCGCGGGTCAGTTCTCCTTGCGTGTAGATCCGGTCGCCTTCAAGTCGGGCTGAAAAGTTTGATACGCGCTGGCCGACCGGGATGACGGACCCATGTACAAACGGCGTGTGGTGAATGTCCAAATTGGTCTCCACCATGCGGCTGTAGTGATAGGGCAGAATGTAAGAGGCCTCTGAGCTGCATCGAAGATCGCTCCCAACCTCTTCAAAAAAAGGAACAGGAGTTTCGTTCGCGGCATCGCCCCACCACAACCAGACAAGCCCGTGGGCTTCTTCGATCCGGTAAGGCTGCATGTGCAGACCGTGAGGAATCTTTGACTCGGCACCGCTGCAAGGCACGTGGGTGCAGGTGCCATCTCCCTTGAATTGGAAACCATGATAGGGGCAGGTGATCTCACCGTTTTTGATGCACCCGGTTGCGAGATCGGCGCCGCGATGAGGGCACACCGCCGGCAGAGCTTGGGCGGTCCCGGCCTGGTCCCGCCACACCACCAGACGCTCGCCCAACCGCGTTAGGCCAACGGGCCGTCTTTTGAGCTTTTGCGATTCAAGGATCGGGTACCAGCGATTGGGAATCATGGCCGTTCTCCAAAACTGACTAATTGGTCTATATATAGACTGTTAGGTCAGTTTTGCAAGATCCTCGCCGACATCACATACGCGGTGACTATTTTCTGCCCTGTTTTGCTATGCTTTCCGCTGGACCAGATGAGGAGGACCCCATGGCTCAAGCTGATCTCGTGATCCGCGGCGGAACGCTCTATGACGGCACCGGCGCTGCACCGCGTACAGCGGATGTGGCCGTCGCCGGCGGCAAGATCACCGAGGTGGGGCAGGTCGCCGCTTCGGGTGTGCGCGAGATCGAGGCGGATGGTTTGATGGTCACGCCCGGCTTTGTGGACATACACACTCATTATGACGGGCAGGCCACCTGGGACAGCCGGCTGACCCCATCGAGCTGGCATGGCGTCACGACAGTCGTCATGGGCAATTGCGGCGTGGGGTTTGCGCCGGTAAGGCCGGATCAGCATGATTTGCTCATTGAGTTGATGGAAGGCGTCGAAGATATTCCGGGTACGGCGCTTCATGAAGGGTTGAGCTGGAATTGGCAAAGTTTTCCGGAATATATGGACGCACTGGAAGCCGTGCCGCACGATATGGATTTCTGTGCGCAAATCCCGCACGGCGCCTTGCGTGTCTTTGTCATGGGGGAACGGGGTGCCAATCGCGAACCGGCAACACCGGAGGACATTGAGGCCATGCGCAAGCTGGTGGCGGAAGGTATCCGGGCAGGCGCCATCGGCTTCACCACGTCGCGCACCCTCAATCACCGCACAAGCAAAGGCGAGCCGACGCCGTCTCTCACAGCCTCAAAAGATGAACTCTTGGGCCTGGCCCAGGGACTGGCCGATGTCGAAGCCGGCGTCTTCGAAATGATCTCGGATTTCAAAGTCATGGATGAAGAGTTCGCCACGTTCCGCGAAATGGTCGAACGGTCAAGACGGCCGATGACCATCTCGCTGGGGCAGGTTGCCCGCGCGCCCGATTCCTGGCGCCGCCTTCTTCAACGTATCGAACAGGCATCGGACGACGGCGTTAAGATCAAAGGGCAGGTGGCATCACGCGCCATCGGCACTCTTCTTGGTCTGCAAGCAAGCCACAACCCCTTCACCGGCCTACCGTCTATGGAAAAAATTGCAGACCTGCCACTGGAACAGAAGGTGGCAGCGCTGCGCGATCCGGCCTTTCGCCAAAGGCTGTTTTCGGAAGAAGCGCTGCCGGGGTTTCACGACGCCGCTCGTCGGGTACAGGACTACCAGCGCATGTATGAATTCGAGGATCCGCCGGACTATGAGCCGGGGCCCGAAAAAAGTGTGGCGGCAATTGCGGCGCGGGAAGGCCGAGAGCCGCGGGACGTGGCCTATGACTACATGCTGAAAGATGACGGCCGCGCATTTCTCTACTCACCACACATCAATTATGCGGACGGCAATTTGGGGGCGGTGCGCGAAATGATGCTTCACAAAGACACGGTGATGGGTCTGGGGGACGGCGGCGCTCATGTAGGCATCATTTGCGATGCGAGCTTTGCGCCTTTCCTTTTGACCCATTGGGGCCGCGACCGAAAAGAAGGTCGCTTGCCGCTGGAATGGCTTATCAAAAGCCAGACGGCGGATACGGCGCGGACCGTGGGCCTGGATGATCGCGGTGTTATCGCGCCCGGCATGAAGGCGGACATCAATGTCATCGATTTTGACAACCTAAGGCTTGACCGCCCGCAAATGGCTTATGACCTGCCGGCGGGGGGCAAGCGCTTGCTCCAGCGTTCTCACGGCATAGAGGCAACAATCGTTTCCGGTGAAATCACCTACGAAAAGGGTGAGCCGACCGACGCGCTTCCGGGCCGCCTGGTGCGCGGGGCGCAAGCTGCGCCCAAATGACCGACTAAAAGAGGTATCACCCGGCGGCCCCCTCACAGGATGTCCCTTCTTTGGCAAGGTCCGGTTTGCGTTCCGAGATTGCATCGTTAAGCACTTTACGCAATCTTGAATCGAACCTTTTGGTCGCAATGGATATTCGTTCGCAGGGCGGATCGGACAAGATCGAACTGTCCAAGTTTCTAATACCGAATTCATCACCGTCGGCAAATCGAAGGGCAATATTGCGATCCATTATGGCAAGGTCCGCTTCCCGCCGGATCAATTTGTTGGTGATCTCGTTGTAGATGCCTTGCATCGACTTCACGGGCCTCAGCGAAACGCTATCGAACTTCTGTTGCAACCTGGTTGCAGACGCCGCGCTTGTGGAACTTTCCGAGAAAAGAATCCGGCAGATCTGATTGTCGAAGCAAACACTTTCGTTTCGGAGATGTACGATGGCCTGAATGTCAGTATAAAGAGGGTTTGTGAAGACAATATTGTACTTGTTTTCCCGTTCGGGCGTGGCGCTGGTTTGACCGACAATAACATCGAATTGGTCGAATGCGAGGCTCTCAAACAATTCCGTTCCTTGAGTTCGCCGGTTGCGCACAAGCCGGAAAGGTTTGGTCGAATGTTCGTTCACGTATGCGCTCAAGGCTTCATCGAGAAAGCGTAGCTCGACGCTTCGCGCCTCTCTCGATTGGATGTTTGAGCTCGAGATGACTTGGACGGTCCCTTTGTCCAGAATGCGCGCAAGCGTATCTTGATAGTATTCGATGGTTGCTGGCGCCGACCAATCCGAACGTTCGATTTCGCCCAAATCGTTCTCCCACCTGGCGCGAACTTGCCAAACGACATTTCCCAGAACCTTTTCCTGAAACGCCCTGTTTTCTCGCCACGATGTTGCGTCGATATTTTTTTCGTTTGGAAACGACTTCCCGGTGGAGACAAGCGTGCGCGTAATCTCGTATGTCAGATTTTGACGATTGCGCGTTTCATCTTTCCAACGGTAGATCAGGTTGCCGCCAACCTGTATTTGTTTTTCCAAGAGGGGAGCCGGCGATGAGGGAAGTGGTTCCGCGACCTCGTTTCGCTCGCCGGGCAAAAACACATCGAAGACCGTCGTTGCAGCAAATGCCACGAGGCCGATCATCACAAGACCCGCGAATATGCTGAAAGCAAGTTTTTGGCGATCAAGTTGGTCACTGTGGGGTGGATGATCCGTTACAGGTTCGGACGTGGCGCCAACGCCCGTGCGGCGATCGCCCTTGAGGGATTGACCGTCCGATGGCGGAGACGTTTTTTCGTCCCGACACAATAGCGCTTCAAGAGAGTCGGCAAGGCGTTCGATATGACGTTCCAACGGGGGTGTGAGGGCGTCGAGCCAATGCGCGGTCTGGATCAGGTATTGGATTCCTTGCGACGGTTCGACATCCTCGATACGAATCGGAATGACGTATTTGCCGGCGCTGACCGCGAGTTCGACTTCCCGCAATACATGCGAGGACTTGTTCGCTTCTCCCGATAAGATGACCACCAGTGCGTCGCAGGCGGAAATGGCCTTCGGAATCGCTTCCGCCCAGTTTTCGCCGGGGAGAATGTCCCGAGGCGCAATCCAGCAGCGGATCTTGCGGCGTTCGACCAGATTACACACTGCGTCGGCCGTCGCCTTGTCATCAATCGTGTAGCTAATGTAGACCTGGCAGCTCATGACGAGCACATTCCCCCTGCCAAGACGACAATCCAGTTTCTTCTAACGATGTTCCATACTGACGTAATCCTGCCCCTGACTATAGCATGCGGGCGCGAGATGTCAGATAGCCTTCCTACGGCTTAATACGCGCTTCCAGCGTGTCCGGCAGGGTAATCCAGGCCTGAATCCCACATTTACCCGCGAGATCTCCGTGTTAGTCTTGCGTCAAAGCGATCAACCAGGAGGATGGCATGATCAAGGAAGGCAGTTTTCGTGGATTCGATGTGGCGGTGGAAAATCCCGGCATCGCGCTCATCACGTTCAATCAGCCGGACCGGTTAAACGGCATGACGGCGACCATGAAGCGGGATCTGCTGGAAACCATTACTCAGATCCAGATGGACGATGCCATTCGTGTCGTGGTGTTTACGGGATCCGGCCGTGCGTTTTCCGCAGGCGACGATATCAGCGGCAAGGAAGATCCGAACACGGAAGAAGGACTGGTGCCCGATATCTTCCACGGACACCACAATCATAACGGCACCTATAATGGATTGCGCTGGATATCCCAGCCCATCAATCAATCGATCCGCAAGCTCGACAAGCTGACCATCGCGGCGATCAATGGGGTGGCCATTCAAACCGGTTTTTCTCTGGCGCTGGCCTGCGATTTCCGCATTGCGGCTCAAGGGGCGAAAATGGGTTCGGGCACATTACGTTTCGGGTTATTGCCCGACGAAGGTGGACAGTATTTGTTGGTGCAATTGATGGGCGTCGCCAACACCATGGATTTCTTGATGCGCAAACGGATCGTGCCGGCGGAGCGCGCGCTTGAGCTGGGACTGGTTCACGAGGTGGTGGAGCACGAGGCGCTGCATGGTCACACCATGGCCTTGGCGCGCGAATTGGCCAATGGTCCGCAAATCGCCATGCGCCTGCTGAAGCAATCCATTTACCGGGCGGCCGAAATGCCCTTCGATCAATCCCTAGACGAAATCGCCGCGAAAACGCCCATGGCGGACCACCACCCGGATGCCCGGGAAGGGGTGAAAGCGTTCCAAGATAAGCGCGCGCCGCAGTTTAATCAGTGGTTGGAGAAGTGAATATCCATGACCATCACCATTCGACACGCGAAGCGCGGCGATAAGGACCGCTGCTTGGAGCTGCTGGGACAGCTGGGTGCCTTTGCAGAACAAGAGGTGCACGCCGGAGCGGACGAAACCTTCGATCAGCTTCTCGATCAACGCCGTGGGCGGATCATTGTTGCGGAAGAGGATGGAAACATCCTCGGGATGGCGTCTGTTTCCTACAATGTGGCCATGCGCTATGGCGGCGAGTATTGCCAGTTGGAGGAACTGATCGTCGATCCGGCCGGCCGCGGAAAAAATATCGGCGGACAATTGGTGCAAGCCACGGTGGACAACGCCCGCGCGCGGGGGTGCACAGAGTTCGGTTTGTACTTGGTGGAAGCGACCGAACGCAACCAGCCCTTCTATGAAAAGTACGGATTTGTTCGCGTGGGTTCCGAAATGCGGCAGATCCTCTAATTCTCTCTAGACGTCCGAAAACACTGCGTCATCCGCGTGTGCCGTACGGGGTGCATTTTTTTGACATTGTCTTTTGGTGACGCGTCAGGCAGAACAGCGCGCAACTATTCACAATTGGGGTATCGATGCCATGAACGTCGCCGACGCGCTCTACCAGCGCATTTCCATACGCGCCTTTTTGGACACGCCAATCGATGAACAGGCCGTCCGTGGTCTGCTCGATAAGGCGCGCTGGTCTCCGTCCGGCGGCAACTTGCAGCCATGGAAAGTGTTTGTGGTTTCAGGCGAAGAAAAGGCCGCGGTTTCCGCTTTGGCCGGTGGGGTGCTTGGCAAGAATCCCGGCGGCGAGGCCGGCGATTATCCGATCTATCCGCAATCGCTTGAAGAGCCCTATCGGTCGCGCCGCTTTAAGGTGGGCGAAGACATGTATGAGAAGCTCGGTATCCCGCGCGATGACAAAGCGGCACGCTTTGCTAGGCTCGCCGAGAACTACAATTTCTTCGGCGCGCCGGTCGGCCTGTTTTTTGTCATTGACCGGTGCATGGGCCATGGCCAATGGGCCCATTTGGGCATGTTCATGCAGTCTCTCGCACTTGTGGCGGAAGAGGAAGGGTACGGCACCTGCATGCAGGAAGCCTGGGGCATGGTGCGCGAAAGTTTAGGCAAGCATTTCGGTATTCCCGACAATGAAGTTGTCTATTGCGGTATGGCGCTGGGAGTGCCCGACCGTCGTCATCCTGTTAACTCGCTGCGGTCGGAGCGCGCGCCGGTCGACGAGTTTGCGACCTTCAAAGGGTTCTAGCAGCCGGGCGGGCGCGCTTTCTAAACTTCCCACTCATGCACAGGCGCGCCTGAGTCTTGGAGTTCACGATAGCGCGCGGTGAGGGCTTGAAAGTCCGACCCATGAACGTCCACAAACGCCCGCTGCCAATGGGTGCCGGTACGGCCGGTTAGGACCCGCCGGTGCAGGATTTCATCGAAATAATAGTCAAGGTCGGCGCGTTCTAAGCCGCGCCGCGCCAATGCCTCTTTGGCTGCCGGCAGAAGCTCGTTGAGCAGGAGCGACTGTACGTTTCCTTTGCCGTGCATCCAATGGACATCTGCATCAAGGCCATCCTTCGCGGCGGCATAGAAGTTGGCACGGCTTTGTTCGAACGGAAGATCATCCTCCGGCGGGTCGTCCTGTAGTCCCAAGGCCAGGGCAAGGCCTAGATAAAGCGCCATATTGGCAATCATGTCGGTCGGTGTGGGGCCTGCAGCCATCACCCTTTGCTCGATACGCAAATGCGGCGTGCCCTGATGGTCAAATCCTAGGATCGGCCGGTTCCAGCGCCACAAAGTGCCGTTCTGGAGTTTTAAATGAGCCATCTCTTCCGGCGGACGGTCCACCACCGACGGCAGCAGAATCGGAAAGTCTCGTAAGTTTTCCAGAAAGAGCTCCAGAAGAGACTGGCGCACATAGCCCGTCCCGTAAGTGACGCGACCTACCTGGCGGCCCGCCGCGTCGCGAAATCCGTGCACGGTCACGGCTTGCTCGAAGGTGGGTATGCGCGTTTCTGCCCATAGGGATTTGCCATAGAGAAAGGGCGCATTTGCGGTGGCCGCCACAAGGGGCGCCGATGCGATCATGGAGGCGTTGTAGAGACGTTTTGCGTCTGCCTGGTTTACTTGCAAGTGTACTTGGATAGACGTGCACGCCGCTTCAATCATCAATGAGGACGTGCGGAAGTCTAAAGTGTCCGCCCCCTGAATATCAATGTGTAAGGGCGCGCCACCACGAAGCCGCATAAGCTGATTGTTAAGCGCACGATAGCGGTTTGATGTGGACATGGTTTCAAGTCGCAGCATGTCGTCCCGTACGGTAGGCAAGCAGCCAATGGTCATTGGCGCCAATTCAAGGCTTTCGGCGGCCCAGCGGCACTTCTCCCAAGTGTCTTTCAGCCCATCGGCGTTTTTGGACAGAAAGTCGCCCGAAAGAGCATATGGGTGTGTGTTGATTTCAAAGTTGAATTGGGACAGTTCGGGTACGACCAACGGATCCGACAATGCGTCGAGGAACGCCCCGTTTTTCGGTGCCGGCAAATGGTCTCGGTCGACCAGCCAGGCCTCTACTTCCAATCCGCCCTGGGGGATCTCGCGGTCGTCAAAAGCCCCTTGATCGAACCAGCGCTTAAGCAGCTTGGTTTCGTCGCGCAGTCGTGTCGCAAAGTTCTCGAAGGCCGCGTCGTCAAAATGATCTTGCTGTATTTCTTGTCCCAATAGAGCCCCCATATTTTGAGGTCATGCAAATAACAGTCTAACCCCAAACCATGAAACCGATCAGCCCACCCCGATGCCCTTTTGTCCTTGACCCAGGTCAACGCAACAGAGTCTTATGGTTGTGAGCAGTATCAAAGACATTCGTTCGAAGGCTGAGGATACATGGACCTGAGTGCCTGGCTGATGTTTGTGGCAATTGAGACCGCATTGTGCCTAACACCGGGGCCGGCCGTCTTGTATACGTTTTCCGTCGGTGCGCGTCATGGGTTCCGAACTTCTCTTTCCGCCAATGCGGGCATCGTGACCGGGAACAGTGTTTACTTTGTGCTGTCGGCTCTCGGTCTTGGCGCGATTATTCTTGCGTCTCACACTCTGTTTGTGGTCATCAAATGGGCGGGCGTCATTTACCTTACTTGGCTGGGCCTGCAGCTTATATGGGGGGCACGGCAGCAGGACGGCCAAGAGGTTGCAACGCCGCCGCTCACACGTGTTTTTCGTGGCGGTGTGTTGCTGCAACTGGCAAATCCCAAAAGCCTTGTGTTTTTTACGGCGATCCTTCCTCAGTTTATCGACCCGGCGGGGATCATCTGGCTGCAGTTGCTGATACTCGGCGTGACCAGCCAGGTAATTGAGGCCCTTGTTCTGGGCGCCTACGGACTTACCGCTGACCGCTCTGCCACCTATTTGCGAACGCCCAAATTCGTGCGCTGGGTCGACCGTGTATCGGGTGGTTTGCTGGTTGTGCTGGGCGCAGGGCTTGCCACATTCAGACGCGCGGCGAATTGAACCTACACTGCCGGGTCAGGATGCCGCCCGGACTGGCGGGACCGTCTCGGGGGCAGTGGTGCGGTCTTGGCCGTACCTCACAAGTAGTCCGACGAGTTGCTCTACCTGGATCGGCTTGGCGATATGGGCATTCATGCCTGCTGCCAGGTACTGGTCCACCTGGTGGGTCATCGCATTTGCCGTTAACGCAATGATGGGTGTTTGGGGCCGGCCCTCCGTCGCTTCGCGTGCACGGATCTCGGAGGTGGCCTGAACGCCGTCCATATCCGGCATCTGAACGTCCATCAAAATGATGTCGTAATCGCGCTCGGCCCATGCATCGATCGCTTCCCGTCCGGTGCTGACGATGCTGAGCTCGGCGCCCATAGAGTCGAGTAGCGCTTTTAAGACGAGCTGATTCTGAGGATGATCTTCGGCGGCCAAGATTTTCAGGCACGGTTCGTCTTGGGCGTTGCCGCTTAACGGCATATTGCTTTGCGCATCGGCGTCGGTCACGTTTGGCGAATCAGAACGATGAAGCGGAATACGGAAACGGAAGGTGGACCCGGCACCTGGTGTGCTCTCGGCGTCGATCGAGCCGTGCATCAGACTGACAAGGTTTTTACAGATGGCGAGCCCCAACCCGCTGCCACCAAACCGCCGTGTGGTGGACGCATCGGCTTGCGCAAACGGCATAAAGAGAGTCTGCAATTGTCGCTCATCGATACCGATACCGGTATCGCGTACGGCGAAGACAAGCGCTTGTGCACCGCCTGTTTCGTCCGCGCTCACAATGACATCGACCTCACCGGTTTCCGTGAATTTGGTGGCGTTGGATATCAGATTGTTGAGAATTTGACGGATGCGCGTGGGATCGCCTTTGTAGTCGCCCGCAACGCCGGCATTAACCTGAATGCGGAAGTCGATGCCCTTGGCGTCCAGTTTCGGCCGATGCAAAAGCTCCACGGAGTCGAGAAGCCCTTCGAGGCTGAACTGGGTTTGTTCGATCTCAAGCTTGCCGGCTTCGATCTTCGATATGTCAAGAATGTCGTTTATGACGCTGAGCAGAGCATCGCCAGATTGTGTGATGACATCGACCATGTCTTCCTGTTGGCGGGTGAGGTCGGTCATTTGCAGGGCTTGTGCCATGCCAAGCATGCCGTTCATTGGCGTACGGATTTCATGACTCATATTGGCCAGGAATTCGGACTTTAGCTGGCTTGCTTCTTCTGCACGCCAACGGCTTTCGACAAGTTCCTGAATGTCGCTGACGCTGCCCGCCATGCGTATGGGATTGCCTTCGTCATCCCACGTGGCCTGACCCTTGACCCGAAACCACCTGTAAGATCCGTCTTTACACCGGCCGCGATACTGAATGTCGTACGGGTCACCGGCCTGTAGGTGGTTGTTGAATGCCGCCATGCACCGCTCCTTGTCCTCCGGGTGCAAGCGGTCCTCGAAATCGAGGGTCACGCCCCTGGCGTCTTCGCGCGTATATCCCAACAGTTCCCATACCTTGCCGGAGTAGTAGACCTCTTGGTTTGTGATGTCGTAGTCCCAAATACCGACTTCCGATCCGCGCACGGCGTGTTCGAAGCGTTCGCGAATTTTTCTGAGTTTTTGCGACAACTTATCGGATTCTTGTTGTGCGCGTTCCAAATCCGTGTAGTTCCGCACCACATCGCGCGACAGGGCAAACCCAAGAATGGCGATGAGCACGCTCTTAAGAACGATGAGTCCCATCATGGCGTAGAAAACGAAGTTCACCGTTTTCGAAACCAGTGGTTCGAATGCCGCCGAATTGTCGCTGAACCCTTGGACGGCTGCTTTGAGGGCGGCACAAACTTCCGGCTTCGAGATGCTGTCGTAAACATAAGCATCCAGCGCGGCGATGGTCTTGTCCGCCAGAGCGATATCTTGATGACAAAGGCGCACGGCTTCGTAGGTTCCGGCCGCCCGCATGGCGCCCCGTTCCAAAATGCCGACGACATTCAAGCACTCAGCCGGTTGCTCGCGTACTTTGTGAACGATTTCCTTGATGTCGCTGGCCGTTGTGCGGCCGGTTTTTTCGAAGTCTTGAACGGCGTCGGCCAGAATGTGGTTGTATTTGATGTGGAGAAAGTTGAGCTCGTGCAGGCGGGCGCCTTTGGCTATCTCCCAAGCCCCGAAGATCCCGACCACGGCTGACGCAACAAACAAAATGTTGATCCAGCCAAGCTGTTGCCGCACCGAATGCGTGTTGCCGCTCATAGTTTGACTTTGTCTATACTTAGGTCTTGACCTTAGCGGCTTAGAGTTAACCGAGGATTTCCTGCCCTTGGGAGCAAGTGCTCCTCCGGCGGCAAAAATGGCGAAGACGCTACGGCAGCCACTTGGACGGCTGGGCTTTCCTGCATGGCGTGTTAGATTTGCAGCGGTCCAAATCCATACGTTACGCCAATGACCCTCCGCGCACGCATCAGCCCTTTCATCACCCAGTACTTAACCAGCCGTAAACGACAGGCGCGGCAGCGCAGAGCAATCGAACGCAAACGTAAGCGTTCCGGTGCACCGCACGAGGTCCACTATTTTCATCAAGCCGATGATCCGTACAGCCACTTGCTGGTGCAGGCCCTTGTTTACTTTACCCAAGCTTATGACGTGAAATTGGTACCTCATCTGGTACCGCCTCCGTCAGACGAAGCGGCACCCGAACGGCAAGAGCTCCTGGTGTATTCGAGGCGCGATGCGGCGGAAATCGCGCCGTATTTCAGTCTTGCGTTTGAGGATCCCGGCGTTCAGCCGGCAGACGACTCGATCCGCCTGGCGCAGCGTATTCTTACCCTCGGTGCGAAGAGCACCGAGTTCCCCGAAATTGCCGTCGCTGTGGGAGAAGCGCTCTGGTCGAAGGACCGTGCAAAACTCGACGCACCGGCCCAACGATTTGGCCGCGCCGACGATGGCGAAGTCGACCAAGCCTTGGACGCGGGCAGGCGCCAACGCGATGTGCGGGGTCATTATTTAGGCGCCACTTTGTACTATGGCGGGGAGTGGTATTGGGGCGTCGATCGCTTGGCTTATCTGGAGAGCCGGCTTGCCGATTTGGGCGCGGCCAAGGGCAGCGCACCCGGCCTTACCAAGCCCACATTTGAAACGTTTGATGGATCGAGCAAGGCGAGCGACATCACCCTGGAATATTTTCCCTCCCTGCGCAGTCCGTATACTTACATATCGTTCGAACGTACTTACGAACTCGTTGGGCGGACCGGCGTGAACCTTGTCTTGCGGCCGGTGCTGCCAATGGTGATGCGCGGTATGCCGGTGCCGTCGGACAAGGGGCGATACATCCTGTTGGACACAAAACGGGAAGCCGAAAGCGCCGGGGTCCCCTTCGGAAATATGAGTGATCCCCTTGGCCGGCCTGTGGAGCGCGCCTATTCGCTCTTCCCGTGGGCGCGGGACAAAAGCAAAGGCCGCGAACTGCTTTTCGAGTTTGCAAGAGCTGCATTCGCCGATGGAATTTACACCGGATCGGATGCGGGCCTTGCAAAAGTGCTCAAACGAGCCGGTCTCGATTGGAATGAGGCCAAGCAGGTGGTCGACAACGACGATTGGCGCGCGGAATTCGAAGACAACAGGCTGGCCATGTACGCAGCAAGCCTGTGGGGCGTGCCAAGCTATCGCCTCGTTCACCCTGACGGAGGGGAATTGGCGACCTGGGGCCAAGACCGTATCTGGCTGATCGAAGCGAAGATTGCCGAATGGACCAACGGGCGATAAGACTCAAACAAAACTATAAATGGAAGAGGAAGAATCATGAAAGCGGCAGTGTTGCGCGAAGTGAACGGACCCATGGAAATCGAAGACGTTCAGATTTCCAAGCCCGGACCACGAGAGGTTCTTATTCGCACGGCTTATGCGGGCGTGTGCCATTCGGATCTGCACTTTCAGAACGGCTCCTATCCCTATCCCATGCCTGTCATTTTGGGCCATGAATCCTCGGGGATTGTGGAAGAGGTCGGGTCTGAAGTGACCTATGTGAAACCGGGCGATCACGTGATTACGTGCCTGTCGGCTTTCTGCGGCCATTGTGAACACTGCCTCACCGGGCACATGACCTTGTGTCAGGAACCGGAATTACAGCGGGGGGAAGGTAAAGAACCGCGCCTGAGTTCGGGTGGGGATGCGGTGCATCAGTTTCTCAATCTTTCCTCCTATGCGGAACAAATGCTGGTGCATGAACATGCCATCGCGAAGATCCAGGACGACATGCCCCTCGACCGGGCGGCTTTGATCGGCTGCGGAACGACTACCGGCGTAGGCGCCGTCATTCACACGGCGGGCGTCCAACCGGGCGAAACGATTGCGGTGATCGGATGCGGCGGGATCGGTTTGGCGGCCGTCAACGGGGCGTCCATAGCGGGCGCAAGCCGCATCATTGCCATCGACCGGGTGCAGTCCAAGTTGGAACTGGCACAAAAATTCGGCGCCACCGACGTGATCAATGCCTCCAACATGGATCCCGTGGGCGAGGTACTGGAAATGACGGGTGGCGGGGTGCACCACGCCCTGGAAGCCATCGGCCTGAAGCAAACAGCAGAGCAAGCCTTCGGCATGTTGAAACGAGGCGGCACGGCCACGATCATCGGCATGATCCCGGTGGGCACGATGCTGGAGATTCACGGGGCGATGCTGCTGCCGGAACGCAAAATCCAAGGCTGCATCATGGGCTCCAACCGATTCCGCATCGACATGCCGCGTTATGTTGATTTCTACATGAACGGCAGACTGTTTCTCGATGACATGATCTCTCAACGGATCAAGCTCGACGGTGTCAACAAGGCGCTTGCCGGCCTGAACGAAGGCGGCGATATCGCCCGCAGTGTCATCGAATTCGATCACTAAGTTGATGTGCTGCTAAGCCATCCAATTCCCCCAAAAAAGTCGACATTGGGAGCTGGGATGGCCGAGCCCGCTTTAAAATATTGACGACAAGAACCCGCCACGCCGGCGGTCCACTTCGTCCATCACCCGCAAAAGATTGCCGCCCCAGATCTTTTTGATGTCCTCTTCCGAATAGCCCCGGCGAACCATTTCTGTGGTCACGTTCAGGCTTTCCTTCGCATTGTTCCAGCCGTCAATACCGCCGCCGCCTTGGAAGTCAGACGAGATCCCCACATGATCGATGCCGATCAGCTTCACGGTGTAATCAATGTGGTCGACCAAGTCGCTCACGCTTGCCCGTGGAAAACTTGTCTGCATGGACTGCAATTCCCGGGCATAGGCGCGGCGGGTATCGGGTGCGGCTCCAAATATCTCATCGAGCGATTTGAACGGAAACTTCTGGCGCATGGTCACGAAGGCTGCTTTCTTGGCGTCGCTCACCGGAATGAGGTAGGTGTCGAATGCCACGATCTGCACCACGCCGCCTTTGGCGGCCATCGCGATCAGTTCCTCATCGCTCATGTTGCGAGGGTGATCGTAAACCCCTTTGACGGAAGAATGCGAGGCAATGACCGGCGCGCGGGAAACGCGGATCGCCTCCAGGGTCGCTTGCTTTGACGCGTGGGAAACGTCGATCATCATGCCCAAACGGTTGCAGCGCTTAACGACCGCACGGCCGAAGTCGCTCAAGCCCCCATGTTCCGCGGGCGGATCGCCCAAATCGAGTTTGGGCTGCGCTGAATCGGCAATGTCGTTGTGACCATTGTGAACCAGTCCGAAATATCGCGCTCCTAGATCGTAATAAACATCAAGCAAATCGATCTGTGTGCCGATGACATAGCCGTTCTCGATACCGATCAAAGCGGCCCGCTTGCTTTGGCCATGCAAGTTGCGCACATCCTGCGCGGTCACCGCAAGTCCGACGCGGTCGGCATCGGCGCTTGTGGTCAGCCGGTGGATGGCGGCGAATTTCGCGGTGGCGGTCGACATGGCCTGGGCATAGCCTTGGGGCGTGCGCTTGGTTTGCCCCACATAGACAATGAAGAAAGCGGCATCCAAGCCCCCTTCTTCCATGCCCGGCAGGTCCACTTGTATGGGCGATGGGTTAACTTCCCCCATATTAAATCGGTCGCTTGCAAAAAAAGTCGGAATATCCACATGGGTGTCGACGGTGATGGATGCGCGGTGAATGCGTTTTGCTTTTTCGAGCAAAGCGGCATCGTCGGCATACGCAGCCGTCGTCCACAGCGTCGTCAGCATGGTCAGCCAGAGCGGAAGTTTGATCGAGTTCATTCAGATATTCCGTGGGGTAATGGGTTAGCGATGGGTCTCGCACGCTTGTCTTTGCTTGGGCGGCAGTTTATGCCAGCATGAGTGAACGCGCAAAGGCGCGACATTGCATCACGGAGAGTACCAGATGAGCATCCGATTGGGATTGGGGTCCACTGTGCCGGCTTTGACGGAGCCGAAGGCCTTCTGGAAGTTTGTTGAATTGTGTGAGGAGAGCGGCGTCGATTCCCTGTGGCAATCGGATCGGCTTGTCTCCAAAGAGCCGCAATTCGAATCCATGAGTGTCATGGCCGCGCTGGCAGGGGCCACGGAAAAGATCAAATTCGGGATGAATGCCATCGTGGCAGGCTATCGCGATCCGTTGGTGCTGGCGAAGCAATGTGCCACGATCGATCAATTAAGCGAGGGCAGATTGCTGCCGGTGTTTGGGGTAGGCGCGCCGTGGAACGCGGAATGGGAAGCGACAGGCCGCGGCACCAAGGGGCGCGGCGTGCGCGCGAACGAAGTGCTGGATATTATCACCCGTCTGTGGACGGAAGATGAAGTGAGTTATGAGGGTCGTTTCTTCCAATATTCCAAGGCGACCATTTCACCCAAGCCCAAGCAAAAACATCTGCCCGTATGGATCGGCGGTAATAGTGACGCGGCGGTGAATCGAACGGCGCGCATCGGCACCGGATGGCTTGGGGGCCTGTGCACGCCGGCCATCACCAAGCGGGTGATCTCGAATGTGAAAGAAGCGCTTAAAGAAAATGGCCGCACCATCGATGATGATCACTATGGCGTGACGGTACCGTTCCGCTTCGGGTCCATGGACGATGCGCCCGCGCAACGGACGATCAAGGCTGTGTCTGCCCGGCGCGCCGAGGGATTTGACCCCACGGAATCTCTTGCGGTCGGAAACACGAAAGCCGTGATTTCGCTTCTGAAACGTCATGTGGAAGCCGGCGCCTCCAAGTTTGTCATGCTGCCCATGGCAAGTGATGCGGGTGATGTGATGGACCAAACCAAACGTCTCGTTGCAGAAGTGATGCCGGAGGTGGAAGACCGCCCCGCCAAGGCAGCCTGACTTTTTGCATAACCCTTGGGACCTGTTGTCCGAACGCTTCGTGGCCAGCCGAATAGGTGCGCCAACCGTCCGATTCTGGGACAGGATCTGCTTGATTTGATGGATCTTTGACGCCGCCAGCGGTAGCCTTTGGTCAAACGATTTGGCCGCGCCGAACGGCCGCCGACGGAGGACCTCATGGGTGACGTAAAACATTCGATTTGCCGCGTATGTCATGCGCAATGTCCCATTCTTGTGGAGATGGAGGACGGCAAACCGGTCAAAGTGGTTGGCGACAAAAACAACCCGATCTATCACGGTTATACGTGCGTGAAAGGTCGCGAATTGCCCTACATGCACTACTCCGATAAACGCCTGCTGCATTCACAGAAAATGCAGGCGGATGGAACCCATGCCCCCATTCCCCATGAGCAGGCCTTCGACGAGGTCGCCGAGAAACTGAAACATATTCTGGACACGTATGGTCCGCGGTCCATCGCATACTATGTGGGCACGCACGGATTTAACAATTTTGCCACCAACCGGCTCGCGGACGCGTGGATGGATGCAATCGAGTCGCCCATGCGTTTTTCCAGCGTCACTATCGATCAACCGGGCAAAGCAATCGCCACGGCGCTGCATGGCGCCTGGCAAGGCGGTACGACGAATTTGGATGAGGCGGATGCGTGGATGTTTGTGGGTACAAATCCCATCGTCTCCATGTTTGGCGGCACACCGGTCAATCCGGCCAGGGCGATTCAAAAAGCAAAGAAGCGCGGCCTTGAATTGGTCGTGGTCGATCCACGCGTGACCGACGTGGCGAAACACGCGAACATTCACCTGCAACCTAAGCCCGGGAACGATCCGGCTATTCTTGCAGGCATGCTGCGCGTCATTTTCGAAGAAGGGCTTTACGATCAGAAGTTCACCACCGAAAACGTGGAAGGATTTGTCGAGTTGCGTGAAGCAGTGGATGCGTTCACGCCCGACTTTGTAGCAGCGCGCGCCGACATTCCGGCGGAGAAGCTGAAAGAAGCGGCCCGCATGATCGCACGGGCGGCGCGGGCTGGCTGCACCGCGGGTACGGGCCCCAACATGGCCGGTTACGGCAATCTGACCGAATATCTGTTGCTTTCGATGATGAGTATTTGCGGTCATTGGCTGCAAGAAGGGGACAAGCTGCCGAACCCGGGCGTGCTGGTAAACCGCGGTCCTGCGAAAGCGCAACCCAGCGGGCCGTTTCCGGCGTGGGGCTTCGGCGAGAAGCTTCGTGTGCGGAATTTAGCGAATACGGCGGCGGGCCTGCCGACGGCCGCTGCTGCCGATGAAATCCTTATGGACGGGGAGGGGAAAGTTCGTGCCCTGATCAGCCTTGGCGGTAACCCGATGATGGCGTGGCCGGATCAGCTCAAAACCTACGATGCCATACGCGCGCTTGATCTTTTTATCAGTATCGATCCGTTGATGACGGCTTCTGCGCGGCTCTCCCATTATGTCATCGCACCGAAGCTGAGCCTCGAATATGAAGCCACCACCGCGCTTCAGGAAATGCTGGGCATCGGCCTTTCGGGCGAGGGGTATCAGGCGCCCTATGCCCAGCATTGCGAAAAGATCATGGACCCGCCCGAAGGCTCGGATGTGATCGAAGATTGGGAGTTCTTCTATGGTATTTCCCAGCGCATGGGACTTGAGCTGACACTGGAACCGTGGTCCTTCATGGATCCGGCCGGCAAAGCGGCCAATGCCACCAAGCTCGACATGGCAAACAAACCGACCGCCTCGGAAATCTGGGAGGCGCTCCTCAAGAAATCGCCCGTGCCGCTGTCAGAGGTCAAGAAATCCGAAGCCGGAAAGATCTATGACGTGCCCGAGGTGAGGGTTGCCCCGCGCGATGAAGGCCATGCGGCGCGCTTCGATGTGGGTAATGAAGTGATGATGAAGGAGCTTGAGGAGGTCAAAGCGGGCATCGTTCAGGACCGCGAAAAAGACTACGCGTTCCGCATGATCAGCCGGCGCCTCCACGACCATCACAATTCCAATTGGCACTTCGCCCCGCGCATGAGCCGCCAGTACAAATACAATCCGGCCTTTATGAACCCGGACGATATGAAGGCACATGGGCTCAAGACGGGCGACATCATCGAAGTGATCGCCGAACGCGCCTCCATCAAGGGCATTGTGGAAGAAGCGCCCGATGTGCGCGAAGGGTCCATCGCCATGACCCATTGCTGGGGCGATCTGCCCGGTCAGGACGATGACGTGCTGACCCACGGCTCCAATACCGGGCGCCTGTCCAGTGTTGAGAAGGATTACGATCCTTATTCCGGAATCCCGCGGATGAGCTCCATTCCGATCAATATCCGTCTGCTCCAGTCGGCGGTGGCCGCGGAATAGACATCCCTCACACCTCCCGGTGATCGATGCTACACTGCGGTGTCGATCACTCATGGGAGGTGTGTGCGATGACCGAAGCGGAAGCCCTTGAGCGGGAACTCTACGAAAAAGCCCTGAAACTTTCGGAGCTGCGCAAAGCGGAAGAGGGAAAGCCCGTCCGCGATTACACGTTTCAGACACCAGATGGCGAAACCACCTTGTCGGCACTGTTCGGCGATCAGGACAAGCTGCTGGCCATTCACAATATGGGGCAGGGCTGCCGGTATTGCACATTATGGGCCGATGGGATCAACGGCATCCTGCCGCATCTAGAGAACGCGATGTCGGTGGTGCTGCTGTCGAAGGATCCGCCGGAAACTCAACGGCGCATGGCCATGAACCGGGGGTGGAAGTTCCGCACGGCGTCCCATGAGGGCGGCGACTATTTGGCGGAACAGTCAGTGGGGGACGATGGCGGCAATTATCCGGGTGCCGTGATCTATGAGCGCAATGGTGACAAAATCGTGCGCCGCAGCGCGGCCAATTTCGGGCCCGGCGATCTTTACTCCCCCATGTGGCACTTCCTGTCGCTCGCCGGCATGGGGCCGGGCGACTGGACGCCCCAATACAATTACTGGCGCCGGCCGGAAACACTCGATGATGGGGGTGACAACGTCCGCGACTGACGGTGCAGATTCCGTCAGGAAGGGGCGTTTGCGGACGTTGCCACTGGGGTGGTCACGGCGTATTGGGTCGCCGCTTTTTCGCAATCCGTCCATTTCTCGGCCAGCAGTGTATGAACCGTATTGATTGTCCGCTGACTACCGAGCGGGCCGAAGAACAAGGACGCATTGTCGGAGGCGAATTGAGGGAACAGATCCGAAGCTGATGTCAACGGCGCCATGTCAAGCGACGTGATGAACACTTCGGCGCGGTCAACACCCATTAGATGGGCCAAATAGAGTTCCTGATCTTCCACGTCGCGCGATAAGCGGGTCTCTAGAGTCTCTTTGTTCTGGCGGGTCAACTCGGCCGCAAGGAACGTGGCGGTCATGCCCTCGTGGCGCAACTCCAGAATCTCCTGCTCGGCCGATTTGGACGCAACCGTGCAGTTCGCCGCGTGATCGCATGTAATCTCTTTGGCATAGCCACCCAATCCGTAAGATGCGCCATGCTCATCCACCAGGCGCACCCAAGTGGCTGCATCGACCAGGTAGAGTCCGGCTCGATCGTCATCGCCGTCGGCGGCATCGGCGTTCAGCCGGCTCTCAAGGCGCGCAACTTTGGTCAGGTAGTCCGGTGAAACCCCGGTACGATAGCCGGCAGCGGTGAGCGCCCAGGCCACGTCCTTGTCGACGGCGCCGAATTCTGTGGGCCGCGCTTCGCGATAGGTTTCTAAGAATACGGCCGCTGCGTTGTTGACCCGGTCGACGAAGGACTGAAATGCGTCATAGGCCTGATCCATGAAATCCGGAAAGTGCCGGGACCCTTCCAAGGCGCGCTCGGAAAGCGTCAACACACCGTACAAGAACACGGAGTCTTTCGGGCCCACATAATAGAAGTCCCAGGCAAGCGCCAGCACCATCAGGGACAACAGAGTTCGGCGATAAAAAACAACAAACAGGATATGCAGCAAACGGGCCATGATACGCGCCCCTTTATTCAAACCATTACACCAAGGCTGCGCAGACTGTTTTTGAAGCCCGGTGTTGCGGTGCTGACCCCCGCGCTGGCCTAGGGCCTGCCGGTTATCCTGTTTGTTTTCTCAGCACGTTCAAACATACCGGACGTGTCTGTCGCAATAATTGAGATATTGGCGGCCGTGTCCTGAACGCACGCTGAACGTGCCGTGCAGTTTCTGTTCAAGTGATGTCGACGTCATGTGGCGAGCAGGATCTCGTCGGGCGTGAAATCTTCCACATAGGGCTTGCACAGCGCCCACCGCTCCTGAAAGCGCTGATCTACGTCGCGGAAGGTTTTGGCGGCGCCAAGACGGCCATAAAAGATAGTGCGGTTGGCTTTGGCCGCTTGGGGAAAGGTTTCCGCTGCGGTCCCGAACGGGCGCCGCTCCAGATTGCGGAAGAATTTGGTGGCACCGGCGACGCCTAGGAAATGGGCTACATAAAGCTCGTAGTCCGACACTGTGCGGTTCAGGTTCCGCTCAAGCTGGCGCTTATTTTCCTTGGCGAATTCGGCGGCCAGGAAGGTGGACGTTTGGCCATCAAAGCGGAGGTCCAGGATTTCTTGGCGCAACTCCGGATCGGCGACGCGGCAACGCCCCGGGGCCGAACATTCGATGCTGCGGGCATAGCCGCCCCAGCCATATCTCGCCCCGTGTTCGTCCACCAGAGAAAGCCAGGTGCTATCGATCACCTGGAATAGACCGGTGGCCGAAGATGTGGGCGCTTTCGCCCGCACATTGAAGTTGCTTTCCAGGTGCGCGGTGTTGGCAAGGTAAAGATAAGACACGCCTGTGCGTTTGCTGGCCAGGGTGAGCGCCCAGACGATGTCGTCGTCCAGGGCCTTTAGGTTTTTGGGCCGTTCGGCGGTGACGGCATCGGAGGCAATGACCGCTGCATGGCCAACCCGATCAACGAAACCGGTTGCGTAATCAAGGCCCGATTGCAGCAGGTCCGGAAGTTCTTTGGAGCCTTCAACAAGTCGCTCCGCCAGGGTGAGGGAGCCATTCACAAGAACCGAGTCCGCCGGCCCGGAATAGTAAACTTCCCAGGCAAGCAGCAGGCCAATAAACCAAAGCGATCCTCGCCGTAGCCATTTCATTGCCCTAGCTCCTCATGCGACCTCTTTCGTTGCTCTCTTGGCGCTTTTAGCGGCGGCCAGAAGAGGACGTCCCCGATGCGAACCGTCATTAACTAAAAGCTATGTGGGATGTACGGCGAATGAACAGCAATCAATCCCGCTTCACAGAAGAGTGAGCGGGAGCGGGTGCCGGTTTTTGGAGATTAGTTGCTGTTCTGCCGCCTTTTAAGCGAACACCCGCTCATATTCCTTGGCGGGATGCGTGATCGGGTCGGACAAGGGCGAGGCACCAAAGGACGCCTTGCGCTGGCTTTCGGACACCGCGCCATAAGTGGTTGAGCGTTGTTGAGGCGTGCGTCCGATGGAGCGAATGACCTCTTCCATGGTTTCCGGCGGCATTTCTTGGCCGTGAGCGGCCCCGGCGGATCGGGTGATGGTTTCGTTCATGAGGGTGCCGCCCAAATCGTTTGCTCCGGCGTTGAGGCAAGCGGCCACACCGTTCAGCCCCATCTTGACCCATGAGGTCTGGATGTTCGGGATCACCGGATGAAGGGCCAGGCGCGCCACGGCGTGCATCAAAACCGCTTCCCGGAAGGTGGGCCCGGGGCGGGCATTGCCCTTGAGATAGATGGGCGCTTCCATATGCACGAACGGCAAGGGCACGAATTCCGTGAAGCCGCCCGTCATGTTCTGTAGGTCCCGCAGCCGGGCCAAATGGCGCGCCCAATTGATGGGGTGTTCGATATGGCCGTACATGATGGTTGAGGTGGTGCGGAAGCCAACCGCATGGGCCGTTTCCATTACTTCGAGCCATTGGGCCGTGTTGATTTTATCTGCACACAGATCGCGGCGAATATCGTCATCCAAAATTTCGGCTGCCGTTCCGGGCAGCGTGCCAAGGCCCGCTTCTTTCAAAGATTGAAGGAACTCTTTCAGCGAAATGCCCAGCGTTTTGGCGCCTTGCCAGACTTCAAGCGGCGAGAAGGCGTGCACGTGTATGTCCGGCGCGCCTTTCTTGGCGGCTTGGCACAGCTCGATATAGGTTTGGCCGGTATAGGCGGGGTGGATCCCACCTTGCATGCACACTTCGGTGGCACCACGGTCCCACGCTTCTTTGGCGCGGCGGCCAATTTCGTCATAGTCGACAATATAGGGCTTGCCGCGCAGATTCTCGCTCATCTTGCCTTTGGAGAAAGCGCAGAACTGGCATTTGAACGTGCACACATTGGTGTAGTTGATGTTCCGGGTCACCACATAAGTGACCGTATCGCCCGAGACGGATTTGCGTAAATCGTCGGCAGCCTGGCACAGATGGTCGACCGCGCTGCCGCGCGTTTCGAACAGTTCCGTGATCTCCGGCACGGATAGTCCACTGCCTCGTTGTGATTTATCTGTAAGCTGATGAAGCCGTGCCGAGGTGCCGGTGCGAATGTTGGGCGCTGTAGAACCGCTGAGTGGTGGCAATTCAGTCACCGGCGCGCCGGCTTCCCAATCGTCTGAGCGGGCAAGACCGCTGGCGTCCGCCAAATTGAGCAGTTTGGGCGCGATCTTGCGATCGACCCAAGTGCCGTGATCCTCGATGTACTCCGGATAAACGGTCAGGCGTTCGCACAGAACCTTGCCTGCATCGGCGGTCTCTTGCGCAAGCTTTTCCAGATGCGGCCATGGTGCTTCCGGATTGACGAAATCTGGTGTGAGCGGCGAGACGCCCCCCCAGTCGTTGATCCCTGCCGCGACCAAATCTTTCAGATGACCCTGGTTCAGATTGGGCGGCGCTTGAATGCTCATCAGCGGCCCAAAAATGATTCGCGCCATCGCGAGTGTCCACAGGAATTCGTCCAACGGACACTCAGGTGCGTCGCGCATCTTGGTGTCGGGTTTGGGCAAGAAATTCTGTATGATGATCTCTTGAATATGGCCGTAGCGGTCATGCACGTCTTTCAAGGCGAACAGGCTGTCCAGCCGCTCGTCCCGGGTTTCGCCGATGCCGATCAACAAGCCGCTGGTGAAGGGAACACGCGCTTCGCCCGCAAGCCGCAATGTTTCCAGGCGCGCCTCGGGGAGTTTGTCCGGCGACCCGTAATGGGGCATGCCTTTTTCGCTCAAGCGCGGTGACACGGTCTCCAGCATGATGCCCATGGAAGCGGATACTTGCCGATGGGTGGAGAGATCCTGCGCCGTCATCAGACCTGGATTAAGGTGCGGCAGCAGACCCGTTTCATCGAGAACCCGTTTCGCCATCTCCCCCAGATAGGACAGGGTGGTATCGTGCCCGAGCCCGTCCAATCCTTCCCGTGCCGCGCGGTAGCGCAGTTCCGGTTTGTCGCCCAAGGTGAACAGTGCTTCCTTACAGCCCGCATCGGCCCCCTGCTGGGCGATGGAAAGCACCTGTTCCGGCGACAGATAGGCCGCTTCGCCCTTTTTGGGCGGCGTTGCGAACGTGCAGTAGTGGCAGACGTCTCTGCAAAGGTGGGTGAGGGGGATGAACACCTTTTTTGAAAAGGTCACCACTTCGCCAAAGCCGCTGTCCCGCAGCTCCGCCGCGCGGGTCATCAGCTCGTTGAGCGGTGTTTCCGCGCCCAAGCGCGACGCCTCTTCCCGGTTGATCTTCGTTTTATCCAACACGCTGGCAATCTCTCTCGTTTTGGTGTTTTTTGCCGCCCGACATTTCAATCCCGGCGCCTAAGATGGCACGAACCGGCCCTCTTTTTCCAGTTTTGTGACAAACGCAGCGGTGCGCCCGGCTGCCCCATTTTTGCACAGGATTTCCAGATCCTCAGGCCGGTCCACATCTAGGGCAATATTAGGGATTTCCGGGATATTGCAGGCAATTCCGGCCGTTTCGGCTTCTTGCCGGTGAAGCGCGAAACTGTTCTTGCCAAACCTGAAGGGGATCACCTCCGGTGGGCTGCAAATCAGCAGATTTGTGCCGCCATCCTCACTTGCTTCCACCAGAGTCAGAGCGGGCGGTTCCGGATGGGATCGGATCGCCGCCTCGATATCGGCGGACGTCACCAGGGGCACGTCGGCGGGGATGAGCAGCATGGCCGGTTCATTGCACACGGTCAAAAAATGGGCCGCAGCGGCGGCCGCGCCCGAGAGGTCTTTCGTGCCGTCATCGGTGATTGTGTCTGCGCCCAGCGAAACCGCAAATTCGGAGACGGTTTGATTGGGCGTGACGACCGAAACGGCCGACACGCCGTCCGCACCCAGAAGTGCGTCCAACACGTCATGCAGCATGAGCTGCGACAGCAGCGACCGTTCGGCTTCCGACAGCAGGTTCTTGAGCCGGGACTTGGTGTTCTCGAAACTCTTTATGGGTACGACCGCCCGCATCGCAGGTCTACCCCTCCCGTGGTTCAGATCGTTTCCGCAAATGCCAAGACGTCGTCGGCAAGCCGTTTTTTGTCGTCCAACGTTTTCATGATCGTATTGGTCACCAATACATGCGGGCAGACGGTTCGTAAACTCTGTTCCTCGGCCGCATCGTCCGTATGGATGACGATCCCGTCGAGGAACGACGCATAGTGCTGGGCGACCGACCGGCTCGTTACTTCCAGCCCCAGCTCCGCCATCATTTTCGCGGCAGGTCCTTTGATCGCCTGTCCGCCGACGATGGGGGACACGGCAATCACCGGTACATCGGTCTTATTCAGCGCGCCGCGCACGCCATCCAATGACAAGATAGGATCGATACTGACGAAAGGATTGGACGGACACAGAATGATGGCCGAAAGGGCGGCATGGCCGAGCGCCTTCTGAAACGGAGCGGAGGGAGACGCAGTCGGCGCGCCTTGGATCTGAAATCCGGTAACAACCGGTTCGCATTTGTCGCGCACGAAATAATGTTGAAACGCCAGAGGTCCATGGGGCGTGTCGATAATCGTCCGTACTGTGTCGTCGGTCATGGGCGTCACGATATGGTCGATGCCGACTTTCTGGCACAAAGTTGTCGTAATCTCGCTGAGCGGCACGCCCGCATGGAGCCGCCGCGACCGTTCCACATGGGTCGCCAGGTCCTTGTCGCCCAAAAGGAACCAGTCTTCGCCACCAAAGGCGCGCAAGCTTTCCATAAAGCTCCAGGTCTCACCATCGCGCCCCCAACCGGTTGCCGGATTGGCAAGCCCGCCAAGCGTATACATGACCGTGTCCACGTCAGGCGAGATGTGGAAGCCCAGATGTTCGAAATCGTCGCCCGTATTGGCGACAATAGTCAGATCGCCGGGGTCCAGAACGTGGGACAGGCCCAGCGCCAGTTTTGCGCCGCCGACACCGCCGCACAAGGCCAATATGTGCCGTCGATCCTCCGTCATCGGAACAAATCGAATTCCTTGTCGCGCAGCACCGGCGCGATGCCGCCATCGCTCGATCGGTAGTCCACGCCGCGCACAATGACGACGGGTGTGCCTTCATCGCCCTGGCCCATGAGGAGGGATGCCGCCGCCGATATTTCGTCTGCCAGCCCCACCTCGGTGATTTCAAGGGTGCGGTCGAACAAATCCTTGTCGCCGCGCCGATCCCACAAGGGGTCGATGCCCGCTGTGCCGATCGCTAGTCCCACTGTCCCCATGCGCCAGGCGCGCCCGACGCTGTCATTGATCACCACGGCAATTTTTTTGCCGTGCGTGGCCTCAAGCGATTGCCGCAATGCCTTGGCCGATCCATCGGGATCGAGGGGAAGCAAAAGGGCGCTGTCGTTTTCGTCCCCGTGCGTAATGTTGGATTGGTCGATGCCGGCATTCGCCATCACAAAGCCCAGCCTGTGTTCCACGATCAGCACGGGACCCTTTGTGCGCACCACTTCGTTGGATTCCTGTAGGATCAGCTCGACAAGACGCGGGTCTTTATCGGTGCTTTTGGCGAGGTCCTCCGCCTTCGCCGACGGGGTGACACTTGAAAGTTTGACTTGGCGGCCTTCCGCTTTGGACACGATCTTTTGGGCAAGAACGACAATGTCGCCGTCAGCCAGGGCCAAATTGCTTTGGGCCAGGCTGTCGGTGATGAGTGCCGCAAGATCGTCTTGCGGTTTGACCAGAGGAAAATCCCGCAGGGCGATCAGGTTGAGTTCGGAAGGGCTGGTCACTGTGAGGCCGGGCCCTTATTTGCCAAGCGTTATGCGGATGCCGGAATGAGCCTTTTCCCTCTTATTAATCTGTATAAGGATCGATGTCAGGGCTTCGGCGGCGGCGGCATTGTTGATGGGGCCAGCATGCCACGCCTTCATGCCCCCGTCTGCCGCTAGACCGATGACCACTTCGCGTGCTTCCACATTATTTCCAGAGACCAACACGTCGCAATCAATGTCATGGTCCGCCATAAGATGGTGAGCGGCCACGTTCTGAAAAGCGGACACCACGCGAACGTCGTCGCCCAACACATTCTGGGCTTCCTGTCCGGCCGATCCTGCCTCCGGCAATTGGACGCGCCCGACTTTTGGCGGGCGCAGGGGAACCGTTGTGTCGATGACAATCTTGCCTTGGACCGCTTCCTTAATTTGTTCCAACGTTGCGCCATGGTTGGCATAGGGAACGGTGACGGCAACGATATCGGCCTGGGTGGCCGCATCCTTCAGATCCGCCCCGCTCACATCGGATCCGGGCAGCGATGCCTTGAGTTCCTCGGCTGAATTGATCCCCTTCTCGGCGGATCGCGAGCCGATGATGACTTTGTAGCCGGCCTTAGCCCAGCGCCGGGCAAGGCCGCCCCCCAAATCTCCCGTGCCGCCCAGGACTGCGATTGATGGTTTTCCGTCTGACATGCTTTCCCGCCATATTCTGTGTTGAAATTTGGCCAGACTTTAGTCACCTTGCCGAAACATCACAAACGAAAATCCCGCGCCGAAGCGCCGGTTCGGGCAGAAAGCCGGGCGAACCGTCGCGAACGAACGACATTTGCAACGAAATAGGGATCGGAGGCACCATGGAGTGGAATTTTGGAGACATGCTGGATCGTTTGCCGGAGGTCGTGCCGCCGGACAATCCAGCTCTAATCCATGGTGACCGCAGGATATCCTGGGGGGAATTCCACCGGCGGACCAATAATCTGGCCAAAGCTTTTCTCAGCAACGGGGCGAAAACAGGCGACAAGGTGGGTTTCTATTTGCGCAACCGTCCCGCCTATATGGAAGCCTTTGCCGCCTGCCTGAAAGCGCGACTGGTTCATGTGAATGTAAACTATCGGTATCGGGAGAATGAGCTCGCTTACATTTTCGACAATTCCGATGCGCAGACCGTTGTCTATGAATCCGATTTCCGGGATCAGGTAAACGCGATCCGAAAAGACCTGCCGAAGGTCGAGTCTTGGGTGGAAGTGCCGTCTACGGACGATGTGATGGCGCAAGACGCCCTGGCCTATGAGTCGCTGGCCGAGACAGGAGATGGCGCGCCGCTGGGCATCGAACGCTCGCCAGACGATCTCTTGTTTCTCTACACAGGGGGCACCACCGGCATGCCCAAAGGGGTCATGTGGCCGCAAGGCGTGTTGCGCGAGGCCCAGTTAGAGGGCATGCGCGCCCTGGGCCCGGCGCCCGAGGATTGGGATCAATATCTGGCCAGTGTCGCCGAAACGGGCATTCATGCGCGGCAGATTCCAGCGTGCCCCTTGATGCATGGCACCGGCTTGTTTACCGCATTGGGTGTGATGCTCAATGGGGGTGCCATCGTCACGCTGGAGAATACGAAGCACTTCGATGCGGAAGAATTATGCGCCACGATCGATCGCCACAAGGTGACCAATGTGGCGATCGTGGGGGATGCGTTTGCAAAGCCGGTTTTGGCTGTGTTGGACGGCGCGCCCGGCAAATACGACGTGTCTTCGGTGGCGTCGATGGTTTCATCCGGTGTCATGTGGAGCACGGATGTCAAACGCGGGCTGCTCAAACACATGCCGGTGGCGGTAATGATGGATGCATTCGGCTCTTCGGAAGCGATCGGCTTTGGCACCTCACTGATGACGGCCGACGGGGAGGTGAAGACCGCTAAATTCGCGATCGGCGACAAATGCAAAGTCTTCACGCCGGAAGGAAAAGAAGTTGTCCCCGGCAGCGACGAAGCTGGGTTCATTGCGCGGGGCGGTTCTATCCCTCTCGGCTACTACAAGGATCCGGAAAAGACCGAAAAAACCTTCAAGACCATCAATGGGCAACGTTATTCGATACCGGGCGATTGGTGCACGGTGGAAGCGGACGGCACGCTCACCCTGTTGGGACGCGGCAGTGTGTGCATCAACACGGCAGGCGAAAAGGTGTACCCGGAAGAAGTGGAAGAAGTGCTGAAGGAATTCCCCGACATCGAAGATGCATTGGTGGTGGGGCTGCCCGATGAAAAATGGGGTCAGGCGGTCACGGCCGTTGTGCAGCCCCATTCCGGCGCATCGTGTGATGAAAGCGTTGTGCGCGATTTTGTTCGGGAACGACTCGCCGGGTACAAGGTGCCGAAGCGTGTGTTGTTTAAAGACACGCTGGGACGTGCGCCGAACGGTAAGGCGGATTACAAAGGCATCACCGCATACGCAACCGAACAATTGGCACACGGATCATGAGCGGTAACGAACCCATTCTGACAAAAGCGGACGACTATCCGATCCACCAAACCCCTGACCCTATTGCCGTTTCGGGCACGGACCGGAATTTTTACGACCGGTACTTTTTCAACGGCTATACGCCGGATGGATCCTTGTTCTTTGCCTGCGCGATGGGGGTGTACCCTCACTTGAACATTATCGATGCGTCGTTCTCGGTGGTGGTCGACGGCGTGCAATCCAATTTGCGCGCCTCCCGCATCCTTCACATGGAGCGTATGGATCTCCACGTGGGTCCCATCACGGTTGAGGTGGTGGAGCCCCTGAGCAAGCTCCGGCTTCTGATCGATGCGCCGGACAGGGGGATGGAGGCAGATCTTCTGTTCACCAAGCGGGCAGATGCCATCAAAGAACCCCGCTTCACCTATCGGAACGGGCCGAGGGCGTTCATGGACTATACCCGGCTTACGCAAAACGGCTCTTACGAAGGGCGGCTGTCGGTCAACGGCCAGGCCTTCGATTTGACCGGTCAGACGGTGAGAGGCACCCGCGACCGGTCCTGGGGCGTTCGACCGGTGGGGGCGCCGGATGCACAACCGCAGGCGCCGGAAATGACCCCGCAATTCTATTGGCTATGGTCGCCGCTTAATTTCGACGATTGCCTCATGTTCTTTCACGCCAATGAGGACGGGGAAGGGCGCCCGTGGAACAGGAAAGCGGTGGTCCGGCAGCTGAATAGTGGTGAAACGGTGAGTGGCGATGCTACTGCCGACATTGTGTTCTCACCGAAAACGCGGCACGCCAAATCAGCCATCATCCGTACACAATCATTCGAGCGTGGCGATTATTCCGTCGAACTGACGCCACACTGGAATTTCTACATGCACGGGATCGGTTATGGTCACCCGGAATGGGGCCATGGCCGCTATCACGGAGAGATTGATGTGGCGCACGACTCGTTCGACACGGCCGACATCGATGAGAGTGACTTCGGCAATAATCACATTCAGGCGTTTTGTACGGCCGTGCTGATGGGTCCGGACGGGACTAGCCGTGAAGGCGTCGGCATTCTGGAGCAGCTCATTGTCGGGCCGCATGCCCCGTCGAACTTCCACGACATCTTCGATCTGGCGCCCTAGAATCTGCCAGATAGATACAATTTGGTCATAATCTTTAACAAGACCTAAAGCGGTTTGTGTCTATGGTTACCAATCGGTTGGGGGACCGTTTGCGAGACAGATCATGTTTTGTGAGGAGAGTGCTTCATGAGGATCATGGGCCTGATCCCAGCCCTGTATGGTTCCGACGAAAACCGGCTAAGAAATATCCGGTCGATTGGCGGTCACCCCCTAATTTCCCATTCGATTGGCGCCGCGTTGGAATCCGATCTGGATCGTGTGATTGTCTCTGCGGACGAACCAAGCCTTGCCAATATTGCGCGCAGCTTCGGTGCGGAAGCACCGTTTGTCCGGCCGCCAAATTTGGCGACGAGCAATACTTGCCCAACGGATATTATTCGTCACGCGCTCGACTGGGTGAAGCATCATGATGGATACATTCCGGACGCCGTGTGTTACCTGCCTGTGGTATGCCCATTCCGAAAAGCCTATCGCATCAATCAAGCGATGAAACTTCTGACGTCCGATGTGGATTCGGTTCTATCTGTCATTCCAGTTACGGAGCATCCCTACCGAATGTTCGAATGCGATGCGGCGGGCCGGCTGCGTGACTACGTGCAGATGAAAAAGAAACCGGAATATCTGGAAGGGCTGCCGTCGCTCTATTGCGCAAGCCCCTTCATCACGGTCACGAAAGCGCATTACTATGACTTGCCGGCATGGGGGCCGCGATCGCTTGCGAACACGCGCAGTTTCCGCCCGTTCTATCCGGAGCAGGAAGAAGCGTTTGAGGTAAGATCTCCCTTCGACATGGAAATTGCCAGCCTGCTGTTCGACCGATTTGCGGGCGTCGACATCAAGCAACCCCTGCAGCAGACTGCCTAGCGCCATTTCTTCGTTCGATTCATTCTGACAATTTCGTGTTTGCTCTACGTGAAGTGGGTGCCGGTTCACCGTCCGGAAACGCAGAAATCAAAGGTTTTGACGCCGTTTTGCGATTCTTTAGTGAGCAAAACGGCTCCGGTTGCCTTGCTGCTACCACTGTGGCCAAATAAATCCACACAAAATCAAAGATGGTGGAGGGAACGTCACATGATTTACGGCAGACGGCTTGCATTTGCGGTGCTTGCTGCCGGATTGGCAGCAGGGCAGGCGGCAGCTCAGGACTTCGACAAAGTCGACATCTCCACGACGGACCTTGGCAACGGCCTTTACATGATGGAAGGGGCCGGGGGCAATCTTGGCGTTTCGGTGGGGGACGATGGGGTGTTCCTGATTGACGATCAGTATGCACCCCTGTCGGAGAAAATTCAGGCGGCTATTGGAGCACTGACGGATAAGCCGGTTGTATATGTGTTGAATACACACTGGCATGGCGACCATACAGGCGGTAACGAGAATTTCGGCAAGGCTGGTGCGGTGATCGTTGCCCACGATAACGTGCGGACCCGCATGAGTGTGGATCAAGTGATGGAGGCCTTAGGCCGAACTGTGCCAGCTTCTCCAGACGCCGCCCTTCCGGTGATTACATTCTCACAAAACGTAACCTTCCATTTCAACGGTCAGGCGGTTCAGGCTACACATTTGTCGAACGCCCATACAGATGGAGATGCGGTCATCAAGTTCAAAGAAGGCAATGTCGTCCACACGGGCGACATCTACTTCAACGGCCTTTTTCCGTTTATTGACTTCACCAGCGGCGGCAATATTGAAGGGATGATCGAGGCCCAGAATAAGATTCTGGACATGGCCGATGACGACACCAAAATCATTCCGGGGCACGGGCCGCTGGCGACGAAGGTCGACTTAACCTCAACCCGCGACAAGCTGATCAGCGTGCGGGACGCCATCAAACCCTTGGTGGAACAAGGCTTAAGCGTGGATGAGATCGTGGCGCAAAAGCCGCTCTCCGATCTCAATCTCGGATGGCCGCCAAGCTTCCTGGATGAAGATCAATTCGTGCGTATTGTGGTCGCCGGACTGTCGGCGCAGTAGATCCCTACCGGATTACCGCTGCAAGCCCACTAAGCGGCGCGGGCTTGCGTTGCACGCAGATTATCCAGCGATTTCAGGCGTTCCATGATGCGCGCACGCGATTTGTCAGTCGCTACACCCAACAAAGGAAGATAGAGCGCGGACATGGCTTGGACACGCAAATTGGCGTCGGTTGAGGTGCCTTGCGTCCAATCCGTAAACGCCTTGTTGGTCGCGTGGAAAATGTTTTCTGCCAGAATCTCGGAAGATAATTGATCCGTAAGCAAACCATCTTTGATGGCGTCTTCGATACATTCCTTAAACAACGGAATGGCTTGGGATTTCACCCAATCGTGCCAATTGTACCCAGGCAGATGATATGACGCCGCGACGGCCGCCCGGAGCACCTTTGGCTGGCGCACAAATTGGCCGATCGACACGCTGACAATCGCATCAAGTTTCTCAATGGGCGCATTTTGGGGGACCGCCGAAACCGCTTCGAGCATGTCGCTCATGGGTTTCGCAATCACCGCCCTCAGAATGTCGCTCTGAGACCCCATTAAATTGTAGATGGTCCGAACACTGACCTTGGCCCGCTCACCCAGCTTACGCATGGTGAGCGCATTCATACCGCCTTCGCCAATGAGTTCACGCGCCGCGGTCAAAATCTGAGCACGGCGTCTTGCCTTGTTTTCCTCCCACAGGCTCATGAGATTTGTCTCTCTTATCTGAATTGAGCACCGATGGGTGAATAATAACACAAGGCTGCAAAAAATCAACGTATTTCAGTTTCTGCGAAAAGACGGCAAGGGGCACCTGCACGCCGCGGGCCGCTGCAACCGGCGGTGGCAAAAAATCGCAGAAAACTGGGAAAAATGGCTGGGCAAAAGAAAAGGGGCGGCCTCATGGTCGCCCCTCCCAAAGCCACCAATTTGGCGGCAGAAATTTACTCCTGGCCGGACATATCGTCCAAGGCCTCAAGGTTTTCTTCAGCTTTTTTGTAGAAGACGTCGCTTTCGTCGATCGAACGGTCGAGAAGACGCCGGGCTTCCGAATGGTCACCCCGATGCATCGCGACGAACGCCACATTGTTGAGTTCGCGGGCGATTTGCTGGGGCGAGGCGCTTCTAATCGCTTCGCCGTATTTTCCTTGCATGGCAAGAACCAGGCGACGGTTGCGTTGGACAATCTCCGACCCCGGATCAATCTCAAGGGCCTTTTCGAACGAAGCAAGCGAGGCGTCAAGCCGGCCTTGCAAAAGCGCCGACATGCCCAAATTGTTCATGGTTGCTGCAGACCTTGGATTGGCCTCCAGTGCCTTGTTGTATGCGATCTCCGAAGCAACCCAGTCTTCTTCGATGTCGGCAATCTGCCCCAGCGCGTTCCAGGAGCGCCACAAAGTAGGGTCAAGTTCGACTGCTTTTTGGAGATGTTCCTTGGCGTCATCCATCGCCAACGTGCGGGCGTGCACTATGCCTTGGCCTTGGGAAGCTTTGGCCTCGTAGCCGGGAGATTTTGCAAGCTTCTTGAAGGCCACCAGCGCGGGGTCCAGATCCTGCAATGCGAGAAGCGATTCCGCATAGCCTAGTTGGATTTCCGGTGCTTCGTTTCCAGCGGCAATGAGGCTGGAATATTTTTGCATGGAAGTGTCGTAGTCCTTAGCACGAAAAGCGCGATCTGCCTGAACCAAAACCAATGCCTGCTGTTCTTCAGGCATGGACTGTGTTTGTTGCAGCAGGTCGCCCAATTCCACATCTTTGGGCTCTTTCGGGGCTGTGGCACACGCTGCTACGAAAGCAGCACAGAGCACAGAGATGCCGACGCTACAGACTTTCTTTTGCGGTTCGAACTTTTTCAGTTCAATGATCGACGACAACATGATCCTGATCGACTCCTTCCGAAGCCTGCGGGATCCTGTTGTGGCGTTGGTTAGCCCCCAACGCCAGGAAGGACAACTCGTACCATACGGATGATGACTGGTGCAAGAATGACGATCATCAAAGCCGGAAGGATGCACAGCATCAATGGCAAAGCCATTTTCACCGGTAGCTTGTTCGCCTGTTCTTCAGCTTTCAGTAACCTTTTGCTCCGCATCTCGGACGAGTAAACCCGCAGGGTTTGCACAATGCTGGTTCCGAGAGCCTCAGATTGCACCAACAAGGTTACCAAAGACCTGATTTCTTCAATATTGACGCGGTCCGCCAGGTTTTTCAGGGCCTTGGCGCGGCCGCTGCCGGCCTTAAGCTCAAGCGACACAAGAGAGAACTCTTTCGCCAGAACCGGATACGCTTCCTGCATTTCGTCCGACATGCGCTGGATCGCGATGGGAAGACTTGCGCCGGCTTCCACACAAACCAGCAGGATATCAAGGGCGTCAGGCAGGCCGTCGCGGACCGATTGCTGCCGCTCGCGAATACGGCGGGTCAGGTAGTAGCCGGGCGCATAGAAGCCGACAATCGCGGATACAAAGATCGTCAGGATTAGCGAGTTCGTGGTGAAATCACCGACAAACTGAGGATAGAAAGTGACCCCCAAGATCGGGAACAAGGCGGCCATGACGATACGGCAGGCATAGAAGTATTCGGCCGCGCGGGAGTGATAGAACCCGGCCTGGGCGAATTTGCTGCGCACTTCGGTCTTGGACTCTTCGTCCTTTGGACCGAAGGACTTGCTGATCCGCTGCGTGAAATCTTCGAACGGCAAGGCGTCGTCTTCCTGCCGCAGGGTGCCGCCGACGATCGGAATGTCCCGCCCTTCAGTGACCTCGCCGAGGCGCCGCTGGAGCTGGCTGCGGCCAATCAGCAACCAAACGGCGCCGAAGACCATGGCGATGGACAGGGTAATCGTGACAAAGAGAACGATACTTCCCGTGCCGGTGCTCATAAACTCAAACATCGCGAGCTAACCCCTCAAACCTTAAAGTTGACCATGCGCCAGATGGTGAACGCACCTGTTACAAGAAGACCCACCATCAATCCCATCATGGGCATGAACCACGGATCGTCCCATACGGCGCCGAAATAATCCGGATTGAGCGTATGGACGAAGACCCCCAGGATGGCAGGCAACGAGCCGACGAAAATCCCCGACATGCGGCCTTCGGCCGATGCCGCTTTGACCTTGGCCACCATGGTGAAGCGGCTGCGGATCACGTTGGACAAATTCTGTAAGATTTCCGAAAGATTGCCGCCCGTGGACCGCTGGATGTTGATGGCGATCACCAACATGCGCAAATCCAAATTGGGAATGCGGACCAGCATGTTCTGCAAAGCATTTTCGAATTCCAGACCATACGTCATTTCGTCGATGGCCATACCGAATTCGGTGCCGATGGGATCCGGCATTTCCTTGGCGACCATTTCCATGGCCACGGGTACCGGGTGACCGGCACTCAGACTGCGTACCATGAGTTCCATGGCATCCGGCAACTGAGTGACAAACTTCTTCAAGCGCTGTTCGCGCAAGAAAACCAGGTACAAATAAGGCAAAGCAAATCCGGCAACCAGCGCGATGAACATGGCGCTCGCCGTGGGCAAAATGACGAAAAGACGAAAGGCCGCGAAAACCACGCACGCCGTGATACCCATCATCACGAACAGCCGTGTTGTGGTGATCATCAAGCCTGAGCTTGCGATAAGATTTTCCAAAGATGGGATGACGGATGCCAACCGCTTGGAAAAATCACCCTGCTCTTCCCGGCGCAGCTTCTGAAGCGTCAGCCGCCCGTCGCGGGATTTCGACAACATCCGCATACGGCGGTTTACGTTCCGCTCGTGTCCGTCGGACATGGAACGGAGGAAATAGAAGAGACCTTCTACCGCCAGCAGCACGCCGATGAACACACCGGCATAGATCAGGTAAAGTACTGTATCGCTCATTGGTCGGCGCCCTTCTAGAAGCTCCGGTTATCGAAAATGCTTTCAGGCACTTCAATGCCGCGCGTTTCAAACAGATCCATAAAGTTCGGGCGAATGCCAGACGCGATAAACTTGCCGTGCGTCTTGCCTTCTTCATCCACATGGGTCTGCTGGAACCCGAAGACTTCTTGCATGGTGATGATGTCGCCTTCCATGCCGGTGACTTCCGTCAGGCTGATCAGCCGGCGCTTACCATCGGAGAAACGCTTAATCTGAACCACAACGTCGATAGCCGACGCGATTTGCGCGCGCATGGAGCGCATGGGCAAGTCCATGCCGGTCATGCCGATCATCTGTTCAAGACGGCTCATGGCATCGCGTGGCGTGTTAGCGTGGATCGTGGTCATGGAACCGTCATGGCCCGTATTCATGGCCTGCAGCATGTCGAACGCTTCCCCGGCACGACACTCACCAACGATGATCCGGTCGGGACGCATCCGCAGGGAGTTACGAACCAGTTCCCGCTGATCGATGGCGCCGCGGCCTTCCATGTTGGCGGGGCGCGTTTCCATGCGGGCCACGTGAGGCTGCTGCAGGGCCAATTCCGCTGCGTCCTCAATGGTGACCACCCGTTCCGCATCGCCGATGAAACTCGACAGCGCATTCAGCATGGTCGTCTTACCGGTACCGGTACCGCCGGCGATCAGCACGTTGAGGCGGCATTTGACGATGCCCTGAAGGATTTGAGAGATTTCCTCCGTAAGCGCATCAAACTCGATCAGCCGCTCGATGGTGAGCGGGTTTGCGGAGAACTTACGAATGGAGACCAGCGGGCCGTCAACAGCGACCGGTGGAATAACCGCATTTACGCGGGAACCGTCCGGGAGACGTGCGTCCACCGTGGGCTGAGATTCGTCGATACGCCGTCCGACGCCCGTGACAATCTTGTCGATGATGCGCAGAAGGTGGGCGCTGTCCTTGAACTTCACCTTGGTGAGCTCAAGATTACCGTTGCGCTCCACATAAACTTGTTCGTGCGTGTTGATGATGATATCGGCAACAGACGGATCTTTGAGCAGTGGCTCAATCGGGCCCAGGCCCAGAATTTCGTCGACAATGTCGCGAACGAGCTGCGTCCGCTCTGTGATGTTGAGCGGCGTTTCCTTCTGTGCCAGAAGCTCGGTGATCATCTCGCCGATTTCTTTGTGCACTTCGGCTTCGGTGAGCTTTTCAAGCGCACCCAGATTAATCATCGTGAGCAGCTCTTGGTGAAGCTGCACTTTCAGATCCACATAATCTGAAGACCGCTCGAAATCCACAAAGTCGGATGCGGGTTCTTCCTTTTTTGCCGGAACCTCAATTTGCGGGTCCTGGCGCTCTTCCTCGGCCGGCAGGTCGACGGAAGGCTCGCCGCGGAACTTCAGAACCGGGCCTGATTGGGCATTCGAGGACCGAAATCTCTGTAACATGTCAGATTCTCCTTATGCCGATAAGGCAACTGAACTGTCTGCATCGAAGCGGGCCAACAGGCCGTCTTTGATGCGTTCGACGTCTTGAACAATGACCGACTTGCGCGCGATTTCCCGCACCAGGACGCCCCGGTCGCGGGCGGCGGCAGCCGATTTGAAATCGTTGCGAATGGTGTGCTCGATGGGGCGCTTGAGGGCGGTTTCGAATTCTTTCACCCGATCCGCGCCGGAAAAACCAATGCCTTTGCTGACGCGGTTGGCGACGATGGCGACATTCTTGTCGTCGAGACCTTGTTCCTTGACCGTGTGCAGATTGCGCAGCACACGCTGAATAGCGACCACGTTTAGCTGCATGGCCAACAAGGCGACGCTGCTTTCGCCGACAACGGACGCTGTCCAGCTGGTCCATGTGGACGGCAGATCGATGACCACATAGTCATACTCTTGGCGGGCAATCGACAGAATGGTCCGCGCCGTCTCGTCGGTCATGCCCTCCAACGGAATGATTTCGGACGGCGCCGCAAGCACGTCGATGCCGGATTTGTGGCGGATCATGGAGCCTTTGAGATAGGAGGTGTCCAATCGGGACGGCGACTCGAGAATGTCCAGAAGCGTGACCTTCGGCATCAAATCGAGGGCGATCGCCATGTTGCCGTTCTGCATGTCAAAATCGATAAGCGCCACCGAGGCCGTGTCATTCTTTCCGCTCTTCGCAAGGCTGGCGGCAAGTTCGATGGCGAGGGTCGTGGCGCCAGACCCGCCGCAGCTTCTCATGACAGAGATGATCTCACCGCGTGCGGTGGAGCGCAGGGTCTGGGGCTTGGTTTTTTGAACAGCCGTTTCGACGGCCGCGTTCAAGTCGGCGGCATTGATCGGCTGTGGGATGAAGTCGATGACGCCCATACGCATCAGTTGGCGGATCTGAGCGAGCGATGCATTGTCAGAGGTCACCAAAATCGCGTGAGCCTGGCCGCAACGGTTAATCAGGCCTTCCAGGGCGCGAATCTGTTCCAGCTGGTCCAGATCCAGCTCGACGATGACGATCGCGGGTAACGTGGTCAAATCCGCATCCGCGATGAACTCCATCGGATCGCACACGGAAACTTCCAGTTCCACATTGTTTAACGCAGCCGCGTGAGCCGTAAGCTCATCCGCAACGGACGAGGGCCGAATTGCTGCAATTGCTTTGGTGTTCATCTTCATCGCTCTCAACTAGATACCAATACCAGCTATTCCATAACCGCTGACTAACGAACCGTTGCGTCGGTCGCGCAGGAAATAGCGATGAAATGGCTGCAAAAAACGGTCCAGCGATTTCTTCTCAATTTGAAACAAAATCGGATTACGAACGTTCACGGAGCATTAAGTGTGTTTCGTAACAGACCGTTTGCCGGAAGGTGTTTCAGAATGAGAAAAGGGCCCGCCGAAGCGGGCCCTTTGTAGTTTGCGAAAGCGCTTAGGACTTGACTTACGCCTTAGTCTTCACCGCCGACATCGATTTCGGAAACATTGACTCTGTCAAGAGAAATGACTTCGCCTTTTTCGTACCGGTCGATCGCCTTCGCGGCCTTCTCACCACTGAAGGAAGGAGAGGTAGACGGGTGAATTGCGACATCCTTGGCAATGTGAACTTCCATGTTTTGCCGAACTGCTGCGCCGTGAACCGCTTCGGTGTCCGTGGTGCTGCAGAGGACGTTTTTGCAAACCACTCCGCTGGTGCTGCAAGCGCCCAGAAGAACGGTGCTTGCTGCAAAGAGTGTTACGAGAGACGTTTTCATTTTGAACCTCATCTATGAAACGTTGCCGTTCTTACGGAACGATGTGACCGAATTGACCGTCGAGACCGCCGACCTGGTAGCTGGCGTCGGTGTACTCACCGCCATTCAGCTTGCGGATACGGCTCTCAACATGGCCGAGGAAGAACAGCTCGTATTCGTTCGGACGATGGATGTTGTCCGTGGGCAGAGCCAATTCGCCATCATTTGCAGGCTTTACGAGGTAAGGCGTGATGATGATGACAAGCTCGGTCTCGTTGCGCTGGAACTCTGCACTGCGGAGCAGGGCACCCAGAACCGGCGTGTCAGCCAGGCCAGGGAACTGGTCCACATTGTCGGCGAAGTCGCTCAAGACCAAACCGGCAATTGCAAAGCTCTGACCGTGACGCAGCTCAACCGTGGTTTCTGCGCGGCGGGTCAACAGGCCCGGGATTTCGATGCCGCCGATATTGACGCCGGCTTCTTCATCCAATGCACTGACTTCAGGCGCCACCAACAGGTTGATCACGTCACCGCCCAGAACGGTCGGCGTGAAGGCAAGGCTGACACCGAACTGCTTGAACTCGATGGTGATCGTTGCGTCGTCATCGAAGTTGGCTGCAATCGGGATCGGGAACTCACCGCCGGCCAGGAAGCTTGCCGTTTCGCCGGACAGGGCGATCAGGTTCGGTTCAGCCAGAGTGGTAACGATGCCTTTTTCTTCCATTGCGTCCAGAAATGCATCGATCATGAAGTTGCCGGTCGTAAGGCCAGCTGCCGTCTGTGCAAAACGGTCCGGGTTCAGGATGCCGCTGATGATGCTGGCGCTCGAAGAACCGTCATCAAACGCAACATTGGTTCTGAAGCCGAATTGCTTTGCCGCAGCGCGCTTAACTTCCGCGAAGCGAACGGCGAGCATGACTTGCTGGCTGCCCTTAATGGAGATCAAATTGTTGACCGCATCAGGTGCATAGCGCTCTGCAAGCTTAACGGCGCGGGCCGCGGTGCTTGCATCGTCGACTTGACCGGAAAGGGTGATGGCCCCCCCAACGTCGCGAACCGAGATGTACTCAGTCGGCATCAGCTCACGCAGGCGGCGCTTCAGGCCACGAACGTCATGGGTGACGTTCACGTCCACAACACCGATCAACGTGCGGTTTTCGCCGTAGATCGACAAGCTCGTGGAACCGACATCTTTACCCAGAACGTAAACCGTACGGTCCGTCAACGGAATAACATCGGCAATCTCGGGATCGCCCACCAGCAGGTCCTTGTAGGACTGGTTGACGCGAAGCACTTGCGACTTCTGAACCGAAACCGAGAATTCACCGCCATAACCGTGGTCGTTGGCGGAAACCGCAACTACCGTGGTGCTGGCCGGCGTTTCGGCCTGAGCAGGTGCCGCCATCCAAAGCGCGGTAGCGGCGACTGACACATAGGCCAGAGTTTTGATGAACCCGCCGACCGAAGCGTTTCGGCTTGGAGCCGATGCCGCGCTGGGCGGAAAGTGTGAGGCTAAGGTAAACATAGTCTGCATCCTTTCAGGGTCTTTTACCTTGAACTTTGTTAAAATCAGATTGAATGGCTGGGCGCGCTTTCACGCGCCCAGTTTTCCTTATTGATAGGGGTTCGGCACAACCGACATCGGTTCAGCGGAAGCCATTGTCTGCGAACTGGAGGCGGAGGCGGATTTTTCGCCAGCCTTCGGGGCAGACAGCGGGGCGTGCTTGAAGACCGGTGTCTTGCTTCTCGGCGTGGATGAAACCGTGCCGCTCGCAGACTTCCGCTCGCGAACTACGTCGATGCTCGAGGCTTCGACACCGCGGAAGACCTGGATCTGGGGACCGTAAACTCCCGGAGGCCGGGTCCGCAGGTCCAACAGACGAACCGTACGACCAACGCCGCTGATGGCATCCGTCTGGTTCCGCAGAGACAGGCCCAGGGAGCCGACATTTGCCGCCAGAGACAGCTTCTGAGACTGCTCGCCACTTACTTCAAGCGTAACGGCCTTAGCAACCGTCGGGCTGTCAGCTTCGTCATTGGCAAGCTGGTCCACCGCCAAAACGCGCACGTTCTCGATCAACAGATCGGTAACGAGTTCGTCTTTGGTGATGTCGTGCGTCAAATGAACGTCGACGCGGTCGCCCGGCAGAACGAAACCGGCGATACCGCTAACGTCGTTAACGCGGATGGTCGCTGCGCGCATCTTTTCGCCGATCAGAGCGGAAAGGCTGGCGCGGCCGCCGAAACCGGAAACGCGCGAAGCATAAACCGGCTCATTCGCTTCAATGTCCTTCAAAACAACGCGACGCTCGCCGTCTGCCAGCAAGTCGTCGAGAGATCTGAAAGCGCCCGCAGGCATGGATTTGGCCGGCCATTCAACGACCCGGACCAAGTCTTTTGTCAGTTGATCGCCGAAGCCAAGCGCTTTGTTGGCGACAACGATTGTCGTCAGCTCCATGGACGGAGCAACTTCTTGAACGACAATTTCGCGGTTCTGTTCGATCATACCGCGAACGAAGTAGACAGAGGCGCCGCCCAGTAGGCAGGCAACTGCCAACATAGCTATTGCCATCTTTTGCATGATGTCCTCCTGATGACCCCTTCAGTTCGGGTCATAAAAAAAGCGCCGAGATCGTCCGTAGTGTTGGGAGACCTCGGCGCCTCTAAGGCTTTACAAGCTGAAAGCCTGATTTCTGTATTAGCCACCCAGGTTGGTCTGCAGGGTCGTCCAACGCGTGGTGATCGTGCCGGCAACGCCGTTGATGGCCGTGATCGTTGCAGCAGCAACCAGAGCAATCAGGATTGAGTACTCAACGAGGGTTGCACCGCTTTCGTCGTTTGCGAAATTCTTGATCGTGTTCAACATTTGGTAATACTCCTTAAACATAGTGGTGTTGGCTTTAATTCCTTGTGCCTGTTTCCGTCAGGCTCGCGACGAAGGTTGCAGGGGGCGTGCCAGTTGGCAGCCCTGCAGCCTTTTTTTCTGCCTACGGATCACCTAGGCAGCTATGTGCCGCACAAAAGCTGAGGTTTTTGGGGTGGGTGGTCTGAGATTAACGCGGTTGGCAAATCCCGAATGTCACGCGTTGGTATTGGTTGGTGGACCTTGGGCGCGCGCGGGCGTATGGATTTGCGACAAATTTTAACGAAGGCGTCTCACATCGGGACATTCATGAGGCAAGATCGGCGGGCTTCCGGCAGCCGATAGATCGCGCAGCAGGCGGCAATAGAAAAAGCCGCTTCAATGAAGCGGCTTTCTCGTATTTGTATCCGTATTCGAATGAACAGGGTAAACGAAAGATTATCCTTGTTCTTGATCGTCTTCGTCCGAGCCATCTTGTTGTTGCTCTTCTTCGAGCTGCTTTTTGCGTTCTTCGATTTCTTTGAACTTTTCTTCTTGTTCGATCCGGGCGATCAAGGTCGCATAGCGGTTGTCGCGGTCCAGACTCTTCAGCCAGTTCTTGGCATCCACTTTCGTCTCGTCAAAGTCTGTTGCCCGCGCAAAAGCCTCAAGTGCGCTGTCGGTCTTTTCCTGATTGTAACGGGCAATCCCCAAAAGCAGCCAGGCGAGCCCTTCATTGTCCAAGCCACCGCGATCCAGGCCCCGCACAATATTGGATTCGGCCTTTTGCCAGTCGTCGTCGTTCAAATAGGTCTGCCCGAGGCGAATATAGAGTTCGCCGTCGCTCGACAGGGCGGCGGCGTTTTGAAGAGGCCGAATCGCTTTGTCCCACTCGCGGGCGGCCGACCAAGCATTGGCCAACAGCTCCCAATTCTCTTTACTCTTCTTAACGCGGCCTGCTTTGATTTCCCGCTCCAGCAGTCGGCCCGCCTTATAGGGCGTGTCGTTGGTAATATATAAAGAGGCCAGATTTTCGATCTGAGCAGAGTTATCAAGCATGTTCTGCCGGTACATCATCTCAAGAATGGCGAAATACTGTTTCTCCATCTTAAGTTCATTGTAGATCGCCGCCAGCCGTGCCCACCATTTCTTTTGCGCCGTGAAATTGGCGACGCCAAGTTCCGCGTAGGGCAGGGCATCGCGATATCGGCCACGTTGGAGGTACAGGACACTTACCAAGTCGATATACTTTTCTTCAATCTTCGCGGCCTTGGACCGGTTGTGTGCCTCAAGGGCATTGCGCAACGCCGCGTCGTATTCCTTGAGATTGTAGTGCGCCAGCGCCAGCAGGTAGTAGGTGTCCGGCGGAACGGCTTCTGCAACGCGAATCCATTCATTGATGTATGAAATGGCTTTGCGGTATTGGCCCAACGCCACATACACCTGACCGAGCTGGCCGCGGAGCGTGATTTCGGTGCCCAGCGGCAGGGCTTGTGAGTTGACGGCCTTTTCCCAGTAACTTGCGGCCTGTTGGTAATTACCGTCATTGGCGTAGAGGCCGCCCAGCAATTGCTGAACCAGTGCGGTTTCGTGGGTGTTGAGATCGCCCCGGTTGATAGCGTTCTGCAGAATGCGTTTCGCTTGCTCATTCTGCTTGGCTTCCATCAGCTCTTGGGCTTCCGTTAGCACCTTGTAGACTTGAGGGCGCAATTGTTCCAAGCGCCGCGTACGCCGCCCGGAGCCGCTGGTGGATTCCGACCCCTCGCCACGCGCTTGCGCCTTCGCCATATCAGATGACTTGCCGCTTAACTGCGGACCAGCGATCACAAACATTGCCGCGGCCGCTCCCAAAACGGCAAGTGAGGCCACCTTTCCAAGATTGCCGATGCGCCACTTCATGTACTTTTCCTCCTGGACCCTAATCCTCGATGGCAACAATTATTGCTTTCGCTTCTCGCCACCTTAGTCATTTGGACCCGAATGCCCGCCGGCTTCCTGGTCCACATTACTTCCCACACATTTGTTGACCGTCCACTACGCTTCCAAATCGAAGGTCAACTGAACCTGAATTCCTTCCCGGCGAACTGGCTCACCATTCACGGTTTTTGGCCGGTACTTCCACTTTTTGACCGCATTGATCGCCGAACGATCAAAAACCCTTTGGGGATGCGAATCGACGACAACCACGCTATCGGGGTCGACTTGGCCGCTTTTCATTATATCGAACTGAACAATCACCCAACCTTCCGTTCCGCTATCCAGCGCTCGCGTCGGGTATTGGGGGGCGACGCGAACAATCGGCGTTTCGTCTTGATTGGCCGGTCCAGAGCCCAATTGTGTCGGATCAATATCTGGTTCAACCTGAAGCGAAACGGAAATTGTGCGATCCGTCGGACGTTTTGGACGATCAACGACGATGTCCGGCTCCTTAAGAACTTCTGCTTTGCGCGGACGCGGCGGCAGACGTTTCCTAACTTCCGTCTCGGTGTCTTCCACTTCTCGGCCGATGTTGATGGCAATTGTGGGTGTCTCTTCCTCCAACTGTGCTTGTTCTTGCTCGACCAAATGGTCCATCAAAACAAAAAGACCAAGTGTGACGGCGGCGGCGATCGGAATTCCGATGAGCAATCGACTGATACGCATCTCATTTGACTCCCTACCGGACTAAAGCAGACTTCTGACCCTTAATTCTGAAACCACGTTAGTTCTGGAGCTCAAAGGTCAGCTGCGTCTGAATCCCGACGCGTTCCACCGGCTGACCGTTGACCACTTTAGGTTTGTACTTCCAGCGCTTCACCGCATTGATGGCCGCGCGGTCGAAAACGCCGGGCGGTTGAGATTCCACAACGATCACGCTTTTTGGATCGACCTGGCCGCTTTTCAGCACGTTGAATTGCACGACCACCCAGCCCTCGGTGCCGCGAGATGCCGCGCGTTCGGGATAGATAGGGGCCACACGCACCAGCGGGATGGCATCACCATCTGTTGGCGCGGCCACGTCCAGGCCTTGGAAATCGATATCCACATTGGCATCCAATCCGCCCGTGTCGAACCTTGCGTCCCGCCGCTGCGGTGTAATGTTGCTGGGTGGCGGTGGTGGCGGTGTTTCCGTTTTTTCCGGCCTTTCCGCGCGCGTTTTCGTCTGAACCTCTTCGTCCCGCTTGATGCGCGTCAGGTCGATGGAAATATTGGCAACTTCTTCCTCGGGTTCTGTGAAGTTACCGGTCACCAACGTCATCATCAGCACGAACAGGCTGAAGGTGATAATGCCCGCAATCGGTACTCCAATGGCTAGCCGTGATGCACCCATGGCTCTAATCCTTTTCCGCTGCGATCGAGATGACAGGGACGCCGGTTAACTTGAGCTGGTCCATCACGTCGATGACAACGCCCGATTTCGACTTTTCGTCCGCTTGAATGACGATGCCGCCTTGCGGGTTCTCCGCGTGCAGTCTTTCCACCACAAACCGCACGGACCGAACATCTACTTCTTTGTTGTTGATCCAGATTTCATCTTCATCGGTGATTGCGATCAGGATTGCGATCCGTTTTTGTTCATCAGCCGTTACCGCCTCGGGCCGCTGCACTTCCTGGCCTGCTTGTTTCACGAAGGTGGCCGTGACGATAAAGAAGATCAGCATGATGAAAACCACATCAAGCATCGGCGTCAGATTAATTTCTGACTCTTCGGTATCTTGTTGGCGCCGTGTTCGCATACGCTTATTCCCTTAAACTTTACTCTGGGCGCGGTTTAAGAACCGCGTTTCCTCGAACGGGTCGGCGATGCGCTATCCGCCGACCCCACGTTTGTTATCCACCGCTCGCGATCGACACACTGCAGCCCGGGCATCCAAGCCTCGCCTGGTCCATCACCCGAACCATGGTGCCGGTTTCAGCGTCTTTTGTTGGGCTGATCAGAACGCCGGCCTTCGGCCGTTCCGCGTGCAGACGTTCGATATTTGCTCTGACAGCATCGATATCGATGACGCGGTTTTCGATGTAGACCTCGTTTTGGTCGGTGATCTGAACAAATATTGTTTTGCTCAAATCTTCGACTTCAGGTGGCGGGTCTTCGTTCTTGTTCGGCCGCGCGAGCTCCAAGCCGTCCTCTTTCACGAACGTCGCCGTCACGATGAAGAAGATCAGCAGGATGAACACCACATCCAACATAGGGGTGATGTTTACTTCCGCTTCGTCTTGGGGTCTTCCGTGTTTCCTACGCATGGGGCACCCCTCACCTGAGCTCGAGATGGTCGGCCACTTTGTCCACTTCCCGGTTGGCACGTTGCTCCAACTGGGAACTGAAATAGAGGCCGGAGAGAGAGGCCACCATGCCGGCCATTGTCGGCAAGGTTGCTTTCGAAACGCCCGACGCCATCGCTCGGGCGTTACTGGATCCGGTTGCCGCCATCACGTCGAACACCTCCACCATGCCGGTCACTGTGCCGAGCAATCCGAAAAGCGGGGCAGCGGCCACCATGGTTTTGATCATTTCGATCCCACGGCGGGTTTCCAGCTTGACTTCGGAAATCAGCATGTTCCGGATTTGGTGGGCGTGCCAGGAGCGGTGATCGGAACGATCGTCCCACTCACGCTGAGCCCGCTTCACGAGCCCAGGATGGGTGGTCCAAAAGTACCAATACCGTTCCACGATCAGGACCCACATGAAGAAGGTGACGATCATGATCACGAAGAGGACGTTGCCGCCTGTTTCCAGGAAGGCAACGAGATCTCCGTAAACGCGGACCGGATTGATCGCGTCTAAGAACTGCAACATGACGTGTTACTGCCCTTCTGCGTGACGCGCCACCAGACCCGCCGCTTGTTCCTCAAGCACTTGCTGCACGGACCGTGCGGATCCGTTTGCAAAACTGTGCAGGAAGAGAAGCGGGATCGCGGCGACAAGACCCAGAACCGTCGTCACCAACGCCTGAGAGATACCACCGGCCATCAACTTCGGATCGCCGGTACCAAACAGGGTGATTGCCTGGAACGTGATGATCATACCGGTCACCGTTCCGAGCAGTCCCATCAATGGGGCCACGGCCGCCAAAAGCTTCAGCGTGTTCAGGCCGAATTCAAGCCGCGGCAGTTCACGCAAGATGGCATCATCCAACTTGAGCTCCAGCGTTTCCACATCGGCACTGGTGTTCTCTTCATAAGCGAGCATCACCCGGCCCAGCGGATTCCCCTTGCGCGCCTGCTTAGCCCGCATCTGGGAACTCACGGCGGCAGAGGTTGTCCACAGAACAAAGATCCGCCAAATGCCAAGCAAGATGCCGAATGTCGCCACGCCAATGATGACATAGCCCACAATGCCGCCCTGATTGATGCGTTCGAACAAGTCCGGTGCTTGAACCAGGAGTTCAAGAATACTGCCACTGGACGGATCGATTGCGGCCCGGACAAAACCTGCCTCCGGACCGGAGTCGGCCCGCTCGATGCGGCCCGCGGCGCTAAGGAAACGGCTTGCCGGTTGCCGGTCGAGTTCCCTCAACTTGCGGATACCGGTCTGATCATCCAATTCGAAGACCAGGAAACGGCCCTCAGAAACAGCCGTGAAGGGGCCAAGACGTGTTACCTGACGCGGCTCTGTTTCGCCCCGGCGCGTAATCACATCCGCTTCGAAGGTAGCAATCTTGCCTTGCTCGATCATCTCCTGAGTGAGAACGACCCAAAGACCTTCGAGCTGCTCGATTTCCGGCAATGCCTGGCTGGTTGCCAACCTGCCAAGAGGTGCCGACCGGCCCGGTAGTTGTGCCGAGATCAGCGAGTTCTCGATCTGACCTCTTGTGTCGCCCGCAACCTGGCGGATCACACCAAACATCTCACCGAAGGCGCCCAAGCGTTCTTGGAGCTGTTGAGTCAGTTCGTTCAGAATGCGCTCGCGTTCTGCGAATTCAGATTCCAGCGCCTCACTGCGGGCTTCCTCGCGGGCAAGGTCCGCTTTTGCATTGTTCAACAGGGACTGCTGCTGATTCCGTTTGGAACGAAACTCGGCTTCACGCTGTTGATTCGTTTGGCGGTCGCGAACACGACCCTGCCGCACAGCTTCAAGCAGATCGGAGAGGCTCTTTATTTCTTGCGCCTGTGCTTCCACGGGCGCCACCGTCACAGCGGCCGTGCCCACCAACATCCATGCGGCTGCGGCACACGCTGCGATACCAATTTTTCGTGCAAAATTTTTCATCGGGCGTCTCCACTTACTCTGCCACAGGGCCTTTTACAGGAATGAGGATCAGGTCGGGCGCCAATTGCTGGTTCGCGATGCGAATGGCTGTCGAGACTTCTTCGCGGAAGCCGTTCTTTCTTTCCCATACCTTATTGTCGTGATCCCAAACGGCAGTCGTGGAACCGTCTTTCGTTTGGTAGAGGTAGGCAATTCGGCCCACCTTTAAGAAGGTCACCGACAGAACTCTGCCTTCCTGATCAATCTCACCATTGTACGCTTCAATGGAGCGTCCGTAGTCATTCTCGATCTGATAGGATTCAAGAATGCGGCGGAACTTCTCGGCGGCCGTTGCATCCGAGCGCTTCATCAGCGATTTCAGATTTTCGACACGGCGCTTTCTCTCTTCCGGCAAGAAGGGTACGTCGAGCTGAACAAATTGCTCCAGCCGCTCGATCATCCGGTTCATCAGCGGAATGACATTCCGCTCAACGGTCAAGGACTGCTCGATCTGCCTCTTCAATGACACTTCTTGCTCTTTTTGATCCTGGATCTGAGCATCGAGCTGTTCATTGTATTCCCGGAGGTTTTCCAGATCGATCAGCACTGCCTTGTATTCAGCTTCCAGATCCGTCGTCTGATCGTCCAAATTGTTGATGCGTTCTTGGGATGCAGCACCTTCCTGGGCTGCTTCGTTGGCCGTGCTTGTCGCCTGGCTGAGCTGGGCAACCGCGCCGGTTGTTCCAAACGAAATCAACGCAGCGATCGACAAAGCAACCACCCCGCCGATCGACATCATCTTCAATTGTTCCGTGATTGATTGCAGTCGCCTTACTGCGCATGCACCATGCCGCTTATTTATGCGGCCAATTCGTACTCTCATCTTTTACCTCCCGATGAGCTACTACCCTCGTGGGCCCATTAATACTCGTTAGAACCAATTCCTACTATTCGTGTGATGACGTTGCCGGCAACTTCGTCGCAGTATTGCGGCGTCTTGTTCGAGGAAGGGTACATCAGATTCTTGTGTTCGAACACAGATTCAAAGCGTAACGTGAAACCTCCTAGAGAACCCCACAATAGATTCGCGAATAAAGCTGTGCTGGTAACGCCACACCCGGATTGCAGAACGCAATCCTCGTCTAGTTGCGACATGAGAGCGGCTCATTCGATGTTCCCCCGAACCGATAAATGAGCCTAATCCCGAACCAAAACCTTACCCGTTCGTTAATTGATAGCATCTCAACCACAGCCCGTCCACGCCAAAGCCGTGCCTAAAACGCCAGGAAACTGCGATAAAACGTAATCTAGCTCACGATTTAAAAAACATAGTTAATGCACAGGCCCGCCGCGGAAGAAAAGTGTGGCTCCTTCCATTGGCCCAATCACTAGAGATTTGCTTGGGTTTGGAGCGATCAAATTGAGCCCCGTCCTGCGGACGGCGACCCAAGTATTGCCTGATGTGGCGGCTGATCCTGAAACGAATCCGCGCGCGCTACAGCATGTAACGAGATTGTGCAGAGTTGTTGTTCGTTCTCGTCGCTCGAAGGGTTGTGTGCAATGCATTGATTTGTTGCAGTGCGAAACTACAGCTGATCCGTCTTCGCAACCCAAACAGCAAAGCGTTTTGCCAAGGGTGTTCCGTGTTCACGCCACCATGCGTGATCGACCCAGACGATCGCGTCACCATGTTCCGGCGTGTTGGGTAGATGTTCGCGCATTTCGTCGTTGATCAACGGAAACGCCGATCGGCGCCCCGGTCCGTACGGCATCAGATTCGATTGAGCCGCCAAGCGTTCTTTGTCGCTCGCGAATCGAATGAAGTTTGCCGCCAGCGATTGCTTTCCTGCCGCTGCCGGAATGGCCCACACATCGACCTCCGCCTGCTGACCATTCCAAACGAGCCCCAGTGGGCGCCCATCCATAACACGCGACCGATAGGCCCAACTGTGAAACGCCGTGGTCATTGTGACGATGTTAGTTGCCAAATAATCGACCGATTGTTGGCCCGTGCGCCACCACACAATGTTCCGTTCTATGGATCTCAGCATTCGAAACGCCGTCTCGACCCCTTGCGCTGATTCCAAGGTCTTATAAACGTTTTCCGGCTCTGTACCGGCCGCCAAAAGGGCGAGCACCAATGCCGAATGGGGGTGCGGACGTAGACCCCTCGTGCCCGGAAATTTCTCCAGGTCGAAAAAATCTTCAGGGCTGGACGGTGGGTCTTTGGGGTAATCGGTCCGGTCGAAAACAATGACGAGACTGTTGACACTGTTTGCAACAGCGCAATCCGTAATCCCAAACGGGACGAAATCCTCTTCTAATGTGACCCCCTTTTCCGGCCGGACAACTTCTTCTGCTTCAATCGGAATGATCAACCCGTCGGTGCAGGCTTGCTGCGCCGTTCCAAGATCCAATGCAACCACTTGCGGAACGACTTTGTTTTCGGGATCCGCCATGAATGCAGACGTGCCGCCCGTATGAAGGCGGACGTCGATGTCTATGCCGCTTTCCTCTGTATACACATCAAATATACTCTGCTTTTGCGCCTGGGAAAAACCGCCGGCGAAACTCGCTATCGTCAGCGCAGGCTTCTCGGCGCCATGTGCCGGGACATTTAATGCGCTGCACAATAACGCAATCACCAGGGCGCGGCCGGATAGGATCGTAAGACGGCGCAAGGGAATTCTCCTCGGAGCGTGACTTGAGCGAGACCATAGATCCGCAAAATAGTTAAGAGTTGGTGCTCATGTGCAACACAACCTGCGCGCCGAAGCGGGCGTCCTTGCGCTTGCTACTTATTGATTTTGCAGGATCTTGAACAAATCCCCCAACGGGTCCGGCGGTTGTTGTTCCTGCTCATCTTGAGTGCTTTCCTGCTGTTCCGGTTCGCCATCTTCCGATGACGTGTCGGTTGGGATTCCCAATACGTCCCTAAAGATGGATTCCAGCGGGTCGGCCGGCTGACCCTCTTCCTCTTCTGAATCGCTCTCGTCTCGGCCCCTTGTAGCCCCTTCCAGAACGCCGCCGATAATGCTGCCCACATCCGGGGCAAATGTCGGATTGTCCCAAGAGCCGCTGACAATGACGGGCACGCTGATGCCCGTCACGTCGCGTCGGCTGCCTTGTCCTTCGATTGTTGCCACGGCCTTCGGCACGAAGCGAAAATCGATGGTTCGATTCGGAATATTGAGCGAGCCCGCGCCGGTCACCCAGAGAAGTGGGTTCTTCAGGGCGAAGTCATTGTTTGACAGAATGCCGTTGCGAATGTTGAAGCGGCCCGTGAGTTCGGCGAAATCCGTTTTCTGCACGCCAGTATTTTGAACGCCGCCCAAAACACTTCCGATGTTTCGCACGAGGTCTGCCAGATTCACGCCGCGAATGGCGCCATCAAGGAAATTGACTCCGCCCGAGCCCCGTAAAGTTTGCATCATTTGGCGTTGGGAACGGCCGGTCATTGTCACATCAAGGATGAGGTTGCCGGTGCCTTCAAGCCGGTCGTAACCGCCCGCATCCCGAAAGAGCGGCAACAGATCGATCGCATTCAATACTAACGTTTGCGAAATCTTAGGCGTACGGCCGCGACCGTCCGCCGAGAATTTGGCGGTGCCCGTGCCCTTATAGAGATTGATATCGGCAAGGTCGGCCGTCAGCAAGCCGTCATTGATTCTCAAATCCAGGTCGCTGTTGTCGAGTTTTATGCCGCCGAATTGAACGCGCTTGGCGGTGAGTTTGAGGTTCGCATTAAGGCTCTTAAGTCCCGCAAGGTCGATCGGGTCGTCACTCCATTCCGTGGAAGGGGCAGGGGCGCCACCAGAGCCGCCACCGGACCCCGAACTGCCCCCGGACTGGCTTTGCGATGGTGCTTCCACGCCCAAATAGGGGTTCAGGTTCAACGTGTCCGCGTCCATCCGGCCGGATACGAAGGGTTTGTCTCCGTCGAGGATCAAGGTGAGTCCGCCGGTCGCCGTGATGTCATCGAATTCGACATTGGCGTTCTTGAAAAAGAGCCGCTGATCCCGCGCCGTCAAATCACCGGCAATGGCGACCGGGCCGAACCCGTCCCCATCGGGCATGGGCGATCCAAGCCAAGCGGAGAACTTTCGCAGCGACGGAATATTGAGCGAAGCTTTGCCTTCGGTCAGCTTCAGCGGGTCGGCGACGGCTTTGCCGTCAAAGGACTGGATGATCAAATCCGAATTGATCCGTGTAGAGATTTCCGTTTCGATGCCCTCCAGCAGGTCTTTCAGATTGCCGATCGACACATTGGCGCCGACACGTTCCCCAAGCCATGTGACGGAACCGTCTGCCGAGAAGGGACCGTCGAAACTTGGAAGCGAGACGGTCGCATTAATGTCTTGGACTTCATAATCTTCATTTGTCTGGTGATTGGTATAGGTCACAAGCCCGTTGACCAACCTCACATCCCCAAGACTGATGGTGCCCACTTCGAAATCTTGCGGCGCACTTTGGTCGGACCCATCCGGTTGTTCCGTAGGCTGCGGATCTTCACTTCCGGTTTGGGGCTCGAAGTCGAAGTTCGACTTGCCGGATTTGTCCACTTCCAAATGGATCACCGGGTCCTCGAGCACAAATCGCGACACAATAATCTCGCGCCGGAGCAGCCTGAAGGCATCCAATCCCACATCCAGCGTCTTCATCGACGCCATGGTGGGGTGTTTGGCACCCTCTGCATTGGAGATGCTCACGCCTTCAAGTCGGAAATTGAATTGCGGGAAGAGGGACAGGCCGATATCGCCGTCAATGGTCACATCCCGACCGGTCTGCTCCTCGATCGCCGTCACGATGGGCTCGCGATACCATTCTTGCGGAATGAAGGAAGGGGCGATTAAAAGCGCACCGACGATAAGACCTCCGAGCACCAGGAGGCTGAGAAGAAACGTTCTCATGATTACTCCGCAATAGATGAGTGTCTGACGATCCCCAGAAGTATTGCCGTAGAATCTAGTGAAAATGCGGCATGATGTCGAAGCATTAACCAATCAATACACATTGACCTCGTGATTTGTAATTGATAGTTATTCGCAATATCAACGTTTGTGGGGATTTTGACCGTGACGATCGCGTGGAGATTATTGGGCGCCTTGTGCGCCGTGTGGGTATTGATTGCTTTCGAGACGCGGCCGTCGCTGGCCGATGGCGAGGTGAATGTCTATTCGTCGCGCCACTACACGTCGGACCGGGAGATTTATGCCGGCTTTGAAGCTAAAACCGGGATTCGGGTCAATGTGCTCGAAGCCAAAGGCGGCGAGCTGTTGGAACGCCTCAAAATAGAAGGGCGCAATAGCCCGGCCGATATCTTCTTGACGGTGGATGCGGGCAATTTGTGGCGTGCCGACGAAGCGGGTGTTCTTCAATCGGTTCAATCCGATGTCTTGACCGAACGGGTTCCGGAACATCTACGCCATCCCGACGGCCGCTGGTTTGGCTTTTCGACACGCGCCCGTGTCATTTTCTACAGCAAAGAGCGGGTGGATCTTGCCACATTGGCGTCATACGACGACGTGGCGGACCCTGCGTGGAACGGCAAAGTCTGCGTCCGCTCCAGCAGCAACATCTACAACCTGTCGCTCCTTGCCTCTTTGATTGCCCATAAAGGTGAAGAGGCCGCCGGTGAGTGGGCAAAAGGCGTAGTCGCGAATTTCGCGCGGCGCCCCCAGGGCGGCGACCGAGATCAGATCCGGGCAGTTGCCGCTGGTGAGTGCGACGTGGCGATCGGCAACCATTATTATTATGTGCGCATGCAGAATTCGGATCAGCCGGCCGACATCGACGCCGCTGCGAAGGTGGGCCTGCTGTTTCCCAATCAAGACACCACGGGGACCCACGTGAATATTGGCGGCGGCGGCGTGGCGGCCCATGCCCCGAACCGGGACAACGCCGTTCGACTTCTTGAATATCTGTCAAGCGTTGAAGCTCAGGCCATTTTTGCGGGGGCGAATTTCGAATACCCCGTCGTGAGCGACCTTGCACCCGTCGACGAACTCACCGCTTTGGGTGACTTCAAAAGCGATACCATCAACGTTGGTGTGCTTGGCGAGAACCAGCCGCTCGCGCAAATCCTGTTCGACCGTGCCGGCTGGCCCTGATCTGTTTTGATTTGTAAGCAGACTATTCTTCGATGGTGCCGGGCCGTGCCCGTGATATGGCCCGGGCCATCAGAATGACCGGGAGTATCCCGACAACCACGATGGCGATAGCGGGCAGGGCGGCTTCGCTGAGCCGCTCGTCGGCCGCCAAATTGTGGGCGCGTACCGCCAGCGTATCGAAATTGAACGGCCGCATGATGACGGTTGCCGGCAGTTCCTTTACCACCTCCACAAAGACGATCAGTGCAGCGGTGAACAAAGACCCCCGCATGATCGGCATGTGTACGCGGAAGAGCAGCCGGGCGGGTTTGGCGCCCAGCACCCGCGCCGCGCTATCTATGTTCCCGGAGATTTTGGAGAAAGCGGAGTTCGTCGTCTGCAGAGCAACGGCGGCAAACCGGACCGCATAGGCAAAGAGAAGCGCGCCGATACTGCCGGTCAACAACAGCCCAGTACTGATCCCGAAGGTGGCGCGGAACCATTCGTCCACCGCATTGTCGAACAGCCCCAGGGGCACCAATATGCCCACGGCGATGACGGACCCGGGAATGGCATAGCCCATGCCCGCAAGCCGGTGGGAAAACCGCGTGATGGGGTGGGGATAAAGGCGGAGGCCAAATGTCAGCAGGGCAGCGATGCTCACCACGATCACAGCCGCGAGCAACCCCAAAATGAGCGTGTTCGCGGCCACCGCCAGAAACTGTTCGTCAATACCCCACGAACCGTCCCTCAATCCCATCTCCACCAGGATAAAGAAGGGCAAGATAAATCCGAAAAAGACGGGCAGGGCGCACACGGTGATCGCGCCAAGCCCCTGCCAAAGATTGAGCGGTGAACCTGCCAGCCGGCGATACTTCTTGCTGGTGTGATGGTATTGCGCCTGGCGCCGGCCAAGCGCCTCGAGTGAAAGAACGATGAGCACGAAGATCAGCAAACAAGCGGCAAGTTTGGATGCGGCAATGGGATCGCCCAATGAAAACCAAGTGCGGTAAATGCCCGTCGTGAACGTCTGTACACTGAAATATGACACCGTTCCATAGTCGGCAAGTGTCTCCATGAGCGCCAGGGCGACACCGGCCGCGATGGCCGGGCGTGCCAATGGAAGGGCCACCCGCAAGAAGGTTGAGGCAGGCCCATGGCCAAGGGATCGGCTTACCTCAAGCACGCACATGGATTGCTCCAAGAAGCTTGCGCGGGCAAGAAGGTATACATAAGGGTAGAGGACGAGTGACAGGATGAGGGCAGCGCCACCGACCGATCGAATTTCCGGAAACCAGTAGTCTGCCGCCGTCCAGCCCATAGTATCGCGCAGGGCGGTTTGCACCGGACCGGAAAATTGCAGAAAATCCGTATACGTATAAGCGACCACATAAGCCGGAAAGGCCAAGGGCAAGATAAGCGCCCATTCAAACACGCTGCGTCCCGGAAAGCGGTACATGGTGGTGATCCATGCGGCAGGGACGCCCAGCACCATGACGCCGACACACACGGCGGCCGCCAAAACGATTGAGTTCGAAATGTAGTTTGCCAGGACCGTGTCGATCAAATGCTGCCAGACCGGCCCGCTCTCCCAAAGCAAGTTGGAAACGACCGATAGAATTGGCAGCGACAGGAAGGCAGCGACCAACAAAGCCGCCGTCAGGATCGTCTGGCCCTGAAGGTCAAAAAGGCCCGCGAAAGAAGGGCGCGCAGGGGCTTCTTGCGGCCGTGCATCAGCGATCGCCATGGGTCATCACATTTGGGCCCGTCGGCCTTCCTCCAGTACCATTCCTTAGGCGATAAATTATGCAATTGAGAATTATTGTCAAATAGACCGAACGTCGCGACCGGCCGGTATGGTCGGTCAGCCGCCGGCTTGGCTTGCGGAAAAGCGCAACGCCACGGAAGTCCCCTCATCGGGTACGCTGCGGATGGAGAATTGAGCGCGGTTGGCCTCTGCCAGGGCTTTTGCAAGGGGCAGTCCCAATCCGGTTCCCTTCTCCTTTCGGGCAACCGTTGAATCGATCTGTTCGAAAGGTTTCATGGCGCGGTCCAGCTCTTCCGGGCTCATGCCGATGCCCGTGTCTTGCACGCGCAAGTCGAGATTGCCGTCCTTGCCGGTGGCAATGGACACGCTGACCTCCCCCGACGCTTTGGTGAATTTGATCGCGTTGGTCAGAAGATTGAGGACCACTTGCTCCAGGCTACGGGAGTCCGCTTTTACCAGCGGCAAGACCGGCGGCACGTTAAGGCGCAGTTTGACCTTTTTTCTTTGCGCTTGCGGTTGGACAAGACGGATGCACTGCTCAACCACGGTCCGCAAATTGATCTCCGCAAATTGAAGCTTGAGCTTACCGGCTTGTACCTTTGACAAATCGAGCAGGTCGTTGATCAAACTCAGTAGCAGATGTCCGCTATGGTGGATGTCCTTCGCATACTGACGGTATTTGTCGTTTTTCAGCGGCCCAAGACGTTGATCGCGCATGATTTCCGAAAAGCCGATAATGGCATTGAGCGGTGTGCGCAGCTCATGTCCTACATTGGCCAGGAACTGAGATTTCTGAGCGCTTTCTTGTTTGGCTTTTTCGAGCTCTTTCACAAGCAGAGCAAGGGTGTCTTGGTGAGAGGTAATGTCTTGCAGCACGGCGAGAAACGGGGGCAGGTCGGCCCTGGCGGGAAGCGGGGCCAGCGTCACGCGCGCCATACGCCGTTCGCCGTCTTTCCGCTGCAATACCAAGTCTTCGCCTTTGAGCAATTGGCGGCTGCGGTCGGCAAGCGTGGGCATGGCTACCGGCAAATCGCCGACAGTGGGTTTTTCAGGGGCCACAAGCGCCATGAAATCAACCCCTGCCAGATCGCCGCGCGCAGCACCGGCGAGCCCATGGGCGGCCGCGTTTGCGAAATCAACCCGGCCTTTTTCATCCAGGAGAATGATGCCCACTGGAAACGGTTCAAGGGTCTCCTCAATCGCGTCATGAAGCGTCGCGCCCGTCGCACTATCGTCGGCAGCGTCGCGCCGCGCCTCCAACGCCAGCCGGTCCGTCACGTCGGTGAAAAGTGCAATCGCCGCGGCAAAGCCGGTTGCCGGGTCTAATATGCGTTTTCCCGAAATGCGGTGACGGCGCTGACCCACATCTGTAAATACGTCGCAAGTTTGGTGGGCGATGCCGCGGTCAAATAAGTCCGCCACAAGGTCCCGCGCCCGTCCGCTGCCCAGACGATCGGGCAGGCTGGTATAGGGGCCGAAGGCTTCCCGGGCGAGCGCGCTTTCCAACAGCACTTTCCCGTCGGTGGCGAACACGCTGACCATGCCGGGCAAATTCTCAAGCGTTGCCCGAATGCGTTCCAGCGTCCGGCTGTCCTCGTCAGTGGCGGCCGCCGTCAAATGGATGAGCAAACCGGTGCGGCCGTCCGGCAGCAGATGGCGCCGGCAGGCGGCATCCACCTGGGCGCCGGCCGCGGTCGGAAAGAGCAGCAGCGAAATCTGTTCTTCCTGACCTTCGGAAAGGGCGTTGAATGTTTGACCGAATTCCACGGCCCCGATTTCGGCCGGAGAAAAGATACGATCGATCAAATCGAAGGGAGACGATTCACGCCAAAACGAAACGGCGGCGCCATTGGCCCAGGCCATGCGCTGCCGGCCCACATCCCATAGCCAAGCGGGGTGCGAGTCCTGTTCCAACCCGTCGATTAAAGATCTATCCGATCGTCCCACTAGTGTGTACTCAACATCCAGCGCACAAAATGCCCGACAAACCGGCTCTGGCGACGGGACGTTGAGGGGGGTGCCGCCCGGGTGGTTGCGCCAAAACCGCCGTTAAGAAATGTTTAACGATTCCCGTGCGGTGAGGGAAGAACCAATTATGGTTAATGGGCGCCGTTCCGCACTTTTTAGGCTGCTTCGGCGGCGCTTGGCGAAGGTGACAGGCCGGCCTTGACCTCTTCCACTTGGCGCACCGGTTGGCCGGTCAGGAAATCTTCTAACAGAGGATTGACGATTTCCGGGGATTCCTGTTGGACCCAATGGGACACGCCCGGCAAGTAGCGGATCGTCAGATCACGGACGTATTTGTCCGTGCCGTATGTCATAAACTTCGACAGGGCCATATCGGCCTCGCCCCACACCATCAGGGTGGGCACCTCGATAAGCGGCAGTTGCCCGCCTTTCAGAGCGGGGTGCTGGACGGGGCGCCGCAGCAGCGCCCGGTAATAGTTGACCATCCGGTTTGCCGCGCCGGGAATGAGGACATTGCGCTTGTAGACATCGACCACTTCTTTGGGGAAGCGCGATTTGTCGACCTCTTCATGGCCAAACGCATAGTCCATGGCCTGAGCGTCTTTGCGGCGCAGCGCGTATTCCGGCAGCCAAGGCAGTTGGAAGGCAAAGATGTACCAGGATTTACGCAATTGAGACCATTTGCGAATGGCTTTGCGGGAGGGCCCCGGGTGCGGCACGTTCATAATGACCAGCCTGTCGATGGGCTTGATCTTGGCCATGGCGCAATTCCAGGCAATCAGTGCGCCCCAATCATGAGCGATCAGGGTGACGGATTTTGCCCCCGCCGCATCCACCAAGCCCCGCACATCGGCCATCAGATGATCAAGAGAGTAGGCGCTGATGCCGCGTGGCTTGCTCGACCGGCCGTAGCCGCGCAAGTTTGGCGCCCAAACACGATATCCCATGTCTGCCAGCAGCGGCATCTGGTGACGCCAGGAAAAATTCGTTTCCGGAAATCCGTGCAAGAGCAGCGCGAATTTCTCGCCGTCGCCGCAGATGTCCACCTCGAAGGACAGGCCGTTTGCAGTGACGAATTCGGTCTTGATGCGCGGGTCGCGGGCGATGAGATCCATGCGGCTTCCTTACTTCTTGTGTCCGCTAGACATACGCATATATGAGGTGAAATACCATCCGTCCAAGGGCCGCAGCGCCCTTGCAATAGCTTCGATGACGGCATAATGTCCCCTCCCTCGCGGACCCCTTGGCGGCCGCGAAAGGCCCTTGTGGGGCACCCTGACATGGGCCGCCTTAGCTCAGTTGGTTAGAGCGCTAGATTGTGGATCTAGAGGTCCCCCGTTCGAACCGGGGAGGCGGTACCATCCAACACCAACCGATTTCAGAGACCTTCTCTATTTTGGTTTGAGACCAATCCGCGCTCGGAAGAGTACGCCAATCGGTTTGCAGTACACGGTTTTGAGGACTGCAAAGCCCGGCCTGCAGTTCCCGGCCACCGAAGCGCCTTAGGCGGTATCGTCCGAATTGTGGGTTTTTTTCTCCATAAGAATTTGAGCAGCCGCGGCAGCGCGTGCCATGTACCGTTCGGAATCGTAATAGTTGAAAATCCTGTAATTGTTCCAGGCGAGCTGCTTAAGCTTGAAGAAATCCCGTACGGCTTTTTCCAATGGATCGTAATCGTCCCGATCCTTTAGCCAGCGAATGCTGTCTGCCACACGATGAAAATGCGCCAATGTTTTCCGCCGAAGATCCGTAAGTTCGATATAAATCTCGTCGGCAATGCTTTGCGTATCTAGCGACGCATGATCGGTCCGATAGGCGAACGGCGAGTCGAGATCATAAATCTCATGGCCATATTCCTCGAACTTCAGGAAGTTGAAGCAGCTCTGGAAGGTGTCTCGAATGATCTGCCGGTTCAACCGAACACCTTTGACGCTATCGCGCCCACCGCCGGCTTCCCCAAAGACACGGTTCATGAATTCATGAAGGTGCAGCACAAACTCATCAGAGTTTGAACGCACATATTCGGCCGTAAAGTATCCAAGACCGGCGAGCCGCAAAATGAAAGCTCGGTTCAACCCGCTGTTCCACTTTGCGGACGGCACGCTTACCTGCCACAACGTGTGCTGAACAACCGACTGCATGCGATCTGCCACATCATCAATGGCTGTCACACGCTTTTTTTGATTGGCTTGCCGGCCCGACATTTCATCCCGCGCAAGGGACGCAAGATCGTTCGCACCAAAATAAACCGTATATCCTGACTGCACCGCCAAAGCTCGGGGCAATGACGACGATACAATATAGCGAGGACGAACGGAGGCGGCGTCTTCTTCCGCGTTCTCATTTTCCAACAGCCACGTCAGCATCGGATTTCGCCGCTGGGAATAGGTGCCTTCGTCAATCGATACATTTTTTTCGCTCGACAGGTACCTTTTGACCTTTGGGGCGACTTCGCAAATGTCCGCCGCGAAAAGCAAGAATTTGCGCGCGCTGTCCTTGAAGCACTTTACTTCGCCGCGCCTCTCACAGATTTCGGTGAGCGCCCCTGAAATGACCTCGCGCAGGCGTTCGGGTTGGTCGCTCGCCGGAAGCGCATGAACTTTGACCATTTCTTCCGACCATTTTTGCTCCAACCCAATAAGTCCATTGCCAACGAACAGATCGGTCACGAGCACATCGGTCCAACGGAGCGCATGGCGCGTGCGTTCATTGTTGGACACGCCGCTGCTTTCTCGGCCTGGGAAACTCGCCCATTCGGTCGGCGCCAAGAAGTAGGTATTTGTAAGCGATTTGCCTTTGTCTTTTGTTGCGTCGACCTGCTCGCGGCGGTCGTTTTCCCGCGACCAGAGGCGCCGTCGCAACTGGTTCCAGTCTTTTGGCCGGTTCTCTCCCGAGACGGTGCTCAGGTTTGACGCATCGTCTGTTTCACCGATCTGCAATGTAATGCCGAGCCGCTTATCAAATCCGCGAATACTCGCGAAATGAGGCAGCTGACTGTCCCAGCCCAGCTCTGCCGGCATGTAAATCGTTGATGCGTGCGGTTCCTCGCCTTTCAAAAATAGATCGGTTGCTTCGATCTCATCCGGCGATTTGTAGGATCCCATGCTCATACGCATCATGGCGTTCTCTTCGCGATTGAAGACCATCCACCATTTGTTTAGGGCCAGCGCCAGGCTATCGTGCCCCAACGTGATGCGGTCTTGCTCTCTGCGAAGGATGCCGAAGCGGCTCGAGCTGAGTTCGCCGATGATCTTCCGGATATCGGCTTCGAGTGACTTGTTCGCACCAAAAAAGTCCACAAGTTCGCTCACCAATTCGGATTCCGGTGGGCGCCGAGTCACTGCCCGTCCGTCGGCTTCAACGCTGACCAAAATTTTTCGAAATGCCTGGTGCCATTTCTCGACCACTTCGGATATTCGAAGCGACCACCGAGAAGACTGCAGAACAACCTCTTCAAGCGATTGGGCCAAATACTCTTCGACTTGCGTTTCTATCTTTCCTAACCGGCGATAGTTCAGCATGCGTATGCGCAGCGCCCTGCCGGTGCTTTCCTCTTTGGTGGACCGGGCGTCTTCCGATTGGCGCCATAGCTGCAGGCAGGCAATCTGCAGGGCAGGCAGTATGCCGCCCGCGGGCACCCGCTCGCTGAGGAGATCCGAAGCAAGGCGTTCGACCACATCATCGTCGATGCGAAATCGGAAGCGCTCGAAGGGGGAAGACTTGTCTTTAACATGTTTGCGCTTCTTCACCTTTTCCCACTCGGCACCTTCCAGCGTGGGGCGCGTTATCGCGTGCTTAAGTCCCTCATGGGTCAACTCACTCAAGTAAAAGCCGCGCAGGCCATCGCCGGGATGGCCATGTGCCGACACCTGATCGTCAAATCGCCCCTTATACTCCGTCCGCAGAGAGATAATAATTCGGCTCTTTGCCCCCCTTTGGGCGACCTCGTTTAGGAACCTAAAGAATGCAGCGGTTTCGATTTCTTGTTCGGCGTCCTTTTCCTCGGCGTTCGATGTGTCGTCGTGCTCCAAACGTTCCCTCAATGTGAACACTTCTTCGGCCTGATCAATCACGAAAACCGGCGCCGTTCTCATGGCACCGGCGACATCTACCAAGGCCTCGAATGCCGCATCAGAATCGGTACCGATGAGCTCCCGTCGCTCTTCCGAGGTGAACTTTTCTTGTAGTTCGTGTGCGTCGACGGATCGCCTGAGCCGGCCATAGGAAGACTTGCCCGCCGCCAAATCATCCACGACTTCCAACAGGCGGGTTGCGAACTGCCGAAGGGGTTTGTCGGTCGAGCGGATAACCTGAAATCCATCCGGATTTTCCTCAAACGAAATTGGAAGCCGGGCGCGGGCTAGGTACGGTTTGACACCGGCCCGCAGAAAACTCGACTTTCCGCACCCGGACGTGCCGTGCAGAACCAGAACTCTCGATTTCACAAGCAGGCGCGCACATTTCGCAATCTCGATGTCACGTCCGGCGAAAATATCGCCCTGTTCTTCTTGGTAGTACTGCAGACCCGGATAGGGAGAAGATTCATAACCGGGAGTTCGATCCGCATGCGGTGCCGGCTCGCTGGGCGTCGGCTTGCTTTGGCTTTCTTTGGTTTTGGATTTCGGTTTCGGTCGTTTCGACGCTGGCCGCTTTTTCGGCGAGGTCTTCTTGGGTAACGAGGTCTCAGCCATCGTGATTAGACTTCCGGTCGATTTGTTAGGTTAGGTCCAATAATTCGTGTTAGTCGGATTCATCGGCAGGCACGGACGGGATCTCCAAAAAACGGTCAATGAAGTCGATGATGTCGTCAGGCCGGTCGTGAAGGTAAAAATGCAGTGGGTTGCAATAAACACCATAGAGCAGACTGTGAGGCCAGAACTCCCGGCGCGCTTCCTGCATCGCATCAATGAGCGGGTTCTTCGATAGCGACTTGATGAGAGACTTCAAAAGTAACCAGCCGAAGTATCGCAATTGCGGGTTCTGAATGTCGGTTTCAACGGCGATCAACCCGGCCCGTCCGATCTCTAGCGCCGATTCCACCCATTGAGACCCTCGGTCATTGCGGATAACGGCATCCCCATCAATCAGCATAATGATGATACGATCTTCGTTTACCTGTTCGTAGGAACTGCTGATTTCTTGATGGCCGAGAGTCTGCCCCCCGAGCGAATAAGCCCCGCCGTCCGATTTGAGCGAAATATACCAAAAGACATCATTCTTCTTTTGATTGAAGGCCAACCTGCGAAATTCTCTTTTGTCATGGGCAATGTAGTCACGTCGGAGATCTCGATCGCGGTCGGGCTTGCGTGCGCGTGTCCTTTCGAAAGAATCGAACTGATCCACGTCGCGTTCGATGACGACGGCAACTTTGGTCAGGTCGCCGTCACGCCTGTCTTCGATCTCATCGGCTTCTTCCAAGAACGTGCCTCGGCAGGCAAGGCGGAAACACGAACACCAAAAGTTCTTGTAGTTCTCAAACGTCGGTGATCGATCGTCGTCATCCGGCAAGCGTGGCGTGAACACCAGGCCCCATGGAACGATTTCTTTTGAGTAGTTGGTATGGATGATCTGAATACGCCAGCTGCCTTCGTCTGCCGGCAGGACGGTTTCCTCAAACCAATCTCGAAACACCTTCGAATCCTCTTCGGACTGCCGATCACCCTGCAAGCCGGTCATCAGAGCACCGTATAACTCGGTGCCCGTGTTCGCCATTTCTTCGAGGATTTCCCCAAAGGCCTCTTTTTTTCTCTTCACGGTCCAATGTTCAAAACCGGTCCAATCCACGGCTTGCAACAGCGACAATTGCTCCCGCAGTTCTTTGGAAAGACGATTTAGCTGACGTTCTGAGACGAAATACGGATCCCAGTCCGTTTCGTCATCCAATTCGTCTTCAAGAACCCGCCAATGCACACTGACACGTTCTTTTGCATGCTCTAAAACCGCTTGGAGCGTTCGCGACTGAACCCCGTTGTTGGCCGTTGCCATAGATCAAATCCACTTTTTGCATATTGATGATTATGTTGCTTGACGTCACGACAGACGCTCTCTCACCACCCTAAAGCCAAGAAAGACGCGACGCGCTAACGGGTCTTCCAGCCGCGGCTCCGTATTCGAGCGAAACAAAGAAACTTCGAAGTCTGCCCACGAACCGCCGGCCGTGGGCACATCCTCGTCCTCGTCAATCCGATCCGACAGGGCGGTGTCGTTTGCCAGCCAGCAGCGTACATTTGAACCGAAGTCATACAAACCGTCCAAGCCGTAGGGATCAAACACGCCGGGTACAGACGATCCATTAATCCCGGAATGATACGAATTCACAACGGCTTGAGACGGTGTGCCCACCCGCAGGCTCGTGTTGCCCCACGGATATCGGTCTCCGTCTGATGCAAAGCCGACAACCGACATCCATTCGTCTGCCGTCGGCAATCGCACGACTTCATCCGGATCAAGTTCGCCGCTTTCTCTCATGGAGTGGGTTTTCCAAGCACAGTAGGCCACCGCTTCAAACCAGGTAACAAAAACGATGGGATTGCCCGGGTGATCCATCTGCCGGTTCCATTGATCAGAGCTTGTCCAATGCTCTCGCGCGCTGCCGTCCGGCTCCGGCAGGCTGCTGTCAGAGGGGCTTTGTGTTTCTGTAATGAGGTGTTTCTCTTCCGGCAGACGCGCATGGGTCCAGTACTGCTTGCTGGACGGGTTGTCCTCCAGAAATTGCCGGTACTCAAAAACCAAAACCGGCGTACGTGCAATCGACAGGCTCGGCTTCTGTTTCAGCGGCAGCCATTGTGACGAGCCGACCAGGAATCTGTCCAACAGGTGATTGGCGATTTTGGTGGATATCTTCGCGTTCGTTTTGCGCGCCAATAAAAACATCCGTTCGGCAAACCGACTGCGTTCCAATGGGGTCCATTGAGATTTGTTCTTTCCGTACACTAACAGTATTTTATCAATGTACGAACTAAAGTCGGGGAGCTCGAGTCGTCGCGCGCTTTCCACAAGGGTGGTCAGCGCGGCAGACGACCACAAATAGGCTTCCGACGACGCATCGCTTGCTTGTGCGGAATCCAGAAGGGAATTGGGCAATTTCATTGCCGTGTGGACGTCGGTGTCCGTCGACCGCATCGCCGCGGCAAAGCCGATCGCAGGCTCCCATTGCTGTAGTTTTTCCGGCGTCGCCCTAAGTTGGCGAATTGTTTGGTGGGTGAGCCCGCCTTCCGCCATTCGCTCGCCCGCAAGGTATTCACGGAACAATTCTCGTTTCTCGAATGAGTAATATGATGATCCGTCACTAGACCTCATTCGATAGAAGAGGCCCGTCTGATGGCTGACTTGCTGCAGGATCGCCCGGCATTGCTCGCCCGACAGATGGTGGTCGATCACCGACCGCCCCCAGCTTTCAACCACTTGCTCGGCATCGTCCGCCGTCAGAATGCCGCGACCGAGATCCGAACTGGTTGCGTCATACGCCAATCTTTGAAGAAGTTTGCGTACTTTCTCGCTGGTCAAAACTTCGCCTGACCGCGCGACAATTTTTCGGTTGGCTGCCAAAAAGTCTATGACGTTGCGGCAGAACTCGGTGCGATTACCTTTGAAACTTCCTCTATTGATCTCCATCCAGCAGAACGCGTTTAACAGCAAGGGCGTTTTAAGCGGATCCGCGTTGACACCCCCGTCGCGCCACAACTCTTCCGCATCGCGAAAAATATGTCCTTGTATGGCTTCGTTTTGTTGTTCGCCCGCCGACAATGCGTAGGACGACAGGAAGTTTGAGATTTGGTTCCAACTAAGTTGTTTGAGTGAGGCCTTGTCGACATCGGCGATGTTTCGTTTGAATTCTCGCGTAAGAATCATCACCCGTAGTTTTTGATCGCCCCGATTGATCTCATTCCATAGGTCAACCGCCGAATTGACAAGCGCCATGCCTTGCCGAGAATCTTCAACTTCGTCCAACCCATCGAACAAAAGCGCGTACGGTTGGTTGGACATGCGTTCACGCAAATCCTCACGCGCATCCGGCGAGGGAATCTCGTCCGTTCCCAAGATGACCATCGTAACAATATCAAGCAGACGATCCACATCGGGACTGCCGTCGACAAAGAATTTGGACGCCCAACTGCAACGGGTGAGGACTGGAAACCACTGCGAACCTCTATTAATCCGAGGGACCGCATTTTTGAGCCAAGCGCCGTTTGCAAGCCGGCCGCTAAATCCGGCGAATGCGTCATCCCATGTGGATGCCATCGCAAGAGCAACCGCCGCGGCGGTCGTCGACTTGCCGACACCGGCGTCACCCTGGAGGATAAGCGGTCGGTCCCACGCGTGGAGGAAAAACTCAGAAACCGGCATTGCATTTGTCGCGAGAGTCGGGGCAGCCGAATGGTCGGACTGTGCAAACAGCTCGATAAATCGTTGTGGGTCGAACGAAAACGGAGATTCATCAGCACCGAGAGGGCTTTCATCCAATGCAACGTCTTCGACACGGTCGATGCGTCCCCGATGCCAAAGCCGCGCCCCCCGCTCCAAATAAGCGCGTTCGGATTTTTGCAGCTGGCCCAACGCGCTAAGCTCGTCCGGTTCGTCAGACGGCGACCCGGTTCCATTCGGCATTTCTGGCTGGCTATCGGCGTCTGCGTCATTGGCGGACGACAACGTTCCGTTTGTAGTTGAGCGCGTTCCGCGAGAACCAAAATCGATATCGCTTTGCCGGGTTGCCCAAAGATAGACATCGCCGACGAGCTTCTCGATCGCCTCATTTCGTTCACGATCGGAAACGTCTTCAAAATTGGGAATGGCACACCAATTCGTAGCGTCCCTTATCCAGTTGATCTTCTTATCGTCTTGGATGCTGGTGACCAAGTCGCTGTGACGGGGAAAGCCCTGCTCATCCTGTAACAAGGCGAGGAAGACACTGTATTTCAGTCGACCGGCTTCGTCGGATTCATGGGTAACGCGAGACAATCGTTCACTGATAGCAATCAGTTCATCTTTCTGATGGCACTGGCTTTGGTTAGATGGGGGATCGAAAAGATTTGGCGTAATCAATACAATCGAAAAATGGGTGTTGCGAATGATCTGCTGGACACCATCCATGTGCGAGCGCGAACTGAACTCATTTATGTTCTCCTGCCAGGCGGTAGAAAGATCCCGCTGCGCCAGCAAAGTCTTTAACTCATAGCAGACGGGTTCGGCCCCCTGCCGAATGCTTATAAAGCCGTCGTACCGGTCTCGAACACTCAAGGCCCCGCGACCCCCAGTTCTGATTTCTCACCCTACGCACAAAATGCCTTACATATTAGTCGGATTTTAAGACCTGGTTCAACTTTGGGTTATACCTGGGGGGTATGCCTCCGGCGTGAATCAACCAGGAATGGACCTCAAACGAGGTCGGTCGATGTTGTAGATTTGATTGTTCGACTTGGTTCCCGTTCGAACCTGAGCGGCGGTGCCACCTGCCCTTCATCGTGACTTGCAATGCCCGATACGCCCCTTAACATAGTTTCCATACAGCGGGGGCTGTCCTTCCCGGTGACAACCAACCACAGCCTTTCGGGGAATTGGGGGCATCAACTTTGTTCAGATTTCTGTCGTCTTGGCGCCGGCGCACGCCCACGCCTTATCCCGCGTTTTTGAAAGGCGCGCCGGAGGACAGATCCGCCTCTCTCGACGACATGGCGCTGGCCTATCACCGGCGCGCACCGGCCGGCAAAATGTCGACCCAGCCCACCAAAGAACTGGAAACCCAATTGGACCTGTCTTTGGCCTATTCCCCAGGCGTGGCGGCGCCGTGCCGGGCCATTGCGGCGGATCCCGACGCGGCGGGAAGTTATACCAATCGCAACAATCTTGTGGCGGTGGTTACCAATGGAACGGCCGTCTTGGGGCTTGGCAATATCGGCCCGTTGGCCGCCAAGCCGGTGATGGAGGGGAAGGCGGCCTTGTTTCACCGGTTCGCCGGCGTCCATGCGGTCGATATCGGTATCAGCGAGCCTGACCCTCACAAGCTGGCGGAAATCATCATCGCTTTGGAACCGTCATTTGGCGGCATCAATCTGGAAGACATTAAGGCGCCCGATTGTTTTGTCGTCGAAGAAATTTGCCGCCGTGAAATGAATGTGCCCGTGTTTCACGACGATCAGCATGGCACCGCGGTCTGTGTGGTGGCCGCGTTGGAGAACGCACTGATCGTATCCGGCCGGAAGATGAAGGACATCAAGCTGGTCTGTTCCGGCGCCGGTGCGGCGGCGCTGGCAACACTGGAGCTGCTTTTCATTTCGGGATTGCCCCGGCAAAACGTGATCGTTTTCGACAGTGCCGGTGTGATCTACAAGGGCCGCAAGCGGGGCATGACACCGCAAAAGGAAGCGGTCGCAACCAAATCCCGCGTGCGCACCATGGAACAGGCGTTGAAAGGGGCGGACGTCTTTCTGGGACTTTCGAGCGCCGGTGTTTTGCATCCCGCTTGGATCAAGCAGATGGCGCGCACACCAATCGTCCTTGCGCTGGCCAATCCCGATCCGGAAGTGTGGCCCGACCATGCGCGCGGTGCGGTGCCCGACGTGATTATCGGTACCGGCCGGTCCGACTTTCCCAACCAAGTCAATAATGTGCTGTGTTTTCCGTATCTGTTTCGCGGCGCGCTCGATGCGGGCGCCAAGCATGTGACGAGCGAAATGCTTGTGGCGGCTGCCGATGCTATCGCCGATATTGCGCGGCTGCCGCCAACGGAAGAGGTAGAAGCTCTGTATCCGGATGAAGATCTGACATTCGGGCCGGAGTCGCTTCTGCCCAAGCCCTTCGATCGCCGGCTTTTCGAGCATGTACCGCCGGCGGTTGCGGCTGCCGTGCGCTGAAGCCCGGCGGTTCTAACGGGCTGCTCGGCTTTATTCGGCCAAGGCTTCGATGTAATCCACCCAGCCCGTGATCCAGCGTTGCAAATCGTCCAAGCGGCTGACTTCCTGCTCCGGCGATTGGACAATCGGCTCGTTGTAAGAAATCACACCGTAAGTGAAATTATGGCTTTGCGAACAGCGCGGGTCTTGCCAGAAAACGATTTGCTCGGTGCTTGGGCCGAACGAGTCGCCTTGAATAAATGTGAAGAACACATAGAGCCCTTGGATTTGCAGCACTTCGCGTGAGATTTGACGGGCCGTCTTGCGCCAACCGCCTTGAAACTGCCGCAAAGCATCCACGTAACACGGCGCCCCATCATTGCGATAATCGAATGTGTAGAGCAGATGATCTTGTGCCGCCGGAAGCGACAAGCGTGCCGGGTAATGGTAGCCGGGCACACCGACGGTCGTTGTGGTCACGCTTGTGTTGCCGTCCACATCTGCTTTGGCTTGTTGAAAAGTGAATTCCCGGACACGCTCGTCAAACGATCCGTGGTTCAACGTGTGCGAAACAATTTGAACGCCGTTTACTTGGCTTCTGACATACGCTTCGAGCTCTCTTCTGACCACCCGGTCGGCCTGTTCGAACTGAGACAGGCGACGGCGCCAACGTGGACTATGAAACTCGCGGACACGCGTTATGTCTTGCTGATCCAGAAGTTCCAAAAGAATGTCTGCCCGCTGAGCACCTTTTTCCCCAGTTCCCGAGCCGCCAAACCCGTGGGAAAGAATGGCAACAACTTCGCCTTTTGCGTTGAGCATCGGGCTGCCGCTGTTTCCTGGGGCGGCAAACAAATCATGCAGTACAAAGTACTCCGTCTTCTTAAGTTCATCGGAGTCGGTTTCATCAGGGTGTTTGGGAATGTAAGGGGCGGTCGCCAACACGGTGCCGCGCGAGGCGCGCGGGTTTAGAGACAGGCTTTCGATGGTTGCCGATTGTGTGCCGGCCAACGGAAATCCGACCATAAAAAGTGGTTGCAACTGACTAAGGCTGGCCAGAGTCTCCGGGGACGCCACCGGCAATGGGGGCGGAAGCTGCTCGGCATTGGTCACATACATGAGTGCCACGTCATAGCCACCGAAGATCCGCACGGATTGCCAGCCTGCTGCCCCCCGGAGCAACGGCTTGTAGTCGTCTACCGTGTCGGCAAAAACCTTGTGGCCCCGATGCATCCGAATCTCAAGAACGTCATGGAAGGACGTTCTGTTTTTGAGAATGAGCCTTTGGTTCTTCGCCGGGTCGAGCAATTGGCTGACCCGCGCCACATGGGCATTTGTTGCTAAAACGGAATCGCGGACCACCCAGGCGGTGCCGACGGGCGTTTCCCCTTTCCCGTCCGTTGCGATCACCAAATAAGTCGCTTTGCGCGCCAATTCGGCGGCTTCGGCGTTCAAGGTTTCTTCGAGGACCGAATCCCGCAGGTCTTGCAAGCTTGACCCCAGACTTGCGACTTCGTTTTGTGTGGCGCGCGTGGCTTCGGTGTTTTGTTTGACGTCGGATTCCACTTCCGCAAGTCGCGTGGACTGTGTCTCCATCTGCTCTTCTAAGTCGCGCTGGTCCGACGCCACTTGCTGCAGCTGCCGGGACGTGTTGCTTTGAAGAACGATGCTCAGCGTAGCCAGCATCAAGGCAATGATGGAAATGACGATCGCAACGGCCCGCATACGCCTACCCCCCACGCGTTCGTGCACCGAATTCAGCCCATCATGCTACAAAAAAAGCGCGACGTGTAAACTATTTACGCGTGTGGTTGCGCGCCGCCCTAACGAGTGGCGGGAAAAGTGTGCAGCTTTGGTACCGCGCCCAAATTTGCAGGGATGTTTCCCGTTACCGGCCGTTACACAGTTTTTCTTTGCCGCCTGATCGTCTTGTTTTACGACCTAAGGAAACGCCAATGGCAAATGGGGACGCACTCATGGCGGCACGTATTTGGAACCACCCTTACACGTTTTGGCTATTGCTTGCCTTGCCGTCATTCGCATTCATTGCGGAAGCGTTGCAGGGAAATGATCTGGAGGCATTGCTCCACCCAACCGGGGAGTTTTCGGCCCGCTTCATGATCATCGCCTTGATGCTCACACCATTGCGGATGCTGTTTCCAAGAACGCGCTGGCTTGCCTGGCTCACGGCGCGGCGGCGTTATTTGGGCGTTGCCGCATTCGGTTATGCCGCTCTGCACACTCTTTATTATGTGATCGATCTTGGAACCTTATCCGCCGTGCTGACGGATGCGGTCAAGATCGGTATCTGGACCGGATGGGTCGCCTTCGTGATTTTTGTGCCTCTGTTTCTGACGTCCAACGATTTCTCGGTACGGACGATGGGTCCCAATTGGAAGTGGCTTCAGCGTTGGGTCTATGTGGCGGCGGTCGCAACGTTGCTGCATTGGATCTTCATCCATAACGAGCTGGGTCCGGCCCTCGTGCATTTCCTGCCGCTGGCCGGCCTTGAAGCCTACCGGATTTGGCGCAATTCCCGCCCTGGAATGGCCGCCGCGTGACATACCGTGTTGCCCCACTGAATTGCTATGCGGCCGGGCCTCCGCTATTAAGAAACCGGCGGTACGGCAATTAGGGGTTGAGAGACGGGTGGCACGAGACGAAGCACGGGCGGCGGCGATCATCGCCGTTGTCATCCCCTGCTATAAAGCGCGCCAAACCATTTTGGGCGTGCTGGCCGCCATGCCGGCAACCGTCGACCGCATTTTCTGCGTCGACGACGGCTGTCCCGACAAGACGGGTCTGTTTATCGAACAAAATGTGCGCGATCAGCGCGTGGCGGTCTTGTACAACCCGTCCAATCAAGGGGTGGGCGGCGCGGTGATGACCGGGTATCGGGCGGCGCTCGCCGACGATGTGGACATCATCGTCAAAGTGGACGCCGACGGCCAGATGGATCCGGCACTCATTCCCCGTTTTGTGGACCCGATTGCCGCGGGCTTGGCGGACTACACCAAGGGGAACCGCTTTTATCATCCTGAATGGCTCGAAGGCATGCCGTTCGTGCGCCTCTGCGGCAACGCGGTTTTGTCCATTCTGACCAAATTCTCCACCGGCTATTGGCACTTGTTCGATCCGACGAACGGCTTTACGGCAATTCACGCCGGTGCGTTGAAACTGCTGCCGTTGGACAAGATTGCCAAAGGGTTCTTTTTTGAATCCGACATGTTGTTCAGGCTGAACACCATACGCGCGGTGGCGATGGACGTACCGCAAAAGGCCGTGTACGGAGAAGAAGAGAGCCATCTGAAAATCTGGAAAGCGTTGCCCCAATTTTCGGTATTTTTGGTGCGCAACTTTCTCAAACGCATTTTCTACAACTACTATTTGCGCGATTTTCATTTGGCATCGCTTGAGTTTCTGATTGGGCCACCGCTTCTGTTTTTTTCGATTCTGTTTGGCGCTTACCAATGGCGCGCATCGATCGCGGCGGGTGAGGCGGCGACGGCCGGTACCGTCATGCTGGCGGCCTTGCCCATGATTGTCGGTCTGCAACTGATCCTGTCGGCGTTCAATTTCGACATCTACAATCAGCCCACGACACCGGTGCATAGATTCTTCCGAAGGGACGAGGACCATCCGTCGTGATGTCGCGTGCCGCTTTTGAAGCGTACGCGCTCACGCCGCGCGAGCGGCCGGCTTGGCGTGAAACCGTTGTGTTTTTTGCGGTTTTCGCGGTGCTTCTTCTCGGCGCTCATTTGCTCAGCGGCAAGCCTTTCGAACGTCCGCACACGGATGCATCGCGTTATATAGATTACGCCGTATCCCTTCATGAATTCGGCGTGTTTGGATTGACGATCGGTGATCATTCGAAGGCGCCGGCACCGTCGAACGCCAATGCGCCCCTCTATCCGGCCTATGTCGCCGGCCTTATGTGGCTCGACCCAGGCCTTAAAGACTCGATTTATTGTTGGAACGAACGCGATCCGGTGACCAAACAATTGGCCAACGACATTTGCGATGTGAATGTGGCCTTCTTTTTAGTGGTGCAGGGGATTTTGGCGATTGTCACCTTGCTGCTGGTGTTTCTTTTGACCCTCAAACTGACCAAGCGGCCTGCGGTTGCCTGGATCGCGGCGTTCCTCGCTTGGAGTGCCGGAATTTTGGCGGAATTTCAGGTTCTGTTCATGACCGAGATTTTTGTACTGCCGCTTTTCATCGGGATGATGTTGTGTATCGCCCGCGCGTATTCGACACGTCATTTGGTTTGGATTGGCGCCATCGGCGTGCTGCTGGGCGTGCTTACCTTGACCCGGCCCACTTATCTCTACCTGTTCTACGGATTTGTGCTTTTCTTTCTTGTCTATTTGGCGATCGCCAGGAACCGTATTGCCGCCGTAAGTCTTACGCTGCTGGTTGTCTCATTTGCGGCAGTCACGGCGCCCTGGTCGCTCCGCAACAAGGCTCAACTTGACACGTGGGCTTTGTCCGGCGGCGATTATGCGGAAATCGTGCTCATGCAACGGTTTACCTACAATCGTATGGGCTGGCCGGAAGTGGCGACGGCGTTCGTCTATTATTTGCCGGACTTTGGCGATTCGCTGTCGGCCCAACTGTTCCCGGCGCGCTACTACGACAAGTTGGGGTGGGAAGGAGAGAGTTACTATCGGGTTGCAAATGACCGGCAAGAGTTTTTGAAGGAAGCGGAAAAAGCAGGCGGGAAGGAAAATCTCATCCCCTATTGGATACGAACAGAAATGATCGGCAATGCTCCCAAAAATCTGGCGGTGAGCGCGGCGCTTGCCTGGCGCGGTTCGTTCGTGGCCAAGTATTGGGGACTAGTGGGCGCCATCGCTTTCGTTGCCTTGCTGATCGCAACGATCCGACAAAGATCCTACATGCTTCTTTTGGTGAGCGCGCCGGTGCTTTACATGATCGCGTTTCATGCCGGTCTGTCCGTCAGCATACCTAGATACAATTTGCCCATCATGGCCTTGTGCGCCACCGCCATGGCTTACTACATCGGCCGTGTGTCGTTCGATTTGATGACCAGAAACGATTTCCCGGCGAAAAAGTACCGTGAAGCTTTCAACGTTTCTGCCTGACGGTTCCAACAACCGGACGGTTTGGATCACGGCGGCGGCGGTGAGCCTGTTGCTGCTGGGCCTGGTGGTGGCTCAGATCGATTGGCGTGCGGCGCGGGCCATGGCCAGTAGAATCGATTGGGGTCTGCTGGGCATCGCTCTCGTTCTTTTGTTTTTCGAGGGGGTTTTCGCGGCAGCTCGCATCGCCCTGTTCACGGGCCAATTGGGGCGCTTCGCCGGCAGCCTTCAGGCAAATGCCTGGTATGTCATATTATTGGTCATGTTGCCGGCAAGGCTGGGTGAGGTGGCGGCGATTTTTGTATTCGAGAGATTCCTTGAGATGAAACGCGGCGCCGCGGCGATCAGCATTATTGCCCAACGTCTCTACGATGTGATGGTCTTAAGCGTGTTGTTCTTTATCGCGCTTTTGGGTCTTGCAGGGCCGCTCAGTCAGGCTTGGCTTGCCATCGCTGCCCTAGCTGTGATCGGGATCGCTGTTGCGGTTCTTTATTATTTGGGGAATCTGCTCACGGGCGCTTTCTTGCTCATGCGCCGTGCCGGTCTTCACCATGGTGGGCTGACCCGCCAGGGCGCTCATTTGCTGCTGCAGGCACGGTTGTGGAGCCGGCAGGCCGGTGCCCGACAATCCGTCGTTTTGGGTGGGTTGGGGCTCACCTTCTTGAAGTGGGTTTCTAACCTGTCGGCCTTGGTCTTGTTGTTGATGGCACTGCACCTGCCGATTTCATTTTTTCAAGCCATGTCCGTGTCGGCGGCCTACAATTTTCTCGCAGTGATCCCGCTACAGACGATTGGCGGTATCGGTGTGGGCGAGGCCGGGCTAACGCTGCTTCTGGTGGTCAATGGATTGACCGCGTCCGACGCGGCAAGCGCCAGCATCATGCTTCGGATCGTGATCATTTTGTTTCCGTTTTTATTTTGGGCCGTCGTCATGAGTTGCTTGCGATTGCGCAAGGCGGGCTTGGCATGAACCGGCAAGCAAACCTGGAGGATAACGAACGCTATGGCGCCATGCGCGGTCGGTATGGCGTGGCACGCGCCCAGGCCAATGGATACCGTTTGCAAAGTTTCTTTCGCCGCGAACAGCGCATCGTTTGGAAGGCCCTTGCCGGGGCGCCCCGGCCCATCCTTGATGTGGCCTGCGGTTCGGGACTGATGTTGCGCGGTCTCCCTAATGAAGGTCGCAAGCCGCTCGGTATCGATTTCAATTTAGACGCTTGTTTCGCGGCCAGCCAAAACGGCATGGCGATCATCAGAGGGAACGCATTTGCCATGCCGTTGCCTGATGGGGCGGTGGGCACGATCGTTAACTGCCAGTTTCTTAATCAGCAGAACGAGCAGGACACGGCGACGTTTGTGGGTGAATGCGCCCGTGTCCTTAAGCCGGGGGGCAAGCTTGTTCTGTTGTGGCGCCATGCGGAATCCCGCCTGCATGTGACGGCGCATGCCCTGTTTTCGGCTCTGGACCGTCTGAGGGGCCAGCCCATCTTTCCTCAGTACACCCATTCCATGACGGACATGGGGCGCTTGGTCGAACAATGCGGTTTCAGCGTCAGCCATAAAGCGGTCACCCTGCCCGCAATGGGGCCAGACACTATCGATCCTGAAAGCGGCCTTGCCCAATTGTTCGGGGCATCGTTGATGATCGTGGCGGTGAAATCGTGAGCGTTCGGTCCCTCACCGACGACAAGATGGCTGCGTGGGACGATTTCGTGCAATCGTCGCCGCAAGGCACCTTCTTTCATTTGTCCGGCTGGAAGAAAGTGATGGAGGCGGCCTTCGGCTTTAAGACGCACTATATGTACACGGAACAAGCCGGCGCCCCGGCCGGTGTATTGCCACTTGCCCATGTGAAGAAGCCTTTGTTCGGCGCATGCCTGATTTCGACGCCGCTGTGTGTCCACGGTGGCCCGATTGGGGAGGGGGGTGAGCTTCTGTCCGCGGCGGCGGACACCGCAAAGGATCTCAATGTCGGCTATATGGAGTTGCGCAAGGAAAACGACGATGCATCTGGCATTGCAAGTGATGCGTATTTCTCGTTCAAACGACCCCTTGCCGCCGATGACGAGGAAATCCTGAAGGCCATTCCCCGTAAACAGCGCGCGGAAGTGCGAAAAGGCATGAAAGCGGAGCTGGAGGTTACTCACGATCAGGGTCTGGACCGATTCTATCGGATCTACGCCACCAGCGTGCGGAATTTGGGCACCCCCGTTTTTCCCAAAAAGTACCTGGCGGCCTTGTGCGATGTGTTTGGCGAAGATTGCGAAATCACGACAGTGTCCAAAAACGGACATGCCCTCGCCAGTGTGCTGAGCTTTTATTATCGAGATCAGGTGCTGCCCTATTATGGGGGCGGCTTGCCGGAAGCCCGCCGATACAGCGCCTATCCATTTATGTATTGGGCTGTGATGCGCCGGGCTGCCGAGCGAGGCGCTACGGTGTTCGATTTCGGCCGCAGCATGGCCGGCAGCGGCGCGTATGCCTTCAAAAAGAACTTCGGTTTCGAGCCCGAGCCGTTGGTCTACACCTACCGGCTTATCACAGCCCAAACGCCACCGGATCTTACGGCTAATAATCCGCGTAATGAATTTATCAGCCGGGTATGGAAACGCATGCCTTTGCCGGTTGCCAATCTGGTCGGGCCCTATCTCTATCCGGTTATCGTTTGATGTTTTCGATACAATCGCAGAAGAGAGTCTGGTGGCAACAGCCCATTAATGACGGGCGACGCGGCGGCCAGCAGCACATAAAGAGCTGCGGCAGTTGCTGGATTGGCGGTATCGTTCTCGCGCAAGCGCGGCCACAGGCCGCCCATCGTATAGGTCGGCAGCCGGTACCCCGCGGCCGGGGCAAAATCATGCCGTGCCAATAACCGGTCGAGGTTTGCCGCGTTGAAATAATACAGATGGGGGCTTTCGAACCCCTTTTGCCAAAGCCGGTCGAAGGGGCCGTTCACGCCCACGCGCAACAACATCCGGGCAATGCGGTAGAGCGGACCGGAACTATTCGGCAGCGCCAAGACCAACAAACCGTGCGGCGCCAGGTGCTGGTCGATGGCGCGCAGAACCGCCGCCGGGTCGGTCAAGTGTTCGAACACGTCGTTGAAACAGATGATGTCGAAGGTTCTCTCACCGCCCACATCGTCCGGATAAAAACCGGGGGTGACCGGCAAGCCTGCCTGTTTGGCCTTCTGAGCTATTTCGCCATCGGGTTCGATGCCCTCGGCGTCGCAACCTGCCTGGCGCGCGGCGTCTACAAACCAGCCGGCCGCGCAGCCCACATCCAGAAGACGTGCGCCGGGGAGCGGGTGGTGTTCGCCGATGGCTTTAAGCGCTTTCTGAGCGGATGCATGGCGCAGTGGTTCCATGGCGCGTTCCGCTTGCGCATCCCAGCCAGCAAGGTCGTTGCCGTTGTGTAGCGGATCTTGCAGCGCCGATACTCCCAGATGGCAATTTGGACATTCCACCAGCCACTCGGTCTTCCGGTGCCAGTCGTTCGCCTGGCAGGCAGGGCAGGGGCGGTTGCTCATGCGGCGACGGTGGTGACGGCCCCGACATCGGCGGACGACAGGGCCGGCACCCGGTCGAATTTTCCGGACTGGACCAGATCGCGGAAGGGCGGTGTCGAATCTACACCTTTCGCGGCGAGCAGCCGTTCGAGTTTCCGCAGCGTGTTTTTTCTTTTGAAGCGAAGAAGCAGGCTCACCCATAGGGGCGCGTCCTTGATGAAGCGGTTCTTTTCTTCAAAATCGATGTCGTAGGGGTGACAATAGCTCCACAGGCATGCGCCCTCCGGTGCATTCGCCATCTTGTTTTTGATGGCCCAGTTGGGCAGATATCGAAAATAGACACCCCCCAGGTAAGGCGCTTTCAAAAGACCGAAATGACCAATCGGTGCCGGCAACTCCAACAAGCCGTTCCACCATCGGAAGGGCTGCTGGGGCAAATTTGGAAATCCGAAAATTGGGTTTGGCGCCGGCAGTGTGCTTGACGAGTATTCGAAACCAAGGTCGCGCAAAATGTCGATCGCCCAAATGGATTCCGCCGTTAGCGAGAAAAGCGGTGCCCGGTATCCGGCCACAACAACGCCCGTCAGGTCCTCCAAGATCTTCTTGCCACGTTCCGTGTGACTGCGGAATTCATCCGCCGTCTGATCTGTGATCGGCGTGTGGTCGAACGAATGCAGTGCAACTTCATGACCGCGCGTGGATATCTCCTTCACCAACGACGGATCATCCTGGGCAATCGTTCCCACGACGAAGACGGTAATTGAAATCTGCCGTTCGTCGAAAAAGTCGATCAGCCGGCGCGTCATTTCAGGATATCTTTTGGGCAGATCCGGCGTGGGACGATGGTCCTCCAAATCCAATGTGAGGGTGATTTCGGCCGCCATCGTCAGACCTTGGAGTATTTCATCTTGAAATACTGGCGGAACGCAATGTTGGGCACCAGCCGCATCAATCCGTCGCGCAGCACGTGGTTGGTGATGGACCGGGGCACGTACCAGCGCACCGCGTTGCGCGTTGCCGGCATGATGTCTTCGATGATCGGCCGGGTTTCCTGTTCATAGGCCCGAAAGGCGCCCTCCCGGTCGAATTCCGCCAGTGCATCGGCCAGCCGACACGCGCCGGCAAACGCTGCCGCCGCGCCACGTCCGGAAAACAGTGTCAGGCACCAGGCCGCGTCGCCGACCAGCACGCAATTTTCCTTGTGCCAAGTGGGCATGTCGATCTGGGCAAGGGCATCCATGTAAAACCCTTCCCCTTGCGGACAATGTTCCAGCACTTTAGCGATGGTCGGCGCCGTGTCGCGATAAGCGCCTAACAGAAAATCTCTTCGCGCCGGCCCGTCCGGCACTTCGCGTGCGCCGGGACCGTCCCACACGAACACCGCGCCAATCTCGTCGCCGATGGTGCTGTGCACGGCCATGTATCGGTTGCGTTCCATGTGGGTTTCAAATTTGGCATTGATGCCCAGCACATTGGGCAGCTTGTAAGCGGCCACGTAAAGGTCGAGATAGTGATGGCGGTATTCCGTGTCGGGAAACACATGTTGCCGCACGCCGGAATGAAGGCCGTCGGCGCCGATGACCACGTCGAAGCTTTCTTCGGTTCCGGATGCGAAGGTCACCTGGGCATGGCCATCTTGGTGCGTGATCGATGCGATTGAGTCGTCCGTTCTGATCTCAGCCACTTTTTGTGCTTCGGCAAATAGCGCCAGCGCCAGATCGTCGCGCGAGATTTGCACAATACCAAGACCCGTAAACATCACGCTGTTGTCGAGCGTGAGTAGTGTGCTGCCATGCCGGTCGTGATAGCTCGACGAAGCCATCCGCAAATCGTAGGGGGCGAGCAGGGGCAGCAGTCCCATCTCTTCGGCAAAAAAATAGGCTTGGTGGGTCAATGCGACGACGAACCCACCCACCCGTGGCCTATCGGCCTTTTCGATCACCACCGGCTTAAATCCGTGATGAGCAAGCCTGAGCGCCGCGGCCAATCCGGCAATCCCTGCACCGCTAATCAGTATTCGGCTGTTCTTATCCACGTTGCCCCGGCGGTAAACACAAACGAACCCCCAATTTGGCGCGCACTATAACGGCTTGAAGCGCCAATACGAACACAAAAGCGGGAGCGATTACTGGCGGGCGGCCCGGTCGATTTCGGCGATGATGTCGTCCAGGGCGGAGGTGTCTTGGGGCGACGGAAGGGCGGGCGGACCCGGTTCCGGTCGTGCCTCCTGCGCCCGGTTTGTCTCTTGGCTTGGGAGCACGCGCGTGATTTTTGACATGAGCTCAGCCGGGTCGATCGGCTTGCTGACATAGTCCGTCATGCCCTCATGCAGATACCGCTCCCGGTCGCCGGACATAGCATTGGCGGTGAGCGCGATGATGGGCACGTCCCGCTGGGGCCCGTCGAGTTCTCGGATCGCGCGCGTTGCCGTGAGGCCGTCCATGATCGGCATTTGAATGTCCATCAGGATGACATCGAACCGATCCTTCTGAACGGCGGCCAGCGCTTCCGCCCCGTTATTCACCATTTGGAACGTGTGACCGGCAACCTCCAGGAAGGCACGAACGACTTTCCGGTTGATCGCATTATCCTCAGCCACCAGCACATGTCGCGGGTTGCTCAAGGCCGCGACAGGTTCCGTGGTGGAAAGGGCGTTCGTTTGCGTTGCCTCTTGCTCGTCAATCCGCGCGGCCGGTACCACGAACCAGAAAGTACTGCCTTGGCCGGGCGCACTTTCGACGCCGATTTTGCCCCCCATAAGGGTCACGAGTTGTTTGCTGATCGCCAGGCCCAAACCGGTTCCGCCATACTGCCGGGTGGTTGAGGAATCGGCCTGGACAAACCGTTCGAACAAGGCTGCTTGTTTTTCGGCGGGAATGCCGATGCCTGTGTCGATCACTTCGAATCGCAGGCGTTGCTCATCGGTCGTCGTGTCGCAGCAAACGCTGACGGTGATGCTGCCTTTTTGCGTGAACTTGACCGCGTTGGCCAGCAGGTTGGTCAGGACCTGTTTGATGCGCAAGGCATCGCCTTTGACTTGCGCCGGTATGGGGCCGACAATTGACATGCGCAGATCCAAGTCTTTGCCGTCGGCCTTGGGCGTCAGCAGAGAGACTGTGTCGCGAACCAGTTTTTCGGCATCGTAAGGGGCACTTTCGAGAATGACCTGCCCCGCTTCGAGTTTAGAGATGTCGAGCACATCGTCGAGGATGGCAAGCAAGGCCTCTGCCGAAATCCGCGCTGTTTCCAACTGGTCGCGCTGCCCATCCGTGAGCGGCGTGGCGCTCAACAAGTTCAGCATACCCATGACCCCATTCATGGGTGTCCTGATCTCGTGGCTCATATTGGCGAGGAAGGCCGACTTTGTGGCGCTGGCGTTTTGCGCTTCGATCATGGCCGCGCGCAACGCTTCGGCCAAGTGTCGGGAATCTTCCGCCAGCAAACTAAGGCTGACGAATTGGGCGACCGATGCTGCGAAAGATATTTCTTCCGCCGTCCAATCCCTTTTGAAATCGACGCTTTCGCAGCAAATCACGCCACGCACCCCGTGTGCGCCGTTCAGCGGCACGTCGAGCAGGGACCGGATGTTCTGGGGTTCAAGATAGCTTTCCGTGAATGCCGACGTGCGGGGGTCGTTGGGGGCATCGCTTGCGACGATGGCCATGCTTGAATTGATGGCACTGAAGTAAACCGGAAACTCTGCGGCTACGATTCGGTCGCCCCGGCCGTGGGTTCCTTTCGATGCTTCGTAAAGGTCTTGGCAGACGATGGCGTCGCGTTCCGGTGTGAACATCCAGAATCCCACACGCTCAATCGCCAACGCACGGCTCAATTCTTCCGTCGCCATTCTGATCAGCGCTTCGCTCGTCCCGTCGTGTTTTATATAGGCGTCGAAAATTCGTTCCAGCGTGGCATTGAACGAGCGGGCTTGGGCGAGCATGGCGACGAAGCGCGACTCTGACCGGTTGCGCGCCAGCATTTCATTGTCGAGCACCCGCGTCTGCTCTTCCAGTTCCAAACTTTTTTGATTTGCCCGATATTCGTTTTCAAGCGCCGAAGTGACCTGTTGATGAGATCTTCTAACGATCAACAGTGTCGCAAAGAAATAAATGAAAAGCAGCCCGCACATGGCATATTGCATGGCGCCGCCCTGCATGGCCAGGTAAAGCAGCGGCAGCGACAGAGCCGGGATATTAAACGCGATAACGGTCGAAATATGTGTGGCAAAGGCGACGCAAGCGCCCGCCGTCATGCCGGCGATCATGAAGCAGATCAAGTTCAGGGTCATGGGATCTGCACTGGCCGGTAGCGTGTAGATCGAGGCGCCCCACAAAAATCCGCCGATGGCGGAGAACGCTGCGCTTAGGGCGGGGGGACGACGCCTCCGCCGTTCCGGATTTCGCAGGAGCCATGATTCCCAGATGCCGCGTGACGCAGCATGCAGCACGATGGCGGCGTACCAGCTCAGCAGCAGGGTGGTGTCGGCATGGGCATAAAGCAGCGCGGCCAGAATGGAGCTGTTGACAATGGCAACCACACTGGCGGTGACTTGGTTCTCGGACAGGAGCAGTTCGCGCTTACGGCGCACGGCATCATCCATCGTGCCGGCTTCGGCAAGGCTGGGTGCGCCTTCCGCTTGCGCTGTTTTGTTGTGCATTGCACGTCCGAAGTAAGTCGCAGGATTGCTCGGGAAAGACAGTGCACAAGGAACATTTTTTCTTGGTTAATGGGCGCCTAAGTCTTTACGGAAATTAACTGTTTTTGGGATATGGTGTGCGTTGCCGCCGCCCAGTGGCGACACTCGAATGATAGAGGTTTAGATGGCGCAAGCGCCGGAATTCATCCTTTTGCTGAAATGTCCAGACCGGCCGGGAATTCTGGCCGAAGTAACCCGGTTTTTCGCTGCCCTCGGCTGCGATATTCGGGATTCGACGGTGTTTGGCGACCCCGAAACCAAGACATTCTTTATTCGCATGCATCTGGAAAGCCCCACCGCGACGGGTGACGAAATCCGCGGCGGATTTGAACCTGTCGCCCGCAGGCTCGACACCGATTGGACGGTGCACAATCTTTCGAAAAAGATGCGTGTGCTGATTGCCGTTTCCAAAAGCGCCCATTGCCTGAACGATCTTCTGTTCAAATGGGAAAATGGCACGTTGCCGATTGACGTGGCCGGCATTGTCTCCAACCATGAGGATCTGGCGCCGATCGCCGAATGGCGCGGGCTGCCGTTTCACCATTTGCCGGTCTCAAAAGACACAAAACAGCAGCAAGAACAAAAGCTCCGTGCCCTTATCACGGAAACGCAAGCGGAACTGGTGGTGCTGGCGCGCTACATGCAGATCTTAACCGACGATATGTGCGGCTTTCTGGAGGGGCGCTGCATCAACATCCATCACTCGTTTCTACCCAGCTTTAAAGGGGCGCGGCCCTATCACCAGGCTTATGAGCGGGGCGTCAAGATTATCGGCGCAACGGCCCATTACGTGACGCCCGCGCTCGACGAAGGGCCCATCATTGAACAGGATGTGCGGCGGATTACCCATGCCACCACCCCAAAGGAAATGATGCGTCTGGGGCATGAAGTGGAAGCCCAGGTGCTGTCCCGCGCCGTGCGCTGGCACGCGGAACACCGGGTATTGCTGAATGGCACCAAGACCGTGGTGTTAAATTAGGGTTACGGCTCTGGCCGATTACAGCCCGAGCACACGCTTGGCGATGATGTTCTTTTGAATTTCGTTGGTGCCGCCATAGATGGATTGGGCGCGGGTGCCGAAATAGCCGGAGACGGACGGTGCCGCGTAGTCGGGTATGGCGTAATCTTGCGCCCAGTCGGGGGTGACGGAATCCTCGAACAGGCGCAGGCCATTATTGGCGGCCGCTTCCAGATACAACTCGGTGATTTGCTGCGCCGTTTCCGTTGCCATGATTTTCAGGATCGAGGCTTCGTTGCCCGGCGTGCCGCCCGCAGCGATCACGGACAGTATGCGAAACACGGTCATCTCAAGCCGGTCCACATTGAGCTCGGCGCTCGCGAGTTTGGCGCGAAACGCATCGTCTTCCAGCAAGGTTTGATTGCCGCCAAGTGACGTTGCCGCACCGATTTCTTTCAGATTGCGCAGCGACTTCCGCTTGCTGCCGATCCGCGCATAAGAGGTGCGCTCGTGCCCCAACAGGTATTGGGAATAGGTCCAACCTTTTCCCTCTTCACCAATGCGGTTGTCCAGCGGCACGCGCACGTCGGTGAATTCCACGCGGCTTAGAACATACTTACCGTCGATGGTGATGATCGGGTGCACCACCACACCCGGCGTTTTAATATCTACACAGATGAATGTGATGCCTTCCTGCTTCTTGCCCGAATTGTCCGTGCGGGTAAGCAAGAACATCCAATCCGCATGCTGGGCGGCGCTGGTCCAGATTTTTGTGCCGTTCAGCACATAGCCGTCGCCGTCCCGTTTTGCCTCGAATTGAAGAGACGCAAGGTCCGAACCGGATTCCGGTTCCGAATAGCCTTGCCCCCAAGACACCTTTCCCTCTCGAATACCCGGCAGCCAGCGGTCTTTCTGTGCGTCGGTGCCGAAGGAGTAGATGACGGGGCCCACATAGATCGCGCCCATGGGGGTGACCGTGGGCACGCCTGCACGCTCCAACTCTTCGTCGAACACATATTGTTCTTCGATGGTCCAGCCGGTGCCGCCATATTCCTTTGGCCAGGCGGGCACCAGCCATCCCTTCGACGCCAAGGCCTGCTCCGACTTTTTGATGTCTGCTGTGGTGAGAGACGCGCCCCGCTTGTTCTTGTCGATGATGTCCTTCGGGAATTCGTCTTCGAAGAAAGCGCGGACCTTTAGACGGAAGGCATCAAGCTCGGGAGATTGGTCGAGATTCATGGGGGTTTCTCAGTTCAAGTATCGATTGGTCGAGATTTACCACGCCGCACCGGCCGGAGCCAGGCGCGGCGAACACGACGGTGCAATCTCTGCTCTATTTTTTTGTCAGGCTGGCATAGGTCCGGTCGATGAAACTGCCGATGTTTTGCGGATTTGCTTTCATCTCGAAATCATATTCCGCCGTCAATTTTGCCGCGGTGATGGCCTCCAGGTCTTTGCCTTGCGCGATCATGGCCGCCATGCGGTCGCGCACAATGGTCAGGATTTCAATGTAGCGCTTGAGCTTTGCCCGATCGGCCAGGGGACCATGACCGGGAATAACGACGGTTTCGTCGTCGATCGTATCGTGGACGGCCTGGCAGAACGCGATCATGCCGTCGATGCTGCCGCCGTTGTCCGCGTCGATGAACGGGTAGCCCGCATTGTTATAGACGTCACCCATATGGACGGCGTTCTGCCCACGGAAGATAATCGCCGTATCGCCCGTGGTGTGGGCAGGGCCCGCATGCAGCAGATCTATTTGCTCGCCATTGAAATGAAATTGCATCGTCGTATCGTAGGTAATCACTGAGCGTGCATGATCGGGATAGGCCTTTTGCTCAAATACCAAGCCGCCCATATTAATCAGATTGTCCGTCAGCATCATTTCGCGGGACGCCGCGTGAGAGACGATCCACGTACCTTCCTGGCCGAGCGCCATGTTGCCGTCAGCATGATCGAAATGCCAATGGGTGTTGATCGCAAAGTCAACTTTGTCGCCGCCAATCGCTTTAATGGCCTCTTTGATCTTCGGCATGAGCTGCGGAAACTGATCATCGACGATCAGCACGCCATGGTCGCCCACCGACACCGCAATGTTGCCGCCAAGGCCGAACAGCACGTAGAGCTGGTCGGTCACTTTTTCGGTTTTGATTTCGGCCGTCTCGAAATCCCAGCCGAAGACCTCAAGCAATTGGTCGATCGTCAAGACGTGCTCATGGGTCTGTCCAGGCGTTGCCATCAGCAGGCCAGCCGCCATTGCCGCGAGCGCCATTGTCTTTTTCATTGTCCCCTCCTGATTTAGTTTTGCCGCAACAATGGGAGGAGTCTGGCCGGGATGCAAGCGCCCACAGCCGCCGTTACGCGGCGAGTGACGTAGGGGGAACCGGTTCTTGGATGGCCTCCGGGCGCTTAGTTCCGGTCGTACCAGGCGCGGATGATCCGATCGGAGGCATCATATTGCGGGCCCGGATAACGATCCGGCAGGGTCCATTCCTCCGCCAGTTCTTCGGCCCGGTCGAGAACGTCGCTTCCTAATTGCGCGCGCATGTTTTTCTCAAGCAAGATGCCTGCGGGGTTTTTGAAGCGTGCCGCCAAAAGGTAATACTTCATTGCCTGCAAATTGTTCCGGCGGATGAAGCCTGCCCGGTCGGACGAGCCATCGCCGGACGCCGATCCGCCGCCCCCGCCGATCTGGCCGCGGAAGATGCCGAACCAGGCGCCGCCCGATCGAAACTCTCTTCGAATGGCATAAACCACTCGGCTCGATGCGGTGAAGCTATCTTTTTTGAGGTCGCTGCGAACAGTGCCGGCAATCTCGTCATCGGTGCCGCGCTGCTCGTCGTAGATTTCGCCAAGCCGCACCATACCGATGGCGCCACGTGTACTGAGGATGTAGTTGAGGCGGTCCTCCACCTCGTTCCATTCCTCGCGGGTGATGATCTTTTGAAGTTTCAGGAGGCTTTCGCGACCGGTGGCCTTGTGTTCGAACGCCTCATATGCGGTCAGTAGAGAAATGCCGTGCCGGGAAGGATTGATGAGGGCAAGGTAGTACCACACATAGGCTTCCACATTGTCCTTTTCAAAATTCTCGCCGCTTTCATATTGGTGTCCAAGCTCGACCTGGCAGAAGATTTCGTCTTCGCGCCACGCGCAGACCCGCCATTTACGCTCGGCTTCGGTGAGAAATCCATCATCAAATTGAGTTTTTCCGGCAGCGTAATCGGCCTCGGCCGGTGCCGCCCCTGCGAACAACACCAACAGACCGACCATCACAGCAAGCCATGCCGGCGCCCCCTTGCGCAGCCTGCAGAACTCCATGATACCCCCCTGATTCCGCCTTTCACCTGGTTAATCTTGATTAACCATATCACGAAAGGTGGCGGCATGCGCCATAGCGTTTCCACGTGAATCGGGCGAGGCGCCAAAGGCGCCGAACGCTCACCGTTCGGAAACGTGCAAAACAAAGAAACTAGAGCCGTATTGCGTCTCGAAGAAAAGCAAAACGGCTCCAGAGGGGAGAATTGGGCCTACTTGAGAAAAAGTTGGCTTACTTCGCGAAAGCCGCTTCGCCGCCGGCTATGGCGGGCATGGGCCCGGCCACCGCAGGCGTTTCCACCGGCTTTGCGTTAGGTACATATTCGTCCAACGGATCGGACGACTGTTTGCAGGCCCCATCGAAGAAGGCGCCGGGCTCGATCACCAGAGCTTCTTGGGTGATGTTGCCTTCCACATGGGCGGTATGGCGGATGCGCACGTCGCGCGCCTTGATGTCGCCGATGAGCCGACCGTGAATGATGATCGCCTCGGCGCGCACATCGCCCTCCAGAACGGCTTCCCGGCCCACAGTCACGGAACCGGCGTCCAAATTGCCTTTCATGCGGCCATCGATCTGAATATCACCGGTCGTGGTCATATCGCCGTCGATGATCACATCCTTTGACAATAAAGCCGGCGTCCCGCCCTTTGCCTTTGGCGCAGGCGGTTCTGCTTTTTGACCATTTGGTGGAGTGGTCGCTTTGGTGGACTTTGCTTCGTCCTCAGGCCGATTTTTCGCAAACATAACTCACCTATCGCACTATTGGGCGCCCATCACTGGCGACGCCGGCAGGTCGAAGACGTGCTGCTGCCGACGCGCAGCTCTTACGGCCAACAGTTGTAGGTGGAAGAAGTTAAGCGGACGGTAACAAGGCGCACTTGGAACCCGATTCCCCACCTATTTGACCCACAAGTTTTTCTTAAAACTTGATCAACGCGTGCGGATGAATGGTGGACAGGGTGCGGCCCAGTTACGGTGAGGCGCTGCGCTTGTCTTGAACCAACAAAGTGGGTGCGTGAGACTCCTCATGGAAGTGACGAATGGCTTCGGCCTCCAAAAAATTTTCTGTCGCGGGCGCCACCAGCAGGGCTGCTTGTGCGTCGCGCACCGCTGTGGCCAAACGTTCGGGCGTGCCGCGCTCAATGCCGACGAGCCGGATCTGAACCGGTTGCGCGGCGAGATTGACGATCGCCGCATTTAAATCGACCGTCGGGTGCTCCGTGAAGACGATCAGGGGGCGGCGAAACCGGTATGCGATTGAAACGGCTGTTGCCAAAGCACGCCGCGAAATTTCCATGCCTTGAACATAAAGCGCGATGGGCCTGTGAGCGTCTTGCGTGACTTTGCGCCGGTTGCGCAGGGGCACGCTGACCCATTCCTCTGCATACAAACGAATATCCGCTTGTGTCGCGATAGTCCGGCGCGCGGCTGCGATGACCACGATTTCCGCTTGTTCCGCCGATTTGCGGGCCTCGGCACAGATGGAACTACGCGCCACGTGGAAGGACCAGGGTGCGCCGGCCCCTTCCGCCGCCTGCAACAATGCCGCGCGCACGGCTTCAGCACGCAAGCGCAATTGGCGCACCAAATCTTGTGATTGTTCGGCTTTCGATGCGCGGCTTACCCGGCACACTTCCTTAAAGACGGGCAGGGCCGCAAGGTTGAGCAGATTTTGATCTTCCACAAACGTGCCGGTGATTTCGGCGGGTTCTTCAGCGGCCAGGGCTTTCAGTACCATGGGCAGGAGATTGCCCATGCCTTCCGTGCCCACGGCCAGCGCGATCCGGCGGCGAGCGACGGTTGTCGTTGTTGCTGGCGTGCTGCTCATGTAGCAGGTCCTTCGCTTGAGGCGCCAAAGGCGCGGCGTTTTTCGGCAAGGTCTCGTAAGCGCGCCTGGACCCGGGCATTGACGGTGCCGTCGGGAAATGTCCCGTCTTCTTGCCTTGCACCGGCCTCGACGCCTGTCAAAAGTTCAATGCCTTGGTCGATGGTCTCTACCGAATAAACGGCGAACTGGTTTTGCTTGACCGCTTCGATCACATCGTCCCTCAGCATGAGATGTTTTACATTCGAGACGGGCACCAAAACACCTTGGCCGCCGGTCAAACCGCGCGCTTTGCAAATATCGAAAAAGCCTTCGATCTTCTCGTTGGCGCCGCCAATGGCCTGTACCTGTCCGTATTGATTGACGGATCCGGTCACGGCCAACCCTTGGGAGATGGGGAGCCCCGACAGGGCAGACAAGAGGGCATAAAGCTCCGTCGATGAGGCACTGTCGCCGTCGACGCCACCATAGGACTGTTCGAACACGATGCTGGCCGACAGGGAAAGCGGCTCGTCGGACAAGTAGTGAGATGCGATATAGCTGGTCAGGATCATCACGCCCTTTGAATGAAGCGGCCCGCCCAATTCCACTTCGCGTTCCACGTCGAGCACCTTGCCGGCACCGATGCGCAACCGGGCGGTGATGCGGCTCGGTTTACCGAAGGAGGTTTCGCCGATTTGGCTGACGGCCAATCCGTTGATCTGACCGACTTTGCTGCCGGTGGTGTCGATCAGGATGGTATCGCGCAGGATTTCTTCTTGAATGCGTTCGCTGTAGCGGCTGACGCGCCGTTTACGGGCATCGATCGCTTTTTGAATATCGTCGGCGTTGACCGTGTCGTGACCGTTCTGCGATGCCCAATAGTTCGCCTCGCGCACAATGTCGGCAAGCGGTGCAATGCGTGTGGACAACCGCTCGGAATCACCCGAGTGCCGCGCGCTTTCATCGGTCAGCCGCGCCACGGCAGACCGGTGGAGCGGCATCAGCTTTTCATTGTCCGCCATGGCGGCGAGAAGTTCGGCAAACCGCTGGTGTGCCTCCGGCGTCCGGTGCAACCGGTCGTCGAACTCAGCGGCCACTTTGAACAGGTCCGGAAAATCCGGATCCTGTGTCTGCAGCAGATAGTGCAGCATGGCGTCGCCCACCAGAACGACCTTCACGTCCAGGGGGATCGGCTCCGGCTCCAAGGAGATCGTGCCCAGAAACCCTTGCGACTGTCCCGGCGTTTCGATCCGGATTTCATCCGCCCGCAGAGCTTGCTTGAGGCCTTCCCACGCAAAGGGTTGGGTGAGAACTTTGCGTGCATCCAACACCAAATAGCCGCCATTGGCATCGTGTAATGCACCGCCTTTGATGAGGCTGAAATCGGTGACCAAGGCGCCCATTTGCGCCTGATGTTCCGTACGCCCCACAAGGAATGGATAGGTGGGGTTGTCGTGAAACACGATGGGCGCACCGCTGGTGCCGCCATTATCGACAATAACGTTCACCCCGTAGCGGCGCAGGGCTGCGGCCTCTTCCGGTTTGCGGAAGACCGCAGCCATTGCGGTCTGTTCTTGGGCTTCGTCGGGCATCTGAGGCGCGGGGATGAACAAATCCACATTCTCGATAATGTCCGCGCGCAGCTTGCCCAGATGGTCCACCACCGGGGTGTGCTCTTGGTAGGCCTCTATCAAGTCTTCGATCAGACTGCCCACGGCAAATTCTGTAATGTCTTGATCAAGCTCGCGCACCCGGGCGCGCAATTCGCGCACCCGTTTCGGTGCGGAACGCATGGCGGCCTGCAATTGATTGGTCAGCGCCTCTACATGTTCTTGCACTTGTTTCTTTTCGTCTTCGGGCAGTTTTTGAAATTCTTCCGGGCTGATGACCTGGCCCTCGCGCACCGGCGCAAAGGCGATGCCGGTGGGTGTTTGGATGAGGCTCATGCCCCGGGACTCCGCTTCCTTTTGCAGGGTCTCCAGCATGGCGCCTTGTTCTTCCTTAAACTTTTCCTCGATGGTTTGCCGGCGGATTCGATAGTCATCGCTTTCGAAGGCGGCGGGAATCGCGGCCCGCGCATCGGTGACCAGGCGCTCCATGTCCGAACGGAAGCGGCAGCCCATGCCCGGCAGCAGTTTCAAGGCGCGCGGCTTGAGTGGATCGTCGAAATTGTTGACGTAACACCAGTCGGATGCGGGCGGGCGGTCTTTGGCTTTGTCTTCCAGGAAGCGCCGCACGAAGCGGTGGCGGCCCGTGCCCGGCGGGCCCATGACGAACAAATTGTAGCCGTCCAGCGACATTTCGAGCCCGAAGACCATGGCCTCGCTGGCGCGTTCCTGCCCCAAGATCGCGGCGCTGCCCTTCAGATCTTTGGTGGTCTCGAAGGTAAAGGCGTCTGGATCGCAGCGCGTATACAGTTTGTCCGGCGTTAAAGGGGAAATAGGGGCCATGGACAGGGAACTCCGCTCTCTTTAAGTGATTGATAGAATTGAAGCCTAATCTGCCCGCTTAGCCCTTGCCAAGGGGCCGCTCTTGCCAAACCGGCGCCTTTCAGTAGGGTCTCGCAGCTCACCCTTATGCATGGAATGTGAATGGAATTAACTCAAGCGCTTCGACGTGCCGCACTGCTCGAAGGATCAAAACACGCCCTCCAATTTGAAGATGAAAGCTGCACCTGGTCGGAACTGGCGGACCGGGTGGCCCGCATGGCGGGGGCGCTTCAACAGCTCGGCATGGGCGCGGGCGACCGGGTCGCCGTGCTTGCGGCCAATAGCGGCCGCTATGTGGAGCAGTTTTTCGCGCCCGCCTGGGGCGGCGGGATCATGGTGCCGATCAACACAAGATGGTCGGTGCCGGAAATGGCTTATGCGCTCAATGACAGCACGCCGGGGGTGTTGATCGTCGACGAGGCCCAAGCAGAGACGGTTCCGGCTTTGCTCAAGGAGGCGCCGTCGGTCAAGCATGTGATTCTTGCGGAGCCGGAAGACAGGCAAGGGTTTCTTTCTTATGAAGGGCTGATCCAATCGACCGATCCGGCCCCCGATGCGGGACGTGGCGGGGATGACGTGGCGGCCATTTTCTACACGGGCGGCACCACCGGCCGGTCGAAGGGGGTGATGCTCACCCACGATAATCTGTTCTTCAATTCGCTGGCCGGGATGTCCAATCTGTATTTTCATTCGGATACGGTTCACATCCACACGGGGCCCTTGTTTCACATGGCGGCGGGTGCGCGCATCTACACCACAACGGTTGCGACAGGGCGTCATGTGGTGGTGCCGGGCTTCGATCCGGTGACCGTCATGCGCACCATTCAAGAGCACAAAGTGACCCACATGGTGCTGGCGCCCACCATGCTGAACATGCTGGTCAATCATCCGGACTTTCACGACTACGATCTGTCGAGTCTGGAGCTCTTGTCCTACGGCGCGTCGCCCATGGCGGAAGCGCTTATTCGAAAAATCATCGAGCTCGTGCCGCAGGCAAAAATCGTCCAATCCTATGGCATGACGGAATTGTCGCCGGTGGCCACAAGCCTGTCGCCCGAATGCCACCGGCCCGAACATCCGCTGTTTTCCAAAGTAAAGTCCGCAGGCAGACCATTATTCTTTTGCGATGTGCGCATCGTCGACGAAAACGACAAAGATGTGCCGACGGGAGAGATCGGTGAGATCATCGTCCGTGGACCGAATGTCATGAAGGGCTATTGGAACAAGCCTGACCTTTCGGCGGAAGCCTTGCGCGGCGGATACATGCATACGGGCGATGCCGGCTATATGGATGAAGACGGATTTGTCTTCCTGGTGGACCGGGTGAAGGACATGATCATCTCCGGTGGAGAGAATGTGTTCTCGGCGGAAGTGGAAGATGTACTCATGAAGCATCCCGCGGTTCTTGAATGCGCCGTCATCGGAATCCCCAGCGACAAATGGGGGGAAAGCGTGCATGCCATTGTGCGCCTGAAAGCAGGGCAGGCGGCAACGGTAGATGATCTGACGGCTCACTGCCGCACGCTACTGGGCGGTTACAAAATTCCCCGCAGTATCGACTTTTGGACGGAGCCGCTGCCCCAAAGCGGCGCGGGGAAAATCTTGAAGTCGGAATTGCGCAAGCCTTATTGGGACGGGACCGACCGCAACATCTCTTAGGGACAGCTCAGCTTTATTCGGCGGCGCGCAATTCCTTGCGACCGCGGGGAGAGAGGGCAGGCGTTGACGCAAAGATCTCAGCGATGCGTTTAAACATGTAAATGCCCATGTCCACCTCTTCGGGTGTCATCTGGTCGGTCGCCAGTTTGATCAGATCTCGGCCATTTGCATACATCTGATCCACAAAGCGTTCGCCTTTAGGCGTCAGCGCAACGACCTTTTCACGCCCTGACTCAGGATCTTCCATGATGGTGACAAGCTTTAAGGGCGGCTTTGCCAGCGACCGAATTGCTTTGGAAATGGCACTGCTTGTGATGTCGTACCAATCTGCCATGTCCTGCTCGATGATTTTGCGGTTCATGCGTTTTTGGTCGCCGCCTTGGGAGCGGATAATCCACAAAATGATCGCTTGGTGCCGGCTGAGCACTTTGTTGCACAACGTCTCTTCCACTGTCATGCCCACCGTGTAGTGGATCGGAAAGAACAGTTCGAGGAATTCGGACGCGGCTCTGGTTGCCGGAATCTTGGGAAGGGTCGGTTTGGTCACCTGGACATCATCTCCGTCGGTACGGTCGTATTGGAACGACCCCGCGCGCGGCTTGCACAACGTGGCCTCGTCATACGCCGATTCATCTCAATTCGCCAAAGTTTCTTGACATGAAATATGTCGGATAGACATAATATCCATATGAAATAAAAAGATCCGACCATGAACCGCCAATACATCACACCTGAGGATGCATCTCTGTCGGTGGCGGACCTCACCCGTCCCGAAGTCATCGCCAATCCTTATCCCTATTACGCAGCGCTCCGGGGGCGGGGGCCTCAATTCGGCCTGCGAGATTATCCGCCGGGGACTGTGCCAGGGCAGGATGCGCCCCATCCGGCCTGGGTGTTTTTGAAATATGACGATGTGGCGGGAATTGCCCGCGATCACCGCACCTTTTCGTCGCGCGATCCCATGCAGGAGGCATCGGAGGCGCCGACTCTGATGCTGGTCAATCACGACCGGCCGCGGCACACGGAATTGCGCGGCATTGCTCAGCAAGCGTTCACCCCCAAACGGGTGGAGCACGACGTGGCGCCCTGGGTGGCGTCAACTGTCGGAAGCATGCTCGGCAGCTTGTCCGATGGCAGCGTGGATTTCATGAGCAAGTTTGCCCCCGAATTGCCCGCGCGGGTAATGACCTATTTGATCGGCACGCCACAGGAAGATCATGTGCTGCTGCGCCGTTGGTCGAATGCATTCATGGTCACTTCCGATTTTACGGCCGAAGAGCGCATTCAATGCAATCAAGAGATTGCGGCCTATTACGCGGCGGCCGTGGAAGAACGTTATCGGGATATAGACCGGGGCCTCACACCACCCGATGACCTCATGACCGCGTTCATTCAAGCCGAACATGAAGGCGCCAAACTGACAAAAGAAGAAGTGATCCGCTTTTGCATCACCTTGGTGGTGGCGGGTGCTGAAACGACCACTTATCTTCTTGGCAATTTGGTGTGCACACTAGCGAACGAGCCGCAATTCTTCACCATGCTGAAAAAAGACCGATCGCTGGTGCGCCCTTTCATTGAAGAGAGCTTGCGGCGCGACGGTCCGCCCCAGCGTTTGTTTCGCATTGCCACGCAAGACATTCAATTGGGCGGCGCCGATGTGAAGGAGGGGGATTGGGTGGCCGTCTTTTTTGCCGCGGCAAACCGTGATCCCGATGTGTTTGAAAACCCGGATGCCTTCGTTCTTAGCCGGCCCAATATCAACAAGCATTTCACGTTCGGCCACGGCATCCACCATTGCATGGGGGCGGGGATTGCCCGCCTGGAAGCGGACAAAACGATCAACGGCCTGCTGGACCGCTACGCCGAAATTGTGCCGGGCCGTTCTCCGATGGTTCGGCAGACGGGCGGTTTGCTGAACTATGGTTTGGACGCGTGTCCGGTAGAGCTGGCTGCTTAGCGAATGGGCCCGCTCATTCACCACAGCGTGACAGGGAGATACTATGGCGACGCCTATCGACGTAACCCAGACAGTCTTCGAAAGATTTGGCGCACAGGACGTGCCGGGCATTCTCGAATGGCTGGATCCGCAAATCGTAATCAACTTCTATGGTCCCAAAATCATTCCCTACGCCGGCGATTATAAAGGGATGGACGAGGCGCGGCGGTTCTTTGAGACGGTTTTGTCGTCCGTAGACATTCATCAGTTTGAGCCAGAACAGTTCCTCAATGACGGCAACATGGTCACAGTGACGGGGCACCTGCATCTCACGGCCCGCTCGACCGGGCGGTCCTTCAAATCGGACTTCGTGCATGTCATCACGGTACGCGATCACAAATGGCGGCGCTTCCGCGACTTCATGAACACGGCGGTTGCTGCGGAAGCCTTTGCATGAGGTACGGTCAAGCCTGTTGATCGTGCCAGCGGTGCACAAACGTTAGATAGAACAATCCCAAGTAGATCAAGAACGCCAAAATAGCCATGCCGGTCGCCGTGGCATCGAAAATGTCACCGGCCACGGGCTCGATGGCCATGGTGCCGATGATGCTCAAACTGCCCTCGCGCTCTTGAATGTCCGCCAAGGCGCGGTTGAGCGACAACATGTGGCGAAAGGCGCCGATGCCGTTCACCACGATCAATGCCAGGGTGAAGGAGAGAAAGCCGAACGCCACCGTCTTCAGATGCCATCGCGTGTGGCGAATGAACCAGTACAACCCTACCAGATAGGCCGATATGACCGTGAAAATGATGGAGATGCCGGTAAAAAACATGTCCATCATGATGGTGATTTGATAGGTGACTTCCGCTTCCGTGACCATTGCTTTCCCCTGCCGCGATTTTTGATCGGACGAGCATATCGGTCCCCGGGTGAACGGCAAAACGGTGACGCAGATTTGAGCTGAACTCGGGCCTCTCTTCGTCTATAGTCCGCGGTCGATGATTGACTTCGCAAGATGAGGGGACCCTCATGGCACGATCATTGGCGGCCATTTTCTTCACAAAACTACGCAATTTTTCCGGCGCTGTGACATTTGCGCTCGCGGTGCTCGGCGCCGGTTCGGCATTTGCAAGCTCTCAAGACGGTATTTTTGTCGAGAACGGGGTGGCCCTAGGCGGCTACGATCCGGTCGCCTATTTCACCATGGACGACGCGGTGCCGGGAAGTGATCAGTATACGGTCGAATCCCATGGGACGGTCTGGTACTTCGTAAGCCAGGCCCATGCGGATCTGTTTGCGGAAATGCCAGAAAAGTACATGCCGCGATATGGCGGTTTCTGCGCGTTGGGCGTTTCCAAAGGCCAGCAAATGAAGCCGGACGTGACTGCTTGGGAAATCCACGACGAGCAGCTTTATTTGTATTTCAACCCGCGCGTGGCGGAGCTGTGGGCCGACGACCGCGAAACCAATGCGGAGGAGGCCGACACCCAGTGGGAAATCATGACCACTGAACAAGACGGCAGCTAGGGTGCTCAAATGTTGGACGCGGGGAGCGAAGAGATCGTCTCGACGCTCGCGCAGGATCTCGCCCAATGGTCGTCGCAGGCGGCCGATGTGTGCGTCGTCGGCGTTAATGGGGCGCAGGGGTCGGGCAAGTCTACCTTAGCGGCACGGCTTGCGGCCGTTTTAAGCGATTGCCACGGTCTTCACGCGGCGGTCTTGTCGATTGACGACATCTATCTGACAAAAGCGGAACGGACGCGGCTGGGCCAAGATGTCCATCCCTTATTTGTCACCCGCGGCGTGCCGGGGACCCATGACGTTGGATTGGGAATCAAAACGATAAAGGCATTGAAAAACGCCGGCGCCGAGACGGAAACGCCGCTTCCGCGGTTCGACAAGCTCTCCGACGACAGGCGGCCACCGTCGGAATGGCCTGTCTTCACGGGCCGCCCCGACCTCATCCTGTTTGAAGGGTGGTGCATCGGGGCGCAGCCGCAAGAGGCGGGCGCGCTAGGTACGCCGGTCAACGGGCTTGAGGCCCGCGAGGATCCCGCCGGTATTTGGCGGCGCTGGGCGAACGATAATTTGGGTACGGAGTATCGGGAGCTATGGCGGTTCATCGACCGGCTCGTCATGATCCAAGTGCCGGATCTTGAGTTTGTCATAGAGCAGCGGCTGCGCCAGGAACGGGAGCTTGCGGCGGCCGATCCGTCCGCCGCAGCAATGACTCGGGCGGAGGTTGGGCGTTTCGTTGCCCATTATGAGCGGTTGACGCGCCATATGTGGGCAACGCTGCCGCCGCGTGCAGATATCGTCCTTTCCCGCGGGCCGGAGGGGTTTCGGGATCTGCGCAGGCGGTCTGATTAACGGTGCGTGCCCCTGTCCATTAAGGGCCACAGCGTTTCTTGGTTGTCGCGAATGTAGTTGACGAATTTCTCATCGCCGTCCGGACCGGACGTCATGAAGAGGTGCGCGCCGGTGCCGTCATACTTCACCACCTGCACCACGCTTGTGTCCCGCATTCCCCCATGAGTGTTCACATGAACCGTATCGATGTCGTCCAGGGGGATTTCTTGAACCGTGGTTTCACCCATGTCGTCCGTATACCAAGAGATGACACGCTTGTCGGTGAGCAGGTTGCCGTCCGCCGCGATCGACCAATTTGATTTGGAGTAGAAAAGAACAACCGTTTCGTCCTTCTTCAAAAACCCCTTGTTCACCAAGTAGGCCCGGTGAACGGTGGACAGATCTTCATCGGTGACCGCGTGAGATGGCGGCAACAGGCCGATTTCCGTGAGCGTGCCGACCGCTAAAAACGCAATCAGCGTTGCGCAAACGGGCGCGCCCAGGGCGTATTGCCAAAGGGTTGCGCCGCGGTAAGCTGGATCGTCGTCGCGGCGGCCGCGATGATGCGCCATGGCGGCCTTGAGCGCCCGGACCATAAAAAAGAGAAGCAGCAGGGCGACGATTGCAGCGGACCACTCTTGACGTGCCCCCAACACCACAAAAGCCGCCACCATAACAGCGGCGCCAAGAAACGCCGCCACCCGCGATGCCCGCAAAATCAATCCGCCAAGGGCAACCAGCATGGCTGCCAACACGTAGATAACCGGATTGGAGGCTTCCGCTGCAAGACCCGCCGACAGCCACATCGGTGTGCCCGCCGTGTTGATCCAGCTCGCCAGCCCCACAATGGCAGCCGCCGATCCGAATGCGGCAATGGCGCCGGCAAGGATCCAATGTTGTGCTCTTTCGATGTCCATCACGCCCCCCGTTTGATGGCTCGGCTCCAGTCTACCATCGGCATCGGGCTCTGGCCATATGGGGGGGCGGCATTGGTGCGAAATTGCGCCCGGCGCGGTGCAGCACCACCGGTTTTACCGGCGATCAAAACCCTTTACGTTCTGGAATAAGACTTACCCCGCAGGAGGCCCCCATGATCCCCGAACACGAAACCTTTGACGGCACCTGGCCGTTTGCGCCCCATTATTCGACCGCTGCCGGGTTCCGCCAGCATTATGTGGATGAGGGGCCACGCGACGGCGAGGTGGTCATTTGCCTCCATGGGGAACCCACCTGGGGCTATCTCTACCGCAATTTCATTCCGCCGCTTTCCGAATCCTATCGGGTGATCGTGCCGGACCACATGGGGTTCGGCAAAAGCGAAACGCCCCAGGATCGGGAATACACCCTCAAAACCCATGTGGAAAACCTGACGGCGCTGATTGATGATCTGGACCTTACCGACATTACCTTCGTTTGCCAGGATTGGGGCGGGCCGATTACTGGCGCCTACACCATTCGCCATCCGGAGCGGGTGAAGCGCGTGGCCCTCATGAACACGCTGTTCGGCATTGGCGGTGTGCCCCAGTCCGACGCACGCACCCAATGGTTCGACTGGATTGCCAGACATCATGAAGCCGGCACGCTGGACGGTATCGTTGGTGAGCTGGGGTCGACCGTGTTGTCGGTAATGAAGATTGTCGGTTTTGAGAACTCGGCCGCCGTGGACGACACTTGGATCCGGGCGTACTCGGCGCCGTTTCCGGATCGCGCGTCGTGCAAGGGGGCGATCGAGTTTCCCCTGGATGTGCATCTGGGCCGCATCGCACCTTACGTGCTGGACGGGTTGCAGAACGGCAATCTGGAGGCGCTGAAGTCAAAGCCCGCCATGCTGGCTTATGGCATGGAAGACCACGCCATCGATCCCGAACGGGCGATTGCCGATTTCCAGGCGATCTATCCCGGCGCACCGGTGACGCGCCTGAAAGGGGTGGGGCACTTCTGTCAGGAAGACGCACCGGAAACGCTGGTCGCTCTGATCCAGCAATTCATGCAATCGACGGGGTGAGTCTCTTGTGAGCCCTGTTTGGCCCTAACGGCTGCCGTCCTGCACAAAGGTGTTGGAATACCGGCCGCTGGATTTGATCTCTTCTTCCGCATTCACCGCCGGCGGGCCGATCCTGTTTTTGGCGGCGGAGACGCGGTCTTGCTCACCCGGTTGCGGCGGGGTGGTGGCCACGAGAAAAACAAGCCCGGCAAGCCCCGCAAATGTGGGGACAGCGACCACGTAATGCCACAGCCGGCGCGCGCTATAGTCGGGGTCTTCTTCCCGGCGGCGCGTATGGTAGGCGAATGTTCCGCGTACGGCATAACCGGCAAAGAAGAAGAGCACGATAGCCACGATCAAGCTGCTCACGGACCCAGTTGCAACGAAGTTGGATGCTTGGATTGGCGGAAACAGGAGTAACATCATCAATGCTGCAACGCGCGACATACGCAGCATGAACACGCCAAGCAACAGGGCGAGGGCGACGTCGATCAGAACAATTGGATCTTGCACCCAGGCGGCGAAGTTGTTGGTGAGTTCACCGCCGTGGCCGAACACCTGCCACGCCACAATGCCCAGCGTTGCCGCCGCGTAAACGAATGCCGCGTACCCCCCGGTCCTCGCCGCACGTCGGGCTCTTTCAAGCGTCATGAATTCCCCCACTCAAACGCACCACCGCATGCTACCATGAGTTGGGATTAAGTGGCCAGTAGGCAACAGATGGCGCGCAATTTGATCGTTCGATTGGCCCGCGAAGTGGATTTCGATGACGTCGCCCGCATCTGGCACGATGGTTGGGCCACAATCGGGGTGACCGAAGCGCCCCGTGAGTCTGTGCCGGAACTACGCGCGCATATTCCAGAGAATATTGCCGGCGGTTGGAAACTCTACGTGGCGGAGGAGTCGGGTGTCTTGCGCGCTATGATGGCGCTTATTCCCGCTGAGGCTCACTTGGATCAATTGTTCGTGGATCCGCCCTACCACGGCCAGGGCATCGGCAGTGTGCTGCTTGCTCGGGCGAAACAAGAGATGCCACAGGGCATGGGGCTGCGCACGGCACGAAAGAACGCGCAAGCAATCGCTTTTTACAAGCGTCACGGATTTGTCCATGAACGCGACGATGTGCATCCGCGCTATACCTATCCCGTGGTGTATTATCGCTGGCCTGGCGACTCACCAATGGAGGCAATTTGATGGAAAAACGTCTGGCCGGCAGACGGGTGTTGGTTACTCAGTCTAAGGACTTTATGGGACCTGTCACCATCGATGTGTTTCGCGAGCACGGCGCAGAGGTGATCGCCGATGACGGCATCCCTCAGAATGAGGCAGAGGCCGCTGCCATTGTCGACGCGGCAGGCGAAATCGATGTGCTGATCATCAATTTCGCGGCAGACCCGGTGGGCGGTAAGCTCGCCCAAGACCTCACGGATGAGCTTTGGGCCGGACCGTTCGACGGCATGGTCCACCCCATGCACCGCATGGTGCGTGCCGTGTTGCCGCAAATGTATGCGCGCAAATCGGGCAAGATTGTCGTCTTCGGCAGTGCCACGGGCGTGAAGGGCAGCAAGGGGGTGGGGGCCTATAGCGCGGCGCGGGCCGCGCAAGTGGGCTATGTGCGGGCCGTCGGATTGGAAGCCGCCCCCCACAATGTGCAGATCAATTTGATCGCTCAGAACTTCGTGGAAAACCCGGATTACTATCCGCCGGAAGTGACGGAGACGGAAAAGTTTCAGGCGTTCATGAAAAAGACCGTGCCGTTGGGCCGGTTGGCGAAGCCTCGGGAAGATGCCCTCTTTGCGTTGTTCCTTGCGTCCAATGAAAGCGATTTCTTCGTGGGTCAAGCCTTCCCCTTCAGCGGCGGCTGGGCACAATAGGGGCAACATCAAAGGCTCGCCCTAACTTCTCACCCCGTCTATGATGGTACGCAGACGAGTTGGGGAACCCATGGAATTCATTGAGTCATTTCTTGTGTGGATTGAAAGCCGCGAAGGGTTGCTGTCGGGGCTGGCGGCTTTGGTGGTGGTCACCGGCGTGTTCTTATCGCCCGTGGGCAAGCTGATTAACGGGCTGTTTTCGTCAAACAAGGCTGATGCTTCTACCGCGGTATCCCCACCGGCAACGGAGCTGTCGGAGCGGCCGCGCCCCAAACCCGACGGCACATCGATGATTGTGCTGCCGTTTCAGACCATCTCGACGGACCCCGCCGATGGCGTCTTGGCGGACGCGATCCATGAAGATCTCACTACCCAGCTTGCACGCATGCCCAATTACTTCGTTCTCTCGCGCACCACGGCGCTAACTTATCGCAACAAAACAGTGCCGGTGGAAGAACTGCACGACGAGTTGGGCGTCGCCTATGCGCTGGAAGGCAGCGTGCGCCGCGCCAATGACCATCTGCGCATCACGGCACAATTGATCGATACCCGCACCGGCGGACACATTTGGGCGGATAACTTCGACCGCCCGGCGGCAGAGTTGATGTCGCTGCAAAACGATTTGATCGCCGAGATCGTCACCCATCTGGGCTCCGAATTGAATTTAGCGGAAGTGCGCACGCTGTGGGCCCGGTCTAAAGTGAACCCCACCGCGCTTGACGAATATAAGCGCGCGCAATCGGTTCTTCATCGGACCGGGTGGAACAAGAAGGGTCTCGCCGACACCATCGAGGCGCTGGAAAAGGCGCTGAAGGTTGATCCCGATTTTGCCCCCGCCATCAGCCATTTAGCGTTGATGAAGGGGATTGCCACCGTATACGGCTTTCTTGAGGATGCAGATGGGCACGTTACGAAGGAAGTGGTGGAGCTCGCCCAGCGTGCCGTTTCGCTTGATAATCAGTCGACGGACGTTCTAGGTTTTTCCGGTTGTGCCTTGTGCGATGTGGGGCGCGTGGACGAGGGCCTGGTGCATTTGCAGCGCGCCATCGAAATTGATCCGTCCAATGCGCAAGCCCATGCAGCTTACGGCTTTGCGCTCATCCTGCAGGGACGGCCGGAAGAGGGTGTGCCGCTTATGGAAGCCGCCATCCGCATCAGTCCCAAGGCGCCGGGCATCGCCTTTTGGCTCTATGGACTTTCCATGGGGCTCGAAACACTGGGCCGCACAGAGCAAGTACGTGAGCGATTGGAGCATGCCATTCGCGCGGACCCCAAATTTCCGGCGTCCTATCCGTTTTTGGCTGGCGTGGCGGTGCGCGAGGGCGATGAGGTGCGCGCCCGCGACCTAATGGCTCAAGGCCGGCGGGTGGAACCCGACCTGAACGAAACCGGCATCCGCACGATCGTACCGGAAAGCGTTTTCGGTCCGCTCAAAGAAGCGGGGCTGGTGTCGATGTGAAAGAGAAAACGCACAAGAGAGCGAAGCTGGAATTGGACGTCGACCATATGTTGCTGAATGATTTGCGTATGCTCGCCAAGCGGGAGGGGTGTCAGCTTCAGGCGGTGGTCGAAGAGGCGATTGAGCAATTACTAAGAAATCGCCGGCAAGGCGGGCCCAGGCATCATGTCATGGCTGCACACGAAGAAAGTCTCGCCCGCTTTGGATCGCTCTTTGAAAGGCTTGCAAAGTAAGCGTCAACCAAGAAGGTTCACGCCCTTTTGGTGTGATCGAGTTGGATAATCCACGCCACATCGCGCCCGTCGCCCCAGCGCGGTTCCGACGCCTCCACAAGACCCGCGCTCTTGTAAAGGGTCTGCGCAGGCACGTTCTTTTCATTGGTGGTGAGCGACAGGGATTTGGCGCCGTGCGCGCGCGCCCGATCCAGGGCGTGGTCCAACAGGGTGCGGCCTAACTTCTGGCGCCGCGCGGTTTCGGAGACGAACAAATCGTCCAGAAACGCGGTCGTGCCGCCCGCCCAAACGGAAAACCGGAAGAGCGTTTGGGTGTAGCCCACCGGCACGCCGTCCAAGGCCGCCAACGCAAACTCAAGGGACGGGTCGGCAAGCCCCTGGGCCAGGCTTACACGCAGCGCGTCGTCCGGAGGATCGGCCGCGCCCAATGAATCGCGGAACCCTTGGACCAACGGCAGCACGTGGTCCAGGTCGTTCGGGCCCGCAACGGACAGCAAGGGCGTCGGTTTCGTCATGGCGCCAAGCCTTTCGGTTCCTCACACAGAGATGTAAATGCCGGACAATGACACAAGCGATTATTAACATCTGCGCTGATATGCGTAAGCCCCGCGTGGGCGGATGTGCTAGGGTTTGGCGTTGGAGATGACGCGTTGAGGAGGTTTTGATGCGGTTTTTCGTGATGGTGTGCGCTCTGCTGTTGGCCTGGCCGGCTTTGGCGGCCGAGAGCGAATTCGAGATGACCCTCTATCTCCAGCCGGACGACACGGGCCAAAACACTCAGAATAAATCGGTCAAGCTGCGCGGCGATCAGATTCGCATCGAAGAAAGCCAGGAAAACGTGCCCAACCGGGTGGTTAAACGCACCGCCACGGCGGAAGAGATGGAGCTTCTCCGCACACTCATCAGTGAACGGATTAAAGCCATCGAGCTTACGGCCGCCGAACGGCTCGACATGCCGCGGGTGGAAATCCAGTTCGAATTCGACGGCAACACGCGCGCCATCGAGATTGAAGAGTACTACCCGATTGGCGGCGTGCCTGAGGTCTACATCGCAGTGCAAGAATTATTCTTCGACGATCCGTTTAAGTAGGGGCGCCTAACTGCCCCCTTCTTCGTGCTAGGGGTTGCTTTTTTTGCTCTATAGGGGCATATACAACTAATATATTATGGGCATATACCCCTAAATCGAGATCAAAGGCTCGTGCCATGCGATTAGAAGACCATCCCGCCGTCAAGAAAGTGCGTGCCGCTCAAGGGGATGCCCCGGCTGCGCGCACAAAACTATCGGGCACGTGGCTGCGCCAGCTCTGCCTCGACCATGGCGCGGATGATGTGGGTTTTGTGAGCTTGGACCGGGAAGAGGTCGCCAGTCAGGCGCCGAAAATCCTGGAAGCGTATCCCCACACCAAAACGCTGATCTCTTTGGTGTGCAAGATGAACCGCAATCCGGTGCGCAGCGCGGTGCGCTCCATCGCCAATATGGAGTTCCATGAGACTTATGACGAGGTGAATGCGGCCGCGCGGGCCATTGTGCGGGCCCTCGACAAAGAAGGTATCGGCGCGGTCAACGCGGTGGCGGCCTTCCCTCAGGAGATGCAGAATTTTCCGGGCGTGATCTGGGCGGTGGCGCACAAGCCCATCGCCGAAGCGGCCGGGCTCGGCAAGATGGGCATACACCGCAATGTAATCCATCCCAAGTTCGGCAACTTCATTTTGCTGGGCACGGTGCTCATCGACGCGCATGTGGATGAAGAAAGCCGGCCGCTCGACTACGCACCCTGCCTCGAATGCAAGCTGTGCGTGGCGGCGTGCCCGGTGGAAGCCATCGGCATGGACGGCAGCTTCAATTTCTCGGCGTGCTATGCCCACAATTACCGGGAGTTTATGGGTGGCTTTGCCGATTGGGTGGAGGAAATCGCCGATAGTGACAGCCGCGAGGACTATCGCGAACGCGTGCCCATCAATGAGACCGTGTCCATGTGGCAAAGCCTGAGCTTCAAAGCCAACTACAAAGCCGCTTATTGCATTTCCGTGTGTCCCGCAGGCGAGGATGTGCTGGCGCCGTTTCTCGACGACAAGGTGGCATTCCGAAAACAATATGTGGAACCGCTGCAACACAAGAAAGAGACCGTTTACGTCCTGCCCCGGTCCGATGCGGAAGATTGGCTCGCAAAACGCTTCCCCGAAAAAACACCGAAGCGCGTGCGCTGGACGATCAATGCGGACGATCCGTTTTCCTTCATGTTCAACATGACCTTGACGTTCCAGCGCGGGAAGGCCCGCGGGCTTGAGGCGCTTTATCAAGTGACCTTCCCTGATTTGGGTGGCATGACCGCGGCGATCGATATTCGGAAGGGTGTGCTGTCCATCGAATTTGAGGAAGCCAAAGCACCCGATGTTAAGATCACTATGGACTCCGAACGATTCCCAAAACTGTTCGAACATGGCTTCGATGTGGAAGGAGCGCTGGCCGACGGCACGTTCTCGGTGGAGGGGGATGTGGCGCTGGTGAAGAAGCTGCGCAATTGTTGGGGCGTTTACGGATCATTGGAGGGAGAGTTGGAACCCGCATGACAATACGGAACGCAAAGAAACAGGATCGGGTCCATTGGCGTGTGGGCGAGGAATGCGCCTGTTTCAACGTACGCAAACTGTCGCGGGCGATCACACGCGCTTACGACCACCATTTGTCGGAAGTGGATTTGCGCATTACCCAATTCACCATTCTCAATTCCGTTGCTGTTTCCGGCGCCGCCAATCTCAATCGCATAGCCGATGCGCTGGTGATGGACCGCTCCACACTCGGACGGAACATCCGCCCTCTGATCAAAGCGGATCTCATCGAAAGCCTGGCGGATGAAAAAGACGGTCGGGCCCAGGTGCTCAAGCTGACCAAGGCGGGTCGCGCACGGCTCGACGCGGCCATGCCCTTGTGGCGCAAGGCCCAAAAGGAACTCGATGCCAAGCTGGGCAAGACGGACTTGATGTCGCTGGTGCGAAATTGGGGGGAGATTGAGACCAAATTGAATGCTACATAGATCCCCAATACATCAGGGGATCGAAGGAGCCTTCATGTCTCAGATTTACGAAGATAGTGAGGACATCAAACAAATTCGCGCCGCTGTGCAAGCCCTCTGCGCCAAATATCCGGGCGAATACTGGCGCAAGAAGGACGAGGCACGGGCCTACCCGACGGAGTTCGTGAACGCGCTTACCGAGTCCGGGTTTCTGGCAACGCTGATCCCGGAAGAATATGGCGGCAGCGGCTTGGGGTTGACGGCAGCGGCGGCGGTGCTCGAAGAAATTCAGCGCGCGGGCTGCAATGGCTCCGCATGTCATGCGCAGATGTACATTATGGGGACGATCCTGCGCCACGGGTCGGACAAACAAAAAGAACAATGGCTCCCGAAAATTGCCAGCGGTGAATTGCGCCTTCAGGCCTTTGGTGTGTCGGAACCCACCAATGGGACTGACACATTGTCATTGCGTACCCGCGCCGAACGCCAAGGCGATCACTACGTGGTCAATGGCCAAAAGATTTGGACCTCTCGCGCCGAGCATTCGGATCTCATGCTGCTGCTGGCGCGCACGCAAAAGGCGGAGGAAGTGAAGAAGCGTACGGAAGGCATTTCCGTTTTCGTGGTGGACATGAAGGAAGCGTTGGGCAATGGGCTCACCATTCAGCCCATCCGCACCATGATCAATCATTCCACGACCCAAGTGTTTTTCGAAGATATGAAAGTACCTGCCGAAAACTTGATTGGCGAAGAAGGCAAGGGCTTTAGGTACATCCTCGACGGGATGAATGCGGAACGGGTGTTGATCGGCGCGGAATGCATTGGCGATGCCCGCTGGTTCATCGACAAGGCGACGGCTTATGCCAATGAGCGGCAAGTGTTCGGCCGGCCCATCGGTCAGAACCAGGGGGTCCAGTTTCCCATCGCCCGGGCTTACGCCCAGACCGAAGCCGCCGATCTGATGGTGCGCAAAGCGGCCGCCCTGTTCGAAGAAGGCAAGGTCATCGGCGCGGAAGCCAATATGGCCAAGCTGTTGGCCTCGGAGGCCTCCTGGGCGGCGGCTGAAGCGTGCCTGCAAACCCATGGGGGCTTTGGCTTCGCCGAAGAGTATGACGTGGAACGCAAATTCCGCGAAACCCGGCTCTATCAAGTGGCGCCGATTTCAACCAACCTCATTCTCTCCTTCATCGGCGAGCACGTACTCGGCATGCCGAAGTCTTATTAGTGGGCAGGCGATGCCTATCACTACTGATAGGCTTGGAAGAGAGAGTTCGTATACGGATCAATAGCGTCTTGAGCGGCGAATCGGTCGCGGGAAAGCTGCTCGACAATGCGGCCGTCCTTCATAACGGCGATGGCATCACACAAGAAGCTCACCACGGCCAGGTCGTGGCTTACCATGATGTAAGTGAGATTGCGCTGTTCCTTCAGGTCTTTGAAGAGGTTGAGGATTTCCGCTTGCACCGACACATCGAGCGCGGAAGTGGGCTCGTCCAGCAGCAAGATGTCCGGTTCCAGAACAAGCGCCCGCGCGATTGCCACCCGTTGCCGCTGGCCGCCGGAGAGCTGATGCGGATAGCGAAAACGTAACGTGGGTGACAACCCAACATTTTCCATGATTTGGTGAATGCGGGGCTCCTGGTCGGAGACCCCATGAATGAGCAAGGGTTCGCGCAATGCCTGGTCCACCGTCTGGCGCGGGTGGAGTGACCCAAAAGGATCTTGAAACACCATTTGCGGTTTTTTGTCCGACTCAAGGTCAAACGTGCCGCTCTCGACCGGCACGAGACCGCACAGTGCGCGCAGCAAAGTGGATTTACCCGAGCCCGATTCCCCCACCAGCCCAAAAGCACTGTTGGCTGCAACGTCGAAGCTTGCTTGATTGACGGCCACGAACCGCGCGTCTCCACGGCCGAACGAAACGGTGAGATCATCGACGCGGATCACAGGACGCTCCGATCGAGGACAGGTAGTCGCGTGCGCGTGTCGTCAAGCCGCGGCAGGCTATCCAGCAAACCTTTGGTGTAGGGATGCTGTGAGGCATGCAGGTTCTGCGCGTCGAGCGTTTCCACGACGCTGCCCCGATACATCACCAAAATGCGGTCGCAATATTTGGCAACCAGGTTGAGATCATGGCTGATGAAGATGAGCGACGTGCCCTGTTCGCCGATGAGGTCGTCGAGCAATTGAAGGATCTGACCACGGATGGTCACGTCGAGGGCGGATGTGGGTTCGTCGGCGATCAACACATCGGGCTTGGCCGCGATCATCATTGCAATCATGATGCGCTGGCCCATACCGCCCGAAATTTCGTGTGCGTAGAGGCCGTAAACCCGGTCGGGGTTGGCAATTTGCACGCGGGCTAGGATCTCCAGCGCTTTTTCCCTTGATGTTCTGCGGTCAGCGTCTTGGTGCAGGCGGACACTTTCGGCGATTTGATCGCCCACGCGCATCACCGGGTTGAGGGAAAACTTCGGATCCTGAAGGATCATGGACAGTTTGGCGCCGCGCAGTTTGCGCAACTGTGTGGCCGGCATCGTCAGAAGGTTATTGTCGCGATAGGAGAGGGTCGTTGCCGTCACGCGACCTGGTGTGGGCACCAGGCCGAGCACGGCCCGCGCGGTCATGGATTTGCCCGATCCGGATTCTCCCACAATACCGAGTTTCTCCGGCCCCAATTGGAACGACACCTTGTCCACCACCGACTGCGGGCCTTGCGGGCTGGGAAAAGTGACGGTCAGATCCTGCGCCTTTATGATGGAGCCCGTCATCGGGTGGCCTCCCGCGGGTCCAGAACGTCACGCAAGCCGTCGCCCAGCAGATTAAATCCCATACTGACGATGAAGATGGCGATACCGGGATAGGTGGCGATCCACCATTGGTCGGTAAGGAACTCGCGGCCCTTGGACACCATGGCGCCCCATTCCGGTGCGGGCGGTTGCGCGCCTAGTCCCAGGAAGCCAAGCCCCGCCGCGATCAAGATGATCCCCGCCATATCAAGGGTGATGCGCACGATGACGGACGGCACGCATAACGGCACCACATGGCGGAAGATGATGCGGGCGTCGGATGCGCCCATCAAACGGACGGCGGCTATGAAATCGCTTTGGCGGATGACCAACGCCTCCGCCCGGGCAATGCGGGCAATGGGGGGCCAGGCCGTGAGTGCAATGGCGAGAATGGCGCTGTTGAGACCCGCGCCCAGGGCGGCGACAAAGGCGAGTGCCAGGATCAGTTTCGGAAACGCCAGGAAAATATCGGTAATCCGCATGAGGATCGTTTCGGTGACGCCGCCCAGATATCCGGCGGTGGCGCCAATGGCGAGCCCTGCGGGGGCGGCGGTCAGCGCAACCACGATCACAATGTAAAGCGTCAAACGCGCCCCATGAACGATGCGGGAGAAGATATCGCGGCCCAATTCGTCCGTCCCCAGAAGGTGGAGCGAAGACGACGGCGCCAGCCGGTTCGCCAAATCCTGGTCGTTGGGGGCATAGATCGTAAGCACAGGCGCGAACAGGGCGGTCAGCAGAAGCGCCAAGACAATAAGTCCGCCGATCAATGTCAACGGATTGGCCGCAAGGGCCAGCGCAGCCCGGTAGATTTCCTGCGCCTGCGCTTGGGCGCGCGAGGCAGGGTCGGCCGCGCTTAGCCATTCCCGGAAGGTGGCGGTGGGTTCCGTCATTGGCGCGCCCTTGGGTCCAGATACTGATAGAGCACGTCGGAGAGCAGGTTGAGGCCCACAAAGACCATGCCCACCACCAATGTGCCACCGAGGACAGCGTTCATGTCGGCGGCAAATAAGGCGTTGGTGATGTAGCTGCCGAGCCCCGGCCACACGAACACCGTTTCCGTAAGCACGGAGCCCTCCAACAATCCCGCATAGGACAAGGCGATCACGGTGATGAGGGGCACACGGATGTTGGCAAAGGCGTGTCCCCAAATCACTTGGCGCTCAGACAACCCCTTGACCCGCGCCGTGGTGATGTAGTCGCGGCTGAGTTCGGTCAGCATAAAGCTGCGGGTCATGCGGCTGATATAGGCCAGACTGAAATAGCCCAGCAGCGTTGCCGGCAGAATAATGTGTGAGACCGCGTTCCAAAACACCTCCGTGTTTCCGGCGATCAAACTGTCCAGCAACAGCGCGCCGGTTACCGGGGGCACCACGCCGTCATAGAAGATGTCGACCCGCCCGGGGCCGCTCACCCAATCAAGCTGCACATAGAACAATAGCAGGCCCACCAATCCCAACCAAAAGATGGGCACGGAATAGCCCACAAGGCCCACAAAGCGGATGAGTTGATCGACGGCGCTTCCTTGCCGGGCAGCGGCCCAAACGCCTAAGGGAACGCCGAGCAAGACGCCGATCAGTGTACCGATTGTCGCAAGCTCAAGGGTCGCCGGGAAGACGCGGGCGATGTCTTCGGCAACCGGCCGCGCGGTCAATGTGGACGTGCCAAGGTCGCCCTGCAGCACATCCCTCACATAGATGGCGAACTGCACCGGCACCGGCCGGTCGAGGCCCATGTCCTGCCGGGCTTGCTCGTAAACTTCTTCCGTGGCGCGGTCGCCCACGACTGCCAGCACGGGATCGATGGGAACCACCCGCGCGATCAGAAACGTAACCAGCAACAATCCGAAGAATGTGAGCGCGATGGTGCCGGCGGTGGAAAGTGCTTTGAGGGTCCATCGATGTGCGCGCGCTGCCGCAGGGTCATCGCCGCTTTTCTGGTGCCACTCCGCCTGCGCCATAAAGGGCTACTTTGATTTCGTCCCCTGCCAATAAAAATAGGTGTCGAAGCTGGGGCCCCAGATCAGCCCACTGACGTTCTTTCGATGGGCAATGACGGCAACGCGCTGGAACATGATAATGAAAGGTGAGCTCTGCTGATGGGCGCGCTGGATTTCCATATACATGCCGGCGCGGGTCGCCGGATCGCGCTCCAACACGGCCGCGGTGGTCTGCGGCGTTAGCTCGGCCGCGTCCCATTTGTTGCGCCAGGCCAGAGTGCGCAAGGTCGACGCCTCTGACGGATCGGGATTGGCCGCAAAGGTTTGCGCGTTTGTGTGCGGGTCCTGGTAATCGGGGCCCCATTGGCCCAAATGCATGTCGTGCTTTTGCGCCCGGTAACGTGTCAGCACCTGCCTGCCGGTACCGGGCAGGATTTCCACCTCGATGCCCACTTGCGCAAAGCTCGCTTGGATCGCTTCCGCGATCTTCAATAGCTCGGGCAGATTGCGCACATCCAAGGTAGTCTTGTAGCCTTCTTCCAAGCCTGCCGCCGCCAACAGCTCTTTCGCTTTGTCGACATTCAGCGCAAACGGTGTTTCTTGGGAGGCGCCAAGAAATCCAACCGGCAGGAAAGCCTGGTGCACGCGCACCTGACCGTTGAGAAGGGTGGAGGCAATGCCTTCATAATCCACCAGATATTTAAGCGCTTGCCGTCCCTCTACGGACGAAAACGGTTCCCGTTCCACGTTAAGGCTGAGATACATGATTTCGCCGCGGGGGCGGCTTACGAGATCGATCTTTTTATGGTCGGCCAGGGCGGCCAATTGATCCGCGGTCAAATCCCGGGCCACGTCAATGTCGCCTTTTTCCAGAAGCAGTTTCTGGGTGGACGTCTCGGCAATGTGGCGCACGAACACACGCGTGAAGCCCGGTTCGCCCTTCCAATAGCCGTCATACCGGTCATAAATCAGCGCGTCATTGGGACGCCAGGCATTGAGCTTGAACGGGCCGGAGCCCGCCGAATTGGTGCGCAGCCAGCCATGCCCGTAATCGCCATTCACCGCCTTGCTTTGGACAAGCTGCGAGTCCACCACCGACGCCACATTGGCGGTCAGGCAGTAGAGAATGAAGCTAGGCGCATAGGCCTGGTCCGTTGTGAAGGTGAGCATTTCGTCGTCAACCGCTTGAACCAATTCCTCCACATTTTCGGGCGTCAGTCCGAATTGGGTCAGAATGAAAGCTGGGGTCTTGCCCAGCTTCACCACACGTTGCAACGAAAAGGCGACATCGCGCGCCGTGAGCGGATTTCCCGAATGAAATGTAATGTCTTGCCGGATCTTGAACGTAAACGTCTTCCCGTCCTCCGACACGGTCCAGCTTTCGGCGACCGACGGCAGGATGATGCTGATGTCGTCCAGGTCGAACGCCACCAGCCGGTCGTAAACCTGGGCCGTATACTCCGCGCCGCTGAATTCAAACACCTCTGCAGGATCGAGGCTCACGATGTCGTCGAATTGGGAGGCCATCACCAGCGTGTCCTTAGGTGTCTTGGCCGAAGCGGGCAAAGAGACCACAAAGACCGTCAACAGTATTCCAATGACGGCTATCCAACATCGCGACGGTAATGACATACTTGTCCTTCCTTGCACATGCGCGGGTGATTCTTGCCGGGCATATTGGTGTCGGGCGCGCCGTTCGTCAAACGTATGGCGTCGTTCTCGACCCCTAAAGGAAAGCGGGTCTGTGGGCGACTCTTTGATGGGGGCAGTATGGCGATCTCAAGGCGGCGGTTTCTGCAACACGGATTGGCGGCCGCTTCGGTGGCGGCGGCCCCGGGCGCGGTATTAGGACGCGGGGATATGGCCACCATGGCAGAAGATGTTTTTTGGCTACCGGACGAGGCAGAGCCGCATGCACGCACATTTATGCAATGGCCCGTGAACCCGGTGGTTCATCCCGATGCGGTGTTCCTGGACATGTTGCAGCAGGCTATTGCCGATATTGCCAACACCATATCGGAGTTTGAACCGGTGGTGATGCTCATGGATGAGCGACATGCGAAAAGCGCCCGCCGCAAATTGAGCCAAGCGATCGACATTTGGAACATTCCCACGGATGATCTTTGGTGCCGGGATTCAGGCCCCTTGTTTGTCCGAAACGGGTCAGGCGACCTCGCCATCCGCAGCGTCAATTTCAACGGCTGGGGCGATAAGCAGGTTCATGATAATGACGCGCGCATTGCTGAGCGCGTCGCCGAACGCCTTGAGTTGGCGTTTCTCAACAACGGCCTGGTGGGTGAGGCGGGGGGTGTCGAAACCGATGGGGATGGCACCCTCATCGCTCACGAGAGCAGTTGGGTGAACGAAAATCGAAACGACGGCTCACGCGATCAGGTTTCGGCGCTGTTGTTGGAGGCATTGGGCGCCGAGAAAATAATCTGGGCCCCCGGGATAAAGGGCGCGGACATCACAGATTTTCACATTGATGCGCTGGCGCGATTCGCCGGACCCGGAAAGGTCGTCATCCAGTTGCCAAGCACTGTGTTGCCGGAAGATCCCTGGTCCGCCGCAGCATTCGAAACATACGAAATACTGAAATCCGCTACCGATGCGCACGGACGCGCGTTCGAGATGACGATCATTCCGGAGCCCCAGGACACCCGGGTGATATCCCAAGAATTCGTTGCATCCTATGTGAACTATTATGCCTGCAACGGCGCGGTCATCGCCCCTCAGTTCGGCGACCGCAAAACCGATGAAGAAGCGGCTGTAAAACTATCGGCGCTCTATCCAGATCGAAAGCTTGTCGCCCTCAATGTGGATCCGATTGGCGAGACCGGGGGCGGCATTCATTGTGCAACCCAGCAGCAACCGGCCGTTTGAGCCTCAATCCCAATTGCACGGTGATGAAAGAGGCAGCACCTGCCTAAATTAGTTGCAATTGCAATAATTGCATTGACAATATTTGCAGATGCTACTAAATAAACGTTGGGGAAAGCGGGTTTTTCTGCCTTTCCCGGTCCCCCAATGGGGGCTCCGGGAGGGCCCTGGAGCTGCCGTACTGTTTGTCGAGTTCAACCGTAGGAGCATCAAATGCCTGTCGATAAGGTCAAAGCACTGGACGCAAGCTGGCTTCACTTTGAAACCTCCAGCATGCCGATGCATGTGGCGAGTGCGCCGATTTTCAAACTGCCGCGCGGCAAAGCGAAGACGTTCTATGGGGATTTGAAGGAGCATGTGAAGTCACGTGCCCATTTGCTGAAGACGTACCGCGTGAAGCCGAAGCGCACGCCGCTCAACCTCGATCATCCGGTTTGGGTGGAAGCGGACGAGATCGACTTGGACTATCACGTCCAGCGCTATGTGCTGCCCAAGCCGGGCACCATGGCGCAATACGAACACGCCGTTGCCAGAATTCAGGAACGCCCGCTCGATTTCGACCGGCCGCTTTGGCAATACACCTTGGTCGAAGGCCTTGAAGGCAATCGGGTGGGGCTTGTGATCAAAATCCACCACTCGGTCATCGACGGTGAATCCGGCGTTGCCCAATTGGATGTGATGTTCGACAAGACAAAGCGTCCCCGGAAAGTGGCGCCGCCGAAGCAGGTGGCGAAGCTGCCCGAACCCTCAGCCCTGACGCTCATTGCCGACGCCTACGGACGGTTCCTCTATCAGCCGGTCGAATTGGCGCGCAAACTGCCCAGCCTGTTCAGTGCGGTGCGCCATGTGGCCGGTGTGGCACTCGACCGCGAGCGCGTTTCACCGTTTGCGCTAACGGCGCCCCGCACCCATTTCAACCGGGTGATCGGCAAGCACCGGAGATTCGCCATGGCGTCGGTTCCGCTGGAAGACGTGAAGGCGATAAAAAAGGCGGCCGGCGTGACGCTGAACGATGTGGTGATGGCCATGTGCGGCGGTGCGCTTCGGCGGTTTCTGGACCGGCTAGAGGATCTGCCCGAAGAAAGCTTGACGGCGGCCGTGCCGGTGTCGCTACGCCGGGGCGAAGCCCAAGGCTCCGATGAAATGGGCACCTTGGTCACCAGCATGACCTGCCCTTTGGGCACACACATCGAAGATCCTGCCGAGCGGCTTGAGTTTGTGCATTTGGCGAGCGTTGAGGCGAAAGGCGATGTGGAAGCCACAAAGGACGCGATGATCCAGAACTTCAATGTGTTCGGCGCGCCGCTTGCCATGCGCTGGGCGGCCCAGGCCTATGGCGCCTTGCAACTTGCCAATATGCACCGGCCCATCGCCAATCTGATCATTTCCAATGTGGCCGGCCCCCGCCACGAGATTTTTCTCAAGGGCGCCAAGATGGAACACTATCATCCGGTCTCGGCCGTGGCCCACGGGCAGGGGCTGAACATCACGGTACAGAGTTATTTGGACAAGCTCGACTTCGGCCTAGTCGCTTGCGCGGATCTGCTGCCCGGTCTGCCGGTGATGCGCGATGATTTGGTCGCGAGTTTTGAAGAGTTGAAGGCCATCTATCTTGAGGACGCCGTGGAAGAGGACGACGAAATCCGCATCGACGTTCCGGATGCCGACAAACTGCCCAGCCCCGACGTGTTCCATCGGGTGGTTGCAGCGGCGGCGGAATAACATTACATCGAAGCGCACGCGTAAATGAGTGACGGTAGGGGAGAGTTGCCGATGACGCGTTCGAAGTTTGATCTGACGGTGTTTGTGCCGTTCCTGCTCAACCGGGCGGGCAGCACCGTGGCGGCCCGGTTCAGCGCCCTGCTGAAGAAACACGGCATCGACATCACAACCTGGCGCTTGCTCGCATCGGTTTATCAGACGGGGCACATGCGCATCGGTGAGATTGCAGACTTTACCAGCATCGAATTATGGACGGTCTCGCGGGTGCTCACCAAGCTTGAGAAGGATGGGCTGCTTGTACGCACCCGTGAAGGGGGCGATGCACGGGCGGTGACCGTGACACTCACCGAGACGGGCATCAAGCTCATCGAAGAGATCATTCCCCAGGCGCGCAAATTCGAAGTAATTCCGCTTGAAGGCTTTTCGCCGGAAGAAACCAAACAGCTCCGTACACTGCTGGCGCGGCTCTACAAGAATGTCGCCGAATGGGAAACGGCGGGTGCTTCATAAACGTTCGGCGCGCATAAAATCTTCTGTTTCATTTGAGGATGTAGCGGCACATCATATCGGCAAGTTCATCCAAAAAGGCTGGATCTTCCAGTTCGGCGGTTCGATGAGCCGCCATGTGGTTGATGGTCAGATCTACCATTTGAATACCCAGCGGAATAGCGGTATCTAAGTTCTTGATACGGATTTGTTTTTCGTAGCGCTCGGCGAATGCTGCCATCAGAGCCGAGAAGGTGACGAAATCGTCTTCCCGTGTGCTTGCAAAAACACTTGCCGGAACTTCTTTGTTTAGGATCGCCACCACGTCCGGCTGTTCCAGCGCGGCCTCGATGCGTGCCTGGAGAAGCCGTCGAACGGCGGATTGGGGGGGCGCCGCAGAATCTATCGTCAGGCGCTGAGTAACTTTCTCAAATTGATCGCGGTGCAGCTTCTCCTTCAGTGCAGCAAAAATGGCGTTCTTGTCCGGAAAATACTCATAGACCGAGCCGATGCTGACGCCCGCCCGCTGTGCGATGGCATTGGTGGTGGTTTTTGCATAGCCCTGCCGTTTCAGAACCTGAGCGGCAGCCTCCAAAATGGCGCTGACGGTGGCACGGCTACGCTCTTGAACCGGGGATTTGCGTGGCCTGTAGGCTTCTTTCATGCGTTCTACAAACCCGAGTTTAAAACCTGAATAATCCTCAGGTATGATCTTCTGCGAGGATTGTCGGAAAGTCGAGAGCAAAGTTGCGGGAGGGCACATGTCACCGCTCATCATTACGATCGCGACATGTCTGATCTTAGGAATCGGTCACATTGGATGGGGACAAGCGCACACGGTCAAAGAACTCAAAGCGAGCAATGCAGCACCCGTCGTCACGGCCAGTTACCATGCCTGCTGGTACCACATCTCGATCATCTTTCTGACGACCGCCGGATATTTGCTATGGCACCTTTTAGTGGCACCTGTTCCCGTAGGGCATTTGCTGCTGTTGTGGGGCCTAATCTTCGGGTGCTACCTGACCTATTGGGGGGCGCTCATCGCCTATCCACAGTTATGGCCCATTGCGTGGGGCCAAATGGTGGTCATTCTCGTACTACTGATAAGCTTCGGATGCGGAATATATCAGATCGTTTACGCATAATGCTGGCCGAAGCGATTTGACAGGAAATCGTTCAAACGCACTTGTTCCTGCTTGATGAAGCCTTGCTTGGGGAGTTTGCCGTCCTGCATCAAATCGATGATGGCGCAGGCACTGGCGGCGGTGGTGATTTGGATGGCGCCGCGCTGTTTGCCGTAGAGCTCCTTGGCGTAGATTTTTTTCGCAAAGCTCTCCTGGCACAATTTGCCGCCCTTCATGCCGCTCACAGTAACGAAAATGATCACCACGTCTTGCAAAGTGTGGGGTAGGGCTTCGTCGAGAATTTGTTTGAGCAGGTCTTGCCGGCGGCTCAATCCCAGATCGCGCACAAGCAATTTGGCAATGTCGCAATGGCCGGGGTACCTCACGCTCTTGTAGTCTAGATTCCGCACCTTTCCGGCAAGGGTTTCGCACAGCGTGCCCAGACCGCCGGAGGTGTTGAACGCTTCGTAATCGACACCGTCCAGGGCAAAGCTCTCTTTGCCCTCCAGCGGCATAATTTCCCGCTGTTCGCCATCGCGGATTGCCTCGCACGGATTGCAATATTCGTTGATGACGCCTTCGGTGCTCCAAGTGAGATTATATTTGAGCGCATTTGACGGATATTGAGGCAATGCGCCCACGCGCATGCGCACATCGTAAATCTCATCGAATTCGTGCGCCAAATCATGGGCGACGATCGAAATGAATCCCGGTGCCAGGCCGCATTGGGGCATGATGGCGCTGTCCGCATTCTCCGCCAGCTGACGAACATAGCGGGTGCCCGCCACATCTTCCGTAAGGTCGAAATAGTTCACGCCCAAATCGGCGGCCGCCTGGGCCAAATGCTTGGTCACGTCATAGGGCAAGGCGCTTAAGACCGCGTCGTGACCGGCGATCGCCCGCTTAAGGGCGGAGTCATCGGTAACGTCGAGCCCAATGCAGGTCACCCGATCCAGTTCCGAAAATTTCTGCAGGGCATCGGGGCAGCGATCCGCAACCGTTATGTCGTAGTCGCCTGTATTGCTCAGCATTTCGGCGATCATTTCGCCAATCTTGCCGCCGCCGACCAAAAGAAACTTGCACATGGTATCACCTTGAAATGGTGTCGCTGTGCCGTCCCCCTCCCCAATATCAGATTTAGGGAAGGGGTGGCCAGGTCCCAACATGATCAAGTAATAGGGTTTATTTTCGGCAAAAACGCGGCGTCCCTCGGGCGCTTTCGTGGTTACCCATTCGTTAACGAGCTGATAAGCGGAAGTGCTTACAAGACATAAATGGAAACCTTTTTTGTGCTTTTGGTGCTGTTTGTTGCAGTGGGGGTTCACGCAGGCCTCGGCTTTGGCACTGCCCTTATCGCCATGCCGTTTTTGACCGTCATGTTGGGCCTACCGGTCGCCGCCCCTGTGGTGGCGATTGTCATGACGCTGACCATTCTGGCGACCCTTGCCGGTGAGTGGCGCCACATTGATCTGCGGGCCGCCGCCACGCTGATCGGCTTTTCAATCCTGGGCATGCCTTTGGGCGCCCTGCTGGTGCGCGAGGTGGACCCCACCATCGGGCAAGCGGGCCTTGGCCTGATCTTGTTTTGCTTCAGCGTTTTCCGGCTGGCCAACGTGCCTCTTTCTGTCAGTGAGCATATTGGCTGGCGCGCGCTGGCCGGTGTATCGGGCGGATGTTTCGGCGCCGCCTATAACACCAATGCGCCGCCGGTGGTCATCTATGGGTCCTTGGCGAACTGGCCGCCCGATCAATTCCGCGGCACACTGCAAGGATTCTTTTTGCCTTCAAGCGTGCTGATCTGCGCAACCCATGCCGGCTTTGGTCTTTGGACGTGGGAGGTGGTGGTGCTGGTGGCGATGGCCATTCCCGTAGTGTTGCTGGCAATCTGGTTCGGCCGTATCGCAGCGCGTCACTTGTCGAGAGGCAGTTTCGAACGGGCCGTCTATGTTCTATCGGGGGTCATGGGCGCCGGACTGATGGGGCGGGCGGTCTTCTAGTTATCCACCAAAATCACGTGCAACTGCCGTGGTCCGTGGGCACCCATTTCCATGGTGAGTTCCACATCCGCCGTGCGCGACGGACCGGTGATGAAGTTCAGCGTGCGCGGCAATTGGCCTTGCTTGCGCACCTTGTCGATGGCGTCTTCATAAGAGCCCACAACGGTTTGCGCAGACAGGACCACAATATGTGTTTCGGGAAGAAAGTTCAGCGAGGTGGGGGTGTGCTTGCCCGAGGTGAGCAGTAGCGTTCCAGTTTCGGCGATGCCGGCAACCGCGCTGGTCACGCTCACATCGTCTGATTTTTCGGCGCGGCCCTCGGTCCGCTCCAGCATCTCCTGATCCGACCATGGAAGGGAATCGATTTCCGGGTCCGATGTGGTGCGCACCCGGCCCGGCAAATTATTGTCGCGCAGATATTCGGCCACGGCGGCCGGCACATCGGACCGCTTCGGGACGCGCAAGACCGTGGCGCCGGCCTTGCCCAGATAATCCATAAACTGAACGATAAGCTCCGCCTGCGGACCATCGGCGCGGGCCGGGACCACATTGCGCGGGTGATCCGCAAGGCGGGTGTCCAGCATGTGGCGATTGCTGGCGGAAAGCGCGCCGCGCCCGCGGATTTCTCTGATCTTGCCGAGAATTTGCGCCCGTGGATCGCTCATAGTCGCTTGCGCCATTGAGATTGGAACGTCGCCCGTTCTGGTGTCGGGAAGTCCCGGTGCCGGGTCCAGCCGCCCGCAAAGGGCAGCCGCACCAAATGACCTTCGCGCTTGCCCATAAAATGAAGAAGCCGGGTCATAACATTCGCACCAAAATGATAAAGCGCGGGCCAGCGCGCGGCCGTCGCCCAAAACGCCAAGGCCCAGCGGGCCGCTACCGGGTCTTGGCCTTGGTCGAAAGCGCGCTCCCGCCAATAGCGCATCATTTTGGGCAGCGGAATGCGCATAGGGCACACTTCTTCGCATTTGCCGCAGAACGTTGACGCGTTGGGCAGGTGGTGGCTTTGGTCGATGCCCGCCAATGCCGGTGTGAGCACGGAACCGATGGGCCCCGGATAGACCGATCCATAGGCATGACCGCCCACACTGGTATAGACCGGACAATGGTTCATGCAGGCGCCGCACCGGATGCACCGCAGGACGTCTTGAAATTCCGTCCCCAGAAGATCCGACCGCCCATTATCTAAGAGAATGACATGATACTGCTCGGGACCGTCGGGATCGTCCGGCCGTTTGGGACCGGTAGAGAAGGTCGTATAGGCACTGAATTCCTGCCCGGTGGCCGACCGCGCCAGCAAGCGCAAGAAGGTGCACGCATCTTCCAGCGTCGGCACCACTTTCTCGATGCTGGCCACGACGATGTGAATGCGTGGCAAGCTTTGCGACAGATCGCCATTGCCTTCATTGGTGACGATGATGCTGGACCCAGTTTCGGCGACCAAGAAGTTGGCTCCGGTAATCCCCACATCCGCATCGATGTATTTTTGGCGCAGCACTTCTCGCGCCTCCCGCACAAGGGCGGGCACTTCTTCGAGCGAGCGGTCCGGATCGAGCTCCTTGTGATGGGACCGGAACGTTCCGGCAATTTGTTCTTTGTTAAGATGGATGGCAGGACCGACAATATGGCTTGGCGGTTCATTGCGCAGTTGAATGATGTATTCGCCCAAATCGGTCTCGATGGCCTTGATGCCGTGCGCTTCCAGATGGGCGTTGATGGCGATTTCTTCGGTCACCATTGACTTGCCTTTGGTGACCGTTTTAGCCCTGGCCTCTTGGCAGATTTTCAGGATCGCGTCGCGGGCATCGCCGTCGGTCGGGCACCAATGCACCTGGCCGCCATGGCCTGTGACCTGTTCTTCGAAGCGTTCCAGATAGTAGTCCAAGTGCTCAAGCACATGGTTCTTGATGTCCCGGCCTTGATCGCGCAGGGCGTCGAATTCCGGCAAACCGTCCGCCGCCATCTGGCGCAGCAGCGGAAACCCGAAGCCAAGTTTGCCAAGCGCATCCTGAAGCGTCGCGTTCTCGAGACCGTCCTTGGCCTGGTCTTTGAAGCTTTTAGCCGTGGCGTCCATAATCGTTTTCCGGCCGTTTACTCATCGGGTTGCGGTTCGCCAATGGCCGGACCGTCGGTCATGCCGGCAAGCACTTCGGCCACGTGACGTACCCGGACGGAAGACCCGGCCCGGCTGAGTTTACCGGCCATGTTCATCAGGCATCCCAGATCGCCCGCGATCAACGTTTCGGCGCCGGAGGCTTCGATGGCTTGCGTTTTGCGGTCGACGATCTTGTTGGAGACATCGGAATATTTGACGCAAAACGTGCCGCCGAAACCACAGCACCCTTCTTCGTCCATCAGCTCTTTGAAATGTAATCCGTCGACGGAGGAAAGCAGTTTGCGCGGCTGCGATTTGATCTTAAGTTCCCGCAACCCGGAACAACTGTCGTGATAGACCACGTCTTCTTCGAACCGGGCGTCCACTTTCTCGACCTTGAGCACGTCGACCAAAAACTGCGTAATCTCAAAGGTCTTCATGGCCACGGCGCGGGCGCGCTTGGACCATTGAATGTCGGCACGCATGAGGTCGGGGTAGTGCGCGGAAATCATGGCCGCGCAGGATCCGGACGGCGCCACCACATAATCAAACGGCTCCAGTGCCGTGATGGTTTGTTTGGCGATGGCCATGGCGTTCTTACGGTCGCCTGAATTGTAAGCGGGCTGTCCGCAACAGGTCTGGCCTTGGGGCACGCTCACCCGCAGCCCCGCCTCTTCCAGCAGTTTGACCGTTGCAAAACCAATGGAGGGGCGGAACAAATCGACCAGGCAGGTCACGAACAGGGCAACGTTAGCGCGCTTCTCCGCGGGCGCCGCGTCACCAGGCGGCAAATCGTCAGACGATGTCATAAGGGTCAGGATGCGATCTTAAGTTTGATGCGCAACCGTACCCCATTATCGCCATTGCCCAAAATGGCAAACGCACCGCCATACAGATCGACCATGCGTTTAATGGCCGCAAAGGCGGCGGCTGTTTTCTGAAAACGTTGCTTGGTTGGGTTGAGCGCGAAGGGGTCAGGCCCAAGCGCCGACTTACCGTCCAGCATGTTGGCAAGATCCGCATCGGAATGGCCGTGCCAGCAATTGTTGAACTCAAGCACCAGCATGCCGTCGCTGCAGTCTATCGACAAGGTTGTGGGTGACGCCGCGATGCCGTTACGCGCCGCATCGGAGAAGAGCAGGCGGAATGCATGCTGCAATCCGTCGGGGTCACCAGCGATCTTTACGCCCCGCACCCCGTCGGCCATGTGTAACGCAAAGGCAGGCTCATCACCGCCGCGCCGGCAATTGTCGGCCAAGCGCAACACGTCCTCCATGCTTGCGGCGGCATCCGTTTGCGCCGGTGAACGGTCGCCGTTCGCCAGACCGAGAGCCTCGTCGATCAAATCCAACAACGCCAGGCTGCTTGCGTGGATATCGGCCACGTAGGTCTTGTACTTGTCGTTTTCTAGCGGACCCAGGCGCTCTTCCTTAATCAGTTCAGAAAAGCCGATAATGTCGTTGAGCGGCGTGCGCAGCGAATGGGACAGGTTGGAAAAGAATGCTTCATTGTCGCGTCCTGTTTGGCGCACCACAGTGCGGGCACGGTCGATCGCGTCTTCGATTTGGCGGCGTGCCGTGATGTCCGAGGCAGACGCCACATAGGCCGGCATGCCCTGCCAATCGCTGTCGGCAAGCCGCACCTCCACAAAGCGCTGTTCGGCCTCTGTCTCCAAAGTCAGCACCTGGGTGCCCGGCTGTAATGCAAGCGGCGCCGGTTTACCCACAAGCGAAGGTCCGCCGCCGAAGAGTTTCTCGGCACCGGGATCGGCGAAGCGGACAATGCCGTCCCTATCCAAAATCATCAGGGCATCGGTGGTTTCCTGCACCAGAGTGAGGTGTGTGGCGCCCGTTTCCTGACGATGTTGGCGATTGTTCTCAATTGTGGCCGGCTTGTCGTCCGGCGATGGTGTGATGCTCATACCAACTCACTTACTCACTGCGCCAAACCGTTAACGGCTTTAGCGCCGATTTACGCAATTTGAGCGAATCACTGATTCGTTCGACTGTCACAAACCCCAGTAAATTGCTGGGGATGGTGACGAGTCGCACCTTTGGCCGAGTCGGTTAACGAGATGTAAACAAACTAAGGTCTGCGTTAAGAAATCCCCTGTTGGCTTATTGGGGAATGGTCACCGAGCCGTCTTCCGCCACCGGCCAATGGGGGTTGAACGCCACTTCCCAGGCATGGCCGTCCGGATCCGCGAAATAGCCGGAATAACCGCCCCAAAACACCTCTTCGGCCGATTTCATCAGCGCGGCGCCGGCAGCAACCGCCTGTTTGAGCACCTGGTCCACTTCTTCCTTGGAGCGCGCATTGTAAGCGATGGCCATGCCGCCGGTTTGCGCGGGTGGAGTCGTGCCCAACCCCATGTCCTTGGCAAGCTCATCACGTGGAAACAGGCCCAGAATGCAGCCGCCGGTTTGAAAAAACACAATCTCTTCGCCACCGAATTGTGCGGGTTTCCAGCCCAGGCCCTTCTCATAGAAGGCGCGCGCCTTCGCTAAATCATTGACCCCCAATGTCACAATCGTAAAGCGCTGCTCCATGACCGTTTCTCCGCTAGAACAAAACAGGAACGACAGTCTAGCGAAATGGTGATCAGGGTCAATCTTTAAGGCGCTGAGGATTGGTGCAATAGTTCCTGCGGGTTCCAGCAGCGATCAGCAAGGGCGCCGCGCCCAAACAGCCGCAAAAGGGGAGTTTTATGGAGACGTTTGGGCTTGCCGCCATCGCCCTGGGGGTGGTGAGCTTCAGCCTCGTCTCGGCACGCGCCCAGACCCTCATCCTGACGCCGCCCATGGTCTTTGTGCTTTTGGGTCTGATATTGGGCCAGGACGGCCTTGCCATCGTCGATTTGAATTTCGGCCACCAGACGATCCACACATTGGCGGAAATTACTCTGGTGCTGGTGCTGTTCACCGATGCCGCCCGTATCAAACTGCGCCAGATGATGGCCGACCATGATGTGCCCGTGCGGTTGCTGTTGATCGGCATGCCGCTCACCATCGCCTTCGGCACCCTGGCGGCCATGGGATTGTTTCCGGGCTTCTCCATTTGGGAAGCCGCCCTGCTGGCGGCGATCCTCACGCCCACGGATGCCGCCTTGGGCCAGGCGGTGGTGTCGAGCCCCAAAGTGCCCCAGCGCATTCGCCAGGCCTTGAATGTGGAAAGCGGGCTCAATGACGGGATCGCCTTGCCGATCATTGTGTTGTTCTTGTGCTTTGCGAACTTGATGCATCAGGAAAATGCCGACCAGTTGCCCTGGCTCTATTTCGGCGTGCTGCAGGTGACCTTGGGTCCGCTGGTGGGGGCGGCGATTGGCTTTGCGGGAGCGCGTCTCATCGATATGTGCGATGCACGCAAATGGATGAGTGAGACGTTCCAAGGCATTGCCGCTTTGGGCTTGGCGGTGCTGGCGTTTGGCGCGGCCGAGTTGGTGGGCGGCAACGGGTTCATCGCCGCCTTTGTGGGCGGATTGGTGTTCGGCAACACGGCCAAATCCAAACTCGACTTTCTTTATGAGTTTGCCGAAGCCGAAGGCCAGTTGCTGACCCTCATCATCTTCATGATTTTCGGGGCGGCGCTGGTGCCGCTGGCAGCGCATGAGATTTCCTGGCAGGCGGTTGCTTATGGCGTTTTTGCGTTGACTTTGATGCGGATGGTTCCAGTTTCCTTGTCGCTCATCGGCTTGAAGCTTCATTGGCCGACCCATCTGTTTTTAGGGTGGTTCGGACCGCGGGGGCTTGCGTCGATACTTTTTGCGCTATTGGTTGTCGAAGAAGTAGGGGTCGCCGCGCGCGAGGAAATCTTGTTGATCACGATCATCACTGTTGCGTTCAGTGTCTTTGCCCACGGCATGACAGCCGCACCCGGTGCCTCTTGGTATCAAGGGCACGTGGATAAATCGATGACGCCGACCTGTCCCGAGAACAAACCGGTCAGTGAAATCAGGACACGGATTAAAGGGTTTCTCACACACGCAAGCTGAGTTTTTGGATAATCGATGACGGACTCAACCGGAATTGAGGAGAGTGGCATGAAACTTGTCTCCGTGGCGCGGTTTAGAGATCTTGAAGACCGGGTGCCCGCCCATGCACTGGTGGCAAATGTAGATCTGGTGATCATCAGATACGGCAAAGAGGTCTCGGTGCTTTATGGCCGCTGCCTGCACCGGGGCGCCTTATTGTCCGACGGCTATGTGGACGGCGATAATCTGATTTGCGGTTTGCATGATTGGGATTACCGCATCGACACCGGCGTCAGCGAATACAACAACGCCGAAGTGCTACACAAGTTCAAGGCGTGGGTGCGGCGCGGCCAAGTCATGGTCGATGAAGAAGAAATTGCCGCCTGGCATGACGACAACCCGCAGCCGTTCCAGCGGGATGAGTATTTGGGGGACTATGCGGACACGCACCCGGTGGCCGAAGAACCCTATGTGGGGCTGATTCAAGGCTATGCCCGGGACGGTCTTTCGAAAACGGGCCATCACGGGGTAGTCGTGGCCATGGGCGTGCCGCGCGACAGCCTGCCGAGCTGGGATGACATCCAAATCCTGACCGCTCAATTGCACAAGCCGCCCCAATTGGATGACACGCCCGTTTCGACCAAGGTGGTGATCGGCGCGCGCGCCCAAAAACCGCTCAGCTTGGACATTCCGCTATTCGTGTCGGATATGAGCTTCGGCGCCTTGTCCGAGGAAGCCAAAACGGCCTTGGCCAAAGGCGCGGAACTGGCGGGCACCGGCATTTGTTCCGGCGAAGGGGGCATGCTGCCCGAAGAGCAACAAGCCAACTCCCGCTATTTTTACGAACTGGCGAGCGGCCGCTTCGGTTACGACATCGAAAGGGTGAAACGTGCTCAGGCCTTTCATTTCAAAGGCGGGCAGGGTGCGAAGACCGGCACAGGCGGTCATCTGCCCGGCATCAAAGTGAAAGGCAAGATTGCGGAAGTCCGTGGGCTGAAGGAAGGTGAACCGGCAGTGTCGCCCGGACGGTTTCCCGACTGGACCGAAGTCTCCCAAATCAAGGACTTCGCTGACGGTGTGCGCGATGCCACCGGCGGCATTCCCATCGGCTACAAACTCTCTGCCCAGCACATCGAAAAAGACATCGACGCGGCATTGGAAGTGGGCGTGGACTACATCATTCTCGATGGCCGGGGCGGCGGCACAGGTGCTGCGCCGCTGATCTTCCGTGACAACATCTCGGTGCCGACCATTCCGGCGCTGGCCCGCGCCCGGCAACATCTCGACCGGGTGGCGCCGGATGTCACCCTGGTGATCACTGGCGGATTGCGCAAACCGGCCGACTTCGTCAAAGCGCTGGCGCTGGGCGCCGATGCGATCGCCGTTTCCAACTCAGCCATGCAGGCCATCGGCTGTTTGGGCATGCGGGCGTGCCACACCAATAACTGCCCGGTAGGGATCGCGACGCAGAAGGATCATTTGCGGGCACGCCTTATCGTGGAGAAGTCGGCCAAACAGCTTGCCAATTTTTTCGAGGCCGCCACCGAACTCATGTGCGTCATGGCCCGCGCTTGCGGCCATACGGACCTCACCCAATTCACCGTCGACGATCTGACAACGTGGAAGCGCGAGATGGCCGACCTCACCGGCATCGCTTATGGGGGCGTTGGTCGGGCGTAGGGCGTTTTCTGTTTCGGAAGAAGAGCGAGACCTAGACCCGTGCCGGACGGGGTTTGTAACCCCGTCCGCATGTTCATCAGTCCCTTGCCACTGTTGGCAGCGCCGCAATCTGCAACGGGCTGTGCGGATTCGCAGAAGACCATTTCCAATGTGCAGGATTGAGGACATAGCCTTTGCGCACAGGGTTGTCGTGTATGTAATTCAGCTTCTGTACGAAGAATGTTTCAGACTCAATGAGCTTCGGCTGATTGTCTTCTTTCCATAATCGCCATAAACCGTCCTTTTGCGTGAACAGATTGAGGATGTTCGGTTCTGTGGATCGAATGTTCTCCTTCAACGCACGGGACGTGTGGCGCTTGAAGTCCCGGATGACGGCTTCTGCATCATCAGCCCGAATGATCAGATGTACATGATTGAGCATGAATACATAGGCATAGATCTCGAGTGACTTATGCCGTTGGCAGTAACGCAAGCTGTTGGCCAGAATTTCCCAGCGGTTGTGACGGTCAAACAAATAATACCAGTTCCACAAAGTCGGGGTGATGAAATAGAACCCGTCCTTTGCAAAAGACCTGATGCGCGCAATAGGCATGGAACTTCTCGGCAGCTAAGAGCTTAAAGCCGATTATGAATATTTCGGACGGGGTTATAAACCCCGTCCGGCGGCGGGAATTTCCCAGCGGTTGTGACGGTCAAACAGATAATACCAGTTCCACAAAGTCGGTGTGATGAAATAGAACCCGTCCTTTGCAAAAGACCTGATGCGCGCAATAGGCATGGAACTTCTCGGCAGCTAAAAGCTTAGAGCCGATTATGAATATTTCGGACGGGGTTACAAACCCCGTCCGGCGGCGTGGAAGCGCGAGATGGCCGACCTCACCGGCATCGCTTATGGGGGCGTTGGGGGCCAATAACCGCGTCCCTGGCCACAATGTCGCATCTTGCGTGGGCCCCCGGCCCCTTGTAGCTTTGCCGGAAACCAAAAAAACCGGGCGAGGCAAGGGGCGTTCATGACCGACAACAATCAACTGGGATGGGCTATTGGGGGCGCTGTAGCGCTCATTTTTTTGATCCCGCTCATGGGAACATTGTCGAACCAGGACGGATCGACACCAACGGCCTCGCAGACGGACCCGGCCGTCAGCCAGACCACCGACAAGCCCCCGGCCGACGAAACGCTGGCGCAGAAGATTGCCCGCGTCACGAAAATTGATGGCGCCCGCATCATCGGCGCCGATCAAGAGCCGGGCAATTGGCTCTCCTATGGCCGTACCTATGACGAACAGCGCTTTTCTCCGCTGACGGACATTAACGACCAAAATGCGGGTGAGTTGGGGCTCGCCTGGTCTTATGACACCGGCACCATCCGCGGGCTCGAAACCACGCCCATTGTCGTCGACGGTGTCATGTATGCCACCGGCTCGTGGAGCAAGGTCTACGCCCTCGATGCCAAGACTGGCGAGGAGATCTGGACCTACGATCCGGAAGTGCCGGGTGCTTGGGCGCGTAAGGCTTGCTGCGACGTGGTCAATCGCGGCGTGGCGATTTGGAACGGTAAGCTCTATCTGGGCACGCTGGACGGACGGCTGGTGGCCCTCGATGCGGTCACCGGCGAACCGGTTTGGGAACAAAACACCATCGACCGGGAAAAACCCTACACCATCACCGGCGCACCGCGCGTTGTGAAGGGCAAAGTGATCATCGGCAATGGCGGCGCGGAACTGGGCGTACGCGGCTACATCACGGCCTATGACGCGGAAACCGGCGAGCAGCTCTGGCGGTTCTTCACCGTGCCCGGCAATCCGGATGAGCCGGTGGAACACCCCGAACTCGATGCTGCCATGAACACGTGGGACGACGCCGGCTCCGACGTGAAATGGTGGGAAGTGGGGGGCGGTGGCACGGTTTGGGACGCCATGGCGTACGATCCCGACCTCGACCTGCTGTACATCGGCACCGGCAACGGCTCGCCTTGGGTGCGCTGGGTGCGCAGCCCCGGCGGCGGCGACAATCTCTATTTGTCGTCCATCATCGCGCTCAAGCCCGAAACCGGCGAGATGGTCTGGTATTACCAAACCACCCCGGGCGACACGTGGGACTACACGGCCACCCAGCACCTGATCCTGGCGGAGCTCGAAATCGACGGCGCCGTCCGCAAGGTGATCATGCAAGCGCCCAAAAACGGTTTCTTTTATGTGCTCGACCGGGAAACAGGCGAACTTTTGTCGGCCGAAAATTATGTAAAAGTCACGTGGGCGACCCATGTGGACATGGAAACGGGCCGCCCGGTGGAAGACACCACTCAGTCCTATCGTGACAAGGAACAGTGGGTCTATCCGCCCACAACAGGCGGCCATAACTGGCAGCCCATGGCGTTCAGCCCACAGACGAACTTGGTCTACATCCCGGCGCTTGAAACGCCCACCCTGCATGTGCCCGCAGAAGCAGAAGACTTCGATCTGGTGCCCGGCGCATGGAACTTAGGCATGGACCTTGGCAAAGCGGCCGGCACCCTGGTGGAGATGATCAAGGAAGGGGCCGACCTGCCGGAAGTGGTGGGCACGCTGCTTGCGTGGGACCCGGTCAAGCAAGAGAAGGCATGGGAAGTGCGCCACCCCACCGGTTGGAATGGCGGGGTGCTTGCAACAGCCGGCAATCTGGTGCTGCAGGGTACGGGCGATGGACGCTTCGTGGTCTATACGGCCGATACCGGCGAGACACTTTATGATGTGAACGTGAAGGGCGGCGTCATCGCGCCGCCGGTCACCTATAAGGTGGATGGGGAACAATATATCGCCCTTGCCATCGGTTTCGGCGGCGCCTTTCCCCTGGCGGTCTACAATGAGGAAAAAGCGGCCGTGAACACTTATGGCAATGACGGCCGCATCATCGCCTTCAGGCTGGGCGGCGAAAAAGAAGTGCCCGGATCCGCCATTGAACGGGCGGCGCTGCAACAACCGCCTGCCTTGCAAGCCGACGAAGCCACCGTATTGGCCGGCCGCGACATCTACCACCGTTATTGTGCCACGTGTCACGGCTTTTTGGGCCTGTCAGGTAACACCATTCCCGATCTGCGCGCTTCCGACCCCAGCATCTTTGAGGCGTATAACGAGATTTTGTTGGAGGGGCTTTTGGCCGATACGGGCATGGCCCCCTTCGACGATGTGCTGGACGAAACCAAGGTGGCTCAGGTGAGGGCCTATGTGCTGCAGCTCGCCAATGATGCGTATGCGGAGCAAGAGGGTATTGAAGCACCGGTGCCCGCGCCGGTAGCCCCTGAAGCCCCCGCCGCGGAGCCGGCGGAAGCGCCCGCGGCCCCGGAGGCGCCAACGGCCCCGGCCCCTGATGTGCCTGCATCGGCAGAGCCCGCACCGCCGGCAGAAGCGCCGGCTGAGGAGGCAGCCGAAGCGCCAGGGGAAGAGGCGCCGGCGGTACCGTCGGAGGAAGCCTCGGAGACGGAGCCTGCGGCCGAGTCGACGGGACAAACGGAACCGGCCGCGGAGGCGTCCACGGAGGAACCCGAAGCGCCGGCTGCGGACACATCGGACACGCCTGCACCAACCGAGTCACCCGACCCGGGGCAGTAGTCGAACGCCGAGAAGGAGGCAGCGCCCCTTTTTGCCGCACGATTGCCTATTGCTCTTCTTCCGGTGCGTAGAGGGCACGCCAGCGCCGTGTGCCGATGCCCAACGTGACAAGGCCCACGGGCACCAAAACCAGCAACAGCCAGCCGGGCACCTTCCACGCGCCGGCGTGCGAGACGATCGTCACGAACACGATACAACCGGCGCCCAACGTGATCGGGATCCAGGCGGACAGCCAACGGACGATCTGAAGTATCATGGCGCTTCCTTCCGTTTAAAACACACCCATCGCAAGTCCGGCCGCCATGGCCGCGCCGAGTTCGCGGCAGCGGTCGAGATCGCCGGGCGCGATGGTCTTTTCCGCCAAGATCGCCTCCGGCGTTTGTGCGTGTGTACAGATGATAATCGGTTCCTGCACTTGTTTGAGGCGCCAGCCGGTGGCGATGCGCGCCGTTTGACGGGCGGCGTTTTCGCCATCCGACCCAGCGCAGATGAGCTGAGCATAAGGGCGGCCTTCAATCCGTCCGAGCACGGGATAATAACAGCGGTCGTAAAAATCCTTCATGATGCCGGCAATGGCCGCAAGATTCTCGGGCGTTGCGAAGATGTAGCCGTCGGCGGCAAGCAGATCGTCGGGACCGGCTTCGTGCGCCCGTTTCAACGCCACGTCCGCTTCCGCGCGGGCCGCGTCGGCCGCGGCCTGCGCCATTTGCCGGGTGCCGCCGGTCTTGGAGTGATAAACGATCAGCAAGCGTGCCATGGGAAAGTGGTACGGAGGGTCGCCTGCGTTTGCAAGCCCGGTGCCCCGTTAGGCGGCGCGGGCATCAGCGGATGAGCCATTGAAAGGCGCGGGCGATGAAGGCGGCACCGTCTTCCCGGACCGGGGTTCCGTGGGCCATCAGCACCTGGGTTGCGGGCCAGGCGAGGATTTGGCGCACCGCCGCGCGCGCCGCCTTTCGGTTGGTAAAAGCGACACGAAACTTGCGCGGCACTTGAGGCTCGTCACCGACCATCAAGTCCAGGCGCGCAATCATCGCCTGCCAGCCAGTGAACCAATCTGGGCTGAAGTTTTGCAGAAGGTCGGTGAACAGCACCGTGCCGCTTGCGCGGTGGAAGCACACCACTTCCGTAGTGAGCACATTGCCGTTGACCGCCACGTGATCGATATCGCCGGACCAGGGGGCGGGGCCATCCCCGATATCGCCGTCAAAGGCAATGTCCTTGCGCCGCTGCCGCAGGCCGGGCGGTGCATAGACCTGCGCGCCGGGATAGGCGGTCTGCCATTCCGTTAGAAACAGATGATGCAGCGAATTCGGTGCGACGATGTGCGTAACGGCGCCAATCGCATCCACTTCACCGCGAAGATCCTCCGAAAGCGCAATCGGCGACAATGCGAAGAGGCCGCCATCGGCGAGCTTAATAATCGCCATGCGGGTCGGATAGCGAAAGCCGAACGAGGTGACGACCGGCCCGTCCACGGTCCAGATGTTGTCACCAAAGGGCTGTACCAATTTGGCGGGCAAAACGCGTTATCCTTCCTAGGATTTCTTTGACCATGGTCATGCCTCCTGACACAAGGTTGTCAGGAGGATGGCGGTAACATGCACACCGTCACTCTCTAACGCAAAGGCCGATGCCCCAGATGAAACACTATTTCCACCCCATGAGCCGGGCAGTCACGACCCATTGGATGCTTACGGAGCTCGATGCCGCGCATGAGCAGGTCTTTATCGACTTTCCGAATGGCGAAAACAATCGTCCTGAATACCGAGCAATAAACCCCATGGGCAAAGTGCCCGCTCTGGTGGACGGCGACATTGTGGTGACCGAAGCGGCGGCCATTTGCGCCTATCTGGCTGACAAGTTTCCCGAAAAGGGCTTGGCGCCGCCCGTGGGGTCGGCGGAAAGGGGCCGCTACTACCGTTATCTGTTCTTTCCCGGCACCACGCTTGAGCCCATGTTTACGGTCAACCAGCTGGGCCTCAAAGACTATTCTGCTCAATCGGTCGGTTGGGGCGACCTGGAGCGCTGTTTGGCCACGATTGATGCCATGACACCCGAAGAAGGCTGGGTTTTGGGCAAACAGTTTACGGCGGCCGATGTGGTCTTCGGCGGCACGTTGGATTATTTCGTGCGCTTTGGTTTGCTGGCGTCCCCCTCAGCGAAAGTGTCCGCTTATGTCAGCCGGATCAAAGCGCGGCCAGCGTATCGGACAAGTCACGATCCCGATTTACACTAGAAACCGGGAGGTCGGGAGATTATTTTCAGTATACAGATTTTATTGTCGCGCTGATTACTTCGCCGCCCACCATTTGGGGCGGTCGTGGTAATACCATGCCGCCAGCTTCGCGGTCGGGAACTTGCTCGGTGATCCCGAGCAAGAGGTGATCATCGGCGCGCCGGTTGCGGCCGTCTTCGAACACCACCGCGACGCCGACCCGCCCTTCACCCTGGTGCAGTGGCGTGTGGCCGGGTGATTTTCGGGCTGCTCAGACATCTTCCAAAATTATGCGTCTTGCCTAACGTATCGGAGCTTGAAGCTTGAGCAAGATCTTGAGCTTTTCCAGATACTTGGCAAGATTCGCAGCGGAGCGTTCTGGATTGAGTGCATCATTGTAAAAATAGATACGGCTTTCTTTGCCGCTCTGAAATCAGATTGACAATCCACCTCAGAGCATCTCTCAGACTTGATCACAATGTCGGATGCTCAATGGTTTCAGAGATCTTACTCAAGAAACGACATTCAAACTCTTCTGGAAACTGAGAATCTTTGGTGAGCCGCGCCACCACTTCGTCAGCTAAATCGCTCTTTGTTTTTCTAACTGCATTAATCTCTACAACGTCGCCACTTATAGAGATTGGGCCTTCGGCTCCAAAAATATGTTGGAGAATCTGTCGCGGATAGCAGTGCTCAATTCCATTTTGACTCCAAACAATTATCTGCTCTTTCGGCAGCCCCATTCTCTCTAATTGATCGATCAATGAAGTCTGATGGCGAGAATCGAGAATTACGAACACTCGATTTCTGAATGGACCTTTTTGGATGTCTCCCAGAAGAGATTGCGCCATCTTTAGAACTTCTTTGACTCTGTTGTCGGTATTTGCTGACACCACGCTGATCTGATTGTCGGGGAAACGTGTAATTAAGGCACGTTCGATAAACTGGTGATCGGTTTTACCTTCTACGATCACAATCGAAGAAGGAAGATAAAGGTGCTCAAGCCGGTTTCCTAAAAGGAAGAAGTGTATTTTGTTTATCTCCGCAGGCGATGAAGCACGAGTCATGACTATTTCATCTTGATTCTTCTCAACGAAATAATTTGTGCGGAAATTTTTGCGGTCGAGGAAAATTGTTGAGTGAGTCGCCAGCACAAGAGATTTGATATGGGCGAAGTATTTGGTTCTGTTTTTTGAGTCAAATAGGAAGTCGGCAATGATGCCCTGAACTTCAGGGCTAATTCCAAGCTCTGGTTCGTCGATTAAGTAGACTTGGTATTCTTTGTCTAATAAAGACGTAATCAAACTCGCGGTAAGCCGATAGCCAGAGCTCGTGAATGAGATGTTGTGGCCATCGACCGATACGTACTTATTAGACATTTCGTTGTCGTCGACGGTGTGACGTATTTCCATTTTTACACCGAGTAGGACTTCCATGATTTCGATAAGAATAGCCCGATCGGCGTCTGACATTTCAGCAATGGCCGACTGGAGGTTTCGAGGTGAGTTATCTACGTTTTGCGATTGGTTGTGCCAGTTTGAGATGAAATTCTGGTGCTCCTGAATTCTTCTCTTTCTTCCCCGCTGTGGCTGATAAGGAGCGAGTATGGTAAAGTTCTGGTATCTAGCGGGACCGAGGTAACTGGCGGCTTCCCCGATACGCTCGGCCAAAGTCTTCAAGATATATGACTTGCCGCAATTGTTTCTTCCACAAAGAACGCTTAGGGAGTACGTCTCTGCTTCACTCAAGAATTTCTCGGTTGTTTGCGAAAGTCCAACAACCGGCTTTTCATCAAACTGAAATACACGCAATGTTCTGCGCTCGCTTGGTTATCTTCGAGACCCGTTAGTCACTACAACGTATTTAGCGCTCAAAGACGCGGCTTCGCGCGTTTCGATTGGAAATGACTGAGTCGCATCTTTCATTGTAGTTCTTAACTACTTCGCTGCCCACCACTTCGCGCGGTCGTGATAATACCATGCCGCCAGCTTCGCGGTCGGGAAATTGGCGTAGTAAAGCCCGTGGATCAGGCACCAGTGCCAGAAGATGTAGGCGGGGGATTTGTTGCTGAAACGCCGGGAAGAGGTGACAAGGGGCGGGTCGGCAATGCAGATGGTGTCCCCGCGGCCGGCGCGCCGGTATCGTTCCATCAATCGGGTAAAGCGGAAATCTTCCATCAACGGCCAGTCGGGAATGCCGCCCAACTCATCATAAGTCCGGCGGCGGATGAACACGCCGCTATCGCCGTAGTACAGGCCCTTCTCCCGGAACCATGCGTAAAACCCGTTAAGCCATTCACTGAAGCCATCGCCCCCGTCGAACAACAGCGCAAAATTGCCGCCGATCAAATCCGAGGATTGTGAAAGACAGCGTTCAATGGCGGCAAGCGTGCTGGGTGCAATCCGGCAATCGGCATGCAGGAAGAAGAAGGTATCGCCCCCCGCTGCGTCCGCCCCGCGCCGCAATTGTGCCCCCCGGGCGGCGGGCCCTTCGATGAGGCGCACGCCAAACGATCGGGCAATGGCGCAAGTGTTATCCGCGCTGCCGCCATCGGACACGATCACCTCATGAGGGGTGGGCTCGGCCGCCAGCGCCTCCAGCACGCGCGGCAGGTTATGGGCCTCGTCCAACGTAGGGATGATGACGCTGATCATGGACTGAAATTAACGATTTGGCGGCCTTCCGTCAGGTAAACCTTGCTCACAGGGCGGTGAATTCAACTCCTTGCCGCCGGCCAAGCGATGGGTTAGGTAAGGCGCCCATTGGCCTGGCCTCTTTGGCTGTACGGGCCCCGGACACACGATCATGGCAAAGAAAGAAAAGAAATTTCGGCCCAAGGCCAGGCTGCCCCGCGGCTTTCGCGATCAATTTGCGGGGGATGTCTCTGCGCGCCTGGACATGATCGACCGCATCCGGACCGTCTACGAACAATACGGCTTCGATCCTCTGGAAACTTCGTCCATTGAATATGTGGATGCCTTGGGCAAGTTTCTGCCCGACGAAGACCGCCCCATGGGGGGTGTCTTCGGGTTTCAGGACGATGACGAACAATGGCTCGCCCTGCGGTACGACTTGACGGCGCCGCTCGCCCGGTTGGTGGCGGAGCGTTACGACAGTCTGGCAAAGCCCTTCCGGCGCTATCAGGTGGGACCCGTGTGGCGCAATGAAAAGCCGGGGCCGGGCCGCTATCGCGAGTTTTACCAGTTCGATGCGGACACGGTGGGCACGCCGTTGATGGCGGCCGATGCGGAGCTGTGCGTGATGGTCGCCGAGACGCTCAGCACACTTGGTCTGCAGGCAGACGAATTCAAAGTGCGGGTGAACAACCGCAAAGTACTCAATGGCATTTTGAACGCCATCGGCGGGGATGCGGAAACGGACGAGGGCTACCGGCAACGCCTCACCGTGCTGCGTGCAGTGGACAAGCTCGATCGTTTGGGGGGCGACGGTGTGCGCGCTTTACTGGGCAAGGGGCGCTTGGATGACTCGGGCGATTACACAGATGGCGCGGGCCTCGACCCCAGCCAAATCGATCTGGTGATGGGCTTTGTGGAAGCGGGCGGCGGCGGCAACGAGGCGGTGTGTAAGCGCCTTGAAGAACTGGTGAAAGATCAGGAAGCGGGCCTTGCGGGCGTGCGCGAACTGGAACAGATCGCCGAATTCGTGGAGGCATCTGGCAGCAACAGCGGTACGGTGGAGATCGACCCCAGCGTGGTGCGCGGCCTGGAATATTACACCGGTCCCGTGTTTGAGGCCGAGCTCACCTTCGAAGTCACCAACGACAAAGGGCAGGTGGTGCAGTTCGGTTCCGTTGCGGGCGGCGGCCGTTATGACGATCTGGTGAAGCGCTTCAAAGGGGTGGAAGTGCCCGCCACCGGCATTTCCATCGGTGTCGACCGTCTCTTGTCGGCACTGGTCGCACGCGACACGGCCGGCGAGGCACGTCGGTTCGGGCCCGTCGTGGTGTTGGTGATGGATAACGAACAAATCGGCCGCTACCAGAAGATGGTGACGGAGCTGCGCAATGCGGGCGTGCGCGCGGAACTTTATCTCGGCGGCAGCGGCATGCGCGCCCAGCTCAAATATGCCGACAAGCGCAATGCGCCCGTTGTGGTCATCGAAGGAGAAGACGAGCGCAACGCCGGTCAAGTGACCCTCAAAGATCTTATTCTGGGGGCGGCGCTTTCATCGGAAATCGAAACCTCCGAAGAATGGCGCAAGGGCCAGCCCGCCCAAATCGCCATCGACCGCAAGGAACTTGTGGGCCAAGTCAAAGAGATGCTTGCCCGTCATGTTCCGGCAGGCGCGTCATGACCACCTTCCGTGTCGCCGAATATGATGCGCCGACGCTTGAAGCGTTGGAACGGCAGGCGTCCAAGCTGAAGGACATCTTCCGGAACAATAAGTACGAGTCCGTTGAACCGCCGGTGCTTCAGCCGGCGGACGTTTTCCTCGACCGTTCGGGCGAGGACATAAGGCGGCGCATCTATGTGTTTCCCGATCAGGCCGGAAATGAGCTGTGCCTGCGCCCGGATCTCACCATCCCCACCTGCCGTATGTTTCTGGGGCGCAATCCTAAAGCGTCCGGTGTGGCGCGCTTTTGCTACAACGGCACGGCCTATCGCTATCAGCCGCCCGGCAAGGATGCCCCGAACGAATTCATGCAGGCGGGTGTTGAATGTTTGGGCGTGAAAGACCGGTTGGCGGCGGATGTGGAAGTGGTGTCGTTGGCCATAGAGGTGTGCGAGGCCGCGGGCCTTAAGTCCTTCGAATTGGAGCTCGGCGATCTCGGTGTGTTTCAGGCCGTGCTCGATGGGCTCGATCTCAGTGAACAATGGCGCGGCCGGTTGCGGCGCCAACTGCGTCGGCGGGACTATTTTCGCTCGCTGCTCCAGCGCATGTCGGATGGCGCCGCCGGCGAGACGGCGCCTCAAGATGCCTTGCTCAATGCGCTGGGGGCCATGAATGACGATCAGGCCCGGGCCGTTGTGCATGAAGTGCTCGACATTGCCGACATTTCGCCCGTGGGCGGACGGTCGGTATCTGAGATCGCCGAACGGTTTCTGGAGCAGGCGGCCGGGCGCTCGTCGGCTATTTTGCCCAAAGACCAGGTGGACCGGATCAACGCCTATCTGGAAATTTCCGGCCGCCCGGAGAAGACGCTTGGCCAAATCCGCAATGTCCTGAAGGGCGCGGGCAAGAATGTGCAGACCGCCGTCGACCAATTGGAAAAGCGTCTCGCCCTAATGGCCGACACCGGCATTGATCTGAAGAAGGCTATCTTGACCACCGAATTCGGCCGGTCGTTTGAGTATTACACGGGCTTCGTGTTCGAGCTGCGCGGCGGCAAAGGCAAGGCTAAAGAACGGATTGTGAGCGGCGGGCGGTACGATCAGCTTTTGACCGAATTAGGGGCGCCCAAGCCGGTGCCGGCGGTGGGCTGCGCGATTTGGACCGAACGTTTGCTGGCCGCATCGGGGGGCCGGACATGAGCGCCGCGCTGACCGTTGCCTTGCCCTCCAAGGGCCGCATCCAAGAAGGCTGCGTGGAGTTTTTTGCGCAAGCCGGCATTCCCGTGGTCACGGGCGACGACTCGCGCGGCTATACGGGGGCCTTAAAGCACGTGCCCAATGTGGAAGTGGTGTTTCTGTCGGCCGGCGAAATTCCCGGCGTGTTGGAAGCGGGCGCGGCCCATTTGGGTATCACAGGCGAAGACCTGATTTTGGAACGTGCTGCTAATCCGGACGATACCATCTCCAGCATTCTGCCCCTGGGGTTTGCGCGCGCCGATGTGGTGGTGGCCGTGCCCCAATCCTGGATCGATGTGCGCACCATGGCCGACCTGGAAGAGGTGTCGGTGGATTTTCACAATCGCCATCGCCGGCGCTTGCGCGTGGGCACGAAATATCTGTCGCTGACACGCGGCTTCTTCGCGTCGCACGGGGTGAGCGATTACCGCATCGTCGAAAGCTTGGGGGCCACGGAAGGCGCGCCGGCGGCGGGCAGTGCGGAACTCATCGTCGATATCACCTCCACCGGCACGACCCTGACAGCCAATAATCTCAAAGTGTTAGACGACGGGGTTATTCTCAAAAGTGAAGCCCATCTGGCGGCCTCCTTGACCGCGCGCTGGTCGGCGGCGGCCAAGAAATCCGTGCGCACCCTCCTGGATGTGGTGCAGGCCGCGCGGCTTGCCCGCCGGCAGAAGCTTATTCGCTTTTGGTATGAGGGGGATGCCGCCGCGCTGGCGGCCGACTTCGAAAAGAAGTTCGACTGCACCGTACCGAAAAACGCCCGCCTCAATGTGGGCACCTACATGGAAATGTACTGCCCCGAAGACAAGCTCAACCAGGCCATCGCCGCCTTGCGGGCCGAGGGCGTGGCAGAAGAAATCGCCGCCCTCAAGACCGATTACGTCTTCGCCGAGGCCAACCCATTGTTCGATAAGTTGGTGAAAAGGCTGCGGTAAGTCATTGAACAAAAAAGGGGTTCCCGAAGGAACCCCTTTCGTAATTCTATGAGCCAGGCAGACTACATCATCCCACCCATGCCGCCCATGCCGCCCATGTCAGGCATCGCAGGGGCCGCAGCGCCTTTCGGCTCAGGCTTTTCAGCGATCATGGCTTCGGTGGTGATCAGCAGACCGGCAACGGAAGCCGCATCCTGCAACGCGGTGCGGACCACTTTGGCCGGGTCGATGATACCGGCGGAGACCATGTCCACATATTCCTCCGTCTGCGCATTAAAGCCCGCCGTTTGGGACTTGCCTTCCAACAGCTTGCCCACGACGATCGAGCCTTCCACGCCCGCATTTTCGACAATCTGCCGAACCGGGGCCTGAAGCGCGCGGCGGACGATGGCGATACCGGCCGCCTGATCGTCGTTTTCACCTTCGAGCTTTTCGATGGACTTGGTGGCGTGCAGCAGAGCCGATCCACCGCCCGGTACGATGCCTTCTTCCACCGCAGCGCGGGTGGCGTTCAAGGCGTCATCGACGCGGTCTTTCTTCTCTTTCACTTCCACTTCCGTGGCACCGCCCACCTTGATCACGGCCACACCGCCGGCGAGTTTCGCCAAACGCTCTTGCAGCTTTTCACGGTCGTAATCGGAGGTGGTTTCCTCGATCTGCTGACGGATCTGGGCAACGCGACCTTGGATCTCGCCCTTCTTGCCGGCGCCGTCGACGATGGTGGTGTCGTCTTTGGTGATCCGTACACGCTTGGACGTGCCCAGCATGTCGAGGGTCACGTTTTCAAGCTTGATGCCCAGATCTTCCGAGATCACCTGACCACCGGTGAGGATGGCGATGTCTTCCAGCATGGCTTTGCGGCGGTCGCCGAAGCCAGGGGCCTTCACCGCAGCGATCTTCAGACCACCGCGCAGCTTGTTGACCACCAAGGTGGCCAGCGCTTCGCCTTCCACGTCTTCCGCAATGATCAGCAGCGGACGGCTGGACTGAACGACGCTTTCCAGGATCGGCAGCATGGCCTGCAGGTTGGAGAGCTTCTTCTCGTGGAGAAGGATGTAAGGCTCGTCCAGCTCGGCGACCATTTTGTCCGCATTGGTGATGAAATAAGGTGACAGGTAACCCCGGTCGAACTGCATGCCTTCCACCACGTCCAATTCGGTGTCCAGGCTCTTGGCTTCTTCCACCGTGATCACGCCCTCATTGCCTACTTTCTGCATGGCTTCGGAGATCATGGCGCCGATCGAGGTATCGCCATTGGCCGAAATGGTGCCGACCTGGGCGATTTCTTCGTTCGATTTCACTTTCTTGGAGCGTTTGGTGAGTTCTTCGACCACCTTGTCGACGGCAAGGTCGATGCCGCGCTTCAGATCCATCGGGTTCATGCCGGCGGCCACCGCTTTGGTGCCTTCGCGCACGATGGACTGGGCCAGGACCGTTGCCGTAGTGGTGCCGTCACCGGCCACGTCATTGGTCTTGGACGCCACTTCCCGGATCATCTGGGCGCCCATGTTTTCGAACTTGTCGGCCAGTTCGATTTCCTTGGCAACCGTGACACCGTCTTTGGTGGTGCGCGGCGCGCCGAAGGATTTGTCGATGACCACGTTGCGGCCTTTCGGGCCCAGCGTGACTTTCACGGCATCCGCCAGAATATCCACGCCTTCCAGCATGCGCTCGCGGGCGTCACGGCTGAATTTGACTTCTTTGGCACTCATAGTGAGCAAACCTCCTAAATTCTAGTTACAAAAAACAGCGTCAAATCAGGGATTTACGCTGCTTTCTTCGTGCTCTTTTTAACTTCGATGACACCCATAATGTCGGACTCTTTCATGATCAGCAGGTCTTCCCCGTCGATCTTCACTTCCGTGCCCGACCATTTGCCGAAGAGGACTCGGTCGCCCGCTTGAACGTCGGGCTTGATGCGGTCGCCATCTTCGTTGAAGGCCCCGGGGCCCACGGCAACCACTTCGCCTTCCATCGGCTTTTCTTGTGCGGTATCCGGGATGATGATGCCACCCGGTGTCTTCGTATCTTCGTCGAGGCGGCGGACCACCACACGATCATGCAGAGGACGAAATCTCATTCTCGCACTCTCCTCCTAATTGGATTTCCGAAACATTGTGATAGGGAGTGTTAGCACTCACGTATCCGAGTGCTAACAGTGGCCGGGATATAGAAATTTGGGCGCGCCGAGTCAAGAAGTTTTGTCGCCAAAACAATGATTTGAGGGAGTTTGTGCTTCGGCCTAGGTCCAAACCCCGGACGTCATCCCCTCGAAAGAGGGGATCCAGTATCCCGTGCCTTTGGCGGGTTATTCGCCCGGGGCCGATAGGTCACGGAATACTGGATCTTAGCGTTCGCGAAGATGACAATGGGAGGCGAACGGCATTGACGCGCTGGAAGACAGGGCGCTGATCGCCTAGTACATAGATCAAACCAACAAGACCAAGGATGCACCCGTGGGGCAAAGAGACCTACCTGGATACAATGTGGACGCCGTCGAGGCCTGGATCGCAGAAAATGTGGAAGGCCTGAGCCCGCCCTTCAAATGGACCAAGCTCGAAGGCGGCCATTCGAACCTCACCTACATGCTGGAAGATGGGCAGGGCCGGGTCGCTGTCATCCGCCGCCCGCCGGAAGGCCAGCTTCTGCCCAAGGCCCATGATATGAGCCGGGAATGGGCGCTGATTTCGTCCCTTGCGGACACGCCCGTCCCCGTACCCGCCGCCTATGGCTTCTGCGAAAGCCCCGATGTCACCGGGGCCTGGTTCTACGTGATGGGCTGGATCGACGGGCATCCGCTCTACAATTCCGAGGATACGGAGAAGTGGCTGCCCGAGGACAAACGGCAACAGGCGGCTTTCCACTTCATCGATGTGCTGGCGGATTTGCACAGTGTCGATCCGGACGCAGTGGGCTTGGGCGACCTTGGCAAAAAAGACAGTTACGTGGCGCGCCAGCTCAAGACCTGGTACCGCTCCTGGACCGCCTCCATCGAAGACGCCAAACACGACGATCCGCGGGCCCATGAGTTGCAGGCGTATTTCTTGGACAATGTGCCGGAGCAGGGGCCCGCGCGGGTGGTTCACGGGGACTATGGATTACACAATGTGCTGATCGGGCCGAACCACCAGGTGGCGGCCGTCGTCGATTGGGAGATCTCCACCCTCGGCGACCCCATGGCCGACCTTGCCTATGCACTTATTCAGTTTCCGCATCCTCAGGACCAAGCCTTGATCCAAGACGGAACGGCAACCTCGGTTCCCGGATTTCCGTCGCGCGAGGCGCTGGCCAAGCGCTATGCAGAGAAGACGGGCCGGGACCTCTCCCTGCTCGATTATTATGTGGGCTTTAACCGCTGGAAGGGCGCGGCGATCATTCATGGGGTCTACGCGCGCTACATGGCGGGCAAGAAAAGCACCGAAGGGGTGGACTTGGAGCGGCTCTTCGAACGCATGAACCACTCCATGACCCTGGCGGAACAGGCATATAAGCGGCTGACCGGGTGAAGCTGGTTTTGATATTGCCACCCCCCTCCTAACCTCCCCCCATCAAAGGGGGGAGGGACAAAGCTGCGTCAAGCCGAAGAAGTGTTCCCCTCCCTTGATGGGAGGGGTCAGGGGAGGGTGATATGCTGAGGGCAATGCTTGTGAGGACGATGCGTCATGTCCAATGAAGATCAGCAACTGCCAACAGCCCAGCAATATCTCCGCATATATACCTTGGTCGCAACCATTTTGGTTATCGTCGTTTCTTTTAGTTTTTCCAGCGACGGTCCGGACTCTGGGTTTGCTCCGCTCTACGTCTTTCTAAGCGCGGGATTGGTCCTGGGATTCGGATTCCTGATTGAGAAAGCGCGCATCGTGGGAGGTAGCAACGACAGCAAGATTATTGCCGCTTGGATTGCGCTCTACGCGACATTACCCATCGTGTATGTGGTTTCCGGACTTATGCCCGACGTTCAATGGAGCGTGTTCGGCGACACCTACACATTAAGCGGTTTTGTAAACTGCCTATATGCCATCCACATTGCTTACGTACTCTTTCCGATCATCTCATTGGGGCCATGATCAATCTGAGGGCCGGCAAAAGGCTGACGGGATGACAAACTGTGCCCCCAGCGTCCGTGTCTGGCCCCCGGCCGGCACGAGCAGAAACTTCAGCTGGGGTCCATAATCCTTGTGCTGATGATGCAAAGGGTAGTGGTTATGGGCCCCAGCTTTCGCTGGGGCGACACCTGGGGAATTTCGTCTCTCGTGCGATACCCTCACGCCGCCTCTTCAAGCTTCAAACTCTCCTTCAGTTCCCGGCGCAGGAATTTGCCATTGGCATTGCGGGGCAGGGGCTTGTCCAGAAACCAGATGTAGCGCGGGATCTTGTGCTTGGCGACTAAGTCCGCGCAATGGGCGCGCAGCTCATCGGCGGTTACCGACAGACCATCGCGCAGCACCACGGCGACCCCCACTTCTTCCCCCAGCCGGTCGTCGGGAATGCCGAAGGCGGACACTTCGGCCACCGCGTCGTGCTTGAAAATGGTGTTTTCCACTTCCGCGCAATAGATGTTCTCACCGCCGCGCAGCACCATGTCTTTCACCCGGTCGACAATGTAAATGAAGCCGTCTTCGTCGAGCTTCCCCATATCACCCGTGTGCAGCCAGCCATCGGTAATGGTCTCGGCGGTTGCATCGGGCCGGTTGAGATAGCCTTTGATGACCGGTGCGCCTTTCACCCAGATCTCCCCCGCTTCGCCGGGCGGTACATCGTTGCCGTCTTCGTCCACACAGCGCACATCGAAAGTGGGCATGGCCGGGCCCGCGCTGTCGGGCCTGTCCACAAAGAATTCGGCGGCGATTGCGGTAATGATGCCGCAGGTTTCCGTCATGCCGTAGCCCGTGTTTGGCTTGGCGGTTTCCACGGAATTGTCGATCTTGCCCACCAGGTCCGGCGGCAATTGCGCGCCGCCGCCGCCCAAGGTCATCAAGCTGGACGTATCGGTATTGGCGAAATCGGGGTGATTGATCACTTCCCGCGCCATCACCGGCACGCCGGTCAGGGCCGTTACCTTCTCCCGCTCGATCAGCCTGAGCGCTTCGCCCGCATCCCAGCGATACATATGGGTAAGCTTGCCGCCCGCTAGGGTCGCCGCATGGGCCACACAATTGTTCGCCGTCACGTGAAACAAAGGCGTCGTGACCAGCGCCGACGGAACCGGCGGTTCTTGTGCCAGCAATTCTTCTTCGGTGCCTTGGGCCCGCGCCACGGCGCGGCCTTGCGCCATGGACGCAAAAGCCACATTCATCACATTGTTCACACAGCCCCGATGGGTGAGCTGGGCGCCCTTGGGCCGACCTGTGGTGCCGGAGGTATAGAAGATGCACGCATCATCGTCCGGGTCGACGGTCACCTCCGGCAGCGCGCCGCCCTTGGCGATAAGGTCCGTCCACGGAACGGTTTCGCAGGGCAAATCTTCGTCCAAGCGCACACCCACCAGGGTTGCACCGCCCAGTTTGTCCGAGTGATCGGCAATGCGGTGCAGCCGTTCCTGATCCCCGATAATCACTTTCGGGCTCGCATCTTCAATGCCAAAGAGCATTTCGTCCGTGACCCACCAAGCATTCATGCCCACACAGGCCGCGCCGACGGACACGATCGCCCAATAAGAGAGCAGCCATTCGGGATAGTTGCGCATGGCGATCGCCACCCGGTCGCCGGGCTGAACCCCGTTTGCCAGCAGCCAATTGGCGACTGACGCCACCTGTTCGTGGGCCTCAGCATAGGTCCAGCGTTCGTCCTGATAGACCAGATAATCCCGGTCCGCATAACCGGCGGAGAGCTGCCACAGCTCGCGCAGGCTGGGCGGTGCCATGGCAAAAGCTTTGAGCTTCTGGCCGCGCACCTCCACTTCGGTGACGGCGAACATCTCACCTTCCGCGGTGAGTTCCCCCCAGACTTCTTTCAGTTCCTTGTACATGTGGTTTCCTGCTTCCCGGACTTGTGTTTGACGATTGAGACCCTCACGGCCCCGCGCTGTTATCCACAGAATTCAAGCACGCGCAAGAGAGGTAGGTGAAATGCGCGTTGTGGGAAGGGGTTGCTAGAAAACGCGCCGTCATTCCCGGCCGCTTGCTCTTGGCGGACGGCGGAGGAGCGACCCTTTAGGCGAGGTGATCGACTTACCGAGACTGAGGGGGCTTTGGCTTAGAACCCAACAGCCTGTTGCAGCCGCCGGGATTGCCTGTGTAGTCGGCGTCTACAATGATACCCCTCGTGTCAGATTTGAAGGTTGCCGTACAGAACAGGTGAAGGTTGGAATAAAAACTGTCGAATCTATATTCAACAATCATGCGTCCATCGGTGAAGTCTTGGCGAGCGTCAGGGACGCCCCAGGCATAGACCAAATCAGCTATTGGTTGACCCTTCCAACCTGTAACTTGAGTAGAACTTGCACATGCGGCAAGAAACAGAACTAGAACAAGTGGAATGAGTCGCATCATTTAGGTCCCCCAAAGACGGCAAAACGCCCTGCTCACGCCGTTGCAAAATGCTACTTCACCTCATGGTTGCGCACAAGAAAAGTAGGTTGATCGGCAAGATCTCAAAGGTATGAATCGGCAACTCTCTCCTATCCGTCTGACCTAGAAAGACCATCATTGCGAGGAAGCGCCCCCCGGTCCGCGCTTTGCTCGGCCGGAGGACAGGCTAAGCAATCCTGAGCCTCTTGGTCTTTGGTTGCCTTTTCTGGATTGCCGCGCCGCCTTATGGCGGCTCGCAATGACAAGGGAAGTGGTAGAAACGAACGTTGTGGTTTGACGGTTGAGCGGAAAAAGAAAAAAGCCGGGAAGGGGCCGCCCGGCTTAAGGGGGCGCTCCGTGGGGAACGGAGCACCGAATGCAAAACAAATTTGTGCGGCTCGGAATGCCTCTAAGGTAGGCTCGGCATGTTGGGGATGGGTGTGCCCACCTGTCCAAATCCGTCCGTGGCGGTAGCAAAACCACCGGGCGGTGCCGACGCGATCGCGGTACTGGGCGAGCCGAAGCCGGCACCGATGTTCCCGCTGCCCGCACCTGCAAAGGCCATACTCCCGTTGGGCGCTACGGCGCCCGCGAAGGCGCCGTTACCGTTGCCTTTGCCGATATTGTATGATCCGGATACAGCGTGTGCCTCGCCATTCGCGCTGGCGAGTGCAAGGGCTGTGCTGTCGTTGCCGTTGTCCTGGCCGATGTTGTGAGAGGCGGTTACTGCCGTCGCGTCGTCGACAAGGGTGTTGCCGACCGCTGTATTGTTGCCGTTGTTTTTGCCGATATTGAAACTTCCCGCTGTGCCGTTCCTCATGCCGCCGCTTCGGTTACCATTGTCCTGGCCGATATTGTAGCTGCCGCCAGCGCCATTGAACGGCTCTTCCGGCGGGCCGTCGCTTAGAAATTGCTGCTCCACATCGACATTCCCGTTATTTTTGCCGACATTGCCGATGTTGCCATTTTCTTTGCCGATGTTTCCCGCACCATTGTTGCTGGCGCCAATATTGTTCCAGCCGGTATTGTTCACGCCGAAATTGCCGTTATGGCCTAGATTGACGGTCATACCGTTGAGTTGAATGTCGCTCATGGGCTCTGCGTGCGCCGTGTCGTTAAGCGCGACGGCTGCAATGCAAATGCCGCCCAAAATCCAAAGCGGTTTCATAATCTGCCCCAGTTAATCCGATTTCCCAAACGCGCCTTCGTCGTACGTGAGTTTCATGGTTAACGAAAGGTGAAGTTTCGTCCGCATGCGACTTAACAAGAAAGGTGGTTAATGGGGCGCCGATCCGTGCATTGTGGTACACTAAGAGTAAGGGGAGGCCATGGATTTAAGGTGCGTCATGGCCCCAGACCGAGCCAAACCCGACAATGTCATTCCCGACCGTCAGGGCGGGAATCTAATGGCATTTCAACGATTCTCTTCATTTTGGTTTTCGCCTTTGCGTGGACCGCGCGCCCGCAATGTGCGGCGATCGCTATTGGATACCCGCCTTACGGCGGGCATGACACTTCCTTGTTGTCATTCCAGTTTCGAGCACCTTTTCTTTTCGGGCTCGAAGACTGGAATCCATACCCCCTGTGTCAAAGAGGCGGATGGCGGTGTTTATGGCCCCCTGTTGGAATTTATGCCCGTGCTGGCCGGAGGCCAGACACGGGTGCTGGGGCGACAACCGCGATTGAATGCAGAAATTCGGATGAACCCCATGCGCCCATCTTTTGTCATGGTCCTGGCCGCCCGCTCCCCCTCCCGTGAACCTTGTCCTCGGGCCGCGCGGAGCGCGGACCCGGGGGCACCCAGCAGGGTACCGTATCCGGGTGGTTGGGAGGGGGAGTGGGCAGGCCGGGCGTTCAAACATCGCATCAACCCCATGCACCCATCTCGTCAAGGCGTTTTTGGGGTCCAAAGGCTGTTTTCGGCCATAGACTGGCTGCGCCAATTCAGTAAGGTTCGCTCATGACGACAGCCCCCGAATTCGCCATCACCCGGCGTCCCAAAACAGCACACTTAATCGGTCGGGAAGGGTCCCGCTATCAGATCCCAACCCCCGCGCTGGTGCTGGACTTGGACAAGCTTGAACACAACCTCGCTTATATGACGGTGTTCTGCGAGAAACACCGCATCGGGCTCCGGCCCCACGCCAAAACCCATAAGTCCGCCAACATTGCGCGGCTGCAATTGGAAGCAGGCGCCGTTGGGATCTGCTGTGCCAAGCTGGCCGAAGCTGAAGCGCTGGCCGAGAAGGGCATCCATAAATTGCTGCTCACCTCGCCAGTGGTTACGGAAGGCTCCATTGCCCGCGCCATGGAGCTTGCCCGGCAGACCGAAGATTTGATCCTCACGGTGGACAATCAAAAGACGGCCCTGGAAATCCAACAGGCGGCGGAAAGGGCGGGCTTGACGATCAGCCTGGCGATCGACCTGGATGTGGGGCTACACCGCACGGGCATCGCGCCAGGGGATTTGGCAAGCGCGCTTGCTCATTTCATCGACGGTGCCTCTCATCTGACCTTTCGTGGTCTGCAGGCCTATGCGGGCCATTTGATGCATGTGCATGATTTCGACGAGCGCAAGACCAAATCGCTCGACGCTATGCGCCAATTGGGCGATATGCGCGATCGTTTGCGTACGGAAGGGATTGGCTGCGAGATCCTTACCGGCGGCGGCACGGGGACCTTCAACATAGATCCGGAGGCCGGCGTGCTGACCGATCTGCAAGGCGGGTCTTACGTGTTCATGGACCGGGAATACAATGAGGTGCCCATTGCCAATAATGCGCCGATCCCCTTCGAAACGGCGCTGTTTGTTCAGTCCACGGTGATCAGCAACAACACGCCAGGCCTGGTGACGACGGATGCGGGCCTGAAATCCTTTTCGACCGATGCGGACCCGCCGATCATTCACGAGGGCGCGCCCGATGGTGCCAGCTACTTTTTCTTCGGGGACGAGCAGGGCGGCGTGCTGCTCAAAGACAAAAACGAAAAAGTTGATTTGGGAACGTCCGTTAGTTGCGTCGTGCCCCATTGCGACCCGACCGTAAATCTGTACGACTGGTATCACTGCGTCCGCGGCGATGTGCTGGTGGATATTTGGCCCGTGGATGCCCGCGGGTGCTCTCAATAAGGAGTTTTGGCGATGCGAATTGGGATACTGACGGGCGGCGGCGATGTGCCGGGGCTCAACCCCTGCATCAAAGCGGTGGTGCGGCGTGCCGAAGAACTGGGGTGGGAGGTCGTCGGCTTTCGCCGGGGGTGGGCGGGGCCGCTCAACTTCAACCCGGACGACCCGCAGGCGCGCGAAAAATGGTTGATGCCCTTGAGTAATGCGGCGGTACGGACGATCGACCGGACAGGTGGAACAGTGCTCCACACGTCACGGACGAATCCCAGCAAAGTGAAGCCGCAAGATTTGCCTGATTTCCTGAGCGGGCTGTCGCCGAAGGCAGGCGAGGACAGGATCGACTGCACGCCTCATGTGATCAAGGTGCTGGAGCATTTGGGCATCGATGCGCTGATCCCCATTGGCGGCGACGACACATTGTCTTACGCCGCGCGCCTTCATCAGGAAGGGGTGACCGCTGTTTCCGTTCCCAAGACCATGGATAATGATGTGTTCGGCACCGATTACTGCATCGGCTTTTCGACGGCGGTGAGCCGCTCGGTGGAAATGCTGACGGCGCTGCGCACCTCGGCGGGCAGCCATGAGCGCATCGCGGTGGTGGAAGTGTTCGGGCGAAATTCGGGCGAGACGGCGCTCATCTCCGGATATTTGGCGGATGCGGACCGCGCTTTGATTGCCGAAGTGCCTTTCAACGTACGGACATTGGCCGATTATCTTGTGGAGGACCGAAAAGCGAACCCGTCCAACTATGCCATGGTGGTTGTCTCCGAAGGGGCGATCATGGAAGGCGGCGAGGTGGTCGAAAGCGGTGAAGCGGATGCCTATGGCCACCGTAAATTGGGCGGCGTCGGCCCCATGGTGGCGGAAGAGATCAAGGCCCATACGGGGGTCAACATCATCAGCCAAAGTTTGGCCTATCTGATGCGCACCGGGGCGCCCGACGCGCTCGACCGCATGGTGGCCACCAATTACGGGACCATGGCCATTCAACTGCTGAAGGATGGAAAGTCCGGTCTGATGACCGCGGTCCAAGAAGGGCGCTACACCACCGTGCCGGGAGATACCTGCATTAAAGGGGAAAAGCGTGTTGATGTGGACGCGCTTTACGACGTGAACGCCTATCGGCCCCATGTGGGACAGGTCTTGGGCAAACCTATGTATCTGTACTGATGAAGGGGCATCGACACCGTCAACGAGGCCGCGCTTGACCGAGCTTGCCAAACCCCCCAGCGGCTGGACGGGCTCGCTGCCCGTGTCGCTGTTTTCCGCAAGCTTGGGCTATGCGGGGCTTGCAACGGCGTGGCGTCAGGCGGGCAGCGCCTATGGGGTGCCAACGGCGATTGCCGACCTGATCTTGATCTGTGGTCTGATCGTTTTTGGCAGTTTGGCCGCCAGTCAAGTCAGGCGCTATCTGTCCGATCCGTCGGCCATTGCGGCCGAGTTTCGCGACCCGGTTAGTGCAAGTTTTTTTGCGACCTTCTCCATGAGCGTTCTGGCCTTTGCGGGCGCTCTGTTGGTCTATTCGCCGGTGGTGGCGACGGTGCTGTGGATTGTTGGGGCCGTCACCCAATTTGCCTTGGCCGTTGCCATTATTGCCCGCTGGTTTGAGCGGGACTGCGATGTGACCTTCGTCAATCCCGGCTGGTTTTTGCCGTCGGCCGGAAATCTGCTGGCGCCGATTACCGGCCGGCAGTTAGGGTTCGAAGAGCTGTCCTGGTTCTTCTTTGCGATCGGTTTTGTTTTCTGGGTGATCCTGTTTGTGATCCTGCTCTACCGCGTGATCTTTTTGGGCCCGTTTCCGGCGCGGCTTAATCCCACCCTGTTCATCTTCTTGGCGCCGCCTTCGCTCGCGGCGCTCGCCCTGGGGGAACTCACCGGCGAGATGAACACCATTGTGGGCAAGGTGTTGTTCTACATCGCGGTCTTCTTTGCCGTGCTGTTGATGGCCCTGTGGCGGCGGTTTCGGGACACCCCCTTTTCGCCCACCTGGTGGTCGTGCACTTTCCCAACGGCGGCATTGGCGACCGTAGCAATCCAGTATGCCATTGCGACACAGACTGCTGCCGCGCACATGGTGGGCCTTGGGTCCTTGGCCTTTTGCACCGCAGCAGTGGCGATCATTTCCGTGCTGACGGCCCGGGCCATTAGAGCCGGCACATTGATGCCCGCCCCGGAGAGCCAAAGATGAACAAACTATTCAGATTGGGTTCATATAGGCTCCGCCATTGTCTGCCATGTTGCTGGAATCAGGAAGTGCGGGGTTAAGAGCATGAAAAGAATCGGGATCTCCGTTGCGGCGTCTCTCGCAGCCCTCTGTCTAATGGTAGCCACATCCATCGAAGCCAGGGCCGATCATGGCCGTGCAGGTATTCATATCGGCCCGGATTCATTCGGTCTGTACATTTCCCGGGGCCATGGGCACGGCTACTCCCATCGTCGCCACAAGCACCGCCATTACCGGCACCACGGCCACAGATCGGGCCATTGGTACCGGCACCGCCGGGGTCATCATGGGCATTACGGCCATCGGGGCCATCGCGGTCATGGGCATCATGGCCGCCGGGCCCACTACGATCACGGCTACGGGCATGGCCATGGGCGGCATTATCGTCACCGTAGGGCTTGCCATCCGGTATATAAATATGGCTATCATAACGGTTATCGCGCCAAGATCGGCGGCACCATGTGCTATGATCGGTATGGCCACGGTTATGTCGTTCGCGGCAGCCGCTATGTAATCGAGTATTACTGAGTCAGGGTATAATCTGACAGACTAAAAATCCTGCTGTGTCAGGAAAGCGACGTGAATGGGGGCCCTGGGGAAATTCTTCAGGGCCTCTTTCAATTTGAGCCGCTATTCGGCGCCGGCGGCGACTTCTTCCTTAGACAGACGATCTGCCAGCTGCCGAAGCGTGTCGAGTTCCCGGATGTAGAGCGTGCGTCCCTTGCGTTCGGTGATGCCGTCGCCGGTGAGCTGGCTGAGCACCCGCGCCACGGTCTCGCGCGTGGTGCTGGCTTTGGCTGCGATTTGCGCCTGTGTCGGCAGCGGATAGATCATCCATGAGTCGGCGCGCACCGGATCTTGTTTGCTCAAATCCAGCAGCTCGCAATAGACGCGCTGATAAGCGCTCAGCGTTGCAAGATCCATGATCCGGTCGTCGCAGGTGCGCACGATGCTCGCGAGCTTCTCCAGAACGCGCACGGCGATAGAAGAGTGTTTGGTGAGTAGGTCGCGGAATTGCTCCGGACCGAGCGACGCGAGATGGCATTCTTCCAGTGCCACCACATTGGCCGACCGGGCTTTGCCGTCAATGGCGGATATCTCGCCGAAATAGTCGCCGGCCTCCGCAGTTGCGTAAGCCACTTCGCGGCCGGACATGGAAAAGTTCACGATACGGACGGATCCTTTGGGCACAAAGTAGATGTCCCGGTCCGGACTTTGCCGGTCCAGGATCTGCGACCCCTTGTTCCACACCCGCCATTGGCACAATTGGGCAATATGCTGGAGATCGCCCTCGCTCAAGCCCTCAAACAGCTTGATGTCCGAAAGACCCGCGGCCGTGCCCGGCACTGGATTTGGCCCTTTTGATCCCACTTGGTGTCTCCGTTCTCTCGCTAGGTGACAGGTTTGTGACTTTCGCTACAGACCCAAAACCGCCCCATACCTATATCTAGACCATCAATCGTTCAGTTGAACAGTTGAGCCCCTTTACCCAAGGCAATTACCCCAGCAACTCGGCCTCGCCACCCCAGCGGCGAGGCCTCTTTTTTTTGGGATTATTGGCTGATGGTTTGACCGCCATCTATGACAATGCCTTGGCCTGTGGTAAAGGCGCCGGCCGGGCTTGCCAAAAACACCGCGGCACCGGCGATTTCGTCCGGCAAACCGATGCGGCGCAGCGGCGCGCCCTCGGTGGACCGTTTGAGGATCTCCTCGTTCTGCCAGAGCGCTTGGGAAAAGTAGGTTTTGATCAAGCCCGGCGCGATGCAGTTGGCACGAATGCCTTTCGGTCCCCATTCCACGGCGATGTTGCGGGCAAGCTGGAAGTCCGCGGCCTTTGAGATGCCATAGGCGCCGAGGATGGGCGATCCGCGCAATCCTCCGATCGACGAAATGATGATGATCGAGCCCTCACCGCGCTCGCCCATTTCCGGCAGCACCATATTGGCGAGCCAAAAGTTGGACTTCACATTTGAGGCAAAGATCTTGTCGAACGCTTCGTCCGGACAGTCGATGGATGGGCCGAAATAGGGATTGACCGCCGCGTTGCACACCAGCGTATCGATCTTGCTCCATTTGGCCCGTGTCTGGTCGACCAGCGCCTGGAGCTGGTCTTTATGGGAAATATTGCAGGCGACCGGTATCGCCACTTCGTCGCCCTTGCCATATTTCTCATTTATCTCCGCGGCGACCTCCTCGCAAGCCGGCATTTTTCGGCTGGAAACCACCACTTTCGCACCATGTTCCGCCATTCTTTCGGCGATGGCCCTGCCGATGCCCTTGGTGGCGCCGGTGACAACCGCAACGTTTCCGCTGAGATCGAACAAACTCATGTCATATTTTCCCTTCATTTTTTCCGAATCGGCCCACCTTATGACTTGCTTTGGATGGAAAGCTGCGTCGCGTCTGCCGGCGTGTTCATGAACTATTAAGATGTAATAGATGAAACCATTGTCTTTCTCATCTCAATCGCGTCGTCAACCTGTCACTTAGTGGGCGAGCAAGAATGGAGATCTCGGGACTCATGTTGAAAAAAGTCGGAATTCTTTTGATTGGCGCCACGTTCGCGCTGGCCGCGTGCACCACCGACCCCTATACCGGCGAGAAGAAAGCCAGCAACACTGCCAAAGGGGCAGGGATCGGCGCCTTAGCCGGCGCTGCCATTGGGGCGCTTACCAACACGTCAAGTGGCAAGCAAGCGGGCCGCAATGCCTTGATCGGCGCCGGGATCGGCGCGCTGGCGGGCGGTGCCGTCGGCGCCTATATGGACCGCCAAGAAGCCAAACTGCGCGAAAGGCTGCAGGGCACCGGTGTGAGCGTGACCCGCGTGGGCGATGACATCATCTTGAACATGCCCGGCAACATCACCTTCGACACCAATCAGTCTGACATCAGGTCGAGCTTCTACGATGTGCTCAATTCGGTGGCCATCGTCCTCAACGAATTTGAGAAGTCCTATGTGGACGTAAAAGGCCATACGGACTCGACCGGGTCGGACCAATACAATCTGGCGCTCTCGGAACGGCGCGCCAACAGCGTCGCCCAGTATCTGACGTCACAGCAGGTGATGTCTCAGCGCTTGATCGTTCAAGGCTTTGGCGAGAACCAGCCGATTGCGGACAACAACACCATGGCCGGCCGGGAAGCAAACCGGCGGGTGGAGATCCAGATCTCGCCCTTTACCGCGTAACGCGCCAGATATCAGCAAAGACACAACCCTCGGCGGCAAGCCCGTCGAGGGTTTTTTGTGGCCCTGCGCCTGCCCGCGTGGTTAACAAATTAGAAATTTCGATCGCTCAGGATGACGCCAGATAAACTTCGCGACAGCTTTGTACACTGCCCGTAGCGGCTTCGAAATCTGTATGTCATCACTTCTGAACATCCTGCTGGCCTGCATTTACATCGTCTCGGCGGCGATCCTGGGTGTCGGCCTCCACAGCTTCCAGGCATTCTCGCTGTTGGAGGCATCGCTTGCGTCTGCCGGCTTGTTCGTGATTCTCGCGAACGGTCACGCGGCACTGTCGCGCAGCCGCGAGAGAAAACGCTTTGCCAAAGAACTCCGGACCCTGAAGCAAGCCTACGGGACGCTGCAGCAAGAATTCGCCGATGCCAAAACAGCATTGAACGATCTCTCCGTCTCGCTCGACAGGAATGTCCGTACCCGGAATCAGGAAATCGTCGCGGAGGTGCAGGTGCTCGAGGGATTGATCAAACAGCTTCATGAAAAGGCGCCCCCGTCCTTGAAGCTGGGGAATGTAGGGCGCTCACCAGAAACCATGTCGGGCGAGGGAGAAAAGGTTTATCAAGGAAACGACCTTCTACTGAGCGTCGTTCACGACGCGTTGGAAGACAACCGCGTCGACCTTTATCTTCAGCCGATCGTCAGCCTGCCCCAGCGGCGCATTCGTTACTACGAGGCCTTCTCGCGCCTGCGCGATACGGAGGGCACGCTGATCATGCCCAACCAATACCTTCAGGTGGCGGAGCCGGCGGGTCTGATGTCGATTGTCGATAACCTGTTGTTGTTCCGCTGTGTCCAGGTGATGCGCCGCCTTAATCATAAAGCGAATGATGTGGCGATCTTCTGCAACATCTCCGCCCACACGCTGCGGGATCCGGAATTCTTCCCCCAATTCATAGAATATATGGAACTGAACGCCGATCTTGCGAAGTTCATTGTTTTCGAGTTCGCGCAAGAAGCCATCGAGCAATGTCATTCCTGGGAATGGGACAATCTTTTGCGGCTCGCCGATTTGGGTTTTTCATTTTCCATGGACAGGGTCACCACTCTTGATTTCGACCTGCACGATCTGCGTCAGAAGAACTTCCGGTTCCTGAAAGTGGATGGCCAAATTCTGCTCGGCGGCATGGAAGAAGCCGGCGCCCGCATTCATGCGGCCGACTTTAAAGAGCTTGCCATGCGCAACGGCGTCGACCTGATTGCGGAAAAGATCGAAGACGAACAATCCGTTATTGGGGTCCTTGAGTACGACGTAGATTTCGGCCAGGGCTTTGTTTTCGGACACCCGCGGCCGATCGACGAGACCGGTCTCGACACAGGCAGCGGGCGGCTTCCCCGGCTGAGACCCAATTTTGAGGCTGACTTGCCCAAAGCGGAAAGCGCGTAGGCGATGGCGTTGGGGACGGGCCGGCCGCTGACTTGTGGGGTCAAATCTCGTCGGTTACAGTGCGCGCGCTCTGACCGGCGCCCGCGGCGTTGTATGCCGGGCTTACCTGAGTTCTCCCTATAGGATGACCGAACCCCTCAATGCAGATCGTTCGCCATTATAAAGACATCGCGCCCACCTTGCGGGGACCGGTCGTGGCCATTGGCAATTTCGATGGCGTGCACAGGGGGCACCAGGCGGTGGTCGCCAATGCGGCAGCGCTTGCTGACGAATTGGGCGTGCCGTTAGGGGTGATCATATTCGAACCTCACCCCCGGGAGTATTTCCAGCCGGGTGGACCTGAATTCAGGCTCATGTCCTTTCGAGACAAAGCGCGCCTGCTGGAACGCTTAGGCGTCGATACGCTTTATGCCCTCACATTTGACGAACATATGGCCAACAAGACTGCGCCCGAGTTCGTGGATGATGTCTTGATCAAAGGCCTTGGTGTGTTGCACGTGGTTGTGGGCTACGACTATGCCTTCGGCCGCGGACGGTCCGGGGATACCTCTGTCTTGTCTTGGATGGGACTAATGGAAGGCTTCGGTGTCACGGTGGTCGAGCCCATGACCCTTCACGGCGCCGAAGATGCGTCCGCGCCTGAAGTGTTTTCATCGACAAAAATTAGGGAACATTTGTCGGAAGGGCGTCCGGGCCAAGCGGCCGATCTGCTAGGCCATTGGTGGTCGGTAGAGGGGCGGGTCCTGAAAGGCGACCAGCGCGGCCGAACGATCGGATTTCCAACAGCGAACGTATCGCTTGAAAACTATATTGTTCCCAAGCTGGGCGTTTATGCCGTCCAAGTGGAATTTGAAGATCGCGACGCCAGGGGCGCAGGCGGCCGGACCGACACTCAAATTGTCGACGGCGTTGCCAATATCGGTCGGCGTCCCACTTTCGACAAAGAAGATGTGCTGCTCGAGGTCCATCTCTTCGACTTCAAAGGGGATCTTTACGGTCAACACATCCGCGTCTCCCTTGTGGAGTTTCTGCGGCCCGAAACAAAGTTCGACGGACTGGACAGTTTGAAAGCGCAAATCGCCAAAGACTGCGAGGCCGCCAAGGCGATCCTCGATAAGAATCGGGAGTTGTTGACGGCGTATGAGCGGGGGTTGGACGAAATTGTAGGTCACGACCGGGGACAGTAGGGGTGGACGAAGCAGATGCCTGCCTGGTATAGGCAGCCTCGCAAAGAAAGGAATGAACGCCGCCATGTTTGGCATGTCCTCCAGGAAGATCGGGATATTCTCCGGGCGAATTATGAGCCCGGTTGCGCGCTGACCGGCAGGTTGGCCGCTGCGATCGGGTGTGCGTTTGATAAGAGTTCCGATTCCTTTGCAAGGTTACCAAAATGACATCACGAGACGATTCTGCCGGTGCGGTGGAAGAGCGGCCTAGAGACGACGGCTCGGCCCTCGATTACAAAACCACTCTGTTTCTTCCGAAGACGGACTTTCCCATGAAGGCCGGCTTGCCAAAGGCGGAACCGAAACTGCTCGACCGTTGGGCCGGGATGGATCTGTATCGGCTGCTGCGTGAACGGTCGAAGGGACGGGAACAATTCGTGCTGCACGATGGTCCCCCTTATGCAAATGGCGAGGTGCATATGGGTCACGCGCTCAACAAGATCCTCAAGGACATGGTGGTTCGCTCCCAACAGATGATGGGCAAGGATTCGAACTATGTCCCGGGCTGGGATTGTCACGGGCTTCCCATCGAATGGAAGGTGGAAGAGCATTACCGGGCCGCGGGCAAAGACAAAGATCAGGTGCCAATCAACGAGTTTCGAAAAGAATGCCGCGACTACGCCGCCAAATGGGTCGACATCCAGCGCGAAGGGTTCAAGCGTTTCGGCATCGAAGGCGATTGGGATAATCCGTACACCACTATGAGTTTCAGCGCAGAAGCCCACATCGTGCGCGAGTTCTTGAAATTCCTGATGGACGGGTCGCTTTATCTGGGGTCAAAGCCGGTGATGTGGTCGGTTGTTGAAAAGACGGCCCTTGCGGAGGCGGAGGTTGAATACAACGATCACAAATCCCCCACCATCTGGGTCAGATTTCCCGTGGTTGAGGGGCCTGGCGATCTGAAGGGGGCCAGCATCGTTATCTGGACAACGACGCCTTGGACGATCCCGGGGAACCGCGCCGTTTGTTTTTCGGAAAAGATCGATTATGCACTCTACGAAGTTGGTGCCTGCCAAGAAGGCAGCTTTGCAAAACCCGGCGAGAAAATTGTCCTTGCAAAAACCTTGAAAGAAGAAGTGCGCGCGGCAGCAGGCATTGAGGAACTGAACGAAGTATCCTCCGTCTCTGGTCTCGAAAGTGTCACGCTGGCGCACCCGTTCCGTGGGCACGGCTATGATTTCGACGTGCCGCTTTTGGAAGGGGATCATGTGACTGACGACACCGGCACGGGGTTCGTTCACACGGCACCCGGTCATGGACAGGATGACTTCGAAGTGGGCATGAAGCATGGCCTTGAAGTGCCCCATACGGTTGCCGAAGATGGGATCTATTACGACCACGTGCCGCTTTTTGCCGGCAAGTGTGTGCTTAAACCCAATGGCAAGGATGGCGACGCCAACGGCGCGGTGATTGGTGAGCTGATCGACAAAGGCGCGCTGCTGGCAAAAGGGCGACTGGTTCACTCTTACCCGCATTCGTGGCGGTCAAAGGCCCCGCTGATCTTTCGGAATACGCCCCAATGGTTCATCAGTATGGAGAAGAACCAATTGCGGGAAAAGGCGCTCGCCGCCATCGACGAAACGGAATGGCACCCCCCGCGCGCCAAAAACCGCATCCGGTCCATGGTGGAAACAAGGCCCGACTGGGTTGTCTCGCGCCAGCGTGCCTGGGGCGTGCCGCTGACCCTGTTCGTCAACAAGAAGACGCGCGAGGTGCTGCGCGATGAGGCCGTCAATGAACGGATCATCGACGCGGTCGACAAGGAAGGTGCAGACGTTTGGTTTTCGAGCGAGCCGTCCCGCTTTCTGGGCAATGATTACAATTCCGATGACTACGAGATGGTCCAAGACATTCTGGATGTCTGGTTCGATTCCGGATCGACCCACTCTTTCGTTCTTGAAGAGCGCGATGATTTGAAATGGCCCGCATCTCTTTATTTAGAAGGGTCAGACCAGCACCGCGGGTGGTTCCAGTCGTCCCTTTTGGAAGCCTGTGGTACGCGAGGACGGGCGCCTTATGAAGCGGTGTTGACTCACGGTTTTCTGCTGGACGAAAAGGGCTATAAGATGTCCAAGTCCGGCAAGAATGCGGTCGATCCCCAAACGGTCATCAAGCAAAACGGGGCAGAAACATTGCGACTGTGGGTCGCGAACGCCGACTTCACCGAAGATCTGCGGGTCGGTCCGGAGATCATCAAGAACACGACCGATGCCTACCGCAAGCTGCGCAACACCTTGCGGTTTATGGTCGCCAATCTTTCCGATTGGGATGCGGACAAAGAAGCGCTATCGATCGATGAAATGCCGGAACTCGACCGCTGGGTGTTGCATCGCCTGGTGGAATTGGATGAGGACGTTCGGCGCGGTTACAACAATTTCAGTTTTAACCGTGTGTTCCACACGCTCTTTAATTTCTGTACGAATGATTTGTCCGCGTTCTATTTCGACATCCGCAAAGATGCGCTTTATTGCGATCCCCAATCCAGCGTGCGGCGGCGCGCGGCGCGCACGGTTTTGAACGCCCTTTACAACCATTTGACGGTTTGGCTTGCGCCGATCCTGGTGTTCACCATGGAAGAGGTGTGGCTCACCAGACATGGCGCTGATGGCGAGAGCGTCCACTTGCAGACCTTCCCGGAGGTTGCCGGCAACTGGCGCGATGACGGGCTTGGGGCCAAGTGGAAGCGCCTTCGAGAGATGCGCCGCGTCATCACCGGGGCGCTTGAAATCAAGCGGCGAGAGAAGACCATCGGATCGAGCCTTGAGGCGGCGCCCACGCTCTATCTGTCAGATGCTGAAGATCACAATATAATCAAGGGCTTAGACCTGGCTGAAATTGCCATCACCTCCGCGGTGTCCGTGGCTGACACAGTTCCGCCTGAAAGTGCTTTCAGACTGGAAGAGGTACCGGGAATTGCTGTAAGTTTTGCCCTTGCTGAGGGTAAGAAATGCGGCCGGTGTTGGATGATCTTGCCGGACGTGGGGCAGAACCCGAAGAGACCAGATTTGTGTGGCCGTTGCTCACAAGCTGTCGAGATTTGGCAGGAGGCCAATGCCTAGACTTGGATTTGCGATTGCAGCCATCACGTTTTGCATCGATTGGGCTGTAAAACTGTACTTTCTGTATGGGCTTGATTTTATCAATCTCAACGAAGGCCAAGGCTTCGAGGTCACGAGCTTTTTCAACATCATAATGGTGTGGAATCCCGGGGTGAGCTTCGGATTGTTTCCCGCTGAAAGCGATGCAGGCCGTTACTTTTTAATTGGATTTGCCTTTGTGGTGATCGTGATCTTGGCTTTTTGGATGTTCCAAGCGGCAAATCGCTGGTTGGCGATCGCCCTGGGCCTTATTATCGGCGGGGCGTCGGGGAATGTGGTCGACCGGATCGTCTATGGAAAAGTAGCGGATTTCTTCCACTTCTACATTGGTGATTGGCATTGGTATGTATTCAACATTGCCGATGCGGCGATCGTGGTAGGTGTAGGACTGCTGATTATCGATTCATTGTTTGGCTCAGAGCCTGCGAAGCAGGAACGTGAACGGGTATATTGAGTAGAGAGGTTCGTTATGGGTACCAGCAATTTGAGCGGCATATTGAACACAAAGCGACTGTCCCAAGCAGCAGTGTTGGGCATGATTGCTCTGGGCCTTGGTGCCTGCAGTGTCTTTACCAACCAGAAGAATCCGCCGGATGAATTCGCGGTCTTAACAAAGGCCCCTCTTGTGATCCCGCCCGACTATGCCCTGCGCCCGCCGAAATCAGGTCAGGCAACGCCGGCGGAACTGGAAGTGCAAGCTCGTGCGCGCCAGTCTGTCTTCGGCCGCCGTGACATAGACCCGGAATTGCTTGAAGGACAAACCGCGGGCGAACAGGCGCTTCTTTCCAAAGCCGGCGCCATTGATGCGGACCCGAAAATTCGAGAAGTCCTGGGTCAGGAGGTGGCGGCATTGTCGTCCGATGACACAAGCTTCACCGATCGGATTTTGTTCTGGCAAGAAGATCCCACCGGCATCTCTGTGGTCGATGCGGAGGAGGAAGCAGAGCGCCTTCGCAAAAATGAAACCGAAGGCCGGCCGGCCACCGATGGCGACACTCCATCAATTGATGAAGATTCGGGTGGTTTTCTCGGGGGAATCTTCTAGGGTCCGGCACAGCAACGTTCGATCTCGTTGCATTGGTGACCCCACAAACCGGCGCCCGCCGTGTCGCCGGCCGATGTTTAGTGCGGCAACTCCCTTGATAGAGGACTGATCTCATCGTGACCGACCAATCACAATCTTCCGGCGGCCGGACGGCCATAGGGGTGGCGGTTGCCGCCTTGCTTTTGATCATTGTTGGGATCGGCGCTTTTGGCGTGTCGCAGGTGACCTCCAAAACAGGATCGGAACAAGCAGCCGCCGATGAATGGGCACCTGATACATTCACGCTGGATAATGGCATGGAAGTGGTGGTCATTCCCGACCATCGGGCCCCCGTCGTCACGCACATGGTGTGGTACCGGGTCGGCAGTGCGGATGAGCCGCGCGGTAAGTCGGGCATAGCGCATTTTCTTGAGCACCTCATGTTCAAAGGAACCGAATCGATCCCTCCGGGTGAGTTTTCAAAGATCGTCGCGCGGAATGGCGGGCGGGATAACGCGTTCACATCGTTCGACTACACGGCTTATTTCCAGCGGGTGGCGGCGGACAGGCTTCCGCTGGTGATGGAAATGGAAGCAGACCGCATGACCAATCTGGTGCTGGTGGACGATGTGGTGCTGCCCGAGCGGTCGGTGATCTTGGAGGAAAGGCGGCAGCGCACAGACAATGAGCCGTTGAGTTTGCTGGCCGAACGGGTGTCGGCGGCACTTTATGTGCATCATCCCTATGGCATTCCCATCATCGGATGGAAGCATGAAATAGAACAATTGGATCGGGAAGACGCGCTTGCGTTCTACAAGCAGCATTACGCGCCCAACAACGCCATATTGGTGGTCGCAGGTGACATCACCGGCGACGAACTTCGGCCCTTGGCAGAAAAATATTATGGCGTCATCGAGCGGCAAGAAGTCGACGGGCGCAATCGGGTGACCGACCCGCCGATCATCACCTCACAGCGTGTCATTTTAAAGGATGCGCGTGCGAAACAGGCCCGCGTCACCCAGCAAATAATCGTACCAAGCTATACCACCGCCGAAGACGGTGAGGCTGAAGCTTTGGAAGTGCTGTCACAGGTGCTTGGCGGCGGCAGCACCAGCCGTATGTATCAAGAAGTTGTGGTCACCCAAAAACTGGCGGCGTCCGCAGGCACTTGGTATCAGGGCGAAGCGGTGAATGACGGCAAGTTCGGCGTGTTTGCCGTGCCCCGGGCCGGCGTCGACATTGCGGATGTGGAAGAGGCGCTCATTCAATCCGTGAACAAATTTTTGGAAGATGGCATCACGGAAGAAGAGCTGGAGCGGGCAAAGAACACGCTTGTGGCCGACGCGATCTATGCGCGCGACAGCCAGCAAGCGATGGCTTATTCGATCGGCGCGGCGATTACGACCGGTTTGACGGTGGAAGATTTTCTTGCCTGGCCCGACCGCATCTCGGCGGTGACTGCAGAACAGGTCAACGCCGCCGCCCATAAATATCTCGTTCGCGACAGGGCGGTTACGGGCATTCTGCTGCCTGAGCCCGAGGAATCCTAGTTTCCATCTGAACGGCGACGCATACGGATCATTCCAACCGAAGGAACTACATTCATGGCATTGCTTTTCCGAGTAACGCGACCATACGCGGCTTTGTTCGTCATTGTCGTCGGCGCGATCGCGCAAAGCACATCCGCCTTCGCTATCGACATCCAACGGGTCGAAACGCCGGGTGGATTAGAAGCATGGCTGGTGGAAGAGCACGCCATCCCGCTGGTGACTCTGAATATCGGCTTTCGGGCAGGTGGCGTAAACGATCCGGCGGGTAAGGACGGTTTGGCGTCCATGTTGTCGTCTCTGTTGGATGAGGGGGCCGGAGACATGGAGTCGTTGGCCTTCCAGAAGCGCCTTGAGGAATTGGCCATTCGAATGGGATTCAGTGCCGGGCGGGACACATTTTCGGCATCCTTAAACACCCTCTCGAAAAACAAGGACGAAGCATTCGCTTTGCTGAAGCTTGCCCTGATGGAGCCGCGCTTCGATGAAGAAGCCGTCGAACGGGTGCGGGACCAGTTCTTGGTGGCCCATGAGCGCCAAGAGGAAGACCCACAGACCATCAGCAATCGGACCTGGTACGAAAAGGCCTTTGGCGATCACCCCTATGCGCGCCGTGCGCTCGGCACCGGCGACACCATCAAGTCGATTACCAAGGAAGACTTGCAGAATTATCTCAAAACGTATTTGGCACGCGACCGTATGTTCATTGCCGTTGTGGGCGATATTGATGCAGAAACGCTGAGCCGCATGCTGGACGAAACGCTGGGCGATTTGCCGGCCACGAGCCCGGCTATCTCGGAGGATGTCCTGGAGATTGAGAACACGGGCGATGTGTCCGTGGTCGAACGCGACATTCCCCAAAGCGTGATCACCTTCGGCACACGCGGGTTGTTGCGGGACGATCCGGACTTCATGCCGGCTTATGTGATGAACTATGTGCTGGGCGGCGGTGGTTTTGCATCGCGCCTGATGGAAGAAGTGCGCGAAAAACGCGGGCTCACCTATGGCATTTACACCTATCTTCTGCCACTTGATCAGGCAGGCCTCTATATGGGGCAGGTGTCCACGGAAAATGCAAAGGCGGGCGAGACCCTGTCGATCGTGCGCGCCGAGTTGCAGCGGCTGCGCGATGAAGGGATTACCGAAGAGGAACTCAAGAACGCCAAAACATACCTTACGGGCTCCTATCCCCTGCGGTTTGATTCGAACGCCAAAATCGCGGGCCAATTGGTAGCCATCCAGCTCGAGGAGCTTGGGATCGATTACATCGACACCCGCAACGATCTGATCAATGCGGTCACCCTGGAGGATGTGAAGCGCGTGGCGGAACGCTTGATCGATCCCGAAAACTTGATCATCTCGATTGTGGGGGCGCCCGAAAATCTCGACGGGTAGGCGCTGCCGCGGCACGCTGGAAGCGCGCCGCGAACTCTGGTACGTCTTGCTTTGGGATCGGCCGCGGTGGTCCTTTGGCGATGCGAGGCGCAATGAATTACACCCACACGACGGAAAACTGTTTTTCGGATCGGATCGGCCCGAACGGGCTTTCGGGCGGGCGGTATGATGCCCTGCTGGCCGAGAGTGCGGGGGCACTTCAATGGATTCGCGATGCCTACGACCAAGAAACCCTGCCGCTCTTAAGGTTGCCGGAAACCCGCGATGATCTTGCGGCCGCAAGGCCTGCGATTGACGCTTTCCTGAAGAATACAACCGATGTGTGCCTGCTTGGGATCGGCGGATCCAGTCTGGGCGCTCAGGCGCTGGCCCAACTTTGCGGCCATGGCACGCCGGCCTTTGAATGGCCCGAAGGTAAGCCCCGGTTCCACTTCTTCGACAATCTCGATCCCCAAACGTTCGAGGCAGCGCTTACACGTCTCGATCTGCGCACGACGCGCTTCCTGGTCATCTCCAAATCGGGCGGTACGGCCGAACCCATGATGCAGTTCCTGACGGCCATTGCCGCCTTGCAAGGGGCGGGCGGCGGCGATTACTTGGCACAGCATTTTTTGGTGGTAACGGAACCAAAAGATAATCCGCTTCGCCGTTTGGCCGAAAAGTATCACCTGCCGATCTTCGATCACGATCCCAATGTGGGCGGACGTTTCTCTGTTTTATCCGTCGTCGGATTGTTCCCGGCGATCATGATGGGCCTCGACCCGGTCAAAATCCGCGAGGGGGCGGCGTCCGTGCTGAAACCAATCTTGGAGGGCGCGCAACCGGGCGACGTACCGCCTGCCGTGGGGGCGGCGATCATCGAAGGGCTGGTGCGGGAGCGCGGCATTACCACCAGCGTGCTTATGCCCTATCTCGACCGCCTCGATCAATTCGCCATGTGGTATCGGCAGCTTTGGGCGGAAAGCTTGGGCAAAGAAGGGCACGGGACGACGCCTGTGCGCGCGCTGGGACCGGTCGACCAGCACAGCCAGTTACAGCTCTATTTGAGCGGACCAGCCGACAAGGTGTACACCGTCGTCATGGGGCCCAGCGCCGGCGCGGGGCGCAAGATTACCGAAGAACAGACGGGCGGCGATCCGGACCTTGCCTATTTTGTGAACCGCACCATGGGCGATCTTACGGATGCGGAGCAACGCGCCACGGCGGATACGCTGGCGGCCAATGGCCGCCCGGTGCGGGTGATGAAATTGTCGGAACTGAACGAAGCCTCCATGGGGGCGTTGCTCATGCACTTCATGTTGGAAACAATTATCGCCGCGCATCTGATCGGCATTAACGCGTTCGACCAGCCGGCGGTGGAAGAAGGCAAAGTCCTGGCAAGAAAGCTCTTGAGTGAAATGGCCACATGACGATCCGCCAACTGCCAGAAGGGCTGGTCAATCGCATCGCGGCCGGCGAAGTTATTGAGCGGCCGTCAAGTGCGGTCAAGGAACTCGTCGAAAACGCGCTTGATGCCAGTGCGACCCATATCAGCATCACTACCGTGAATGGCGGCAAGGATCTCATCGACGTGCAAGACGATGGGATGGGCATGTCGCGGGAGGACTTGTCCCTCTGCGTCGACAGGCACGCCACGTCCAAACTTCCCGACGATGATCTTCTCGCCATATCGTTCTTGGGGTTTAGGGGGGAGGCGCTGCCGTCGATCGGCTCCGTCAGCCGCTTGGCGATTACCAGCCGCCGCGCCGATGACGACGCCGGTTGGCAGGTGCGCGTGGACGGCGGCGCAAAGCAAGATCCCAAAATCGCCGCCACCACGAAGGGCACTCGGGTCGAAGTGGTGGATCTGTTCTACGCAACGCCCGCGCGCCTCAAATTTCTTAAATCGGAACGTGCGGAATCTGCTGCCATTACCGACATCGTCAAGCGTCTTGCCATGGCCCATCCTCAAGTGGGGTTCACCCTCAAGTCCAATGGCCGCACGGCATTTTCCGTTGAGCCGTTTCAAGGCGAGTTGTTCGATGCGCGCCGGGCGCGGCTGGGCGCCATACTCGGATGGGAGTTTGCGGAAAACGCTCTGCCGATCGAAGCGGAACGGGAAGGGATTAAACTGACGGGCTTTGCCGGATTGCCCACGCTGAATAAAGCAAGCTCGCAATCCCAATATCTGTTTGTGAATGGCCGCTCGGTACGCGACAAACTCTTTTTGGGGGCCATCAAAGGCGCGTATGCGGATTTCCTGGCGCGGGATCGGCATCCGCAAGTGGTTTTGTTTCTGGAAGTGCCGCCCCATCAGGTGGACGTCAATGTGCATCCGGCCAAGTCCGAAGTGCGGTTCCGTGAATCAGGGTTGGTCCGTGGGCTGATCGTGAGCGCGTTGAAACATGCATTGGCGGATGCGGGCCATCGGGCCTCCACCTCCGTGTCGGCTGCGGCCCTGGGGGCCTTCCGCACCGAGCCCACACCCAATGGCGTGCAATACCAGTCCCGCCCGTCGACGCCGCCTGCGCGCGGATTTGCCGAAACAGCAGACGCGTTCAACGCACCGCTCGACAGAGCTGAAGAGGGGGTCCTGAACGGCCTGTCCGCCCCAAGCGCGCGAGCGGAGCAGCCGGTGGCGACTATGCCTGCGGCCGATCCGGATACGCATCCGCTGGGTGTGGCGCGTGGCCAATTGCACGAAACCTATGTGATTGCCCAAACCGGAGATGGTATCGTTATTGTGGACCAGCATGCGGCCCATGAGCGTTTGGTGTATGAGCGGATGAAGGATCACCTAGCGGCCGGCAAAGTGCCCCGCCAAATCCTGCTCATTCCCGAAGTGGTCGATCTTGACGAAGATGCGGCGGATCGTTTGGCGGCGCGCGCGGACGAATGTGCGGATCTTGGTCTCGTGCTTGAGCTTTTCGGCAAAGGTGCGGTGGCCGTGCGTGAAGTGCCGGCTTTGCTGGGGGATTGCGACGTGCAGGGGCTGGTTAAAGATTTGGCCGATGACCTTACCGAATGGGGCGAAAGCCATCGTCTGAACGAACGGCTGGATGATGTTTGCTCCACCATGGCGTGCCACGGGTCGGTGCGGGCAGGGCGCAGACTGAACGGCGACGAAATGAACGCTTTGTTGCGGGAAATGGAAGCAACGCCCCATTCAGGCCAGTGCAATCATGGGCGCCCCACTTATGTGGAGCTCAAGCTGAAGGATATCGAGCGGCTGTTTGGCCGGCGCTGATTTTATCCTTTCATTTCTATGTCGACGGCGCCTTCCAAACATATCGATCCCAAACTGAGGAGTTCCTGGCAGCGGCTGCTTGCCTATTTGGATTTGGTGTTTGTGGACCACGGTTTTTTCCGTGCCGTCTATCAGGGCTTCTATGAAGTGGCGCCCGGCGTTTACCGGTCAAACCAACCGGCGCCCCCTCATTTCAATCGCATCGAACGGCATGGCATCAAAACGATCATCAATCTTCGCGGCGCGCGGGACAGCGGGCATTATTATCTGGAACGGGAACAATGCGTCCGGCGTGGAATCACACTTGTCGACTTTCCCATTGGCTCCCGCGAAGGTCCGTCCAATGAACGATTGCTTGGCGCCCGCGATTTGTTCAAGCAGGTAGAATACCCCATCCTGTTGCACTGTAAATCTGGCGCCGACCGTGCCGGTTTCATGAGTGCGTATTATTTGTTCGTTCACGAAAACAAGGATGTGGACACGGCCCTCAAACAGCTCGATTGGCGTTTTGGGCATTTCAAACAATCCAAAACCGGCGTTCTGGATTTTTTCTTTGAGGAATACCGCCGTCATAACGAAACGGCACCCATGCCGTTCTTCGAGTGGGTGGAGAACGTCTACGACCCGGCCGATCTCAAAAACCGCTTTAAGCCCCGTTGGCTGTGGAGTGCCTTTGTCGATCGCGTGCTGCGCCGGGAGTGATTGTTTTCAGGGATTGTTGCAAAGGTACCTGATCGGGGATCAGGCTGGATGCACCGCCTCTTCCTCAACCTCCGGCGCGTCGTTCGTGAAAAACTGTAGCCGGCAAAGTTTGGCGTAAAGCCCGTCCTTTGCGATGAGGTCGTCATGGGTGCCTTGCTCGCAAATGCGTCCTTTGTCCATGACGAAAATTACGTCCGCATTGCGCACTGTAGACAGGCGATGGGCAATAATGATGGAGGTTCGGTCCTCGGTGAGGTGGTCGAGCGCCTCTTGCACTCGCCGCTCGGATTCGGCGTCAAGGGCGCTAGTGGCTTCGTCCAAAAGCAGGATCTTGGCGTCTCTCAGAATGGCGCGCGCAAGTGAGATGCGTTGGCGTTCGCCCCCGCTGAGTTTAATGCCCCGGTCCCCCACTTTTGTGTCGTAACCGTCCGGCAGCGCCGAGACGAAATCATGCGCCGCGGCCGCCCTTGCGGCCGCTTCGATTTCCTCATTGGTGGCTTCCAATCTGCCAAGCGCGATGTTGGCCCGCACCGTGTCGTTGAACAAGACCACGTCTTGGCTCACCAGCGCCATCTGCGCTCGCAGGCTTTCCATGGTGACGGCCCGAACATCCTGCCCGTCGACCAGCACCTTTCCTGCCGTGACGTCGAACAGTCGCGGAATCAAGTTGAGCACGGTGGACTTGCCGGCGCCGCTCGGTCCCACCAAGGCGACCTTCTTGCCAGGCGGCACATCGATGGAGACATCCTCAAGCGCATTGATGCCTTTTTCATAGGCGAATGAGACGTGGTCGAAGGTCACCGTGCCCGCACCGGTTTTCAGGGCGCGCGCGTCGGGCGCGTCGACAATGGACGGCTCTTCGTCAAGCAGTTCGTACACCCGCTGGGCAGCAGCAAGCCCTTCCTGCAATATACCGTTCAGCGTTCCGATGGCGCGTACAGGTTGGGCTGCCAATAAGAGGGCCGTTATGAAGGCCGCAAAGTCCCCAACGGAATCGATGCCGCTGCTGTCGCCGCTGATCGCCGCGCGATATCCCAAGAATGCGATAACACCGCCGACGGCCACGCCGCCTAAGACTTCCAGGAACGGGTCCAGCGCCGACCGGCTGCGCGCCATCTTCATAAGGATTTTGTAGAGGCCGTCGAAGCGGCGATTGGCGCGATGCTGCTCATAGGCTTCGAGCCCATAGGTTTTCACCATGCGGGAGCCGTTGAAGCTTTCATACAGCAGCGATGTCATGTCGCCGATTTCAAGCTGGCTGCTTTTCGATCCTTTTCGCAAGCGCCGGCCGATCTCCACGATGGGAAGGGCGGCAAGCGGATAAATCACTAGAACGATCAGCGACAACATCCAATCGATGTAGAACAAGTACCCCACCAATCCGACCACCGTCAGCACATCCCGCACAAGACCTGTCATCGCTCGGGAGGTCGCGTCACGAATGACATTGACATCATTGGTGAACCGGGAAATCAGCGTGCCGGTAGGGTCGCGCGCCAGTCGGGCAAAGTCCGAGTTCACCAAATGGCCGAACATCTTTTTTTGCATGTCGGCGATAATGCGTAAGGTAATGCGGCTCGTCAGAATGCTCTGGAAATAAAATGCAAGACCTTTGACGGATGTGACAATCAAGATAAGCAGCGGCACCAGATAGATGATGGACTGGTCTTGCCGTTCCAAAAGGCCGTTGGCGTATTGAATAAGGAACGGATAGGCCGGTGCCGTAGCGGCAAACACCGCCATAAAGAAAAAGCACAAGATCAGTTGGCGCCAATGGGGAACGACCCATTCGCGGCCGAACCGCAACACTAAGTTGCGAGAGCTTTGGTCAAGGGTCAGCAAGTTCTGCTTCGGTGTAGACAATCCCAATGACCCCTATTCGTTAAACTATTAAGATTAGCGGCTTTCAGTGGTGAATTCAGTTAATTCTCACGGGCGCACCGCACCGCGCCATTGTTCGGCGATACTTCCTTAAGTGTCTGTAATATATAGTATTTTCATTGTTGAAATTCGTGCTTCAATGGCGCAAAAGTAAGCGGGCGGCAAATTAGCGCGGGCCGAAGAACAGACGGCCGCCGACTTGGTTTTCGCGCGGCAACACGGATCACTGTATGAAGATCGGCAAAAGAATAACAAGAAGCAGCGCCTTCATTTACACCGTGCGTACATTGGTGGCGCTCTATATCGAGCTTGTGTTTTGGTCCGCTCGATGGCGCCATGAAGGCTTCGATACCCTACGGGGCTTTTGGGCCGCGAAGCAACCGATCATTGGCGTCTTTTGGCACGGACGCATGATGATGTTTCCGAAATTCTGGCGCACTAAACAGAAGATCAGTATGCTGATTTCAAATCACAGAGATGGAGAGCTTATCGCCAACTCGATCGAATGGTTTGGCGTTGGGGCGATCCGGGGGTCTGCCGGCCGCAGAAAGGCTGGTCAATCGGCTGTAAGCCTTAAAGGCGGGGCGGCGGCTCTACGTACGATGCTCAAAATTCTCGAATCTGGCGAAAGCGTTGCGATCACGCCGGATGGTCCGAGCGGGCCGCGAATGCGCGTCTCCAGCGGTGTGGTGTTGCTGGCCAAGATGTCGGGTGTGCCGATTTTGCCGGGCAGCTGGTCCTGCCGCCGGTCGCGGGTGTTCTCTTCCTGGGACCGCTTCATGCTGGCCTTACCCTTTAGTGGGGGCGTCTTCATGGTGGGAGAACCAGTGCACGTGCCGCCGGATGCCGATGAAGACACCATGGAAGCCGCCCGCCGCAATGTGGAGGACCAGCTCAATAAACTTACTGCGCGGGCGGATGAAATGGTCGGCCGGACAGCGATCGAACCCGCGCCACTTCCGGCACAAACTCCGGCGGGATGAGTTGATGGCCGTGGCAGGCGCGCCGCCCTTAAGCTTGAGAGCCTACGCGGTCTTCACCCGGTGTCTAGGACCGATGGTAAACAACCATCTTTCCCGCCGTGTCGTGAAAGGAAAGGAAGAGCCGGGCCGGTTGGGGGAGCGTTTCGGGACGACGGAGCGCCGGCGGCCGAAAGGGGCCTTGATTTGGATTCACGCCGCAAGCGTTGGTGAAACCCTCTCGGTGCTGCCGTTGGTCAAGCGGCTCACCGGCAGCTATGCGCTTTCGGTTATGGTTACCTCGGGAACCGTGACATCCGCGCGGCTGATGCAAGAGCGTTTGCCCGGCAGCGCCTTTCACCAATACATCCCGTTGGATCATCCGACATACGTTTCGCGGTTCTTGGATCACTGGCAGCCGGACGTGGCGGTTTGGGTTGAATCCGAATTGTGGCCCAATTTGATACACCAGACCAAACGCCGGCAAATCCCTGCCTTATTAGTGAATGCGCGCATGTCGGAAAACGCTTCCCGAAAATGGGAATATGTTCCCGGGTTGAGCCGTTACCTGCTGCAGAGCTTTTCTTCCTGTTTTGCACAAGACGACGTGTCGGCTCAGCGGCTCACCTCGGCCGGCGCACTCAATGTGCAGGTTTTGGGGAACTTAAAGCTCGCAAGTCCGGCGCTGCCGTTTGACGATGCGGAACGGTCGCGCCTTGAGTCGGAAACCATCGGCCGCCGCGTCTGGGTGGCGGCGAGCATCCATCCCGGTGAGGACGAGATCATCATCGACGCACACAGAAGAATAGCTGTTTCCCAACCTGACGTTCTGACGATCATCGTGCCGCGTCATCCGGAACGGGGCGACGCTATTGAGGGTCTGCTGTCGTCGTCCGGCCTTGGATACGCCCGCCGCGGCCGGCAAGAACCGCTCGATGCCGGGAAGGCCGTCTATCTTGCGGATACGCTGGGCGAGCTGGGCCTTATCTATGCGCTGGCTTCGATCGCTTTTGTGGGCGGCAGTCTTGTGCCCCATGGGGGCCAAAATCCCCTGGAGCCGGCACGTAGCGATTGTGCCGTGCTGCTTGGACCGCATACGGATAATTTCGCATCCATTGTGGAAGAGCTGTTGAAAAGTGGAGCGGCGGGTGCTGTCTCGGATGCACAAGGCCTAGCGACGAAAGTTATCGACCTGTTTGCCAACGAAGAGCGTCGCAAGCTCATGGCGCAAAAAGCGTTGAAAATAGCCACCGCGGCCACGAAAATTCAAGATGACATTGTCGACGCCATATTGCGCCACCTGCCAACCCCGCAAGACGCTGAAAGAAAAGCCATATGAGCCGTCGGGAACCCGCATTCTGGTACCCTAAGGGGCGGGGCTTCTCGCTGGCATCACTCGCGCTTCTTCCCGCCGGTTTCGCTTTCGATTGGGGCGGTCGGGTTCGGCGGGCGGTGACCGTGGCAAAAAGGACGGATGTTCCGGTCATATGTGTGGGCAATTTGGTTGCGGGCGGTGTTGGCAAGACCCCCATTGCCCTGGCCGTTGCTCGGCGCATTGCCGATCGCGGCGGCAATCCGTTTTTTCTTACCAGAGGATATGGCGGCAACGCCGCGGGGCCCAGACGGGTCGATGCCATGAGCGACACGGCCCGTGAGGTGGGCGATGAACCGCTTCTGCTCGCGCGGCGCTTCCCCACCATCGTATCTCCCGATCGGCCGGCAGGTGCCCGGCTCGCGGTCGAAGAAGGGGCGGACTGCATCGTAATGGATGACGGTTTTCAGAATCCGTCTTTGAAAAAAGACCTTTCGCTTGTCGTGGTCGATGGGGAAAGGGGATTTGGAAATGGGCGCATCATACCCGCCGGTCCATTGCGGGAACATGTTGCCCACGGCCTACGCCGCGCAGATGGCGTCATCATCGTCGGCGAGGATGGTGGCGTGCACGCGCTCATACGCCAACACCTTTCGGAAGAGAACGTCTTAACGGTTGGCCTTCACCCGGTCACCGAACAACCGATGGACAAGAAGCGGCGCTATCTCGCTTTTGCCGGCATCGGCAACCCCGATCGTTTTTTTGGTACATTACGGTCCTACGGCGTGCCGCTGGCCGATCAGATATCCTTTCCGGACCATCATCTTTACACGGAAGAAGAGCTCGCGTCGTTGCGGGAAAAGGCGGTTTCTTCCCATGCGGCGCTCATTACGACGGAAAAAGACTGGCAGCGCCTTTCCGAGGACGCGCGGGCGCAGATTTGGTATTTGGCCATTGAGGCCACGGTCAACGAGACCGATCGTCTCGATGCCCTATTGGACCGAATTCTGAAAAGGTAGGGCTGGACTGGTGCCGGCGGCGATATTGTAAGGCGTCATTGCGAAGGCGCCCGATCAGGGCGCCTGAAGCAATCCAGGAGTCGCTTGCTCCAGGTTAGTTGTCCTGGATCGCCGCGCCGCCGTTTCAGCGGCTCGCGATGACGAAAAGATTCTCCTAAAAGCCCAGCAAGATTCGATGTGTTTTAGTTTTCGGCTTTGGCCTCGACGTTCGGCATGGGGCCGGCCAGGAGTTGCGGGTCCAGCCGTTCTTTGAACCAATTGATCCGCCAGTCCAGGTGCGGACCCGTGGACCTGCCGGTGGATCCAACGGTTCCGATTTTGTCGCCCTGTTGGACAATCTGGCCCACCTCCACATCGATTGACGCAAGGTGCGAATAGACGCCGGTCACGCCATGGCCATGATCCACCATGACGGTGCCGCCCGTGTAGTAAAGGTCCGGTTCCGCAAGGGCCACGATACCGCCTGCGGCTTCTAAGACAGGGGTGCCCTGGGGCGCGGCGACATCAATGCCGAAATGGGGCCGCTTGGGTTCGCCATTCAGAATACGTTGGCTGCCGAAGACGCCGGAGATGATTCCCTGTGTGGGCCATATGAAATCCTTGGCAAACCACTCCCCCTCGGTATCCAATGCGCGCACGCGGGCGATCTCTGCATTTTCGCGTTGAATGCGTTCATAGACTTCTTTCGGCGGGGCCACAAATTTTTGGGGAAGGCCGTCGATGCGTTGAATTTGATAGTCCCGTTTTTCAACCGTCACCGTGCGGCTCACTTCCGAAGGGCCCAAAGTGACTTTCAAACTAATCGGGCCTTCAAAGTCCCGGCCAAACCCGAAGACGAAAACGCCGTCCGATGAAACCCGTACTTGGGTGTCGCCCACGAATACCGATGCATTCGGATCGGTGGTGCCGATCATCATGCCGCCCTGGACTGGGTTGCCGTCAAGGGTCACATCCAACTCAGCCGCTGCCGGCAGGGCACAAGCCGTTAGAAAAAGGAGCAGCCCCGCAAGTCGGTACATCAAATCACTCACCTGATTCTTTTGATTTCAACTCCTGGCGCCGCATCAGCACGGCTTCGGGCGACGCGTACGCCTCTTGCAGATCCACATCCCAATAGCGCAAATCATCCAAGGGGATTTTTTGACCGGTCACTGCACATATGACGAAGGCGCCCGCCTCAACAACACGAAACTCGCCGTCGCCATAAATGAGCTTTGCGAGTCCGGGGAGACCGGAACTTGGATCAAACTTGTTCATTCTTTATTCCTTCGCGCTTCTGCGACATCTTTTGCCCTAAAACAGATTGCCCTGGTTTTCCAGTTTCGGCTTTCGGGTGGGCTTCTGCTTTTTCGCAGACGGGGCGCCGCCTTCGATCTTGGCGGAAACCCTGTCTTCGCGGCCAAACTCTATTTCCACTTGGTCGCCTGTGGCAAGCGCTTGTGCGGTGTTTACCAACGTGCCGTCCGTTTTGCGGACAACAGCAAATCCCCGTGCCAAGACGTCCTCATAACTCAAGGATCTTATGAGTTTCCAAACATTTTCCAAACGGTCGCGGCGCTCTTTTTGGCGCAGCGCTATGGCGGTTTGAAGGCGTTTTGACAGCTCCTGAGAGCGGTCCAGTCCGCGCGTGACCGTGTCGCTGACAAGTCCAGGCCGCAGGCGGGCGGAGATGCCTGACAAGCGCAACCGATGTTTCGAAACGTTTTCGGTGAGTGACAGCCGAAGACGGTCGGCAATTGAATCGAATTTTTGGCTGGGCATGGCCAGCAAGTCCGTGAGCTTTGGCAGCGCCCGCGCCAGGCTTCTCAGCTTTTGCCGGCCATCATCGAATATGCGCTGTTGGGCGCGCAGGTGACGCTGGGCGAGGTCCAGCACCGTCGCGTTGAGCTCAGCCCGTACAGGCACGGCCATCTCAGCCGCCGCCGTGGGGGTTGGCGCTCGCCGGTCGGACACAAAGTCGATCAGCGTGGTGTCGGTCTCGTGTCCTACAGCCGAGATCAGCGGGATGGAGCATTCGAATGCCGCACGCACCACAATTTCTTCATTGAAGGACCAAAGATCTTCGATGCTGCCGCCGCCCCGGGCGACAATCAGCAAATCCGGTTTTGGTGTTTTTCCGCCGGGCGCCAGCGCATCAAACCCTTTTATGGCTTGGGCGATCTGATCTGCTGCGCCGTCGCCTTGGACAAGAACAGGCCACAGCAAAACATGGCGCGGAAAGCGATCTTCCAAGCGGTGAAGAATATCGCGGATGACAGCACCGGTGGGCGACGTCACCACGCCGATCACTTCCGGCAGGTAGGGCAGCTCCTTTTTGTGATCCAAATCGAATAGGCCTTCGGCGGCCAGCTTCTTTTTACGCTCTTCCAGCAGTGCCATGAGCGCGCCGGCCCCCGCCGGCTCGAGCTGGTCGATGACAATTTGGTATTTCGACCGGCCGGGATAGGTGGTGACTTTGCCGGTGCAAACCACTTCCAAGCCGTCTTCCGGTTTGAATTTCAGCCGGCCCGCCGACGACCGCCAGATGACTCCGTCCAACACCGCATCGGCATCTTTTAGCGACAGATACACATGCCCCGAGGCCGCCCTTTTGAGGCCCGAGATTTCACCGCGCACGCGCACGCGGCCGAAGGCGTCTTCGACGGTCCGCTTCAGAGCAACGGACAGCTCACTAACGCTGAATTCATAGGCGTTTCCGGCGGGGGCCGCCCTCTCGGAAACGACATCGGATGTGGCCATAAGCCCTCACTTGCCAAGACGGTGAATCTCTATGATACAAGACTGGCGCGAACCAAGAAATGGCCCCGCTTCCGGGGCGAACAAGAACAGTCGGCGGGTCTATGAAGGTTTTGGTTGTTGGCAGTGGGGGCAGGGAGCATGCGCTGTGCTGGGCGATCGCCGCAAGCCCCCTTTGCGATCAGCTCTATTGCGCGCCGGGGAATGCAGGTATCAGCAATGAAGCCACCTGCGTCGATATCCCGGCCAACGACATGGGCAATCTCCTCGACTTTTGCCTGTCAGAAAAAATCGATTTTGTGGTGGTGGGTCCGGAAGACCCGCTGTGTGCCGGTCTGGTGGATCAGCTGGCGGAAGCGGGGATCAAAGCCTTTGGGCCGTCCGCGGCGGCAGCTCAGCTCGAGGGATCGAAACGGTTCACAAAAGAGCTGTGCGAAGATGCGGCCATCCCGACGGCCCGATTCAGGTCATTCACAAACGCTGACGATGCCATTGCCTATTGCAAGGCACATCCATTGCCGCTTGTGGTGAAGGCCGACGGTCTTGCGGCAGGCAAGGGCGTCACTATTGCGGAGACCCAAGAGCAAGCCGTCGCGGCGATCCAAGATGTCTTTGCCGGCCGCTACGGCGTCGCGGAACTCGTCATCGAGGAGTTTCTGGTGGGCGAAGAAGCAAGCTTCTTTGCGCTTGTCGACGGTGAAAACATCTTGCCGCTTGCGTCGGCCCAGGATCACAAGCGGGTGGGCGATGGTGACACGGGCCCCAATACGGGCGGTATGGGGGCTTACTCACCCGCGCCCATCATGACGGACACGATGACCGACCGGGTGATGAAAGAGATCATCGAACCGACGGTGGCCGTGCTCAAAGCGCGCGGGACGCCTTATCGCGGTGTGTTGTATGCCGGTCTCATGATCGCCGATGCCGGGCCGAAACTCATCGAATACAATGTGCGGTTTGGCGATCCCGAGTGCCAGGTGCTGATGATGAGGCTCAAATCGGATATCGTCCCGGTACTGATGGCGTCGTGCGACGGCATGCTCAACCATGTAGACTTGCAGTGGCACGACAAGACCGCCTTGACCGTGGTCATGGCGACCGACGGGTATCCCGGCGCCTACGACAAAGGCAGCGAAATTCGCGGTCTCGACGCTCTGCGGGGGATGGAAGATGTGCAGGTCTTTCATGCGGGCACGAAGGGAGATGGCGACCGCGTGCTTGCCAATGGCGGCCGTGTGCTGAATATCACGGCGTTGGGGCAGACGGCGGCGGCGGCGCAGGCCCGTGCCTATGAAGCAGTGGCGAAGGTTGACTGGCCACAAGGGTTTTATCGCAAGGATATTGGCTGGCGGGCCGTGTAGATCCCGCCGCAAACGCATTGTAAGGAGCTTTGCCCCACATGACAGAAGCTGATGAACTCTCACGCCAGGAGAAATTCTCCGGCACCAAAGCGGTGGCCGACAAGCTCCGTTTTGACGAAAAGAGACTTGAGCAATATCTGGCCGATATGGTCGACGGGTTCGAGGGCCCCATGACCGTCAACGAGTTTAAGGGCGGTCAATCGAACCCCACCTATCAGCTCGTCACGCCGAACAGGAAATATGTCATGCGGCGCAAGCCGCCGGGCACGTTGCTGCCATCGGCCCATGCAGTCGATCGCGAGTATCGTGTTATCACGGCGCTCTACAGCATCGGCTATCCGGTGCCGCGCACCTATCTTCTGTGTGAGGATGAAAGCGTCGCGGGCACCATGTTCTACATCATGGATTGTGTCGACGGCCGCATCTATTGGGACCCGGACATTCAAGGCATTGGCCGGGATGAACGGGCGGCGATCTACGATGCCATGAACGACACCATCGCCCGGCTTCACAATGTGGACTACAAGGCGCTAGGGTTGGAAGATTTCGGCCGCCCCGGCAATTACTTCGCACGGCAAATCTCCCGCTGGTCCAAGCAATATGTGGCCTCGGAATCCGAAACCATCGTGGAAATGAACAAACTCATGGAATGGCTGCCGGACAACATTCCTGAAGACGACAGCACCAGCATCGTTCACGGAGACTACCGGCTCGACAATATGATCCTGCATCCCACCGAACCGAAAGTGATCGCGGTGCTGGATTGGGAGCTGTCCACCATCGGTCATCCATTGGCGGACTTCACCTATCACATGATGCAATGGCGTATGCCGGCAGGCGGCACTTCCAGCGGTACGGCAACGATTGCCGATCTGGACATCGCGGCCTTAGGCATTCCCGGCGAAAAAGAATATGCGGACGCCTATTGCCGGCGGACCGGCCGGGAGTCGATCGCCAATATGGACTATTACATGGCGTATAATTTTTTCCGGCTCGCGGGCATTCTTCAAGGCATTGTGGGGCGGGTACGCGACGGCACGGCGGCAAGCGAACATGCTGCGGCCAATGCGGATGCGGTGCGGCCCTTAGCGGAGCGTGCCTGGACCTTCGCTCAGGCCGCAGGCGCCACCTGAAGACAAAAAAAGGCCGGGCCTGGAGCGCGATCAGGTTAAGTGGAATCCGGTTAACCGTCCGATCGCGCGACCAACAAAAAACTCTGTGGCATGATCATCCTTAAGAAAAGAATGATCATGCCTTAGCCCGGCCTTTTCGCTTCTTTGGAACCGGTTTATTCGGCGGCTGCCCGCTTCTTGAATTGAGCGTGTTTGCCGTATTCCAAACGCGCGATTGTCCGGTTGTGCACTTCATCCGGCCCGTCCGCAATGCGCAGAGTGCGCATGCCTGAATAGGCTTTCGCAAGACCGAAATCGGTGGTGACCCCGCCACCGCCATGGGCCTGGATCGCGTCATCAATGATTTGCAATGCCATTTTCGGCGCCGCTACTTTGATCATGGCGATCTCGGCGCGGGCAATTTTGTTGCCCACCTTGTCCATCATGTCGGCTGCTTTGAGGCAAAGCAGGCGGCACATTTCGATATTGGTTCGTGCTTCGGCCACACGCTGCTCCCACACGGAATGCTCGGAAACCGTCTTCCCGAAGGCGACGCGGCTTAACAAGCGCTGACACATTTTTTCGAGCGCCCGCTCAGCAACGCCAATTGTCCGCATACAGTGGTGAATACGGCCCGGGCCAAGCCGGCCTTGGGCGATCTCAAAACCCCGGCCTTCGCCGAGGATGATGTTTTCCGCTGGAACGCGTACATCTTTGAAGCTCACCTCACCATGGCCGTGGGGTGCATCATCGAAGCCAAACACCGGCAACATGCGTTCAACGGTGATGCCCGGGGTGTCGACCGGCACCAGGATTTGCGACTGCTGGGCGTGACGCTCCGCGCTGGTGTCGGTCTTGCCCATCAGGATCAGGATTTTGCAGCGCGGATCACCAATGCCAGATGTCCACCATTTGCGGCCATTAATGACGTATTCGTCGCCGTCCCGCTTGATTTCGGTTTCGATGTTGGTGGCATCAGACGACGCGACCGCCGGTTCCGTCATGGCAAAGGCCGAGCGGATTTCCCCGTTCAGCAGCGGCTCAAGCCACTGTTGCTTCTGGGCCGGTGTGCCATAGCGTTCGATAACTTCCATATTGCCCGTGTCGGGTGCGGAGCAATTGAAGACCTCCGAGGCGAAACCGCTGCGCCCCATAACTTCGGCCAATGGCGCGTATTCCAGATTGGAGAGACCAAACCCCAACTCGCTATCGGGCAGGAACATGTTCCACAGGCCTTCGGCCTTGGCCTTTTCCTTCAGGTCTTCGATGATTTGAGGCACCTGCCAGCGATTGTCGCCAAACGCTTCCATCTGTTCGGCGAAGACCGGCTCTGCCGGATAGATGTGCTTGTCCATAAAGTCTTCGACCCGCGCGAGCAGATCTTTTGTTCTTTGATTGTGTTCAAAATCCATGGGATTCTCCCGTTTTTCGGATGGACCGGCGCCAAGCGACGGCCACTTCAATGGCTAGATGCTGCAACTTTAGCCCGTTCGATGGGCGAAATCACCCTCGGAAGGCGCCAATCACCGGCGCTGCGCGAAGAAGTCCTGCAGCAAATGCGCGCAGGCTGTTTCGTCAATCCCGCCATAGACCTCGGGCCGGTGCAAGCAAGTATCTTGATGGAAGAACCGCACTCCATTGTCCACGGCACCGGCTTTCGGATCCGGTGCGCCATAGTAGAGGCGCCGGATCCGTGCGAGGGAAATGGCGCCCGCACACATAGTGCACGGCTCCAGCGTGACGTAGAGATCGCAATCAGTAAGCCGTTCCGCGCCAAGTTCGCCAAAGCCCTTTTTGAGGACAAGCATCTCCGCATGTGCCGTTGCATCTTGTAATTCGCGGGTTCGGTTGCCTGCCTTCGCGATCACCTGATTGTCCCGGACAAGAACCGCACCGACGGGCACTTCGTCGCGGGCAGCGGCGGCTTCAGCCTGCGCAAGGGCGAGGCCCATAAAGGTTGGTTTTGTCGCCATTCGACTGGACACCCGGATCGGCTTGTGAAACCAGTACGGCGGTTAAACACGATCGCACTGATTTCCACATGTCCCGCGAAGATACAGCAAAGGATCAGCCCTCGGAAGGTCGCCCCGGCGAGCGGATCGCGAAGGTATTGGCGCGCTCGGGTATTTGTTCGCGGCGGGACGCAGAGCGTTTGATTGCCGAACAGCGCGTCGTGGTGGACGGCGATGTGGTGTTGACCCCGGCCACCAAAGTTATGCCGTCGCAGACCATTTTGGTCGATGGAAAGAAAATCCCCGAACGGGAACGCCCGCGCCTTTGGAAGTACCACAAGCCAACCGGACAGGTGACCACCCACCGCGATCCGCAAAAACGTCCAACCGTCTTCCAGCAACTCTCGCCCAAAATGCCCCGTGTCATTTCCGTCGGCCGCTTGGATATTGCATCGGAAGGCTTGTTGTTGTTGACAAATGACGGTGAGCTCTCGCGTCACCTAGAGTTGCCGTCCACGGGATGGGCGCGCCGCTATCGGGTGCGCCTGCTTGGAAAGATCGAACAAACCGACTTGGATCGGCTAAAGGACGGGGTGACCGTCAATGGCATTTCCTATGGCCCCATCGACGCAACGCTCGACCGGGCCCAAGGTGCCAATGCTTGGCTTACCGTCAGCTTGCGCGAAGGAAAAAACAGAGAGGTGCGCCGCGTCATGGAGCATTTAGGCTTGCGGGTCAATCGGCTGATCCGCACATCCTATGGCCCATTCCAGCTTGGCAAGTTGAAGCCGGGGGACGTGGAGGAAGTTTCCGAGAAGGTTTTGCGCGAACAGGTCGGGCAGTTCATTCGCAAATTCGAGGGCGAACGCTGAATGCGCATTGTGGGTGGGCTACATAAAGGGCGCCGTCTTGTGGCGCCAAAGGGCAACGATACACGTCCGTCCACGGATCGCCTGCGTGAGGCATTGTTCAACATTCTTGAACACCGGGATGGCGGCCTTGAGGGTAAGAGAGTTCTCGACCTATTTGCCGGCAGTGGTGCGCTTGGCCTCGAGGCCTTGTCTCGCGGCGCGGTGTTTGCCTTGTTCGTTGACTCGGGTGCTGGCGCGCGCGGCGCGGTACGTCAAAATATCGAGACCCTAGGGCTGACCGGTCAAACGCGATTGTTCCGCCGCGACGCCAAGGATCTTGGGCCTCTTCCGGCGAATGTCGGCGCGCCTTTCGATGTGATTTTCATGGATCCGCCCTATGCAGACACCGATGTGGAGCGTGCGGCCCATTCGGTTATCAATGGGCATTGGGCATCAAAGGGCGCCATTCTCATTATTGAGCGCGGGTCGCAGACCGTGCCGGTAGTATCCTCCCAGCTCATTCTTTTCGATCAACGCCGCTACGGTGATAGTCATTTGTTTTTCTATCAGTATGAGGATCAATGATGCCGACTTTGCCCGCAAACCCTTCCTTGCAAGATTTGCAAAGCTATGTTTGGGATTTGGAAAAGGAGCGGGGATTCGAAAACCAGACCCTCGTGGAAAAATGCCTGTTGCTGGGCGAAGAAGTGGGGGAGCTGTTTAAGTCCGTGCGAAAACAAACCGACATTGCGGTTGATCAGTCCGCCACCGTGTCGCCTGTGGCCGAAGAACTCGCCGACGTGCTGATCCTGCTGATCAGCGTGGCCAACCATGCCAGGGTCGATTTGGAATGCGCCTTTCGGGAAAAGGAAGAAACCAACAAACAACGGGTTTGGAAGTAGCTCGCCCGTTAGGTGGGCAGGTAATCCGGGTCGTCTTCGGGGTCTAGCAAACGGTGCAAGTGAACGATGAAGTAGCGCATCTTGGCGTTATCGACCGTTCGTTGGGACGCGCCCCGCCAAGCATCATAGGCGGCCTTGTAGTTTGGATAAATGCCGACAATGTCGAGCTTCTCTAAGTCCTCAAATTTGGTCCCCTGCAGGTTGGTTAATTCACCGCCGAACACAAGGTGAAGCAGTTGTTCTCCGGATGCGTCGCTTTCTGACATGCAAATCACCTGTTAAGGCAGCTTCAGGTGGCTGATGCGTTTCATCAAAGCTTGATGCATTTCCGGTCCCGCAGCAACAATGCTTCGATGCTGCGTGGCTTCGGATTGATTGTAGGTGAACCGTTCGCCCGTATGCTTGGTCGCAAGACCGCCCGCCTCGTGAACGATCAGATCGGCGGCGGCAATGTCCCATTCACTCTTCCAATTGAGCGCCATCATGGCGTCAAAAGACCCATTGGCCACCAAGGCGATGCGAAGTGCCACCGAGTTGGGGTTTTCCAGGTGCATCTCGGGCCACGGCTCCGGCCATGCGGGATGCTTGAACATGGGCCCATAAGCCAGCATGCGGCAGCCTTCGATCTCTTCCCGCGCGCTGACACTGATTTTTTTGTCGTTTAGCTTCGCGCCTCTGCCGGCTGTCGCTTCGAACAGTTCGTCGGACATAGGGTTGTAGATGGCGGCATTTATGGGACGGCCGTTTTCGACGAGGGCAACGCAAATGGTGAAATGCGGCCGGCCTTTAAGGAAGGCACGGGTCCCATCGATCGGATCGACAATCCACACCCGGTCCTTGGAAAGCCGGTCCGTATTGTCGGCGGTTTCTTCTGAGAGCCACCCATAACCCGGATGCGCCGAGGTGAGTTCTTGCCGCAGAAAATTGTCGACGGCAATGTCCGCCTCGGTCACCGGATCGTCGTCGCCCTTATCCCATTGCTCGACCTTCTTGCCCATGAAGTCGCGGGTAATTGCGCCGGCCTCTTTGATGACCCGGTTGATGAGGCCTTGCAGGTCCGGGGGCGCTTCAGTTGTTTTCATCAGGTGCCGGCAATCGTCATGCCGTCGATACGGATCGTCGGCGCATTTGATCCGTACTCAAACACAAGGTCGTCTGCGGGTGTGAGTTCTAGGAACATATCGACCAGATTGCCGGCGACTGTTACTTCATTGACGGGATAAGTGATCTCTCCATCTTCGATCCAATAGCCGGACGCACCGCGGCTGTAATCGCCGGTAACGCCATTGACGCCCATGCCGATCAGTTCGGTCACATAAAAGCCTTGCTTGATGTCCTTAATGAGGTCGGCCGGCGACAGCTCGCCGGGCGTCATATACAAGTTCGACGTGGACGGCGATGGCGGACCGCCGGTCCCCCGGGCGGCACGCCCATTGGTTTTGAGATTGAGCTGCTTCGCCGATGCCGTATCCAGAAGCCACGTTGTCAAAACACCATCTTTGACGAGCGATAGTTTGTCGGTCTTTACGCCCTCCCCATCGAAGGGCATGGATCCCAGGCCACGCACGCGATGGGGCTCGTCGATGACGTTGACGGACGATTTGAACACTTGTTTCTCAAGCTTTTCTTTCAGGAAGCTCACGCCCCGCGCAATCGAGCGGCCGTTGATGGCGCCGGCCAGATGTCCGATCAGTCCGCGGGATATGCGCGGATCGTAGACAACTGGCACCGATTGGCTTTCCGCCTTCTTCGGGTTGAGCCGTTTGACGGTGCGCTCGCCGGCAGTCCGGCCCACACTTTCCGGCGATTTTAAATCGTCTGCATGGCGGGCGGAGGTGAATTCGTAATCCCTTTCCATCCCCGTGCCGCTGCCCGCGATCACAGCGCACCCCATCCCGTGGCGGCTGGTGGTGTATCCTTTGCAAAACCCCTCACTGGTGGCCAATGCAAATGTAGCGCTGCCCCAACTGGCGCTGGCACCTTCCGAGTTCGTAACACCCTCGACCCCGAGGGCGGCCTCTTCCACCGCGGCGGCTTTTTGGGAAAGCTGTTCGGAGGTAGGCGGCGTCGATGAATCCAGCAGATCAAGGTCCATTTGCTCCGTGGCCAGCAGGTTCTTGTCGGCAAGACCCGCATAGGGGTCTTCCGGCGCCGCCTTGGCCATAGAGATCACCCGGTCCACCAGAGGTGCAAGAGTCTCTTTCTTAAAATCGTTGGACGAGATGGACGCCTGCTTTTTCCCCACAAAGACGCGAATGCCAAGGTCGCGAGATTCAGAGCGTTCCACATCCTCCAGCTTGCCCAGGCGATAGCTGGCCGCAAGCGAGATGCTTTCATAGACCAACGCGTCAGCCGCGTCGGCACCGGCATTCCGGGCCTGTTTCACAATGTCGTCGGCCATACTCAAAACATGGTCTAGGGATATGTCTGTCAAATCATCACCAGGGGTATATTTGGGGTTAGCTCACAAACGTCTCACGGCGGCGGTCTTTTATACGCAAGCAATCCATGGAAAAATAGGGGCAATGGCGCTTGAAACCGGTTAGCCGCCCTTTGGGCTTTGTGGGGGAGATATGCGTGACATCCTGCTGATTGCCACAATTTCCGTGGGCTTGGCTGGCTGTATGATTCCCGGCAGGGATATCTCGGACGAAATTTCGTCAAGAGTTTCGGCCAACCCGACCCCGTCCGACTTCATCGTCTGTCACAGCCATGGGTGCTCAAACACGGTTGCCGTCTCGCTGACGGAATCAGAATGGCAAACTGTTACAGACTATTTGGAGACACCGCCGGAAACGGCAGGGCAGGAGCGAAAGCAGCTTATGCTCGCCTTGGCACAAGCGGAAAAGGTCGTCGGCGAAAAGACCGGCACATCGGAGGATGTGGGTGGCAGCTTTGCTGGCATCGGCCGCAAGTTTCAACTGGACTGTGTCGATGAGATGATCAACACGGCAACTTACCTGACGATGCTCAACGACAACGGCTTGCTGCGCTTTCACTCACCCGATCGCCGGGTGACCCAGTCTTTCTTTGCGCGCTCCTTCTGGACCCATACGGTGGCCACCGTCAAAGAGAACGATAGCCAGCAGGAATACATTATCGATACCTGGGTTCTCGATAACGGAGAGTTGCCCTACATCATGCCGATCGAAGATTGGGACGCCGGCGAAGAAATGGCACGCGTTTATTGAACTGTGACCGGGCCTAAAGCCGTTTTGCCTCAAGCTGCCAAACGGTGGTATTCCGCACATCCATATCCTCAAGTTCGCGAGTCGTCTTAACCGCGTAGGAGATCAATTTTTCCATATTCTCTTTGGGCAAATAGGTGCGTCCCGGGTCGCCGATCAGAACGGTGGTACCGTTGGCGGCGTGTCGGCTAAGCCAATCTTCCACTTGGGAGGCGAGCGGCTGTTCATAGCAAATGTCGCCGGCCAGGATGACGTCCCACCTCATGGACTCATCTGTCAGAAGGTTGTCTGACGTTGCGTCGATGTCGATGCCGTTTGCGGTTGCATTCAGCCTGCAGGCGGCAACCGAAAAAGGGTCAATATCTGCGGCAAGCACAGAGCTGGCACCAGCCATGCCGGCCGCAATTGCAACGATGCCGGAGCCGGCGGCAAAGTCGAGAACGGACTTGCCGCGTACGCGCTCGGGATGATCGAGAATGTATCGCGACAGCGCTTGGCCGCCCGCCCAAGCAAATGCCCAAAAGGGCGGCGGCACGCCTTGCTTGGCCAATTCTTCTTCGGTGAGTTGCCAGATGGGTACGATTTCGCTGGCAAGGTGCAGCTTGATCTCAGGCACCAGCGGGCAATCTAAGAGTTGGGTATTGCGTTCGATAAACGCCGCCGGGTCGGTACCTTTGGGGACGGACCGAGTCAAACCGTGGACCACCCCATTTCAGATCACTGGGGCAGCGCGCAGAATGTGGATACCAGCTCGCAGTCTTTGCCATTTGCTTTCGATTTGCAGTCGCTTAGCGCTGTTGCTTGAGCCGAGCTCTGATCGGCTGCTTCGGCCCAAGCCGATACCGGATTGGACTGCCCGCGCTTGGCAAGCGCCACGCAGGCATTTGTCACCGTCGCAACCACCTCGCACGAATTGCCATAGACCCAGCATTCCTTTAGCGCCCGCGTTTCCGCGCGCCTCTTGGACGTATAGTCGCTTGCCCATCCATGGGCGCCTGTGGACGCGTCATACGCCATGGCGCCGTGATAATCGTTGGCAAAAGCGGCACCGCCAATTGCAACGCCTGCAATCACGACCAAAAACCCAATCGAATTCCCCAAATTCATGTGTCTAACCTTTGGTTACGCCTTCCGCTGAACATCGTGCCACAGGCAGGTAAATGGACGGTTGGCCTCCCATTAACCTGATTTTTCCTGACAAATCCAGGCCCGCTCTAAGCCGTGATGTTCCCGGCAACGATTGCACCGAACATGAGCAGCCCAAAATCCCTGTTGGATTTGAAGATTTTAAGGCAAACCCTCGGCTGGTCGGTGTGCAAGCTGACAATTTGATGGGCGAGATGGATAATCCCCAGAGCGAGAATGGAGTAAAAACCCCAACCAAGACCGGCCAGGCTGCCCGCGACGGTGAGGAGCACAGCCGTTAATCCGTAGAACCCGCACAGCCAGGCCTTCGTGTTTTCGCCAAACTTGAGAGCGGTCGATCCAACGCCGATGAGCGCATCGTCTTCTTTGTCTTGATGGGCGTAAATGGTGTCATAGCCGATTGTCCAGAACACCGCCGCGCCGTAAAGGAAGGCGGGCGTCCATTCCAGGCCTCCGGTGACGGCGGACCACCCCATGAGAATGCCCCAATTAAAGGTAAGCCCCAGAAAGACTTGCGGCCAATAGGTGATCCTCTTCATGAACGGATAAACCAAGACGAGAGCCAGCGAGGCGACCCCCAGGAAGACTGTGAAGGGGTTGAGAAATAACAATATGAGAAGGCCGATAAAGCATTGTACTGCAACAAAAATCCAGGCTTGTTGCAGGGTGACGGAGCCACTGGGCAGCGGTCTGGTTTGGGTGCGAGCGACTTTGGCGTCGATGTCACGGTCGACAATGTCGTTGAAGGTGCAGCCGGCGCCGCGCATCACCAGCGCGCCGACCGCGAAGAGCAGCAGCAAGAGTGGATCAGGAAACGGTGTGCCCGTCAGCGGTGCCGCAAGCGCGATCCCCCACCAGCACGGGATTAGGAGGAGCCATGTACCGATGGGCCTGTCCCAACGTGCAAGCTTCAGAAAGGGTCTGATGGCCGCCGGCGCGTAAGTATCCACCCAATTGCTAGGCTGGGCGTCTGAAACCGGTCCTTCGTAGGGGCGTTTGGGGGCGAGCTCCATGGGGCGGATATTAGTGCGGTATCAAATAAGATGGAACCATTGGCAAAATGGGCGCGAGAGGTTAGGCAGATTCATGGCTGAACGCGTCGACCCAGAAACCGGCAAGGTAAGCATCCGACTCTTCGTGCGCGATGGACTCGCCCAGAATGGCCGGGTCACGCTTGAGCGCGATCAAACCCATTATTTGCGCAACGTAATGCGCCAGGTGGCCGGATCCAAAGTGAAGCTCTTCAACGGCCAAGACGGCGAGTGGATCTGCACCATTCAATCGATCACCCGGGATCGGACGGAGCTTGTAGCGGTCTCTCAGACACAACCGCAAACCCAATTGCCAGATGTATGGCTCTTGTTCGCGCCACTAAAAAAAGCGCGCATCGACTATCTGGCGCAAAAGGCGACCGAGTTGGGGGCGTGCCGGCTTCAGCCCGTCATGACGGCGCGGACGCAAGTATCGCGGGTGAATACGGAACGCCTGGTGGCCAATGCAATCGAGGCGGCCGAACAATGCGGCTGCTTGTCGGTACCGGAAGTTTGCGAGCCGCTGCCGCTTCCCCGCCTGCTCGATAACTGGGATCGGCGCCGGCGCATGCTCTATTGCGATGAGGCCCCGGGCACGGCGCCGGCACTGGCTGCTCTGGCGGCGGCGAATGACGGGCCATGGTCTTTGCTTCTGGGCCCCGAAGGGGGCTTCGATCCGGCGGAGCGGGAGATGCTGAGATCAAAGGAATTTGTTTTGCCAGTTTCCTTGGGGCCGCGAATTATGCGCGCCGACACGGCTGCCGTAGCGGCACTAAGCCTTTGGCAGGCAACCCGAGGGGATTGGCGCTGATTTGCATTCCGTATGGGCATCCTGTGCGGCTTGTCAGGGACGGACCGAAACCGTTAAATGATCACGAGCGGTATGGGTTAGTGCTGGTTGGTCTAATTCATTCCGGTCTCGGCCTTCCGATGGGCGCAATAGGAAAAAAGAAAATGGCCGGGCCGATCTTAGGCCCCCCACGGAGAAAGTTGCTCAGGACATGTCCATTCCGCAGGAAGGTGGCGGCCCCATCGAAAGCCGCGCGCAGTTGGCCGAGTTTCTGGAGAACGGGTGTAAGCCCGCCCAATCCTGGCGCATCGGCACGGAACACGAAAAGTTCGGTTACAGGCTGGGGACTTTTGAGCCACTGCCCTATGGCGGCGAAAAAGGGATCAAGACTCTCCTGGAAGGCTTGCAGCAGTTTGGTTGGGAACCGGTACGTGAAGGCGAAACCTTGATAGGTCTGCGCCTTGATGGCGCGTCTGTTAGCCTTGAGCCGGGCGGTCAAGTGGAATTGTCGGGTGCGCCTTTGGAAGTGCTGCATCAAACTTGCGATGAGGTGCACACCCATCTCGATCAAGTGGAGCGCGTGGCGAAGACCATTGACGCAGGTTTTATCGGCCTTGGGTTTTCGCCCAATTGGTCTCTGGAAGAAACCGAGACCATGCCCAAAGGGCGCTACGAAATCATGAAGCGCTATATGCCCACGGTGGGTTCGCATGGCTTGGATATGATGTTCCGCACCTGCACGGTGCAGGTCAATCTGGATTTTGCATCCGAAGCCGACATGGTGAAGAAGTTTCGGGTCGGATTGGCGCTTCAGCCCATCGCGACGGCACTGTTCGCGAATTCTCCGTTCACAGAGAATAAACCCAATGGCTATCTGTCCTACCGCAGCCAAATCTGGCTCGACACCGACCCCCATAGAACAGGCATGTTGCCGTTCGTTTTCGATGATGGGTTCGGGTTCGAGCAATATGTGGACTATGCCTTGGACGTTCCCATGTATTTCGTTTACCGCAACGGCAAATACATTGACGTGATGGGACGGTCGTTCAGAAAATTTCTCGACGGCGAGTTGGAGGAGTTGCCAGGCGAAGTGCCCACACTCAGCGACTGGGCGGATCACCTGACGACGATCTTCCCGGAAGTTCGGATTAAGAAGTTCATGGAGATGCGCGGTGCTGACGGGGGGCCGTGGCGCCGACTTTGCGCGCTGCCCGCCTTTTGGGTCGGCTTATTGTATGATCAGTCCTCGCTCGATGCGGCGTGGGATCTGGTGAAAGACTGGACGGCGGAAGAACGGGAAGAGATGCGCCGCCAGGTGCCGAAGACGGCACTCAAAACGCCCTTCCGAAACGAGACGCTTCAGGATATCGCCGGGCGGGTTCTCCATATCGCGAAGGCGGGTCTTGCGGCGCGTGCCCGGAAGGACCGCTGGGGCGATGATGAAACGCATTTTCTTAATGCATTGTTCTCAACGGTCGAGTCCGGCGAGACGCCCGCTGACGAATTGTTGCGGGCATATCGTGAAACATGGAACGGCGATATGAGCCGTTTGTTTGCGGAGTATTCCTACTAGAGCGCTTCATCGTCATATTGAATCGTTCTGACGGTGCGATTTTCTGCCAGGACAAGAAGGGCGCCGATGAGCATAGTGGGGCTACGGTCGAGGCGGCCGACACTGTCCTGGCAAAAAAGCGCCCGTCCCTGCGGGTTGTCCATCGGTGAGCGTCCGCGTCGTTGTGGTCCTCACCCGACCCGTCCTCCGCAGCAGCGGCGCTGCCGCTGCGGAGGGTGGATGCCCCACATCGCGTTTCGGACCACGCCTAGCGGAAACACTCACCGCTGGACAACAGAACTGTTTCAATATGACCATGAAACGCTCTAGGGTGTTGTCGGCGGGAAGACGTAAGCCCTAAGCCTCTCGGGATCGTAGAGCGAGTTTCCTTCCTGGGCGGAAACGCTTGGGCCTTGCGCTAGGATCATTTGCTGCGTTTCTTGAAGGGCCTCTTCTGCTTCAGCGAACCGCTCCTGCTCCGCAAGCAAACGCACCTTCTTGAGCGAAAGGCTCCACGACAGCAGAACCGATTGCGGGGCTTCCAAACCGTCAAATCGATTGTGGATGACCTCCAAGTGACGGCGCGATGCGTTGACCAAGAAGGCAATCGTTTCCACGTCCCCAACGGAAAGGACCCAACTCACAGTGTTCAGGTGACGGGAGGCTTCTTCCAGATCTTGTTGGGCGGATTTTTGGATCGGCATGCCCGGTGGCCGCACCTCAAGCGCCTCCAAATAGGTCATCAGCGCCTCGGCGATGAGGGGCGGCGGCGCGAAACCGTCAAACTCTTTCAGAATCACGTGATCCACCATCGCTTCCAGCGTCTCAAAGCGCCCGTCACTGGGATAAGGCGCCGTATGCTTGATGCCGAAGAGCTTGGGAATGACGACAGGGTTGTGAACGCCGTCATCGGTGTGGGTGCTGAACAGAGGGTTCGTCGTATCGAACGTGCCGGGGTTATCGGAAAGTCCGCTTACAAAGAAATCCGGATTTGTTCCGCCGCTTCGGTGGCAGGAATTGCACGACATGCCCTCTCGAGCAGCCAATCCACCCAGTATGCCCGGTGATCTGAAGGCGATGCGTCCGACTTCGAATTGCCGTTGGAGATCGGTGCCGCGCGTGTACGGATTATTCGGCTCCGGTGGTTCAAAGAGAAGGGGGCCAAGCGCTGGTTCCGCGAGTGACACCCACTTCAAATCCGGGATGAGCAATTCATCCGCATACCCAGCAACAGGCCAGAGGCACAAGGCCACAGCGCACCGGAGAAGCCAGGCCCGCATGGGTTTTATCCGCCGGTGCCGCCCACCGTGAGTTCGTCGATCAGCAGGGTCGGTTGACCGACCCCCACGGGAACCCCTTGGCCGTTCTTGCCACAGGTGCCGATGCCCGGATCGAGTTCCATGTCGTTGCCGATTTTGGAGACCTTCGTCAGAACATCCGGTCCGTTGCCGATAAGGGTCGCGTCTTTGACTGGAGCGCCGACTTTACCATCTTCGATCATGTAGGCTTCGGTGCATGAAAACACGAACTTGCCATTGGTAATGTCCACTTGACCCCCGCCGAACGAAACAGCGTACATACCTTTTTTCACGGAACGGAGGATCTCTTCCGGATCTGCATCGCCCGATACCATATAGGTATTGGTCATGCGGGGCATGGGCATGCACGCAAATGATTCGCGCCGCCCGTTGCCCGTCGGCGCCATGCCCATGAGCCGCGCGTTCATCCGGTCATGCATGTAGCCTTTCAGAATGCCATCTTCGATGAGAACAGTCTTGCTTGTCGGCGTTCCTTCGTCGTCAATCGTGAGCGAACCGCGCCGATCGCTCAGCGTGCCGTCATCCACAACGGTCACGCCGGGTGCCGCAACCCGTTCGTTCATCAAGCCCGCAAACGCCGACGTCTTTTTTCGGTTAAAGTCACCCTCAAGCCCATGGCCGATGGCCTCGTGCAGCAAAATCCCCGGCCATCCGGGACCCAGTACCACCGGCATCTCGCCGGCGGGCGCCGGAACCGCGTCAAGGTTCAGCAGTGCCTGGCGAAGAGCGTCATCCACGTAAGACTGCCAGTTTGTAGGATCGATATAGTGGTCATAGCTCGTGCGCCCGCCCGCGCCATAGCTACCGGATTCCTGTTTGTCGCCGTCTTCCACAACGACCGACACGTTCAGCCGGACCAGCGGGCGAATATCGCGCAAGGTCTCGCCGTCGCGGCGGACGATTTCCACCGCTTGCCACGACCCCAGCAGAGAACAGGAAACCTGCTTGACGCGGCTATCTTTCGAACGTGCATAGGCGTCGATGTCTTGCAGTATGCGCACCTTCTGATCGAAGGGATGATCATTAAGCGGATTATCTTCCGCGTAAAGCTTGGCGTTGGTTTTCGACGGCCCTTGAGCCGCCGTGCCTGAATGATTTTGCTTGACGACTTGAACGGCCGCGGAGGCCCGTTTGATGGCGTCTTCCGAAAGCTCTGAAGCGTGCGCATAGCCCGTTGCCTCATCGGCAATAGCGCGAAGCCCGAAGCCCTGCGTTGTGTCGAAGCTGGCATTCTTCAGCCGGCCATCGTCGAACACAAACCCTTCCGACTGCTGATATTCAAGATAGAGTTCTCCGTCATCGGCGCCAGTCAATGTGTCATCTACGATCGATTGAACTTTGCGCCGGTCAAGGCCCGCTTGCTGGAAGAAAAGATCTGTCGTGGCAGACGGATTGGTCATTTAGAACTCCTAAAACTCTTAAGCCTGGCATGGCCGCGTTTCGTACCATGCCGTTTAATTGGTGGCTGGGGCGACCCCATATTTGACAAGTTTCTGTAGCGGCTGATCCCAGTTGGGCCTCAAGGCAACGGCTGCCTGGAAATCCTCAATGGCCTTGTCCGTTTGACCGAGGCGTTCGTATACCAAACCGCGATTGTAATGAGCCGCATAGGGTTGCTTCGTGCCGCCGTCGATCGCTGCCGTATAGTCCCTGAGAGCGGCGTTGTAGTTGCCCCGATGAAAGTAAACATTGCCGCGGTTGACAAAGGCTTCCGGCATGTCCGGAACGATTTCCAGCGCCGATTGAAAGTCATCAAAGGCTTTGTCGAATTCGCGCATCCGTAAATACAAGATGCCGCGATTGATGTATGTGCCGGCGGTCTCTTGCCGATCAAGATTGCCGCTCCGAAGCGCTTGATTGCACGCGCTGATTCCGCTGGTACTGAAATCATTGCTTGCCGAGAAATAGCACTCTTGGCCTTCGGCGCTTCCAAGGACCGTGACGGCCGCGTGCGTTTGCGACACCAACAAAAGGGAAAAGGCGCAAGTGAGAACGATCTTCTTCATTTTTGTCACCCTTGATTTAGGCAACACGCGAGTGAACCAGGCTTAGCCGTCCCGGCATATCACTCAAGTCGCATTTAACGAGGCGTCCGTGCGTTTGGTACATGGGATATTGGATCACACGGAATCTTTCGAGATCGACGAGATATGTGCCGTTGATCCGCCCAAACCAGTCGTCCCACTGGGCAAATGTCCAGTTCTCCCAACCCTGGGGAGGGGCGGTTCGAACATCTTCGATCAAATCGAAAAAGCACGCGCAAAATCCGGCCACGGATTTTCCTGGGCTATTGGCATTCAGTCGCGGCGCTGCAGACGCAAGCAGGGCCGGCACGGCGCCGCCGTGACTTCCCAAATGGATCCCGGCTGAGATATGCGGTCCGCGATGAAAATGGATGAGCGCTTCGTCTCTCATAGACGAAGATATACTACAGATTCAGGCAAAAACGAGGATATGGCCCGCTTATTTTTGTTCGAAAAGGCCACCCAGGCGCTCGAGCGGGAACGGGAACACCACAGTGTTGGTCCGGTTATTCGCAATTTCCTGCAACGTCGCGAGATAGCGCAACTGAACCGCTTCCCCTTGTTGTGAAATGATCTGGGCGGCTTGGAGCAGCTTTTCGGCGGCCTGAAGTTCGCCTTCAGCGTTAATGATCTTCGCGCGCCGCTCCCGTTCCGCCTCGGCCTGCTTGGCAATCGCCCGCACCATGCTTTCATCAATGTCCACATGTTTGATTTCCACATTGGCAACTTTGATGCCCCAGGCGTCGGTCTGGGTATCCAAAATGGTTTGGATGTCGCTGTTAAGCTTGTCCCGTTCCGAAAGCATGTCGTCCAGCTCATGTTTGCCGAGCACGGAACGCAGCGTCGTTTGGGCAAGCTGGCTGGTTGCCTCGATATAGTTTTCCACTTTGTTGATGGCGCGGTTGGCGTCGATCACGCGATAATAGATCACCGCATTCACGCGAACCGATACGTTGTCTTGCGAGATGACGTCTTGGGTCGGCACGTCATGCACCAATGTGCGCATGTCGACCCGGACCATCTGCTGGATGTAGGGGATCAAGATGATGAGGCCCGGTCCCCTGACGCCGGTAAACCGCCCGAGCGTAAACACAACAGCCCGTTCATACTCGCGCAGGATCTTGATCGCCGCACTCAGGAAGACGATCAGGAATACCGCAAGAACAAAATAGACACCCAATAGATCAGGACTCATCTGCGTTTCCTTCTCGATCTTTTTCCGGTATTTGGCCGCACACGGAGGACCAACCCGTCTACGGACTGAACGACAATTTCGTCACCGACTGATACGCCTTCGTCGCATATAGCCTGCCACCGTTCGCCGTCAACCTGAACATATCCTCGCGTGCCGTTCCATTCGATAACAATTCCCACTTGGCCGATTAAGTCCTCGACACCCGTTACCACACGACGGCGCATGGCACCGATAACGAATACGGTGACGATGAAGAAGAACATGCCCGTCGCAGCGGTCGTCCCGGCAATGACCTGCCACGAAATCTCGAATTCCGGCGAGTCCGTATCGAAGAGTAATGTGGCGCCGGCTGCAAACGCAAATAGTCCGCCCACGCCCATTATTCCAAATGACGGCGAAAAGGCTTCCGCGACCAACAGCGCAACGCCCAGCACCAAGAAGGCCACGCCGGCGGCATTCACCGGCAGCACACTCAGAGAATAAAGACCGAGAATAAGGCAGATGGCGCCAATCACGCCCGGGAAGATGGAGCCGGGATTTGCCAGCTCGAAAAATAGGCCGTACGTGCCCAGCGTCATGAAGATGAAGGCGATGTTTGGATTGGTAATCAGGATCAGCAGGTTGGTGACCCAATCGATTTCCCAACGCTCGACAGGCGCGCCGGCCGTGACCAAAACCACATCGTCTTGTTGAACTTGGACCGTTCTGCCGTCGATCTGTTCCAGAAGGTCATCTACCGACGTGGCGACCACGTCGATCACATTGAGCTCCAATGCTTCCGAATAGGGCAGGCTGGAGGCCTCCCGCACCGATTGTTCGGCCCATTCCGCATTGCGCCCGCGCAACTCTGCAAGGCTCTTGATCCATGCTACTAAGTCGTTGACGGCTTTCAGGCCGGCAGCACCCTCCGGGGCGGCAGGCTTGGCGGCCTCATTTTGTTCGTCGGTTTGCGCATCGCCGTCACTTTCGTTTTCTTCCGAATTGCTCCCGCCGTCTTCATTGTTTTCAGGCGGTGCCAGAGGCGAACGCGGCGGGTTCTGCGCCGGCGATCCTCCAAGCTCGACGGGAGTCGCGGCCCCCATATTGGTGCCGGGGGCCATGGCGGCGATGTGGGCGCCGTACAGGATGTAAGTGCCGGCGCTAGCGGCATGGGCGCCGGCCGGTGCCACATAGACGGCAACTGGAACTTCGGATTTCAGGATCTCTTCGACAATCTTGCGGGTACTTGTGACCAAACCGCCCGGCGTGTCGAGTTCAACCACCACAATGCCGGCTTCTTGTAGCGCCGCGTCTTCGAATGTCTTTGCCAGGTAATCCGCGATTGGGGGGCCGATCGCCCCATCAATCGTGACGACAACCGCCTTCTTGGGTGCATCCGCATCCTGGCTGTCGGTTTCCTGAGCGATGCCGTTGAACACCAGCCCAAAAAAACCCAACAACAACAATGTGATAGATAGGAAAAGGCGGGCCGCGCTGCCCCGTGTCAGCTGCAGGATCTGATAAGGAATTAAGAACTGCATATGTTAAGGCCGTGCCCCATGCCCCGACGCGCAACGTTACAATATATGGGCGCGCATTAACGCGCTAGCAATGATTCGCGCCGAACCGATCAAAAATTGGTCCTTCGGCGGCCCCTCGTCTATCTGTTCCAAATCGCGAAAAACGTAATGGAATCAATATTGTGGCATAAGGTCGCAATGACGCTGTGCCCGCTCCCCAGTAAAACCGGCAAAGATGTAATTTGGCATCTGCAAGGGTGCGGATGGGCATCCCTTCAGCGCAAACCCGAATGCGATTATGGCATCGCAGGTAAGTTTGGGCAGCAATCGGGCGAAAGCGGGAACCATATGACGAACAAATTTCTGGCGGGTCTGGGACTGGCAGGCTTGGCCCTCGTATCGTTTACGTCGGCGGCGGTGGCGTCGCAGGCCGAAGACTGGCAATTGGGCCTACAGGAATCGGCCACGCCGGTGATGACTGACTTAGTGTTTATGCATGATTGGATTTTGATGCCCATCATCACCATCATCACTTTGTTCGTGCTGGGTTTATTGCTCTGGGTGATGATCCAGTACAATGCGGGCCGTAATCCGACGCCGTCTAAGTTTACACATAACTTCGCGATAGAGGTGGCATGGACGTTGATCCCTGTTGCCATTCTTGTCGTGATCTCGCTCTATTCCTTCCCGCTCTTGTACAAACAGGACCGCATTCCCGAAGCGGACATGACAATCAAAGCGATCGGCAGCAGCTGGTATTGGTCCTATGAATATCCGGACCATGACGATATTTCGATCACTGCGCTGATGGTGCCAGAGGACGAGTTGAAAGAGGGCCAGCCGCGATTGTTGGCGACGGACGAGAACGTTGTTGTGCCCGTGAACGCTACCGTTCGTGTTCAAGTCACCTCGACGGACGTCATACATGCGTGGACGATCCCTGCCTTTGGCATAAAGATGGACGCGGTGCCTGGGCGCCTAAACGAAACTTGGTTTAAAGCTGAGCGAGAGGGCATGTTTTACGGTCAATGCTCGGAATTGTGCGGCAAGGACCATGCGTACATGCCGATTGCCGTCGAAGTCGTTTCCCAAGAGAAGTTTGACGAATGGGTCAAGACACAGACGGCCGCGAACGATACTGCTCCAAATACAACCGAGATTGCGCAGCGCGCTGACTAGATTTTAAAGGACAAGACTCATGTCAACAGAACACGGTGCTGCATCGGCCGGTCACGACGAACATCATCCGACCGGAATTGGTCGTTACCTCTATTCGACCAATCACAAAGACATCGGCACGATGTATCTGATCTTCGCGATCATCGGCGGGCTCATCGGCGGCATCATGTCGATGATCATTCGGACTGAATTGGCGGCGCCGGGGATCGACCTTGCCTCTGGTGAAGATGTCGAGGCGTGGAAACACACTTACAATGTGCTGGTGACCGGTCACGGTCTGATCATGATCTTCTTCATGGTGATGCCGGCTATGATCGGAGGCTTTGGTAACTGGTTCGTGCCGCTCATGATCGGCGCGCCGGACATGGCCTTTCCGCGCATGAACAACATTTCGTTCTGGCTGCTGCCGTTTGCGCTTTTGCTGCTGCTGATGTCGGTGTTTGTCCCAGGCCCGGTGGGCGGTAACGGTGTGGGGGGTGGCTGGACCATCTATCCGCCGCTTTCGTCGACGGTAGGGCAGCCTGGACCCGCAATGGATTTGGCGATCTTCTCCCTGCACATTGCGGGTGCATCGTCCATCCTGGGTGCCATTAACTTCATTACGACCATCTTCAACATGCGTGCACCGGGCATGACGCTTCACAAGATGCCGCTTTTTGTGTGGTCGATCCTTGTTACCGCCTTCTTGCTTTTGTTGTCGCTGCCCGTATTGGCCGGCGCCATCACTATGCTGCTGACGGACCGCAATTTCGGGACAACTTTCTTCGATCCCGCCGGTGGCGGCGATCCCTTATTGTTCCAGCACCTGTTCTGGTTCTTTGGTCATCCGGAAGTGTACATCTTGATCCTCCCGGGCTTCGGCATGATCTCGCACATCGTCGCGACCTTCTCGAAAAAACCGGTCTTCGGCTATCTGGGCATGGCATATGCCATGGTGGCAATCGGTTTTGTGGGCTTTATCGTTTGGGCGCACCACATGTACACGGTGGGCTTGAACGTGAACACGAAAGCCTATTTCGTGGCGGCCACCATGGTCATCGCTGTGCCCACAGGCATCAAGATCTTCTCGTGGATTGCGACCATGTGGGGCGGTTCGATCGAATTTAAGACACCGATGCTGTGGGCGATCGGCTTCATCTTCCTGTTTACGGTGGGTGGCGTGACCGGCGTTGTGCTTGCCAATGCGGGCGTCGACCAGGCGCTGCATGACACCTATTACGTGGTGGCGCATTTCCACTATGTGCTGTCACTGGGGGCCGTGTTCGCCATCTTTGCCGGTTTCTATTATTGGTTCGGCAAGATGACCGGTTACATGTACTCGGAATTCATCGGTAAGCTGCATTTCTGGACGACATTTATCGGCGTTAATCTGATTTTCTTCCCGCAGCACTTCCTGGGTCTTGCCGGCATGCCGCGCCGCTATGTGGACTATCCGGATGCTTATGCGGGCTGGAACATGGTGTCGTCAGTTGGCGCTTACATTGCCGGTATCGGCACAATCATCTTCCTGTACGCCATCCTCGACGCGTTCATGAAAAAGCGCGTGTGTGCAGACAATCCGTGGGGTGAGGGCGCAACCACTCTTGAGTGGACCCTGCCGTCTCCGCCACCGTTCCACCAATTCAACGAACTGCCACAAATCAAGTAGGCAGAGTTTGGGGTTTTGAGCGTGACAGACGCTGCAATCGGTATTGAAGTAACGGACAAGAGCCGGTCAACGGCCGGCTCTTCTTCGTCTTTGGCGACAGTCGGTGACTATGTGGAGCTGTTGAAGCCCCGTGTCATGTCGCTCGTGATCTTTACGTCGCTGGTAGGCATGATGATTGCGCCGGGCAGCGTGCACCCGATTCTGGCCGTGACTGCCTTGCTCTGCATTGCGGTGGGCGCGGGCGCGTCCGGAGCCCTGAACATGTGGTTCGACGCGGATATCGATGGCCGGATGGCGCGCACGGCTCAACGTCCGATTCCTCTGGGACGTGTCAATAAAGACGAGGCGCTGGCCTTTGGCATCACGCTCAGTCTGCTGTCGGTCATGATATTGGCGTTTGCCGCCAACTACTTTGCCGCCGGTTTGCTCGCCTTTACCATCGGCTTTTACGTGCTGGTCTACACCATGTGGCTCAAACGGCGCACGCAGCAGAACATCGTCATCGGCGGTGCCGCAGGGGCGTTGCCGCCGGTGATCGGATGGGCGGCCGTCACCGGCTCCATCGCCATAGAGCCGCTGATCCTGTTCCTCATCATTTTTCTTTGGACGCCACCTCATTTTTGGGCTTTGGCCCTCGTGCGCTCCAGCGATTATGAGAATGTTGGCGTGCCCATGATGCCGGTAACCGCGGGTCAAGCCGCCACCCGCCGTCAGGTCTTTTTCTACACATTGCTTCTTGTAGCATCGTCTGGATTGCCGGTTGTGTTCGGATTTGCCGGCGTCATCTACGCAATTTGTGCTGTCGCCTCGGGTGCAGTTTTTGTGCACAGGGCATGGCGTCTCTTGCCCAGTCAGCGCAAGTCGCTCGGTGCGCCCGGCCAAGAGGAAATGCGCTTGTTCGCTTTTTCTATTGCCTATCTGTTCTTGTTGTTTGCAGCGCTTTTGGTGGAGCGTCTGATCTCTTACGCCGGTGTTTGGTAACGTATGATGGTCAAGCTTACATCTGACGAACTGGAACGCCGGCGCCAGCGCAATAGGGCCATCGCGTTCTTGCTGCTGGGTCTGGTGGTTTTGTTCTTTGCGCTGACAATCGTTAAGCTCGGCGGCAACGTTGCCGAGCGTCAGTCGTTTCCGGTTCTTGAAAGGCAGCCGCATGGCACGACTCCCTGACGACAGCATCGCGCGGCGCAACAACCGCATCGTCCTCAGTTGCTTGGGCATTGTGGTCGGCATGGGCATCATGTCCTATGCGGCGGTGCCGCTTTACGATGCGTTTTGCCGGGTGACCGGCTACGGCGGCACGACCCAACGCGCGGAATCGGCTCCCGCCGAAACGACGGACCGGCAGATGACGATCCGCTTCGACAGCAACACGTCCAATGGTATTCCCTGGACGTTCCGGCCGGACCAGAAAACGGTATCCGTGAAGGTCGGCGAGTCGGCGCTGGCATTCTATACGGCCGTGAACGACTCGGATCGACCCGTCACGGGAACGGCCACATTTAACGTCACGCCCATGAAGGCCGGACTTTATTTCAGCAAGATCGACTGTTTTTGTTTTCAGAAGCAAACGCTCGATCCGGGCGAAAAAGCGATCATGCCCGTGAGCTTTTTCGTTGATCCGGAAATCAATGAAGATAGAAATCTAGACGAAATTAAAACGATTACTTTGTCATATACCTTCTTCGAAACCGAAGCAGAAGAAGAGCCAAAGGAAACAGCGCTGCGCATGGAATAGCGGCGCGCATGCGGGATAAGGACAGCGAGAAGCTGAGGAGATTTAGGTATGGCTGCCGGAGAGATTAAACACGACTATCACTTGGTTGATCCAAGTCCGTGGCCACTCGTTGGCTCTGTCGGGGCCTTTCTGATGGCCGTCGGTGCGGTCATCTACATGCATCCGGAATGGGCCTATATGACGCGCGAAGTGGGCGGCCAAACAGAAGAAGTGCCGCTTGGCCCTTGGGTCTTGCTGGCGGGTACCGCCGTCGTCATCATCACCATGTTTGGGTGGTGGCGCGATGTGATCCAAGAAGCGGAATTCCAAGGCCATCACACCACGATCGTCCAGATCGGCATGCGCTATGGCATGGTCTTATTCATCGCGTCCGAGGTCATGTTCTTCGTGGCCTGGTTCTGGGCCTATTTCAACGTGGCCTTTTTCCCGACCGATTTCGGGTATGAACACTGGCCCCCATCCGACATTAAGACCTTCGATCCCTGGGACTTGCCCTTTATCAACACGCTCATCCTGCTCACGTCCGGCACGACGGTAACCTGGGCGCACCACGCGCTTCAGCACGGTGACCGGCGCGGATTGATCCTGGGGCTCACCATCACGGTGATATTGGGCATCATCTTCACCGCGGTTCAGGCATATGAGTATTCCCACGCAGCTTTCGGGTTCTCGGGAAGCATCTATGGCGCCACTTTCTACATGGCAACAGGCTTCCATGGATTTCATGTGATTGTCGGCACGATCTTTTTGATGGTGTGCCTGGGCAGAGCGATTGCCGGGCACTTCAAAGAAGATCACCATTTCGGCTTTGAGGCTGCTGCCTGGTATTGGCACTTCGTTGACGTTGTCTGGTTGTTCTTGTTTGCCTGCATCTATGTGTGGGGGGCGGGAACGCCGGCCGCACATTAAGCGGGCTCGCATTGCCAGAGACACCGGCAGCAGACCGCATAAGTTTTCTTGCAAATGTCATGAGGGGTCGGTGCCCGAATTGCGGCACCGGTTCCCTGTTTGACGGTTTCCTGCGTGCAGTGCCGCGGTGCGAGACTTGTGGCGCTGCCTTTCCAAGCGATGCTTCTGCTGACGGACCGGCGGTGTTTGTCATGATGTTCGCTGGATTCATTTTGGTGGGGGGTGTCCTGGCAACGGAACTTGCCTTTTCGCCGCCGCCTTGGCTTCAGCTTCTCATTTGGGGGCCTACTGGCCTGGTACTCTGTCTGGGTATGCTAAGGCCTCTCAAAGCGCTGTTCATCTCGTTGCAATTCGTCCATGAAGCCCGTGAAGGGCGGATGGAACGGTCATCAGAACGACGCGTTGATCCATGATCTACTTCAAGCCCCAATTATGGCCAACGGTGCTGATGCTGATCGCGCTGATGATCCTGATCGGACTTGGCAACTGGCAGCTTGAACGCCGGGCTTGGAAGCTTTCGTTGATTGCAGACGTTGAGAGCCGCGTCGATGCCCCTCCCGTCAGCCTGCAAAGCGCCATAACCCGCTTTAGAGAAGGCGAGCCAGTGGAATATGTGCCTGCTACCGCCCGGGGAACCTTCCTTCACGAACGGGAGATACACTTGTTTCGGCAAAGCGTGGAGGGGGCTGGGGGTTATCACATCTTCACGCCTTTTCAGCCTCAAGAGGGCCCTGCAATTTTCGTGAACCGCGGATACGTTCCACCCGGCAAGAAGGAAGCGGACACCCGGACGGAAGGACAGATTGAAGGATTGACGGAAGTTACGGGGCTCATCAGAACCGACGGAACGCCAGGCATGTTTGTGCCGCCGAATAATCCTGAAAAAGGGGAGTGGTTCTACCGAGATCACAAGGAAATGGCGGCCGCTGTCCGCCTTTCGGAAGTCGCCCCCATCTTCCTGGATTTGGACGATACTGCCAATCCCGGCGGTTTGCCCCAGGGCGGCCAAACCAGGATTGCCTTCAAGAATGATCATTTGGGCTATGCCCTGACATGGTTCGGTCTGGCGGTGGTTCTGGTCGGTGTCTATCTGGCACATCAAGCAACGGTTGGCCGGTTAGCGATTTCCTCACGCAAGGAACAGTAGATTTGTTGCGCTTCACCGAGCGGGTGGTTAGGTTGCAGCGCCTTTCGAACTAAATTATGTGACGCCATCGTGAAATATGTCAGTACCCGTGGGAGCGCGCCGGACCTCACATTCTCGGATGTGGTGATGACCGGGCTTGCGCGGGATGGCGGCCTATATGTGCCGGAACACTGGCCTCGATTTTCCGAAGAAGATCTGGCGTCGTTTGCCGGATTGCCGTATCCGGAATTGGCTGTCCGTGTACTGATCCCATTTGTTGGTGAAGACATCGAGCGTGACACCCTGCGGAAGATCGTTCGCGACGCCTACAGAGGATTTCACCACAAGCTTATTGCACCGCTTCGCCAAATCGGCCCAAATCAATGGGTGGCTGAACTTTTTCACGGGCCCACATTGGCATTCAAAGATGTGGCCATGCAGTTTATCGGTCCGCTGCTGAGCCATTTGCTCACTGAAAGAAATCAGCATGCCACGGTCATCGGTGCCACGTCTGGAGACACCGGATCTGCGGCCATAGAAGCCCTGCGGGGGCGCGAGGGTTTGGAAGTCTTCATCTTTCACCCGAAGGGGCGCGTGTCGGACGTGCAGCGTCGCCAGATGACGACCGTATTGGACGACAACATCCACAACATCGCCATTGACGGCACATTCGATGACGCTCAGGCCATCGTGAAAGGCCTCTTCAATGACAGCGCGTTTCGCGATGAGCGAAACCTGTCCGGCGTCAACTCGATCAACTGGGCGCGTGTGATGGCCCAATGCGTCTACTATTTTTCGTCGACCATTGCCCTTGGAGCGCATTCAGACCGGCGGGTGAATTTCTCTGTTCCTACGGGCAATTTTGGCGACATATTCGCAGGCTATGCGGCAAAACAAATGGGCGCGCATGTTGGAGACCTGCTCATTGCCACCAACGTAAATGACATCTTGGTGCGCTGCCTTACGACCGGCCGCTACGAAACACATTCCGTCATCCCGACCATCAGCCCAAGCATGGATATTCAAGTGTCCTCAAACTTCGAACGGCTGCTTTACACTGCTGGTGGAAGAGACGCGGCAAAAGTCGTGTCGCAAATGGACCAACTAAGGGGGACGGGGTCATTCGTCGTGGACAATCTTGGTTTGAGCGAGATTCGAAAGGACTTCCTGGCATCGCGCGTAGACGAAGCAACCACCTCCCAAACCATTGGTCGGCTTTGGTCTGAGAATGGCAACCTTATCGATCCGCATACGGCCGTTGGTGTAGCGGCTGCGCATGAACGGTCAGATGACTTAAGCGGGCCGACCGTCACGCTCGCTACAGCTCATCCCGCCAAATTTCCCGCAGCCGTCCAAGAAGCGACGGGCATTGAGCCGCAGTTGCCCGACCATTTATCGGACCTCTTCGAAAGGGAAGAACGATACGACGAGCTGCCGAACGATCTGGCGGCGGTTAAGACCTACATCCGTGAGCATACCGCTTTATGACGCAGCCTTCTCAATTGACGGTTCTGCCGAACGGACTGCGGGTCGTGTCTCAGGAAATGCCACAGCTCCAAACCCTTGCCATCGGCGTGTGGGTGGATGTGGGCGCGCGGCACGAGACGATCGACCGGCATGGCATCTCGCACATGTTGGAACATATGGCGTTCAAGGGAACGGAGACACGAACGGCCCTGCAAATCGCCCAGCAAATCGAAGACGTCGGCGGGTTCATGAACGCCTATACCAGCCGGGAACAAACGGCCTATTACATCCGAATTCTCAAAGACGATCTGTCTTTGGCCGTCGACATTTTGTCTGACATTCTGCTCAATTCCACTTTTGCGCCGGAAGAAATCGCGCGGGAGCGGGGCGTTGTTGTCCAAGAAATCGGTCAGTCCCATGACACGCCGGACGACATTGTCTTCGACTATCTGCAAGATGCCGTGTACACCCGGCAGGCGATGGGGCGCACTATTCTGGGGACGGAGGAATCGGTCAACGGTTTCGATCAGGAAATTCTCCGGACCTACATGTCGGACCAATACGGCGCCAATCGCATGGTGGTATCAGCGGCGGGCAACTTAAAGCATGCCGAGCTTGTTGCGCTGGTCGAAGACCGGCTGGGGGAACACGACAAACAGGTCAGTCCCAAAATGGAGCCGGCGGTCTTTGTCGGGGGCGAGCGCCGCGACAACAAAGAGCTGGAGCAGGCGCATCTGACGCTTGCTCTTGATGGTCTGTCGTACCGTCATGAAGACTACTATGCCCTTCAGGTGCTGATCAGCGTGTTGGGCGGTGGCATGTCTTCGCGTCTTTTCCAAGAAGTTCGTGAAAAAAGGGGCCTTTGTTACTCCATTTATGCCTATGGCGCGTCCTATGACGATGCCGGGATGCTTGGGATTTATGCGGGCACCGGTGCGGATCAAATACAGGAATTGACTTCTGTGATCGCCGATGTGATGACCGGGACCGGTCCGTCGCTGACCGGCGAAGAGGTAGAGCGCGCCAAGACCCAGATGAATTCGGGGCTCATGATGGGGCTGGAATCGCCGTCATCCTGGTGCGAGCAGTTGGGGCGCCATGTGTTGATCTTTGGAAAGCCGATTCCGCCTGAAAACCTGCGTGAAAACATCGCGAAGGTGGATCTGGAGCAGGTCAAGCGGCTCGCCGGTGCGCTCATAGAAAGCCCAAAGCTGGCTCTGGCCGCGGTGGGGCCGATCAATCAGCTTGAAACACACGCGCAAATCGCGGCAAAATTTGGCTAAATGGCGGTGGGACACATCTTGGGTGATTGATGGCGCTCATTAGAACAATTTCGAGGAATGATCTGGCGCCGACCGTGGAAGGCGATGGCGTGACCTTGCGCTATCCTCAACCGTCGGATTACACCCAATGGGCGCCTCTAAGGGAGGAAAGCCGGGAGTTTTTGGCCCCCTGGGAACCGACTTGGCCGCGCGATGACCTTACGCGGCCTGCTTTTCGCCGGCGGCTCAGATACTATGCGCGGGAATTGCGGGAGGATCAGGCCTATCCTTTTTTTGTGTTCGACAATAGCAATGGCGCCTTGGTGGGGGGCCTGACCCTCAGCAATGTGCGGCGGGGGGTCACTCAGTCGTGTTCATTGGGGTACTGGGTGGGAAAGCGGCACTCGCGTAAGGGCCTCATGACCCGGGCCGTCAAAGCGGCTCTGCCTTTCGTGTTTAACCAATTGTCGCTTCATCGACTTGAGGCGGCCTGTTTGCCCAGCAACGAGCCGTCGCGGCGTCTGTTGCAACGAGTCGGATTTCATGAAGAGGGGTATGCGCGGCGGTACCTCAGGATAAACGGCGCATGGCGCGATCATCTGTTGTTCGCCATGGTCGAGGAAGACTGGCATTCCTAACGGCCGACCGCTTTGCGCGGCCCAAGGCGTCAAACAAAATTATTCTCAGACTACAGAGCCATATGCCGAAAAATAAATGGCGCAGCGGAAAACTCATCCTCTTCCTTGCCTTTGCAATTGCCGGGTCGGTTTGGTTTGTCGCCGGCAATGGCGATGCTCTCGCGCAAACGGTTTCAATACCGTCAGAATCGAGCGCCGAGTCCGACCCATCAGCGGCGGATATTCCTGAGGACCTGTTCCGTACCGAAGTGGACCAGTTTGCCACCGCGCGCGTGCTGTTGCACGGCATGTTGCTTGGCTTGCTGCTGGGTCTTGCCGCATTTCATCTGGCACGATTCATCTATGCAGATATTCGCATTTCCTTGGCAACGTTTGCTTTGTTGCTGGCGGCATTTTTCTTTGAATACACGATCTTTGGCTATCACGAAGCGTTTTCGGGGGAGCGGCCGGAATTGTCCGGCGCCATCCGGGCGGGGGCTGCCGCCGCGTTGGCGGTCGTTGCGTTCCATTTCTTGAGACGATTTTTGGCAATTGCCGACAGTCATCCCAATTACGATCTGTTTTTGAGGATCCTGTTTTACGGATCGCTGTTTGCCCTGGCCGTTGCGCCGTTTAATGCGGCGATCGCGCTGCTGATGGTGCAGTTGACCTTGTTCGTTGGCGTGGTCGGCATCAGTGTGGTGGTTGCCTTGCTGTCTCAGGAAGGCCATGCATCGGCGCAAATGGGAAGCCCCGGCGTGCTGTTGTTGGCGCTCGCATTTCTTGGGCAAGGCCTTCTTCAATTGTTCGGCTTGCAGACCATCGAAATGTGGTCGGTGATGATCCACCTCCTATTCGTGATTGGGCTTTTGCTTCTTTCTTATGCCGTACTCAGCGAAGCCGACACGGCGGCCGGCGAAGCCATGACGGCGCTGCCATCGCCGACTGCTTCCCCCACCTTGCCCACCCCGAACAATTGGGCGCAACAAGCGGTTCTTGAATCGGATAATTCGGGCGAAGACCAAATGGCCGGCCGTGTGGCGCTTGCGCTTGCCGCTACGGGCGAAGGGATCTGGGACTGGGACGTGCTAAACGAAACACTGTTCCTGTCGGCTGAAGCGGAGCAGTTGGTCGGAATTGAACCCGGGTCTTTCGACGGCAGCAGCGACACGTGGCTTTCTCTGATGTCCGAACGCGACGTGGCGGACTTCCGGGACCTGATGTTTTATGGGGATGCGCAAACCCAGAGCACCTTCGTGAAAAGTTTTCGCGTTCTGGGCGGCTCGGAACAAGAACGCCTCCTTGAGCTGCAAGCCTCCTATTTGAGAGAGGAAGACGGCAGCATATCCCGATGCGTCGGCATGCTGCGAAACATTGATGAGCGTGCGGCGGTTGAGTATCGGCCGATCGACAATGGTTTAGTCGATGTGTTGACGAATGTTCTGACGCGCTCGGCGTTCATGACCCAGCTTGAGGAGCACCTCAAAGATCGCGACCAACAGCAAGACGTGCACAGTGAGCTGTTCATCATCGATCTTGACCGGTTCAAAGTGGTTAACGAAGGCGTGGGCCATGCCGGGGGCGACCAACTGTTGGCGGGTGTTGCCGAACGGCTAAGCGCTTTCTCCGGCGAGTCCGACATTGTGGGGCGTCTGGCGGGCGATGAATTTGCCATCCTGCTCAATCGTCAAGGGGGCAACGCCAATACGGAGGGGATTGCTGACCTCATTCTGGATCTGTTGTCGCGCCCGTTCGAAATCGGGAATCGCGAGGTGTTTCTAAGCGCAAGTATCGGCTTCGTTTTGTTGAACCAGTCCTATCAATCCGCTGGCGAGGCGTTGCAAAGTGCAGAATTGGCGGCTCAAGAAGCAAAGCGTGCGGGCGGCGGACAATGGCGCGAATATGTGCCGACCATGCGCGGCAAATCAGATGGCACGGATTCGTCCGTTTCCGTCCACGCAGAACTCAGAAGAGCATTGGAACGGGAGGAGATTGAGCTTCATTATCAGCCCATATTCGCGCTTGAAGGGCGGCGCATCGCCGGATTTGAAGCCTTGCTTCGATGGCGTCATCCGAAGCGGGGCGTTTTGGGTGCAGATCAATTTATTCCGATCGCGGAGGAAACAGGGATCATCGTCGATCTGGGGCGTTTTGCTTTGAGCCTGGCCAGTGTTCAGCTGTACCAATGGCAGGCCTTCTTCCCCCTTACGGACCCGCTCTTTGTAAGTGTGAACATGTCAAGCCGGGAACTATTGCGCCCCGATCTGGTGAGCGAATTCGAAGAAATTACCGGCGCCGTAACGGTTGCACCGGGCACTTTGAAAGTGGAGCTAACTGAATCTCAGGTGCTGCACGACGAGGAAATCGCCTCCACCGTGCTGGAGAAATTGCGTGCGCTGGGCGCCGGGTTGGCGCTTGACGATTTCGGTACGGGGTATTCGGCGCTTAGCCGCTTGAAGAAATACCAGTTCAATACGCTGAAAGTAGACCGCTCATTCATATCCGCCATCGATACGGAAGAACAAGCACCTGTCATTACCAAGACGATCGTCGACCTCGCTCACGAATTGGGTATGGATGTGATCGCGGAAGGCGTGGAAATCGAGGCCCATGTGGAGTTGCTTCGGGAAATGGGCTGCGACTACGGTCAAGGTTTCCATTTTGGCGCGGCAATGACAGCGGAGGATGCGCAAAAGTTTATTGCGCTCCACTGGGCAAACTAACGCAATAGCCAGGGCGCTTAGGCGTTACCCGCCGTGCCTGAAAGCAGTGACAGGTCGATCCCCAATTTTGCCATTGCGGATTCCCAGCGGTTTTCAATCGCTGCATCGAAAAGCAAATTGGTGTCTGCCGGGCAATGAAGCCAACCATTCGCACGGATCTCGGACTCAAGTTGACCGGGCGCCCACCCCGCATAGCCCAAGGCAACCAGGGACTGTTTCGGACCGTCGCCACCAACGATTGCCTTCAAAATGTCGGTGGTGGCGGTCAGACCCACGCCGTCGCCAATTTGGATGGTCGAATCTTCTTTCGAATAATCCGTACTGTGAAGAACGAAACCCCGGCCTGTATCGACCGGACCGCCGAAATGCACGTCGATGGACTGAGCGGGGTTGCTGGTCGCGATGTCGAGCTGCTCGAGCAGCTCACCAAACGTAATATTTTCAGCGGTCTTGTTAACCACTAATCCCATCGCTCCGCCCTGTGCCGTGTGGGCACACAAATAAACGACGCTTCGCTCGAATCGCGAATCTGCCATTCCCGGCATTGCGATAAGAAACTGCCCCTCAAGACAATCCTGATTTTTGTTTTCTGAGTCCGCCGACATATTGTTCTTTCTTGTACGCTTATCACTAAAAATGGTGCTGATTATTGGCGTTTTGGCGCCCCTTCCGACCTGCTCACGTCAATTTGAGCCAAGTGTCATTACCCCAAACCAATAATCCCTATGGCATAACCCCATCTACCTGATGTGGCGTTCAGGCAGCTTAGGTATCGTGCGGAAAGATTTTAGCAAGAATTAGGCCGCATTTTCAGTATTGTTTAGGGACAATGTTTACCAATAGAACAGGCATGGTCGCATTCTTGGTTTTGGCCTTGGCAGCGCTCGCTTCCACGTCGGTGGTCAGCGAATCCGGCGAAACGTTAAGGTCGGAATGGGTCGGCAACGATTATGTCGATATGAGACTTGTGTCTTCCTACACGACGCTCCCTCGCGACGGCGACATCGACCTTGCCCTCGAAATCAAGTTGAAAGAAGGATGGGTGACCTATTGGGTCATGCCGGGCATATCGGGCTTCCCCCCGAAAATCACCGCGCAGGAATTGGAGAATGTGGACCAATTCGAGGTGATGTGGCCAGCGCCTCAGCGACACACGCTGACCTATTCCGACGCAGTAGGATATTCAGGTCACGTATTTGTTCCTATTGACGTAAGCGTCAAGGACGCGGCCGTTGCGGCCCACATGTCCGTCGATTGGCAGATCGCTGTGTGTGAAGATATTTGCGTCCTGCTCGAAGAAGAGTTTGTCCTTGCCATTCCCCCAACGCCGGAAGGGGCATCGGCGTCTGCGACGGCAGATTTGCCCACAATCAGGCAGGCCAGGGGGAGAGTTCCCACGAAGTCAGAAGAGCGCGGCATCCTGGGCGAGAATTTCGAGGTGCAATCCGCAACCGTCCTGCCCGACGGACAAGGGCACCGCCTTGACGTAGTGATCACAGGCCGCACCAAGGGCAAACGCACCGATGTGCCAGAAATGTACGTCTCCGGGCCCATGGCGATCCGCTTTGGCACACCCAACGCCTACCGCGCCAGCAGCAACGCGGAAGTCCATTATTCCTTTCCGGTTTATCTGCCCGATTCAAGGGCAACGCTGGGAGGTAAGGATTTGTCGGTGGTCCTTGTGACCGACGAAGGCATCTTTGAGACCACGACACTTGTCGGCGCGCCGCCCCAGGGTCTGCCCCAGAGCATGTCACCGCAAACGGCCGTCGCACAATAAAGCGCAAATATTTGCCGATCCCCACTTTATTTTTTGGTCACGCCCGGGCTTTAATGCGCGCGAATTAACCAATGCCAGCAAGCTGGCAAACAGAGAGGCGAATGACGAGAATGACGATCAGTGAAGGCGACAAAATCCCCGAAGCCACGCTCATGCACATGACGGAAAAGGGCCCGGCGCCCCTTAAGACGTCCGAATTGTTCGGCGGCAAAAAGGTTGTCGTGTTTGCGCTCCCAGGCGCGTTCACACCGACCTGCTCCAATCAGCATCTGCCCGGCTTCGTCCGGCTTGCCGACGACATAAAGGCAAAAGGTGTTGACGCGATTGCCTGCTTGTCGGTCAACGATGCGTTTGTGATGGGTGCTTGGGGTGAAAACCAGAACGTGGGCGACAAGGTGCTCATGCTGGCGGACGGCAACGGTGAGCTGACCGGCAAGCTTGGCCTGGAAATGGACGGCAGCGGCTTCGGCATGGGCACGCGCTCGACACGCTATTCGATGATCGTGGAGGACGGCGTTCTCAAGAAGCTCAATCTTGAGGGTAATCCGGGAGAGGCGGTCGACAGTGGTGCAGAGCGCATCCTAGAGCAGATTTAAGCGGCGCACCGCCAAGCCAGGTCAATGGATGGTCGCTCTATTGTAGTGCGACCACCAGACTTCCAAACAGAAAAGCGCCCAGGCCACCGAGGACCATCGCTTTAGATCCCACCCCTGTGTGGTCAGAAAGCGGTCAATTGCCTGAGGGTCGAACCGCTGCTGCGCAAGCGATGCCTTGTCGGTGAGGCGTTCCTTAAGCATGGCATTCAAGCTGCCGGTCATCCAGTTTTGCAGCGGCACCTCGAACCCTTTCTTGGGGGCATGAACCACCTCTGACGGCAAATATTTCTCCGCAAGCTGACGAAGCAACGGTTTTGTTTGCCGGCCCGGCAGTTTCATTTTCGAGGGTAAACGGGCCGCAAATTCGATGAGCTTGTGGTCCAGGAACGGCGAACGCGCCTCCAGCCCATGGGCCATGCTGGCGATATCCATCTTTATCAATAGGGTGTCGGACAGCAGTCGCTCAAAATTATAGCCACTCATCTGGTCCACCGCATCCAGCCTTCCATAGGTTTGATGCAATTGATCCAACAGCCTTAAAGAAGAATGCAAATCGGACCGGCCTGACGCGGCATAGAGGGACGCCTTTTCATTTTCCGAAAGAAGGTCCTTGGTCAGCACCAAGTAGCGTTCGGTTTCCGTCGCCGCCAGGACACGCAGAAACCTGTGAGAAAATTGGTAGGGGCTGCGGTTCCCTCTCGGAAGGGGCAACAGGGGCAATGCCTGTCGGCTTGCCAACTTAGGCAACCCGCCCATGGCGTCCAGCCGGCGCTGAAAACTGAAGGCCACATAGTGGCGATAACCCGCAAAGATTTCATCACTGCCATCGCCGTTAAGAACGACCTTGATCTGCCGTCCTGCAATCTCGGAAACCAAATAAGAGGGCAGGGCGGATTGATCGGCAAAGGGTTCGTCGTAGTGGCCGATTATGGAATCAATCCGGTCTTCACCCATGGAGTGGAGCAAAGTGTCTTCGTGATCTGTCGCGTAGCGTTCCGCAACCAGCTGGGCCAGCGGCCGCTCGTCATAGGCGTCGTCATCGAAACCGACACAAAACGTCTTAATCGGTGTGTCAAGCGACTGAGCCGCGATTGCGGTGACCAGCCCGCTATCAATCCCGCCCGACAGAAAGCATCCAACGGGCACGTCGCTGCGCAGCCGAAGCCTCACCGACTCTTGGAGCAAACGGTCGATTTCTTCGACGGCTTCCGCCTCCGAACACGGCGTTTTTTTGTCGAAGGAGAGTTGCCAATATCTGCGCGAGTGTTCTGTGGGGTCGGTGGTCAGTTGAATTGTATGCGCAGGCGGCACGCGCCTAATTCCGGCAAAAATGGTTTCAGGGCCCGGCACCACGCCGAAGGACAAATAGTCGTGCAGGCCTTGATCGCGCAGGCTCGCGTCGATTTCCGGAACCTGGTGCAGCGCCTTAATCTCGGAGGCAAAGGCAAAACCGCCTTGGATGGGCGCGTAAAACAACGGCTTTTTCCCGGCCCGGTCACGACCGAGAATGAGGCGTTTTTGCTCTGTATCCCACAGGGCAAACGCGAACATACCTCGAAGCGCATCGACAAATCCGTCGGGATCGCTTTCATAAAGATGGGGAATGACTTCCGTGTCGGATTCGCCGGCAAACTGGTGGCCTTTTGCCCGCAACTCGCCGCGCAGCTCTTTGTAATTGTAGATTTCACCGTTTTGGATCACCCAACTTCGGCCCGATGGGGTCGTCATGGGCTGGTGGCCGGTTTCGCTAAGATCGATAATGGAAAGCCGGCGGTGCCCCAAAACGATGTGCTCGCCGGTCCAGATGCCTTGGTCGTCGGGCCCGCGGTGTGCCAACGCGTCAATCATGCGTCGAACCGTTGGTGCGTATCGCTCCGTGTCAGGATGAAGGATGCCAGCAATGCCGCACATGGTTCATCCGACGCGTGGCATGTCAGCCATTTCCTTGAAACGACGCCATGCCATGTCTGGCGAGTTCATCTGCTTTTTCGTTTCCCGGATCGCCCGCGTGTCCCTTGACCCAATGCCAGGTAACCTCATGGCGCCCAAGGGCGCCATCGAGGGCCTGCCACAACTCTTCGTTTTTGACGGGCTTCTTATTCGCTGTGCGCCACCCATTTTTCTTCCAACGCTCGATCCATTTTGTGATGCCGTCCTTAACGTAGGAAGAATCGGTGAAGAGATCCACCTGGCAGGGGCGGGTGAGGGCGTTGAGGGCCTCAATGGCGGCCGTCAGCTCCATCCGATTGTTTGTGGTCTCCGCAGCACCGCCGCTGATCTCTTTTCGTTTGCCGCCGAAAATAAGCAGCGCGCCCCAACCGCCCGGACCTGGGTTTCCCGAGCAAGCGCCATCCGTGTAAATCGTGACACGCCCCCCTTTAGTCGACGCCATAGGAGTCCGGACCTCTTAAGTCGCGATGAAACCTCAGTTTGCGGAGATATTCATTCGGATCTTTTGGTTTTACCAGGGCGCCGTCCACAGGTGAGAACCAGTCCGCCAACCGCGTCAGGAAGAAACGCATGGCCGCGCCGCGGCAAAGAATGGGCAAGGCATTGATTTCATTAGCGCCGAGTTTACGCCGTTTCTGATAGCTATTGGTCAGCGCGCGGGCCTTTGTGATGTTGAATTGTCCGTCCGGTTCAAAGCACCAGGCATTGAGGCAAATGGCCAAATCGTAGGCGAGAAGGTCGTCGCAGGCGAAGTAAAAGTCGATGAAGCCGGAAACCTGATTGTCCAAGAAGAACACATTGTCGGGAAAAAGATCTGCGTGAATGACCCCTTTGGGCAGTTGCGTTGGCCAATGGGAAACGATGTCATCCAAGTCGGCGGCGATTTCTTCCTCAAGGCCCGTTTGAAAATCATCCGCATGTTTGCGGCAATCGCCGAACAATTTCTCCCATCCGTCCGTATTCAACGCATTTGCGCGGTGGAGGGGGAAGTCGACTGTGTCCAGATGCAATTGGGCGATCATTTCCCCGAGTAACTGGCAATGCTTTGGCGTGGGCCGGTGGACTGAAATGCCGTCCAGGAAAGAGACGATTGCGGCAGGCCTTTGGTTAAGCTTGCGAAGCGCATCTTTGTTCTTGTCGTGAATGGGAGTCGGGCTTGGAAAATCTTTGGTGGCCAAGTGATCCAACAAGCCCAGAAAAAAGGGCAGATCCTTCTCGGACACGCGCTTTTCGTAAAGCGTGAGTATGAACCGACCTTCGCTTGTCTGCAGAAGATAGTTGGTGTTTTCGACGCCTTCGGCAATCCCCTTGCAGGAGACCACATGTCCAATGTCATAGGTCGCAATGAATGCGTCTAGGTCTTCGTCCGTAACTTCTGTGTAGACCGCCATGCGCGGACTAGGCGGCTGTCAGAATGCGGGGCAGCTTGAACTGCACATCTTCTTGTCGAATGGTGACTTCTTCAACGCTCACCGTGTAACGCTCTTTCACTGCGCGCAATACTTCGTCCACCAGAATTTCCGGAGCAGACGCGCCGGCCGTTATGCCCAAACTGGCAACACCGTCCAACCAAGCCCAGTCGATATGATCCGCCCGCGGCACCAGATAGGCGGCCGGGCAGCCTTGGCGCATGGCCACTTCGACGAGCCGCTGAGAGTTGGACGAATTCGGCGCCCCGATCACCAGCATCGCATCGCATTGCCTTGCGATCGCCTTGACCGCTTCCTGACGGTTGGTCGTGGCATAGCAGATATCTTCCTTATGCGGACCTTTTATATTGGGGAACCGGCGAATCAATGCGTCGACGATTTCCGCCGTATCGTCCACCGACAATGTGGTCTGCGTAATGTAGGCGAGCCGGTTGGGGTCTTGGGGGGCAAAGGCGGCCACGTCGTCCGTGGTTTCGATCAGCGAGATCGAACCCGCGGGAAGTTGACCAAGCGTGCCGATAACTTCCGGATGGCCTTCGTGTCCGATCATCACGATCTCGAAGCCTTCCCGGTGGTGGCGCTCCGCCTCCACATGAACTTTCGACACCAACGGACAGGTTGCGTCGAGATAAAACAAATCGCGCGCCCGGGCATCTTCAGGAACGGATTTGGGAACGCCATGGGCGGAGAAGATTACCGGACGGCCTTGCGGAACTTCGTCGACTTCCTCGACGAAAATGGCACCTTTCTCCTCCAATTGTTCGACCACAAACCGGTTGTGGACGATCTCGTGGCGCACATAGACCGGGGCACCATATTTGGCGATGGCGAGTTCCACGATTTGTATGGCGCGCTCCACGCCGGCACAGAAACCGCGCGGCGCGGCCAGGAGCAATCGTAGTGAGGGACGATCTGATGCCATGATATGTTTCTGGGCTCCAACAACCTTCCAATCAAGCCCTCTGGGCATTATGTCGCAAGGAAGTAATCAAGGGGTTTCCAACCGGATAACCGCCCGTGGATTTCTCATTGACCTTGCTGGGACCTTGCTGGGCGGGACCCGCTTGGATAAAGTCCCGCGATCCATCTACGGCCGCGATTCTGCCCCGGATAGAATCGGTGGTATGCAGCAAAATTAAGGCAAGGAGAGTTCGGATGTCCGACCCGGTGATCGCGCAGAAAGAGCCCATCGCCATCGAAGTGGAGGCGGGGAAGTCCTATTGGTGGTGCGCCTGCGGCCAATCCAAAAACCAGCCATTCTGCGACGGTAGCCACAAGGGGTCGGATTTTGTGCCCATGGAATTCAAGGCGGAAAAGGATGGGAAGGCGTTCTTCTGTGGTTGTAAGCGCACCGACAACAGCCCTTTGTGCGACGGCACCCACGCCAAGCTTTGAGCGCGCAGTCGGCAAGATGAACATTTCAAAACGTCTCTCCGCCACCGCACTTTTCATTCTTTTGGCGGGCTGTTCCGGTTCACTGGAAGACAGCGAGTGCCCCCGCATCGGCTTGCTACCTGATGCGGAACGAATCACCGTTTTCAATCAAACGGGCGGTCAGGACATCACAGATGTTGTCGGCACGGGAAAGATCGAAGGATTGTCCTCTTCATGTGAGGTCAATGACGATGGGCAGATCTACGTTACGTTGGAGATAGGGCTGGCGGCGGCGCTTGGCCCCACCACGCCGACACAGCCACTGGTCCTGCCTTATTTCGTCGCGGTCACCGATGCGGACCAGCAAGTCCTTACGAAGGAGCCCGCACGGTTCACCGTCCAGTTCGACGATGAAGACCGAGCCGTGCGTTCCAAGGTTGAAGTGGACACCTTCCCAATGCCCGGCGTGGGGAGATTCGTGCGGGAAGAGTATGTGGTTGTGGTCGGATTTCAGTTAACGCCAAATCAGCTTAACTATAATCGGCGCAGCGGAAACTAAGGTTTCTGGGCTTTTCGATAATTGGGCCGCCAGCGGCCAATGGGCCCGTTGACTCGCTTCACTTACGGGCTATTGTGAATTCGACAGCGCGAGCCGTTGCGAAACGACCTGTGTTGGCCATTCAGATGATCTTTGCGGGAGAGACCGGCCTATAGGGTCGGCGCCGAAGGAGCAACCGCCCCGGAAACTCTCAGGCTTTTGGACCGCAAAGGGATGATAATCTGGAAAGCGAAGGGGCGTCACACGACGCTCGTTCCACCGAAGGGGTAATGCCTTCCCACGCAAAGTGCGGGGGGTAAATCTCTCAGGTCCGATGACAGAGGGGCGCGCTTTGGCACAAACGCCAAGGCGCCGTTAACCGATGTTGTTGGGCTTTTTTTATGTCTCAAGCCGAAATCAAAGCAGAAACTCCGTCTGCTGATGATTTAAAGCAAACGCCGCTGGCGGCGCTTCACCGCGAACTGGGCGCGCGCATGGTGCCTTTCGCCGGTTATGAGATGCCGCTTCAATATAAGCCGGGTATCTTGAAAGAACACGTCCACACCAGAACATCCGCCGGTCTCTTTGACGTGTCGCATATGGGCCAGGCTTTTCTGGTGGCGCCGGATACCGGCAAGGGTGACGAAAGCCATGAGGCGGTCGCATCCGCGCTCGAACAAGTCGTGCCGGGAAACATCAAAGGCCTTAAGCCCGGGGCCATGCGGCTGACGCTGCTGCTCAACGACAATGGCGGCATTTTGGACGATCTGATGGTAACCCGCGCGGGCGGCGCGGAACATCAGGGCTATCTTTTTCTGGTGGTCAATGCGGCCACAAAAACGCAAGACTTTGCCTATCTGGAGGAAAAGCTAGGCGCATCCGTCGAACTGGAGATTGCCGATGAGCGCGCACTGCTTGCCCTTCAGGGACCGAAGGCGGCCGACGTGCTGGCCCGCGAAATTGACGGGATAGGCGATCTTACCTTCATGAATGCCCGGCGCATCGAGACCGCTGCGACCGATTACATCGTTTCGCGGTCCGGCTATACCGGCGAAGATGGGTTCGAAATCTCACTTCCCGCGGAAGCGGCCAGCGACTTTGCAAGAAAGCTTCTCGCGCACCCCGAAGTCGCGCCGATTGGATTGGGCGCGCGCGATTCCCTGCGTCTCGAGGCGGGGCTGTGCCTTTATGGTCATGACATGTCCGCCGAGACGACGCCGGTCGAGGCATCGTTGGGTTGGACCGTGGCCAAGCGTCGCCTTCGTGAACTGAACTTTCCAGGTGCCGCAAGAATTGCGGCCCAGATGGAAGATGGGGCAGAGCGGATCCGGGTTGGTATCCGGCCCGCCGGACGAGTGCCGGTGCGCGAAGGATGCGACATCCGCTCGAAAGAAGGGCAATCGATTGGCGTGATCACCAGCGGGGGGTTTGGGCCCACGGTCGGCGGTCCCGTTGCCATGGGCTATGTGGACCGATCGCACGCGCAGATCGGTCAAGAATTGGAAATTGTGGTGCGGGACAAAGCGCATGCTGCGGTGGTTGCGGACATGCCCTTCGTTCCGCACCGCTATGTCAGAAAACAAAATCGGAATGGTTAGCGAGGCGTAATTAATGGGCGACATACGATACACCGAACAGCATGAATGGATCCGCGTGGAGGGCGACATGGCCACGATCGGCATCACCGACTTTGCGCAAGATCAATTGGGGGACGTTGTTTTTGTTGAGTTTCCCGAGCTTGGCAAGGAAGTGGCCCAATTCGCCGAAGCGGCCGTTGTCGAATCGGTAAAGGCCGCCAGTGAGATCTATGCGCCGGCATCCGGCGAAGTCGTTGAAGTGAATGAGAAACTCACGGACGAGCCCGCGCTTGTAAATTCCGACGCCATGGGCGAGGGCTGGTTCATCAAGATGAAAATCAATGCGCCGTCCGAACTCGAAAAGCTCCTCACCGAAGATCAGTACAAAGACTACGTGAAGGAGCTTGGCTAATATGCGTTACCTTCCTCTCACCACAAACGACCGCCGCGACATGCTGAATGCCATCGGTGCAAAAAGCATCGATGATCTGTTCGAAGATGTGCCGCCGGCCGCTCGCCTTGAGGCTGGTGTGGACCTGCCGGATCACTTAGGCGAAATGGAAGTCGAGCGAAAAATGACGGAGCTCGCTTGCCGGAATGTCGCTGCCTGCAATGGGCCTTTCTTTGTGGGAGGCGGCGCCTATCGCCATCACGTTCCGGCGGCGGTGGATCACCTCATACAGCGGTCGGAGTTTCTCACTTCTTACACGCCCTATCAGCCGGAGATTTCGCAAGGAACACTGCAGTATTTGTTCGAGTTTCAGACTCAGGTGGCCATGCTCACCGGTATGGATGTGGCCAACGCCTCCATGTATGACGGGTCGACCGCTTGTATCGAAGCGATCCTCATGGCCAATCGAATTACCAAGCGCTCCAAGGCCATTTTGTCGGGCGGCTTGCACCCGCATTATGCCGAGGTGGCGGAAACGACGGCCCGTTTCACCGGCGATACGATCGTCCGAAAGGCGCCCGCGCCGGAAGGTCAAGAAAATCTCGTCGATCTTATCGATGAAGAGACGTCCTGCGTGGTCGTTCAAACACCAAGCTTTTTCGGCAATCTGCACGACGTGACGGCCTTGTCTGATGCCGCCCATGAAAAAGGCGCTCTGCTCATCGTCGTGGTCACCGAGATCATCTCGCTTGGCTTGCTGAAATCACCAGGCGAAATGGGTGCGGACATTGTGGTGGCTGAAGGGCAGTCGATCGGCAATGCACTTAACTTCGGCGGCCCTTATGTGGGGCTGTTTGCAACCAGGCAAAAATACATTCGGCAAATGCCGGGACGCTTGTGCGGCGAAACCACCGATGCAGACGGTCGTCGCGGCTATGTGCTGACCTTGTCCACACGCGAACAACATATTCGGCGCGAGAAGGCGACCAGCAACATCTGCACCAATTCGGGTCTGTGTTCGCTGGCCTTCACCATCCACCTCTCGCTTTTGGGTGAAGCCGGCTTGGTAAAGCTTGCCAAACTCAATCATCAAACGGCGGTTGAGTTGTCGGAGATGCTCGACGGCATAGACGGCGTCGAATGCGTAACATCATCCTTCTTCAACGAGTTTACGTTGAGGCTCAGAAAGCCGGCGGCGGACGTGGTCGATGCGTTGGTGGATCGGAAGGTACTGGGCGGCATTCCGGCCTCGCGCCTCTATCCGGGCGATGCAACCGTTGAGGACTTGCTCATCGTAGCGGCGACCGAGATGAACACGCCGGACGATCTGGCGGCCTTGAGAGATGCGCTGACGGAGGTCGTGTAAATGAACGTCCAACAAAAGATACCGACCGACGAAAGCCAGGCAGTGGAGCACCTTGATATGGCTGACGGAAGCAAAGGGTTGCACCAGGAAGAGCCGCTCATTTTCGAGATCGGCCGCACCGGCAAAACCGGCGTCGATTTGCCGGATGTTGCGTTGACCAAGGACCGTCTTGGCGGACTTGCCCGCAAGGACGAGATCGGTTTGCCGAATCTGTCGGAGCCTGAAGTGGTTCGTCACTATGTGCGGCTCAGCCAGAAGAACTATTCCATCGATGCCGGGCTCTACCCTCTGGGATCGTGCACGATGAAGCACAATCCGCGCCTCAATGAAAAAATGGCGCGGCTGCCGGGATTTGCCGACATTCACCCACTCCAGCCCCAATCCACCGTGCAGGGCGCCCTGGAGATGATCGGTGAATTGGCCGATTGGCTCATGAAGCTTACAGGCATGCCGGCGATTGCGCTGTCGCCCAAGGCGGGCGCCCATGGAGAGCTTTGCGGCGTGATGGCCATGCGCGCGGCCTTAGAGGCGCGTGGAGAGCATCGCACCAAAATATTGGTGCCGGAGTCGGCCCATGGCACAAACCCCGCCACCGCGTCCCTGTGCGGCTTTTCGGTAAGCCCGATCCCGGCGACCGATGACGGCCATGTGGACACTGCCGCCTTCATAGAGGCGCTGGGACCGGACGTGGCAGGCATCATGCTGACTAATCCCAACACTTGTGGATTGTTCGAGCGTGACATCATCGAGATCGCTGATGCGGTGCACGACGCTGGTGGCTATTTCTACTGCGATGGCGCCAATTTCAATGCCATTGTCGGGCGCGTGCGGCCGGGCGATTTGGGGATTGATGCCATGCACATCAATCTCCACAAAACGTTCTCAACGCCCCATGGCGGGGGCGGTCCGGGGGCAGGTCCGGTGGTTCTATCCGATGCACTGGCGCCGTTTGCGCCCATGCCCTATGTGGTGCTGCAGGATGGCGCCTGGCGCATTGTTGAGAACAATGGGAATGAGTCGTTCGGGCGCATGACCGCGTATCACGGACAAATGGGCATGTTCGTTAGGGCACTTACCTACATGCTAAGCCATGGCGCCGACGGGCTTCGGCAAGTGGCGGAAGACGCGGTCCTCAACGCCAATTACGTGCTTGAGCAATTGCGCGATGTGATGACGCCGGCGTTTGTAGGGCGGTGTATGCATGAAGCTTTGTTCGATGACCGGTTCCTAAATGGCACCGGTGTTGAAACCCTCGACTTTGCGAAGGCGATGATCGACGAGGGCTATCATCCGATGACCATGTATTTCCCGCTGGTGGTTCAGGGGGCGATGCTGATTGAGCCGACGGAGACGGAATCTAAAGAAAGCTTGGACCGCTTCGTCGGAACGCTCCGGTCATTGGCCGAAGCGGCAAAGTCGGGCGAGGTGGAGCGTTTCAAAGCGGCCCCGGTCCATGCACCACGGCGGCGCCTTGATGAAACGACCGCGGCGCGCAAACCGGTTCTGCGCTGGCAGCCGCACAAATAGATTTTACAGATCTTAGTTGAGCTTCGAGCCCAAATTGCGAATGTCCTGATCGATCAGCTGCGCGTCGCGCCCCTGGTCGATCCGCTCTGAAATGATGCGCCGGGCGGCCGACGCGGCCACGGTGGCGGCCGCGTCTTTCACTTCCTTTAGCGCTTGGGCTTCGGCCTGAGCGATTTTGTCCTCGGCCTGTTTGGTGCGGCGCTCGAGCTGCGCTGCAAGGTTTTCCCGCGTCTCTGCGGCAAGCCGCTCCGCTTCGGCGCGCGCTTGGGTGACAATGTCTTCCGCTTCTTGTTCCGCGTCCCGTTGTTTGCGCTGATAGTTCGCGAGCAACGCCTGGGCTTCTTCCCTCAGCTTTCGGGCTTCTTCCAGCTCTTGGGCGATTTGAGCCGAACGCGCGTCCAGCGCCTCGGTCACACGCCCAGGTACCCTGAAATAGATCAGGGCCAACACGAATAGAACAAAGGCAACAGCCACCCAGAAGCTTGAATCGGAGAAGATTTCCATGTCCGCGCCTACCTGTTCAATTCTGTGTCGACGGATTGGGCAAGAGCGGCTTCGCCCACATCGTCGCCGATGAGTTGCTGCACGATCTGCTCGGTCACATCGATTGCCACGCCGCGAACATTGCCCAGGGCGGCTGATTTGGCGGCGCTGATTTGCTTTTCAGCCTCCGAGGCCTTGGCCGACAGTTCCGCTTCCATGTCGCTGCGCATTTGCTCAATTTCCTGGTTGAGCTTGGTTCGGTTGTCCGCCGCAATGGCTGTGGCTTTCGCCCGAGCTTCCGCCAACGCCGCCTCATAGGCTTCGATGGCGGCGTCGGTTTCCTTCTTAAGGTCGGCGGCTTTGTCGAGATCGTTTGCGATTTTGTCGCGCCGTTCCTCAAGCACAGTGGCGATGCGCGGCAAGGCGATGCGCGCCATCATCACATAGAGGAAGACGAACGTGATCGTCAGCCAGACAATTTGCGGCGCCCAGTCGGCGGCATTCAGCTGCGGCATGCCGGACGATCCATGATCGTCCCCGTGCCCCACTTCCGAGTGCAGTTCGCCGGTACTCGTATCAGCCATTATTGCGCATTCCTATCTGTGCATTGGTCCCGAAGAACCAATCAGCGCGTTAGATAACGAACAGCAGGATCAGAGCAACAACCAGACCGAACAGACCTGTCGCTTCCGCCAGCGCAAAGCCCAGCAGCAGGTTCGCGAATTGGCCTTGAGCCGCACCCGGGTTGCGCAGCGCGCCGGCCAGGTAGTTGCCGAAGATGGTACCGATGCCGACCCCGGCACCTGCAAGAGAAATCGTTGCGATACCCGCACCGATGAGTTTTGCCGCTTCTGGCTCCATGACGAATGTCTCCTTGTGGATGAATAGTTGTTTGGATGTTGAGTGAACCGCGGTGGTATGTCCGCTTTGGAAAACCTTCTTTGATTAGTGCATGTGCAGGGCGTCGTTGAGATAAATGCAGGTGAGAATCGCAAAGACGTAGGCCTGCAAGAACGCGATCAGAACTTCAAGACCGGTGAACGCGACCATGAACGCAAGGGGTGCCCAGCCGCCGATCGCACCCAGTCCTACCACGAAACCAGCAAACACTTTCAGCATGGTGTGGCCTGCCATCATGTTGGCGAACAAACGGACGGAAAGACTGATCGGCCGCGTCAGATAGGAAATGACTTCGATCACCACCAACAGCGGCATCAACGCCACGGGAATGCCCGATGGGACAAAGAACTTCAGAAATTTAATACCGTGGGTCACAAACCCGATGATCGTCACGCCGATGAAAATCACAATCGCCAAGGCGAAGGTGACGATGATGTGGCTCGTCACGGTGAAAGAGTAGGGGATCATCCCCAACAGGTTGCAGAACAGCACGAACATGAACAGGGTGAAGATGAACGGGAAGTAGCGTTGCCCTTCCGTCCCCACATTGTCCCGGATCATGTTGGCAATAAACTCGTAGGACAGCTCGGCAAGGGACTGCCAGCGCCCCGGAACCATCGCGCGGCCGCTCATGGTCACGGTGGTAAACAGCGTGATCAGAATGACGGCGATGACCATGAACAAGGAAGAGTTCGTGAACGAAACGTCGATACCGGCGAACTCCAAAGGAATAATCCGTTCAATGACGAATTGGTGCATCGGATCGATGCCAAGGCCGCCTTCAGATCCTTTTGACGCCACGTTTTTGGTCCCCGGTTCCGCGCGATTGCGCTTCGTTACTTTTTATCGGCGTCATCTCGGCTGCCGTCAGCCTGACCCGCCGATAGGTCAGTGCTGTTCGCCGCATTCATCGCCGTCGCCGTTCGGATCACGTTCAGAACACCGGCGGCCATGCCTAGGAAGAAGAAAATGATCAACAACCATGGGCTGGTGCCAAGCCATTCGTCCAGGAACCACCCCAATGCGACCCCGACAACCAGACCCACCACCAATTCGGTCGAAAGTCTGAACGCTTTGCCGATCGCTGAGCTTCTGCCCTCATTTTCTTCTGACCGCGATCGTGTGCGCTGTGCTTTGCGTAGCCGTTCGTCAAAGTCGTCCCCTTGGGTCATAGACGCCATTTTCGGTTTCCATGAGGGGCGGTTTGCATGGGTCGGCCTTGTTAAAACCACGCGCAACGCGTCCGCGAGACGGGCGCAACATATGTTTCGCAGGGCAACACTGTCAAGTTTACGAAGGCGGCCCTAAGCCTTTGTAACTGTTAAGAAAATGTCATCTATTTCGGCAATGCACAATTATGCGTCAACCCGCCGCACGCACTTCCTCGGCGGCCTCCAGATCGAGGGAGACGAGTTGGCTGACACCCCGCTCCGCCATGGTCACGCCGAACAGCCGGTCCATGCGCGACATGGAAAGCGCGTGGTGGGTGATGACAATGAACCGCGTGTCGGTCAGACGGCGCATTTCATCCAAAAGATTGCAGAAACGGTCCACATTGGTGTCGTCAAGGGGCGCGTCCACCTCATCCATGACGCAGATGGGGGCCGGATTGCACAAAAACACGGCAAAAATCAGCGCGATCGCGGTGAGCGCCTGCTCCCCACCGGACAGCAAGGACATGGTCTGAGTCTTCTTGCCCGGGGGCCGCGCGTTGATTTCAAGGCCGGCTTCCAGCGGGTCGTCCGATTCGACCAGTTCCAACGCGGCCGTGCCGCCACTGAACAGCAAGGTAAAGAGCTTCTCAAAATTCGCATTGACCTCATCAAAGGCCTTGAGCAGGCGTTCCCGGCCTTCGCTGTTGAGCTTCGAGATGCCCTGGCGCAGCTTGGCAATGGCGCCTTCCAGATCTTCCCGCTCGGTCAGCATACCCTGCAGTTGCTCTTCCAGTTCTGCTGATTCCTCTTCGGCCCGCAGATTGACCCCGCCCAGATTCTCGCGCTCGCGCTTAAGGCGCTCCAGCCGCTTTTCGATCGATTCCATGTCCACATTGAGATCCTTTTCGGTGATCTCACCTGCTTCCATGATCTGATCCGGCTGACAATCGAGCGTCTCGCGCACCCGTTCGGCGATTTCTTCCTGACGCTCATGAGCGCCTTCCAGCAGGGCTTCCATGCGCGCGCGTTCCTCCCGCGCGTCGCTTTGGGCCTGTTGGGCTTCCTTGAGCGTATTGTTGCACCGTGTAAGGGCAGCTTCGCCAATGCTGAGCGCATCAGCCGCCCGATTGCGGACCCCTTCGGCTTCCGTCATGGCGGTAAGCAGCGCACTACGCTTTTCCTGCAGCGTTTCAGGAAAGGCGCGTTTTTCGTCGAGCAATCGTTTGAGCTCGGACCGCCGCTCCGTCAGGGTTTCAACCTGGGTGCGGGCCTTTTCCGTCCGGCGCTCCCATTCGTCACGTTCCGTTTTGATCTGCGATAGGCGTTGTTGCCGCTGCGCTGCTTCGCGGCCGGCGCTTTCAAGTTCCGCTCGCGTGTTGGCGGCCTGGGCCCGGTGTTCCGAAACGGCTTCTCTTGCGGTGGATATCTGTTGGCGAAGCGTTTCTTCGTCCTCGAGCGCCGAAAGCTCTTGGCGTGCCGTGTCGCGTTTTTGAGTCGTTGTCGTGATCTCGGCAACCGCGCGCTCTTTTGCTTCCTCCAACGATGTCATTTTGGAGCTATGGGCGGCAGCTTCTTTTTCGGCGGCCAAGAGTTCTTCTTGTGCTGTCGACAGGGCGCTTTGACGTTCCCGCCAATTCTTCCGTTCCGATGCTTCAAGGGCGACAGCCTGCTCTGCCGCGGCGCGCGCCTCATGGTAGGTTTGCCGCAAGCTCGAGGCGTGCCGTTCCGCCTCTACGATCTGCATTTGGATGTCTTGCAACCGGTTGCGCTGAGCGAGCTTCGTTGCCGCGTGGGTCGGCGCGTCGGCGGCGGCCAGGAAGCCATCCCAACGCCAGAAATCACCTTCTTTCGATACCAGGCGCTGCCCAGGTTTCAATTGCCGCTGCAGGCTTGGTCCCATGCTTTGTTCGACAACGCCGATCTGCGAGAGCCGGCGTTCGAACGCGGCAGGCCCCCACACAAAACGCGACAGGGGCGTTGCACCCCCCGGGAGTCCATGGGCACCATCGGGGTCGTAGAGTGGCCCAAGATTTTCCCAGTGCACGGGCGCGGCCGTATCGTCGGTTGCGTCAAGATCGCTGCCAAGGGCGGCCCCCAGCGCTTTCTCATATCCCGGTTCCACGCGGATAGTGTCGATCAGCGGCTGCCAGAGGTCCGATTCGGTAACGCCCAGCATGTCGGACAAGGCTTTGGCTTCCGCCTTGAGCTTCCCGAGAGACCGGTCTGCTTCCTGCAATGGTTCGAGGGCGGATTTTTCGGCTGCTTGCCGTTCGCTGCGACTGTGCTCGGCTTCATCGAAAGCGTGCCGCGCCCGCTCGACGGATGCCTTGGCCTGTTCCACGGCATCTGCGGCGCGGCCAATCTTCTCGCTGTCAAAGCCTGCGGCGCGGATGGCGTCTTGCTCTTGGACGGCACCTGCTTTTTGCTGTTCCAGCGAGGTCAGGCGCGCTTCCGCTTCGTCAACGGATTTTGTGAGCGCATGCCGGGACGCAGTTAGCGCCGCGATGCGCGCGGTCATCGCTTCGAGTTCTTTTTCCTTTTCCGCCAACCGAGCCGATGCGCCGTCGGCTTGCTGTTGAAGCGTCCTTAGCGTTTCTTCTTCTTGGGTCGTCTTTTCCGTGATTTCATTTTCTTCCGCCGTCAGACGATCCAGCACCTGCTGCGCATCGCGGATCATAGCGTTTTCGCGCTGGAGATCCGACACGGTTTGCTCAAGGCGCGCTTCCAGCTCTTCAGCTTCGCGCCGCGCGCGTTCTTCTTCCGCGTCAAGCCCATCCCGCTCGACGGTGAGACGGTGATAGGCGGCGGCCGCCTTCGCTTCCTCTTCGCGCAGGGGCGGCAGCTCGTCGTTAGCGGCCAATTGCAGACGATTGGCTTCGGAGGCTTTCTGGGTGGTTTCGGCCACCAATTGTTCCGCGGCCGTGGCTTTTTCCTTGGTCTCGGTCAGGTGGTCCTGGGCGGCCGACCAGCGTAATTGCAGATTGGTCGCTTCCGCCTTCCGGATTAGTCCGGACAGATTGCGGTAGCGCCGGGCCTGGCGCGCCTGCCGTTTCAGATTGGCAAGCTGACTTTCGATTTGCTGCACCACATCGTCGAGACGGGTGAGGTTGGTTTCCGCTGCTCGCAAGCGCAGTTCCGCCTCATGACGCCGGGAATGAAGGCCGGAAATGCCCGCGGCCTCTTCCAAAATCTTGCGGCGGTTCTTCGGCTTGGCGTTGATCAATTCGCCAATCTGACCTTGGCGCACCAAGGCCGTGGAATGGGCCCCGGTGGCGGCATCGGCGAAAAACGTCTGCACGTCCCGGGCCCGCACGTCGCGCCCATTGATCCGATAGGCCGAGCCGGCGTCCCGCTCGATCCGGCGGCTGACTTCGATCGTGTCCGCGTCGTTGTAAGCCGACGGGGCCTTGCGCTCGCTATTGTCGATCACAAGAACCACTTCGGCCATGTTGCGCGCGGGGCGGCCGCTGGTGCCGGCGAAGATCACGTCTTCCATGCCGGTGCCGCGCATGCTCTTGGGCGAGTTCTCGCCCATCACCCAACGCATGGCTTCCAGGATGTTCGACTTCCCGCAGCCGTTCGGACCGACCACGCCACTGAGGCCAGATTCGATCATAAATTCAACGGGTTCGACAAAAGACTTAAAGCCTGAAAGCCGAAGTCGAGTGATCTTCACACGGGTACCTTTGTTTTTGACCCCGGGGGGTGGGGCGATCTATCCGGCGGATTCTGCGGGAAAAAGTGGGGTCAGGATTTCTTCAAATGTTTCGAAGGAAAGCGCACCGCTGTGCTTGCTCCCATTCACGAAAAACGTTGGGGTTGACCTGATCCCGAGGTTTTTTCCGCTCTCCTGCGCTGTTCTGATGCGTTCATATAACGATTCGTCTTCCATACAGGAGTCGAATTGCGAGCGGCCGACCCCGGCTTTTCGGGCGATGGCGGCCAATGCGTCTTTTCGATTCTCCGGCCGCGCCACGATCCAGGTGCTTTGTTCCTCGAACAGCAAGTCGACGGCAGCGTAATAGTTGTCATCCCCCAGGCAATGGGCTGTCACGAAGGCGGCGGCTGCATATTGGTCCAACGGAAACTCTCGCAAGACGTACCGGACTTTGCCCGTGTCGATGTAATTCTCCTTCAATTGCGGATAGGTCTCTGCGTGAAATGTGGCGCAGTGACTGCAGGTCATGGACGCGTATTCGATGATGGTCACCGGCGCGTCCGCGCTGCCGAGAATGATGTCCGTGTCGAGCAGGGCGATTTCTTGTTCGCCCGGTGCGGCATCCGCCACTTCCGTATTGTCGCCGCATCCTGCGATGAACAAAGCCGCGACCACCGACATGAACAGGGCGATCGGGTTGAGCGTGAAAACGTTTCTAGTCACCGAACAGTTTCTCCATGATCCAGCAAATGGCGCCGCAGTATAAGCGCACGCAAGCGGGGCCTCAACGATCGTCTCACTCGGCTCCCTGTTTCTGACGGACCCTTTCGCCAAAGCGCTGCATTGCGCGTTGCAGGCCGTCATTCTCGATGTCTTTCGTCTGATCAATAACGGCTTGCTTTTGATGCGGCGTCAACGGCTGCAAGCGATGGGGACGGTGGCGTGATTCTTGGTCCACAGGCCCCTGAACCAACCGAATTCGATTGACCGCCGCGCCGCCAAGGAACCGATTGATGCGGTCGATAATCTGAGGCAGCGAATGTTGCACCTCCAGCGCCCTGTGGCCCGAGACGCGCATCAGCAAGGTGCCCCCGGGTTGCCGCGCCGTCCCTCGGGCGTATTTCAGGGGCACGCAATCGCTTGAAAGGTCCGTGCCCACGATCTCTTGCCAATGTTCGAAAAGGTGGAGTTCTTGGAAGCCGAACTTCTTCAGCATGGGCTTTGCGATGGGCCGGACCATACGATCGAGCCGCATCGGCCCGAGCTTCTTCTGAGCTTTGCTTGCCTTGTAGAGGCGCTTGGACATATGTCCTCTTAAAAGTCTTACGGCGTTCTGTCCATTGGGCGACCCCAACGCATGGCGATCTTGGTCAACCAAATATGAAGAAATCAGCACCGGCCCCTAAAACGGCCAGTCGAAGAAAGGCCCGCAAGCCGGCAGACCTGAGCGCCCTGTTGCTCGATTGGTACGACGCCCATCGCCGCAAGCTACCCTGGCGCTATGACCCTGGCGTGACGCCGGATCCGTACCGGGTTTGGCTGTCTGAAATCATGCTGCAGCAGACCACGGTGGCCACCGTCATCCCCTATTTTGAGAAGTTTACAACCCAATGGCCGACGGTGGGAGATTTGGCGGCAGCGCCCCTGGATGATGTGCTTCTGGCGTGGGCGGGCCTTGGCTACTACGCGCGGGCGCGGAACCTTCACAAATGCGCCGGAACCATCACCGAGCAGTTTGGCGGCGTATTTCCGTCCGACGAGGCCGCGCTGAAGCAGCTCCCCGGCATTGGGCATTACACCGCGGCCGCCATTGCGTCGATTGCCTTCGATCGCCCGGCAACGCCGGTGGACGGCAATATCGAACGGGTCATGGCGCGCCTTCACCGGGTCGAAACGCCGTTGCCGGACGCAAAGCCAGAGCTTGCGCGGCTGGCGGCGGGCCACACGCCACAGACCCGAAGCGGTGATTACGCCCAAGCGCTTATGGATTTGGGGGCGACGGTCTGCACGCCCCGCGCGCCGGATTGCCCAATTTGTCCGTGTAAGGATGTTTGCCCCGCCTTTGCTGAGGGCGATCCTCAAAGTCTTCCGAAGAAACGCGCCAAGCCTGAAAAACCCATTCGCCGGGGCACCATCTATTGGCTTGAATGGCCTGAGGGCGAAGTGCTGATCCGCCGCCGTCCGGAGCAAGGGCTGCTGGGCGGCCTGTGGGAGCTCCCGTCGACTGAGTGGACGGCGCTTGATGCCGACATCCAAGGGCCCGAACAGGCTTTGGGGTTTGCCGCGGCCACGTCAATCTCTTGGCGCCGGTTGCCGAAGACCGTGCGCCACACCTTCACCCATTTTCATCTGGAGCTGGAGGTGTGCCATGGGGTGCGCGCAGCGAAGCGGAAGCCCAAAGGCACCTGGGTGCGGATCGACCAGTTGGACCAATATGCCTTGCCCACGGTGATGAAGAAGGTGGTGCAGTTGGTTACGTCCGATCCCGGTCCGCTTTTCGACCGTCGCCCCTGCGCAGGCAGGGGCCCATAGCCACTGATTTCTCGGTTCTAGCTCTGGGGAGTATGGGTCCCAGCTGGAGTTTATGCTCGTGCTGGCCGAAGGCCAGACACGGGCGCTGGGACGACACTTAAGAAGAAGGCCCCTCATCAAGCAATACTTGAGCTGAAAAGATGGGTGCATGGGGTTCATCCAGGTTTTGATGCCCCCCTCCTATCCTCCCCCCGCAAGCGGTGGGAGGAAGCATGCGCGGCACCGTCGGAGGAAGAAGCCCTCTCCCGCTTGCGGGGGAGGGTTGGGAGGGGGTGTTCCGGCCATCAGAGAAGTTATGCGGTTAGGACAAAAGAAGAATGTCTCTCATCAACCACCCCATACGCTGCGAAGATGGGCGCATGGGGTTCATCCAAATTTCGGTAGCGCCCCATCCACAAATCAACCACCCCACAAGGGGGAGGTTGAGAGGGGCAGCGGCACCCACAATTGCCTATTCACCTGTCAAAGAGCGCCCTCGCGGGCGATAGGATAAGCCTATATCCGGCGCTTGGCAATGACTGTAAAAATGGGTGGGGCTAATGCAGCTCCGCGCGCAATTGCTGGCGCAGCACATCGATGGGGGCGAGCTTTCCCTTGTGCTCGAAATGCCAAAACGTCCAGCCATTACAGGCGTCCAGACCCTGGACGGTGGCGGCCACTTTGTGAATGGAGCCGGAGGCATCCCGCGCGGACAGACTGCCGTCTGCGCGGATCTTGGCCGCATGGCGGCGGGCCGGGCCGTAAAGTGTGGCGCCGGGCTTCAGCATGCCCCGTTCCACCAGCCAGCCGAAGGGAATGCGCGGTTGCTGTTTCTTGGGCGGCGTGACGGCAATCTCCAACTCGGTGGGGTCCGAAATGGCCGCGATCCGCTCATAGGCGTATTTGAGATAGGGCTTGTTGCGCTCGATGCCGATGAAGTCCCGTCCCAGACGCTTGGCGACGGCGCCCGTGGTGCCCGTGCCGAAGAACGGATCCAGGATCACATCGCCCGGATTTGTGGACGCAAGGATCACCCGATGGAGCAAGCCTTCGGGCTTTTGCGTGGGATGGGCCTTGTTGCCGTCGGCGTCTTTGAGCCGCTCCTGGCCGGTACAAATCGGCAGCACCCAATCGGACCGCATTTGGAGGTCCTCGTTGAGGGCTTTCATGGAGTCGTAATTGAACGTGTAAGTCTTTTGATTGGCGTCCCGCGCGGCCCAGATGAGGGTTTCGTGGGCGTTGGTGAACCGCCTTCCCTTGAAATTGGGCATGGGGTTGCTTTTGCGCCAAATCACGTCGTTCAAGATCCAATAGTCCAAGTCCTGAAGAACCGTGCCCACACGAAAGATGTTGTGATAGCTGCCGATGACCCACAGGGCGCCGTTGGGCTTTAACACCCGCTTGGCGGCGTCAAGCCATGCATGGGTAAACAGGTCGTAATCGTCGAAGCTGGAGAACTTGTCCCAGGCATCATCGACGCCGTCGACCCGGCTGTTGTCGGGCCGATGGAGTTCCTTTTCGAGCTGCAGGTAATAGGGCGGGTCGGCGAACACCAGATCCACGCTGCCGGCGGGCAGGCTGTTCATCACGTCGATGCAGTCGCCCTCGAAGATGCGGTTGCGCGGCAAATCCGCTGAGTCTGTTGTGGTCTTTTTGGCAGATCGTCTGGCCATGGCCCGCGCCCCAAATGATGTGGTCAAATCAGTCGAGGCGCGATCCTGAGTCAGGCGGAGTCCCAGGTCAATATGTTTTTTTGAATCAATAAGTTAACGAAGAGTCTTCGCTCAACATCTTGTGGATAGGGGCGAACGAACGGCGATGATGTGGTGTGACCCCGCATCTTTGGAGGCCCGCAATGTGCTCCTTTGTCCCGTAACCCTTGTTGCGTTCCCAGCCATAGCCGGCGAAGTCGACGGACAGATCGCACATGAGTGCGTCCCGCGCTACCTTCGCGACAATCGATGCTGCGGCGATGGAGGCTGAAATCTGATCGCCCTTGACCACCATGCGCGCGGGGCAGGGAAGTTTTGGGTCCTTGTTGCCATCGACCAGAGCGAGATCGGGCGGTTGGGGCAAGCCCGCAACCGCGCGGCGCATGGCCAACAGGCTCGCTTGCAGGATGTTGCGCTCGTCAATCTCGGCGACCGAGGCGGAGGCGATGCTCACTTGCGCCTGTGTCCGGATTCTTGCGGCCAAGATTTCTCTTTTCTGCGCCGATAGCTTCTTCGAGTCGTGGATGCCTTCAAGGTCGAATTCGTCACCGACAATCACGGCGGCGGCAACGACCGGTCCGGCCCAGGGCCCGCGGCCCACCTCGTCCACACCGGCGATGCGAAGCGCACGTTCAGCCTCCTGTTGGGCTGCCTGTTCGATGGAAAGATCGGCCATGAGATGAAGATAGTCGATTCTCGAACGGTGTCCTTCGATGAAGCGTCTTGAGCTTTCTCAAAACGAATTCGTCATCGCGAGCATTCCTTAGGAATGCGCGGCGATCCAGAGACGCTTGCTCAGAATCTGCTGCTCTGGATTGCCGCGGGCGCTAACGCGCCCTCGCAATGACGGGTTCAAAACGTGCCTGTCGATGAGTGAAGTTAATCAAAGCAATCGCAACTGTTTGTCGTCGGCGGGTGGCCGCTCGAAGCGGGTGGTGTCGAGTTCAAACGGTTCCGCCCCATAGCCCAGCTTGCGTTTCGCCAGATGAAAGCGCTTGGACAGGAGCTCCGCATAGGCGCCGTCGCCCCGCATGCGCTTGAACCATTGGGCATCGTAATCCTGGCCGCCGCGCATGTTCCGCAAAACCGAAATCACGTGCCGGGCGCGATCGGGAAATTGTTCCTCCAGCCATTCGCGGATGAGGTCTTTGATTTCTAAAGGGAGCCGAAGAACCACATAGGCGGCGTCGACGGCGCCCCGGTCGCGCGCTTCTTTCAGAATGGTCTCGATCTCGTGATCGTTGATGGCGGGGACGACGGGCGCGACCATCACCCCGGTGGGCACGCCCGCTGCATTTAATCTGCGAATGGCCTCAAGCCGTTTGCCGGGGGTGGGCGCGCGCGGTTCCATTTTGCGCGCAATCTTTCGGTCCAGCGTGGTCACCGAAATGATCACTTTGGTTAGGCTCCTTTCCGCAAGCCGGGCGAGAACGTCCGTATCCTGAAGAATGAGATCCGATTTGGTGACGATGGAAACAGGATGACTAAAGCGGTCCATCACCTCAAGAACGCTGCGCGTGATGCGCATGCGTTTTTCGAGCGGCTGGTACGGATCCGTATTGGTGCCCATGGCAATCACTTGCGGCTTGTAGCGGGGCTTGCGCAGCTCCTTCTCCAGGAGCTCTGCCGCGTTCGGCTTAGCAAACAGCCGACTCTCAAAATCAAGACCGGGCGAAAGCCCCAAATAGGCGTGGGTAGGGCGGGCAAAGCAGTAAATGCAGCCATGTTCGCAGCCGCGATAGGGATTGATGGAGCGGTCGAAGGGAATGTCCGGCGATTGATTACGGGCAATGATGGTCCGCGTGGCATCTATGGTGACTTGTGTGCGCAAAGGCTCAGTCTCTTGCGGATGCCAGCCGTCATCCACTGAAACGGTCTCCGATGCCTCGTAGCGGCCCGCCGGGTTCGAAACGGCGCCTCTGCCGCGCCGCGCCTCTTGCTGCACGCCCATGGGACGTATGGGCGCACCTGGCGCCGGCTTGTCCCCGGAAAATGTGTCTTTCATGCCGCAAGCGTAGCGTTCCGGATAGAACAAAACAAGAACATTCGTCGCAGGCGCTATATGTGCGCTGCACTTGGATTATATTGCGGTGCATGATCAGCGTCGTCATACCAACGCTAAACTCTGAGCACTCGCTGCCCAGGACCCTTGCGTGCCTCATTCCGCCGACGGTTCGGGGCATTGTGCGAGAGGTCATTATCGTGGACGGGGGCTCCGTTGACGGGACGGCATCGGTTGCCGAAATCACCGGCGCAAAATTCGTGACCGCCCCACGCGGCCGCGGTCACCAGATGCGCGTGGGCGGCCAAATGGCGAAAAGCGAATGGTTGCTCTTCCTGCATGCCGACACGGTTTTGTCACCCGAATGGAGCGAAGAGGTGGAGGCTTTTGTGGAACGTGTCGAGCGCGCCTATGACGGCACGCGGGAATCCGGGGAAGTGGCCGGGGTGTTCAAGTTTTCGCTGGATGATTTCCGGCCGGCGGCGCGGCGCCTTGAATGGTGGGTGGCCTTGCGCTGCAAATTGGCCGGGCTGCCATATGGTGACCAGGGCCTGCTGATTTCGAAAGAGTTTTACGACCGCATTGGCGGCTTCTCCGAAATGCCGCTGATGGAAGATGTGGACATCGTGCGCCGCATCGGCCGGCGGCGGCTTTTGTTCTTCCGGTCGGAAGCGCTCACCAGCGCCGAACGGTACCGCAAAGACGGTTATGTGTTGCGCCCCATGCGCAATCTGGCGTGCCTGACCCTTTATTATCTTGGGGTGCCGACCCGGTTGATTTCGCGGCTCTACGGCTGACCTTATTTCGTTCGTGTACGGACATGTTGTCATATTCGCCAAGGCGCCTGCGCTGGGCACCGTGAAAACGCGGCTGGCCGCGGGCATCGGCGATGTGGCGGCCTGCGCCCTTTACCGCAATTGGAGCCGCGCCCTCATCCGGCAGATTGGGGGCGATGCCCGATGGCGCACCTTTCTTGCGGTGTCGCCGGACGCCCAAGCGTTTCAGACCGGAAGCTGGCCCAATGTTTGGCCTTCGGACATGGTCCGCTTGCCCCAAGGGCCGGGCGATTTGGGGGCCCGCATGAGCCGGTGCTTCCGGTGTTTGCCGCCGGGGCCTGCCGTCATTGTCGGCAGCGATATTCCCGACCTTGAATGCCGCCACGTGGCTCAGGCGTTCGATCGCCTGCGCGTCCATGACGCTGTGTTCGGGCCGGCTGACGATGGCGGTTATTGGCTGATCGGGGTTTCGAACCGCTGCCGCAAATGCGTTTCATTGGAAAATGTGCGTTGGTCCACCGAACACGCGCTTGAAGATACGATCGCAGCACTGGGACCCGATAAAAAGATCGGCATGCTGACGGATCAGCTTGCGGACATCGATACCAAAGAAGACTTAGACGCCTGGCGTCGCAATAGCACTGCCAAACTCGGCTAACCTCATCCGTCATCACGAGGAGCGCGAACGCGCGACGACGTGATCCAGGGCTGCTTGCTCGGTGCGTGGGGCCCCTGGATCGCCACGCCGCCGTTCCGGCGGCTCGCGATGACGAGGTGGGGTAGCTCTTGTGAGTAATGCAGAATCGGCTAAGCCGCGCGGCTAGCCCGTCTTGTGCTCCTCGAGGCGCGGGATGATCTCCACGAAATTGCACGGGCGGTGCCGGGAATCGAGCTGGTATTGGAAGATGCCGTCCCATGCGTCTTTGCAGGCACCGGGCGAGCCGGGCACCGCGAAGAGCAGCGTGCCGCCCGCAATGCCCGCACAGGCGCGGGACTGCATGGTGGAAGTGGCCACCGTCTTAAAACTGACCATGTGGAAGACAGCGGAAAATCCGTCGATTTCCTTTTCGAAGACCGACTGAAAGGCCTCCGGCGTTACGTCCCGGCCGGTAAGGCCCGTGCCGCCGGTGGAGATCACCGCGTCCACATCGGAGCTTGCGATCCAATCTTTGAGCTTGGCGACAATGTCGGCCACTTCGTCTTTGACGATCGCCCGGTCCGCCAGCGTGTGGCCCGCCGACTGCAGCCGGTCCACCAGCAGCGATCCCGATTCATCATCCGCCGCATGACGCGAGTCGGAAACGGTCATAACGGCAATGCGGATCGGTTTGAAGTCTCGGCTTTCGTCAATACCGGCCATGGGCGCCTGAAGTTCTATTGGTTCGCGGAAGCGACGGGAACTTCAACCCTATCAAGGGGCACATAGGAAGGCCAGACGTTTGCCGCGGCCGCATCAAGCGACGGTGTTTCTTGTTTGAAGCGTTCGCGGTAGATCCAGAAATTGGTCAGCACATGTTCTATGTAACCGCGTGTTTCCCTGGCCGGGATGCTTTCGATAAACAGCAGCGGATCGCCCTGGAAGTCGGTCTTGCGCTTCCACTTTTTCAAGTTCCCGGGCCCCGCATTGTAGGCCACCATCAGCATGTAAAGATTATTGTCGGGTCCGAGCTGCGACATGAGCTGGCGAATATATTTTTGCCCAAGCGCAATGTTGAAAGAGGGGTCAAGCAAACGGTCCCGCTTGGACCGTGCCAGGGACCGGTCGCGCGCCACATAGCTTGCGGTGCGCGGCATGATCTGCATCAGCCCCCGGGCACCGGCGCGGCTTTTGGCTTTGGCCTTAAAACGGCTTTCCTGGCGCATCAGCGCATAGATAAGCGCTTTGTCCACCGTGTAGCCGCCGGTGGGTTCGTATTGGGGGACCGGATAGCGGGCGAGATCGAAGGCCTCATCCTTCACGCCCTCGGCGATCTGCACTTGAGCGGCGGGCAAATCCACTTTGGCGGCCAACGCAATCAGCGGTCTGTCATAGGACGCCGGCATACGGCCATAGGATCTCAGAATCTCCTGATCCGCCATGTGGGTCTGGCCCACTTCCGCCAGCGCGACGGCGCGTTTGATGGCAGGGTATTGCATCAGCGCATCGAGCGATTTCCGGTCAAGGGTGGGATGGCTCCAGTTGAGTGCGAGCGGCCGCCCCAGTTGCCGTGTGGCCAGCACGCCGTAAAACGAACGCGGATCTTCCGCCGCTATTTCCAGCATGTGGATCGCTTCGTGCGGCCGCCCTTCTATGACCAGGGCGCGAGCGGCCCAAAACGCGCCGGCTGCCCGGGTCGCTTGCGAGACCACGCGCGAGTTGGCCAGGTGCTCGAAATGGGTAGCCGAGAGCGCATAATTGCCCATGCGCCAATTGGCGAGACCCGCCGTCCAGTCGGCGAGCGGAACCTCGCCGCGGTTTCGGTCGGCAATCTTTTGCGCAATGGGAGCGGCTTTCCGGTCGACCCCTTCGCGATAATAGGATGCCGCGATCCAAGACAGGGCATCATCGAATTCATTGCGGCGCAAATCTCGGCTGGTGCGCTTTTCGTGCAGATAGTTATAGGCGGCGGTCGGACGCCCACGCCGGTTCAGTGTTTTGATGTGCCGGTTGATCGCCCTGATGCGGCGCGTGTTTCGGCGCGGCGAGGTGGCGGACGTTTTTTGCACTTGCTGTTCCCGGTAGGCCCGGCGCTCCGGGCGCTGGGGACGGGAGGCGCCGGACGGACGCCGCTTCATGGCAAGGCGAAAGATGCGCGATGCGCCGGGGTGATCTGCATATTTGCCCATCCAGCGCTTCAATTCGGAATAACGCGACCGGTAGGCGGTGGGGTGCAAATAGCGTTGATAGAGCACATGGCCCATCAAGACCCGGTCATCGAGTTTCTTGATGTGTTTGTCGGCGGTGTTCCAGCGGCCTTTTTCCTGGGCGGCAAAGATCTTGCGGTAAAGCGCAACATCATTGTTGCTGAGAACTTTTGGCGAGACATCGGCAATCGGGGCGGCAACGTCGCCGGATGAGGTCTCAATAACCTCTGCTTCCGTTGCAAACGACGCTGCGGGAAATAGGGCCGCGGCAACCGCAGCCATCAAGAAAAAACAAAAACGCATACTCGGCCGCCGTAAGGCAGCTACACACTGACCCATATTCGCACCCTTTGAGCCTCACCAAGGCGCGACAATAGTGTTCATCGCCGTCACCCTGCAAGAGACAACCTACCCGCCAGGACTTTATGCTTGATAAATGAGGGCGAAAATTAGTCAGCCCTCATCGATCAGGTCCAATTTATCCTTAAGCGAAAGTAAATCCTGCCAAGCCAAGCGCTTTTGTGCCGGTTGCCGCAGCAGATAGGCCGGATGGAACATCGGCAGCAAGGGCACATCCATCACATTTGCGATGTTCATGGTGCGCCACTTACCGCGCAGGCGCATGATTCCCTCTGTGGTGTCGAGCAACTGCTTTGCGGATACCCCGCCCAGGGCCACGACGACTTTGGGGCCTATTAGCTCGAGGTGCCGTTCCAGAAACGGAATGCACAACGCCGTCTCTTCCGCTGTCGGGTTTCGATTGCCGGGTGGCCGCCACGGCAAAATATTGGTGATGTAGGCGCGCGTCCTGTCGAGACCGATTGCGGCCAACATGCGGTCGAGCAACTGCCCGCTGCGCCCTACAAAGGGCAGCCCCTGTATGTCCTCATCCCGTCCGGGTGCTTCGCCGACAAAGACAATGTCGGCTTCCGGATTGCCGTCCGCAAACACTAAGTTCTTGGCCGTCTTCTTCAGCGGGCATTCGTCAAATGTCTCGAGCGCCTGGCGAAGTTCGTCCAGGGTCGATGCCGCCCCGGCGACGCGCCGGGCATTGCTCACCAAGTCGTCTGCCGACGCTGCTGGGGCAGGTTTGGTTGAGGGTGGGGGAGATGCTGCTGGGGCCGCTCTCGCTGGCGTTTGATCCTGCTGGTGGGGTACTTCAGCCTTGCGCCGATCGACCGGCATATCGCCGATCGAGTCGGTCACGCCATGCTCCACATACCAACGCAGGAGCGAAACTGCGGCTTTTTGCTCTTGGGTCATAGGCGGGGTGACGTAGGGGAGGCGCCGGAATTAGCGCTCGCATTCTCCTGGAATTGAGGTATGTAACACGGCAAACCATATTCTATTATGCGTTCCGTACCACCGTCACCTGCGTTTTGGTGATGGGTCAAAGGGTTGCGTTGACCCACGGTCAGTCGGCTTTAATTGGATAGCTACAGCCGCTGCGAAGGCGGACCGCACACATCAAAAAAAGTAAAGGGCACGAAGGATAAATTATGTCTGAGGCAACAGTTGAACGCGAGTCGATGGAGTATGACGTCGTCATCGTTGGTGCAGGACCGGCGGGCTTGTCGGCAGCGATCCGGCTGAAGCAGCGCGCAGCCGAAGCAGGCACCGAGCTGAATGTCGCCGTGCTGGAAAAGGGATCCGAAGTGGGCGCCCACATTTTATCCGGCGCCGTGATCGACCCCATCGCGCTTAATGAACTCATTCCCGATTGGAAAGAAAAAGGCGCGCCGCTCAACACAGCGGTGACCGATGACCGGTTTTTGTTCTTAGGGGCGGCCGGTTCGATCCGTATCCCGAATTTCATCATACCGCCGCTCATGAACAATCACGGCAACTATATCGTCAGCCTGGGGAATGTTTGCCGCTGGCTGTCCACACAGGCCGAAGAGCTGGGGGTGGAGGTCTATCCCGGTTTTGCGGTGTCGGAGATCGTCTACAATGACGACGGCAGCGTGAAAGGTGTCGCCACCGGCGATCTGGGCATCGGTCGCGACGGCCAGCAAAAAGATACGTACACGCCCGGCATGGAGTTGCACGCCAAATACACGCTGATTGCGGAAGGGGCGCGTGGATCGCTGACCAAAACGCTCGTTTCGAAGTTTTCGCTCGACGCCAAAAGCGAGCCGCAAAAATACGGCATTGGTTTGAAGGAATTATGGGAGATCGATCCCGCCCAGCACAAGCCCGGCCTGGTGGTGCACACCATGGGATGGCCGCTCGCCAACAGCACCGGCGGCGGGTCATTCATGTATCACCTGGAAGACAATATGGTGGCGGTGGGTTTCGTGGTTCACCTGAACTACAAAAACCCTTACGTGTCGCCCTTCGATGAATTCCAGCGTTTCAAGACACATCCGTCTGTCCGGCACTATTTCGAAGGGGGCAAACGGATTTCCTATGGCGCTCGGGCCATCACCGAAGGCGGCTTTCAGTCCGTTCCGAAACTGACGTTCCCGGGCGGTGCGCTGATCGGGTGTTCGGCCGGATTCGTCAACCTGCCGCGCATCAAGGGCAGTCATAACGCCATGAAGTCGGGCATGCTGGCGGCGGACGCCGTGTGCGATGCCATCGCCGCGGGCCGTGCCTACGACGAAATCACCGCCTATGAAGAAGGGTATCGCGGCTCCAGCATTTTCACCGACCTGAAGCGGGTTCGGAACATGAAGCCCTTGTGGAGCAAGTTCGGCACCATGCTGGGCTTTGGATTGGGCGGCATCGATCTCTGGATGAACAATTTGGGCATCGGGCTGCCGGTGACTATGAAACACGGCAAGGCCGATCATGAAACTCTGGTCAAAGCGTCGAACGTAAAGCCCATCGACTATCCCAAGCCTGACGGGAAGATCTCGTTCGACAAACTCTCTTCCGTGTTTTTGTCGAACACGAACCACGAAGAGGATCAGCCCATCCATTTGCGGTTGTCGGATGAGTCGGTTCCCATCCAGTACAATCTGCCATCCTTTGACGAGCCCGCCCAAAGATACTGCCCGGCCGGCGTTTACGAAGTTGTCGAGGACGAGAATGGCGGCGGACCGAAATTCGTCATCAATGCGCAAAACTGCGTCCACTGCAAAACCTGCGACATCAAAGATCCCACGCAGAACATCAACTGGACCGTTCCTGAAGGGGGCGGCGGCCCCAATTACCCGAATATGTGATATGAAGAAGTTCTTAAACTCATTGTGATCGAGTAGCGTATGGCCCTGTGGGGTTCGCAATTCCTGCGGTTTTTTGGCGACATAGAACGGTTTCGAGTGATTAAGACAATTCGTAAAGCCGGCGTATTAGCGTGTGTTGCGGTATTGGCGGCATGCTCGTCGGCGGGCGATTTGACACGGACGTTCGAAGGTCTCACGGGGCAAGAACGCACCCGGTCGAAGAATTCCCTTTTCGGCAATTATCTAGCCGCGCGCCATGCGGGGGCCGTGCGCGACACGGCAAGTGCCGCGGATTACTATGCAAGCGCCCTTGCGCGCGATCCCGACAATGAAGTCATTTTGGACCGGGCCTTTCTTCTGCAATTGGCCGACGGCCAGGTGGAAGAGGCGACGGGTCGCGCCCGCGAGATTATTCGCCGGACGCCGGACAAGAACTTCCCGCATCTGATTATCGGGTTGTCCGAGTACCGGGACGGTGATTATGCCCGTGCACGGTATAATTTTGAACGTTCTGCCGACGGTCCGTTCAGCAGCTTGGCGTCGACCTTGCTGACCGCCTGGGCGCACCGCGCCGAAGGCGATGTGGATGTGGCGTTGGAGCTCATCGACAATTTCAATTCAAACCCCGCCTTCGATATTTTCCGGTTTTATCACCGTGCGCTGATCAATGAACAGGCCGGCCGGGTCGAGGCGGCGGATCGCGATTTTCAAGCGACGCTTGACTCAGGCGGGTCCAATTCGATCCGTGCCGTGCAGGCCTATGGGCAATTCCTCGAGCGACAGGGGCGGAAAGACGACGCCATTGCTCTTTATGCAGACTTTGCGCGGGCCGCCCCCAATCATCCGCTGGTCGAAGTGGCGCTGCGCCGTATTGACGAAAACGTCATGCCCGGCTTGATGGTGCCGGATGCGAATTACGGGGCGGCGGAAGTCTTGTACGGTCTTGCAAGCGCCCTTGCCCGAGACCGCAGCATCGATCTGCCCTTCGTCTATTTGCAGCTTACCCTTTATATGCGGGACGATTTCGACGTGGCCTTGCTGCTGCTGGCCGACTTGATGGAAGCGGTTGGCCGCTGGGAAGAGGCAGCGGATGTGTATGCCCGTGTGCCCTCGGATTCGGGAATCTACAGCCATGCCCAGCTGCAGATCGCGTTTAATCTTGAGCGTCTGGAGCGCGGCGATGACGCGGTTCGGTTCCTGCGCAAGGTCACGCAGCGCCGCCCCAACGATATGGACGCGGTGGTGGCGTTGGGTGATTTGCTCCGCAGCCGGAAGGATTATGACGAATCCGCCGAGGTGTATGCGCAGGCGATCAATCTCGCGGGCGACCCGCAGCGGCGCCATTGGTCGCTGTTCTATGCCCGCGGCATCGCCTATGAGCGGTCCGGCCGGTGGGAGGATGCGGAACGGGATTTCAAATTCGCGCTGGAGCTGGAGCCCGATCAGCCGTTGGTCTTGAACTATCTGGGCTATTCCTGGGTCGAGCAGCGTCAAAACTTGGATGAAGCGCTGGAGATGATCCGGCTGGCTGTGGAATTGCGGCCCAATGACGGCTACATCGTCGACAGTTTGGGCTGGGCCCATTACCAGCTGGGTCAATACGAGCTTGCCGTGGAGCATCTGGAACAGGCGGTGAGCTTGCGGCCTGAAGATCCGGTCATCAATGACCATTTGGGTGATGCGTATTGGAAGGTTGGGCGCGAGATAGAGGCGCGCTTCCAATGGCAGCGGGCCTTGGGCCTTGATCCGGAAGACGATCAGGTACCGCTCATCGAGAACAAGCTTGATCGGGGTATGCGGGGATCGCACAGCCGTCACATGCAAAAGGCCGAACGTCCGCCGGCACCCGTTCTCTGAACGCGAAACGGATACATGCAAGACGTGTCACAGGGGGGCAACGGATCGTTTGGTCTTCTGGCGCCCGCTAAAATCAATCTCTTCCTTCATGTGACGGGAAAGCGAGACGACGGGTACCATACCCTCGACAGTCTGATTGTCTTCGCCGACATTGGAGACCGGCTGGCCGTTCGACCGGGGGAGGGGCTGAGCCTCCACATCGACGGGCCCCAGTCGCAGATCCTGAATACCGATACGGCCGAGAATCTGATCATTCGTGCCGCGCGCGCGGTGCAAGCCCATTCGGGCTCGGCATCCGGTGCAGAATTTCACCTAACGAAGGAATTACCTGTGGCCTCCGGGATTGGGGGCGGGTCGTCGGACGCGGCGAGCGCCATCCGGCTTTTGGAAGAGATCTGGACAGTAGGTTACACCCTAGAAGAACGGGATGCGCTGCTTGTGGACTTAGGGGCGGACGTGCCCATGTGCTACGGGGCGCGGCCGGCCCTTGCGCGAGGCATTGGCGAGGTGCTCACACCCATCGACACGCTGCCCGATATGGCGCTGGTCTTGGCTAATCCGGGGATTGGTGTTGCCACGGGTCCGATCTTCAAGCGGCTTGCCGGTTTTGCGCCGCCGGTGGAAACGATTGGTGCCGTCCGTTCCTTCGATGTCTTGATTGGGATGCTTGAGCGTTACGGCAACAGCCTGGAGGCGCCGGCGATCGACTGCGAGCCCATCATTCAAGACGTGATCACGGCGATGGGGGCATTACCCAGCTGTGCGCTGGCCCGCATGTCCGGAAGTGGGGCAACCTGTTTCGGCCTCTTCCTGACTCAAAGCGATGCAGCCGCCGCAGCAGAGCAATTGCGCTCCCAGCATCCGGCCTGGTGGATTGCCAACGGTCGTGTGCTCAAGGAGCCGCCGGAGATCTCACCGCTGCCTTTGGAGCCCGGTGCGCCATGAACAGCTTTGCCGCTCTACAGCATGTGAGCTTTGGGCTGCTGGTGTTGCTGCTGTCGGCGGGGCTCACGCGCTGGATCATGGATCTCAATATCAAGGATGTCCCCAATGACCGGTCGAGCCATGAGAAAGAAACGCCGAAAAGCGGCGGCATCGCAATTGCCGTCTCTTTCACGTTGGGGATCGGCATACTTTATCTGTTCGCCGATGTGGTCAGACTGCCGGAGTTCCAATTCCTTGTCTTTGTACTGATTGTCTTCGCCTTGCTTGTCTCGTCGTTCATCGACGATCTCTACGACATCAGCCCTTTGCAAAAGTTTGTCGCCCAGTTCATTGCGGCCGTGCTGTTCGCAAGTTTTGTGGCGAGCATTCACAAGATCTGGATACCTTTCGTCGGCACTGTCGAGTTGGGTCCGCTGGGCGCGTTGCTGACCGTTTTGTGGATCGTGTTTTTTATGAATGCGTTCAACTTCATGGATGGTATCAACGGCATTGCGGCGGGCGCTGCGATGATCAGCGGCGTATTCCTGGGCGCCATATCGTTCTTTGCGAACGCCCCCTTCGTTTACTTGTCGAGCGTTGTGCTGGTCTGTGCCACAGGCGGCTTCTTCTATTTCAACTTTCCAAGCGGGCGGATCTTCATGGGGGATACGGGCAGCCAGTTTTTGGGCTTTTCGTTCGCCTCGCTTGCCGTGCTGGCGTCCACTGACGGATTTGGCGGCGTTTCGATTTTTGTGGTGCCGATCTTGTTCCTGCCGTTCATTTTCGATGTGCTGTACACGCTCGCGCGCCGGGCGTGGCGGGGCAAGAATCTAAGCCAAGCGCATCGGGAGCATCTCTACCAGCTGCTGCATCAAAGCGGCTGGACCCACGCCCAAGTGAGCAAGCTGTATTTTGCTTACTTCATCGCGTGCGGAGTCGCGGCATTTGCTATTCAGGCCTCAACCCCGCTCATGCGTGTCCTGTTGGTGGGTGCTGTGATCATCGCCATGCTGGGTCACGCGCTGTTTGTGCATCAGCGCATGCGGTCCTTGTCGGCAGCGGCCCGATCAAAAGGGTCAGACCCTATTGAATTTCAATAGGGTCTGACCCTTTTGATCTTCGTCCCGTCACCACATCGGGTGTTCTGGAGGGGCTAATACGCCCGGCTGATGCAGAAGTCGATCACTTCGCTCAGGGTTTTGTTGATCGGCCCTTCCGGCAGTTTGGTCAATGCGTCCCGCGCCTGCTGACCGAAATTGCTTGCCCGGTCGATCGTGTCGGAAATGGTGTTGTATTTCTCCATGAGGCGCGTTGCCTGGCGCAAATCGCCTTCATCCTGGCGGCCTTCTTCCAAAGTGCGTTGCCAGAACACGCGTTCTTCATCCGTACCCCGACGATAGGCGAGCACGACGGGCAAGGTGATCTTGCCGTCCCGGAAATCATCGCCCACCGTTTTGCCAAGGGTCGCTTGCCGTCCGGAATAGTCGAGCGCATCGTCCACAAGCTGAAACGCGATGCCCAAATTCCGGCCAAACTGATCAAGCGCTTCTTCTTGGTCGGGGCTTGCGCCCGCGGCGATGCCGCCAGAGCGTGCAGCGGCGGCAAACAAAGCAGCCGTCTTGGCTTCGATGACGGCCATGTAGTCTTCTTCAGAGGTCGCCGTGTCTTTCGCGGTCGAAAGCTGCATCACTTCGCCTTCGGCGATGACGGCCGCAGCGTTCGACAAAATATCCAATACTTTGAAGGAGCCCACTTCCACCATCAGCCGGAAAGAACGGCTGAACAAAAAGTCGCCCACAAGAACGCTTGATTTGTTTCCCCACAGCACATTCGCGCTGGCCTGACCGCGGCGCAACACGCTTTCGTCAATCACATCGTCGTGGAGCAGCGTGGCGGTATGAATAAACTCCACGGCGGCGGCCAGCTTGATGTGATGATCGTTTTCCACGTCAAGCATGCGTGCGGTGGACAGGGTGAGCAATGGCCGTAATCGTTTGCCGCCGGAGGAAATCAAATGACCCGCCAAAGTGGGGATCATCTCCACGGGGCTTTTCATGCGATCGAGGATGACAGTGTTTACGGCGTCCAGATCACCGGACACCAAATTCACAAGACGCTCGACCGAATTTCCAAATGGGCTTGTTTCCTGGTTAAATGAAATAACGGCGCCCACGTTTTAAGCCCTTTATGTCGTATGTCCGTGAAGGAAAGTAGGGGCGCCACTGTTTTTGGGTCAAGTGCGACCCAGTGCCGCTTATCCCTTATTTGCCTCGGTTTTTGGTACAGTAACGCAAAATTGTCGGCGGGGCGAGAGAGGGGCGGCATCGCACATATAGGGGCTTATGCGGGAGGTCGTCAGGACCAACGATCTGGTGTTGATTTCGTTTGCGGAAGCTTTGTTGAGCGACGCAGGCATCGACTCCGTCGTGCTCGATGCGCACACAAGCATGGTCGAAGGAAGCGTGAACGCGATCCAACGGCGGCTCATGGTGCCGGACACGGACTATGAGCGGGCCAAGGTTTTGCTGAACGATTCCCAGATTGGCACAAGCACGTGATGATGAACGTCCGCCCCCCCAACACCCGTCCTCAACGCATGAGTGGCTTTACTCGTGACTGATACAACCGACGACGAGTTCATTGGCGGACAGGTACGGCTTTTACAGCCGGCCAAAGGTTTTCGGGCGGGTGTGGATTCGGTGATGGCCGCGGCCGCGGTGCCGGCGCTGCCTGACGCGACCGTGTTGGATGTGGGAGCTGGGGTCGGGGTGATTTCCCTTCTGCTGGCCAAACGGGTCGCGGGCGTTCGCGTGACCGCGCTTGAGAAGATCAACGAGCACTTTGAGCTCTTGGTGAAGAACATTGACCGGAATGGTCTCGTGGAAAGCGTTGAACCGGTTCAGATCGACCTGTTCGAGGCCGCCCTATCGCCGGAGCCCAACAGTTTCGATCATGTGGTCACCAACCCCCCCTTCTATCAGGACGGGGCGGTCCAAATGTCATCCAACCACGACAAGGCGGCGGCTCATGCGGGGCCTGATGGATTTCTAGGGGACTGGCTCTCGCGAAGCATCCGTATGCTGCGGCCGGGCGGATTGTTCACGATGGTCTATCCGACGGCCAATCTCACAACCGTGCTGGCCCATCTGGAGGGCCATTTGGGTGACATTGTTATTTTTCCGCTGTGGCCCCATCAGAGTCAGCGGGCGAAGCGCTTTATTGTGCAAGGCAAAAAGGGCGCCCGCGGCCCGACGGTGCTGGAGGCCGGGCTCGTTCTTCACGCAGAGGATGGCGGCTTCAGCAAGCGGGCCGAAGATGTCTTAAGGCACGGCAAATCCTTAACTCTAAGCTGACAGAATAAAGCCATTCATTGCCGCCACGGCCCTTGAGGCCGCGCAGGCGCGCGTCTACATAGTAAGGGTATGATCAGAAGACTTCGCAGATGGGTGCCGTTCGGCTTGTTGGGCAAGTCGCCGGCGGTGGTGACGGTGCTGCCCTTGAACGGGGTTATCGGGCCCGCGGCCCGGTTCGGCCAAGGGCTCAATTTGGCCGGGCTTGCGAGTGCCATTGAGTCCGCCTTTTCAGAGCATGGCGTGAAAGCCGTGGCGCTGTCGATCAATTCGCCGGGCGGGTCGCCCGTGCAGGCGACGCTTATCCACAACCGGATTCGTCAGTTGGCCGAAGAAAAGAACGTGCCGGTCTTTGCCTTTGCCGAAGATGTGGCGGCGTCAGGCGGCTACATGCTGGCCTGCGCCGGCGACCAGATCTTCGCGGATGAAAGTTCGATCGTGGGCTCTATCGGTGTGGTGTCCGCAGGCTTTGGCTTCACCGAGCTGATGAAGAAGGTCGGTGTCGACCGCCGCGTCTACACGTCCGGCGAAAAGAAATCCATGCTCGACCCGTTCCAGCCGGTGGACGAGGAAGACGTCAAGCGGCTGATGGTGCTGCAGAAGGAAGTGCACGGGGCGTTTCGGGGTTTGGTGAAAACGCGCCGCGAAGGAAAACTTCATGGGGCGGAGAAGCGGCTGTTTTCGGGAGAGTTTTGGAGCGGCATCCAAGCAGAGAAGCTGGGCCTGATCGATGGGCTGAGCGATCTGCGTACGGAGATGCGCAAACGCTATGGCGACGATGTGCGCTTAAAGGTGATTTCCAGCGAGCGGTCGTGGTGGCGTAACCGCATGGCGGCTCACTCGTCGGGCGGACGGCGCGGCGCTGGCGGCGGTTTCAGCTTTCCCAATGGCTGGGCCGACGACATGCTGGCGGCCTTGGAAGTGCGGGCCTTCTGGTCGCGTTTCGGCTTGTAGCGCTGCTTGACCCTTCCCAGTCCCGCCGTTAGGTTTCGCCGCGCATTTCCAGCCGCCGCCTGATTCTTTGAACCCTTCGAAAGCACGTTAGATGACCGGCCCAAACGCATCCGAGGGCGCACGTTCCTTTCAAGATTTGATTCTAACCCTGCAGCATTATTGGGCGGATCGGGGCTGTGTGATCCTGCAGCCTTATGATCTGGAAATGGGGGCGGGCACGTTTCATCCGGCGACCGTTTTGCGGGCGCTGGGGCCCAACCCTTGGAAGGCGGCCTATGTGCAGCCGTCGCGCCGGCCGACCGATGGGCGTTACGGGGAGAACCCCAACCGGCTGCAGCATTACTATCAATTCCAAGTCATTCTGAAGCCGTCTCCCATCGACATACAGGATCTGTATCTGGGCAGTTTGGCGGAGCTTGGCATCGATATGGGGCTCCATGACATTCGGTTTGTGGAAGACGATTGGGAAAGCCCGACCCTTGGCGCCTGGGGGCTTGGCTGGGAAGTCTGGTGCGACGGCATGGAAGTTAGTCAGTTTACGTACTTTCAGCAGGTGGGCGGTTTCGACTGCAATCCGGTGGCGGGCGAATTGACCTATGGCCTGGAGCGGCTCGCCATGTATGTGCAGGGCGTGGACAATGTGTACGATCTGGATTTCAACGGCGCCGGTGTCAAATATGGCGAAGTATACCATCAGTCCGAGCGCGAATTCTCCGCCTACAATTTCGAACATGCCGATACGGATGTGCTGTTTCGTCAGTTTGCGGACAGTGAAGCGATTTGCGACAACCTCTTGAAAGAGGATTTGGCGCTGCCGGCCTATGATCATTGCGTGAAGGCAAGCCACCTGTTCAATCTGCTGGATGCGCGCGGCGTGATCAGCGTGACCGAACGGGCAAGCTATATCGGCCGCGTCCGCGCGCTGGCGCGGGGCTGCGCCGAAGCCTGGCTTAAATCGCCCCAAGGGGCCTATCCCCATACCGGGGCCGCCCCATGACGGAACTGATCCTCGAACTCTTCTCCGAAGAGATTCCGGCACGCATGCAGGCGCAAGCCGAGCGCGATCTAGAGCGGCTGGTCATGGGCAAGCTCGACGAGGCGGGGCTCAAGGCGGAGCGGGTGGAAACGTTTTCCACACCGCGGCGGCTGGTGCTGCACGCGGTCGGACTGCCGACGCAGCAAGCGGACCGCAGCGAGGAGCGCAAGGGCCCCAAAGTGGGCGCCCCCGATAAAGCCATCGAGGGTTTTTTGCGCTCGGTCAACATGACCCTCGACCAATTGGAAACCCGCGATGACAAGAAGGGCCAATTCTATGTGGCCCGCATCGAGCAAAAGGGCCGTCCGGCGGCCGACATTATCGGCGAAACCGTCGTCGAGGCGGTCTCCAGTTTTCCCTGGCCTAAATCCATGCGCTGGGGCAGCGGTGCGCTGAAATGGGTGCGGCCACTTCATTCGATCCTGTGTCTGTTTGACGGCAAGGTCGTTTCTTTGGATGTGGACGGCATTGCCTCCGGCAACACCACCAAAGGTCACCGCTTTCTGGCGCCGGGCGACATCACCGTGTCCGGCTGGAATGATTATCTTTCTCAATTGAAAGATGCGCATGTGTTGCTCGATCCGGCAGAGCGCAAGCAAAGCATCGCCACGCAAGCAACAAAACTTGCGGAATCCAACGGCTATCAATTGGTGGAAGATGCCCGCTTGCTGGACGAAGTAGCGGGCCTGGTGGAATGGCCCACCGTGCTGACCGGGGCCATTCCGGAAAAACTCGTGCGCCCGATTGGTGAAGGCGGATTGCCGCCCGAAGTTCTGCAGACCGCCATGCGCGTCCATCAAAAATATTTTTCCCTCGAAGATCCGCAGACGGATTTATTGGCACCCACTTTCGCCGTGGTGTCCAACATGGTAGCGCCCGATGGCGGCAAGGCGATTGTCGCCGGTAATGAGAAGGTGCTGCAAGCGCGCCTTGCGGATGCGGAATTCTTTTGGGACCAGGACCGCAAAGTGCCGTTGCATACCCGCACCGAAGCTCTAAACAACATTGTGTTCCACGCGGATATCGGCTCGGTGTTCGATAAGGTAGATCGCATAGAGACCTTGGCGGTTTGGTTTGCCGATAAGCTGGGCGGCGACATCGCACAGGTCAAGCGCGCCGCCCGCTTGGCGAAAGCGGATCTGACGACCGACATGGTCTATGAGTTTCCGGAATTGCAGGGGCTGATGGGGCGCTACTACGCTGCCCATGACGGCGAAGACGGGGCCGTGTGCGCTGCCGTCGAGCAGCATTATCAGCCGGTCGGTCCCAGCGATGACTGTCCGCAGGACCCGGTGGCGGTCGCGGTGGCGCTGGCGGATAAAATCGACACGCTGGTCCAGTTCTTCAAAATCGGCCAGCCGCCCACCGGCTCGAAGGACCCTTACGCCTTGCGTCGGGCGGCATTGGGCGTCATCCGGATTACGCTTGAGAACAATCTGCGCTACCGCCTGACCGACGCCTTCGCAGTGCTGGCAAAAGAATGGGCCGACTTGCCCGCCTTCTTTGCGGACCGCTTGAAGGTTCAGCAGCGCGAGCTGGGTGTCCGTCACGATCTGATCGATGCGGTCTTTGCCCTGCCAAATCAAGATGACCTTGTCTTGCTGGTTCGGCGGGTGGAGGCCTTGGCGGCGTTCCTCGCCACGCCCAGCGGCGAAAACCTGTTGGCAGGCTTCAAACGCGCCACCAATATTCTGCGCATCGAAGAAAAGAAGGACAAAAAGTCGTTCGAGGGCGCGCCTGAGGCCAAACTGTTCAATCAGGCGGAGGAAGAGGCCCTAAATGAGGCCATTGCCCGGGCCGTCGTCGACCTGGAGGCGAAGGCCGAACAGGAAGACTTTGCAGGCGCCATGGATGCGGTCTCCAAGCTCAAAGATCCGGTGGATGCCTTCTTCGATCAGGTGAAAGTGAACGACGATGACCCTGCAATCCGGGAGAACCGACTCAAGATGCTCTCCCAGATCAGGAGCGCATTGGGGCGGATCGCCGATTTTTCGAAGATTGAAGGATAGGGCGCGGCGTCGTATATGACCCCCGTGCGGGGGCGCCGGCGGGTCTCCGCGCCGTAAGCATTCCCAGCCTGTTACGAAAGGGATCTGACCATCATGAGCAAATGGGTCTATCGGTTCGGCCAAGACGGCGCCGATGGTGACGCCACAATGCGTAATCTTTTGGGCGGCAAAGGCGCCAACCTTGCCGAGATGAGTAATCTCGGCTTGCCCGTGCCGCCGGGGCTTACCATTACAACGGACGTCTGCACCTATTTCTACGACAATGATCAATCCTATCCGGCGGATCTGCGCGAGCAGGTGCAATCGGCGATCGACCAAATCGGTGCCGGCGTGGGCCGTGCCTTTGGTGATGCGAAGAACCCGCTGCTGGTCTCGGTGCGCTCGGGCGGGCGGGCGTCTATGCCCGGCATGATGGATACGGTTCTCAATCTGGGGCTCAATGACGAAACGGTCAAAGGACTGATCGAGCTCTCAGGCGATCCGCGTTTCGCATTCGATTCCTATCGCCGTTTTATTCAAATGTATTCCGACGTGGTGCTGGGCATCGAACACCACAATTTCGAAGAGATACTGGAAATCTTCAAGGAAGAGAACGGATATATTCTGGATACGGAGCTTGACAACGAAGATTGGGAAGCGGTTGTCGATCAGTACAAGGCCAAGGTGACGGAGCATCTGAACCGGCCGTTCCCGCAAAACGCCGACGAACAATTGTGGGGAGCGATCACGGCGGTCTTTGGCTCCTGGCAGAACGCCCGGGCCGTCACCTATCGCCGCTTGCACAATATTCCCGATTCCTGGGGCACCGCGGTCAATGTGCAGGCCATGGTCTTCGGCAATATGGGATCTGACAGCGCCACCGGCGTTGCCTTCACCCGCAATCCGTCCACGGGCGAAAAGGCCTATTACGGCGAATATCTGGAGAATGCTCAGGGCGAAGATGTGGTGGCCGGCATTCGCACACCGCAAAACCTGACCAAAAAAGCCCGAGAAGAGGCGGGTGCCAAGGCGCCGTCCATGGAAGAGCAAATGCCCGAAGCCTTTGCGGAACTGACGGAGGTCTTCCAGAAGCTCGAAAGCCATTACTTCGATATGCAGGATATCGAATTCACCATCCAGCGCGGCAAGTTGTGGATGCTGCAAACCCGGTCGGGCAAACGGACGGCGAAGGCAGCGCTTAAAATCGCCGTCGACATGGCGCGCGAAGGGTTGATCACAAAAGAACAGGCGGTGGAGCGCATCGACCCTGAATCGCTTGATCAATTGCTGCACCCCACCTTGGACCCGGACGCCGAACGCGACGTAATTACGACAGGCCTGCCGGCGTCACCCGGCGCGGCAAGCGGCTATGTGGTGTTCACCGCCGATGAAGCGGAGGAGATGCGTGCGCAAAACAAGGATGTGATCCTTGTACGGATCGAAACCAGCCCCGAAGACATTCACGGTATGCATGCTGCCGTCGGCATTTTGACGGCGCGCGGCGGCATGACCAGTCACGCGGCCGTAGTGGCCCGTGGCATGGGGCGGCCGTGTGTGTCCGGGGCAGGGGGCTTGCGCATCGATGAAGTGGCGGGCACGTTCACCTGTCTTGGACGCACGGTAAATAGGGGCGACCTCATCACCGTTGACGGCTCCACCGGACAGGTCATGTGGGGCGCCGTTGCCACCATCAAACCGGAGCTGTCCGGCGATTTTGCCACCGTGATGGAATGGGCGGATGACGTCCGTACCATGAAGATCCGTACAAATGCGGAAACACCGGCAGATGTGGAAGTGGCAAAAGAGTTCGGCGCCGAAGGCATTGGCCTGTGCCGAACGGAGCATATGTTCTTCGATGCGGACCGAATTCTTGCCGTGCGCGAAATGATTCTGGCCAAGGACGAAACCGGGCGTCGCGATGCGCTCGCCAAGATTTTGCCCATGCAGCGCTCTGATTTCGAATCGATCTTCAAAATCATGGCGGGCATGCCGGTCACCATCCGACTGCTGGATCCGCCACTTCACGAATTCTTGCCAAAAACAAAGGACGAGATCGAAGAGGTGGCGCAAGCCTCCGGCATGGATTTGGACCGCCTGCGCCGGCGGGTGACGGAATTGCACGAATTCAACCCCATGCTGGGCCATCGCGGCTGTCGGCTGGGCATTTCCTACCCGGAAATCTACGAAATGCAGGCCCGTGCTATTTTTGAAGCAGCGCTGGCCGCCGGTAAGGCGACCGGCAGCCCCGTCACGCCGGAGATCATGATCCCGCTGGTGGGCATGAAAGCGGAACTCGATGTGCTGAAAGACCACATCGAACAAACCGCGCAACAAATCGAAAAAGAGACGGGCGAGCGACTCAGTTATCTGATCGGTACAATGATCGAATTGCCGCGCGCGGCACTGCGTGCCAAAGAGATTGCCGAATCAGCCCAGTTCTTTAGTTTCGGTACGAATGATTTAACCCAAACCACATTCGGCATCAGCCGTGATGATTCGACTCGATTTATCAACGATTATCTCGAAAAACGAATCATTGAACGCGATCCGTTCGTGTCGATTGATGCGGATGGGGTTGGCGAGCTTATTGCATTTGGGGCGGAGCGTGGGCGCCAAACCCGCGCAGACATTAAGCTCGGCATCTGTGGGGAACACGGGGGCGATCCCGATTCGATACAGTTTTGTCAGAATATGGGACTAGACTATGTCTCATGTTCGCCCTACCGCGTGCCCATTGCACGCTTGGCCGCTGCGCAGGCAAAATTAAAAGCCCAGTAGAATCAACGAGTCACATGGTTAATCACGCCAATTTGTCGCGCGCGGTCTGGAAATTGCTCGAATAAGTGCTAATTACCGCGTTTGTCTAATTTTCATTTGCGTAGCTACAAAATTTTACCTGATCGCGGTAAAATGTGGACGCGCTTGAAAAGGCGCACTGAAAGTGTGAGGCGACTGGCTTTGGTACACACGGCAAATAAAAAGCTGGCTTATGCAGTAGGGGCTGCCGCTTGGGCGGTGGCCGGGCTTGTCGTGATGGCCGATGTCACCTCCGGTGGGCGCGATGCTCCCACCGAATATGCGCGATATGATCAGACGGCGGATGCTCCGGCAGTCTATGGTGCCGCAGCGGAAGATCAAAACGCCGAAATTGAAACATCTTTCTCGGAAGCAGCCGCAGAACTCAAAAGCGAAGCCCATTGCTTGGCGCAAGCGATCTATCACGAAGCGCGCAGCGAAACCTATGCGGGCCAGTTGGCGGTTGCTGAAGTGGTCATGAACCGGGTTGCCAGCCGGCGCTATCCCAACAGCGTGTGCGGCGTGGTCTTCCAAGGGCACAAGCGGCGCACGGGCTGTCAGTTTACGTTCACTTGCGACGGATCGCTGAAGGGCGGTGAGCGTGGATTGCCTTGGGCACAATCCCAGAAGCTTGCCTGGAAAGTGATGTTCGGCCTGAATGAGAACGTCAGTGATTCCGCAACCCATTATCACGCGGTTTATGTGAAGCCGATTTGGGCGAAACGCTTGGTCCGCACCGTCAAGATTGGCCAGCACATCTTCTATCGCCCACACGTCCGCTCCGCCGCGCGTGAGAGCGGCTAGACAAACTCCTTGTCCGACCGGCTGCGGATGATGCGCCGGAGTATTCCCGAAAACTGATGTGATACGAAACGCGCGGCTTTGGCGTATCCGCCCACTGGGTGATGGATTCCGCCGCTGCCTGCTGGCTGGGACGCAAGTTGCCAGACTTTGGCCACCACATCTTCCACCGGGTACACCTTCACCTTGGAACTCTCGAGCGATTCATTGATCGACTCGTTTGATCCTTCCAAATTGCGTTCGAGCAGGGGTGTACTGATGAACCAGGGCATAATGTCGGTAACGGCAATATTATGGCGCGCAAATTCATAGTTAAGCGCTTCCGTCAACCCACGCACGCCGAACTTCGTGGCGCTGTAGACGGCCATCTTCGGTCCGCCGACCAGCCCGGCGACTGACGCCGTGTTGATGATGCGCGCAACGCCTTTGTCGTGTGCGGACTTTTTCAAAAGCTCAAGACTTGTATAAACGCCGTTGACGACGCCGCCCAAATTGATGTCGAGCACTTTGTGTGCATCGTCGATCGATATGTCTTCAAACCAACCACCGCGCGCGATTCCCGCATTGTTAAACAGAATGTCCATTCCGCCGCCGGTGGCTTGGCCGAATTGGGAAATCGCCTCTTCCCATTGATGGCGGTCAGTGACATCCAGATCCAGAACCACGCCGTTTTGCGCGCCAATCTCGCCCAACAGTTTTTCAGATCCTGTCCGGTCCACATCCGCCAGGCCGATAAACCATCCTTCTTTCGCAAAATGAAGCGCGGTGGCGCGGCCGATGCCGCTTGCCGCACCGGTAATGAAGATACTTTTCTTCTGCATAATGATGAATTCCGGGATTAGAGCGTCGGACGGTGAAATGGAACCATTCTGCCGAGGTCGTTTTGCGTCAGGACCAAGCTGTCCGGCGCAGGCCATACTGGGGGTACGGTCAAGCCGGACGGCGCCGGTCATGGCGCAAGACGGCCCGGCCCTTCGGGTTTGCGCCCGGCGGCCGCCCGCTGCGTCGAACGGCTCGACCGATGCCCCACATCGCTCTTCGCCGTTCTCCTGGCGGATCGGCCGCCGGACCGCAAACAGAATTGATTC
>JANQPL010000014.1 GCA_028289425.1 Alphaproteobacteria bacterium | reverse complement strand
AAGGAAAAGAGGATAGCGGGCAAGCGCAGCTTGACCTGTCGTGACCGAAGGTCACGCGCGAAGCGGTGATACCACGGGGCTTGCCCCGTGGAGCTTCACACGCCGCAGCAAGCGTGGTTCGGGAAGCGCTTGTTTTCGTGAAACGACCTTCTGCGCAGAACAGCGGAGGCAGTGGTTATGGGTCCTGGATCAAGTCCAGGACGACGGGAGAGTGCATTTCGTGGCGCCATGAGGCGTTCTCCATCAACGCCTCCCCTTAGCGCTAAGGATAGCACAATTTGGCGTGCCTTTCAGGAGCGCCACGGGCTTAGGCAGCCGCGCCTCACTCCTCCAAAAACGCCCTCAGTGGTGTGTTAACGGCGGTTGGATTTTGCAGCGGTGCGAAGTGATCGTCCCCCTGCAAAATGACAAGTCTTGCATTGGGTATGGCATCGGCCGTGCTTTGCAGATGCTCCGGCTTAATCATGTCGTGCTCGCCCGCCATGATCAGGGCAGGCGCGGTGATTGTGGCCAGGTCCGCATCCGTGAAGGTGGGTTCCGTTGCCCACATTTTCATGGTCTTTTCAAAGAAGATGGGCCAACGGTCCGGGTCTTGCGCCAGGGTGCGGTAGAGAAACCGCATGGAGGCAGCGCCCTCCCCCTCAGGGCCGTCCGTCAGCGGGTCGATATCCGACTTGATCAATCCGTCATGGTGGTAATTGCTGCCGAACACGGCGAATTTGTTTACCCGGGTGGGATGACGGATCGCCATGTGAAAGGCAATGTTGCCGCCATCGCTCCAGCCGAAAACATCCGCACGGGGAATATCGAAATGGTCGAGCAGCGCCACCATGTCGTCTGCCATATCCCCATAGTGAAGGTCCCCGTCAAACGGATCGGAGCGCCCATGGCCCCGGCTGTCCGCAGCGATCACCAGGCGCTCGTCTGCAAACCCGGTGATTTGCCCGTGCATGGTTTCGATCGAACTAAAACCGCCATGGATGACCAGCAGCGGTTCGCCTTCGCCAAACGTCTCCACGTAAAGCCGCGCGCGGCCGAGATCCACATACTCACCGCCATTCGCATAACCCGAAAGAGCACGCCACACCATGAAACCGGGGATGCCTTGCCCGGCCCGGTCAACAACAACCCAGCCGCCCACCAGCAGCAGGATCAGCGCGGCAGCGCCGCCCACCATCCATCGTGACATGCGCCCCTCCCTTAATTGTCCCCCGGTTGCGGGCCGTCATAGCCGCCGACAATTTGGAGCTCTCCTGTAGAGGCACCGTCCCGCAGGGCGATGGCCGCTTGATACTCCGGTGAGGCATAGCATGCCTTCGCCGCTTCTAAGCTTGGGAATTCGATGACGACAGAGCGCGCCTCGCCCGTGCCTTCGACCCGCTCGATCTCGCCACCGCGTACCAGGTATTTGGCGCCGAACTTCGCAAACGCTTTGCCATTGGCGGCGATGTATTTTCTGTAAGCCGCCTCATCCGTGATGGTCATGTGCCCGATCCAATAGGCTTTGGTCATTGTGTTGCTCCCACGCAATTGGGTGGATGGGTGACGCGCACTCTAACACGGCGGCTGTCAATCTGGTGGCCGGGCAGCGAAATCATGTTAGGGTCGCCGCACCATCACACCACAGGGCGTGTGCGCGAAGGAGCGTTTTTGGAAGAGCGTGTGATCTGCAGTTAGCGCAACCTTCTCGGTTGCAAAACAGCGCAACGGCACCGCCGCCGCTTAAATACGGCCGGCGTGTGTTTCTGCGTGTCCAACAATCCTACAAACGCGAGTAACAAACATGATTACGAAGACATCGATCCGTTCTGCGCGCGCGCAGGATAAGGCTGCGCTCCTGGATCTTGCTGTGGCAACGGGACTGTTCCGGTCTGATGAGTTGGCGGAGTTTGACACCATGGTGTCGGAATATTTTGCGGGCGATTTGGGCGACAATCACTTTTGGATTGTAGATGCCGACCCAAGTGTTTTGGCCGCGGCCTACTACGCCCCCGAAGCGATGGCCGACCGTGTCTGGAATCTCTATTTCATCGGTGTGCACCCTGGATCGCAAGGTGTCGGCCGGGGCGGACAATTGCTGCGCCACGTGGAAGATCATCTCCGGAAGCGGGGCGAACGCCTGCTGATCGTTGAAACGTCGGGGCTTGAGTCGTTTGACGCAACGCGGTCGTTCTACCGCAGACACGGCTATGACGAAGAAGCCCGCATTCGCGACTTCTACGTAAAAGGGGATGACAAAGTTACCTTCCGGAAGCAGCTCTAAACAGGGAACGAAGGCGCGCGTTGGGTGGGCCTTCGTTTCTTCCCATGTGCGTCGCCCCTTGTACTCCGTCTGCACACGAAGGCGCTCTGCTGTCGCGGCTGGCGTCTCACCTTCCCTTACGGCGCCTGCGGTTTGCGGCGGCCCGGTTGACAGGCCCGCACGATGGCCTTTTCAATTTCGCGCCTGACGAAATAGCGATTTGATTCTTGTTATGAGCGACAAGTCCATCGACCCGCGGCCGTTCGAAGTCACCGTTGAAGGGGGCATTACCTTGCGCGGCGCCGATCGGGGCGACCCGGCGCACCCGCCGGTGCTGATGAAACATGGGGGCGGCCAAAGCCGGCAGGCGTGGCGCGCCAGTGCCGAGAAGCTTGCGCGCGCCGGCTATTGCGTCACCACCATCGACGCCCGCGGCCATGGGGAAAGCGATTGGGCAGGGGAAGGCAATTACGGCATGGAGATCATGGCGCGGGACCTGCTGATACAGCTCGGACGGTTCGACCGCCCACCCGCGCTTGTGGGCGCCTCCATGGGGGGCATGACGGCGCTGCTCGCCCAAGGCCAGTCGGCCGTACCGCTTTTTTCTTCCCTGGTGCTGGTGGATGTGACCCCGCGCATGGACCCGGACGGTATCCGCCGCATTGTGGAATTTATGTCGGCCCATCCGGACGGCTTTGCGTCGTTGGAGGAGGCGGCCGAAAAGATCGCCGCTTATAATCCGCATCGGGAACGCTCTCCCAACACGGATGGTCTGCGCCGCATCATGCGCGAGAAGGACGGGCGCTGGCATTGGCAATGGGACCCGGCCTTTGTGGCGCGGGGTGCGGGGGCCGCCGGCATCGATCACAACGCCCGAGACGCCCATATGGATGAAATGGCGGAAAAGATGCTGTCGGCTGCCGCCCGCTTGTCCATTCCCGTGTTGCTGGTGCGCGGTGCCCAATCCGATGTGGTGAGCGAAGAGAATGTGAAAGAATTCTTGGCCCACGTTCCGCATGCGGACTATGTGGACGTCTCCGGCACCGGCCACATGGTGGCGGGCGACGATAATGATGCGTTCACAGCCGCGGTGTTGGGGTTTCTTCGGTCGCGTGAGAAATAGTTGCGCCTCGTGTAACTACGACGCCTGAGTAGCTTGTGGGTTTTTCGATTGCTCCGCGAAACCTCAGATGTGTTGTTCTTTTTTTGCGGCCTTGAGCGGTTAGGATTTTATTGTCGACATTGATCTGCTGAGGTTCCGGTACACTCGAATGTTTCAATTTCGACTGTAGATTCGGTTTTGTTCCACGCAGGGCTTGTTGAAAGGTCCTTGAACACGATCATATCATTTGGCCAGTTACCATCGTACGTTCTCATTGCGTGGGGAAATCTGACTGTGACAGTTATATTGCCTGTCGGAATGCTCGCTTTGTAATAGCAGTATATCTCCTGACGGAACCCATCTCTCACAAAGCTTACGACAGCCCTTCTAAATTCCAGGCTGGTTGCTTGAGAGGGCCATGCGCCGGCAATGTAGAATTCGCCCATTACACGTCGGTCATGGGACTCCTCATTTCTTTGGATTGCGTCCTCGACCGCTTGTTTGCCGAGACAAATTGGGGGCCCACCAGGAAGTTCAATTTCTTGAGCTGTACCCTCAACTCCAAAGCAAGTAAGACCTAAAGTTAGGGCTGACACTGCTATTGATAAATCTCTCAACATAGGAATCCCTCCATTTTTGTGTCATTCTTTTGGAGTGTCGACGAGGAGACTGGGTAGTAAAGGTCTCGCAAAACCCGCGCAGAGTTTTCGGCAATCTGAATGCGACTCCGCATAGTTGCGTACTCTACAACTGAAAGTGCCGAACAACCAGGGGTATTGATTCTATGGGCGTTCGCTTGTTGCGCCCTGAGGGCATTGCAACAGCGCAACCTCGCGCATGTGGGTCTAGAAGTTTGTACGTAAACCGGTCAGGATCAACGTGTTGAACAAATAAGAAGCGGGAGGCGATGCGATGAAATGGGCGGTAACCGCGCTGGCGCTGATATTCTTGAGCGGCTGCGCCATGTTTCAGGAATGCGGCTCGGGCGACACGGACATTGCAGCGGCGCTTGCCGCGGCCGACCGGTCGGAAGAGGACCGGGCGCGGGATGAAAGCCGCAAGCCTGCCGACGTGCTCACCTTCTTCGGCGTGCAAGAGGGCATGACCGTGATGGACATGATCGCCGCCAGCGGTTGGTACACGGAGGTTCTGGCCGCTGCCGTGGGGCCGGACGGCAAGGTCTATGCGCAGAATCCCAAAGTGATGCTGGAATTCCGTGACGGCGCGGCTGACAAGGCCATGGCGGCGCGCCTTGCCAATGGCCGCCTGCCGAATGTGGAGCGGCTGGACCGGGAGTTTGATGATTTGGGTCTGGAGCCGGCATCGCTCGACTTCGCGCTGACGGCGCTCAATCTGCACGACGTGTACAATGACAATCCGGATGACGCGTTGGCCATTCTCAAACTGGCGCATTCGCTGTTGAAGCCCGGCGGTGTGCTCGGAGTCACCGATCACAATGGTGATCCGGGGGCGGATAATGCCGAGCTTCACCGCATGACAAAGCAGCAAGCGATCGATGTGGCGACACAAGCGGGCTTCACCGTGGAAAAAAGCGACATCCTCGCCAATCCGGAGGATGACCGCACGGTCTTCGTCTTCGATGAGTCGATCCGCGGCCGCACCGACCGGTTTGTGTTGAAGCTGACGAAGCCGTAGAGAGATGTGTTTTTGGGACAGTCTATCAATTCGTCACCCCCGGATCCAAATCCGGGGGTCCAATAGCCTCTCGATGCTTGAATGGGCTGGATCTTTGGTTCAGCGCCAGCGGCAGGCGCCAATAGATCCCCGGGACAAGCCCGGGGATGACGGTTAGAGGTGGGGTTGGTAGGTGCAAACACCGACACAATGGACAAGGCCATGGCTATTGATGATGCCCACACCCATCTCGTGGGACTTGCTGAATTTCCGGACAAAGGGGATGCGCGACGTTGGCGCGCGCTGGCAGGCACCAAAGCCGGGTGGCGCAAATGCTGCGCAAAGCTGCCCCATGAGTTTGATCCGCTGCCGAGCTTTCAAATCGATTGTGCCAAGCTAAATGCGGATGCCGTGCTCGCCAAGCTGCGGGAGTTAGGCGCGCCCGAAACCGTGTGCTGCGTGGGCGATGGGTTCGAAGAGGAAGACGCCTTCATGCCGCTGGACGAAGCGGTCGACGACGTGTTCGGCAACCTGGCTGGCGAGCTCATCAGCTGTGTGTCCGGCAAGCTTGCCTATTTCGAAAGCGGCGATCAGGGTGTACGGATGATTTTGCGAAAATGAGTTTTCGATTTGCCTGATCCTTCCACGCCGTCGTCTGTGACACTTCCGTGAATTTTTTGTGTCAACGCCCGGGGATTGATCCACCTCAACGTCTCATGCGCACCACCCTGTTCAGAATGGTTCAAAGCTTTTCGCAGTGAAGCTTTCGAATTCTGAAGTGGGGGCCAAGTCACATGCCGGTGTCGCTTACACTCGCGGTCATCTTCGCGTTGACCGCTATCGGCTTTCTGAGCGGATTACGGCGCGCCTGGTCGATCGGCCAGGGCAGCCGGCGCGACCTGCATTCTCTGCCGGTCTATCACGGCTGGTGGGTCGCGCTGTGTACCTTATTGCCGGCGGTCATCCTTATACTGATGGCTGTCATCATCAAATACCCGCTGATCGACGCGCTTGTTTGGGCGGATCTGCCGGACAGCTACACGGAAGGGCGCAACAGGGCCGTGACCCTGTCGCGCATCGATGCGGTGGCGGCGGGTATCGAAACCCGGCAGGCGGTAACGGCCGAAGAACAGGCCGCGGCCGATCGGATGCTTGGTTTGCACAATCTGTTCGATTGGATCATGGGGCTTGCCGCCATCGGCCTGTCACTCCTTCTGGGTGTCTATGCCAATGCACGCATCCACAAGGATTTTCGGGCGCGCAATTCCAGCGAACGCATCTTTCTGGGATTGCTGGTGGCCTGTTCCGTGGTGGCGATCCTGACCACCATCGGCATCGTCTTTTCGCTGGCCACGGAAGCTTTGTTGTTCTTTTCGGTGGTTACGCCCCAGGACTTTTTCTTCGGTCTCGATTGGAGCCCGCAAAACGCCATCCGCGAAGACCAAAACGTGGCGGAAGGGGCGTTCGGCTTCGTGCCCCTGTTCACGGGCAGTTTGATCATTGCCGGCATCGCCATGCTGGTGGCGGCACCCGTGGGCCTCTTGTCGGCCATCTACATGGTGGAATTCGCCCATCCCAATATTCGGGCGACCGCCAAACCGGTCATCGAGATTCTGGCGGGCGTGCCCACGGTGGTGTACGGATTTTTCGCCGCCGTGACCGTGGCGCCCATCATCAAAACCTTCGGTGAATCCATGGGGCTGACGGTCAGTTCGGAATCGGCGCTGGCGGCGGGCATGGTGATGGGCATCATGATCATACCGTTCGTCAGTTCCCTGTCGGACGATGTGATCAGCTCGGTGCCCTATCGGCTGCGCGACGCGGCGTTGAGTCTGGGCGCAACCGAAGGCGAAACCATTCTGAAAGTGGTGTTGCCGGCCGCCCTGCCGGGCTTGCTGAGCGCCATGGTGCTCGCGATTAGCCGGGCGCTCGGCGAAACCATGATTGTGGTGATGGCGGCGGGCCTTGCCGCGAACTTGACCGCCAACCCGCTCGAATCCGTGACGACCATCACGGTACAGATCACCACCGTGCTTACCGGCGATCAGCCGTTCGACAGTCCCACAACCTTGTCGGCCTTTGCGCTGGGCTTGGCGTTGTTCCTCGTCACCCTCGTGCTCAACATTATCGGCCTGCGCGTCATGGAGGTTTATCAGGAGAGATATGACTAGCAAACATCACGCTCAGGAGGATGTGTTTACCTCCGACAGGTTCCAGCGCTCCGTGAAACGCCGCCGCGGGGCGGAACGTCGGCTCAAAGTCTTCGGCGGCACGGCGATTGCGGTGGCGACCGGATTGCTGTTGATCCTGTTCGTGTCCATCAGCGCGCAAGGCTACACGGCGTTCACCCAGACCCAATTGTCCGTACCCATCGATCTGAGGGCGGAGGAATTGCGCGTTGCCGCCCCGGAATTGGATGCCGCGTTGCGCAACGTGAATTTCCGCAAATTGGTGCGCGAAGGGCTTGAAAGCCGATTGGGGGCCGCGGAAGACAGACGCGGCCGGCGGGAGATGATGGCCCTGCTCACCCCGTCCGCCGGGTACTTCATCCAACAGCAAGTGCGCGCCAATCCCGATTGGATCGGCACGGTGCGAGACGTCTGGTTGCCTGCCTCGGACGATATCGACATCATCAAGAAAGGGTTCGCCCCGCGGGATGTGCCCGAAGAGCAGCGGCTTATTACCGACAGGCAATTGGCGTGGGTCGAGCGGATGGAAGCCGGCGGCTTCATGGAAGGCCGCTTCAATTCCATGTTCTTTTTCGGCAATGACAGCCGCGAACCCGAAATCGCCGGTATTTTCGGTGCCGCTGTTGGGTCCATTTTGATGCTGATGGTGACTCTGGTGGTCTCGCTGCCGCTGGGGGTGGCCGCAGCGGTTTACCTTGAGGAGTTTGCGCCCAAAAATTGGTGGACGGAATTTATCGACGTAAACATCCGGAATTTGGCCGCGGTGCCGTCGATCGTCTTCGGCCTGTTGGCGCTTGCCGTGTTCATTCGGCTGTTCGGCATTCCGCGCTCCACGCCGCTGGCCGGCGGCCTTGCGCTCAGCCTGCTCACCTTGCCGACCATCATCATCGCCGCGCGGGCGGCCATTGCCGCCGTGCCGCCGTCATTGAGGGAAGGGGCGCTGGAACTGGGCGCCTCAAAATTGCAGACGGTCACGCAAGTGGTGTTGCCGTCCGCCATGCCGGGCATTCTGACGGGCACCATCATCAGCATGGCGGAAGCGTTGGGCGAAACCGCACCCTTGCTCATGATCGGCATGGTCGCCTTTATGGTGGACACGCCGGCCGGCATTTTGGATCCGGCGGCGCCCTTGCCCGTACAAATCTACACCTGGTCGACCAGTCCCGAGCGGGCGTTCGCGGAAAAAACCGCGGCGGCGATCATGGTGCTGCTGGTGCTGCTCGTCTTCATGAACAGCCTGGCGATCTATTTGCGCAACCGATTCCAACACAAATGGTAAGACCATGATTCAGAGCCTGTTTGCTTCACCCAAATCACAGCGCCCAAAACCAGAACCCGTGCGCACGCGGGGCGCGGGCCCCGCCGTCTCTGGGGGGCATGACGCCAAAATGGTGTGCCGCGAGGTGAACGTCTTCTACGAAGACTTTCACGCGCTAAAAGACGTCACCATCGATGTTAACAATCGGGAAGTGCTCGCCTTGATGGGACCGTCCGGATGCGGAAAATCCACCTTTCTGCGCTGCTTGAACCGCATGAACGACACGGTGGACGGGGCGCGCATCACGGGCGATGTGCTGCTGGAAGGCAAGGACATTTACGATCCCAACATCGACCCGGTGCTCATTCGCTCGCGCATCGGTATGGTGGCGCAGGCGCCCAATCCGTTCCCCAAATCGATCTATGACAATGTGGCGTTCGGCCCCCGGCTTCATGGGCTGTTCGACCGCAAGAGCGATCTGGACGAACTGGTAGAAAAGAGTCTGCGCCGCGCCGGTCTGTGGGAAGAAGTGAAAGACATTCTCGACCATTCGGGAACCGGGTTATCCGGCGGGCAGCAGCAGCGTCTGTGCATTGCCCGGGCGATTGCCAACGGTCCGGACGTGTTGCTGATGGACGAACCCGTGTCGGCACTAGATCCGGTGGCGGCAGGCGTGATCGAGAAGCTAATCACCGAATTGGCTGAGCGCTACGCCATTGTGATCATCACCCACAGCTTGGAGCAAGCACACCGCATTGCCGACCGCACGGCGTTCTTCTATCTGGGCGAATTGGTGGAAGCCGGCGCGACCGAAGAGATTTTCACCAATCCCAAAGACAAGCGCACCAAACACTTTATTGAGGGCATGTTTGGGTGAGGCTTGTTGGGGAGCTTGATCATCTTGCTTCCGCAAGCCAATCACCCCCACCCGAAAATCCGGCTTTCGCCGGTTTTTCGACCTCCCCCATCGAGGGGGAGGTGGGAGTGTATTGCGGGGGCACGGCATTGTTCCTCCCCCCTTTGATGGGGGGAGGTTAGGAGGGGGGTGACACAGGCGTCCCTAAACCCGCCCGTTAAGGGCGCGGTTGACGGCGCAGGTGATCGCCACCAAGGAGGCCGCCACAATGTTCGGGTGCTGACCGATACCGTAAAGGCGCGTGCCGCCCACATCGGTTTCCACGAAAGCGATGGCGGTGGCATCCGACCCGCCGCCCACGGAATGTTCCGAGTAGCTGTAGACCTTCACGTCCTGGCCGACCTCTTTGCTGAAGGCATCCACAAAGGCATCGATCGGGCCGTTGCCGCTGCCTTCGATGGAAATTTCCGCGCCATTCTTTTTCATGGTCGCCGAAAGAAGCCGCCGTTCCGTTGCATGGGTGTCGGCCCTGGTTTGGTGGGTGACGAATTCATAAGGGGTCACGGCGTTCAAGTATTCTTTCTCGAATGCTTGCCAAATGTCGTCGGGCCGCTGCTCTTCGCCGGTATGGTCGGATATTTCTTGCACCACCCGGCTGAATTCGATCTGCAGGGCGCGGGGCATCTGCACACCGAACTCGGTCTCCATGATGTAAGCAATGCCGCCCTTGCCCGATTGGCTGTTGATGCGGATCACTGCTTCATAACTTGCGCCCACATCGGCCGGATCGATGGGCAGATAGGGCACATCCCATTGCTCGCTGTTGGACGTCTTCATGGCCTTGAGGCCCTTATTGATGGCATCCTGGTGTGAGCCCGAAAAGGCGGTGAACACCAAATCGCCGCCATAGGGATGGCGCGGATGAACGGGCAGTTGATTGCAATATTCCGCTGTTGCCCGCAGCTCGCGCATGTTTCGCATGTCGAGCTGTGAATCCAGGCCTTGGCTTACCATGTTCATGGCAAGCGTGATGATGTCCACATTGCCCGTACGCTCCCCATTGCCGAACAATGTGCCTTCAATGCGGTCGGCCCCCGCCATCACGCCCAGTTCGGCGGCAGCAACCCCGGTGCCCCGGTCATTATGGGGGTGTAAGGACAAAGTCACGCAGTCCCGCTTGGAGAAGTTACGGTGCATCCACTCGATGCTGTCCGCGTAACTGTTGGGGGTGGACACTTCCACCGTCGCCGGCAGGTTGATGATGGTGGGCTTGTCCGGCGTCGGCTGCCAAACGTCCATTACCGCTTCGCATACCTCCAACGCAAAATCGAGTTCGGTCTGCGTGTAGCTTTCCGGCGAGTATTCATGGACGATTTCCGTATCGGGAACGGTCGGCTTCAGCTCTTCGATCAGCTTGGCCCCGTCCACGGCGATTTGTTTGATCCCCGCCCGGTCCAGATTGAACACCACCCGCCGCTGGGTCGTGCTGGTGGAATTGTACAAGTGCACAATGGCGCGGCGCGATCCGGCGACGGCGTCAAACGTGCGCCGGATGAGCTCTTCCCGCGATTGGGTGAGTACTTGGATGGTCACATCGTCCGGGATCAGATCTTCTTCGATGATTTGGCGCACAAAGGCGAAATCGGTTTCCGAGGCGCTGGGGAAACCCACCTCGATCTCCTTGAAGCCCATTTTCACGAGCGTCTTGAACATGCGCAGCTTGCGCTCCGGCCCCATAGGTTCAATGAGGGCTTGGTTGCCGTCGCGCAAATCAACCGAACACCAAATCGGGCATTTGGTGATTTGGCGCGACGGCCATTGTCGGTCGGGCAAGTCGATGGGTTCGAAGGGCCGGTATTTGTGGACCGGCATGAACGGTGTGTCGGGCATCTTATTTATCCTTGTGTCACAGCGTTATCGCTGGAATTCCTTTGCGTTTGGTTACTGAAACGTAAATGTGGGCCACGTGCCGCCACCGGAGAGCCGTTCAAACCCGATGGCGGACCGTAAGTCGCTTGCAAGGACCAGCGCCGCCGAGCATGGGGCGAACGATTGCCGTCAACTGAAATCCAATAATCATGATCGTGAAACCTGATGCAAAAACGAGCGTAAGCAAACAATCGGACAAACGGGTCCGTCCCCGGCGCGTCAGCGCGCCGGGCCGATAAGTCGTAGAGCGAGGACTCTGCTCACCTTGTTTGCGCTTTTTTGCAACATGGCGCGGACTTTAGGCGCGAAAGGCGCTGGCGTCAACGGCGCGATGCTTAACGGGCGTTTACGCTTCTCACACCAATGTTGATTAAATAGGGGCGAAACGAACTTACGCAATTTGAAGAAAGCTCATGACTTTCGCGAGACTTGGGAAAATCAGCGCCGTGATGGCCGCCCTTTTGACCGCCCTCTCATCGACTGCTCAGGCGCAAGCCGCAGAACCGATTCTGGGAGAAATCCGCTCTTTCGCGTTTGATTTCTGCCCCCGGAGTTTCATGCCCGCGGACGGTCAAATCCTTCAGATCGCGGAATATACGTCGCTGTTCTCGCTCTATGGCACCACCTATGGCGGCGATGGGCGGGCGACCTTTGCCCTGCCGGATCTTCGCGGCCGCGTGCTGGTCCATGTTGGGGCGGGGCCCGGCCTCAGCCTTTATTCCCTGGGGCAGACGGGGGGCACGGAGACGACCGTTCATCCGTCCACCCAAATCCGCAATCATGCTCACACAAGCGAAACCGGCAACACGGAAGTGGAACCCGTTATCGTGGATACGACGAACGGTGAGGCGTTCAGTAATCGCGATCCGTACATCGCGCTCACTTGGTGTGTAGCCGTGGAAGGGGCCTTTCCCTCGCGCAACTAATTCCGCATCAAGGCTCGCTGAGCTTGGATTGTTTTTCGTCGCCCAACGGCGTCTTTGCTTTCGGATCCAAATGCCCTTTGCCGGGCACAAAGTTCATTTCCAGCCGCAAACCATCGGGATCTTCGAACAACACGGAGTAATAGCCCGGTGCCCATTCATCCTCCTGGGGCGGATGAACGATGGTTGCGCCTAACTCCTTGACGAATTCATAGAGTTCGTCCACGTCATCCCGCTGGCGTGCGCGAATGCACAGGTGATGAAAACCGGCCCTGTACTGATCGAATGGTGTGTTCTTGTGTTCTTCACTTGCGGCGCGAATGCCGATGCCGGTGCGCCCGCCGATGCAATAATACAAGTCGTTGGTTTCGATGAGACAGGTCATCTCCCAGAATTCGAGCAGCTTCTTGTAAAACGGCAAACATCGGTCGAAGTTCTGCACCGTCAAATAAATATGCGCGATACCGTTGATCTGCATGTGTCCTCCCACTTTTTTGTTTTAATGGCGAGCGTAGAGCCTTTGGGCGGGCGATAGAAGTGGCTCAATTGCACACGTGCAGGGCAATCCGAATTGATGCTGCAATTGTGACATGTGGCCGGTGGCCTTCCTGCGTTGCAATCCAAACGACGCGCCTATATATCTAACGAACGGTAGAAATAATGGCAGTCGTCAGACTGATCAATGATGAAGTCCACAGACAATACAATTCCGACTGTTGGCCGGCCACGCGCGAGCGGCAAGGAAACGAGTGGTGACTCCCGGCGGGACATTCTGACGGCCGCCGGAAAACTCTTCCTGAAGAAGGGATTTGCCGGAACGTCGCTGCGTGAAATCGGCGAGGAGGCGGGCTTACGCAAAGCCTCGCTTTACTATTATTTCAAGAGCAAGGGCCACATCCTGGCAGCGATGATTGACGAGGTCATGGCGCCGCCCTTGGTTCTGATCGATCGCTTTAAGTCCGTAACGGCACCGCCGGCCGCCAAACTTTGGGCCTACCTCTATGTGGACACACGACAATTGTGTTTGGCACCGTACGATTACACCTGGTTTCTGACGGTGTCGGAAACCCGCACAGAGGAATTCGACTCCTTCTGGACGGCTCGAGCAGAACTGCTCAATTGGATCGAGAAGACGATCCAGGACGGGATCGAGCAAGGCGAATTTACGGAGATCGATACGAATGCTGCGGCACGCGCGGCGTTGAGCCTCGATGAGTTTGCCGTTAGCTGGATGGCGGGCGGCGGCAAGTCGCCGGACTTCATCGCCACCTTTGTCGCAGATTTTGCCGTCAAGGCCCTGCTACGCCAACCCGATGATTTGGCCGCGATCCGAGATCACGGGAAGCGCCTGGCGAAGACCTCATAAAATCAGTGATTTAGGGAAAAGTGAAAATTTTTACTTGACTTTTCGACCGATCGTTAGAAATATGTTTCTACCGAACGATAGAAAGGGAGTGACATGTCCCAAGCAGCCCTCAATTTGTCCCAGAACTCAATCGCTCAAGGTTTGGTCGAAACGGCACGCCAAACGGTCGGATCGACGCTTGAGGCGGCAAGCACACTGCCGCCGGAATGCTTCACGGATCCGGAATTCTATGCCGCGGAAATCGAGTCAATTTTTAAGAAAGAGTGGCTTTGTGTCGGCCATGTGAGCCAGATCCCTGCACCGGGCGATTACTTCACGACCCAATTGTTTGGCGAGCCCATCGTCGTCACCCGCGACCGCGGCGGACAGGTCAATGCGCTTTCGTCCGTATGCCGCCACCGCTGGATGCCCGTTGCCGAGGGCGCCGGTAATACAAAGACCTTGAGCTGCCCCTACCATCGGTGGACCTATACGCTGGACGGCCAGTTGATGGGCGCGCCGCATATGGAAAAGGCGAAAGGCTTCGACACTAAAAAATGCCGTCTGCCCTCTTATGCCTTGGAGCTCTGGCAGGGCTGGATCTTTGTGTCTCTCAACGACACACCGGAGCCGCTTGCACCGCGGCTGACGGCTCTAAGCGAAGAACTGGCGCCCTGGAACATCGAAAAGATGAAAGTGATCGGGCCGGTCGAATTCGATTCGCCTTTCAATTGGAAAGTGCTGGTCGACAATTTTATGGAGGCGTACCACCACATCGCCATCCACGTAAACACGCTTGAGCCGAACAATGCCGCCGTCGACACCTATGGCGAACCGACGGAAGGCCCCTATTCGATCTTGCGCATGCCGGCCCGAAACGGTGCGGATATGTTGTCGGCCTTTCCTCCCGTTCCAGGGCTGTCGATCGAACAGAGGAAACTGTTCTGCGCTTATAATCTGTATCCAAATCATTTGTTCGCGACATTGCCGGACCACGTGGTTTGGTATCAGTTTGAACTGGATACGGTCGATCGATTCAATCTAAAGACATTCTTCTTGTTTCCGGAAGAAATTGTCGACGATCCGGCCAACGCGGAAACCCTCGAATTCTTGAAGCAGAATGCCTTTGCCGTCCATATGGAGGACATTCAAGCCTGTGAAGGTGCGCAGAAGGGTTTGCTCAGCAAGTCGGCTGAGCCGGGGCGATTAAGCCATTTGGAACAACCGCTTTGGCAGCACCACCGCTGGATTTTGAACCGTATGTCGGCGGGTGCGGCATGAGCGTGTTCTCGGCGGATATTGTCGGTTCCACCGGCGTGGCGTTGTTGTTACTTGCTTTCGTTTTGCTGCAGCTCAATCGACTCGACAAAGACGGCTGGGTCTACCTCACCATGAACATGGTTGGTGCCGGGCTTGCCTGCCTTTCGTCCTACATGATCGATTTCATGCCCTTCGTGGTTCTCGAAGGGGTTTGGGCGGTCTCTTCAATGATCGCGCTGATTAAGCTCGCGCGCGGTCCCATCCTGATAAAGGGAGATTATCGATGACCAGCTACACGATTCTGTTCGAAGGTGGCGGCGTTGCCGATTGGGGCGCGCCGGTTCGCAAGGATGATCAACGCTCGGCATTTGCCTATTTCACCAAAGGGTCGGTTCGCTTGACCGTCAACAATGAACGCAAGTTCTATCTCAAAATGTCGATTGCCGGTTTGGACGACATCACGCCGGACGGCGCGGTCCCCATGGGGTTTGGTCACTGCGAAATGCAGGACATCGATGGGGACACCATGCTTGCGGACATCGACTGGTATATGGAAGGCGAGCAAGACAAGGGCCGCCTGAAGATCAAGTCGGGCACCGGCAAATGGCAAGGGGCCGAAGGTACGGTCACGCTCGACCTGTTCGGCATTCCCGGCGATTTGGAGGCACCGTTCCCGCCAAAGGGACCGGCCACCTTTATCGGCTTTACAGAAGGGTTGGGATCGCTGAACGCGCCGAACCTGTAAGACACACTGCGCCCGCAGGTCACTACCATGACAAGACCGCATGGGTTTGGTGCACGCATTGATTAATTCCCTCGTTTTGGGCAGACTCACAAACAAAGGCGGGGCGCCGCTGGGTTCTACGCCCTGCCGGTTGGGTCAATACCATCATCGGGGGAAATCGCGTGGATACCGTTTTACGCAAACTGGCATGCTTTGTTTGCCTTGGTTTTTTGCTTGCAGCCTGCACGACCACCTCAACCAAAACAGCCGAGCAAGCCAACATTTCATGGTCGTCCGGCCTTAATAAACGAATCGTTTTGATAGAGCCGGATATCACCTTGGGGTCGCTTACGGCTGGCGGGGCATTCGATCCGCGTGCCGATTGGACGCGTGCGGCCGAACAGTTGATCGATCAAGAGACGGCAATCCTGCTCAAAGAAAAGAATATCGATTTCGCTAAGGCGGACAACCTGCAAAACCCACGTTCGATTCAGGTCGCCAAGCTGCATTCGGCGGTCGGCCGCTCAATCCTGTTGCATCTTTATGGCGCCGGCGGGCAGCTTCCCAACAAGGGCAAAGCGCTGGACTGGAGTTTGGGGCCGGGCGCGAACACTATCCGCACCGATTACAATGCGGATTACGGATTATTTTTATTTGTACAGGACAGCTACACCACGGCGGGGCGCGCCTTCATGATGGTCGGCGCGGCAATATTGGGAGCGAACCTTCAAGGGGGTACGCAAATTGCCTTTACGTCGTTGGTGGACCTTAAGACCGGAGATATCGTCTGGTTCAACCGGCTTGTGAGCACAGCCGGCGATCTACGCACGCCCGACCCCGCGAAGAAAGTGGTGAGAAATCTCTACGAAGAACTGCCGCTGTAATGTTGCGCGCCGGCTTCGCAGCCCTTGCCTACTTGATGATTCCGGTGATGGTGTTCACCGGTCCAGTGTCGGCACTTGCCGCTGTGGAGGCAATCGACCAATCGCCGGGATACAAACCGGAAGAAGACACGGATGAAGGCGGTTTGTGGATGATGGTGGAGGATGCGGAGCGGGCAACCAAACGATCCCCCCTGTTAGTCAAAGACGAGGCGCTCAACACATATGTGCGTACGTTGACATGCCGTTTGGCAGGTCCTCATTGCGGGTCGATCCGGGTCTACGTTCTCGACATACCCCACTTCAACGCGGCCATGTATCCAAACGGTATGATGCATGTTTGGACAGGTCTGCTGGTGCGTGCGGAAAACGAAGCGCAGCTTGCCTTTGTGTTGGGCCATGAAATCGGTCATTACCTTGAACGCCATTCACTGGAACGTTTTCGCAAGGCCAAGAACACCAGTAATTTTCTGGCGTTCTTTTCGCTGATCGCCGCCGGCGCCGGTGTGGGGATCGCGGCGGACTTGGCCACTTTGATTGCTCTTGGGGCATTGTTCTCTTACAGCCGGGATCAAGAGCGCGAAGCTGATGCACGGGGCTTCGACAGTCTGGTGCAACACAGTTTGGACCCGCGCGCCGGGGCGGCCATCTGGTCCAACCTCATCGAAGAGGACGACGCTGCACCGCGAAAGCGGCGGTCGCCTTTCTTCTCAACGCACCCCTCACCCAAAGAGCGTTTCGAAACGCTGACGGCGCGGGCAGACGAGATCGCATCCTTTGCCGGCGAAACGGTTTTGGGGACACAGCGCCATCGCGAGGCGATTCTCCCGCATCGCTTGGCTTGGCTGTTGGGCGAGCTGAAACGCGCGGCCTATGACGAACATTTGGTGCTGGCGGAGCGTTTGCTGCAAACGGAACCGCGGTCCGGCGAACTGCTGTTCTTTAAGGGTGAGATTTACCGCAAGCGCAATGAGGAAGGCGATCTGGAAGCGGCTCGGGCGATCTACGAACGGGCGATCCTGCAGCCGGATGTGCCGGTGGAGGCGCATCGCAGTTTGGGGCTCACCGCGCTGAAGCTTAAAAACAATGCGTTGGCAAGACGCAGTTTCGAAACTTATTTGGAACGTCGTCCGGATGCGGACGACCGGCAGATGATCGAATTCTATCTGCAGCAATTGTGAAGGTGACCGGTATGATAAAAAGACTCTCCGCTCTGGCCCTTGGTTTGTTTATGCTGACGGCCTGTGTGGCCTATCAGGCGGTTGACCCCAATGAGGCTGTGACAATATCCAACCGGTTCTCGGTGACCCCACAGATTGCCTGGGCGAAACAAACGGCGGTGGGGTCAAAGGACACGATTTGGACCGTTGATGGGGTGGAACTGAATGTGCTGCGCTTTCTGCCCGCTATCCAAGAGGGGGATGCACTCATCCGTCAATCGGGGCGCAGGTCCGAAGATATTGTCCCGTACAAAGATGATATGTTGCCCAACGATGTGGCCGACTTGATGGTGACAGACCTAACGAAGCTGGGCTACCAGGCCGTGAGCTACTCCAATTTGGCGCCTGCCTCTTTCGGCGCCGATACGGGTTTTCGCTTCGACTTGGTCATGTCCACGCCGGGCGGCTTGAACATGCAAGGCAAAGTGCTGGCGGCCCAGCGTGACGGCGGGCTGGACGCCATTATGTACTTAGCACCGTCCGAATACTATTTCGGCAAATATGCGCAAACGGTGGAACAAATTTTCAGGTCCGTGAAGGCAGCCTCCTAAAGCGCGCCACTCAGTTCCAAGCTCAGCGCTCTATGTGTTAGACAGGCTTCATGATTGGAACCTGTTTCTTTCGAGGGAAGGAAAGCGCCTGCGCCATACTGGCAGCCATCGCCCTTTTTGTGTCCGTGGTGACCGGCGACGCTCGCGCGGAAGAAGCCACGATTGCCGTAGCGGCCAACTTTCTTGAGACGGCAACGGAGATTGCCGAGCGGTTTGAAGCGGTAACTGACTGCACGCTGGTTATTGCCTCGGGCTCGACGGGTCAGCTCTATGCAAAGATCATTAATGGGGCGCCGTTTGACGTCTTTCTGGCAGCGGACCAAAAAAGACCGGCGCTGTTGGTGGACCGCGGATATGCCCAAGAGGGATCTCGGTTCACCTATGCCATCGGTGTGCTGACGCTTTATGCGCCGGATCCCGCGCGCATTACAGGTCCGGACATTCTGGACGGGCCGTTCGCCGCGTTGTCGATCGCCAATCCCAACACGGCCCCTTATGGCGCCGCTGCACAGCAGGTGTTAGCGCATTTAAGCGTGGCGGACCGGCTGACCGGGCGTGTGGCTCAGGCGCAAAATGTGAGCGGTGCGTTTGCGGCCATAAAGTCGGGCGCGGCGGATTTCGGGTTTGTGGCGCTTTCCTCTGTGCTCAGCATCCGGAACGATCAACCCGGCAGTCGATGGGACCCCCCGCAGGATCTCTATGATCCGATCCGTCAGGATGCCGTTCTTCTGACGCGGGGCGCGGACAATGGGGCGGCGCGCGCATTCCTCACCTTCCTCGGCAATCCGAGCTCCGTCGGCCTGATCGAGAGCCGCGGCTATAGACGGGCGTCGCCATGACCCCTTCGGACTGGGATGCCATCCGCATCACCGCGCTGCTGGCGGCGACCACAGTCGGCATTCTGTTGGTCATTTCCACGCCGCTTGCCTGGGCCCTTGCCCGGTCGCGTGGCCGCTGGCGCAGCGTGGGCGAAGCGCTGGTGGCGCTGCCGCTGGTGCTGCCCCCGACAGTGATGGGGTTCTATTTGCTGGTGCTGTTGGGTCCGGCAGGGCCGATTGGCGGCTGGTGGGTGCAGGTGACCGGGTCCACTTTGACATTTTCGTTTGCGGGACTTGTCATCGCTTCCTGTCTCTATTCGCTGCCGTTCGCAGTACAGCCCTTGCAGAACGCCTTCGAGGCGGTGGGCGAGGACACGCTACAAGCGGCCGCCAGCTTGCGGGCTTCGCCGTTCGACACATTCTTTTCCGTCGTCCTGCCGCTCAGCCTGCGCGGCTATGTGACGGCGGCGGTATTGTCGTTTGCGCACACGCTGGGGGAATTCGGCGTCCTGCTCATGGTGGGCGGCAACATTCCCGGCCAAACCCGGGTGGTTTCCATCGCCATCTACGAACATGTGGAAACGCTCAATTACGCGGCGGCACACCAACTGTCTGCCGGATTGCTCATCGTCTCCTTCGTAATTTTGCTGAGCGTGTACCTGCTGAATGGGCGCTACCGCGCGCGCGTGGTGCGATGAAGCTTACCCTTGATCTTCAGTGGGCGGAGAACGATTTCGAGCTGCGCGTCGCAGACACGTTTCAAATCGACGGCATTACGGCGCTGTTCGGGCCCAGCGGCGCCGGCAAATCGTCCGTACTCAATGCGATTGCCGGGTTTTTGCCCCGCGCAGGCGGTGTCTTGGTCGATGACGTAGCGTGGCAATCAGCCCAAGGCAGCGACGGTTTTGTGCCGCCCCACAAACGTCCGGTGGGGACCGTGTTTCAAAACGCCCGGTTGTTTCCTCATTTGACGGTGCGCCAAAATCTGGAGTTCGCGGACAAGCGTGCATCGCCCTCAGGCCCCCGTATCGCGTTCGACCAGGTATCGGAAGTGTTGCAAATTTCCGATCTTATGTCCCGTCAGACACCAACGCTTTCCGGCGGCGAAGCCCGGCGCGTGGCGATCGCGCGCGCGTTGCTGACCCGTCCCCAATTGCTGCTGATGGACGAACCTTTAAGCGGCATCGACCGCAGCCGCAAAAATGTCATTCTACGGATGATCTCCGATCTGCCGAAGAAGTTCCGCGTGCCGGTCATTTTTGTGAGCCATTTGGTCGAAGAGGTGGCGCACATTTCGGATCAGCTCATCGCCATGCAAGCCGGGCGCGTGGTGGGTGTCGGTCCCACATCGGCCATGCTGGAGCAATTGGGGGCGGAGGTGACCGGCCATTTCGAAACCGGCTCCATATTGGAAGGAACCGTCATTGAATGGGATGAAGCACTGTCCATGATTGCGCTGGACGTGGGGCCCGGCACGTTGTGGATGCCCAGTACCCTGACGGTCGATAAGGGCGAACGATTGCGCGTGCGCCTTCGCGCACGGGATGTGTCCTTGGCGCTCGACCCCCTCGCAGGCGTTTCCATCCGCAACCAACTTCCCGTCACCATCACCGCCATTGAGGAAGAAGAGGGGCCGTTTGCGGAATTGCGCCTGGACTGCGCGGGACAGGTGATCCGCGCGCGTTTGACGCGGCTTGCCGTTAAAGATCTTGGCCTGGTGCCAGGACGCCGGGCCTATGCCCTGGTCAAGTCGGTGGCCTTCGATCGCAGGCTAGGCGGGTCATTTGCCGTGTGACGGGCCAAACCCGGTGCCTTCATAAAGGAAAATCTGGCGCGTGCTGCCCGCGCCGAGGGGCACGTCCAGGGTTTCGACCAATCGTACGTTTTGAAAGCGCCGTTCGATGTGATCGATCTTGTCCGTGCGGCTGACGAACAGAACGAAGCGCCCGGTCACCTCGTTGATTCGATCGTTGATTTCGTAGTGATTGCGCGGATGCCAACCCCAGTCCCACATGACCACCGGTTGCCAGCGGGGATTGGCATAGTAATAGAGTTGGCCGATGGTTTCGCGATGGTCGGACAGAATAGACGTGTACGGATGTTTCTTGGCAAGCTCGGAAACGGCGATACCCATTTCATCCCAGCCGCGCACCCGCTTAATGGCGTTCGAAAAGCCAAGTGCGTCAACTAAGCTGGGCACGCTGAGGCCGATCACCAACAGAAGGGCCGCGGCCGTGTGCCCGGCCGTGGATATCTTAAGCCAGTTCGTCCAGTTGGCCCGGCGCAACCAGTCGACGACCAGAACCGTGCCGGCGATGTAGGCGGGCGCTGCCCAGTTCGCGTTGGCACGGGACAGGACCGCAACGCTCAGCGCAAACACAATAATGGGGACGGAGAAGCACAACAGAAAGATCGTATCCAGCCGATACTCGCCGGCGCGGCGCAACTGGGGTCCAAGCCGAATAAGCCCATAAACCAGTGTGCCGAAAAGGATCGGGCCAAACACGCCAAACTGGCTCCCGAAAAACTCCAGCATCTTAAGGGGATGAAACAGGTCGCCGCCCAAGCTCGCATTGGAAGCGGTGTGGGCGATGGTTGGGAAGTCATTCGCCCAGTTCCACAGCAGGTTGGGCAGAAAAATCAGAAAAGCAATCCCAAGCAACAGCAGGAAACCGGTGCTCATCAGCCTCTGCCGATGGTCTGATGAGATCAGTAAAAACAGCACCAAGCATCCCAAAAAATAGATCATGGCGTATTTGGCCAACAGGCCGAAGCCGACCGCAACACCCGCCAACACGGCCCATCGGGTTTGTCCGCTCTCGATCCATTTGTAGGCCGCGAGCAGGCTCACCGACCACAGGAACAGGAGCGGCACGTCGGTGGAAATCAAGCTCGATGACAGAGAGACGGCGGGAAGGGTGGCATAAACGATCGATGCCCAGAAGCCGGTCCAGTCATCGAACATAGCGCGACCGATCGCAAAGAGCATGAGCGCCGTTGCGCCATGGATAAGCGGCGCGCCTAGGCGCACGCAGGCCTCACCATCGCCGCACACGCCGGTGGTGAGGCCGATGATCCAGGCGATCAAAGGGGGCTTGGAGAAATATCCGAAATCCGGCACTTGTGCCCAAACCCAATATTGCGCCTCATCGCCCCCTAAATTCAGAGGGCTGACAAAAAGTCCCACCAGTCGAATAAGAACCAGTGCACCGATGATGATCAAAGCTTGATGCCAAAGAGAGACAGCGTCGATGCGTTGGCGGACGTCTGCGAAAAATCCTTTTGGCCCATCATCGTTGTGCACGTGCGCCACCCGTTTCGAAAAGCGTAAAGGTCACATCCTTGCCGACGGAGTAATTATACCCACTCAATGTCGATACGGTGCGCAATGTTAAGCCCAGTTCGTTTGCTTTCTCGCGAAACACTTCTTCTTGCCGTTGCTCCACAACCGCTATGGCCTGCGGCGTGTCGGCCAAGAATTGGGCCGTACTGTCTGGCGGCATGAGACGGGTTTGAGTGCCGGCTAAGAACACCAAACTCGGTTCGGCATATCCGGTGGATGCAAGCTGCACCTTCGGACCGCGGGCCGTGGTCGCGGCGGCATGTATCTGGCGCGACAGATTCAGGTCCTGCAGGCTCGGCACTGTGATCTGAAATGTGGCCACATAGAGCAAGAAAGCAGCCGCAATCGGCCGCCACAAGCCGCCACCGGGCATCGGCATGGGAACGTTGGGCCGGATGGTCAGCAGGACAAGAAGCGCGAGCGCAAGACAGATCAACGCGGTAACCGGCGGCAGAGTGCCCAAATAGATCGCGGCGCCGATGGGGGTCGCCAGCAGGGCGAGGCTCACTAAGAGCCAACACGTCCAGGCAAAACGCGTGAACCAAGGCGTTCCCACATACTGGCCCCGTTCCGCAAGCGTGGCAATGTAGCCGCCGATGATAAGGGCGATGGCCGGCGCCAAAGGCATCACGTAATGGGGCAGTTTTGTCGGCACCAGTTCGAAGACGATCCAGCTCGGCAGAATCCATGCCAGGCAGAACCGATAGACCGGCTCGGCGCGCCGCTGCCACGCAAACCAAAGCGCGGGGCCCAACACGATCGATGCGGGCCACAATACGACAACGGCCAGGAGCGTGTAGGTGCCGGGCGGGCTGCCGTGAGATTCCTGACCCGACAATAATTTGGGCAGCAGGTCGTCGCCAACGGCGTCGGCGAAAAATGAGGCCCCGCTGGTAAGCGAGATGGCAACCACCCAGGGCGCCGTGATCAGCAGAACGATCAGCATGCCAATCAATGGCCGGATCGGATAAAGCCAGCGAATCGACCGGTCGGCGATGGCAAGCGGCAGGATCGTCAGCGCGGCCACCATCACCCCGATCGGCCCTTTGATAAGGATGCTGGCGCCGATCGCGCCCCAGAACAGCAAGGCAATCTGCCGGGGGTCGAACTGTTCGCCGCCGATGGCCCGCCGGTTGCCGCTCACATACAATAAGGCAAGACAGGCTTGGGCGGTAACGATGGTGAACAACAGCATGGCGTCGGTTTTCGCCAAATGCGCTTCAATCACCAGCAACAGAGAACTTGCCAGCGCTAAGCTGGCCGTGAAGCCCGCGACCGGTCCCAAGAGGCGCAGACCGGCCCAATAGGTCATCAGCACGGCGCCGATGGCACCGATAAGGGACGGCAGGCGATAGGCCCAAATGGGAGCCTCAGCGCCTCCAAAAAGGGATGCCGACCCGGCTTGCAGCCAATAAATGCCGATGGGCTTTTTGTTGCGGGCGTCTTCCTGAAAGTAGATCTCAACAAAATTGCCGGTTTCCAGCATTTGCTTGCTGGCTTGGGCAAACCGGGATTCGTCCCGGTCCGCCGGACCTAGATTGAAAAATCCGGGCAGGAACAGCAAAAGACAGATGAGAATGAGGACAAGCCGTGGCTTTTGGGAAACGACACTTGGCACAGGCAGGCGGTCCTCGGTGTTGGGCAGGCCTCTAAATTTTCGTGTTTGGGCCCAAATCGCAAGCCTTATTCCCCTGCTGCGCCAAAAAGTGGCGGTTTTCCGGGCGCCTTTGGTGCGGCAAGGCAATGCTTGCGCCGCTGCCCCCCTCATGAGATAGAGGTCGCCTTGCCGGGCCAAAGGCGAAGTTAGGAACAAAAGCGCGCCTGAATCGGCGTTTTGGGGAACGGAGAAAAGGATTGGTGGTGGACGTCACGGTGGTGGTGCCGGTCAAGGATGAGGCCGAAAACGTCGCCCCGCTCATCTCCGAAATCGAACAGGCGCTGTCGGGTGCCCACGACTACGAAATCATCTATGTGGATGACGGCAGCACCGACGGCACGCGCGCCGCGTTGCAAGAGCTGCGTAAGACCGTGCCCACATTGCGGGTGATCGTGCATGAGCGGAACAGCGGTCAAAGTGCTGCGATCCGCACGGGCGTGCGCGCGGCGAAAGGCCGTTTGATTGTCACTCTAGACGGCGATGCTCAAAACGATCCCGGCGACATTCCCTCCCTTTTGGCGGCCTTTGACGATACCGCAGATCCCAATTTGCGCATGGTCGCCGGGCAGCGGCGCAAGCGCCAAGACAGCTATGCGAAAAAGTGGGCGTCCCGCTGGGCCAACCGCATCCGCCAATGGGCGCTTGCGGACCATACCCGCGACACCGGGTGTGGGCTGAAGGTATTCTCAAAAGAAGCCTTCTTCGAACTGCCCTATTTCGACCATATGCATCGATTTCTGCCTGCCCTGATGCAACGGCAGGGCTATACTGTTAAGCTGGTCGATGTGAACCACCGGCACCGTTTGCGGGGGCAATCGAAATATGGGGTGCTGGATCGGGCATTGGTATCGATCAGCGATTTGTTGGGCGTGATGTGGTTGCGGCGGCGCTGCCGTTTACCCGGCGCGACCACCGAGTTGGAGTAGGCCGTGTGTTCGATTGGCTGAATGAAATGAGCACTGTGGAAATCGTCTGGATGCTGATTGGTTTCGGCGGCCAGGCCCTATTTGCATCGCGCTTTATCATTCAGTGGTTCCGCAGCGAGCAAGAAGGCCGCAGCATCATTCCGCTGGCGTTTTGGTATTGCAGCATCGGCGGCGGCGTTGTCTTGTTCTCTTACGCGCTTTATCGCCAAGATCCCGTCTTTATCGCGGGACAGGGCTTGGGTCTGTTCGTTTACGCCCGAAATCTGATCTTGATCTTCCGCGAAAAGAACAGCCAAGGCGAAAAACCAAAGGCGCCTGCGTTTGCGCCGGGTATTGGGCCCCAATCAGCACGCGATATTGTTGCGCTGCAAAGTGCGGCAGTGGCGGCTGAGCGGGCAGCGCGCAGCGCACCGACGGTTTCCCAGTCATTCGCAAAAACAGATCTCAATGCGCAAGCGGAACCGGCAACAACGCCCGGAAAGGTATAGTTAACCGACAAATATGTGACAGCGGACACTGTTTTGATGCCTCGAATCGCCAAATGATTCAGTGATGGCAGCGAAGTGTGCTATTTTGAAACAATTAGGTGGCCGCTCGGAAACGGGAGGCATTTTGGTATCGGCATTACACATAAGGGGGAAAAATGCTTAACGCTCTTCCTTTAATCGGCATCATGGTCATCGTCTACAATGTCATGGCGTTTGGCGGTGGTCTGTTCGGCATTGGTGAAGAGGGGATTGCAGCCTTCCTCACAAATCCAAATTGGCTCAAGATTAATTTGGTCAGCGGTGCGTGGAGCCTGACGCCAGGCGATTTGATTGTTACCCTGACATTATTCGCTTTATTCTTTGAGATCATCAAAGCAACCCAAACCAACCACATTTCAATCATCAATCACGGCCTTTCGATGCTCGTGTTTGTGGTGGCCTTGGTTGAATTCATCGTGTTGCCGGGATTTGCAACGTCGACGTTTTTCTTGATTACAATGATGGCATTGGTGGACGTCATGGCCGGCTTCACCGTCTCCATCGTGACCGCTCGCCGCGATATCGGCGCGGATGGCGGATTGTTCGGCTCCGGCTAAGAGCCCAAAAAAAGTGGGGGCCGAATAATCGGCCCCCTAAGTTTCGGGGTGAGCTCTTTGTTTCGTGAGCCTTATGCCGCGCCAGCCGGAGGGGAGACAGCGGGGAGGCGGACTTTCCGGTTTGGCTGCGGTAGTCTTCCCCTGTCAGAGCAGCAGGTAAATCGTAAAGCTGAAGACAAATAACTCCATCGACCGTACCAGGAACACACTCCAATCGGTCGATGATGTCGACGCGACCGCTGTTGTCTTCCGTGGGCGTTGTGCCATTTTGGTCTCCAGTAGTGCTGCGGAACCTTGGGGAGGCGAACAAGTGTCCCGCGGCGATACACTTCCTTCCAATTTGAACTAAAACTGGCAAAAGTCGTGCCGACTTTGCCATCCTTACCGTCGTCCGTGTTGCAAAGGCGACGGATTGAGGGAAATACTGTGGCAACAACGCAAGTGGTTAAGGAAGAAAAGAGGTGGCCCTGTTCTTCGACCAAGCCTGGTTCGATGCCAAACTGAAATCACTGGGATTTGATCGCTCGATCATTGCCAGCGCGCTAGGGTTAGCGCCGGATCAGGTGGACGAAGTTTGGAAAGACCAGCGCGAACTATCCGCACGCGAAGTAGCGACACTGTCGACATTGCTGCAAGTGGAGGCTGCCGAAATCGCGACGCGGGCGGGTGTTTCGACGCCGGACCCGACCGACGCATCGTCTGACCGTCCGGAATTCGCCGGTTTTGCAAGGGATCTTGCGGAAATAAAGGAAAGACTCGCCCGGCTGGAATCGGCCATAGGCGACATCGCCGAACGCGTGCGCAATCAGGAATCCTGAGGCCTGCCAAAAACCCACGTCCAGCGAGGACCATTTATGAGAGATATTCATTTTCCCGGCCGGTCGACCGTCCACGGAGCAAATGGCGCAGCGGCAACATCCCATCCGCTGGCGACATTGGCGGCAATCGATCTCTTGCGTGCGGGTGGGAATGCCGTCGATGCCGCGATCGGCGCGTGCGCTGTCTTATGTGTGGTCGAACCCATGAGCACTGGCATTGGGGGCGACTGTTTCGCGCTTCTCGCCAAAAAGGGGCAAGGGCCCGTCATCGGCATCAACGGGTCCGGATGCGCGCCTGAAAAAGCGCAAGTGGACTGGTATCTAGATCAGGGGATTTCGGAAATCGGGACGGAATCTTCCCACGCCGTAACGGTGCCCGGTGCGATCGACGCCTGGGAAACGCTGATGAACGATCATGGCCGGCTTGGCCTTGCGCGGGCGCTGGAGCCGGCGATTCGTTATGCGGAAGAGGGTTTCGTGGTATCGCCGATCGTCGGTCTGGGCTGGCAGCTCCTGGCCCCCCGGTTGATGGGGGATGAAGGTGCAAAACAGCATTTGTTGATCGACGGGAAGGCTCCCGAGATTGGCGCTACGTTCCGGTCGCCGGCGCTTGGCGGCACTTTGAGGGCGATCGCCGAACGCGGCCGCGGCGCCTTTTACGACGGCGCTGTTGCTGAAGATATTGTCAGTTGTCTGACGGCCAAGGGCGGCCTGCATAGCCTGTCCGACTTTGAGAGGCAGCGCAGCGAGTATGTGGCCCCAATCTCAACCACATACAGTCAGGAAGAAGTCTTCGAGATACCGCCCAATGGCCAGGGCATCACAGCCCTGATCATGCTCAACATACTGCGTCAGTTTTCGTTAAACGAACACGGCGCTCTCACCTCGGAGCGCTACCATTTGCAGATCGAAGCCCAAAGGCTGGCGTTTGAAGCCCGGGATCTTTACGTGGCCGACCCGCGCCATGCGGACGTGCCGGTGGATTATCTGCTGTCGGATGAATTTGCGCGGGAACAGGCAAGCCGCATTCGCATGGACGAATGTGTCCCCGATGTGAAGCGGCGTGAAGGTCCCAAATATCGGGATACCGTGTATCTTTCGGTCATTGACGGGGAACAAAACGCCTGTTCCTTCATCAATTCGCTCTATTTTGGGTTCGGTTCTGCGATCGTCGCGCCGAAATCGGGTGTCCTTCTGCAGAATAGGGGAGCCGGATTTAATCTTGATCCGGATCATCCCAATTGTATCGCGCCAGGCAAACGCCCGCTGCATACGATCATTCCCGGCATGTCCATGGCTGACGGCAGGGTTCACCATTCCTTCGGTGTGATGGGCGGCGATTTTCAGCCCATGGGGCATGCCCAGGTGCTCATGAACATGCTCGATTTCGGCATGGACGCCCAAGAAGCGCTCGATGCGCCGCGGGTGTTTGCCGGCATGGGGGCTGTGGGAATCGAGCGCAGTCTACCGCTCGAGGTTCGGAACGGTCTTGAGGCTCGCGGGCACCGACTAACCGAAATGGCAGTTCCATTTGGTGGTGGTCAGATCGTCTCGATCGACTGGGCCCATGGGACGCTGACCGCGGCTTCTGAGCCGCGAAAGGACGGTTGTGCTCTCGCTTATTGAGGGCTAGTGCGTTTCGTTGTGCGATTGGGGCTGAGGGAGCGGCTGCCGGTATGCGCGTTCGCGCAGCAGGTAGACGCCATGGTCATCTTCTCCGGACCACTGGTGAAGCATCTGCGCTGCAAAAGCGGATTGGGGCATGCGCATGGTGTGGCGCAATTGACCTTCGTGCAGAGCCGAACTTTCCTGATGAACGCGGGCCGGCAATTGATCGGCCTGATGGTGTTCCGGTCTGGGACCGTCGGTCCCGTTGGCAGGCGAGACGGCGCCTTGCGGCTCCTCTGCGCCCGACCGCGATGCGGCGGTTGCCTGTGGTGACAGGCTCTCGGGCGGTCGCATGCTTGTGCCGGAAATCATCATGATGCAGGCAAGAGCAATTTGAATGCCATCCCAGATTGGCACACGGGTCTGGGGCCTTGAAGGCGAGGCCCGCTACGACCCTAAGGTGCAATCGGGGCGCCCACATTTCGCATTTCTTAACACCTTTTTATTAGATTGCAGGCTCCCCGCACGTGGCCCGAGGGGGACTTTGCCGGTCCGCGGGGTAGGCTGAACTGACCTTTTTAAGGGGCGCTCGTGTCTGATCGAACAACAAGCCGCGTCAATGACCCGAATTGGGCGTCCGATCCACTGGAGAGGTTGCAGACCGCGCTTCAGTGTGCGGAAGAACTGGTGTTCGAGTGGCACTTGGCCACCGATGAAATTCTTTGGTCGGGTGGTGCCAAAACAACGCTCAAAATAGACGACGTCAGCACGATCGCCACCGGCGCGGGCTACGCCAATTATCTGGACCCGGAAGGTGTCGCCATGCGCGCCCGTGCGGCGCAGCAATCGCCGGTGTCGGATAAACCCTATACGGCGGAGTATCAGTTCTTTTATGAAGACGGCCGCAGTTGTTGGCTGGAAGAACGCGGCATTTGCATTACCGCTGCCGACGGCCGGCCGGAACGCGTTGTGGGCCTCATTAAGGTCATCACCAATCGCAAGCGGTTGGAAGAGCGCCTTACTTATCTTGCATCCTTTGATGAGCTGACAGGGCATCTCAACCGCAGCCGGCTGCGCGGCAGCTTGGAGGCCGCGCTCACCGATGCTCACAAAACGCAGACGTCGCTAGCGTATCTGGTTGCGGGCATCGATGATTTGGCGGTCATCAACGAAACCTATGGCTTCGACATCGCCGACGAGGTGATCGCACAAACCGGCAAAGTGCTGCAGGAATGCCTGCGCAACGATGACATTATCGGGCGGTCGGCCGGCAACAAGTTCGGTCTCATTCTGCCGAAGACCAACGAACGCCAGATGATGGAAATGGCCGAGTGGGTGCGGTCCAACGTGCGCGGCAGCGTCTTTCGCACGAAAGCGGGTGCGGTTTCCGCCACAATATCGGTGGGCGGCGTTTTGCTGCCCATTGGCGGTCATAGCAGCCAGGAAGCCATGGCACATGGCGAAGAAGCGCTGGAAGACGCAAAGAGTTCGGGGCGCGACGCCTTTAAAGTTTATCGGTCTTCGCCGCAGCGCAATTCGCTGCGCCGGCGCACGGCCGCCATTGCGGATCAAGTGGTATCGGCGCTGAACGACCGCCGGCTGGTCTTGGCCTATCAGCCGATCGTGTGCGCCCGGACGGGCAACGTCATGCAGAATGAATGCTTGTTGCGTCTGATGGCGCCCGATGGCTCGATCATGGTCGCGGGCGATTTTATTCCCGTGGCGGAACAATTGGGACTGGTGCGTTTGGTCGATCAGCGTGTTCTGGAATTGGCGGTGGAGACCTTGCGGGCGCATCCGCAAATGGAACTTGCCTTGAATGTGTCCGGTATGACGGCCACGGACCCCTCTTGGCTGGGGGCGTTCGTGTCCAACATCCGCAGCAATCGCGACGTGGCCGACCGGCTCACGCTGGAGCTGACGGAAACGGTCGCGATTCACGATATTGAATCTTCCGCCCGTTTTGTTGCGTCGTTGCGCGATTTGGGATGCAAGGTTGCCATCGACGATTTTGGCGCCGGATATACGTCGTTCCGCAATCTGCAAATGCTTGATGTGGATATGGTGAAGATCGACGGGTCCTTCGTGCGTGGTCTGACGGACAACAAAGACAATCAATTGTTCGTTCGCACTTTGGTGGATCTGGCGGCCAACTTTAATCTGGACACGGTGGCCGAATGGGTCGCCACCGAAGAAGACGCCGATTTACTACGCAGCTATGGCGTCGATTACTTCCAAGGGTTCCTGTACGGTAAGCCCGAGATCAATCCGGCGTGGCTGACCAAGGTCACCCATGCCGTGCCCGCTAATGCGAGCAAAGTGAGCTAATTCTACCGTTAAACCGGGGTTAGTTCTTGTTGGCGATTTCGTCCAACTGCTTTTGCATGGCCGCCAGCTGGTTCTTCAGCTCGGTGATTTCATCGTCCTTGTTGCTGTCCACTGGCGCGGCGTCAGGGTCTTCCCCATTGCGGCTCTTGTCCGCCACACCTTGTGCTGACGGGAACGGCGTGAACATGCGCACGGCCCGCTCGAACATAGCGATGTTGTTGCGAATATGGTCGTCGAAATCCTTGAAGGCAGCCGTGCCGCCAAAAGCTGAGGTGAGGCGCTTGCGCATATCCTCTTGGTTCCGAGCGAAGCTGTCGATGCTCATCTCCAGATAACCCGGCACGAACGCCTGAAGGCTGTCGCCGTAGAAACGGATCAGCTGACGCAAGAACTTGATGGGCAGCAGGTTTTGACCTTTGCCTTCTTCCTCGAAAATGATTTGGGTCAGCACCGAGCGCGTAATGTCTTCACCGGTCTTGGCGTCGTAGACCGAGAAGTCGGTGCCGTCTTTCACCATTTTGGCCAGGTGGTCCAGGGTCACATAGCTCGACGTCGCCGTATTATACAAGCGCCGGTTCGCATACTTCTTGATTGTGATTGGCCCGTCTGAAGACGAGTTCTTGCCTGCCACGACTATCCTGTCTTGTTTTGTGGTCGATCGAAGCTGCCCCAGTACCATCTGGCCCTGCGGTCACGCGGCAGCGCTCCGGTCCGTACTCAATAGTATTGTGTCGCGCCCATTTCGGCGATGCAAGCATTATCATTGCATTGCACAAATATGACGCGCGTATCACTTTTTAATTGGGACAAAACCGGCGGTTTTCTAGTGTTTGCTACGCAAAAACTGGAGATCGACCGGGCCGTTGCGATCAATTCTCATATTGTCAGACCGGTGTTGCGGATTTGTCCGGATACGCCGCCGAGCCTGGATCGACCGATTTTCGGTCCCAGTCGCCGACCCTTGTTTTTTCTGGGGGCCGTTCCTATCTCAAAAAAACCTACCAACAAGACAATGAAGCCGTGCCAAGGAGCGACGTTCGCTCTTGTCAGGCATGCGTCAAGAACGCGCCAACCGGTCGGCTGCGATCAGTGCCGCGTGCGCGCCATTCAAACTCAAAACATCCGTACAAAGATTACATACCCGTGTTGCTGCGGCAGGCGTAACACTCTGTTACAAAAAAATCACGGTGGAAAGCGGCGTAAACGGGGCGTTTGCTTGAATATTGTGTTCTGCATCCCACCTATGACTCATCCGTAGCGAGCCCTAGACTGTATTGAACCGAAGGAGATGTCTGAATGAGTGACTCCACCGTCCACAAAGTGTCTCATAGAAACTATTATTGTGGTGGTGCCCGGGGTAATTGGAAACCCCTCAACATTGTGGCCATGGTGGCCGGCTTTGTAATCTTTTGGCCGGTGGGCTTGGCCATTCTTCTGTACAACATTTTTGCCGAACCCGGCGACTTCACGCGCTTTGTCGATCGCGCCAAAGACCGTTGGGGCAATTGGCATGACGACCACCATCGCCGGCATGGCTATCGTCGCCGTTCGCCGCGCTCTTACACCGGAAACGCCGCCTTCGACGACTACCGCGAAGAAACACTGCGCCGGCTTGATGAAGAGCGTCGCCGCTTGGAAGGGGAGATCGAATCTTTCCGTGAGTTCCAAGACGAACTGAGGCGTAAAAAGGACCGGGATGAGTTCGATCGTTTCATGAATGAACGGAACCCCCGCAAGGACTCCCCGGAAGAGTAACGAAGTTCCAGAACCCAACCCGCAATGACCTGATCGAGGTGCAAGTTTCTTGCACCTCTTTTTTGTTCGTATGCGTATTAGAGAGTAAAAGAACCTATTGGGTGGAAGGAGCTTCGTCCATCTCCAACTCTTGCATGCGTTTGCGTGTGGCGCGAATGCCTGCGTGGAGCCAGCCGGCTTCGTTGAAGTTTTGTGATTTGGCCCGCAACGACTGCAATGCTGTCAGCCGTACCCGCAGCGCGCCTTCGTTGTCGGGATCTGCCATCAGAGCTGCATCCGCCAATTGCAACGCTTTCACGTCTTTACCCTGGAGCAACAGCCTTTGGGCGCTGACCGCGACCGGATCTGCACCACCCGCCAGTTCCACCAGTTCGGGATAGCCGGCATTGGGGGGCACGCCATACATATGGGCCGGGTTGCCGTCAAACCAACCCACATAGCCCTCATAAATACCGCGTACGGACCAAGCGACCTTTCCATAGGATTCCGGCAAGGCCAGTTCCGGTGGCAGTTCGATTTCCCGCATCAGGGTGAAGACGTCTTTGCCCTCATTCATGCCGGCGACGGTGGCGTCATGCACATAGCGGATGGCGTCCCGGTGCTTCTTCAGCATGGCGGCAACATTGTCGGCGCCGATGATGGGGTCGCCGTGGCTTGGAATCAGCACATCGGCCTTGAGCGCCATCACTTTTTCAAGCGACTGCACGTAGTCGAGCGCCCAGCGGGGGCGGGTGCCGCGTAAGGTATAGATGTTGGGAAATGACGTATACAGAAGATCGCCGGTAAACACCGCTTTCTTTTCGGGTATCCAGACGGTCAATGCGTCATAGGTTTCCCCCGGCATGTGCTGCAGTTTGAACGTCAAGCCGCCGAGCGTAAGATCGTAATCCTTATCGAAAAGGACGAGCGGCAGTTTCTTTTCGGGCCGTGCGTCTGCTTGCGCTTCCGGCGTCGGCGTGCCGGCGGGCAGGTCCAGTCCAAACTGGGCCGCATTGCGCCGGTTAAAAAAGCCGCGCAGCATGTCTTGGTAAGCGCGAAATTCTTCGAAATTTCTCTGAGCGATGACTTTGGTGTCGGGGCCGAGCCAGGTGCGTATCCCGCCGGTGTGGTCGCCGTGGCCATGGGTGACAATGATGTATTTCGGCGCATCGGGGCTTACTTGGGATAGCACGTCGCGATGGGCCTGTGCACTGCTGGGCATAGAGGTGTCGATCACCACGGATCCGGCCTCGGTCTTCACAAGCAGCGTGTTGCCGAAGCCGGTCGCTTTGAAAATGCCCGGAACGATCTCTTGGGGCGCCGATTGAGCGCTGTCCTGTTGCAAGAACAAGGACGGGTCTGCCGTATCCCCGCCGAGTTGCGGCGGCAATGTGTATTCCTGTACTTGCCCGATGGCCAAGAGTGCCGGGAATGTCAGAAAAAGCAGTAACGCAACGTACCGCACCATGGTCACGCCCTTCCTTGCGCTGGAACCCCCTGTCGTCCGACGCAATATGGGGACGTGCCAGTGCATGTGCCATGAGACACAAGCACACGAATGTTCAAAATGTTGTTAATCCTAGAGCGTTTCAATATGGCAAGGAAGCGCTCTAGGAGGAAGAGGAGTCGTCGCCGCTCATGGCCGACTGGAGATAGTTCTTCATGCCCACCTTGTCGATCAGCTCAAGCTGGGTTTCCAGCCAGTCAATATGCTCTTCCTCAGATTCCAATATGTCTTCGAAGAGCTCACGGGTCACATAATCCTTTACACTTTCGCAATAGGCGATCGCCTCCACATACATGGGATGGGCGTTCATCTCCGCCTTTAGATCGCATTCGAGACATTCTTGAACATTTTCGCCGATGAGCAGCCGATCAAGATCCTGCAGGTTTGGCAGCCCCTCCAGGAACAGGATGCGTTCCATGAGCTTGTCGGCATGCTTCATTTCGTCGATCGATTCTTCGTATTCTTTTTCGTAGAGATGCTTAAAACCCCAATTCTGGAACATCTTGGCGTGCAAGAAGTATTGATTGATCGTGGTCAGTTCTTGTTTGAGGGCTTTGTTAAGATATTCGATGACCTTCGCGTCGCCTTTCATGGCGCATACTCCAAGAATTAGGGCAGAAAATATGACAATCGTCGCGACCGCAAAGTGCCACGATTCTTGATCCACACTACACTAATTTGAGATTGGAAGGACAGGTCAGGCTGTTTTGCCGGCCTCTGCCGTTGTTTGGTCTTGATTGATGCGGTGCATGAAATCGCGAAGGTGGGATAAGCACTTGCCGCATTTGGGTTTTGTGCCGTGCTTGCCGAACACGCCCACCACATCCGGTCCGGACTCCGAGAGAGCGCTGCGGACGCAGTTTTCGGTAAGGGCGTTGCAAACACAAATGTACATGTCAAATCCCATTGACAACCAAGCGTGTGCAATATGGCCCTTTTGCGAATGAGTGTCAATTACGAAAATGTCGCACCTTTCTGAAATTGCAACTCATTCGCAATTTGAGCTATGCTGATAGGGTTCAAGACCGGGAGGCGGCCAGGAGGTCCTATGTCAGCGCTGGAATTGGTGGCGGGTTGTGTCGAAAGGAATGATGAGCATCGGGCCTCCCGTTTGCACTTGGCCGACCTTGTCCATGAGGAGCAGTTTGTGCTCTGGGTGCAGAGAAATTGGCTGAACGGCACCAGCCGGTGGGCACGGCTCTGGGCCGGTATTTGCGGTTACTTGGGCGAAACGGACAGCACGGAAGCCATGCGGGCATTCGGCGATATCATGCTGTGCCTAAAATACAATGGCCGCCGGCCCTTTTCGCCAGGGGCCCCGGGCTGCCCCGTGACGCCCGATGAACTTGCCCTTCTGACTCTCGTGGCGGCCGATCAGCATAAAGATCTTCCGTTATCGGATGGGTTGGTCGATTGGCTCGTGCGTCCCGCTTCCCAGAGTGTTCTTTCCATCAGTGTTCGTCGATTTGCTCTGGTGCTGCAAAATCACGGCCTTGTTTTGCCGAGCCGTGTGGGTTCGACCCAGGCTGATTTGGGAAGCGTGGGCTAAAACATATCCTTGCACCGTTTGACTACAGCTTTTTTGGTATGCACTGCCCGCCGATTGGGTCGAGCTTCGGTTTCGCCTGCTGACAGAAAGATGTCGCACTCGCCTCATCAGTAAATGAACCTAGACGTAAACTAAGTTGATCTTGGCCGTTCGATTTTATTTTCTTGAGGCTTTTCTTCTTGCCAGCAAGTAGCTGCTGACCCAAGGCGCTCTCAATCTTGAGCCAGTTTTCATCTGCCTTTTGCTTACTTCCGTAACTCGCGATTAAGACGATATAGGGGCCGGCGAGGCTTTCTTCATATGCAACGCCATTAGTGTTTGTGTGGCTGCTGATATTCGCTCCCGAACCTTCGTCCGTGATTTGCGCGAGGACGCGGATGCGGCAGGCTTCGACTTTGGCTTGCTCTGCATCGCTGTTCGCGTTGCTTCCGTCGGCCTCTTCATCACAAAGTACGTACTCTGCCACCAATCGCGGTATATCTTTAAGGTCCGGTTTGGGCTTACTTGGTGGAGGTGATCCAGGCCTGGCCGATTTGAAGCGTTTCGACCTTTCTCTTTCTAAATCAATCATGAAATTGAACAGGTCTTTCTTATGGAGATCTTGGCGATCGAGTTCGAGTTCGCTATCCAAAAGTTGATAACAGATATCAGACAAAACGGAGGCCTTCTTTGCATTTTCAAGTGCAACCAAAGTTCTCAGTCGGTCCTCAGTGATGGACTTTCTTCGGCCGAAGATTCCTAAGAAGCCTCTATTCTGTTCTATCCTCTGCGCGACATCGTAGGCCTTACCGGCGCCGTTCAGAACATTGTCGCTGAGGTCACCATTCTTGTATGTACTGATATATAGCTTCTCGTCTTCCGCGTTTTCTTTGATTTCTTCTGCCTCGCGCACCTGATTAGCGAGGCCCATCAATTCGCTAGCGATTTCTATTCCTTTGGCATTTGTCTCAGCTGCGTTGTAAGCGACCGCCGCATTTGCCACGCTCACAACTTGTTGGTCGAAACCTTGACGATCGTTGGTCAGTTTCAACTTCGGATCCTCGGCACGGTTCCAGTCTATATTGAAAAAGTTTCGATTATTTCCGAGCTCCACTGTGCACGCGGCGATAAAATGTGCTGACGTGCCTTGCCCAAAATAATTTTCCTGCAATTCCACTAGTTGCTCGGCGACACCGACAGCGTGTTCATTAAGTGTCGGCGGGCCAGCTGTAAAACCACCGGCCGTTGTGCTAGCTGTGGTTGAGGCGTTTGTGACGACACTGACGGCTTTCTCGATAGTTTCCTTGGCTTTTTTGTTTTTTTCATCCGCTTTTTGCTCCGTGTCTTCTTGATTATTGGCAGCCTGCGCAGCGTTATTTTCGGCATTATCGGTTCCGGCGTCACTGGTATCTGCGTTGGTTCCTTGGACAGCTGCGTCAGTAGCAGCCTTAGTCTTTGCGGCGTCCACTGCTTCTTTGTTGGCGTCTTCCGCTTCGTCTTGAGCGTCAGCGGCTTCAGTCAGCGCTTTGACTATGTCGGGCATGGTTGCGGTTGCCGATCCGCTACCTCCGACAGATGCTGTTGCAAGATTGCGACCTACGAGCCGCGCTGCTGATTCGCCGAGCATCAGAGTGACCATGGCGTCGTTGTTGCGGCTCATCAACAGAGAATACTCCGTACCGGATATGGCACCATTCGCGTATGCCTGACAGGCTTGATACATCTGATCACGGAGCAATTGCACTGTGATCGTGCGTTCCGCCAATTGTGCGAGAGCGGTTCCTTGACTGTTCGACAACGCTGTATTTGCCTTACCAAGAATATTCAATCCGAAGCCGAAGGAACTGGCCACGGCAGACGCTACATCGGGGCTTGGTTCGGCGCAGATAATGCGCTCTGGGTTGACGCGACCAGGGCGGGAAGAGGCGTGGGTTTTCATGTTGACGATAACGCGCTGTCCCGCGTCCGTGGCGACTGAATTGCCTCGGTCCAATGTAAATGGTTGGAAGATGGACGGTGGCGCGGTTGAACAGGCTGTGGCTGCTAGTAGCGAAACTGAAACAAAAGTATGCCTCAAGCAAGATCTCGCACTCATGTCGCCTCCCCCGTCCAGCGTTTGTGCCAAACGGAGTAAACTCTAAGTGCGAATTATCTCATTTGCAATTTTAGAGGGTTGTTCCAAGAAGAACAACTTTGGGAAATCCTGACCGGGTAGAATTCTAGAATTATGTTTTACCGTGGTGTCAGTGGTTTGGATCAAAAATTGTCCTTCCGCCGGCGCGTTTCGGCAAACACATCAACCAAATCGCGACCGACCAAGCCCACTGTTTCCTGTAGGTTTTGGCTCATGGGGCGCAGGAAGGGGTTGGTTGCTTTTTCCAATCCCATCGTGGTTGGAACCGTCGGCGTTCCCTGTGCGCGCAAGCGATCGATCTCTTCCGACCGGGCCACCAGCGCGTCATTGCCCGGCTCCACCGTCAGTGCGAATTTGGCATTGGCTTGCGTATATTCATGTGCGCAATAGACGGTGGTGTCGTCGGGCAGCGCCATCAGCTTTTGTAAAGAGGTCCACATTTGTTGGGCCGTGCCTTCGAACAACCGCCCACAGCCAAGTGCGAACAGCGTATCGCCCACAAACGCAACACCTTCGCTTTCGAACCAATAGGCGATATGCCCCGATGTGTGTCCGGGTACGTCGAAAACCTTCGCCGTAAATTGTCCGAAGCTCACCTGGTCCCCGTCTCCCACTTGGGTATCGATACCGGGGATCCTGGCCGATTCCGCCCGCGGCCCGACAATGTGGCACCCGGTCTTTTCCTTCAGTTCCAGATTGCCGCCCGCGTGATCGAAGTGATGGTGCGTATTGAGGATATGCGTGAGCGCCCATCCTTTTTCGCTGAGCGCCGCCTCAATGGCCGCGACTTCCGGTGTATCGATGGTTGCGGTAACCTGTTGTTCAGGATCATGGATCAGAAATCCATAATTGTCGCTCAGGCACGGAAACTGGTGGATCTCAAGCTTAGGCATCGAACGAATCCTCAAAAGCGCGCACATTGTTCATAAAAACGCCGGAAATTAACATTGTAATGGGTTCCTTAAAACCCCACCCCAACGGCACAAAGGTAACGATGCATGCATCTTGATGTGGTCGATCTTCGGAATTTCTATGTGAGCCAATTGGGCCGCATTGCGCGCCGCACCCTGCGCCGTCAAATCCGGGAAATTTGGGCATCGGTTCAAGGCCAAACGATTTTGGGCTTGGGCTATGCCACGCCCTATCTGACGCCTTTTCGTCAAGAAGCCGACCGGGTCATCGCCATGATGCCCGCAGCCCAGGGCGTCACGCGCTGGCCGGAAGAGGGTAATGGCTTGGTGGGCCTCACCGAAGAAACGGCGCTGCCCTTTTCGGATTCAACCGTCGACAAAGTGGTCCTGGTGCACGGCCTCGAAAACAGCGAAGTGGTGCGCCCCATGCTTCGGGAGATTTGGCGCGTGCTCAGCCCCGAAGGCCGGCTTCTGGTGGCGGTGCCCTATCGGCGGGGATTATGGGCGTCGACGGAACGCACGCCGTTTGGACACGGGCGCCCCTATTCGCGCGGCCAGCTGAACCGTCTGTTGAGCGATTGCATGTTCGCACCGGGCAACCCACTGCTCACCATGTTCATGCCGCCCTTTTCGTGGCGCTTTATGCTGCGGTCGGCGCCGGCCTGGGAAAACACCGGCCGATGGTTATGGCCGGGTTTCGGCGGCATCATCTTGGTAGAAGCAACGAAGAGAATTTATGCTGCGACACCTGTGCGCCAGCGCCGGCGAATCTTGCGTCCCGTGCCCGCGACTTATGTGCCCGCCGCCAACGAGAAATCATCGCGGGAAAAGTTGGAAGATTGATGGATAAGCCCAAATCAACAAACCCTAACCCGCCACGCGGCGGGTGATGAGAAAAACCGCTTCTTCCGCATACAGATTAGCGAAACTGTCACCGCCGATAAAGTCGCGGGCGCGCCCCTTGCTATTCACCGCCACCGCCCGTTCGACCACGCCGCCAATATTGTGCACCAGATTGATGAAATCCTTGATGCTGCATAGGTGAATGTTGGGCGTCGAATACCACGGGTCGTCCAGCGATTTTGTCACCGGCATGCGCCCGGATAGGGCCAATTGCCAGCGCACCCGCCAATGTCCAAAGTTGGGCAGAGAAACGATGACATTTTTGCCGATGCGCGTCATCTCTTCCATCACATCCTTCGGACTGACCGTGGCCTGGATGGTTTGGCTGAGGATCACATAGTCGAAGGCGTCGGACGGATAGTCTTGCAGATCTTTGTCCGCGTCTCCTTGAATGACCGACAGCCCTCGCGCCACGCAGGCGTTCACCCCAGCTTGGCTGAGTTCTACGCCGCGGGCATCGACCCGCTTTGCCAACATGAGATATTCGAGAAGGCTGCCGTCGCCGCACCCCACGTCCAGCACACGGGCATCGTCGGCGATCATATCGGCGATGAGCTGAAGATCCGGGCGCAGCTTCGGGAATGTGGTGGCCATCCGGTTCATGGGGTCAACTCTTCGGCGGCAATCCGCGATGGATAGCCGCGCCGTCGAGGAACCCGGACAGCACGCTGTGAAATTCCGGCTCGTCGAGCAAAAAGGCGTCATGGCCCTTGTCGGTTTCGATCTCAACGAAACTTACATTGGCGGCCACCGAATTGAGCGCCAGAACGATGGTGCGGTTTTCCGAGGTGGGGAACAGCCAGTCGCTGGTGAACGACACCACGCAAAATCGAGTGGACGATCCTTTGAAGGCATTTGCAAGAACGCCGCCATAGTCCGCCGCTAAATCGAAATAGTCCATCGCCCGGGTGATGTAGAGATAACTGTTGGCGTCAAACCGGTCGACAAACGTGAACCCTTGGTGACGCAGATAGCTTTCGATCTGAAAATCGGCGTCAAACCCATAAGTGATCGACTCGCGGTCTTGCAGGTTTCGGCCGAATTTTCGATGAAGCGCCGCTTCCGAAAGATAGGTGATGTGCGCCGCCATGCGGGCGACCGCCAGGCCTTTTCGCGGCGTTTCCTCATGACTGTAATAGTCGCCCCCGTGCCAGGTCGGGTCGGCCATGATGGCCTGCCGGCCCACCTCGTGAAAGGCGATGTTCTGAGCAGAATGCTTTGCCGCCGTCGCGATGGGCACGGCCGAAAACACCCGGTCCGGATAAGCGGCCGCCCATTGCAGCACCTGCATGCCGCCCATGGACCCGCCAAGGACGCAAAAAAGATCTTCGATTTCCAGATGGTCAAGCAACATGGCCTGGGCCCGCACCATGTCGCCAATGGTAATGACGGGAAACGTCAAGCCGTAAGGTTTGCCTGTCTTGGGGTCCAGATCGGCGGGTCCCGTCGTACCCATGCAACCGCCCAGCACATTGGCGCAGATCAGATAGTACCGATCGGTATCGATGGGCTTGCCCGGTCCGACCATATAGTTCCACCAACCGGGCTTTCCGGTGACCGGGTGGGAACTTGCCGCATGCTGATCACCGGTAAGAGCATGGCAGATGAGGATGATGTTGGATTTGTCGGCATTCATCCGGCCATAGGTTTGATAAGCAATCGTCACCGGCGCAATCGACACGCCGCAATCAAGCTTCAAGGGCTGATCTTCGGAGAACGTGACCACATGTCCCGTGGCCTGCACACCGGCGGACTCGTCTGTCGACGTCCTGATATCTGTTTGCGAAATGTCCGTCATCTCTGTGCCGATATGGGGTTCGCTTCCACGGTCGCCAATGGGCCCGTCAAAAGTTAACGTCGCTTCAAGGCGCGGTCGTGTTTGGCCGGTCCGCTATTTAACACTTTTGTGGTGGCAATGGGCCGACAAATTTTGCTTTCATGCGGCCAAAGTCGTATATGAGCGGGCTGCGGATCACCAGTCCCCAACCGGGCGTTTGGACGCCGATTTGGGCCAAATCCGCATATTCCCTGTGAAAGGTTGAGCATCATGTCAGCAATGCCGCGGCCAGGAATTAACCTGATAGAGCCCTATGTTCCCGGCGCGACCAAGGCTCTCGGCGGGCAGAAGGCCATCAAACTGTCGTCGAATGAGACGCCGTTCGGACCCAGCCCCAATGCGATCGAGGCTTATCTGAAGGCCTCCGGCGAGCTGCATCTGTATCCGGAGGGAAGTGCGGCCGCGTTGAGGGAAGCGATTGCCGGCCAATATGGTTTGGATGCGGATCGCATAGTTTGCGGCAACGGGTCGGACGAGATCCTTCACCTGCTTGCACAGGCTTATTTGAATCCGGGCGACGAGGTCATCTACAGCGAGCATGCTTTCTTGGTGTACCCGATCGTCACCAAGGCGGCCTGCGCTGTGCCGCGCGTCGCGCCGGAGAAGAACCTTACCGCCGACGTAGATGCCATTCTGGGTCTTGCCAACGACAAAACCAAGATCGTTTTTTTGGCCAACCCCAACAACCCGACAGGCACCTATGTGCCGTCCGACGAAGTGCGCCGGCTTCGAAAAGAGCTGCCTGAAGAAACGCTGTTGGTGATCGATGCAGCCTACGCGGAATATGTGCGCCGCAATGATTACGAAACAGGTATCGACTTGGTCGAATCCCACGACAATGTCATCATGACACGGACATTTTCGAAGGTGCACGGCCTTGCGGCATTGCGCTTAGGGTGGGGGTATTGCCCCAGTTCGGTGGCCGATGTGCTCAATCGCATACGAGGCCCTTTTAATACGTCGCAGCCGGCGCAATTGGCCGGTATCGAGGCGCTGCAAGATCACACATTCACGCAGAAGGCCATCGACCACAACGATATCTGGCTGAGCTGGTTGCGCGCCGAGTTGGGGGCACTGGGTCTTGAGACCACACAAAGTGTCGGCAATTTTGTGCTGATCGGCTTTCCGGAAACGCCGGGCAAGACCGCCGCGGACGCCAATGTGTATCTGAGTAACAACGGATATGTGCTGCGCGATGTCACCAATTACGGTTTGCCGAATGCTCTGCGCATGACCGTAGGTTTGGTGGAACACAATCGCGGCGTGATCGACTGCCTCAAAAATTTCCTGGGCCAAGAAGATGGCAAAGGCTGACGCTGACAGCGCCAAACCGCTGTTCGACAAGATTGCGCTGATCGGCATCGGGCTGATCGGCTCTTCCCTGAGCCTTGCCATAAGGCGGCGCGGCTTGGCGGGGATGATTTCTGGCGCTGCGCGATCTAAGGAAACCCAAGATACATCCTTGCGCCTGGGGCTGGTCGATGCAATTGAAAGCGACCCGGCCGCAGCAGCAAAGGGAGCGGACCTGGTGATCTTGTGTTCACCGGTCGGCACTTTTGGAGCGATCGCCAAAGCCATCGGTCCGGCGTTGGATGCCGGCGCGATCGTGACCGATGTGGGTTCCGTTAAGACCGCGGTCATCGACGACGTGGCGCCCCATTTGCCGGACGGTGTGCATTTTATTCCGGGACACCCTATCGCCGGTTCGGAAGTGTCGGGGCCGGAAGCGGGATTTGCCGAATTGTTCGACGATCGCTGGTGCATTCTCACGCCCGACGCTAAGACGGACGCCGATGCGTTGTCGAAGCTTGTCCATTTTTGGGAACAGTGTGGCGCGCGGGTGGATGTAATGGATGCTAAGCACCACGATTTGGTGCTGGCGGTCACCAGCCACATTCCTCACTTGATTGCGTACAATATTGTGGGCACCGCGTCCGATTTGGAGACGGTCACCGAAAGCGAAGTGGTCAAATACAGCGCTGGCGGTTTTCGCGACTTCACGCGTATCGCCGCGTCCGACCCCACCATGTGGCGGGATGTGTTTCTCAACAACAAGGATGCCGTGCTGGAAGTGTTGGGACGGTTTTCCGAAGACTTGGCCGCTTTGCAGCGGGCCATCAGATGGGGCGACGGAGAAATGTTGTTCGATCTGTTCTCGCGCACGCGCGACATTCGGCGCAACATTATCGATGCGGGCCAGGAGACCCCGGTGCCCGATTTCGGCCGACGCGGTCCAAAATCCCCGGAAGAATAGTGTTTAAGCTGCCCTGGATCACCCGGACTCGCTTACGCTCGCCGGGTGATGACGCACGGGGACAAGAACCCCATTCGTCATGACACGGTAAGCCGTCTGCAAGACGGGCATCCGGGTCATCCACTGCCGCGACGCTGACCACGTTTCGGAGTTTCTCTTTGCCGTGCTCGGGATGGATCGTCAGTCTTCTTCGGACACCAGCGGCGGCAGGTCGGTCAGCTTAATGGGGCCCAGATAAAGCATGCCGCCGCGCATATCGAGGGGGATGTGTAGACGGCCTTTCTCATCCTTACCTGTCAGCGCGATGAGATTGAGGGCTGATTTGATGATGCTGGCCAACGTCTCGTCCAACTGGCCTTGTTCCGTCAAGCCGTCGATCACATCATTGTATCCGCCGGCCAATGTGGTGATGGCCCCTTGGGGCCGATACCGGCGGTCGAGTGAGATCTCCCCCTCGGCGGTAAGGTCAAGATCTCCCCACAGCATATGGAGCGCTTCGATGTCGAACGATCCGTCCTTTTCCGCCCAGCGCCGCAGGGCGTCGTCTCGGTCGTCCGCACGCTGAAAATCGGCGGGCAAGTTGCGAAGTTGCGTTTTCGCTTCCACAAGGCCGATCACGTCGCCAAGGGGCGGGAATGTGCCGGCGGGCAAGGTCAGTGTTTCCAGTTGCAGCAACATGGTTTGGGTTTCGAGCGTATTCTCCTCCGCCGTCACGAGCGGACCATTTGTATCTTGCGGGGTGGTTTCAATCTGCATGCGGTATTTCTCCGCAGTGACGGGTAAGAACTGGTCGCTCCCGGCTGCGCGAAACTGGCCGCGCCAGCCATCAATTTCGCTGTAGATCTGTTTTACCTTGTTGCGACCTAAGGTGAGCGCGAGGCGCGCATTGTCTGCTTCGCTGAGAATCTCGTTGCGCAGCGATTTGTCGGTCTGTTGACGGTCCACATAGGTGAACTGGTGATCGCCCAGAAAGTGGGCATTCACCCGGGTCAATTGGAACGGATTCAAGGCGACGTCCACATGATCGCCCGTCCAAGACCACTCATTGGGATGCTGTGGATCCGCAATCGTGAGCGTGTGAATGTCGAGATTGAGATCCAGGGGGAATCCGGTGACGACGGCGCGGTCGTATGTCACAATCATTCCATCAGCGCGCCGGTCGTCCGCCCATTCAGCAACACCGTCTAGTACGTCCTGCTTGAGAGAGTGCCAATAGATCGTGTAGCCGCCGATCAACACGACAAGGACCACAAGCGGAACCCATATGAGTGGCGAACGCAATTGGCTCATGATGGAAGATTTCCCCTGATGACGGACTTGGCCGGGATGGGCGAAGAAGCGTGTTGTCCCGTTAAGACGATATGATTCCCGTGATCCCCGGATCTATTCTATCAAGGCCCACAAACCGGCGCACCCTGTCTAGTTCCGCCTCGAGCTTTTGTTTGCGGCCCTTGGTGAGCTTAATTTTGGGTTCTAGCCATAATCCTTGAACCGCCAGCCGGTTTTCTTTGCGGAAGGCTTTCAGGTCGATGCGGCCGATGAACCGCTCACCCTCAAGAATGGGGAACACGTAGTAGCCGAATTTGCGTTTCTTTTCGGGGACGAAAATCTCGATGCGGTAGTCGAAACCGAAAAGCCGCTCTAGGCGCTGGCGGTCGCGGATGACCGGATCAAAGGGCGAAATTAGACGAATACGATTTGGCGGCGCTTCTAATGCGTCGATGACTTGTTCAATATCGGGCCTGGCAAACGCCGCGCGGGCACCATTGCCGTTTCTCCCCTGAATGGACACAGGCACGGCGGTGTCGGCGCCGGCTTTGTTGAGCCATTTGGTAACGTCTGCCGGACTTAAGGCATCCCAGAAGCGGGCGATTTCCCCCGGTGTTGCCACACCCAGGCGCTCAAGGGCGGACCGGCAGGCCCAATCGACGAATGCTGATCTGGAAACTTCCGGAGCCGCGTGGTCTTCGTGCAATACCCGGTGGGTCTGGTCATAAATCTTCTGAAAGTTGTGGCGGCGCACCACGGCAAGCTCGCCGGTGCGCCAGAGATATTCCAATGCCGCTTTTTGCGGGCTCCACCCCCACCAGGTATCCCGGATGTTGGCTTTGACGGTTTCGAAGTCGCGCGCGCCCACGGGGCCGTCTTGCTCGATGCGCTCTGTGACCAGTTGGAGCGCTTTTTTGGGGTTCTTGACCCGTTTCTGCCACCAGGCGCTTTGCCGGTACTTCTTTTTGATGGCCGGGAAGCGGTGCTTCCAATAGGGGAACCATTTGGACGGGATGATTGACGCGTCGTGAGTCCACTGCTCGGTCAAGCACTGGCCGTTTTCGTAGAGCGTGTCGAGCTGTTTCTGACGATAGGTTTGATTGCGCGAAAACAGTATGTGGTGATGGGCCCGCTCGACCGTCCGTATGCTGTCCAATTGCACATAGCCCATATCTTCGATGAGCTGGTAGAGCGCTTCTTTCGAGAGCTTTTCCGTTGGGTTGCGCGCCAGCCCCTGCAAATTCAGCAGGGTGCGGCGGGCCTCTTCGGTCGACAGCTCAAGGGGGGCGGGCGGCATGGGCAGTTTAGCTTAGGAGCATTTGGAATAGCCGCAATTGGCGCAGGTATCGCACCCTTCTTGGCGAATCAGGGTTGGGTTGGAACATTTGGGGCAGCGGCGGTAACGCCCGGCCGCCCCTTCCGGCGGCAGCAAAACAGCCGCCCGTTTCTGTTCCGGCAGGTCAAGGGGCGCATCGCCTTCTTTGAGGAAGCCGATGCGGACCATGTGCTGTTCGATCACATTGCCGATGGCCGCGAGCAGTGACGGTACATATTCCCCGTTCATCCATTGCCCGCCCCGTGGGTCGAAAACGGCTTTAAGTTCCTCGACCACGAAGCTCACATCGCCGCCGCGGCGGAACACAGCGGAAATCATGCGGGTGAGCGCCAGGGTCCAAGCGTAATGCTCCATATTCTTGGAATTTATGAAAATCTCGAACGGCCGCCTTCGCCCGTCGCTCTCAATATCGTTGAGGGTGATGTACATGGCATGGTCACTGTCGGGCCAGCGCACTTTGTAAGTGTGGCCTTCCAATGCGGGCGGCCGGTCGAGGGGTTCGGTCATGTAGACCACATCGCTTTCGGCAAAACCGGTGGCCGCCGGGGCGGGCTTTGCCGGTGCGGGTGTGGTCGACAAAACGGCGCCCGTCACCGGATTGGGCCGATAAGTGGTGCAGCCTTTTAATCCATGGTCCCACGCGTCCATGTAGACGGATTTGAAATCGTCGAACGAAATTTCTTCGGGCACGTTGATGGTTTTGGAGATCGAGCTGTCCACATATTTTTGGACCGCGGCTTGAACGGCCACATGGTCTTGCGGGCTTAGGTCTTGAGCCGTTACGAAACTTTTCGGCAGCGTCGTCTTGCGGCGGGTTTGTGCGCGATAGAGCTTCACCGCAAAGTCTTCCACATCGTCTTCGCGGGACGAGCCGTCGGGCTGAAGCACTTTGCGTTTGTAGGCAAGATCAAAAACAGGTTCCACGCCGCTCGACGTATTATCCGCCAACAGAGAAATCGTGCCGGTGGGCGCAATGGAGGTGAGCAGCGCATTGCGCAGGCCGTTTTTCGCGATCAATGCTTGCAGATCGGCATCCAGGCTTTTCACCATGTCAGATTTGGCGATGGCCTGCTTGTCGTAAAGCCGGAAAGCGCCTTTTTCCGCTGCCAATTCGGCGGACGCGCGGTAGGCGCGGTCGCGCAGGGCCTTCATCCAGCGTTCGATCAGCGCGATCGATTGTGGGCTGCCATAGCGCGCGCCGCACATGATCAGCGCATCGGCAAGGCCTGTGACGCCCAATCCGATACGGCGCTTGGCTTGCGCTTCTTGCGCTTGTTCTTCCAAGGGAAATTTGGAAACGTCGATGGCATTGTCCATCATACGCACGGCCACGGGAACCAAGGCGGCCAACGCATCGTCGTCCAGGCGCGCGTTCTTGCCGAACGGATCGTTTATAAGCCGCGACAAGTTAATCGACCCCAACAGACAGGCGCCATAGGGGGGCAGCGGTTGCTCCCCGCACGGATTAGTCGCCGCAATCGTCTCGCAGTAATTGAGATTGTTTTTTTGGTTGATCCGGTCAATGAAGATCACGCCCGGCTCCGCATAGTCATATGTGGCCGTCATGATCTTGTCCCACAGGGCGCGCGCGGGAACCGTGCGGTAGGTCTTGTCGCCGAAGGTGAGGGGCCATGGATCGTCCGCCTTCACCGCATTCACGAATTCGTCGGTCACCAACACCGACAGATTGAACATGCGCAAACGGTCCGCATCGCGCTTCGCGGTAATGAAGGCTTCTATGTCCGGGTGGTCACAGCGCAACGTGGCCATCATGGCGCCGCGGCGCGAGCCTGCCGACATGATGGTGCGGCACATGGCATCCCACACATCCATGAAGGAGATGGGGCCGGACGCATCGGCGCCGACGCCGCGCACCAGCGCGCCTTTCGGGCGCAGGGTGGAAAAGTCATAGCCGATGCCACCCCCCTGCTGCAGGGTCAGGGCGGCTTCCTTCAGGCTTTGGAAAATGCCGCCCATATCGTCGGGGATGGTGCCCATGACGAAACAGTTGAAAAGGGTGACGTCCCGGTCGGTGCCGGCGCCCGCCAAGATGCGTCCTGCCGGCAGGAAGCGGAAGCCGTCCAGGGCCCGGTAAAACCCGTCTTCCCAAAACACGCGCGCTGACGGTTTTTCCGCCTGCGCCAGGGCCTTGGCCACGCGCCGCCAACTATCCTGAAGGGTGGCGTCAACGGGCGTGCCCTCCGCGTTCTTGAGGCGGTATTTCATGTCCCAAATGTGATGCGGCAGGCCTGTCAGTTCCGTCATCTCAGTTCCGTTGGTGATCTTGCCTCTCGGTTGGTTATTTCCCTCAGCATAGCGGGCTCACTTTAGCGCATCCTTGCCAGTGAACCAACAAAATGTTCGCTTTTTGTTCGCAATCGTTACGTGTTCGTTAATGTTCTAGTTTTGCCCCTCTGCCACCAGCCGGTCGGTGGCGGCTTCGATGGTGTTTTGCAGGGTGTCCATGAATTCTTGGCGTTTCAGGCCCGGGGCGATCGGCGGCAGGAATTCGATGATCACCTTGCCGGGGCGCCAGGTATAGCCGCGCCTTGGCCAATAAAGCCCCGAATTATGGGCCACCGGCACGCACGGCACGTTCAACTGGCCGTAGAGCCCATAAATCCCCGATTTGTAATCGGGTTCAGCCCCTACCGGCCGCCTGGTGCCTTCCGGGAACACAACGATCTGCCGGTTTTGGTCGATGCATTCCTGACCCCGGCGGATCATGCGCCGCATGGCCGTGGCCTTGGTCGACCGGTCAATCAGGATCATGCCCGCCTTCATGGCGTACCAGCCGTAAAACGGCACATAGGTGAGCTCTCGCTTGAAGATGATCGCCGGATCCGGATTGAGATTGAAGAGGGCGATGGTCTCCCACATGGTCTGGTGCTTTGACGCAATCAGGGCGCCGCCCTGGGGAATGTGCTCGCGGCCGCGCACTTCCACATCAAGCCCGACAATGTTCCGCAGTCCCCATAGGGAAACCCGGCCCCACATCTTGATTTGATGCACCGTCCATTTGCGTGGGGCCAGGAACAGTGGCACATGACTGATCGTCATCACCGCAGAAATGCCCCACCAATAGGTTTGAAACAAAATCGACCGCAACAGAAGCATAAGGCTTGTTTTGTTGTTATTGACGCCGTCAGAAGATGCTCAAACGCAGGCGGGTTAGCAAGTATTTTGTGTATTCGAAGCTCAGCTTACGGATTGTCGAGGGACGCGACCACCAGCCGTTCAGGTTTTCGCTGGTGGATACCACCGGATACGGAATAAGCTCCACGCCGGGCATGGCGTCCTGCAGTTCAAGCAAGCTGCGCGGCATGTGAAAGGCGGCCGTCACGATGATGATTTTTTTATAGCCACGCTGTTTTGCCCAATTCGCTGTTTCTTGAGCATTGCCCACCGTGTTGCGCGCAACGCGCCCCACATCCACACAGCAGTCAAATCGCGCTTGGGATCTTCCGAGCAATTGGCGTAGGTCGGCTCGGCTGGTGTCTTGAAAGACGCCCGAGATCAGAAGGCGCGGTGCGGCCCCATTGTCCAGCAAGGCCATCCCGGTCCTGATCCGGTCCGGTCCGCCGGTCAGCGTCACGATGCCGTCCGCAGTGCCGGGCATCAAAGGCAGCGGCTTGGGCAGACCGTTTACGAAGCTCACCAGTCCCCACACCCAGGCGGCACTGATGGCGAGCAGCAGGGGCAAAAACGCGCGTCTGACGAATCGGTCTAGACCCAGCGACATGGGACGACATTTCCTCCTTGAACGGCCCAAGCCTAGCAAAGCCTTCTTAAGCCAAGGTTTTTTTGTCGTTCGGGGAGGGCGCTTAGCCCGGCGGAAACCGGTCTACTCCCCCAATAATGTATCCACCGCGGCGCCCAAATCATTATACACGGAAACCGGTAATACTTCCGGGGGGAGCCCTTGCGCTTGCGTTTTGGCGCCATTGCCCGTGCGTACCAGGATCCGTCGGCATCCGGCCTTTTGAGCCGCCTGCAAGTCGCGCAGACTGTCCCCGATCAAGACACATTCTCCCGGTGTTGCCCGGAAACGCGACATGGCTTGGCGCAACATGCCGGGTTCGGGTTTTCGGTTTGGGCCTGCCGCCCAGGGAGGATCTGGGCAGAAGAAAATGGCGTCATAATGTCCGCCGAAACGGGCCGTTTCGTTGCGCAGCTGCTCGTGAATGCGCGTCAGCATCGCTTCGTCGAATAGGCCGCGGCCAATACCCGATTGGTTGGTGACAATGGCGGTTTTGATGCCGGCAGCGGTGAGTTTTCCCACCGCCGCTGCGCTATCGGGCAACATGATCAGTTCGCCCGGGTTCTTAATGAAATCGTCGCGGTCTTCGTTGAGCACACCGTCGCGATCGAGCAGCACAAGTTTCGGGCGCATAGTATTGGCCTCTAGGGCATCTGTCCGATCACGCTCAATGCCGTCAGCCGGGCTGTTACCATGGATACCAACGAGGCAAAGATGGGGATCAGGAGAAGCGAGGCGATTTCGATGGCGGTAGGGGTAAAGTCAGGCGTGAGCAAGCTGGTGGAATGATCCGTAAGCGATGCAAATCCCCAAAAGGTAATCGCCGCCGCCGCCAGCCCGATGCAGCCCGCAATCAATCCAAGCGACCAGAAATGATTCTGAAATTCGCCGGCGATGAAACGGTCTTGCGCACCGACCATGTGCAACACTTCGATTGTGTCCCTGTTCGCCAACAATCCGGCGCGTGTTGCGTAAATCACGGTGGCGATGGTCGCAACGGTAGTCAGCAGCAAGACGGCAAGCCCGACGCTCGCGAGCCCCGTGGCAAAACTTTGAAGCTGCGCGTTCCATCGCGAATGATCGTCGAGGGCAGCACCCGGCGCCGCTTCGGTAAGGCGCGTTGCAAGTTCCTCGAAATCCGGTTTGTTGATCGTATCAATCTGTACAAAGATTAACTTTGGAATGGGCAGCCGGTCGATTTCGACACTGTTGCCCAAGTAAGGCGTGAGCAGCGCCTTCAGTTCGCCGTCAGAAGCCGCCCGGGCAAGCAACACCCCTTTCGTTGTTTCCAATACGGCGAGTGCCCCATCCATTTGTTGATCAAGTGACACGCCGCGGACCGATTTAACCGTCACGGTGATTTGTCCGGCCAAGTCGGATGTCCAATTCTCGGACAGGCGATTGACCGCCAGCGCGCTGCCCAGGGACAGTGCCGCCAGATAACACATGATTGCCATCACCGTTTGTAGAGGGCGCCCGATGGTGCCGCCACGCGGCAGGATTTTGCCAGGTTTATCCAAGGTCTTCGCTCTATCAGGCCCTGCTGCGTTTCCGGCTAAGCGGGTGGCGCTCCCGCTGTTTTTGCGCTTGTACGGTGGTCATATAGGTCATGTACCCATCTCTGAGGCGCATTTCCGGCGCAGCGTAACGGTCCAGAATGGCGAAATCATGGGTCGCGATGATGACTGACGTGCCTAATTTGTTGAGTTCCATGAAAAGCCGGAGCAGGCGATCGCCCATTTCCGGGTCCACATTGCCTGTGGGTTCGTCGGCCAACAGCAGGTCCGGCTTGGCCACCACCGCCCTGGCAATAGCCACCCGCTGTTTTTCGCCGCCGGACAGGGTTGGCGGCCGCGCATCGATCCGGTCGCCTAATCCGACCCAAGTCAACAGTTCGATGACATTTTCGCGGTATTCTGCTTCCCGGAGAGAGGCGACCCTCAGGGGCAAAGCCACATTGTCGTAAGCCGAAAGATGATCCAGAAGCCTAAAATCTTGGAAAACCACCCCAACGCGGCGCCGAATTTCGGGGAAAACGTGGCGCGGCGTGGTGGCCAAATCGGCGCCAAACAGCGAGATCAGGCCACGCGATGGGCGATGGGTGAGCAACATCAGCTTCAAAAGCGAGGTTTTTCCGGCACCGGAGGGGCCGGTCAGAAAATGCAGCGATCCGGGCGCGATATGAAACGAGATATCGCGCAGGATTTCTGGTCCCGAGCCATAGCGCATGCCGACATTTTCAAAGCGGATCACGGGGAGATTCCGAGCTCACGTGTTGCAGAAAGGTCCAGTGATGGCCCCTTGCCGTCCTTGCCTTGTGCGGCGTCATATGTCAATAAAACTGAGGGGCAGAGGGCGGAAAAACTATGATTATCACGTGTCCCGATTGTGGAAAACGCTACAAGGCGGACGAGAAGGCGTTTGCGCCATCCGGACGCAAAGTGAAGTGTGCCAATTGTGGATTCGTCTGGTTCCAGGAAGCGGCACCTGAACCCGAAGACCATGCGATCGATACGGTTGAGGGATTTGGCGCGGACGACCATGATCATGGTTACGGTGATGAGTCAGGGCAGCCTGTGCCCCGTACCGCGCGTGCCGGCCTCTCCGCGGCTCATATTGCCGGCTGGGCACTCCTCTTGCTCATTATGGGGGGTGCGACCGCAAGCGCTTACCAATACCGCCACTTTATCGTAAAGGCCTGGCCGCAGACCGTCTCCGCCTATCGGGTATTGGGCATTGATACCAATGTGACCGGCATCGCCTTGCGCGACATCGCCACGGAACGCAACACGGAAGATGGTCTGCCGATCCTGTCCGTACGGGGACGGGTTGTGAACCTCACCAACCGGGCGGTTCCCGTGCCGCGGGTACGCCTCAGCCTGATGGATGAAAAGGGTGAAGAGGTTTACTGGTGGTTCCACGCCTTACCGTTGGGACGCTTGGACCCACAGGAAGACTATCGCTTTGTCTCGAACCTTCACAGTCCGCCGAACGGCGCGACCCATCTGAAGGTCGAGTTCGACCAGAATGACACCGTTTCCGGATTGTAGGCGGGAAAGCGAACGCCCCCGGGTGCCCACCGCCCAAACGTCATAAACGAAGTCTTAATATCCTTGGGGCACCAGTAGCGCAGATAGGATTCTGTCTCAGTTTGAAACGCGTGTCGCGCGCGTGGGTCTATAAGCTTATGGCACACATTCTGGTTGCGGACGACGAAGAAGCCCTCCGGGTGTTCCTTGCGCGGGCGTTGAGCTTGCGGGGCCATAAGGTGGCGACCGCGGAAGACGGTGCGGAAGCGCTCGCATTGCTGGGCAAAGAACGGTTCGATCTCTTGTTGAGCGACATCATGATGCCTGTGATGGACGGCATTACCCTTGCGCTGAATGCATCGCGCAATCATCCGGATCTGCCCATCATCATGATGACCGGCTATGTGGCCGAAAAAGAACGCGCCGAAGCGTTGGATGATTTGGTCCACACCATCGTTTCCAAGCCATTTTCGATGGATGATATCTGCGCACAGGTAGAAGAAGCCCTGTGCGCGACGGTTTAGGGAAGATGCCGGCGTTAGCCACGATTCCACAACTCGTCATTGCGAGCGTCCCGGTCCGCGCTGTGCGCGGCCGGAGGACAGGCTCCGCGAAGCAATCCATTGCCAGCCGCTCAGCGCAAGCGGCTCTGGATTACCCGGATGCGCGACCCTGCGGGCCGCTTACCGTGTAATGACGAAAGAGGAAGGGGCGGACAATTTACCAAATGCGTCATCACCCGGCCCTCGTGTCTGGCCTTCGGCCAGCACAAGGATAAACTCCGTCCGGGTGATCCAGGGCAGCTCGCTCCTCGCAAAGACGTTGAGAAAATACATCGGCGCGGCGGCAACAGCCCTCAGAATCTTTTCAGCAGACGCTCCAGATATTCAAGCTCAGGCATGGGCCGTGACTTGTCGGCCGCGCGGCGCTGGATTTCTTTAAGGATATCGCGGGCCCGTTGAAGGGACCGTTCGCTGGGCACTTTGACGGAATCGCCGAAATCGGGACCGGCGCCCGCATTCGGGCGGCCCAGCGGGTCTGTGTCGCGACCCCGCTGTCCGCCCTGGCCAATCCCAGTACCGGAACCTTGCAATTGGTCAAGGAGCTGTTGGGCCAATTCCTGGGCGCCTTGTCGCAACTGGTCGATGGTCCGCCCCTGTTGATCCAAGGCGCGGCCGGTTTCGCCCGAGTCAAGCGCGTTTGCCCCGCGTTCAATGGAGCGCTCAGCTTGTCCGAGGGCGGACGGAATGTCGGCGCCGTTCTCACCGAGCTCTCCCAATATTCCTTCCAGCGTATCGCCGATGCCGCGCTGCCGGTTCGCCAGATCCTGTAGGGCTTGGGCAGGGTCCCCGTCTTCGCCGGTTTGGGGGGCGGTGCCGTTTTGGTTTTGTTGAAAGGTCTCATCCATGACACCGCGCTGATCGCCGATCATGTCGCCGAGCTTGCCCAGCGCATTTTGCATCGCCTGTTGAGAGGGCGTGAGCGACGGTGCAAAGTCGCCGGGCTGCAGGTTTTGCAATAACCCCTGCAATTGGGACAATAGCTGGCGCGCTGACTCCCTGGCGCCGGTTTCCGCAAGCTCCTCGATTGATTCCAGCAGATCATCCAGATCTTCCATCTCGATGACTGGCGCATTGGGGTCGGCCGGAGGCGGCGCGCGCCCGGTTCTCTGAAACTCCTCTAGAGCCTGGCGCGCCAGAGCTTCCAAATAGCGGTCGAGCGCCTGCTTTAGGTTCTCCACCAGAGCCGCGATTTCTTCGTCGCTCGCGCCGTTCTCAAGCGCTTCCATAAGCGCTTCTTGAGCGGCAAGCAATTCACGCTCGGCGAGGGATTTATCGCCGTCCTCAATCTTGAGTGCCACGTCCCACAGCAGCTTTACGGTGCTTTTGGTCAGTGTTTCTATCTTTTCGTCGAAATCGTCCACAGCTTCCTGAGATTGGACGCCGGGCATCTGGCGGGCCGCCAGCGCGCGATACTTTGTGAAATCGGCGACGCGCGACAATCGCCAATAGGCAGCACGCATGCCCAGATAGATTGTGATGTCCTCGAAATATGTATCGTCCGGCGCGGTGGTCAGCGCGTCCAGATACTTCGCTACCTTTTCAGCGGTCATGAGACCATGCGCCAGATTTTTTCTTTGTTCGATGACCGCGGCGGCAAGCGGTTTGGTGAAGTGACGTTCCGGCAAGGTAATCTGTACAGGGATGCTTTCACCTCGTTGGCCGCGCTCGTCCTTGGCGCGGACGGTCAGCTCGACCGGCAACCCGGACCAAGGGTGTTCGGTCAAGTTCTCTTGCGCCGTTTCTTTGATCGACGTTGAATCCAGCGATAACGGTGTCAGCTCGACGCTGTGCTCCGAGCCGTAATATTTGGCGACGCCAGCGTCTTTGTCCTTGAGGGTAAGAAACAACGACAATTCCGAAATGCCGTAATCGTCTGTTGCTTTGTAAGGCACGTTGACTGCCTGACGATGATCCGGCTCTACCTTGCCGGTGAGGGCCACCACAGGCACGGTGTCGGGCGACACCGAAATGTCCCAAACGACCAAAGAGAACAAGCCTTGACGGACATTCACTCGCGTCGTTTCCGTAACCGTCAGTTTGGCCTCAAACACGCTGTCGGACTGGGCAACAAAATCGGCGTCGGTATCAGCACGCCCGCTCAAGCTCAAGGTCGGTTGTTGCGTGCTGCCACTCACCTTTACGGAAAGGTGCGATCCTTCCGGCACCAGAATAGTTTCGTTTTGAACGGTTTCGGAAACAGCACCGTCTTCCGTCAGGAACAGGGGCGGCGTATCGGTATAGGTGGGGGGCGTGATCCAAGCGTCGATGCGCGTTACCTGACCGATCGTTTCCTTCGTGTTGGGACTGAGGGCAAGCTGCAGACGGTGTTCCCAGTCACCCTGGGCAATCACGCCGGCGACGAACAGCAACAACACGACCGCAAACCTGAAAGCGTTCGGATCGCGCCGCGGCAAATGGCTGCGCGGCATGGGCGCCTTTACATTGTTGACTTGTTGCGCAAGCCGCCGCTTGTGTTCGCGCCACAAAACATCCGTGTCGTCGTTGATCGACACCGGCGCAAGTTTGTCATGCAAGCTGGAAAGGATGCGGTGATCGATCCGGTTTGACGTTTCGAGGCGCCGGATGGCCTGGTCCCGATTTGCAACCGAAAAAGATCTGAAACCGAACCAGAGCGACACGGCGGTTGCTGCGATGGTGGCGGCAAGTGCTGCGGCATGGATGCTACCGGGTAGAAACGCCCAAGTTCCGAGCAGACTTAGGCCAACGAACAATCCGACAAATCCGCTGGCGGGCCACAAGGCCTTCCAGACCTGCTCCCACGCCAGGGCCAGCCGCGTCAGGCGAATCTGACGCTCTATGGTGCCGCTATAGCGTGTTGAGCCGGCGCGGCGGCTGGCGGAGTCTGTTTTCTTCACCAAGATCCCTTTAAGCCCTGCCAATCGCTGGGCGGGCCCTATCTCAAGGATGCGGTTATTTGGCCGTTTCTTCAAGCCAAGGCGCTACCACATCAAGCGCTAACAATGCGTCAAGACTTGGGCGCGGCCGGACCACGGAATAGCGCCCGCCGCAGACCAGAACCTCCGGAACCAGGGGGCGGGTATTGTAGGTACCCGCCTGGACGGCCCCATAGGCGCCCGCCGACAGAAAGGCCACCAAATCGCCCGGCGCCATGTCCGGCAATTGACGCGCCCTGGCAAAAGTGTCGGTGGACTCGCAGACCGGGCCGACCACATCGTAGATGGTGGGCGCATAGCCGGCCTGTGGCTGCATTACCGGAATAATATCGTGATGGGCATCATAAAGCGCCGGCCGAATGAGATCGTTCATGGCGGCATCAAGGATAAGGAACGAGCGCGTGCCCGTGTCTTTGGTGTACACCACCTTGCTCACCAGGATGCCGGCATTGCCCGCGATGAGCCGGCCTGGTTCGAAGATGATCTGCGTTTCCAGATCACCGACGATGCGATTTATGAGCGCCGCATATTCATCCGGATGCGGAGGAGGTGTATTGCCTGTTTGGTAGGGAATGCCGAGACCGCCGCCCAAATCGATGCGTGAAATGTTGTGCCCCCGGGCGCGCAACCGGGTCACCATCTCAACCACTTTTAGAAAAGCTGATTCAAAGGGGGCTAATTCCGTAATCTGGCTGCCGATATGAACGTCGAGACCGACGACGTCGATGCCCGGCAACCGGCCCGCCAGGTCATAGACGGCCTCTGCCTGGGCCCAGGGGATGCCGAATTTGTTCTCGCTGCGCCCCGTCGAAATCTTCGCCAGCGTTTTGGCATCCACGTCGGGGTTGACCCGCAGGGCGATCGGCGCCGTGACGCCTTTCTGCACGGCGATGTCGGATAATGTCTGGAGTTCTGCTTCAGACTCTACGTTGAATTGGTAGATGCCCACGTCGAGCGCTTCGGCCAGTTCCTCCGGCTGTTTGCCGACACCGGAAAAGACGATTCTTTCCGGCGGCACACCGGCCTTCAAGGCCCGGCGCAATTCACCGACGGAAACGATGTCCGCACCGGCGCCGAGGCGGGCCAAGGTGGCGATCACCGATGTGTTCGAGTTGGCTTTAACCGAATAGCAAACCAACGTGTCCTGCGGGAACGGGCCTTTAAACACATTGTAATGGCGCTCGAGCGTGGCGGACGAATAGCAATAGAACGGTGTGCCCACGTCCTTTGCGATTTCCGAAATGGCAACGCCCTCGGCATAGAGCGTGCCGCGAATGTAATCGAAATGGTGCATGAATACTGAACTTCAGTGTTATCCAATCGGCACCCAGGAGGCGACGTCCGACGTCTCTTTCTCCTCACGCGGTGGCGGTGTCTCCAAGGGCGCTTTCTTTCCGCAGGCTGACAAAATGACCGCCGTCGCGAAAAGCGCAATAACCATATAGCTGGCTCGTGAAACTTTCATGTGTACTTTCACCCAATTATGAGGCTCACTTGAGCCTATTCTGCCAGAAAGAAACCATCTCGCGAACCCTTTCCGGTGCCGTGCCGCCGGCGCTCACGCGGCTCTTAACCGAATTTTCGACCGATAGAACCGAGTAAACATCTTCAGTGATGCGCTTTTCCACCGACTGCATGTCTTGGAGGGTAAGCGCGTCCAGGGCGATGCCCTTCTTTTCGGCCAGCGCGACCAGGGTGCCTGTTGTGTGATGGGCGTCGCGGAATGGCATTTTCAACACGCGTACCAGCCAGTCGGCAAGATCCGTGGCCGTGGAGAACCCCTGGGCTGCTGCCACCGCCATGTTGTCTTTGTGAACGGTTAGGGCGGTGATCATGGCTGTCATGGCCGTCAGGCTCAACTCCAGAGAATCGACCGCATCGAACACTGGCTGCTTATCCTCCTGCATGTCTTTGGAATAGGCAAGCGGCAGGCCTTTCATCATGGTGAGCAGCGCGATGGCAGCCCCATTGACCCGGCCCGTCTTTGCACGGATCAATTCCGCGGCATCCGGATTTCTCTTTTGCGGCATGATCGACGACCCCGTCGTCAGATCGTCGGGCAACTGCACAAAGGCGAATTGGGCGGAGCACCAGACGACAATCTCCTCCGCCAACCGCGATAAGTGAGCGGCACAAATCGTTGCCGCATTCGCGGTTTCAAGGGCGAAGTCCCGGTCCGACACCGCATCTAATGAATTGCGCATGGGTGCATCAAAGCCAAGCGTTTTGGCCGTCATGTCCCGGTCGATCGGAAAGGATGTGCCGGCAAGTGCCGCGGCACCCAGCGGGCTCTCATTAAGCCTGCGCCGCGCATCGCTGAACCGCCCCATATCGCGTTCGAACATTTCCACATAGGCAAGGCAGTGATGGCCGAACGTGACCGGTTGCGCGGTCTGTAGATGAGTAAAGCCCGGCATGATCGTTTCGGCATGGTTTTCGGCTTGATCCACAAGGGCTGTCTGCAAGGCGGCGAGTCCGGTCAAAACCCGGTCGATCGCATCCCGAACCCAAAGCCGAAAATCGGTGGCCACTTGATCATTGCGCGACCGGCCCGTGTGCAGCCGCCCTGCGGCAGCTCCAATCAATTCCGTGAGCCTGGCCTCCACATTGAGGTGAATGTCTTCGAATTCAACTCGATAGGGGAAGCTGCCGTCGTCCAGCTCTGACGCAATCGTGTTGAGGCCATCGAGGATTTTGGCCGCATCCTCTCTTGAGATAATGCCCGTTTCCCCCAACATTCTGGCATGGGCGCGGGATCCGTCGATATCCTGTGCGGCAAAACGCCGGTCGGTATCGATTGACGCGTTAATCTCTTGCATTATCTCGCTGGGGCTGGCGCCAAACCGGCCGCCCCACATTTTGTTCTTGTTCATGTCGCGACCTCGCAAAGACTTTGGCCGATGCCCGGAATGAATTCGTCCTTAAAGCACATTTTGACGGTTTTCGTCGCCATTGGCGTTCTTTCTCTGATCTATGTGATCGGGGCCGCCATGATGGGCGAGCCGAGCAACCGCAATTCCGGCTTCGTCCCCGGTGGCGACATGGCGCGCTTTGTGATCGTCAGCGAACGTCCCGAATTCCCGAAAGTGCCGTTTACAAACAAATTAGGGAGCAAGGTCCGCGTGACAGATTTTGGGGGCCAAGTCATTCTCGTCAACCTTTGGGCCACGTGGTGCGGGCCGTGCCTCGTGGAAATGCCGGCCCTCGACCGCCTTCAAGAGGCACTGGGCGGCAGCCGCTTCAAAGTGGTGGCCATCAGTTTAGACCGGGATCCTGACAAAGCCCGCGACTGGATGGAAACGAACGGCATCCGTAACCTTGATTTCTTCAATGATCAAACACTCAAACTTCATGAAGATTTCGGCGCGGCAGGTTTGCCCACATCCTATTTGATTGACCCTAAGGGACGTCTGATCGGCTATCTCGAAGGGGATGCGGCCTGGGACGCGGATGATGCTCAAATCCTCATTGAGCACTTCATCGAGATGCAGGGTTAGGCTTTCTTTCCCCCCTATCGTGTGGGGACCGGCACATCGCCCCGGTAGTCGTAGAACCCGCGCTGGGTTTTTCGCCCCAGCCAGCCAGCCTCCACATACTTCACCAGCAGCGGACACGGACGGTATTTGGAATCGGCCAAGCCTTCATACAGCACATGCATGATCGAGAGGCAGGTGTCCAAACCGATGAAGTCGCCAAGCTGCAACGGCCCCATGGGGTGGTTGGCGCCCAGCTTCATGGCGGTGTCGATGGCTTCCACCGTGCCGACGCCTTCATAGAGCGTGTAGACCGCCTCGTTGATCATGGGCAACAGGATGCGGTTGACGATGAAGGCCGGGAAGTCTTCCGAATAGGCGGCGGTCTTGCCCATATGTTTGACGACGCCCTGCAAGGTTTCGAAGGTGTCGTCGTCGGTGGCGATACCGCGAATGAGCTCCACAAGCTGCATTACCGGCACCGGGTTCATGAAATGCAGTCCCATGAAACGCTCGGGGCGGTCACTCGACGAGGCCAGCCGCGTTATGGAAATGGACGACGTGTTGGTCGCCAAAATCGCCTCAGGCCGCAGCACCGGGCACAGATCGGCATAAATGGACCGCTTGACCTGTTCGTCTTCGGTGGCGGCCTCAATGGCCAGATCCACATCGCTCAGGTCGTCGAGCAATGTGGTCCCGTTGATCCGGCGAAGTGTGTCTTCCCGGTCGGCTTCGGTGATTGCGCCACGCACCACCTGCCGCGACAGGTTATGTTGAATTGTGCCGAGCGCACTCTTGATCTGGTCTTCATTAATGTCGCTGAGCACCACATCGTATCCCGATAGGGCGCAAACATGCGCAATGCCGTTGCCCATTTGGCCGGCACCCACAATCCCGATGCGTTTTATTTCCATGTGTCCCGCCCATCAGCACCCAGCGGGCGCCGATGTGTCCTTTGTTGTGCGCAGGCGCGCCTCTACAAACCGGCTTTCCCGAGTTCCTCTTCCAATTCCGGGACAGCCTTGAACAAGTCGGCGACCAGACCGTAGTCGGCGACCTGGAAGATCGGAGCCTCTTCATCTTTGTTGATGGCCACGATCACTTTTGAATCCTTCATACCCGCCAAGTGCTGAATGGCGCCCGAGATGCCGACGGCAATGTAGAGTTCCGGCGCGACCACTTTGCCGGTCTGACCGACCTGATAATCGTTGGGAACAAAGCCTGCGTCCACGGCAGCACGCGAGGCGCCCACAGCGGCGTTCAGTTTGTCGGCGACTTTTTCCAGCATGGCAAAGTTCTCGCCGCTTTGCATGCCGCGTCCGCCTGAAATGATGATCTTCGCAGACGTCAGTTCGGGACGGTCGGATTTGGACAATTCTTCGCCCACATATTCAGAGATGCCCGGATTGTCCGTCAGCGAAACGGATTCCACCGGTGCCGAGCCGCCTTCTTCCGCAGCCTTAAATGCTGTCGTCCGTACCGTGATGACTTTCTTGGCGTCGCTCGACTTGACGGTTTGCATGGCATTACCGGCATAAATGGGCCGAATAAACGTATCTGGGCTTTCCACCGAAACAATCTCGGAAATCTGCGCGGAGTCGAGCATTGCTGCGATCCGGGGGCTGTAGTTCTTGCCGTTCGTGGTTGCCGGCGCAACGATCGCCGAATAATCGCCAGATAAAGAAATTACAAGAGCGGCCATCGGTTCGGCCAGCTGTTTCTCAAGGGCCGGATCATCCGCCACCAAAACCTTTTCAACGCCGGCAAGCTTCGATGCTTCTTCGCCGACAGATGCGCAGCCGGACCCGGCAACAAGCACGGTGACAGGAGCGCCCAGGGCGGCGGCGGCAGTAATCGTCTTGTGGGTTGCGTCTCTCAGCGACGCATTATCGTGTTCTGCAATTACCAATGTAGACATTAGATGACACCTGCTTCGCTTTTGAGTTTTTCGACCAATTCCGCCACGGTTTCCACCTTGACGCCCGCTTCACGCTGGGGCGGGTCGGTCACTTTCAAAACTTCAAGGCGCGGTGAGATGTCGACGCTGTATTCTTCGGGCGATTTTTCATCGATCGGCTTTTTCTTCGCCTTCATGATGTTGGGAAGCGACGCATAGCGCGGTTCATTGAGCCGCAGATCGACCGTCACAACAGCCGGCATGTTGATCTTGACGGTTTGCAAACCGCCGTCGATTTCGCGGGTAACGTCCAGCTTGCCGTCGGCAAATTTCAGTTCGGAGGCAAACGTTCCCTGCGGCCAGCCGAGCAAGGCGGCAAGCATCTGACCGGTCTGATTGCAGTCGTCATCGATCGCCTGCTTGCCCAGGATCACCAGATCCGGGCTTTCGGCATCGCAGATCGCTTTGAGGATTTTCGCGACTGCCAGGGGTTCAACGGTCTCGTCGGTCTTGACCAAAATGCCCCGGTCGGCGCCCATGGCCAGCGCGGTACGGATGGTTTCTTGTGCCTGCTGAGGTCCAACGGAGACGGCGATCACTTCCGTCGCGGTGCCGGCTTCTTTCAGACGGACGGCTTCTTCAACCGAAATCTCGTCGAAAGGGTTCATCGACATTTTCACGTTTGCCAGATCGACGCCCGTTTGATCAGGCTTCACGCGAATTTTCACGTTATAATCGACGACCCGTTTTACGGGCACGAGGACCTTCATCGGCTGTTCTCCACCTCAGTTGCTGTCTCTTTTCTGTGCGGACTGTCCCATCACACGCCCACCCGATCGTCAAGTGGCCGAAAATCAGCATCGGATGGATGATCGCACGGGCGTTGTGCGCTGCGGCAAAGTAATATCGGTCTAGAGTGCTGTCAACGAACAGCGCCCTATTTGAGCCAAAATGAAGCGTTGCATCTGCGAAAGGGGTTCTGCGGGTGCGAAGATCCTTAGGACAACCAGTTCTTGCGGCATGTCGACGCATCGCGGTGGCCGGTTCGCCGCTTCTTCAATAGGCCCTTGCGGTCCGGCGGCAATCCCGGAATAAGGGGCGGATGCCAACGCACCACAGGGAGGACACGGATGTTGAAGGCGCTGTTTCGCGGGGTTTTGTTGTCGGGGCTGATGATCACGGCGGCGAGCGCCGAAGATGATTGGTATCCGTCGGAATATGGTGCGGACGACACGATCGGCGCGGTCAACAACATTACGCCGGAAAAAGTCACTGCGGCAGCCGGGCTCGTTACCGAAGGGAAGACCTATCGGCTGGGCGGTGTAACCGGCACCAAGACACCGGCTTTCGGGACCCGTAATTTTCAAATGGTGCTTTATCCGCATGGAGACGGCTCGGGCGGTCCCTTCTTAGGCGCGCAAAAGGGCGTCTTCAATGATGACCTGTTGATTTCTTGGCTTGGTATCGGCACGCAGATTGACGGCTTCGGTCACGCCGGCATTGACCACAAATACTACAACGGCGTTCATGTGTCGGACTTGTTCACGCCGACGGGTCTGAAGAAGTTTGGCACCCACGAAATCCCGGCGATCGCCACACGTGGCGTGCTGATCGACATGACAAAGTATTATGGTGCGCCGATCCTTACGGAAGGCACGGTGTTCAACAGCGCTGCCATCAAAGCGCAAGCAAAAGCGCAAGGCGTCGAAATCGGTAAGGGCGATGTTGTGCTGTTTCACACAGGCTGGCAAAGCCTCGTGGAAACCGATCCGGAGCGTTTCATTCAGGGGCAGCCGGGTATTGGTCTTGATGGTGCCACGTATTTGGCCGATCAGGGCGTGGTCGCCATCGGTGCAGATACCTGGGCGTTGGAAGCCTTACCGGGCGAATCCGAAGAAGAGATTTTCATCGTGCATACGACACTTTTGGCCAAACGCGGCGTTCACATCCTGGAGAACATTCAGACGGCTGAGCTTTCCGCTGACGAGGCTTACGAGTTCATGTTTGTGCTTGGCGTGCCGCGTTTCGAAGGCGCAGTGCAAATGGTCATCAATCCGATCGCGATCCGCTAGTTCGGACACACTTTTTTCCGAAGGGCCCGGCGTTTTGGTGCGTCGGGCCTTTTTTTGTTTTCGCTCGCCGCAATGACCCCCAACCGTTCACAAAAGCACGGGAAATCTGGGGCTTTTCGATGAACGGAAATCACGGCTTATTGACCGAATGTGCCTGGCGCGCCCGCCGTTTGGCCCCAATTAATTGATCAGCTGGGGCGGGAAGATCCTGCGGGCCCTCGACGTCCGCGGACCCAGAAAGGAGTTCGTCATGCTTGGAACTGTCGGAAAACTAATCTTGGTGGGCGCGGCAGCGCTGACATTGGTCGCTCTCACGACGGGGGCGCACGCATCGCCCCTGAAAGTAACAGGACACGATCGGGCACTGGGGTATTCGGCGCCCGTCGAAGCCGTCACTTTCAAGCGCGGCTATTATGGAAGGGGGTACCATGGCGGCTTCCGTAGCCGCGGTTTTCACCATGGGAGCCGCTTCTATGGCAGAGGCTTTCATGGACGAAGCTTTCACGGCAAGCGCTTTTACCGGGGCGGATTTCACGGCAGAGCCTTCCATGGCAAACGCTTCCATGGCCGTCGTTTTCACGGAAGCAGATTCCACGGATTTCATGGCCGTTCGTTCCACGGCAACGGGTTTCACCGTGGCTTCCACGGCAAAGGCTTCAGAAGGTACTAGATCAGGTTTGCTCTAGACCGCTTCGGACGGCTCGATCCGCGCGGTCTTTAGGGCGAGCGACTTTGCCTTTTCCATGTCGTAGTGTTTGCGCGTGACAATGCGTTGTGCGTAGAGGCCCCCGCCGGCCTGCACATTGGTGACGGCCTTCCAGCCGCCGAAGGAATCGGCAGTCACGTCGCGGATCGCGTGGAACAGACGGGTCCGATATGCTCCGTCGACGGATTGCTTCGTGCCCATATACTTCCGGATAAGGTGGCCCGTTTCTTCGTTCTCCAGGTCCGCAATGCCCGGCGCGGTTAAAACAGAGCCGCCGGCGATGTCGTGCAGATGGCGGACCATCGCATTGTAATTGGCGGCGCCATGATATTTGCCCGCATTGGTGTACAGTTCATCTGGGAAGGCGGCCCCGTCACTGGTTACCTGGCAATTGGAAATGGCCGCTTCCAGTGACGCGCGAACGAGCGTTGCGTGGATGATCATTTCGGAAATCTTTTCTTTCACATGGCCCACGCATTCCAGACCGTTGGCTTCGGCAATCAACTGAGCAAAGCCCACCATTTCATCAGCGCCGTCCGCCATGGAAGCGAGCCCGCCCAGGCGTTCCCAAAGCCCGAGGGAATGGGCGAACACGGCCGCGTATTCTGTCTCGCCATCCAGAAACACCCGGTCATTGGAGACGAACACATCATCGAAAATCACGAACCCCTCCGGCATGTGGTATTGTCCCGAGACCGGAAAGTCGCGCGTGTCTTCATGACGCGGCGCATAGGTGGTGTTCACAATCTTCACGCCCGGCGCATTCACGGGCACCATGCAGGCAATCGAATAGTCTTCCTCACCCGGGCGCATGGCTTTGGTGGGGATGGTCATGAGCTCGTGACCCAAGGACGCGCCGGAGATGTGCAGCTTGGCGCCGCGGATGACGACGCCATCATCCTTGCGGTCGACCACGCGGACATAGGCGTCCGGGTCTTGCTGGTCGGCCGGGTGTTTGCTGCGGTCGCCCTTTGCGTCGGTGATGCATTGGGTTACGCGCAGATCGTTCTTTTGCACAAAGTCTACATATTTATGGATCGCGCCGACCGCCTGCGGCCGCTTTTCCGAAATGCGGTCCGCGGCGGTGAGCAGTGTCATGATCGACGCGTAGGTAACGTGGGTTAGCAGATCCACATCATGATGGGCTGCCACCTGGTCCCACAGTTCGGTCGCAGATCCGGGAACCTTCATATAGTCGCTGATGGCGTCGGGCTCGGGCTTGTAGAAACGATCATAGGTGTCTGCGACGACAGCGGCGGTTTGGCCCAGCAACGGTTCCGCAATAATGTCGTCCACGCGCCGCCCCTCAAAGAAGGTGGCGCGCCCGTCATTGAGAGACGCCTTATATTGTTCCCCCGTCATCATGGCTGAGATTCCTCCGATATTGTCTTTGTGCTGAATTCAAGACCTGTTGGCGCCCGGTTGCCAAAGCACGTCGCCATTCGCTTGTGCGTTCACATAACGGCTTGCCACGAACAGAAAGTCCGACAAGCGGTTGATGTATTGAAGCGCTGCGTCGCCTACTTTCTCCTGGGTCGCAAGCTCCACCATGCGGCGCTCCGCACGCCGGGAAACCGTGCGCGCCAAGTGAAGCGCTGCCGCGGCCGGCGTCCCGGCCGGAAGAACAAACGATTTGAGAGGCTCGAGTTTCTCGTTGAGCGTATCGATTTCTTGTTCCAGGCGTTTCACCTGATCCGGCACAATGCGCAGGGGTTCATAGTCGAGCTTTTCGCCGGTATCCGGCGTACAAAGATCTGCCCCCAGATCAAACAAATCGTTCTGAACGCGTTCCAGCATTTGGTCCAATTGGTCATTCGTATGCTGCCGCGCAATGCCGATGGCGGCATTGGTTTCGTCAACCGTGCCGTAAGCTTCAATGCGCAAGGCAAACTTTGCAACGCGCTCGCCGGTGCCCAGGGCAGTTTCCCCTTTGTCGCCGGTCTTTGTGTAGATCTTGTTGAGGGTAACCATCAGCCGCTCGTGAAGTAATAGACACCCATGATGATAAGGACGGCGACGAATTGCGCAACCACGCGCAAGCGCATTAGTTTGTTGGAGTAACTGCGCCCGAAATCTCCGCCCACAAACAGACTGTAAATGCCCACGAGCAACACGCAAAAAACCAAAAACAACGAAACTGGGATCAAATAAGGAGTTAACGCAGCCACATCCATGTGCCCTTACAACCTTTTCTTTTTTATCCTTGCCTGACGCTATGCTTAGCTGAATTGGGGACCGTTCTCCAGCGCAACAACAGCACACCTTGAGATATGAGCGTTTTCGCTGGTAAATCCATGACATAGACCGGTATCAGGCAGCCGAAAGCGAGGAGCACGGCGCATGCGGCAATATCACATGATTACAATGATCATCGTGGCGCTGGTGTTGGTTGCGTTCTACTACTGGCAGGTGGGCGACTTGCCGTTTGGCGCCGCGGGCGGTGCCGCAAAGGAAGATCAGGTCGTTGGTGTCGAGCGTTTCGATGGCGATCCGCAGGAGAGTATTCGTGCGTTGTGTCTTTCAAGCGGCCAAAAAGTAACCGCCGGGAACCGCGAGCTGCGCCGCATGATCGAAAACGGCGATCGGCGTTTCTACGTGCGAACGGAGCGGGGCGAGGTGGAAGTAATCATCGTGGACGGCGAAACCGGCCCATACTTTCGCACGAAGGGCGACGATACGACCGAAAACAATCTGCTCAATCTGCCGGACTGCATCTGACCTTAAGACCAGCCACCGGTTTAGAGTCCTTTGCGATATCCGCGGCCCAGATAGTCAAACCCCCAAAGCTCGCGATTCTTCGGATCCGCCAGGTGAAAATTGTTGTGGTATGACCGAATCTCCGAAATCAAGTCGTCTTCAAAGACGTACCACTCGGCGCCTCGCAATAACTCACTTAGGCCGGTGGCGGGCGGCGTCCACGCCATGCTCCATTCGATAACGGCTTCCGGTTCTTGAACCAGCGCATGATCGACGGACCAATTGGCCTTGGTGCGCGGGGCCACTTTGCACCAGTAATTGGCAAGTTGGTGCGCCCCTTTCACCGGGTCGTGATCGACAAAGAAATGCACCACATCATCCGTGAAGGTCGACATCATGAGATCGTAATCTTGAGTGTTGCAGCCCCGGTAGTAGGTTTCGATGATGTCCACATAACGATGTCGGGGCATGATTGTGCTCTCACCTAAGTAGCGTCGAATTCGATTTTGCGATCTTCTTAATGGGCGGCGATTGTCGGGGCATCCTCTTTCGACTTGTCCATCCGCGATTCAGCCCGCGCGTACAGGCCTTCCGCGGGGATCATGTCATAAGCGGCGGCCAGCCCAAAAGGCGGCATGTTGTTGTAGACGCATTCGAAGTCACCGGCATGAACCCGATAGGTTTCATGCCATATGCCCACATCGCCATTGGATCCGACGGCCTTATTGAAATCATTCCAGGCGGGGATATGTTCCTTCGACTTGTCGACGGCGTAATCCTGTATCGCCTCATAGGAATCCCAATATTGAACCAGTATCGACGTGCGCCCAGGCCAAGCTTCCACATGGCGTAGGCCGCTCTCCTTCGCAGTTTCTAATTCCTTCAGCATACGTCCCATTGCCCGGGCGACCGGCAGCCATTTATGGACTTTCCAGAGTTTGTTGATGCGGAACCCGATCAAAAAGACAGCCAGCTCTTTTCGCCCCACTCTTGCCGTCACGCGTTGCGGGATCGGGACGCCCGGTGGCGGATGAAGTGTTTCCATGGCCTGGTCTCCATAACAATCTTAACGGTGTTAATATCAACTGTGCCGTTGCCAAAATCAATAAATCAATGTCAAATCAGAGGAATTCAATTGAAAAGTAGTTGGCGGCACGATTTCGCATGAGGACTGGATGTTGGTGCATTTTGTCCGAGCGTGGCCAATTGCTGCGCTGTTATTTGCTTGGCTGACAAGTGCTCCAATCAGCCCAGCCCATTCTCTTGAACAGATCCATGTTATCCGGTCGATCACCGATGCGGACGGGGAAGTTGTCGGGTTTTGCTACGATCCGCCCGATTGGGTTTGGGTTGACGAGCCAGATGCTGTGGAAGCAATAGAGAAAGGCCTTGTCAGCTACTACACAGAAGTGAATGGAATCCGCGCCGAAGTGTATGTCAGAGAAATTGATGGTGAAAAGCACATTTGGACAAGAAGAGACAACTCGACCGAAAATAACCTGAGCAATCTTGATGAGTGTCCTGATAGGCCAGAAATTGTCTAATTGCTGCGTTCCAAGAGCCGTCGTGCGATCACTTCCGCCTGGATTTCAGCAGCCCCTTCAAAAATGTTGAGGATGCGTGCGTCACACAGCACTCGGCTCACGGGATATTCCAAGGCAAATCCATTACCGCCGTGAATCTGCACCGCATTGTCGGCGGCGGCCCACGCCACCCGTGCGGCCAAAAGTTTGGCCATGCCGGCTTCCATGTCGCAGCGGCGGCCTTCGTCTTTGGCCCGAGCCGCAAAATAGCTGAGCTGCCGTGCCGCTAAGATTTCCACGGCCATCATGACGATTTTGTTCGCGACCCGCGGAAACTCAAAGATCGACCTGCCGAATTGCTGGCGCTCTTCCGCATAGGCAAGCGCCAGATCCAAAGCGTTTTGCGCAACCCCAATGGCGCGCGCAGCCGTTTGGATGCGTGCACTTTCGAAGGTTTGCATGAGCTGCTTGAACCCTTGGCCTTCTTCACCACCGAGCAAGGCGCTTTCCGGCACCTCGAACCCGTCAAACGCCAGCTCATACTCCTTCATGCCGCGATAACCGAGCACGCCGATTTCACCGCCAGTCATGCCAGTCGCCGGAAAAGGGTCGTCGGTAGTGCCGCGCGGTTTCTCCGCAAGGAACATGGACAAGCCTTTATGCCCCGGTTGCGACGTGTCCGTCCGCGCCAGCAAGGTCATCAGGTCCGTGCGGGCCGCATGAGTAATCCACGTCTTGTTGCCGACAATCTTGTAGCTTCCGTCTTCTTTGATCGCCCGCGTGGAAAGCGATGCCAGATCGGAGCCGGTGTTGGGTTCCGTGAAGACGGCTGTTGGCAGGATTTCTCCCGATGCCAGTTTAGGCAGCAATGTCTTCTTTTGTTCGTCGGTGCCGTTGGCGAGAACCAATTCCGCCGCAATCTCCGACCGTGTGCCGAGCGAACCGACGCCGATATAACCACGGCTCAGCTCTTCCGAGACCACGCACATGGCGGTCTTACCCATGCCGTGACCGCCGAATTCTTCCGGGACGGTTAGTCCGAAGACACCCAACTGTGCCATTTCGCCAACGACGCTGTCGGGGATGAGCTCGTCCTTCAGATGCCAATCATGGGCGAAAGGCGTCACCCTTTCACGGGCAAACCGCTGAAACTGATCGCGCACCAGCGAGAGTGTTTCATCGAGTCCGTCGGCCGCTTCTTGGCCATCGGCAATGAGCTCAGCGATCCGCGCCCTATTCTCGGTAGAACTTCCGATTTCCATAAGGCGTTGAACGGATGAATTGCCGGCCAAGACGCCGGCCGCCTTCGCTGCCCCCAGGTCTTGCGGGCGCAGTATCTCTCCCTGGCTCATGGGCAGTCCGCCGCAGAGCTGTGCCAGATACTCGCCGAAAACGGCGTGGGCCATGCGGCATTCAAGTTCGCCCAGGCGGTCTTGTTGCTGAAGGCGGGCTGCCCACTGGAAGGTCTGGCGCATGGCCTCCACGGTGGTGGCAATCCACGCGAGGCCGTGGCAGGCATATTGGCCCTCTCGCCCTCGGGCGGCTTCCGGTGCGATCGCGACCCGCGCGGATGCAAAATAGCCATCGGCGGCCGAGAGCGCTTCGGCGCAGGCCGCGTCTAATGAAGCATTCACCATCATGTCATCTGAGTCATCTAGGTAATGAGTATGTTTTTAACAAATCGGACTCCCGCGTTGTGACGTAACAGGTATAGTTAAGCAACCCTATCCTCATGATCGACGCCCAACTGGTCCGGTTGCCGGTTTGGTGGCGATCATGATTCATTGTGTTCAAGCGTACAAATAATCAGAAATCATTCGGCGTCAGGGGGCTGCCTTCGCGCCGTTCATGTGAGGTTCATTTTTCAAGGCGACCGCCGTCACAAAACCTGAGAATTGCTGAATTGTTCGGGGTCAAAACCCGCTGTTTGTGATGATGATCACATCGGCAATTCGAGTCCTGTGACGACGGTCACAGATATACAAACGGCCCTTTGGCTAGGGTCGATATAACAGCCGCCCAAAAACGGGGGCATTGAGGGTAACGGGAAAATCTGCGGTTACCGGACCTACGCCAGCAGGGCCTTTTGAGCCTGTCGGTCAGGGCGGTGATCGTGGGAATGGAGGACAAAATGGTACAATTTGCGCCGCGACTTGGAACTGTCGAACAGCTTCGGCCAGAAACCGGTCCGCCGGGACAAGACGATCAAGACATCGTCGATGGCCGCTTCGACACGGAAGACGAGAAACGAGAGCGGCGCCAGCGGCGTTCCCGCTACCATCTGCGCGATTTTAACGACATCGAAGAATGGGCGCCGATTACGACCGTCGACGAAGAGGGAAAGAAAGTTCCCGTCGCGGATGATCTTTCCTACCGCATGGGTCAGGACGGCCGCCCGCTTTCCGATGATTATCTGATAGCGCGTCTCGATGAATATGACTCGCGTATTACCGAAGCAGTTTGCATGCGCCGGGCGCAGCGCGACCTGGTACGCAGCCGCTTCCGCGACATGGTGGCCGCCATCATGGGGCCGGAAAACCGCATCCGCTGGAACCGCAGCGAGACTCTGATCGACAGCGACACCCGTCGCGTCGTCAATGCACATCTGGCCGAAACCAATCGGTTTTCCGGCAAGCTCGCTCTGGCCTTGGGCGCGCTGGCGTCGGTCGTCGTGTTTGCGGGCGCCCTTTTCGCCGACTACGCCATTCTGTCTGAGTTTTGGACCAGAGCCTTGATGAACGAGTTCCTCGAGGTTCCGCCTGCATTGGTCTCAAGCCTGTGGTCCAAATCCCTTCAGGTGATTTTCGCGGCGCTTGCCCTTCATTTCCTGGTGTCTCGCATGACCCATTTTGGACGTGGTGTGTTCATATCGGGCTTGGCCGTGGTGACAGTGTTCTTGCTGATCAGCATCGGAGTTCTCAGCGGCCAAAGCACGCCGCGCACGGATGCCGCATCAGCGGGGCAGGAATCATCCGCGTCTGTTGACGAAACGCTTGCCGCTCTGGGTCTGGCATCGGCCGGCGACGGCGCCGAGAATGGTGCCGAAGTGACGGCCGCTTCGCTCGCGCCCGCACGGGAAGGTTGGTGGCCGGATGTGTTGGGCTGGTTCCAAGCCTATTCCTGGGACATCTGGTACATGTCGATCTTTTTGGTGGTGACCTCCGTTGGCGCGCTCGCACTCCACTCAGCCGCAAGTCAGTTCTCGCGCCTCGTCAAACTCGAGAACGAGGAAACGCGCCGGCAACAGCGGTACAAGCTGCGCCAGCTTGAATCCGAGTTCCACGTGCACGATCAGTTTCTGAAGGAAATCGTGCGTGCACCGGTGCGCGAACAATATCTCCGCCGCTATCTGGGCCATCAAATCACCCAATATGCCGATGGTGCCGCCGGGGGTGGCCACAAGGCCCATCCGAATCTCGACGGTATCTATCGTCGCGTCTTAGAAAGCTGGTGTGCATTGAAGCGGCGCTCGCTGAAGGAGATGGCCAATGAAGGCGAGAAGCATGTGCGCCGGAGCGACCGTCAACAGCGCCGTGCGGACAACGGCAACGGCTTCCAAATTGTTTCCGGCCGCCGGGACGATAACGACGGTGAGGTGTAAGTCATGCGGAAAGGCGCCATGAACTGGATTACGCGATGGATCGCGGCAGGCCTTCTGGGGTTTGCAGTATCGTCGGTCGCCGTTGCTCAAGAAACCCCGGCCCATCTGGTGATCGGACTTGACCTGAGCAGCAGTAACCCGCTTGTCGCCAATCCGGCTTACGCTGCGAAAATCGCGGATCGCATTGCGCCTTACGTGGAAGACTTGCCCATCAAAGGCAAGCTCACCCTGCGCACCCTGGGCAATTATGGTGGCAGCGGCAACAATCTGCGCCTGGACCGGGTGATCAGCACCAAGGACAGGGCCGAAGATGTGGCCCGCTTGGTGAAAGGGATTGTCGCCGGCGTTCCCACATTGGTGGATAACGGCACGCTTAGGGTTCACAACCGCACGAACATCGTACCGTTCCTGGAAAACATGGCGGAAATCGTGAACTGCCGCGATACGTCTACCCGCATCATCTTGGCGTCGGATGGCGTTGAAGATTCCCAATATGTCCGCTTGATCGACAGCGGCGCCCAGCTGCCCATGCCAGAGGACAAGCTGTTTGCCCGCTGCGACGAGCTTCAAATCCTCGGGCTGGGTCAGGGGGTCGACAATCCCAACACGACCAAACGGTTGCGTGCGGAATGGCGCAATTGGTCGATTGCCGCCGGGTTCAGGACGTTTATTGGCCTGAATGATTGGTAGGCGGACAGACCTACCAATGAAACCCGAGTTGTTGCCTGATGTCGCGGGCCGAATGGCCTGCTTCTCTCAGGGATCTGATGGATTGATCTTCATCGCGCTTTGAAAGGCGCCGGCCATTGGCGGCCAGAATCAGTTTGTGATGATCGTAGGTGGGCGCGGGCAAGCCCAGCAGTTCTTGCAGCAGCCGCTGAATGGAGGTGGCGTGAAACAGATCCTCGCCGCGCGCGACCAGATTGATCTGCTGTCGGGCATCGTCGGCAACGACACATAGATGATAACTCACGCCAATATCTTTCCGTGCCAGGACGATGTCGCCCAGCAGCTCCGGCGCACATAGGATTGTGCCTGTTTTGCCCTCCGGCCCCCGCCCAATTTCTTCGAAGTAGATCTCGCCGCCGATGAGGGTCCGCGCCCGCGCAAGATCAAGTCTCACGACCGGGCGGTCTCCTGTTGCTAGGCGTTGCTCTATCTGCTCAGGTGACAGGGACCGGCAGGTGCCGGGATACAAAATACCTTCCGGCCCGTGGGGGGCGTGCAAGCTTCTCGCGGCCTCTTCCTGAATTTCTTTGCGCGTGCAGAAGCAAGGATAGGTGACCCCTAGTGTCTCCAGTATTCGCAGTGTTTCCCTGTAGGTTTCGCGATGCTCCGATTGCCGGACGACCGGCTCCTCCCATTGCAGGCCCAACCAATCAAGGTCTTGCAGGATGGCTTCTTCGTATTCGGGTTTGCATCGGCCGGAATCGATGTCTTCGATTCGCAAAACGAATTGCCCGCCCACATCGGCCACCTTGTCGTAAGCGTACAGCGCAGAAAACGCGGTGCCCAGATGGAGCAATCCGGTCGGGCTTGGCGCGAATCGAGTGCGGGCGTTGACGATCATCGTGCGAGACGGGCATGTAAAGGCGAGCACATTACGTTCTTATATCACGGTGGTTATGGCGCGCGCGTCCCAAGACATTCGAATCAAGACGAAGAAGGATCTGGACCAAGGGCTGCGCTTCTTGAAGCGCAAAGACAAGCGCTTTTCGGTGGCGCTCAAAACTGTTTCCGACGTTCCGTTGCGCACGCGGCCAGAAGGATTTGCGTCACTCGTTTCGATTTTGGTTCACCAACAGGTCTCGCTCGCCAGTGCCGCGGCGATATGGCAGCGTGTTGAGGCGGGCATCGTACCATTTGACCCGAGAACGGTCTTGACCCTCGCGGATGAAGACTTGCGGGGCATGGGTTTGAGCCGCCCGAAAGTGCGATACGTAAAGGCACTGGCGCGGGCGATCGAGGACGGCACTCTTGACTTTAAGCGCCTGAGGCGCCTGCAAGAGCCCGAAGCCCGGGCGGAACTCACGCGGATTGTGGGCATTGGTGATTGGACCGCCGACATCTATCTGTTGTCGTGTTTGGGCCATCCGGATATTTGGCCGGCCAAGGATATTGGCCTGCAAATATCGGCACAGATGTTGTTCGATCTGCCAACCCGTCCGACAGCGGACGAATTGGTTGACCTTGGCGAACCTTGGCGGCCCTGGCGGGCGGTTGCAGCGCGCCTTTTATGGTCGTACTACCGTGAGATAAAGGATCTGCCGCCTGCGCGGTAGACGCAACCAAAGAGGGGAACATGGCGTCACGTCTGTCGGGGCCGCGCCTTGCGGCAAAATCGGGCAAGGCTGATCGGTTAATTGTTCTGTGCCACGGCTACGGGGCGGACGGAAACGATTTGATCGGTCTCGCTCCTCATTGGCAGCCCATTTTGCCGGCCGCCGCTTTTGTTGCGCCTAACGGGCCCGAACGGTGCGATATGTCGCCCATGGGCTATCAGTGGTTTCCCATCTCGCGCATGGACCCGGAGGAATTGGGCAAGGGCATCGAAAGTGCAGCGCCACTTCTTGAGGAATTCATCGACGAGGAGCTGGAACGCCATGGTCTTGCCCCCAACCAGCTCGCGCTTGTGGGGTTTAGCCAGGGCACCATGCTGTCCCTGCATGTGGGTCTGCGCCGCAAAATTGCGCCGGCGGCGATTGTCGGCTTTTCCGGCACGCTTGCCTTGCCGGAACGCTTAAGCGAGATAACTGTGCGCCCGCCGATTCTTCTCATTCACGGGGATCGGGACGATATGATTCCGCCATCCATGCTGTTTTCCTCAGCCAGCGCGCTAGGCGCCGCTGAGCTAACCGTTCAATGGCATGTTTCTAACGGCATCGGTCATTCGATCGGTCCGGACGGCCTTTCCATTGCCGGAAAATTCCTGCTGGATGCCTTTCAAGGGCGGCTTACGCTCCCCACATAACCGGTCCCGGCGCAACGATTCACCATAAAACCACTGTATTCGGTGCCGTCATAAGATGGTAATACTGTATATAGTATAGTCCTGGCGGATCGCGAAGGGCGCGAGGCGGGCACAGCTGGCCGATGAGCACCAAACGCACAGTCTGCTGCCTTGATCTTCGGCGTGTCGCCTTGGATGATGAGGGAACGGCAGGTCTCATCCTGGCAAGATGGGCCTGCAGCGGATGGAGTAATTTATGCGTGCAGCCTTTAAATCGCCCGACAGTTGCCCCGCATTGGTGCTGAATGCGGACTACCGGCCGCTGAGCTATTTTCCCTTGTCTCTGTGGTCGTGGCAGGACGCGATCAAGGCTGTGTTCTTGGATCGGGTCAACATCGTTTCCGAATATGACGAGGTGGTACGCTCGCCCAGCTTTGAAATGAAGCTGCCCAGTGTGGTGAGCCTGAAAGCTTATGTGCGGCCCGCGCGCCACCCGGCCTTCACGCGCTTTAATGTGTTTCTGCGTGACCGGTTCGCTTGCCAGTATTGTGGCAGCCCGGAGGATCTGACCTTCGATCATCTGATTCCACGGTCCCGCGGCGGTAGGACCACATGGGAAAATGTGATCACCGCTTGCAGCCCGTGCAATCTGCGCAAAGGCGGCAAGCTGGTGGACGAATGCCATATGTATCCGGGATCGATCCCCATGCGGCCGACCGTGCAAGACCTGCACAAAAACGGGCGCCTGTTCCCGCCGAACTATCTGCATGATAGCTGGGCCGACTATCTCTATTGGGACAGCGAACTCGAGCCTTGATGGAAATTGGGACTCGACCGTCCCGCTCGCGAGTTGCCGAACTTTAGATTTTCTCCGAAAGCCGTATCGCTAACCGGCAGCCGGCCTTGATGGTGGTGCTGAGGATCGGGTAACCCGGCGCCTCCTCGGCACCTTCGGCAAGAGCGGTTTCCTTGTGTTCGATTTCTTCTTCGCGAAACTTGGAAACCACTTTTTTGAATTCCGGGTTTTTGTCGCCCAGCTCTTTTTCCTGGGCGGCGTAATGCTCGTCAATCACTTCTTCAACGGCGGCCGTGCACGCCATGGCCGCCTTTTCACCCATCAATGCGGTGGCGGCGCCAAGGGCAAACCCGGCCACATCCCAAATCGGCTGTAACGCGGTGGGGCGCACCCGATGTTCCGTCACCAGACGATTGAACGTGTCCAGATGGTGTTGTTCTTGGTCTGCCATCTTTTTGATGGTGGCGGCGGACGCTCGGGTGGACGGCCTGCGGCCAAGCACGGCAAGCTGCCCTTCATAAATGCGCACGGCCCCATGCTCGCCTGCATGATCTACACGGATCATTTCCTCAAGACGTTTTTTGTCGTCGCGGCGGCCGGGTAATTCCGGTTGATCGTTGTCCTTAAACGCGGGCATGACGCGTCGTGCACCTCTACTTACGGCGCGCTTCTTAGCGCGGCTCCTTTGCTTTGAACACGCCCCAGGCAGCGACCGCCGCAAGAGCGAGAGAGATCAACATATTATATCCTGCCAGGGAGACACCCAAAAAGGACCAGGGTATCTCGTCGCAACGCACCACTTTCGCTTCCGCAAGGCCCGTTTGGAAATCCTGGAATGACTCGGGTAGCGCCGCAACGCCCGCACAGCCGGTGGGCCCTTCCCACCATTTTTGCTCAACCCCCACATGAAAAAAGGCGATGCCGGCACCCACCATAAAGACCGCTGCCGCAACGCCGAGCAGTAACCGGTCAAAATTGCGCGGCAAAGGGCGCACATGATGGGCCGTCGCCGCCAAAACACCCATAAGTATGGCGGTCCAATAAGGTGGCCGTTGCCACAAGCACATTTCACAAGGCGGCAGATCCAACACATATTGGAAGAAGTAAGCGCCCGCCAACGTGGCGGCGGAGGCCCCAAAAATCACCCAGCCCACTTGGTCGACTGTGGTGTCGCCCAAACGGCGGAGGGAAAATGCGGTGTCCTGTGTGGTCATTCAGGCGCCAATACTGTCAACAAGATCAACCGAACATGGACAATATAAGGGCGATTGCACCCGTGCCCAGTGTGGCAAGCAGGCTCACCCAAATGGCGCCGATAATGGTGCCGATGAAGATGAGCAGGCTGTCCTTTTCCATAAAGCCAATGGAAATGATCGCCACGGCAATGCCGGGCACCGTGTTCGTCCCGGGCAACGGCACCAATATAGACGCCGAAAAGGCGATCAAGAATAAGCCCAGTAGACGCTCGACGGGGCTGCTGAACAGCCAGGTCATGCGGGGCTTGGCGATGCTTTCGAACCAGCCGATATAGCGTTTGGCGCGGTGCGCCATGTCGCGGAAGCTTTCCGTGCTGATGGATCGGTTGCGCAGGAAAGCCGGCAGCCAAGGACGGTGACGGCCGATAGCCACCTGACCCGCAATGAACAGCATGGGCAGAGCCACCACTTGAGGCACCCCATACAGAAAGGGCAGGCAGCAGGGCAGCGCGAAGATCAAAAGCAACAGGCCGAACGCCCTGTCCTCTAGCGTGTCCACCAACGTGCCCATACTGATGCGCTCGCCGTCGGCGCTTTCCGCCAGGTCGATGAGCACGTCAGAGATGCTTTTGGCCGTTTCGGCCATGGTTGTGTCGGTCACGTCAGAATTTGCGCTTGAAAGATCGGTCATGCCGCTGTCCCCCTTTAGGGCATAGCATGCGCTGAAGAGGGTTGATAGGCGGTGAATTACGGCATTTTCGGGGCGCTTTCGCGGGTGGCGGCCCAGGGTTGCTGCCAATCTTGGCGGCTGGAAATGTCGTTGACCTGACGGCCCCATGGCCTATCATGCGCCGCCTTCCAGGGAGGGGTTGTTCCCTCCACCCAGGAGCCCCTGTGGCGGAATTGGTAGACGCGACAGACTCAAAATCTGTTGTCCGCAAGGACGTGCCTGTTCGAGTCAGGCCAGGGGCACCAGCCTTCGCAGCTAATCGAGCGAAGCGAGATGAGCGAGGACGCTGTCGCGCCGGAGTTCCGAAGGAACGAAGGCGGACTGCTCGCTGCTACGGCTTGGCAAGCCCGCCGAGAAGCTCAAGCGATATTACTTCCGCGGCACCACCCTTCAGCTCAGCACTTTCGAAACGGCGCGGCGCCAATGGGCGGTAAGATCCGCGCGGGTGTCGTCGGCCATCGTGGGTTCGAAGCGGGCGTTGCGCTGCCATTGGCTGGTGACGTCGTCGAGGGAGCCGTAGATGCCCGCCTTTAACCCGGCCAGATAAGCGGCGCCCAGTGCCGTGGTTTCCATTACCTCCGGCCGGTCGACGGTCAGGTTGAGCACGTCCGACAGGAACTGGCATAACCAATTGTTGGCCACCATCCCACCGTCCACACGCAGGCTTGACGGCGTGACACCGTCTTGCGCCATGGCATCGAACAGGTCGGCGGTTTGATAGCAAACGGATTCCAGCGTGGCACGGACGATTTCAGCGGGCCCCGTGGCGCGGGTGAGACCGAAAATAGCGCCGCGCGCATCCGGGTCCCAATGGGGCGCGCCCAGGCCCGTAAACGCGGGCACCAAATAGACACCCGCATTGCCCTTGAGCCCGGCGGCGAGGGCTTCCGACTCCTCAGCACTCTTGATCAGTCCCATTTCGTCGCGCAGCCACTGCACTGCGGCGCCTGCCACAAAAATGGAGCCTTCGAGCGCGTAGGTGAGCTTTCCATCGATTTGATAGGCAATGGTTGTCAACAACCGATTCTTTGACGCAATTGCCTCGGTGCCCGTGTTCAGCACCACAAAGCAACCGGTGCCATAGGTGCTCTTGATCGAACCCGGTGCGAAACAGCATTGCCCCACCGTGGCGGCCTGCTGATCCCCCGCGACGCCATAGATCGGCAGGGGGCGTCCGAACAAAGATGCCTCGGTAGTGCCGAAGTCCGCCGAACAATCCAATACGTTCGGCAACGTTTGTGCAGGTACACGGAAGATCTCTAACAGCTCCGGGTCCCATTGGCCGTCATGAATGTTGTAAAGATTGGTGCGGCTGGCATTCGTCGCGTCGGTCACGTGGGAGGCGCCGCCTGTCAGCCGCCAAATCAGAAACGTGTCCACCGTGCCGAAGGCAAGGTCGCCCGCTTCGGCCTTTGTCCGCGCCCCGTCCACTTTGTCCAGCAACCAACCTGCCTTGGTGGATGAGAAATATGGGTCCAATAGCAAGCCGGTTTTGGATTGGATCGTCGCTTCCAATCCTTGCTCTTTCAGGCCGGCACAAATGTCCGCCGTGCGCCGGTCCTGCCACACTATGGCATTGTGGATCGCTTGGCCGGTGGCGCGTTCCCAAATCAGTGTCGTTTCCCGCTGATTGGTAATGCCGATGGCGACAATCTTATTGCCTGCGGCTTCCGCTTCCTCGAACGCGGCGCGGGCAGTGGCAAGCGTGCTGGTCCAGATGTCTTCCGGATCATGCTCCACCCAGCCATCGGCCGGGAAGTGCTGGGGGAATTCTTGTTGCGCGACGGCAAGTTGCCGGCCGGCCGCGTCAAACACAATGGCGCGGCTGGAAGTCGTGCCTTGGTCGATAGCCAAGACGCAATTGTCAGAAGGCATGGGGTTTCCCGAGCTGTCTTTGTGGTTCTTAGGCGACCGCCTGACGCCAGACCTGCGGTTGCTTGCCTTCCATCATATCGGAGAGGGCCGACAGCTCAATCCGCCACGGGGTGAGCTTCAGCAGACCGTAAGTGGGATCGTTTACGTCCTTCCAAAACAGCCCCAAATCATAACCGAGCGGTTCCGGAATATCGCCGAACAGTTTCCAAAGGCGCTTCTTCTCATCCATATCGTCGATCCATTCGGCGCGGCATTCCGCAAAGATCTGCTTGTGGTCCGGATCCCAATAGGACAGCGACACCCACGGGCTGTGCTCGATATGTTTGGCTTTATGGCTGTTGCGGCCGGTGGCGATCCAGCCCGTGCTGCCTTCCCAGATCGGGTGCAACAGCCGCGCGCGGGGGCGGTCTTGGGTGTCAATGGTGGTCACCGTCGCCCAAACGATTTTGGCAACGCGGGCCATGAATTCTTGTTCGATGTCTGAAAAGGACTGAACGTCCATTATGTCGCCTCCCATTTCGTCTTGTCACAGAGAAAATCGTAGCCATTTCAAGATGTGACAACCAGTTTTTTTGCGTCTCTGGAAACGCGCTCGCAAAAACGTACTCGCTCGCAAGAGCCTTGACGCAGCGTTTGCCGTTGTCCGTCCAGGTGCGGCCAGATGAATTTTTTGCAACGAGCCGTGGCAAAATCCGCACATGTTAACCTTTGTGTGCAGAAAACTGCGGTTTTTGCGTATCGGATTGGATCACTTTTTCGTCCGTGCATATTTGCGGCCCCGCTATGCGTGGAACGCAATTCAAATGCGCGGAACCTCTCCTATCTAAGGGTTCGGCAACGTTGCCGTTTTTAATTGGAGAGAAAAATGATTTTCACACGTGTCCTGGAAGCTGTGTCGCTGACGCTCGTGGCGGCCGGTTTTGCAATCGCGGTGCTGAACTTTGGCATCCCGACGATTGCATAACAAATGCAGGGAGCATAACGCCCAGGGACGTATGGTTCCGGGCCTTGTCGGAGAAATTAGAAACGTTCGCGTTTGTTACTAAACCGTCAAGGTACGGATTAATCGGATACTAAAAATTAACAATCCGGAAAGGTTGAAACCCGAAGCGACAATCGCTTCCTTGCAATGCGCTAAGGCCCGCAGTCATTAACGTGACGCGGGCCTTAGTTGTTTGTGAGTGATGTACCGTTGGGCGATTTATGATTAACGTAAAATAAATTGTCTTCGTGGCTTCCTATGACAAATGGAGGTCCCTATGGCACTTGCGCACGCCGAAGACATCACCACAAACGATAGACCTGCGGCGGCTAAATCGTCCGGCTCGCACCTTACGCTGACGATTGATTGGGGCAGCACATCGGTTGCCGAGTGGCAACGTCTGCTGCACCGCGTTCCGCGCTCGAATGTGATCCAGACATTTGCCTATGCGAAAGCCGTTCGATCAGCCAAACAGCAAATGACGCGGTTCGGCGTCATCAAACAAGATGGTGACGCGGTTGGTCTCGTACAAATCCAGGAAGTGAAAGCGTTGGGCGTGTTCCACACGGTGGTGCTCGACCGGGGACCGCTTTGGTTTGCGGATAAAGTCTCACCGGATTATTGGGAGGCGTTTATTTCCGCCTTCGATCGGGAATTTCCCAGACGCATCGGCCGGTGGCGGCGAATCATGCCCGAACTCGACGAATCCGATGAGAATTTGAAACTTTTGCTATCGTCCGGTTTGCGCATGGTGCGGCAAGGATACCGGTCGATTTGGCTCGACCTGCGCGCCGACCCCGACAAGATTCGCGAGCGCCTGAAAGGTAAGTGGCGCAATGCCCTCAATGCCGCCGAGAAGAACGGCTTGGATGTCGGCATTGACTGGCAGATGGAATCCCTGCCGTGGCTGTTGATGCAATACGACGCCGACAAACGCGAGCGCCAATATGACGGTCCGTCAGCCGCTTTTCTCCATTGCCTGACTCATGCGGCACGGGGCACGGGAAATGTCATCGTGTTGCGCGCTATGCGCCGCGAGCGGCCCGTTGCCGGTATCCTCATTCTACGGCACGGAAGTTCGGCCACCTATCAAATCGGCTGGACCAGCGAAGAAGGTCGCAAAGCGAAAGCCCATCACCTTCTTCTGTGGCGGGCTTGTTTGGCGCTGAAAGAAGTGGGGGTGGACTGGCTGGATGTGGGGGGCATCAATGAAGAACACGCCGCCGGTGTGACTCGCTTCAAGCGCGGCCTTGGTGGCCGTGAATACCGGCTCGTGGGCACGTTTAGTTGACGGTCAAGCCACCACTAATATCAATCGAACGCTTCGTCCCAGGTGCCTTCGGTAGAGGCTTTTGAATATTCGGTCGCCCGGTTTTCGAAGAAGTTCGTATGCTCGATGCCGTTGAGCATCTCGTCCATCCAGGGCAGCGGATTGACGTTCATCGCGTAAATTGGCGATAGGCCAAGTTGACCTAGCCGCCGGTCGGCGATGTAGCGGATATAATCTTTGACCTCGGCAGCGCTCAGGCCCTCCACGCCGCCCATTTCAAATGCCAAGTCGATAAACGCATCTTCGTGATCGACCACAGTCATGCAGGCTTGCGTGATGTCTTTTTTGAGTCCTTCCGTCCATAGCCCCGGGTTCTCTTCGATGAAAGTGCGGAACAATTGTATGGATGAATGGGTGTGCAGGGTCTCGTCGCGGGCGGACCAGGTCACGATCTGTCCCATGCCGCGCATTTTGCCGAAGCGCGGGAAGTTCATGAGAATTGCGAAGCTCGCAAACAATTGCAGGCCTTCGGTGAAGCCACCGAACACCGCTAAGGTCTTGGCGATGTCTTCCTTGGTGTCGACGCCCCATTGCTGCATGTAGTCGTACTTGTCCTTCATCTCGGCATATTTGAGGAAGGCTTCGTATTCGATTTCAGGCATGCCGATGGTGTCGAGCAAATGGCTGTACGCTGCAATGTGCACCGTTTCAATGTTGGAGAACGCCGACAGCATCATCTGCACTTCGGTGGGTTTGAACACCTGTGCGTAGTGCTTCATGTAGCAGTTGTTCACTTCCACGTCGGCTTGTACAAAAAAACGGAAGATCTGCGTGAGCAGGTTGCGTTCCACATCCGTCAGATTACGGTGCCAATCCTTCACATCGTCGGCCAGCGGCACTTCTTCCGGCAGCCAATGGATGCGCTGTTGGGTCAGCCACGCTTCATAGGCCCAAGGATATTGAAAGGGCTTGTAAACAAGCCGCTCTTTCAGAAGTGACATGGTGTTAATCCGATCGGGTCAGGTGCCTACTGGCACGAAAGACATTCTTCGTAGTTTGTGGCGGCAGGTTGGGACGCAACCTTCGGCAGGTCTTCCAAGTTTACCAGCGGCACCAGTTTCAGGCCAGCTTCCGTCTTCTCCGGTGCTTCCGCTTTTTCGGCCCGTTGGATCGACAAAGAGCGGCAATAATACAGCGACTTCACCCCCTTCTTCCACGCTTGATAATGGATCTGGTGCAAATCGCGTTTGTGTACATTGGCAGGCAAGAACACATTGACCGATTGGGCTTGGTCGATCATGGGCGCTCGGTCCGCCGCGTGTTCGATCACCCAGCGCTGGTCCAGTTCGAAGGCCGTTTTGAACACGTCCTTTTCGTCGTCGGTTAGGAAATCGAGGTGCTGAACCGAGCCGCCATTGATGGTGATCTCACTCCACGTGGCGTCATTGTCCCGTCCTTTTTCCGCCAACAGTTTCTTCAGGTACCGGTTGCGGACATTAAACGATCCGGTCAGCGTCTTGTGGGTGTAGCTGTTGGCGGCGATGGGTTCGATTCCCGGGCTTGCGCCACCGCAAATGATGGAAATGGACGCCGTCGGCGCGATCGCCGTCTTATTTGAGAACCGTTCCATCATGCCGTAATCGGCGGCATCGGGGCAGGGGCCGCGTTCTTCGGCCAAAGATCTAGAGGCGGCGGCCACTTGGGTGCTGACGTGCTTGAAGATGTTCTTGTTCCAGGACTGTGCCAGGGCACATTCAAAGGGAATCATCTTCGACTGCAAAAATGAGTGAAATCCCATCACGCCCAAGCCAACACTGCGTTCCCGCATGGCCGAGTATTTTGCCCGCGCCATGCTGTCCGGCGCTTTTTCAATGAAGTCCTGAAGTACATTGTCGAGAAAGCGCATGACGTCTTCGATGAATTGCGGTTCCTCTTCCCACTCGTCATATTTTTCCAGGTTCAAAGACGAAAGACAGCAGACCGCCGTGCGTTGCTCTCCTAAATGGTCAATGCCGGTGGGCAGGGTAATCTCGCTGCACAGGTTGGATGTTTTGACCTGCAGGCCGGCAAGTTTTTGATGTTCCGGGAGTGCCTTGTTTACGTGATCGATATTCACGATGTAGGGCTCGCCGGTTTCGATCCGCGCGGTCAATAGTCGGATCCACAAAGATCGCGCAGGCACTGTCGCCTGAACACTCTTGTCTTTCGGGCTCAGCAGCGCCCAGTCTTCGTCATTTTCCACCGCGCGCATGAAGGCATCACTGATCAGCACGCCGTGATGCAGATTGAGTGCCTTGCGGTTCGGGTCGCCGCCCGTGGGCCGGCGGATTTCGACGAACTCTTCGATTTCCGGATGATCGATGGGCAGGTAGACCGCCGCACTGCCCCGGCGCAGGGAGCCTTGGCTGATCGCCAGTGTCAAACTGTCCATCACGCGGATGAATGGGATAATGCCCGACGTCTTGCCGTTGCCACCGACCTTCTCGCCGATGGAACGCAGATTGCCCCAATAGCTGCCGATGCCGCCGCCGCGGGCCGCCAGCCACACATTCTCGTTCCACAGACCCACAATGCCGTTCAGGCTGTCGTCCGCTTCATTCAAGAAACAGGAAATCGGCAGCCCTCGATCGGTGCCGCCATTACTCAATACGGGTGTGGCCGGCATGAACCACAGGCGGCTCATATAGTCATAGAGACGCTGTGCGTGCGCGTCGCTGTCGCCGTAATAGCTTGCGACGCGGGCAAAGAGGTCTTGATAGGACTCACCCGGCAACAGGTAGCGGTCAGCCAACGTGGCTTTGCCAAACTCTGTCAGATTGGCGTCATTGACGAGGTCAATTTCTACTCGGCCCCGTTCTTGATATTGGACGGCTTCCGCCGTTTGCTGCAGCATCCTGTCGACCCTTCCTATCGCCGCCCGCAACATGCGGGATCGGCGCAAGCTTCACTTCAATTTTGCAGCCGAACGCGTTTCCAAGCCGGCCCCAAAGTCCACCCAATCCCCGGGTGTTGCGCGCAGCCGCAACCGCTCGCTCGCCGAAAACTATTTCGGCGTACTCTCAACAATTTTTGTAGATGGCTAGTCCGATATGGACTTGGCCGTATCCCGTCCCTCCGAGCCCACGTCACAGAGGAAAGACACCTTGCGTTGTTGCGGTACCGGAAAAATCAAAACCGACGCAACACCACGCATAAGAGGTTCAAACAGGCGGTGGTGTTAACCATTTTCCCAGACACGCTGACCGCAAGAGCGGCGACGGAAAGCCATCGTAGAAGGCTATTTTCGGGACGTCAACATCTAGTGGATCGAAAATTTCACTTGACTAGATGTAGGGGCTTTGCCGGATCTGGCGGCGCAAAAATCGGGGCTTGACGGGCCCCCTTATGGACAGGCCATAATCCCTTCAAACACTAAGAAAATGTCTTGAGTTTTGCCGCCCAAAGGCCGGCCGGTGGGGATTTTTATGTCGACGACGCATGCGTTGTTTTATCGGGTCGATCATCGAAATGTGGTGGTTGAATCCTGGTGCAGGCCGGTCACGCTGCCGCGCGGCGGTAACGCCGACATCGGGGGGATATTAAGGAACGCAAGTGCCGACATTCCCTCGGAAGACGGGCTGGCATTTGCCGGGATCCTGTCCGGCCGTTCACGGCTGCAACTATCCGTATCCGACATATACGATCTGGTTTGCAATAGCGACGACGGCGCATTGTCCAATCACTATTGCCGGTTCGCGCGCGTTTCGTCCGCGTCAGGCAAACCGCGCGCCTCGCGTAAGCGGGCAATGGTACAGGGGCGTCTTGCGTCGTTTGGCGCGAAAGCCTGGTATGACGATCAAGCGCGCGTTCCGAAGCGCCTGCGCGACAAGTTTGTGGAACACACGCTTGTCTATCTCGATCGTCGCGACCGGTCGATTGAAGTCATGCCCGTCTTCCTGTTCAGAGAACTTGAATCGTCCATCGTCGACATGGTGGCGGCCCATGAATGGTGGGAGCCGATTACCCTGTTTGAAGGCGGGATGAGGCTTGAAAGTTTGGGCCTTGCTTTCCGCTCCGACCATCAGCCCGGAGAGCCCACATTCTATCCTTCCGAGAACGGGCACTTGCCGCCGGCGGCGTTCGACGATGATCTGGATAAGGATGAAAGCGATACGGCGGCTGAAGATGCCGAAGCGGAGTTGAACGAGCCGGCGGTCGCGCCGAAGAAGATGAAATCGGTCGCCGACGTGCTGTGCGAAGGGCTGGTGGAAGAGACCATCGTCCGATTTATGGAAGGCACCCCCAGCCATCCGGAAGAAGCACTGCGGGGTTTCCGCGATATCTATCTGTCCAAGCGGCCCTTGATTCTGCTTGAAACCGTGCATTGGGAGTTGGGGCCCAACATCGCCAAATTCATGGCTGAGGTCGGGGGTCTGCGCTACCGGGCCGAAGGCCGGTATGGCGATTACGGCTCGTATCAGAATGGCGGCATGATGGATCGCGACAGCGGCTCCGTTGTGTTGTTCAGCAGGCGGTCTTTTGAAGGTGGGGGACAAGACGCCGCCAAGGAAATCGACAATCGCATTCGCGCCTTGCTGGCCGCGGGCGATATCGGGCTCGTGGTGACGGACAACATCATGTCGCTGCCGGCACCCTTGCGTCTCAATCGGGACTTGGAATTGGAATTGCCCGATCTGGTGGGGCATGTGCGGGATCGTGTGTTCACGGAAATTTTCGGACCGGGAGCGGTGCCCGGGCCCGATGGTGATCTTTGGACGCGGTATGCATCTGCGTTGGACTTGGAAAAGGTTTACCACGCTGGCGCGCGGGGCGTTGCGGCGGTACAGGATCTGTCCGAGCGCGTGCAAGGGCGCCTTACGCGCATGGGCGCAACAAAGGGCCCGGCGCTTAATGAAATCCATGGTCTTGGCGAGGCCAAGGAACATGCCAACGCGTTTATCGGCGACATCAAAGCCTATCTGGCAGGCTCAATTCCGTGGAGCCAGGTGGACCGCGGCATGCTTTTGGTAGGCCCACCGGGGACGGGTAAGACCATGATGGCGCGGGCCATGTCCCGGGAAGCGGGCATCCGCTTCATTCATGCATCGGCGTCGGACTGGCAATCGGCGAATCATCTGGGCGAGCACGTGCAAGCCATACGCGGCTCTTTTGCCATGGCGCGGCGCTATGCCCCATCGATCATCTTTATCGATGAATTCGATTCGATTGGCCGGCGCGGCTTTGGCGGTCACAACGAATTCTACCATACGGCCGTGGTGAACGCGGTGCTGGAAGAACTTCAGGGCTTCCAAGACCGGGAAGGCGTCATTGTTATGGCCGCCACCAACCGCCTGCAAGGGGTGGATCCGGCGCTGCGGCGTGCGGGTCGTCTCGACCGTGTGGTTCAGGTGAATTACCCGAACATTCAGGCGCTCGCCAAGATCTATGAATACTATGTGGAACAGCAGCGTCAGATGGGCGTGGATCACGGCGACGTGGATTTTCAAGAACTTGCCCGCATGACCTTCGGGCAGACCGGCGCGGATGTGGAGCTTTATGTGCGTGGCGCTGCCCGCCGTGCACGGGGCCGCACGCAAACCGGTCAGCGGGTGCGCGTCGCCCATGACGATTTCGTGCAAGAAATCATGGGATCCCCGATTGGCGAGTCGGGCGCCGTTCGTCTGTCTAAAGACGATATGCGCCGCACGGCGGTTCACGAGGCGGGCCATGCTCTCATACAGCTCACGGGGCCAACCAAGGGCGCCAATATTGCGTTTGTAAGTGTAACGCCGCGCGCGGATGGAACGCTCGGCTTTGTCTTTACGGCGCCGGACGAACGTCACGTGGTGACGAAAGATGAACTCTTCGAAGATCTGCGCTTATTGCTGGGGGGCCGCGCGGCCGAAGAGGTCATTTTCGGCGCCGAGAATGTTTCGTCCGGCGCCGGCGGTCCCAGCCAGTCAAGCGATTTGGCACAAGCAACCCGGCTGCTGACGGCGATGCTCACGCAATATGGTTTCTCTAGGAAGCGGGGGCTTGTCTGGTCCGATTTCGACGATTCCAAGCACGAAGTGCAACAGGAAGTCCGCGAAACCCTTGAAACCCTTTACCGGGAATCGGTGCGCCGCATCTCCAAGAACAAACGTCTCCTGCGGCGCATGGTCGACATTTTGCTAGAGCGTCAGGAAATCACCGGCGAAGAGCTGCGGGCCATGTTGGGGCGCCGATAGCTGCATCTCGGACGCCTAATTGGATTTTCCTTTGATCAATACAAACTGATGCACGCCATCCTCCAGTTCTGAGGACACTAAGGTGTGCCCGTCCTCCTGGCAGAAATGAGGGATGTCGATGGCGGACAAAGGATCGGTCGCTTTGATGATGAGGGTGTCTCCGATGTTCAGCCGCCGGACGGCTTGGCGCGCACGCAGGACGGGCAACGGACAATTCAATCCGATCACATCCAATTCGATTTTCGGTTTGCGGTTCATCCAACATCCGACGATTGTACCGGGCCATTCTTGACGCCCTGGCCGCGGCAACTATTTTGACAGAAATATAAAAGGAACTGAGGGGATATGGGAATCTTCACGCGCCTATCGCGCGACTATATTCAGATTACAAGTCTTTTGCGGACGCTCCGGCGCATTAAGGGCTACACCCCCCATGGATCAACGACGATTGCGGATGTGTTTGAAGCCGTGGTCGACCGGCACCCGGGCAATGTAGCCATCTACTATGAAGACTCGCAGCTCACCTATCGGGAGCTCAATGCCGCGGCCAACCGCTATGCGCGATGGGCATTGGGGCAAGGGGTGAAGCCGGGCGACGCGGTCGCCCTGTTAATGGAAAACCGGCCCGAATACCTTGTTGCCTGGCTAGGACTGGTGAAGACCGGCGCTATCGTTGCCCTCATCAATCACAATCTTCAAGGCCATGCGCTGGCCCACTCGCTCAATATTTCGCTGGCCAAGCACTTGGTTCTGGGGGGCGAGCTGATCGACAGTTTCGGCACGGCCCAAGACTTGCTCGACCGCCAGATGGATGTGTGGGTAACGGGCGCTCAAGCTCAGGGCACAAACGATCTGGACGCGGCGCTGCTCCAACAGTCGGCCGAGCCCCTGCCCGCAGCGACGCGAGAAGGCGTCAAAACGTCAGATGTGGCGCTTTACATTTACACCAGTGGCACCACCGGCAATCCAAAGGCTGCCAACTTAAGTCACCTGCGCGTAATGACCATGATGAATGCGTTTGCCGCGGCGGTGAATGCCAAACTCCACGACCGGATGTACAATGTGCTGCCGCTCTATCATTCCGCTGGCGGAATATGCGCGGTCGGCACTGTGTTGATGACCGGTGGGGCGTTGATCATTCGGCGCAAGTTTTCCGCAACCCATTTTTGGGAAGACTGCCGCAAATACGACGCGACCATGTTTCAGTATATCGGCGAGCTCTGCCGTTATTTGCTGAACACGCCGCCACAAGAAAAGGAGGCCTCTCACAAGGTCAGGATCTGCGTGGGCAACGGTCTTCGCCCCGAAATCTGGCCGGCCTTCCAGAAGCGGTTCAAGATTCCGCGGGTCGTCGAGTTTTACGGCGCGACGGAAGGCAATGTGGCGCTGTTCAACTATGACGGCACCGTGGGCGCCGTGGGGCGCATTCCCAGCTATTTGGAAGCCCAGTTTCCAGTCAAAATCGTCCAGTTTGATGTGGAGAACGAGTTGCCGGTGCGGGGCGATGACGGGTTCTGCATCGAGTGCGCGCCCGACGAGGTAGGCGAGGCGATTGGCCGAATCACCAACGATCCGGAGAACCCGGCGGGCCGGTTCGAGGGATATTCGGACAAGGCGGCGACAGAGAAGAAAGTCATGCGTGATGTTTTTGAAAAAGGGGATGCCTATTTCCGCACCGGGGACCTAATGCGGAAAGACAAAAACGGATACTTCTATTTTGTCGACCGCATTGGAGACACCTTCCGCTGGAAGGGTGAAAACGTTGCCACAAGCGAAGTCGCCGAAGCGATCTCTGTGTTTCCAGGGGTGCACGAGGCAAACGTCTACGGTGTGCATGTGCCGAACACGGACGGCCGCGCGGGCATGGCCGCAATTGTGTCGGAGCAACAGATCGATCCCAACGACCTTCGGAAACATCTGTCGAAAGAACTGCCGGACTATGCGCGCCCACTTTTTCTCCGTATGCAGACGGAGATCGAGATTACCGGGACGTTCAAACACCGCAAGGTGGCGTTGGTAAAAGAAGGGTTTGATCCGTCGACGATTTCGGATCCGATGTTTTTCGATCACCCAAATGAAAACGCTTATGTGCCACTGACACCGGCACTGTTTGAGGAGATTTGTTCGGGCGCGTTGAAGCTCTAGCGTTCTTCAAGCTTTACTTTGCAGGTGTCACCAGAAATCCGGCACGGGGAAAGTGCACAACCACCTCTCCCACGCGCTCGTCCGTGCGCTTGATGGCGATTTCTTGCGCTGTTGACGCGACAAGCTCTCCGGTGACAGGTGTCCGGCCATAATCGTCGGGCGACACACTCACCATATCCCCCGGCTTACGGCCATTGGGGTCGAAGGGGTCTTCCTTGGTCTCCGTGGTGCTTGTCGATTCCTTTGCGATCTCGAGCGCGTCGCTCGCATCCATTTCATGACGATCGCCGTGACCAAGGCCCGAAACGCGCTCTGACCAGGCATTGACCAGATTGAACTCATTCAAAATGTTGGCGGCCGGTGGGAAGCCATTTTGCAGGAACCACACATCCATATAGGTGCTGATATCGGCCAGGCCGGGGCTTTCGCCCATAAGCCAGCGGCGCCCATCGTCGAGCTGATCTTCGATCCAGCCCGCATAAGCGCGCCAGTGGTCGCGCATCATCGGCACCGCCGATTTCATCGCTTCAATATTAAAAGGATTCCCCGAAAGCTGTTCCCGGTCCTTGATGAAATCGTCGGGCACCGCATCACCGATGCCGCCGAAGATGACGGCAACGGATGCTTGGAAAAACGGCTTGTCGGTCCACATGCCGACGGACCACATCACCCCTTTATTCCCGGCGGGAAACAGTGTCGGCGTCGGAAAACGGCGTTCAATTTCGCGGATGATCACTTGGGTGTCGCAGAAGATGTCGGCGCCGATTTGCATGACCGGTGTGCGCCGATAGCCGCCCGTCAGCGGCATCAAATCCGGCTTGGGCATGATGACCGGGATTTCGACGGACGCCCATGAAATCTTCTTCAGTCCAAAGATTAACCGAATCTTTTCGGAGAAAGGCGAGGTATCGTAGTTGTGCAGGATAATTTCAGGTGTGGTCACGCGGAATCTCTTGATTGAATTGTTTGACAAGCGTTGCCATTTGGGTGAACAGCTCGACGATGTCGGGTGCGGCTGCTGTGCTGTCGAATTCTCGGTACAGAGACGCCACGTTCACGGCAATGCGCTCGGCGTCCGACCATGATGCATACGCATCGAGTGAAATGTCCGACGCCGCTTCGAACGAGGTCATGCCAGCATCGTAACGTTTGCGGGCTTCATCGCTGATGTATTCAAGATAGGTTTTCACTTCCGCCACATCTGATTTATCGGCAATGGGGCCGTGGCCGGGAACGATGGCTTCCACATCCATGTGGATCAGCCGGTCGCAAATGGCGATCCAATTGCCGACGGGTCCGGCCCACACAATGGGGTGGCCCTTGATGAACAGCACATCGCCTGTGTAGACGACCCGGTCGTCCGGCACATAGACGATCACGTCGCCTTCCGTATGCGCCGGCCCCACTTCCAACAGCTCCACGGTTTTGTCGCCCACTTTCCGTGTGAGCGTGCCATCAAAGGTTTTGGTGGGAAGGGTTTGCTTGATGCCGTCAAACGTAAAGGGACCGAAAATGCGCGACACGAAATCGCCCACGTCACCCATCTCCGGCGCCATTTTCAGCATGTTTGCAAGCAGGTCGGGGCCCTCATGGGCCATCGCCTCTGCTGCTTTCGTGGACGCGATGATTTCTGCATCCGATACCAATTCATTGCCGAAGCAATGATCGCCATTGTGGTGCGTGTTGACCACGGTGCCGATGGAGGCGGCTGCTTTGGGCTCCGCGTCGCGCATTTTGTCGAGCATCTCTTGGGTGAGGGGAACGTCGAACAAAGTATCTACCAACAGCGATTCCTCGCCATCGACCACCAGTCCCGCATTGCTCCACCCCCAGGAACCATCCGGTTGGAGATAGGCGTAACATCCGTTTCCAAGGTCTTGCAGACCCTTTTGAAATGCCCACTTTCCGCTTGCCATGTCGTCGCCGCCGCCATTTTGTTATTGTTGAAACGCTATCATGGTCGGCGGCGCTTGGCTTGACAAGTCGTGTCCCCCGCGCTGCTGGCGTCAAAAAATGCATCGTTTCCCTACGGCAGGTGTGACTTGGTGGACCGGCAACTCATTAAAGAGATACTGAACTTCTGGATCACGGATGTGGGGCCCGAGCGATGGTTCAAATCCAGCAAGAAGCTTGATGACGACATGCGGGCCCGCTTTGAGAGCCATTGGCGCCAGGCGCGTGACGGTGCGTATGACGATTGGGCTGCCACGCCGGACGGGGCGTGTGCCCTGATCATTCTGCTGGACCAATTCCCGCGGAACATGTTCCGCGGCCTGCCGGAAGCTTTCTCAAGCGACGCTAAAGCCCTCGAAATCGCCCGCGAAGCCGTCGACCACCACCGCGATTTGGAGATGCCTCAGGCGATCCGCCAGCTGTTCTACATGCCTTTCATGCATGCAGAAGATTTGGCGGCCCAGGAAACCTGCATCGCCCTCATCGAGGAGCGGTCAGGTGATGATGTAAATCTGTATCATGCGAAGCAGCATTGTGAGCTGATCCGCCAATTCGGCCGGTTTCCGCATCGCAACAATGTTCTGGGGCGCGAGTCGACACCGGACGAGCAGGAGTATCTAAAAACCAGCAGCGGCTTTGGCCAGAAAAGCTAGCGGGCCACGCCTTCCTTCTACCCGGCAAGATGTGCCGAGGGGCAAATTACGCCTCACTGGTCGAACTTATAAATATAAAAAAAATCAATGACTTATGGGTTTTCTGCAATGGTCCTCCACTTGCAACGGGTTAGCCGTAACGAGAGGACAGTTTTATGATCACCGCCCACGACCTGCACAATTTGGCCGTTTATCTGTTGGACCGGCATGGTCCGGACGTCATCAATTTTGCCGATCACGCCGTTAGCGAATTGGAAGCCCAAGGGGATGACTCCCGGGCCAGCACGTGGCGTGTCTTGCGCAGCGTTGTGCAAGATATGGTCGAAGGCCGCCTTTCACAAAACGACATCAAGCTTCACTAAAGCCCCCTCGCGCATTCTCGCGATATTGGGCGTTGCCTGTATTGGGGCAACATGGTCAATATGCGCAAAACGTGAATGCTCTAAGGAGAGGCTGATGACGCTCGACCCGCAAGTAAAGGTAATCCTCGACCAGATGGCCGAGGCGGGCGGTCCAAAAATTTCCGAACTTTCGCCACCCGAAGCGCGGGCTGTATTCCAGGAAATGTCGACGGCGTTCGACAACTCCGATGTTCCTGTTGGTGGCGTTGAAAACAGAACCATTCCCGGCCCGGGAGGGGAAATTCCAATCAGATTGTACACGCCGGTTGCCGCCGGCGGCGGGCCGCTGGCGGCTCTGGTGTTTTACCATGGCGGCGGCTGGGTGATTGGCGATCTGGAATCTCACGATGCGACGTGTCGCACGCTCAGCCAGGCGAGCGGATGCAAAGTCATCGCGGTCGACTACCGCCTGGCGCCTGAACATAAGTTTCCTGCTGCAGCGGAAGATGCCTATGCGGCGCTAGAATGGGTTGAGAAGAACGCCATGGAGATCGGCGTCGATCCGAACCGGATCGCCGTTGGCGGAGATTCTGCCGGCGGCAATCTGGCGGCCGCCGTTTGTCTGATGGCGAAAGACAAAACCGGGCCCGAGATCGCTTTTCAGTTGTTGATTTATCCGGTTGCGCAAATTGGCATCGACAGCAAATCCCGCAAGGAATTGGCGACGGGCTACTTCCTGGAAACAGAAACAATGAACTGGTTTGAAGAGCAATATTTGGCGAATGCCGCCGACGCGAACAATCCGTATGCCTCTCCCCTCAAGGCCGATGATTTGTCCGGGCTGCCGCCGGCCTACGTGATTACGGCCGGGTTCGATCCGCTTAAGGATGAAGGTAAGGCGTATGCGGACAATCTGCGGGCGGCCGGTGTGGACGTACAGTATGTCAACTATGACGGCATGATCCACGGATTTGTTGCGCTTACCGCAGTCGTAGAAAACGCGGCAGCGGCCGTCGCAGAAGCAGGTAATGCTCTAAAGAAAGCAATGAAGTAAGCGCCGCGAACGCTCAAACTCTCAAGGAAACCGCGCTCGGAATGATCTCGAAGGTCGCCGGCAACCTGCCCAGCGGTTCGCCATCGATGTCCAGCAAAGCACTTTGCGACGGATCCGCAGGGACTGCGGAAACTTTCTTGCCTTTCCATGTGCGCACATTGGGCTCATCCAAATGGGCGCCCTTGTAAAGCTTTGGGGCATTGCGAAGTCCGCTGAGTGTGCTTTGCGGTTCAATGGCGATGACGTCTAGGAGCCCGTCCGATGGATCCGCAATAGGGGCCACATGCATGCCGCCGCCGAAAAATTGGCCGTTGCATACGGCGACCGTGTTGAAGCGCACCAAAGTGTCGACCGCATCGTCAACGAACAGGCGAACCTTCAGGGGGTCATACGTGTTCATCGCCGCGAGGGTGCACCAAGCATAAGTGAAGCGTCCGCCTAGTCGTTTGGGCCAGGTAGCGGCGTTGACGGCTTTGTCCACCTCGCCGCTCAGCCCAAAACTCGCAATGTTCGCGAAGTAGCGCACTTGTTCCTGCCCGTCCCAATCGACAAATGTGATTTTGCCAAGATCAATTTTTCTGGGCGTTCGATTTTCGATCCCGGCAATGAAGTCTTCCGGCTTAGGCGGGATATTGAAGGTCTTGCGAAAATCGCCGCCGGTTCCAGACGGAATGACCGTCAGAATTGTTTCGGCGCCGTCAGGGGGGGCAGCAACTTGAACACCATTGACAACTTCGCTGATACTGCCGTCTCCGCCGAACACCAAAATTTCCCTCGCGCCATCGGTTAGCGCATCGCAGGCAATTTCTTCAGCTTGGCCTGGTCTTTCGGTGACGAATGTGTCGAACTTTCCGTACACCGACCGCAGTGCCGCTTCCGCTGCGGGCCAGAGATCTTGCGCCTTGCCGCCGCCGGCCGCTGGATTAACGATGGCCACCGTGTTGTGATCAATTGCGGCCATCGACTACAAGGCTTCCGCGGCGGAGAGGGGGTTTATGAATTGCTGTTCCGTTGCTTCCACTTGGCGGATTGTTTCGGCGGCATCCCACCCGAATTCGGACGACATAATACGCGCAACGCGGGTCACCGTATCGCCGCCCGGATGTCCCAGAGTGCCGATCCCCGTACGCCGGAACAGAATATCGTCGACGGTCATTGCCATTTCCTGCCGGACAGCGTGCACCACTTGCGCGGCGATGTCCGACGCGCGCGCATCGACGCACTCGCTCAGTTCTGGGGCATCTGCCACAAGCGACGCCACATCTTCGGCCATGCTGCCGTAAGTGAGCACCAGATTCTCGCACACATTAGGCTCCAGGAAATCGAACTTCTGCATGGCGCGTTTTTTGAAGCTTTGGAATTTGCCTATTTCGCCACCGGGGAGCGGCGTGGTCTCGGTGGTGCAGGGCCGCAACGTCCGCCCCAATTTTTGCCCGACCAGGTCAACGGTTCTTTCGGCGATAAGGCGCGCCGTCGTCCATTTCCCGCCGATGACTGATACGAAACAGCCCAAATTTTCTCGGGAATGATCGAAGATCTCCACTTTGCGGCTTGCGTTATAAGAGTTCTTGTTGTCTGCCGCCGGATCGGCATCGACCAGTGGACGCAGCCCGGCATAGGCGTGCAGTACGTCGCGACGGTGGAGCGTAGTTCCAGAAAGCACCTTGTTCGCGCGTTCGAGCAGCAACTCGATGTCTTCCTCTGTGACGCACAATTCCTCCGGGTTGCCCTTGTAGACGGTGTCGGTCGTACCCAAGATGGAGTGGCCGCGCCACGGCAGTATAAAAAAATGTCCATCGCCGGATTGAACGGCCACGGCCTGATTGCGGGTCAAATTACGCGTGATGAGATGAACACCCTTAGATCGGATGAGCCCCCGCGCCGCTGTCCCGCCAATCGCCGTTTCCTGAACCAAGTCCGCCCAAGGGCCGGCCGCATTGATGATCATGCGCCCGCGTATGACATAACGCGCCCCCGTAAAAGTATCCGTGGCTTCGATGGCGTTGACGGCGCGCATACCGTTTGAGATGCCGTATTTGAATTGCGTGGCGCGCGTGTAATTGGCCACACGGGCGCCGTTCTGAACCGCCCCGATTATGCACTCAAGGCAGAGACGTTCCGGCGAGACCATCTGGCAATCGAAATAACTCACCCCGCCCCGAATGCCGTCCGGATTGAGCGCCGGCTGCATGGCCAGCAGCCGTTTTGTGGAAAACACCCGGTGCCGCGGCAGTTTCTTGTCGTCGTCATTGAGCCAGTTTCGGTCGAAAGCAAGCGCGTCATAAAGCGCAAGACCGAGCCCGGTGATCCACCGGCTCTTGCTGCCGAAACCGGATGTGGGCATGACAAATTCGAGGGGGAACACCATGTGCGGGGCAATGATCTCCCAGATCCGCCGCTCTTTGAGCGATTCCCGGATGAGCCCGAATTCCAAATTCTTAAGATAACGCAGGCCGCCATGAATTAGCTTGGAAGAACCTGATGTGGTCGCGTGACCGAAATCGTTGGCTTCCACCAAGGCCACGCTGAGCCCGCGCAGGGACGCGTCCCAGGCGATCATGGCGCCTGTTATCCCGCCGCCGATAATGACCACATCATGGATGCGGTCGGACATTGCATCCAGATCACGCTTCATTGGTACGCCGCACTAATCGTCCATTGGATGATACTTGCGCGCCGGCCCCCGACGCGCTCCCTATCATCTCTTTTTCAACCCATATTGTTCAAGTCTCCATTTAAGGAGATCTACGCGATCTTGTCCAAAGAACCGTTCGCCCTCAAACACGATTAACGGCCCCCTCCATCTCGACGGCCTTCGGGCCAACGGCCCGGACCTGCGCGTGATTGCAACGATGGCGCAAACCGTGGAATAACAACGCCAAATGGAGGAAACGGAAACATGACCCAGATAACGGCGAACGGCATCACCTTAGAATATGATGAAATCGGCGATCCCAACCATCCGCCGCTGTTGCTGGTCATGGGCCTGGGCGGCCAGATGGTGCGGTGGACCGATGGCTTTCGCGAGGCATTTGTGGAGAAGGGCTTTCGGGTCGTCCGCTTCGACAACCGGGACGTGGGCCTTTCCCACAAGTTTGAAGGCATGAAGACGCCTGGGTTCGGCGAAATTCAGAAAAACACGGCGGCCGGCAAGAAGTCGGACGTGCCTTACACGCTCGACGACATGGCCGCGGATGCGGTGGGTCTGCTGGATGCGCTGGAAATTTCCTCTGCCCATATTCTGGGGGTTTCAATGGGCGGCATGATCGTTCAGCTCATGGCGGCGGACTACGGTAGCCGGGTGCGCAGCGTGACATCCATTATGTCCACCACCGGCAATCCCAAGCTGCGGCCGGCGACACCCGAAGCGATGGCCGTGTTGACCAGCGCGCCCGAAAACCCCGACGACATTGAGTCTATTATTCAACACAACATGAAAACCCATAAGGTGATCGGCAGCCCCGGTTATCCATATCCGGACGAGCTGCTTTATGACGTGAATGCCCGTGCGATTAAGCGCGCGTACTATCCGCAAGGTTTCAATCGACAGTATGCCGCAATTCTTGCGTCAGGCAGTCGGGTCGAAAAGCTGAAGAAAGTTACTTGTCCGGCCCTCGTCATTCACGGGTCCGCCGATCCACTTGTTCCCGTGGACGGTGGTGAAGACACGGCCCGCTCCATTCCGCATGCGGAGTTAGAGATCATCGATGGCATGGGTCACGACATTCCCCCTGGCCTGATTGAGCGGATCACCGGACGTGTGGCGGAGTTTGCCCACCGGGCGGAAAAGCAAGTGGCGGCTGCCGAGTAAGCGGCCGAAGACTGCATACTTTGTTTTAGAAGTTCGCCGCGTCGAGCGCCATGATCGTGTCGGCACCGGCTTTCGCACGTTCCTGCAGTGAGCCCGTATCGGGCATCACCCGTTCCATCCAGAAGCGTGCATTGATCAGCTTGGTTTCATAGAACGCTTTGTTGCCCTCTCCGCCCGCGTCGATTTCCGCGATGCGCCCAAGCGCGAGCTCGGCCATTTGGGCCCACATATAGCCCACGGCCACAATGCCGAAGATTCGCAGATAGTCGACGGACGCGGCGCCTGCGTGATCAAAATTCTTGAGGCCATGTTCAGCGAGCCAAGTGGTCGTATCTTTCAGGCGTTCCAATCCGGTCTGGAGCGGATTGATGAACGGCGCCATGTCTTCGTTGGTTTTTTGGGCGGCGATATATTGATCAACCAAGTTGAAAAACACGCCCGGCGCCCGGCCGCCATTGGCGGTCAGTTTGCGGCCTACAAGATCCAGCGCCTGCACGCCATTGGCGCCCTCATACACCTGATTGATACGCGCATCGCGGACAAACTGTTCCATGCCATGGTCGCGCACGTAGCCGTGACCGCCATAGCACTGCATGGCGGCGTTGGTGGCTTCAAAGCCCATGTCCGTAAAAAACGCTTTGATGATCGGCGTCATCAAATTCGTCAGGTCGGCCGCATTTTCCTTATCTGCATCAGAGCGGGTGGAGCGCTGTACACTGAACAAGTGGGAAATCCACATGGCCAAAGCTCGGGCGCCTTCCACGAAAGAGCGTGCCTGCAACAACATGCGCCGTACATCGGGATGAACGATGATCGGGTCTGCCGGTCCGTCCGGGTTTTTTGTGCCTGTGAGCGCGCGGCCGGCCAGCCGGTCATTGGCATAGGTGACACCGTTTTGATACGCAACCTCGCCGATGGCGATGCCTTGAATGCCGACGCCCATTCGGGCCGCGTTCATCATGCCGAACATGCCTGACATGCCTTGCGATTTCGACTTCTTGCTGCCGGCCTCACCGTCTTTCTTCTTCTTTGGCGCGGGGCCCAAGCGATAGGCAACAGCATCGTCGAAATTGAGAACGCAGGTGGAACTGCCCTTGATGCCCATTTTCTTTTCGATCGAGCCGCACGAGACACCGTTTCGGGGACCCAACGTTCCGTCTTCATTGACCATCACTTTCGGCACCATGAAGAAATTGACCGTGGACAGATCATTGGCGAGTTTGCCGTCTTCATCCGGCACCTTCGCAATCACCATATGAATGATGTTGTCGGTCATGTCGTGATCGCCACCGGAAATGAATATCTTGGTGCCGCTCAAGCGATAGGTGCCGTCGTCCTGTTCGACAGCCTTGCTTTTCATGAGCTTGAGGTCGGTGCCGCAATGGGGCTCGGTCAAACACATGGTGCCGGACCATTCGCCGGAAACCATCTTGGGCACGATGGTTTCACGCATCCAACGGTCGCCGGTGGCCGCCAGTGCGCTGTAGGCTGCGCTGGTCAAGCCGGGATACATGGCGAAGGCTTGGTTTGCGGAAAATGCCATCTCGCTGACAGCGAAGGTCATGATGGCAGGTAAAGCGGCGCCGCCAAAGGCTTCGGGGGCGCCCAGCCGGTTCCAACCGCTTTCGCAATAGGCGTCATAAGCTTCCTTGAAACCGGGAGGTGTGCGGACCACACCGTTTTCAAATGTGCAGCCGTGCTCATCGCCAACTTGATTGAGTGGTTGCAGCACTTCTTCGCAAAACTTGGCCGCGCCCTCTAGGACATCCGACACCAAATCCTGGTCCAGCTGTTCGTATCCAGGCAAATCTGACGACTCGGAGATCTTCAGCAACTCAAAAAAAAGAAAACGAAAATCGTCGGTCGGCGCCTTGTAAACCGGCATGTGTGTGTCCTCAAAGCTACGTGCCGCCAAGGGATTCGCGGCAGGGCGTCACCAAAATTTTCGCATAGTGTGGTTAGCGATGACCAAAGAAAAGGGGCATTCTGACGCTGCCATAGGGGAATCCTGGGAATAATTGTGGCAGGAATGCCAGGCTTACACTCAAATCCCGCAAAAAGTGGCGAAATAGCTTCAAATTGGAACCGCCAGCAATTGACATGATCTGACCTGTCATTGATGATTCACATGCGACCCGCGCTCTCTTAGGCGTTCGAGAGACGGCAGTGCGGGTGCGCCCCTGGGGGCCTAGGGGTGGAGAGGGTACAGCTCCAGATAGTAAGGACGAGTTGGGTTTACAACCTAGCGATCGAACACCGGGAAACCGGCGGACTGGGTTGCACAACCAAAAGGCGTCATCAGAGGGGAGACGCTGATGGACACCGAAATCTGGTCGCAAACGGATATTCGCAACGGCCGGATCTTAATGACACTTTTGTTCGTCGCCATTTTGGGCAAGGAGTTTTACACCTTGGCCGCTTTGTGGACGGAAGCGTTGCCTGCTGTCTTTTTTGCGCCCTCTGCCGAACTCCCCTACATCGGCACGGATTTGTTTCTGCAGATTTTAGTGGGCGCTGTTTTACAAATCTTGCTGTTGATCCTTGTGTTCCGGGGGCACCGGGTCGCCCGTTGGGGGCTTGGGCTATTTTTGTTGATCTCCGCAAGCCTGTTCCTGAATGCGATCTACGGTTACATGTTCGACATGCCAGGCGATCAGCAGATCTATGTGATGACCGTTATCGGAATTGGCCTAGTTGGCGGCCTGCTCTGTCTTTTTTCACCACCAATGCAGGCCTTCGTTTGGTTCCAGTCGGTTCAGCGGCAAACCGTGCCCGTGCCGTTGGATGAGGACGGGGAACTGGTTGGACGGCGTCGGCGGCGTGTTGGCCCGTTGCAATTTGTGTCGGGGTTGATCGGCGCCATTGGTACAGCGTCGATCGTGCTTGCCGTTTTGATTGTCGCAGCCTTTTTGTACGGCGTGCCCGACCTGCTGCTGTCGTTCTTTTAAGCGCGTTCGCTCTATTGACTTGCGGATTGTTCCGCCGTGACATTGACGGTGACGGTCACCTCATCCGCCAACGTATCCGTTGCGGACCAACTCCCTTGGCCTATGCCGAATGCGGTTCGGCTGAGCGTGGTTTCACCCGACATCACCGCTTGCAGCGCACCAGGTTTGCCGGGGATCGGACCGTAAGTGTCAAAATTGAAAGTCAATTGGGACGGCTGCGTCACGCCACGCATGGTGAGTGTGCCGTCGGCAACAAAGCTCCCGTCATCGGCCGCGCTGAAAGAGTTGCTTTCGAACACGGCTTCGGGGAATTGATCCACGTCGAACCATTCGGGTTTGACAAGTTCTGTCGGCACCTGGCTGTAGGCGGCCGTGACACTCGACATTTGAATCACCACGTGAACGCTGCTCCCCGACAGGTCCTCTTTGTCAAAATCGATATCGGCGCTGAAGGATTCGAAACCGCCACCCGCTGCCACACCGGACCAGGAATAAGCGTATTCGATTGAACTCGCCTCAGGATCCATTGTCCAGGGTGCGGCAAGCACGGCTGTGAGGGGTGTAAGGCACAGCGCGGCACCGAGGCACAAAGAGGATGTTCTCATGATCAGGCTTTCCTGCTGAAACTTCCGGGAAGCATCCGCACCAAGATCTGGTCGCGGCGGATAAAGTGGTGAAGAAGAGCGGCACCAACATGAAGGACCAGCAACGCCATTAAGGCACGGCCGGCCCAATAGTGCACCGCCGAAAAAAACTTGGAGGCCGCTTCATCTTGTCCGATCAGGGCCGGCAGTTGGATGTTACCCAGAATGAGGTTGGGGAACGGAGCAGCGGAGGACATAAGCCAGCCGCTCACGGGAATGACGATGATCGCCACATAGATGAGCAGATGTGTCAGATGCGCGGCCCAACGTTCCAGAGGCGGCGTATTGGCCGGCAGGGGCGGCGGCGGCGATACAAAACGCCAAACCACGCGTGCGACGACCAATGCTAAGACCAGCACGCCGATCGTTTTGTGCCATTTGTAGAGGGTGAAGATTTCCGGCGTGAAGGTCTGGCTTGTCATATACAGTCCAAAGCCAATAAGGCCGGCAATCAGCAAAAACAAAATCCAATGAAAGGATTTTGCGACAATGCCATACCGTTCGCTGGTGTTACGCCAAGCCATAGGTCTTACTCAAAGGGGCGCGGGGCGCGTGCGCCTCACGCCGGGCCGCAGTATAGGTGTTTCTGACGATCAGCTATTCTTGCTTCTGGAATTCAGTTTCGATCACCAGCGCCACGTCATCGCCAACCGCGGGCAACCAATTGTCCAAGCCAAATTCGGAGCGCTTCATGGCCGCTGTTGCTGAGAACCCCAACGTCATCTTCTGCGAAAACGGATTTGGCGCACCGCCGTTGAATGTGACGTCTAAAGTGACCGGCTTTGTTACACCGGCAACGCTTAGGTCGCCCGTGATTTTACCGGCGGTGTCGTCCGTCTTTTCAATTCCCGTGCTGACGAACGTGATCTGCGGATGCGCTGCGGCATTGAACATATCTTCCGCGCGCAACTTCTCTTCCAGTTCCTCGCTATTGGTGTTGATGCTGGCCGTATCGATGGTCACGCTCAAAGCACTTTTTGTAGGGTCATTCTCATCGAAGGTCAGCGTTCCTCCGACCGTATCGAAGCGGCCGATATAAGTGGAGAAGCCAAGGTGATCCAACTTAAAGACAACGCTGGTGTGGGTGGGGTCCATGCCGTAAGTGCCGGTCATATGACCGTCCGCCTGCGCCTGCGCCGGCGCCGTGAGCAGGGGCGCTGATGCCACAAGGGCGACCGCGCCCATCAAAGTGGCTTTCGAAAACACTCGTGTCGAGACAAGCTGATGCAACATGATCCGTTTTCCGTTGTATTGGTTGGGCGAGGAAGATATCCAAAAGTGAAGCGGCCCGGTGCGAATAAAGACTAGCGCCAATCGACGAGTCTGAAAAGTGGCTCCCGGCGGTCAGCCCTCACGGGCCACGGATTGAGCGCCCATAAACTCCGCCAGATTGTCGAACAGATCCCTGTTGTTGATAACACGGGGAACCTTGTTCTGACCGCCCAGTTTCCCGCGCGATTGCATCCATTGGGCAAAACTCTGGGGCGGCACCAGGCTTACTTGGGGCGCCTGTAATGTCAGCCCATTGCGGCGATGGGAAGCGTAGTCATCATTGCCGGCAATGAGATCTTCATCAATTAATTGTGAGAGGTGGTCCTCCAGTTTTTCCCGCGCATTGGGACCGACCGGATGGGCGGTTTCAAGAAAGTATTTGTGCGACCCCGCGTCGTGATTGTGATGCGCAAACACAGTGCCTACACTGAACTCGACAATATTCAGGTCGATCATTTTCGCTGCGGCCAATATGGCCCGCTCAATTTCTTCCCCAATTAAATGTTCGCCGAACTCGGACAAGGAATAAGACGTTCGCCCGGTGATGAGAAGCCGCGGCGGGTTTGTTCCCACAAACCGTACCACGTCTCCCAACAAATAGGAGAACACGCCGGCGCAGCTGGTAATGGCGACAGCGTAGGTAATGCCTGGCTCGAGAGTGCCCACCCAATGCCGTGTGGGCTGTTCCGCTTCAAGCTCTTCAAGGGGGATGAACTCAAAGAAAAGCCCGATATCCAGATTAAGCCGAAGCCCCTCACCGTCGCCCCGGTCGGCGATGGCAATAAAGCCTTCACTGGCCGGATAGACCTCGCGGGTTGCGGCACCCGCATGCTCAAGAAAGGGAGATGTCTCTGCCTTGTAGGGCGCGTAAGACGTGCCCCCATGGATCAGCAATTGCAGGTAGGGAAAAGTAGGGGTATCGCTTTGTCCGGCAGCGTCGCGCAGTTTTCGCACGCGGCGAAACAGCAGTAACAGCCATATGGGTGTGCCACTCAGTACACGGATTTTTTCCCTAAGCGATCGCTGGGCAAGGGTTTCAAGTTTCTCTTCCCAGTTCTTAATCAACGAAAGGTCGGTCGGTGGAAACGTAAACGGCTTGGCCCAAAATGGGACCGTCTTTGCAGCAATACCGCTAAGGTCTCCGGAGAAAAAGCCGGGCGCCTCTTCCGTAAGAGCCGTGCTGCCACCGAGAATAAAGGTTTTGCCGTCGGTCGGACGGAAGTCCGGCATTTCTGCCAATTGGTAACACAAAATGTCCAGGGCGGCGCGTTTGTTCGACGCAACCATATCCATCGTACACGGAATATATTTTGTGGTCGCGGAAGAGGTGCCGGACGATAACGCCCAAAACCTGGTAGGCCCTGGCCAGGTCATATCGGGGGTGTTCGGATAGCCGTCCTGCCAATACTCGGTCCAGAATTGATCGTAACTGCGCAACGGCACCCGCGCCTGAAAATCCGCTACGGTCTTGATATCGGAAAAACCGTGATCCTTGCCAAACCTTGTATGTCTCGCGCGGGCAAGCAGCTTGAGCAACTGCCGTTCTTGTGTCGCGACCGGGTCAAGTGAATGGATCTGCGCCAATCGGCGCCGGGCAAGGGGTCGAAAGAGCGGTGTGGTGTCGATCATCGCTCCAACAAGTGGTGTTACTGAGGTGAAAGTGTCAAGACATGCCCGAACTCTTTCGCAACCGTTTCAAGCCGCAAGGGCATACGCACATAGTCCCCCTTGCGCCACAACGGCATCATGTCGGCGAAGTTTTCGCTGCCGATCCAACCGTCTTCACCGCCGAACAGCAGAAAATAGTTCTCGTCCATGTCGGACATATCTGAGAGGTGGCGGGCCTGGGAGCCATAGCTTGCGGAGTGTTTTTCATTCACCAGATCGTGGGCGGTCTTCATGGGCGTTTCGCGCGAGCCGCCGACACCATATTCCTCGATCACATAACGGCCGCCAATGACAGGCACATTGCTCAACAAGTGCCCCACTTTGAGGGTATGGATATCGCCCCAAATCTCATATTTCTCGGCATCTTCTGCCGCGCTCATTGTGCTTTCGACCAGCAGCGACTCGCGCGCTGCATCATCCAGTGCGGCCAGGTCTTTTAAGAACAGTTTTGTTTTGTAGTGCCACTGAAGGCGAAGCGGGGGTACGTCCGATGCATCTTCAAACCCGTAAACGGACGGCACAAGATGGTAGAGCAGCAATTCAAAAGCCAGAGCGCCCCTTGAATCGGCGCGATAATCACCGTCCCAGCCTTTGAGATCGGAAACAAAGCCAGAGGCTTCTTCCAATCCCGCGAGGGGCTCAATCTGCGTAACCAGCGCTTCTTTCATGGCTTCCGCATCCGGCGACTTGGTGTCGAGCTGCAATGCAGTCAGGTCCGCCATGCTCACTTTGTCATTGGCGGCGAGCACTTCTTGAAGACGGCGCACCCGATCATCGCCGCCGAAAAAGAACCCAAGCGGTACGGGGGTTTCAGCCGGTCGATTATTGGCGGACGCAATGAAGCCTTCCGGCGGATTCAGGGCCCACGGCAAATCCGTCGCGTCCACATAGCCCTGCCACTCATAGGTGGGATCGTCCGGGTCCAGAACGATGTCTTCCAACGTGTCGTACTGGCGAACCGGGAGTGTGGTGGCAATGATCTGTCCAATGTTACCGTTTTTGTCGGCAAAGACCATGTTCTGGGCGGAAACGGCGAAGGACTTGAAGGCCTCCCGAAACTCTTCCGGTGTTGAGGCACGCGCCGCGGCAAGCAGGGCCGTCACTTGATCACGCGGCTCGTGACCGATCCATTTGATGGCAATTTCCTCGCCTGGCCGCTTTGCCAAAAATTGGGAATCCGACAAGATCGGACCGTACGCCGACCGGCGCAAGGTGACCGTGCGGTTAAACCACAGGCGGTTCTTGATCACGCTTTCCGTTTCGACGATTTGCGGATCGTCCGCACGGGACACATCATAAAGGTCGCTCACCGCCGCCCGTAAATTCGTGCCGCCCCACGCCATATCCGGGTTTCGGCCCACGCCAACGATCGGCACGCCCGGAATCATAAAGCCCACGGCGTGATAGCTGGGGGATTTCATCCCCGCCAAGATCCATAGATTTGGCAGAACAAGTCCCAAATGGGGGTCGTTGGCAATGAGGGCACTGCCGGTGGCGCTGCGCTCAGGCGACACAGCCCACGAATTGCTGCCGGACCGGCTCATGCCGGCGAGGAAGTCCGACAACAGCGCTTGCTTGGGGGTGCCCCGAAAGCTTGTGACCGGGTCGGCGCCTGCTTCCAACACATTTGCAAATGTCTGTTCCCATTCCGGCTTCACCCGCTCGCCCATGAGCCCCAACAGGGTCAGCCAGTTGACGTCCGTGCTGGCGATGCGGCCGATGGTGATGACGTCTTCCACGCGCCATTCTTCTTTACGCAGATTGAGTAAGCCGAACTCTGGCGGCCGCTTTTTCATATTGTCTTGGTAGTAATTCAGACCACGGACATAATTCTCAAGCCACGCCTTGGTGTCGTCCGGCATTTGTTCCACAACCGATTCCGAGGCATACCCAAAATCAATGATTCGAATGGCGTGATCGATTTCGGCCGTGAACGGCCCTGCGGATTCCGATAAGCGGCCATGGGCAATGCGATGCAGCAAGGTCATCTGTCCGCCGCGCAAATGGAAATGCACAAGACCGAGCGCAAAGGCCAGGTCATTGTCATTACTTGCTTCCACAAAAGGAACTTGATGATCGTTCCAGCGAATGGTGACCGCTTCTTTCACGGGATACGGCCCCTTCGGGAACATATCGAGGCGTTGTTCCAGCGTGACTTGTTTGGCGTTCAAGGCGGCACACCCCGCAAGGTTGGTCACTACAATGAGAAAACTGACAGAAAACAGAAGACGGACAATACGCCGAACGGGAATAATCAAGACAAGCCCCCAGAATGGTTGTGCGCTGGGCGTTGCATTGCAAAAGGAAGGAAATCGGTCAACGGCCAAATGGTTACAGACTGTAACACTCCTTCCGCCCCATTGATCTCACTTACGCGCGAGGGCGCCGTGCAGATCAGTGGAATGCGCGAGCGCTAATCATCGGATTTGGTGCGGTAATCGCCGAATTTCTTGTCGCGTACATTGAGGGCGTGGCTTACGCCTTTTTTGAATTCTTGGATGTATTCCTTGAAGCTCTCCGTTTGGAAGGCCAGCGCCTGCATTTCTGTGCCTGACCGGATGGCCGAGCGAACCCCCATGATTTCCATAGCGCGATGCACGCTGCGCTTGTTGATCTGTTGAATGTCCGTGGGCACTTTGGCTACCCGCTCGGCCCGGTCGAGCACAAACTCCTCCAATTGTTCCGCCGGCACCGCCCGATTGGCGAAGCCGCTTCGGGCGGCTTCGATGCCACTGATGGAATCCCCGGTCAGCATATGTTCCATGGCATCCCGCATGCCCATCAACCACGGATGGAATTGCATGTCCGGCGGGCTCATCAGGCGCACCGGGGGGTAGCCGATTTGGGCATCCTCGGCCACATAGACAAGATCACAGGCGGTCGCCAACTCCGACCCGCCGGCCAGGCAGTAACCGTGCACCTGAGCGATCACGGGCTTTGCCAAATCCCAGATGGTGAACGAGCCCTCGATCACGTGGCGCGGCCATTGGCCGAGCCCCCCAGGCGTATAGTAGGGCTGATCTTTTCGATTATCCCCACCCAGATCGTATCCAGCGCAGAAGCACTTGCCGGCCCCTCGCAAAATGGACACATGTATCTCCGGGTCTTGGTCCGCTTTTGTCAGAGCATCCAAAATCTCGGTGCGGAGAATATTGCTGAGCGCATTGCGTTTGTCTGGCCGGTTTAGGGTGACGCGCTGGATGTGGTCCCGCGGCCGATCGACCAAAATTGCTTCATACGAGTTTGCCTCGGCCATGGGTATCCTCCTTACATTCTTGTCTGAGCTCTAAAATCCTTCGAGCTGAGCGTAACGGTCGCTGTGATAGCGAGGGCCGCCAAAAGCCTGTTCGACGACGGCCGACCGTTTTAGATATAATCCCACATCATACTCATCTGTCATGCCGACTCCGCCGTGCATTTGCACGCCTTCGCGCGCGATCAGATGGAAGGCTTCCGATACCTTGCCTTTGGCAAGGCTTGCGAGCAGCGGGACATTGTTCGCTTTTTCATCAACGGCCGTGAGCGCTTCCATCACCACGGACCGGCAAAGCTCGAGCTCCGTGAACATCTTCGCGGCACGGTGCTGCAAGGCTTGGAACTGACCGATCACCACGCCGAATTGCTTTCGTTCTTTAATGTAAGCCAAGGTTTCATCAAAGACGTGCTGAGCGCTGCCGAGCATTTCGGCGGCAAGCCCGATGCGGGCACGATCTAGCACCTGCTCCAGAAGGTCGGTGCCGCCGTCTACGCTGCCGAGCACCGCATCGGCGCCGACAGACACGTTGTTGAGCTCTATGTTCGCCGCGTTCCGGCTATCGACCATGGTCGTCCGTTGGATGGAAACTCCGGGGGCGTTGGTGGGCACCAGGAACAATGTGATGCCGTTGATGTCTTCGCCCGTTCCGCCGGTGCGGGCAACGACAATCAGCTGGTTGGCGATGTGGCCGTCCAAGACAAAGGTCTTCTTGCCGGAAATCGTATATCCATCGCCGGATTTTTCAGCCTTTGTCGAGATTGCCGTCGGTGCGTGATGCGCATTTTCTTCAAGCCCCAGCGACATCAATACGTCGCCCGCCGCGATCTTAGGCAGGAATTCTTGCTTTTGTGCTTGTGTGCCGCCGAGCATCAAGGCCGACCCGCATGTAAGAACGGTGGACACCAATGGCGATGCGGTAAGCGTTTTGCCTGCTTCCTCAAGAACCAGGCCCAGCCCCTGCATGCCGAAGTCGAGACCGCCAAACTCCTCGGGGATCAAAATGCCCGCCCAACCAAGGTCGACCATTTCCTTCCAGAGGTCGGGCGAATAGCCCTTGGGGTCATCATTGTCCCGCAGGGCGCGGAATGCCGTGACCGGCGATTTTGCCTCAATAAAATCCCGCGCAGAATCTTTTAGGAGCTGTTGCTCCTCCGTCAAAACCATACCCATCTTATGTCTGCCTACTGATGATCGTTGAGACCCAGAACGCGTTTTGCAACGACGTTTAGGTTGATTTCCGTCGTGCCGCCTTCAATAGAATTCGCTTTCGAACGAAGCCAGCTGCGGGTCACGTTGAGCTCTTCGGCGTCGAAGCCATCGCCTTCCCAGCCGAGCGCTTGCGTGCCCATGGCCTCCATTAACAAGTCATATTTCATTTTGTTGAGTTCGGCGCCGTAGGATTTGAATATCGAAGATGCCGCCCCGGGGCCCATACCGGCTTTGGACTCTTCCGCCGACCGCTTGAGCGTAAGTTGGAAGGCTTGCGCGTTCATCCGATGCTGCGCAATTGACTCACGCAGAGATCCATCGGCAATCCGACCGTTGGCTTCGCCCGAGTATTCCTTCGCCACGTCTTGCATGGGGACGGAAGACCCACCGGTGAAGCCGGATGCGGAGATGCTGGACCGCTCGTGTTGAAGCAACCGTTTCGCAATCTCCCATCCGCCGTTCACGCGTCCAACCATATTGGCCTTCGGGACGCGTACATCGTCAAAAAAAGTTTCACAGAAGGGAGATGAACCGCTAATCAACTTGATCGGCTTTGTGGTGACACCTTTGGTGGTCATGTCAAAAAGTATGAAGCTGATGCCTTCATGCTTCACGGATGTGTCCGTGCGCACAAGACAGAAAATCCAGTCCGCGTAATTGGCATAGGACGTCCAAACTTTCTGTCCGTTAATGACGTAGTCGTCACCGTCTTCGATCGCGCGCGTTTGCAGTCCCGCAAGATCAGACCCAGCCCCCGGCTCGCTATAGCCTTGGCACCAGCGAATCTCACCACGGACAATTTTGGGAATGTGCTCCTGTTTTTGTTCTTCATTGCCATACTCCAGAAGAACAGGGCCCAGCATCATGATGCCGAAGCTGACAAGCGCCGGACGGGCGTTGATGCGCCGCAATTCCTGTTGCAGGATTTTGTTTTCTTCCTTCGAAAGTCCGCCGCCGCCATACTCCTTTGGCCAAGTCGGGCACGTCCATCCCTTGGCGCCCATGGCGTCCAGCCACTGTTTGGATTCCCGATTTTTGTAGGTGGCGTTGCGGCCGCCCCAAACCGTTTCGTCCTCGGGCATGGGTGTCCGCATGGAAGGCGGGCAATTTTCAGCCAGCCAGTCTTGAACTTCCTTGCGAAAGGCTTCCAAATTCTCTGACATTTTGTCGACCTACTCTATTTTGCGTCGTCGCTCATTGGCGCGCATATCAGCGCGCGACAATCAATATTGAGTTTGACCCCTCAACGCAACTTTGATGGTTGTATGCCGGGGTTATCCAGCCTTGCCCATACGGCAAGCGATCTTAGCGCCGCGGTGATCAGAACTCGCGGTGATCAGAACTCAATGCGTGTGTCGCATCAAGCCAGGGTTTCGATCCGATCGACCCGACCCGCTTTTATGCCGCTTTGCTTTCCCGCATATAGATACTGCGTTTTGGCTTGGCCATCACGCGCTGGACCATCGGTTCGAAAGCCTCGAGCGGCATGGTGTCGTAGTCCGGATCGAAGGCGTTCTGATCGAATTGGTGACAGAATTGGGCGCAGTGTTCGAAATGAGGGTGCCCGCGATATTCCTCCCGCATGTCCCGATCAAGGCCCAAATGATGGAAGAAATAGTACCCTTGAAAAATGCCGTGCTTTTCGACCATCCAATGGTTCGCTTCCGACACGAAGGGATAAAGCATGGTGGCCGCCAATTCTGCGTGGTTATAACACGCCAGCGAATCCCCGATGTCGTGAAGCAATGCGCAGACCACATATTCCTCATCTTTTCCTGCCCGGTGCGCAAGCGTGGCTGATTGCAGCGAGTGGGTAAGACGATCGATTGCGAAGCCACCGTGGTCATCGCCCAACAACTTAAGATGCGAAAGGACGCGATTTGGGAGGTCCTGACTAAAAGGTCGTGAGCTTTCGCTAATGATCTTGTAGTCCTCCGGCGTGCCGTCCTGCATAGCCGTGAAACTTGCCCGTTTATCCGTTGTCGCTGACGTCATCTGTGTCTCCCTGGCGGTCTTTAGCGCAGGCAACTATAGCAGAAAGCCAAGCGGAGGGGCGAATAGGTTAGGGTTTCTGCACTATTTGGCCCGGTTAAGCAGCGATTTACCCTCGTTTCCACATACTGCTGGCGAGGTTTCACAGCTGGAGTTGAGGGAAATGGGGGCGAGAGGGCTCATTCTTGCGGCAGGTCGTGGCAGCCGCATGGGAAACAGCACGGCAGCGCGGCCCAAAGGGCTGATTAAGCTGGCGGGCCGATCTTTGATCGAACGCCAACTCGCATCGCTGGAAGAAGCCGGCGTCAGCCACATTGCGCTGTGCACGGGCTATAAGGCGGATATGCTGGAGGAATTCGGCGAAACGCGTTTCCACAATCCGCGTTGGTCCGAAACCAACATGGTGGCAAGCCTGTCCGCCGCCGATGAATGGCTAGCGCAGGGACCGACCATCGTAAGCTACAGCGACATCTTCTATGACCCGTTGACGGTCATCAGGTTATCGCGGTGTACGGACGATATCGCCATCAGCTACGATCCGCATTGGGCGGCGCTGTGGAAAGACCGATTCGATGATCCACTGAGCGATGCAGAAACATTCCAGACGGATGACAACGGTCATCTCACCGAGATTGGCGGCAAGACAAATTCGATGGCGGACATCAAAGGGCAATATATGGGCCTGTTGAAATTCACGCCCGAAGGCTGGTCGAAAACCAAAAGCGTGATTGAACCTTTGATCGGTGCCGTGCGGGACAAACTTGACATGACGAGCCTTCTGCAGCGGCTGATTATGGAAGGCGTGAAAATCGGGACGTCGCCCGTCCAGGGAAGCTGGGGCGAGTGCGATAACGAAGAAGATCTCGCCTACTACGAACGGCGCGTGGCCTCAGGCGACTTGTCCCTTTACGGATAAATTTTTATCCAGCTTCGCTTCGATCTGATCGCAGATCTCTTCGGGCGTGGCGGCCGACTCCGGTGCGATATGAATGTCGGGTGACGGCGGTACATCGACCCGCTGGTCTTGACCCGCGAAATTGTTCAGTGTGCCGTTGTGGACCGCCGCGTAATATCCTTTCGGATCACGGGCCTGGCGTACTTCCAGCGGCACGTCCAAGAACACCTCTACATAATTCGGCAGGTTCTTGCGGTTCCAGTCATAGACCACGTTGCGCATGGAGATGGTGGCACAAATTACCGTATGCCCTTGAGATGCCAGTAATTGGCACAAGCGCCCATAGCTCCGGGCAAGTTCAAGCCGCGCATTGGGATCGAAACGGTCACCAATGGCGAAGACGCCCCGAAGCGCATCGCCGTCAAGGAATATTGTGCGCCGCCCTTTGGCCAATAGCCGTGATTTCAAGATGTTCCCGACCGTTGATTTACCGGCACCGGAAAGCCCCGTAATCCAAACAACACATCCCTGGTCCGACCTCTGAAGAGGGGAGTCGTCCCTTATCCGCTCTGCATCGGCGAATTGTTCTATTAACGCGCGTTTAACCATGATCCGTACACCAACATGATCTGTTTGTTAATTTTTTCTTTCCGAATTCCCGAAAAATCGAAACGAATTTTCAAGAGCTTTCGCCTAGTTCTTGGTTACCAAAACTTTTTGAGCACGGGGTTAACAATGAAAACCGCTTGGGATTATTCGGATTTAGCGCAGGCTTATTTGAAGCGCCCAGATTACTCTGACAGCGCGATTGACGAATTGCTGGTCACGTGCGGTGCCAAACAAGGGGCGCGTGCTTGTGATATCGGCGCGGGCGTAGCGCATCTCACATTAATGTTGGCTGACCGTGGTCTTGAAGTGACGGCTATCGAGCCAAACGACAATATGAGAGCGCTGGGCCAACAGCGGACAAAGCAGTTGCCGAACGTGGTCGCGTACATCGAAAACACGGCGGAAGATACCGGTCAGGACGACAGCATGTTCGATATTGTCACCTTCGGTTCGTCCTTTAACGTCACAGATCGTCAAGCATCTCTCACGGAAACGGCCCGCATTCTAAAGCCAGGTGGTTGGTTTGCGGCCATGTGGAACCATCGGGATCTTTCCGATCCGATCCAGGCGGAAATCGAAGGCATCATTTCTGATGCAATCCCCGAATATGGATACGGCACGCGTCGTGAAGACCAGACTGACGAAATCAACAAGAGTGGTTTGTTCGGCCCCGTAGAGAAGATCGAAGGCACGATCTTGCACGAGCAGCAGGTCGACGATGTTGTGGAAGCGTGGCGTTCGCATGCAACGCTGCATCGGCAGGCAGGCGATGGCTTTGGCGCCATCATTGACAAAATCGAAAACCAACTGCGGGCATTGAAAGCTCCGAGCATACAGGTGCCTTATACAACCCGCGTTTGGGCGGCAAAACGCGCCGCGTGACGGCTTTACGACAATGAAAAATGCAATGTCGTCGGCTTCGAATCGGTACGCGCTCGACCTTGAACGACAGCGCCCCGAGGCTTTTCGCTTTGGAAGTAAAGCCGACACACTGCACGGGCTTTCGGCGCAGATCCGTTCCGCGACGATTCTGCCGGCTGAAGTCGTGACGCTCGGCGCCTGGCGCGACAACCGGCGCCAGATGGTGAACCGCATTTTCAGGAATGAATGGGCGGCAGCCCCAATGATTGTGCGCAGCAGCGCCCTCGGGGAAGACGGCGCAGACGCATCACACGCAGGTGAATATCTAAGTGTGCTCAATGTGGAGGGCCCACGGGCGCTTGAGCTTGCCGTCGAGCAGGTATACGCATCGTATGGCGATGATCACACCGATCACCAGGTTCTCATCCAACCAATGCTGCGCGACGTGGTGGCAAGCGGGGTTGCGTTTTCCTACGATCCGAACACGGGCGCGCCATACATAGTTCTGAATTTCAGCGAGGAAGGCGATACCGAGTTCATTACCTCCGGTACGTCGAACGATCATCGCACACTGATCATCAGCCGCTCGGCCGAGCAGGTCGACGATCCGATTGGCGAAAAGGTGGCGGCGCTCCTTAAGGAAGTGGAACGGCTGACCGGCAACGACCGGTTGGATATAGAGTTTGCCATCGATCGGAAGGGCGCATTGTTTTTGTTGCAGGCACGTCCACTGGTCGAGAACGGCGCGCGCGGTGTCGATATTCAGCAGCACAACATAATGCTTGGTGCTGTAGCGCGTCGCGTAGCGGAACGCGCAAAACCGCATCCTTACCTTTTTGGTCGGCGCACAGTCTTCGGTGTCATGCCCGATTGGAACCCGGCGGAAATCATTGGATTGCGGCCGAAACCTCTCGCTTTATCGCTCTATCGGGAATTGGTGACGGATTCGATCTGGGCCTATCAGCGGCACAATTACGGGTATCGGAACCTGCGCAGCTTTCCGCTTCTGTGCGACTTCTACGGCATGCCGTTCATTGACGTTCGGGTAAGTTTCAATTCTTTCATTCCCAATGACGTGCCGGATGACCTCGCCGAGCGTTTGGCCAATTACTACATCGATGCGCTCTGTGAGCGGCCATCGCTTCATGACAAGGTTGAGTTCGAGATCCTGTTTTCCTGCTACACGCTCGACCTGCCGGAACGACTACGCGAATTAACAGCGTACGGATTTTCCGAAAACGATCGTCTGGTTCTCGAAGAAAGCCTGAGGCACCTCACCAATCGGATCATCGCCGACGATGGATTGTGGCGAAAGGACCTTGCCAAGATCGAGACGTTGCAACGGCGTTATGAAACAATTTGCGCCAAGCAGGACGACGCCATCTCCCAGGTCTATTGGCTGCTGGAAGATTGCAAGCGGTACGGCACCTTGCCGTTTGCGGGGCTTGCCCGCGCCGGCTTTATTGCCATGCAGTTGCTTAGATCCTTGGTCACGGCGGGGGCATTGAGTGAGGAAGACTACCAAGCCTTCTTGAGCAGCCTTACGACAGTGAGTGGAGAAATCGCTGCGGATTTCCAAAATCTCACCAAAAGCGCTTTTCTCCATCGATATGGCCACCTTCGTCCGGGCACATACGACATTTGTTCGCCACGCTACGACGCAGCACCCGACACTTACTTTAGGTGGGACGAACAGGCAGATGGCGCCAGGGCTTCTCATCCGGCCTTTGCGCTGACGCTTCAACAGATGAATGAGATCAGTGCTTTGCTGAAAGAGCATAATCTCAGCCACAATGTGGTTGGATTATTCAATTTCCTGAAAGCCGGCATTGAAGGCCGCGAAAAGGCGAAGTTTCATTTCACGCGCAATCTATCGGACGCGATGGAGATTTTTGCCGAGGTCGGGGCGCGCCACGGATTTACGCGTGAGGATTTGGCGTTTGCCAACATCCAGGCCGTGCATGAGCTTTATGGCACCGTCAATGATCCGAAAGATGTGTTGGGACGCGCCATTGAATCAGGCCGCGCGCAATATGAAAAAACCAAGGCATTGATCTTGCCAAGTCTGATCACTGGTGCCGACGATGTTTGGCAGATGGAAATGGGGGCGGATGAGCCGAACTTCATCACCCAACGGTCGATCCAAGCAAATACCGTCGCGCCGGACAATTTTGCCGGATTGGACGGGGCGATTGTCATGCTGCCCAATGCGGATCCCGGTTTTGATTGGTTGTTTTCCCACAAGATCGGCGGGCTGATCACGGCCTATGGCGGTGTGAATTCTCACATGGCAATTCGCGCGGGCGAGCTTCAAATTCCGGCGGTGATCGGCGCCGGCGAGAGCAACTTCGAAAGATGGTCGGGCGCTAAGACGCTGCGCATTGATTGCGCCAATCGCAAAGTGGATGTGATTGCGTGACCAGGGCGCCAATCGTACTAATTACCCAACGCGTTGTAACGGATATGAAGACCGGCGAGCGCCGCGATGCGCTGGACCAGCAATGGGCAGCGTTTTTGTCTCAGGCGGGATATGTGGGCATTGCCATGCCGAACAATCCTCAACTGGTCGACGTGTTCATACGCAACTTGAAACCAACGGGCATCTTACTCACGGGCGGCAATGATCTTGTGGCATACGGTGGCGACGCACCAGAACGCGATGCCGTTGAAACCAACTTGTTGGAGCATGCGATCCAACATCATGTGCCGCTCTTAGGCGTATGCCGAGGCATGCAAATCATTCAACACCATTTCGGTGTTCCGCTTAAGCACGTCGATGGACATGTTCAGAAAAAACAAACGGTCGATTTTTGCGGCAAGGCGATTGCCGTCAACAGTTACCACAATTTCGGGACCGCGGACTCGAATGATAGAATATCTGTAGACGGACGATCATCGGATGGCATCGTCAAGGCAATTACAGTCGAGGGCTATCCGATCCGCGGAATTATGTGGCATCCGGAACGTCTTGCCCCCTTCCGCGAGCAAGACATAGACATGATGCGCGCGCTCTTTACGCCGCTTTCCGTTCCATCAGCTCTTGCCAGCCTGCCCAACGCGCTTCAAGCTCTGGCTTGAGTTTGAGGAAACGTTTCACGCCATTGCGGCTCGTTTTCTCGAATTTTGCGATCAATCGGCTCTGAAGCCCGGTAAGGTCCTTGGCGACAATTTCGGCGGTATTGGCGTAGTCGGTTGCGACCTGATGGGCGATGGCCTCGCGCACTGCATCCTCGGCCATATAGGCCGCGAATGTCGCGCACTCGTAATCCAGCCGGCCGAATGTGCAAAGCTGGTCGCTGGCAATGTGAATGTAGATGGGATCATCGCCGCACACCTCACGCAGGGCCTCCGACCTCAATTCCCCCAATGTGGTCATTCCAAACTCGCCCCAATGGTTCGGCCAGCGGCTGAACTGCAGATCGAGTTTCTTGTCCATGAGGGTGAAGCTGCGCTGATAGCCTACGAAGAAGCGGTCGCATTCCGTGTTGGCTTCCGTGGTCCACGTGATAGGGGTTTCAATTGTCAGACCCAGAAATCCGATGATCTCTTCCATGGTCCCAACGAAGTGGTCTTCGCCCAAATCCGCAAAATCGACAATCAAGTGAGGCGAATTCTTGTAAGCATTGTATTGGCGCCAAAGATCTGCCGTCGGCAGCAACCATTCTTCAAGTGCCGCCGGGTTGATGGCGTCGGCTACCGACTTGCCCTGGGCCGAAAGTTGACCCGCTTCATCAACGCGCCGGGCGACGAAGGATGTCAGGAATGTTTTCGCGAAACTCTTGAGGTTCGAAATCGGATCGCGCACCGTGTGCACCACCGGAGCATCGGCGAACTGCTGGGTAAGCTTGCCGAAGGTATCGCAATACTGCGGATGGTGCAGTGTCATCACCAATGGTACCGGCGCGTGCTTGATGTAATAGGCCGGGCTTTTCATCATCTGAGTGGTGTCGACCCAGCTCGTGGCATGGGCGGGTGTGTGTGCGCTGATCGTGTCCGCCACCGCCTTGGTGGCGCATCGCCCCATGGACCACAAAAACCCCTGCAACTGAGACATAAGAAAAACCCCTTCGGTCCTTACTTTTGGCGTTGTGTTTTGGTGACAAGCTACTAAAGAGGGTTTACGTAAAGATCCGCTTAACCATGCGGGTTTGGCGGCATTGAGAAAGGCGAACAAGTGGGAAGCATCAAGTGGGGTATTTTGGGAACCGGCAGCATTGCAAAGCAGTTTGCAAAAGCGCTGCAGACGACCGACAAGGGCACGCTGGCGGCCGTCGGCAGCCGTTCGCAGGAAAGTGCCGATAAATTCGCCGCCCACGGCGACGGCACAACGCCGCACGGCTCGTACGAGTCGCTTTTGAACGACCCGGCGGTCGAAGCTGTCTACATCGCCAACCCTCATCCCGGCCATGCGGAATGGGCCATCAAGACCGCCCGCGCAGGCAAACACGTGCTGTGCGAAAAACCCATCGGCATGAACCACGCGGAAGCCATGGCGATCTTCAACGCGGCAGAGGAAAACGGCGTCTTCGCTATGGAAGCGTTTATGTATCGCTGCCATCCGCAAACCAAAAAGGCGATTGACTTGATTCGCGACGGGGCTATCGGCGACGTGCGGATGATCCGAGCAAGTTTCGGATTTGAGGCGCCTTTCGATGCCAACAGCCGGCTCTTCAGCAATGCGCTCGGGGGCGGAGGTATATTGGATGTGGGGTGCTATCCCGTTTCCATGAGCCGCCTTGTAGCGGGCGCGGTTCAAGGCGTTCCGTTCCTCGATCCCGTTCGGGTCAAAGCGGTCGGCGAGTTGGGTGAAACCGGTGTCGACCAGTGGACGGCGGCCACGATGCAGTTTGAAAACGGCATCGTCGCCCAGGTCTCTACTGCCGTGTCGGTTTGGCTCGACAATACGGTCACGGTGTTTGGCGATAAGGGACAATTGCATCTGCCGGCGCCGTGGCATCCGGCCCAGCATGGCAAGACATTCGGTGAGGTGGTGTTGACGCACCACGGCAAAAAACCGGAAAGCATGAAGGTCGATGAGACGCGAAACATTTACGCTGTTGAAGCGGAGGTTATCGCCGATGCAATCGCTTCGGGCAGGCAGCAGACGGACGAAATGTCCTGGAACGACACGCTGGGCAATATGGCCACGCTGGATGCTTGGCGCAGCCAGATTCGACTGACCTATGATGCAGAGCGCCCCAAAGCGGTTACCCGTACGGTCCATGGCGGCCCGTTGAAGGTGGTACCGGTCGATCCGATGCCATATCGCAGTTTCGGCAAGGTGAACAAGCAAATCTCTCGCCTGGTGATGGGCTGCGACAATCAAGTGACCATGCCCCATGCGGCCGTCATGTTTGACGATTTCGTTGAGCGCGGCGGCAACTGCTTCGACACGGCCCACCTCTACGGCGAGGGCATTATGGAGAAGCTTTTGGGTCAGTGGATGACCAATCGAGGTATTCGGGATGAGTTGGTGGTGATTGGGAAGGGCGCGCACAGCCCCAATTGCTTTCCGCAAACCGTTACACCTGAACTTATTGAGTCGCTCGACCGTCTGCAAACGGATTATGTGGACGTCTACTTCCTTCATCGGGACAATCTGGATGTACCGGTGGGCGAATTCGTCGATGCGATCAATGAGCACGTGGCCGCGGGGCGCATCAAGGCCTATGGCGGATCCAATTGGACGGCAGAGCGTATCGACGAGGCAAACGCCTATGCCGACTCGAAGGGGTTGTTGGGATTTGAAGCCGTTTCCAACAATTTCAGTCTGGCCCGCATGGAAAATCCTGTCTGGCCGGGATGCATCGCGGCATCGGAAGACGCCTATCGCGATTGGTTGACCAAAAATGAAATTGCGCTGATGTGCTGGTCGTCCCAAGCGCGCGGATTTTTTACTGATCGTGCCGGCCCCGACAAGAAGGACGACATGGAATTGGTCAATGCCTGGTATTCGGACGCAAATTTTGAACGCCGCAAGCGGTGCTATGAGTTGGCGGGACAAAAAGGCGTCGCACCCGTTCATATTGCGTTGGCTTACGTGTTGGCCCAGCCCTTCGAACCGTTTGCGCTGATCGGTCCGCGCACCATCGCTGAGACCAAATCGTCTTTTGAGGCTTTGACCGTTCCCTTGACTGAACAGGAGATTGGCTGGCTCGATTTGCGGGCGGAGGCCTAACCGCTCTAAGCTCAGCCGATGAGCACACTGAAAAAGGGAAGAATTGACGTTGTCACCGGGTGCCCTGGCACCGGAAAGACGGCGATTGCACGCCGCTTGGCGGAGGAAGACTCCCACGGTGTGCTGCTTGACGTGGATTCCTTTCATGCGTCCATCTGCCATTATGTTGACCCGACACGTCCCGAAAGTCACCACCAAAACGAAACAGTAATTCGCGCCGCGGCGATGGCTGCCGAGGGGTTTGCCATCGGGGGCTACACCGCCATCGTCGACGGGGTCATTGGTCCGTGGTTCGCAAAGACATTTTTGGAATCTCTGTCGGGGACGGTTCCCTGTCGCTACGTGATTCTTCATGCGAGTCTTGGCGAGACTGTCAAACGGGCATCGGAACGTCCGGATGCTGATAAGTTTCCCATAGAAGGCGTTCGGCATATGCACAAAGCCTTCACCGAGTCGAATGACTACACCGATCACCGGATTTCGACGGATGGCGATGCACTCGCCCAATCTCTGGCCAAGGTGGTTTCTGCGTTGGCCTCCGGCCGCTGCGATTTGGTGCCTTAGCGGCTGCGGCAAGGGGGAAGCGCCATGAGCAACCTTTTCGAAGAACTCGACTACCGGCCGACCCCTATCGGGCCGATCAGCCTGCGACGGCGCCGTGTCTTGTCGCTGGACACGGATGTGTTTGAGATCATGCTCGGCGATGAACATCTTATGTCCAGCCTATTCACAGAGTCGGAAATTGCGCTTGCCCGACTTGGGTTGGCGGAAGCGGATGGCAACGGGTTGGACGTGGTGGTCGGCGGATTGGGGCTTGGTTACACCGCTCAGGAGGTGCTGCGAAACGATTCGGTTGGGTCGCTGTTGGTTATTGAATACCTGGAGGCGGTGATCGATTGGCATGACCAAGGATTGGTGCCGCTTGCGCCGCCGTTGAAAGATGATGGCCGGTGCCGGATCGTGCAGGGCGATTTCTTCGCCCTTGCCGCTTCTGCCGACGGTTTCGATGCTAGCGTGCCGGGTCGCTTGTTTCACGCTATCCTGATCGACATTGATCATGCGCCGGATATGCTGCTCGATGAACGCAGTGACGGGTTTTACTCCGAGTACGGAATGGCGGGCCTTGCAGCGCATCTCCATCCCAAGGGCGTCATGGGGTTGTGGTCGAACGTGCCGCCTGACAATGACTTTACGGACCGATTGGCGGCCGTCTTCGGCTGGGCGCGCGCGGAACCCGTCACTTTCACAAATCCGCTTCAAGACAACAGACCGTTCACTCAAACCGTATACCTCGCAAGAAAGGAATCGGTATGACTGGCGCCGCAATGACAGCGTTCCGGGCAGCTTTTTTGTTTTTGGCGGTTGCAATTGCTGCCTGCGGGCCGGCCGTGGAAGAGTATGATCTGATCATCGCGAACGGGCGGGTCATCGATCCGGAGACCGGATTGGATGCAGTGCGTCACGTGGGATTGCGTGGCGGGACGGTCGTGGCGGTTTCCGAGCATGAATTGGCGGGTGACCAAACTATTGATGCATCAGGCCATGTGGTGGCGCCCGGCTTTATCGATGTGCATTCTCACTCGCCGTCGAGGCTGGGGGCAAAGTTTCAAGTTCTGGACGGTGTGACCACGCAGCTTGATCTGGAAGCGGGTGCCTTTCCCGTCATGGCGTATGGGCACGAGTTCGGAGGCGGCGCGCCTTTGAATTTCGGCAGCTCGGTAAGTCATCTGGCGGTGCGCACCAAAGTGATCGAAGGCCGGGACCAGCCCTATTTGTTCAACCAATCCGGACCGCTTGTGCCGGGCGCTGCCTTTATCCAGCGGGCAACGCCCGACCAGGTCGACGAAATGCGCGGCCTGCTTCATGAGGGGCTCGACCAAGGCGGGTTGGGCATTGGCGTGTTGCTGGATTACATGAGCATCGCGGTATCGCCGGAAGAACTGCGCATGATCTTTGAGGTGGCTGGGGAACGCCAAGCACCCATCGCCATTCACGTGCGCCGAGGCTTTCCCGGCGAACCGCAAGGTCTTGACGAAGTGATTGCGCTGGCGGAACAGACTGGCGCACCTGTGCTGATCAATCACATCACCCACAATGCCATGCAGGCGGTGGGCGAGTGGTTGGCGAAAATCGATGCGGCCAATGCCCGCGGCGCCAACATCACGACCGAAACACTCACCTATGCGGCGGGGGGCACCAGCATTTCGGCAGCCGTGTTCAACCGGGATTGGCAGAAGATCTTCAACATCACCTACGAAGATGTTCAGTGGACGGCCACTGGTGAATGGCTGACAGAAGAGACCTGGATAAAATACCGATTGGAAGAACCCTCCGGCATGGTGAACCACCATTATGTGAAAGAGGAGTGGATGGAAACGGCGCTCAATTGGCCGCGCATGATGGCGTCGTCTGACGTGACACCCGCATTGAGCTTGAACGTCATGGCCAATCCCAATTTGTCGGGCACATTTACCCGCTTGTTGGGGCACTATGCCCGCGAACGGGGCGTCATGGATTTGCGAGAAGCGTTGGCCAAGTCCAGCCTCTACCAGGCCCAGTGGTTGGAAGGTGTCGCGCCTGCGTTCAAACGCAAAGGGCGGCTTCAGGAAGGGGCCGATGCGGATATCGTCATCTTCGATCCGGACACGGTGCAGGCCAATGCCACCTATGGCAAACCGTATGTGGCGCCGACGGGCATGGCGTACGTCATTGTTGGCGGTACCATCGTTGCCACCAATGGTGAGATGATCGACAACGTCTATCCGGGCGAACGCATTTTGGCGTTGCCAGTTTCCCCGAATTAGTCTTTGAGTTTTTTTCCCTCGCTGACCCGAAGCGTCAGCGTCGATCAATTCGGGGACTTACCTTTCCTGTTGGCGGCTGAATTGGCGTTGATTGATCACGCGTTGACCACAACGCCGCGCTCGACCAATGACTCCATCGGCGTCTGTGTGGTGATCTCGCCCATGGAGTCCACGTGCTTTTCCACACCCAACGCGCCTAAGATTTCCGAAGACGATGTGGTGAACTGGACCCGTAGCGGTTTTTCGTAGATGTGCTGATAGATGCCTGCGGTCGCGTGGGCTGCTTCTTGGAAGCCGGTCAGGATCAATTCCTGCTTGCCGTCGTAAGAAGATGCATCGCCGATCGCAAAAATGCCGGGGATTGATGTGGACGCATAGCGCGTGTCGGTCACGACGATCTTCCCGCGCTCCATTTCAAGGCCCCAGTTTTCCAGGGCGCCAAGTTTCGGGGTCATGCCGAAGAACGGCAAGAACCTGTCCGCGCGCAGGGTGAACTCATCGCCTTCTTTCGTTTTGATCTGCACGCCCGTAAGAACGCCGTTCTCGCCGACGACACCGGCCGGTTCCGCGACGATGAAGTTGACCTTACCTCCCGCGACGAGCTGCTTGACTTTTTGCACGCTGTCGTCGGCGGCTCTGAAGCCGCTGCGCCGATGAATGAGGGTGAGCGAGGCGGCTTCTTTCTCGAGCGCCATGCACCAATCCAGCGCGGAGTCGCCACCGCCGGCGATGACCAAATGTTGGCCTTGCAGTTTTTCGCGGACGCCGGCGCGCAGGGCATAGAATATCGATTTGTTCTCATACTCCGCCAGACCGTCGATCTTCGGCTTTCGGGGATCGAACAATCCGCGGCCGGATGAAATCAAAATCGTCGGCGCCTCTATGTTTTCGCCATAATCGGTGCTCACCCGCCAATTGCCGTCGTCGAGCTTCTCGAGTTTATCAGCACACTGACCAAGATGCAGGACGGGCGAAAAGGGCTGAGCCTGCGCCATCAGCGCGTTGGTGAGGCCCTGCCCGGTGATGACGGGGATGGCGGGGATGTCGTAGATCGGTTTGTCCGGATAAAGCTCCGCCGGCTGTCCGCCCGGGCGGTCCAAACTGTCGATCAAATGGCAACTGAGGCGGGCCTGCATGCCCAACTGGGCCACAGCGAACAACCCCACGGGGCCCGCGCCGATGATGATCACATCTGTTTTATGGTCTGCCATGGTTACCTCTCCCGTCGCCTTGGGCATCGCCGGGGGGCGCTGCGCCAAAAGACCTTATACGCACGATCTTTCTGTCTGGACTGGTTGCCGTGATAAAAAACATTCACCGTCTTTTTGCAACAACTTTGTAAGAATGTGTCCGGATTGCTGGGTTGAATGGGAAAACCAAGCCATTGAGCTAGGGTTGAACCGGCAATTACAAGGCCAACAAATGGTCGACGGCGCCCAACTTCCGGTCTAACGTGACGGTCATGGCCCTTGTCTACGAAAGCCTTGACCAAACCGGTCGCGACCAAAAAGCGGCCACGGCCGCGTCTCAATCCAGGCGCCTGCGTCTTGGCATGATTGCCGCGATGGCGGCCGCCGGTGCAGTACCGTTCCTGTTGCCGGCGCAAGCAAATTATGTGGCCGATCCGGAATTGGCGTTTCTCATGAAAGCCATGGCGGCGTTGAAGCTTGCCTTTGTGGTGCCCATGGCGGCCATGACCTGGATCCGCTTCGGGACGCCGACACCTTCGCTCTTTGCGTGGGGCTATGGCGGGATGACCGTTTTGTCCGTGCTGTCGCTTTCCTTGGTCTTCAACCTGGTGTCGATCAGCCCGGCATCGGTCATTTTTCACGCCATGCTGATCGGATATGTACTGCTCGCCAATTTCGATGACGGCTTTGTGGACGGGCTGAAACGCATGCTGGAGGCGCGCCGGCAGCGCCGAACGTAACGCCGCTGACGGCACCTCCTTTAATTGTCCGCCCCCGGCATAAAGTGCCGGCATTCTTTCTTCTCTAAGGTTTGTCGATCCACTCGTTCAGCAATTTGTGGAAATGACGCGGCTTCGTTTCGCCGTAATCCGCGAAGATCACATAGGGCTGTTTCATGGTTTTGAGGCCCTTCTGAACATAGGGCATATTCACCACATCCTGATTGAACACTTTGGCCAACATGCCGAGCTCCGGTGCTTCGCACCAATCATCGTCTACACCCAGCCAGTGGATGGGCGCCGCCGGCGGCCGTTTGTCGCCCTTGGGGGCGGGTGCGAAATACATGCATTCGTGAATGCACATATCCGGATCATCCCCATACGGACGGAATCGGTAAACGATTTGATTGAACGAACCCCAGGGGTGAAAGTTCGGGAACACGGTGTAATAGATCGAATCGAGCAATTCCGCATCGCTGATCTCTTCCACCCTGTCGCCCAACACGTCCCGTAGCGCCTTGCGCGGCCCTTCCGCCATGGCGGCCCGCACATTGGTGCCTTCGGGCACGTCATAGGGGTCGGGGGAGGGCACCTCATCCGCGTCGGGCAGTTGCATGCCGCCGATCCAATCGCACATATGCGGGTCGGCGTTGATCAACTCGCCTTCGACCCAATCGCCGCCGGCTGTAAACTTGCTGACCGTGCCTTTGCCGTTGGTCACATGCACTAGCCCGTCTTCGCCGCGCTCATATACGTGGCCGGAGAGCGGATGGCGCAGTTTCGTGTACAGCTTCGCATCGTCCAAATGCTCGAAATGAGGCATATTGGCCAAATGCGGGCTCGGCGTGAAGTTGGGCGACATGGCCCGGGAATAATTTCCGAACACGTCATATTTGGTGTTGGCATCGCCGATGGTTTCCAGGATCGTCGGGTGGGTGGCGATCACGTGATAGGCTTCGCTAAAGGCTTCTTGCGCCACTTTCCAATTGCACCGCAACACCTTCGCCACATGGGCCACCTTGCACCGCTTCTCATAGGGCAGCAGCGTGAATTGGTCCGACAGATCGCCCAGATAATCGGCGAGCGACTGGGTGTTGTTTTCATCCGGGTTGATGAAGATGAAGCCGCCCCACCGGTCAAGCTGCACTTCCGGCAGGCTGTACTCTTTCGGATCGACGGTGGGGAAATCCCATTGACAGGGGATCTGCATGATCGACCCGTCCAAATTCCACGCCCAGCCATGGAACGGGCAGCGGAACGCAAACGCCTTCTTGCCGCTTTTTTCCTTCAATTGCCGCCCACGGTGCAGGCAGGCATTCCAATAGGCCTTAAACTCGTCCTCAGCCGTCCGTACAATGAGGAAGGACAGATTGGCGATGTCGTAGACGTGATAGTCCCCCACGTCGGGAATATCGTCTTCATGGCAGGCCATCTGCCACACCCGCTTCCACACCTTCTCCACTTCCAGATCGTGGAACTCTTTCGAGAAATAGCGCTCAACGGGCACCTTGGTGGGCCCCGGTTCCATGGGGCTGTCGACCCGCAAAATCGGCCGGACCGGATGGCTGTCTTGGTCGAGCAGTTCCAGATAGGTGATGCCGGCGGAACGGTTGGTTCCGGTGGTTGTCTCTGTCATGTGCACTCTCCTCCCGTGAGAGACGCCCGCCGCTTGGGTCCGCGGCCGGGTCCATGAGCAGAATTTTGCCACGCGCGTTGTAATTTGCGATTGATCTAGATCAACGGCTTTGTTTGACGGATGACCAGGCCACCCGCTCTCCCGTCCCAACCGCCCGAATACGGTACCCTGGCGGGTGGTTGGGACGGGGGAGCGGGCCGGCGAGGCACCTTCAATATCTATTGAAAAGATGGGCGCATGGGGTTCATCCCGATTTCGGGATCTGGCCCCCCTGTCGGCAGGGTCCAAAAACACGAATGGCCCGCTATTGCGGGCCATGAGTGGGCGGAAATCTGTCGAGGCCATCGGAATCTCTCATGCGTACCGGGGCCTCCCCTCGGATTAAGAATTATACACGAATAGGTATCTCTGCTACCAGCTAACTCTATGGCTTGCCGAAGTCGCGATCTTTGTGTTTTCCAAGATTGAAATAACACGGTTTCGTTGGTGAGGCTTTGTAAGTAACTTATTGTTTAGACTCACGAATATGCAACCTATTGATTTGAATGAATCAATTGCTATGTTGGTTCGTACGAGGAATTCGCGCCATGTCCAACGTATTCGATGTAGCTCGATACATCGTGAAGCTTCACGGCAAGATGAGTGCAATGAAGCTTCAAAAGCTCGTCTACTACTCACAAGCCTGGTCTTTGGTTTGGGATGAGAAACCGATTTTCAAAGAGAGGGTTCTTGCGTGGGCGAATGGGCCGGTTGTACGCGAGCTATATGATTGGCACAAAGGGCGGTTCAATATCTCCACTCCTCCAAGCGGGGACATTCGTAACCTATCAGACGAAGAAAAAGAGACGATTGAGGTCGTTGTAGAATACTACGGGAAGAAGAGCGCAGCGCAGCTCAGTGCGCTAACTCATCGAGAACGGCCCTGGAAGGAAGCGCGAGAGGGTTTGCCGGAAGACGCGCGTTCAAACAGAGAAATTTCTCACTCCGCAATGGCCGAGTACTATAGCGGCTTGCTCTAGTGAAAAGAAGCAAGGGGAAAGCCCGCCGGCCAAAATCGGAATTTAGGATTCGCGATACAAAGAGCCTCCCAAAAGTCGCTGCTCCGTCTAAAAAAAGCGATATGATGCTCGCCTGGAAGTTTGAAAACACTGACAGCGAAGGTCCTTTTGGCTGGTCCCAACTTGCCGAGAGTGGCAAGGCCTTAGAAGTAATCAACAAGCTCCGCGAATTTGAAGGTAAGAACTGGGATCAAATAAAATCTGGAGGATCTCACAGAATTGGGGTCAATAAACTACATAGCAGTGCTCAAGTTAGGTTGCAGAAATTGGGCATGGACCAATTCGATGAGCTGATTTCACTGCGACTTACTGGCAAAAATCGCGCTTGGGCGTTTTGGTGGCCGCAGCATGAAAACATCTTAAGATTGTTGTGGTGGGACCCAGAGCATCAAGTTTATCCCGTTGAAAAAGACAAGGCTGACCGTAAGAAGCGAAAGAGAAGGCGCTAACTCGATAAGACAAAGATGTGTCTAACGCCTTCCATTTCGTATCGAAAATTGAGCCCTAAAGCTCAATCTCCATCTGCCGGTAGAAGGTTTTGAAGCCTTTGCTCTCATAGAACCGCCGGGCGTTTGCGTTAAATTCGTGAACACCGAGCGTCACGGCGGTCACATCCGGCTGCCGGCGCGCCCAGTCCAAACACGCCTCCAGCAGAAGCGTTCCCGTGCCGCGCTGCTGGTGAGCGGTATCGACGACAATCTCGTCGACCTCCGCATAGTACTGCTTCCGCAGGATGGAATCTTCCCGTGTACGCCTCAGAATAATGGTTGCAAGTCCGACGACCGTCTCCCCGGCCTGCGCCACATACATGGCACACCCGTCATTCTCAATGCGCTTTTTGAGGAATGTCTCTGACCGCCGTGCGCCATCGGGGACGCGAAAGATATCCGGCCGCGCTTGACGGTGCAGCTCATCTATTTGCTCGTAGAGCCGCAACGATGCGTCTTTGTCGTCGAGCGTTGCGGCTCTGATGGTCACATTTCTCATGTTCGCCATTCTATTAAAGCCCTGTGCCGAAAACGCTTTGTCCCCGGGGCGATCCCGCTAGTGTCCCGAATCCGAAGTTCGTTGCATTAAAACAGCTTGCTCCCTACGAACTTCGGATTCGTAAGGACACTAGGAAATCATTGAATCTAGTGTCGTTTTAGGTTCAGAAGTTCGCTTCCGGACTCGCTGAGATTGTATTGCGAACTTCTGAACCACGACACTAGGATGGCGCCAGCACTTAATATAAGGAGGTGCCCCATGGTCACCAAAGTCATTCAATGGTCGAGCGGCAATGTGGGCAAGCATGTGATCCGCGCGGTGGCGGAGCGGCCCGACCTGAAGCTTGCCGGCCTGTATGTCTATTCCGCCGACAAGGCCGGGCAAGATGCGGGCGTGATCGCGGGCATCGAGCCCCTTGGCGTTAAATCGACCCATCATGTGGACGAGATCGTCCATGCCCATGCGGATGTGGTGATCCACACCGCATTGCCGTCGCTGGTTTATGGCGACGACCGCTATGCCGACATCGAGAACTTCTGCAAGCTGCTGGCGGCGGGCAAGAACGTGATCACCACGGTGGGCTACATGTATCCCAAGGTCTATGGGGAAGAGATCACCCACAAATTGGAAGAGGCCTGCCGGCGGGGCGGCGCCACATTTCATTCCACGGGGCTCAACCCGGGCTGGCTGGGCGACGTGCTGCCGCTCACCATGTCGTCGCTGTCAAAGCGCATCGAGCAGATCTATGTGCGCGAGATCAGCAATTTCCAGTTCTATCCTTCCCCCGAAATCATGTTCGACATGATGGGGTTCGGCAAAACCGAAGAAGAATTCGCCAAGCAAATCGAGCGCTACAAGTTTTGGCTGACGGGGCTCTTTCGTGAAAACGTCCAGATGATCGCCGACGGCCTGGGCTTGGATCTTGACGGCATTGCGGAAGAGACGGTCCGCGCCTACGCGCCGGACGATCTGGAAACCGCGGCCGGTATTGTCCGCAAGGGAACCATCGCGGGTCAGCACTGGGAATGGGCTGGCATGAAGGGCGGCAAGAAAGTGATTGTCCACGAAACCGTTTGGCGCATGCATGGAAGCGTCGCGCCCGACTGGCCCCAGGGGGATCACTCCATCACCATTTCCGGCGAACCGCGCATGCATATGGAATTCAAGGCCGATTGGATCAGCGACGGGTTGCTTGCCACCGGCATGCATGCGGTCAACGCCATTCCCTATGTGGTGGCGGCGCATCCGGGCATCAAAACGTTTCTCGATCTGCCGTGGATTGTGGGGCGGGGGACGGCTTCATCGTAATCGCCGGCGTTGGCTCCTACCTCAAACGTCATCCCGGGTGCTGCGCAGCGCCCAAGCGGTGCGCTGCTAACCCGGGATCCACGTGCAGTTTGCAGAGACCTCGCCTTTACTGGATCCCGTGTCTGCGATGCATCACTGAAGTGCTGCACCGCGCACGGGATGACAGTTGGCGTTAGGCAGCTAAGGCCGGATCATCCTCGCCGATCTGCACCAGCTCCAAATAGCTGTCGTGGAAATAGACGAACGACACATCGCCCCCATCGGGAAAGGCTTCTTTGGTGACCGTGCGCGTGTGCGCTTTGTCGGGCGAGCCCAGGCGGAAGTGGGCATAGCCTGCTTCCAGGAAGATGTCTTCCGACCAGCGCGGCGCAATAGAGCCGCCCGGCTTCGGCGTCAGCAGGCTGATGGTGATGCCGGGTGAGGTGCGCACCAGGCGTTGGGCGTCTGCCTGGCCGAAAAAGTCGAATGTGCCTTCGCGCTCCATACCGAATTCGGAACAAAAATCTTCGGCGATACGACCGACTTGCGCGGGATCGGTCCAAACATAGATGCCATGATTGCCCGCCCGGCTTGCCTGCGTGGGGCCGAACTCAAAAATCTGTCCGTGGGCGGCGCGAAAAAGCGTCCAGTCCTGGTCGCCCGCCAGGAACGCCTGTTCGTCCGCATCCGACAGCAGGGTGGAGACAAGGTCTTCGGCCTTCCATAGCTTGTAGATCTCTTGCGGCGATGAGTGCGTCATCCGGAAATGGGTATCGCCCACCCGTGGGCAGCCCGCATCGGGCCGCGCCACGGCGCGGAACGAGGTGAAATTGTCCACCTCCACATAATCCACATCCGTGGGCTTGCCGCGCGACAGTATGTATTGCCGGCCGATGCCGTCATACATGTTCTCGGTCAGCGGTTCGAATTGCATTATTTCAAAGAGGCGCAGCGCCTTTGCAAGATCTCCCGTCTTGGGCACTTCGTTCAGGGGCACGTCTTTCGACGGCTCGGCTTCGATTATCGTTGTGCCGTAATGCGCAATGGACGGCGATCCCATATTTCTCATCCTGTTGGTTGATCTTTGAGGCGATGCTAGCAGAAAGCTTTTGTCTGTCCTAGGATCGGAAAATGGAATTGAGAGCGATTAGGCGGCCGTCATCATGACTTTGGTCCAGACCCATCACGGGATCAGCTGTTCCGACATCAACGCCACAAAGCGGGTGTTGCGGGTGCTCGGCTTTACCGCGTTTCAGCCCGGCGCGCCGGAGCCGCTGATTTATCGGAACACGGAAGAAGATTACATTGGCCAGGTGACGTCCGCGGTGTTGGGGGATGAATATCACACCCATTACGTCGAAAACCCGACAACCCGTCACCAGGTAGACCTGATCGAAATCATGCCGGAAGCCATGACGCCGCGCTCTTGGGACGGGATCGCCCAAGGTGACTTGGTGATCGGCTTTCCGGTGGACGATCCCATGGACATGTACCGCGCCATGCAGGCGGCAGATCCGGACTGGGCCAATTCGGAACCGGTAGATGAGCCCCATGAAAACGGCATCCGCTTCACATGGCGGGACGGACAAGTGTCCATCCTTACACGGAATACCGAGCCCTTCGCCATCCTGCATTATAGCGCGCAAGACTGGCCAAAGGCCCGCGCCTTCTATGAAGAGGTGCTGCAGGTGAGCGTCCAGCCGCTGGAGGGGCGCGAGTCCGGCTGCGACCGCTACGCGCTCACCGGCATCAAAGGTCGGATGGATGTGGAGGTGCGGGCGACAACCCCGCGGCCCGACTTCCGCGCTTGGGGTAAGCACTATCCGGCGGCCAATCATTTCCGCCTGATCGAGCGGGACGTGCCTCATATAGACGCTAAGATTGCCGCTCAACACGCACTTGGCTATCTGATCCCGCCGCAAGACGGCTTTGCCTTCATTCACGGCCCCACGTCGGAAACCATCGAGATCTTCGACAAATCATTCGGCATGGCCAATGCGGCTGCCGAATAAAGAAAGGCAGCGTCTGGGGGCAGCGGTTGCCTATTCGACCCCTGCCTTCTTAAGGCCGTCGATATAGGTTTCCATCTGGTTTTCTTGTTTCAGATAAAACAAGTGCTTGCGCGCGAAGGCCTGTGTAAATTCCGGCTTCGTGCGCAACAGCTCGGCACGGGCGGCCGCGATTTGATTTGTGTCGCCTAAGTGCCCGAGCGCCGCCACCAAATGGGCGCTCGCCCAATACTGTGCGTTGGGGATTTGCGTGGCCTTACGGGCCCACGTCACAGCCTCGCCGTATTCGCCGCGAAACAAATGGGCGAGTGACCGGTAGGAAAAGAACGCCCAACGGAAGGGGTCGTGGGGGCTTAAGCGAATGGCAATTTCGAATTGTTCGATGGCTTCATCAAGCCGCCCTTCATAGGCCAGCGAGTCGCCGAGGCCGCAATAAGTCTGCGCCAAGCTCGGGTTTAACTCGACCGCGTGTTCCAGGGAATCGATCGCCAGGTCATATTCCCGGCGCGCCAGATAAACGCGTCCAATGGTGAAATAGGCGTTGGCGTCTTGGTCATCCAACTCGATCGCCTTCTTTGCAATTTTCAGCGCGTCATCCATGCGCGCGCTGCTGTGATCCGCATCGAAGTAAACCATGCTCAATACGATGGCATAAGCCAGACGCGCATAGGCACCGGCAAACTCCGGATCGACCTCGATGGATCTGCGCAACAATTCCTGGCATCGCTCATTGGCCTCGGGGGTGAATTTGTAGAATTCCGCCACACCCAATTGATAAAGATCCCAAGCGCCGAGATTCTTGCGTGGGCACCGTTCTGCCTTGCGTTGTTCCGAAAGACCCAACTCGGATTCGATGCGCGCTGTCACCAGCTCGGTGATCTCGTCCTGAAGATCGAAAATATCCACCACGTCGCGGTCAAACCGTTCCGACCAGACGCTATGTTCCGTTTCCGCGTCTACAACTTGCACCGAGATTCGCGCGCGGGACCCGGCCTTTCGAACGCTGCCGGTCACCAAGTAATTGGCGTGCAGCTTCTTGCCGATCGTCCGTATGCTGTCCGGTGAGTTTCGAAAGGCAAAGGCTGGATTGCGCGCAATGACCGTGAGCCAACGGTTTTTTGAAAGCGCCGTGGTGATGTCTTCGGAAATGCCGTCCGCGAAATAGTCTTCGTCGGGATCGCGATTGAGGTTTTCGAACGGAAGTACCGCGACCGACGGTTTCGCCGCCATGGCTGGAATGGTTGGTGCTTCCTCGGGTTCCGGAGCGGTTGGTGCCGAAATGGGGGCAGATTGAAGCTCTGCGACAAACCGGAACCCACGCCCATGTAAGGTACGTATGGTGTGCTGGGCATTGCCGTCATCGCCGACGGCTTTGCGGACAGTTTTGATCTGGCTGCTCAGCGCCGTTTCAGAAACGATCCGGCCGTCCCAAATGTTCTCAAACAACTCCGACTTTGTAACCGTTCGATCCGCATGCCGCGCCAAATAAACCAGCAGGTCGAAAGCTTGCGGTTCCATCGGCACATGCACACCGCTTTTGCGGAGCTCAAAGCGGGCAAGGTCCAGTTCGAAATCGCCGAACCGCAAATTCTCAGTGTTGGGTTCTTCTTCGCGCCATTGAACACTATAGGCTTCGATCGGGCGGCGGATGTTTTTCACCGATTGGCCGCCCAATGGTGTGAAGGAGACAGAAACCTTCCCCTCAACCTGATCGTGAACTTGTTTGGAGATCACAATGCTTCCCGGATCTGCGACGGTCTCCAAGCGTGCGGCGACATTTACACCGTCTCCATAGATGTCATCGCCTTCAACCATCACATCGCCTAAGTGGATGCCGATACGCAATCGCATGGCCCGTCCATCGGCAGCGGCGTTTTGAGCTGCGGCAAGCTCTTTTTGAATGGCGATCGTGCATTCAAGAGCGCTGACGACGCTGGGGAAGTCGATCAGTGTGCCATCCCCCATCAGCTTGACGACGCGACCGCCGTTATTATTGACGGCGGGATCGACAATAGACGTGCGCAGCGTTTTCAGGTCGGCGAAAGTGCTTACCTCGTCGCGTTCCATGAGGCTGCTGTACCCGACAACATCCATGGCGACGATTGTTGTCAGTTTGCGTTCCATCCCTTTTTCCCCGCAGTCAGCGGTGCCATCATTTGGCGCCGCTGATGTATTTCAAGTCTATATCTCTTATTTGCAGTGGCGAAGCAAACTTCAGCTTCCCTCTTCACGGTAGGGATCAAAGAGCACGGTCGAGACGTAGCGCTCCGCGTGACTGGCCAAAACAGTAACAATCGTTTTGCCTTTCATCTCGGGGCGAGATGCAACGCGCATGGCGGCCACAAGGGCAGCTCCCGACGAAATGCCGGCGGGAATGCCTTCAAGTTTAGCGGCAAGGCGCGCCGTTTCCAGGGCGTCATCGTTCGATACGACTTCGATGCCGTCGATTAAATCTGTGTCCAGAACATCGGGCACGAATCCCGCACCGATTCCTTGGATCACATGGGGCGAATGTTCGCCGCCCGATAGCACTGGGCTGTTTTCCGGCTCTACTGCAATCATTTGAATATCCGGCTTTCGCGATTTGAGCACGTCGCCCACGCCGGTCAGTGTGCCGCCGGTGCCGACACCCAAGACGATCGCGTCCACAACGCCATTAGTGTCTGCCCAGATTTCTTCAGCCGTCGTGCGGCGGTGGATTTCCGGGTTTGCCGGGTTGCCGAATTGCCACGGCATGATCGCGTTGTCCGTTTGGTCGATGATTTCGTTGGCTTTGTCCACGGCGCCAAAGATGCCTTTTTCGCGGGGCGTAAGGACGAGTTCCGCGCCGAACACTTTCATCAGCATGCGCCGCTCGATTGAGAAACTGTCGGGCATCACCAGGATGCATCGATATCCTTTAGCGGCGCAGGCAAACGCCAAACCGATGCCCGTATTGCCGGATGTGGGCTCCACAATTACGCTGCCGGGGCCGATATCTCCGCTGGCTTCCATTGCTTCCAGCATCGACACCGCGATGCGGTCTTTCACTGACGAGATCGGGTTGAAAAACTCGAGCTTTGCCAGAACTTCACCGACGCAGCCATGTTGATCCGCCAGCTTGTTGATCCGAACCAGCGGCGTGTTGCCGATGGTTTCCAGGATCGAGTCATAGACGCGGCCGCGACCGGGTTTGTCGAAAGTAAGACGTCGTGCTTCTTGCGATGGCATGTGATGTTCCCCTAGTTGAGAGGTTTGGTGGCGCTGATCACCCAAGAGGAACTGTCCATGACAATGCCCTCGGCAGCAATCTTTTGTTTGGTAATGGCCTCGGCGAGCGCCGCACGAATCTGGTCTTCCTGCGACAGCGCTTGGGTGCCGGCTTCACGGAACACCTCGCCGGCGGGGCCGATGGCCAGTTGGAAATCGATGGCGTCTTGCACATCGTTCCCGACCATGACCGGCGCGTCCACCCGCCGAAACGTAATGTCGTCATAGCCGGCGGCTTCCATCATGGCACGCACGTTTGTTTCGTTCGCCATCGAAAACGGGCCAGGACCGCAGGTTTGCGCGTCGTCCCCCGGCGCCGGGAGAAACTGGAGAACAATGTCCTTTGCCATCGATAGCCAGGGATTGTCGGCCCGATTGCGCCACACAATGTGAACCATCCGTCCGCCGGGGCGCAGCGCCGCGCACATGTTGCGCAAGCCGGCCACCGGATTGGCAAAAAACATGGTGCCGAACCTGGCGAAGACAAAATCAAATTCTTCTTGTGGGAGGGCAATCTCCGCGTCCGCCCTAAGAAAGGTCACATTGGTGACGCCTCGGTCACGGGCGTCTTTGCGCGCATAGTCAAGAAACGCATCGCAACAATCGACGCCAACCACGTGCCCTGTCGGTCCCACCCGCTCTGCTAGTTCGAGCGCTGTATCGCCAAATCCGCATCCCACATCCAGCACCCTGTCGCCGGCCTTCACCGGCAGGTTTGGGAAAATGGCGGCGCTGTGTTGTGTAAGACCCCCCACCAGCACATGCTTGAATCGGATGAACTTGGGGGCGAGCACATCGTTCCAGAATTGGACAAATGCTGTGTCCTCGTCTTCCGTGAGCGCTTCAAGGGCTTGAGCCATGGTGGATCTCCTTCCGTCACCTGTCGTTGATGTTGGATAGAAGGTAGGATCGGGAGACATTCGATGCTTGAGCGAGGGCTGGGGGAAATCTGGGTTTAGTGTGGGGAAACTGTGTTTTTTGGCGGAATGGAGCCAAATTTGCCAATCTTGTCGCAGGGCCGCATGCATGGGGGCTCTGCGTCTCTGCCAAATCCCATCCCGGCGATAACCCGTCGGTCAGATCTGACCGAGATCGCGCCCGATGCCGGGACGCCCGCTTAAGAGTTAGGCTCGATTTCCAAGATTCAGGGTGCCAGCGTCTCCGCGAAATTGTGCAAAATCTCTTTGGTGTCCGGCAGTAGGCTGATCAGGAATTCTCCCTTGGCCATGCCGGCGACGAGCGCTTCCGCCACCTGGTCGGGTGTGTCGGCTTCGCCAATGTCGTGATCGCCCGCAACACGGGATCCTTTACGCCCCCAACCGATGGCACTGCGCGGGAAGGCGGTATCGGTCATGCGCGGTGCCAGCAAATGTACGTTCACCTCATGAGGTTGAAGGTAAGCGGCCAGCGTTCGGGTCAGGCCCAGCAGCGCATGCTTAGATGTGGCGTAAGCGCTGTTCATGCCGGTCGGGTCGCCGCGCAGTCCGGCGCTTGACCCGGTCACCACAATGTGGCCGCTCTTCTGTTCCATGAGTGCAGACATAAAGGGTTGGATCGTCCGCACCACACCCACAACATTGATGTCTAAGACACGCTGCCATTCCGTAATCGGAACATATTCCCAGCGGCCGCCCAGCGCCACGCCCGCATTGGCCATCACGACACCTATGGGCCCCAATTCCGTCGCCGCTTCGGCAATAGTCTTCAAGTCTTCGTCTTTGGAGACATCACATCGCATGGCCGTAAAGCCATTGGCCTCCGCCGCTGAAGTCAGTGCCTCTTCATTGATGTCCGCAATGATGACGTTGGCGCCCTGGGCCTTAAACTGTTGGGCGGCGGCCAAGCCGATGCCGTTGGCCCCGCCCGTGACGACCGCGACGCGGCCGGAAAGAGTGGAAGATAAGTCGGTCATGGTTTGATCACCTTTTCGTCGACTGAAAGTGTCCTTGACGGGCTAATGTAACGGCGGCCCTTTGGCTGGCCATCGCGAGGGTTGCTCGTGTTTTGTTTCCAGTATGCGAACTGGCACGCGTTTCAAGATACATAGTACAACGTGCGTATTAGGAACACGTTCCGAAAATGTACGGCGTATGTGCTAGCTTGCACAGCGGAACATCTTAAAGGATGGCGGACATGAAGATCGGATTGCTCCACCCCGGCGCCATGGGCGCCAGCATTGGTTTGGCCCTGCAGGCCAACGGACATGAGGTGTTGTGGGCCGCTGACGGCCGTAGCGCCGACACCAAATCCCGTGCGTCAGCTTTTGCCAACAGGGGATCGGTCGAACGGTTGGCTCAGGAGTCCGACGCCATCATCTCCATTTGCCCGCCGGAATTTGCCCGTTCGGTTGCAGAACAGGTGGCGGCTCTCGGCTTTGCCGGCATTTATGTGGACGCCAACGCCGTGTCGCCGGCGACGGCGCGAAACGTGCACGCCATTATCGGGGAGGCCTATGTGGATGGCGGCGTGATCGGTCCGCCGCCGGTGCATCCGGGCACAACGCGCCTTTATTTGTCGGGGACAAGGGCGGCCGAGGTGGAGCCATGGTTTAACGCAGGCACACTTGATGCGTTCGTGCTGGGCGGTGATGCGGTCGCCGCGTCGACCTTAAAGATGTGCTACGCCGCTTGGACCAAAGGCAGTGCCGCCCTGTTGCTGAGCATTCGCGCGCTGGCGGACTCAAACGGGGTCACCAGCGATTTAATGCGGGAATGGGACATCTCACAACCGGGTCTTGCCCAGCAAAGTGAGGGGGCGGCCCTTGGCACCGCCCCAAAAGCTTGGCGCTTCGTCGCGGAAATGCGCGAAATTGCACAAACCTTTGCAAGCGCGGGTCTGCCCGACGACTTTCATCGAGGGGCGGCAGCCGTGTATGAACGGCTTTCCGGGTTAAAGAGCGTCGCGGAGCCGGACTTCCAGCAGGTGTTGGATGCACTGCGCGCTTCACGAAAGGAACATGTGTGAAAGGAAGCCTCATCAAAACAGGCGAGTTCGAAGGGTGGCGTACCTGGGAAGGGGAGCCATTCGAGCACGACCTGGTTGGACCGTTTGCGTTTACCGTAGACGAAAAGGGGCCCGTCTGCGCATTCCGTGCCGAACGTAAACACATGAACGGCGGCGGGGTCATGCATGGGGGTTGCCTGATGACGTTCGCGGATTTTGCCTTGTTCGGTATCGCCCACGACCATTTGGGCGATGACGTCTACGGTTTGACGGTGGCGTTTAGTTCCGAGTTTTTGGACGGGCCTCGCGAAGGCGAATACATCGAAGCCCGCGGCGACGTGCTGCGCGCCGGCGGCTCGCTCATCTTCGTCCGTGGTATTGTCACGGCCGAAGGACGTTCCTGCTTGAGCTTCTCGGGCACCATCAAGAAGGCGCGCAAGGACAAGATGGTGCTTAAGAAGTAGGCCGCTCTACAGGCTGCTTAGATCGATCACGAAGCGGTACTTCACGTCGTTCTTGAGCATGCGCCCATAAGCGCCGTTGACGCCCTGCATGGGGATCACTTCCACATCCGACATGATGTTGTGGGTGCCGCAAAAGTCCAGCATCTCCTGGGTTTCCTGAATGCCGCCGATCATGGAGCCGGTGATGGTCTTGCGGGCAAACATGAGGGGCGCGGGTTCCACAGGGTCGAGTGTGGTCACGGCGCCCACAATGCACATGACACCCTCTTGCGCCAGCAACGCCACATAGGGATTGATGTCATGACCCACCGGAATGGTGTTCAGCAAGAAGTCGAACCGGCCCGCATTGTTTTCCATCGCGTTCGCATCCGTTGAAACGAGCACTTCGTCGGCGCCCAACGCTTTGGCATCGGCGCCCTTTTCGGGCGATGTGGTGATCATGACCACATGGGCGCCCAGGGCGTGCGCGAATTTCACGCCCATATGTCCTAGACCGCCCAGCCCAATCACGCCGACGGTTTGGCTACTGCCGATGCGCCAGTGTTTGAGCGGCGAATAGGTGGTGATGCCGGCGCACAACAAGGGTGCCGCGCCCGCCGGGTCGAGGCTTTCCGGCACGCGCAGAACGAAGTCCTTGTTGACGACGATGCTCTTGGAATAGCCCCCATAGGTAATGCCCCCCGGGTCTGATGTGGGGGCGTTATAGGTCAGCGTGTACCCGTTTTGACAAAGCTGCTCCAGATGGTTTTTGCAGGGACCGCACCTGCGGCAAGACTCCACCAAACAGCCCACGGCCACACGGTCGCCGGCCTTGAACGCGGACGCACCGCTTCCGGCTTTGGCGACACGCCCGACAATCTCATGCCCCGGCACCATGGGGTATACGGAGTTTTGCATGTCATTGTTCACGAAATGCAGGTCCGTGTGGCAGATGCCGCAAAACTCGATGTCAATCTGCACATCGTCGGTGCCGGGCGTGCGCCGCTGGATGGCATAGGATTCAAGAGGTGCCTTTTCCTTGAGCGCCGCGAAGGCTGCGACCGGGTTCGTGCTCCGGGAGCTTCCGCCTCCGGATGATCCTCCGAGCAATCCGCGTATGCGCCGCGCAAGTGACATGTCGGTGCTTCCCCTCTAGAACACGAAGTATCCCCCATCGATGAGGAAGGTTTCCGCCGTGTGGTATCGGCTCGCCTCGCTCATAATGTAAACCGCAATGCCCGCGAAGTCTTCCGGTTGGCCCCAACGGCGCATGGGGATGCGCGGCATCACATTTGCGGCAAACTTATCCCAGGAAAAGGCGGATTCCGTCATGGCGGTTTCGATCCAGCCCGGCAGCAAGGTGTGCGCCGTGACGTTGTAGCGTGCGTATTCCACGGCCAGCGCCTTGATCATCGCAACGATCGCGCCTTTGGTGGCGGCATAATGTTCGCCGCGCGCTTGTCCGGAGACGGCGGCGAGGCTTGCGGTGCCGATCAAGCGGCCAAAAGCGTCGCCGTCATCCGCGCGGGCTTTCATGTGGCCGGCCGCTTGCTGCAGCACGTAATGGGCGCCCCATAGATTGATGTTTAGGATGCGCTGCCATTCTTCGTCGGGCATTTCGTGATAGGGCGTGCCGCGCGCGCCTGCACCGGCATTGGCGAAACAGCCGTCCACCCTGCCGAATTCTTCCAGCGTTTCAGCGAAACTCGATTCAACCGCCGACCGGTCGGACACATCGCATTTCTTGGCGGCGACCTTCGTGCCATGTGCTTTCAATTTGGCGAGCGCATCGGCATTCTTTTCTTCATTGGTGCCCCAAATGCACACATCCGCGCCGGCTTGTGCCACGCCCTCGGCCATGCCGAGCCCGATGCCGCCATTGCCGCCGGTGATCAGCACCACCCGGCCGGAAAGATCGAAAGGTTTAAACGTCATTTTTGAATGCGTCTCCGTTCTTGTTTCGCGCTTGCCGCTACCCTGTTGTCTGACGCATTAAAACTTGACCATCCCGCTCCCCCTTCCCAACCCCTCCGAGGGTACCCTGGTTCGGGTGGTTGGGAAGGGGGAGCGGGATGGCTTAGTCAGTCAACAGAAACTAGTTCGCCTTGCCCGTCGGGATTTCGTTGAACGGCACGTCTTTGTCCGCGCGCATGTCGCCCGGCAGGCCCAGCACCCGTTCCGCGATGATGTTGCGCAGGATTTCGTCCGTGCCCCCTTCAACGCGCGTGGCGGGCGAGCGCAGCAACATGGCTTGGAAGCGGGCGGCCGCATCCGCGTGATCCGGATCGGTGAGCGCGCCGCTCAACCCCTGCAAGTCCAACGCCGCTTGCGCAATGTCCTGCATGGTGGTGCCGGCCACCAGCTTGCCGATGCTGGCTTCCGGGCCCGGCGTTTCGCCGCGCGACAGGGCGCTGATGGAGCGGGCGGCGGAGTATTTGAGCCCGTTGGTTTTCACGTGCCAGTCCGCCAATCTTGACCGCAACGCTTTGTCTTTAATGGCGGGGCCGTCCACGGTTTCGAAGCTGCGCGCCAGTTCGAACATTTCCGGGAAGCCCGTGGGCATGCCCGCACCGATGGACAGGCGTTCGTTCATCAGCGTGGTGAGGGACACTTTCCAGCCTTCGCCCACATCGCCCAAGCGCTGGTGATCGGGAATGCGCACATCGGTAAAGTATACTTCATTGAAGCCGCTTTGGCCGTTCACTTGCTTGATGGGGCGGATTTCGATGCCGGGCGATTTCATGCTCAAGAAGAACATGGTCAGGCCTTTGTGCTTGGGTACTGTCGGATCCGTCCGTGTGATGAGGATACCGTAATCGCTGAAATGGGCGCCGGACGTCCAAATCTTTTGACCGTTGATGACCCAATCGTCGCCGTCTTTTTCGGCTTTCGTGCGCAGGCCCGCCAAGTCCGAGCCGCCGGCCGGTTCTGAAAAGAGCTGACACCAGATTTCCTCGCCGCTGGCAAGCTTCGGCAAGTAATGCCTCTTATGCTCTTCGCTGGCATAGGCCATCATGGTCGGCCCGCACATGCCCTGACCGATGAGGAAGACACTGCTGAGCGCCGCATAGACGCCTTCTTCCTGGCTCCAAATGACCCGCTCGATGGGCGTGGCGCCGCGGCCACCATATTCTTTCGGCCATTGCAAGCAGGCCCAACCGGCATCCGCCTTCTTCTTTTGCCAGGCCTTCGACACTTCCATGATGTCCGCATCGCCCACATTGGTGTTGCCGAAGCCGCTGGACTCCAACGGTTCTTTCAATTCGGTTGGCGCATTGGCGTCAAGCCACGCGCGCACCTCTTTGCGGAAGGCGGCTTCTTGGGGTGTGTCGTTGAAATCCATGATGTTCTCCTAATGCGTTCCGCTAGGCTGCGTTCCGGGCTTCCAGCCGGTCGATCAGTTGGTCTTCCCATTGGGACCGACTGCCGATAACCAGCGCAAGCAGGTTCGAGCGCCGGTAGTGCAAGTGGCAATCGAATTCCCAGGTGAAGCCCATGCCCCCGTGGGTCTGGATGTTGTTTTTTGAACAATGCTGATAGGCCTTTGTGGCGGCGACACGCGCCGTGGCGGCCGCTTCCGCCAATTCCGGCGCATCCGTCGACAGCGCCCAGGCGCCGTAATAGCAGTTCGAGCGCGCCAGTTCCGCCGACACATACATGTCCGCCAGCATGTGCTTGACGGCTTGGAATGATCCGATGGGCCGGCCAAAGGCGTAACGCTCCTTCGCGTAGTCGACAGCCGACTCGAGTGCCTTTTGCGCGCCGCCTAACTGTTCGAAGGCGAACAGCACGGCGCCCCGGTCGAACACTTTCTCGATCACGTCCCAGCCGCGATTAGGCTCTCCAATCAATTCTCCGGAGGCTTCGTTAAAGGCAATCTCGGCCAGATCGCGGGTCGGATCAATGCTGTCCAACGTCTTGCGGCTGATCGCATCTTGCCGAAGGTCGACAAGATAGAGCGATACGTCGCGTGGGCTCGGCCCGGTGCGCGCCACGACGATGGCTAGATCGGCGATCGATCCATCCACCACGGGCGATTTGGACCCTTTAAGGGTGCCGTCGCTTGCTTTCAAGGAAAGCGTGCTGGGATCAAGGCGGCCCGAATGTTCCGAAATGGCAAGGGTGGCAATCTTGTCGCCCGCAGCGAGCTTCGGAAGATGAGCTTGTTTTTGTTCTTCCGTGCCGGCCACCAGCAGTGTCTCCGCTGCCAGATAGATGGACGATGAAAACGGTACGGGCGCCACAGCGCGGCCGAGTTCTTCCGCGATCACGCACAGCTCCAAATAGCCCGCGCCGGACCCGCCATATTCCTCGGGGATGGCCGTGCCCATCAGGCCCATGTCCTTGAGGCCGTTCCACACGCTCTCATTATACGTGGCGGCGCCGTCCAAAACGGTACGCACATCCTTCGATGCGCATTTATCGTCCAGAAACCGCCGGACCTGATCTTTGAGAAGTTTTTGATCTTCCGAGAATTCGAAATTCATGAGCCACACCCGTTGCTTGTTCTAGGCTCAGTTTGTTATCGGCAAAAGAGCGTTAGGTCCAGTGCCTAAGCGATCAAGGCACCAGCCAATTTTGGTCACATGCGCCGTCGCTGTTCCAGGTGAACCGGGCACGCCTGTGACCGTCATGGGCGAGAAACAGCCAATCGAGACTGGTGATCGTCAACAGCATCACGGAAAAATGCGGCCGCCCGATAAGCGTTTCTTCCTCGGTGGGCACACGGGCTTCCACGTCGGCGGGCAGTCCGGACGTAGGATTGGATGCATCGCTGCCCGGCGCGTCCGGCGCCATGTAGCATCGCCGGCTGAAGTGTTGAGACTCTGCCCAAGCGGCATCTGCGATGGCGCCTGCTATATGAATGTCGCATGGACCGTACGCGCGCAGTTGAATGCGGGCGCCCGGATCATAGAAAACGAACACGCCATTGGATTTTTCCGCCACATGGGCGTTCTTGTGGGTGCGCGCATCGGAATGAATGCGTATTTGCCGTGTGATGGGGTCGAAGGCGCGCAGCACCACCGTCCTTGCGTCTACACCGAACACGCCTCCTTGCGTGGCGAAGATGGGTGTGTGGAACGGCGACCGGCGGTTTTTTGCGCCGCGCACCAACATGTTCATGGCCCGCTGAAGCGACAGATCGAGGTCGTCCTTGAAGGGGGCGTCGGGGCGCGGTGACATGTGCAAATCCCTGAGCTGGCTTAACAGGCAAAAATTTGGTCATCGAGTTTAAGTGCACTACCACCTAGATCCGCGACGCTTTGCTATTTTGCCGTAGTAGGAACAGATGACACTTAAGATCAAAAACGAAATCAAAAGAGGCCAAAAAGTGTCTTCAGTGAGGTATGACAGCAGTACTATCAGAGGCATAGTCACAATCAAAAGCACGGCCATTGCTTCGATCCAGACAAACGCAATAGGCACATGTTTACGGAGTATCAATTCAGTAAGTATCATCCGAAGCTCTGTTAATTGCGAATACAAATCATGTAGTCCGACGTCGAAAGTTCACTGGTATTATCAGTTCATTGGTCAAACCTGTCCAGAAAGATTCGTCCCAGAAAGTTTAGACAATGACAACCGATGAGCTTTGCTTTCAGTCCGCGCGCGATATTGCCGAGATGACGCGCGGTGGGAATGTTTCGTGTACGGATCTTATGATCCAGACACTGGCGCGGATTGATGCGGTCAATCCGAATGTGAATGCCATCTGTACGTTGGCCGCCGACCAAGCGATGGACGGGGCCAAAGCGGCGGACAATCTCCCAAAAGAAAAGCGTGGTAAACTCCACGGGGTGCCCGTTGCGGTCAAAGACTTGGCGGAGACAAAAGGCATCCGCACTACATGGGGCTCGCCACTTTTCGAAAACCACGTGCCTGATTTCGACCAGTTGTTCGTGACGCGCATGAAGGAAGCGGGCGCGATCATCATCGGAAAAACCAATACGCCCGAATTCGGCGCGGGCTCGCAGACCTTCAATCCGATTTTCGGGCCGTCACGCAACCCGTACGATTTGTCCAAGACTGTGGGCGGGTCGAGCGGCGGTGCCGCCTGCGCCTTGGCATCGCACCTCACGCCGCTCGCGGACGGAAGCGATCTCGGCGGATCGCTGCGCAACCCGGCGGCGTTTTGCAATGTGGTGGGGTTCCGTCCATCGCCCGGCCGTGTGCCGTCCTACCCGGACCGCATGGCATGGAACCCGCTGCCCACTTTGGGGCCCATGGCGCGCACGGTCGACGATGTGGCGTTTTTGTTGTCGGTGATGGCGGGGCCGGACGCGCGCTGCCCGATTTCCTTGGACGAGCCGGGGGCCGTGTTTGATGCACCTCTCGGCCACGATTGGGCAGGAACCCGCATCGCTTGGACGCCGGATCTTGGCGGCGCTTACGACATCGAGCCTGAAGTGGTTGCGGTTTGTGAGAGTTCGCTCGGGGCATTCACAGACCTGGGGTGTGAAGTGGCGGCGGACCAGCCTGACGTGAAAGACGGGGCCGAGATCTTTCAAACTCTGCGTGCCTGGATGTTTGCAAGTTCGTTCGCCGATGCCTATGAGCTCGCCCGGGACAAACTCAAAGACACCATCATCTGGAATGTGGAGAAGGGGCTTGCCTTGTCTGCACAAGATGTAGGGACGGCGGAAATCGCCCGCACGCAGTTATACGAGCGCGTGCTCAAATTCTTCGAAACCTATGACTTCTTGGTACTGCCCACCACCCAAGTACCGCCCTTCGATGTGGACATGCCGTGGGTCACCGAGATCAACGGCAAAACTCAAGACAATTACCTTGACTGGATGATGAGTTGTTCGATCCTGACCCTCACCGGGTGTCCCGCCATCTCCGTTCCCGCCGGCTTTACGGAAAGCGGGTTACCGATTGGTCTACAGATTGTCGGGCGCCCCCGGGCCGATCTGTCCGTGTTGCAAATGGCGCATGCCTTCGAACAACAGACCGGACATTGGAAGCGCGAACCCGCATTCACCTGACGGCGCTCCATCAAAAGTAGAACGCTATTCTCGGCACGTGAAAATTGGCGGGTTTGCGCGTTTCTTCCCTGGACATTCCGGCTCACCTCCGCTCCTAATGGCGCGCAACGAAGAGCAGGGACATCGCGCCGATGGCCGCACCCTTCGAGACACCGCCCGGTGGGCGGCCCTCAGGGTGAGGCCATCTTTATGACAATCAAATTTCCTCATCCTGAGGGCGAGCAAAGCGAGCGTCTCGAAGAATGGGGAAATTATGAACTTCAGGCGTGCAAGGTCTCGTTATCAGGAGGGAGAGCGTCAGCATGCAGCTCAGCCGCGAACAACTTGAACAGGCCTATCGGCGCATGAAGATCATTCGGGAATTCGAAGAGCGTCTGCATGTGGAAATCGGTAAAGGCGAGATCCCCGGGTTTACCCATTTGTATGCCGGCCAGGAAGCGTGCGCGGTTGGCGTTTGTGAAAATCTCACGGATGAAGATTTGATCGTCAGTACCCATCGGGGTCACGGCCACTGCATCGCCAAGGGCTGCGATGTGAAGGGTATGATGAAAGAGATCTACGGCAAGGCGGGCGGCATTTGCGGCGGCAAGGGCGGCTCCATGCATATTGCCGATTTGGATGTGGGCATGCTGGGCGCGAACGGCATTGTGGGCGGCGGTCCGCCCTTGGCCGTGGGTGCCGCGATCGCCACGCGCAATCAAGGCAAGGAGCGGGTGACGTTGGCCTTTGGCGGCGACGGGTCGTGCAACCAAGGCACTGTTTTCGAAGCCATGAATTTAGCCGTGGTGTTGAAGGTGCCGACCATCTTCGTGTTCGAGAACAATGGCTACAGCGAACACACGGCGTTCGAATATGCGGTCGGCAGCGGAGATATCGCGGCGCGGTCGGAAGCCTTCGGCATGCCGGCCATCAAAGCGGACGGGGCGGATTTCTTTTCCGTGTACGACGCCACGAAGCAAGCAGTGGAGCGGGCGCGCAAGGGCGAGGGACCTGCCACATTGGAATTTGCCATCTGCCGGTTTTACGGCCATGTGGAAGGCGACCCGCAAAACTATCGCGGGCCTGATGAGGTTAAGAACCTGCGCGAGACGATGGATTGTTTGAAAAACTTCCGCACCCGCGTGGGCGAAGCCAAGCTTCTTGACGCCGGCCGCCTTGACGAAATCGACGAAGAAGTGATGACACTCATCGAAGAGGCGGTGACGGAAGCGCGTGAAGCACCCCCGCCGGCTCCAGACGCTTTGTATACAGACGTTTATAACGCTTACTAAGGGGCCAAGACATGAGTGTGAAATCCTATCGCGACGCGATCAACGAATGTTTGGCCCAGGAAATGGAACGCGATGAAAGCGTCATTGTGCTGGGCGAAGATGTGGTGGGCGGTTCCGGCTCTAAAGGCGGCAAGGAAGCCATCGGCGGTGTGTTCAGCCTGACGGCGGGCCTGTGGGGCAAGTTTGGCGACAACCGGGTCATGGACACGCCCATCTCGGAATCCGCCATTGTCGGTGCGGCCGCCGGCGCGGCGCTCGCCGGCATGCGGCCCGTGGCCGAGATCATGTTCACCGACTTTATGGGTCTGTGCCTCGATCAGATCTACAACCAAGCTGCCAAGTTCAAATACATGTTCGGTGGCAAGGCCAAGACGCCCATGGTCATTCGCACCACCCATGGGGCGGGCATGAGCGCGGCGGCCCAGCACAGCCAGGTGAATTATTCATGGCTGACCAACATTCCGGGCCTCAAATGCGCGGTGCCGTCCACCCCCTATGACGCAAAGGGCCTTTTGGCATCGGCCATTCGCGGCGAAGACCCGGTCGTCTTCTGTGAGCATAAGATGCTTTACATGTCGCAAGGGGAAGTGCCGGATGAGCCATATACGGTGCCGTTCGGCAAAGGGAATCTCACCCGCCAGGGCAAAGATGTGACGATTGTGGGCTTTGCCCGCATGGTCACGCTGGCCAACGAAGTGGCGGACAAGCTGGCGGGCGAAGGTATTACTTGCGATGTGATCGATCCACGCACCACGTCGCCCTTCGACGAAGAGCTGGTGTTGGAAAGCGTGGAAGAAACGGGGCGGTTGGTGATCGTCGATGAATCGACACCGCGCTGCTCCATGGCAAGCGATGTGGCCGGTATTGTGTCGAGCCAGGCCTTCGAGTTCCTTGATGCGCCGATCAAAATGGTCACGCCACCGCACACGCCGATACCGTTCGCACCCAGCCTCGAATGGACCTATCTTCCGAGTGCGGACAAAATTGAAACAGCGGTGCGCGAAACCCTGGAGGGGCGCTGATGGCCGGAAAAATTACGCCCATCGCCATGCCCAAGCTGGGTATGGAGATGACGGAAGGGTTGATCACCCAATGGAATAAGAGCGTCGGCGAAATCATCAAGGAAGGCGATGAAATCGCCGATCTTGAGACCGATAAGCTCAGCATGCCATATGAATCTCACACGGGCGGTGTGCTGCGCCGTATCTTGGTGGAAGAAGGCGGGCCCTATCCCGTTGGGCAATTGCTGGCCGTGATGGCCGATGCGGATGTGAGCGATGAGGACATCGACAGCTTCGTATCCGATTACAAGCCGGTAGAGTCGGCACCTGCACCGGCGCCCGCAGCGGCACCCGTGCCAGCGCAACCTGCCGGGTATGCGGCGCCGTCCTCAGAACCTGTGCCTGCACCGAAAGCGAACGGCTTGGACAAAGCGGCGGTGGAGGCACAGATCGCCGGCTTGTCGACGGAAATCAGTCCGATCGCGGCGCGGGTCGCTATGGATGAAGGCGTGGATGTTACCAAGGCGTCCGCCACCGGCCGGTTGGGCCGCATTTCGCTCGATGATTTGGAAGAAGCGGCGGGCCGCCCGTTGGGCCGCAAGGCCCGGCGTTTGAACGCGTCGCCGCGCGCTCAGCGGTTGGCGAAAGAAAAAGGCGTCGACCTTTCAACTTTTCGCGGTTCGGGTCCCAACGGCCGTATCTTGGCGGCGGACGTTGAGAATGCACCGGTTGCAGCACCGCTTCCCGTCACGGGCATGTCCATGGGCGCGGCCTTGCCGGTTCAAGTGGGGGCAGCCGTGCCGCGCGCGGAACCCGTCTCCAACATGCGCAAGTCAATCGCGCGGCGTTTGGTGCAATCCAAGGCCACGGCACCGCACATCTATTTGCGCATCGAAGTGAACGCGACCGAACTTCTGAAAGTGCGCGAGGGCGTAAACAAACGACTTGGCGACAAAAAGATCTCCGTCAACGATCTCCTCGTGCGTGCCTGTGGTCTGGCGCTTGCGGAAGTGCCGGCAGCGAATGTTCAATATACGGACGATCAAATCCTGTATTTCGATCAGGCCGATATCGGCGTGGCGGTGGCATTGCCCGACGGGCTGATCGCGCCCATCGTGCGCGGTGTGGATAAGAAATCGGCCCTTCAGATTTCTGAAGAGGTGAAGGCCTTAGCCGGCAAAGCGCGGGGCGGCGGTTTGCGGCCGGAAGATATCGAAGGCGGCACCTTTACTGTCTCTAACCTAGGTATGTTCGGCATTCAGGATTTCGATGCGGTGATCAATCCGCCCCAAGCGGCGATCCTGGCGGTGGGTGCCGTGGAAGAACGGCCCGCAAATGTCGACGGCTTGCTGGATTTGGCGCCCATGATGTCGCTGAGCATGTCCTGCGACCACCGGGTGATCGACGGGGCCATCGGCGCGCAGTTCCTGGCCGCGCTGAAGGAGCTGCTCGAAAACCCCGTCGCCCTGGTCATGTAAGACATGGCGGACCAACAGTTCGACATTGTCATCGTTGGCGGCGGGCCCGGCGGCTATGTGGCCGCCATCCGCGCGGCGCAACTCGGTCTGCAGACGGCGGTCATCGAGCGCGAGCATCTGGGCGGTATTTGCTTGAACTGGGGCTGCATTCCAACAAAGGCGCTGCTGCGGTCGTCGGAAGTGGCCCATCTAATCGCGGATTTGCCCAAGACAGGTTTTGAAGGTCCCGGCGCGCGTCCCGTGCTGCCCAGTGTGGTGCAGCGTAGCCGCGAGGTGGCCGGGCAATTGTCACGAGGTATCGGATTCCTTCTGAAAAAGCACAAAGTGACGGTGATCGACGGTGCGGCAACGCTGGTGAAATCCGGCGAATTGTCCGTCAACGGAGAGCAAACGGTCAAAGCGAAGAACGTCATTTTGGCGACCGGCGCGCGCGCGAAGGTGCTGCCGCATTTGCAAGTGGACGATCCGCGCGTCTGGACCTATCGCGAAGCCATGGTGCCGGACGAGATCCCCGAGCGCTTGCTGGTCGTGGGCTCCGGTGCCATCGGGATGGAATTCGCGAGCTTCTTTGCGGACATGGGATCGGACGTGACTGTCGTTGAAGCCCTCGACCGCATTCTGCCCAACGAAGACAAGGACATCTCCAAAGAAGCGCTCAAAACGTTCAAGCGCCAAGGCATGACGTTCCACACCAAAGCCACGGTCGATGAAATCGTGCCGCGCACCGAATTTGTCCGCGCCACCATCCAAACAAAAAAAGGCGAATTGCGCGAGCGCTTCGACCGGGTGATCCTGGCGATCGGCATCGAAGGCAATGTGGAAGGTTTGGGTCTGGAAGAGCTTGGTGTCAAAACGACCAAGGGCCATATCGATGTGGATGAATGGGGCGCCACCAATGTGAAGGGCGTTTACGCCATTGGCGATGTGGCGGGCGCACCGTGGCTTGCCCACAAGGCGAGCCATGAAGGGATCGTCTGTGTGGAGAAGATCGCCGGGGAGAAAGGCGTGCATCCCATCAACAAATCATTGGTGCCGTCTTGCACCTATTGCCGGCCACAGATTGCCAGTGTGGGGCTGACGGAAGCCCAAGCCAAAAAGGAAGTGGGCAAAGTGGCCGTCGGCAAGTTTCCGTTTTCAGCCAACGGCAAGGCCCTGGCCCTTGGCGAGGGGAACGGCTTCGTCAAAACGGTCTTTGACGAAAAGACAGGGCGCTTGCTGGGCGCCCACATGATCGGGCCGGAAGTGACGGAATTGATCCAAGGCTATGTGATCGCCTGCCAGATGAAAGCGACCAAAGCCGATCTCGCCGCCGTCATCTTCCCGCATCCAACGCTTTCAGAGGCCATGCATGAAGCAACCCTCGATGCGTTCGGGGAAGTCATTCACGTTTGATCCCTCTCGGCCGTCATCCCGGATGCTCCGCGGCATGAAATGACGCGGTGCTGATCCGGGATCCATTAGGGTAACTTGGCACAGGTTGATAGAGATCCCGGTTCTACACCGCACCACTTCGTGCTGCGGTGTGCCCGGGATGACGCTTGTATTAGCCCGGTCGCCGTGCACTCCAGCGTTCGCTGGGATGACTTTTAGGAGGTCTTGCGCCTAAGGCATCCGGTCGAATTCGACGGTGCCGCTTTGTGCCTGCAGCCAGGGGACGCGGGAGGCACAATAGGTTTCGAATTTGGGCGTGAAAGATGCAAATTCATTGGCGGTTGCAAGGCGCAACGACATGTACCCAGTGCCATCCGCCGGCGGCTGCCCGGTAATGTGGGTGCCACAATCGCCGCAGAACGTCATTTCTCTGGTGTTTCCGCTGTCGGCCACCTTCTTGAACAGTTTTGGCATGCCGCTCGTCCACTTGAATTGTTCCGGCGGCACCACGGCCACGCTGCGAAAGGCTGAGCCGCTTAAGATTTGGCAATCGCGGCAGTGGCAAATGCCAAATGCGTTTTCGTCCACTTCCGCTTCATAAGCAAGGGCGCCGCACAGGCACCCGCCGGTGATTTTCATGACGCCGTCTCCCTGTTGATTGGTCGGCTGTGCCAGACGTCAAAAGTCCATAGGCAGTTCAAGATAGGTCTCGTAGATGTAATCGCGATGGTCGATCAGCACCGGGTCGATCGCTGCATCCACCGCCGCATCCCGGTTGTTATACAAGTAGCGCAACTGGTCCGACATGGGGCATTTCTCTTGTGGCATGGGGCGTATCATGGCGCAAAAACACGCCCAATAAATGTCAAGTGCACTCAACTGGCTGCCAACAAAGTAACGGCTGTTGCGCGTCTTTTGTTCGTGCAACTGGGTTGCCAACAGCCGGACAATTTTCGCCGTCTTTTCGGGTGCCGCTTGGGCCGTTTGCTCCGTGTACCCATAACTATCGGCCATGGTTTTGAAGTTTTCGTTCATGCCGCCCGCCTTCACCACATCATGAAACATTATGAGGCGCAGGTTCCAGGCATAGCCGTCTTCGCCGCAGATCTCGTGGGAGAGGCCGAACATCATGGCCCGCTCCGCCGCATCGTCGGGCACGAGACGCGGTTCCGGCGCGATACGCTCGGCGAGCATCAAAATGTCCATCCATGCTTCTTTGGGGGGCTCGTCATTGTAGACGGCCACCGGCGCGTTGCGGGTACCGGTCCAGGCCACCAGATCTTCGTTTTGGCCGCCACCTACCTGGAGCACGGGCACATAGTCGATCTTCTTCACGTGAAAGATACCCTTTGCGGATTCGCTCCAGGGACCGGGCGCCCCCGCCGTGAGCGCCAGACGCATGCCCGGCATGTCGCGGGCGATTTTCGGTTCGACGTAATCCATAACAGTTCCTCGTTTAGTCTAGAGCCATGCTCATCCGCCACTGAAGGGGCGGCGGCAGTCGATCAGGAGAAAACTCCAAATGCAGAACACGCCGCCGCTGGTCGCTCGTTCGTTTTGAACGATGCACCAGAAGTGGTTTCATCAGCAAAATGTCGCCCGTTTTTGCACAGCAGGTTATTGGTTTGGTTCTGCCAAGAAGATCGGCAATGGCACCGTGGTCAAGCCGGCCCAATCTTTGGCTTCCGGCCAAAACCTCCAAAGCGCCGCCGTCTTTTGGCGTATCGTCCAGATGAATGCGCAGTGTCAGCATCCGCTCCAGCAATCCGACCGGCGCTTCCGCGTGGGGAACGGCGTTTTTCATCGTCCACCGGTCGAACCCAGGCGTTTTAGACCGTTCCCGAACCGCGATGGTCCGATCCTGATGCCAAGGCACAAACCAGTTTGTTTTAGACGACTTCGCGAATGTCAGCAAACGGACCAAATATGGTTTGCGTCCATGCAGCTCAGAGACTAGGTTTGCGAAACCGGCGGATCGCAAGAGTGTAGAGATTTCGGGCGGACAACTCTCAACACGGCTTGTCTCTCCGAACGTCTCGAAAAGACTGCTCAAGACCCTAACTTGTCGCGGCGAAAATGCCTCTTTGACGAGACAAAATCCGTCCTTCTCGAGAGAAGAGCGGATTTTGTGCAAATCATAGGTCTGCGCGGAGGTGCTCATATGGTTCGCTAAGCGTACAGCGCAAAGAACTCCTCGATCGCTTTCATTTGTCCGCCTTTGGTGGACGACGGCACGATAATCGGTGTGCTGACACCTGAATCAAACCACGCTTCGATGCCATCCCGCACTTCCGTAGCACTGCCGTAAAGGGTGTTGTCCGACAACCACTTGTCGCTCATCAGGCTTGGCAGTTTGTCGAATTCTTTGGCTTCGATTGCTTGTTCGATAGCGTCCATTTCTTCAACGTATCCGCAGGCGCGCCAATAGTTGCGATAGTTGGGAAGCTGAACATATCCCGTCAGCGTTTTTCTGTTCACGGCAGCAGCGGCTTCTTTGTCGTCATCGATCACGGTGGGGATCATGTCGCCAATGAAGAAGTTTTCTTTGCCCTCGGTGACTTTCAATTGCTTCGGCATATTGCTACGGCAGCCATTGGCCCAGACCGCGCCGTCGGAAATCTCAAGCGCCAGATCCAACATTTTGTCGCGCAGTGTGGCAAGCGTGATGGGCGGCAGGGGGCCTGCCTCTTTTTCCGCTTCCCGCATGGCGTTCACATAGTCGCGAATATCGGACAATGGCTTGCCGACACTGAGGCCATAGCGCTGATAGACGGGCCCGTGGCTCACGCCGATGCCCAGGCGGAACCGGCCATTGCTGATTTCGTTGATAAAGGCGGAGGTGCGCGCCAGTTCGACCGGGTGCCGATAGTAGATAGGCTGAATGGCGGTGCCGAAGGTGATTTCGTTGGTTACATGGGCAATGGATTGGCACAGCGCGATGGGGTCGCCCAGGCTTGGGCAGAACAGGCCGGCAAAGCCCCGCTTCTCCGCTTCCGTCGCGACTTCGAGGGTTCTTTGGCGCCGGGTGGGAACGGCGGCGAGAGACATTGCGGGCATGCGGGCCATGTGGATCCTCCTGTAACGGTGCCAATATTTTGGTGGGGACTATAGGGGCTCCGCTTCGATTAGGTAAGCGTCAATTGAAAATCCCGTGAGGCGAACTTGATTAGGGGCCGCAACTGGGGCATCAAGCGCGGATAATAGGAGTGAGGAAGCACATGTCATCTGAGAATACTGCTTGGCCCGCCATGACCGTCGACGAGGCCCATGCCTTCTTAACCGCAGAAGGGTCGCCCTTCGAGATGGAAACCGTGAACATTCGCGGGGTCGATATCCGTACGTATAAAAACGCGCCGGCGACCTTGAGGGACATTTTTGCATTATCCGAGGCGTGGGCGGACCGGGACTACATGGTCTACGAGGATGAGCGCGTCACCTTCGCAGCCCACACCAAGGCGGTGAAGAAATTCGCCCATGTGCTGGCCGACAAATACGGCATCAAAAAAGGCGACCGGGTTTGCCTCATCATGCGGAACTATCCCGAATGGTCGGTAGTCTTTTGGGCGACAGTGTCTTTAGGCGCGATTATCGTGCCGCTCAATGCCTGGTGGACCGGCCCGGAAATGGAATACGGCATACAGGATTCGGGATCCTGCGTGGTGATCGCAGACGGCCGTAAGCTCCAGGAGCTTGAGCCCCATGTGTATGGGTTGGAGCTGCGCGGATTGATCGGCGTGCGCTGCCCGCGCGACAAGCTCGGCCGCGCCGACGCCTTCGAAGACTTGGTAGGCCGAACGTCCGATTATGCGGGCCTTGAAGATCTCGGCCTGCCGCCTGCCGATATTCAGCCTGATGACGATATGACCATCTTCTATACGTCAGGGACGACCGGCAAGCCGAAAGGCGCGTTGGGTACCCATCGAAATGTGTCCACCAATTTGATGAGCACACTTTTGGGCGGCGCGCGCGCCTTTATGCGCCGGGGAGAAATGCCGCCGACGCCCAGCCCTGACGATCCCCAGCGGGCCATGCTGATTTCTGTGCCGCTGTTTCACGCGACCGGGTGTTACTCGATTTTGGTGCCTGTGCTGGCGGGCGGCGCCAAGCTTGTCATGATGTACAAGTGGGAAGTGGAAGAGGCCATGCAGATCATGGAACGCGAACGCATCAACGCCTTCGGTGGCGTTCCGGCGATCGTTTGGCAGGTGCTCGAATCCCCCAACTTCTCCAAATACGATTTGTCGGCGGTAGAAAGCGTGTCCTATGGCGGTGCGCCCAGCTCACCGGAGCTGGTTCGCCGCATCAAAGAAGCGTTTCCCAACGTGCAGCCCGGTCAAGGCTATGGGCTTACCGAAACCTCGGCGATCACCACCCAGCACAGCGGGGAGGATTATGTGAACCGTCCCGACAGCGCCGGTGTCGCGGTGCCAGTGGTCGACCTTAAAGTGGTCGATAGCGATGGCAACGAGTTGCCACAGGGCGACGTGGGTGAATTGTGGATCAAAGGCCCCAATGTGGTGAAGGGCTACTGGAACAAGCCGGAGGCGACCGCAAAATCATTCGAGGACGGATGGTTGAAAAGTGGCGATCTCGTGCGCATGGACGAAGAAGGGTTCGTTTACATTCTCGACCGGGCCAAGGACATGTTGATCCGCGGCGGTGAAAACGTCTACTGCGTCGAGGTGGAAGACGCGCTTTACAATCACCCGGCGGTAATGGACGCCGCGGTCGTGGGTATCCCGCACAAAGTGTTGGGCGAAGAAGTGGGGGCGATCGTGCAGCTCGCCCCGGGGCAAAAGGCAACGCAAGAAGAGCTGCAAGCCCATGTGTCCGGCCAGCTCGCCTCTTTCAAAGTGCCGATCGCCATCGAAACCCAGGAGGAGCCGCTGGAGCGCAACGCCAACGGCAAGATCCTCAAGCCCCCCTTGCGCGACCGCATGGCGAAATATTCTCGGGGCTGACTACTCTTGAAGCGTCATCCCAAGGCGAGCGACAATGGATTTCTGCGATCCAGGCCTCTGAAACAGGGGCTTTTGAATATCGCTCCGGATGCCAGGGACAAGCGCTGGCATGACGAAATGGGGATTGTTGCGGAGCGAGGCAACTCCATAAAGGTTGACGGGCACGGGGCTACGGCGTAACCGCGACCTTCAGCACACCGTCCCGCTGGTTTGCGAACAGGTCGTAAGCTTCCTCGATTTGATCAAGCGCAAAACGATGGGTGATCATTGGTTCCAGGTCGATACGGCCGGACCCAATCACATTCATCAGCCGCCGCATGCGTTCCTTGCCTCCAGGGCAGAGGGAGGTGACGATTTTGTGGTCCCCCAGGCCTGCGTGAAAGGCACTAAGGGGAATTGTAAGATCGTCCGCATAGACACCAAGGCTCGACAAGGTGCCGCCGGGTTTCAGCACTTTGAGGCAACTCTCGAAAGTGGATTGCAGTCCAAGCGCTTCGATCGCCACGTCGACGCCGCGGCCGCCGGTGATTTTCATAATTTCCTCCACCGGGTCGGATGAGGAGAAGTCGACCACGATATCGGCGCCCACCCGTTTGGACATATCCATCCGTTCGGGCACGGTCTCTACGCCAATGATGGTGGTTGCACCGCGCAGCTTGGCGCCGGCCGTCGCACACAGGCCGATGGGGCCTTGGGCGAACACGGCAACCGTGTCGCCAATCCTGATATTGCCGGACTCTGCGCCGGCAAATCCGGTCGACATGATGTCGGGGCACATGAGCACTTGCTCGTCGCTCAGTCCTTCGGGCACCGGCGCCAAATTGGCCATGGCATCCGGCACCAGCAGATAGTCGGCCTGCGATCCGTCAATGGTATTGCCGAAACGCCATCCGCCCATGGGTTTGAGGCCATGCTCTGAACATTGGCCGTCCTGGGCGTACAGGCCATCCAAGCACGCATTGGATGTACCGCTCGGACAAATGGCGCCGGCGATGACCCGTTGGCCCTCGGAATATCCTTCCACATTGCGCCCCAACTTCTCGATGACACCAACGGGTTCGTGGCCCACGGTGAGATTTTTGGCGACCGGGTATTCGCCTTTGAGAATGTGAACATCGGTCCCGCAGATCGTAGTGGTGGTGATGCGGATGAGCGCTTCGTTTGGTCCCACATCCGGAACGGGTTTGTCGTCTAAGGCGATGCGGCCGGGTTCAACGAAAAGGGCAGCCTTCATCATCTGGGGCATGGCGGTTCTTGCTCCTTCGAAACGGTGTTGGTCGGGATTTGACCATCATGTTCGAAAGCCACCATGGGAAACCATGATCCAGGTCAACGGTTGATCGATTGCCATAGATCAATTGAAAGAGTGTTATTGGCCTTCTCAGTTCGCAATTGGATAACGTCATGGGTTTGGCTGGCGGAAAGCCATACGCATCCTGTCGCCCCAGCGAAAGCTGGGGCCCATAGCCACTGTCGCCTTCGATTTGTGTCTACTGGGTAGCTTGGTTCCCTGGCGTCAGAGCATCGGCTATGGTGTTTGTGGGCCCCAAATCAAGTTTGGGGCGACATCTGTAGGGTAAGGCACGCTCCGTGCTACCCTTTCCCGCCGACGCATTGGCAGGCGGAGCGCACGGCGGGGATCACATTGCGCCACTCACCGGTCCACCGGGCTTCAAATTCGGAACATTTACCGGGACATACGTCGGCGGCGTCCTCATCCCCCCACAAAGGACCCGTCCTTACATCGTAAAGCGATTCAATGACGATTGTGCGGGTCTGGCCGTCCGGCCAAAACAAGCCATAGCAATCGTTCGTGCCCCGTGCCAGGGCCCAAGGGTGCGTTATGAATGTGGATTGGGTGAAAGTGGTGCGTGGTTTGATGGTCGCATATTTTTGCCGCTTGCCTTCATAGTCGATCCAATAAAGGGTCAGCGAGTCGCTCGACCGGTTGTCGAAGACGATGTCGACCGGCATTTCGCCCAAGCGCGATTTCACAAAACCTTGTTCCTCGCCGGAACATTTGGCGCCGGCAATGGTCGGATAGGCGGCCAAGGCCAAGCAGATCATGGCAAACAAAAGACGAGGCATTCATCCCCCACGACAAGCGTTTGAACGTCTAATTTCCCCAGCATCGGTAAATAACATGAACCGGAATTGTGGTCACTCTGTGATTGCAGCGTAAGCGAGCTGTTGGAATTGGGGGCGCAGCGGGTAGGCGGCGGACGGCATGAGCTGTGTCATCATAATGCCGATGAGATCCTCCGCCGGATCGATCCAAAAATAGGTGCTGGCCGCACCGCCCCAGGAAAAGGCGCCTTGGCTTACCGGCGCCATGGCGTCCGCCGGATTGAGCACTACCGAAAATCCAAGCCCAAAGCCCGAACCGTCCATGCGCGTTTCGCTGAAGGTTTCATCGCCCATGTCGACCATTGTTTTGCCGCCAGGCAGATGGTTTTGAGTCATGAATTCCACGGTGGTGGGGCTCAATAAACGTTGGCCGTCCAACTCGCCGCCATTCAACAACATCCGGCAAAAGCGATGATAGTCGTTCAGGCACGACACCAGCCCGCCGCCGCCCGACAGGAAAGCGCGGTCGTTCAAATATGCGCTTGTGGCACCCCGGTCCTGGAGTTTGATTTCCTTGGTCTGCGGGTCGCGCTCATAACAGGAAGCAAGCCGGTCGGCTTTGTCTTGAGGCACGCGGAAAAACGTATCCGGCATTTGGAGCGGCTTGAAAATGCGCTCCGCAAAAAACGCGTCCAACGGTTTGCCCGACAGCACTTCCACTAGTCGTCCGCATACGTCCGTTGCAAAGCTGTAATTCCATTTGGTGCCGGGCGAGAATACCAATGGCTGTTCCGCAAGTTTTTGGACGAAGGTTTCAAGCTTCATGTCTTCGGCGCCGATGCCCCGCAGCTTGGCGCGCCGATAGAGCCTGTCGACCGGGTGTTGAACCAAAAAATCGTACGTCAGCCCGGAGGTGTGGGTCAGCAGATCTCGAATTTGAATGGGGCGTTCGGGCGCGTGGGTTGTGTAGTTGTCCGCATCTCCGCTTTCAAATACCTGGCTATCGCGAAACGCCGGCAGATAGCGGTACACCTCATGTTCCAACCGAAAGGCCCCTTCTTCATACAGCATCATGAGCGCGACGCTGGTGATCGGTTTGGTCATCGAATAGATGCGGAACAGCGTATCGGCCGCAATCGGTTTATTCGTGTCCCAATCCATGACCCCTTGGTGAGATTGATGGACGATTTGACCGCCGCGCGACACCAACAGGGAGAGACCGGAGACTTTCTTGCGCTCAAGATAGGACTGGAAGAACCGGGGCAGCCGGTCCAAACGCTCAGCACACATGCCGGCATCTTCGGGGGTGGTCACGTCGGGCATCACATTCATGAAGCGGTCCTCATTGTTTGCTATCTGCAGCGCGAATGTTGCAAGCCTGCAAGGCGTCATTGATTGCCATCCGCGCTGAAAATAGACGGGGCGCAAGCAGGTTTCAAACACGGAAATTGTGTGCACCCCGGCAGCGGCGTGGCTATAGTGAGTGTCTTCGGCCTCAGAAGAATAAAAAAGAGCGACAGATAAACGAGAGGACACCATGGCCGCCCGCGAAACAAATCCACCCAAAAGCGCGTTCAACCGGCGGTCGACCGCCGAGCAGGTAACGGCGGGAACTGATCTCTCCGGCAAGACCGCCCTGGTCACCGGGTGCAATTCGGGCCTGGGCCTTGAAACCATGCGGGTGCTGGCAATGCGCGGCGCCCATGTGATCGGTGCCGCCAGGACCCAGGAAAAAGCAGCCGAAGCCTGCGCAAGTGTCAAAGGCAAAACGACGCCTGTTGCCTGTGAGCTGTCGGATTTTGACAGTGTTACCGCGTGCTCGGACGATGTGAGGCGCCTTGATACGCCCATCGATATGCTGATCTGCAATGCGGGGATTATGGCGTTGCCCCGGCTGGAACAACGCTACGGCCTGGAACTGCAATTCGTCACAAATCATCTTGGCCATTTCATTCTGGTGAACCGGCTGTTGCCACAAGTTCTGGACGCACCGGCCGGCCGTATCGTCATGCTGTCGAGTTCCGCGCACCAACAAGCGCCCAAGGGGGGCATACAATTCGACAATCTCTCCGGAGAAGACGGGTATTCCGCCTGGGGCGCCTACGGACAATCCAAGCTTGCCAATGCGCTTTTTGCCTTGGACCTGTCGGAGCGCCTGAAAGATACGTCCGTCACGGCAAACTCGCTGCACCCCGGTGTGATCGCCACGAACCTGGGGCGCAATATGGAGGGTCTGTTTTCCATGGCCTTGGGCGTGCTGCTGTTGCCGATGATGCGGACAATTCCACAGGGCGCGGCCACCCAGTGTTACGTGGCAACGCATCCGTCACTGGACGGGGTGAGCGGATTGTACTTTTCGGATTGCAATCCCCAAACGCCGAGTAAGTATGCGCGCGATAAGGAACTAGCGCGACGCTTGACCGAGGTGTCGGAAGAGATTGTCGGCAATCACCTGCGCTGACCATAAAAAGGATCCACAGACATGACACACACCATCACCGATTTTCAGGTCAAGAAGGACAATTTCCAGGAAACAAGATTTGCAAGTCATGACGTGGCGGGGCTCAAAAACGGACAGGCCTTGTTAAGTGTGGATTCCTTCGCTTTCACGGCCAATAACATCACCTATGCAGTGGCAGGAGAGTCTTTTCGCTATTGGGATTTTTTTCCGGCAACGGATGGCTATGGGCGTGTGCCCGTTTGGGGATTTGGGACCGTGGTTGAAACGCGTGCGGATGGGGTGTCGCAGGGCCATCGTGTTTACGGCTATTTCCCCATGTCCAATCAGCTGATCGTAGAACCTGCGAAAGCAACAGCGAGTGGGTTCTTTGATGGCGCGGCCCATCGGGCAAAACTGCATAATGTCTATAATCAGTACACGTTCACGGACAAAGACCCCATGTATAGTCGCGATTTGGAGCCGCAAATCATGTTGTTCCGGCCTTTGTTTATTACGTCGTTTCTGATCGATGATTTTATTGCGGACGAAGACTTCTTTGGTGCCCAAACGATCGTTCTGTCGAGCGCCTCGAGTAAAACATCGATCGGCCTTGCGTATTGCCTCTTCAACCGGGAAGGAGATCGGCCAACCGTTGTTGGGCTGACATCTGCGGGCAATGCGGACTTCGTCAAGAACTTGGGCTGCTATGACACTGTCGTCAGTTACGATGATATTTCACTGCTGCCTGAGGAACAGGCCGTGTTTGTGGACATGGCCGGAAATGCCAAGGTGCTAAGCGACATTCATCATCACTACAAGGATAATCTCAAATATAGCTGCCTTGTGGGCGGCACGCATTGGGAGGCGATCGCCGGCGGACGCGATGGTCTGCCGGGCGCTCCTCCCACGCAGTTTTTCGCCCCGGATCACGTGAGCAAGCGTATGGAGGACTGGAGCCCGGCGGGATTCCAATCCCGCGTGGCCGAAAGCTGGTCGAAGTTCATACCCCATACCAAAGAGTGGGTGACAGTTCGGCGTGAAAGCGGACAAGGCGCCGTTGAGAAGGTGTATCTTGAAGTGCTGAGCGGTAAAGCCGACCCGAAGGACGGATTCATTCTGTCTTTGTAGTTCGCCTCGATTGTTGCCCACGTGAGTGCATCGCGGCCGATCGACTTTCGTGTGTGTTTCATTCCCCGTATAGTGAATCAATGACGGAGGACGGTCAATTGACGGCTATCGAAGCAATTACCATGGTGATCATCCGGGTACTCGCGGCCTATTGGTTCTTTACGACGATGGCCGGATACATACCATTCGTTTTCGCTCTAGGTGGCGAGGCTTTGCTCCACGCTTATTACATTTCGCTCATTTGTGTAAGCGGCACGCTTTGGTTTCTGGCGCGCAGAATAGCTGCGTGGGCACTGCCGGCCGATTCTGCTGGCGTTGTGGACATGACGTCTATCGATGCCCGAGATTTGCTAGCCATCGGTACTTTCCTGATCGGACTTTTCTTCTTTTTGGACACGTTTCCGGCCGCGATCCAGAACACTCTGTTTTATGTTGACGCATCTCCTCCGATTGGCTGGGATGGGGTTGGGCGCTTGTTGGGACCTTGGGTGCTATCGGTTGTCGCCTTGCTCATCATGTTCCGCGCCGATGAGATTAGCCGTTTTTTCTCTTGGCTGCGGGGGCTTGGGTCGGGGCGCTGAACGCTAGCAGTGTAATGGCTGGGAGGCATTTCGCTTACGGCCACATTCCTGCCTTCAAGGCGGAATAGTCAATTGGCGGATGGGCAGAACCATTTGTGGAGTTGTCTAGATGCGGCGGCGTGAATTTCTAAGGTACTCGGTCGCTGGAGCGATCGTGTGTACGCCTTTTGTGGCGAGGGCGGCACAAGCTCGAGATGTAAGAAGCCTCTCCTTTCATCATCTGCACACAAATGAAAAGCTGTCTGCTGTTTATTGGGCCGACGGCGCCTTTGATGAGAGTGCCTGCGCCGATATTGATCATGTTCTGCGTGACTGGCGGCAGAACGAAGTGATGCAGATCGATCGGTCGCTGCTAAATCAGCTCCACCGGATTAGCCGGAATGTGGGGACGAACCAACCGTTCCAGGTAATCTGCGGCTACCGTTCCCCAAAAACCAACACGAATCTAAGGCAACAAGGCCGTGGTGTGGCCAAGCGCAGCCTGCATACGCAGGGCCGCGCCATCGATATCGCCATGGCTGGTGTGCCCGTCACTGACCTACATACCGCCGCCCGCTCGCTCCAGGCCGGCGGTGTTGGGCTCTACTCCAAAACCGGATTCATCCATGTGGATACGGGCCGGTTCCGTTATTGGGGCTCTTGATCTAGAGTTTCAACTCGTCGAGGGCGGCTTCGCGCTCCAAGCTGATGCGCTTCGCGGACACCTCTTCCGAGGTGCCGATGCCGCGCAGCACGCGCAGGCTCAATTGCAGGCTCGATTCGACGGTTTCGGGAACCACGTCCGTGGCGCCATGTCCCAACAGCCTGCGGGCGTGTTGCCGGTCCCGCGCCCGGGCGTAAATCGGCAGGGCCGGCCAATTGCTCCGTACACTGCTCACCACGCGTTCCGCTGCTTCCGGGTCGTCCATGGTAACCACCACCGCGGCGGCGGTCTGCGCGCCCGCGCGTTTAAGCAGTTCAATGCGAGAGGCATCTCCATAGAAGACGGGCCGGCCCAGGCTGCGTTGTTCTCCCACCGACGGACCGTCCAAGTCCAAAGCGAGAAACGTCACATGTTCCCGATCCAGGATGCGCGCCAGCATGCGCCCCACGCGGCCGAAACCCGCCAGAATAATGTGCCCCTCGCCCTCTGAAAAGGCATCCACCCCATGGGCGTGATGTTCGGCATGGGGTTCGTGCTCCGTTGCCGCGGCGATGCGTTTCCCGACCTCGGCGACGATCGGAGTGAGCATCATGGTGATGCCCGTGACGATCAGCATGAATTGGGCGGTGTCCGCCGGCATCAAACCCAAGGTGAGCGCAAGGCCGATCACCACAAAGGCAAACTCGCCCCCTTGACCCAAAAGCAGACCCGATTCCACAGCAACATGCCGGGGCAGCCCGTAGGCGAGGCTCAATCCGGTGACAATGGTGGATTTCAGCGCATACATGCCAATGACGGCCGAGATGATCCAGAACGCTTCTTGCGCGATCACACGGTAGTCTATGCCCATCCCCACCGTCATGAAGAACAGCCCCAGCAGCAGCCCCTTGAACGGCTCGATATCTACTTCAATCTCGTGGCGAAACTCTGTGCCTGCCAGTAATACGCCGGCAAGGAAGGCGCCCAAGGCCATGGACAAGCCCGCCAGCCCGGTCGCCGCCGACGCAGCGATGACCACCAGCAAGATTGCCGCCATGAACATTTCAGGGCTGCCGGTCCTGCTCACAAAGGCAAAGAGGGGGCGCAATGCGACCCGGCCCAACAAGTAGATCAGCCCAACCACAACAGCTGCTTGGCCGAGCGCCAGCGTCAGCCCAAGCACCACATCCGTTTGGCTGCCGTTTGCTTCATTGCCGAAGACGCCAAGCATGAAAAGGATCGGCACCACCGCCAAATCCTGAAACAGCAGGATTGCAAATGAAGACCGGCCGAGGGGCGTTCCCAGAAGGCGCCGTTCCATGAGAAGCTGCATCACAATGGCAGTCGATGAAAGGGCCAGACACGCGCCCAATATGATCGCGACGGTTGGCGGATTGCCCCACAATCGGGCGATAATCGTGATGATGGTTGCGGTAATGAGGACCTGCGCGGCACCTAAGCCGAACACCAGGCGCCTCATGGCCCACAGGCGGTCCAGCGACAGCTCCAGCCCGATGACGAACAGCAGGAAGATGACCCCGAGCTCCGCAAGCTGGGAAATGCCTTCCACATTCGTGATGACCACATATTCCAACCACGGATATGTGTCGACCAGTAAGCCCAGCCCGAAAGGGCCGATTATCCAACCCACGATGAGGTAACCAAGCACCGAACTAATGCGGTAATGGTGAAAGATCGGAACGATCAGACCAGAGGCCACAAGGAAGATCACGCCTTCGCGCAGAAACGGAATCGCAACGTGATGTTCTTCCAACTGGTGGCCCCCAACTGGCTAAGTGATTTGCCACGGCCATTGTAACTGATTTGCGCGGGCGAAACACGTTTACATTGGAACTGTCGCAGAATTGACGTGTGGTCAATTTCCGGCGGTTCTATCCTCATGAGCGAGGAATTTGCGCACTTCCGTGATGAATAGGTCGAGCTGGTCGTGATGCACCCAATGGCCTGCATTTTCAAAATTGATGAGGCGCGCATCTTGGAAATACTTAATTCTGCCGTCCTTTTCCGGATCCGATGCCCAAGATTCCGTCCCGCGCACCAATAGCGTGGGGCAAGTGATCCGTTCAAAGAGCTTATATTGGTCTTCAAAAGGAACGCCGATGGGCGGGAATGCCCGCACATAATTGTCGAACTTCCACGTATAGGTGCCGTCTTCATTCTGACTAATGCCATGAATGGTCAGGTGGCGCGCTTGCTCCGCCGAAAGATGGGGATTTTCCGACTGCATGCGTTGGAAAGCATCCTCGATGTTGGGGTAGCGTTTCGGTGTCCGTGCTGCGATCCCGCGCAATTCATCAACCCATTTGCCCAATCGGTCTTCGATCGGCTGGGCAATGCGCTGCTTTACGAGGTCCGGCGGCGGTCCCAAGCCTTCGATCGCAACGATCTTCTTCACGGTTTCGGGGTAAAGGCCCGTATACATCAGCGAAATGGAAGCGCCCAGGCTGTGGCTGATGATGGTCACGGGCGTCATTTCCTTTTGATGGATCAGTTGGGCGATATCGTAGATGTAGTCCACCTGATTGTAGGTGCCGCCGATCATCCATTGCGAATCACCGTGACCGCGCAGGTCCGGCGCAATCACGTGATAATCCTTTCTCAGATCTTCGGCCAACCAATCCCAATTGCGGCAATGATCCCGGCCCCCATGAACCATCAACATGGGTGGGGCGTCTTCATTGCCCCAATCCACATAGTGGAGACGCAAACGCTGGGAATAATAGGTATGAGAGGTGGGACCCTTCATATACGGCCTCGTAACTGAAATGGAAGTGGCCTTTGCTAGCGCCACAGCGGCGCCCGGTCAATGGAGAGGGGTCGCTCTAAGCCCCGGCGACCGCGACATCCATGAAAATGGCCGCGAAATGACACATGGCGGCGGACAACACGAAGAGATGCCAGATCGCTGCGTTGAATCGCAGGCCCTTCCAGAGATGAAAGATAATACCCACCGTATAAAGCACGCCACCCGCCACCAAAAGTGCCAACGCTTCACCGGACATGGCCGTGAAAAGGGGTTGGGCGGCGATCACAGCGGCCCACCCCAACACCACGTAGAACGAGACGATAAGCCTCTTGTCGTGCCAACGGGTGAGAAGCTTCAGGCTGACACCTGCCAGCGCACCCACCCAAACAAAGGAGAGCAAGGCAATTGCCCACTCGGTCGGCAGTTTCATGGATACAAGGGGGGTGTAAGTCCCGGCGATCATCAGATAGATGCCGGCAAGATCGATGCGGGCATAAAACTCCGACCGGTCCATGTTTAGATTGGTGTTGTAAAGCGCCGAACAGCTGATCATGGCCAGCAGGCTCAACGCATAAATCGTCAGTGCGAGCATCAAGGCGGGACCGCCATGAACGAACGCCGCCGACAACATCCAACCGATGCCGAAGATGGCCAGCAAAAAGCCCACCGCATGGACAATGCCGTCTGCCAGCCATTCAATGCGATGAGTGTGCGGATACCAGTTGGGCGTAATCTTGCCGGACACGACGTTTAATGACAGTGAACGTAGTGCAGCCTCGATCAACGCAGCCCCCAAACCAATATACCCATGCTAAGACTATCAAAGAATCGCTTCGGCACCAACGGCTTATTGCATTTATGATTAACGCTTGTTGGGGAAATTTGTATACAGATGAATGGTCGATTGCGGTTCAGCGAGGTGCTTGGCGGCGGGATGGTATGAGGGTGGCTTAGGCCCCGCCCTTTTTCCGGAAGACGTCAAGGTTCAGAGCCTCCGAAGCGCCAAGCCACATGACCGCCTGTGTATGGTCGAGCCAATCATCGCCAGTGATGGCGTGCACAAAGATCGTGTGATCGCCGCGGTTCATCATCAGCCAGGCGATTGTCTCGGCAAACTTGTCGGCGGGCACGGTGAGCTGGCAACTGCCGCGGGGATGAGGGCCGATGGGATCGGCGTGCAACCGACCCATTTTAAGGTCAAAGCGGTTTGTGGCCGCCCGACACAGAGCCTCCGCTGCCGCCATCTCGGGCGCGTCGAAATACACATGCGCGTGGAAAAGCTCGATCGGTTGTTCTGCTGCCATGGGGCGGTCTCTCTATTTTTTGTGACAGGTGGCACTTTTGTGACGGTCCACGTTTCCCATTTGAGGGGGCGTGCCGTTGCGGCGCTGGGGCTTTGGCTCCATATGGCCTCCTAACGGCAGAAATGCTAGATTGTTAAGACACCTTGGTTGAGTATTGGGGGTGGCGTCATGCTTCAGGGATTTATCCGCCGGTTTTACGAATTGGGTGGGACGGTTTTGGTGCCGGTGGCCGCGTATTTTGGCACGGAAAACCTGGCCCAAACGAACACGCTTTTAATGACCATTCAAATCGGCGAAGAGGTTATTTTGAGCCAGCCCTTTGAGCTTTCTTGGGCGGCGGCAGCGGCGGCGCTCATCCTTGCAAACCGGGGCGGTGCGGAGATTGATCGGCAGCGGATGAGGTGGCTGATCGGTAATTGACCGGCAGCGGTGGGTGTCTATAGGGGGTTGTCATGCGTTTTTTCATGATCGACGACATCAATACAATCGATTTGGACCGGTTGTTGGAAACCTTGCCAGGCCGCTTGAGCTGGTGGAATCCGATGAATCTGCCGGGGCTGTCCCGGCTGACGACACGCGGCCGTTATACGGTCGCTATGCTGCGCTCCCATGACATTCTGCAGGACTATGGCATAAACACGCCGCAGCGGCTTGCCCATTTTATCGGCCAGGGATTGATTGAAACGGGATTCCTTCGGTATACGGAGGAAAATCTCAACTATAGTGCTACCGCGCTGCGTCGCGTGTTCGGAAAATACTTCAAATCCGACGAAGAGGCGCTGGCCTATGCAAGGCAGCCGAAGAAAATCGCCAATCGAGTCTATGGCAACCGCATGGGCAATGGCGACGAAGCTTCGGGCGATGGTTGGCGGTATCGTGGGCGCGGCTTCTTCCAACTCACGGGCCGCAATAATTACGAGATTTACAGCGAAGCGTCTGGTGTCGACATCGTTAAGAGTCCGGATCTTATCTCGAAGGATTTGCGCAAATCGATCCATGTGGCCGCAGCCTTCTGGCAAAAGAACAATCTGGGTCTCTATGCAGACGAAAACGACATGAAAAAAGTTTCGCGCGGCATCAATTTCGGCAACCCGGAAGTGGGTCGGAAAGCCCATGGGGAAGACGAGCGGATCGAATGGACCAAGCGGGTAATGGGTCTGCTGGACGATCCCATTCGCGTGCAAGTGGATGCCCAATCCTTCGACGAATTGGAGGTGGGCGATCGGGGGCCGGAGGTAAAGGCGCTGCAAGAAAAACTTGCTTTGCTGGATTATGCGGTGGGCAAACCGGACGGCATATTCGGCAAAAACACACGGCGGGCGGTGGTGATGTTCCAGTTCGAAGCCGATCTGGAGCCGACCGGCGTTGTGGATGCCGCCACGGACCGCGCCATTGACGAGGAACTCATCGACACGCGCCAAAACAAGTTTGCGATCGCGTGACGTCGCTCTAGGAACGCAGCTCACTCGGTATGCGACGAAGCGGACGGTTGCGCCAAGGCTTCACAATGGACTTTGAGGCCATTGTTCTCTCGCTCGATGGCTTCTTGGATGGGACGGCGCAGGAACGGGCCAAGAAGCGCGCCGATTAGCCCCAATGTTTCAAAATAGAGCTGGCTGGTGCAGCCGTTATCTGAGGGGATGACCTCGTGAGTCGCCGCCACTGGGATGCCGCGTAGTGTGCTTTCCCAAACAAACCGCTCGCCGTCTTCGAAAAGCGTAACTGTCCAGGTGATTTCCGGCAGACCGGGCTGGTTGAGCACCGCCTGACTGCCCAATCGGAATTGGCCGCCGTCTAATCGTTTCGCTCTGTCGACCGTGGGAGTCCAATTCGGCCAATTGTCGATATCGATGGCCACCGACCACACCAGCTCGGGCGGCGCGGCGATGTGATGGGCGTGCGCGACTTTCAACTCTCGTTCCTCATTGCGCTATCATAGCATCAGGTCCCCGGCGTGACTTGTTGCCTATGTGTCCGGTGTAAGCTGCCAAGCCGAATCCTCAGCATAGGCTGGACCGTAAACCATGCGACAAGAGTGGACCCGCGCAAAGCTTAATTTCCGCTTCTGCCAGAGCCCATCGAGAGTACGGGTGCCAATTAGAACTACGGGTACAATCCGTTCACTCCAGCGCAAGGCAATCTAACGCAGGGGCACGTGAACCACGTGAAGTTGGGTGAATTCGGCGAGACCTTCAGCCGCCAATTCTATACCAAACCCGGATTGTTTTGCGCCGGCGAACGGAACACCAGGACTAAGCTCCGTGTGGTTATTGATCCACACCGTGCCGGAATCCATGCGGCTGGCCAACTCATAAGCCCGGTCAATATCGTTCGACCAGATAGACCCCCCGAGACCGTAGGGTGAAGCATTGGCGGCTGCTAAGGCGTCTTCCGCGTCGCTATATTCAATGATTGGCAAAACAGGTCCGAACTGCTCGTCGTCGACGAGTTTGGTGCCGTCTTTAATATCGCGGACGATGGTGGGAGGAATAAAGTAGCCCGGACCTTCCGGCACATCGCCACCGGCGACGATAGTCCCGTTTTCCTCCGCGTCGTCGAGAAAGCCCTGAACCTTCTCAAACTGCATCTTATTCTGTACGGGGCCGAATTGGGTGCCCTGTTCTAAACCATCGCCAACAATGGCCTGTCGGGCCAGCTCTCCCAGCGCGTCGCACAGTTCATCGTAAATTGATGTTGGTGCGTACACGCGTTTGATGGCGATACAGACCTGACCGCTGTTCTGAAACGCGTGCTGAAAGACGGTCGGTGCAATCGTCTGCGGATCCACATCGTCCAAAACAATGCAAGCATCATTGCCGCCAAGTTCAAGTGAGAATCTCTTAAGTCCGGAGGCGGCCGATTCCATCACTTTCTTGCCGGTGGCAGTCGAGCCTGTGAAGGAGATTTTTTTCACATCTGGATGGGCAGTAAGAGCGCTGCCCAGATCATTCGCGTCGGTAATTACATTGAGGACGCCTGGCGGCACCAAATCGTGAACGAGTTCCGCAAACATCAGGGTCGACAATGGTGTGGTCGGCGCCGGCTTGAGCACTACCGTGTTGCCGGCAAGCAATGCCGGCGGGATTTTGAAGGCCATTAAGATGATGGGAAAGTTCCAGGGGGTGATCGCCGCGACAACACCCAGCGGCCGGTGTTGTCCCTCGATCCTACGTTCTTCTGTTTCTTCTATGACCGTTGCCTCAAGATCTTGAGCTGCAAAATGGCGAAACCAGGCGACGGTTCCTTCAATCTCCGCAGCGGCGTTGTCTAGTGGTTTCCCTTGTTCCTGGGTGAGAAGCCGGCTGAGGTCAGCCGCGTGGGCCTCGATCTTATCCGCCATCTTATTCAGCGCCCGTTGCCGGTCAGCGATGGATGTATTGCTCCATGCGGGGAACGCGGCTTTTGCCGCGGCCACGGCTTGATCGAGTTGCTTTGTGTCAGCGCGCGGGCAGGTTGCCAGAACTTCTTCCGTTGCCGGATTAATGACGTCCATCGAGTTGGCGCCGTCCACAAGCGTACCACCGACTAACATTTTGAAGCTTTGCATCGCGTTTTCTCCTCCTGCTGTGAGAGTTGCGGTTTCCGCGTCGGCATCTGCCGAGGATTGCAGACATTCGATTGCGGTTTCGATTTATGCCGTCGGGACCGTCGAAGGCCCCTAATTCAATAAGTCCGGTTGTTCAGCAGAAATAACGTCAAAAAGGGGTTTGAAACTTCCGCGCCCAACCTCCGGCGTGCCAACCTGGTCGCGGGTTTTCTGCGCCACATCATGTGCGATCAGTTTTGGCTGGCCGGCTGCTTCAGCAATAAGTTGGGTTTGGCAGGACCGCTCCATGGTGATGTGCCACCAAGCTGCTTCCTCTACCGTATGCCCGATCGTGATTAAGCCGTGATTTTGCAGTATCGCCGCTTTGTTGCCTTTGAGGGATTCCGCAATCTGCCGCCCTTCACGTGTGTCGAAGACGACGCCGCTGTATTCCTCGAACACCGTGTGATCGCCATAGAAGGCGCACGAATCCTGTGTGATCGGATCCAACGGCCGGCCCAGTGACGACCAAGCTTTTCCGTATACGGAATGCGAATGCGCCGCCGCGTCAATGTGAGGGAGGCATGCATGGATTTGCGAATGTATGGCAAAGGCGGCTGTGTTGAGCAGGCCTTTTCCTTCGATCACGTCGCCGTCGTGACTGACCAGCAAGAGGTCCGAGACGCAGATCAGCTTGAAAGATGTGCCCAAAGGGTTCACCCAGAAGCGGTTCTGATGTTCCGGGTCTCGTACGGTGACGTGTCCGGCGACGCCTTCGTCAAAGCCGAACTTGCCGAACAATCTCAGCGTTGCCGCGAGTTTCCGCTTCCGGTCCAGGCGCTCGTCTTGCACGGTCATGGAATCCCTTTCGCTTTTGCGCACCAACGTAGAAGCATTTCGTCGCGCTAAACCCGGGCATCCCTCAGGGCCCTTCTGCGCACCTTGCCGGAATCGTCCCGAAGGGGTTCCGACACAAACTCAACGGAGCGTGGGATCTTGTAGCGCACCAGATGATCGGCAAGATGGGACAGCAAATCGTCCGCCGACACATTATCCGCCGGCACATCCACGATGGCGTGGACTGTGCTGCCAAGGTCTTCATGGGGTAACCCGACGACGGCGGAGGAACGCACGCCGGGGAATGCGTCAATGGCTGCTTCGACCTCAGCCGGATAGACATTGGCGCCACCGGTAAGAATCATGTCGGAAAGCCGGTCCGAAATGTAAAGGAAGCCATCGCCGTCGAGATGGCCGATATCGCCCAGACTCTCCCATCCCCCCTCTATCGTCTTTGCTTTGGCGCCGACATATTCATATGTGGTGCCGGGTCCGGATTTGGGTCTGAGATAGATTTCACCGGTTTTGCGGGCCGGTAAGGTCTCGCCGTTTTCACCCACAATCTTAATCTCACAGGATGGATCAGGCTTGCCGACAGATCCTTTGTGTTCAAGCCAATCACGGCCTGAGATGGTTGTTGTTCCAATGCCTTCCGTTCCGCCATAGGCCTCCCAAATGACATCTGCGCCAAGCCACCCAATGTATTTTTGCTTTAACCAGGCGGGGCAGGGCGCCGACAAATGCCAAAGCCGCCTTAGGGAGGAAAGATCGTGACGAAGCCGGTCTTCCTTAGGCAGAGCCCATATGCGCTGCATCATGGTTGGCACCACATACAGCATCTCCACTTGCCACTTTTCGATCAGGGCAAGCGTTTCGGCGGCATCGAACCGCGACGTAACGGTGACTTGGTTGCCTTTGAAGAGGGCATAGAACGCCCAGATGAAGGGGCCATTGTGATAGAGCGGTCCGGGCACAAGGACCGAGCTGGCCATCGGAAAATCGAAAAAGGGTGTTTGCGGATCAAATTTTGCCGGCTGCTTGGCCACAATGAGCTTCGGGCGCCCCGTGCTGCCACCCGACGTCATGGCTTTTATGGATGCAGAGGTGCGTTCCGGTAGCTCCGTATCAGGAAGATTTGAATTTGGCGTGAAACTCGCGGGCAACCAGGGTGCGGACCCCTGTTGCTCGTCAACGCCTACGACCAATTTGGGGTCAGCAATGTCGACAATCTGGTCACGTTCGATTTTTGGCAGTTTCGCGGATACCGGCTGCGGTGTCGCTCCCAATTTCCACGTTGCAAACACGGCCTCGAAGAACTCGAGGCAGTTTGGCAAGGCAATCGTCACAAAATCGTTCTCGGCGACCCCCAACTCGGCGTAAGCGCGTGCCAGCCGATTCGTTTTGTGTTCGAGGGTTTGCCAATCGATCGTTTCGTCCCCATGGGCGATCGCAACCTTTCTTGGGTGTTGCCGAGCCCAGTGCGCGAGAAGGCGTGACATGGAAATGCTGGACATATTCATTTCCTCCTAGAGCGTTTCCAGGAGAGGTGCCAAAAACGTCTTTGGCGGTTCACCGTCCGGAAACGCGTAAAACAAAGAAACGAGAGCTGTTTTGCGATTCTATAAAACGCGAAACGGCTCGAGGACCGCGATACCTGTCCACATGAGTTGGATTTTTCGAACTCGGCCTATTCATTTTTCGTTTGAAGGTCGTTTTCCGGAATCCAAAACAAACTCGTTGAGCAAATAAAAAGCCATCCAGATGGCTTGTTTATTGTTTTGGTGACATTATAGTAAGGCGTAGGGAAAGCAAGACCGAAAATGCGAAAACGCCGAAGGGTTGAAGGCGGCGTCTGACGACGGAGATACGCCAGATTGTCACTTTCCTGAGTTGTGAGATGAAAAAGGGTGTTCCAAATGCGCGTTTCGGACGCTGTCGACAAACGCAGGTCCATCCGAGATTTCCTCGATACGCCTGTCCCCTTGGAGGTGATCGAGGACTTGTTGCGTGGCGCGAGCCGGGCCCCATCCGGGTGCAACTCACAGCCTTGGAACGTGCATGTCATCACCGGGGCGAAGCTTGAGGATCTCAAGAAAAGGACCCGTGCTGAAGCCATGGCAAATCCTGCCGGCGAGAATCCGGAGTTTCAGATTTTTCCGGACCCAATGCCCGACGAGAACTACCAGCGCATGTTTGCTTTCGGTGCGGCCATGTATGGGCTGCTGGGGATAGACAGAGATGACGCGAGCGGCCGCCGCAAGGCAATGCTCCGCAATTATGAATTCTTTGGCGCGCCGGTGGGGCTCATCGTTACGATCGATCGAGCCGCGATCGACTCCAATCAATGGGTCTTTGTTGGCATGTTCCTGCAGACATTCGCGCTGCTTGCTGTTGAGAAGGGCCTGTCCACATGCATGCAGGAGATTTGGGCGCTCTATCACAAGACCGTTCGAGCCAGTCTTCAGATACCTGAGAACAAGCTAATTTATTGCGGCGTAGCCATCGGGCATGCCAATTGGGAGGCGCCTGTGAACTCGCTACGCACGGAAAGGCGCACCCTAGAAGAATTCGCCACATTCGTCAGGTAACGACCCCTCACAGCCGGTAGACACGGGCCGCGGTGCCATAGAACAACGCGTGCTTTTCGCTGTCCGAATAATCTGCCGTCAACTTTTTGAACGCATTCCACAACACGCTGTAGGAAACGGACAGGCGATCCACCGGAAAGTTGCTTTCGAACATGCAGCGATCCGGCTCGAAGCACTCGATGGCATGGGTGAAATAGGCCATTTGAGCCTCCACAATCTCGTCTGATGTCGGCGGTGTTTCGCGCTCGTGCCACCCAAATCCGTTGAAGGGCATTGCAAGCCCTCCCAGTTTCACCACCACATTTTCGCAGGATGCGGCTTGTTTGATGCCGCGTGCCCATTGTTCGAACACTTCCGCTTGCTTGCCGGCATAGGTTCCAACGCCAATCGGGCTTGCCAGATGATCGAGAATGATCGCTGTGTTCGGGGCAGCGCGGGCGAGCGCCAAAAAGTCGTCTGTCTGATGAAAGAAGTGCCAGGCATCGAAAGTATACCCGCGATCGCCTAACGCCTTTACGCCGCTTTGAAAGCTTTGCTGCCGATAGGGACAGGGGGTTTTACCCAAGGCGGGGTCCACACTTCCGGAGTCATCAAATGCGCCGATGTGCCGAATACCGCGGAACAAACCGTTGCCGGCTTCTTCATGTTTTTCCAAAACCTGTAATACCTCAGAGGGGTGCGTAAGGTCGACATGAGCGACAATGCCGGCGATTTCAGGGGTCTTTTGATGGGCTCTTCCTTCCGCCGCCGTTTTTGCCACAAATTCCGTCTCGCCGACCGGTCGAAATCGTGGGTCGCCATGGGTTCGGTAGTTAGACCGACATTCGATGAAGACGGTTTTCTCTACGTTGTGGCCGGAGTTTGTATCGGCGTAAAGGTCGCCCGCCGTATATTTCATCGGCCCGTCGGTCCACAAATGATGATGTGGATCGATAATCGGGCGCGTCGGGTCGATGACAGATTCGCCACGTCCTTCCGAGCCAGCGGACATCGAGCTTTTTTTCTGTTTGCTGATCAAATTGTTTCCCTGTGACTTCAAAAAAACACCTGCACGTCGGCAAGGGACTTGCGATCAATGGCCGGGCGCCGCGCTATATCCATGAGCGTAACATAAAAAGCCTTCCGGATGGCATGTTTTATTGCTACCATCGTCATGGATGTTTTTAGAGGAGAGACAATCCGCTACCTCCAACAAAAAGCAAGGCAGGGACGTCGACACGATGAGCGTGAACGAAATGATCAACCCGGATTGGGTGACCCCGTTAAGTGATGCGGAAAAGGCCGCGTTCGACAGGGAAGGCTACCTCATCATCCAAAACCTTCTGACAGCCGATGAGATTTCCGGCATTCGCCGGCATCTTGACGACAGAATCGGCGCGGGCGTTTCTGAAGCAAACGCCAAAATGTCCAAGGTGGTCGACGAGTACATGGCCTTCATGCAGACATTTGTTGATGCGGGTAAGCTCTCTCCCGCGGATCTGAACAAATTGAAACACGGCAAGAACATCTTCAATCACACGGATACGACGCGTCTTACGTCCGGCGAGCTTGGAGAAATTGCCCGGCGTGGAAAGCTTGTCGGCGAGGCGGTTATGGGCGCCTTCAAAAGTGGAGAAGCGATTGAAGCCGCGGCAGACTATGGCGCCATCCGCGTATCGAACATGGCGAATGTCAGCAGTGATTTGGCGGTAACGTACACACATCCCCGCGTACTTGGAGCTGTTCAGCATTTTTTCGGAAGCACATTTAGGGTCAACGAAGTTTCCAGTCGAACCGCGGCACCGGAGACGGGCCAGCAGCCGATGCATTACGACAATTCGGCGGCGTCCAGGATTACCAAGAAGGTGCGTGGCATCGACAAATCGGATCTGGTGTTCGCGATATGGGCCATCGATGATTTCGAGATTGAAAACGGTGCGACGCGCCTTGTCCCTGGAAGCCACAAATGGAGAGAAGCGCCTGAGGAAGTCCTCAGTGGGGAAAAATTGTTCCGCCCGTATGATGGGGAACAGCGGGCCGTCATGCCGGCAGGTTCCGTGCTTCTTTTTCAATCTTACATTTGGCATTCGGGCATGAACAACGCCTCCGACCGGCCACGGCGGATGATTTACAACAGCTTTGGGGAACGTCATGTGCCGCCTCTCCAGAACATGGAAGAGTTCCTGACCGACCAACGCAAACAAGAACTCACAGATGTGGAACGATACGTGTTCGACCTTTAGGAATCCGGCAGGGCGTATGGTCTCGATACGTCGCCGAAATGTGCGACTCGCGTCACCCAAATTCCGAGAAGGGCATCTCTAGAAGCCGGCGTCTTGCGAAGACACTCGGGGCTCATGGAAGGGTTTTCAATAATTGAGCCGATTTTATAAAAAAATCCTTCCGGACGGCATGTTTTTTTGTTAGATTGCTTTCAAGGGTAAGGAGCAATCGACGCGGCTTCGCTGAAATCCTCAGAAATACCCGCCAGAGGGAGGACACTTTGTCAGCAACCACCAACTCAGAAATGTCCAATGCTGCCGAAGAACAGGGAAAGCCCGCCGGTAATAGTCGTCGCGTTATTGAGCGTCTTGGGGAGATCGATTTCGATCCCGGCGCACTTCGGGCAAAGTATAATGAAGAACGCGACAAGCGCATCCGTCCGGATGGGAATGATCAGTACATTGAGGTAAAAGGCGATTTCGCGCATTTCGTCGACGATCCCTATGTTGAACCCGGGTTTGATCGCGCGCCGCTGACCGATGAAATCGACATCGTGGTCATCGGTGGTGGTTTCGCCGGACTGCTGGCGGGGGCACGCTTCCGCGAGGCGGGGCTGGATAGCTTTCGAATTATTGAAGCCGGCGGTGATTTCGGGGGGACGTGGTATTGGAACCGATATCCCGGAGCGCAATGCGATATCGAATCATATTGCTACCTTCCCTTGCTCGAAGAGCTTAATTACATCCCGAAGGAAAAGTACTCCTACGCCCCGGAAATCTTCGAGCACTCCAAGCGCATCGCGCGCGAATTCCGCTTATATGACGATGTCTGTTTTCAAACCAAAGTAACAGACCTTAGCTGGGACGAGGCATCGGCACGTTGGATCGTCAGTACGGATCGGAGCGATCGGATGCGTGCACGGTTTGTTGTTGTTGGGACCGGACCCATGAGCATGCCCAAGCTTCCTGCGATCAAGGGCATCGACGAGTTTCAGGGGCATACCTTCCACACAAGCCGTTGGGACTACCGCTATACGGGCGGGGATCACAACGGAAAGCTGGACAGGCTATCGGACAAGCGTGTGGCCGTTATTGGAACAGGTGCCACCGCTATCCAAAGTATTCCTTATCTGGGGGCCCATGCCCAACATCTCTATGTGTTCCAGAGAACACCTTCTTCCGTGGACGTGCGCGGCAACACGCCGACCGACATGGAATGGGCCAAAAGCCTTAAACCCGGTTGGCAACAGGAACGCCGGAAGAATTTCAACGAGATTGTGCACGGCAAACCGTTTGAAGAGGATTTGGTCCACGATGGTTGGACGGATCTCTACCGGATTCTTGCAGACATGTTTCGTGAAGTTGGCGACCCTTCACTGACAGCGGAAGAAGCATCGCAGATCGGGGAAATTGCCGATTTCAAAAAGATGAATGCGTTGCGGGCGCGCGTCGATCAAGTGGTCAAAGATCCGGCGACGGCAGAGAAGCTCAAGGCGTGGTATCGCCAGTTCTGCAAGCGCCCCACCTTCAACGATGAATACCTTCCCACATTCAACCGTCCGAATGTGACGCTGGTCGATACCAGCGAAACCGCCGGTGTCCAGCAAATCACGCGGACGGGGGTTATCGCTAACGGCGTTGAATATCCGGTCGACTGCATTGTTTTTGCAACCGGGTTTGAAATCGGCACCAGCCTGATGCGCCGGTCCGGTTTTGAGATCAAGGGAATGAATGGGATCTCGCTCTCAGACTATTGGGCGGACGGCATAAAAACGTTCCATGGATTCTGGACCCACGGCTTTCCCAATTGTTTGGTGATGGGCCCGACGCAAAAAGGCCTCTCGGTAAACTTCACGTCGATCCTCGACGACCAAGCCAAACACATCGCTTACCTCATCAAGGAGGTGAAAGCGCGCGGCCGCTTTGGCCAGCCGAGTTTGGCGGCGGAGACGGAATGGGTCGCAACGATACGCCGGCTCGTTGTCGACAACAGCGCCTTCTTCGATGCGTGCACACCAAGTTACTACAACAATGAAGGGCACATGGCAGAACGTGGCGGGGGCTTGACGTCCGAAGCGTATGGCAAGGGAGCGAATGCGTTCAATGCGCTCCTCAAACAATGGCGGGATGAGGGCGCGCTTGAGGGCATCGAGATTTACTGAGTGAAGCGGCGTTTGATTTGTAGCGCGTTTAGACTGGTTGTCGAACCTCGGGTGAAGAGAAATCAGTAGACGAATGAAGTAGGAGTTTGCGGTAGCAGCGGATCGTCAATGCGCGATCAAACTGGGAGGGGAGTAACCATGAAAAAACAACACAGTTACCATCGCAACTTAATCACTAGTGCCTCTGTACTGGCCTTGTTTTGGAGTTCCGGTGCGTTTGCACAGATTGATGAGATCATCGTAACGGCACAGAAACGGGAACAACGGATCCAAGACATTCCCGCGTCGGTTCAGGCATACGATGCCGAGCGATTGGCCATCAGTCAGTTGTCGGATATTGAAGATGTGCAATTCTTGTCACCTGGATTGAACATCGGCAGTTACCTAACAACGCCATTGATTACCGCGAGAGGTATCGGCAATGACAGTTTGTCCCCAATTGCGGACCCCGGCGTTGCCGTCCATTTGGATGGCGTATACTTAGGACGAAGAGCGCTTCAGACAGGTATTTTCTATGATCTAGAGCGGCTTGAAGTGCTGAAAGGCCCTCAGGGATCGCTTTATGGTCGAAACGCAACCGGCGGTGCGGTCAATCTTGTTCCCAAATCTCCCACCGATGAACTGGATGCGGGTTTTACGGTTCGCTTTGGCACATTCAATGAGATGGATGCGGAGGGATTTGTCAGCGGCCCGCTCAATGAAAGTGGCGCCACCCGGGCCCGCTTGGTTGCCTATCGAAATGAACACAATGGCTACACACCAAATGTGTTCAACGGCATAGATCATGATGATCAGGATGCCTATGGCGGGCGCCTGAAGATTGCCCACGATCTGGGCAGCGCATTGTCTATCGAGATTACCGCCGATTACAACCGGGAAGAGTCCATTCCAGGGGTCCTGAGCGGCCGGTCGACGCCGGGTGGTGTGACGCTGGGTGAATTTCTCGGCGGCACGATTCCATCCGGACGGCGTGTGAGTTACGATGCACCGACAGAGGCATTGGTCGAGTCATGGGGTGTGAACGTTCTGGTCGAATTGGACCTCAACGACATCCAAGTGACATCCCGAAGTGCCTTCCGCGATCTGACGACTGACGTTTTGTTAGATCTGGATGCAACGGAAGCGGCGGGCGTTACCACCGATACCCGAACGGACATAAAACAGTACACCCAAGACCTTTATGCCGTGGGCGATCACAACCGTTTCAGTTGGATTGTGGGGGCCTCCGCCTTGAGAGAGAGCGGGTCATCTGGTGTGGAGTTCGTCAATTTCGCGGTCCCCATCGGACTTGAACTGCTCCTCCCCGACATCAAAACTACATCGCTGGCCGTGTTTGGCGAGGCAAGTGTCCGCTTCCTCGAAAAACTGGAACTCACTGTTGGCGGCCGATTCAGCTATGACGAGAAGGACGTTGATGAAATCTTCTCAATACCCGGCGTGTTGAGCATCCCAAACAGTCAATCCGACAATTGGTCGTCGTTCACGCCTCGCGCGTCACTCGTCTATGACGTCACCGATGACATCTCGACCTATTTTACGGTCGGCACCGGCTTCAAGTCCGGCACGTTCAATACATTCCAAGTGCCGCCGACACCGCCGGTAGAGCAAGAAGAGGTGATCAACTACGAAATCGGGCTGAAGTCGGTCCTGTTCAACCAAACAACTCTGCTTAACATCAGCGCGTTCTACATGGACTACACCGAGTTACAGGTGACCCAAGCGACAGATACCGGAGCGTTCATTGAAAACGCTGCCGACGCTACGATCAAAGGTGTCGAATTGGACATGGTTTGGCGTTCAGAATTCGGTTTAGGGTCTGATGTGGGTCTGTCCTACTTGGATGCGGAATATGACGACTTCTTTTCGCGCGACGTTGCGTTGAACGGCCCGCTTAGTGCCCCGGTTGACGTATCCGGCAATCAGATGACAAGTGTGCCCACATGGTCGTTGAATTTGGGCGTCCAGTTTCAACAGCCGGTGACGGATCTTCTGTCAATTCTTGCCCGTGTTGACTACCACTATCAGACCGAAGTTTTCTTCCGGGCGTTCAACGACAATCTGACACGCCAGCCAGGTTACAGCTGGTTGAATGCCACTCTCAATTTTGACGTGGGCGATCAGTGGCGCGTTCAGTTGTTTGGCAAGAACCTGACAGATGAGTTCGTCACAGGTCACCAATTCCTGTCCGATGCTGCGTTGGGCAACATTCGCTATGTCATCCCCCTGCAGCCGCAGACATATGGCATTGGCGTCACATTCCGTTTCAATCCGGACGCCTGAAGAACGATGCGGTGATGGCTCCCGTGTCAGCTATAGCCAGCTTAGGATTTATGGAGCTTGATGCACGACGACAGTTTTCGTCGTGCATCTCGTTAAAACGATTGAAAAGACGAACTCCGACCGTCAGCGGATCCTCCCTAGCTGACCTGAACTCTGGCATCCGCGTCGCGACCATTCGTGGCGCGGAGCCAGCTTTGTATTCGAGTGCGACCAAACAAGTGTTGTTGCTTCGCTGCGGCGCTCCCCATCCATCTACAGAATTAGAAAGTGCAGTTTCATGAAGAACTTGTTTGCCGTCGTGTTGAGTTTCCTCGTGATCGCGGACTGCATTGCGAACGAACTTCCTGAAACCAAAGCGGAGCGTGTGGGGATGTCGACAGAAAGGTTGAACGTCGTTTCCGAGATCGGTGAGCGCCACGTGGCATCGGGCGGGATCCCCGGCCTTGTGACTTACGTAGCGCGCAATGGCAAAGTCGTACATTTCGAGGCAACCGGGCGGCGCGGCGTCGATGACGATCGTCCCATTGAAAAAGACAATCTGTTCCGTCTCTTTTCCATGACCAAACCGGTCATCGCCGTTGCCGCCATGCAGCTCTATGAGCAAGGCAAGTTCCAACTCGTCGATCCGGTGTCGAAATTCGTCCCCGAACTTTCAGATCTCAAAGTACTAAAAAACGGCAGATTGGTTCCGGCGAAGCGTGCGATGACCATGCGACACTTGTTGAGCCATACGTCGGGTCTGTCGCACGGTATAGAGGAAACGGATCCGGTTGATCGGGAGTACTTAAAGGCGCGCATGTGGCAGTCGCAGGATTTGGACGACTTTGCGGCGCGTCTTGGTAAGCTTCCGCTCAAGGCCGAACCGGGAACGCAATGGTATTACTCTGTGGGGCTGGATGTTGCCGGGCTTGTTGTCCAGCGACTAAGCGGTCAGCCGCTTGATGAGTACCTGAAGGAACATCTGTTCGAACCACTCGGCATGACCGACACATTTTTTGAAGTACCGGCGGACAAGATTGATCGGTTTCTACCGGCACATTTCATCGATTCCCAAGATGGCAAGCTAAAGACGCTCGATTTTGAGAAAGGCGTCGGGGAAATACCCGGCGGCATTTTCGATGATTGCCGCGCCATGTGCGACTACGAAAACGTGACGCTATTTGCCGGCAGCGGCGGGCTGGTTTCTACGGTTGCAGACTATGCCCGCTTTGCGGAGATGCTCCGAAATGATGGCGTGCTGGACGGAGTGCAAATACTCAGCCCCAAGACGGTAGCGTTGATGACATCGAACCACCTACCGTCGTTGATCGACGACGGCCCAAGAAAGATGGCCCAAGGCCAAACAGGGCTGCCGATCTGGTTGGGTTTCGGTTTGGGGGTCGGCGTAGTTGTCGATCCGGTGGCCAGCGGCTTTGTGGGCAGCACAGGCGAATATTTTTGGAACGGCGGATCTGGTGTCGCCTTTTGGGTTGATCCAGTTGAGGAATTGGTCGTGATCGGGATGTCGCAACGGATTGGCGATTGGCCCATCTTCCAACCAGATTTAAAAACAGCCGTCTATCAAGCGATCACAGACTCCAAAAGCGACAACGACTAGTGGACAGCAAACCGGCCATGAAGGCGTCGACCGCGATTGCGCCTGCCGGCGTGGTGGCCGGGCCGGCGCCGTTGTCTGGCTGGTATAAAATCTATGCGTTGGCCGTCCTCATGGGCGTCAACCTGTTCAATTATATGGATCGGTCGATCCTCAGTGTCCTGATAGAGCCCATCAAGGCGGAATTTCAAGCCACCGATACCCAAATGGGCATTCTAACGGGGCTTGCCTTTGCCTTGTTCTATGCGATTTGCGGATTTCCCATAGCGCGGCTGGCGGACCGCGGGTTTCGCGTTCGCGTGATCAGTTGGGCGCTTGCAATATGGAGCGCCATGACCGTGCTGTCCGGCATGACCGGCGCATATTGGCAAATGCTGCTGGCCCGCATGGGCGTGGGCGTGGGCGAGGCGGGGGGTAATCCGCCGTCGCAAGCTCTGCTGGCAGAGTATTTCCCTCTGGAGCAACGGGCCCGTGCCATTGCGTTTTTCATCGCCGGCGCATCGATCGGAACCTTCCTGGGTACTTTTCTCGCCGGTTACATCGGTCAAGAATATGGCTGGCGGTGGGCGTTCATTATCCTGGGGGCGCCGGGTTTGGCGTTTGCACTGCTCGTGCGGTTTACGCTCAAGGAGCCGCCACTTCGCCCGAAAGTCGGTGCCGAGGATTCGGCGCTGCACAGCGGGTCCATGTGGGAAGCCACACGACATTTGTTCAAGGGACGTGCGTTCACCCACATAATGATTGCCATTGGACTGTTGTGGTTCGGCAATGTGGGCGCAGGGCAATGGCACGCGCCGTTTCTTCAGCGGTCACATGATCTTTCGTTAAAAGAAGTAGGCGTTCTCCTTAGCTTGCTGGCAATCCCAGGTCTTTTGTCGGTGATTTGGGGAGGTTTCCTGGCCGATCATATGTCGAAACGAAACCCGATCTGGCTGATCTATGTTCCGTTGATCAGCCAGATCATTTCGCTGCCCTTCTTGTTGGGGTTCTATTTTGCGCCCACCTGGCAGCTGGCCATTACATCCATCGCCATCGCAGCTTTCTTTTCAGGAGCATTTGGCGGTGTGCTGCTGGCCGGCATTCAGGGCATCGTCGGCCCTCATGCTAGGGCGCTTGCGGCAGCGATCATGATGTTTGTGTCGAACTTGATCGGACTTGGGTTGGGTCCATTCGTGACCGGGATTATCTCTGATCTGCTTTATCCGATGCTGGGCCAGGAATCATTGCGCTGGGCGTTGATCATCATGAAGATCATGCCGCTGCTCGCATTGTTGCATCTGTGGCTCGCATCCAAAACTTTTGTTCAAGAGTTGCGTGATGGACACAAGCTGCAAACTGAACCATTGCCGGCCGTGGCTGTTGCGAAGGCGCCGGACCCAAATAAGCCGCCAGAATAACGCTAACTGCTTTGCCGTTCCTGGGCCCGCTTGAACGCAGGACGTTCCATGAGCGCCGTTAGAAAGCGTCGGCAGTTTGGTTTGTACCGTTCGTCCAAGCCGAGGCTTTTGCCCAGAAACAGCGCATAGCCCACACAAATGTCTGCGATGGTGAAGCGATCCCCCAAAAGGAACGCGCGGCCTTCCAGTTTCAGCTCAATGTATTTCAGCCGCGACAGATACCAGATGGAATAATCTTCCACGGCTTGCGGGAGACGCCGTTCTTCGGGCTCCAGATGGGTGTAACGAAGCACAATCGTTTGGGGAAAAGTGAGGGTAGCGTCGCTTTGATAAAGAAAGTTCAGATACTCTCCATATTGACTATCGTCCGGTGTCAGCCCGATGGGGGTGGGGCCGTATTTGTCCACCAGATACTGACAAATACCCGAAGATTCCGACATAAACACGTCGTCATCGAAGAAAGTGGGCACGGTCCCAAGGGGATTCAGATCGAGATAGTCCGGATAGGTCACGCGAGGCGGAAACGCGACATTGATGAGCTCATAGTCGAGGCCCATTTCTTCCAGTGTCCACAAGGGCCGCAAAGATCGCGCGTCGGGCGCATGATAAAGCCGCAGCATAGAAAGTCTCCTCTAGAAAGAATTGAGAACACGCGCAACAAACGTGCCGGATCGATTTGGGGATTGGGACGCGGTTTGCGCAGGGCGCCCTATTTTTCCTTTAGGCGCAGGAGGGGCGATATCATTTCCACCCATTTGCGAAGATATCGTGTGGCCGTTTCTTCGCTAAAGCCGTATTGCTCCTGCATCAACAGGCCGCGCATGAAACTTCTGTTCATGTTGAGCAGCATGACCACGTCTTCGTCGTCACCGCTGACGGCTTCGTAGTTTTCCAGGGATTGAAGATCCATCCGGTCGCGCCAGGCGATGAGATCTTTGCCAATTCTCTTCTTTAGTTTCTTGTCTGTACGTGCGGCATTCAGAATTTCCAGCAACGCTCGGTAAGCTGGCGTATCGACGAATGTTTTCCAGGCGCGCAATAAAGCTTCCTCGACAGTGCGGGCACGGCGAGAGGCCGGCGGCGGAGAGATTGTGCGGGAAATCAGCTTATCGACGGTTTGAGCAATGAGGTCTTCCTTGGACGGAAAATGGTGTTGAATTGCACCTTTCGAGAACCCGGCCGCTTTTGCCACGCGGACCAGGGATGTTTCGGCATAACCAACTTCCACCAACGAATCGATCGTTGCATCGATTATCGCATTGCGTGCTCGTTTGCTCTTTTCCTGTTGTGGACCGAGGGTAATCTCGTTCACGTGTTCAGACTTCAAGTGTATCTCCATCGTCAACTTTGTTGGAGCTGTGCAGGTGGGGCTTACATTGCGACTACTGACCAGCCGGCCTCACGCTCAGTCGGGCTCGGACTCTCTGGAAGTCGCATGACCTGCAACTGTCGCGCAACACCTGCGGCAGAATCTGCTGCAAATTTAGACTAGTAGTTGCAAAGCAGCATTTTAGCACATAAAAAAACCTTACGGATGGACTTTTTTATGCTAATGTTTGCCCCAAAGTATATGGGGAGAAGGGCGATTGCCGGTTCTTCAATCAAACTTGGACACGCAGAGCGAGTCCTTTAGAGGTAATGTTACCGATATGCGCGAAGCCCTGGGGGTTCTTCAGGGGTTATGCGACGAGGCGGCAGAAGGCGGCGGACCACAAGCGATGGCGCGTCTTGCCAAGCGCAACAAGATGCCGCTGCGAGAGCGAATCTCTTTGATCCTGGATAGAGATTCGCCGTTTCTCGAGATCAGCCCATTCGCAGCGTGGCGATCATCTTACAAAGTGGGCGCTGGATTCGTCTTGGGCATCGGTGTCGTCAACGACGTGGAATGTGTCATTCAAGGGCACGATCCGTCTGTGCGGGCCGGTGCTTTCAACCCCTTCAACACAAAAAAACTCATGCGCGGGCTTGAGATCGCGCGGGAGAACAGGCTGCCGCTGATCCAACTGGTGGAATCGGCGGGCGGTGATTTGCGTGGTGGCAGCGGTGGGGGTGATCCGGAAGCGGCTCTTCAACGGGAATTGGCGCATTTTGCCGAGTCGGGTCGGCTGTTTTACGAGATCACCGAATTGTCGAAGATACGTATACCGACCATTTCGGTCGTTTTCGGATCATCGACGGCGGGTGGCGCATATCAGCCCGGCATGAGTGACTACAACATTTTCATCAAACAACAGTCCAAGGTGTTTCTCGGTGGCCCCCCTTTGGTGAAAATGGCAACCGGCGAGGATGCAGACGAAGAAGCCCTCGGCGGTGCGGAGATGCACACGCAGATTTCAGGCTTGGGCGATTATTTGGCTGTCGACGAGCGCGATGCGATTCGCATCTGCCGGGAAGTGGTTGGTCATCTAAATTGGCGCAAGTTTGGGCCGGAACCCGACGGGGACTTTGAGGAGCCCAAATACGATCCCGAAGATCTTCTGGGTATGGTGTCGCAAGATCTGCGAACGCCGTTCGATATGCGCGATGTGATCGCCCGGATTGTCGATGGCTCGTATTTCGAAGAGTTCAAGTCGCAATACGGGCCGACGCTCATTTGCGGCTGGGCAAAGGTGCACGGATATCCCGTAGGCGTGCTTGGAAACAATGGGGCATTGTTCCCTGAATCGTCGGAAAAAGCCGCCCAGTTCATTCAGCTTTGCAATCAGATCGATGTGCCGCTGGTCTTTCTGCACAACATCACCGGTTTCATTGTGGGTACGGATTACGAACAGGCCGGCATTACCAAGAACGGCTCAAAGATGATCAACGCCGTTTCCAATTCGACGGTACCGCACATTTCCATCATTACGGCGGCGTCCTATGGGGCGGGCAATTACGGCATGAGCGGGCGCGCGTTCGGGCCCCGCTTCACCTATATCTGGCCTTTCTCGAAGATCGCCGTGATGGGGCCGAAACAAATGGCCGGCGTCATGAGTATCGTTGGGCGCATGGCCGCCGAACGCCGCGGGGAACGGTTCGATGAAGAGGCAGACGCGCAGCGCGCTGCACGTGTCGAATACTGGGCCGAGGAGCGTTCAAAGGGCCTATTCGCAACGTCACGAGTATCGGATGACGGCATGATAGACCCGCGCGACACCCGGACGGTGATCGCCATGTCTTTGTCCGCATGCTGTAACAATAAGATCGAAGGCACGAAGGAATTCGGCACGTGGCGGTAACGAAACCTATCAGGAGCCTTCTCGTTGCCAACCGGGGCGAAATTGCCCGGCGTATCTTTCGTACCGCCCAAGACATGGGCATTAACACAATTGCGGTTTACGCGGACGGCGATGCGGATGCCCCGTTCGTCAAAGAGGCAGATCTGGCAATCGCGCTGGGCGGCCGTACGGTTTCCGAAACCTATCTGGACATCTCGAAAGTTATGGAGGCGTGTCAACGCGCCGGTGCTAATGCGGTTCATCCCGGCTATGGGTTCTTATCGGAGACCCGTGCGTTTGCGGAGGCCGTAACTAATGAGGGCCTAGCTTGGATTGGCCCCCGCCCCGAGGTGATTGGCCTCATGGGCGACAAGCTCTCCGCGAAGCGGATCATGCGGGAGGCGGGTGTGCCGACCCTGCCAGCCATCAGAATCTCAGATGGTGTCGATGTCAAAGAGGCGGCGTTGCAAATCGGCTATCCCGTTCTGGTCAAGGCGTCGGCCGGTGGCGGGGGCCGCGGCATGCGTGTGGTCGAAGATGAGTCCGATCTCGCACAAGCGATCGATAGCGCAAAGCGCGAGGCCGGCAGTTCGTTTGGCGATGACACTGTTTTCCTGGAGAAGTGGCTCGATGCGGCGCGTCACATCGAGATCCAGATCCTGGGGGATTTGCACGGCAATCTCGTCCATTGCTTTGAGCGGGAATGCTCAATTCAACGCCGCCACCAAAAAATCATCGAAGAAGCACCGTCCCCGGCGATGACCGCGGGCTTGCGCCAGCGTATGGGCGACTCCGCGGTCGCGGCGGCGCGAAGTCTTGGGTACTCCTCTGCAGGCACTGTCGAATTTCTGGTGAGCGGCGATGAGTATTGGTTTCTGGAAGTCAACGCCCGCCTCCAGGTCGAACATCCGGTGACTGAAGAAATAATCGGCAAGGACCTGGTACGCGAACAAATCCGCGTTGCTGAAGGAGAGCCCTTGTCGTTTGAGCAGGAGGATCTTGCAATTGACGGTCATGCCGTCGAAGCCCGTCTCTACGCGGAAGATCCCGATAACGGCTTTTTACCGTCGCCCGGGCCCATTGTTGCATGGGAGCCTTCCTCCGTCGGAACGGCGCGGTTCGATGCGGGCGTCGAAACCGGCAGCGTGATCGGAACCGAGTTCGACCCGATGATTGCCAAAGTTATTGTGCATGCGCCAACCCGGCGTGAAGCGGCGTCCCGGCTCGCCCACGTCCTTGAAACGACCCGCATTCACGGCCTGACGACAAATCGCGATTTTCTCGTCAATACGCTGCGCGCACCGGAATTCCTCGACGGAGACACAACGACCGATTTCATCGAACGAGTACGGCCGAATCCTGTGCGTGCGCTTTCACGCCGGGAAATGGTTGAATCAGTGATTGCCGTTGCGGCGGAAAGTCAAGCACAGCGCCGGGCCAATACGAAGGTCATGCGATCGATACCCAGCGGCTGGCGGAATTCGACCATGCCAATGGAGCGTTATGATTTCAAAGTTGCATCGAATGACCTCACCGTCGAATACCGCAGGCTGCGCGACGGCACCTTTGGATTTGTCGCAGACGGCCAAGAGGTGATCGTCGAGATGCATCGTTGTGGAGGAGGCATCGTTGACGCTGCGATAGACGGACAGCGGAAGGGGTTTCGCGTTGAGAAATCCGGAAGCACCTGGTTTGTGCACACCTCCCGTGGCGGCATCGACATTGTCGAAAAGCCGCGTTATCCGCAGCCGGATCTAGATGGTAAAGATGGTGGCCTGGCTGCCCCCATGCCGGCGGCGGTGCGCAAAGTGGCGGTGAGTGTGGGTGACGCCGTCCGCACAAACGACGTGCTTGTTGTTTTAGAAGCCATGAAAATGGAACACAGCATCTCGGCCCCGAGAGATGGCGTCGTAGCTGAAGTGCTGGTCGCCGCGGGCGATCAGGTCAAGAACGGCGAAATGCTTATCACCTTGGCGGAAGGGGAGACACGTCTATGACGACCGCCGAAGTGACCCTGTGTGAGATCCGTGGCGGTGCTGCGTGGATCACAATGAACCGGCCCGAGAACCGCAACGCCATATCCCTCGAACTCGTCGCGTCGCTCTACGACCATTTGCGGGCCTGCAACGCCAATGACGCCGTGCGGTCCATTGTGATTACCGGCACCGGGCCGGCGTTTTGCGCGGGCGCCGATTTGAAAGGCAGCCGAACAGACTCATCCGTCCGTACAGTAACTTTCGTCGATTTGCTCAATGCGATCTTGGAAAGCCCAAAGCCGGTCATCGCCGCTGTGAATGGGGTTGCGTTTGGCGGGGGGCTGGGCCTGGTGGCCGCGTCCGACATCGTCATCGCCAACAAGGATGCGCAATTCAGCTTCAGTGAAGTGCGCATCGGGGTCATCCCGGCGATAATTTCGGTCGTGTGCCTGCCCAAATTGGGCCGCCACCAGGCCATGAAATTGTTCCTCACCGGGGAGCGGTTTGATGGCCAGGCTGCCGTCCAGATGGGCCTTGCACATACAGCCGTCGAGGGCGATCGGCTAGCAGACGCGGTGGATGACGTAGCAAACATGATTGCGCAAGGCGGTCCCAACGCCGTTGTCGAATGCAAGAAGCTTGTGCGCCGCGTGTCGGAACTGCCGCTCCAGCAAGGATTTGAAGCAACGGAAGAATGGAGTGCGCGGATGTTCCGGACCGAAGAAGCGGCGGAAGGCATGGCCGCGTTTCGGGAACGGCGTAAACCGAGTTGGGTACCGGAGGATTGAGGCGGTGGCGTGTCAGACATCATCCGAATAGCAAATTGTAGTGGGTTTTATGGCGACCGGCTGGCCGCCGCCCGGGAGATGGTCGAAGGCGGGCCGATTGACGTCCTCACCGGCGATTACCTTGCCGAACTGACCATGTCGATCCTGCACAGCCAACGGGCTACCCGTGGCGAGGACATGGGATATGTGGGCACGTTTTTGAAGCAGGTGTCGGAAGTCGCGCGCGCCTGTATCGGTCAAGGTATCAAGATCGTTTCCAATGCAGGTGGGCTCAATCCCAAATCCATGGCGCGCCAAGTGGAAGAGATACTCGCCGAGCAGGGCTTGGATGCGAAGGTTGCGTACATCGACGGCGACGATTTGTTGCCCAAGTTGGATCATCTGACCGATCAAGGCGAACCATTCATCAACCTTGATTCTGACATGCCATTATCTAAATCGGGCCAGAAGATTCTGACGGCGAATGTCTATCTGGGCGCCTGGGGGATCAAAGAAGCGCTCGATCAGGGGGCGGACATTGTGATTTGCCCGCGTGTGACAGATGCGGCGCTGGTGATTGGCCCTGCGGCATGGCACTTCCATTGGCAGCGCAACGATTATGACGCGCTGGCCGGTGCCCTGGCGGCCGGCCATATCATAGAGTGCGGCGCTCAGTGTTGCGGCGGCAACTATGCCTTCTTTGAGGACGTGCCAAGCTTTCGAAACATGGGCTATCCGATCGCGGAACTCGAGCCGGATGGAAGCTTCACCATCACAAAACATCCGGGCACAGGTGGATTGGTTTCTGTCGGCACCGTCACGGCCCAACTTCTTTATGAAATTTCCTCGCCTGCTTATGAAAACCCTGATGTGGTGGCGCATTTCGATACGATGACTGTGAAACAGGCGGGCGACGACCGCGTTCGGATAAGTGGCACCCGCGGCAGCAGTCCACCGCCGACGCACAAAGTGTGCATCAACACGCTGGGGCCCGCGAAGCAGAGTGCGGAAGTGCTTCTCACGGGCCTCGACATTGAAAAAAAAGCCGATCTCTATCTGGACCAGATATTTCACAATCTTGGCGGTCGGGAGCAGTTCGATGCCGTGGACGTGCAATTGATCCGCAGTGATAAGGAAGATCCGGCGACAAACGAAGTGGCGCATGCCGCCTTGCGGATCACGGTGACGTCCGCAGATCCCGAGAAACTCGGCCGCTTATTCACAGCGAGAATTACGGAACTCGGGTTGGCTTGTGTGCCGGGCAATACGGGACGCGGCGCAGCCGGCTTTAATGGAAAGCCGGTAACGGTCCATTGGCCGGCGCTCATCAGCAGCCGGCATATCACTGAAAACGTACATATGAACGGCAAGACAGTCGATGTTTTGCCGACACAAAGACTGGATTTGGAAGATACAGACTATCAGCGAATACCAGATAGAGGTCTGCCGCCACCAAGTGGTCCCACCACAACGATCCCGTTCGGACGTCTCTTTGGCACCCGGTCCGGCGACAAGGGCGGCAATGCTAATTGTGGTGTTTGGGCACGCAGCGATGAAGCCTCCAGTTTCCTGCGCGAGTTCCTAACGCCCCAGAGGTTCAAGAACCTGTGCCCTGATTTGGCTGCGTTTGAGATCCAACGGTACGAACTGCCAAATCTGAGAGCCTTAAACTTCGTCATTAATGGCATCCTCGGCACGGGCGCGGCGTCAAACGGCCGGCTCGACCGACAGGCGAAATCCCTGGGCGAATATTTGCGCGCAAAACATATTGATGTGCCCCAGACGCTGCTTGCGGACGGGCGCCGAAACCAGGCCCCTTCCTTCTCTCATGGCGCCCGGACGTGACCATGGATTTCACCGATAGAGTGGTTCTTGTCACCGGCTCAAGCCGGGGATTAGGGAAAGCGTTTGCCTTGTGCCTTGCAAAGGCTGGGGCGACGGTTGTTGTCAACAGTACGGGCGATGGAACGCACGGGGACGAAACCGTAGCCGAGATCTCGGGACTGGGTGGGCGGGCGGTTCACATGCCGTGCCGTGCTGAAGAGGCAGAGACTCTCGTGAAACAATCGGTTGAGACGGCCGGGCGTTTGGATGCGGTGATTCACAATGCCGGGTTTGTGCGGGACAAGACGTTGGCGAAAATGACTTCCGACCAATGGGATTCAGTCCTCAATGTCCACCTAAAGAGCGCTTTCCTCCTCAGCAAAGCCGCGTGGCCCTTTTTTCAGAAACAGGGCGGCGGTCGGCTTGTATTCATCTCCTCAGCTGCCGGACTATACGGAAACTTCGGACAATCCAACTATGCCGCGGCCAAGATGGGGCTGTATGGATTGTGCCGCACCGTCGCGTTAGAGGGCGCGAAAGTGGATATCCGATGCAATTGCGTTGCCCCCTTTGGTGCGACCGAAATGAACGATTCAACGCTCACTGACGAAATTCGTCCCAAAATCAAGCCGGATCATGTTGCGCCGCTGGTTGCCTATCTTGCCCATATGACGTGCCAGGAAAGCGGCGGGCTTTTCGAAGCGGCGGCGGGCCGGTTCAAGAAGTTGAGATGGGAACGCAGTAAGGGCCTGGCCCTTGGCGGCCGAGAAAAAATCACGATCGGCGACGTGGCCGAAGGGTGGCCGAGGGTCGTCGATTTTTCCTCATCCGAACATCCCCAGAATATCGGTCAGGCGCTTCGCGGATTGGTCGAGGACGCGTAGGTCAAACTCATTCAAGGACAGTATGGACAGAGCCATGGATCAACTAATTAACAAAACAGCCATCGTCACAGGCGCCGCATCGGGCATAGGCCTTGGCATAACACGTGCGCTGATTGCGGAAGGCGTGAATGTGGCCATGCTGGACGTGGAACGCGACGGCTTGCAAAATGCCGCAGCGAACCTCGATTCACGGACTGTCAGTATACAGCACTATGTCGTCGACGTGACCGACAGGACCCGCATGCTTGAAACGGCGAATAACGTTCAGCGCGATTTCGGCAATGTGCATATTCTCTGTAACAATGCGGGCATCGCCAGCGGTGGCGCCATTCACGAACTAGCCTATGCAGATTGGGACAGGTGCCTGGGCATCAATCTGATGGGGGTCGTCAACGGTCTGCAGTGTTTTCTCCCCCTCATGACCTCACATGAGGAAGAAGGGCACATTGTTAACACGGCGTCCATTCTGGGTATGGCGACAATGCCGGGCCAAGCGGCTTACGCGGCTTCCAAATTCGCCGTGGTGGGCTTGAGCGAGGTTGCCCGCAAAGACCTCGCCCCAAAAAAGATCGGTGTTTCGGTTCTTTGTCCGGGTCTGATTGCCACCAACATTATCAAGTCGCTCGCCAACCAGTCTGACACTTCGGACGGGCGACAGCCGGCTATTGATTTAGATGAAGTGCATCAGATGTATCAAAAGGAAGGATTGTCGGCCGACATCGTCGGGCAGCAAGTTGTCACCGGGATCAAACGGAACAAACCCTATATTTTCACTCACGCGAACCTTGCGGCGATGGTCGAGCACAGGAACCAGGAGGTGATGGCTGGCTTTGATGGTTCGGAAGCCGAAGAGGTGCCGGAATTCTCATTTGATGCGCCTGACCGTTAGGGGTGTTTGCCGAACGCTTTTTGACCACGCCGTCCTATGCGCAGCATCAGGAAAGGGGGAGTCTAAAAGTCGCGGCCACAGGAACAATGCATAGGCTGCTTTCCTCCACAGAGTGCGCGCCGACCCCGGCTCCGGTGAAGTCGATACGGCCTCCCGCAAACGGCTTCGTTTGGAGCCACAGCCTGAACAGACAATCTTCTGCGAGCGGCGCCTTCGTTGCTAGAGCAAATCTGATCTAGATTGAATCCGATCACATTCTAATGGATTACCTTTCGAACGCGAGGTGGCCGATACACGTGGACGGGGTGGGGTAAATCTGGATGACATTCAAAAACAGTGGTCATTGGGTTGGTCTGATCGATGTCTACGGTCCGAGATTCGCTGTGGACCCGACACTCAATCTGCCTCCACTGTCATCCGCTTCGAGCCGATAATTACATTCTCAGCTCTCGCGCAAGAGTTGACTCGTCAGGTCTTGCCTTGGCAAGCGAACCCAGCATACAACTCTAGAATTTTGGAGGGAGGCTCGGCAGTGGATTCACCATCAATTCGCATACGCTCGTTACTCGGGTTACTCGCGATCCTCGCGGTTGCCTGGTTGGCGTGGTCGGGCATCTACAAACCCCTTATACTCGGCCTAGGGGTTGTGTCTTGCCTGCTGAGTGTGTGGGTTGCCGTCCGCATCGGATTTTTTGACCGCGCCGTCTTTTCACTCCAAGTCATTTCCCGCTTGCCCCGATACTGGAGTTGGCTGTTGCCGGAAATCGCAAAGTCCAGCTTTGAGGTGGCCCGCGTGATCTTGCACCCCAAACTCCCCATCAGTGCAACCATCGTCGAATTCGACGCACTTCCGCCTGGACCTGTCGGACAGGCCATTCTTGGAAACTCGATTTCGCTCACGCCGGGCACCGTCACGATGGACGTTCATGATGGCAAGCTGCGTGTTCACTGCCTCACGCGCCACGGGGCTGAAGAAATAATGGCCGGCGGATTTAATCGCCGCGCCGCGGAGCTAACTCAGGACTAATTATGTTTTTTGCAACTTCCATCGCCATCTTGGTGACCATGGCTCTTGCGCTTGCGCGCGCTGTTATGGGTCCAAGCGTTTATGATCGCGTCCTAGCCGTGAACATGTTTGGCACCAAGACCGCCCTTTTGCTCTCCGTGGTTGCTTACCTTTACGGGCGCCCGGACTTTCTGGACCTTGCACTCACTTACGCGCTGATAAATTTTGTCGGTGTGTTGGCGGTGCTGGAGTTCTTTCAAAACCGCACCGTAAGTCCGGACCTCAACAAAAACGACGACGTGAGGTGACGTAATGTCGATGATGATAGACATCGTCAGTTGGATATTGCTGCTGAGCGGTGGGGCGTTCGTATTCATCGGAGGTATTGGCGCGCTGCGAATGCCGAACTTTTATACGCGCGTTCACGCCGCGAGCCTTACGGACTCCATGGGGACGATCCTAATTTTGGCAGGCATTATGCTCCAGGCTGGGTGGTCGCTGGCGCTGATCAAGCTGCTTGCCATCCTCGTATTCCTGCTCCTGACATGCCCAACGGCATCATACGCTCTCGCTAATGCAGCCTTACTGTCTGGGCTTAAACCCGATGCAAAAACGCTTTCGCCGGATGATAAAGGTCGTCCAACACCATGATTGTCTTATTCGCGATATTTCTGCTGACGTTGTTGGTTATTAGTGCCATCGCTATCGTCCGTGTGAAGAATCTTTTTGTGGCGGTAATGCTGATGGGGATTTTTAGCCTCCTCATGGCCAGCACGTTCTTTATTCTGGATGCCGCCGATGTAGCCTTGACCGAAGCGGCCATTGGGGCTGGTGTGTCGACGATCATTCTGTTAAGTGCGTTGGCCCTAACGGGCGAACACGAGCGATTCGCCACAGCAAACCGTTGGTTGCCCCTCCTTGTCGTGACCATCACCACAACGACCATCATCTACGCAACTTTTGACAAGCCGCGACTTGGCGATCCGGAGGCACCCGTTCATCAGCACGTAGCGCCGTGGTATCTTCAGAACACACCTGAACTGATTGACATACCAAATGTTGTCACGGCGGTGCTCGCAAGCTTCCGGGGATACGACACGCTGGGTGAAGTGTTTGTTGTCTTGACCGCATGCATTGGCGTTTTGTTTGTCCTGGGCGCCAGGCCTGAAGACGCGCCAAAGCCGGCAAAACAGCAGGGCCTCCGTCACCACCTTATACCGAAAGTGGTTGGGCGCCTGCTCGTTCCATTTATCGTTCTGTTCGGTCTCTACGTGCAATTCCACGGTGATTTTGGGCCCGGCGGCGGGTTCCAAGCCGGCGCGATCATCGCCACGGGCATCATGCTGTACGCGGTATTAGAAGGCGAAACGGCTGCCTTGAAGGCCGTACCCAGCAGTCTTCTCATGGCCATGGTTGCAGGCGGCGCTATCCTCTATGGCGGTGTGGGCGTCGCCGCGATTCTTTTGGGAGGCAACTTTCTCGACTACTCGGTGCTATCGAGCAATCCCGTCGACGGCCAACACTTGGGCATTCTTCTGGTCGAACTCGGTGTTGGCATCACCGTATGCGGTGCGTTGCTGTCAATCTTTCATGCCTTTGCCGCTCGCGAGCACAAATAATGGAGCTTCTCGGTCTCTACAATTATTGGGTTTTTGCCATTTTGCTGATGGTCGGATTCTATGCGGTCATCGCCAAGTCTAACCTCATTAAAAAGCTGCTTGGTCTCTCGATCTTCCAATCCGCGGTGTTTTTGCTGTACATAACAATGGACAAGGTCGAGGGCGGGACGGCGCCGATTATTCAGAAAGGTGCGACCGACCAAATCTTTTCAAACCCACTTCCGCAAGTACTCATTCTTACGGCTATCGTCGTTGGAATTTCCACCACAGCATTGGGAATGGCAATCATTGTACGGATCAATGAAGCCTACGGTACGATCGAAGAAAAAGAACTTCAGGATCAGAACCGGGATCCATGACACTGACGGACCATCTCCCCGCATTGCAGGTGTTAGTACCTCTGCTTACTGCGCCGCTCGTGCTGCTGTTGCATGTACGCGGCCTGCCGCGGCTTGCCGCAATAGCAGCGAGCTTAACGGCCTTCGCCATCGCTGTGTCGCTTACGGGGATCGTCCAGACCCAAGGCAGCGCAAGCTACGAAATGGGGTCTTGGCCGGCGCCTTACGGAATCCAACTAAGCATCAGCCCCTTTAGTACTTTATTGTTGTTGATCGTCACCGGATCGTCTTCCCTCGCGCTTCTGGCAGGCCAGGATAAGCTGCGCATGGGGCCCCAGGGCGAACCGCTATTTTATGCAGCATGGCTGCTTGCGCTGGCGGGGTTGTCGGGCATCGTGGTCGCCGGGGACGCGTTCAATATTTTCGTTTTCATGGAAATCGCGTCGCTGGCCAGCTATGTCCTGATTGCGGGAGGGGTGGACCGTCGCGCATTGCTTGCCGTTTTCAAGTACCTCGTGATGGGAACCACCGGCGCTACCTTCTATCTGATCGGCATCGGTTTGATTTACATGATGACCGGCACGCTCGATCTGGCGGACATGGAAACCCGGATCGCTGATGTTGGCGAACTGCGCCCCATTCTTGTGGCGGCCGGTTTTGTGACGGTGGGACTGGCGCTGAAAGCCGCGCTGTTTCCGTTGCACGTTTGGCTGCCCAATACCTATACCTATGCACCTCACATGGTGACCATGTTCCTGGCGGCGTGCTCCACGAAGGTGGCGCTTTACGTGCTCCTGCGCTTTGACTTCCTGGTGTTCCAACAGAACCTCACAGCCCATGCTGTGCAGTTCAGCATATTCCTCATCCCCCTGGCCGTGTTTGCCATACTGGTTGCGTCCGGCGTTGCCATTGGCGAGCGGAACATTAAGCGGATGCTCGCCTATTCATCGATTTCACAGATCGGCTACGTCCTTCTCGGCGCAAGCCTGGTCAGTGTCATGGGTCTGACCGCCGGCATCGTTCATATGTTCAACCATGCTTTGGCGAAAGGCGCTCTCTTTCTCGCCGTCGCCTGCTTGGCCACACGCATCGAAACGGTCCGAATAGAGAATATTCGCGGCATCGCTAAGGATATGCCTTTGACAATGATGGCCTTTGTGATTGCGGGCCTAAGCTTGATTGGCGTGCCGGGCACGGCAGGATTTGTCAGCAAATGGTATTTGATTGGTGCAGCGCTGGACTATGGTGCGCTCGGCATTGTCTTGGTCGCCGTCATTCTCGTCAGTTCGCTCATGGCGGTAATTTATATCTGGCGTTTTGTTGAAGCCGCCTATTTTTCAGACCGGCAAGTGCCCCTAACCGCAAGCGGCGAGGCCCCGTTGTCCCTTCTGGCGGTGACCTGGGTCGCGGTGTTGGCAAACATCTATTTCGGCCTCTCATCGCAGTTGCCGGTATCGCTGGCATCGCAAGCCGCCGAAACTCTGTTGGAGCACCTCCCGTGAGCGGCTGGCCAATGATTGCCGCCGTGGTCCTCCCGCTGATGGCCGCCCTGGGCATCGCGGCCGCGGGTCAACGCTCTCCGAATATTCGAGAGGCTGTCACCCTCTTTGCGGCGGCCTGCCTCATCGCCGTGGTGTGGGTCTTTCTTCCCGAAATCATGAACGGGCAAAGCCCAAGACTTCAACTAGCGGAAATGGTGCCCGGCATAGCGCTGGCGTTTCGCCTTGAACCGCTTGGTCTCATATTCGCCATGCTGGCATCGCTCTTGTGGCTGATTAACTCGATCTATTCCATCGGCTACATGCGGGCGAACCGGGAACCGCGCCAAACGCAATTCTATATCAGTTTCGCCATCGCTTTGTCGGCCACGATGGGCATCGCATTTGCGGACAACTTGCTGACTCTGTTTTTGTTTTACGAGATCCTGACGCTGTCGACTTATCCGTTGGTTTCTCACAAAGGCGACAAGAACACGATTGCATCGGCCCGCGTCTATCTTGGTATTCTGCTTTTCACGTCAATCGGGCTGTTCCTGCCGGCGATCATTTGGACCTATCAGACGGCCGGCACCATTACATTTGCTGAGAACGGTGTTCTGGCGGGCCATCTTTCAGGGGTGGAGCTGGGTATTTTGTTGGGGCTGTTTGTGTTAGGGATCGGCAAAGCCGCCGTTATGCCTGTCCATCGCTGGCTCCCCGCCGCAATGGTTGCCCCCACACCGGTCAGCGCCCTGCTTCACGCGGTTGCGGTGGTAAAAGCCGGTGTCTTCTCGATCACGAAGATCGTTGTCTACATATTTGGACTTGATCAACTCGCCAACAACGACGCGGCGACATTTTTCCTGTCCCTGGCGGCGTTCACCATTGTTGTGGGCAGCATCATCGCCCTGCGCCAAACCAACCTTAAACGGCTTCTGGCCTACTCCACGATCGCACAATTGTCGTACATCGTGATGGCGGCGCTCATCCTCCATCCCATCGCGGGGGTTGGCGCGGCGTTACATATGGTTGCGCATGGTTTCGGAAAAATCTCTTTGTTCTTTGCCGCCGGCGCGATTTACACGGCGTCGAAGAAAACAGAACTCCACCAGCTCAAGGGAATTGGCCGGCGCATGCCTTGGACGATGACCGCATTTACCATCGGTGCGTTGAGTATGATCGGTCTTCCCCCCACTGGCGGCTTTGTGTCGAAGTGGTATGTGTTGGGGGGTGCGTTGGCGGCGGAGAACCTTGTCGCGGTGACGGCCATCATCCTCAGTACGCTGCTCAACGCGGCGTACTTTCTGCCGATCTTACATGCAGCGTGGTTACAGGAGGCCGACGCCCCTGAAACGGAAAACCACGGTGAGGCCCCCCTGCCCATTGTCTTGGCAACCGTAACGACCGCCGCGCTAACCATTGCGTTCTTTTTCTATCAGGGACCGGTCTTGGATCTGGCCTCGCAAATGATGGGCATCTCTGCAAGTGAATAAAGAGGATATGACAGACCACTGGCTCGTGCGGCCGCGCACCGTTCGATTTATCTGGATCACATTCTGGGCGATTCTCGCTCTGACGGTTTTGGCCCAGCTGTTTATCGATGTGAAGGGCTATTTCGGCCCCGACGGATGGTTCGGTTTCGGTGCTGCTTTTGGATTTGGCTCATGTGTTGCCATGGTTTTCGCGGCCAAGGTGCTGGGCTGGGTATTGAAGCGGAGCGAGGACTACTACAATGACTGAGTTCCTTCCTCCCGCTCTGTTACCCCTGCTCGGCGCTTTGTTGATCGCGGTGTCGCGCGATCAAAATGTGCGCGCCGTGATCATGACGATCGCTTCGTTCGGCACGATTTGGCTCGTTTGGCAGATCCCGGATGGTGTCGTTAGCGCAACCACGTTTCTTGGATACACGATCGAGGTTGTGAAAAGTAGCCCCGTAAGACAGCTTTTCGCCACGATCTTCGCGCTTATGTTATTCGTAGGCGGACTATTTGCCTATCAGCAGGCGAGCCGGGCGGAACTGGCCGCCGCTTTTGCTTATGGCGCGGGCGCCATCGGCGTTGCCTTTGCGGGCGACCTGCTAACGCTGTTTGTGTTTTGGGAAACCATGGCGATCTTCTCGACGATCGTCGTGTGGTGCGGTGCCACTCCTCAGGCCAGAACAGCCGGAACGCGCTATGCAATCATGCATATTTTCGGTGGCGTGGTTCTCATGGTGGGCATTGTTGGCGTTGCCGTTGAAACCGGATCGGTCGATGTCACCGCCATGCGGGCTGACAATTTCGCGACGTGGATGATCTTGGCCGGCGTTCTCGTGAACGCGGCCGCGCCACCGGTCTCGGCTTGGCTTGCGGACGCTTATCCGGAAGCGACAGCCACCGGGACTGTTTTTCTGTCGGCCTTCACCACCAAAGCTGCGGTGCTCGCCCTCATCTTGCTCTTTCCGGGCGAAACAATCCTGGTCTGGGTCGGGGTGTACATGATCTTTTACGGCATCATCTACGCTTTGCTTGAGAATGATGCGCGCCGGATTCTTGCTTATTCCATTGTCAATCAGGTCGGCTTTATGGTGTGTGCGGTCGGCATCGGAACGGAACTGGCTCTCAACGGCGCCGCTGCCCATGCCTTTGCCCACATTATCTACAAAGCTTTGCTGTTCATGAGTGCCGGTGTTGTTCTCTATCGGACGGGTATGCGTAAATGCACCGACCTTGGCGGCCTATTTCGTACCATGCCCCTGACCTGCCTTTTGGGCATCATCGGCGCGCTATCGATCTCCAGTTTTCCCCTTACGTCCGGCTTTACAACCAAGGCGTTGATCTCTGAAGCCGCCGTCGAAGAGGGATTGGTCTATGTGTACTTTCTTCTTCTGGCGGCTTCGGCGGGCGTGTTCTTGCACGCCGGCATCAAGTTTCCGTGGTTCGTTTTTTTCCAGAAAGATTCCGGATTGCGGCCCAAGGATGCGCCTTGGAATATGAGCCTTTCAATGGGGATCTTTGCGGCGCTGTGCATCTTCCTTGGAATTTATCCGCAAGCCCTGTACCAATTTCTTCCGTACCCGGTTTCCTATGAGGCTTACACGCCAAGCAAGCTTGTGCTTTATCTGCAACTTCTGTTGTTTTCCGGGTTGGCTTTCTTTTTGTTGCTCCCGGCTATGAAGCGCACGCTCACGATTTCACTGGATGTAGACTGGTTTTGGCGAGGACCGCTCTATCGCCTCGGCTACTCAGTTCAGAATATGTCCGGCACTTTGACTAAAACCGTCTCTCATACGGTGCGTAATCAACTCGGTGCCTTGCAAAACTGGTCACTTTACTACTGGGGGATCGAGGGAACATTCTCGCGTTCATGGCCGATCGGAACGACGGCGCTGTGGATCGCGGTGCTGCTGAGCGCATACGTCTTGCTGTACTACATCTGAGGGGTGAGGCGTTGCCTCTATTTCCCTGTGTACGGATGATATGGCCAATACATCGACTCGTCTCCAACGCCCAGATTTTTGTGGCCAAGGTGGTGTTTTCGTTCCTCGGCCGAACGGGGAGTTGCGTCTGCTCAATAGGCAAGTATTTCAGATCAACAGGGACACAAATGGCGGGCACAGAGAAGTTGGAGTTCGACGCATTACCGACCAGGTTGTTCCTTGATGTCATCGAGGATGCCTCAAAGCAGGTCTTGGCGGTCCTTCGAGCTCAATGCCACATTCATAGTCTTTTTCCGATTGTGATAGTCATCAGTACTTATATCATGGACGGATGTCGGGTGTTTGTCCCCGTAGCTCAGTTGGATAGAGCATCAGATTCCTAAAAAATACTACGTATGCTGATAAATGTCAGCCAATGCCGAATATTGGCTTACTTCCAATGACTTAAGACTCATAATGCGTCAATCAGCGCCGACTGTTATCGACCAAAGGCGACGACGGTCCGGTGCTCTGTTCTGTGTTTTTGGAGCGCATTGGATGGCTGTAATAAGACTCACTGAGGCCAGGATAAAATCTCTTCCCTTCGGGTCGGGCATTTATCGCGACGAGACGGTAAAGGGACTAATGGTAATATGCCATAAGTCCGCAAAGACGTATGCGGTCCAGGGGGATGTAAGAAGAAACGGACGCCACGTACGTACCGTTCGCATTAAGATCGACAGGGCGGATAGAATTGGCCTTCAGGACGCGAGACGCCGGGCAAAGGCCTTGATGTCACAGATTCAGTCTGGCATAGACCCGTCCGCCAAACCTCCCGCAACAGATATTACTCTGGCCAAAGCGCTAGATGAGCATATTGCTGAGCGTGATCTTGCCAGCGGTACCGTGCGCAATTACCGCGACCACGTTCATATATACATGAAGAAGTTTCGGGGACGCGCTGTGGCCGATATCTCGCGACAGGACTGTCGAGAACTGCTTCAACAGCTAACCGAACGCCATGGCCGCACCACCGCATGCGCAGTGCTCCGCACATTGCGCACGGTGATAAATTCCGCAATGCGCATCGATGAGACAATCGAACGAAATCCGACTGAGGCAGTGAAGATCCCGATACCACCTGTTCGCAAGGTGGCTCCTATCGACCTCGCTGAATGGTGGCAGCAAACGGCTACGCTTTCCCCTATTATGCGCGATCTCCATCGCTCTTTCCTCCTAACGGGGGCTCGCCGGACATCTATGCTCACCGTTAGGCGAGAGAATGTGGATTTAGAGTCTCGAATTCTAACCTTCAAGCACATGAAAACGGGAGGTGAGTTGCTGTTTCCAATGGGTGAGCAACTCACTGAGATACTTCGGAAGCGGATGCAGGCTGATGAACCTCTAAACTCACCGTGGCTCTGGCCATCGCCGCAGAGTAGGTCTGGCCGTATTGCGGAGCCGAAGCGAGCAAACGTTCCTGGCCCACATGAATTGAGACATATCTGCCGAACACTGATGATAGCAGCAGGCGTGCCCTATGCTGAAAGTGCTTTGTTGCTAGGGCACAAACTGCCTGGTGCGAGCGGGGGTTATGTGCACCCGGAGCATCTGGTTGAAACTCTGAGGCCATATGTGCAGCTTGTTGAGTGCTACATTTTCGAGCGAGCATCCCAATACCGCAGTTGTAATCTTTAGTTGAATCTGAATTCAAACAACTTATAAAGGTAAAGTAACTACAAAATAGGCAGCAAATGGCTGATCTGTTCAGTGCTGGGTATCCAGAATATCTTCATCCGATCGCAACCACACTTGCAGAACGTTACGACTACGAGCGTGAGATTGGCGCTGGCAAAAACGGAAAAACGTATCTAATTCGGGATCGTAAATCAGGTCACCCATATTGCCTGAAGACAATAAGGCCTGAACAAACTGAGCAGAGCGAACGAGATAGGATTCGTGGCACGCTTAGGAAAGAGGTCGAAATTCTCGCTCCGATCGACCATCGGTGTCTGCCGAAGATCCACGATCACGACATCGACGCGGACCTTCCATTCTATGTATGTACATTCCATCCGGGAATGACCTGGGAGGAATTTAGGCTTAGCGGTAAAACGCTTTCCCCAGATGCTTCAGCCTACATAGTATCGTCTTTGATTGACGCAATCGAACACCTGCACAAACAGGGAAGAACCCATTGCGATCTTCACCAAGACAACATCCTGATTAGCCCTGAAATTTTTGCGGAAGGGCTTTTAATCATTGATTTTGGGTCTGGTCACCGAGAGTCAGGTACAGACACAAAAACTCCGGATAAGGGACATGTAGGATTCAAAAACACGCGTGGGCTTGCTAGACACCGTCAAAGCGTACGAAGAACAGACGCCACGCAAGATTTTCGACTGTACGACATAAGCGCGTTGGGACGTGCGTTGCAGACGATGGGGAGTGTACTGTTTCACGATTGTCCGCATGATCAACGTCTTGCCTTCGAGGAGTTTTGTGCGCTTTTACAAAATCGTCAGCTTACAAATTGGAGCGAAGTCAAAGAGGGGTTTCGCCACGTAGTAGATCCACATGTATTGATGACGGATTGTGAATCACTTTTCGTGATGAAAGATGGGACTCGCGATCGCATCGTTTTGCCTGCGGCTGACCATATTCCTGTTGGTGACAAAGTGCTGTCGGTGGTCAACACGTCTACTTTCCAGCGACTTCGTGGTATACGACAGCTATCATTTTGCGAGTGGCCCTATCCAGGCGGCACGCACTCTCGTTTCGAACACTCGTTGGGAGTCTTCGGCGCTACTAAACGAGCATTAGATCACCTTTCGCGGGATCAGAACTTTCGCACCTATTTTGACTCAGAGAATGTCAAGGGAGCACTACTCGCCGGTTTGGTGCACGACATAGGTCACTATCCTTTTGCTCACGTAATAGAGCATTATGCTGCAGGTAGGTTTCCTGGGGACGCCACGATAAAAGAGTCAGTGCACCACTATCATTACACCGTTGATTTACTACACAACGACGCTCAGTTAGTTGGAGCTATCGACAAGAACTGGGGCGAAGACACTCGAAAAGGAGCGATTAGAACACTTGAAGGCAAACTTGGGGCATTGTCCGAAGTTCTAGATAGCCCTGTCGATTGTGACAAGATCGACTACTTAAAACGCGACTCGTACCATACGGGGGTGCCTTATGGAATTGGATTCAATCCGCAAGAGGTGATTGAAAGTTTCAAATGTTCACCAGACAGAAATACTTTGCATATTGATCTAAATCGAGTGCCTGCGATTGAGGGGTTTATGGTGCTGCAAGATCAAATGCTTTCGACTGTGTATTGGCACGAGAGTGTCAGAGCAGTTTTCGCTATGTTCCATAGATTCCTTGATTTTGTAACCGCAGGTGAGGCGACTAAATTAGTCAGTATAGTGTCAGACCTTAAGCGTTGCGCCAGCGACTATGAGTGCTTAACCAAAGTCTTTGTGCCGCTTCTTAAAAATAGCAAGTACCGCAACGACATCGATAGTCTGGTGCGAATGCACTTAAGCCCTAGTTGGAATGACATTTTTCGTCCAATTGCAAAATATTCGTATAATGACCGAATAGATCCCAAAAATCGGCTGGGAATAAACATCTTTAGCTCAATTGTTAGTGATCAGCGAACCACCAAAATGACCGGGCTTCCAATTCAATGGCAGCAAGTTAAACGACTTCGCAACTGTTTCAGGGAGGCGATAAAGGAGAAAGGAGAGACTCCAGGTCAAGCGGAAGTTCTAGTCGATGTACCATGGGGAAAAGGCACGAGTCGCGTTCTGACTGTTGTTGACCCTTCCAGTAACGAAGTGAAGCCGATCACTGAAGTCTCACATCTGGCGCCCAGTATTTTTGAGAATCCAACTGCCTATTCTGCGCCGGTTCGGGTTTATTTATCGCCTCGCTTGTTCAATCAGTTTGAACGAACGCTCGAGAGCTTAACTCGCTCAGCAGAAGAAATGTACTTTGACAATGGTGAGATCAATGATGAATCTGAGGCCGATTAGATCAACAGTATTTCGAAGTTCATCGTCAGTTTTGTCACGTTAACCTACTTAGTAATGCTGGTTGACATCCGCTGACACCAGTCAGCACAATAGAAAAATCAAAAGAGGCCAAGGCCTCCATTCAGACAGTCAAAATTTTTTGTAGGTGAGAAAGGTGAACCGAGTTCGCCCGTCTTTACCCTTTTGTTTGTCTTAAACTGGAGAAGCATATGGCCAAACATTCCCGCCAAAACTCTACTTCAAGCCCTTGGTTCGACACCACGGAAGCTGCTGCTTATCTGCGTCTTAGCTCCGCGTCGATGAGGACGTTTCGATCAATTGGAACTGGACCTGCGTACCACAAGGTCGGGCGCGCTGTTCGGTACCACGTCGAAGACCTGGACGAATACGTACGCAAGGGACGGCAGGACAGGTGAAAAAAAAACAGCCCGCCTGCACGCGCTAACGGGCTGTTGGAGAATTTTTAAGTCGGGAGATATGCCCTGGCCGACAAAAGCAGGACAAATCACGAACCAAGATACAGTGTTTTGCCCCTGAACGAAGCCAGCATTTCTCTCCTATTTAACTGCAAAGAGCTATGGGAGATGAAGAGATGAGCTCAAATTACCCGAGTGCAAATGAATTGAAGCCGCTGATCGAAGCGGGATTTACACTTATCCCTTTGCGAGGAACCACAAAGGTACCACGCGACAAGAACTGGAACTACCGTCCGTATAAAAACGACCATCAAGTTCAACATATGGATAATGGTAACAATGTAGGCGTACGCCTTCGCGCAACGGATTTCGTGATTGACGTGGATCCGCGCAACTTTGAGGAGGGAGACGATCCGCTCGAGCGTCTTTGCAGCCATTTTGAGATAGACCTTTCAGAGTGTCCCACCGTGGAGACGGGGTCTGGAGGGTTACACATCTATATGGCCAAGCCGCCCGCTGTGGACGTGAAGACCAAGTTGCCGGACTTTCCTGGCGTGGAGATTAAGTCGATCAATACACAGGTGGTTGCTCCTGGTTCTATACATCCAGACACAGGTGAGATGTACAAGTGGATCCGCAACGAAGATGATCTCTGGTGCCCGCCAATCGTGTGCGAAGCGTTGCTTGAGGCTCTCGCGCGCAGCTCGAATGCATCTCCAACTGCGGACGGCGGCGAATACGATCCTGAAGAGATCGCCACCATACTGTCTGGTCTAAATCCTGAGGAATTTCGTGACCACGATGACTGGTTGAAGCTCATGATGGCTTGTCACCACGCATCCAATGGCGCGGCGCGGCAGGAGTTTATCGAGTGGTCAATCTCTGATCCCGAGTTCGCAGATCAATCAGAAGTAATTGGTGACCGTTGGGACAGCCTCGGCGGAAATGAGAACGAGAGTGTAGTCACCCATCGCACCCTTTATACTCTCCTGATCGAGGCGGGCCGTGAGGACTTAATCCCTCGGCCTACCGCTGCGGAAGACTTTCCAGATCCGTTGCAGCCAGAAGACCTTCCTCCAGGAGCATTAGATTCGAAGCCGGACAACACTCCTAAGCCGTTGGACAGCGACGCGCCTGCCGTCGTCGCAAAGGCCATGCTAAAGGACAAGCCGATGCTTAGGTCGAATGGCGATTGGTATAAATACGACAAGAGCGAGAATCGCTATAAGGCCGTGGAGCCTGAACGCTTCACATCATGGTGTTGGAAGTGGATACAAGACCGCCCCTATCTCGACCGTTCCAAGAACAGTGCGCAGACGAAGAGAATGGTGGCTGGAAAGGGGAAGGTAGCAAATATTGAAGAGGCGGCACGTTCCGAGCGGCAGGGGCCGAAGCAGGCGCCTGCCTGGTACGTCAATAAGCCAGGCGATCCTTCTGCAGACGAGCTGCTGGTTTGTGCCAACGGCCTGCTGCATCTGCCGACCCGCAATCTCCTGCCACCTACAAGGCGCTTCTTTTCTGTAAACGGTTCGCCCGTTCGTTATGAGCCAAACGCGCCTAAGCCTGAACGTTGGCTCCAGTTCTTGATCGAGCTTTTTCCTGAGGAGCAGGACTGCATCGACGCTTTACAGGAGGCAACAGGCTATTTCCTCTCGCAGGACACCTCACTTCAGAAGATCATTCAGTTCGTGGGACCGCCTCGCTCTGGAAAGGGCGTGTATACGCGCGTCTTGCAGGAACTAATCGGCAAGGGAAACCACACAACGCCTTCGACGAAGCGACTGGCCGGTGAATTTGGCCTTCAGCCACTGATCGGCAAGCAACTTGCGGTGATCGCGGACATGCGCCTCGGCCGCGGTGCCAGCTCGTCAGGACTGACGGAAACCTTACTAAACGTCTCAGGCGAGGACTCGGTATCAATTAGTCGAAAGTACAAGGATAATTGGGAGGGGAAGTTGAACACCCGGTTCCTCATCGTCTCAAATGAGGTTCTTCAGCTCAGGGATGTTTCGAATGCCCTTGGTTCTCGGATGATCCTGATTGTGACGAGGCAGACTTTTCAGGGAAAGGAAGATGAGGGACTGACTCGGAAGCTGATGAACGAACTGCCGGGGATCCTCAACTGGGCTCTTGAAGGCCTCGATCGCCTAAAGAAGCGTGGGCACTTCGTCCAGCCCAAGAGCTGTATCGCCGAGGTTCTTCAGATGGACAAGCTCACGAGCCCTGTAAAGTGGTTCTTGGACAACGAACTGATCGTCGGTTCTGGCCACAAGATAAAAAAAGACGACCTCTGGGAAGCCTTCGACGCCTGGACGTTCGAAGAGGGGCTCACCTACAACGGTGGTAAGGAGCACTTCATAAAGGACCTGAACAGCGCGGGAGGCCGTTTTGAGCAGTCCAGGGTGAGGGAGAAAGGTGGAAGGGTCTCCTACGTTCATGGACTGGACATCGAGGAGCGCTACATGGAAATGAAGTACCTTGAAGCTCTGCGTGACTTCAAGGACGACGACGATTTCCAGGAGATGGTCGAGGCGGTCAGGGCAAGTTAATCAAACTTTCTAATTCTGGGATGCTGAAGCGTGACTAGGACATAGGTGTATTAAATTTAACACGATGATCTAGAAATACTGCCCTGACCGCCTCGACCGCCCTCATTCGGCCCACCCCTGGTTCGATCTGAAAACGATCGAAACCATCAACGCTGGTGTGCTGGAGGTGTCGAAACGCGACATTGTCAACCAACACGGTTGGCAAGGCCTACCCTGAGTCTGCGGTCGGCTAGCTCGGCGAGAGCATCTGATTGTCTATCAATGAGGGGAAGCTGGAAACGTGGAGTCGGACCAAGGGCTTGGTCCGAACCACGAGAGCCAAGCACCGTGCCAGACACAGCACGAGGGAGGGGCGACATGCTTCCAGTGACACTGAGGGACGATTTCATCCTGCTACTGATGGAGACAGGCAACGTCTCCGAGGCAGCCAGGCGTCTGGGCATAAACAGAATGACCGCCTATGGGTGGCGCGAGGATGCAGACTTCGCGACCAGGTGGGACACGGCGCTCGATGTGGCGCGCAACGCCCTTACGGAGCGCGTCGTCGAGACCGCATCAGAGTTGGGACTCGGAAGGTGGGTGCAGGTCACAGACCAGAACGGTGATCCCATCCTCGACGACGACTTCGAGCCCGTTGTGATGTTTGAGACCGACCACGTGGAGCCACGCGTCCTGATGAAGCTCATGGACAAGACGATGCGTGACGAGGTGCGCAGGGTAGATCAGCGGACCAACCGAGGCGGATACCTCGAGGTCGACAGCGGTGAACCGAAGGTCGTGCTGTACACGCCCGAAGGCGAGATGATCGACGCGGACTTCGAGGACGTCGATGATGACGCTTAGCGTGCGCTTCGTTGCAAGCGACGGCACCTACAGGCTCGGCGGTGTGCGCGTAAGGTGTGCGCCAGGACACGGGAAAGGATCACTGCGCGACGAGTACGAGCGCGGTGTGATCACTCCCTTCGCAGGAGAGAGCGGTCTCATCGCGACACTGAGATGTATGTCCGAACCCGAGCTTCTGGAATTTGCCCGGGGGCTTCCCATCGCACGGCTCGCCACGCCGAGTTAGTTGGCAATCTGCCCTGGGTCTCGCCCCCTCTGTTTTTTTTTTGCTCCTGGATTCAGGATCTAGAAACGACGGTATCCCGCGCGGACGCGCGCGTTACATGATCGAACCGTATTTACGGAGCGCATAGATATGACACTGAACCTATCTAAGAGACTTGCCGATGCGAGGGACGTACTTCACCGCGCCTCGCGCGAAGTCCCAGCTGCCCTCCTGTCGGGAGATGAGAAGCAGCTGAGGGCCAAGCGAAAGGAACGCGACGATGCCGAGGCCGATGTGGCCGATATCGAGGCGGCCATCAAACTTGCGGACGAGCGAAAGGCCCGCGAGAAAGAGGAGGCCGAGAGCAAGCGCAGGAGCGTCGCGCTAAGCGAGGCTCGGAAACTTGCCGAGGAACGAATCAAAGTAGCGGCCGAGATCGACCAGGCTCTGTTGGCGCTGGAGGCCGTTATACAGAAGCACCAGTCGTTTGGCAGGGCGCTCGCAATCAAGATGGTGGAGGCCGGTCTTCGCGATTCCGGCAGGATCGGCCGTTCGGTGGGACAAAACCTCCGTTGGTCGATGTGGCAGTCCGCGGAGATCACGGCCGAGCTCCTGGGCGTGCCCTTCGCCAACGAGAAACGCCGCGAGACCCTGGAAGAACTCGCCCGCAAGACAACGCCTTTCTTGGGGAAGGACACCGATGAGAAAGCGTAGGGTGCTCCGTAAGCTGAAAATAAACGAGATCAGCGGTGTCAATCGCCCCGCACAGGAGGGCGCGGTCGCCGTGATCATGAAGCGGCAGGAGGACGATATCCCGGCCAAGCTGCGCGCTCTCCGCGAGCGGAGAGATGGGGCGCAGGACGAACTCGCGGAATTGGAAGGTTTAAGAGAGGACAAAGAAGAAATGAACAACATCGAAACCGAAATTAAAGATCTACAGGCGGCGATCACTCAACGCAGGCAGGAGCTTGCAATGAACAAGTCCGGCAACGGACCTGCCGAGATCAGGAAGTCCGCTGAAGGACTGATGGACGCCTACGCCGAGAGCATTCGTAAGAGCAGCGAGACCTTCGCGGCGGCCTATGTCCGTGCTTGCGGCACCGAGGTCGGCCGAGACATTCTACAGACGATCGACGACGCTTATCGCACCCAGGTCGGTGAGCCGACCAGTCATGACCTCCAGAAGCTGGCAGCTAGCTGAATTCTATACCTTCACGTCCTGTCTTGTGACTCGAGCATTGCGACCACCGCAGCGATCAGTGAGTCAACGTCGCTGTGGCGGAACTTCACATAGCGATCTCTGGTGTTTGGACTGACGCTGGGAGTTAGAGCGTACTTCTCTTTGCCTGAGACCGAGCTCGCCGTTACCTCTGACGTTGGCATCATCCACGACATGGCTATGGAGGCTGATGCGCGATCGAATAGGACCAAGATCAGCGCCTGATCTCGTGTTTCGATGAATGTCGACTTCTGGACGTCGAACTGAATTATATTCTTTGCGCCTGGACCTGCAGTCCATGACTTTACCTGTAATGGCAGCATGGCTCCGGTTGCCTTGTCATAGACGATCAGATCTACGCCGTGGTCATCCGCAACAGGCGTAAACACAGACAATCTTCCATCCGACGCGATCATCAGGGCCGTTGCGACTGCGCTTTCGGTGATTGCAGCCTTCTGGGTCGGCGTCAGACCCGCTTCGTAGTTCGACATCCATTTATCCTGTTTTGGGATAATCCCATTTCAGGATTAATTGTTCACGCGCTTCAATTCAAGGGGAAGCGCGATTGCCAGACACGCTCCAAAATCCCGTCTATCGTGAAATCATCGATCGCCTAGCACAGGCGCGCGTCGATGCTGGCATGACCCAGCAAGAATTGGCCGATCGTCTCGGAAAGCCCCAGTCCTTCGTCGCCAAAGTGGAAGGGTATGAGCGTAGACTGGATGTGATGGAGTTTTTAACCATGGCGGAAGAAATCGCTATGGACCCTCTACAGATTCTTGGCAAAGCTGGGAAAAATCTGTGAACTTGTTTCCATAGGTCTTAACGGTCCCGAACTAGCACCAAACTCGATATGCTTAGTGTTTTGAAGGAACTCGGGATGAACTTGGTGAGTTTAACAAACGGGCATCGCAGCGGCAAAACAACGTGTTTATCTGTCAGAGAATACTTAGACACATGTGTTGTGGGGGCTGGATTGGTGACGCCTGCTGGAATCTTATGGAGACATTACAAAATGTGTGGAGGACCGGCCGGAAAATCTAGTTTTATGAAGGAGTTATTTTTTAGTAGGGGAATATATGTGAGATATCTCAGTGGCCGTCCCTTCGTTCATGGTATCGCTCCAGCCCTCTTGTAAACTGCGCTTATTCCGAAGCGCCTGTTGGTTTGTCGGAATACTCGAATCCTCAGAGCGCATTTTCGAACGATACCATCTTATAGAACTGATCTTGGTTCCTGCGTCTTTGTACTCATTCAGGACACGTTCCAGTACTTCTTGGTCAGTAAGCCCGGCCTTAATGAGGTCGTTCGCCAAATGGCCCACGCCGGTCCCATACCATGCTTGTTTTTTCGTATTCATAGGACAACGTTTATGCGTCATCAGTTAAACCCTCATTAACTGATGCCAGTATTGCTCTGTTCAGACCGAGGAAATTTAGCCACTAAACAAAGTATCGGAATGAGGAATCCCTAAGATCATCTTCCCCATATTCGTCTAGAATTCCACCGACCTTTCTAGCGTATGACAGTGATACAGGCCATTTGGCCCTAATGTCCGCAGTGTTCCAATTCATACGTGTTAGGTTCAAAACGTCCTGCGCCGCAGCGAGTGGGTCTTCGTCGCCAATGCAGCGAACCTCGAATGGTTGCGGAACGTGGGGGCCAGGATATGTCCCCAATTCGGGCACAAAACCGGATGTGAATAGAAAGGACTTGTCGCTGTTTATGGTGCAGAGTGTTCCGACTTTTGGCGGGTAGGGCCCGAATCTCAACAGACGAAATGCACTCGGGACCAACGTCACCATGGAAACAATAGGCACATTCTTAAGTGCCATTTCAAAGCCGGACAGTTCCTCTTCGTTAAATGCGGAAGTTTTGTGAAGGACTATTCGAATTGGCGTACCTCCGGTTCTCATTTCGTATTCATCAATAAGCTCAACAGCCAGATTGTACGCTTGCTTTTCCGATAGATGGATGTTTCTTCGCTGGTCATCCTCCGTAGGAATACCTTCACCTCGTATTGCAAAGCCTTCGCCGTCACTTGAAAAGGCTTGGGCGATACTTGATCTGACTAGTGCACGCTCGGTTGTTCGAAAATGATGAAAGCTGATTCCAACAAAACAAGTATCTGGGCCGGTAGGTGGCAAACGCCAGGGGACTCCGCCCGACATGTAGTAAAGTGCAACAGAGAAATTCCAAGCTCGAGTCGCAGGATCTTGATTCCTTTCCGAGTCAACCAAAAGAGCGCTGGTGACAATCTGAATGGGCAAGCGATTTCGAAGAGCCCGCGCCTTTAAGGCGTGCCTGAGGTTCCGTTTCAAGAAGTCTTCTGGTGTCTCCTCGACTTCCTTTAACACGTCGAATAGATCCATTTGGTTTGATAACTGAGCCTTCTGAATCGCTTTAGCCCTGGCTCGTTCTTCTTTGGTCGTTGCTCTTTCCACGATGCTCAACTTCTTAACAACTTCATCTGGAAGGCAGATTAGTACGACGTCGGGGCGATTCAGATCACGAGCCGCAAGTCGCTCATGCGCTTCTGCATACAGATCAACAATGTTTTGAAAAGCAGCGTAAGCATCTCCTTTGATTGCGTCGGAAACCGCATCATGGTCTGCGCTGGAAAGAGCAATGCAGGAGTTGTCCGCAGTTACAAGGCGTTTGCGAAATACGGCTTCGAAACCCGGAAACGATTTCTTTAATTGGCTCGGCTCACCAAGCACCGGAATTTCATTTTCACAGCGAGTTAGCCAGTTTTTGGCGATGGAAATTTGGTCTGCCGGACCGATAATGCCAACGTGGATTTGTTCTTTCCGAGCAGAACCAAAACGAAGATCGAAAGGGCCCGCAGATAGCAAACCGGCTTTTGGATCTCGCTGTGTGCTCGCACCGCCAAACTGAAGGCGCGGCGGGGCTAGTTCGATCACGGAAAGCTCAATTGTCATCGTCGACCTCGCCTTGATCTCCAATCTGCTCCACATCTTCTTCGGGTTGATTGGCCAGGTCTTCAAGTTCCCTGTCCAGGGCCTCAAGATCCTCGTCAATCTCTAGTTCTCGAAGATCGGTCTCTTCAAATGCCGACAAATTGTAAGAGATCGTCGGCGTACGATGAGAAAGGACTACCGTTGGCGCGAAACGAGACATATTTGAATCAGCATCGGTTTCTAATGCAAACAGACCATCTGATTCGCCAGAAATTACCGCATGCCAGAACGTAACATCATGCATCACATTTGGATTGAAGTCTCGCGCTGCGCGGCGCGTCGAAAGCGCATTTATCCGCTCCCGTCCTATTGACTTGCTGATACCATCGCGCGTGAAAGTGTAACCCGGTGTGATTACCACTGCCCAATCGTCCGCAAACCTCATTACTGAAAATGTTACCGCTTTATGCTCATAGTAGAGCACATCATCGGAATCACGTTTGGTCCTTGCTTTCACAACGGTCCGTGTCGCTTTTCGTATCCTTCCGCGGTAGGTGACTTTGACTTCGGGCTCGTCGTTTCGTGGAAAGTGTGCACGCCGCCGCTGATAGTCGACCCTCAATCCCTTGGACCGGAGATGGCTAAATAGGGCTTCATGAAGTAACTTTAGGACAATTGGTTCGCCACCAGGCAGCATTAGCGCTTCGTCCAAACTTAATACTTCAACGTCGCCTGGATCGAATGGCGTTACCAGGTCTTCGGCTAAGCCCTCAAGATCGTAAAGAGAGAAAAAGCGACCATCGGCAACATGTCCGGGTGGAGCCGCAAGTCCTTCGGAATTTCTGTAGAAACTGCGATTGGAAGTTGCGCTGGTCCCTGCATGCCAAATTTTTGTTGGCATAGCGTCAATCGGAATTAGATTGGCAGAAAAACGGACGGTTTCGGCCTCAATCGGCAAGGCCGTCTGCGTGAGCTCGTCCACTGCCTCGGGACGAGCCTCGATTCGAACTGAGAAACTCTTATTCTCGTCATCTGGCCCAAACGAGACACTTCCATTATTGTTCTTGGTAAGGAGGACCATATCGGAAAGGCCGGAGCCCCTGCGGTCCATTTCACCGCCACCATAGAACAAGTCTGAAATGGCAGGGTTTCGATATCCCTTAATCGGCCCCCCACGCTCGATAATAGCTTCCTGAAAAGACTTACCATGGGCTTGCGCCGCGACAACATCGACCAGGCCACCCGGACTGACTACGCGGATTGAATCCGACTGGACCTTGACAAAAATCGGCGCGTTAATGCCATAATCCCGATGCACGATTGCATTGACGATCATCTCCTTTATGGCCAGTGCGTCATAGGCACTGACTGTTCTTGAAACTTCCGCCTTAAGCCTGAATTGAAGGTTCACTAGTGCGAGAAGGTCGGTCAAAGTATCGAGCTGTGCCCAGAGGTTGCCCGTAATCGTTCTTTCGACGGCGAATACCCCCTCTTCATCGGTAGGTGCGAGCTCAATATCTTCACCGAAGCACGAATTCAGCCATGCAGAGGACCCATGGGCACGGAATTCGACCCGAGCTTCAGGCCTATTAAGTGAAGGGTTAGACGAAAACAAGAGCCATCCCGCCAACGTAGGCGCCCGGTTTTCCCCATCGGACCGAACTAAATCTAACCGCTCCGCCATCTGATCGATCCAGCCATCATCCTGGTCGCGAGGCGTCCACAAATCAGTACGCTCTGCGTATTGTGACAAGCGAGCGTGCAGCAGCGACCGTTCAAGTTCTCCAATTTGTCCGCCCTCAAACACTTGCATGTCTATTGGCACATCACCTACGCTGAACCCAATCGGCCGTCGGGTCGGTTTGCCACCAGCAGCCTTCATTTGCTCGAAGAGCTCCTGCTCAAATAGATCGTCAAAGCCGGAAATCTGAACGCGTTGGAAGTTTGTGCCGATTTCGGCAGCTAATTGGTTCACATAGTCGGACATTGGAGCGTCCCTGTGGTCTTCCAGCACACACCAATAGATCCCGTGCATGAAATTGTTCGTAGTTTTGAGCTGAGCCAAAAAAAGATCGTTCATTACGGACATTTCGGCGCCGCGATAGCCAACGACAATTATCGGATGATCTCGAAATAGAGGTGCCAATCGTTCGACAATTGCGGGATCTAGCGATTGCAATTCCTCTGACAAGTTTTTGTCGGTATAGTGTTTCACCGATCCATGCAGATATATAAGTTGGGGATCGCGTGGAGATGAGCTGAAGAGAATGTGGTCGTCTGGTGTCGTTATGGTCACTAGCCTATGCGGTTTGTTTTCTTGGTTGGATGCGCGTTGTAGGCACTCATCAAAATTTGTCGTCAATACAGTCGTGATCCAGCCCTGCTGAAGCACGTTCGCTAAAGCACGATAGCCGCGAGACGGCGCTACCTTCGGATTGATGAGGTCTTCGAAGAACAAGCGTCGATCGCTTTTGACACCCAAGAGGTTGTCGATTGCGTCTGGATAAAGGTCCGCAATTTCGGCGTCATCCTTGAACCAAGCTTGCGAGGTCACCCAAGGCCAATAATCCGATCGGCGAATTGTATAGTCCTCAGTATGGCGACCATGCTCTTGGCACCACGCCCAACGTGCGGCTTTCTCGACGGTCTTTGCCGCGGCGGGTATGCCAGATGTAATTGATGCGCCGGCACCAATGAGAAGAACAGGCTCTTGGGCCTGCAAGAGGATCGAGCGCAACCGCCCAGTGCTTGCAGTTCTGATTGGTACAGCGTTTGGTGACGCATCAATCAGCGGTTCTGTTGCGGCGATAGTTCTCTCCATTTGCGCCGTATCACTATGAAACTTTAGAAAGTAATGGACCACGATTCATGGCCCACAACACTCCGTTGACTTGCCTTAACAATGCGACTTCAAAACATTCGCAGCAAATGGCGTCCCCGGCAGGATTCGAACCTGCGACCCCTGGATTAGGAATTATGTGTTTTGCGTTGGCTAAAGCGTAGATAGCTTAGTCAACATAAGGGCATAGATAACCGCTATTTCTATAGCGTCACGGTTTCGCAGCTGCTCCGGAGCACTGGTTATAAGAGGCAAAAACAACGGAAACGTTTCGCTTTTTCGTACGGCATTGTTACTTAAAGCGCGATCGCGTTTCATCAGGCTAGGGGCAAAACTGTCATTATAGAAAAATTGAACGTGCAACCTCTGCCTTTGGAGGGCATCCGAAATCGTCGCGCATCATAGCCCAACGTAGCGCATCTTCGCATAAACACTGATATTGGAGCGCTCGTCGTTGCCCGTTGCAGTATGAGATTTTTCGTGGGGTTCGAAGGTTGCAACGACCGCGATTGGCCCTAAGGCGACGTTGGCAGTGACATGTTGAATGTCTGAAAACTGTTAGGATTTTGTCGTACAGAGTGACTTAAAAAGCCCTAAAACGGACGCTGGGCGTTTGGCTGGCGATCCACCTAAACAATGATTTAGCGATTGGACATTCAGGTAGTTTTGTCGTCCCCAGATTGCCCTCTAACAAATCCAATGGAAAATAATCAATTCTCGTCGTCAAGCCGCAAGACTTGAGGAATTCCCGATCCCAAGTCGTAAGTTTGGACCGAGCCCGATATCATCACCGACGAGGCGATATCGCGTATCTCGCCCGATGTGGTGCTGTTTCCAATAACCCAAGAATACTGCGTACCTGCCCATGTATAGCGTTTGCTCGAACTCCTGAGGGCCGCCAACTCATGACGCGCCTTTTCGCGAAGTGTCTTATGTGGACAGTCTCGAGATAGCCAAACCAGTATGTCTCTCATCGTTCGATCGCTTTCGGCAAAATATAAATTTGGCCGTTTGCGCGCACGGCTCAGCAAGTCGACCGCGCGGCCCAGATTTTGCGCTTTCTCTTGGTTTGCACACCACCAAGCCTCGAACACCAGGAAGTCGGTAACCCATTCGAACCTTCGAATAACTGTTTTGGTCCAATCAACGGATAGGTTCCAGTTAAAAGTCCTTGTATTCAGCCCCGCGAGGAGTACCGACCAGGGGTCATAATGCTTCTGTTGAGAGACCGTTTCCAGGATCCGGGATGATGTAGCCTTAGCTTCCTGCTCAATCTCTTCTTGAAAGCGCGCATTTGAAACGACCAGGGTTTGCGCGAGCAGACGAAGATCGGGCGCCACTGGCAAAACCTCGACATCCAGGTGGTCGCTCGTGGGCGACGTTGTCTTTGCGATGATTTCAACTCCACCGGAATATAGAGGCAGCAATAACTGCTGTACCCGACGGCCTTCGAGCGCGAGAGACAATCTTGCTTTCACATTGCTTGTTGGCTGATCTGATGGATCTGGATCGTGTTTTGGTACCCGAAGGATCAACGAAAACCCATCGGATCGATTTTGAAGCTCTATGGGCCAATCCACATCTAACGGTTGCCAATCATCCGTTAGATTCGGCATTTTTGATACCGCAAGTCCAACTTGCACTTTGCGATTGTGCATTTCGACGGCGAGCAACTCCGTGCCCTCGCGAACAGGTAGTCTGCTTGAACGTCCAGTCGACAAGATGGGCTCGAACACTTCCCAGCTATAAGAATCCATGGTCTCCGGTGGATGGAGTTGGAAGAAGCGACGCTGCTGTCGGACAGATATGCCCCATGGATTCATCAGCGGACTTCTACGGGACTTCGGCTCAAAAGATTCGGACGGGTCGGAGACGATCATCTGCGGCAAACGTCTGCGCAGAGTAGGGGGCGTCACGACTGGTTTTGATAATCCCACGCGGGTCGATTTTCCACCACGTTCGAGCCCGATTTCGATCTCTCTGCGTCCGTCAACGGGTGTGCGATTGTTGTTGCCACCCAAGGTCCGCCACACGATTGTCGCACTCTCAGTCCCGCTATCCAGGTTGACTGTGACGTCACGCCGCTCAAGCGTCAGCGTATGCGTCTTAGACAAACGTTCTCCGGAAATATCAGATACAACATAGAAGCTAAGTGCACCAGTTGATGAAGGGGATGATATTTTCAAACTTGTCATAGAGTTAACTCACATCATGGTGAATGGCCGGCATCACTCTCATTTCGGAAATGTTGAGATGCGTCACTCGATCAACATTGCCGAGTTCATGTGCCCGGTCGGCCGCTTGATCGATCGAAATGGTTAGTGCGTGCTGTCGTGCAGAAGCTTGTGGCCAGGTCACAAGCAAAATACCGTCAGACGCGACACTGATTCCATTGGCGTTGTTTCCGGCGATTGGGAAGTTTTGTATCTCTGTAGAATTCAACAGATCAGCAAAACTGATTTCCGTTAGCATGTGGCGTGCAACATCGGGCTGAATAGATAAGCAGATTGGAACCTTCGGGGGCTGAGAGAATACTACGATAGGTTCATCTCGGTTCGGGAGCGTTAGTGGAACGGGCTCGAAAGACTTATCCCTCCACATTGGCCTCAGGCTATAGAGGTATCGTAGTCGATCATGAAGATCAGAAACTCGCACGCCCCATTGCCCCATACCATTATAGTCACACGAAGCTGCTCCAGACAGCGCTTCGATGAGTGCTTGGGTGAAACGTCCTCCGATCTTGGTTTCATCATCCCATGCTTTATTTCCCACCGGCGTCGGAGCAAGCATATAGAGATTGGTTCGGTCGCGGGCCGATAATGTGGGGTCGAAAAACGAAACGCTATCTTGGATCATGTCCTGTCGATCAGCTTCGTCGAGCTGCGCAGCGCTCAACGCCTCTTGGCAGGCGTCGACAAAAACAACCGACGTCCCAAGTGAAGGGTGCCTTCGCATCCGAGAAGACTCGACTTGAAGATCTATGTGAGGGTTCCATCGATACGGTGGGTTGTTGTTGACATCAGCCAGGAACACCATGGTCCGTTTCGCCGTCGAAACCCCGTGCCCTGTAATGTAAATCAGAGCTGAATGCTCATTCTGACCAATCCTCGCCAGCCAATCCTGCTTGGATGCATCAATTTCAGGACCCGTTGCGTTGGCGACCGACGAATCTGTCCTAGGGTCCATGGCTCCGTTCGTGAGGTTTATCCCGGTTGGTATCTCGAACCTACCAGGTCGCTCACCTGGAGGGCTCAAGAAGAGATCGACTGTGCCAAGCTTAGGTGAAATACAATCCGCATTCTGGATAAGCCAAATGGCAAATTGTGTGGCACCCGCGACCGCACTCGGAAGATCAGGAGGTTCGACGCCTGATAGAGCCAAGTTTGCATAGCTTCCAATACCTACAACCCGTGCGTGGGTGGCCCTTTCTTCTCCAAGATCGCGGGAATAGACCAGTGTCATGCTAAGAGCGATGCCAGACGTAACCGATTCCTCATGCGCTCGAAGAATTTCGGTCGTTTGAAGTAAGCAGTATGCGCGTCAATCAATCCAACCGACGAGCTGAATTGGAAATCATTGACGCCGTCAAAGATATTCTCGCAGCGAAAGGCTAGGGGGTCGATCGGGTCAAAGACATTCCACCAGAGTTTTACTCGTGTAGGTTTGGGTGCAAGGTTGACTGGCTTGTTTGCGCCGATATTGCCGTCGCTAATTGAGAGTAATTTGTACTCTTCGAAATGGCTAGGTTGAGAGCCCACCGTGGCTAAGAGATCAACTTCAATTCCATTAAGTTCCGCTATGCTGGGATCAGAAAGCAAGTCCACCGCGATCACGCCACCCATGCTGTGGCCAACCACCAAGAGCGGCTCATCATCGCTACGGCGCGCGTTTGCTTTAACGATTGACTGGATAACTTTACCGCGAATCTTATCGCGAATGGGCCCTGATTTGAGATAGATGAACACGTCGCCGAGAAAGCGGCCGACCATTGGGTTCACTTCATCTCGAAAACCTGCTGTGAGCCCGCGTCCCACAAGATTCCGCGTGCGATCGCTGACCCACTTCGCCGCGTCGGTAAGTGGGGATTCTAATCCGTACGATGACGAGTTAGAGAGTTTTTGCGTCAGAGCATAGGCGAACGAATTGTCATCCATCTGATCGTTCGCCCAAGAAGCAATTTTATTGTGCTCGACATAGTCAACAAGTTCGGCGAAGAGTTGGAACTCTTCGTCATTGAGATCTCGACCTTCCCACTCAGCTTTTTCGATCATGCCGATGGCGAGCGAATCTACGGCTGACGCGAGATCGTCTTTCGCAATATCCGGTAAAGCGTTTCCGACCTCACCGGATTGTTCCTCGCCGAAAAAATCTGCCAATCCGTATGACGCTGCTTTGGGGCTATTCATGGGAAGAGCGAGTTCGCCCCATGCTGGGTCAGGGATAAGGTCTCCCCACTTCGGATTATCGATGTAAACGCTAGACCCGCGCATCAAAACATCTTTGAAGAACCGGTCCCTTCGGCGTTCTTCTAGTGAGTGCTTTTTGCTCGACCTTGTCGCTACGCCATGAACAAAAATGAGTTGCATTGTAAAGTCTCTACCATAACAATATGCGGCAATATCTACTCTACCATAAACTGCAGACATTCGATTTCAAGACATTCCAAATCCAGATTGAGTAATTTTGCCAGCATAAGGTCAATCTCTACTTTTGGAGAGCGTCCAAAATCCGCCCAGCCGAGCTATTTGAGATTACGGCAGAACACAGCCGCAAATCGGTCGTTCATCAAATTGGAGGAAATGTCTGGTTTTGGCGAATTGCTACAGAGTTAAATAGCTGAAGTATGAAGCCGCACGCTGAGAAACTGGATTCAGACTTTAGCAAACAAACAGCAGGGAGATGGCAGTCCTGATAGGATTCGAATCTTTGCCCCCCAGATCCGGCAACATGTTCTTTGAGTTCAAGCAGTGGCGGATTGCCGAACTGGAACAGGCCACTAACAAGGTTGATCGGTCTTGGTAGACACGTGGGAAAGCAGCTACTGCGCACTTTATCGGCACCCGTGCGCCTCTCTGGGTTAGCTAGTCAGCGGCTCTCAACAAGATCGTGCGGCTAATTCCTATTTCGGCGACATCGCTACTGCGTGGTGATCTTCTGCTACCAGCGCGTCAATGTCCGCAAACTGCGATTCCTGGTGCCAAAACCTTTACGGGTCATGATCGTTGTATTTCGCGGTCTCTTTATGTGAGGCCAAGAGTTTTTCAACTCCGACCAAACTGACCGCGATCTCCCGACGCTCAATATGATCAATTTCTCCATCGCGTAAGGCTACTTGAACGACCCTCAATACTTCTGCTGCCTTATAAACCATTTCGGCAGCGCCCGACTGTAAATCAAAGATTTTCTCATCGGCCTCCGGTCGCAAGGCAGCAAAGAACGGTGAATATTCCAGCAAGTTGTCCGCTAGATCTGGTGTAGATACCGAATTAAGCAGCTTTCGCGCTTCTTCAACCGTGAAAGCGATTCTTCCGTAAAATCGATCGTAAAGGGACTCCGCGCTGGTGTTGAGCGTGTCTGCCACACTACGAACTGAGCAGAGCTTTTTAGTAATTAGTTGTCGGTGGGCAGCAGTGGCAAAAGTCTCACCTGTCATTCGGATCCATCGTCCAGGTGTACTTGGTTATTCTCAACTCAAGACATGGTAGTCGGAAATATTGAATTCCAGAGATAAGAAACCAAAGTTGCGATGTTTTTAAACTGATTTATCCAAATCGTTCCCGTTTTTTGATCGAAAAAAATAAACTCATCCACACAAATCTAATTGATTGGTGCGTGGCCCCACAGATGCTCAGAGGTCTAGATGACAATCGCGATAGTCGATCGGTCGCAGGAAATAGACGCTAATGAAGTTTTGTACAGTCGTAATCCCACAGTGCTTCGAAGGACGCCGTTGTCGTTCTTGGTATCGGTTGCCCTAGTTCCTGTTTTCGGATTGGGAGGGGTTATACTTTTAATTTGGTATCTAAAGGTGAAATCCGTACGATTGGTCATCACTGACGAGTCTGTAACGCTCCGTAAGGGGATATTCCCGAAGCGCACCAACGACATACATGCTAAAGATGTCCGTGATGTGAGGATCAAACAAAACTTATTAGAGAGAATAATGGGTGTAGGGAGTATTTCAGTTTCGTCTGCAGCAAATGTCGATCATGCTGAAATTAGTCTTGATGGAATTCCCAATCTGCGCGCAGTTCGAGAAACGCTACATTTTATTAGACACCGGTGATCTGCGAGTCGGAGTTAGTCCGAGGAATGGGATGCCAGACCAACAACAATAAGCGCTTTGTATTGCTGGTCGAGATTGAGGTTTAGTTTTCGACGGACACCCCAATGATCGGAAGAAGGCTTCGACCCAAAGTTTGCTACTACAGTTGGCTGAAAAGTGAACGTTAGAGAACATAGCAATCTAGCAGCCAAACGGCGCGATATGTTGAACACAACGCACGCTATGAGGTACTTGAAGCTGCGGCCGCTTCCATATTGACAACGTCAGCGTCTGAGTTGAGGTGTATCCAGCCCTTCATTCGCGTTGTTGTATTGAATCAGATAAGAACTGACATTAAATTGTATTTGTGAGTGAGATACAATCATACATACGGGCAGGTTGTCGTTCCGTTTGTGAAGCAACCTGCAAATGGCTGGAGTCAAGATAATCCTAACCGCCTCGATTGCTACGAGGTAGTGCTGACAAAACAGGTATGAGACGCGTCGCGAAACCAAACACGAAAACGGCAAGGAATTCACCAGAATCCATGAATCAGACGCTGCTGCCGAGATGAGAACTAAACATTTGCAGAGCCTTTTGCTCATTATCCTGACAATTCGTTGACACTCAAATTTCCCATTCGAAAAGACGATGTGATGAGAAAGCTTGATCCGGGAATTGTGATTCTTGTGCTTTCGTTGTTGGCAGTTGGCGGCGGATTCGCAATTGGCTTTCTAACCAGCCTCCTAAGCCCAATTCACTTGGGGATATCTTTTTTGATCGTTTCAATTTTTGTCGGGCTTTCGTTTGTCGCTGGACTGGCTTTTATCAAACCGTCAATTGATCGGTCAGTCGCGCGGCAACAAGCAGCCACAGTGAACGCGGTTCGGGAAGCCGTTTCTTCGATGCAACTTAGTTTCTCCACCTTTGAGAATAGGATGGACGTGTTCCAAGTGTTTCAAGATCCTGACTGGGTCATCACAACCAAAGACTTGGTTACACGCGAGCTTCAGATGCCGAAGGAAGAGGTTTGGATCGTGTCGTCCTACCTGGGTGGAGAATTAGACAAGAACCTCTTTGCTCCAGTTATAGAAGCGAATACCTCACGGGGGGTTCATTACTACTATGTCATTCCAGAGGACCACCTATCGCGAGAAAAGATTAAATCAATACGAAACATGGTTTCACATCCAGACAGAGTGCACGCAATAGAGATTTCTGAGCGGCACCTTTTTCAGCTTCTCTCCACTCACGACACTTGTGTGTTCGATCCATTCGGTCGCGAAGAGAGTTCGGCGACCGGTTACATGAATGTACCAAATGACCTGAATGAATTAGACTACTTTGTAAAGCTTGGCGTGGATTATTCATATCGATTGGTATCGACGGTAAAGGCAATCGGAACACCGATCGACCTGGACACCGTTGTGGATCATCACTCATCAGATGCGGCTAAATGAATGGCCGAAATCGCAATTATAGGTGGGGGACACAATGGGTTGGTTGCAGCCATTATCCTTCAGACCGCGGGTCATCGAGTGGTTGTATTGGAAAGCAAGGAAAGATTTGGCGGAGCCGCAGCTCCAGACAATGAGCTTGGCTTCTCATTCAATTGGGGCGCTAATCACCTTTTTATGCTTTTCGAAGAAGTGATTTCTGCGACTGGCATAGAATTGGACAAGCTTGACCTCAAATCGGCAGCTCGAGAATGCGAGTTTATACGGCGTTTACCTGGGATGACAGGTGCGCCAATTGAAACTTTCGATTCTTGGCCGACTTACATGGGAGATCTTCGGAAAGCCGCGTCAGTGTTTCGGAGGCACCTCTTAGATTCTACGACGACAATCGAGAAGTTAAGAACTGATGTTAGAGCGCTAAAACTAAGGAGTGGCTTGTTATTTTTGGACGGGTCCATCTCTGAGCTGCTCGAGTTTTATTTTGGTGACAATGAGGCATCGAAAGCGATGGCATTGGCTGGAAAGGTTTTGTCCTTTCACAGCCCATATGAACCGGGGTCAGCGGTAGCAGTCCTGTATCTTGCATGTGCCAACGATTACTTTGGATCTTGGTCATCGCCAAGAAAGGGGATGGGCGCAGTTACTTCCGCACTTGCAAAAATCGCAATCGGGAGAGGGTGCGTACTAACACCGAACGCGGAAGTCGTTGGCCTTCAACGAATCGGTGACAAAATCGTCGCGGCTCGTTTGAAGGATGGACGGGAAGTTAACGCGGACTATTTTGCTACGACGGTAAGTTTACCGATCTTACTCCGTCTTCTTGGAATTGAAAATCTCATGGAACAAGAGAGTAGTCCCTATCGGGACTGGAGTTCACACATGCAGGACGGCGGTTGTTCTAAGTTGCTTGTTGTTGCGACGGAACCGCTCCAGTTTAAGGGCGCCAAGGGAGATGCGTTGAGCGACACCATGATTGTTCGTCCCCTCACAATTGAAGAAATGCATAGTTCCTATCTTTCGGCTCTCGAACACGGGCATTCACGGAACCCGTATTTCGAGGTCTTTTGTGAGCAGGCTTTTCATGGCAAAGACTGCGATACGTACCTTCACTCTATTTATGTAATGTACAGTTGCTATTCGATATTGGCCGCAATGTCGGATGAAAGAAGAAGGGCATGCGGCAAACAAGTTACCGACTCGATATTGGCTGATTTGTCAAATGACAATGTCGTACAAGAAGCTCGCCTTATGGATCCGGTTGACCTTGAATCTCACTTCCTGCTTTCAAGAGGTAATGTAGATCATGGGCGCTTCTTGAATTCTTGCATATTAGACAGGCGAAATGCCCTGGCAAGCATAGAGAGTGTTCCGAACCTAACGAACTGTGGACCGAGTGCAAATGGTGGTGGGTTAGTGTCTGGAGTCGCTGGCTATCTCGGTGCCCAAGCTATTCTTGAAAATATAGCGACGGCTTAATGTCAATTGGTAGAATCTCACGGCTGCTCAATCAAAAAGGAAGGCATAAAATGAGTGCGAAGAATATTGTTGTTTCTGGCGCCAGTTACGGAATTGGTCGCGCTATAGCAGTGAGATTTGGAAGCGAAGGCTATCACGTGGGACTTTTGGCGAGAAACCGAGATGGCCTCGAACAAACCGCATCGGATATTACCAAGCTCGGTGGTACATCAACAACCATAGATGTGGATATTAGAGACTTCGATCTTGTCAATCGCAATATTGAGAAGTTTGTGAAGGCAAACGGACTGATTGACGTGCTTTGGAGCGGTGCATTCGGTTATGTTGAGGGGGCTGCTGTTGATACTGAAATTGAAGAGACAGCAAATCTCTTTGAAGCTGGAGTCCTCGGAGCGATAAATCTTACCAAAATAGTTTTGCGTAATAGCAGCATCTCGCCTTTAGTTTACCAAGTATCTGCTGATTGGGGGTTTCCCGAGAACCCCGGACTCGCGAGTTTTATTGCAGCAAAAAAGGCTATCGAGGGATTTGCGGTCGCCCTCCAAAAAGACAACCTTGGACATTGCCGGGTCGTAATCGTAAGCCCGGCTGACGTATCGAGCCATTCCCACCAATACGACGCCGATCCAGAACGCGTTGTATCCGAGTCAGACGGCGCATTGATTGCAACTAGCGAACTCGCCGATTTATGTTTTTCTTTGTCCTCGTACAAAAGTTTATTCGTGCACAAATTAAATGTACTTCCGCTAAAACAAGTGTACAAAGTTACATATTGTTAGCATGAGACTATTTTGGGCTGTCAATGGATCTGGCGATGCAATCGGCAAATTAACGTCTAAGTCGACAGATGAAGTTTACCTCACACCATCTTCCGTAGATCGCTTGGGGCTGTCTGAAAAAGACCGAGACTTTCGCATTCGTTCCGATGGACTACACAAAAGGTCCACATCATTATTTCCCAATACGGAATTGGTCTCTTGTGTGTCCGAAACGCCATTCTGTCCCAAGTCCGCCTTGTTAGACCAGATTGGGAAACTTGATTTGCTCGGCATTGATGTACGAATAGGCCTTGAGCTTGAGTTTTATTTGTTTCCGAGTTCAGGGAAAAAAGACCGAGATCCCCCCGGAGTTCATGCATACAAGTTAGATCGTCAATTTGAAGTCAGTGAGACCATCTCAGATTTTCTGGCAAACGCCGAAGAGCTGCAATTGGGTGTCGAGACATTTCACGCAGAGGGAGGTGTTCACCAATTTGAAGTTAGCTTTACCGCGACTGACCCCTATTCTGCAGCTGCAAATCTTGTTATCTCTAAAGCTATATTGTCAGTGATTGCGCGGAAGCACCAGCTGAAGATTGATTTTTCACCAAAACCGAGTGTTGGTCAATTCGGCAGCGGGCTACATGTGAATTTCAGCGTGTCAGAGAATTGGTTACCCAACGCATCAAACCCAGAGTGCTCAAAAAAATTTGCCAACGGAGTAATAAGTTGGTGCAACCGTTGCCAACTTATCTATTGTCCGTCAGTTGGCTCTTACGATCGGCTTCATGATGAGGGAATGAAAAATACGTGGCTCGAATTAGCCGCCGGTGTATCCGATGAGACACGAAACGCAGCAATTAGACATGTGAAACGAGACCAAAGGTTCGAGTTTAGAATACCCGACAACACCGCCAACGTATACAGTATACTGACCAGTTTGATCGCAAGTGGAGTTCATGGAATTACGTTTTACAAGGGTGCCAACAAAATGTCGGGAACCATAAAACTGTCCAACACGTTTGAAGAAGCTTGCAAAAGATACAACGAAGCCGACCTTTCCGCCCTTAATTGGTCACTAATAACTAAACGTGGGTTAGCGCAGTTGTTGTGAATAAGAACTAGGGTCCTGTGGTGTGAGAAGTCATGAAAGAATTGCAGTGCTCCAATCTTTTAATGAGCACATAGAGGGGCTGGGTCCTCAGTTCCCTCAAGACTTTGATCGCTTTAGGGATTTCTTTGGAGACACGAAATTTTCGGAAAGACTCGATCTTTTTGACGTCTCCTCAGGGGAGCGACCAAAAAGTTTGCCTGACTATCGAGGAATTATAATTACCGGAAGTCCCCGTTCAGTGAACTCGAACACCGCCAGTGTGCAAGACCTTTGTAGTATAGTGAACTACTGCGATCAGAATTCAGTCAAGATGCTAGGGATCTGTTTTGGTCACCAAGTTATATGTAAGGCACTAGGGGGAGTTGTAGCGAAAGCAGAAAGTGGATGGAACATAGGCTCCCGAAAGTTAATCATAAAACAGTACAAAGAATATATGCAACCGAGGAAAAATCTCAACTTGACGGCATTGCATAATGAGGAAGTCGTCGAGTTGCCAGAAGACCTTGAGTGCCTCGCAGACTGCAGGGGCGCTAGAAATGCATTGGTGGTCAAGGGAAGCCAGATTCTCTCGACACAAATGCATCCCGAAATCGACCTTCTGTACTTGGAAAAATTGCTTGAACACGACCCTGCAATAGACGCGACGCTTCGAACTGATGATACGGAGCAACTCGACGCAGATTTGTTCTCAAAGTGGTGCGCCAACTTTTTTGAATCTCCTTAACAGCAGGCCAATAGGAATAGGGCTCTGCATCTAAGTTGACGAGTTGTACGCAGGCGAATGGTGAGATTGCTTCAATGCGAAAACAAAGTAGCTTGATTCACAATCATCTAATTATGAAAGGTCAGTGTTTCTCGCCGCCAATGAAAACCGCCACCGCAAGAACTTGGATGATTGGTGTCGTAGAGAGTCAAAACATGAGCCTCCTTGCCGAGCCGATAGCCAAGTATTCTCAAGCGCCGGGGAACCGGGGAATCACTGTTATGGCGCTAATTACAACCAGCCATGTAGTGGCACACTTTTGGGACGAAGTAATACCCACGGAGTTTCAACTTGATTTATACAGCTGTGCGCCAATCAGAGTGGGTGAGTTGGTGAATAGTTTGTCAGTGTTTCAACCCACAAACATTAAGTACAAAATCATAGATAGATCCGACAACGCCAATTATTGCAGCAATCCCGATTGAAATACTTCCTGGTCAGTGAACAAATTCGAGCACTTCGCTTGGGTCATCCAGTGAGCACCCCTGACAACTTGTACAACCACTTTGCATCTTTGGCGAAAGCTCTGATCGATAAAGCTGAATCGCGTTGTAACTTGCAGCGCTGATGTAGTCCTCAATTGGGCATACTGGATGGTCGGCCAGCGCAACTCCGTCATAGGGGCGAAACGGTATTATCGTCGGAATTACACCGATCTCAATAAGTTCATCAATTCCCTGCTTAACGCTATCGACTGTATCCAAACCAGCAATCAGCACCGAGCTTACCTGACCGCGACCGAATGCTCTGGTAGCCTTTTGCCAAAACTCATTGTAGGTCGATTTGCTGATTCGTGATTTGCCGGGCAAGTATTTTTTGCGCCTCACGTCATCCCAAATTTCAATGCTGGAAATCACTGAGCGCACGCCGGCATCTCTCATATCGTAAAGATACCTTGTTTCTGCAAACGGTATCATTTCGATTGAAATAGGTAGTGGCGTGACGTTCGAAATGGCACGAGCTATCGATGAGAAATATTTGGCCCCCCCGTCGTTCAAATTCGGTGTGCCACTACCGATAGCAATATGTAGGTTGACGTTGAGTTCAAGCGTTACCTTCCTTACCACGTCTGCCACTGAGTCTGGCCGGGCAGGATTCATTTTCTTTCCTTCGAAGTTGCAGAAAGAACAGATTTCGCCCTTCACTGCAAAGATACACTCGCGAAGCGGAGTCAGAAAAAGAGTTGTCGGGCTATGCATCTGCGCGAGAGTGTAAGCTGGGCCGAAACCCTCTATCACATCAGATAGACAATTTGGCTGTGGAAGCGGATCGCAGGATCTTTTGGTTCCATTATACGAGACCTGAAAGCGCCCATTTTGGTATTCTAGCACGGGCGCATCATTGTTGAGCACAAACCGCTCTAAGACTGCAGTATTTATCGGGCGTCTACCGTCAAGTAGGAAGACAGAACCGTGAACAAATCCGGGTTTAAAGTTGTAGAGTTTCTCCAGAACGAAGCGGGCATCATTTGTGGGCTGCATCCCTTTACACAACAACCCAGCTATGAATTTCGCATTCTCTGAGGGCCGGCGATGTAGGTCGATATCTGTCAATCCAACTTTTCCTTTAAATCTGATCGGGAGCTTTATCTACAACTTTTAATATAATTATTCGCGGAAGTAGATGTAAGTAGCATCAAAAGGAAAATTTATGGCCAAGAGTTGCGCGACACAATTCTACCGAACTAGCTTGGTGTCGTAGCTATCTGCGCATCGTCTAGCGTCTTGTTGGCACCATCTCGACTGAACCAAAAAGCCCCTCAAGGCATTAGCGCTTCAGCCTTTGCAAATCTGTAGCAAACGAGGATGGAATGCGTCGGAGTCTCCAACAATTGCCATGCCCAGGCTTGATCGATGCACCCAACTCACACAATTGCTTGTGAAGTGTTGTGGGGCTGCCTCTAGATTGGAGATTTGTGATAGCGGCTACGTGCGCACGAGGCAGTTTGGATTGACGCTTTTGTAATCCCAAGTTAGCAGACTGAGGTGCCTAATCAAAACAAAGGTCACTGAATAAAGCCGAAAGTTCGAAGACACGTGCTTCTGGAGCACATAATAGGAAACTAAGTCAACTGAAGTATCAGCGACAATAAAGATGTATACGGAGCAAAATCCCGCGGAATTGTTTCGAACCTGCTGAAAAAACTCAAAGCTCCAAGTCTATCGTCTCTCTGAATTTTGGAAGGCAGAGGTGCATCTCGAGTGCCGTTTACCGCTCCCAGTCTGTTTTCCGTATTTGCTTTACCGTTAATCGTTCTACGAGACCTAAGTGGAATTCTGGGTCAGCGCAGTTGACTATAATACCACGGACTATAAGTCACATTTATATGTCAATCTCTGGGTAAGCGATGTATATAGAGCCGTACGGGCAACAACGGGAGGGCTAATCGTGAGATCTTTATTGTTGGTCTTGTGTTCTGTATTGCTGACGGCTTGCGGTGAATCAAGCCTTCGTTGTGAAAAAGTCGAGCAGGGAGCAGTCAAGCTGATAGAAGCCGGATTTGAAGAAGCTCTGAAGGAGAGGCCAGAACTCGGACTAGTAGCAGCCCACAAGTCAACTGAAACACGACCAAATGGTGGCGCACTCTACTTTGTATCAGCGGAAATCGTTGATAATGGCGTAGCCACATGGGTGATGTCATTTATTGACGGGGCTTCGTCGCTCATCATTGCTATGCCGGGGCTTGCAGAGGACTTGACCGTCTACCCCAATGCTTCCAAGACGGCATGGAAATTCTCCGAAACTGACTACGGCTTTAGGCAATCCCGCGAGTGTCTAGAGTTGCTGGGAACTGCTCGCCAACCAAGTGAGTAACACTGTTCTTGCCCGCTTCACCAAGTTCAAGTGAGCTAAGCCAGCTGTTTCTAGCTTATGTGCGCTCCGCCCAGGTGACTGGCAACTAAGTAATTTGCATACTGAACATATAGGGCAAATGACTAGATTCAAGGCAATCGGCAGATGCACCGCATTGATCCCCACCGTGGACGCGGCACTTTCGATATCTTTCGCGCTGCCACTTCTTCTGAAATCGACCGCCCGTCGGTTCCATAACTTACCTCACAATAGCCATTCAGTTAGCTAGTTGCTCGTTTTTCGCCAGGAATGACACTTTGCAAACGGAACAAACATGACTAAGTTGCGCCGAGAGCCCACCTCACCTCACCCATCACTTGCGAAGAGTGGGCAATTCCTCCTGATGCTCGATCACTATTGGCGTTGTGCTTTCTACACAGCTCTCTAGAATTATTTTGGATGTCACAACAAAACGCCAACCCATTGACCGACAAGTGAAACAAAGCATTAGCCTTCCGCTTTTGTTATAACAACCTCGATTTGAAACTTCCCTACCAAAATGGACCGGAAATCCCGGCTTGGTTTCATATTGAAACCTAGACTTAAATAATATGAGTTGATAGCCTCACTCTATAAAACCGATAGGGGTGTTGGTTTGGGGGGGGATATATGTGGGGTGTGTCGCGCCGCGAAAGGTGGCGTCTTCGAAAGAAGAATAAACAGGATTCTTCCGTCTGCCGGATTGGACTTCTTAGCACCGCTTCGGTGTTTGCTTTGACACTGGGACAAAACGCTAACGCTGCCTGCGTGCCAAGTGTAAACCCAGCGGCAGGCCAAACCGTGACCTGCCAGACCGGAACGACGGTTAACACCCCAATTGAACCGAGCGGTGCGAACACGAACACTGTTTTTCAGAACAGCGCTATTCTGAACATGAACATCAACTCAGCCGCCATTCGATTCACGAGCGGCGACGATGGTGCAACCATCACAATGGCTGATGCGGCGAGGGTGCAAACATACGCATCCGGCGAACAAGCCGTTCAATCTCTTTCAGCAAATAACATCACAATTACGTTGAATGGGACGTCGCGGCTTTTCGCAGATAACACCACTGCAACGGAATTTAACCGGTCGGGCGGCGCGATCGAAAATAATCATATTTACCTGAATGATAGTTCGCTGATCTACTCATTCGCGAATCGTGGCATCGACATCAACAATACAAGTGGTCTGGTTAGCAACAACACAATTGTACTCAATTCGGGCCAGGTTGTTGGTCGAACAGAGGCAATATTCCTTCGTGGTTCAGCCGGTGTAAGCAATAACGATATTATCTTTGATGGTGGTCGCTCGGTAAAAAACGCACTTGGGAGTATCGCTAATACACGCGGTGTGTTTATCAACGGTAATAGCGGCGCCGCATCTATGAACCGAGTGTTGATGTACAATGGCGGCCTACTCGACCACAATTTAGAAAATGTATATGTGCGGAGTAATGACACTGTAACTTTGAATACAGTCCTCCTAGATGGAAGCTCCACATCAATTACCCAAGAGAATGTGGAGATATTTTCGGCTAGTGGCGACGTTTCTGGAAATCAGGTTACGATTGGTGGAACAGCCATAGCCGGCCGATCAAACGTACGCATTCAAACAGATGCAGGCAGCGTCATCTCAAACACTGTGACGATCAACACCGGAACCAATCTTACTGCTGGACCGACCTCCTATGGGGTTTTACTTTTTGGCAATAATGCGTCCACTGTCGATTCCAACAAAATATACTTCAATGGTAGCATGACGAGCGCATATCAACCAATTCGGCTGAGGGCTGGAGCTGGTACAATCTCCAATAACACGATCAATCTGACTGATGGCTACGTAAAGTCGACCTCCTATCAAGGAATACTGGCCAGTGCGACCGGCACAATTTCCGGTAATAGTATAACGCTTAATGGAAATACACGGATTGAAGGTGGGCCCAGGGCGGGGATCACCTTCCAATCGGCAACCAACCTTACGGGCAATACAGTCACGCTAAACGGCACTTCTACTGTCATAAGTAATGGCAGCCACGGTGTATTCTTCGACGGACCAGCGGGCACGAACAATCAGGTGTTTGTAAACGACACAGCGGTGATCAACACGGGCTCAAACACAGCGCACGGTGTCTATTTTAAGTCGACGGGAAACAACGTCGTCAACGTTGCTTCGGGGTCCTATATCCTGGCCTTAGGGGCAAATAGCGCGGGCGTAAAAGACCTCGCTGGCAACACGACAGTAATTGTTGGCGGACGGATAGATGCCTCGTTCCGTTCGGTTGATTTGGGTTCAGGAAATGATGAGCTCCGTTTGAGATCGGGTGGTGTTATTGGGAACACTGCAGATGGAGGTGGCGATACGGATACCGTCAGGTTGATCGAAAGCGGATCGACGGGTGCTGCACTCATTAACTTTGAAACACTGGTCATGGATGGAACAGACTGGGCCTTGAACTCCAGCTTTAACCTTGGCGGAGCTGGTACAACGTCAGTAAACTCGGGCGTGCTTTCGATAAATGCAACGCTTACCAGTCCCACGGTGGATGTAAACGCCGGAGGCACACTTGGAGGCACAGGCAGTGTTGTTGGGTCTGTCAACGCTTTAACCGGTGGTAAAATTGCGCCCGGAAACTCCATTGGCACATTTTCTACAGGAGATTTGAAACTTCAATCCGGTTCGACACTTGAAATTGAAGTGTCAGATACTGCCGCCGACAAACTGGATGTGACAGGTACGGTCAATATTAGTGACGCCACATTGAATGTCATTCCCGATGCCTCTGGATTCACGGGCATGGGCTTAACATCCTTCACGATCGTCGAAAATGATGGCGCCGATGTAGTCTCCGGATCTGGCTTTGGAACCATTACGGATGAATTCGCGTTGTTTGATGCAAGTGTCGTCACCAATGGCGGTGATGGGAATGACGTCGTACTCACATTGGCGCAGGTGGCAATGGCCACTCAAGTCGCTGAGACAGAAAATCAACGGCAAATAGGCGACGTGATTGATCAACTTTTAAACGATCCGAATCTGTCCCCCGAAGCTCAAAATCTGATCAATGAGATATCGGCCTTATCGAGTGAAGAACTACTGGGTGCCTTGGACAGTCTATCTGGCGACGGCCTTGGCAACTTAGCAGACATTTCCATTTCCGATGTGGAAAGTGTTCTCGATATTCTCAGCAATCGATTCGGCATTCTACTCGGCAACAGAGTGGCTCGCGGCACTCAGAACACCAAGGTCGCAAGCGCTGCCTTCAGTCAGATCTCGTCCGGATTGTCACAGATCACCAATGATGGTGTTTTTGCCACCACCATGACTGACGCACCCATTTTGGCCTCTGTTTCGGGATTGTCCAAAACGTTCTCGCACGACAGCGGTTTTTCAGCGTGGATAGAGGGATTTGGCACATTCGGCGACCTTGAATCCGGTAATGCGAATACAGCGGATACTGACTATCGACTATTCGGCACTACCGCTGGCGTCGACTACGCCTTTGACAGCGGCATTCTGGCTGGTCTGTCCATTGGCTATTCGAAATCCAAAGCGGACGTAGACGCTCGGCTCACCGAGGTCGAAGGTGACACGTTCCGCCTATCCGCCTTTGGCGGAGCAAATATCGGTGACGGATATGTTGCTGGCGCTCTGTCCTATGCATTTACGGATTTTGACGGTCAGCGCGTCATCACCTTGCTTTCGTCAACGGCGCTAAGCAATTTCGATGCGGATGAAATCACGGGGTATGTAGAAGGTGGTTACGCCTTTAATGCCATCGGGGAACTGATCGTCGAGCCGGCTATATCCGTGCGGTATACCAATTTCCAGGCCGACGGTTACACAGAAACTGGTGCTGGTGCCGCAAACCTCACGGTGTCTGATCGAGAAACGAATTCGATTTCAGGATCGGTAGGTGCACGACTTCGGCAGGAAGTTGAGCTGGATACAGGTCTGAGGCTTACTCCCGAATTTCGGACATTCCTAAACCACGAGTTCGATGAAACTGAACGGGTGATCAATGCGGCTTTGGCCGGAGGTTCATTTACGGTGCAGGGAACCAAAGCCCCACGCACCACCGCGACTGTGGGTGGTGGTATTAGCGTGATGCTTGCGGACCGAGCAAAGCTCTTCGTCAACTATGACGCCGAACTCGCGGAACGCCTTACCGAGCAAACAGTTGCCGGCACACTGCAATGGCAGTTCTGAGATGACAAGCTCACTGCTCTTGTACCAGTGCTAGGCTCCTGGTAGCTCTTTTTTATGAGCGATAATCAAACCACGCCTCCTCCGATAGCGCGAGACCGTCCTGTTATGCAGGAAGTGCCCTTTCAGGTGCATTTCACCGATGAAACGCGCGCGTGGTTGTCAGACAATGACCTGAGCCTAATCTTTACTACTTACACGCTTGGCAAAGTGGTCGCTTTGGGCCCAGGAAATGATTGTCAATTATCGGCCTGCGAACGGAATTTCGGGCGGGCCATGGCGTTGTCGCCAACCCCGAATGGATTTTATCTCAGCACCCTGTTCCAGGTTTGGCGCTTTGAACATTCTCTGGACCCTGGCGCGAGAATCGAGAATTGGGATCGGCTCTATCTGCCGCGAAGTTGCCATGTTACCGGCAGTGTGGATGTACATGACCTACATGTGCAGTCCGATGGGACACTTCTGGTGGCAGTTACCCAATACAACTGCATCGCCACATTAGATCATCAGGGCAGCTTCAATCCGATATGGAAGCCGCCTTTCATCGACCGGATCGTCGGCGAAGACAGATGCCATCTAAATGGCTTTTGTTTAGACGGAGATGAAATAGCCTATGTTTCGGTCGTTTCGCAAACCAACGAAGCAAACGGGTGGTATGAACAGCGCGCCGACGGAGGCGTAATCTTAGACGCGCGGACAAATGAGGTTGTTTGCGAGGGCTTGTCGATGCCCCACACTCCTCGGCTGTATAGAGACAAATTGTGGCTGGTCGAAGCTGGGCGCGGACGCTTAGGCCATGTCGATCCGAAGACTGGTAAGTTTGAAGAAGTTTGTTTCTGCACTGGTTTTTTGAGGGGGCTACGGTTTTTTGGCGACTATGCCTTGTTGGGAACGTCTTTGCCGCGCAATCAGGTCTTCTCTGGCCTTCCGTTGGACAAAATCCTCACTGACAAGCAGGTCGAGCCAGAATGCGCGATCTATGCAATCAATCTCAACACTGGTTCCATCGACTATACGATCAAGATCTCTGGTTCAGTGTCGGAGATCTATGACCTAATTGTTGTGGAAAATGCTCGCCAGCCCTTGATGATTGGGTTGGAGACGGATGAAGTCAGCAAGTTGGTCTACATCGGCCCAGATCACAGCTGAGATAGCGAATCTGCTTCGATGCTGCAGTGACAAATTGGAGGGTGGAATGGTTTCAATCTTACGCGTGGTTTCGCTGACGCTGGTGTCCAATTTGTTGCCACTTACCAATTCACCGGCACAAGAAGCCACCTCGCAAAACCCAAACAAGAGCGTCAATACTGTGGTGTCAGATTGGTACACAAGCTGCACCAGCGATAGCCGCGGCGGTGATCAACTCTGTCAGCTGGGGCGTTCGGTCTTGCTCCAAGCGAATGGTCAGCAAGTGATCCGTATGTCAATGAATGTACCAGCTGGTAAAAAGAAGATTTCAGTGGTTTTTCAAACACCGCTTGCTGTCTTGCTTGGCCCAGGCATCGAGGTGCAAGTTGACGACAATCGAGCGCGAAATTTTGCGTTGACGTCTTGCGATCAAAAGGGATGTTACGCAAACCGGCCCATTTCTGACAAAGAGTTGGAACTGATGATTAAGGGGGCAAATATTACGCTTAAGTTTCAGGACAGGGCACGAGACATCATAACAACATCGATGTCGCTTTCTGGTTTCACCGACGCGTATAACAAGATCAAGAATTGATTTCCCTAACACTCTGTCATGGCAAATAGGCCATAAGTCAATTGCTGTGGTTTGCGCTGAATGGCTTTCAGGCGTCAAACCACTCTAAACAACGTACAGGAAAGACACTTATTCTGACACCCCGGACCAACGTCATGTCCTCACAAATCCACATCAAACCGATGGACAGTAGCTCCTCGTTTTATTACGTCACATTGTCGACAGCGTAATGCATTGCAGACACTCACTTAATCGGCGGAGGTCATTTCAAGATTATCTAAAAGGATGACTAAGAGCCCAGGAACACATAATCTAGAACTGCGTATACTATGGAACATCGTATGCTAATTATTATTTCTTTGGAATCACTTAGTTGAATTGCGCTCCGGTTGAGATGGGAGGCGAAGAGCTGTGGCGAAGCATTGTTAATCGCATAAAGCAGCGAAACTACTCCCCAATGTCCTTCCTAGTTTTTTGAGGCTTTCTTCCTTGAGCGCTTTCTTGGCGGTTTCAACAGCAGCCAGACCTCAACCTCGAGAGTGCCAGCCATGCGTTCAAGAACCCTAATCGTAGGGTTGCGGACACAGCGCTCTATGCCACTGACATAAGTCCGATCCATTCCAGCATAATCTGCAAAAGCCTCTTGGCTCCAGCCTTTGGCCCGTCTGAGACGTTGAATATTGTGGGATAGTATGTCGCGCAGATCCATGGTGATACTGCGTCGGGGGTTGTAGACTTAAAGACCACGGGTTATGAGTCACATTCGACATTGGCTGTCGGAGGTGATTTGCGGAATCTGTTGGATTTTGAGCTTGATGGGCGATTGGCCCTGGTTGGAGTAATCCACCAGACTCAATACGGCAGCTTGGAGCAGGCAGTCGCCTCTTTGACTGTGTTCAGCCACCCAGAGACTGTCGCTCAGACCGGAAATAGGGCAGTTTTTCCCATCATCAGAGACTTCGCGAGACGGGGCACGACGGAGATCCGAGATGGCTTACATGTGGGCCTAGACGATAACAAAGCGCCCACTGATGCCTTCCTATGGGCCAATCAGATCAAACGTCGGCCGCCAGATTTACAGTTCAATCATGTCCATGCGCGGAGTGTCGACCCTACCTGTTACACAAACCTCGCGAACCTTTGTGTTTCCCCGGCCTTTCTAGCTAAGATGACGGACACAAACCAGGACATCGTGCAGCTACTTCAGTACCGTGCCTTTGACCTCTATGGATGGCAGCCTGAAGGGGCGTCCGTCCCTTCCAAACCGAATAGCTACGACGCTCTCGTTTGGTGCCCGCCTCTCCCTCCGGTTAAGGAGGTCCATGCAGCTTTATCGGAGCAGGTAGCACGCCGGAAGGATCGTACAACACGAATGATTAGGCAAACGGGCTGGTTGTTTGGTGAACCAATGGTCTAATTGCCTATCCAAGCCTAATTCAGATTAGCAAACCCTTGCAACCACGCATTATCAACCTAGGACATTGGCGGTGACGAGCCTCCCAAATCCCTACAACCGGGATGGACTGTCATAAAAACAAGCTTTTCCGGATCCCGGTTTGTATTTTTCGGATTCTCGATGACCAACTTTGTACCAAACCTCCGTGCTGGGTAATTGCTTCCCGTCAACTTTGCATATTCTACTTAGTCTTAGTTAGGCACCTAGTCTCAGAGATTGGGTATTGTGGTGATCGGGTGCTTGCGTGAGGTGAGGAAGTATGCTGAACAACTTCAGTACAAGGAATGATTGGATGCACTTTCGTTAAAAAGTGCATCCACCATGATCAAAATGGTAGATTGTCGTCCGTAACTTCCGTGAGGCCGTTGTGAAAATTCTCAAATGCCCTCAGGCGTTTTGAAGGCGACACCGAATTCCATTGATCATGGTTACGCATTATCCAAAGCGACCTTTTTATCGGTTCGCCATCAACGATAATTTTGTGTTGTCCTTTGCGGTCTCCTCCACACTCTTTTAAGGCCTTAAAGACTTCATTTTTTCCGGCGCCCATTTCACGGTAGTAGTGATTTAAGATTGTTTCCGCTTCGACGATATCGAAAACAAATGGCGTTTCGTGATGCTCAATCCGACCCTGCATATCAATAGCAACATCGGACAATCCCGCTTCCTTGACTCGCCGAAGTCCCTCAGTCTCCGGCGGCGGTACCATAGGCGAAAAGTGGCCCAAATCACGAGACAGAAACCAGTTCAGAATCACTCCATAGTTCCCCGCAGTCCAACTCCATAGGCGTTCAAAATACTCCGCTGGCTGACGGGGTGCCGGGCTATCGATCACGAAGAACCGCCGCTCGGTATTTTCAATATAGAGGGCATCTTCATGATTTGAGAACAGGATGAGGTTAACATAATTATCGATTTCACCCCGGCGTTTGTGTTTTTCAAGGCGTGGCAATTTCGGCTGAGTGATAATCGGCTTAAGAGTGTTCGTGATTTCTTTTCGGCCAAGCGCCATCAACTCTTCAACAACAAGCAAAAGTTTATTGATCAGATACTCATTGAAGCTACTTTTAAGCTCTGATGTCACCAGCATGGTTGCGTTGTGCCGACCAACAAGCTCACTCATGACGTCGCCGATGTAGCTTTTTCCTGTTCCATGAACGCCATAAATGAGAGCAGCAAACATAAGCTTCTTGCCGGGATTCTGAACTATGTAGGCAAGAAGGTCTGCAAGAAACTCAAATTGCTCGTTTGTTCCGGCAATTAAGTGAAGATGATCTGTGAATATCGATGCGTCTCCAACCACGGGATCGATTGAGGACGGCCTCCAAATGTTGAAGAAAATGACGCCGGTTTCGTCTCTGCTGACTTTGTCAGGCAGTCCTGGTACAAATCGAAACTCGTCAATCTTCCGTCCAGGAAAGTCCTTCAGAAAGCGCTGTGAGAGACGCCCGCGTTTCGCTTCTTTCAAGTGCCTGAAAGCCGCATCAAATTGCGGTGCGGACATCAGCAAGCCAGTAGTTGGGTCAAAGAACTTTTCTTCGGCGACTACGTAAAACACGCGTTCTGAGAGTTCATGATAAGTCGACGACAGGAAGGCCCTACCGGCGCTAAGGTCGACCGGCGTGGCAGAATTTATGAGCCTTTTTTTGTCCACACCGTTGGGGGCTGGATCATATAAGTCCCAACCCTTGGGAAATCTATTGTCGTACCGGACATAGTGAAGGCTTGCGGCATTTGCGCGACTTGCTTCGCTTCTTAGAGCTTCTACTGTAGCCAAACCAGCTGCGTCGGCGTCTGGACATAGAATGAGGTGTCGTCCCTCCACGACGGACCAATCGGAGTTATGAATACGATTAGCCCCGCCTGCCCATGTGACAACGACGTATTCCAAGAAATCTATCTTGGCGGCCTCGTAAGCTTTTTCGCCTTCGACGACCAGAACATTCTTGTCAGGGTTCTGGATCAGCTCACGCAAACCTAGAAGAGGAAGCTTTCCGTATTGAGGCTCCAAAAACTCCCATTTCTGACCACCAACGTATGAAAGCGGGAAAACTAACTTTGCAGGTTTGTCTTTTTTTTTCCATCGTATCGGACGCGAATGTGATGCAGACTTCCATCAGCATTTAGATATCGCCAATATCCGCTCAGTTTAAAGTCAGGATGCTTTGGATGAGGCAATCCAATTGGTAGTTTTGGTTCTTCCACATCATTTGGAACCGGAACTACAGCAGACTCTCTCTTGGTTACCGATGACTTGACTCGAAATTCATCCGTATCAAGTCCTTCTTCGTCGATTATTTGCCAACCAGCTTCTTCATATGAGATTCCCCGCCTTCTAGCGACGCCTTCGATAATATCTCTTACCGGAGAAGCGTCTGGGTTGAAGTCATGGACCAGACCGGTTTTAAGGCTAATGAAGCACGAATCCCCAACTGTACCGGTGGCATCGCCAGATCTAAACTCATCACCTTGTACTTCACCTTCGTAACCCCAACGTATCAATCTGCGGCAGAGGTCTTGAGTTATGTGGTTGAGTAGCTTCTTTCGATTGAATTTTTTCATTACTTGGTCCCCTGTACGCGAAGGCAGCCAGGCACTTTGTGCTGTTCTAGAAAACTTAAAATGTCAGGTCGAAAATAACGAACACTCCGACCAACTTTCGCATAGGGGATAGAGGCAAGAGCACCATGTGCTGTGGATCGCGCCTTTTCCAGGGAAGACGGCGAAATTCCTATTAGTGTTGCGACTTCATTGGTCGTGAGCCAATCAGATTCTCGGACAATTTTTTTACCCGCGTGATTGGTTAGGTTTTGGTTCCGTTTAACAGTTGAAAAAGTAGACATTCAATACTCCATCTTTGATTGGAGTCCCTATAGAATGCCTTTGATCGATCATTAGAAGTGAGAGTTTCGCCAAGAAAATGGTTGCTAAAGTTTCAGAAAAAAATCGCCTACGTTTAGAGCATGACAGTGTTGAGGGATATTGCGGCGAGTGTAAGTTCTGTGTCGCTGCAAGAAAGGGTGTGTCCTTTGATCTGGTGTTTCTTTTCACAGTTTGGATGGATCCCCGTCTAAGAAAAAACAAGGCTCGCATAAGTCGCAGTATTGGAACATTAAAACGGATTTCAGATTTGGATGGGCTATTGCTTGATGGTGAGGATCCAATAATTTCTGAAATTAGTTCGCTATACGAAGCCATAATTGTGAAGCTTGAACGCCTCGAGAAACGCTACCCCACTCCCGCCGGCGGCCATACTTTTTGGCCGATTGAATATTTAATGGCCCGATACAGGGAGATTTTCAGGGATGAAGAAACACCTAGCTATGTAGCCTTTGATATCGATGGAAAAATGCTGAATGGTACTAAACAGGCCCAATTCATATATGACACCTGGAAACTAGCCCGAGCAGAGCTGATCGAAACGGGAGCTCACAACACATACGCCTCGCATGGTGATCGGCGTATCAAAACACTCCCGGACCTTACGGGTGATTTCTCGCGAACGATGAGCACGGTAGCTGACGAACGCAACGGCAAACTTCGCGCTTCAGAAGAAATTTTTTCGCTTAAAGGCGATCATGAAAAAATCCTGGGCTTCTAGTTTTCCCTGGTTGCAGGCAGGCGACAGAGGTCATCCCAACCACTGACGCTCAAGTTGCCGGCTTTTAGAAACTTAGATCAGATAGTTTGATCGCTTGTTTTGGCTTCCAGCCAGCCCATACAACATCAGAAACAATAATTGGCGTACGGAGCCATGGCCAAGCCAATGAACCCGATACCCAACATGCCCATCCCTTCACTTTCATACAACATGTTCGGCCAATCAGATCGTCTGTCCAATACATTCTTTCAAGGTCCAAGTTGGAGTAGCTCGGTACTCCGTGCTTACTTTTTGGGGGGTTTTGAACCGGACCCTTTTCCATCTCATACAGGTTCCACTCATTTACGTATTCATTGTATTTTTTGACAATCTTCTCTAAGTCGTTGCGAGAAATTGGATCAGCGTTGTCCAAAGAAGGCTGTAGGCCCATAGGTGGCCTGGGAACAAACGGCCCGTCGGTATTACTCATAATATTCTCCTGCATTAAGTATAAGAATCCAGTCCACACCAAACTTCTCCAAACAGTTTAAACGCGCCATTCGCTTCACTGTGGGCGTTACCACTGCTCAATTTTCGGTTTTTGGTTATGCTTAGTTTTGACTGCAACCAGTCGCGTCCCAGGCATCGACGCAAAAGTTGTTGCGAACTCGCCAACAGTTTGTTGGCTGCTTGGTTGAGTTCATGTCCTCTAGCCTTATCGGACATTTTCCTCGCGCGGCACGTCCAAGCAAACCGGCAGAGGATCTTGGCTGTATTGACCTTGCTGTGATTCGGTTATGCAAGCAACAATCCCGGCCGTCGTTTGGGTGCTAGTCAAGTAAACTACGACGGGATGGTCGCATACACTTGGCTCTGATATAAGCAAGATCGTTATGGCCCCGTAGCTCAGTCGGATAGAGCGACGGATTCCTAATCCGTAGGTCGCAGGTTCGAATCCTGCCGGGGTCACCAGCTTTTCTAGGTCCATTCCGGAAACAGTCGTTGTCTACTAATCGCTCAAACCATCATCAAGTCTTGTTGACCACTTTCCAAGATGCTTTCCATGAATGCTTGCGGCAAGTACCTGATGCGTTTGCTCTTTACAAGAACAAGAAAGCATGGACCCGTTTCATGTTGGGGGACAAATCTGACCACGGCAAGTACGGTGTGCTGCCGCTTACCGTCAAGCGTTGGGCTGAATCCGTGGGGAAGAACTCTTCTTCACTGCATCACGAGTGGGCAAAGTTTGATTTGATGTTGGTCGAGCCGAGTTTTGAAGTTGAACAAACCTACTGGCAGACCAAGGCCGGAATGCTTGTGGAGCATGAAAACGAAGGGGATATCGAAACAGAGATGTGGCCGCTTGCCCACTGGCAGTCCAACTCTACGGTGCTTGTATTCTACGATTGGAATGAATCTGATAGGAACGCGTTAGAAACCAAAAAGGTGTGGCTTGAGCAGAAGCTCGACACATTATCGGAAATCGTCCGTCATGTTGATCGTTGGAAGCCAGAGAGGCACCTGCTCATCATAGGGAATTTGAACGTCGATCAGCAGCTTCAATGGCGTTTTTCCGAATGGACAAATGGTCGATTTTCAAACCCTCAGCTCTTCTTTGAACCCGATTGGTAGCTGATCGATATTTCGCCTCGATTGGGGAGAATCGGGCCATCGCGGTCGCGTTCCTAACAGCGCTCAGGACCGCTGGTCATCGTCGTGCGTTTCAATAACACAAACGCTTCACACATCCAGTAAGTGTATTTTGGGGGTTTTTCGCGCGTCCAACTTGGCCAGATCATCAATCTGATGTAGTAAGATTCAGTAGATCTGACGCCGCATGTATCATCGCTTTGCCGCCCGAAAACAGGGCCCGCTCCTCAAGACATGACAAAGATAGACTTCTTCAAGCACCCCATTCTGAATTCGCCCTATGACGAGCCAACGCGCCATCATGTGCTAGATGAAAACGGGCAACCGACGGAAGAGCAGCCGCGCGAGGAACGTCGCAGATCGGACCTTTACACGCCAGTTCCAAAAGCCAAGCGTACGCGAAAGAATGATGCCCAGCGGGATATGCTTGATGAGGCGGATCAGCAATACAACCCAACGCCTATCATCAATGAAATTCGGCAACACGTAAAAAGTTGGCGCGAATTGCCGAATTCGGGCGACTGGGGCGTCACGCCGGCAACCCGCCGGCTGCTCGACCATTGGCGCAGCCACAAGTTTGCTTCCATTAAGCCCTTCTTTTGCCAACGAGAGGCAGCGGAAACGATTATTTGGCTCACGGAAGTCGCCCGTGGGCAGCGTCAATACAAGCGAATCTGGGACCATCTCGAAGGCGGAAATGTTGAATCCAACCCCGCTCTTTTTCGCCTTGCCATGAAAATGGCCACTGGTGCGGGCAAAACGACCGTGATGGCCATGTTAATTGCGTGGCAGACCATCAATGCAGTCCGCGCCCCCTCTTCCAAATCCTATTCAAAAGGGTTTCTGATCATCGCGCCGGGTATCACCATTCGTGATCGATTGCGCGTGCTCGATCCTTCGGACCCAGACAGCTACTACGAGAAACGCGAACTGGTGCCATCCGATTTGATGCACGACATCACAGCAGCCAAAGTGGTGGTCACCAATTACCACGCATTTCAAAGACGTGAGACAACAAAACTCTCAAAGGGAACACGGGCCGCTATAGAAGGTCGCCGACAGGAAAAGGTCAATACCTTAGAAACCGAGGGCGAAATGTTGCGCCGTTCAATCGGCGACCTTTTCACCATGAAAAACATTGTCGTCATCAATGATGAGGCGCACCATTGCTACCGTGAAAAACCGGGTACGGATGATGTCAAAGAATCGAAGGGAGATGACAAAAAGGAGGCGAAAGAGAATAACGAAGCAGCCCGCCTATGGATCAGCGGCATTGAAACAGCAAAACGAAAAATCGGCGTGCGCGCGATTTACGACTTGTCAGCCACCCCCTTTTTCTTACGCGGATCTGGCTATCGCGAGGGGACCTTGTTCCCATGGACAATCACAGACTTTTCGTTGATGGATGCGATCGAATGCGGCATCGTCAAACTGCCGCGCGTGCCCATTCTCGACAATATGCCCACGCTTGATGGCAAACCTATTTACCGAAACCTTTGGGATCACATTGGGAAGAAGCTTCCCAAGAAAGGACGCGCCAAAAGCGGCGGCGGCAATCCGGAAGCATTGGCCGAAGTCACGCCCCTCATCACAGCGTTGCGCTCTCTTTATGCCCACTACGAAAAAACCGATGAACAATGGCGCGCCATGGGGCACGAAGTGCCACCGGTCTTTATCGTGGTGTGCAACAACACCACCACATCACAAATCGTGCATGACTGGATTGCCGGTTATGAAACGCCAGAAACAGAAAAAGAGCCCGCTAAGGTGGTTCCCGGTCAATTAAAGCTGTTCAACAATTATGATGAATTCAATCAACGGCTCGAAAAACCAAACACACTCCTCATTGACTCAGCCCAGATAGACACGGGAGAGGGGCTCGATCCTGCGTTTCGCGCTGCACTAGCCCCAGAAATTGAACAGTTTCGGCAGGAAAAGATCCAACGCGAGGGCGCACCCGGCGAGGTCAAGATCACCGATGAAGACCTGTTGCGCGAGGTCATGAATACGGTCGGTGAAAAAGGTCGCTTAGGTGAATCAATTCGGTGTGTTGTCTCTGTTTCTATGCTGACGGAAGGGTGGGATGCCAACACCGTCACTCACATTCTAGGGGTGCGAGCGTTCGGCACCCAGCTCTTGTGCGAACAAGTGGTCGGGCGTGGGTTGCGACGCAAAAGTTATGAGCTCAATCAGGATGGCCTTTTCGATGTGGAGTATGCTGACATTATGGGCATCCCCTTTGACTTCACGGCGAAGGCCACCGTTGCCCCTCCAACCGCCCCCAAACCTGTTACGCGCGTTCAGGCTCGGCGAGAACGTGCTCACCTCGCCATTCGGTTTCCTCGCGTAGAAGGGTATCGTACCGCATTGCCAGATGAACAAATAACCGCTCAGTTCACAGAAGACTCGAAGTTTCGGTTAAATCCATCTGAAATCGGCGCTACTAAAACGTACATGTCCGGTGTAGTTGGCGAGCAACAAATCATGTCGCCTGAGGCGCCGCTTGATGAATATGCTCGCCCCAATTCCATTGCTTTTCGTCTGACCAAACATCTGTTGGCAACCAAGTATCAAGATGAGGGCGGCATGAACATGTCTCTCTTTCCACAGGTGAAGCGCGTGGTCACTCAATGGCTTGATCAAGAATACCTGGTCTGCGAAGCAGCTGGTACTTTTCCTGCGATGGTAACGTGGCCCGGTGTCATTGATAAAGCATGCGAACGCATTTTCCTTGCATGCCAGAAAACCGTTGATGGAGAAAACAGAGTTACGGCTGTTATCGATACTTTCAATCCAGAAGGGGATACGCGCTTCGTTAACTTCACCACCTCAAAGCCATGCTTTGTTACCGACGCCAAGCGTTGCCATGTGAGCCACGTGGTTGAAGATTCAACCTGGGAAGCAGAACTCGCGCGCATCTGCGAAGAACACCCAAAGGTCTTGTCTTACGTTAAGAACCAAGGTCTTGGTTTCGACGTGCCTTACAGAAACGGACCGGTCACGCGCCGCTATGTGCCAGATTTTATTGTGCGCCTGGATGATGGCCGAGGAGAAATAGAGCCGCTCAACCTAATCCTCGAAGTTAAGGGCTATCGCGATGAAGACGCAAAACTCAAAGCACAAACGATGAACGAGCTTTGGGTCCCTGGTGTTAACAATCTCCACCGTTTCGGACGTTGGGCTTTTGAGGAGTTCACAGAAGTGTTCGGCATGGAAAAAGAGTTTGCCGAGCTGGTGAAGAATCTAGAGATGAAGGCGAAGTAACAAGTGAATTCAAGAAATCTAGTTCTTGCAGCCGTCGCAGAACACGCGAAAACCTTCAATGAAAACCCGCGAAATAGAAGTGACAAAAGGTTTCTTCTAGAGGTTTCAAAAGGCGGCTTTACGGCTGACCTGGTTGCAGAGGCAGCGGCGGAATACAAAGTTGCGCGTCAATTGCCGAAGGAAGTTAAAAGCCTTCGATCTTTTGTCGCAACGACCGTCAACGAGCTGGTTGACGACAGGTGGAGCGAAGGCGACCTATCTTTCAAAGCAAACATTTGCAACCGCGCCGCCGAAGAGATTTTCGAAAAAGGGGCAACCGGCCGCCCGGTTTCTCTCGTTTCGAAACTAGCCTGGTTTCTATCTCCGACTGATTGGACACGGTTTGACAGTCAAGCTGCAGATGCCCTTGGGATTTGTAGCGGTGGACCAACTGTTCGAGCCCAGGCCTATTATTGCTCGCTAGATCAGCGTGGTTTTGACGAGCTATCTCACTTGCTTAATCAAGAAATGCAACCGCATGGTCTCTACGGCACTAGAGTTATCGACAAGGCGTTGTGGATACTTGGCTTAACGGATGCAAATCAAAGAAAAGCCATCAAAGACAATCTTACCTGGCTCGAAGAAAGCGCCGATAGAGGGCTTATGTCTTCTGCACAAAACATTGTTGATAGTCACCAAAAGGTATTTCTAGAGTTTCTACATTCGTAGGCGAGGTATTATCGGAAGTAATATGGCCAAAAGAACGCCCCGAACTACCAAAAAGAAAAAGCAAGTCGAAACGCTCACCCATGAAGAAGCAAAGCGGCGGAATATTCCAACGGCGGAGCTTCAGGCGATCAATGAGCGGTTAGAGGAAATCACGCCACAAAAACCGGTGGCCTATTCCCGCGCGCGGCCCTTGGCAGAGGGTGAGGTGCGGGAACGGGAACAAGATCTGGACCCACAGATTGTTTGGAACGGCATCAAAATAACGCTGACGGAAGAACAGCGTGCCCAACTGGCAGAGACGGGCTCCATCGAAATTGGTGATGCGCAGCTCACCTGGCGCGGCAAAGACAATCAGGACTGGTCGGACCTCGTCGTCAATGTCCCGCCGATTTACGTGCAAGAGAAGATCCATCCCAAAGCGTTGATCGATGATTTGGTGAAGCGCTCAAAGCGTAAGGACGAGCAAGACGCGCCGGACTTATTCTCCGATTTTAACGGCATTGATGCGGAAGCCAAAACCGAGTTTTACGAACACGACCAGAACTGGTCGAACCGCATGATTTTGGGCGATTCCTTACAGGTCATGGCATCCTTGGCGGAACGGGAAAAACTGCGCGGGAAAGTGCAAGCAATCTATTTCGACCCACCTTATGGCATCAAATTCAACTCCAATTGGCAGGTCTCAACCCGTTCGCGCGATGTAAAGGACGGAAAGCTCGATAGTCTCACCAGAGAGCCAGAACAAGTGAAAGCGTTCCGCGACACGTGGAAAGACGGCATCCATTCTTATCTCACTTATTTGCGCGACCGCCTCACCGTGATGCGCGACTTGCTGACCGATTCCGGGTCCATCTTTGTACAAATCGGTGACGAAAACGTGCATCGCGTCCGTACAGTGATGGATGAAGTTTTTGGAGAAGAAAACTTTGCCAGCGAAATTACTGTTACAAAAACGACCTCGTCTACAAACGATCTCATATCGGGGGTCGCGGACTATTTGGTTTGGTATACAAAAGACCGATCTGCGGCCAAGTACCGAGCGATTTACAAAAAAAAGACTCCAGGAGCAGAGGGAGGGTTTCATTACAGACAAGTCGTTGAACCAGGTGGCATCTTACGCCCGGCGACAAAAACCGAACTCGGATCGCCTGATTCCTTGCAAGCTGGCTCAGACTTCGCAACAGCCAGTGATCTCCAATCTGCCAGCATGGGACGACAGAAAGGTGAAGGCGCGGCTTCATGGTTCACAGTCAATTTCGTTGGGAAGACGTTTCAACCCACACTTCAAACTCGTTGGAAGACCAGTGAAGAAGGAATGCGTCGCCTCATCGCTAGCGGGCGCGTAATTCCACAAAAAACAGCGATAAGGTACCTACGCAAGTTCTCTGATTTCCAGGTTTATGCCTTGTCGAATGTGTGGACAGAATTCGGAGGTGCAACCGATAAGAAGTACGTCGTAGAGACGAATGAAGGTTTGGTGGCGCGTTGCCTTCTCATGGTCACTGATCCCGGCGATCTTGTGCTTGATCCGACCTGCGGCTCCGGCACAACGGCAACGGTCGCAGAACAATGGGGGCGGCGCTGGATTACCATAGATACCAGCCGCGTCGCATTGGCGCTTGCGCGGCAGCGGCTGATGGCCGCCAAGTATCCGTACTATTACCTCAAAGATTCAGCTGACGGACGACAAAAAGAATCGGAAATCACCGGCAAGCCACCCATTGAAGGCACAACCTTTGGGGATGTGCGACAGGGCTTCGTTTATGAGCGCGCACCGCACATCACACTCAAATCCATCGCCAACAATGCGGAGATCGATGTAATTTGGGAAACCTATCAAGAAAAACTTGAGCCTTTGCGCGAACAGCTCAACAAAGCCGTCGGCGAAACATGGGAAGAATGGGAAATCCCCCGAGATGCAGCTGACGACTGGTCGAGCGATGCAAAAAACGCCCATGCGCAGTGGTGGGAACAGCGCATTGCGCGGCAAAAAGATATTGACGAATCCATCGCACGGGCGGCTGACGTGGAATTCCTTTATGACCGTCCTTACGAAGACAAATCGCGTGTGCGCGTGGCGGGCCCCTTTACGGTCGAAAGCCTGTCGCCCCACCGCGTGGTGCCCATGGACGAAGACGACTTTCTTCCCGAACTCCAATCCAAAAAGCGCAGAAGCGCGCTTGCTGACGAAGTGGATTTCGTTCAAGTGATCCTCGAAAACCTGCGTACCGCTGGTGTGCAGCAAGGGGTCAAGGAAGACCGCATAACGTTTAACCACATCGCGCCCTGGGCAGGTGACATGATTTGCGGTGAAGGCCACTTCCTGGAAGGGGAGAGCGAACGACGCGCCGCCATCATGATCGGCCCTGAATATGGCACCCTGCATCGCACGGACCTGATGGCCGCGGCGCGTGAAGCCACCGAAGCACGCTTTGACATTCTGATCGCCTGCGCTTTTGGATACGACGCCCATGCCAGCGACGTAACCAAGCTTGGCCCCTTGCGCATCATCAAGGCGAAGATGAACCCCGACCTTCATATGGCGGAAGATCTGCGCCGCGATAAGAACGCCAATTTGTTCATGGTGATTGGCGAGCCCGACATTGCCATCAATGAAAAGGGCGAAGACCTGACCGTCACCATCCGAGGCATGGATGTGTTTGTGCCGGCGACCGGTGAGATCCGCCATGGCGACACGCAGGACATCGCCGCTTGGTTTATTGATGATGATTACAATGAAGAAAGCTTCTTTGTGCGCCACGCTTATTTCCTGGGCGCGGGCGACCCGTACAAATCTCTCAAGACAGCGCTGAAAGCCGAAATCAACGAAGAAGCCTGGCAAACCCTTTACCGCGACACCTCCCGCTCCTTCCCGCGCCCCGACAGTGGCCGCATCGCCGTGAAGGTAATAAATCATTATGGGGATGAAGTTATGAAGGTGTTCAGCGTTTGAGGAGTTGTATTCTTGGCTGGCCACAACCATTACTCTGATTGCATTTGTCCTTGGTGCGTACAATACGGCCGCGCTGGCCTCTCTCGCGAACGAGTTAGGAGTTTCTTGAGCGAAAGGGATGCCAGGAGGTGCCTCCGAGAATTCGGCGCAAATAGTTACTCCTCTTCCTGTTTCGTTCAGCCAAATGCAAAGTGTCCAGTATGTGGAAGCACAGTTTTCTTTTACGCAAATTCTTATGGGAGCCGGGTTTATTTCGATGACCTGGGGCCCCCGTGGCCTAAGCATCCATGTACAGATCACCGTCTTCAAAACGAACATACTGTTAGAAATGTCTGTCCGGCAATTACGCCAAGAAAACGCGGAGAAAAAGTTGAACTTGTTGAGGCAGCAAGTTCGTTGGGTATTTATCGCGGTATCTCGAAACACGATCCAAACAGTGAATGGCGACACGTCGTCGTTGATCAAATTGATCGCAATGGTTGGGAAGTCAACGTTTGGGGACGAATAACAGACGCAATAGATGACATTCCCATTCAGTTTGAGTTCACGTCTTCGGAGGAAGTTGTTTCAATTGGCAGTATTGTTCTTATTAGAAATTCTGAGATGTCGCTGATACATCCGCAACGGATTGAACCAAGGGATTATAAGATTAGAAATTGGATGTACCTTAACAAACAGATGGAACTCACGCTGTGAAGTTCCTCATCGCCGACACCTTTCAATCTGCGCTGACCAAGCTCGACAACCAGTCGCAAAAGGCCGCTAAGATGGCTGCCTTTGATCTTCAGATGGACCCGGCGGGCGAAGGTAAATCCTTCCACCGCATCGACAATTCAAAGGACAAAAACTTCTGGTCGGTTCGTGCCAACCGCGATGTGCGTCTGATCGTTCACAAGGAAGGGGACCGCATGGTGCTGTGCTATGTGGATCACCACGATGATGCCTATGCCTGGGCGGAGCGGCGTATGTTTGAGGTGCACCCCAAAACGCGCGCGCTGCAAATCGTTGAGGTTGAGGAAACCGTCGAAAAACGAGAACTTGTCTCTGCAGGCACCTTTGATCACGCTCCGGATCCGGATGAAGTTGCAGCAGGTCCAAGTGAGCCACCACCACTGGCGAACACGGCTTCCGATGAACTCTTAACCCATGGAGTGCCGCCGCAATGGGTGGACCGGTTGTGTGCGGCAACGACCGACGAATTGCTGGACCTTGTCACGCACCTTCCGCAAGAAGCGCAAGAGGCCGTATTGGCCTTTGCCGTGGGCGAAGCGCCGCCGCTGCCAACAATCGTGGAAGACAGCCAAGATGCAGCCCTTCACCCAGATGCGCAGCGCCGCTTCCGCGTGGTGGAAGGGCGCGATGCACTGGAGGCTGCCCTAGAATACCCCTGGGAGCAGTGGACAGTTTTCCTGCACCCCAGCCAACAGAAAATTGTTGAGCAAGATTTTAGCGGCCCTGCTCGCGTGGGCGGTTCCGCCGGCACCGGTAAAACAGTGGTGGCACTGCATCGCGCACAACGGCTTGCCAAAGCGCCAAATGCAAAAGTTTTGCTGACCACGTTTTCAAGACCACTTGCGGCTTCCCTCAAACGTAAACTGACCATATTAAGCGGGGGCGAAAAGGGCATAGTGCCGAGCATCAATGTGGCGTCCTTCGTGGATGCTGCAGCAGAACTTTACACCCTTACCTTTGGGCGCGAACCCTATGTGGCTAAAGAAGATGATGTAAGGGCCATCTTGGCGCGTGAATCAGCAGACTTGTCTGCCTTTGATGAACGCTTCGTCTGGACCGAGTGGCGCGATGTCGTCGATGGGTGGCATCTGAAAACGATCGATGATTATCTTGACGTGACGCGCACGGGAAAGCGCAGCCGCGTGGGCCGAAAGCAGCGGGAAACGCTGTGGCCAGTTTTTGAACGCACGCGGCAAGCGATTGAACGCAAAGGCATGAAGACGGCGTCTACCCTTTTCGTTGAAATGGCAGACCATTTTGGACCAAAGCCAGACAAGCCCTACTCACACATTGTGGTGGATGAGGCCCAAGACCTTGGGCCCGCTGAGTTGCAGTTTCTCGCCGCTATTGCGCCCGATACCGATAACGCGCTTTTCTTCGCCGGAGATTTGGGACAGCGCATCTTTCAACATCCTTTTTCGTGGAAATCTCTCGGGGTGGACATTCGCGGCCGATCGTCGACACTGAAAGTAAATTACCGCACGAGCCATCAAATTCGTGAAGCCGCAGACAAGTTGTTGCCGCGCGCCGTGCGGGACATGGACGGTAACGAAGACCGCCGTACAGGCACGGTTTCCTTGTTCAATGGGCCCACCCCTCATGTGATAAGAGCAGACACGCAAGATGGGGAAGCAGCACTGGCCTCTGCCTGGATTGCCAAAATGATCGACGATGGCACTGCGCCCAACGAAATTGGCGTGTTCGTCCGCGACCGGAGTTACCTGCCACGGGCCCGCGACATGCTGGCCAAGGTTGGACAGGAAGTACAAACCTTAAGCGGCGCCGAAGAAATCATGTCAGAGAAAATCAACCTCGGCACCATGCACTTGGCTAAGGGCCTTGAATACCGTGCGGTGTTGGTGATGGCCTGCGACGATGATGCGCTACCTCTTCAATCTCGCATTGAAGACGCGGCCGATGAAGCTGAGTTGGACGAGGTTTATGCGAGCGAACGGCACCTTCTTTACGTCGCCTGCACACGAGCGCGCGAACATTTGTGCCTCTCCGGCGTACGACCCTTGTCGGAATTTATTGAGGCTTTTGATGGGGGGATTTAGAGCGACCCTGTCGCCGGGTTTATAAAGGCTACGCCGACAAAGTCACTTTGGTATCTATGTAACAAGATACTTTTTCCATTTGCTCCTGAAGAAAGCCCGAGGATTGCTGGACATAAAGAGCCGTCACATCACCTCGCGCTACGGTGTGGTTAAGCAAGCGTTTGGTGGTGTAGGGATCGAGACCTGCTTCCACACAGGCGGTGGCAAAAGTGCGTCTCAGCATGTGCGGTGAGACTTGAGGAATGGTTTTCTCGCGGAATGTCTCCACATGACCGGAGGCGCTGTTTGACGGGAAGACGAATGGTGATCTGGGGAACAGCAGTTCGTGGGCCTTGCGAGCATCTTCCAGAATCGCGGTGAGTTTGCCCGATAGAGGCAGGTCAAACGCTTTCAGACGCCCACCTTTTGGTGTCGGTCTGTGGATAGAGTTTTCGCCGACCTCGTCCCAGAGAATGGTCGCCGCATCGCTCTTCCGAAGACCCGAATAGAGTAGGAAGGGCCACATATTGCGGCGGATCGGGTTCTCCAATCGTTCAACGTCGGCCAGCCATGCTGGCAACGCCTTCCACGGCAAGTACGGTCGGCGCGCCCGCTCCTGAAATGGATCAACCGCGATGGATGGATTGGGCGGCAAGCCGTCAGTGGTTCTGAGCGCGTGATTGTAGATGGCTCGAAACAAACGCAGGGTATGATTTGCAGCCGTTGGGCCTCGTTTTCCCCATTTGGAGTGCCACCCCCTGATGTCTGCTTTGGAGATGTCGGCAAGTGTCACCGATGCGTAAGTAGAAAGGCCTGTGCGCCAATTGAATGAGTACCCTCTAATCGTCGTTTGCGATCCGCCTTTGCGTCTTAGGGCCTCCATGAAAGCCTCGTAGGCCTCAGCTAACGTAATACCTCTTTCCCTCGCCAGTTTGCGTTCATGGATAATGTCTTGGCCTCTGCGGGAGCCGTCTTGAGAGTGATTGCCTCGTCTCGCGCGTCGGCAACACTCATCTCTGTCACTGGTGCGATGGTCTTTTTGCGTTGCCGTCCACCGATCCGAAACTGACAAAAATACTTGCCAGGTTTCTCTGATGTCCGATAGGCGCCGAAGCCAATGACTTCCGTATCATAAATCGTGGTTTGGCTTATTCCCTCTGTAGGCGGAATAAGATACTTTGCAATGACAGCGTTGGTTAGTTTCATGCGCCGTGCGGTCGTTTTCGAAGCAGACATAATTTCCTCGCAGCAAATTCACAGCACTTCGTAAGAAGCTCTGTCTAGCTACGTATGGCGCGGAAACCGGAAAATACATCAAAAAGTGAGGGGTGGTCAGGCTAATCAAACATCGTAAAGCTCAGTCCAAGTCGCTGAATTTAATTAGGAATCCAGTGCTCTATCCGACTGAGCTACGGGGACAAACCCTCCATCCAATAGCACGTCCCGCGTGATTCTGATAGGAACCATTCGATCGATGGCTGCAAGAGTTTGTGGCAATATGTGAAATTCGTGGCGAGTTATGGTGAGCAAAAATGTCGGCAGCAATTTTGAATGACCAAGCAATCTTGGAAGCGATTCAGTCGAATGCAATTACGCTAGAGGTACGGAGCTTAGCAGGAGGATACACCGGCTTTGATATTGCTGAAGCGGCGAAGTTTGAAAAAGACGGTCCGGTCCAACCCAGTTCCCTAGATCTGACTATCGGGCATATTTACAAGCCGCCGCCCTTCCCTTCGCGAGAGAGCGATCAATCAGCAGATTTAGAACATAGCACTGGCACAAGCCTTGAGCCGGGACAAACGGCTCTTATAGAAACACGAGAAAAAATTTCCCTGGGTGGTCGCTACGGAGCTTTTGGATTTCCTCCAGCATCTGTTTCGAGAAATTCGATCCTAATGACAAATCCTGGGCATGTTGATCCAGGTTATTCTGGTCACCTATCTTTCACAATTATCAATATGGGGCGCACACCATACAATCTTAAAATTGGTGAAGTCATCGTTTCGCTCCTCGTGTTTGATCTTGGCTCTTTGTGCGCAGCGGATTATTCACAGCGGCGGTCTGGAACAACTGAAAGTAGCTCTATTGGCAAATTGCTAAATCGACTGGCTCCGGATTTTGCGGCATTTGGGCAACGGATGGATATTGCAGCAAGTGCGGCGGTGGATAGAAAGCTGGATCAGTTTGAACGGTTGAAAATACTCCTTCCGGCAGCTGCAAGCGTAATATCCGCGATAGTTGGGGGCGTGTGCGTGGTCTTGGTGGCATCAAGTGGGAACGTGAGTCGCGATGAGTTTCGGAAGGAGCTTGACCTGTCCGCTACGATTTCCAACATCGAAAGCCGAATAGATTCTGTTGAAAGACGGGGCGACATTGTCGGTCTGGAGTCGCGCATCCAAAATCTAGAGGAACTAATTGAAAATTCCGGCAAACAGGATAGTCAATGAACCTGAAAACTCTCAAGATCTATGTAGTTTCCCGACCAAACGTCGATATCAAATCGGCTCGAGAATTTTTGAAGGACAACTCAATGTCCTGGAAAACAGACGCATCTGCTGAACCTGCTGAGCTTCTCACGGAAATCGCTGGTCGCGTTTGCTACATGTCATTCAACGAAGATACCAAGCGGATTCGTTACCCTACAGATAAATATATCGCTAACCTCATAGCGAAAGGGCATGAAAGCGTATTGGAACACGTGTCATGGACTTTCATAATTGACGGAGTCAGCAGAGCGTTTACCCATCAACTCGTCCGGCATCGCGTTGGTTTTGCATTTAGTCAGCTTTCACAACAATACCATGATGAAAGCGAAGCGGCTTTTGTTGCTCCCTTCGGGTTACAAAAGGATAAAAACCTAGCCGCCATATGGGAAAAAACAACTCAGTCAATTCAAAATACCTATCGCACTTTGCTCAGTGAGTTTGCAAAACGGAATTCAGATATTGGATCTGAACATCGCCGTTGGCAGAAGACGCTTGCAAGAAGCGTTTTGCCAAATGCGATTTCGACAACAATTGTAGTTACGGCAAATGCTCGAGCAATTCGTCATTTCTTGAGCGTGCGCGGATCGCTGGAAGGTGACTATGAAATGCGAATGGTCTGCGGCAACCTTCTAAAAATTGTAAAACAGGATGCTCCAGCGCTCTTCTCCGATTTCTCATTAGAGACGCATGCAGACGGCGAACAAATTGTCCAACAACATTCAATGGACTAATCTCGTTTAAGGGATTGCGTTAGATATTGTTTTCGGTGCTTACTCGGTATTTGCTAGTGGTTCAAATCTGATAAGATATTGATCTACTTGCCCAATCCCCCCGCGCTCGCACAGATTCCTAATCTGAGGGTCGCAGGTTCGAATCCTGCCGGGGACGCCATCCGCTGCGGGGGTCCGTACCGGAGACATAGGTAACAGTTTATACCGGAGACATGGGTAACACTTTTCGGCCTTTGCGAAGCGAGCAAGGTGCCGTGGAAGGAGTGTTGTCTAATGGGCGAGAAGCCGACGTTCGTTGCACTCGGATTTAAATCAGGCGTCTGCGGATCGCCGCGCGCCGCAGAGCAAAAAACGCCAGACCGAAAAAACCGCCGGCAAGGGCCAAGGGGGCACTGGCCGCCACGTAATGCGGGTTGAAGGCGTCGATGATAATGTGAAACCAAGGCTTGGCGCCGGTGGCGACGCGATAAAGATAGGGCAAAAAGAACGCCGCTCCCGTCCCGCCGAATGCGTAAGCGCGAAAAGCCGGGCGCAGTCCCAGTCGCTCCGCCCACAAACCAACCGCCAGCAAAATCAAGCCAAGGATAATGACAAGGTTGCGCACCACCCAGTCCAGCAGGTAGAGCTGCTGGTGGTCAGGGTCGATCGTCAGCCGCCAAATGAAAAAACCTTCGCGGCTCAAGAAGAAGAATTGTTGCGCAAAGGAGGTGCCCTCCAGCAATTCCGGCAGGCGCGTCTCCGGTTCCGTCATCACAAAAAATGCGCCCAGCGCCGTCATGCCGACCAGCGTCATGCTGCCCGCAATCATGAGCGCCCAAAGCCAACTCGCGATTTCGAAAATGGCCCTCAACATATCCCCAGTATGGTTCCCCTCCCGAACCGCTTCTATTCCAAGTTTTTGTAGCACTCCGGTGTAAATCTAGGCGTACAAACACAATAAATGATGAAATCCTCGTCTCCAATATTCGTGCAGCGTTGAGAGATGTGCGCCGGAATGCGCACGCAGTCCCCGGGACCGATTTCGTAGGGGGGGCCGCCCCCCACCTCCATCATTGCGCGGCCCTGATACACCACATAGCGTTCGTCCACCGACAGGCTGTGAAGCTGAGTCGTCACGCCTGGTTCCACACGGCCCAGGGCCAGCGAAACGTTTGGCTCCGACGGGTGGTTAAGCAGCTCGGTCATGTAGACTCGTTCCTCCGTCCAAAATTCGTCTGTTCTCGGTGGCCGAAATTTTTCCATGTCCCTGTGATCCCGAGCAATGTGCCCTTTGTGGCCGGGAAGCTTGGAGGTCGGGTGGAGTCAAGTCAATGGTGCGGGTCTTGCCATCACCACATTTCTATGAGACCACCCCGTGATCCCAATTTGATGAGGAGTAAGAAATGGCCCAGCGTTGGACCGTTTATCTGTCGGGCGAAATTCACACGGATTGGCGCGACCAGATTGCCCAGGGCGCAAAATCGCGCGATCTGCCCGTGGATTTTTTCGCTCCCATCACCAACCACGCGGACAGCGATGATTGCGGGGCTCATATTCTAGGCGAAGAGGACCAAGCGTTTTGGCGCGATCACAAAGGCGCCAAGGTAAATGCCATTCGTGCACGGACACTTATCGAACGGGCCGATATTGTGGTTGTCCGCTTCGGCGACAAATACAAGCAATGGAACGCCGCCTTCGACGCGGGCTATGCGGCGGCGCTCGGCAAGTCACTGATTATTCAGCATGCGCCGGACCTTACCCATCCCCTTAAAGAAGTGGACGGCGCGGCCCTTGCGGTGGCTGATTCGCCGGCCCAAGTAGTGGATTTGCTCGACTATGTCATCACAGGCCGGCTGAATCGCTAAGGCGCTCCAACACCTCGTTAACCATAAAAACAGAGCCTTTGTGCCAAAATGCGCACACCGTGCGCGTGCGGCGCACTCTGTGCGGCAACTATGAGGTGTGACTTGTTGACATTAATGTCGTTTAAGGCGAGTATGAGCCGAACATGACAGTTTTGTGACAAAAACCATTTGAGGCTTTTAGCAAAAGCGTGACGGCCCTTTTCCCATCGGACCGCGTACCACGCCCCAAAAGAGGAAACGCTGATGAACCGCTTTATGTTTGTATTTCGCTATGCTGTTGCCAAAGGACGGCAAAAATCTTGGTATCGGCGGGTGATTGAATCCCGTCGCAGCCGGCGGCGGACGCAGGCCGACTGAGCCTAATCGACGGCCCCAGAGCCCGATCAGGTTAAGTGGGTGAGGTGCCAAAGGCGCCGAACGTTAACCGTCCGGTCGCGCGAACGACAAAGAATCTAGGGCATGATCATTTTTCATAGAAACATGATCATGCCCTAGTCGGTCAATCAGGATGGCGGTGCGCGGAGGTTTACTCCGCCGCCGCCATTCTTTTTTTGGCGAACAAATCGTTGAGATGGTCGTCATCGGTGGCGATGATATCCCGCACCCATCCGTGAAATTTCTGTCCGCCGCCTTCGTTTCGGCCGAAAAGCACATGGTCCTTCGCGCCGGTGCGCAATGCCTTCTGCTGGCGTAAGCCGGTGGCATAATCTTCTTCCTCAACCACATATTTGAGGAAGGCAAACTGTTCCGTTGCCATTGCCTTTTGTTCTTCCGTCGGAGCGTTCTCAAGCACATAGTTCTGTACCGTGAAGCTTTCTTCCGGTGTGCTGCCTGGGAATAACTGGGAAATCATTACGCCCCGGCCGCCATTGTCGAACGACGCGATGGAAACATGGGGGAAGATTGTCCAAACGCCATTCATCATGGGCGCTGTCGGCCAGTCTTTTTCAGGCTTTTCTTCAAGCGCGATCATGGATTTGTCCGGTGAAGACACACGCTGATGTGGCCCCCACGCATAGTAAAGCGTTTGGTTGGGGAAATCGGGCCCGAATGTATTCTTATGCAACACCGGCAAATGATAGAGGTCTAAATAGCCGTCATACGCGATCTTCCAGTTGGGGCCCGGTAATGTACGTTCTTCATAGTGATGCCAGGTTTCGAAACCGAAATGGCTTAACATATCGTCGTAGCCCGACAGGAAGGTATCGATGTCGAGCGTGGATTTCGGGTTCAAAATCACCCAAATTAAACCGGCGCGTTCGGCCACCGGCAGCTTCGTTAGTCCGTAGCAAGACTTATCGATTTCGCCGAATTCGTCTTTTGACAGAATGCCCACCAAATCGCCCGACTGGTTGTAGCTCCACGCATGGTAGGGGCAAATGAAGCGCTTCGTATTGCCTTTGCCTTCCGGCATAATGACCGCGCCGCGATGGCTGCACATATTGACGAAGGCTTGAATCTCGCCTTCCGCGCTGCGGTTGATCAGCACGGGCACGCCAGCGGCTTCAAGCGATTTATAGTCCCCCGGGTTGGGCAGTTCGCAGGTCATCGCCAACATCAGGGGCATGCGCTTGAAGACTTTGTCGATTTCTTGCTGCCAGCGTTCTTTGTCGAAATAGTCGTTCGCCGGCACTTGCATGACCGACTCCGCCTGCTCAATTGTTCCTTGTTTGGCATGCGCGATGTTGTGCTTTGCCATCTCGATCAATTGCGCTCTGGACATGGTCACTCCCTCTGCTGTCTGACGCTATTTTATCGCGCCCGGAAGGGTTCACCAATCCAAATCGCCCGGGGCATGCCAATTCCCGGCAAACACAGTTGATTAGAGTTAAATTTTTGCACAGCTTGCGATGTGTGTTGCTAAAAGACGGCACGCACGATCAGCACACAGAGTATCGAAGTAAGGTTTGGGGTCAATTCACAGCGCCGTGGCAGTGCTTGTATTTCTTTCCGGACCCGCAGGGGCATGGTGCATTTCTGGAGACCTTGCCCCAGGTTTCCGGCCGAGTGGGATCCATGCCGCTGCTGGCGGGGGCCCGGCTCAACACGGTGGTTTGGCCCGCGCCGTCTTCTTCCATTTCGTTCTCGCCCGTCACGGGATCGGCGTGTTGTTCGTGCATCTCGCGTGTGGGCAATTCTTCCAGCGCCTGGGCCTCTTCCGCCGGCATGGGCTGGATGCCCATCAATTGACGCGTTACATCCTGGCGTAGACGGTTCAGTAGGCTTTCGAACAGCGAAAACGCTTCCGTCTTGTACTCGTTCAGCGGTTCACGTTGCCCATAGCCACGCAGCCCGATCGTTTGCCGCAAGTGATCCAGGTGAAGCAAATGCTCCCGCCAATGGTGATCGAGGGTTTGCAGCAGGATGCTCTTTTCTACCTGACGCAGAATGTCGGAAGAGATTTGCGCGGCCTTTTCAGCCATGTGGCGATCCGCGTGTTCGTATAGCCGGCTACGAATTTCCTCATCCGCAATGCCTTCTTCTCCGGCCCATTCTTTGATGGGCACGTCAAGAGAGAGCGACTTTTGGACTTCTTCTTCCAATCCGTCCACGTCCCATTGTTCCGGATACGCCTTTTCCGGAATGTAGATGGCAACGATATCGTCGATCAGCTGATGCCGCATATCGCTGATCGTGTCTCTTAAGTCTTCTTCGCTCATCAGCTCGATACGCTGCTCGAAGATCGCCTTGCGCTGATCGTTCATCACATTGTCGAATTTGAGCAGATTTTTCCGAACGTCGAAGTTGCGCGCTTCCACTTTTTGCTGCGCTTTTTCAAGCGCTTTGTTGATCCAGGGGTGGACAATAGCTTCGCCTTCTTCCAAGCCAAGGCGTTGCAGCATGGAATCCATGCGTTCCGATCCGAAGATCCGCATCAAATCGTCTTCAAGGCTGAGGAAGAATTTTGACGCGCCCGGATCCCCCTGGCGGCCGGTTCGGCCGCGCAACTGATTGTCAATGCGCCGGCTTTCGTGGCGTTCCGTGCCCACAACATAGAGCCCGCCGGCGGCAAGCGCCTGCTCCTTGAGCTTTTGCACCTCCGCGCTGATCGCGTCTGCTTTGCGCTGGCGTTCGTCGTCGTCGACGATGTCGTGCGTTTCGTCCTTGATCCGCATCTCGGCGTTGCCGCCCAGCTGAATATCGGTACCGCGGCCGGCCATGTTGGTGGCGATGGTCACCGTGCCGGGCACACCTGCTTGGGCAACAATCTGTGCTTCCTGTTCGTGATAGCGCGCGTTCAACACATTGTGTTTGATTTTCTTTTTCTGCAACAGTTCCGACAGCCGTTCCGACTTTTCAATGGAAACAGTGCCCACCAACACCGGTTGTTTTCGGTCGTTGCATTCTTCGATCAGATCGATGATGGCATCATATTTCTCAGTGGTCGTCCGGTAGACCTCATCGTCGTGATCAGCACGCTGGATCGGCAGATTGGTCGGCACCTCGACCACTTCGAGCTTGTAGATGTCCTCGAACTCGGCAGCTTCCGTTGCGGCGGTACCGGTCATGCCCGCAAGTTTATCGTAAAGGCGGAAATAGTTCTGGAAGGTGACCGACGCCAACGTTTGGTTTTCCGGTTGGATCGATACGCGCTCTTTCGCTTCCAGCGCCTGATGCAGACCGTCGGAATACCGGCGGCCTTCCATCATGCGGCCGGTGAATTCGTCGATAATCACCACGCGTCCGTTCTTGACGATGTAGTCCTTGTCCCGCGTGAACATTTTGTGTGCGCGCAAGGCCTGGTTCACATGATGAACCACCGTCACATTTTCGATGGCGTAGAGGTTCTCACCCTGAAGCAATTCGTTTTGACGCAGAATTTCCTCTAGGTTCTCGTTACCTTCTTCAGTGAGCGTTACCTGACGCTGCTTCTCGTCGATTTCATAATCGCCCTCACTGAGTTTCTCGACAATGGCGTCCACTGTGATGTAGAGGTTTGAATTGTCGTCGGTGGGGCCAGAGATAATGAGCGGCGTTCGCGCTTCGTCCACCAGAATCGAGTCAACTTCGTCGACAATGGCGTAGTTGTGGCCGCGCTGGGTCATTGTCTCCAGGCTGTACTTCATGTTGTCGCGAAGATAGTCAAAACCGAATTCGTTGTTGGTGCCGTAGGTCACGTCCGAAGCGTAGGCATCGCGCCGCTCTTCATCCGATAATCCGTGTACAATGCAGCCAACCGTCAGGCCTAAGAATCGATAGACCTGTCCCATCCATTCCGCATCGCGTTGGGCCAGATAGTCGTTGACGGTGACAACATGCACGCCATTAGACGACAGCGCGTTCAAATAGACGGGCAGGGTGGCAACCAGCGTCTTGCCTTCGCCGGTTTTCATTTCAGAGATTTTACCTTGGTGGAGCACCATGCCACCCATGAGCTGCACATCGTAATGGCGCTGGCCTAGGGTGCGCTTGGCAGCCTCGCGAACGGTGGCGAAGGCCTCCACCAGCAGGTCGTCCAGGGTCTCTCCCTTTTCGAAGCGCTCGCGAAATTCGGCTGTCCGGTTGCGTAGCTGGTCGTCGGTCAGTGTTTCCAAATCGGGCTCGAGCGCGTTGATCGCTTCCACCATCGGCTCCAGCGGTTTCAACTTTCGGTCATTCGACGATCCAAAAATCCGCCTTGCAATGGCGCCAATGCCTAACATCGGCAAAAACCCTCATTTTGTTCAAAAAAACCAGAATGCGCTGTGGCCACTTTGTGCCGAAAACGCGCCTTGGACAGATAAGCGGGGGGCCTGGCCTTGTCAACGACAGGCACGATCCCCCCAAGAGTGTTGTCAATGTATACGGGACAGCTATAAACGGCCAATTAATCAACTTTTGGGCGCTGTCCCGCGCCTCATTCGCCGCCACGGGGAAGCGTCGTCTATGGCCAAGAAAGCATCTTCATCAGCAAGTGGACCCCAACAAGGGACCGGGCTCGGTGAAACCCTCCGAAATGCCTTCTTGCGGCGGGCGCAGTCGGAACCGGCAGAGTCCAAACCGTTGTCCAAGAAGCGCAAAAAGAAGAAAAAGGCGGCAGCCAAGAAACACTCCAATCGGTCGCCATTGGCCCCCAAATCGTTTCCAAACATGCCGCCCCTCGCCGGGGTGGAGCTTGCAACCGCCGCCGGGGCTGTCAAGTACCAGGGGCGTAACGATCTGTTGGCGGTTCGGCTGGCGCCGGGCACCACGGCCGCCGGCGTGTTCACCACATCGAAAACGGCGGCCCCTCCCGTAGATTGGTGCCGGTCCAACTTGATCGCGAAGGGGGCCGATTCCCCTAGCGGCGGAATGGCGCGGTTACTGGTGGTCAACTCCGGTAACGCGAATGCGTTCACCGGCAAGGCCGGCATGGATGCCGTTAAGAAATGCGTGTCGGCAGGCGCCAAGCTGGTGAATGGTCCACAGCGTGAAGTGTTTGTCGCCTCAACTGGCGTTATCGGCGAAGCGCTGCCCGCCTACAAGATCGTGCGCAAACTGCCGAGCATGATGCGTGCGGCAGCCGAAGGCGGTTGGAAAGAAGCCGCAGCGGCAATCATGACCACGGACACGTTTCCCAAAGGCGCAACGCGCACTGCCGAAATCGACGGCCAGTCCGTCACCATCAATGGGATTGCCAAGGGGTCCGGTATGATCGCCCCCGACATGGCGACCATGCTGGCCTTTGTGTTCACCGACGCCGCCATTCCTCAAGATGTACTGCAAACCCTGCTGATCCTCAGTGTGCGGGAGTCATTCAATGCCGTCACGGTTGATAGCGATACGTCGACGAACGATACGGTCCTTCTGTTTGCGACTGGAAAGGGCGCCAAGCACGAGCCCATCACGCGGGCTGGTGATCGGCGGCTGCGCGACTTTCGGGATAAGCTGCAAGAAGTCATGACCGACCTGGCGTGCCAATTGGTGCGCGATGGAGAAGGTGCCACCAAATTCATCACCGTGCGCGTTGCCGGCGCCGCCAGTGCTAAAGCGGCGCGCACCATCGCGTTTGCGATTGCGAATTCCCCTTTGGTCAAAACCGCCGCCGCGGGAGAGGACCCCAATTGGGGGCGGATTGTCATGGCCGTCGGCAAGTCGGGCGAAGAGGCGAACCGGGACAAGCTGGCGATCACCATCGGCGGATTGCCGGTGGCAGAGTCTGGGGAAGTTCACGCCAAATACGACGAAGCCGCAACGGCCGCCCACATGAAACAACCCGAAATCGAATTCGCGATCGATGTGGGGGTCGGGTCTGGCGTTGCCACCGTTTGGACCTGCGACCTGACTCATGGCTACATCACCATCAACGCCGACTATCGAAGTTAAGTCCCGGTGTTTGAAGCGCCTTCTATCCTCATCGAAACTGGCTGAAACGTGCCCCAATGAGCAGAAAGCCTATGATTTTAATAACTTGCGACCGAGACGTTTCACGCCCTGGAAAGAATTTGAAGGGTAGGCTTTTGCCAACCGGGGACGTGTCATGACGTCCATCGTCTTGGTGGCGGCCTGCGCGTTGATCGATGCGGACAATCGAGTCCTGATCGCACAACGGCCGGCCGGTAAATCGATGGCGGGGCTGTGGGAGTTCCCGGGCGGAAAAGTAGAAGAGGGAGAAACGCCGGAAGACGCGGTCATCCGGGAGCTTCATGAGGAATTGGGCATCGACATTCCGCCCAGTTGCCTTGCCCCTTTCGTCTTTGCCTCACACGGCTATGAGGACTTCCATCTCCTCATGCCGTTGTTCTTGTGCCGCAAGTGGCACGGTACGGTAACGGCGAAAGAAGACCAGAAGCTCGCTTGGGTGCGCGCGAACAAATTGAGGGAGTATCCGATGCCGCCGGCAGATTTGCCGTTGATTGCGCATCTGCTCGATATTCTCCTCTGACGGCAGAACTCTTTGGTCGAGACAGCGGGAGTGGTCGGATGAGACAGTCAGTGTTGAAGGCGCTTATTGACAAGGGCCGGGACTTTGCCGCCAACGAAAGCGGGGTGACCGCGATCGAATATGCGATCATCGCAAGCGGCCTGTCCATTGTGATTGTGGGCAGTGTGAATGCGATCGGCGGGGCGCTCTCCGGCACGTTCACCACTACGAACAGCAATCTTGGTGGCGGTTGATCCGTATCCGGATTAAAAGCCATTAGAGCTTTTCTTCCTTTGTGCGAAGCGCGTCGGCCAGGCGCGCTTTTGCCGTTCCAGGGGCCAATGGTTTCTGTTGGCTGTCATGGGGGCACCAGCCGGTGAGATATAAGATCTCGAACGTGGCGTTGAATTTCCCTTCCGCCGTGCTGTGATCTTGCCGGTAAAGCGTTTCGCAGCGGTCCAAGACGCGCCTTGCCAATGGACTCTTCGATCTGTCATTGAGAACGTTGGTTTGGCCCATTCCCCGCAGATCATGCATCAGCGCCCTCACTGACTTATAGGTCACTCTGATCGTGTCGCTGTCCACCACAGGCAGCGCATAGCCGGCCCGTTGCAGCAATGCGCCGGCATCGCGCACATCGACAAAAGGCGACACCCGTGGGCTAAGGCCCCCTGTAACGTCAATCTCGGCTTGTGCGAGTGTTTCCCGCAATTCGATCAACGTTTCGCCGCCGAACATGGCCGCCAACAAGAGGCCGTCGGGCCGCAAAGCGCGGCGCAATTGCACCAGCACACCCGGCAGATCGTTGACATGGTGGAGGCTCAGCAACGAGATGAACAAATCGACTTGGGATGCGCCGAACGGGACGGCTTCGTCATCAATCAGCATGTTGTGTTCTGCATGGGGGCCGAGCATGGCGATGACCGGATCGCATTCCACATAGTGTTCGCACCCCGGCAGAGACGATTTGGGGGACCCCGCCACGTCCGCCAGCACCGATTGATGGCTCGTCAAATTGACCGCCATCGGGAATGTTTTGTTGACGGCCGACAGCCGCTGAACAATGTCCAGCGCGCAGCGCTCCGCTACGAAGCGGTGCTGTCGATAGTCCTTGGCGGCACGAGTCTTCCGTCGGCGGCCAAGGGCGAGATCAAAAAGTTGCTTGCTCACCAAACCAAGTCCTGCATACCGCTCTAATCTAGCAGGCGTTGCTCAATGGACGAAGCGGCGATGCTCAAACCTATCTGTTGACAAGGTTGCGGCCACTGAAGAAGTGTGCTCGGTTTGAAGGCGGTTCTCACGAGGGGCGCAGATGGATACGCAGTGGCAGAACAGGATCGCGGGCCTCTCGCGTGTTGCGGTGGGGGCGCTGAAGAACGCGGTTTATCCGCCCTCATGCCTGCTGTGCCGCCGCCCTATCGATGGGTCGGGACAACTCTGCCCGGAATGTTGGCGCGATATCCATTTTCTGGATGGGCCCGTATGCGATCGTTGCGGTATCCCGTTTGAGTTTGAAACTCAATCGGACGCGGTGTGCGCCGGCTGCTTAGCGCATCCCCCACGTTTTCACCGGGCGCGCTCTGTGCTCATTTACGACGATGTCAGCAAGCCACTGGTCTTGTCTTTGAAGCATGCCGATCGAACGGATTTGGCACCCGTATTGGCGTCTTGGATGATGCGTGCGGGGCGCAAGATGTTGGCCAATTGCGACATGATCGTGCCGGTGCCTCTTCATTGGCGCCGGCGCATTAGCCGGCGGTTTAATCAGTCGGCTGAGCTATCACGTTTGCTCGCCAAGGAAAGCGCCGTCGACGTTTGTATGATGGCGCTCGAAAGGCATAAGGCAGGGCCGTCACAAGGGGCCTTGTCGCGCAAGGCCCGGCATCGGAATGTGGCTGGCGTCTTTCGCGTCCGCGAGGCGCAGGCGTCGCTCATTGCCGACAAACATATCGTGCTCATCGACGACGTTCTGACCACCGGCGCCACGGCGAATGCCTGTGCGCAGGCGCTTCTTCGCGGCGGTGCCGGTCAAATCGACGTGTTAACCCTTGCTAGAGTTGCTTTACCTACACAAGTGGCCCTATAGCTCAGTTTCAGATAAAGCGAATAGACCATGGCAAACGTAACCATCTACACCACAATGCTGTGTCCTTACTGTTTCCGCGCCAAAGCGCTGCTTGAACAGAAGGGCATCGCCTATGACGAGATCGATGTGGGCATGGATGCCGACAAGCGCGCCGAGATGGAAAAGCGCGCCAATGGCGGCTACACGGTTCCGCAGATCTTTGTCGGGGAGTCACATATCGGCGGGTCGGATGAGTTGGCGGCGCTGGAAGCCGCAGGCGAGTTGGATCAACTGTTGGCTGTTGAAACCTAAATGGAAAGAAGCGCTCTCAATGTAGCATGCGTTCAAATGCGTTCGACGGACAGCGTTGAGCAGAACATCAAAGATGCCTGCACGCTTATTCGTGACGCACGGGCGCAAGGGGCGGACCTGATTGCCACGCCTGAAATGACGGCGTTGATGGAAATGCGCAGCAAACCGCTTTTCGAAAAAGCTGTCGCGGAAGAGGTCGATCCGGCGCTTCAGGCATTTCGCGATCTTGCCCGCGAGCTTGGCTGCTGGCTGCTCATCGGATCGTTGGCCGTGCGGTTGTCGGACAGCAAATGTGCCAATCGTGCTTATCTGCTGAACCCCGCGGGGGAGATCGTCACGCGGTACGACAAGATCCACATGTTCGATGTGGAAGTAGGGGACGGCCAAAGTTATCGGGAATCGAAAAACTATCAGGCCGGGGGGCATGCCGTTCTTGCGGATGTGGATGGCGCCAAACTCGGTCTGACGATCTGTTACGATCTTCGCTTTCCCCATCTGTATCGGGAATTGGCAAAGGCCGGCGCTGATATTCTGGCGGTACCGGCAGCCTTTACAGATGTCACCGGGCGGGCCCATTGGCACGCGCTGTTGCGGGCGCGGGCCATTGAAACCGGTTGTTTCGTCATTGCGCCCGCCCAAGGCGGTCATCATGAAAATGGCCGCGATACCTATGGCCACAGCCTGATCATCAATCCATGGGGAGAGATTATCGGCGAGCTCGACCACCAAGAGCCCGGCGTGTTGGCGAGATCCATAAATTTGCAGGAAGTTTCAGACGCTCGCGCCAAGATTCCTGCCTTAACCCATGATCGGGAAATCGCCCTTTCTGCCAATCAAAACGGCTGAATTCTGCGATTTCTCGACCTGAAACGTCGAAAAATAGTGAAAAAACACTTGAGAGCTGGCTCGTTGCGCTCCATTTTTGCAACATGGATGTCACAAAAGAGCGCCAGCGCCGCTGGTAACTGGGAATGATCAAGTACGATCTGGTCTGCAAAGAAGAGCACGAGTTCGAAGCGTGGTTTCGAGACAGCGCCGCGTTTGATGAGCAATCAGCTCAGAAGAAAGTCGTGTGCCCGATTTGCGGTTCCAAGAAAGTGTCGAAAGCCATTATGGCGCCACGGGTGTCTTCCAAAACCAAGTCGAAAGGCAAGCAGGCCATGTTGGCCGGCCAACAGGCCAAGCTCGCGAAGATGATGTCCGAGTTCAGAGCGCATGTAGAAAAGACCCATGACTATGTGGGCGAGCAGTTTCCTGAAGAAGCACGCAAGATCCACTATGGCGAAACCGAACACCGTGACATCTACGGCGAAGCAAGTTTGGAAGATGCCAAGGAGCTGGTGGACGAAGGCGTGCCAGTGGCACCCATTCCCGGTCCGGCCAAACGGGACAGCTAACACACCACTGCCTTAAGAGTGCGTGTCTTATCCGGCGATTGCCGGCTTGTTTGCGGACATCATGTAATTCACACTCATGTCTTGCGACAAAGTCCACTTGTCCGTTAGGGGATTAAACGTAACGCCTAATTCTTGGGCAATCTGCATTCCGGCGGCCGAGAGCGGCGCACGGATTTCTTCCGGTTTGACGAACTTTTCGAATTGATGCGTGCCGCGCGGCAACCATCCAAGTACGTATTCCGCACCGACAATCGCCAGCATAAACGCTTTGGCGGTTCGGTTGAGGGTGGCGACAATCATGAGGCCGCCCGGACGCACCAGACCAGCACAGGACGTCAGGAAACTGTCGACGTCGGCGACATGCTCAACCACTTCCATGTTCAAAACGAGATCGAACTGGTGCCCCTGCGCGAGCAATTCCTCCGCCGTCCCCTGCCGATAATCGATAGCAAGACCCTGGTCCCTCGCGTGGCTCGCGGCTGTTTTGACATTCTTTTCGGCGGCATCGACACCGGTGACGCGCGCCCCCAGCCGGGCCAGAGGTTCGCACAAAAGGCCGCCGCCACAGCCAATGTCCAATACGGAAAGCCCGTCGAACGGCTTCAGGCTTTTGGGATCGCGGGCAAAGAAGCTGCACATTTGGGCATGGATAAAGTCCAGCCGGACCGGATTGAACTTGTGCAGGGGTTTGAATTTGCCCTCGGGATCCCACCATTCCGCCGCCATGGCCGAAAACTTGTCGATTTCAGACGGATCGATAGAGGTTGTGGCTATTTTTTGTGGTTCGGCGCTCATTGGAATTCGTTAGGACCGTTTCTTTACTTAGGTCAATCGACCGGGGTATGAATGCCCGCCCCCAGTGATCGCATCACAATCTTATATGATCCTGGAGGCGGAGCAGGGCAAGGCCCGGCCCGCCTGACCGCAGGGTGTGAGTTCGGCTTACAACAAAGGAAACGTAGTACATGGCCCGTTTGGTCATGAAATTTGGTGGTACTTCCGTCGCCGACATGGACCGTATTCGGCATGTTGCGGGACTTGTGAAGCGCGAGGTGGATGCGGGCAACGAAGTCGCGGTGGCGGTTTCCGCCATGTCCGGCAAGACCAACGAGCTGGTTGCATTGACGAAAGATGCAGCCGCCATGCACGATGCCCGCGAATACGATGTTGTGGTGTCATCGGGTGAGCAGGTGACATCGGGATTGCTTGCACTGACACTGCAAGAAATGGGCGTTTCCGCCCGTTCGTGGTTGGGATGGCAGATCCCCATTCGGACGTCAGGTGCCCACGCGGCAGCCCGCATTCAGGAAATCGAAACCAGCCAATTGGTAGAGCGCATGGGGCAGGGGCAGGTTGCCGTGGTCGCCGGATTTCAGGGATTGGGGCCGGATGGGCGCATTACCACGCTTGGCCGTGGCGGCACCGATACCAGCGCTGTTGCTCTTGCTGCTGCGCTAAATGCGGACCGATGCGACATCTACACGGATGTGGACGGTGTTTACACAACTGATCCCCGAATCGTTGAAAAAGCCCGTAAGCTCGAAAAGGTTTCTTACGAAGAGATGCTTGAACTTGCGTCTTTGGGCGCAAAAGTTTTGCAGACCCGTTCCGTTGAACTTGCCATGGCACAAGGGGTGCGCGTGCAAGTCTTGTCGAGTTTTGAAGATGCGCCGGGCACGCTGGTCTGTGATGAGGATGAAATCGTGGAACAAGAACTTGTTAGCGGCATCGCATATTCGAAGAACGAAGCCAAAATCACGCTGATCAATGTGAAGGACACGCCGGGCGTTGCGGCCGCCATCTTCGGCCCGCTCGCGGATCAAAGCATCAATGTGGACATGATCGTGCAGAACATTTCCGAGGACGGTCGCACCACAGACCTGACGTTCACAGTCACCCGGGAAGATCTTAAACGGGCTGTCAGCGTCATCGAAAGTTCTTGCAAAGATATCGGTTATGAAAAATTGATCAGTGATGAGTCCGTGACCAAAGTATCGGTCATCGGTGTCGGCATGCGCAGCCATGCGGGCGTCGCTCAGACCATGTTCAGGACTCTTGCCGAAAAGGGAATCAATATCCAGGTCATCTCGACATCGGAGATTAAGGTCAGCGTACTGATTGATGACCAGTATACCGAACTGGCCGTACGGGCCCTTCACACCGCGTATGAGTTAGACGAATGACATTGAGCGCTGCTCCAAAGCTGACAGTCTTCCGGCCTGCGCATCCGACGCCGCATCGGCGGGATAGAAGATAATGATCACGGATGTGGGCACAGGGCCGCGCGTCTTATTAAGACGCCTGCGGGAGGTGATGGCCGAGAACATTCAGCCTCAGGCCAGGCTCGACCGTATTGTGCGCCTTGTTGCTGCGAACATGGTGGCGGAAGTTTGTTCGATCTACCTGCGCCGGGGCGATACGGTGCTGGAACTTTGTGCCACTGAAGGCCTCAATCCGGAATCGGTGCATCAAACAACCTTGCAAGTGGGTGAAGGTTTGGTTGGCGTCGTCGCGGAATCATTGGAACCGCTAAAGCTGTCCGATGCGCGTTCCCATCCGAAATTCGCGTATAGGCCGGAAACCGGTGAAGATCCTTACAACTCGTTTTTGGGCGTGCCCATGTTGCGCAATGCGCAATTGTTGGGGGTCCTCGTGGTGCAGAACCAAACGCGCCGTCATTACACGGACGAGGAAGTGGAAGCCCTGCAAACCATCGCCGTCGTACTGGCCGAGATGGTGGTATCGGGTGCGTTGGTCGATCCGGAGGATTTTTCCGGCGGTAGCGATTTGCTGCAACGAAGCTGGCGCCTTGAAGGCGTGGGCATTGCCGAAGGCATCGCCATGGGCCACGTGGTCCTTCACGAGCCCCGTGTGGAAGTGGTGCACGCCATTGCCGAAGACACGTCGGCGGAACAGGAGCGGCTGACCAACTCCATCGCCGAACTCAGGCGGTGGATCGACACCACATTGGCGCGGCCCGACTTGTCCACGACCGGCGAACATCGGGACGTGTTGGAAGCCTATCGCATGTTTGCCCATGACCGCGGTTGGATCCGGCGCATTCGTGAAGCCATCGACACGGGCCTCACGGCGGAAGCCGCCGTCCATCGGGTGCAGGACGAGACACGCACGCAGATGACCAAGCAGTCGGACCCCTTTTGGCGAGAGCGGCTGCACGATTTAGATGACCTGTCCAATCGGCTGCTGCGTCATTTGGCAGGCAAGACGACATCGGCCGCGTCGGAAGATCTGCCCAAAGACGCCATCATTTGCGCCCGCGCGATGGGGCCGGCAGAGCTGTTGGACTACGATCAGAAGGCCTTGCGTGGCTTGGTTTTGGAAGAAGGAAGTGCCACCTCTCACGTGGCCATTGTTGCCCGCGCTCTCGATATTCCACTGATCGGGCGGGTCGCGGGCCTGTTGGACCGGGTGGAATCCCATCACGCGATCATTTTGGACGGACTAAGCGGCGAAGTTTATATTCGGCCGCAGTCGGATGTCATTGATGCGTATGCGGAAAAAGTTCGATTTCGCGCGCGCAGGCAGGCCCAATATGCACGGCTACGCGACAAACCGGCCGTCACCAAAGACGGCGTCGAAATCTCGCTCAACATCAACTCGGGGCTACTGGTCGATCTGCCTCACTTGGCTCAATCCGGTGCTGCTGGCATTGGGCTCTTCCGCACCGAACTTCAGTTCATGGTGAGCTCGACGTTTCCTCGGCTGCGAATGCAGATGGATCTTTACAGCAAAGTCCTAGACGAAGCCGACGGACGGCCGGTCGTGTTTCGCACCTTGGATTTGGGCAGCGACAAGGTGCTGCCTTACTTTACCCACGATCGGGAAGAAAACCCGGCGATGGGCTGGCGGGCCATTCGAATCGCTCTCGACCGGCCGGCTTTGCTCCGTTATCAGATTCGGGCCTTGTTGGGCGCGGCTGAAGGCCGCGAGCTCCGCATGATGTTCCCCATGATTTCCGAAGTCTCTGAATTCGTTTCTGCCCGCCGCCTTGTCGACCGGGAGTTGGAGCGGCGCCGGAAACTGGGGCTCAAGGCGCCGGCAGACATTAAGGTTGGCACGATGCTTGAGGTGCCGGCGCTTGCCTGGCAGCTGGATGCGCTTTGCCAGCATGTGGATTTCATCTCTGTAGGATCGAATGACCTTTTGCAATTCCTGTACGCCAGCGATAGGGGCCACCCGCGTTTATCGGACCGATACGATACGCTCAGCGCGGCGGTTATGTCTGTTTTGAAGACAGTTTTAGAGACCTGCAACCGTCATGATGTTCCTGTCAGCCTGTGCGGCGAGATGGCGGGCCGGCCACTTGATGCTATGGCTTTGATCGGTCTGGGATTTCGCACCATATCCATGCCGCCCACCAGTGTCGGGCCGGTCAAAATGATGATCCGAAGCCTTAATGCCGCCGCATTACAAGAGTACTTAAAGTCTGTAGACGGTCAAACACAGGGCAGTTTGCGGGCTGGCTTCGAAGAATTTGCCAAGAAGCACGGTGTATCGGTCTAGATTTCATTAATTTGTATCCGTGCGTTTTTTGACTTCCTTAACCATCTGAGGTCAAGATGAACGTCCGTAGACGGCTGTAAAGTCAGCAGAGGCGGTGTTATGGATTCGAACACGGTCAAATCAGAATCTGAATCTCTAAACGACGATAATGTGACCCGCTTGCCGGTCGACAATGCGCGTGATGAGGGTAAAGAAGAAGATAACAGACCCGACTATCTGCGTGACGTCACCGACCATTCGGACAAAGACACCTCCTTGCTGGGATCAGACCTGCGTACGGCGCGCAAGAAACTTGGTGAAGACATCGAAACCATTGCAACGGCGCTAAATATTCGGGCGGCTCATCTGGAAGCACTGGAGCGCGGGGATATATCGGCGTTGCCTGGACGGGCCTATGCGCTCGGCTTTGTGCGGTCTTACGCCTCGTATTTGGGGCTCGATGCGGATGCCTCGGTCACCCGCTTCAAGCTCGAAACGGACCGCCAAGAGGAAGAAGCTGCCGCCCTGGCGTTTCCCGAGGCGAATGAAGACATCAAAATGCCCCAAGGGTCGCTGACGGTCATTGCGTTGCTTTTGGTGGCAGCCATTATTGGCGGACTTCAGTTGTCGCGCATGGTTGACAGCATGTTAACAAGCGGCGAGCAGGTCGCGCCGACCGGCGAGGCAGAAGAATCGATTGCCGGTGCCGTTCAGTCGGTTGATGAGGGTTTCCAGCCGCCACTGGCGGTTGAAGAGGTCGATATTGTTGGGCAAGCTCCCATCGCTGCGCCATCGGATGGAGAAACTGCAGTCGAAGGCGAGGCCCCGGCAGCGGTGGAACCGGCTGTCGAAGCCGTGACACCGGAAGAGGTCGTTTCCATTGAGCCGCCGGCGGAGCCGAGTGCGCCCGAAATTGTGGCCCCAGCGCCAGCCGTTGACGAACAAGCCTTTGGGGCGGATCCCGGCGAGTCGCGCGTGTCTATCCTGGCCAACGGGGATGCCTGGCTGCGCGTGGATAATCCCAGAAGCGGCGCCGTGCTCATTCAAACCACCATGCGGGCCGGTGACCGCTTTTTCGTCCCCAACGAGGTGGGTCTGGTAATGGCAGCGCGCAACTCCAAGAATCTCGAAATCTTCGTCGACGGGACGTCCATTGGGCCCGCCGGTACGGGGGTTTTGGTCGAGAAATCCTTGGATGCGGATCTGTTGATTTCGCCGGCCGATTAAGTTACCCATTCCCCACGTCCACAGGACAGTCTCGCGGCTTTTTGGGCCGCCTGGCGCCGTTTTGGCTTTGAGACTTTAGCGGTTAAGCTGACCGTGCAAGGACGAGGGGCGGTCCGATACTGCGCATTTGGGATCAGTTGGTTAAAACGCTGTTAAATCTTTTTCCGTTTGAAAAGGCATTCTTATGAGTGTTCGGCCTTATCGCGATATTCATCGCCGAGAGTCGCGGCAAATCATGGTGGGCAATGTGCCCGTGGGCGGCGGGGCGCCGATTTCGGTTCAATCCATGACGAATACGCTGACCACCGATGTAGCGGCCACAGTCGAACAGGTGCGTGCCCTGGAAGAAGCCGGTGCCGACATTGTGCGGGTGTCGTGCCCGGACGAAGAATCGACGGTGGCGCTGAAGCAGATCGTGCCCCAAGTCTCCGTTCCCATCGTTGCGGATATCCATTTCCATTATAAGCGCGCCATCGAAGCGGCTGACGCTGGAGCGGCGTGTTTGCGGATCAATCCCGGAAACATCGGAACGGCGGATCGCGTTCGCGACGTGATCAAGGCCGCCAAAGACCATGGCTGCAGCATGCGCATTGGCGTGAATGCCGGGTCGCTAGAAAAAGAATTGTTGGAACGCTATGGTGAGCCGTGCCCCGAAGCGATGGTGGAAAGCGCGCTCAACCATGCGCGCATTTTGCAAGACAATGATTTCCACGAGTTCAAGATCAGCGTGAAGGCATCGGACGTTTTTCTTGCCGTCGCCGCCTATCAAGGTTTGGCGGAAGCAGGCGACTTCCCCCTCCATTTAGGCATCACGGAAGCGGGCGGAATGATCCCCGGCACCGTAAAGTCGTCGATCGGCCTCGGCATGCTGCTGTGGTCCGGCATCGGAGATACGATCCGGGTGTCCCTGTCGGCGGATCCGTGCGAAGAAATCCGGGTCGGCTTCGACATCTTGAAATCACTTAATCTGCGCCATCGCGGCGTCAACATCATTTCCTGCCCGTCTTGCGCGCGCCAGGGCTTTCAAGTGATCGAAACCGTCAAGATTCTCGAAGACCGTTTGGCCCACATTGCAACGCCCATGACCTTGTCGATCATCGGATGCGTGGTGAACGGTCCGGGCGAGGCACGCGAAACGGATTTGGGCTTCACCGGCGGCGGTGCGGGATCGGGCATGATGTATATTTCCGGTGTTGCCGACCACAAGGTCGACAATGACAAGATGATTGACCACATCGTAGAGCTGGTCGAGAAAAAGGCCGAAGAGCTGGAAACCGAGCGCGCATCCGAAGGACCGGATGCCCTTGCCAAAGCTTCGTAAGTTTGCATTGAGATTTGGGCTGCGGCGTATCGATGACGTCACGCATGTGACTGTGCTGTCGGCGTAACGCACATTTCATCTATTGGAGATGAACATTTGATCCCACCAGACAAATTGCGGCGGGTGGCAGACCGCTTTGAAGAAATCGAAGCGGCCATGGCGGCAGATATTTCGCCGGAAGAATATGTTTCTCTGTCCAAAGAGTATGCCGATCTGTCTCCGGTTGTGGCGGTGATCCGCGACTATGAAAATATCCGGTCCGAGATCCTTGGCCTTGAAGACATGCTTGCCGAAGACGGCACAGATCCCGAAATGGCCGATCTCGCCAAAGAAGAGTTGCAAGCGCTCAAACAGAAGCTCCCGGAAATAGAGACCGATCTTCAAATCAAATTGCTGCCGAAAGACAGCGCGGATGATCGCAGTGTCATTTTGGAAGTGCGGGCGGGCACCGGCGGCGACGAGGCATCGTTATTTGCGGGCGATCTCTTCCGCATGTATCAGCGTTTTGCCGACCTTAACGGTTGGCGCACGGAAGTGATCTCTGCCAGCGAAAGCGAAGTGGGCGGATACAAAGAGATCGTCGCTTCAATCAACGGCAGCAGCGTTTTTGCGCGCATGAAGTTTGAATCCGGCGTCCACCGTGTCCAGCGTGTGCCCGTTACCGAAGCAGGCGGCCGCATCCATACCTCCGCCGCCACCGTTGCCGTGCTGCCGGAGGCGGAAGACGTCGACGTTCAAATCGATGAAAAGGATCTGCGTATTGATGTGTTCCGCGCCAGCGGGCCTGGGGGGCAGTCAGTTAATACCACGGACAGCGCCGTTCGCATCACCCATTTGCCCACCGGGCTGGTGGTCAGCCAACAGGATGAAAAATCCCAACATAAGAACAAAGCAAAAGCGTTGAAGGTTTTGCGCGCGCGTCTGTTCGAGCAAGAGCGCGAGCGACTGGCGAATGAACGTGCGGCCGACCGCAAGGGACAGGTGGGCTCAGGGGACCGGTCCGAGCGGATACGCACATACAACTACCCGCAGGGGCGCGTTACCGACCACCGTATCAATCTTACCCTTTACAAACTTGACCGGGTGATCGCCGGCGATGCCCTGGGCGAGTTGGTGGATGCTCTGATCGCAGAGGATCAGGCCAATCGCTTGGCGGCTATGGATGCCGAACATGCATAATACCGGCAATATAGTGCGTATACAGAGGGGTGAGTTTGCGATGCCAACGGTCGGCTCGGTTCTGCGGCAGACAATACGACAGTTCGCGGATGCGGGCATTGAGACGGCGCAACTTGATGCAAGACTTCTTGTTGCAGATGTGCTGGGCGTAGAGTCGGGCCAATTGATTTGGCACGACAACCAAGAAATGGCATCGTCTGTGATGGGGCGCCTTGCATCGCACGCAAAAAAGCGTTTGTGCAACGAACCTGTATCGCACATCATCGGGCGCCGCGAATTTTGGAAAGACGTGTTTATCGTGTCGACCGATACGCTTGTGCCGAGGCCGGATTCGGAAACTTTAGTATCGGCCGTCCTGGAACTTGCGGGACCGGCCGATGGCCCTCTCACGATTCTCGATTTGGGCACGGGAAGCGGTTGTTTGATTCTTTCGCTGCTGCGTGAATTCCCGGAAGCGCTTGGCGTGGGCGTTGATATCAGCCCGGCGGCGATCGACGTGGCGCGGCGCAATGGCCAGCATTTAGGACTGGCGGATCGCGCCGAATTTGTCGTTAGCGATTGGTTTAGCAAGGTTAAAGGAACGTTCGATATCGTTATTGCCAATCCGCCCTATATCGTGGATAAACATATCGATGAACTAGATCCGGATGTTCGGGACTTCGAGCCTAGGATTGCGCTCGCGGGCGGGCCGGATGGTTTGAATTCATACCGATCAATTGCAAGACCGCTTCGCGAAGTGCTAAAGCGGCACGGGATTGCTGCGGTCGAGGTGGGGGCTGATCAGGCTGCAGCTGTGTGTGAAATTTTCGAAGAAGCGGGGTTCTGCATTGGTGACGTCAAGCAGGATCTTGCGAAACGCGATCGGTGTGTCTTATTGCATCAGCCATGCGATGGGACTTAAAACATCTGGGGATAATTTCAAAAAAGGGCTTGGAATACGGTTAGCAAAACGTTAGGGTCTTGCAGGTATACATTGAGTAAGCGGTCTCGTCAGTCCGACGTTTTTCCGGAAGGCTAGAGACAAAAGATCAACTCAGCTGACAGTTTTATCGCCGGTCCGAACCAAGTGCTGGGGGCCTGTACGTAAATTGGGTGTGCAAGAAAGCCGTATCATCGGCACATCGGCGTCTGAGTATTTTTGTTCCGTTAACAGATAGATTGTTGCACTAATGAGGCAAGGACAAAACCAGAAGCGTGCTCGCGGGCGCGGTCGTAAGAACCACAATGGGGCCAACAAGACGCTGGACAGTAATGGGCCGGACGTAAAAATCAGGGGCTCGGCCGCTCACATCTGTGAAAAATACCAGTCCTTAGCGCGCGATGCCCACGCCGCCGGCGATCGAATTAGCGCCGAAAATTACCTTCAGCATGCGGAACATTACTATCGAATTTTGGCCGCGAACCAGGCGGCCTCAAATGGCGCAGCGGCGGCTGCCGCAGCTGCGGCCAACGGCGCTGAAAAACAGACGAACGGCAAAACCGAAGAAGAAACCGAAACTGCGGATGCCACGCCCGAAGCGACACGCTCAAATGGCCGGGGACGTGGCCGCGGGCGAACGTCAAAAGCAGCCAAAGCAGCAGAGGCAGAAGCAAGCGGTGCCTCCGATGCGGCAGAAGCGGGTGCTGAAGTTGTAGAAGAAGCGGCAGAAGCGGAAGCGTCCGAGGCTCACGCCTAACTAACGCCGGCGATCGCCTCCCCAAGGCACACGTCAGACACCGATTAAGTCCAGGTCAGAATTGCTCTTGAAGAGCGGCTGAGACAGCTGCCCCAGAACGACAATCAGTGCTTTCCTAATTCACATCGATTTCGGCGTGGTCGCCCACACTTACAGACCCGGCGTCGGTCACTTCGGCATAGAGGCCGATGTTTGCGTGGTCATATGTCTTCTGCAACAGTTTCGGAATATGCATATCCCGTTCGCCGGACATGGGGTTCACATTGGTCGCTGCGCAGCGTGTGGTTTCTTGGACAAACCGAACATTCGCGCCGCCAAGGCGCGCCGACTTGCCGACCCAATTCCGTTCGGCCCATGCAGGTAGCCCGTCCACATAGACATTCGCCCGAAACCTGAGGGGATCGATTTCCGCATTTGCGATGCGGCCAAGATCTCTCACGGAATTGAGGTTGATGACGGACAGGCATTTCATGGCCACATCAGAAAAGCTGTGGCCGTCTGCAGACACCACCTTAGGCGTGCCGCGCACTTCATCCCCCAGATAGGCGGCAAAGAATTGCTCTATCACCGTGCGGCCCGCCGGTGTCGACAAATCCGCGGCGGCCACCTGTTTGCCCTCCCGGCTCAGGGTCAGTTGATTTGACGCCTGGTCGAACCGGCTTTCAATAAGCGCCAGTTTTTCGTGACGCATCAACATAAGGAATTTGGTTTTGGGGAAGTATTTGGGCTTCAGAGCGTCAAATTCATGGGCCCCGTGTTCCAATGCATACACCCGATCGCCCGGTATGGTTTCCCGCGGGTTAAGATCTGCGGTGTCCAAAGCTTCGGCAGAGAGGCCCTTAATAGGATACCGATACAGGTGACGAATTAACGCCTGGGTGCCTTCCGCCATATTCAATAAATCCGCAGCTTTTCCAGTTAAAAATGCGCGTCAACGGCCTTGGCCTCCTTGTGTTGCTGAAAGGCAACACCCATATAGAGACAGTCTGCCCGTGCCCGATTCAGGGGCGGCAGAATAACGGCAAAGGCACAGACAGGCCATGCTCGATTGAGGTGGCATATTGGTGCGCTTAAAAGAGGTGAATTATGGATTTGGAAAAGTATACCGACCGCTCGAAGGGCTTTCTTCAGAGCGCACAGGGGTTGGCGGTCCGGTCCGGACATCAAAAATTCTCTCCCGAACATTTGTTGAAAGTCCTGCTGGATGACGAGGAAGGCCTTGCGGCCAACTTGGTCAAAGCGGCCGGCGGCCGCCCGGAGATGGCGGCGCAGTTGAACGAGGCGGCTCTGGCGAAAATTCCCTCGGTGGAAGGATCGGGTGCCGGCCAACTTTATCTGTCGCCCGAATTGGCGAAAGTTTTTGAGACAGCCGAATCCCTATCGAAAAAGGCGGGTGACAGCTTCGTAACCGCCGAACGCTTGCTGCTGGCGCTTCTTATTCATGAAGGGACCGAGGCCGCAAACGCGCTCAAATCGGCTGGCGTGACCGCCACGTCACTCAACAAAGCCATCGAAGACATTCGCCAAGGCCGCACGGCCGACAGCGCCTCGGCAGAAGACACCTATGATGCACTCAAAAAATACGCCCGCGATCTCACGGAAGTGGCGCAAGAGGGCAAGCTCGATCCGGTGATTGGTCGGGACGAAGAAATCCGCAGAACGATCCAAGTGCTTTCCAGACGTACCAAGAACAATCCTGTCTTGATTGGTGAGCCGGGCGTCGGCAAAACTGCTATCGCGGAAGGTCTGGCGTTGCGCATCGTCAACGGAGACGTGCCTGAATCTTTGCGCGACAAAAAGTTATTGGCGCTCGACATGGGCGCGCTGATCGCCGGCGCAAAGTACCGCGGTGAATTCGAAGAACGCTTGAAGGCGGTGCTTTCTGAAATTTCCGCTGCTGCGGGCGGCATCGTTCTGTTTATCGATGAAATGCACACCATTGTCGGGGCTGGCAAGGCCGACGGCGCCATGGATGCGTCCAACTTGCTCAAACCCGCCTTGGCGCGAGGCGAATTGCACTGTATCGGCGCCACCACATTGGACGAATACCGCAAGCACGTGGAGAAAGACGCAGCGCTGGCGCGGCGTTTTCAGCCCGTCTTTGTGGATGAGCCCACTGTTGAAGACACCATTTCGATCCTCCGTGGCCTGAAGGAAAAATACGAACTGCACCATGGCGTTCGAATTTCCGACGGGGCGATTGTCAGTTCGGCGACGCTTTCTAACCGCTACATCTCCGACCGGTTCTTGCCGGACAAAGCCATCGACTTGATGGACGAAGCCGCAAGCCGTTTGCGTATGCAGGTCGACTCGAAGCCCGAAGAGTTGGACGAACTCGACCGGCGCATCATCCAGCTCAAGATCGAGCGCGAGGCGCTGCGCAAAGAAAATGACGAAGGTTCGGTCAAACGCCTTGAAAAGCTGGAAGAAGATCTTGCGGATTTGGAGCAGCAATCTGCAACCATGACCGCCCAATGGAAGGCGGAGAAGGACAAGCTAGGCCAGCAAGAACAGGTGCGCGAGCAACTTGACCATGCGCGTCAGGAACTCGAAGTGGCACAGCGCCAGGGTAATCTAGCGCGGGCCGGCGAACTGGCTTACGGCATCATTCCAGATCTTGAGAAGCAACTTGCGGACTCCGATGACGGCGAGGACCACATGGTCAACGAAGCGGTCACGGAAGAACACATCGCAAGCGTCGTGTCGCGATGGACCGGCATTCCGGTCGACCGCATGCTGCAAGGTGAGCGCGAGAAGCTCTTGGCCATGGAAAAAGCCCTTGGCAAGCGCGTGATCGGTCAGGAAGAAGCCTTGGCTGCGGTGTCCAATGCCGTGCGCCGGGCGCGCGCCGGTTTGCAGGATCCTTCGCGGCCGATCGGGTCGTTCATGTTTCTTGGCCCGACGGGCGTTGGCAAGACGGAACTGACGAAGGCGCTAGCGGAGTTTTTGTTCGACGACGATCAAGCGATCGTTCGCCTCGACATGTCCGAATATATGGAAAAGCATTCGGTTGCGCGATTGATCGGCGCACCACCCGGCTATGTGGGTTACGAAGAAGGCGGTGCGCTTACCGAAGCCGTCCGCCGGCGTCCTTATCAGGTGGTTCTGTTCGACGAAATCGAAAAGGCGCATACGGACGTTTTCAACGTGCTGCTTCAAGTGCTGGACGATGGCCGTCTAACAGACGGTCAGGGCCGCACCGTGGATTTCAAGAACACGCTAATCATCATGACGTCGAACCTCGGGTCCGAGTTCCTGGCAAATCAGGCGGACGGTGAGGACTCATCGCTCGTGCGCGATCAAGTAATGGGTGTTGTGCGGTCCCATTTCCGGCCTGAGTTTCTGAACCGGTTGGACGAGACCATACTCTTCCATCGGCTCACACGGGATCAGATGGACGCCATCGTTCAGATCCAGGTGAAGCGCCTAGCGGCGCTGCTGGCTGATCGGGAGATCTCCATCGAGCTCGATCACAAAGCGGAAACGTGGCTTGCATCGGCAGGCTATGATCCGGTCTACGGGGCGCGTCCGCTAAAACGGGTCATTCAGCGCAATCTGCAAAACCCACTTGCGGAAATGATCCTGGAAGGAACTGTTGCGGACCAGCAGTCGGTGAATGTCACGGCGGACCAGGACGGGCTGGTCATTAACGGGAAGTCCGTCAAGGTCGAAAATGACTTTGGTTCACCCGCCGCGAAAAGCGACGAAGAGCCTCGCGGCATGTTGCACTAACATATGCCGGTGCGCGGTTGGAGCGTTTCCAGGTGAAGTGGAAACCGGTTCACCGTCCGGAAACGCGCAAAATAATGAATCTGGATCCGTCTTGCGATTCTATCAATCGCAAAACGGCTCTAGGATTGACCGACGGTTGTCACGCGATCAAGGCCGCGCACCGAAAACAGATCCTTGTACGGTGCAATCTCAGTGACTTGCGCTGTGGTGTAAATGGCCTCGGTCTTAGGGGCCGTTTGGCCAAGCCCAACAGCTTCGGTAATCGACGCCACGCGGGCGGCGATGGCTTCACCGCTGTCGATCCACGACAATGAACGCGGGGCCGCCCGCTCAAGATCATCGAGCAGCAGCGGGAAATGCGTGCAGGCAAGGACGACCGTGTCCATCTTTTCTTCGGCGTCCTGTTTGAAGAGGGGCGCCAGCGCCAGCACCACCTCCTTTTGTTCGATCGCTTCACTTCGGGCTTTGCGCTCTGCTAAATCGACAAGCTCGGCCGATCCGTGCAGTAACAGGGTGCTGTCCGCAGCAAACTCCTGGATCAGGTCTTTAGTGTATTGACGGGCAATCGTCCCGGGCGTCGCTAACAAGCCAATGACACTGCTCTTGCTGGCGGCAGCGGCCGGTTTCACGGCGGGCACGGTGCCCACCACCGGCACATCAAGGGCTTGCCGTATCTCCGGCAAGGCGACGGTGCTTGCCGAGTTGCAGGCAACCACAACAATGTCGGCTTCAGATTGACCCACAATATCCGTCAGGAGCTTCGGAACCTCGGTCTTAAGCCAGGACTCCGATTTCGTTCCGTAGGGGAACGATGCGTTGTCCATGGCATAGGACAGGGTAGCGCCAGGAAGCGCTGTCCGCACTTGGTCGAACACGGTAAGGCCCCCCACGCCTGAGTCGAATATCAAAACGTGGGGTGCAGGGTTGGCGCCGTTCATGGTCACCGATTGTTTGTGGACTATGGGGTCGCCGACGTCCCGCTCATGAGTTCCGCTGTCGCGACAGGCGTTGACAGGGGCGTCTGTAGCATATCGGCACGAATGGCGTCACGGGTCTCTTTGAACGCGGCCAACATGTCGCCGCCCAGCGTACGTCCAGATGGGATACGCACGCGCATCGGATTGACTGCCTTGCCCTGATAGTGGACTTCGTAGTGCAGGTGAGGTCCGGTCGAACGCCCGGTGGACCCCACATAGCCAATGGTTTGTCCTTGTTTCACCCGACGTCCCGATTTGATGCCACGGGCATAACGGTGAAGGTGTGCATAGGCGGTCTTGTAGCCGTTGGCATGGCGGATGCGGATGTAATTGCCATAGCCTCCATAGCGGCTCGCACGCTCCACGACACCGTTACCGGCGGCCTTGATGGGCGTTCCCGTCGGCGCTGCGAAGTCTGTGCCTTTATGCATTTTCGAATAGCCCAACACCGGGTGGCGGCGGCGGCCAAAACCGGATGAGATCCGCGCGCCGTCAATGGGTGTGCGCATCAGGAATTGCTTGGCGCTCTTGCCGTTGGGATCGAAATAGTCGGTGATGTTGTCGTCGGTCGGTGTGAAGCGGAACAGTTCTTTCTCTTTGCCCCTGGTGGTCATTGCAGCGTAGTGCACGGTGCCGTCTTTTACGGCGCGGCCTTCGTCGTCATAGAAGCGCGAGAAGTAGATTTTAAAGCTGTCGCCTTTTCGGATCTCACGCTGGAAATCGATGTCATAGGAATAAATTCGGATCAGCTCTGCGATGATGCCGTGGGGAATATTAGCTTCCACAGCCGCAACATAAAGGCTCGAGTCGATAGTGCCGGCTGCCTTGATAGTGCGTTCGGTTAGGTCTTTGGTGAACTTGCCGGCGGTATACTCACCGTTCTCGTCACGTCGCACGTCAATAGTGGTGATTAAGTCGGGCCGAAGAGAGACGCCGACAATGCGCGACCAGGCCGCACCCACTGACGCCATGCCGGCATTCACATAACTTTTTTCGGATTGATCGATGACCGGGTTGTCGCGAAACGCCCGCGCAAATCCGACCTCAAGAGTCTGCCCCACTTTGATGCGCCGGGGATCGAATACCGGTTTTAAGGCCTCGATCGCCTGGTAGGCATCACGCCGGTCCGCACCGGCCGATGTGAGGATCTTCATCAGCGTGTCGCCATTGCGGACCGTGAGCGTGGCTTTCTTAACCGGCGGGACCCGCGGCGTTGCCGCGATTTCCAAGTCTTCATGAGCAAAAGGTGCCAGCTCTTCGGGCGCGTCAAAGAAGCGTTCTTGGGAAGCGGCCGAAAGGTTGGGCGAAGTGCCCGAGGGAAGCGTCCATTGGCTGCCCAGGGTCACGGCGCCAATCAGCCCGATAAAGCCAACCATGGCGGAAGACGCCACCAGCCATTTCACCGGATTCCAGGCCGTGGGCGCGGCGTGGCCCGTCGCCAAAGATGTCTTCGCTGGGAAAGCCGAATGGCTCCCGTCTGCGCTCACCTGTGAAGTCAAATCCAAGTCCTCCGCCCCCGGTTTGGGCGGCCAAAAATGGTCGTGCCCAACTGCCCGGCCTTTGATTCTTTCAATCGCGGAATTTTAGGTTTCGAGGGGTTAATGATTTTCTAACGAAGCCATGATTCGGTGTTTTAGGCCAAAGAGTGGGATTTTGCAAAAAGGCCTTATAAACTGCCGATCGTAGCTGATTCTCAGACGCGCGAAATCCCAGATAAAACGAGCTCGAATTCGCGTTTGACGAGGGTGGAAAATAATCGAGGAATGGCGCCCGTTATTGCTTGACGGCGCCCTCTCAATCCATATATACACCCTCCTCACGCCAGCGCGGAATGCCCCCCACGGCGACTGTGTTGGCACGATCCAAAAGCGTATTTTCGTGTTTCAGCGGGCAGGTCATTGCAGTGCAGACCACTGCAAATGGGCTTTTGCCCTCTAAATCATGTGAAATCCGTATTTTCGGGTCCGCTCTTTGACAATGTAGATCGAGAAAGGGAAGCGTGGGCGGCGGTGAGCCGTATACGGCGACGGAGGCTGCTTGGCTTTTTGCCAAACAGTCGAAGAACGCTAAATCGGAATACTGTCTTGTCCGTAAGCGCTTCTCGGAATTTCCATGTATTTGACGTGCTCAACGCCAAGCAATTGGTGATGAGTGTGTTAAATCGCGGAAACCCGTAATTTTTTGAAGTGTAATTCGAGACAGGTCAGGCAAGCTCAACTTGAGAGTTTGATCCTGGCTCAGAACGAACGCTGGCGGCAGGCCTAACACATGCAAGTCGAACGAGAAGCTTGGCTTCGGCTAAGTGGAAAGTGGCAGACGGGTGAGTAACGCGTGGGAATCTACCTAGTGGTGGGGAATAACTCAGGGAAACTTGTGCTAATACCCCATAAGCCCTTCGGGGGAAAGATTTATCGCCATTAGATGAGCCCGCGTCGGATTAGCTTGTTGGTGAGGTAAAAGCTCACCAAGGCGACGATCCGTAGCTGGTCTGAGAGGATGATCAGCCACACTGGAACTGAGACACGGTCCAGACTCCTACGGGAGGCAGCAGTGGGGAATCTTGCACAATGGGCGAAAGC
>JANQPL010000002.1 GCA_028289425.1 Alphaproteobacteria bacterium | reverse complement strand
AGAATCAATTCTGTTTGCCGTCCGGCTTGACCGTACTCCCAGTATGGCCTGCGCCGGACAGCTTGGTCCTGACGCAAAACGACCTCGGCAGAATGGTTCGATTTCATCTCATACCGCTCTATGCCGACGCCTGACCCGTGATTTTGTTGCGTGCCTGATCCATCAAGGCCCGCATGCGCCGGATGGCGGAATCAAGGCCTCCGAAAATGGCCTCGCCCACCAGGAAATGGCCGATATTCAATTCGACAAGCTGGGGAATCTCTGCGATGGCGCCAACCGTAACGTATCCGATGCCATGGCCCGCATGGACTTCCAGCCCCAGCTCCGCGCCGGTTTGGGCGGCCTCTCGCAGGCGGCTTAACTCGCTCGCCGCATCGTCCGAGCGGCCTTCATGAACCGCGTCGCAATAGGCGCCCGTGTGCAGCTCCACCACAGGCGCCCCCAAGGCCTTGGCGACGGCGAGCTGGACGGGATGGGGATCGATGAACAACGAAACCCGAATCTTAGCGTCGATGAGGTCGCGGACGAATGGCGCCAGATGGTTATGCCCTGCCGCCGCATCAAGCCCACCTTCGGTAGTGATCTCTTCACGCTTTTCCGGCACCAAGCAGCAAGCATGCGGCTTGTGGCGAAGCGCGATTTCCAGCATCTCATCGGTGGCCGCCATTTCCAGATTGAGCGGCACGTCGATGTCATCCACCAGCCGATGAATGTCTTCATCGCCGATATGGCGGCGGTCTTCGCGCAGATGGGCCGTAATGCCGTCGGCACCGGCTTCAACCGCCAGGCGCGCGGCACGCAACGGGTCCGGATGGCCACCGCCGCGGGCGTTCCGAATGGTCGCCACATGGTCGATGTTCACGCCCAAGCGCAGTTTGTGTGTCTGTTGCATGGCCGGCGCCTCCTAACGCTCCGCCTCCATATGCCCCTAGCCCCGCACCCTTTCAACGGAACTTACACCGTTTGACGCATGCAGGGCCGCGATAATGGTGTTGAAGTGTTTCGCATCGGTGACTTCGATGTCCACCAGCAGCTCGAAAAAGTCCGCCCGCCGGTTCGTCAGCTTTAAGTTACTGATATTGCCCATATTTTCGGCGATGATCGTGGAAATCGTGCCCAGCGCGCCCACCTCGTTCTCGAGCACGATGCGCATGCGCCCCGAAAACCCGAGCGTGTTTGCCGCCCGGTCCGACCAGGACACATCGAGCCACCGGTCCGGCGCATCCGAAAACTGCTCCAACGTGGCGCAATCAATCGTGTGCACCGTAATGCCGTGGCCCGGGGTTTTGATACCGACAATCCGGTCGCCCGGCAGCGGATGACAACACGGGGCGATGTGGACCGCCAATCCCGGCGTCAGACCTTTGATCGCCACGGATGGTTCGCCCCGTTTGTCGGGCAGAATTGGGCGCTCGGTCGGCTTGTCTTCGCCGTTCTTCATCTTTTGCGGGAACAAGATGGCGAGCACATCGGCGCTGCTGATTTCCGCCTGGCCCAGGCGCACATAAAGGTCGGCCGCTTTCTTGAGCGACAGTTTCTTGAGGGCGGGCCGCAATCTCTTTTCAGAGAATTTCTCGCCAAGCTTCTCGAACGCACGTTCCATGATCTCAAGGCCAAGCTGTTTGAACTCATCTGCCTTGGCCTGTCGCGTGAAGCGCCGGATAGCGGACCGCGCCTTGCCGGTCGCCACCATGGATTCCCAGGCCGGCAACGGCCCTTTCATCTTGGTACGGATTATTTCGACACCGTCGCCATTGCGCAAGCGCGTCCCCAGCGGCATATGCCGGCCGTTGATTTTGGCGCCCACACAACTGTCACCCAGTTCTGTGTGCACCGCATAGGCGAAATCGATCGGCGTTGCGCCGCGCGGCAGCGCAATCAACTCCCCCTTCGGGCTGAAGCAGAAGACCTGATCCTGGAACATTTCAAGCTTGGTGTGTTCCAGAAACTCTTCGGCGCTGCCGCCGTGCTCCAGCATCTGGACGATGTCGCGCAACCAGCGGAACGGATTGCCGTTGGCTCCGCTGAGTCCATTGACCCTGTCCTTGTAACTCCAATGAGCCGCCACCCCCATTTCAGCCACCTGGTGCATTTCATGGGTCCGGATCTGCAGCTCTACACGCTGCTTCTCGGGACCGATCACCGTGGTGTGGAGAGAGCGGTAGTCATTACGCTTGGGTGTCGAAATGTAATCCTTGAAACGGTCGGGCACGGCCGCCCATGTCCGGTGCAGCACGCCCACGGCGCGGTAGCAGTCTTCCACTTCGGGGACGATCACCCTAAAGCCGATAATGTCGGAAAGCTGCTCGAAGGAAATGGCTTTGGTTTCCATCTTGCGCCAGATGGAGAACGGCCGTTTTTCGCGGCCGAACACTTCGGCATCGATATCGCTATCGACCAGCTCTTTCTTGAGGGCCCGGGCGATCCGCTCAATGATGTCGCCACTTTCGGAACGCAAAAATTCAAGCCGTTTGAGGACGGATTTCCGGGCCGCCGGGTTGAGCTCCTGGAAGGACAGATCTTCCAGCTCTTCGCGGATTTCCTGCATACCCATGCGGCCCGCCAAGGGCGCATAGATGTCCATCGTCTCCTGAGCAATGCGCCGGCGTTTGTCCTCTTTCGGCACGAAATTCAGTGTACGCATGTTATGCAGCCGGTCGGCCAATTTCACCAGCAGCACGCGCACATCCTTCGACATGGCCACAAGAAGCTTGCGGAAGTTTTCCGCCTGCTTGGAAGTTTCGGAGGTGAGCTCCAATTGAGAAAGCTTGGTGACTCCGTCCACCAGCTTGGCCACTTCGCCGCCAAACGCATCGCTGATCTCGTCGTAGGTGGCGTGGGTATCTTCGATCGTGTCGTGCAGCAGCGCCGTCACGATGGTGGACGTATCCAAACGCAAATTGGTGAGAATGCCCGCCACTTCAAGCGGATGCGCAAAATAGGGATCGCCCGAATGACGGGTCTGGCTGCCATGAGCCTTCATGGCAAACACATAGGCCTTGTTGAGGAGATCTTCGTCCGCGTTGGGATCGTACCCTTTGACCCGATCGACCAGTTCGTATTGCCGGATCATGCTGAATGTCCCCCATCAAAATGAGGGAAGCCGTGCGCCAATGCTACCGATCTTTGGCGCTGGTGAAGTCCGCTACAATTCGTCGTGGTCTTAGAGACCTTCTTGAGGTTCTGGGTCAACTTCCGGTGCTGGCGGATTGGCTGCCCGGCGGGCCGATTCTTGCTGAAGCCCACGCAGCAGTTCCTCTTCCGTCATCCTATCCATTTGAGGCGGGATCGTTTCCTCGCCTTGCATCAGCAAGCGCATATTGTCTTCTTCGGGCTCGTCCACTTCCACATGGCGCTGCATGCTGTGAATGAAGTCTTCCCGAAGCTCATCGGACTTCACCGTTTCTTCGGCGATTTCGCGCAACGCAACGACCGGGTTCTTGTCGTTATCGCGATCGATGGTCAGCGCGGCGCCTGCGGACATAGCCCGGGCGCGCTGCCCCGCGAGTAAGACAAGCTCAAACCGGTTCGAGACCTTTTCCACGCAATCCTCTACGGTGACCCGCGCCATATGCAACTGCTCCAGCTATTTTGAGTGAACCCGCTATTTAAGCGGTTCGGTGACTTTTTGCAACTGCGTAATCAAACGCAAAATGCGGTTAAAGAAGGCTTATTCAAGGCGCTGAGCGCAATTTCCGGGTCCCAAATCCTTGAGGAGTTCGAATCCACTCCGATTTAGTGTCGGATGCCGCCAATTGGGGCGGATTTCAACGAGCGGCGCCAGCACGAAGGCCCGCTGGTGCAACCTTGGGTGTGGCAATTCGGGGCCAGAAACACCGCCTTGGGCCGCGCGGCCATGATAATCGACCAAATCAAGGTCGATGGACCGGGGCGCGTTCTTTTCCGTGCGGCGCCGCCCAAGTTGGCGCTCGATCCCGTGGAGGCTCGCCAGCAGCAAGGCCGGCTGTAGATTGGTGTCGACAGAGACCACACCGTTGAGAAACTTGGGTTTCGACGGATCGGGCCAAGACTCAGACCGATAAAACGAGGACATCTTGCGGACCCGTATCTGCCCCCGGCTTTCAATCAGCCTGAGCGCACTCAGCATCATTTCGATGGGGTCGCCGGCCAGCCCCTGCCGGTTACTTCCAAGAGCCAGGTAAATCATAGGCCCGCGATCCAATCTCAAGAAGTTGAAGGGACGAGAGCGTCTTTGTGAGCGCCACCCGCCATCCGCTCCCCATATAAAGTGACTGACCGATTGGCGCCAGGAAGGCCCGCCCCTTGCCCAACACCCCAATGGGGTGCCTAGGAGAGACCCTATGATCTTTTCCCCCAATGAAAGAGGGGCAATTTTTATCGACGGCACCAACCTGTTTGCGGCCGCGCGGGCGCTCGAACTCGACATTGACTACAAGAAACTCTTAGGCGTTTTCGAGCGGCGCATGATGGTCAAGCGTGCGCTTTACTACACCGCCCTTTCGGACGATCAAGACTATTCGCCGGTAAGGCCGCTGGTGGATTGGCTCGATTACAACGGCTTCACGGTGGTCACCAAGCCCACCAAAGAATTCACCGACATTCATGGGCGCAAGAAACAGAAGGGGAATGTGGACGTCGAACTGGCGGTCGACGTGATGGAGGTCTTGGAACGCGTCGATCACATCGTCATTGTTTCGGGCAACGGTGATTTTCGGCGCCTGGTCGAGGCGGCTCAAAACAAATGCTGCCGTGTCACAGTGGTGTCCACATTGAAATCCGACCCGCCGATGATCGCCGATGAACTGCGCCGACAAGCCGACCTATTTATCGATCTGGCGGATATTGCCGACGAAATCCGACGCAACAACGGTTCCCATGCGCCGGAGCAAAAATCCCCTGACGCCCCAGCACGTGTTCCCGCCATCAGCGGCGCGGTGGATTAGAGCCTGGCCTGCTTACGAATATCTTGAGTTAGACCGGTCAAACGCGTAGGCATTGGCAAAACTCTCCTGCCGGTATTTGCCCTCGTGACCAACGCTTTCCCACCCGATCCTCCTGCCGATTGCGCGCTGTGTCCGCGGCTGCACCAGTTTCGGCTGGACACCGCCCGCGACCATCCAGATTGGTACAACGGCGCCGTAGGGTCATTTGGCGATCCAAATGCCCGGCTGCTGATCATCGGTCTTGCCCCCGGACTGCGCGGGGCCAACCGAACCGGGCGCCCTTTCACCGGCGATTTTGCGGGCGACCTGCTCTACGAAACGCTGTGTGATTTCGGTTTTGCCACAGGCACTTACAAGGCAGACCCGAACGATGGTCTCAAGCTTGTGGATTGCATGATCACCAATGCAGTGCGCTGCGTGCCGCCGCAAAACAAACCGACCGGCGCCGAGATCAACACCTGCCGCGACTTCCTCACGTCACGCATCGAAGCGCTCACAAACCTCAAAGCAATCGTGGTTTTGGGGCGCATTGCCCATGAGACTTTACTACGCACATTTGGGATCAAACTGAAGGCCCATCCCTTCGCCCACCAAGCCCGTCACGATCTGGAAAACGGCCTGGCCATGTTCGACAGCTATCACTGCTCGCGTTACAACACCAATACGGGCCGACTGACGACGGAAATGTTCCGCGCCGTTTTTGAAGATGTGCGGGCGGCAATCGACTGATAACCCAAAAGCTGGTGGCGACATGGCACAGAACATTCAGCCGTTCTTGATGTTCCAAAGGGACGATGCCGAAGAAGCGATGAACTTCTATGTGGGCCTGTTTCCGGACGGCAAAGTCCTCCACATTGAGCGCCACGGAGCGGATGGGCCGGGCAAGGAAGGAACCGTCGTCCAGGCAACGTTCGTCATTAACGGCCAAACCGTCATGTGCATCGACAGCCCGATCAAACACGCGTTCGAATTCACGCCGTCGTTTTCATTTTTCGTGAATTGTTCCTCGGAAGACGAATTGAAGAAACTGTTCGAGGCGCTTTCGCGCGGCGGCGAAACGCTCATGCCTCTGGACAGTTACGATTTCAGCCGACTGTTCTCATGGATCAAAGACCGCTTCGGCGTGTCCTGGCAGCTCAATCTGCCGTAAAATCTCTCAGGACGTCACCTCTTCACGAACGGGCTCGAAGACGAACCCTTCATAGCCACCCGCCGCCACCTCGGACAATCGGTCGAAATAGTGGGAGCCGCGTAGGTGCCCCAAGAACTGACGCGGCTTGCCGGGGATATTCGCGCCCATGTACCAGGAATTCGTCCGCGGATAGAGGGTGCGGTTGGCGATCTCGTTGATCTCGCGGTCCCAACTTGTTTCTGCGTCTATGGTCGCTTCCACGGCTCCCAAATTCTTATCGTGTATGTGCTTGATGCAGTCGCCGATAAAAGCGGTCGTCAGCTCACCGCCCAGGGGCATGGCGAAGAAAACCCCGGGCGCCCCGGGCCCGTGGATCATGAACATATTGGGAAAGCCGGCGATGGTCGCCCCCAGATAATTGTCGAAACGCCTTTCCCACTTTTCTTTGAGACTGACCCCGCCGCGCCCCTTCGGGTTTAGGTTGAGCATCGACCCGCTAACCGCATCGAAGCCGGTGGCGAGAACCAACATGTCAATCGGATGCTCGCCATGCTTCGTGCACACACTCGCGTGCGTGAACTTCTCGATTGGGTCCTCGCGAAGATCGACCAACGAGACGTTGTCGCGGTTATAGGTTTCGAAGTAACCGTTGTCGAGAATGAGCCGCTTGGTGCCGAAGTGGTAGTCGGGCATGAGCTTCCGCGCCGTTTCAGGATCGCGCACGATCTCGCGAATCTTGCCGCGGACGAATTCGGAGACCTCGTCGTTGAGCTCCTTGTCGGACATCACGCCCACATAACTGTTGATGGAGAGGTGGATGCCGCCCTCCTCCCACAGTTCTTCATAGACGGCCTGGCGTTGTTCCGGCGCGTAGTCCGACGCGCGGCGGCGGTTCGTTTTGAATGGCCAGCCACCACGCCTGCGCATGGACATGCGAAGGTCATCCCAGTCTTCGCGATATCGGGAGAGCTCTTCTTTGCTGATCGGTCGGTTGCGCGCCGGCAATGCGTATTGCGGCGTGCGCTGGAAGACGGTGACGTGGGCAGCCCCCTTGGCGATCTCGGGAATCGATTGAATTCCCGAGGAACCGGTGCCAATCACGCCCACCCGTTTGCCCGCGAAGGAGACTTTCTCGTGAGGCCAACGTCCCGTGTGAAAACTTACGCCCGCGAAATCATCAATCCCCGGATAATCCGGCTTGTTAGCGACAAAGAGGGCGCCGACCGCGCAGATCAAGAACTGCGCCGTCGCGGTTTCTCCGGCGTCGGTTTCGATGGTCCAGCGCTGGGCCGCCTCGTCGTAGCGCGCATCGGTGATCCAGGTTTCGAACTGGATGTCCTTCAAAAGATCGAAGCGGTCGGCAAAGTGCTCAAGATAGGCGAGCACGTCGGGCCCAACAGTCTGCGTCTCCTTCCACTCCCAGTCGTCCACCAATTCCTGCGAAAACGTATAGGCATAGAAGGGACTGCTCGGCGCATCGACCCGGGCGCCGGGATAGCGGTTGTACCACCAGGTGCCGCCCACCCCACCGGCGCCATCGAAGGCGCGCACGTTAAGACCCATCTTGTCGCGCAAATGATAGAGGGCGTAGAGGCCGCCGAAGCCCGAACCGATGATGATGGCGTCGTATTGCTTGGCGTTCCCAGTCATCTCGTCTACCCCTTTTCGCGCAACAGCCGCGCTTTCTCCCGCGCCCAGGAGCGGTCCTTGTCGGTCTGGCGTTTGTCGTGGAGCTTCTTGCCCGTGGCCAAGGCGATCTGCACCTTGGCAATGCCGCGCTCATTGAAATAGAGCTTGAGTGGCACAAGGGTGCGGCCGGAGCGGTCTACGGCGCCAATCAGCTTGGAGATCTGCTTTTTGTGCAGCAGCAATTTGCGGGGGCGCCGGGTTTCGTGCTGGAATCTGTTCGCCTGATTATATTCGGGGATGTAACAGTTTAGCAGAAAGATCTCACCGTCTTTCTCAGTGGCATAAGCATCCGAGAGGCTTGCCTGACCGTTGCGCAACGATTTCACCTCCGATCCGGTGAGCTGAATTCCCGCCTCGAAAGACTCCTCCACAAAGTAATTGTGCCGCGCCTTCCGATTATCGGTGATCACCCGGTAGACGGAAGTGTCGTCCGATTTTTTTGCCATTGTTTCGTAGTGTCCGGTTTCCGCCTAAAGCAGCCCGGCATCCGTAAGCGCCTGGCGCACTGCGTCCTTTGTGGTTTGCGCAATTTCGGTGAGCGGCAAGCGTGCTTTCGAAGAACACAAGCCCAACAGCTCGGCCGCATACTTTACGGGTCCGGGACTCGACTCCACGAAGAGCGCCGTGTGCAACGGCATGAGTGTGTCCTGAATGGCCAGCGCATCGGCAAACCGCCCTTCAAGACAGGCCGTTTGGAATTGGCTACACAGGGCCGGCGCCACATTAGCCGTCACCGATATGCACCCGTGACCGCCATGGGCCATGAGGCCAAGCGCTGTAGCGTCCTCTCCGGAAAGCTGAATGAAGTCCGATCCGATTTTCAGCCGTTGTTGGGACACGCGCGCCAAATCCGCGGTTGCATCTTTCACCCCCACCACATTGGGGATCTCCGCCAGCCGCGCCATGGTGTCCACCGACATATCGACGATCGACCTTCCGGGAATGTTGTAAATAAACAAAGGCAGATCAGAGGCTTCGGCCACGGCCTTGAAGTGATCGTAAAGGCCGGCTTGGGTGGGCTTGTTGTAATATGGCGTCACCACAAGCGTCGCATCGGCCCCCGCTTTGGCCGCATGTTCCGTCAGCCGCACGGCCTCGGACGTGGAGTTGGAGCCCGTGCCCGCCATCACCGGCACCCGCCCGCCGGCTGCTTCCACACACAACGCAACAATGCGGTCGTGCTCGTCATGGCTCAAGGTGGGCGATTCGCCAGTGGTGCCACAGGGCACCAACCCATGGGTGCCTTGGTCGATGTGCCAATTGACAATCTTCTGGAACGCTTTTTCGTCAAGCGACTTGCCCCCGTCTGCATCCGAAAAAGGGGTAATCAGGGCCACAAAGGAGCCCCTAAAGCGGTTCGCGATCTCCGCCGCCGTTGACATCTACGTTCTCCACATAAGCGTTGAAAAATGGGGCCTGACCATAAGCTCGGCAACCGGCTTCTGCAAGGCGTCCGCGTTTACCAAAAACCGACAACAATTCCAGCTATTTAGCAATTTGGACCCCTGGCGTCTTTACCATTCACCCCCCTTAACGGTATCCTTTTGACCCAATAGGGGGCCATTGTCTGCGTAGTCCGAAAATGGGGGGCAATGGGTTAAGGACAGGTGCTGGCGTGGTCGCTGCAAAGACAGCTCGTTGGGGTAAGAATTGGCGCTCGATTGTTGGAGCCGCCATGGTGTCGGCCTGCCTTCTCACGCCTCTGATCCTGAACAGCCCGGTCAACGCGGCAACCAATCCCTCCGATACCCGCATCAGCCAATACACTCAGACACGCGTCTTGAGCCGCGCAGATGAGGACCGCCTGCGTGTGGCGCTCCAACACACACGGCGCGGCAACTGGTCCGCGGCAAAGTCGACCGCCCGCCAAATCAAAGATGAAGATGCGAGCAAGATCGTCACCTGGATCTATCTGCTGGACAAAGACAGCGGCGCGCGCTTCGACGAGATCGTGCGCTTCATGGACCAAAACCCCACCTGGCCCCGGCAGCGCCGGCTGTTGGAGGCGGCCGAAAAAGCAATCCCCAAGGATATGTCCGCCTCGCAAGTGATCACCTGGTTTGCGGGACGCGAACCGCTAACCGGGGAAGGCAAATATCGGCTGGGCACGGCACATCTGGAGGCCGGCAACAAGAATTACGGCGAGAGCTGGATCATCAAGGCCTGGGTTGAGCACGACTTTCGCTCTTCCAAGCGCGCCGAGATTTTGCGTTCCTATGGCGACCTGCTGGAAGGCGACCCCCACGAACGCCGTTTGAGCCGCCTGTTGTGGGACCGGCAGCGCGTTATTGCGACGGACATGCTGCCCCTGGTGAACGAAGATCACAAGAAACTTGCCAAAGCGCGCATGGATTTGATGCGGGGCGCCGGTTCACTCGAAAAGGCCGTTCAATCGGTGCCCGAGAGCCTGCAGGGCGACCCGGGCTTCCTTTATGACCAAGTGCAGTTCTTGCGGAAGAAGGAAGAATTCGAAGACGCGCGTGCCCTGCTTCTCAGCGTCGAGCTCGAAAGCACCGGCGGCCCCACCCAGGGAACCTGGTGGAATTTGCGTCACCGTCTCGTGCGCAGCGCCATTGACGATCTGGATTATCAGAGTGCGTATCTTTTGGCTCGCAATCACGGTCAAGACAGTGGCCGCGGATATGCGGAAGCCGAATGGCTTGCCGGCTGGATTGCCCTTCGCAAGCTCGATAAACCGACGGCGGCGCTCAAACACTTCCAGAAGCTTTATGCCAGCGTGCAAACACCCATCAGTCTTGCTCGGGCTACCTATTGGGCCGGACGCGCGGCGGAACAATCCGGCGACAAAGACCGGGCCAAGCTGTTTTACGATTTGGCCGCCGCCTACCCCACCACCTATTACGGTCAGTTAGCGGCAGAAAAAATCACCCAGGGCGAACTCATTCTTCGGTTGCCGAAGATTCCCGAAACCGACGACCAGGGCGTGAAGGAGTTTATGGATGGCGATCTGATCAAGATCGTCCGTATCCTGAATAATCTCAAGCGCGGCAATCTGATGCAATCGTTCCTCTATCATTTGGCGGATGAAGCAACGACCATCGAGCGTTATGCCATGCTGGGCAATCTGGCGCGCGAATTGGGACACAGAAATTTCGCCTTGCGCATCGCCAAGAAGGCCTTACGCAAGAACATCGTCCTGCCCGATCACTCCTACCCCATAGTGGACATCCCAGATCTGCCCGCCACCGCCCAGCCGGCGGAACCCGCATTGGTTTTGGGACTGTCGCGCCAGGAAAGTGAGTTCAACGCCAAAGCGGTAAGCCCTGTGGGCGCGCGCGGTCTGATGCAGCTCATGCCTGGCACGGCACGGATCGTGGCGCGCAAGCACAAACTGCAATACCAAGAACGCTGGCTCACCTCGAACCCGGCCTACAACGCCCAACTGGGGGCGGTTCATTTAGGCGATTTGATTGCCGATTGGGACGGCTCCTACATTCTCGCCCTGATCTCCTATAATGCGGGACCGGGTCGGGCCCGCCGCTGGATCGAGGAGTTTGGTGACCCGCGCTCGCCGGATGTGGACCAGATCGACTGGGTCGAGCGCATTCCGTTCAGCGAAACCCGCAACTATGTGCAGCGTGTGCTGGAAAATACCCAAGTCTATCGCGGCCGATTGGCCGGCGGTGACCGGCTGAACATACCGATCATCATCGGTGCGGACCTGACCCGCACCACGGCGTCCGAGCCGGTGCCGCCCTATCATCAGCTCGCGGGCCTCGAAAACTCCGACGTGGATTTCCCGGATGAGCTTGGCGAAGATCTGGATGTGTCTGGCTACTACGACAAGCCCGTCGACTTCATCGCCGATCGAGAGGTCAATCCTGAAGACGATGAAGCGCTGCCAAAGCTGGATGAGCGGAAACAATCCAAAGAGGACGAAACCGACGTGGCTGCGCTCGACTTAGACGACGGCGCTGTCGCCAGCGATGCGTTTTACAGCCAGCAAGATGGCTGGATTGTTGCGCCGCGCCTTAAGCCCGGCATGAAACTGCCGGATCCGCCCGATCCCGAGTCTGACGGCCAGGCCAATGTTCAAGAGCCGTTGATCGAAGAGTTCGACGTGACCATGAGCGATCCGGATGATCCGCTGACAGATGAACTTGAAGTGAGCGGCGATGACTCCCTTGACCTTGCCGCGACAGACTTCCGGGTCGAAAGCACCGAGGCCGGAGAAGTCATTGTGCCGGAGGACGAATTCTACGCCGAAACGCAAAAGGCAAGCGTGCTGCCCCCGTTTGCGATGACGGAACTGCCAAAGCGCAAGGTGACACAAAGCCAGTCTGCAAGCGCGCCGCCGCGCAATGAAAGCAACGTGCCCAGCCATCAATCCATCGTGCTGGAGTTGGGCATGGGGACAAGCGGGTCGACCAGTGTGCGCAGGTCCGACCGGTCCGGCGCCGAGCTTGACGCCGCCACGATCCCGGAGGGTTGCAAGCGGTTCATTTTCGATGAGGTGGGCAACGGCATTTGCGCCGACGACCTTCCGACCACGGATAATCAAGCGGACACAGCCCCGCTTACTCAATAACTGATCTTAACTAGTGGACGGTGGCTTCCGGATCGGGGCCGCCAAAGAGTGTCTGCAGCCGTTCCATCGCATCGCCGTCACGGAAGCAGCGCTCGAGAGAGTCCGGTCCCGCATCGACGGCGGCTTGCACGCCGCCTTCCAATGAACGGTTGAGCAGACCCTTTAACTCAGCCAATGCCACCGGCGACAGGGTGCACAGATGTTCCACCAATTGTTCCACGGTGGGGCGGAATTCGTCCGGCTGAATAACATTCGTCACCAATCCGAGCATGAACGCCCGTTCCGCCGAGATGATGCCCCCGGTCAGGCACAAGGCCCGCGCGGGTCCCGCGCCGATTAATTGGGTGAGGCGGCCCACTGCACTGCCGCCCGGCACCAGACCCACATTCACGCCCGGCAGACCGAAGCGCGCATCGGCCCGGGCAAAGCGAATATCGCAGTGAAGCGCAAGCTCGAAGCCGGCGCCGATACAGGCGCCCTTGACCGCACCGATGATCGGCTTGGGCATGTTGCTCAGGCGCTCACAGACCAGCTTCTGCTTTTCCGCCATCAGCTTGGCTTCCGGCGGCGTCAGGGTCGCCAATTGGACGATGTCGGCGCCCACGCTAAAGGCCTCATCCCCGGCCCCGGTCAAAACCGCAACACTGGTACTGTCATCGCGTTCGATGCGGTCGAGCGCCCGAATAAGCCCGTCGCGCACTTCGTCATTGATCGCATTGTTGTCGCCCGGCCGGTTGATGACCATCACCGCCGCCGGTCCGAACTGATGGACCACGACCGGATCGGTACTGTTCGTTGTTTCTTCGATGTGCATCATACGCGGCGTTCACTCCCGAGAACCCTGGGGACCCTGCCCTTAAGAAATCTAGGCCGTCCCAGGCGTCCGGCAACCTAGAGCGCCGGGCGAAAAAGTGGACCCGGTTTTTCGCGTTACCGGCGCGACCACTAAAAAAATCTGCAGTATCAGGCGATTCAGATAAATCGCCCGATGCTCCAGTCGGCCAGGGGCCGACAGAGGCCAGACCATAGCACCTTTTTTACGCTTGCAACGGCCTGGGCCGCTCTGGGTTAAGAAATCAGCGGAAAACAAGTCCCATAGGGCGAAATTCGCGATTTTTCCACTTTTTCGTGCATCTTTCGATCACCATATCTTGAAAAGACGTCATCAAATCCCTAAATCTGTATACAATTGCATACAGGGAGAGGGAAATGAAATCAGTTCCGGTGAGCGTGCGAGTCTCGCCCGAAGACGCCGAGTTTATTGCATCCCTAAAGATTGAAGACGCCGTCACCCCCAGTGATAAGATTCGTGCGCTGATCAGACGCGCGCGCCTGCTGGAAAGCCGCGAGCGCAGCTATGAAGGGGCGTTGTCCACGTTTCAGGCTCAATTCAGGGCCGTGCTTAATCAGCTCGCCCAACAGGAACAACAGGACAAAGTTCATTCGGAGTTGGTGCGCCTGTTTCTCGACTGGCTTATCGAGGCCGACGCCTATGCGGCATCGCCGCCAGTCAAGAAGGAATCGAAAAAAGCATCGCTGCAGCTCGAGAGTTTTGAACAAGGTGTCATGGAACGGACACTTAGGTTGTGTGAAACGGTGATACGTCTGGGCATTACCGACCAGGCTCCGTGCTACGACCCGGCCATTGTGGCCCGCAACATCGACCGTGTTTTGGATCTTTCCACTGTTGTTTCCAAGTCCCGGACCATAAAGGAGAACCGCAAATGATGGAGTCGCTTGCCGGCCGCGTTGGCCGATTGATTACCGGCAGTGTGAATGCGCTGGTGGATACGCTGGAAAATGCGAATCCGAAAACGGTCATGGAACAAGCCGTGCGCGAATTGGACAGCACGATCGATGACGTGCGCAGCGAATTGGGCAACGTCATCGCCAATAAACACCTGGCGACCAAAAAACTTTCCGAAAAAAACAGCCAGCACGAAAAGCTCAGTCAGCAGATCGAACTTGCGCTGTCCGAAAAGCGGGACGATTTGGCGGAAGCCGCTGTATCGAACCAACTGGACATCGAAGCGCAGATCCCGGTGCTGGAACACACCATTGCCGATTGCGCCGAAAGCGAAAACGAGCTGAACGGCTACATTTCGGCTCTACAGGCCAAGAAGCGTGAAATGCGCGACGATCTCAAAGCCTTCGTTGCCTCACGCAAGAAAACGCCGACGGGCGACAGCGGCATCGATGCGGCAGAGCCTGCGGGCCAGCGTATTACCGCGGCAGCCGAAAAAGCCATCGCCGCTTTCGAACGCACCATGGAAAACCAGACCGGTGTTTCGGGGAATGGCGAAACGTCGCTGTCCAATGCCACGCAGCTTGCGGAGTTAGATGCGCTGTCGCGCACCAATCGTGTGAAAGAAAGGCTTGCGGCGTTGAAAAGCCAACAGGCGAAAGCTTGAAAGGCGCAGCGCACCCCTAAACCACATCAAGGAGGGACGTAATGTTCGACTTTCTTCTGCTGCCGCAGAACCAAGTCTTTGCCATAGCGCTTGCCCTCATGGTGGGGATCGCGCTGGTTGAGATCGTGGGCATGCTGTTCGGCTTGGCCATTTCCCAAGTGGTGGATCAGTTCATCCCCGACTTTGATGTGGACATGGACGTCGACATCGATGCGGACGCGGATCTCGACGCCGATCTATCGGCAAGCGGCACAACGCTGAGCCACATTTTGTCTTGGCTCAATGTGGGAAAAGTGCCGGTGTTGATCTTGCTCGTCATCTTCCTAACGGCCTTCGGCCTTGCCGGTTTGTTCGTGCAGAGAATAGTGGCCGGGAGTGTTGGCGTTCTGATGCCGGCCGTTATCGCCGCCCTGCCCGCGCTTATCGCCGGCATCTTCACGGTGCGCGTCGGTGGCAAAGCCATGGCGCAGATCATGCCGAAGGAAGAAACCTCTGCTGTGTCGGAAAAAACCTTTATCGGCCGCACGGCGACTCTCGTGCTCGGCAACGCCAAACGGGACAACCCGGCGCAAGCCAAGCTCGAAGATGCATTCAAGCAAAGCCACTACATTTTGGTGGAGCCAGACAACGCGGAAGAAAGCCTGCCGGAGGGAACCGACGTGCTGATCGTACGTCAGGAAGGCACGGTTTTTTTCGCGATCAAAAACACACACCCGTCCCTCGCCCCAGAAGCCCGCTCATCGTGAGGGGCTCATACAGGAGGTAAGACCCTATGATGGAAGTCATCTTTTGGTCGGGCACGATTTTTGTCGCCCTACTGACCATCGGCATCATCTTGGCGCGGCTCTATCGGCGCGCCTCCAAGGAAATATCGTATGTGCGCACCGGTTTCGGTGGCCAGAAAGTCATCATGAATGGCGGCTCGCTCGTCCTGCCCGTGCTGCATGAGATCATCCCCGTCAATATGAACACGTTGCGGCTGGAAGTGCGGCGCAACAATGAGCAAGCGTTGATCACCCGCGACCGCATGCGTGTGGACGTGCAAGCCGAATTCTATGTGCGCGTGAAGCCCACGGCCGAAGCGATCGCCGATGCAGCGCAAACGCTTGGTCACCGCACCATGCAGCCGGGTGAACTCAAAAACCTAATCGAAGGTAAGTTCGTTGACGCCTTGCGTTCTGTGGCTGCCGAAATGGCCATGGAAGAATTGCACGAGCAGCGCTCGGACTTTGTGCTGAAAGTGCAGCAAGTGGTGTCGGAAGACTTGCTGAAAAACGGTTTGGAGCTTGAGTCGGTGTCGCTCACTGGTCTTGATCAGACCGGCATGGAGTTCTTCAACCCGAACAACGCGTTCGACGCGGAAGGTTTGACTCGCCTCACCGACGAGATCGAACGCAGGCGGAAAATCCGCAACGACATCGAGCAGGACACCCAAGTCCAGATCAAAGAGAAAAATCTGGATGCGGAACGTCAGAAACTGCAGATCGGCCGGGAAGAAGAATATGCCCGACTTGCGCAACAGCGCGAAATCGAGGTGCGCCGTGCAAGCCAAAAGGCGGAAATTGCCCGCGAGCAGGCTGAGAAAGAACAAGCGGCCGAGCAAGCCAAAATCATGGCGGCACAGCAAGTGGAACAGTCGCAAATTTCGTCCGAACTTGCGGTCGAACAAGAGCGCATCGAGAAGCAGCGTGCCGTCGAAACCCAAGACGTGGATCGTCAGAAGGCGGTGGAATTAGCCGAACAAGACCGTGCCATCGCCATTGCCGAAAAATCCAAGGCGCAGTCGGAAGCCCAAGAAATGGCGGACTACGCCCGCGCCAAAGCGGTGCAGGCGGAGGAAGCCGTGAAGACCTCGCGCGATACGGAAGCGGCCAATCGTGAGAAGGAAATCGAACTCATTGAGGCTGCCAAAAACGCGGAGCGCGAAGCCATCAAAGTGAAAGTAGCTGCCGACGCCGAAAAGGCGGCTGCCGCCGACCAGGCCGAAGCCATGCGCCTGGAGGCCACCGGTGAAGCCGAGGCCGAGAAGCTCAAAGCCGCTGCGGCCGAAGTGCGCTATGCGGTGGAAGCGGAAGGTAAGAAGGCCATCAACGAAGCGGCCAACGTGCTGTCGCGCGAGCAGATCGAAATGCAGGTGAAGCTCGAACTCTTGCAGAAGATCGAAGGCGTGCTGCGCGAATCCGTCAAACCGCTGGAGCACATCGACAGCATCAAGATCGTGCAGGTGGATGGCCTAAGCGGCGCGAACGGCAATGGCGCGCATTATGTGAATGGCGCCGCCGATAGCGCCGGCTTGCCGGTCGCCAACGGCAACGGGAATCTGGCCGACCAGGTGGTGAACAGCGCGCTGCGTTACCGCGCCCAAGCCCCGTTGGTGGACTCACTGTTGAAAGAAGTGGGCCTGTCGAGCGACGACCTGAACGGTCTCACCGATCCGCTTCATGAAGAGCGGCCGGAACACTAAAACACAGCGCGGGGCGCTTCTGCGATGTCTGAAATACAGAAACGCCCTATGATCGTTTTTGCTCGTTTCCGGACGGTGAACCGGTACCCACTTCACCTGGAAACGCTGCGAAGAGGGCCTTCGGGCCCTCTTTTTGTGAGGGCGCTATGACGGCGGTGAAATACGCCGCAATCTTTGCGACAGCCTTTGCGGTTTGTCTCACTCTTTTTGTTGTCAATCCACTTTACCTACTAGGCCTCGATATGCCGGACTCTTGGCTGACCTCACGGACAATGTTCCTGTTCGTGATCCCGACGGTCGTCTTCCTTGCGTCTGCCCGGCTGCTGGCTGCTCTTTTCCACGTAAACAGCATTGCCTTTTGGTTGTTCGCCATGGTCGCCTGGCTGATCAGTCTGGGCATTCTTCCAATCGCCACGATCCTTCTGAGCTGCGCTATATATGGCGCCTGCCTATAACGGCTGACGGCACAACATGGTAGTGCCGCAGCCGGCCATAATCTCCGGATCTACAAATATCTGGACTCGAGTCTATTTTTTGCTAGACTGAAGTCCAAGAAATGAGCAAAAGACGCCAAAACAACGCGGAACAACGTGCCCGAATCCTGGAAGCAGCGCAGGCGCTGTTTTCTGAGCGCGGCGTGGAAGACGTGACCATGGCCGATGTGGCGGCGGAGGCGGGCGTTGCCCGTTCTACCGTGTTCAACCATTTCGGCTCTAAGCACGCGCTGATGAACGGCATCACCGAGCGGGTGCGCGCCGTCTACGCGGATCTGCTGGACCAAGCCCTGGCCGACCGCACCACCCCGACACCGGCGCTCATTCGCGCGCTGTTTGAGTTCATGGGCATGGGGATCGAGAACAGCCGGCGCTTTTACCGCGCCGTCTTCCGTGAGATGACAAAACTGTCCGTGGGACTCGACGAAGGCGGCCCCGCTGAAGCCACGCGCCAGGCCGCCAACGACAGGCTCTTCAAACTGATCGCGCGCGGCCAGGCACGCGGCGATCTTTCCCGTGATCACATGCCGGAAGATTTGACCGAAGTCTTCGACAGCCTGGTGAACGGTACCATCACCCACTGGCTTTATGACGATTCCTCCGAACCGCTCAGTGCCCGGATGGTTCGCACGGCGGACATATTCTTAGGCCCCATTGCCACGAAAGACCTGTCCACTTACGCAGACGCAAGCCCGGTTTTCCAAGCGGATCTTGAATTCGAGTCGCCCGTGGACGAGGACGCAAATTAGAAAGGAGATTTGATCATGACCATCGATACGCTCACCTTTCAAACACGGATAACGAAAAAGTCCTGGTCACCCCATCACGGCCCTCAATGGCGCCGGGGCTACCGTGCGCTCAAAACGCTACTGGACGATTCCCAAAGGACCGAAATGGCGTTCGAAATTTTTGACGCTCTTGATCCTAATATGCGCGAACGGGGTCTGCGCCGCATTCTGCGTTACGCCCAAGGACGCCGCCTGTTCTACGAACAGCCTAGTTTGCTGGAAGCGTTGCGCGATAAGGAGCGGCTAAAAGCGTTACCGGCAGGCAGTTTTGGCCACGCCTATCTGCAACATATGGAGAAACATGGGCTCGACGTGGACAAGCTGATTGTCTTGCGCCGCGACACGGAAGAGTTCCAATCCTCCCACGAGCCGGGCCTTGAGTGGTTTGGCGAGCGGCAAAGCCTGTCTCACGATTTGTGGCATGTGCTGACCGGCTACGGCGCCGATGATTTGGGAGAGGCGACGCTGCTGGCATTTGCCCTGGCCCAACACGGCGGTCTTGCAAATTGGCTTCTCACCATCGGCGCCGGGATCCGGACGGTTCAGACGCGCGGACTTTCTTACGCGGCTGAATTGTGGCGCGCCTGGCGCCGCGGCCGCCGGGCCGTCCCGCTGGATGCCGTGCCCTATGAACAGTTACTCGGTGAACCTTTGTCGTCTGTGCGGGCGGCGCTAAAAATCGGTGAGCCGGAGAGACTCCATAGAGATCCGGCAATCTACGCCTCAAACTTTGCATAACGGTTCGAAAGCCCGCATGGTCGATGGGTGACCACAACGCTTTCAAAAATCATCTCCGGCGGACAGACCGGCGTGGATGAAGCGGCCCTCAGGGCAGCGCGTGACGGCGGGCTTGAGATCGGCGGCTGGTGCCCGCCCGGCCGCGTGTGCGAAAGCGGCACGATCCCCTTCTCCTTTCCGCTCACGGAAACGCCGGACGACCGTTCGCCCTTAGCGCCGGACGTGCCCCGCTCCCTACGCACGGAATGGAACGTGCGCGATGCGGACGCAACGTTGGTGCTGGCGTTGTCCGCGCCGGATGATGCAGGCACCCGGCTCACCTTCACAATCTGCGACCACTACAAGAAACGCTCAACCTTCGTCAGCCTCTCGGATCCAGCCGCCGTGCGGCGCATCAGCGAATGGCTGGAGGGTCTGCACCCGCAGACACTGAACGTGGCGGGGCCCAGCGAAAAAAATCAGCCCGGTGTGGCAGACGCGGCGTATGCGGTTCTGCGGCAAGTTTTCTCAACGGCTTCAACACGATAGGCCGCTCCTATCGCAAAATTGTGTTCGCCTGCACGCACCCGTTGCGCATTTGTTGGTTGCTCGCCTCTGCCTCATCCGCTAAACGGGCGAATTCCCGGCGTATACCGCCACCGGTATTCAAAGCGTATCTATGACTCATCCCTCCCCCCAACACTCCCATGAGATTTCAGGCGAAGCCCGCGGATGGGTGAAGCTGCTGGCGCGATACAAAAGACCAAGCGATCCGCGCGGCATCTTTGAAACCGCCATTACCCTGTTGCCGTTTCTGGCCCTGTGGGTGTTGGCGTGGGCGGCCATCTATTTCGGTTATTGGTGGCTTTCATTTATTCCCTCACTGATTGCCGCGGGGTTTCTGGTGCGCCTGTTCATGATCCAGCATGATTGCGGGCATGGATCGTTCTTCAGCAACCGGTATGTGAACGATTGGGTTGGGCGTATCATTGGTGTCCTGACGTTAACGCCGTATGATGCCTGGCGCCGGAACCATGCCATTCATCATGCCAGCACCGGCCATTTGGAGCGCCGCGGCATTGGCGATATCGCCACACTGACGGTCGCCGAATATCATGCTTTGTCGTTTTGGCAACGGGTTGGTTACCGCCTCTACAGAAACCCAGTGGTTCTGTTCGGTTTCGGTTCCGTCTATTTGTTCGTGTTGCGCCACCGCCTACCTCTCGGCCTCGACATCAAAAAGGTGACCGGGTGGATCAGCCCCATGGCAACAAATCTTGCCATTGCCGCCATCGTCACCGGCCTGATCTGGCTGGTGGGGCTCGGCCCGTTCCTGCTGGTGCAAATTCCGATCACTTTGTTAGCGGCGTCCATTGGGATTTGGCTGTTTTACGTGCAGCACCAATTCGATGAAACATTTTGGGCACCTGCCGGCGCCTGGAACCCCCATGAAGCAGCGCTCCAAGGCAGTTCTCATTATGACTTGCCGCGCATCCTGCGCTGGTTTACCGGCAATATCGGCGTGCATCACGTGCATCACTTGAGCAGCCGCATCCCCTTCTATCGCCTGCGCCAAGTGCTGCGCGATCATCCGGAACTCACCTCCGTCAACCGCCTCACCCTGTGGCAAAGCTTGAGCTGCATTCCCTTGGCGTTGTGGGATGAGAAGCGGAAGCGGCTGGTTTCATTCAGCACGGCAAAGCGCAACTCCAAAGTTTCGGGCTAAGCCGGAAACCGGGCGCCGAACTCTTCATTTTCCACCCGAGCCGCGTTGGCAACGAAACTCACCGTGTGGTAGGTACCGGCGAGCGCCAGGATTTCGAGCTGCTGTTCCACGGTCCACGTCTCTTGAAACGCCCTGTAGGTGTCGTCTTGGATGGTGCCGCTCCCACACAATTCGTCAATCACTTTCACGAGCAGCGCTTCTTCCGGCTGCCAGCACGGCGCCGTGTGGTCCAGCAAACGGGTTGCCTGCACCTGCTCTTCCGTGAGCTTCACATGGTCGCTGAACACGCTCACATGCACACCCCACTCATATTCGCAATTATTGTTGGCGGTGATCCGTAGAATGACGATTTCGCGATGGCGCATGGGCAAGGGGCTGGCTTTGTCCAGCAGATTGGGCACGCCCTTTTTGAGGAACCGCACACTGTTCGCGAAGGTGCGGAAGAGTTTCAGAATATATCCGTCCTGTTGAGGGTACCCCTTGAAGATCTCTGCTATCTCGGGGGAATAGGGTTCTTCGACGGGTTTGAGCACGTTTGCCACGACATCACCTCTCTGCTACATATTTGGTAGCATATGTATGCTACAAATTATGTAGCGTCAAGAGGAGAACGCGTTTTGGCGAAGAAAGTCGGATCGCCTGTCCGGGGGTCGACCACCGGCCGGCCCATCATGGTGCTGTTCGATGTGCTTGGGCAGCGCTGGACCATGCGCATTTTGTGGGAGCTGCGCGACGGTCCCTACACGTTTCGCGCCCTCCAAGAACGGTGCGATTTTGTCTCCCCCACGCTGCTCAACAAGCGCCTAAAAGAGTTGCGCGAAATGGCGCTGGTGGATCTGACGGATGAGGGCTTCATGCTCACCCGTTGGGGCGAAGAATTGGGCGGCACTTTGGTGGCGCTGGACCGTTGGTCGATCCGATGGGCAAAGGAACTAGCCTAGAGCGCGATCAGGTTAAGTGGAATCCGGTTAACCGTCCGATCGCGCGACCAACAAAGAATCTGGGGCATGATCATGTTTCCGTGAAAAATGATCATGCCCTAGACGTGCTTGCATGATGTCATGGAACCAACGAATGGGATCTTCGGCGCCCGGCCCTTGGGCCAGCGGCCCCAGCTCAAATGCCGGCGAGTTGAGGCCGCGCTGAATGCGTTCGCAGATCCACACATCTTCGGTTTGAAAATCGCCGGCCTGCGTGGCCGGCACGGTCCATTTATCGGACGTGATCATGCCAGTCTCTGAGTCATACCCATGCACATGTTCCGGTGAAAACCGCTCTTGCTGTTCGAGCCCCCACAAACGCACGACGAGATGCGTATGACCGGGCCCCTGGGCAGCCAAGGACGCTACGCTGAAGCTATAGGGGTTGCAGGTGACGAATGTGGTCGGGAACAGGTAGTAGACACCACCGTAACCGGTTTGATCCGCCCCCGGAATCATCGTAGCGCCCGCCATTGAATAATCGCGCTCGGTTTTGGCGGTCATCGATTGATGGGCACCCGGTTCATCGAGGGCGTACCACACCATGTGGTCGCCGTGCCGCTCCCAAACATTTTCGTTCGGCACGGGTCCGCCCAGCGTGTTCTCGTGCAGATAGGCCAGGTGATATCCGTCAATAGCATTCTCCGCGAAGACCTTCCAATCGCATTTCATGTCATAGGTAAGCGGCGCGTTTTCCTGAAGGTGGGGCCATGCCGGATCATGGGGCCAGGCACAATCTTTGATCGGGCCTATCCATGTGTCGAATGAAGCCGCGGGATCCGGATTGACAAAAACAAGATTCTGAAACCTGCCGACCGCCGCCGGCTTGAGCCCCAATCGTTCTCGATCGAGCGACGGAAAACAAGACACTTGGTTCGGCGCACCCCGCAGCGCGCCGTTTAAATCATATGTCCAGCGGTGATAGGGACACACCAAGACCGCGCCCGCATTGCCTTGCCCCTCCAACAGTTGGGCGCCGCGATGCCGGCATACATTGTGAAAGGCTTTCAGGTCACCGTCAGTGTCTCTCAAGACAATGAGTGTGAACGCACCCGATGGCACCGCACGGTAATCCCCCGGCGCGGCGAAGTCGCCCTCCACGCCGGCAAAAACCCATGCCGATTTCATGAGCTGTTCTTGTTCATGGTGAAACCAAGCAATGTCGGTATAGGCTTTGCGCGGCAGAGGATTGTGAGCAAGTTCCATCCCTTACACCTCCAACGACTGAAGCAAACGATGAGCCGCCAACCGCGATGCTTCGATCACATCGCTCATGGGCCCCAAAGGCGTTGTCGATTCCACATTGAAATAAATGCCCGTAATACCGGCGGCAACGGCGCTTATAGACTGTTCGTCCGCCTTCGGATAATCCTCGCGCAGCACGCTTGCAATATCCTCGATGAAATCGCGGGTCCATTTGCGCATGCGCCGCGCGAGCGTCGGATCGTTTGCCCCCGCCGCAATCAACGCTTCGGATACCAGCACCGATTGCGCATCGCCTGCCCCCGGTTCCATCAGCCAATCCACCATGGTTTCACTGCGGTCTTTCGTTGGCAGCATGTCGATGAGCTTTTTCATGGATTGGTCGGAGCGCTCAAAAAAGCGTTTGGTGAGGGCGTCCAACAGGTCATCCTTGTTGCCCACATTGTGCCGAATAAGGGCGCGGGCCAGCCCCGCTTCTTCGGCGATGCGCTCAAGCGTCGCCCCTTCCACGCCATAGCGCGCCACGCAGATTTCGAAGGCGTCCAGGATCTGAGCCGACCGTTGATCTTTCACGCTGGGACGGGGCACGTGGGAAATTCCTAAATTATCAATCTTGACAATCTATTCTATTCCGCTTATGTATTTTGTCAAGGCTGATAATTTATCCCTCCTCGGCAGAGAGCGCGTCTCATGGACTTTCTCCTTACACCGATACCACTGCCTCAACTGACAGACTTTGAAACCTGGGTGAACGATTGGGTTTTCGTGCTCTCGTTCGCCTTTCTGGGGGTCGAGTTGGTCCGTTACGCCGTCCAGAAGCGGCTCAATTGGTCGCTGCTGGGCGATACGATCAGCAACTACATAACCTTCGCCGGATTCATCGTTTTGAACTACATCGTTTTGGGCGTGTTCTATCTGGCCGCCTATTTCTATTTTCAGCAGTTTGCTCTTTTTGACATCGAAACGAACCTGGCCACCGTCGCCATCTGTATTGTCCTGGCAGACCTTGCCTATTATTGGGAACACCGCTTTACGCACCGAGTGAATGTGGCCTGGGCAACCCACACGGTTCACCATTCATCCCCCCACTTCAACATCTCGGTGGCCAACCGCTTCGGGCCCATGGACGGTGTGTGGCCCATCTTTTTTCATGCGCCGTTGATCGTGGCGGGTTTCGACCCCTTGGTCGTGCTCTTCGCCGAAATCATGGTGCAGACCTATCAAACCATTCTGCATACGGAGGTGATCGGTAAACTTCCGCGACCCTTCGAATTCTTTTTCAACACGCCGTCGCATCACCGGGTTCATCACGGCTCGAACGCGCAATACCTGGATAAGAACTATGGCGGCGTGTTCATCATTTGGGACCGCATGTTCGGTACTTTCGCCAAAGAAGAAGAACCTGTCGTTTATGGACTGGTGAGGCCGATCAACTCGGTTAACCCCGTGGTGATTTGGTTCCACGGATTCACAAGGCTTGGCGCGAAAGTGGCTCACGCACCCGGCTTGTTCAGCAAACTGCGCGCCATTCTTGGCCCCCCTGAATGGGAGCCACCCGAGCGCGGGACACGTCAACGTTTTGCGCCCGCCGAATAGTCGGCCCAACAAAGGAATGACACACCATGCTTTCGACAATCCGTCTTTTTGTGAGCCTTACGGTTTCTTTCTTCATTTTGGCAGCGGGCGCCTGGGCGGCCAGTACGCTGAGTTCCCACGCGGCGGCAGAAAACACCAACGTATCGGCAGGCCTGACCCTGCAGGTCACCGACATCCGCAACGATAAGGGCAAGATCATTGTGCTGGTCTTCGACGACGCAGCGGCCTTTCAGTCCGACGATGTGAACAAAGCCGTCGCGTATCAGGAAGTTAATGCCGCACAAGGAACATTAGAAATCGATTTCGCGAACCTGACAGAGGGACCCTACGCCGTCTCACTCTTCCACGATGAGAACGGCGATTACGATTTCAACATGGTGGATGGCTATCCGCTCGAAGGGTACGGCATTTCCGGCGCTTCAGGTCCTCTGGACGAACCGGACTTTCAAAAAGCCGCCGTCACCCTCGGTACGGTCACCATACGCGTCTTCTATCTGGACAGTTAAGATGCGTACTTCCCCTCGCCTGCAAGAATATCGGCGATCAGCCGCCATACCACCGGGCTGACGCCGATGCCGAAATGGGTACTGGACACGGGAATGTTACGGGCGTGCGCATTGTACACATCGACGGACGCTTGCCACGCAACCACACCATCGGACTTACTGTAAATCGACGTGACCGGCTGCCTGAGGCCCATGGCATTGCGCTCATGCACCTCCACCTCAAGCTCATCCAGGTTGACCCGTTTGAGCGCGGCATAGAAACCGCCAATCGTTGTGTATTTCGGCCCGCCAACCACGGGCGTCCCAAGGGTGATCACTTCCCGAACGCAAGGTTCCTGCAACCGGGCCACTTCGCGGGCGATCACCCCGCCCAGGCTCCAGCCGATAAGGGTAATGGGTTCCCCCTCAACCTCTTCATGAAGGTCGACGATCCGCTCGCCAAACCGGTCGATATCGTCTTCCACATCGCCATTGTTGCTGCCCAAGCCCCAGGGATAGACCTTGTACCCCAGGGTGCGCAGGAAAAACGCCAGAGGTTCCATCGACAATTCGCCCGCCAGATAGCCCGGTGCCAAGGCGATGGGGCGGCCATCGCCTTTCGGCGCGCTGAGAAGGCTAGGAAAACGGTAGAGGAACTTAAACGCTTCCAGCGGCGTCCTGGCTTCCCAAATCGTCGCCAACGGACTTGGCCGTTCCACGTAAGCCGGCACTGTTGCGCTCATCTATCAATCCCCTTTGCGTGCGTGCTTTTTCTACGCTCGTGACTCATGAGGAGATCACAGCTGGGCAGGCATTTAACGACCCGTGATTGGGGGACTTGCTCAAAACACCCGATTATGACTGCGAATCGTGGTTTTAAGCGGCATGCGCTGGCGATTTTTGTGATCACCGATACAGACCACCTTCACAAACTCACCGATGATCACTCATAATTGGCGGAAATCTGCGAGAGTTAATCGAATCCTCGTCCGGTCAGAGAACAAAGTGATAGGGTGTTGACGAGGCCTGGGGCGTTTGGAGCTGATAATGACAGTTATCACCACTCCGAGTAGTTCAGACAGTTATGGTGGCTACACGACGGCTGCGGAGGGGCTTGCCATTTTTGCCCTCACCGTGGGTTCCTTCATTTTCATCCCCTTCTTCTTTTATGGCATTTTTACAAATTTTATGGGGATCCCGGGTGCCTTCGCATCAGGTATTTTTTGGGCGATCTCATCCCTCTTTATTCTGATTTATTGGATTGTGCTGTTTGCGGTGGGGCTACTCCTCTTAGCGCTCGAGTTTGTCTGGTCCGTATTGGTATGGGGCTATCAGCATATCACCGGCTTCCTCGCGCTATACGGCGAGCCGATTGTTCAGAGCTTGTGGCATGCGATGCTTATGGTCCCGCCAGTCTTGCTCGGACTACTCGAAGCTGACTACTCATTAGCGAACGCCGTGTTCTTCGGAACGCCGTGGTACTTGGCGCTCGGCTTGTGGATAGGCCTATTTGTTGGCGGGTATCGCTGGATCGTTGGCATCAGCAACTGGAACTTTCGAATACTTGTCACCGAAGAAGGGTTTCCCGCTGCCCTTGCGCGGTTTTCGCTTTTGGTCTGGCATGTGAGCTTTAGTTTATTGGTCGCACTGACCCTGCAATTTGCCCTGTCGTTCCTCGGTATCGCGGTTCCCGATGGCGTGTTCGATGTGATCGACCACCTACTCGACCCGGATGGACCGCTGTATCAAGCAGTGGTCAATGCGGGTTACCCTGCCGCCGCCGCAGGCGTTGGCCCTGGCGGAGGTGGGCCTGATTTCCTTTCGCCGATCTTCTTCCTCTTTGTTTTGATTGTTTTGATTGTGGGGTATCTGGTATCGCGCCTGCTGGCGATTCCCTTCCTGTATGCGTCAAATCGATTTGACGATCGTGTAAGTGATTGGCGGTTCGATCTCGTTGAAAAGGCGTCCGGTTATCGGTCCTATCACCTAATCACAAGCGACCGTCTTGAGCGCCTCACCAAATACGCAGGCATCACCATCGGTTTGTGGTTCATTCTGTGGTACGTGGCCGGATCTTTGTTGACCGGTTGAGCATACTCAAAGCTCGGTCAAAGCCTCCAAGCCTTCATCCACGCTGATCACTGGCCGATAGCCCAGCTCCCGTTTGGCTTTGTCGATAATGATCGTGCAGTCGCGGGACATAATGGCGATGGCAAAGCGGGTGACCGGCGGTGCGGACCGAAGCCTCAATGCGCGCCAGATCTTCTCTAAAGCGAAGGCCGCCCCGCGCAGCACAAATCCGGGGACGGAGCGATCAGGCACGTCAACGCCGCGGGTTGCCACCAGGCGCGTCATGAAATCGCGAATGGTCACAATTTCATCGTCGGTGACGAAATAGGCCTCGCCGCCCTCCCCTTTGCTCAGCAGCAAATCGACAGCATGGCAAAGGTTGTGCACATGGGTGGTTGAGGTGCGCGCCTTGCCGCCGCCGATCCAGGCAAACGCCCCTTTTTCGATCATCTCGATGGCCGCCGGCAAGACAGTTTGGTCGCCGGGCCCCCACACCAGCCGCGGGCGGAGCGAGATGGCCGCAAAGTCCGACGACGGATCGTTGGCCGCCAGCACGCGCTTTTCAGCCTCCGCCTTGGTGCGCGAATAGTAGAACGGTGTGGAACGGGGATAGGGTGTCGTCTCGTCGATGTTGCGCATGTGTTGGCCGCGAAACAAGGCCGCTTCCGTCCCCATATGGATGAAGCGTTCAGCGCCCGCTTGTTTGGCAACGTCGAGCAATTGGGCCGTGCCATCCACATTGGCGGACCAAAAATCGTTCAAGCTGCCCCAATCCCCCACATAGGCCGCGCAGTGGACCACCACGTCACAGCCTTGCAAGGCGGCCGGCTCTACGGCTCCCAAATCGCCGCGGACTGGAGTTGCGCCAAGCGCGGCAATCTTGGCATCGGACCCCTCCGACCGGGAGAGGGCGACAACCTCGTGCCCCCTACTTTTAAGGTCTGACGCGATTGCGCCTCCGATAAATCCAGATGCACCGGTGATAAAGATTTTCATGCAGCTTTGTCCCCTAACCAGTTCTATATCAAAGCAAAATCGGCCGCTTGGGGGAAGCAGCCAGCGTGACGTTGAACAGGCGGAAAATCGCACACGCCCTGCTTGATTTGCCTCATTGCGGAATACCTTTCGAATGTGTTTGATGGGGCAAAAGAACCAAACGAAAGGGCCCCGCATGAACATCGCCCCGACCAAATTCGAACAGGACGCCCGGGCGGCTGCCTATGCCGAACCGCTTGAAACCCTCAATCCGGCCCAGCCGGAACTGTTCCAGCAGAATATCATGTGGCCTTATTTCGAGCGGCTCCGTAAAGAATCGCCGGTGCATTACACGCCCGACAGCGATTATGGGCCCTACTGGAACATCACCAAGTTCAACGACATTGTGGAAGTGGACACCAACCACAAAGTCTTTTCGTCGGAACCGCGCATTACGCTGGTACCGAAGGACTTCACGCCGCCGGAAGATGATATGCGCACGGGCGGCATGTTCATCGCCATGGACCCGCCCAAGCATGACGAGCAGCGTTTGACGGTGACGCCCGCCGTTTCGCCCACCAATCTGGCGCGTCTGGAACCCCTCATTCGGGAACGGGCAGCGGGCATCCTGGACGGCCTGCCCATCGGCGAGGAGTTTGACTGGGTGGATTTGGTCTCCAAGGAACTTACCGGCATGACGCTCGCCACCCTGTTCGGTATGCCTCAAGAGGACCGGCGCAAATTGCTGTTCTGGTCGGACGTGGTAACGGCCGTGCCCGGTCAAGGCCTTGTTGAGTCCGAAGAAGAAAAGCAAAAAATCTTTATGGAATACGGCGCGTATTTCATCGATCTGTGGAACAAGCGAGTCAATGCCGACCCCACAGGCGATTTGATCTCCATGCTTGCCCATGGGGATGCCACGCGAAACATGGATCGGGGCGAATATTTGGGAAATGTGGTGCTGTTGACGGTGGGCGGCAACGACACCACGCGCAATACCATCAGCGGCTCCATTCTGGCGCTTAATCAGAACCCGGATCAGTATGACAAGCTGCGCAAAAACCCGGAGCTGATCCCGTCCATGGTGTCGGAAACCATTCGCTGGCAGACGCCCCTTGCCTATATGGCGCGGCGCGCCACGCAAGACATCGAGTTTCACGGCAAACTCATCCGCAAGGAAGACAAGGTGGTCATGTGGTATGTCTCCGGCAATCGGGACGAAGAGGTGATCGACCGGCCCAACGATTACATCATCGACCGGGAACGCCCGCGCCACCACGTGTCCTTCGGTTTCGGTATTCACCGTTGTGTCGGCAACCGATTGGCGGAGCTGCAGCTCAAAGTGATTTGGGAAGAGATCCTCAAGCGCTTCCCGGAGGTGATCCTGAAGTCAGAGCCCAAGCGCAACTATTCCACCTTCGTGAAGGGCTATGAACGCATGATGGTGGAGATCCCCAAGAGGAACTGACGACCGCCCTTGCCGGACGGCGGCGTGCACGTGCTAGTCTCCTGAATACGACATCACAGGGGACGCCATGGGTGCCAATGCAGAAAACATAAGAGGCAAGGCCGCCATTGTCGGCGCGGCGGATATCGTCTCGCCCACCGGGCAGCTCGACAAATCCTGCCGCGAACTGGAAATGCAGGCCATTCGCGAAGCGCTGGACGATGCGGGCCTCAGCCTCTCCGACGTGGACGGGCTTCTGGTCGCCGGCGGCAGCCAGATGGCGGCGCTGGAGACGGCGGCCTATCTGGGGATCGAACCCACTTATATCGACAGCAGCATGACCGGCGGCAGTTCCTATGAGATCCATGTGGAGCACGCCATGAACGCCGTCGCCCACGGCCATTGCGAGGTGGCGGTGAGCGTTTATGCCGCTACGCCACGCTCCGCAGGCGGACGGTTCGGCCGCGGCGGTGGGGGCGACCCGTTTCGCCCCAACCCGGTGCGCGAATTCGAGATGCCTTACGGCGTCGCCCTTCCCATTGGCTCTTACGCCCTGGCCGCCAGCCGCCACATGGCCGAAATCGGCACCACGTCGGAGCAGCTCGCGCAAATCGCCGTCTCCACACGGGCGTGGGCGGGTAAGAACCCGCGCGCCCGCCATCGCGATCCCATCACCGTGGACGATGTGATCTCGTCGCAAATGATGTGCTCGCCCCTGCACAAGCTGGACTGTTGCCTGGTGGTGGATGGCGCGGGCGCCATTGTGGTCACCACGGCGGAACGCGCGAAGGATCTCAAGAAACCACCCGTCTATTGCTTGGGCGCGGGCACCGGCGCCACCCACATGAACATTACGGGCATGCCGGACCTCACCGTCACGCCGGGTGTGCTGTCCGGCCCGGCCGCCTTTGAGCGCGCGGGCATCAAACCGTCTGACGTGGATCTGCTCATGTCCTATGACAGTTTCACCATCACCGTGCTGTTGTCGCTGGAGGATCTTGGCTTCTGCAAGAAAGGTGAAGGGGGCGCCTTTGTGGAAGACGGCAAGCTCGGCCCCGGCGGCGCCCTGCCCACCAACACAAACGGCGGCGGCCTGTCGTATTGCCACCCGGGCATGTACGGCATGTTCCTGCTGGTGGAAGCCACCAAACAAATCCGGGGCGATGCGGAGGACCGGCAAGTTGACGGCGTTGACATTGCCGTGGCCCATGGCTCCGGCGGCGTCTTGTCCGCCATGTCCACCGTGGTGTTGGGAAGCGAGGCAACTTTATGAGCGAGATCTACGAACCCCCCGCCGACACTCCGGAAACACAACCCTATTGGGACGGCACCCGCGAGAAAAAACTCATGCTCCAGGTCTGTTCTTCCACGGGGAAGTATCAGTATCCGCCTCGCGCCGCTTCTATTCATGATCTGGGTGGGCCGGTCGAGTGGCGCGAGGCCAAGGGCACCGGCACGGTTTACGCCGCCAGTGTGCACCATGTGCCCGGCAACAAATTCATGCGCGACAAGGTCCCTTACGTCGTGGCGCTGATCGATTTGGAGGAAGGCATGCGCGTGATGTCGAACGTGGTCAACTGCCCGCCCGATGACGTGCGCGTGGGGATGAAAGTAAAGGTCACCTGGAAAGACCTGCCCGACGGCCGCGCGTTGCCCATGTTTGAGCCGGCCTAGGAGATTACAAACCACTGCGGGTCGGGATTTATAATCCCGACTCCATAATCACTTCGACTCTGTCAGATGAATAAGCGGACGGGGTTACAAAACCTGTCCGGCGAAGTCCGCGAATTTGTGTTTTTGGCGTTTTAGCCTAAAACAAACAACGGGCTAGAAACTTTCGTGCACCTCCAAATAGTGGCACGACGCACAATCGGTGGGGATTACACAGTCAGTACATGAATTGGGAATTCATCCACCGATGTAACTCGGTCGTCTTGGGCCTGTTCATCGTCACCCATTTGGGCGTTCACCTCATGGCCGTGGTTTCTCCGGAGGCTCATAGCGACGGCCTTTCCACCATGCGCCAATACTATGCCAATCCGATCGTTGGGGGCGCCCTCCTCTTTTCTGTCGCGATCCAGATCGTGTCCGGCGTTGCCGAACTCATTCTGCTTCCAAAGACCGGGTGGCGCGTGGTGCGAAACTTCAGCGGGGCCTATCTCATACTGTTCATGGTGGTACATGTGGCAAGCGTCAACTATGCGCGCCATGTGGACTATGTGCCCACGGACTATTATTGGGCCGCGGGCGCGTTCGCCTATGCACCGCTGACAATTGCGGCGACAATATTCTACGGTCTGGGGGTCTTTTCATTCTTTGCCCACATGATCGCCGTGTGGGCGATTTATTGGAAAAGCATGCCGGAACAGATTTTTGCAGCCTCCTGGCTCGTTGCTCTGTCGATCACCTCGGCCATTTTGTTGGCGTTTTCCGGCGCGCTTTATCCCATCGACATGCCGGCTTATGTGACGGAGCATTACGAGGGCATGTTTGGTTCGCTGTTCGCCTTACTGGAAGAATGGCTCCAAAATCTCAGCAGGGCCTGACCCTTTTGAAACTCGTTCATATCAACTTCATCACCGCCGCGATCAGCGACCCCGGCACGAAAATGTAGATGGGCGGCAGACTGGCGATGAGCCCGATCAATCGTTTCTGTGGGTCCGCATAATATCCGAACGCATAGGCCAAACGCGCAAACGGCCAGATAATGCCGATGCCCGCGGCCCAAATCGGTCCCACCGTAAACGCGAACAGCCAAAGCCCCGGCAGAAACACGGCCAAATGTTCCAGCGTGTTCTGATGCACACGGACGATCCGTTCGTATTCCGGCGGTCCCGAATGAGACGGCGCATCCACATTGTATTTGGCGCGCGACGTGCCGGCGCGGTAGAGCGTGTAGTAATAGACCAGCAGCGCCAAGCTGCTTACGATGATGGGGTATTCGAGATTCTCCGGCACACATGCCTCCCTGCGTTACATACATTTCCGAATTGGAGCGTCATTGGCACGCCAAGTTTGGGCATCCGTCCTAACACGGATTATTGCCTCACCCCTATTGATCGGGCTGCCACGTGCCGCGCAACTGCTCTTCCGCTTCTTCCTGCATTTCCTTGGCCTTTTCCAGATAGGCGGTGTTCTTGTAGAACGGCACATTGAGATCATAAAGCGGTGCCAGCTCCGCGATGGATTTGCGGTCCGCCGCCTCAAACGTCCGGACAAGACTTTCGGCGTTTTCCCGCGACGCACCCATGGCCTCCAGCGCCGAGCGGCCCGCCCGCAGGGAACTGTCATAGGTTTCGCGGATTATGTCGCGGCAGCCGGCGGCAAAAAGCTCATAGACATGGAAGCGGTCGACGGCGCGGCTGACCACATGAAGATGCGGATAGGTTCGAATGGCGTACCCCACCAGCTCCGTAATTTTTTCCCGGTTGTCGATGGCAACGACCAGCACTTTTGCCTGTTCGATACCGGCCGCCTTGAGCATATCGGGCCGGGTCGCATCGCCAAAATAGACCCGGATGCCGATGGTCCGCAGCCGTTCCAGCTGCTCGGAACTGTAGTCGACCACGATGGTCTTGTGGCCCGCGGCGCGCATAATGCGATTGATGATGCCGCCGAACCGTCCGTGTCCGGCAATAATCACATTTGCTCTTTCGTCGATGCGGTCCGCCTCGCGTTCCTGACCGGCGAGCGCGCGCGGTGCAATCACCTGTTCGTAGAAAATAAACAAGAGCGGCGTCATCAACATGGACAGGGCGACGATCAGCGCCAACATGTCCGCCACGTCGGCCGGGATGACTGAACTGGCCACGCTGAACGACAGGAGCACGAAGCCAAACTCCCCCGCTTGCGCCAAGCCAAGGGCGAGCAGCCATTGGCCGGCTCCCTTCAGACCGAAAAACTGCCCCAGCATCATCAGCACGGCGGCCTTCACCGCAATCAAGCCGACCGACAGGGTGAGAATGGGACCCAAATTGTTCTGCAAGAGGTCAAAGTTGATGCTGGCGCCGACGGTCATGAAGAACAAGCCAAGGAGAAGGCTGCGGAACGGGTCGATGTCGGCCTCAAGCTCGTGACGAAACTCACTGTTTGCCAATACGACGCCGGCAAGAAACGTTCCCAAAGCCGGCGACAAACCGACCAGCGACATCAAAAGGGCAATGCCCACCACGATCAACAAAGCCGCGGCCGTGAACAGCTCACGCAAACGGGCGCGAGCAATGAATCGCAGCAGCGGATTGACCAGCACCCCGCCAAACACCAACACAGCCGCGATGGCACCCACCGTCACGGCGGTATAGGGCCAGCCTTGAAGGCCTTCCACCAAGCTGAGGCCGCCGCCATGGTCGTCCTCATGATGCGCCTCGGGGGAAAATGCGGCACTGACCCCGCTATCGGCAAAGCCTGCGCCTTCCGGTAGGACCAACAGCGGAATAAATGCCAGCATTGGAATGACGGCGATGTCCTGAAACAACAAAACGGAAAAGCTGGCTTGTCCCCCGTCGCTCTTCATCAACCCTTTCTCGCCGAGCGTTTGCAGGACAATAGCGGTCGAAGAGAGGGACAACACCAAGCCGATCGCCACGGCAACATGCATTGGCTGATTGAGGATCAATGCCACGGCCGTGATGATGGCCGCCGTTCCGCCCACCTGTAAGCCCCCAAGGCCCAACAAGCGCGCGCGCATGTCCCACAGCAATCTGGGCTCCAGCTCGAGCCCTACCAAAAACAGCATCATCACGACGCCGAACTCGGCAAAGTGCTGGATGGAAATCACATCCACGTCGAGGACACCCAGCGATGGACTGATGATGATGCCGGCGATCAAATATCCCAGCACAGATCCCAGCCCCATTCGGACCGCAATGGGCACCGCGAACACGCCGGCGAACAGAAAGATCAACGCGAGCAGTAAGAAATCCGTCATCGGAACAAAGGCCCCCCCTGCCTTTTTTTGGCCCCTCGACGCCAAACGCTGCCGGGGCCGGATCAGCCGGACATTCTTATTGTGAGCTGTCAGGTCGGCGCTGCGCCCCCGCCAGCCGATCGATCCCAAAATTCAAGGCCAATGGGCACCGAAAATCAAGGTGTGGGGGTGTTGTTTTGGGTTGGTAAAGGGTGAAGATTCTCACAAATCTTCTTGCGCCAACGGGATATTGTCCGCTGGTACAGGGGAGAACGGAGTTGTGAAAATACTCTTCCGCATTGCAGCTGTGCTCGCCTTGGCCGGTGCCGTCCTAATCTATGACTGGTCGGGGGAGAAATATGTTGAATACAAGTTGCGTGAAGAATTGCGACAAAACACCAACACGGTTGAGCTTCAACGCCTCATCCAAAAGGCCACGGAGAGCAACTATTGTGCAGATGCAAAAACGTACCTGTCCTATGCGGATTATCTGTCTCTCAGAACAGAGGAATCGCTTCGATTGGCAGCCCAGAAACTTGTCCAAGAAAAGTCTCAGCAGAACGTATGCAGCGACAGCAAAGCGTTCGGCAAAGCGGGTTTTATGGACCATTGGAATGATCTTCGCGACGAATTCACCAAAGATTGGTGGGCAGAGCAATATGAACGATTTCGCGATGGCGCAGCAGTTGTTCTTGACGGCGACTATTGGGTTTCATTCTGGAAACAACTTTACGAGGTCGATTGGCGTGATTATTGGGACGCTGCTTGGTCCGTGTTCACAGGTGATTTCTGGCAGGCAGATCCCGAGGACTTAGAATCTCGTGCGACTGAGCTTGTTGAAAATCCACCCGAAGTAAAGAAAAGCGATCCTCCAGATCTGGTGATCATTGGGTTGTCCATAATTGCAGCCCCTTTGTCACTGCCCGAGCCTATTCTCAAGCAAACCGGCTTTTCGAATCTCACGCTGGTCGGCAAAGCGGCCAACAACCTAAAGACGGCATACAAGCTTAAACTTCTGTCACGAGATTTTAGAAGGATGATCATTAAAGCATCGGGAAAGGCAATTGATCCACGTGCAGCGGCCACAGACCTAGGCAAAAACATCATCAACTTTGAACTCAACCAGGTGCACGAGCCGTTTCTCGTATATTGGCAACAGATCCGTCAGTCCGAATTGGGGGAGATCGTTGCAACCTACCAGCGTTTGGAAAAGACCATCGGCTCCCGCCGCGCCTTGTTAATTTTGCATCATGTGAAAGAACCGCGAGAAATGGAAAAACTGGAAACAGCAGTCGCGCTTTTTGGCATTAAGACACCTGCTGTTCTGCATTTCACCAACGGAAAACTGCCTGACTTGAAGGATGCGCCCCGGTTCAATCTTAGCGTCTGGCAAAATCAACTCGCAGCAACGCTTACGGTAATTGGGTTTCTGTTGTTCGCTGCCTCCTATCGGCTGATTGGGAAAGGCAGCTAGCACAACCCAATCGAAGCTTTTGGTTGTCACCCCACCCCGAAAACGATGAGGGCCACCAAGGCCGCCAAGAGAATGGCCCAAACGGCAAGATTGATTTGCGTGGAGCGTTTCGCGGAACGGCGCTCCAGCCATGTGCGCGGCCGCACGCCCTTCCACGCAAAGGCGATTTGGCTTGCCAGAATCACGCAGACCACATTGGTCGCAAGCAAGGCAAAGGCCCGGGCGGCAAGCACGCCTTCGCCGGCACCCAAGAGCAGCGCGACGGCCACCGACGGCGGCAAGATGGCGACGGCAACCATCACGCCCACCAAAACGGATGAGATGCCCGTCAACACGGACAGCGCCGCAGCCGCGCCCGATGCCAGCGCAAGCGCCACACTGTCGAGACCCAATTCCGTGCGCGACAAGAGTTCGCTGCTGCTCAGATTGACATCGATCGTCGCGCCCAGGCCAAACGCGGTCGCAAAACCAACCCCCAATCCCGCCAAAGCGGTTTGCGCCGCCTTGCGCATCAACTCGCCATTGCCAATGGCCGATCCGAACGAAAACGCCAAGAGCGGACCCAATAAGGGCGCAATCACCATGGCGCCGATCACGGCGGCCACATTGTCGGCATTGATGCCCAAGGCCGCCACCACGGCGGACAAGATGGTCAGCGTAAGGAAGTTGACGTCGAGTACCGCACCCTGGCGCACATCCTGATAGATCTCTTCCCGCAACGCCGTCGTTTTTTCCCGGGCATCTTCCGCTGCTTCTTCCGTGACGCTGGGCAACAAGGCCGCTTCTACCGGCAGCACCACAATGCGCCATTCCTCTGCGGACGTGAGCACGGACTGCAGTTTGTCCATGACGGTTTGGCTCGCACCGGTTTCAACAACCAACTGCGCTTGACATTGCCCGTCCTGCGCCTTGGACACGCTCCACTGGGCGTGGGGAAAGTTATCCAATGTGGCCGACACGGTGTCGGCCATGCCTTCGGGAAAAGCCGCTGTTATCAGTCTCAATGAAAAAATCCTTCCGTGCGCGTTGCAGTCGTGGTCGGGCGCGTTTGTCACGCCGACCGTTCCGGGTCCGCTGTCCTCGCGACTCCCTTTGTGCTATCCTCAACGCAAGGGGAGGCTTTTGGCAATGGAGACGCCAATGGCCTTTTTTGTTTGTCTCATTTCAGGACGCGCGCGGCGCTGCCGCGGTGCAATCGATCTTCCGAACCCGCTCATTCCCGCGAACGCGGGAATCTCAACCGAACCAGTGACAGATCCCGGTTCGCGGCCCGTCATTTGTCTGGGGCGCGACCGGGATGAGCGGCGGGTGATTGCACCCGAAAACCTGGATGAACCCCATGCGCCCATCTTTGTTGGGTACATCGCCTGCTCACTCCCTCTCCCAACCCTCCCCCGCGCGCGGGGGAGGGCTTTAGGGCCGAGCACTTCCACAACCTCGTCCTCCCCCCGCTTGCGGGGGGAGGCCAGGAGGGGGGTCTTCACTCCGATCCACTTAGACATTGCCCAGACAATTTTCAGCTTTTGGTGTTTTTGCCCTAGCCAACCCTCCCGCCGTGTCCTATACAGGCCGGCTGCGCTGGACCGAGATGATCCGCAGCGCCACCACTGTATTTGGATCAGAACGATGTCTACGCGCACCACCCCCGCGCGCCGCGCCGCCTGGATCGACGCCACAAGTTTCGCCCTCTGGAAAGAGGAAGTGGTTGCTTTGCTGCGCCTGGGCCTGCCGCTTGTGGCAACCCAGGTGACCCAATATGCCGTCTTGGTGATCGACGCGGTCATGATCGGCGCGCTGGGCAAAGATCCGCTGGCCGCCGCACTGCTGGGCACCACGCTTTACTTCATCGCCTGGCTGTTCGGCTTCGGGCCGGTGTCGGCCGTTGCGCCGGTGATCGCGCAAGCCGTTGGCGAGCGGCCGAACCGGCGCGCGCGCATCAACATCGCCGTGCGCATGGGTCTGTGGGCGAGCGTATTGGTGTCGCTGCCTTTGATCTTTGCGCTGGTGGTGTTCTCTGAGTCCGCTTTGCTGCTGGTTCAGCAACCGCCCTATTTGGCGGCGATGGCGGCCCCCTATATCGCTGCCTTGTCTTTGGGATTGCCGTTTGCCCTTGGCCTAATCGTGTTGCGCAATTTGGTGTCGAGCTTGAGCAAGCCCAATTCGGCTTTGGTGTTCGTTATCTTGGTGACGGCGGCGAACACGTTTCTCAATTGGGTGTTCATCTACGGCAATTTGGGCGCGCCACGCCTGGAACTGGTGGGCGCCGGTATCGCGAGTTTCCTCGCCAACGGGCTGGGTTTCCTGGCGTTTCTCATTTGGGCGCATTATTCCCGCGCGTTTCGCCGGTTCGAATTGCTCCGCAATTTCTGGAAACCGCATTTTGGTCAGCTCAAGGATCTTTTCGTCATCGGTCTGCCCATCGGCGTGATGGTGGCCTTCGAAGGCGGGCTGTTCAACGCGGGCGTCTTTATCATGGGCATGTTCGGGGGCTCCGCGCTGGCGGCGCACAAGATTGCCGTGGATGTGGCCTCCATGACCTTCATGGTCGCGCTCGGCCTGTCGCTTGCGGGCGTCGTGCGGGTGGGTCTGGCCGCGGGTGCCGGCAACATCAAACAAGTGCGGCGAGCGGGCTACAGCACCATTGCGGTGGCCGCCGTGTGCCAAGGCATCTTCGCCTTCGGTATGGCGATCTTTCCGCGGCCGATCATCAGCATCTTCATCGATCTTCACGACCCGGACAATGCAGTGGCCGTGGAACAGGCGGTGACGTTTTTGCGGATCGCCGCGGTCTTCCAGATTTTCGACGCAATCCAGGTGGCCGCCGCCCACGCCCTGCGCGGCTTGAAAGACACGCGCATTCCCATGTTGCTGGCGGGCTTTAGCTATTGGGCGATCGGCTTTCCGGCCTGCTGGCTGCTGGCATTCCACACGCCCCTCGAGGGCGTGGGCGTTTGGTGGGGCTTCGTGCTGTGCCTATTCACCGCGTCAGTCGTGATGACCCTGCGGTTCTGGCTGATGACGCGGGAAAGGTCAGCGTGATGGGATGGCGGAGCTCAATGAAGAATCTTCGACGGGGAAGAGGACGGTGTGGAACCAGGACCCAATCCCTTAACCCCGGAGAAAGTGTAAACCATGTGACAAGAATGGACCCTGCGAAGGCTGGCGGAGACGGAGGGATTCGAACCCTCGATGAGCTATTAACCCATACTCCCTTAGCAGGGGAGCGCCTTCAGCCACTCGGCCACGTCTCCGGAAGGTGTTGGATATCCCACACGCCTGTCCAATTCAAGGCCATAAACCTTGTGAAAAGGTTGGTGGAACCCTTCACGACGCGGCAGCGTTTGCAACGCGGCTACCGCCTCTACGTTACGCCCAACAACAAACGGGCCGCCCGGATGGACAGCCGCGTTTTGTGGTCGTTAGTGCGTGTGCAGCCACTCGCGCGCTTGGCGCTGGGCTTCGGCAACTTGTGCCGCGGTCATTTCTTGGGCGAGCTCGGCACGCCACGTGCGCGCTTCGATGCTGCCCTTCATGGCCGCCAAGTTGAACCATTTATGCGCTTCGATGTAGTCGGTCTGGACACCTTCGCCGTTCGAATACATCAGACCCAAATTGTAAAGGGCTTCACTTGTGCCGCTTTCGGCCTGGCTGAGACAAACATCGATGGATTTGTCCTGATTTGAAACAGTCGTCATGTTCAACGCCTCCCCATTTGGTGCTGGCACCCCCTCCCTGCATAAGAGATGCCAGGTGGTCTCCTCGCGACACGTCGATCGCGAACAGACCCATGCTTCCACGGGCCGGCTAAAAAAAAGGTTAAACGGTGACGAGAAATGGACGAAATGGTGGCACGGTTAACGGCCGGAAACCCTTATTAACAAAGGGTTTCACATGCGGGCAATTAGAGAAGATCAGTGTACAGATTACCCAGGCGTTAGGTGGCCGTTTCAACAACCGGAATGGCCATGCCCTTTTTCACGGCCGGCCGCGCGGCGATAGCATCAAGCCAGCGTTTCGTGTTGGCCGCCTCGCCCACAATGTCGGCTTTCGCCTGCTTGATCGGCTCATAGGCCAGAACGACCCAAGGGTATGTGGCGATGTCGGCGACCGAGTACTCACCGCCCAGAAACTCGGCTTCGCCCAAGCGGTCGTCCATTACTTTGATCAGGCGCGCCGATTCCGAGACGTAGCGGTCGATGGCGTAAGGAATTTGTTCGTCGGCATTCATGAAATGGCCCGCCTGCCCCATCATCGGGCCGATGCCGCCCATCTGCCAAAACAGCCATTGCAAGGCGCTGCTGCGCGCAGGCTCGGAGGTGGGCAGAAACCGACCGGTCTTTTCCGCCAGATAAACCAGAATGGCGCCCGATTCGAAAACCGAGTGCGGTCCGCCCGTCGCGTCATTGTCCACAATGCCCGGAATGCGTCCGTTTGGAGAAATTTTGAGGAACCCCGGCTCGAACTGTTCGCCCGCACCGATGTTGACGGGGTTCACATTGTAATCGAGGCCGCACTCTTCCAGCATGACAGATGCTTTGCGGCCATTTGGCGTGGTCCAGGTGTAAAGATCGATCATGCAGGGTCCTCCATGGCGATGCGGTTTGCGCGGCCTACAGCGTGAGGCCTTCAGCATAAGCCGTCATGACAGGAGGTAAAGCACCCGGGGGTTCGCAAATCCGCAATCGGCGCGTGCAAGGTCGGCCCGAGTGGCGGGCAGCATGATTCTTGATGGAAAAAGAATGATGTTGGAACGGAAAACGCGTTATGGGCGTTCCCTTAGGTCCAAACATGCGCCGACCGCCACTTTGCTCCCCATTCTTCCAATCGATTTCCGAAAGAAGAACCCAGTGGCGGCCGGTGCAGTGTTAGCTGCGTGGGCGATTAACGCCGAGCAGTTCTGCGAGCGGTCGTCTTGCGACGGGCTGTCGTCTTGCGGGCAGGCTTACGCGCAGCCGGCTTGCGACGTGCCGTCGTTTTGCGAGCGGTCGTCTTCCGTGCGGTTGACTTACGTGCGGTTGACTTACGTGCCGTCGTCTTGCGAGCAGGCTTACGCTTTGCCGCTGTCTTACGAGCCGTCGTCTTACGGGCAGCTGGCTTACGCTTGGCTGTCGTCTTGCGACGTGCCGTCGTTTTGCGAGCTGTTGTCTTCCGCGCCGTTGTTTTACGGGCGGTTGTCTTCCGCTTGGCCGTCGTTTTGCGAGCCGTCGTCTTACGAGCAGCTGGCTTACGCTTGGCCGTGGTTTTGCGAGCTGTCGTCTTACGGGCAGCCGGCTTACGCTTCGCTGTTGTCTTGCGCGCAGTCGTCTTACGAGCAGCGGGCTTACGCTTCGCTGTCGTCTTACGACGAGCGGTCGTTTTGCGGGCGGTCGATTTCCGCGCCGTCGTTTTCCGTGCCGTCGATTTCCGCGCGGCCGGTTTTCTCTTCGTCGTGGTCTTGCGAGCCGTAGACCTCTTTGCTGTTGTCATTGGCATTTGTGTGCTCCCTACAATGAGGACCGATTGGACGAGATAATCCGCGCAAATATGAATCACGCGTCCTATTTCGGCAACCGGCTTAAGAATTCCGGCAAGCAATACTCACTTATACAAACATTGCTGCCGACCGATTCACCAGTATTCCACTGGCATTCGCACATTCCGTCTACATCGAAAGTGGTTAATAAAATATTTCTATTGCAATGAAGTTAGAATTTATTGTGCGCCAAAACTGTACAAAATGCGCTCAAGTGATTCGTTTTTCAGCTTTCAAGTTTGCGCTTCAGTATTTCATTCACGGCTTTCGGATTTGCTTTTCCGCCGGATGCTTGCATCACTTGTCCGACAAACCAACCGATCGCTTTCGGTTTGGTTTTTACCTCTGCTGCTTTGTCGGGATTGTTTGCGATTACTTGATCGACAATCGCTTCTATTTCAGAGGTATCCGTTACTTGTTTGAGACCGCGCTCTTCGACAATTTCCGCAGGATTTCCGCCCTTTTCGAACATGATTTCAAAAACGTCTTTTGCAATACGCCCGGAAATCGTGTCATCGGCAATCAAGTCGATTAGCGCACCTAACTGCTTTGCAGATACGTTGCAGTCGGACAAACTCTGTCCGCTTTTGTTCAGCGCGGCAAACAACTCACCGGTCGTCCAATTCGCAACAATCTTTGGATCCCTGCCCGCGGCTGCTTCTTCAAAAAAGTCTGCAGTTTCTTTTTCGGAAACCAAAACGCCCGCGTCATAGGCACTCAAGCCAAGTTCTTCAATAAATCTGGCTTTTTTTTGGTCGGGGAGCTCGGGAAGGTTGCGCGCAATTTCATCAACCACGCTTTGGTCGAATTCCAACGGCAACAAATCCGGATCGGGAAAGTAACGGTAGTCATGCGCATCTTCTTTTGAACGCATGGTGCGCGTTTTTCCCGTATTTGGGTCGAACAAACGCGTTTCTTGATCGACTTCACCGCCGTCTTCGATGAGATCGACCTGCCGGCGTGCTTCATAATCGATCGCAGCAGCGACAAAACGAATCGAATTGACGTTTTTTATCTCGCACCGCGTCCCAAACGGATCGCCCGACTTGCGCACGGACACGTTAACGTCCGCACGCAGCGACCCTTCTTCCATATTGCCGTCGCAAGTGCCCAAATAGCGCAAAATGGCGCGCAGTTTTTGCAGATAGGCAGCAGCTTCTTCCGACGAACGAATATCCGGCTTCGAAACAATTTCCATGAGAGCAACGCCGGCGCGATTCAAATCGACCAGACTGTGGTCACCTTCATGGGTGCTTTTGCCCGCGTCTTGTTCCAGATGAAGTCTTTCAATGCCGATGTCCACCGATTGGCCGTCGGCAAGATCGACGGTAACAACACCCTCGCCAACGATGGGATCTTTGTACTGGGATATCTGATAGCCGGCCGGCAAATCGGGATAGAAATAATTCTTGCGATCGAATACTGACTTCAAATTGATCTTGGCGTTGATGCCTAGTCCCGTTCGAATTGCTTGTTCTACGCAAAATTGATTGATGACCGGCAACATGCCCGGCATGGCAGCGTCTACAAGACTTACATTTTCATTGGGACCGGCACCAAATGTTGTCGGCGCACCTGAAAAGAGTTTTGCATTGCTGGCGACTTGCGCATGGACTTCAAGCCCAACCACAACTTCCCAATCGCCCGTGACACCTTGAATGACCTGCCCGCGCCTTTCTTGCATGTTGCTCATGATGCTGCGCTCCACCAATTGACGGGACTTGCTTTGAAGGCAGCAGCCTGTTCGACAACAGATCCCAACCGGAACAAGGTTTGTTCGTCAAACGCGCGCCCGATGAGTTGCAGCCCCAAAGGCAACCCGTTTGCATCAAGGCCAGCCGGAATCGATATGCCGGGCAGACCGGCCAAGTTCACCGTGACGGTAAACACATCATTTAAGTACATGGAAATCGGATCGTCTGTCCGATCGCCGATGCCAAAGGCCGCACTGGGTGTTGTGGGTGTGAGAATGGCATCCACTTTATCGAAGACGTTGGTAAAGTCTTGCGCGATGAGAGAGCGCACCTTTTGAGCTTTGATGTAGTAGGCGTCGTAATATCCTGCCGACAGCACATAGGTGCCGATCAAGACGCGGCGCTTAACTTCCGTACCGAATCCTTCTGCCCGCGTTTTTTCGTACAGTTCGGTAATGTCGTCGTCGGATTCCGACACTCGCAAGCCGTATTTCACACCGTCATATCGCGCTAAGTTGGAGGAAGCTTCCGCCGGCGCAATGATGTAATAGGCGGGCAGCGCATATTTCGTGTGCGGCAAACTGATGTCGACAATTTCCGCACCGGCGTCGCGGAGCCAATCGGCGCCAGACGACCAAAGCTTTTCGATTTCCGGATCCATTCCGTCGACCCGATATTCCGTGGGGATACCGATTTTCAGACCACGCACATCCTTGCCGAGTTCCGCCTCATAATTCGGAACATCGCGATCGATGCTGGTCGAGTCCTTCGGGTCGTATGACGCCATGGACCCCAACATGATGGCCGCATCGCGCACCGTTCTTGTCATGGGCCCCGCTTGGTCAAGCGACGAAGCAAACGCAACGATGCCCCAGCGCGAACACCGTCCATAGGTGGGCTTTACGCCGACAATGCCGGTGAAGGCCGCCGGTTGACGAATTGATCCGCCCGTGTCCGTCCCCGTCGCACCAACACACAAACGTGCCGCAACCGATGCGGACGATCCGCCCGACGATCCACCGGGCACCAAGGGCGTGTCATCGCCCTCGCGCCGCCAGGGATTGACCACAGGCTCGAAATAGCTGGTCTCATTTGACGACCCCATCGCGAATTCATCCAAATTCGTTTTGCCCAGCATGATTGCGCCGTCATCGATCAAATTTTGGCTGACGGTCGATTCATAAGTGGGGGTGAACCCTTGCAGAATATGACTGCTGGCGGTTGTCTGCACATCACGGGTGCAGAACAGGTCTTTAACAGCGATCGGCATGCCTTCCATTGAACCCGACTCTCCCGACCCGATTCGGTTGTCGGATTGGGCTGCCCGTTCCAAAGCAAGGTCCGGCGTGTTTGTCACGAAACAGTTGAGCGCGCCTGCTCCCTCAATCGCTTCAAGATGGGCCTTGGTAAGATCAACGGCCGAAAAATCCTTAGCGCGCAATCCGTCACGCGCTTCCGCCATTGTGAGATCGGTAAGGTTGGACATGGCGAGCGCGATCCTTATTCCACGACCCGCGGAACAACGAACATATTGTCCTGTGCCCGGGGCGCGTTTTTGACGATCTTCTCGGGATATCCGCCATCGGTCACTTTGTCGGCGCGCTGAAACAGGCTGGTCTCTACCGCACTCTTCATCGGCGACACATTAGATGTGTCCACTTCTTCAAGCTGCTCAACCCAATTAAGGATTGCATTGAGCTCCGTCGTCATGGATTCCAGATCCGCATCGTTTTCAGAAACCTGAATGCGTGCGAGTTTGGCAATCCGGCGCACAGTTTGAATGTCCACCGACATGGGTCACCTATCTATAATGTGTCTCGGGATCACGGATCTTCGAGTATCAGGCCACAAGCCCAGTTTCAAGGACCGCGCGAGCCGCGGCGATGCACGGGGCCCGCCCCTGTGTTATGCGTGGTTTGTGATTAAAAGAAACTGAAGCTTACCGACAGATAATGCCGCTTCACGACACAATCGAAGGTTTTCTTACGGCCACGGGTGGGGCCTGCGCCCTCGTCGGCCTGGATTTTGGCACCAAAACGATCGGAGTCGCTTGTTCCGACAAGACTCAGACAATTGCCAGCCCTGTGGAAACGATTCGGCGCACTAAGTTCAAAGCTGATCTTGAGCGGCTGCAGGCCATCGCCCAAGAATGGGAGGCGGGCGGTTTTATCATTGGGCTGCCTATCAACATGGACGGCACCGAAGGTCCAAGAGCCCAGTCGACGCGCGCCTTCGTTCGAAATGTTCTGAATGAAGTGGATTGGCATCTGGTGTTTTGGGACGAACGGCTATCGACGGCGGCCGTCACCCGGACACTGTTGGAAGCGGACAGCAGCAGGTCCAAGCGAGCAAGTGTGGTGGACAAAATGGCCGCGTCCTACATTTTGCAGGGGTTCCTGGACCGCATTGCCGGGCTTAAGGACGCAAAAAATTAGGGGGAACCGGACACCGCGGGGGCGAATTTATGCTTAACCGCTAAGGAGTGCTCGCCTGGTTCACGGCAGTTGCGGCAACGCAGCGATCACTTTATAAGCATGACTTTAATGAGCGTCTCCGAAGCAGCCCAACCAATTATCCCGACCCCGGCTTTCTCCAGGCGGCATTTGCTGGGAATTGAGGGCCTTTCTCCTCTTGAAATTACGTCTTTGCTGGATTTGGCCGACGATTATGTGGACCAAAACCGGCTGATCGACAAAAAACAAACGACGTTGCGCGGCCGGACCATCATCAATCTCTTTTTTGAATCATCGACGCGCACGCAGAGTTCATTCGAACTTGCCGGCAAGCGATTGGGCGCGGACACCATGAACATGTCCGTAAAGTCATCGTCACTCAACAAGGGCGAGACGTTGATTGATACCGCGATCACATTGAACGCGATGCATCCGGATATCTTGATTGTGCGCCATCAGGACTCGGGCGCAGTCGAACTGTTGTCCCAAAAAGTGAGCTGCTCGGTGATCAATGCAGGCGATGGCTGGCATGAACACCCCACGCAGGCCTTGCTGGACGCGCTGACGATCCGTCGGCGGCTGGGGCGTATTGAAGGTTTGAAGGTCGCCATTTGCGGCGACATCATGCACAGCCGGGTGACCCGATCCAATATCCACCTGCTGAACACGCTCGGCGCCGAGGTGCGGTTGATTGCGCCCAAAACTCTTTTGCCGGCCGGGATTGAGCGCTTGGGCGTTACCGTCTTCAATGACATGCGCCAGGGACTCGTGGATTGTGACATCATCATGATGCTCCGCCTACAGATGGAGCGCATGGCGGGATCGTTCATTCCGTCGACTCGCGAGTATTTCCATTACTTCGGCCTCGACCGGGAGAAGTTGGCTTTGGCTAAGCCGAACGCGCTCGTTATGCACCCCGGGCCGATGAATCGCGGTGTGGAAATCGACAGCTCAATCGCCGACGATCGCGCCATCAGCCTTATCCAAGAGCAAGTGGAAATGGGTGTGGCTGTTCGCATGGCGGCGCTAACGGCGCTGAGCCGGCAGCTTGATCGAGGGGATCACCTCTAACGATGCGCGAACGTCGACGCAGTAACACCGGAAAAACACTCTTCACCAATGCTCGCATTATCGATCCACGCTCCGGGTCGGACATTCGTGGCCAGCTTTTGGTAGAGCAAGGCAAGATTGCCGACATGGCGCAGTCATTGTTTTCGGGCGCGCCAGGCTCGGACGTGGAAGTAATCGACTGTAACGGCCATGTGCTTGCGCCTGGCTTGATCGATATGCGTGTGTTTGTTGGCGAACCTGGAGCGGAACACAAAGAAACCCTCGGCTCTGCAAGCCGGGCTGCTGCCGCCGGCGGCGTGACCACTTTGATCTGCATGCCAAATACGGACCCGGTCATCGATGATGTGGCGCTGGTGGATTTCATCGAGCGGCGCGCGCGCGACACCGCCATCGTGCACGTTCATCCGATGGCGGCCCTCACCAAAGGCTTGAAGGGCGAACAGATGACCGAAATGGGTCTGCTCGCGGAAGCAGGTGCCGTGGGCTTTACGGACGGCAACAAATCACTTGTGGACGCGCAGATCATGCGGCGTGCGATGACCTATGCATCGAATTTCGGCACACTCATTGCTCAGCATGCGGAGGAGCCATCGCTCGCGAAAGCGGGCTGCATGAATGAAGGCGAACTTGCAACCCGGCTGGGCTTGCCGGGCGTTCCCGCCGCTGCCGAAACGATTATGGTGGAACGGGATCTGCGTCTTTTGGAATTGACCAGCGCCCGGTATCACCTGTCTCAAATTTCTTCCGCAAAGACGCTTGATATTCTCCATCGTGCGAAAGATGCCGGGCATTCGATCACCTGCGCCGTTTCGGCGCATCATCTGGCGCTCAATGAAAACGATGTGGCGAGCTACCGCACTTTCTTCAAGACAAGCCCGCCGTTACGGCGCGAAGAGGATCGGGTGGCCCTGGTCGCCGGTCTGTCCGCCCGGACAATCGACGTCATTGTTTCAAGCCATGACCCGCAAGCACCGGAAAATAAGCGCCTGCCCTTTGCCCAGGCGGCTTATGGCGTGGTCGGGTTGGAAACGCTGCTTGCAGTGGCGCTGGAGCTTTATCACAACGGCCATCTGGCCCTGATGGATGCGCTGCGGGCCGTCACCTCCCGTCCTGCAGAGATATTGGGGCTGCCGTCCGGTCACTTAAGCAAAGGTGCGCCCGCGGATTTGGTTCTGATGGATATCGACCGGCCTTATGTGGTGGACGCCGAAGCTCTGCGGTCGAAAACCAAGAACACACCGTTTGACGGGCGCCGCTTCCAAGGCCGTGTCATCAAGACCTATGTGGACGGCATTGCCGTCTATGACGAAGCGCAGGCTGACTTAGCGGCGTAAGCATTGCTACCAAAACCGTGCTAGATCACCATAACTGACAGCTTCATTCAGGCAGCTCATGGCATTCCTTGACCCGATCAACTGGCAACTTGCCTTACCCTATTATTTCGCTGCTTTGGCGTTTGGGTATCTACTGGGATCGATCCCCTTTGGTTTGATCTTTACCCGGCTCGCGGGCCTTGGCGACATTCGCTCGATCGGATCAGGCAACATTGGCGCCACAAATGTCCTGCGAACTGGAAACCGGTACGTCGCGGCCGCCACATTGCTGTTTGACGGTGGCAAGGGTGCGGCGGCTGTTTTGATCGCGCGTTATTTTGGCGATGAAATCGGCGCGCTCGCCGGCGTGGGCGCTTTTTTCGGGCACATCTTTCCCGTTTGGTTGCGCTTCAAGGGTGGCAAAGGCGTCGCAACATTTTTGGGGTTAACCCTCGCACTTTATTGGCCGGTCGGATTGCTGTGTTGCGCAACCTGGCTGGTGGTCGCATTTGTGCTTCGCTATTCATCCCTGTCGGCGCTGGTGGCGGCCGCGCTTTCGCCGCTTTACATGTTCCTGTTTGAACAGCCGCTTTATGTGACGCTGTCGCTGATCTTGGCGTTACTGATATTCTGGTCTCACCGAGAAAACATTCAACGATTGCTGTCCGGCGCTGAACCGAAAATCGGTGCGGGACGGAATGCATCTTCGTAGCGGTCGGCGACCATGGTGGACGATTACAGCGTTGAACAGATTGCCCAGCTAAGGCTGATCCGCAGCCCGAATATCGGCCCGGTAAAATTTTTCCAATTCTTGGATCGGTACGGTTCTGCTCGCGAGGCGATCGACGCGCTTGAAACCGGCGCCCATTCCTCCAGGACCCAGTCGGAAGAGCGGACCTTGGAAGAACTGTCAGCGCTGGAGGCGAGCGGTGGTTCGCTTATCTTTTGGGACGAACCATCCTATTCACCCCTGCTGCACCAAACGGAAAATCCGCCGCCTGTTTTGTGCACCTACGGAGATATGTCACTCCTTTCCCGCCCGACAATCTCTATTGTCGGCGCGCGGAACGCGTCCGCCGCCGGAAAAAAGTTCACGGCAAATCTTGCGCGCAATCTGGCCGAAGAGGGTTATGTAGTGGTGTCGGGCCTCGCGCGCGGCATTGACACGGCAGCACATGTGGGAGCATCACCCGGGAACACGATTGCCGTGATGGCCGGCGGCATTGATGTGATCTACCCGCCAGAAAACGAGGGTCTGCACCAACAAATCTCGGAGCAGGGTCTGGTGCTTTCCGAAATGCCCTTGTTTTTCCGCCCGAAGGCCGAGCATTTTCCGCGCCGCAATCGTATCGTTTCCGGTCTGGCACTCGGCGTCATTGTGGTGGAGGCCGCTGAACGCTCCGGCTCGCTGATCACGGCACGGCTTGCGGGCGAGCAAGGGCGTGATGTGTTTGCCGTTCCGGGATCACCTCTCGATCCGCGCTGCGCCGGAACGAATGCTTTGATCCGTCAAGGCGCCACGCTGATCCGGCATGCGGAAGACGTGCTGGATGCACTCCATGCAGACCCCGCTTTGTTTGCACAGATCGACACGCCGACCAAACAATCGTCACCGTCGGCCCGATCGCCAATCCTAGTGAATAAAGGCGCTGCCAAAACATCTGAACAACCTAAACCGACCATAAGCGCGGAGCTTATTCTGTCCTGCCTGTCACAAACTCCCGTGGAGGTTGACGAAATCGTTCGGCAAACCAATCTAAAAGCAGGCGACGTGCTGGGCGTGCTCATGGAGCTTGAGCTGGAAGGCAAATGCAAACTGCATCCCGGGCAAAAAGTTGCGCTGAGCTGAGGAATAGTGCCGAAAAATCGACACACACATCCGCTACCACCGCAGAACGGCGCAGCAGACGAAGCGCCCTTTCGAGTCCCTTAACCACACCCTTGTTATGGAATTTTCACTTGTTAGCTGGTTGACAGCGCCTCATGAATTAACCTATGTGCCGATCCGCACTGAGGCGTCCGTATCGGTTCGTGCGGCAGTTTGCGATCCGATTTGGCGTCAGGCGGGGCAAAGCAAAGGCCAGATTTTCGTATGAACATTGTTATTGTTGAATCGCCGGCCAAGGCGAAGACCATCAACAAATATCTGGGCAAGGATTTCAAAGTTCTCGCCAGCTATGGCCATGTGCGCGATTTGCCGTCCAAAGACGGCTCTGTCCAGCCTGACAATGACTTTGCCATGGAATGGGATGTGGACACCCAATCCGCCAAACGCCTGAACGAAATCGCCGGTGCCGTAAAGGGCGCCGACAGCTTGATCCTGGCGACAGACCCCGATCGCGAAGGAGAAGCCATCTCCTGGCACGTGCTGGAAGTTCTGAAGAAGAAAAACGCGCTCAAAGACGTAGACGTGAAGCGCGTCGTGTTCAATGCCATCACCAAAGCCGCGGTGCTGGATGCCATGGACCATCCGCGGAACATCGATTCGGAATTGGTCGATGCCTATCTGGCGCGCCGCGCCTTGGACTATTTGGTGGGATTCACCTTGTCACCCGTCTTGTGGCGCCGCCTGCCAGGCTCTCGCTCCGCAGGCCGCGTGCAGTCTGTTGCATTGAAATTAGTGTGCGAACGCGAGCAGGAAATCGAAGCCTTTGTCGCGCAAGAGTATTGGACCGTGGAGGGCCTGTTCGGCACCCAGGCGGGCACGCCGCTCAAATCGCGCCTCACCCATTTGGACGGAAAGAAACTCGAAAAATTCGACATTAATAATGACGAGAAGGCCAAGGCCGCCGTCTCTGACATCCGGGCGCAAAGCTATAGCGTGGCATCCGTCACAAGCAAACCGACCAAGCGCAATCCAAGCGCCCCTTTCACCACATCGACCATGCAACAGGAGGCGTCCCGCAAGCTTGGATTTGCCGCCGCGCGCACCATGCAAGTCGCCCAGCGGCTTTACGAAGGCGTGGATTTGGGCGGCGAGACTGTTGGCCTCATTACTTATATGAGGACTGATGGCGTTCAGATGGCGGACGAAGCGATCGATGCCGCGCGCAAAACCATCGCAAGCGAATTCGGCGAAAACTATCTCCCTGAAAAGGCGCGGGTCTACCGCAGCAAGGCGCGCAACGCTCAGGAAGCCCACGAAGCCATCCGGCCGACGGACCTGGCGCGCCTGCCGGCAATGGTCGCAAAGGTCTTAGACGCAGACCAGCTTCGGCTTTATGAGCTGATTTGGAAACGTGCGATTTCGAGCCAAATGGAAAGCGCCGCCCTTGAACGCACGACCATTGATGTGGCATCCGGCGACGGAAAAATCCAATTCCGCGCAACGGGTTCGGTGCTTAAGTTCGACGGCTTTCTAAAAGTCTATCAAGAAGGCAGGGACGATAATGGCGACGATGACGAAGACGTTCGTCTGCCTCAGGTGAGCACTGGCGAGCAAACGCCGCTCAACACGGTCACCCCTTCCCAGCACTTCACGGAACCGCCGCCGCGCTTTTCCGAAGCCACACTGGTGAAACGGCTGGAGGAATTGGGCATCGGACGACCATCCACATATGCGTCGATCCTGTCCGTGCTGCGCGACCGCAAATATGTCTACATGGACAAGAACCGGTTTATCCCCGAAGACAAGGGGCGGCTTGTCACCGCGTTCCTGGACACGTTCTTCACCAAATATGTGGAATACGATTTCACGGCGGAGCTGGAAGAAGATCTCGACAAGATTTCCGCGGGCGATATGGACTGGAAGGTCCTGTTGCGCGATTTCTGGCAGGATTTCACGCCGGCTGTCGAAGACATCGTTAAGCTGCGCAACCGCGAAGTGCTTGATGCACTGAACGAAGTGTTGGGCCCGCACGTCTTCCCTGTCGAAGAGGAAGGCGTCGATCCGCGCAAATGCAAATCATGCGAAGACGGTATTCTGAGTTTGAAGACCGGTCGCTTCGGCGCGTTTGTCGGGTGCTCCAATTATCCCGACTGCAAATTCACGCGCCAGCTCACCAAATCTGCCGACGGTAGTGATGGCGCAAGCGACGGTCAGCCGAAAGTGCTGGGCAATGATCCGGAAACCGGCCGCGAAATCAGCCTCAAATCTGGCCGCTTCGGACCCTACATCCAATTGGCAGCCGGCGACGAGGACGAGAAGGCGCGGAACGCGGGCATTCCAAAAGGCATGGAGCCATCCGAGATAGATTTTGAGATGGCAGTCAAACTTCTCTCCTTGCCGCGCACTGTGGGCGATCATCCGGAAACGGGCAAACCGATCCTTGCCGGCAATGGACGCTATGGCCCCTACCTTCAGCACGACGGCAAATACGCGCGCCTTGAAAATTTCCAAGACCTTTTTGAGGTCGGCTTGAACCGCGCCGTTACCTTGATTGCCGAAGCCAAGACACGCGGCGGCCGGACCAACCAATCAAAAGCGCTGCGCGAACTCGGCCCTCATCCGGACGACGAAAAACCCGTCAATGTGATGGATGGCCGGTATGGACCTTACGTGAAACACGGCAAGATTAACGCCACCATCCCCGATGGTGAGGATGTGGAGAAGATCACCCTCGAGCGCGCGCTCGAATTGATTGACGCCAAAGCAAAGAAAAAACCGGCGAAGAAGAAAGCGGCGGCAAAGAAATCGACGGCAAAAAAGACCGCCAAGAAAACGGCCGCTAAAAAACCAACGGCCAAAAAAGCCTCTGACAAGGCAAAAGAGTCCGCCGACACACCAGCGGAATAAAACGCGTGGCACCAAAAAAGCCCGCGCGGAAGGCCACCTCCAAAGCGTCTTCGCGCAAAACCACATCAAGGTCTCTTCCGAGCAAATCGGAGATACTCGAATTCGTGCGCACTTCCGACGGGCGCATGGGAAAGAGAGAGATCGCCCGGGCCTTCGGCGTTAAAGGATCCGACCGGGTTGGCCTGAAAGCCCTTCTGAAAGAAATGACGGAAGAAGGGCTGATCGAGAAGAAACACCGTAAAGGACTTGGCGAACCGGGCGTTCTGCCCTCCGTCACCGTGATCGAAGTGTTTGATCTGGATACGGATGGTGAGCTCATGGCGCGTCCGGCTAAATGGGACCATGACGAACCGGCACCCTCAATTGTCATGGCACCTCAACAAAGCGACCGCGGCGGGAAGATTTCCGTCGGGGATCGCATACTGGCGCGGCTTTCGAAGCTTGAAGATCCCGAGAGCCATTTTGCTTACGAAGCGACCATCATAAAGAAACTTGGCGCCGGGGCCCGGCGGTCATTGGGCATCTTTCGCCGCCAAGGAAAGCTTGGCATCGTCAGCCCTGTCGATAAGGGAGAGCGCCACGAGTATCACGTGGCGCTTGACGATGCGCTGGATGCCAAAACCGGCGATTTGGTCAGTGTCGAGATCTTATCACAGCCGCACCACAATCGGCGCCGGGCGCGCATCATCGCGAAACACGGCAAGGCCGACAGTCCCGATACCACCAGTTTGATCGCCATTCACGCGCACGGTTTACCGGTCGAGTTTTCGCAAGCGGCGCTGGACGAAGCCGCAAGTTTCCAATTCAAGCCCGGCAAGCACCACGAGGATTTGCGCCACATCCCGTTCGTCACCATCGATCCGGAAGATGCCCGCGATTTCGACGATGCGGTTTTTGCGGAACCTGACCGGGACAAAGCAAACGCAGGCGGCTTTCGACTGTTTATAGCGATTGCTGATGTAGCCGCTCATGTCCGGCCGGGACGCCCCCTGGACAAGGATGCGCTGAAACGCGGCAATTCCGCCTATTTTCCCGACCGTGTGGTGCCCATGCTGCCCGAACGATTGTCGAACGATCTTTGCTCGCTGCGTCCAGATGAAGAACGGCCTGCCATGGTGGCGGAGATCACCATCGACGAAAAAGGGCAAAAGCAGAGTCAAACATTCCGCAGGGGAATTATTCGATCGCGCTGCCGCCTCACCTATGCCCAAGCCCAGCAAGCCTTCGACGGCAAGAACGATCCGAAATTCAACCCAGTCAAAAAGGAGACTCTTGACCCGGTTTGGGCGGCCTATCTCAAACTCAAACTGGCGCGCGACGCTAGAAACCCGCTTGATCTGGAGCTTGCCGAACGCCGCATTGAATTGGGCGATGATGGACGTGTCGCCGCGGTTCGAAAAAAAGAGCGCCTAGAGGCGCACAGGCTGATCGAGGAGTACATGATCACGGCCAATGTGGCCGCAGCCGAAGTGCTTGAAAAGAAGAGAACGGCGTTGCTCTACCGCGCTCACGAAGCGCCAACGCAAGAAAAAGTCGGCGCACTGATCGACTTTCTTGCTACGCTGGACCTGAAACTGGCCCGAGGCCAAACCATGCGCCCAAGCCAGCTCAATAAAATACTGGACCAGGCCCGCAAAATGGATCGGGCGGAGATGGTCAGCGAAGTCGTCCTGCGCAGCCAAACCCAAGCTTATTACACGGAACGCAGCATCGGCCATTTTGGCCTTAACCTGCGCCGTTATGCCCATTTCACATCACCCATCCGACGGTATGCGGACCTGGTCGTACATCGTGCTCTGATCCGGGCCTTCAAACTGGGCGATGACGGGCTAACGGACACAGAAGTCGAAGCACTCCACGACATCGGCGAAGACATTTCCAACACGGAGCGGCGTGCCATGGCCGCCGAACGGGACTCGGTCGACCGCTACATCGCCGCCTTCATGGACTCGAAAGTGGGACTGACCTTCGAAGGGCGCGTGTCAGGCGTCACCCGGTTTGGCCTGTTCGTCCGTCTGGAAGAGACAGGCGCCGACGGTCTGGTCCCCATAAGGACGCTTCCCGGCGGCTACTTCACCCATGATGAACGCCGGCACCGACTGGTCGACCAGGAAACGGGGCTCTCTTTTTCTTTGGGCGAAACCGTGACGGTTCGACTGGAGGAAGCCACACCCTTGACCGGAGGTTTGAGATTTGAATTGATCGACGGCGGCGTTGTCGTAAAGAAAAAGGACCGGACGGTGGCCCAACGACCAAAACGCCGGCGCGTCACCCGTGGCAAGAACGGACGAGGAAGGCGACGCTCGGCATAGGCGGCCATCGATCCAGAGAATGTAGACCGCATGGCCGATACCTCACCACAGCCCCAGAGCATTCTGAAATCGCCCGAGAAGCTTAAGAGCCTTGGCGCCATTCTGGCCTGCGTCACGGTGATGGGGATGGGGTTGGGGCTGACCATTCCGCTTCTTGCCCTTCTTCTTGAAGGTCTTCAGGTCTCCACGACGCTAATTGGGCTTAACACCGCCATGCCCGCCCTCGCTGGGATCGCCGTCATCCCTTTCGTGCCGGCCATTACCCACCGGCTTGGCGTCCGAAATATGATTCTCATTTGTCTTGGCATTTCAATATTTTGCCTGTTCTTGTTCAGGCTTTATTTGAATATTTGGTTCTGGTTCCCCGTCCGTTTCGCCTTCGGCGCCGCTTTAGGCGTGCTGTTCGTGGTGAGCGAATTCTGGGTGAACTCCCTGGCGCCGGAACACGAGCGTGGCCGCATTCTGGGCCTATACACAACGGCCATGTCAGCAGGTTTCGCCGTGGGCCCTGTCATCCTCGCCCTTGTGGGCACCGGCGGATGGGCGCCCTTCCTGATCCTCATGGGTCTGATGGGCATGGCCGCGATCCCTGTATTCCTGGGTTCCAAAATGACGCCCGTGCTGGAGCGGTCGTCCCGCGTCGATCTGCCTAAATTCTTGAGGATCGCCCCCACAGCCATGCTGGCGGCCGGTGTATTCGGGGCCTTGGAGACGGGCGTATTCAATTTCATGCCCATCTATGGCGTTCGGGGCGGCATTAGCGAGAATGCGGCCGCCATCTGCCTTACCGCGGTTGCGCTTGGGAACATGCTGCTGCAATACCCTATAGGGATGCTGGCAGACCGCTTCGACAGGCGCCTCGTCCTTTTCTTGTGCGCAATTGTGGGGTTTTTCGGCATCGTGACTTTGCCGGCCCTGGTCGCCGCCAAAGATCTCACCGGCGGCCAGCCACTCTTTCTCTATCTAAGCTTGTTCATCTGGGGCGGTACGCTGACCGGGCTCTACACGGTCGGCCTTACCCTGCTCGGTCAGCGATTCCAGGGGAGCGCCCTCATTTCCGCCAATGCCGCCTATATTGTGCTCTATGAAATTGGCGCCCTTGCGGGACCGCCGATCAGTGGCTCTGCCATGGATTTATGGGACCCTCACGGATTGGTGGTGGCCATGAGCCTCATCTGCCTCAGCTATATCGCGGTTATCGCCTACCGCCATGGGGCGGCTTTCAAAACGGCGCTCCAGTCCCGCGAAGGCCCCTCAGGCCTTACTTGACATTAGGGATTGGGTGAGTAGTCTGCGCCGTCTTCGCCATCAGTGGCGCTTTTTTGAGATCCGGAGCAGTAGAGGGCTCGTCCATGGCAAAACCGACAACTGTTAAGATCCGTCTGAACAGCACGGCAGGCACGGGCTATTTCTATGTTGCCAAGAAGAATTCTCGGACCATGACCGAGAAGATGGTCGTACGCAAATACGATCCGGTGGCGCGCAAGCACGTCGAATTCAAAGAAGCAAAGATCAAGTAGGAATTTTTGGGACTTGCCAGCCTTAAGCGGCGTCCGCGACCACCCGGTTGCGCCCTTCGCGCTTGGCCCGGTAGAGCGCCTGGTCCGCCCGCCTAAGCAGATCGCCCGGCGTATCGCTGGACCCCTCGGACACGGTCACCCCAATGCTGATCGTAATTTTTAGCGGGTCGTCGGTACCCACTTCAAAGGGCACGTCGGCCACCTGCTGCCGCACCCGCTCCGCAACCGTATAAGCGAAGGTGAGGTCCGTATCAGGCATCACCACCACAAATTCTTCGCCGCCGTAACGGCACACCAGATCGATGCCACGCACATTACTCACAATCCGCTTGCCGAATTGGCGCAACACCTCATCACCGATGTCGTGACCGAAGGTGTCATTGATGGACTTGAAATAGTCGATGTCGATAATCAAAAACGACAAAGGCTTGTCCCGGTCGACGGAATCCTGCAGCAGATTGCCTAAATGGCCCGACATATATCGCCGGTTATAGAGCCCTGTGAGTTGATCCGTGACCGCCATTTCAACACTGAGCTCAAGATTCTGCTTGAGTTTGTCTGAGTAGCGTTTTTTCTTGAATTGGGTTTTCACCCGCGCCACGAGTTCATTGCGGTCGATCGGCCGCATCAGATAGTCGTTCACGCCGATATCGAGTGCCCGCGCAAGCGCCGGATTGTCGCCATCGTCAACAATCACCAGAATGGGCACCCCCCGTGTTTCTGGGGTGGAGCGCAGCTGACTGCACAGGCGCAACCCTTCTTGCCCGGCCATCGCCAGGCTCACAATAATCAAATCGAAATCGCCGCCGCGCGCAGAAACGATCGCGTCGTTCCGGTCAGCTTCAACCTTGACCCGGTGTTGCGGTTCCAGAACTTCCCTCATGCGGCGCGCCGCTTCTTCACGTTCTTCTACAATCAAGATTCGGGCAGAGCCGTTCTCGTCCGCCGCGTGATCGTAGGGCGCCGAAAGCAGCCCCATGTCGCGGCCGGTGGCCTGACGCATCCGAAGTTCGTCGGTCATCATCTTGAGACGGACAAGGCTGCGCACCCGCGAGAACAAGGCTAAATCGTTAACGGGCTTCGTGAGGAAATCGTCCGCTCCCGCCTCGAGGCCGCGAACTCGATCCGCGGGCTGATCAAGAGCGGTCACCATGACCACCGGGATGTGCTGGACGTCTTCGCGGCTTTTCAGGGTTTTGCAGACTTCAAACCCATCCATAATGGGCATCATGACATCCAGCAATATGATGTCCGGCTGCTCCTTGCATGCCAACTCGATCGCGGCCTGTCCGTTGTGGGCCGTGATGACGTCGAAATATTCAGCAGAGAGTTTGGCTTCCAGCAGCTTTGTGTTTGCCGGAATATCGTCAACGACGAGGACGCGAGCGGTCATTGGCTCCTCAATCGAGAAATTTCTTAACTGTATCTAGAAACAGAGAGACCGAAATCGGCTTTGCAATGTAGGCTTCGCAGCCGCCATCCCGAATTTTTTCTTCATCCCCCTTCATGGCGAAGGCTGTCACCGCAATGACGGGAATGTGCCGAAGATTATCGTCTTCTTTGATCCACTTTGTGATTTCCAGGCCCGAGATTTCCGGAAGCTGGATGTCCATAAGGATAAGGTCGGGGCGTTCGTTGCGAGCAATCTCAAGGGCTTCCATGCCTTCCCGCGATTGAAGCGTGCGATACCCGTGAGCGTCTAGAAGGTCGTGGAAGAGCTTCATGTTGAGCTCATTATCCTCGACGATCAGGACCGTCTTTTCTTGAGTATCGACTTCTGCCACGCTCAGGCCTGCCTGACTGCCCATAATTACTTCCCAAACAGCTCCTACCAGATGACCGAATCGCGTATCGACTCGCTGCAATTGGACAGTGCTATTTGAGCCCAATATCATTAACTAAACATTGAGAAAGGCCAAATTGGGAGAAATTGGGGCGTTTAGAGAGTTGCCCACCCACGGCCGAAAACGAGATTAACGCTTTGTCAACGAAACACGTTACGACCGAGTACGCCGAGACGATTGCCGCACAGGCATTGGCCTTCTTGAGCCAGGACAAGCGCGCCTTCGAAGGTTTTCTTGCCACGACCGGGATTGATGTATCGCAAATTCGTTCCTTTGCGGACGATCCTCAATTCTTGGCCGGGGTGCTCGACTACACTCTGTCCCGAGAGCAATTGGTTGCTGACTTCTGCGAAGCCGCGGGAATCGACCCTGACATCCCAAGAGCCGCCCGGCAACAGCTTCCAGGCGCGACGATGAGCACTTGATTTGAAGGAACAACAAGCACCTGTGTCAATGAAACACTCAAACCACCAAGCCATGTCGGACATTGAAGAACTTACGATCGATCCCACCGCACCATTGATAATCTCTGACGCGGATGAAGTCATTCTTCAGTTTATGGCCGGCTTAGAACGCTTTCTCCTGACCCAAGGGCTATGGATTGACCTTTCCAGCTACGCCATTCATGGAAACGTCAAGCATCAGGAAAGTGGCACCCCCGTCGCGAACGAACAAGTCACGGACCTTATCAAAACTTTCTTCAGTACACATACCGAAACAATCGATGTTGTGCCCGAAGCGCCCGGCGTTCTCGCGCAACTCTCGAAGCGTTCGCAAATCGTGATTCTGAGCAACGTGCCTGCCGAAAGCCGCGAGGCACGCATCCGGTGCCTGCACGGTCAAGGTGTTACCTACCCGGTCATCGCCAACAACGGACCCAAGGGTCCCGCCGTGGCGGCACTGGCGGGGCGCGTGCAGGCGCCCACATTCTTTCTGGACGATATTCCGCATCACATTAAGTCGGTCGCGGAGAGTGCCCCCCATGTGCGCCGCATACATTTTGTCGCCGATGAAAGATTGGCCCGACTCATTGACGCGGCGGAACATTGCGACCACCGCATCGACGATTGGGAAGAGGCGCGGCGCGTCATCGAAAGCGAGATTGATTTCTTTCTCAACGCAGGACAGTAACCGTGTCAGGCCAACGGTATCGAATGGGCATAGATCTGGGCGGTACGAAAATCGAAGGGGCGGTCTTCGGTCTCTCTCACGAATTGCTGTTCCGTGAACGCATTGAAACCCCGCGCCATGACTACCAAGAAACGCTCATCGCCATTGGCAACCTAATCGCAAAGGCGGAAACGGCTGTAGGAGCAGACGTCACCGTCGGCATCGGCATGCCGGGCACCCTTTCTCCGGCCACGGGACTGGTGAAGAATGCAAATTCGGTTTGGCTCAATGGCAAACCATTCGATACGGATCTCGAAGACACCGTGGGCAGACGCTTGCGTTTCTCCAACGATGCCAACTGTTTCGCCCTATCCGAAGCCGTAGACGGCGCGGGCAAAGATGCGCGAACCGTGTTCGGCGTTATATTAGGAACAGGCTGCGGCGGCGGCATTGTGGTCGACGGGCAGGTCTTGGTGGGGCGGAATGCCATCGGCGGCGAGTGGGGTCATACGCCATTGCCGTCCCCGAGCGAGGAGGAGATCCCGGGACCAGATTGCTATTGCGGACGTCAAGGCTGCCTTGAAACCTGGATCAGCGGTCCTGCTTTGGAAGCACAGTACGCAGCCGCTTGCGGCAAGAAGCTTGACGCCTCTGAGATTGCCATGCGGCTTGACGGTGACCGGCGGGCGAAAGCCTGTTTCGAAGCTTGGCTCAGCCGGCTCGGCCGGGGGCTTGCGTCGGTCATCAATATATTGGACCCGGACGTCATCGTCTTAGGTGGCGGTCTTTCCAATATCGATCAAATCTACAGCCACATTGACTCATACGTACACCCGCATATCTTTTCCGACACCTGCACTACGCCCATATTAAAGCATGTACACGGAGATTCGAGTGGCGTTCGCGGTGCCGCGTGGCTTTGGGACGCCATATCGGATGGGGCAACATGACCGGTTTTTGCAGAGATTGCCTGACGCGCCTTCCTGAGGCTGTCCGCCGATGCCCTGCTTGCAACAGTCCGCGGGGACTACATCACGACGAACTGGACGAGCTGTCCATCGCACATCTGGATTGTGACGCGTTTTATGCAGCCATCGAAAAACGGGACAACCCGGAGCTGAACGACAAACCCCTCATCATTGGTGGCGGCAAAAGGGGCGTGGTATCGACTGCCTGCTATATCGCCCGCACCTACGGCGTAGGGTCGGCCATGCCGATGTTTAAGGCGCTGCGGGCGTGCCCCGATGCCGTGGTGTTGAAGCCCAATATGGAAAAATACGCGGCGGCCGGGAAAGAAATCCGGGAGATGATGCGGTCGCTAACCCCCTTGGTGGAACCGCTGTCTCTCGATGAAGCGTTTCTCGACCTGTCCGGCACCGAACGCCTACACAACAAAACACCTGCCATGGCAATGGCGTCGTTGGCGCTGGAAATGGAAGAAAAGATCGGTATCGCCGTCTCTGTCGGCCTCAGTTACAATAAGTTTCTGGCGAAGATTGCTTCCGATCTGGACAAACCGCGGGGCTTTTCGGTTATTGGACGTGCGGAGGCCGTTGGTTTTCTCGCCGAGCAACCGGTATCGCTCATATGGGGCGTGGGCAAATCCTTCGGCAAGTCCCTTGCGCGCCATGGGATTACGAAGATCGGCCAGATACAGCGCAAGGACGAAAAATGGTTGGTCGAGAGGTTCGGCGCCATGGGATTACGCCTGTACCATTTGGCGCGCGGGGAGGATGACCGGACGGTCAAGAGCCGCCAGGGGGCTAAAAGCATTTCCTCGGAAACGACATTCAACACGGACATTTCAGATGGCGGCACCCTGGCATCAACCCTATGGCGGCAGAGCGAACGGGTCTCCCGCCGGGCAAAGTCGTCTGAATACGCCGGAAAAACGGTAACGCTTAAACTCAAGACGGCGGATTTTAAGATCCGTACCCGGAGCAAAACGCTGCCGGAACCAACGCAACTGGCCGACGTTATCTATCGGGTCGCTGAAGAAATGTTGCTGAAGGAGGTGGACGGAACCCAGTACCGTCTCTTGGGCGTGGGACTGTCTTCGTTGACGACAGGGGATTTGGCCGACCATCCCAATATGCTGGATCCCTCCGCCGAACGCCGCGCGGTCGCCGAACGGGCGATGGACAAACTCAAAGACAAATTCGGAGATGAGGCGATAAAGCTGGGTCGGGCGATCCGCAATCAGTCCGGCCGCTGATCAGCAGCCGCTATCGGGCAGCGCCTCAACGCTGCTTAACCTGCCGCTCAAACTGAAATCCGAATAGTCCATCACCAGATCTGCGGCCACGCCGTTTTCATAAAGCACGAACGCGAACTCGTATTCGGGAACTTCCTCCTGTGTGCCGTGCAGGTAATAGGCAATCAACACGTTCCAACTCTTCATGCCGGAGAAATCATCCCCGCCGGGCACGTCACTCAAATCCGGCTGTTGCGCGGCGGTGATCGGACCAGAGATGAACGCCACCACATCGTAGAACTCGCCATCGACCGAACCGTCGAACACGGTGCTTGAATGCATTTTCTGGCCGCTATTGGCCGCTTCCAGCATTTGAAACGTGTGCTGGGTGGGGAAAATCGTCTTGCCTGGCAGTTCAACCTTCAAATCGGCCGGCTGGCCATAGTGCACCTGTTTTTCGCCGTCCGGATCGCCCGTGGGCGTTGCCCGGCCCGACGCCCGGTCCGTCAATTCGCCGTTCAAGTAATCCGTCAGATCAAACCGGAAGAGGCTGCCGTCATGGGCTTCCCAGGAGGAGATCCAGCGGTCGCTGGCGGTAAGATTGCCGTGGGAATCGTTTAGCTCCGTGTAGAACCGTTGGTTCATGGTGAAGCCTTCGCAGGCATCCGACCATTCCACCACGATGCGGCCTTTCACATCCGCTATTCCGGAGCCATTCCGCGCGCTTTTTAAAGAGACTTCGTAAAGGGCCCGATGGGACAACACCTTGTCCCCGATGCCCGCCTGAGCGGACGGCAATAGGGCAAATGCGGCGAACACCGCACCAACCGACGCACACACCCGTACCAACACACCAACTCCGCTTACCCGCATAACCCACCAATCTATCCTACAGGGCACATTCTACCCGGCAATCCTGTTTGTCGAGCAAAAAGTGGAATATTTTGCCGCCCGACCGCTTGTAAAAAATACACTAATTTCAAAGCGTTAACAGATTGTCTTCGTTGGCATGTTTGTTGCCGGTGGAGGAGCGGACGACTTTGTCTGGGCGATAATTTGGGAGGCCATTGTGAACCACCACTCTGCGGCTGCGGTCAATACGATCGAGTTTCCAACGAAGCAGATCGCGGAACGAGATGCGCTGGAGCGCATTTGCAAGTCTTTTGGGCTTGATCGGCGGCGCGTCGCAAAACAGGATTGGCCGGTTGTCGAGCGCTTGCTCTCCTATGCGGTAGAGACCGAAAAAATGCTCGTGGAGCAACAGGCGCGCATCCACTATTTGGAAACCCTGTCGGTCACGGACGAATTGACGGGGCTCTTAAACCGGCGCGGCTTCAATCAGGCGGTCGACCGCACCTTGGCGGCGGCCAAACGCCACCAAGAGAAGGGCCTATTGGCATATCTGGACCTGGATAATTTCAAGCAGATTAACGATTTGCTCGGTCACGACGCGGGCGATCAGGTGCTGTGCCATGTGGCTCAGGTGCTGACCAAGAATGTGCGGCGCACGGACTATGTGGCCCGGATTGGCGGCGACGAGTTCGCGGTTCTGTTTGTACGGGCCCAGCAATTGCCCACCCGAGCGCACGCGCTGGAACTGCGGCGTGCCTTAGCGCGCACAAAACTCACGATCCGGGACCGCTCCTTGACCATTAATGCCAGCATGGGCATTCAAGCCTATGGGCCGGATACCAAGGCCAGCGAGTTGCTGAGGCGGGCCGATCAGGCCATGTATCTCGACAAGCAGCACCGGCAACAAGCCCTCGCGGTCACATAGCTGTCACAACAAATCCCCCTGAATCCAGGCTTTTCTGCTTGGCGTATGCCGCCTTTGCCGTGATATAAGGTCGGGTGCTCACGGACTCGCGGGGCGGCGGCGAAAAGCAATGCAGGAGGTGCCATGACAGGGCGTGTGGACGAGCGGCTGCGCGAACTCGGCATTGATCTTCCGGACCCAATTCCCCCCGTTGCCACCTATGTCCCTTATGTCGTCACCGGCAACCTCGTATTTGTCTCCGGTCAGGTCACGGTCGGCCCCGGTGGTCTGGAATATCGCGGTCAAGTGGGATCGGATTTTTCCGTGGAAGATGGCCAGGCCGCAGCCCGCTTGTGCGCCATAAACATTCTGTCCCAGGTCAAGGATGCCTGCGGCGGTGATTTGGATCGGGTCACGCGCTGCGTGAAACTGGGCGGCTTCGTTAATGCAGCCCCCGGATTTACCGACCACCCGCAGGTGATCAATGGCGCCTCCGATCTGATGGTCGACGTGTTTGGCGACGCGGGGCGGCACGCCCGGTTTGCCGTTGGTGCCGGTTCGTTGCCTCTCAACGTAGCCGTCGAAATAGACGCCGTTTTCGAGATCGACTGATGCCTAAGACAGGTCCATGGCTCAAACAACTGCCCATTGCCCATCGCGGGCTGCACGCTTCGGATAAGGGCGTTCTTGAGAACTCCATGTCCGCATTTGAGGCGGCCCTGGCCTGCGGCTATGCCATAGAATTGGACGTTCAGGTGACACAAGACGGCGATGCTGTCGTGTTCCACGACGAACGGTTAGAACGCATGACCGATACGGTCGGTAAAGTCCGTAGGCGGACGTCTGAAGAACTTTCGACAATCGCCCTTTCCGGCACGAATGACTGCATTCCAACACTACAGGCCGTCTTCGACCTGGTGCGGGGACAAGTCCCAATTCTGGTTGAAATCAAGAACCCCACGCGCAAGATAGGAAAGCTCGAAAGCCGGGTCGCCGAACTCGTGAGTGCCTACGGCGGCGATGCCGCGGTTCAATCATTTAACCCCCTTTCGCTGCAGTGGTTTCACAAAAACGCTCCGTCGATCGCGAGAGGGTTGCTGGCATCCGATTACCGGAATGTGACGCAAGTGAACATGTCCCGGCGGGCACGCTTTGTGATGAGCAATTTGCTGCTCTCGCCCCTGAGCCGGCCCAATTTCATCGGTTATGACGTGGACGCTTTACCGGCCTTTGCCCCAGCCCTTATGCGCAAAGTCGGCCTGCCTTTGCTCGCCTGGACGGTCCGAACCGATGCTCAACGGCAGACCAGCGCCCGGCACGCCGACAACATCATATTCGAAGGATTTGAGGCTCCGATTGGGTGATCAGGAACAAATCGTAATTCGCGTCGCCAATGCCCTTGAAACAGTCGATCCTCTGGCCTGGGATGCCTGCGCAAACCCCGGCGGCGACATCCCGTACAATCCGTTCACCTCATACAGCTTCTTGAACGCGCTGGAGAAAAGCGGCTCCGCCACCATGGAGACCGGATGGGCGCCCTATCATCTGTTGCTCGAAACGCCGTCGGGCGACCTTGCGGGCTGCATGCCGCTTTATCTCAAAAGCCATTCCCAAGGCGAATACGTTTTCGACTATGGCTGGGCCGATGCATTCGAGCGCGCCGGCGGAAGATATTATCCGAAACTCCTATCGGCCGTGCCCTTCACCCCGGCAACCGGCCGTCGATTATTGGTCAACCCCCTCTTAAATGCTCCGGATGCGGAAGACTATTTGATTGCCGGATGCGTGGAGATCACTAAGCGTCTCGACGTTTCATCCCTGCACCTCAATTTCCTGCCTCAAGATCAATGGGAGCGTCTTGGCGACCACGGTTTTCTACGCCGTATGGATCAACAATTCCATTGGGAGAACAATGGTTTCGAAACATTCGACGCTTTTCTCGACGCGCTCGCGTCCCGCAAGCGCAAACAGATCCGCAAAGAGCGCAATGAGGCCCTGTCGAACGACATTGAGATTGAATGGGTGACCGGCAACGACCTGACTGACGCCCACTGGGATGCCTTCTTCAACTTCTATATGGACACCGGCAGCCGCAAATGGGGCAGCCCCTATCTCACCCGCGATTTCTTCACCCGCATCAATCAGGCCATGCCGGACAAGACCCTGCTTATTCTTGCAAAGCGCGCAGGTCGGTACATCGCCGGGGCTCTGAACTTCATTGGCGGCGATACGCTTTTCGGGCGCAATTGGGGCTGCGTAGAGGATCACCGCTTCCTTCACTTCGAGGTTTGCTATTACCAGGCAATCGACTTTGCCATCGCCCATGGGCTGAAACGGGTCGAAGCGGGAGCCCAGGGGGCACACAAGCTCGCGCGGGGATACATGCCGCAGGAAACTTACAGCGCCCACTGGATCGCCAACCCCAGCTTTCGAACGGCGGTGTCGGATTATCTTGAAAACGAAAGAGCTTTCGTTCAGCGTGATGTGCGCGCCTTAGCGCAGCATTCACCGTTCAAAAAGATCGATAACATCATTTCCGAAACATAAGGTGCGCCATGGCCTACGATCCCAACAACGTTTTCGCAAAGATCCTGCGCGGCGAAATGCCGTCGATCAAGGTCTATGAAGACGACCATACCCTGGCGTTCATGGACGTGATGCCCCAGACCACCGGCCACACGCTGGTCATTCCAAAGGTTGAGGCAGAGAACATCTTCGATCTTCCGGCGGATGCAGCAGCGAACCTCATCAAAGTTACGCAGAAGGTGGCGGCCGCTGTCAAAAAAGGTCTCGACGCCTCCGGCATCATGTTGGCGCAATTGAACGGACCGGCCGCCGGCCAGACCGTGTTCCACATTCACTTTCACATCATCCCGCGGGAAGAAGGTGTGGACATGAAGTTCCACGCCCGCGAAATGGCGGACATGGACGAATTGGCAGCCATTGCCGAAAAGATTAAGGCCGCTCTATAAGGCGGCCTCATCGTTTTGTCTTCTATTCGACCAGCGCCGGCACGGGCGGAACCGATCCGGTTGGCGCAGGCGACCCTCCTCCCCCGCCATCGTCCGGACCGCCATTGTCCTTCGAACCCTTCTTAGAGCGCGCCGGCGGTGGTGTCGGTTCGATAAACTCAAAGTCGAGCTTATCGTCCTTACCAAGAATAACGCGCACAACGCCGCCCTTCTTCAGCTTGCCGAACAACAACTCTTCGGCCAACGGCTTCTTGATATTCTCTTGAATCACGCGCGCCAGCGGCCGCGCCCCAAATTGCTCATCATAACCGTTCTTCACCAGCCATGAGACGGCTTCCGGTTCCAATTCGAAGGTGACGTTGCGGTCTTGAAGCTGCGCCTCCAACTGCAGGACAAACTTCTCGACAACGCGGCCAATAACTTCTTCCGGCAAGGACGAGAATCCGATGACCGCATCGAGCCGGTTACGGAATTCCGGTGAGAACAGCTTGTTGATCGCTTCTTGGTCGTCGCCCTCGCGCTTCTTACGGGCAAAGCCGATGGCCGGTTTTGCCAAATCGGCAGCGCCGGCATTGGTGGTCATGATCAACACCACATTGCGGAAGTCGATCTTCTTACCGTTGTGATCGGTCAGCTTCCCGTGATCCATGACCTGCAGCAGGATGTTGAACAGATCCGGGTGAGCTTTTTCGATCTCATCCAAAAGCAACACCACATGCGGGTTCTGATCTACACCGTCCGTAAGCAGACCACCCTGATCGAAGCCCACATAGCCCGGCGGAGCCCCGATTAGGCGGGAAACGGTGTGCCGCTCCATGTATTCAGACATGTCGAAGCGCAGCAGTTCCACACCCATTATGCTGGCGAGCTGCCGTGCAACTTCCGTCTTGCCGACGCCGGTCGGGCCGGAGAACAGATAACACCCGATCGGTTTCTCCGGTTCGCGCAAGCCTGCTCGGGCGAGCTTGATAGCGGACGATAACTGATCGATTGCTTCATCCTGTCCGAAGACAACGCGTTTGAGGTTGGTTTCCAGGTCGCGCAAAGCTTCCGTATCGGATTTGGACACGGTCTTCGGCGGTATGCGCGCGATCTTGGATATCACATTCTCGATTTCCCGGACCCCAAGTGTCTTCTTGCGGCGCGATTCGGGCAGCAGCATCTGGGACGCGCCCGCTTCGTCGATCACATCAATGGCTTTGTCCGGCAGTTTGCGGTCATTGATGTACTTCGCCGACAGGTCCACCGCCGCTTTGATGGCATCGTTCGTGAACCGTACCTTGTGGTACTTCTCGAAATACGGTTTCAGGCCCTTGAGGATCTTGATCGCGTCGGGAACGCTCGGTTCCATCACATCGATCTTTTGGAAGCGGCGCACCAGCGCCCGATCCTTTTCGAAATGCTGACGATACTCTTTGTACGTGGTCGAGCCCATGCAGCGCAGCGTGCCGCTCTGCAAGGCCGGCTTCAGCAGGTTCGAGGCATCCATCGCCCCGCCACTGGTGGCGCCGGCCCCGATCACCGTATGAATTTCGTCGATGAACAAAATCGCCCCGGGATAGTCTTCAAGCTCTTTGATGACCGACTTGATCCGCTCTTCGAAGTCACCGCGATAGCGCGTGCCCGCCAGCAGCGTTCCCATGTCGAGGGAGAAGATTGTCGATTCCGCAAGAACCTCGGGCACCTCACCCTTCACAATCATGCGTGCCAAACCTTCGGCAATCGCTGTCTTGCCGACACCCGGGTCGCCAACGAAAAGCGGATTGTTTTTGCGGCGGCGACACAACACTTGAATTGTGCGTTCGATTTCCGCGTCACGGCCGATGAGCGGATCAATGCGTCCTTCGGTTGCTTTTTGGTTGAGGTTGATGCAATAGGCTTCGAGCGCTTCGTTATCGCCCTTGTCCAGCGCCTCTCCACCGTCTGCCTCTTCCTCGGCACCGCGCACGCGGCGTGATTCAGACATGCCCGGCCGCTTGGCAACACCGTGGCTGATGTAATTGACGGCGTCGTAGCGCGTCATCTCCTGCTTCTGAAGGAAATACGCGGCGTGGCTTTCCCGTTCCGCGAAGATCGCCACAAGCGCGTTCGCACCCGTTACCTCTTCACGTCCCGACGATTGCACATGAATGACCGCCCGCTGAATGACGCGCTGAAAACCGGCTGTGGGTTTTGCATCTTCGTCTGCGTCAACCACAAGGTTCTGCAGATCGTTGTCGATATATTGAAGCAGGTCTTGGCGCAGCAGATCCAAATCAACTTCACAGGCGCGCATCACGGCCGCGGCGTCCTGATCGTCAACCAAAGCAAGCAGCAAATGCTCCAACGTGGCGTATTCGTGATTCCGCTCGCCGGCAAAGGAAAGCGCGCGGTGTAAGGCTTCTTCAAGGCTTCTCGAAAACGACGCCACTTCTGCTCCTAACTCTTGGACCTCTTACTCTTTTTCCATTGTGCATTGAAGTGGGTGCTGATGTCGACGTGCAAATTCGATCACGTTCGTCACTTTTGTCTCCGCCACCTCATACGTATACACCCCGCATATGCCGACCCCGTGCTGGTGCACATGAAGCATGATCCGGGTGGCATCTTCCCTGCCCTTCCCGAAAAATTGCTCCAACACGTGGACAACGAAATCCATCGGTGTGTAATCGTCGTTCAACAAGAGGACCTTGTAAAGAGAAGGTTTTTTGGTCTTCGGCTTCGTCTTCGTGATGACGCCCGTGGACGTGCCGCCGCCACCTTCATCATTGTTCTCGTCGGCCAGGCGAGGCACCCAAACACTCGCCAATTGCGCAAGCGCAGCCGCCAGATCGGGGTTACCCGCCCTTTCGGCAATCTTTGGCTGGTTGGTCACCATCAGCATACTGGAAATCCCTGGTGCTCTCACGAATACGTAATCCTAAGTAACCCTGCGTCAGTTTTGTAAATGTCTCGATAAGCGGAAATGTCGCAATTGCGCCACCCACCCACGGAACATGGCCGTTAAGCTTGCTCCATTACTGTCTCGGCCTGCGCAATCCAGTCCTCAACACGGGCTTTGTTAACACCTAGATCTGAGTATCCATATGTCGACCTGCTATAGATCGCAAGAGTCGAGCCTTGGTCCCCCAATGATACCAAAACGGCAGAAATAGTGTCCGGAAACCGGAAAAACGCTGTTCTTTGGACCAGCTCGTAATACCGCGATTTCGGATCCGCTTCACGAATTTCAACCCGTGGCTGTCTGTTGATGACTGCATCCCAGGCTTCTTGAAGCACATCAATTGGCACGGGGAACACCGGCGCAGTGTTGTGGGCCTCTTCATCGTTCCACCCGGCGGGACAAACAAAGTACTGATTGGGCCGAAATCCCAATTTAAGGCCTTTGAAATCCAGAATGGTGCTCTCCGTCGTTCGCGCTTGCGTTAACATTTGTAAATCTTCGCGGGTCGCCTCGATTTAGTCTACCAGTAACCATATCGAAACCACACAATCGCAGATAGAGATGGCCTGCCTCATCGAATATGGCGCGGCAATTGGACTTCAAACTGATTTGTGAGCCGAATCCGGAAATTTCGGTTTTACACGGTTGGGTCTTTGCCGCCATACTAGGCATTCGCACCGACTCATTATCTTGATTAACGGATTGCGAATAGGGGCAGGGGATAATCCACCATCGTGTGATGTGGTGAAAACAATGGCGTATTGGCGGACTGCGTTCGTGTCAGACCAAGCAATTATCCCCCTAATCAGGAAAAGGGCGCAGCGAACATGGCTCAACGGCGTGGTCGCGGCGCTATTCGTGTGCGCCACGGCGCTGTTTGTGCCCCAGCAGGCCCAAGCCAACTCCAAATATGCTGCCATTGTGGTTGATGGCGACACGGGAATTGTCGTGTTTTCACGCCGTGCCGACAGCCAGCGTTATCCTGCGTCTCTGACGAAGATGATGACCCTTTACATGTTGTTCGATGCGCTGGAGAAGGGGGACCTCACCCTCACCTCGCAACTGACAACTTCAGCACGGGCGGCAGGCCAGTCGCCGTCCAAACTCAATCTGCGGCGCGGCCAAAAGATCAGGGTGCGCGACGCCATCCTGGCGTTGATCGTCCGATCCGCCAACGATGTGGCGGTCGTTGTCGCTGAAGAGCTTGGTGGCACCGAAGCCAATTTCGCCAAGATGATGACGCGAAAAGCACGCGAAATCGGCATGACCAAAACCACGTTCCGCAACGCTTCGGGCCTTCCCAACAGTCGCCAGCTGACCACAGCGCGGGATATGTACACACTGGGTTTGCGCCTCATTCAGCATTACCCGCAGTTCTATGGCTTCTTCTCGACGGATGAATTCTCTTGGGGCGCCCGCACCTACCGCACTCACAACAAGCTCGTTGGCAAGTTCCAGGGCACTGACGGTATTAAGACGGGCTACACACGCGCTTCAGGATTCAATCTGGTTGCATCGGTCCGCCGGGATGGCCGTCATTTGATTGGTGTCGTGATGGGCGGCAAATCCTCACGAACCCGCGACCAGCACATGCGCGACATTCTCACGCGGGGCTTTGCAGCGTTAAAAAAGCAAGGTCCGCCGAGATCCGCCATCTCCGCTGCGCCACCCATTCCAAAAACGCGGCCCACCAAAGTGCAGTTGGTTGGCGTCTCGCCACGGCCCAAACCCGAAGAGGCTCAAGGGGATACGGACTACTACGACAATGGTTCGGAGACCGCCGCACCGCCGGCCGGCGACCAAGTTGCATCCGTCGAACCCCGTGCCGGCATTCAGCCCATGTTTGGTGCCCCTGCCGCCAATGAGTCCGGGGAGTGGCAGGTTCAAATCGGTGCTTACTCTGATGAATTTTCCGCCGTATCCCGTCTGGACAGCGCACGCCGCGCGGCCCGAGGCGCACTGGATGGCAAAACGTCAACCATTGTGCCCGTAACGGCAACCAACGAGACGCTTTACCGCGCCCGGTTCGGTACATTCACACAGGACGAAGCGACACGGGTCTGCGAAACATTGCAGCAAAACGGTTTTCTTTGCTTCAAGGTTAAGGCCGACCAGACCGCTGGCCGATGACATCCATCGCAACTTCAGCGGTTCAATAGCAGGTCTTTTGCTTCGTTGATCTGCCGGGCAAGAAAGTCGGAACCGCCCTGATCCGGATGCAGCTTCTTCATAAGTCGCCTGTGGGCTGCCCTCACTTCTTCCGCGGTTGCGCCCGACGCCAAGCCCAGAATATTTAGCGCTTCTTCTTCGGTCATGGGGCCGCTGTTCGCTTGCCGCCCTCGGGACATCGCTTCACGCCATCGGTCGCCGAACTCACGATCTAAAAATGCCTCGACAAGGGGGACCGTTTCGGCATCCTGAGCGGCGCATTCCTGGCGGAAGGCCAACAATTCTTCCATCGTCAAATCGGAGAGATTTTTACCGGTAAAAGCACCGGCAAGGATCCGGCCGTCGAGCTTGCCGCTATTGTGATCCAGAGACATGCTCAAATAAGCCGTTTCCACCTCAGATGATTTGTGTGCAGAAGACTGGGAAAGGTTACCCTGACTGAATGGCTTCTTCGGCGCAAACATGCCCGAGCGCGCAAGCAAAGCAAGTGCCATCCCAATGAGCGCCGCCAGGCTGATGTTTCGAACGCCAATCGCAAACAGCATCATGGCAATCACGGCAATCAGTATTCCGACCCACTTCAGCACACTGAGCAACCGTCCCGGCGACACTCTGACGAGGAACTCCGAAATTGCCAGCCCAAGCGCAAGGGTCAATATGCCAATGAAAAACCAAGACACTGCTTTGTTTCCGTCAGATCATCTTTTCATCTGGGTCAATAGACCTTGGACGGTCCGTCCGCTGCGATCAGCATGGTTGGCAAGCGCTTTCCGGCCACCGGCGACAAATACCGCAACCGCCGACAGCAGGTCTCTAAGTTCGCTGGCGGAAGCAGCGGAAAATCGGCTGTAGGCCCCGCCCGAAAGGCGGGCGAATTCTCTGAACACAACTTCTGCCGTCGGGTCGGCCCCTTCTTGAAACGCAAAAATCGGCACACCAAAAACACCAAGCTTGCCCGCCTTGGCGGCCAGATCATCCGCATTTTCCTCCACACAGTCGCCCACATATACAAGCGCTTTCAACTTTTCCCGTTGCGCAGATCGCAAGGCGTGATCCAGCACCCGCTCGATCTGAGTATGGCCGCCGCGACACTGAACCGACGTCATGGCGCGCGCAAGCCCGTCAGCGTCCGACAACCAATTACTAACCGAGAACTCGCGAAACCCTCTGAAATAAGCAAGCTGTATTTCCAGACGCCCCACCTGCAGCGCCGCGTTGAACATGTCCGCCTGTATGTGCAGGGCTCGGTCCCAGGTGGGCTGCCGGCTCAATGTGGCGTCCATGGCAAACAGCAATCGGCCTGCCGGCCCATCGCGCCCCGCCGCCGGAAGCTTTTTGACGTCGTCCAAAAACTTGTCGATCTGCGCGCGATTTGCGTCTGAAGGGGTCGGCACTTTCTTGGAAGGTGCCATCGCTCACATTCCTCTCACGCAACCGGTTGGGGCGCGGCAGCTTCCGGTACCAATTCCACACCCGGCAGGTTCAGTATGGCGATCAAATCGCGAACTTCCTGCCGCGCTGCCAGATGCGACATCGTCATTTTAATTTGTGCCCTTGCCTGCGACAGATCAAGAAGCGTCAATCCGAAGAGGAAGAGTTCGCGGTAAATCACCCGCTCGCCAAATCCTGGCGCAATTCGAAATCCGATCCGGCTGGACAGTGTTTCCAATAGTTCGGCCAAGCGCCGCTTATTGATCGCATCAATGTTGGACAGTCGGTTCCGCATGACCACCCAATCGATGGGCTTCCTTTTGTCGAGCGCGCGGCGTTTGCGCGCGTCCCAGACCATTTCGCTGTAAAGGCTTGGGCTCAGCACAGCCAACGTCTCTGGATCCACATGCGCCAGCAAGTCGAAATCCACAAAGCTGTCGTTCAATGGTGTGATTAGCGTATCCGCGATCGCATGCCCGAGACGGGACAGGTGACTGTCACTCCCCGGACTGTCAATGATGATGAAGCGGCAGCGCGCCTGGAGGTCGCCCACAGCCTCAGCAAAGCGGCGGCGCTCGTCGGCCTCCATGTCAATCACTCTTTCCTGGGTGCCCCGGCTGACGACTTTTATTTCCGGTGTTGGCAAAGCAACCCCTGTATTGCGGACCCATTGTTCCCGATTCCGCACATATCGCGTCAGACTCTGTTGGCGGCTGTCGAGGTCAATCAGGCCGACGGAATGCCCCAATCTCATCAGAGCAATCGCCAAATGCATTGCCGTTGTGGACTTGCCGGTGCCCCCTTTTTCGTTGCCAAGTACTATTACATGGGCCGCCTGTGCCAAGCTCATTCGGTGCTGAAACCCCTGCCTCGTCCATTTTCAGAATAGTGCTGAGAGCAATGCCATAAAGTCAACTGATTCACTATTATATCCGAGATGGAAACCATTGATTCCTTGATTATCGGCGCCGGCGTTGTGGGTCTGGCGGTTGCGCGCCACCTGGCGGGAAAAGGCCGCCAGGTCGTCATCATCGAGAAAGAGCCCCACATTGGACAGGGCATCAGTTCACGGAACAGCGAGGTTATCCATGCCGGGATCTACTACCCACCGGGCAGCCTGAAAGCGAAAACCTGTCTGTCTGGCCGGGACTGGCTTTATCGCTACGCCGAAGAAAGGGGAGTGCCGTATCGAAAGACCGGCAAGCTCATCGTTGCGTCGTCCGAGGAGGAAGTATCCGCTCTTGAGTCAATTCGTCGCAACGGGGCCGCATGCGGCGTGGAAGAACTCCGATTCCTATCTGACAAAGAAGTTGAACAATGCGAACCTCAACTACAAAGTCACGCAGCTCTTTTCAGCCCTAACTCAGGCATCATCGATAGCCATCAACTCATGCTGTGCTTTCTGGCCGATGCCGAATCCCATGGGGCGGTTTTGTCCTTATCAAGCCGCTTTGTCCGTGCACAGATTGGCGGCGGGGGCTTCACGGCCGTCATAGCGGATTCCGACGACCACGAGGAAACCTTCCACTGCCGGGAAATCGTCAATTCGGCGGGCCTAGATGCCATTCCCATTGCCAGCCGTCTCGAAGGCCTTCAGTCAAACCATATCCCCCATGCGCATTATTCTCGCGGGTGCTATTTCACCCTGTCGGGGCGCCCCCCCTTCTCCCACCTTATCTATCCTGTGCCCGAGCAATACGGCCTCGGCATCCACGCCACCCTCGATCTCGCCGGCCGCGTGCGGTTTGGGCCGGACCATAGCTGGATCGACGAGATCGACTATCAGGTCCCCCCCGACAGTGCCGAGCGGTTCGCCCTGGCCATCCGCCGCTACTACCCCGGCCTGCGCGACGGGACGCTGGCGCCGGGATATGTGGGCATCCGGCCCAAGATCTCGTCCCCATCCCCGGATGGTCCCGACAAGGACAAAATCCTCCAGGATTTCTGGCTGCAAGGGCCCGAGGCCCACGGAATAGCGGGACTGGTGAACCTTTTCGGCATCGAATCGCCCGGGCTGACCGCCAGCCCCGCGCTCGCCGAGCTTGTTTGGCAGGCGCTAAACGCATCCTAAAAGCGATTTTTTTGCCAAATCCTGTTATTTTTTTGTGCACAACTGTCATAAATATGACAAACTGACCTCGCGTTTCATAACAAGGCGAATGCCAAAAGGGGTGTTCTCCAGCCTACTGGCCCACTGGAAAGCACCTGAACAACAAGAAACGCCAATGGTCGGGGACAAGACCAAGGAAATCGTACCCAAGCCGCAGCATCAACTGCGCACGGTGCATTATTGAGGCTCGCAGCTCACCGCTGCGAGCCTATTGTTTTTTGCAAAGCTTCCTGAAATTGGTGAACTGAATTACACTCCGCGCCGCGGGGCTTGCCCCTTTTGGAAGGATCCTCCATGCGCAACACCGGTTTCCTGATGAACGTTTTCCCGAGCCTGTTGCCGCCGCGAATTTCATAGTCTTCTGATGCCGGATTTTCCTTTTATCATCGTGCGGGAACTTGATGCGTTGCGGGCGCAAGTTGCCGGGTGGCGCGGAAGCGGCCACAAGATCGGCTTCGTGCCGACCATGGGCGCGCTGCACGAAGGACATTTGTCGCTTGTCGATCTGGCGGGCGAAAAAGCCGACAAGGTGATCGTCTCCATCTTCGTCAATCCGGCCCAATTCGCACCGCATGAGGATTTCGATGATTATCCGCGTACGGAGCAATCGGACTTCGAGAAGCTCAGCCTGCGGGCGGTGGATGCGGTCTATGTGCCCCACGGGGACGCCATGTACCCCCCCAATTTCTCCACCGCCGTGTCGGTGGGCGGCGTCACGGAGGGGCTCGAGAGCGCCACCCGCCCCCACTTCTTCGGCGGCGTTGCCACGGTGGTGGCCAAGCTCCTCAACCAGGTCCAGCCCGACCTCGCCATTTTCGGCGAGAAGGACTATCAGCAGCTCCTCACCATCCGCCGGATGGTGCGGGACCTGGACATGCCCATCGAGATCGTCGGCGGTGCCACGGGCCGCGAGGCGGACGGGCTTGCCATGTCGTCCCGCAACGCCTATCTCACGGCGGACCAGCGGGAAACGGCCGGCGAGCTCAACAAAATCATGCGCCACGCCATCGACACCATCGAAGCGGGCGAGACGCCGGCCCGGGCGCTGGACAAGGCCAAAACCGCGTTGCTCGCCGCCGGCTTCAACGCGGTCCAGTATCTGGAGCTGCGCGATGCCGAGACCTTAGAGCCCGTCAAAGCCAACACCAAATCCGGCAGGCTCTTGGCGGCGGTGGGCATCGGCGACCTAAGGCTCATCGACAATATGCCGGTTCTTCTGCCCTAAGGGGCGAAGTGCCTGGCCACCCACTCCCCCTCTTATTGGTTTTGGGCCAACCACCCCAAGGGTACCCTGTGGGTGGTTTGGGAGGGGGAGAGGGCTGGCCAGGCCTTCAAACAATCGTTTCGAGACTCCCGCCTTCGCGGGAGTGAGCGGATTTGGGTTGCAGACTTGCGTTAGCAGACACCCTAACCAGCTCATCAATCAACTTCCGCCATCCGCGACGGCCTGTAATGGTCCGTCTGCGGAGAGTTTCGTCAGCACCATCAAATCGCTCACCCGATAGCTGCCTTCTTGGGCGCGCACACCGCAGGTAACCAGAGCGTCCTTAATGCCGTCGCCCGTAAAGTCGCCCCTTGCCAGTTCCTGCAAGGTGCCGGACATGGACCGGTAATCGATGGTGAGGCTTTGGGCGTTTTGCCCGGTCACTTCCAAGGCCCCCTGATCGGCGAAATCCTTCAAGGTACGCCCCTGTTCCGCTTCCCGGTCGAGCCCCGCCGTTCCTTCCGGATCGAACAGCAGCAGCACGGAGACGGAAATGCCGTCAATATCCACTTCGGTGACCGACTTCTTCGGCAAGTAATCCCGGTCGGCTGCTTGCGCGCGCGCCACATGGTCCAGCAAGCCGCAGCGCTTTTGGAAGTGCCCCTCGATGGTCATGTCATAGGTGGTCATGGCGAACCAATCTTCGCCGCTGGCCGTCCGGTATTCCCGGCAGGTTTTCACTTCCCTCTTTTCGCGGATGTCGGTGGGATGGGTCAGTTCCAGGCCCTTGCCGTTTTCATCGCCCCCCAGCATCACCGGCAGATCGGCCAGCTCCGCCGCCTCCCGCGCGCTCAAACAGCCGCTCACCTCTTCTCCGGCGAATTTGAGAGGCTGGGTGAGACACACCGCATCCTTTGCCTGAGCCGCGCTTGCGCCCCACACAACGGCGCCCGCCAGCGCAGCCCCCGCAATCGTCACCCCATGTTTGATCATCGCCGTCCCCTTTGCGTTTTTCGCCACCACACTCATAACAAGCCCAACTCCATCAGATCTTGACGCATTTCTTCCGGGATTGCACCGGCGCTTTGCGCGCTTTTTGGTAGATCTTTCGGAGCATCCTTCCCTTGTAAATAGCGCCACCCCTGAAACGGCCGCCTGGGCTGATACTGGGTGAGCACCAATTCCGGGTGCAGCACCAAATGACACCGCCTGATGCCGTCGCTGTCCTTGAACGGGCGGATCTCGGTAATGAGCTGGCGCACCTGCACATTGCCCTTGATGACCCAATAAAGGGACCCGCCGGCGACAATCTCGTCGGCCCGCTTGGGCACCATGCGCGTGGTGTGAAAGATCTCCGGCGCCTGTTTGAGCCGCTTGCGCTCGCCGAGCCAATATTGCTGCCAGTCCGCCAGATCCTGCACATCGTCGGCGCCGACGCACAGTTTGACTAAATGCAACACCATGATCTTTTTTGCTCTCTTTGGTCTAGCAGGCTGCTGAAAAAGTCATTGTTTTATCTCTCTATGGTTCGAGACGGCGCTATCGCGCCTCCTCACCATGAGGCCTTTATTTGTATTCCTCACCCTGAGGAGGGCCGATAGGCCCGTCTCGAAGGGTCAAGATGACTTTTTCATCAGCCTGCCAGTTTTTCTTCCTGTTCCTTCAGACCTAAGCCGACTCGGCAAAGCGGACAAGGGCCGCGCCCTCCTCCACCTGGTCGCCCTCTTTCACGAGCACGTCATCGATCACCGCATCCGCCGCCGCCGAGAGGGCATGTTCCATCTTCATGGCTTCGAGGGTGACCAAAGCATCGCCTTTTTTCACCCGCGCGCCTTTTTCGATTTGCACGGCGATGATCTTGCCCGGCATGGGCGCTTTGATATCGCCGGCCCCCTCGGCGCCCGCATCGTCGAAGGCATGCACATCCGGCAGGCCCAAGCGCCAATGGCGCTCCGGGGTGATCACCGTGAGCTGATCGTCGAGCCGGACGCAATGGAAGACCTCTTGTTGTTGGTCAATCTTCACCGCCAAGCCGCTGTCCGGCACATGCATAAGGTCGCCTTCAACCAACGCACGCCGCGCCCCAAGAGACATCTGAAAACCCCGCCCCTCCTTGCCGGCCCCGTAGGTAACCTCGACAGGCACATAATCTCCCGCAATCTCAAAATGAAGCGCGCGCTTGGCGCGGCCGCCCACGCGCCAGCCGTCCACAGCGCCCCAGGGTGAGCTTCGCCCGTTTTCCGCATTGGACATGTCATTTTGTTCTCGGCGGAGCACGTACAACGAAGCGGCCAGAAACACTTCATCCGGCGGGCGTTCGTCCACCGGCGGCACCAGATCCGCCAAATGCTGATCGATAAAGCCCGTATGCACATCGCCCGCGGCAAAAGCGGTATTGGCCGCCACCCGGCGCAGGAAATCCACATTGGAGGCGAGACCCGCCACGCGGGTACTCCGCAACGCCACCTGAAGTGCTGCAATCGCCTGGTCCCGCGTGTCCCCCTCCACGATGATCTTGGCGATCATCGGGTCATAGAACATGGAGACCTCGTCGCCTTCTTCGACGCCCGTATCGACCCGGGCGTCGCGCTCATGGTCGGCAAGCACAAGATGGTGCAGCGTGCCGGCGGAGGGAAAAAAGTTCTTTTGCGGATTTTCCGCATACAAACGAACCTCGATGGCGTGGCCGAAGGGCTCGTCCTGTAGATCGAGATCGAGGGGCTCGCCCGCCGCCACGCGGAATTGCTGTTCCACCAGGTCAAGGTCCGTGATCATTTCCGTCACCGGATGTTCCACCTGCAGGCGCGTGTTCATTTCCATAAAGTAGAAGCCGTCGGGCCGGAGCCCGTAAGACGCATCCACGATGAATTCCACCGTGCCCGCCCCTTCGTAAGAGATGGCTTTGGCGGCCGAGACCGCGGCATTGCCCATGGCCGCGCGCATCTCGGCGGTCATGCCGGGGGCCGGGGCTTCCTCCACCACTTTTTGATGGCGCCGCTGCAGCGAGCAATCCCGCTCGAACAAATGCACCGCATTGCCATGGGCATCGCCGAACACCTGCACTTCGATGTGGCGCGGCTTGGCGACGAACTTTTCCACCAGCACCCGGTCATCACCGAAACTCGACTGGGCCTCGCGCTTGGCGGATTTCAGGTCCTTGCCGAAGCGGGCGGGATCGTCCACCCGGCGCATGCCCTTGCCGCCCCCGCCGGCCACGGCCTTGATCAGCACCGGATAGCCGATCTTGTCGGCCTCCGCCGCCAAAAAGTCCGGGTTTTGAGTGTCCCCGTGATAGCCGGGCACCACCGGCACGCCCGCCTTTTCCATGAGGGCCTTGGCGGCGTCCTTCAGGCCCATGGCGCGGATGGCGGCGGCGCTGGGCCCGACAAACTTGATGCCGGCCGCCGCGCAGGCTTCCGCAAATTCGGCATTCTCCGACAGGAAGCCATAGCCGGGATGAATGCAGTCGGCGCCCGCCTGCTTGGCGATCTTTAAAATTTTGTCCGCCTTAAGGTAGCTTTCCGTGGCCGGGGCCGGCCCCAGCAGATAGCGTTCATCGGCCTGGTTCAGATAGAAGGCCTCCGCATCGGCTTCCGAATAAACGCAGATGGTGCGGAGCCCCAACGCCTGCGCGGTGCGGATGACGCGGGCGGCGATTTCCCCGCGATTGGCGATGAGGACGGACTTAAACATTTATGCATCGTCCTCTTGGGGCACCCAATTGGCTTTGCGCTTTTCGAGGAAGGCGGCAAGCCCCTCTTTCGCTTCGTCGGTGGTGCGCTGATGGGCGATGCGCCGGGCCGTGTCGTCCATGACGGCGTCGTCGATGGGTTTGCCGGTGACCGCGTCGATCAGATCCTTCGCCGCGTGAACCGCGCCGGGGGCCGATGCCAGAATGTTGCCGATCACAGCGTCGGCCGCGGCGTTCATTTCCGCCTCATCCTCCGTCAACTGATGAATGAGGCCGAAGCGCAACGCCGCCTCGCCATCAAAGCGCTCACCCGACAGGAAATAGCGCCGGGCGGCACGGGCGCCCATGGCCTCCACCACGTAAGGAGAGATGGTGGCGGGGGTGAGCCCCAGCCGCACCTCGGAAAAGGCAAAGCGTGCGGCCCGGGTGGCAATGGCGATGTCGGCGGTGGCAACCAGCCCCACGCCGCCGCCCATGGCCGTGCCGTGGGCAAGGGCGATGGAGGGCTGGGGCAAGTCACGCAGCGCCCGCAGCATGGCGGCCAGGTTCTTGGCATCCGCCACGTTTTCTTCGACCGTGTAGGTCTGGCCCGCCGCCTTCATCCAGTGAAAGTCGGCGCCCGCCGAAAAGCTCTTGCCCGCCCCGCGCAAGAGCACCACGCGCACGTCTTGGCGGCCGGCAAGCCCGAGGAAGGTTTGCTTGAGGGTTTCGATCACCTCCCCGTTGAAGGCATTGTGGATTTCCGGCCGGTTGAGCAGCACGGTGGCCACCCCCCGACCGTCGACACTTAACTGGACTTCTTCAGAACTCACCGGCGCCTCCTCTTCTTCTTGTTGTTATAGCAGCTCGCCCTTTTTGGGATACCGGGCGCCACCTCTCTCCGCTCATTCCTGCGCCCGTGTCTGGCCTTTGGCCAGCACAGACAAAATCCAGAGCAGGAATCTGTTTCAATGTGGCACGAGATCCCGGTTCGCGCTGCCCGCGCGACCGGGATGAGCGGGATAAAAATCGGCCGAAAGATGGGTGCATGGGGTTCATCCCATTTTTGCGTCTTCCACCCCGATTTTGACCTTGACGAGATGGGCGCATGGGGTTGATCCAAAGTTGATGGTCCTGGCCACCCTCTCCCCCAATGTCGATCTTGGCCAACCACCCCAAGGGTACCCGCAAGCGTTTCCAGGCGAAGTGGACTTCCGGTTCGCCGTCCGGAAACGCGACAAAAGAACGGTGCGCGCGCCTGAAAAGGCCCGCGCACTGGGTGGTTGGCCAGAAACCAACAGGCGCGGGAGTGGGCTGGCTATGGTCAATAAACAATGGGCGCATGGGGTCCATCCAAATTTTCGGAAGTCCCCTCCCCATTTCCATCAAGTTTGAGGATGCGGCCGCCCCCGAGCCGCGCCCCACACCCCAATCGTCATCCCCGATCGCAGATCGGGGATCCAATGCCATTAACCAAGCGCGATGATCTCGCCGCTCGAGCCAACCGCTCACATCATGTAGAGAGAAAACCAAGGGCACCTACGACCGCTCTCCAAACCCGCCGTCGTTCCACCACCCTCGTGTTTATAGTAACACAAACTCCTATTTCGAGCATTCGCGCAAAATCCAAGCTTCGTGGTGACACAACTAATAGTTAAGATGGATTCCTCCGAGCTTTCTTGGCTGTTAGGATCATTTATGGAGCCAACGAAATGACTAGTGTCCGCGCCAACATCCTCTTCAGCGGCGGCATCGATTCAATGTGTTGCGCCCATCTCCTCCAAGAGAGCGGTTTCGACGTATCCGCTACCTTCGTGGATTACGGTCAGGCTGCATTGCATTCGGAGCGTTCGGCATCACAGTTCCTAGCAGACAACTTAGGAATTCCGCACTCCATAATTCGATGTGAGCATGCTCGAGCCTTTGGCGAAGGTGAACTCACAGGTCGGAATTTGTTCTTTGTATCGGCTGTGCTTTTTATGATGCCGGTCAAACCCGGTCTAATTGGCCTCGGGATCCATGCGGGAACACCGTACTTCGATTGCTCTTCCGAGTTCTTTCGATCAACTTCGCGATTGATCTCAGATATGACAGACGGAGCGGTTGATCTAGTTGCACCATTCTTGGACTGGGAAAAACACGAGATCTATCAATACGCTATTGATAATAATCTTCCAATCGAGGCATCCTACAGCTGTGAGTCGCAAAATAGACAACCTTGTGGGGAGTGTCTTTCTTGTCGGGATCGAGCAATACTCCAAGATTTGCAAAAAAGCGCACAATAAACATCCCCAACTCTGGGACAGAAAGAACTCCTATTCTTGTGCCGTCATTTTCGAGCAAAGGCTTCCCTCAAGTCGGAAGAGTTGTCGAGTTAACTGAGCCTTTCATATCAACAGAAATTCTTGTCAGTGCGTATGACATCCACTTCAACTATCTCAAACAAGAGCTGAACTTTCCTTCTTTGATATTCCTGGACAGCGGCGGATATGAGGCCTCAACAGAGGCAGATCTTGCTACTCAATTCGAAGCTCTTGAAACGGAATATGAGCCGCGCGATTGGAAGTTAGAGTACTACGAAGAAGTAGTTGCAAACTGGACCGCTCTTCCACCGACCATTTTCGTTACATACGATCATCCAAAGGAGCGATGCAGTGTTGCCGAGCAGATTAAACGTGGGTTACGCCTTGGCGGAGCGAAAAATGCGATAGCCAGAGAGTTGTTACTAAAACCCGCTAGTTCATCAGCACAATATCTAGACATTGATGAAATCTGTGCACGTGCAAGAGACTTCGCTCCTTTCGCGGTGATTGGCGTAACAGAAAAAGAGGTAGGAACTTCGCTAATCGATCGCATGACAAATGTTGGGCGGATAAGACTGGCTTTAGGTCAAGCCTCTCTGGAAACGCCCATACATATCTTTGGAAGCCTAGACACTGTGACGACGCTTCTATACTTCGCAATGGGCGCAGACATTTTTGACGGTCTGACATGGCTTCGATACGCCTACGACAAAGGCGCAACTACCTATCAACAAAACTTAGCCGCTTTGGCGTTCCCTCCGAACACACACCACACAAGAGTGAAAACCGAATGCTGGCACCACAACTACAATTACCTGCAAAACATGCAGATGCAGATGAGATCATTTTTGAACGATGGAGATTGGAATCGATTTGACTACAACGTAGACAGACTAAAGTTCTTGTACGATGCAGCAGTTGAGAAAATTGGAGGCTTGTGATGGGTGGAAGCGGTGGCGGAAGCTATATCCCTGATAGGTGGACTCCTGAGCAGGTAAAGAGGAGGATCGACGAAGCTGAAAAGAAAGCCCTTGAATCTGGGTTCAATGTATCATTGTCAGATTTGTTTAAAGAACTTTTGCGTGAGTACAACGACCGAAATCCAGAACTCATTCAACAGCGGTTGAATGCGCTCAAAGAATTTATCTCCGACGAACTTGAGACAAGTATCGATTCCCTTTTTGGTGGCTCAGTTGCAAAACATACTTACGTTGACGGACTAAGCGATGTCGACACACTCTTTATTCTAAAAGACAAATTTGATGAACTGCCGAAACCTTCAAAACTCATATCAGATTTCACTTCCCTGGTACAGACACGCCTGGGGACAGATGCTGAAGTTACGAAGGGTGATTTAGCAGTTACGGTGGAGTACCCCGACAACACTGAGCTTCAAATATTGCCCGGCTTCAGGAGCACCAGAGGCAAGCTATATATTCCGTCAACTGACGGAAAAAATTGGTCGAAGATCGACCCAGAGGCATTTCAGGAGGAGCTTTCGAGCTTGAACGCGGCTTGTGACAGGAAACTAATTCCAACGATCAAGCTGGCTAAAGCAATAATTGCTACACTTCCGGAGGGTCAGCGGCTCTCAGGTTATCACACAGAGAGTCTCGCCGTCAGAGCATTCAAACAATATGCAGGTCAGAAAACGCTACATGCTATGCTTGTGAAGTTCTTTGAAAGCGCGAAAACAAGTGTAAAAACCCCAATTAGCGACAAAACTGGTCAATCAGATTATGTCGATGAATATTTGGGAGACAAGGATAGCAAAGCGCGGCTGAGAGCGTCACACATGCTTGGACGAATTGAGAAACGAATGCGAAATGCCAATGCAGCCCATTCAATCGAACAGTGGGAGTCATTGTTTGAACTTGAAGAGACTCGATTCCAGTGACGCAAAAAGCTAGTCAAGCAAAGAAAACAAAAGACACTGCTGACATGCTGTGTACGGCACACGCCCTGCTAAGAGATAGGTTTAGATTCTACGCCACCGTTCTGGATGTGTTTATATTCCTGCTTGCGGCATATTTGGTGTCTTTGACGTTCGCACCTGATCGAGTTCGAGTTTATCTGAATGTTTCCACAATTGATCCGGACATTTGGGTCGGTTTGATATCTTTAGGCGTGTTTGCCCTTTCTATATTTCAATTACTCGTCGACTGGAAGGGTAAGTCAGAATCACATTCAAAGAGCTTTTCTCTGTACGCTGAAGTAAAGAAGGAAATCTCCGATCTTCTTTCCAAGGAATCTCTGAATGACGATGAATACAGAAGAATTGCTTCAAAGTACGACATGGCAACTGAGATAGGGACTAACATTCCAGAATCACAATTCCTTAGATTGAAAAAGGCGCACAAATTGAAGGTCGAGATCAGCAAGCACCTCGACAATTACCCTGGCGCATCAATTCTGTTAACTCGTTTGAAACTATTTTGGAGAGATACGATAAGTCGAGATGGTGCTGAACGATGATGCAATATCGGTTGTACGTTACTATCTGAACGCGCGACGTATCGTTCTCGGTTCAAAGTATCGAGCTGAAGTCGAATGGCAATTAGGAGTTCGATTAGATAACGTCAGTGAAAGTGATTTCCTTCGAGAAGCTGCTTGGGTAATCATAAACTCTGGTTTCAGAGAATCCACCGCCAGAAGGCGCTTTAACGGCGTATCACTTGCATTCGGTGACTGGGAAACAGCCCAATACATCGTTCACAACGAAGAGCTCTGTGTTGAATGCGCCACAGCCTATTTTCGCAATCGTGCCAAAATCAGATCAATTGCAAAAGTCGCAAGAACAATTCACGAAGACGGCTTTGAAACTTTCATGGGTCGCGTTCGGGATGACCCGATAAAAACACTCAGCTCGCTGCCATTCATTGGCCCTATCACGGTTTGGCACCTGGCGAAAAACATCGGTTGCAATGTGGCCAAGCCGGACCGCCATCTCGTCACAGTTGCTCGCTCTTTTGGGTACGTTAGTGTTCAAGAACTCTGCGCACAACTAGCAAAAGCAAGCGGTGATCCCGTAGGTGTAGTAGATCTAATTATTTGGCGATACTGCAGTACTTTAAAAGGCGAACCCACTTGTCAACGAATTTGACCGACATCCAAAGACGCAAATGAAAGACAGAGACCGCAGAGCACTTGCGACAGATTGAAACTTGATGCTGGCGTAGATCACGTCAACCGTGCGTTTGACACTCGAAAAAAGATCTGGCGCGAGGGGAGATGGTCGCGCCAGATCTGGTCTCGCAATACTGATTGGGGGAGGTTGCGAGATCTCGTGTGCGGACGAACCGCACTATGTAGGCCGATTGGTCATGTAGACTTCCAATCGGCTTGTTTTTTTGGCGCGTTTCCGGACGGTGAACCGGTATCCACTTCACCTGGAAACGCTTGGTCTTAGCTCTCCGGCGGCAGGATTACCGTGTCGATTACGTGGATGATGCCGTTGGACGCTTTGATGTCCGCGGTCACAACATTCGCGCCGTTGACGGTGACACCGTCTGTGCCGTCCACCGCCACGGTCGCGCCTTGTAAGGTGGCCACGTCAAGGGTCTTGCCCACAAGATCCGTGGACGGAACAGCGCCCGAGACCACGTGATAGGTGAGGATGCCGACAAGCTGGTCTTTGTTTTCGGGCTTCAAAAGCGTGTCGATGGTGCCGTCCGGCAATTTGGCGAACGCTTCGTCGGTGGGGGCGAACACGGTGAAGGGCCCCTCGCCCTTCAAGGCGCCCACCAAATCAGCCGCCGTCAATGCGGCAGCAAGGGTGGTGAATTGGCCGGCTTCGACCGCCGTATCGACAATATCTTTCTTGGCGCCATGGCCGTCCGCCAGGGCGCTGGTGGCGAAAAACACCGCCGCGAACACAACAGCAAATTTCTTCAACATGTACATTCCATTCTGTGAGGCATTGCAAACACCTGCTCTTACGCGGGGATGCGCACGCTGGATCAACGAAAGTTGAAAAAACACGATTCGTTTGGGTACGGATAAACTTTTCAAGAGAGTTGGGCGCACGCCCGCACCCGTGGCGGTGGCGTGGGATGAGTGGCGGGCGCTTCAGCAAGTGACTCTGGATTGCCCGGATGCGCGATCCTTCGGATCGCTTACCGGGCAATGACGCGAAAAAGGAAATGGAAATTCACCCCCCACCTAACCTCCCCCCATCAAGGGGGGAGGAATAAGACAATGCGGGATTTGTAAACGCCATACCTCCCCCTCGATGGGGGAGAGCCTGTCCCGGACTCGATCCGGGATCGAAAATCGGCGCAGGCGATTTTCGGGTGGGGGTGACAGCAAGGTTTTGGCGGCGGAACGGGCGGTCTGGCCTTGCACCCCCATTGTTGGTTTGGGACCTGGCCACCCGCTCCCCCGGCCCGTGAACCATGTCCTCGGGCCGCGCAAAGCGCGGACCCGGGGGCACCCCAAGGGTACCCGCAAGCGTTTCCAGGCGAAGTGGACTTCCGGTTCGCCGTCCGGAAACGCGACAAAAGGACGGTGCGCGCGCCTGAAAAGGCCCGCGCACTAGGTGGTTGGGCCGGGGGAGCGGGATGGCCAAGTTCTTTCAAATACATTGCAAAACTTTTTGTGATCGGGGCGGCGGCTCAAGGGACTGAAATCGCGGCGCCACATGCTATTGTTGAGGCTGCTGACCCACCGGAGGAGCCCCCATGAAACAGACACTGCGTGGCGCCGTCTTCGTGTTCAGCATCGGCATGGCGATGAGTGCCACGGCGTCCGATGCGACAGCATCAGAGGTAGGCGGGCCGTTGCCGCCAAAGCTTGCCGATTACGAGCTCACCGGCGAGACGGAAACCTGCCTGCCCCAGCACCGCATCAAGCAGACCATCCCCATCGACAACCGCCACATTGTGTTCCGCCTGAACAATGGGGAGCGATATGTGAGCCGGCTGGGGGGCACCTGTTCGGGCCTGCGCAGCGGCGGGGCCATCACCTACACCGTCGGTCCGCCGAAATTGTGCAACACCGATATCATCCGGGTGCTGGACCCGGCGTCGAACGGGGTGCGCAGCACCTGCGGGCTGGGGGTATTCGAGAAATTGCAGACACGTTCAACAGATGGCGGCGCGTGAGGCGCACCCACCCGATAGAAGGAAGGATCTCATGAAAACCAAACTCTTGACCCTGCTGGCCTTGGCGGCCGCCCTTGTGATGGGCCCGGCCCTGGCGGAGGACAAAGACGACCGGCCCTATTCCACCCGCGGGGCGACGGAATTCGGCGGGCCGCTGCCGGAAGCGCTGTCGGAGTATGAGCTGACGGGTGACACGGAGCGGTGCTTCCAGGTCACGCGCATCCGCAGTTCGCGGCCGCTGGACGATTTCCACATTCTGTTCCGGCTGAACAATGGGGATAGATATTTGAGCCGCCTGAACCACCGGTGCTCGGGCCTGAAATTCGAAGGCGCCTACTCCTATTCCACGGGAATTGCACGCCTGTGCCATTTGGAAATCATCACGGTGCTGAACACCACCACCGGCACGCCGCGCGGTTCCTGCGGCCTTGGCCGCTTCGAAAAGGTGGTGCGTAAGGGGGAGTGAACCCCAGATGTCATCCCGGACGCACCGCAGCATCTCGACGATGATGCGGTGCAGATCCGGGATCTAGAGCGCTTCATCGTCATATTGAAACAGTTCTGTTGTCCAGCGGTGAGTGTTTCCGCTAGGCGTGGTCCGAAACGCGATGTGGGGCATCGGGTGAGGACCACAACGACGCGGACGCTCACCGCTGGGCAACCCGTAGGGACGGGCGCTTTTTTGCCAGGACAGTGTCGGCCGCCTCGACCGTAGCCCCACTATGCTCATCGGCGCCCTCCTTGTCCTGGTAAAAAATCGCACGTCAGAACGATTCAATATGACGATGAAGCGCTCTAGAGCAAATCCCTCTACGAAAAGTAGGTATGGACCCCGGGTCTACACCGCACCACGGCGCCTGCAGGCAGGCTTGTGCTGCGGCGTGCCCGGGGTGACAATTGGACTTTGTTGATTTGACCTAGCCAGCCCGCTCCCCCGGCCCAACCGCCCGAACTAGGGTACCCTTGGGGTGCCCCCGGGTCCGCGCTTTGCGCGGCCCGAGGACATGGTTCACGGGCCGGGGGAGCGGGTGGCCGGGTTATCTCAAACTAAGAATCAAAGCTGCAAAGGGAGCCCAGGGCGGCGCGGTCGGCGTCGCCGAAGACACTGGCGGCGGTTTTTGCGGCCAGCGACACTTCCACATCCCCTTGGGCGCAAGAGAGCGGCAGCTCATACGTGCCGTCGGCCGCGGCCACCATATCTTCCGGGGCAAGTTCAAGAACGCGGCCGTCCACGGTAACGCGCACCGCGTCCACCGGGTCGCGCGAGGGGGTGTGTACGGAATAGGTCACGATGGGCGTGCCCGAGGCGCCCCGGTCGATGCTCAGAATACGGACCACCGGCGGCAGGTTGGCCAGAATGCGCTCAAAGGATGGGGCGGGCGTGGCCGCAAGACTGTCAAGCGCGGCCGACACCCGGTCCGGCTTGTGGAACAGCTCTTCGAAACGCGAGGCGCCGTAGAACAGGGCTTCGCGCGCATCCCCTTGATTGATGTGCCAGCCCAGCAGGTCGTCGGCGCCCGGCGCCGCATCGTAGAGGCCCGCCGGGGTCCAGAACACCCAGCGCCGCAAATCGCTGTCGATGAAGAGCGCGAACAGCTCCTGGCCGTCAGTCAGCCTGTGCCAGCGAATGGTGCCGTCCCGATAGGCGGCCACCGCCTTTTGGCCGTCGCCGGTGATTTGAACATGGGTGGCGGCACCCGGCCCCTTCACCTGCCAAAGTTGCTGGCCCTTGGCATCGTAATGGCGCAAATTCTTTTCGGTCCCCAATAACACCGTGTCGCCGCCGGGTGCCAAAGCCATGGCGCGGGACCATTCCCCGTTGGGCAGATAGATGGGTTCGCCATTGATGCGCGGCATGGGGCTGTTGTGCCAGCCCGTCACGTCGATTTCCTGGTCCGGCGCGGTCAATTCTTCCGTAGTCTGCGCGTCTAGCGCGGCCTCTTCCGTGGGCAGATCATCTTCGGACGCGTCCACTTCCCCCATATCGAGGTCGAGGCGCCGGCGGTAAACATTAAAGCCGACCGCCAGGCGGTCATCGCCGCGGCCATAGGCCATGGTGATTTCCGCCCCGTCATGGCTCACGTCAAGAGTGGCGTCTTCCGCCCGCAACCACGCAGCCACCAGCGGCAAGGGCTGGATGCGCGCCTGCCCCGTGCCGTCAATGGCGGCAACGGTGGGGTCGGCGGCCGCATAGGCGATGCCGCGCGGCCCCAGCTCGTGCAGGTCGAGAATGGTTTGATCCGCCGCCACAAAGTCCTCATACGGACCATGGCCGTCCTGCTGCCACCGGCGGATCATGTTGCGCCCGTCATCGTTGCGCCAGCGTCCGCCCGCATAGAGATAACGCCCATCGGCCGACCAGCGCACGGTCAAGAGATCCCCATTCTCAATGCCGTCCGTATTGGGGGCCTCAAGCTCGGTCAGGTCCGCCGCCGACAAAAGACTGATCTGACGTTGATCGTAATAGCCCACCGCGATCTTGGTGCCGTCGGGGGAAAAGGCGAGATCGTGGGGCTGCTCTCCATGGGGGGTGTAGGTGGTGAGTTGCGGGGTGAGCGAGGCAACCGTCAGGTCCGCCCCATAAAGGCGCACCAGCCCGTCATAGCTGGCGGTGGCCAGCCGTCCGTCCGGCGCGAAAGAAAGGCCATAGACCTGGCCGCCATAGGTTTTGTCTTTCGACACCCGCGCCTTGTCGGTCATGTCGAACACGCGTATGCCGTTGCGCGACAGGCCCGCCACCAGGAAGCGGCCGTCCGGCGAAAAGGCGAGATCGTGGACGATATCGTCAAGGCCCGCAAAGCGGTGCGTCATCTCGCCGGTTTCCGCATCGAACAGATAGAGGAATTCATCCTCTTCGCTGACGCCGGCGACCCAATGGGTCCAGCCCGCCACCGCCACATGGGCACCGTCAGGCGAGATGGCCACGCCGAAAATGCGCCCCAAATGGCCCGGACCGATGGGCGGCCGCAGGACGCGCAGAAGCTTGGGCGTGTCGCCTGGCCGCTCCGGCATAAGCCAAACCCGCGCCGTTTTGTCGTAGGAGCTGGTCACCAGCAAGCGGCCCAGATCATCCAGATCGATGCGCTTGATCTTGCCGGTGTGCTGAAGTGTGTTGAGGCGGAGGAGCGGTGTTCTTGGGAAGACGCTCGATTTGGCGAAGGGATCTTCCCGCGCCGACAAATCCCCCCACACATCGGACGCGGCATCCTTGGTGTCGGCCGCCGCTTCGGCCGCATCAAGGCCCAGATCCGCCGGCATCTGGTCCACCGAGCCGACCTCGGGCTCCGGCTCCGTATGGGCCGTGATCTTGGGCACGGTGATGCCCGAGAAGACATCCGCGGCCTGCGTCAGTCGGTCTTGATCGTTCGCGAACAACAACAGGCCGCCGCCCAGTACAAAAAGAACGGTAGCCCCAACGCGGGTAAACAACTCCATTGGTGTTCCCCTAAACACCCCACTTAGGCCGTTAAGGTTAACGGATTTTTGCCCAAATTGCCAATCCGCAGCGTGTACGCCAAGGGCCAAACACCGCTGAATCCGGCCATTTACATGCGAAAAACGCCGAATTTTGTTTCCGGAATGGGGGCATTGAGGGCCGCCGACAGGGCCAAGGCCAGCACGCGCCGCGTGTCCCGGGGGGGAATAATGCCATCATCCCAAAGCCTGGCTGTGGCGAAATAAGGGTGCCCTTCTGCGTTGTATTGGGTCCGAATGGGGTCCTTGAAAGCTTCTTCCTCATCCGCCGGCCAGTCCTCGCCGCGCGCTTCCATCCCGTCCCGGCGGACGGTGGCGAGCACGCTGGCCGCCTGCTCGCCGCCCATGACCGAGATACGCGCGTTCGGCCAGGTGAACAAGAAGCGGGGTCCGTAGGCGCGGCCGCACATGCCGTAATTCCCGGCCCCGTAAGAGCCCCCAATGATCAAGGTGAGCTTGGGCACTTTGGCGCAGGCCACGGCGGTGACCAGCTTGGCGCCGTCCTTGGCGATGCCCCCTTGTTCGTATTTGGACCCCACCATGAAGCCCGAGATGTTCTGCAGGAATAGAAGCGGGATGCGCCGCTGACAGCACAACTCGATGAAATGGGCACCCTTCAAGGCCGACTCCGAAAACAGAATGCCGTTATTGGCGATGATGCCGATGGGCTGGCCATGAAGATGGGCAAAGCCCGTGACCAAGGTGGTCCCGAAGCGCGCTTTAAACTCGTCGAATTCAGAGCCGTCCACGAGGCGCGCGATCACCTCGCGCACGTCATATTGCACCCGCAGGTCCTGGGGCACGACGCCACCAAGCTCCGCCGGATCGTAATGGGGTTCCGCGGAGGGGCTGAGCGGAATGTCCACCACCTTTGCTTTATTCAGTGTAGAAACGATCTGCCGTGCAAGGCTGAGGGCATGAGCGTCGTTCTGGGCAAAATGATCGGCCACGCCGCTAACGCGGGTATGCACGTCGGCCCCGCCCAATTCTTCCGCCGACACCACCTCGCCGGTGGCCGCTTTCACCAAGGGGGGGCCGCCCAAGAATATGGTGCCTTGATTCTTGACGATAACCGTTTCGTCCGACATGGCGGGCACATAAGCGCCGCCGGCAGTGCACGATCCCATCACCACGGCAATCTGGGGAATGCCCGCCGCAGACATGTTTGCTTGATTGTAAAAGATCCGGCCGAAATGCTCCCTGTCCGGAAAGATCTCCGCCTGGTTCGGCAAATTGGCGCCGCCCGAATCCACCAAATAGAGACATGGCAAGTGGTTCTCGAGAGCAACTTCCTGGGCGCGCAAATGCTTCTTCACCGTCACGGGATAATAGGTGCCGCCTTTGATGGTGGCATCGTTGCAGACGATCACACATTCGCGTCCGGAGACACGCCCAATGCCAGTAATAATACCCGCCCCGTGAATATCGTCGCCATAAAGTCCATTTGCGGCCAATGGACTTAACTCCAGAAACGGCGTACCCGGATCAAGAAGGTTCTCCACTCGGTCGCGGGGCAGCATCTTGCCTCGGGAGACATGACGCTCGCGCGAGCGCTCATCCCCACCAAGCGCCGCGAGGCCAAGCTTTTCCGAAAGATCGGCTTCCAGTGCCGCCATCTCTTCAGCGTTCTTTTTGTATTGTTCGGACGATGTGTCGATCGATGAAGTCAGAGATGGCATTCCCGATACATTCCCTTGCAAGAATTATGGTAAGACGGCGGCACGATGAGCGCTTGGGCCGAACAAAGCTACATTCTGCTGCCGAGATTTCTGTCGGCCGCAGAGTGCACGACATACAGATCTATTTGCGATTCCGTCTATGCGCAATGGCTGCGCGCCAATCCGCCGGGGCATACGACAAATATCGCTTACCTGACGGACGAACACTATTTCGCGGAAAACCAAAGCGATTTGATCGCCCTGCTCAATCTCATTGGCGGCCGCCGCGTTACCGGGCCGCTGGAGCAGATCGCCGGGGAGCCGGTGCGGTTTCACAACACCCAATATTTCGTCGAACAAGTATCCGATGAGTCTCCCTACCTGGGCGCCGGCCCGTGGCATCGGGATACCCAATTCGAAGCGCCGGATTTAGCGGAAGAGCGGGCGCGAATGGCCGGCATGCAAAGCGCGCATTTTCGGGTCGCATTCGAAGACGATGACCACCTGGAAATCGTTCCCGGGTCCGGATCGCGTTGGGACACAGATGAAGAGCTTGCCTTGCGCCGCCCGCCAAACACCGATGTGTGGGCCCGCACCCCAGAAACCACGTCATCGGCTATGCCGGGCGCCCGGCGCATAGCCCTCAAGGCAGGTGATGCGGTGATGTTCGACGCCTGGTCCATCCATCGGGGTCGCTACCATGCAACGCCGGTGCGCCGCACTTTGGACGTGATTTACAGCTGGGGTCCGTTTCCGGATTGGACTGTTCCCACACAGAGTTGTTTTGGAAATGCCAGCCTTTTCGCAGCCTTGTCACCGGATGCCAAAACGTTTTTTGAACGTTTCGTTAAGTGCTATGCGGACCGTTGGTGACGGGCCCTGGATTAACAACAGCCCTCGTCTCTCATGAACCGCTGAAAGTCCCGCAGCACGGAAATCCAATATTCAAACGTGCTGCGCAAATTGCGTTCCGTTACGCCGCCTTCCAAGTTTGCCGTTAAATCGACTTGCGCATCGTTTTCCGGATCGATGGAGGCCGTGCCGAACCGTTTGGTTTGGTTCCACTTGTTTACGGACGCTAGCGACAATCTTCCTTGGGTGAGCCAGCCGGCCGTGAACTGAATGTGTTCGCATCCCGCAAAGCCACATTCGTAAAACAAGATGCGATATTTTAGGTTGCCCATTTCCGCCACCACCATGGGATCCCCATACTCATCCGTGGTCAAGCGCGCGGTGCCGTGTTCCCGGGCCAGATCAAGGATGAGCTGGGGCTGCCCACCCACATATTGATCCTGTGCCGCACTGGAAAAAGAAACAAAGACAACCAACAAAACCAATTGAACAAGCAATACCGATCGCTTCACCATTTTGCGCACGCCTCTTTTTTCGAGAAATCTTTTTGCAATACCGCTTTAACAGCATCCCTCGTCACGAATGAACTGCTGGAACTCATTCATCACCAAGATCCAATATTCGAACCTGCTACGCAGGTTGCGGTCTGAAACGCCCCCTTCCAAGTTGGCGGTCATGCCGATGGAAGCATCGTTCTCATTATCGATGAAAGCGGTACCAAACCTCTTTGTCTGATTCCACTTGTTGATAGACGTCATGGACACGCCGCCTTCCGTTTCCCAGGCCGCATAGAACTGGATGTTTTGGCACACGTCTTTGGCAGGCGTGCACTCGTAAAACAATATCTGATATCGAACGCCGTTGACCGAGGCATCCACCAATGGATCATCCCAGCGGTCTTTCGTTAATCGCGCGGGGCCGTATGTTTGGGCCAAGCTGAGGATCAAGTTTGGTTGCCCCGTTGCGGGCTCCGCCCCCGCGCCGTTCACAAACCCCATCAGCGCGACCAGGACACACGCCTGCACAAGTGCAATAAGCCGCTTCATGACTTCTTTCCCCCTTACCTATGACGGTTCGGTCCTAGAACCGCTTCGCCGATGTGCTATGGCAGCCAGACCCACTAATGTGAAAACCGCCGGCCTGCCGATACGCCGCAACCGCCCGCTTCCGTAACTGGCAGGCAATTCGACAATTCAAAACTCGTTACTCTGGGACTTCATCGGTACCACTTTGTTCACCAGATCTTTTTGGGGCAGCCCTTCACCTGTGAGTCCCTCTTCGCCCTCGGGCGTGAACACATCATCGTGTGGAGACGGCGCCAATGCGGAACTGTCCAAGTTAACGGCATTGCCCTGCTGCAACGCTTCCGTTTGAAAACTGTTTTGGGGTATCTGCTCAAGCTCACCGGATGTGGCCACGCAATCTTCGTTTGTGTGGAGTGCGGCTTGGCCGGTCACATCGGACTTCAGGACCACACGGTCGACCCCCAATGTCCCCACGACACCGAGCACCAAACCGATCGCCAAGAATGACCATCTATTCATCGGAAAAAGCATCCCCCCTGGTCGCCTAGGCGCGGTAAACGTCCAGCCAACGGACTAAACGTTCTCTATCGCCTTCCAATGCCTTGCGCGGATTATCACCGCGATCAAGATCAATGTCACCCACTAAAGTGAAGGGCGACAGCCCGCCGGGCGGCGTGATTGCCGAATTACTGAGGGATTTTGGGGGTTACAACCTTCGTCGCCAGCACCCGCGGCCAATCCTGCTCTGCGTTGCGAAAATATGCGCGTTCCGCGACATGGGTTATTCGTCTACAATTGAGACAAATTTGTGAAATGCGCTGGCCGGTCGGGAGTACCGCATGACCGCATTTTATAACGAAGAACATGGGACCGCAGGGGGATGCATCCATGGACGGCAAAAGAGTTCTAATTACCGGCGGCAATAGCGGCATCGGCCTGGTAGCGGCAAAAGCCCTTGCCGCTCTGGGGGCAGAGATTGTTCTGGCCTGCCGGGAAAGCGAAAAGACCGAAAAAGCACTTGATGCGATCAGCGCCGCCGGCAACAGACCTACCGCAAACATTTCGGTTGATCTGGCAAGTTTGGAAAGCGTAAGGCGCATGGCGCAAACCTTTCTCGATACCTATGACCAGCTTCACGTGCTCATCAATAATGCCGGCCTGTTTCCGCCCAAACAGCATCTCACCCAGGAAGGGTTTGAAATGCAATTCGGCGTCAATCACCTTTCGCATTTCCTGTTGACCAATTTGCTGCTCGATCGGCTGAAGGAAAGCGCGCCTGCGCGGATCGTCACCGTAAGTTCTGCGCTGCACAAACGCGGCGAAATCGACTTCGATTCTTTCAGGGGATTTGATCCGTACTCTGCTCAAACAGCCTATAACCAATCCAAGCTTGCCAACGCACTTTTCGCCGTAGAGCTCGCTAAGCGACTGGAAGGCACAGGCGTTACGTCCAACGTGCTTCATCCCGGCGCGGTCAGGACACAGATTGCCCGCGATCTTCCCTGGTATATGAGGCTCATGGTGAGGCTCACTTTCATTCCAGTCGAGAAAGGGGCACAAACCACGATCATGTTGGCCAGCGATCCATCATTGGCGGAAACAACGGGTCAGTATTTCGATCAGTGCGAACCTGCCGATCCGTCTGCATTTACGACAGATGGCGCCTTACGCGAGAAATTGTGGAACGAGAGTCTAAGGGCCGTTGGGTTGGCATAGGGCAGCGTGGTCGGTCGACTTTCAACGTAATTTGAACTAAAGTCTTCCTCTTTACTGAAGCTTGTTGCAACGGGGGCACACACAAACCTAGCGACGACCATCTGCACCAAACTGAGCGGGGGATAAAATGATCAGGACACTGCAGAAGTTTAGTTCGTTTGCGATTTCACACTTTCACAAGTTGGTTCGGCGACCGCTATTGCGGCCCTTATGCGCCATTGTCGCCGCAGTCATTTGGTCGGCGCCGGCTACCGCCCACGATTTTGTCTTTACGGGATCACCGCCGGTACCGGTCCAAACCGGACTCAAATTCCAAACCCATCTCGGCACAATTACGTCGGCCACCGCAAAGTGGGGTGACCCGCGGGCCAGCAGTGAACAAATCCTGATTACGTTGAACGGGACAGCCGCAGCCCGGCCCGCCGGAATGTCCGCACCTCTTGTCAAAGAATGTCCGGTTCAGATGTATATGTATCCTGCAAATTTAACGCATGCGGAAGCACAAGCACTTCAACCGCAACTCAACGCCCAAAACAAATACTTCTTTTCCGCATTCGCATCGATCGATCCAACCAAGTTTCCGATGACCATTCCGTTCAAAGCATGGTTTGGCGAACAAGTCCCGGATGGCCAGTGGACAATTGCTATCCATGCCCTACGATTGGATGCGGCAGCGGACGAGGATAATAGTTATGTTTGGGGTGCGTCTCGCCGGCGAGACGACAACTATTACGTTTCGCACTGCGACGGCGCCGAGTTCAGCACCTCCAACGAGAAAGTCTGGACCTTTGTGACGCTTCAGCCCCAAAATATCCGCCTTCAGATTAATGAGAGAGAACGCGATCCCTTGCCGATTCTGTTGCCGGGGCCTAAGAAAGACCTTCCGACAACGGAGCGCTTGCCGCGCACCCGGTTGGAGTGAAGTCCGATCGATGGTAGCCTATGGATTCATAGGTCCCCGGATCAAATCCGGGATGGGGTACCGGGATAGGCCTTCACCTACCCCTCGACCCACAGCTCTTCCAGGCCGCGGAAAAAGGGGAGATCGCGCCACTTGACGGCCCGATTGGCCAAGCGCAAGGTTGGATAACGCTCGAAAATCTTCACGAAAGCCTGTTGGGCTTCGATGCGGGCCAATGGCGCGCCAATGCAAATATGCGCCCCACCACCAAAAGCCACATGGGATGTGTGCTTGCGCGTGATGTCGAATTGATCCGGGTTGTCGAACACATCGGGATCGCGGTTGGCGGCATGGAGGGACATCATCATCCCCTCATGGGGTTTCATGGGGCAGCCGCCCACGGCGCGTTCTTCCGACATGACGCGGGTGGTGATCCCCACAGGCGATTCATACCGCAGAACCTCTTCGACGGCGGCAGGCGCGAGGGATGCGTCCTTCATCAATACGGCTTTTTGATCCGGGTGCGTTAGAAACAGCCAGGTGCCATTGCCGATCAAGTCCGTCGTGGTGAGGTTTCCCCCGATTAGCAAGCCGATGAGATTGACCTCAATTTCATCGTCCGTCAGATCCAATCCCTCTTGCTGTGCCTGAACCAAGTCCGAGATCAAATCATCGGCGGGCGCCGTGCGCCGTTCCGCAATCAACGCGTGAAAGTATTCCGCCAGTTTGTCCGACCCCCATTTCATGCGTTCTTCTTGTTCCGGCGTGCGGATCGCCGCCAGGCTCAGGATCGAGGCTTCGGACCATTCCCGAAACTCCGCCACTCGGCTTTCTTCAACGCCAATTAGGCGCGCGATCACCAGGATGGGAATGGGAATGCAGATGTCATCGATGATGTTGAAGATGCCGGAGGACGGTGCTGCATCAATCACCTGATTGACAATATGCTCAATCTCACCTTTTTTCTTGTTGATGCGGGCATAAAGCGCTTTAGCGATGGGTGGCCGGACGCGGGAGTGGTCCGGATCGTCCATAAACAAAATGCTTGGCCGGTCGGCAACACGTTCGTCAGTGTTCTGATCGCCCGATGTCGCGAACAGCCGCATGAAGGACCCTTCCTCCGCATTGGCCGGATGCCGCCACAGGGACCGGTCATTCACAATCTCGCGGACGTTCTCATACTTGCTGAGCAGCCAAATCTTGCCATCCTCGTCCCGATAGACCGGACACTGACTTTGTACGTCCTTAAGGATTGGGTGCGGATTGTCGCGCGCCTTGGGATCGAAGGCACTTGTTTCCATCACACTATTGATCGGCGCGCTTTTTGTCTCTTCTTCCATGCGCGTTTCCTCCCAAGCTTTTGCGAGCGGTTATGACATGCGCTCGACCGCTACTGCCGTCGCTTCGCCACCACCAATGCACAAGGACGCAACGCCCCTCTTCAGGTCATACTTGTCCATGGCGTTGAGCAGGGTGACCATGATGCGCGCGCCGGACGCCCCGATGGGGTGACCCAGGGCACAGGCGCCGCCATGTACATTCACCTTGTCGTGGGGAATGTCGATTTCCTTCATGGCTGCCATGGGCACGACCGCGAAGGCTTCATTGATTTCCCATAGCTCCACATCGTCTTTACTCCACCCGGTTTGCTCAAGAAGCCGGTGGATGGCGCCGACGGGTGCGGTGGTGAACCATTGGGGTTCGTGGGCGTTACTTGCCTGGCCGACAATGCGGGCCAGCGGCGTCCAACCATTTTTGTTGGCAACGGATTCGCGGGTGAGGATCAGCGCCGCCGCGCCATCGGAAATGGAGCTTGAGTTGGCCGCCGTCACCGTACCGTCCTTCACGAAAGCCGGCTTAAGCCCGGGGATCTTGTCCACATTCGACTTCTGCGGCTGCTCGTCGAGCTCCACCGTGACAGAGCCTTTGCGGGTTTTGACTTCCACGGGCGTAACTTCCTTGGCGAAGGTGCCGTCGCCGGACGCCTTCTGCGCCCGTTCGACGGACGCAATGGCAAAGGCGTCTTGCTGTTCACGGGTAAACTGATAGGCCTTTGCGGTTTCTTCCGCATAAATGCCCATGGCCTTGCCTTCATAGGCGTCTTCCAGACCATCCGTGAACATATGATCTTGCAGCGCCCCGTGACCCAGGCGATAACCTTGCCGCGCCTTGGGTAGCAAGTAGGGTGCATTGGTCATGCTTTCGAGACCGCCGGCCACCATGGTATCGGCGCGGCCCACTTCCAGCGTGTCGCACGCCATCATCACCGCCTTCATGCCGGACCCGCACATCTTGTTGACCGTGGAACATGGGATGGTGTTGGGAATGCCCGCACCCAAAGAAGCTTGGCGGGCGGGCGCTTGCCCCTGCCCCGCCTGGAGCACGCAGCCCATGATCACTTCGTCGATCGCCTCTTCTTTGACACTGCCGCGGGCAAGGGCGTCTTTGATCGCGACACTGCCCAGTTCCGACGCAGCGCAATCCGTAAGCGCGCCCAACATGCTGCCCATTGGCGTGCGCGATGCGCCGACAATGACAATGGGATCTTGTGATGACATGTTTCTTTCCTTCTTTTATGTCGAATTCGTTTAGGCGCTTTCGGCGAACAGCTCGCGGCCGATCAGCATACGGCGTATTTCCGATGTGCCCGCGCCGATTTCATAAAGCTTGGCATCCCGCAACAGGCGGCCGGTAGGGTATTCGTTGATATAGCCATTGCCGCCCAGGGCTTGGATGGCTTCCAGCGCCATCCAGGTGGCTTTTTCGGCGGCATAAAGAATGGCGCCCGCCGCGTCCTTACGGGCGGTTTCACCCCGGTCGCACGCCTTGTTGACGGCATAGACATACGCCTTGGCCGCGTTCATGGTGGTGTACATGTCGGCAATCTTGCCTTGCATAAGCTGAAACTCGCCGATGGGTTTACCGAATTGCTTACGGTCGTGGACGTAAGGCAACACCACGTCCATGCAGGCTTGCATGATGCCCAGGGGACCGGCCGACAGCACGGCGCGTTCGTAATCGAGGCCGCTCATCAGCACCTTCACGCCTTCATTAAGGGGGCCCAGAAGGTTCTCTTCCGGCACTTCGCAGTCTTCAAACACCAGTTCGCCCGTGTCGGAACCGCGCATGCCCAGCTTGTCGAGCTTCTGGGCCGTGGAAAACCCTTTCATATCCTTTTCGATGATGAAGGCGGAAATCCCATTGGGGCCCGCATCGGGGTCCGTCTTGGCGTAGACCACCAAAACATCCGCAGTCGGACCGTTGGTGATCCAGAACTTGTTGCCGTTGAGCACGTAGCGATCGCCTTTTTTGTCGGCACGCAATTTCATGGACACCACATCGGAGCCTGCGCCGGGCTCACTCATGGCGAGCGCGCCCAAATGCTCGCCCGAGATGAGCTTGGGCATGTGCTTGGATTTTTGTTCCTCATCGGCCCAACGGCGGATTTGATTGAGGCACAGGTTGGAATGGGCGCCATAGGACAGGCCGACAGCCGCCGAGCCACGGGATAGCTCTTCCATCACGATGGTTTGTTCGAGATAGCCCATGCCCGCACCGCCATAGTCTTCTTCCACGGTGACGCCCAGCACCCCCAATTCGCCGAGCTTCGGCCATAAGTCGCGGGGGAACTCATTGGTGCGGTCAATTTCCTCCGCACGCGGCGTAATATTGTCCGAGGTAAAGCTGCGCACCGTATCGCGCAGCATGTCGGCGGTTTCGCCCAGGTCGAAATTCAGCGTGGGATATTCGTTTGGAATCATGGTCGTTCCCTTTGTCGCAGGGCCGTAAATATACCGATTGGCGCCGCAAATGGTTTGCGGATGCGGAAACTAAGGACTGTACACCTCGACAACATCGGTCGGGGTAAAGACGGTCAGAAACCCAGCGCCGGCACCGCCGCCGATGATAAACCACTTGTCGCCCACCGCGGCAGACACCAAACCCTGGCGCGGGTTGGTCAGCTTTTTGCCGCGTCCCCAAGCATCGGATGACGCATTGTAAACATCGTGGTTGTCATAGGTACGCAAGGGCTTCAGGCTTTCGCCGCCGGCCACATGAATGCGCCCGCCGAGCGATACCGCCGTCAATCCGGAGCGCGGCACGGGCAAATCCCGGTGGCGGCGCCATTGGCCACCGCTGGAGTCCCAGCTTTCCACGCGGCCGGTGGCTTGGCCGGAAAGCCCACGCCCGCCAATCAAATAAATGCGCCCCCGATTGACCAAAGCCGCCATGCTTTCGCGGGCCACGGAGAGCCGCACGGTCGAGGTGCGCCATTGCCGCTTGGCCGGATCGAAGACATAGACGTCTTGAGGGCTGGTCCCCCGCCCGCCCATCACATAGAGCTTGCCGTTGTGGGCCACCGCCGAATGGCCGGAGCGCACGCCGGGCATGTTTGGACCTTGGCGCCAACTTTGGGTCATGGTGTCGAAAATCTGAACCGTGCGGGTGGGTTTGTTGTCGCTGGCACTTGTAAAACCGCCCACCAGATAGAGATCCTTGCCGATCGCCGCCATGCCGAAATGTTCCCGGCCGCTGGGCAGCGCCGGCAAAGGCCGCCAGTGCTCGCCAATGGGGTCCAGCACTTCAAAGGCATCTTCAGGCCCGGTGAGGCCCGACCCACCGGCCACGTAAATCTCGCCGTCCACAACGGCAACACCTGCGCGCGCACGGCCGGTATCCATAGGTGTCAGCGCACGCCATTCCTGCGCTTGAGAAAAGCCAACCGTTCCGCCCAGGGACAGGAAAATCAAAGCGGCGGCGCATAGAGCGTTCTTAATCACGAAACTCAACGAACCCATTGTCATTGACACATGCCGGGCCGGCGCGGCCCCCCTCTGTCTAGAACAGGTACCATGCGGCAAGGCCCAAAAACACAAAAAAACCGACCACATCGGTGACCGTGGTGACAAACACCGTCGACGCCACAGCGGGATCGATACCCATGCGCTGCAAGCTAAGCGGGATCAATATGCCCGCAAGACCCGCGAATATGAGGTTTATGAGCATGGCCGCCGCCAAAACAAAGCCCAAATCGACGCTCTGGAACCACACGCCCCCAACGATCCCCATCAGAACGGCAAACATCACACCATTGAGCAAGCCCACGGTAGCTTCCCGGCCGATCACGCGAAACGTGTTGGTGGGGGTAAGCTCCTTGGTCGCCAGGGCGCGGACCGCGATTGTGAGCGTCTGGGTGCCTGCATTGCCCCCCATGCTGGCCACAATGGGCATGAGAACCGCCAGCGCCACCAATTCCTGGATGGTGGCATCGAAAAACGCGATCACCACGGACGCAAGGATCGCCGTCAACAAATTGACGAACAGCCAACTAAAGCGGCGCCGTGTGGTGGTGAGCACCGTGTCGCTCACTTCCGCTTCTTCGTTGACGCCGCCCAATTGCAGAATGTCCGCTTCGTTGGTTTCCTGAATAACACCGACCACATCGTCCACGGTGATCATGCCGCATAGGCGCTGGTTTTCATCGATCACAGGGGCCGAGTACAGATGATACTGCTCGAACTGATAGGCGACTTCCTCCTCATCCATTTCAGCGGGGATCAGGATCGGGTCTGCTTCCATGATGTCGCCAATCCGCGCCGGCCGCTTGGTGCGCAAGATGCGGCTGGTGGGGACCGTGCCCAGCGGATGAAACGCGGGATCGACCACAAAGACATGCAGGAACTCATCGGGCAAGTCTTCGGTCTCGCGCATATAATCGATGGTTTGCCCCACCGTCCAGAAAGGCGGCACGGTGATGATTTGCCGCTGCATCAAACGGCCGGCACTATTTTCCGGGTACTGAAGACTGTATTCGACGGCGGCGCGGTCTGTGTCCTGAACCTGACTGAGGATCTCCCGCTGGCGGGGTTCATCCAGATCCTCCAGCAGATAGACCGCATCGTCGGAATCCAGCACCTCCACGGCGCGGGCGATAATCTCGGGCTTGATCAGGGGCAACACCTCGTCGCGCACCCCTTCTTCGAGCTCGGACAGCATGTTTGGATCGAGAGACGCGCCCAGCACGTCGACCAATTCGCGCCGCTCATCCGGGCGGATCAGGCTGATCAAATCCGCCAGGTCGGCCGCGTGAAGACCGGCGGTTTTTTGGCGCACGGTGCTTTCATCGCCCCGGTCCAGCGCATCAATAACGCCGCGAATATAGTCGGGTGTCAGAATCTCCGTGGGCGGTGGCGTATCGGTAGCAGGGTTCAGGCTGTCGGTCATCGGATCCTGTCCCCAAATTTCCGCATGCTCAATTCGACAGGGCTGAATAAAGCCCCTACTGGGGCATTCTCCACCTGATTTTGATCCACTGGATCAAAATCATTGCCACGCAAACCGGTTTCGAATGGTGCGGTCGAGAAGACTCGAACTTCCACGGGTTTTACCCCACAGCGACCTCAACGCTGCGCGTCTACCAGTTCCGCCACGACCGCATAAGGCCTGAGCGTGTAGCAAATCCCGCTCGCCTTGTGAAGCGTTTCCGTGATGCGGCCACGAAGATGGCTGCTCAAGCGTTAAGACTTTGTGTCGGCGCCGCTTTTGAGATCGCGGCCCGATGACGGAGTACCCGCCGTCAGGCCTTAGGGCGTGTACCAGATGGCCGAGGTATAGGCCCGTTCCTGGGTGGTGCGCGGGACTTCTTCCGGCAAATCGATGTCGTAGATGGCCGCGTCATAGGTGGTCCAGCGCGGCGTGGGAATTTCCAGCACGCGCACATAATAAAATGCACGTTCATTGGGATCGAAACCGGGGTCCTGCCAAACGGTTGTCAGTTGAGCGGCGCCAATTGAATTGTCATAGGTCGCCCCCTCCACATCCACCGTGCTGCCCACCAGCGGCACTTTGCCGTCGGGCCCAACCACCCGACCATCGGACAATGCCACGTTGAATACCTTCTCGTGAAGCTCCCCCTCGGCGTCGCGCCACCCTTTGATGATCTGTATACGATCTAAATTAGCGCCGTCGGGATCTTTGAGCGCGGACACAAGAAATCGCGGTGCGGCCCCGTCCGGATTTTCCGGCAGCACGCCACCCATGGGCACGCCGTTTTCGTATCCGGTTTTTGCCAAGTCCGGTTTCACGGCGTCTTGGTCGTCAAACGACCATCCCCCGAAAAACCGCACGGTCATGCGCGGACCGGTTGTGGCGTAGGTTTCGCGCCGGCGCATGGCATCGAAAATTGCCTCTCGAGTGTTTTCGGCTGCCCAGACGGCGGCATAACCGGAGGCCGCCATCTGCCATTCATAGGTCAAGTAAGGCAAATCGCCTGCAGGCACCAGCGGACGTTTCCAGCGCTCACGCGACGGGTTAGCCCCCGTAAACTTTCCCCAATAATCGTTTTCATCGGCGGTTGCGAGTGAGGTATGAGAATCCGTGCTGCCGATCAGCCCGAACCGGTAGGGATTGGCGCCTGTTTCCGCTTCAAGCCCCAACCCGAGTTTCAATGCCGACCGCACATACTCACCGGCAAACCATTCATCCTGGTGCGGAATAGAAAAGCTGATATTGGTTTTGTCCCAACTTTCGTAATCGGCGAATTCATCATCGGGCGATAGGAAGGGATGGGCCTCGCTATCCCCTTTCACCTGGGTTGCTTCCACAAGGGGTTCCCACCGAGCGCGGGCTTCCGCATAGGCACGGTCCATCGGCTTGCCGTCGGACATAATCTCCTGAAACATCATGCCGCCGCTGATGTTCGAATTGTGCGGAATGGCAATGGCTTGGCCGCCCGTGTCTTCTTCGTATTTGGCAAGATAGGCCCACAAATCTTCCGGCTTGTCGCTGTCGAGCGCGCTGAACGGCAATACTTGCGATGTGCGCTCGGCACCGTCCCGAAAGATCACGACCCGATGGAGATTGTTGCCCATCGGCATCGAGGTCCACTCATAGCCGATGAAGGCGGTAAAAACGCCCGGCGTGTTTTGCGCATCCGCACCTTCCACCACGCGTTTCCAAACCGATTGTTCAAAGAGCGGATTGGTGATGAGTTTTTCGCCGGTCGACAGAGACCGCGAAAACTCGCTCATTGGGGTTGGGTCGCCTCGGGCGAGCTGGTCTCCCCATCGGCGGGCCGTTTCATCTTGCAGAAGCTCTTCATCGCCGCGGGTCAGCCCCTCCATCACCCCCAAATACTCCGCATGATCGGACACGACTAGAAAGTCGAGCGGGCGCCGCAATTTGACGGTCGTGCCATTGGGCGTCTCTACCGCTTCGCCGCGGGCAAACCGGAACGCATCCGTCGGGCTCAAGCTTTTATTACCGGAAATGTTAGCATCCAACGACAAATGGGAATGCACATGGGTGTCACCCCACAAGACCCGCCGCGGGAAATCGTCGCCTGCATACGGGGAATAGTCATCCGGCTGCGCCGGCTCATTTTCGGGCGGCGGCGCCGCAGCAGGTGCTGCACTTTGAGCAACCACCGGCGTTTCCGACGCTACAGGCGATGATGTGGCGTCTGACTCGTCGCCACAGGCCAAGAGCGACAAACTAAGGGCGGCAACCGCGATTTGAAGCTTCAAGGCGTATTCCCCCGGGCTGGTATTTGTGCATGCTCGAACCGCATCGCCTTCATCACAAGAGTGTTTTCATTAGCCGATTGAAGTGAAAACGAAAGGAAGAATGCCGCCGTGGTTACCTACCACGGCGGCCAAGTGTCGCCAAGAATGGTTCGCAAAAGGATCCTGGCGGGGATCAGAATTCACCACGTATCTCGAACGTGATGATGGTCGGATTGCCCCAGCCTTGGAAATTGACCGAAGGCAGCGAGTTGTTCCGATAATCCTTGTTCGTCAGGTTCTTTCCGATGACGGAGAATTGGAACCCTTTTTCCGACAAAAGGCTTACCCGCGCGTCCAGCAGCCCATAGCCGTCTTGGATATCCGTTTCCGTCCCCAGCGTACCGATGACAAACTCATCTTGGTACCGCCACGTCAGCGACGTGTTGACGGAATAGTCGCCGAAGAGATGACGCTCATAGGTGCCGGATATGGAGTATTGGAATTCCGGTGTTCTGGACAATTCCGTATCGGACAAATCGATGAAGCCTTGCGCCAGCGAGCCAGGTTGCCCTCCGGGGCCAACAGGCAGCCGACGTGCATCGATCAACGCTTCCTTGATTTCGAGATCTTGATAGCCGCCGACGAGCGTCAGCACGAACCCTTCAATGAAGGAAACGTCCCAAATGAGCTCACCTTCAACACCCCAGCCTCCGGTCTCTTGGAAGTTGTTGATGTAGGTGGACGTGGCACGCGGAAAGCCCGGCGTGTTGGTCACAGTGCTCACCTGGTAATCTTCAACCTTTTGCCAGAAACCGGTCAGACCGAACAGGAGTTCACTCTCAAACAGATCACCTTTCAGGCCGAGTTCGTAGGTCGTATTCCTTTCCGGCTCGAAGGTGAAGAAGTTGTTGTCCGGGCAAAGCTGCTCCAATGGCGGCGGGACGCCATTATCCGGCGCGCAGCTGTTGACGCCTTCGAATGCTTCCGCACCGGTCGCGCGAATTGAAAATCCGCCGCTACGGAAACCTTCAGCGCGGCTGAAATAGGCCAGTACATCTTCCGTGACCTGAAAATCGATGCCGAACTTGGTAATCCACGCTTCGAAGGCAGCATCTTCCGTCCGCCGGGCCAATGTGACGCCGGTGACATCGCCAAACGTGATTGAACCCGCAGGTGCTCCTAAGTTCGCCCTGCTAAAATAAACGTTTGAGAAATCCTTCTCTTCACGGATGAAGCGGCCGCCAGCCGTAATCGAAATGCGGCTGGTCAGGTCCGCGTCCATGGCCGCAAAACCGGCATAGGAACGGGTCTGTTCGGTACCAACTTGTTCAACGAAGGGAACCGGAAGCCCCAGATCGGTATTCTGAAGCAATTGAATATCGCCAAAGAACAAGTAACCGCCGGTGGTGAGCGTCGCCCCTTGAATCAAAGGCAGCTCGCCGAAGATCTCACCCAGATCCGAGACAAGCCGAAGCTCCTGGGTGAACTGGTCATATTCCTGATTACGGTCCGTATGCAGAGACGGCGGCGGGAATCGGAAATTCGATGACAACAAAGCGGCACAACCAAAACCGCCGAGATCAGTAGCACAGGTGCCGTCAAAATCCTGGAAGACCCGATCCGAGGTGTCGAAATAGGCGGTAATCGAGGTTAAGTCTCCCAGCGGGGAATCGATATTAAATTCGGCACTAATCCTCTGAGCGTCATAGTCAGCAAACTGATCTAAATCGGTCGCGACTTGGTGGGGGCCTAGTCCCGCGGGGTTCGCAAGTGCAACGCCCGACAGGCGTTCATTCAGTTTGTTGGCATTTTGAACAGGCTGGCCATCGCCCCGCTGCTCAATGAAATCGTAAATTATTAAGCCTTCAAACCAGCTCGCCGGCTCAATCGACAACATGCCATGAACGCTGAAATATTCTAGCTCGCCTTCATCCCCTCCGTCATAGAGGTTTCCATAATATCCGTCGCGCCTACGGTGGGTAATACCGACCTTCGCCGCGAAAACATCGTTCAAAAACCGTGGTGTGTTTCCCACCGCCTTGAAGATGCGCTCATTATAACTCCCGAAGGATGCGGACGCACGAAGTCCCAATTCGCCGGTTGGTCTCGTCCGTTTAACGTCGATTACGCCAGCCGTTGTGTTCTTACCAAACAACAGCCCCTGGGGACCGCGGTTGACTTCCACTTGCGCGATATCGAACGCATCCAACAACTGGCCCGTACTGGTGCCGATGAACATTCCGTCAACGGAAACGCCAACCGCAGGGTTCTGAGTCTTCTCGATGTCCGCATAACCTTGACCGCGGCTAAAAATCGCCGAGGCGCCGGGACCGGCGGTATTCAGTCCAATGAACATATTGGGCGCCAGACCTGTGAGATCCTGAAGATCGGCCGGCGATACCGCTTCGATCGCGCGCTCGCCCAAGACGGTCACCGCCACGGGCACAGAGAAAAGGCTCTCTTCGCGCTTACGGGACGTCACAATGATTTCGTCCATTTGTGCCAACGCACTCGAAAAATCCGCGGAGATAAGCGCTGCGATCGCGGCACCTAAAAGTGCCGCACGTGATGTGGTTCTCCTCATTTTCTCCCCTCCCTAGAGGCACGCTGTTTTTCTCAAACAGGCGCACAGTTGCGCCGCCGGAAAACAGTCAACTTGTCCGGTTATCAAACCAAATCACAAAAAAGTCAATTTGTCCGGTTTGGCAGACAGCAATCAGAACCGAGTTGTGATGAATTTGTCACATTGTAAGGGAGTGGGCGGCGGACGTTAGCTTCTAGACGGACGCTTGCTGATTTTGCGCAGCACAAACTTCATGAGATCGATCAGCTCTTCTTCATCCATTTCAAGCTCGGAATGAATGGACATGGCGGCAAACCCCTCCGTGACGGAGCGTATCAGCATGTAGGCGCCGATGACAGACGACCCTTCAAACTGCCATTCCGGGTACAATTCGCTCCGCACTTCCGCATTTTGTTTGAGCATCGCCGCCGCTTCGCGCTTCAGCGTCTTCATCAAATATTTCTCGGTGCGCGCGTGCGCCTGTATCTCCCTCAACACCACGGAATATGGCCGTTGAGCGAGTTGGAACATCAATTCCACCCCTGACTGCTCTTGCTTCCGTTCTTTTTCGGTGAACGCCTGGATTCCGGCGACGAGTTCAGCCAGCCGCTTGCGGTAGATATGTCCGACCAGCGACGTCAGCAGTGCTTCCTTGTCTTTAAAATGATGAAGAAGGGCGCCACGCGACAGGCCTACACGATCGGCAACCGCACGGAATGTGAAGTTGGGCAATCCGACGTCGAAAATCACATCAACCGCCGCGTCGAGAATGAGTTGATTTGTGCGCGCACCTTTCTTGGTGACGACTTCTGATTTCGCCAGGACTTCTGATAGAGAATCACTCATTCAATGGCCCATCTTTAATCGGATGTCTGGCGGCAACTCCGCGGTCCCCTCAACACACTGAAACATCCGATATGCGCAACATCGCCAAAAAGTAAAATCGATCGGGTTATTGTTTTAGCATTAGCGCTGACATTCTGAGCACATGTCAAGTGGTGCGCTGTTTCGCCGGAAGCGGTTGCGTCATTGCTTTTGGTTGTAGGAGCAGGTGTATGCGACCGACTGACTAGCGCGGTCAGAGCAAGTCTGACTTAGATGCCTTCGCCGTCGGTCAATACAGGATCGTGAATGCCGCATTCGTCTTTGTCGAGGCCCGCCCAGCGGCCGGAGCGGTAATCTTCCCCGTCTTTCACCCGGTCGGTACACGGCATGCAGCCGATGGACAGATAGCCATCTTTCAACAGCGGGTGCTGGGGAAGCTTGTGCTTTTCGGCATGCCGCTGCAGATCATCAAGCGTCCAGTTGGCCAGTGGATTGATTTTGAACAGGCCGTCGCTGAACTCGATGGTTTTCATGGCCGCACGCGCGCCCGTTTGAAAACGTTTGCGCCCGGTAATCTGCGCCGAGAAGTTTTTGAGCGCGCGGCGAAGGGGCAGCACTTTGCGGAAGTGACAACACTTGTCGGGATCTTCATTCCACAGAATACCGTCCGGATCGTATTCCTTTTCATCGTTCGGATGGGGACCAATGGCGCGAATGTCGGTGAGGCCGATGGCTTCCTGCAAACGGTCCCGATAGCGCAGGGTTTCACCGAACAGTTTGCCCGTGTTGAGGAAAATAACGGGCACCGTCGGATCCACTTGCGCGGCCATGTGCAGCAACACGGCGGATTCGGACCCGAAGGACGACACGATGGCGATTTCGTCTTTGAATTCTTCGGTGATCAGGGAGCGCATGAGCTCGATACCGGTCACACCTTCATATTGCGATTGGAGCGTTGCCAGACGCTCGGCCGTTTCCGGCGACATGGATTCGGACCCTGCCAAATCGAAGGCCCGCGGCGCGCCGGTGGACCGGCGATCGATCCTTGTCGTGTGAGCTGAAGCGTGGGGTGCCGTGGCGGTCATGGCAGCCACCCTTTTTCGTTTATAAAGTCTTCGGTGCGTTTGGACACGGTGGGCAGGTCCATCCCCGCTTCCCGCCAGCGCTTGCGCTGATCGCTGATCTCTTCCACGCGGGCTTCCCATTCCGGACCAAACTGTCCCGACAAGGTCGTCTTCAGACGGCGCGCCAAGCCCGGCGACGCGCCACCGGTGGAAACGCTCAACAGAAGATCGCCCCGGCGCACGCTTGCCGGCATATGAAAATCGCACAGCTCTTTCACATCCTCGGTATTGAGCAACACCCCTTCTTCACGCGCTTGCGCCGCGAGAGAGATGTTTTCCGCATCGCTCAAGCCGGCCAGGAAAAGCACATGCAGCCCGGCGATTTCATCTCGCGTCGGCAGCCTCCGAATGACCCGCTCCCCCGCCTTGTCCGCCAGATCGGCATCCACATGGGGCGCAAAAACTTGCACATGCGCCGCGCCGTCTTCGTCCAGCAAGGCAAGACGCCGCAAAGCCGCCCGGCCTTGGCCGACCAAACCGACCCGCAGGACGTTCAGGTCAAGTACAATAGGGAACATATGGCGCGCACTTTCGGATCTCATGACGGCGCGTGTCCACGCCTATTTCACAAGACATTATTGTAATAGGTTTAGATAATAACATTTGTTACTGTACAATTCACAATTCAAGTCGTAAATGGAAAAATATCTTTTATTCACAGAATACACATGTGAATTATGCGGCTGAGGCTAGCTCAGCGCAGAAACGCTTGAATTTAAAAGGCTTTAGCGCGCGGTGATTTGGTCGGTGACCTTAAGTGTTTCGGTCACCGATACGGCCAGCTTGTCCCCCTGAACCATGATCTCGCCCCGGGCCACAACCCGATTATTGGCGAGAATCCACACTTCCTCGTCCTCGCGAGAGTCCAACTCAATCACGGCCCCCCGTCCCATGCGCAGCAATTGCTTCATGGGCATGGTGGCATTGCCAAGAACAACGGAGATTTCGACACCGACGGAGTTGAGGGTTGTAGACAATTCGACCGCTTCCATTAGCTTCTGATGAGGAATTCCAGCGTTTCACTTTGCGGTTACGGTTCGGTAAAAATCCCAACGGTTAACAAGGAACGAGAGCAGTATGAGATTAGAAGGGAAACGCATCGTCATCACCGGATCGACCCGGGGGCTGGGCCGCGCCTTTGCCATGGCCTGCGCGGCCGAAGGCGCCAAGCTTGTGATCAACGGCACAAATGAAACCGTGCTGGGTGAGGTCGAAGAGCTTATCCGCGCCAATGGCGGAACAGTCGCGGCGGTCAAAGGATCGGTGGCGGAAGAAGCAATTTGCCAATCCTTGGTGGACACATGCGTCGAACGCTATGGCGGCATCGATACCATCGTTCACAATGCGGGCATTGTGCGCGACCGTACACTGATGAAAATGGCGGCTGAAGAATTCGATGACGTGGTGGCGGTTCATTTACGCGGCGCCTTTCTGTGCACGAAATATGCGGCACTCGCTATGAAGGAAACCGGCGGCCACATCATTCTCATTACATCCGGGTCCGGCCTGGCGGGCGGTTTCGGCCAAGGCAATTATGCAGCCGCCAAAGAAGGCATGATGGGCTTGCTAAGATCTGCGGTGCTGGAACTGACCAAGTTCAACATACGCTGTAACGCCATGTGGCCGGTGGCGGACACCGATATGACCCAAGTGGTATTCGACCGCGCCAAGGGGCTCGCCGAACAAAAGGGCGAAACCGCCCCCTCCCCTCAAGAATTGGGCTTCGGCAAACCGGAAGAAGTCGCCCAAGGCATCGTCTATCTGGCAAGCGATGCCGCGAACCATTTGAACGGCCAGTGTTTGTCCTTCAACGGGCACCGCACGGCGCTATGGAAACATCCAAGTGAAGATTATGTTCGGTTCTCCGATGGCCCCATGTCGGCAGACGATCTGGATGCCCATTTCAAAGACAAGGCGCCCCTGCCCTTTGGCCGCCCAAAACTCGTTCAACGCTGAGGAACCCCATGACCGACGCCGCCATTTTGGAACGCCTGCAGTTTCTGGAAGACAAGCAAGAGATTTGCGAGCTAAAAGCCGCCTACTGCGCTGCCTGCGACGACGACCATAATCCGGATACGGTCATTACTCTGTTTACGGAGGATGGCGTTTGGGATGCGCCCGGCATTGCCACGTGCAAAACACCTCAGGAACTGTATGCGTTCTTTTCCGGTATGGGCACGCCCATGGGCATGCGCAATTCGGCGCACATGGTGATGAATCCGCGCATTACCATCGATGGTGACCAGGCCACCGGAAGATGGCGCTTCTTGATGATGTGGACGGGTCTGCCCGCGGATGGGCCGGCTCAATACACGCGGATCATCGGCAATTACGAAGACGCGTTTGTGCGGCAAGACGGCCGGTGGCTGTTCAAAAGCCTGAGGGCGCTTGTCGAAGAAAGCGATGCATATGCCATCGTTGCCGACCGCATGGCGGGATAGAGCGGGCCCAGACATGTCCCAAAACACCTTGTCACAGACTGCACAGCCAGAGAGCCAAACGGTCAGCGTTGAATGGCGGATTTCGGACCGGCCTGTCGACTACCGCGAAGCGGAAGCGTTCATGGAACAACGCGCGGCCAGTATCGCGGCGGGTACCGCGCCGGAATGCGTCTGGCTGTTGGAGCACCCGCCCCTCTACACGGCGGGCACCAGCGCCAAGGAAGAAGATCTGCTGACGCCGGACCGTTTCCCCGTCTACAAGACCGGCCGGGGCGGGCAGTTCACCTATCACGGGCCCGGCCAGCGCGTCGGCTATGTGATGCTCGATCTCAACAAACGCGGCAAAGATTTGCGGCGCTTCGTGACCAATCTTGAAACTTGGCTGATCAGCACGCTTGCCGAGTTCAATGTGGTGGGCGAAACGCGCCCCGAACGGGTGGGTGTGTGGGTGCGCCGGCCCGAGCTTGGTGAAGGCAAAGAGGACAAGGTCGCGGCCATCGGCGTGCGCGTGCGCAAATGGGTCACCTTCCACGGCGTCAGCATCAATGTGGAGCCCGATCTCGAACACTTCTCCGGCATCGTGCCCTGCGGCATCCAGCAACATGGTGTCACAAGCCTGGTGGATCTCGGCCTGCCCGTCACTTACACCGAGGTCGATGCCGCATTGCAACGTCGATTTGCTGAGGTCTTTGGCTGACGCGACCGGCGGCCCCTTGGGATCAGACGCAGTTAAATTGCGGGGTTGGCCAATCCAGAAACTATGCGATCATGTGGCAGGCTGCAGTGCCCGCCCAAAAAAAGAGCCATTCACCGTTGTCAGGAAAGGCCACAGATCATGTTTTCGCTCAAAACAAGAATTCTCTGGATCGGCTTGAGCCTGGTGCTCGCCAATTGCGGGGACCCGGCCAGTGAAAGCGAGCAGACTGAAACGCCGGCCGTCGAAACAGCGACGGAAGGTGCCGAACCCGCGGAGACTATCGCAGCGGCGGAACCCGTCACCGGGGACACCGGCACATGCGAAAACTTCACGGAAACGCGCATGCCCCTGTTCGGCGATCTGCACGTCCACACCAGCTTCTCCTTTGATGCGGCGGCCATGTACACCCGCGCGACACCGGACGATGCGCATCGCTATGCAAAGGGGGAACCCATTCCCTTCTGGCCGCTCGATGAAAACGGTCAACCGACAGGCACCGCGCAAATAGACCGGCCGCTCGACTTTCTTGCGGTCACAGACCACGGGGAGTTTCTCGGTGAACGTGCCATGTGCATCACCGAGGGGTCGGCCAGCTATGACACACCGTTCTGTCAGCAGTATCGAGCAGAACCAAGCTCTGGCTCGGCCGTGCTGGCCGGCGTCATCTTCAGCGAGGCGCCAAAGAGGATGGAATCGATCTGCGGACCCGACGGCTCTCTCTGCCGGGAATTTGCCCGCACCCCCTGGCAAAGAATTCAGGAAAGCGCGAACGAGGCCAACGATCCGTGCACGTTCACGGCGTTCATTGGATATGAGTACACCGGCACGCCGGGCGGATCGAACTATCATCGGAATGTCATCTTCAAAGGCGACGTGGTGCCCGATTTGCCGGTCAGCTATATCGACGCGCCCATCGACAGCAAGCTCTGGGCACAGCTTGACGGTTCTTGCCGCGAAGAGGACGGCTGCACTTACTTGACCATTCCCCACAACAGCAATCTGGCAAATGGGCGTATGGCGCCGTACCGCATGCTGGAAGCCACGCTGGAAAACAAGAAAGGCTACGCCAGCACCCGATTGCTCCGTGAACCAATCATCGAGATCTTCCAACATAAAGGCGGGTCGGAATGCGTCAATGGCTTGAGCAGCGTGCTGGGCGCCCCCGACGAACTGTGCGACGTGGAGAGCGTTCGGCGCCTTGGAAAGGAACAGGACTTTGCGCTGCTCGTCCAAAATGAACAAGGTGAGGTGGTCGTTGAGCGGCACAGCGAACTCATCACCGAATGCGAACCGGGGAAAGAAGGCGAAAACGGCATGCTGGGCGCGGGATGCGTCGATGCCACGGATTTCCACCGGTCCGCACTTCTGGTTGGCCTCAAGGAAGAGCAAGCCATTGGCCTCAACCCGATCAAGCTGGGTGTGATTGCGTCGACAGATGCACACACGGCCACGCCGGGAGGTGTTGCTGAAGAAGCCTGGGGCGGTGCCGTCGTCGGTGAAACTTCTCCGGCTGGCCGGCTTCAAAAAGGCGTCCTCACCAGTGGCATTGATGGCAACCCGGGTGGGCTTGCCGGTGTGTGGGCGCGGGAGAATACGCGCGATGAAGTGTTTGCCGCCATGCAACGCCGGGAGGTGTTCGGCACGTCCGGTCCTCGCATCATGCCGCGGCTGTTTGCGGGGTGGGATTTCCCGGCAGATTCGTGTGATCGAAACGATCGCGACGCGCTGGGCTACGACAACGGCGTGCCCATGGGGGGCGACCTCGCCCCATCAACGGCGGAAGGCAAGCCGCAGCTCCTGGTCTACGCGACGAAAGACCCGAACAGTCTAGACCTTCATTCACTTCAAGTGATCAAAGGATGGATCGAAGCAGACGGCACCATGAAAACGGAAGTTATTCCTGTTAACACCAACGCAGACGGCGCATCTTCGCTTTGCGCCGTTTACACGGACGACGCCTTCGATCCCGCCCAGTCCGCCTATTATTATGCGCGTGCCGTCGAACAGAAACGCGCGCGGTGGCACACCTATGACTGCGCAAAGCTTGCTGAAGCCGACCGTCCCGCGGTGTGCAGCGACGGCAGTTATCCCGAAACGGTCAACGAAATGGCGTGGACGTCCCCGATTTGGTATCGCCAGCCTTGAGCAAAGGCTAAATGCGCCCAAACAAAGTGAAGCCGGATTGGTTTGGTGACCCAACCCGGCTCGATCGGTGACGATTAGGCGTTGCGTTATCCTTCCGCGCCGGCCTCAACCGGATCGAGTCGCACAAAATAGCGCGGCGCGAATCCCATCAGGAATCGCATGGTCAGCGGTATGGGATTTTCCGCCTGTACGCGGTCATGCTCCGCGCCGCTGACGGTAACAGCCACATAGTCGCGGGTTTCCCCGTCCTTGGTCATTTTCACATTTGGGTTTTCTTTGGTGCGGTACCACCAAGCCCGCGGCCAGTGGTTCACGGCCACATATTCTTTGCCGTCGGTTTCCAGCAATGAAAGCACCCGATCATGCTCATTGCCGTCTTCATCGATGGTGGTCAAAACGATGGTGCCCTCGTTTTCAGGCTGGACATAACCGAGTAAGGATTCGAAGGCGACCACGACCCCCACATAGAGAACAAACAGGATAATCAAGTAACGCAGAATTCGCATAACGCTCCCCACTATTGTACGCGTATTCCGTAAGTCTAGCCTGCAAGGCACCCCTTTTCCTAGTGCCTCAACTATTTGTGTTGGGGCGCTCCTAGAGCAAGTCTCGCCCCCCGATCAGCCAGGTGGACGGGCGAGGGGCCCCGCGTAGTATGCCGGAAATTCTTAAACGGCGGCAACGGAGGGACGCGATGTCGAAGGATTTATTCACACTGGACGGCGATGTCGCGGTGGTCACGGGCGCGGGCAGCGGGATCGGCGAAGGGACCGCCCACGTGCTGGCAGCTGCGGGTGCGCGGGTCGTGTGCGCGGGCCGGCGGGAAGCGGAGATCGCGCGGGTGGCAAACGATATTCGCGACAAGGGCGGAGAAGCCATTAGTGTGCCCACCGATGTCACAAAGGATGAGGAGGTGGCAAGTCTCATGCAGGCGGCCGTCGACAAGTGGGGCCAACTCGACATCCTGGTCAACAATGCAGGCGGCTCGCCCATCCAGGCCCCGCTTCTCGAATTGCCGCGGGAGGAATGGGACGCCACCATGGCCCTTAATCTCACGGCGGTCTGGAATTGTACGCGTTTCGCTGCCCGCCAGATGAACGACAATGGACGTGTCGTGAACGTGTCGTCCGTGGCGGCGCGGCATGTGGTGCCCGGCAGCGGCCACTATTCCGCGGCCAAACGCGCGGTAAACTCGCTCACCCAATCATTCGCATACGAATTGGGCCCACGCATCCGCGTGAATTGTGTGATGCCCGGTCTCGTGCCCACGGCCATCGCCATGAAGGCCCTTAATTGGACGGACGCAGATCTGCCGGCCGTTGAAAAGAGGCTCCGACTGCCCGCTGGTCGCCTTGGCAAGCCCGAAGATTTGGGCGCCGCCATTCTCTATTTTGTATCGCCCGCCGGCGCCTGGGTGACGGGCGAATGCATCGCCATATCGGGTGGCGCCATGATTGCGGGAGCGCTGTAAGCGCGCCCTACTCAAACTCAAGGATCACTTCGTCCACCGCCAGGCTGTCGCCGGGGCCCGCGTTGATCTTGGCGACAACCCCATCCCGTTCCGCCGGCAGAACGTTTTCCATTTTCATGGCTTCGACCACGGCGAGTGTCTCGCCCGCTTTCACTTCCTGCCCCACTTCCACATCGATGGAGACCACCAGGCCCGGCATGGGGCATAGGAGGAACTTGGACGTATCGGGCGCCACTTTTTCGGGCATCAGCGCGGCAAGCTCCGCCGCGCGCGGCGAACGCACGGCCGCTTTCACGGTGGCCCCTCGATAGCTCAGCATGAAGCCGTCATCGAGGGGTTTTACCTGCACGGCCACATCTTTTTCGTTCACTTGGCCTTGGAACAGGGGTTGGCCCGGCGTCCATTCGCCATTCACGACAAGATGGCGCGCCCGGTCCGCTTCCCAGCGTGGCAGAACGTCCACTTCCAGATCCTCGTCGGCAATATCGTCTTCGCCGATGTTGATCTCGTAATTCTTGCCGTCGATGGTGACGACCCAATTCTGCCGCTCCTCGTCGGCGCCATAGCCGTCATGGAGCTGCCCGCTGATCTGGGCTGCACGGGTCGCCATGGTGGCATGCGCCCGGGCGGCGACCCCCACCAGAACTTCGCGGGTGGTTTCGCCCAACTCGGCCCCTTCAAAGCCGTCGGGAAATTCCTCAGCGATAAAGCCCGTGGTGAAATCGCCCGAGCGGAAGCGCGGATGGCTCATCACTGCATTCAGGAACGGAATGTTGTGCTGAATGCCGTCAATGTAGAATTCGTCGAGCGCTTGGCTCATATGTTCGATGGCGGCCGCGCGGTCTTCCGCATGGACGCAGAGCTTGGCGATCATGGGATCGTAATAGAGCGAGATCTCGCCACCCTCTTGCACACCCGTGTCGTTGCGCACGCGCCTGCCGTCTTCTTCGGATTCCGGCGGCGGGCTGTAGCGCACCAAGCGGCCGATGGACGGCAAAAAGTTTCTGAACGGATCTTCCGCGTAGATGCGGGATTCGATCGCCCACCCTTTCAGTTCCACATCGCCTTGGGAGATCGTAAGTTTTTCGCCCGCGGCCACGCGGATCATTTGTTCCACTAGATCATAACCAGTGATCAGTTCCGTCACCGGGTGTTCCACCTGAAGGCGCGTGTTCATTTCCAGGAAATAGAAGTTCCGGTCCTTATCGACAATGAACTCCACCGTGCCGGCGGACTCATAACCCACGGCTTTGGCAAGGGCCACTGCCTGTTCGCCCATCTCCGCGCGGGTGGCCGCATCGATAAAGGGGCTGGGGGCTTCTTCGATCACCTTTTGGTGGCGGCGCTGGATGGAACATTCCCGCTCGCCCAGATAGATGGCGTTGCCGTGTTTGTCAGCCAGCACCTGAATTTCGATGTGCCGGGGCTCGCTTGCAAATTTCTCGATGAAGGTCCGGTCGTCACCAAAGCTTGAGCGCGCCTCGTTCATGGCGGACTGAAAGCCTTGGGCCACCTCGTCTTCATTGTAGGCCACGCGCAAGCCTTTGCCCCCACCCCCGGCGGATGCCTTGATCATGACCGGGAAGCCGATTTCCTTGGCGATCTTGACCGCTTCATCCGCATCGGGAATGGCGCCCAAAAACCCTGGAATGGTGTTCACGCCGGCATTCTGCGCGATCTTCTTGGATTCGATCTTGTCGCCCATGGCCGAGATGGCATCGATGTTCGGGCCGATAAAGGCAATGCCCGCATTGTGTAGGGCTTTGGCGAAATCCGCATTTTCCGACAAGAAGCCATAGCCGGGGTGAACCGCTTCGGCGCCGGTCTGCTTAATGGCATCGATGATCTTATCGATCACCAGATAGGATTCAGAGGCCGGCGGCGGCCCGATGAAAACGGCCTCGTCCGCCATTTCCACATGAAGCGCATCGGCGTCGGCTTCCGAATAGACCGCCACGGTCTTGATGCCCATCTTGCGCGCGGTCTTGATGACACGGCAGGCGATTTCACCACGATTGGCAATGAGAATTTTTGAGAACATGCGCTAACTCTTGATTTTGTCTGGCCGTGTCACAGCGGGATGTTGTCGTGTTTCTTCCAAGGATTGGACTGATCCTTGTTGGCCAGCATGGCCAGCGCCCGCGACAGCCTGCGCCGCGTCGAATGGGGCATGATCACTTCGTCGATGTAACCGCGCTGGGCCGCCACGAACGGGCTCAAGAAGCGGTCTTCATATTCCTGTGTGCGCTTGGCAATCGCCCCGTCATCGCCGATTTCGGACCGGTAGATGATTTCCACGGCCCCTTTCGCGCCCATCACGGCAATCTGCGCCGACGGCCAGGCATAGTTCACATCGCCGCGAATGTGCTTGGACGACATAACGTCATAAGCACCGCCGAACGCCTTCCGTGTAATGACAGTCACCTTCGGTACTGTCGCTTCCGCATAGGCAAACAGCAGCTTCGCGCCATGCTTGATGATCCCGCCATGTTCCTGGCTCGTGCCGGGCAGGAAGCCCGGCACGTCCACGAAGGTAACAATGGGAATGTTGAAGCAATCGCAGAAGCGCACGAAGCGCGCCGCCTTGCGGCTTGAATTGGTATCCAGACAACCCGCCAACACCATGGGTTGGTTCGCCACGATGCCCACTGTGGACCCTTCGATCCGTGCAAATCCGGTGATGATGTTCTTAGCGTAATCCTTCTGGATTTCGAAGAAATCGCCCTCGTCTGCGACCTTGGTAATCAATTCCAACATGTCATAAGGCTTGTTGGGATTGGCCGGCACCAACGTGTCGAGGGACATCTCAATCCGTTCGGGCTCATCAAACACGGGCCGCACAGGCGGCTGCTCTTTGTTCGACAACGGAAGGAAATCGAACAGCCGGCGAATCCCCGCCAACGCTTCCACGTCATTATCGAAGGCACCGTCGGCAACCGAAGACTTTTGCGTATGCGGCGTTGCTCCGCCCAAGTCTTCCTGGGTCACCGTTTCCTGGGTCACCGTCTTCACCACGTCCGGACCGGTGACGAACATGTAAGACGTGTCGCGCACCATAAAAATGAAATCCGTCATGGCCGGCGAATAGACCGCGCCGCCCGCGCACGGCCCCATAATGACGGAGATTTGGGGCACCACGCCGGAGGCCATCACGTTCTTTAAGAAAACGTCCGCATACCCCCCAAGGGAGTCGACACCTTCTTGAATGCGCGCCCCACCCGAGTCATTTAGCCCAATGACCGGTGCACCAACATTCATGGCCATGTCCATGATTTTGACGATCTTCTTGGCATGGGTCTCAGAAAGAGACCCACCGAACACCGTAAAGTCTTGGCTGTAGACGTAGGTAAGCCGGCCGTTGATGGTGCCCCAGCCGGTGACCACGCCATCGCCCGGCACCTTGTTTTCCTGCATGCCGAACTCGACCGCCCGGTGTTCCACAAACATGTCGAATTCTTCGAAGGAGCCTTCGTCCAGTAGGAGTTCGAGCCGTTCGCGCGCCGTGAGCTTGCCCCGCGAGTGCTGCTGGTCGATCCGCTTTTGACCGCCCCCCAGACGGGCTTCAGCACGCTTCAATTCAAGACGATGAAGTATCTCCTTCATTCTTCCCTCTGATCATTCTTGTTTCGGGTGACGAAGAGCGGTCGCTCGCAGAGCAGTCCGAGGCCCCTTTCGGCCAGAGTGACATAGCACCCCCCTTTGGGGTTGCCAACGCTCAAAACCACCAAATGCGATTGGCGCGAATTATTGCACAACTATGATATGTAAAATTGCCGCCATCCCCTAAACCCCAGCATTTCTAAGGGGAATTAACCATTAGAATGATGTAAAGCGGCGAAGCGGACCGCGTCGGCAAAGTCTTGGCGCAGCGCCTTTTCCCGCTTCAGGGCTTCGGCATCGGTGCCCCATTTTTCCCGCTGCCATCGCTCGTCAATGGTGGCGGTTTCCCATGCCTCGTCCGTCGAAAGCCGGCCGTGGATGCCTGCAAATCCGATTACCATCGAGCCCGCAGACGTGGTCGCCACATGCAGGCCCGTTAGGATTTGTACGGACAGTCGATCGAGCGCCTCCCGCACCGCAGCCAAAGCCTGTTCGCTTTGCGTAAGCGGCATGATGCCGGCGGTGGGAACGAGCCGGGCGCCGGTTTCCTCATGGAACCAGTCAAGCAATGGATCCCATTTGATGGCTTGCGTCCGCTGCAGCGTCTCAGGCTCGTCGGCACGGTAACAGGTAAGGTCCGAGCCGGCGTAACTCACAAGTTGGTCGGTGACCTTGGCGCGCTCGGGCGCCACTTGATCGATGGCGGAATTCGCAAGCCGGGTGAGCGGCATGGAGAGCGGGTCAATTTCTTTTTCTTGGCGCGACCATTCCTCGGCCACCGCCTCCGCAATGTCACGGTTCGCCAAAACCAGCGGGCTCTTCCCAGGCGTTCGCACGCGCCTGCCATCGAGTAGGATTTCAACACCATTTTCGATTTCAGAAAGGGTAACTGATTTGTAGAAGCGCTCGCGCTGCGTCATCCGCCGCCGCCGGAAGCACCGTCTGTGCTGAGCGGCGATGCGCTTGAGACCGATCCCGAAATCTGCCGCGTACAGACATTCTCGTTGTCATGGCCGATTTCGATCAGCGGCAGGAGCGACTGGGCACCCCCCGATAGCACCAATGTTCCCACACCGCCGGACCCACGGCGATCCGTGGTCGGCTCCCGCTGCGGGGTCAGTACGGGCCGAGCAATTTCGCCAGCCACCCGAAGGTCCGTGGCAGCGGCCAAAAGAACAGGGTCCTTGGGGCGAGGTGACAAACGGAAATCAATGCGGCCCTCACGCAAATCCAAATATCCGGAACCCGTGGTCGCCGCTTGCTTGGTCTCCACTAAGAAGCCATTTGCGGTGGCAAGGCCGCCCACGAAATCGAACCGGCTCACCACACAGGAAAGCTCGATATCTTCGTTGGGCGAGTCCCCGTGCCATCGGCCATAACTCAGCAATTGCCAGATTTCGCCCCAGGCGTTCTCGCCAGACACAACATTCGCCGCGCTGCTGATGATTCCATCACCCAACAGCAGATTGGTCTGCCCTTCCAAAGAGCTAAGAAGCTCCGCGGGATCGTTTCCTTCCGCGCTAAGGTCGGCCGCCACACTCATCAAACCGTCAAAGGGCAACGCCTCGCCGCCTTCCGCCTGCAAATGGGCGAGCCGAATGCTGCGCGCGCGTGGACGTGCGGCAATCGACAAATTGGGCTCAAACCAGATGTCGAACGGGACTTCAACATATCCGCCCGCCATCAATGCGGAGATGGAGCTGTCAGCCACCCGGCCGTCACGAGCATTGAGATTAAGGTGAATGTCATCCAATTGCGTACCGGCCAGTTCCAGCCGGCCCACTTGGATCTCGATGTGAGTGTCCCAGTTGTGCGCGATCACTGCTGCTCGTTCGGCCACATCGGAGAACTCGTTTCCGCCGGAAAGCCCGCCGAGAACAGAGCTGTCTACATCCATATTGAGTGCATGGACGTACGCATCAATCTTTGGCCTTTCGAACGGTGTCCACAAAAATGCAACCCGTGCAATCGGCCCTTCCTCCTCGTCGCCGAAAGCAAGATCATCCAGGACAAGCTGATCCTTGCTCAGCTGAAGTTGGGCGGTCATCAATTGGCCAGAGTCTACATGACCGAACAGGCCGGGCAGAATGCTGTCCGGCGGGACCCGGCCGCTAATGGTCAGTTCTGACGAGTGGGTGCGCGGATCTGCCAGCGCACCTTCAATGTCAAAATCGTAGCCGGCGATGGAAACGTCGTTTTGGATTTGGGCGGCCTTCCCATCTTCCCAATTCGCCAACTGCCGAGCCTGCCCCGTGAACGTCACCGGCTGGCCGGCAAGCTGCAGACGTCCGTCATAAGATACGCCGTCGCCAGTCGGATGAACCGATAGCTCTCTGATCGCCAGACGAGTGAGACCATTCTTCGAGAGATCATAGAACTGAAGCTCGATATCCGTGAAGCTCATCTGCAGCACGGCATCGGGCTGACCGGACCCGTCCGTCAACGTGCCCCAATTGACTTGCCCGGCGCTGTTCCGCTCCACATAGACTGTGGCGCCGGATATGCTCAGCCGGTCGAGCTCCACCTGTCGGTCGAACAATGGCCAAAGGCGCATATCCAAAACGATGCGGTGTGCCTTGCCTGCATTGGGCTCAAGCCCCCAGTCCACGTTCTCAACGGCCACGTCATGAAGGGCAAGACGCAGCCCTTCCGGAATGAGGGCGGCGCGAATAGGCCCATCAATCGAAACCCGATGGCCGATCTGTTGGCTCAACGCCTTTTCGAAATGCGGCTTGGCAACTCTTAGATCTTGAGTGGAAAGCACGAACAGGCCAATGACCGATACCGCAAGAAGTATCGCCGCACACCATAATATCCCGCGAAAAGCGCGCATGTGGTGTCGCCTTTTTTCGTCTGACCCCTCGTGCCGCAGTGCCGGGGCCGGTTGGACAAGGCCAATCCGTCACTGCGGAAAACACTCTCTTAGTTTAAGGCTTTTAAGAGCTGAGCAAAGTCTTTCGTGACAATTTCTGCGCCGGAGCCGATCAATTCTTCAGGTGCGTGATACCCCCAACTCACGCCGATGGCGCGAACACCGGCGGATTTCGCCATTTCCATGTCGTAGGTCGTATCGCCAATCATGACCGTTTCGGCGGGGTTTGCGCCGGTTTCGGCGATGGCCTGCTCCAGCATATGGGGATGGGGCTTACCCGGCCCGTCATCGGCGGTTTGTATGGTGTCGAATAACTGTTCCCATCCATGAAGCCCCAATACCGAGGCCACACCGCGGCGGGATTTGCCGGTGGCCAAACCCAGATGATCGCCGCTCCCGGCAACGGACCGAATCGCACCATCGGCGCCGGGAAACAGAGGCTCGTGGTGAGCGGGATCGCGCCGCAAAGTCTGGAAGGCGGCTTTGTACTCTTTGGCAACGTTATGGTGAACCCTTTGCGGTTCGTTGGGAATCAACATCGCCACCGCTTCCACCAAGGAAAGGCCGACGACACGGCGCACAAGTTCCCGCTCGATGGTGGGAAAGCCGTGGCTGGTCATCGCTTGGTTCATGGCCGCAGTAATCACGAACTGACTGTCGACCAGCGTCCCGTCGCAATCGAAAACAATAAGTCTACTCATTGGCTTAAGGGATCCTCTTCCTGTGCCAACTCAATTTCGTCACCCTCTCGCTCGACCAGCCCCAAAAAGCCCCAGCTCTTTTTCATATGGGCCGACAATGGAGCGACAATCGATATGTTGCCGAGCTTCCGGTCGTTTATGTCCAATCTGCGGGCGTGAAGATGTAATTGGTCCGCAAGGTCCGGATTGATAGCCTGCCGTTCGCCATATTTGTGATCGCCGATGATCGGATTTCCAATTGCTGCGCAGTGGGCCCGTAGCTGATGGGTGCGCCCGGTGACCGGCTGAAGCGCCAGCCACGACATTTCGCCGCCGATCGATGACACTACTTGATAGGCGGTTTTGGTGGACCGCGCGGCCGCCTGATCGTCCAAGTCAGGCATCATCATTTCACGGCCTTGCTGGGCGGCGGAAGCCGCTTTGATAAGGGGCACATCGATGATGCCTTTCCGGATCGGCGGCGCGCCTTTGGTGAGCGCCCAATAGATCTTTTTAACGCGCCGGCTGCGGAAGGCCGCAGATAGGGTTGCGGCAGCTTTTGCAGTGCGGGCCAGCACCAAAACGCCGCTGGTATCGCGATCCAACCTGTGCACGAGCTTGGGCCGCTCCTTCTCACCGAAGCGTAAGCCGTCCAACATGCCATCGATGTGCCGATGGGTTTTGGTGCCGCCCTGAACCGCTAGACCGGCCGGTTTGTTGATTGCAATAAGATCCGAATTCTTAAACAAAACAAGTGATTGAATGAATTTCTTCTCGTCCGCACTAAGCTTTTGTCGGGCCGGTTTTGCGGCAGCGTTGGGGGCCTCTTCTTGGATCGGCGGCACGCGAATGATTTGACCGGCATTGACCCTGTCCGATGCTTTTGCGCGCGCCCCGTCCACGCGCACCTGTCCCTTCCTGAGGAGCTTCTGCAATCGCCCATGGCTAAGCCCCGGGAAGTGCCGATGGAACCATCGATCCAAACGGATCTCCGAATCGGATTCAGCGACTTCGATTTGCTGCACGCCGCTCACGCCAGCACCCACCGGGTGAGCACCAGCCCGACGATCAGAGCACCGATGCTCAACGTCACCGACGCCACCACATAGACGGCCGCATTCGACAGGTCACCCCGTTGCGCCATATTCACCGCATCCAGCGAAAAGGCCGAGAAGGTCGTAAATCCACCCAGGAAACCTGTGACCAATAGTAAGCGCAGTTCGGGCGTTATGTTGATTTTGAGCGCAAGGGCTTCCACCAGAACCCCAATCAGAAAGCTTCCCAACACATTCACAAACAAAGTTCCCCAGGGAAAGTTCGGGCCCATCATATGCAAGGCCTGGGCGGACACCGCATAGCGGGCCATGGCGCCCAACGCGCCGCCTGCACCAACTGCCAAATAGGTCCACATGGAATCCCTATGAGCTTCGATCTGTCGCCCGAAGCTTTGACCAGTATTCGAGGCGTTTCGCAACCTCGCGCTCGAAACCGCGTTCGACGGGGCGGTAAAATTGGTCCCGGTCCATGTTCTCCGGAAAGTAATTCTGGCCCGAAAAAGCGTCTTCGGCTTCATGGTCATATTCGTAGCCGGCACCGTATCCTTGATCCTTCATCAGCTTGGTCGGCGCGTTCAGGATGTGCTTGGGCGGCATGAGCGAGCCATGCTGCTTCGCCGCTGCTTTGGAGGTGCTGAAGGCTGTGTAGGCCGCATTGGATTTGGGTGCGGTGGCGAGATAAATGACCGTTTGGGCAAGCGCCAGATCCCCTTCAGGGCTTCCCAAAAACTCATAGGCGTCTTTGGCCGCGATGGCGTGGGGCAGCGCCTGAGGATCGGCCATGCCGATATCTTCCATGGCCGCGCGCACCAAACGGCGCTGGATGTAAAGCGGGTCTTCGCCCCCCACCAACATGCGTGCAAGCCAATAAAGGGCAGCATCCACATCGGACCCGCGAATCGATTTATGCAGCGCACTTATGAGGTTGTAATGTTCTTCTTGAGTTTTGTCGTAAAGCGGCGCGCGCTTCTGGACGGAGGCCACCAGCGCTTCCGCATCCAGCATTTCTTCCGCATGGCGCTCCAACAGATCTTCCGCCAGGTTGAGCAGATAACGCCCGTCCCCATCGGCCATGCGCTTCATCAGCTCCCGCGCTTCCGCATCCAGCGGCAGCTTTTTTCCCGCGGTCGTTTCGGCGCGCTCAAGCAGCGTTTCTAGATCGGCATCCTGCAGCCGGTTGAGCACCAGCACCTGCGCGCGGGAGAGAATGGCGCCGTTCAGTTCGAAGGACGGGTTTTCAGTCGTCGCACCCACCAGAATGATGGTGCCGTCTTCCATATGGGGCAGAAAACCGTCTTGCTGAGACCGATTGAACCGATGGATCTCGTCCACGAAAAGCAAAGTGCCCTTGCCCTGCTCGCGTAACGCCTTGGCCGCGTCAAACACCTTGCGCAGATCCGCGACACCGCTGAAGATGGCCGAGATTTGCACGAAGGAAAGCTGGCTCGCTTCCGCCAACAGGCGTGCGATTGTGGTCTTGCCGGTGCCCGGCGGCCCCCACAGAATTAACGAGGCCCACTTGCCGCTGCTGACCATGCGGGCAATCGGGCCGTCGCCTTGCAACAGGTGGTCTTGCCCGACCACCTCGTCCAATGATTTTGGCCGGAGCCGATCAGCGAGGGGGCGCGGCGCATCGTCCGAGAGGCCAGCCGCTTCGAACAATGTCGCCATAGGAGGTTCCTTTTGGATTCCCGTTAGATCCTGAACGTCACCGAAATCTTTCGGTCGCCCCGCTTGATCACAAAATCCCAGCTGCGCTGATCCGTTTCGATGGCCATCACAAGTGTTTGGATCGTCGGGGTCTTCCGGCCGTTCACTTCCAAAATAATGTCACGGGGGCGAAGCCTCAATCGAGAGGCAATGGAGCGGCGCTCGATTTCCGTGATGATCACCCCTTCCTGCCAAGGGCTTACACCGATTTCTTCGGCAAAGGCGGGAGATAAATTGCCGACCGTTGCACCCGCGACCGGGTTTTCACCGGAGATTTTTTGGATGTCTCTTGGTGGATCTTCCGGAGGTTTCGCCAGTTGGACGGCAACTTTTTTCAGTTCGCCGCGCCGGCGGACTTGCAGATCTACCTTCGCATCAATGTCTTGGGTGGCGATCCGGTATTGGAGCCCTTCCGGGTCGAAAATCTCATAGCCGTCGATCGACGTGATGACGTCGCCCACCTTCACGTCCGCATCGCCCGCCGGACTGATGGGGTGGATCTGGGTGACCAGCACGCCACGCGGTCGGTCGAGACCGATCGTGTCGGCGATTTCCGCCGTTACGCGCTGGGTGTCGGCGCCAAGCCACGGGCGCTCTACAATGCCACCTGTGACCGCCGCGTTCACTACCCGCTCCACCAGTTTGGAGGGAATGGCAAATCCGATGCCGATGGAACCGCCGCCTCGGGTGAAGATGGCGGTGTTGATGCCCACAAGACCGCCGTCCAGCGTGATCAGCGCGCCGCCGGAATTGCCCGGGTTAATGGCCGCATCCGTTTGAATGAAGGATTGAAAGTCCGACACACCCACCTGGGTGCGCGCCAGCGCGGAAACGATGCCGCTGGTGACTGTCTGGCCCACACCGAACGGGTTGCCGATGGCGAGGACGATGTCGCCCACTTCTAAATTGTCGGAATCGCGAAAGCGCAGGGCCGGCAGTTGCTCATTGCCCGGATCGATTTGCAGGACCGCCAGATCGGTTTTTTCGTCGGCAACGATCAAGGTGGCATCGAATTCCCGCCGGTCGGACAGAACGACCGTGAACTGATCGCCGCCCTTGATGACGTGGTTGTTGGTCACCACCACACCGTCATCCCGCACAATGACACCAGATCCCAGCGAGCTTTCCACCCGCTCGCGCGGCATGCCGAAGGATCCATCGCCGAAAAAGCGCCGAAAGAACGGATCGGACATAATGGGCGAGCGCGCCTCGACCACCCGCTTGGCATAGACATTGACGACGGCGGGGGCAGCTTCCCGCACCAACGGGGCATAGGACAATTGAACCTGTGCGCGGCTTTCGGGCAGCTCTCTCATCACCTCGGGCGCAGGTTCGTCCACCGTTTCCTGAGCGCCGGAGGTGAAATAGAAGACAGACAACGCTGCCCCGGCGAGCGCGAGTGCGCTCACCATGCGCCAAATCCGGCGGCTAGAGGGGAAATTGGTCTCAGCCCTAATGTTCATTGGTCAATCCTAAAATACTCAACATGAACAGGATCTGGTGTGTATCGCGAAATGTGCGGAAAAACAAAAAAGGCAGCTCTTTGGCTGCCCTAAATGTCATTTTTCCTTAAAATTCAAACTTATGCGGCGTCGGCTTCACTTTCATCATCAGCATTTTGGTCGGGCCCGGAATCAATCCCTTTCGCATCGGGATCCCGGTCGACGAACTCAATCACCGCCATGGGCGCGGCGTCGCCGTAGCGAAACCCGGCCTTGATGATCCGCGTATAGCCACCGGCCCGCTCTTCATAGCGCGGCCCGAGCACGTCAAACAGCTTACGTACCATGGGCAGATCTTGGAGTTGCGCAATGGCTTGCCGCCGGGCATGGAGATCGCCGCGCTTGCCGAGCGTGATCAGCTTTTCCACCACCGGCCGCAGATCCTTCGCCTTGGGCAGCGTGGTCTTGATTTGCTCATGCTTGATCAGCGCCGCCGCCATGTTTGCCAGCATGGCTTTGCGGTGGCTCGATGACCGATTGAACCTGCGGCCGTGCTTGCCGTGACGCATGGTTTATCTCCTTAACCCTCGACGCAAACCCAAGCGTCAGTATTGATCCTCATAGCGCTTGGCCAGATCTTCGATGTTTTCCGGCGGCCAATTGGGCACTTCCATGCCCAAATGCAGGCCCATATGCGCCAAGACTTCCTTAATTTCGTTGAGCGACTTGCGGCCGAAATTCGGCGTGCGCAGCATTTCCGCTTCGGTCTTCTGGATCAGGTCGCCGATATAGACGATGTTGTCGTTCTTCAGGCAGTTCGCCGACCGAACCGACAATTCCAGCTCGTCCACCTTCTTGAGCAGCGCAGGATTGAACTCCAGTTCCGGCCGTGTGTCTTCCACCTTCCGCTCGGACGGCTCTTCGAAGGTGATGAAGATCTGGAGCTGGTCCTGGAGAATGCGCGCCGCATAGGCCACCGCATTTTCCGGCGAGATGGCGCCGTTGGTCTCCACCGTCAGCATCAGTTTATCATAATCCAAGATCTGACCTTCCCGTGTGTTTTCAACACGATAGGAGACCTTCTTCACCGGACTGTAGAGCGCATCCACCGGGATCAAACCAATCGGCGCATCTTCCGGCCGATTGCGGTCGGCCGGCACGTAGCCCTTGCCCGTGTCCACGGTCATTTCCATCCGGATCTCCGCTTCCTCATCGAGAGTGCAGATCACCAAATCCGGATTGAGGATTTCCACGTCGGCAACTTCGGTGATTTGTCCGGCCGTCACTTCGCCCGGTCCTTCGGCGCGCAAAGTGATGCGCTTTGGACCTTGGGAGTGCAGATTGAGCGCCAGCGACTTGATGTTGAGGACGATATTGGTGACGTCCTCGCGCACACCGGCAATCGACGAAAACTCGTGTAAAACACCGTCGATTTGAAGCGACGTTACCGCCGCCCCTTGAAGGGACGACAGCAAAACGCGCCGCAGGGCGTTGCCCAGGGTCAAACCGAAGCCGCGTTCCAGCGGTTCAGCCACCAATGTCGCCACGCGCTCCACGTCGGGGGCGCCTTCGACATTCAACTTGGTCGGTTTAATAAGCTCTTGCCAATTCTTTTGGATCACAGCTTTTTCCTTATGAATAAAGAAGGCGGGGTCGGGGGTCCGCCTGCCTTCTCACAGGTGCTCCCGTGGGGGAGCCTCACGTCGTAATTCTTAAACGCGGCGCCGCTTTGGTGGGCGGCAGCCATTGTGCGGGATCGGTGTCACATCGCGGATGGTCGTAATGGTAAAGCCCACCGCCTGAAGCGCGCGTAGAGCAGATTCACGACCGGAGCCCGGGCCGGTCACTTCGACCTCCAAGGTCTTCATGCCGTGTTCCATGGCTTTCTTGCCCGCATCTTCCGCGGCCACCTGCGCCGCATAGGGCGTCGACTTGCGAGAGCCCTTGAAGCCCATCGAGCCTGCCGACGACCAGGAGATCGCATTGCCCTGCGCATCCGTAATCGTGACCAGCGTGTTGTTGAATGTGGCGTTCACATGAGCAACCCCGGCGGTAATGTTCTTCCGCTCGCGACGTTTTACCCGTGCTTTTTCTTTAACAGCCATTGAACCCTATCCGTTGCAGCGGGGTTTGCGCCCGCAGATCAAATTGATGTCGCGTTATTTCTTCTTGCCCGCGATCGGTTTTGCCGGGCCTTTCCGCGTGCGCGCGTTTGTGTGGGTGCGCTGACCGCGGACCGGCAGGCCGCGCCGGTGGCGTAAACCCCGATAGCAGCCGAGATCCATGAGGCGCTTCACGTTCATGGCCACTTCGCGCCGCAAATCGCCTTCGACCATGTAGTCGCCGTCGATGACCTCGCGGATCTGAATGACTTCCGCATCGGACAGGTCTTGCACGCGGCGCGCTTGATCGATGCCGACCTTGGTGCAGATTTCCCTGGCCTTGGTGTTGCCAATACCATGGATGTAGGTCAGAGCAATTTCGACGCGCTTGTTCGTCGGTATGTTTACGCCAGCAATTCGTGCCACGGCGATCTCTCCTGGTTAGCTGCTTCGCGGGTCTGCGCACAAGAAAACAGAGACTTCGCCCTACCGGGCCCTTGGCCCCACAGGTCGAATCTCTCAACGCTCATTGCATCCTTCGCGAAGCGGCGGATTATAGAAAAACTCGGGCCCCAGTCAACCATTCAAGGTGCCCCCAAAATGGCTTGAATCTGCCGGGTCACTTCGTCCATTTCGGCCATGCCGTCGACCGATTTAACCTTGGATTGGGCGCCGTAATAGGCCAGCAAAGGCGCCGTTTCCCGGTGATAAACCTCCAGGCGGCTGCGCACTGTGGCCTCGGTGTCGTCGTCTCGGCGGGTGAACTTTCGATGCCCGCAGCGGTCGCAAACCCCCGGTTTCTGCGGCCGTTTGAACTTGTCATGATAGCCTTCGCCGCAATTGGCGCAGGTAAACCGGCCGGTAATCCGCTCCACCAGGGCCTCATCGTCCACTTGCAGCTCAACCACGTGGTCCAGTTCCATGTTCCGCTTTTCAAGAACCGAATCCAGCGCCTCTGCCTGGGCGGTATTCCGCGGAAAACCGTCCAGAATGAAGCCGTTTGCGCAATCCGGGCTGCCGAACCGCTCGTCGATGATGCCCACGACGATTTCATCGGGGACCAGATCGCCGCGTTCCATGATCGGCTTGGCCTTCTTGCCCACTTCAGTGCCCTCTGCAACCGCCGAGCGAAGCATCTCGCCAGTCGACAACTGAACGATGTTGTAGGCGTCCGCAATGCGTTGCGCCTGCGTGCCCTTCCCGGCGCCAGGCGGACCCAAGAAGATCAATCTCAACGTCGCGCCCCCCGAAGTTTCGATTTCTTGATCAGACCCTCATATTGGTGGGCCAAAAGATGGCTTTGGATCTGCGCCACCGTATCCATGGTCACCGTGACCACAATGAGCAGCGATGTACCCCCAAAGAACACTAGATACTGGCTGCCCGACCCTTGGGATGTGAGCACCTCCGGTATCAGACAGACGGCCGTGAGATAAGCGGAACCTACCACTGTCAAGCGCGACAGTGTTCTGTCCAAGAAGTCCGCTGTCTGCGCGCCCGGTCTTATGCCCGGCACAAACCCGCCATACTTTTTCAGATTGTCCGCCGTGTCCTCCGGATTGAAGACAATGGCCGTGTAGAAGAAGCAGAAGAAGATGATCATCGCCGCATAGAGGCCCAAATAAAGCGGCTGGCCGCGGCCAAGCAGGGTGACGATGGTCTGCAGCCATTCATTGCCCGCCTCGGGACCGGTAACGAGGAAGCCCGCAGCCGTTGCCGGCAGAAGCAGAAGTGACGAGGCAAAGATCGGCGGAATAACGCCCGCGGTGTTGATCTTCAGGGGCAGGTGAGAGCTGTCGCCGCCGAACATGCGGTTCCCCACCTGGCGTTTTGGGTATTGGATGGGAATGCGCCGCTGGGCCCGCTCCACGAAAACAACCGCGGTGATCACGGCGACGATCAGGATGAAGACGCCGATGATCAAACCGGTGGAGATCTGGCCCGTGGCGCCTTGCTGCAAGGTGGCAAAGGCCGCCCTTGGCAACTCAGCCACAATGCCCGCAAAAATGATCAGTGAAATACCGTTGCCCACGCCGCGTGCCGTGACCTGCTCGCCCAGCCACATGAGGAAAATCGTGCCGCCCACCAGCGTAATGACAGTAGTGAGCCTGAAGAACAATCCGGGGTCGACGGCCACATTGCTGGCTTCAAGTCCGATGGCGATACCGAACCCTTGCACTGTGGCCAGAAGCACCGTGCCATAGCGCGTATACTGATTAATCTTCTTGCGGCCTTGCTCGCCTTCTTTCTTGAGCTGTTCGAGGTGCGGCGACACGGCCGTCATCAACTGAATGATGATCGAAGCCGAGATGTACGGCATGATGTTGAGCGCGAAGATGGCCATGCGTTCCACCGCGCCACCGGTGAACAGATTGACCATGCCGCCAATGCCGGCCTGCAGGTTTTGGAAGGCTTGCGCATAGGCCACCGGATCGATGCCCGGCAGTGGAATGTAGGTACCGATCCGGTAAATGACGAGCGCGCCCAGCGTAAACCATAGCCGCTTTTTGAGCTCCTCCGCTTTGGCAAACGACGCGAAGTTAATATTGGCGGCTAATTGTTCTGCTGCTGAAGCCATCTACTCTACCGTAAGGCCTTTCCCAGGTGGCGCTCCCGCCGATTACGCGGCAGCGGCTTTCTTCTTACCGCGCTTGCCATCCGAATTCTTTTTGGATTTGTCGGCGGGCTTGCGCTCCTTCGGCCCCGGCTGGGGTACCCGTTTGGGCGGCAAAATAGTGACGCTACCGCCGGCCCCTTCAACGGCACTGACAGCCGATTTGCTGGCGCCGGTCACCGAAATGTCCACTTTAGCCTCAAGCTTGCCGTTGCCCAGCAAGCGCACACCGTCATGCAGGCGTCGAATGACGCCGGCCTCTACCAGGCCTTGCTCGGTGATGGGCGATCCCGCATCCACGGACCCTGAAGCGATGGCTTGTTGCAAACGACCGAGATTCAATTCTGCAAATCTAAGACGGTTCGGCTTGTTGAAGCCGCGCTTAGGCAAACGCATATGAACGGGCATTTGCCCGCCTTCGAACCCATTGATAGAAACGCCAGAGCGAGACTTCTGACCTTTCACGCCGCGTCCGGCCGTCTTGCCTTTGCCGGAGCCAAGACCCCGGCCGACGCGCACGCGAGCCTTGCGGGCGCCTTTATTGTCGGAGATCTGATTGAGCTTCATATCCTTCGCCCTTCACGTCTCATCGCGGGCGGCAACACGCTCTGCGCGATCCTTGGATCGCCGCTGTCGAGTCATGGTTACCTAAGCGCCCTCTTCAACGATTTCAACCAAGTGTTTTACTTTTTGAATCATTCCACGAACCGACGGGGTATCTTCCAATTCGGAAACCCGGTTCATCTTGTTAAGCCCCAAACCGATCAACGTCGCGCGCTGATCCTTCGTGCGCCGGATGGGACTTCCCGTCTGTTTAACTTTCAACGTCTTTTTGTCAGCCATCGTCTTGATCCTAAGTCTGCGGTCTTACGCATCCGCCGCATATTCGGTGACGGCTTCGCCGCGGCGCGAGACGATCTCACCCACCTTCTTGCCGCGCTTCGCGGCGATGGTGCGCGGCGAATAGGAATTCTTGAGCGCATCGAAGGTGGCTTGGATCATGTTGTAGGGGTTGGACGATCCGACCGACTTTGCGACAACGTCGTGCACGCCTAGCGTCTCGAAAACCGCGCGCATGGGACCGCCTGCGATGATGCCCGTACCCGTGGGTGCGGCCCGCAAGACCACCTTACCGGCACCGGCGCGACCTTTGACATCGTGATGGAGCGTGCGGCCTTCCCGCAACGGCACTCGGATCATGGAGCGCTTGGCGCTTTCGGTCGCCTTACGCACGGCTTCCGGCACCTCCCGGGCCTTACCGTGGCCGAAGCCCACACGGCCGCGCTGGTCGCCCACAACCACCAAAGCCGCAAAGCCAAATCGGCGGCCACCCTTCACCACTTTGGCGACCCGGTTAATGGCCACCAGCTTGTCTACAAATTCGCTATCGCGGTCTTCGCGATTATCACCTCGTGCCACGTGTCCGTTCCTTAAAAGGTTAAGCCAGCTTCGCGCGCAGCATCTGCCAGCGCCTTTACACGTCCGTGGAACAGATAGGCCCCACGGTCAAAAACTACTTTTTCAACGCCTGCCTTGGCGGCGCGCTCGGCGATGATCTTGCCCACTTGCGCGGCGGCTTCTTTGTTGCCGCCATAGGCGATCTTTTCGCGCATGTCTTTTTCCATCGTGGAGGCAGAGGCGATCGTGCGCCCTTCCACATCATCGATGATCTGGACGTAAATGTTTTTCGACGAGCGAAACACGGAAAGCCGCGGCCGCCCTTTGTTGGACTTTGCCAGCGCGTTCCGCACACGCGTCTTGCGCCGATTGACGAGCTTTGTGCTTTTATCCATTTGCCTAAGCCTGCCTTACTTCTTCTTACCTTCTTTGCGGAAGATATATTCATCCGCATATTTCACACCCTTGCCCTTGTACGGCTCCGGCGGCCGGTAGGAGCGGATCTTCGCAGCCACTTGCCCCACCTGCTGCTTGTCGACACCGCTGATCTTGATCTGCGTGTTCTTCTCACACTCGATCTTGATGCCCTCGGGCACGGGAAACAGAACGTCATGGCTGAAGCCCAACTGCAGCTGAAGATCCTTGCCTTTCATCTGGGCACGATAACCAACGCCGTTGATCTCAAGCTCTTTGGTGAACCCTTCCGACACACCGGTAATCATGTTGCCGACCAAGGTACGGCTCATGCCCCACATGGAGCGCGCCCGCTTGGTATCGCCGCGCGGTTCCACAACGATGCCTTCGTCACGCTGTTCCACCTTCACATCGTCGACAAGCGTCAGCGCAAGCTCACCCTTAGAGCCTTTCACCTTAACGTCCTGTCCGTCGATGGTCACGGTAACGCCGCTTGGTATCGTGATCGGTTTTTTTCCAATTCTAGACATCGCCCATGTCCTAGTTTCTGTTTGTCCCTGCCGCCTGTCTTAGAAGACCTGGCACAGAACCTCGCCACCTACATTGTTGTCGCGCGCGACCGAGTCCGACATGACACCCTTCGGCGTGGACACAATCGAAATGCCAAGGCCGTTGCCGACACGCGGCAGCTTGGATGCCTGGGAATAGACCCGCCGTCCCGGCTTGGAAATCCGTTTGATTTCCTTGATCACTGGACGGCCTTCGAAATATTTAAGGGAGATTTCGAACTCAGGCTTGTTGCCTGCATGCTCCACTTCCGTGTAGCCGCGAATAAATCCTTCCGACTCCAGAACATCCAAAACCCGGCGGCGCAATTTCGAAGCTGGCGTGTTCACCACCGACTTGCCGCGCATTTGCGCGTTGCGGATGCGGGTCAGCATATCCCCTAACGGATCGGTCATTGACATACGTCGTTCTCCTACCAGCTCGACTTGACCATGCCAGGAATTTGTCCTGACGACGCCAGCTCACGCAGTGCGATGCGCGACATGCGCATTTTGCGGTAAAAGCCACGCGGCCGGCCCGTCACCTCACACCGGTTACGGATGCGGCTGGGCGACGAATTGCGGGGCAGTTGCGCCAGCTTCAAACGCGCAGCAAAACGCTCTTCCGGCGGCAGCGACTGATCATTCGCAATCGCGCGCAGCCGTGCGCGGCGCGAAGCCGATTGCTTGGCCATCTTCCGGCGTTTCTTGTCACGTTCAATTGCACTCTTTTTTGCCACGTCGGTCCTCCTGATGCCTTTCTCTCGGCAACACGTCTAATTCGTGAACGGAAACTTGAAGCCGCGAAGGAGCTCGCGTGCTTCGTCGTCCGATTTCGCGGATGTGCACACCACAATGTCCATGCCCCAGATCTCATCGACCTGGTCGTAATTGATTTCCGGGAACACGATGTGTTCCTTAAGCCCCATGGCGTAATTGCCACGGCCATCGAAGCTCTTCCCGTTAAGACCACGGAAGTCCCGCACCCGGGGCAGCGCGATGGTCACTAAACGGTCGAGAAACTCGTACATGTGATTGCGGCGCAGGGTCACCTTCGCGCCGATCGGCATGCCTTCGCGCACCTTAAAACTCGCGATCGACTTCTTGGCCTTGGTGACGACGGGTTTCTGCCCGGAAATGAGCGTCAAGGCCTCGACGGCGGACTTTACCTTCTTGGAATCGCCCACTGCTTCGCCGACACCCATATTGAGAACCACTTTCTCAACCTTGGGCACTTCCATCGGATTCTTGTAACTAAACTTTTCGACCAATGCCGGACGGACCACATCCAAATACTCGGTCTTCATCCGCGGCGTGTAATTTGCCTCAGACATCGATGACTTCTCCTGACGATTTTGCGAAGCGGACTTTGCGTCCATCCTCCAGCGTCTTATAGCCAATGCGCGTGGCGTCGCCCGATTTGGGATCCACATGGGCCAAATTGGAAATGTGGATCGACGCTTCTTTGCGAACGATGCCGCCTTGCTGCCGCTGGGTTTGCGCCTGATGACGCTGCACGATGTTCACGCCTTGGACGATGGCACGGTTTTTCTCGGGAAAGACGCGCAACACATCTCCCTTCTTGCCTTTATCGCGGCCCGCAACGACGATCACCTTGTCGCCCTTTTTGATTTTCAGTTTTTGAGCCATCACAGCACCTCTGGGGCAAGCGATACGATCTTCATGTGGTTCTTCGCACGCAGTTCGCGGGTCACCGGGCCAAAGATCCGTGTACCGATCGGTTCCATCTGATTGTTCACCAGAACAGCCGCATTCCGGTCGAAGCGGATGACGCTGCCGTCGGCGCGGCGAATATCTTTCGCGGTGCGCACGATGACCGCCTTTAGCACATCGCCCTTTTTCACTCGGCCGCGGGGAATCGCGTCTTTGACGCTGACGACGATAATGTCGCCCACGCTGGCGTATTTACGCTTGGAGCCGCCAAGCACCTTGATGCACATGACACTACGCGCGCCCGAATTGTCAGCAACATCTAATCTTGATTGCATTTGTATCATCGCTGAACCTCAACTTTTGCGGGCCACCTCGGTGCGCACCAAGTTCGATTTCTTGGGCGCACACGAACTCAACCGTCGCCGATTACTTCCCATCGTTTGTTCTTGGAGATGGGCTTACATTCCTGAATGCGCACCACATCGCCTTCTTTCTTCGCGTTTGCCTCGTCATGGGCATGGTATTTTTTCGCGCGGCGCACCGTCTTCTGGAACACCGGATGGGTGAAACGGCGCTCGACCCGCACCACGACGGTCTTGTCGGTTTTGTCGCTGACGACGACGCCCTGAAGTATGCGTTTCGGCATCGATCAAGCTCCTTGTTCTGATTGCGACGCTTTCGCGACCGCTTCGTTCTGCAACGTTTTGATGCGCGCAATGGTCCGGCGAACTTCTTTGATGCGGTTCGTGCCTTCCAACTGGCCGGTAGCCCCTTGAAAGCGCAAATTGAACTGCTCCTTCTTGAGCTTCTTCAGCTCGTCATCGAGTTCATCGGCCGTCATGGCGCGATATTTTGCAGCGTTCATGTCTCTGGCCTGCATGGCCTTCACTCCAGTCTTTCGTGTCTCTTAATTGTCGCCCACGCGCGCAACAAAGCGCACACCGAGCGGCAATTTGGCAGCGCCCAAGCGCAGCGCTTCCCGCGCCACATTGTTCGGCACACCATCGATTTCGAACATGATGCGGCCGGGCTTTACTTTGGCGGCCCAAAATTCCGGCGAGCCCTTACCTTTACCCATGCGCACTTCGGTTGGCTTCTTGGACACCGGCACATCGGGGAAGATGCGAATCCACACGCGCCCGGCACGCTTCATGTGACGGGTGATGGCACGCCGGGCCGCCTCAATCTGACGCGCGGTGACGCGCGCAGGTTCCGTCGCCTTCAAACCGTAGGCTCCGAAGTTAAGCGTGGTGCCGCCTTTGGCGTTGCCGTGAATGCGCCCCTTATGCGCTTTCCGGTATTTTGTTCGTTTCGGCTGTAACATGTCTTCTTACCAACTTCTGTGCTTCGTTCGTCTGCTGACGATCTAGGCAGCTTCCTTTCCACGCGGGGGACGTCCCCCTCCTGGCGGTCTGCCGCCGCCCGGAGGGCGGCCGCCTTCTTGCGCTTCCTGCGCCCGGCGGTCTTGCGCCATGGGATCGTGCTCCAGGATTTCGCCCTTAAAGACCCAAACCTTGATGCCGCAAATGCCGTACGCCGTGTACGCCGTCGCAACGCCGTAGTCGATATCGGCGCGCAGCGTATGAAGCGGCACGCGGCCTTCGCGATACCATTCCATGCGCGCAATCTCGGCGCCGTTCAGGCGGCCGGCGCAGTTGATCCGGATGCCTTGAGCACCCAAC
>JANQPL010000001.1 GCA_028289425.1 Alphaproteobacteria bacterium | reverse complement strand
AGAATCAATTCTGTTTGCCGTCCGGCTTGACCGTACTCCCAGTATGGCCTGCGCCGGACAGCTTGGTCCTGACGCAAAACGACCTCGGCAGAATGGTTCCATTTCACTGCACGACGCTCTAGTGTTAACCAATCTGCCGGTAAATGGCATGAAACCACAGCCGCACCCTTGGCGTGACGTACCATCAAGCTTATCCTGAACCCGGAGGCGGGATCGGGGCCGCTGTTTGACATGTGAATAGTCCCGTTGTGGCCGCCTTTGTTGGTCGGCCAAACGCTCATTCGCCCACCATAGGGTGGGGCGCTCCCGAAAACTTGGATGAACCCCATGCACCCATCTTCTTTGAATGCATCACCGGCCCACTCCCCCGGCCGAGCCGCCCCTGAGGGTACCCTATCGGGCAACTGGGCCGGGGGAGTGGGATGGTCGAGTCCCAAGAAACTGTATGAACCCCATGCACCCATCTTTGTTAAGGGGCTTTTCCTCCCCGCTCCCGGTTTACGGGCCAGATTTCGCCGTAAGCTGCCGTATGGGCGCCACGCTAGGAGCCTGGGATCGGACGGCTCGTGGTTTGAACGGTCGAATAGATGACCATGATTGCGCCGAGCGATGCGAGAAGCGACACCCATCCAATCGTTTCATAGGTTCCGCCTGCCAGTAAGATCGTGCCGCCCAAACCCGGGGCGATCGTGTTGCCGATGGCGACAAATCCGCGGGTCGCGCCCGCAAGCCGACCGCTTGGGTCTAAGTAAGCGGCCAATCCCACAAGATAAATGCCACAAAATCCGAGCATGGCGCTCGATATGGAAATGCCCACCATATAGAACAGCGGTGTGGCGGCGTGCGTGGTCAGCATGGCCGCAAAGCCGAGCAGGACAAAGCCGGCGCTGATGGGCAAAAGGCGGCCATATTTTGTATTGAGCTGATGCGCGATGATCGGTCCGACCAAGGCGAACAAGCAGACAAGGGCGAGCGTGGTTCCCACATGCTCCACACCCAGGCCGAGCCGTGCCCCGATCAGCTCAACATAAAACCACATGGTGTTGGCGCCCACATTGAGAAGAAGTTCGGCCAGCAGCACGCCGGCGCCCACCAAGGTCCATGGAAAAGCGGTCATCGCCGTTACAACTGTGTCGTTTGACGATGGGCCCAGAAGCCACAAAGCAGGCGCCAAGAAGAGCACAGCCAGAGCTGTCAATAGAAACGTGAGCTCTAGGCCCAACGCCGCGAGTGCGTAGGGCACTGTCAGGTAGACGACAATAGCGCCGCCAACGACACCGAGGGCGATCAAAGAAAACGTTTTTTCCGGATCTCTGGTCTTCGCCGCCAATGCCGTCACAGCCGTCAAAATGGCGCCTTCGCCTGCTCCCAGAACGAAACGTGACGCCACATACATTTCGGTGCTTGCCGCAACTGCCGAAATCAAATTCGCGAAAACGATGGCCCCGGCACCTGCAATGGCAACCTTTCGCCCGTCCCATCGATGCATTCGGCTTGCAACCAAGAAGGAGGTGACGACGAGGAGGGCCAGACGGCCGGCAATGATCAGACCCATCTGCCCTTCAGAAAACCCAAAGGTCTTGATCAACTCGCCGACCAGCAAGGGCACGATGAATAGACTGAGATCGCCAATGAGCGTGCCTGCCGCCAAAGCAAACAAAAGAGATGCCCGTCTGTGCCTTGATAAGAGTTCAATGGAGCGGCTGACCATGCCGGTGGCTCTTCAAAAAATGGGACGGCAGCTCAAAGCCGGTGAGGACAAGAGACTTTGTGCTGCCACCGAGAGAGGGGAGTAGACGCGTGATTAGTACGTTAGACTGAGCTTAATCCCCGCCGTAATCGGCCTTCCCCACAACCCGATGTTTTGATCCGCCACATTACCGGCAAAGACGAAATACTCTTTATCCAGAACATTTTCGACAAAGACGTCGAGCGAGATCCGTTCTTTTGGATCGACCCACCCAGCCCGGAGATTAAGCAACGCGTAACCGTCCTGGAATTCGATGCCGTTATTGACCACTTGGAAGAAGACATCGTCTTGGTAATTGAAGTCTGCCTGCAGGGCGAAGGTGCCCAATGTGCTGGTTGGGATCGTGTCGCGCGCCACACCGTTCAATGTGAATGCCGGCGCCATGGGCAACTCATTGCCGTCGATGGGAATGCCGCCAATGGTCGTTCCTGGGGCGTCGATTTCCGTATTGAGGTAGCCGGCGCCGAACGACAAGAACACGTTCTCCACCGGTTCAGCGCTCGCCTCAAACTCAAGACCGAAATACCATCGGAGCAACGAGCATCTGTTCCGCGGCAGACCGGAAGCGTGCCCGCGATCTTGCGTTGAGGGTGTTCAGGCTCACACATCTGGTCGTGAAAATGACGATATGGCGAATGTGTTTGCGGTGGCGGCAATTCGCCAGCCGAAGCGCTAAAGTCAGCTAGGTCTTAACGGGTGTAGGCCTAGAGGTGGGTGTCACGACTAATGCGTTAGGAACCGGCACTGAAGTCTGCCGGATCAATGCGCAAATTATGCCGGACGAAACTTTCGATGTAAGCCCTCAAATCCGATGGATTGAAAACCGTTCCATCGATGAACGAGCTCCGCGGCATCACCAGCGAGTCGTTGGCGTCCCGCAACAACCACGCGCGATCCGTATTGCCTTCCATCTTATAATCCGATGTCGGATAAGTGAGTTTGAGTTCGTCCGCCACGAGCCGATACATCTCCGGCATATACGCCTGCTCCGCGATCTCTCCGACAACGACAGGCGATTGGATCTGTCCCCAACGGGCCATCTGGGTGAGGTACCACAATGCGTGCGACCGCCATGGGAAGTTAGCGGCGTAATGGTGGAAGATCAAAAAGTCATCGCTTTCAATCAGGCTGCGGCGGTTCTGGAGTATTCCGGGTCCCGAAAGGGCCGGCGCAAGCACGGCCGCCGGCACATTCACATATTCCGGCCGCGCCAACAGGGTCACCGCCTCTTGCCGAACATTTCGATCGTCGAGCAGTACCAACGCTTCCAGCACTGCGGAGAGCAAGGAAAAATGCAGCCTCTCGTTCTCCTGCGCCCAATGCCGGCGAACGCCTAAGACCTTTTCCGGCGTGTTGCGCCACACTTCGGCCGAGGTCACGATCGACCGGCCCAACCCCCGGTGTTCGGCCATGGTGTTCCAGGGTTCTCCAACACAAAAGGCATCCACAATGCCTTGTTCCAGTTGCTCCACCATGAACGGCGGTGGTGCCACGACCATGCGCACGTCGCGATCCGGGTTGATCCCCTCCGCCCCCAGCCAATAGCGAACCGCATAATTATGCGACGAAAACGGAAAGACCGCCCCGATGGTAAGCGGCTCTTGTCCACGTTCGATGCGTTGTGCGATCACTTTGCGAATGGCACGCGCGGAGATTGGACGTTCCAACATCGCGTCCCGGTCTGCTTCTGTGAGCTGATCGTAGAGCTTGTTCGACACTGTGATCGCATTGCCGTTCAGATTGAGCGTGAGGGCCGTCACGAATTTTTCCGAAGAAGGGGCCTCGCCAATCCAGCTCGCCGGAACCATCGGCGCCAACATATGGGCGGCATCGATTGTGCCTGCCGTCAGCTTATCTCTGATCTGGGACCACGAATTTTCACGGCTGAGCGTTACATTCAAACCGTGCTTCTCAAAAAGGCCTTTTTCCTTGGCGACGATGAGGGGTGCCGAGTCCGTAAGCGGAACAAATCCTATATTTAGATCTTCAGTCGCCATACAAACACTTAAACTAATTAGTCGTCGAAAAGACTGGAGACGGAGAGAATGTTCTCCGCAATGTCCTTCATTTTCTTACCCTGCTTCATCGCGATGCTTCGCAACGTGGCATACGCCTCGTTCTCGGAAATTTTGCGCTTTTCCATCAGGATGCCTTTGGCCCGCTCGATCACCTTGCGGGCTTCAAGATCCTCCTTCGACTTTTGGAGGTCCTTCATCAGAGCATCGACCATCTTGAACCGTTCGATGGCGATTTCCAGGACCGGAAGTACACGATTGGTCGACAGCCCGTCGACGATGTAGGCACTCACACCGGCGCGCACGGCTTCTTTGGACAAGGCGCCATCCCCGTCTTCCACGAACATGACGACCGGTTTTGGGTTTTCGCGCGCCACCAGTTGAAGGTTTTCGATGGTGTCGCGGTCAGGAGAGTCGCAATCGATGATGATGGCATCCGGTTGGAGCTGCCGGACGAGCCCCAACAGCTCGGCGCCGTGCAGCTCCGTGGCTTGTTTGACGACGGCGGCTCCCTTCAGCCCTTCTTCAACAATTTTGGCGCGGTTGGCATTGCTGTCGATGAGCAGAACGATAAGCGGAGTCTCAGTATTGGATTCCATTCCGATGCCCAAACTATTGCACTGCAAAACATCTCACTTTTGCATTGCAATATCAAGGGAACGGGTTGATTTGGCTACAGGATTAGCATTCGCATCGGCAGGGGCCGCATTTTGCCCTTGGCTCCCTGCTTCGCAGGCGCCAAAAGGCGATCCGATACAGATGACCACCGGATCGTCGGATGCGATAGAGGCGGTCTCCAGCTCGCGCAAATCCATGATTCTATACCGCTCGTTTGGCCGGGACACCGCCCAAATGGCAACGACCGGTGTGGTCGGATGCCGTCCGGCGGACAGTAAACGCCGGGCCAATTCCGGGGCCGTCCGGGCCCCCATATACACCACAAGGGTCATGTCACCGGCCGCATAAGCGTCCCAGTTGATTGTTGGAAGCTTTCCGTCACGGCTGTGAGCCGTCACAAAGGTCACCGCCTGGGCATGATCACGGTGGGTTAGCGAAACATTCAACCGCGCTGCCGCGCCGAGCGCTGCCGTGACACCCGGTACCACGGTCACCGGAATGCCTTCCCATTTAAGGCGCTCTATTTCTTCGCCCGCCCGTCCGAAAATCATCGGATCGCCAGATTTGAGACGAACCACATGGAGGCCCTTGCGCGCGAGCTTCATCATTATCTCGTTGATGTCTTCCTGGCGGCAGGAGGGACGCCCCCCTCGTTTACCAACGAGTATTTTCTTTGCCTCCGCTCGCGCGAATGCCAGGACTTCATCGGAGACGAGAGCGTCGAACAGCACAACGTCAGCAGACTGAAGAGTTCGGATGGCCTTCAGCGTAAGCAGCTCCGGATCGCCGGGGCCTGCCCCGACCAAGGTGACCTGCCCACTGCCTCGCACGCGCGGCAGGCCGTTGAGTTCCGAGGTCGCAACCAAGGTAAGCCGGCCCGACTTACACGGGGCCTTTTCCTTTGCGCGCTCACGCATCGACGGCCTCCGGCAGAAAACCGGCAAGCTCGGACAGGCATGATCCGCAATTCGTTCCAGCTTGGGTTGCCCGGCCGATCGCCTCGACAGACCTACAGCCGCCACCTACGGCGCGCTTAATGTCGTTGGCCCCCACACTCATGCACGAGCAAACAATGGCGCCCGGATCAGGCCGATCCGCGCCAGGGTGGCCCGCTAACACACCTTTGCGTTCGGGAGCCGCCATTTCGGTCCCCAGTTGACCACAGATCCAACTGCGGGAGACTTTGACGGGCCCCGGTCCGAAGAAAGCAGCCCCCACCAATACATCTTGGTGGAAGAACGCCGCGCGATGAGTGCCCGAGGCCTCGTCTTGATACTCCAGGCGTGTCGCATTTTGCACCTGTTTGGATAGAAGCAAGGCGGTCAATGCCGGGCCATCGACTGTCGCCAACCGCCCGGCCAACTCAAACCGAAACCCATTGCTGGTGCGGGCCGCCGCCCAGTAGTCAACTTTCTCCAAGGTTCTACGTGCGGGCATCGCGGTCCCAGACATGACGACAAATCCGAACCAATCCGCCTCAAACTGTTGGATCTCCACGGGCGTTGATTTCAGGGCGGGCTGACCGGAGATAGGGTCGGTTACCGGAGCAGCAAGTGCATCTACGCGACCCTGAGAAGCAAATTCTTCGGTCCAATGCATGGGCACAAAGACGGTGCCGTCCTGCTGTCGCTCTGTCACGAGGACCCGTGCCAGCATCGATCCGTACGGAGAGCGAAGCCGTGCGATATCCGCCGGCCGCAACTGCGCGTGTTCCGCATCTTTCGGAGATAGTTCCACATAAGGCTCGCAGATATGCTTGCTGAGCGTCGCCGCTTTGCCGGTGCGCGTCATGGTGTGCCATTGGTCACGAACGCGTCCGGTGTTCAGGATCAGCGATCTCGACTGGACTTCGGAGACCGAAGGCTTGGTATCAGGCGCAACAAAGTTGGCACGCCGGTTCTTTGTAAAGAACTTTCCATCGGCGAAAAGTCTTTTGTTTTCCGCAACCACTTCGGCTCTAACCGGCCAGAAGGTCGGCTTGAATGACTCGTAGTCTTCCAAGCGCAAATTCTTCAGTCCACTGAGATCTAAGTCACGCTGCCCATTGTTCTCGAACGCGCAAAGTGCTGCGTATTCAGTGAACACTTCGTGTGCGGACGCGAAAGAAAACGCATCCCCCCAACCCATCTTTTGCGCTACGTCACAGAACTGCCGCCAATCATGTTTGGTCTCGGCCGGAGGTGCCAAGAAAGACCGTTGCCGGGACATACGCCGTTCGGAATTCGTCACCATACCGCTCTTCTCCCCCCAGGCGGTCGAGGGAAGCAATATATCGGCGCATGCGGCCGTGTCGGTTTGAGCGGTGACGTCCGAGACCACCACCATGTCGCAACGGTCGAGGGCATCGCGCACATGGTCTGCATTGGGCATGCTTACGACCGGGTTCGTCGCCATGATCCAAATCGCCTTGACGGTGCCGTCATAGACGGCATCGAACAAATTGACCGCCTTGAATCCAGGCCTATGCGCAATGGTCGGTGATTGCCAAAAGCGTTGCACCCGCTCACGGTGGTCGGCCCGGTCAAGCTCCATGTGGCTTGCAAGCTGATTGGCAAGGCCGCCAACCTCCCGTCCGCCCATCGCATCGGGTTGCCCGGTCACCGAAAAAGGGCCCATGCCGGGCTTTCCGATGCGCCCCGTCAACAAATGCGCATTTATGATCGCGTTGACCCGGTCCGTCCCATCGATGGCTTGGTTTACCCCTTGGGAATATACGGAGACGGTTCGTTCGGTTGCAGCAAACCAATTGTAGAAGGTGGAAATTTGGGGGATCGACAAATTCGTTGCCTCCGCCACACGGAACACATCGAAAGGCATGGCGGCTTCGATCACCTGCGCCATATTGTTCGTATGCTTCTTAACGAACATACGATCCACTACTCGATCTTGCTCAAGCGATTTGAAAAGCCCTTGAAACAAGGCAACGTCGCCGCCGGGCGCGATCTTTAGATGCAGATCGGCAATGTCGCAGGTGGATGTTTGGCGGGGGTCGATAACGACCACGCGCATTTGGGGCCGCGCTTTTTTTGCCGCCGAAATGCGTTGAAACAAAACCGGATGGCACCAAGCGAGGTTCGAACCGACCAAGACGATCAGATCGGCAAGCTCCAGATCTTCGTAGCACCCCGGCACTGTGTCGGACCCGAAGGCACGCTTATGCCCGGCCACGGACGACGCCATGCACAGCCGCGAATTCGTGTCGATGTTCGCCGACCCGATGAAGCCTTTCATCAGTTTGTTGGCGACGTAGTAGTCCTCGATCAATATTTGTCCGGATACGTAGAACGCCACCGAGTCGGGGCCATGATCTCTGATTGTCTGTGAGAATTTCCGCGCAATGGCCGATGTTGCGGTGTCCCAGCTGACCCTTTGACCACCCATTTGGGGATAGAGAAGGCGGCCTTCGAGGCCAAGCGTTTCGCCCAGCGCCGCCCCCTTCGAACATAGGCGGCCGAAATTCGCTGGATGGTCGGGGTCGCCTTTGATGGACGCGGTGCCGCCAGAGCCTCGCACGACAACGCCGCAACCAACACCGCAATATGGGCATGTGGTTTTCGTTGCCGGAACGACCGGATGATCGTTAAGTGCATTCATGCGGCACAGGTCTCGTTGTTGGACATGAGAAGCTGCACGCGGCCGTCGACCAACCGTACTTTGTGATGGCGTGTCCGTCCTGTATCGGCCCCCTGCGCCTCTCCCGTTTCGAGTGAAATTACCCAATTGTGCAGCGGGCAGGTCACCGACCGTCCGTGCACGATGCCTTGGCTCAACGGCCCCGCTTTGTGAGGGCATTTATCATCGAGGGCAAACACAGCGTCGTCCGCGGTCCGAAACAGCGCAATGCACCCCAGCGGCGATTTCACGATCCGCGCGCCGCGCACGGGAATGTCGAGAATATCACAGACATCGACCCACACTTCACCCGCGATGCTCATGACACCAGCGCCCCGGCGTTTTCGACAGCAATTGGCGTGAACTCGTGCGCCTGCTTGCCGGCGGCACGTTCGGCCCAAGGGTCGATTTGCATCAGTCGTTGAGAGTGCACGAAACGGTCGTAATATCCGCGCCGCGCATCGTGATCGTCGACGATTACCTCACGAATATGATCGATGCCGACTTTGTCTGCCCACTTATAGACACGGTCTAGATAGGCGGCCTGCTCGCGATACATCTGCATGAGCGCGCCGATGTATTCGATCACTTCTTCTTCCGATGTCACGTTACACAGACGCTCGGTCGCCTTTACATGCATGCCGGCGGCGCCCGCAAAGTGGATTTCATATCCACTGTCGACACATACCACGCCAAAATCCTTGCAGGTCGCTTCCGCGCAATTCCGGGGACAGCCCGACACCGCCAACTTCACCTTGTGGGGCGTCCACGAGCCCCAAAGAAACTTTTCCAGCCTGATCCCCAGACCTGTCGAGTCCTGTGTGCCAAACCGACACCAATCCGTTCCTACACATGTCTTCACGGTGCGAAGCCCCTTGGCATAGGCATGTCCCGAAACCAACCCGGCGGCATTGAGATCTCGCCAGACATCCGGCAGATCGTGTTTCTTGACACCCAAAAGGTCGATGCGCTGGCCGCCCGTGACTTTCACGGTGGGGATCTCGAACTTGTCTGCCACGTCGGCGATGGCGCGCAACTCATCCGGGGTCGTCATGCCTCCCCACATGCGCGGCACGACCGAGAATGTGCCGTCCTTCTGGATGTTCGCGTGCGCACGTTCGTTGATAAAACGCGATTGGGCATCGTCCGCATAGTCATCCGGCCAAGCGCACAGTAGATAGTAATTGAGGGCCGGGCGGCATTTCGCGCAGCCACAAGATGTTTTCCATTCGAGCGTCTGCAAAACATCATGGAGCGATTTCAGCTCCTGCGCGACAATCACGCGGCGCACTTCTTCATGACTAAAGTCCGTGCATGCACACATGGGCTTCACGGTACCGGCATCGAAGTCATCCCCCAAGGACAAGGCCAGAAGCTTTTCGACCAATGGGGTACATGTTCCGCAGGATGAGGATGCTTTTGTCTGCGCCCGTACGTCGTCGACCGACGACAAGCCGGTTGCGCTGATTGCTGACAGGATGGTGCCCTTACAGACGCCGTTGCAGCCACAGATCTCTGTGTTATCGGGCAATGCTGCAACGGCCGCCATAGGGTCCACGGCGCCTCCACCAGCGTAGGCCGGACCGAAAATCAACGTGTCGCGCACATCCGAAACATCGGTCTGGTCTTTCATCTGTTGAAAGAACCAGGCCCCGTCGACCGTATCGCCATAAAGGACAACTCCAACAATACGATTGTCTTCCAAGACTAAGCGTTTGTAGACGCCCTGGGCCGCATCGCGGAACACGATTTCTTCGCGGCCGTCTGCGTCCGCAAAGTCGCCGGCGGAAAACAAGTCGACGCCGGTGACCTTGAGCTTCGTCGATGTCACTGAGCCTTCGTAGATCGCTTCGGACGCGTACGCCAATTGCTGCGCGATGACTTTCGCCATTTCATAAAGAGGCGCCACTAGCCCATAGCACTGACCTCGGTGCTCCACGCATTCACCCACCGCGAAAATATTCGGATCGGATGTCTGCATCTGATCGTTGACAAGAATGCCGCGCCCCGCGTCCAGACCGGAGTTGGCGGCCAGCTCCGTATTCGGACGAATGCCAACCGCCATGCAGACCAGATCGGCGGCGATTTCGGTGCCATCCTCCAACCGTACGCCGGTCACATGTGTTGTGCCCAAAATTTCCTTGGAGTTTGCTTTCGTAATGACGTTGATGCCGCGTTCGGTGATGGCCTTCTCAAGCAGGTGACCGGCCGCTTCGTCCAATTGCCGCTCCATCAAGGACGGCATGAGGTGAAGGACCGTCACCTCCATGCCACGCATCCGCAGACCTGCCGCCGCTTCCAGGCCCAACAGCCCGCCGCCGATCACGACAGCTCGGCCGCCCTTTTCGGCGTAGGCCAGCATGCGGTCGACGTCGTCCAAATCGCGATAGGTAATCACACCGTTCAAATCATGACCCGGAATCGGCACCACAATTGGAGACGACCCGGTCGCGATCAACAGTTTGTCGTAAAAGGCTTTGGTCCCGTCTTCGGCGACGACACAGCCCTCTTCGCGGTCGATGGCCGAGACGCGCTTACCCTTATGCAGCGTGACATTGTGCGCCGCATACCAATCATCATCGTGAATGATGATATCATCGAAGCACTTTTCCCCGGACAGGACGGGCGACAACATGATCCGGTCGTAATTCACTCGCGGCTCGGCATTGAAGATCGTGACGTCATACAGTGAACCGTCCTTCGCAAACAGTTCATCCAATACGCGTCCGGGCGCCATGCCGTTCCCAATGACAACCAGTTTCTTTTTGGACACATGCAACTCCATATGGATGTGCTGGGCGACCTGCTACGGCCACGCCCGAGCCTGGGCTAGATCTGAAACTCCACTTGCAGCCAAAAGATTTCCTTGTCGGATTTGAAACCGTCATCCGATTGGAAATTGGCGTATTTGGCGAGGAATTTGACGTTTTCGAACTTCTTGAACTTCACAATGCCAACCACGTCGATTTCGTCACCGAAGTTGCCGCTCGCATTTTCCGGCGAGAAGTTGTGGTAGACGGCGAATGCCTTCAGCAGCGAAAACGGTCCGACATTCTTCTTGGTGTAGCTGACCTTGCCGTAAATATCTTCCAGGCCATCGGCCGGCGTTGCCAAGAACTGATCGGCAAACCCATTGAATTTGTGGAGCGTCGCAAGCGGTGTCGAAAAGCCGATGGCCCCATCGCCACTGAGCACTTCATACCCGCCGCCTATCTCGAAACCATGATCTTGCCAGAAGCCAGCGACACGGTAGTAGTTGACATTATAGTCCGTCGGCTGATCGGCATAGTCCGACTGGTTGGCGAATGAACCTTTCAGCGACCATGGCCCATGGGAAAGGTCGAGGTTAAAGCCGAAGGTCTGCGACGAAAGACCGGGCGCGTCTTCCAGATCAATCAAATAGACAAAACCGGTGAGCCCAACATTGACGTCATTGAGGGCGGTTTTGTATTTCGCGTTAATGAGTGCGGTATCGCTTTCTAACGTGCCCACCGCCGATTCGGACCCAAATATGCGATTGACCTGTTCCAGGTAACTGAAATCGAACGTCAGGCCCTCAATGCTCGTGTTTTGTACGCGAACGGAGTCGAATGTTTGTTCGTTCTGGCGCCACCCCACATTGCCCACAAACCGAGCGTCATCCAAAATGATGCGCTGCCGGCCCAGCGTAATCTTCGTGTCCGGAAGCGAGGTGTTGGTCAGATGAAACCGATTGAGGCGTGTGGAATCGGGATCGGCCACGACCGGGAACGCGGTGTTGCCGTTTGTGGTGCTGTTGAAATCGCCCACAATGTCTCGCGTGAAATCAAATTCGATGAGCAACGATGTGTCATAGAACTTGGCTGTTTCGAAACCGCCGCGCAGTCGATAGGTCACTGCATTGGCGTTGTTCGAAATTCCGTCTAGTTCCACATGCTCCCAGCGTATGCGCGCATCGAAGAGGATTTTGGATCCCTTGAACGCGTCCACAATGCCGCCGAAATCACCCCGGACGCCGGCAGCCTCTTCGGCAATAGCAACGGGTGCTGTCAGAATGAACGCTCCTAATACGGATGATCGAAGCGCGTTTCTGGTTTTGGTATGCAATGGCATAAATGTTCTACCCCTATAGACAAATGGCACGAACGCGATTGTGATCGCGCGTTTCGATGCCACATCGATGCAGCTATTGAGGGGCCGCCATTGACCCATTGAACGATGCCCTTCCGGTTAGGCCGCGTTCTTGTCGTGGACCTCGTATTCCTCAAGGAAAGTCAGAAGCTGTTCACGGTATTTGTAATAATCCGGATGATCGAGCAGCGCCTGGCGGGTTCGCGGGCGCGGCAAATCAACCTCCATAATTTTTCCGACACGGGCATGGGGGCCGTTGGTCATCATGATCACGCGGTCGGCCACAAGAATGGCTTCATCGACGTCATGGGTCACGCATATCGCGGTCACTTGCGTCCGCTTCCAGACATCCATGAGCACTTCTTGAAGTTCCCATCGTGTCAGCGAATCCAGCATGCCGAATGGCTCGTCAAGCAGAAGCAGTTTGGGTGACAAGGCAAAAGCGCGGGCGATCCCGACGCGCTGTTTCATGCCATTCGACAGATCGCTGGCGCGCTTGTTGAGCGCATCGCCAAGCCCAACGCGATTAAGATAGTACCGAACGATTTCCTTTCGCTCTTTGGCCGTTGCGTGCGGATAAACCCGCTCAACACCTAGCGCCACGTTCTGATAAGCCGTAAGCCAAGGGAAAAGACTGGGGGCTTGGAAAACAACCCCGCGATCGGGCCCCGCGCCGGCGATCTCTTTTCCGTCCAGCACAATACCGCCGCCGGAAATCGGGTTAAGCCCCGCCGCCATGGACAGCACGGTAGACTTTCCGCACCCGGAGTGTCCGATAAGGGAAACGAATTCGCCCTTGCGAAGATCCAAGTCAAACTCGTCGACGACCGTGAGCGGTCCTTTGGGGGTCGGGTAGATTTTGGTGACCCGAAAGAACTCGAGATACTTGCCGGGATTAACTGTTGGCGTATCCCGAACGTCCTTGACGGCCATCGGCAAATCCGGATCGATGTCATCGGTGGGCTGCTGAATGCGATCGGACGTCGCTTCTGCAAGCCCTGTCGGTTCTTCGGAAAGCTCGATCACATTGGATTTGCGCTCCTTGTACTTTTGGCGTGCCTCTTTCAGCCCGCCATGAAGTCCGCCCTGCGTTGCCGTGATCGGTTCCACATTGGGCAGGACAAGACCCGTCGCCTCACTTGGCCGTGTCATCCCGATATCCATGAGGTAGTTGGTCACATCGGCCCGAAGCCGGATGAATTCCGGATCGTGATTCATCGCCTTGCGGTCGCGGGGTCGGTCGATATTGATCGGAAAGGCCGGGCCTAGTGTAGCGTTGGGGCCGGGATTGAGAGGGATAATGCGGTCCGCCAGCAAGATGGCTTCGTCCACATCGTTGGTGATAAGAACGACTGTCTTTTTTTCCTGTTCCCATATCTGCTCGATTTCGTCTTGCAGATTGGCACGGGTGAGCGCGTCCAGCGCACTTAACGGCTCATCGAGCAACAGCATTTTTGGCCGGGTCGCCAAGGCGCGCGCCACGTTTACGCGTTGCCGCATGCCCCCCGAAAGTTCGGCAGGGCGCCGGTCCCGCGCATGGCTCAGGCCAACCATCTCCACGTAGTGATCCACGTGGTCACGTTTTTCGGACGCCGGCATGTTCGGAAAGACCGCATCGACCGCGAGCCGCACATTGCCCACCACCGTCAGCCAAGCGAATAGGGAATAGTTCTGGAAGACGACACCGCGCTCCGGCGAGGCGTCCCTCACGGGCTCGCCATCGAACACGATTTCACCCGCATCCGGCGTAATAAGGCCAGCCATCAGCGAGATCAACGTGGTCTTGCCACTGCCCGAGAAGCCGACAATGGCCACGAACTCGTTTTCATCAATGGACAGGTTGATATCGTTCAGAACCTCTTCCTTGGCGGATCCCGATCCGTAGGATTTGGATATGTTCGTGAGCTGAAGATAAGACATGTCCGATCTACCGCTTATCGGAATAGGTGAACATGGCCTGGAGCGTGTACATCGCCCGGTCGAGAAGGAAACCGATCACGCCAATTGTTAGCACCGCCACCATGATGCGCGCGAGCGACGACGAGGACCCATTCTGAAACTCGTCCCAAACGAATTTGCCAAGGCCGGGATTCTGCGCCAGCATTTCCGCAGCGATCAACACCATCCAGCCAACGCCCAGAGACAGGCGAAGGCCGGTAAAGATCAGGGGGAGGGACGATGGGATGACGAGTTTGAAAATCTGATCTCTGGTGTTGAGCTGCAGAACTTTGGAAACATTGAGAAGATCTTTATCGATCGACGATACGCCGAGTGCCGTATTGATCAGTGTAGGCCACAAGGAGCACAGGGTGACGGTAATAGCCGAGACAAGGAAAGACTTCGGCAAGGCATCGGATGCATTCACATAGACCGCCGACACCACAATCGTGACAATGGGCAGCCACGCCAATGGCGAAACCGGCTTGAACACCTGTATGAGCGGATTCATCGCGGCATTCACAGTGGGGCTTAGCCCGCAAAAAATGCCGATAGGGACGGCGATCAAGGTCGCAATGACAAAGCCGAAAAAGACTGTTTTTAGAGAAGTGAGGATTTGGTCGATGTAAGTCGGCTTCCCGGTAAACGACCGCTCTTTGACCTTCTCAGGTCGGCCTTCCGCAAGATACCTAGCATTTCGTTCGTCCTGCCGATCGTAGAACGCCGCTTCCTTGGCCCGGGTCGCGCGGTGATCTTCCATCAGCGCACCGAATTGTTCCCACACCATGACGGGTCCGGGTATTTGCCCCAGGCTGGTCTTCACTTGCGCAGCTCCCGCCGACCAGGCGGCCAGGAACACCATGATGGCCACCAGCGGTATGCCCAGCATTTTCCACAGTTCACCAAGCTGTGTGCGCGGATCTTCCCCCATCAGCAAACGGATAATGGGGTTCAGGAAACCAAGTCCCACCACCGACAGCCCGTTTGTGACTCGTTGAACGGTTTGGGTTAGTACTTGTGTGGAAGACGGCGCCGGTGCCTTGGCGGCGGCAATATTTTCCGTGGACACTGGAAGCGTTGCGACCACGCCTGTCTGTTGTGACGAGGCCGAAGGCCGCGTTTCAAGAACCGTGTCGCTTTCAATTTGACGAGACGTCGCTGACGTCATGAGGATATCCCCTTAAATCTTCTCGATGAGTTGCTGTCTGGTGGTGACATAAACGCCGTCACCACCAGACTGGCGGGCGCTCTAATTGGTGACCACATCCCCGGCATCGGTAACCACTTCGCCTTGCTTCAAACCGATCGGAAACTTGGCGATGTAGTCATTCGGCTTCCGGCCATCAAACGTGATGCCGTCAATGAATTCACTTTGAGGGTCTTTGAAGCCGTCCGTACCAAAAGGAAAGTCTTCTTGTTTGGCCTTGCCCTCATCGATCAGCATCTGGGCTGCTTGCAAGTAGATCTCGGGCCGGTAGACCTTTTTGGCCACGTCCATGTACCAACTATCCGGCTTGCTTTCCGTGATCTGGCCCCAGCGGCGCATCTGGGTCAGATACCAGATGGCATCGGAGTAGTAGGGATAGGTGGCAAAGTAGCGGAAGAAGACGTTGAAGTCCGGCACGTCTCGCTTATCGCCCTTCTCGTATTCGAACGTGCCGGTCATGGAATTGGCGATCACCTCATAGTCCGCCCCCACATATTCCGGGCGCGACAGAATTTTCACCGCTTCCTCCCGGTTTGCGTTGTTGTTTTCGTCAAGCCACATGGCGGCACGGATCAGGGCTTTTACGACAGCCAGATGGGTGTTCGGGTTTTCTTCCGCCCAAGAGGCGGAAACGCCGAACACTTTTTCCGGATTGTTTTTCCAAATCTCGTAATCCGTGATGACCGGCACGCCAATGCCTTTGAAAACGGCCTGCTGGTTCCAAGGTTCGCCCACGCAATATCCGTAGATGGTGCCCGCCTCGAGCGTTGCCGGCATCTGTGGCGGCGGCGTGACGGACAACAGCGCGTCTGCGTTGATTTGCCCGGAGATGTCCGTCTTTCCGTAATAGCCGGGATGGATCCCGCCGGACGCAAGCCAGTATCTCAGTTCGTAATTGTGGGTAGAGACCGGAAAGACCATACCCATATTGAAGGGCCGGCCTTCGTCTTTGAATTTGTCGACAACCGGTTTGAGATATTCCGCTTTGATTGGATGCACCGGCCTGCCGTCATCCTGAAGCGGAATGTTGGGTTTCATCTGTTCCCAGATCTCATTGGAAACGGTAATGCCATTGCCGTTCAGATCCATGGAAAAGGCTGTAATGATGTCGGCCTTGGTGCCGAACCCGATGGTGGCGCCGAGCGGCTGACCTGCCAGCATATGGGCGCCGTCCAATTCGCCGTCGATGACCCGGTCGAGCAGGACCTTCCAGTTCGCCTGGGGCTCGAGCGTCACGAAAAGCCCCTCTTCTTCGAAATAGCCAAGCTCATAGGCGACAGCGAGGGGCGCCATATCGGTCAGTTTAATGAAACCAAACTTGAGCTCGTCTTTTTCCACATCAAGCTCGGCGGCCACGGCCGAACCCGTCATATTCTCTGTAGACGGAGGTAATGCGAAGATCGACAGCGCGCAGAAGGATGCAGCGGCAAGTAACTTAAACTTTGAGACGGATTTCTCGACGGTCGCTTTCATGTGCTCTCCAAACAAGTTCTTGATCAACGGGTGGCCTTGTTGAAGACACATGCGTTGCACAACACGTGCCGCCTTCAAGACGCTGAGTACTTGGGTTTTCCTGGGAGCGCCTCATCCGCAGAGGCGGTTATTTGCAAAGCATCATTCCGTGCTCTGCTCTATCGGCCCGTCGATGGAGCGACATGAGACTCGTCTTTGAGTCCCGAAAATAGTATCTGGCTTCACATTTGTGTCAACGATTATTTTGCAGCGCAATAAAGCGGCAATTGCCTAAATTTTGGTCTGTGCCATAGCTGGACGTCTTGCCACAAGCGCACAGATAAAACGGTTCATCCGTACAGATATCAAATGACAAAGCTATATTCGCGCCGTGTTCTAACGCTTTCAAATTTGGCGACGCACGACTGCACGTGACAGCCATTACAAATCCATCGTACGCATGGGTGTATGGCCGGGCCCCGCGATCGTTGACCGGAATCGAGTTTCACTGCCATGGATACACCAAACATGTTTAGTGCGTCCTTCAGGCGTCGAATCTTTGTGTCACCGAGGATATGATTGCCGATCCCATAGAACGCCAATTGGACGAAATGCTTGCGCAGATTGCCGGCATCTAGAATTGGGGTTAGGCGGGTTTAACACCACTGTAATGATTGGCGTGAATGTGAAATCTGCGAGGTCCACAATGCGCATCGCCAAAAAAATGGCCAGTATCGAAGAAGTGCGAGGTGTCGCCATTATCGATGCCCATTTTGATGTTCCCGCGTCCTTTGTCGTCCGTGACCCACCGTCACCTCAAAGAAGTGCCTGAAGATAGGCTCTTTGCACAAGAATGGATCCGGCGCGGCTATTTGGCGCGATGCCAATCGACTCCGTTTAGGAATTCAGTCAGCACGGAATTAAATGCTTCAGGTTGCTCAATCCAGGGGCAATGGGCAGCATCCGGTATGACGGTAAATTGAGAGTTGGGGAACTTAGCGGCCACGGCTTCAATGACGGCAGGGGGAAAAATTCGGTCAAGCTCGCCATCAATGTGCAACGAGGGGCAAGAAATCTTGGCGAGCGTCTCGACGTTGGTTAGCGTGTTAGGGCCCATGATGCGGTCATACACCAACTCCCAATCAAGTTGGTGTGCGACGGGTGTCGCCATCTGGATTTGCTCGAAGAGGTAGACGAGAAGCGGTTGGTTCTGGATAAAGTCGGGCGAAAAGGCCACGGCCAGGGCGCCTTCCGCTTCCGAACGAGGTTTCGAGGCTTCGCACGCTTCGATGGCGATAGGCAGGTCTACGGACGCTGTCGAATTGCAGATCACCAGGCCAGCGGTCCTATCTGGGTACTGAAGAGCAAACTTAACACCGGTCCATCCGCCGAGGGACGAGCAAACCAAGGTGCATTTGGAGATGTTCTCGGCGTCGAGGATGGCTCTGACATCGTCAGCAAAGTACTCGGATTTGAAATTTTCCGCCGGCCCCGACGATCGGCCGAAGCCGCGATGATCATAGGCAATGCAGGTGTGGATCCCGGCAAAGCGTTCAAACTGCTTGAACCACAAAATGGAATTGCCGCCAGTTCCATGTACGAATACCAGGGCTGGGCCGTTCCCTGACTTCACATAGAACAGATCTAGTCCGTGAGATTTAACCTGCGGCATATGTGCTCTCCTTGGTGCTTGGTTTTTTGGCGTCGGTTTTCAACTTGCGCAATCGGACCGGCACGCCACTCATTCTTGGAATGCCGGTGATCGGATCGAAGTGCTTGTCGACGGTGATCAGCTTTGCGGCACTGCTGCCGACGGTTTGGGGGTCTTGTTCACCCATTGGGGGTGCGCCCCAACAGGGGGGAAGGGCAACCACCCGTCTGCGCAAGTCTTCCGAAACTTGAACGATCGCGGTAATCGATGCGTGATCCGACTCAACGTCCACGAAATCACCGTCCGTAACGTCCAACTCTTTTGCATCTTCCGGATTTACAAATAGGGGATTGAAGCCATGACGCCGTTTGAGGGCTGCAACGCCGTGCCATGAAGAATTGTGGATGTCAGGAAGCCGGCAAGTGATCAGAAGATAGGGCGATGGATTTGCCATGTTCCACTCGCCACTCACCAGACCGCTGAGTTCCTGCAGCATTGTGGGGTCATCAAGACGCAAACGGTCAGTACACTCCGGTGTTTTCGGTTTGACGAATTGTTCGTCAACGTCATAAAGACGGCCGGGCGCATCCTGCTCGATTTCCGACAAAGGCAGCGGCGCGCCGTCGAGCACCGCCGTCCATAGACGGTCCGTGGTTGGCTTAACCGTCATGTCCACTTCCAGCGCTGATCTTGCTGCTTGTTTTTGGTCGAGTATCGAGGCGGATTTTAACTTGAGCGGGAGGCCCAGTTTTTGGGCTGTGCCATAGAAGAACTCCCAGTCTTCGATCAAGTCCGAGCCATGAGGGGGGTCAACCAGCGGCCCGCACGCCTGTGCATAAGGCGCCTGATACCCCCACCCAGGTCCAAAAACGCCATAGCTCTCTTGAAGCGCCGTGTTACCGGCAACTTCCAGAAATATCTTTGGTGCCACAACATAGTCTGCATATTTTCCGGTGGTGCTGATAATCGGATCTACACTGATCAACAGGTCGAGCGCATTGAGGGCTTCGTGCGTCTTTTGTTGGTCAGGCCACCCGGAAAAAGGATTTCCGCCGAGGCTGATCAAGGCCCGGATCTTTCTTTCCCCGTCGAGAAGTATTTCATCTGCCAGTGCTGAGGTGGGCAGCCCAGCAAGCGAGTTGCCTAAGCCCTTGACACGCAACTGCTCGCCGAAGCCCCAGGCCGGATAGGGCGGAAAGGCCTGAGCGATCGGGTCAAGACGGCGCACCAGGACGCCAGGATTTCGGACTTTTTCTCCGGCTCGCACCCAATGGCCGCACAAGGTCATCAGACACAAGCCGAGATATTCGCTTAGATTCGATTGGCCCGACATGTTGGGGCCCGTCCCCAAACTCACGCCCCCGGTCCTACCTTGAGCCAACATCCGCGCCGCGCGTTCAATATCCGCAGCACGCAATCCCGCACGTCGGGCAACGTCTTCTAGATGAAACGACGCCACGCAACGCTCGATAGTCTGGAAACCGGACGCGTTTTGGTCAACAAAGTCTTGGTCAAACAAACGCTCAGCGATGATGACCCGGATCATGGCCGCAAGAATTTCGGCATCGCAGCCCGGTAGGGCCTGCAAGTGCACATCTGCCGCCTTAGCGCTCTCCGTTTTGCGCGGATCGATGACGATGAGCTTTCTGCCTTCCCTTTGGCGAATTTTTTGTCCGTGTGCTGCATTAATCGGCAGGCCGCCCTGCATTGACACCATCGGGTTGGTTCCCACAAGCAGCCACACATCCGCTTCTTCCGGTGCGTAAGGCCCGGCCAGCCATATGCCGTGCAAGGCGGGCGCGATTACTTTGCCGGGCTGGTCGATCGTCAAGCTGCTGAACACCATCGGAGACCCGATCGCCTCCATCCACGCCAACGCCATATTGCGCGTGATCAAATTGTGCGCCGCTTGCGTGCCGATATAGAGTGCGACCGATTTCGGGCCGTATTGATCGGTAATCGAGCGGATGCGTTCCGCTGATTGCTCAATCACCGCAGAGGAGGAGAGGGGCTCGAAGGCTCCTGAAGCCGTCCGGCCGACGGAATGTTTGAGGCGCTCGGGAGATGTCAGGTAGTCCTGCTGCCGCCGCCCCTTAATGCATGTGTATCCGAAATAGACGGGATTGGTCTTATCTCCGTAGATTTTTTCGATCCGGTTTCCGTCGCGCTCGACGATGATGGGACACATCAGGTGGCAGACACGGCAAATACTGTGAGACCGATCGGACACGATTTACTCCGCAGTGGTCGTTGGGGTAGGGATCATTGGTGTATTCGAGATCTTGGAATAGCTGTTTGTACAAATGTACGAATAGGTGTCACATCGCCGGCAATTCGGAGGCTGCACGGCTCAAAGTATCGCTACTCTTTCGGGGCGAAGAAACTTCGCACCAGTAGGGTTAGCACTGAGATCCGCATCAATTTGAACATCAAAGATCTTGCCTCCAGCGCCGAGACTTGCGCTTCAATCTCCTCAACACCGGCAAATCCAGAGAGAACGATATTGCTGTTCCGTACAATGATCTCTTCTATGTCCACATCCATTGTGATGACTGGCGATGTGATTCTCATTCCGGGCTCTTCTGATCGTTCAGGAATGCGCGCGCTTCTTCTGCCGCGCGTAAACCGCTTTTTGCGGCGCCATCCGTGTGAGGGGTTAAAGTGTAATCGCCGCAGAAGCTGATGCCGCCTATCGGTTTTGCGACCTCCGGCATGACTTTCATGCGGCCAAGGTTGTATTTGCAAACACCGGTCGGCCAGCGGCGGACACCGATTTTCAGGACGCGATATTTGAGCTCGGGAAATTTGGCGATAAAGGCTGCGTAGGCGCCCGCCCGAATCGATTCATCATCGTCGTCCCAAATAACACGGCTCGCGCGGTCATATACTTGGCACACAAAGTAGGCGCCGTCTTTGTCAAGGTCCGTCGGCGACCTCAATAGGAACTCGCTTTGGCAATAGACCGCATCGGGCCGGTAGGTCGCCTTTGGTACATAGTGCTCGTTCATGCCTTTAGGCCCGACCACAACGGGGATGCCGAGAATGCGCCCATATTCAATGGCATTTAGCGCTTCGATCCGTTGCACCGGTAATTCGGGCATAACGCTCAGAACTGAGGGTGCCGTAAGGGCAGAAACGACGGTTCGGGTTTGAAAGGTGACCGACCCGTCGGGCGACTCGGCGGCAACCAGGTAACCTTCCTCCGTAGAGGTAACCTGTACGATTCTCGTTCCCAGGCGCAGCGCGACACCGCTTGCTTCAACCAGTTTTTGAGCAATCATGCTGTTGCCACCTTTGGCGACAAGATTGCCGCGCGGGTCATGATCTGGTTCTGTGTCGTTGAACGCAGAGGTGCGGTCGGTGCCGTGGAGTAGCAGCACTCCGTAGAGTGAGACCTCTTCGGGCGGACCGCTCATGGTTTCGCACCAAGCATCCCAGTATAGCTTGACGTTTGGCCGAACAGGTCCCATCCAATCGGCAAAGGAAACATCGTCTAGGGATGTATCTGCTGGGTCTCGCGTGTGTCTTTGCTCATCGGCAATCCGCCGTTTGATGTCCCGGATTTGCTTTACATCGTCTTTATCAAACAGACCGTTCATGAAATCGCCGGTCATCGCCCGGTCATCGAAACGGACAAGTTCTGCACCGACCTCATCGGCCAACTCCATAATGGTTGTCTTGTCCGAAGAGAAGTATCCCGCGCCGTAATTCGCCCAGAGGTTATCTCCAAGCTTCTCGGAATATGTCCGACCACCAACAAAGTTCTCCGCTTCGATTAGGGCGACATTCAGATCGCGAAGTGCGTAACTGGCTGCCGCACCGGCCACTCCTGCCCCCAATACGGCCACGTCATACAACATACTCTTTCGTTCCCTTGCTCAAGAACTGTACATTTGTACGGTATATGATCAAGAAGGCTAATTCAAGGCTTTGGCGCCTCAGCATGCCGGCGAATTTGCAGCGCCGCGCTGAACGTCAATGGGCCGCGTGGGGATCAAAAAGGAGGCTGTCGAAACGCTTAAGGGGCTACGTGTCGCATTCGCAATCTTTCACATGGCTGCCGTAACGTAACCAAATCGAAGCTGCCTATGTGGTGGATCTTGACAATTCGACGCAGCAAAGACCCCTTTCATCAAACTGGTGTATTTGTACAGTTTTCAAGTCTCATCAACAAAAGTACACTTGCTTCATGAACAGTCCGTCAGTTGTCAGAATTCCCCAACAGGATCGCGCACGCCTAACCCGAGAGGCAATCTTAAGCGCTGCCACTCAGTTGCTTGGCGCCGAGGGGGCGAAATCCGTCACGCACCGGCGTGTGGCCGAACTGGCCGGCGTTTCTCTAGCGTCCACGACCTATCATTTTAGGAACAAAGCTGAATTACTGTCCGCCGCATTTGATTGGCTCATCGAAATCTACATCGCGAATGTTCGGACAAGATTGAGAACCTCCATGGGTGACGATTACACGAAGAAGGGTCTCGCCGAACTTCTCATTCGGGTCTCGCGGCACACATTCCGAAAAAAGGATGATCGGCATGTGATTTGCGCCTGGTACGAGTTCATGTTGGAAGCGGCGCGCAATCCGGCGCTCCAGGAAACTGCCAACAAATGGTATTCGGATACCTGCGATTACTACGAAGATGTTCTGGAGAGGTGCAAAAGCCGCAATCCGCGAGAAGATGCCCGTCGCCTGGTGGATTGCATGATTGGTTACGAGATGTCCGCCCTTGCTGCCGGTCAAGAGAAATATGGCGCCCGAAGCTTGCGCCAAACCTATACCCGACTGGTCGAGAGTATGTTTGATGACTAAGGGTCGTCCAAAGAAAAGCGTCGAACGGTCCGAAGGCCAGCAGCGGGGTCAGGCTACCCATGACAAATGTGTTGCGGCTGCGTTGCGGCTACTTTCGCGGCAAGGTGCCACGGGCGTTACGCATCGCTCAGTCGCGAAGGAGGCCGATGTGTCCATCGCCGTGACCACATATCATTTCGAGTCGCGGGATGAGATTCTGGAAAAGGCCTATCAGCTGCTCTACGAGCAAGAGGTCGCCCGCTGGCGCGAATCCAACAGAAACGACAAAGACCAGAAGGCCTCGCGAGCGGAAATCATCGATCGGATCAGCACCCGCCTCATAAGAGAGTCCACGGAACACAAAGAACAAACTATGGCGGCGTTCGAATTGACGTTTGAGGCTTTCCGATCTCCTGAACTGAGCGCCGCAATTGGCGATGTCCACAAAGTTCGCATGGCCTATTGGCGAAAAACGGCAGAGCAGGCCGGCTCAAAGGATCCGGCGCTGGATGGTCAAATACTGCAATGCTCTGTCCTTGGGAAAACTCTGTGTTTGATGGCGCGGGGTAAGGTTGATTCCGAACTTGCACGAACGCGCAGCAAATTCGACTACGACTTTCAGTCTCTTTTCCCAAAGACGAATCCCAAGCGTTGACCGGTCCGGACCCGGCGCCGATCGATAGGTCACAAAAACGCCGGCACGCTTTTGTGAGGCGCCGGCGCAAATTTTGTGTTCTCTGATTTTACTAGTTGTAGGAATAGGTTGCGGTGAACCCAAATTCCCGTGGCGTGCCGTAGCTTCTTAACCGATATCCAAAGAAGCCACTTAGATCGACGACGCGGATTGCATATTCTTCGTCGGTCAGGTTCTTGCCCCACAGGGTGAGCGACCAATCCTGATCGATGTTTTCAAATGACATTGACGCACCAAACACATTGCGGCGTTCAAGCACAAGATTCCGGTCATTGGTCAAGCCGTCAAACTCGTCGGACTGATACGTCCATTCGCCGCGTAACGACAGCGTGCCGGCATTGGGCACATTGTAGTAGAACGTTGGGATGAGCGATGCGCTGTATTTCGGTGCCCGAGGGAATTCATTGCCGGCAAGGTTGCCACCAAGGCCCGTATCCAGTTCCAGGAACTTGGTTTCCTGCCAACCGAAAGATCCCTGAAGTGAAAAGAAATCCGCCGGATTTGTCACGAATTCAAGTTCAAAGCCCCGTGCTCTCGACCGCCCGGAATTGGTGATGTCGACAAAGAAGCCGGGGCCGCCAAGCGACGTCTCTTCCGCTTGCTGATCTTTATATCTGTACCAATAGGCTGCAAGGTTAAGTCTCAGCCTGCGATCGAACAGGTCGGATTTGGCGCCTACCTCATAGGCGGTCAGGTTTTCGGCATCGAACGCCCCGTTGCCGCTGGATGGTCGCGTCGCAAATCCGCCTTCCCGAAAGCCCTTAGACCATGTGGCGTAGACGAGAGTTTCTTCATTCACGTCATAACTAATGCCGACTTTTGGCGTCACCTTCGAGAAGGTGTCTTCCACGAGCGGTATTTCGCCGCCATTGGATGCCAATGCAACACCGGCCGGCACTTCATCAAAGGGGTTCGAGCCGTCATAGAACGGATTTGCAAGACCTCCAATTTCGCTGCGCGAGACGGGGCGTTGGAATTCCACATCGGTGGTTGTGTACCTTAGGCCGGCTTCGATGCGCAAGTCCGGAAGAATTCTGTAGCCGGCGTGCCCGAATGCGGAAAAGGTGTCCGTCTCTGTATTCACCACCGCCCTTGAGATTCCCGTACTGAGCACCGGGGCGCCAAACACCGAAAGGGGATATCCCAACTCCCGTTCGATGCCGAAAATGTCGAGTGTGGAGTCCTGCTGGCCCTGATAGCCGTAGTAGTAAACGCCCGCAACGGTATCGAGCCGGTCGTCTTCATAGTGAAATCTCAACTCCTGGCTCACCGCTTCTTCTTCGAGCCGCAGAAATTGCTGAAAGATGTTGAAGGGCGTGCCGTCAATGTCGCTGTTGTCATTCTCGAAAATTGTGTTGCGATAGCCCGTGATTGACACGACGCGGTAGTTGCCTGACGACCACTCGCCCGTCAGCGACGCGCCCCAATTTCTCGCCATTTCTTCATTGTTCGAATTGTAGGACACTTCGTGGACGTCGCCGTCCGTGTCGGCATAGGTGCCGCTTAGGAAGAACGCGGATAGGTCAAGGCTACCATCCTCAACGTTATAGCCGGGGTAGGTGGTATTATCTTTGCTGTAGTCGCCCGCGAAAGTGAATTCCAGATTGGGCGTCGCTCTGTAGATGGCAGAGCCGCGGAGTGTGAGACTGTCTAGATCGTCCACGTCGGCGCCCGACTCATTGAAGCGGCTGTCCGGTGTGGAAAAATTGTTCTCAACACGTCCGTCTCGATCGATATATGCCACGCCAAAGCGCCCCAGCAGCTTGTCTGTTACCAAGGGGCCTGACACTGACGCACGGAAGTCTTTGCGATTGAAGTTGCCGTACGATGCCCGGGCGTTGAAGTCCAATTCATCTCCCGGTTTCTTGGTAATGATATTGATCACACCGCCCAGCGTGTTGCGGCCGTAAAGCGTGCCCTGAGGTCCGCGCAGAATCTCCACCCGCTCCACATCCACAACATTGAACAGATTGCCGCCCGCGGCTCTAATGTAAACGCCGTCGATGTAGAATCCGGTTGTCGGATTGTTGGAGATCGCGCTTTCACCGGATCCGGTCAGGCCGACGCCCCGAATGACGGGAACCACAAAACCCACGCTTGTCAGGGAGTTGAAAGAAAAGTTCGGTAGGTAGCCGGAAAGATCCGCATAGGAAATGGCATTGAGTCTGTCGAGTTCCACAGAGTCGATTGCTGTCACTGCAATCGGGACGTCTTGGAGCGACTGTTCCCTGTGAGCTGCCGTTATGACAATCTCATCCAAAGCGGCTGAGGCTATCTCAGCCGGCATGCCGAATATGGTCAATGCCGCTGAGGTCATCAGAATTGACCGAAGCGAAACTCTCCCAGAACCCATTGGTCTCCCCCTTTTCATGGCCGACGCCAATAGCGTCGTTCAAAATATAATTTGTACGTTTGTACGGTTTTCATGTTTTAGCACATTTGTACTGTTTTTCAAATTCTTCATGCTTTGGCCGAGTAGAGCTCTGTTCGCCATAGGGCCGCTGTAGCGGCTCCATTGTGGAGGGCATTGTTAAGTATAGGCCCCCGATTCTTGATAGGATGTCGGTAACGTCCGGACATCCAGGGTTTAAAGCCCATGTGTTGCACATTTGTACCAGTTTGAAAAATTTGAGCCAGTCAGGTTTGCCGAGGGTCAAAAAAAAATCGTCAGCCCGTATCGCGAATAAGAGCGACAGAGGCTGACGATCAGAGAAAGCAGCGCGCAAGCGCTGCCGGGAGGAAACTGTTTCAAAAGGGCTTCAAGGGGAAACCGACATTGTCCCCTGGCTTAACGCTAATAGGATTAGAATTACTGCATCCGGCGCCGGTTCTCGTCATGATGCCGACTATTGGCCCTTCCAAACGGGCGGGCGCTTATTGAGAAACGCGTCAAACCCTTCCTTCATATCGTCCATCAGATAGCATTTGATCGCGGCTTCCTCTTCGAGCGAGCTTGCGGTATCTGCCGAAACCAGACGTAAACTTTCGAACAGGCTCTTCGTGATGCTGACAGCGACCGGCGATCGGCTGGCAATACGCTCAGCCCACTCTTTCACCGTTTGCTCAAACGCTTCGTCGTCCACCGCCACATTAACTAGGCCGAACTGGGCGGCTGTTTCCGCGTCCCAGACATCGCCGGTCAAGGCAAGTTCCTTGGCCTTGCTTTCCCCGATCAATCGCGCCAGCAACTGGCTCGAGGCGTTCGTGGTTGGCTGGTGCATACGCACTTCGCACGACCCGATTTTGGCGCTCTTCTTGGCGATGCGCAGGTCACAGCACAGCGAAAGCTCAAACCCGCCACCGGCCGTTGAGCCGCCGATCGCCGCAATGGTCGGCTTGCTCATCTTGCGCACGAAGGACCACGTGCCGGTCATCAACATCCCAACTTCCCAGATGCCGTTGAGGTCTTTCATCGCTTGAAACTCACGGATGTCATATCCCGCACAGAAGGCATCTCCGACACCCGACAAAATGACGACGCGCACATTTGGGTCGCGTTCTGCTTCTTCGGCGGCGGCGCGAAACTCTCTGATCATGTCACCGGTCATGGCGTTCAAGGCTTCCGGCCGGTCGATGGTGATGCGCGCGATGTGCCCGTCCTTGGCATAGTGAATTTGCTTTTCCGCCATATTCTCGTTCTTTCTTTAAGTGGCCTCTGAGACCTCACACTGCGACACGCTCTGTTCAGCGTGATAACTTCACACCTGCTTCAACCCGGTCCCAAGTGGTTGGCGTGATGCCGTGCTCGCGCAGTTTGAATTTTTGGATTTTGCCTGTGGGTGTTTTGGGGATGTCGTCCTGAAAATCCAGATAGCGCGGGATCATGAAATAGGCCATGCGCTCATTGAGGAAAGCGATCAGAGCTTTCGGGTCTATGGTCGTGCCCGGTTTCGGCGTGACGACCGCCATAACCTCTTGTTCTGTGTGTTCGTCCCATACGGGAAACACGGCACACTCCAGCACATCCGGGTGCTGATTGATTTCGTCTTCCACTTCCATAGAGGAAATGTTTTCGCCCCTCCGGCGCATGGAGTCGGTCAGGCGGTCGACAAAATAGAATCGACCGTCATTGTCTTGATAACCGGCGTCGCCCGTGTGGTACCAAAGATTTCGGAAGGCTTTTGCCGTGTATTCGGGCTGCCTCCAATATCCTGAGAGGATCTCCCAAGGCCCTTTTGGCCGGACACAAATCTCTCCCATGGTGCCGGTGTCACATTCGCGGTCATCTTCATCGAAGATTGCGACGTCATACTTGCCCGTTGGAAAGCCAACACATTGGTTGTTTGGCAGGGGATCACCGAAGTGATGGATCATCGGGGTCGGGCACTCCGTGCTGGCATAGGCCGCAGCGATTTCCACGCCGAACCGTTCGCAGAATGCCTCATGCTCCGGTATCACCGGAAACATGCCCACTTTGGTCAGCGATGTGTCACGATCGCTCGGGGAACTCGGTTGCTGCCACAAGAAATTGGCGATGGCCCCCAACAAGAACACGACGGTACAGTCAAAGTTCTTCACGTCGGGCCAAAAATTATCGTTGCTGTAACCCTGTCTGAGAACCACGGTGCCGCCATAGATCAGCGACGCATAGCAGACAGCCCATTGGCAGCCGACATGAAACAGCGGAAGGCCGGAGGAATAGAACCGGTCGGACGAGCACAAATGAAAGATCTCTGCCGCGGAGTCCGCATAACAAAACGCATGAGACTGGGTAATGCACACGCCTTTCGAAGCGCCCGTGGTTCCCGACGTGTACATGATCGCCAGCAAATCATTGAACCGCGGGCCGTTCTCAAAATCGGCCGTCGATTCGCTGAAAAGTGTGCTGAACTTTATGGACTTGCAGCGTTTGGCGAGTTTTGGCGGTAGATCGCCTGAAAAATCCTCACCGTGTTCCTCTGAATACAAGATGAGTGTTTCCAAGGCGTCCAAATCATCGCAGATCTCTTCGAGCCGGTCTAGAAACTGGATGTCCACGAAGACGGACTTTGCGGTCGAGTCATTGCAGATCCGTCTTAGAATGCTCTTTTGGTAAGCCAAATTGATAGGCACCTGGATCGCACCGCGTTTGCCCAGCGCCGCCCATATGACAAGAAAGTCCGTTGTGTCGGGCATCATGACTAGAACGGGTTCTTGGTGTTCGATTCCCAGATCCGCCAGCCCGTGGGTGAGTTGATTGGACCTTAGATGCAGGTCCCGATAGCTCAATGTCTCGCCATCCGTCGTTTGCACGAACGTTTTGTCGCCGAGTTCGTTGGCTTGCTTGGCGATCAACTGTCCAACGGTGCGTTGCTCCAACTTCACGTCCGCCGGAATGAACTTATTGGCCATTGCTCTCTCCTTCGCCGTTGGCTTATCCGGCAGGCGCTCTTGTTGCGTGCTCAGTCGGCGCAGCGGCCGGCACTTCATTTCTAAAAACCGTACATTTGTACAGTAATTTGATAAGATGAGGATTGCAAGGGGAATGGCAGGTTTGGGCGTGGCGATTTCAGCTATGAGGCGCGCTGCTCAATCCACTCAAGAATGTCTTGGTACACCTCTTCGCGATTGACTTCATGAAGAAGCTGGTGACGGGCGTCGGTATAGATTTTGCTCGTGACGTCGGTGAATTTTTCTTGCTCCAGCATGCTCTTCATCGTCAGCGCCAGTTGGCCAAATTCCACCACCGGGTTGGCTTGTCCGGCCAAGATGAGCACCGGCAGGCCGCGCGGAATCTTGGCCATATTCTCCGTTTGCCGGATCTTTTTTTCCGCGCGGGAAAGCTCCAGCAAGAACCCAACCCGCTCCACAAAGCCACATTGAGGATCTTCTTCGTAGGCAAGCAGCTGTTCCGGATCCCGCGTGAACCAGGCCCACTTCGATGTTGCCGGTTCAAAAGGGGCATTGTACTTGGCAATGCTGTCTTCGATTCCTTCCGCCGGCACATCCGGGCCATGCTCGGACACATAGGCCTCAAGCGCGCCGATCACCTGGTCGACGTTTTCCGTTGGCGGCAAGGGTGAACTTAGAACCATGCCCGACAATCGATCCCCGTACCGTTGGGCATAGTCGAGGACCAGCAGCGTGCCCATGGCGTGGCCGACCAGGTACAAAGGCAAGGAAGGGTATTTGTCTTGAATGTGTCTGGACAATGAATCCAGATCGCCAACGATGCCGTTCCATGCGTCCGGGCCCGTAGCACCAAGGCCTCCGGAGATGCTAGCGGCATTCCCGTGGCCGCGATTGTCGCTGGCGACGACGATGTAGCCGGCCGCGGCTAGATACTCCGCAAACTGTCCATATCGACGGGCATGGTCGATGCTGCCATGAACCATTTGAACGATGCCACACGGCGTCGATGCTTTCGGGTGCCACGTATAGAAGCAGATTGCTCCATCGTCGGCAGAGGCAATCCATTGCTGCGTGCCTTGTCTATTTGAATCGGACATTAGTCGTTCTCACACTTCGATATCCTGCCGACGTTGTTGTCGTCAGTCTGTCGAGACTTTGAAAAATTAAACCTGTACATTTGTACTAATATTATCTACCATTGGCAATACGGATCCGACGTGAAACCGCTTTTACCGGCACGGCCCGATAAAAACGCGTACGGAAGGATGGCTACAATTCGGTCGGCGAAACGAACGCCGGCCGAGGATGATCCGATGCGCGCAGCTTCTGGGGAGATAGGAAATTAGCGGCCAATCGAACATAAATCTGATGGGGAGGCGCGTTTTGGTCACCGGCGCCGCCGGCGGCATTGGGTTTGCGATCGCGGTGTCGTTGGTAAAATCTGGCGCGCGCGTGGTGATCAATGACATCGACGAAGAGCGAATTGCCCAAGCGAAAACCGAAAGTGATGTGGCGGGCGCCGTTGCAGGCGACGTGTCCGACGAAGCATCGGTCAATGGTGTGGTTCAAGAAGCGGCGGACATTCTGGGCGGATTGGACGGGCTTGTGAACAATGCGGGGGTCGCGGAACCGATAAAGGGAACCATGCGTCAGTCAGCTGATGATTGGCGGCGCGTTATCGATGTCAATCTGCAGAGCGTCTTTCTGATGTCCCGGGATGGCGCCAAATGCATGCAGGAAGGCGGTGCGATCGTAAACATCGCCTCCGTCGCCGGCATGGTCGGGTTGCCCGCGTCCAATGCCTATGGCGTCAGCAAAGCCGGTGTCATCATGATGACGCGGACAATGGCCTGCGATCTGTCTCGCTTCGGAATTCGTGTCAACGCAATCGCTCCCGGATTTATCCAGGCGCCCATGGCGGATGTGATGACCGATCAGGTGCCTTACGGCATCAGCGCCATCGAACAGCGCGTCCCGCTGGGACGGCCTGGCAAAGCACAAGAAGTCGCCAATGCCGCCGTATTCCTCCTATCGGAACTTGCAAGTTTTATCACAGGGGCCGTTCTGCCCGTGGATGGCGGTTGGTCGGCCTTTGGGGGTGTGGAGAATGCGCCATCCGCCGACAGTTCGTAGGTCAGGCCTATGGGCGTAGCGGGCCCTTCGCCGGTGAGGGTTTCAAAGCAAATAAAAACGGAAGCGCCAGGAGGCACCGAATGATCAAAGTCATAACGATAATCGGAGTGGTGGCCGTTCTTCTACTGCTTGCGATCACGATTGATTTCTTGTGGTGGCGAAGCGCCCATTTGGCCTCGATAAAGAAACAGCTCAAGACGGTAGAGGTGGGTGGCACAACACTTTCGTACACGGACATTGGGTTGGGCGAACCCATTCTTTACATTTATGGTGGCGGATCTGGGCCCGATGGTGTCACGCATTTTCAGTGGCTTGTGGACAAAGGATACAGACTGATATCGGTCAACCGCGAAGGCTATCTCGGCCGGCCGCTAACCGACGATGTGACGTTTGAAACGCAAGCGGACGATGCGGCCGCCCTCCTTGATGCTCTAGGAATCGATAAAGCCCATATTCTTGGCGTTTCCATGGGCGGGCCCGGTGCAATCTTCTTTGCCGACCGGTATCCCCACAAGTCGAAGAGTCTCATTCTCTGGTCGGCCATCTCCAAGACCTACGTTCCCAACCCGGATACGGCGGACACGCCGCTTGCAAGAGCGGTGCTGCAATCGCCGGCAAGTGTCAAAGATTTGATCTCGTGGTCAATGGCGCGCTCGGCCCGCTTCTTTCCCGCGTCCCTCATGACCGAGTTCCTCCGTACCGAGGCAGATCTGAGCGAGGAAGAGACCAAGAAGATTATCCATGAAGAGCTGGTGGTGTTGGGGCGGAAGCAGGAGCTCATCGAGTTCATCAAGTCCATTACACCCATGAGCGTCCGCTTTGAGGGCATGATGTACGAATTGGAATTGACCGAGGGCGAATGGTACGGCCCCTTCCGGCATCCAGAAACTCCGCTCTTATCCGCGCACAGTCCGGTCGATACGGATGTGCCCATCGACCATCAGACCTATGTTCAACAGCAGCGGCCCGATGGCGTGTTTGTTACCGTTCGGGCGGGCGGCCACTTCTGCTGGTGGGGTATTGAGGGCGATCAAGTTCGCGAGGCGACGGTCGCGTTTCTCGCCGAACACGCACGATAGACCTCATCGTGCACCAAGTCCCGCTGACCCTCCGAGAGCGATACGCTTACGGCATTGGTCAGATGGCGGAAGGATTGTTTACCAGTTCCTTTTCCGTCTTCCTTTTCTTCTATTACAATCAGGTTCTCGGGCTTGGTGCGGGGCTTGCCGGTACGGCGCTGCTTATCGGTCTTGTGTTCGATGCCATCTCGGACCCGCTTGCGGGCGCCATTTCAGACCGCCTTAAAACCTCTTGGGGCCGGCGCCATCCCTTGATGCTTGCATCCGCCGTGCCGCTTGCGGTCAGCGTGGTTGCGCTTTTTTCGCCGCCTGCCGACCTCTCTTCTTTCTGGTTGTTCGGCTGGTTGTGTGCTTTCAACATCGCAGCCAGGCTCGCGCTGACGTTGTTTTACGTCCCGCATATGGCATTGGGCGCCGAACTTGCGTCCGGTTACCATGAACGAAATCGCATCGTGGCGGTCAGACAGTTCTTCTCTTTGTTTGGGTACGTGGCCGCCATGGCGATCGGCTTTGGCTATTTCTTTGCCGACAGCGTGCAACATCCCAATGGCCAGCTCAACGCCGATGCCTACTTTCCCTTCGCACTCGGACTGGGCGTCATGATGACTCTTTTGGTCCTGGTCAGCGTTTTTGGAACCTTATCGCGAGTCCCCTTTTTATCGCAGGCGCCATCCAGCCGCCGGTTAGACATTGGCGGCTTTCTGCGCGAGAACGCGGAAGCGCTGACGCAGCCAAACTTCTTGGCCTTGTTCCTGGGCATACTCGGCTTTTATGCAGTCAATGGTGCGCGATACACATTGCTCCTGCACATGAACATCCACTATTGGCAGTTAAGTTCCGATCAGAACTTTTCACTGGTGATTGTTGGAACTCTGTCGACGGCATTGTCGATTCCCGTCTGGGCCTATTTGACGCGCTATGTGGAGAAGAAACCGGCCTTCATGCTGGGCCTGGCGTGGTGGTGCGGCTTCGTAATCTTGCCGCCTTGTCTTGCTCTGGTCGGCATTCTTTCGCCGGGCGACCATGCAACAACATTTCCTGCACTGATGGTCATGGCTGCGCTTGCCGGATTTGGCGGCGCGGCGACAACGGTGTTGGGTGGCTCTATGGTCGCCGATTGCATTGACGAACACGAATTGCAGACCGGGCGCCGCCAGGAAGGAATCTTCTTCGGCATTTATGCCTTTGCCGGCAAGGCCCTAATTGGAGTGGGGACCTGGATTGGCGGGATCGCGCTTGATCTCATCAACTTTCCTGTCAACGCGACCGTTGGACAAGTACCGGCGGACACGCTCACTGCCCTAGCGATTGTCGATGGCCCGGTGCTTGCGCTGGGCGGCGTGGTGTCCTTTTTGTTCCTTACCCGCTACCGGATCTCAAAGAGCCATCACGCCCAAACGTTAAAGCTGCTTGCCGTCGCGCGAAAAGAATCCGGCGCGAAGTCACATCATGCGGACGGAATGACCTGCTAAGCCTGCGCCAAAGCATCGAATAGGAACATGAAAATTCACGCACATCACCAAAATTGGGTATGCGAAGCGGACGCCCAGAATCCACAATGAACGCCGGTACGCATTTCCGTCTTTTGTAGGAAGGCCTCAAATGTTCGCGCGGATTGTCCTGGCCATTGCCGTTTTGTTGAGCAGCATGAGCTCGGCCCAAGCTCAGCTTAAGATCAGCGACATTTTTGTGGATTTGTTTCCCGGCCGGCCCTCTAACCAAATCTTTGCCTCGAACCTTGGGGATGAACGTTTGTATCTCAAGGTCACGGCGGAAGAGGTATTGAATCCCGGCCTTGAAGGAGAGGTGACCCGCAACGTTAAAGACCCTCGAGAACTAGGCCTCCTCGTATCGCCCCAGCGCTTGGTCCTGGATCCTGGCGAGGAAAAACGCATTCGCCTGGTCGCTTTGGAGAATCCGACAGCAGACCGCTTCTTCAAAGTGACCGTCACACCCGTGGTTGGTGAGGTGGAAAGCGAGGATCTAATCGGCGTGAAGGTGCTCATTGCTTATGCGGCGTGGGTTTTCGTTCGGCCGGAAGGCGCGGCTCCAAAAATTTCAGGGGTGCGCAATGGGCGAACCCTGACTGTAAGAAACACCGGCAACACCCATGCGGAACTGACAGGCGGAAAACAATGTACAAGCTCTTCGAGAGATTCTTGCGCGTCAATCGACCGGTTTCGTGTTCTGGCTGGGCAGGAGAAAACCATCTCTTTGCCACGCGAACGTGAGACAGTTGAATTTAAAATTCTTTATGCCGATCAAGTCGGTGAAATAAGCTTCTAGGGCCCAGTGACTGAGCTACAAAGTCGGCTCAAGCGTGACGGTCAGCAAATCCTGGTACGTATGAGGTTTGCCGTCCGACAAATCCTGATCGGTCACAGTGGGCAATCCGAACTGGCCGTCTTCCGGAAAACTAATTTCCAAACGCACATTGTCGCCATTGGCACAAGTCCGATCCTCAAAGACTGCATTCTTCGGGATGGACGCTGCAATGTTATGTTCGAAGAAATCCCGCTCTGTAATAGGCGTCAGGCCCGAACCGGAACGTACATTTACATCGTACACAATCGGCCGCCCGCTACCCGAAAGGAAGAAACGCCCAGCCTGTCCGTTGCGGCTCGCAAATTTCATGGTGAAATTACTGTCGGCAAACAAACAGAACGCATCGCCCGGATCTCCACTGATGGCGGCGCCGTCATATCCAATAGCGATATCGTCGAGGCCCGACACAAGGATTTCCTTGGGTTTGGTTTGAATTGTGAGTCTTACGCCAATCGTGTCACTTACTTGCGCGAAAGCTGGACCACCGCACAAAAGCGCGCCGCTGATGACCGGAACCAAAAGACCCAAACGCATGATTGCTTGCCTCTCAAATCAAGAGGCAAGTCTGCCGTCTTTGGATTTCAGTCCCGTTAAGTTAAGGCTGTTGCCAGTTTAGAAAGCAGATTTGCAGGCTTTGGCTTACGAGAACTTAACGTAATCATACCCAAACCAAATGACACACGACCACGAATCAGATGCTTGGCGCAAGGGTGAGTGTCAAAACATCTTGATACAGATATTCTGCACCATCTGACAATTGGCTCGCCGTCACGACGTCCAAATTGTTTGCTCCCCCCAATGGGAAAATAATTTCCAACAACATATTGTCGCCCTCGGAGCATGTCGGATCCGTCGACAGGCTCGTACCGTCAATCGTTTCCGTCACGGCGTGGTCAAATGTCTCGCCATCATCGGTGATGGGCTCAAAGTCAAAATCGGCGATGATATTAACATCGTAAATGATACCGGAACCGTCACCCGCGAGGATAAAGTCGCCATTGGCCCCATTGCTGCTTGTCAGCGTGAGCAAGAAGCTTTCACCCGCAAAAATGCAAAACGAATCGGCTTGATTGCCGCCAAGGGCCGTACCGTCATAGGTCACGCTCAAATCATTGAGATTGGACAAGAAGACTTCGGGTGCCGCCACCTGAATCGTTACATCAACGTTGACGTCGTCAGACACTTGAGCGACCGTGGGCTGGCCCGCCCCAAGAAGGAAAGCGGCTGCCATATAGAATTTCTTTGTCATCCTAATTCCATCGTTTCGTAAGGATGCTAGAGAACAGGTTCAAAGGTAATCGTCAGCACGTCCGTAAACACATACGTCGTGCCATCATCGAGGCCATTGTCCGCGACCACCTCTTGAATACTGCGAAGTGACCCCACAGGGGCGTCTATGGGACCGACCGTGAACGAAAAACGATAGTCATTAGCGGGACAGCCTGATTGGCCGGTCGTTGCCGATGTGAGGTCATAGTCCCTAGAATCGGTCGTATTAAACTGGAGAGAGCCGCCGACCCCAAACACAACGCCATCCAGATTGTAGTTGAAGAAATCGTTCACGTCTTTGCTTATGAGCGAGGGAAGGCCATTGTTTATCCCATTAAGCTTGGCGACGGTTACCCGCACATCGGACAAGTTGGTCGCAAAGCAAATGCCGGATGTAATGCTGCCAGGAGAGACCGTTGCGCCATCCGATGTAAAGAGAACATCGGCGCCCGGAATTGTTATCGATATCTGTGGCTGTGCCGTTACTTCAACATCAACACTGATATCGTCGGATACTTGAGCGTTTCCTGACGTCAATCCTATCAGCAGGAAGCTCATTGTCGCGAGGGCGAACCTTAGCATCACAACCTCCCTATTGCCCTAATTGAGGGGCCCATAAGTTCAATCCATCGCCCGACGCTACGGTCGCGCAGAAAATTGCGCATCATCATGATTGGGTATAACCGCCGAAAAGCTTTGTTAGCGTTTCGGGCCTCGGCTGGAAGTAAGCACGGCAATCATTTTTGGCGTCGATCGCAAGGTTCCGGCCCAAATAGCGCCACGACGTACCCAATTTTGATGATGCGTGGGGGCGGTAGGCTGGGCATTCCTAAACCTTATGGTGTGCGGTGGAAAATGGGGGCACAGGCGCCGCGGGTTATCGCGCCTTTGTCGGACTTGGCCGAGTTTTCGGCCAGGCTTGAGCACCGTTCTGCATGGTGGTTTTTGCCTGTGGTTCCTCGGCACGAGCATGGTTTTGGCCCAATCCGAAAGGCTTCCGACCGGCATCCCAAAGGAATTTCTGGATTTGGTGAGTCCCCTTGATGGAGAAGGGGCGGACCGCCGCCCAACCACCGAAGGTGAATTCTATGTGGATTTCTATGTGGACGGCACGCGACGTGGCGACATACTCGTTTCCATATCCGAGCACAAACTGACATTCGACGATCCAACCCGCGTCGCGGATCTCATCGACGGGCTACGCAATCGGGATAAGTTCGTGCAACGCTTAAACCGCAGCCTCACCCTTAACGGAAAATCAGCCTGTTTGGTCACCGAAGATACATCGTGTACGCCTCCAGTGCTTGGGCGTTTCGGTATCCTCGTGGATACTGAAAATCAGCGCCTTGATCTTTACCGTTCCGCAGAGTTCCGAATTCCGCCGCCCCCTCTCGCACCAACCCATCCGAAACAATTTGGTCTTATCACATCGCTGAATGCCCGGCTTGCTGGAACGGCAAGTGACGGAGGTTCGCAGACGAATGGCTCTCTGTCTTTCGAGTCCATTGCAGGCCGAGGCCCAGATAGCTTATTTGTCACCGGCTTTGCCAATCAAGACGGCGACGTGTCGTTCTTTCGCGCAGGCGCACAAACCTTTCGGGGTCGTTATCGCGCGGCAGGGGGATTCTTCCTTTCGGAGAGCTCAGAATTTTTTTCGCAGCTGGATCTCATCGGTGGGGAAATTCACACCACGGATCTCACGCAGGACTTGCAGGCCACCACTGTCGACTCCCCAGTCGTCCTGTTTCTGTCCCGCCCCTCTTATGTGGATGTATTTCGAGGCGGACAACTTCTATATAGCGATTTCTTGGAGGCCGGACCCGCCCGCATTCCCACCAGTCGTTTTCCCTCCGGATCATATGAAGTTCAAATCAATATCCGAGACGAAAGCGGCGAGGAGCGCCAGGAGCAAAGATTCTTCAGCCGAACCAGCGCTGTCCGCCAATGGTCATTCTCTGTCCAAGGCGGTGTGACACGCGAAAGAAACACAAATCGGTTTGGAGACGGCGATGAGGGGGTGATATACGGCGCAGTGCGGGCGGGCCGCCCCATCGGTCTTCGCGAGTTGATCTCCGCGCGGGTCGGTGTGCTGGACCGGGTTGGTTTTTTGGAAAGCTCGGTGAATGGCTTTCAGGGACCATTGTTTTGGGAAGTCACCGGGCTTGCCACCAGCAAAGGCGGGTATGGGGGTGTTGCGAATGTTTCCGGGTCCTACCGGAATATCAATCTGAATGCGCGAGGCCGCCATTCATTTCTTGACGAACAACGCCACCCGTTTCGCCAGTTCATTTTAGGGCGAAATACAGACGCAACCGTCAATGTCTCCGCGCCCGTGCCTTTAGTTGGCGGCTGGCTGAGCGGTTTTGGCCGTTACGCAAAACGCGACAATCTTCGAAGCGGAACGAGCTACGGCATCACGTGGAACCGGTCGGTGCCTCTATGGGACCGTGCCACCAGGGGCCAACTTACGCTTGGTTATCAAGGCACGGGGCGCGAGAAACGGATCGAATTGCGCTTCCGAATTTCCCTAACAAGGGGGCGCAGTACGCTGTCCGGCACCGTCGGCGCTCGGCGTCAATTGTCCGGCAATCGACGGGGGACGGAGGCAGTTCAGCAAGGGCGCTGGATCTTAAGATCAAAGCCAAGGGCGCGACATCCGTGGTCTGTCGGTGCACGGATCAATAACAGTACCGGAACGGATCCAATCATCGGGGTGGATGGCAACGTTGCCGCGGCCCGCGTGATCGCAGATGCCCGAATCGATCACACATTCTCGCCCGATCGTCGTACGAACTATTTCGGATCGGCGGCGACCACGCTGGCAGTTACACCAAAGAAACTCGATATGGCCGGCGTTCGGATAGCAGAAGGAGGTGTGATGATTGATCTCGACGGAAATGACAGCGACCGGCAAGTTCAGCTCACCATAGACGGAAGATCGCGGGATTTAGATCGCAAGGTCACATTCGTTCCCTTGCCGCAATTTCGGCGCCACGCGTTGCGGTTCCGTCCAGAGAGTGGCGGCGCGCTGGGCTATGACGCCGGAACCCTGCAAGTCATCACATTTCCAGGCAATATTGTTGGGCTCAACCCAAGATTCTTGCGTTTGGTAAGTTTGTTTGGCCGGGTGGTGGATGAGAACGGTAGCCCGGTCGCCAACATGCGCCTGAATGTGGCAGGCGACCGTCATCAAACCGACGAAGCCGGTTACTTCATTTTGGATGCGCCGGCAGGTGTTTCAGCATTTGAGGGGACAGCCGGCGGGTCAACCATCTGCACGATCAATCTGCCGGATCTAGAACCTAAGCGGGACGAGCAATTTGTCGATTTAGGGGACCTTTCGTGCCGCCGCCCGGATTGAGCCCATTCAATTAACCAAGAAATTTGCTGATGGTCACAGTCATGTGACAAGCTCTCAAACTCAACTTTGACGCGCGTCAAATTTTCTGCTCAATAAAATGTGAAATCTGAATCGAAACCAGGGGATAAGATGGATTTGGCGGGGGTGCCGCGACCATGTCATACCAAACAGAGGACCATTTCTCCGGGCTTGACCGAAGCAAATATGCCTTAGATGTGGTTGACCACATCTACGCCGTTGCAATCGATCCGGATCGTCTGGAAGAGCTCGTCAAACTCTGGACGGCGAAATTGGGTAATGACGATGAGCTTGCGAACGATTTAACAGAACAGCTTAGCGACCATTTCGCGCGTGCAACCACGATTGTCATTCGTGGAGATCAGGAAGTGCAGCACGCGTCTCCCAAAAAGACCGGCGACCGCTCGCCGGTCATTGGTATCAACCTTGAAGGTTCAATCCTAAACATTAATTCGGTTGGTGCCCGGACATTTGGCCTGAAAGAGTTCGATCGAATTACAGACCTTCCGTTTACAGAAGAATCAATCGAAATTCTCATGGATGGTGTGCAGCGGGCGTTTTCCGATAGGGTGGAACAAATAGCGCGGCTTATCCAGCTCGACAACAAACGATTCGAAATCGTCTTAATTGATCCATCGGGCCAAACCCAAAAAAAAGAAGACATCGTTGAGCTAAGGTTTTGTCACATCACTTGGTCGGCCGCGTTGGCTACTTTGCTTTCCCGCACCTTTGACCTAACGCCGGCCGAAATCGAAGTAACGCGCCATGTTTACGACGGTGCGGCCATTCCTCAGATTGCTTCGGCACGAAACAGCACTGTCTCCACCGTTCGAACGCAGTTGCGCACAATCTACGATAAAACGAATACACGTGGTCAGGTCGAGCTCTTACGGATGATGATCGGACTGGCCGCAAGCCGCACTCTCCAGCAACCCGATGAAATTTCGGCGGCGGACGCGCGGCTCAAAAGCTCAGATGCAGCCGTGAAGACACCCTATCCAAAAGCAGAACACGAGCACCGCCTCGAACTGCGAGATGGCCGCTTTCTGTCTTATTCAGACTTTGGCTCCGCGAACGGTAAGCCGGTCTTGCATTTACACGACTATTTCTCCGGTGATGCCTGGCCTGCCGCAATGGCGGAAGAAGCCATAAGACGTGACTTGAGGATCATTACGCCGGCAAGGGCCCTGTACGGAAAAACAGACGCTTACCCCAGATCATCCCATCCCTTCGTTCAATTTGCGGAGGATGTGGCGCACCTTGTCGATCACCTGGAGCTTGACGGAATCACGTTGTTGCTACGCGCCATGGGTGCCAAATACGCACCGGCTATCATTCATAAGATTCCCGGCCGTGTGACCGGCATGGTTGGCGTTGCACCGGAATTGCATCTTGTCAAAACAGGCGAACCGAAATCAGCATCCCAACTTCAGCATTTCTTCAACCAAGCCTGCAGCTACACAAACCCCGGCCTCTATGAGTTTATGGTTCGTACGCTGTATGCAATTTATCGCTTTCTTGGACCAGAGGCTTTTCTGAAAAGGGTCGTCAAAGGCGTTCGTGACGATATGGCGGTTTTGCGCGATCCGGCAGTGTTCGAGGCATTAGAGCGGGGGTTAGAATTCACGGCTGCGAATGGCCACGAAGCGGCCCATCTGGACGGCAAAACGAAATACACCGATGGACCTGATTGGTGGGTGGAAACCAAAATACCCTATCACGTGATCGTGGGCGCAAACGATACCGTGCCGCGGGCAATGCAAACACAAGCGCTCATTGAGAAGGGAGCAGCCATTAATCTCACCGTTGTCCCAGATGGTGGCTTTCTGGTGTTCTTCTCCCACCAAGACATGGTTTTGGACATACTAAGTCAAACGGCCTTACAGAATTGTGGCGAGTAGCGGCGCAAACGGTTAAGCCATCCTGGCTTGGACTGCCACGGAAATCACAACACAGAATTATTTGCACAAATCGCTCGTTGCTCTGGTCGAGAATTTTTCCATGGGCGATGGACTGTCATTGCCTGTCATCACCAATTTTGGGTATGCGGCGCTTTTGACACTCGTTTAAGTCTGAAAGAACGACAGACAAACGAGCAAGGCATGAGCAGCCAAGACAGCGTTATCGACCTCGTCAATGAGGCCTACGCCACGACGACCGATCCAATGCGGTATGACGCCTTCATGGATTCCTGGGAGCAGTACATCGAGTCGTGCCTCAAAGCAGAAAATCTTTCTTCGCTTTATGACCTGGAAAATTCACCGGTTCATGCGCATTTTGCTCGGGGGTTGGAAATCCTGGACCGGCTGGGGCGTCTAAAGCGCCAAGAAAAAACCGCCGAAAAACTGGTCGACCTGGCCCTTGGCGCCGGTTGCGTCGTCGACGAATATGGCTTGGTCATTGCTGCCAATGACTCGGCTGCGGACCGGATCGGCGCGACGACCGGCAAGAATCTAACTGAGACAGCCCTGGACCCAGACGCGATCGATTCGTTGACCCGCTGGATTCAATCGGCAAGGGCGGGGGAGGATTCCTTCCTATTTGTTAGAGGACAGAATGAGAGAAGCGGTACATCGGATTGTTTTCTTGCCAGCCTGATTCCTCTGCCCATCTCGGATAGCCGCAATGTTTTCGGCACCGAGCGTAAGTACTTTTTCTTGTTGTCCATCGATTTGGGGTTCGACCAGTCAACCCATCAGATGTTGATTGACGGTTTCGGATTGAGCCAAGCGGAAGCAGAAGTCGCCATCGCTCTCGGCGAAGGCCATACGCCAACCGATGTTGCGGCAGTCCGCGGCGCATCGATCAATACAATCCGTACACAAATTAAAAAAATTCTCAAGAAAACGAATGCGCAAGGTATCCCTGATCTAGTGCGCATTTTATGCGGTTTTACAGCGGGTTACGCCGTAAATAAGTCTGCAAGCCGCATGACAATCAACCTAAGGGAAAATGGCAACTCCAGCCGGTCTGGTCAGGTGGTTTTGCCGGATTCCCGCAGGCTCTGTTACGTGGAGCACGGCAAAGCAACAGGCGTGCCCGCGCTGTTCTTCCACAATATGCTTTACGGCACGTGCCTGACAGAGGGGTTTATCGATGCCTGCACGCGCCAGGGGTTTAGGATCATTGCACCGTCGCGACCAGGTTTTGGAGACTCCAGTCTTAATGCTGGGCTGCGCGGTGCAGCCCTTGTCGATCAAACGACCCGCGACGCTCTTTACCTGCTTGATCATTTGAAATTACAAAAAGTCATTGTGATCGGCCATGTGGCAGGGAGCATATACGCTCAGCGCTTTGCGCTGCGTTATCGGGAATATACGCGCGGCCTTCTGTTCGTCAGTCATGCGCCCCATTGGGATGATGCGTTTTTCGACGACTTGCCCCGACGTCAAAGGCTGCTTGCGAAATCCACACGCTATGCGCCGGCAGCATTGCCGTTTCTGACCCGAGCCGGCGTCGCCTTGATCGACGCAGGCGGCCATGATCATTTTATTCATGCATTACATAAGGGTGTCGAGGAAGACATGCGTGCCCTCAGGCGGCCCGACGTTTACGGCGCCGTCGTCCAGGGTCTCAGGCATACGGTCAAGCGGGGCGCTGCAGGCTTTTGTCTTGATTGTCCCCTGGTGCTCACTGATTGGGCGCCCGATGCCCGTGGTCTAGACGTCCCCGTGCATATCTTTCACGGCGCTGCTGATCAGGTGGTGACGCGCAAATACATTGACGGATATACACGGCAACTCCCTACCGCAAACCTCACACTCGTAGACGGTGCCGGCCAATACCTTCTCTATTCTCATTGGCCTCGAATTCTGGACGGGATGAGGGGTCTGCTTTAGCAAGACACTAAACAAAGACCGGTTGGCGGCACGCCGTTTTCTCAGATGCTTTAGGGGACAGGTGTCACCGTTATTGTCATTACATCGGAGAATTGACGGGCAACGCCGTCGTCCAAGTTTTCTTCGTTGATGACATATTGCATCCCACCCGAATTTGCACTCGCCGCAAAAGTGTTATTCACGATAAAACCATCGATCTGGATATTCTCCGGCTTCGATGAACAGTCCGACCCGTCCACATCGAAGCTGGTCAAATCGACCGTCGTATTCTCGCCGCTTTGGCTCGGATTGGCGACGGACGTAAAAGAACCACCTGTTGTTCGCAAACGTACAAGGGGCGAATAGGCTATTTTGGTGGTGACGCCAGAGGCGGATAGGGCGAACTGGCCCGCCGCGTCCGTTTCAACGCCGTCGACGGAAATCGTCACGGATCCCGGGGGCGCCGTCAGGCACCCGCTGACCCCGTTAACGTTGCCGGCGGAACTCTCTAAGCTGATGACGTTCCCGGATTCATCACCTGAAACGTTACGGACCAAGTCACCATCAAGGGTCAACACGACACTGGGCTCAACCTGTACCGTTACATCCACATTCACATCTCCGGTGACCTGAGCGATCGTTGGCATGGCGGCGAACACAGTTATGAACGGCGCCAAGGTAAGGAAGATCCGCTTTCTCACGGGTGTAAACTCCAATTTGTGACCTCAGATAAGAAAGACCTTACGCCCGCCTCACGGAACGCCGCATCGTCAAAATTGGGTATAGCGGGAAATAAACGACATTAGCGCACAGTCACACAATGACGGTCACGGTGTTGTCAATCGGACCTCTACAACGTCGCACCATCCAGCTTGAATGCGGATGGAACTTCTCTCTTCTTCTCTTCGGCAGTCGGTAGATTCTAGGTGCGAAAGGCGAATGTCTCGGAAAACTGTTCCAGCGCGTCTTTCTTGTCCGTTAGGGTCATATTTGGCCCCTGTGGCCAAAGGGACGGACCCCAGATCACGATGTTGTTGAAACCACCTTCGATAAAGCGAGCCACTTCATCCTTGGCAAACGTTCGTGGCCGCACGAAATATTCGAACGGCTTGCCGTCAGTTCCCAACTCTCGCCTCAGCCTCTCAAGCTGACTTCGCAGGTCCACGGCGTCCTCATATGTAATCGTCGAAGAATTGATCCAGCCGTCCCCTAACAAAGCCGTTCGTTTCAGCGCGCGCTTTGAATTCCCCCCCAAAATCATCGGCACGTTTGCGGCATGGGGGGTAATCTGAAGCGATCCGAAGTTGAAATGACGGCCTTGGTGACTAAAAAACCCGCCTTTCCACGCCCGCCGCATGATTTCGAGGGACTCGTCCAGCCGACTGCCCCGCTCATTGAAAGGCACATCGAAAACATCAAACTCTTCCTTCAACCAGCCTGCACCGACTCCGAAAAGGAAACGACCCGCAGACATATCATGTGCGGTAACCGTAGCCCGAGCCAGAAACAGCGGATTGTTGAGAGGCACGATGTTGATCGCTGTGCCGACCCGCAGATTTTTGGTCGCACCGGAAATGGCGCCAAGCGTAAACCACGGATCGTACAATAAGGTCTGCGGCGATAGGATGCTTCTTTCCGTGACCGTATTACCGGACGCGACGGCGGGGTGCGTACTTTCGAACGACTCGGGTACGAAATAGTGTTCGCCCAGCCATAAGGCGTCGTAGCCGAACTGTTCCGCGCTTCGGGCGAGTTCGAGGGTATCTTCGACACTGTAGTCATAGATCGAAATACTGAATTTGGGGGGTGAAACGTCGCTCAAGACTCTTTGCCTTGTTGAATTTTCTCAACGGGTTCCCACTGGGGCAAAACGGTGCCGTCCTCAAGTGTTTCGAACCAGACCTGCATCTCCATTCCGGCACAAAGATCCGGGCTGCCGTTCAGTTGTCCCACGAGACGGACTTCCGGCGCGTCCTCCAGTTCGACAATTACAACCGTATACGGAACGCCGTAAGCCGGATGAACTTGATGGCAGACCGTGGTCCACGAATAAAGGCGGCCCCGGCCGCTGGCTTCACGCCATGCCGTGTCCCAACTGCCGCAATTCCCACAATGCGCCCGTGGCGGGTTCAGTGTGGCGTTGCATGATTGGCAGGCGCGGTACACGAGCGTCTTGTTCTTACAGGCTTCAAAAAAGCCAGCGGTATCCCGATCATTCATGATCGGCAGTATACGGTCAAAATTCATCAAGACTTCCTCAGTATCACGGCGCTGCCCGTCGGGAGAGGACCACCCGTCACCAGACAGGTCTCGGCATGCGGGACTTGGCCGGAGGAGTCACCCCGCATTTGGCGCACACCCTCCACCACATGGTTCATTCCGTGGATATAGCCTTCGGATAAATGCCCTCCTCCCGTATTGATGGGCAGGGCGCCGCCGCGGTGAATGGCACCACTTTCCGCAAATGGCCCGCCTTCGCCCTTTTCGCAAAAACCATAAGCCTCAAGTTGCAGCAGTATGCTGATTGAAAAGCAGTCATAAAGTTGCGCCACATCGATTTCGTCGGGCCCGAGGCCGGCGCGGGCGTAGAGCGTCGAGGCCACCGAATAGGCTGGGAGATCCGTTATGCTATCCCTCATGACGATGGGGAACATCATGCCGCCTCTCATATCCGGCGGACAGCCTTGGGCGACGGCGCGAATGAGCACAGGCGACTTTCGAGTGTCTGACGCGCGGTCCGTACTGGTCACAACAACCGCACAGGCGCCGTCGGTTTCTAAACAATAGTCATAGAGCCTCAAAGGCGTCGATATCATGCGCGAGGCAAGGTAAGTCTGCATGTCCAGCGGCTTTGAATGCATTTGGGCAGCAGGATTGGCGTTTGCTTGTTCCCGGCAGGCAATGGCGATACTGCCCAGCTGCTCGCAGGTTGTTCCGTATTCGATCATATGCCGTTGCGCCATGATCGAGAATGTCTGTCCCGCCGTCATCAATCCGAAGGGCAGGAAGAACTCATCATAGGTGCCTTGTCCGCCGACAGTGACAGCTGCATCGCGGGCGCTGGCTGTGCCTGATCCGAAACGCACTTCCGACCTTCCGTTCAAAGAACGGTATAGCAAGACGGTTGTCGCCTGGCCGGAGAGGATGGCCGCGACGGCTTGCCCGACCATCGCGCAAGGTCCAACGCCGCCGGGGCCTACTTGGCCTTGGTATGTGAGGTTTGCAATGCCCAGCGAGCAAACCAGATCGTTATGGGTGACGTGGTCATGATCGCATCGAACGATTCCATCCACATCCTTCGGCGACAAACCGGCATCCGCCAACGCTGCCGCCGACGCCTCTGTGGCGAGCGTCAAGACGCTGCGTTCGGAATTTCGCGAAAACTCAGTGCTGCCGATGCCGACAATTGCGCATCGATCTTGATGTCCGAAGTCATCTGTTTGGCGGGCCGGCATACGATGTTATCTCATGCAGTCATTATTAAGTGTGTTTGTCTCATTCCGACGCGAACCGAAGCGGCAGGCGGACAATCGAAATGGCGGGGTCGCCAAGGGATTGCGCTTCTTTGTCTGGTTCGACTATCGGCATAACAATCCGTCGTCTGATTTATGGTCTTCATGAGACCTCACAATGGGCTTCTATTCGACACGGTCGCGGGTCGGCATTTTGTGTGCCCCACTCAGCAACCGTTGATCGGCTCCATAAAAGTATAATCATTATTAGGTTTTTGGATCAACAAAAATAGGCCGCTATTGCCATCTGTGACCGGCAAAATGTTCCTTTGTAGATTTTCTCGGCTTTGCTAGGTTGGCCTCTCGATTCGGGAACAAGAAAAAAATGAAACCAGGCTGCTTATGGATGCAAACAGGGTGACATTGGAGAATAAACCTAGTGCCGAGTAAGCCTCTCAATCTCTCGAAAACCGGCAGGCAAGTCAGACGCCATGATGGCCTTGGCGAGCGCACCCGTAAAACTTCAGAGAATGTTGCCCTTGACATCGTGCGGGACATTGTTTGGCGTCAGCTTGAGGCGGGCGACCGCTTACCGTTGGAAAACGAGATGCTCGCGCTATACAAGGTCAGCCGGTCCTCTCTTCGGGAAGCCTTGCGACTGTTGGAAGTGCAAGGACTGATCGTCATTCGGCCAGGCCCAGGGGGCGGCCCAACTGTCGGGGAAGCTCATCCTCGAACCTTGGCCCGTACCATGACATTGTATTTGCACATGCAGAACGCCACCTATGACGAGCTGCTCACAGCGTGGTGCGTAACCGACCCGGCCTTGGCGGAACTTGCTGCAGGAAACGAAGATCGCGAGGCCGTTGAAAAGGCACTCCTGCCGTTCGTCGATCCAACCGCCGACACCGATATGCCGCGCATGGGGGATCTTTTTCATGACACGGTCGCGGATTTGGCGGACAATCGGGTGCTGGCGCTAAGCCATCAGTCCGTGGGGTATATTGTTGAATCACATTTACTGGAAGTCGTAAGCAACATCGATATAGAAGACGACGTGGCTCGAGAGCATCGCCAAATTGCGAAGGCAATCATGGCCGGCAACAAAAAGAAAGCCCGGAAACTGATGGAAGAGCACGTGACTCACGTCGGGAATCATTTTCGAGAGTATTGGCCCACCAAGGTCGGCGAAAACATCGAACTCAGATAGCACAGGGTGTGCGGTAAAACCGTCAGCCCCAAGATGAAATGTGGCCGTCCGGCTTGGTGTGTCCGGTAGTGTCTCTTCCACGGCACGTCATCGAGAGGGTGCATCTGTTATGCATTCGCTTTCATGTCACGGTCAACAAATCGGGACGCGTGGGCATAGGCGACACCGGCGAAAACGTTCGCCAGCAGTGTGCAAAGAATGGCATATCTCAATGAATCCGGTCCCATGTTAAACCCAAGTGAAAACCAATCGCTGAGCATGCCGGTGAACAGCGGACCAAGCCCCATGCCGATGATATTGGTCACAAAGACGAGTGTTGCCGAAGTTACGGCGCGCATACCGGGTTTAACAAGCGATTGCGAAGTTCCATTTACCGGACCGAGATAGACGCTGGTGAGAACCCCGATTGCGAACGCAGCCCCTAAAGATAAAGCGAGGTTCGGCACGAGATACTGGATCAGCCCAAATGGAATGATCAAAAGTGTCGATGCCGCCGGGACCCACATGTAGAAACGACTGTCCCGACGGCCAAGATGGTCGGCGAGCATACCCCCCGCCAGCGTACCAAGCGCGCCGCCAACGCCGATGATCAGCCCAAGATAAATGCCGACTTCAGTTGCGGAAAGCCCATGGATCCTTTGATAGAACGGCGCATTCCAGTTCGCCATCGCGATGGCCGAGAACGCATGGAGCGCCGTGCCGATGCAAAGATAGCGAAATGAGCGCAACTGCCAAAGAGAACGCGCGACGACCGATAGGTCAGGGGCCTTTTCGGTGCTCTTGGGATCGGCCGTCTCGTCGTCATTCTGATCGGTTGCTCCGCGAACCGGTTCAGGCAGAGTGAGCAAGATGATGGGTACAAGCGCGACGCCAGCAAGGCCAAAGATAATGAACGTTTGCCGCCACCCCACAAGGTCGTTTAGCCAACCGCCCAATAGAAACCCAGTCATCGGACCGATGGACAATGTTAATCCCCAAATCGATAAGATGGTCGCTCTTTTCTCTTTGGGATAGTAGTCCGATATAAGGGAATGGGTTGTCGGTACGCTCCCCGCCTCTCCGATGGCGACGCCAATCCGAAAAATCAACAACGCTAAGAAACTGGTCGCAAGGCCTGATCCGGCGGTCATGAGACTCCAAAAACAAAGCGCCACGGCAATGACGTATTTTCTGATCCAGGTATCCGCAATCCGTGCAATCGGTATTGCAAACAAGGTGTAAAAGATCGCGAAACCGAGCCCTGTGAGCATGCCCAACTGAGTGTCGGACAGACCAAGTTCAAGACGTATCCCTTCCTGTAAGACAGCAATGATGGTGCGGTCGATATAGCTGAACACTGCCACGCACATGAGTAGAGCGAGAGAATAGTTAGCGCGTTTGTGTTGACGATTTACCGTATTGCTTGCTGCCATCGCAGGTGCCTGCCCTTGTCTTGAGAAGGTGCTCATGGGACGCACCTCGATGCTCTTTAGGCTCCGACTAAATAGACGTAAAGCCTTTGGTACATATGTCAGTTTTGGTTCGCTGGCCGATTAGATCTCGCAGGTCATACATCAATCCGCCCCTTGCAATCATGCTCTTTCAGACGCCGTAATTGCTATAGAGCTCTCGGGAGGCATGTCGGCAGCAAGAAAACCGGCGGCCTTCATGAAATAGAAGGCCGCCGCCACGTTGAAGCCCAATGTGACAAGCACGGCATACCGGATCGAGTCTTCACCTAGACCGTAAGCATTCGCGAGCACATCACTGATGGCGCCAACAAGAAAAGGCCCCAGCCCCAATCCCAGCAAATTGGTGGTGATCACTATTGTTGCTGCTGTTGATGCTCGCATGTTTGCGTCCACCAGAGACTGACCGGTGGCATTCATCGATGGGATGAAGACAGGCATCAGGGTGAAGGCAATCATTCCAGCGATAAGCGACAGGTTGAGATGGGGCGCAAGAAACTGAATAAGCAGGGCGGGAACAAGCAACGCCGCTGATGCCGCCGGCAGCCACATATACCAGCGGACATCTTGTTGCGCCAAGCGATCAGCGGCAACGCCGCCGAAATAGGTTCCGATGGCTCCCCCGATCCCTTTTAGCACGGCAAGGAAAACGGCCACTTCGCCGACGCTGACACTATGAACTCGCATGTAAAACGGAACGCTCCAACTGAGGATAGTGTGCAGGGTAAAGGCCTGCAGACCACAGGCGACCATCAGATATCGGAACGATTTTATGGCCCATAACGTCTTTGCAACGACCAACAGTGACGGCGTATTTCGCGGATCGGACTGTGCTGCCACGTTGCCATCGGACAACCCGCGCGGCGGCTCTCGGAGGGTCAGCAGCACAATCGGTATGATGGCCAATCCGGCGATGCCGACAAAAATAAAAGCGTTCCGCCAACCGAATAATTCGTGAAGCCATCCGCCGCTCAGAAAGCCAATCATCACCCCCGCTGGAATGGCAAGTCCGAAGATGGCCATCGCCGTTGCTCGTTCCTTACGCGGAAAATAATCCGAGATGATTGCCAGTGATGTGGGATGAGCGCCGGCCTCGCCGACCGCAACACCCATTCGAAAGATGAGTAGGGATGTAAAACTGTTCGCCAGCCCACATAGAGCGGTGAAGAAACTCCAGGTGCCCAGCGCAGCGGAGATTACATACTTTCGTACGCTCCGGTCCGCGAGCCAAGCGATGGGCAGTGCCATGAACGTGTATAGAATTGCAAACCCAAGGCCTGTGATCGCGCCCAGTTGTGCATCACTCAAGCCGAGATCATGCTTAATTGGCTCTTGCAGGATCACCACAATATGGCGATCAATGTAATTGAATGTGCCGATGACAAAGAGCAAACCAAGGGCGTACCACCGATAGCTTGACCTGGCTGGCCCGTCGGAATCTGTGGGCGCTTTTTTTGACACAAGATCTCCGGACATCGATGAGGATTGTGCTTAAGCCCAGAAGTAGAAGGGGGCCACCAACTGATGTCAGTGGCCCACCTTAAATCGTTTTACAGTGAAATCCGGCATACGGTTCTTCTTCCGGATTAGTAAGTGGTCCTATTCAAACCGAAACCGCAGCGTCGCGCCAAATGATCTGGGCTCAGTATATTGAAGCCGCCAAGCATCTACGCTTCCGAATTCAGCCAGTGTGGCGACGAAAACCGCGCCGTTCACAACCCCCAAGGTCGCTTCATCGTCGAGAATGTTTCGCCCCCACAACGAAACCGACCAATTTGACTCCAAGGGTTCGAATTCAAGAAAAGCATTGACGAAAGCATCCATTGCCGTTTTTGCTTCTATGTCGTCGGCAAAGTTGTTTTCGGCGCTGTTTAAGAATTTGCTGCGGTAGTTGTATTCACCCCGCAATGTGAGCGCAGCATCCATGTTTGGAATGAGCCACCTATGCTGTCCATAAAGGCTAACGGTCCATTTAGGTGTACGCGGAACACGATTTCCGGTGCAGTCCGCGCCGGTGCGGGTGCATCCTTCGAAACTCTCGTATTTGGATTCAATAAACGCGGTCGTTACGCCAACATCGAACCCGTCTATCGGATTTGCCTGAGCTTCGAACTCGATGCCCTTCGTTTCAACTTCGCCGGCATTACTTTGAAATAGAGTCGTTCCGTTGAAAGTTCTGGTTTGCAAGTCCTTCGTCTGTACAAGGAAGGCCGCGATGTTGGCCGTGACCCGGCTGTCAAACAGGGTTGTCTTCGCCCCTACCTCGTAGCTCCAACTTTTTTCCGGAAGAAGCGCTTTTTGGGCTTCAGCGACCGATGCTGCACTGAAGGAAAACCCGCCACTCTTCCAGCCCCGGGCAGCGCTGCCATAAAACAACAGATCGTCATTCGGTGTGAATTCAAGACTCACTCGCGGTGTGAATGCGTCCCAGCTATCCTGCCAGCCCACCTGCTTGGCGGTACCGAAGAAGGGGTTATCAATGTTGTGGGTCGTGTGGCCGCTCTTCTTATCGTATGTATACCTCAGACCTGCGGTCAACGCTGCCCAATCCGTAAAGCGCACCTTGCCTTCGGCAAAGGGCGCAATACTGTTCACTTCCAAATCTTGTTGCTGGAAATGCGGATTGTTCGCACCTGTCGTCGCGGCGCCAAAAAGGGCCGCACCGATTGTGCCTGCCGGTGCCGAAAAGAAGTTTTTCTCGGTTCGATGTTGATCCTGATAAAGGTAGTAAAGGCCGGCGATCCAGCTCAGGCGGGCGCCCTCATCGGGGGAGGTTATTCTGAGTTCCTGAGTAAACTGATTTTCCTGTTGTACGTCAGTCTTCTGGCTCCACGGTATGATTGTGCCGTCAAAATCCTCTGTATACGACTGATCTGTCCCGCGATAGGCAGTAATCGATGTGACCGTCCCTATTGACGTATCCCAATCAGCCCTAAAGAACATCGAGTAGAGATCGCGCTCCACTTCCCCATCATCATCTTGCGAAAGCTCGCGAATATCAGGGTCCTGAAATACGGCGGCAGCATTTCCCTCAACTTTGTACCCGGGCCCCGAATTCGACCGTTCACGTGTGTAGCTTGCAGAAAGCAAGAAATCCCAGTCTTCGTTTGGTTGGAACCGAGATTGTACTCGAAGGCTGCCGACGCTTAGATCATCCAGAAGAGTACCTGTTTCGTTGTTGAAGTTGTACCCATCAACATCCTTTAGGCTATACGATATGCGGCCGGCCCATTTATCTGAATACGGAATATTAAAATGGCCAGAGGATTCCCAACCGGCAAAATCATCGCTCCACGCCCTTACGGTGAATGATGCTGCCGCATTCGTCTCATTGAGCTGCGGCTTTTTGTTTACAATTTGGACGGCCCCGCCGACCACATTCCGTCCAAATGTGGTTCCTTGCGGTCCGCGCAAGACAGCCATTTGTTCCACATCGAACCAATCCGGATAGAAGGACGCTGAGGTGCCGTAGTAAATGTCGTCAATGAACACGGCGACCGGCGTATCAAAAGCGGGCGAGTCGTCACTGGCCACCGATCCGCGAATTTGGATGTAGGAACCACTGTTTCCGGAGATTTTGTAAAAGGAAATCCCGGGAACCAGACCGACAAGGTCTTGAAAGTTTTGAACGCGGGTTTGGCTGAGAAAGTCGCCATCAAACGCCGTAACTGCGACCGGTACTGATTGCAGCGGGGCTTCACGTTTTGTCGCTGTAACAATGATTTCGTCAATTTGCGCTTGCACGCTCGCCGGCACAAAAACGGCCAGCAATCCACCGACTAATACGGCCGATGAAAGAGCTTTTTTTCTACCGTACCTTCCGTCCATTACTTTCCCCCTAGACCATTTTTTTAGCCATTAATGACTGTTGTTCACGTGCCGCTCCCATCCTTGCAGCAGGGAGAACATCGATATAATTATTATCATGATGAGGAATTATGGAAATGTCAATGACATTCGGGGGAAGGCGTTGGTGATTAAAGGATTAGAGCGGTATCGGCGCCCCCGGCCTTAACGGCCAGTTTGAAACGTCCAGACTATTGGCCCGGTGGCTCAAAAGAAAATGTCGAACTGCTCGCGAAAGCGCGACAGTGCCTCGATTTGGTCGTTAGCCGTATTGGCGCCGAAGTTCACATTAATCTGGGACGCCCCAAACTCACGCAGTTCTTCCATTTCCTTTGCGATTTGATCCCTCCCTTTGCCCACCGGATTGAGGTTCATTTCCAGCGCTACATCCTTTGGAGACCGGCCGACCGAAGCGGCGGCCGCCCGCACTTTCGCCAGAGCCTCCTGTCCGGCAAGGTTGGGTGAGATCATCGGCATCCAACCGTCTGCGAACCGTCCAACGCGATCCAAAACAGGATCCGGCGGAATGGGGCTGTTGGTGCGTCCGACACCGAACCATAAGGGAATTGGCCGTTGGGTGGGCAAAGGCGCCAAACTGGCATCGGTAATCTTGTGCCATCGACCATCGTAGTTCACCACATCCTCTGTCCACAGCTTGCGCAATACGTCGACCTGTTCTTCAAAGCGCGCGGCACGTGTTTTAAACTCGGCGCCCAGAGCCTCGAACTCCACCGGATTATATCCAATGCCCACACCTAAGGTCAGGCGACCGCCGGTATAGATGTCAATCTCTGCGGCCTGTTTCGCCACAAGAACAGTTTGTCTCATGGGAAGCGCCACCACGCCTGTCACAAAACGAATTTGTTTTGTCATAGATGCCAAATAGGCCATGAGCGTGAAGCATTCACGGATACTGCTTTCCGATGTGTACGGAGTTTCCGCGATTCCTCCATGCCGTTCCGCGACAATACCAACAACATGGTCCAGAAATCTCATGTGATGATATCCAAGCTCGTCGGCGGTCCGAACGAAATGCACGAGATCGGCCAGATCATCCCGAAATCTTGGAAACTGATAAACGTTTGTTCCGAATTTCACGCCGTATCTCTTGTTGCTTGGTTAGATGAAATCAGCTGTCCGCCCGCAAGATAAGCCCAACATCGATCGGATTTGCCGCATTTGTTGCAAGTGCCAGTCGGGCGTCCGGTACTTGCCGCATGCCCGCCCGACCCTGAAGTTGGAGAACAGCTTCAAGGACTTGGCCCATGCCTTGGGTGCGGCCTTCGCTCAGGTTGCCGCCATGTGGATTCACCACGGCACCGCCCGGCAAGCTGATATGTCCGTTAGGGGCGTTCCAACTGTCGCTAAGCAGGCCGGCCCCTTCCCCCCTTGTGCAGAATCCCGCTTCAAGCCAATCCATCGCAATGACGGAGAAGCCATCATAGAGGTTGACCACGTCCAACTCTTCCGGCTTGTAGCCGGACCGTTGCCAAAGCGCATCCATAACCACTTTTGCGCCGAAGTAGCCGTCAAATGGTTGGAAGATCTGGTCGGTTTTGTGGGTTGCCCCAAATGCGCAGGCATCAACGACAATCGGTCTGTGCGGAAGGTCTCTTGCGCGCTCTAACGTGGTGACGATGACGGCGGTGGCAGCGTCAATCGGCATGTCCATATCGAAAAGCGTAAATGGATCGATTGTACGCGGGGCATCCAGATAGTCGGACAGGGTGATCGGACTTCCGTAGAAGATGGCGTCTTCGTTCCTCTGCGCATGGGCGCGCCCATTGACGGCGAGCATGCCAAAATGCTCGCGGGCCGATCCGAACTCGTGCATGTGGCGGCGCATGTTTGCGGCAAAGCCGTTTGCGCCGGGGCAATGGCTCACCAAAGGCCGGCAAAAATGCGGATCAAAGGTCATGGGTGGGGACTGCCGCATTGGATCATTCCGAACCGAAGTCGAGGTGACATCCCACCGATATTTTGCGTGATAACAAAGCGCGGTTTCGCACGCGCCCGCCGCGACGGCGTTTATTCCCTCCAGGACGATCGCTGCCGATGGCGGAGCTGATGAAGAACTCCATCGAATGTTGTTAAGTCCAAGACCGCCGACGACATATCCAGGCCAGACCGTTGGATGATCCGAGCAGAAGACGCCCCCGACGCCATCAATGTCGTTGCGCTCAAGACCGGCATCCAGGATCGCCGATTTAGCTGCCGACAAGGCCAGGCTGCCGACCGACTTGCCTGAGTTGCGACTGAACTCGGTTCTTCCGATCCCGGCAATGGCGACGCGACGTCCTTGGTGGTCCGGCGAAAGAGTCATCCACGCGCCTTCCGAAATGCCGGAACGAAGTGGTCCTCGTGGCTAACCCAATCGAGAACCAGCGGATCACCGATCTTAATGGCCGCTGAGCCTGTGCCGATCAATTGGCCAATGACGATAAGACGTTCTTGCTCCCTCAGCTCGGCCCAAACCGTCACAAAAGACGAGGCCGGCTCCCGCTGTTTGGTAATCGTGAACGTATAGATGCGGGCCGTTCCGCTCACTTCTTGCGCTTCGATCTTTTCTGACCAGCAAGAGGGACAAGCGGAAAGGGGAGGGTGAATCCAAAACCCGCAAGCAAGACATCTGAGTATCAAGAGTTTTTTCTGCCGACACCCTCCCCAATAGGGAAGGGTGTCGAAATCGATTCTAAGAGAACGTGACACGATGCACCCCGTGTGTCTCTAGACGTCAAGGGCCGGTTGGTTCGCGGAGCCCCTGCGGATCCCGGGTAGGTCAGCCCAGATTGTAAATGCGTGCCGCGTTGCCGTGCAGAATCTTCTCGATCGTGTCCCGCGGAAGTTCAGAGAACACTTCGTTTATGTAGTCGCTCGGCTTGATGGCTGTTGTTGCCGGTCCGGGCGACATGCTCGTCGGATGTGGAAAATCCGATTCATACATAATGTTGTCCGGTCCGATGAGGTCGATCGTCGGTGCTACGGTCTCCCGCTCAAACCAGAAACATCCGTAGATTTGCCTTTTGAAATATTCGCTAGGCAAAAGCTTGTATTCCGGATGTTCCTTCGGAACGCCGCAGTTTTTCCATTGCCAATCCAGCGCGGCGAGCGCATAGGGCAACCAACCAACGCCACTTTCAACGGATACGAAGTTAAGCTTGGGAAAACGGTGGCATATGCCGCTGCAGATGATGTGGGAAATGGCCCGTGCATTTCCCATGAAGAACACAACGCCCATCGATGCATAGCTGGCATGCGCGCCGGCTCCCGGATGCATTGCTTCAAACAGAGACATATCGCCGGAAGCGATGTGAAAGTTTATCGGCAGACCGATGTCCTGGGCTGCAGCCCACAGCGGATCCCAATGGGGATCGCTTAATCTGGGCTGGCCGAAATATTCCGGCTCCGAACCAAACACGATTCCTCTGTGGCCGTTTTTGGCGCATCGCTTCATCTCTTCAATGGACAGGTCAAGATCCCAGAACGGAAGTGCCATTTGTGGGATGAGGCGTTTTGGATCTGCGCTGCTCCAGTCGGAAATCCAATCGTTGTAGGCCTGAACACACTGAAGCATCAATTCAGGATCGCGCATGCCTAAATATCTGCCGGCCCCGAACCCGCCCACATTGGGATAGAGAATCTGCGCATAGATCCCATACTCGTCCATGCGTTTAAGACGCGCATCCGCTTTCCAGAGGGCGGGATCCACATCGTCGAGTGTGCGCGGATGGTGCGGTGGGTACTCGTGCCAACCCGCCATGGCGCCGCCGGCGACTGCGCCAATTCGCTCTCCGCCGAAATACCACGCCTCTTCTTCAGCTTCGTCGTCCCATTTGACGTGCGGGACCAGGTCACCCCATTTCTTGACGGAAACTCGCGACGTCCATAGATCGGGCGGCTCGATGATGTGTGTGTCGGTATCAATCACTTGGAATTCTTTTACCAGCGCATTCATAAACTCTTTCCTCCAAAGAAATGGCCTGCCTGAGCCCGGTGCGTCGAAACGCAATCATATGATAATCATAATGAGGAATTAGAGTCCTGTCGAATCTTCTTTGGTTTTGACCGAACATCTTGACATATTCATTAGAATGATCATCATGTATATGCTTTCTCGTTGGATTTGCTGGGTCCTTCGGGATTCCACTAATCGCGATAACCAAAGAAACGGCCACAATCGGCGACGTCCGATGGGATGTGGGTCAAGAAATCGAGGTTATGAACATAGCTACTTACGCTCACGCCGACCGACACCCCAGATCGCGCAAAGGGCCCCTCGCGGGCGTTCGGGTTGCAGATTTCTGTTGGATGGGGGTCGGCTCAATCGCGACGCGCCTCCTTGCGGATTATGGGGCTGAAGTCATCAAGATTGAGGATCGCATCAAACTCGACATGCCGCGTCGTCTGCCGATCTACAAAGGTGGATCCCGGGCGTTTGGGGAAGAGGAAGCAGATCCGAACCCGGATTTGGGCGGCATGCACAACAACTACAGCAGAAACAAGCTGGGCGTTACGATCAACATGAGAACCGAGAAAGGGCGTGAACTGGCGAGAAAACTCATCGCCAAAAGCAGTGTTGTGACGGAAAACTTCGCCCCCGGCATCATGGAAAAGTGGGGACTGACCTACGATGCCTTAAACGAGATCTGTCCCGAAGTGATCTATGCGCGAATGAGCGGATTCGGGCATTCGGGGCCTGATATGGAATATCGCAGCTTTGGGCCTGTGGTTCAGGCGGTCAGTGGCATATCGCACATCAGTGGATTGCCCGGCGAGGAACCCTCCGGGTGGGGATTGTCTTACATGGATAATCAGGCTGCGTACTATAACTCCGCGGCCCTGCTCATGGCCATATTGACCAGAAATCGAACAGGCAAGGGCACCGAAATTGACGTTTCCGCCGTGGAAGTCGGCATTAGCCTATTGGGCTCGGTTATGTTGGAGGTCAGTGCGAACAGCCGCTCTACGCGTTTAGAAGATTATCCCTTAGGAAACCGTCTTGATCATCCGCTGGGGGCGCCGCACGGCGTCTATCCTTGTCAGGGTGAAGACCGCTGGGTGGCGATCGCCGTTTTTTCCGATGAAGAGTGGGAAAATTTGATCGGGGCCATGGGGCATCCTTCGTGGTCACAAGACGAGTCTTTTTCGACGCACCAACTGCGCTCGCAAAACCAAGATGCTCTCGATCAACACATTTCCGAATGGACAAAACAACATACGCCGCATGAGGCGATGACGATACTGCAGCGCGCCCGCGTTCGGGCGGGCGCCGTTCAAAATGCTCAGGATTTGAATGAACACGATCCGCAGCTCGCCCATCGCGGCATATTCTTTGAAATGGATCATCCCGTGATTGGTATGGCGCGCTTCGAAGGCAGTCCCATGCACTTTTCGGGGTTAGAACAGGACAACTGGCGCTCCGCCCCTCTTTTGGGCGAAGACAACCACTACGTCTTCAAGGAGATAACTGGACTTTCCGATGACGAATTCGATCAATTGGTAGACGAGAAGGTCATCTAACCTCATGGCCAGCGATTCAAAAACGTCGACGCAACCTTATGCGGGTCTTCGCGTCATTGAACTTTCCGACGACCCTGCGGGGGAACAAGCGGGCCTGTTATTGGCGCAGATGGGCGCTCATGTGCTTAAGCTGGAGCCCGCAGAAGGATGCGCATCGCGCCACACCGGCCCGTTCGCTGGAGATAAAGACGATAAAGAGTTCAGCCTCGCATACTGGTACTACAATTCGAACAAGGAGAGCGCGGTTCTGGACGACACCGGTGACGGAAAAGTCTCTAGACTGAAGGCTCTTCTAAAAGATGCCGATATCTTCATCGTAACGAAACAACCGGCGGAGCTTGAAGAGTTCGGCTTGGACCTCAATGAGCTGGTCGAATTGTTTCCCCGGCTGATCGTCCTCTCCATCACGCCTTTCGGCCTGGATGGTCCTTGGGCGGATTACCTGACATCGGATCTCGTCGGGTTGGCGGCGGGCGGACCGCTTCACATGTGTGGTTATGATGATCACTCTATTCCGCCGATCCGGCCCGGCGGCAATCAAGGGTTTCACACCGCCGCCAGTTTTGCACACACGAGTGTTCTTCTGGCCCTTCTATCCAGGGAACAAACGGGGCAAGGACAACTGGTTGACGTCTCTATGCATGAAGCCCTGGCGGTGACAGTCGAGCTCGCGAACCCATATTGGTTCTACCCACGTGTGCTTGTTCGGCGGCAGACGTGTCGGCATGCCCAACCGACCATGACGCAACCTGCTCTTTTCCAATGTTCCGACAGGCGATATGTCTACTTCGTTTTGATTCTAGCGGAAAACAAGGCGTGGTCGTCTTTCGTGAATTGGATGGACAGTAAAGGGCTGGCGGCCGATTTGATTGACGACGCCTTCAACAATCTTGAACACCGCCAGAAGCACATGGCGCACATTCATGGGATCACTGAAAGTTTCTTTCTTATCCATGATGCGGAGACCATGTATCGCGAAGGACAAGAGCGTGGGCTTCCGATCGGTGTATTGAATGCACCTGAAGATTTGCTCGAGTATGAACACCTGCAAGCGCGGGGGTTCTTCGATAGTGTTGATCACGAGGGTGTCGGCCCCGTTCAATACCCGGGCGCCCCTTTCCGCTTTTCAGCCTTTTCCGGAGTGGCACGGCAACCGGCGCCTGCGTTGGGATCGGCTGGACCCGTCCCGGCAGGCGAAGAGGTAGAGTAGACCCACTGTATGCTGAATAAGAAGGAAGGTCATACGGATTGGCTGCTGCAAAGATGTCGTGAGGACCAAACGACAAGGACAAAGAATTCGGAGGGCGCCGATATACCGTTGTCGGCACTGCCGGGAGTAGTTGATTAATGGATTTCAAACCGGGATCGCGCTGGTGCAGCGTTGTGTGCGATACTGAGGTTGTCGTTGTCAAAGTGCCCAATGGTGCTGTGTCGTTACAGTGCGGCGGCGAAGCTATGGTGCTGAAAGATCACGGGGAAAAGATCGGCCGGGGACCGTCATCTGATCACGCGAGTGGTACGGTGATCGGCAAGAGATATGTGCATGATCCTTCCGGCCTGGAGGTGCTCGCGGTCAAGTCCGGTGAAGGGTCGTTATCCGTTGACGGGGTGCGGCTTACGCTGAAGGATGCAAAAGACCTTCCGTCTTCTGATTAACTTTTTAGCACTATGGGAAACTTTTCGTCGCGAGCTGGAATTTTGAGGACGATTGAGTTGGTCGACGTAGGACGAACTTCTCCTTAGGGAATAGGAAGGCGCTGCCGCAAAACCGTTGAAGGTCATATGAACGTACCCCTCCTACTAGAGATGATTGCCGATGCTTGTCCCAACCGCATTGGATTTGGGCGCCGCCATCATGGTTTGAGTTACACTGATTTGCTGCGGCAGAGCAGAAGCGCAGCCCGTTGGTTGACCAGCACTCAATCAGGGTCGTGCGTTCATATCGGTTTGAATGCCACGTCGGTGCCGATTGCGCTTTTTGCTGCCGCGCATGCGGGCGTGCCTTTTGTCCCTTTGAACTTTCGGTTGCCGGACCGCCAACTCAGACGGCTTTTGGAGCGCACGGCTCCCTCAGTGGCGATCGTGGACTCCAACATGGTAGAGCGCGTGGCCGGTGTTGAGAATGCGGCGTTGGTAAGCGACACGGAATTCGAGCGGTTATGCAATGCGGGAAAGGACTATCCCGTAAGAGTGTCGGACTTGGAAAACCAAGCGGCCGTTCTGTTGTTTACGAGCGGGACGAGCGGAGAGCCGAAGGCAGCCGTTTTGCGGCATTCCCATTTGTCTTCTTACGTGATCTCCACGGTAGAGTTTAACAGTGCGGACGAAAACGAGGCGGCTCTCATCAGTGTTCCGTCATATCACGTTGCGGGTATCTCGGCGATTCTGACAAATCTGTATGCTGGACGTCGCATCGTTTATTTGCCTGTGTTCGATGCCCAGGACTGGGTGAACCTCGTGGTTTCCGAAGGGATCACACAGGCCATGGTGGTGCCGACTATGCTGGAACGAATCCTCGACGTCATTGACCGAACAGGCGCGGACCTTGCGCGTCTGAAATCCCTGTCTTACGGCGGCGGCCGAATGCCTCAAGCAGTGATCGAACGCGGGCTTCGATTGCTGCCCCAGGTAGACTTTGTGAATGCTTATGGTCTCACTGAAACCAGTTCGACCATTGCTATGCTCGGACCTGAAGACCATCGCCGCGCTATTGAATCCGATAACCCTGTTGTGCGCCGCCGGCTTACGTCGGTCGGGAAGCCGCTGTCGTCGATCGAGATTGATGTCCGGGATCAATCGGGGCGGTCTCTTCCCCGGGGGCAATCCGGTGAAATCTTTGTGCGGGGTGATCAAATATCCGGTGAATACGTCAACAAAAATGCGAAAGGTGCAGGTGGCTGGTTCGCCACCAAAGATGGCGGGTTTATGGATGACGAGGGATACTTGTTCGTCGAAGGCCGGCTTGACGATATTATCGTGCGAGGGGGAGAGAATATATCTCCAGGCGAAATCGAAGACGTGTTGCGCGCGCACCCGGACATAAGCGATGCGGTTGTGTTGGGGGTGCCGGATAATCAGTGGGGGGAATGTATCGCTGCGGTGGTTGTGGCTCCCAAATCCGCCCCATCTGAAAAATCATTAGTGGAGTGGGTTCGAAAGCGGCTCCGCTCAACGAAAACGCCCCAAATTTGGCAGTTTCGGTCCAGTCTGCCTTATACAGACACGGGCAAAGTACTGCGCCGTCAATTGAAATCGGAATTCATCAAACAAAAGAGTGCGGATGAGGTTGTTGGCTAAGGATCGGAATACGTTCCATGGTGGGTTGGTCGTCTGACCGGCAAGAACTAGCGAAAGAAATCATCAAGGCCGGCGGTGGTGGCCTTGAGTTGGTCGTGATCGACGATAGTCCGCCATCGATGGAGCCGGTAGCTCCGGGAGTGGTGCGCGTGGGTATTCACCGCGGCAAGCACAAACCTCCCATTGACCCGGATCTGTTGGCAAAGTTTGACATATTGCTGTCGTCTTCAGACGGGGCATCGCGGCCGTGGACCGTGCTGCCAAGCGACAAACGAGAGGCGGTTGTCAAAGAGCTTGAGGCGACACTGAAGGCCAGGCCGGTTGCATGCGGTGTCTTAGCCGCTGTGTTGCGGACAGGCGAAGCGTTGCCGATGGACCAGGCCCTCACGTTGGAGTCCATAGCCTATTCGATGCTGCTTTCGAGTGCAGAGTTTCGGGAATGGCAACAGAACCAAAAGCCTCGGAGACGTCGGCCCGATCACCATCATCGCGTCAAACTGTTCGAACAGGAAGACAAGATTCATATGGTTCTCGCGCGGCCGGCGGCGCGAAACGCATTCGATGCGCGCATGCGTGATGAGTTGTGCATGGCATTGGACTTTATCCTGAACGACCCGGACGAGCGTTTTGTCGAGATGCGGGGGGAGGGCGCCACATTCAGCGTAGGAGGTGACTTAGACGAATTCGGATCTGCCCAAGATGTTGGCATGGCGCATTTGATCAGAACGTTGCGTTCTCCGGTTGGGCTTCTCTGTCAGGCGCGACGCCGGGTGAGCGCCCATCTTCATGGCCCGTGTATAGGAGCCGGCATCGAGTTTCCCGCTGCGGCCGGTAAGGTCTTGGCCAAGGCCAATTGCTATTTTCAGTTACCGGAAGTTTCCATGGGTCTCATCCCGGGCGCAGGGGGAACCGCGTCAATTCCTCGACGAATCGGGAGGCACCGAACGTGTTACATGGCGGTAACGGGAACAAAGATCGATGTTCCGACCGCCCTCTCATGGGGTCTGATAGACGCAGTGGAGCCGGCTTCTTGAAACAGATACGGTCTTTTGTTCAGCGTCATGCGGACCGTGCCCGTGACCTTTCGGGCGCATGGGGCCACCGTGTCGATATCGACGAGGCCGGTGTTCTATCGAGGGAAGGTTTTCTTCCGCTGGACCGTCCGGGGCGTTGGTCGGCCAATCGGTCGTGTCAGATGCTACGGGCGGCCGACGGCTGGATCGCCGTAAACTTGTCGCGCGAAGACGACAGAGAACTGCTGCCCGCCTGGACGCAAGCCACGAGTTCCGGTAATGCCTGGGATGACATTAAGGCGTATGCAGAGAAAACGCCGGCAAAGGAAGTGGTTGCTCGGGCCCGGTTACTCGGTCTTCCGGTGTCACGTGTGGGCGAAGTGGCATCGGACCTATCCAGATCAATCCTCATACCGCTAACCCCGCTCCATCCATTGCCTCGAGCGGTGCCACTTCGTGTCGTCGACATGTCAAGTCTCTGGGCTGGCCCGCTGTGTGGATCGTTCTTTGCCCATATGGGGGCAACCGTCAAGAAAGTAGAGAGTCCCAAACGCCCGGACGGCAGCCGCGGCATTGCGCCTTTCTATCAGAAGTTAAACGCTGGGAAGTTGGATTGTGTTGTGGATTTCACAGCGTGCGCAGGCCGCGACTGGTTGGCGCAAGAGGTTCGAAACGCCGACGTTCTGATTACCAGCGCTCGGCCACGCGCCCTAGAAGCTCTGGGTCTATCCCCGAGATTGGTTTTCGCCTGGAACTCAAGACTGGTTTGGGTGGCGATCACCGGATACGGCTTTCGCGGTGCAGGCGCTGCCTGGGTCGCTTTTGGCGACGATGCGGCGGCTGCCGGCGGATTGGTCGGCCGTTGTCCAGACGGGAGCCCGCTATTCGTTGGAGACGCGGTTGCTGATCCGCTTACGGGCGTGCGCGCCTTTGTGGCCGCGCTGGAGGCACTAGCGAAAGGTGGCGGATACATTGTTGACGCTGCCTTGGCGCCGACCGCCGCCGCTGCGGCCGAGACAAAATGCATACCGGAACGACGCCATGGATAGCCCAGGGACTGAAGGTGGTTCCCTACTCATTCGAAATGTCGAAATCGCCGGTCGGCCGAATTTGGACGTTCGGATTGCGGATGGCTGGATCCGCGAAATTGGCACCGGTTTGAATGGGCGGAATGAACTGGATGGACGTGGGGGGGCGCTCATCCCGGGCTTGACCGATCATCACATCCATCTGTTATCTCTCGAGGCGGCTTTGCGCTCCGTGCGCTTGGAGAACGCCCAAGACTTTGATGACATTGTCAGAATCGTCCAAACGTTCGCCGGCCAGCTTCAAGACGGGGCGTGGATCAGGGCCGTTGGTTATCATGAAAGAATTGCCGGGCCACTTGGTCTCCCGGAACTGGACATCATTTCGCCTCGCCATCCGATTCGGATACAGCATCAGACCGGAGCCCTCTGGATGCTGAATAGTTTGGCACTTCGATCCATATCGACGGACGGTGATCCAGACTGTGTCGAAAAAGATGAAAAAAACCGGCCAACGGGACGCATCTGGCGAGGCGATCACTGGCTGCGACGTCAACTTGGTGCTACCCGACCTAATTTTTGCAAGATTGGGAAAAAATTGGCCGGTTACGGCATAACTTCTCTTACGGATGCTTCCGTTACAAACGACGATACGTCCGCCGCAATTCTGGCGGACGCAAGACGGCGGGGTGATTTGCCGCAACATCTCATGATGATGAGTGGTGGAGAACTGGCCCGCCCCCCAGACGGCGCATTTGAGATTGGACCGGTCAAGATCATTCTAGACGAAGCCAACCTGCTCCCAATAGACTCGATGTGCGAGCAGATACGAAGTGCACGCCGGCAGGGCCGCGCGGTGGCCGTGCATTGCGTGACGTACGCGGAACTCGCATTCACTCTTGCCGCTTTTGTGAGCGAGGGAACCCAACCGGGAGACAGATTGGAGCATGGCGCACTAATTCCCTGGGACGCGATTCCCGTCATTAAGTCCATGAATCTAACGGTTGTCACACAATCCGCTTTCATCTTTGAAAGAGGCGCACGCTATCTATCAGAAATATCGCCGGAAGAAATCGAAGATCTGTATCGCTGCCGTAGTTTACGTGACGCAGGGATTGGCGTTGCAGGAAGTTCTGATGCGCCGTATACGGAGCCAAATCCCTGGGTGGGGATGCGGTCTGCTGTAGAACGCCGGGCCACCGGTGACAACAGGGCCGTTGGGTCCGCCGAAGGGATTACGTCTGCCGAGGCCCTATCACTGTACTTGACGGGTGCCCGCAACCCGGGAGGAGAGCCGCGCAGAGTTACTGCCGGGGGCGCTGCCGATTTGTGTTTGCTCAACGAACCGATTCGGGATGCCTTGCCGCAGTTGTCGGAAGAACTTGTCGCCGCAACCATTGTTTCCGGTCACATTGTTTTCACGACATAACGAAGAATGGCATTGAATTGGTCTCTTACGCGAACACCAGAAACGTCGAGCTAGAGCGTTTTACGGTGAAATAGGTCGCGTCGCGGCTAATGTGGGCGCCCATCGTTTGCCAGCGACCTTCTTTACTCTTGTTAGTATAGTCACAAGCCCTCACATTAACTCATGATGATAATGAGGAACTTGTCACAGCATAAGGTTGTGATCTGACCGCTCAAGGTCGACATAGACAGAGAGATCCGACGATGGCGCGAAACGGCAAACGCACACATACGCCGCAGAAAAACCAAAAACAAACGACGCCGGCTGGCGCCGTTGCGGGTGCAAAGGCGCGGTGGCTGGACGTACCGGGCCGCCGCCCCCTCAAAACCTCCGAGGGTGTCGCTTTGGATATTGTCCGCGACATTATTCGCCAGAAACTGAAGTCTGGAGACCGATTGCCGTTGGAAGCTGAGATGCTTGACCATTATGGCGTGAGTCGTTCGTCACTTCGTGAAGCGTTGCGATTGCTCGAAGTTCAAGGATTGATTCTTATCCGCCCTGGCCCTGGGGGCGGGCCTGTGGTCGGTCGGGTTCATCCGCGTAACCTGGCGCGCACCATGACTCTTTACCTTCATATGGCCGGTGCCAGTTACGACGAGTTGCTTTTTGCCTGGACAATTACCGAGCCCGTGTTGGCACGGCTTGCCGCAGAGAATTCGGATCGTGCAGCGGTGCGCACCGCGATGGAGCCCTTCCTTGAAAACCTGGAAGGCACCGAAATGCCACGGGTGGGTGACATCTTTCACGATACGGTGGCGGTCCTTGCGGGCAACCGTATTTTAGCGCTCGGCCATCAGGCGATCGGCTATATGGTCGAAGAACATCTGTTTGAGGTCGTCAGAAGCATTGATATCGCTGACGAAGTGGTATGCGAGCACCAGGCCATCGCGCGCGCTATCATTGACGGTAATGCGGCGAAGGCGGGCCGCCTGATGGGCGACCATGTAAAACATGTGGGCGATCATTTCCGCGCCTATTGGCCGTCCAAAATTGGCGAGAAAATGGGCCTCGTGTAGGCGCCGATGCGCCGTCCCCGGCAAAATGGCGTGTTCCTCGTCGTTTCAGCTGCGTGGCCAAAGAATATGAGACCATTTTGGTCCGGGATGACGGCGATGGGCGCCGAAAACGGCGGTGCGTGCGCAATCGCCACGGCCACAACTGATCAAATAAGCAGCTTGTCCGCAATTGACATGACGTTCCTTTCTGCCGGGGACAAGTTCCCATCGACATAACCCCGATAAATTACTATCATTACCATAGTTAGACATAAAGAACTGACCTGCATCGGAAAACTTGCGGGTTTCGGGTGAACGTACGGGACCAACGTGCTGCTATGCGGTTCGACCATTTCAGCGAATGGCGGGGGGTAGCGTGGGGTGCAGAAATAGAAATCATTTCTGCATCCCCGCATTTTGCCTCTTTGGATAACCCTTCTGCCTACGGACCGAAGCAGATCGAAATTCGATCGGTGGGGAGCTCGGGCGGATACCGGGGCTAATGGTGATTCGCAGGCATGTTGGCAGAGTGACCGCGCCGTCGCATCCCAATGCTGATGATTCCGATAAAGACTAAAGTGAAGGGAGATCTTCTTACGTGACCGATTATTTCGACCTATCCGGCAAAGTGGCGCTTGTGACGGGCGGTAGCCGCGGTCTTGGTTTTGAAATCGCAAAAGCCTTTGCCGAACAAGGCGCGGATATCCTTGTGGTCAGCCGCAAGATCGACGCTTGCGAGAAGGCTGCCGAAGAAATCGCAAAACTTGGGCGCCGTACCGCCGCCTATGCCTGCCATGTGGCTGAATGGGACGCACTTGATGATCTGGTGTCATTTGCCTACGGCAAGTTGGGCCATGTGGACATCTTGGTCAATAACGCCGGGATTGCCCCCGTCGCGCCATCATCGCTGGAGATAAGCGAAGCACTCTTCGACAAGACGATGGACGTTAATCTGAAGGGACCATATCGTTTGTCTGCTTTGATAGGCAGCCGGATGGCGGCGGGCGACGGCGGCAACATTATCAACATCAGCAGCATGGGGGCCGTGCGGCCCAAACCGCAGTTTAGTGTTTATGCCGCGGCGAAGGCCGGGCTTAACACGATCACCACCGCGTTTGCGTTGGAGTATGGGCCCAAGGTGCGCGTCAACGGCATCATGGCTGGTCCGTTCTGGACTGACATTTCAAAAAGCTGGCGAGAAGAGAAGGACCGCACGACCACTTCTGCGGCCGGTCGTATCGGGCGTCCGCATGAGATCGTCACAAGTGCTCTTTATCTCGCGAGCGACAATTCAAGCTATACCACCGGCACGATCATCCGCTTGGATGGCTGTGAGGAGTAACCCCACATGACACAGAAAAACCGTCAATGGCTTATCGCAGCCCGACCGCTGGGTCGTGAACTTCAAGATTCCGATTTTGAGTTTAACGAAGCGGAGGTGAATGACCCTTCCGATGGCGAGGTTTTGGTCAAAACCTCTTATCTCGGCTTTGATCCGGCACTGAAGAGTTGGATGGAAAACATTGCCGGATACGTCAATCCCACGGAAATCGGTGACGTCATGCGCGGCACGGGCGTCGGGACCATCCTCAAATCGAAAGTGCACGAACTTGGCGTGGGTGATGTGGTTTGCGGTCCTTTGGGATGGCAGGAATTTTCGGTGGTGCGTGGTGAGGATGTGGAGAAGGTTCCTTCGGACGCGCCTGCCAGTGCCGCACTCGGCGTTTTGGGCACCACGGGTCGAACCGCCTATTTCGGCCTTCTCCATATCGGCAAACCTAAACCCGGTGATGTGCTGGTAATATCTGGTGCGGCGGGCGCTACGGGCAGTGTGGTGGGGCAGATTGGGAAGATCTGCGGCTGCACGGTTATCGGTATCGCGGGCGGTCCTGAAAAATGCGCTTGGCTTGTTGACGATCTCGGCTTTGATGCTGCCATCGATTACAAGAGTGACAAAGTTCGCAAGCGGTTGCGGGAATTGGCGCCCAATGGCGTCGACATCTTCTTCGACAATGTGGGCGGCGAGGTGCTGAATGATTGTCTGGGGCGGTTGGCACAGAATGCGCGTGTCGTCATTTGCGGGGGCATTTCGCGTTACAACTATGACCCGCGAGACCCCGAACAGATGCCCCCGGGCCCGCGCAATTATTTCAATGTTGTTCATACGGGTGCCACCATACAAGGGTTTCTTCTTCCAAACTTTCGCAACCAGTTTGCGGTTGCCGATGCACGGCTGCTGAAATGGGTACAGAAGGGTGATCTGCAGTACAAGGAAGATATTCTTGAGGGTTTGGAAAACGCTCCTCAAGCGCTCATGCGAATTTACAAAGGTGGCAATTTCGGCAAGCAGCTCTTGAAGCTTTAGCGTGTTGAGCGCAGTTCGATGTATAGGCGTTTCCGTCCGTGCTTGAAAACCGCAAAAGGTTGGAAGGTGGTTTGAAGAAAGTTTTTTGCATAGCTGAAAAACCGAGCCGGTCGCATCATGGGCGTTTCCAGGAAAACGCTTCGGAGCTTGCGGGGGTGCGAGATGGATGGCTCTAACCGACCGCAGCATGTATCTGCGGCGCTTGTGCAGAACTACGATCCGTTCCGCGATGCAGAACAATCCGTTGACCCATTCGCGCGGCTGAGGGAAATCCGCGGCGGCCCGGACGTGACTTTCAACCCCCGGCACTATATGGGGCGTGGTGCATGGACCGTGTCTGGGGCTCGCTTGCTGAGGGAGATTCTTCAAAGTCCGGACTTATATTCCAGCAAGGGATGTTCACAATTTTCCACCATTGTCGGTGAGCGTTGGGACATGATCCCGTTGGAACTCGACCCACCCGCGCATACAAAATTTCGTGCGCTTCTGAATCCATTTTTTACGTCAGATGCGGTCAACCGCCTTGAACCACGTCTCCGGGAACGCGCGGGCAGTTTGATCGACAGGCTCAATGGCGCGGGTGCGTGCGAATTCATAGAGGATTTCGGGACACCGCTTCCTGCAACCATCATGCTCGAACTTCTTGGGCTGCCGCCATCCCAGCTTGAGACCTTTATCGCATGGGAACGTGATCTTCTTCATCAATCTGACCTGGCGAAACGCATCGAAGCAGCGCGCGACATCCTGCAATTCATGCGCGCGGAGATTGCCGCAAGAAAAGGGAAGCCGACAAATGGCATGATCAGCTTTGTGGCCAATGCCGCGATCGAGGAAGAACCGATCACCGATGACGAAAGTTTGGGCATTTGCTATTTGCTGTTCGTGGGCGGTCTCGATACGGTGACGGCTTCCCTTGGCTATGCGTTTCGTCACCTTGCGGAGCATCCGCAAACTTGCAGACTACTCTGCGAGGAACCGGCGCAGATACCTGGCTTCGTCGAAGAGATGCTGCGGCTTCATTCCGTGGTACCCACACGGCGTACCGTCACGCAAGACCATGAATTTCACGGTGTAACGATGAAGAAAGGCGATATCGTCGAATGCATCACAGCTCTGGGTAGCCTGGACGGCGAAGAATTCGAAGACCCGGACAAGATGAAGATTGGTCGATCGCCCAATCGCCATTTCGCTTTTTCTGTGGGCCCCCACCGGTGCATCGGCGCTCTGCTTGCCAGGTGCGAAATGCGCATCGCGATCGAAGAATGGTTGAAGCGTATTCCGGCGTTCCGCATTCAAGAAGGAGCTGTCATTACCAGCCATGCCGGTGTGTTCGGTTTAGACAGGCTGCCATTGGTCTGGGATCGGGATCAATAGAAGCCAACTTTCCGCTGTTGAAGGATAAGCGCCTATGAGGATGGACGACATGATCATCGTTAGCGTCGATGATCACATCATCGAGCCACCCGAAATGTTCGATGCGCATGTGCCAAAATCCCTCAAATCCAAGGCGCCGAAAATGGTGACCGAAGACAACGGCAGCCAGGTATGGATCTTTGAAGACCGGAAGGTGGCTAATGTTGGGCTCAATGCGGTGGCGGGGCGGCGGCGCGAGGAATATGGCTGCGAGCCCACTTCGTTAAACCAGATGCGCAAAGGAGCTTACAATGTGAGCGCCCGGGTCGACGACATGAATGCCAACGGCATATTGGCGTCGCTCAATTTCGGAACGTTTGTTTCCTTTGATGGGTCGTTTTTCTTGGATGCCAAAGACAAGAAGACGGCTCTTGAAATTGTCAAAGCATACAATGATTGGCACATTGATGAATGGTGCGGAAGTTATCCCGGGCGCTTCATTCCCATGGCAATCCTTCCTCTATGGGACATCTCCCTTGTGGTGGACGAAATCAAACGCGTAGTGAAGAAGGGCTGCCATGCGATCGCGTTTTCAGACAATCCCAGCGTCAAAGGGCTGCCCAGTATTCACAATGCTTATTGGGAACCGCTTTGGCAGGCCTGCCAAGAGAATGGGGTGATTATCAATTGCCATATTGGTACGGGTCGGGCATCGCCCCATGCGTCACTCGAATCGCCGATCGATGCGTGGATTGCCAGCATGCCTTTTTCGATCGCCTACAGCGCCGCCGACTGGTTACAGCTCAAGGCACTGCAAAGATATCCCGATCTGACGATTGCCCTTTCGGAAGGTGGCATTGGTTGGGTTCCTTATTTTTTGGAGCGGGCCGATTTTACATTTGAGCATCATCATCGCTGGACTCGAGCGGACTTCGACGGTTTGAAGCCCAGTGACGTCTTCCGCCAGCATTTCCTGACTTGCTTTATCGACGACAAGTTCGGTGTGAAGAACCGTCACCACATAGGCGTCGACCGAATTTGTTACGAATGTGATTATCCGCATTCGGATAGTGTATGGCCCAAGTCACCGGAATATCTTGCGGATAGTTTCAAGGGGGTGCCGGATGATGAGGTCGACAAGATCACTCACGGGAATGCATGCAAGGCTTACCGGTTCGATCCATTCTCGACGTTCGAGCGAAAAGATTGCACGGTGGGCGCTTTGCGCGCCGAAGCTGCCCATGTGGATACGACTCCGGCATCATTCGGCACCAAAGACGCACCGGCCCAAGAGCGACGAGGGGTCGTAACGTCACGAGATGTAATAGAGCTATTCAAACAAACCGACGGTCGATCCACCTGAAGCTTGTCCTCTCGTCTCATGCCGCTTTGTTCTTGGCGTGAGGCGTGATTTGGGGAGTTCTTGAAAAAGGGACGTGAGCTCTAGCCCGGTTCTGCAAAGCCAACCTGCATTATCGTTTTTTGATGTCGATATCGGACTCTTCACGATCCCATGTTTGCGGCGTCCGCCCTTCGTCGCGAAGCTGGTATTTGAGGACGCGGCCGACCGGATTGCGCGGTAGGTCTTCCCGGAACTCAATGTAGCGGGGTACCGCAAAGTAAGGCAGGTTGTCCAGGGACCAGCGGCAGAGATCCGCCTCCGTCAGGGTAGATCCGTCCTTAAGGACCACAGTTGCCTTCACGTCATCTTCGGTGAACTCCGACAACACGGCGTGTACCGCCACATCTTGAATGTCGGGATGGCGGCGGAATGTGGACTCCAACTCGAAGCTGGACACATTCTCTCCCCGGCGGCGGAGGTAGTCCTTCTTGCGGTCTACGAAGAAGAAAAAACCATCCTCGTCGAATTTGCCAATGTCGCCCGAGTGAAACCATAGATTCCGCATGACCTTCAGGGTCGCCTCCGGACGTCGCCAGTAGCCCTCAAACATAACATGGGGTTTTAACGGGCGGATGATGATTTCGCCGGATTCGCCCGGCGGTAGTTCGTTATCCTCGTCATCGACGATGCGCACATCGAAACTGTCGTTCCGTTTGCCGGAAGATCCGGGTACGGCGTATTCACCGGCCTTAAGGCTCGTAACCAGAGAAGCTTCGCTCAAGCCGTAGGCCATCGACCCTGCCGTCTTGATGCCGAACCGTTTCGTCCATTTTTCCTGCAATGCGGCCGGAAACGGCGCGCCTCGCACCGATCGTATTTGACCGAAGCATCTTTTGGAAGCCTCCGTATCCGGTGCATCTGCGATCAACGGTATCATAGACCCAAGCAGATACACGACGGTCGCGCCCGTGCGCTCAATCTCATCCCAGAAGTTCGACACCGAGAATCGTGGATAGAACGCCGCCAGACCGCCAGCGAGCAATGTGCCCACCACCGTGGAGGCTGTCGCGTTCAGATGAAAAAGGGGCAGCGGCGACCAACTCACTTCGCCGGGCTGCCGGTCAATGCCTTCATTGCCTTGGCGCGCCAGATTACACATGTAGTTGTGGCTGATCATGCAGCCTTTGGACGGCCCCGTCGTGCCCGCGGTGTAGATGAGCACCGCCAGGTCGCCGGGTTTTACATCAACGTCAAGCGGTGCTTCGTTGGCGGTTCTGATGTCATCAAGGGGTGCAAGGTTCAACCGCTTCGCTTTTGCGGTCGGCGGCTCACCCCGGTGGAACAGTTTCGTCGCTTCGGGCAACCCGTCTTCGATGGCGAGTATTCGATCCGCGTAATCGGATTCTGCGACGATTACATTCGCACCCGAATCCGCAATTTGGTGGCGTAAAAACTCGCCTTTATACGCGGTGTTGACCGGTACGCTGATAGCACCGAGCTTGTTTACGGCAAACCACACAAGCACGGCATCCACATTGTTATCGATAATCGTCGTGACCCGATCACCAGGCGCGACGCCCTGCGATTTCAGGCCGTGGGCAAGGCCGGTAGAGGCGCGATCGAATTCGCGATAGGTCCAGGTCTCGCCCGAAAAATCCAAGAATGGGGCATCTCCAAAGCGCTCGACCGCGCGCTTAAGAGCGTCGATGACCGTATCTTGTTCACCCGACGTCCAATTCGGTACGTGTTCCGTCATATTGGCAGTAATCCCTTCACTCCGCGGCCTTTGCGGCCGGCGCCGGATCCCACGCCACTATGTTTTCCTTCTGAAGCGTGTCGATTTCATCTTCGGCATAGCCAAGTTCCACAAGAATTTCCTTCGTGTGCTCGCCAAATCCCGGAAATGGACGCAGGACCGGCCCAGGCGTTTCTGAAAACCGGATGGACCGACCGACCTCCCGCATTTTCCCCGTGAGCGGATGCTCGTATTCCACCACGCGTTCGGTCTCGAGGTTTTCTTCGTCAAAGAAGTAGTCGATGTTTTGCGTGGGATAGACCTTTTCGCAGGGCACGCCGGCAGATTTGAGCGATCGACAAGCTTCTTCTGCCGTACGTTCTGCACACCACGCCTCGATAATTTTAGCGAGGTCATTGGCATGCCTCTGCCGGGCGCCCGCATCCGCGAACCTTTCATCGGTGGCAAGGTTGTTCAGGCCTTCGGCTCTTGTCAGGGCATGCCATTCCTTTTCCTTGAAGACCACAAGGCAAATCCATTCATCTTTACACTGATAGATACGATAGAGTGGGCCGAAGCCGGTTTGATCCTTATCGTTTTGGAAGGCGGAAAGTACTTTACCGCCGGAATCGACGATGACTTCGCTGGTTGCGGTCAGCGTCGAGTTTAGCTGTGGGCTTTCCACATATTGGCCTTGGCCGGACTGTTCCGCTTTGATTTTCCCCATCAACAGACCGCAAGCGCCCAGAAGGGCGTTGTATGTATCTTCGTTGCCGGCGGCAGACCCGACGGGCATGTTGCCCTCGCCACCGGCGGCGACCATGAGGCCGCAAAAAGCTGATAGGAGCGGCGCGAAGCTCTGCAGTTTGGATTTAGGGCCGCTCGACCCCCAGCCGGGTGCGTACATGTAAGTCAGGCTGGGATTGATTTCCTTAAGTTGTTCAAAGCCGATACCCAGGCGCTCTGCCGTGCCTGGGCGCATATTTTGCGAAACCATGTCGGCTTCTTGGACCAGCCGATAGGCGATCTCACGTCCCTTTTCCGATTTGAGATCTAAAGCGATGCAGCGTTTGCCGCGTTGGGCCGGGCCAAACGTACCCGTCAGCGCCCGCATAGGGTCCCGTTGCAGGGGTTCCACCTTAATCACGTCCGCCCCAAGATCGGCGAGCATTTTCGGCCCGAACGGGCCCGCAAAAAAGGCGCCGAAATCGAGTACCTTGAGGCCTTCTAAAGGTGCGCTTCGGCGACTAGGCGTCGCTTCCTCCGGCATGAGAGTGGGCGCCCAGGGTTTTTCATTTAGTTCTTTAAAAACTGCAGCCGTATGCTCGCCTAGCGTCGGTGCAGCCTTCAGGTCGGCGACGCCGTGCGTCACCTGCTTCGTCATTAGCGGTGGGCCGGCAACGCGTATGTCACCGAGGTCCGGGTCTTGGATTCTTCCGACCGCACCGTTGTAAACGGCTTGCGGATCTTCGAGAGCGCGGCCGGGCGGATCTACCTCCGCCACCGCGATATCTGCCTCTTGAATCTTCTGGATCCATGAAGCACGGGGTTCCGAAGCCAGCTGCGCCCGCACTTCCGTTTCGATCAACTCGGCTTCTTCTTCGGACAACGGAACAGTCATCTCGTGTGGCGTGTTAGACGGTGTGATCCGGTCCTTCAGCCCAAACACTTCAAGCGCGCGCGTAAACCGTCCCGGTGCGCCCGTATGGATCATCATTTGCTGGCCGTCGGCACATTTCATGATCCCCAACTGCAACAGCGTCCGGGCCCTTAGCTTGCCGCTCGAATAACCGGGCGGGATCTTCACCATCGGTTTCTCCGACCAGCCCCAATACATCACATGCTGAACAGCCAGCCCGTCCTGTAAGGACGTATCGATGCATTGACCAATCCCCGTTGTCATTCGATGGCGCAGTGCGGCCAAAATACCGATCACCGCGAGCAGGCCGGCTGTCACCGACCCACCGGGTTGTGGGCAGAAATGGGGGCCCGAACGGGCGCCGCGCTGATCCGTGTACACCCCATAGCGTGCCGCCAGAAGGGCTTCGTAACCTGCTTCGTCCCTGTGACTTCCAGACAGGCCGGACCCTGAAATGGCGGCATAGATCAACTGGGGTGCAATGCCGTGGAGGGTCTCGTAGTCGATTCCTAAATCGGGCAGCGTACACGGACGAAACGATTGAACGAGCACATCGGACCGGCGGCACAATTCGTAGAGCTTGTCCCGGTCATCCGTCTTCTTTAAGTCAAGGACGATTGATTCCTTGCCGCGGTTCCAAACCTTAAACGGCAAGATGGTGCGAAACGAATCCCCTTCGGGTGGTTCGATCTTGATGACCCGGGCGCCATTGTCGGCCAACAGCATTGTTGCGAGTGAGCCCGCCATGCCTTGGGACAGGTCCAGGACCGTTAAGCCACGCAAAAGGTCTGTCATTTTTAACCAATCCTTCTCGAACCGGCCTGCAATCAACATCAATAAAGAGATCGACGTGCCTGCCCCCTCGCGCGGTTTTCTCGCGCATGGCCGCTACCGACGCCGTCTTGGAGTCATGCTTTTACCGGTAGGGGTGCACCCGGTTTGTGTTCTATCTATGCGAGCGGCTTTCGCCCTCGTCGTCTAGACAAAATGGGTAGCATTTGTCGTGGAAGAAATCAATAAATATTACAACCATTCGCATAGATAGTTGAGCGCGAAAAGAACGGCGTACTGGTTGCGGAATGGCCGTTCGGCTAGCGCCATTCAACCAATTGCTTGAGCATGCCCGGCATACGGCTCCGCACGAAGTCGATCTGCCGTTCTATGTGCTCTTCCATTAGGCGCCGGGCCAACACCGGCCGACCGCCGAGAACGGCGTCTGTAATGGCCATGTGATCGTCTTTGGCTACGGGATGAAAGGTGGATGTGTCGATGGAAGATGTAAGATGCTCAGCGAAGGTTGTGCCAATGGCGCCGGCGATAAGACTGAGGGTCCGGTTGCCAGCGGCATCGTAGATGAGTTGATGAAAGTTCTTAAGGCCCGCCACCGCTTGATCGAAATCGTGCAGCACGCCGCCGGTGACATCAACTGATGCCTTAAGCACGTCGCCAAACTCTGACTTTTCGATCCGCCGCGCCGCTTTTTCCGCCAAGATCGGTTCAAGAAACAGCATGGCTTCGGCCAAGTCTTCGTAGGTAACCCCCATTAATCGCAGAAACAGAGTGAGCAACCGACCAAGACTTTTTGGCGTGGCACGGCCAACGATCGGGCCGCCGCCCGGCCCCGCTTTAATACGCACCAATCCTTGCGTTTCCAACAGGCGAAGTGCCTCCCGTACCGAAGCGCGCCCGACCCCATAATGTTCCACCATTGACGCTTCCGGAGGCAATTGATCCTCCGGTCTGAGCCCCCGGTCGGAGATGTCCTTAACGATCTCCCGAGCGATTACTTCGGCGGTCTTCAGCGACCGCCGAGTTGACCGGCGCAAGTTGGGATCAACATCAATGGCAAGGGCGTCGGGCGGCGTAGGGCCGGCGCCACGATTTCTCGATTTTTTATCCTTTGAGAGCTTTGCCGGTGTAGTTTTCCGTTTGGCCATTGAGGATCGATTCCACTCAGAAATTGTCGCAATATTTATTTCTACTTCCAGTTTAGCCTATGGCCGAAAACCATCAGACCTGTCATCAGGGCACGAGTTCAACAAGGCAGGAAGTGAATCAGTACAAGCCTGATCAGCTTTCATTAATACCATACTTAACACCATCATTATCATAGTTAGATTCACATCCGATTGATCAAGCGATGAGGCCGGTGGTCGCAGCCGCGCTGCCGTAGGCAAACCACGCAGAATTTGGCGGTTTTGGCGGTCAGAGGGGGGCGCCCGGCAATTGCAATATACTATGCATATGAATAGTATAGTTTTGTAACATTGAGCGAGCGAAGGTCCGCGAGCCATCTATTGGTCGTATTGGTCGAGAGAGGGGTCATGAAACTATCGTTGAGGTATGATATGCGAGGCCCGGCGATCGGCGCCCCCCTCGATGCACAGTATGACGCGGCGATCGAGCAGTGCGCTTGGGCCGATCGGTTGGGCTTTGCGACGGTTTTTTTGGGCGAACATCATGGTGCGGAAGATGGCTATTTGCCTTCGCCCATGGTTATGGCGTCGGCGATTGCAAGCCGCACCAAACAGATCGAGCTTCATTTAAGCGCGCTTCTCATAACCATGCATCAGCCCTTGCGTCTCGCGGAAGATCTTGCGGTGCTCGATCTGATCAGCAAAGGCCGGGTGACCTTGACGGTCGGCATGGGGTATCGCCCCCTCGAATTTGAGATGTTCGGTATCGACATAAAAAAGCGGCTGGCCATCTATAAGGAAGCGATCCGCATATTGCAGACCGCTTGGCGCGGCGAACCGTTCGAGTTTGAGGGACGCACGGTAACGGTCACGCCAAAACCCTATCGCAAAGCCGGTCCGAAGATCATCATGGGCGGCTCTACCGAAGCATCCGCTCGGCGGTCAGCGCGCATGGGGTTTGAGTTCTATCCAGGACATCCGGATTTCTACAAGGTCTATGTTGAAGAGTGCCGGAAGCTCGGTAAGCCGGAGCCGAAACCCTTAGCCCGAAGTGGACCAAACTTTCTGTTTGTCACGGAAGATCCTGACCGCGATTGGCCCATCCTTGCACCTCATGTGAAGTACACGACCAATTCCTATGCCCAGTGGGCTACCGAACGTGGTGTCGGCGCCACCACATACAAGCCCCTACAGACTCTAGATGACCTCAAAGCCTCACCGCTGTTTCAGGTGGTAACGCCGGAGGAGTGCGTTGATTACGCCAAGACATTGGGTGCCGACGGGCAGTTGAGTTTTCAGCCGCTGTTCGGTGGGCTAGATCCGGACATGTCATGGCAAAGTCTGCACTTGTTTGAAAAGGCTGTTTTGCCAAAGCTCAAAGAGCAGGGCTTGCTATAGGGCACGTCATCAGATTGTGATGCTCAAGAGTGACGCCTTATTAACCGTCACCTTGCAATCAATCGTCCAAGCCTAATTATTTGTGTCGTGTACGGACGTTACCGCGCTTTCCAGTCTTTCGAGCGTGGCGATGTACTGTCGCATGGAAGCTGCCAAGGCAACGAGCGCCAGCGGCATGGCGATCGCTGCGGAAACGGAAATCGAATAGCGCAATTGAGCCTCGTCCGCGAACACATAGTCCGTGATAGCACCGATAAAGAGGGGACCAAGGCCAAACCCCAGCAAATTGATCGAGAACAGATAAAGGGCCGTGATTTGAGCACGCATTTGATTGGGAGTGATGGCCGCAATTGCAGCGGGACCAAGCGCGAATGGAAATGCGCCGAAGAACAAGACGGGGCAGAACATGATGACGGCAAGGGTGGGTGTCGGCATCAAAGTTGCCAAGACCGTAAAGGGAAGTCCCGCCAGCGTGCCCAGAAAGGCCGCCCGCAAGCTCGCATCTCGATATCCGCGTTTGGCGAGGTAATCGGAAACCCATCCGCTGGCAACCGCGCCGCCGGATGTGAAGAACAACGTCATCAATCCAAGGCGAAAGCCGACCTCGCCGGGCGTCCAACCGAACGTGCGTATAAAATAAGTGGGTGTCCACAGACTTTTGCCCATCTCCCACAGTAGAATGAAGCCAAAGCCCAAAAAAATCGGAAGATAGACACGACTATTCGTGACGAAATAACCGACGACTTCCGCCACAGGAATGCTCGCGGCCGGCTTGGCATCGGCGGTGCCCGCCTTGGCGGTGGGCGCCATCATTTCCCGCCGTTCGGGTTCGCGAATGGTCAGAATAAGAAGCACGATTAGAAAGCCCGGAGCGCCCGCGCAAACAAAGGCAATCTGCCATGGTTGGAGTGTACCGATCAGAGGCACCGTCCATGTTACCTCGTTGCTCACCAGGTATTGAACCAGCGCGCCCCCCACCAGCAGGGCGATGGCCGCGCCCACCGTATGCCCCATAATGAAAACACCCAGGGGTTTGGCCCGCCGTTCTTGTGGAAAATAGTCGCTGATAAGAGAGTAGCCGGACGGGTTTAGCGTCGCTTCTCCGGCGCCCACACCCATGCGCGCCAAGAACAGTTGCAAAAAATTTTGCGCCAGGCCGCATGCGATGGTCATTAAGCTCCAAAAGCCCGCGCCAAACGCAATGATTATTCGGCGACTATAGCTGTCGGCCCAGCGCCCGATCGGAAGTCCCATAACTGTGTAAAACAGGGCAAAGGCGAAACCGAGCAGCAGGCCCATTTGCGTATCGGAGATTTGCAGATCTGCTTTGATGAAGGGCACGAGCAGATTGATGATATGACGGTCGATGGCGTTGATGCATTGAGCCACAGCCAACACGCCAACCATGTACCAAGCTGTACGGGGATGCGGCCAGCCGTCAGCTCCCGCGGCGATCGGCGTTGCCGCGGAGGCCGGCTTGGTGTCGACCGACGTTGTCAAGTGCTCCGCACCCGCTGTCGCGAAAATCCGCGTTTAAAGCAGCACATGACGTTCGTAATCGTTGATTTCCTGGGTGGAAAAATCCGTGGCGCTGTTAACCCCGTATAGTTTGGAAACCACATTGGAAGCCAAGTCTTCACGGTCGGCGTTGGGTAATTCGCCGGTGAGCTGCTCGAACAATTGGCGGCTGTTGGGCCAGACGGAAGCGAATGTATTCGCAAATGAGGCATACATCACGTGCGCCTTGCCTAAGACCTTGCGGGTTGAAATGCCGAACGAATCGTCCTGGACGGTGAACCAGAAGAACCGGCGCAAATAATCACTGGGTAAGAGATCTGGATTGCCAAGCTCGATCGTCCGAGAGCCCTGCATCCGCATGTATGTCTCGTCCAAAGCCTCAAACCCCGACGGCGCCCATCCAACGCCGGTATCTTTCACGACCACGCGTAAGGAAGGGAAACGGTCAAAAACATTTCCGTAAACGAGCGCGTTCATATCGTACGAAAACGCCGGTGGGCCGCCCGCAGCGACCAAAGGCGGTTCTTCATCTTTGAGAGCGGATAGCGGCCGGTGAATGCTGATCGGAACGCCAAGGGCGGCTGCACATTCCCAAAACGGATCGGACTCCGGCAGGCCGCCTTCCGCCTCGACCCCAGCGGGCCAGACGTCCAGGATCGCGCCCTTTAGCTTCAATTTCTCGCCCGCGCGTTTCAGTTCTTCGGTCGCGTCCTTGATGCCGGTGGGTGGGATTTTCGCGATACCCACGATGCGTTCGGGCGCACCCGAAACAAGCTCCGCCAACCAATCATTGTAGACCTGATGGCAGGCGACGATAAAATCGCGATCTTCCGTGGCAGCGATGGCAGACCAAATTTCCCGGTTGGGATATAGAACTTCGCCCACCATGTCGTCTCGGCTTTGCAGCCACAGGCGCCCCTCCGCTGAGGCCAGCCAAGAAAGTTCCGCAGATGTTGGCCGATACCTGCCGCCATTTACCGGATGGCGGAAGCCCGGGGCACCGCAGGGGCGACCGCCCAGGTGCCACTCGGCACCATCTTTGCCGTCCACGAGACGGGGTGAAAGTTCCGACCATTTCTGTGGCAGCTTCTTCGCCCAAAGGTCGGGCGCCTCGGTCACATTGCTCGCGGCCGAAAAGATATCGATGGCGGTCATATTGCGGATCCTTACGTATGAGGTGCTCTCGCCCTTTGTTTGTTACGCTGCCTTCAAGGATTGCAGCGCTGAGTCTTCGTACTCAATCTTGTAAAGGTCGGCGCAGTTTCGCCACATGATCCGCTCCCATTCGTCTTGGGGAACCTTTCCGATCTTCAACTGGTCATGGGCGAGTTCAACATCAATCGGCCAATTGCTGACTGAATGTGGGAAATCGCACGACCACATCAGCCTGTCGACGCCGATGCTGTAGCGGCTGTTCACCCCCACTTGATCGATGATGAACGTCACATAGACGTTCCGCTTGAAGTATTCACTCGGCAGCAGATCGAGCCTGTTGTCCAGTTGCCGCCAGTTAGCCTTATAGGTTTGGTCGAACTTCTGGAAATAGTACGGGATCCAGCCGCAGTTAACTTCAGCGCCGACGAATTGGAGGCGCGGGTGGCGGTCGAAGACGCCATCGAGAATCATTTTTTGCAGCACCACCTGAAACAGCCCGCCTGCGATTGCTTTGCGAACGTCGTCGCCGCCCTTACGAACGTTGGCCGTCACGTCGGCGGGAATCTTGATCGAAAAATGCAGTCCGACCGGCACATCCATTTCTACGGCGAGTGACCAGAAGCGGTCGTCTTCAGGTGATGGATCCGTGTACGAACCAGAAGGATAGCTTTCGAGCGCAACGGTAGGCAGTTTCAATTCGTTGATGCATCTGTCGAATTCGGCAAGAGCATCGTCAATACCGGTCACCGGAATAAGCCCCACACCCAAAAGTCGCTGGGGATTGTGGGCGCAGAACTCGGCCATCCAATCATTGTAGGCCCGAAAGCAAGCGAGCTTAAGCTTGCGATCTTCCATCGCCTTGACCGCGCCCCACACTTGCGGGCTGCTGTACAAGAGTTCGGCGTCGACTTTGTCTTCGTCCTGCTCTTTAAGCCTCGCCACCGGATCCCACGATCCCGGCAGAATGTCTTCATAGCGGACGCCTTTGGTGACGCCATCCTTGTATTCGGCAAACCGGTTCTTGTAGTTCGCGCGGTCGAAGCGTTTGGACGCGCGGTGGTGAACCGCCGAGCCGCTGAAGAGGACCGGCTCAGAGGTGCCCTCGATCTGCCAGCCTTGGCCGCCATTGTCCAAGTCGATCAACCGGGGCGCCCGGTCACGCAATTCGGCTGGGAAATGTCGTATAAACAGTTCCGGATGTTCGTTTACGTGCGAATCTGCCGAGATCGCCTTGTATCTCATGGCTTAGCCTCCCTCATTTGGCGACACGTGAGCGGCACCGATCCCCACAAGGAAGCGATCGCAGCCCGTGTCCACTCCATATAGTATAAACATACGCATAGATTATTCAATTGCTTTCGTGATACCTCCCCTACCGCTCTAGGAGGCGGGTTCCATTTCTAGGGGATTATCAGCCGCCACATGCTTGTCCCCATCAAAGGCGATCTTCATGGTCGGGATGAATTCCACCACCACGCGGCGTGGCGAATCGAGCAGCCTGACAAATTGTTTGACGCGCGCTTCACCCGCGTGACCGTAAAGTTTTTCGGCGAAGGTGGGGTAGAACCAATCTTTAACCTTCCGGTTTGCTTTGTCGTGCACGACCGAAAGACCCTTATAGGTAACCGTCTTGCCCGCATCCATATCCGTGCCCGCCGACGTAATGACGACGCAGGTGCGTGGATCGCGTCGGATCGCCGGAAACCGCTTGCGCTGTTCGGAACCGGTCAGCCAAATGCGGCCGTCATCCGTTTCCAGATAACTCATGATCACGCCTACCGGCTCGCCGGCTTTGTTCGTCCAGATGAACGTACATTCCTTTTGTTTTTCTCGCAGTTCGTTCTCGCGGTCCTCTTCGAGAATGAAACCCGAAACGTCTTCGTGATCCTTTCTGTACTCGGCCATTGTCAGACCCTCCGTTTGGTGATTGACGAGAAATGCATGCGGCTGTCCGGCCCTTCATTTTCCGGCCCTTGAAAAAATCGTATAACTATACGCATAGTTTAGTCAATCGGCCACGAGCCGGAGGCCAGCAGTCAGTTGGTTGGATGGAAAGGAAAAGGTCATGGGAAAGCTTGAGGGCAAAGTGGCGCTTATCACCGGTGGCGCAAGTGGTATCGGTGCGGCCGCTGCGCGCCAATTCGTTGCCGAGGGCGCGAAGGTCTTGATAACGGATCTCGATGAAGGGGCGGGAAGGGCGCTTGCTGGTGAAGTAGGGCCGAATTGCATGTTTCAAAGGGGTGACCATTGCGTTCGGCGGGACAACGAAGCCGCGGTTGCCGCCGTGCTCGACCAATGGGGCCGACTGGACATTCTTTACAACAATGCGGGTGTCGAACATCGCGGTGCGGTGGAGGCCGTGGACGACGAGGCCCTAAGTCGTCTCCTCGATGTGAACATCTCCGGGCCGGTGCGGATGACCCAGGCGGCTTTGCCCTCGCTCAAGGAGGCGGCCGCTGGTGGCGGAGCGTCGGTACTTTTTACCGCCTCCATTCAAGCCATCATGGTGCGGCCGGAAATGACCATCTACGGTGCCGCCAAGCACGGCATCGCAGGGTTTCTTTCCAGTCTTGCCCTGGAGCTTGCCCCGACAAAGATCCGGGTGAACGGCATTTGCCCCGGACCCGTGGTCACACCGATGCTCAAGCGGGCGGCCGCCAGTGTTGCCGATGGCGCCGGGATGTCCCAGGAAGATGCACTTGACGGCGTGCGTGCAAGCATTCCAATGCAATCCCTCATTGACCCGCTCGACATAGCGCGCGCGGCGGTCTTTTTGTGTTCCGGCGATGCCGCGATGATCACGGGAGTCCTACTGCCTGTCGATGGTGGCATCACGGCGCGGTAGTTCGCCTCGCTCAATGGCAAGGAGGGTAAGCCGCCCCGATTCGTTTACCGCCTATTCTTTTTGATCCGTATACGTTTGTAAGTAGCGCGCGAGAACCATCATGGGGAAATAGTGGCTATAGAGTTCATATTTCGTCATAAACCCATGTTTCAAATCGTGATCCGCTGGCGGTCGTTTCACCGAACCTGGGGGGTCGGTGTGCAACCAGCCCGGAAACCCTGTGCCGGTGTATTCATCCTCATGCCATGTTCCTTGGTCTTGCGTATCCAAGAGAAATCGAAGCCCGCGTTCTATTATCGGCTTGTCGCGTTTCCGTGACAGGGCCATCAGGCCCATCAATGCCCATGCCGTTTGCGATTTTGTACTGGGCCCGGCGCCCGCCAGCGACACATCCACATAGGAGTCACAAGATTCGCCCCAGCCGCCATCGGGGTTTTGCTTATCCGCCAGCCACTCGGCCCCTCGATTAAGCCATTGGGCCTCCCGTTCGCCGGCGAGACCGCCCAGCGCCTGCAGCACGGTTGAGGTGCCGTAGATGTGGTTGACGCCCCATCGCCCTAGCCAGCTTCCGTCACTCTCCTGTTTGTTTTTGACAAAGTCGATCGCTCGGATAAGCGCCGGGTGGTCGGCGCCATATCCAACCTTAGTGAGAGCCTCAATCGCATGGGCGGTAACGTCCGTTGTCGGATGATCGAGCACTTCTCCGAAATCGCAAAACGGCGTCCGCGTGACGATTGGGTTCCGTCCATTATCCTTGTCAAATGCCGCCCAACCCCCATTCGTACATTGCATGGCGAGAAGCCAGTTGCCTGCACGGTCGAGCGCCTCGGGCAACCCTTTCGCGAAGAAATTGGGATTATCACCGTGGGCCGCGAGAGAGGTCAGCACCACGGCCGTATCGTCAACATCCGGGTACCACCGATTGCTAAACTGGAAACTCCAGCCTCCGGGGGCCACATTTTCCGCTGCCTCGATCCAGTCCCCTTCGGACCGGTGTTGCATCTCAAGCAACCAATCAACCGCCTTAGAAATAATCGAATCGCGCGCGTTACTTTGGGGACACGCCTGAACTGCGGCCAGCATCAGCCCCGTATCCCAAACAGGTGAGTTACTGACTTGGATGCTTGCGGACTCACCGCGCCGCCAGCACCAGGCCGGGCTTGATAAGGCGTTTAGGCTCTTCTGAATGACCGGGTCTTGTGTTGTGTACCCTTCAGATGAGAGGGCGAGCAAGCTGTAGATCCATGCCGGCTGGATGCCGCACCATGTGCCGTCCTTTTCCTGGCGTTCCAATATCCATCGCGTGACCGCGCGAATCGCGCCCTTACGCTTGCCAAGCAGGCCCATGTCCTGCGCACGATTTAAGAGCCGATCCGTGATCAAGAAAATCGACTGCCAAATACTTTTCGGGCCGGCCTTAGGCAATGAATAGTCGAATGCGTGCCGTCCGCCCGGGAACAATTCGTCGAGCTGCGCACGTCCACCGCACGTCCAGACCGGCCGATTGGCGCTAAGCACCATGAGGGGCAGTAGGGTTGCCCGCGCCCATGCGGCGAAATGATAGATGTTAAAGGGAAGCCACTTGGGGAGCCAGATAATCTCCGGCGGAAGATTGGGCGTATGCCGCCATGGCCATTCACCAACCATGGCCAGCCAATAACGGGTAAATACGCGAACTTCGCGAAGACCCCCATGTTTGAGAATCCAATCCCGACTCTTCTCCAGCACTTTTGATGTGGCGGGCATGCCCGAGATCCGCAGGGCCAAATGGACTTCCACCGTCGTGCTGATATCTCCGCTCGGCGCGCCGGAATGTGTGTCCCAGGAGCCATCCGGCCGCTGACGCTCAACGAGTGAGTGGACAAGCCCCTCGATGATTGGGTGATCTGAGAGGTTCATAATGTGAAGTGCAGTAATCCACTCGGCATCAATGCTGGCATTCGACTCAAATTGGCCGACCCACCATCCACCGTCGGCCTGGCGCGATGCGGCCCATTCCAGCGACCTGTCGAGCGCTCGTGAAACTTCAGTTTTCAGTGAGGTGTTTGGGTTAATCGAATGCAAGTTTCGCCGCCTCATCGAGCCAGGCTAGTTGGTCGTCCATGGTGCGGCCGCGCGGCCGCAGGATCAGTTGGTGAACGCCGGCATTCTCGTATTGGTCTGCAAGCCCCGGGTCGATCTGTTTCATTGGGGCGCCAAGACGGATTTCAAAATTCTTCGGTGAGCGTCCTTCTTCCCGCAGATAATCGTTCAGTATGGAGAGTTTTTCAGACACTTCCGCGACAGAAAGGCGAAATGGATACCAACCATCAGCAATTTGCGCCGTCCGGCGCATGGCAGTTTCCGAGTTCCCTCCCATTAGGATAGGCGGTCCCGGACGCTGAATCGGTTTCGGGGTTTGCACGCAGGCCGGCAAGTCATAGTATTCTCCGTGATGTTCCGAAACCCCTTCCGACCAGAGCGCCTTGATGACGTGCAGGTAGTCGACGGTGCGGGCGCCGCGACCATTAAAGGGAACGTGCAGCGCGTCGAATTCTTCCTTAAGCCAGCCGATTCCTACGCCGAAATCGAGTCGCCCCCCCGAAAGTATGTCGACATCCGCGGCGTGGCGGGCTGTGTAAACCGGATGTCGTTGAGGTATAATGCAAACACTCGTGGTCAAGCGGATGGTCTTTGTCTGCCCTGCCAGCCATCCCAAGACCATGAGCGGATCCATGGCACTGATAATCTGTCCGCCAGGGATTTCCCCTGTTTCCGTGTACGGAAAAGGTGACTGGATATCATCGAAAGTGATGACATGTTCGGGCACGTAAAGAGAATGAAACCCCCGCTCTTCGATGGCTCGCGCCAAGGTGAGGATATCTTCCGGACTGCCCCCCATCGTTAGCGTAATCGCCATTCCATACTTCATCGCTGGATTCTCCTTGACCGGCCTAGGGTACGAGCCCTTGAGTGACGGTCACTGTATGGTCGATCACGATCTCTGCGCCGCTCACCAGCCTTGACTCGTCCGACGCCAAGTAAAGCACTGCATGGGCCACATCGTTGGGATCTCCGAGTTCCCCCATGCCGGAACGTTTGGGACCCACCCGCCCCTTGGAAACGAGTTGCTTCTGAATCTCCGCGACCATCGGCGTTGCCATCGAAGACGGAGCAACGGAGTTGCACCGGATGTTGAGACCGTTTTGGGCGCAGTGGATGGCAACCGCCCGCGTATAGGAGCGAACGGCCCCTTTTGCCGCTGCATAAGCGGCCACGTCGGGCTGCGGATTGATGGCGCCCACGGAAGACATGTTGATAATCGATCCGCCGTCGGACTTTTTCATGGCTGGAATGGCATATTTGCAGCCCAAGAATGTGCCCTCGACGCTCACGGCGCACACCTGCCTGAATTGGTCGAGGGTGGTGGTCTCGGGATTTTCCGGCACAACGATCCCAGCATTGTTCACCAAAATATCGAGCCGGCCCAGGCGGTTCATGACTGTGTCGATGAGCTCGATCCAGGTTGCTTCATTGGTAACGTCATGGTGCAGGAAAAACGCGGACCCGCCGATCTCTTCGGCAACCGCAGATCCCTGTTGTGTGTCCACGTCAGTCACCACCACATGTGCACCTTCTTGCGCTAACAACACCGCGTCTGCGCGCCCAAGGCCCACTGCACCGCCCGTTACAATGGCGACTTTGCCGTCAACCCGACCCATTTTGTTCCTCCTGCGAAAGCCTCATTGCATCGTTTCCTTAGTTGTCCATCGTTCGCACGGCCAGACCTTCAAAGCAGGACCTGCGCCGACGTGTAGAGACCTGCTACGCTCAATGCCGCGAGCACCACAAAGGTGAGAAGCGTGCCAACCGTTCGCGGATAGTTCGCCGAGCCTAGATAGCCAAGCCCGTAGGCGTGCATGACCCGTGCGACGAGCAGTGTGATCCCGAGTCCGTGGAGAACCGCGGCAGGGGCGCCGGTTTCTTCCAACAACCCCAAGAGGATAAGTGCCAGCGGGACATATTCTATGAAGTTGCCTTGGACGCGCGGCATACGCTGGGCGATGTCTTCACCCAGGTCGACGGCGCGCACCCGATACCGCAAGACTTCAATTGAAATGAAGACCAGCATCAGCCCCAGCAGCGAACCGTAAAAGAAAGTGACCGGAAATGTGGATCCAATCGTCATCGGGGGCCTCTGGCTCTCATGGGCCGCCGGCCCAGCGCCACAGGGATGCAAGCAGCAAGGCCATCCCGATCACGAGGATCGTCAGTACCATGAACGAAAATTGGTCGAGCCAGCGTAATCCCCGTTCGTCTATGGATAGGGCCGTCGGGCCTGTCGACTTCCGCGGCCCCGGCCGCAATCGACGCGGCATTCCGTTGATGCGAAATGCCAAGGCGCCAACAAACAGCAATGCGGTGCCGAGGATGAAAAGCCAAGCACCAATGTCAGGCGCGTCGGTGTTCATGGCTCCTCCCATCAAGCCACCCGCACGATCTTGCGCTTCGACCACGCGGCGATGCGGTCTTCGTCGAAGCCGAGTTCCCCGAGAATGTCGGCAGTATGCCGGCCGATCTCCGGCGCATAGTGGCCGTCCTCGGCCGTTCGGAGAGGTGTCTGCGAGAAACGCCAGAAAAGCCCAAGATCTCGATAGCGTCCCCATTTGGGGTGATCGGCAAACTCAATCACCCGCTTCTGACGGACGTTTTCTTCATCGAAGAAGAATCGATCGCTGCTGAATGGTGGCCCCACCCGTCCTGCAGGCACATACAATTCCTTCAGAGTAGCGAGGGCATCGTCGACACTTTGCCCCAATGCCCAGCTTCCCAGGCGGTCGAGCGCGTTCCCTTCGTCAGCATCGGCCATGCGGAGCAAAGCGGAACGTGCTTCCTTGCACCACGCGTCCAAGACAATCCAGCCGTCGGAACATTGGTACAGGCGCTTCCACCAGCCAAATCCGTACTGGTCCCGATCGACCCGGCAAGGATCGAGTATCGTGCCGTCCTCACGAATGACCGTGTCGGCGAGATGCATGATCGCCGATCCCATTTGAGGGCATTCCACCAGTTGCCCTTCGCCGGTTCTATCCCGGTGATACAGGGCCATAAGAATGCCTGCCGCGCCCAATAGACCGTTGCCGGGGTCCATGCTGCCGATCGCGGCATAGGGTCCGGTATCGCGGCATCCTTCGTGACGCATGAGAAGCCCGGTGACGGCCGACGATAAGGGTTCAAAGCCCGGCAAATACCTATAAGGCCCAAGCGATCCGAAGGCGGAAGAATGGCAATAGATAAGTGAGGGGTTGATTTCCTGAAGATCCGCATACCCCATCCCTAACGTCTCTGCTACGCCGGGCCGCAGATTATGATGGACCACGTCGGACTGTGCCACCAGCCGGGCAATGATGTCGCGCGCTTGAGGCTGCTTTAAATCGACGGCAATGGTTCGTTTGTGATGATTGGCGGCGTTGAAATAGCGGCCCTGCGAAATGGCGCGCATAGGACAGCCATTAAGGTTTTCGAGCTTGATCACATCCGCGCCTAGATCGGCAAGCAGACGCGACGCGTAGGGTCCTGCGAAATAGATCCCGAAATCCACAACCCGCAAACCGGCCAAGGGATACTTTGGCGTCGTCTTGCGTTTTGAACTGGCCGGTTCTTTTGCGTGTTTGAGCAATTCGTCGATTGCGTCTTCCGTCGTTGTCAGCTGCGCCGGAATAAACCCCATTACTGCCGGCGTTTCGGAGAACTTGAGAGCGGCGCCCGCGACCCGCACGCTTTCGCCGCTGGACAATGTGGTTAGGGCGCTTAGCTGGTTTTCAAGTGCCTGCTCATCGACGAAACACTCCCCCGGTAAAAGGTCCGGCATGGCAGAGATTTCGTTGCGGCGTAGGATCTTGATCCACGCCTGCCGGGGTTTGGTGGCAAAGAGCTTCGGCAACGTTTCGTGAATAAGTTCCAGCTGCCATTTTTCGATGGGTTGGCCGATTTCCGATTGGCCAGTGATCGGCAGCGGAGGAATCTGCTCATCCAGGCCGGCAAGTGCCATCAAACGCGAGAAGGCGCCCTTCGCGCCGGTATGAATGTGGACCCATTCATCATCTTGACAGCGATAGGCCGCCAGAACCAGTCGGCCCATGCCGCCGCCGGCGATATCGATGGGAGTGTCGGGTGTCCGATGACGCTCGTTCCAATACCAACCCATGGGTTGCTGGGCGGTCAAACCATCGAGAATCGAGGTATCGATGATTTGGCCGTTACCGGTTTCCCGTCGGATATGAAGGGCTGCAAGAAGACCCGACATGCCGTTAAAGGCGGCCGCATAGGAGCCGGCTTGAAAACTTGGCATGCGCGGACCGTCGCGTGGGCCTTCTTGCAGCCAGGGGAACCCCATTTCGGCCATGACCAATGTTTCCGACCATGGCGCGTCGCGCCGCGCGGACGACGCGCCATAACCGCTGATCTGCAAAACCACAAGCTTGTTGCAGCGATCCGCAAGCACTTGCGGTGAGGCATCAAGATCTTGAAGAGCTTGAGCCGCCAGGTCGGTCACAAACACGTCAGCGGCGCCAATCAAATGGGCAAGCTGCGTTGGACCTTCGAGCGGCACGATGTTCTTGCCCCGCCTCCATGTTTCTTCGGTGATTTCCCAATTGGGTTCGCGCACATTGCCGGGACTTTCCACTTCGACGACCGTGGCGCCATTGTCAGCCAACATCATGCCGACCAATTTGGCCGTCATCTTCTCGGCTAGGCTGACCACCCGTAGTCCCCGTAAAGGTCCCGACTTTCTCTGCCTCATCAGAAATTCCTAGGACACCTTGTCGAAGGTGAGATGCAGCTCCTTCAAACCTCTCGCCAAATAGTGCGGAACGTAATCAAGCTTGTTCTTTCCGGGCGTGAGGCGAATGTTTGCCAACCTGTCAAACAGAATGTTGAATGCCAGCGTCATTTCCAAACGGGCCAAGGGCGCCCCGACGCAATAGTGATGGCCTACGCCGAACGCCAGGTGTCGGCCTGGATTCTTTCGTTGCAGATTGATCTCATCCGGTCTGTCGAACTCGTCAGGGTCCCGGTTGGCGGCCCCCATCCGCAGGTCCAGAAGCGATTCTTTCGGGAGTGCAACGCCCCGCAATTCGGAATCTTTGCGCACCAGTCGCGCAAAAGCTTGAAAAGGTGACTCCAGGCGTAAGTCTTCCTCGATGAAGTTTCTGATCAGGGCGCGGTCATCTTGGATGCGCTTCATCACTTCCGGATGTTTGAGCAGAAGCAGCAAGCCGGACGACAAGGCATTCGTGGTCGATTCATTTCCGCCTACATGAACGGAGAAAATGACCGAGATCAGATCTTCCAGTCGGACGCCTGACGGCCCGCCAATCTCGACGCGGGCAAGATCCGACAGAATATCATCCGCCGGCTCCTTGCGCTTTTTCTCGAGCTGGTCCACGAGATAATGCTGAAACGCCACCAGCCGGCGGGCACAGTCGACTTCCTCATCCGGCGACAAAAGGCGGCTGATGCTGGTGATCTGATCACCCGACCACGCCTTCAGCTTTGGCAGATCTTCCTTCGGCAGCCCCAGGCGGTCCGAGATCACATGCATGGGCAGCGGCACGCAAAACTGGCCGACGAATTCCACCTCGCCGTCATCAATGAACTCGTCAATGAGTTCGTGAATCAGTTTTTCGATATAGGGAGCCATTTTCTTGATGCGGCCCGCCGTGAAGGAAGGGTCGATCAACTTGCGGAACTTGGCATGAATAGGGGGCTCACTGCCCAGGGAATTGACTTGGGGCCAGGCTTCCCATCCTTCTTCTTGAAAGACCTTCCGAACTGCTTCGGCGTTCTTCCATCCCCCATAGCCCGAAGGCGTCACTTCAGGGTCAAAGGTCCCTGACGTGTCTTTCGAGAACCTTTCATGGTCTTGGAACGCAACTTTCACGTCGTCATATTTGGTAAGCACAAACATGCCCGTTTCGGGGGCAAGCCGCACGGGGGCCTGTTCGCGAAGCGTCGAATATGCCGCGTAGGGGCAAGCTTGAACCGCCGGATCGAGAAGGTTGATGTCGTCCGGTGTGGGATTCGCTTTCTTCTGTTCTTCGCCGTGTTTCATATCGCGGCCCCGCTTCAAAATGCGTCAGTACTAACTATTATAAACATACGCATTATTATGGCTTATCTTTTGTGACGTCACAAGAGAGGCTGTCCGCAAGCGGATTATGCCGTGCGAAGGTGCGGCAAAACCTCTTCGGCGAATTGCTCTAGACAATCCAACGCCTGGGCAAGCGGCATGCCGGGCGGCCACAAGGTGACGTTAACCCAGCCGGGCTTCAGTCCGACGGCCTTAATGGCGGCCGCATCGGACGCGACCGCGGATATCCACTCCTCGGGTGTAAAATGGCCGGGAGGCGGTTCGCTTTGTCGCGATTTTGCTTTTGCCTTGCGTTCTTCAAGCAAGCGCACGTCGTCGGGGTCCGGCGCCTCGGCTTGCCATTCGTCATATTCTTGCACGTCCCATTCATGATAGGGACGCACAGCTTCGACCGCCTGTTCCCGGTTCTTCCCTAGAAATCCGCCGCGTAAAAGCGACACGCCGATCTTTGCCGGGTCGTGACCTGCCGTGGCAGCTGTCTCGGCGACGAGTGGGCCCAGTTTAGGGACGTTGGGTTGGGCTAGCACATTGAGCGAAAGGCCCAGCCGTGCCGCCCGTTTGGCCGCTACTGCTGAGCGTGCCGTATACTGAATTTCAGGATGGGGTGTCTGCACCGGAGGCGGGCTTAGTTGCACGCCGCTCACGGAATAAAAGCGTCCGGAAAAATCGAAGGGCTCTCGCGCGGCCAGCGCCTTTATGAAAAGCGGCAGCACTTCGTCCATGCGGCCGCCGCGCTCACTTCGGTCTTTTCCGAGCGCGCGAAAGTCTCCCGGCCGGTAGCCGGCACCCACGCCTATTATGAGGCGCCCGCCGGACAATACGTCCAGGACGGCCGCCTCCTCGGCGGCCAGGATTGGATTGTGGAGCGGGATCAGCAGGGGCTGGGTGCCCAGTTGTATTTTGGACGTCACCTGGGACAAGGCGGTGAGCGCCACAAGCGGGGCGGGATTGTATCCCGATGGCACACAGTGATGTTCGGGTACCCAAATCCCGTCGAACCCCAATGCTTCGGCCCGCGCGCCGTAGTCGAGATGCGCTTGATAGACGTCCCGCCAATCGCGATGCCAAGGTTCGGGATTCTTGAATCTAAGACAGATCCCGATCTTTAAGTCTGCTGTCATCTTGAGTTTCCTTTTTCAAGCTTTCGGCTTGAAGCGAACTTGGTTTGGCGGTGGTAGCGGCGGCCGGCGTTGGTGCTTTGGCAATTTCGCCGCTGCGGTCCCGATTCAGGTCGTCATGCAGATATTTGGAGCCCCAATAGAAATGAACAGCAGACCAAAGATTGAACAAGATCATGATCATGAGCGCATAACGCAATCCGTCAGCACCCCATCCATAGTTGTTGGTGAATGTGTCGCTTAAGGCGCCGGTCATCATGGGCCCTAAGGAAAGGCCGATTATGTTGTAGACCATGAGCACGATTGCTTGTGTGAGCGAGCGGATTTCCGGATTGGCCAAAGACTGCGCGGTCGCAAGATAGGGGCCGATATAAAGTGGCGAGAGCAAGTAGGGAATGAAGGCCACGGCAAAGGACACATATGGATCTGCGACCCAGTACTGTAGGAATGCCGCAGGCACGAACGCCGCCATGGCAATGCCCGGGATCCACATGTACCAGCGCACATCGGCATTTCCCAATCGGTCGGAGATCACACCTCCAAGGAAAGTTCCGATGATGCCGGCACCGCCCACAAGTAATGCGAGATACATGCCCGCTTCCGCAGTGCCGAGTTCGTGCACGCGGATGTAAAACGATGGATTCCAACTCATCACCGAGTAGGTGGCGAGTGCGTGTGTTGCACCGGCCCATAAGAGATGGCGGAATGATCTTAGGGCCCAAAGGGTGTCCACCGCCTGACGAAAACTGGGTGAGGGCGCTTCTTCTGGCACCGGCGCGCCCTCCAGCCGGTCGGCGTACCCGCGGGGCAACTCTTTGACGGTTAGATACACGATAGGGGCCAAAATCACGCCGGCAATCCCGATGAGAAAAAAAGCAACCCGCCATCCTAAAGTTTCATTCAGCCACCCCCCTGCGAACATGCCGAATGCGAGGCCGAGGGGCGGCCCGATGCCATAAATCGCCATGGCTGTCGCGCGTTTTGCGCGCGGAAAATAATCGGAGAGAATTGAGACTGACGGTGGCACGCCGCCCGCCTCGCCAACGCCAACACCTATGCGGAAGATCAGCAAAGTGAGAAAGTTGGTCGCGACACCGCACAAGGCCGTCGCCAAACTCCACAGGGCAAGAGCGCCGGCCACGACTGTCTTTCGAACCGTGCGGTCCGCAAGAATCGCGATCGGAACCGCCAATGTTGAATAAAAGAGTCCGAAAGCGAGCCCGGTCAACGCTCCCAATTGCGTATCGGAAAGCCCCAATTCTTCTTTGATCGGCTCTTGCAGTATTGCCAGGATACTACGATCAACCAGATTGAATATGTAGACGACCGTCAATATGCCAAGGACATACCATCGATAGCTGGGGGTGATGTCATCGGGCGCGGGGGCCTTCATCGGTCGCAATACCTGATCATTTAATCTGTCCGCCGAAGGACAGGTACGGTCTCGTGAAATTGGGCCGCACATTCTTAAGGTCTTTGTGCGGCCCGTCTAGTTGCGCGCCCCTCAACACCGCTGGTCGAGGGGCGCGGGGAGGAACATTACCGATTCTTAGAAGCGGAAACTCACTGAACCGCCCCATTGTCTCGGCGTATCATAAACGGCCCGGAAAGCCTGATTGCCTGCAGCGATTTCAGCGGCGGAATAGTGGAAGATGGAGAAGTTGCTGGATCCCGAGATCGCTTCGTCATCCAGAATATTGCGACCCCACAAGGACAGGCTCCAATCGCCATGGTCCGGTTCATAAGTCATGAACGCGTTGACGTAGGCATCCCGCTTTGTCTGATTGCGTGTCGCGACATTGTTCAGGTCGTTCAGCCGATACTCACTGTTAAAGTTATACTCCGCCCGGAACGACAAAGTTGCGTCCAAGTTTGGAAGTGGCGTCGCGTACTGACCATATACGGTTGCCGTGTGCAAAGGCACGTACGGAACACGGTTGCCATCGCAGTCGACGCCGACGGCGCAATTCGGGAAGCTGTCGAAGCGGGAGTCCGTATAGCCGTAGACGACACCAAAACCGAATTCGTCCGTCGGCTGAGCGAACAACTCCAGCTCTATGCCCTTAGCTTCCACTTTGGCCGCATTCGTGGTGAGGAAGGTGGCGACACCGTCCCACTGTCGAATCTGCAGATCATTGGTCTCGGCTAAGAACGCTGTGCCGTTAAAGGTTATCCGATTGTCGAACCATTCGGTCCGAACACCCACTTCATAGCTCCATACTTCTTCGGGGTCGAACGGTTGTTGGGCGGTTGCCGGTGTAGCGTTGTTCAATGACCAACCGCCGCTCTTGAAGCCCTTAGAGATGGTGCCGTACAGCAAGATGTCGTCCGTTGGCGAAATCTCCAAACCGAAGCGTGGCGTCGTGGCGGTCCAACTTTCGGAAATTGGCACCGTGAAGACAGGACCCGTGAAGGGATTGGGATCGTTGAAGTGTTCGATCTCGCCTTCCTTGTCTTCATACGTAAATCGAATACCCGCCCGCAAGGCAAGCCAGTCGGTTGCGTTCCATACCAATTCACCGAACGGCGCAACACTGAGGGTATCTATTTGCTGGTGCGTGGAACCGACAATCGGTGGCGTCAACGACGCAAGAACCGTGCCCGGGATGGGAATAAACGGATTATTTTCCGTCCGCTGGGCCGAGGCTTTCAAGAAGAAGACACCGAACACATAGTCGATCGCTCGTCCATCGCCGGGCGACACGAGACGTACTTCCTGCGTGAATTGGGCCTCGTCTTGGAAGTCAAGCTTGCCGAGAAGTTCCGGCAGGGGACCTGCCGCCACGTCTTCAGCCGAGCCGCCTTCAAATCCGCGTCCGGCGGTGATCGATACAAGATTGCCCCAAGAGGTGTTCCAATCCAGGCGAATCTGGCCTGCCCAAGTATACCGGTCCGTAAAGCCGTCTTCGTTGTTATTGACGACGCGCGGATCCGGGTTGAGGGCGAGTCCGGTCGGTCCGACCGGGAGTAGAGAGGGTTGAGCACCACGGATGATGAGATCCCTCGGCAGTCCCTTGGAAGTGTCGCGGGAATAGCTGCCCGAGACCAAAACATCCAACGCACTCGATGCTTGATAAAGTGCTTGGGCGCGTACGCTCCAGACATCGATCTCGCCGACATCATTGCCGGTGGTTTCGTTGAATGTGTGGCCATCCACGCGCCGCTGCTGGAACGATACCCGGGCGGCCAGCCGATCATTAATCGGCTGGTTCACAAACCCGCGTGCTTCGAAGCCGGGCCGGTTGCGGCCGCCGACGGTAAGCTCAGCGCTGCGTTCACCCAGCTCCGGTTTCCGCGTCGTGATCTGAATGGCACCGCCTACCACATTTCGGCCGAAAGTCGTTCCTTGCGGCCCGCGCAACACGGCGACCTGTTCAATATCATAGAAGTCTGTGTTGAATGCCGATCCCGAGCCCGCATAGACGTCGTCAATGAAAAAGGCGACTGGCAAGTCGGCCGCCGGCGAATCGTCTGTAAACGCACTACCGCGCATAGATGGGAAAGAACCGTTCGACCCGGTGATGTCAAAGAAAACGGCGCCCGGAATGAGCGAAAGTACGTCATCAAAAGTTTGTATCCGAGCGTTTTCGATGAAGTCGCCGTCAAACGCGCTCACCGCGATGGGAACGTCTTGAATGGACTCCTCGCGCCGGGTCGCGGTTACGATAATCTCATCCATTGATGCGATGGCGACATCGATAGCGAACATTGGTATCGCTCCGACGGCGAGTGCCAATGCTGACGCGTGTGATTTTGATAGTGTCCAGAACCTACCGCGTGTGCGGCCCGGCCTTCTGCCCCAAAGGTTTCCGAATTTGTTTTGTCTTTCGAATGCACGATTGGACATTCAACAGTCCCTCCCTTTGCTCCCTAACGTTGCAGGTGTACTGATAAACTGGCGGTGCCCTCAGAAGCGGGGACACCTACACAGTCTTGTTGCGGCCGTGCGCGTGACGGAATATTCCGAGTAATGATGATTTGGTGTTCCTTCCCGCGCCGCCCCGAAAACTACTAATGTTGCGTTTCGCTCCTGGTCATCTTTTTGTGCATTTGATGATAACCATGCGCATGATCATGTCAATAATGCTGACAACTATGCGGATAGTTTTTCGGGAGGATGGGTGCAATTTTGCAACGATCGTACGTGCTCGGCAGAATTCTGGCGTTTCCGGAATACGTGGTTGTAAAGACGATGTTCTTTCGGCAACACAACCTCTATGTGGTCGAAGCGGTTACCAACGATCTGTGGTCGCAACGATCACAATTGTTGCGCCTCTGCGATCAGCGCCACTCCACCAATTGGTCAAGCAGGCCGGGTACGTTGTTTCGGCAGTGCTCGACCAGCCTCAGATTATGGTCGTAGGCGAGTTTCCTCGCGCTAGCGGCGCGTCCGGCAAGTATGGCGGCCGCTATCGCCTTGTGATCCTTCATGGCTGTATCTTGAAACGGCGTAATATCCGTATTGTTCAGTAGATGTTCAGTACAGATTTGGGACAAGGACTCGCAGATTAAGCCGACGATCGGATTGCGGGAAAGCTCAATGACAAATCGATGGAAGTCGCGCAGCTTGATTTCCTTCGACCGGCCGTCCTCGGAAAGGTCGATGCCGAAACTGGCAATTTCCGAAAGATACGATTTTTCTGCTTGAGTTTTTGTTGCGCGCGCCGCCATCTCGGCCGCGAGCGGTTCGAAGAGCAACGTCGCTTCAGTGAGATCGTTATAGGTAGCCCCAGCTAAACCATAAAATAAAGTCGTGACCCGGGCCAGGTTCTCCCCACTGGCTGTTCCCACCACGGGTCCGCCGCGTGGGCCCTGCTTGATACTGATGAGGCCCTGTGATTCGAGAAGGCGGATAGCTTCGCGCAGGGTAGCGCGCCCGACACCGTATTGCTGCAGCATCTTGGCCTCGGGCGGCAAAGTATCGTCGGGTTGTAATTCTCGGTTGGCGATATCCGCCACGATCTCGCGGGCGACAAGCTCAGAGGCTTTGAGTAAGCGATGTGTCGTCCGGCTCGCCGGCGGATCCGCCGGCGCGCGGAGTGCATTCTTCCGCACTTTGCCTTGACTGTCTTTTTGCAAATCGGCCCCCTCTCCGCACCGCGACATCATCGGAGAAGACCCATCGCAACCCACAATAGAGCCGTCACCCGCGTTCATCACTAAGGCGGCAAATGCCCGACTGTCAAGCACACCGAGGGGATCGTTTGCATTCACCTTAGTGAAGCAAGAGTGCAACTTGTTTGGAAACTAGAAGCTACGCGGCCTTCTTCTGGCTCGCCGTCGTTTCGTAGGGCAAATTGTAGAGATCCGCGCATGTGCGCCACATCATACGTTCCCATTCATCGTCGGGCACCCCTGCCGCTTCAAGTTGGGCGTGGGCCAGTTCTACATCGATCGGCCAATTGCTGACCGAATGGGGGAAATCGCTCGACCACATAAGGCGGTCGACCCCGGTCATGTAGCGATTGTTCACACCCACCTGATCGATAATGTAGGTCACGTAGACATTGCGCGCGAAATACTCGCTGGGTAGCAATTCCAAACGCTGGTCGAGGGACCGCCAATTTCTTTTGTAACTCGCGTCGAACCGGTCGAAGTAGTGGGGCAGCCAACCACAGTTCACCTCGGCGCCGACAAACTTCACCGTCGGATGTCGGTCGAATACGCCGTCAAGAATTAGGTTCTGAAGGACAACACCGAAATGGCCACTGGCGATCGCGCGGCGTACGTCATCGCCGCCTTTGGCGAAGGCGGTGACGGCATTTTGCGGTACTTTAATCGAGAAATGAAGCCCGATGGGTTTGCCGATCTCTTCGGCCGTCGCCCAGAACAAATCGTCGTCGGGCGTGGGGTCAGTATAAGAACCGGAGGGATAGCTCTCCAAGGCCACGGTCGGCAAATCGAGATCGATCAGGCATCGGCGCAATTCGTCGACCGCATCTTTAATGCCCGTCGTTGGAATAAGGCCGGCGCCAAGAAGACGGTGTGGGCTGTGCGAGCAAAACTCAGCCATCCAATCATTGTAGGCGCGGAAACAAGCGAGCGTCAGCTCTTTATCCTTCATGGCTTTTACGCCACCCCACACTTGCGGGCTGGAATAAAGAACCTCCGCATCCACATTGTCTTCGTCCTGTTCTTTCAACCGAGCGGCAGGATCCCACGAGCCGGGCAGAATATCTTCATAGCGTACGCCCTGGCTGATCCCGTCCTTAAATTCTTGAAAGCGGGCCTTGAAATTCGCGCGATCGAAGCGCTTGGAAGACCGGTGATTGACCGCCGTGCCACTGAAGGAAATCGGGTCTGGCGCATCTTCGATAGACCAGGCTTGCCCCCCATTGTCGAGATCGATCAGCTTCGGGGCGCGATCTCTAAATTTTGCAGGTACCCGCTTTACAAAAAGCTCAGGATGCTCATTTACATGAGAGTCCGCGGAAATCGCCTTGTATTGCATCGCCGTTCCTTTCGCCTAACGTTGTGACGAAAAACAATATAATGATACGCATAGTTTTTTCAATCGCATTCGAAAGAATGTAGGCGGCGGCTCAATTCACCATTTCCCCATCCGTACTTAGCCATTCGGAAACCCAATAGATCGCCTCCGCACGCGATTGGGATGGATGGCGCAGGCGGTAGACGTTGAGCGCAGACGAGAAGGCCGCAAGATCGTCGACCCCATGTGCCCGCAATTCTTGATAGGTTCGGCATACGACGATCTCGCATCCGTCCGTGCACGTTGTGTGGCCCTTTTTACACATGACCGTTCTCTCCTCATTCCTTGGGGCCGGGCAGCGTGTCGCCGACCCCACAATTCTGTTCCGTCAGCGCGCATGTTGTGATGACAAATTCTTCCACAGCTCGTCCACCGACAATATGTTCCTGGATGATGCGCTCAAGCACTTCGGGCGTACAATTTCGATACCAGGTTCCGTCTGGATAAACCACGGCGATTGGTCCGCCCTGACAGATTTGCAGGCAGTTGGCTTTGGTTCGGAAAACGCCTCCCTGGCCCACAAGTCCGAGTTCGACCAGCCTCTTCTTTAGGTAGTCCCAAGATTTCAAACCCAATTCCCGGGAACAGCATTTAGGCTTTGTCTGATCGGCACACAACAGCACGTGCCGCGTCAGTCTTGTGATTCCGAGGCGATCGACTTTGTCGTGAAGGCTGTTTTTTTCTGCCGCTTGTGGCACTGCAGTCATAGGAAGCTCCGCGACAGCACAACGGTCAGGCCAGGGCTGCTAGGTTAGGCCGAAGGTCGTCTATCAGCTCTTGCCCCGCTTCGACAAATCTTTCGAGTTGATCCGCGCGTCCGGGCGCACAGCCCAGCACCACATGTGTCGCTCCAGCCTCAATGTATTGCTGCACCCTCGCGAGTCGGTCCTGCCGGTTGCCGAGAATGTAGAAGGCGGCCATGCGTTCCGGCGTTACATTCTGAAACCCAACATTGGATTGGCCGATGGCCACGGCTTCGTCTACTGACTTTGCAGGAATCATGAAGGTGGCACAAGCGACCGTGAAGCCGTCGAGGTTACGGTCTTCTGTCTCGGCGATTTTACGAAGCCGTGCCACACGGCGCGCCAATTGCTCGGGCCCGACAAGATAGGGGATGTAGCCCGATCCATAAGCGACGGCGCGCCGCAGAGAAGCTTCGGAACGGCCGCCGATCCAGATTTTTGGCTTTGGGGCGTCTGCTGGCTGCATCCGTACGTTGGTAAAGGACGACCAACGGCCTTCGAACGACACTTCATTGCAGCGCCACAGCAGAGACATCACCTCCAGTGCTTCGTCCGTATAGGCGCCACGCTCTTTTATGTTGGCGCCACACACATCGAATTCCTTGGGCACGTCGCCGCCGGGACCGAAACCGGCGATAATCTCGCGCCCCGCAATCCAACCGGCGGTCAGAATTCCTTTGGCGGTTACGGCCGGCGGCCGAAAGGGCACAACAATCACGGAGGTGCCCAATTCGATCCTGTCGGTACAGCCTGCAAAACAGCCCAACGTTGCGATGCCGTCTACATAATGAAGGATGTGATCGCCGGCCCACAAAGAATGAAAGCCTGCTTTTTCGACAGCCAGGGCAAACTCTTTGGGCCGTACGGCACCGCCCATATACATGGCGCCCAATTTAATCATCAACGTTGAGCCCGATCTTCAAAGCAGCGCGTAGCGTTCGTATTCGGTGATTTCCGTTGGCTTGAAGGGCTTTATGCTACCGATGCCGTACAAGCGACTCACCACCTGACTCGCCAACGCTTGCCTATCCGTGTCAGGCATCCCTCCGGTCAGCCGCTCGAACAACTGCCGCGTGTTGGGCCACGCCGAGTCCACGTCAGTCAAGGCGAATGAAGCCCACATTACATGCGCATCGCCGAAATATTTTCGGTTAAGTATGGCGAATCGATCGTCCTGCACGGCAAACCAGAAGAACCGCCGCAGGTAATCACTGGGCAGCAAGTCCGGGTCGCCAAGCTTCATGGTACGTGAGCCTGCTGTACGCATGTAGGTTTCGTCGACGCCTTCGAATTGGGACGGTGCCCAGCCCACACTGGGCGATGCCGATACAACGCGCAGTTTTGGGAATCGGTCGAAAATGTTGGCGTAGACCAACGCGTTCAAGTCGCTGGCATAGCCTGGCGGTCCGCCCGCCGCCACCAGGGGTTTTTTGGTCTTTTCGCCCGACAGAGATTGATGGATGCTGAGCGGCGCACCGAGTTCGTTGGCAGCGTCCCAGAAAATGTCTGCTTCCTCGTCGGCTGCCGAGCTTTCCGGGCCACCGGGCCAGCAGTCCAAGATCGCCCCACGCAGTTTCAATTCGCCCACGGATCTTTGCAATTCGTCTGCGGCATCCTGCGCACCGGTGGTGGGGATTTTGGCCAGGCCGATGAAGGCATCGGGATCCTGTGCGGTCAGTTCTGCAAGCCAATCATTATAGGCCTTGTAGCACGCGAGTTTGAACCTCTGGTCTTCACTCTTGTTGATCAGTCGCCAGACATCGGAAAGCGCATAAAGCACCTCGCCGTCCATGTCGTCGCGCTTCTGAATCCAGCGTCGCCCATCTGCGGTGGACAGCCATTGCAAGTCGCTTATCGCTGCTCCCTTGCCGTTATTGGTCTGCCTGGCGGACGCCGCCTCCATGCCGGCGCAGGGGGCCCCTGTTTCGCCATTGACCGACCAGGCGATCCCATCCTTGGTTTCGATCATGCGGGGGCACTGGTCGCGAAAATCTTGTGTCAGCCGTTGCTCCCAAAGATCGGGCGCTTCGGTAATTGCGCTGACCGCAGAGATCATTTTAAACCGTGGCATGTGGCGTTATTCCTCTCTTGTCAGCAAAGCTTGCCGAGTTGCTTTCGCGCGGGCTACCTTCCCGCTCAGGTCTCGGGTTCGAATGTGGGCAACGTCTGATCGTTGACTTTTGTCGGTGCGTAGCGGACCCGCATACCGATCTTAGGCGGTGTGCCGTTCAGATTGACCAGGATCGTGACAAGCCGGACGCCCGGCACGTCGTCGAGTTCCACCAATGCATTGGTGTATGGTGTTTCGTCCTTGTGGTCGCCCGGCAGCAGGCATCGTTCAACGGTGGTGAAAGTGTACACCGTTCCCGTTTTGGGAACAGGTCTCCATTCCAGATGACCGTTCGGGTGGCAAGGCAGCGATTCCGGCGGATACCATAGCCATGCGCCGCATACGGAACAGGCGGGAAGTTTCAGATCATTGTTGCGGATCGCATCCCAATAGGGTCGCATCAGATCCGTATCAAGCCGCGGTTCGAAGAAGGGTAGCCCCATGATCAGTTACCCATCCACCGTCAGAACCATTGTCGCATGCTCGTTGCCGCCCAGGCCTGCAATGACGCCTACTTCGGCATCCTTCACCTGTGCTTCGCCGCGCACGCCCCGTATTTGTCGAACGGCTTCCACCACATGATTCGTACCCGGAATATAGGCGTTCGACATGTGTCCGCCATGGGTGTTCACCGGCATGTCGCCGCCCGGGCCGATGCGGCCCCCTTCGACGAAGCTTGCTGCTTCGCCGCGTCCGCACAGACCCAGTTCTTCCATCTGGAGGAGGACAGAGATCGTGAAGCAGTCGTAGATTTCGGCAAAGTCGACGTCTTTGGGTCCGAGGCCGGCTTGTTCATATGCGCGCTTGGACGAGAGGTGACCGGCGAATTGTATGAGGTCGGGGTTTTGGGTGAACATTTCCGACAAGGTGACAGGAAGCGCTCCGAAGCCGACACCGGCGACGACCGCGGGCGGATTCGGCAGGTCCCGCGCCGCTTCCAGGCTACTGACAACATAGGCGGCGGCACCGTCCGAATTCAGGCAGCAGTCAAGCTTCCTGAAGGGCGTTGCGATTACCGGATTCTCAAGATAGTCGTCCAGCGTTAAGGGATCCTGCTTCTGGGAACCGGGGGTCATGCGTGCCCAAGCGCGCGCGGCAACGGGCACTTCGCCCAATTGTTCGTCCGTCAGACCGTATTCGTGGCGATAGCGCTGTGCGAGAGCCGCGAAATAAAGCGGCTGCCCATAAAACCCAAGCGGCATTTCGAGATCGGCTTTGTGCGGATCGGCGGCATGAAATGCATAGGCGCCGCCTGGACGCGATGTTTTGATCCCATAATAAACAAGAACGTGCTTGGCGAGGCCTGCGCTGATCGCCAACTGGGCCAATTGAGCCGCCCCCACCGTGCCGGCCCCCGCGACAGAGGCTTGTGCCGTGAACCGCCGTTCCTTCACGCCAAGCGCTGCTGCCAATTCATCCGCCGGCGGAACACCAGGGGTTGACGCAAAGCCGTCAATGTCGGCGGCGGAAAGTCCGGCGTCCTCGATCGCTTTGCGCGCGGCATTTGCGATCAAGTCGAATAGGGGTGGTTCGAGGACGCGGCCATATTCCGATTCTCCCACACCAGTGATCGCCACAGGGGTCAGACTATTCATCTTGGGATGCCTTTCTGTTGGCCGTTTCAATTTCTTAGGCGCGCGCTCTCTGTCCGGGGCCATTTGAATGCCCGATTGCCCATTTGGCGCGCCTCTTAATCGGCAAATAAGACAATACTATTATAATTATACGCATGGATAGGTCAACTGGGGATGACCCTACTGTCCCTTGGCGTTAGCCGGAAACAGATCCGATGCGTTCGCTTTCCTCGAGCGACCAATCTTGGTTTTGCGCCCAATTGGCCATGGGGGTGAGTGTTACCGGCAGCCGCTTTAACACCGGTTCCGGGTCCACGAAGAACGGGTTGAACTCGTTCTTGAAGACGTAGTGCTTTTCAAGCATCGACACGTAGGCTTCGCGGTCGAGCCCAGAGACTCCCTTAAAGAGGTCGTAGAGTCGTTCGCCAAATTCGCGTGGCGTGATGTAGCGGAACGTGATGGGCTTCTTCAAAACCTCGCTCAAAATGCCGGCCACCTCGCCGGGTCGAAGCGCTTGCGGTCCGCCCACATCTATTCTCTCGCCCAAGAAATCTTCGCGCTTAAGCGTCTCGATCATGAACAGGGCCACGTCATCGAGGCAAATCCAGCTCACTTCAAGGTCGGGGTTGTGGGGGTAGGAGAATTCGTTCTCTTCAATCAGAAAAGGCTTTACCCATTGCGTAAGCAAATTGTCCATGAAAAGAGAAGGGCGCACCACGGTCAACGGTACGCCCGTCGATTCCATCGCCTTCACCCGCTCTAACCCGCGGTCCATCGTGGGCACACCGACAGGTTCATCCGGGTGCCAACTGGTGGTGTTGTAAACCAGCCGCTTGATGCCTGCTTCGGCGGCCGCCCGTCCGAGATTGTGCACATTTTCAAGGGCACGCGGCACATCCGTAAACGCAGGCGGTGTGAAAAACACCGCATCCGCTCCGGCGCAGGCGCGTTTCAATGATGCGGGGTCCGCATAATCGGCCGTGACGATCTCGACATCGTCGAAGGAAGGATTTTTGAGATGGGGTTGGCGGGTTACGGCGCGAATCCCAAATCCTTGTTTCTTTAATTGGCGCAATTGGGCCGAACCGGGCCGGCCACTCGCGCCGAAAACGACGACAGTTTGATCTTCCACGGGCTTCTCCTCAGGATATGTTCCGTAGTCAGAACATAGTCTTGTTTTGTCGGTTGCAGCGTCAGCCGTCGGTTTTCTTGTCGAACGTCAGATGCAGTTCTTTCAACCCCCTCAGCACGTTGTGAGGGTAGTGCTCGAAGGTGTTCTTACCGGGCGCCAGTTGGATATTCTCCATGCGATCAAGCATGTTCTCATAAGAAGCCATGAGCTCCTGACGCGCCAGCGGCGCTCCGATGCAGTGGTGATGAGCGGTCCCGAACGTTAGATGCCGCCCTGGGTTCTTCCGTTCCAAGTCGATTTCATCAGGCCGGTCGAAATGCTTCGGATCCCGATTTGCCGCTCCCCAACGAAGATCGAGTAGACAGCCCTTGGACAGCTCTACGCCGCCAAGCTGCGTGTCGTGCCGAACGGCACGAGCGAGGGTCTGAAACGGTGCCTCCAGCCTCAGCGATTCTTCAATGAAATTGGGGAGCAGCGAACGGTCGGCGATAATCGCATCCAGTATTTCGCGATTTTCCATGAGCATCAGCATGCCGGAAGACAGAGCGTTGGTTGTCGACTCATTGCCGCCGATGACCAGCGACATGAGCACGGAGATTTTAAGACTGATGGGCAGGGGAGTGCCGTCGATCGCTTCGGCCACCGCCATGTCAGAGATGATGTCCTCTTCGGGGTTTTGCTTTTTTTCTTCGAGCTTTTGCGCCAGATAGTGTTGAAAAGCGATCAAGTCGCGGGCAAGCGCTACCTCTTCATCGAGCGACCGGGGATAGGCGTTCAAGATTTCCGCCTGAACCGCTGACCAATGTTTCACTTGTTGTAGGTCGGCGCGGGGCAGACCCAACCGATCCGCAATGACATGCATGGGTAGGGGGATGGCGAATTGGCTGACGAATTCCACCTCGCCGTCATCGATAAAGGTATCGACCAGTTCAGCGACCAGGGCCTGCACATAAGGCTCCATCTTCTTCACCCGGCTTGCCGTAAACGACCGGTCGGCTAGACGCCGGAAATGTGTGTGGAGCGGCGGCTCGCTGTTTAACGTGCTCGCTTGTGGCCACCCTTCCCAGCCTTCTTCGAGGAATAGCTTCTTGATTTCCTCCTTGTACTGCCAAGAACCATATCGATCCGACTGGATTTCCGGATCGAAATAGCCGGTCGTATCTCGCGAAAACCGCTCCGGGTCACGCAGCGCTTCGCGCAGTTCGTCGTAACTCGTCACCACATAGGCGCCGTTTTCGTGAGATTTGTAGACGGGCGAATTTTCGCGGTAGACGCGGTAGGCGTGATAGGGACATTCCCGAACCTCGGGATCCAACAGATCGAAATCTTCCGGCTGTTCCTTCGGTTTAACCCGGCCTGTATCTGACATTGTCACCTTCCTGGGCTGATCACATAAAATCTATGATAATCGTTATCATACTACGTTTCTCAGGGCTCGCAACTTCATTGCGCGTGGTCTCCTTACCCGGGCTGTTCATAGGGTGGCCAGATGAACCGCAATTCATCGACTCGCGCCCCAGCGGTTTTATTCACATCAATGATCTCTTTTGCCGTAGCCGGAATTTCCCATTTATCTAGGTCACGCAAAAACGCTTCTTCGTCCGGCCACCAAATTTCTTCGGATCCGTCATAAGGCGGCCGGTCGTCGTCGGTCCCGTAACCGTCAATGGTGAATGACCGGATGTAGCGTATGGCCCGCGGCGCCACGCCCACCAACGCGTCATTTGATTGCTGCCATTGCATGCGGAACTCTTCCGAGGTGAGGTTTGCGTTGCGTTTGACGAAGAAGAGCGCCTTAATCGAGTGCGGCGTGCCGGTCATGACTGGCCCCGGCTTGACGGCTTGTTCGGTGACGTTAATGGCAGCGGCGGCACCAATGAAATTCGGAATGTCCTGTTCCGCCCCATCGCGAAACTCTGGACTTTGGGACATGCGCTGCGCGGCTTCGGCATCCTGGTACCAGAGCTCCGGTGAGCCGTCGCAGGGCCGTTGAAAATCGGCAATCGGTTCAGGCCAAACATGATTTTGAACGTAGCGTTGGAGATACGCATTGAGTTTCAAAGCTTGTTCCGCGTGAACAGTGCGCCAGTGTAACTGAAACGCCTCTGTGTTCATGCCGGATTTGCGGTGCAATAAGCGGAACGATTTGACGTTGCCAAGCAAAGGGCGCCTCCTCGGTGGAACCGGCCGTCTTGATGTCCGGCAATTCTATACATATAGTTATTATAATAATCATTATAAAAGAAGCTGACGTGCGGAAAGTCTCGCGCGATCCAGCCAAACAATGTCGATTGTTTTCGGAAGGGACAGCCCATGAAAGATCTCGCTGGCAAAACGGCTTTTGTCACAGGCGGTGCAAGTGGCATTGGATATGCCATAGCGGAAGCGCTTGCCGGCGCCGGCATGAACATTGCCCTGGCGGATGTGGAGGAAGGCGCGCTGTTGTCTGCCGCGAAGCGTTTGAAGGGGTCGCATGATCGGGTCTTGCCTGTCGTCGTGGATGTGTCAGACCGCGACGCTATGAAAGAAAGCGCACATGCGGTTGCCGATGCGTTCGGAAACGTTCACGTGCTGTGCAACAATGCCGGCGTGCAGGTGTACACACCGCTGGACAAAGCCGCCTATGCGGATTGGGATTGGCTTTTGGGTGTCAATCTTGGTGGTGTCATCAACGGCTTGATGACGTTCTTGCCCGGCATGACGGCCCATGACGAGGGCGGGCATGTGGTAAACACGGCCTCTGTTGGCGGTCTCATCGGCATGCCGAATATCGGCATCTATGCTGCGAGCAAGTTTGCCGTTGTCGGTTTGTCCGAATGTTTGAAAGCGGATCTAATTCCCCATGGGATCGGCGTTTCGATCCTTTGCCCGGGCCATGTGCATACGGCCTTAGGCTCGGCGGCACGGAACCGGCCTGCCCATCTTCAAGGAACGTTTGAACGCGAGCATTCGGCGGTGCGTGAAGAATCTCACCGCGAACTGGATGTACAGCCCAAGCAAATCGGTGAAGCGGTCCTTCAAGGCATTCGCGACAACAGCCTTTACATCAATACGCATCCCGAGTTTCTGCCTTACCTGGACGACCGGCATGCCGCGTTGAGGGATTCGTTTAAGGGCGAACCGAACGAGGAGCGGGTAAAGGCGCTGCGCGCTGCTTTCGAATGGCGATACACGTAACAGCGGGCTCTATGAAAAGGATCGACCGATGTTGGGTGACGGGGCGCTTGTCAATTTCATCGATATCAAGTCCGACTACGAAGAAGAATTCAATGAATGGTACAATTACGAACATGTGGACGATTTGATCCACCTGCCTGGGTGGACGCGGGGGCGTCGTTTTCGCAATGCGGACGGGCAGTCCACCTATCTCGCCTTTTACGAGGCTGAAGCCATCGGCCGGTTTGCCGAACCGGTCTATCTGGACCTTTTGGCCAATCTGTCACCCTGGACGCGCAAGTCGATCAGCCATATCGAAAGGCACAGCCGGATTGTAGCTCGGCGCAGCGCGGGCGCATTTCACGGCGATGCCGGCGCCATGGCCATGGTGAGGTTCGTTGCTTCAGGTGACCTGGAGCGCTTGCGCCAGCGGGTGGCCGGCACATTGTTTCCCGACCTTGCGGCCGGCAAGGGCCAATTGGGCGCCGTGCTGCTGGAAATGGATGCGGAAATCACCGCCGCGCCACGTCGGTCGACTGGCGCGGCGCCGCACCCGAGCGACACGATCGATGGGCAAACCTGGATTATTGCAGCGCAGGCCATGGATGTGCCCCATGCCCGAACGGCCCTCGCGAAGATGTTGGCGTATGAACCGCTTCAGACCGTCGATTCTGTGTCGTCGGATGCTTTTGGCTTCCTCTATGGACGAACCAAAGAGCCGTTCTTCGTACGGGAATAGGCGGCCTCACATGCCGCCGGCAAGCAAAAGGGTTTGCCCGGTCATCCAACTTCCCGCATCGGATGCCAGATAGACCGCCGTGGCCGACACGTCTTCGGGCGTGCCCACTCGGCCCAAGGGGACGCCCCATTCCTGCGCCACCCGAGGAAAATCAGCTTCTGTCACCTTGCGGGCTTTCTTGAAAGCTTCCGTCGGTACGGGCCCAGGTGCGATGCCATTCACGCGAAAGCGGGGCGCGAGATCATGCGCTAGTGCGATCGTCATATTGTTCATGGCTGCTTTTGACGCGCCATACCCCCCGCCGGCCCCTTGAGGCTTAAAGCCGAGGATGGAAGAAATGTTGATAATCACGCCGCCATCTTTCATTTCCAGAACACATGCCTTCGTCATGCGCCAAGCGCTGGTAAGGTTGAGAGCGATCTGTGCCTCCCACGAGGCATCCGATGTTTTCATCAGTGGTTGAGGCGCCTTGTCCACGCCGCCGAGTCCGCCCGCGTTGTTGACGAGGATTGTGATCGGTCCGAGTTCCTTTAACGCATGTTCTGTGATGGTGGCGGGGCCATCTTCTGAAGTCACGTCCGCCGAAATGGCGGTGCAGCGGCGGCCACGGGCTTCCACATCGCGCCGTACCGCTTCCAATTTATCAAGCTTGCGGGCCGTGACGCAGACATCCGCACCGACATCGGCAAAGGCGGTTGCCATGGCGTGGCCCAGCCCGCCACCGCCGCCGGTGATCAGGGCTACTTGGCCGTCCAACCGAAACCTGTCCAATATGCTCATTTGCTTTCTGCCCTCCTGCGACGGACGTGATCCTTGCTTCGTCACGCGTCCTTGCCAATTCTATACGAATGATTAGAATTATTATATCTAATAGTTTTGCGAACGGCTGAATAGCGCGTTGTCGACGACCCGTCGTGTCTCCCGCCGACAGCAGCGTTTGCGAGATTCTTGTTAGGAGCCGTTTTTTTGAACAATCGCTGGAAGGCCTATTGGCGACCTGCAACTGGCGGCGTTTTTCGCCGGCGGGTTTGCGTCAGTTCAGATCACAATATGGCGGTCGCTGAGCTTGAGGACGATTTCCACCGTTTTGGTGTGACCGTCCGTCATGACGGCGACACGGTGACGGAGGTTGCCGGACGGGCAACACGTTATCCATGGTCTACCTGCGCCGAAGCTGCGGACAACTTATCCCGTTTGGCCGGCATGAAAATCAATTCGTTGTCCTCCGATGTTTATCTTTACACGGATGGTGCTTTTCAATGCACCCATATGTTCGAGCTTGCGGGTCTTGCCATTGCGCAAGCAGCCAGGGGTAACGGGCAGCTCCGCTTTGATGCAACGGTCCACGACCCTGTGGATGGCGTTCAGGCCGCTGCCATTGCGCGAGACGGGGTTACGATCCTCGAATGGGAAGTCAAGAATACGATGATTCTGAGTCCTAAGGCGTTTGAAGGTCAGTCTACGGCTAACCTTGGGCAATGGGCCAAATTCAATTTCCCGCCTGAAATCGCCGAATGCATTCTGATCTTGCGACGGTGCGTGCGCACTTCGATCGGCCGTCAATTGGAACTCGACAGCATTCCGGACGCGGTGAGTTTCGGCGCCCACGGCGTGTGTCATTCTTTTCAGCCTCACATCGCGCCACGGGGCAAGCGTAATGTGGGGTCAGTGCGCGACTTCAGCACGCAGACCGACCAGCTGCTGCCGGGCCTGCAAACCACCGGCCAACGCGGTAAAGGAAAATGAGGAAACACAGAATATGACGGATTTGGATGGGTTTATTGCGGCCGCGCCGCTGGCCGATGTTCCCGATGAGGGGCAACGGTTGGTGTCCGTCGGAGGCCGCGCCGTTCTTCTATGCCGCAGCGAAAATCAGGTCTTTGCGATCGAGAACCGGTGCAGCCATGATTTCGAGCCGTTGCAAGGTGGGCGGATTCGCAAGTGCACCATCGTTTGTCCGCATCACGGTGCCCGCTTCAATCTTAAGAACGGCAGCGCCATGGGACCTCCCGCCTTTGCTGCCATTCGCACGTTTCCGACGCGGATTGTCGGCGACACGATAGAAGTGAAATTGTAATCGAAGCGGGCCGACGCAAATATCTCGCGTGACGCTCTAGTTAACGGCTGATCCCAAAGGACTCGGCAGCAAAAACCGGTACCACCCGGCGGGATTTAAACCGCCATCGCTGATCGGGCCCCCGTTCGTATACGTCAAGATGTTCGGCCACCAGCTTCGGTTCGGGTGTCCCCCCATCCATCTCGTCATGTTGGTAAAGGGTGAAACCGATGCACCCTTGCGCGCGGTCGGCCTCACTCATCGAAAGCCGTACATTGCCCAGAAAGTGGCGCACCTTGATCTTTCGTTCGCCGCGTGCCTTCCATCCTTCCACCAGTTCTCGTTCCCCTTCCATTTTGGACCACGGCGTTTCAAATGTTCCGTCGGATGTGAAGAGCTCCGGCACCTGGTCGAAATGTTCATGGTCGACTCGATACAGATATTCCAAGCACAGCGCCTCAAGATCGAGACGCACGTCATGCGGTACATTCCAATTAGCCAGCGTGTCGTCGGACATGGCGTTGCTCCCTTCCATCCGATTATTCGTTCCGCCGCGAAGCGGGGCCGGGTCATTCGTCGGCCGCGCGCCGCTTCTACTCGACGCGCCGATCTTATATGATTATGATTAGCACAGATAAGCAACCGTATCCATTGTTCAAGTGGACCATTTAGGGGGTGCGATGATCGCGACGGAGAAAAAGTATCTCGGCGAAACGGGACCGGTCCGGGAAGGTCATGAGATCGATCTGCAAAAGCTGCACACCTTCATGGCGGATATGGTGACCGGGTTTGACGGCCCCCTGACCGTCAAGCAATTCGAAGGCGGCCAATCGAACCCGACCTATTTGATCGACACCCCGACCAACAAATATGTCCTGCGCCGCAAACCACCAGGTGTCCTACTGAAATCGGCCCATGCGGTGGACCGGGAATACCGCGTGATGTCGACATTGGGCGACGTCGGTTTTCCGGTGCCTCGTGTCCATGTGTTGTGCGACGACGAGTCCGTATTGGGCACCATGTTCTTCATTATGGATTTTGTGCCGGGCCGGGTTTTTCTGGATTGCACCATGCCTGACCTGTTGCCCGCAGAACGGTCGGCGGTATTCGATTCCGTCAATGAAACGCTGGCGGCGCTCCACAGTGTGGATTACGCCGCGCTGGGGCTTGAGGATTTCGGGCGGCCCGGAAACTATTTCGCCCGCCAAATCGCACGCTGGTCGAAACAGTATGACGCGTCCAAGACGTCTGACATACCGGCCATGGATCGATTGATCGATTGGTTGCCCGGCGCGATCCCGGATGATGACGCCACTTCGCTCGTTCACGGTGACTATTCGTTCCACAACGTCTTGATCCACCCATCAGAACCGAAAGTGGTCGCTGTATTGGATTGGGAATTGTCCACGACCGGGCACCCATTGGGTGATCTCATGTATCACATGATGGAATGGTACCGGCCGCCCGGTGTCGATTCCCGTGGCACATTGCACGGGCTTGATCTTGATAGCCTCGGCATTCCCACCATTGAGGCTTACATGGCGCGCTATTGCGAGCGAACGGGCAGGGCGCCTATCGAAAACCCTAGTTTTTACAAGGCGTACAATCTGTTCCGTGTCGCGGCCATTGTGCAAGGCATTGTCGGACGGGCGCAGATAGGTACTGCGGCGGCAGCCAATGCGTCCGAGCAAGCCGAACGGGTTCAGCCGCTTGCCGAAGCTGCGTGGCGGGAAGCGCAGCGCGCAGGCGCGGTTTAGGATCATCGATGAGTATCGTTCGTAAGAGGAGCATATTTCAGAACGCTTGGGTGGTTCCCGATCTTGAAGAAGCGATCACCGTGTGGACCAAGGACCTTGGGGTTGGACCGTTCTTTTTGCGGGAACTCTACGGCATTCGCCTATCGTTCTTTGGAAAACCCGGCGAACTCAACGCACGGATCGCGACGTCTCAGGCGGGGCCCGTGCAAATCGAACTGATCGAACCCCGAGGAGAGAATGGCGGCGTGTTCGGCCTGCCGAACCGGCAAACGGTGCCGCGCTTTCATCACGTGGCGTGCTGGAGCAACGACTTTGCAGCCGACGACACCCACTACAAGGCGGAGGGCTTTGTCGAAGCCCTGTCCGGCGGTGGGCCGGGTGCGCGTTTTGCGTATTTCGACACGACGCACGCCTATGGCTGCATGTTGGAAATTGTGGAGGTTCAGGAAAAGAAACGCGCAACATATGCACGTCTGTCGCAGGTTTGCGAAAACTGGGATGGCTGCAGCCCCGTCAGATCCTTTACCGACATTGAAGACCAGTGATGGGCCCAGGCCGAATTTTCCTATTGTGAGGTACACAGATTAACTCAAGGGTGGTGTTAGCGACCCCGGTCGTTCCGGTATGAGCCGGCTCGATCCGCACCAACCCTCCACACAGATTGTTTCGGCCCTTAGAGGGCTTTGGGAAAGACTTAGATGAAATCCGATTTGAACGGCCCTCAAAAACTGTCCGCCGGAGCACCCCCCGTCGCGCTCGGGGAACAGCCGTGGCCGTCCAGCCGGACGGCATGGTACGCGGTGGCTGTGCTTTCCCTCGCCTATATCCTCTCTTATGTGGATCGTATCCTGATCAATCTAATGGTCGTGCCGATCAAAGCAGACCTGCAGATCTCCGACACTCAGTTTGGCTTGCTGACGGGCGTTGCGTTCGGCCTTTGTTACACACTCATGGCCTTCCCGTTTGGGCGGCTTGCAGACAGCTACAGCCGTCGCGGTGTCGCGATCTGGGGTGTGCTTTTGTTCAGCGCATTTACCGCTTTCTCCGGACTGGCCAGAGACTACATTCAACTCTTCCTTGCCCGAATGGGGGTCGGCCTCGGGGAAGCCAGCCTGACGCCTGCTGCCTATTCGACAATCAGCGACTACTTTCCGCCGGAGCGTCTGGCCCGAGCCATGAGTGTGTTTGTGGGGAGCGCCTTTCTCGGCATTGGAGTGGCCTACATCGCGGGTGGGGCCGTGGTCCAATTGCTTGAAGGGTTCGGGAGTGTTTCCATCCCCTGGGTCGGTGAGCTTCGCCCCTGGCAGATGGCGTTTATTTTGGTCAGTCTTCCCGGCATAGCCATCGCGTTATTGCTTTTAACCGTGCCCGAACCCGCCCGTCGGGGGTCGGTCAGCAAGTCCGAACGTCGAGCGCCCATGCCCCTTCGGCGTGTTGTGCAAGAAGTGTCGGCCCGGCGGAAAGCCTTGGGTTTTCTTCTTGCAGGGTTTTCTCTGATTACAGTGTCCGGCGTCGCCTCGACCGTTTGGACGCCGGCCTTTTTTATCCGGACATACGGTTGGACGCCGTTGGAAGTTGGGTTTTGGTACGGCGTCACCTATCTGGCGTTTGCGTTGCCGGGGGCCATTCTGGGGGGCTGGCTTTGCGATCGCCTCACCGCCCGAGGATACTTGGATGCCCCCTTGCGAGTTGCAGGTTATGGGTATCTCGGCACGGGTGTCTTTGGCGGGCTGGCGCCCCTGATGCCCAGTCCCGAGCTCGCCTTGCTGCTGCTTGGCCCCGCCATCTTTCTCAGCAGCCTGCCATATCCCCTCGCGGGTACGGCGATTCAGTTGATCTCGCCCAACGAGATACGCGGACAAATCACGGCGCTTTATCAAACAGTGATCAATGTTGTCGGGCTTGGGTTTGGCCCACTGATTGTTGGCCTACTGACGGACTACGTCTTCTTGGCTGAAGAAGATGTGAGATATTCGCTTGCCGTCGTCAACTTTGCTTGTGCACCGCTTGCCTTCGGATTCCTTATGTTCGGTCTAAAACCATTTCGTGAATTGCGGTCGAAAAATATGAAATAGCAAGTCTTCGGAGGCCCGTTCGGAGCCGCCTGGAAACCTATCGTTCCAAGCTTTCTGTGTTTCGTTTCGATTGCCGTTCGAAAGGATGAAACAAGGACACAGATTAAAAGAGGGGCCGGCCATTTCATTGTCTCGCAACACGTTTGAAAAAATAGTGCGTAAACAAACTACCAATTAAGATGAGCAAAAGAAAAAACGCGACTTTGGACTCAGGCGGCGCTGCTCGCGGCCGCCCCATAACATTCGGGATAAAGTTTTGGTTTGGTGTTGGGCAGGCGGCAGAGGGGATAAAGAATGCCGCGCTTTCTTCACTGCTTCTTTTCTACTACAGTCAGGTGCTCGGTTTGGAACCGTCGCTTGCCGGCTTGGCATTGCTGGTCGGCGTGGTCACGGATGGAATAAGCGATGCTATCGTAGGGTCTCTTTCCGACTCGCTAAAGCATAAGTGGGGCCGTCGACACCCCTTTATGTATGCCGCGGCGCTGCCGTTCGGTATCAGTTTTGCCGCTCTTTTTCTGCCGCCGCCTGATCTAACTCAGACCGGACTTTTCCTTTGGCTTCTCGCCTGGGTCATCATTGCACGGAATTTCATGACACTTTACGTCATTCCCCACTATGCACTCGGTGCCGAACTGTCTGACGATCATGAAGAGCGGACACGAATTGTCGCCTATCGGGCTTTCTTCGGTTATCTCGGCGGCGGGGCCATTTTTGTTGCCGGTCGATTTCTGTTCTACGAGACGCCGGCCTACGCGGTGCCTCAGCTCAACCCCTTACCCTACATGCAGATCGGCCTCATCTTTGGGGGGCTGGTGGCGCTGCTCATTTTTCTGTCTGCCTTGGGAACACATTCCGTGATTCCAAACCTGCCCAAACCATCCGCCGATATCAAACGCTTCTCGGCAGACCGGCTTTGGCGGGAAGTCGTCGGCGTGTGTTCCAACCGCGCCTTCAGGATATTTGTCGCCAGTTTTTTCCTTTGGGCGATCGCGCTTTATGTGTCGCGGACACTCGAGATCTACATGGGAACCTATTTTTGGAGGCTGGACAAAAATTCCGTGTTTCTTCTTCCGGTCGCCTCAATTGCCGCAATGCTGGCCGGGACGTTTTTCTGGACCGCGGCGAGCAAACGCATTGGCAAAAAAAATTCATTTATCTACAGCATATCCATCTACTGCGCGATTTTTGTTTTGTTGCCCACTTTGAAAGTCCTTGGTTTCTTCCCGGCCGAAGGATCGACCATTTATGTCATCACGATTTTCACGGGGTATAGCCTGGCCGCTTTTGCCGGCGCGTCGCCACCCGTCGTCGCAGGGTCGATGTTGGCCGACATCGCGGATCAATATGAGCTGGAAGCGGGCGTGCGTCAGGAAGGCATCTTCTTTGGCGCGATCAATCTTGCGACCAAGTTTTCCGCAGGGATCGGTGCACAACTCGCCGGGATCCTGCTGACCTTGATAGCACTGGCGCGCAACGCCGACCCCGCAACTGTTTCTCAAGACACAATCGTCGGTCTCGGGATGATCAGCGGCGTAACCGTGGCGTCGCTCGGCCTCCTAGCCGCTTTTCTCTACCGTGCGTATCCACTCACGAAGGCAGAGCACCTGGCAATTCAGCGGGCGTTGGCAGCCCGTGATGACACTGCTGCAAGCCCAACCCGCTTGCAGGCTTAGAACCATGGCAAAGAAACCCCACTGCATGGGCCTCTATGGCGTTAACCAATCTGTCGGTTCTCCGGACGAGACCTTGGCGCGCCGGATCATCAGGCTTATCCTGATTGTGGAGGTGGGGGCAGTCTGCGGCGAACTGGTCTCTGCTGTTATCCATCAGAGGAACGGCTGCGGAAAAACCAAGAGCAAGTCGTTTGTCATTGAGTAAGCGGCCAACCACGATTGGAAAGCTATGGCCCCTACGTCGTAACGCCATTTTCAAATGATTCTAGAATCTGCTCCACAATCGCGTCGATCTTGTCCGGGCCACTTTCACGATACCAATGGGCGATGGAATTCAGGGCACCAACGATTGCCAACGTAGCGACCGTGGCATTGCAAGGTTTGACAGATTTGTCCTTGATGCCTTCCTCCAAAAAACCTCGTGCGGCTTCGAAGATATATCTCTGCGATTTGCGGTGTTTCCTCTGACCGTCCTTACTTAGAGAATTCAAGTCGATCAGAACGAGGCATCGGCCGAAATCCGTGATGACGTTGTTGCCGTAATAGCGTGAGAGGTTTTTGAACTTCTCCCAACCACTCGCGTCCGATTTCCTAATTTCAGCAATTTTCTCTTTGTCGTCTTTGTGACCGATGGCCAGACACTCAAGGATCACGGCTTCCTTGTTCTTCACGTAATAATACAATGCCGGTTTGGTCACCTGTAACCGTTCCGCCAGATCGTCAAGCGACGTTTGGTGAACACCTTGCTCCACAAACGCCTTCGCCGCTTCCCTCAGTATCGCGACTTTTTTTGTTTCGCGGTTGCCTTTGCGTTTTGTTTTGCGAAACGGACTGGCTTTTTGATCCATAAAAAATTTCCCCGATAGGCTTGACGGCGCCGTCGCATAAGACCTATAGAATTATTACTTACTGATCAGTAAGATACGAAAATCGATTATTACCCATTTTCGGGAAAATTGTAAGAGGCCCCAGATGCAAAGACCAGTGGTGGTTGCCGGCGTCGGTATGATCAACTTCACGAAGCCCGGCGACAGTGCTTCTTACGATGAAATGGGTGCTTTGGCTGCCAAGATCGCGCTGGACGATGCAGGTGTTCCGTACCCCTCTATTGATCAGGTATATGCGGGGTTCGTTTATGGCGATTCCACCTGCGGTCAAGCGGCTGCATATCGGTTGGGTCTCTCAGGCGTTCCGGTCACAAACGTAAACAATAACTGCTCTACCGGGTCAACGGCCCTGTTTCTAGCGCGACAAGCAGTGGAGTTTGGCGCCGCCGAGTGCGCGCTTGCCATTGGTTTCGAACAGATGGTTCCGGGCGCGCTTGGTGACGTTTTTTCGGACCGGCCGCCGCCAATGCTTCGCCAGTCGGAGATGATGAAATCGTTGATCGGCGACGGTCAGGAACCTCCTGCCGCCAGATATTTTGGTGGGGCTGGTCATGAATATGCCGAAAAGCATGGCATACGGCCTGAGACATTTGCCAAAGTCTCCGTGAAGGCGCGCAAACACGCGGCACAAAACCCATTTGCGATTTTTCAGCAAGAACTGACACTGGATGAAGTGCTGGCGTCGCCGACAATCTATGGGCCGTTGACCCGCTATCAATGTTGTCCACCGACCTGCGGCGCTGCGGCCGCTGTGATTTGTAGCGACACGTTTGCCAAAAGAAGCGACATCTCTCGTACCGTACAAATCAAGTCCCAGGTTATGACAACCGACCTCCCAAGCACCTTTGATGATAGATCGATGATCAAATTGGTCGGATACGACATGGCAAAAAGTGCTGCGACGCAGGCGTACGAAAACAGCGGAATTGATCCCGAGGATATTGATGTTGTGGAGTTGCACGACTGCTTCTCGACAAACGAGGTGCTGGCCTATGAGGCCCTGGGCTTGACAGAGGAAGGCACGGCTGAGCGCTTTATCGAAGACGGTAACAACACGTATGGCGGCAAGGTTGTGACCAATCCTTCCGGCGGTCTGCTGTCGAAGGGGCATCCTCTCGGCGCTACTGGGCTGGCTCAGTGTACAGAACTTGTGTGGCACTTGCGACATCAGGCAGGTGCCCGTCAGGTAGAAGGCGCGAAAACAGCCCTGCAGCACAATCTCGGCCTGGGTGGTGCCTGCGTCGTAACAATCTACCAAAACTAGCGGTTTGGGGGAGTCTTGGGATGTTGGATAGATCATTAATCGGTCGTCGGTTGCCGTCACACAATTCTCAAGTTGAACGTGGACAATTGCAGTTCTTCGCAAAAGCGACAGGGGCTTCGGATCCGATCTATTATGATCGGGCGGCGGCCATTGAAGCTGGTCATCCCGATATCCCGGCACCTCCCACATTCGCCTTTACGCTCAATCAGCAAAGCGATGATCCATTTGGTTTTCTGCGACTGTTGGGAGTTAACATCGAAGACATTCTGCATGGCGAACAGGAATTCACCTATTTCTCCCAGATCTACGCAGGAGACCAGGTAACCTTTGAGAGTGAGATCAAGGATATCTACGTAAAGAAAGGTGGCGCGCTGGAGTTTGTCGTCTTGCAGATCTCAGGGACGAACCAGCACGGCGAGAAAGTTGTCGAACTCCGTAACACCACTGTTGTCCGCAGGGCGGAGCATGCCCAATGACGGACCGGTGCTCAGTGAGCAAGGGAGATGGCGTCATAGGCTGCCTAACAAAGGAGCCGATCACCAGAACGACCCTTGCCCTGTTTGCGGGGGCCTCAGGGGATCACAACCCGATGCATATCGATATCGATTTCGCAAAAGAGGCCGGTATGCCGGATGTCTTCGCACATGGCATGCTGTCCATGGCATATCTCGGCCAGTTGGTGACGGGATGGCGCCCACAAGCTCAGCTCAAAAGGTTCAAAGTCCGCTTCCGATCCATCACTCATGTCGGCGAGGCAGTCGTCTGTACAGGGAGGGTAATCGAGACGAAGCGCGATGAAAAAGGCGAAGTCGCGATCCTCAAACTTGTTGCGGCCAACAAGCTAGGTGAAATCAAGTTGGATGGCGAAGCGGAAGTTCGTTGGTGAGGACTCGATCGGAGGCGTGATTATGGGAAGGTTGGATCGGCGGGTGGCAATTGTCACGGGCGCTGGACGCGGAATAGGCCGGGCACTTGCCATTCGCTTGGCGCGGGAGGGGGCTTGCGTCATCGTCAATGATCTTGACGGTGGCCCGACCGAAGACGTGGTGGGCGAGATTAGGTCAAGTGGGGGACAGGCTGTCGCCTGCGCGGGCAGCATCACCGATCCGGAAATGCCGGAACGTTTGGTGGGCTTAGCGACGGAAGCGTTCGGTGACCTGCATATCATCGTCAATAATGCCGGATACACGTGGGATTCGGTCATTCAGAAGATGAGTGAGGATCAGTTCGATGCCATGATCGATGTGCATCTGAAGGCGCCATGGCGGTTGCTTAAGGCCGCTTCGGAAATTATTCGCATCAAGACTAAGGAAGAAGCAAATCGCGGCGAGGAGATCATTCGCAAGGTCGTGAACATCTCGTCGATTGCGGGCACAAGAGGCAATGCAGGCCAATCGAATTATGCATCGGCCAAGGCGGGCATCGTTGGTCTCAGCCGCACAATGGCAAAAGAATGGGGGCGATACAAAGTCGCCGTAAACAGTGTCGCCTTCGGACTGATCGAAACGCGATTGACCGAGGCGACAGACGAAAAAAAGCTGATCAACGTTACGGGAAACACCATACCCGTCGGCGTGCCTGTGCAGAATATCGAAGCGATGAAACAAGCAATACCGTTGGGCCGGGGCGGGACGCCGGATGAAGCCGCCGGGGCCGTTCTTCTCTTTTGCCTACCGGAATCCGATTACATAAGTGGACAACTGATCGAAGTAACGGGTGGATTCTGACGCATGCGTCGCGGTCTTCGATCGGCCGTGCGGAGACATTCAGACAGAAAGAGCTTTTATGTCACGAATATTGGTGCGTCGAAATGAAGGTGTTCTGGAGCTCTGCCTAAACAACCCCGACGCAGTGAATGCGCTTGCGTCAGGTATGGTCGAACAATTGCTCGAGCATGTGAGGAAGGGCAACAGCGATCCAACAATCGGGGCGGTCCTTTTGACAGGTAAGGGCAAGGGTTTTTGCGCCGGTGCTGACTTATCCGGCGCAGAACTCACAAACATGATCGGCTCGATCGAAGATGTAATTGCGCAGACGCTTAACCCCCTCATTACGGAAATGATCACCGGTCCAAAGCCGACCGTGTGTGCTCTGAATGGAGTCGCGGCCGGTGCGGGGGTCGGTATTGCGCTTGCAAGTGATATTGTCATCGCAAGCCGATCCGCAAGCGTCCAGCTTAGTTTCGTCAAGATCGCCGCCGTATTGGATGCCGGAACCTCTTTTCTCGTGCAGGAATTGGCGGGGCGGTCTTTTGCGTCCGCCATGGCAATGCTCGCGGCACCGGTCAGTGCGCAAGATGCGCGAACGGCCGGACTGATTTGGAAGGTCGTTGAAGATGATCGATTGATGGCCGAAGCTAGAGCGGTCGCGCTTGCCCTGTCGAAGATGCCCCGGCAAGCGATTGGCATGATCAAACGACAGCTCCGTCTTGCGCGGCACTCCAGCCCTGAAAAAGCCCTGCGATCTGAGGCAGAAATGCAGGGCAAAGCGTTTGAAACGTCGGATTTTCTCGAAGGTGTTTCCGCGTTCCAGCAAAAACGATCACCCATTTTCGGTCAGTCGTCTGAACGAAACTCCGATCATCAGTAAGGAAATCAGATGCCGCTACAGTCTCTTTTCGAGTGGTTGACATATGGCATGCTCGTGCCGTGGGCACTCATTGCCTTCGCGCCCAACTGGCGTGTTACCAAAATTGCTGTCCAGACCGTGTTTCTGCCCGGCATTTTGAGTGCACTGTACGCCTGGTTGTTTATCGTTGGGCTCAATAGCGTTGGTGAAAATTCGGCGGCCGAATCTATGCCTTTGATGGAGAATATTCGGGCTAATTTTGATAACGATCACATACTTTTGGCCGCGTGGATCCATTACCTGGTGTTCGATCTAATGGTCGGTCTGTGGATCGTCGGAGATGCGCGGCGTTACGGCGTCTATCAAGTCTTGATCTGGCCTTCATTGGCGCTGACCTATGCCGCCGGGCCCCTTGGTCTGCTGATCTATTTGGCGACGCGCCTGTTCTTCACGCGAGAAATATCGTTCATGGACGCGCCAGTTGATCTCAAACACAAGACCCACGCTTAGTTCCTTTGCGGCGTGTTGGCTTTTCGATCTCCTGGCTATGCGTGATCTTCACTGCTGGGCCGGCCCGCAACCAAACTGCTCTGAGACCGTCGAATAGGCCAACCCACGACCATAGAGCCCTGTCTGCGGAGCCGAAGCGTTCTGGAAAACACACAGCCAACAGGCAATCTCATTAGTACTTACTGTTCAGTAAAAAGTTGACATGATAACGTTATCATACTAAATTGCCGGAATTGGCGATCTTGTTTGGAGAGCTTTGCTTTCGAGACGAAGGCGAGGGGGAGAAAAATGAACAAAGAAAAGAGAATGGCTGGTTTGGGGAGGTGCCTGGCGGGGCCTCTGCCGAGTATTTTGAGTATCGCAGGTGCCGCAACACTCATGAGTGCGCCCGCCATGGCATCAATGGACGAAATTGTCGTTACGGCTCAGAAACGAGAGTCGACAATTAAGGAAACACCCATGGCCGTCACTGCCCTGAGCGGAGATGAGCTACGTCAAAATGGGGTGCAGGATTTTCGGGATATTCAATACCTGGCACCCAGCGTACATATTGGTGAATTCTTCAACAAGACTCTCATTACCGTTCGTGGTATCGGCAATGATACCAGCTCCATTTCCGCTGATCCTGGTGTAGCGGTCCACAGTGACGGTGTTTATCTGGGAAGGCGGCTATACCAAAGCGCGGCCTTTTTGGATGTAGAACGCATCGAAGTTTTGCGGGGTCCCCAAGGGACCCTCTATGGCCGAAACGCAACGGGCGGTGCGCTCAATGTTATTTCCCGTTCGCCCACGGATGATTTTGAGGCGTATGCGCGCGTGGGTGTCGGAAACTATCGGTTGGTGACCTCAGAAGGGGCTGTCAGCGGTCCGATTGTCTCAGACAAAGTGAAGGCACGTCTCGCTTTCAAGACAAGGGATCACCGAGGCTACACGCCAAACCTTTTCAATGGCGAAAGATATGATGATGCGGATGAGGCGCTGGTTCGACTTCGTGTTCTGTTCGAACCAACGGACAATTTCACCATCGATCTCAGTGGGGATTATCGCCGGGTCGGTGGATTTGGAGCAATCACACCTGACTCCCGGTTTGATCCGGCAACCCCTACACCTCAGGAACTTGCGGGTGGAACGATTGCCAGCGGCCGGCGGGTCAATCACGATTTTCGCAAAGACTATGATGCCGAAATGTATGGCACTTCCGCCACACTTGAGTGGGATTTTGGAGCCGTATCCTTGAAGTCGGTTAGCGCCTATCGCGAGCTTTCTTCGGTTCTGGTTTACGACATAGACGGCTCAGATTTCGACGGCGCTGCATTTGATCCCGCGGCGGAATTCCAGAGCCAAGTTTCGCAAGAACTCAATCTTGTGGGCGATACGAACGGCGTTGATTGGGTGTTGGGCGCGTTCTTTTTCAGAGAGGACGGCTCGACGGAGGTGGATATTCCGTTCCCGCTGATGCCCGCGGCGGCAGCAGGCCTGACCGGAGAGATCGACACCACATCCTATGCGGTGTTCGGTGACGCCACGTGGCATGCAACCGACAAACTTGACCTTACTTTCGGTATTCGGTGGGGGCGCGATAAGAAACGCGTGGTCGAAAACTTCTTCGGCGGCGGCTTGGGCGGTCCGTTGTTTCTAACGGCGGAACTGGATGACAGTTTCTCCTCCACGACGCCTCGGGGTGCCGTCAGCTACGCAATCACGGAAAACATCAATGCCTACGCCACGGTCAGTCGTGGCTTCAAAGCAGGTGGTTTCAACATGTTTGGCTTTCAAGGGGAGAGTTTTAGTCCGGAGAAAGTCACGAACTATGAGATCGGCCTTAAGACGGACTTCTTCGACCGTCGCCTTGTTTCGAATATTTCTTTCTTCCGCATGGACTACACGGACCTCCAGGTCTTTCAAATACAAAATTTCCTTCCCCTGGTGACAAATGCGGCCGAGGCGACAATTAATGGCATAGAGTTTGAAATGCTCGCCCAGCCGGTTGAGAACTTTTTGATCAACACCACGGTCACCTATTTGGACGCGGAGTTTGACGAATACTCCGCACCGGACCCTGCAAGAGGTGGCGCGGTTTTCGATCTGTCCGGTAATCGTTTGACGGCCACGCCGGAATGGGCGGTCAATGTGGCGCCCCAATACACGATACCTCTTCCGAATGTGGGCAGCCTTACGCTGCGTGGGGAGTACAGCTACAAGAGCGAGATATTTTTCAGACCGTTCAATCTTGAGCAGTCTCGGCAGGAAGGTCAGCACAATCTGAATGGCCGCCTGACGTTCGAGACGGAAGATGAGCGTTGGGAAGTAACCGCTTGGGTGAAGAACGCGACCGATGAACTGACTGCGGGCAAGATTCAGATTGGCGGTGCCGTTTTGGGGAGCCCCATTGAAACGCAGTACTTACCGCCCCGGACGTTCGGAGTGACACTTGGATTCAAATACTAAGGCTAGAAATAGAATCGGCGAGCGGTTCTTCCTCCCAGTTAATCGTCGATTTGCACTGAGGCTAGGAGCCCGTGGGCTTCTGGCCTCCCTTTTTGTCTTGGGCACGCGAGCGGAAAGTCGAGGGATCACCATGCCAGACACTTTGACGAAAGATGAATGGATTGAAAGCGTCGGCGGCGACAGCCCCTCAGGTGAGTTCCAGACGATCGTGGAACACTTTATGACGCTGGTACGTGGCATGAATCCCACATACTTCGAAGTGGAGGGGCTTGAAAAGAATCCGCCCGAATATATTCTCAAGGATCCTCTTGACACGGATCTTGCGAGGCTTATCGGGCGCGGCTTTCCCATCGCCCCTCAAATGCCGGAAGGCGATGTAATTGTCCGCCGGACGGTCGTCAACGGTCGCAATTCGGAGTGGGTATCCGCTGAGGGTGCTTTGCCCGATCGCGTAATGCTTTACCTGCATGGCGGCGGCTATGTTATGGGTGACATCGACAATTATCGATGTTTTATCGCGCGCCTTTCCCGGGCATCCAAGTGCAGCGTATTGGCCATCGATTATCGGCTTGCGCCGGAACATCCGTTTCCGGCGGGGCTAGAGGATGCGCTTGCAGCCTACAAAACCCTCATTGAGGATACAGCCACAGGATCGGGACAAAACCGGAAATTCTATATTGTCGGGGATTCTGCGGGCGGCGGGCTCGCTCTTGCGACAACATTGAAGGCGATGCGGGAACGGCTTCGGGTGCCGGATGCGGTCATCGCCATGTCGCCGGCGACCGATCTTACTCAATCGGGGTCCACGTTGACGCCTGCGGAAGTTATCGGCGGCGGCAAGCAGTTCTCCTTGTATTATGGAAACACAGATCCGACGCATCCCCTGGTCTCCCCTCTGTATGCGGACTTGGAAGGGTTCCCGCCTGTTCTTCTGCAAGCCGGTGAAATTGAGGGATATTTGGATGACAGCGTCCGCTTTGCAAAGAAGGCCCATGAAGCGGGTGTCGACGTGCGCTTACAGATTTGGCGGAACATGCCCCATGTACATCAGGTTATGGCGCCGCACTTGCCGGAAGCGAATGCGGCCATACAGGCGATGGGTGAGTTCTTGCTCGACGGATAATGGATCGACGAGTCAGGCTGTTTCGCTCGGAGCTGCAAAGACAGACTGTCGAGCGAGCCTTTGCGCTTCGAAGGCGCGTATGTCGTCTGCATGCGCGAGGGTTAGGTCGATATGATCTCGGCCCTCCAGCAGCAGTGTTTTATTGTGAGGCGAGATATCGAACGGGATTGTGCGATTGCCGGAACAGTATATCTGTTGATCGGCCAAATCGATTTCCAATACGGCGCAGTCCGGACACGTTACCTGATCGCAGAGTATCGATGTCTCGGCGGGCGGCAGTGCCACCAGAAGAAGACCGTTCTTTGAGGCGTTGTCGGCAAAAATACCGGCGAAACTTGACCCGACGATCGCCCGAATACCAAGCTGGAGAATGCCCCACACCGCATGTTCCCGGCTGGACCCACATCCAAAGTTGGGCCCGACGATTAAGAACTTCGCCCGGTCATAAGGCGGCTTGTTGAGGACGAAGTCGGGGTTTTTGGTGCCGTTGATATTAAAGCGAAGGTCGTGAAAAGCGCCGTCGCCGAGATTCTCGCGCGTGATCGTTTTGAGAAATTGCTTCGGCATGATGATGTCGGTGTCGATATTGGCCGCGGGAAGCGGTGCGGCGATGCCGCGTTCTTTGGTGAATGCCTGTGCCGTCATGCGCTGGACCCTAATGTTCTCACATCGGTCAGCCGGCCTTTAATGGCAGCGGCCGCCACCATGGCCGGACTCATGAGATGAGTTCGGGCATCTCGGCCCTGCCGGCCCTCAAAATTTCGGTTTGTACTGGAAGCGCATCGGCTTCCAGGCGGCAATATGTCGTCATTCATGGCGAGGCACATGGAACAGCCGGACTCTCGCCATTCGAAGCCTGCCGCCTTAAAAGCGCTGGACAGGCCCTCTTTTTCCGCCTGCCGTTTGACGGATTGTGATCCGGGGACGACGATCGCGCGAACGCCCGGTGCAACGTTTCGACCGCGAAGGACATCCGCCGCCGAACGCAGATCTTCAATCCGACTGTTTGTACAGGAACCAATGAAAGCGTGATCGATGGTCACTTGTTGAATCGGCGTGCCTGGAACCAGGTCCATATAGGCAAGGGCGCGTAGGGCGGCGTCATGGGATTGGTCGTTTTCCACCTGTTCGGGAAAAGGCACGCGGCCGGTAATCGGAACAACTTGGTCGGGGCTTGTGCCCCACGTTACAAAGGGAGCGATTTTGGCTGCATCGACACCAATCGATCGATCGAACTCAGCATCGGCATCCGTATAATGATGACCCCAATAGTTCCGCCAGTCGCCGAGAATTTCTTCAGAAGGCGACCGCGGCTTTTGCCGCATATAGTCGATTGTCGTTTGATCCGGCGCTATGATTGCGGCACGCGCCCCGCATTCCATCGCCATGTTGCAAATCGTCATTCGAGATTCCATCGAAAGGGCCGAAATACCCGAGCCGCAGAACTCAACGGCGTAACCCGTAGCGCCGGATGCTCCGACGATGCCGATCACATTCATCACAAGGTCTTTTGCCGTCACGCCCTGGGGCAGGTGCCCGTGGACGTCGACCCTGAAGTCCTTGAGCGGTTTGTAAACAAGAGACTGTGAGGCCAAGGCGTGTTCCACATCGGACGTGCCGATGCCGAAACCCAACGCGCCAAAAGCGCCATAGGTGGTGGTGTGACTGTCGCCGCAGACGATGACCATGCCCGGCCGGACCATGCCTTGCTCCGGCACGGCAACGTGTTCGATCCCTCGACGCGGATCAACCAGGTCGAACAGTTCTATGCCAAACTCGTCGCAGTTCTTCCGCAGGTAGCGAATTTGTTCTGCCGCCTGGGCGTCGCGCATGTGGGATAATTCAAGATCGCGGGTCGAGTTCACATGATCGACGATGGCCAAGTTTGATTTTGGCCGCCACACACGGCGTCCCTTCGCACGGAGCCCGGAGAATGCCTGGGGCGACGTGTATTCGTTCAGAACATGAAAATCGACATAGAGCAGGACATGGTCGGCATCGATCTTTGTAATCGTGTTCTGCTGATAGAGCTTTTGGTACAGGGTTAAGGGCGTATGAGTGGCAGACATGATTTCCCCTCAAACCTGTCACAGGTCTTCAGCGTGTTTCTTCACTTCCGATCGAGCGATGGTCCGCGCGTGAACCTCGTCCGGCCCGTCCGCGATCCGCAAGGCGCGGTGAAAGGCATAGCTCAGGCCCAGACCGAAATCGTCAGTTACACCCGCGCCGCCAAATGCTTGTATCGCATCGTCAATCACCTTAAGTGCCATTGTTGGCGCAGCGTACTTGATCATTGCGATGTCATGTCGAGCCGCCTTGTTCCCCGCGCGATCAATTACATCTGCGGCCTTAAGGCAGAGAAGTCTGGTCATCTCAATATTGGTGCGGGCTTTGGCGATCCGCTCTTCCCACACAGAATACTCGGAGATTCTTTTTCCGAACACTTCCCGCGACACCAACCGTTTCACCATAAGTTCAAGAGCTGCCTCTGCGGCGCCAATGGTTCTCATGCAGTGGTGAATGCGCCCGGGACCAAGTCGTCCTTGTGCGATTTCAAACCCGCGGCCTTCGCCGTAGAGCACGTTGCTAGCGGGCACGCGTACGTCCCGAAGTTCCACTTCAGCGTGGCCGTAGGGCGCCTCGTCATAACCAAAAAGGTCAATCATTCGCTCGATATGAACGCCCGGTGTATCCATTGGGACGATGATTTGGGATTGTTGCAAATGAATCGGCGCATTCGGATTCGTTTTCCCCATGACGATGGCGAACTCGCACCTCGGACTTCCCACGCCGGATGACCACCATTTTCGTCCGTTGATCACGAATTCATCCCCCGAACGAGAAATACTTGTTTCGATGTTCGTGGCGTCGGAGGAGGCCACTTGCGGTTCCGTCATCAAGAATGCAGATCGGATTTCGCCGTTCATGAGGGGCCGCAGCCAACGCTCCTTTTGTTCCGGCGTGCCGTAGCGCAGCAATATCTCCATATTGCCGGTATCGGGCGCGGAACAATTGAACACCTCCGGCGACCACAAGACACGACCCGTAAGTTCGGCAATTGGCGCGTATTCGAGATTGGTCAGACCCGGCGCATCGAAGACGAAATTCTCAGACCCCTGTGCATCCGACGGATGCGGCGGCATGAACAGATTCCAAAGGCCTTCTGATTTTGCGAGGGCCTTCAACTCTTCAACGACCGTGATTACCTTCCACCGGTCTTCACCGGTCACTGCCATTTCCTCTTCATAGGCGGGGATCGACGGGTAAATCTTTGTGTCCATGAAACTGGCAACGCGCTCATACCATTCGCGCTGCCGCGCGCTTGCTTGAAAATCCATGGCTACCGAACCCCTGTTTAGATCCAAATTATTTATGTTATCGTTATCATTTTGAGTCAAGCAAAGAGAACAGCGCGCGGTTAACTTGAATCCCTCACGATGAGGTCGGTATCAAGAATGACCTTCCTTCGGCCTGCCTGTCCGGTTAGACGGGCGAGAATCAACTCGCCTGATTTGCGCCCCATTTCGTATGCGGGAACCTTTATTGTCGTGAGGCGTGGAAAAAGAGAATCGGCAAACTCCAAATCGCCGAATCCGGCAACCGCCAGGTCGTCCGGAACGATGATCCCCCGCCGCTGGGCTTCAAACAAGACGGACGCGGCCGTTACGTCCGATGTGCAGAAAACACAGTCGAACCCCTCGCCCAGTTGAGCCGCGCCTGTGAAAAAATCGGCGCCGCTCGAAAAACTCTCTTCGCTAACTTTCGTCCCGCTGCCGATGGGAATGTTTACCGGCCGTTTTCCGCCAAGCTTCATGAACTCGTCGGAAAATCCCTCCCAGCGAATAATGTCGCGCCCAATAAGCTGACTAAATACGGCCGGCTTCTTTCTGCCGTTCGAATGAAAGTGGCGCGCAATCTTTCGCGCGGCTTCATCGTTCGAAAAACCGACAACCATATCAATCGGCTTGGCCGGGTCATTCCATGTTTCGACGATCGGAACGCCAGAGTTTTTCAATAGTTTGCGGGCACTGGCATCCGTTGGGGAAAATGTGAGGACCAAGCCATCCGGACGGCGGCCCAGCATATTTCGCAAGACGTCATATTCCCGCTCATTTTCGTAATTGGTGTGCGCCAGTAAAATCTCCCGCCCGGTCGTTAATCCGAATTCGGCTAAGCCTTCTATTTCCGGAGCGAAAGTGGAACTCGTAATTGACGAGACGATCAGGCCCATAAATCCCGTTGACTGCTTTACCAGGGCGGCCGCGTTCCGGTCGGGGACGTAGCCTACTTTCTTCATAACGGTGAGAATGCGTTTTCGCGTGCGCTCGGCGACTAACTCAGGAGTCATGATGGCCCTTTGTACCGTCATGACGGAGTAGCCGGTTTCTTCTGCTATATCGCGCAGGCGAGGAGGGCGCTTTTTTGTCATTCGTTAAATTTGATTCGCATGTGGTCGTTCACAGGAACACTACCATGTTCGAATGGTGCCGACGCGAACGGCCTTGATTTGAGCCTTCGGTGCGAGCGAATTCTCCTTCCGTCAAACATCTCCACCCCCCTCCGACAGGGCGTTCGTATTCGCACTTGCGGCCTGCCACAATGGCTACTATAAATGATAACGTTAACATATGAAACATGATATGAGCATCAAACAGCATATTGGCGGTAAATGGCGATTAGGGCGCGGCCGGGAATTACAGTCCATTTGGAATCCGGCGACAGGAGAACTCGTTGACCAGTATCCCTCAGCATCTGTGGAAGACTTGTCCGATGCCGTGGCTTCCGCCGTCCGCGGGTTCAGCGCTTGGAGTCAGGTGTCCGCATGGGAACGAGGAAGAATATTAGAGCGCGCGGCCGCGAACATTCGACAACGTCTGGAACAGATTGCGGAAGCGATTACGGAAGAACAAGGCAAACCACTGAGCGAGAGCAGAACGGAGGTCGAACGCGCGGCGGATTTTTTCGTATGGGCCGCTGGCGAAGCGGTTCGCATTTATGATCGGTGCATTCCCGCACGTTCTGGCGAGGATCAGAGAGTCTGCCATGTGCCTGTGGGACCGGTCTGCGCGTTTACACCGTGGAACTACCCGGTTGTGTTGGTTGCCAAAAAAATTGCTGCGGCGCTTGCGGCGGGGTGCGCGTGCGTTCTGAAACCCTCGGAAGAGACGCCAACGGCGCCGACGCTTTTGGTGCGGGCTTGCATTGACGCTGGGGTGAACGCGCAGGCGCTCAATCTTGTTTTGGGAAACCCAAGCGAGATTTCCGAGTTTCTCATCAGTCATTCAGACATTCGGAAAGTGACTTTTACCGGGTCGATCTCCGTGGGCAAATTGCTCGCAAATCAGGCGGCGGCCTACGTCAAGCCCATCACATTAGAACTAGGGGGGCACGCACCTGTCATTGTCATGCCGGGGTGCGATCTCGAACAAATCGTGCCGCAGATTGTGAGCAAGAAGTTCCACAATGCGGGGCAGGCATGCATCTCACCCTCCCGATTCTTTGTTCATGTCGATCTTCATGAGGCATTCGTAGACGCCTTCGCCAGGGGCGCTAATCAGATCGTGGTAGGTCCCGGCCATGATAAAGGTGTGCAAATGGGCCCGCTTGCGAATGCGCGCCGCAGGGAATCGGTTTCTGAGATGATCAGAAGCTCTTTGGATTCAGGCGCAATCCTGCAAACCGGCGGCAGCGCCGAGCTGTCGGGTGGCTTTTTCGTCCCGCCCACCGTTCTCGATAATGTGCCCTCCAATGCTGTTGTTATGCGGGACGAGCCATTCGGGCCCGTTGCGCCCGTCAGCTCGTTCAGATCCCTTGATGAGGCACTGACAAAAGCGAATTGTCTTGAATACGGTCTTGCGGCCTATGCCTTCAGCCCCGATCCAAAGACGCAGGACGAGATTGCACGTCGGCTCGAAGCGGGAATTGTGGGCATCAATTGCTTGCCGGCGCATCTCCCTGAACTGCCGCTCGGAGGGTGGAAAGAAAGCGGACTTGGCGTTGAGGGCGGTGCGGAGGCAACGCAATCTTATCTCCGTACCAAAACAATTTGTCGCAGGAGAGACGTGTGATGGCAGCAGAAAGCCCATACGGCTCAGCGGATGAGCTTTTACGATCCGATCAGGAGTCCTACTTCCACCCCTTCACCGATCTGCGCCGGCACGCGCAATTTGGGCCGCACATCGTGACCAGTGGTCAGGGAGTGCGTCTGACGGACATTGACGGCAAAAGCCATATTGATGGTCTGGCGGGACTTTGGTGCGTAAATGTCGGTTATGGGCGCCGAGAAATTGCGGCGGCCATTGCCAGACAATGTGAACGGCTGTCCTTTTACCATTCATTTGCGTCCATGGGCACGGATGTTGCGATTAGCCTGGCGAAACGGCTTGCGGAAATCACTCCCATACGCAATTCGCGCGTGCTGTTCGGAAACTCCGGCTCCGATGCGAACGACGCCAATCTTAAACTTGTCCGGCACTACAACATCTTGAGGGGTAAGCCGGAAAAACGGAAGGTCATTGTTCGCCGCAGGGCCTATCATGGGTCGACGGTCTTGACGGCAGCAGCCTCAGGTCTGCCGACACTGCACGCAAAATTTGATCTGCCTCAGGAAACGTTCCGCCGTGTTAGTCCGGCCTGTTATTATTGGCGTGCGGATAAAAGTTGGTCAGAAGCGGACTATGCCGCTCATCTGCTGTCGGAACTGGAAGCGACGATCCTTAACGAAGGGGCGGATACGGTCGCCGCGTTCTTGGCCGAACCGATTTCGGGTGCAGGGGGTGTGCTGGTTCCGCCAGACGGCTATTGGCAAGGTGTTCAGGACATCCTCAAAAGGCACGATGTTCTATTATTGCTCGACGAGGTGATTACGGGGTTCGGCCGCACAGGCAACATGTTTGCGGCGGAAACCTATGACATTGCGCCGGATATCATGACGGTCGCCAAGGGCTTGACCAGCGGTTATGTGCCCATGTCGGCAAGTTTCATCTCGCCTCATATTTGGGACGTTGTTGCGTCCGGTGCCGCCGACGGAAATGTGTTCGGACACGGCTACACCTATTCAGGACATCCGGTGGCTGCCGCTGCGGCGCATGCGAGCTTGGATATCATCAAGAACGAAGCACTTGTGCAAAACGCCGCTGAACAGGGAGCGCTCTTGCTGCATCTTCTTCAGACTGAGGTGGCTCCGATGCAAGCGGTTGGCGACGTAAGGGGTGTCGGACTAATCGCATGTGTCGAATTGGACCCGGTTTGGATCGATGCGAAATGGAGTGACACCACCTCACCGGCATCTGTACTCGCGCGGGTCTGTATGGAAAACGGCGTCATACTAAGACCGCTCATGAACAGCAATATTGTCGCCATTGCGCCGCCGCTTGTCGTCACCGATGCCGACATATCAGATATCGTTGGGGTACTGATCAAAGGGCTGAAACAGCTCGCGAAGGTGGTCTAAACCATGTCCGCAGGGTTTAAGATCGAGGCCGTTGTACCGCACCGAGTTGGGCAATTTCTATTCGTCCAGATTGTCACCGAAGACGGATTGACGGGTCTCGGTGAATCGGGTGCGTGGGGGCATCTCGATGCATCCGAGGCCGCGATCCGAACGTTCGGCGATTACCTTCGCGGCCAAACAGCGAATGCCGTCGAGCATCATTGGAATGTGATGCATCGATCATCCTATTTTCAGGGTGCGGCCATCAACGGGGCCATATCTGCAATTGATGTGGCCCTTTGGGACCTGAAAGGCCAAGCCCTGGGCGTGCCGATCTATGAGCTTCTCGGCGGACCAGTCCGCTCGAAGCTGCGCCTTTATGGGCATGCCTATGATCGCACGATCGCGGGTGTGCTGACCGCGTGCCGAAGTCTCAGGGAGGACGGGTTTACGGCGATCGGTCATTTGAATCCGTTTCTCGATGAAGACTTCGATACGCCCTTGCCCGATACGAAAGTCGGATACCTATCGACGGCGAAAGACAATGTGGAACGCTTTCGGGACGAAGTGGGGCATGATTGCGACTTACTAGTTGAGTTACATCGGCGGTTGTCACCGGCCGAGGCGCTAACGTTTGCGGAATCGATGGCGCATACCGGTCCGATGTGGCTTGAGGATCCTATCAGACCGGAAAACTTGGATGCCATGTCTTGGTTGGCACAGCGTTCGCCGATTCCGATCGCCACCGGCGAACGCTTCATCAATCTTCAGCAGTTTCAAATGCTCTTCGTCCGAAACGGTGCTCAGTATGCACGCACAAGTCTGGGGGTCTGCGGAGGAATTACAGGTGGTAAGAAGATAGCGGCGATCGCGGAAGCGCATGGTGTCGATATCGCGCCGCATTGCCCTTTGTCGCCTGTCACCCTTGCGGCCAGCATGCATTTATCTGTGTCCATACCAAACTTCGCGATCCTGGAATTTCCGACGGGGCTCGAGGGGTTCGAGCTGCGGTCAAGCCGGCGGCTGCTGGGGCAGGACGTCGTGGACTGGGCCCCTCGCGTGGAGGAGGGATATCTGCTGATGAGCGATCGTCCGGGTCTTGGCGTGCGGTTGGTCGACGATGCTCAGGCACGCCGCCCTGTCGTCACGCGGTCGCTGGACATGCGTTTGGGCCGGGATGGTGCGCCGGTCGACCAGTAACAGAAAAACTTATCGAGTTCTTCCGAATGAGAGAAAGGGGTGAAAATGTTGGATGGTTACAACGGCGGGCAATCGTCAGATCGCCCGGTCCATTGGCTGAGCGCCATTGAGATCTCGCAAGGCTATCGGGACCGCCGGTTTTCTCCTTTGGAAGTAACCGAAGCACTGCTTGCGCGGATCGAACACCACAACGAACGTCTCAATTGTTTTTGTCTGCTGGACCCGGCAGCCACCCTAAAGCAGGCGGAGGCGTCGACGGCACGTTGGATGAAGGGAGAACCAATTTCACCCCTCGACGGCGTTCCGATCTCCATCAAAGACCTTATGCTGACGAAAGACTGGCCGACGCTGCGAGGGTCCCTAACGGTTGATCCCGCCGGCCCCTGGAATGTGGACTCGCCACCGGTTGCTGCCGTGAGGCGAGCGGGCATGGTGTTTTTGGGCAAAACGTCGACACCTGAATTTGGGTGGAAGGCAACAACAGATAGTCCGCTCACCGGCATCACAAGAAACCCTTGGAATCTCGAAAAAACGCCGGGCGGATCGAGCGGTGGGTCCAGTGCGGCGGTTGCGGCGGGGCTTGGCCCCTTGTCCATTGGTAGTGATGGTGGCGGGTCTATTCGGGTCCCGGCATCGTTCACGGGCACCTTTGGTCTAAAACCAAGTTTTGGCCGCGTGCCGGCCTATCCGCCGTCGCACACGCGCACCCTGGCGCATTACGGGCCAATGAGCCGGACCGTCGCCGATGCTGCACTGCTCATGGACGTGTTGACGGAGGCCGACCCGCGAGACTGGCAGGCTTTGCCCTATGAGAAGACAGGGTACCTCGAAATGCTTGAGACGGAGATGAAAGGAAAGCGCGTCGCCTACAGCCCGCGTCTTGGGTATGTGGAGTCTGTCTGGCCGGACATCGAAATCAGTGTGCAGAATGCCGTCAAACTATTCCAAGAACTTGGTGCGGAAGTCGACGAAGTAGGCGAGATCTTTCCTCACCCCGGCGAGGCCTTCTTGATCTTGTTTTGGGGGGGAGCCGGCCATCTACTGGGCGACCTTCCTGACGCAGAACTCGAAAAGCTCGATCCTGCCTTGCGGGACGTTGTCGCACAAAGCCGCGGCCTAACGGCACAACAATATATGACAGCGCTCGATACCATGGAGCAGCTTGGCTCCACGGTCAGCGTGTTCATGGACAAGTACGACTTTCTCGTCACGCCCACGGTCGCCGTGCCGCCTTTCGATACAGGCCGTTTGATGGGGAAAGACCAAGTGGGGAATGACCTTCAAGATTGGACGCCATTTACCTACCCCTTCAACATGACCCGAAATCCGGCGGCGAGTGTCCCCTGTGGATTTACATCGGATGGGCTGCCGATCGGCCTGCAGATCATTGGACCGATGTACCAAGATTTGGCGGTTCTCCAAGCGAGTTTCGCATTCGAGAGAGCATACCCATTGTGTACGGAATACCCAACGCAACTTGGATCTTGAATGGCAACGCGATGTGGAAGGGAAAGCTTGGAGACGACTATGATCGACAAATCGTTTGAGTGCTTTGACGTGACGGTCGACGATAACGTCGCCCATGTGGTTTTGAACCGACCTCACGAAATGAACAAGATGACAAGAAGTTTCTGGAATGAAGTGCCGGAAATTGTCGGCGAGATAAATGATCGCGCCTTAGCCAGATGCATTGTATTTTCGTCGACCGGCAAGCACTTTTCCGCCGGGATGGATCTGTCGGTTTTTGAGGGTCACGGGTTGGGCGTGGCCCCGGACCGGCGCACCGACCGTGCCACGATGATGGAAGCTGACCGGCATTTTATTCGCAGTGTGCAGAATTGTTTTGGGTGTCTGGACAGTGCGCGAATTCCCGTGATCTTCGCCATTCAGGGCGGCTGCGTCGGCGGTGCCGTGGACATGTGCTCGGCGGCGGATTTTCGATACGCAACATCCGATGCTTTCTTTGTCATTCAGGAAATCAATATTGGCATGACCGCCGATGCGGGCACCTTTCCCAGGTTGTGCAAACTGATTCCCGAAGGGTGGGTGAGGGAACTCGCGTACACCGGGCGTCGGTTGAGCGCGCCGCGGGCGCGCGAGATTGGCTTGGTTAATGAGGTGTTCGACTCCCAAGACAAAATGGTCGAATACGCGCTGATGACCGCACGCGAAATCGCTGAGAAACCACCGGTCGCGATCGCCGGGTCTAAAGAGATGATCAATTTTGCCAGAGATCATTCGATTGAAGACGGCCTAAGTCACATCGCGCTGTGGCAGACAGGCATGTTCGCTCAAGAACACCTGCTGGAAACATTTGCCGCAAGCCAGGAAAAGAGGCAGCCCGACTATCCGGATCTTCAGCCGATCAGACGAAAGATGTGATCGACATCCCAAACGCAGGCTTTGGCCGGTCGTTATGTGCCGCTCAAGCACTCTTTGGCTTGTGTCGCGTTAACCAATCCGTCGATTCAATTGAAGGAGGTGCGGTCGCATCCTTGGCACGACCCACGCTCAAGCTTATCCTGTGCTCGGAGGCGGGATCTCGGGGCCGCTGTTTGACATGTGAATAGTTCCGCTGAGGCCATCCCAGATGGTCGGCCAAGCGCTCATCCTCGCTGCCACCGGTGGGGTATTCCCAAAAACTTGGATGAACCCCATGCACCCATTGTTGTTTTGTGCATCACCGGCCCACTCCCCCTCCCAACCACCCGGATACGGTACCCTAGCGGGTGGTTGGGAGGGGGCGTGGCCCAGCCAGGTGTTCAAACATGGGATGAACCCCATGCGCCCATCTATTTCTGGTGGAGCGAGCGAACAGGCTCGTCGAGATGCGGTCCGCTGTTCAAATGGGAAGTCGGAGGCTATCGATGTGTCCGGAATGGACCCTGGATGAGATGGCTGTGGGGGAGGGGAGCGCGAATTTGTCTCTCGCGCCGGCTAACGTTTTCAGTAATAGGGCAAATTTCCGGACGGCAGCGCCACAAATAGTGGGTAAAGGTGCAGCAATCAGCCTATGGATAAGTAACCACCAAAAAGCACACGCATCGTTTCCTGCTTTGGTTACGAATCGAATGGCTAACATCGGCCTTGTAATAAGCAGAGTCACCGGCACCTAGAACTTGTATGGTGTCTCCCGACACGACCTCGACTTCACCTGCGCTCACGGTCAGGAGCTCTCGCGTGTCTTGATAGTGGGCTGCGCTTTCAAGCGCGGCACCGGGATCTAGTGTGATTTCGTAAAACTCGACACTCTTTTCCATGCGTAGCGGCGAAAGGGTGCGCACACGGCAGCCCGCGTCATCCCGAAACAATGTCTTTGGATCGTCGCCGTGCACCACCTCAATATTTGGCGCGCGCCAGTCTTCGTTCAGAAGTTCTCCAATTGAGATTCCGAATCCTTCGGCGATCTTGAAAGAAACGGCGAGCGTCGGATTCGCCGTGCCGCGTTCGATCTGAGACAGCATCGACCGGCTCACGCCGGAGGCCAACGACAACTGCTCAAGCGTCATCTTTTTCTTCCGCCGAAGCGCGGTCACCCTTTGAGAGAAGCTCTGGGTTGCCGGATGTAAATCAGGAGACGGCATTTCCAGTATATGGGATAATTTCTTGCATAGTGGCAAATTCTAAGATAATGGAGTTCGTACAGTAAAGCAGAAGGATGAGAAGCGCAAAACAATGAAGGCATTGGTCAAGGAACAGGATGCGCGGGGACTATGGCTTCAGGATGTGCCCGAACCTAAGCCCGGGATCAACGATGTGTTGATCAAAGTCCGGCGCACCGCAATTTGCGGTACAGACATGCATATCTACAAATGGGACAACTGGGCGCGACGCACAATTCCTGTGCCCATGGTGGTCGGCCACGAATTTGTCGGTGAAATTGCGGAGGTAGGGTCCAACGTTCAAGGTTTTGACGTTGGCCAGGTGGTTTCGGGAGAGGGGCATGTGGTGTGCGGCCGCTGCCGTAATTGCATGGCCGGCCGGCGTCATCTCTGCGCGTTCACCAGCGGCATCGGGGTCAACAGGCCGGGCTCGTTTGCCGAATATGTGAGCTTGCCGGCGGCCAATGTGTGGGTGCACCAGGCACATATCGACCTGGACGTGGCGTCCTTGTTCGATCCGTTGGGAAACGCAGTACACACCGCCCTCCAGTTCGATTTGTTGGGGGAAGATGTGCTGATCGCGGGGGCGGGACCGATTGGGCTTATGGCGACGGCGGTTTGCCGGCATGCCGGCGCGCGCCATGTTGTCGTGACCGATCTTATCGACAGCAGGCTTGAAATGGCCCGGCACCTGGGAGCAAGCAGAGCGGTCAATGTGACGCGGGAGGACATCGGAGCCGTGCAGCGGGAGCTGCACATGTCTGAAGGATTTGATGTCGGCTTGGAAATGTCCGGGACGGAGGCGGGACTCCAAAGCATTATCGAAAATATGTGCCATGGTGGCAAAGTCGCCTTGCTGGGGCTGCCCTCGGACAGTGTTACGATTGACTGGGAGAAAGTCATCTTCAGTATGCTGACGCTAAAGGGGGTATATGGCCGGGAGATCTTTGAGACGTGGTACAAAATGTCGGTGTTTATCGAGTCGGGGCTCGACGTAGCGCCGGTCATAACGCACCGATTGCCGTATCAGGATTTTCAAGACGGCTTTGAAGCCATGGCAACGGGCGAGGCCTGCAAAGTCGTCCTGAATTGGGATTAGGCGCTCATGTTTAGTCATTCCATTCGCGATCACATGTCGGCGCAGCTTCACGCTCTTCGCGCCGAAGGTCTTTACAAGGAGGAACGTGAGATTGTGTCACCCCAGGGCACGCGCATTGCGGTGTCCCATGATGATGTGATCAATCTCTGTGCCAACAATTATTTGGGATTGGCGCAGCACCCTGCTGTAAGGAAAGCCGCGGCGGACGCATTAGAAGAATGGGGGTATGGCCTTGCCTCCGTGCGGTTTATCTGCGGCACCCAAGAACTTCACAAACGGCTTGAGGCGAAGCTCAGCGATTTCTTGGGAACCGAGGATACCATCCTGTTTCCCTCATGCTTTGACGCTAATGGCGGCTTATTTGAAGCGTTGTTGAATGATCAGGATGCCGTCATTTCCGATGAACTCAACCACGCCAGCATTATCGATGGCATCCGTCTATGCAAAGCGAAACGTTACCGGTATCGAAACCGGGATCTGTCGGATTTAGAGGCGCAACTGCGTCAGGCCGACTCTGATGGTGCGCGGTTCAAATTGGTTACGACGGACGGCGTCTTCTCCATGGATGGGTACGTTGCACCGCTCGCGGCAATCTGTGACCTGGCTGAAATGTATGGGGCGCTTATCCATTTTGACGATTGCCACGCCACCGGATTTTTAGGGGCGACGGGAATGGGCACCCATGAGGATCAAGCATGCGTCGACCGGGTGGACATTACCAGCGGCACGCTCGGAAAAGCACTCGGCGGAGCAAGTGGTGGTTACGTGAGCGGGCGCCAGGAAATCATCGATATCCTGCGACAGCGCGCAAGGCCCTATCTGTTTTCCAACAGCATTGCGCCGCCGGCGGTCGCCGGGGCGCTCGCGGCCCTGGATCTCATCAAATCGACCCCGGATCTCATCCGGCGGCTTCATGAAAATACGGAGTATTTTCGCGACGGCTTGAGCCGTTTGGGCTTCGACTTGCTTCCGGGCGGGCACCCCATCATTCCGATTATGGTCGGGGATGCCCGGAAAGCTGGCGAACTTGCCGATGCGCTGCTAATCGAAGGGGTTTATGTGGTGGCGTTTTCCTATCCGGTGGTGCCGAAGGGCACGGCGCGGATCCGCACGCAAATGTCCGCGGCCTTCAGCAAAGAGGACTTGGAGATTGCATTGTCGTGTTTCCATCGCGCAAAGGCCCGTCTTGGGATTTAAGCAATGGACGAAAATTGCGACCGGCCAATTAGAGCGTTTCAATATGACAATGAAGCGCTCTAAGACCGCAGGACTGTAGGAATACGCGCACGGCAAATTGAGTTGCCAAATACGCTTTGTGACTTTGATGCGGTTAGAATGCCACCTGATCACCGCCTTTGAGAGACAGCATGGCGCGTGCTTCGTCGGGCGTGGCGACTTGCATGCCCAGTTCCTCGATTATGCGCCGGATCTTTGAAACTTGCGCGGCGTTGCTTTCGGCAAGTTGACGATAGCCGATGAATAGGCTGTCTTCGAGACCGACACGGACGCTGCCGCCCATAAGAGCGGACTGGGTGCAGATTCTCATCTGATGCTTGCCGGCGGCCAGCACGGACAAATAGTAGGCATCGCCGAACAGGCTATCCGCGACGGACTGAAAATGCGCCAGGTTGCGGGGGTCCGCTCCGATGCCGCCGAGAACCCCGAAGATTCCCTGAACGAAGAAGGGGGGCTCAACAAGGCCGCGGTCCGCGAAATGGGACAGTGTGTAAAGGTGGCCAATGTCGTAGCATTCGAATTCGAAGCGGGTTCCGTACTCTTTTCCGATCTCGGTACAGATGCGCTCAATACAGTCCATGTCGTTGTACATGATCCGTGTGCCGCATCCTTCGATGTATGGCTTTTCCCAGTCGAACTTCCATTCCTTCACACTCTTCATAGCGGCTCGAAAATCGAAGATCAGCGGGCCCATATTAAGAGAGCAAACTTCGGGCTGTGCGCGCTTCGCACCGGCCATGCGTTCATCGATGCTCATGGTGTGGCTGCCGCCGGTGGTGACGTTGATCACGGCGTCCGTCGATTGCTTGATGCGCGGCAGGAACTCCATGAACACATCAGCGCTCGGCGTCGGCGCGCCGGTTTCCGGATCGCGCGCGTGAAGATGTAAGATAGACGCACCGGCCGCCGCTGCGTCGATCGACTGTTCGGCGATTTCGGTGGGGGTGATGGGCAGGTGAGGCGACATGGACGGCGTATGCACCGATCCCGTGATCGCGCAACTGATGATGACTTTCTCTGCGTTTTTCATATGGACTTACCCTGTTAGCGCTCCTGCCGAGATTTGCTGACCCCGCTTTGGCTGTCGAAGCGGCTGGCCCGTTCTTTCATCTGATCGGAAAGCGGTATGGCCTTGCGGGCCTTCAGGTCGAAATGGGCAATGGTCGCTGACATGGTGGCGGCCACTTCGCCCGACCCGCGATTGATCATCTGGTATTCGACGCTTACGGATTTGTTGCCGACGCGTCCAAGGCGCGCCTGAACCAAAATGAGCTCTCCTGCATTAAGCTCCGCTTTGTAGTCAATGGCATTGTGAACGTCCGCCCAACCGAGACCGTCCCACTCCGGAAGCCCACCCGCATACCCGAACGCTTCGAAGAGCAACTGATAGGAGGCGTCATCGAACATGGCCAAGTAATGGCGTGTGTTCAGATGCCCCATTACATCGCAATGCCAGGGGTGGACAAATCCGTAGTAAACCGTGTGCCATGCCGTTGTGCTTTCTTCTGTCATTCTTCGTGGGTCCACTCACAATAAAACTAAGGTTCCGAGACCATGTTGCCGTCGACGGCGATGATTTGGGCGGTGATGTGCGACGCGGCGGGCGATGCCAAAAACAATGCCGTGTCGGCGATTTCGTCCATCTCGATCATGCAGTTCATGTCCACGTGCTGCAGGTATTCATCCATCAGCGCCTGTTCGGTGATGTTTCGTGCTGCTGCGTTGCGTTTGATGATCCGGGTCATACGGGGGTTGTTCATCAACCCAGGTCTGATGGCATTGCTGTTGATGTTGAACGGACCCAATTCGCGCGCCAAGGCAATAGTGAACGCCTCCAAGGCGGCTTTGGTGACCACATAGCCCGCCCGAAAGGGGGGCACTGTTCTGACCGAGGCGGTCGATATATTGATAATCGAGCCGGACTTTTGCGCCTTCAAAAGCGGAATGATCTGCTTGGTGAGATAAAACGCGCCTGAAAGATTGACTTGAATTTGTTCATTCCAATCCTCGTTGGAGATCTCTTCGATAGGGGCGTGCGGTCCGCCGATTCCCACATTGTTGATCAGTACAGAGATATTCGGTAGGGCCGAACGTGCTTCGGCGAAAAGCCGGCTCGCGGACTCAGCATCGCCCATATTGGTGACGCTGCCGGATAGCCCCGCATGCTGTAAGGTTGCTCGGTCGACAGCCTCTTCGTTGACGTCCGCAATATGGACCGGGTGACCGTCTTGCAAGAAACGCTGAGCGATTTGAAAGCCAATGCCGTCGGCACCTCCGGTGATCACAACGCCACGTGATGGCTTTTCCGTATTGGGCATTTTGAGTTCCTGCTTGAGGCCACTGTCTTGGCTCCGAAAGTCGGACGCACAGCACGGCTCTGATCTGCTCGTAAATTGGTCAGCGGTCTGCGTCAATAAAAAAATTGCGTATATGCACATTTTGTCATATGTATTTGCGTAAACGCACATACAGTTCGCTGCACACCAAACGCAATTCAGCAAGAGAAAGGGCTTGCGTGCTTTTCCATTGCCATTGGGCCAATTGTTCTCCCAGGGGTGTTCCGTCTTGGGCAGGTCTTAGGAGGCGTCGTGCGGATTGCGTGTGACACCGGGGGGACTTTCACGGACCTCATCGTCGAGGACGAGGCAGGAACGGTGAAGATGTACAAAGCATCAACCACCCCGAACGACCCCGTCGATGGCGTATTGAACTCGTTGGTCCTCGCGGCCGAAGACCACGGAGTCAGCATCGAAGCCTTTCTGTCGCAATGTGATTTGCTTGTGCACGGAACAACACATGCGATCAACGCGATCATTACGGGCAACACGGCGCGCACGGCGTTTTTGACGACGGAAGGCCATCCAGATGTTCTCGTGCTTCGCGAAGGTGGGCGATTGGAACCTTTCAACTTCACGATCCCCTATCCCGCGCCTTATGTTCCAAGACACCTGACTTTCGAAGTGCCGGAGCGCATCAAGAGCGACGGCAGTATCTTGAAGCCACTGGACGCCGCCGCCTTGTTCGATATCGTTTTGCGTCTCAAAGAGGTGGACGTCGAGGCGATTGCAGTTTGCTTGCTGTGGGCTGTCAAAAACCCTGTTCACGAGATACGGATTGGGCAGTTTCTAGAAGAGCATTTACCCCATATTCCGTATACGCTTGGCCACAAGCTTAATCCCGTTTTGCGAGAGTACCGCCGGGCATCGGCGACGGCGATCGATGCCTCTCTGAAGCCATTGATGCAGGACTATCTTGGTGGGCTGACCTCCCGGCTCGATGCATCTGGCTTTGCCGGGCGTTTATTGGTTGTCACCTCCCAGGGGGGCATGCTGGAAGCAAAAACCCTTGCCCAACATCCAATTTACGCCATCAACTCCGGACCGGCGATGGCGCCGATTGCGGGTCGTTGGTACGCCGCCGCCTCTGGCGCGGCGGACAGTGCCATCATCGCCGATACCGGCGGTACCACCTATGACGTCAGTCTGGTTCGGGACGACTCTATTCCGAAAACCAGCGAGACTTGGATCGGCCGCCCGTTTTATGGCCATATGACAGGCTTTCCATCCATTGACATAAAAAGCGTCGGCGCAGGCGGCGGATCGATTGCTCATGTGGACAGCGGTGGGGTTTTACATGTGGGCCCCCAAAGCGCGGGCGCGGATCCCGGTCCCGTGTGTTACGGCAAGGGGGGAACACACGCGACCCTCACGGATGCCTGCCTGGTGCTGGGTTATCTTGACCCTGAGTTTTTCCTTGGGGGCACGATCACTCTCGATGTGGCTTCGGCCACGCACGCATTAGCGGAACAAATTGCCAAGCCTCTGGAGCTTCCCCTGGAAGAAGCTGCGTTAGCTGTGGTGGACGTCGCGACGGAAAACATGATCCAGGCGATTGCGGAAATCACCGTCAATCAAGGGATTGATCCAGCAAATGCGGTGCTTGTAGGGGGTGGCGGGGCGGCGGGATTGAACTCAGTTTTGATTGCGCGCCGCCTTGGCTGCCCAAAGATCGTATTTCCCGAAACCGGCGCCGCCCTCAGTGCCGCAGGTGCGCTGATGTCCGACCTGCGCCAAGAATCACGGGCACTGCACTTCACGGCCAGTGATCAATTTGACTTTGACGGGGTGAAACAGGTGCTCGCGTCGCTGAAACAGCAAGGTGAAACATTTCTTCAAGATGTGGGCATTGAAATACTTGGGCATTCTTTGGAATTCGGTGTGGAAGCTCGCTATGCCGGCCAGGTCTGGGAATTGGAGGTTTCTTTAACGAAAGATCAAGTCGAAGACCCCGGAGATCTGGCACATCTCGTCGAGCGATTTCACGAAACCCATGAGCGTGTGTTCGCGGTGCGCGATCCGGGCTCTGTAGTGGAGTTTGTGAGTTGGTCGTCCTCGGTTAGCTGCCGTGTGCGCCGCGAGGGTCGGCCCGTCCTGGCACACGAAACGTCCGGTTTGGCCTCTGGCAAAAGGCGCCAGGCTTATTTTCACGGAGCCGGTCTCACCAGCACACCCGTGTTTCCATTATCAGCTCTTGAGTCCGAGCGGGAATACGAAGGCGCTGCCCTCATTGAAACACCCTTTACGACAATTGTAATCGACCAAGCCGCCCGTTTCCACAAGGACCGGTCCGGCAGTCTGATCGTACACCCATGAATTACCATGAATGATCTTAATTCAGTATACAGACTAGATGGTGCGAAACTGGCAGTCCTCGCCAACCGCTTTGGGGGTATATGCCGGAAAATGGGCAATACGCTGCTGCGCACCGGCCGTTCCGGTGTTTTGAACCGGGCAAAAGACTTTTCCTGCTGTATCGTCACAGAGGGTTGCCAGCTTCTTGCGGCGGAGGAGAGCCTGCCAATCCACGTCTTGTCCGGGCCGGATATCATGGCCCGGTCCATGCTTGATCAGCATCCGGTTGTGCGGCGTGGGGACGTTTTTCTCCATAACTCGCCCTATCACGGGTGTTCACATCCGGCCGATCACTCCTTGCTTATGCCGGTGATTGACGATCATGGAAATCATCAGTTCACGGTATTGGTAAAAGCACATCAGGCCGACATCGGCAACTCGCTTCCAACCACATATCACGCAACGGCTATCGATGTTTACGAAGAGGGCGCCTTGATTTTTCCGGCCGTAAAGGTTGCGGAAGATTATCGTGTCAATGATGACATCGTGCGCATGTGCCGCATGCGGATACGCGTGCCGGATCAATGGCATGGCGACTTCCTCGCAATGCTCGGCGCGGCCTTCATTGGAGAACGCGAGCTTCTGAAGCTTGGGCGCGAGATGGGATGGGCACATCTGAAACAGTTTACCGCACAGTGGTTCGACTATTCGGAGACACGAATGATCGAGGCGGTGGGGCGGATGCCCATGGGCACGGGAGAAGCGACGTCCCGCCATGACCCCATTCCGGGCACGCCGCCTGAGGGAATCGAGATCCGCTCCAAAGTTACAGTGTCGCCTAAGCAAGGGTCGATACGCGTTGACCTGCGCGACAACCCGGACGCGATGAGGTCGGGCCTCAATGTATCGGAGGCCTGTACGCGCACGGCGGCCATGATCGCAGTGTTCAACTCGATTGACCCGACGGTGCCGAAGAATGCCGGCTCGTTCCGGCGCATCTATATTGACTTGAAGGAAGGTGGTGTCGTGGGCGTCCCGCAACATCCCACCAGCTGCTCGGCGGCCACCACAAACCTCGCCGACCGTGTGCAAAACGCCACCATGCTGGCATTGGCCGACATCGGTCAGGGTATCGGTATGGGCGAAATCGGTCCGGTCCTGCCGCCGTCAGTCGCCGTGGTTTCGGGGACAGATCCGCGCACCGACCTTCCATTCGTCAACCAACTCTTCCTTGGACACACAGGCGGTGCGGGCACACCGTCGGAAGACGCCTGGATGACCATGCTTCACGGCGGCAATGGCGGCATGTGCTTTATCGACAGTGTTGAGCTTGACGAGATCTATACACCGATCCTGGTGAAGGGTCGCCGGCTGTTGGCGGATAGCGAAGGGGCCGGCAAGTTCCGTGGTGCACCGGCGATTGAAGTTGAATTCGGTCCTGATAATTGCCGGATGCAAGCGGCCTTCGTTGCGGACGGCAATGAAAACCCCCCGCAAGGGGCGCATGATGGCGGGTCGGCCGCTCCTTCAGATCAATACCATATAAAGAAAGATGGGGAGCGCGAGAGGCTGCCCCAGTCTTCGCAGGTGTGGATTGAAGACGGCGAGCGGTTGCTGTCGGTCGCCGCCGGGGGTGGGGGATATGGGTCTCCTGCGGAAAGAGATCCGAAGCGGGTCTTAGAGGATGTGCGCGAAGGCATTGTGAGCCGCGACCGCGCAGCAAAGGTTTATCGCGTGGTGATTACGTCAGACTTACAGATCGATTGGGCCGAAACCCGGCAGTTGAGGGGTTGAGACCAACCTCTTTCCCGGGCTGGCTGACGAGTCGAATTAAATCGGTATACAGAATATTGGAGGAAGCTGTGAGATTGAAAGACAAAGTGGCGCTGATCACCGGCGCCTCGCGTGGAATCGGCCGGGCTATCGCGGAAGCCTATGCTGCTGAGGGGGCCAAGGTCGCCGTGAACTACGCGCGAAACCAACAACAGGCGGAAGAAGCTGTCCAAACGATTGAGGCCAGTGGCGGGCAGGCAATTTCGGTGCGTGCAGATTGCAGCAGCATTTCACAGTTGAATGAGATGGTCGACGCGGTGGTCGTTGACTACGGTCGGCTCGATATTCTGGTCAACAATGCAGGCGTTTTTCGCCCGGTCTCAATCGACGAAACAAGTGAGAGCGTTTGGGACGAGCAGTTGGACCTCAATCTCAAAGGAGCGTTCTTTGCCGTCAAAGCGGTTCTGCCAATTTTCCGGAGCCAGGGCGGCGGTAAGGTCGTCAACATCACCTCAATTGCCGGCGTTAAGGGCTTCCCTAATTCGACCGCTTATTGTGCGTCCAAGGGGGGATTGGAAAACCTCACCCGGGCGCTGGCAAGTGATCTTGCCATTGAAAACATCAACGTGAATGCCATTGCGCCGGGCAACATCGCCACCGACATCAATGAACATTTGCGGGTAGACAGTTCGTTTGTTGAAGAGCTCAAAACGAAGACGCCGAATGGGCAGGCCTATTTGAACGTCAACGATTTGGTGGGGGCCGCGGTGCTTTTAGCGTCGGCTGAGTCAAACGCCATGCATGGGTCCACCATTGTCGTCGATGGGGGCTGGTGCGCGGCGTAATGCGAAAGAATGTCGTGGGATGAAGAACCGCTAACAATCAGTACCCGTCATTTCTTGCGTTTCTTTTTGCCACCCGTTTTGGCCGGAACGAACTGCAAATGTTCCCCACTTGAGCCGTGGGTGACCTCAAGTGTTTTCACGCCTGTTTTACTCAAGCTCACATAGGCGTGGGGAATGGTGCTGGGGAACCGGATGCTGTCGCCGGGGCCAAGTTCTACGGGATCTCGGCCTTCCACATGCACTTCCAATGATCCGTCAAGCACATAAGTGAATTCTTCACCGCTATGGGATTGCAGTCCCCCGGCTTCCTCTAGGCTGAAGTAGTTATGTCGGACGACGGTGACGTGAAAGTTCCGGTGCGGATTGGCGTCCGAATGAAGTTCATAAGTATGACCGCGAAACGTGGCAACGGCCGCCTCATCGCGGCGGATGACCAACACATCATTGTGATCCGGGGCCGGCAGTTCTTTGTCGGTGGTGCTCAACAGCTCACCGATCTCAACATTCAGTGCTTTGCACAGATTGACGACAATCTCCCAGCTTGGGGAGATTTTATCGTTTTCGATCCGCGAGATGGTCGAGTGCGACACACCGGTTGCGTCGACGAGATCGGTTAAGGAAAGTCCGCGGGCTTTTCTGAGTTCCTTGATGGACTGACCGAGGTCCAGTTCTGTCCGCCGCCGCCGGATGTTGGTTTTTTTTTCGGCTTTCACGTTTGACTTCTCCGCTTGTTCGAGTTCCGCGCAGGACATTGTGACAAAACCAATCGCATAATCTCGGGGCATGTGACAGCTTCCCTTATATGCACACTTTGACAAAAAGTCAGAGAAATTATTGCAGTTATGCAACAATTAGTCTCAACTGAACAGAAAAAATTGCGAATACGCACAAAATGTGTTGACGATTTGCGTATATGCACATTAGCTTGCTTCCAACAGCCGCGAAAAGGCGGACCAAAGGGGAGGAAGTAATGGGAAGAGGGTTTTTGCTGGGTGCTAGCGCGATTGCATTTGCGGTCGGTCTGCCCATCGAAGGATACAATCAAGCTTCGGCTCAAATTGATGAGATCATCGTCACGTCTCGGAAGCGCGCGGAAAGCGTCCTAGATGTGCCGCTGAGCGTTACAGCGTTGTCCAGCGGCACCATCGAAAGCGCGGGCATCACAAATCTCGAGGACATTGGTCTTTTCATTCCCAACGTCAATCTCAACGTTCGTTCGGACAACGAACCAAATGTGGTGATCCGGGGTGTCGGTGCGTTCGGCAACACCCAAGGTGTCGGCTTTTACATCGATGACGTTCAGAATTTCACGGATCAGTCAACGCGGCTGGCAGAGCTGGAGCGTATCGAGGTCATAAAGGGGCCGCAAGGCACGCTGTACGGTGGCAGCAATGTCGGCGGCGCGGTCAAATTCGTCTTGAAAGAACCGGGCGAAGAGTTCTCCGGATACTTCGTGGGCGAGGGCGGTTCCCGGGACACCGGCGCTGTCTTGGGGGCGGCAGACATTCCGCTGGTGGAAGGAAAGCTCTACAGCCGTCTATCGTTTTTTGCAGAGCATACGGACGGTTTCATCGACAATAACTTCCTGGATACGAATGTCGATCACAGCGATGAGGTCGGCGTCAGACTTGCTTTGCGCGCGCACCCAACCGACAACCTGCGAATAGACCTCAGTTCCCGTTTTATCTACCTGGACGATGGCGGGTTCTTCCAATTCGTACGGCACGATGCGTTCGATGAAATCCCGCGGGACAATCAGCTCTCCGAGGACGTGTTTTTTGAGCGGCTCATTGTGGGCAACATCCTGAAGTTCAATTACGATGCGTCATTCGGGACCTTTACGTCGATTTCATCCCATACATATCGCCATTCTGATTTCTTGTTCGATATCGACGAAGATTCGATCAGGCTCTTCGCATTCTCCGCCGGCGACCGGGATGAGACTGATGTCTACACCCAGGAGCTTCGCTTCACGTCCAACGAAGACGGACCGCTCAAATACGTGGCCGGTCTGTACTTCGTTCGGATCGAGGACCAGCCGCTCTTCCTCAACGTCGACATCGACTTGAATGCGGACATGCTTCCCATTCCAGTCCCGACGATCTTTGTCAAAGACTTTGGCAAAACGACGCTGGTCGAAACTCAGTATGCCGCATTTTTCAATGGTTCCTACACACATAACAATTGGGAACTCGGGTTCGGTGCGCGCGTCAACCATGCCGTCTCAGACGGCAAGAGCTTCGGCTCGCCGGCTACAGGCGCATTGCCGTTCGATACGTTGTTGAAGGATACGGTGTTCCTGCCGAAAGCCACCTTGTCCTACAGTTTCGAAAACGATTTGTTGGGCTATTTCGCCTATGCGCGCGGCTTTGAACCTGGGGGTCTGAACCTGACGTCGGAAGATCGGCCGGTCTTTAAGCCTGAGTTCGCAAACAGCTTCGAGTTGGGGTTGAAGGGACCCCTGCTGGATCAGCGGCTCATCTTCAATGTTGCGGCATTCTACATCAAATACAGGGACCGCCAGTTTGAGAGCCGCATCTTCTTGCCCGACGGCCGAGTCATCGAGGCCGTCGACAATATCGGCGAATCCACCAATTTCGGTTTCGAAGCGGACGCCACTTTTCAGGCAAATGACAACTGGCTGTTCGGCGGTTCGGTGGGCTATCTCCACTCCGAATGGGACTCAGCGGTGTTCGACGGCATGAGGTTTGATGGAAATACGCCGCCGGATTCTCCTGAAGTGACGGCGACCGCCTACGTCGATACTAATTTCCCGGTTTTCGAAGGGAACTACACGGTCAGCACACGTATCGATGCCACTTATCGAGGGTCGTCATTCTGGGACATCGCCAATCGCGCCCAACAAGACGCCTATCAGATCGTAAATGGCAGACTGGCCTTCGGCGATACCGATGGCAACTGGGAGATTTCGGTTCGCGCATCGAACATTCTCGACCAGGAATACATCACGGAAGGCGCTTTCGACTTTGAGGATACTGGCGCCGTAGACGCCCTTGGCCGCTGCGACCGATGCCACCTGTCGGTTCCCGGCGAGCCGAGAACAATTATCGGATCCCTGCGGGTCAATTTTTAAAGTGCAACGGAGCAATAGAGCATGCTGATCGATTACCTCCCCGACAATTATTGGATGAACTTCCATTTCTCCAATGCCATTAACTGTGGTGCCACGATCGGCGATGCTGCGGAATCCATGGTGGAAGTGCGAGAGCTGATGGCAAATGGGAAGACCGAAGCCGACCAGGAAGTCAAAGAGGCTTGGATCAATGGGTGGATTCGCATTGGGGAGCGGCTGAGCCGGCAGGCTGATGAAGATCTGAAAAAGGGACGAAAGAAGTCTGCAGGAGAGAAGCTCATGAGGGCCTCGGTCCAATACAGCATCGCCGAGGTCATTGCCCAAGATAAGGATCCGCGTAAAGAGCAGATCTTCGATCAAATGCGCGCGCTGACCCTCCAAGCGATCGAAGTGTCGGGCCGCCCAGACGAGCAAGTGTCCATCGACTTCGAAGGTGTTCGGCTTCCGGGGGTCTTTTCACCGGCGCAAGGAGTCGATGGTCCCGCGCCGACCGTTGTCTTTTGCAACGGGATGCACACGCACTTGGAATGGTGTTTTACGGGAGGGCTGACAAAAGCCCTAAACGACCGCGGGATCTCCGTGTTGGTATGGGATCATCCCGGTTCCGGTGTGGCCCGATTCAAGCACAAGATGTTCCATCGTTATGACTCGGAAACGTTCGTCAAAGCGGCGCTGGACCACCTTGAAAGCCGACCCGATGTGGACCGCACCCGCTTGGGCGTGGCCGGGGGAAGCTTTGGTGGTTACTATGCGCCCCGAGCGGCGGCCTTTGACGATCGGATCAAGGTCTGTATCTGCTGGGGGGCATTCTATTCGACCAACCTGATGGACTCGGGGTTTCTTGAAAAGTGGGAAAGCGATCGGGAAAGTTTGAGCCCCTACGAGCAGAACATCGTGCACGAGCTGCTTGCCCGTTTTGGCGCGGAGTCGCTGGATGACTTGAGAGCGAAAAGCGAAAACTTCACATTGGATCTCGCCATCGACAAAGTGACATGCCCACTTTTGGTGGTGCATGGGTCCAATGATGTTCAAGTCCCCCTCGAGTCGGCTAAGATGACGGTGGATCGGGCCGTCAACAGCAAACACGCTGAACTGTCCGTGTACGAGCCTTCGGACGGTGGTGAACATCACTGCAACTTGGACAGCCTCGCGTCGGCGCTTGAAGAAATGGGCGATTTTGCGGCCGAACATCTCGGGGGTTCTTTGTGACGACAGAACCCAAGGGGCCACCCCCTGCGAATAACACCCCGGCAGCGGCACCGCCGCCTGAGACCGAGGGGGTGGGTAAAGCTCAATCAAGCGGTGCCTCTGTAGCCGGCGTCGGACCGGATGTGTCCGATACCAGCTCGGCGTTCGCTTGGCGCAGTGAAACTTACGCTTGGTATGTGGTGATCCTTCTCACAGTTGCGTTCACCTTGTCGATGATCGATCGCATGCTATTGACGCTTCTGTTTGATCCGATCAAACGCGACCTTTCGCTGAACGACACCCAAGTCAGCCTGCTGCACGGATTTGCCTTCAGCCTCTTCTACGTCTTCCTGGGATTGGTTTTCGGTAGGCTGGCGGACACGTCGAACCGGCGAACGATCGCCGGTGTCTGTGTGTTTGTGTGGAGCCTCATGACGGCGGCAGCGGCGGGCGCCAATAACTTCATCCAACTGTTCGTTACACGCGTCGGTGTTGGCGTGGGTGAGGCGGGCCTCTCTCCTGCGGCGAATTCCCTCATCAGCAACTACTTTCCCCGCGAACGCATGGCGCGGCCGGTGGCACTTTATGCATTGGGCATCTATGCCGGCAACGGCCTGGCGCTCATTGGCGGCGGCGCCATTGTCGATTTCGTGTCTGACAATGAAACCGTGATCGTACCCTTTTTGGGGAGCATTTTTTCCTGGCAGGCAGCTTTTCTGGTGGCCGGCATTCCGGGAATGCTGCTCGCTCTGTTTTTCCTCACCATCAAAGAGCCGCCACGGCGTGACACGGCCGCGTCCGACAAATCGGCGGTGAGCCTGAGAGATGTGTTCAAGTATCTCTTCGTGGACGGTCTGTCCTATTTCCGCTTGCATATTGTGGGCATGGCGGCGGCCGGGTTGGTGTTGGTAGGTTCGGGCGCCTGGTCACCGTCTTTCTACATGCGTACCTTCGGCTGGAGCGCGGAGTCGGTCGGCTATGTAACCGGCACGATCATCATGGTTGCGGGGGTATCGGGCGTTTACACCGCTGGCTGGTGGGTGGAACGATTGCAGGCACAGGGCCGTAAAGACGCCATTGTCCGCGTCATTTTCCTGAGTCTTTGTCTTGGTGCGGTGCCGGCCATCATCAATACGCTCATGCCAAACGTCTGGCTCGCACTGTTCTTTACGGGTATTTCCGGATTTTTCCTCAGCATGCCGATTGCCTTGTCCCCGGCAGCTTTGCATTCCATCACCCCCGGCGACATGAGGGGGATGGTCTACGCAGTCTATCTGTTCTTCTTGTCCGTCTTTGGCTATGCGGTTGGGCCGACCGTCATTGCGCTCTTTACGGACTTTCTGTTTGGCGATGCTCAGTTGGTCAAATATTCCATTGCGCTAACGGCTGCTATCTTCCTGCCCGTCGCTATCTTCTGTTTCTCGCGCGCAGCCCAGCCCTATGAGGCAATGGTTGATCGGTATAAAGAGCGGTATGAAGAATAGGGTTGCCGGTTGCTTGGTAGGCGGTATCCATAGTGATTAGCATGTGGACCCTGATTTTAATTGCCATACAGCCGATCAGGTGCCCGGACGATTAGGATGTTGATCGATTTTCCGCCGAATAGCACTTGGATGAAGGTGTGCTTCTCAAACGCCATCAATTCCGGAGCGACAATTGGCGATGCAGTGGATTCTGTATCGAATGTGGTGCGCCTCATGGAAAATGGAAAATCAGAAAACGATCCCGAGGTTCATGACGCTTGGTTGTTTGGGTGGACGGACGTCGCGGCTCGCTTGCGACACCAAGCCCAGATTGACCTTAAGAAAGGACGTAATCGATCGGCCGGCAACAAACTCATTCGCGCGGCGGTACACTACATGATCGCAGAGTCAGCAGCCGACTATCGCGATCTTCGCAAGGAGCACTATTTCAACCAGAAGCGAACGGTATTTCTTGATGGCATCAAATTTGCCCGATGGACCGACAAAGTCTCTACCGTGAAATTCGAAGGGAAGCAGTTGCCGGCGCTTTTTTGTCCAACCCAAGAACACGATCAACCGGCCCCCACCGTTATCGTTTGCAACGATATGAACACATCGTTCGAATGGGCTTATCTGAATGGACTTACCGACACGCTCAATCGCCGCGGAATCTCTGTTCTTTTGTGGGATCATCCTGGCTCCGGTTTTGCAAGGTTCAAGAAGGGTCTCGGTCCTCGCCGCGACGCCGAAACGTTTATCCGCTCGGCCGCCGACTATCTGCAATGCCGGAAGGACGTGGACGGTGAAAGGATCGGGATCATTGGCCTTGGTCTGGGTGCGTTTTATGCGATGCGCGCGGCGGCATTCGAAAAAAAGATTCGAATGTGTGTGAGTTGGAGCGCGTTTTACTCCTTGAAACAATGGCAGGGCGCTGTCTTAAACAAGTGGAAAGCTGACCCTCATAGCCTTGCCGTCCATGAGCAAAACCAACTGGATCAAATGGCAGCAGAGTTCGGTTTAGGGTCGCCTTGGGAATTACTCACAGTAAGCGAGGAATTCTCTCTGGAAGACGCCATTTCACAAGTTGAGTGTCCGTTGTTGATACTGCATGGATCGAAGGATCGTAACGTGCCCGCTGATCATGCGCGGCTGATTGAGACGAAAGCTGTCAACTGCTCCTACTCGGAACTTCGCATCTTCGAAACCGTCGACGGCGGCGTCGAAAGCGGTAACGTCGACAATTTGGCGCCGGCACTTGAAGAGACCGCCGACTTCGCGGCGGAATGGTTGGGTGCGGAGTTGTAAACTGAACGCAGTCTTGACCAGATTGGGTCGGAAGGATTGTTCAGTTTGGTGATACCTCGCTCTTCAGGGTTCGTAATTGATGCTGGAAGGGGAAGCGCACGCCAGGCAGCGCTGGCCTTTTGGACGGTCGCCCGGACTGCCACCCATGCAACAGTGCCCTGCACCGGCGCCCAACCAGGAGAAAGGGTTTCGCGAAGGCGCCGGCGATGGGGCAGAGGTGAGCGTACTTTTCTCTTCTTACGAGTGGGAAGATTTGTTCTTTTGGAATCCGATACTTGGATTCACCCTTGGTACTCACGGTTCTTGCGGTCTCGAGACTGCCTTCTCACAGAAGACTAGTGTTTTTTCAAGCTGTACGGCGACGCGCAGTTCTGAGTCGGTTGCGTTGGAAAGCTGGTCAACTTTTTCCAATACATAAATTCTGCGAGACAAACTAGTGCGCCGGGTGGCGTCGAGGCTGGATTTGGTCGAACAACATATTCATGAAATGAATAAGATTCGGAAAAATCTTAAAATTGGTGAATTGTCCGTCTGCGTACTAGCGTTCTCCCATGACCGAAGAGGGAATAAACCCCGGTCGCGTTGGGGAGGGTGTGGTTATGCACTTCACAGGGAAAGTGTCATTTCGGGCGGTACTGCTGGCCGCCGTTTCTTCATTTGCCGTTCATGGTAGTGCGTTCGCTCAGGATGGAACATCCGCGGGCAGCGGTGGCTACCTTGATGAGATTATGGTCACGGCGACCAAAAAAGAACAATCGCTGCAGGATGTGCCCGTGGCGGTCAGCGCGGTTTCGGGTCAGACGCTCGATGAGCGTGGCTTTGCGGAGGTGGAAAACCTCAATGCGCTGGTGCCCAGCATTTCCATTAATCCACTTGGGAATTCCAGCCAGACACCTATTGGTATTCGGGGCATTCAAAGCAGTGCCGTCAACCCAGGATTTGAGCCGGCGGTTGGCGTCGTGGTCGATGGCGTCACACGAAGCCGCAGTGGACAGGTGTTAGGCGACTTTCTCGATATCGAAAGAATTGAGGTTCTGCGTGGCCCACAGGGCACGCTGTTTGGCAAGAACACTTCTGCAGGCGTCGTACATCTCATAACCAAACGGCCGGAGTTTGAGTTTGGTGCGGATCTGTCGGCATCCTATGGCTCGTTTGATTTGTTTCGCGGCAAGGGCGCTATCACTGGGCCCATTACCGACAACTTAGCCTTTCGCTTGGCAGGGATTCATACGCGTCGGGACGGGACTCTCGACCTGCTCGCGCCGGGGCCCTCGGGGGCTGTTGCTGAAGAGAATTTGGTAAATGACCGCAATCGTTACTCGATTCGCGGCCAGTTGCTCTTCGAGCCGACCGATACGTTCAGTGTTCTTGTTATCGGTGATTTTTCCAAGATCGATGAGGTTGGAGTTGTTTCCGTTCCGTCATTTACAGGGCCGGGCAACACTGCGTTGCTTACCGCGATCGGCGCATTCGTTCCAAGTAACACCACACTCCGGCGCGCAACACAACTCAACACATTGCCGAGCGAAGAGATCAGCGATTGGGGCGTGACAGCCGAATTGAACTGGGACATCGGGCCAGGAACCGTAACCTCTATTAGTTCGTATAGAGAATATATTTCCAGGCGATTCAGAGATCTTGACTCGGCTGCATTCACACTTTTGGCAGACAATCCGGAAGCCAACGGCTATGATACCATCGTCCAGGAAGTTCGATACGCAGGAACATGGCGTGATCTGGATTGGCTCGTTGGCGGCTACTTCTTCCAGGAAGATTTGTTGTTCGAATCTTTCGTCGGACTGGGGGCTGATGCAAATATCGCGTTTGGTATTAGTCCCGCAGTCCTGCCGCTGGACGGCTTTGGTATACAGGAAAACGCGTCTACTGAAAGCCGAGCGTTCGCCTTCTTTACTCACAATACATTTAACATAACCGAACGCTTGGCATTTACGGGCGGTGTTCGTTACAGCAACACCAAGAAGAAAGGCGGCGCGATTTTTAACGGGGCGCCTGTTGGGACCATTGTCAATGATCCTAGATGCGCCGCTCTCGGTGCCGTGTTGACTGTTTTGTGTGACAATCAGAGTTTCAATGTCGACTCCCATGATGAATCCGAGGTCACGGGAACGGCTGCCTTGAGTTTCGACATTACGGATAGCGTAAGCATGTATGCCAGCTATTCGCGTGGTTATAAAACTGGGGGAATCAACCTTGACCGCGAGTCGGTAAGCCTCTCGTCAGGTACATTGCAGGACAACTCCGAATTTGATGGCGAATTTGTCAATGCCTATGAGCTTGGCTTTAAGTCCAGTCTGTTTGGCGGAAGAACGCGGTTGAACCTAACCGGTTTTTTCTCTGACTATAGCGGATTTCAAATTTCTTCGTTCACTGGTGCAGGCTTCATTGTTCTGAATGCAGACCGTCTGACCAGCAAGGGCGTCGAGTTTGAATCAAGTAGTTTTCTGACAGAAGGTGTCACGTTCGACTTCAACTGGACCTATCTCGATGCCGCTTTCGCCGACAATCTCAATCCGAATGATATTAATCCTGCAACAGGTGTGTCAGCGTTAGACGCGTTTAGCGGACGCACATTGCCTGCGGCCCCGGCATTCCGTTTTAACGGAGCGTTGAACGTCGACCGTTCGATACCGAACACAAACTATCGCGGCTTGTTCAATTTCAACTTCGATTGGAGAGGCGATCAGATTACGGTGAGTTCGCTGACACCCGAAGCGGAAATTGACGCTTACGGACTAATTGGTGCATCGGCCGGCATCCGCTCCGCAGACGACCGTTGGGGCATCATGATTGCCGGATCAAATCTCGCTGATGTTACGCAACCACAGTTCCAATTTGACGCGATACTCCAGGCCGGAAGTTTCAATGCCTTCTTGACCAATCCTCGGACGGTGACTGTCACTGTCGACGTCAAGTTGTAGGGCACCTACGAATCAATCGATCCAAGTCTGAATGATGAAACAGGACACACCGATCAACGAGCTTCGGGAGCTGCTGAAGGCAAGACCTGACCCAAACAGCCTGACGCTTGCTGATCGGCGTGGCGGAATGGAGCAATTCGTAACCAGCCACCCTCCGGCAGCGGATGTCAGTTTTGAGCAGGCCAACCTTGGCGGTGTTGAGTGTGAGTGGGTTTATACACCCGAAGCCCGCGATGATCGTGTGATCTACTACACCCATGGTGGCGGGTATATTGCTGGAGCGCCCCGAACACATCGCGCGCTCATTGGAGAATTGGCGCGTGGAGCGAAGGCCCGGGTTCTGGCAGTCGACTACAGGCTTGCCCCCGAGAATCCATTCCCAGCGGCCGTTGAAGATGCGGTCTCGGTTTACGAGGCGCTGACGTTTCACGCGTCGGGCCAGCAATTTGCAATCGCCGGGGATTCAGCGGGGGGAGGGCTCGCCCTTTCTGTCCTCTTTTGTGCGCGTGACCAACGGCTGCCGACATGTTCGGCAGCCGTTCTTTTTAGTCCGTGGACCGACTTAACATGCTCGGGCCAAAGTTATGTTTCTCAGCGAAGGTCCGATCCGATCGTCCATCCTCAAGTCGTTCGAATGTCGGCGGCCCAATACTTAGGTGATGGAGACGCAAAAGACCCTCGTGCATCACCCGTCTACGGAAACTTTGTGGAACTTCCCCCCATGCTCATACAAGTGGGGTCGTGCGAAGTGTTGCTGGATGATTCCCTGACTTTGGATAGGCGTGCGCGTCGGGCAGGTGTGAATGTCACTCTCGAAGTATGGCCTGAAATGGTGCATGTCTGGCACGGATTTACAGCCTTGTTGCCCGAAGCCAAGCAGGCTCTTGGCCGGGCGGGCGCCTACCTTCAAGAGCAATGGGATTCATGAGTACTGGTCGTTCGTCCTACCGGTTCATGAAAGCGGGGTTCGGCCTTGGCGAGCGCAGTATTCGGATGCAGCCGCAAGGAAGAGCTCTTTAGAAAACGTGCATCCGCTGAATCTCGGTTCAACGGAGCTAGAAACGCCATGAGATTTTGAGAGGATCGATAAGATGATGGTAACGCCGCGACTGGCCCCGTTGACCGATGAAGAAATGGATGAGGAGCAAGCCGGCATGCTCTCCCAGTATCGCGTGAACGGAGAAATCTACAATGTTTTCAGAGTGTTCATTAGGGATTTCCCGCTGTTCAAGCGCCATCAAGTCTTTGCGAACTACATTATGCGGAATTCTCATCTGCCGCCGCGGGATCGGGAGCTGGCGATTCTGCGGATAGGCTGGCTCAACAAATCCGAATATGAGTGGGCGCATCACGCGCGTATGGGAATGGATGCCGGATTGAGCAAAGAAGAGGTGCGACGGGTAATAGATGGGCCCGAGGCTGCCGGCTGGTCCGAACACGAACGAGCGCTCCTAAAGGCCGTCGATCAGATCAAATTCGATGCTCAGTTGACAGACGAAGTTTATGACCGGCTTGCCGCGACCTACTGCGAAAAACAGCTCATCGATTTGGTTATGACGGTTGGCAATTACAACATGGTTTCAACGGGACTGAACATCTTCGGCGTTCAGCTCGAGGATGGTGTCGCCGGTTTCCCGGACGATGTGCGCATTAAGGGGTAGCCGATCATGCATCCGGCACTGCCCGCGCTCACCAGACCCGACCATCCGGCAATAATTATGGGTTCTGGCAAAAAATTGACTTTTGCGGAACTGGACCGGCGCTCGAATCGTGTCTGCCATCTACTCCGCGCGCAAGGGCTTCGGCGGGGGGACACGATTGCGCTTTTGGTGGGCAACCACCTCGAATTCTTCGACATATGCTGTGCTGCAATGCGTATGGGACTCTTCTATACGCCAATAGCGACAGGTCTCACCGCCTCTGAAATTGCCTACATTCTAAAAGATTGCGGTGCCGGCGTGTTTTTCGCCGATCATGCATATGAAGAAACTGTATCGGCTTCTGCTGCCATGCTTCCGGATCTGAAATTGAAGTATAGCGTGCGTGGACCGATTGCCGACTTTGAGCCGTTGGATGAAGCCGTCCGAGGATATCCCGAGTCGCGCATCTCTGACGAGGCTCTTGGGCAAAATCTGCTCTATAGTTCAGGAACAACAGGAAAGCCCAAGGGCATCCGCTTGCCGCTGCCTGAACGAGCCATTGATGCGCAAGATGACTCGGCCGCCTTGTACTACAAGGAATTCGGTCTCACAGCGGACTCAGTCTATCTCTCGCCAGCGCCGCTTTACCATGCGGCGCCGCTCCGCTTCGCCATCGGCATCCTTTCTATCGGCGCCACCGTCGTTGCCATGGAGAAGTTCGATCCGGAAAAAGCATTGTCATTGATCGAGCAACACAATGTGACCCACAGCCAGTGGGTGCCTACCATGTTTATAAAGCTGCTTGGTCTTCCGGCCGAAATCCGAGCCAAGTACCGATTGGATACACACAGAGTCGCGATACACGGTGCTGCACCCTGCCCGGTCGATACCAAATTGGCGATGATCGATTGGTGGGGGCCCATTCTCTATGAGTATTATGGCGGAACGGAGGGGATCGGTTCGTGCACCATCACGTCAGAGGAGTGGTTGGAACACCAGGGATCAGTTGGCAGGTCGAAAGTCGGACAGGTTCACATCTTCGATGAAAATGGTAATGAGCTCGGCGCCAGAGAAACGGGCTTCGTGTACTTTTCGGGCGGCCCCTCATTCGAGTATCTAAATAGGCAGGCAGACACAGCGGCTGTTGCTAACGCGAAAGGTGCGCGCACTTACGGCGATGTCGGTCATGTGGATGAGGATGGATACCTCTACCTGACTGATCGCGCTTCAAACTTGATCATTTCCGGTGGCGTGAACATTTATCCTCAGGAAACTGAGAACATTCTTCTCACACATCCTCGTGTTGCGGACGCAGCTGTGTTCGGAGTGCCTAATCCCGAATTTGGCGAGGAGGTAAAGGCCGTCATTCAGCCACTAGACTGGGACGATGTGGGTGATGCCTTCGTGGATGAGTTGATTGAACATTGCCGCAAAAGTTTGGCGGCTGTTAAGTGTCCCCGCTCCATTGACTTCGATAGAAAGCTGCCGCGGGAAGACAACGGCAAACTGTACAAACGCTTGCTGCGCGAAAAGTACTGGACGGGAAAGCAGTCCAGATTGGTTTAGGAGATAGGTGGAAACATGATCAACGATATCCGGCCACTAATCGAGCAACTCTTCACAAAACTCAGCAAACACGTCGATGCGGCGGACCCGGCGGCAGCGGATTTGTTTCTTCCTGATGGGGTGTTTAGTGCGGCGGGAATAGAAATCGCCGGGCGGGATGCGATCGCATCCCATGTCTCCAGCTTGTCGGGGGCGACCACGCGTCACTGTGTCGTAAATCTGATGCTGGGGGATGGCGATGAATCACAGCGTGAGGTGGAGGCAACAGCCTTGATTCTGATGGACCGCGACGCGCAGACAGCTATCGTCGGAGCCGACTATAAGAGTGTTGTTGTGAGGACACCGCAAGGATGGAAATTTAAGCGTCATCAAGTGACGCCTGCAATCCGTGTGGTCGGTGCTGCCCCATCATAAAAGCAGAAGCCCGGTGCGGTTCGGTCACCCGCGGAACGCGCAATCGATATCTCACAACCGCTCTATAGTGTCGGGGCGACTTCGCACACCAGATCTCTAAACCAAGAGAGTGCGGCGTCTTCTTCCACGGCCGGGCTCCAAATGATCTCAATGCCAATGGGTGCGATGGAAAACGGGATCGGTCGATATTCAAGCGCCATTGAATCGCAAAAAACACGTGCTAACCTCTCGCCGACAACCGCAAGCGCATCTGACTTTAGTGTCAAGAAAGGTGTTACGAGAAAATCGGAAATAATGATCTCGCTTCGATAAATGGCTTCAACCGCAGCTGCAGCTTGTTCCACATAACCAAAACGCAGTGCTTCGTATGAAACCGACACATGTGGGGCTTCGACAAAGTCGGCGACGGTAAGGCCATTCTTGAAGGCCGGATGACCTTTTCGACCCAGCACGACCGGTTTCTCGGAAAAGAGCTTGGCGCGTTTAACGCCGCTCAAAGTGTCATGATAATGTCCAATGGCCACATCGACGGTTTCCGCCAACAGCATTTGACCAATCTTATTTCGATCGCCCCAAGACACGATCAGATCGGCTTTTGGCGCTTCCCGCTTGAGACGTTCCATAAGTTTCGGAAGCAGTACCACCGAGACATATCCTGAAGCGAACAGCCGGATCGTAAATTGGTCACTGGACGGATCAAACTTCGCCTTGGTCTCCAGCGTGCGCTTAACCGAACTGAGCGCCTGGCTAAGGGGCCCTTTTAGTTGATGCGCCCGCTCGGTCAGCCGCATACTTCGTCCCTCTTGCACCAACAACTCGTCGTCGAAAAGTGCCCGCAGGCGGCGAAGCGAATTGCTAACGGCAGGCTGACTGCGCCCCACTCGCTCGCTCACGCGAGTAACGTTCTTTTCCTCTAGAAGAGCGTCCAGAATGACCAAGAGGTTCAGATCGATCCCGGAAAGATTCAACGCCATTTCTAACCATTCATGAGATCTATAGCTGAGCAAAAAATCATAAAATTAGATTCTACTACTGTCGACCCCTAAAATTCCAAAAAAAGGGTGGTGGACGACTCATGGACATTCAGGGGTATGCGGTTCATTCGAAGGGTGGCCGTTTGGCGCAGGGGGCATTCCAGGCTGGCCCTTTGGGGGCCAACGATGTGGTCGTCAAAATATCGCACTGCGGTCTTTGCCATAGCGATATCGATCTCATCGATGATGCGCTAGGCATGGGCGGGTTTCCTTTGGTTCCCGGCCACGAGATCGTCGGCGTAGTGGAAACTTGTGGCGACGCTGTTACATCGATTTCTGTTGGGGATCGTGTCGGCATTGGACCCATTCGATCCTCCTGCGGACAATGTCACGATTGCAGGTCTGCGCGTGATCACTACTGCTCGCACAAGACTCTGACAGCGTCGCCAGGTGGACTAGGCGGATTTGCCGACCGGATCATCGTGCCCGGTGCTTCCGCGGTTAAAATTCCCGATGCGCTTCCCTCAGCCGAAGCCGCACCGCTTCTTTGTGCTGGTCTGACGACTTTCTCAGCCCTATGTCGGCTCGGCAGTCCAGGCGAAAACGTAGCGGTTCTCGGAGTGGGGGGACTGGGCCACCTAGCGGTTCAGTTCGCCTGCAATATGGGGATGCGGGTAACCACGCTTTCGGCTGGACTGAACGATGAAGAAGTTTCCAGACATCATTCCCTTGGTGCTGACGAGTGTTTCGATGTGTCGTCGGAACCGAATTTGAATGCACTTAAGGGAACGTTTGATTTCATCATTTCTACCGTATACGGCGATGTCGATTGGTTTTCCTATGTATCGCTACTTCGGCCAGAAGGGCGACTTTGCATCGTTGGCGCATCATTAGCACCTCTTGCTTTTCCGGCTGGAATGCTAATTCCGGGCGCACGCACAATTGCCGGAAGCGCGGCGGGGAGCTCGAAAGACATGCATGACATGCTGAACTTTGCGGCGCAGTTCCACGTGCGGCCAAAAATCGAGGTGGCGCCAATGTCCCGTATCAACGAAGCGGTTGCGCGTGTGAAGGAAGGGAGCGTTCGATACCGAATGGTTCTCGAATCCTAAGGTTCAATCTTTGTATCCGTACAAATCAATAATCACAGGAGCCGGGTCAGTGAAATGAGTCAAGCGGCTAAAGCTCGAAAAGCGTACACGAAGTCGGACATCGACGAAGCATTCGTCCGCCGGTCCGTTGCGCAATCAAACTTAAACGCTCTGCGGATGGCGCTGTTTCAGCAGACCGGTGACCCTCAACTCACGAAGGTCGGCATTGAAATGCAAGAACTCCAGGGAGGTGCATTTCGTGCGTACAGTGTGGCGGCAGACGATCGATCCAGAATTACAGACTATGCAGTCAACTTCCTGCTGAAACAGAAATTTAGAAAGATCCGGCCGCCGTCTAGGGACGAGGCCCGTGAGCTGATGGAAGTGTTCATTGGGCGATCCATCAGCGACGCCGAGTTCAACTACGGTTACGAAGAATTGGCATTTGAAGACTTTCCGCGGAGATCCGAATGGACGGACGGTATACCCAGAGAGAAACTTGAGGATTTTAGTGTCGCGATCATTGGCGCGGGCTTCAGCGGTATCGGTATCGCGGTCCAACTGGAACGCCTTGGCATTCCCTATCAGATATTTGATCGACAGAGTGGCATCGGGGGAACTTGGGAGCTCAATGACTATCCCCAAGCGCGGGTCGATATCACCACATTCTTGTATCAATACAAATTCGAAAAGAACTATCCCTGGAAAAGCCACTTTGCGACGCAAAAAGAATTGAAGGAATACATACAGCACATCGCAGCAAAGTATGGCGTGGCACCGCATATTCACTTAGAGACCCATGTGACCGATGCGCGTTGGGACGAAGATTCAAAACGTTGGAAGTTGAATCTCATTGGTCCTGACGGGCCGTTCGAGCATGCCGCCAATGTGATTGTAAGCTGTTCGGGGCTGTTCAGTACACCGAGGTTACCCGGTATTCCGGGCATTCGCGAGTTTGAAGGTAAGATGTTCCATACGACCGATTGGGACCATTCCTTCGATCTAGACGGGAAAGCGATAGCCCTCATCGGGACTGGGTCAACCGGCTGTCAGCTTGCTCCTGAAATTGCAGAGAGAGCGAAGCAGTTCACGGTCTACCAGCGCACGCCAAGCTGGATTACCCCTGTGAGGGGATATCGGTCGACTGTATCGCCGGAAAAGCGTTGGTTGTTTGATAATCTTCCGGGATACTGGAATTGGTTTGTTTACTCGGCTTATGTGGCAGAAGCGCAAGTGCAAGGCTTGCAAGACCTTGACCCCAACTGGATTGCCAAGGGTGGGGTGGTCAATGAGCGCAATACCGCCTTTAGGCAAACACTGACCGACTATATCTACAGCAAGTTTCCCGATCGGCCTCATATCGCGGAAAAGTGCATTCCCAGTTATCCGCCCGTAGCGCGGCGTCTGGTCATCGATAATGGCTGGTATGATGCTCTGGCGCGAGACAATGTGGATCTTGTGACCGATGGCATCGAACAAATTACTACCAACGGCATCCTTGGTCGGGATGGAAAGGAGCGAAAGTTTGATCTCATCATTTTGGGTGCTGGTTTCGAAGTCTCGAAATTTCTTTGGCCGGTTAACTATGTGGGCCGTGACGGTGCAACACCCAAAAAACTTTGGGAGAAAGACGGTGCACGGGCATTTCTCGGGCTTACGCTGCCAGGTTTGCCGAATTTCTTCGTTTGTTACGGACCAAACTCGCAGTCCCGCGCCGGGGGATTTCACGACTGGGCGGAAATCTGGTCGCGTTACATCGGCGATCTGATGGTGCACATGATCGAACACGATCTCAGCGCAATGGAAGTCCGGAAAGAAAAATATGTCGAATACAACAATGCAATGGACGAAAGGAACAAGCAGCTGCTTTGGGAAACCGAGGGGGTCGGCGGCTACTACGTGAACGAATACGGCCGCTCAGGGATCAAAATGCCTTGGACGATGCACGAGTTTTTCGAGATGGTGAGAAAGCCAGATCCAAATGATTACGAATGGACTTATTGAGAAACATGTATCCGTCCGGCTTGCGGTCGCGACCAGGTTGTTCCATTCGGCGGTTTTGTTGAGCCAGTCCCATGTATCCAAATGTTTGTGGTCTCTGTGGATAGGAAGGATGCAGTGGTGTTGCACCCACCAAACTGTCGGAGAGAGAAGGCGCTAGGGCTATTGTCTCGTTCGGTATGGCCGTTCCGGCAAAAAACTATTGTAAAGGTTGCGCCGGTCCTTCAAAGCGATCAAACCACGGAATCCAAAGTCTCTGTACCGTACCAGTTTATGGCCGATGCGGCGGCGTGGACTGTTTGAATGCTGACGATACTCTATCTCACAACTGGATTGATTGCTGTCCTCTCATTGGCCGGCTGGGTCATCTATCGATTCTTTCCCGGCGTTCTGGTTCGGTCATTGCAGAGCATGGCAGCATACCGATCTGGGTTGAAGCGCAGATCCGTTAATGTCGACGGCTACGAATCGCATTTCTTCGAAGGCGGCGCTGGCAAATCGGATACGCTTATCCTTTTGCATGGCCTTGGAGACGACAAGAACTCATTTGTCAGCACGGTTTCTAGATTGACGAGGTTCTATCGTGTCGTTTTGCCTGATCTTGCGGCGCATGGTGAAAACGCTCTGGAGGAAGGGCGCAATTACAGCATCCGAGGGCAGGTCGACTTTGTCGACGGGCTCCTGACTGCACTGAAAGCGGATAGATTTACCATTGGCGGAAACTCCATGGGTGGTCACGTTGCGGCTGCGTATGCCTACCGTCATCCAGATAAGGTGGGGGGTCTCGTGCTCATCAATGCAACCGGTACTCAGCAGACAGATGAGTCGGTCTATCTCTACTACCCCGATGTCGTCGATCGCGAATACTTTGATAGTATCCTTGCGAACGTATTTGCAAATGAACCGTCCATGCCCGACGTGGTTGTGAATTACATGATCAGGGAGCTGCAGCCGAAAATTAAGTTCTTGAACGCGCTTGTTGCCGAAGTGGAAAACGGTGAAGATTTCCGCATGAACGAAAAGGCGGAAGAAATCAAGGCGCCGACCCTGTTGTTGTGGGGTAGAGAAGATCCGGTGGTGCCCATTGCGTACGCGGAGATCTACCACGAAAAGATCCCAAACTCTGAACTGACCATCATGGAGAATGCCGGACATTCCCCGCAATTCGAGATTCCCCAAGTGTTGCAACAAGAGATCGCACGGTTTCTGAGGGCGTCACTTTCGTAAAGGCCGTGAGGAACACTTATTCGAACTCTGATTGCCTTTCGCTGACGGAACGCTCGCCGCGCGACCGCGTTTCGTCATGTGTGGCCTTAACAAAACTATCGGGTCGGCGGACGGAAGCTGCGAAAGCGATCTTGGCCCGACGTGCGTTCAAGTTTGGTCAGTCTGCGGAGGCGGGATGGGGACCGCTGTTTGACACGTGAATAGTCCTGTTGTGGTCACCTTAGATGGTCGGCCAAACGCCCATTCTCCCTGCCGCGGGTGGGGTATTCCCAAAAACTTGGATGAACCCCATGCACCCGTTGTTGTTTTGTGCATCACCGGCCCACTCCCCCTCCCAACCACACGCCAGGGTACCGTATCCGGGTGGTTGGGAGGGGGAGTGGGCTGGCCAGGTGTTCAAACATCGGATCAACCCCATGCGCCCATCTATTTGGCGCGTGTGAACCCTCCGGCCCGTTGGGAGACGGACCGTTTCTCAGTGGGAAATCGGCCGTTATCGATGTTTCCGGAATGGACCCCGAAGGGCGCTGGCGGTGGAGGCAGGCGAGGGCGAACTGGTCTCTTTGGCTTACCTGGAGGTTTTGCATGATAGCCTCTGATTCTTTTGGGAGTTAATCGCCCTGGATCCATTCGCTTTCTTTTGATCATCAGTAACAGCGGAAGAGTGGCTTAATCCTGAAAGGACGGTCGCCAACTTCCAAAACTGAATGACCATCTCTGGTAACGGAAACGTGTTTTGTCAGCAACAAACGGATTGCCTGGACGCACCGCATTGTTGCCGATCTGGTTTCTATCGATGAGGGCGCCGCTCTCTTCTGGTTCGAAGAGTCATCTAAAGATCTGTCCGTATCCAGAATTGTTCGCTACAGCCGCCACTGATGCACGTCTTTACACTTAACTCGTCATTGTTTCTTGGAGTCGCGATCGCTTCGGCGTGGAGGCCCAGAGATTGGAAAAGATAGATCCGTCCCCGCCACGCGCCGTTCTCCTCCCGCAGTCCGTCGAGCACGTTTACGCCAATCAGCGGGCGGTTGCGCATCAGAGGGTCATAGTTTCGTGCATCAAGCATCGATTCCGGGCCGTCCGGACCTGGAGGTGCTGACACGATCGTGCCGCAATAGGGACCGGCGGCGCCAATGCAGCCCGTGATCTGCACCGCGAAGCGGCCGTCAAACGCCGACCATGTTCCGGCGATTGCGGGCTCTGCTTGCGTTCTTGAGCTGCCGGACTCGCCGCAACCCATCAGGACCAAGAGAGCAATCGCCAATCCAAACGGCTTGTGTCTTGAGTTGCTAGGCATGAACGACCTCATTGGTTTTGTTGAGCCGGCTGCGTTCGGCGGCGAATCCCATCGCATGGCTTTCCATGGACTCATCAATGCCAGAAGCGAGGATTTCCGGCTTTTGCATCGATACGGCACGCACCCAGTCATACATCAGGCCGCCGTCCCCGCCACCATGTCCGGAAAGCAAGGTGCGTTGCTCGTAGCTGGAGATCTTGCGCGTGGCAAAGTTGGTGGCGACAAACTTCTGACCGTCGCCCTCCAGGTCGCCTGCACTTCCCATGATGCGCATACGCCTACCAAAACTTGAGGTGAGCCCTTGGAGCGAAAATGCGGTGGTGACTCCATTTTGGAAGCGTAGGGACGCTACGAAATGGTCAGGCTGATTGTTGTCCAGTTTGTAGACACAGCGCCCATAGTCGGTGCTGCGCAATCGCTCGCGGATATGGTCTTCCTTTCCGACCGCGCTGCCGCGAACATCGAGATGGCCGAGAAAGCTGTTCTGTTCTAAATAGATTTTGACGGCGGAGAAGGGGCAAGTGTCCACATGAGGGCAGGGGTCGGTGCAGCGCTCTGTGCTGCCTTCCGGTGCGTTGGCCTGGGCAAACCACGTCAAATCCCCGGAAGCGAAAATCGTGTCGCAAGGAGCACCCGTTAGCCAGTATAAGATGTCGAGGTCATGACAAGATTTCGCGAGAATGATCGGCGTCGAGACTTCCGAACGTTTCCAGATTCCGCGCACATAGGAATGTGCCATATGCGCGTAATGGACCGGTTCGCGATGTTCTATGCTGATGATGTCGCCGATGACGCCTTGGTCGATTAGCGCTTTCATTTCTCGGTAATACTGTGTGTAGCGTAGAACATGGGCGACGCCGACAACGCCCCCGGTGCGTTGGGCCAGAGCCTGCATCTGCAAACATTCGTCCCAGGACCGGGCCATGGGTTTTTCGAGCAACACATCGTAGCCCATCTCCAGCGCGCGCATGAAAGGACCGAAGTGTAAGTGGTCGGGTGTCGAAATGATGACGGCATCGGCAAACTTCGGCCGGTCGAAGACATGTTCCCATGTGGTAAAACGGTTTTCTGAGGGGATGTCGTGCAGTGTGCTGTATCCCTCCCGGCGCAGCTCAATTGGCTCGGCGACCCCGATAATGTCGAGCTGGTGCGGATTGGTCAGGCCGTAACCGCCATAGACATGGCCCCTATTGCCCGCGCCGAGTGTAATGGCGGTCACCGGCCGGGCCGGTGTGAAGCTCTCTTTGATGAATTTGGTTTCGTTTTCATAGGCGTCTTGCGCAAGAGCTTTGCCGCCGGCAAGCGCAAGTCCCGATAGGCTGCTGCCCAGGACGAAACGGCGTGTTACATCGTTCATTCAATTTTTCCTTCCTGCCTAACTTGTCACTCAGGCGCCGTCGGCCGTCGCGTTCCGAGTGTTATCGGAAATCGTTTTCTCGAATAGGGCGTGCAGTACATGGTCTCCAAACCAGACGATGTCACGCGCCCCGGCGGTATTGAGTCCCTGTTGGACTACTAAGGACGGGTCCTTCACTGTCAGGCGGAGTCGGTTAAAGCTGTGCGTGAGGGAGGCGACATTCGCCTGTCCACCAACCGCCGCGACGATCGGCAGGAGCGCATCCGGCAACTGTTCGACTGATTGAACCGGCGGGCCTGAAGGACCAGTTTCGCATGCCTGCGGTTTCAGTTCGTGGTCGCGATATGCGTTCAGGGTTTGATTGATCTTGTCCGCCAATTGGTCCGCCATCGGCCCCATAACAACTTGCAAGGTCGTGGGGGACGGGCGAACAACGCCCTTGGCACCTAATGCCGTCAATCGGTCAGCATCGATCGTCCCGTTATTCAGCACCTCAAGGCGCAAACGAGTCATGCAAGCGTCGAGTGCCACTATATTCTGCGGGCCACCTAGCGCTTCGATGAACGACACTGAATTTTCGTCCGTCGGTTCTGGCGTTGTTTTGGATGGTGCAACCTCTTCCGTTCGGCCGGGCGTGCGCAAATCAAAGGCGCGGATGCAAATCAGAAACACGGCATAGTAAATTGCGCCGTAGACGGGCCCTATAATGAGCAACAGATAGGGTCGGGTGGCCGCGCTGTAGTTCAGAACATAGTCGAAAAAACCCGCGGAGAACCCAAATCCCATCTTCGCGCCGAACAAGTCCATGAGCACCAACGACAGACCGGTGAGACACGCGTGGACCAGATAAAGAACTGGCGCCATGAACATGAAGGTAAACTCGATCGGTTCCGTGACGCCGGTGAGGAATGAGGTCAGAGCCATAGAGGCGAACAGGCCACCGACCTTGCGGCGTTGATCACTCGGCGCGGCATGATACATGGCAAGGCAGCAGGCCGGCAGGCCGAACATCATCACTGGGAAGAAGCCCGCCATATACGTCCCCGCCGTTGGGTCGCCAGCGAAGAAGCGGCGCAGATCACCCGTCACACCCTCATATTCTCCGACCAGGAACCAGGCTACATTGTTCAATATGTGATGTAAGCCGGTGACGATCAGCAAACGGTTGAGCACTCCGTAAGCAAATAGTCCAATCTCGCCCGACTCGATGATTATGCGGCTGACGAAATTCATGCCCTGTTCGAGCAATTGCCAACCAAATCCGAAGCCAAGTGCCAAGATAAGGCCTGCCAACCCGGCGGCGATCGGTACGAAGCGCTTCCCTCCAAAGAAAGCCAGATACTCCGGAAGCCGGATGTTCGAATAGCGGTTGTACAGAATGCCGGCGACGACACCACAAAGGATGCCGAGCGGCACGTTCAGTTTGCCGATCGCATCCTCTTTAAGCTGAATTTCAGTGAGGGCGCGCATATCGCCGGCAAGACCGGTCAGCGCCGCGTCAGGAATCACCATCAGCGCCTTGGCGCCTGTTGTCGCCACCAGGAAGGCGACGGCACCTGCCAGAGCCGCCGCGCCGTGATTGCCTTTTGCCAGACCGATGGCGACCCCAATTGCAAAGATCAGTCCTAGATTTGCGAAGATAGAGTCGCCCGCCGCCGCGATGAAAGATATGTCAAGCAGGTCTTCCTGACCAAGGCGCAGCATTAGTCCGGCGATGGGCAACACTGCGATTGGAAGCATCAGTGATCGCCCGAGCTTTTGAGCGCCCGCCATGCCGGGAATGGAGAAACCCGCAGTCATTTGACGCTGCCAGTGTGTTGTTGACGGAACCATCCGAGTAGGGCGCGAACCTCTTTCGCCGAACCCATGGCGAGGGCAAATTGGGCGACGGGTTGGCAGTCTTCCAGTTTTAGTCGGCGAATCTCCGCCTTGACTTCGGGCACGCGTGCTCCGACCACGGACAAATTGGTGATACCAAGGCCCAGGAGAACGGGGAGCGCAGTCGCATCCGAGGCAATCGCGCCACACACACTGACCGGACAGGTGTGGGCTTTTCCGGCCGTCACGGTCATCTCGATCAGCTTCAGGATTGCGGGATGTAGGGCGTCCACTTCGGGTGCGAGATCGGGGTGTTCGCGATCCATGGCGAGGCCATACTGAGCCAGATCATTGGTGCCGATCGACATGAAGTCGGCGTGGTTTGCGAGTTGCGGCGCGATAAGCGCCGCCGCGGGGGTTTCAATCATCACGCCGAGTGACGGCGGAGCCGATGCCGTTGAAGGCGTCAACCGGTCCAAAACCTCACGGGCTCGACGCACGTCTTCCACCGAGGTTACCATTGGCAGCATCACCGAGAGTTGACCTGACCTATTGGCCGCGGCGATTGCTTCAAGCTGAGTTGCAAGCAGATCGGGTCGTGCCGAGGATGTTCTGATGCCGCGTACGCCCAGCGCCGGATTGGGTTCCGTCGCCGTCTCCAAAAACGCAACCGACTTGTCGCCACCAACGTCCAGCGTGCGAATGACGACCGGTTTCTCCGGTAATGCATCGGCGATCTGGCGATACATTGCCGCTTGCTCCTGAGCGTTGGGCGATGTTTGTCTGTCGAGAAACAGGAACTCAGTCCGTACCAGGCCAGCTCCGTCGGCACCGTAAATCTCGGATGACGTTGCTTCTTCAAGGGAAGCCACATTGGCGCAGACCTTAATCGCGATGCCATCAATCGTTTTGGTTAAGTCGCCGTCCGTTTTTGTGGGGGCCTCCCGCTGATGCTCTTCACGCACTATCGCCTGTCGCGCCATAGCGATTCGCTCGCTGTCCGGGGACGGGATCAGCAGACCTTGACCGCCATCCAATATGACGGTCTCACCATCTGCAACATTCAGCAGTTGAGGCCCCAGGCCGAACACAGCGGGTACCTTCATCGCGTTTGCTAAAATGGCCGCATGCGACGTGGGTCCGCCTTTAGCAAGCGCGATGCCGGCGATGTTTTGTCGCCCCAGGTCAAGCATCTGCGAGGGAGTCACGTCCGCTGCCAGTACAACAGTGTTGGCAGCTAAATGGTTTTCTTCATCGTTTTCCCCGTATAGGCAGGCGAGTACCCGGTGCTCGAGGTCGCGGAAATCGTCCGCTCTTTCAGCAGCGTGTGCATGAGAGGCGGCGGTCATCGCCTCACCATGCCGGCTCATGACGTGGCGCCATGCCTGACCCGCATTCATGCCGGCGGCGATTTGGGCATTCGCCCCCTCTATCACAACCGGGTCCTGCAACAGCGCGCGATGCGCGATAAAGATTGTAGTAGTTTCATCGGCCGCATTTGCCTTGCTTACGATCTTATCCAGCGATGCAATGACGGCGGCGATGGCTCGCCGGAGCCGAGCCGTCTCTTCGTCGGCGGAACCTACATGCTGCGGGATCGTGACTTCGGTCGGTTCGAAACGACCAACGGTCGCGATAACAATTCCCGGCGATACGCCCGTTCCTTTTATTGCATTAGGATCCGAATCGGGCGGCTCGATGAATGAGGCCAATTGGTCTGTTGGCGGCCGTCCGTGTTCTGTTGAATCTTCTGTCAGGGTTTTGCCGACGGCCTCTACTGCTGCTTTAGCGTCGGGGCCGGACGCAGACAGCTCAAGTTGCGCGCCGAACGGTGCGTGCAGCGCCATCAAAGAGGAAACGCTCTTCGCATTGGCCGAGCGTTCCTCGTGTGAAATTTGGACACTGGCATTGAGACCCTTCAGCGCATCGGCGATTCTTGCGGCGGGGCGTGCGTGCAGTCCGTGTTCAAGTTGCAGTCGGTGCGATTGCGTCGCCGGCGTGCCACCGACCCAAACACATCCATGGTCACCGTTTGTGATAACCGATTGGGCCACCACGGTCATTACATGTGCGCCGGCGTCCAAACGAGTACTGGCTGGTGAGACTTTTACGTCGTAGTCATCGTTGTTGGTAACAACCAGCGGCGACAACAAGCAGACCCCTTGCTCCGCTAGGCCATCGAGATCGACCGTCGCCAGTATGTCGCCGGCGGAGATCATGTCGCCTTGGGCAATCTGGGTCTGAAAGAACTTGCCCCGCAATGCGGCGGTCCCAAGGCCGATGTGGATGAGGATTTCGGCACCGTTCTCGGCGCGGATCGTAAATGCGTGTCTTGTCTTAGCCACGGCAACGACGCATCCTGCACACGGGGCAGACACCATTCCAGCAGTCGGATCGATGGCGACACCGGGCCCAAGTGCGCCGGAGGCGAAGGCTTCGTCCGGTATGTCGCTCAATTCGAACGTCCATCCGGCGAGCGGAGCGCCGATCACCAGCGTTTCGCCTATCGCTACCGTTGATTGACTCCCAGGGATGGACCCCACACCTCTCCTCAATTCTGCGTTGCTGTTCGAGGATGTGATCAATGCCAGCGCGCCAAAATCCCAACCAGAAAGCCACCGCCGGCACGTCGAATATGTGACATAGTGCCAAATAGATACCAATATGGCAAGTATTGAATTTTTGGTATTATAGTGGTATCCTTTTTCTTGTTTCGGTATCGCAGAGGTACTGCGCGAAAGATCGAGCGTCGGCCGAAGAGGAGATCACGAGTGACCCAGTTTGAGAGCATCAGCTCTGCTTTAAACGCCTCCAATCCCACGCCCCTCTATCAGCAACTGCAGAAAGCGTTGCGCGGAGCGATTGAGGATAATGTTTGGGCACCGGAAGACTTCCTGCCGGCGGAACGTGAGCTGGCCCAGGCATTGGATGTTTCGCGCATCACGGTGCGTAAAGCGGTCGACGGTTTGGTGCGGGAAGGATTAGTGGCCCGCCGTCAGGGCGCCGGCACCTTCGTCACCAGCCGCGTCGAAAAGAACTTTGCAAAACTATCGTCCTTCTCCGAAGACATCACAGCGCGCGGGCAAACGCCCGGCAGCCAATGGCTTAAGCGAGAGGCCGGACTTGTGACACCGGAAGAAGCCCTGCTGCTTGCGCTTAGCCCAGGCTCGCCGGTCTATCGATTTCACCGCATTCGCTTCGCCGACGATTCGACCATGGCGTTGGAGTATACGACCGTGCCGGCATTCTGTTTGCCATCACCTTCCGTGGTCGACACCTCTCTCTATGTGGCGCTCGATGAAGCCGGATACCGCCCTACGAGAGCACTGCAAGTGCTGCGTGCCGTTCTGTTCGACAAAAAACAGGCTGACCTTTTGGGGATCTCTGCCGGTGACCCGGGATTACGTATCGAAAGGCGCGGCTTTGCCGGCGACGACAAGCCGATCGAAATTACGCGCTCTTACTACCGTGGTGATGCCTATGATTTTGTTGCCGAATTGAGCGCAGGCGACGGATGATGGGCACTGTTTTGTCGACTGACGAAAAACCGGCCGAAAAAACACGGCTGTTCGCAGAACTGTCGGAAACGCCGAAGGTCATCGCGCAACAGGAGGTGCAACTTGGGCGAACATGCAAAGATGTTGGCGACAGGTTGCGCGGTGCCGCGCCTAAACTGGTCCTGACGATCGGGCGCGGTAGCTCAGATCACGCCGCCACTTACGCAAAATACTTGATCGAAACCCGTCTTGGCATACCAGTGGCGTCGTTCGCGCCCTCGGTACGATCCCTTTATGGTGCAAAGCCGGATCTTCGCGAAGCCGTTTGTTTTGTGATTTCCCAATCGGGCGCCAGCCCGGACATCCTTGCTGCTGTAGAGGGTGTCAAAGCGGGTGGCGCCGAGATCATTGCTCTCATTAATGTGGTCGACTCTCCGCTTGCTCAGATGGCCGACTGGATCGTACCGCTCTGCGCGGAACCTGAAGTCAGTATCGCCGCATCTAAATCATGCCTGGCTTCCTTCGCGGCGCTGGCGCGGTTAGTGGCGGCATGGGAGCAAGATGCCGTTCTCCAACGCGCTCTCAAAGACTTACCTGATCTGTTAGGCCAAGCGCAGGAGCTGGACTGGTCAGCCGTCGAGGATGTGCTTTCAAACGCGGCCGGTCTTTTCGTTGCCGGACGCGGTATTGGTCTGGCCGCTGCTCAGGAAGCGGCTCTAAAGTTCAAGGAAACCTGCGGGCTTCATGCAGAGGCCATCAGTCTTGCGGAAATTTTCCATGGACCTGCAGCGATCATACAGGATGGATTCCCCGCCCTCATTTTTGTTCAAGCGGATGCCACGCGTGTCGCGTCGCTGGAGGCGGCGCGCAAGCTAACATCCATAGGAGCGAGGGTTCTAATTGCGGGCGCGGACATCAATGAGGAGCATACGGATCATCTGCCCACAGTTGACGGACATCCCGCACTAGTGCCCATCGCTCAACTTCAGTCGTTCTACCGCATGGTGAATGCGCTCGCCGTGGCCCGCGCGAGGAATCCCGATTATCCACCCCACCTTTCAAAGGTGACTGAAACATTGTGAAGAAAGCCGTACTCGCCAACGCCAGAGTTTTAGTGAATGACTGTTTTGTCGATAACCATGCGGTTGTCGTCGAGAGTGGCTATGTGACGGCGGTAGCGCCTTTGGAACGGCTAAAGGGCGAAAACTGCGTCACAGATCTGACGGGCATGTTCCTAGTGCCCGGTTTCATCGATATTCAGATTAACGGCGGTGGCGGCCTGCTGTTCGAGCCGGACAGCACCGTCGACGATATCTCGAAAATCGCGCATGCTCACCGCCGGGCGGGCACGACCGGTTTTTTGGCAACGCTGATTTCCGCCGATCTGGATGGCATTCAACGCTTTATGGCGACGGTCCACAAGGCGATGGAGATGGGAGTTCCGGGTCTTTTGGGGGTCCACCTTGAGGGCCCGTTTCTCAATGAAAAGCGCGACGGCATACACGACGCTTCGCGCTTCCGAAGGTTGACGGGTGCTGATGTCGCACAGCTGTCTTTACTTAAGCGCGGCGTCACTTTGGTTACGCTGGCGCCGGAACTGTGTGAGCCTTCGTTGATATCTATTCTGTCGGAGCGGGGGTTCATAATCGCCGCTGGTCACAGCGACGCGACCTATGAGGAGATGAAAGAAGCGCTGGCCCGCGGGGTTTCCGGTGTCACCCATTTGTTCAATGCAATGTCGCCGTTGGCGGCCCGTGAGCCCGGGGTGGTTGGCGCCGCTCTCGAAGACAACAATTGTTGGTGTAGTCTGATAATCGATGGACATCACGTGCATCCGTCCGTCTTGAAACTCGCGACGGCAATGAAACCCGCAAATAAACTGATCCTCATCTCGGACGCTATGCCTACCGTCGGCACGGAGTTGTCCAGCTTTTGGTTGCACGGGCGCAAAATAGAAGTCGTTGACGGTGCCTGTAGAGGACCGTCCGGAACCCTAGCGGGCGCTTGCCTGGACATGGCAACGGCCGTCCGCAACGCCGGAGAGACGCTCGGGGTTCCGTTGGAGCGCGCAGCGTTGTATGCGGCCTCAAACCCGGCGAATTTTCTCGGAATTGGAACGACGGTGGGGCGGATTGCGCCGGGGTACCGCGCCGACCTTGTCGCGATGGATGCAGACCTGCAGGTGCAGCGCACGTGGATAAAGGGAGAGGAAGCCCCGACGCATGGACAGCCCGCGACGGCCTAAAGATACGTAGACGAACGGATTTCACTGTTAAAAATATTCATATCTGAATAAAATGCGCTTGGTGCGTATTGTTACGTAGCGCCAAGCGTTGATCTGCAGCATGGCAGTACAGACAAGCGGGGGGACGAAGTGTCTCAAAAGAGACTTGGTGGCCTGAAGCTGAGGTCCGAGGCCGGCTCCGCTTCCCAATTTCTTCCACAAAGAAAATCGAGCACCGCGCGACATTCCGCGGGCCGTCTTTGCTTTGCCGCTATTTGCGTGTGGTTGTCGGGGTATGTGACCCCGAGTGCCGCTGAGACGTCCGCTTCATCGCCCAACGGCGAAATTTCGATCCAGGCGGACGTCGATCCCCTCGGTCGACCCATCTACAAAGTGCTCTTTAGGGGCACCGAAGTGATCGGGCCATCCCGTATAGGCCTGCGGTTTGCGAACACACCCGGCCTGGCAGAGGGCATGAAAATCGAAAGTTTCAACCGTCGAACTGCTGACACAACATGGGAACAGCCCTGGGGCGAACGGCGCTTCGTCCGCGATCACCACAACGAGCTTTTTGTCCGGTTCATATCGGACAAAACCCCCTCGCATAAGTTGGGCGTCCGGTTCCGCATCTTCGACGATGGGTTGGGTTTCAGATATGAAGTTCCGGATGCATTTGCCGACGGCCCTCTAAGTATCGTCGATGAACTGACGGAATTTCGGTTGCCAAAGGGATCGACCGCATGGTGGATTCCAGGCCGCAACTGGCGACGCTACGAGTACCTCTACCGGACAACGGACCTTACATCCATCGATCGTGTTCATACTCCCTTTACGGTTCGTACACAGAGCGGCATTCACATCAGTATTCATGAGGCCGCGCTTATTGATTACGCCGCTATGGCCCTTGATCAACGCCGGCCGGCCGTGTTCAAGGCTGATTTGGCTCCCCGCTCCGACGGGACGCTGGTAAAAAAAGAAGGGGCATTCACGACGCCGTGGCGCACGATCCAGATCTCAGCGGACGCTGTTGGACTTTTGAATTCCGACTTAATTCTCAATCTGAATGAGCCGAACGCGCTCGGCGATGTCAGCTGGGTCGAGCCCGGCAAATACATCGGCATTTGGTGGGCGATGCATATTCGGGACAAGACGTTTTGGCAGAGGGGAGGCCATCACGGCGCGACGACGGCAGAGGCGATGCGCTATATTGACTTTGCTGCGGAGAACGGATTCTCAGGCGTATTGGTCGAGGGATGGAATACGGGATGGGATGCGAGCCGACACGAAATCAGCACAAAAATCAATTTTACCCAACCCACATCCGATTTTGATATTGAAGCCGTGGCGGCCTACGCCCGCAGCAAGGGTGTGAGGCTCATTGGGCACCATGAAACATTTGGCAACCTTACAAACTACGAACAACAGCTACACGCCGCTCTCGATTTCAATGCGCGATATGGAATGCGGCATACAAAAACGGGATATGTGTCTGACGGAGGTTCGCTCCGAAAAACCGACAGCGGTGGGATAACGCGCCGCGAATGGCACGACGGTCAAGTGGCGGTAAATCATCACCTCATGGTTCTCAAAGAGGCTGCCAAACGCAAAATCAGTATCAATCCGCACGAACCGGTTAAAGATACTGGCCTTAGGCGAACATATCCAAACGCCGTGACTCGAGAGGGCGCACGCGGGCAGGAATACAACGCCTGGGGCACGCCCCCTAATCCGCCCGAACATACGGCGATTCTGCCGTTCACACGAATGCTGGCCGGTCCAATGGACTTCACGCCCGGCATATTCGACTTGATGCCGAACAGGAAGCCGCCTGTCAGTGAAGAGCTTGGGCGGAGCGATGAAGATAACAGGGTGCAAACGACTCTTGCCAAACAACTTGCTCTTTATGTCGTTATCTACGGTCCGATCCAAATGGCCGCGGATCTTCCGGAGAACTATGACGCGCGACCGGGGCCCTTTCAGTTCATCAAAGATGTTCCGACGGACTGGGACCAATCAATGGCCCTTGCCGGGGAAGTCGGCGACTTTGTGGTCTTTGTACGCAAAGAGAAGGGTGGAGCGGATTGGTATTTAGGGGCGCTAACCGATGAAAATGAGAGAGCATTGAAGTTACCGCTTACTTTCCTTGATGACGGCATGAACTACACGGCGCACATCTACCGGGACGGTGACAATGCTCATTGGGATACATCTCCGTATGACATCGCCATTGAAAAGAAGGCCGTCAGCTCTACGGAGATGCTGAACCTCATTTTGGCGCCAGGCGGAGGCGCGGCAATCCGCTTCGAGCATGTGGAAGACCGCTGATGGTTCCACGAACTCTTGGCGCGTCCGCGCAGCATGACCGAGACGCTCAGCCGGTAACTTCTTTAGAGCCCCATCAACTCGTGGGAAATGTCGCGCAGCTCTTTCTCTATGCGTTTTAAGAGCGCAGTCGGGCGTCCCGTTGCCCGTTGAATAGCCAAGCCCTGAACCATGCTAACCAACATATAGCGTGTCGCAATGAGATCTGATCTTGAGCGGCCCGTATCTTTGAAGAGTTTGACCCACCGCTCATCGGCGTCTTGCTCGCGTCTATTGATGAGCGGACTCAATACGGATTTCAGTGGAGAGTCGCCACGAATAGCAAGCTTCAACTCGAGCTCCGCAGTGTGAGCTCGTGACCCGGCACGTTTGATCGAAGCATCGATCATCAGGTCGAGACGTTCCCTTGAAGACAAGTCCGGTTGATCGAATCCCCAATAATCTTCAACAAGTTGTTCTGAAAGATGTTTCCAGACGCCGAGCATCAAATCGATACGGGTCGGGAAATAGTATCGTTGCGGACCGCGGCTCATGCCGGCTTCGGCTGCAACCGTTTCGAGCGTCGTGTTGGCATAACCGTATTTCCACAAACACGTTACCGCCGCTTCCAAGAGCTTCTGGCGTGTAACTTCGCTTTTTTGAGTTGGTCGGCGCTTGGTCGAAGCTCTCATAATACTTCCTGATGTATTTACTCAAAATACAATTCTGAGGATGCATTTCTCGATTCACTAACTTAGCGGCACAGAAACGGAATGCAAATGGTGCTCGCGACTAGTCGCATCAATACGAAGCTATCCGAGTGCGGTGTTTCGCAGTCGCGAAAGTCGTCAACAAGTAATGAGCCGTCTACTGAATTTGTAGGGTTGTTGCGGCCTCGACTGTTGCCGAACTGTCACAAACGGCGAATTAGACCAGAAAAATATTCAACAAAGAATATTCAGGATTGAATAAAATGAACCATTCAATATTATTCACTTGAGCACAAAAGGAAATAGTCACACGAGTGTGAAGGCGTGCTCGCAGACAATTGCACAAAAGAACGCTCGCATGCGGGTAACAAGAGCGATGGGGAGTAGGATGAAATACAGCAACCAAATTGGTGCGTGCACCGCCGTGATCGGTGCTCTGTCATGTGCATTCTTGTGGGGGGGGCAAGTTTTTGCACAAGGCGCAGAACCTTCTAGCGCCGGTACGGCAAAAACGATGGATGAACTGATCGTGACCACCCAGCGGCGCGAACAAACGCTGCTCGAAGTGCCCGTCGCAGTGAACGTCGTGGACGGAGACGCGCTAGATCGCGTCTTCTTCGATAATGTTCAGGATCTTTCGCTGCTTGTTCCGTCACTTACTATTGCGGATGCTGTGGGCCTGGACGGTACAGCCGTCCGTATCCGTGGTGTTGGCACAAGTGTTTTCAGCGTCACAGTCGAGCCCAGTGTCTCTTTTGTTATCGATGGTGTTGTTTTGGCCCGAAACGGAAGTGGCCTTGTGGAGTTTTCCGACATCGAGCGTATTGAAGTCCTGCGTGGACCGCAGGGGACCCTGTTCGGAAAGAACTCGTCAGCGGGGGTCATCAGCTATATCACCAAGGACACGGCGGAGGAGTTTGAAGCCTCTTTAAAATTCAGAGGCGCCGAGTTGGATGAGTATCGAGTCGATGCTTCCGTGTCCGGACCGATTAACGACAATATGGGTTTCAGGGTAACGGGATTTTATCGAGAATTTGGCGACTACTATGACAATGTGTTTCTCGGCATTGAGGATGGTGCCGAGGAGTCCTATGGGGTGCGCGCCAAACTCGATTTCGATGTCGGCAGCAACGTTTATGTGAAAATTAGCGGCGACTATCTTTCGCAACGCCGCAATTGCTGTGATCTTCAGCTACGGGAGGCAGCGGGTACAGATATTCTGACACTGGCAGCCGGTGTTATACCGTCTACGGTCAACACGGACATTTCAAACGAAATCGACAAAGTTGATGACTACGAACAATGGGGTGCGTCGCTCGAGGTCCAGGCGGATTTAGGTCCGGTAACGCTGACTTCATTGACGGCTTACAGGGATTGGTCGCAAAACCTGACATTGGGCGATACGGACTTCTTCGGATCGACAGGCAGTGCTCCCGTCACGGGTGCTGTCGGATTGCAGCAGGGCGCATCTCCAGCGACATCGACAGTGACACAAGAGTTTCGCCTGACATCCAATACCGACGGCCGGTTCGACTATGTACTCGGTCTCTTCTATTTTCGAAACGAAACGGATCGATTCTTTGATCGGGACGTTCAACTTTGTTTTGCGGGCCTCGCTGTGGGAAGCCCGTGTCTTGCCCCGTTTGAGACCGACAGTTTCTTTACACTTAACGTCGATAACACAAACCTTTCAGCATTTGGTGACACCACCTTTGGTGTGACGGACCGGTTGTCTTTGATCGGAGGCATACGTTTTATTTACGAGGAAAACTCTTTTGAAACGGCTGTTTTCAACGGGTTTGAAGGATCGGACGAAGCAACAGACTTTGCAGTGATCGGCCGTGCTGGGGTTCAATACGATATCACAGACGAATTCACGGCATTTGCCACCTACGCCCGGGGGTACAAGGGGCTGGCATTTGACGCGACCTTGGGCATTACGACCGCCGTGTTGGATGCTGGCGCAGTCGACCCTGAAACCGCCAACGCCTTCGAGCTTGGTTTTCGCGGAAGTCCATTCGGATGGAGCAATGTCTTCATCGATCTGAATCTCTTCTACAGCCTGTTCCAGAACCTGCAGGTCCAAGCGTTCAATAGTGCGACGGCTGCGGCATCCTTGTTGAACGCCGGTGAATCTGTTGCACGAGGTGTTGAGCTTACGGCAGTTTGGGACCCGACGGACGAGCTCTCGTTCACGGGCGGTGTCGGCTTTACAGATGCGTTCTTTAGTTCCTTCACCAATGCAGCGTGCTTTGCCGGTCAAACCGCGGCCCAAGGATGTATGGCAGTGACCGGAGGCACCATACAGGATGTTTCGGGCAGGAGCTTGCCGAACTCGCCGGAATGGAAGTTCAATCTTCAGGCTCGCTATGAAAAGCCGATCAGCGGCGACGGTCCGCGGGTATACGGGCAAGTTAACGCGAATTACCAATCGGAGGTTCAGTTCGCCATCAATCAGAATCCAGGAACGGTGCAAGATGGTTATGCGCTCGTCGACCTGGCTGTCGGCGTCATTTCTCCAAATGATCGCATCGAAGCGAGTTTCTTTGTCAGAAACGTTGGAGACAAGTCATATGCGGCGACAATTGGTGAGGTCTTTATCAATGATCCGGGTGGGTTCTTCCAAATCATCCCGCGAAATGCTCAGCGCCGCTTCGGGGGAAGCGTTGCACTGAGGTTCTAGGAACGAAAGTGCGGATTAGGCCAGTCGGATCGATCAGCCTTGCAACATGATGAAAGCGCAGGGGAGCAATGCCATAAAATTACTGCTTGCTCCCTTGTTCGCTGTGACGGCTTTTTCTTTTATCGGTAGTTCGGCCGCCGAAGATGCGATGAAGAACGAGGATACCTTTATCGACAACCTTCTTGGCCGGATGACCTTGGAGGAAAAAGTCGGACAACTCAGCCTGTATGCCACATCATTTGAGGCCTTGAACCACGATCCCGTGAATCCTGTGTTCAAGCCCAAGCCCGCAGAGGAACGTTTCGACGAAATTCGCGCCGGCAAGGTGACCGGGATATTTAATGGGTTTGGTGTCGATTTGCTGCGGCGTAACCAGGAGGTCGCCGTCAACGAATCTCGCCTGGGGATACCGCTCATCTTCGGGGCGGATGTGATCCACGGTTTCAGAACGGTCTTTCCCGTCCCCTTGGCCGAGGCCGCGAGTTTTGAGCCCTCCTTGGCGGAACGAACGGCACGCGCTGCCGCTCAGGAAGCAACGGCCGCAGGGATAAGTTGGAACTTCGCGCCGATGGTGGATGTTTCCCGGGATGCCCGTTGGGGCCGCTCGGTCGAAGGGGCCGGAGAAGATGTCCTGCTTAACAGCCTCTTCGCGTCGGCTCGCGTGCGCGGCTTTCAGGGCGCTGATCTGTCGTCATTCGACACCATGCTTGCGACGCCAAAGCATTTTGCGGCGTACGGGGCGGCCATAGCCGGACTCGACTACAATACAGTTGATATTTCTGAACGGACCTTGCGACAACACTATCTTCCGCCGTTTAAGGCTGCGATCGATTCCGGTGCCGGCGCCATCATGTCGGCTTTCAACGAAATCAATGGCGTGCCGGCGACAGCCGACCCGTTCCTCCTCAAACAGATTCTGCGCGACGAATGGGACTTTGATGGATTCGTCGTTTCCGATTTCAACTCTGATTTAGAGCTCGTGGCTCACGGATTTGCCGCAGATGAAGAGGACGCGACCAGCCTAGCGCTTAACGCCGGTTTGGATATGAGCATGCAAAGTGGTCTGTATAATGATCATCTGGTAGACTTGGTCCGCCAAGGGCGTGTGCAAGAAAGCCAAATCGATACCGCCGTCAGACGCGTTCTGCGTTACAAATTTCGCCTTGGACTCTTTGACGATCCTTTTCGTTACTTCGACAAAAAGCGAGAAGAGACCCTTATCGGCAGCCAACCGATTGTCGACCTGGCACGCGATGCAGGCAGGCGATCAATCGTTCTTCTGAAGAACCAGGGAAATGTGCTTCCCCTGGCCAAGGACATCAAGCGCCTCGCGCTTATTGGTCCGTTCGCCCGAGAGAATGAACACCTTAATGGGCCTTGGAGTATCTTTGGACGGAATGATGAATCGGTGAATCTCGCGGACGGAATTCGATCGGCGTTGATGAGCCCGGATTCTCTCATCGTCGTTAAAGGCAGCGGAATCGAAAAAGCTATCGATGGCGGGATTGACGAGGCAATTGCGGCCGCCTCACAGGCGGACATTGTTCTTCTCGCCGTGGGTGAGGGGCAGCATATGTCCGGAGAGGCCAAGTCGCGCGCGGACATCACAATTCCAAAACCACAAATGGAATTGGCCAAAGCATTGAAGGCTTCAGGCAAGCCCATTGTGGTGTTACTGCGCAATGGACGTCCATTAGCCATCCCATGGCTTGCCGACAATGCCGACGCCATCCTGGTGACATGGTTTCTCGGCTCGCAAATGGGCCATGCGGTCGCCGATGTCGTGTTTGGGGACTACAACCCCTCAGCCAAATTGCCCATGACGTTTCCCACAGCGTCCGGCCAGTGTCCTATCTACTACAACCGGAAAAATACAGGACGTCCTGACGTTCCTGAACGCGCGGACCGCTTTAAAGCGAGATACATTGATACGTCTTCCCAGCCGCAATACCCCTTCGGGTACGGATTAAGTTATACGCAATTCAATTATACGGACCTTCGTTTGGATGCGGCGGACATCGCGCATGATCAGTCGCTCGGCGTATCGGTCACACTAACCAATATCGGTGATCGAACGGGTGAAGAAGTGGTGCAACTATACGTGCGGGACCTCGTCGGTAGCGTCACTCGACCCATCCGTGAACTGCAGGCTTTTCAGAAAGTTTCCCTAGCGCCCGGGAAGAGTAGAACGATCAGGTTTGATATCGATCCGCACGCACTTGGTTTTTGGGGACCTGACATGACGTGGCGTGTCGAACCAGGTCGGTTTGAAGTCTTTGTCGGGGGTTCGTCCGAAGCGGATCTTGGCGCTCAATTTGTGCTGCGGGGAGAATAGTCTGTGTCGGTTGCCACAACCGTTCCCGTCGCCCGAAACCGGTTGGTGCTTGCACTGCTCGTCGGGCTCTTTTTCATGTGGGGTTTTACGACGGTTCTGGTGGACTTGCTAATCCCTCGCCTGAAGTCTCTTTTTGAACTGTCGTATTTTCAAGCAATGTTTGTTCAGTTCGGGTTTTTCGCGGCCTATTTCTTGGTATCGCTACCGGCAGGCGGTTTCGTTGCGCGCTACGGCTATCGAATGGGCGTGATCGCTGGTTTAGCTGTGATGGCGATTGGGTGCTTCTTATTTGTTCCGGCAGCAGATTATCGTGTGTATGGCCTCTTCGTCCTTGCGTTGTTCGTCCTTGCCTCGGGCATCACAATTTTGCAAGTCGCAGCCAATCCACTCGTGGTCTTGATGGGATCTGCTCAGACGGCTGCAAGCCGCCTAACATTGGCTCAGGCATTTAATTCCCTTGGCACAACGCTGGCGCCGGTCGTTGGCGCCGTCTCGATTCTCAGTTTAGACGTTTTGCCGGTGCACCAAGTACAAGCTTTGACTGATGCGCAATTGGAAGATTATCGATCACTGAGTGCGGATCTGGCGCGTCAGCCGTTCATTGTCATTGGGCTAATGCTTATCCTCGTGGCGATGGTATTCGTATCTAAGCGGGTGCCGGTTGATGCCGTCAGCTCTCACGCAGCTATAGGCCCCGACACTGGATCTTACCGGGGAGCTCTTCAACATCGAAATCTCAAACTGGGTGTTGGCGCGATTTTCGTTTATGTGGGCGCCGAAGTGACGATCGGGAGTTTCCTAGTCAACTATTTTGTCGAAGAGGCCGTCGCGGGTATGTCCGCAAGCCAGGCAGCAAGCCTGGTCAGTCTCTATTGGGGCGGCGCGATGGTGGGGCGGTTTATCGGTGCCGGCCTCATGCGGTCGGTGTCGCCGTCTGTTCTTCTTGCGGTTTCCGCCGGCATGGCGATCCTCATGGTCCTGCTAACGATTGTCATCGGAGGACCCCTCTCGGTTTGGACAATCCTTGCTGTTGGCCTTTTCAACGCAATCGGTTTCCCCACCATCTTCTCACTAAGTATCGCAGGCTTAGGTCGAGATACGGCGCATGGGTCGGGTATTCTGTGTATGAGCATCGTCGGCGGGGCCGTCATTCCGGTAATCGCCGGGGCGATCGCTGATGAAACCAGCATAGCGGTTGCATTCTTCTTGCCGGTGCTGTGTTACGGCTACATCGTTTTCTTCGCACTCTCGGTTTTGCGTTCGGACAGGAGATAGACCATGCAAATTAGATTGTGGGGATTACTGATCATGTGTGCATGCTTGGTATTCCGGTCCGAAACGATCAGTGCGGCGGAAATTAGCGGTGAGATCTTGGGCCCCAACGGTGAACCGCTTGGGGGCGCCCGTGTCTATTTGCAGGATACGCTGCGCGGTACGGTGAGCGACAGGGACGGGTCATTCGTGTTGGCAGACATTCCGCCCGGGGAGTATCTGTTGCAGGTGATGCAGTTCGGCTTGGCCACTGCGTCGCGCCCTGTGACCGTGACGGAAGGAAAGCGACAGTCGTTGTCCATCAGCTTGGGCCCCAATCCTCATTGGCTCAAGGCAGCGGCGGCCTATGTGCCGCCGGCACCGGAACGGCTTGCTCAAAAGCGCGATTATCTAGCCGCCGTGCCGACAGCGGCAGACGGGGCACCCAATGTGATCGTCATTTTCTTCGACGATCTGGGCTATGGCGACCTGTCGAGCTATGGCAACGCGTTGATCGAGACACCCGAGATCGACCGCGTCGCGAAAACCGGGGTCAAGCTTACGGAGTTCTATTCGTCCTCGCCGGTCTGTACGCCGTCGCGGGCGGGCCTTTTGACAGGACGCTATCCGGTGCGCGCCCATGCGGCGAACCACGTATTCTTTCCGGAAGGCAGCCCCGTGGCCCTCTTCCGCAAGGTGCAAGGCTATCCCAATGCGCTTGTGCAAGATGAAATCCTATTGCCGGAGATCTTGGCGGCTGCCGGGTACCGCACGGGCATGATCGGCAAATGGCATCTTGGGGACCGGGACGGACATCTGCCAAACGACTTTGGATTTGAAAGTTTTTACGGTGTTCATTTTTCCAACGATATGGCGCCGCTCCACATCTACCGCCAGAAACAAATTGAGGTGCCAGCGGACCAAGTGGATCAAACGAAGTTGACCGCGCTTTACACCCAGGAAGCGGTAACCTTTTTGGAGCAGACCGATAGGCGGCCCTTCTTTCTTTATCTCGCCCACACCTTTCCCCATGTGCCTCACTACGCCGACGCGGCGTTTGAGGGTCGCTCCGCGGCGGGCCTTTACGGCGACGTGGTCGAAGATCTGGACCGCAGTGTGGGGATGGTGATGCAGGCGCTTGAACAACAGGGACTTGGCGACAACACTCTTGTGATCGTCACCAGTGACAATGGGGGCGATTACCTTGGCAGCGTCGGTCCCCTGAGGGGCCGGAAGGGAGAAACCTTCGAAGGGGGCATGCGGGTACCGGGGATTTTTTCTTGGCCTGAAAGACTGCCCAAAGGCGCAACCCTGGACGGAATGGCCATGAATATCGACATCCTGCCGACCGTCCTCGGTGTTGCAGAGATCGATCCGCCTACGGACCGGGCGATTGACGGCCGCAATCTTCTCCCCATGATTTCGGAACGGAAAGCGTCCCCTCACGAGCATCTCTTTTACTTCTCTGCCTGGCATGGCCGGCTTGAGGCAGTGCGCGATAGCCGTTTCAAATATCGTTTGAGAACACAGAAGCAGGCTAGCCAAATTCTCTATCCGTTGCCCTTGAGCGCATTCACGCCGTTTGCTAACCCGATGCTCACCGACCTGCAGCGCGGTCGAGAAGCTCACGACCTCCAGGGGCGATACCCAAAGAAAACAAGGGACCTCAAGGCGACCATCGAGGCCATGAATGAGAGCCTTACTGAAAACCCCAGAGGTTGGATCGACTAGCCGCGTTTAGCGGCTCTGGACGGCCTGTCTAACCGGGGGCCTAGTCTCGGCGATTGTTGCACCTAGCCGGTTATTGGTTTGAAGCGAGGAATGGTTTCTTCGGTGATCGTGGATTTACGCACCGATCCCGTGGGACAGGTATGCCTCACATCCGTGTCTCCACCAATTCGCGCGGTGGAATATTTCAGATTGACGGCACCGAAATAGATGCACAGGCAAAGGCACTGACCAAACACAAAGGCCGCTTATAGGCGTCTTGGCTTGTGTGGCATTAACCAATCGGTCGATTCATGTGAAGAATGTGCGAGTGCGATCTTGGCCAACAACGAAACTAAGACTAACGTGATTCCCGGAGGCGGTAGCGGGGTCGCTGTTTGACATGTGAATAATCTTGCTGAGGCCATTCTAGATGGTTGGCCAAAACGCTCATTCTCCCAGCCGGGGAGCGGGCTGGCCAGGTGTTCAAACATCGGATCAACCCCATGCACCCATCTATTTGGCGCGTGTGAACCCTCCGGCTCGTTGAGCGACGGACCGTTTCTCAACGATGAATCGGCCGTTATCGATGTTTCCGGAATGGACCCACAAATGGCTGGCGGTGGGGACAGGGGAGGGCGAACATGTCTCTGTGGTTTGTGGGGAACGTCGGGCAGACAATCCAATAGTTATGGGGAATAGGAGCAAGAGTCTTTGTTGTGGAAAGAGTAACGCGAGAATTACTGTCATCCGCCGCGACTTCCCGACAAATTCTGCAGCGTTGCAGCTGACAGACCGGTGAATCAGATCGTCTTAGAAAGCGTATCGCAGGGACACCTCCGCAAAATCGTTTTCCCGAAACTCGCCGAGATCTGACCCGGTCTCACCGCCAAACACGAACACCCGTGCGGTTAAGGTGATGGCATCGTTGAATTCGTAATCGGCAAAGGTCTCAATGGCGTATTGGCCCTCATTGGCGATTTGACCACGCACACCGGCTTCAGTGGCGTCATCAAAAAACGAATTCGTAATGGCGAAGGTGCCGCCATAGGTGTCGTCCACATCGCCGAAGCGATCGAGGAAGAGCTGCACGTTTACATAAAGATCCCGAAGAAATGTCCGGTCCCACCCAATGATCACTTGGCCAAGATCGGTGGTGCGGCCAAGGCCCAAAGGAAAATCTGGTGTGTAGGCGATTTCGCCGCGCCATGTGCTTTTGGCTTGGCCGATGGCGGCGCTCAGATTAACCGTTGTGAAACGTGCTGGCGTCAGCCGAACGCGATCCGCGGTCTGCAGAGATAGAAGCGGGAAATCCGACAGGCCGTTGAAAACCGCAACACTCCAGTCAAATCCCTCCCCGAATTGCAAGAAACGGAAGCCGCCTTCATGGACTTTCGGATCTTCGATGTTCAGGACAAACGCGCCCGTATCTCTGGCCGCTCTCAAATCGGCCAGAAAGCTGACTTCCCATGGACTACCTTGTTCCGGAATACGGCGATCACGGCCGATGGGCAGCCAAACTCCCTCGAACACGCCAATCGATGTGCTTTGCTCGATGCGGGCCACCCAAGAGGGTCGCCGGGACGAGGTGCGCGCATTGCCGATCGGGTCGCGGAAATCAACCGCATTCACCCGGTCGATCGTGCTGCGACCGTCCGCCGTCCCCCACGGTATGCGCTGGCGGCCAAGAGTTATATCTGTCGACGGACCATCGAACACACCATAAGCCTCAAGCACCTCGCCGCGAAAGGGGCTTCGATAGTCTTCCGTCGCGGAATCGTATTCTCCATAGGCGCTTGTAAAGAAACGCCACCTCTCAGAATGCGACGTGTACTTGATCTCCAATTGCCCGCGCTGCCGCAAGGAAAGAAACGAGTCCTGAGAGATAAAGCGCTGGTTTCGGGATTCGAAAAAACCGGAGACGCGCCAGCGGCGTTCTTCGGATGTCTCGGCAGACAGGTCAAAGGCGAAGGGGTCTTCTTGAGCGGTCGCGTCCAGGCCAGCAATGCACAGCCACGCGAAAACACCAAAACCTATTGCACACCCCCGCCACATATGTCCTCAGCGCTTCAACGCCCCTTGTTCAAACGCATCATCGGGCTGGCCCAGACTGTAAGCAACGTTGAAATATTGCATCAGCGTTTTTGAATTGCGCCGCGGCGTTTCCATAATCAGTTTCGTGGCCGTCCAAATGCCGTCAATGTTCTCAATGCCGCCTTGAACCATGGTCTTCAGTAGCCGGTCGCGCCGGTCGTAATACTCGATCCTCACAGGCAACCAGTATTCCTTATCGACCCACAATTTGCGTTTCGCATAATTGGAGTCTGTCGCCTTAATGGGAATCGGCACCGACTCGATGACATAGACCGCGCGGTCCCCTTCCGTCGTCTCCTCAACCAGCGTGTGGGTATCGTCGTCTACCGCCCGCTGTTCGATGTCTTCGTTGGCGAAGTCACTGCGCATGAACGACCCTTTCTTGCCGCCCCCACTGATCCGCCGAACAAGATTTTCCGTCGGAAAGTAGACCCAAAGATCGTCATCTTGCTCGGGATTATCGTAGACCCAAGAGAGATACTTAGTGTCCCGCACATCTGCCGGTTCAACAAAGGTAATAAGGGTGCGCTCGTCGACACCAAACTTCTTATTCTGCATACGAAGTTTGCGCACCAGCTTCTGGCTGCCACGTTCGATGACCATGGTCGCCTCACGCTGTCCGTCGGCGGACGTATCTACTTCGTCCATTTTCACGGCGATGTCACGGCCGGTAAGTGCATTCGCCTCTCCATAGAAGACGATACACCCAAGAAGAATGAGCGCCGTTACATGTTTCATCTGCAAACTCCTTAGGTTGCGGCTAAAGCCGGTTGCGCAATGGATGTCCGCTCGCGTCCCAGCGGCTTCAACCAACGCAGCAAAACCGGCGCCAGCAGAAATTCAGCGAGCAACGCACTGGTAAAAGCGATGGACGACGAAATGGCAAAGTTTCGCGGACCATCGTAAATCGTGAAGGTGAAGCCCATAAAGCCGAGTATGAGGACCATGGTTGTGAACAATAGAGGCCGTCCGACTGTGCGCATGGTTTCCCGATAAGCCGTTTCGTAGCTTCCGAATTGGTCAAAATAGCGCCGATAACGCACAAAGAAATGCACTGTATCGTCCACCGCCACACCAAGGATCATGGGTGCCAGGACGAGGCCAACCATATTGAGCTGAAATCCCAGCAAGCCCATGGCGCCCAGTGCGAACAAGACCGGCAGAACATTGGGGACCATGGCAATCAATCCCAAGCTTATCGATCTCAATGTGATGACCATGATGAGGGCAATCGCGATAAAGGCGAGGGCAAAGCTCTGGCCTTGACCCACTTTGATCAATTCACCCAGCCCGCTCATGAGACTCAATGTGCCGGTGGTTTTGATGTCTGCGGACGAAATATTAGCGGCAACGAACGCCTCTACGTCAGCTTCAAGTTGCTGCACTTCTGCAAGCGTAATCGACTTGGTGCGCGCCTGAATGCGGGCGCTGTCATAAGCGAAGCTGACATATTTCTCCAGTTGCGATCCGCCCCCGCTTTCGTAGAGCAGCAGATACTCTGCAATCTGAGAACTTTTTTCTGGAAGTCTGTAGTAATCCGGATTGTTTTCATAAACAGCCCGATGCATTTGTTTGATCTGGTCGACGACGCTTGAGGTCTGGGTGACGTAAGCGTGTGTTTCCAAGAAGGCCTGCAACGCTTCCAGATCGCGCATAACAGCAATGTCTTTGATACCGCCTTCCTTACCGGTCTCGGCAACCAGTTCCAGCGACATCGAGCCGCCCATCTGTTGGTCCACATACTCGAAAGCGACCCGCATGGGGTAGTCTTCGGGTAAATCTTGGATGGTGTTGGTTTCGATCTTGACGATGCTGAAGCCATAGAACGCAGCGCCAATCGCAAGGGCAAAGACGAACGCAATCAGCACCGGCACACGTAAGGTGAAAGCGGTAAGAAGGCTGAGCAAGCCATCAAAGACATCTCGTTTCGGTTCCGCAGGCTTCTCGGTTGCTACTCCGGACTTGCCGAAAGACAAGAGCGGCACGGCAAAAATGAACGTTAGCAACAACGCGACCCAAACACCGATGGCGGCTTGGATGCCCAATTCGCGCAATGGCACCAAATCGGTGGCAAGAAAAGCAAGAAAGCCGGCAGCCGTTGTGATCGTGGTGAGCAGAATTGGGCCCGTCACCAACGACAATGTGTGACTCAGTGCTGCTCTGCGCGAAAGTCCCTCATTGAGGCCCTGGCGGAATTCGGCAACCACATGCATGGCATCGCCAATTCCCACACAGAGCAACAATGTGGGGACAAGAATGACAAACAGATTAAGCGTGAAGCCGATATAGGCCACAATGCCCATCGTCCAGATGACACTGAGAACGACGGTGAGCGCGGGGACCAGAACACCCGTAAAACTTCGTGTGGTCAGAAACAGCATGACCGTCATGCCAAGCAAGGCGAATGACATCCATCGGGGGGCCTCCAGCGCCGTCCGCATATCCGTTTCATAATCCATGATGGGACCGCCCACCACATGGGTCTCAAGATCCGAAAAATCGCCGATAATTTCCCATACCACCGGCGGGACGTCTTTGCGCGGATCAATGCCCAGTTCGGGATAGTTTTCAAACTCCAGCAATATGCCGGCCGTGCGCCGGTCGGCGGATACCAGACGATCCCGATAGAGGGGATCCGAAACAGCCTTGTCAGCAATTTGGTTCAATTCCACCTGGGGGAGGTCCAGGTTTGGAATAAGGTCGTCGATGACAATACCGCCCGGCACCCCCTCTATGGATTCCACATTCCCGATCCAGGTCATTTCGAGAAGGTGTGGTGTTTCGAATTCGAGACGATCCGCCAATTCGCCTACACGCTTGAGCGTTGGGGCACTAAAAACATCTTCCAAATCGATCAGAACAAAGACGAAATCGTCATTGCCGAAGGTTTCTTTGAATTTGTCGAGGCGCTTTTTCGTGTCATCTCCCGACCGAAAGAATGCCTCGTTGGAATTGTCGATTTGAAGGTTGGGTAGCTGATTTGCCGCCACGGCCGTGACGATCGCGACGACCAGAAGGCTCAGCCATCGGATGCGAATGAGGAAACTTGTAAGCCCGTTCGGTGTGGAGTCATGAAGCCTCTGATGCATCAAACGTGCCCCTGCATTTCCCGGAACACCCTTGCAAGCATATTTGTGAATGCGAAGCAATTGCAACAATGTTCCGCAGAAAAAGGCTGAAATGAGGTCATTTCCCGCACAACTTAAGTCCCCGCTTCCGCAACTGGCCCAACTCCCGCAATTTAATCAGATACTTACCGGCTTCCCGCATGCCGTCTGATAATTTGCGTACGCGTATACTATTTTGAATTTATGATCCCGTCAAGCAGGATTTTGAGGTTTTCCACGTAGCGGTCGCGCCCCCGGTGATCGGCATCCGGCGCCGCCGACATAAGGGCTTTGAGGTTCGGATGGTCGCCCATATGGGAGATCATGAATTGCCGCGCAATGGGCGTACCGTCGAACCGTTCTTCGGCATATGTTTGCCCCTGGTCGACCATCAAGGAGCCCACCGTAAACTTCCAAACCATATTGTAGGCCTGGCTTGTACCTTCGTACGACAAACCACAGTCTACGAATGATTTGATGATTCGGTCTACAAACCAGAGGATCGTCGGTCCGATCGACATTTCTTTGGCCAACACATCCAGAGCCCAGGGGTTCGCCGCCAGGCAATCGTAAAGTGCAAGCCAAAGGACTAAGACGCGGTCTTGCGGGTCTTCAGGAAGGTCCGGTTTCGGAATCTCCTTGGCAAGTTCGTCAAGCGCCAGAACGATGAGGTGGTCCATGCTTTCCACATGCCGATAGATCGACATGGGTGAACTGCCGAGTTCCTCGGCAACACGCCGCATGCTGAGGGCATCGCCACCCTTTTTTTTGAGAATGCGCTTGGCAATCTCGACAATGTCGGTGCGCGAAAGGCGCGCCGGCCGCCCTCGAGCGCCTGTGTGCGTTTTCTCCATGCACTGGATGTATCACGGCGCTCCGTCTCGGCCAATGCTTCGATCGTGCCTGCAACAAGGTCCAGGCGTCCAAAACCGGCCTGTTCATGGGCCCGGTCTCAATCTTCAACTCTTCAAGCACTTCCAACGGCGCGCATGGAAGCAAGATCGGCGATCTTCTCGTTAGCGGCTTCCGTCTTTGGCGCCGGGACATTACCGGGCGCTTGAATTAGTAGCCCTCGATCCAGATAGGCGGTTGCAAGGTTCCTCGTGAGTTGCCGCATGTGGTCGTCCGGTTCTTTCGCCAAAAGCCACCGCAGATGGCGGTCGCACGCTGTCTCTTCGCCAGACTGTGCCGTGTTAAAGACACGAAGCAGGGCACCCTCATCCAGCGTAATTCCAATGCAGCCGGGCATCGCAACGGTCACTCGGCGGCGTCCGTCGTTTCCGAAGATCCGTGCAAGTCCGACCATATCCCTCAATACAAGCGGGCCTTGCTTGGGCCCGAATATGCGTTCGAAACCACCTACAAGACACCCGCATTGGGAATGGCCGAGGGCGCACGCACGAAATCCCCACATCATCGTTGCTGCACCAAAGCCAAGGTCGGGCAGACGTACGGTCTGCAGGAATTCAGGATTGGTCATGTAAACGTCCTTATGCTGAAGGAAAAACGGGCTGCGGCGCGCGGTGCAAAGTCTAGGGAGGAATCGCCATTCGATAACGTTTGCCGCCGCTGGCACTCGAGAGATGCCGAAGGGCGCCGCAGCCCAAGCTGGATATTTCTAATTTCGGGAAGGGGTAGGACCAAACCTCATAAGTTGCTGTTCTAATCAACGTCGATGCGAATCTGGCTTCTCGACAGCGGATAGAGCTCTATTCTCCGGAAATCGGACGAGCTCCGAGCGCCAGCGATCAAGCTCGCGGATCTGCTCGTGAAGCCACCAAAGTGTCTCCATTTGGCTCTCTTTTTCCGGCATTGGCCTCTCCTCAATGACCAACCAAACAGAGCATATTTGATAATGAGTTGCAATAGCGTTGTTGGTCGATACGCATTTTGCGCGAGGCCCTCAGAGTGCGCCGTGCGCACCGAGCACGCTCGCACCCACAGTGACGAGGCTGAGCGTAAGGAGAATTCGATGCATCCGCAGCACCAGCGCGAATGTCTTTTCTGGCGCAACGGTCGCCTGCTCGTGAAACCACCGATGGAGAAACAAGGGCTCCGCAACGAAGAGCACGAATGTGAAGAGCACCCAGATCAGCACCATCGCATGCATCCACCAAAATGTCGGATCCGTGAACCGATACCAAGCGTCCAGCTGATGAGTCATGTAAAAGCCCGTCGCGCCGGCGATCAACGTTGAAATGCGTGCCTGGAAAGCGAAGCGTCCTTCAATCATCTCGAAAAGGCTTAGCCGGTCTTTCGGCGGCACGGAGCGCGTGATCCCCGGCAACAGCACCAGGGTGACCAGCGAGACACCTCCAATCCAATGAACAATGGCGAGCACGTGCAGGGCTCTGGCGATGGTGAGGTCATCCATGTCTCAGCGGACCAAAAAAGGAAAATCGGCCAGTAAGGAACCAGCCAATCAGCATACAAATGTATTGAGAGTCAACGCGCCCATCGTCAATTCGATCCATCGGATCGAATTATTTCATGATCGTCGGACGGGTTGCCGATTGCTGCGAAAGACCAGGGCGCACATTCCATGTTACGACCGTTGCCACCAGGAAAAACACGGTGAAGACCGTCGTTCCCCATGCCGGTCGAATGAGCCCACCATAAGGGGCGGGCAGCATTTCGATGAACGGTTGGGTGAAGGGAACGACAATCGGTGAAATGAGGATGACCCACCGACTAAACAGTGTCCGTCCCAGTAGGACAGTAACCGCGAACAAAAGCGATCCAACCATCATGGGCACACCAATCACATTGAGCAGCGCGTCGTGATAATCGTGAAGCCGTTGGACCAGAGTAGCCGTCGTTTCTGAAAGCGCTTCTGGCGCCTCGCGTTGCGCTTGAAACCCGGCCGCGTAGAGCGCATAGGCGCCGTGATAGCCCGGGAACAGAGAGAACCCATACCCAAGAAAGCAGACGGTGGGAATAGCGAGCCAACGTCCGGCTGGCGCAAGGGCTACATAGACCGGCCAAAACCCTAATAGCCAAAGGGGGATTGCCGCATTGCCAATAATACTCCCTATAAAGACTAAATCGTAAGGTGCAAATGGCAGGAAATCGTAAGTATTAACCGCCGCGCGCGGAATAAGGCCGCCCTGAAGCAGATAATCGGAAACAGCGTTGGCAATTCCACCCAGAATGGCAAGTATCCCGGCGGTACGCAGCAACGTGGAGTCATTCATAGTCTCCGTTGGTGCGGAAACATCCTGCATGATCATTTCCTTCTGAGCTGGGCAACCTCTCTTCCGATATGCCGCGGCAACCGTTAAAGAGTCACGCCGACACCGAAACCAATCGTTCGACCGCGGGCGGGCGCACCGCTTTCCGCCCCCGGGAAGCCGAAGCCGAAACCATAAAGATCGTATTGGTTGTCCGTAAGATTGTCGCCCCAGAAATAGAGCTCAGCATTTTCGGTAGAAATCCCGGCCCTCAGATCGAGCTTGCCATATTGCTCCAAATCAAAACTGTTCTGGACGTCTGCCGCCCGTTCGCCTTGATATCGGTAGCTGATATGAGCGTTCAAGGCGGGGGACGGCAGGCTCAGAAAATCAGGTAGGGCGTGATCCCATGACAGGGAGACGCTGCCGCTCCAGTGGGGCACGTCGGGGGCTTGATTGCCGGCCGAAACATCCCCACCGAATACGCCCGTCACATCGCTCTTGATTTCGGCGTCAATATAGGTGGCGGCGCCCGAAAGCACCAAGCCTTGTCCCAGGTTCCAACTTCCTTCCAGCTCGGCGCCGAAACTCTCCGTGTCCGCATTAAGAATGTTGCTCGCGAAGGTCATCGGGTTAAACCCGAGCAGGTGGTCGTCTTTCACATTGTTGTAGAACACGGCCGCATTCAGATTGAGGCCTGTGGACGGAAAAACGCTTTTGAAGCCAATCTCCGCCGTGTTAACCCGTGCAGCTCTAAAGGGTTCGCTGTCGGTGGTCGACGTGGCGAACTCATTGAAACCACCGGACTTATAGCCGCGCGCGCCCAGCACATAGATATTGGCTTCGGGTGTGATCGCGTACGAGATCGCCGCCCGGCCTGTGGCATATGTGTCTTTCAGGTCGCGGCTGTCGGGCGTTGCAAAGGTCCCAAAGAAATATCTCGCGTCATAGGTTTTACGATCTCTAGAGACACGCAGGCCGCCGGTCAGCTTCAAGGCATCCGTTAGCGGATAGGTGACCTCTCCGTAGATCCCATAACTTGTCGTACCGAGATCGCGTTGCCCGCTGGTGGGCAAGCCAATGTCAACGTTGCCGTAGTCCCGGTCGGAATCCCAAAAACTAAAGCCTGTCACCCAGAAAAGCGAAGAACTGGGTAACGACGTCCAGCGCAGGTCTTGGCTGATAATCCGTTCATCCGCAAATTGAACTTGCACGGTTTCAGCTGGAAATGAAAACAGTGCCTGGTTGAGCCTCCGGTCGAAGGCCACTTCATTGTACAGGTCATAAGAAGTATAGGCTGTGATGGAGGTTAGGCGGCTGCCACTGAATTCGTGACTAATTTCCGCCGCATACCGATAGAGTTCTTTGTCGTTGTCTCCAAATCGCCCTGGTGCGACATCGAAAAAGGGATCATCTGGGAATGGTCGCAGCAATTGTATGGCGATTTGCTCGTCTGTGTCTTGATGTTCCGCCGACACCAAGACCGACGTGGCACCGGACTCCCACAACAGGCTGCCGCGCAGTGCCAAATCCGTTGGTGTTGTGACAGGATCGCCTGTCTGAATGTTATCGATCCAATGATCGGATCCGGTGTATCGAATGGCGAAGCGGGCATTCAGGTTTTCCGCGAGAGGACCATTGATAATTGATTGCGCCAAATATTGATTTTCCTGTCCGTACTCACCTCGGATTGAGGCTTCAAAGTCGCTGGTCGGTTTTCGGGTCGTTATATTGATGACCCCCGCTTCGCTATTGCGGCCGAAAACGCTACTCTGCGGCCCTTTCAGCACTTCCACGCGCTCCACGTCCAGCGTCGCAAGCGATATGTTCTCAGTGGATGTCGGAACGCCGTTGATGGAAAGTGAAACGGACGTGTCGTCTCGATTTGCAAGGTAAAGCGAGCCGACGCCCCGAATGCGAATGCTTGAAAGTGTCGGCGCGCCGGACGAGTTGACGTCCACGCCGGGGACGGAGCGCAGAGCGTCTTCCAGATCGAACTGCCGTTGGATTTCTAAAGTCTCCCCGTCTATGACGCTCAGGCCAAAGGGAATGTCTTTGGCATCTTCGTTGCCGTGACGTGCCGTGACGACAATAATGTCGGTTGGACTATCGTCCGCATAGGTTGGAACCGAAATGGCCGAGGCAATCATTGATAGTGATAGAGAAAACGAAACGAGTGCCGCCTGGCGACACGGAGCTAGATTGACGTGCATACTCCCCTCCAAAAACTAAAATGCCCGAGATGTGAATCAAAACTGGTCGTCATTCTCCGCCGACGAGCGTTGGCGCCCGCTCATAGGATTGCCATTCATCGAGAAGAAGCAGCGGTGCGGACTTGACGCGCTCTACCGGTATCGGCCCACCTATGGGTTCCGTTGGCCGAACTGCTCCGCTAACGGATGAAAGAACGCGGTATCGGGGTGCGGCGGAAAGCTTCTGCCAGCCGCCGTCGCGCCATGCCCAACGCGTGCCGCTCACATGAATAAGATTGTTCTCGGTCACCAGATTTAGACTCGAGGCCAGTGGTTTGCCGAGTATGTTGTCTGCGGTGACCTGTCCGACGCGGTCGGTCAAAACACTCCGAATCTCTTGTCGTTTTTTGAGCTCAGCCATGAGTTCATTGAGCGTTGCCGGTGTCTGTTGTGCGACCCAGTCGAGTGCGGCAAGGGGCCCATACTCCGTAACCCAACTATCGGAAAGGGCGTTTGCGAGCGCACCGACTGGAACATCGCTCAAGGCCAGGGCGGTTGTCGCTGCTTCGGAATAGCGGACGAGCACTTTCGCGAATGCATCTAGGCCGTCCGTGTCTGCGACGCACAGAAGACCGATTGCTCCGGCCACGCCTTCGCTAATCCACAAGGATCCGGATGTACGACGCAGATCGGTCATGTCGACGAGTTGCCGGCGAGCGAGTGCCCGGGCGATGTCGGCCCGGCGCAGCCATCGCCCAACCCCACGATTAGCGATGTCCCAATGGGGTTCCTCGGCAAGTTGCAATGTGGCGCCACTGACATGGGTCGTGTGGAGCCCGCGTGGCCATTGCACCACTTGATCGATTTCGACGGTCGTGCCGAGGCGCCGCGTCACGCAGGCCTGCATGTCGGATGCATCCTCTGTCACGCTGTCGACTTGCCCGGCATTTTGACGGGCATGAGCGATCTGAAATCCACCAGACTGCGACACCTCGACCGTCGCGCCCCACAGAACGGCGAAATCCAGCGGCGCATTTGTCGTGCCGGTCGGACTACCCAACAGTTCCGCCTGCTGACCGCTTCCAAGGAGTTCGACCTCCCATTGCCACTCACCGGCAGGTGCGATGGCGTAACTTGACGTAGCGGCTCGGGCTTTCGGCAAGTGCACGTTGCGCTTCAGACCGTAATCTTGGCGCGCAGTCGCCCCACGCAGGACACGGTCGGTGTCGTAACCGATGCGGGGGGCCACATCTTCCGCACGAAACCAGACTCCAACCGGTGTTGACCAGGCGGTGTCCCCTGCGGCGGACCATCCCGTTGACCGAGCGGACCAGGCGAGTGTGACGGTGCAGCCGCGCGTCGCGCAATCGCCAAGGGGAATGGCGACGTGATCGTATTGGGAGAGAACCGTGACTTCCTGCGAGTCCACGATTGCGCCCGAGATTTCCAAACCATGGGGCAGCGTTACGTGCAGATGACCCGCTGGCGCGGTTACCTGGCGCAAGTGCCAACGGCCGTCGATCGTTTTCGTGGCCGGGTCAATTGTCAGCCGCAGGTCGCCTCCGGCAACGAAAAACGTGGCAGATGTGGTTTCGTTGGGAAACCAGCGTTTTTCCCACGCGGCATCCTCCCGCCGTTCCGAGTCAGCGGTGAGGTATCCGCCGTTGTGGACCAGCTGTTCGTGCAAAATTACGCTGGAGGTGCCTAAGGCAAACACGGCTAACACGGCCAAGGCACCGGATGGCCCGGCGATCCGCTTTTTGAACTGGGCAAAGCCGTGTTGCAGGCGGCTGTCGAGGCCCCGTGGCAAAATCAGACCGGCCACTGCAACGAGCAGCACTCCCAGGGCGAGTTTGAATATATCCAGAGTCAGCAGGTAACTTGCCCACGGAGCCCAACCCGTCAGTGCCGATAGATTTGTGTGGGCCGGTACACCCACTTCCAAGGGCGGGTATGTGACCAGCTCAAGCTCGTGATTAACGATCAGTATAAAGATGGCAAACATCGACATGGCATAGGCAAGGCCGGTGCCACGGATTAACGTGTGTACGAGCAACACGACGAGAGCCATCTCGATCTGAGAGGGTGCGGTGAGCAGGAGCTGGTAGTTCAGATAGAATGTAAAATTGAGATACTGGGGCGCGACGATTATCGTTGCGACCATCGCCGACAAGCCGGGTACCAACGACAGAGTTGCGGTCACGGCAATCACGGTCACGGCGCGGGCAAACAGGCGCAACCAGTAGGGCGCAATCGCCGCATCCATCATTGTGTCCAGCCCCGGCACATGGTCACGCCTGCAATTCATGCCGGCAAGACCCGCAACCACGAACACGATGACGAGGAATACCGATTGATTGAGAAGCGGCAGCAACATGCCCGGATTGGGCACCATGGGGCCTTCCGCATGCCAAATGATGTGAACAAACGTATTGCTCAATCCAACGAGAAAGAGGATTGCCACGCCGGCCCACCAGGCGCGGCTTCTGAAGAGACGATTGAGTTGCCAGCTCGTTTCTAAAACGAACGCCAGGCTCCATCGCCGTTGTGCCTTCGGGGAGAAGGCGGCGGGACGCTCTTCAAATGATTTGAGGGCTGTTGGTTTTGGGTCGGCAAGCGCGCGGGGCGTGGCACGAGATTGGCGCCCGGCTTCCAGCACAAGCTTTTCCCTTGTCGTCCGCTGCAACGTCCAAGCCAGTATCAGCAGCGGTCCTATGCCCCATAGGATCCGGTTGATCTGAAAGCTTGGAGTTGCCGGCAAAAAGTCCCATGTCTTTTGCTGGGGAGTCCATGTGTCGGTTTCCGCCAAAGCGAAACTAAACAGGGACGGATCAATTATGGTGGCAAGCGCTGGATTAATGTCGCCGCCCTGCAGGACGATCACCGAAAACATCCAAAGCAGAATCATAAGGGCGGACGTAGCGAGCGGACCTCCAATGCTGCGCGTATATAGCGTCGCAATGAAATAGAGCGCCCCGATTCCAACAGCCAGGGGTGCTATTAGCAAGCCGAATGCAAAGGCAAATGGCAGCCAAGGTGTCGGCGAAATGGAACCCGCGGGCAGAAGCTGCGTCCATTCCAGCACCGGCGATACATAGAATCCGAACAACGCCGCGCTGCCGAGCAGCGCGCCCACGAATGATGCGCCGATAAACCGGCCCCACAGCAGCGCTTGCAGTGAATTGGGCGTTGCAAGAACGATTTCGTGCAGCAGCGCGTCGCGGTCGCGCAAGACGGGTTGAGCGAAAACCCAAGCCCAGGCGAAGAACAGGAAAAACATGAAGCCCGTCGCCATCAGATAGATCACGCTTGCTGCATTGCGTGGGATATCGGTGGCGCCCAATCGCTGCATGTATTCTGCGTTGAGCAAAGTAATCAGCAAATAGGCGGTGAGCGCTAAAAACGTCAGCAGAACGATGCCACTGCGCAGGCCTGCGCGAACCTCAAGCCAAGCCTCGCGCAGAATCAATGCGGGAAGCCTCATGCCGCTTCCTTCGAACCGGTTGCAGCAAGCGCCAGGTAATAAACATCTTCTAGCGTCGGGTCGTGGGGTTCGAAATCGTCGCCCGGTCGGGTCGCGCTCTCGACAACGACTCTTGTGCCGGTGGGTCTTGCACCAATGTGCAGCGCTTCCGGCAGCTCTTCGCCGCGGGGCACGACTTTTTCCCAAAGCCGTCCGCGGCACGATGCGATAAGATCGGCTGTGGTACCTTCGGCGACGATGCGGCCCTTGTCGATAATGGCGAGGCGAGCGCAGAGATTTTCGATGTCTTCGACAATGTGGGTGGACAATAAGACAATGGCGTCGACCGCCACGTCGGAGAGGACATGATGAAAGCGGTTGCGCTCGACGGGATCCAAGCCGGCCGTCGGTTCGTCGACGATGAGAAGGCGCGGCGATCCAATAAGCGCTAACGCGATACCGAAACGGCGCAGCATACCGCCGGAATATGTGGACACGGTCTGCTCGGCCGCGTCGGCAAGATTGACCCGGTCCAAGAGCCGTTCAACTTCACGCCGCCTAAAGCCGCGATCGGTATGGCCCTTCAGCCAGACGAAACGATCCAGAAGACCGCGCGCGGTAACGCCCGGATAGGATCCGATTTGTTGTGGCAGATAGCCTAAGCGGGCGCGCTGGTAATCCGGATCCGCCAGAACGTCGACACCGTCCAAGGAAATGGTACCGCTGTCGGGCGACTGTAAGGTGGCGAGCGTACGCATAAGCGTGCTTTTGCCGGCCCCGTTGGGGCCGAGAAGGCCATACATGCCTGGCAAAACTCGAAGATCGACCCCGTCAAGGGCGCGCACGCCATTTCGATACGTCTTGCAGAGGCCCCCCACTACAAGACCGGAACCGCTGGCCGATTCAGTCATTGTCTGTTACTCCGACGCCTGTACGAAGGCCCAGGTCTTTTCGGTAATCTGCTGGCCCCAAGCCCGAATACCGCTCGCCTGAGCACTCACCCTTGAATTTGCGACTTAGTTGCAAAAATTAGGATGGCGTGCTACTCCAATCCTTGGGTGGACGCTCCGATCCTAGAAAAAATGTTACATGGTAACAGAGTCCGGCACAGAGCCGTTGATGCGGCGCGAACAACAAAGGTTCATCGAGAAATCCAACCAGATTGCTTTGCAAGACCGGTTCATCTGCGATGAACACAAGACGTCGTTCATGGGGTGGGGGCGTTTCGGAAAATTTGAAGGCCTCTCCGTCAACGGGGGTTACCTCCAAATCGGCCTGTCAATCGGTGCCGAGACGAAACTTTTCTATAGATCCGACAATACATCGATCGAAGAAATTATCCGGCCGGGTGATCTAAGCGTGATCCTTCCGGACTCGGTCGGCGAAACGGTAAGCGCGCCGATGGAGGTTCTGGGGCTCTTTATCGACTTGGCGCAATTTGATACGGCTGTTTTTGGCGGCTGGTCGCCCGACGAGTTTCGCGTCGCGGCGCGCGATATTACGCGTGATCCGGTCGTCGCCTCCGTCATGCACGCGATGTGGCAGACGGCGGGTGTGCGTGGGTTGGATTCCTCCTTCTTTTATGAGGGTGTGGACATCATCCTTGATCAATTGGCCGGCGTTGCAAAAAATCGAAATGGGCCCGTCCGTAGGCTGAGCAAAAATGGCACTCGCGTCGAACGGGCGAAGGTTTTCGTTCATGAAAACTTGGAACGTTCGATTACGGTTACCGATATGGCAGTGGAGGCGGGTATTGAGCCCAGCCAGTTTTTTGCCGCATTCAAACGGGCAACAGGCAGCACGCCGTTTTCATACGTCACGCAATGCCGTATGGACCGTGCCAAGGCGATGATGCAAGACGGCGTTTCCATCACGGAGGCGGCAACGGCCGTCGGCTATGCAAACCCGAGCAAATTCGCCGCAGCGTTCCGGCGGCACACAGGACAATCACCGACAGAATGGCTCCGAAATCAGCATTGATCGTCATTCGGAGGCATCGAGAACGGCAACGTTCAAACGATTTCGCCAAGCTGTTTGTCGGCACCGGAACGGGCTGTTGGTCAATTGACACTTGCTGACAAAAAACCTGCCTGACCAAGAGCCATGCCGTTCTCACCGGAGAAGGTGTAAACCATGTCTCCGGAATAAACTGTAAACCATGTGACAAGAATGGACCCTGGATGAGATGGCGGAGAGAGAGGGATTCGAACCCTCGATACGGTTGCCCGTATACACGCGTTCCAGGCGTGCGCCTTCAGCCACTCGGCCACCTCTCCAAAGCCAGTCGTCAGAACTGGAAAGCGCGCACTATATAGAGGCCGCTCGCCCGTTCAATACCCTGCATATAGACAATATTGCGTTAACCAAAAATGAGCCTGTTGCTGCGATAACACACCTGTCGGCCTGGATTGACGGATGCCTGACAATCGATGCGACTTGGCTTGTCCCCCCGACCCCGAGATATTAACGTTTCAACCAACGGCGGGGCAGCGAACGGTGTCCGTCGGAGTAACTGCGGCAGTTTTCTGCCGATTCTTGTAATCAGAAGGGTCTTGGGGGCCTTCGAGAAATGATCATTTTTAGGATTATCAGCCTTTTGCTGATTGCGATCGCGCTCATGTTTTTGGGGCACGACGCCATAAGCTGGCTACAGGCGGGTGGTGATTTTGCGCCCACTTCGTTGTCCAGTGCGGTCGATATTTTCTTCGGTGAGGGAACCGGGGCAGGCTGGGTGGCCGGCGCTCCGGAAGCAGTTCAAAATCCGGGCGTTCAGAATTTGATGGATGCCCCGTCATGGGCGTCTTTGGGCATTGTCGGCTTGTTGCTGGCATTGCTTTTCCGGCGCCGGGATTAACGTTCACGTAACCACATTTTGACCTAATTGCTGTGTGACGTCGGCGAGCGTGTGGTGCGTTCGCCGACGGGCGCACGCGTACGCGTGATGCGTTTGGCAAAGTGTGGAGAAAGCCATGACCGTGCTCCGCACGATTGCGGTGCTTTTATTTGTGTTGGCGGGCCTGATGCTTGTCACGGAATCTATTTCTGCGGCAATCGGCGGCACGACCTTCCGCATGCGTTCGTTTGGCGAATGGTGGTACGCGTTAAGCCCCAGCCTGTTGAATGGCGCCCAGGCTTTTGTGCAGCGCTATCTGTGGGCGGGCCTTTGGGATCCCTTCATCATCTTCTTTTTGCGGCTTCCGGGAATTCCGGTGACCGCGGGATTGGCCGCGATCTTCATGACCATCTCCGTCGTGCGGTCGCGGGACCGGTAAGGGCGCGGCCTTAGTCGTCGTCCATTTTGAGCGCAGCGATGAAAGCTTGTTGCGGGATCTCCACCTTGCCGAACTGGCGCATTTTCTTTTTGCCCTCTTTTTGTTTCTCCAAGAGCTTTCGCTTTCGGGTCACGTCGCCGCCATAGCACTTGGCCGTTACGTCCTTGCGCAAGGCTTTGACGTTTTCGCGGGCGATAATCCGGCCGCCGATGGCCGCCTGAATGGGGATCTGGAAAAGATGCCGCGGGATAAGATCCTTTAGTTTTTCGCACATGGCGCGGCCGCGGGCTTCGGCGCGCTCCTCATGCACGATGATGGACAGAGCGTCGACCGGTTCGCTGTTGACCAGGATCGACATCTTGACCAGTTTTCCCGTCTCGTAGCCGTCCAACTGGTAATCAAAACTGGCATAGCCTCGGGTGACGGATTTGATGCGGTCATAGAAGTCGAACACCACTTCGTTAAGGGGCAGGCGGTAGGTGACCATGGCTCGCGTACCCGCAAGGGTCAGATCCTGTTGGATGCCGCGGCGATCCTCACACAGTTTCAAGACGGCTCCCAAAAATTCATCGGGAACCAAGATGGTCGCCTTGATCCATGGTTCTTCGATAGAGGCGATCTTTACCGGGTCCGGCATGTCGACAGGATTGTGCAATTCAATTGCTTCCCCATCGGTCAGATGCACCTGATAGATCACGGACGGTGCCGTGGTGATGATGTCAATGTTGAATTCCCGCTCAATCCGCTCACGGATGATTTCCAGATGCAGCAGACCTAAAAAGCCGCATCGGAAGCCGAAGCCCAAGGCGGCGCTGGTCTCCATTTCATATTGGAAGCTCGCATCGTTCAGGCGTAACTTGCCCATCGCTTCGCGCATGGCTTCGAAGTCGGCCGCATCCACCGGAAAGAAACCGCAAAACACGACCGGTTGAACGGGTTTAAAACCCGGCAACGGTTCTTCGATGTCGGACTTTTCGTCAACGACCGTATCGCCCACGCGTGTATCCGCTACTTCCTTGATGCTGGCGGTCAGGAATCCGATTTCCCCTGGGCCAAGGACGGCCACCTCCTCGCGTTTCGGCGTAAAGACACCGACGCGGTCGACGCCATAGGTGGCATCGGTCGCCATCATCTTGATGCGTTGGCCTTTCTTAAGCGTGCCGTTGATGATCCGCACAAGGACAACTACGCCCAAATAAACGTCGTACCAGCTATCGATCAACAATGCCTTGAGCGGATCGTCCGCATTGCCGCCTTCAGGTGAGGGCAGGCGATGGACAATGGCTTCCAGCGCCTCCGTTATGCCCACGCCGGTCTTTGCGGAAATCTCTAAGGCGTCGCTTGCATCCAGGCCGATGACGTCTTCGATCTGGGTGCGTACCCGGTCGGGCTCTGCCGCCGGCAGATCGATCTTGTTGAGCACCGGCACGATTTCATGATTGTTGTCGATGGCCTGGTAGACATTCGCAAGCGTCTGAGCTTCCACGCCCTGACTTGCGTCCACGACCAGCAGCGACCCCTCGCACGCCGCCAAACACCGGCTGACCTCGTAGGTGAAATCCACATGGCCCGGCGTGTCCATGAGGTTCAGCACATAAGTTTCGCCGTCCTGCGCCTTGTAGGACAGTCTTACGGTTTGAGCTTTGATCGTGATGCCCCGCTCGCGTTCCAATTCCATGGAATCGAGCACCTGGTCTTTCATCTCCCGGTCGGAAAGGCCACCACAGGTTTGGATCAGCCGATCTGCCAGCGTGGATTTGCCGTGATCGATGTGGGCGACAATGGAGAAATTGCGGATATTCTTAAGCGACGTCATGGTGCGCGGCTTTTATCATCGGCCAGCGAGAACGCCAAGCCGAACCTGTCACCGCAGAATGGCTCGAGAAACCGTCGAAAATGCAGACAACGCCTCCTTCTTTCTTTAGTATCGTGTCTGTGGCCTCAAGTTGAGGTGGGGGCCGGGATTTAGTGCCCCATTTGTTGAATTGCGTAATTGGGTAGGCGTTGTGCGTAATAGGCGTCGGTACGGTCAAGGTGCGCCGTCAGACCGATATGTGGGGGGATCAGAGCGGCCTCGGCTGTTCGCCTCTTACGACGACCGTTTGGCCTTCGACCCGGGCGGCGATTCTCCGGAAGATGATCAGCGAATTTCTGTCGTATCCGCCTTGTCCAGCGGCCTGTTCTTTGCTTTGGGCCGGCCGTTTTCCGTTCTGAGCACAAGCTTTCTGCCGATGATGACCTTATTCGGCTGTGTATTTTTGTTTTGGGCCTACCACATGCCGTACATGATTGTGGTGCCAGGACAATTCCTGCCCGCCGATTGGGCGGTCGCCGCAGCCGTTGCAATGGCCTTTCTTCTGGCCTTGGCGTCTCTTTGGGGCGGTCTTTTTCAGCGCTTTTTTTCTCCGGCAACACGGCACCGCTGGCATTTGTTGGCACTGGGGGGCCAGAAGCTGCGCTTGATTTCTGCTTTTGTGCTGCTGATCGCCCTGCCGATCCTGGTTTATGCAGGTTGGCGGATGGCGGCGGATTGGGGATATGCCTCGCGGCTGGTGAGCGTCGACCTCGGACCAAAACCGGCAAGTTTTCTGCCGGCGCCAATTCATGACAGTGTTGGTGATTGGTTGCCGAACGGTACGCTCAGCGAAAACCAAGTGGCCGTCTTGGCGGGTGTGGCAGCGCTGTGGGTTCTCTACATGCTCTTTCGGCTGATTTTTCTGGTTCCCGACGTGGTGATGCAACGGCGGTTTCGCCCGGTGAGGGCCTGGGGGTACTCACGGGGCATGATTTGGTCGCTGCTTTTGACGTTGTGCCTTGCGTTACCGGTGCTGTTGATGCTGCTGGGCGGCCCCACAACCGCGGGCATTTTCGCGACGTACTATCTGTATCCCGAGCTTTCGACTTTGGATGTTCGGGTGTCCCTGTCGCCGGACGATGTGGGCCAACTGATCAAACTGTGGCCCACAATGATCGGATTTATGGTGGGATTTAGTTTTTGCTGTGCGTTTTGGGCCGGGACATTGGGCGCGCTTTATCAAGCGCGCATCGGCGACCAGTGGGTATCACGCGAGGCCGCCGATCCCCTCGCGTGATCTGTGAATGTCCTTTGCTTCAGTCTTATTGGATCGTATCGATAAGCGATAAGGGCTTACCGGTCGCCCGCCAATTCGGCGGCATGACGCCGCTCCATTCCAAGGAAGCGGCCTGCACCAGCGGCACTTCATAGTAACGTTCTACCTCAGCGCCGGCCATGTTCTGACAATCGCGCGCCGACATTTTTAGCGACAGCCCGGCAACGGCACAGTCCACTTGGGTTGTGGCATCGGCGGCGATCGGTTTCAGGCTGAGCTTCATCTCTGTGGCGCCGGCCTTTTTGGTTTTGTCAGTCTTAAAGGCGGCCGCAACAATCTCCGTTGTTAGCGTTTCGAAACCCGGTGCCGCACAGCTAATGGCAAGCGGTGCCTCTTTGTTCGGTACTCTGATTGTTGATGATCCGGTGACACCATTGGCAATTGTTTGCCCATTCTGATGCACATCGCATATGGCCGTCTCCGGTGACGCTTTCAGCGCAACCGACAGGCCGCCATTCAATACCGGCGACGCGCAAGCCGAAACAGCTCCCGCACCGATTAGCGCCACGCAAGCGAATACACGCATGGTGCCCCTCCATTTGTCTCCACTACCTCGCGTGCAGTGTAGGGAGCGACCGTGAATGGAACCCTAAAGGTTTAAATCGCTTAAAATTTTCGACGTCTTACCGTTTCGCGACCAAGAAGCGCACTTATCCGCGCAATGTGCCACCGCTCGCCTTTTCGACGGCCGCCGTAACCTTCTTGGCGACAACGTCGATCTCTTCATCCGTCAGCGTTTTTTCCCGCGGCTGCAGATGCACGGTCAGTGCAACCGACTTGTTGCCGTCGCCAAGGGACGCATCCTCAAAAACATCGAACACGCTCACCGATGTGATGAGTTTTTTGTCGGCGCCCTTTGCCGCACGCACCAGCGTGTCCGCATGCACGTCCGACGCAACGACAAAAGCGAAATCCCGCTCGACGGCTTGAAGATCCGACGCATCGAGCGCCGGTTTTGTTTTACCGGCTTTGGATCTGGGTTCCGGAAGCTCGTCGAGCATGATCTCGAATCCGACAACCGGTCCTTTCATATCCATTTCCTGCAGAATTCGCGGATGGATTTCGCCGAAATAGGCAAGGGGCTTTTTGGGGCCCAAGCAAATCGTGCCGGAACGTCCGGGATGATACCAGCCGGGCGCCGTGGCCATCACTTGGGCACTGGCGACGGGACCGCCAACGGCCTCCAAAACAGACATGGCATCGGCCTTTGCATCAAACGTATCCACCGGCTTGCGCGTTCCTTGCCAGTGGCGGGGCGCCGTGGCGCCACTTCTAATGCCCGAAACGACAACGGCCTGATCCTCCGGTGTTTCACCTGCATATTGCGGGCCGGATTCGAACAAGGCAACGTCGCCGAATCCGCGGTCGGCATTATGCTGCGCTGCCTCGATCAGACCGGGCAGCACGCTGGGCCGCATCACATTCATTTCCGAAGAAATCGGATTGGCCAAAAGGACTTTTTGGTTTCCCGCGCCGAAAAGATCGGCCGCCTTCTCCGAAATAAAGGACCAGGTTACGGCTTCCACCATGCCCCTCGTTGCAAGGGTACGGCGGGCCGTCACCAAGCGCTTTTGCCGGGTGGTCAGAATGGGCCGCGCAACGCCATGGTGCCGGGTAAGCGGCGTAGACGGAATATTGTCGAGCCCATGGACCCGCACGATTTCTTCGACCAAGTCGGCGACGCCGTCAATGTCGGGCCGCCAGCCCGGTGCCGTGACAGAAAGACTTCCCGCGGAGCCGTCCGCCGAGAACCCAAGGTCCTCTAAGATCTTACGCGAAACATCCGGCGCGACATCCATGCCCGTCAGCTTTTTGACCAGAGCAGGATCGAAGGCGATTGGGACGACGGTGCGCGGATTGCCGCCGGCGCATTCAATGCGACTTGGCTCACCGCCGCACAAATCGACAACCATCTTTACGGCAAGGTCCACGCCCGGCAGCACAAAATCGGGATCAACACCGCGTTCAAAGCGATAGCGCGCATCGGACTCGATGCCCAGCCGCCGCCCCGTGGCGGCAATGCCGATCGGATCAAAATAGGCACTCTCGATGAAGACGTTGGTGGTTTGCTCGGTCACGCCGCTGGGCTCACCGCCAATGACACCGCCGATTCCCAAGGCCGTTGACTCATCGGCGATCACGCAGACCGTCTCATCGACATCATACTCTTCGCCATCAAGTGCCGCGATCTTCTCGCCTTTGCGTCCCGGGCGAGCGCCAATATTTCCGCTCAGCTTGTCCGCGTCATAAACGTGCAACGGGCGTCCGCGATCGAAGGCGATCAAATTGGTAATGTCCACCAGTTTAGAGATCGGCCGCAAATCGATGGCGCGTAGGCGCTTTTGCAGCCAATCCGGGCTCGGCCCGTTCTTCACGCCGCGCACGTAACAGCCGGCAAACATGGCGCAGGGCAACGGGGCAACATCTGGAAAATTAAGACCGATCTTGATCGAACTGTCGAACTTCCCATCAACCGAAGGAATATGATCCGGTTTCAGCGTGCCGATCCCGCGGGCGGCAAGGTCCCGAGCGATGCCACGTACACCCAAACAGTCCGGGCGGTTCGGGGTGATGGCGATCTCGATCACAGGATCGTTCAACCCCATGATGTCGGCCATCGGTGTTCCGACCTCTGAGGAGTCTGGCAGCTCGATGATGCCTTCATGTTCGTCGGACAAGCCCATTTCCCGTTCGGAAACGAGCATGCCGTTTGACTCAACGCCTCTGATCTTTGTCGGCTTGAGCAGCAGACCCGTGCCGGGGATTGTCGTGCCGCTGGGCGCGAAGACACCCTTCATACCCGTGCGGGCGTTTGGCGCGCCGCACACCACCTGAACGGTTTCGCTGCCGGTGTCCACTTTGCAAACACTCAGTTTATCCGCATCAGGATGTTTTTCCGCGGATACAACGTGGGCGACTTTGAACGGCGCTAACGTCTCAGCCAGATTCTCGATGGATTCCACCTCAAGCCCCAACGAGTTAAGGGCGTCGGCTATTTCATCGAGGGTAGCGGATGTCTCCAAGTGCTCCTTGAGCCAATCAAGGGTGAATTTCATCGGCTGAGCCCTCCCGCAAGGTTGGGCACGTCAAGCGAATGGAAACCGTAGTGGCGCAGCCAGCGCAAATCGCCAGAGAAGAAGGCGCGCAAATCCGGTATGCCGTATTTTAGCATGGCCATGCGGTCGATGCCGACGCCGAAGGCAAAGCCCTGAAACTCGTGCGGGTCGAGGCCCACATATCGGAGTACATTCGGGTGCACCATGCCGCAGCCCAGAATCTCGAGCCAATCGTCACCTTCACCCAACAGGATCTGACCGCCATCGCGGCGGCAGCGAATGTCCACTTCCATGGACGGTTCGGTGAACGGAAAGTGTGACGGACGGAAGCGCATGCTCACGCTGTCCAGCTCGAAATAGGCTTTGCAGAATTCTTCCAGCACCCATTTGAGATGGCCCATATGGGTTTCCCGATCGATCACCAACCCTTCCACCTGATGAAACATCGGCGTGTGGGTTTGATCGGAGTCGCAGCGATAGACGCGGCCGGGCGCAATGATCCGGTGTGGCGGTTTTTCCGCCAGCATGGTTCGAATCTGGACCGGGCTTGTATGGGTCCGCAAAACAGGACGCGACCCGTCTTCCTTTTCCTCCAGGTAGAACGTGTCGTGCATTTGCCGGGCAGGGTGTTCCGGCGGAATATTCAGTGCCGTGAAGTTCATCTCGTCGGTTTCGATGTCCGGTCCTTCGGCCACCGAGAATCCCATATCCGCGAAAATGGCACTCAGCTCTTCAATCGTTTGACTGATGGGGTGAATGCGCCCTTGTTGAGACGTCAAAACAGGCAAGGTGACGTCGACCCGTTCGCTTGCCAGTCTCAGGTCGAGCTCCGCTTCTTCGAGCGCCGCTTTGCGATCCAAAACCGCTTGATTGACCCGGTCTTTCAGCCCGTTGAGAAGCGGGCCTTTCACTTTCCGCTCGTCGTCACTCATGCCGCCAAGCGTTTTCATGAGCGCGCTGACGCGCCCTTTCTTGCCAAGGGCGTCCACGCGCACTGTTTCCAGCGCGGCCTGGTTCTCGGCATCGCTAATTTGAGCTAGAATGTCTTTTTCTAGCGCATCGATATCGGACATTGCTCTTTCTCAAATCCATTCGGTCCGGCTTTCGCCGGAGGACGAAGCAGGATGGCTGCATGATTAGGCTTGAAGAAAGTGCCGTAAGAAGGCCTACGCCAACGCTTCGTTTGCTTTTTCAACCAGTGCCTTGAAGGCTTCCGGCTCGCGGACCGCCAGGTCGGCGAGCACTTTGCGGTCGATTTCGATACCGGCCCGACCAAGGCCGTTGATAAATCGGCCATAGGTCAGCCCGTGCTCACGGACAGCGGCATTGATGCGTTGGATCCAAAGCGCGCGGAAATTGCGCTTCTTGGTGCGCCTGTCGCGATAGGCATATTGCAGGGCCTTTTCGACGGCAGGACGAGCGTTACGGTAGGTATTTTTGCGGCGCCCGTAATATCCCTTCGCTGCCTTGAGGAACTTATTCCGTCTGGCACGGGACTGGACGCTTCTAGATGCGCGGCTCATGGTTACGTCTCCTTAAAATCAGCTGTTCCGGATGATCGGCGGACGGCTTTAGCCGTAGGGCATCCATTTCTTGACCTTCTTCGCGTCGGCGTCGCTCAAAATGGCAGTGCCGCGCAGATTGCGGATTTGGTCCTTGGATCGCTTGATCATGCCGTGGCGTTTGCCGGCCTGTGCATGCCGGACTTTGCCTTTGGCCGTAAGGCGGAAACGTTTTTTCACGCCGCTTTTGGTCTTCAATTTGGGCATTTCGCTTCTTTCTCTGTCAGGACGCACCAGACCCGGCACATCCAAATCATTGTTTTGCGTTCTAAGCTGCCACGGCATGCCCTTCCAGGCCGGGCGGCTCGCTAAAGGTGGCGTGTTATACGGAAAAATGGTGAAAAAGCAAGGCACTGCGACGCAAAAAACCGGCCGGCTGTCACAGGCCCGTATCCACACACGTCACGTTATTAATAGGATTGGCGCGTGCCGCGAAATGAGCAGGAGGGAGTTGTGACCTTTTCCGATAGTCAAATGAATGTTCCAGCGGGCGAGCGGGCAATCGTTTGGGTGCTAGGTGTGTTGGCGATATTGAACGTGGCCAATGGTCTGTTCATGTTTTTCGCCCCTCAAACGTGGTTTGTCACGACGCCTGGAGTCATCGAAACGGGCTCATTCAATTTCCACTTCATTCAAGATATTGGCTCGGCCTATATAATGACGGGGATTGCGGCGGCGATGGCGGCAGCCATGCCGATACACCGCTTTGCCCTCATGGCGCTGTCCAGCGTGTTTGTGGGGCTGCATGGTGTGATTCACGTCGTGGATATCGCCAAAGGCCGCTGTGGAGATCCCACGGACGATATCGTCGCCGTTATTTTGCCGTCCATCTTGTGGGTTGGTCTCACCGTGTGGCTGGGGCAACGGCAGAAATAGAAGTCACATTTCGGCCAACGACCTGTCGAAGCAGGCGCAATTGGCGTATAGTGAGCGCGGTGCTTTTACCAAGTCCATAGCTTGTTGAGCCTCTTTGGGGTTGCGTTCGACGTTGCCGCCGATCAGTTCTCTCTGGCAGAAAGGGCGGCGAACTTGTTCCGGATAAATCGATATATGACACTTTTGTGGCTCGTGGCGATTGGCGCCGGCGGGCAAACAGCGTTTGCGTCGACTGCAACCGAGCCGGCTCCTGATACGGAGCCGAAAGAGCCGATGCTGTCTTCTGAGCTGATGAAGGAAATCAGCGATGGTTTCGAACTCTTCGATCAGGATGGCGACGGAACAATTTCTGTCGAAGAATTGAGCCTGGTGATGAAAGCGTTTGGCGATGAACCGGCGGACGATGAGGTACGCCAAATGATCGAGGCAAATGATACCTCCGGCGATGGGGCTATCGATTTCGGCGAATTCGTCCGCATGATGCATCCGGCACCGTCTCAGCAGGATGTACGAGCCGCTTTTGTCACATTCGACCAGGATAATGACGAATTCATCGACCAAAGCGAGCTCTCGCAAGCCATGGCGGATATTGGCGAAGAGCTGGACGACGATGAAGTGTGGGCGATGATCGACGAAGTGGACAATAATGGCGACAGATTGGTCGATTATCCTGAATTTGTCGAAATCATGACACGCTGACTTTCTTCCTTGGACTGAGTATCCCGTACATCTGCCTAGGCTGGCGCGCTCGCGACAGTCGGTCACATTGCATGCGTTTTCCGATTCGTTGTTGTGCAATCGGGTGTTTTCACATATGAGTTTATGGCGTGTTGGTAGCGCAAAGCGCCGCCATTTCATTTTTTATCTAGGACTGCTGATATGCCGACAGGAACTGTGAAATTTTTTAACACCACCAAAGGATTCGGATTTATCGTTCCTGATGATGGCACCAAGGACATCTTCGTGCACATTTCGGCGGTTCAAAGTTCGGGAATGGACGGATTGGCTGAGGGCCAAAAAGTCAGCTACGATGTGGAGCCGGACAAGCGCGGCTCCAAAGCCGTCAATCTAAAAGCTGAGTAACAAAAAACGCGGATGACCTTCATCCGCGTTTAACGTTTTCAAACAGTATTTTTTACGCGTTTAGAGCGGCGCCATGACCATAATCATTTGGCGGCCTTCAAGCTTGGGTGCTTGCTCGACTTTCGCAATCTCTTCCACTTCATCGCGCACCCGCGACAAGAGTTGCATGCCAAGTTCCTGGTGGGCCATTTCGCGTCCCCGGAATCGGAGCGTGACTTTTACTTTGTCACCTTCTTCGAAGAAGCGCTTAATCGAACGCATCTTGACGTCATAGTCATGCGTGTCGATGTTCGGACGCATTTTGATTTCTTTGACTTCGATCGTCTTTTGCTTCTTGCGCGCTTCGTTGGCCTTCTTCTGGGCCTGATACTTGAACTTTCCGTAATCAAGGATCTTGCACACGGGCGGCGAAGCATTTGGTGATATTTCAACAAGATCAAGCCCGGCCTGTTGGGCCATGGCGATTGCTTGTTCCGTCGAGACGACCCCGTGATTTTCCCCGTCTTGATCGATCAAACGGATCTCCGGCAGGTCTATCTCTTCGTTAGCACGCGGTCCCTCGCGGGAAGGCGGTGCCTGAATTGGTCTTCTGGCTATCTAGATCTCTCCTTTGTTAGGGCCTATCTGACAGTTCTTATGTGATCGCCAAATAGACCGATTAAAAACACAACTCACTGCTGATCTTTCGCAATATCAGGAGGTCGTGCCTCTCCCCTTAGGATAGTAAGCACATCCTCAAGTGCAAGCGTTTCTTGTTCCTTAACACCCAGTCTGCGTACAGAAACCTCTCCGCTATCCATTTCCCGTTGGCCGACCACCAGGATGACGGGAATCTTGGCGTGCGAATGTTCACGGACCTTGTAATTGATCTTTTCATTGCGGATATCGAGCTTCGCCCGCAGTCCGGCCTCTTTAAGGGCTGCAACCACCTTCTCGGCATAGGCATCCGCATCCGAGGTGATGGTTGCGACAGCGACTTGAACCGGCGCAAGCCAAAGCGGAAAGCGCCCCGCGTGATGTTCGATTAACACCCCGATGAAGCGCTCCAGAGACCCTAAAATGGCCCGATGAAGCATGGCCGGCCTGTGCTTGGCACCGTCCGCGCCGGTATAGGTAGCGTCGAGCCGTTCCGGAATTACGAAATCAAGCTGCAGCGTGCCGCATTGCCAATCGCGACCGATGGCATCGCGCAAGACGAACTCGAGCTTCGGGCCGTAGAATGCGCCTTCACCGGGATTGATTTCGAAGGGCAGCCCGGCAGCCTTCACGGCCGCCTCAAGAGTTGCTTCCGCCCGATCCCACACATCGTCTTCGCCTGCCTTCACGTCCGGCCGGGTTGCCAGTTTGACGATAACGTCGGTGAAGCCCAGCTCTTCGTAGACGGAATAAAGCAAGTTGCAAAAGCGGATGCTTTCTTCTTCCACCTGATCTTCCCGGCAGAAGACATGCGCGTCGTCCTGAGTCATCTGGCGCACGCGCATCAACCCATGCAGCGCTCCGTGGGGTTCGTTCCGGTGACAGCAGCCGAATTCCGCCATGCGGATGGGCAAATCGCGATAAGAACGAATGTGATTCTTGAAGATCTGCACGTGTGCCGGGCAGTTCATGGGCTTGAGGGCCATGAGCTTCTCGCCGTCGCCGGTCAGAACAGGGCCTTCTTCTTCCGTATTCGGAATTTCGTCAGGCACGACGAACATGTTTTCGCGAAACTTGGACCAGTGGCCCGACTTTTCCCAGAACTTGGAGTCCAAAAGCTGCGGGGTCTTTACCTCTACATAATCCGCCTTCTGAAGTTTGCGGCGGATGTAGGATTCAAGCTGATTGTAGATGACAAAACCGTTTGGGTGCCAAAAGACGGACCCTTGCGCTTCTTCTTGAAGGTGAAACAAATCCATCTCGCGGCCGAGCCGGCGGTGATCGCGCTTTTCCGCTTCTTCGATGCGATGCAGATGGGCTTTGAGTTCTTTGTCGTCCCGCCAGGCGGTGCCGTAGATGCGCTGAAGCTGTGCGTTCTTGGCATCGCCGCGCCAGTAAGCGCCGGCAATCTTTGTGAGCTTAAAGGCCTGTCCGATTTTGCCGGTGGACATGAGGTGCGGGCCCCGACATAGATCGTGCCAGCTGCCATGAAAGTAAATTTTGATCTCTTCGTCTTCCGGGATCGATTCGATCAGCTCCGCTTTGTATTGCTCGCCCAGATTCCGGAAATGCGAAATGGCCTGCGCACGATCCCACACCTCCCGGCGGGTGATTTCATCGCGGGAAACGATTTCCTTCATCCGCTTCTCGATCTTCTCGAGATCGTCGGGCCGGAAGGGTTCATTGCGCGCAAAGTCGTAATAGAAACCATCGTCGATTACCGGTCCGATGGTTACTTGGGTCCCCGGATATAGTTCCTGTACCGCCATTGCCAAGATGTGGGCGGCGTCATGACGAATAAGCTCCAGCGCTTCTTCGTCTTTCTTGGTGATGATCGCAACGGAGGCATCGCCGTAAATCGGCTCATCCAAATCGCGGATCTCGCCATCGATCTTGACCGCCAGGGCCGCTTTCGCAAGACCCGGTCCAATACTTTCCGCAATGTCCTGTCCCGTCACGCCGCTGCCATAGTCGCGGGTGCTGCCGTCCGGCAGCGCAATGGTGACAGATTGGGTGCTCGATGCGGTCACGTTGGTCATGTCAAAAAAGTGCGCTGAGTAAAGTTAATGACCCGTTTACGGGGCAAGTCGGGCACATTACGTCGATCCCTTTGCAAGTCAAGCTGAGCGCGACCAGGTTAAGTGGGGCCCGGTTAACCGTCCGATCGCGCGACCAACAAAGAGCCATCGGCAGGGTCGCTTCGCTAAGAAAAGCGATCATGCCCAAACATGCCCATTTGCTTAAGTTCGTGTGCCACATCGTCCAGTTCAAGTGCTTCAAGAGTGGGCCGGCGCAGTGTACGAACCCTCTCTGCTCTGGGCGCGCAGCGGTCCGGGTCCGAGTCATGGGAAAACAGCACCAATGAGGGCGCGCCCGATGCGGCCAGCAGATGCATGGGGCCCGTGTCGTTACCGATTGCAGCCTGGGCGTTGCGGCCAAGACACACAATCTGCTGAAAGTCCGTGCGGCCACAAAGATTGCGTGCGGCAGGTGTGTCTTGCGCGATCGCTTCCAGCTGATCGCGTTCAGCGCCGGCGCCCAAAAGCACCGGCGTGATGCCGGCGTCGGTGAGCAGAGAGGCAAGCGCGGCGTATTTGTCGGTGGGCCACCTCTTGGCCGGCCGGTGCGGTGAGCCGCCGGGCACCAGCAAGGCATAGCGTTCCGGCAGATCGAACTGAGTCGTGTCCGCTTCCACCCAAGACAGATCGGTAGGCAGAATCTCGGTCAGTCCAGCGATGCGCAATTGTTCCGCCTGACGATCGACCGTGTGCATGGGGATGCGATTGGGATTGTTATGGGGGTGGGAACATCCGGCAGCGACACCCGACCAATTCGGGCGCCGCGGCCACAAGAGTTGGTAGTACCAGCTCGTCCTATTCGATGTTTGGAGATCGTAGACAAAGTCGAACCGGCCGCCCCGCAAATCGGACAGAAAGCGCCACATGCTTGCCGACGGCCAGGGCGCGCGGCCATTGGCCCACACGTCGTCAAAATATCCGCTTGCCTGCCCAAATTCGGCAAAGGGCGGGGTTGTGATAAGCGTGATGTGCGCAGACGGATGATGATGACGAATGGACTTGCACGGTCCCATGGCTTGGACGAAATCGCCGAGCGACCCCAACCTGATGACCGCCACGCGCGATATGTCGGAATTCTCGGACATCAATCGGACTGTCCTCTGCGCGACGTCAGCGACTGATAGGCGTCAAGGGTTAGCGCGCACATTGTTTCTTTGGAGAAGTGACGGCGCACATGGCTGCGTGCCTTTGCTCCGATGTCGGAGCGTTCTTTCGGACCAAGGTTGATCGCACGGGCGATGGCATGGGCCAGTTCGGTCGCGTCGCCCGGTTTGCACAGCCAGCCGGTTTCGCCTTCTAGAATCGTTTCCAATGACCCGCCATGGGCGGACGCGATAACCGGTCGCTTCATGGCCTGGGCTTCCACGGCAATACGCCCGAATGCTTCAGGCTCCGTTGATGCCGACACAACAAGGTCGGCGCACGCATAGGCGGCCGGCATGTCGGTGCAGTGGCCGGTAAACTTGACGCGATCGGCCAGAGAGGCCTCAGAGACCTTTTCCTTGAGAGTGCTGACGTAAGCGGAGTTGTCCGGGGCGTCTCCAACAATCACAAACACCACATTTTCAAAGTCCGGGCGACGGATCAGAAGCTCAGCGGCGGCGATGAATACATGCTGGCCCTTCCATGGTGTTAGGCGCCCCGGGAGCAGGACAAGGCGGGTTTTATCGGAAACATTCGGAAGGGAGCGGAACGCGCTCCGTCTTTCATCGCCGACCGCATCGGGATCGAATTCCTCAAGATCGACGCCCCTTGGAATCGTCACCGTCCGGTCCACCGCTGACGGATATTTGTCGCTTATCCGTTGTGCGATGAAGTCCGAGTTGGCGATTACGATGTCGCCGCGCGCCATAACGCTGTTGTAGATCGATTTCGGAATGCCGGCGTCTTTGAAGGTGCCATGATGGGTTGTGATGAACGGCCGCTTGGTTCGGCGCGCCGCCAACAAAGCACTCCAGGCGGGCGCTCGACTGCGCGCATGGACCAGAGAGATATTCTGTTTACGGATAAGGCGTGCCAACCGGCCGACGTTTTCATAGATGGTGATGGGGTTCTTGCTGTGGACCGGTAATTCGATAGATGTGGCGCCGATTGACAGAAGCCGCTCGATCAACCGCCCACCGGATGAAACAACGATCGATTGGTGGCCCGCTGCAACCAGCGCCTCCGAAACGTCGATAACCGTTCGCTCTGCGCCACCTTCATTTAAGGCGGGGATGACCTGCAGCACACGGAGAGAGTCCGTCATCAAAGACGTTCCAATTCCCGTTGCAACCCTTCTCGATAAGTGGGGTATCGGAAGTCAATCCCAAGCTCTTGCGTCAGGAGCCGATTGCGCACGCGCTTGTTGTCGTCGTAAAAGCTGAGCGCCATGTCGCTGAGCTGAGCGTCTTTGATGGGCACAAGAGGCGGTGCGGGCATGCCCAACAGTTCGGCTGCGTAAGCGACAACGGCGGCCGGTTCTGCTGCTTCGGTATCGCACACATTGTAGGTGGCCCCCGGGCGCGGAGCTGCGATCGATGCCTTCAAGACTGCCGCCACGTCTTCCACGTGAATGCGTGAGAACACCTGGCCGGGTTTGTCAATTCGACGCGCCCGGCCTTCTTTCAACGATACCAGTTGGTTGCGGCCGGGCCCGTAAATGCCGGCCAAACGGAAGATGTGAACCGGCAATCCATGATCATGAAAAAGCGCAAGCCATTGGCGTTCCGCTTCGACCCGGCGCCGCGATCGCTCGCTTGTCGGCTTCAGGGGCGAACCTTCGTCCACCCACCCGCCGTCGCGATTGCCATAGACACCCGTCGTGGACAGATAGCCGACCCACGAGAGTTTCCCTGACATTGCCGCGACAGTGTTGTGATGATGCGCCAGAACCGGGTCGCCCGGGGGACCGGGCGGTGCAGAAATAAGAAGATGGGATACCCCGTCCCATTGAGATGGCGGCAATGGGTGTTCTCCATCGAAGTGCACCGCGCGGGCGCCTGTTGCCTCAATCTCCGCTAGTCCGGACTGGTCTCTCGAAGAGCCAGAGACCGTCCATCCTTCATTCATGAGATCGGCGGCCAGATATTGGGCGCAATAGCCGTAACCGAGACACAAGAGATGCCCTGGCATATTAGGCTCCCCCGATGGTAGATAAGGCGAAGTCAGCTTTGTCAGGCAAAAGAGCGACCATGTCGGCCATGCGTATTTTCATTGCAGTTCTAGTTTCAATCCTGTTCTTCCCGCCCATAGCGGCAATCGCTCAGGACTATAGTCTAGGCGGTGGACGGTACAAGAAATGTCTCGATAAGGTGGCCACGGACCCGCAGGGGGCGCTGCAGGCATTTCGATATTGGCGTGAAGTCGACGAGTGGGACGGTGGCCCGGCCCTTCATTGCGAAGCGCTGATTCTCACAGCGTTGAAACAATATGGCGATGCGGCGCGGCGCCTCGAAGAGATTGTCGCACTGGATTTGGTGCCGGACGCCACACAGAAAGCAACCATTTTGGGCCAGGCCGGTAACGCGTGGATTCTTGCCGAACGAGGCGATCTGGCGCTGGCCACGCTCAATCGCGCCATTGAAATGAACGATCAAGATTTTGATCTTGTGATGGACCGGGCCCGCGCCCATGCGTTGCTCGAGAATTGGGAGTCGGCGATTGCAGATCTGAGCGCGATCATCGGAGTTGCAAAGCCGAACGCAGATCATTTGGTGCTCCGCGCAACCGCCTATCGTCATCAGAAAAAATATTCGGAAGCGCGGGGCGACATTGATGCGGCCCTGGGCATTTCAGTCAATCACGGCGGCGCCTTGCTCGAGCGAGGAATCTTGCGGCAGATCGGAGGCGACAATGAAGGGGCGCGACAAGACTGGGTTATGGTGGTGACGACAAATCCAGATACCAGCGTTGCAGAGGCAGCGCAGTCCCGTTTGCAACAGCTCGATCTCAAAACCGGCCAGGCTGCGCCGTCAAATAATGAGAGCAAGTCTGACCTAGATTGAATCGTTCTGACGGAGCCATTCGGCCTTCACGTCCGGATCGTTTTCGCTTTCCGCGTACCGTTTTCTTAAGGCGGCGAAGTCACGCGTTTCCATCAGTTGAGCAAGCGCCCACACCGCCATAGCGCGGACGAGCGGCGATGGATCGTCCAATAGCGCTTTGGCGCTGGGAATAAGATCCTTCGACCGAGAATTGCCGATGGCGATCAACACATTGCGCACAAATCGATCCCGCCCGGTCCTTTTCACGGGCGATCCCGAAAAAAGTTTCCTGAAACTCTGGTCGTCAAGTTCCGCCAACTCGGGAAGGGATGGAGCGACCAATTCGGTGCGCGGCGCCAGTGCAGCTTCAGCGGCCTGTTGGGCGAACTTGTTCCAGGGACAGACGGCCAAACAGTCATCGCAACCGTAAATGCGGTTGCCCATCGCGGATCGGAACTCTTCTGGAATGTGGCCTTTGTGCTCGATCGTCAAATAGGAAATGCAACGCCGCGCGTCCAATTGATAAGGCGTTGGAAACGCCTCCGTCGGGCAAATGTCGAGACATCGTTGGCAGCTTCCGCATTGATCCGGCTGGGAAGCGGACGGAGCAAGGTCGAGCGTGGTAAATATCGACCCCAAAAAAAGCCATGACCCATCCGACGGTGATACCAAATTCGTGTGTTTTCCCTGCCAGCCCAATCCCGCCATTTGTGCAATGGGTTTTTCCATGACGGGGGCAGTGTCAACAAACACCTTCAATTCGCAATTGTACGCTTCAGAAAGCCAACGACCGATCCGCTTAAGGCGCTTTTTGATCACATCGTGATAGTCCGATCCCAGAGCATAGACGGAGATGTTGCCTAGTTCAGGGGACTGCAGGCGTTCCATCGGATCACCGGTGGGCGTATACCGCATGCCCAACACGACAATACTCTTTGCATCTTGCCAAAGCCGGCTTGGATGGGACCGTTTGGACACGTCTTTGGCAAGCCAAGACATATCTCCGTGGCGGTCCAGTTCCACAAAGTCGCGCAAAGGCTGTTCCGTATCCGGAATATCCGAAGGAGCAACAAATCCCACAACGGCAAATCCCAGCTCCTGGGCATGTCTTATGATCTCGTCCTCTAAAGTCCGAGAATGTTCGTCGCTTTGGGATGCCGCAGACATCACGAAAAATATATCGCTACATATTGCTGCCAAGTACGGCCAAGCAACAACAGAATAGGCCAGAGGGCTGGCATAAGATATCTGACGAAAACATACAAAAACGGCAGGCTTGCGCCGATCACGATCATCAACTCAAACCAAAGGGCCGTCTGGGCAACGCCCGTCTGTTTTCGGTTGTGGTACGCCAGATATCCGGCAAAGCCCGCCAAAGTAAACCCATAGAAAAAGATCAGTGCGCTGGATGTCCACCAGATCGCCGACAGCAGAGAAAGACTGCTCCAGAACGAATCCGTACCTGCAAACACGAACACGCCGACAGGCGTGAAGCCGAGCGCAACGATGAACCCAAGCACAAGCGACCGGCCCAATTCCTGCCAGGCATAGCCAACAAATGTGTCTTTTGGGCGGCGTGATTCCCAGCTTTTGATCCGCGCGGCCGAGACCACGCTCGCCAAAGCCGAAAACACCGCCACCAAAATGAGGCCGAGCCCGCTCAGACTGAACGTGATTGACAGGAGGTCGGAAAGCGACACACAAGCCCCTTTTTGAGTAGTGATGGACCCCGGCCCAGGATTGGACGCCCACCGCAATTATTCAAAACCTGATTAGCCGGCCGATCAAGCAGGTGCGCGACACTACCTACGCAGTCAAAATTAACATTTTGGTCATTTGGACCTCAAAAATCGAGGTTTGCGTAGTGGCGCGGCGGTTGAAGGCCAGGCACGTGATCCGCCAGCAAAGCGCGAAAGCTGGGCCTCGATTTAAGGCGTACGTACCATTCTTGGGCGGGGCCGAAATGATGCCACGGCACATCGCCCACATAGTCCAAGCAGGAAATATGGGCAGCCGCCGCAAGATCCGCGATGCTCATATCATCGCCCGCAAGCCACCGCCGCCTTTCGCCCAAAAAACCAATGTAGTCCAAATGATCCCGCAATGCGTCGAGCGCTGATCGGATTACGGACATGTCGGGTTCGCCCAACCGGAAAAATCGCTTGTCGATCCGTTCGAAAATGATCGGGCCGGATACTTCCCGGTGAAAAGTATTGTTAAACCAGGCCATTAATCGTCTGACTTCCGCCTGTTCTAGCGGGGTGCCTGGGATGAGGCAGGGCGAGGGCACCGTCGACTCCAGAAACTCGATAATGGCAAACGAATCCAAGATCTTGGAGCCGTCGTCATTGACCAGGATCGGCACCGACAGCCGGCGATTTGGCGGTTGGCAGTCCAACTCGGCAGGATCGGGATGCTCTGCCGAGAGCGAGAAATCGAGGCGTTTTTCGCTTAAAGCGAGCCGAACAAGCCGGCACGCGGGCGACAAAGGTTGATGATAGAGAAGACGCATGATGCGGAGCTAGCCCAATTCAAAGCGCGGTTCGGTGTTTAATCCTGATGCGCTTTTCAAATTTTAGATCGGATTTCAAGCGGCGTCCAAATTGGATTTTCACGTGGCCTCTTGTGCTTGGTCCGAAGCGGACCCGGCAACATCCTCCTTCGGTTCGTCTGGGCACGGCCCAACCTCTGCCTGGATCGTCGAATGATGAATATCGAATTTTTCCGCAAGGAAGTGTTTTACTGCCCTGAGGACGCTATCCTGGTCGCTTTCCGGTGAGATCGTGACATGCAACGTTAACAGGGGGCGTTGGTCGGTCAACGCCCACAGATGCATATGATGGATGCCCAGCACCGACGGCACATTCTTCAAGATGCCGTTGGCCACATCATCGGGCATCAGATGCCGCGGCGTTCCCTCAAGCAAGATGTGACCGCTGTCCACCACGACCCGATAGGCCGCATTCAGGATCAGGCCCACCACCAACAGGGACAAAAGCGGATCGACGATATTCCATCCCGTCGCCATGATGATTGAGGCCGCGACAATCGCGGCGACCGAGCCTAATAAGTCACTTAAAACGTGGAGCGATGCGCCCCGCATATTCAGGTTCGATTGATCGCCGCCGTGTAGAATGTAGAAGGCAATCACATTGACCGCCAAGCCGGCGAACGCGATTGCCAGCATGGGGCCTGCAAGCACGTCCACCGGTGCCTGAATACGGCCAATTGCTTCGACCACGATCCAAAAACCGATTAGAAACAACGCCAACCCGTTTACGAAAGCCGCCAAAATCTGAAACCGGTGATAGCCGTAGGACCTTTCGCCGTCTGTGGGACGGCCCGCAATCTTGAAGGCCAGCCAAGCGAGAAACAGGGCAAGGGCATCAGTGAGCATGTGGCCGGCATCGGCCAGAAGCGCCAGCGATCCAGACAAAAGACCGCCAATGACTTCCACCACCATGAAAGTGACCGTGAGCAGCATGGCACGAAAGACGCGACGCTGGTCGGTGCCGGACAGATCCTGCCCATGACTGTGTGAGTGATCGTGCTGCGCGTGACTCATCTCTTGGTCTTAGTGAATCTGGGCCGATTTCGCCAACAATTATCGAAACGTCCAGTTAGGCCTTTCAAGCAAGTGGCGTTATTGGAGGCAGTTGGCATGACCATTGGCGACAACTTCCATTCGCCTGAGAAGCACACCCGACCGCTGAACCACATAGCGCCCCGCAGGATTGGCTTTCCATTTTAGGGGGCTTGGCAAAATTGCGGCAAGGCGGGCGGACTCGGTCCGAGAAAGCCAGCGCGAAGACTTGCCGAAGTGATGCTGTGCCGCGGCTTCGGCGCCATAGACCTGCACACCCCATTCCGCCACGTTTAGATACGCTTCCATTATTTGTTGCTTCGTCCACATCAATTCGATCAGAACCGTGAAATAGGCTTCGAAGGCTTTTCGTGTCCACGACCGTTGCGGCCAAAGAAAGACATTCTTAGCCGTCTGCATACTGATGGTGCTGGCGCCGCGTTTGCCATTGCCGCTTTTGTTGAACTGCCAAGCGGATTGTATGGCATCCCAATCGAATCCGTGATGTGCACAGAACTTGCCGTCCTCGGCGGCGATGACGGCGTGTGACAGATGCGAAGAGATATGATCGAGCGGCGTCCAACGCTGCGCCGTATCGTTTCCGCGCAACACGGATTGCAGGATAATCACCGGCCCGCGATTGAACGCCGAGATGGCCACCAGCGCCGGCGGCACGGCGACGACAAGCACCAGCGCAACGATCGTTGTGGTCACCAAAGCGGGTCGTACTCGTCGCCAAAGTTTGGTCAAGCGTTTAGGTCTTCTTCGTTTTGCCATGAAGTGAAGCTAGCAATCGACGCCAGATATGATGCGCTATTTCCCAATGTCCTGGATGACGTCGTTAATCCCCCGTGAACTATATCTCCGTTAACGGGTGCGTGTTATAGGACCGTCAATTAGGCAAAATCTTGACGAAAGTGGCCCTCCTTGTCCCTGGAACAACTCATCATTCTGTCCATCATTCAGGGAATAACAGAATTCCTACCGATCAGTTCATCGGGCCATTTGATCTTCATCCCCGGCCTTTTGGGGTGGGAAGATCAAGGCATCCTGATCGATGTCGCGGTCCATGTGGGAAGCCTGTTTGCCGTGGTCATTTTCTTCTGGAGAGACCTGGTCTCGCTGTTGGGAGGGGCGCTGGACCTGATCCGGGGACAGGTGTCATCGGAGGGCAGATTGGTGTTGCTGCTGGCGGGCGCCACGGTGCCGATCGTTGTCGCTGGGCTGGTGGCCCATCAAATGGGATTGGTCGACTATCTGCGCAGCGTCGAAGTCATCGGCTGGACGACGCTGATTTTCGGCTTGGTTCTTTATGCAGCCGACCGAGCGGACGTTACCGTTCACTCCGTCCGGGACATGACCGTGCGGCAGGCACTTATCGTTGGCGGGGCCCAGGTCTTGAGCCTGATCCCCGGAACCAGCCGGTCGGGCATCACCATGACGGCTGCACGGTTCTTGGGATTTCAGCGGTCGGAAGCCGCCCGCTTTTCCATGCTGTTGTCGATTCCCACCATCTCGTCAGCCGGTCTGCTGGCGGTCTTGGAGCTTAGTCAGTCGGGCGATGCACAACTGACCCAGGATGCGGTCATTGCCGGCATCCTATCGTTCGGCTCCGCATTTCTTGCCATATGGGGATTGATGAGCCTGGTCAACCGGATCGGTTTCTTGCCGTTCGTCATCTATAGAACGGTTCTAGGGCTGGGATTGCTGATCTGGGTGTATTTCTAGAGCAGACTTGCTCTAGTTAGCCGAAATCCGTTGCTTCGAACTCCCCATGGGGTCTGAAGCGCCAGAGATATTGGGGCAGTATTGCCTCCACGGCGGTCGGTGTAATTCCCAAATCGTTCAAAACCAACGCTTCGGAGTTTCCGCTTTTCCCCACCACATTGTCCTCCCGAAGCAGGCGCACTTGATCAAGCGTGATTGGCGCGAGGGGCAGCCAGCCGGTCAGCGCGGCCATAATGCTGGCGATGGGAAAGGGAATGGAGATGAGGCGGCTTGATTGCTCACTTTCCGCCAAGACCAACTCCATCAATTCGCGAAACGAATAAATCTTGGGTCCACCCAGCTCCACGATGCGGCCGGCAAAATCATCGGTCTCCAGCAGTGTCGCAATCGCCTCGGCCACATCGGCCACATAAACGGGCTGAAATTTCGATTCCCCTCCACCGATAAGAGGCAGGAAGGGTGAAAGTCGGGCCATGGCCGCAAAGCGGTTGAAGAATTCATCCTCCGCGCCAAAAACGATTGATGGTCGAACGATCATGGCTTCGGGCAATGCGCTGTGAACGCCGGCTTCGCCGTCGCCTTTTGTCCGCGCATAGGTCGCCCGCGCTTCGGTATCGGCACCGATTGACGACATTTGAACAAACCGATTGATGCCCTTGGCAGCGGCGATCTTTGCGATTTCCCCCGGGGCTTCGCCATGAAGCTTCGAAAACTTCTGCTTGCCCCATTCGCGCAGAATGCCCACTAAATTCACGGCGCCGTCAGCTTCCTGAAGTGCCCGTTCTATAGAAGCGCTGTCTCGGACGTTCGCTTGAACCAGCTGAATTTGGCCCACATCGCCCATCGGTATCAGGAAATTGGCCAGGTTGGGCCGCCGGACGGCCGCCCGAATGCGATAACCGCGCTTTGCCAGGCTGCGGACCAAATAGCGGCCGATGAAGCCGGAAGCGCCAAAAACGGTGATCAGATCTGCTGCCATTGCCGATGTCCGTCCAAATCCAAGAACGTTGTCTTAAGCTGATCGTCATAAACTGAATCGCGGTGCCGGGTACAGGCGACAATCGGCGCACCGCAGCCGCCAATCATGGGGCGGTCACCGGTTCGTTGACAACAAACCCCGCGCCCGCTAGTGATGCGCGGCTTGGCTATCTTACAGGCCCAGGTGGCGGAATTGGTAGACGCGCCAGCTTCAGGTGCTGGTGGCCGCAAGGTCGTGGAAGTTCGAGTCTTCTCCTGGGCACCAGCCTTCGCAGCTTATCGAGCGAAGCGAGTTTGGTGAGAAGGCTGTCGCGCTGTCGTTCCGAAGGAACGAAGGCGGACTTTTCGCTGATTCCGCCTTCGCTCTTCGAGCTACGTCGGACAGGTCGGCCTGGCGAGCCAGTCCATGTGTTCAAACTTTCTCTACTCACGGGCACCAAGTCTCGGTACCAAAACAAGCAGACCCTCGATTCAGTGTCATCCGCGCCAATCATTCATCACCACAAAGGGGATCTTCCCCCGGACCTCAACTGGGGAACGTCGGTTGCCGTGGATACGGAAACCATGGGCCTCAACCCGGCTCGGGATTCTCTGTGCGTTGTCCAACTATCGGCCGGCGACGGCGAAGTCCATGTGGTGCAGCTCGACCGCGCCACATTCAAAGCGCCTGTTCTTGTAAAGTTGTTGGGCGACACAAGCGTGTTGAAGATTTTTCATTACGCCCGTTTCGACATCGCCTTTCTAAAGAAGTATCTGGGCGTGGAAACGCAGCCCGTCTATTGCACCAAGATTGCGTCCAAGCTTGTTCGAACCTATACGGACAAACACGGCCTAAAGGATCTTTGCAAAGAATTGCTGGCCGTAGATTTGTCCAAGCAGCAGCAAAGTTCGGATTGGGGGGCGGAGACGTTAACGGACGCTCAGCTGGCTTACGCGGCATCCGACGTGCTATATCTTCATCAGCTCAAAGACCGGCTGGATCAGATGCTGTCGCGGGAAAATCGGACGCATCTGGCGCAGGAATGCTTTGATTTCCTCTCAACCCGCGCCGAATTGGATTTGCGCGGCTGGACCGAGATGGACATTTTTTCGCACTGACTTTGGCCGGTTGTGATTGCTGGCAGATTGACCCTTCGGGGCAAAATCACCATACTAAGTTTCAATTTGGCACAGTTTTCGCATGGTGCCTGAATAGTGCGCGTCAGGGCAGTCCTTCTGTCCCCGCCAAACTCTTCCGAACCGTGCGGCGTTCCTGAAGTAAGACGGTTCGGAATGACATCAAAAGCTGCAAATTCCGATGCCTCCGCTGGCACCATCGCCAAGGAAGTAGAGGCAGGTATCCGCGTGCTCCAATTGGAGAGCGACGCGCTGAAAGTCTTGGCCGAAAGCCTGGATGACAGCTTTTTTCAAGCGGTTTCTACCATTGCCGATTGCCCCGGCAGGATCGTGGTCAGCGGGATGGGCAAGAGCGGCCATGTGGCGGGAAAAGTCGCGGCCACATTGGCGTCTACCGGCACACCGGCCCAGTTCGTCCACCCGGCTGAGGCAAGCCATGGCGATATGGGGGCGATTACACCTGAAGATGCGGTTCTCCTGTTTTCGAATTCGGGCGAAACCAAAGAAATCGGCGATTTGATCGCGCATACGCGGCGCTACCAAATTCCTCTCATCGGTGTTGCGAGCCGCCGCGACAGCATGCTGATTAGGTCATCAGATGTGGCCCTGGTGTTGCCCACCGTTGCCGAAGCCTGCCCCATGGGCCTTGCCCCCACCACATCCACCACATTGATGATCGGGTTGGGCGATGCGCTTGCGGTGTCGTTGATGGAGCGCCGTGGCTTCTCGGCAGACGATTACCGCATCCTTCATCCGGGCGGCGAGCTTGGGAAATCGCTTATTCGCGTGAAGGACATCATGCATGTAGGCAATGAGGTGCCCCTCGTCGATCAGGGGGCTCCCATGAGCCAGGTCATCGACGAGATCACGGAAAAGCAACTTGGTTGTTGCGGCATCATCGATGAAAATGAACGCCTTGTCGGCATCGTTACGGACGGCGATCTGCGCCGGCAGATCGGATCCGACTTGCTGAACCTGACGGCACAAAAGGTGATGACCCCTAGTCCCCGCACCATCTGGGAAGGGGCTCTTGCCGCCGAAGCCGTCGGCGTGATGAACGGGCCGCCGCGGCCGATTACATGTCTATTTGTCGTAGGACAACCAGAAGAAAAAAACGCGAAAAGCAGGAGCAGGCCAACAGGAGTACTTCACCTTCATGATTGCCTGCGCGCAGGCATTAGCTAAGAGAGCTAGATAGCCGAACCATGACTTTGGACCAGCCCCCCACCAACAAAAACGTACGTTTGGACAAACCGCAGTCGGACGAACGGACCTGGACCACCATGCCCCGAGGTCAGCCCCAACAAAGCGAAGGCTATACGCGCTTTGTTGGGCTGATGAAGATCGCGCTGCCAGTGGCTGCGCTTTTTATCGTTTCGACCGTCATCGTTTATTCCACCTTGCAGAACGCCAATGATCGGCTCGCGATCAATATCGAAGAAATCAAAGAGGTTGGCGAAGACCTGCAAATGACGCAGCCCAAACTCACCTTCACGGACAAAAAAGAGCGGGACTATTTGGTCGTCGCGGATACGGCTATTCAGAACCCGGACAATCAAGACATCTGGGACCTGAAGGACATAGATGCCGATCTAACGCCACAAGGGGGCGGATGGATTAAACTGACATCGACCAGTGGCATTCTGAATTCGCAACAAGAGGTGCTCGATTTGATGGGTGTGGTCGACGTTACTTCTCATGACGGATACGAGTTCCACGCCGTCACGGCAGAAGTGAACTTTGGCGAGGGATCGGTCGTTAGCAGAGACCCTGTCAAAGGAAACGGCCCGGGCGGCGCGATTAGCGCAGACTCGTTCCAAATGGTGGAGGGGGGCAACAAGATCACTTTCAAAGGCGACGTTCAGCTTCGTGTTCTGCCGGGTGCCGAGTCGAATTCGGGACTAGGCTGGCAGTAATGTTTACCGCGCGGTCAGGCCCTGCTTTGCCGCTTTTGTTTGCGATAAGCCTCTCGTTCGGCGTTGCGCAGACAGGCGTTGCGCGCGGGCAGACCGTCGACGGCGATGCGCCGCAAGATCAAGCTGAAAGCGCGGAAGAAGATGACGGCAGAAGTTCTGGTGGACTGTTTGGTGGTGAGGGCAACTTTGTCTCAGACGACGAGCCGATCGATATTTCCGCGGACGAACTGGAACTTGACCAGGAAAAGAAGGTTGCCATCTTCACCGGCAATGTGGATGCCGTTCAGGGGACACTCAACCTTAAATCGGAAGAACTCATTATCTACTATACTCAGTCTACGGACTCAGAACCTTCCCCGGAGGAAGAGTCCGGTGGCCGAACGAATATTCGGCAGATCGACGCGCGCGGAAATGTGCGATTGGCCACTGTCACCGAAACAGCGAGTGGGGACTGGGCGATCTACAAAGTCGGCGACGGTGTCATCACGCTGGGGGGAAAGGTGACATTGACGCGGGGAGAAAATATTCTTCAAGGCGCCAAGCTGATCGTGGATGTGGAAACGGGCAACAGCCGGCTGTTGTCTTCGGAATCCGGTGAACAAAGGGTGCGCGGACTATTTGTCCCGGGATCTGAGGATGAAGGCGACGACCAAGAAGCATCCGACGGTACCGACAGCATTGTGGGGCGCCAAAGTGACGGTTAACGGGCGTAGAATCGGGGGTATTTCACCGAAAATTAAGAGCGGTGGATGTTTTATGGAGGGCACATGACCGAAGAGATCATGACAAATGGCGTTAAACAAAAAGACACTTCTGAAGGCCCCCGGCTCGTTGCGGAAAGCACCGGGCTCAAGGTCAACAATATCGGCAAGAGCTTCAAGCAGCGGCCCGTGGTGCGCAATGTCAGCCTCTACGTGCAGCGCGGCGAAGTGGTCGGATTGTTGGGGCCGAACGGTGCGGGGAAGACCACATGTTTTTACATGATCACGGGTCTCATCCCCGGCGACTATGGGGCCATCGAACTGGACGGCCAGGATATAACGCGGCTGCCTATGTATCGGCGCGCCCGCATGGGGATCGGCTACCTTCCCCAAGAGGCCTCTATTTTCCGTGGTCTGACGGTCGAAGAAAATATTCGGTCCGTGATCGAGCTGGTTGAGCCCATGCCGGAAAGACGCGAAGCCATATTGGACGAATTGTTGGCTGAATTCACCATCAGCCATCTACGCCGCACGCCGGCGATTGCGCTATCGGGTGGTGAGCGCCGCCGAGTGGAAATTGCACGGGCACTGGCGACCCATCCGTCATTCATGCTGCTTGACGAACCGTTCGCCGGCATCGATCCCATCGCCATCGGAGACATTCGCGATTTGGTGGCTCACCTGAAGGATCGTGGCATCGGCGTTTTAATTACAGACCACAATGTTCGGGAAACGCTCGACATCATTGATCGGGCCTACATCGTTCACGACGGCCAAATTTTGATGGAAGGCTTGCCGTCCGAAGTAGTGGGGAACGAAGACGTTCGCCGTGTTTATCTTGGCGACCGCTTCTCCCTTTAAGTAGTGCGTAAGGAAGTGGATTAACACATGGCGTTAACACCAAGGCTTGAACTTCGCCAAGGCCAGGCATTGGTTATGACGCCGCAATTGCAGCAGGCGATCAAACTGCTGCAGCTTTCCAATATCGAGCTGAACACTTTCGTCGAACAAGAATTGGAGAAGAACCCGCTTCTCGAACGTGACGACCGTCCCGATACTCCTTCAGAGGCCAACAACGAAAGCAACGGCGACAGCGACCTCACAGTACCTGACGGCGTTTTGGTTGCGACGGATCAGAAGATCTCCGAAAGCGCGCCGCCCTCGGACGCCGAAACGGTGTTGGATACGGATTACGACAATTTGTACGCCGAAGATTCGCCCGCCGAATCCGCGGCCGAAGGCCCCTCGGGACCGACGACCGACTGGTCAACGGCGCGCTCCGGCGGTTCGACCAATTTCGATGCCGGCACTGCGGGCTTTGAGGAATCCCTTGCAGGCGAGGTAACGCTCAAAGACCACCTGACGGACCAGCTCAATATTGCGCTCAAAACCCAGTCGGATCGCATGATTGGCGCCCATCTAATCGATCTGGTGGACGAAAGCGGTTACGTCACGGACGATCTTGCAGGTGTTGCAGAACGCCTGGGCACGGATCTCGAAGATGTGGAAGCCGTCCTTGCGGTGATGCAAACGTTCGATCCGCCCGGCATCATGGCGCAAGACTTGAAATCTTGTCTGGCGGCGCAATTGGCCGATATGGATCGGCTCGATCCGGCAATGCAGCTGTTCTTGGACAATCTCGAAATGCTGGCGAAGCGCGATATGGAAGGGCTGATCCGTGTCTGTAACGTGGACGCCGAAGATATCGCGAGCATGATCGCCGATGTGCGCCTGTGCAATCCCAAGCCTGGGCTTGTCTTCGGTTCCGAGATCGTTCAGCCGGTGGTCCCGGATGTCTATGTGCGGCCGACGCAACAAGGCGGTTGGTCCGTAGAACTCAACAGCGAGACCTTGCCGCGCGTGCTGGTCAACACCCAGTATTATTCGGAAGTAGCCAAAAATGCATCGGGTACTGACAAAGCATATATGTCGGATTGTTTGAATTCGGCAAGTTGGCTGGTCAAAAGCCTGGATCAACGTGCACGGACGATTTTGAAAGTCTCCACCGAAATCGTCCGCCAACAAGATGCATTCCTGGCGAACGGCGTTCAATACTTGCGTCCGTTGAATTTGCGGACGATTGCGGACGCAATCTCAATGCACGAGTCCACGGTGAGCCGCGTGACGGCCAACAAATATATGGCCACGCCGCGCGGCGTCTATGAACTGAAATACTTCTTCACGTCTGCCATCGCGTCTTCCGCGGGCGGGGAAGCTCATTCGGCAGAGGCCGTGCGGCACAGGATCAAGGAACTGATCGATAGTGAGAACGCCAAGTCGGTCTTATCAGATGACAAAATTGTAGAACTGCTGAAGGAAGCGGGTATCGACATTGCCCGGCGCACGGTCGCCAAGTATCGCGAAGCAATGAAAATCCCGTCATCCGTGCAGCGCAGAAGAGAAAAGAAAGCAATGGCCTGACCCCTTGCGCGTGGTCTTGGTACGGCCATATTATTGAAGTTCATTGAGTTGACACCGGCACCCTAGAGGCCTATTTTCCGGCCTCTTTCAAAGCGAGGGCGCCATCGATCAACCACAGGTTGGGCGTTTGGGCACTCACGAAATGCATATCCAGGTTCATGGTCATCAGATTGACGTTGGCGACTCCCTGCGCAGTTATGTTGCCGAACGTTTGGCGGAGCGTATCGAGAAGTATTTTGGCCGCACGGTGAGTGCCCAGGTCACTTTCTCGCGAGACGGGCGTGAATTTCGGGCCGAGTGCGTGGTTAGACTGAGCAGCGGAATGAAACTTGCGGCTACGGGCAAACGAGATGAGATTTATGCATCGTTCGACCAAGCCGTTGAGCGGGTTGAGAAACAGGTTCGACGCTACAAGCGGCGCCTCAAGGATCACCATGACCGGTCCGCGACTGTTGAACCGTCCGTATCCGTCCCCGCTTTCGTTATTGCCGCGGAATCGGAAGAGCAACCCGAACCCGATGATCTGCAGCCCATCATTGTCGCCGAGACAACGACAGAAATTCGGACCCTGACCGTGGGAGAAGCCGTGATGCAGATGGATCTAGCGGATGCTCCCCTTCTAATATTCCGCAACAAGGCGCATACCGGTTTGAATGTCGTCTACCGGCGCGAAGACGGCAATATCGGTTGGGTAGATCCTCAAGAACCCCTTCGAAATCAACGTTCGTAACTCGCCACGAGAACCGGTGCCTGCGTTGTAAAGGACACGCTCATGGAGCTTATTGATCTCTTAGACCCAAAAAGTGTTGTGCCCAGCCTGAAGGTCACAAGTAAGAAGCAGGCCCTTCAGGAGCTTGCGGCGAAGGCTGCGGAAGTCGCGGGTCTGCCTGAGCGGCGGATTTTTGAGGCGCTGTTGGAGCGAGAGCGGCTGGGAACGACGGGTGTTGGGCAAGGGGTGGCCATTCCCCATGGCAAATTTGCGGAGCTTGACCGCATCATCGGCGTGTTTGCGCGCCTCGATGTGCCAATCGACTTTGAGTCGATCGACGATCAACCCGTCGATTTGGTATTTTTGCTGTTAGCACCGGAAGGAGCCGGCGCCGATCATTTAAAGGCGCTTGCCCGGGTATCGCGATTGCTGAGAAGCCAAGAGATTTGCGCCAAGCTTAGGGACACCGACAAGGCCGACGCATTGTTTGCTATTGTTACCGAGCCGGTGGAATCCCACGCGGCTTGACTTTTTCCGGAACCGACTTGCTCTAGTGGACGCTCACGGGCTCCATTTCGAATTGACGTGCTGCTGCGAAAGCAGCTTCGCGGTCGTCCAATACGGCCATGCGTGTGCCATCGTAGGCATGCACTGAATAGAGCTTCAGGCCCTCGCGCTTGAAGTCCTCCGGGACCTCGCCGAGTAGATCCATTTCGTCGGGCGCAACTTCACGAACGTAGACCACCCGATCACCACCCATGGCAGCCAAATCGTGCTCGAAATTGTCGTTGTTTTGCTCGTTACCAGATTGCACTGCCGTTACTCCATTTTTTGGCGCCGGTTTTCCTGGTTTGCCCCAGCCAACCGGCCCGTGTTTCACCCGTGATCCGCCAATGCGCCCTTGCCTTTGGCATTCTTGCTCTTGTCGCTTTCTCCATCCTTAATTTCGATGGTTTTCACGACCACTTGCGGCTGGGGCCTTGCGAGCTTGATGCGCAAAAGCCCCTGGGCCATTTCAGCTCCTGCAACCTCCATGCCGTCCGCGAGAACGAAGGTGCGTTGGAATTGGCGCGTAGCAATTCCCCTGTGCAAATAGACTTTCTCCTGGTCGTCAGCGCTCTTGCCCCGAATAACCAATTGATTGTCTTCCAGCGTGATCTGCAAATCGGTGATCGAAAAACCGGCAACTGCCAGTGTTATTTGCAGTATGCCATCGCTCAACTGCTCGATGTTGTAAGGGGGATAGCCGTCGTTCGCGTTTTTGGCGACACGATCTACAACCCGCTCAATCTGATCGAAGCCCAAAAGAAATGGGCTGCTGAAGGGTGTGGATCGGCTCATCTCGGCACAGTCCTCCTACAAAAGCGACCGCAAGGGCCGCCCTCCGACATGTCGCGAAAGCAGCCCGCACTGAGGAAAGAACAGCCCATTTCGGCCCTGTTCCGACCAGGGAAATGGGCATTGCGCAGGTATATTTCAAGTCTGGACGCAGGCGCCCTATTAGACGTAAAGAGGCAACTCCTAATCGCTAACAATTTCTAAACGAAAGAAGTTGCCAAAACGTCAATGATTCCGCCGGAAACAGCCACGATCCTTATCGAAGAGCAGGTGCGGGGCGGGGCGTCCCTTACATTCACGGGCGCACGCGACTGGGTCGTTGCCCAGGAGCCTGAAGAGGTGCCGGCGGCGTTTCAGCGGCTGCGAGAGGCCCAGCAACGGGGCCTTTGGGCGGCGGGCTTCCTGTCATACGAGCTTGGATACGCGCTGGAACCCAAGCTGCTGGACCTGTTGCCCGCCGGGCGCGAAATGCCATTGATGCTGTTCGGCCTGTTCGAATCACCGTTGGTTGCCAAGAACCAAGCAATTTCAATCGATGCGTGCCAAGGGCGTGCCGCTACAATCGATGAGCTGGTGCCCGGTGCTTCAGAAATGGATTTCAAGCGCGATTTTCGGCGCATCAAATCCTACATCGCGGCGGGCGACACCTATCAGATCAATCACACCTTCCCTTTGAGGTTCAGGACAGAGGCCGATCCCCGGCGGCTCTACAATTTAGTGCGGTTCCGCGCGCGTGGTCGTCACGGCGCCTATCTGGATTTGGGAGATTTGACGATCCTCTCCGGTTCGCCCGAGCTTTTTCTTGAGCGGTCGGGCGACACGCTCGTGTCGCGGCCCATGAAGGGTACCGCCCCCCGGGGCAGGACGAGTGCCGAAGACGAACGTCAAAGAGCCTGGCTTGCAGGGGATCAAAAAAGCCGTGCTGAAAATCTCATGATCCTTGATCTCATTCGAAACGATTTGGGCCGTGTCGCCGAAACGGGCACGGTTTCCGTTCGGGATCAATTTGCCGTGGAGACTTATCCGACGCTCCACCAGATGACGTCTACCGCAAGCTGCCGGTTGAAGCAGTCAGCGTCTTTCGAGGACGTCATCCGCGCATTGTTTCCATGCGGATCAATTACAGGCGCACCGAAGATACGGTCCATGGAGATCATACGGGAGCTGGAGCGGGAACCTCGCGGCGTTTATACGGGATCGATCGGATACATCGCGCCCAATGGAGATTTCTCTTTTAACGTTGCGATCCGCACGGCAGTCATCAATTCGGATGGCGGCGGCGTCATGGGTGTGGGAAGCGGAATCGTTTGGGATTCCGATGTCGACTCCGAATATCGGGAGACACTCCTTAAGTCCGAGTTTCTGACCGGTACTGCGGAACATTTCGATCTTTTTGAGACGTTGCGATGGTCGCCGCAGGAAGGTTTTTACCTGTTGGCATTTCATCTCGACCGAATGCAGGCATCAGCGGCGTATTTTGAGTTTCCGTTCGAGCGGCAAACGGTGTTGCGTCAATTGCAGAACGCGGTTGCTTCTTTTCCAAGGACACCCCAACGCGTGAAGGTGACCGTCAATCCCGCCGGCCATATTGATGTCACCGCAGCGCCGTTTAGGCCACCGCCGGAAGGCACGATCTACAAAATTGTTGTGTCCCCCGTCACGGTGAACAGTGCCGATCCGTTTCTGTTTCACAAAACAACCCGGCGGCAGCTCTATGACAGCGAATATGACCGGCTGTCACGCGAAATGGGCGCCGATGAGGTCTTGTTTTTGAATGAGCATCGTCAGGTCGTAGAAGGAAGCAGAACCAACGTCTTTGTTGAGCAGAAAGGCGTCATGGTAACGCCGCCGGTTACGTGCGGTTTGCTGCCCGGCTGTTTGCGGCGTTCTCTGCTGGAGGATCCCACCATCAGAATTGAGGAGAAACCAATTTCACTTGCCGACCTCTACGCTGCCGACAAAGTGTATGTGGGGAATTCTCTGCGCGGGATCGTGCAAGCGGAAGTGTGTGACGTGGCACTACCGCAAGCGGCCAATGCTTAATCACAATTGAGGCTTTCTAACTGCCGATTTCGCCACCGCCCTTACGCGTAATCGCAACAACGGCCGAGCGCGGCGGCATGTCGTCGCGAAAATCCGGCCATCGGGTGGTCGGGTTGTCGAATAGGGAATTCGGCCCGCTGAGTCCCGGATGCTGAACCGCTACAAACAGCGTTTCGCCGTCGGGCGTGAACTCGGGTCCGCAGAGTTCGGCCCCATGGGGCACCCGATAAAAATGACGGGTCAGCGCCCGATCGGAGCCGCTTACTTCGCATGCCCAAACCCCGTCATTGATGCCTTCGGGGGCACCGTCGGTCGCAATCCACAAACGGCCTTTCGGATCGAAGGCGCAATTGTCCGGTGCACCGAACCAGCCATCTGGTGTGATGCCGTCATTATAAGCGGCCTCATGGGTTTCGTCGGCCGGGTCGCCCGCTTTGATAAACACGTCCCACTCAAATCGGTCGGCCGTGTGATCCCGTTCGCCGTTGTCGGCGACCGGGGGCACGAATTCCAAAATATGGCCATAAGGATTCGGTCCGCGCGGGTTGGCCGCGCCCGTTTCGTCCACCTTGCGCTCGGTGTTGTTTGTCAGCATCAGGAATACCGTGCCGGTCACCGGATTGACGTCGATGTCTTCCGGCCGGTCCATGGGTGTGCCGCCGACAAACCGCGCGGCGCGACGTGTCTCGATCAGAACGTCGGCCTGAGAGTCGAAACCGTTCTTGTTCACAAGCGGTCCGCTGCCATGGATCAAGGGGAGCCAGTTGAGCGATCCGTCCTCTTCGAACCGGCCCACATAAAGGGTGCCCTTGTCGAGGAGCTGTTCATTGGCTTCGGGATTGTCGGGATCAAAAGCATCGTCGGATACATATCGGTAAACACATTCAAACCGCGCATCGTCGCCTTGATAGACCACGATGCGCCCATCATGGTTGAGCACGCATCCGGCGCCCTCATGCCGGAACCGGCCCAGCGCCGTGCGCTTCTTCGGCACGGATTGTGGATTGTACGGATCGTACTCGACGATCCAGCCGAAGCGATTCGGTTCCCGCGGTTCGCCTCCCAGGTCAAATCGGGGTTGAGCGGCAGCCCGCCACGGGTACCGGCCCGGTCCGGTGAACCCCATGGCCCGATGGTTTGCTGCTTCACGCGGATCGTTTGGCGTGCCGCTAAAGGAGTAATGGACGTTTTCTTCGGCGATGAGCACCGTGTGCCACGGTGTCTTGCCGCCGGCGCAAGTGAAAAGCGTGCCGATGACCTTGCGGCCGGTCTTGTCTTCGGATGTTTGAAGCCGCTCGTGGCCCGCGGCGGGACCCGTAAGTTCCATTTCCGTGTCGAGAGCAGTGAGGCGGCGATTGAACTTGCTGTCTTGGATGAACGCCCAGGTCCCGTCGGTTTTTTTGACCTCGATCACGCTATGACCGATCGAAGCGAGTTCGGCGCGGCCGCGCTCCGCCGTCATGACTTTTGTCGCATTGGCGAAATTTACGTCCGCAAACATTTGGGTGGGGACACAGAATTCGTGATTGACGCAAAGAAGTCCGTGGTCGGAGTTTGTGGAGCCCTTCGGCAACGGCATAAATGAAATGAAGTCATTATTCGTGCCGAATTGTTGACGTTGCGCTTCAGCGGTCACATCGGTCGGGTCGAAACTAGGGGCGTTTGTCAGGATCGGGTCGCCCCAACGAACAAGGACCTTTGCGTCATATCCGTCAGCAACGGCGTGGTCATCTGTCGAACCATGGGGAAGTTCTTTGAAACTCAGGCCGCCGCCCCGACCGGAACAGGCTGTGGCTCCAAACGACAACGCAACGACGGACAAGGCAGCACCGCCGCGCAGAATGGTTCGGCGGCTGAGCCGGGTTTCGATCATGCGGCCAAGCGGGGTTTGGTCAGAGGTCAGGGGACGGTCTTCCGAATGCTTCATCGCAAGGTACTCTCAGCTTCAATGGGGCATATCGTTGGCGCAATTGCGCTGTCATACGCGAGAGTTTTTACCCCATGCGCCGGCAGACGTCATTGAAATAGAGCGCGAGAGGGCCGCGACAAACAGTGATTTAGCGGGGCTCAAGTCCCGGGACAGGAAACTGCTCTGTCATTTGTTTCACCTTAGACCTCAAGGCGGACAGTTTTGTTTCGTCACCACCGCTTTGGAGTGCTTCGGCCATAATCGTTCCCACTTCCACCATATGTTCTTCTTTCATGCCGCGGGTGGTCACCGCCGGCGTACCCAAGCGGATGCCGCTGGGGCGAAGGGGCGGCAGGGGATCGTCAGGCGTAATCTGTTTGTTTGTGGTGAGGAGCACCCGATCGAGCATTTCTTCTGCCTGCCGTCCGTCCATGTCGAGCCATGTCTTGGTGTTTATGACAATCATGTGATTGCTCGTCCCGCCGGTCACGAGATGGGCGCCATGGGCGATCAGCGTATTGGCCAACGCTGTGGCGTTTTGGAGGACCTGTTGTGCATAGTCCCTGAACTCAACCGTATCGGCGAGCTTGAGTGTCACGGCAATTGCTGCAACCGCATTCATGTGCGGTCCGCCTTGCAGTCCCGGAAAGACGGATGCATCGAGTTTTTTGGCGTACTTCTTTTTACACAAGATCATGCCGCCGCGTGGGCCGCGCAACGATTTGTGGGTGGTGGTGGTCATGATATCGAAACCCGCATCCATCGGGTTTTCCAGCGCGCCGCCGGCAATCAGACCGCCCACATGGCTTACGTCTGCCATGGTCAGGGCGCCGACTTCATCGGCGACTTCTTTGAAGGGCGCATAGTCGATATCACGGGGATAGGACGTGTACCCGCACAAGACCAGCTTGGGATTGTGTTCTTTCGCAAGGCGCCGAATTTCGTCCATGTCAATCGCACCTTGATTGTGCGTGGTTTTGTAACGCACAAAATTGAATAGCTTCCCCATGTGGGATACCGGGGACCCGTGGGTGAGGTGGCCGCCATGGGATAAATCCATGGCGAGGATCGTGTCCCCTGGGTCCACCACCCCCAAATAAACCGCTTGATTCATGGGCGACCCGGAAAGGGGCTGCACATTGGCGTGTTCGGCGCGAAACACTTTGCAGGCCCGCTCACGAGCCAAGCGTTCGACGGCGTCGGTGAATTCCTGTCCGCCATAGTAACGGCGGCCGGGATAGCCTTCCGAGTACTTGTTGGTGAAAACGGACCCCAGCAGTGCCAGCACTTCCGGGTAGGTGTAGTTTTCGGACGGAATCAATTCCAGACCGTCCCGTTGCCGGTCCTCTTCTCCGCACAGGTTTGCAAACACGTCCGGATCCGTCGATTTAAGAATGTCGCGATAATTGGTCATGGGGCCGCTCCTTTGCCAATCAGCAAGAGTTGTAAACACAACCGCCTGAGCAAATCCTTACGGTGCCCAGGCGAGCGGCCAATTCAAACTGCAAGCTTCCTTGTGGTAGGCCCCACGTTTCTCGCCAGTCGCTTGCAGGTCTATGGGATCAGCCAGGCGGCCAATCGAGGAAGAGTATACGCCTCCGGAGCTTTTCGGTAAACGTTTTACGGACCCGCCAGATAGGAGGTGATCTCGTTGCCTTTCTGCTGGCGGAAGGAAACGCAGCGATCGATTTCGTTGAGCGCTTGCTTAACCGCATTAGGAAACTCGGTCACGCCATAGGTTTTGGAGCGGTAAAACGTTTCGATTTCCCGATGGGCTTTTCGCGAGCAGAATTCGTTCAACATCCCGGCGACGTCGTTGTCGTTCATCTCCAGGGTTTCCGTCACGCTGGCATAGTTCTCTTTCAGCCACTTCCAGCCGCTCCAGCGGTTGTCGGCATTGGCAAACAGCGCGCGCAACAGCTCGCGCGATTCCTCCGCACTCAACTCGTCCGAACCGATGCGCGCCAAGACGTTCTGATATGTCTTGGCATCGCTCACCCAAGACGTCGCTGACAGAAGCTGCGCGCGCTGTTCTGGGCTTTCCGTGCGCTCCAACTTTTCGAAGAGCAAAGGGACATAAGTAGAGCCATCATGTTTCACGGCGACACTTAAGGCGAGGGCGAAGCGTGCTTCTTCCACGGGTGACAAGCGCGATCCCGTCCCCGGTCGTTCGATGAGGATCTGATCGGCCAGAGCCAATTGATCCTCGGTGATTCCCGGATGACCGGCTTTGAGCGCTAGGAAGCCCAGCAGCTGAACCGCGGCCCTCGATTCCGGATTGGCATATTCATTTGCCTTGCGCCGCAGATCTCCGATTCGTCCGCCATAAAGTTCGATGAACCGGTCGCGCACATTCGCCTTGGCATAGTTTTCAACGATTGAATCGTGAATCTCGGAAAACTGTTCGATCGGGGCGGCCGCGGCGCGCAAATCGCTCGCCCGCGAAAATTTGGAGAGCCCGCGCATATATGTCCGGACATTGATCGAACCGTCATGGATGGCCCGATAGAGATTTCGCTCCAATACCAACGCTTCGGAAACGCTGATTTGGTCGATGTGATCCGGCAGACGGACCCGCCCTTGTTCGCTGCCCAGCGCTTGGACACTCGACAGTGTTTCGGAAACCAGGAAAAACGCGACTAAACAGGCAACCAATCTAAGCGACATGGCAATTTCCGCGGCATGAGATGGCCGAACTCGTACATGAGAAGTCCATATGGTTAATAAAATTATGACAAGCCTATGGCGATCTGAAGCGGCATTCAACCGCGGCGCAGAAAACCTTGCCTTTATTGGACTAAGTGGGGGCGTCAATTTCCGAAGGAGTCCCCTGCGGAAGTCGAAGACAGTACCTGAAGTGCCCGGACTATCGTTTGGAATTGTCGTCAAGCTTCTTTAAAACAGCCAGATCCCGCGATTTTTTTGGAAGCAGCCCGGCTTACGGTCCTTCCGATTGGAACCTTTGGAATGTTTGACTCGATTGATCAGATAACGGATGGGTTGGCCAGTGTTGGCTATATCAGCACACGTGAGATTTCCACGGCGCTTTACATTGCGCGGCATCTGGAAAAGCCGGTCCTCATTGAAGGTCCGGCGGGGGTCGGGAAGACGGACCTGGCCCAATCCACCGCGAAATCGACCAACCTGCCGCTGGTGAGGTTGCAATGCTATGAGGGGCTTGATGAAAGCAAGGCCCTTTATGAATGGAAGTACGGCAAGCAGCTCCTGTACACGCAGATCCTCAAAGAGAAGCTGCATGACATTTTGGGGGATGCGGGCACGCTCGACCAGTCTTTCTCGAAGCTGCACAAGTTTGACGATCTTTTCTTTTCCGAAGACTTCTTGGAGCCCCGCGCGCTCTTGCGGGCGTTGCGCCATGACAGCGGCGCGGTCCTGCTGATCGACGAAATCGATAAGTCCGACGAAGAATTCGAGGCGTTCCTGCTGGAGATCTTATCGGAGTTCCAGGTCACCATCCCGGAAATCGGCACGGTGAAGGCTACCGTGCCGCCTCTGGTGATGCTCACATCGAACAATACGCGGGAAATCAGCGATGCCCTAAAACGGCGCTGCTTGCATCTGCACATCTCCTTCCCGGAAGAGATGCGCGAACGCGAGATTGTTGCCGCGCGGGTGCCGGGGATTGGCGATGCATTGCTTCGGCAATTGGTCGGATTTGTTCATGCGCTGCGCGACGAAGACTTAAAGAAACTTCCCTCGATCAGTGAAACCGTGGATTGGGCGCGTGTGCTGATGCTGATGCATGCGGATCATCTGGATAGCGATTTGATCCGCAGCACGCTCAACGTGCTTCTCAAATTCGAGACGGACATTCAAAGCGTCGAAAACAAGATCGAAACCATGAAGCGCAAAGCGTCGGGGCAGAAAGTAACCTCCTAAGCGGGGTGCGATAGATGGATAAGACGATCACAAGCTTCATAAGGGCATTGCGAGCAGCGGACGTGCCGGTGTCCATCGGCGAAAGCGTGGACGCGCTTAAAACGGCGGCCTTTGTGGGATATGGCGACCGCCAGATGCTCAAAGATTCGCTGGCCACCGTGGTTGCGAAATCAGTCGAAGAGAAAGACACTTTCGACCAAATCTTTGAGATCTATTTCGCGCGGGACGAGATGCCGCCTCCCCCTTCCGACCAGCAGAGCGAATCGGATCAGCCGGGCGAGGGCGAAGGGGAGGCGGGCGCAGATCTTCTCGAGATGATCGAGTCAGACGACACGCTTGGCATGGCCATGGCAATGGAATCCGCTGCCCAGCGGATCAATGTGCAGCAGATCCGGTTTTCCACGCAACGGGGAATTCTTACACGCCGCATGCTGGAGGAAATGGGGCTGCGCGATCTTGAGCAGCGCATTTTCGATCTTCGGCGCGAAGGCACAGAAGAAGCCGACGCTCAGGCCGAGGCGCTGGACGCCGCCCGAGGGCGCCTGCTTTCCCAGGGCCGTGACTTTGTGGACCGCCAGTTTCGCGCCCATGGCGAGGCCGCTACCGAACGCTTCATGGAAGACTATCTGTCACGCGCCCGGCTCAGCGATCTGGACCGGCATGATATGATCCGCATGCGTCGGCTCATCCGGCGCATGGCGAAACGTCTTGCCGCGAAACATAGCCGCCGCAAGAAGGCCTACAATCAAGGCAAGCTCGATATCCGAAAAACCATGCGTGCCAATGCGGCTTACGACGGCGTTCCGTTTGAAACCGTGTGGCGGCGCCAACGGCGCGAACGGGCCAAAGTCATTGCCATTTGCGATGTGTCAGGTTCGGTTGCAGCGTTCGCACAATTCTTGCTCATGCTTCTTTACAGCCTGACCGAAGTAATCCCCGACATTCGATCCTTTGCTTTTTCCAATCGGCTGGTGGAGATCAGCGACGATATGGACGCGCTGCAGGTTGACGAGGTTATTCCCAAGATCCTCAAGGATATTGGATTTGGCTCGACCGATTATGGCCGCGCCTTTGCCGATTTGGAGGAGCAAGCCTGGGATGATGTGGATCGGCGCACGACCGTCATCATGCTTGGCGATGGTCGTTCGAACTACGGTGACCCGCGGATCGATTTGGTGAAGGAACTTAGCGGCCGCATAAAGCGGTTCGTCTGGCTCAACCCGGAAGCGGAGACCCTATGGGGCACAGGTGATTCGGAAATCCTGCGTTACCGTCCGTTCACTCACGTTCTAAGACGGTGCAATACGGTCCGCGACCTGGAGATGGCGGTGGACGACATTCTACGCTCTTACGCCTGACCTCAGAGAGTTCGCTATTTTTTTGTGGCGTCGTAGACCCCGTCCCAATCGGGCGGCGGCGGGGCGATGAGATAGGCGTCGATTCGGGTTCTAAAGATTTCGATCAATCCCTCCACTTGCACACCCGGCGGTGCAGTTTTTGCGGCGGCGGAGAAGTTGGCGCGTGCAAGTTCCCAATCTTGCGCTCTGTAGGCATCGAGTGCCGCCGAAAAGTTGCTGCTGAAAGTCGTAAACCCGGCCCTGGTGGCCAGTGACTCGTCACCCAATAGGGCGTAGATGCGCTCAGGTTCTTGCCGCCCCACCACGCGAATGAGGTCAAGCTCCAAAAGCGCAAAATCAGACAGGGCCGCTGCCGTGCTTTGGCCGATGATAATGTCCACGGCATACTGCTTGGTCATGCCCTCAAGGCGGGACGCTAGGTTCACCGGGTCGCCCAAGCAGGAATAGGCGAACCGCTGGTCTGATCCCATATTTCCCACACAGCAATCGCCGGTGTTCAAGCCAACGCCCATACGCAAGGGTTGGCGGCCGATCACGCCCCCTTCCGCCGCTAATTCGCGATTTACATCTTCCAGACGTCGGAGCATGGCAAGGGTCGCGTGGGCAGCTTTTTGCTGATGGTTAGGCACATCTAGTGGGGCGTTCCAGAAGGCCATCACCGCATCGCCAATGTATTTGTCAAGGGTGGCGTCATGGTCCATCAACGCATCGCTCATCGGCGTCAAGAACCGGTTCAGCAGATTGGTGAGTTCTTCCGGATCCATCTTCTCCGACATGGCGGTAAACCCGCGAATATCGGAAAAGAGGATCGTCAGCTCACGGACTTCACCCCCCAGTTTCAAATTGTCCGGGTTGTCGGCGATGCGTTCGACCATTTGTGGCGACAAATATCGCTCGAAAGCCTCGCGCACCTCGGCTTTTTCCTGGGCGGTAGCGAAGAATCGCCAGCCGGTGGTCAGCATGTAGCTGAACAGAAGCGTGCCCACCACATACACCGGATTGACGAGCCATCCGGCTTGCGTGAAGGCAGCGATTGCGAGGCCCCCCGTCGCGGCCACAAAAACAAACACCAATGCGGCGCCTGATACGGCATTTGTCCACGACAGGCCAAATACCAGAATAGCACCGGCAATCAGAAGTGCTGCAAACTCTGCGCCTTCCGCCCAATCCGGTCTGCTCAGATAGTTACCGAGCAGGATCTGTTCCAGCAAATTCGCGTGGACGATCACGCCAAAATCAATTCTCTTGATCGGCGTTGCGATGACGTCGCGCAGGCCCGGTGCCGTGGGGCCGACCAGGACGATATGTCCGTTGATTTTCGTACGCAGAGCGTCCGGCGTCAGGGTGTCATTAAGAATGTTTGCGGCGGAGACAAATCGATCGTCAACATCTTCCGTATAGTGAACCCAAATCTCCCCGCCGCTGGCGGTTGGGATGATCCGGTTGCCGACTTTCAATGCCGCAATGCCGGGGGCACCGCCGGTTTCCCCGCTGCCGTCATTGCTTCGGATGAACACGGTTGAGGTGCGTTCGGCAACGCGCAGCGCCTCTATGGAAAGATGAGGCACAACGTCGTCGCCAAATTTGGTGAGCAGCGGTACGCGGCGCACGACGCGGTCCTTGTCCCCGCGCACGCTGATGTTTCCAAGGCCGGAAGCTGCGTCGTCAATTTCCTGAATGTTGGAAACGATCCCCAGCGAGCTGGGGAGGTACTCCCGTGGGTCTTGGCCCCCGTGTGCGATACCCGTTTTGGCATCGAAAATGTTCGCATCGCCGGTGATTTCATCTTCCGTATTCGTCAATATCACCCCGGCGACAAAGGGGGCTTTGCGCACGGCTTCCACGAAAATGGAATCGTGGTCCCGCAGGTTTGCGATGTCGTCATAGGTGCCGGAAGCGGAAGGGTTTTCCGCCAGTATTTTTGCGATCCGCTGTGGCGAGGTGCGATCCGGTTCCGCAAACACAATATCGAATGCTATTGCTGCGGCACCAGCGCCATTCAGTTTGGTTACCAGCTCCGCCATATGGTGGCGGGGCCATGGCCATTGGCCCCGCGATTCCAGGGAAGCTTCATCGATTTCGATGATTCGTACCGGTGCTGGGATGTAGGTGCGCGGCCAATTGCGCTGATAGGTATCGAACACGCTCAGCTTGACGGTTTGGAATATGGTGGGTTCGGCAACGACGAATAAAGCGGATATGGCGACAGCCAACAGACCCACCGCCCAGGGCGGCGTGCCTCGGATGATCCTTCTTCTCAGGTCCGACGCCTGGCCGAGACGTGATGGCTCGTCATTCGATTGTGCCACGCCAATTGTCCCCCAACGCTTGCCCGTCTCCATCGCCCAAGCGACGAGCCCCGGGGAAGAATAGCATATTCGCCACCGCGGTTAACTCTGTTCATTAGCCAAGTTTGTGAAAGTTTGGCCCAATGGTTTGCTCCCCTGGCCCCAAGCTTGGTAGAATTTGGGTGTGAGGTGTCGGGCCGTCGCCGGGAATAAGTCACCCCTGTGCGGTCCAAAAAGAAGCTAGGGGACTAGGCTTTGGGTACGTGTGTTTGGGGGGACCGCCGCTACTTGTGGCGTGCGTTCGGGTGTGCGGTGCTGCTGGTGGCATTGTCCCTGCCTGCGTACGCACAACAGCCCAACACAATTGGCGATCCATCTCAGACCATAACCTTCGGCGACATTCTGAACGCGCCGGACGATCTGGAATTGAACTTCAATTACGCGCGCCAAGAAGCGTCGCGCGGAAATCTTTCTGGTGCCAGCACGGCACTCGAGCGGCTATTGCTGTTGGAACCGGAATGGAACACGGCGCGTTTGTTCTATGCAATCGTTCTTTACCGCTTGGATGATTTGCTGGCCGCCGAACGCGAGTTGCTCATTTTGTCGGACCGGCGGCTTCCGGAACCCCAAGCGCTCGAAGTGACGCGTTACCTGTCGCTCATCAAGCGCAAGCGGCAGCGCTTGCACGTACGTGGGTTCTTAGGCATCGGCAGTCGCTACGACACCAATCGAAACTTTGCGACGAATTTGGATGGCGAAACCGACCCGATTTTGGTGTTGGGGCTGCCGGCCATTACATTCATTCAGCCTGAGGATGATTTTTCGTACCGGGGGTTCGCAGGGCTCAATGGCCGCTACAAGTTAAGCCCCATCTCTCGACATGCGCTCTATTTCCGAACGTCGGGCATTTACAACGAACAAGATACGATCGACGAACAGAGCTTTTCCGATGTGTATGGCGAGGTCGGTCTCGACTTCGATGTACGCGTGCTCAAGGTCAAGCCGCATGTCATTGGACGGACTTTCGCCATCGACAATGAACAGTATTTCACAGAGGCAGGCGGGGGCGTTACGCTGGAACGATCGGTGACGCCGCGCTTCAATGTGAGCGCCTTCGGTGTGGCGCTTTATCAAGACTTCAATTCCATCGGGGTCGCGTCAACCGGGAATTTGAGGACCGGCAATCGCATTCAAACCGGTGCCAGCGCGAATTATGCGTTCAATGCACGCAACCGCCTTGGTGGACGTTTTTTGTATGACGATAAAGCAGCAAACTTCTCGCCCTTCGCCTATTGGAACGCGCGCATAGAGATCGATTATCTGCTGCTGCTGGGGCGGGGTTCGTTCCTCAAGTTGCAGGGGAGTACCGCTTGGGCGGAATTCGATGCGCCGGATCCTATCTTTTCGCCGACCCTCACAAGACGCGATCGGCGCTATGTTTCGCGCTTGTCCGTGGGCAGCCCGGTGACCGCGATTGGGAAAGTCGTCGGATTGGAGCTGCCGGAGAGCCTGTCGGATTTGACATTGCAACTTGCGGCAGACTATCGGCGGCAAGATTCAAATATCGGAAATTTCAGCTACGACAATGTGGGGGCGGAAGCGAACCTCATCTGGAACTTCGACTTCGGACGGTGAAGCGTATGTGGACAGAAGTAAGAACGGTTAAATGCATCGCATTGGTTGGAACGGCGCTTTTAGCTCTTTCGGGCCAATTGCAGGCAAACGAGAAAATTGGCGTGAGCGCTGCGGTGAAAGGCGATGTGTATGTGCGCGGCGCCCAGGAAGAGAACCAGCGCCGGGCAATCATCAACGAAGACGTCAGCCTGGGCGACGAAGTGGACAGCCGGAAGAAGAGTGCGCTGCAGATTCTACTACTTGATGAGACCGTGTTCACGGTTGGGGCGGATTGTGTTCTGACGATTGACGAATTTGTTTATGACCCGTCCGCCGGCAGCGGCAAAATGGCGGCGTCCGTCGCCAAAGGGACGTTTCGATATGTAACGGGCCTCATCGGCGGCAACAATCCGCAAGACGTATCGATCAATACGCCGACAGCAACCATCGGCATACGCGGGACGATTATTGAAACTTCCGTTGGTCCTGATGCGGTGGAAATAGCACGCTTGGCCGGGTTGCTGGGTCCGGATGACGAATTCGACCCGGAAAAAGCGACCATCATCGTGTTGCGCGGGCCGGGCCCGAACAACAACGCTTTAAACAAAGACGGCAGCGTGGATATTGAGGCCGGCGGCAAGACCCAATCTCTGACGATGTCGGCAACCGCCGTGTTTATCCCCTATCCCGGGGCGGAACCGACCGAACCATTTCTGTTCACATCTGAGATGGATGCCTTCATCGGACGATGGTTGCGGACGCGACCTGTGCCCAGCGTGCTCAACATGTTCGATCAAAACGGAACAGGCCGGCGCGGTAGTGATCTGAGTGGGCAAAGCACCGCCTCGGGCGACGGTTTTGGAACCACATCACCAGGGTCCAATGGCCGGCCCGACGGGTCAAACCCGGAAGGCGAGGTGTTCCCCCGTGATGACGCGGAAGATTTCGGCGATACGATGATGACCGACGGACAAGGCATCGGTGGGGCGGGGGACACCGGCATCTTCAACAATATCGGCGATGAAATCACCACATTTGAGCTTGCGGCCACCGCCGGGGCGGAGGTCACATTTTTTGAGAACGATGTGAAAATCTACTCAGACTCGGGCCAGGTTCCCTTCTTCAACGAAAACGGTTCAATCAATGTTGTGAACGGCCCCTTCTTTGATGGCGATACCCCTGCCGGCAATTACGATTTTGCGGTGACGGTCGATCCGAATAGCCGCACCTATACGGCAAGCTTTGATGTGACGATGGACGTGTTTGAGGCTACAGGCTCCTTGACCGCCGATGGATCTTTCGGCACGGGCACCGCCTTTATCGACCCCGTGCTTGATCCGGGTGTGGACCTCACCCTGACGGGCCTATGTGATGGCGGGAACACGTTTTGCGATGCCCGGGTTGATTTGCTGAAAGACGGCAGCAATCCGCTCAGCGGGGCGGCGCATATGCTAATCGTGGAAGAGGATTTCGGCGAAGGCGTTGATGTCTATCGCGGGGCGGGGTCTACGTCCGACGCTTTGCCACCACTCTTAGTAGAACCACCCTCTTAAGCAGTTGACGGCCGGCGCGATTGGTCTAGGTAAGGAAAAAACATCGATGGTCGCGCAGTGCCTCACTCTCTTGTTCTTTTCCAGGAAAATCTCCGCCTTACCGACAATCCGGCGCTGAACGCCGCGATTGAAGCGGGCAATCCGATCATTCCCTTGTTCATCCTGGACGATGAGACGCCAGGGGGTTGGGCTCTCGGCGGCGCATCGCGCTGGTGGCTCCACCAAAGCTTGTGCGATTTAAGCGCATCGTTCGAAAAAATGGGCAACCGTTTTATCCTGCGGCGGGGCCGAACCGATACTGTCTTGGCCGACATTTTGGCCGGCGCGGACATTGGAGGTGTCTATTTCCAAAGGGGGTATGCGCCCTGGTCGCGGGGTCTGGAAGACGCGATCAAGCGGGTTTGCGATGATGCCGGTGCGGATTGCAAACGGTATGGCGGCCATCTGTTGTTCGAACCGGAAGCGATCCGCACGCAGCAGGGCCGTCCGTATACGGTATTTACGCCATTTTGGCGGGCGTGCCAGGAATACACCCCCCCGTCATTGCCCATCGCCGCGCCGAAAAAAATGCCCGCGCCCAATGGGTTTTTGGACAGTGAAGACTTGGATGATTTAGAATTGTTGCCGCAGGGTTTCGACTGGACGGGCGGGCTCGCGGAAACCTGGATGCCGGGAGAGAAAGGCGCGGCAGAACGCCTTGACAAGTTTCTGGAAGGTGGGCTTTCCGACTACAAACAAAAGCGGGACCGGCCCGGGGACGCGCACGCCACGTCCATGCTGTCGCCGCATTTGCGATTCGGCGAAATCAGCGCCCGATCGATTTGGTGGCGGATTAAATCGACCATCGAAGCGGACCCTCGCACCGCCGGCAATGGCATGCATTACTTGCGTGAGCTTGCCTGGCGGGAATTTTCCTACCACCTCCTGTTCAACACTCCTGACCTGCCGGAAACACCTCTGCGAAAGAACTTCGAAGCCTTTCCCTGGGGTGACGTGGATGTGCGGCAGCGGCGCAAATGGCAGAAGGGCAAAACCGGATTTCCCATTGTGGATGCGGGCATGCGCCAACTTTGGCAGACCGGCTATATGCACAATCGCGTCCGCATGATTGTGGCGTCCTTTCTGATCAAGGATCTGCTTGTTGACTGGCGTGAAGGCGAGGCATGGTTTTGGGACACGTTGGTGGATGCGGACATCGCCAACAATTCGGCGAGTTGGCAGTGGGTCGCCGGTTGCGGCGCCGACGCGGCCCCCTATTTCAGGATCTTCAACCCGGTCTTGCAGGGCGAAAAGTTCGATCCGGAGGGGGCTTACGTAAGGCAGTATGTTCCCGAAATCGCCAAGCTGCCGGACAAGTTTATCCATAAACCCTGGGAAGCGCCGGACGCAGTGCTTACCGATGCCGGCATTGTTTTGGGGGATACCTATCCGATGCCGATGGTCGACCGGAAGATCACCCGGCAAAGAGCGCTCGACGCTTACGCGACAATCAAGCAATCGGCTTGACTGCTAAAATGACCGGTATTCAAAGGCCTCTTCAGCGGCCGCATCTGCCTCTGCGATTTCCGAAAGCCGATTGCGGAAAGTCGATTTTTCGCAAACAGGGTCTGTCGCATCGGCGCGCCCGGTAAAAGCAAAAGCCTGACAACGGCAGCCACCCCAATCGATTTCACGCCGATCGCAAGACCGGCATGGTTCCGGCATCCACGTTGTTCCGCGAAATTTGTTGAAGCTCTCGCTTTCGTACCAGATTTCGGCGAGCGGCTTTTCAGTGACGGACTCAAACGTAAGCCCTGCGATGGTCTCCGCGGCGTGACAGGGCAGCACTTTGCCCGATGGTGTGACGTTGAGCGAGCGGGCACCCCAGCCACCCATGCATGGTTTGGGAAAACGGGCATAATAGTCGGGCACCACCGCATCGATCACCAGGGAACCGGATAAACGTTCACGCGCCGCTTCTATCTTCGCCATGCAATCGAGCACGGCTTCCCTTGTGGGGATGAGCGATTGTCGGTTCTTCAGTCCCCATCCGTAATACTGCACATGGGCGACTTCCAAACGCCGCGCACCACAGCTCGCGGCCAACTCAATCGTGTCTTCAATGGTGTTGATATTATGCCGGTGTATGACCGCATTGATGGTGAGCGGCAGACCCAGGCTAGTGACGTGCCCGGCGCTCTCGATCTTTGCCCTGAACGCGCCATCAAAGCCGGCAACGAAATCGTTCGCCTCCGCAGTCGGCGCTTGTACGGAAAGTTGAACATGGTCAAGACCTGCATCGGCCAACGCTTGCCAGCGTTCTTTCGGAATGCCGACACCTGCCGTAATCAGATTTGTATACAGATTAAGTGTGCTGCAATGGGCGATAATCTCTTCAAGATCGCCGCGCGCGGACGGTTCGCCGCCGGAAAGATGAAGCTGCAGGACGCCTAGCGCCTGAGCTTGCGAGAAAACTTTCTTCCAATCATCCGTCGACATCTCGACCGACCGGCGTTCGAGTTCAACCGGATTGGAACAATAAGGGCATTTAAGGGGGCAGCGATGCGTAAGCTCCGCCAACAGCCCCATAGGGGCCGGAATGTCGGTGGAACCGACCGTCATTTGATATCGATCATCCGTTTGTCGGACAAGCCTTCAAGGAAAGCGCGCACATCTTTGAGGATCTGCCCCCGGTCCGCATTGAAGGTTTGCGTCAGGTCTTCGACGATTTGATCGATGGACTTGGTGCCGTCGATGCGTTTCAGAATTTCAAGAGCAACCGGGTCCGGCTTGAGAATGCGTTCCGGTCCTAGCAGCACCCAATGGTCACGCGCAGAGTCGAACTGCAGCTTCACGCCTCGGGGAAGCGCCGGTTTTGCGTCTTCTTCAAACATCGCGCGTCAACTCACATCCCGTGCCGGATCAAAGGCGCCTGGCGGGATGTGACCGGGCGCCACGTAGGCATGATACAGCGCATCGAGCTGCGCCCAAAGCACAGAACACTTGAATATCAGAGAATTGAGCACCGCTTGCTGCCGTTCCACCGTGTTTGCATGTTCTTTGACGTAAGAAAGGGCAAAGTTCGAATCCCGCGTGGCCTGCGGTGGCCGTTTCTCAAAGTAGGCTAGTGTTTCCGCAGTAATGAAGTCGTAGTTCGCCAGCATACCTTGTACGCGCGCGCCGATGGCCAAGGGTGAAAACAGTTCCGTTAATGAAGAGGCGATGGCTTCCAGTAATGTCCGCTCCCGAACAAATAGGACGTAAGCTTCAACAGCGAACTTGGTCGCCGGCAGCACCAAATCCGTAGACTCAACCATCTCCCGGTCCAGCCCCAGACCATCGGTAAGGGCAATCCACCGCCGCAAGCCCCCTTCATCGTCCGAGATGCCGTCATGGTCGAGAATGCGCTGGCGCCATTCGCGCCTCAAATCGGCATTTTCCATTCGAGACAGAATGGCCGCATCTTTAATGGGGATCCTGCACTGATAATAATATCGGTTGAGCGCCCAGGCCTGGATCTGCGCCTTGTTGAGGCCGCCGCTATTGAGCTCCAATTGGAACGGATGTTTATGGTGATAACGCTCCTCGCCGATGTCGCGCAACGCCGCTTCCAATTGTTCGGGCGACATCAATCCGGTCATAGCTGGATCTCCATCCCGTCATACGAAATCTCCCAACCCTGAGCTTCTGCTTGTTGCCGCTCTTGGCTGTCATCGATAAGGACCGGATTCGTGTTGTTGATGTGTACGAAAACGCGTCGCCCAACCTTCGCGTCGCGAAGTTGCGTCATGGATCCGTCGGCGCCGGACATGGAAATATGACCCATGCGGTGACCGGTCTTTTTGCCCAGACCGGCATCAACCATTTCCGTATCCGTCCAAAGCGTGCCATCGAACATCAGCAAATCCGCACCATCGATTTGTGATCTGACAGTATCGGAGATATGAGCGCACCCGGGTATGTACAAGGCGCGCCGTCCATCGGCAGATTTGATGTCGAGCCCAATCGTCGTCTCGGTTTCAGCGCCGATCTCAGGTGTACCGTCCTCCATGTAGAGCGGGACTTTGCCCGGCACGGCAAAAGCGCTCACGTGCAAATCGGGTAGCGGTTCGAAGGGGCGCCCCAAAGCGATGGCGCTGCGCGGGACGAAATCCCGGTCAATGGCATCGAAGATGCGATTGTCGTCAAGCACATGGAGCACGGTGGGGGTGGCGTATAGCGCGTAAGCCTGCTTCTCGCGCAAGGTCAGCAGGCCCGCAATATGGTCGATGTCGCCATTGGTCAGCAGAACAGCGCCAATGGGCGTGCTTCTCTGCCCCGCTTTGGGGTGGAGCGCCGGCGTGTTCAGGATCTGTTGGCGAATGTCGGGTGAACAGTTGACGAGCAGCCATGTGGCGCCATCAACACTTACAGCGATAGAGGATTGGGTGCGGGCTTGGACGTGGGCGTCGCCGTCCCAGAAGCGCCGGCTGACCGGACCGCGGCAATTCCACTGCGGGTAGCCACCACCTGCCGCCGATCCGAGGATCAAGATTTGAAGGCTGCCCATCCCCGGACCAATGTGGAAAGGCGTTTCCGCCGATTAGAGAATGGCAGAGAAATAGGCGTTGATTTCCATGCCGATGCAGATTTCTTCGATCTGCGGTGTCGTCCAAACCATTTTGAGAACTCCTGATTGGCACCTTGGGCCGTAGCCCAGTGCGTAGAACCCGATTGCCCATAGATATAGGGGGCCTGTGGGACCGTCAAGCGGTGCTCCTTTCGCTTGGTGACCGTTTAGTGGTCGCAGAACCGCCCTGTTTGGGGGCGTAGCCCAGCACCGCCAACACCGAAAAAAGTACGGCGAAACCTAGAACGAGGCCTGCGGCCTCCCAAAACAGGGAAAAATAAAGGCTATGCCGGATCAATTCCACCGCCCAAGTGAAAGGGTTTACCAAGGCAATCCAATGGAGAATCTGGCTTGAGGCTTCCAGTTGGCCTAGTGGGTAGAGGGCGGATGACGCAAAAAACATGGGAAAAATGACAAAATTCATGACGCCTGCGAAATTCTCGAGTTGCTCGATCCTGGCAGCGAGAACCATGCCCAAGGCCCCCAGCATGAGGCCCGTCATCAACAGGACAGGCAGCAGGACGAGGCTTCCAAGGAGCGGCACGTCAAATCCGAATATGGCGGCGATCAACAGGAACCCGTAGACCTGAAACAACGACACAATGGTGCCTGAAAGCAATCTCGCGCCCAGCAGGAACCAGCGGGGCCATGGGGCAGTCATCAAAAGCCGCATGGATCCCATTTCGCGGTCATAGACCATCGACAAGGAATTCTGCATGCCGTTGAAGAGTTGGATCATACCGATCAGCCCGGCGAGAATGTAAGTGTCGTACGGCACCGGAGCGTCATAGGGTGGGATCGTTCCCAGGTCGAATGCGTTCCGGAATCCCACCGAGAATACAAACAGCCATAAGAGGGGACGTACCAGAGCGGAAAAGAAGCGCGCCCGCTGCTGTGTGAACCGCAGCAGATCGCGCGTCAGAATGGCGCGAAACGTATTGAATGGGTTCACGACGTTCGCCCTGCCAATTGGTCTGTGGGGCCGCTTCCGCCGGCAATCGCCGCCAGGTCCGATTTTCCCATGCGATCCATTACGTCCGTACACAGACCTGTATCGATTACCCGTCCGTTTTGCAGTACCACCAGATCGTCCGTTTCATAAACTTCATCGACCAAGTGGGTTGCCCATAAGACACTGACCTGCTTTTCGGCGGCAAGCTCATGCACCAGCCGAACAATCGATTGGCGTGTGGGCACGTCAAGACCGGTCGTCGGTTCGTCCAGCAAGAGAAGCTTGGGGTCGTGAAGCAGGGCACGGATAATCTCGACCCGCCGCCTTTGTCCGCCGCTCAATATGCGGACTTTGTCGTTTCGGCGTTCTGCCAATTCGAACCGATCAAGCCATGGGGTGGCGCTTTCCAGGGCACCACCCGGCGTCATTCCTTGCAGTCCACCGAAATAGCTGAGGTTCTGAGCAACCGTCAGATCGAGATCAAGCGTCGGCGATTGGAATACAATGCCCGTCGCTTTAAGGGCCTGGGGCCGTTGCCGTGCCACATCGCGGCCGTCAATCGTGACGTGGCCGCTCTTTGCGGCAAACTGACCGGTGATGATCGACATCAAAGTGGATTTGCCGGCGCCGTTGGGGCCCAATAAAGCTGCGACCTTCCCACGTTCAACCGCGAGCGTGACATTGTCCAATGCCGCGATGCCGTTGTAAGCGAAGGACAGCTGAGAGACTTTCAGCATACTGGCTTGGCGCGGAGCCGATCTAACATTCGTTTTGCTACCCGTGATGCGATTTCGTTTGTTCTTGCAGCACATCTCTCGCTGCCGGAAGCGCAAAAGCTATTCGATCACGGAATATGGAACAAGGCGCGCCCACCCTTAATCTGCTGATCTATGTGCTTTACACCGCGCGTTAACGAAGCGTTAAGCATGATCAACTTGTTAACGTTTCTGTCCGAAACTCGATTCTGGGTGTACCATCGCGGTTCCCATGGCAGACAGGGGTATCTTGTGTTGCAGCCCGATTCCAACCGGACCGGTGCGACGCTAATCGAACACAATGGTTGAACGACGCATCATCCGCGGCGCTATTTGGGCGGGCCTGGGTTCTTGGGCGGGGTCGCTCGTCTCGTTCCTAGTGTTCGTGGCGACCGCGCGCCTGCTCGGTCCGGAAGCTTTCGGCATCATCGCTCTTGCCTGGGTGGTTTTGTCCTTCGTGGATATGTTCCTAGGCAAGACGATTACCGAGACGCTCGTTCAGCGCGATCCGTTGAACTCAGATCACTCAAACTCCTGTTTCTGGATCGCCATCTTTGTGGCCATTGCGTTCGCGGGGCTCCTATCATTGTTTGCAGACCCACTGGCGGCCTTGTTTGGCCGCGATGACCTGGCCGATGTGCTGCGGGTCTATGCCTTCCTTCTTGTTCCGATTGGTCTAAGAGCCGTGCCGCTTGCCATGCTGCGCCGCGCCCTGCGGTTTCGGGAAATTGCCGCGACAAACATGGCATCGCTCATCGCCGCAGGGCTGACCGCGGTCACCATGGCAGCCTCCGGGTTTGGCGTGTGGAGCCTTGTGGCGTCGGCTTTTGTCGAATACACGCTGACGCTCGCCTTGTTCTGGCGCGCTGCCGGATGGCGGCCGACAGGCTTCATCCGCTGGTCGGCAGTTCAGGAGATGCGGGCCTTCGCCACAAACACATTCCTTGCGGCTCTGATCACCCAAGCCACCTTGCAGATTCCCCGTCTTGCGGTGGGGGCCTATCTGGGCGTGGCGGCACTGGGTGTCTTTGTCATCGCCTGGAACGCGTTTGAGCGGATCAACACACTGCTGCTTGCGCCCGTTCGCAATGTGGCCCTGCCGGCGGTTGCGACGATGCGAAAAGACGTGGCGCAATTTCGGCATTCGTTCTTGCGCACGCTGTCTTTCAGTACGAACGTGACTTATCCCATATTCCTTGGCGTGGCCGCGGTGGCGCCAATGGCAATTCCGTTGATCTTTGGAAGCCAATGGGCCCAATCGGGGGTCGCTGCCCAAATTCTGCTGTTCATCGGGCTTCGATCGGCGGTCACCGAATTGAACGGTGCCGTGATAAAGGGATTCGACCGAACGGATCTTACGATCACGCTCAGCATCATCAATTTGATCCTCATTTCCATTTTGGTATGGATCGCGTTGCCCTATGGATTGGAGGCCGTGGCACTGGCCGTGCTGGTACGACGTCTGGTGACTTGGCCACTTTCGGCGCACTATGTGTATAAAGTCTGTGATCTGACGGTTAAGCAACAGCTCATGGCCGGCGCACCCGCCTTCGCGGCGGCCATTGGCATGTTCATAGCCGTACTTGCCATTGAAAAAGTGTTGCTTGCGTCAGCTCACCCGGTTTTGACCCTCGTGGCGATGGTCGCCGCGGGTGCGGCCATCTACCCAAGCCTGCTTTATCTACTGTCGACGGCCGGCGAACGGGAAGACTTCAAAAATCTGGTTCGCCGGCTTGCCTCCCGTGACGTGGAAGGCATCAAGCGCTTTTTGTTTTCATAACATCTGAAGGCCGAGACTGATCTTCGGCACGCCGCCGGCGATCATCCTTGGCGACAACGTTGGCGCTCATGAGCCGGATCAGCGGCGAAAACAGCCGCTTGCCGATTTTCACCCAAAGACGGTTGGACCCTAGGACGGGCACACGCTTCAGTTCCGGCACAAGAATGCCTTCAATGTGCCGCCAACGATACATGCCCCGGCGGATCTCCATGAACCCGTCGGACTTCAGGCCCCACTTCTCTTGCAACCGCTCCATGCTTCGCTGTTGCCAGGTGGGGGACCACCGCAGCAAGAAGTATGGCCAGTCTTCACGCGTCATCGGGTTATGCCGATTGGGGAACAAATAGGTGACGATCGATTTGGGCTCGAACATGACCTTCTCGCCCGCTTGAGCGATGCTCATGCAGAAATCCAGATGTTCCTTGGTGGCCAACAACTCTTCGTCCAGCGGACCGATCCGGTCAAAGATCGATCGGCGGGCCAGAACGCAATGGAATTCGCAGTTCTGTGTCGGGCTGCGTTCCAGCTTCGGTGCTTCTTCTTCGACGGCTTCGCCTTGCAGAATCATGTCATCGATCAAGTCGCGCTCACCCTTCGGTGTGCCAAAAAACTTGTCCACGTCACGGGTGAACAAGCCACCCGCCTGGTGGATCTTCTCGTGAAGCGGAACGCCTTCGCACGTGAGCGGCGTGACGGCCGCCGCGCCGGTTTCATCGGCGCACTGAACAAGAGCGCTGAGCCATCCGGGGCTTGCAATCACATCATTGTCGTAAAAGACCACGTATTCAGTACGAGAGCGGGCCACGCCGATATTGCGCGCTTCGTTTGGCGACAAGAAATGATCGAAGCGAACATGATCGAAACCGCGTTCTTTTGCTTGAGTTGCAATCCATTCCGATAGCTCCGCCGGCGAAGACCCATCCACATAGACAAGGTCGAACGGTTCCGGCGTGAATTCGTAGATGCTCTCGAGGCTCTTCTTCGCGACACCAAATCGCTCGCGCGGCGTCACAATAATCGTGACTTTCGGATTGGATGTGGTCTGGTTGTCCGTTGTCATCATACTCACCTAACTGGATGTCTTTAAAACGGGATCTCGGGGAGGGGCCGCCAAGGCCTTTGTGTAAGCTTCCGCATAGACCTTCGTGGCATATTCAAGTGACCATCTGGCTTCAACTTCTTGGCGTGCCGCCTCAATAAAGCGGTCGGCCAGATCTGACTCTGATGCGAGGCGGCTAATATGTTTCGCCAGGGTTTCCGGGTCGCGTTCGGGTGCCAGCAAACCGTTCTGACCGTCATGGACGAGTTCCGGAATACCGCCGTGTTGGGTTGCGATAACGGGAACGCCCAGCGCCATGGCTTCCTTTAAAGTGTTTACAGGCGCGTCTTGGTCGCCATCCGCTGCCGTAATGCTGGGGGCCAGGAAAATGTCGGCATCTTGAAATTCCGACTTCACCTTGTCGTGCGGCATCGCGCCCGGCAGGTCGACAAATTCCGACAAACCAAGCGATGCGACCAGCGCTTCGAGTTCATCGCGCAAATGTCCCTCACCGATAATGCGGTAATGCGCGTCAATGCCATTCTTGCGGGCAATCGACAGGGCGTGAATCCCATCGCCAATGCCCTTCTTTTCCGTCAGGCGCCCCACCGTGAGGAGCCGTACACGCTCGTTGGTGAATTTGGGTTGGGGCGAGAACGGAAACGCGCTGAGGTCAAGACCGGACGGCGCCACGTCGATCAAGTCTTCACGGCAACCCATCTCAATCAGTTTTTGCTTGAAGTGATCGCAATTAGTAAGAAAGCGGTCCGCGCAGTCGAATATTTCCGTATAGAAATCAGATCCGAACAGCGTAAGCCATTTAGTAATGTCATATCCGCGGAAGTGAACCACCAGCCTGCCTTGCAGTGTTCCTTCTCGGCGATGCTGCAATATAGGCGCGGCAAGGCTGCCAAACTGGCAATGCAGGACATCGAATTTGTCCAGACCCTGGAAGGCTTCCCGCTCATAAGGAACGCGCAAGCGCCGGTCGAACGGACGAATGGCCCGGGGCCCTTGTGCAAGGGCGTCCGCCAGAATGACAGCAGGCGCGTGAATCAGCCGCTTCATGCCTTCGTCGCTGAACCGGGGCGACGTCACCCGTTCAGACAAATCGTTTCCGGCAAGAATGCCGATGGGGGCATGGGGCGGGTCTTCGGCTTCAAGCCGGTAGAGCGGCAACAACGACAGGTCGGTGCCACATTTGACTAGAGCTGCCGCGGCATAGGCGATAAACGCTTCGGACAAAACCGGGAAGTAATTGAGAACGAAGCCGACCCGCATCCCCGAAAGGGTGGACACCACATCCGGCGCCGGGTTGAAACCGGCAGGCGCGCCACCGGCAGTCACCGCGTCGGACGCCGATGAGGGGAAACTCCCTGGCCGTGAGGACGGCGCAACAATTACTGCGTCGGTCATTAGAAAAACTCAGGTTACGCGCCACTATCACAAAGTCTCGAAGACGCTGAAGTGTATTCGGAAAGCTGTCAAAACAATCCTAATTTTAACTTACCATTTTGGGTAGAACCCGCGAAACGATCTTGCGTTGATTTCAATCTGTTTTGCGCCCAAATCCGGCCAAAGACACAACAACTTTAGCGTACGTGCGGGTGAGACTGGCATCAAACCCGTACTGGCTGCGCCGGCGCTGCCGGGCCTCCAAACTTCATCGCACATTTAGACAGATTTCACATTCCGGTCAGGACAGCTTCAGGCCGCCAACGCCACTTTGATCACGCTGGGTTCAGGAGGCCGGAATTTTTCGTTGTCACCAGTTTTCTCGAGGATCAAAACATGTCGGGACTTAACCGAACAAACATACCGCAAATGAAATGGGCCTTCACGACACGAAGAGTGTCTCACAATGACCCATCTCATCTGATCAGCGACTTCTCACAGGCCCGGCCCGGCGATCTTTTGTGCGCGGAAGTCCTGTCCATCGGCCAGCATACGGGTGTTCAATTGGCCGCTGGCCGGCGCGCCGAAATCTATCAGGGCGACAATCTGGCGCTGTGCGTGGGCGCGCGCTACGCACCCGATCAGTTCGAAAGTGTGCCGACAATCGTGGATGGCTTTTGCGATCTCGTTGCAGCCGGTGGTGTTGCCGGTACGATCGTCAATGCCCATTCTTCCATGAAGGAGCCCACACGCCTTAAGGTGCATGGCCTTCTCGCCGACCGTGGCGGGGATGTCATCAATATCGGCCAATTCGGCCTACCGGCGAGCAGCATTCGGGCGCAAGGACCGGTCTTTGCAGTGTTCGGCTCGTCCATGAATGCCGGGAAGACGACCACCGCTGCGTCTCTCGTGCATGGGTTGACCAAATGCGGCTTCAAAGTGGGTGCGGCCAAGGTCACCGGTACGGGTGCTTTCGGCGACTACTTCAAAATGGCGGATGCTGGCGCGGTCGAAGTCCTGGACTTCACGGATGTGGGCTATGCAACCACGGTCGGTCTCAGCAGCCGGGAACTGCTGCACATTGTTTCAGTCCTTGTTTCCCACCTTAGCGCCGCGGGCGCCGATGCCTACGTTCTCGAAATTGCTGATGGCGTGCTTCAGAACGAAACGGGTGATTTGGTGCGCAATGTTTCATTCCACGAATTGGTGGATGCAGCTTTGTTCGCCGGCGCGGACGCGCTTGGAACAATCGCTGGTGTTCAGGTGTTGATGCACGCGGGCCTCAACGTGTTCGGAGTGAGTGGCAAGATCTCTGCGTCGCCGCTTGGATGCCGCGAAGTTGCCTCGCAGACAAGTGTGCCGGTGCTGACCCGGCAAGACCTACTGCAACCGGAAACTCTCGCGCCACTGTTGGAAGCGCATGAAATGGTACCCGTCAATAGGGGCGAGATTCTGCCGCCTGAACAACCTATCGCAGCATGAGCGGTTGGCCCCCGCTCTTTGCCCCAGGTCGCCGCCAACACTTCGCCGTCGTTGTCGCGTGCGGTCTGGGGCAAGCCATCGCGGCGGGCGCCACGGCTCTCCTCATCAGGCACACGTTTGACAGTCTGCTTCGCAGCGAAGGCCCTGTCCCTCTGACCGAAGCGGTTCTGGCGGGCGTTGGTTTTGCACTTGCGGGAGCTGCCATCTATGGGTTGCGCATTGTGGAGCGCGGCGCAGCCGAGGCGATGGCTCAAGACTACATCGCGCAATTACGGCAGCGCATTTTCCGCAGGGTGGTCAATGCCGATTACAGAGCGATTCGCCGGAAGCGCCGCGGCCACCTTATGGTGCGGTTTGTCGGCGATTTGGGCGCTGTCCGCGGTTGGATCGCCAATGGTGTCTCGAAGATCACGGTTGCCGCGATCGTATTGCCGATCGTGACCGCGGTGTTGATGACGATCCACGCGAAGATCGTGGCGGTCGTTGCGGCCATGTTGATGTGCAGCTTCGTGGCGATATTTGTCGCCCGCCATTCCCTTCGCGCCCGCCATGCGACGGCCAGAGAAAACAAAGGCAAAATGGCTGGCGAGCTTGGCGAAAAGCTGACAAGTGCCACGGTCGTCGATGCCTTTGGTCAGGCCCGCCGCGAACAACGCCGGCTTGCGGCACGATCGCGCGATGTGATCGACGCCAGCGTGCGCCGTCGCCGCCATTCCACCATGGTAGTGGGCATTCCGGACTTTGCCGCTTCGTTCGCGCTTGCCGTCATTATCATCATGGGTGCGGCCGAAATCGCTCGCGGGACGGCTACCCCTGGAGCGGTGATTGCCATCCTCACCACGCTCAGCCTGCTTGTTACGCCGCTAAAAGAACTCGCTTCGGTGTTCGACCGCTGGCGAAATTTTTCCGTTGCTCGGGAAAAGATCGGCAATCTTTTGGCCATCCGACAGTTGAAATCCGGACCGCGGAAAGGGGCTGCGTTGGCCAAGGGAAACGGACGGCTTCAATTTACCGATGCCCGGATCGATCCCGTCTTGCATCAGTTCAGTGCCGACGTGCGCCCAAAAGAATTGGTGGCGATCACCGGGGCCAACGGGTCGGGCAAAACCACTCTGCTGCTGGCGGCCGCCGGACTCATTGATGTGGATGGTGGCGGCATCTCCCTCGACGGATCGAACTTTTTCGAAACAAAACAAAAGCATCTGCGGCAAGCCATCGGCGTTTGTTCCGCCGAAATCCCGTTGCTGCGCGGGACACTTCGCCGAAACATCACCTATCGGAGGCCACGCCTGTCCGAAGACGCTTTGGACGACATAATTGCCGTGTGCGGGCTCTCGGAGCTGTTGAATCTCCTGCCGGCCGGCCTGGACACACGGATTTCGGAAGGGGGCGGCGAGCTTTCGGCGGGGTGGCGCGCACGTGTTCAACTTGCGCGGGCCGTTGCCGGGACCCCACGCCTTTTGTTGCTGGATGAGCCGGATCTGGGGTTGGACGAAGCCGGTTTTCGCACCCTGCTGGATTTGCTTGCCCAGCGGCGCCAGACCACCCTGATCGCCACCAAATCTCTCGCCATATTAACCATGGCCGATCAGCTGTGGGACCTAACTGACGGCACTATTGAAATAAAATCCGCCTCCAATCCGTCTTCAGTTAACGAATCGACACACCTTCGTGCGGTTGCGGACATCTAACGTTGACGAGCAAAACAATGCGCATTTTGCCCGATGGTACTGACCTATTTCGACGTATCGGATTCAGAACGCGATTGATGATCGCTTTTCTCTTCATGATCATCATCATACTGATCGGTGCATCGGTGTCGTATTTCGGATCGGAACGGTCGATCTACTATCTTGAGCGCAGTCGACTGGCGCATGAACAACTGCAGCTTTACGTATCCATCGCCAAGAAATCCAATTGGCTATTACGCAACCTGTATCAGGACACGCTGTCGGACCGGTCGGGGGACCAAACGCTCAACGAAGAATTGGTCGCGGCGATCCGCATCGATGTGAACAAGCTGCACAATCTGACGGCGGAAGAAATCGCCTTTGTCGCCAATGATCCGCAAGAAAAGGCGGAAGAAGCTGAAGAAAGTCTGAGGCTGATTAAGATCGAAGCGGGGTTGGAGAAGTTTCTAGAAGACTTTGAGACTCTAAAACAAGAATCCGCCACGCTTGAAAATCCGGAGGTCATGCGTCGGCTGGACGCGATTGCTTCGCGGTTTGATCGCGAGTTCATGTTTTATTTGGCGGATATTCTGGCCGATGAGCGCGGCGAAGTGCAGCGCACAGACGCGCAAGCCCAGAATATGTCGATTTTTCTGGAGTTACTTGCCACGGCCAATGCGGCGCTATCTCTGCCGATCATATTGTTGATGCTCACCTTCCTATCGCGCGGCATCAACCGGGCGTTTGCTCAGTTGTCGGAAGGGGCGGCGTCGCTCACACGTGGCGAGATGGAGCATCGGCTTCCCCAATTGGATGATCCCGAACTCGATCGACTTGGGCACGCGTTCAATCAAATGGCAGAAGAACTGAGCCGCAATCGGCAACACTTGATCGACACGAACAATTCGCTGGAGCGGATCGTCAACGAGCGTACACAAGAGCTGGAAGCCGCCAACCAGACCCTCGCGGATGCGGATCGGCTGCGCCGCCGGTTTTTTGCCGATATCAGCCATGAATTGCGCACGCCGCTGACGGTTATCCGCGGCGAAGCCGAGATCACCCTGCGCGGTGGTGACAAGACAAGTGGTGACTATCAAGCGTGCCTTAGGCGCATTGTCGATCAAGCGGACCATACCTCGCGATTGGTCGACGATCTGTTGTTTATGGCCCGGGCCAATGCGGGACAACCAAGATTGGATGCAACGCCGGTTGCCATCAATGAGCTGCTTCAAAACGTGGCAGAGGATTTCAAGGCCTTTGCCGGACAGCGTCAGATTACGTTGCAGACCAACCTTGCCGAGGATCACTTGGTCGTCCTTGGCGATCGAAGGCGTTTGCGGCAGGTGTTTTCGGTCGTCATCGACAATGCGGTTCGCTATTCGTCAGAGTGCGGCACGGTGACCATTCGTTCCGCGCCCGGTCCGCGCGGCGTGGTCGTTACGGTTAATGACGGCGGCATCGGCATCGCGAAGGAAGAGTTGGCCCATGTTTTTGAGCGTTACTACCGCGGCAACAATGCGTCGCAGAACAAGGAGGGCATGGGGCTCGGCCTGCCTGTCGCGAAGGCGATCGTCGATGCTCATAACGGACAGATCGACATCGACAGCACGCTTGGCGAAGGCGCCACAGTGACCATCGTCTTGCCACGGGAGGGAGAACTGCAGTCAGTCGCTTGATTGGCGTCCAAAGAGCATTTTCGGTGCGGTCTACGGAATAAACCTGGAGGCAAAACCGTCTATCCAACAGGCAGCGAGTGGCGCTGGTTTGTTCCGACGCCGAAGTAACTGGCCTCCTCCAGTTTGGCGTGGGGAGGATCAACACCACTCAATGCCCCGAATGGACAAAGGGTCTGCGGCAAAAAAAGGCCTTACGCAAAACAAAGTGGTTAATGGCCAAGCTGGGTAAGAATGATGTCGTTGCTGGTGGTGGAAGACGATACGCGTGTCGCCGATTTTCTGCTTCGCGGACTTCGGGCCGAAGGGTACGGCGTGGACCATGCGGAAAACGGGCAAGACGGCCATGATCTTGCTCTCCAGGTCAATTATGACCTGATCATTCTTGATTTGATGCTGCCCGGCATGCATGGGCTGGATGTGTGCCAAGAGCTGAGAAAGGCAGGCGTCCTCACACCGATTATCATGTTAACCGCGATGCACACGCTTGAAGACCGCATCGAAGGGCTTCGTCTTGGGGCGGACGACTATCTTCCAAAACCGTTTGCGTTCGACGAATTGCTCGCCCGTATCGATGCGCAGCTGAGACGCAACCGGCGTTTCGAACATGTGCAGAAGATCATCGAAGTCGGCGACCTTTCCCTCAACCTGGAAACGCTCGATTTTCATCGGGCGGATGAATTGATCGATTTGACGGCTAAAGAACTGGCCATATTGGAACTGCTCATGCGGTCCCCGGGGAAAGTGTTTAGCCGCGAACGTATTTTGAGCAATGTGTGGGGTACCAATGCCGACCCGCTGACAAACATCGTCGACGTGTATATCGGCAAGCTCCGTAAGAAGATCGATGCGGATCAGAAGGAGAGTTATCTGAAAACGATCCGCGGGCGTGGGTACAAAATCTTGGCAAAAGAAGAAGGAAGCGCGCGATCGATGTGACGTCGCCGGGCGCGTAGAGCTCAAAGACCGTGGGCAACAAGCTGCTGCAATTTGGGCCGATCTCGGGGGGAGATCACGAAAGAAAGGACAAAATCATGCTGAAACACAGCACATACAGTTCCGTTATCGCTCTTTCCCTTTCGCTTGGGTGGAGCGTGCATGCCACGCCGGCAGCGGCTTTACCGGCGGTCGGCAAGGGTTTGGCGGTGGTTAATCCATCGCCGCAGGTGATCCTGGCCCAATTCGACGAAGGCGTGGATGACGTTCGCGACGATGTCGACGACGAGATTGATGACGATGCGGACGATGAGGCGGATGAGGCCTTAGACGACGATGTCGAGGACGATATCGATGATGAAATTGACGATGACGTCGATGACGACATTGACGACGACGTGGACGAGGAAGTCGATGACGATATCGAAGATGAGGTCGACGATGAATTGGAGGACGAAATCGATGATGCCGTCGACGACGAGTTAGAAGATGAAATCGACGACGACGTCGAGGACGAGGTGGACGACGAAATCGACGACGACGTTGAAGAAGATGTCGATGACGATAGAGGGGACGACTAGGGGAGCATCTCGAATTGCAGGTTCGGCACCTGATCGTGCACGGCCGTGACATGGAAAAAGCAATTGCGTTTCTAGGAAGAACCGATTACGGCCGACACGGAACACCTCTCTAGTGTATCTGTCGGTGAAAGCTTGAACCTGCGTTTCGGTGAAGCCCTAATAGTTTTTGGCTGCAGAGGGAAAGATGAAAAAGAAATCGTTACATTTGGTGGCTGCTGGGCTTCTCGCGCCGGCGCTGATTATCTCCGGCGCGGTTGCTCAGGACGGCTATCGGGACGACGATGACGACACAAGCTGGATCGAACGGGTGAAGGAAAGCCCGTTTTCGATCGAGCTCAGCACCGGCATCGAATATGACAGCAACGTGTCTGTTGTCGAAGTGGACACGTCCACGGCGGAAGGCGACTTCGCAGCCCTGTTCGATTTGGGGGTCGGTTTTGAAACGGACATTGCCGAGAATACCACCGTGGAAATCGGCTATGATCTCGGTCAGGACATCCAGTTCGACTTCACGGACTTTAACACTCAGACCCATCGGGGCTCCATCGAAGTTGCCCATGATTTCGGCGATGTGGATATCGGTGTCTCGTACCAGCTTATTCACTCACGTCTTGGCGGCGACGGATTCCTCACGCTTCATCGGCTGTCGCCCTTCGCGTCCACATATCTTGCCGACAAGACGTTCTATGTGCGCGGATCGTACATCTATACGGACAAAGACTTCATCGGCGTGGCTGACCGCGATGCGGATGTAAATGCGTTCAATGCGGACGTCTTTTACTTCGTCAACGGACTAACGACGTATTTGATCTTCGGTTACAAATTCGAATCCGAGGATGCGGTGGGCGCGGAATTTGACTTCACTGCCAATAATCTAAAGGCCAGGGTCGTCCAACGTTTCCCGCTGGGGGACCGCAGGGCGAAGTTTCGCGCCGGATGGCGGTATGAAAACCGCAACTACGATTCCGTAACACCCTCCATCGGCGTGGTCCGGGACGATACACGGCACAAGCTGGAAGCATCGCTCGAGATCCCGCTCAACGACATTTTCTACGCTGAGATTGAATACAATTACGACATTTTCAATTCGAACCTGCCGTCGGTGGACTTCACGCAAAGCGTGGCGACGTTCCGGATTGGGGCCGAACTATAACAATAGCGGCCTAGAGCGGGATCGGGAGTGAGGCTTGCCGAACGTGTGCGTTAAACGCCTTCGGCGTTTAACTCCGTTCGATCCCGCTCTGATTTATTGAATTAGATCACGTTTATCTTTTTGGGATGATTCCACCTAAAATGATCGTGATCTAGGCGCGGTTGCTGCTGGCCGTCGGCGGCAATCGCGCCGTTACGGTTGGATCAGGCCGTAGCCATAGACCGGATCGACGCCGCTTGCGCCTAAGTCAATCGACCGGCGCCCCAGATCGGACATAATCCGGGGCACGTTCCCGCAATAAGATCCAGAACATTGGCTGAGAAAGACGGCCGCCGCAAACGGCACGGCCATGGAGGTGCCTGAATCGGTGGTAAAGCTACCCGAAAGATCAGCACAGAGAATATCGACGCCGGGAGCAGCGAAATCGATGTGGGGCCCCCGCCCCGCGCGTCGGTAGACGCGATTGTCCGTGTCGACGGCCGTAATCGCCGCAACCGTCTCATAGGCTGCGGGATAAGCGGGCCGCGCATTGGGCCCGTTATTGCCGGCAGCGGCAAGAAACGCAATGCCCAGATCCGATGCCTGTGCCAAAGCCGCCGCCAGCACCCGGTTCGGCGGCCCTGCAATGCTCATATTGACCACGCCCACGCGGCTCGACACCATCCAGTCGACCGCACGCACCAAAAGATCGGTGGGCGCAATGTCGCCTGCGTTCGAATGGTCGATAAAGACCGAAGCGGCCATGAGGCGCGCATTGGGCAGCAGGCCCTGATACCCGGCGCCAGCGCCCACCAGGATGGAAGCAATCGCTGTCCCATGTTCTTGCGGCCGCGCCCCGCCGACAAAATCGCGCGTTTCGATACGGCTGCGATCAAGGGCGGGATGCCGGTCATCAATCATGGTGTCGATCAAGCCGATCCTGGCGCGGGTGTTCCGCCGGGTGCGTTGCCAGGCCGAATTGTCTTGGGCAAAGGCCGATGGGGAGTAGCCGCGGGCATCAAGCCGCGCGGTCGATTGTTGGGCCCGGTAAACATGGTTGAAGTCGATTTCATTCTGCGGGCCGCTCGCGGTGAGGGCCGTGATCTCTTGTTCAAGATCGAAAGTGTCGGCTGTTTCGATCCGCACCAGTACCTGGCCCAAGCCGGCCAACTCTTCTTGCTCGATGATGCGATACCCACGCTCGCTCAGTACGGAAACCGTGTCCGGGTCAAGCAGCAGGATCTGTTCGTTGGCGATCACTTCTTGGTTTTGGTCGTCGGAGGCTAGGTCGACCGTATCCCGCGCCGCTTGTGCCGCCCGCGTCTCAAAGGCTTCCGACGACTTTTGGGATGCTTCTAGCTCTTCCAGATCGTCGTCCAGTTCGCTCTCTGCTTCTTCTTCCGCTTCGTCTTCGACGTCATCCTCAACATCGTCCTCAACATCGTCTTCGACATCGTCTTCCACATCATCCTCGACGTCGTCTTCTATGTCGCCTTCGATATCCCCTTCGATGTCCCCTTCAATATCGTCCTCGATGTCGCTCTCAATGTCCGATTCGATGTCGCCTTCGATGTCGGACTCAATATCGCTTTCAATGTCGGACTCGATATTGTCCTCGATATCGCTCTCCACATCATCTTCGATATCGTCTTCCACGTCGCTCTCGATGTCGTCTTCGATATCGTCGTCGATGTCGTCATCCAGATCGTCGTCGGGATCGTCTTGGGCATAGGCGGCTGTGATGGAATAGGGCGGCGTGTTTTCAACCCCCAGGAGCAGCAGCACGGCGAGCATCGTCGCCGCTATGGCCAGCGTAAATCGTGTCATGTGGTGTGCGCCGGGTGTGCCCCTCTCGTCTCCCCTTAACCGTCTGAAAATTAATCCAATTTTCAGATTGTAAACGTCTCAGCATCAGAATTATTCCGCTAAACTGCGGTCTTCGAAAGGAATAAACAAGCGGCCATGAACGTTAGGTGTACAGATGACCGAAGGTAGGGGTGATGAAGATGAGCTGTTGGAGCTGCTCCCGCGTCTCAGACGGTTCTGCTTCTCTTTGACGGGCACCTGGCACGACGCCGACGATCTGATGCAGGCAACCGTCAAGCGCCTGTTGGAGAAACCGCCGCCACAAGAGGTTATTTTGGCCAAATGGATGTTTCGCGTGTGCAAGAACATTTGGATCGATGAAGTTCGTTCTCGGAAAGTGCGGGCCGCCACGCCAATCGACGACGCGCCCGAGGCCGCCGCGACGGACGGAGAGCGAGGCGTGATGGACCGGATTATGTTCGAACAGGTCAATCAGTCCATGGCGGCACTGCCGGACGACCAGCGGGTTGTGGTCTCTCTGGTTGCCGTCGAAGGGTATTCTTACAAAGAGGCGGCGGAAATGTTGGGCATTCCCATCGGAACGGTCATGAGCCGGCTGTCGCGGGCGCGAGGCACTTTGGCGGATTTGTTGGCCGATGCACAAACGGCCTAATAGGGTGAGTATTGAATGACCTATACGGACGAAATTCTTTCCGCGTATTTGGACGGCGAACTAGACGCCGCTCAAATGTCGGAAATCGAAAAAGCCGTCCTGGAGGACAAGCAGCTGGATGCCCGTTTGGCGCGGCTGCAGCAAGCAAACGATGCGGTGCGTTCGGCCTATCTGCCACTGGCCGATGCGGAGGTGCCCCAGGAATTCATCGATTTGGTGCGCAACAGGGCGGCCGCGCCCGCCGCAGAGGCATCGACCGTGGTTGAATTCCCCAAGGCCACGCCGCGGCCCGCCGGCCCGGCGCCGTTCTGGCCGTCAGCGATTGCGGCCTCTGTTGCTCTCGTGCTGGGCTATTCGGTCGGTCTTTACGATCCCTTCAGCGGTGCGCAGAACACGGATTTTTTGGCGGCCAAATCCATCTCGAGCGGCGACCCCCTCTACGCCGCGTTCGAACGCACGGCAAGTGCCCAGCGGATCGACCTTGATGGTACGCGCGTGGCCGAACCGGTTTTGTCCTTTCGGTCGGTCGATGGCCGCTTTTGCCGCGAAACGGTTGTCACCCAAGGGGGCGATCAGACCCTTCTGGTCGCTTGTCGCGGCGACACTGATTGGGATGTGGTGTTGTCACTGCGATCGAAGGCGCCGGGGGCGGGGATCGACGATGGCTATCGGACAGCCTCTGCTGATGCGAATGCGGTGCTTGATGCTTTCCTTCAGGCGCAGATGGAAAGCGATGCGCTGGGCGCCGACGAAGAAGCCGCGCTCATCGACAAGGCCTGGCGCCGCCCCGACCGATAATCACATCCATCCGACATCGTGATCGTTTGAAGGGGCTGTGACTCGCGCGCCGGCCGGTTTTGGTCAACAAAGATGGGTGCATGGGGTTCATCCCGATTTTGCGCGATGGCGCCCCTGTTTGGGGCGGGCGGCAGGAGGGTCCAGTCCATCAAGCCAGATAAACTTGTCAAAGAGCGACCTCCCAGGAAATAAGATACGCTTATGGAGTGGTACGCACAATGCTTGAGGGGAGGTCCAGATGTTCCTCATCGGTATCGGATGATGGAAGCGCGGGAACAGAAACGGGATGGGCGCTAGCAAACCGAAGCGCGGAAGGCCTCCGCTCTCACTAACAGAACAACGCCGGCGTTTGCTCCACGCAGCGCGTCAGCTCCTTGAGCGGCAGCGGCTTGAAACGGCGGGGGTCCGCGACGTCGTCGCCGAGGCTGGCATGTCGTCACGAGCATTCTACCAAGTGTTCGGGTCGAAGGACGCGCTGATCCTGGAGCTGGCCCGAGAGGTAGCGCAACAGTTCCTCCTTCGGCTCAAATCAGTGCCCGACCCGTCGGACACCTTCGACGCCAAACAGGTGTCCGATCTGCTGCTGGATGCGTATGTGGAAGGGGCCGCCCCTCTAGTGGCGCTCGACTCGGCGCGCTTGCCGCGAAAGACCGCCGAACGGCTCCAGAAGATCCGTGCACGGCTGCTTGAGGACAGCCTCGACCTTATGTTTGAGCGCTTCGAGCGTTCTCTGAAGGCTGGACGGCTGACTGCTCTGCCGGACCGCACCACTTACGAGATCGTCGTGCGCGGCATTGAAAGCAAGACGGCCCAGCTGAGCCGACTGGGCCGATTGTCCGACATCGAGGCCTTGCGCACCCAGTTTCGGAAACTGCTCATGGCCCAAATGCCGCTTGCCCCCCGGTCCGATCGCCGATAATATAGAAAACAGTTGTTTTCTAAATATTGCCCAATCGCCCAAGGGGCCTACGATGAAAGAGTCCTCACCGCTTCCTCCCGGCCAAGTCGAAATTGATGACTTCCCGCGCTTCGGCCTGGCGACCTTCGCCTTTCGATTTCCAGCAGAGACGGAGCGCATTGAGATCGCGGTCGATGGCGACGTTGAGCGGCCTATGCGGTTCGCGGAAGAACTTCAAACGCTTGAGCGCGTGGAGCAGGTCTCAGACCTTCACTGCGCGACCACCTGGACGAAGCGAGGCCTGTGCTGGGGCGGATGGAGGTTTCGTGACTTCTATGAGCAACTTGTCGTGCCGCGCGTGCAGCCGGAAGCGGACGCGGCCCTCGTTGTCTTGCGCGGCCAGGACGGCCTGGCGCAAAGTCTGCCGCTGGAGGACACATTGGCTGCCGACGTACTGTTGGCTGATCGCCTTAATGGTGAACCCCTGGGCGTCGACCACGGCGCGCCGATTCGCTTCGTCGCCCCGGCACACTATGCGTGCAAAAGCGTGCGGCACCTGAACGCCGTCGAGTTTTGGCGGGACGCGCGGAACTATCGCTTTCCCGGCCCGCGTTGGCTCATGAACCCTCCACGAGCGCGGGTGATGTACGAAGAGCGTGGCAGTGTATTCCCGCCCTGGGTTTTCCGGACACTCTGGCCACTGATGATCCCGCCGGTCCGCTGGCTTTACGCGCAGGGCTTGCGGCGCCGTCAGAAGCGCGCATGGGCGGCCGCTGCCTGCAAGGCGAAGCGTTAGAGCGTTTCATCGTCATATTGAAACAGTTCTGTTGACCAGCGGTGAGTGTCTCCGCTAGGCGTGGTCCGAAACGCGATGTGGGCATCGGGTGAGGACCACAACGACGCGGACGCTCACCGCTGGACAACCCGCAGGGACGGGCGC
>JANQPL010000007.1 GCA_028289425.1 Alphaproteobacteria bacterium | reverse complement strand
GAACCATTCTGCCGAGGTCGTTTTGCGTCAGGACCAAGCTGTCCGGCGCAGGCCATACTGGGAGTACGGTCAAGCCGGACGGCAAACAGAATTGATTCTGTTTCACTGCACGACGCTCTAGCCACAACATCCCCCAACTCTGCCATTCAAACATGAGGAAGATCGGTAACAGGCAACCCCCTTGTCCCCATTGGGGTTGACTCATCCTCCAAATTTTGACTAACCAAAAGGATAATGTAATTCGGGCCACACAGGCAACAGGAGACAGGGCCATGACATCGTTCCCGCCACGCAAAGGAATGTCCCGGCAGGAAATCGCCGAAACAATCGACGCAATCCTTGCCGAAGCCACGTTGGAAGAAAAAGTGGCGATGATGTCCGGCCGAGGGTTCTTCCAACAATTCAAGGAAAGCGACAACCGTTGGGGCGGTCATCCCTACCGGGCCGGCGGCGGCTGCGAACGGTTGGATGTACCCGCGCTCTACTTCACGGACGGACCGCGCGGGGTCGCGCGGGGGCAATCCACCTGTTTTCCCTGTTCCATGGCGCGGGGAGCCACATTCGACCGCGACCTGGAACGCCGCATCGGCGAGGTGATGGGCATTGAAGCACGGGCGCAGGACTGCACCTTGTCAGGCGCGGTATGCATCAATTTGCTTCGCCATCCGGCATGGGGGCGCGCGCAAGAGACGTATGGTGAAGACCCTTATCATGTGGGCGAAATGGGGGCGGCGCTTGCCACTGGAATTCAAACCCATAATGTGGTGGCAACGGCAAAACACTTTGCGGTGAATTCCATTGAAAACGCACGCTTCAAAGTGGACGTCAAAGTGGATCCGCGGACGTTACGCGAAGTCTACCTGCCCCACTTTAAGCGGACACTCGATGCCGGCTGCGCGTCGGTAATGAGCGCCTACAACAAACTTAACGGCGAATTCTGCGGCCAGAACCGGGTTTTGCTGACGGATATCTTGCGGGACGAATGGGGGTTTGAAGGCTTTGTTCATTCGGATTGGGTCGCAGGTGTCCACGCACCCTACGGGGCGGCCGCCGGGCTCGATGTGGAAAATCCGGAACCTTTGGTTTTCGGCGACAAATTGGTGGCGGCCGTAAATAGCGGCGGCGTCGAACCCGAAGTCATCGACCGGGCCTGCCGCCGGATCCTGACCACCATCTATCAGTTTGCGTCTCGCGAAGATCCATACGAGACCTACACGCTGGACATGGTGGCGTCGGATGAACACCGCTCCGTCGCCAAGGAGGCGTCGATAAAGTCGGTGGTCATGCTGAAAAACGACAATTTGTTGCCGCTGAAAGTGAATGACCTCAAATCGATCGCAGTCTTAGGGCGTCTCGCCAAACTTGAAAACACCGGCGATCACGGCTCCAGCCGCGTTCGTCCCGAGCATGTGGTTACGGCCTATGAAGGTATTGAGAAGGCACTCCCTCCGTCGACGGAGCTTCTTTATGCCGAAGAAACCGATCTGGAACAAATTAGCTCCGCCGCCGCCGCGGTAGATTCAGTTGTTGTGGTTGTGGGATATACCGCTGAAGAAGAGGGCGAGTATGTGCCGGGGGACATCGCGCTCGATCCCGATGTCCAGGCAGCGGTTGAAGAAGCCACGGACGTACAGCGGTCAAACAATTTTGCCGTGGGGGGCGATCGCCGATTGCTCACATTGCCCTCGGCTCAAGTTTCCATGATCAAGGCAGCCTGCGAGCAGAACGACAATGTAACTGTCGTCATGATCTCGGGCTCCGCCGTGGTGATCACCGAATGGGTCGACCAAGCGGCAGCTGTCTTGCATGGGTTTTACATGGGTATGGAAGGCGGACACGCGCTCGCCGACATACTTTTCGGCGCGGTATCGCCTTCCGGAAAACTTCCCTTTTCTGTGCCGGAGAAGGAAAGCGACCTGCCCTTTTTCGATCCGGATGCCGACGAAATCGAGTACGGCCCCTATCATGGATACACCATGTTCGATCGTGACGCGGATAAGACACCGGCCTTTCCGTTCGGTTTTGGCTTGTCCTATTCCTCATTCGAATATCGGGCTCTCAAAACATACAAAGCACCGGATGGGGTTCGGGTGAGCGTGTCGGTCCGCAATTCCGGCCGAATGCAGGCGGATGAAATTGTGCAGCTCTATGCGGGCTTTCCCGGCGCAGCGATCGAGCGGCCCGTAAAACTGCTGCGGGAATTTGCGCGGGTGTCCTTGTCACCAGGCGAACTCCAGACGGTGTACTTCCATGTTCCTTATTCGGACTTCACCTATTGGAATGAATCGAACGGTGCTTGGGTTATGGAACGGGGCGTTCATCGCATATATGTGGGGGGGTCGTCGAAGACCGAGGATCTGCTGGTTGCAGAGGTCGTTCTTTAGTGACGCACAGCGCTGTCGAAGGAGGCAGTCTGAGCCTGCCGCGGAAGCTCGTCTACGGCTTCGGGGATTTTGGGTTTAATCTCTACTGGTCATCGATCAGCCTCTACCTACTTTATTACTACACGGATGTTCTGGGGATTGCTGCGAGCACCGCGGGCTTCATCTTCATGGTTGCGATGATCTGGGACGGCATCACAGATCCGCTCATGGGATATGTGGCCGAACGTACGCGCACGCGATGGGGCAGCTACCGGCCGTATATTTTGTTTGGCGCTGTGCCGTTGGCCCTGTCTTTGGTCTTGATGTTCTATCGCCCTGATCTTTCTGCGACGGGAATCATTTATTACACGCTCGCGACCCATGTGATTTTTCGGACCACATATACGGTCCTATCAATTCCCTATAGCTCCCTATCGGCGCGGATGACGCGAAGCAGCCAGGAGCGCAACAGTCTTGCGGCGATCAGAATGGTTTCGGCAACGTTGGGCGGTATGTTTGTTGCGTTCATGACCTTGCGCCTTGTGGAACAATTTGGTGTGGGTGATCCTGTTCGCGGATTTTTTTGGGTTGCCGTTTTGTACGCAACTTTGTCCGTACCCATATTTCTTTTGCTTTTCGCTTTTACACGCGAAAATGAAGATGCCGCCGCTAATGCATCACAAGAATACGGGCTTCCGCTTCGAGAGGTCTTTGCGGCCCTGGTTCGAAACCGCGCTTTCCTCATTGTCTTCTTCGCCATCGTGTTGGGCATGGCGACGAGCGTGTTGGTCAGCAAGACATTGATCTATTACTTCAAATATAATCTGGATGCGGAGGCTTCTATCAGCACCGCGCTTACCGTCTTAACGGGCATGACGGCCCTTTGCGTGCCGATCTGGGCGACCATTGCCCGTTACACCAGCAAGCGCAACGTTTGGCTTGCCGGCAGTTGCGTCTCGCTCGCCGTTAGCATCGCCATATTTCTGAACCCCTATGAATCCGCAGCCGTTGTCACCGGATTGTTTGCGATCTCCGCCGTCGGCAGCGCCGCAGGCGCTTTATGCTTTTGGTCAACCCTGCCGGATACGGTGGAATATGGGGAATGGACCACGGGCGTGCGCACGGAGTCCCTGGTGTTCGGCCTTGTGTCCTTTGCGCAGAAAGTTTCTTTTGGCCTCGCCGCGGGGCTGCTGGGCGTCCTCTTGGATGGTGTCGGCTATCAAGCGAACGCGGTTCAGTCGGCGGACACGTTGGTCGGCATTAAGGCCATCATGACTCTGCTGCCCGCCGCAATCGGTGTCGGCGGGATTACGCTGATCTGGTTTTACCCGATCGATCAAAAATTGCATGGCCGCTTGGTACGGGCCATTGCCTGGCGCAATGCACGCGCGACGGCTGCATCGCCATAACGGACTTACGTCTTCTTTTTTCGCTCTGTCGATGGGGCCGCTTCGATGAAATGGCTATCCAGAAGCTGTCTTACCAAGCGGTTGGCAAGATTTACCACCGACTTGTTGTCGCTATTGAGCATCTCGATCGCCATTCCTCGGTGAACCGCAGAGGTGACGGTCCTGAAAGCGATCAGCTCTTCTTCGGAAAGGTCTACATCTGAAAACGACGCCACAAACGCTGCATCAGCATCTTGATATTCCTTGGCTAGAACAGGGCCAAGAAGCTGTTTGAGTTGAGGGTCACCCCGTGTTGCCATTTGGAGTTCAATAGCAGCGATATGAAAATTTGTACCGAATTCTTGTCGTCCGTGACGGCCCATCGCATCGAGCCGCTCTTTCACCGACTTGGCGGTATCCATCTGGCGTTCCAGGTTCTTGGCACGGTCTTTTCGAATTTCCTTGGCAACAGTCACCATGAGCTGGCGCTTTTCCGGAAAATAATATTGCAGCGATCCGCGTGTCAGCCCCGCCGTCTTTGCCACCATGGACATGTTGGTTGCGGCATATCCATGGCTTGCCAAGCATTCGATCGCTGCGTCGATGATGCGTTTTCGGGTTCTTTCGCTCTTGGCTGTCTTGCCAAAACCTGTCTGCTCTATTGCTTCTGCCATCCACGCAAACTCATCTTCAATAGGAATTCTAAGGTTCCAACCTATTGCTGGAACGTTTGTTTCTCAACAACTTAGCCCTTATTTTTTGCCATTTCTGACGATTTTTATTCATCAGTGATGAATTTTCTTGCTCCTTCTCATTTTCGCGATTAGGCTTCGGGAATTGGTGCTTAACCAGATGGTGAACAATTCTGCAGCACCGAAAAGAAGGGGGAATACATGTCCAGGAAGCATCAGACTAACAATCGGCTCCTCAGCTTAAGCGGCCTTGGTGGCGCAACGGTCATTCTCAGTACACTGCTTTCAGTGGTGTCCGTTTCGGCGCAAATCGATGAAATCATCGTGACATCTCAAAAGCGGGAGCAAAACCTTCAGGACGTTCCCATTTCTGTTCTTGTCGTTGACGGTGATTTCTTAGACTCACGTAACTTCAACGATGTAAGTGAACTCCGTTTTGTGGCGCCAGGCTTTGATCTAAACGACGCCAACAACCAGAATGGACAAGGCTTTCAGGTGCGGGGAATCGGCACCCAGGTCTTTGGTGTTGGTACGGAAGACTCTGTCGCTGTTGTTGTAGACGGCGTCGTCCTTGGGCGCACCATCGGCGGTCTGACAGACCTTGCTGACATTGAGCGCATCGAGGTTTTGCGCGGGCCACAAGGAACCCTCTTCGGCAAGAACGCCTCCGCTGGCTTGTTGAACATCGTTACAAAAGGCCCAACCGAAGAATTCGCGGCGGAAGCTGGTTTTGGCTATTCAGAACAGAATGAAATCAAAGCAAATGCTGCTGTCTCGGGCCCATTGCTGGGCACCAGCGACAAAGCGTTTTTTCGCTTGAGCGCCTATCACAACAACCGAGACGGCTTGGTCGATAACATCTTTGACGGCCGGGAACTTAACAACCGGAACGAAACCGGTTTCCGCGGCAAGCTGGAACTTCGTCTGACCGACAACGTCACTGTGAACATCGCGGCGGATTATTCCGACAGTGAAGAAGATTGCTGTGTGGCCACAGCTGTTCAGGGGGGTCCTGCAATCCCTGGTATCACGCCTGGTATCACCAACGATCGCGTGAGCATTCCTGGCAACATTTTCGCAGATCTCGCAACCTGGGGCGTTTCCGCCCAGGTGGATTGGGACGTTGCTGACCACACGGTGACCTCAATCACCGCTTATCGGGGGTACGATTTACAACAAGAACAAGAATTGATCCCTGTTTTGACCGCCAATGTAGGCGATGGACAACAGGACCAGTTCACTCAGGAACTTCGCGTCACATCACCGACAGGTGGTCGCTTCGAATATGTGGCTGGTCTTTATTTCTTCAAACAATATCAGTCGAACAATTTGGATCAGATCATTGACCTTGGCTTTGTCACGTCCACAAACCTGCGGGATTCAGCCATCGAAACGTTGAACTACTCAGCCTTCGGGGATCTCACCTTGAGCATGACGGATGACTTTCGTCTGCTAGGGGGTCTCCGCCTGATCCGCGAGGAGCTCGACCTCGAATTCTTCCGGCCAAACGTATTTTGTTTTTGCGGCCCTGGCGTGAGCACGGACCCAGCACAAGCAGCAGCATTTGGTCTGGTCAATGTTGAGAATGACAATGACGACTTTGCCGTAAGTTGGCGTGCCGGCCTGCAATACGACGTCCTGGAAGATGCGATGGCATATTTCACCGTGTCGCGTGGCTATAAGGGCGGTGGTTTCAACGCGTTGGACTCGATTATCGCCAATACATTGGTTCAGCCGGAAATCCCAACATCTTACGAAGGTGGCATTCGCTCCACATGGTTCGATGGCCGTTTGACGGCAAACCTGACGGGCTTCTACACACGAGTTCGAGATTTCCAAGCCCAAGCGTTCAACAATGTTTCTCTGTCATTTGCCATCATCAATGCTGGTGTCGCCGAAACGAAAGGTGCGGAGTTTGAATTCGTTGGTCGGCCATTCGACACGACCTCCATTTCTCTCGCCGGCGCCTATATCGATGCTGTGTTTGACGAGTTTGAAGGTGGCCCGTGCTTCCCCGGTCAAACTGTGGCGCAAGGGTGTATTGGTAATGTGCAGGACCTGTCCGGGGCCGACATTGGAAACTCTCCCGATTGGACCATCACATCGAACTTCAATCAGCAAATTCCTTTGGACAGCCTGCCGTTCGATGGTTTCTTCAATTTGTCTTATTTCTACAGGAGTGAGGCAAACTTCTCGACGGCCGGAGACCCAGGGTTGGTTCAGGATGGCTACCACCTTGTTGACACATCTTTGGGGATTGAAGGGAATGACGGGCAATACACCCTGACCTTCTTCGTCAAGAATTTGTTCGACGAAAACTTCGCCACATCTCTGGTTAACCTGTCGGCACTCGGCGGCGCACCGGTAGCACAGTTCCCGAACTACAACGCAGAACGCCGGTTCGGCCTTTCGGTAAAGGCTAGGTACTAATTGTGAGTTGAGAGCGGCTTCCTCCCCAGATAGCCCTCGCCTTCCTTTTTTTCTTATGGGTTAGGTATTTAGAATGGGCTATCTCCGTAAACTGGTTAGGCACGTGTTCACCGCGTGCCTTTCTTTTTCCGCATTTGCAATGGTGTGCCAGGACGCGACTGCTGCTACGTCAAAAAGCACGCCGAACTTCATCGTTATACTGACGGATGATTTGGGATATGGCGATATTGGTGCGTTTGGCTCCCAATCAATTGACACCCCAAATCTAGATTCCATGGCGGAGCAGGGGGCGGTGCTGACAAATTTCTACGCAGCCGCCAATATCTGCACACCGTCCCGGGCCGGTTTGCTGACAGGCCGATACCCCATTCGCACCGGGTTGGGCCATCAAGTCATTATGCCCAATGACAAACGCGGCCTGCCGGACGAAGAGATTACAATCGCTGAAATGCTAGGCGAGCACGGCTACCGTACCGCATTGGTTGGCAAGTGGCATTTGGGTCATCAAGAGGCGCACTGGCCAACCAATCATGGCTTCAAGCATTATTACGGCCTGCCCTATAGCAACGATATGACGCCACTCGCGCTCTACCGGGGCACAGAAATCATCGAAGAACCGGTAGATCAGACGACCCTTACGAAGCGGTATACGGAAGAATCCATCCGCTTTATTGAAGAAAGTGGCGATACGCCATTCTTTCTTTATTTAGCGCATACCTTTCCACATATACCGCTGTTTGCCTCCGAGCAGTTTGATGGCAAATCCGATGCGGGGCTCTACGGCGATACAGTCGAGGAGTTGGATTGGAGCACCGGCGAGATTCTTGCGGCTCTCAAACGTCTTGGGAAGGATGAAAACACGCTTGTGGTTTTCACAAGCGACAATGGACCATGGTTTGAGGGAAGTTCCGGCCCCTTACGTGACAGAAAAGGCAGCACCTGGGAAGGTGGCTACCGCGTGCCCTTCATCGCTTATTGGGCCGGGCAGATCAAACAGGGGACGCGCTCGGACGCCATTGCCATGGGGATCGATATCCTGCCCACAATCGCGGCATTGGCGAACATCGATCTTTCTTCTGCCCCTACCGTGGATGGAAAGAACATCTGGCCTGTTTTGACGGGGGCTGACGAAAGCCCACACGACCATCTATTGTTGTTTAACAACGAAGACATTGTGGGTATCCGGACTCAAGAATGGAAATTGGCAACGCACGACTACTACCGCAGCTACTATGTGCCGTTCGATCAGTTCGGTTACTGGCTTCTTTTCGACATGTCGAAAGATACAGCCGAACGTTACAGCAAAGCCCGTGAAAACCCCGAGGTCCTTGATCGGCTGCGCGCAATACTGACAACCCAGACGGAAGCGTTCAAACCCTTGAGGACGGTTCCGGCACCCACGTTCGACACGGAAACCACAGCAGAACCATAATCTCCTAAAGACGGGTCGGTTTTTTCTAGCCGTTTTCCGCCGTCGCTTTATTATCCAGTTTGGAGAACAAAGCATGACGGCTTCGGCCGGGCCGGATTGGGGACGCATTTATGGTCAAAATACAAGAGGCACCTGAGCCTCTCGGGGTGCGCGAACAACAGAAGCAAGCAACCCGAGCCAGTATCTTGCAGGCAGCCCTTGAAATGTTTGCGGAGAAGGGGTTCGAAGGCGCAAGCATCCGAGATATTGCGGCAAAGGTGGGCGTCAATCATGCGCTCATCAAGTATCACTTCGAAGACAAAGAGAGCCTCTGGAAGGCAGCGGTGGAGTTTCTGTTTGACCGCTTAAACGAAGAGATGACTGTTGCCCCGGAGTCCGAGGAAGGGCTCAGCGAACTTGATAGGGTGAAGAATTTTGTCCGGCGCTATGTCCACTATTGCGCTCAGCACCCAGAACATGCGCGGATTATGGTGCAAGCATCCGTCCGGGACGATGAGCGCCTTGAATGGGCAACCCGTTTCATAAAACGTAGCCATATGGTTGGCATGACGGACCTAAAAAAGCACGTTCGCGAAGGCATCTGGCCCAATGTTTCGCACATATCGCTCATCTACATCCTGGTCGCCGTCTGCCAAACCTTCTTTATGCTCGCGCCGGAGGTTAAACGTATTCATGGGATTGATCCGTTTTCGAAAAAAGCGATTGATGCCCACGCCGATGCGATCATCACGCTTTTCTTCGATCACAAATCGGAAGATTGACGCTCCCCTCCCCCGTCTTCACACAAACCGGTTGACAAGATTCTCGAGAAACTCCTGACGGCCTGATACGGGCTGAGGATCCATATTGCTTTGGACCGCTTTTTCGGAAAGCGCCTCCAGCCCCAGCTTTCCCTCTAAAATATCTTGGCCCAGGGGACCGTTCCATTTTTCGTATCGGGCCTCGATGAAACGATTGAGCGTACCGTCTTCGATGATCTTGGCTGCATTTAGAAGGCCGCGCGCCAAGGTATCCATGCCCCCGATATGAGCATGAAAAAGATCCGCCGGGTCCATGGATTGTCTCCGCAGCTTCGCATCGAAGTTAAAGCCACCGGTTTCGAAGCCGCCCGATTTCAGAATATGGTAAAGTGCCAACGTGGTTTCCGTTACATTGTTGGGGAATTGATCCGTATCCCATCCATTTTGCGGATCGCCACGATTCATGTCTACCGACCCGAGGACACCGTTTGCAATGGCCACAGCAAGTTCGTGTTCGAAACTGTGCCCAGCCAGAGTCGCGTGATTGACCTCAATATTGACTTTGATGTCATTCTCAAGCCCATAACGCTTCAGGAACCCATAGACGGTCGCCACATCATGGTCGTATTGATGTTTGGTCGGTTCATGGGGTTTGGGCTCAATAAGCAGCGTGCCTTTGAAGCCGATTTTGTGTTTGTGCTCCACGACCATGGAGAGGAATCGGCCCATCTGATCCATTTCCCGCGACATATCCGTGTTGAGCAATGTGTCATACCCTTCGCGGCCCCCCCACATCACGTAATTCGCGCCATCAAGCCGGTTGGTTGCTTCCAGGCAGCAACGGACTTGAGCGGCGGCAAAGGCAAAAACATCGGGATCGGGGTTGGTCGCGGCACCGGCGGCAAATCGCGGATGGCCGAACAAATTGGCGGTGCCCCACAATAGCTTCACACCCGTCTTGGCAATCTTGTCTTCCAGGCGATCGGTAATACTTTCCAGATTGGCGATGTGTTCCTGCAGGCTCGTCGCCTCGGCCATCACATCCACGTCGTGAAAGCAGAAGAACGGGGCCCCAAGCCGGCCAAAGAAATCGAATGCCGCCTCAAGTTTTAGGTCGGCCGCCTCTTGGTCCATGGCGCCGCGCATCCATGGGCGCCCGAAAGTACCATCGCCGAACACGTCCGAGCCGGGCCAACAAAAGCTGTGCCAATAACACACGGCAATACGCAGATGGTCTTCCATCCGTCGGCCCAGAACCACCGCATCTTTGTTGTAAAACCGGAATGCAAGCGGATTATCCGTCTCCGGACCTTCATAAGCGATCGGGTCGATATCTGAGAAGATGGACATGTGGTGCTCCCTAACTACTTTCTGTTCAATCGATCTTGGTGAAGGCCGTTTTCAAGGCCTGGTACAATTCGAAATATCGCGGTTGCCGCTCCGCCAGACGATCAGCAAGTCCGGGATCGGGTCGGACCTCATGGCTGATTTTGGGCGCGGTACACACGGTTTCTATGGGCTCGCCGGTGTGGCACAGGCGCGCAAGACGGGCGGCCCCGAATGCCGGACCTTTTTCGCCGCCCTCCCGATAGAGCAGCGGGCGGTTGAGCGCCGCCGCCAAGATTGTGCCCCAATAGAGCGACTGCGCCCCGCCCCCAATAACGCTCACCTCGCCGATGGTTTGATCCGTATTCAGAAGAACATCTTGTCCATCTGCGAATGCAAACGCGACACCTTCCAACACCGCTTGCACCAGTGTTGCTTTTTCCGTGGTGTGGGTCAGGCCAAAGAAAACACCCTTGGCATGGGGATCATTGTGGGGTGTACGTTCCCCGGACAGATAGGGAAGAAAAATTTCCGATCCACGGATGGGGCCGTGCGATTCAGCCGCCTTGAGCGCGCCCGCAACATCGTCGAACCCGCAAATTTGTGTCACCCATTCAAGACAACTTGCTGCCGATAAGACGACCGCCATTGTGTGCCAGCGGTCCTGCAGCGCGTGGCAAAAACAGTGCACGGCAGCGTCGGAGTTGGGCGCAAAGTGATCGGCGGCAACGAAATAAACCCCTGATGTGCCGAGTGACAGAGACGCCTGGCCCGGTGCAATGACACCGGCGCCCACCGCACCGGCCGCATTATCACCACCACCGGCGGCCACGACCACTCGGTCCATGCCCCAATCCGCCGCGACATCCGCGCGTAACGTGCCGGTGGCTTGTGGACCCTCAAAAAGCTGGGGCATGTATTGCGGGGTGAGATCGCATGCTACAAGCATCCGATCCGACCAGGACCGTCGCGCCACATCCAGCCACAGCGTGCCGGCACTGTCGGACATGTCGGAGGCGTAATCCCCGGTCATGCAAAGACGGACATAGTCTTTCGGCAGCAGGACTTTTGTGATCTTTCGAAAAAGCGCCGGTTCGTTTTCTTGCAGCCAAAGAAGTTTGGGGGCCGTAAAGCCCGGCATGGCAATGTTGCCCGTGATGGTTCGGGTTTGGGGTGCTTTTGCCTCTAATTGCCGGCATTGGCCGGCGCTTCGGCCATCATTCCATAAAATCGCGGGACGCAGTGGTTTGTCTTCTGCGTCCAGAACCGTCGCGCCATGCATTTGTCCGGACAGGCCGATGGCCTTAACGGCCGTACGGCTGTTCCGGTCTAGGCCACAAACGGCTTCGTTTGCCGCGGACCACCAGTCTAACGGATTTTGCTCTGACCACAGATCTTTTGGGCGCGATACCGACAACGGTGCGGTGGTTTCATCGGTGATGGCGCCGCTGTCGTCCATCAACAGGGCCTTGACGGCGGATGTGCCGATATCGATTCCCAGATACATGACTAAAGGTCCTCGAATAGATAGGTGACCCCTGCCGTCAGTTCTTGCTCAGGTTGGAGTGCGACCATTCCAGCGCCCAAGGGATCGGATTGATTAAGCGCATTAGGCATGTGGCTTACCGGTTCCACACAAAAGAAGTTTTGTCCCTGGGGAACGAACACGACCAGATGATGGAGGATCTCATCGGCAGAGATGGTCACGGCGCTGTGCAATTCCGGCCACTCGATCCGGGCAACACGATTCCATTCCGCGAAACAATGATCCACATGCAGATCGGATACATTTTTGCCATCCGCCAGAGCCCAGTCCTGCGGCACCGAAACCTTCTCCGTGGGAATGCCGTCCGAGGTCGTGAGCCAGACAAATTCGACCCCAGCTCGAATGGAACAGGCCGGCGTTTTAGTGAATTGTGGATGAAGGCCGAGGCCCGCCGGCATCGTCTTCGGCGACTTGTTTTGTACCGACAACTCGTGGCGAAAGGCGTCTCCATAGACCGACAAATGCTGCCGTCCCGTGTAAGACCATGGCCATTCGTCAGCTTCATAGACAAACTGCATCTCGCACGCTGTGTCTGTTTTGAGCGTCTGTCTCCATTTCCCCAACCAGCCTTGGCCATGGATCGCATGGGGGTGATCGCCCATGTTCGGGCTCAATGTTGCTTGGTGTCCGTCGAAGGTAAAACGGCCGTGTTCAATGCGATTGGAAAACGGGACCAGCGGGAAACACGCCATATCCAGCGGGTTCCAATCGGTCGCCCCGCGTGCGGTTAAGCATCGGAACAGGTCACGTCCGTTATAGCGCACATGTTCCAAGCTGCCGCCCCGCTCCGGGCGGATTGCAATCTCGATCCGGTCGTTTGCAATGATCACCGCGTTGCCGTGGTCCACTATCTGCATTATCCAATTGGATAATGAGCGACGCTGCCATCTAGGTCAATGGATATTCGCAACCTCATCCTAGGGGAGCGATCGATTCAGATAGATTTTTGGGAACGTGCCTTGGTGAATCGGTGCGGCAATGTTCTCCGCGGGCCAACAGGGAATTGTGATTGAGATCCGCCCTATAAGGCGCGGCGACGAGTTCGCTCCCCTCTGCCCACACCTCCGGAACTCAATGGCGGCGCTCGGGTAGAAGTCGAAATGTCTATGGTCTTTCGGTTGGCCTTGATTGGGTGGACCGCATGGCTGCCGTGCGGATGCGCGGTGACCTCAAGAAGATCGTCAACAAACAGCACGGGTGTGGGCCTCGCAGGGCCAGCAAGGCGAAAACGCATCCCAAATGCCTGCTGTGGACAAGCGGGCAATTCCGTATTATATAAACCGTCATTAAGGATGTTCGGACCAGAGACCGAATTTGATGGGAGACGCACATGTCGACAGCAAGTAGCCACCAAAATGGACGGATTATTCACGACGCTGACAGCCACCTCATAGAATATCCGGGCTGGCTTGAGAGTTTTGCGAGCGACTACGTCAAGGCCAATTTGGAACCCGGTTTGATCCCTTTGGATATGCCCGAGCTGCAGGCCGTTTACGAACGCGCTCGGAATCGCTTGGACGGAAATGATCCGGAGACAACGGCAGAGCTTGAGAAAAACATGTTCGGCCACAAGGAAAAATACAAGCAATGGACGGCCTATGGCGCCATCGACAAGAACGAACGCAGCAAGTCACTCGATCTTGCGGGGATCAACCATCAGCTTGTGTTCCCGAGCATTGCGATGGCCCGGTTTGCGAGATCCAAAGACTTAGACGTCGTTTACGGCGGAAGCGAGGCTCTCAATCGGGGCATGGCCGACTTTTGCTCGAGCGACCAAAGGCTCCTGCCCGTCGGATATGTTTCTTTAAAGGACCCCGAAAAAGCTCAGTCTTCGCTAAAGCAAGCAATCGACATGGGAATTAAGACAGTCTGGATCCATTCGGACGCTGTTAGGGGGCGTTCCCCATCGCACCTCGACTACGATCCGATTTGGGCGATCATGCAAGAGGCAAAAATTCCGGTCACACTTCATATCGGGTCGGGCGTGAATATGCCCGACGAGTACATGAACATCGGGACGGAGCGCTTGTTGGAGCCCAGCCTGACGAACATCGAGACCACCAGAGCAAAAGACGTACCCGTCCTGCATCATTCGATCGAACGCTGGCTAACCTGCATGATCTATGACGGTGTCCTGGAACGCTTCCCAAATCTCAAAATCGGTTTGATTGAATTGGGTTCGAACTGGCTACCTGCGTGTTTGTACAATCTGGACATGGGCGTCCGGGAGCTCGGCAAGCGCGACATTGCGCTAAAGAAACTCTCCCTCAAACCGTCGGAATATGTTCAGCGGCAAGTGCGTGTGACGCCATTCCACATGGAAGATGCCGGATGGGTGCTGCGAAACGTTGGAAAAGACATTCTGATGTTCAATACGGACTATCCGCACCCTGAGGGTGGTTCCGACCCGTTTGGCGATTTCGAGCGCAGCTTGGACGCGGTCGATGCGACGCCCGAAGAGCTCGATCACTTCTACAGCAAGAATTTCGAGGACTACCTAGGTCTTCAGTAAGCGTATGTTCTTGCCAGCGGCAGTGGCCTTTGGATTGGGTAATCCATAGCAGTGGCGGACCACTAAAAGGCCCGCCAGCCTAGATATTCTTGGGTCGCGAGAGTTTGCACCCAACTGGGCTGCTTGTGGGATTGCCTTTCGGCTTCAGGTCAGTACGACGCCTCATAAGGACGAACAGATCGCGGGAGGCCCGTCATATGCCAGTCCGAGAGTTCACCGGTTTTGGAGGGGTGAAGCTCGTTGCCGACACGTTCGGGCAAGAAGAACACCCCTGTGTGTTACTGTTGCCCGGCGCCACGCAACCGCGCCAGGCATGGCACGATGCGGCCAAAGCATTGGCAAAGGCAGGGCGTTATGCGGTCTGTGTTGACTTTCGAGGGCATGGGGATAGCGAGCGTCCAGCCGATGGCAACTACCAACTTGAAGCCTTTGTCGCCGACTTGGTTGCCATTCTAGCTCAACTTTCGTCCCGCCCGGCAATCATCGGATCGACATTTGGCGGCTGGATTGCATTAACGGCGCTGGGCGAAGCACAGAGCCCTTTGGCGACCGGGCTCGTTCTCACAAATCCGCTCGAGGATGTGAGTGGACTGAGCGCGCGTGCATTGGATAAAGAAGTCAACCGCCAAGTTTCAGAGAACCGCCGCAAAGGTGGATTCGACGAAGCACTCTTCACCGGCGGGTTTGATTTCAAAGATCTCGAATATCGGATGACGCAGGCCGCTAAGCGGCTCAAAATTCCAGCCTTGATCGTGAGGGGTGGCGATAATGCGTTGAGTTCTGCGCAATCGACAAGCGCTCTGGCGGCCCATATCCCTCACGTCGAAATTGTCGAAATCGAGGGTGGCGGACACTATGTTGCGTTCGAACGCGCAGATGAATTTAACGCCAAGTTGTTGGAGTTTTTGGAACACAATGTGCCGCGCGACCCCCCTGAATTCACATCGGGATCCGACCAGCGCACTCTCAGGGACGCCATGGGGTGTTTCGCAACCGGAATTACGGTGGTCACCACAAAAGATCCTAGGGGGCAACCGGTTGGTCTCACCGCAAACTCATTCTCGTCGGTTTCGCTAGACCCGCCCTTGGTGTTGATCTGCTTGGGGAAGTCTGTCGGCAGCTTACCTGCCTTCCAGAAAGAGCCTGCGTTTGCGGTAAACATTCTGCATATGGGGCAACAACCATTGTCAAATCTGTTTGCCAGCAAGGGGCAAGACAGATTCGCTACAACGATCTGGGAAACTTGGGACTACAACGTCCCGATAATTTCCAATTCTCTGGCGAGTTACGAGTGTTTGCGGAGAAATGAAGTAGATCAAGGAGATCACATCATTCTCATTGGTGAGGTGGTGCGTGCGAGATTTGACCCGCGCCGCGATCCGCTTCTCTACTTCGGCGGAAAATACAGACGCTTGCATTTCGGCTAATGGCCGTTTGTTTTGCACTTGGAACGAAGCGTACGGCGACGTAGCGCGCCGCGCAGACCGAAATAACCCTGTCTGTTCTCGGAGGTCCCGTGCAACCGTGTGATCCATTTCGAAATTTACCAAGCCGTTCGATTTGTTGGTTGGGCAGTTTGACTTGTTGCATGGGCCGACTATTATTGACGAATAGTATAATTATCTTTGACCGTTTTCTTGCGCTGGTCGAACGGGCTCCATGGCCTACTCGCCTGATGAGGTAAAATGATGGCACTACTCGACGCCAAAGCTGGAAACATGTCGAGTTCGGCCGACGCGACATCGTTTCAGCAATTGCGCACGTATCTTGACCGGAGCAATGGAATCAAGGGCTTGGAAATCCTGAAGGCTGACGATGTGGACAACGCGGTCAGGCTGTTCCGGCGGGATGGGTTCGTCGTGATCAGGGACATCCTCAACGAAGAACAGATCGACTTTCTGGCCGCCGGCTGCCGCGAGGTTATTTCGGAGATCCTCGCTCTCGACGAGGATCGCACCGGCAATCGCGGCACCGGCCGTTATTCTTTTGGCGGATCGAGCTTGACCCGAAGCCAACTGCATCGTCCCGAATGGCAGATGCTTCTGAGTCATTCGACCGTCACCGATCTGGTTGCGGCTATGTTCGGCTCTGAGGATTTCGTGTTGAGGGCCGCCAGCGGCGATTTCTGTCTGCCCGGCGCCATGCAGTACCAACGTCTGCATGCGGATGTTCGGAATTGGACGGACACAAAAGGATCGCCTTTCAGTTCCTTTTACGATCCGGGCGGGCGCTTGAATGTCACCGATCTGCCTTGTCCGTACATTTGCGTGAACTTCCTTCCGCAAGAGATCACACGGCTCAACGGCCCCACCCGCCAAATCCCTGGCACACAATATTCACGTGCTCCGGTGCCGTCGCTCAAAGAGGAGCCCGAATGGATGCGCTTGAGCACAGTATGTCCGGTTCCTGCGGGCGGCATCATGATCCGCGATACCCGCGCGTGGCACGGCGGCACGCCGAATGTGTCCGATGCTGTCCGCGCCATCCCAAATCTTGAGTTTTACGCCCCTTGGTTTCGGGAGCCCATCGTCAAAGGAATCGCTTACGACGATTACAAAAAGCTCCCGGAACGCGCGCAGAAAATTGCCCGATACTGTGTCGCCGATTCAAGCGAAGTCTTGGAAACCGGCGTCACTTTGCGGGCGCCGTAAACTTACTTGCAGCCCGTCATGCAGTACCGCCAACTTGGATCCTCCGCCCTCAAAGTCAGCACGCTTTGCCTCGGCACCATGAATTTTGGACCGCGGGCAAATGAAGCGGAGTCCTTGGAAATTCTCAACACGGCGGTCGATGCCGGCATCAATTTCATTGATACGGCCAACCAATATGGCGGCGATCTGGGGGTCGGGACGACTGAACGCATCGTTGGGAAATGGCTTTCCGAGAACAAAGCGCGGCGCGACAATCTCGTCATCGCGACCAAAGTTTATGAACCAATGTCTGACGACATCAATGATCGGGGCCTGTCTGCGCGCCATATTCAAATGGCGTGTGAGGCAAGCCTAAAGCGTCTTGGGATCGACCATATCGATCTCTATCAAATGCACCACTTCGACAGGCTGGCCCCGGTGGAAGAAACCTGGCAGGCGATGGAGCGGCTGATCGCGCAGGGCAAGATCACCTATGTGGGATCGAGCAATTTTCCGGGCTGGGCGATTGCCCGCGCGAACGAACGTGCCATGTCACGCGGCCGCTTGGGACTGATTTCCGAGCAGAGCCTCTACAATCTGGTTGAGCGCCGCATCGAGATGGAGGTTTTGCCCGCGTGTCGCGCCTATGGTGTGGGGCTCATTCCGTGGAGTCCGTTGGCCGGCGGGTTATTAGCGGGCGAAAACGACCGCACCCAAAGCCGCCGAAAGGCGGCGAGCATAGAAAATGCGCGGACAGAACATGCCGGACAGCTCCGCCGGTTTTTTGAGCTATGCGCCGAGTTGGAAGAAATACCAAGTGCGGTCGCGTTGTCTTGGTTGTTACATCGGCCAGGCATTTCCGCCACGATCATCGGGCCCGGAAATGTCGAGCAACTCGGATCCGTCCTCCATGTGCCGGAAATTCGGCTGAACGATCAGACACTAGAGCGACTTGACGCCATATTCCCACAGTGCGGAGAAGCACCGGAGGCATACGCGTGGTGATTGGCTAACAGCGCGCCACCAACCCTTATTTTGTGTCTTGAACAGCGCCGGAATTGACTGACACGCCCTTCCTTATTATACATTTCGTCAATAAAGAATCCCTCACACACAGAGCCTTGCGGGAGACGGATATGGTTGGGGTTGATAGAGCGTTCGGTGAAAGATTTCTCACCTCCATCGATGACTATGACGCTTACGGTGTGCATCTGCTCTTCAATGATTGGTGGGAAGAAGCACCGCGCGAGGTGATCGAAAAATATGTCGCGGCGATTGAAAGCCACCCGGAACAGGGTCCCCTGGCGGCCGAAGGGTGGTTGGCAGAGCCGGTCGATATGGACCGTCTACGCGCCTGCGCATCTGGCTCACTTGGTGAAGCGTATCTTCACTTCATCGAAGACAATGGATTGGAAGAACAGCTGGCTGCCGGATATCGCACGCTTCATGAGGAAATGCAGCAGACAGGAAAACTGGATGGCATGCCCCACGTGCTGCAATACAAAATCCTGCGCGGATATCAAACCCACGACATTCACCACGTCTTGACCGGCTACCGGCCGGACCCGGTCGGTGAAATTTCTTTGCAAGCCTTCGGATTTGCGCAGAACAATTTTCCTTACGCAGGAATGTGGATTGCCGTGGTTACCAGCCATATGACCTTGTTGAACCCGGATCTGATCAACCCGGCCATGAACGCGATCACCGATGGCTGGTCTTTCGGGAAGTCCGCGAAAAACATCCAACTGGTCCGTTTCGAAGACCAACTCGATCGCCCTCTCAAGGACATTCAGAAGGAATACGGATTATATCCAAGATGCGTGGAGCACCCTGGGAGTCAGATGTAAGGTCACCATGCGGGGATGTTTGAGGTATCGGAAAAGCGAGCGGAGCGGCATGTTGAGGGGTTTTGCGATGGCACTCATCGTATCGGGATTGGCCGGCTGCGATGGGCCCGTGGAGCCTGCAGAAGTATCCGCGCCAATCACATTGGCTAGTCTCACAACGGCTGCCCTGCCCGGCGACGAGGCGCCGGAGCTTGCGTCATTTGGGCCTTACGATGTAGGGGTCGCTACCGTTGAACTTGTCAATCCCGGTCAGATCGATATCGCCAGTTACAGCCTGATCACGCGCACGGCGCCAACCTATGATCGAACGATACAGGTCGACGTCTTCTATCCCGCGGTAATCGAACCAGATGCCGAACGGGCCTTTTATGAAGGGAAATTTTACCAGTCAGAGCAGCGGCCGATTCCTGGACTACCCGACCACTTCACGGTTCAGGGGATTGCCGTGCGCGACGCCTCTCCTGTCGCCGCGGAACAGTTCCCGCTGGTCATCTTTTCGCATGGACTTGGAAGTGCGCCCGCCGCGGTCGCCGGCCTTACGGAAAATCTGGCGAGCAAAGGATATGTTGTCGCCGCGATTGACCATGGTGATTACGTGAAAGCAGATGAACTTGCGCCCCTGAAAATTTTCGCGCGCGCCATGTTGTTCCGTTCCATTGATCAGCAGTTTGTTGTGGACTCATTGAGAGGTGCAGCGAACGACGGTGGCGCCCCCTGGGCAAATCTGATCAGTGACTCTAAGGCAGGGCTGATCGGATTTTCGTTTGGGGGATATGGGGCTCTCAATCACGCCGGCGCCGGATACCATATCGATGCGGAAATCTTTGGATGGGCCGGACGGCGCTATTTTGAAGACCTGTCGAGTGAAAACGAAGCGTTCAAAGAGAGAAATCTGGACTTGATTGGCGCTGTTATAGCCATTTCCCCTTGGGGCGCGCAGGACGACGTAAAAGCCTGGAAGAATGAGGCTTTTGCCGACATTCCATCGCCCCTTCTCTTTATCGTTGGAAGCCAGGACGATGTTGTCGGCTTCGAGAACGGCGTCCGCAGAATTTTCGACAATGCACGCAATACCGATCGGCATATGTTGGTATTTCAGAATGCCCAACACAATCTTGTTCAGGTGCCTGCACCGGAAGCGGCATTTCTTGATGTATCTGTATGGGAGCAGTTTGAAGATCCCATCTGGAAAAAAGACCGGCTGCTTTCCGTCAACCAGCATTTCATCACGGCATTCTTAGACCTGCACCTCAAAGGTGATGAATCCCGACGGGCATATCTCGAGGTACCAACAACCTTGTCGAATGACGGAACATGGGCGCAGCCGATGGGTCAGTACTATGGCGATCAGTATGCCGACGGTACAAATGGATCGGAAAACTACTGGAAGGGATTCAAGCGGCGTCAGGCCGTCGGTCTCGAAATGCATTATCTGCCTCGTGGCGCGTCCGGTGCCAAGTAGGCGGGCAGCCCCTATCCAGCGAGACACGGACCGTCTCTAATTGACCATCTCTATAATTTTGCGTGATCGTTGAAGATTTATATTGCTGTTGTTCACCGTAGTCGTTATTAGAATTGGCTTTAAGAGATTCTAATAGATACGTCCTCGCGGGCGACATTGAAAGTTCAACGAACAACATGGCCAGAGTGAAATCGAAACCCCGCCGCAACCGACGCCTCGATCCGGAAATCCGAAAAGAACTCATACTCGATGAGACCGCGCGCCTCATTTCGAGCGAAGGTGTCACGTCCGTTTCGATGGAGCGGGTCGCGCGCGAAGCCGGTGTCAGCAAGGCGCTGGTCTATGTCTACTTTCCAAATCAAACAACGCTGTTGCAGGAACTTCTTCTGCGCGAACAAAAGCGGCTGGTAAACCGGCAAGCCAAAGAAGTGCAAAAAGCGGTTGATTTCGAAGATCTCATTCGGCGGACGACCAGCACCTACTTGGCGCATGTGGAAGAACGCGGCGATCTCGTGCAGCGCCTGATGAGCGAACCGTCGGTGGCCGTCGCCATGGGAGAACTCGACCGAAGAGACCGACAGCGTGGAATCGAGTTCCTTGCTAAGGAAATCGTGGACTCTTACAGTATCCCGCGGCGCACGGCCCTGTTAGCAGCCGAACTTTCCATGGGCATGACGGGGACGGCCGGGGAAATGATCAGCCAAGGACGGGTCGATCGCAAAACGGTTGAAGATCTCAACATCGTCCTTGCTCTTGGGATCGTAGACACGCTCAAAGCGAACTATAAAACCACTTCGGCGTCTCCAAAGGCGTCGCAACCGCGCCGGAAGCGGTCAAAACCTCCGCGTGAAAAATCGACCGCCTAATCGTCAACTAACCGCAAAGCTTTCGACACAAAATCTGGCGCCTGGTTATCGGGCCAAATCTGGTGCCATCGCAGCGCTCTTACGGCGGCTTAACTTCCGTTGGCGGCCAAGCCTCATGACTTTGGTTCTTCTTCCTGACGCTTGCTATAACAGCGGTGCACTCTCCACCGGTCGTTTTGCCCACACTCATGCTGGCCATATGCGGCAGCCACCCCGCAGCGCTGATCCACCCCTTATTGACGATCAATGTAATAACGTTGACTAATGACGTGTTATCTAATAGTGTGTGCCTCATATGGGAGCGAGCGCGCGTCAAAAGAGCCAGAAGGTGAACGCGCGAAAAACGAGCTGGTTGCTGGAGATGGGGGAAACACCAATGCAAATACGGGTTCCGTTAGACTTTAAAAAAGCCGCTATTTCCCTGGCGGCGGTAGCGATCGCCTGCACGATGGAAACGCCGGCTGTCGCGCAATCGGATGCCGCGGCATCAATAATGGACAACATCATCGTGACGGCACGAAAACGCGAGGAATCGCTCTTCGAAACGCCCGTTGCCGTGACGGTAATATCAGACGAGTTTTTAGAGGTGACCGGGTTCAACACGGTCAACGATCTTGTCCGGTTTGTCCCCGGCTTCGACCTGACGCCGATCAATACGTCCCGCGCGACGGGGTCAAAGATTCGTGGCATTTCGACCTTCAGTTTCAGCGATGGCTTTGAATCGAGTGTGGCGACCGTCATCGACGGCGTGGTTTTGGGCCGTGAAGCGCAAGGATTCTTCGATTTCTTCGATGTCGAAACCATCGAGATCATTAAAGGTCCGCAGGGGACGCTTTTCGGGAAGAACGCGTCCGCCGGCGTAATCAACATCCGCACCAAAGATCCGGAGTTTGAATTCGGGGCCGGGGGCGATATTTCCTACGGCCGCTATAATGAATTTAAAATTCGCGGCAGCGTGACGGGTCCACTGGTCGGCAACAAACTTGCGGCACGGCTAAGCGGCACGTTTAACCGTCGCGACGGCGTTCTTGATAACGTGCTGCCGGGTGAGGACGATCTGAATGACAAATCGACCTATTCCCTGCGCGGCAAGATTCTTTATCAGCCTACGGCTGACCTGACCGTAAAATTTACCGGCGACTTTGTCGAGGAAGACAATAGATGTTGTCAGCCAACATTCAGAAATGCTGGGCCCCCTAACTTGGCGGTTGGCTTTGCCCTCAATTCAGGGGTTCTTCAGATTGGGGACGCTCTGTCGGCGGTCGGTATTGTTCCTGGGCCAAGAAACCGGTCGGTCGCCGTCCTGGACGAAAATATTCTCCAAGACTCGCAGGCTGGCGGTGCGGCCCTTGATGTTGAGTATGACTTTGGTGCTGCGACGCTCAAGTCGATCACCAGTTACCGGGCTTGGGAAATCAATGAATTCAACGAAGCCGACGGCGTTTCGAACTCAAATGCCAATAACCGCAACGGCACGGTCTCATCAACAAAACAATTCAGTCAAGAATTGCGCTTAGACGGCAGTTTTTTGGACCGGGTGAGCTATGTGGCGGGCCTCTACTATTTTCATCAGGATCTTGACGCCCAAGGCCAGGTGGATGTTGAGCTGGCCCTTCCCTTTGCTATTCCGGGGCTGGGGAACTTGAACTCCAGAACAAACGCGGACCGTGCGGTTGAAAACGACAGCTTCGCCGTTTTCACCGAAACGACGATCGACATCACCGACAAGCTATCTTTAATTCTTGGCGGCCGGTTCACACACGAAGAAATCGAGGCCTGGTACAATCGTGTCGGAACGCCCATTAATCCGCTGTTGCCTTTTTCGGGCAGCAACTTTGGACCCGACGTCACCGGCTTCCAGAAGGTCGAAGACGACAACCTGTCAGGACGCTTCATCGGGCGCTACTTCTGGACCGACGATCTCATGACCTATGCGTCGTGGTCTCGCGGCTACAAGGGGCCCGGTATTGATGTCGCCGAAAGCGTCAACGTCGCGGCAATCACGACACCTGGCGGATTACCGGTGCTTGCGCCTGAAGTCCCCACATTGATTGAAGCAGGCTTCCGGTCTCAGTTGTTCGAAGGTCAGGTATCGACCAACGTGACGTTCTTCCATCAGAATGTGCGTGACCTGCAGACGATCACGTCGGACTCACTTGGCAACGTTCTCAACCTGTCGATCGACAAGCTGAACACGATGGGCATTGAAGCCGATCTTGTCTTTGCGCCCAACTTTATTGACGGCCTGACGATAACGGGTGGTTTCACTTGGAACGAAGTGGACATCGTCGAGTTTTCCGACAATGTGGCGCTTGAGGGCTCACGATTCCGCGACTCGCCGCGCTACTTCTATTCGCTGATCGGCAACTATCAAAAGCCGATCTTGAACACCAACTTCACCGGTTTCTTGCAAGGGGAATGGGCGTGGCAATCGTCGAAGAACACAACTTTGGGACAAGATGATTTCGCCGTGGTCGATTCCTACGGTCTGCTCAACCTGCGGGTGGGTATCGACAGCCCAGATCAGCGCTACGGCGTGATCTTCGCCGTCGAGAACGCTCTGGACAAGGACTATGAGCACTTCATCTTCGGGTCGTCCTATGGCGTATTGGATGGCAATGCAACCAACGCACAGTTCATCGGCGATCCAATCACCTGGTCGCTGACCCTGCGCGCACAGCTCTGACCACGCCTGCAAATACAGGTGGACGACTGGCCAGATGGTCGCCTCCCCGGCCATCTGGCTCCTCATCTAAAAGCAAGAAAGAGAAGAGCCTGAAAGAACGACTACAGTCCCTGCTCATCGAAAAACAACTGACAATTGCCGCCACCAAGGCGGCAATTTTTTTCTGCATGACGTGCCGCGGAGAAAATCAAACACCACAGCTCAGCTCAAAGAGTGTTGGTTACACCTTCAGTAGAAGCTTTCCGACGTTCTGACCGGAAAACAACATGCCCAAGGTAGTGGGAAAGTTCTCAAGGCCGTGTTCGATCTGGTTATGGAATTTGATGCGGCCCTCATGCGCCCAAGTTGCAAGCTCCTGTCGTGCCTCATCGAATTCCGCCACCCAGTGCATGTTCAAGAGCCCTTCCATGCGCGCGCCCTTACCGATCAAATTGAGATAGTTGCGCGGCCCTCGAACAGAATCGAGTTCATTGTATTTTGAAATGGCACCGCTGATGACGATGCGCGCGCGCATCGCCAAATGGTCGATCAGTGTTTCGAGGGTCTTACCACCGACATTGTCGAAATAAACATCGACGCCGTCCGGGCAAAACTGTTTCAGTTTTTCGGACAGGTCTTCAGATTTGTAGTCAATACAGGCATCGGCTCCGAAAACCTCGACCACCCGCCGGCATTTCTCGGTGCCGCCTGCAATACCCACGACGCGGGCGCCTTTCAGCTTTCCGATTTGAACGACCAGGTGCCCCACGGCACCCGCCGCCGCCGACACGACAACGGTTTCACCTTGCGCAAGCGCGCCAACTTTCAAAATACCGAAATAGGCGGCAAGGCCCGTGCCGCCCAGACCACCAAGGTAGTCTTGGGCCGGAGCAACATGCGTATCCAGCATGGTCACCCGTTCGGCCGGCCCGGTATAAATGGACTGGACGCCAAACATGCCATGCACCTTGTCACCCACTTTAAATTCCGGATGACGGGAACCGGTGACGTCGCCCACGGCACCGGCGCGCATGACATCTCCAACGGCGACGGGCGGTACATAACTTTCGATGTCGGCGACCCAAGTCCGCATTGTCGGGTCGATCGATATGTACTCGATGGCCACTTGAATTTCGCCGTCATCCGGCAAACGCGCGGCAGTTTGTTCAATCTCAAAAGTGTCCTCTTCGATCTCGGCTTCGGGACGTTTTGCGAGTCTCACCAAGGTGTTTTTCATGAGAGTGACCTCTACTGACGATAGGTTCGTAAAATGCAGACGGGGCCCTTTGCACCTCACATCGTTGCGGCTAACTTCAGCCTGTCTATGGTGCGGGCTTCGTCTCCGCGGCGTCGCCAGGCTTTTGAGCGGCGAGGACACCTCCCGACGAAGGTGCCGCCGACGCTGCAAACTGCACTTGTCCCACCGGAACGGCAGACCGCCGTTCCGCCAATTCCGCCAATATTCTTGAGTGCCGTTCCGACGTGATGTTGTAGCGTGCATAGAAGAATATAGAGATGAATGCGCCGGCACCCATGATCGGCCCCGCCGCAAGGCCCAGCCGCAGAATGACATCCGCGTCGACTTGACCCGGCACAGCCTCGAATGGCAGGCGTACGAAGAGATCGAGAATGATACCAGCCAGGAAATGGCCGAATGACCCTGACGCCTTTGCGAAGAAGGCTCGGGCCGAATAAACGAGTCCCTCTTGCCGTTTGCCGGTCGCAAGTTCGTTTTCATCCGCGATATCGCCCAACATGGACAAGACGGCAACCGAGGTAACGGCAAGAGCCAACGACAAGCCGCAGGCGAAGCTGATCAGCAACGGCAATAAAAAAGGAGAGTCATTCGCCGGAAACAATCCCACTATTCGCAACCAAATCGCGAGCTGCGCAAAGATGGTCATGGCCAAGAGCGCACAGATCAAAACGGGTTTCCGGTCAAAACGGCGCATCAGGATGGGCGCCGAAACCGCGCCCAGGAGAATCGCCGGCACGGCAGCCAATCCAAACCACCGCATTTGCTCCGTACCCAATTCCCAGAAGTAGGTGTTGACAAAAACACCGAATGTTTCATTGAGGCCCACAGAGATCATGAAAAAGAAAAACCCGACCAGCAGAAAGGCATAGTTGGGGTTCTTCATCGCCCCGAAAATATCTTGATAGAACAAGTTGATCGAGAGGGATCTCGAATCGACAGGCGGATCGCTTAGATGCGGGATTTGATCTCGTGTGCCCCAGGCACACAGCCAAATGGCAAAAAGGACAGATCCGCAGGCCGTGAAGACCAACGCGCCGTAGGCGGTTGGATCCAAATGCCGGGGGATCGTAACGCCGTCCGCATTCAGACTTTCCCCACCCAGAAAGTAGCCCCATGCAAGAAAAGCGAACAATGCGCCTGTCGCGTAACCGCAAACGGCGTTTACACTGAATAGCTGAGAGCGTTGGGTAGGCTCATTCGTCAATTCGCCGCCGAGCGCGAGATGCGGCACGGAATAAAGCGTCAGAAACAGGCGGCTGAGAATGGTCCAAAACGTTAGCCAGAGGAACAGATAAAACTGGCCACTGTCAGTCGATATTGTGTCCGTAGATGTGAGCGCGCCCGGCGGGCTAAAGATGCAATAGAGCGCGATCGCAACAGGCAACGGAGCGACGTACAAAAATGGATGGCGCCGCCCTTGTGAAGACCGCCAGCGATCCGAAATCATGCCCACCAGCGGATCGGATATGGCATCCCCAATGAGGGCCAACATAATCGCGGTGCCGATGAGGGAATTGGAAAGCCCGATCGCCTGATTGTAAAAAATTCCGATGAAGGTGTTGAACATGCCGAGATAGACAATCTCGCCAATCGCGCCCACACCGAAAGCTAGTTTCGTGGGAAAGGACAATATCCTGTTCTGGGTGGTCAACGATCCATCCGCCTTGGCGCTTCCCGTTTCCTGCGCGCGTCACCCGGCATCGAGAAATGCCACGAGCGCGGCGCCTTTATTATATATATCGTCAATAAAATAACCTGCGCAGAGGGGCCTGTCAAAAAAGAACCCGCTGGATCTGTGCTAGGGCCCTATCGGTGCATTAGAAATTGGCTGCCTTAACGGCCGCACCGTCGATCCGCAGATTTGCCCCGGTGATGTAAGACGCCGCCGGGCTGGCAAGAAAGGCCACTGCCCTGGACACCTCTTCGGGTGTTCCGTGCCGGCCCATGGCGGAAGTTTTTCCCGCCAGTTCAAAGAACTCTGGCGCTTGCTTCTTGACGTGATCCCAGAACCCACCTTCGAAGTGGATCGGGCCGGGCGAAACACAATTTACGCGCACCCCTTTGCTGGCTAATCGAACAGCCATTTGTCCGCTATAGTTCACCAAGGCGGCCTTCATGGAACCGTAGGCAAGCTCGTCCGGTGGAAGCTGCGTCAGAACCGAAGCGATGGACGCAATGAACACAACGGATCCTCCGCCGCTATCCTGCAGTGCGGGCAAAACCTGTTTACATGTCTCGACGTGCTGATTGAGATCTACGTCGAACGAGTCCTGCCACCACGTCTCGCTTTTCGTGTCAACGCGCGTCGACACATTACTAATCAATATGTCCAAGCCACCTAATTGCTGTACGGCCTCGCTGAGCCATTCATCACGGGCCGATCGATCTCTCACGTCGAGCGCTTGTGTAAATATGGTGCCGCCCAAACTCTGAACCTCTGACGCGGTTGCCACAAGCGTGTCTTCGTTACGGGCGCAAGTGGCGACAACGGCCCCCTCTCTGACCAGCTCCAACAGGATGGCTTTTCCGATGCCGCGGCTGCCACCGGTGACAATCGCTTTCCTACCCGACAGTCCGAGATCCATGATCAATGCCCTCTGTATAATGAAGAAGTGAACGAGCCCGCTCAGGCAAGCAACCCGCCGTCAACGGGCACCAATGCGGCGTTGACGAAAGACGCATCGCCGCTCACCAAAAATGTCACCACCGACGCGACTTCGGCCGGATCGGCATATCGGCCCATGGGATTATTGCTTACAAAAGCGGCCCTGGCTTGCACTGGGTCGTCCGATACGATGCGCTCGGCCGTCGCCATCATTTCCGTGTCCGTCGGCGAGGGACACACAGCGTTGACGCGTACGCCATACCGCGCCAGCTCGGCGCCGGCATTTTTCGTCATGCCATTGACGGCGTGCTTACTGGCCGTGTAGGCGAACACGCGGCCCTTGCCGCCAAACCCCGAAATGGAAGAGATGTTGACGATGTCGCCCGACCTTTGATGCTTCATCACCTTGCCGCAGTGCTTCAGTCCGAGAAACACGCCGCGGACATTCACAGCCATCACGTGGTCGAACACGTCAGTTGGATAGTCGGTCAGCGCAACGCCTGCAGACCCGCCAATACCTGCATTGTTTACCAGCACGTCTATTCTGTCGAAGGAACGAAGAGCCGTCTCAACAACTTTGATCCAGTCGTCCTCATTGGCCACATCGCCTTCGAACAGGACACAACGTGCGCCCGCCTCCTCGGCGTACCGTTCCGCATCGTGGAGAGGCGACCCGGGAACGTCGAAGGCGACAACGCCCGCTCCTTCATCGATGAAGCGTTTCACGATTGCCAGGCCGATGCCTTGCGCAGCGCCGGTTACGATTGCTGCCTTGCCGAAAAGTCTTCGATCGGGTCTGTTTTCACTCATGCAGCACCTGCCTCAACACCGGCCAGGCGCGGAATGATGGACACGTCGTCCAGCGCATTTATGCTCAACCCGGAATACGACTGGTCGATCTCCAGAAGCTCAATCAGATTCCCATCGACGTCTCGACCAAGGACAGACTTGCCCCCATTGCAGATGGTTTCATCCCTGCAAAGCTCATAACCGCTTTGCTGCAATGCCAGTTTGTCGGCCGCAATATCATCGACTTCAAAACTGATGTGATTGATTCCGGCAGTCGAAAATAGAGATACAGGCTGCTCTTCTGTGGGCGGATTGATGTATTGCCACATCTCTATGATCAAATTCTCCGTATGAATCCAGGCCGCTTTCACATCAACGTTCTTAAGTGCCGTGACCTTGTCGAAGCGATCATTCGAATGAAAATGGCCACGATTGTGTACACGCCGCCCTAGCAGCCCGCTGTAGAAATCGGACAATCGGTCAATGTCGTGCGTAACGATGGCCACATGGGCCAGCCATGGGGGAGCTTCATTTGGACCTTTTGGCGCCCCTTCCAACTCCACAACATTTTGTTCAGGATCGCGGGCGTAGGCGTACAGATATCCGGTACCCAAGCTCACGAATTCCGAGTGAAACTGGGCGCCGGCATCCGAAAAGTTTTGGTATACCGCAGGGCCTTCCGCAGACTGCACACAGATATGTCTTAGGCCGGCCTGGTTCACGTCCAGGCGGGATGGTTCGGCGGCCCCATCAAGAGGGATGAGTTCTAAATAACCGTTTGGCGCTTGCAGCATAAGCGACTTCTCAATCGGCCTGTTCTCTTCGCCAATGCGCGAGAAGCGCGTTTCAACGGCAAACGGGTGCTGCGGCAACGGCGAAAATTGAGCGGCTTGCCGATAGAAGCTCACCATCTTGGGCAGGTTGGCGACTGTCAAACCAACATGGTGCACGCCGCGTATCATCGTATTCGGGGACTCCCCTGCTCACTTGAGACCATGGTCAAAGAAAGCTTATTATACGACTAGTCAATAACGGATTGCAACCTTGCTGAATTTTTTCCTCTTCGATTTGTCAACGAATGAACCGCCGAACTTCTGCAAAGGTAGCGGATTGGTCGTCTTGGTGCGGGTTGTGGCCTGCTTTTGGAAAGCGTCGGATTGTTAGGTCCGAAACAAACTTCGGCAGGGGGTCCAGTAAACAAGGCAAGAGAACACCATCTTGCTCGCCCCAGCACACCAGCGTCGGAACCGAAACATGAAAATCACGCCCGGACATCCAGTTGGGCGTCTTCGGCGGAGCGCCAATCTCGGGCACGTCAAACGGAGCAGCGCGATACCAATTGACCATAGCGCGGGCGGCCCCGGGTTGGCCCCAAGCTTCCAGATAAGCTTTCTTGTCCGCATCCGAGAGCATGCCGTCCCTGTGTCGCTGATCGAAAAAGCGGGACCACATGCCATTTTCGCCCTCGCCGAAAAGAACGAGTTCTGAGTTTTCTTCCCTTAACCGCCTAATATATTGTGATGCGGCGCGCTGATCCGTGTCGTGCCAAATGGCGTTCTGAAAGATGGCAGGGTGCGGTGCGTTGAGAACGATCAAGTTCGACAGCCGCTCCGGTCGATTGATCGCGAAATTCCACGCGGATGCACCACCCCAATCATGGCCGACAAGAACGAATGGTTCGTCGGTGAAATGTGATGCGAGTGCACCTATGTCCTTGACAGTCTCTTCTTCCCGGTAGGCCTCCACACTTTTGGGTTTCGACGACAAATTGTAACCGCGCATATCGGGTGCAACGACCGTATGGCTCTCAGCGAAGGACTCCATGAATGGCTGCCACGTGCGCCAAAAGTCCGGAAATCCGTGAAGGCATAGGATCAGCGGTCCGCGTCCCCGCGCTGCATAGTGCAATTGAACGCCATCGCGTTCGACAAACCCAAAATGAGTGTCATCCATGACGCTTCCACTATCTTCCGGCGGTTGATCTTACACTATTCAATCTATCGTCAATAACGGTCTTTTCCCAATGTCCGAAATGAAACTTTTCCAAGCAAAGTTCGGCGAATGGTTCGCGACAGACGGCATCCACCGCCAGCCTTCGCAGCTTACTGAGCGAAGCGAGGTTGGCGAGAAGACTGTCGCGCAGGAGCTTCAAGGGAACGGAGGCGGAGAAACCTCGGTCGTTCGGGCATGAGTGATTGGCCGGGGTTGAGCACCGGGTATCGCTGACCCTGTATCGCCGCTCAAGCCGAGACTCCTATCTGTGACAGTAATTCAACCACATGGTTGATATTTATCTCGCGACGTTACAATAATTGACAACAACGGTTTCGCCACTCACTGCCGGGAGCTCAGCTTCGCGGCGATGAAACCGAAACGCAGAATCGAACAAAAGGACATCGATCTCATGGCGCCCATCGATAGCGGTTCTTTCCCGGACTATTACGACGAGGATCTCCGTGTATTTCGCAACACCGTCGACAAATTCGTCGAGAAGGAGTGTGTGCCTTATGCGGAGCAATGGCGTTCGCAAGGAGAGGTGCCCAGAGAGGCTTGGCTGAAAGCGGGCGCGGCCGGGTTGCTGATGGCCAGTGCACCATTTGAGTATGGCGGCGGCGGGGCACATTTCGGGTATGAAGCAGCGATCATTGAAGGCTTTGGATTACAGGGAGCGCATCAATTCGTTGTCTGCGTTCCCAACGCTGTCTTTGGGCCATACCTCATCAACTTGGCAACCGAAGCACAGAAGAGAGAATGGATACCAAAACTTGCTTCCGGCAATTGGATTGGCGCGATTGCCATGTCCGAACCGAGTACCGGCTCGGACCTAAAAAACATTCGCACAAGCGCGGTAAGAGACGGCGACTTCTACATCATCAACGGACAAAAAACATTCACCACACTCGGACATATTGCCGACATTTACATGGTTGCCTGCAAAACCAAGAATAATGAAGGCGAAGACAAAGTGTCTTTGTTTTTTGTAGAGGCGACCAGGCCGGGTTTTTCGCGCGGCAAGAAACTGGACAAAATGGGCCTCGAGGCACATGCCACCGCAGAACTGTTCTTTGAGGATGTGAGAGTTCCCGCTGACCATCTTCTCGGCGGCGAAGAAGGGCTTGGTTTTTCTCAGTTGATGATCAACCTCAATCAGGAGCGGCTGATCGTTGCGCTTGAAGCGATTGCAATGATCGAACGGGCCATCCACGAAACGACGAAGTATGTCAAAGAACGCAAAGCTTTCGGGCAGGCCGTCTTCGACTTCCAAAACACCCAGTTCGTATTGGCCGATTGTGTTGCCAAAACGGCGGCGGCTCGCACATTTGTTGACGACTGTGTCAGGCGTCACATAGCCGGAAATCTTGACGCCGTAACCGCGGCCAAGGCGAAATACTTGCTTTCCGAGTTGCAAGGTGAAGTGGTTGACAAGTGTCTGCAGCTTTTTGGCGGCTATGGTTACATCAACGAATATCCAATTTCCGGAATGTATCGTGACGCGCGCGTGTCCCGGATCTATGGCGGGACCAACGAGATCATGAAAATGATCATTGCCCGAAGTTTGTGACCGGATATTTCTCAGTAAGCTGAGCGGCTCTGTAGAAGCGGCGCAGTCGGCCGCCTACAGCGGCGGCCCAAGCCGCTCGTAAATATACGCGCCAAAAGCGCTTAGGCTATGTCTTCCTGCACGTTCGATGATGGCATTTGGGCACCGCATGATCTGGAAGCCAGATTGACCGTAGCGAACGACACGGGCGTCCGGCCCAACTAGAGCGGCATGAGTGAATCCTGAATGGTGGTTTCGACCACGATACAGCGTCACTAGAAATTAAAACATTTGGTCGAACAAATCAACGCACTCATTCAGTGATGGTATTCGCCCGCCACGGGTGCATTTTGGTGTTCGCCGGAAGATACACTAAGTTATTATATTTAATGATAAATATATACAACGCCGTGTCTAATTCTTGTTGTCTCAATCGAGAGGGACTGAGGTGTTGCAAAACGGTGACGAGCGGAAAATTTGTCTAAAAAAAATAACTGAACAGTTGAAAAATAGGCCTGGCCGCATATAGTCGATCCCTAGCCTAAAGAACAAAATTGTTTTCGGGGAGAGGTTTTATGAGTTTATCTCGTTTGTATTCAACATGTTCATTGCTTGCCGTCGGTTTAGCAATGTCGATCGCATCTGAGGCCGTCGCCCAGATTGACGAAATCGTCGTTACGGCGCGTAAGCGTGAGGAAGGTTTGCAGCAAGTACCCGTTGCCGTGACGGCATTTTCAGGTGCGGAGATTCAGCAACGCGGCATCGATGGATTGGAAGACTTATCGACTGCCGTCGCAGGTCTGTTTATCGATGATCAGGCCGCAGGTCAGTCCGGTTTGATTAGTCTGCGGGGCGTTTCCAGTTCGGCACTCAACCAGACTATCGAGCAGGCTATCTCGATCAATGTCGATGGCATGGCGGTCAGTAACGGCAACGTGCTGCGGGTGGGGCAGTATGATTTGGAACAGGTGGAAGTTCTGAAGGGACCACAAGCCCTGTTTTTCGGCAAGAACAGCCCCGGTGGTATCATCTCCTTGAAAACAAAGGGGCCGACGGACGAGTTTTTTGTTCAGGGCCGCGCCGGCTATGAGTTCAATGCAAAGGAGAAGTTCGGCGAAGTTATTGTCTCAGGACCGTTGAGCGATACCTTTGGATATCGAGGTGTCTTTTTCGTTACTGATCAAGAGGGGCCTTTCGAAAACGTTGCGACTGGCGACGACAACGCCGAAGCTTCGAGAGAGTTTTTTGGCCGGTTGACATTAGAATTCGATCCTTCCGAAGACTTCAATGCCAATCTTAAGGTATCCTACTCTGACGTCGATTCCGACGCGACAGTTGGTGCACAGAGGATAAACTGTTCGGTAACAACCGGCGGGCCCGGATCAGCGGAAGCACCGCTTGACGATTGTGTACCGAACGAAACGTTCGTCTCGGCACCGCCGCTTGCGTCAGCATTCGCACCAATCGATGAGACGTTTAGAGATGGGACTTACTTCTGGGAACAAACCACCCTTCTGGCAACATTGGGGCTGGACTACAATCCCACGGACAAGCTCAGCATCACATCGATCACAGGTTACTATCAGACGGATCAAGAGTATTTTCAGGAGTTTACAAGGGCGGTTCCGGTAGGTGGCCTGATACTTCCTACCAATTCGGTTACCGCGTCTAACCAACCAAGTTACCGGGCGCTATCCCAGGAAGTCCGGCTTGCGACCAATTTCGATGGTCCCCTTAATTTTGTCGGCGGCGTGTTCTTCGAAGACAGCTTTGCGGTCGATCGGCCCTGTCCGGTTTTCTTCGGGCTGTACATTTGCGCCGCTTACAACGTGAACGGTGTTGCCTATTCAACGTTTGGTCAGATGGTGGCGGATGTTACGGACACTGTAGAGATCACGGGTGGTCTTCGGTACACCAGGGAGAAAAAGGAAGTCGATGCGTACGCATTCGGACCGGTGCCTGGGCCAATACCATTCACCCCGGATGAGCGTACATTCGATAATGTTTCGCCCGAATTCACGATAACCTGGCGCCCAACCGATGATCTGACCATGTATGGTGCGTACAAGGAAGGGTACAAATCCGGCAGCTTCAACACGGCTACGGGTGGGTCAGGCGCGCAAAACTTCGACCAGGAGCTTGCCGAAGGCGGCGAAATCGGCTTGAAGTCGACTTGGTTTGATCGCACGCTTCGGGTGAATGCAACAGCATATCGCTATAACTACTCCGGGCTCCAAGTAAGCTCATTCGATGCGACGATTAACCAGATCTCAACATCGAATGCGGGGGCGGCGCGTGTTCAAGGTATCGAACTCGAAACACTGTGGACACCGCCTCAAATCGAAGGCCTGACCCTGAATGGCTCGGTGAACTACAACCGGGCGCGGTACACGGACTTTCGTCAGGCGCCCTGCTACCTCGGTCAGACTGCGGCCACGGGATGTATCGGCGGTAATTTCCAAGACCTTACCGGCGAACAAATTGTGCAAGCCCCCGATTGGACGGCAACCTTCGGCGCAATCCTGGACCGAGCATTGCCCAACAGCGATCTGCGCTTCCGAGTTTCAGCAGACGCGGCCTATTCGAGTGAATACTTCACTCAGCTTTCTGCCGGTCCTCCAAATTTGTGGGAAGATGGATACTTCATGGTCAATGCAGGGGGTGCCATTTACGACGATACACAAGGTTGGGAGGTTGCCGTTATCGGTCGCAATCTAAACAACGATATGTTCGCCACAATTTCAAACAATAGTGTGCTCGGACAGGAAATTACGTCTGCCACCAACAGACCTCGCGCAATAATTGTTCAGTTGACGATACGTCCGACGGACCTTTTCGGCAACTGAACGGGACGGCTGCAATAGAGATCCTGCAGCCCGGTCGGGTCCTGTAAAAAGGACTAAATGATCTAGTATAGCCGTCTGGTTCTTGGAGCCAGGCGGCCATTTTTTTTGGAAACCGCGGCGGTCGCGCCAGTAACATAAAAATCCGGAGTCGACTTTTTCGCCCAGCGCTTTAAGAACCTTGCTATCCATTCTTATTGCGTTGAGGAACTGACATGAAATTAGGATGTGTCCTGCCACACAATGAAATCGGAACGGATCCGGGTGCCATAAAAGCTTATGCGCAAGGGGCGGAAGCGCTCGGTATGACGCATATGCTGCTTTACGATCATGTGTTGGGCGCCGACCCCGATCGCCCGGGCGGTTTTGACGGTCCATACGACAAAGACATTCAGTTTCACGAACCCCTCACGACCTTCGCGTTTATTGCAGGGGTAACCGATGAAATCGAAATGGTGACTGCCATACTTATCTTGCCCCAGCGACAGACGGTTTTGGTGGCAAAACAAGCAGCTCAAGTGGCCATCCTTTCCAATAACAGATTGCGCCTCGGCGTGGGCACAGGCTGGAACAAGGTCGAGTATGTCGGACTCAATGTGCCCTTTGAACGAAGAGGGATCCGCCAAGAGGAACAAGTTAAGTTACTAAAGCTTCTGTGGTCGGAAGACAGCCTGGACTATACCGGCGATTTTCATCACATCGACTTGGCAAGCATCAATCCGCGTCCAACGAAACAAATCCCAATATGGTTCGGTGGCAGCGCGCCCCCCTTGCTTAATCGGGCAGCTCGGCTGGGTGACGGCTGGCTTCCGCTCGGGGGCCCCAGTGACGGTGCTAATGCGGCGATTGAGGAGATTAAAAAGGCGCGAGCTCAAGCGGGATTGGCCTGGGATGGTTTCGGCATTCAAGCTCAGGCCATGTACGCCGGCGGCACGCCTGAGCGTTGGGCCAAACACGCGAACAAGTGGCGCAATCTTGGCGCCTCACATATTGCTCTGCGGACTGACGGCATGGACCTTAAGACTGTCGATGAACACCTGAAATGTATGGAAGAGTACAAGAACGCGGTGTCATAAGACTGTAATTGGAGCGAATCTTTCCAAAACCAGACCGTTCTGACGGAACCATTTGGCGGCAAGGCAAAGAAAGCGGCGGAAGCTGGGGCCGTCACCAAATGTCGGCCAGTCGGTTGAAGCTCTTGATGAATTGGTCCCATACGTGCCGCAAAGATAAGGCCTTAATGCCCTGGGGGCCTGGCCCGCTTGGCCGCTTCGACCTTTAAACGCAACGGGACGCAATCTGATCGATCGCCACCACCCCAGGAGCCCGGCCGATCAAGAAAACGGGATCCCGTTTTACTTCTAAATGGGTAAATGATAGAGGGTGGGCCAAATCCAGTCGGTCGGTTGCGAAAACGCGCTACCTGTTTCGAGTTCTACCTGCCATAATTCGGACTTAGACGAGTGCCCAAGCCGTCGTTTTGGCCAGACGCATTGTACGAAAGCAAAAGGAACAAGTGAGTTGCCAAGATCCAGCACTGCCACAAAAGGCAAGATGACCGCCACGAAAAGCCCAACTGTTCAGCGGAATCGCGAGAACAAGAAGAGCTTCATTCTGGATACTGCGGCTCGGTTATTTGCGGAGTATGGATATCACGCAACGTCTATGGACATGCTGTCTGAAGTGACCGAACTGAACAAGGGTACGCTGTACTATTACTATACGTCGAAGCCCGACATACTTTTTGACATATGCGTCTCCAAAACAGAAAAGCACTACCGGGTCGTTTCCGCGGCTTCAAAAATGTCAGACGCAGTTGAAGGACTAAATTTCATAATAGAAACCTCGATCAATTTCATTGTTGAGAACAGAGATTACTGCCGCGTGTACTATCAAGAAGACCATTTTTTTGAGTCGATATTTGATCGCAACCAACTTGCGAAAGTGCGGCAACAACAACGCAGGTTTATGCAGAACATCTATACGGTCATTGAGAATGGAATTTCATCCGGACAATTTCGCCAAATTGACGTGAAGACCTGCGGGCGTCACATATACGGCATCATTATTGGCCCATACAGATGGCGAGATTACTCTCTCGACGAAGGGGATTTGATCGAGCAAGCGCATTCTCTTATTCTGCAAGGCATTCGAAAAGAATAGCGAACGCACATTCTCTTTTGGCCGCTGGATGCCCGTCAGCTTGTCGAGACTTTAGCGCCATTGGCTGCTGACAGACTGGTTGGACGCAACATCATCCGCTGTACTTCCCTCCGGCGAAACATTCTCGACCTGGGGTCGGCCTGTTGATACTCTTTGAGACAAAATCCGTCTTCTGATCAACTCGGATCGATTTCGGCAGGCCATACGCCTCTGCGCCCCGCTCAAATGATTGCCAATGCCTCTTTATGCTTCGCGGTACGCCAACCTTGCCACGGCATGGGTGCTCGTCTGCAGCTCCACCACCACCTCAGCCTGATCCGGACCTGTCTTTATTCCGCTCAACGTCATCGCATCGCCTGAATAGGCAGGAGACAGGAGGCGCAAATCGATCTCAGTCAAGGTGGTTCGGCGACCAAGGAGTTGTTCGGCCGCGCGCTGTACGAGTGCAAGTGTTGTCATGATATTGACGTAAACATGTTTGCCCCCCTTTCCTCTTGCCCGCTCCGGATCCGTATGCACGTCCTCAAAATCTCGCGTCGCAATTGAGGCGGCCACTATGAACCGCGTGTCTAAGGGTATGGAGAACAATGTTTTGGCTTCGGCGTTCGCTTGAGTGTCTGACTGTCCCTCGGCAGGCTTCGAAATCTGTTGTCGTGGCGCGAAAGCCAATAGGGTAAGTCGGGTCGACCCCACCTTCTCATCGTTCGAAAAAACCTCGCCAAGCTCGGTGATGAAATGACCATCGCCGGCAGCTGTCGACTTTTGGGGACTAATCGCGTCCAACCTGACAATGCGCTGAAGCTGCTCCCCAAACTTCAAAGGCCGATGATAGGTCTGTTGCAAATGTACGGCAAAGTTCCCTCTGAAACCGCGCTGCCCAAATTCGGTCGCTGCATCGCGCAGCAGATCTACCGATTTGCCCCCTGGGAATACACCGGAATAGCCAGGCATTGTCCACGAATGCAACATGGCCTCGGGCGCGAAGTTTGTCGTCAAGTATGGCCTATCATCGATACCCATTACGTCGCACCAATGGCGCACCATGGTTTCGTTCACCCTGTCCCAGGATGAAAGGGCCAGCGCTGGGCGAGACACCAGCTCATGTCGCAGGTCTTGTAGATCTTTCGCTGTATTCATGGTCACGTGGGGTTCACGTTACCTGCACCGTCAACGGGGTAACGCATTGCGGTAAAGGTCGGTGTCGCCGCCAAACTCATGCATCCACGTTTGGCCTGCACACCAGAACGAGAGTTATGACCCCTCCGTTGGGCCACGTCTCGTTGTCGCAACGACAACATCAACCGGACAGTTGATATTTTAGCATCCAATGTTATGGTGATGTCAATCTCTTAGGAGACGATGAAATTTCGGAGTGGGCGACACCCGATCCAGCGGTATCCAGACCTCACATGGTGAAGCGGGACCGGCGAAGCAGCGGTGAACGGTATTGCCGTAGATTTGTTCGAGAAATGTGAATCTCGGTGCCTACAGCGTCCTCATTTTTGGCGCGGAAAACGGACTGAGAGCGTCGCTGGCGCGCGAGATTGCAAGTTTATGTCATGGGAACGTCGCAGGCGCATATTTTGGCCGAAACCACACGCCTCCCATGTGCGGCTGATCGTCTACGAGAGACACTCCCCTTTCAAAAATATTGACTACTTAGTTGAAAATTGGTAATCGACTACTATCGCATGAAATTGGGGGTCCAAGTGCGAAGGATTACAAACGGAGCGCAATAATGGGTAAGATGAAGGGGTGGCCATACACCGATTTTGCCACAGGTTGGTATCAGATTGGGTATTCAGCCGAAATCAAATCAGGCGAGGTAAAGTCGGCACAGTGGTTGAATCAGGACCTCGTGATCTTTCGAACCGAATCTGGTGAGCTTTGTGCGCTTGATGCGTTCTGTCCGCATATGGGAGCACACCTTGGGCACCCCGGAGAGTTTGGCGGCCGAGTTTGCGGCGAGACAATTCAATGCCCTTGGCATGGGTGGGAATGGAACACTGATGGGACAATCCACAGAATCCCCTATATGGAAGATCACTCGATCAGCGCAAAATTAGATGCAAAGTATGTGCGTGAGACGGACGGCATCATCATGATGTGGTACGACCATGCGGGCGGTCCGCCCACTTATGAATGGCCTGGATTGCCATTCCTTGGGGACAAAGCAGATTATTACCCAATTGACTGGACTGTCGACGGTCCGCATAGGGTGAAACCGCAGTTTCCGATGGAAAACAGTGCCGATCCCCATCACTTTCCCTATGTACACGGATCAGGCGTCGATGCGGAATTCACCGACTATGTCGTCGATGGCGCGTTCTGTACCAACAAGATGCTAATGACCTTCGGTGCCGGCAAAGAATCAACGTGGCTCACACCGAACGGACCGGTTGACGGAGAAATTGATAATTTCTTCTGGGGTGCTTCACTTGGCATTGCACGGTTTAATATTGACGGTCGAATCTGCGTCCACTTAACCGTTTTGACGCCGATTGACGAAGACAATGCCATCTTCTTCAGTACAGTCACGCACAGCAAGGAACCAGGTGACACTGGAGACACGCCCACCGGTATTGCCAAAAAAATGATGGATGCCCAGCACATTCAGATCCGAAATGATTTCCACATTTGGCAGAATATGACGTATCGCGTTCGGCCCATTTTCACTGGTGAGGCCGAGAAGACGCGCTATGCGTTCATCAGGAAGCACTTCGACAAGTTCTATCCCAATCCTGTTTACTGACAGACCGACCTGCAGTTGACGCAAACCGACACAATGCGCTGCCCTTAACGGGCAGCGTTTTTTGTTTGGCCCTCGCGGATTGAACGAACTGGCAATAAGATAGCGAACAAAGACGCGCACGCATGTGAGGTAACGGAGATGGCAAAGTCTAAAGAACATACTGGTGCGGCCCCGCAACAAGGCCCCTTGTCTGGTGTAAAGATCGTTGATCTGAGCACCGTCGTTTTTGGTCCCTACGCGACCATGCTTCTCGCCGATATGGGCGCGGAAGTCATAAAAGTGGAGACCGGCAAAGGGGACACCATGCGCCATGCAGGCAAAGCGCCGGCACCGGGTATGGGCGGCGTGTTCATGGCCCTCAACCGCAACAAGAGATCTGTGACACTGGATTTAAGTAAGCCTGCTTCGAAACGTGCATTTTCACGCTTGCTGGAAACTGCAGATGTGTTTTTTCACAACGTAAGAAGTGGCGGGATCAAACGGCTCGGCTTCGACTACGAATCGGTGAAGTCCCTCAACAAGGATATCATCTATGTGCATGGCGTCGGCTACGGCTCCCAAGGCCTTTATGGCGGCCGGCAGGCATATGATGATTTGGTGCAAGCAGCGTCGGGGTTTGCCGACCTGGTCGTTATGCGAGATGGCGGCGATCCGGAATACGTTCCGTCGATTGTCGCCGACAAGACCGCCGGCCTTCACGCCACTTACGCGACAATCGCTGCACTCTTTCATCGCGAGCGGACGGGGCAAGGACAGTTCGTCGAAGTGCCTATGTTGGAGGCGTTTACAATGTTCAATCTCGTTGAAAATCTGTATCGCAAAACTTTTTTGCCCCCAACCGGCGGCATGGGATACACCCGTTCGATTAACCCGAACAGAAAACCCTACCCGACGAAAGACGGTTTCATTTCAATTGTGCCGTATAATGACGAACAGTGGGCGCAATTCTTTGAAGTTGGCGGGCGTGCAGGCGTGATGGATGATCCGCGATTCGCCACTTATGAGCAGCGAACGGACAATATCGGCGACCTTTATGCCATCATCCGAGAGGTATCCGGCACCAAGACAACCGATGAATGGTTGGAACTACTGGGAAGCTTGAATATTCCGGCGATGCGCTACAACAAACTCGATGAGGTTCTGGAAGAACCGCACCTGAAAAGCGTTGGATTCTTCACAGAACGCGATCACAAGAATGCCGGCAAATATATTTCGATGGCGCATCCCGTTCGGTTTGAGCAATCGCCGGCGGAAGTCCGGTCAGACCCTGAAATGTTGGGTGAAAGTACCGGGCAAGTACTGAAGGAAATCGGACTTAGCGATGCAGAGATAGAACTGGTTGCCGCGGAGAGCATGCCGCTCTAATCGGTCACCCGATCCAAATTGGGCGCAATGTAGAAGTCAGAGATCGTTCCCAACAGGTCCCACTGGGTGCCCAACCTGGCGTGGCTTGTGCCCGCCCGCCTGTACAGGAACTGCATATGAGAGTCTCGGGTATGGCCCATTCCGCCGTGGTAAAGGGCCCCTTTGACGGCTGTTTCTTGAAACGCGCGTTGCGCGAGCCAGGTGGCAAGGGCAGCGGACCCAACACAGGAACGGTCAAGCGATGCATCAGACAAGGCCGACCACACGGCTAAAGATGCACCGTCTACCAGAATCTTTACGTCCGCTAGTCCATGTTGGATGGATTGGAAGGCGCCAATCTTGCGGCCAAACTGTTCGCGCTCACGGACATGGTTGACCACCAAATCAAGAGCGCCCTCAGCGCCGCCAACTGCCTCAGCCGCGGAAAGAAGTTGTGTCAGCGCAATCGTCTCGTCGATGTTTTCGAGGGATTCCGGAGATCCAACAACTGCGTCGCCGGAAACCGCGATCCTCTGCAACGAGACCCAGGCGGCGGCCGCATTATCGAAGGTTTCAACCGGCTCTATCTCTAAACCGGGTGCGTCGTGGTCAAAGTGAACGAGCAGTGGGCGCCCGTCGGGCCGCCACGCCATCACGATGAAACCGGTGGCGCTCGGCGCCCATTCGACCAGCCGTCGATCGAAAGCGACATAAAAATCTTTTCCATCTTGTTCGGCCAGAATGGTTTTTTGACCAGGCTCTATGCCGACGGGAATAAGTATCTGGGTGCCCAGGGCTGCTTGTTCCAATAAGCGTTTCGTAACGGCCCCCTCGCCGTGACGGGCGAGTGTGAGCGCAGCGGTCGCGGCGCGCAGAAAGGGCGTTGCACAGCCGCTGCGGCCAACTTCCTCAGCAAGAATTCCTAGCACCACGGCGGCTTCGGGATCAGGTGCACAGGCAGCACTTAACCATCCAAGCTCACCGAATTCTCGCCACAATTCCTGATCGAACGTACTCGCGTGGCCATCGTGATCTAGCTCAAGTTTAGCACCGAGCGTTACGCGTTCTTCGAAAAGTTTCTGTGCCGAGCTGCGCAACAACGTGTCGGTTTCAGAGAATTGCAAGTCCACGATGTTGAGCCCTATCTAATCCGTGGAAGATCAAGACCGCGATTGGCAATGATATCGCGTTGAATTTCATTCGCGCCGGCGCCGAAATTGTACACCGGTGTCGCGCGGTAGCCGCGCTCAATGCGGCCATACGCCGGGGCATCCCGTTCACCAAACCTGACTTGTCCCGGGGGCCCCATGAGCTTAAGTCCTTCAATCGAGGCACGCAGATGCGTGGTTGAATAGAAGACCTTGGAGATGCTTGCTTCTGCCTCAGGGACACGTCCGGTATCCATCATCCATGCGGCGCGTTTCGCCATGAGACGACATACTTCGATGTCGGCCGCGACCTTGGCCAGTTCGCGGCGTTCAAATTCGTACGCTGAGGTGTCAGCGGGCTTATGGCTTTTCCACCAGTGAAGTAAGGAGTGAAACTCCCTCAGCATCTCCGAAATACAAAACAAACGCTCAAAATTGAGCTGGGCCATAATGAACTTCCAGCCCTCGTTTTCGTCGCCCACCCGTAAATCTTCATCGACAAACACATCATCGAGGAAAACTTGGTTCGTCTGTTCGTCGGCTTGGGTAATGATCGGTTGGATTGTGACGCCGGACTGATCCGTGGGCATAATAAAAAGGCTGATGCCCTTGTGTCGGCTATCGGGCGCGCCTGTCCGGGCTGCAAGCCAGAGATGCGTGGCGTTTTGCGCATTGGTGGTCCAGATTTTTGTGCCGTTTATCCTGTAACCACCGTCGGTTTTGGTGGCACGCGTCGTCAAGGCAGCGAGATCACTGCCCGCATTAGGTTCGGAATACCCTATGGCAAACATGACGTCACCGCTCATACAGAGAGGCAGAAAGCGTTTGCGGATTTCGTCGCTTGCCAAGAAAACGAGTGCCGGAATGATCGACTGAATGAGAAGCTGTCCGGTCGGAAGTGATTGATACTTGAGCTCTTCCAAGAAGAGCCATTGTTCGACGAAACCAAGGCCCCGCCCCCCATACTTTTTGGGGACACCGATGCCCAGCCACCCGTCCTTGCCGAGTTGGCGGACGAAAGCCAGACCCTTCGTTTGAAGAGCTTTGGGGTCCTGGTCGTATTCTTCGCTGACCGCATCGAGGTCGATCACGCGGCTTTGGCGAAGCCCATCAAGATAGGCGAGAAGTTCTTCTCGGAATGCTTGATGTTCCTTACTTAGCGCAAAGTCCACAACCCGCTCCAAAATTCAACTGAATGGTCGAATTAAAGCAAAGCTTCCGTCACCTTGTCAATGTTGCGACAGATTTTCGTTTCGGGGGCTGTGCGGGTGCGGGATTTAGGGTTTTTCTTCGGTTTTGCCGCCGTTCAGCCTTGCAAGGAGTCTCCGAACGCCATCTTGGAATTCTGACGAAGACCACAATGTCCGCTGCTGATTGTATTCAAGCTCCATGACCGAGCGTAGCGCTTCCCGGCGTGGTTCAAGGACGGCCCGCAACGACGCGCGAACGCTGGCCGCAGAGAGGCTGGCAATTCTGTCGGCCAGTTTCATGACTTCGTCGTCGAGCTCATCCGGCTCAACGACTTCGTCAACAAGGCCCGCTTCCTTTGCCTCCCGTCCGGACATGGAATGATCCGCAATTAACATCTGCAGCGCGGCCTGTCGTCCGATTAGGTCCGGCAATATATAAGACAGACCCAGTTCGCCCGCTAAACCTAGGCGGCCAAAGCCTGTCGAAAAGTGTGCACTGGTATCAGCGACGCGAAAATGATGCAGCAGTGCGAGAGCGAGCCCACCCCCGGCAGCCGCTCCCCGTATGGCGGCGATCATAGGGGTATCGATCTGCGCGACTTCAAACGCCCACCGGTTCATCCCGAGGGGGTCCAATGAATCCTTTGGCGAGTATTGCTTGGTTGTTCCCTGTTTCCCGGCAAAATTGGTGTAGTAAACCTGATCGAGCGGTTGCCCAACCCAATTGCCCAAGTCAGCGGAATCGGCGCCAACGCAGAAGTTTTTTCCTTCCGCCTTCGTCACGATTACCTTGCATTCAGGATCCAAATCGGCTTCCCGGAATGCCGTGAGCAACCCTTCAAAAACTCCCGGTGTGATGCTGTTGTTTCGTTCCGCTCGATTGATCGTACACAGCATAATTGGCCCGGATCGGCCGACCTTGACGTCTTCGCTCATAGAGAATTTCCTTATGCCGCTGCCCCGTTTACAGACTGCCGGCAGTATGTTTGTTCAGGAACCCCATTCGACCTGATCCCGTCAGGGGGAACACATTAAATCTCCTTATGGATCAAGAATGATCTTCCCTGGCACACCTCTCTCGATGTGCCCATATCCGGCAACTTTTCCATCCATCATGTATGTTGCCGATTGCTCGGCAACGCAATGATTCGGTTCGTCGTCAACTTGCCTACGCCCCACATACAAATCCCACGGTGACGTAAACTGAATGAAACCGGTATTTGGATACTCCGTTACCTGAATATCAAACGACCCCTTTTCATACTCAAGCTTTATCCCAAACGGCTTTTCAAGAAGATTTGTTCCGCCTGTTGGCAGTCGGTAATCCGGCTCGAATGTTGCAGGAAACAGCTTTCCGTCCTCGTAGACGCACGCTTTCGACATGGCTACCGGACCTTCTAACTCGGTTTGCATATCGTAGGCCAGAAAACTCAATCCGTTTTCGAATACACCTTGCATCCAAATGTGTCGGACGACCGGATCGACCACCCGAGGACCTCGGCTATGGTCACGATTTGCCATGCTGTCGAATTCAAAAGATTGATTGCCCACCTTTATGGTTCCGGAAAGTCGCCCCAATTGCTCCGTATGCCCTTGACCCACGACCGCAACCTCTTCGCTTATTTCACCCAGTTGCCACATCGGCAGATCGGAAGAGAACAGAAGATCAAATTCGACCCGCTCCAAAGAGCCGTCCTTGGGCAACCGGCCAAATGCATCAGCCGACGACATCCGTTCGGCGGCCCCCAGGAAACGCCAGCGAAGCTGCTCGAAGGGTTTCACCACTTCAACATCTAGATTGCTTCCACCGGGTCCGGTCGGGGTGGCGCATCGATTGCCGATCGAGCGATGCATGATTGTCGTCCCGTCGGGAAGACAAAGTTTGAACAATTCTCGCCATTGTGACATGTCTTTTCGCCAGCGGCCGATATGTGAAAAAAAGTGTATCTTTCGCTGAGGATCAAAAGAGCCAATGGCAAAGTTCTCGCTCCAGTGCGGCGTGTCCGGAATCGGGTCGGCCGGTGTATCTTCCAATAAGGTCTCTGTCATCTAGTACTGCCCTTTCTCAATTCGCAGCCGACAATCGCGGCACTGTTTCGGGGTTTTGGAGTCGCGGTCTGAACGCAACGAAGATGTCAACACTGCGGGTCCATAACCACCTTAATGGCGCCGCGGTCCCTCGCCGCAGCAGTTACAAAAGCCTCTTTCGCGGCATTTAGCGGAAAGCGGTGCGTAATGATGAGTTCGGAGAGTTCCGGACGCATGCCTAAGACATTTGCCGCCATGTCCAAGTCTCGTACCGGCCCGTGATGGCCATATGCCATCGACGAATAAACGGTGAGTTCCTTCAAACTCGCCGCCGCCATATCGAAGTCGAAACCATCCCAATAAACCGCGAGCAGCGCTACCTTCCCGCCGGGTTTTGCAAGCTCTATGCAGCGCGTCAGAGCGCTGTTGGTGCCGGCTGCGTCGACAACGATGTCGTAGTCGTCGTTCGAGCCGCTGAGGCTCGCACCGATCTTTTCCGCGACTTCGTTCTGGTGCGGATGACGCGCCGAAACCACGACGCTGCACCCCGCGTGAACAGCGACAGCCGCCGCACATAGGCCAACAGGGCCACCCCCAACAATGGCAACTTTTTTTCCCGCTTCTAATTTGGCACGCCTAAGGCCATGAAGAGCAACGCCGATCGGTTCCACAAGGCAAGCGTTTCGCGGCTCCAGTCCTGCCGGCAGGCGGATCAACGCGCGTTCGGGGACGAGCAATTGTTCCGTCATGCCCCCGTCTTTGGTCACACCAAAAACATCCGGCCCCTTACGACACAAATTATAATCACCCGACTGGCACAGATCGCACTGGCCACATCCGGCCATTGGATCAATCACCACAGGAACACCATTCGACGTCACCCCAGCCAGTTCGTGTCCCAAGGTGATGTCGTTCGAATAAATCGGTGAGTCGGGCGCGTTGACCACATGGACGTCAGAACCGCATATGCCCGCGCTTTCGATCTTTACCGAAACGCCCTCTCCGCGAGGCGATGGCACGTCACGCACTCTAATTTCACCGTGTTCCCAACGAACGGCCTGCATAACTCTCTCCAAGCCAATGGCCCATGAAATATGTGGGGTCTAAAAACGTTCCCGACCAAGTTTCTTCTTAAAACGCAAGCGAACAATAGGTTTTGCCGGCCAATCGCCTTCATACGAATTAGCTGGTGATATCAACCCTCGTCCTGGTGAGTTTTACCGATGCGATACGCCACCCCTGCTCTGTCCGCTCGTATGTTTCATGGTAATGGCCAAATCCGTGCAACTCTTTGATCGGCCCGCCATCTTTGAATTGGAGGCGATCTTCCATCGCCCAAATGCCGCGAGCTTTGGTCTCGGTCTCAAACTCAATCTCTGGTGTGTGACATTGGTGGACGAGAGTTGATATGGCGTCTGCCGTCTGTACGGTCCAAGTTTCTATACTCTCTTTGCCGTCCAGATACCCGGTTTCCGCAAACATATCGTCTTGATCGGCCGGATCTAACGAAAGCCCGGCACGCAGATCAAGAACCGCATCATCCGTAAACAGAGCATGAAACATTTGCCACTGCTTGGTGTCCGCGAATCGACAGTATTTGGCTTTGAGTTTTTTGATTTCTTCGACGCTTTCAAAATCTGTCGGTTCTTTGTTCATCTTCCTTCCGCTCGCCGGTTTTGCCCTTGATCGCGGCCTTCGCGACCTGGCGCTTCTTTAATTTGCGTGATGACGATATGAAGCCGCCTTCATAAGAACCCCCTGCCACCTACAGCTAATTCGACTTCATCGCCTCGACTTGCCATTCAGGAACAACGCTGGGAATTGGCACTTCGCCCATGCCGCGCCGTCGCCACATCGATTTTATGCCTATGATGCAAGACCCTTGCCGCATCGCGGCAAATAGCTCGTGCCAAGCAACATCGACAACTTTACGGGCGAGACAGGATTCAAACATGTCGATCGTCTCTTGCCGATCTGGATATCCCGGAAGTTCGGGAAGATCTCCATCTCGCGACGCCATGAGATTCCTGCGATAGGTAAGCCATGTGCCCAAATCGAACTCGGCCGGCGCAAGTCCCGCCAGCTCAAAATCCAGAAACCCCATGACCTCCAGGTCGTCGTTAAAGAGAACATTGGCAGGGCGCGCATCACCCCAGACAAACGACGGTGCGGGCTCTTGATCAGGCCAATTTCGTTCGCACCATTCAACCACTTCTGAAACTTTTTGAACTTCGTCGCGGACGTCATCCGTCGAAATCCAATCCAAATAGTCCTTCCACCACTGGAATTCTTGCGCAAGCGGCGTTGCGCCCGGCGTATTCCGGGCGGCGATTGTCAGGCCCCACTCTTCGATATCCAATTGATGCATTTGTCCCATCCAGTAAAGGAACCTTTGCACGCTGCGATATTGATCCGTGGGCGACAGTTCTTTCAACCATCCTTCATCAATGTAACAGGGGAAATCTGCCGGCGCCCTACCTTCCAACATGGGCATGAGAAGGAACTCGCATCCAATCCATCGGGCGTCGCCCTCATATGCAATCGTCGCTGGCGTCGGAATACCGGCCTTTGCAAGCCGAGACTGAAACTCTCCTTGCAACTTCATGTCATAAATGGAAGTGGGAAAAATACCTTCATCAGGAGGCGGAGCCCGTAAGACAAATCCCTCCACGTTTCCGTCGGGCATTTCCGCTTCCAACAACAGAGTTTCGTTGGACAAGCCCCCAGTCGCGACAGTTTCTAAGGACACTATTTTGGGATGTTCATTTAGGGAGAATTCTCCTTTCATCCATTCTTCTAAAGACTGGCGCAAAGCCTGAAGATCTCGACCGGTTTTTTCACTCGTTGTCATATGTCGTCACTTGTTTTGGACAGTGTTTCGGCTTTTGAATTTTTATGAGAACAAACCTGTTTCCGCGCCTTGCCCGTGCATTGAGGCAAATCTCATCAGCTTGCCGCTTCACCGCAATCACGCCTGGTATTGCTCTCTGAAAACTCCCCCTAATTCCCCACCGCTTCCGCGGCCAGACTTCGCAAATCTGAAGCAAAATGTGCCCAGATTTTCGGATAAACAATTCCTGGAGGCGAGGCACAAACGATCGGGGCCGCTTGAACCATGGTTACAGCCGTTGCGTAAAATGGCGGCGGCGTCGGATCATCGGGAAAGAAGTCAAGATCGTTTACAAACGATGCCTTATAGCCCATTTCCATACGGATGGAGCAGGGTTCGGCATCGATCTCAATGACATAGTAATCGTCACTCTTCGCACCTGGATAGGGACATTTCTCTCGTCCGCCGATATACCAGTTCTCTTCCAGTGTTAAGCGGGGCTTCCCATCCAAATACCCAACAAAAGTGTGTTTAAACTCTGCGATGTGACCCTTCTTAATCATCCGGCCACTTGGTTGAAGGAGGTCCTCTTCCGCCAGTTTTAGATCAGGTGTGAATTCCACCGTTTCCATTTCCCGGCCAAACAACCCAAGACCCGTCAGCAACAATGATTCCTTGTAGTAACGTTCGGTGTTGTCATATGCGAACTGTCCGGGCTTGAACGTGTCCGGGTGAGCACCGTATCCAAGACTGGTCAGAATGGGCGACTCACCAAACCTTCCTGTCTCATTAAACTCACGAAATTTTATGTGTTCGACTCGGTTGCAGATACCCGTGAGTGTCAGCCCCAGCCTTTCCGCCAGAAAATTGGGGTGGATTCCCGTTCCATGCAAGCTGGCATTTCCTCTTTTGCATGCTGCTTCGAGCTTTTCGGCGTACTCTTTTCCTTTAAGAGGTGGGTAATGGTACGCTGTCGCGGAAATAACGTTCTTGCCCGACTCGAGCGCGCGTATCACATCCCCGTCCATCTCTTCAGCGGAAGTGGTCATGGGCGCATGAAGTATGCAATCGGCATCGAGGCCATGAATCTTCTCCTTGTCGCGCGTTACTTTCACGCCAATAGGATCCATGCCTACCAACTCACCTGCGTCGAGACCGTCTTTCTCCTCGCTGTAGGCGAGAACACCAACCACCTCGAACTCGGGTTGCTTGATTACTTCGCGCAGGCAGCCGCCCCCCACACCCCCTGGTCCCCAAACGATTACTCTAATTGGGCGATCGGCTTTTCCAACTTTCTCGTTCAAAGTCAATCTCCCTTTCCCACAACGCTGTAAAGTTAAGCGTCGGAAAGACCAATGATTACCGCCTAACACATTCCCAAACGGTGCGGACCCCGAAAACCAAAACGTAGAATCAATATTGCCCGTGGCTAACAGGCCCGATGATCGTTCACGAAATGGATGGATCGCGCTTGTTGCCTCTCAGACAAAACCTTCTGTTCTTCGCTTTTACCAGCGACACAGTCGTGTCACCCCTAAAACAAACCATAGTTTACCGATTTCTTCAACCAATTGATTGAATTTCGAGTCGGCAGGCGATTGATTTGGTGGGATGGCGGCTCGTCGATTTTCGGATCGCCTCGAGACTGACTTCCGCCACAAAACCGGGAAAAGGCCAATGATGTGGATTTCCAACTTGACGTCTACGCAGGGATTGCCGCTCACCACCCGGCTCTAGCGCCGGCGAATAAATAAATCAACTTTTCGGTTGAATTATGTACGACGCGCACTAAAATTTGGGCTGTCGCTCCTGCGTGGGGCGAAAAAGGTACGATTGAACGGAACATGATCCCTTCCTCCCTTTGGCCATCTCTCAACGCAGCAAATGACCGCGTTGAGAGATGGTTTTTTTTACACCCTTTCGGGACTGCCCCAGCCCATCGGTTCAACGCCTGCCGTTTATTTCCATCAGAAGAGACCGGTCAATTTCAACCATATAGTTGAAACTCCTCGGGTATCCTTGTAGTTTTAGAGAACGTGCTTGGACTGAATAGGTCAAATTCGCCGGGCAAGCACATCGGAGGGAATAGTGGATATTGTTCGAGACATGCGAAATTGGCGTGTCGTTTCTCACAGACTTAGATATTGGGCGGAAACGACCCCCGATGCGCCTTTCGTGAAATGCGGTTCGCCTTGGTTGACGTTCTCAGACCTTGAAACCCAAACCACACGCCTGGCCGCAGGTTTGCAAGAGCTCGGCATCAAGAAAGGGGACCGGGTCGCGATTGTTTTGCCGAACACGATAGAGATGGTCTTGCTGATCTACGCATTGGCAAAAATGGGGGCGATTCAGGTTCCGTTGAACACGTTTCTTAAAGGCACCTTCTTGCAGTATCAAATTGACGACGCATCCGCCGGCATCGTCATTGCAGATCAGCCCGCAATCAAAGAAATATGCAATCTGCGCAGCGACCTTCCCCATATCAAAAAACTGATCGGGGTCAACATCTCACATGAAGAGCTTGCGGCCACGACGGGTGCGTGGACGGCGCTCGACACGTACATGTTCGAGGAGATCGCGAATTCTTCAGCTGCGTTTCGTGAGGTCGACCTGAAAAAGGAAGATCTGATTTCGATAATGTACACGTCCGGCACGACCGGATTGCCGAAAGGGTGCATGCTGAGCAATGGCTACTATACAGCCATTCCGTGGGCATTTTACGAAATGGGCTTCACATCCGTTGATGACAAGGTTTTCACTGGGATGCCCCTGTTTCACCTGGCGTCAGGCGCGATATTCATGATGGAAGCCTTGCAAGGCGGCATACCGATTAACTTTGAGCCGTCTTTTAGCGCCAGAAGTTTTATTCGAAGAGCCGCCGAAGAGCAGGCAACTCTCGCGCATTGCATCGGCGCCATGGGGCAGGCGATCCTATCTACGGCCCCGAGCGAGTATGACACGAAGCACCAAATACGCCACTTCATGATTCAACCCATCACTCCTGAAGATCAAGCTCGGTTCGAGCGCCGGTTTGCCACAAAAGTTTTTCCATTGGGATACGGACAAACTGAAGTGAGTCCCGCCACGTTTGGTTCAATTGATGTTCTGGATGAGAAGCGGCAAACCGTCGGCCGCGCGCCAAGCCATCACGAAGTCACGATTCGCGACGAAGGCAACGCAGAATTACCCATCGGGAAGGAAGGAGAGATATGTGTCCGGCCGCGCGAGCCTGAAGTGATGTTTCAAGGCTATTGGAACAAGCCTGAAGCAACAGAGAAAGCCTTTGAAGAGGGTTGGTTTCACACAGGCGATCTAGGGATTATGGATGAAGACGGTTACATTGTGTTCCGTGGCAGGAAATCCGATTCCATGCGGCGTCGCGGCGAGAATGTCGCCGCCTTTGAAGTTGAGAACGCCGTTGTTCGGCATCCGAAAATCTCAGCGGTTGCCGCTCATCCTGTCCCGTCCGAGCTAAGCGAAGACGACATAAAACTTTGTATTGTTCTGGAACCGGACCAAGAATTCTCAGCCGAAGAAATGTTTTCGTATTTGCAGGAAACACTGCCCTATTTTGCCATGCCGCGCTATGTCGAATTCCTAGACAATCTTCCGCTCACTGCAACCGGCAGGGTCATGAAACACAAGCTTAAAAAGCGGTCGAATGACAATGCGATTGATTTTGACGCCCTTGGCTACGCGGTGAAGCGAGAGGACAGACGGTAGTTTGCAACCTGCCAGCTCCACCAAACACGATGAGGAAACGAGCATGAACTCTCAAGACCATCGCACGGTTGCTGAAAAGCATCTGCCTGCCGGATTGCTTTTCATCGACGGTACACACGTGCACGCGCGGTCCGGTATCGAAGTGGCACACATAAATCCAGCGACGGGCGAAGCTCAAAAGACGTTTCAATTGGCAGGAATAGAGGACATTGACAGCGCCGTTCAAACGGCACACGAAGCATTTCCGCGATGGAAGAACTTGGGGTCGGCGGCGAGGCGAAACATCCTGCTCCGAATTGCGGACCTGCTTGAGCAAGACCGCGAGGGGCTCGGCCTGTTAGGGGCCGTTGAGAACGGGACACCCGTCTTGTTTGGCGAGGCGATTTCGTCCGACGCCCCTGCGGAGTGGTTTCGCTACTACGCCGGATGGTCGGACAAGTTTGAAGGCAGCGTTCCCCCACCCCTGCAGCCAGGATCTTTCGATTTCACAAGCCGCGAACCCTACGGCGTTGTCGCCGGGATTGTCGCGTACAACGCGCCGATGGCATTTATGGGCCTCAAAGTCGCCGCCGCCCTTGCGGCAGGCAATACGCTCGTCTTGAAGCCATCCGACCTGGCCCCATGGTCCGTATTGAGATTTGGAGAGATTTGTCGCGAGGCCGGCGTGCCCAACGGTGTCGTCAATATCACGCCAGGAAATGCCGAAGCCGGAAACAAGCTCGTCACGCATCCGCTGGTCAACAAAGTGTCCTTCACCGGGGGCGATGTTACCGCGCGCGCAATTATGGCGTCGGCGGCGGAAAACTTGACACCGGTGGCATTTGAGCTGGGAGGAAAATCGGCCAGCATAATTTTTGAAGATGCAAATCTCGAGCTCGCCATTCAGACCGCGCTTCAAGTAGGCGTGATCACTCAGAGTGGACAAGCGTGCATCGCGGGCTCCCGATTGCTTGTGCACGAATCTCTTTATGACACCGTCGTCCAAGCCGTTGTCGACGCTCTTCCGACGATTAAAGTCGGCGATCCGCTTGATAAATCAACCTTCATGGGTCCGATTGTAAGCGAGCATCACTGCAACCGTATACTGAGCGTTATAGAGAAATCCAAAAACGATGGGGATGGCGAGTTGGTCGCTGGGGGGAAACGTTTGAACGGTGAGTTATCTGCTGGATATTTTATCGAACCGACGGTGTTTGCGGGGGTTGGAGCGGATAGCTCACTTGCCCAGAACGAAGTGTTTGGGCCCGTCTTGGCGATCATTCGTTTCAAGACCGATGAAGAGGCGATCCAGATTGCCAATAATTCCCGCTACGGACTCTCAAGCTATGTCTTCACCGAGACCATGTCGCGGGCATTGAAGGTTGCAGATTCTCTGCATACGGGGAACGTCTGCATTAACTCCCATCACAAATTCCCGAGCAACTTGCCCTTCGGTGGCATGAAAATGAGTGGTTTTGGCCGAGAAGGTGGTTATGACGGTATTTATGACATGACCCATTCGAAGTCGGTGCAAATCGGGTTACCCACTGACATTTAATTTGTCCCGTTTCCTCTTACACACAAAAAAAGTCGCAGGCGTAAGGGCGGGCGCTAAGGCAATTGGTTTGGAAGCGGCAAAGACGTTTGCACGCTGTGGCGCATCCATGGCCGCAGCCGGTTTAATGGACGGAAGAATAGTGCCGTCTATCGGCCAAGAGGAGATTTCTTAAGTATCTTTCCAATCTCCCCGAATGCGTCCGGTGGTGCAGAATCGCCATGCACAGCCCAGTTGTTCGCGTGGGACAAGTGCTGCAAACTCATGGCCCCCCTCAAAGCCGTCCATAGCCCTTGAGCATCTTGCGTTTGATTGACGGCGAGCTTCGCCAATTTCAACCCCATGGACGATTGTTGCGAGATTTCCACCGCCAGGTCCAAGACCTCTTGCTCAAGATTCTCCGCGGGCACTGCTCGATTTACCATCCCGCATTGAACCGCCATCTCGGCGGTCATGGCGCGTCCTGTAAACAGCATTTCTTTTGCTTTCCGGGGTCCGAACTCCCACGGATGTGCGAAGTACTCCACCCCGTTGACGCCACTGGTGACCACTGGGTCGGCAAAAGTGGTTTTATCGTCGGCAATGATAAGGTCGCATACCCACATGAGCATAAGTCCGCCTGCAATAACGCGGCCTTTGACTTCCGCGATCATCGGCTTGGGTATGTTCCGCCACCGCCAGCAAAGCCCAAAATAGGCCTCTTCCTCAAAAGCCATATAGCCTTCTTGCGCCGGCTGACGATATCCACCCCAGTGTCCTAAAGGCTCAACGTCATTCAAATTGGCATCGAAATCCGCAAGGTCGTGTCCTGTCGAAAAGTGCTTCCCATTGCCCGCCAATATGATCACTCGAATGTCATCGTCATGAGAGGCTTTCATAAGAGCGGCATCGATTTCGTAAAGCAGCCGATTGGTCTGAGCATTCCCCTTGTCCGGGCGGTTCAGAACGATGCGCGCGACGCGTTCGGCTTTTTTCTCGTAAATCACCAGGTCAGACATCAATATCTCTCTATTCTTTTTTAGACTACTTTCGTTGCACCAGCCATTTTAGGCACGGTTCAAATCGGTCAGTCAGAGCGCCTTCAAGTTTCGCAGACTGATGGTATTGTTATGTGCTCACATTCTTCCCACCCCGGCTTTTTACTCATTCGTCGCCGCCCACATCCCACGAAAATACGTCGTTTGACGTCTCTAATGGATAGGCGACAGCCGTCACCGATTGTGAAAATAAATTCGACAAGTTTTTTTGTGTCCATCCGGCTTCAGAATAAAGGGTAAGCGAAGGCCTGGGCTGGCTGAACAAGTAGATTTCATTCTTGCGAATACCAATTATCTGCCCGCTTATTTTCGAAGCAGCGTCTGAGCACAAAAAGGCCACAAGAGGCGCAACTTTCTCCGGACGCATAACGCGAAGGCGATCGACGATGCGTTGTTCCTCTTCCGATCGGACTTTGCTAGCCTCTACCATCCGCGTCCAAGCAAACGGCGCAACACAATTGGACCTGACATTGCAATGCGCCAGATCGAGTGCGATTCCCTTCGATAACCCGACAATGCCCATCTTCGCCGCGGCGTAGTTGGCCCGGCCATAATCGCCGATCAATCCGGAAGTTGACGTGAAGTGGACGAAGCAACCGCGGCGTTGCTCTTTGAAGATAACACTTGCCGCTCTTGCGACATTGAAAGATCCATTCAAGTGTACATCTACGACCGCATTCCAATCTTCCAAGCTCAATTTGTGAAAATAGTTGTCCCGCAGAATTCCGGCATTGTTCACCACGCAATCGATCCGTCCAAAATTTGAGATTGCGTCTTGGACTATTGTCTCGGCGGCCTCGTAATCGGCGACATTGGCAACATTCGCGACGGCTTGTCCGCCCGAAGCTCGTATCTCCAAGGCCACCTCTTGCGCCGGCTGATCCGATTGTTGCTCGCCGAAGCTTGTAACGGCACAATCATTGACCACGACGGACGCACCCATCCGTGCACAATGGATTGCCACCGCTCGCCCAATACCACGTCCGGCGCCGGTCACAGCAATGACTTTCCCGTCGAGAAAATGAGCTTCCCCCATGCTCATCTTTGGCGCTCACTAAGCGAAAGATTCGCGGGTGTGACGGTCAACATATCTGGCCTTTGTTTGGTTGCCTCAAGCGAAGCGGGTTTTGTGTTCCAGGCTTGTTGCATTGTCTTTGCATGTGTCAGAAGCGAAGTCGCAGTCGTTTGCCACTCACACCAGAATTCCAACTATTTAGTTGAATTTAATTCAGCTTTTAATAAGCTTGTCAAGCCAAGGGCGTATCCAATTGCTCTAAAGACAAAGCCGCCAACACGTCGGCAAGGGATCCGTTTTGTACAGACCCAAGACTCCGAAGTCGAAGCTGTAGGGAGGTCATGACCTATCAAACGCGCGATGTAAGTGAATCGGAAATGATTCAAGCCATAAATGCAGAATGGCTAACGGACACCTTGTCCCAATTCTATTCTGGCCTGCAAGTGAGGTCGGCCAAGATAGAACAGATTCTTCAAGGGGCTGCGGTGAAAGTGAAGGTTAGGCTCAGTTTCAACGACGTGGGAAAGAAGCACGGTCTTCCAGAGGTTGTGTATATAAAAGGGGGCTTCAAGCGCCAGGATCCGTCTTGGTTCTATGCCGTGCAAGCCGCCGAAATGTTCGCCTACAGAGATATCGCCATTCCGTCGAAGGTCAATGCACCTACGATCTTCTTTGTTGGGTTTTATCCCACCGACGACCATGCAGTAATTATCATGGAGGATCTGTCGGCGCGAAATGTGACATTCGGACATGCAACCAAAGTTTACACCTATGACCAGGCTGCGGGTGTGCTCGACACATTGGCGAAGCTCCATGCATATGGCTGGAACAATCCGGCGTTGCATGAACCGCCGATTTCCGAGTGGCTCGAAAATCTGCATCACGGCAGTTTGGGCGAAAGGCATGAGTCTCTCGTTCAGCAAGATGAATGGGCGTATTACTGTTCGCTGCCGCGCGGATTGGGACTGCCTCGAAAATTCAAGGATGCCGGCCGAATGTATGCGGCTTTGAAGAAAGGCCAAAGCATACAAAACGAAGGTCCGTATACCATCGCCCACGGCGATCCGCATATCGGCAACACGTTTGTCGATGGATCGGGCGCAGGAGGGCTTTACGACTGGAACTGCCGGCATGCGTCGTGGCAATACGACGTTCCTTACTTTCTGGTGAGCGCCCTCGACGTTACCGATCGGCGTAAGTGGGAACAGTCATTGCTCAAACATTATCTCGTTCGACTGGAAGCCTATGGTGTCGATGCGCCGGACTTTGACGAGGCGTGGTGGAAATATCGCTGCGGCGTCATATTCGGATTGGTCACTTGGGTGGGCAATGGCGACGAAAAGGGGCAGTTTCAGTTGGAAACCGTCAACCTTATGCAGGCCATGCAGTTTGCCTGGGCGGCGATGGACCACGATACGTTGGAGCTTCTAACCTGATTAGAGCGTCGTGGACTTTAAGTAATGCAAGACCTGCAGATTTGTTTTCCAGGCAGGAGACCTATCTGACACCATGAACCAAATCGCCGCCTAATACCGAATGGAGCAACATCGACTTTACGCCGGTCCACGGTCTTTTCTGTTCCATGAACAGCCCTGCATCATCTTTGCTTCATCAGCATGTCCATGACGGCCATCCCTTCCAATGTGATTGACGCCGTCAATTGTTCATCCATTTTTCGGCGTAAATTCTGCACAAGGACTGACTTTGTCATTCTCAGTGTCATTGTGCCCACTTTTGAAAGCTGATCGGCCAACTCGTGGGCCCTGGTCATCAGTTTGTCTGGCACCAAGACTTCCGATACCACACCTAACTGATACGCCTCTTCCGCGGACAGCTCTTGTCCGGTCAAGAGAAAATACCGCCCCCGATTCAACCCAAGAAGTTCCTGCCAGATCACTTGAATGCCATCGCCCGGCGGCACACGGTTTGGAAAGTGAGGGGCGTCGGAAAAGGTCGCTGTTGTCGACGCCAAAACGATATCGGCAAGAACCGCCAACTCATTGTGGACGCTCGCCGGGCCGTTTACCGCAGCGATGATGGGCACCTCGATATCCAGGTAGTTCCTTATCATCCTGCGTCCTTCATAGGATTTGTCATCCCAGTCGGATGCGCGCGAATAGGTTCCCTTCCACCCATACGCATCGATGAATGAGTCGCCGGTACCGGTAATGACGACCACGCGATTATCCCGGTCCGCACCAATATCGTAGAACGCACCGCACCAATCTTCGTGATGCTGCTCGGTGTAAACAACCGGACCATCGTCGGAATGCAGTCTGACGCTCAGCACACCCCTTTGGTTGCGCTCAAAATGAATAGTCGGATATCGATCGAAATAGTCGGGACGCATAGTCTGTTTCCTGTGACGAGCCGATGTCGCGCTCGAACAACGATCACGGCGGAGAAACCTCCGGGCGTATCTGTTCGGCGCATTTTTGGGCAAGGGTTTATTTTTGTCAATTGACTGATCAGTTGAACTTTGATAGCGTTTTTGATGGGCGTTCTGTCTAAAAGAACTTGAAGGAAACAACGGCAGTCGCGTTAGAGCATCGGTTGCGCGTGCTTGCGCGACCCAGTCGGATCGATGCTGACACGTGAATCGGCCGTTTCGAGAACCGATATTCGATTCGAACACACAACAAGATTTATTTGTATACAGATGTTATGAGAGAAGCCGTCGCGATTCTCCATAAATTCGAGGATCTGGCGTTCGGAGATTTTTCCTTTCATGTTTTCAGGAAACCCTCGAGGCCTCTTGCCTATTGGCTATAAAACATAAAGTGAGACACCAAGGTATCCCCATGGACAATCCAACAGAGCAAGTTCATCTCCCCATCGAACAAATTGATGCCGGCCAACCGGATCTTTTTGCGACAGGGAAGTATTATGCTGTCTTTGAACGGTTGAGAAAAGAAGATCCGATCCACTATATCGATAGCGATGATCTTGGTGCGTACTGGTCCGTCACCAAGTATCAGGATGTTGCAGAAATCGACGGCCTCTACGAGATTTATTCTGCCGATTACAAACATGGGGGAGCGGCGTTTTACGACTCGTCTCCGGAAACCAACTTGGTTCCGGGCAAGAGCATGATCATGCTCGACCCGCCGGAGCATTCTACCTATCGCGCCATGGTGGCGCCCGCGTTCGCGCCGCCGAAAATACAGAACCTGGAATCCGAGGTCCGTGCGCGTGTTGCGGCAATCTTGGACAAGGTACCTGTTGGTGAGGAGTTTAATTGGTGTGAGATTGTTGCAGACGAGCTGCCTATGCAAATGCTCTCTACACTGTTCGACATACCGCAGGAAGACAGAGGAAAATTCTTGCAGTGGTCGAACCTTCTCATCAGCCAAGACGAACCGGAGTTTTTCGATCCCGCGTCAGCGCAGCAGAATTTCGAGAATTTTACGGACTATTGTTTCTTTCTTTGGAACAAGCGGGTCGAATCCGGCCCAGGCGAAGATCTCGTTTCCATGCTTGTTTACAACGACAAGGAGAAGCTTTCGCCGGACGACTACATTGGTACAATGATCCTGCTCGTAACCGGCGGCAATGACACAACACGATCAACAATTGCCGGCAGTATTGTCGGACTCAACAAATTTCCCAATCAATACCAGCTGTTGCGGGACGACCGTTCGAAGATCGTGCCCGCCATCGATGAATTCATCAGATGGCAAACGCCCATTCACTGTATCCGCCGTACCGCACTTCAGGATACGGAACTCCGCGGCAAAACCATCAAAAAGGGCGATCGTGTAATTCTTTGGTACGCGTCGGCCAATTACGATGAAGAGGTGTATGACCAGCCTTACGACCTCGTGATTGGGCGCGGCGGTCCGAAGCACCTCTCCTTCGGCAAGGGGTTGCATTATTGCCTCGGTTCCCGGCTGGCCGAGCTGCAACTGCGTTGTCTTTGGGAAGCACTGTTGGAAAGGTTTCCAAACATCGAACTGGTTGGAGAGCCGGTGAAAGTCCGGTCCAATATTGTCTCCGGTTACAAAAAAGTGCCAGTGGTTGCCAAAGCATAACCACGTACATCAGTGGATTGATGGTTTCACGGCGTGCGGGGATTTCGGAGCAGCCCATTCAGCAATCCGGAAATCATGACTTCTGAAACACGCGCGCCGTCTATCTCGTCTTCCGGCCAACGATAGATCCACATAATACCGCCAACCACCAAGCGTCCCGTTATCTGCGTATCGACCTCACGGAATTCGCCTGCGCGAATCCCCTTTTCTATGGTTTCATAAAAGAACTTCATCATTTCAGATTGCTGGTCGCTGATGTGACGGTATTGTTCTTCCGAGAAGATGGATTTGAAATATGGAGATTCCTGGAAATAGGTCGTTACCACGTCTTTGTGGTCGATAATCCAATCGACCGTTACTTCGATCGCGTGCGCAAACGCGTCCGACGCATGTTCCATCTTGCTTGCGGGCGCAATGAGCTTCAGAGCGCGCTCCGCCACAAAATAGCTCATATCAAACAGGATATCGGCCTTGGATTTATAGTAGTAGTAGATCGTCCCTTTGTTGAGAGTGGTCAATTCGGACAATTGATCCATAGATGTGGCCTGGTAGCCCTGCGCCGCAAACAGTTCGGCCGCCTTGTCGAGGATCAATTGGCGCCGATTGTTTCGATCTTTGCGCGGAGTCGCGGCCCATGCCGCTTTTTGCTTGTGATCGCTAACGGTCATAGGACCTTTTTGTGACTGCCGAGATTGCTTCAAGCATCTGCATATCAAAAATAATTTGACTGTACGGTCGAGAGTTTTCCAACGCCTTCGCGATAATAGGGGAATTCACTGACCCGTCAAACGCCTTGCACCCGTTACTTTATTGATGATCAGTTTGTAGAGACGACCGTCGAATTTCAGAGAAACCGGCAGCTAGAGCATTTCCGAGCCATATTGAAGGCGGTTTCTCGGGACAGATTATTCTGGACCCTTAAGGCTAAAATAGTAAGGAACACGTTTGGTAAAGCCACCGTCAATCGAGATCAGTTCCCCGGTGATGTATTGAGCGCGATCGGATGCCAAGAAACCGATCAACTCGGCCGCGTTCGAAGAAATACCAAGCTCAGGTGTGGCGACCGCTTCTAGAAACTCTGCTTTCATTACTTCTGGTGGATGAAGGGTTGCGTCATTGTTTAAAATGAGGCCCGGACACACCGTGTTGCAGCGAATGTTGTCTTTGCCAAACCTGACGGCGATCGAGCGGGTTAACTGATTGGTTGCTGCCTTCAGTGAAGAATACGCAACGCGTTCCTTGTCACCCTGCAGACTTGTCGCTGACGAGACGTTGACGATCGATCCGCCGCCGGTCTTCACCATTTCCGGAATGGCATATTTGCACCCAACGACAGCGCCTCTGAAATTTACCTGATAGGTTCGGTCGAATACGGCAAGATCGGTCCCTACCACATCCATGTCGGTTGGCAGTTGGCTCAGGTCGGCCGCACAATTGATCAGCACATCGATTCTCTCAAATCGATCGACAGCCGTGTCGATCAATCGTTTTACCTCTTGGGGCTCCCCCACATCGGTTCGGATTGCTAGCGCGTCGCTGTCTGTCGTATCGACAATCGATTTTACGGTATCCTCAGCACCCGCCATGTTTATGTCACCGATGACGATATTCATGCCGTCGCGCGCCAACCATTCCGCCGTGGCACGACCAATTCCGGTGGCGCCCCCTGTGACAATAGCGGTTTTTTTCATGTCGTCCCTCCTACTGTGAAACGATAATGCCCTGTTGGCTGCCACTCGATGTGTTCATGACGGCGGCCGCGTTCACTCACATTGCGACGTTGCAATCTGAACCGCGTAGCCATTCACAATAGCCGTATTCGTCAGCGGATCCCGCCGGTTATGCCCGGTCAGTTGGTTCACATTCACGCCCGGATCTTGCAACGAGACACGCTGGCCTCCGTCCAACGTTTCGTGACCCCAACCATGGGGCAAAGAGACGACGCCGCTGGCAATCGATTCCGTCGTTTCGATCCGCACCTTGATGCTTCCGTGCTCTGTCGAAACCGTCACGAAATCTCCCGACTTCAGACCCGATTGTGCTGCATCGTCACTATTCATACGCAACGTGCACTGACGTGTGGCGTGCCGCAATGACGAAATATTGTGCATCCAGGAATTGTTTGAGCGAAGTTGCCGGCGGCCCACCAGCACATATCGAGGTTTGTCTTTGTCGACCCATTCCTTGAGCCGTCTCAGTTCCTCCTGCGCGAATTCGTGCCTGATGTCGATCTGACCGGACGCGGTACGCAACAGGTTCGGCAAGCGGGGCACTAACGGGCCCAGATCAAGACCGGAACTGGCTGCCGCCACATCTTCAAACCTAATGCCGTGCTTGGACCCGAAGCCGTCGCCGAACGGGCCAATACGAAACATAAAATCCAACCGTCTGAGTTCGATAGGCAATCGCGACAAGTCATTGAAAATCTCTTCGACGTCGCGCCCCGAGATCTCGGAGGCCGGACGGCCGATTTCATTTTCGATTTCGTTACGCAACGCTGCCATCTCAAAAGCATCTATGTCGCCGTCGGCTCCAAGCCCCGCAAAGATCATCGCAAGTCTTAGGGAAACTTCTCGATCGGGTTTCTCATCAGCGTGGGGCGCTCTGTAGGCCGGCGTATACCGTCCATAATTTCGAACAGCGAACTGATAAAACCAGGAATCGTAGTTGAATTGTGTGAGCCGAGATGGCGACGGCAGAATTAAGTCTGCATACTGTGTTGTCTCGTTGATGTAGGTGTCATAGCTGACCATGAATTCCAGCTGCGACAGGGCGCGCCTCAAGCGATTTGGATCGGGATTCGAGATCACGGGATTTGCGGCGATCGTTACGAGTGCTTTGATTTGCCCTTGACCAGGTGTTTCGATTTCCTCGGGAAGGCACGCAACGGGCAATTGATGCAGTGCTTCCGGCAGCCCCGAAACGCGAGATCTCCATTTGCCGATAACCGCCGTTGGCGACGGCACGCGATCACCCATCGAGTTTTCTTGAGCGAAAAGCGGTGTTGCGAACATGGCACCGCCTTCCACGTCCAAGTTGCCCGCCAGAATGTTGACCAGGTCCATCAACCACACAACGAGCGAGGAGAAGGCTTGGGTTGTGGTACCCATACGGCCATAGACCGCGGCTTTTTCCGTTTCGCGCAGTTCCGTTGCAAGCCTCGTGATTGTCTCGGCATCTACGCGACACGCGTCCGCAACATTTTCGGGCGTGAAGGGTTCAAGCCAGCTTTCAAGAAAAGTAAGGTCGCCACACAAACGGAGCGCATTGTTTTCAACCGGCTTCTGCTTCAACAAAGTGTTTGCAACAGCGGCCAAAAACGCCCCGTCCGCCGACGGTCTGATCGCCAAATGCTCCGAGGCAAGCTGGGCCGTTCTCGTTCGTTGGGGATCGATGACGATCACCCGTCCGCCCCGCCGCCTTATCGCGTTCGCTCGTCCCACGAAGCCTGGCGTGGTCAACATGCTTCCGTTCGACTCGGCAGGGTTCGCGCCAATGACCCAGAGTAACTGGCATCGGTCAAGGTCGGGCAATGGAACCGACAGTTCACTGCCATACATCAACATTGAAACCACTTGCCGTGGAACCTGATCAACCGTGCCGGAGGTGTAGAAGTTCTGTGAGCCGAGATTCGATAAAAGGTGGTGTAGATTGCCGTGCAGATTGTAGTTATGTGCCGCACCGTTCCCCACATAAAGACCGACAGCGTCTCTTCCGTGCTCCTTTTGGATCGGCACAATTCGCTCTTCTATTTGGCTGAATGCATCGTCCCAAGAAATCGGGCGGTGGCACCCGTTGGTCTTGAGCATGGGTGTGCGCAACCGATCGGGATCGGCGTCAACCTCCCCGATGACGGCCCCTTTGGGGCATACAAATCCACCAGACAATGGATCTTCACGGTCCGGAATGACGTTCAGGACACGGTCTTTCTCAATTTCCAATATGACTCCGCAACATGCCTCGCAGAGACTGCAGGTCGACTTAAAATGCTCTGTCATGGGTATGGTTCTTATGTTGAGTAACTCTCTGTCCCCGGTTTCCGCGTTAAGAACAGGCGCTCCCCACCCCTCGGTGCATCGCGGCTTAAACCGAGAACTGATCCTGAATTCGGTCAACTATATAGTTGACAAATTTAGCTCAAACTTAGTACTGATGGGAAGAAAAATTTGGGAAGCATGGGACTACTTTAACAACCGACGTGAACACGTGACTGTGCATTGCGGGCCGCATGCGACATGTGTGCCGACAGTTTCGCCATAGATGACATTTCGGCGAACATGCCCGTCGACGGCGTTAAGCTAAGCGCAACCGCTCATGCGGGCGGACGCAAAGGTTCCTTGATATGACAAAAGAACAAAGCCGTTCAAATTGGCCTCACGAACTGATGTAGACCTCACGGCGCAATGGGCAAACAAAATGCATGACCTCAAAAACAAAACCGCCATCGTCACCGGTGCGGCACGCGGGATCGGTTTGGAAATCGCAAGAACACTTGCAGAGTACGGTGTTTCGGTTGTGGCTACGGATGTCGACGAAGAGAAATTGACCAAAAGTGTCCAAGACATCAATACCGGGCAGCCGTCCTCGTCCGTCGTATCACGGCATTTAGATGTGACGTGTGAGGAGTCATGGCAGAAACTGATTGGCTTTGTGGACCAAGAGATCGGCGACCTGAATATTCTTGTCAACAATGCCGGCATCATGAAGTCGCAACCCTTCATGTCGATGTCGATTGAAGATTTTCGCAATGCCTACACAATCAATGTGGAAGGGGCGGCTATCGGCATTCGTACTGCATTTGAAGTGATGAATCGTTCCGCAGAAAAAAGCAATGGGTACGGATCGATCGTCAACATATCGTCGATTTATGGCGTGGTCGGCGGAAACTTGAACGCGGCCTACTGCGCATCAAAAGGGGCACTAACTTTGCTAACAAAGGCTCTGGCCGTCGAGTTTGGCCATGGCGGAGCTAAATTGCGCGTGAACTCCGTACATCCGGGTGGCGTTGACACGGAATTGGGGCGCGGCGGCATGAGTGCGTTTGTCGAAACAGGGGCAGCACCGAATGTGGAGGCGGTCGAGTCAATGATAGAGATGTCGACGCCGCTGGGCAGAATGGGAAGGACAGACGATATTGCCGGAGTCGTGGCATTTCTTGGGTCGGACCTTTCCAAATTCATTACCGGCGCCGAGTTTGTTGTTGACGGGGGATTTACGGCTGCCTGACCGGGTGCTGTACGCGGTGACGAAGAAATGAAATCGAACGCAGAGCTAGTCGAGAATGCATGGCGTACGCGCACCTTCGACGCGCAACTGGCGCAATGGGCGGCCGAGCAGCCCGACAAGAAATTCTTTCGGTGCGGCGACGTATGGACCACCTACAAAGAAGCCTATGAAAGGGGTTTGGCTGTCGCCGGCGGGTTGCAAGCGCGTGGCGTCAACAAGGGCGATAGGGTCGCTGTTATTTCGAACAATACGGACGAGGCGGTATTAGGCTTGATCGGCCTTGCACTTCTTGGCGCCATTGCCGTGCCATTGAATGTTTATCTGAAAGGCGACTTCCTAAAGTTTCAACTTGCGGATTGCCAAGCATCCGCTCTCCTAACCGATGGCGATGGGTTGGCAAGCGTCGTCGCGCTTGACGGCAACCTGCCAGATTTGAAGACAGTCGTGCTACTGGAGGATGCGCCAACGGATCTAAAGGTTACACATGGCTGGAACGTTTCGCAGTTCGCCGACCTTCTGAAAGAGACGCACAATTTTTCGCCGCCGACATTGAGTGTTTCAGATCCCATTTGCATTATCTACTCGTCCGGCACCACAGGTTTGCCCAAAGGCTGCGTCTGCAGTCATGGCTACTATTTGGCATCCTCGATCCCAGCCATAGAATGCGAGTGGTTTGGCCACGACGATGTGTTGTTCACGGCCTTTCCCCTTTTTCACACCGCCGGATACGCTCTCATTCTTGGCGGGGCATTGCAGGCCGGCGCATCCGTTTGCCTGGAAAAAACATTCAGTGCCAGCCGGTTCTTGGAACGGATTCGGGAAGTCGGTGCGACGACGGCCCATGGCGTGGGCCCCATGGCAATGGCCATTCTCGCGACACTCGAAAAGAGTGACGACGCTGACAATTCACTCCGGCGGTGCACTTGGATACCGCTTCCCGAAGCGCAGCAAATCGCGTTCGAAAAGCGGTTCGGCGTCGAGGTCATTGCTGCCGCATATGGTCAGTCTGAGGCAACCCCAATCGCGATATTGAGCTCAAAAGACTCTCGATTGCATCGCGAGGCTCTGGGCAAACCTGTAGCGCATATGGACGTCATGATTGTCGATGAAAACGACACGCCGATGCCGACTGGTGAAATTGGAGAAATTGTTGTTCGTCCGCAAAAGCCGGAAACAATCTACCAAGGGTATTGGGGCCGCCCAGAGGCGACGATAGAAGCGACAAAAAATCTCTGGCACCACACCGGAGATCTGGGAACACTCGATCGACATGGTTTTCTGCACTTTAGCGACCGAAAGAAGGACATGATCCGCCGGCGGGGTGAAAACGTTTCATCGTTCGAGCTCGAAGCGGCGATAAGGCAACATCCGGCGATCGCGAATGTCGCTGCATTCGCCGTCCCCTCGCCCATGGGCGAAGACGACATCAAAATTTGTGTTCAGTACAATGATAATGAGGAAACCAACCCGTCGGCGCTGTTCGAGTTCCTCGCCGAAAGGATTCCTTACTTCGCAATTCCAAAATATGTGGAGATTGTTCCGGCTCTACCGATCAACGCAAACGGCCGCGTAATGAAACACTTGCTTCGGGAGGCGGGGGCCAGAGAGCAAGATTGGGATTTCGAGAAGCTGGGGCTGACACTAGATAAGCAGAAACGAAGGGGCTGACCAGTCTCATCGGCACGCTTTGTCCAACCAGTGAAATCTGCAACAATTTGCCGTGTTCTAAGTAATGATCCGTTTAATGAAGAAGTCAGCGCACTCTGGGTTTGAGGGGAACTGCCGTGATTGATAATGAACGCCTGCAAAAAATTGCCAATGTTGATATCGATCCGGAGTTCTTTTGTTCGATCGAAGCAAAGGTGATGGACCCGGAGGTCGTTCGAAAACCCCAAGAGTTCTTCGAAAATGCCCGCGGTAAATTTGGCGATGTTATTGAGGTTCAGGACAACATTCTGGACGGCGTTGCGTTTCCCACGATTTTGCCCATGAACCCCGAACATCCTTACTTCCTGGTCTTGGGAATGGAGGCGGTCAAGACCGTCGTGACGGACCAACCGTCATTCTATCAGAATTATGGTGGATCAATGGACATCTTGATGGGGGACGGACAAATCGCGGGATTAAACCCGCCGCGTCATAAGCCGCTGCGGGATCTCATAATGCAGGCATTCAACAAGCAATCCGTGGATCATCTTGAATCCAACTACATTGTTCCGATCATGCAAGAGCTGATGGACAAATCAGCTCGGAAGGAAACAACTGATCTTGTTGCTGATTTCACCTGTCGCGTACCGACTCTGGTGATCTGTGAGATCTTCGGGTTTCCGACGGAGCAGATTGGACGGTTCGCCGAATTGGCGACCGATATCATGAGCGCCAGCATTGATTGGGACAAGGCGGTTCGGGCCTCCGCAGACATGGGGAACCTATTCGAGGTGCTGATCGAGGAAAGGAAGGAAAAGCCGGGCGATGATCTGATCAGCAATATGTTGTCCGTGGAACTTGAGGGCGAAAGGCTGAGCGATCAGGAGATGATCACGTTCTGTCGGGCCCTGGTGCCGGCGGCCATTGAAACCACCACGCGCGCGCTGAGCACGGCTCTAGGAACGGCGTTGGCCACACCCGGTTGCTGGTCTGCTCTTGCTTCTGACCCAAGCCTTGTCGTTGACACGGTTGAAGAAGTCTTGCGCTGGAACGGACCCATCATGATTATTCCGAAGCGAACCACCAAAGAGGTAGAGCTTGCCGGCGTCAAGCTCCCGAAAGACGCAAATCTTTGGATCTGCATCGGCCATGCCAATCGCGATCCGTCGGAATGGGATAACCCTCATCAATTCAACTTCCGCCGGGAACGCAAGCCGCATGTGATGTTCTCGATGGGCGCGCACTTGTGCATTGGCAATCAACTCGCCCGACGGGAAATGGCAAACGCTCTGAAATTGATGACCCAGCGGTTCCCCAATATGGCACTCGATCCTGACGGCGCCGCGCCGGATGTGGTGGGCGTTCAATTTCGGTCCATTGATCGCGTCGACGTCAAGACCGGAATTTAGACCCAACTCTTGCGGCCCCGGTCCCGCCTCATGGACCCACGGCAATAACGAATGTGGATCAGGCCAAGGCTGTGGAGACCTTCACTTGTTGGTCGGAACTTTCCACTGACGCAAAATGCCATACTCCGTGTCAGTTTTGCCCCTCGACAGCAAACGGGGTCGCTCCTAGGGTCGCGTCACGCCGTTGCCTGAGGAAGACTGCCGTGAGTGCATGGAAAGAGCGCGCTGTCGATATTGCCGCGAAGTTTCGCCGCAACGGTTTCGCCGTGGCCGAAGGTCTGGCCGACCAAAACGCATTGGACACACTGCGCCCCATCTATGACGGCTTCCTTGATGGAACAATCGCTTGTCCGACGACAAATCGCAAACTGGGCGGACTAACGCGGCAAATCATTATGCCCCACGCATACTGCTCCGATCTGCAATCCAATCCCGTGGTTGCAGCGGCCCGCGAAATCGCCCGGGAGATTCAGGAATGCGATGAACCTGAGTTCGTCTTTTCGATGCTCATTTACAAACCCGGCGGGCACACCCACATCACGCCCTGGCATCAAGATATGTCCTACGTCGCCGCGCCTACATTGGCCGCGGGGGCGCGTTTGCCGAACAATTGTGTGACAACATTTTGGGTTGCTCTGGATGATGTGGATGAGTCAATGGGATGCATGGAGTTTATTCCCAACGCTCAGACCAATCCTATGCCCGAGCACTTCGTCTATTCAGGCGACCCGATGAGTGATGATCGTCTTACGGCCATTCGCGATCCGGAAACGACACTTGACCTGAGCAGCGCCATAAAGTGTCCGCTGCGGGCCGGTTCGGCAACGATTCATGGATATGCCACACCCCATTTTACGGGTCCCAACAAAACGTCACGCGGCAGGCGGGCATTCATTTTCAGCTTCAATCACCCTGAAACCACGAAGCTTGTTGCCGGCGTATTAACAGAACAGTCAGGTAGGTTACCTGCTGCCGGATAGCCGCCACGCAGGCATCGGAAACGGCTGATAGATTTTTTTGTTATCGGGGATTGGCCTCAAACATTTCCTTTGCCGCACCATAATCCGCCTTGCCGTTCGGAGCGCGCGGCACGGTTTCGACCAACTTGAGGTGTCGCGGCGCCTTATAACGGGCAAGCTTTTGGCGCACGTGTTCTACCAAGTCTGCGGGCTGTACCGCCGACCGTGTTGATGCGACGGCGACGACCGCCTGGCCAAATCGCTCGTCAGGTATGCCGAAGACAAGCGCATCGGAAACCGCGTTGTGCGTTTTGAGGGCCTCTTCGACTTCCTCAGGGTAGACCTTCTCGCCGGCCGTGTTGATGCAGTGACTTCCGCGGCCCAGTAAGTGGATTGAACCATCCGCTTCTACCGTGGCGTGGTCGCCGCCCAACACGTGTCGTACACCATCAATATTCACATAGGTTCGCGCGGTGCGTTCCGGGTCTTTGTAGTAGCCGATCGGCAAGGGGCCCGCCTTGGCAAGAATGCCGATCTCGCCAGACCCCGGCTCCACAGGCTTCAGATCGTCCGGACGCAGAACAACGGCACCTGTTAGATCGAATTTTGCGTCCCCTGGAGTGCTATCCCGCGAGGTTGTCGATGTCGCAAAGCCTGACGACTCGCTCGCCCCGAGGCCGTCGATCAAATAGGCATCCGGCATGAACTCGAGCAAACCGGTCTTGACATCCGGGCTCCACATCATGCCGCTCGAAACGATGCCCTGCATGGACCTGAGGTCGTATCGATGGGGATCTGCGCGCAAGACATCCAATATGGGACGCGCAAACGCATCGCCGACAATGATCAGCCCGTCACACTTCAATTCCTGAAGTTCACGAACCACCAATTCCGGATCGAACGAATGTCGGCTGCTAAGAACTATATTGCCCCCCCGCAGCATAATGCCGATCGCCGACAAGAGGCCCGTGCCATGCATTAATGGCGGCGCCACATAGAACCGCAATCGACCCTCACCGGACCGAATTTGTAGAGCGAGGGCCTCGCGGGTTTCCGGCGGGGCCTGGTCGGGGAGCGCGAGACCCGGAATTAGGTTTATCCACATAGCGCCGCTGGGCCACATAACCGCTTTGGGTAATCCGGTTGTTCCGCCTGTGTAGATAAACAGCAAATCGTCCGGGGTCCGCTCTATCGTCAGCGGCTGATTGTTGCCCGCATAAACCAGCGCCAGTGTTTCGGCCCCTTCCGCCTCACCGCATGAGGTGGCACGCAAGCGCAGTGTTTTCGCGGACGGGGCCTCCGCCACAACAGGTGCAAACTCAGCATCGAAAATCAATGCCTCGCAATCGGCGTTCTCCAGAAGGTATTCGATTTCTTCAGCGCCGTACCGATAGTTGACGTTGAAGGGCACTAAACGGGCTTTCAAGCAGGCAACAAAAGCGATCAGATAATCTGGGCTATTGCGCATGTAGAGGCCCACTTTTCCTTGCAGACCAATTCCTGCGTCTAGCAAGCGGCGCGCCAAGGCGTTTGACATTTTGTCCAGATCGCTCCACGTGATTTCGGATCCGTCGCACAAAATGGCCGGCGCATCCGGTTCAATGCTCTGCGCGACGGTCTCGAAAACGTCCGCCAGGTTTTCACTCATTTTGAAGCCTCATTTTCTGTGTTCGGTGCGCCACCGGCAGCAAATTCCTTGGTACCTGCAGCGACCCGACGGGCTGCTCTTCCGTGTCAGGATGAATTATGGCGCAGGACGTGTCCGGCGCGCGTTCCTGTGTGCTCGCTGTGTTCGAACGCGACGTGTCCGTTCACCAACGTGGCGTGATAACCTCGTGATCTTTGCAAGAAATGGGGGGCACCGCCGGGAAACTGGTGCGCCAATTCCGGATAACCTTCGCCCAAATGGTCTAGATCGATAATGTTTACGTCCGCCCGCAATCCCGGAGCCAATGTGCCACGGTCGCGAAGCCCGACGATTCGCGCCGGCGCCGACGTGATCCGGCGCACGCCTTCGGCAAGATCATAGATACCGGCATCGCGAACCCAATGGGATAGGATGAAGGTGTAGACCGCACAGTCCATCACCATGGCAACATGGGCGCCGGCATCGCTTAATCCCGGTAGAACGCGTTCGTGCTGTAGAAACTCGGCAACAGCCTCGATGTTGGCGCTGAACCAACGCCATGTAAACAGGCCCTTGCCTTTGCTTTCTTCAGCCAGCCGAAGATAAGTTTCGGACCAATGCTCGCCCGCTTCTTCTGCCAACGCCGCTAAACTGCGATTGGACGGCACAAGATAGTCGGGCGTTTCACCAGACCCCATCCAATAGCTGCCACGCACCCAATGAAGTTCGGCCTGATCCGCAGCCTTGGCTTCCGCGATCAAAGCGTCGCGTGTTTCCGAGTTCGCAATTGCGGCCAGTCTGCCGGGCAGGTCCAATTTGCGCAGCACGTTCCACGCGGGACCCAGGGGCTTCGTCTGGCCCCAAATGTCGTAGGCGGGCAGATGTGATTGAAGACCGTGAATAAAGCCGGTGCCGCGCGGCAAAGTCAGCGCCGTGATATCAAGATCACCCTCGCGCACGCGATCTAGATGGGCCGCGTTCTTTTTGGCGGCATCGGCGGTCCACCCCAACGTGTAACTGAACAAGACTCGGTTGCCGCATTCTTTGGCAAGGCGGCTGAGCAGTTCACCGTTTTTCATGTCGCGCCGGGTAAAATCCAAAACGTTCTGCATGAGGCCATTACGTGCCGAGACTTCATGGCCAATGGCGAGAACTTCTTCATGGGCGGCGAACGTGCCGGGTATGGAGCGGCCGTCCGGCAGAACATGACCTGGAAGCCGGCTGGTTGAAAACCCAACCGCTCCATCGTCGACGGATTTCGCAACGATCGACGCCATTTCAGCGATCTCTTCGTCGGAGGCCAAACCCTCGACCGCCCGTTCGCCCATGACCAAGAACCGAACCGCACAATGCCCCACCATGCCGGCCACGTTTATTGCAGGCTGACGCTGCTCAATGGAATCGAGGTATTCGCCGTAGCTTTCCCAATCCCACGGCAATCCATCCAGGATTGCTTCGCGGGGAATGTCTTCGACGGTTTCCATCATTGCTGCCAACAACGGGCGGTCGTCAGGCTTACAAGGCGCAAAAGTCACACCACAATTCCCAAGGAGTGCCGTTGTGACCCCATGCCAGCTCAGCGGCGTTAGGATCGGATCCCAGCCAATTTGCGCATCAAGATGGGTATGGATATCGATAAAGCCCGGCGTCACGACAAGGCCATCGGCATCAATTTCACGGTGGGCGGGACCTGCTTTTTCGCCGACGTGGGTCAAACGACCGCCATCAATCGCGACGTCACCGACGAAAGGCGGCCGACCTGTCCCATCGACTATTTTCCCACCACGGATGACAAGATCATGCATTACACCAATTCCTGTGTTTCGATCGAACCCTGATCTTTTCTGGAAAGCCGCTAAGGGGCTTCGGGCCCAGGCCAACGCTTTGCCAACCAACGCAACAGATCTTCTCGGGCATCGATGTCTTCGACAGTTTCAGACCCAAGAATGGCGAACCCCCCATGGGGCATAGCCTCCCCCACATAAAGGTCCGCCTCGACACCTGCTTTCCGTAAAGCCGCGTGCATGCGCACAGAATCCGACAACAGCACGTCTCGGGTGCCGGTGCGGATATAGGTCGGCGGAAACCCCTTGCTTAAGTCGCCAAGCAAGGGAGAAAGGTAGGGGCTACGGGCGTCCGCACCATTGCAGTAGAGTTCTGATTCCTTGCCGACACCGTGGCTCAACACCACGTCGACCCCTTTATTAGTATGCAGGCTGTCGCTCGCATGGGTCAGGTCAGAGGCCGGCGTGTTTAAAAACAAGGCGCAAGGCGCCGGTAGTCCTAAGTCCCGCGCCCGGTGCATCAAAGCGCCCGCAAGGTTTCCACCTGCCGAGTCTCCCGAAACAAAAATGGAGGCCGGATCGAAGCGCTTCAAAAGTTCTTGGTACACGGACAGACAGTCGTCCAACGCCGCCGGATAGGGATGATCGGGCGGTGTCCGATAGTCGACGGCGTACACGACACCGTCATAATGCATTGCACTTACCGCTGCGGGCAGCACCACATAGCGGCCGCCAAAATATACCCACCCGCCGCCATGAATATGGAAGTTTATCTTGCGTTGGCCGTCTTCGGTCAGGTTCTTTCTGCGGGCGACATAGGTGTCCACCTCACCCAGGCGTTCGATGTTGATATTGAGTTCCGGCGATTGCCATATCGCATCCAGATAGGCCGAAGCACTATCGTTCATGGCCGCGATTTGTTTCCGCCAGCCGTCGACATCCTCGACGTCCGGAAACTGCTTCGGTTCCCTTGCAGCCCCGACGGCGAGGGCCGCTCTTGCTTCGGCACTGATGCTGAAAGGGTGAGGAATTGACCGCGCCGGCAAGTGAAGCTGGTCATTTTCGAGCCGAGAGCCTTCTGTCATGCTGTTCCCATCCGGCTTCTTTTTTCCAGCGCCTCGCACCACGGCCTCAGATCAAGTTCCGGGTACCGCTCGGCCGCGCCGTGCAGCGTGGTTTCATCCCAATAGTCGTGCCCCGGCGCAGGAAACCCCAACACTTCCAATTGGCGTACGCTGCAGCGATTAACCAGCGGTTCCCATTGCTCATAGAAACCTTTGCGCGGCCAAGGGTTTGCGCCCACCCAATCGGCTCCTGCCGATTTGTAACCCAGATTGAAGAAAAAGCGGGCGCCCCCTGGGATCGACATGTTCGTACCTCTGTGCAGAACATTCGGTGCATACACAAACAGCGATCCCCGCGGCGCTATCGCGCTTGTCGCCGCTTTTTCCCAAACGGCAACTTGGTCGGAGTCGACTTTCTCTCCCATTGAATTGAGCTTCGAAAGGGGGAAATCGTCCGTAAGCTGCCGGCTTACGACTTTCGTAGGGCCGTGTTCGGCCGACACATCCGTCAAGAAGAGGAATAGCGTGACTTGACCGTACTTTCGGTCATGCCGAGGCGGCAGCATAGTGTGGTTGGTGTAGTCAACGTGGAAGGGTTGATCGTACTCAGTGACGCCCGTGTACTTTGCGAACGTTTCTGCCTGGTAGAGTCGGACATCATGTGTATTCAGAACGCTTTCGACAACGGCTATGATCGCCGGATGTAGGGCCAACAGGTTAAGCGTCTGGTCCGAAAACGGAAACTCTCGCAGGCCGGCGAATTGCATCGGCCGAAACCGGGGATCCTCACCCGCATTTGCCGGACTGTCGCTTATCGCTTTGAAACCACTGCTTCGAAAGTCGGCGTCTCCTGAGTGAAAGGCCTCAGCAGTCGGATAAACCGAAAACAAGCCGGGATATGCAGCTTCAATTTCGGTTGGGGTCAACAGCTCTTCGATAAGGACCCAGCCGTGTTCGTCGAAATGCTCGATATGTTCTGTTCGATGGCGACAATCAGGCATGAGGCTCTTTTCATCGTTGCGAGCCGCTCACGCCCAATCTTCCGGATCTTCAACCGACAAAGCGCTTAAGCGCTGAGCGCTCTCACCAAAAGGTCAGTTAAAAAACGCAGCCATTCCATGGCAACGGGCGTCATTGGGCCTAGCAAATCCGGACAGCCCTCATGACGAGGCGTCGTATCGGCTAAGTTGGTTTCAGACGGTCCTGCCGTAACGCGCTGCGCCGCACTTTGCCCGCGTCGTCACGCAGAGGTTCCGTCACAAACTCGACGCTGCGCGGGACTTTGTAACGGACCAGCCGTTCTTCAACATAGGAAAGCAGGGCTTCCATCGTCAGGGGGTCTGTTGCTTCAACGATTGCGTGAACACGGTTTCCCAGATCCTCATCCGGCAATCCGATCACCGCGCTCGACCGCATGTGGGGGTGGGAATCAAGAACGGATTCCACTTCCGCAGGATAAATGTTTGCGCCACCCGACAGGATCATATCGGTTCGACGGTCGGCGATGTAGAGATATCCATCTTCATCGAACCAACCAAGGTCGCCCAGACTTTCCAAGCCGTCGGATGTCGCTTTCGCTTCAGCCCCCACATAGTGATAGGTGGTGCCGGCGCCCGCTTTTGGCGCCATGAAGATTTCGCCGACTTCGCCGACAGGCATCTCTTCGCCGTCTTCGTTCAAAATCTTCATCACAAAGACATCGAGCGGTTTGCCGACCGACCCTTTGTGTTTCAACCATTCATCGCCACGTATCGTGGTTGTGCCTTGTGCTTCGGTTCCGCCGTAGAGTTCCCAAATCTTCTCGGGGCCGATCCAATTGATCCACTCTTCCTTCAACCAAACCGGACAGGGGGCCGCCATGTGCCAGAGCGCTTCTATCGAAGACAGGTCGAAGCGGTTTCTCGCGTCCGGGTCGAGCCGCCAGATGCGTAACATCATGGTGGGAACAAGGTTCAGCCAATTCACTTGATACTTTTCGATCAACTCAAGCGTCTTCAACGCGTCGAAACGTTTCATGACCACAATATGCTGGCCGAACATCAATCCGAGCATCGAGAGCGAAAACGGGGCGTTGTGATAGAGCGGCCCGGTCACCAGATGTGTTTGACCTGAGCGCATCTCCATTAACGTGGCGTCGGGATCGAATTCGGCTGAATCACCGGCAACGATCAGTTTTGGTCTACCGGTGCTTCCTCCAGATGTTGGGGCTTTCCAATGGCGCGCGGTTTTGTCCGGTAGCGCTTCGTCACTAACGTCCGGCGAAACACCGAAACCCGACTGGAGATGTGCGCGGTCATAGCCCATGTCGTCCGGCCCCCCCACCACCAAAGCTGGGTCAGCAAGGTCGATAATGGCCTTAAGTTCTGCGTGCGGCAGGCGCGCCGACACCGGCTGTGGTATGGCCCCCAACTTCCAGGCCGCAAATGCCGCTTCATAAAATTCAATACCATTCGGCAGGGCAATCGTAACCATATCGTCCAGCCCAACGCCCAACTCGGAATACAGGCGCGCCAGGCGATTTGTTTGCCGATCGAAAGCCGCCCACGTGACCGTTCGATCCTCGAAGGTGATCATCGGCCGCCGAGGGTCTTCCTCGGCACGTTGTCTCAGTATTTGGCCTACCGGCATTTTGGCCATCGTCCGCTCCCCGTCTATGGCACGCCTCTATATGACATCGGCGACGCGCTGCCAGCTAGTCAACCCGGTCACCATGAAAGCTCTTGGAGCCATAGTAATAAAGGGCAGCACCCGCGATCAGAATAATCGGGCTAAAGCGAAGCACAAACCGAAGCGATTCTTCGCCGTATGTGGGCGCTGCCAGATCACTCCCAAGGCCGATCAGCCATGGGGCAATTCCTTGTGCGAACAATGCGGAAACAAACATAACGAGCGCGACCGCAACGCCTCTCTTTCGTGCACTGACAGTAGATTGAATTGCCGACGAAGCGGGCCCCACGGTGATGCCCAGGAAGAAGCTGTTGAGACCGGCGCAGATCAACGCCCCAATGAGCGATTGTGTCGCAAACAATACCGAGAAGCTGACGGCAACCAAAATGTTCGCAATTCCCGGCAACCACATTTCCCAGCGGCGGTCCGACGCGAGCAGGCGCGGCGCCAATATCGCTCCAACAACCAAGCCGGCAACCATCGAAAGGCCGGACACAAGCCCATAGTACAAACCAACCTCTGTGAGCGTCATGCCGTGGGTACGGACCAAGAAGCTGGGTAACCAGTAGCCGATGCCATTGAGACTGAACATGGTGACGGAATAGGCCAGCGTGATGAACACAAACGTCCGATTTGTCGCCAACGAAACCAACGTGTCTTTCAGACTTGGCGTTTCTCCATTTTCCGTGGTTCTGATTTCGAAGCGCCCGCGCGGGGGTTCCTTGATCGTCAAAGCCATACAAACGGCAAGGAATATGCCGGGCAGGCCAAATATGACGAACGTGGTGCGCCAGCCAACCGTGTCCGCCAGGATACCGGCCGTCACAAGACCGAGCGTCGCGCCAATCCCCAATCCTGCATTCACCAGCGCAAGAACGCTTGCGCGGTGTTCGGGATGAAAACTGTCACCGATAAGAGAGTATTTGGTTGGCACGCTGCCTGCCTCGCCGATACCGACACCAACGCGGGCAACAAACATCTGAATAAAGTTTTGGACAAAGCCGCATATTGCAGTTGCCAAACTGAAAAACCCCACGGCAATGCTCAACACCAAAGACCGGGACCGGGTATCCGCGAGCCGCCCAATGAACAGTCCGAACAAGGCATAAAAAACGGCAAAGGCAAATCCCAGGAGGCCGATCTGATTGTCGGTAAACTGAAGGTCCCGGCGAATGGGTTCGATCAGCACCGCCAATATGGTGCGGTCCATCGCCTGCAACATATTCGCCAAGAAAAAGAGGAATATCAGGTAGTAGAGATAGGGCGACCCAAAGTCTTTTTTCGAAACCGAAGTTGGTATGGCAAAAGCCGACGGGGCGGACCTTGCGGCCGGCGGCGCTTGCGATACGGTATCCCCGGTATTCGACGCCAACTCGGCAGGCCCGGTGGGTGCTACATCCGATCTTTCGGGCGACGAAGCGTCGGCGGCAATCGACTTTGACGAGTCTTGCGACTTGGCATCAGTCATCGGGTCTGTTCCAACTCGCAAGAGTTACCGTGGCAGCGAGGCGACAACCTGTCAGGTCGCAATGTCGCATCCCTCTATTTCTGGACACGCCTTGATCCGTTTTCTTGGGCCGATTTCAATTGATCTATGGCGCAGGAAAAAGCCGCTCGAACCGCAGCCATACCAAGCGTTGCCGGGGACAAGAATCCGGAGCCGACGGGCCCAAGAAAAATCCTGAATCAATGTCATATCCGCTGCCAGGGCAAAGCAAGACAGGTCGACATGCAAATCCGGACGTCGCGTCTTTTGCGTATGCCAACACGCCAGCTTGACCGCTAAACGAAATTTGTCGCTTGCAGCGAATGCCAACGGTTGCGATAAATTCGTATACGGATACTTCGGCAATTGACCCTGCCGATCGGTCGCAGCTCACGACGAGAGGGAACAATTCGATGAGACTTGAAGGCAAAGCCGCCATCATTACCGGGGCAGGCAGCGGAATCGGTCGTGCGACCACCGTTTTATTTGCGAAAGAAGGCGCAAGTGTCGCGGCCGTCGATGTTTCGAAAGAGGGGCTCGATGCGACACTTGAGTTAGCTTCCGCCGGGCCAGGTAAGGCAATTGCCCTACAAGGCGACGCAAGCAAGGAAAGCGATGTGGAATCAGCTGTCGGCCAGTCCGTCGATCATTTCGGCCGGATTGATATCGCTTTTGCAAACGCCGGCATCGGCGCATACATCGAAGAGGGTGGCAAGCAGCGGCTCGCTATTGGCATGGAATCGTCCGTCGAACAATTCCGACAAGTGTTGGATGTCAATCTGGTCGGCCCATACATTCTGATGAAATACAGCCTGCCGCACATGTCAAAGCAGAGGACAGCGTCATTTATTATGACCGCCAGCGTTGCGGGCATACGCGGCAATGCGGGCGTCGTCGCGTATGGCGCTAGCAAGGGCGGCGTCATCGCCATGGCCAACAGTATGGCATTCGGCGTTTATGGAACCGGTGTGCGCGTAAATGCAATCTGTCCGGGCCTCATCGAAACCGGCATGTACAGCAGCGCGGACCGCAAGCGCGAAACAGGTGCGGACGGCGGAAGTCTTAATCCTTTGAGGCGTGTCGGTGATCCGTCTGAGATTGCATCCGTTGCCTTGTTCCTGGCCACCGACGATTCCTCTTACATCAATGGTCAGGCCGTGCCGGTATGCGGTGGGTTGACAGGTGGTCTGCCACAGTCTCCGGGCGAAGGCCAAAGCTAGAATTTGTGGCTCAGCTGATCGTGCCCCAAGCGCACACGCTGGGTTGGAAAAAGAATGCCAAGCAACGCGCCTTTCATCGGCATTGACAAAGGAGGTCCCGGCAATTGCCAATCCGGATAACGGTTCCAGAGAACAGCAATGCGCATGAGCGTGAAGCTGCTGCGGCCATTAGTGAACGGCTCGCCGATCGCACCATTGTTGATGATGTGGAGATCTTTCTAGGTCGTGCCGCCTTGGCGGCAGGCGATCGCAGCATTTCGTCGACAGCCTTGGCGGCGCAAGACAGCTATTGTATTCGGCAATCCGCGGGGTCTGATGGCGTGCAGGTATTGTTGGCGGGGAATGGCCGCGGAGTCCTATACGGCACTTACGCGTGGCTGGAGCGCCAAGGATGGTCATTTCATCTGTATGGCGACGTGTCACCAGAAGCAGACACACCATTCGATATGTCCGAAATTACAATTGACCGGAGCCCCAGGTTTAAATGGCGTGGCTTGCAATTGTGGAATTTCTGGTGGCCCGGTCGCGATAGCTGGGGGCTCACCGATTTCGTGCATTATCTCGACCAGTTCCCCAAACTTGGCCTCAATCAGTTCGAATTCCCGCTTTATTGGTACGAACCCTTGTTCACCGGTGTGGAGTTTGCTGGTGCGCCGCTGCGGCGGCTTCCGCTGTCGGGCGTGGATGTCAATCTGGTGCGCGTGGGAGCCGACTCCTTTGACGGTATGGGCCGGTTCACCAGTCCCGCCGTGCCCGACGGCGCCTCCGACGAGGACCGCATGCAGGCAGCGCGCGGTCTCATGCGGAAAGTTTTCGCCCATGCCCGGTCATTAGGGCTCCGGACGACGGTGTGCGCCGAGATTGGGAATGTTTTTCTGGTCGATCCAGACCTATTGTCTAGGCTGCCCGCCCGTGACCTCTATGAACATGGGCTGCTCGTACAGCCCTCCTCAGCGACCGGAAAAGCGCTCGCGCGGGCGCGATTGAAAGCGCTCTTCGACGCCTTTCCTGATGTCGACGTCTACGCTCTATGGCTGACGGAGATTGGGCCAGAATCGACAACTCTCGGCTCTCCGCATCCGGATGATGTCGCTTTCAGAGAAAGACATTCGCACCTGGCAGCCCGCCTAACTCCCGGCGACTTGGATCAATTGCAATGGCTGCGCAATTCGGCAGAAATCGCCGGTGAAATCAATCCGGGTGCTACCCTATCAATCGGCGGCTGGGGCATCGAGCGCCTCTTCGAGGCAGCCGACGAGACCCTGCCGGACGATATGATCCGTGCATCCATTGCCGACTACGAGCCGGCATTCGGTCTTCGTCGCGGCGCATTCGAAGCCTACGGGAAAACCCGCGGGGCGAGGTCCCATACCACTTGGGCCGAAGTTGATCAGCACCTGTGGATCCAGCAACCTAAGGTCACTGCCACGGCCCGGGTGCTTGGCGCGCTTGAAGAGCACGGTGTGGAAAGCGTGTCACAATTGCATTGGCGAAAGCTGTTTTGCGATGCCGACATCTTCTGTTTTGCGCATGACTGTTGGACCAATTCGGGCGGGCCCGCTGAGCTCCGCCGACATTGGGCGAACTTAAAATTTGGCATCTCGGCCGGCTCTTTAGCTGCCGAGGGTCTGCGCCACTTGGAAGCATTCAATGACCGGATCGTCGAAATGACGCCGGACATCTTACATAGCTTGTGGTGGGTTGGTTGGGATTGCTTCGTAGGTGGGCTGCTTGCTGCGGACCGCTATTTGGACGGTGAACCGCTGAGTGAAAAATTCCTGGAGGATACGGTCCATCCGTTACTGGAAAGCGCGCAAGATGCCGATCGGCATCTCAGTGCCGCGGCAGCAACTTTTCAGGATGCGTTGCAAAGAGACGCAAGCCCCGTGCAGCGTGAACGTCTAGGTTATTGGGCAAACCGCGCTGCCTATTCCCGCGACCTATACCGCGCACATGTGGCTCTGGCGAAAGCAGTGTTGTGGGCATCAAAAGCGAAAAACGAAAACGACCTCGTGAAAGCTTTAGCCCAGATCAAAGAGGCGCGGGCCGAAGAGGTTGTGGCTAACTTCGCAGAGCGCCTCGGCGAAGGGGCTACACCGGATTGCGGCGAATTAGGTTTGCTTTTGTCGCTCAACATCAAGTTCCTAGGCTCAGCCAAGCGCATCGAAGGTGCCATTCGACGACTTCTGGCCAGACAGGAGACAATACCTCGTGGTGTAATGGACGTGCGCGCGGGCCTCGAGCTGCCGCGCAACCTCTATCGAAACGGCTTCGAACTCAGTCATCTGGCAACGCGGCCCTGGTTGGCTAAACATGATCACGTCCACGCAGAGTCAGGCTTTTCTTATAAAGTCATACGCGGAAAATGCGGGCGACTGTCCCCCAAAGACGGCGCCTGGTCCGATCCTCATGAAGTTGTCGTTGATATTGAAGGACCGCCCGGTTGGAGTGGTGCCTTGTGCCTTTACTTCGTTCAAGAGCTGAATTGGCAATCGCCATTCCGCCAGCAAGATTGTTTTGTCAACGACGTGTGCATAGGTCAGGTGCGAGATTTCTATTGCAAGGGCGAGTTTTGGGACGAAGGAAGCTGGTTGCCGACGGATGTGACATTTCCGCAGGATGGCCGCATTCAAGTTCGCATCAAGCGGAGATCCGCAGGGGATGCCCGATTGTGCCGTTTCGTCCTCGAAACTTCGGTGCCGTGATCCGAGTTTACCGGGGCGTCGTTGATGCGCGACGTGCGAACTCCAACCAAGGATCAGTTGAAAAGGTCGTTACAGTCAACCACACAATTTCGGATCTGCTGTTGTGGCACAGCGCCGACTATTTCAGTCCGTATACACTCAGCACTTCATCCCCGTCGGGATCATTTACGACCCGAGGCGTATCTTGCAGAACAAGACAGGCACGGGTCTTCGCGTCGTAGACCGGCCACTCCGGCAGGCCGGACCAGTTTGGATCTCCGTTGCGCGCAAACTCGCCGAACGTCTGCGACCAAATTGCCGCAATCTTGCGGTTTGTGTCATTGTTCTCGTGATACGCCTCAAGAGGCTGCTGCGAGGGATCCACCGGTTCAAGCAGGCTGTAGACAAACGGCACGTCGCTCCCGTGCGTCGGGCCATACTCGTGATCTGTGGGTACCTCGAAGCTGTAGACCCAGGCATTACTGCCCACATCCGTCGCCGCCTGTGCACAACGCAACGCGTACGAACGAAAATAGTCGAAATAGACCCGGTTCATACGTTCTCTCAGCGGCATACCTTCGGTCACTCTATCCAAGTACTCGCCATATCGGTCTGCATCGCCGTCACCAATGTTCGGTGCGAACGACATCTCGAAGCCCTTTACGATCGCGGGATCTTCGGGCAATTCGGGGGTGATCATTGTCCCCTCATTGATGCACGCGCCGGTCACGATCGGGACGCGATTGATCCCCGACTTGATCGCCTCTGACGTCGGTAGTTGGATTACTGTGCCGTCGACGCTAGCAAAATTGAACAGATTGCTTGCGACTTGCAGGTCCAACACCTCTTGCCCCGTAAGCGATTTTAGGTGTTCAAAAACGGCCGCCTCGTCCATGTTCAAATGAGCCGAAATCGCGGCGATCGCGTCTATCGGCTCACGGCTCACTTCCAGCGGGCTAATGGCCATCGCGCGGTGAAATAGTCCGGATGCGGAAGGTGCTGCGAGAAGCGCAAGAACTGCGCCAGCTCCGGCGCTCACACCACTTAATGTGATACTGTCTGGATCGCCGCCATAGTCCTCAATATTCTCCCGGACCCATTTCAATGCTGCAATCTGGTCTTGAAATCCGAGACTTACACTCCCCGTAAACTCCGGACCAAACCGACTAAGGTCAAGAAAGCCAAGAAGGCCCAAGCGGTAGTTGGTTTCGACCACCACCACGTCGTATTTCTGTGCAAAGGGTGTCAGGTCCAAATCGTTCGCGGATCCGACGTAATATCCACCTCCGTGAATGTAGAACAAGACAGGCCGTTTCTTCCCGTCAGCCTTCGGTGTACGTACATTCAAGTAGAGACAGTCTTCACTTAGCTCGCCGCGATTCGCTTCCGGCCGGTCGATACTTTCGGGCAAGGGTGGCTGAAAAGATCGATTTGCATAGGTGGTGGCATCGTAAGTGCCCGACCAAGGCTTGGCGGGTTCGGGCGGCCGCCACCGAAGCGCACCCACCGGAGGCGCCGCATAGGGAATCCCCAGAAACTCCGTCGTACCGTTTCTCTCGATCCCTTTGATGGGCCCTAGTCGGGTGTTGATGGTGGACATGTCGACTTGCCTTGATGCTAATGAAAGATCCGCGTCGGTCAGCACCGACGCGGATCAACTTTTGAGTAAGCGCGGACCGCCAAAATTTAATAGTTCAATTTCACATTGATTCCGACAGTTCGCGGACGATAGCGGGAGAAGTTTACGCCCCGCGCAGTTCCCACCGGTGAGCCCACCTGCCGACTGTCGTCATTATTGACGTTTTCGGCAAAGAAGTGAAAACCGACGTTCTCGTGCTGAATACCGGCCCGCAAGTTCACGCGGACACTCGTTTCACCCACAAGCGGATCGCCGGGAACAGGTGTGAACGGCGCAAAGGTCGGAAATGCCGTCACAACGCCGGTGCGCTTGCCAACGACTTCCACGCTTGTCCGTCCCACAAGCGACCAGTTTCCGCCGAAGATTGGCTGATTGAAGTCGAGAGCACCCGCAACTGTGTATTTTGGCGTATTAAGCACCTGGTCCCCAGCGGTGAACAATCCAAGCGCATCCGTCTCTTGAAATTCGGTCTGATTGTAGTTTCCGCTGACAGTTGCGTTGAGGCTTTCCGAGATTCTGAGTGCCGTTGCAAACTCAAAACCCGTAGCGTGGATACTTCCAGAGTTCACTAACCCCGCCGTAAGCGGCGCAAATGAGAAAATAAGGAGGTTCTGAATATTGGAGTATCGGATGTGATAACCCGTCAGATCCAACGTCAATCGTTCGTCAAAGAGCTGTAGTTTCGTCCCCGCCTCAAAATTCCAAGCGACTTCCTCGTCGATCGACTCCGGTAGAACGACCCCTGCGTTTGCAAGCGCAGAATCTATGTTGCCCTGTGTTTGCAGCGTTCCGCTCCGAAAGCCCTTCGAAACAGTTGCATAGTACAATTGGTTATCAACCGGCTTCCACGCGAAATTAAACTTCGGACTAAGGTCGTTAAACTTGGAGTTCTTTCTTGGTGGGTCCAACGGGGTCGTGACGAAGAATATTGTCGTAAAGCCGTTCTCCACCAGCTCTTGCTGGTCTTCAAAGAACCGCAACCCAAACGTCATGTCGAATGTATCGGTGACGGCATAGGTCCCTTCGCCATATACGGCAAAGGCTTGAGACTCCCGTTCGGCGACGGTCGAAGTCGTGAACAGAAGAGCGGGAATGTCAAAAACGGTCATTTGGTCGGTATCGTTCTTAGAGTAAATACCTCCAAGAACCCAATCGAACCGTTGATCGTCAGACGACACGAGCCGAATCTCTTGATTGAAAATATTGACATTGCTGTCAACCAGCGCAATGAACCCGCGCGTGGTGTTGTCCTGCGCCCACAAATAGTAAGAGGTTGCGCTTTCCAGAGTGAAGCCTTCAAAATCGACCGTGAGATCAGCGGCGTAGAGGTTTGTGTTGAACTCGTCGACAGCGACAGCAAGCTGTGACTCAAGTGCTTCGCCAGCATCATTCGCCACATTGCTGCCAATCGCTCGGCTCTCCGTATGCGCGTAGGTCAGGACCAAATCTACGTTTTTGGTCGGCGTAAAGCGAAGCTTCCCACGAACCGTTGCGGTATCAAATTCATTGAGTTCGTCGTCGTCCAAAACCGCAGGAAAAGCGCTCAGGTCGAGTATCCGATCGATCCAGCCGCTGTATTCTTCTTGGGTCCCTGCAACACGCAGGCTGAGCTTGTCATCGATGAGTGGAACATTTAATGCCATTTTGGCGCCGTAGTTCTCACCGCCATCTTTTGTCAAAGACCCGAAAAAATCTCCTTTGGCCTGCAACTCATTGTGAACCGGATCGTTCGTCAGAATGCGGATTGTGCCGCCCAAGGAACTAGCCCCGTACAAAGTGCCCTGTGGCCCTCGGAGCACCTCGACGCGTTCCAGATCCCACGCCCGAATGTCGGGCAGCGGGCTTCTGCCCAAACTCGTGAAGGGTACCTCGTCAATGTAGTAACCGATCGGCGCTTGGGTGAAGGTGCCGCCGCCGGCGGTGTCGCCCTGTCCGCCGATGTTACGAATGAAGATGTCGTTTCGACCATTTCCAACATTTTGAAAGGTGACACCTGGCGCGAACTGAAGGAAGTCACCCAAATTGTTGGCGCCTATGTCCTCCAGGTCCTCTCCCGAGAACGCGGCCACGGCCAATGGAGTTTCCAACAGGCTCGTTTCGCGTTTGGTTGCCGTGATAACAATTTCGTCGATTTGCGCTAGTGCGGCGGTGGATGTCCCCAGCATTGCGGTTGCCGAGGCCATTCCCAAGAGAACATTGCTAAGTCTCTTGGCCGGACGCTTATGGACAGTTACTGACTCCGTGCGCATTCCTATTACCTCCCCCTTTATCTCAAACTACTTTTGAGCAGCTTCCTAAATTTTTTAGATATTGATAGTCCGGCGCCAGGGCAAAGCAGGACACGCCACCCGGCAAATCGTGACGCTGTGGGTCTGCGAAACGCATCAAGATAGAGAGGCCGGAAACTTGCGCCGCGCCGTACGGCCAGCAACCCGACCTCCCAGCCTTGGTGCTTGAAACATAGACGTCATTCAACATTGAACTGCCCATCTATAGAGTATATCTTTTTACTCAAAAGTAAGTACATGAATCAACGACATGGAAAAAGCGCGCCGACTCGCATGTTTCGGCAGCGACAATGATCCTTCGTGACACTCCGATGTGGCTGAGGCGCAACAGTGACGATTGAACAATCGAAAATATCTTCCGAAGCTTTCTTTCTCTATGCGGAGACTTTTTTGCCCGACGATGGCGCGCGCACGCATACGCTTCGCGCGTTGCAAATGTGTGCCGACGGTACGAGTCGCTTCACCCCCAGTGTCGCTACTTATGTCTTTCGTCGGTCGAAGCTCTCAGGCGTGATTGCCGACCGCTGTTTCCCGGGGAGCCTGGCGCTCGAGTCAACAGAATTGTACCTGACGGGACAGGGATTTCGCGACCATATTACGACCGATGAGTTTCGAGCCGGCTTGCGGTCCATGTACAAAGAAACAGAACGGTTGGGTGCGCACCTTTATTGGATAGGTGCCCGGCCGCAGAGCGATATGATGCACAACATCTATCGCTCCGACCCCGAAGCGCGGCCAATCGCAACCTTATGCGAAAAACTGTTCGATCCGGATGTTTACAAGAATACCAACCACGAAGATGCCGCAATCGTGTCACTGCTCTGTCCTGTCGCAAAGGGCCAGGGAGCAAACGCAATTGACGTCGTTGACCGCATTGACTCTGAATTTGAAACGATATCGTTCATCGCGTTCTTTCATCCAAGAGCGCAGGACTTGTTACGTTTGTTCATGGTATTGCCGATAGGTCAGACGCAATCCGCACAAACACTTTCGGCGGCGGTGGAGCCCCTGAACGCGCTTTCGCAACCGCCCGGTCGGGTGCTCGGTTCATGTATGGTTCATCGTGAGCGGCAAGATCTTGTGGAAGACCTTAGCGCCGCATTCGAGGGACAAGGCACGGATTGGGAAATTCGGTGTGACCAATATTCCGGATACGTTAGCCATCCCCAGGTCTCAACCGAAGATACGAGCTGATGCTTATTGGCACAATTGCGCAGGTTGTACGGCAAACCGGTCCAGTTTGCCGCCGTTAGAATGTGTTCGCAAATACGGCTGGAAGGACTCAGAAAAGACGTTCTGAAACGACAAATCGCCCACGCGGTCCACCGAGCCCTCAATGGAGCGTTGTGTTACCGCGCGACCCCTAGGTTCGCCATTACCGGCGCGCCGGCCTCTTTGACGTTTATCGGATGGTCTGTCTCGCTAAAATCACAAAGCTCGGCCCATTTTGCATCGACCGACTCGGCAGAAAAGCGACTTGCCGGATCAAAGCAGACTCCTTTTGTGCGCTCCCATCTCAGCTTTGCCATCCATCCGGCACCCACTTCGAACAAAGACCCGGTTTCTTCGTTTTCTTCCGCACACAGTCGAACGACCAAGGGCGTTATGTATTCCGGCTTGAGCGCAGCAATCATTTCGGGTGTCGAGATCGTCTCCAACATACGCGACCCCGCTATAGGCGCAATCGCGTTCGCCGTGATGTTCTTTGCAGCGCCTTCGATGGCAAGTGTGTTTGTAAAACCGACCAAACCAAGTTTGGCCGCTGAATAGTTTACCTGCCCAAAATTACCATATATGCCAGCCGCAGAGGACGTACTGACAATACGTCCGAATTGCTGATCCAACATGTAAGGCCAAGCCGCCCGCGTGACCTTAAAGGCACCCGTCAGATGGACGCGCATGATGAGATCCCAATCTTCCTCGGACATCTTCTTGAAGCTGACATCTCGCAAAATGCCGGCATTGTTGATCAGCACATCGACCCGGCCAAAAGAATCAATCGCCGTTTTTATGATGTTGTCGCCCTGCTCCACGGAATCGTAGTTGGCCACCGCCGTTCCGCCGAATTGGGCAATCTCGTCAACTACTTTGTCGGCCATGGACGTACCCGCACCGTTGCCTTTGAAGTCTCCTCCAAGATCATTGACAACGATCTTTGCGCCACGGCGGGCAAATTCTATGGCGTGGGATCGGCCAAGTCCGCCACCAGCCCCGGTGACAACCACAACCTTGCCATCGAATCGAATAGTGTCCATTTTTCGGTTCCTCACTTCAATAAGAGTAACTGCGTTGATATCGACCCGCCTTAGTCAACGGCCGACGACCAATCCCTTGTCTATTGCGGGCTCGCCATTTGCGTTCAACACCTGAAAGAAGACTTGTCGTTCGCCGTCCTCCTCCACAATCGAATTAATTTGCAAACGGATCGTCGTGTTGGTTAGAACAATCGCACGGAGTTGTCCGTATAGCCGACTAATCCGAGTAGCATCGCCGTCAAAGCACTGGTTCGCGATCTCCGACAGCGCCATCGACTTCGTTGCACTGCCCTGGAGAATGACATCAGGAAAACCGGCGGCGTTGGCGACACTTTTTTCGGTGTGAATCGCCGCATAAATTCCCGAGCCGGCCGTGTAGTGATGTGGGGCGAGCGGCGGAATGAACATTTCGATTGTCGAAAGAGGGTCTGCCGGTGCCTCCGGCGGGGTCGGTCGCGCGGGAGTTTGTTCAAATGCGCGATCACCCCCCTCCAACAATGCGCCCCTAAAAATGAGAACGAAATCCATCTCGGCAAGGGTTTCGCCGTCGCCGTCGCACATTTGATACCGGTCAACATTGTAAACACCGGACTTGATCTGCTTTCTCGTCACCAGCCGCCCCTGCGTGGTGATGACTTGTCCGGTGCGAAAGGGGCGCATGAACCGGATATCCGTTTCGGCGTGAACGACACCGATCCAGCGGTTCTTTGGTTGGGGCGGAATGCCAAGGCGCGTTTGACTGTTGTACTGAAAGGAATAGGCGATCGCCGGATGCACCATCAGCCCGCCCGGACGGGTGTCGTCAAAATAGGCTGGATTTCGCTCATTGATGCTGGCTGCAAAGTTAATGGCGCGGCGCGTGTCCAATAGTTCGGTGTTTGCAATCGTAAAGCGCTGTCCTGCCGACGCATTAATGATCGGGGCATCATTCGAATCTGGAGTTGTCATAGCCTTTGCCTGCGAAGCCCCATTCATGGTCGGCGCTGTCTTTTCTGAGCTGAAATCACAAGCCACACCCTTGTTGAGGCGTCGTTCTCGCTCTTCGTCCAAACATCGACAACATTGGACACCGAAGCCCGTTAGCCCTGCAAGCCTCCGCCGGCATCCCTTGGACCAACTACAAGTTAGAGGGCCGTCGGGATCGCGTTGAAGGGCGTGTTTTTGTCGACCCGGGGTTCGGACGGCAGGCCCAATACGCGCTCACCGATAATGTTACGAAGGATCTCATCGCTGCCGCCTTCAATGCGGTTTGCAATCACCCGCAAATAGGCAAAATGCCAACCGGCATCGCCACTGTTTGAAAGCGCCGGCCCGCCAAAGTCCATAAGATCGAGCGCTTCTGACAAATAGGTTTGTCGTTGCGCGCCCAACATAAGCTTGCAGATTGAAGCTTCCGGTCCGGGCACCTTACCTTGTGACATGTCCGACTGCAGTCTCATGCCAAAATTCTTAAGTCCGCGCGACCAAACATGCCAATCCGCCAATAAGCTGCGCACCGCACTGTCTTCAATCGCCATACCCTCGTTCAACGGAGTCTCGCGTGCCAAATTCCAAACCTGCTCGAAGTCTGTCGGAAATATGTTCGCCACCGCTGCGCGCTCGTTCATAAGCGTGGTGAGACTGACGCGCCATCCGTCTCCTTCTTCGCCAACGCGGTTGGAATCCGGTATTCGCACATTATCGAAATAGACTTCGTTGAAGTCTGAACCGCCCGATGCCTGTTTGATCGGCCGGACCTCCAGACCGGGGGATTTCATGTCCACCAAAAAGAATGTGAGTCCCTTGTGCTTTGCAGCTGACGGGTCACTTCGCGCAACTAGGATTCCGTAGTCAGAATATTGTGCGTAACTTGTCCAAACCTTTTGTCCGTTGATCACCCAATCGTCGCCGTCGCGGACGGCGCGCGTTTTAATGCCGGCCAAGTCAGATCCCGCAGCGGGTTCGCTAAACAATTGGCACCAGACTTCTTCTCCCCGCGCAATCCTCGGCAGATGTCGTTGCTTTTGTTGGCTGTTGCCGCAATGCATGATCGTCGCGGCTGCCATTCCGATCGTAATCGTGTTTGCCACGGACAACATCGCCATCCCGGCAGCTTGTTCTTCTTGCGCAAAAATCAGTGTTTGGATGGGCGCAGCGTCCTGGCCACCATATTCCTTCGGCCAGTGCAAACACCCCCAACCCCCCTCATGTTTGAGGAGTTGCCATTTTCTGACAGCATCAAAAAAATTTTCTGACGTGCGCGATGTTCTGTAGTCGAACTTGTTCGCGGACAACCAAGAGCCTGCCGCCGCACGAAATGAGGCTTCTTCTGCTGAGTCATCAAAATTCATTCAAAAACACTAGGCGACGCGAGCGTGGTTCCCCGCCACCTCCTCTTTCTGTTCAAGGGATTGAATTAGGTATTCCTGCCATCGAGCAGGACTGCCCAGCGCCACGTTCAAAAGTTTGGAGCGGCGATAGTAGAGGTGCGCATCCAGTTCCCAGGTGAATCCAATGCCGCCGTGGACTTGGATGCTTTCCTTTGCGCAGTTGGTGTAGGCTCGCGAAATGCTGAGGCGCGCGACCGCGGCCGCTTCCGAGAGTTCCGGATCGTCGGTCGACAACGCCCACGCACCGAAGAAACAATTCGACCGCGCCAGCTCAAGTTCCGCATACATATCCGCCAACTTATGCTTGATGGCCTGAAACGAACCGATTGCACGGCCAAATGCAAACCGCTCTTTCGCATACGAGACCGCCATCTGCAGACAAGCGTCGGCGCCGCCGAGTTGTTCAAATGCCACGAGGATGGCCGCTCGGTCCAGCAATTGGCGAATGGTTGCAACGCCTGGTTTTCCAAGTCTTTCTCCAAGAGCGTCGGAAAACGTGATGCGCGCATGAGGCCGGCTCTCGTCGATGCTGGGTTCGAGCGTGCGCGTGACGTTTTCTTGGTTCAGATCAACCAAGTACAATCCCGGCACCTGGTTTTCGAGCGCGACTACAATTGCGATGTCTGCTTTTAGGCCATCTAAAACGGGTGTTTTGACGCCATTGATACGGAATTGCCCATCGCCGCAAGTTTCCGCCTTCGTATTCATTCTGTTCCAAGCAGGCGCGCCGGCACCTTCCGCGATGGCGAAGGCTCCTGTCGTTTCACCTGATGCAATCTTGGGAAGCCAGCGCTGTTTCTGTGTTGAACTGCCGCCCAAAAGCAAGGCCTCTGCCGCCAAGTAAATTGAGGATGAAAATGGAACCGGTGCGAGAGCGCGACCGAGTTCCTCTGCAATGACGCATAATTCGAGATAGCCGACACCAAGCCCCCCAAACTCTTCCGGGATCGCAACGCCGGTCCAGCCTAATTCCGCAACTGCGCTCCACAGGTCGCGGTCGAACGGCTGGTCGGATTCGAGGACTTCTCGCACGACTTGGCTCGAGCATTCTTTCTCGAGAAACTTGCGCGCTTGGCTGCGCAGCAGCTCTTGTTCCTCCGAAAACTGAAAATTCACGACGGCACCCTTTCTCGCCGGAAAGCGTTGAAGTATTCGATGCTCCCAATTGCTTGACGCCATGCGCCTTTGGGCTCGTTCGAAATGCGACTAAAGCGTACTAAGACGCCCTTGGATTAGCCGTGGCGAAACATGACAAGCACGCTGGGAAATCAAGACATTTGCCGAAGCGCGCGAACGACCGCGACATCAATGACACTTACCTGCAAACCGTTCGAATCCCTGAGCCGATTTCGACGGCGAGGTCTACCAAGTATCAACTTGATTTCGCTTTTTGCCCTCTTTACGCGGCCGCTCGCCGACGGAACTCAAGGCCGACAAAATCCATCGTCTTGTCTCCGCCGGATCGATAACATCATCGATTTCAAATTGCGCAGCGGCATTCGCGGCCTTTCCAAATTCGTAGGCCGCAGCAACTTGCTCGCGATAATAGGCTTCGCGCTCTTCCGGATCTTCGATGGCCTCAATTTCTTTGCGGAGCCCGAGCTTGATGGCACCTTCCAACCCCATGCCTCCGAATTCGCCGCTTGGCCAACTTACGAGAAAATCGGGAACCTGCGCTTGTCCGGCCATCATCGCCATGGCCCCCAACCCATAAGCCTTCCGAAGGACAACCGCCAAGACGGGTGTTGTGACACTCGCCGCAGTGACAAACATTCTCGCGAACCGGCGCACAACCGCCGTCTTTTCGGTCTCCGGCCCCACCATGAATCCTGGCGTGTCGCAAAGCGACAGAATTGGAATGTCGTGCGCATCACATAGCTGCATGAAGCGGGACGCCGTATCGGCAGCTGGTCCATCTATGGCACCTCCCAGGTGCATAGAATTGTTCGCAAGGACGCCCAACGGACGGCCCGCAATGCGAATAAACGCCGTGACAATACCGTGACCGTATTCCGGCCGAACTTCAAGGACGCTGTCTGAATCCGCCAGGTAACTAATCAGTCTACGGATGTCATAAGCGCGAACGCGGTTTTCAGGAATCGCTCGTCGCAGCAACCTCTGATCCGGCGCGGTCCAGTCGGTGACCGAACCTTGAAAATAGGAGAGGTACTTTTTAGCGACAGCAACCGCTTCCACCTCATCTTCAACGGCAATATCCACGACACCGTTCGGCACCTGAACCGACATCGGTCCAATTTCGTCGGGTTGGTAAACGCCCAGTCCGCCCCCTTCGATAAGCGCCGGCCCCCCCATACCGATCGAAGAGTTCTTGGTTGCTATTATGACATCGCAGCAGCCGAGCAATGCTGCATTGCCCGCAAAGCAACGACCCGAATTGATGCCCACAAGGGGAACCAAGCCGCTCAGCTTTGCCAACAAGGAGAACGACGCCACATCGAGGCCCGTGACGGCCAGGATGTCCAAATCACCAGGGCGGCCGCCACCGCCTTCTGAAAACAGGACCACCGGCAGCTGGCGTCGCTCGGCGAGCTGAAACATCCGGTCTTTCTTCTGGTGGTTTTGGTATCCCTGCGTGCCGGCAAGAACGGTGTAGTCATAGGCGAGAACAGCGCACTTGCTCGAAGCATCGCCCAGCAAGCTACCATTCACATTGCCGACACCCATGACCAAACCGTCGGCCGGCGTGTTCCGAATCAAATCGTCCACGCTGCGCCGGCGCCGCTGGCTGGCGATGGCCAGCGCACCATATTCGACGAAAGACCCGTCATCGCATAAGTCTTCGATATTCTCTCGCGCCGTTCGTTGATTGGTCTTACGGCGTTTTTCGACGGCTGTCGGTCTTGCGGGATCAAGACCCAGTTCTTTCCGTTCAAGAATGGCCGTTAGGTCAGGCCGTATCTCGTCGAGATCAATTTCAACTTCCGCCTGATCGTTCGCGCCAATGGCCGACTGAGTGACTTCCAGAATCATGATGTTCTGGTCGCTTTCGACTATTTGATCGGGTCGTACGCCGATGCGTCTGATCACCCCACTTTGAGGCGCAGTAATGTCGTGTAGCATCTTCATGGCTTCCAAAGTGGCGAGAAGTTCGCCTTCGGAAACCGTGGCACCGTCGTCCACATGAACGTCGACGATCATTCCTTGCATTGGGGCACCGACATAGATGGACCCGGGGGGAAGTTCGCCCAGCATCGTCGGCGGCGGCTGAATTTGACCGGTTGAAAGCACTCCCAAGTCGGAAGAAACCGATGGAACGAGCGGCGCTTGATATTGACGCGCGGCATCAACGAGCGCTGCGGCATGTTCGTCGACAAAACGAGTGTGAACCGACCCGATACCAATTTCATCTCTTGCCAACACCGCCCGCAGGAACGGAATGTTGGTTTCGACACCTTCGATGCGACACTCGCTCAGTGTACGGCGCGCCATTTTCAGCAGAGCGTTGAAGTCCTGTTGATCCGAATGGACAACCAGCTTAGCGATAAGGCTGTCGTAACGCGGGTTGGTGGTGTACTCCACATAGCCGCAGCCGTCGACTCTGACGCCACGGCCGGATGGCATTTCATAGACGCCAATTGACTTGCCGGCTGTGGGCGTCGCACGGCCATCCACCTCCATACGTTCCATATTGATACGCGCTTGAAGCGCATGGCCATGTGCGCTTTCAAATCGGCCCTGGTGTAATTCCAGATCCTGAAGCGTTCGTCCGGCGGCGATCATTAGCTGAATCTTTGCAAGATCGACCCCCATGACTTCCTCAGTCACCGTGTGCTCGACTTGGATACGCGGATTGGCTTCGAGAAAGTAGAAGTCGGCATCGTCCGGATTGGATCGCATCTGATCGCCGTCAATCAAAAATTCGATCGTCCCGATGTTCTCGTAACCGGCTGTTTTGGCAAGACTAACCGCTGCGGCTGTGATCCTGTGGCGCAGTGGCTGCGTCATATGCGGACAGGGCGCAAACTCGATTATTTTCTGGTGCCGCCTCTGCAAAGAGCATTCGCGCTCACCAAGGTGAACGACGTCTCCGTCGCCGTCTGAAACAATTTGAACTTCAACGTGGCGGGCCTGCGCAAGGAACTGCTCTGCAAACAATGATCCGTCATCAAATGCCTGTTCTGCTTCGGTTCTACATTGCTGATACGCCGAATCGATATCCGCCGCGGCCGTGACAATCCGCATGCCCCTGCCGCCGCCACCTGCGACAGCCTTAATGATCATCGCCCCATTCGGGCGAAGCGCACCAAAGAAAGCGTGCGCATCGTCAAGCGTAATGTCACCTTTTGTTCCGGCTATGATGGGAACACCACACTTGTCGGCCAAGATTCGAGCTCTTGACTTGTCGGCGAACAACCCAAGTGTTTCTGGGTCCGGCCCGACAAATTTGAGGCCGGCTTCTTGACATTGGTGTGCAAACGCCTGGTTTTCCGACAGGAACCCATAACCGGGATGAACGGCATCGCAATTTGTTTCCGCGGCGAGACGAGTGATTTGTTCGCCGTCAAGATACGCAGCGGGACCCGAGCCCGCCAACGCAATACTCTGGTCCGATCTGAACCTGTGCAATGATGAAGCATCATCTTGCGCGTAAACCGACGTTGTGAAGATGCCTAGTTCGTGGGCCGCCGCCGCAATTCGAATCGCGATTTCGCCTCGATTAGCAATGAGTAGTTTTTTGATCGCCATTCCGATTGTTCTTGCAGGTTTCTCTTACAACGGCGCGTGCATGGCGCATTGTTCGGTGACCGGAGCAGACACGTGAGTCGGCGGCATGCCCGCCTAGCCCATTCCGTACGCCGCACGGGCGTCCGCCCCGTCTATGTCATTCATTGCGGCGAGTTCTTCGCGTAAAACCATCGACGATCGAGACGGCGTTTCGTACTTCGGCCAAGACGGAATGCGGGCCCAGTTCGGGTCGCCGGTGCGCATAAAGTTGGCGATCGTCCCGGACCAGATTTCCGCCAACCGCCGATTGGCAGCATTGTTGGGGTGAAATGCAATAACGGATCCGTCATCAACTTCTTCAAACAGATAGAAGGAAAACGGCATGTCGCTGGCGTGCGTCGGGCCGAACGGATGATCGGTCGGCACCTCGAAGCTGTAGACCCAAGCATCGACAGATACCTCCGACGCCGCTTGCGCGGTGCGCAATGTGGGCGCGCGGAAATAGTCGTACCACAGCCTGTTCATGCGTTCTTCCGGCGTGGCGTGCGGCATTAACCTACCAAGAAAACTGGCATATCGATCCGGATCTCCGCGCCCGATTGTCGGTGTCAGACTTGCTTCGATTCCGGACAGATCAGGAATGTTTTCGTAATCGTCCAGAGAAGGCGTCAGCATCGTGCCTTCATTGATGCAGGTGCCGATGATGAGCGGCACCGGATTGATCCGCTGCCGGATTGCGTCATCGGCCGGCTGCAGAATAATCGTGCCATCAACAGCAGCCGATCCGGTCACACCCGTATCGACTTGCAATTTGAACAGCTCATCGCCGGTGAACGACTGCAGGAGCTCAAGGACGGAATCTTCATTTACCCCAAGCGCATCGGCAAGCGACGCGAGCAAGTCAGGCGGCTCTCGGGCTATTTCGCCCGGACTGAAGCCGATCGCTTTTTGAAAAAGCCCCTTGGCGGACGGCGCCGCCATAAGCGCCAAAACGGAGCCGGCCCCCGCGCTCACCCCGCAAACGGTAATGTTGTCGGGGTCGCCGCCGAAAGCGCCAATGTGTTCCGAGATCCATCTGATTGCCGCAATTTGATCTTGAAAACCGAGGCTCGCGCTTCCCACATAGTCGGAACCAAAAGTACTGAGGTCCAGAAACCCAAACAGCCCCAGCCGGTAATTTATCGCAACTACGACCGCATCGTGCTTGCGCGCGAACGGACTCGGATCAAAGTCGTTTGCAGAGCCGACCGTGTAGCCGCCACCATGAATGTAAACCAGGACAGGACGCTTCTTGTCATCGGCTGCTGGGGTGTGGATGTTCAGATAGAGGCAGTCTTCGCTCACACTTCCAGGAATCTCGCCCGGGTTCAGCGTTTGGGGAAACGGAAGCTGGTAGCATCGGTTTGGATGTTGCGTCGCATCCAACAAGCCATCCCAACTTCCGAGCTCGACCGGGGGTTGCCAGCGTAGCGGCCCCAACGGTGCCGCAGCATACGGTATGCCCAAATAGGAAACCGAGCCGAGCCGCTCGACGCCCTTCACCAGGCCAAGTTTCGTCTTGGTTGTTACCACGGTTGCAAATTGCCGGAACCGAGTACCAAACCCGACCGGAGTGCTCCTCACAAGAAGTGCCTATGGCAATAATTGTTCGAAGACAGCGCGCCGTTGCGCCATGGCAAAGCAGGACACCGCGCCCAGCAAAACGAGACGACAAAAGCTCCGCATAAGTGACCTATTCGGCCTTTTGAGCCCGATAGTCCGACGGTGCCATCCCCGTCCACGAAATATAAGCACGGGTGAAGTCAGAGGGTTCCGAATAGCCAACCTTTTCGGCAATGTCGGCTATTGAAAGGTCGGTCGTCGACAACAGCTTTTCGGCGATTGAACGGCGCACTTTGTCCTTCAGCTCCTGAAAGGACGCCCCTTCTTTCTGAAGTTTTCTGGAAAGTGTCCGCGGGCTGCAACACAAAATGTCGCCCAACACATCCAAATTGGGGGTCTGTTGTCCCTCCCGATAGATGTCGATCAGCAACTGCTCGACACGCGATGAAATCGATTGGTCCTTACCGGGAACTGCGAACCAATTCGTGTGACCGTAGGTAAAATCCCGCTCGCGCAGCTCCACTTCATTTCGGATGATGGGGGCACCAAGATAGTGCCGCGGGAAACACATTTTGCCTTCGTCTTGGCCATAAAGCACCGGGCAACCAAAAACTTCCGTCGAGTCGACAATATCTGCGGAACCGTCAGGCTGGCCGATAAAGAAGACGCTGGTGAGTTCTATGCGCTGCCCGATCAGCCAGCATTGGAACTTGTACAACCAGTACATCTTCAGCCAGGAAAGGATGTGAGGTTCCACTTCCTCGCTATATCCGGTTACTTTAAACGCAAGCTCCACTTGATCGCTGTTCCAATCGACAACGAGGCTGGGTTCCATGTCGCTGCGCATGGCACTGACAAGCTTGACCATCTTTTTCATGGCCTCGCCGAATGTTTGACAGTTCACCGCGCTCTTACCGACGACATAGCTCATCTCGACCTTCCCTCGGACATTGAGAAAGCCCAAATACTCGTCATTCAGAATATTCCGCACTGTCAGAACGAGGCGCTGAAGTTCGTCGCCATTGATCCGTGCATCAGGGTCTGTGTAGACCGACGGATCAATTTGCGCGGCCGTCAGCAACTCCGCCGGATCGTGACCTTGCTGGACAGCACCCTGGAGGCAGCCGCGGATGTAATATGGACCCACATTTGCGTCCACCAAAGGAGACCGCGCGGTCGCCGCATATATGTGTTCAGTCGCGTTAACCACGATCTTGAATCCTCCCTACCGAAAGCCCCCCTCAGCGTTCGGAAACAGCAAATTGGCTCCTCAATTTCCCGTCAAAATGCTGCAAAATTAGACCACGGAATGCAGAATCTGTCCAGTTTGAGCGGAGGATCGAACCCGTTGAACCTCCCCCCAAATTTGCTAATTTGCCGCTCGGCTGGCGCGCGTTATACAAGTGTTCCGTATCCGGCTCCCGGGTCGTTTCGGATCCAAGCATGCAATACGAGCCATTGATCCATGTCGTGAATTACCAGATCCAATGTCCCTTTTAGCTGTGGAAGGCGGCGAAGGAAATCTGATATGCAAATTCAAACACCCCGAACTTCGGAAAATCCGATCGCCAAAAATTCCATTTCAATGTGGGCGGTCGGGCGGCAAAGTATGGATACGATACGGGGAATTGCGACGGCAAACCATGACTGCTAATCAAATCGAAGCCACAGTTCACAACAACATATTGACCGTCACGCTCAACCGGCCAGACAAAAAGAACGCCCTGTCGGACGAGATGTATGTTGACCTCACACGTAATTTGCGGCGCGCCGACGAGGACGATGATATCCACATCGTCGTACTGCAAGGGGCCGGAGATGCGTTCTGTTGCGGCACGGATTTTTCAGGCTTTTCCGAATCGAGAAAGCCCGGAGACGTTCACCCAGCCGTAGAATTCGTCACAGCACTGATGGAAGCGAAAAAGCCGATTATCGCGGCCGTGCACGGGGTTGCTATTGGCGTGGGCGCGACAATGCTTCTTCATTGCGATGTTATCCTTGCGGCTGAAGGAACGCGATTTCGCTTTCCGTTTGCCGACCTTGGGATGGTGCCCGAAGCGGTATCGACTCTGCTTCTCCCCGCAAGTGTCGGCTACCATCGTGCGGCGAGATTGTTTTTTGAATCAGATTTCGTTGACGCGCGGTATATGGCCGATATCGGTCTTGTCTCTGAAATGACACCGTCGGCCGAACTGCGCAGCCGCGCACGGGCGCTGGCCGAGCGCCTTTCGAAAAAGTCGACCGTGGCATTAACGGCGACCAAAAAGCTCCTGCGACACACCACCGAAGAGATGAAGGAACGCGCCGCACTCGAGTTTAGCGAACTTGCGCGGATCCTGAGCGACCGCGGCAGCTTCGAGCAGCGGTTCAGTGCCTATAAAGCGAAGATGTAACCGTCCCTCCTAGAAGCAATTGGGCCGGCCGGCCCTACCAATGGTAGCGGCACCAGATTGTCGTGAAATACCAGATCCCGTGTCAGCTTTCGCCGTGGCAACAATCGTCGCGCGTCTGATACGTCATTAGAAAATCTGGGGCTCTACCAGGGCAATTCGGACGAGCAGGCCGCCATGGCAATCGCCATCCTTGAAGGCGCCACGACCACCGGCACCGCCCTATGCGTCGCCTGAAGTCAACGTTTTGCCTCGGGCTAATCCGCAGGACGTATTTTCGAACGAAGAGAGTTGAGGAAAAAGATGACAGACAAAGCCTATATTGGCGGTGCCGCCATGGTGGAGTTCAAAAAACCCGGTGCACACGAACCGTACGAAGTTATGGGAAGCAAGGCAATTAGGGCCGCGCTTGCAGATGCCGACATTCAATTGAAAGACGTGGAACAGGCCTACGCAAGCTACATATACGGCGACAGCGGGTGCGGCCAAAAAGCCATATATGAGCTGGGGTATCCCGGAATCCCGATCTTCAACGTGAACAACAATTGTGCGTCGGGCTCCTCGGCCATTTATCTTGCGCGTCAAGCCGTCGAATCCGGTGTGGTGGACTGCGCTCTTGCCTTTGGTTTTGAGCAAATGCAGCCGGGTGCCCTGACGGCGAATTGGGATGACCGGACACCTCCGGGTCGTGAAGTCATGAAGGCCCTGCTCAGCATTCGGCCAAATACGCCCCACGGGCCCGGTGCCCCAACTCTCTTTGGTTCGGCAGGGTTCGAATATCTCGAAACTTACGGAGCGAAACCCGATTTGTTCGCAAAGGTCGCCGTGAAATCTCGCAAGCACGCGGCGAACAATCCGTATGCGCTCTTTACGAAACCCATCACGGTCGAAGATGTGATGGAATCCAAACTAATTTTTGGTGACAGTCTAACCCGACTTATGTGTTGTCCGCCCACTTGCGGAGCTGCGGCTGTCGTTGTGGTCAGCCAAGCCTTCGCAAAGAAACACGGGATGAACAGGCTCGTCGAAATCGCCGGACAAGGCATGGCCACAGATACCGACACACTGTTCGAGAATGCACGAAACGTGGTCGGGCAGGACTACACCCGACGCGCTGCAAAATCGGCCTACGAAATGGCGGGGATCGGCCCGGAAGACGCCGACGTTGTCGAGCTGCATGATTGCTTCACGCCGAATGAAGTCATCACCTACGAAGGCCTTGGTCTTTGCGAGGAAAGCGGAGCGACTCAGTTCGTCGAAGACGGCGACAACACATATGGTGGGAAGGTCGTGGTCAATCCGTCAGGCGGACTTATGTCGAAAGGGCATCCGATCGGCGCGACGGGCGTTGCACAATGCGTGGAGTTGGTCTGGCATTTGCGCGGAGAGGCAGACAAACGCCAAGTCGAGGGTGCCCGAGTCGCACTCCAGCATAATATTGGCGTTCCGGGTGCGGCCGTCGTCTCTGTCTACAAAGCTGTTTCGTAAGACGAAGCTGGGACCTCCGAAAACGAAGAACATTGAGAATGGCACAAATGACTCGTCACGGATGTCCGGCTCACGATGTATTCCTCCCCGAGCATTTGTTGCTCGATACTGTACTGGCCAACCCGAAGTCGGTTTGAAAACCGGCCTCGGGTCTTTTTTTTGAGCATGGAGTGGCCCGGATGCATTGGCGAAAGAAACTAAAGATCGATCGGCGAGGGCGATGATGAGGTTTAGTGGGAAAACGACGCTAATTGCCGGCGGCATATCGGAAATGAGCTCTGCCGTCGCGCGCCGGTTTGCTGCGGAAGGCGCCAAACTGGTCGTTGCCGGATTGGACGAAGAACGCGGAACCACCCTAGCAAACCAAACAGGTGGCACTTATCTGAAGATTGATACGGCGAATGTTGACGAATTCCGCACACTTGCCAGCCTGGTCAAAAAGCAGTTTCGGCAGGTCGACGTCATTGTGAATGTTTGGTGCGAAATGATGGCGGATGACGCTAAGGCACGTGCCAGAGGGGGGCAGACAAATTCGGGATCCCCTTCAATCGTGACTGAGATTTGCCGAACAGCCGTTCCTCTTGTTAAAGACAATCCGGGGGGCTCTATCATCAATGTTGCGCCACCAATCGGTAGTCATGAAATAGCCTCTGTTTCGAAAGACGCGACACTCAAAGAGTCGATTTCCAATTGTAGCCGCGACCTGACCCGTGAGTTTAGCAGCGCCAATGTACGCATTAACGCCGTGTTGCCGGGATTGTTGGAAACGACAGATACCGCTGTCGTCAACGCTGTGCCTGATCTTCAGTCATACTACAGTCAAACCATCCCCGTGGGCCGCATGGGATCGGTTGAAGAAGTCGCCGGCATCGTTGCGTTCCTAGCGTCTGACGAAGCCGCCTACATTGCTGGGGCGACGATTCCCGTCGATGGCGGGATGGCTGCGCACTCCAGCGCGTAAACAATGTCGACGGACGAACCGGCCGGCACGCGCGGCCAATCATATCTCACGTGTAGACAGGACTATGTTTGGATTTCGGACGCGACAGGTGGTCTGTACCAAGAGGGTTGCGTAAATTGAGGTTTGCGAATGCAATATGATGAAGTTGTTTTGGGACGACGCAGTATCCGCGGATACAAACCGGACCCCGTGCCCAAGCGCCTCATTGGCGAGGTGATTGAAATTGCAATGCGGGCGCCATCATCTCTGAACACGCAACCGTGGAGCTTCTACGTAATTTCCGGTGAGCCGCTCGACCGCATCCGTGCCGGCAACGTGGAACGCAATCTTGCAGGCGTGCCCGATTCCAGAGAATTCCGCACACGCGGCGTCTACACGGGGAAACACCGTGATCGCCAGATCGAAATCGCGAAACAACTCTTTGCCGCAATGGGAATCGAGCGTCATGACAAGGCTAGACGGCAGGACTGGGTACTGCGCGGATTTCGCCAGTTCGACGCGCCCGTATCTATCGTCGTGACCTATGATAGATCGATACATGGCGACGATGTCGCTCCTTTCGATTGTGGGGCTGTCACCAATGCCCTGGTCAATGCCGCCTGGTCACGAGGCCTCGGCTGTGTGATCAACAGCCAAGGCATCATGCAGTCGCCCGTCGTGCGCGAGCACGCACGGATTCCGGACGACCAGGTCATCATGATTTGTGTCGCTATGGGATTTCCGGACGATTCGTTCCCGGCGAACGCCGTCGTCTCGCGGCGAAAACCCATAGATGAGACTGTCGTCTTCGTCGGATTCGAAGAATAAGCGGGCAATTGTTCCTAGAGACGGCAAAGCTTCCCCGACCGGAGCCGATCGATCACAGGCGCGCCTTTCACCTGGCGCCAAAACCTCATTGATCGGATTGGCCGGGCCTGTCGTCGAACGAAGCATCGGGGGTATGCTGAGAAATGTCGTAATGGGACCGCCATTCTCCCGTCTGGGCGTCTCGTTTCATCACCATGATGAACCGAGAGGCATCGAATATCGTATCTCCACCCGCCCTCGGGACGCTTTCCACCCAGCCGATGCCGGTCACGACCGCCAAATCATCGGACAACATGTCGACGTCGGTTACTTTGTGTTCGCATTTCATTTCCAGGTGTTTGGGCATGGTCGCGATTAGTTCGCCAATCGCTTGCTTGCCATTCACGCCTTTCAACCCGGTCAGAAAAAGCCGTGCATCATCGGTGTAGAAGTTGGCCATTTCCGCCACATCGCCCTTCGGAAACTCCTCATACCAGCGGCGCACAAATTCTTCGAGTTGTCGTTTTGCTAAATCCATGGAAACCGGCTCACTAGGTTCATATTTGAGGTTTTACTTTTAAGTAAAAAAATATACTTTAAAGAAACTTTCGTCAACAAGCCGAGCGACATGTCATGCCCAGTCAAAGCTTCAAAAACTTCATGAAGGTGATGGAAGAAGAGCGCGAGGTGCGTGAGAAGTACTCACAATCGCTGAAACGCATTCGGCTGATGATGTCCGCTTTCGACAACCGGTATCCGTTAGCTGAAGACGTCCAAGTTGAGCCGGTCGACAATGCGCCCATTGGCGGCGAATGGATCCGTGTGCCGGAATCTCGGGCAGAGCGGGTCATCCTCTACATACATGGGGGCTGTTACATAGCAGGCTCTCATGTCACTGTCCGTGAGTGTTGCTCGCGCATTGCCCGGGCCAGCGAAGCGACTGTGTTTAGTCTCGACTATCGGCTGGCCCCGGAACATGCGGCCCCGGCCGCGTTAGATGACGTGATTGCCGCCTATCGTTGGCTTCTGGCATCCGGGTACGACCCAAAGAACATTGTGATCAGCGGAGAATCGGCAGGCGGCGGGCTGACCATTGCTGCGCTCACGCGTCTCCGCGATTCAGGCGAACTCCCATCCCCGAGCGCCGGCATTCCGATCTCTCCGTGGATCGATATGACGCTTTCCCACAAATCTTTGAAAACCAATATCGGTCGCGACTTTGCGAGCGTAGTGCCGCTGGAGATCGGTGCACAGCTTTATGTGGCTGACGGCGATCCGAAACACCCCGATGTTTCGCCGCTCTATGGTGAGCTTGGAGGTATACCGCCACTGCTCATCCAAGTCGGCGGTGCGGAAGTTCTTTTAGATGACGGCTTGGCGATCGCTCACAAAGCGCGGATGGATGGCGTCGACGTCACATTGCAGGTGTGGCCGGACATGGTCCATGTCTGGCACTGGTTCGGCAGCGAGTTCGACGAGGCCCGCGACGCGATTGAAGCGATCGGCGCGTTTGTGAAATCGAGACTGCAATGACCAACAAGTCACGGGTGGCCTGTGGCCGTTCGCCCATGTCATTCGAGCCACCGCGATCTACGGCGCCCCCCCCCCTGCCGCCAGCTATGGTGACGGCGCTATCTGTGTCGGCGATGATTTTGTCTTACGCTTTGACCGCGATGCCGCGTTCGGCTTTGCGCTGTTGCGTGATGTCTTTCGTTTAGCCGGCTTGGGCTTATATCCCACAGCGTTGATATGTTCGTCATAAGAGTCTCGGATGCATTGTGAGTAGAACTCCGGGTCCGGCATCATCTTGCGGCATGCGGTGAATGAAGCTGTGACATTTCCCAGGTAACTCGTAACGGTGTGCCCAAGCCCCATCCCATCCGGCAAGCACATCATTCCATACGACGCACACAATTTTGCACCGGTTGAATACATGGGGTCCGACCCACCCGGCACGTTCGTGATGATCGTATTGATAAACGCACGGGAACTAGACAAGCCCGTGTCGACAAAGAGCCTGGCGGCAAGACCAAGACTGAACATAGGCGCCGATTTGTTGAGTTCCGCCAAGCGGCGCGCCCCAACGGCATGCGTCATGGCTTTGTTCTTCGCGGTCTCGTCATGGACGGACACCAGCCGCTTTGCCGGATCATCAATATGCGTTCCCAGCCGGATGACCATGCCCGTCACCTCATTACCTTCTTTGTCCCATTCTTCTTCGGTGCGCACCGAAATTGGGACCGCTGTGGAGAGTGACTCGTTCGGCAATTCGCCATGGGCATCCAAGTACTTTCGAAGCGCGCCCCCGACAAGGGACAGCATGACGTCGTTAACCTTGCAGCCGGGGGATAGGTCTCTGATCGCTTTGATGCCTTCAAGCGGAAGAGATTCGGCGCCAAAGACTCGCGCCGAAGTAATCCTTTCGTTAAACCTGATCTTCGGTGCCTCGGTCATGGCACTGACGTCATACTCATTGCTCAAGACACCGCGGGCCATTCGAAACAGCGCCGGAATAGAACTGGTGACCACCCCTATTTGCCGAATAGGATTGAAGAGTGCTTTGAAGTACCCCCGCACAAAGAGATCGATCTTGTTTGGTTCTTTTTCCGGGTGCCACTCTTTGTTTTGAGCGAAGAACTCATCTAATTCAGGCGTATCAAGAATAGCAAGCAACGCTTGTCCGGACCCCTGGCCGTCGACGGCCGAATGATGGAACTTCACCATCATTGCGTAGCAGCCCGGCGGCACACCTTCCACATTGTCCAACCCTTCAATCACCGTAATTTCCCACGGTGGGCGCGTCAGATCCATGGGTCTGGCGAAAAGGCGCGCGGACTGGATGCACAATTGGCGCCAGTCCCCAGGTTTCGGCAGCGCTATATGGCGGATATGGTATTCGAGATCGAAATCTGGGTCTTCGATCCAATAGGGATAATCGATGTCCAACGGCGTTCTGACCAACCGCCGCCGCAGCATTTTCGCGATGTGCAGTCTTTTGCCGACGAAGTCGAGAATGTCCTTAAAGCGGACAAATCCACCCGGGGCCGTTGATGGATCAAAGATGAGCAAACTTCCAATGTGAAGGGGAGCATGCGGCCGTTCCATCGCGATGAAACCGGCATCCAAACCTGACAATTGCTTCATGGATCGCTAGTCCTATTTTATCAGTATACGTACCCATATGACAGTGGTGCTGGAAATCCGACCGCCCCGCTAAGGGCGCATCATCGGCGCTTAGATGTCATAGCCATGGCCGGACGACGGATAGGCAATTTGGCGCCAAGGATGGAGCAGCCGGTCAAATGGAAACCAGTTCTCCGTTTCCACAGAAAGGCGCTCAGCGATTGCGAACAAGACAAACGGGTTGTACCCCATGGCCGAATGGCTGGCGCGGACCTCAATATTGTCTGTCATCGGCGCGGGGTGCTCGACACATGCACGCCAGTTTGCAATGCCGTCTGTTTTTGAGAAGATCGATGTAGACGGAATACCATCTGGCGGTTTCCATACGTCTCGCATTCGCTCTTCGCGTTCTGCTGTCGATATCTCGTTTTCTACCATTCGGTTGTAGAACTGAGATGCCCGCGTTGAATTGGATCCACCGGCGAAGGGACACGCCAGTGTAATCACTTGGCGAACGTTGTCCGGCATGGCTTTCGCAAACTCGCGCGCATAGATGCCGCCCAGCGACCAACCGATCAGCGACACTTTCTGATCGTAGCGATTGCAGATATCATGGATTCGGCGCGCAAGGGCCGCGCCGTCTTTCCCCACGGTTTTAGGTCCAAGATTACGACCTAGCCTCCAGCCATGCGTTCGATAATTGAGATTATTCAGATAAACCCTGATTGGAGTTGTCGACTTGTCATCGGCATTAAATCCGGGAAGAACAAGCACCGGGTGACCATCGCCGCCCGGAGCAAATCCGTTGAACAGATTTGCACTCGGCCAACTGTACAGATCCATCATTGTGGTCATCATCTCCACCGGCAACAGTGATAACGGCGGCGGATCCAACTGTTTCTTCGTGGCCACGATCTCCAAACACCCTTCTCAGCTCAACACAGACAAGCAGTTCAATGGGCGCGACACGGCGAAACACCGCAGCGACGCTTTACCATCCGTGTACTGCTGAAATAACTGGCCAGGCGCTCAAGACCTGCCGGTTTGACCAAAGCTGCCGCCATTTTGAGGTAGAGCAGGCCGTGCTTGCCATAGCAATGGAAGACACTAAGCCCGGTAAATCAGGACGATCCGCCCACGAATTCAACCTAACGCGCTGAACGCGATGGTAATACTCCGGCGCCGTGCGGCGGAGTCGGATGCTATTTCGGGGTCAATCCCGTAAAGAAGAGCTCGATTATCATTTCCAAGAGCTTTTCCCGATCGTAAGGAAGCGATTGTTCGTTGTACCAAATCGGAACCCACAAAATGGAACTCACCAACGCCCGTTCGACGATTTCAGAGTCGTGTGGGAACAGACTGCCGTCTTTCTTGCCCCCGTCAATGAGAGCTCCGATGCGCTTGGCTTGTTTGAGATATGCCTTGTTCACCTCTTTGCGTCGCTTCGCGTTTAACGAGCTGTCCTGCCAAAGCCTTGGGAGCCCCGAGTCCGGCGACCAGACAAACTGAGCATAGGTGCGAATAAAGGCCTTGATCTTGTCCGCGCCGGTGCCGCTGGTTGCAATCGCGCGGTCGACGGCGAGCGTCTGCTGCTCCACGATCCGCATATGACACAGGAATATCAACTCTTCTTTGCTGTTGACGTAGTAGTAGACCGAGGGTTTGGTCACACCCAATTTGTCGGCCACATCGTCGAGCGATGTGCCGCCGACGCCATTTTCCGAAATGAGCCGGGCGGCCGCTGTTATGATGGCATCAGTCTTGATCTGGTGCTGATCGCCACGATTGAAGACGCTTGCCTCAATCGAGCTGGCTTTTGTCGCGCCCTTCCTTTGGCCGCTGCGCCTTGATGAACGGGCCGTTTGGGTTTTCGTCCCAGTGCGTTTGGTCACGGATTGCTCAGTTTTTATCCATCATGGATGACCTGGAAACGGTCAGCCAGCCAACAAAACGAGCTTGAACCGTATCCTGTCTACCGAACCTAAGATGGCACGATTTGGCGGCATGAACACGCCTCATTTTGTTGAACCAGCTTCCTCAACAATGCAAGCCATATTGTGCGATATGAACTTCTCTATTTTGTCGAAAGCCTCTTGGACCTCAGGAATATCCGATCCGATGGCATGCCATACATGGGCGCGATCGGGCCAATGTTGCAGGATTGTGGGAGACCCTGCAGCATTTGCTTTGTTGTGATAGCGCACGGAATCGTCCCGCAGCATCTCGCTGCTGCTGACTTGCAGCAGGGTTGGCGGCAGGCTGCTCAAATCTCCGCGCAATGGTGAAACGATCGGATTGCTGGGTTGGATACGCAACCCGGCCCAATTCATGAGGAAAAGAAATGCCGCCGGCAGTTTCATCGCTTTGCCGAGAACCGGACCCAACAGCAGATCGGTGTCCACATTCTCTTTCAAGCTTGGGCTTTGAAAACCGCTATCCGTTGCCGGCGCCAGGCCGACCACCGCGTGCGCCGGTAGCAGCCCTTCATTCCGTGCCCACGCGACCACCATCAAGGCCAAATTGCCCCCTGCGGAATCGCCCGCCACCGCTAAGAAAGAAGGGGGACCGTTGGTATTCGGGCCGTTGCGCAAAATCCAGCGATACGCCTTCTGGGCATCCTCGATGGTGTCGCTTCTTTTGTGTTCAGGCATCAGCCGATAACTAATCGAAAGAACCGAGCACCCGGTACGCTTGGCAATTTCAGAGGTGATGCGCCGGTGGCTCTTTGCGCTGCCGATGTAAAACCCTCCACCATGAATGTAGAGCAATCGATGGTCCGACCGCCCGTCGGGTGGGAGCACCCATTCGGCGGGCACACCATCAGCAGTTGTCGGGATGATATCGACGCCGAAATCGCCATCCCCCATGCTGTCGAAGACGGCGCGGATTTGGGACAGCTGTGGTGTCGTCGAACCATCCGCACTGACGGAGGACAAGAGTTGAACGATGCGCGCGCGATAAGCTTTGCTAAGCGGTTCCGCGGACTCGGGTGGCTGCTCCATACCATCGAAACGCGCAAGATTGGCCCGGCTCAATGCCAATTGCGCATAGACCAGGGGACCCGCTATGCAAACGCCAACGACCGTCAGTATCCAAATCACAGCATTGGTATCCTTTCAGTTGCTCACATACCACCCATCCATGGCGCAAAGTGTCTTGCAGCCCAATTATTCAACAATGTCAAGCACGCTACCGTGGCCGGCATGCAGGATTTCGTCGGTGTGCCCATCGGCGGGTTTTGTTGCGCTGTCGCTGAGAGCGAGCATTTAGTCGATACATCGCCAGATCTTGGAGAGGCAGGACGGCCATACCGAACGCGGCAACACTTCTTGCCCCGGACCGTTCAACACAAAACCTGTGCGCAACTTGTTTGGCGGGCACATGAAAGCGACCGTCGAGAAACCCGTCTCAAAGTTTGAGTTTCTTGCCGCTGCATCCTTCTGCGCGCTGCCGACCTTCGTATTACCTCCGTCTGCGGAGAATATGGTGGGTTCGGCTGTGGCTGCCGAGCTCACCGTGGAAAAAGTCGAGCTCAAGTTTTGTTTCATTAAGCTGACAGACATGGCGCCCCTCGCTGTCGGCTTTGAACTTTTTTGTTTCGAAGAAGACCGGTTTTTCGTGACGCTTGAGCCCCTGGCGAACCGGAAGGTGGAGCTCGACCGGGTCGTCGACGTCGAATTGGACGGCGCTCATATGCTGACGGGCCAGCCGCTCGGCGCGACCGTCGGTTTCGGCACCAAGGCCGGCGTCATCACCGGCTACAAGATTCCGAAAAATAGCCCGGAGAAAGTGTTCGGCGAAAAAACCGGATCGGATCTACGAGGATCCCGGGAAAACGATTTCGTGGAAGTGTCGCTGCCATACACTGTCTATGACGATCTGATTCATCGATCTGTCGGCCATGATATCGCACAATATTTTGGGACGTCGCAGCAAGTGGTCGGTGCCCCCTGCTGACATGCACCGAACAGCGCTGTATAGAAGTGAGAGATTCGAGAACCATACTCAGGATCCATGTCCGTTGCGATCGCTGCCCGACAGAAAACACTATGTGCGCGCCTCCCGAAGAGGCGAGAAGGAAGAGCGCAGCCAACACATTTTGAGAAGCGCGGAAGCGGTCCTTAATGAATACGGTTTCGACAAGTTCACGCTGGACCGGGTCGCTGAGCAGGCCGGCTTCTCGCGCGGCGGCATATACAAATATTTCCGCACCAAAGAGGATCTTCTTCTTGTCCTCCATATGGATCTCATAAAGGCGTGGACGGATCGTCTCCTTCGAAAGACGAAGCCGGGGATGACCGATAAGGCATTCGTCAAAGCGTTCTTGGATACCGCCCTGGACGATCCTTTGTATTTGCCGATCCTTAGGCGATACGAGAACATGGTGAATGAGAATTCGTCCGACGAATTTTTGAAGGCGTGGTGGCAGTCATACAGCGAAAACGCAAAACGCAGCGTTCAACATGTTTCCATTTGCTTGGATTTAGACTGGGACGCAGCCAATGAAGCTTTGTGGTCCATCTCTGCAATGATGATTGGCGTTTCTCAAATGCAATCGGGCCAGCGCGGTATGAGTCTTGGGGCTCCGCCCAAAAAGGGAAGAAGAACCGCCCACAATCAGCTCCGAGAACTCTTTCTTACGTCCGGTCAGACAATACTGAGAGGCTTGCGGCACAGATAAATCCGCTGTGGGCAGCCTATCGAACGCCCACCCCATCTACGTCTTCTCTCTTGCTGCTTTCAGCCTATTCCCGATACACGTTCAAACAAATAGCAATCATCACGATTCTTATAAGAATCACATAGATGATAGTAAGAAGCGATTCGCTTCTTAAATGTTGACGTTTTCGTGATGTCGCCTCTACCATTTCCGCATACGCACGAGTGCACGCGTTACCAACACTAAGTGGCGCGGTGCGACTGGACGACTGGGAGATCGCCAGCAGAACGGAATGGGTGCGTTGCGCCCAATGAGCAATAGGGGGGAGTTAATCCATGTTTTTCAAGCATGCGTTCAAGAGCGTTTTAATGGCAACCGTCGCCGGCGGAGCACTGCTGGGGCACACCGCCGTCGCACCGGCACAGACCGATGAAACGGAAGCGGATTCGTTTCGTGGTTTGGATGAGATTGTGGTTACCGCACGTAAACGGGAAGAAAGCATCCAAGATGTCCCGGTTGCTGTCCAAGCTTTCACCTCGGATATGCTTGAGGCTTATGCCACCAGTTCCTTCGGCGATTTGAATGACCTTGTGTCGAGTCTGACGATTTACGCGGACGGTCCGACCCAACCCTCCGTCAATCTACGGGGCATTCAAGGCAATGCCATCAACGCCACCGGGGATGATTCCATCTCCACCAATATCGATGGCATCCAACACAGCAACTCGCAGATTTTTCGTTTTGGTTTGTTTGAAATCGAAGCCATCGAGGTCCTAAAGGGACCACAAGCGCTCTTCTTCGGCAAGAACAGCCCCGGCGGTATTGTCAGTCTTCGGACAAAAAATCCGACCGATGAATTCTATTCAGAGTTCCAGGCGGGATATGAATTCAATGGCGAACGCATTTACGGACACGGCGTTCTTTCCGGACCCTTGACGAACAACTGGGGAGCTCGTGTCGGCGTCAGAGCAGCGACTCAAGACGGTTATTTCGACAACATTTGGGGGGATGGGGATCCCTCCCAGACACAGCCCTTCGATGATACCGGGCCCGATTATAATGAGGCATTGGTCATTGGTACGCTGCGCGGAGAATATGAGCGCTTTACACTGTCTCTAAAAGGGATCTTCGGTCATCGCGAAGGTAATGATTACAACCAAGTTCAGATCATTAGCCTGAATGGGTCCACGTCAAACCCGTTCTCTGACGGCATGCTTGACGACAGATATGCCGCGGCGCCGTTTTTCGATACGACCGGATCTCGCTTTGGACGGGACGAACCCCAGCACAAATATCGTCTCGCGCAAATTTCTCTCGATGCAAGTGTGGAACTCACCGAAAATTGGTCGATTCACAGCCTGACAGGCTGGATCGACATCAACAATTTCCTCTTCGGCAATGTGGGGGCACGCGAGGACACCATCAGCCATGGTCTGGGGCTCGGTCAGGATATTGAGATCGAATCGATATCCCAGGAACTGCGTATCAGCGGCGACTATGATCGCGTTCGTTTCATGGCCGGCGGCTTTTATGACGACCGGGAATCAAGCTTTGGCGCAAACGTCTGGATTGCGCCGACCTTTAGGTTGCGGCCTGACGCAACAGCAAGTGTCACCGGGGAGTCCTGGTCGATCTTTGGTCAAGTTCAAGTGGATGTGCTCGAAAACCTGGAGATTTCAGCGGGCGGTCGCTATACGGACGAAACCCGGGGCACCAGCGGTGAGAACCTGGAAACCTTCGGGCCCAGGCTTGCCGGCCCCCATGTCTTCGCCGTCGATGAAGTGTCCTATACGAATTTTTCGCCCGAAGTGACCATCTCTTGGGATGTCACCGACGACCACACGCTCTTTGCCAACTACAAAGAAGGCTTTAAGTCCGGTGGCTTTAACGCCTCCACCCTCGAGCGTTCGGGAAGCACAATACCGGGTGCAACGCCCATCGACGACGCCTTCAACGAAGAATTGGTTGAGGGCTTTGAATTCGGCTTGAAGTCCGAGTGGTTTAGCAACAGCCTGCGTTTAAATGTTACCGGCTTCTTGTATGACTATACGGATCTTCAGCAGTCCTCATTCTTTACCGACCCCATGGGCGCTGTCGTCGTTAAAACCGTCAACGCGGCCGAAGCGACATTAAGAGGGGTCGAGGCAGACATGTTGTGGGCAACCCCGCTCGATGGCCTAACCGTTATGAGCAACCTCTCCTACAACAAGAACAAGTTTGAAGAGTTCATTCAGGAGTGTAACGAGTTTCAGCTCTGGTTCGATGCCACGGGGTGTAACATCGATATTGATGGCGACCCGACAACCTGGGCGGATGAAAACAACCCAAACGTCCTTGTCGCCGGAACGGGTTTTGAAGCTCAGGACCGGTCGGGCACGCCGCTGCGCCGCGCACCGAAATGGTCTGGATCGGCTGGTCTAAGCTTTGAGCGGCCTTACAATGGATTGTTGTTCCGCGCCGCGAGCTTGGTCAGTTTCAGCAGCAAATACCAAGCAAATGGCGAAAACAATCCGCAAGGAATCCAAAAGGCGTATGCAACGCTTCATGCCAACTTCGGTATCAGTGCGGAAAATGGCGCCTGGCAGTTCGATGTGATCGGCCGAAACTTGACCGACAAAGCGTTCCTAACGTCTGCCTTCGATAACTCCCGGTCGGCCGATACGGGCGGGGGGTTTGCTGTGACCGCTCAGCATCTCGCCGGTATCAGAAATGCGCCCCGTCAGGTCTTCGTACAATTTACGGTGAGACCACAAGAGTTCTTTAGGTAGGTTTGTCCCCGCTCTAGATCACCATGCGATCAACTGGAGTCCTATTCGACGATCCAGTTGATCGCATAAATTTGCTCTAGCCTTTCAAATATTTTCTGACTTGCATCGTCAGCGACTGCAGTTGGGGGCGCAGATTTGGTGCGCGTTTGTCTTGGACAAAAAATGGTCCGATGGCGGCGAGCGCAATAAATCCGGCGAACACCAGGAACGCACCGCTGTAGCTGCCCGTTGCGTCATAAACAAAGCCCGCTACGGGCGATGCGGACACGGCAAAAGGCATCTCAAGCCAGCGAAGAAGCCCCAATGACGCTCCCAGCGATGCAACGCTGATATTCTCTGCAAGAACGAATGTTCTCATTGGGGAAAGGGCGGCATACCCAAGCCCGTGGAGGGCCGCCGCAAATATAAACTGCCAAAGTTCACCTGAGACCGCGAAAATGACGAGTGCAGCGCCTTGAAATAGCAGAGAGATCCAAATGGTGGCACGCGCGCCAAGGAAGTCAGCCAAGAAACCAACGATCGGTTTGCCGATCAGGGCAAAGAGAGCGACGATTGTTAAAACGAATGCGGCGCTTTCCGTGGAGAATCCCGAGGCGATCACATGGCCAAAAAGGTGGACCATGATGGCGATGTAGACACACACCATCGGGCCGAAGATCAGACCTGTTGCCCAAAACGCCCGGCTTTGGACAAGTTCCTGCCAGGTCCACGCTTTCTCTTGTTCGGTTGGCGCCGCCTTGTTGTCGACATCCTGATTTCGAGCATGCCGGCGCCCATCCCTCACTTCGTCAATGTCTTCCGGCCGGTCTCTCATCACAACGAGAACGGTTGGAAAGAGGACTGCTGCGACAACGATACTGAATGAGAAGACGGTGGCCCTCCACCCGAAACTATCGACCAACTCGTTCAATATGAGCGGCAATGCGACGCCCGCAATTGACGCGCCAAGCACCGCGAATCCCAAGGCCCGGCCACGCAAACGATCAAACCAATGAGCGACGATCAGATTCCTGACCACCGGGCCTGCCATCGCAATACCCAAACCGAATATGACGCCCTTTGCGGCATAGAACTGCCAAAGGGTTTGGGACGTGGCGATACCGATATAGGACAGCGCGATGAGGATGGCACCAACCAGGATCACACGTCGAGGTGAATGATTGTCCGCATACCGGCCCACCCAGGGCGAAATGAGAGCGCCAACGAAGGTGGAAATGGAAAAAGCAATCGAAATGCTCCCGCGGCTTCCGTCGGCCAGCGTGTCCGCAAGGTGCGGAAGCAATATACCATTTGAAGAGGCTGACAGGCCGATCGTGAAAAAGCCGACGACAACGGCCGCGCCAACGATAACCCAGCCGTAATAGACGTGCTGGTTTACACGATTTCGGATTTGCGCAAATGCACTTATCTGTATTTCACTCATTGAACCCTACGCCGGCAACGGTTTCTTGGCGACGCGGGCAGTCAGCGGCTCTATGGCGCGCCAATAAGCAATGGCCCCCAGCACAAACGCTGAGAGCGCCACCATCAGCGCGACAGTCAGGGAGTCCTCGCCATACTGAGGTCTGGCCAAATCGCTCATTAAGCCGATTATCACCGGGCCAACACCCAATCCCAGCATGTTGGCGAAAAACATCGCATACGCGGCGGCTTGCGCGCGAAGCTCCGGCGCCACAACTTCTTGAACAAGGGCAAGATGCGGTCCCCAGTGAATTTTGTAGAGAAAGACCCCACAGCCAAACAGGATAGAGGCAAGAATCACACTGTTTGCCAGCATGCCGAAGAGGAGGAGCGGTGTCGCCGCCAACAATGAGATCATCGGAATGAGAGCCCGCCAGCGCATGTCCACGGATCCCATTTTGTCTCCGACGTAGCCCCCCAGGATAAGGCCGGGGATGCCGCCGCCGGATATAATCAGGCCCACAATGAGTCCTACATCGGCCTGGCCCAGTTCGAACTTCCTCATAAAGAGCGCCGGCAGCCAACCGAATAGGGAATAGCCGACAAAAATCGCCAAGATGTGTCCTGCAACGATGCGCGTGAGCACCGCGTTCTTGGCGAGTTCCACGGCAGCTTCCGTGAAGCTAAGGCGCTTCGCCTGTTGCGATGTTGCACTCCCTTTCGGCTTTTCGTCGAAGGTACCTCTCTTTGGTTCTTTGACCGTGAGCCACATGAGCAAGGCGAGGAAAATCCCCGGAATACCGAGAACAAGGAAAGCGGCACGCCAGCCATAATGCTGCGCCACATAACCGCCAATGACGAGCCCCAAAAAGCCGCCCACCGATGTGCCCATCGAATAAATCGACAGTGCCATTCCCCGCTGGGACTTGTCGAAATAATCGGTGATGATGGAGTGCGACGGGGGAATGCCGCCGGCTTCCCCAATTCCGACACCAACCCTTGCCAGAAACAAATGAACAAAGTTGCCGGCCGCCCCGCACAGCGCCGTCATCACACTCCAGACCGCGACGGCAATTGACACAATCTTCACGCGGTTCGCCCGGTCTGCGAGCCGGGCGATGGGAATTCCAAGGGTGGCGTAGAACAATGCAAAGGCAAGGCCGGACAAGATACCCAATTGGGCGTCGGAAAGGTTAAACTCCGCACGCAGATCTTCTACCAATATGGAGACGATCTGCCGGTCCATGATGCTGAACGTGTAGGTGAGCATCAGGATACCCAGCACGTAATACCGGTAGTGTCCTTCTGTTCTTTGCATGAAATCCTCCCGGCCGCGGTCGTTCTTGTTTTGTTGTGGACCGCTTTTTGCCTTCTAAAGCCTGTCGCGCTCAAACCGATTCATGCGACAAGCTTTAGCGGCCTTTCCAAACCGGTTTGCGTTTTTCCGCGAATGCCTTCAATCCTTCCCGGCGATCCTCCGAGTCGATCGCCTTCATGGCGATCGGCATTTGGTTGTCCCAAGCTTCTTGGTCCGTCCAATCGGCCGATTGCCAAATGATCTCTTTGCTCGCCGCAAGGGCAGTGGGACCGTTCGCAAGCAGCTTCTCCGCAAGCTCAATAGCCGTATCGAGCGCGGCCCCCGGTTCCGAGATACGGTTCACCAACCCATAGCGTTCCAAGAGGTCCGCGTCCTTAAATTCGCCGCTCAGAGCCATTTCCATGGCGATGTGATAGGGAAGGCGGCGCGGCAATCTGAACAGTCCGCCGCCGATCGCGACCACGTTGTGGCGCACTTCGGGCAGCCCAAACTTTGCATCGCGCGCGGCAACGATCAGATCGCAACAGAGACACATTTCCATGCCGCCGCCGACCGCATAGCCTTCCACCGCCGCTATAACCGGCTTTCGTGGGGGGCGTTTCATAATGCCGAACCCGCCCCGGTGAGGCCGAGGGCCGCGCTCGCCCTTGGCGGCCGCTTTCAAATCTGCGCCGGCGGAGAAATTGCCTCCCGCACCGGTGATGATCCCCACGAACAGCTCATCTTTTTCATCCAGCATATCCATAGCCGTACACATGGCATGGGAGGACTCATCGTCGAACGCATTCTTGGCCTCCGGCCGATTGATGGTCACGACGAGGATGGGGCCCCGCTGTTCCGTCAGTATTCGATTGCTTGTTCCGTCGCTCATGGGGTTCCCTCACAGCGCCATCGTGAAGCCGCCATTGACCGGATAGGTCTGGCCGGTGATCCAGCTATTCGAGTCAGAGGCGAGGAACAACACCATATTGGCAACGTCCGTAGGCTGACCGGGTCGGCGAATGATGTAGTTTTGCATCACGCGCTTCATTTGCTCCGGGTCGCCCATCATGCGTTTTTCTGTTGCAGGCGTGACGGTAGCCGCGATCGCAATGCAGTTGGCGGTAATCTGATATCGGCCCAGTGTTCGTGCGACGGATCGCATGAAACCGGCCGCTCCTGCCTTGGCACCTGCATAGAGAGCCATGCCCGCATCGCCCCAGCGGCCGGCATCTGAGATGATGGTTATGATGCGCCCACCATTGGCCTCGATCATGCCCGGGATTACGGCGCTGGTGCAGTTGAGCACGCCGTCGAAGTTCACACCGATATAGCTTTTCCACACGTCGGGATTGGTTTCCCAAAACGGCTTTCTGAGGTCCGGATCCGGATTGACGCCCGCATTGCCCGCATTGTTCACGAGGACACCGATCGGTCCGAGATTCTCCACGGCTTTTGCATGGGCTTCGTGCACGGAGTCATAGTCGGAAACGTCCGCTTGAACCGGGAAGGCCTTGCCGCCAGCTTGTTTGATTTCTTCCGCGACGGCTTCGGCGCGGTCGAGAAAGTAATCGTTGACGGCAACACCGTTGGAATTGTGTGACGCCAAGTGCAGCGCAATTTGCCGGCCCACACCTTGTCCCGCACCGGTCACAAAGGCGACGCGCCCTGCTAAATCGAGAATATCTGTCATACGTTTCGCTCCTGACCTTTCCAGTAAGGTTCCCGAAGCTCTCGCTTCAGAATTTTGCCCATTGTGTTACGAGGGAGTTCGTCGATGATTTCGATGGTTTTTGGTCGCTTGTACGAGGCGAGGTGCTTTGCCGCGTGGTCAAGCAAATCTTCAGCATTCGCCTGAACTTCGGATTTCAACTCGACAAAGGCTTTGACCTCTTCGCCAAACTCGGTATTCGGTATACCGATCACCGCCACGTCCTGTACTGCAGCGTGAGAGCTTAAGGCGGCTTCGATTTCAGCCGGATACAGATTAACGCCGCCCGAGATAATCATGTCTTTTGCACGGTCGGTTATGAAGAGATAGCCGTCTTCATCCATGCGCCCGACGTCGCCAATACGAAAGAACCCCTCGGCATCCATGGTGTCTCGGTCAAGCGGCCCGGCATTGAGATATTCTTTGATGGTAACGGGCGTCCGTACCCAGATTTCACCTACGTCGCCGGTGGCAACCTCTTTGCCGTCTTCATCACGAATTTGAACGTCCACATTTTTGTGCAGGCGGCCGCAGGAGCCCGGCTTGAGCTTGTGCCGACCTGGCGGCATGTAGGTGATCATTCCTGTTTCGGTCGAACCATACCCTTCAGAGAGCAGGCCCTCGCCGAAAAAGTCTTCAATCCAGTCTTTCAGATCGGTAGTGACCGGCGCCGCACCAATACCCAGTTTTTTGATGGAGGTTACATCGTATCGAGCCGGCACACTTTCAGGCAATCCAGCGATGCGCTTAAACATCGTGGGCACGCCGGTCCAATTCGTTACGCGATGTTTCTCTATGAGCCTAAGTGCCTCCACGGCATCAAATCTGCGAAGCAACACGATTTGATTGCCGGCATGCATGGCACCTGTCAGCGCCGACGGCCCGGCCGCGTGGTGCATGGGAAGGGTGATGAGCACCACTTCGTCTTGGCTTGCGGACCGGTCCGCGGCCACATCACGCAAATATTCTGCGACTTTCGGATCGTTAAGCGCGAGTTGTTGTGCGTTTGAAACGACGCCTTTCGGCAAGCCCGTCGTGCCGGACGTGTAAATAATGCGCGGCGCATCCCCTTTCGAGATTCGTTCTGTGTCGAAATTTTTCATCAAATGGGGAAAAAACTCATAACCTTCCGCCGGCGTATCGACCGAAACCGCCAGCCTGATGGGAAGGTCCGTAAGTGCTTCCCGCAGCGGGAGAGGGTCTGGATCGTCGCAGATAATGGCGGTCGCGCCGGAATTCTTCAGGACATACTCGATCTCGGAAGGCGTCAGCCGCCAATTCGCCCCAAGCAGGGAACAACCAAGTTTCGCAAGAGCCGAGCTGATGATCGCCCACTCAATTCGGATTTGGGTGCGCACGACGACGATGTCTTGGGCACTTAGGCCCTTTTGGGCGAACCCTTCGGCCAAGCGGTTGGCCCGCTCATTCCATTCCGCATAGGTGAAAGTGCGGTCGCCTTCAATGATCGCCACGGCATCTGGCTTCTCTTGCGCCCAGAATTCAATCGTTGCCGGTAGGATCTTGTTGGCGTCGGTTGCGCTCATTCCTGCCTCCCACAAGAGCAAAACATACTGGTTGACCAACTAGTATCTTGTAGGGTAATTTCATGCAATCCATTGAAAGAGTCAAGAGCTGTGTGATTTCAACGTAACGAGAGCGAGCCAGGGCGGAAAAATGTCGGACCGTGAGGATTTGTGGATTGAGAAGGGCAGCGAAATTTTCTTGAGGGGCGTTCGCTGCACAAACTGCGGAAGCATCCTGTTTCCCCCCCAACCCTATGGGTGCGAAGCGTGCGGCGCAGATGGCGGGTCTTTGGAAGACTTTGAGTTTTCTTCACAAGGTACGCTGCATTCCTTCACGACCGTCTATGTGCATCCGAAGATCGAGACGCCGTACCAAGTGGCGGAGGTGCGAACCGAAGCCCGCCAATATGTTCGCGCGCGGCTCGACCACCCGGACCCCAAGGTGGGCGAAGCCGTCATCGGCTGCCTCCAAATCATCGATGATGACGATGCTCAATTCGTCTTCGTGCCAACGTCACAGGCCGGAGGGTAGTCATGGCTGCAAAGAACATACTGAACGACCGGCCGGCATACGTTGTCGGCATCGGACTTCATCGCTATCAGCATGCGACGGAAACGAGCTATGTGACCCTCGGCTTGACGGCGGTTCGAGCAGCGCTGGCGGACGCTGCGGTTGACTGGCCGAGCGTGGAAACCGCCTATGTGGGCAACGCCCGCATCGGCATGGCGGCCGGATCCACCATGCTGAGGTATTTGGGCCCATCGGACGTTGCGGTCGCGCAAGTGGAAAACGCCTCTGCGTCGGGGTCAACAGCCTTCCGTCAATCTGTGCATGATGTGGCGTCGGGTGTTGCCGATGTGAGCATCGCCATCGGTGTAGACAAGCCGGTGGCCGGCGCCGGACGCGGCGGTCCGATCAATGCCAATGTCCCAACCCTAGACCATGGACTGATCGTTCCGTTCAGTCACTTCGCGATGTTGGCTGAGCGTTACATGGCTGACACCGGTGCGACGGTTGAGCAGATTGCGAAAGTGGCGGTAAAGAACCATGGCAATGGCGCCCGTAACCCATTTGCTCAACGCCAAAAAGTTCGGACGTTGGAAGACGTTTTGGCGCCGCCCCAGATTTCCGGGGCGTTGACGCGGCTCCAATGTACGCCGGTTGGCGAAGGGGCCGCCGCGGTGATTGTTGCCTCCGAAGACGCCCTAAAAAAATTGGGGATTGATCGGGACCGTGCCATACGCGTCGCCGCCTCTGCATCGCGATTGCAGGAATTTACGCCGGATGAAAATGCCGACGCGGCGCTGACACGGAAAACCACATTCGAGGCATTGGAAGCGGCTTCCATGAGTCCTCGGGATCTCGATATTATTGAACTTCATGATGCGTTCTCGATCGAAGAACTGCTCTACGCTGAAGCCATGGGCCTGTGCGGGACGGGCGAAGCGGCGGCCCGATTGGAACGGGGGGAGTATGACATTGGCGGCAAGCATGCCATAAGTCCATCAGGGGGCCTTCTGGCGATGGGGCATCCGATCGGACCCACAGGCGTCGGCCAGGTTTGCGAAATCGTTCGCCAGCTGAGGAATGAGGCCGGTGATCGTCAGCACCCGCAAGCGAAAGTGGGGTTGGCGCATATGGTTGGTGTCGGCGCCGTTTGTGTCGTTCATGTCCTCAAACGCTAGGATGAGTATGCCGGTAAAATCAAAAACCCGTCGAACCCAAAAGGAACGGCGCGAAGAATCGCGAATGAAAGTGATTGAAGCTGCGACGCACCTGTTTGCCACAAAGGGCTATACGGGCACCACGATGATTGAGATCGGACGCGCAGCCGGACTCAGTCACGGTCTGGTGACATATCATTTCGGAAGCAAACAAGAATGTATCCGTGCGGTCCTGGAAGATGTGCGCCAGAAAAGCATTGACCGCCGAGAGGCCGCACTGCATGGGCAGCGCGGTCTTGCGGGCCTTGATGTGGTTTGCGAACAATATTTGCGCGGCCCCTCGAACCGGCGCCTGACGACAAAAGCCATTTACATCGCGATCATCGAGTCGGTCACGGCAACGCCGGAACTGAAAGATCTGACTCGGAAAGCCGACCAAGCATTTCGCGAGTCTATTGCGTGGCTGATCGAAGAAGCGATCGAAGACGGCGAGGTCTCTCCCATGATCGATGTGCATTCAATTTCGGTCTTGATCGTGGGGATGTTACGGGGCGTTGTGCAACAGCGCATGGTCAATCCGTCTTCGGTGCCGATTGATCAAATCGTCAAAGCCGCGACCAATATGGTGCGCGCAAGCCTTGGGGAAAACGGCCGATGACTATCAAAAAGAACAGGCCTGGTGCGCTTGAGGGTGTGAGGGTAGTGGATCTAACGACTGTCCTCATGGGGCCGCTGGCAAGCCGAATGCTTGCAGATCACGGCGCCGACGTGATCCACATCGCGCCGATGCATGCAAAAGAATCGATCTCTGTCGATGACGGCGGCATCGGCGCGATTGCCCTCGATATTCATCGGAATAAGCGCAGCATCAAGCTCGATCTTAAATCCGACCACGGCAAGAAGGCGTTGTGGGACCTGATCGCCACGGCGGATGTTCTGGTCACAAACATGCGAGCAGCGGCTTTGGGCCGGTTGGGATTTTCGGCCGACGATGTTCGAAAGCGGCACCCGAAGATCATCTATTGCCTGGCAAACGGCTATGGCCAGGACGGACCCTACGCCGAACGTGCGGCGTATGACGACGCCATCCAAGCACTTTCGGGCTTTGCCAGCCTTTTCGGTGAGATTAATGGGACGCCCGCTTACGCGCCTTCGGTGATCGTCGACAAGATTTGCAGTCTTTTCATCGTCCAAGCTGTCTTGGCGTCCCTCCTGCATCAACGGGCAACCGGCGAGGGACAAACGATCACGGTACCCATGTTCGAAACCATGGCTGCGTTTAATCTGGTGGAACACTTTAGAGGTGCTGCGTTGATCCCGCCGAAGGCCAAGCCGGGATATCCCCGTCTCATCAACCGCGAACGCCGGCCTTATAAGAGCGCTGACGGCTGGATTGCTTTGCTGCCTTACACCGGCCGCAATTGGCGGGACTTCTTTAAGATTATTGATCGGCCGGATTTGATCGACGATCCAAAGTTCGCATCACATGAAACGCGGATGCAGAATATTGAAGAGCTCTATGGAATCGTCTCCGTTGCGGCAAGAGAGAAGACCACGGATGAATGGCAGCACATCTGCGACGAGTTTTCCATACCGTGCAACCCCGTCTTAGGCCTCGAAGATTTGGTCCATGATCCTCATTTAGAGGCCGTCGACTTTATGACGGTGACGGAGCATCCGACCGAAGGAAAGTACCGATCCGTTGGGGACCCAGTTACATACGATGGACTATCGACGGCGCTGCGCCGCCATGCTCCCATTCCGGGCGAACACACTACCGAAGTGCTTACGGAATTGGGGTGGGATGAGGCAGACATTCGGGCCCTCACGCCGCAGTAAAGTCATTGGCACCGGGTTACCGCTTTGGCGCGCAACGGTGGCCCCATACTTCAAGTGTCAGGCTTATGCCCCATTTGCCTCAGCCGAAGAATGCGTAACTATCTTGCGACATTCACCACTTGCAACTGACAGAAATTCTTCAGCCCTTCCGCTGCCCCTTCACAGCCAAGGCCCGAGTTTTTCGCCCCGCCGAACGGAATGTCGGGCAAAACGACCGAGTGTTGATTAACCCAAACGGTCCCGCTGTCCAATTGGGCAGCCAACTCGCTGCCGCGTTCCACATTCGATGTCCAAATCGACCCGCCGAGCCCATATTCCGATGCGTTGGCACGCGCAATCACGTCCTCAACCTCGCTGAATTTGATAATCGGAAGAATGGGGCCGAACGGCTCTTCATCCACAAGCCGATCACCTTCTTGTGCATCGGCAACCAAAGTCACGGGTATGAAGTAGCCGGGTTTCTCCGGCACGTCGCCGCCGGTAAGGAAGCGGCGGCCCTTCTGTTTCGTATCCTCGATAATGCCTCGGACACGATCGAACTGCATTCGGTTCTGAACTGGCCCGAGCATCGATGCCTCATCACTGCCCTCCCCCACCGTTACGGTCTGGGCAAGCTTGGTAAGTGCGTCACACATTCGATCGTATATGGCGTCCTGCACATAAAGGCGCTTGATCGCCATACAGATCTGCCCTGAATTGTTGAAGGCCGTCCAGAAAATCTTCTCCGCGATTGCTTCCGGATCGGCATCATCCAGCACGATTGCGGCATCGTTGCCCCCCAGTTCCAGGGTGACCCGTTTGAGCGTGCCGGCCGCGGCCGCAACGATCTTCTTGCCGGTTGCGCTTGAACCGGTGAAAGAGATTTTGGCAACGCCTGGATGCTCAACGATCCAGCGTCCCAACTCATCGCCGCCCGACACCACGTTCAAAACGCCCGGCGGCAGAATGTCATTGAACAATTGCGCCGCTTTTAGAGTGGTGAGCGGCGTATAGGGAGAGGGCTTGAGGACAACGCAATTGCCTGCCACCAAGGCGGCAAAGACCTTCCAGTAGGCCAAGAGCAGCGGATAATTCCATGGCGCGATTGCGCCCACAACGCCGATGGGTTTGTAGTGCGCTTCGACCCGCATTTGCTCATCATCGCGAAGCACCTCGGGGGAGAGGTCTAAGGCCGCCGTGGTCATCGCAAAGTAACTCGTGAATTCGACCTCTTTGGTCGCGTTTGAAATGGGCTTGCCTTGTTCCGTGACCAATAGATTGATCAGGTCGTCCCGATGTTTCGCAACATTGGCCGCCAGTTGCCGGACGAGATCTTTGCGTTCGTCGATCGGCCGCTGGCTCCAATCTCGGAATGCCTTTTGTGCTGCGTCAACAGCAGCGTCGAGTTGCTCCATGGTTGCATCAGGACACGTGGCGAACACTTTCTCCGTAGCCGGATTGATTACGTCGAGGGTTTGAGCAGAGTCGATCATTTCCCCGCCAATCGTCATCTTGTAGTCAGCCATTGCTGCACGTTCCTCGTCTGTTTATTGTTTCAAACGCTTGGTTCGTTCTGACGTGCCCGGTCGTTGACCCCCGTCAGCCGGCAGGCGGCCTCCGCGATATCGTCGAGCGACGACCCCGGCGGATAGACCTCCACACCCCGGTCTTCGATCTGGCGTTTTGCCCAAGGGGCAACGGCGCCCCCTACAAAAATCGGCAGCTCCGGCCGGTCCGCTTGAAGGCCTTCGATAATGCGATGGACCACATCCACATGCCCGCCGACGCTTAGCCCCACCAGATCCGGGTCTTCGTCGATAGCCGCCTGTAATATTTCGTCGGGCTGGGACATGCCGATCATGATCACTTCAAACCCGGCATCCCGAAGGCAGCGTGCGACCAGCGAAACACCGCGCCAATGACCGTCCAATCCAGTCTTTGCGAGCAACACACGCGTTGGCTTGTTAATCTGCATATTTGTTCCCTAAACGCCGATCGGCGTTTCCCAGTCACCGAAAACGTCTCGACAGACATTCCCAATTTCACCGAGCGTAACGTCCGCGTCGACGGCCGCCATCATGGCCGGCATGACATTGCCGTCTGACCGGCATGCGGCTTCCAGTTCCTTTAGAGCTGCTATTGCATCTTTCGCGCTGCGCTGTGTGCGCACGTCGTCAAGCCTGGCCTTCGCGTTTTCCCATTCGCCGGTGCTTCCTTCGAAGCCGTCAATTTGGTATGGCGAGCAATCTTCAGAAAAGCGATTGAGCCCGACCACTGCGCGGCGCCCGGAGTCCGCCTCAACCTGCTCATTATGCTGATTTTCATGTGCTTGCGCGTGCAGCCATCCGGAGTCGAGGGTGGCGAGGAAACCTCCCTGTTCCTCAATCTGCGCCAAGAACTCCCACGCTTTATCTTCAAGACTCTCCGTCAGACTTTCGATGAAATAAGCGCCCCCCAACGGGTCCGCCACCGCACACAAATTGGATTCTTCCTGGAGTATTTGTTGGATGCGCAAAGAGGTCTGATGCGCGTGTTCCGACGGGATCGACATGGCCTCGTCATAGCCGGAAACCCCAAGTGACTGCGTGCCACCCAACACGCCGGCCAGCGCCATAATCGTTCCACGCACGATATTGTTGAGCGGCTGGGGATAGGTCATGGCAGACCCGGCCGTAAGGCTGTGGATCCGCAACCGTTGCGCTTTCTCGTCGGTAATGCCGTAGCGGGTCTCAAGCAGCCGGGACCACATGCGACGGCTTGCGCGCAACTTTGCAATGTCTTCGAAAAGATCCATGCCGACGCGGAAATTCACGCCGCCGGCACCGCGCGCCGCGACCTCCAGCGGAATACGGCCCCGGCGTTTGATCTCGTCCAGATATTCGATGGCGTTGCCAAAGACCGCCGCGAGTTCTTGGTAACTGTTGAGGCCGGTCTCGGCGCCGTTGTAACCGGCGATGGATACAGGCACCCAGCGGGGAAGATGTTCCGCACAGAACTCGATGATGTCCGCATTGAACCGCAATCCCACTCGGGTCGACACCTGCTGTTTGGTGACGCAGCCCAAATAGGTCAGGAAAAAGTCGCTTTGGCCCGTCCCGGGGAGGCGCGCCAAATCCAGGCCCCGGCGCCGAGCCACGGTCCAATAGCAAGCGAGCGCAAAAGGCCCGTGTTGAACCACACCTCCGCCCGGATGGCCATAAACTTCCTCGATCGGAATGCCCTTCAAGACGGTCTCATAATCCCGGACACCGCAAATCACGGCGCCGTTCAAACCGATGTCTTCCTTCCGGGCAACAACTTCTGGATGATCCACATCATAAAGATGGTCTGCCGTATTTCGGTCGTGTTCCATGATGAAACCGGTTTCACCATGGTCGAGTAGAAAGCGGATGCGTTCTCCCTCAGCTTCAGGGTTTCCGTATCCGCTCAGTTGAAAAATCCGCCACGGCTTCGTGCGGTACATGCCCGCATAGGCGCCGCGAACGAACGGACGATCGCCCGGCCGTTGTCCGACACGGCGTTCCAGAGCGTCGGGCAAGTCCTCAGCCGAGTAGTACTCTTTCAACGGAATACCGGATACGGTTGCCCATTCCTTGGCGTCGGTCATGCGGACCTCAACTGGCTCATCTTGCAGGGTTATCCCTTCTTTTTCTTTGCAGGCTTTGTGAGACCCAAGCGTTCGTAATATTTCGCCGGCACTTTCTCCGGATCCTTGTAGATGATGAACGAGCAAGGTGTTTTTCCGAGATCCTTCGACGGCTCGACAACCACAAACGGGCTACCGTCCCTCTGTATGCCGATCTCTTCCATCGCGGCTTCATGGGCGCAATAGACCGGAAAGTCTTCCCGTCCATATGTCATCTTTTGGGGTTGCTTGACTTTGAGAAAGGCGTTCGGCCCCTCATACTTGCCCTCAAGCACAAGGCGGCCACCACTTCCGCACGGCTTCATCTTTATGGTGACTTTTTCGTCGTCTTCTTCCACGTCCATGGGCTGAAGGTGCCCCCGCAGCCCCGCCGCAAACATCTTTATTTTTGCCTTAAGGTCACCACCGGAGCCCTTGTCCATGGCGTCTAGGTTCGGTAGCCACCAAGACTTCACCGTTTCCGTCATGATGTCGTCCAGCTCCGCATCGCCAAAGCGGCGGCCGATTTCACTTAAAAGCGCCGTCGTCCAATTGCGGTACCCGTCGTGTTGGCTCAAAAACTCGTTGTAAAGCTTCTGTCCAATCATTTTAGCACGCTGGGCATCTCCGGAATCGATTGCGTCGTTCAACTGATCAAGCGTACGCCGTCCCATCGCCTCCAATTGGCTTGACGTGAAAAGTCTGCTTGCCATGACGCCCTTTCGTCTTTCGCCGAAAACCAATTCGCGCAAGGAAGGTCTTGCGCACCGTGCCGTTTGGCGACTAAGTTAACACTGTTTAGTGGAAAGTTTAAGCGCAAAATTGACTGACGCGTCAGACTATTTTGGGGGTGGCGATCCGGGACCGCATTATGGGCCGGACGCCGCAGCGAGGTTACGTAAACACGTGGTCGAATTGTGCCAAGATGTTCAGGCCCTTTTAGTCGATGCCCGATCCGGAAATCGACGGGCCGCGGCCCGGCTTCTATCCATTGCGGAGGCTGGCGGCGACGGCGCACAACAACTTTCGCAGCAACTCTCTGTCGACTTGGGCGATACGCATGTTGTCGGCATCACCGGCGCACCAGGAGCGGGTAAATCAACACTCACCGATGCCTACATAGCGGAGATGCGGTCGAGGGGAGAGTCCGTGGCGGTTTTGGCGGTGGACCCATCCTCCCCTCGGTCGGGCGGTGCTATTTTGGGTGACCGTCTTCGCATGACGTCCGTTGTGCGTGACGACCAGGTCCTCATTCGGTCGATGGCGAACCGCGGCGCCCTGGGTGGTCTAGCAAGCGCAGTGCCTCTTGCAACCCGGCTGCTCGCTTCTCTTGGATGGCCGTGGGTTGTTATTGAAACAGTCGGTGTGGGGCAATCCGAATGCGACATACTCAGTGTTGCGGATACCTGCGCGGTTGTTGTCAATCCGGGATGGGGCGATTCAATACAGGCGACCAAGGCCGGTCTTATGGAGATTGCTGATCTTTTCGTCATCAACAAGGCGGATCGTCCGGGCCTGCAGGAAACGCGCCGCGACTTGCGAAACTTGATCGATGACAGCCGGTTCGACGGCAAACCTCCAGCCATTGTTGAAACCATCGCGACGGAGGGGCACGGCATCGGGCCGTTTTGCGATGCGCTAATAGCACATGTCGACTACTTGCAAGGTGAGGACCGCCTTTTGGGTCGGCGTCGACAAAGGCTTGTTGATGAAATCGTGAAGACGGCGCGGGAGACGCTCACTTGGCATCTCAAAGATATGGCATCCCAACAAGACTGCAAATTGCTTCTCGACAGTTTGGGTGACGGTAAGGCCGATATCGCCACGGCGTCGAACAGTCTTATTTCAGCGTTGCTGACCCGTTATGGCAATGCACGGTGACGAACATGCCCAACACGCTCAATCGCCAAATCATTCTCAAGAAACGGCCACGGGGGCTCCCCCGGCCTGACAATTTCGGATATCGCGAAATGGCGCTGCCGGCATTGAAAGACGGGCAGATACTTCTCCGAAACCTTTATCTATCGCTGGATCCTGCAATTCGGGGATGGATGGATGAAGGTGAAGAGAGCTATCAGCCCCCGATCCCCCTTGACCACGTGATGCGTGCGGTGACGGTCGCAGAAGTGGTGGAATCGCAAAACGCGGCATACGCGCCGGGTGACTTCATCATGGGGCTGAACGGTTGGGAGGATTACTCCATCAGCACGGGAACCGGCTTTGTCAACAAAATCCCGGCCGACAACAAACTTCCCCTGTCGATTTATCTCAGCGTCCTAGGTACGACCGGGCTGACGGCCTATTTCGGCCTGTTGGATGTGGGAAAGCCCAAATCGGGAGAAACCGTGTTGATCAGCGCAGCCGCGGGCGCTGTCGGATCCGTCGTAGGTCAAATCGCCAGGATAAACGGATGTCGCACGGTGGGCATTGCCGGGGGCGCAGAGAAGTGCCGGCAGCTGGTGGAATTGTTCGGGTTCGACGAGGCCATCGACTACAAATCCACCGCAGACTTGGAGCGCGAGATAAACCTTAAATGCCCGAAGGGCATTGATGTCTATTTTGACAATGTGGGCGGGGCAATGCTCGAAGCCGCCCTGAATTGTCTCAAAGACGGCGCGCGCATTGTGATGTGTGGTGCCATCTCAACCTACAATGCAACGGAGCCGGTGCCCGGCCCGAGCAATCTTTGGCAGCTTCTTGTCCACAATGCGCGATTGGAAGGATTTATTGTGAGCAAATACGCCTCGCGATTTCCCGAAGGCGTCTCGCAACTGGCTCAATGGCTGCTGGACGGTTCCCTCCAGCACAGAGAGCATGTGGTGCCCGGATTGAAAAACGCACCGGACGCCTTTCTCAAGCTGTTCAACGGCGAGAACACGGGAAAGCTCATTATACAGATGGATTGACACTCTGCAGCCCAATCCGCCGGAAGGCGGCTTAGGCGGCAGCTAACGGGATCGACTGCAACGCATCAGCAAAAACAGAGAGAGCTGAAATCAACAAGGGAGAATACGCGATGGGTAGACTAGATGGCCGGGTTGCGATCGTGACGGGGGCCGCGCAGGGCATCGGTGCGACATATGCCGTTGCATTGGCCGATGAAGGAGCGGATGTGGTCGTGTCGGATATCCTCGATACGGCTCCGGTTGTGGCGCGCATAAATGATGCCGGAAAGGGGCGGGCTGCCGGCATGAAAGTGGACGTTTCCCAGCGAGGGGATGTGGCCGGCATGGTCACCGAAGCGATATCGAAATTCGGCCGCGTGGACATACTGGTAAACAATGCGGCCATTTTCGCGAGCCTTTCCCTCAAACCTTTCATGGAAATCCCCGACGAAGAATGGGAGCAAGTCCTGAAAGTTAATGTGAGCGGCTTGTTCAACTGCGCGCGAGCGGTGGTCCCGCAAATGCGCCAGCAAAAATATGGGAAAATCATCAACATCTCATCGGGGACCGTCTTCAATGGCGCCGCAATGATGTTGCACTACGTGACATCCAAATCGGCCGTGATTGGCTTTACCCGGTCGCTCGCCCGGGAGGTCGGTGCCGACGGCATCTGCGTCAACGCCCTCGCCCCCGGCTTTACGCTGAGCGAAGGTGTGGATGCAAACGAAAGCTACGCACAGCCGGTCCGCGAGGCCGTCAAAATGCAAAGATGCCTCCAAAGGAGTCAAGAGCCAGAGGATCTAACCGGCACACTCGTGTTCCTCTCTTCGGCCGATAGTGACTTCATGACCGGGCAAACAGTGCTTGTCGATGGTGGCATGTATACGCACTGAAAACAGCCGCTCCACTGGTCCGCAAGAGGAATTTTGGGGAGCAGCGCCGGGCATTTGCCCCTAGGATGCGGCTGATTCCGTGAGGGCATGGGGCGGTTGACTTTAGTGCGTTTCCTTTTAGACTGACGCGTCAGTCAAATTATAGTGGCGATGACCGCGGTCGCCAAGCTAGAGAAGATGGAGACAACAAGATGGGATTTCCGATAGACAAACGACTCGCCGAGGTTCTTTGGTATCCGGCCCCAGACGTCATTCCTCAGTTGTGCAATACCGTCCGTGACGTTCCTGCCGATGTCTGGGACTCTACGGAAGATTTGTATGAGCTGGCGGACATTATCGAGCCGTACCTCAAGAAGAACGAGGCGTCGAAATGGGATTTCATTTGGTCCATGGAGCGTCATTTTTCGGAACCCTATGGGCCACTGCCGAAAGCCAAGCAAACCTTTATGGCGGGAATCCCAGACGAGTTTCTGCAAGATGCGGGCGGCTTGCCCGAAAATGCCGGAACGTATGAAGTTGGCGGCGTGTCAGACGTCAGTTTTAAACGTCCTGACGACGTTGAGGTCAGCGCGCGACCGTATCAATACGAGGCGGGCGATGACATGCCCGAGGAATATCGGGCATGGCTGTCCAAGCTGTTCTTCAAACATGGCGAATGCATGATGCCGTATTTTGGCGACGCCGCCAAAGGCCACAAGAGCATGTTTTCGGCCATCGACGCATTTTCATTAGAGGCGGCGCCGGACGCCGAGTCTCGCCTTCGGCAACAGAATTTTTCAGCCGAGGAATACAAACACACATTCCAGTTCTACAAACTCTACAGCGAGTACGATCCGGAAATCCCGGTCCAGATTTACGAGCGCGAGCGCGAGACATTTCGCGCCTATGAGCAAACGGCCATGGAAAACAATTGGGTAGACCGCGGCTTGTACAACATGCTGGCGGATCGGTTTGGTGTCTACCAAGGATTCCAATGGGTGCAATCGTCTTACGCTCCGTTGGCGCGGGTGTCCTTACTGGTCTGCAAGGACGAGCGGGGCCATGGCAATATGGGTTACATCCATGTACGGGATTCGATCCAGCGCCAGGGTGAAGAAGCGCGTGCTTACGCCCAACGTCGTATCGAAGAATATTGGTATCCGCAATTCATGGCATCATTCGGTTCCGATGATTCACGTAACAGCAAGATGTGGCGCAAATGGGGGCTGAAGGAACTCAGCAATCAGCAAATGCGCGATGCCTTTCATTTGGAGATGGTGCGCGTCAACGAGAGTTTGGGCCTTGAAACACCGGACAAGGAAGAGGCACTAACGAAGGGCCTCGAAATGGCGGAAGCCGTCAAAGCGAAAATGGCCGGTCTTGCGGCGCAAAGCGCTTAGACTGAGTCATAAATCTCACGAATACGATTGGGTACTTTCAACTCGTCAGCCTGGTGACGAACCGGCTGGCGAGTTGAACACGATGGGGCGACGAATTCATGAAATTTGGCGTGTTCTACGAACTTCAACTGCCAAGGCCTTGGAACCAGACCAGCGAGCTCGATCTCTTCAATCATGCGCTCGACCAAATAGAACTCGCCGATCGCATCGGTTACGACTACGCATGGTCGGTAGAGCACCATTTTTTGGAAGAGTATTCCCATTGTTCCGCACCTGAGGTCTTCTTGGGTGCGGCAAGCCAGCGTACGAACAGAATTCGGTTGGGCCACGGGATCATTCAGCTCACCACCAATCACCCGGCTCGGGTGGCAGAGCGCGTGTCCACCCTAGATCTGTTAAGCCGCGGGCGGGTTGAACTTGGGATCGGGGAAGGGTCCAGCGTCACGGAACTGCACCCCTTTGATCGGAAATTTCGCGACAAACGAGCCGTCTGGGAAGACGCTGTGAAGGCCGTGATGCCCATGTTCTGGAAAGAAGGTCACGAATATCACGGAGACTATTTCGATTTTCCGCTTCGTAATGTGGTGCCTAAGCCGATCCAGAAACCCCACCCGCCATTATGGGTTGCCTGTTCACAGCTCGAAACGATTAAAATGGCCGGTGCCCGCGGTATGGGCGCGCTGGGCTTTCAGTTTATCGACGTTGACTCCGCTCGGGCATGGCGCCATGCCTATTACAATGCATTTGTGCGCAATCTCGATAAACTGTGTGAGTACGAAACAAACCCGAATCTTGCCGTTGTCGCGCCCTTCATGTGTTGCGAAACCGATGAAGAGGCGGAGGAAAAAATGGACGGCTGGTCGTTCTTCCAGTTCGCTCTTATCCTCTACAACAAGGAAGGCCCATTCGAACCCGGGTCGGTCAATCTTTGGGATCGTTATCAAGAATGGAAAGAAACGAATCCGGGTGAGAAGATTCCGAACCGCGGACTTGTCGGCTCTCCAGAGACCATTCGGAAACGCCTGCTAGACTTCGAAGCCGCCCATATAGATCAAGTGATCCTGCTTAATCAGGCCGGCAAGAACAAACACGAAGACATTTGTTCAAGCCTCGAACTGTTCGGCCGCGAAGTCATGCCCGAATTCAAGGAGCGCGAGCCAATTCATCAAGCGTGGAAGGATGATGTTCTTTCCGGGCGCATCGAATTAGAAGATATCGATACGGACGAATACAACATTTATTCACTTCAAACCCCGGTCAGCAAGATCAAACAGGCGGAAGCGGCGAGCAATGACGAACAGAGGTGACCGCAAGAAGTGTTTCAATTCCAATCCGGGAGTGCGATGACGAAATGGCCCGAGTACACCTTGTTGACGCGAATGAGCTAACCCCGCCGAGTTCGGCAACCGACGACGCAAGCCGCGTTCCTATTAATCGCGAGCGGATCCTGGCCAACCGTTCGGGGCTGGCAGAAGCGTACCGCGGACTCAACGACGCTCATTGGTCTCAACCGTCATTGCCCGGCCTTTTGGCGGCGACGGCCGTTCTCGCGGTATCGCGGCGAAGCCCTTACGAATTCAAGAATTTTCGAAAGCACGCCGAACAAGCAGGCGTGACGGGCGACATGATCGAGGCCATACAAGACGAAGATTGGACAGACCCATCTTTCAGCGAAGAGCAAAAAACCGTCTTTCGGTTCGCAATGATGTATGACGCCGGTCATGGCATACCGGATACGATTTTTGAGCAACTGTCGTCTTACCTAAACGCGGCGCAGATTGTTGAATTGTCATCGCTGTGCAGCCTGTACGGAGCGTTGGCCAGAATGGCAATTGCACTTGGGACGGATCCGGAAGAATAGGAGGTCGATCATGACCGAACCGGTCATCAAAGTTGATAAGGAAGGACACCTCACCACGATTACGATCAACCGCGCCGATAGCCTAAACGCGCTTGACGCAAAGGCGGGGGCAGCGTTGGGCGATGCGTTTCAGGATTTTGAGAATGACCAAGAACAATGGGTTGCCATCTTAACCGGCAGTGGCCGCGCGTTTTGCACCGGCAATGACCTTGTCGCCATGTCGAAGGGCGGCAGCGGCGCCGGCCGCGCCCCACGGCCCGGATCACACGGGTTTGGGTTCGGCTCAATCTGCAAAAGATTTCCGCTTTACAAACCGGTGATCGCGGCCATTAACGGCTATGCGGTGGCCGGCGGGCTCGAGCTTGCTCTCGTGTGTGACATTCTGGTGGCTTGCGAGAGTGCGAAGTTTGGCTTGACGGAGACGCGGTGGGGGTTGATGCCGATGGGCGGCGGAACGCAACGCTTGCCCCGTTCGATCCCGCGGGCGTGGGCGAACTATCTTCTCCTCACCGGCGATCAGATTTCTGCACAGGAAGCGCGCGAGATTGGATTGATCAGTCACATTGTGCCCGACGGCGAAGAGGTGGCAAAGGCGCGTGAAGTTGCAGAGATGATCCTGAGCCGGGGGCCACTGGCCGTTTGGGCGGCCAAGGAGTCGAGCATGCGCGGTCTCGACTTGCCGCTGGACCAAGGCCTCGCCTACGAGGACGCCATCGGCAGTCAGGTTTTGCAGAGCGAAGATTCAAGAGAGGGTCCGAAAGCGTTCGCGGAGAAAAGACCGCCGGCGTTTAAAGCCCGATGATCTTTGTACGAACGCGACAAGAAAACGCGACAAGAAACGGACCGTTCATTGCCTATTTGGATTTTTTCTTTGGTGCCTTGATTAGAATTCCGGCGTCGATTGTCTGGAAGACCGCGTCCGCCACCTCCCGCGCACTGAACGAATGCTTCTTTCGGCGCATACTTTTCGGCTGAAACCAGAAGGTAATCCAATTGCAGGCGCCCACAATGGCAAACGCCGTAATCCTTGTATTGGCAGCCTGAAAAACGCCTTGGGCAACACCGTCATCCAAGAACGCAGTCAGCTTGTCCACATAGTCATGTTCCCCCGCACCGATCACTTTTTTGTAAGTGTCGGCCGGAATTTCATTACGTTCGCGAAAATAGATCTCAAAGACGCTCTTATTCTCAATCACCACTTGAACATGCGTTTCGATAAGCCGTCGTAGCCGTTCTTCGTGACCAAGCGCTTCATCTTTCAGAACCGGTAGCAGCCGATCATAGAAAATCGTACCGACTCTTTTGTAGAGTTCCGCCAGCAGCTCCATTTTGTTTTTGAAATGGTAGTAGATAAGGGATTTGCTGATTCCGATTTCAGCAGCCACATCGTCAAGTGTGGCGCCGCGAAAACCGTCGCGGTTAAAAACGCGCGTGGCCGCCTCCATTATTTCGCTTCGCCGTTCCTCCGACGCCGCCGTGCGTGCTGAGGATTGGACGCGTCTGCGTCGTGCTTGTGTATCCACAAATCCCGCCTTTTGTCTTCCCCGTTTGGCCGAGCGCCTCCCTGCTCATAGTAACGCTACGAGTCTGCATGCCAGCCAAATATCTTTGCCATACTATTTAGCCGCGCGCCAAGCATTACCTTGAACCGTCGGTAGCTAGGTCACAAGGCGCGGGCAATGGGTCGGTAACATGGAGGATACGGGAAGCCTATGCAAGGCTCTCGGGCGGTGGCCTCTGCTGGTGCGGCGGCACCGCCGGTTGTGCGGCCTGCCGGCGGGACTAACCGGATTGGGTTTTTCGAGAGAGCCGAATCGCACCGACAGGGCACGACCCGATCAAGGAGTCTGCGTCGGGGCGCTCCCCTTCCGTGATTTCTCGATCGACAACGATCGGCGAATCATCTTGGCCGCGTTCCACCAGGTCCGGATGCATGTAGTAGCACTGACCCGTCTTAATGCAGGTTTTGAGGTTGATTTTAATGCGCACAACCGCCTCTTACGTTCGGCCCAAAGGGCGCCCCGCTCCTATCTTTGAAACACTTTAGACTTTGTCGAACTCCAAGTGCAGTTCCTTCAGTGCCCGGAAGATAAAGCTATAATTGTGCCGAAAATCGTTCTTGCCTTCGGCAAGGCGAATGTTATGAATTCGGCTAAATAGCCGCTCAAAAGCAATACGGGATTCGAGACGCGCCAAAGCAGACCCTATACAGTAGTGAGGACCTGCCCCAAATCCCACATGTTCCCGGACGTTGTCCCGAAATATGTCGAAGTCCTCAGCTTGGTCGAATTTTGTTTCGTCGCGATTGGCGCAACCATAAAGCATAACCACCCGCGATCCGGCCGGGATCATCACGCCGCCAAACTCCACATCTTTGGTGGCAAATCGGCCCAACGCTTGTATTGGAGACTCAGCGCGGATCCCTTCTTCCACCATCTGGGGTATCAGGCCGAAATCATTGCGGACGGCTTCCATCTGTTCTGGGTGCCGGATCAACATGAGCATCAGCGATGAGATGAGATAATTGACAGTCTCTTGGCCCGCCACCAACAACTGGCGAACGATGCTGACAATTTCCGGCGTGTCGAGCGGACGGTAGCTCTTTTCATCGCCGTCCGTCGCGTCAAGAAGGTGCGCGCCCACCAGATCCCCGATGACGTTTTCTTGAGGATCTTTACGGGCGGATTCCACCCTAGCTGCGATGTAATTGCCGAGGTCCGTTGAGGCCCGCGCCGCATCGAGCGCCTCTTCGCGAGTCAGCTGCCCCGCTAACGTTTTAACAGAACGAATGGACCAGTCCTTGTACCGATCCCGATCTTCCTTCGGCACACCCAGTGTGAGCGAGACGACCGTCAGCGGGACAAGCATGGAATACTGGCTCACGAGTTCGACTTCTCCGGTGTCGATAAACCCGTCGATCAGCTCGTCCACGACCTCTTCAATAACCGGCGTCCAGCGCGCGACTCTGCCCGGCGATAGGGATCGGTTCACCAGCGATCGAAAGCGTGTATGAGCCGGCGGGTCGCCGGACAACAACGTATCGCGATCCGGCGGACCCTGACTCAGAATCTCTTGGATTTCTTTGGGGTTTTTTGTTGGAGCGGCAAGGCCCGACTCACCCTGAAAGTTCAGAAAAGCCGCTCCCTCACCCGATTTGAAAGTGTGCGGATCGCGTAGCGCCTTATTGATCAGCTCATAAGAACCGACGAAAAAGACCCCTGGAGCGGCTTCGTAAACGGGCGCATCGCTCCGTAACGCTTCATAGAACGGGTACGGACATTCAATGCCTTCTTCTGAGAAAGGTCTGAATTCGTCCAAGGACGTCATTTCTTGGGCCTCCTCTATAACCGTGGCGCCAAAACTTCAGGGTATGCGCCGCGATACTCGGTGTTTCCGCTAACTCAGCCGTGATGCGAGTGTTGTTTCCGGATTACTTCGAAACGGACTTTGGGCCGCCTAAGCCGCTCAGAAGGTTTTTCACAACCGTGTCGACAAGCTCCGTTTCCATCCCTTCGACAAAGTCTGCGCCTTGGATGACGAAGCTGGCGATCCCATGAACCGCACTCCAGATTGCAATGCTGGTTTTGTAGACATCTCCTTTGCGGAGCTGGCCCTGATCCATGGCCTGCTTCACCGCCTCTGCCGCGATGTCGAATGTCGGTTGCCCAACATCCGTGTCGTCCTTGCCGGCGTTGCGGACGCCGATCGGGGGAAAGAGGATGGTGAGCTGAAAAAGCTCCGGACTTTCCTGCGCTTCGGCAACGTATGTTCGCGATATGAGCAAGAGTTTTTTCAACGGGTCTTTCGTTTTTATTTCCTGATACTTCTCGGCGCGCTTTTGGTACCCGGCATCGGCGACCGCTCTGAGAACATCCTGTTTGTCGTCCACGTAAGCGTATAATGCTGCTGCCGTGACACCCAGCCGGCGCGCCAAACTGCGAAGCGACAGGGCCTCATGACCGTCTTCCACGATCATGCGGCGCGCCATGGCAACGACTCTTTCCCGGCTAAGCGGGATCCGTGTAACTTTTTTTGACTGTGCAGTTTTCAATTTGTTGTCTCCTGAGGCCAAAGATTGGCCCGCCTTACGTTTGGTCTGTGGTCTCTGGCGTTGACATATAACGCTGCAAGAATGTGGTGATCATCGACACGCTGTGGCGCGCGAGCGTCGGATCCGCGTCGAAATCATGGGGGGCGTGATCAAAGAGGTGCAGTTCCGCCGGTGCGCCGGCCTTCACTAAGGCATCGCACATTTTGGTACTTTGCTCACGGGGAACCATTTCATCTTTATTGCTTTGAAGAAAAAGCGTGGGCGGAAAGTCCTTCGATGCATAGGAAATCGGGCTCGCCGCCGCAAAGTCGCTCTCCGATCGAGACTCGCCCATAAACTCATCGACGAACTGGCGTAGCATAGACCCCTTGGGTGTCAGCTCCGTTGGGCCATAGAACGAGATGGCCGCTGAAACATCCGTGCCCGCCGACGGGTTGCCACCTCCACCTTCAAACTCTTTCCGATTCTGGGTGCCGGCTGTCAACAGAGCCAAATGTCCGCCGGAAGAGTTACCCGATACGGCAATCCGGTTCGGATCAATACCGAGCTCGGCCGCATTGGCCCTCATCCATCGCAGGGCCGCTTTGATGTCGTAAAGGGGTTCCGGCCACCGGGCTTCTTCAGACAGCCGATACTCCGTCGCCACACACACAAATCCTTCCCGACCAATCAAGAATCCGTATCCACGTAGCTGCTTTCGGTCCCCATATTTCCAAGCGCCACCATGTATCAATAATATGGCCGGCGCGTTGTCCGGATTGTCCGGTGGGGTGAACACGTCACATTTGAGATCGCGTCCACCGCCCGTGCCGAAAACCACATCTTCGCGAAGTGAAACTCTTTTCTTTGTTTCTGTTTCCAACGTTTCTGTCCTTGAGTCCGTTGTCGCAATCACGCTGCTCTTTGCGCCAACTCCAGACCTTGCGAATATTGACAGCAATTACTAAACACTGTTTAGTGATACTCGCCTGAACAAAAAAGTCAATGGGAAGAAGGAAGCTGATCGAATTGGTGCTGTGCATTTGGCGCTTCTCATAGCCACGTGCAGCGAACCGAAAGATCTTCCTTGCACGTCAAGTTTGCGAGATTTCGGAAATGGCAGTCGGTCTTGAAGAATACGCCCAACATGAACCGGATCGTCTGATTGTCTCGGATGAGAAATCATCCTACACGCGCCTTCAGTTCAATGACCGCGTTAATCGAACCATCAATTTGCTGTGGGAGTCCGGGGTGAAGCCGGGAAGTTCGGCTGCGATCATGTCGAAGAACTGCACCGACTTCCTGACAATCGCCTGCGCCGCTGCCCTGGGGGGCATTTCCATTGTGCCTGTCAATTGGCATTTCAAGGAGGAAGAAGCGAGCTACATTATCGCTCACGCGAAAGCTTCCGTGCTTTTTGTTGACGCCGAATGCAGCGCGGTGGGCAGAGCATCCGCAAAGCAAGCCGGATGCGCGCGGGTTATTGAGTTGGGCGAAGAGTTCGACACGTTGGTCGACGCCTCTTCCAACGCGGAACCTCCCAAGGATTCCCCGTTTGCAAGCGCGATCTACTTCACGTCTGGGACCACCGGCCGGCCGAAACCGACGCGGCTCTCCCAACAGCCCACAAACATCGCTGCGTCGGTCGCCCTCAAAAAACTCACGCGCAATGCCACGCTTTCGGGAATGTCCGGCGAAACCACGCATCTTGTCCAGGGGCCGCTTTATCATGCGGGGCCGCTGGGCAACGCGGTGCCGGCGATCCTTCTCGGTGGGCAGGTGTACATCATGCCGAAATTCGAGCCGGAGGAAGCCCTTCGATTCATCGACCGGTACAAGATCACCCATTCGCTCATGGTCCCGACCATGTTCGTGCGCTTGCTCAAACTGCCTGGCGCCGTCCGATCCCGGTACGACACGTCGTCATTGAAGGTGATCTCACATATTGCAGCGCCGATGCCGGTGCATGTGAAGCTCGAAATGATAGAGTGGTGGGGGCCCATCTTGATTGATGCCTATGGTGGCTCGGAAATCGGAGTCATTACACGGATTACCTCCAACGAATGGCTCAAAAAGCCCGGCTCCGTGGGCCAACCGATCAAGGACTTCACAATCCAGATTATCGGGGAAGACAATGAAGAGCTTCCGCCCGGTGAAATCGGTCAAATCTACATGACCAGTTTGACGGACGTGGACCTTGAGTACCTTGGAGATCCCGCCCGCACCGAGCAAGCCCATAGGGGACCGAAGCAATTCACCCTTGGCGATATGGGGTGGCTCGATGAGGATGGATATCTTTTTCTTTCGGACCGGCGCGTTGACCTCATCAATTCCGGCGGTGTGAACATTTATCCCGCCGAAATAGAAGCTGTTTTGTTGCAGCACCCAGCCGTCGCGGATGTCGCCGTGTTTGGTATCCCCAACGATGAGTGGGGGCAGGAAGTCAAAGCAGCGGTGCAACTGGAACGCGGTACGCCGGCGGATTCTCGGCTTGATTATCAGATCATCGAATGGGGCCGCCAGCGGCTTGCTTCATACAAGGTCCCCAAATCGGTCGACTTTCACGAGGCGCTTCCGAGGTACTCGAACGGCAAGCTTCACCGCCGCGAGCTTAGAGACGTGTACTGGCGTGACGCTGAGGCAAAGCAGTCCTAAGGCAACACGGGCGACATGGCCAAGTTCATGAGAACGACCATAAATGCGGATCGCACAATAGACATCCTCGAATACGGACAAGGACACACCATTGTCGCGTTGCACTGCACCGGCGGGAATGCCGGCCAATGGAAGAACATTGCAAGACACGTCGGCAACGAGCTTCGCATCGTTGCACCAAACTTTGTAGGTGTCGGGCGAACGGAAGAGGCGAGCAATGATTCTCACCAACGGCTTGAGGCTGATATTGCCGTCGTTCAGACTGTGATCAATGAGCAACCCGGCCCGGTGCATCTGATGGGCCACTCTTATGGCGGCCATATCGCCTTGAATATCGCCACGAGACTGCAAGAGTCCCCGAAGTCGCTAATCCTTATTGAGCCGGCGGTGCCGGGTGGCAACTCTGAGGATCGCTTCAAGATCAACACGACCAGCGTACAAAGTACGGTGCGGGATTTGGTAGAGTTCTTCGATAGAACGGGCACGGATGGGGGTTGGTCTTCCATTCCCGAGGCGCGTCGCGCCAAACTTGTCGCGGATCGAAGTTCTCTCGCGGCCCAAATCAACGCAATTGTGGAAACACACCTGCCGGACGTTCGCCAGATCGGCGGCCGCATGCCGTGCCTGATTATCTCGGGCGCTGATACGTCATTGGAAATCGACGAACACTGCCATCGTTTGTTTCAAATGATAGACGGGGCCGAACGAGTTTTGGTGCCCGGCGCTGGTCATATGTTGCCAATTACGCATGCCAAGCAAGTTGCGGAATCACTTTTGGCTCATCTCAAAAAGGTAGATCCGCTTCTCCCAGCCTAGAGCGCTTCCTTGTCATAGTGAAACGCTCTAAGTCGTTTTGCGGCGGCAAACAATTTTTTGCCACACCTGTTTTCCTTCCCGATAATCAAAACTGCGGTCCGACGTAAAGGGCGATGGCCCCCGACAGTGGGAAAACAATAGCGCCGGCCTCAGGCGTTTCTGCATACGCGTGGCAAAGCATCGGGCTCTCCAAAGACTCTTCCGCACTTTGATAAACACTGTTTAGTGTATTGACAGCCAGACGCTTTCGGTTAGACTGATTAGTCAGTCGAATTGGTAGAGCTTCGTGTTGATACAAACGACAAACGTATCGTTTGTATGCGGGGGTGGGAAATTTCGATGGTTGCGAGGGGCAAAATGCTTGGGCTTTTGAGTTCGTCCGACGAACGCGCACAAGGCTTGAGTGGCAGCCACGCACGAAACCGGTGCGCAAGTTTATGCCGTACACAAATGGTATTGTGCGGCGTCCTTAACCCAACGCTTCACAGCCCAATTAAGACCCGCCTAACGCTCAGCGCTTTGACGGAACACACGAAAGAAGCCGGTGGGTTAGCCATCACCGTCCACTAACAAAACGAAGGAGTGACAGGGAAAATACGCCTAGAAAACTGACTGACGCGTCAGTACTACTATCGGCGATGGGGAGATTGGGCTCTGAAAGACCGTACCGCAAGATTTCGGACCAAGACCTTCGTCGCGCGCCGGATGGGCAAGCCAGGCGATTTGAACCGCCCCGCTCATCCTAGTTGAAACAGTTGCAGATGGACCGCACGCCAGGCGATCGGTCGACATCTCAACATCCAAAAATGAATCTCGAGGGAGAAACGGGGAGAAGGGTACCAATGAAATCGATTAGCAAAAAAGCAATTCTTGCTTCCACAGTCTTGTTCGGTGGAAGCGAACTTATTATGGCCATTCCGGCGGTCGCACAGATGGATGAAATCCTTGTGACGGCCCGTAAGCGGGAAGAAAGCCTTCAAGACGTTCCCGTAGCGGTCAGCGCGTTTAGCGGCGACTTTTTGCAGCAGAACGCCGTGAATTCCATCGAAGACTTGGGCGCAATCATTCCAACCTTTATCGCCGGACAGTCCCAACTGTCCGCGGGCGGTGCCATTTATCTGCGCGGTGTTGGCTCGGCGACAGGGAATGGCCTCATTGACCAATCCGTCTCCATCAATCTCGACGGGGTGTCGATTGCACAAGCCTCATTGATGTTTTCGGGGCAATACGACGTGGCCCAGCTTGAAGTTCTGCGCGGTCCACAGGCATTGTTCTTCGGCAAAAACAGCCCCGGTGGCGTTGTCGGTTTTCGGTCGAAGGATCCGGGAGATGAATTTGAGGCCGAACTCGGCGGCGGCTATGAAGTCGAAGCAGAGGAAAAATTCGGTTCCGTCATGCTCTCCGGTCCGATCAACGATAAAGTGGGCGCTCGGGTTTTTGCGAGATACTCTTCGCAAGAAGGTTTCTACAACATCACCGATATCCCTGCTCCATTTGTAAGTGGATTGGGGCCGGCCTTGCCGTCGAGTGCGGACAGCATGCCGGACGGCACAGATATCTTTGTTCGGGGTACACTGACGATCGAACCGTCGGAGTCGTTCGATATACGCGGTAAGTTCACGTATTCCGACAGAGAACTGGATTCATACCCGATCGGCTGGCAAAGGTCGTTTTGCCCCTTGGGATCCCCCAACTTTCTTGGCACGCCGCTTTCCGTGGCCGCGCCGGGCATAGATCTCGACGATTGTAGGTTTGATCGCAACATCTTCACCGGAGATACGTCCGCCGCCTCTTTGGCAGCGATCAATCTTGCGGAAGCGGATCCCGATGGTTACCGCAAGGCGCGGATTATCCTTGGTTCCATTGAAATGAACTACGATTTTGGGAACGGTTTGACCGCAACCTCAATCACCGGTGTTTACAACGTTGACGACGACGTCAATCAGGAACAGTCGGCACTGCCTATTTCTGCATTGGCGACATCTACATCGTACAAGACAAATATCATCACGGAAGAGATCCGACTTGCGTCCGACTGGGACTTCCCGGTCAACTTCATGCTGGGCGGTCTTTACGAATTGCGTGGCACGAGTACGGTTAGTCGCATTCCCGCGATCACACGCATCACTACCTCCAAGCAAGATCAGGATGCCTACTCTCTGTTCGGCCAACTGATCTGGGATGTCACCGACCAAATCGAAATATCGGGCGGCCTGAGATATACCCATGAGGAGAAAGACGTCGACGTCTTTAGTTTCGGGACCGAGCAAGTCTTTGTGATCCCCGGTGGCGATTCCATTAGCTTCAACAACGTGTCGCCCGAAGTGACGGTGTCTTACCGTCCGACCGATGATTTTATGATCTACGGTGCGTACAAGCAGGGATACAAGTCGGGCGGTTTCGACGAAGGTGCACTTAACGCAAATTTTGCGCTTCTCGGCGTTCCGGCCACCTATGATGACGAAGATGTGGAAGGGTATGAATTCGGCATAAAATCAACCCTGCTCGATGGCTCCTTGCAGCTCAATGCCAATCTGTTCTCATACGACTACACAAATCTTCAGGTTACGTCGTTTGACTCGGTCAACATTGTGGTCACCACGGTCAACGCCGACGGTGCCGACGTGGACGGCATTGAGATGGACTTCCTGTACCAAGTCCCGCAGTTGGAAGGCTTGTCCGTCAGAGGTGCGGCATCGGTCCTGGACGCGAAGTATAAGCGCTTCATTTCAAATTGCTTTACCGGCCAGCGGCCCGACCAAGGCTGTAACGTGGATGTCGTCCCCGGCGGCGCCTTTGAAGGACTTGATCTGACTGGGGTTGAAATCCAGCGCGCACCGGAAGTCACTGCATCTCTCGGTGTGTTCTACGAAACGCCCATCAACAATAAGTTCATTCTCGGTCTGTCAGCGGACGGTCAGTACAGCTCTTCCTACGATGTTCAGCAGCAACGGAGCCCAGGAACGCGCCAGCCGAGCTACTTCAAGGCAAACGCGTCGGCACGAATTGGCGATATCGACGGTGGCTGGGAACTGTCCTTTATTGGCCGCAATCTGAACAACGAGATCCTGCGGACTGTTGGACAGAATGTTCCCCTTTCCGGGTCGGGAACGGGAACGCCGGGCGCGATCAATGCGGACTCACTCAATCTATTTGCAGAGCGTGGCCGTGAGATTATTTTCCAACTCACACTGCGCCCAAGCGAATTGATTAACTGATGCACCGCGCATGATTGTGATTGGCGGTTTCCTCCCATCATCATGATTGGCTGATCGGCTGGGCATGATGACCATTTAGCGGCTGTCCTGATCGGACAGCCGTTTTTTTTTGACATCCGTCCGCCGCCAACTTTGTGGAAACAAAGACAACGCGGGGCAACCCTTTTGTCAGCGTTAGGATTTAGAAGGCGCTTCCCAAGTTTCCGCTGCCGTCAACGCAGCGCGGTAGTGTTTCAGTCCAAGATAAAGGACGAGCGCCGCCAAGGGATACACCACAAGGGCCATCGACCCCAGCGAATACCCAACCGCGTCATCCCGGAGAAAGACATATTGAGTGAGAAGAGCGACCATGAGGGGCGCCAGCAGATAGGAGAGAAAACCCACCGCAATTCCATAGACCGCGACCATCTGTGCACGGAGCTGGTTCGGTGTTACGGATTGAACAATTGCGGCACCCAGACCCGGCGTCAGGGACATCAGAAAAGTGACGGGGATCAACAAGGCAACCGCCAGCGTTCCGCTTGAAACGAACCCCATCGCGACGGCGAAAGGGGTAATAGCAACGCATTTGAATACGCCCACCCACATGGTGCCGTCCGGTATACCCCGCGACATGATCCAGGTTGACGCTATGCCCCCTGTAATGCTGCCGCTGATACCGACGATGAGCGCGATAAGGCCAAACGCCAAGCCCGCCTCCGATCGGCTCATGTCATGGGTGCGTATGAGAAACTCGGCGCCCCATGCAAACAGTGCGAACCCTTGTGTTGCCATGAGCAGGAATCCGGAAAAAAGCAATGAAAAGAGTTTCCATCGCGAACGGGCAAACCGAAACAGGTCAGCCATCGAGACATCGGACGCTTCCATCGCGGCTGAGTTTTGCTCTGCTCGCATAAGGCCGGTACGGTCCGGCTCGCGCAGCAGGTATATGACTCCGGCGAGCAACAGGCCCGGCACACTGACAATGAAGAAAGCCGCTTGCCATGATCTAATTTCACCAACTACGGGCACACTAAGCGACGGAATACTTTCAAGGTATTCGACCAAATAGCCGCCGAAAATGTAGGCGATACCGGTCCCAACGAAGGTGGCACTCTGAAAAACGCCGACAGCAAGCGGAAGCCGTTCCTTGGTGAAATAGTCGGACATCATGGAATAGGCGGCCGGCGCGAGTGCGGCTTCACCGACCCCGACCCCCATGCGTGCAACAAACAAATGGCTATATCTCTGCGCCAAACCGCAGGCGAGGGTCATCAGGCTCCAGACAAAGATACCTACCGCGATGATTGTCCGGCGCGAATACCGATCGGAAAGACGGGCAATGGGTAAGGTGAGTGTGGTGAAGAACAGAGCAAACGCCGCACCAATCAAAAGGCTCACCTGGGTGTCGGTAATGTCGAGATCGCGCCGGACAGGTCCGATCATGATTGCGAGAATTTGCCGGTCTACATAGGAAATAACGGAGGCGAGCGTAAGAATGAATACCGCATACCAAGGATAGAAGTCCGTTCCCTTCAGGGCGGCACGGATGCGGCCCACCCAACCACCGGTCATTTGTCTATGTTCCGCCATGAATGCCGATCCAACCTCCCGCCGCTGACGCTGCATGTCCAAGGCAGCATTCCGAGTAAACAGTGTTTACTAAACGGTGTAAACCAGAATCCTGTTCGCGGGACTGGACCACGCTCAGCAACGTCCAATACACGCCGTCAAGACTTATTAAACAGGGCAACATGGAAGCTGTTCTTGAGGCGAAGCTATCGCGCAAGATCGGTCGGCCAAACAATCTAGAAGTCTGGCTTTGAATCGGTTTGTTTGCCACCGCATCTGGTGTCGGATGATTAATCTGTCATCGGAGAGAATGTGCGCGACCCATTGGTCGGATGCCGGTCACCCGTTTGAACTCGCCGCCGGGTCGAGCGTCCATTATGGGTCGGTGGCAGACCGCGCCCCTCCTCGCCTCTTTTTTCTGGTTAGCGGGTGGCCGGGCCAACCCCAGTTAGGCCGCATCCGCCATATTGCGCAGCTTATCCATAAATTTGACGCGCTCATCCAAGGTCTGGCCGGCAAGGCTTACATTCAAGCTGGTCACGCCTGAGTCCTTCAGCGCACTGATCCGGTCACGGACAAACCCTTCCGGTCCAACCAAAGTGGTTTGCTCGATAAAGGAATCGGGAATGGCGGCGGCCGCTTCCGTCTTCTTACCGTCCAAGAATAGATCCTGGATTTCTTTGGCCTCTTTTTCGTAGCCGTAGCTTGCAAAGACCGTGTTGTAGAAGTTCTTGTTGCGCGCGCCCATGCCGCCCACATAAAGCGCGGTCATGGGGCGCGTCAGGTTGCGCAGATCTTCCAAGCCGTCGCCAATGGCCACCATGCCGCCCGCATAGACTTCCAGCGGGGCCCGGTTAACATCGCGCTTTGCAGCGCCCGCTTTGAGCGCCTCACCCCAATAGACGTTCGCCTTGCCGGGCACGAACATGGTGGGCAGCCAGCCATCGGCCAGCTCCGCCGTCATCTCCACGCTCTTGTGGGTTAGCGACGCCACCGTGATCGGGATTTCCTTGCGCGGCGGCACGGTGATCATTTTGAGCGGCTTGCCAAGGCCCGTCCCCTGATCTTTCGGCAACGGCATGTTGTATTTCTTGCCGTGGAAGTCGAGACGCTCCCGCGCCCACACCGTACGGCAGATTTGGATAATCTCGCGAATGCGGGACAGCGGTGCGTCATAGGGCACACCGTGCCAGCCTTCGATCACCTGCGGACCCGACGCGCCGATACCCAGCATGGCACGGCCCCCCGACAAATTGTCGAGGCCCGCCGCCGTCATCGCCAGCAATGTGGGCGTGCGGGAATAAATGGGCAGAATACCGGAACCGATCGTCACCCGTTCGGTCTTGGCCGCCAAAAAGCCCATCATACTGACCGCATCGAAACCATAGGCTTCCGCCACGAACACCGTGTCAAGGCCGGCCTTTTCCAATGCCACCACTTCTTCCACGGCCGCGTGATAGTCGCCGGCATAGTTTAAAAGCGTAGAAATCTTCATGATATTCCTCCCTATACTGATTATTTATGCCGCATCAGAATTCGGCACACACGGGCGTGTCCACTCTGAGGACGGAAAGTTGCTGAAACTCGGTTTTGTAGGCGTCAATCACTTGAGAGATGGCCTCGTTATCGGTCTTGCGGCGCTCATGCACATGAATGACCACTTTCGATGGTTCCGACACGGCATGGTTGGTGTCTGGGTTGCTCCAAAAACCATCCCCGTCAATTACCGTAAAGCCCTCTGAAAAGGCAGGCACCAGCATGACGTCGCGGAACCCTTGCCAATCGGCGTCGGAGACAGGCCCGTTCGGGCTCGAGAGCCCAAAATAGAGCGCCGTTTCGGTCATCGGGTCGCCTTCGCATCTCACGTCCAAAAAACGGGGGCCGCCCGCGCACCCAGCACACAATAGACTTAGAGCAAATAACGATATGGTCGACGGGTGCTTCACGATTTTCATCCTATTCACGCTGAAACTTAGGGCAGGCCTACGATCAAAACAATTGCGGGCGTCGGCGATGCATTTTCGCCCAGTGCTATCGCAGGGCAGGTTCCGTTGCGATAAGCTTGGACGATCCCATATGGCGGTCTTCCGCCACCCCCACAAAGAGGTGTGACATGACAAAACCGGTCTGCGCCATTATCGGCATCGGCCCGGGCAACGGCGAGGCGTTTGCCCGGAAATTTGCACAAGAAGGCTATCAAGTGGCCTTGCTGTCCCGGAACGAAGACTATTTGCAGGGGCTTGAGAACCAGATCCCGGGCACAAAAGCCTACGGCTTCGACGCCAGCGATGCCGCCAGTGCCGAACGGGTTTTCCCTACGATCAAGTCCGATCTCGGGCCCATCGACACGCTGCTCTACAATGCAGGGTCGGGCGTGTTCGGCAATGTGGATGCCTTAGAGCTTCAAGCTGTTGAGGATGCGTGGCGGGTCAACACTTATGGCCTGTTCGCGGCGGTCAAAGCCGTGCTGCCGCAACTGCGCGAGCAAGGCGGCGGCAATATCGTTGTCACGGGCGCAACGTCGGCCGTGAAACACAGTGCCAACTTCACGGCCTTCACCTCTGCCAAAGCCGCCCAGCGCGCCATGGCTCAATCGCTCGCCAAACATTTGGGACCGGAGAAGATCCATGTGGCCTATGTGATTGTGGATGGGGTGATCGACTTGCCGCGCACCCGCGAAATGATCAAAGACGCGGACGATGATTTCTTTTTGAAACCGGACGACATTGCGTCGGCGGTGTACTACCTCACCCAACAGCCTCAATCGACATGGACTTTCGAGCTGGATGTGCGGCCATACAAAGAAAAGTGGTAGGTCGAACCGCTGCTAGAGCGGGCGCGGATCCAGACGGAAGAACCAGATGTCGTTAGGATCCGTGTCCACCGGTTTGAGCGATCCGAAAAAGTCAGTCGCACCAGCCACCGCCCGCGCGCGGAACGCCTCCAGCAGTGCCGGGTTCGTCACGCGCACGGCTTGCCGCTCATAGCGATTGCCGCGTATGCGGAGCACCACGCGGCCGTCACGTTCCGCATCCAAATGCCAGTGCTTCAATGACAGCACGGTGAATTGAATCCAACCCATGACAAATCCCGGCGCGCGCCGGCCGATATAGCCCAGATCGCACGCCACATAGAGCTCACCTGCGTGGACAAACACGCCGGCCAGGCGAGAGGTCACAGGCACCACCAATTGCAACTCGACCACTTGGATCCGGTCACCCTGGATGATCTGCGTCCAATCGATGACGCGGTCTTCGACGAGCGGGCCGGCACGCAGCGCCCCGCCGGGGAGCGGGCCAACCGGGCCGTCGGAAAACCGTAAGGCAACAAACCCCGCGCCCACGGCCGCGATCAGAACAAGGACGGCAATTCCGAGAAAGCGCATAAGCCGGGTCCCAATCGATAGTTGGGTTTAAGAAGCGGCGAGGCCGAGCCAGAAGCACGCCGCGCCGAGGCCCGTGCCGATGGCGGGGGTCGAAAACCAATAGCGCAACGCCATCACGAAATAGAGTGAGGCGATGACCGGTGCGGCGATGAGCAGCGCTTGCGCTTCCAAAAGAAACGAGGCGTGAGATGCGGCAAGGTACAGATAGAGCAAGCCGAAGCCCACGGCCCCGATGCCGTGGCTTAGGTTAAAGCCTATCCACGCACGCCACATATTGGTCGCCGATGTAAGCCCCAAGGGCGACATGCGCATGGCGCTGACAAGGCTCGTATCTTTCGGCGCGAGTTTGCGTGGATTAATTTCATCGAACACAGTGTAAAGAACATGGAGACCTCCCAGCAGGATAAAGGGCAGTGCGCCCACAAGATAAAGAGTGATGGTCATGCGTCCTCATCGCCGAGCTTCGAGATGTCACGGCGAGCCTTGCGTAAAATGTCGCGCACCTGTTCGGCGGTTTCTTCCGGGTCGGTCGATTCCGCGACCGTGCGCACAGCCACGCGCATCAGCCGGAAGGCCGGGCGCATCACTTCGGCTGCTTCACTGTGATTGGCGTGGCGCCAGCCGGTCCATTCATCTTCATCCGTACGCTGCCAAATGCGGTCGATGGTTTCTTTCCGGCGGCTGACAGACTCTTTGCCTTTTTTGGTGAGCTCGTAAACTTTTTTGCCGCCATCTTCTTCCTTGGCAGACACCAATTCCTGATCGAGCAGCTGCTGCAGGATGGGATAAACCGACCCGGCGCTTGGCCGGTAGAGGCCATGGGAGCGGTCTTCCAGCTCTTTCATGATTTCATAGCCGTGCTTGGGCCCGTCTTCCAAAAGCGACAGGATGGCCAGCGCCAGCTCTCCTTTGTTGAAAAAGCGCGCTTCCCAGGACCATGGCCCGTAGCGATGCCGTGACGAGGCGCGACGCCGACGATAGCGAGGTGTACAACAATACATCGTATTTTCTCCTCTACGATATATCGGACGATATAGTAATCGCTATGACGAAGTCAAGAACTCATACAGCCATCAGCTTCCCGATTCCCTACGACCTCGCCCTCCGAGATGCCGCCCATCGGGCGGCTCCTCAGGCTGAAGTCGCGTGTGGATTTCCTCATCCTGAGGGCGAGCCCAGCGAGCGTTTCGAAGGATGGGGACATCTTCAGCTGTCGTCCCAGAAGGCCCGAAGGGCCTATCTGGGACCCATACCCCCAGGACTAGCGAACTGGCATCGGTGGTTATGGATCCCTGCTTTCGCAGGGATGACCCATGGGAAACTGGGAAACTGGGTGGGGGTGACACATCGACCAAAAACAAGACCTTCCTTCCGAACACCGCTATGCTGTGGGCGGACGATCACCCCTCCACTTCGGGCCACCCGCATCTATGGAAGACATAATCGTCAAACTGGCGCTGATCGGCATGCTGGGCATCGGCGCCCAATGGCTTGCCTGGCGCTTCAACTTGCCCGCCATTGTGTTGATGGCGCTGGCCGGCATTTTGGCCGGACCGGTGACCGGCGTGCTGCAGCCCGCACAGGATTTCGGCGAATTGTTCCGCCCCATGATCGCCGTGGCCGTGGCGGTGATCCTGTTCGAGGGGGGCCTCACCCTCAACTTTCATGAGTTGCGCGATGCATCGCGCGGTGTGCGGCGGCTGGTCTTTCCCGGCGTGTTCATTGGATGGGCCTTGGGCACTTGGGCCGCTCATTACATTGCCGGCCTGTCCCTGCCCGTCGCCATTCTGTTCGCGGGCATTTTGGTGGTGACCGGCCCCACCGTGATCATCCCGCTGCTGCGCCAGGCGAAGCTTGCCCAACGGCCGCGCGCGATTTTGAAATGGGAAGGCATCATCAACGATCCCGTTGGCGCACTGTTCGCCGTGCTGGTGTTCGAATATCTGTCCTATGCGGATCAAGGCAGCACGGTTGGTGGCATTGTCGGCTGGATCATCATTGCATCGGCGGCGGCCGCCGCCATCGGCATCGGCATGGGGCTAGGGCTTGCTCAATTGTTCCGGCGCGGTCTGATCCCTGAATTCCTGAAAGCGCCATTCATTCTGTGTGCCGTGCTGATCTGTTATGCGGTCGCCGATCAGATCGAACATGAAACCGGCCTGGTGGCGGTGACAGCGCTGGGAATCACCCTGGGCAATGCGCGGCTGGCCAGCATCACCGAGATGCGGCGCTTCAAGGAATATGTGACTGTGCTGTTCGTGTCCGGCGTGTTCGTGATCCTCACCGCCACGTTGACGCCCGATGTTCTCACGGCGGTGGATTGGCCGCTCATCGGATTTGTGCTGGCCATCCTGTTCGTGGTGCGCCCGGCCACGGTGTGGCTGAGCACCATTGGCGCGGGCCTGCCGTGGCAGGAGCGTTTGCTGCTGGGCTGGATCGCCCCGCGCGGCGTGGTGGCTGTGGCCGTGTCTGGCTTCTTCGGCGCAGAGCTTGTCCACCTCGGCTATGAAGAAGGCGCGCAGCTCATTCCCCTATCCTTTGCGGTGGTTTTCGCCACCGTGCTGGCCCATGGCTTTTCCATCAGATGGCTGGCGGAGCGGCTCTCCCTCACCTCCAAGGAAAATCCCGGCGTGCTCATCGTGGGGGCGTCGGCCTGGAGCACAGCGTTTGCCCATTGCCTGAAAGAGGCCGAAATCCCCGTGGCCATTGCCGACACGGGCTGGCGGCGATTGAAAACCGCACGGCTCGCCGACATTCCCACCTATCACGAAGAGATCTTGTCGGAAGCCACCGAACACGAAATCGACATGAACAAATATGGCCACTTGGTGGCCGTGACCGGCAATGAGGCGTACAATTCGCTGGTCTGTACGGAATTCGGCCCCGAAATCGGCCGCACCAATGTGCTCCAATTGGGCACCGCCGACGAAGACGATCCGCGCGGCGTGTCCTTCACATTGCGCGGCCGGCCGTTGTTCAAGCGGCCCGTAGCGCTCGAAGAACTCTTACGCCGCCACTACGCGGGCTGGAGTTTCCAGAAGACCAAGCTAAGCGATCAGTATACGTATGATGACTGGGTGACCGGACGCCCGGAAGAAACCGACATTCTGCTCATCCTGAAGAAAAACGGCACGCTTGTGTTTTCAGCCAACAAAGCTCGCGCCGAAGCCGGCGACACCATCATCGCCTACGGCCCCCCGACGGACGCGCCCGACAAGCCGCAGAAACCGAAGAAAGCCGCTACTCCGGCTGATAGCTGATCGACCAAGGACCGACGAGTTGGAGGGCACGTGTGAGGTTGGTGATGTGATCAGCCACATGCTCTTCAGCCACATCTTCTTTCAACGTCTTGAACGAATAGAGGCGTGTAAGCTCGTCTTCGGCCATTTTTTGTTCGACAGTCAATTCGAAGTAGGGCGTCGAAACACTGTCGCTGAAATTCGACATGGCTAAGTTTACGCCCTGCGGCAACAGGACTTTGGTTTCAACTTCAACAAATTGCGGATGATCATACTCATCACCATTGCCTTCGTTGAGCGACGAAATTGTTTCGACAAATGCATTGGGCATATATTCTACGAAAAAGAAAAACGGACGGTTCGCACCGGCCGTTTCTTGTGCCACAAGCGGTTGTCCAACAAATTGGTTCTCATATGTGGTGCCCCAATATGGGTCCGCGGGCGTTTCATAGATTTCAGTGGATATTAGTTCAATTCCGGGATAGGAGCGCTCTAACAAAGCCCGGCGCGCCATCGCGTCAGTAAGGCTCTCGCCAAACCCAGGATAACCGAGGTTGCCTTCGTAAACCTCCTCTCTCAGAGTCCAGGACTGATCCAGCCCAGACGAAAAATCAAAAGTGGATTTTACGCTACCATTTGCTTCGCTGGCGGGAGGCCTCTCATGTCTGATTGGTAACTCTCCAACTTCCGATAAGGAAAGAATATGGCCATAGCGTGCGGGAACTTTGTCTGCTTCCAACTCCTCCGATTGTCCGTATGGAAAGTCGACAAAACTGACCCAATGGATTTTCTTGTCAGCCGTGACGAGAAACAAAAGCTCTGGCCCACCGTATCGCAACGACTCAAACGGATTTTCTAAGCTGCTTCCCCACCAGCCCAAAACTGGCTCCACATCTATGTCTGCTTCTTGCAATAGTTGGTAAAACAAAGCGATACACTCGAAATCATTACAGGCTTCATACTTAAACATGCGATTCATGTCTGGAAGCGTCCAATCAAACCGTTGGCTAAGCGGATTCCAGTGCGTGGTTGCGTCAATTTCGCTTTCGAATAAGTTTTGGAGAGAGTTCACGTAAACATCAGCGCTCACTTTGCCAGCCCCAAGCCGCTCAGCGAGTTTAATCACATGCAATGTCGGGGGGATTCGCCGATACATCAGAGCGTGAACACGCGAGGACACTTCTTCCCAGTCCTGAAATGCTGACAAACCAAACCCGATGCCTTTTCGCGTATGTCTGGTTTCCTCGGCTTCTTTTTCGGAATGCTCGTCAAATCCCTTCGTGACAACAAAAACCTGTTCGCTTCCTGTCAGGCTCTGTTTTAGGTTCTGCTCACCAGCATCTTCAACAATGTAGGCCGGATATTTCTTTGGGAGCCGAACCACAAGCCTTTGGCGCTTGCCCCCTAAATAGCCTGTGGAAAAACTGTCGGTAAGGAGCTCTAGAGTCAGGGGGCGAGCAAACTGGCTAGAATACCTCACATCAACGATGTCGCCGCGCTCCAATTCTGGGATGTAGATTGCATCCTCCCTCCTACTGAATCCAATATCTTGAAATTCCAATGCCGTCCGGCTTCCGTCGGCTTTGAGTATCGACACGGAGTGGAAGAAGTATTCTTTTGTGTCTCGAAAGACGCTGCGTAGAATTGTAAGTTTGTTTCCACCGCCTCCATCCACGCGAAAGACAACACGTCGATAATCAGTGCGTCCATCATCAGCAAGACGAATTTGGTGGTCGATAAGCAGGTTCGTGCTCCCGCTAGACGGTGTCTCCGGCGGCTCAGACAATTCCTCCCAATCCAATTCGAGTTCATCGACCCAATCGGGTTCATCGACAAATTCCGGCGCAATCCCGAGTGCGAGCGCAGGCGTACTAAGCAGAATTGCGAGCACTGCTCCAAACAGTTGCCATGGCCAAACGCGGACCAGAAAATTGGAAAACATGCTCACCCCCCCTTACGCGCGACACTCCCCACACTCTATGGGGGCAGTGTGCGCCGGATGCGGCTTAGACACCAGCCTTTTGCGAATGAGGTGATAGCCGCCAAACCCCTTCCGACGGGGATTTAGGCATAGTTTCAATGAATTAAGTTTCTAGAACCCAAACAGCGCCGCATAGGGGTCGCGGCCGGCGCAGCCGAGCGCATCGAACTGCGCCGGGTCCCATTCGCTCGTCGTGCCTTCATAAAGGAAGAAGAGCTGGGCATAGACATTGCAGCGCCGCTCCGCGGGCATGCCATTGTCCGAAACGATTTCAGCTTTCACATCGTCGATCGTGATAGACCCATTCGCCATGCGAATACCGCCATCTTGCTCCGTATCCAGAACAATGTAATTGCCTGTATCACTACCCCACGCACCCCATGGGGGCAGCGACCCGTCACGGCCCTTACCGGGATCTCCCGTAGTGGCGAATTGAGTCCAATAACTCATCATCGCGTTCGACAAGGCGTCACGCTCTTCCGCCCCGTCACCATCGTAGAAGCCCGGCAGCAGGCTGCGCTCAAAATCTCCGAACACGAATGAAATCTCAAGGCCGTGGGCCGCCCCCAGCAGACTGGGGTAATCCACGAAGATGTTGGAGGCCGCCTCGTCCCAATCCCACCGATAGGCGTAGACCGGCGCACCGCCACCGGCGGTCATGCTCATGGCCGCCATGTCCACGGCGCTTGCCTTCCAATGGTCCGATTGATAGCGCGCGATCCGGTCATAGAGGTCTTGGTCGGATACACTGACGAACAGGCCCAAGAACCGGCTTACCAGTTCCGGGTCTTGCGCCATGAACAGCTTCATTTCGTCCCGGTTGGTGCCGGTCATGACAGGCACCTTGACGGCGCCCGGCTTGGCGAGGGCCGCGCGCATAGGCTCTGCCGGCAAAACCGTACCGTCTGCGAAGATCTGCGGCGCCACATACATGCCGATGAAGCCGCTCGTCGTGCCCCCCAACAATTGTTCCAGCGTGCGGGTGCGCAGCCACGCCACCATGTCCTCAGCGGACATCTCGGCTTGTAGTTTCTTGGCCGCTGCGCGGTCCATGACGCGACCGTCCGCTTCCAACAATCGGGCGACTACTTCTTTTGAGCTGTTGCTCATGCCCCGCGACTCGTTATCGCTGTAGTTTTCGGAAAGCGCGCGCGGCGTGTTGGCAAGCGAGCCGCTTTGCACGATCGCCTTATGAAACAAGCCTTGTGCCATAGGGCTTGCCACCAAGGCGTAGACATTCCGTCCGCCCGCCGACTCACCAAAGATCGTCACATTGTCGGGATCACCGCCGAAGGCACGAATATTGTCACGCACCCATTCAAGGGCCGCGATGGTATCGAGCGTGCCGAAATTGCCGGACGCTTCCGCGGGCGACGTGGCCGTTGCCCTTAAGGCCGGGTGGCTGAACCAGCCCAACAAGCCGAGCCGGTAATTGATGGTCACCACCACCACGTCTTGGGTGCCGGCCAGCGTGTCGCCGAAAAACGTGCGCGACGTGCCCACCGAATTGCCGCCGCCATGGATCCATACCATCACCGGAAGCGCATCTCCGTCGGCCGTTGCACGCTCGCGTGGCGCCCAAATATTGAGGCTGAGACAATCCTCGTCACCCACAATGTCACCGCCGCTGCCGTCCATCCCGCTGATCGGGTTCCAGAACTGTGGGCATGACGGGCCGAAGGCCACCGCCTCGCGTGTGCCGTTCCAATTGGTCGCAGGCTGAGGCGCGCGCCACCGCAAATCGCCAATGGGCGCTGCCGCGTAGGGGACGCCTTTCCAAACGTAGGTATCGTTCGCGTCCGCCGCGCCCATCACCTCACCCGATGTGGTTGCGCGCACGGCACCGGGGTCCGGTGTTAGTGTTTCTGTTCGGTCGCTCCGGCTGCATGCCGCAAGGACAAGGCCGGTCAAAAGGATGAGCAGCAGCTTGGATTTCATGTTCACTTCCTCGGCTTATTGTTGGCCGGACTGAACACAAGCAACGCGAGCGGGTCAAGAGGCAGGTGTTTGAGCGCGCGGGAATGCCGATTGGTGGCACCATTGGGAGATGAGCCTGTTGACGCAGGCCGATTGGCAGAATGCGTGCCCTGTGTAATGCTCATCGCCTTACAATCAGTTGGATTTTCGTCTCATGCCGCTGCCTATTGCCGGGATCGATCACGTGGTGATCATGACAAGCGATGTTGCCCGCACACTTGCCTTTTACAAAAAGGTTCTGGGCGCTACGTCACCGTTTGAAGAGGCTTTCGAAGAAGGCAAAACCAAATCCCTGCCGCTTCAGATCGGCAAGGCGGTGGTTAATTTGCAAGCGGTTGACGATCCCGCTTACATCGTCGCGGACCGGCTGGCCAGCGGATCGACTGATCTATGTTTCCGGTGGGACGCCCCCATCGATGATGCGGTCGCGCATCTTACGGCGGCCGGCGTGGAGGTAATAGAAGGGCCTGTGGACCGCCCTGCCGCCGACGGCCAGTGGGGCAAGTCGGTCTATTTCCGCGATCCGGACGGCAATCTGCTGGAACTGCTGACCACCAGCCCATGACCAATTCGTCCGTATCCAGAAAGAAATCCAAACCGGCCTATCATCACGGCGATCTTGAGGCGGCGGCGGTGGATGCGGCGATCGAGATCATTCAGGCGCAGGGTCTGGATGCGGTTTCCATGCGTCAGGTGGCGTCGAAGGCAGGCGTTACCCATGGCGCGCTCTATCAGCATTTCGACGATAAGCGAAAGCTGTTATCGGTGGTGTCGGAAGAAGGTTATCGCAGGCTCGAGAAGAAAATGGCGGCCGCACGGAACAAGGCGGGCACCGATCCCATCGCCCAAATCGAGGCATTGGCGGTGGCTTACGTTTTCTTCGCCGCCGACGATCCTGCCTATTTTCGCATCATGAGCGAGCCGGACCTGACCTGCCGCGCCAATGAATACCCGCCACTTTGGGACGCCCACAATGATGTGGTGGCCCTGATCGTCGACGCGGTGGCGGACGCGCAATCCCAGGGGTTTCTTGTTCTCGCGCCGTCCGCTCGAGATATGGCCATGACCCTTTGGACCTTCACCCATGGCTACGCGGAGACGGGCCGCACAAGGCGCGGCTTCTTTCACGAGCACGCCAGTCCCCCCCGAAGCAAAGCCGCCATCAAGAGGCATCTTCTATCGGTACTGCGACCGCTGCTTTCCGGCTACGGCGCCCCCTAATAATTGACTATTGCAATCCATAAGATGACGGTCTAATCTAACCACTGGTTAGATTAGACATGGAGCGTGCAGATGCCAAGCAAACAGGTCGATACTTTTTTCGATCTGCACGAAGGCACCGGCATCCTAATGCTTCCCGGTGTGTGGGATGTGGCCAGCGCGCGCTTGTTCGCCCATGAGGGATTTCCCGCCCTGGGCACCACCAGCACCGGCATTTGTTGGAGCATTGGCCGGGAAAACGGATGGTCCGCTTTCCTGGAGGCAAGCAGGCGCATTGCCGCGGCCGTCGACATCCCGGTGTCGTTCGACATCGAGGCAGGCTTTGCGGACATGCCGGAACAGGTTCAGCGTCATGCGGCCCAAGTGATCGACGCAGGCGCGTGCGGGATCAACATTGAGGATGGGTTTGCCGGCGGCGCCTTGACCGACCCGCAGCACCATGCGGAGAAAATCGTCGCCATTCGAGAGCTTGCGCCGACCCGAACGCTCTTCATCAACGCACGCACCGACGTGTTTCTCGGCGGCCCGAATGACCTCGGCGACGCCATCAAGCGCTGCCAACATTATGTTGAAGCCGGCGCCGACGGCGTGTTCGTTCCAGGCTTAACGGATGAGCGAGACATCTCCGTTTTGGTCCGCGAGGTTCCGGCGCCCGTGAATGTTTACGCACTTCCCGGCGTGCCATCCCCCGCCGGCCTGAGCAAGCTGGGCGTCAAACGCATCAGCCTTGGGTGCGGGCCGCAACAATCGGCACTGGCGCATCTACAAAACGTCGCGCGGCGTCTCGATCCGCAAACGGACTATAGCGTTTTTACGGAAAACTGGATGGACTTTGCGGCAGCGGAAGACTTATTTGTGAAGGAGGACGGCGCCCCATGACCACCGCGCAAGACATCGAGCATTTCCTCAAGAAACTCAAAAATTCCTGGCAGCCCAATCCGGACAAAAGCGACCCCATGTTTCACGACGGGGGCGGCGTCGACTATCCCGGCCAGACGCGCATTTACCCGGACATCGAACTGTCCATGACCGATCAATTCCACATGGTCGCGCCCGATACACAGATGCGCCTGCTGCACTGGGCGCAACGGGACGACACTTTGTTCACGGAATGGGAACTCACCTGCACCCTCAACGGGCGCCCCTTCAAAGTGACCGGTGCAAACCGATTTCGCATGAAGGGAGACAAAGCGCTGGACGCAACCGCCTATGTAGACCGGCTTAATATTCTGCAATTCTTCGATCCCGCCATCGCCCGGCTCGATTTTCGCGAAAAAATGCAAGAGCTATTGTCCCGCTGAAGCCATCAGCGGCCTCTGGCTTAGCGCACCGAGAGAAATTCCGTTATTCTTTCGGTGTTATGACAAGCACCAAGCCGATCTTGTATGGAGCGCCCTACAGCGTTTACGTACGCGCCGTGCGGCTGGCCTTCGCCGAAAAAGGTATCGATTACGATCTGGTACCCGTGGACATCTTTGCGCAAGAAGGGGTGCCGCCGGAGCACCTAAAACGGCATCCGTTCGGGCGCATTCCCGCCTTTCAACATGGTGACATTGCGCTCTATGAAAGCAGCGCGATCCTGCAATATGTGGATGAGGTTTTCGACGGACCGGCCCTGCAGCCGGACGCACCGGCCGACCGGGCGCATATGAGCCAAGTGATCAGCGTTCTCAACAACTATGTGTACAAGACGCTGGTATGGGGCCTGTTCGTGCCGGGTGTGCAACTGCCCAATATCGGCTTCGACGCCGACCGCGACAAGATCAACGCCGTGTTGCCCCAAGCCAAGACCTGTGTGGCGGCCCTGAACGACTTGGTGACGGATCGCGGATGGTTGGGCACACCGGCCCTCTCACTTGCCGATCTGTTGGCGGCACCCATGCTGTCGCTTTTCATGGTCACGCCCCAGAGCAAATCCATGATGCTCGACAATGTGGCGCTGCATGCGTGGTGGAAACAGATTTGCGAACGGCCGTCCCTGCAAGCGACCCGTCCCGAATTCGACCCGCCGCTGCCGGAGCGGCCCTGTTAGTCGCGGTCGCCCCGCTGAAGCAAGCCGGAAAGGCCGGTGATTACAATGGTCGTAAGCAGCCAACCGAAGATCACTTGAAGCCAATAGATCCATGGCAGCCAGCCATCATTGACAATGCGCTCAATGTGAGGCCTGACCAGATCCGTAACAGCAACCGGAATCAGAGGCAGACCGAGCCCCGCCTGTTCATGAGTGCATTGAACGCCATCTAGAAGCTGTCCCCACGGCCGCCATTTTGCGGTCTGGCCAAACTCCATCAGCGGGACGAACACGTCGAGAGAATAGACAATGGGGTCGAAGCCCTCGTAACCGGGGAAAGCTGCCTTGTTTGAAGAGAGCTCGTCGGCGATCGTGTCAGGCATGCCTTTTCCAGTGTCGCAACTCGCCTCATACCTCTCCATGACAAGTGGATTGTCGGGAAACATCCGGCCATTCTGGTACGCCACATGATAGAAGGGTACCGCCGCAAGCCAGATTGCCAACGCCCATGCAAACGCGCGGTAGGTTTTGAACCCATACCCCGCAAGGATATTGAAGACCCAAAAAAACGGCTTTAACAAAAAGGCCGTTTCCGTGGACTCTGCCCACAGCCTTTCGCGATCGTGGCGGATGAGGCGGGCGTCGCGAGAATGACCCGAAGCCTGCAATACTTTTGCGCATTGGGTGTGAGGTTGCGGTCGGAACTGGCTGGGTCTTGACAACCAATCTGTAAACCTCAAGTCCAGCCATGCGCGCCGCAACTCGAACGATGTGTCGACTGACGAACTTCCGGTCAGTGGGTCAACGAACCGTTCATAGGTAAATCCATCCATATAGAGACGTCCCTTTCTCGGCCATGACGGGAGACGTGGCCTCCACCAACAAAACCACGCCAAACGCCTCAAAAACCTACCCCGGGGCCAGAAGTGCGCACCGAGATCAGATAGACTACCGGCATTCGCACCACGTAAGTCCAATGCAGTTTCGCCCCAGTCAATAGCGCCAAGATCAAGAACGCCATTGATCGAGGCCGAGTTTAGGTCGGCCCAATGCCCTTTCTTGCTGCCAATGGTCGCTCCATTAATGGTCAGTTTACCATCTATCTTTGTACTGATTAAATCAAGTGTTCCGAGCACGTGAAACCTGTCAGCAAAATACACATGCGATGCGATCGTCGCCGCTTGAAGGTTCAGCCCAATACCGTCCTCGTTTTGAAATCTTCCTCGATTGCAAACAAGGTGTGCTTTGATGGTAGCCCCAACGAAACTGACCTCGCCGATCGCCTCAAATTGATTGCTGAGAAAAACATCAGCACCAACCGTCACCGAGCCGCAATTCAGTGCAATCCGTTCACTCACATCGGTGTTTTCTTTGTTTTTGTTTTCGTCCGCGCCATTCTTCTTGTTGTCAAAGGAACCCTGGCTACAATCCAGCCCACCCCTAATGGTGGCACCGACAAGGTCGACCTCACCAACAGCTTCAAATTTGTTCCGCAGAAACACCCAGGACTCGATCGTCGCGCCATTACAGCTAAGCGCGGTCCCGCTGCCGTTCTGAAAAGATCCGTGGCTACAATCAAGCAGGCCTCTAATTGTGGCCCCCCGAAAGTTGACCTCGCCCTTGGCCTCGAAGTCATCAGCCATTGAAGCATCGGCACCAAAGGTCGCACCATCACAATCGAGCGCCTTGCCACCTTCGTTGTGGAATGATCCCCCGCTACAATCAAGCTCCCCTTTGATGATGACCCCATTAAAGTTGACTTCTCCATTCGCGAGAAACTCGTCGTTCATCAAGACGGTCACGCCAAACTCTGCAACCTGGCATTTCAGCGCAAATGCGCCTTCTCCAGAGGTATTGAGTTTGGCCCCGCTGAGTCTAAAAATGCCGTCGATCTTGGCCCCATCGAGAGCGATATGGTTTTTGACCTCTACGTCCGAGAGAGACATCTCCCCATCAATATGGACGTTCTCGCCAATGATTGAATGAAACTCGCTGTCCTCTAGACAAAGGCGGCCGAGCTTCGCATCCGTCATCATAAACGGTTCCGGAAACTTGCACTTCGTCATCCAGATGGGTCTGTCGAAACGCAACGCCGATAAATCCAGCGGCCCATCGATGATTGTGCAGTTCTCGAGGCTTGCGCCTTTGTTGGTGAGTTTTAGCGGTTCCGCGTCGAATGTCTTCGGCGAGTGTTGCGGGTCGTCCAACATGTCTCTCACGATGCTGGCGCGAATCGTCAATCCTTCCGGAGACGGATCATCATTCCCACTCTTATCATCATCTTCGAGCTCATCGTCGACTTGAGCGCCGTTTGACGACGGCTGGGTTTCCTTGAGCCACGACCGGTGCCATTCCGGCGACCAAGCGGCCCCCGCGCGCCAGGCCGCGATAAGACTGCGGGCCTTTAAACGATCGTCTCGGGTCAGCGGGCGGGGTTGATCGCTCGACGGAGTAGCTTCACGCTGATCGTCGCGGGACACCGCTGGCTTATTCGACCTGTCGATGATTGCTTTTGGGGCGGCGGGGACATCATGGGGCCGCAATGTTGATTTGCCGCGCGAACGCGCCTTACGCCAAAACAGCCCCCGCGCCATTGCATCCCCCCGCGCAACTTTGCCTCGAAGTCATGAAACACCAAACCCCGGTGCAAGGACAAGCAGAAACTGATCTGCGCCACATGAGATGTTTGGTGATTTTATTTGGCCGACTTCCCGGTTAGGGCGAGTGGTCGCGGAGGCGCCACATCATGCTATTTCGGTGGCGTCGCCGGATCGTAATGCTCGACGCTTTCCTGTTCGTCGGCATCATTGCGCGACACGATCGCGACCGCCCGTTCGGTTTCGCTCAAATTGATCGGCTGGTGCGGCACGTCGGCCGGAATGAATATGAAATCGCCGGCTTGGTTGGTGATGGATTTGGACAAGCCATCGCCGTAGCGGGTTTCCACATTGCCCTCGATCACATAGATCGCGGACTCATACCCCTTATGCACGTGGGGGTCGGCCCGACCACCCGGCGGAATGATGACCATGTTCATGGAAATGGCGGATGACCCGGCCGTATCCTTGCTAATGCCCACAAAGTTGGGCAACTGCTGCTTAGTTATAACGCTGGCGTCGGGCCTTACGGTGACCACTTCCGCATCGGATGTTTGGTTCGGGGCAAGCGCGTCCAAAACACTGCACCCGGCCAGCACAACGCCTGTCGCAACGACCGCAACGCCACGTACAAAACCCTTCGAACGCACCATTCCCCTGCCCCTTTGTCCAATTGACATCTTTGCCGCCATTCTTACGTGTGAAGTATCCCCCATATTGGTGGACCGGACGCGCAGATGCAAAAGTTCCTCATCATTCTTGGGCTCGTGATTGTCGCCATCGGCTTATTGTGGCCCTGGCTTGGCAAGCTGGGATTGGGACGGCTGCCGGGCGACATCTACTATGAGGGCGAGAATGTGCGGATCTATGTGCCGCTCATGACCGGGCTGATCCTGTCGATTTTGATTACACTGATCTTGAGGCTCTTTCGATGACCCTGTGACGCCGGGACGCTGGTGAGGATGTATGCGACAGGATAGACTTGCGTGGTGGGAGTGAAGGGGACATTAGCGAAGCGGAAGTTGTTGAGGGACTGCTGGAAGCCGTCAGTGCGGTGCTGGCAGTGGTATCGATTTACTTCACCATCGTGTCGGCCTATATCGCCGCGCTCTACTATTTCCTGCACCGGGCACCGTTTCTGCTGAAGAGCATCGCCTTCCTCTTCCTGAGCGGCGCCTTGGTGTTCCTGGGACTTACCACCGTGGCACTCGAGCGGCTGACGGCGGGCCTCCTGGCCGCTTGGCACGGCCTTGACGGCAAGGTGGCGGAAGCGCCGCCGCTGGAGCTTTACTTCGGACTGGAAGCCTATCTGCTCGACGACTATCGCGTTGCGGTCTGGGCGGGCTGGGCGGTCGCCATCAGCCTCTATTTGGGATTGTTCTATCTGACCTTCCTGCGCCGCTGGGACAGGTTCTAGAGCGGCGTGCCATCAGAGTTCCACCATATCAAAGTCGGATTTGGGTGTGCCGCACAGCGGACATTCCCAATCACCGGGAATGTCGGCCCATCGTGTTCCCGGCGCTAGTCCTTCGTCTGGGTCGCCTTCCGCTTCGTTGTAAATGTAGCCGCAGGTGCGGCATTGCCAGGTTTTAAAGTCCGGAGCATTCATGATCACCTCGCCATTTCAGCTCCCCATATCGCCAGAAACGCAAAAACTTGCGCGCAGCACGGACACGGTTTCGGCAATAACGCGTGCAAGATCCATCTGCGGATCCACCAGGAACTGAACGGACACCCCGATCACAAGGCTGCCGATCATCAGCGCTGCCGCTTCCGCATCGATCCCCATACGGATGGACCCATCTTTTTGGCCGCGCGCAAACAATTCCATGATTTCGTGTTTTGAGCGTTCATGGGATGCCGCGAACAGCGCCCGCATTTCCGTCATGTCGGCAACCGAACCCGCCAGGAACACGAAATAGGCCTTCGCTTCCTTCTGAACCGTAAGCGCCTGCAGATGAACCGCCACGAATGACAGCAGCGCATCGAGACCCCGCATCTGCTTCAATTCCGCATAGTCTTGCGACGCCGCGCGATTGTCATGCAGATAGTCGATCACGGCGCTCATAAACGCGCCTTTCGATCCGAACTTCTGGGAAGCCAAACCGCGGCTATACCCCGCGCGGGCGCCGATGGCATCGAAGGTGGCCGCGGTCACCCCCTCATCCGCCGCTATGGCCAGGGCGGATTCGATGAGTTTTCGCTTCGACAGGTTGCGCCGCTCTTCATGACTGCGCCGAACGATGCGCGGTTTCGTCTCACTCACGGGCAAACCCTCATTTATTTGTTGTACGTTTAGCAAATAAATGACAATGTGATCAAGCCCGCAAAACGAAAACCTTGGGTGGGAAACGCAGGAAACGCGGGCGAAACAGAGGAGTTTCGCCATGAAGATTTCAAACGAGATTGCCGAGACCATTGTGGACCCAAAGGCCTATGCCCAATGGGACCGCATCCATGGGGCGTTTACGGAACTTCGCAAGACGGCACCCCTGGCCATAGCCGAGCCCAAAGGCTTTGACCCGTTTTGGGTGGTGACGAAACACGATCACATTCAGGCCATCGAGAAGCAGAACGAGCTGTTCCACAATGGCGATCGCCCGACCACCCTCACCAACAAAGCCGCGGAACAAAAAGTCCGTGAGATGACGGGCGGCTCGCCCCATCTGGTGCGTTCGCTTGTGCAGATGGACAATCCGGATCATGGCAATTACCGCCACCTCACCCAAGACTGGTTCATGCCGCAAAACCTGCGCCAGCTTGAGGCACGCATTCGGGAGATCGCCAAGGAATTCGTGGACCGTATGTTCGACATGGGCGAGGAATGCGATTTCGCCCGCGATGTGGCGTTCCTTTACCCTTTGCGTGTGGTGATGGAAGTGATCGGTGTTCCGCAGTCGGACGAACCCCGCATGTTGAAGCTCACCCAAGAATTGTTCGGCTCCACGGATGAAGACATGAACCGGGGAGGCGCCAACGTCGACGAGGTGAATGAAGACGAGTTTATTAAGCTGATCAACGAAGTCGTGGCGGATTTCTTTGAATATTTCTCTGCGATGACCGAAGACCGGCGCGCCAACCCGCGAGAGGATTTGGCGAGCGTCATTGCCAACGGCAAGATCAATGGCGAACCGCTCGGCCATTTGGAAGCCATGTCTTATTATGTGATCGCCGCCACCGCCGGCCACGACACCACGTCGGCCTCCACGGCAAGTGCTTTGTGGGCCTTGGCGGAACGGCCGGACCAATTCAACAAACTGAAATCCAACCCGGATCTGCTGCCCAAGCTCATCGAGGAAGCCATCCGCTGGGAAACGCCGGTCAAACATTTCATGCGCTCGGCAACAGACGATACCGAAATCGGCGGACAGAAAATCGCCAAGGGCGATTGGCTCATGTTGTCCTATGTCTCCGGCAACCGGGATGAGGACAATTTCGACCAACCCTTCGAATTCGATATCGAACGCAGCCCAAACAAACACATCTCCTTCGGCTATGGCGCCCATATTTGCCTGGGCCAGCATCTTGGCCGCATGGAAATGCGCCTATTGTTCGAAGAGATGTTGCCGCGTCTGAAATCCGTCGAACTGGCCGGAGACCCCAGCCGTGTTGCCGCCGCCTTTGTGAGCGGGCCAAAGACCGTGCCGATCCGCTTTAAGGCGGCGTGAACGGGCCCGAGACCCGCCGCTCACTGCAACCGCTTGAACACCGAAACCTCGACTTTTGCCGCGATCACAATAGGATAGGTTGCACAATGTTTTGTGTTGGCCGCCGGGGAGGCTCGCAAGAGAGAGCGGCAAGGTGGGGCAATGGCGTATGACATCTATCTAAGCTATGGCCGGCGCCAACAGGCGCTTGCCGAACAATGCGCTGACGCGCTTCGAGCGCAAGGGTTGACGGTTTGGTACGAGGGGTTGGCGCAAACCTCCCGTACGGCCGCGACCGCTCTTTCCACCTCCCGGCTGCTGGTCATTTTGTTTTCCAGATCGAGCAATGACTCCGATCAGTTGCTTCAAGAGGTTGCGCTGGCGGACCGCGAAGGTATTCCGGTTATTCCGATCCTGATTGAAAATGTGCGCCCGCGCGGAGAAATGCTCTATGAGCTGGGTACGCGCAACTGGGTACCGCTGCATCCAAATCCCGCTTCGAAAATGGACGACCTTGTGAACACGCTGTCGGACTTGCTGGGCGTCGTTCGCACAGCGGAGCAATCCGGCAAAGACAGCGACGAAGCCAAACAGTTGGCCGAAGAGCTCGGTCCGCCGGTGAAATTGCCTTTCTTTCCACTTCGTGCATCCGACTTGGTTTGGGTGGCAGCGTTTACCGGCATCTTCACGCTGATGTTGTCGGTGGAACAATGGAACTTCTTAGACTTCTTGGCTGAGAACCTTTCGTTGAGTCTAGCTCTTGTGGGCATCCCCGTCCTGATCATTCGATTTGCTTTCCGGTTTGTGACAGCCAACCAGAAGCTCGGCCGGGCAATTCCCGTTTATGGTCTTCTGTCCATCTTGAGCGGCATTTCGGCTTACATCGCCTACGACCCGTTCCTAGGTCCAACAGAGGTGGGGCGCGACCACCTTCGAACCCTACTCAACATTGCTCGTGGGGCTATCGTCTTGAATTTTGCGATCGGCACGATTTCGCACATTCTCATGCGCGGCTATTTCATTGCATTTGCTTTCCGCCAGCGCCTTTTGCCGGCGAGGTAGCACATGGCCTACGACGTGTTCATCAGCTATGCGCGCAAGGATCGACAAACCGCCAACTTCGCTGCTGCATCATTTGCCGATCAGGGCCTCAGTGTTTGGCACGACACCCAAATCGAAGGCGGCGCCGATTGGCGCGATACGATCGTTAAGAATCTCGAGCAGTCCCGTTGTCTCGTCATTTTGTTTTCCAAGGCGGCCAACGCGTCCCGTCAGGTACGCAAAGAAATCGCCGTTGCGAAACGCCTCGATATTCCAATCATTCCCGTCAAAATCGATAGCAGCCAACCCCGCGGGCCATTGCTGTTGGCGCTGACCGATCGAGATTGGATCGACTTGGCCGCCGACCCCATCGGCCAGATGGACACGTTTGCGGCAACACTTTTGAATGCGCTCAACGAAGCCGCGCAGACCGCTGATGACACTCCGGTCGCCGTATCGCGCACGGGATTCCAACCTAAGTTGGGGTTGTTTCCCTTTAATCGGGGCGACGCCGATTGGCTTATCGGCGTAACGCTCTTCTTCTTCATTTTGTCATTCAGGCTACCGGAAGGTCCCCTTGTCACAGCTCTGACGCCAATCTTCGGACACGTTATCTTTCGCGCCTATCCGGTCATTCTTGTGCGCATCATCTATCGGTTTGCGAAAGCGAATCGTAGTTATTTGAGTGCCCTGCCCACTTACCTGCTATTGGGTGTGGCGGTTTCTGCACTTCATTTTGTGACTTATGGTTCGTACCCAACAACGTCACTGGAGAACCTCACAGCGGAAGAACACCGGCAGATTATAACGCGCGCATTATTCACTGCCACGCTTGGCCTCTCCTTCCTCCTGCACATCTTTCTTCGCGGATTACTGGCAGCCCAAGCCATACGTCGCCGGGCAAGAGCGTAGACGATGCGGTACGACCTGTACCTCACCTGCGCCCTGGAAGATCGTGAGCTGGGCCGGCAATTGTCGGCTGCGTTGAGCCAGCAAGGTTTTGCCGTATTCTTTCGGGAAGAAGGCGAAACCGGTCAGACTGCAAAGGCTCTTGAGGAATCGTTTCTGTTGGTGGTCTTGTTCTCGGACGCCGCCAACCGTTCGCCTGAGTTGCGAAAGGAATTGGCCTTAGCCGACTCCCTAAACAAGCCGGTCTTGCCTGTTCGGATCGAAGACGCGGAGCCGGAAGGCCACCTTCTGTACGAGCTGACGGATCGTGAATGGGTAAACCTGTACCCCGACCCGCTCAGCAAAGTGAGCGAGCTCGCGTCCCGTATCCAGGAACAGATCGACAAATTGACGTCCAAACCCATAGCCGACGCGCCGGCCCCCGTTTCTCGCGGATTTCTACTTTTTGGATGGCGGGATTTGCTCTGGGTGCTGGGGATCGCTGGCCTCGTTTTCGTGCTTGCGCTGGACATCCCCGTTGAGGAACCGATGTTTGTCGTTTCGTCTTTGATGCAGGCCACCTTAGCCGCGGGCTTTCCCGTGTTTATCTGGCGCATGGTCACGCGCTTTGTGCAGGGCAATCGGTCATTGATCAGTGCACTGCCGGCATACTTGGTCGTTTCCGCATTGTATGCAGCATGCGCGTATTTCGGAATTGAATACTATTTCTTGAACTTGGGCCTAACGGCAGAGGAAGCCGCGAGTATAAGAGTCGACCGAATCCCGATAAACATCACCCTCTTGGCGTTTCTCATAACGGTTGCCTTACATGTGATTTTCGCGATCGTCCGCAGACTTTGGCGCTGGCGTCGGGGATAAAAGTGCGCTCATGGTTTGCTCTGCCATGTCCTGACGTTGTAGTCTCGCGCAAAGTGGAGACGCCTCATGCCGACTGTTATTGAAGACATTCCCAAAGAGCTGCAGCCCGCGGCGGATGCCGCCTTAGCCTGGGTCAACAAAGAGCGCAACGCCTCTTACAAGCTGACAGGCCTTGTGGATCCCGACCCCAATTGGCAACCGGAGGACGGCGAGGCGACAGAGCTGGGTTTGGTTCTGTGCGAAAACGACATGTGTTCCCGCGAACAAGTGCGCATCCAGAAGCATGGGGACGGGTTTCAAATTGCCGGCGTTGCGGCCGAAGAAGCGCTCATCCCCCACCACCTGGACCCGCCGGAAGGTGTTCGCACCCCTTGGATTGACGAGCAACTTGCGAAGCACAAGTTCATTGTGCTTGTGTTTTACCGGGGCTTCTGGTGACCGCCCTGCCGCTCCGAGTTGCGGGGCTACACGAAAGCCGGTGTCGTGGAAGAAATCCGCGCGGCCGGAGGCGAGATTTTCGCCATCACCAGCGAAACCCAAAGCTTGGCGACGGAAGCGCAGGAAAGCTGGGACTTCGGTTTCACCTCAACAGGTGATCCTCACCACGAGATTCTCGACACCTGCCGCAAACGCGGCTGGACTGACCTGTTCGTGAACACAGCGACACGGGTGCTCAATCAGCGAACTTGGCTCGCCCACCCCAAAGGGTATTTTCAGCCGGGCGTCTTGGCGCTGGCCAAAGACAGCCGTGTGCTTTACCGCTGGCGCTGCCGGCCCACCCGCCAAAATGTGGGAGGCGCCGTCGAGCGTCCGACCCCGGAATATGTCTGGTCGCAGGTCAAGTCGCGCCTTGACGGACCGATGGAGGATGCGCCGCTGGACCACACAGCGGAAATGGATACCAATCCGCCGCCCTGGCCGCTCTTCGTTTCATTGCTTTTGGCCCATGGCTGGTTCATCCGACCCAAGACGTTTCCGCTGGGGCGTGACGACGACGCACCCAGCGCCAAACCCATAAACATGTTCCCGCGTCTGATCGGTTTTGTTGCCCTGTGGATCGCGGCGTTTGCGTTTCTGCCGACACTGTGGGTGGGGCTAGCGCTCGCCGCCTGGGCGGCGTTCGTTTGGCCGGGCATCGCTGAAGTAAACCGTGAATTCCAGAACGTGCCCGAAGGGGAACCCGACAGCGCGTGACACATGGCAACGGTTGACGACCTCAAACACCGCTATCCTGGCGCGACCACATTTGTCTTCGGCGACAGCGAAACATTGTGTGCCGAGCTGTTGGCACTGGTGCGGTCCGGAAAAAAGACGGCCACGTGCGAGGCGGCGCGGGCTTATGAGGCCGAGGGCGAACCCCTGCCTGAAGTCGGCCGCCGAGACATCGCCCTCAATTGGGACGGCACCCCCGCCCTGGTGATCGAAACCACCGCGGTTCACCTCATGCGCTTCTGCGACGTACCGGTAGATTTCGCCCTTGCCGAGGGAGAGAACGACACCCATCAAGGCTGGCGCAATGATCACCGCGCCTACTTCGAACGAAATGGGGGCTTTGATCCGGAGATGATGCTGGTTTGCGAGCGGTTCAGGCTCGTGGAAGATTTTGGGCCGGACGAGATCTCTCCCGACCGGCCCAATCGTCAATAACGCTTTCCCAGTCCTAAGCCGCTTTGGGAATCCAGTTGCCGTGGAAACCCGCCGGTATTCGCAAAGGCAGTTTGGCGGTTGCCAGCGGCCCCCGATCGATTTCCTTAGCATCGAAAATCATCAGGCCGCTTTTATCCGTCGGCTGATCATAGGACAGCATGATGATGTAGCCGTCGTCCTCTGCCGTGGCCCCTTGACGTGCGGCAAACACCGGCTCGCCCACCATCTTGCCGTCACCGAGGCTGTAGGTTTTCCGCTTGCCGGTCTGCGTGTCGTAGTGGATCAGCGTATCGAATGCCGCGAACTCCTTGCCGTGGGTGCCCACCGCATAGCCATGACGGTAGGCGCGCGTGCTGTAGTCATCATTGGTGCGCGGGAATTCGCACGGCATGTCGTCCAAGAGTTCTTCCTTGATGGAATTTGTATTGTCCGACAAATCCACCGACCAGCGCCGGAATGTGGGGACCGTGCCTTCGCTTGGGTCCGCCATCTTGCCATCCAGCTTTGGCGCAAACTGCGTGGCGTTCGATCCCGTCACATCCGCATGCAGCATGGTGCCGTCGGTCCATGCATTCATCATGTGGAACATGAATTTGTGTTCGCAAGTGAACCAGCGCACGTCGGCGGCTGTGCCGTCGCGTGGCATCACACCGAAATGGGTCCCTTTGTCCGGCTCCCACGCCAGCATGGGCTCGCCTTTGAACGCCCGTTCCAGATCCGTGGTCAGCGGAAAGATCGGGAAGATCACATGGCTTTCGGTCACGAAGAAATCGTGCACCATGGCCGAATAGGGCGCTTCGATGAATTCGTTCTTGATCAGCTTACCGGTCTTGTCCGCCACATTGTAGCGAATGGCGTTCGACCCCGGCCCCTTCGCCGAATAGCCGAAGAAGACCATCTCGCCCGTATGCACATCGAATTTGGGATGCGCCGTCACCGGGCCGTCGATTTGACCGTCATAGTCAAGTTCGCCCACCGTCTCGAGGGTTCTGTGCTTGATCTCGGTGGGCAACGCCCCTTCCATGAGCGCCAGCATTTTGCCGCCGTGCTGCACGATGTTGGTATTCGCCGTATTGTATTTCAGCTCGTTCGCCCGCGGATCGTTAAACATGGGATTGCCGAATACGCCGAACAGGCGTTCGCCGGCTTCCATTTCAGCCACCAGCTTTTCCGATCGAACCCACCGGTTACGCCACGACACGCGTCCGTTTTCGATGTGGAAGCATTGGATCATGCCGTCGCCGTCGAACCAGTGATACGTGTCGCCTTCCCGGGGCGGGTGTAGCGGGTCGGGCCCGTTACGGTAATAGCTGCCCACCAGGTCGGACGGCAACTCGCCCTCAACAATTAAATCCGGCGCATCGCTTTCGATGCCCGATGGCGCCATGAAGCCGGTAAGAAATGGATCGTCTGGGAAAGGTTTGGTCATGAGGGCTGGTCCTTTAATCGGTCAATTGTGATTTTGGTGCACGCTGCTTCTTCAGGGTACGGCGCCAGATCGATGCTGCGCTGGCAACCGCACGATGGTCAAAAATAAGGGGTGCGGTTTTGCCAACGACACCAAACCGCACCCCTGCGATGTCACCATCAAAATTGTGCTGACATCTCCCCCTTAATTAGTAGGCCATTTGCACTTCAAACAGCCATGTACGCGGCGCTTCCCAGCTTTGGAAGTCGATCTGGGGCAACGCTGCTGCTCTGTACCGTTCGTCAAGGATGTTCTTGCCGGTAAACGATGCGCCAAGGCCAATCCCATTGAGTTCGAAGTTATAGGCGATGCCACCGTTCACCACGTGGTATTCGGATTCCCGGTTGGACACGAAGGTGGTCGTGAATCCGCCGATAAACTCAAAATCGGAACGGTAGATGTAGTTGGCATTCACGTTAATCTCGCCAATTCCCAGCGGGCGCGTGTAGCTTACATTCGCACCGATCTGGTTTTCAGGCGACCTGGTCAGGCCGGCACCAGAACCATCGCAAAGCCCTGCGACCGGATCCGGCTTCGGACACCCGGGTCCTACTAAAGCCAGCGGCAGCAGAGATTCCTGAGCCGATCCGTGGATGTAGCCATAGGTCAAGCCCAGATTGAGGCCTTCCAATGGATTGGCGAGCATCTCCAATTCGAAGCCGTGAACCCCAACCTCTTGCGCATTCAGGATCACAGTGTTCGTCGCCGGGAAGGAGCCCGGAGGACGGAACGTCACGATATTGGACTGGCTGTCTTCCCGGTTCGAGAAGAAGCCCGACATGTTGACCCGCAGACGGTCGTTAAACCACTGGCTCTTAATGCCGAATTCGAAGGTTTTGACGATTTCCGGATCGTAGGTGAGTTCATCCGGCCCGATGCCTGCAATCGGATCCGGCACGCCACGAATGGAGATACCTCCGGAGCGGAAGCCTTGGGCGTAGAACATGTAGAACAGCAGATCTTCCGTCACCTGATAATCCAGTCCGACCTTCGGCGTCGTGTAGTTCCAGCTATCGGACGAATCCGGCACCGGGGTATCGAAACCCGGCGTCAACAGATTATCGAAGCCCGTAAACTGGTCCTTTTCTTCGTGAATGTGGCGCAGACCGGCGCTGATGGTGAGCTTGTCGGTAATGTCGACGAAGATACTTGCAAAGCCGGAAAACGCCCGGTTCTCTTCGCCACTGTTCTGGAACACATCAAACCCTGCCGCCGTGCCCAAGCCGCCCGTCAAGGCAAAACAAGCGGTCGGAACAAAGCCAACGAGGCCGCATCCCAGGCCGTCGTTAAAGGAGTCGGAAAGCTGGGTGAGCGTTACTTCGTGCTTGTAGTAATAGCCGCCCAAGAGCAGGTCGACCCGGTCGTCGAAGAACTTGCGGTTCCAGCGGAATTCCTGAGTGATTTGGTCGTATTCCTGCAAACGATCCGTGTGCAGCTGGAAACCGATCAAGCCGCCAAGGGCTGCGGCCCCGAACACGCCATTCTGCGGTGCGGTCGGATCCGCCCAGTTCGTTGCGTCAAAGTCTTGGAACGCGCGGTCGGACGTATCAAGAACGGCCGTCACCGATGTGAATGTGCCAAACTTGGGCGATTCATACTCAATTTTGGCCCGATAAAGCTTCAGGTCATATTGGGAGTCATTGCCGAAATCGGCGTGGCTTTCGAAGGGGTCATCCCCGTCGCTGATGATTTCCACAGGCAGAAGGCCGCTGCGGTCTTCAATCCAATCGAAGCCGAATAGAATCTCAAGGCCTTCGACACCCGGCGTGAGCAACAGTTCGGCCGTCGCCGCTTTGTAATCGACGAAACCTTCATCAGTGCCCGTAAACACATTGGTCGTATAGCCTTCGCGGCTGTTGATCGTACCGCCCAGTTTCAGCGCCAAAATATCCTTGATGATCGGCGCATTGCCCACAATGCGGAAGCGATGCTGTTCGTCGCTGCCATAACCGAACGAGGCGCGCACACCCAATTCACCGGTCGGCCGCGACCGTTCCGCCCGCAAGACACCGCCAGTGGTGTTCTTACCGAACAGAACACCCTGCGGACCGCGATTGATTTCCAGAGATTGCAGGTCGAAGGCGTCAACAAGCTGTCCGGTGTTCGTGCCCAAGAAGACATCATCCAAAATCAAACCGACGGACGGGTTCTGAGTTTTCTCAACGTCCGAATAGCCTTCGCTTCGAATGTAAATGGCGCCACCGCCAGGCACGGCGGTTTGCTGTCCAATAAACACGTTCGGCGAAAACCCGTCCAGATCCTGAATTGACCGTGGATTAATCTGCGAGATTTGTTCCGTCGAAAAAGCTGTGACCGATAGCGGAACCGATTGAAGTGACTCCTCGCGTTTCCGCGCCGTGACGATGATCTCGTCGATTTGCGCGACCGCAGGGACCGACATCAGTATGTCCGTAGACAGAATGAGTGCCGCAGCGGCGGCGCCCCCCAAAAGACGATGCAATTTCATCCGAATCCTCCCCAATTGGATTGTTGTGAACCGCTCGGCTCAACTGGTTTTATTGGTTATGGCGCGCCCTCATTTTCTCGACCACTCGGAGCCCTCGCATGTCCTGCGTATAACGCAAGTGTTACTGGTTAAACCTAACCAGACGAAGCCGTGCCGCCCGATCGAAAAGACAGGCCGCGACATGTTCGCATCAAGGATATGAAGGCCCCGCGCCCAAGAAAACTATCTGATGAGGGAGGGGTAAGATGCCGACTTCTCCGCCGTTTTTTCAGGCATTACGGCACGCCCCTATCGCCGTCCGAGCAAACGCCCGGACGCGGCAACATTTGCGGCGGCGTCGACCCGTTTAGACCGTAATGTAGCCGCGGCTAATAGCCTTCACCACGAGCTGAACGCGGGTTGGCACTTGAAGTTTCTTCTTGGCGTTCTCGATATGGAAATGAGCCGTGCTCTGACTGATCCCGAGGATTTCGCCGATGTCCCAATCGGTTTTTCCTTCGGCAACCCATCCAACACACTCCCGCTCGCGCGGGCTCAATGCGCACCCTTCTTTCGCACCCTTGGTTTTCTTGTTGTTAGGCGCTTTGCCGCACCGTTTTTCCCGTTTCGACGAAAGTTCGCGCACCCGTTCATGGAAGTGAATTGCCATCATCTGCAAAATGATCACCGCCTCTTTGCTAATGTCGGCAGCGGGACCCGCAATGCCCATGGCCCCTACATAACCACCCGGATGATGGATCGGCACGCAAATGCCGTTGGCCATACCGAAACTGCGCGCGACTTCGGCTGTCTCATCAAGACAGCTGGCAGCGGTGCCCAGATCTTTGTAGAGTTCCGACCAAACGAAAGGCTTGCTGGAAGACACAAGCAATTTGGTAGACGGATTGTCCGTAATGCAACGGGATTCGAATGCGTCGAGGAATCCTTCAGGAAGGTCTTCCGCCATCAACTCATATTCGAGGGTTTTGTCGTAGCGCAACGACCCCGAACAAACATACGAGTTGAGACCGTAATGATGTATGTTGTCGCTGAAATTGCTTTTGAGCGTTTCCAGGTCTGCTATCTGATCGACGTCCGCCAGGAAATCGACCGCTTCTCCCCAGACCGCTAACATGACCGGCCTCCTTGGCGCGGCATGTCTTTCGTTCCGTAGGCAGAACAAAAACCTGGTGCGTTGGCTGACTTGGTTGTTTCCTGGCCGAACTCAAGTGTGCCGCAGAAAACGCGTCGAGCAGCACAACTCAACTGATACTGCAATCTCCCCATTGCCACTTCCTTTTTTGAATCCGTGGCGCTTCTAATTATTGTAAATTTTCGCCCGGATTTCCTGACTGCGCGCTTACCTCCACCGCCGAATTACTGACCCTCTTATGAGTTTAGGGGTGTGACGAAACGATTGTCAAAATCACCGTGGATATTTGCATCGATTCAATTGAGACGTGTGCTTCCGGCCACATATTCTTGCCACCAAGAGCCGTATCGTTGAAGTAATTGCGCACAAAAGAGTAGCGCCGATCAGTTAACTCCGTAACCGGCCGGCGCTTGGCTATGTTGTGTTACGCGGGATCTGCGATCCAGCTGCCATGAAATCCGAAGGGCACGCGCGTGGGCAGGTGAACGCGCGCAACCGCGTCGGCCTCCACATTACTTGCATCAACGATGACAAGCTCGCTTTTGTCTTCGGTTGGATCATAGGCGAAACTCAACAAGTAGCCATCGTCTTCGGCGCTTGCCCCGGCCGCCGGTACGAAGACCGGTTCGCCGCCCATGCGCCCCTTCAGATCGTGAGCTGTGGACGTGCCGGTTTGCTGATCGTATTTGCGGAACGCCGCAGCCGCCGGCAATCCGTCCGCAAACTCGGCGGTGTATCCATAACGATACGGTAGGCCGACTTTTGCATCCGGAACCCGCGGGAATTCCACCGTACGGTCATCCAATTGCCGTTCGCTAACTTTGCCCGTGGCCTGATTAATCCGCCATTGGTAGAGCACGGGCGGCACATCCGGGCGATCCAGAGTCATGGAATGGGCCATGCGGCACACATCCAGGATGATTTCGTCGCCATCTTCATACGCATTCATGGGATGGTACACGTAGCAAGGATCGATGTCGTACCACACCACATCTTTGTTGGAGCCGTCGCGCGGCATAACGCCAAGGCGCGCGCCGTAATCGTCATCCCACTGAATAGGCAGCCCGAATTTGGCCGCTCCCTCCAGATTCCAAACCAGCGGCAGGTCCATAAAGATGACGAAGTTTTCGGTGATGTTGAAGTCATGCACCATGGTGGCACCCTTTACCTCGATCACTTCACTCTGCACCAGTTCGCCCTCTGCAGACGCCCGATGATAGGTCAGGAAAGGCGGCTTCGTGCCATAGGCAAAGAACAACAGTTCGCCCGTCTTGCCGCAGATCTTCGGATGCGCGGTCATGCCGGTTTGAAGCTTGCCGCCGTAACTGTAAGCGCCAACGGTTTCCAGTTCCGGCGTCATCTCGAAGGGCCAATGGCCTTCCTCTAACGCCAAGATTTTCCCGGCGTGACCGACAATATGTGTGTTCGCTAGGGATTGGGTCAGGTCGTCAAAGGCCGCCATCGGATCGCTGCCGGCTTCCAGCATGGGGGTGCGCACATAACGGTTGCGGTACCAATTAGCCTTGCCGTTTTGCAGCTCCACGCCGTGGATCATGCCTTGCCCCAAAAACCAGTGAGGCGTTTCACCGCTGGGCGGATTGGCGCCCGTACGAAAGTAACGGCCATTGAGTTCCGGTGGAATTGACCCGGTGACCGTCAGTGCCGTTTCCGTGCGTTCTTCGAACACCGGCGCGAAATTGCCGTTGAGCCAGAACGCTTTGTCCTTTTCAATCTTTGCATGTTGATTCATTGAGTTTCTCCACTCTCTCCGTATACGGTTTTTCTGTCACTTATTGGTCGGTGTTGGTGCAAGCATTGCCCGCATGCATCGAATCGCTTCTTCGATGTAGGCTTCCTTACGTTTCGGGTCGCCATTCTTACGCCAAGCACGATAGGCGCCGTCGACGACCGTAAATTGAAGCTCGGCCATGACCCGTGGATCGCCGTTACGCACCAAGCCGTCGGCCATGCCGCGCTCCAAATTCTGTTGAATGACATCGACAATAATGTCGCTTGTGTTCGACACCCCAAACCCGTCGAGCTTCGCGCCCTCTTCCCAAAACAATCGATATAGGCGCGGTTCCCGATCGGAAAAGTCGAACGCTGCGCGAACGATAGTTTCTTCCGTCACCTCGTCGGGATTGTCGGGCATGGTCGCTTGGGCAGCCTCGCGTGCATATTGTTCCGCCAGTTGAGCGAACAACCCCCGTTTCGATCCGAAGTGATGAAACAAGATGCCTTCGGACACACCGGCTTGGTCCGCGATCTGTACTGTGGAGGTGTCGTCGAACCCTTGATCGGCAAAAAGCTCGCGCGCCGCGGCGAGAATAAGCTCGCGCTTTTCTTCGGGGGCCCGGCGCCGGGTGGGCTCGGGTTTCGGTCTGGTGAGTGTGGTTTCCATAATTGAGTGGCACTTTATAAAGTGTGACTCAATAAATCAACATAGGCCTAGCCGATTTCGGACACCATCATGAAACGGCCCCTCCCGCAGGCCCCGCCGGGATGGTATTCCTTAGAAATGCTGGACTTTGACACGTGTAATGAAGCGCGACTGCGCCGCGACCCCGCCTATGACGGCGTGTTTTTCATTGGCGTTTTGACCACCGGGATCTATTGCCGGCCGGTCTGCAAAGTGCGCCAGCCCATGACCAAGAACATCCAGTTCTACCCAACCGCAGCCGCGGCGGAACAGGCAGGCTTTCGGCCCTGCTTGCGCTGCCGCCCCGAGACGGCGCCTTTTTGTCCTGCCTGGAACGGCACCAAATCCACTGTGTCCCGGGCGCTCAAACTGGTGGAAGACGGGGCGCTAGACACCGGGTCTGTGGAGGACCTGGCGGACCGGTTGGGGATCGGGTCGCGTCATCTGTCGCGGCTGTTCAATGAATATCTCGGGGCATCGCCCATCCAGATTGCCAAGACCTTGCGCGTGCAACGCGCCAAGCGGCTGATCAGCGATACCCAATTGCCAATGACGGAAGTAGCCCAACAGGCGGGCTTTCGCAGCACACGGCGTTTCAACGCAGCGTTTCTCGATCTCTATGGACGCCCGCCCTCTTCCTTACGCAAACACTCTGCCTACTGATGGATACCCATGACCACCCTTGACACTGAGTTTTTGTTTCACATGCGCTGCAAACTGGCCGAACCGATTGCCAGCGGCGCCACGCCCAACGGCCACCGCATGGTGTGCATCGGGACCTCCGGCACGATTGAAGGACCGCGGCTCAAGGGTGAAATCCTACCTCATTCCGGTGGCGATTGGGCACGCGTGCGCGGCGATGGGTCCGGCGCGCTGGATGTGCGGCTGAGCTTGCGCACCCATGACGGGGCAATCATTCTGATGACCTATGAAGGACGTATGGTGGCGACGGAAGAGGACTTTGCGTACGCGCTCGATTTCTGGAAACCGGACGATCCCGAAGGGTCCGACCGCTATTACTTTCGCACCAATCCGCTCTTCGAAACCGGCGATGAGCGTTATGCCTGGCTCAACCACGTCGTGGCGGTGGGCAAAGGCCGCACGGGCGATGGCGGCGTTATTTACGACGTGTTCGAAGTGAAGTAGCGATCATGGTGATCGAACGAGCGCCGGTACGATGAAAGTGCGCGTGTAATCGCCCACATCCTTGATGGTCGGAAAAATCTCTCGCCGCTCCATAAACATGAACTGAACGCCGAGCAGCCAGGTCATGACTTTTTGCGGCTCCAGCCCTTCCCGCAAAACCCCTTTGCGCGAGGCGCTGTCCAGAATGGGGGCCCAATAGAGCGTGTTAGACTCAAGGATCAAAGGATCGTTCGACGCTGCATAGGCCGTGTAGGGTACATTGCCGGGCTCGATCAGAAGCGCCCAGAGCGGGTCGCCTTCGACGATCTCCACCGCAAGTTCCAACGACCGGACGATCTGCCGTTCGAATGATTTCAGCCGCATGACTTCCTTCTGCCGGCGGGCGTTGATCTCATGTGTTTCGTGGCCGATGACGGCGGCAATAAGCTCTGCCTTGTTCTTGAAGAACCGATAAAAGTTTGGCCGGGAAAGCGTCACCTCCGTCGCGACCATGCCCAGCGTCACGTCGGCCAAGCCGTGCTTTCGTATGAGGACGCGGGCGGCCTGCACGATCTCATCTCTCCGATCATTCTTGCTTTTTCGTGGCCCTGACATTGGCCCTCTTTATCACGTTGCCGGGGTCTGCCCCACCTATTGACATGAGCGGAAATGTGATACATTTTACTATAAATGTATCAGTTGGAGAATGCTGGTATGGACCCGTTCAATCCATTAGATCCACAACTCGCCATCTATCCTTATCCGGCTTACGCCGCCTTGCGCGCGCAAGATCCGGTGCACATGTCTGCCCTGGGCGCCTATGTCCTGACCCGGCACGAGGACGTGTCACGCCTTTTTGCCGATACGGACACGTTCCAGCATCAATATGTGACGCAACAAAAATTGCGTGCGGGACCCGAGGTCGAAGCCGAACCCTATTTCGACTATTTCCGGCGAATGATCTTTGTGTCCGACAATCCGGCACACCGCCGCTTGCGCACGCTTATGAACAAGGCATTCACATTGCGGCGCGTAAGGGAGTTGCGCGTTCACGCAGAGCGCATCGCCGCCGAGCTCATGGAGGCAAAATCAAAACAGCGGCACATGGATTTCATAGAAGACTTCACCTACCCCTTTCCGTTGCGCGTCATCGGAACGGTGTTGGGCATTCCGGACTCAGATCACGAGGTCATCGGCGCCCATGCGACGGCGCTCAATCCGGTCCTGGAATTCCTTCCCATGAGCGAAGAGGTAAAGGCAAAAGCCAACGAGGCCGTCGGCATTTTGTCGGAATATTTTGAAGCCCTGGCCAACGCGCGGCGCGCCGACCCCACCGACGACCTGTTTTCCGCCATGGTGCACGCGGCGGAAGAAGGAGACGTTCTGTCGACAGATGAATTGATCGCCAATGCGATCCTGCTCTATGTGGCGGGACACGAAACCACGGCGGGCGGCACTGGTTTGGCGCTGCTTTCCCTGCACAAGCATCCGGATCAATGGGCGCTTCTCAAAGAACGGCCGGAGCTTATGCCGACCGCCGTCGAAGAGCTCTTGCGGTATGACACCCCGGGCCAGGGTTCTGCACGCGTGGCCACCAAACCCACGACGTTTGGTGACACTCAAATCGACGCAGGCAGTATCATTCTTGGTTGTATCGGCGCTGCCAACCGAGATCCCGAGGCCTATGCGGACCCGAACACCCTCAACATTGAACGGGATTTCAACCAAGCGCCCCGTCCGGCAACATGGGGCGGCGGTGCGCATTTGTGCCTGGGCCGTATGTTGGCATTGCAAGAGTTTGAAGTGGCCCTCTCTCTCCTCTTCCAGAAATATCCGACCCTCGAGGTGGAGGAAGAGAGCATCGCCTTTCGGCCAACGCCGCTCATGCGCGGGCTTCAGACGCTGCGCGTGAGCTGGTGAGAGTTAATCCACCGCTTTCACCTGGCCACCATCGGCACAGATGTGGCTTGCATTGAGCCAAAGGCCGGCGGGGCTCGCCGTAAACACGATAATGCGCGCGAGTTCTTCGCCTGTGCCTAAGCGGCCCAAGGGGATCGACTTCTCCACGCCCGCATAGAATTTCGGGTTGTCTTGTTTTTGTTTGTCCCAAGAACCGCCGGGGAACCACACCGCGCCCGGCGAAATGACATTGGCGCGGATGCCGTCCTTCCCGTGAGTCTGCGCAAGCTCATTGGCGTAAGCGCGCATGGCCGCTTTCACCGGCCCGTAGGGCGACGCCGGCCTTCCGAAATGAAACTTGCTGGCCATGGAGCCGATGAAGGTAATGCTGGCCGCATCGCTTTCTTTAAGCGCGGGCAAGGCTTCTTCGACCGCACGCACACCGGCCAGGACATCCACATCGAAACTGCGCTGCCAGTCTTCTTCCGAATTGGCAAGCCCGAAACCGCTGGCGCTGTGGATTAGAATGTCGAGGCCGCCCAACGCCTCGATGCCTTTACGCACAAAGGTGCGCGTGGCCGCACCATCGGTCAGGTCGACCGCATCGCCAAAGACGGCGCCGTCACCAATGCTGCTCAATTTGCGGACCGCTGCATCCACACCCTCTGCGCCCCGGGCGCACAAGGCGACTGCGGCGCCTTCCCGTTTCAGCAATTCCGCCGTAAACCAGCCAATGCCCCGGCTGCCGCCCAACACCATCGCCTTCTTGCCCGTCAGTCCCAGATCCATCTGCCGCTCCCAATTGCTGTCCAGTTTGATTGACGATAAACGATGCGCGCTGCAAATAAGAACAGCAAACGAGATAAGGGATGCGGTGATGGCTGATCTTGTGGTGTACGGCACCAAAATGTCGCCCTTTGTGCGCAAAGTGGAAGCAGCGTTGCACGAGAAGGGGCTGGATTATGATTTTGAGCCCATCAATATCGGCGCCATGCCGGACTGGTATCTGGAAATTAGCCCCATGCGGCGCATTCCTACCTTGCGCGACAGAACAGCCGGCAAAGAGGGCGTCGCCGGGACCATCCCGGATTCCTCCGCCATTTGCGGGTTTCTGGAACGCAAGCAGCCCGCGCCTGCGCTCTATCCCACTGAGGCTTTCGCCCATGGCCGCGCCCTGTGGCTGGAGGAATATGCCGATACGGGCCTCGCGGCGACCGGCGGTTTCGGTATCGTCCGTGCTCTGATGTTCCCACCCATGGAAGGAAAAGCGCCGGATGTGGAAACGGCCCGCGACACGTGGCAGAACAAGATGCCGCGCTTTTTCGATTATCTGGAAGAACAGCTTGGCGGACGGCCATTCTTTTTGAGCGACACGTTCACCATCGCTGACATTGCCGTGGCCAGTCAGCTTCTCAATTTCGATCTGTTCGCCGGTCCGCCGGATGCGAAACGCTGGCCGGGCCTTGCCTCGTTCGTCAACACAATGCGGGACCGGTCCTGTTTTACCGATAACCTGGCGGCCTGCCGCGAGGCCATCTCCAAGGTATTGGCGGAGCCGGTCGATCTGTCATAGCGCATCAGATCTTCATGATCGAATTTCCCCCGTCGGCGAACATGGCAGAGCCGGTGACGAAACTCGCGTCGTCGGACGCTAAAAACAGCGCGGCCTTCGCGATTTCTTCAGGCGATGCCATTCGCTTTAGGGCGTGAAACCCGGCAATCGTTTCCGCAGCCGCGGCATCGTTCGAAAAATCGCCCGCCATCGCGGTCTTAGTGCCACCAGGCAGCAGCGCATTGACGCGAATCCCTTCATGCCCGAACTCGGCCGCTAAGCATTGTGTCATGCCGATCAATCCGGCCTTACTTGCACCATAGGCCGCCATGCCCGGAAAGCCGATGGTGGCGCCCACAAAGCTCGACACAAAGATCACCGATCCGCTACCGGCGCGGCGCAAGGCGCCAATCTGATGTTTCGCGGCAAAAAAAGCGCTTGTCAGATTCGTTTCAATGGTCGCGTGCCAGTCTTCCGCCGCCATTTCGGTAAAATCGCCGCCGGCGCCCAAGATGCCGGCATTGTTAAACGCAACATCAAGGCGTCCGAATCGCGAAAGCGCGGTGTCCACCAGTGTTACCGCAACGCCTTCGTCGCGCAGATCACCGCAGACAGCTACCGCCGTTCCGCCGGACCCGGCGATGGCGTCAGTAACCTCGCTTAGCCGCCTTTGCCGGCGCGCACATAGGATGACATTCGCCCCCTCGGCCGCGAACAAGCGCGCGGCGGCTTCCCCGATGCCGCTGCTGGCGCCGGTAACGATGGCGGTTTTTCCGTGTAGTCTCATTGTGATCTCCAATCTTGTTTGATCAGGGATCAACATCACGAACCGCCCGGCGTGGCGCTCCGATTCTTGTGGTGTAATCACGAAAATTCAGTGTTGCCGGTTTCCCGAAAAACGAATGGCTGTGCAATATGCTGAAGAAACCCGTCAGGACGCCGCCGACAGCGCTTGGCTTCGGCGCTCTTCGATGGCCTTTGCTTTTTGATAATAGGAATTCGCCAAGTCCACATCGCCGCGCTGCTTGGAGATTTTCGCGAGCATGCGATAGGCGCCGTTGAATTGGGGGTCCACCAGCAGCGCATCCTGCAGGATGCTTTCGGCGTTATCCAATTCGCCGTGCAACAGATAGCCGTTGGCGAGCCCATAAAGCCAAAAGGCCTGACCGGGATAGGTGGGGCTGAGGCGAATGGCCTCGCTCATCAGTTTAAGGCCTTCGTCAAACCGCCCTTGCAGGAACCGGCCCCAGCCCAAGGCCGCATGGGCCTGCCCGTTGGACGGGTCGATTTTGATGGCGCGTAACAAATGCTGAACGCCGGAATCCACCTCGCCCACATCGCACAGGGCGCAACCCACATACCCCAGCACATCGGAAGAGTAACCGTCGAGATCAACCGCATGTTCCGACAACGTCATGACATCGCGCTTAATTTCGCCGGTTTCATCTTGGAGAATATGGAACCGCACACCCAAACCATGAAACAGCGCAAACGACGCAATGGCGGGTGCGTATTCGGGATCGATTTCCATGGCAAGCTTCAGCCGCGACAGGGCTTTGGCCAGGCCCGTTTTGTTCCAGCCTTCTTGCTCGGTGATCACCCACGCCCATTTGGTGTGATCGACGGCGGTGGGGTCCGCACCTGCCCGCTGTTCCAGGCGACGGACCTCTGCCAAATTAATTTCCGACCCCAGATGATTGACGATTTCGGCGATGATGGTGTTTTGCAAATCCAGCAATTCATCCGTCGGCCGATCGAATTCAAGAGCCGCGATCGTGCCGCCTGTTTCCCCATCGACGATGTGCACCGACAAGCGAAGCATATCCCCGCTCGGGCGCAGTGAGCCCTCGATAATGTAGCAAACCCCAAGCAGTGTGCTCAGCTCCGTCGGTGAAATGGGTTTGTCCGCATACATCAACGAGATCTTGCGAGACATCACCACATAGTCTTTGACGCGGGCGAGCTGCGTCGTCAGATCCGCATGGACCACATCGGCCAAGACCTGATGCGCCGGATCTGTCGAAATCAGGCGGAAAGGCATCACCACCATCGACACAGTTCCCGGCTTGTGGGGCGCGGGCGGCGGGACAAGGGATTGTTCGGCCGGCGCATCGCACAGCTCATGCACAAATCGGAAGCCGGTGCCATGGATGGTTTTGATGAAGGCCTGGGTCTTACCGTCGTCGCCCAACGCCTTGCGTACGGCTTTGATGCGGCTCGACACGACGGAATCGGAAATGATGCGTCCGCCCCACACGGTCTCGATGATCTCGTCCCGGTGGACCACCCGGTCCCGGTGTTCGATCAAAAACCCCAGCAGGGCAAAGACCTGGGGTTCCAGCGGGACGGGTTCACCCGTCTGGCGGAGCTCCGCCTTCTTTCGATCATATTCGAATGTGGCAAAGCGATAGATCATGGTGTGATTTTACAATGACTTCAGCGGGTTATCAAAAAATCCACAGCGCCCATATGGGTATTCTTTCAAATCCCACAACCGGGCGGCGCCCAGAAATCGCATCGCCCGGCGGGGCGTAATAAAACCCTTGACCGCCTTGATCAAGGGAAATCCCGGAATTCTCCATAAATTCTACATGAACTCTTCAAGCAAGAGCGGGCCTCAAGGCCTACCTAATCCATCGTCAACAAACACCACCCAAACCCCAGACGATGGAGACCAAAATGACTGCACCCCAAACAGAAACCACCCAATTGAACGGCGTGAATGTAGGCGCTTTGCTTGACGCAAGGGAAGCGCTGGAAGCGGCACCCCAAGCCGCCGACTTTACGTTCCGCGCGACCAGCGAATGGATCGATGGCGTGCACACCCGCACCGAAATGAACGGCTTCTTCGGACTTGGCGAAGAGCAGTCCCGCACCAAGACGTTCACGTCGGAAATGGATCACCCGGAAGTGTTCGCCGCACCGGATGCCGCGCCGACCCCTGTGGAAATGGTGCTGTCCGGTTTGGCCGGCTGCCTGACCGCGGGCGTTGCAACGGTTGCCGAGAACCGGGGCATCAAACTGCGTTCGGTCAAAGCGACCCTTGAGGGCGAAATGAACCTGCACGGCATTTTGGGCATCGACTCCGATGTGCGTAATGGCTTCAGCGCTGTGCGTGTGAAGTTCGACATCGATGCGGACGCCAGCGAAGACGATATCGCGGCCCTTGTTGCCCAATCGCAGAAGCGGTCGGCGGTCTTCGACATCATGACCAACCCGACCAACGTCTTCGTGACGGTCAATAAATAGTCCGTAGGCGATTAAGAGGAGCGAGTCCCATGCGCCAAGCAACCGTCATCATTCTCGGGGCCGGCCAAGCCGGATTGGCCATGAGCCATTACCTGACCGACATGTCGATCGATCACGTTCTGTTGGAACGCGGACAGGTCGCCAATAGCTGGCGGACCGAACGCTGGGACTCGCTGCGCCTTCTCACCCCTAACTGGCAAAGCCGCCTGCCCGGATTTGGGTATGAGGGCGAAGATCCGGACGGTTTCCGCACCATGCCGGAAACCATCGGCTTTCTCGACGCCTATGCCAATCACATCGCGGCACCGGTGAAGCCTGAAACGGAAGTCCACCGCGTTTACCGCCGCGGTGACGGCTATGGCGTGTCGACCAATAAGGGCGACTGGAAATGCCGCGCCATTGTGATTGCCACGGGCGCCTGCAACATCGCCAACGTTCCCGGTCTTGCCGAGGCGCTGCCCAAACACATTCATTCGATCACCCCGTTGGATTACAGCAACGCCAACGCCTTGCCGAAAGGGGGTGTGCTGGTGGTCGGCGCCTCCGCCACCGGCGTGCAATTGGCGAAAGAAATTCAGTTGTCCGGCCGACCGGTCACCCTGGCCGTTGGCGAACATGTACGCGTGCCCCGCTCTTATCGCGGCCGCGACATCAAATGGTGGATGGACAAGACCGGCGTTCTGGACATGGGCCTTGCCGAGGTCGATGACGTCAACCGGGCCCGCAATGTCCCGTCCTTGCAACTCATTGGCAGCACCACCCACGAAACCATCAGCCTCAACAGCCTGCAGAGTATCGGTGTGGATATTCGCGGCCGCGTCATGGGGCTGCGGGATAACCGGGTTCAGTTTTCCGGGTCCCTGAACAATGTATGCAGCCTTGCGGATCTCAAAATGAACCGCCTGCTTCAGGAAATCGACAATTGGGCCTGCAACGCCGGCATGGAAGGCGACCTGGAATCACCCTACCGGCTGCGTCCGACGCAATTGCCCGCGGAACCGGCGCTCGATCTGGACCTCAACACCGCCGGCATCAAAACGATCCTCTGGGCGACAGGGTTTCGGCCCGATTATTCCTGGCTGGACCTGCCGGTGCTCGACCGCAAAGGCCGCTTGCGCCACCAAGGTGGCGTTGTCGACAGCCCGGGCGTCTACGTGCTGGGACTGCCCTTCCTGCGTCGGCGCAAATCAAGCCTCATCGATGGTGTGGGCGACGATGCGCGGGACCTGTCCGCACATCTTTCATCCTATCTGGCCGACGCCCGAAGCCGGGCGGCGTGACGCAGAAGGAACAGTGCCATGGCAAAATCTGAAACCATTAAAGAACGCCTGGAGCGCGCGGCCGACACCGTGTCGGCGCGCCCCGCCTTCGGTCAGCGGGTTTACAGCAACACGGCCACGATCGAGGACGGCCTCACCTGCCGCGTCACCGAAAAAGGCCACACCATGATCGCCGACGTGCCCAAATCCATGGGCGGTGAAGATGGCGGCCCCTCACCAAGTACTGTTTTTCGCAGTGCCCTGACGAGCTGCATTGCCATGGGCATCAAAATGTGGGCGGCGCGCCGGCGCGTGCCCGTCGACCGCATCGAGGTGTCGGTGGAAACCGATGTGGATGCCCGCGGCCAATTAGGCGTAAGCGACACGGTGGTGCCTGGATTTGAAAACATTCGCTTGGCGATCCATGTGGACACGCCGGCACCAAAAGACGTGATCGACGACATCGTCGCCACATCGATGAAGTTCAGCCCACTGATGGACGCGCTTGAGAATCCACAATCGATCACTACCACTCTGGTGGTCGGAGAAATCGCTTAAAGAAGGTGTATGTCATGAAACCGGAACTTCAACGCCGCATACAGCGTTATGGCTGGGACAAAGCCGCCGATCATTATGAAGACGGCTGGCAGCAAAGCCTTGCGCTTGTGCAAGCACGCCTGATCGAGCGGGCGGACGCACGCCCCGGCGAACACATCCTGGACATTGCGTGCGGCACGGGGCTTGTCACCTTTCCTCTGGCCGACGCGGTGGGCCCCATGGGGCGCGTGGCCGCAACCGACATCTCCGAAGCGATGGTGGAAATCGTCAATGAGCGGGCAGCGGAGCGCGGCCTTGATCACGTGGACGCGGTGCGCGCCGACGCCGAAGACCTTCACATGTTCGAAGACAATCAGTTCGACTTGGTTACCTGCGCCTTGGGCCTCATGTATTTCCCCGACACGCTAAAAGCGATCGAAGAAGTGCGCCGTGTCTTGAAGCCGAACGGCCGCGCCGTCTTTGCGGTGTGGGGGGCCCGGAAGAATTGCGGCTGGGCGGAGATTTTCCCCATCGTGGATTCGCGCGTGAAGTCGGAAGTGTGTCCGCTGTTTTTCCGGCTGGGCACGGGCGATATGCTGGCGGACGAAATGCTGCAGGCCGGATTTTCCGATGTGCGCGATGAACGCATCGCCACCACCTTGCCCTATGCCAACGCCAACGCCGCAGCGGATGCCGCTTTCGTCGGCGGTCCGGTGGCGCTTGCCTATAGCCGCTTTGACTGCAAGACCAAGGCATTGGCCCGCGCCGAATATTTGACGTCCATCGAACCCTTCAAGCAGGCGACAGGCTATGAAATCCCGGGCGAGTTTTTGGTGTGCGAAGGGCGAAAGCCGCTGACCTCTTAATCAACTGCCTTTCGCGGCATCTTGCTTGGCGAATTCCGCATAAGCCTGGGCTGTGCCTTGGGCCATCTTGTCGCCGTCAAACGGGATAGACATTTCCGGCGTGAATTCCAGCACGATCCGCTCCGGCGTATCCAAGAAGCGCACAAACATGTCGGGATCAAGGCCCGAGGTAAACTGGTTGCCATCGTCCTGCCGGCCTTCCGCCGCCATGCCTTGGGCCAGCAGATTGTACATCCAATGCTTGGTTTCGGGGTCGTCGTGAATGACCGTATGTCCTTTGTAGGTCACGGTCTTGCCGCCGCCCATGGGGGTGCCTTTGCTGGTGATCACGATGGAAGAACGCCCATCCCGCGCGATGGCTTTGATCCGTACACGCTCACGTGTCGCCGTCATCCAGATCTTGCCCTTGGCCGGCACGTAAGCGGTGATGACCCCAATGGGGTGGCCCGCCTTGTTCGCCCAAATGAATGTGCATTCGCCCGCCGTGTGCAGAAGCTCTTTCTCGCGCTCCGGATCCAGGCGGTATTGTTTGACGTCGTCATAATTGGTGGCTTGTTCGGTCATGATGTTTCCTCTTGATCGGCGTTCGTTAGGTGTTGGGTTGTCACGCAATGATCAAAACCCGTGATTGGTAACGTCGAGCGGCGCGAAACGCTCTGCCTCGAAGGGGAAGGGCCCGTGGTAGATCATGTCGAGCTTGCGTTCCACAAATCGCCAGACATCGCCTTCCTTGGCGTAGGCATCGTCATAAACACCCAGGATGATCGATCCGGCGCCGTCCTTGTGACAGACGGTTTCGGTAACCTGAAAGCGGCCCGTCGCCCGGTCGCCGTCGACCCTGAGAATGGGCGAATGGGACAGATGGCGCACATGAAGTGTGCCTTCCGTCAACGATTTGTAGAAGCCGACAATCTGTTCGCGGCCCTGCAAATGCTGGCCCATAATGTGCCAGCTTGCGTTTTCCGACCAGCAATCGGCGTAGCATTCCAGGTCGTTTCGAAGAATTGCATCCGTGTACCGATTAGCGAGTTCCTGAATGGCCAATCGGGCCGCAATCTCTGTGATGTCCATGCGCCAGCCGCCCTGTGATGGTTCTTCTTGGTCGGTGGATGATAGCGCTCCGACGGCAAAGCACACAATGAACGATTGCGCTGCGGCGTGATTTTACAACACCGGTCGCGATTGTTATTTATTCAACACAGAAGCGCAGCCTCTTGTTCAAGTGCAGTTCCCGTACCCGGCCAGGAGGTGCATATTTGAGCCAAGAAAAAACATAAAGACGGGGGCGCAGCAATGGACATTCAATTCGATTTGGTGGACCGCATCGCCGAGGGCCCCCAATGGATCTATTGGTGGACCCGGGTCATCGACACCTCAAACTGGCTTCTCCTGCTGTTCGTCTATTTCGACCGCCGCGCCCGCTGGGCATTCTTGGCGTGGGTCGTCAACATCGTCATCATCCTCACGCTTTACAACGTGTACGGATATACACGGATATTGGGCTTGGCCCACATCATCGCGTGGACGCCCTTGCTGCCTTATTTGCTCGCTCAAAGACGCCCCTTCGCCAAGGAAAATTGGGCGGGCCGCTATCTCTATTGGTTCATGGGCGTGATCACCATTTCGCTAATCTTCGATTACATCGATGTGGCGCGCTATTTCATGGGAGACACGGGATGGTAAGCGACAGCGGAACGCAAGGGCTCCCAAAGGTTTATGGGGTTAAAGTCTCTTACTTCACGGGAAAGCTTGAAGCCTATTTGCGGTACAAGGAAATCCCCTTCGAATATTGCCCTGCCACCGCAGACTATTTCGGAAAGACAATTCCGCAAAAAACGGGCGCACTGCAGGTGCCGGCCATGGAGCTGCCGGACGGCCGTTGGATGACGGACTCAAGCCCCATCATCGATTGGTATGAGGAACAGTATACGGATCACCCGATCCTGCCGCCCGACCCGGTGCAGGCCTATCTGTGCCGTTTGATCGAAGACTATGCCGACGAATATATGTGGCGTCCGGCCATGCACTATCGTTGGAGCTATCCCACCAGTTCCAAACTTCTGCGGCGGCAAATCACGGACGAAATCGGGGTCAATGTGCCGGCGCCACGCTGGCTTCTGCGCATGCGCACCGAGCGCCGCCAGCATTTAAACTTCGTCGCCAATGACGGCGTCACAAAAGAAACCTGGGACCATGTGGAGCAGGCCTATCTCCGCCTGCTGAAGATCCTGACACCGGTCTTCGAAGACCGCCCCTTTGTCTTCGGCGCCACCCCCACATTGGCCGATATCGGCCTGATGGGTCCCCTGTTCCGGCATTTTTCCATGGATCCCGTGCCCGCCGTCATCATGCGCGAAACCGCGCCCGGTGTGATGGAATGGGTGTACCGCATGTGGAACGCAAAAGCGTCAAAGGTGGCAGGAGGCTATGTCTCAGGCGTGCCGGACGATTTGCTGCCTTTGCTGAAGGAAATCGGCGAAACGCATCTGGAGAACCTGTGCGCCAATGCGCAAGCCTGGGGCGCACAACAAAAATCCTTCAGCGTCACCCTGCAAGGGGCCCAATACACAAACGTGCCCACTTCGCGTTACCGGGTGTGGTGCTTGGAAAAGCTGCAGGAGCGCTTTGAAGAGTTGCCACCGCCAGCGCAAGATCAAGTGATGCAATTGCTTGACGGTCAAGGCTGCTTGGAACCCTTATTGCGCGTCAACAATCCCAATAGCGGCTATGATGCGGACCACACCGTGCCGTTCGGCAGATCCATCGCGGTATACGAAACCATTCGAGGTTAGGGCATGAATTGGGCGGCGATTGGGGCAATTTCGGAAGCCATTGGCGCCTTTGGCGTTATCGCGACCTTGGCGTATCTGGCCGTGCAAATTCGGCAGAACACGATCCAGCTCAAACAAAACACGCTCGCAGCACAAGCGGAAGCCATCAACCGAAGCAACACCACCATGCATGATGTGCGCGCAAGCATTTTTTCGTCGCCGGAAATTGCGGATCTTTTCTACAAGGGTAATTCCGATCCGGACAGCCTGACGGACATGGAAAGACTGCGCTATCGCATGATGCTGCTCAACGTGACGGACTCCATGGTGGATCTGTACACACAAACCCTGGTGACCGAATTCGCACCGGAAGCGTGGAACACGCAAGGGGTCAATCTGGTCAAACGGATCATGGGAACAAAAGGCGGCACATGGTTTTGGTCGAATTTTTCCGAGACCTACCCGGAAAAATTCAGATCGGAAATCGATCGCATCTTAGGTGGCACCCAGGCGGACTAAAGCCTCGCCGCTTGGCCATTCAGCGCCCGTGCTTCGTCGGCAGGGATGCCCAAATTCGTCAGCACCAGGATGGCAAAGGCCGACTGGATTTCCGTAAGCTTGGTCTCTTTCTCGATGCTTTTGATCAACAAGCCGACCAGCGCCCAAACAAGCATTGGATAAAGCAGGTCCACATTTGCCGACAAACGAAAGCGCTTGTCGGCAACTCCTTGTTCAAAATCCATCAGCGCGAACAGGGCCACCGATTTTTCCAACGCCGCCGCCAGCAGGTCCGGGTGTTTGACCAGCCTTTGCGTTACAGGCTCGCCAACCAGTCCCGCAATGACTTCATGGGCGTGGCCGGCCACCCGAAGGGCGGGGTCGGGCACGGACGCAAAATGTTCCTCCGCCCCCGACGCATGTTTGGCATAGACGCCCGCCACGGCCGCCAGCACGCATTCTTCCTTGCTCGCGAAATGATAATAGAGCGTGCGCCGCCCCAGATCCGCAGCCTCGGTGATGTCATCCATCGTCGTTTTGTCGATGCCTTTTTCCAACACCAGATCCAATGTCGCAGCCAACAATTTGGACCGGGTTTCCAGGCGGCGGCGCGCCATCCGATTGGGTTTCTCGTGTTCCTCTTGGGCCGTGTGATCCGTCATTGTGCTCAGTTTGGCCGAAGCCGTTTCCGATTCGAGTTTCTGAAAAACCCCAATTTCCTGGGTATTCTTCGAGCGATTTGACATGCACTCTATATCATATTAATACCTCACATTATTATTGCACTCAAGTGCATAAATTGGAGGGAGCATTATGGGAGTGAACAGACGAACGCTCATTCAAGCATCTCTCGGCGCCGCGGCGGCCATGGGGACAAGCAAGGTTGGCGGCATTCCTGCCGCCGTCGCACAAGAAGCTGCGCCCGCTGGACGAGCCTACAAGCGCATCGCGGTGGAAGAAGCTTTCCTCACTACCGAATTATTGATGGCCCAGCGCGCTTACCTTGCGCAAAACCCGCAAGACGAACCCGGCTTCACCCGGTTCTGGGGCACCATGATGGACAGCATCGGCATTTGGGGCATGCTTCAGGAGTTCATGGGCATTGGGGGCATGGGTCTGAGCCGCGCGCTTGACCTGGGCTCAGGCCGCATTGCCGCCATGGATGAGGCGGGCATCGATGTGCAGGTACTTTCCGTTACCTCGCCCGGCGTGCAGATTTACGACGCCAAACAAGGCAGCGATCTTGCTCAGTCTACGAATGAAAAGCTGGCCAAGGCCGTGCGGGCGAACCCGGAGCGGTTGGCGGGACTTGCCACCATTGCGCCGCAAGACCCAACAGGCGCTGCCCAAGAGCTTCGGCGCGCGGTCACCCAATTGGGCATGAAGGGTGCGTTGATCAACTCCCACACCAAAGGCGAATTCCTAGACGAGCCCAAATTCTGGGAGATCTTCGACGCCGCCCAAGAACTGGACGTCCCGGTTTACATTCACCCGCGGGTGCCGTCGGCGGACATGGTCAAACCCTTCCAAAAATATTTCGGGCTGGAAGCGGCTACCTTCGGCTTTCCGATCGACGCAAGTCTGCACGCCTTGCGGCTAATCCTCAGTGGTGTCTTCGATGATTACCCCCGCCTCAAAATCGTGCTGGGGCATATGGGCGAAGGCCTGCCCTTCTGGCTGCCGCGCATCGACAAAAAGATCGAGCTGTTTCAAGGGATCAAGGCGCCCGAGCGGAAGCTTCTCAAGAAGCCCAGCCAGTATTTCCACGACAATTTCTTTATCACCACCAGCGGCATGAATTATGAAGCCCCGCTGAAGCTTGCCCATGAGGTAATGGGGCCGGACAAAATCCTCTTCGCCGTCGACTATCCGTTCGAAGAAAACGAAGAACCCATCCAGGTAATGGACGCCATCGCATTTAGCGATGAAGACAAAAAGAAGATCTATCAGACCAACGCCGAGCGGGTGTTCAAGCTGTAAGCCTGCAACCCCTCACCGTCATGGCGAGCCGCCGTCAGGCAAGATCGAAGCGTTCCCCCAGCGCTTGTTCCGTCAGGGTCCAGAGCTTTGATGCACTGCCCGCATCGACTGCGTAAGGGGCAACGCCTGGCTCACCGAAGCCGCCGTCCACAACATCGGCCACATGACAATCTTCCAAGTAAAGGCCGCCTCGGCCTTCCAACTCCGGTGACGTGGCCGCCCATGTGCTGGTGGCCGCCCCCGCGGGTATGGTCTTGAAACTAAACTCGGCGCCGCCGCCCCGCCGCTGCAACAATTCCTCGAGGTCCTCTTCGGCGAGATGGCGGCCAAGTTCCGTTTGAATAGCGCCGGGATGAACTGCGTTGGCGGTGACGCCGCTTGAGTGCAGCCGCTTATTGAGTTCCACGGAAAACAGAACATTGGCCGTCTTCGCCTGGCCGTACGCAACCCATTTGTCATAGTCGCGCTTTTGAAAATGGGGGTCGTCGAAGTCCACAGCGCTTATGCGGTGGCCGGCCGACGACAGATTGACCACGCGCGCGGGCGCGCCCGCTTTGAGCACCGGCGCAAGCAGACAGGTGAACAGAAAATGCCCGAAATGATTTGTCCCAAGTTGCATTTCCCAGCCTTCTGCGGTGCGGGTCAGCGGACAGGCCATCACGCCCGCATTGTTCACCAGAATGTTGAGGGCGCCATGGCGCGTCTGATACTCGGCCGCCGCCTTGCGGATGCTGTCTGGAATCGAAAGCTCCACCTCCAGCACGTCCACATCCGTGTTGCCGGTGGATTTTTTGATGCCGTCGGCCGCCGCCTGGGCCTTCGGTATGTTGCGTGCCGCGATGGTGACGGCGGCCCCTTTGGAGGCCAGCGCCCGGGCGGTTTCTTCGCCCAACCCGCCGGACGCGCCGGTCACCAGCGCCCGTTTGCCGGTAAGATCGATACCCTCCAGCACTTCATCCGTCGTTGTGTCGTGTCCGAATGCCATGATGAAATCCTCCTGAACTAAATCCCAATGAAAGCGACTGGACCGCTCCGGTCAAGGCCCGTCCGGCTTATCTCGCCATGGGTACCGCCATTAAATCCCCACCCGGTTTGACGCAGCCGCTGATTATCGATTGCGCTATCTTGGCAGTGACTTATTCCGCTACCGGAACTTTTTTGGCCGAGGTCTGCACACGGTAGATCTGATCCACGTCGCGCACGGCGCCGCGGGCGGCACTGGTGGTCATGGCCGCATAGGCGCGCAAGGCCGGCGATACCTTCCGTGTACGTTCTTCTTCGGGCTGCCAGGCGTCGAGCCCCTTGGCGTCCATCTTCGCGCGGCGGCGCGCCAGTTCCTCATCATCAACCGCCAGCTTGATCGACCGGTTGGGGATGTCGATTTCAATCGTATCCCCTTCTTCCACGAGCCCGATGGCGCCGCCTTCCGCCGCTTCCGGCGACGCATGGCCGATGGACAAGCCCGACGTGCCGCCCGAAAACCGGCCATCGGTGACCAGCGCGCAGGCTTTGCCCAAGCCTTTCGACTTCAGATAGCTGGTGGGATAAAGCATTTCTTGCATGCCCGGCCCGCCCTTGGGCCCTTCATAGCGGATCACCACCACATCGCCTTCGGCCACCCGGTTGCCTAGAATGCCGGAGACCGCACTGTCTTGGCTTTCGAAAACGCGGGCGGGGCCGGAGAAAGTCCAAATCTCCTCATCCACGCCTGCCGTTTTCACGATGCAGCCATGTTCCGCGATATTGCCGAACAGCACGGCCAAGCCGCCATCGGCGCTGAACGCATTGGCGATATTCCGTATGCAACCATGGGCCCGGTCATCATCCAGATCCGGATAACGCCGGTTCTGGCTGAAGGCGGTTTGGGTCGGCACGCCGCCAGGGGCCGCCCGGTAGAATGTTTTCACCTCTTCAGAGGGGTTGCGCGCGATATCCCATGTGTCCAACGCTTCCTTCATGGTGGCGCTGTGCACCGTGGGAAGGTCCGTGTGCAGAAGGCCCGCCCGGTCCAACTCCCCCAGGATCGCCATGATGCCGCCGGCGCGGTGCACATCTTCCATGTGCACATTCTCGATGTTCGGCGCCACTTTGCACAAGCAGGGCACGTGCCGCGACAGGCGGTCGATATCGGCCATGGTGAAGCCGACTTTGGCTTCTTCGGCGGCCGCCAGCAAATGCAGCACCGTGTTGGTGGACCCGCCCATGGCAATGTCCAAGGTGATGGCGTTCTCAAAGCCTTCGAAGCTGGCGATCGAGCGCGGCAGCACGCTGGCATCGTCGTCATCGTAATAGCGGCGCGCCAGGCCCACCACCCGGCGGCCGGCTTCTTTGAACAGCCGCTCCCGATCCGCATGGGTTGCCAAGGTGGAGCCGTTGCCCGGCAAGGACAGGCCCAACGCTTCCGTCAGGCAGTTCATGGAGTTCGCCGTGAACATGCCGGAACACGACCCGCAGGTGGGGCAGGCCGAGCGTTCGATCACCGCAAGTTCTTCGTCGGACACGCTGTCATCGGCCGCGGCCACCATGGCATCGATCAGATCGATGGATTTGTCTTGGTCGTCCCAGGTCACCTTGCCCGCTTCCATGGGCCCGCCGGAGACAAAGATGGTGGGAATGTTCAGGCGCATGGCCGCCATCAGCATGCCCGGCGTGATCTTGTCGCAATTGGAGATGCACACCATTGCATCCGCACAATGAGCATTCACCATGTATTCCAAACTGTCGGCGATGAGATCGCGCGACGGCAGGCTGTAGAGCATGCCGTCATGACCCATGGCGATGCCGTCATCGACGGCGATTGAATTGAATTCTTTCGCCACACCGCCGGCGGCTTCCACTTCCCGTGCCACTAGTTGGCCCAGATCCTTCAAATGCACATGGCCGGGCACGAATTGGGTGAAAGAATTGGCAATCGCCACGATGGGCTTGCCGAAATCATCGTCCTTCATGCCGGTGGCGCGCCACAGGCCGCGGGCACCGGCCATGTTGCGACCGTGGGTAGACGTACGGGAACGAAGTGGTGGCATGGGTCTTTCCTGCTCAAATCGGGCCCCTTTCATCCAAGCGACGGGCCCAAAAACCGGGGCGCACCATAGCGGCAATCGCCGAACGGCGCCACTGCCCAAACCAATCGTTTGGCGCTATGATCGCGGCATGGCAAAGAAGCAAAAATCCCGCGCGGGCTGGGAGAAACTGAAGAAGGCAGCGTTGGCGCTCGACCTGCCGGGCGTGGAGGAAACCACCAGTTGGGGGGAGCCCTGCCTCAAAGCCCACAAAAAGCTGTGGGTGTGGTGGAGCCCCCATGAAGACGCGCCCGTCTTCAAACTCCCCAAAGAAGAGCGCGAAGTGCTGATGGAGGCGGAGCCCGACACTTTCTTCTGTACGCCCCACTATCAGGCGCATAATTTGATTTTGGTGCGCCCCGAAAATCTGGACATGGACTGGGCACGGCACAATTTGATCCGCTCATGGCGGGACCAGGCCCCCAAGCGGGTGCTCAAAGCCTATGATGAGGCGAACGGATCGTCCGCGGAATAATGAGCTTGAAACACCTTAATCAATGGGTCCCGGTTTTTGCGAATATCGCTGTTGTCATCGGCATCCTCCTTCTGCTTTTTGAGTTGCGGCAAAACACCGAATCCATGCGCGCTCAGACGAGAAATGAATTGTCGTTTGGCATGATGGACATCAATCTGTCCGTTGCCAACGACCCGACCCTCGCCGAAGCGTTCCTCAAAGACCCAAAATTGCGCTCACCATCGGAAGAGTTGCGGGTTTTCGTCTATTTCCAGGCGATGTTTCGATACTGGGAAAATGTACATTATCAGTACAGAGAGGGTATGTTTGATGAGCGCGAATTCGCCGCTCATCGAGAAAGATGGAAGGGTTCGTTTCAGGTCGGAGACAACACCATTCGAGTCTATTGCACGCTCCCCAGAGGGTGGTTGTCTGCCGGGCTCAGCCGCGAGCTGGAAATGATCATGAGTGAGGTCGGCAGATCGTGCGAGGGTGTTGAAGGGTCATTGGACGCCTTTGAATAGCGGCGGGCCATGCCCGCCGCACTTATTTGAGGCTTAGACTTACCGAGGAACGGTGCCCGCGCGCGTTTTTTCAACAATCACCGTTTTGCTGCGGCCGTGGGAATAATGGGGCGCATAGGGCCGCCGCCCCAGAATGAGGCCATCAACCCAATAGACAAAATCCTGGTCGGTGGCATATAGCGCGCGCCAGTCTCGACCCCAGCTTTCTTGGTACAGACGAATTGACATCTTCTTGCGGGTGTCGTTATGCCAAATGCTCCAAAGCGGGCCGGAGGCCGCGCCTGACCGCGCCATGTGATATTCCCGGAAGATGGCGGCAAAATAGCTCTCAAAATATCTTTCGGCGGCCTGCTTGTTCTGCAAATCGCTCAGCTTGAGGGGACCCAATGCCGTCTCAAGGTCCAAAATCTCCGGTGGCCGGCTTCGGCTGAGCTCGATCCGGGCGGCCATAGCGTCCGCTATGTATTCGGCCGTTCGATGGCGCGTCATGGCATATACCAGCCAAACCACCGCGCCTGCGGCAATGGTAATGATGCCAAGTTCAATCAGAGCAAGGATGAATTGATCGTCAAGCGTCGACATTGACTTATCTCTCATGCGGTTACTTTAGGAAAAACGAAACATACTCTTACTGTGTACAGATCATTCCATACGCCAATCCTCTCATCGATGTGGTCGGGAAAGAGTTCGAGGCGCCTCCTTTCGTTTGCCAGGATGGCACGAGTATAGATCAATGACGCCCGCTCCGCAGTCCTTGCTGGCCGCGGGAGGAACACTTCATCCGGTCTGGGAGTGCATTTCCGGGGATTTGGCAGCTAAGGGTTTAGCCCCGTATCGAAGCCATCGATGCTTGTGCGGTTGCGCGCCTGTTGATATTCGGCAATGCCGTCGGGCCCTTTGCCTTGCGCCCATTGCTTCAAGATTTGACGCTCCTCCGCAAAGGTCATTTGAGGCACCGCAAAGCCGCAACTGGTCTGTACAGACTCGACATCGATGAAGATAATTTGTCGGGCGCCTGGAATCTGGGGAAAGCGATCTGCGTGTGCCTTAAATTTCTCCGACCCAAACCGCGCGACCGCGCCCCGGCCATATAGCCTCAGAATGAGTGGTTTCTGCGAGAAACTGTTGAACATGAAGGTGACGCGGCCATCGGCCTTGATATGGGCGGCTGTTTCATTGCCGCTGCCGGTGAGATCCAAATAGGCGCATTGGGTGGGGCTCAGCACGCGAAACGTGTCCATGCCCTTGGGCGATAGATTGATGCGTCCGGTGGGCGCTGCCGTTGCTACGAAAAACATGGGTTGCGCCTTGATAAACGCGATCAATTCATCCGATAACTGATCAAAAAAGTCGGCCATGTTTTCCCTTGCTCATCATCCGTCTAATATTCCGTAGGGCTAAAGACTTCCCGAACTTTACAGAAGTCTCTCCTACCCGTGAGAAGGCCAACGTCGCAACCTTGAGATGGTGGAGTGGTTATTCCTTGACATCGGAACAGTGGGCCCATTCATCAAATTTGCTGCAGAAATGGTATTGATCGTCTTCTGCGAGCGGCAGCGGCGGTTTCTGAGACATATCATAGCGTACCCGGGTACCTTCTGCGAAAGATCGGGTATTGATGAACCTTCTATGCACCGTTTGGCCTGAAGAGAGTTGATAGGCGACGCATAGTTCACTAGTTCCGCCGGCGCTTTCACGGGGGTTTATGTCTTTGCATTGGTTGAGAGCGACAACCGTCCCCCGCTGGCTACAAAGCGCCTTCACATCTCCCTGGGAGTACTCTCGCGGCCAGACCGGCTTTTCCGGACAACCACTTCCATGGCAGCATGCGGAAAGCACAAGGGCTGAGAGAACGGCTACGTAGATCCTCAACGCCGATGTCGTCACGAGTACCATTTGTCTGCCTCCAAAGTTCATTGCACAGTTTTTCTTTTTGCTGAACTCATCACGCTTTAACTTTCGGCTGCAGCCAGTCTGCTAAGGTGATTTCAAGAATTGCAGCGCCCAACTGACTGGGCTCCATCGCTGTACAGCTCACAAAGACAATGGCCGCAATCGCCACAGAAAATGTGTTCCGCGGATCTCCGCACCGCCAAAAGTGAAATCCGCAGCTTAGTAACAACATGCTATGCCGATAATGTCTCGATCGCGGTGATCCAGTTCACGCGGCAATCCGACACCGGACCGAGGCTCGATCGCTCGGCAGCCCAACACGAACCACGATAATCACGATTAGTACAAACCGGAAATATGCGTGTTGGGTGGCTGTTAGATCTCACATTGAGAAACGGATCAAAATGATCAGACCAGCGTTCAGGCATGGCGCACACGGGGGAAGGGGCGAATTAGTTCATCCATGACCGCGATTGACATGGCCCGCGATCGACATAGTCCGATCCGAACGCCCTACGATACCCTACCTTCGATCTAGCAAGAGTTTCTCCAGATTGTCGGAAAAAGGGCCCTTTTCGCAGATTCTTGTTGCTTGGTTGCTGATTGTGCGTTGCTCTTCGTGTGGCACCGGTTGAGACAAGGTGGGCCGATATTTCTGCCAAACGTCGTTTGCATCGTGCTTGCCAAACATCGTTTTGTGGATTGGCACAAAACTGGCGGGAAGTTGCTCGAGCCTGATCCTGACGGACGCTGTCCGCCTGACATCTGCGCCGACGCCGGATTTATTGCAGACCAAGCTCACGTCGAAGAGACTGGCGTGAAAACCGTTGTATCCCTGGTCGAGAGCGAGTCGGGCAGCACGCGCCATGACCAAGGCTTTCATCCTTGCTCCGCTGGCAGACGGCGGTCCGAAACCTCTTATCTGGAAACTGCCATCATCTAATTGTCGAACTGCAAATCCGTTCCCTCCATTCAAGAGGGACGCCGGCTGGTAACCTATGGGTGTTACAGACGCACAGGCGGCGATAAAACACGCAATCAAGCTCACGAGAACCAATTTAACAACCGAATGCACACACATCTCCCCAAAGGCGTCGCGGGAGAATGATGCAATGGTGACCTTAAGGAATGCCCAATCAGCTTTATCTGGACCAAACCGTTTTGATGTCTACTGCCTCGGCGGAGTCCGGTTTCTGCAAAATCATGTTATACTTCGTGCGCGAAGGGAGGTGCCCAAAGGAGTGCCTCGACATGTTGCGAGCAGATGGCATCGCCGCATTAACCATAGGGCCCCGACGGGGCCTTTTTGTTTTTGGGCCCGGTAAGGGCCCCCGCCCCCAAATTTTGGATGAACCCCATGCACCCATCTTATTGATTGGGCTCGGCCGGCCCACTCCCCCTCCCAGCCACCCGATACACGGTACCCTGCGGGTGGTTGGGAGGGGGAGTGGGCGGCCAGGTGCTCGAACACCGCATGAACCCCATGCACCCATCTCCCTGGGGTCAACTGACCGCCCCGTAAGGACAACCATCACATGTCTGGTGCCCAACAACATTGACGGGCGCGTCAAGTGGGTCTTTATTTATGTTATTCATAAGCAGGCTTATCATAAGAAGGCTTATATGGAGGACCCGACCAAGGCGGCCTTGGACCCGCGCGCACTCGACCGCAACATCATGCTGTTGCTGTACGATGCCGCGCGCCTGATCCGGAAGGATTTCGACCGGCGCGCCAAACAGGTGGGGCTGACCACCCGTGCCCAATACGCGGTGCTGGCCCATCTCAGCTACAATGAAGGCATCAACCAAAACGCCCTTGCCGACATTCTGGAGATCGAGCCCATCACGCTGGCACGCCAGCTCGACCGGCTGGAGGAAGCGGGCATGGTGGAACGGCGGCCCGACCCCAATGACCGGCGCGTGCGTACCCTGTACCTTACAGACGGGGCGTGGCCCGTGCTCGACCAAATCCGCATCCTGGCTGAACAGACCCGCGACCGGGCCATGAAAAACCTGGACAATGACGCCCAAGAACAGCTTATCGATCTATTGCTCCATATACGGAATAATTTGTCCGACAAACCGTTGAGCGCAAGCTTAGCCCGTGATGAGGCGCGCTCATGAGCGAAACGGCAAAAGGCTGGACGGCCTGGTTTGCGGACCTGCCCACCCACCGCAAGCGCAATGTTTTGCTGGTGGGTGTGCCGGCATTGGTGGTCGCCGTGGGCGTCACCCTGTGGGCGACCGGTGGCCGCTATGTGGGCACGGACAATGCCTATGTGAAAGCAAGCCGCGTACAGATCAGCGCAGACATTGAAGGCCGCGTGGTTGCTGTCGATGTGAGCGAAAACCAAGAGGTGGACCAAGGCGAGCCCTTATTCCGCATCGATCCCGAACCCCTTGAAATTGCCGTGCGCCGGGCCGAGGCAGATCTGGCGGATGCCCGCGCCCAAATCGAAGTGCAACAGGCACGTGCCCGGCAAAAGCAAGAGGAACTGCTGCGCGCCATGTCCGATGCGGGCTTTCAGGAGCGCGAACGCAACCGCCAGGAAGCGCTGGCCCGGCGCAAGGTGGCTTCGGCGGCGTCGCTCGATGCCGCGCGCAATGAGCTCGATGCCGCTAATCGCCGGGTGGAGGAGCTGCGCCAGGAATTGTCGGCGTTGCTGGCGGCCATCGGCGGCACCATCGATCAGCCGGTGCAAAAACACCCGCGTTACCGGGCGGCGGAAGCCGCCTTTGATCAGGCGCGGCTCGATCTGGACCACGCCATCGTCCGAGCGCCGGCCCACGGCATTGTCAGTCAGATCACCAATTTTCGCCCGGGCGATTACGTCACCCCTGGACGGGTCGTCTTTACGCTGATCGAAACCGAAGCCGTGTGGATCGAAGCGAATATGAAGGAAACCGACCTCACACATGTGCGTGAGGGACAAGCAGTGGAAATCACGGTCGACGCTTATCCCGGCCGCACTTGGCACGGCACGGTCACCAGCCTGAATGCGGGCACGGGCGCGGAGTTTGCCATCCTGCCGCCGCAAAACGCCGTGGGCAATTGGGTGAAAATCGTGCAGCGCGTGCCGGTGCAGGTAAGCATCGACAAGGCCCCGGACGACCGCCCCCTGCGGCTTGGCATGAGCGCCGCCATCGAAATCGACACGGGCTATACGCGCCTGTTCCGGCCGGGGACCGCCATTGCGGACGCCCCCGATGAAAGTGGCGCCTACGGAGAAAATGGATGAGCGCGGAGATATCCGTCAGCCCTCAACAGCGGCGGATGATCACGTTCTTCATGATTACCGGGGCCATCATGGTGACGATGGATTCGACCATCGCCAATGTGGCCCTGCCCCACATGCAAGCCAGTTTCTCGGCAACCCAAGAGCAGGTGTCGTGGATTCTCACATCCTATATCGTCGCCACCGCCATCTTCACGCCGCTGACGGCCTATCTTGCCGAGCGCATCGGCGTGCGCACCATGCTGGTCTTTTCCTTCAGCGGATTTGCCGCAGCCTCGGTGCTGTGCGCCAACGCCACCAGCGTCGAAACGATGGTGCTCTACCGTGCCATCCAAGGTGCCACGGGCGCGGCGGTTTTTCCGTTGTCGCAGACCGTGATGCTCGACATCCACACCAAGGAAGAATACGGCCCCGCCATGGCCATGTGGGGTGTCGGCATGATGGTGGGACCCATCATCGGACCGATCATCGGCGGCTACATCACCGATCTGTGGGGGTGGCCGTGGATCTTCTATATCAACGTGCCCATCGGCCTTGTCGCCGCGGTGGGGGTAGCACGATACATCCCGGACAAGGAACTGGAAGACCACCCCTTCGATCTGATGGGTTTTGGGCTATTGGCCTTGGCGATCGGATCTGCACAGCTCATGCTCGACCGGGGCCAGTCGCTCGATTGGTTTCAATCGACCGAGATTGTCATCGAAGCGACGCTTTTTGTTCTGTGTGCGTACATGTTCGTGGTCCACATACTCACCGGCGACCGGCCATTTCTCAATCCACAACTGTTCGCCGACCGAAACCTCAGCATCGGATTGATCTTGAGCTTCGTCGTGGGCAGCACTTTCGTGCCGGCGATCGCCCTTATTCCGCTGTTCCTACAAAACCTGTCGGACTATCCCGCCAAACTTGCGGGCCTTATCTTGGCGCCGCGGGGAATGGGCATGATGCTGGGCATGTTCGTGGTCGGCCGGTTGATCGGCCGGATCGACGAACGCACGCTCATTTCCGTGGGCATGCTGATTTCGGCGGCAATGCTGGGCCGCATGATGTTCTTCACACCGGACGTGGATGTGTGGACCGTGGTGTGGACCGGCTTCGTCCAGAATTTCGGCATGGGGCTCACTTTCGTGCCCACCAGCACGCTCGCCTATTCCACCTTAGCCCCGCATTTTCGAACGGCGGCATCGGGCCTTTACAATCTGAGCCGCAATGTGGGCAACAGTTTTGGCATTGCGTTGGTGTTCACGATTCTGGCGCGAGGCATTCAGAGCAACCATGCGCGCCTGGCGGAAGACATCACCCCGTTTAATACGGCGCTTTACGGTCCGCACATGCCGGACCGCTTCGATCTGTCCCGCGTACCCGACCTTCTCATTTTCGACATGATGATCAACCGGGAAGCGGCCGTGACAGCCTATCAGTCGGCATTTCTGTTTATGGGCTTGGTCACTCTTTCGGTCATCCCGCTGGTATGGATCATGCGCCACGGCGCAACGGACGGGCAAGACGCTGACGCATCACCAAAAGGAGCGCCTGCATGATCCACCCCATCCGGTACGGGGCGGGGGGAGACACATCAGGGCGACGGCGTGATCCGATTGGGCAAGGCGGCCTGCATGTCCTGGTCTTGATCCCCAGGCTTGTCCTTGGGGGCCGCGTCATCGGTTCCGCAATTGCGCATTACCACCTGGTCCTCGTCGGGAATGTAGGCAACTTTGCTGCCGTCCTCACCGCGGGCGATGACAATAAAGCCGCCATCGATCATCTGAATAAGTTCCGTGTCGCCGCCTTCATACAGCACCACAACATTTTCATCTTTCTCAGAATAGCCCTTGATCAGGCGGCGCACCCGGTATTCGTCCTCGCGCGTTTCAATCAACGCTTCATCGTCAAAGATCGTGTGCCCCTCGCCGCACGCGCCGTCGGGCGCCCATTCGCCTTCCAGCAATGTGGGCCGACCCGCGGCCAAAGTCAGTGCAGGGCCATGGGTGACCATGATGGGATCGATATCCTCAACCCCCAATGTCTCATGCACCTCCGCTTTCGGATCCCCACGCGATGCCGCGGCCCAGGGAACGCCCGTCTGGCCACTCAAGAAAAACTTGGCCGTGGTCAATCCGGTCGCCACCAAAATCAAAGCCACCGCCGCGACGATCAGGCGCTCGCGGCTCAATGCCTTGGGGTAGCGCCCTTCCCACATCTGCGTCAGTCCTGGGTTCACTTCCGTGACCGCAAGACTGGTCTTGGTCATCGCAATCGTCTTCAAAACACGAACGGCTTCGTATCCGCCCATATCCTCTTGGGCGGCAGCAACCGAGGCGGCTTCGGTCGGGTCGTCGGCCGTATCGATGGTGCGCCACGCCCCCTCTTGCATGCCCTCGACGATAAAGTTGGGGCGTTTCTTCGGATCGGCGTTCAAATGCTCCGTCGGTGTGCTGACGGTCCGGATATCCTCGATGTCGGATTGATCCGCCAGGGCGGCTTTGATGGCGCGAAGTTTTTCGGGCGCCACATCCATGGAGGTGCGATAGACCACCTGCCATTCGCCGCCTTTTTTGACTTCGATCTTCGTTTCCATGCCGTGCCACACGCCCCCTTGGCGGCCGGCGCTGAGAGGGATCGCCAAAATCCTGTAAGCGCCGCGTGCCAGTTGCCATTGGATGGGCAAGAGCCCAACCCTTCGTTGTGGAAAAGCCTAACAAAGCGGCGTAAACGGCTCATTAATCGTGGTGGTCAGCGCTGCCCGAACACCATTCTAATGGCGGCATTTGGGGCAGAGACCTGCGATTTCGACGGTTTCGCGTTCCACTTGAAAATCGGCATTGGCGGCACAGGCTTCCAAGGCCCCGGCAAGCCGTGCATCGTGGATTTCAGCAGCCTCGCCACATTCGCGGCAAATCAAAAAGTAAGTCTTGTCCGCATGGCCGATTTGGCCGCAGCCCACAAAGGCATTGAGCGAATCGATGCGATGGATGAAGCCATGTTCCAACAGGAAATCCAGGGCACGGTAGACGGTGGGCGGCGCCACCCTTCCGCCGTCTTTCTTGTCGGCCGATTGAGAGCGCAACTGGGACAGGTTATCCAGAATGTCGTACGCCCGGACCGGACGGTGGTGGGCCCAAACCAGCTCCAGCACTTGGGCACGCAACGGCGTCCAGCGCAGACCGTGGGTCCGACAGAACTTTTCGGCATCCTCGAGCGCGTCCGCCACACACATGGCATGGTTGTGTTTTGGGGCAAATGAATTGGTGATATGACCGTGAGCCATAGGGATTCGTAAGATGTTTCCAGTAAGTCTTGCCACTTCGTACCATAAATCCAAGGGTCGGGCGACGTGACGGCCGTAACTACACATTTTGGGCCTTCGGCGGCGGGACCCTGGCGCCCCATTCCATGACCTCAGAGATTGCGATATGCTTGACCTGAAATGGGGGAAAAATGCCGGAGCCGGACGGTTTCGGTTGCGTATAAGGGGGACCCGTCATGCCCCTGTGGCTCGGCCGGTTTTTTCGCGTGCTCACGGCCGCCGTGGGCTTGTTAAGCCTTGGTTTACTGCTCTGGTTCGTGTTGGTCGAGCAGCCCGGGGTGCTGGCTGTGGTGCCCGACGAACAAGGGCTCAATACGCCGGAAACGGTCGCCATTGCGATCAGCCGCAGCGTGGCGATCGTGCTCATTCCATTTGGTCTGCTCTATGCCGCCGCGCGGCCGGTGTTGTGGAAGGCGGCCCTTATTCCGTTTGTGTGGGCGATCGTTGCCACCATCTTGGTCGATCCGGATGTGTTGCTGCGGGCGGGCGATTGGCTGGGCGATCATTTGCGCCAGAGTTATCCGACCCAAGGATGAAGGCGGTCGGACCGCTGACCGCAACCATCTGTACACTGCTCTTCTGCATTTTTGCCAATCCGGCCCATGCCGAGGCGGAACCCGCCTTGCCGCCGCTTACCCATTTGGATGCCGTACCGTCCCCACTTGCCAGCAAAAGCATTTTGCTGAAAGCCGCCAAGGCCGGACGGACGATCATTGCCGTTGGCGAGCGCGGGCACATTATTCGTTCCACCGACGATGGCCGCTCCTGGCACCAAGCCACTCGCGTGCCCACCCAAGCCACGTTGACCGACGTGCATTTCATCGACAATCGCCACGGATGGGCCGTGGGCCACAATTCCGTTATTCTTCATACGGATGATGCGGGCAGGAACTGGGCGCGGCAGTTCGCAGAACCGGGAAGCGATGGGTTGTTGCTGACGATCCATTTTTTCGACGAGTCCCATGGATTCGCCATGGGGGACGGCAGCCTGTTGCTTGAAACGAAGGATGGCGGCGGCACTTGGCAGCGCCACACGGAGTGGCGCAACACCTATGGTGACTTTCAGCTAAGCGATGCGTTTCGCAGTCCGAAAGCGGATACCATCTATGTGGCCGCGGATTTCGGCGCGGTGTTTCGCTTTCGGGATACAGGCCCCACCTTCCGCCTGATGCAGACACCGGCCCAGTCCACCTTCCGGCGTGGCTTCATGTTGCAGGACGGCACGATTTGGCTTGCCGGGGCGAAAGACCGTTTGTGGCGCTCCAATCGCAACCGAACCGACTGGCGCTCGATCAAAACCAATGCGGGCGAGCCTCTCAATGCAGGCGCAGCCGTCGGTAGCCAGACCCTTGTGTTCGCCGGCGACAACGGTGTGGTGGTGCTGAGTTTCGACAGAGGCAAAAACTTCACCACGATCACCTCGCCCGAATTGTCCGACTATGTGGATGTGTTGCCCGCGGCCGACGGATCCATCCTGCTGTTGGGGTCAGCGGGGGTGACCTTGGCCCAATTGCCGGCCGCCGACGACTGCCCCGCAGAAGGCGGCGCGACCGCGTCCTGTCAAATCCAGGTGGTGGAAACGCGTTTCAATGCCGTGAATTAATGACGCCAGCGTCATTTTTATGGCAATTGGACTGAAACTGCCGTAACATTCCGACCCGACTCAGGCGAAGACCCGAACGGAGGAAGTCAGGATGGCAAATATCACACGCGATCCGGCGTACAACGCCGTCGATCCGACCGATTTTCCGGCAATGATGGAGGTGGAGCGGTATGGCGAGCGCACCACGGCGTTCGATAAAATCATCTCGGCCACCCACGACCACTTTTGGGATCCGCTGGACCCAAAATATATCGACTTCACGGAGCCCTTCGATTTGGAGAAGGAGTATGTGGTCAATCCGGAAACAAATCTGGATTTGCGCACGGCCGTTGGCGACAGACTGGACGAGGCGCAGAAGATTCGCCTGGTGAACAATGACGCCCTGTGGTCTTTCTCCAGCATTCTGCACGGTGAACAGGGGGCGCTGTCCCTGTCCGCAAGCCTGTGCCACATCCTGCGCGACCCGGGGGCCCAGGAATATGCGGCGAACCAGACTCGCGAAGAAGCCCGCCACGTCACGGGTTTTTCAAGATATATCCAGGCGCGCTGGGGCAAGCCGGTGTCCGTCGGTCCCGCCCTTGGCGATCTGTTGACCGAGCTGGTCGCGTCGCCGCTTGTTTGGAAAAAGCTGGTAGGCATGCAAATGCTGGTGGAGGGGCTCGCCATGGGGGCCTTTGCGTCCTTCTACAAGGAAGGACGCGACCCGCTCATGGTGAAACTGTGCCAATTGGTGATGACCGACGAGGCGTTCCACCACAAATTCGGGAAGATATGGGCCGACCGCACCATTCCTCATTTGTCCAAGGAAGAGCATGAGAAGATCGAGGACTGGGCGCTGGAGGTGTTCCAAGTGCTGCTGTTCAATTTGGGCAGCCCGGAACAAAAGAAATGGATGTATCAGGATCTGGGTCTTGATTGGGAATGGGTGCAGGGCGCCTTCATGGAGGCCATGACCGACGCCAAGATCCGGGAAGACATGCAGGAAGCCAACAATATCTTCCGCGTTCTGATCAAAACGCTACTCAACGCAGGCATCATCACCGACCGGACGGCGCCGCAATATGCCGCCTATATCGATATGAAAGAGCTGCATGCGGAAGGCGATGAGATGGTGGGCGATGACATCGCCGAACAAGGCATCAAATATTTGATGAACATCAATGGCGGTAAGGCTTTTGTGAGTCCGCGGACGATCGCTGCCGAATAGCGGACACGTTTATCACAGCGTTGCGAAGGGGTTTCATGCGAAACCCCTTTTTTGTCCGGCTGTCCCATTTCCAGCGCTTCACCTGTTGAGCTAGAGTCGGGCGGAGACGACAAAACAGAAGAAGAGGCCGCGCATGTCAGATACCGAAAACAAGTTCGAATTTGTCACCATCGTCAGGAAAGACGGCGTTGCCACCGTTTCCTTTGATCGCGGTGACCGGCTGAACGCCCTCTCGGCGGATCTGATGACGGAACTTACCCGCGCGGCGCGGGTGCTTGAGGACGACGTTTCGGTCCATGCGGTGGTTCTTACGGGCAATGCCCATACATTTTCCGCCGGCGCCGATTTGGCCGACCCCAAACTTGCGCAGCGTCGCCAATCGACTCTGCTGGAGCAGCGACAACAGGTACGCCTTGGACCGGATATGTGTCAGGCTTGGGAACAGCTGGAGCAGATGACCATCGTGGCGCTGGAGAATTTCTGCATCGGCGGCGGCGTGGCTTTGGCACTTGCGTGCGATTACCGCATCGCCGGAAAGTCGACCCATTTGCGTCTTCCAGAAGTGCCTTTGGGGATGAATATGAGCTGGCACAGCCTGCCGCGCCTGGCGTCTTTGGTGGGTCCTGCCCGCGCGAAGGAGTTCACCATTCTGGGCGAGAAGCTCTTCGCCGAGGACGCGCTTACCTGGGGCATGATCGAAAAAGTCGTCGACGACGGCACCGCCGCCACCGCGGCCCATGAGATGGCGGCTAAGATCGCCGCCCTGCCCCCCATACCGGTGCGCATGTCCAAACAAGCGATCAATGCTGCCGCGGGGGCGCTCAACTATTCCACCACTTTTATGGACCGGGATCAGTTTTTGCTAACCGCCCGGAGCGAAGACCAAAGAGAGGCTGTCTCCGCTTTTCTCGAGAAGCGGAAACCGAAGTTTCATGGCAAATAGAGGGTCAATCGGTTTGGCGCACCAGAATGTGGTCGAAAAGGATCTGCGTCCCGTCCGCCCCCACAACTTCGTCAATGGCCTTGGAAAGCCGGTGGTCGATAACATCCAGATTGGGTGCTGCATCGACGCGCATGGCGGTCACGCCATACGCCGTCAGTGTACGCACCATTGCGTCTTGCAACAGGATCATACGTTGCTGAACCCGCTGGCGGGTTTTAGCATCCGGGATATGAAGCCCGATCTTCAACGTCATCAGCCCCCGCACGCGAAAATCCTCGATGATCGAAATCGTCATCGGTTCCATATTCACATAGGCGGACGGATCGACGCCCTTGCGTTTTGGTGCTGCAGCGTGGGCATCGCCGGCAAAAGCAAACAAGGACACCGCGACGGCAACCGCAATGGCGTGCAGCGCAGCGCCGCCAAAGTGAAACCGCAGGAGGGACGTGTGGGTCCGGTTCATAACTTGCCAAATGTCATCGTTGGGGTACGCCATCGAACCATGGCCGCGTAAAGGAATTGTTTAGTGTGGCAGCGCAGCGCCAACGGACAACCTTTGCGTCACCTCCGGACCCAACACATCCCTATTGCAAAAAGTCTCGTAAAACTTAGCGAGAATTTTTATTAAGTCATTGATTTTATTACATTTTCTTGACTTTGGGTGATGGCTCTGCTATATGGCGCGCATGATTGCCGGAGCGTCATATGCCTTAGCAGGCTTGAAAGCGGCCAGCACGCAATTCAGTGCGCGGGCGGACAATATTGCCAATCTTCAAACGCCCAACTATCGGCGGGCGATTCCGGAACAGACTTCAACGTTGGGCGGACCGAAGGTCACCGTGCGCCGCGAACCAGCGCCTGACCCGGCCTTCCCCGGCGGCCCGGCCAACAATGTGCGATTGGAAGACGAACTGGTGGCCGCGAAGATCAGCGAAGTGGCCTACAAGGCAGCAGCACGCGTGTTGCGCGCGGCCGATGAGATTACGGAGGAAACGCTCGACATCTTGACGTGACGATTGCGTTTCCCCCAACTGCTGATTTGATCAGTCGAATATTCCTCTAATGCGGTCTCCGGCACCGCGCGCACCGTCCTCTAACGTGCCGCCCGCGTCTTCAAGGATGCCACCGGCACCGCCAAGTAGTTCCTGTATCCCCGCCGTTGCGACCGCCCCCAGAGATTCTTGCATCAACCGGCCCACGACAATTGAAGCAATTTCGCCGGGCTCGGCACCACCGCGGGACCGTCCGATATCATTCATGTCGATTGTCGGCAGAGGCACATCGGCAATTTTGGAGTCACCCTGCCTGACCGCAATCTGACCATTGCTGATGGTCAGCCGGTCGATGATAAGTTTTGGGCCGGACGCTTCGCTGCTTGCGCCTCCGGATGTGCCCCCGGTATAGGCTTCCACATTCTTCTGGATCGTTTCGAGATTGTTGCCGCCCTGCCCCAACTCATACAGGATCGCGGGAGAATCCACATTGACTTCCTTCAGCGTGATCACGTCACAGCCACCGGTGCCGCAGCTTTGCAAGGATGCGGTATCGACGACGACGTTGATGCGCCCAAGGCTAACGGCATTGTTGTCGGAGTATCCCGCCGGATTGCCCACCGTAAGGCCATTCAACGTTGCCGAACCGTCCGCCAGCGACAGACTGACACTGTTCACCGATACTTCCGTTTGGGTTGCTTCCGAGCCGTATTGCTCGATGCCCGCTTTGATGAGACCGCTTGCATTGGTCAGAAGGTAATACGCCACACCACCGACTACGGCCACCAAGAGAAGAAGAATAAAAAGGAACCTGCGCATCGTCCCACCCCGCTGTTATTGTTGCATCAGACTGGGCGCATCATAAGCGCAATTGTGTGAAATGGGTATGACCGCCAGTGTAGGCCCAAATTCCTTAGAATCGGCGGATCGGTGGCTCAACACCCAGCAAGGTCATGATATGAGCCACCATCAGCAGCACCACCAACAAGGCTGCAAACATGATGGCCGTATAAGGCACCATTCGAACGCGCCCGAACTCAACCGGCTTGCGCGCCCGCCAATTGGCCCAGCCAAAAACAGCGCTTGCCACCAGCAAAACCGAAATCGTCGTCGCCCAACCCATGCCGGAATCTACAGATGAAGTATGGGCTGGTTCAATGGGCGCGGGCCCGCTATTTTGTCCAAAGCACGCCATTCGTTTGTTGAGGGGTCAAGGCGATGACTTACCCGTGCGTTGACGTTCAGGTCGCAGACGATGCGGATTACGTCGTTCTGAACCATCCACACAAGCGCGATGGCGACTTTGTCGATTTCCCGCGCAGGCGCAGCAAAAAAGGATAATCCAACCATTCGTTCGTAGGCGGGCTTGCAAGATTGAGGGGGGTTGCATGGCTCAAAGTTTAAGGGCGCTGAAGATCGTTGACACGGTCGCAACGCTTAATGCGCGCATTTCGGAACGTTTTCCGGAGTCGGGCCTGGCCAGCGTATGCACCGAATTACTGGCAACGGCGAAGAAAACCGACCGCCGCGCAAAAAGTGTGACCCGGCCCAATTATGTCACGTGGGTCTCGTTCGTATTGTTGGCCGCATTTGCTGCCTACCTGTTCGGTCAAGTGGTGCAAGACAGTTTGCCATGGTCGCAAATGCAAATAGACGGCGATGCACTGGATCTGACCCAGGCCATCGAAGCCTTCGTCAATCTCATGATCATTCTGGTGGGCGTGCTTTATTTCTTGTCTCGCGTGGAGGGCCTGCGCAAACGCAAAAAAGCGTTGGACCATCTGCATGAACTGAGATCGTTCGCTCATGTGGTGGACATGCACCAACTAACCAAAGACCCCACTGCCATTCTGAACGAGAACAAGCGAACCGCCTCGTCGCCGGTGCGCAACATGACAGAGTTCGAGCTTGGCCGGTACCTAGACTACTGTACTGAGATGTTGGCGCTGACGAGCAAGCTTGCCGCCTTGTATGGAGAGCGCAGTCAGGACACGGAAGTGATCAATACGGTCAACGATATCGAAACACTCACCACCGGCCTTGGCACCAAGATCTGGCAAAAGATCATGGTCATAACCAGCGACGAAATCGAGCAGGAACTGGGCGGCAATCCTTAAGCGCAGTTACCCTTCAAGATAGCCATTGTCCTCTAGATATCGGATGATGTCTGCAGCCGCCCGCTCCGCCGCGATCTCGGAAGTGTCGATATCGATCTCTGCGTTCTCGGGCGGTTCGTATGCGGAATCGATACCTGTGAAGTTTTTGATTTCGCCGCGACGAGCTTTCGCGTAGAGCCCCTTCACATCCCTTTGTTCGCACACTTCAAGCGGCGTCGAGATGTAGACCTCGATGAACTCGCCGTCGTCAACCAATTCGCGCGCCATACGCCGTTCACTGACGAATGGAGAGATAAACGACACAAGAACGATCATGCCGGCATCGACCAGTAGCTTTGAGGTTTCCCCCACGCGGCGAATGTTTTCTACCCGGTCTGCGTCGGTGAAGCCCAGATCTTTGTTGAGGCCGTGGCGCACATTGTCGCCGTCGAGCGTGTAGGTGTGCCGACCCATGTCGTGAAGCCGCTTTTCAACCAAATTGGCGACCGTTGACTTGCCGGACCCGGACAAGCCCGTAAACCAAAGAACACAAGGCTTCTGGTGTTTCAACGCCGCCCGTGCGGTTTTGTCGACCTCAAGGGCCTGCCAATGCACATTTTGGGCCCGGCGCAGCGAGAAATCGATCATGCCGACCCCGATGGTCGCATTGCTTTGCCGGTCGATCAGAATGAAGCTGCCGGTCGCGCGATTATCTTGATACGGATCGAATGCGATGGGTCGGCTGGTGGACAGGTTACAGACCCCCACCTCATTCAGCTCCAAGGTCTTGCCCGATTGATGATCGAGGGTGTTGACGTTGATCTTGTGTTTGAGCTCGGTCACCGTCGCCGGGATCATGCGGTTGGCGGTTTTGAGAATGTACTGGCGCCCCGGCAGCAAGGCTTCATCGTGCATCCACAACAGATGGGCGGCGAACTGGTCCGTCTGTTCGGCCGGCGATTGGCCCGCACAAATCACATCGCCGCGACTGATATCGATCTCATCGGTTAGCGTAAGGGTGACGGCCTGATCCGCAACGCCGCGATCCAGATCCCCGTCATGGGTGACCACGCGTTCGACGGTAGACCGTTTGGCGGACGGCAACACCACGACTTCGTCGCCGGGCCGCACCATGCCGCTTGCGATCGTTCCCGAGAAACCGCGGAAATCCAGATTCGGGCGGTTCACCCACTGTACCGGCATGCGGAATGGCGCATCGGACAGGTCCGACGACACATCGATTGTTTCCAAGTAAGGCAGCAACGGCGCACCCTTGTACCAGGGCGTCCGATTACTCTTGGTAATGATGTTATCGCCTTCCAATGCTGACATGGGCATGCAAACAATGCTCTTGAATCCGAGATCTTTGGCAAATGTGTCGTATTCAGTCTCAATGGCGTCGAAGACTTCCTTGTCGAAACCCACAAGGTCCATCTTGTTGACCGCAACAACGACATGTTTGATCCCGAGCAAGGACGCAATGTAGGAATGGCGCCGCGTTTGGGTGAGCACTCCCCTACGGGCGTCTATTAGAATGACCGCAAGCTCCGCTGTCGAAGCGCCCGTCGCCATATTGCGTGTGTACTGCTCGTGGCCCGGCGTGTCCGCGACGATGAATTTGCGTTTGTCGGTGGAAAAGAAGCGATAGGCCACGTCGATCGTGATGCCTTGTTCACGCTCGGCGGCGAGTCCATCCAGCAGAAGCGCAAAATCGATTTTGTTGCCTTGGGTACCCTGCTTCTTGCTGTCTGCTTCAAGGGCAGACAACTGATCCTCGAAGATCATTTTGGAATCGTAAAGCAGCCGGCCGATTAGTGTGGATTTGCCGTCGTCAACACTGCCGCAGGTGATAAACCGCAAAAAACTCTTGTTCTCATGGTCCTGCAGATACACAAGAACGTCCTTTTCGATGAGAGCGGATTGATGTGCCATCAGAAATAGCCTTCCTGCTTCTTCTTCTCCATAGACGCGGCGGCATCATGATCGATGACACGGCCCTGCCGTTCCGACGTGCTGGTAAGCAGCATTTCCTGAATAATCTGCGGCAGCGTATCCGCATCGGATTCGATCGCACCGGTTAGCGGATAACACCCCAATGTGCGGAACCGGACGCTTTTCATTTGCGGAGTTTCGCCCGGTGCCAGCTCCATGCGGTCGTCGTCGACCATGATCAGGACACCGTCGCGTTCAACCACCGGACGTTCCGCTGCAAAGTAAAGGGGCACAATGGGAATTTTTTCTTTGTAGATGTATTGCCAAATATCTAATTCAGTCCAGTTGGACAGCGGAAACACACGGATCGATTCATTGTTGTTGATACGCGTGTTGTAGATGTTCCAAAGCTCCGGACGCTGATTTTTTGGATCCCAGCTGTGTTGCGCCGAGCGGAAAGAGAAGATGCGTTCTTTGGCGCGCGATTTTTCTTCATCGCGTCGGGCCCCGCCAAACGCGGCGTCGAACTTGTATTTGTCGAGCGCCATTTTGAGCGATTGGGTTTTCATCACATCCGTATGGAGCTGCGAGCCATGGGTGAACGGGCCAACCCCCTGGCGCACGCCTTCTTCATTGATGTGCACGATAAGATCGAGCCCCAGATCCTTGGCGATTGTGTCCCGGAACTTGATCATGTCCCGGAACTTCCACGTGGTGTCCACATGCATCAGCGGGAAAGGCGGCTTGGAGGGATAAAACGCCTTCATAGCCAAATGGAGCATCACGGCCGAGTCCTTGCCCACCGAATAGAGCATGACCGGGTTCTCCGCTTCGGCGGCCACCTCGCGCATAATGTGGATGCTTTCGGCCTCAAGGCGATCCAAATGGGTCAACACTTCCGGGGAAATGACTTGGCCGATACCCCTGTCGGCATCGGCGTCGCCGGCAGTGACAGGAATGGCGGTTTCTGCCTCCAACGCGGCCAATTTGTCGAAGGCCGAATCCAATGTCTTCAAGGTGAGCTGACCGCCGCTTTTGAGGCGCGATAACCCCTTGCCGTCATTGAGCAATTTGCGGGATACGGTCGAAAGCGAAAGGTCGTGGGACTGCGCATATTGCTCGGCGCGGGTGACGAGATCGTTGATCTGTGTGGAGGTCATTTGGGAAACTTCCCACTTTGTTGACGGCAATTTGTTGGAAAATAGCGTGGGACCCTTCCAATTTCAATGAGTTTCCCACGATCTTTTGATCGGTTGAACGAAAATAAGGCGCCCAAACCTGTCAAATCGTGGGATCTTTCCCCCTGAATGAGATCGTCCCGTGTTTTTTGCCTTCCTCGTCAGGTCTTGCTAAGGGACAAAACGGACGTTTTGAGGGGCTGGAGACATTATGGCGGAGACGGCTGCGGGCGCTGGGAAGCAGACCGCTGAAAAAACATGGTTTGGCCATCCGCGCGGCCTGGCAGTCCTGTTCCTGACAGAGATGTGGGAGCGCTTTTCCTTCTACGGCATGCGCGCCCTGTTGATCTTCTACCTCACCAAGCATTTCCTGTTTTCCGACACCCAGTCTTACGCCATCTACGGGGCCTACACAGCGCTGGTTTACCTGACACCCGTGCTAGGCGGCATCCTGGCCGACCGATATTTAGGGTCGCGTAAAGCCGTCACCTTGGGCGCCATTTTGTTGGTGTGCGGACATTTCGGCATGGCATTTGAGGGGCCGCCAGCGGTTGCAAGCGTCGGGGAAGACGGCAGCGAAACTGTCGCCCGCCATCCGGTCTTTACACAGATTTTCTATTTCTCGCTTGCGCTGATCATCTGCGGCGTCGGCTATCTGAAGGCGAACATTTCGACCATTGTCGGTGCCCTTTATGAACAGGGTGATCCCCGGCGCGACGGCGGGTTCACGATTTTCTACATGGGCATTAATATTGGCGCGTTCACCGCGGCAATTGTCTGCGGCTGGCTGGGGGAGACTTACGGCTGGGCTTACGGATTTGGACTGGCGGGTCTTGGCATGCTGGCTGGGCTTGTCATCTTCCTGCGCGGTCAGCATTTGCTGGGCAATGTGGCCGACCCGCCCGACCAAAGAGCTCTAGAACGCCCCACCGCCATCGGACTGAGCCTTGAGAACACCATCTATGCCGGAACGGCCGGGCGGTCTGCTGCTGGTATGGTTCCTTGTACAAAACCAAGCGTTGGTCGGCTCCCTACTGGGACTGTTCGGAACGCTGATGTTGGGCGTGATCTTGTTCGTCGCGTTTGCGCGATGCACGCCCGAAGAGCGGGACCGCCTTCTAGTTTTGACGCTGCTCACCTTGTTTTCGGTTCTCTTCTGGGCGTTGTTTGAGCAAGCCGGGTCTTCCCTTAATCTGTTTACGGATCGTTCCGTCGATCGCATGATGTTCGGTTACGAGGTGCCGCCCGCCACATTCCAATCGCTCAATGCGCTTTTCATTTTCACGCTCGCCCCTTTCTTCAGCATGATGTGGCTTTCCTTGGCGAAGCGCGGACGTGAACCCAACGTCCCCCTCAAATTCGCGATCGCGCTTGCGCTGGTTGGGCTAGGGTTTTTGGTGCTTGCCTTCGGTGCCGGTTTGGGCGCGGGGCCGGGCATGAAAACGGCGCTGATTTGGATCGTACTGCTTTATCTGCTGCATACCTGCGGGGAGCTGTGCCTGTCGCCCATCGGATTGTCCGCGGTCACAAAACTCTCCCTCCCCAAAATCGTCGGCATGATGATGGGGGTTTGGTTTCTGGCGTCCGCCGGCGCCAATTACATTGCCGGCCTGATTGCAAGCCTGACCAGCCCGGCCGACGGTATGCCCGCCGGCTCCGCCGAACAAACCGCGCAAGTGCTCGCGGTCTATAGCGATGTGGGGTGGATTGCCATGGGGGTGGCAGCCCTGTTGTTTGCCCTGTCCCCATTCCTGAAAAGGCGCATGCACGGGATCCAGTAGATCCGGCCCCCTTACTCACCTTCTTCACCCGGAATTGCCGGCCTTTGGGCCGTCATCAGCACTGTTACGGCCCCAATAGTGGCTGATCCTATCGAAACGACTTACTAAACTTGTTGACTGACAAATTTAGTAACCCTATATTAGTCACATAACAATTTATTGGGAGCCAAAACCATGTCCAAAACCGTGTTGATTTGCGGTGCCTCCGGCGGCCTTGGCCAAGTGATGGGGGAGATGTTCGTTGAGCGCGGCCTCACCGTGTACGGCACCATGCGCGCTCCAGAGCAATCAAACGCGCAATATGCCTTTCCCATGGTAGCCATGGACGCCACCGATGAAGCGTCCGTTGCACGCTGCCTGCAGGACGTCAAAGAGCAAGCAGGTCGGATTGACGTGATCGTCAACTGTTTCAACAACATGATCTTGGGCACAGTGGAAGAAACCTCGATGGAGGAATTCCAAAACCTCTACAACGTCAATCTTTTCGGTATGGTGCGCGTTTGCAAGGCGGCGGTTCCATTCATGCGCGCGCAAGGCAGTGGTACCATCATCAATATGAGTTCCGCAGGCGGAATATTGGCGGTGCCGTTCTTAAGCGCATACACCTCCGCAAAATTCGCGATCGAAACGTTCACCGAAGCCCTCTATCACGAACTACGGCGGGAACCGATCGATGTGGTGATCATGCAGCCTGTCGCCATGCGCATGGACCGCCCGGAGACCGGTCATCACATCGGCGCAGTGACCGGCGCTGGTCCCCAATCGCCCACCCACAAAATGATCAAACAAATGGCGAAGGACACGGCCGAAAGCAAATTGACGCCGGAAATGGTGTCCGAACGCATCTATCAAGTGATCCATACCAAGAAAAAGAAATTGCGGTATCCCATGGACCGCGCCGTGATGCTCGGGCGGATAAAAAGGCTGGCCCCCCAATCGGTTATCGACAGGTTGATTGGCGGACTGGTTGCTTCCGCCATGAAGCAGGCGGCCTGATCCTTCTACCCCTGAACCACGCGCTTCACTTTCAGTCCATTTTGCTGAAGGAGGTCGAAGATACCGTCCGCATGTGCCGCATCCCGGGTTTCGATAGTGAGGCCGATATCCGCCGTCTTCGCGGGCAGATCCGTCACCAGCCGATTGTGGGACACGTCGATAATATTGCCGCCGGCTTTGCCGATTGCCGTTGTAATCTGCCCCAAGAAACCTGGGCGGTCCTGAGATTCGATACGCACCGTGAGGATTCGTCCTTCGCGCGAAAGCTCCCGCAACAACACATACGCCAGCAGCCGGCTGTCGATGTTGCCGCCACATAAGACGATGCCCACATTGCGGCCCTTAAATATATCTGGATACTGAAGAATTGCCGCAAGGCCCGCTGCGCCAGCCCCTTCGGCAACGGTCTTTTCCACATTCAGCAGCAGCGCAATGGCATGTTCGATGTGTTTCTCATCGACCAAAAGCACATCCTTGATACGCTGGTTCACGATTTCTTGTGTGAGCTTGCCGGGCGATGACACGGCAATCCCTTCGGCGATGGTAGGTCCCCCGCACGCTCGCTGCTCGCCGTGAAAAACATTGTACATGGAGGGGAACATGTCCGCCTGCACCCCATAGACATCAATGTCCGGCTTTAAGTGCTGCGCGCCAAGGGCGATACCGGAAATCAATCCGCCGCCGCCGATCGGAACCACCAGCACGTCAAGCTCCGGCACATCCTTAAGCATCTCGAGGCCGATCGTCCCTTGGCCTGCGATGATGTAGGGGTCATCATAGGGGTGGATCTTTGTCAGGTTTTCATCCGCCGCAACAGCGTCAGCTTTAGCGCCCGCCTCGACCAACGTCTCGCCTTCGAGCATGACCTGGGCCCCAAATTTTGCCGTATGGGAAACCTTGATTGTAGGCGTATTGACCGGCATGACGATAGTGGCGGGAATACCTTGGCGCTGGGCGTGATAGGCAACGCCCTGCGCATGGTTGCCCCGCGACATGGCAATCACACCACGCTTCTTTTCTTCTTCCGACAGGTTGCGCAACTTCCACAGAGCCCCCCGTTCTTTGAAGGAGGCCGTGAATTGCTGGTTCTCGAATTTCAGATAGATCTTGGCGTCACAGATTTGTGAGAGAGTTTTCGACTCTATGGTGGGGGTACGGACGATTTCACCCTCAATCGCCTCCGCGGCGGCCAAGACATCCTTTTCCGTTAGGCTCATAAAGTGACCGCCAATCGTTGCGCCGGGCCGGCCCGACCCTTCAGGGTTTCGAAACAATGCTTATGCCATAACCCAAAGGCGCAATACACTGCCTTGATGTGAAGCGACGGGAGGTTCCCATGAGATTGGACGGCAAAGTCACGGTGATCACCGGCGCGGCCCAAGGTATCGGCCTTGGCTGTGCGGAGGAATTTGCGGCCCACGGGGCAAAGGTGGTGCTATCGGACGTCTTGGCGGAGAAGTGCGACGAGGAAGCGGCGCGCATTGCCGGCGAATTCGGCGTGGAGGCAATCTCGATCCCCTGCGATGTCTCCAAGGAAGCCGACGTGGATGGCCTGTTTCAGAAAACCGTCGACCATTTCGGCACCTTGGACATTGCCGTCGCCAATGCGGGGGTGATCAAGGCGGGCAGCATTCTTGATCTATCGCCGGAAGACTTCGACCAAGTATTGGGGGTCAATCTGCGCGGCGTGTTCCTAACGGGCCAAACGGCGGCGAAGATCATGGTCGACAAGGGCGTCAAAGGTGCGATCGTCAACATGGCGTCCACCAATGCGGTGGTCGCCATTCCCAACCAGTTGGCTTATGTCACCTCCAAGGGCGGCGTCGTGCAGCTTACAAAAGCCATGGCCTTGGCGCTGGCCGAACACGGCATTCGGGTGAACGGTATCGGCCCGGGATCGATCATGACGGACGTGCTGAAGTCGGTGATGAACGATGACGCGGCGCGCAAGATGATCCTGTCGCGCACACCCTTGCGGCGCATCGGCGACCCGCGGGAGATTGGGCAAGTGGCGGTGTTCCTGGCCAGCGAGTACGCGTCTTATCTTACGGGCCAGACCATCTACCCCGATGGCGGCCGTTTATCGCTCAACTATGTAGTGCCGGTTGACGATTAGCGCATACTCGCCACGTCAGAAGCCCACTCAGGTGAGTGGGTGCCAGAGGCTCGACTACAGTCCCAATTCGGAAAGTCCCGGATAGTCGTCAGGCCGTCGCCCTTGATCAAAGAGGATCTTGCGCTCATCTTCCCGGATCGCAAGATCGTTGATGCTCGCAATCCGGCGGCGCATAAGACCGTTCGCGTCAAACTCCCAATTTTCATTGCCGTAAGCGCGGAACCATCGCCCCTGATCGTCATGAAATTCGTAGGCGAAACGCACGGCAATGCGATTGCCCTGATAGGCCCATAGTTCTTTGATCAGCCGGTATTGTTTTTCTTTCCGCCACTTGTCCGTCAGGAAGCGAATGATCTCGTCGCGCCCGGTGATAAATTGGTTTCGGTTGCGCCACTGACTGTCTTCCGTGTAAGCGAGCGCGACGCGTGCCGGATCTCTCGAGTTCCAGCCGTCTTCGGCCAATCGGACTTTTTCGATCGCCGACGCTTCATCGAATGGCGGCAATGGGGGACGTGTTTCCATTGGATTATTCCTTCGCTTGAGGGGCGCGACCTAGAGCAAATCTGACCTAGAGATCGATTTCCACCGTGTCGGTGCCTTCACCCGGCACGGCGCAACAGATCAGTACCTCGTCGTCTTTGTGCGCGCCCGTCGGCTGTGAACGGTAAGCCACCACGCCTGCTTTGAGTTTCACCGCGCAGCTCCCGCACGCCCCATTACGGCAGCCAAATTCTGGGGCAAGGCCATGAGCCTCGGCTGTCTCAAGAATGGTGGCGTCACCTTTGCTCCAGCGTTGTTCAAAACCCGACTTGGCGAATTTGATGACGGCGCCTTCTGCTTCTTCGGCCGGCACCTCTGCGGGTTCCGACCCTGTGTCCGGTTGCCGTTCCAAAGAGGCCGGCCCGAACGCTTCCGCGAAGATGCGCCCATCGCGCACACCCAGCCCGCGCAGCGTATCGTAAAGGGCCTGCATGAAGGGTTTTGGGCCACACAGATAAAAATCATAGTCATCGAGGACAAGCGTCTGGCGTAATACGTCTGCGGTGATGTACCCGACGCCGCTAAAGTCTCCACCGGGCTTTTCGTTCTCCGCCGGCCGGTCGACAAACGAGAAATACCGAATGGCCTCTTCCGTGCGGAACGCCATGCCCCGGAACTCATCGAAGAAAGCGCGTTGGCCGGTGGTTTGCGCTGAATGAAAAATCGTCAGGGGACGGATATGACGCGTGCGGAACCCTTCCCGCGCCACATGCCGGGCCATGGAAATCATCGGCGTGATCCCGACACCGCCCGCCAACAAAACCGCGGGGCGTTTTTCCTGGGCATCGATGTAGAAATTGCCGCGTGGTGCTTTCGCTTCGATGATCGCGCCTGGCTTTAGGGTATCGTGCAGATGGCTTGATACCACGCCGTCCGCTTCCCGTTTTACGGAGATACGGTACAGGGAATCCCCTGGTGCGGAAGAGAGTGTATAGGTGCGGATGACCGGTTTGTCGCAGACCGCCGGCGTGACACGAAGGGTCAGGTACTGACCCGCCTCATAAGGCAACAGACCGTCCCCATCCGCGGGCTCCAAATAGAACGAGCGGATGACGGAACTTTCGTCTTCGATCCGAGCGACGCGGTAGGGCCGCCATTCCTCGCGTTTGGCTTCGGCCGCGAGCGTAGCGGCAGTTTCTTTCCAATCGCCAGTGATGAGGGAATTGGGCGAGAACTCTTCAAACGACCAGCGCAACGGCAAGGCATCTTTTAGGCGCAGCCCGCGATGCAGGGTAAACCGCCAGGCCCGCTCGGCGCCCTTAAAAGCTTGCACCTCCGCATTATCTTCGAAGAGAAGTTCGACCGTACCCGTCAGCATCAAAAGGTCGCCGGTCGAGAAATCGACAAACACAAGACCTGCTTTCGGATTTACAAGGAAATTTCCAAGGGTGTTGAAGTGAAAGTTGCCCGAGTAATCCGGAACGGTCAGGGTGTCGCCGTCGACTTTCACAAACCCGGGTCGGCCACCGCGGTGAGAAACGTCCACACCCTCCACATCCGCATTCGATTCCGTTGGGATGTAGCTTGACACAAACAACGTATCCGCGTTTTCGATCATATGGCGGGCACCGTCATCCAGTGTAGTTAGGTGTTCCGTGTTTTCATCCGTCGGCGGAGTGCCCGGCTCGCGAATGAAGCGGACATCGCGCGTTTGAATATATTGAGGACAATTGCCGAATGCTTGATCGACCGACAGGGCGATGGTGCTCGTACCGGCTTCCACAACGCGGACATTCACGCGGTTGCGGCGACGGGTGGCCAGATCAATCCCCAACAGTCCCAGCGGTGCGCCCAGGGTCAGTCCGGCACGCAGGGGATCAGCGGACAGGGGGGAGGCGTTGATGTGCAGCGTGCCTGCTTCCGGCGACGAAATGAAGCCGGGCTTGCCCGCCAGCAAAGTCGCCCAAGGCCATCCTTCATCATCCACACTGCCGACAACGATATACGGAAGCTGCCCATAAAACGCCCGATGCTGATCGGGCATGGTCGGCCGAACGACGCGGCGCGCAAACTTTTCCATTTGGTCGCGCATACCGGTCCGGCGTTGCAGTTCTTGCTCGCCCGGGTGAAATGGAGAATGCTCCTTGCCCCATGCTTGATGCTTGTTCATGTCGGCCTCCCTTTGGATAAGAAAGTTGCGCGGACGGCATTCTCCCGCCCGCGCTGGTCTTGATCGGTCTATGCCGCAAGGCCGACCGGTGTTGCTTGCATCGGAACGAAACCATCCAGTTGCTCCACATTGGACAGGAAACGGCGGATGTTGGGATAAGCGTCGAGTGAGACATTCCCTTCCGGGGCGTGCGCCGTGTAGCTGTAGATGGCCACATCGGCGATGGTCGGGTTGTTACCCACCAAATATGTTCGGCCTTCCAAATGCGCTTCGAGTTTGTCGAAGACGGTCGCGGCAATCGACTTGGCATTGTCCGCGTCAAGACCGGCACCGAAAACGGTGACTAAGCGCGCGGCGGCCGGGCCATAAGCGATTTCGCCCGCAGCGAGGGAAAGAAACCTTTGCACCTCGGCTTCGCCTTTGGGGTCTTGCGGTACCCAGCTCGGGGCGTATTTCCGCGCCAGGTAAACCAGGATGGCATTGGAATCGGTAACAACCGCGTCACCGTCTTCAACCACCGGCACTTTGCCGAAGGGATTAAGCGACAGGAACGGCTCTTGTTTGTGCTCGCCGGCGGCAAGGTCGACGTCCACGAGTTCATGGGCAATGCCAGCAAGGCTTGCGAACAATTCTACACGATGGGAATGGCCCGAAAGGGCGTGACGGTGAATGCGGATCGCATTAGACATGGGTTTCATCCTCTCAAGGTCGATTGGGTCCGGTTTGATTTGCGATGTCCCCGAGCGACGGACGCCCTGAAGGACGCCCCACACTTAGCAAACCGCCAAAACAACGATAATCGCCTATTCTGTGGACTTATTGTGTACGAAAAGAGGATAATTGGCGGATGGGAAGGTCAGCAGACGTCCGTGTGCTGGCAAATCTGGCGCGCCTAATTTGTTTGCGGATGATCTTGTTTTAGCGGGGGAAGAGCCGCGCCATGGTCGGCGGCGCGGCTCCGGTTTGTTGGCGTCTCTGTCAGCCGCGGCCTTCAACAATGCTAATGGTGGCTGTGACGTTACCTTCCGCGTCTTTCGCTTCCCACGTGTCGCCGACCGAGCGCCCCCAGTCCACATCAACACATGTCTCTTCACCGCCTTCCGGCGTGGAGCAAAGCTGTTTCTGGTCATTCAAAGACCAGGTTCCGTTCACCGTGCCTTCCGCATTGGTAACCGAGTAGGTGCCATCTTGATTGTAGTGGACGGATGTCTCTGCGCCATCAGGAGCCACGACCTTAATTGTGTTTCCATAGGTCACGGTCATGGGGTCTTCTTCGGCAAACACCCCGGTCGACGCCAACACCATTGCAGACGCAATCAATCCATACTTCAGCTGCATTGTTCTTCCCTTTCGCTGAAACATTTCCTCGTAAAGGCGAGATCATAAAAGGAAATGAGGCCCGCAGACCATCCCCGCGCTTCCCATAGGCGGCAGGATGACCGGCAGGGGTGGCGCGGCCTGCGACGGTGCAGGAACAGTCTAACCCTTCAAGAAGACCTAATGGCCCGGATCGTGGACACATTGTGCACGTATAGAGGATAATGGCGCTCTAGAGATGGAGGACACATGGATACCATCCAGGGCATGAAGACCTTTGCGGCTGTCGCCACGGAAGGCTCTTTTACCGGGGCGGCCCGCCGCCTCAACATGACAACGAAACTGGCGAGCAAATATGTAGGGCAGTTGGAGGAACGGCTGGGGGCGCAGCTCTTCAACCGAACCACCCGCAGCGTTGTCCTAACGGATGTAGGCCGGGCTTACCTTGAGCGGTGCAAACCGTTGCTCGATCAATTCGATGAGCTCGAAGCGGTCGTGCAGGAACGCCAGACCGAGTTGTCGGGACCCATCCGCATCACCGCGCCCACGGGATTTGGCAGCGCGAACCTTGTTCGGGCCATCGCACCATTTCTCGAGGCGAACCCCAAAGTGTCGGTCGACCTGCGCCTCAACGACCGCCATTCTTCGATTGTTGAAGAGGGTTTTGACATGGCCATTCGCATCGGCGCCTTGCGCGATTCAAGTTTAATCGCGCGCCGGCTTTCTTGGATGCGCGTGTGCGTGTGTGCCTCGCCCGCCTATCTGGAGAAGCACGGCACACCGGATCACCCCAGTGCTCTGTCCACGCACAATTGTCTGATCAACCATGCCCATCAGGATCCGTTTCACTGGCGATTCAAGATCGACGGCGAAGAAGTGCGCGTGCCCATAAGCGGTCATTTTCAGGCGGATGCACCCCGCGCAGCGGCCGAATTGGCGGCTGCCGGAATCGGCATCGCCCATTGCCCCTATTATTCCATCGAACCGTTTGTGGACGCAGGCAAGCTTGAAATTTTGTTTGAAGACTATGAGGCTCTTCAATTTGGTCTGTATGCGATCTATCCCCCCAACCGGCATTTGACGGCACGGGTACGCGGTCTGATCGACCATCTGGTAGAGGTGTTTGACAATCGCGCTTAGCGGACGCGTAAAAACAGCCGGTTACGCGAGGTTTGATCAATCACTTTGTTTGTTGACTTGGGTCCAATGCACACTCACATGACGCCCGGACAGATCGGGAATTTTCGGTGCCGCCTCCGCGTCGTCGGGGACCTGACTCCAGGCGGGGGTCGGCTGTTCCGGCCGTTCGGGACGATCTCGCCAATACCGGTAGTCGTAAGCGAAATAGCCCATATCAAGACGCGCCGTACTTTCCACGATTGCGTCAGGCCGATCCATTGTGTGTTCCCCTTTTACGTCGAAATCCTCCAATGTGGGGTGTTCATCAACGACGTCTTCGGGGAACCGGTCGATGGCGAAGGGCAGATCAAGCCCCATCAGGTTTTCATAAGTACTGAAAAGCTCCGACATGAGATCGGATATGCCGGCGGACTCGGCGTCTTTTACAAAAGACATGCCTATGGTCCGCGCTTCCGTGCGTCTGATGTGCTGACTATGATTACCCACTTGCTTAAGAAGATAAGAGCTGATGCGATGGTTGGCGCGCACCGATAACGGACGCCGCCGTGACTCCAGAAGTTTCATTGCCACGCGCTTGCCCTCTTGTCGGACCCGCTGCACGCGGCCCAATAAGACCGGCGGAACCGATGCTGACAGGCGCTGGAACGCTTTGTGCCGCGCAAGCGGGCTGAAGAAGGACCATTGGTGAGCGAGGTTGAGATAACCTTCAACATCTTCCACACTGATGAATCCCATTTGGGTATCGACCGGGCCGAGATACCCCCCGGGGCCCATAAGCACTTCATCCGCCCCCAGACAGATTTTGGTTCCTGCGCTCATGGCCATGGACGGCACCAAGGTGGCAAAACGCCGTTTCCCAAGGTATTCCCGAACCAAGGTCACGAGCGCCCAGGGAACGATTGCTAATCCCCCCGGCGTTACAAGAAAGAGATCCAGGTCTCCTTTCTTGTCGAGCCCCAGCGCCCGCAGATGCCGCTCGATAATCCGAATGTCGGGTTGCCTTACGGCGCCGCCATCCCAATCGCCCGGCCGGTAAGACGTGACATACGCAATAACCTGAGTCCCCCGCTTTTGTTCAATGTCGCGGATCAAACGCAGGCGATCTTCATCTTGCATGTGAAAACCCCCATTCAACTTGTCCAGCGTTGCTTGCCCCTAGAGCGAGCTGGTTGTCTGCGCGGGTAAGTATAGCGGAGATCGTGCAGTTGGCGTTCAATTTGTCTACGGGCTTTTGTGGAAAGGCGGAAACACCGTTGCGATGCGGAACAGGGTCTATGCCGGCCGAAGAGGTGGCGTTTAATGGACAATGGTCGAAGCAAAACGGTTTGATAAGCTGCAAGCCCCTCGCGGGGGCTCGGCGTGTCGATGGCTTGCCGAGCCGACCTGTCCGCCGTAGCGATAAGTGCGAAGGCGGAAGCAGCGCTGCGCCCGCCTGCGCTTCTTCGAAGCTACGGCGCGACAGCCTTTTCGCCAATCTCGCTTTGCTCGATAAGCTGCGAAGGCTGGTGGAGCCGAGGGGAATCGAACCCCTGACCTCTACATTGCGAACGTAGCGCTCTCCCAACTGAGCTACGGCCCCACGGGGTGCAGCGTTTCTAGTCT
>JANQPL010000003.1 GCA_028289425.1 Alphaproteobacteria bacterium | reverse complement strand
TGCCAGCGCCGGCCCCGACAGAACAGCGGATATGGCCGTTACAATAAGAAATGTTGATTTGCCCGCGCGCATGGCGTCCCCCCAGTCACAAGCGTCCCAAACTATAACGATCTGTACACGTATTTTTTGGTTAAGATAAGGCGACGCCAGGCCAATTCGCGCGAGGCGGGTGTTGTTTCGTAGGTCGTGGTTAATTGGGTGGGAGTGGCGCCACGCTCCTAAGCGTCATGCCAGTGCTTGTCACTGGCATCCAGGGCGGCTTGTTGCAATCCCGGAATTAGCTCTTCTAATTGACGCTCTGGATCCCAAGGATGCGCTCTCGCTCGCCCTGGGATGACGCACGAGAAAAGGCGCACACAAAAAAGCCGGGCAGGAGGTGTTGCCCGGCTTTTCATTTAGTCCGTCGTGGGACGGATTAGGGCAGGCTCATGCCGCCCACATTGAATTGTTGTACGCCCGTCAGGCCGGATCCGTCGCTTACAAAGGCGGAACTGGGTCCAATGGCGCCGGCAAACGCACCGCTGTTGTTGCCCAGCGCAGCGCCCGTGTTGAAGTTGCCCGCGCCTGTAAAGACAAATCCGCCATCTCCGGCAAATGCTTCCGCCTGGGTGTTATTCCCGTTCAGAGATCCGGTGTTCATGTTGCCGGCCCCAGAGAAGGCCGTGCCGCCATTGAACGCCGTCGAGTCGGCGAGGGCGTTGTTGCCGTTGCCATTGCCGGAATTGTTCGTTCCTGCATTAGCTTCTGCCGTGGTGCCGCCAATGCCGACGAAATCAGCGATGGTGGTTTCATCGGACGACCTCGGTGCCGAGTGTTGAGGCAGACCAGAATTAGCATCCGCAAAAGCGAGCGATCCATTGCCGTTGCCATTGCCTGTATTGTCGGTGCCCGCGTTGGCTTCCGCCGTCGTACCGCCGCCTCGCGGAGGCAGCTGCAGCCTGTTGTCGGCAGCGGTCGGCTCATCGGTCAGTCGTATATCATCGCCGGAATTGGCCGAGGCGACAGCCGTGCTGCCATTGCCGTTGGCGTTACCGGTATTGCCGCTGCCCGCATTGGCTTCTGCAGACGTGCCGTCGCCTTGAGGAGGCATCGGCAATCTCTCGCCGGTTACGACTTCACCGCGCGGCGTACCACCCGAATTGGCCGTGGCGTTCGCCGTGCTGCCATTACCGTTAGCATTGCCGGTGTTGTTGCTGCCTGCCGTGGCTTCGGCAGAGGTGCTGCCGCCGTTCGGTCCAGGTGGAACCTCATTCGTCGTGAAGCCGTTCGGCTCTTCACCCGATGTGGCATTGGCCATGGCGGTGCTGCCGTTTCCGTTTGCGTTACCCACATTGCCGCTGCCGGCGGTTGCTTCAGCACTTGTGCCGTCGCCGTTTGGCAGAGGGGTGTACTCGTCGTTGGACGTTGTCACCATGGGCACTTGATTGTTGGTTGAGCCGGCATTTGCGGAAGCCGCACTGCCATTGCCGTTGCCATTGCCCACATTGCCGCTGCCGGCGGTCGCCTCAGCGCTCGTGCTGCCGCCGCCAATGCCATTGTCGTTATTGCTTGCAACGCCCGGTTCCGGTTGCGGCACGAAATCATCGCCAATGGTTGCGGACGCTTCGCTGTTATTGCCGTTGCCATTGCCCACATTGCCACTGCCGGCCGTGGCCTGGACCGTGGCGCCGCCATTGTTGTTGTTGGAGGGCGCGAAATCGTCGCCATTATCTCCACCACCTGCGTTTGCGGAGGCTGAACTGTTGTTGCCGTTATTGTTGCCCGTATTGTAGCTGCCGGCCGTTGCTTCGGCGGAACCGCCATTCGGCGATTGACCGAGATGGCCGCCGTTATCTCCGCCTGAATTCGCGGATGCTTCGCTGTTGTTGCCGTTATTGTTGCCGGTGTTGTAGCTACCGCTTGTTTCAATGGTATCGCCGTTTTGCCAATCACGGTATTGCATTTCCGTATACGGGTCTTCACCGTTGGAGTCGGTATTGCCGTTATTGTTGCCCGTATTGCCGACACTGCCATTGTTGGAGCCGGTATTGCCGATACCGGAATTACCGGAACCGGAATTGCCGTAGCCGGTGTTGTCCACGCCCCAATTGCCGTTGGCGCCTCGGTTGATCGTCACCAGGCCGAGCTCCATGTCGTCCATGGCTTGGGCATGCGCGCTGTCGTTCAGTGCGACGGCTGCAACGCAAATGCCTCCCAAAATCCAAAGCGGTTTCATGATCCATCCCCAGTCGAATTGTCCCACGCTGACACAATGTGTACGGATCGATTTTGGTTAAGAGAAGATGAAAGTGCAGTCACACTAGCTTCACGGGTGTTATATCGTCGGGTGTGGTTAACGCGGGCGGGCCGTTCATTGAATCAAAAAGCCGGGCAGGAGGTCTTGCCCGGCTTTTGATGATTTGTATTTGTATGAATTACGGCAATGCAGGGAGCGGGAAGCTCGCAGGCGGATTTCCGATGTTTCCGTTTTGAACCGTGTGGCCTGCACCGATATTCAGATTACCTTGAAACGACATGCCGCCCACGCCATTCAACGCACCGAGATTGCCGCTGCCCGCGGGTCCCAAGTTGCTTGTGGCGAAGTTACCGTTGCCGGCACCCACATTATTGCTGCCCACCCCTGAGCCTTCGAAAAAGCCGAGTGAAGCGACGCTGCTGGCGAAGGGATCCGACGTGGTGTCATTGCCATTATTGGCGCCCGTATTGCCGCTGCCTGCCGTTGGGCCCATGAATGCCGTCGACCGATTTCCGTTGTTGAACCCGGTGTTGTCTTCGCCCGCGCTGGCAAAAGTCCCGTCACTGTCATTGCCGTTGAGCGCGCCTTTATTGCCATTGCCGGCGCTGCCCATCAGGGCTTCGGCGTTGTTGCCGTTAAGCGCGCCCCTATTGTTGTTGCCTGCAGGGCCGAAAAGGGCGCTGGCGCTATTGCCGTTAAAGGCTCCGGCATTGTCGCTACCGCCGGTGCTGAAGGTCCCGGACGAGTCATTGCCGTTAAAGGCGCCGTGATTGTTACTGCCCCCCGTGCCCATGCCACCGGTGGAGTCATTGCCGTTAAAGGCGCCGGTGTTGTTCGCGCCGCCGTTCCCGAAACTGCCGATCGCGTCATTGCCGTTGCCAAGCCCTTCATTGCCGGAACCGGCACTGGCCATAAAGGCGCTGGCGCCATTGCCATTGAGGACGCCTTTGTTGTTACTGCCGCCGCTGCCGAAACTGCCGGATGCACCGTTGCCATTGAGCGCGCCAAGGTTCTCGTTGCCGGCCTCACCATCCAAAGCGGTGGCCGAGCCGTCATTGCCGTTGAAAATGCCCTTGTTGCCACTGCCGACCACCAGGCTTTCCCCCGATTCGGCTTCATTACCATTGCCGTTAAAGGCGCCGGTGTTACCGTTTCCAGCCTCGCTTGTAGGGCCTGCTTCGTTCCCATTGCCGTTGAAAAGGCCCGTGTTGCCCGCGCCAGCCGAGCCACCACTTACAAAACTGACAGAGGCTGTTTCCCCATTCGGTTTTGGCGGTTGGGTATTGCCGTTGCCATTGAAGGCGCCCTTATTGTCTTGGCTGCCATTTCCAAGGCCGGTGTTGTTGATTCCGGTATTGTTGACTCCCCAATTGCCGTTTTGACCGGCGTTGACCGTGATGTTGCCGAGTTGAAAGTCCGGAATGCTGTCAGCCTTCGCGTCACACAGCGCGACCGCGGCGAAACAGATGCCCCCCAAAATCCATAGCGGTTTCATGACAAGTCCCCCCAGCGTCCTTACACGCATAGATGCCCCGACGATCAGCAATAGGGACATTTCGTAGTTAATTGAAGAGGGCCGGTGGCAATCGCGTTTCGTTTCGGCACATTTTTCGCTTGATGGTTAAAAGTGACCTTTAAGACAGGATCTGTTGTAACGCCGTGGATATAAGTATATCCTATATTGAGTCAAACGCTCTTTGAACGGTGAATCTCTGCTGTCATTCCCCCGAAAGCCGGGAACAGGGAGGTTGTGAGGTCGATATTTGGATGAACCCCATGCACCCATTATTTGTGGGACCAAGCCATCCCACGCCCCCATCCCAGCCACCCGATAAGGGTACCCTAGGGGTGGCTGGGATGGGGGCGTGGGCCGGCCAGGTATTCAAACAATGCATGAACCCCATGCACCCATCTTCTTTGGGTGGAATCGGCTCATTCTGCCTCATCCGGCGGCTCGTCGATGCGGGTGTTGCTCAAGGGCGTGCGGAACAGCAGGAAATAGATGGTGTCCACCTTGCGGCGAAACAAATTGGTCCAGAACTCATGGGCGACGATACGGGCGGCGGTGAGCCGGTGCCCCCCATCGACGATGACCCAGCGTCCACGCCGGCCGATCCGCACCACGATGGGGTCGAAATTGTTGTAACCGTTGCGTCGGATGGACTTGATCACTTCGCGCAAGCGGGCACTGTCGCCCCGGTCTTCGTTCTTGAACGGTAATTGGTCGACCACCTTGATGGGCACCTGAATTTTGGCGATGTCGTCCACATAGGTGATTTTGTCGAGATCCTTGGCGCTGCCCACCCATTGAACCTCGGGGAGCTTTTCTTGTTCTGTCATGTCCCCACCGCCTCCCCGGCAGAAGGTTTAAGTGTGCCTGATAATCGCGTCGCCTTTGTGACAGTGACGTAGGGGCAAATTGCGCTTGCGTAGCGGGTCCCTGCGTCAATCATCTGTAGTCAGATGATTTTGCATGGATGTCATGCAAAATCTTGCTTTTATGGGCCATTGAGCGGCGCTATGGTGATCCGAACAAGAGAAGGACAAAGACATGCTCGACTACAAGCAAGAAGGTGACGTGGCGATTTTGACGGCCGACGACGGCAAGGCCAATGCGGTCGGATACGAGTTCATATCAACGATGAACGAAGCCCTCGACCGAGTGGAAAAAGACGCCAAAGCGGTCGTGATTGTCGGCAGGCCCGGACGGTTTTCCGGCGGCTTCGATTTGTCGGTGATGAAAAGCGGCGGTGTGGAGGAAGCTCTGAAGCTGGTGGGGCAGGGCGGCAAAATGTTGTTGCGGATGTTCTCATTCCCCAAGCCCGTGGTCGCCGCGTGCACGGGCCATGCGATTGCAGCGGGCGCATTCATGTTGCTGTCCTCCGACACGCGCTACGGCGTGGGCGGCGACTTTAAGATCGGCCTCAACGAAACCGCGATCGGCATGACCCTGCCTGTGTTTGGATTTCAGTTAGCCAAGGCAAGGCTGTCGAAACGCCACCTCACGGCCTCGGCGATCCAAGCCAAACTGTACGATCCGGCGGGCGCCGTGGATGCGGGCTTTCTGGATGAGATCGTGCCTGACGACCAGCTGGTCTCTCGTGCGGTGGAAACGGCCGCGGCTTTGGGGGCCATGCCCGCCGATGCGTATAAAGGAAACAAGCTGGGCATCCGGCAAGAGTTCATCGACATCATCGCCAAGAGCCTCGATGTGCGATAGCCACGGCCACCCGCTCCCCCAGCCCAACCACCCCAAGGGTACCATCGTTCGGGTGGCTGGGCTGGGGGAGCGGGCTGGCGTTGCCGATCAGAATGTCCCCTTGACTTAAAGTTGACTTTAACTTCTAGGCTGCCGCACTGTTGAGGAAGCAACTTGGAGGTTTGCTATGGCCAAAACGGTCGAAGTCATCTGTACTCTGAACGATAAAGAGTTTCAGGAACGCCGTGCCTGGGCGCGACAAAACATCGGACCGCATCTTACGTCCATCGAAAAAGTCAGCGCGGGATTACGGCTTTCCTATCCGGCAAGAGCTGATGTGCGGAGCCTGGTTGAAGAGTTTGCCGCGTTGGAACGCCAATGCTGCGGTGGATTTCTCGACTTCTCGTTCGACGACAAGAAACCGAACCAGTTTGACCTGCTGATCACAGGCCCGGCGGAAGTTCAGGATATTCTGCAAGACCTGAAACAGCGCATCGAACAGGAAAGGGCTTCATGAAAATCGGAGAACTTGCGGAAACGCTGGGGCTGGCGCCGTCCGCCATCCGCTATTACGAAAAAGAGGGGCTGATCGATCCGCCCTTGCGTCAATCAGGGCAGCGTCACTTCGCGCCGCGGGCGGTGAAAACCTTGCAGTTTGTGCAGATGGCCCAGGCCGGAGGCTTTTCCATTGCCGAGATCAAAACCCTGCTCAACGGTTATGGTAGCTCGTCCCGGGTGGGGGATCGTTGGAGGACGTTGGCCTCAGCAAAGAAGCAAGAGATCCGCGAGCAAATCGTTCAGTTGCAGCAGGTCGACCGTGTGCTCGATGAACTTTTGAAATGCAAATGTGCAACGCCCGAAGAATGCGTGGAACGGGCTTCAAAGCGCCGAAGGACGAAACGCAAATGAATTATGAGGCGGGTATTGAGTTGTTGGGCATCGTTGCCGTGTTCATCATGGTGTCGAGCTATGCGCTGGAGAAGCGGGACCCCATCTTCATTGCCATCTTCTCCTTCGGCTGTGCCATGGCGGCAGCGTATGCACTGTTGTTGGGGTCGATCCCGTTTCTGGTGGCTGAGGGGATCTGGGCCGTGATCGCCTTTCAGCGCTGGCGCAGCGCCGTGGCGGCCTGAAATCTCCGGTCCACGCCTCAGGGGCTTGGCGGGCGTCCCCCGTTGCGTTATATATTGGCATATTGAATGTCAATAGTTTGAAGGGCGGAGACGGCGCGCATGAAATGGCTTGGCGGAATTGCGGCGGTTTTGGTGGTGCTCGGCGTTGGCGCCTATGTGTTTCGCGACGCGCTGCTGCTTGAATTTGTGGGCTATATGGCCCGCCAACGCACGCCCGTGGGGCCCACCGTGGAGATCGATTGGGACCGCCCCGATCTGGCCACGGCGCCGTCGCGTGGCCCGGACCGCCAACCGAATATCGTGCTCATCGTTGCGGACGATTTGGGGTGGAACGATTTGACGGTCAATGGCGGTGGCGTGGCGGGGGGCACGGTGCCGACACCCCACATCGATTCCATCGCCGAGCAGGGCATCCAGTTTGTGAACGGATATTCCGCAAACGGAACATGTGCACCGTCCCGGGCGGCGATTATGTCGGGGCGCTATCCCACCCGATTCGGATTTGAATTTACGCCCACGCCGCCCGGCATGCTGCAAGTGGTGTCGCGTTTGTCGAGGCGCCCGGGTCCGGTCAGTACGTTGACCTATTTCGACGAAGTTGAAGACACGCTGGATTACGATCAAAAGGGGATGCCGGCGGATGAGATCTCGTTAGCGGAAACATTGAAGGACGCAGGCTATCACACGGTGCATATCGGCAAATGGCATTTAGGGCGCTCCAACGGCATGGCGCCCCACGATCAGGGGTTCGACGAGAGCCTGCTGATGCACAGCGGCATGTATCTACCGGAAGACGATCCCAATGTGGTGAACTCAAAACAAGACTTCGACCCCATCGACCGTTTTCTCTGGAAGGGTCTGCTGCATGCGGCAAGCTTCAATGGGGGCGATGCCTTTAAGCCGCGCGGTTATCTCACCGACTACTACACGGAAGAAGCGGTCAAAGTGATCGACGCCAACCAGGACCGGCCGTTCTTTTTGTATTTGGCCCATTGGGCGCCGCACACGCCGTTGCAGGCCACCCGCGAAGATTATGATGCGCTGGCGCACATCGAAGATCACCGGCTGCGTGTTTATGCGGCGATGATCCGTGCGCTGGACCGTGGGGTGGGGCAGGTGTTGGATGCCTTAAAGGAACGCGGGTTGGACGACAACACGCTGGTGATGTTTACGTCCGACAATGGCGGCGCCCATTACATTGGACTGCCCCGGGTGAATGAACCTTATCGCGGCTGGAAGATCAGTTTCTTCGAAGGGGGCATTCATGTGCCGTTCTTTATGAGATGGCCCGGCAAAATTGTCCCGGGCATACAAGCGGATGCGCCCGTACATCATTTCGATCTCTATGCAACGGCTGCGGCGGCGGCCGGGGCGCCACTACCGAGCGATCGAAAGATGGATGGGGTCAATCTGCTGCCCTATGCCTCATCTACCCCAGAAGGCGTGACGGTTTATATGGCGGCGCCGCATGAGAAACTCTTTTGGCGGGGCGGGCACTATCAGGTGGTCATTGCCGATGGTTGGAAACTTCAGCGTGCGGAGCGTCCTGATAAAGTGTGGTTGTTCAATCTAGACGAAGATCCCACGGAACAGACCAATGTGGCGGAGGCTCACCCGGAACAAGTCACCCGCCTGTCGGCCATGATCGATGCCCACAATGCGGAGCAGAAGGTGTCTGCCTGGCCCGCTCAAGTCGAATCGCCGATTACCATCGACAAGACTTTAGCGGAACCCTTTGAAGAAGGGGATGAGTACGTTTACTGGCCGAACTAAAAGAAATGCGGGCCAAGCCCGGAAGGGGAGGGCCGGGCCTGACCCGCTTGCCGGTTAATTGGGCCGGCTTACGACCTTCTTCAGCCGGTCCTCCAGCACGGATTTGGAGGCGGCGCCTGTGACCTGGTCGATCACTTTACCGTCGTCGATGAACAACAAAGTGGGGATGGAACGCACATTGTATTTGTTCGCAAGCGCGGGCGCTGCGTCGATGTCCACCTTCACAACCTTGGCCTGACCCTCATAGTCTTGAGCGAGCGATTCCAAGGCCGGTGCCACCGCGTGACAGGGGGCGCACCAGTCCGCGTAAAAGTCCACAAGGACCGGCTCGTCCGACTCCAAGACGTCCTGTTCGAATGATGCTTCCGATGAATGGTGCGGTTGAGACATGATGCACCTCCTTTCTGAAAACCTTATGCGGCTGTGTGCAGCCCGCATTCTTGTTTGAGGCCAAGAAACCGTGTGTCCCGCGCGTCGTCATCGTCGTTGGACATTGCGCGGCTCATATGCCAATCGCCCACCGTCGAGTAGCCTTCATAGAACAATGGATGCAGTGGCAGATCGTGGCGCTTGAGATAGGCGTGGACCTCTTTGGTGGACCATTGCAGCAGCGGCAGGTACTTTTTGCGGCCGAATTGTTCGGTGACTTCCGTCAGTGTACGGCGGTAATCGGTTTGCTGAGCGCGCAAGCCGGCCAGCCAAGCGGTCACATTCAATTCGTCCAGGGCGCGCTTCATAGGCTCCACTTTCCGAATTTGGTGATAGAGGTCGACGGCGTCCGGCGTTTCCTGTTCCCAAAGCCTGCCGTGGCGTGCTTCCATATGCGCCGGCGACATCGTCGCCTGGAACATGTGTAGGTTGAGGTTTAGCCGATAGGCAAGGTCGTCGGCAAAGCGATAGGTTTCGGCGGGAAGATATCCGGTGTCCACCCAAATGACAGGCAAGTTCGGTGCCGCTTGTGAAGCCAGATGGAGCATCGCTGCCGAGTGAATGCCGAAGCTGGTGCTCACAGCCAAGCCACTGCCATGCGCTTGGAATGCGCGTTCAATCAGCGCCAACCCTTGACGCTCCTTGTCGAATTCGAGTTTTTGCACAGTCATCCCTGTCTCCGGCGCCGTGTGATTTGCGAAACCGAAAAATGGGCATGCCGTTGGCCATTATTAGGGGGGCAAACTGCAACTGACTGTTCTATTTTTGGGATAATTCGGGCTGCTTTGCCCAAGAATGGCTTGCCAGTTTGCACAAATTTGTGATCATTTTGTGAGAATTGGAGATTTTGTCCTGAAAATGGAACAAATGGCTTATGGCCCAGCATATCGACCTCAATGACATGATCGTATTTTCTGCCGTGGCTCAGGCCGGAAGCTTTTCCAACGCGGCAGCCAGCTTGGGCATGCCCAAGTCAACGGTCAGCCGCCGCATTGCCTCCCTAGAAGCGCAACTGGGCGTGCGGCTCATTCAGCGCACCACGCGCAAACTGTCTTTGACCGATGCCGGAGCCGACTATGCCGAACGCTGCCGTGCCATCCAGCTTGCGGCCGACGAGGCCAACGAAGCGCTTCAAAGCGCCGGGGACAATCCGCGGGGACTGTTGCGCATCACCGCGCCTTACGAAATAGGACGCAACGAGATAACCGCTGTGTTGGCAGATTATTGCCGAGCCTATGCGGATGTGGAAGTGGAAGCTCTTTATACAGACCAAGTGGTGGACTTGGTGGGCGAAGGGTTCGATTTGGCGATCCGGACGGGAGATTTGATCGATTCCAGCATGGTGGCGCGGCGTCTCGGCCCCACCCAGCGTTTCCTTTGCGCAAGTCCAGATTATGTGGCGCGCAAAGGGGCGCCGACCGAACCATTGGAGCTGCCGGAGCATGACATTGTCGTGTTTGATGCGCCCGCAGCGCTGGGCGGCACGCAATGGACGCTCACCGGCCCCGGCGGTGATATTGAGGTGACGGTGCGCCCGCGCATCAGCGTCAATGATTTTCCGTCCGTCGCCCATATGGTGCGGCAAGGGCTTGGCATCGGGCTGATCGCCTCGTGGGTGTGTCACGACGATTTACGGGCGGGTCGTTTGGTGCGTGTGCTGGAGGCGCACACGCCCAAGGAAAAAAGCATCTATGCGGTCTATCCAAGCCGACGCTTGATGTCGGCCAAGTTGCGGGTGTTCCTTGATCTCTTGAGCGAGCGCTTGTCGCCGCCGCCTTGGGTGCAAGAGCTTTCGTGAAAAGACGCCTTAGATTGTTGCGTGCACGGACAAGCGGATGTCCCCTCCGGGCAAAGGCGCTGTGTTCTTCAACAAAGGAAATTTGGCTTCGGGCATTAGTGTCTTTCAGGCTCACCGCCCGCGGAAAGCTTCAATGCGCTCCGCAAAAACGGGCCCGACGGCGACGGCGTGGTCGACACTGGTCTGGGACGCATCGGTGGTACCGATACCATTGCCAAGCACGACGATACGCGCGCCGCCGAGCCCGCGGATGATGGGACGGCTGGCCTCCGCCCCAAACGCGGTCGAGGAAAATTTGGGATCTACCTACAAAATAGAATGTTATAATGTAACATCTATAAATTGGCGGACAGCAAAGTCAATGGGGGTCGGCGCGACACTTTGGACGTTAGGCGCTGTTATTCGGGCGCGCGTCGTGTAGGCTCGCGCCCCAACTTTAACAACAAGACGCCCATGACCCCCTTGCGAGCAAACCTCAGCCTGCGCCGGGCAGGTGCCGACGATCAGCAGACCGTTCTGGATTATCTGTCTGATTTCTATGCTGAGTCCGGCTTCAAGCTTGATAAATCGAAGGCATCTCACGCCATCGGCCAGTTGATTGCGAATGATCATTTCGGCCGGCTTTTTCTCATCGACGTCGACGGAGGGACCGTCGGCTACATCGCTCTTACGTTTGGTTTTAGCCTGGAATTTGACGGTCGTGATGGGATCATCGACGACCTATATGTTGCGCCGGCCCATCGCGACCAGGGGATCGGAAGCCGCGTCGTTGATCTTGTTACTGATGAGGCTCGCAAACAGGGTCTTCAGGCTGTCCATCTCGAAGTGGAGCATGACAATGAACGCGCCAAAAAGGTGTACTTTCGAGCCGGCTTCAAAGACTATAAGCGGCATTTGTTGAGCTGCCGGCTGAACGATGACAATGAGAAGAGAAGCCGATGACCAAACATCCGATCGCCACCGAAGTCATCTATGAAGATGAAGATATTCGCGTGTGGAACCAGATCGTAAAGGAAGGCCAATCCATTCCGCGACACGTTCACGAGAACGACTATTTCCTGGTGACGGTGCGCGGCGACGGCCCCTTGGATGTCACATTCTACAATGGCACGGGCGGTGCACTGGGCGATGGTGTGGTTTTGGACCCAAAGCGCGGCGACGCCATGTTCATCCCTAAAGGTCATGAAGAAGTGGCTGTCAACAAGGGCAAAGAGTTTCGCGCTGTGTTGGTGGAATTGTTGAAAGACGAATAGAAGGGGCACGTTGTGGCCGAAAACAAAACTCAGCCCACGGAAGTGGATCCGGAAGATTTCTTGAACGCGCTCGACCACCCCAAGCGCAAGGAAGATGGATTTGTCTTGCTCGACATGCTGAAGCGCGTCACCGGTTGGCCGCCGGTGATGTGGGGGCCGACAATCATCGGCTTTGGCAGCTATCACTATAAGTATGACAGCGGCCGCGAAGGGGACCATCTGGTGACCGGATTCTCCCCTCGCAAGACGGCGCTCACGCTTTACATCATGCCCGGTTACCGGGATATCGACCATTTGCTCAAAAGGCTAGGCAAGCACAAGATCGGAAAGGCGTGCCTTTACATCAACAAGCTCGAGGATGTGGACCTGGATGTGCTCGAAGAGATAGTGGTGGAAGGCGTGGACTATATGAAGAAGAATTACGTGGTCACAGAAAGACTCAACAAAGGATAAGCAATGAAAATAGCGGTCGTCACGGGCACCAGTACGGGCATTGGCCTTTCCACCAGCGTTTTGTTGGCGCAAAAGGGCTGGCGTGTTTTTGCCGGTATGAGAAACCTCAGCAAGTCGGAACCACTCAAGGAAGCGGCGGCCAAGGAAAACCTTCCGATCGAGATCGTCCAGCTTGATGTCACAGACAATGCGTCCATCAAAGATGCTTTCGGCCAGGCAACTGCGGACGGACCCATCGATGTGCTTGTGAACAATGCAGGGATCGGCGGTGCCAGCCCCATGGAGCTGGTGCCGGAAGACGAACACCGCCAAATGTTCGACACGAATTATTTCGGCGTCGTGAATTGCATCCAGGAAGTGTTGCCGGCCATGCGCGAGGCCCAGTCAGGCACCATCATCAACATCAGTTCCATCGTCGGCATTATGCCCACGCCCAATCAAATTCCGTACTCCGCTTCCAAATGGGCTTTAGAGGGGATGAGTTTTGCGCTCGCCCACGAACTTTACCGGTTTGGCATTCGCGTAAGCCTCGTTGAACCGGGGGTCATCATGACGAACATCTTCGATAACTCGGCGCCGGCCACGCGATACGACAAACAATCTCCGTACAAATCGATTATGCGGCGCAACGGGAAGATTTACGGGGCCGGGTTTGAACTCAACACCCCGCCGGAGGTAGTCGCAAATGTCATTCATGAGGCGATCACCACGCCGAACTATAAGCTGCGCTGGCCGGCCGGCCCCGATGCGCAGGAAGTAGCCGCCCGCATGCATGCCTATGCCCCGGAAGATTTTGTCAGTCTGGGCGCGGAACTGAGCGACGAAGAATACAATGAACGGTTCCACGCGATCACCGGCATGAAACTTTAGGAAAGAAAGTCATGACAGACTGCGGCGGTACGTTAAGAACCGCCCTGCAGGCCTGACCTCCTCCCGCGTGGAACGGAGCCCCGGAATCCATGACTCACGAACCTACGCACTCTTACGAAACCCATTGGGGGATCGGCATCATCGCCGTTGCCGCGGGTGTCTGGCTGCTGACATACGCCAAGGAGCTTTTGATACCGCTCGCGGTCGCCCTTTTGATCTCTTGGGTTATCGATGCCTTGGCGGATGGTGTTCGAAGTCTCAAGCTTGGGCGGTTTCAGCTTCCAGACTGGGCGGCGCTCATTATTGCGTTGACGGCGATGGTGGTTGGCCTGACGGGCATCGGCCTTTTGATTGCCGAGAATGCGACGCAGCTCATCGAGCGGGCGCCGGGCTACGAGGAAAAGCTCGATCAGCTTCTGCTGGAGGGGGCCGCAATGCTTGGTCTGCAGCAGACCTTGAACATGGATGGGCTGTTTGAATTGGCGGATCTTTCTGCCGTGCTCACGCAGGTGGCGCGGGCGTTGAGCGATCTGATCGGCAATGCCTTTCTGATCTTCATCTATGTGGGATTTATTCTCGCTGAGGAGCGCATGTTCGACCGCAAACTCGCCATGTTCTTCGTGAGCGCCGATCGCGAGGTGCAGGTGCGCGCAATGCTCGATCAGATTACCGTGCGGATCCGCTCCTATCTGTGGATGAAAACGCTGACAAGCGTCATGACCGGTTTGGCGAGCTACGTGATTCTTATGCTGTTTGGTGTGGACTTTGCTCTGTTCTGGTCGTTTTTGATCTTTATGCTGAATTTTATTCCCGCCATCGGGTCGATCATCGGGGCAATCGTTCCGGCCGTGATGGCACTGGTGCAATTCGGCGATCCGTTGATCGCCTTAGCCGTGCTGGCCACATTGGGGGTGATCGCGCAGTTTTTTATCGGCAACTTTGTGGAACCGCGCATGATGGGCCGGTCGCTCAACCTCAGTCCGTTTATCATCATCTTAAGCTTGTCGGCCTGGGGTTTCGTCTGGGGCGTGGCCGGCATGTTCTTGAGCGTGCCATTAACGGTGGTGGCGATGATCATCTGCAGCCATTTTGAGGCCACGCGCCCCATCGCCGTCGTTCTGTCCAGCGATGGGGAAATTGCAAAGAACGTTCATTCGGCGACGACCGCCTAGACTCTTCGTCGGGCTCTTATCTGCCGTTGAACTCTGGATCTTTCTTTGCAACGAATGCCTTGGCGGCGCCCTTGTGATCTTCCGTCATAAAGGTGCGGATCATGTACATGGCTTCTTGGTCGAGCACGTCCTTGAGCGATCCTTCGAGCGCCAGGTTCAAATTCTTCTTCATGTAGCCCATGGCAATCGTCGGTCCGCTTGCCAGTTTGTCGATCCATTTCTGTGCTTCGGTTTCCAATTGGTCGCGCGGCACGGCCTTTGTGACAATGCCCAGATTCTCTGCTTCCGCGCCCGTGATGACGTCGGCCGTGAGGTACAATTCCCGGGCTTTGGCCGCTCCCACAAGCTGGGTTAGGAAGAAAGATCCGCCATAATCGCCCGCCAGGCCCACTTTGGCGAAGGCCGTGGTCATTTTCGCGTTCTCGGCGGCAATCCGGAAATCGCAGGCAAGAGCGATCGACAGCCCTGCACCGGCGGCCGGGCCGGGAATGACCGCAATCGTCGGCTTGGGCATTTCGTGAATGATTCGGCTGGCTTCCATGCCTGCGCGTAGATTATGAACGCGTTCTTCCAAGTCGAACTCGGACCGGCTGTTGGAGGACGCTTCGCTGGCAAAGCCTTTAACGTCGCCGCCTGCGCAAAAGGCATCGCCCGCACCGGTGAGAACGACGGCGCGAATGCTCCGGTCGGCGGCGTGTTTCTTCAGGGCGACTGTCAGCGCAGCCAGCATATCGCCCGACATGGCGTTGCGCGCTTCAGGCCTGTTCATGGTGAGTGTGGCAACGCCACTTTCAACCTTCTCCAAAAGATGATCCGTCATGTGGTTTCCTCTCTGTGTCGTGGTTAGAAATCGTTTCGTTGGTTGCGCTCTTTGAGGACCCGGTCGTAAAACGCCAATGAATCTCTTATGAAGACGTCTTTGGTGAATTTCTCCGTATACGTCTTCGTGCCACCGGCAACAATCAAGTCGCGAAGCGCGGGATCATTGAGCACGGCATTGATGGCTTGCGCCAGACCATCCACATCGTCGATTTCGACCAACATGCCGTTTTCGCGATTCTTCACAAAAGCTTTGGGGCCCGCGGCGGCGGCGGCGACAAGTGGCGTTCCGGAGGCCCAAGCGTCCACTGTGACAGTCCCAAAAGGCTCATAGCGTGAGGGAAAAACGCAGATGTCGGCAGCCTTTAACAGAGCAGCTCGATCATCCCGCCAGCCGAGAAAACGTACCCGATCGCCAACGCCTAGTTCCTGGGCTTGCTTTTCAAGGTCGTCCCGCAGCGGGCCGTCGCCGGCAATCCACGCATAAGCGCCCGGCACCTGGCGGAGCGCCTCGAGCAGAATGTCGAGCCCTTTTTTCCAATGCAGCCTGGCCAATGCCAGAAGAACCGGCGCATCGTCGGGCGTGTCTAATTTGGCGCGGTTGGCGGGTTCGACATCTGGAAATTCCGCGTACGTATGAATAAGCTCTGCTTTTTCCGGTGCGACGCCCTGTTCGACAATGTGCCGAATGAGATCCGGCGTAAGGCCGACATGGTAGTCGCAATTTCGGAACCGCCTTAGTTTATAGTATCCGCCATACCACCCGACATTTGGCGCGTCTGACGAAATGGCGTAAGTGCCGGCGCGGCCCATCCAGTATTGAATGATGTCCGGGCCGAAAGCATTTGCCGCCTCTTTCAAACGAGCTTTGGTAGGCCACTGGAAATACCGGTGGAAATTGGCGGTGGTCACGCCAATGCCGCGCTTTGCAAGCTCCGTAAGCCGAAACTCATTATTGGGCCGTGTTACCACATGCTGGGTGACGCCCCCATCGGCAAGCGCCAACACATCTTCCAGGAAGATGTTTTCGGCACCGCCCGTCGGCGCGCCCGCCATGACATGCATAATCTTCATGGGCTATCCCAAAAGTTGGTCGGCACTTACCATATGCCCGTATTTGGCATGGATGCCCAAGGTTCTTTTGGCTCCAGAGCGCCGCCCGCCTGCAGAAGTTCAACTGAAATGTTGTCGGGCGATCGGACAAACGCCATGCGCCCGTCGCGGGGAGGGCGGTTGATGGTCACGCCCTTGTCCATTAGCGATTGGCAAAGCGCGTAGATGTCTTCCACTTCATAGGCCAGATGACCAAAATTTCGTCCTTCGCCCAATTCTTCGGCATCCCAATTGTGGGTTAGTTCTACCTGTGCGTCTTCGTTGCCCGGGGCGGCAAGGAACACGAGTGTGAACCGGCCTTCGTCGCTGTCGTAGCGGCCCATTTCTTTAAGGCCCAGCTTGTTGCAATAGAAATCGAGCGAGGCATCCAGATCCGCCACGCGGACCATTGTGTGGAGATATTTGATCGACATTCATCACCTGTTAACGAAATCGGGCGCCGCAGCCTGCGCCATTTTAAAGCTCATTAACCCAAAGCCCGTAGCCTAGGCAAATTAACACCCGACATCCATAGGAACGCAAGCTGATGACGGCGCAAGCGCCAAAGAAGCTCGGGATATCTGCTCCGGCGGATCAAAAAAATCTGTCGAACCGCGTGGCCGAAGCCAAGGCTGCCGTTGCGGCATTGGGCGAACAATTCACATCGTTCGTTGAAGGGGACATTCGCGCCATCGAGGCTGCGCTTGAAAAGGCCAAGGCCAATGAGGGGCGCCGGATGGACCGGATTCGGGAAATTTTCGAGGTGGCGCACAACGTCAAAGGACAAGGGGCATCCTTTGGTTATGACTTGCTGACGGAGGTGGCCCACCTTCTTTGCCTCCGGACGCGCGATGTGGGCCATGTGAACAATGAAGCGCTTGACGCAATCGGTTTTCACGTCAAAGCGCTGCGCGTCATCGTTAACGGAAAGATCTCCGGCAAAGGTGGCGAAAAGGGGAAGGTGTTGCTCGAAAAATTGAACTCCCTTCCGGGCGACGGCCTTGATGGCCGCCTCTAACCCCTGGATGCGGACCAACGAACTGTGGCGACCCCTGGTATGACCCAGCAAATCACATTCCGTAAGCTGAGCCAAAAAGAAGCCGACGGCATGATCGAAAAGCACGAGCGCTTGTTCGGCGGCCGGCTGGGCGGCGCGCGCGCTGTTTTTGCATATAGCGACTTGTCGGGTTTGGACCTGAGCAATCGGCAGCTCTCGGATGCTGATTTCACCGGCGCCGTGATGACGGGCGTGAATCTGTCCGGCGCTACCCTCGACAACGCCATTTTCTTTGTGGCGAATATGAGCCGCTCAAATCTTGCAGGTTTGAAAGCCCGGCGCGCTGATTTCAGAGGCGCCGTCCTGCAGGGGGCCAATCTAAATGGCGCCGACTTTTACCGAGGCGATTTTCGCAAAGGATCGGTTGCCGAAAGCGATCGCCAAGGCAGGCTGAAATATCTCTCTCACCCTATCGGTTCGGAGTCTTTACCGTCCGCGCTCTTGGGCGCTGAAGCAACCGCGTATGGCATGCGCCGCGCCCGTGGCGGTGCGCCCGCCGATTTTACCGACGCGGAGCTGAGATCGGCGCGCTTCGTGGAAGCAAACTTGCGGGATGCGGTGTTTCATCGTGCCTGTCTTCTGAATGCGGATCTTTCGGGCGCCCAGCTTGCGGACTCGGATTTTTCCGGCGCGGTCCTGATCGGGACCTCCTTTGCCCAAGCGACAATGGACGGGGCAAATTGGTCCGACACGTTGGATGACAGGCGGTGCAACCAGAACCCGGCAATGCTTGATCGCCCATTGCCGCAACTGCTTGAAGAACATGAGGCGTGGGCCAAAAGCGGCACTGCGCGGGGTCAGCCTCAGATCCTTGACGATGTGGATTTTCGCCGACTGCCGAATTTGGTCGGCCGCGAACTCACCGCTTTGGTCGCGCCAAAGGGCTGCTTTTATGAAATGGACTTGACGGGCGTGAAATTGCAAGGCGCTCAGTTGCAGGGTGCGGATTTTCGGTCTGCCAAACTGGACGGGGCGGACCTTCGCGGCGCCAATCTTACGGGTGCCAAACTGTCTCGTGCGTCCATGAAGAAGGTTCGGTTCGAGCCTTTGCAAATGGAGAGCGGCGACCGGACCCAAGCCGTGCTGAAATCGGCCAATTTGCGATTCGCCAATTTGGAAGGGGCAAACCTCACATCGACAGATTGCAACGGTGCGGATTTCTCTTATGCCAGCTTGCGTTCCTGCACGCTCAACAACACAGACTTTTCATCGGCAGTATTGACAGGTACCTATTTGCAGCATTCCGCGTTGAGAGAGTGTTCATTGGAAGGGGCTGAAGGCGCGAACCCGGTGGCGGCCTAGCGGGCTTTTCTGCGCCCGTCGCTTGGGTCAATCGGCCTTGAGATACAAAAAGGGCTCACTATGCAGTTTCTCACGCCAATAATCGATTGGTTGGTGAAACAGAAGATATCGATCGTCACGGCACTGACGATATCGTTGTCTTTTATCGTTGTTGTCTCCGTGTTTTCGATCGTGACCATCGGCGGTTGGGGGCGGCCCGGTGGTGATCCACAATTGGTGGCGGGACGGGCGAAGGCCGAAGCGGATCTACTCGCGCAAAGAACGCTTTCCTTCGTCGAACCACTGGAACGGCAGCTCGACTTTCTTGAAAGAGAATACAAGGACGGGCGCATCGACTTTTCCAATCTGGAAGCAGTCACCGCCACATTGGCAACAGCGATGAACGCATCCCCGGGTGTCCATCTGGCCGGTTACAGCATGTATCGGGGGACCTCCGTCTTTGTTGCGCGCAGCGGCGCCGGCGGTCTTGCGACCCGGCTTGAACCGGGTGCTTTTAGCGCGGATATTTGGAATCTGACGGCGGACGACACCGGAAAGGTCTTGGCCCCGGCGCTTTATGACGAGCCGTCGCAAAGCGCCATTCTGCCTTTTGTCAGACGGTTTACGTTCGACGACGACAAAAGGCTCCACGTGATCGTCGCGGCGAAGGTCTCCGATTTTTCGTCGTGGATGACGGCATCCGACAATCCGCTTTCCGCAACGACCTTTGGGCTATATGGACCCGACCGCGTGCTGGCTCACGGCAAGAGCAACGGCAATCCGGTAGATGAAGAGCAGGCAAAACGGTCGCCCCTGGCGCATGTGAGCGCCGTGGAAGATCCTATCTTGCTTGCACTTTGGCGTGATGAAACAACACCGGCGCGCTTCCTGGACGACGTCGGTGCAGCGCAAGACACCGAAGCCGCGAGCAACCGAAACTATCTTTTCCGGCTTGCAGAAGTGGAGGCGGGACCCGCCTTGGTCTCCATCGTTGAACTCGGTGGTATTTCGGAGGAACCCTGGCTTTTAGGCACATGGTTTCCTTATGATCCCGCCGGAAACGGCGTTGGTGGTGCCATCCGCAGTACCTGGGGCGTGAGCGCCATAATCTTGGCTATGTTCGGCTTGGTGTTTTTGCTGTCGCGCTTTATTACGCAACCGGTAGAGAGCCTGTCAGAGACCGCCCGGCAAGTAAGCCGGCTGCAGTTGGACAGCATTCCAAAAATTCCGCCCAGCATCTTTCGGGAATTCAATGACGCCGCAGACGCTTTCAAGACGATGTCCGTCGGGCTTGATTGGTTTCAATCCTATGTGCCCGCAACGTTGGTGCGAAAACTGTTGAGGCAAGCGGACGATGGGGAACTGCTGCCGGAAACCAAGAACCTCACGATCATGTTCACGGACGTTGTGGGCTTTACGCGCCTGGCCGAACGAATGGAAGCCCAAGACATTGTGGAAATGCTCAACGAGCATTTTTCCTTGGTGGGGCAATGCATCGATCAAGCGGCGGGGACGATCGACAAGTACATCGGTGACGGCCTTATGGCGTTTTGGGGAGCGCCGGATCACCAGCCTGATCACGCACTGCGCGCCGTAGAAGCTGCGGAAGCCATAAGCGTTGCCTTGAAAGACAAGAACGAGGCTCGTCGCGATCTGGGATTGGAACCCATCGCCATACGCATTGGCATTTTCACCGGCCGCGTGTCGATCGGTAATATTGGTGCCCCAGGACGGATTAACTATACGGTTATTGGCGATGCGGTGAACGCCGCGCAGCGGCTGGAACGTTTGGGTGCCGAGTTAATGTCGGAAGGCGATGAAGCCATCGTGCTCATCAGTGGCGATACGATCAAGTCCATTGAACGCAATGCCTCCACCCTCAACCGACAAATGCCCGCGGACCATTTCACATTTGTCGGGGAATACGCCCTTGAAGGGCGGGAAGAACCCACCGGCGTCTATCGCATCGATTAGTTTGGGCGGGGTCAGCTCTTTGCCGATTTTTGCCGTGGGACAAAAGGCGTGACGGTGGAGCCGGCACCTTCCTTACTTTTCACGGCCTGTGAGGTGCGAGAGGCGATGAAAGATCCGATCCGAGAGATTGAGCCTTTGGTTTCCGGCAAGTTGGCGTATTGCTGAAAGACATGGGCCATGCCGTCGAACACTTCGACGCTCGCGTTGATCCCCGCCGCATCTGCTTTGTCTGAAATGCGGGTCGCGTCGTCCAACAGAATCTCATTTCTGCCCACGTGAATCAGTAGTGGCGGCAAATTATGAAAGTCTCCGAATAGCGGCGATGCGAACGGATTGGTGGGGTTTGTGGATTTGAGGTAGTGCCGGGCGCAAACCGCCAGCGTACGGTATGTGACGCTTGGGTCCGATTTTGCCTTGCGTAACATTGACCAACCCGACATGGAAAGGTCCGTCCACGGAGAAAGGGCAACGACAGCCGCGGGTAACGGGGCGCCGCCATCGCGCAAAGCCATGCAGGCCGACAGGGCAAGGCCGCCGCCTGCGGAGTCGCCGGCAAGAACGATGCCCTGCGGGCTAGTCCCTTTGCCGAGCAACCACCGGTAGGCGGAAATTGCATCGTCAAGCGCGGCAGGGAAAGGGTGTTCCGGCGCTAGCCGGTAATCGATAGATAGGGCGCGGGCGCCGGCCGCCTCGGCGATCTGGGCGACAAGCGGTCGCCTGGCTTCGGCCGAACCGAAACAATACCCGCCGCCGTGAAAGTAAAGGATGACCCTGTGGGACTCGATGGTCGAAGGCGTTACCCACTCACCCTTCGCCGTTCCCAAAGAGACCGGCGTAATCTCCACATCGCTGGTGATTTTTGGGTTTTTGGCTGCCCGGTCTTCTTGTTGACGGCGGGCAATAATCGGCGTGTCCGGATGCAACGGCCGCCGCTTTGCGCTCCGCAAATAAAGGTTCAGAAATCTGCTGCGCCAACTCGGCATCGGCGAATGCGCCCCGTTAACCAAACTTTTACGGACTGGAACCGCGGGTGGCAGCGACAAGCACTTACTTTCGGACTTCGCCTAATTGGCGCATTAGCCGAAACGCTTACCCCCGAACGACAACAAGCCCCCAGATAACGGGACGAGTTTAATAGAGTCAAGGTGATCAACCGGTAAATGACCCCGTCAAACACCAAGAGCCGCCGCAGTATGCGGACGGTCGAAGAAAAAGGAGCGCGCAGATGCGCGCTCCAGGTGCTTGGGGAGATTAGGCCGCTTTCTTGTTTTCGATCACTTTCGCACCAGAGGCGCCGGCAATTTCAATGCGGCGGGGCTTTTGTTCCTCTGGAATTTCGCGAACAAGGTCTACGTGCAAAAGACCGTTTTCCAACGTGGCGTTGGTCACCTTCACATGATCGGCCAAGTGGAACTGGCGCTCGAAAGCCCGGCCGGCAATACCGCGATGCAGATAGCGTTGCTTTTCGTCGCTATCGGCATGCTTACCGGAAACTTTCAGTTTGCTCTCGCGGACTTCGATATTGAGGTCTTCGAGGCCGAAACCGGCAACCGCGATGGAAATCCGGTAGGCGTCTTCGCCCGTCACTTCGATGTTGTACGGCGGATAGGCGCTTACAGACGCATCAAGTCGCGTCGCCGAATCGAGAAGATCGAAGACACGGTCAAAGCCAACGGTGGAACGGTAAAAAGGTGAGAAATCGAGTGTGCGCATGACACATCCTCCTTAGAAGCGATATGTTTCAAACGATCCGCCCAAGTGGGCCGGATCTGGCGAATGGGCAAACCCGCCATGCGGCGTTTGCCTGAGCGTTATATGGGAGCCGATTTTCTACGTTTCAAGACGTTTGGGGCCCGGAAAAAACTGGGGTCCATAAAGCGCTGCGGCAAACAGAATCAGGCCCAGAACGGTTAACGCCCAGTAACCATGGGGCCACAGCAGCGCGGCGGCCGCCAGCAGATAAAGCACGAGCCAGGGCACCGAAACGCGGTGCCCGAAGCCGCCCTGTAGCAGCCCCGCCGCCGCCGCCAATCCCACAATCGCGGGCAAAAACACCAGGACCGATTCCCATGTGCTGCCCCAGATGAGTGGCGTATAAGCCATCAGTACGGGAACGATGTAGAGGCCCTTGGCATGTTTCCAAGCCGTGAGACCCGTTTCCATAGGGCGGCTGCCGGCAATGCCTGCCGCGGCGAAGGCCGTCAGGCAAACCGGAGGCGTGACGTTCGAATCCTGGCTGAGCCAAAAGATGATCAGATGAGCGGCCAGCAGCGTGCCGGTTAACAGAGCGGCCGGTAACAGAGACTCGGCGACGGTTCGGCTGAAATCGGCAGGCACGGCGGCGGCGATTTGAGTGGCCTGGTCGAAGGTCATGGGCGTGCCGAGCAGGTTTGCCAGGTCCGGCGCCGTCAGCATGAGCGATGCCTGGAGAATGTCGCTTGTCGCGCCATTAGCGATGGCCGTGACCACTTGATGATCGAGGATCAGGTTTTGAATGGCCGGTGCCGCCAGTGTCGCAAGCACCACATAGGCGGCCGTCACAGGTAGCCCCATACCCAAGATCAGCGATGCGATCGCGACCAGCGCCAGGGTCACCAGCAAATTGCCGCCGGCCCAATTGGTGATCATCAATGAAAACGTGTTGCCCACGCCGGTGGTGCCGATGACATTTACGACAATGCCGATCGCTACCAGCAGAACGGCGGTGCCGGCCATCGTTTTGGCGCCCGACTCCAGTGCTTCTCGGATGGCCTGCACACCCATGGGGTGGGGTGTCAGCCATGACGCGGCAATAACAATCCCGATAGCGATGGCGGCGGCAAATACGGGTGTGTATCCGATCATAAGGAAACCAACCAGCGCTGCGAGCGGCAACAGGAACGGCCACCCTTCGGCCAGGCTTCGCCATTGGGGCTTGTCCGGCGCGCCCGTGGGCTTGAGGCCAAGCCGAACGGCTTCAATGCGCACAAAATAGGCGACCGATAGGAAATAAAGGATCGCCGGCAGTAAGGCCGCGGCGATGATCGTCAGATAGCTCACGCCTGTAAAATTGGCCATGATGAAGGCGCCGGCCCCCATGACCGGCGGCATGAGCTGGCCGCCTGTCGATGCGGCCGCCTCCACGCCTGCGGCAAAGCGGGGCGAAAATCCACTCTTGCGCATCAGCGGAATGGTGATCACCCCGGTGGCGACAGTATTGGCGATGGCCGACCCGCTGACGGATCCCATCATGCCGGAACTCATTACGGCGACGAAGCCCGGCCCGCCGGTCGTGCGGCCCGCGGCGGTCTGCGCAAGTCCTACAATGAAGTCACCTGCGCCCGACCGAACCAGAAACGCGCCAAACAAAATGAACATGAACACATACGACCAAGAGATGATCGCGATGGTGCCGAACATGCCGTCCGATGAGAAATAGGCGCGGTAAAGAACTGTTTCCATGCTCAAGCCGCCGAAATCAAATATGCTCGGCAGATTTGGAAGATGGTCCGCAATTGCGGGATCCCATTTTACCACATAGCTCAACGACAGGATGATCAGTATCGGGACGATCCAGCCCGTCGTGCGGCGCGTGAGTTCGATGGCAAGCAGGACCGCCGATACAGCGAAGATCCAATCCAGCGTCGATAGTTTGACCCCGCGTGCGTAAAGCGCGTCTTCCGCAAAAATGAGATAGACAGCGCAGGCCAGCACCAACACGGCTAGGAACAGGTCAATCACAAATCCTGCCCTTGCCGCGAGCCCGGATCCCGTTGTCATCAGGGGTTGGGTCAGGAAGCACAGGGCGCCGAACAGACCAAAATGCAGGGCGGCAACCCAAAGATCTGGCAGATTGCTCAGCGTGTTAAAATAGAGATGCGACAAGGCCGCGGCGAGCCCCAGGCCCGAAATCATCCAGCCGGGCGCCTGCCCGGACGTTGCGCGATCTTCGCCGGTCACCGCCGCCCGATCTGCTTTTATTCGCCGCCCTCAGGGGCGTTCGGCAACGGCAATTCCTTTTCCTGGAAATAGCGCGCGGCACCGTCGTGGAGCGGTAAAGGCAGTCCCTCAAAGGCAGTGGCCAAGCCGATCGATTTGGTTGCCGGATGGATATTGTTCAGGAAGGGCAGGTTCTCGAATATTGCCTTTGTGATTTCGTAAACATCCTCTTCCGGCACATCCGCGCGCACTGCCAACACATTTGGCATTGCAATGGACGCCACATCTTCGGATTGATTTGGATAGGTGCCTGCGGGAATAACGAAGCGCGAATAAATGCCGTAGGTGGCATTCGCTTGTGCGAGATGCTCGTCGGTAAAGCTCAGAATACGGACCTTATCACCCAACGCCGCATAGGCCCGCGTAACTGCACTGACGGGAATGCCGGCCGGAATGTTCATGGCGGCAATCGTGCCGTTCTGAAGCGCATCCGCGCTAGGGCCATACCCTTTGAAAATCAAAGTGAACGTGTCGTCCGCCGAAATCCCAAGCGCGCCCAATAGGAACCTGCCGGACCCCTCCGCGCCCGAATTGCGCTTTCCGATGGAGAACGGTTGCCCATTCAAGCGGGCAAGATCCGCCACGGTGCCGGTCTCCACAAAATTGCTGCGCACCACAATGTGCTCGACGTTTTGCCAAAGTGTCGTAATCGCCCGCAGGTACGATTGTGGCCCGTCATTTTCCAGCGGCCCTGCGCCATCGGCGGCCCAGGCGGCATAAATCCCTTGCAAGATTGCCAATTGGGCTTCGCTTTCCCTTAGTAGCTTCACGTTTTCGGCTGACCCGGCGGAGCTGATGGCCGAAAGCGAAATTCCTTTTGTGGGTTGAAGTTTGACTTTTGTCAGGGTCGCGATGGCAACGCCCACCGGGTAGTAGGTGCCGCCCGTCGTAGCCGTTGTGAGAATGTAGGACCGGTTATCGCTCCAGGCGGCAGTGCTGCCGCCGATGATCGAAACAGCGACCACCCAATACAAAACGCCTATGCGCAAAATTTTAGTCACTGACACGCCCCATCCGCATTTGTCGCATTAACAAATCGTTTCGTTTTCATACTGTGTTCACCCTAACTGGTCATCATGGGACCTGTGCAGGGATTGAATATCACACTTTCGGGGGACATCTGTAGAGCGTAGCCGAGTGAGTGTCATGAAACCAACTCAACAAACTGCCGAACCGACCGACCTAGCTCCCGAAGCGGTGGCACCAAAGCGCCGGTTCCCTAGATTTGCTCTAAACGGACGGGTCATGGCCCGCGCCCTTGCCGAGTTGACCGGGACGGCGAGCCGCGAGGTGGCGGCGCAGATTCACCCCGATTTGCCGCCTGAAGATATCGGCCTGCTGAGCCAGCGGATCGAAGATTGCCTGGCCGGCAAGGGTGGGGCGGTTTCGGCGCGCGCAAGTGCGGCAGACCTCGGCCGCGCCTATCTGACACTCACGCCAGAAGGAAAAGCACGGTTTTTCGATTTGTTGCTCGATCGATTCGGTCCGGATATGGAAGCGATGAAAGGGGCCGCCGACAGGCTTGCCAATTTGCCCGATGACGGTGACCTTTCCCATGCCGTGCACCAGATGCGCATTGCCCTTGGTTCGCCCCGGATCGAGCTCTTCAAGCAATTCAACAGTCTTGAAGAAGGGATCAAGTTCTTGGTCGACATGCGGGCCGATCTTTTGAGTTTGGAAGGTGGAACGCCCGCCTTTAGAACCATCAGCGACGAGCTGCGCGATCTTTTGGCGTCATGGTTCGATATCGGATTTCTGGATTTGCGCCAGATTACGTGGGATGCTCCCGCCGCACTCCTGGAAAAACTGGTCTCCTACGAAGCAGTGCACGAGATCCGCTCATGGGACGATCTCAAAAACCGGCTCGATTCGGATCGACGCTGCTATGCCTTCTTTCATCCCAACATGCCGTCGGAACCGCTCATTTTTGTGGAGGTGGCGCTGGTCAGTGGCATGGCCGGTAATGTTCAGAATCTTCTGGATGAAGAGGCGCCGGCCGACGATCCCGAAAGTGCGGACACCGCCATCTTCTATTCGATTTCAAATGCGCAAGCCGGGCTTGCGGGTGTCGGGTTCGGCAATTTTCTCATTAAGCGGGTGGTGGACGTGTTGTCGCACGAGCTGCCGAATCTGAAGACGTTTGCGACCTTGTCTCCGATCCCGGGCTTCCGAAAATGGCTCGATAAGGCCATTGTCGGACCGCCTCCTCTGTTGAAGGCGGCCGAAGCCCAGTCCATCGGCACATTGACCGGCACGCGTGAACCTGCCACCGCGTTGATCAATTTTCTCGATAATGACGAGTGGCACAAAGACGAAGTTGCGGCTGCCGTCGTGCAGCCGATACTCATGCGCTTGTGCGCGCATTATTTGCTGAATGAACGACGGCCGTCCGAGCCGGCCGAGCGTGTGATGGACCCAGTTGGGCATTTTCATCTGCTGAACGGTGCACGCATCGAACGGCTGAATTGGATGGCCGATGTGTCCGAAAACGGTCTCGGTCAATCCGCCGGTATGATGGTCAATTACCAATACCGCTTGAGCGAGATCGACAGCAATCACGAGCGCTATAAGGGCAACGGACAGGTCATGTCGTCAAGCGCCATGCGCGGGCTGCTCTGAAGATCGCCAAATTTCTCAGACGTCTTTGACGATGTCCAGAACTTCCTCAAGCTGATCAAATCTCGATTTGCCCGGCGTCATAAGATGGAGGGTGAGGCAGTTGATGCCCGCATCGCGATAGGCTTCGAACCGCTGTCTCACCATATCGCGCGTGCCGACCGCGCCAAAGTTTGTGACCATGGCATCGGGCACACGTTTGGCGGCTTCTTCTCTTTTGCCGTCGATCCACAAGCGCTGGATCGCCTTAGCGTCGTCGTCAAAGCCTGCCCGTTGAAATGCGGCGTTATAGAAGTTTGTCTTCTCGGAACCCATGGCCCCCATGCTGAAGGCAACCGCCGGTCGGCGCGAATCGATGAGCTCTTCGACGTTCTCGCCCACCGAGATTTGACATTGGCTGTGCAGGTCAATGTCGTCGAGGGTGCGTCCCGCGGATTCGGCGCCCTTGCGGATATGATCTAGGTGCGCGTCGGCAAATTCCGGCGAGAAGGATGTGCCAAGCCAGCCATCGGCGGCCGCGCCGGTATATTCCAAAGATTTTGGCGCGAGCGTCGCCAGATAGACAGGAATTTCCGTTGGCGGATGATCAAGCCTGATGGCTTTGCCTTCCCCACCGGGCCGCGGCAAGGTGTGATACTTGCCCTCATACTTGATTTTCTCTCCCCGAAATCCCATCCGCACTATTTCGACGGTTTCTTTTAGGCGGGTGAGCGGCGCGCGATAAGCTGCGCCATGCAGCCCCTCGACGACTTGCGGGCCGCTCGCCCCCAGCCCCAAGACAAACCGGCCGTTGGATATTTGGTGAAGGGACAATGCCGTCATCGCGGTCATGGATGGAACACGCGCGCTAATTTGCATGATGCCGGTGCCGAGCAAGATGCGCGAGGTCTGTGGTGCCAGAAACGCAAGCGAAGTGACCGCGTCTTGTCCCCAGGCTTCTGCGGACCAGACGTGATTGACCCCCCATGCTTCCGCCTTCTGAACGAAATCGACCGTGCCCTTGATGTCGTCGCGGTCGTATCCGCCAACCGTCACCGATGTCTTCATTGATGCTGCCTTCCTGGATGCTGGGTGCAGATGGAATGTGGAGTCGCCAGGCGAACGACAGCGAGCAGAGCATCAAATTTTGCCTGCGGCAAGCCGTTTCCGTTGAACAGGCGGCCGTTTTGTTAGTTACCGGCGTTGGCTTCGAACACTCGCTGAGAGATCTCGTAAGATCCTACCATCGTGAGCGTGCTGGCAACCTGATTGCCTTCCCAAACATCTTCGGCGCTTACAGCATATTCCGCTTCACCAGTGAGACCGTCATATTTGCCCGTGCCTGAAAGGAACGTCACGTGGCCCAGAACGGTGCTTCGGAAATATCGTTGAAGGATTCGATCGCCTTCCGTATCGGTGATGGTACAAAAGCCGGTTTGATGTTCAGGTTCGTCGGTAAAGTAGCCGATGGCAAAACATTTGGCCGTCGCATTGTGCAAAAAGCCCTGACCGTCCGTATTCTTGATTTCGAGCGTATACTGATAAATAGCACCGGCTTCGTCGCCGCCAAGGTCCAGGCTGTCATAACTGCCCAGCATTTCCATTTCGAGCCTGAACAATCCGTGCGACTCGATCGGTTCGGCGGAAGTCGCCGCCACCATGGCGGTCAACAGGGCCGCAGCGCTCAACGCCACCCATAGTCCTTTTACTGAATAATAGAATGTAGCCATCTCATACTCCCCAAAAGCTTATAGTTCTATGGCCAAACGGCCGTCTTCTTTGGGGCAAGGCGGGCTTTGATTCCGCTTTCCTACTCTTTTTTGGTACGCACGGTTCCCTTTACGTTGGGCAGTGTCAATGCCCAAGCCCGCTCTGTCCGTACTGTCGATTGATGATACCCGTTTTCGCAGCTAGGTCCAGCAAATCACGACACCGCTACGGTCGGATTGTGGGCGTGTAAGGTGTTTTCAATGTTTCCATTCGGGGTTGGACCCAATTGATCCAATCGCACAGCATGGGGCGTGTTTCCCGCGGGTCGATTAGTTCGTGAACCGAAAAACTCTCGGCGCGCGGGAACGGGGAAAGCCGGGCAGCGAGTTGTGCTTCCAATTCGTCGCGTTTTGCGTCCGGATCGTCTGCCGCCGCAATGTCCCTGCCGAACGCAACGGCAACGCCCCCTTCCAACGGCAAGGCGCCGCTTTCGGCCGACGGCCAGGACATCACATGTCCGTATGGGCCGAAGTGTGCTGCGGCGGCCACACCATAAGCTTTTCGAACAATGACGCTGGACCAGGGCACGACCGATTGGACGGCGGCGGCGACAGCCGCCGTGCCATAGCGGATCGTCCCCGCCAATTCCGACTCAGAACCGATCATGAAGCCCGGTTCGTCCACCAAGCTTACGATCGGCAAATGGAAGGCGTTGCACATGTCGATAAAACGGCGCACTTTTTGAGCACCTGCCGCCGTCATGGCGCCAGCATAGTACCGGCAATCATTGGCCAGGATGCCCACGGCATATCCATCCAGCCGCGCAAGCCCGACGATTTGACCCGGGCCGAAGGCGCGTCCGGTTTCGAAGAAGGTGTCCTTGTCGACGATGTGCTTGATGACCTTGCGCATAGCGAAAGGTTTGCGCCGGTCTTTTGGAACAATGTCCAGTAGTGCTTCCTCGGACCGGTCCGGACGGTCGCCTGTGTCGATGTGTGGCGGCAACTGCCAAACATTTTGCGGAAGGTAGCTTAAGAACTGTCGGATTTGCTCAAACGCTTCCTCCTCCGTCTTTGCCGCGTTGTCCACAACGCCATTCTTGAGATGGACGGCCGTACCGCCCAATTGCTCCTTGGTCAGATCTTCCCCCAATGCACGCTTCACCAGTTGTGGGCCGCCAATCAGAACTTGAGATATGCCTTCCACCATGACCGAGAAATGTGAGGCGACAAGACGGGCAGCGGGGAATCCGGCTACGGGGCCAAGCGCGGCAGAGGCCACCGGTACTTGGCCCAGGATATTGGCGATTGACAAGAAACGGGGTGTGCCGAAGACGGCCTCTCCTTGTGGGCGGGGGTGTTTAGAACTTCCCGCAACGCTGCCGCCGCCCCCTTCGAGCATCCGCACCAACGGTACCTTGTAGTGCAGTGCCATGTCTTCCGCATACACACTTTTGCGCAGACCCGCTGCATTGGGCGATCCACCCTTGAGAGTGAAGTCCTCACCGCCAACCACCACGTTGCGGCCGTTGATTTTGGCCATGCCCATCACGTAGTTGGCAGGCGAGAATCCGGTCTGATTTCCGGCGTCGTCAAACTCGGGCGCGCCGGCGGACATGCCCTGCTCTTTGAAGGAATTGGCATCCGTGACCCGATCGATTCGTTCACGAATGGTCAGACGGCCCTTTTCGTGTTGGCGTTTGACGCTGTCGGCCCCGCCTTGTTCCTTGGCTTGAGCGCGTCTGGCATAAATCTCATTGACCTGATCTTTCCAACTCATGGGGGTTCCTTGCGTCCGGTTCCTTGGTGGCGTATGGGAGTCCGATCTTAATGCTTCTGTTTGGGGGCGTCACGTCAGGCCTTATGTCCCGTGACGTCAGGCAGTCTTAATGAAAGGGCAAGATCATGACGGGGAGCCATGAACTCGTCGAAATCGAAGGAGGGCAACTGCCGCCGGGCACCACGGTGGGATCGTTGGCGGTGGATAGTGCACAGATTCGGACGGCCTATTGGCCGGCTGCCGATCCGGCGCGCTCGAAGGGGACGATCCTGTTATTCAGCGGGCGTACGGAGTTTATCGAAAAATATGGCGAGGTGATTGGGGAATTGATCGATAGGGGGTTCGCTGTTGCGACATTGGATTGGCGCGGCCAGGGCCTCTCAAGCCGGGCGGAGGAAAACCGATTCAAAGGGCATGTGAACGATTTCGCCGAGTTCGATGCCGATGCGCACGCCTTTGTGAAACAATTCGTCATACCCTCGTGTCCGGCGCCCTATTACTTGTTGGCCCATTCAATGGGAGGCAACATCGCGCTTCGCTACCTGGCGTCAGCCGACTGCATCGTGGACCGCGCGATTCTGGTGGCGCCTATGACGGGCGTACACACAAAACCATTTCCGAAATGGGTCGCCCGTTTCATCGCGTGGGCGGGCAGCGGTTTGGGCATGAAGGATCGGTTTGTCCCCGGCGGAGCTGGCATCGATCCCACGGAAGAGAAGTTTGAAGAAAACGCCGTAACGTCGGACGCGAGGCGATTTGAGCGGTACAAATCGTTCATCAACACCGAAAAAGATCTTGCGCTTGGCGCGCCCACGGTGGGGTGGTTGTCGGCGGCGTTTCGCACAATGCGAGACGCTTGTGCGCCGGAATCGCTTGCGAAAATCAAATGCCCTGTCCTGATCATGAGCGCTGAGGGCGACACGATCGCGGACAGCGATACGCACGCACCCGTCGCGCAGGCCATCCCCCTGGGCGAGATCTGCACAGTGTCGGGCGCGAAGCACGAAATCCTCATGGAACGCGACGACATTCGATCCGAGTTCTGGACGCAGTTCGATCGGTTTGTTTCGCCAGCCGCGGAAGCTAATGCGATGCCGCAAGAGGCTTGAGAATGGAAAGCACTTCTGCGTGCAAGGCGGGTGTTGCGGCAGCGACCACTTGGCCGCCATCGTCGGCAGGCCCACCCTGCCAATCAGTGATGACGCCGCCCGCACCGGTGACAATAGGAATGAGCGCCTGAATGTCGTAAGGCTTCAAGCCCACTTCCGCCACCAGATCAATTCCGCCGGCGGCAACCAGACAGTATGCATAGCAGTCGCATCCGAAACGGGTCAGGCGGGCGCTTCCATGAAGCATGGAAAAGGCTTCCTTCTCTGCAGCGCTGTAAAACAGCTCTGGTGCCGTGGTGCTAAAAATGGCGTCCTTCAACGACTCGCAAGGCCGGGTCTTTAACTGCGTGCGTTCTCCGGCGCGTGAAAAGTAGGCCGTGTCATCGACTCCAACGAAGCGTTCTCCGATATAAGGTTGATCCATCACACCCACCACCGGCATTTCACCGTTGTGGAGGGCGATCAGAGTTCCCCACAGGGGAATGCCTGAAATGAAAGCTCGTGTGCCGTCTATGGGGTCCAGCACCCAGGTGTAATCACTTGTCCCTTTCTCAAAGCCATGTTCTTCGCCCAAAATCCCGTGATCGGGATGGTGTTCGTTAATTAGCTTGCGGATTGCCAATTCGGATTCCTGATCGGCCAATGTCACCGGATCGAATTCAGCGCCTGCCGCCTTGTTCTGCACGGCGACATTTTTTCGAAAATGGGGAAGCGTCTTTTCCCGCGCAGCGTCGGCGAGGGTTTCAGCGAATGCCGCGAACGAGGCATGAGTTGTCATATTGCGAATATCTCAGGGCGTTGCGATTGGTTGTACGACCCTGCCTTATTCCCCCAACAAGCTCAAGCCATCTGCTGGTTCTGATCCGCGGTTAAGGTCTTCATGAGTTCAAGAAGACAGGAGCGGGCAGGGGGATCAATCCCATAATAGGCACGCACCAAATCTATCGTCTCTTTATGATTCATGATGCCCGCTTCCGGTATGGCCGCATCAGGGTTTTCGCCAGGCATGTCGCCCTGATATCCGTCAAAGAAGAACCCGACCGAAACATCCAATGCTTGACTCAGATCCCACAAACGGCTTGCGCTGACCCGGTTGACCCCGCTCTCATATTTCTGGATTTGCTGAAACCGGACGCCCACCATATCCGCAAGTTTTTGCTGGGTGAGCCCCATCATCCATCGACGATTGCGCAGCTTCTGCCCAACAAATGCGTCCACCGGATGAACCATAAGCACGAGTCTCCACGGAAAAGGACAGGAGTTGCCCCAAAATCAATCGATGACGCGTGGGGTGAACACGCCGGGCAACGCAATTGGTCGCCATACCTACACCAATCATTCGCCGAGGATCAACTCAAAATAGAATGATTATTGGTAACTCTTTTAGGTTATCGCCCTTGCCGCGCTGCTTGTCAGGTTTAGCTTGCGGCTTCTTCCTTCTGGGCGCGTTTTCGCATGTGGGGCAGCAATTCGCGCTTCCTTAAACGGACGAAGTTTGGTGTCACTTCGACCAGCTCATCATCCGCCACATAGGCAATGGCCTCTTCCAGGGCCAGCAGTCGGGGAGGTGTCACCCGCACGGCGTCGTCTTTACCGGCCGCGCGAATATTGGTCAGTTGTTTCGCCTTTAACGGATTCACGTCCAGATCATTCGAGCGGGCATTCTCGCCAATAATCATGCCCTGATAGACATCTGTACCCGGAGCAATGAACATCGTGCCCCTTTCTTCCAAGTTCCACAGAGCATAGGGAACCGCCTTTCCCTGTTCCTTAGAGACGAGAACGCCATTGGTGCGACCGCTGATTGGGCCGCGATATACATCGTAAGAATGGAATAGCCGGTTCATCACGCCTGTACCGCGGGTATCGGTTAGGAATTCCCCGTGATATCCCACCAGACCGCGGGAGGGGACGTGAAGCGTCAACCTGGTCTTCCCGCCACCGGTGGGACGCATGTCTTCCAAGCTGCCTTTGCGCGCGGTGAGCTTTTCGATGATCACGCCGGTGTAATCGTCATCTACATCAATGACGACCTCTTCGATCGGCTCAAGGCGCTTGCCCGTTTTCGGGTCCTTTCGAAAGATGACCCGCGGCCGGCTGATGGAAAGCTCAAAGCCTTCGCGCCGCATGGTTTCGACCAATATGCCGATCTGCAGTTCACCGCGGCCGGAGACTTCGAAGGCATCCTTTTCTTCCGTACGCGTCACCTGAATGGCTACATTCCCTTCTGCTTCGCGCATTAGTCGCTCTTCGATGACGCGGGACTGCACTTTGCTGCCGTCGCGACCGGCCAGCGGCGAGTCGTTGATCGAAAAAGTTACCGCGAGGGTCGGCGGATCGATAGGATTTGCAGCTATTGTCTCCGTGACGGCCGGATCGCACAGCGTATGGGCCACGGTGGCCTCGGACAGACCGGCAATGGCGACAATGTCACCCGCGTCTCCTTCCTCAATGGGCTGTCGCGTAAGTCCACGAAATGCGAGGACGCGCGTGACCCGCCCTGTTTCGATTTGCTCACCCGAAATACTCAGTGCCTTGATTGTTTGGTTTGGCTTCACGATTCCTTGATCGATCCGGCCGGTAAGGACCCGCCCCAGATACGGGTCGCGTTCAACCGTTGTCGCCAACATTCGGAACGGCGCCTCCGTCGCGCGCTCAATCAGGCGAGGCGGCGGCACGTTTTCGATTATGCAGGCGAACAGCGGTGCTAGATCATTGTTTGCGTGTTGCAGGTCTGTGGTGGCCCATCCGTCCCGCCCGGATGCATAAAGCAGAGGGAAGTCCAGCTGTTCTTCATCTGCGTCCAAGGCGGCAAAAAGATCAAAGACCTCTTCATGCACTTCGTCGGGGCGCGCGTCTTGGCGGTCGATCTTGTTGATGACAACGATTGGTTTGAGACCCAGGCGCAACGCTTTAGATGTGACGAATTTGGTTTGCGGCATGGGGCCTTCAGCGGCATCTACTAAGAGAATAACGCCGTCCACCATGGACAGGATGCGTTCCACTTCGCCGCCAAAATCCGCATGCCCCGGCGTGTCGACAATGTTGATGCGTGTCGGTGTCCCGGTGCCGGCCCATTCCACACTGGTGCATTTTGCCAGAATGGTGATGCCGCGCTCGCGCTCCAGATCGTTGGAATCCATCGCGCGTTCCGCAACCGTTTGGTTTTCGCGAAAGGTCCCGCTCTGTTTGAGCAGCTGATCGACGAGTGTGGTCTTGCCATGATCCACATGCGCGATAATGGCAATATTCCGCAAGTCCATGCGATGGAGCGCCTTACTGTAACGAGTTCTGAAAAAGGCGGCGTTAGGCCGCGCGGGCACTGCTTTCCTGGAAAGCCAGATTGCCGACGAACTGCTCTGTACATGCACTCCACGAGAAGCGCAATGCGTATTCGCGGCAGCGGGCCGGGTCGATTTGAAGCGCGGCCATGCAGGCGGCGCGCAAATCTTCATTCAGTGCGCCCACAGGGCGGTCGCCGATAATGTTGTTGGGGCCCTGGACCGGATAGGCGGCGACCGGCACACCGCTGGCCAGGGCCTCAAGGATCACCAGACCAAAAGTGTCGGTTTTGCTGGGAAAAACGAAACAATCGCTTGCGGCGTAGTACGCGCTCAGCTCCTGACCGGTCTTCGGCCCCGTGAAATGGACGTGCGGGTATTGCTCTTTCAAGCTGGCCAATTGGGGGCCGTCGCCCACAATCATCTTTGACCCCGGCAAATCGAGATCGAGGAACGCTTCAAGGTTCTTTTCAACTGCCACGCGGCCCACATAAGACCATATCGGCCGGGACAATTTGAGCCAGGACTTATCCTGCGGCCGAAACAGGTCAAGATCGACCCCCCGCTCCCACAGGCGAAGGTTCGCAAAGCCATAGCCTTCCAATTCTTTCATGAGGGTGCTTGTGGTCACCATGAGCCCGGACGTCGGCCCGTGAAACCATTGGAGATATTTGTAAAACCAATGGGGCGGCAGGCCGGTGCGCGCGTGGATGTATTCGGGGAACCGCGTATGAAACGACGTGGTGAAGGCGCGGCCATTTTGAAGGCAGTACCGGCGCGCTGCCAATCCAATAGGCCCTTCGGTTGCGATATGGATCGCATCCGGACCAAACTCCCGAATAATGTCGGGCGTGTGCCACCACGGGTTCAGGGCCAGCTTGATTTCGGGATAAGACGGTAACGGCAGTGTGCTGAACAATCCGGGCTCGAGATATTTGATCTCGATGTCGATCTTCTCGAGCTCTTTGCCCAAGATATCAAGGGTGCGGACAACACCATTGATTTGCGGCTTCCACGCATCGGTCGCCACCAAGACCCGTCTCTTGCGGTGTCCATTCTGAGACCGGCTGTCCGGTGTCCATTTTGCCTGGGAAAATTCCGTGATCGTCATGTCGCTACATCAACACGCCCGCTCGCCTAGGCGGCGGCTTGGCTTTCTTCCGTACTCTCTTCGACTGCGCCGCCAAGCTTGGTCCAACGCATGATCGAAAGGCTGCCCTCCTTATCTTCCACAAGCGCCGTGCAACTTTCAACCCAGTCGCCATCGTTGCAGTACAGGATGTCGCCGATCGGCCTGATCTCCGCATGGTGGATATGGCCGCAGATCACGCCGTCCACATTGCGTGCGCGGGCCTCGCGGGCCAATGCGGTTTCATAATTGCCGATATATTCGACGGCGTTTTTCACTTTGTGTTTGAGGTATGCGGACAAAGACCAATAGGGCAATCCGAAATTTCGGCGCACCACATTCACGCCGTCACTCAACACCATGGCAGAGGTATAGGCCCAGTCGCCCAATACTGCGAGCCATTTGGCATATTTGACGACACCGTCAAAGTGGTCGCCATGCAACACCAGAAACCGTCGCCCGTCGGCGCATTCGAATATGTCTTCATTGCGCATGTCGATGTCGCCAAAACTCAGATCGGCATATTCACGCAACGCTTCGTCGTGGTTTCCGGGGATGTAGACGACCTTCGTCCCTTTGCGCGCCTTCTTGAGCAATTCCTGCACCACATCATTGTGCGACTGGGGCCAATACCAGGACCGCTGTAGCCGCCAGCCATCGATGATATCGCCTACCAGGTAGAGCGTTTTGCATTCATTGTGCCGCAGGAAATCGGCCAGCAGCTCGGCCTTGCAGCCGCGTGTGCCCAGATGTGTGTCCGAAATGAATATGGTGCGGTGGTCTAGTGTTGTGCGCGGTTTGTCGGGGCCGGGGGGAGGCTCTTTTGGTGTTTTTTTAAGGCGGGACAATGCCGCGTTTTTGAGCTTGTCGGCGACGGGCGATTTGCCCGTAACCATCGCGGTACGGAATTTCTGCTTAGACGATTCGAAAAGGGCCATTGGCTCGCCGGTTCTTGAGTCTGTGCATCTTACGCTAGTCTGAAAGCAACGCTCCTGGATCCGGCCGTTTGGCCCACCCCCCGCAGGATTTTCCGGACTATCTTCAAAATAGGTGTCGTTTTTATGATTCTCTGCCGACCCATTTGGTTGGTTATCGGAAATCCCTTAAAAACTGCCATTATCTTGCATACGCACCCCAGCAGCTGGGGTCAAGGCTTCCAACGGAGCTGTCCTGGTCGCCTCCGCGTGGGGCCTACCCTTTTTGGTGATTCGGACCAAATGCGACAGTGTTAGGCGGCCATCATCGTCGGCTGTCAGTCGAACCGGATTGTCCGCCCGCGCGATAGCCTCTTCTGTCCTGGGTTCAAAACGTTGCGGTGCGAGCGCAATGACAAATTGCGCGTGTGGAAGCTGCGTATGAAACGGAAGGGGCTCTAGCGGGCGGCGACGCATGGATTCTCTAATGGGCGGCTGATCGTTCAAGCCCGGATTTTGTAACGTCCAAGCCTTTCGGTTTTCACGCCGACCAAGCAGCGTTTCTCCTCTTGCAGAGCGCGCTCGGTCGCTAAATGCGATTTCGTTTTGGTGGGTCGGCGGCGGTAGTGCCGAAACGTCGTTTCGGGCCCGATCGCGCTCCGAGCGCCGCCGAAGCTGATCCCAGATCGAGAACACTTTTTTGCGATAGACCTGGTTCACGGATTTGTTCGCGGAATGATAGTTTTGAATGGCGGCCGGCCACCCTTTATGGCGCGCTTGCAGGCGTTTCAGGAATGCGACGCCATAAGACAGATTGGCCAGCGGATCGAGTGCTTCTTCGACGCTTGTGAAGGCTTGCGGATGGTAGCGCAGATTGATCTGCATACAGCCGACATCGATGTTCCGGACACCGCGGTCCATCAGGGCTCGAACAGCGTTTACGGCGTCTTCCTTGGTGCGGAAATGTAGACTCTTGCCCTCGGCATGAAGTGTCCAAGGCCAAGACATGATTTTTTGGCCTTGCGGGCCACGTCGGCCGGTCTCGGTGTAAGTGACCGCCGTGAGCAATAGTTTGGGGATTTTTTCTTGGAGCTCGAGCCGGCGAGCCTCGTCCTCGCAGGCGTACCAATCATAAGGCGGCGGCCCGTCTGCCGCCGATGCCGCTGTCGCCCCGGCGGCCGCAATCATGAGGCAGACGCTGCCGAGGAAGCGTATTGCATTGGCTGAGCGGGTCGGTTTGTGCGGCATACATGTTAGCGTCAATGCAGTAAGAAACTGCAATGCGCCTCTCAGAAATCGTCCTTCTGGAATCGGCCCGCCGAGTGTCGCTTTAAATTGTTAATTATCGCTTGCAACACGAAATTAGCACGCACTGCACAATTATCGTGCACCGTGCCTAATTTGGCAGAAAACGGCGGCGAAACGTCGCATTAGTGACACAATGTCTCAAAAAAATTTAAAAAAACAGGTTGATTTATGTGCGACGCAGTGCGAAGGTTTTTGCACCGCGTCATTCCCTGAGGGGAATGGCGTTGGGCCCTTCCTGGGCGTTTCCTCCCTAGACTTGGGCTGCTTCCACATTGTGGTCGCAGCCCTTTTTTCTTGAGAGTAGGTAGGCGCCCTTCCGCCAGGCGGCCCTTTCCCGTCAGATGGGGGATTTCAGGTAGCGGTGATTGATTTGGGCGAGCGCCCCGATCAGCGTGGACATGTGCTCGCGGACGCGCGCCAATCCATCTCGCCGCTCCACGGTTTGCTCATCCATATAGAGGCTGCGATTGAGTTCGATTTGAAGCGCGTGCCACCCTTGGGCGGGACGGCCGTATTGTTCCGTGTTGAAGCCGCCCGCGTAAGGGTTGTTGCGCGTTACTTTGTAGCCCAGGCTCCGTAATGTCTGCTCGGCCGTGTGCATCAGAACCGGCGCACAGGCGGTGCCATAGCGGTCTCCCAACACCACATCGGGCCGATCCGCGCCCGGGTCCTGGTCCATCACGCCACCGATCGACGGCATGGAATGGCAATCGATGAGAACGGCACATTTATGGGCTTTGTGAGCCTGGCTGAGGAGGCCCCGCAGTTTGGCGTGATAGGGCTTGTAAAGCGTCTCGATGCGCTCACTCGCATCGGCAAAGGTAAGTTTGGTGCGGTAGATCTCCGAGCCGTCCCCAACAATCTTCGCAATGGTGCCAAGCCCGCCGGAAACCCTCAGGCTTGTGGTGTTCACGTGGGGCGGCAAGGAACCGTCGAACATTGTGGGGTCGAGCTCGAAAGGTTCGCGGTTGACGTCCAAATAGGCGCGCGGGAAATGGGCCCGAAGCAGCGGCGCGCCCTGTGAAACGGCGCCTTCGAACAATTCGTCCACAAAACTGTCTTCCGAACGCCGAATGGACAGGGAATCGAGAGCCGACGCGGCCAAAAATTCGGAAGGATAGTTCCGTCCGCTATGGGGCGAATTCAACACAATCGGCAGGCGGACTTGGTCGGGCAGAAGCACGTCAAAGGGCGGGTGGAATGTGCCGTCGGGTTGCCCGTCGGGCGCCTCTTGGCGCTCCGCCAAGGCGGTTTTTTGCTGAGAGTGCGAGTCAATCAAAGTCATCGAAAACAGTGGAACATTGGGCGGGTTCTGGATCAAGCTTTAGCGGTCAACTTTGGTGTGTAGGCGCCGGCCGCGGCCAATCTTTAATATGCTTAAACTGTGTTTAACCCTTTCCTTGTTCAATAATAGGCGCAAATCAGGGTGATTCCTTGGATTTGTGTTAGAAAATTATTGCTCTGGGGGAAATGGGGGCTTCCCAATGGCCAAAATACTACTTGCGGAAGACGACGAATCTATGCGCCGGTTTCTGGCGGCTGCTTTGGAAAAAGCAGGCCACAAGGTCGACTCCTTCGGTCAAGGCGACCATGCCTTGGAGCGGCTGGAAGCTGACTATTTCGACTTGCTGTTGACCGATATCGTAATGCCGGTCATGGACGGGATCGAACTGGCGCGGCGGGCGGCCCAATTGGACCCCAAGCTCAAGATCATGTTCATCACAGGATTTGCGGCAGTGGCGCTTAATCCCAATTCGGAAGCGCCCAAATCGGCCAAAGTGCTGTCTAAGCCGTTCCACTTGAGAGATTTGGTGGATGAGGTCGACCGCATTATGGCGGCGTAGCCAAACGCCGCCCGGATACCGGGGCGGAAGGCGCGGAAAGCTTGCGGGACGATGGCTGAGCCGCTATATCGTCCCTCCTTCGTTTGATACCTCGGCGTTTCGCCGGGCCATCGATGGTAAGGGCGTGTAGCTCAGTGGGAGAGCACTACGTTGACATCGTAGGGGTCACAAGTTCAATCCTTGTCACGCCCACCATTCGAGCCGACGGTGCGGCGCACCGGAAAATCGATCCAGTGGATCGATTTTAGGTGAGAATGCCCCAGCGCCCGCGAGGGGCTCCCGCCTCCGGCTTCGGGCGGCAAGGCGAATGTAATATCTAGTGTGAGATCTCGCCCGTCCGCCGAAGCTTTAGCGCAGGCGGATCCTTGTCACGCTTGTCTGGCAACGCATTCGGAAATTGGGGCGATCAAGCGGACGTGCAATCGCAGCCGCTGATTTTCATCGGGGCCCCAGCAAGCGGCTCACCCAGACTGACGGAAGGACATGCGATCCTTTTTGTCGAATGACAAAGATCCAGCATCCGCACTTCGGCTATCAAATCGTACAAGGTCGATATTGAAACGTCGGAGACGCTTTGCTGCTTCGGTATTTGGTACGTCCTTAACGACAATCCTCGCCTCGTGCTGATGAACCCGTTCGATCCGGTTCGCCAATTGGCCTCCGCGCGCCAGGTGCGCCATGAGGGATCCGTACGACCAAGTGATCAATGAAATGTGTCCCCCAAACGGCGTCGCCGCCATTGGTTCGCCTTCGACCGAGCAATATTTGCTAAACGGTTTCAGCGTTGCCACAGCGCCCAAAATGTCCTGGGGGTCCGTCCCGTCGGGTATTTCTTGCATGTTAAAGGCTAGATTTTTGCCGATCTTCTCGCGCACCACTTCACATTGGCCAATATAGGCCTGTCTAAATTTCGGGCTTCTCAAAGTCGAAAAATGGACATCCACCATCAGTGGTGCCCGCGTGTCGCGCATGAATTCAATAATGTCGGGCGTCTTGGATAGATGGGCCAAGTCGAGGTCAAAATGGATTGCCGCAAGCTCGTCGACTTCCACAATGTCCAGCGCCGAAAGATCAATGGCGTTACCGCAATAGGCAAACCCCTGAATGTCGGTCGCCGACCCGTCCGGCGTGACGAAAGTAGACGCTTTCCAATCAGTAGACTGAACAATTGTTGAAACGTTGGAGCGAAAGGTTTCGATGATCTTCTTCTGCGCGTTTGCGATCTGCTCGCCAAAAAAGGCAGAAAGTGATTTGGCCACGCCAAATCCACGCGACAGATTTACGTCAAATGTTGCTGTCTTGACCTTGGCCGCCGTCTCCAGCACGCCGTCGCCAAGGTCCAGGGCGGCACATTTGGTCTCGAATGCCTCGCTCAAGACCGCCGTATGAATTCGTGTGGAAAGGTCTTGCGTCTTTTCGCGGATTTCTTCCGGAGACTGATCTTCGAAGGCGACCACAAAATCGTTGTTGTCTGTCTTGGTCAGAATGTCGCCGGCTTCAATGCCGTCGCTGAGCACGTCATTCGCCAAATTGTCGAGTAACTGGGAAAAGTCGTCCCATTTGCTCTCAAGCCGTTTTTGCAGATTGTCGCGCGAAACGAAGCGGAAGGTGGAACATTGGGTGGGGCCTGGCGCCGATGTGGCAATGTTTATCAGCTTAAGGGCCTGAACCCGGTCTTCGGCCTCGAAGTCATCGGCGAGGGCGACGGTCGGTTTGAACTCGCACACATGCCAAACCACACCATCGTGAACTTCGAAAGGGATTCGGCGCAAGGCAAATTCTGCCGCCGCTTCATTTTCCCCTATGATCCGGATAATGCCGTCGGCCGCAGCGCCAAGTTCCTCGCTGTCGGAATTTTCGCCGTTGGTAACGAAGTCGCCCATGGGGCGACCAAGAACGTGATTGGGCGGAAGGTGGGTGGTCTCGAAGAAGGCGTCATTTGCCCCGATCGAAATGCCTGTTTCGTCGACAACCAAGATTGCATGATTGACGTTCGCCAAACGCTCCTGGAGCAGGGTCTCGGCAGCCTGCTTTTTTGATTTGGGGATACTGGGCGTTTCTGCGGTCATCATTCCTACTCGCGGTGGCAAATCCAGGAAACTCACCGCTAGAGTAGTGGGATGTGAATAAGAAACTGATAAGACCGGCCCCTGCCAATAGCCTGTCAAGCGCCTGCCATGGGCAGATCGCGCTTCATTGACCGACTGTTTGCCGTTTCTTTACGACATGACGTTTTCTGCAAGTTGGAAGTTGTCCGCCGAATTCGGCGTTTCTGAATGTTCGTTATTCCAGCATTGGTGCAGTTCGGTAAGGAAGGCGCGCTCGCGGTCGGTGAGGTCTGGGTGCCAGCAATCGACAATGAGGACAACCCGGCGCTCAGCCCCATTGTGTTCCACCTCATGATCGAAAGAGTCGTCCAGAATGAGGCATTGGCCGGCTTCCCAGGTGCGCCACTCCGGCCCCGATCTGATGCGCGCGCCTTCGGATGCTTTCACCGTTACATGGTAGCGGTATTTCAGGTTCGACGGACCGCAATGAGGTTCGATTTTCGTGCCAGGATCGAGGACGGAGAAATACACGCCACCGCGCACGTCTTTGGGCAACGGACATTGTTCGACCACGGACCAAGTTTTGGGGCAGGTGCGGATATTGTCATCAAAGCGCTTTGCCGCTCTGACCAGCGGAAAAGTGTTCCAATTGCCACCCGAGGTGAGTCCGATTGACGGCGACGTCACTTCTTCGGGGACAATCGCCGTGAATTCACGCACGATTTCTTCTGCATGGGACGCCAGCAGATGAGACGTTGCATCCGGTTCGCCGAAGGGGCGTGCCGGCAACTCCGGCATGTAAAACGCGTGGGGCCGTTGGTCCGGCCGCCTATACCTATTCTTCGAATTAATCAGCATACGTACCCAAAGAAACGGTTCCGAAAACAAACACAAAGGTACGGCGCCTGAATAGGATCTCATGACCCGCTTGAGATCGAGGTCCCGGCGATGGCGCCTAAGAACCGGGGCCGCCTTCATCAGTCGTGAAAAGTGTCGGGACAAGCTGCGGATCTTTTCAAGCATCTTTCATATCCTTGGTCTGCTGCAATTGAGCGCGATGTGTGGCCGGAGTCTGCTCCAGCCGGCGTGCCGCGCGTCGCGAAAGAAAGAACCAGCGGCGCTGAAACACGCGATGCGGGGCTCGTGTGAGATAACTTCTGTCGGGTGGGTTGAACGGCAGCGCGGCCAAATCTGGCGACAAAAGCCTTATCATGTCTTCCTGTATGAGAGATCCCACGCGCTTATCCGTGTCGATCGCCAACAAACAAGCATAGATCTGGGCGCAATTGAGAATTGGAAACCGCTCCAGCGTTTCCATGTCATAGATTTGTTCTTTTGCCGCAAGCCAGCCGGTCTGACGTTGCTCGAGAAACAGGCGGTCGCGCCAGTCCAGGTGAGGCTGAGGATGTTCTTCGATCCACTCAAACCATTGTCGAAGGCCGAAAGCGGCTGGGGAGTCCAACGGTTCTTGGCATTGCTGAAGGAACAACCGCGTTGCGTCGCCAGGGCCGGGCAATTGAGACGGCAACTGCCGCCAGTTGCCGAAGCCACCGGCAAGAGCAAACCCGTGTCCGCCGAATGTCAGCCCGCTCATCGCCGACCGCACGCCCGAGAGAAAAGGGGTGGCGTCGTGCAAAGCCACATTGTCGCCTGCGTGCCGCTTCAGTTGATCGAGGCGATCGACGGCCGTGCGCTGGTCGATCATGGTGTGGTGACGATATCCCGCCAGTTTGCAAAGCTCCGGCGGCAACATGCGGTCCGCAACCAGCATGCGAGGTGTGAGCCGCGTATAGGGCTGGATATCGATGCCGGATTTTGCCGCAATCGCAAGCATCAGCCGAGAATCGTAACCGGCGGTAAGTCCAAGCCACAGGGGGCCCGCCACCTCTTGCCGAAGCCGCGCCATGACAGTTTGGAGACAACTGGTCAGCCAGTCTAATGCTTGACCGTAATTTTTCGTTTCGCCGATGTCGGGCAGCAATGGGCGAGGCGCCACGTCGCTGCTCTTGAGCGACAGTGTTTGGCTGGGCAGCAATCGTCTGATGGCGTCATATCTGGTGCGTGGTGGGGGAAACCAGGAAATGCCAAGCTCATGTTTGAGACGACGGTCATCAAGTATTTTTGGGGTTCCATCGAAGGCATGCTCGGCCAACAGCATTGGACTGCTTGATACCCACAGCGCTCCCTCAGGGTCGGTTGTGTAGAGGCACCCAAGAAGGCCGCACGCGTCGGTAAAAATGTGATCGGGCTCAATGAGCAACCAACGGCCTGCCCAGCTTTGCGACAGGCGCGGCACATCGGATGTGCGCGCAGATTGCAGGGCCTCCCGCGCGCCAGAGCGGTCTGCCTCCACCTCAATGGCACGTCCGAGCAGTATCCAAGGCCGCCCGTCCGCATCCACTGCCTTGGAGACGTTTAGGTCCTCTTGGTGGCAGAGGTACTTGTCACCGAAACTCATGCAAGACCAGTCGTCGCCCAGCTCGATTGGGCGCGGGGCAATCAGGAATTGTTTACGGTGTGGCTTAATCGACACTGAGTGGGTTTCCCGGCAACCGACACTGTACTCTCTACATTCCGGATTGTCCGGACAATGCGCCAGCAAAGTTAGTCTTACGTAACCAGGGTTAAAAATCGGTTTGAGCGCCGTTCGTTTGGCGCCGCATCCCAAGCCAAAATCAAGCCGTTGTGCGGTGTGAAATCGCGACACGCCGTTGCGAATTCACACGTCGAATCAGAGCTACTCCATGCCCACCTACCTATCGTGCCGCCAAACCGTGCGACGGCCTCGTGCTCGGCACAGGGTGTTCAAGAGGGCAAGGGAGATTAATCATGCCGATCATCTGTAATAGGACGAAACGTGGGATATCCACATATCTGTTTGCCATGGCTGCGGGGCTGGCAACTTCCTCAATGGCGTACGCGGATGACATGAGCCGCGCCGACCTTATGGCACTGGCGCCAGCAACCTGCCTTTCCGCTGCTGCCGAACACTATCGGGTGGAAAGGGATGAAGTCGCGCTCAACGAAAGAAGGCAGGCCAGGTATAAATCGAGCCTAGGCGGCGTTGCGGTGCCAATTAAGGTCAAACTAAACGGACGAACGAGAGACCGTATTTGCTTGGCCGAACCAGACGGTTCCTTCCGGTTTTTAGCCAATGGTGTCTAGATCATCATGCGATCAACTGGACTCACCTTCGACGATCCAGTTGATCGCATAAAGATGATCTACATCTACAAAATACAGCAACTTTGTGCGCTCAAACCAACCCTGTGTGGGTCGGTTTGAGCGCACGTTGCTCTAGGTAAGGTGTGCGGCGACGGCCCTTTGGGCCTTCGTCGGTGATAGTCCAAGAAGGCGCAGCACGGCTTCGCAGGTCCGGAAATTGATCGATTTGCTCTTGCCACCATCAAGCTGCGCCTCGATGGCGAGCGCTATGAGCGCGACAATCTGGTGGATTTGAAATCGATCCGGCATTTCCGAAATGTCGCCCCGTTTCATGGCAAGGGCAATGTCGGCACGCAAATGTGTTGCCACATCCTGGCGCACATCACCCAAATAGTGGACCGCATCGACGATCATGGCGCCCCAATCCGAGGCGGATACCGCGCGTTCGATGAAAGTGTTCGTGGAAATGACGATGCGCGCAATGCCGTCATCCACATCGGCCACCATCTCAGCAATATCGTCGGCGAGCTCTTGTGCAATGGACATCGTCGCCAGCCGAAAGACTTCCTCTCGATCTTCGAAGTGATTGTAGAACGTGCCGTTCGAAAGGCCGGCAATGGTGGTGATTTCTTTGATGGATGCCCCCTCAAGCCCATGTTCGGCAATGGCGCTAATGGCCCCGTCGATGAGGAGCGAGCGTGTTCGTTCCCGCTTGCTGAGATTGACCGACTTGTCCTGAAAATAGTGGCGCAAGGCGCGGCCCTTTCTTGAATTTAGTCTCGACCGGAGTGACATTCTGAACGCGGCTCAAAAAAAATTCAAGAAAATACTTGCATCCTTCAAAAATGAGAGTACTCTCAATTATGGAGGATGCGTCATGAAAACACAAGTGCTGATTATCGGTGCCGGACCCGTGGGCCTTATGGCCGCGCTGCTCCTTTCAAATCAAGGCATCTCTTCGATCATCGTCGAGCGGCGGCTTGAAAGAATGACCGCGCCAAAAGCGCATGCAGTCAATTGCCGAACGATCGAAATCTGCGATCAAGCGGGCGTTTCCGGCGATCTCATCCGGTCGCACGGCACGCCGCCTGAGAAAGCGGGTTGGGTGCGGTTTGTGTCAAAACTCGCCAGTGTCGAGTTCGGTGCCCTTACATATGAGCGTCAAACCGACGAGACGCTGGCCATCACCCCCTTTCCGCTCATCAATATTTCGCAGCCTCGGTTCGAGCAGTTGGTCGCCAGCGAGCTCCAGAAGAAAGACAATGTCTGCATCCTTCGGGGGGCAGAGGCCAACCGCCTCGAGGAGACGGCTGATGGTGTCACCGCGCATGTCCTGCTGCGCGGCGTAGATGCGCCCATCGAGATCGCAGCAAACTATGTTCTGGCTGCAGACGGTGCGGGCTCGCGCACACGCGATCGCCTAGGCATTAAGATGGAAGGACCCGAGGCGCTGCAGAACTATGTGATGATTCACTGCGAAGGTGACCTCGGTGCGTTTATCGATCACCGTCCCGGCGTTCTCTACTTCAACTTTCATCCGGACGCCGGTGGAGCTTTCATCATTTACGACGACACCAAGTCGTGGGTCTTCATGAAATCCTACGACCCGGCGGTTGAATCGGCGGATGCCTTTGATGAAGAACGTTGCCGTCGCGAAGTGATCAACGCGATTGGCTCCGACACGGTCGATTTTTCGGTGCGTAACATTAGCCCCTGGACGATGAGCGCCCAAATAGCGGAGCACTATCGCAGCGGGCGCGTGTTTCTGATTGGCGACGCCGCCCACCGGTTCCCGCCGACGGGTGGTCTGGGTCTCAACACAGGCGTCGGTGATGCACAAAACGTCTGCTGGAAAATTGCGCATGTATTGAAGGGGCAGGCATTGGAATCTTTGCTCGACACTTATGAAGTGGAGCGCAGACCCGTTGCTGTCAACAACAGCACGCAGAGCATGACCAATGCGGCCAAAATTGTTGAGGTTTTTTCTGCGCTGTATGGGGACGATCCGGCGAAGCTGTCCGAACATTTTTTGAAGGCCTGTGAAAGACCACAGGAAAACGAGGCCCTTCAAGCAGCCATCAATGCGCAAAAGCCGCATTTCGACAGCATCCAGCTCCAGCTTGGGTATCGCTATCACTCGGAAGCATTGAAGGGATCGGCTGCCATTGAGCCGCCTGCGGATGACGATATCAGCCAATACACCCCGTCCTACGATGTGGGTGCCTTACTGCCGCACGAATGGATAATGGTCGATGGGGAAAAGCAATCGATACTGTCGCGCCTCGCCCATGATCGTTTCACACTGATTTGCGCCTCATCCAGTCAGCCGCCGCAATGTGAGTTCGACGACCTCCATATCGTAGAGGGGCCGGCAGGTTGGGAGGAACGGGCAGGTGTTAGTGGAACGGGTGCTTTGCTGATCCGACCCGATGGTCATATCGCTGCGCGCTACGCTAACGCGGGCGCCCTGCGCGGCGACACAGTCAAAAACGATCTCAACAAAATTCTCGGACGGGAGGGTTAGATGGATCTAGGACTCAAGGACCGCAGCGCCATTGTCTGCGCGTCATCGCGTGGCCTCGGTAAAGCCTGTGCACTGTCGCTTGCATCCGAAGGTGTGGCGGTCGCGATCAATGGCCGTGACGAAGAAACGTTGATGGCGACAGCGGACGAAATCCGCACCCAGACAAATGTCGCCGTCACGCCTGTTGTCGCTGATATTGATACGGAAGAGGGCCGACAGGCTCTCCTTGATGCGTGTCCGGCGCCGGACATTCTGGTGAACAATAATGGCGGACCGCCGCCCGGTGCGTTTGCGCAGTGGGGTGAACGGGACTGGGTCGAAGCTCTGCAGTCCAATCTCTTGGCGCCCATCTTGCTAATCAAAGCGGTTTTGCCGGGAATGCAAGAGCGTAAATTCGGGCGCATCGTCAACATCACGTCCGCCATGGTGAAGTCGCCCCGCTCGCCCATGGGTTTGTCGACCACGGCCCGGTCGGGGCTTACCGCCATGTGCAAGGGGCTTTCGCAAGATGTGGCCAAAGACAATGTGACCATTAACAATCTATTGCCGGAGCGGTTCGATACGGACCGCCAAAAGCAAATGGCCGAACTGGCGGTCGCATTCAAAAAAATCACCATGGAGGAAGCGCGCGCGGAAATCGCGGAGTCGATCGCCGCGAAGCGCATGGGTGACCCAAAGGAATTTGGTGATGCTTGCGCTTTTTTGTGTAGCGCTCAGGCCGGATTCATTTCGGGACAGAATTTGCAATTGGATGGCGGCAGCTATCCGGGCTTGATTTAAAGGAAGGATTAGTTAGATGGATCCCGTCTTCACCGCAAAGATCATTTTGTCGCTTGTGGCGATTGCCATGGGGGTTGGCCCCATGCGCGCCGACTTCAATGCAACCCATGCCACCAATCCCTTGTGGCCGCCCCATGCGCGCTTTCATGTGGTGTGGCAGGTGCTGACCCAAACAGGTGTGTCGGTCTTCGTTTTGGCATTGTTGTGGGTTTATCCAAGCCCACTTCACCTCTGGATGGCCGCAATCCTCAACTACAATTGGATGGCCACGTTCATCATGACCATTTCCAGCATGAAGATGTATGACGGTGCGCTCAAGGACGTTAACGGTATCAAGCCATTCAAATTCAACATCGGGGGCAAAGTGCGCGAAGTGGACACGAATGTGTTCGGTGCAACGATCCTGTTTATTCTAAACACGTTCGCGGTGGGGCTTCTTTTGATGTAGCCCTTCGAGGTCGCCGATAAACTCTTTCTTGTGCGAGCGTAAGACCTGTTCGGCAAATTCCATGAAGGCGCGGACGCGCGCCGTGCGCCTCAGGTCAGAGTGTGTGAGAATCCAAACGTCGCGCGACGGGAATGGTTTTCGGTCCGTCGCGCGCACCAATTTTTCCTCACGATCCGCGATGAAACAGGGCAACATCGCAAGCCCAAGACCGGCCTTCGCGGCGGAGAGCTGAAGTCTTAGATCAAGGAATGCCCCCCAAGCGGGTACACGAGCGAACTCCGTATCCTGTGTCCATCCGGGATACAGACCATCCGCGTCGTCCCAACCGATCCAGCGGCCGTCATCGGGATTGTTGATTAAATCATGCGTGTCCAAATAGGCGGGGGTTGCGTAAATGGTCGAGTGGTATTGGAAAACGCGTTTGCCGACCAAACTCTGCGGCGGATTATTGTCCATCCGAATGGCCACATCCGCTTCCCGGCGTGCCACATCCAGAAAGTCATGAGTAACGATGATCTCCAAGTCGAGTCCGGGATAGCGCTCGGTAAACTCAACCAGCCGAGGTCCGAAGGCAATTGACGCGATCGGTTCCGACATGGTGGCACTGATTTTTCCGGTAAGCACATTGTCCCGCCCGGCGATTTGCCGTTCCACCTCATTAAGTTCGTCGGCAAAAGAGCGTGCCACCGCCACCAGATCCTCACCGGCTTCTGTTAGGGCATACCCTTCCGGCCGCCGGTCGAACAATCGGACGCCGGTATTCTCTTCGAGACGTTCGATTCGTCGGCTCACAGTCGAATGATGAACGCCCAGAGACTTTGCAGCACTGCGCACCGTCCGTGCCCCTGCGACTTCAGCGAATGTTTTGACGTCTTCCCAGTCCAGATCCCGAATGCTGCTCACGCGCCCCTCCGTATTTTCCAACGACACATCACAACAAATGTGGCTAATTTTCGCAACATCAAGGCGCGCAACCCACCGTAGACATATGCATTTTTGCAACGCAATCATGCGGTAATCGCGGAATGGCTGCGATGGCGGAGAAAGATGGGAGAAACCGGATCAGAACGACAAGCTACGGACGGTTGGTTGCGTTCCGGAGCTTTCGAACTCGTTCGTCCGGATTACTGCTTTGTTCGCCCTCGTCGAATCCATTCAGCAAGGCTATCTGAAGGAGAACAAGGTGACTGCTCCGATCATTACGGCCGTTGTCGCGGCGACGATCATCATCCTGCAACGATTGCTTATGTTCACTGTCGGCATACATCGGGCGCGCGCCAGCATCGGCGTTGGCTTCGGCGATGACCAGAATCTAGAAAGAAAAATTAGACGCCATGGCAATCTGGCGGAAAACGCAGCCCTCTTTATTGCGACCCTCGCACTAGCCGAAATGTTGGGCACGCCCCAACAGATCGTTATGGCGTTCGGCGCCGTATTTGTCGGCGCGCGCATTTTTCATGCGCTCGGGATGGGGTCTCTTTCGGGATCGCACCTGGCGGATGGCGGCGCCATATTCCGTACCATGAGGGCCCTCGGCGCTTTCGGCACAATGCTCTCGGGCGTGGCCCTTGGGGCCTATTTGATCTATTTCCTCGCCGGAACCATGGCGTCGTAACATTCGGCGGATAGGCCGTTGTCACCATCGATTGAGGTGCATAACGTCTTTGACGGGGCGCCGGTTCACTTTCTTGAACTGGCGTTCCGGATAGCCCGCGGCAATCGAAACACATAATTGTACGTCTTCGGGAATACCGATCAGCTCACGGATTAAAGGTTCCGCCATCATGTGAAATGTGGTGAACGCCGTGCCGATACCCATTGACCGGGCCGCGACAATCAGGTTTTGCGCGGCAGGGTAGACAGACGCATACATGAACACTTCCTGAGGGTCTTGCGGCGGGTAGGCTTTTCGTCCGCAGCCGAAGATCCATGCCGGCACCTTGGCGAAGTTTTCGGCAAGGTATTGCGCGCCGTCATACATTTTGGTCTGAGAGGCATCGAGCCCTTGCGGCTTGTTCTCGAAGACGGGCGCCATGGCCTCGCGGACGTGCGCGCCCACTTTTTCTTTTATGGGGCCGTCGGTCAGCACCACAAACTCCCAGCCTTGGCTGTTACCGGCGCTGGAAGCGCGGGTGGCGGCATAGATCAGCCGTTCCAGAACGTCCTGCGGCAGAGGATCTTCTTTCAGGTACCGCATGGCGATACAGGTTTCCATGGCCTCGATTGCGTCCATTGAGTTCATCACCTTTTCTTGGATCGTCTCCCATTCCCGCCAATTTTGCTCGATTTTTGGCGGTTTTCCAGCCTGTGTCACGAATCTTGTGCAAACAAATCATCAACCGAATTTTGTGAAACTGTTTCGGGGCCATAACGCAAGCCAATTTCGTGCCGGAGAAACTACCATCTTCATGCTGTTAGAGAATGCCCCGTCGAGGAGACGATGAAAGTATTGCGCCTGACAACGGAAGAACTCGTGGCTTGCGACGGGTTCGATCATCACGAAGCGGTCTATTCGATTTCGGACGTCGAAACCGGTCTCGAGGGATTTATTGCGGTCCACGATACGGCGCTTGGGCCCGGCGCCGGTGGGTGCCGTTTTTGGACCTACGGTAATCGTGCGGAAGCATTGTCGGATGTACTGCGTCTCTCCAAAGCGATGAGTTTCAAAAACGCCATGGCGGGTCTGCCCTTGGGCGGCGGCAAAGCCGTGGTGTGGGCAGAGCGTGGGGACATTGATCGCACGTCTTTCTTCCGCGCATTCGGCCGCGCGGTCGAAACGTTGAAGGGTCAATACGTCACCGCAGAGGATGTAGGGACACGTATTGAAGACATGGTTGCCGTCTCTGCCGAAACGTCTTTTGTGTCCGGATTGCCGGCACAGGAAGGCCAGCCGGGAGGCGATCCATCACCCAAAACGGCCCATGGCGTGTTTCTGGGGATCGGCGCGGCGGTCAAGTTTGCGCTGTCTCGAAGCGACATGAAGGGCTTGCGGGTGGCCGTTCAAGGGTTGGGAAGTGTCGGCTTTCATTTGTGCGAGGAATTGCACAGAGCGGGAGCCGAGCTTGTCGTTGCCGACATCGATGAGGCAAAGGTACGCGCTGCCGCCGAAAAGTTTCACGCTCGTGTGGTAAGAGCTCCCGACATCTTGTTTGAGCCCGTCGATGTGGTTGCACCATGTGCTCTGGGTGGCGTGTTGACGAAAGAAAATGTGAGCCGGCTGAACGCAAAGATCGTCGCGGGCGCGGCAAATAATCAGTTGTCTTCAGACCAAGTGGGTGAACTGATGCGCTTGCGTGGCATTCTGTACGCGCCGGACTATGTCATTAATGCGGGAGGCATCATCCAGGTGGCCGCGGAGTATCTGGGTCTGTCATCGGACATGGTCGAAGAGCGGATTGGCATGATTCCCATGTCGTTGCAGCAGATCTTTGAAGAAAGCAATTGGCGTCATCAGTCCACCAATCACGTGGCCGACACATTGGCCAGAACGAGACTTGCGGGGTCGCATCCTGCGGCCGCTGCCGTATGATTTAGTACATTGGCCGTTCGCAGAGCAATTCTGCATAAGCATCCATATTGGTGATCTTCCGTCGGCGGGCATTCAGTTCGGTCGAATGAATCCGTTCGATTCCTGCCGCAAGGCCTTTGATTTGCGACTGGGGCAGCGCAATAATGCGTGCCCAAACAGCCATCACAGGGAGATCACATTATGGGACGCCTCGACAACAAAGTGGCGATCATCACCGGCGCCGCAAAAGGATTGGGAGAGGCGGATGCGCGCCTGTTTGTCAGGGAAGGCGCGAAAGTCGTGCTGACAGATGTGGATCAAGCGGCCGGCGACGCGGTTGCCCGCGACTTGGGTGACAACGCCATCTTTCTGAAACATGACGTGCGCAATGAAAACGAATGGGCCGATGTGGTCGGCGAAGCCGTTTCACGTTTCGGGAAGCTCGACGTGTTGGTCAACAATGCAGGCGTTGTCGAGGTCGGCAGCATAGAGTCTCAGACGACGGATGAATGGCGGTTTGTCAATGCGGTCAGCGCCGACGGTACCTTCTTCGGCTGCAAACATGGCGTGAAGGCAATGAAAGAAAGCGGCGGCGGTTCGATCATCAACATGGCGTCGCTGGCCTCTCTTCAAGGCGAAGCGATGTTTACGGCCTATTGCGCGGCAAAAGGAGCGGTTGAAGCCCTGACCCGCGCCGTAGCAGTTCATTGTGCGCAGATGAAATACAACATTCGCTGCAACTCAATACACCCCGCGGGCATCCAAACACCGATGGTTGCCGACGTGCCGGGCAAGGTGGCGAAAGCCATGGAGCAGGGCTTCCAGCCTCCGGCAACACAGCCGAGCGGAGAAACGCGGCTGGGCGAGCCGGACGATGTGGGCAATGCGGTGGTATTTCTGGCGTCTGACGAATCCAAATTCATCAATGGCACGCGCATCGTGGTCGACAACACCATGTCGGTGACGAGCGGATTTGTGCCCGCATAAAACCCAAGTTACCCGAAAAGGTGCCCGATGATATCTCAAGAAGACCTTCAGGAGCTTCACGACCGCCAGGCCATTGAGCACACGCTGGTGACCTATTGCCGGGGTATCGACCGATGCGACATGGAAGCACTGAAGTCCGTCTATTGGCCGGAAGCGACAGACGATCACGGCTCATTCAACGGCAATGCCCATGAATTCTGCGAGTATGTCATTCCCGCGCTGAAACAGATGCGCCAGACCATGCATCTCATCAGCAATGTTTACATCGAACTCGCCGGTGATCGCGCAAAGGCAGAAACGTATTGCGTTGCCTATCACCATCTGAATGGCGACGACGGTGTTCAAGACATGATCGTAGGCGGCCGCTATCTGGATCTGTTCGAGAAAAGGTCCGCTAAATGGAAGATCTTAAAGCGCGTTTATGTGATGGATTGGAACCAAAACATGGCCGCCACCGCGGAATGGGAAGCTGGATTGTATGGCCAATTGAGGACCCGTGGGAGCCGCTTCCCAGAGGATCCTTGGTACAGTTTCGGCTAGCTCGCTTTATGGTACCGTGGGCCTTAGCACGACATTGACAGTCTCGTGGGGCGTGACCGTGAACTCTTGCGCGGGGATCGTTCCGGCGGCGCGCCAGCCATTCACTTTGTAGCGTCCTGGCAACAGCTTCAGCGGCGCGCCGGGCCGAACGAACCCTTTCTTCAAGTCTTGCCCATCAAGCGCTTCGACAAAGGCACGATCGGGGTCTGTCTTATATTGGTCCGACGGCGCATAGGTGATGATCACCCGGCCGAGTGGTTTTGGTTCAAAAAGGACGGCGTGTGTTTGGCCATTCTCTACTGTGATCTGCTGCGGCTCGAAATAGCCGGCGGCTTCCTGCGGGATCACATCGTATGCGCCCGGGGTAAGCGCTATTTCATCGCCAGGTCTTATAAAACTGCGTGATCCATTGCGGTCGACTGGCTCGATGAACGCTCGATCCGCCGTACTCAGATAGGAGTCGTCTGAAGGCGCGTAAGAAACTTCAACGAAGCCTGCGTCAAGGGGCAGGGTGATCGTGCCGCCGTCATTCCTGATGTCGACGGTTGTTGGTGGCAGAGGTAGCATCGGGTCGGGCGAGCTGACTTCATAGGTTCCGGGACGCGCCCAGCCGCCATTTTGACCATGGACTTGATAGACCGTTTCGCCGCCGCGCATCAATGTAGAGTTGCGGCGAATGATCTCGCCGTTCGGCAATCGAAACACGATGAAGAAGTTGATCGTTTTTGTCAGTTCAAAGAGCAGTTCAGTGTGTTCGCCCGCCACCAACGTTCCGGCCTGGGTGAGCTCGTTGTCTTTGTTTGGTTCGGTTCTAAACTCGTATGCGCCGGGCCGCGCTAAAGCTTCGTCGAAGGCGCGAAACCGAAATGCCTCAACATCATTTACAAAAGCAGTGACGAGCGCTCCGGGGTGCTCAGCGCCTTCTTCCAGAAATTGCGCACTGACGATCGCCGGTGCTTGAACCGTTACCTCTACCGTGGTGGCGCCAGGTTCTTCAACCCGAAATTTTTTGGTGACGGGCTCATACGTGGTGTTGTCCGCGAGCACGGGGCCCACTTGGATCGTGTAGTCTCCGGGTCCTTTCAGGACATTTCGGCGATGGCTGCGGACTTCGACGGACTCCGATCCCTCTTGCGAAAGCGTACCTGCAACCACATAGGAACGGCCGCTTTCGTCGTTCGCCACAATCCGCAACTCATACCCCTGCGCCGTTTCAACTTCTTCAGGTTTGGGTTTAGGCGCCGCTATGGCGCTGCCTGCCCCGATGAGAGCCTCGGCGAACCGTTCTTCGGAATCCGCATCAAAGTATTTTCCGCCGGACGCGTCTGCAATGCAGGCCATGGCTTCCCGCTGGTAGTCCGACAGTCCCACACCTACCACATGCACGCGAATGTTTACGTTTGACGCCTGCCAGGCGCGCACTAAATCGCATGGGTCGCTTTCACAGGTTTCGATGCCATCGCTCACCAACAGAATGTCGCCGGAGCTTTCGCCAAAATCCTTCAATGCTTCCTGCAGGCTAAAGGAGATGGGTGTCTTACCGGTGGGTCGGATGCGTGCGACGGCGTCAGAGATCTTGTCTTTTGCGTTCGTTGAATCCGTAAACGGAACAATCAATTCAGAGTCGCGGCAATCTGTTTTTTCCCGGTGTCCATAGGCGCGAAAGGCGATTTGCCGACCCTCAAAATCTTGCGACAGAAATGCAGAAAGGGCTTTTCGTCCGGATTCATATTTGCGCGACTCATCCGACAATGCTCCCCACATGGAGTTGGAGCTGTCATAGATCACATAGAACTTGTCCGGTTGATGTTGCGCAGCGACCTCGGCGCCGGCCGCACTGACGCTGATCCAACTGCACATGCTTATAAGTGTGATCAAGCGCCAAATGGTCATAAGCCGACTCCCCCCTTATGATTCGTGGCGCCTAACATAACAGCAGTCGACCGTGTTATCGGCACCATTTAAGGCAAATCGTGACGGATCGCACAAGTTAGCCCGCTAAAACTTGCGTGAGCTGCCACTTTGGGCCAGGGTCTCCGCGACCAAGTCGCATGAGGGGAGAGTCAAATGACTTATGGAAAGGTTTTGGCAGGGGTTGCCGCAATCGCATTGTTGACCGCGTGCTCGGATGATGCCGCCGACAGTTCAGGGGACGCGCCGCAAAATTCGGATGTCGCGGTGCTTACCGGAGAAGCGAACGACACGACCAACGACGATGGTGGCGGCGCCAAGCCGGCGAGACTCCATGTTGTCGAAGAATACTGCATCGAATACGAGCACTCCGGTGCCATGCAGTCGGGCACGTCGAAGGAATGCATCCGGGAATGGGGCATGGAACAAACGCGCTGGGAAAACACCACGATCAGTATGGGCGCGTTTAGCCAAACGCAAAATCAACGTTCCATTACGCAAGGTAAGACCATTGTCACCTTTGATGCTCAAACCAATCAGGGCACAAAGATGGACAATCCATATTATGATTCCTTCGCTCAGGCGGCCGAGTCCGACCCGAAGCAATTCGCCGATCAAATGATCGCCGCCATGGGCTTCTCGCCCAACGGTGAGACGAAAGAGATCGCGGGCGAAACATGCAATGTCCTCGCAAGCGGCATGGGCACCATGTGCATGACTGAAGACGGCCTTACGTTGGAAACGGACATTGCCGGGATGGTCAAGAAAGCAACAAAGATTGACCGCAGCAATGGCGGCGCCGATGCAGACTATGTGGTGCCCGAAAACATTACCTTCACCGAAGTGCCGGATCTGGGCAGTATCATGCAGGGGAATATGCCCCAAGCGGAGCAATAGACGTTCGCGCCACATCGGCATGATGCCAATTAGGCGCATTGTGCGCGCCTAGCCGCATGGTGTAGTCTCCCTGTTATAACAAAAATAAGACAGGGAGAGGTGCGCCATGTTTCGAGCGACGTCGACGCAACCGTTTAAAGGCTCTCAACTGGCGGCCGTTGTCATTGCGGTCGGTTTAGCGCTGGTACCCGCAGCGGCAGAAGAGGAGACGACGGCATATTCTCCGTATGCGGATCGGGAATATCCGACCCAGGTTTTCTTCGGCGACACCCACCTGCACACGTCATTCTCTGGGGATGCGGGGGCCTTCGGCAACCGGCTCGATATTGCGGAAGCGTACAAGTTTGCCCGCGGCGAACAAGTAACGGCCACCACCGGCCAGCAGGTGCAGTTATCCAGGCCGCTCGATTTTCTTGTGGTGGCGGATCATTCCGACGGTATGGGATTCATTCCCGACCTCATCGCGGGCACGCCGAACATTCTTGCGGTTCCCGAAGGCAAGGATTGGCACGAGCGCATCAACCAGGGTGGTCAAAGCGCTGTGGGCGTTGCCCGCGAAATTATCGGGCTTTTCTCCCAGGGCAAGATGCCGGAAGGATTGACCTATTCGCCGGACTCGCCGGCATACCAAGCCGCGTGGGCAACAACCGTGCGGTTGGCTGACGAATACAACGATCCTGGCAAGTTCAGCGCTTTCATCGGCTATGAATGGACGTCGCTCATTCTCGGCAACAATCTGCACCGGGTCGTAATCTACCGCGACGGTGCGGATGTGGCGGGTCAAATGGTGCCTTTTACCGCGACGCCGCCTCATGGCAGCCCCAATCCACGCGACCTTTGGAAATGGCTTGCAAACTATGAAGCCACGCTGGGCGGACAGGTCATGGCATTTGCGCATAATGGCAATCTGTCCAACGGTATTATGTTTCCGATCGACAAACAGTATGACGGCGTGGCCATCGACAAAGCCTATGTGGACCAGCGCGCCGAGTGGGAGCCGGTTTACGAGGTGACCCAAATCAAGGGGGACGGCGAAGCACACCCCTTCTTGTCGCCGGATGACTCCTTTGCGGATTTCGAGAACTGGGATGTGGCTAATCTCGATCAATCTCAACCCAAAACGCAGGAAATGCTGCGTTTTGAATATGCTCGCGAAGCATTGAAACAAGGACTCGCCTTGGAAGCCAAACTGGGCACCAACCCCTACAAGTTCGGCATGATTGGTTCCACCGACAGCCACACATCGCTGGCAACGCCTCAGGAAGACAATTTCTGGGGCAAACATACGGGTGTGGAGCCGTCGCCCAAACGCATGGTGGGACCGTTAAGCCTGGGGGCCGCTCGCTCGTTGTACAAATGGAATTATGTTGCCTCGGGATTGGCGGCGGTCTGGGCAAAAGAAAACACCCGCGAAGGCTTGTTCGATGCTATGGCCCGTAAGGAAGTTTATGCCACCACCGGCAGCCGCCTGCGGGTTCGCTTCTTTGGGGGGTGGTCTTTCGATCCCGCGGACCTCAACAGCCGCTACCTTGCGCGTGTCGGGTATGACAAGGGCGTCCCTATGGGAGGTGACCTCGCCGACAAGCCAGCGGACATCGCCGCCCCATCCTTCTTGATTTACGCCATCCGGGATGCCATGGGCGCCAATCTCGACCGTATACAGATCGTCAAAGGGTGGCTCGATGTGGATGGGAACCCGCAAGAGAAAGTCTTCGATGTGGTTTGGTCAGACGGCCGTCAACAAGGTACAGACGGGGTGTTGCCGCCGGTGGGGTCGACGGTGGATGTGGTAAATGCCACGTGGACAAATACGATCGGTGCAGCGGAACTTGGGGCTGTGTGGAACGATCCTGAGTTCGACGTCAGCCAGCGTGCGTTTTATTATGCCCGCGTGATCGAAATCCCGACGCCGCGTTGGTCTACTTATGATGCGAAACATTTTGGTGTCCCCATTCCTGAAGGGGCCCCGGTTGCCGTGCAGGACCGGGCGTATACGTCGCCGATTTGGTACACGCCGAAGGGCTGACGGTTTTAGGCAATCTCAACGAGTGTAGGGGGGTAAAGGAACTGTGGCCTGGGTACGCCGCGAACCCCTCTTTCAGTTTTTGGGTGCCGGATTGGTTCTGTTCTTGCTGTACCTGGCGATCGGGCCGGAGGAACAGAGCGAGCCGAACCGCATTCACATAACGGCGGCGCAGCAGCGCAACATTGCGGCCCTGTTCGAACGCACTTGGGGGCGCCCGCCCACACCAGAAGAACAGAAGGGTCTGATTGCGGCGCGCATTCGGGAAGAAGTCCTTTCCCGAGAGGCGATTGCTTTGGGGTTGAGCGATGGCGACGCTGTCGTCCGAAAACGGCTTGCGCAAAAGCTGGAGTTTCTGTCGGACGATCTGGCCGCGCGCCTTACGCCCGATACGGAAGATCTGGAAAGCTTTCTGAAAGAGAAACCCGACCGCTATCGGTTAGGCACTCGCACGACCTTTCGCCACGTGTTCATTCACCCAGCATCCGACGGCACCGACCACGACCAACGCGTTGCCGAAATTCGGCGTGCACTGACCTCGACGGCAGATCCGGACGAGATAGGGGACCGAACGCTTTTGCCCGTCCAACTTGATGATGCGACCAACCAACAGATCACAGCAACTTTCGGCGAGGGATTTGCGGAATTGGTCGCCAAAGCCACGCTAGACGAATGGCACGGCCCTATCCGTTCTTCGTTCGGCGATCATTTTGTCTTGGTGAGCAAGCGCGTCGATGCACGCGTGCCACCGCTATCGGAAATTCGGGAAGCACTGGAGCGGGACTGGCGTGATGCGGAACGGCTCAAGCTGCGGCAGGCCTATTACGATGATGTACGGGGCCGCTATCGCATCGACATCGATCCCATCGCTGCGGATGGAGATTGACAAGATGTTTCGCTGGCTGATCACCGCAACGCTCGCCATTTTCCTCTGCGGTGCGGTTGCTGAGGCGCATGAAGTACGGCCCGCATTCCTGCACCTTTCCCAAGAAGCAGAATATGAGTTTTCCGTCTTGTGGAAAGTGCCGGCCCGCGGTGCGGCAGTCTTGAAGTTGGACGCTCAGTTGCCTTCCGTATGCGCCGCCCTTTCGCCCCACACACACGTGCGCAGCGCGGCGGCGGTGGTGAAACAGTGGCGGGTGCGCTGCGACAGCGACCTCGCGGGTGAAACCATCGTCGTTTCGGGCCTCGAAACCATGGCTGTCGAAACCATCGCGCGGATCGATTGGCTTGATCGACCGCCACAGAACGTCCGTCTGACCGGCGGCGAAAACGCGTTTGTCGTCGCGGCTCAAACCACCGTTGCAGATGTGGCGCGCAGCTATGTGCCATTTGGGGTGACCCATATTTGGCTGGGGATCGATCATCTGTTGTTCTTGGTCGCGCTCTTGCTGCTCATCGACTCGGTCCGCCAGATGATTCTTGCGGTGACGAGCTTTACGGTGGCGCACAGTATCACGCTGGGCTTGGCGGTGTTAGGTGTCGTTTCAGTGCCCAGCGGTTTGGTGGAAGCGCTCATTGCACTGAGTATCGTTTTCGTAGCGGCCGAAGCCCTCAAGAATCAAGCCGTGCGCCCGACGCTGGCACGCCGACAGCCCTGGGCCATCGCGTTTGCATTCGGCCTACTACACGGGCTGGGATTTGCTGGGGCGCTGACCAGTGCTGGGCTGCCTCAAGACGCCATCGTGCCCGCCCTTCTGTTTTTCAATATTGGTGTGGAAATGGGGCAGATCGCTTTTGTGGGCGTGCTGCTTTCAGTTTTGTTTCTCGTCCGGCTTATGGGCACGCGCTATCATGTCGTCACCAGGCAGGCTGCGCTTTACGCGGCGGGCATTGCCGGCGCTTTTTGGACCGTCGAAAGAAGTGCGTCGCTTTTTGGCGTCGTCAGCGTTTAGGCCATTTGGCTTTGGAATTCCGCTAGATCAAAATAGTCCCGCCAATGGGTGATCTTGCCGCCTTTGAGCTCGAAAGTGCCCATGACGCGTACAGAGAGTTTCTTGCCGCCGGCCAGATGAAAGTTGTCCGTGCGTTCCGTCAAGACCGTACCCTGATCATTCTCAGCAATGTGATGGACTTCCCACACCACTTTCTCCGCCGTCTCTAAGAAGGGCGCGACGAACTGCTTGATGGCCTCGGTGCCGACCAGCGGATCCATGGGGATGTTGTGATAGAAGGCATCGGGTGTGAGCGTGTCCAAGATGGTTTGGGTATCCCGGTTCTCCCAAGCCTTGATGAATGACAAAACGATATCGGTGTTCGACATGACGCCTTCCTCTCCCTGATCGGTCAGTTTGACTTGCCAGATGTATCACTTGGCGTTGGGCTACGGGAAGAGGGGTTCATCGTCTCCGGTTGCCCAGGCTGGATATTTCTTCATGATGCTGGTGAATAAGTCCGATTCCAATAATGTGCCGAGCCAGTTGTGCAAGAATTTGAAATCTACAGTGTCGAACCATTGACGGTCTGTGTTGGCAAATTGGCGAACGAAGGGGAGGATGGCTATGTCGGCCAATGATATGCGTTCGCCGAAAAAGTAGCGGTGCTCGCTCAGCCGAGTGTCCAGCGTTCCCAGGAACGAGAGGCCTTCGCTACGGTGGTGCAGCGGGTCCGCCCCTTCATAGCGGTTGGGGTATTTGTAGCGGTCCAAATGGGTCTTGAAGGGTCCGTCATTTTCCGCGACCAGGGCGTCCATGTCCGCACGACTTCCTCCTTCGGGCTCGAGCCAACGGTCGGGGTCGCTCCTTGCAAGTGCCCACGCCATGATGGCGTAGCTTTCATCCAGCACCTCCCCATCGGGCAACACCAACACCGGCACCGTCGCTTTGGGGGAAACGTCGATCATCTCCTGCGGCTTGTTGCGCAGAACCACCTCTCGCAAGGCGCAAGTCTGGCCGCTGACGGTCAGCGCCATCCGCGCCCGCATGGCATAAGGGCAGCGGCGGAAGGAATAGAGGATGGGCAGGGGCTGGCTCATCAAAACTCTTCGAACGGTTCTTTCTTTTTCGTCTTTTGCACCACACCGATATGTGGTTCGCCGCGGGCTTCGGCAAGTTCCATTTGCCTCTGGCGTTGGGCGTAGCGCGCTTTTTGATCGTCATTGCTTCTGTCGTAACAGTGATCGCAAGAAACACCCTCTATGTAATACTTGGATTTCTTATCCTCTTCGGTGATGGGCCGGCGACAGGCATGGCACATGTCATATGTGCCTTGCTTTAATCCGTGTCCTACCGAAACGCGGTGGTCGAACACAAAGCATTCGCCGTGATACTTGCTTTCGCTTTCGGGAACTGTCTCTAGATATTTGAGAATGCCGCCCTTTAGGTGGAAGACATCCTCAATCCCTTCGAGTTTCAGCAGGGACGTTGCCTTTTCGCATCGAATGCCGCCGGTGCAATACATGGCAACTTTCTTGCCGTCGAGCGCTCCTCGATTCTCGTAAAACCATTGTGGGAAGTCACGGAAGGACCTTGTTTCGGGGTTGGTGGCCCCCTTAAACGCGCCGATGCTTACCTCGTAGTCGTTCCGCGTGTCGATCACCACCACGTCCGATTCCGAAATGAGATCGTTCCAATCCTGCGGGTCTACATAGGTGCCCACCATTTTGGTTGGGTCGGCTTCCGGCACCCCCATCGCCACCACTTCTTTCTTAAGACGCACCTTCAACCGGTAGAACGGCATCTCCGATGCAGTCGATTCCTTGTGCTCTAGGTCGCGGCATCCCGGCAGCGTCCGCAAATAGTCCATGACGTTGTCAATCCCGGCGCGGGATCCCGCGATCGTGCCGTTAATGCCTTCAGCCGCGAGCAGTACGGTGCCCAGCACGCCTTGTTCTCCAAGAATGGATTGGATCGGTTCCTGAAGAGCTTCGAAATCAGGAAACGGCGTGAAATGATAAAATGCGGAAACAACAAATTGCGGCATGGGGACTAAGACGCGGCCTTGTTCGGTGCGAGTTCTTCCAGCATCTGCCCCATTTTCTCGTGGAGCTTGTTGACGGCCTTCAGAGGGCGGATCAATACTTTGAAATCGACAATCTGGCCCGCATCGTTGGAGCGGATCAGATCGACACCATTGACATGAATGCCGTCCACGTCACATTCGAACTCCAGCACTGCTTCGTTGTCCGCGACCACCTCGCGCACATATTGGAATGAATCGCTGGACAACACGTGAAAGGCACCGGTCAAATAGAGTATGACCAAGTCCTTGCCCTTCTGGGGCGTGTGCACGATGGGTGAGTGAAACACCGCATCGTCGGCGATCAACTCACTCAGCCTCGTGACGTCGCGCGACTCTAATATCGAGTGCCAGGTTTCAACTGCTTTATTCATGTGCGCGTCCTTCCGGGTGACGATAAAGATGTCCCAATTTGGTTGCGCAACTTTTACCGCCTTGGTGAGCGCTGATCCAGAGCGTCATTTGCCACAATCGGCGGAATTGGCCTAGGCTCGAGCAAATCCCGCCTCAATTGGAGCTTCCATGCGCTTTTCGTTATTTGTTTTGTTGTCTTTGTTCCTGGTCGGCCCCATCCCAACCAGTGCGGGCGAAGAAGCATCACTCATCATCAAAAATGCCAATATCGTCACCATGGATCAGCAGCACCGGATCGTCCGAAAGGGTGTTCTGGTGGTGAAGGACACCGAAATCGCCGCCATCGGCGAGGCGGCGTTGGCGGATCAATACAGCGCACCAAAGGTCATCGATGCCGGTGGCAATATCCTCATGCCGGGCATGATCAGCCTGCACAATCACACCCCCATGGTGGCCTTTCGGGGCATGGGCGAATATGCGGTCGCGAACATTCTGTTCGATGTGATGTTCCCGCTCGAAAAAGAACTCCTCAACCGCGAGCTCATCTATGTGGCGGCGCGCCACGCGGCGATGGAGCTGGCGCTTGGCGGCGTCACCCTTGTTACCGACATGTACTATCACGAAGACGAGGTGGCGCGGGGCACCAAGGAAGTCGGCATTCGTGGCGTGTTGGGCGAAAGCGTGATCGGTTTTCCGGTGGTCGACGCGCCTGACCCTTATGGCGGCCTTGCCTATGCTGAGGACTTCATTAAGGCGTATAAAGACGATCCGCTCATCATCCCTGCCGTGGCGCCGCACGCGCCTTACACCGTATCTCCGGAAAAACTGCGCGAAGCCCGCGCCTTGTCGGAGAAACATGGCGTGCCGCTGCTCATGCACATGGCGGAGTTTCCTAATGAGAAAGAGCTGATCCAAGAACGCTTTCAATCCATGGAGGATGGCGAAACCATCATTCAGTATCTCGATCGGGTGGGGGTGTTGGCGCCTAATCTCGTCGCGGCTCATGTGATCTACGCGGACGAGGGCGACATTCAAATCCTGAAAGAGCGCGGTGTCGGTGTGGGCCACAACCCAAAATCCAACACGAAATATAATATGGGGCTGGCGCCTGCATGGAAGATGTACCGGCAAGGCCTGGGCATTGGGCTGGGCACGGACGGCCCCATGTCGTCCAACCAACTCGACATTTTTAATGTCATCCCCTTCACCGCCCGAATTGCGCGGCTGCGCTACCAAGACCCGACGGCGTTTACGCCGCTCGAACTTGTGGACCTGGCCACCATGGGCGGCGCGCGGGCGCTCGACATGGAAGACAAGATCGGCTCGCTGGAAGTGGGAAAGCTTGCCGACATGATCATCCTCGATCTGTCGGCGCCCCATATGCAGCCCAATTATGATGTTTACGCCACCATTGCCCATTCGGCCTATCCCTCCGATGTGGTGACCACCATTGTGAACGGCGCGCTGGTGGTGGAAGACCGCAGGCTCGTCAATGTGGATATGGAGAAACATCAAGAAGAGTGGGGGCGTGTGACCCAGCGCGTCGCGGAATTCCGCAAGACGCTTGCAGTGGAACCACAGCATTAGTTTCACCAACGGATTCAGAATGGATGACCCGGACTTGCCAGAGCGTTTCCAGGTGAATTGGGTACCGGTTCACCGTCCGGAAACGCGAGCAACAAAGACCGGGGTCACTTCTATTAAATCCATAGAAGTGACCTGGCTTACCGGGTAATCCAGGGCCACCAAATTTAGAATGGCGAGAAATTTTCGTAGGCCACACGCAGGCGGGCAGAGTAGAAGCCGCCATCGGTAAAGCGTGAGCCGCTAAACGCGCCGCCGCCGAGGCCAACCCAAATGCCTTCCCGCAGCCGAACATCAACCGTGCCTGCGTAGGTCAGAAAGTCGTCATTACTGGCGATAAAGTCCTCGAACTCCCGATGGTTGAACGACACCGATGCGTCGATGCGCAGCCAAGTCCGCTGATGCGCAAGGCCGATGCCCGCGAGATAGGCGTCCGCTTCTGCTTGCAGATCGTTTTCCATATCGACGACAACATCCTTGTCGCCCCTTAGAAATCCAAAGACGGCAAAGCGTCCGCGGTCATCAATCGGCTGCCGGTAGGAGGTCCACAAAGACCCGCCATTGTAATCAAAATTGCCGAGTGATCCTTCTTCAGAGCGAATGCCGGTGCCCCCGCCGAACTTCCAAGACGGATTTGCGAGCAGGCGCGAGATGGCGCCGTCCCGGCAACTGCGCCTGTGGGCAAGAAACGTTTCAAGGTTGGCGTCTTCCGCTGCCGTTTGTGGCGTATCGAACCCTGGAATATCGATTTCCACAGTGTCGCCGTCCTCGGCCGTTGCCAGATCATCATAGTTGTCGCCGATCGCATCTTGGAGCTGCCGCTCCCGGTCCGCCCGCCGGTACTGGTTCCAGATTCGGTCGATGCAGGCATAGCTTTCTTTGTCGAAACGATGATCCTGCGCATCCAACAATTGGGTTTGCACGCCGACACCAATGACGATGGCGTCCAAATTTTCCGTCCCCGCACGCGCGGCGCCGAAACTCAGTTGTGTCCGCGCCCAAACGCGTTTTGGCCAAGACTGTTGTTGGTATTCGTTTAGCGTGATCGGCTGCGCGCCGACCCAATAGGGATTGATGCTGATGGCGGCGCCAATGCCGCTGCTCAAATTCCCGCCGACACTCGCGATGTCGTAGTCGAAGTCCTGAATCGCACCGGGGTCGGACACGTTTCTGGGGGAAACGCCCAACGAAATGAGAGCCGGCGCGACGGGCGCGAACAAATCAATGTCGAAACTATCAGCGCTTTGAAACCGTTTGCGATCTTCTGCTTGAGCGGCCGTTTCCGGCGGCAACGCAGCTTCTTCATCGGCATGCGCAACAACTCCGGGCAATAGCATCGCGGTCGCAGCGCACCAGACGATGATATGTTTGGCGAGCGACCTCATTTTATCTTTATACTGATAAGTTCGGGGTTGCCCACATATTCGCCGGCGTTCGATTTGCGCGCCGTGATTTTGGCGGGGTTCTTCCGACCCGCCAGCTCATCGCCGGCCTGCCACACAGTGCGTTGGTAAGAGGGGCTCAGCATTAGCCGGTTGAGGGGTGTAATCACGCCATACACCACATAGCGTTTTTCCACCGGCGGCAGTTTCCAGGTCACCAATGTGGGATCGGTTTGCGGCTGGGGCGCGATGACTTCTTGGGTAAGCGTCGACATGATCCCCTGCATGGGGTGGGCGCCGAAGGACTGCAGGGTGATGACGAGGTCGCCCGCGCCAGGGTCGACCTTAAACTGAAAGACGGAAATGCGTGCCATCGGAACCCCCCTCTCCAATGGATACCGACCACTCCGGCCATGAGCCGCCCCGGTCTCATTCGGTTAACCATACCGCGGTTTTTTTGAACCGACAAATGATTGGCGGGAACGGTGCCCCCTAGCGAATACCGCCGGGATGTGCTGGAAAATCCCCGAATTTCTTCGGATTTCGCGCCTTTTTGTAAGCCTCGACAATCGGCTTGAGATCCGTCGGCGAAGCCCCGTGCAGAATGACGCTGTCGACACCCCGGTCGAATTGGGCGTTGATGGCGCCAACGCATTGTTCTGGGCTGCCGCTTGCCGCTGGGGCCAACCAGTCTTCAGGGATGAGTTCGGCAATCTGCTCAAGCTCTTCCGTCGATGCCTTTTGGTCAATAGCACCCTGGAAATTTGCAACAATTGGCGCTTCGCGAAACTTCTTGAGCACTTCCGGATCCCAATTATTTGTCCGCACCATCAAATCCCCATACGCCTGCAGATAAGTGGCCATGCGTCCGACCGTTTTTTTGAGCCGCACCGGGTGGGGTAAGTGATCGCCAATGGTCGCGAAACAGGACCACACCCGCACCTCATCCGGATTACGCCCGGCTTTCTCGGCCGCCTCCTTCACTGTTCGCACGCATCGCTCTGTGGTTTCGTCCGTAAAAAATGTGTGCAGCACCACGGCGTCGCACGCGCGTCCACCGAAGGCGAGCGAGTTGGGACCGAATGCCGTAAACGTAATGGGGATGTGTTCGTCAAAGCCGGGGTCAAGGCGCAGCATGGGGTATTTGCCGCACGGTCCATCGTGGCCAAGAATGGTTTCTCCCCGCCACAAGCGTCGCATGATGCCGACGAAGTCCTCAAGCTGGGCCGTCTTGATGCGCGGCAGACCCATGGCGTCGAACAGCATGTCGATGCCGCGTCCCAAGCCTAGCGAAAAGCGGCCGCCGGTCATGAAATGCATGGTGCTGGCGAAGGCACCTGTCACCATGGGGTGTCGGGTGTTGTGATTGGTGGCTGCCGTCGCAATGCCGATATCTTTGGAGATCGCCCCGGCCGCGCCGGAAAGCGTCGCCGCCTCTTTGATATTGAACCGCTCCGAGATAAAGCAATTGCCGATGCCCATCGCCTCGGCATCTTGCACTTCGTCGATCAGCTCACGTGGCGATTTGGGTGCGCCCGCCAGGGTGTAAAAACCGATTTCCTTCATAAGATCACTCATGGGCGCCGTCCCTTTTTGTTTGTCGGTCACTAAATCATTCTGTGGCTGTGATTCAATATATTCCGGAAACGCACTAACTTATAGAGAAGTTGAATTTCGAACGACGTGATTGTTGGGGAAATCATATATGGATATGGAGCGATTGCTGCAGGACGTGGCGGATGACGTCCGTCAGTCCTTGGGGACCGGCAAAGTGGCTGACTACATTCCGGCGCTTGCCCAGGTTCCGCCCAACCAATTCGGGCTGGCCATTGCGTGTCTTGACGGACGTCACGCTTCGGTGGGCGACGCCGACCAGCCGTTCTCTATCCAAAGCATCTCAAAAGTGTTCACCCTTGCCATGGTGTTGAGCGGACGTGGACCATTGGTATGGGATCGGGTGGGCCGGGAACCGTCCGGCACGCCTTTCAACTCCATCGTTCAGCTTGAGCATGAATCCGGCGTGCCGCGCAATCCGCTCATTAATGCCGGCGCCATTGTGGTCACCGATCATTTGATTGGCGGCAGCTCCGCGGATGATGCGGTCGACCGGCTGGTCGCGTTTATGCGGGCGCGCAGCGGCAGCAATAGCATAGGCGTGGATCAGCAAGTGGCACGATCCGAATCCGAAACAGGGTCGCGCAATCGAAGCTTGGCTCATTTCATGGCATCGTTTTCGAACCTGCGAAATCCGGTCGAAACGGTGCTGTCGGCCTATTTCCGTCAATGCGCGCTGGCCTTGTCCTGCAGGCAACTAGCCCAGGCAGGCCTTTTCCTGGCCAATAAGGGCCGCGATCCCCAAACGGATGAGATGGTGGTGGCGCCGGACCAGTGTCGGCGCATCAATGCGGTCATGATGACCTGTGGGCACTATGATGGTTCTGGCGATTTCGCATTTCGCGTTGGGTTTCCTGGCAAAAGCGGTGTGGGCGGAGGAATTTTAGCTATTGTGCCAGGTGAAGCGTCGATCGCTGTCTGGTCCCCCCGCCTTAACCGGTCCGGCACGTCTTGGACGGGCTCGCAAGCTCTGGAGCGATTGGCGGCTCGTACCGGTTGGTCTGTGTTCGGTTGAATCCCGTTAGGAGCGCGTGAACCGCGTGCCAGGGGCGGGCGGGTTTTCAGGCGGTCCGGCAAAGCACTGGGCAATCGACATCCATGTGGTGGCCGTATCCCCCACCACGTTCAGATCCGTGTCCTTGATGTTGCGCACTTGGGTGACCACCCGGCAGAAATCGACCGCGTTGCCCTCAACTTTGTTCTGATCGCTTGGGTCATTCCATTCCCAGATCTCGCCGGAGGGGGCGGTCAGCCGCACATAAGGCACGTCGGTTGGCACATCCATCTGCCGATTGACGAATGTCCAGCCGAAGGTGTTCATGCCGATGACGGCCACATTCTTGATGCGGTCTGCTTCTTTGCGCTCCACGCCCAAATGGTCGAACACTTCTTGACCATGCGCCCAGGTTTCCATGAGGCGCGCCGTAATGCTGGAGCGCACGCTCATATCGGGGCCTGCCCATTTCAGTCTCTTCTTTGGGTCCGCTTCTTTGAACCGGTCGGACATCTCCGAGTAGAAGCCGCGCCAAGTTTCAAGCATCTCCCGTCCTTTCACGCCTTTGCACCACTTGGCTTCAAAGGGGCGCATGCCACCGGTCGCACCGCTGTTCATGACTTCGTTGAGAAGGTCGACGAAGGCCGGCTCATCAACCAGGGACAGATCGGCCGCGTAATTCCACATGTGCAGATGATGCAGCACTTCATTGACGGTCCAGTCCTTGAATTGGGTTTTTTCGTCGAACCGGCTGTCGTCCGTTCCCGCAAGAAGGTTGTAAAGCGAGTCGCTTTCCTCGCGGAAATCAATGGCTTGTTGCAGCATCTGGCTCTCCCTAATTGTTCGGGTCAGCTTAGATTGTCATTGAGCCGTTCGTAAGCCCGAATGAAATCTTCTTTGAATTCCTGCACGACCGCGCCGGCGGACATGCTTTGATTCATTAAGCCGACCCCTTGGCCAACCCAATAGGTGGCCAGTTCCTTCGCCCCTTCATGGCCGCCTTGGGAAAGCTTGTCCACTTTGCCCAATGCAGGCTCGCTGACCAATGATTGCAGCGGCATGGGAAGCGGAACGGGACCTTCTTTTTCCCATGCGTCCGTCCAAGGTGAGCGCAGTTGGCGGGAATGCTTACCCGTGCGGCTGCGAGATCTCACGGTGTCGCGCGAACTCGCCGCCAGCATCTTTTCTTTCACAACCGGGTTGGTTTCGGCTTCCGCGGTGGTCAGCCAGACGGACCCGGTCCACGCGCCCGATGCGCCCATGGCCATGCAGGCCGCCATTTGAGCGCCGGTAACGATGCCGCCGGCCGCCAAGATCGGCACATCCTTGATCGGTTGGATGGCTTGATAGACTTCCGGCACCAGCACCATGGTAGACACATCCCCGCAGTGGCCGCCCGCTTCGCCGCCGGCAACGACCAGAATGTCCACGCCTGCATTCACTTGAGCGATGGCGTGTTCTTTAGCGCCCACCAGCGCCGCAACCGCCACGCCTTTTTCCTTACCCATCTCCAGCATGATTTTTGGCGGCACGCCCAAGGCGTTCGCCACCAGCTTGATGGGGAATTCGAATGCCGCCTCTAGAGATTTGGTGGCGTTATCCACCTGCAAATTGTTTCCGAAGTTAAGGCTCTTCTTCCGTGTTGAATTCAGATCGTCCGTGTCGATGTCGTGTTTGTGCAGGATGTCGTTTGCGAAATCGATATGTTCTTGAGGAACGGAACCGACGATCTTGTCCGCATCCCGTTGCTCGCCTTTGCCTTCAAATTTGTTCGGCACAATCAGGTCAATGCCATAGGGCTTGCCGTTGGTGTGATCGTCGATCCAAGACAGTACCTCGCGCAGGCGGTCGGGGCCCAAATTGACGGCGCCCAACACACCCATGCCGCCGGCGTTCGACACGGCAGCCACCACGTCGCGGCAGTGACTGAACGCGATCAGCGGAAATTCAATGCCCAGCATGTCACAAATCGGAGAGCGCATAGTCTTTCCTCCTCCTATTCCTCGGAAACCTCTATTTCAATCAGCAAGTCATCGGCGGCGACTTGTTTACCCGCCTCGGCGGCGATGTTGGACACTGTGCCGTCCACCTCGGCCAGAATGTCATGTTGCATTTTCATGGCTTCCAGCACGGCCAAGCGCGTACCCTTGGTAACCGCATCGCCTTCCTTCACGAGCACTTCCAACAACGCCCCATGCATGGGTGCCACAATGCGGCCGCCGCCCGCGCCTTCTTCTTCCGCCGCGCCCGCAAAAGCTATCCGGTTGCGGAAGAACAGGCTACGCCCCTCAACGGAAATGTAGAGTTGGCCGTTAGACTGTTCGTGGAAGAAGACGGTGATGCGTTTGCCATCAACGCCCAGGCGTGCTTCCTCGTCATCGATGTCTAACAGATCAACGTGCAGGGCCGTCTCTCCGTCGGAGACCTGATAAGCCCCGGCGCCGTCGGGGGACACCGTGAGGTCGAACAGGATTTCGCCGAAGGCATATTGATAGCGCGTCACCAGCGCATTGGTGCTGGACCAATCCATCAGTTCAGGCGACACGGCGACGCTGTTGGCAAAGGCGGCTTCGCTCTCGAGCGTGTATTGTAGCACGGCGGCGATCGCTGCTTCCGTCAACCCGGGATTGCCGTCGGATAGGTCGGCATCGGTAAACTCAGCACCAATAAACGCCGTGGTGGCTTGGCCCGCCGCAAACGAGTCTTTCTCAAGTACATCGATCAAAAACTTTTTGTTCGTCGTGGAGCCGAATAGGATTGTTTCCTTGAGCGCATCGATTAATCGATGGCGCGCTGTTTCGCGCGAGTTCCCCCACGCAATAACCTTGGCCACCATCGGGTCATAGAAGGTTGAAATCTCAAGCCCTGTGGCGATGCCACCATCGATGCGAACGCCATCGCCGACCGCCGGTGACCAAAGATCGACCTTGCCGGTAACGGGCAGAAAGTCTTGCGCGGGATCTTCTGCGTAAAGACGAACCTCGATGGCATGTCCGTTAAGGGTGATGTCCTCTTGGTTCAGGCCCAACGGTTGACCTTGGGCGACTTGAATTTGCAGAGCGACCAAATCAAGCCCGGTGATCATTTCCGTCACCGGATGTTCCACCTGCAGCCGTGTGTTCATTTCCAGAAAATAAAACTCACCGCTTTCATCCAAAAGAAACTCGACAGTCCCGGCACCGCGATAATCGATGCTCTTGGCCGCGTCCACGGCCGCGGCCCCCATGCGCGCCCGCAAATCATCGGTCATGACCGGGCAGGGCGCTTCTTCGACCACCTTTTGGTGGCGGCGCTGCACCGAACAATCCCGCTCGCCCAAATGAATGGTGTTACCGTGGGTGTCGGCGAACACTTGAACTTCCACGTGGCGTGGCCGGATGATCGCCTTTTCGAGAATAAGCTCGCCTGAGCCGAAAGCGTTTTCCGCTTCCGAACGAGCCGTGGAGATGGCGTTCGCCAAATCGTCGGCTTTCCCCACAAGACGCATGCCGCGCCCCCCACCGCCGGCGGCTGCTTTCACCATCAGCGGATAGCCGATATCATTGGCCGCCGCCGTCAGTGTGGCGTCATCTTGGTCCTTGCCTTCATAGCCGGGCACGCAAGGCACGCTCGCCTCAATCATGCGCCGTTTGGCGGCAGCCTTGTTGCCCATCAGGTCGATGGCGTCGGCGGTAGGTCCAATGAAGACGAGCCCTGCCTTATCGCAAGCGCGTGCAAAGTCGGCGTTTTCAGACAGAAAGCCATAACCCGGATGAACGGCTTCAGCGCCGGAGTCTTTTGCCGCCTTCAGTATGCGATCCATGTCTAAGTAGGACTCACCGACCGGGGGCGGCCCGATCAGCATGGCTTCGTCGGCCAGTTGCACATGGGGGGCTTCCGCATCTGCCTCGGAATAAACCGCGATCGTCCGGTAGCCTAGGCTTTGGGCCGTTCGGATAACACGGACGGCTATTTCCCCGCGATTGGCGATCAGTATGCTGCGAAATGAGCTGCTCATGCTTGTTGTGTCCAATTCGGTTTGCGTTTTTCGAGAAAGGCCGCCACACCTTCTTTGCCTTCGTCACCCAACATGCATTCCGCAAATCCCTTCGCGGCCAGGTCGAGCATGGCATCCCGTTCCAGTTTGGGGGCCGCCAAAACGATCTCTTTGGTCACGGCATTGGCGCCGGGCGCGCATTTCATCACTTGTTTGCGGATATCGGCCTCGATCCGTTCCATGTCGGCCACATCCTTGGCGACAAAATCGGCGAGGCCTAGATTTCCCGCATCGGCTCCGGTAAATCGCGCCGCTGTCAGCATGAGCCGGCGAGAGACGGTCATGCCCAAGCGCTGCACCACAAAGGGCGCGATTTGTGCGGGCGGAATACCCAGCGTGGTTTCCGTAAGGGCGAATTTGGCGTCCTCGGTGACGACGACCACATCGCCGGTACAAACGATGCCCAGACCGCCGGCCATGGCAGCGCCTTCCACCAGCATGACGACCACTTGCGGCATGGTGTTGATCATGCCGAACAGTTCGCCGCCTTGCCGGCTTGTGGCCGCCACATCCGCTACGGATTGAACACCGCCCTGGAAATTGGATTTGAAGCCCTTCAGATCACCGCCCGCACAAAACACGCCGCCTTTGCCGCGCAATGTGATTCCCCGCACGGTTCGGTCGTCCCTCACGGCGTCCAGTACGGCGCGCAAGTCGTCCGTAAGTTCCGACGACAGAGCATTGCGCGCTTCCGGCCGATTAAACCAAATCGTCAGCCAGCCGGCGTCAAAATCGGTCAAGACATATTCCGTAGACGGTAGATTTGGCATGATCGTTTCCTCAGATGTGGTCTACAGTCCCATTTGCCGGACCGCCAGGTCCCGCATGATTTCTTCGGAGCCGCCGCCAATGGCGACCACTTTCACTTCCCGATAGGCGCGTTCCACCAAGTTGCCGCGCAGATAGGCAGCGCCGCCGAAGATCTGCATGGCTTCGCTGGCCACATATTCGAGTGCCTTGGTGCTGAAGAATTTCGCCTTACAGATTTCCGCCACCGGCATGTTGCCCTCGTTCACCTCGAAACAGATTTGGTTGAGATAGGCTTCGACAACGTCAATGCGGGCGGACATCTCGGCGATCTTGTGGCGGATCACTTGATGTTGCACCAATGGTTTGCCGAATGTTTTGCGTTCTTGGGCCCAATCGATGCTTTCAGCCAAGCACATTTTCATCATGCCCAGCGCTTGGGCGATCAGGGCGACCCGCTCCAGATTGAAGTTTTCCATGATGGCGAGGAATCCTTCGTTTTCCTCGCCCATAAGGTTCTCGGCGGGCACCTGGCAATCGTCAAAGTACAACGTGGCTTGATCGGAACACCACCACCCCATTTTTCGGTCGAGTGGGGTGAGGGTGAAACCCGGCGTGCCTTTTTCAATAAAGAAGAGGGAGATGCCCTTCAGGCCTTCGCCGCCGGTGCGTGCACCGACAACAAAGTAGTCGCCGTAGATCGATCCGGTGATGAAGGTCTTCGATCCATTGATCACCCAATGGTTACCGTCTTTGTGGGCTTTGGTTTGCATGTTGGCCACATCGGAGCCGCCGCCCGGCTCTGTGATGGCAAGGCACGATCCTTTGCGTCCCGCGACAACCTCCGGCAACACCCGTTGCTTTATCTCTTCGGATGCCAGGCTCTGAATTGGCGCAAGTGAGATCGACCGGCCGCCCAGCGCCGCCGGAACGCCGTTGGCACCGCACATGGCCAGCTCCTCGCCGTAAGCCACGCGCATGAAGCAGTCGTCAAAGCCAAGACCGCCGTATTTTTCGTCGATGCCGAAGCCGAAGGCCCCCAGCGCGCCGACTTTTTCGTGAAGTTCACGGGGGATCGATCCTTCTTCGTCCCATTGGTCGCAATAGGGTTTGATCTCCGTTTCCACCAGCTTGCGGACGGACTCGCGAAAGGCGCGGCGTTCTTCGGTTTCGAAGGGGTTTCGCATGATCGCTCCTCAGGCCCGTGCGATGCCGAAGGCGTTCGGCTGGACAGTCCGGTGCTTGGCTTCCCAACAGGTTTCCAGGCAGAAGCCGACCACTTTGCGTGTGTCGCGGGGGTCGATGACTCCTTGGTCCAGCATGCGGCCCGATGTGTAGAAGGCGTCGGATTGGGAATCGAAAATATCGATGATCTGTTTCTCTTGATCGGCGAAGGCGCTTTCGTCAATGTCTTGCCCCCGCCGCTGGGCGGCGAGGGTCATGACTTGAGTCATGGTTCGGGCCGCCTGTTCGCCACCCATCACGCCGGTGGTGGCGTTGGGCCAGGCAAACAGAAAGTCAGGCTTGTAGGAAAGCCCGCACATACCGTAATTGCCGGCACCGAAACTGGCGCCGATGTAGAGCGTAATCTTCGGCACACGGAGGTTCGAGACGGCTTGGATCATTTTCGATCCGTGTTTGATCATGCCGCCCTGTTCGTATTCCTTGCCCACCATGTAGCCGGTCGTGTTGTTGAGAAACACGATGGGCGTGTTCGCCTGATCGCAGAGCTGGAAGAAGTGGGTTGCCTTGTTTGCGCCTGCAGGATCGATGGGTCCATTATTGCCGATGATGCCCACCGCATGGCCGAAGATTTCGGCTTGGACACAGATCGTTGACGGTCCGAAGCGGGGTTTGAAATCCACAAAATCCGACCCATCCACTATGCGCGCGATCACTTCGTGCACGTCATAGGGTTTCCGGTAGTCCGTCGGCACCACGCCCACCAAGTCTTCGATATCGTATTTGGGCGGATCGTAATCCACTTGCTTTTCCGGGTGGTGGCAATGTGTGTTCCAATCAAGGCGGCGCACCAGATCCCGCGCCATCACTAGCCCTTGGGTATCGTCTTCGGCGAGATACTCCACCAGGCCAGTGGTGGAGGCATGCATTTCTGCACCGCCCAACTCCTCATCGGTCGACACTTCGCCCGTCGCGGCGCGCACCAAGGCGGCGCCGCCCAGCGCAGCGCTGCCGCGACCTTTAATGCCGATCACATAATCGCTCATGCCGGGCATGTAAGCGCCGCCCGCCGTCGACGGTCCATGCAAAACCACGATGGTGGGAACGCCGGCCGCACTTAATCTTGCCAGCATAAAGAAGCTTTCGCCGCCATAGGCCCAGTGTTCCACCTCGTATTTCACGAGATTGGCGCCGGCGCTTTCCACCAGATGGACAAAGGGCAGTTTTTTGTCGAGGGCGATCTTTTGGCAATCGATGACTTTGACAAATGTTTTGGGCGTCGCGGCGCCCGCATTGATCCCGCTGTCGTCCGACACGATCATACAGCGCACGCCGCTGATGAAGCCGATGCCGGCGATGGAACTGGCGCCGGGCAGGCTTGTGTCCCGGTCGGTGTCTTGCACCAAGTAGTTGGCAAGATTGTGCAGTTCGAGAAACGGCATGCCCGGATCGAGAATGCGGTGGAGCCGTTCCCGCGGCGTCAACTGACCGCGTTCTTCAAATCGGGCGCGCCGTTTTTCGGATACTTTTTCCGCCCGATTGTTCAGCTCGCGGAGCTGATCAATCAGTGCCAGCATATCCGAACGATTTTCCGCAAATGCGGCCGAGTTTATGTCGATTTTGGTTTGAAACACTGCCATGGTTTTGCTCTCACATGCGCGCGACGCCGAAGCTGTTGGGGCGCACTTCGCGGTGTTTGGCTTCCCATACTGTTTCCAGAAGGAAGCCGAGGGTCTTTCGGGTATCGCGTGGGTCGATCATGCCGTCATCCATCATGTAGCCGGATGTATAGAAGCCGCCCGCTTGTTTGTTGTAGTGATCGACCAAGAAGGCTTCTTGCTTGTCGAGGGCTTCGCGGTCGACGGGCTGCCCAGTGCGCTCTGCAGCGCCTTCCGCGACGATCGACATGACTTTTGCCGCTTGTTCGCCTCCCATGACACCGGTTGCCGTGTTCGGCCACGAAAAGATGAAATCAGGATCGTACCCTTGACCGCACATGCCGTAATTGCCGGCGCCGAAGCTTGCGCCGATCATGAAAGTGAGGCGGGGCACTTCGATGTTCGTGACGGCCTGGATCATTTTCGATCCGTGTTTGATCATGCCGGCGCGTTCGTATTCCTTGCCGACGATGTAGCCCGTAGTGTTTTGAAGGAAGACGACCGGTGTGCCGGCTTGATCGCATAACTGCATGAACTGCGTGGCTTTGGTGGCCCCGTCCGGATCGATGGGGCCGTTATTGCCGATGATGCCGCAACGCTGGCCATATACTTCGGCTTGAATGCACACGGTGGAAACACCGTAGCGCGGCTTGAAGTCGGAGAAGTCGGAACCGTCCACCACACGGGCGACCACTTCGCGTACATCGTATGGCTTCTTGTAATCCACGGGCACCACGCCCGCGATTTCATCCGGGTCATAAACCGGCGGAGCGTACTCTCTTGCCGGCGCGGTCGGGCAGCGCGAATTCCAATCGAGCCGTTCGATCACTTCGCGTGCCAGCAGCACGCCTTCGCCGTCGTCGTCCGCCAAATATTCCGCAAGCCCGGACACGGTGGCGTGCATTTCGGCGCCACCCAATTCTTCATCGGACGCGATTTCTCCAGTGGCGGCCTTGAGCAGGGGAGGGCCCGCCAAAAACGCTTTCCCGCGCCCCTTCACGGCAATCACATAATCGCTCATGCCCGGCATGTAGGCACCGCCCGCCGTTGAGGACCCGTGCAGGATTGATATCACGGGCACGCCGGCTTTGCTCATGCGCGCCTGATTGGCAAACAGTGTGCCGCCGCGTGTAAAGCCTTCGACCCGGTAGTTGATCAAATCGCCGCCTGCACTTTCCACCAAATGAACGAAAGGCAATTTCTTTTCTCGGGCGATTTCCAGCGTGCGGATGATTTTGTGGCCGGTCGCGCCCATCATGGCACCGGCGCGGATACCGCTGTCGTCCACGGCAATCATACAGCGCACACCCTTGATGAAGCCGATACCGGTAATGATGGTGCTGCCGGGAATGGACTTTTCTTCCGGCGCCCCGTCAAACAAATAGCCGGCGACATTGCAAATGGTGAGAAACGGCATGCCCGGGTCGAGCAATTGGGACAACCGTTCGCGCGGCGTCAGCTGACCCCGGCTGCGGAACCTTTCCTTCTTTTGTTCAGAGAGCGCGGGGCCACGCCCGTTCAGCTCATCAAGCTTGGCGATGAGCTCCAGCATATCTTTGCGGTTCTCCGCAAAGCTCTCCGAGTTCGGATTAATCTTGGATTTGAAGACGGTCATGGCGGGGCTTACGCCACTTCCTTCGCGATGTCAGCAGGCACCGGGATGGGATAATCAAGCAAAAGCTGTGCGTAGCCTTTGCCTTGCGGGTCGTTGCGCAAGCTGGCAATACCACCGCCGCCCAGAATGTCGTCCATCAAGAAGTTGATAGCGTTGGAACCGGGCATATAAAAGCGGTGCACGTCGCCCTCCAGAAAATGGGCGTAATAGTCACCGACGGCTTTCTCTGAAAGTGCCGCCCAAATGTAGGGCACGTATTCCTTTTTCCGCGCAATGATCCCCACATTGGCTTTGTTACCTTTGTCACCGCTGCGGCCCCAGGCCAGTTTCACCAGCGGCACCTCGGTCATAGACCCGCCTGACTCAGGTTGCGTCGGGGGTGCCGGACGCTCCAGAGCTGCGGGGTCGAAGGCCAGACCTTTCGAGCTTTCAAAAGGAATGGTCTTGCCGTCCACATCAATCTCGATGGGGACGTCTTTCTTCGGGATCACAAACGAAAACAGCCGAACCACGGGCGACGGTTTCGACCGAGCGCCGGCAAATCCTGACAGGCCAGGTGGGGTGGCCAGTCCGAGGCCGGTGGATTCTTTCAAGAGGATGCCGATGCCGGCGGCGTCCGGATGCTTGGCGGCCATTTTCACGGCCACTTCGCGCACGCTGCCGACCTGGCGGGCGGCGCCGTACTGGCTTTCCGCCCCGATGACCTCCACGCTGGTTTCGGTGAAGTCGGGCAGGTTGAGGGCGCGCAATGCGCTACGGGCACGGGCAATCGCTGCGGATGTATAGGCCTCTGCCTTTTTGTCGGCGTCCATGCCATAGAATGTCATCACCGAACCGCCGCGGAATCCATCCGCATAGGTCGCGCTCACCTTGTAAGTATCAGGTGCCGGATGACCCTTGGTACCGCTTACCCGGACCCGATTAGGTGCTTCTTCCACGATCTCGACGTCGGAAAAATCGCACACCACGTCCGGCAGCATATAGGCTTGCGGATCGCCGATTTCATAGAGCATCTGTTCCGAAACCGTGCCCACATTGACGATACCGCCTGTGCCGTCCGGCTTTGTCGTCACGAAACTTCCATCTGCGGAAACTTCTGCGATGGGATATCCGATCTTTTCGATCGTGTTCGCAACCAGCTGCCAATCGGTGAAATTGCCGCCCGTGGCCTGCGGGCCGCATTCGAGTATGTGTCCGGCCAGGCTGCCGCCGGCGAGTTTGTCCCACTCTTCCGGTCCCCACCCAAAGGCATGAATGCAGGCACCTAACGTCACGGCGCTGTCCACACTGCGGCCGGTGATGACAATGTCGGCCCCTTCCGCCAAAGCAGCTGCCACGGGGAACCCGCCTAAATATGCATTGATGCTGGCAAGTTTGTCCGCATCCGGAAATTCATCGCCCGAGAACATCTCGGCGGGCGGGTTTGCGGCCAAGTCTTTGGCCCGACCGATGAGGTCGTCCCCGGTCACCACTGCCACTTTTAAATCGAGGCCAAGATCCTTAATGACTGCACGCGCTGCCTCTCCGCAGGCTGACGGGTTCACGCCGCCGGCATTGCTTAGAATTTTCACGCCCTGGCGTGCAATCTCAACCAGGTTCGGTTTGAGAACCGCTGTGATGAAGTCAGTGGCATAGCCTTTGGTCGGGTCTTTCGCCCGGGCGCGTGCCATGATCGACATGGTGATCTCAGCCAAATAGTCGTAGACGATGTAGTCGAGATTTCCGGCCTCCAACAGTTGAGGCGTGGCCATGGCCGACTCGCCCCAATATCCACTGGCACCACCAATGCGGATGACATCTTTCGCCATGACGTTCCTCGCGCTGTGAGATCGGCTCTTTTGGTCAAATCATTGTTCTTTACAAGCCGTACGTATTGTTTGTATAAAGTGTTTTAAAAATGGCGGCAAGCCAATTCGGAAGATCCGATCGAAAAAAATGCAAGGTGAGGCGCTTGGACGCAAAAGTTTCAGATTCCGGTCCTGATCAATCCCCGTCGAATAAGAAAGAGGCGCAGTCTTTGCGGGCGCGCGCGCTGATATGCGAAGCGACGATCACCTGCCTCGAAAAATACGGATATGCCGAAACCACGATCAATCGGATCGTGGAAGAGGCGGGCGTTTCGCGAGGAGCCCTGCAGCATCATTTCCCCAACAAAGAAGATCTGATCACCGAAACCGCCGACCGACTGCTCCAAAGGACGGTACGACCCGAACACAAAAAACGGCGCAATGAAAACATCGATGAGACCGAGCAAGTCTCGTTGCAGATGCGGTTTCTGTGGGATCGGCTGGTCAATACGAAAGAGTACCGAGCCCTTTTGGAGATACTGATCGCGTCTCGCACCGACCAACGGCTCAAAAAACGAATTTCAGCGACGCTCAAAAATTGGAACAAGACAATCGAACAGAACTCTGTCGATCTTTATGAATCCACGGAGCGCGATGATGAAGACGTGCGGATCCTCGGAATCATGCAGCGTGTATTTATGCGTGGCATGCTGGTGCAATATCAGTATTCTGACGACGCGCAGGACCTGGAAAAAGTGGTTACGCGCTTTATAGAGCTTGTCGCGCCGCAAATGCGCCCTAGAACAAGTGATGACTGAACGATCACAGGTGAGGGAAGAAACATGGCTGTAAAACTTGGTATGATGACGGGTTATTGGGGGGCAAAACCGCCGAAGGATCTGATCGGTACCGCGCAACAAGCCGAAAAACTGGGCTATTGGGGATTCTTTACCGCGGAAGCCTATGGGTCGGATGCGTTTACGCCGCTTGCATGGGTTGGATCCCATACGGAAAAAATAAAACTGGGCACGGCCATTGTGCAAATGTCGGCGCGGACGCCCACCTCCACGGCGATGCATACGCTCACGCTCGATCACCTGACCAAGGGGCGCGTGATATTGGGCTTAGGTGTTTCCGGTCCCCAAGTGGTGGAAGGGTGGTATGGCCAACCCTTTGCCAAGCCGCTGTCCCGCAGTCGCGAATACATCGACATCATTCGTCAGGTGCTGCGTCGGGAAGAGCCCGTGGCAAACGGTGGCGAACACTATCCATTGCCCTATCCGGAAGATGCCAAAGGCAGCTGGGGGTTGGGCAAACCGCTGAAGCCCATCACACATCCATTGCGCGCGGACGTGCCGATCTATCTGGGCGCTGAAGGGCCGAAGAATGTGCGCATGGCAACGGAAATCTGCGATGGCTGGTTCCCGCTCTATTACTCGCCCTATCGCCAGGACGTTTACAAAGAGTCTTTGTCCAATCGGCCGAAGGATTTTGAAGTCGCGTATCCGCTGATGATCAACGTGAATGATGATCTGGAACAGGCATTGATGCCGGTGAAGCACGTGCTCGCCCTTTACGTGGGCGGCATGGGCGCCAAAGACCGCAACTTCCACAACGAGCTGGTTGCCCGCATGGGGTTCGAGGAAGACGCCAAGAAAATCCAAGATCTGTACCTGGATGGCAAGAAGATGGAAGCCGCTGCCGCCGTTCCCGACGCGCTGGCCGACGAAATCAGCCTGTCCGGGTCTACCGATCGCATTCGCGACCGGTTGCAGGCGTTCGACGATAGTCCGGTGACGACCATTCTGGTCGGCGCGCAGAATCCGGATCAACTCAATCAGTATGCAGAAATAATACTGAACCGATAAGACGGAACAAATCCGCTTGGGAGGATGAAGATGAAACTGGAAGGCAAGGTGGCCGCCATTACGGGCGGGACCGCCGGCATCGGGCGCAGCATCGCAGAAGCTTACCTTAAGGAAGGGGCGTTCGTTGCGCTGATGGCGCGCAATGAAGAGAAGGCTAAAAAAGTGCTCGATGAAATCGGGGTGGGCGAGCGCTGCGTCTTTTTCGCCGGCGACGTGACGGCGCAAGCCGATGTGGAAGGCTTTGTGGACAAGACCGTCGCGCAATTCGGGACCATCGACATCTTGGTCAATAATGCCGGCGGCGCCGGCGACCTCCAGCCCCTGGTCGATTTGTCGGATGAAGCGTTCGATGACGCCATGAAGTGGAATGTCTATTCCACCTTTTGGGCCACCCGGCGCGCGCTCAAAACCATGACGGCAAAGCAATGGGGCCGGGTCATCAACATTTCGTCGGTGGAAGGCAAGCACGGTAAGCCGGTATTTAGTGCGTATACTGCAGCCAAACACGCGGTCATCGGCATGACCAAATCCGCCGCTCAAGACGTGGGCACCCAAGGCATAACCGTCAACGCGATTTGCCCGGGTCTCGTAATCACCGACATTGTGAAAAATAATGGTCCGGAAACCGCAAAGGCCATGGGCATCACGTTCGATGAAATGGTGGATATGTTTGCTCAGGATTCGGCAATCAAACGGCCGAACACCGTCGAAGAAGTGGCGGCGGTTGCTTTGTTGCTGGCGTCTGACGAGGGTGGCGGCATTACGGGCGCTTCCCTCAGCGTCGACGGCGGCACCGCGCAGTATTAGACATCTGTACCGTCATCACGAGGAGCGAAAGCGACGAAGTGATCCAGAGCCGCTTGTTGGCGGCTTGTCGCGCTGGATTGCCGCGCCCGCTCCGCGGGCTCGCAATGACGGTCAAAGTACGCTGGAGTTAGGCTTTTTTGCGCGTCGACAGCGTAAACCCGTGCTTCGAAATCGGCAGTGAGCGCATGCGCTTGCCGGTTGCCGCGAACAAGGCATTCGTCAGGGCAGGGAACAAAGCCGGCGTGCCCACTTCGCCGATGCCGCCCATTTCTTGCCGGCTTTCCAAGATCGACACGTCGATTTGCGGTATGTGCGCCAGGTGGGTCATTTCGTAAGTATCGAAGTTTCCCTGGTCCACTTGTCCGTTTGTCAACGTGATTTCGCCAAAGGCCGCAGCCGTCAGCGCGTAGAGAATGCCGCTTTGGAGTTGCGCTTCGATGGTATCGGGGTTGACCGCCCAGCCGCAATCGACCGACGCGGTAATCTTGTGGAGATGCATGTCTGTGTCGTTTTCCACCGACAGTTCCACCACTTGAGCCACGATGGAACCAAATGGTTTGCCGATGGCCAAGCCACGGAAGCGACCCTCTGGAGCGGGCGTGTTCCATCCCGACTTGGCGACCACATCGTCCAGAACGGCGAGCCAAAGTGGTTGTTCTTGCAAATGCCGGCGGCGGAACACGGCGGGGTCCTCCTGCCGCTGTGCCGCCAATTCGTCGACGACCGTCTCCACGATGAACTGGTTCAGGCTGTGCCCTACGGACCGCCAGGGCCCCACCGGCACATGGGGCTCCGCCATGACGTAATCCATCGTTCGGTTTGGCACCGTATACGGATAATCGACGGCGCCCTCAATCGCGAAGATATCCACATTGTCCCGAATGAACCGCGGCAGTATGCGGGCGGTGGGCGATGCGGAGGTGTGATCCATGTGCCAATCGCTGATCATGCCGCTGCGGTCGAGCTGCGCTTTCACCCGGGCGTAGGCCATGGGCCGGTAGAAATCATGCTGCATGTCTTCTTCGCGCGACCAGATCACTTTGACGGGCCGTCCGGTTTCAAGTGACGCGGCGATGGCGGGATAGACGAAGTCCTTTTCGGCACGCCGGCCGAAGCCGCCGCCAAGAAATGTGGTGTTCACATTAATCAGGTTGCGGTCAAGTCCCAGCCGCTCTGACAATTCGAGCTGCAGGGAGTCCGGCGATTGTGTGGGCACCCACAATTCCGCATGCTCGAAATCCACATAGGCCGTGGCATTCATCGGCTCCATGGTGGCGTGTGCCAGGAACGGCAAGACAAACTCCGCCTCATAGGCATTTTCGTCGAATTCAGGTTCGCCTTCATTCAGTACACGAATGGTTGGCCCCTCCAAAGTCGATTTCAAATAGTCGAGATAGCCATCTTGGGTAAGATCGGCTTGTTCGCCCACGTCCCACACAGGCTCCAGGGCGTCGACACCTTTCTTGGCCTGCCAATAGGAATTTGCAATGACGATGACCGCGTCATCCAGTTTCACCACCGCCTCAACACCCTTGACGCCATAGGCCGGTCGTTCGTCGACGCTTTGCAGTGTGCCGCCCATGGTGGGGCAGTGCCGAATGGCGCCGATGAGCATGCCCGGAACGTCCACATCGATGCCAAAGACGGCGCTGCCATCCACTTTCGAAGGCACGTCCTTGCGGGGAAGCGATTTGCCGAGCATCTGCCAATCGCCATAGGCGCGCAGGGCCGGCTCACCTTCCAATGTTTGAGTGGCGGCTTCTTCCGCCAGCGTGCCATAGGACAGGGACTGTCCTTGTCCATTCACCACATGGCCGTTGGCCACGACGCAGTCGTTGACTGGAATGTTCCAACGTGCGGCTGCCGCCTGCTTCAGCATTTCGCGCGCAGTGGCGCCTGCCATGGCGTGAAACTTGTAATTGAACCGGACGGCCGTGCTACCGCCCGTGGCGCGCATGCCGGGTTCCGGAGCCGGGTTGATTTCGAGCGGTGCCGTTGGCGCCGTCTCCACAACCACCTGATCCCAATCCACGCCCAGCTCTTCGGCAACGATCATGGTCATGGCGGTGTGAATGCCTTGGCCCATTTCCGCTTTGACGAATTGGATCGTGACCGTTTCGTCCGGCGTAATGCGCACCCAGGTGGTGATGTCCCCGGTGGGTTCCTTGTCGCTGGCGGCCAACGACAGGCCGGGCACGCCCACTAACAGTGCGCCGCTGGTGGCACATGCGCCGGCAAGCACAGTTCTTCGGCTTGGCTTTAAAACGTCCACTGTCATGACCTTCGACCCCCTGCACGCATAAGTATCGTCCAAACGCCCGGCGAAGGGAAGACCGCGGTGGTCATGCCGAAACGGGATGCGTAAAGTTCAGCTATGTGGTCTTTGGGAACAGGACAGATCCAATGCCAAACAACAACACCCTTTCCGACAACCCTCCCTTTTTCGATGTGGTAAGCCAGGTTCGCGCGATGCGGCGGCTAAAGCCCGATCTGGTGCCCTTGGCCACCATCCGCAAAGTGTTGGAAGCGGGCGTCCAAGCGCCGTCCGGTCAGAACACGCAGCCTTGGGCGTTTCTGCTCATTCACTCCCCGGAAGAAAAGAGATGGTTTCAGGAGCGTTATGCCAATGCCATCGAAACGCGCTTTGGCGGCTTCGACCGGCTGAAAGAGGATGACACTTCATCGCTTGCCCGGCAAATGCGTGCCGTGAAATATCAATGCGATCACATGCATGAATCTCCGATGATCTTGTTGGTGGCGGGCAAGCGGGATTGGCCGTTCAAAGTGGCGCAAGAAGATCGCGTGGGGCTCGCGCCGCCAAACTATGGCGCGGTTTATCCCTGTGTACAGAATATCTTGCTCGCATGCCGGTCGTTAGGGCTGGGGGCAGCGCTCACCACCATGCATCAGGTGTTCGAAGATGACCTGCATGTGCACTTCAAGATTCCGGAGAGCTATGGCGTGGTGGTTTCCATGCCCATCGGCTGGCCCATGGGCAATTTCGGTCCCGTGACACGCAAACCGGCGGCCGGCGTGACCTATTTCGATTCTTGGGATAATACTGACCCGGGGAACTGGGCGTAATCCGCCCGCAGAACAAAATAAGGGCCCGGGAGCTTTATGCAGGAAAGTATCAGTTCGGGACTGCTGTGGTGGTCATGGGGATTTCTTGTTCTGTATGTGGGCGGCATGCTCGCCTTCGGCTATCTGGGTCAGCAGAAAGTCAAAACCGCGGATGATTTCGCCACTGCGCGCGGCGGGTACGGCCCGTGGTTCCTTGCCTTTGCCTTTGCCGCCACCACCGCCAGCGGCGCCACCTTTTTAGGGCTGCCGGGGATTGCCTACGATGTGGGCCTATCCTCCATGTGGTATGTCTTCCTGTATCCGGTGGGCGTTTACCTGGGCGTGATGCTGTGCATGACGCTGATTTCGCGGGCCGGCAATTCCTTCGGCAGCCGGACGATCCCGGAATATCTTGGCGACCGCTATCAATCGGACACGCTGCGCATCATGGTCGCCGTGTTCTCGCTCATGCTGTTCTTTTATTTGGCCGGCCAACTGGTCTCGGGTCTCGTCATGTTCGAAACCATGCTGGGACTGTCCGAAGGCTGGGCACTCATCATCACCTGCGGTGTGCTGATGATGTATGTGATGGCGGGCGGCGCCCATGCGGACATTTTGACGGACGGCGCACAAGGCATCCTGATGCTGGCGCTGGCTGTCATGATCTTCATTCTGTTCATCACCGGGTTCGGCGTGGAGGGCGGATTGTCGGGGCTTGTCGCGAACCTGAAAGAGCAAGATGCCAACCTGGTCAAAACGCTGAACCCGGACAGTGTGCTGGTGGGCTCCTGGTGGGCGGTGTTCGCCATCATAGCCTCGCATGCACCGCTGGGCTTGTTGCCTCATATCGGCAACAAACTCTGGGCGCTGAAGAGTTCCGGCCAGCGTTGGCAATTCATGCGTATCGTTTTTGTGATGGGCATGATGTTACCGGCGATCGGATTGGGTGGGTTGATTGCCCGGGCTCTGCTGGGCGATGCCCTTCACGCACCGGGCGCCAGTAGCAACGAAGCGATCCCGGCTTTGTTCATCGAAATTTTTCCCACATGGGTGGCGGCGCTGCTGGGTGTGGGCATTTTGGCGGCGGTAATGTCCACGGCAGACGGCCTGGTTGTGTCGTCCAGCCAGGTGATCGCCAACGATCTCTATCGGCGCACCTTTGCGCATCGCATCCATGCAGGCTGGAGCGAGGCGGCCATTGAAGCCATGACCCTGCGTATCAGCCGCTGGGCGACCATGGGCACACTGATCATTTCAGCGCTGCTCGCCTGGTTTTTGATGAACATGAATGTGGCGTTACTGGTCTGGGTCGGTGTGGGCGGCATGATGGCGGCGCTAGCGGGACCATTGGTATTGGGCACGCTGTGGCGCGGCGTGACGGCGGATGGCGCCATTGCCGGTTTTATCGCTGGTGCGGTGACATTCATGATCACCCATAGCGGAGTCATCAATCCCGAGTGGTTTGGTAACAGTGGCGCGTTACGTGTGGCCGCCGATTGGCTCGCTTATCAGGCGCCCAGCCCTTATTCTTGTGCGGCGATAGGCGAAATCGTTTCCATACTGGTGACGGTCGCGGTGTCGCTGAGAACCCAGCCGGTCGCTCAGGATCACCTGGATCGCATGTTCGGCCCGGCCACGAGCTAGAGTTCAGCCATTTCGAAGCGCCGCGGGGCCTCAAAAGCCGTCACTCCGATCAAACATATACGTCGCGGATGTGTTGGGGCAGCGGACGCAGTCGCGGATACCATGGGCCGCGCAAGGGCGCGCCCGGTTTGAGTAACTGGGAAAGACCCGGCGTATAAGGCGCATAGGGTTTCGATGACGGCCGCTCGCCAAAGACAATATCATCTCCATACAGACGAATGGTGAGTGCCCGCCTGCGCCCGTTGGCGCCTGTCGGTCCGCCGCCATGAAGCACGGCCGGATGCAGAAAAATGGCATCTCCGGGCTTGATATCGAAAGACACAATGTTCCATTTGTTTCGTTCGGCCTCGATATCCGGCAGGGGAGGCAAATCTTCGCCGTAATAGGGTTTCTTCGGATCTTCCTTCACGGCTGTCGGGTCGAAACCGTCATATCGTGTTTGGCGGTGGCTGCCCGGAATCATCTCCAGGCACTCTTCCTTGCGCAAGGGATCGAGCGATATCCAGATGGACGCCACCTGCTCCCCTTCGATGGGGAAGTAAGGCATGTCCTGATGCCACGGCGTGCGGCCGGCCCCGCCAGCATCCTTGATGAAGAATTCGTCCGAATAATACCAAACGTTCTCCGAGCCGATCAGCGCCCCGATCATGTCTGCAATGGGCGAGTGATAAATCAGCGTTGCGATCTCGGGCGTGACCTCCATATTGCGTACGGTTTCCAGAAACTGGTCGGGCCGATCTTCGTAGAATTTGAACTTGGCTTGGGCGCTGTTCGACATGATGCGGGCAAGGCCCTGCTCAATGAGCATCAGCCATTCCGGATGAAGCGCCTGCTTCAAGAAGACGACTCCATCCTTCTTGTACTGCTCTTTCATTTCATCCGTAATCAGAGGGTGCGTCATGCTTGGTCCAAGCTTTTATCTGCTCTTGAAGTTCGGTTCGCGCTTTTCCTGGAACGCCTTGATGGCTTCTCTCGCATCTTCACTTCTGAACGTTTGGAGTTCAGCGCCGAACGAGTAGGGCAGCACCAAATTGGAGACCATCTTGATGTATTGGTTGATGCCCACTTTAGAGGCCGAGATGGCAAGGCCCGGTCCCGCCGCAAGCCGGTCGGCAATTTCCATCGCCTTCGGCAGCACCTCGTCGTCTTCCACGAGAAAATTGACGAGGCCCGCGCGTTCCGCTTCTTCACCGCTAATACGGTCCCCTGTCATCAAATAGTATTTGGCGCGGTTGACGCCCATCAACAACGGCCAGATGACCTGACCGCCATCGCCGGCGCCAATACCCATTTTCACATGGGTGTCGGCGAAGGTGGTGGATTTTCCCGCAACCACAATATCGGCAAGCAGGGCGACGGTCGCGCCCAGACCCATGGCGTATCCGTTGACCGCCGAAATGACCGGAATGCTGCAATCGAGCATATGGTCGACGATTTCGCGTGTTTCCTTGAGGCCCTGCCGACCCATGATTGCGCCGCCTTCGCCACTGAAATCGCCGCCGGCGCAAAAGGCCCGCCCAGCGCCTGTCAGAACAAGCACCCGCACGTCGTCGTCATTGTCGGCTTCCCGCGCGATGTTGGCGAGCTCCGTATGCATCCGCCCATTGACCGCATTGAGGCGATCGGGCCGGTTAAGCCTGGCCACCACCACGCCGTTGTCGCGTTTGTCGATATCGATGGTTTCAAATTGTTTGGCATCCAGCATAATGTGTATTCCCCCCGATTGAGGATGTTGTTTGATCTAATTAGCGGTCTGAAGAAGTGGCGCCACAGACGCTTGCCGCTTCGGCGACTGGGCACGGGCCGTTACCAAGTCCTCGGACGACGCCAAGTACGGATTGTCATTGGTCAGGCCCCGATAGATTTTGCCGTCCTTCATCACCGCGGTGATGCGGCTGTGATCTTGCAGCACGCGCACCTCTTCCACGGGGTTGCCGTCGACAATGACCAGATCGGCCAGCTTGCCTTCTTCAAGCGTACCCAGCATGCCCCTGGGGTCCGCGACCGCGCCGCCGTCACGTGTTGCGCACAACAACGCCTCCGTGTTCGACATACCGAAATGGTCCACGAAATATTCAATGTCTTTGGCATAGGTGCCGTGCGGCGTGATGTTGAGGCCATAGTCCCCACCGATCAGCACACGGACGCCGGCTTCCCGCAGGCGTTTGACCGCTTTCTTCGTTTCTTCGATTTCCGTGAGATAGCCTCGGGCTTCCACCGTTTTCATGGAAAAGCCCATGCGTTCGGCATTCTCGACAAACTTAATTTCCCAGGCGATGGCGGGACCCACCGCCAGCCTGTCGCGCGCTTTTTTCAGCATGTCGACGGCTTCATCATCCAGGAAATTGGCGTGGCCGATGACATCGACGCCATGCCGCACGGCTTGCTTGACCGCGGCGGCCGAGCGGGAGTGGCAAGCCACCCGCATATTGCGCGTGTGCGCTTCGTTGACGGCGGCGGCCACTTCATCATCCGTGTAGGTCAGTTCGCCGGGTGGCGCGTGGTCCGACAGTCCTTCGCCATCGAGGAAGATTTTGATGATGTTTGCGCGGTTCTTGCGCAAGGTACGCACGGCGCGGCGCACTGCCCAAGGCCCATCCACCAGCATGCCCAGCCCTTCCATCTGTGGTCTGGCATAGTCGGGATGAAGGTCTGCGTTGCTTGCAGTGGCGCCCACGTCGCGTCCGGACGCAATCAAACGGGGACCGGGAATTTGACCTTTGTTGATAGCGTCCCGCAAATAGACATCAATGCGGTGCACCGATCCGAAGCTAATGGCCGAGGTGAACCCCGAACCCAGCATCAGCCGCGCATTATCGACGGAGGACACCATCGCCTCTTCCACCGGCGTTTTGTCAAGTTCTGTCGGGCCATTGTTCGTGTAGGAGATGTGCGCGTGGGATTCGGTCATGCCGGGCATGACGAATTGTCCGCCTAAGTCCACACGTGTTGTTGTATCCGGCAGATTGGGCACGTCGCTTTCCGGACCGGCAAATCGGATCAGATTGTCTTCCACCCAAACGGCGCCAGGTTGGATGACTTCGTCGTCGACACCCGTGAATAGATTGACGGTTGTGAACAGCGTGTGCGTCGCCATACTGACCTCCTTGGTGTGTCAGTTGTCAGGTTGCCGGGCCGGCCCGCTCCCCCGTCCCAACGACCCGAGCCAGGGTACCCTTGGGGTGGTTGGGACGGGGGAGCGGGATGGTCCAGCATTATTCAAGTCTCAATAGCCTTTCGGCATTTCCCGTAAGGCTTGCGGCAAAATCATCGGCCTTCTGGGGCGTATCCCATCCGCCAAAATTGGTGCCCCAAACAAGTTTCTCCGTGCCCACCATATCGACCAGCATGTGCAGCGGCGCATCCCCTTCCACATGGGCGTCGAACCACAGCCCTTTCAATCGCTCTCGGAAGGTGCGCGATCGCGGCTTGCCGGTCATGCGCGCGCGAAAATCCGCCATGCCATCGAACCGATCCGCCACGAAGGGAATGGTACCTCCCCCATGGGAGATGCAGATGTCGAGAGCGGGATGGCGGTCTAGAACTCCGCCCAAAATCAGGGACGCAGTGGCAAGGGTCTCGTCCACCGCGTAGCCAAAGACAATACCCAGGTCGAACCGTTCCATGCGCTTGTCCGCCGGACCCTCCGCCCCGCCGGTGGAGGCGGGGTGCATGAACAAAGGCACATCCAATGCAACGAGCGTACGATAGAAATCGTCCAGGCACGGATCGTCCAGCGGATAGGCATAATCCGTTCCGGTATAGGCCACCTTGAGGCCCAGGTCCCTAACGCAGCGCTCCAGTTCCGACATAGCGGCGTCTAAATCTTGCATGGGCAGCGCTGCAGATCCGAGCAGTTTCTCCGGATGGTCGGAGACCAGCTTTGCCATCGCATCGTTGTGGGTTTTGCAGTATCGAATGGCGTTTTCCGCATCGATCAAATGGAACATGGTCAGCGGATTGGGCGATAAGAGCTGAAGGTCGATGCCGACCTTTTCCATTTGTTCCAGACGCATTGTCACGTCGGTAAACACAGTTCCCTTATATTGCATCGGTTTCATTTGATAGTTGCCGATGCGGAAATAGGGCACGCCCTTTTCGTCCTGCGCCATTTCCGGCCCGTAGGGTCCAGCCTTTCCGTAGGCGTCTTCGATTACCACATGGGCGTGTAAATCGATGACGCGGGGCGCGGCCATGTCAGCTCACCTTCGGCTCTTCGGCGCCGTCAAAGAAAACTTCGCGCCGTTCTGCATTTGGTCCGTACACGGGCTCTGTCTTGGCGATCAAATAAAGTTTGTTCGATGTATTGACGATGCCCACACTGCCGAGCGCTTCCACCATGGCATCGTAATTGGGGTGTTTGAAATGGGCGGCGAGGCATGCGCCATTGTCCCATTCCTCAAACACTTGAATTCTGGTCGGATAGCAGGGGTCAGGCGCAAAGCAATAGGCAACACAGCCTTCCTCTTCGTCCCGGGTCGCTTTCTGTATGGGCGCCGTCAAAGCCACGGCTTTGTTTCGATCGGCCTCGCTTGCAAACTCCAAAATTGCTGAGATCACCAGCACGGGCATCCTCCCATTGATGTTCTTTTGTTGGGAAAAGCTTAGACCAGCAAATGCCCGCCGAACAGCATCAAACGGCAGAAGTAAAACCGGAGAAACCAACGTGCTACTAAAGGAGTTGCTCGGGAGATGGTGTAAGGACCGGCAGCCGTCTAAACAGTCAGGGTCTCAAATCCGAAACGCACGCAGCTGTCTTCATGGACCATGACTTCGACGGCACCGATGTGGTCGTCCCCCATGACTTGCACCCGTGTCAGCGACGATATGTGAGCAGAGGCGGTGGCGGAGATGCTGGGACTGTCCACGAGAAGTTTGTGCTTGTCCCCATGCATGACCAAAACCGGGATGCTCAAATCGGCGGCGAGCTTACCGATCGCCTCGATCAACTCCGCAAATCCCGATTGGATCGGGCGCTTCCGGCCGGGATGCCATAGGTTGGCATGGGTGAAAACAACGATAGCGTGGTGTGGTGCCTCACCAACGCAATTCGCCAACCATTCCAGATTGGCTTTGTTGCGTTTGTTGAATTCTGTGCGGTTGTTGGTACGATTGTTGTTCTTCCCGATGGTGTGCAGCGTAAGAAACAAAATGTCGTTCATGGTCCACCAGGCGTTTTCCACAAACGTATCCTGACGGATGATCCACAGCTTCGAGTCAATGGTGTTCTCTGCATCGTCGTAGAACACTTGGCGCAGTTTCTTCAGTCGCGTGGCGGGTGTGCGCATGCCTTTGGCGGTCACTCGGCCGTCTACCCAATCATTGTCTCCGGGGGTGTAAATGAAGGGCGCCTTGATTTCTGAGAAGATCTCGCGCCGCCCCACATACAGGTCTTTTTTGAAGGCGCCGGGTCCGCCCTTCATGTCACCCAGGTGGACGACAAAGCGTGGGTTTCGGTGATTAATCTCTGCAATGAGTTTGTCGAAGGCAGGAAGGTCCTTCTTGCGGTAGGGCATATCGCCCAAAGCAATGAATGAAAAGCTACTCATGAGACATGTACCGCTCTGGCCCGGAGCGTCTGACGAATCCCTACGGATCTTCAGACGTCAGTAATTCGTTTTCCGAAAGATCCTTCAATCGAAATCCACTTTGCCCTTGTTTGATCGCGGCCCGCAATAGGTAGTTGATGCGGGCGGCAGCTTCGCGCGGGTATAAGCCGCCGTTCCGGATGTTTGAAATACAATTTCGGTCGGCGTTTTGGGACCCGATGCGCGGACGATAGGTGAGATATGCCCCTAAACTATCGGCGGCAGACAGGCCCGGCCGTTCGCCAATCAGGATGATGACGGCCTGTGCGTTCAGCGCAACGGCGATTTCGTCCCCCAGGGCAACGCGGGCTTGCTGTGCCATCACTAAAGGGCCTACGGACAGGTCCGGCATCTGCTTCATCGCGTCTGAAAACACCTCTATTGCATAGGACTCGATGGCCAATGCGGACAATCCATCGCCAATCACGAAAACAACGTCCGGCGGTTTGCTGGTATGGGCAGCGCGAAGTGTGTCACCGTCGCTTTCCGACAATTGGCGGCCGAGATCGGGACGTTGAAGAAATGCGCTTCGATTTTCGGCGCGGCTTGTAACGGTGACGATGGGGTGGTCGGCCAAGTCGGTATCTTTGAGCTGAGCTCTCAGCACCGCTACATCCATCCGGCCGAGGACCGCGTCGCGCGCTTGGGCATGCGCCAGTTGAAAATCGAGCACATGCGGTGTGGGCAATCCGTCCCCTGAACGGCCCAAGGCGATGCGTGCCTGGGTGAAGCGCCGAAACGCGCTCCAAGGGTCGGCGGGGCGTTCGGTCATCGGACTGCGTCCGGTGCAACCAGCGCTGCGGCGCCAGATCCATCGGCCAATTGGGGCCGCACACGGCCCTTGGCATCAAGAATGTTCATTTGGGCAAGCCAGGTTTCAAATTCCGGTGCCGGTTTAAGGCCGAGCACCGAGCGAAGGTAGAGCGCGTCGTGAAAGCTGGTGCTTTGATAATTCAACATAATGTCGTCCGCACCCGGAACGCCCATCACGAAATTGCAGCCGGCGACACCCAGGGCCGTCAGCAGCGTGTCCATATCGTCCTGATCGGCATCGGCGTGATTTGTGTAGCAAACATCGCAACCCATGGGGACGCCCAGCAGTTTGCCGCAGAAGTGATCTTCCAATCCTGCGCGCAATATCTCTTTGCCGTCATACAGATATTCCGGGCCGATAAAGCCGACCACCGTGTTCGTGAGCAGGGGGTCGAATGCCCGCGCGACGCCATATGCTCGTGCTTCAATGGTTTGTTGATCGCAACCGTAATGTGCATCCGCCGACAGCGCGCTGCCTTGCCCGGTTTCGAAGTACATCACGTTTTTGCCGACCGTGCCTCGCTTCAAGTCGACGGCGGCGCGTTGCGCTTCTTTTAACAAGGAAAGGGAAACACCGAAGCTTTCATTGGCCGCTTCCGTGCCCGCAATGGATTGAAACACTAAATCCACCGGCGCGCCTTGCTTGATCACGTCAAGGGTGGTCGTCACATGGGCCAACACACAGGACTGGGTGGGGATGTGATGCCGCTCAATGATCTCCGCCAAGATGTGTAGCAGCTTGGCGGTTTGTGCCGGGCTGTCCGTTGCCGGATTAATACCGATCACCGCATCGCCGCAGCCATACATGAGCCCATCTAGGATGGAGGCGACGATCCCTTTCTCATCATCCGTCGGATGATTGGGCTGCAGGCGCACGGCAAGCCGGCCTTCAAGACCCATCGTGTTGCGAAACCGGGTGACCACCCGGCATTTCTTGGCGACCGCGATCAGGTCTTGGTTGCGCATGAGCTTTGAGACGGCGGCCGCCATTTCCGGCGTGATACCTGCCGCCACCGCTTTGAGAGCATCCTGATCGGCTGCGTCCGACAAAAGCCAATCACGAAACGCCCCGACCGTGAGGGTGCCGATGGGTGCAAAGGCTTGCCCGTCATGGGTGTCTGTAATCAGCCGTGTTACCTCGTCGGCTTCATAGGGCACGAGGGTTTCGTTCAGAAAGTGAGTAAGCGGAAGATCCGCCAAGGCAAATCGGGCGGCCACGCGTTCTTCGTCGCTCTCCGCCGCAAGTCCCGCCAGCCGATCTCCGGACCGGTTCGGGCTTGCTTTCGCCAGTAGATCCCGCAGATCGCTAAAGACATACCGTGTGCCGCCAATGTCCGCGTGAAAGCTCAAGGCTTACATCCTTTCCGTGGGCCCTGACCCCGTCATCACATATGTGCTCTCGCCAGCGACCATTCTATTCAGTCTGCGCTCTTCGGATAAGATGCCTGACCCAAGAAAACATCAAAAAGGTCGCGCGGCCGCATGGCAACCGCCAACATTCCCACCACGGGCTCCCGATTGGACACCCAAGAATTCCCGGTGCGGTACCGTTATTACGTGCTGGTCATCATTTTTGTCACGGCAGTCTTTAACTTTATCGACCGGCAGATCCTGTCAATCCTGCAGGAACCCATCAAGAATGATTTTGGCTTGGATGACTCCCAGGTGGGCTCGCTGTCGTTGGTCTTTACTCTGTTTTATGTGGGCTTGGCGCTTCCCTTAGCGCGATTGGCCGACCAAACGGTACGGAAAACCATGCTCGCCATCTGCTTGAGCGTGTGGAGCTTGATGACGGCATTGAGTGGCGGTGCGCAGAATTTTGTGCAATTGGCAGCAGCGCGCGCCGGTGTCGGCGCAGGCGAGTCCGGCGGTGCGCCAATCTGCCATTCCATGATTGCCGACTATTTTCCGCCGGAAAACCGGGCCACGGCGCTTTCCGTCTACGCCATGGGTGTGCCGGTGGGCGTCATGCTAGGGCTGGTGATTGGCGGGGTTGTCGCAGAGAACCTTGGTTGGCGCGCTGCCTTTTTGGTGGTGGGGCTGCCGGGTCTTCTGCTCGCCTTGGTGATCTATTTCACGGTTAAGGAACCGCCACGCGGGCTTTCGGAAAACATGGACCAGAGCGGCGAGCCGCCAAAGCTCGGCGAGACTTTCGCCTATCTCTGGACCCTCAAATCGTTCCGCCATTTGGCGGTGGGCGCCGGACTGCAAGCCATGGTGGCCTATGGCACGCTTCAATGGTTCCCGTCCTTCTTTGTCCGTGTACATGACTATTCCGTCCAAGATGTGGGTCTGGTCATGGGGCCATTGCTTGGGCTGGCCGGATTGATCGGCACCGTGGGCAGCGGTCTGCTGGCCGACCGTCTCGCCCGCCGGGACAGGCGCTGGTATTTATGGATGTGCGCTTGGTCCATGGCGATCGCCACGCCCTTCACGGCGGCCGCTCTTGTCGCTGGGTCGTCGGCGCTGGCCTTTGCGCTTTACTTCATTCCCATGATTCTCGGCAACACCTTCATCGGTGTGACGGGCGCGGTCGTGCAGGGACTGGCGCCGGTGCGCATGAGGGCGCTGGCGGCTGCCACCAAAACACTGATTTTGAACCTTATCGGCTTGGGCTTGGGGCCGTTCATCATCGGTTTCTTGAGTGAGACATTTAATCAAGGTGATTCCGGTGAGGGCCTGCGCATGGCCATGTTGTGGCTGATCACCATCAATTTGTGGGCAGCCATTCACTATGTAATCGGTGCACGCCATCTTCCGGGCGAACTCGACCGCACGTCCCAATTCAATTCGTCGGCGACGGCTGGCACCAAAGCAGCCGCTGCGCCGGCCACATTGGCGGCAGGAACACCTAACGCTGAAGGACAGCAACAGCCTGCAACCGCTCCAGAGAATAAAGACGAAAAGTCCTAGGCTTGTCAGCTCTCGCGATTTGTCCTCTCATATGGAAAACTTGGGAGGATTTCATGCCGACATTATCCGATGCCGAACGCGACGCGTTCCTTGCGGAACCAAGTGTGCTGATGCGCGTGGCCGTGGTGCGGGAAGACGGCTCACCCCTCGTAACGCCTATTTGGTTCATCCACCGCGATGGGGCCATCTATTTCACCCCCCGGGAAAAGTCCGAATGGTTCGACTGTCTGCGACGCGATCCGCGCGTGGCGCTGTGCATCGACGAACAGCCCCACCCCTATCGCAAAGTGCTCATCGAAGGAGAGGCCGAGCTGGTGCACGACATCGGTAATGACGATCAATGGCGCGCTCTTTATCGGGAGATTGCCTGCCGTTATGTGCCGGAAGAACAAGCCAATGCCTATGTGGACAATACGATCGAGCAACCCCGGGGGCTCTACCGCGTTGTGCTCGCCAATGCCTCAAAAGTGAGAAGTTGGCGCATGCCGGTGGAGGGCGAACCCGCCATGGGTATTTGGCACGATCGCTACTATACGCCGGGCACCAATTTCTAGGACGCCAGTCTCTGCAACCCATTAAGCGTGGAGATCGCTTCTCCGTATTCGGACTTTAGTCGCTGACACACATGGGCTACCGAATCGACTTTGTGAATGTTGCCGACGCCGTGGCCTGCCGAATAGATGTTCTTATAGCGGCCCTTCACCTTGTCTGCAGACATTACTTCGGTAGCGGGCGTGCGCACCAGTTCGTCCAGATCGATGCCCGCCGCAAGCAGGCTCGGCTTGAGCCAATTGGCAGGGGCCCCGTCCAATGCCGCAGTAAAAAAGACATCATTTGCGTTGGTGTCGCACAACATTTGACGGTATTCGTCCGTCACGTTCGCTTCATGGGTCGCAATGAATCGCGTGCCCATATAAACGAGGTCTGCGCCCATGACTTGCGCCGCGAGTATGTCGCGCCCGGTCGTCATGCCGCCGGCAAGCACGATGGGTTTGTCGGTAAGCTGACGGATCTCGTTCACGAGCGAAAACGGGTTGATGGTGCCGGTGTGGCCGCCGGCCCCGCCGCACACGGCGATCAGCCCATCTGCACCGCCTTCTAAGGCTTTTTCCGCATGCCGCTTAGAGGCCACATCGTGCAGAATGTAACCACCATAATCATGGATCTGCTTAAAGATATCTCCGGGCGCGCCTTTGGAAGTGAGGATCACCGGCACTTTGTACTTGATGCAGAGTTCAAGGTCGCCCTCGCAACGCTGATTGGTTGGATGCACAACCAGATTGACTCCATAGGGCGCATAAGAAGACGCACCGTCCTCCTTGAACCCTTCCTCCATTTCCTTGAGCCAATCTTCAAAGACGTCGCGCGTGCGGGTGCAGTGAGCCGGAAACGTTCCCAAGATTCCTTCGCGGCAGGCCGCCATGGCCATTTTGGGGTTCGACACCAAGAACATTGGTGCCGCGATCAGCGGAATGGCCAGTCTGTCTCTGAGTTTTTCGAACGATTTCATCTCTTACCTCTTAGCCCGCGGTTTTGAGTTCCGCGATCACTTCTTCTGTGTCCGCCCCAACGGTGGGGGAGTCGCAATAGATCTGCATGGGGCTCGCGGCGAACTGGCAGGGAAAGCCTTTCACCAAGGTGCCTGCCTCGCTCTTGGCGAGCGCGGTCGTATGCAGTCGGGCAGCTTCGTCAAACGCTTCCTTGCCGCCAAAGGCCGGATAGGCGGCAACCCCATGTCCGCGCAGTTTGGCGATTGTGGTATCCGCCGGCTGCGTTGCGATGATGTCGCGCAGCGCCTCGTCCAGCGACTCGTGCCTCTGCGACGCGTTTTCGCTGATGAACTTTTTGATTCCCGCTACCGATTCGGGCGATGCGGCCGAAACCGAAATCCATTGATCGTCGGACGAGGCGTAGATCCCTTGCAATGGTGCATTCGCATCCGCATTGCCGATCAACAACGCATCGTCGGGCAAGATCTTTTGGCTTGCCGCTGCAATGAATTCACCGATGGCGTAAGTGGAAATCTCGCGCTGGGGAATAGCCAGGTGCAAGCCGCAGCCGTTGCGTCGGGACTTGATGTAGCCGGCCACCAGGGCGCCGGCGGCGAACAAACAGACGATTTGGTCCGGGTAGTTTAAGTTCCGGCCACTGATCACCGGCTTGTCACCGGGATGGCCCGTGAGCGCGCTGATCCCCGACAATGCTTCTAGGGTCGAGCCGAATGTGGTGTGTCCCGCGCCAGGTCCCGTTTCGCCTTGACCGGAGATCGACCCAAGAACAATGCGCGGATTGGCGGCTTGGAGAGTGGCGAAGCCAATGCCCAGCCGTTCCAAAACGCCACGGCGGAAGTTTTCAACGACAATGTCGGCAGTCTTGACCAACTCAAGCAACGCGTTTCGGCCATCTTCGGTCTTGAGGTCGATGTCCACGCCGCGCTTATTCCGATTGTTGAACTTGAAGAGGGGTGAGTCACCGCCGGAGGCACCAGCCCATGCGCGAAACGGATCGGGATAATTTGAGGATTCGACTTTGATTACGTCTGCGCCCATGTCGCCCAGCAACGCGGATGTTCCCGCACCCGCCGTAATGATGCCCAAATCGAGGACGCGCACACCCGACAAGGGAAGGGAGCCGGGCGCTTTCGACATTGAGGCGATCTGCATTCGGGCTGTTCCGTTCTCGTCAGATTGTGCGACCGATTTCACCGGCACAGAGGGTACTTGGATGGACAGGTTTTGGTCCCCATGCAACTCGCGCAAATAGTTAGTCGCCTCAAACAGAGGGTCTTTCAGCAAGTCCTTGGGTGAAAGGACCGGTCCGCCGGGAACGCCAGACTTTTGAAAACTCTCGTACAGATCGGCCATGGTGCGCTGCGCGCACCAGCCTTCGATGATAGGCATGTAGCCATCGCGGTTTTCGGCGCGTTGCTTGAAAGTGGCGAATTTCGGATCTTCCAAGCGGGAATCGCCGATCATTTCCACCAAAGGGGCCCAGTCCCGTTCCGTATAGATCAGGGCGATGTAGCCGTCTTTACACGGAAGGATGGGCCATTCGGCTTTCTTGCCCTCGCGGGTCATGTGGATGCCCATGGCCCCGCCGGCCACCGCTTTCCAGTTCACCCAACAATTGGCGCTGAACAGATCGAGCGTTACGCGGCCCGTGGGGTGGCCCGACTGCTGGCCGGCAAGAGCGCCCATGGCGCCGGAAAACGCAGCGTAGCCGCCAATGTAGGCCGCCTGGTTGCCACCGAGTTTCAGCGGTTCCCGGTCAGGATCGCCCATCAAATCGGCTAAGGCGGAAAGCCCCTGCAGAGAAATATCTTCCACGGGCAGATCGTTTTCCGCCGCGCCGGCGGGAAACGGTGTCAGCACCATGACCGTCTGGCGCGCTGCATCGGCCGCTTGTTCGAAACGTTCGGCAAGGGTTTCCGAATCCGTGAGAATAAGATTGGCCGAGGCGAGTTCCGGCGGCACTTCGTCGGCACTTTCGAGTTTGTCGAGCGGAAGGGCGACCCGGTTCTTGCCGTTGTTCAGGAACACATCCAGCATACCGCCGCCTTGCCCTACATGTTCGGTCGCGATTGTCTTGAGCGGTGTAATCGGATCGATGCCACTAGGGGCGATGCGCGTCACTTGAGCGCCCAAATCCCTCAGCATACGGCCGCAAAACGCCGCTGCGATATGGGAAACATTGGGCGCGCGGGATGTGAGTGCCTCACACACTTTGATGTGGTTGAGAAAGTCCATCGTCAGCTTCCGGCGTCTTGCAAGGCTTGCCACAATCTGCTGGGCGTAATGGGCATGTCCAAATGCTCTACGCCCAGCGGCCGCACGGCGTCCAGAACGGCGCAAACGAAGGCCGGCGGCGCTGCCGTGGCACCCGCTTCACCACATCCTTTCACGCCCAATTCATTGTTTGTGCTGGGCACGGTGAAATGTTCGATATGGATGTGGGGCATGTCGTCCGCGCGCGGCAGCCAATAGTCTTGCAGCGATCCCGTTAGGGTTTGTCCGGAGTCGGTGTCGTATTGGACCCATTCGCCGGCAGCCTGTCCGATCCCTTGCGCGACGCCGCCATGTACTTGGCCATTCACAATCATCGGATTAATGACCACACCGAAATCGTCGACGATCGTATACCGATCGATTTTCACAACACCAGTCTCCGGGTCCACTTCCACTTCACATACATGGCCGCCATTGGGGAAGGTTGGTCCCTTGCCCTCATAAACGCCATTGCCGATCAACCCTTGACCATCACCGGCAAGCTTGGCGACAGACATCAAGGGCAAGCGTTGGTTCGTTCCCGGAACTTCAAAAATACTCTGATCCGCATCGAAGCTCAGCTCGTCGGCATCGACTCCCAGTTCTTTCGCGGCAAGCTCTTTCCCCTTCTCAACCAGATCTGCGGATGCCACCGTGACCGCACCGCCGGCCATATAGGCGCCGCTTGAGCCGCCGGTAAATCCGCCGCCTTCCATTTCACCGGTGTCACCGGCCCGGAGCTCTATGTTTTCGAACGGCACGCCGAGCTTGTCGGCGACCACTTGACCGAATGTGGTGGCGTGGCCTTGACCCGACCCCTTGTTCCCTAAGGTAAGGATGACCTTTTCATCGGGCGTGATGTGCACGCGGCCCACTTCCTGCGGTGCGCCCCCCGTCTTTTCCATGTAGTAGCACAGGCCACGTCCGCGGATTTTGCCTTGCGCTTTGGATGCTTCAACGCGCGCGCCGTAGCCTTCCCAGTCCGATGCCCCCAACGTTTTTTCGAGACCTTTGTCGAAATCGCCGCTGTCCATGGTGAAGCCGGCTACGCCCGTGTAGGGCATTTGGCTTGCGTGCACGAAATTCTTGCGGCGCAGTTCGGCCGGCGAAACCTTCAATTCATGTGCGGCCTGGTCGACCAACCGCTCGATGAGATAGGCCGCTTCGGGCCGGCCGGCGCCGCGATAGGCATCAACAGGCGTCGTATTCGTGAAAACGCCTTTCACGCGGACGGACATGGCCGGCACATCATAGACGCCCACCTGCAATCCCTCCGGTCCGACGGAAGGCACGTTGGGTGCAAACGCCGACAGAGCGCCGCCCATGGCCGCGAGGGTGTTGACCCTCACGCCGAGGAATTTTCCGTCCGCATCAAGCGCGAGTTCTGCATAAGAAACATTATCCCGACCCTGATTATCGGTCAGAAACGCTTCGGAACGGTCGCTCGTCCAGCGCACCGGTTTGCCCACGCGTTTCGCCGCGATCGCCAAGGTAATTTGCTCTGGGTAGAGAAACGCCTTCATGCCAAAGCTGCCGCCCACATCGTTGGCGACGACCCGCATGTTCTCCGCAGGCATTTGCAGGACAAGCTGGCTTACCAGAAACTGCCACATCTGCGAGCCTTGGGTGGCGGTGTGAAGCGTTAGCTTTTCACCATCATCATGTGGTTCCGCAATCAGAGCGCGAGGTTCCATGGGCACAACGGCCAGGCGATTGTTGATCAGGCGCAGTTTTGTGACATGGGCTGCCTTGTCGAAATTTGCGTTCGTCTTGTCTTCGTCGCCATAGAAATAGTCGAACGCCAAATTGCCTGGATTGCTGTCGTAGATCACCGGTGCGCCGTCGGCTAAAGCCCCTTCCGTGTCCACAACGCAGGGCAGATCTTCATAGTCGACGAACACCTGCTCTGCCGCATCGCGGGCGGCGTTCATGCTGGTGGCGATCACGCAGGCGACAGGTTCGCCCACATATCGGACTTTGTCGGTCGCCAGCGTAAAACGAGGTGGTCTCGGCGAGTCGGTGCCGTCTTTGTTTGTGATGGGCGGCGCGATGCAGGGCAGGGGCCCGACGCCGGCCTCCTGCAGATCGGCGGCCGTGATGATGTCCAGCACACCGTCCAACGCTCTCGCGTCGTCTATGTCAATCGACTTCACAAGTGCATGCGGAAAGGGTGATCGGACGAAGGCCGCATAGACCTCACCGTCCAAATGAAAGTCGTCGGTGTAAAGTCCCTCACCAACGATGAACCGGTCGTCTTCTGTCCTTCGCACGGACTGGCCGATGCCGAACTGACCCATAATACTGCCTCAGAGTAATAGGTTGCGGGGGGATTCAGTTTGTGGTCACCCCGTCGCGAGATCAAGAATGCTGTTGATGGAGGGCGCCTTGTCGAGCCCGTGAATTTGATCCATCAGTTTTTGGGCTTTGTCACCACCGATAGCGGCAGTCGCGAGCGAGACAAACTTTTCATCCAGCTTGGCCTGTTGATCAGTAAGGTCTTCTGCCGGTATGCCCACATCCGTTTCGTCGGTAAAGGTGTCACCGGAGTTGGTGGTGATAGATACGCGGGCCATGGTGCTCGGCTGAAGATCGCCGATCACTTTCACCTTCTCGCGCGTTGCCCGCAGACCGGCATCTTGAGCGTTGTGATCGCTATAAGTGTCCAACAGTGCGGTATCGACGCCGTGCAAGGCGAACGCTTGGGTGTGCCGAAGACTAAACTTCGTTTCCAGCCCCGTTTCGGGAGCGGGGATGTTGCACACTTTGAGATGCCCTTCGGGCACATGGATCTCGATCTTATCCACGCTGTCCGGTGTGATGCCGTACTGCGCGACAAGCTGTTTGGTCACCTCAATTCCCGAATGGGTGAGGTAACAGGCTGCGTGGTACTTATAGAGGTTGCTGCGCACATATTGTCCCGGCTCGATGGGGCGCAACTCTTTCGGTGATTCATGGGATTGGGTTGCAACGAACCCCTGTTCGGTCTCCAGCACTTCGTCATTTGCGGTGAACCCTTGCGCCGCTAAGCGGGCCGCGAACAAGCCATTCGCCGCCGCCTTCCCGGCGTGCAGAGGTTTGGTCATGGTGCCGAACATGGATTTGAGGCCGGCGGCTTGCGCGCCCGCTATGCCCAACGCCATGGCAGTTTTGTCTGCATCCAAGCCCATCAGCTTGGCTGCCGCCGCGGCCGCGCCAAAGGCTCCCACCGTTCCGGTCGCGTGAAAGCCAATTGTGTAGTGGGACGGCAACACCAACTGTCCTACGCGGGCGGCGACTTCATATCCCGCCACAAATGCATTGAGAACGTCTTTGCCGCTGGCACGGTTTGCCTCGGCAAGGGATAGCACGGCAGGAAAAATGGCAACGGTGGGGTGACCGCCGGTGTAATGATTGACATCGTCATAGTCGAGCGCATGCGACGCGGCCCCGTTTATCAGGGCACTGTCGATCAGGCTTGCCTTTTCCGAACGGCCAATGAGGCGGTTTGTGCCTTTGCCTGCGAGCTCACTGCACAAAATGTCGGTGAGGGGTTCCGAAGCGCCCGCCAGGGTAACCGCAAACCAATCCAAGATCGCCTGCTTGGCACAGGTGACCGTGTCTGCGGACAGCTTGTCGTAGTCGTACTTGTCTAGATCGGCCGCAATTGCGTGGGTGGCGCCGGACAGGATGTCTTGATCGATCGATTCAGCAATAGCCATTGTGCGTGTCCCTTATTTCGACCGTTTCACTTTGCCGAGAAGATTGTCGGAGATGATGCGCTGTTGGATCTCCGAACTGCCTTCGAAAATCTTGGTCAAACGCGCGTCGCGCCAATACCGTTCCATCGCGTGAAGCGTGGTATAGCCCGCGCCGCCCAAAATCTGTAGGCCTTCACTGGTCACGCGTTCCGCCATTTCGGCGGCGAAGTACTTCACCATGGACGCTTCCTTGTCGCAGCGCCGGCCGGAGTCGATCTCATTTGCCACGTGGTACATCAATTGGCGCGCGGCTTCGATTTCCGTTGCCATGGTTGCGATCTTGAAGCGGATGGCTTGGAAATTGCCGATGGGCTGGCCGAATTGTTCCCGCTCATGCGCATAAGCGATGGCGTCTTCCAGCGCGCCTTGGGCAAGACCGATTGAGCGTGCGGCGGTGTGTGCCCGCGCCACTTCAAGTCCGGAAGCGACGGAATAAAACGCCTTGCCCTCGCTGTCGTCGCCCGGTTTGTCGTAAGCCGGCACCCGCACATTATCGAAATGCAGCTCATAGGTTTTCCAGCCGAAATAACCGATCTTCGGAATGGCGCTGCCCGTCACGCCTTTCGGCAATTCGCCGCGCGGTTTTTCAACGGCAATCGACGTGAGTCCCAAATGGCGTTTGCCGCCTTGCTGATCGGTATCCGTGCGGGCAATGACATTGATGAAATCCGCCCCGTCGGCAAAGGTGCACCAATATTTGCTGCCATTGATGATCCATTCATCGCCGTCGCGTTTTGCGCGGCAGCTAATGGCCGCCACGTCCGATCCCGCATTGGGCTCCGACATGGAAAACGCGCCCAGATAGTCGCCGCGCGCCATGCGTTCGATTTTTTCAAGGCGCTCATCACCAGTTCCGGGGATGGACCGATAGAAACTATTGCCGCGCGCGATGATGCTGGCGACGCTCATCCAGCCGCGGGCCAATTCTTCCGCCACCAGACAATATTCGAACGTGCCCAGGCCCAACCCGCCATATTTCTCCGGAATGGTGATGCCGAAGAAGCCAAGCTCGCCCATCTTGTCAATGAGTTCCCGCGGAATATCGCCTTTTTCCGGGTCCAGCTTATTGGCGACGGGGATCACCTCATTATGGGTGAAGTCCCGCGCAAGCTCTTTCATCATCCGGCGCTCTTCGGTCAGGTAACCGTGGCCCGGGGTGTTGTCCAGTTCGTAGGAGCCGACTGTTGCCGCTTCCACCATCACGCTGCCTCTTTCTGCTGTTGGATTTGTTCCAGAACCGGAAGCAGGTAGGATTTGAATTCTTCCGGATTTTCCGACATGGGGAAGTGCCCCATGTTTTTCATGATCTTGCAATAAGTGGCGCCCACTTCCTTCGCAAGTTCTTCCGTCATTTCGGGTGTGGCCGACAGATCATATTCGCCCGTCAACAGGTAGAGCGGGCATTTATCCGTATCGAGATCTTTAGCGAGACCGTTCCGCAGGTCCCCATCGAGGAAGTAGTAGATGAGATCGCCCATAAAGATGCCGGGTCCGCCCTGCATATAATGCCACAGGGTTTCCCACTTATCCGGTTGCGGACTTTGCGGCGCGATCAAAGAGATCATGGCGGCACCGGCCAATTCCGAACCATGAACGTCTGGTCGGTACATGGCGTTGTCTTCAGCCGCCCACTCATTGCCTGCGTTTTCTGCGTAAAGCGCAGACTGCAAGCCAATGGCGGCCTTAAACGCATCGCCGTGGCGCAGCGCCAAGTGGAGCACGGCGCGGCCGCCGATGGAACAGCCCATCACGATGGGGTTTTCAAGCCCGATCGCATCTTTGAAGGCCATCACCGTTTCCACGTAAAGGTCAGTGGTGAGCGCATACGGTGTTTTTTCGAACCCGGCGGGCGGTGAAGACTTTCCATGCCAAGGCAGATCAAACACAATCACTCGGTGATCCTTGGTAATGCGGGGGTCGCGTAAGACTTCGCGGTATTGCCGCCCGTCGGAGCCCGCGGTGTGCAAGCAAAGCAGCGGCGTACCTTGACCCGCTTCTTCGAAGTAAACGCGGCAGGGCTTGCCGGCCACATTGAAGCGCACATAGCGGCCCACAATGTCGTCGAATTCTGGTGCGGACAGCGGGGCGACTTTTGAGTCCTTCGGGGGACGCAGCGCATCGAAGATGTTTTCGAGGATCATCATGTAGCGCGAAAACTTGAGTGTTTCGCCGCTGATCTTGAGATGCCCCGTTTCCATCATACCGAACAGCGACTGAAACCCGATGTCCGGATCTTGTTTGATCAGTTCGGCCCAGGCGTCGGCGCTTGCCGCCAAGGTGAAGTCCGGTTCGCGGCCGTTCTTCTTCAGCGTAGTGATTTCACCTTTTTCGATTTGAAGATATTCAGTCTCGTCCCCGATCTTGATTTCGGCAAGCAGGTCGACGAACTCGCTGCGCACACCGATCATAGGGTTTGTAGCAATCGCCTGTTGAATGTTCTCAAACACGTTTGTTTCCCTTTAGCTTGCCAGCACGTGCAATGACGCGGTGGGTCTGGCGAGTTGTGAGCAATATTTGTCGAGCACCGACAGGAAGTGATCCCGGTTTTCGTCGAGCCGCTCGATGGGCGCACCGATGCCCACGCCCATAGGGGGGCTGTCCGGCAGGTCGAGCAGGCGCGCGATCACACCGCCGCCGGGGGTCATGCTGCCCCTGGTTTCAGCGAACCCGAAGGCGCGGATGCGTTCCATTTCCTTCATCAAGTCGCTCTCTTTGATGCGATGTTCGGGCGATGGTTCTTCCGCGTTCACCCGGCGCAGGATTTTTTTGATCTCCGTGTCCGGGTGCAGGCTGAGGAGCAGCCTGCCCACGGCCGCCCTTGTGATGGGGCGGCGCGTGCCCACTTTCATATGGAGGCGTACGGGATATTTCGCCTCGATAATGTGTGCATACTGAACAGTGACTCCGTTTTGCATGCCGAGAAACACGGTCTCGCCGGTTTCTTCGTGGATTTGCTCCAGGATCTTCACGAGATTGTTGTCGCCCAAAGCGCGCTGCTGCACCCATGCGCCCAAAAAGGCGATGCGCATGGTGGGCGAATAGACCCGGGCACGCGGATCGTAATCCAGATAGCCCAGCGACAGCAGGCTCTTGAGCAGGACCGACGTACTCGATTGGGGAAAGCCCAGACTGCGGGCAATATCGCCAACCGAAGCAGGTTCCTGACGCTCCGAGAAATATTCGAAGATCTCCAAAACGCGGGCGGCTGATTTTATGACGGTGTCACTCATGGGCTCACACGATTGTTGTGGTTACATGCCGATCAAATCGGCCTTCTTCAGAATGTTGTTGAAAATGCGCATGGACGCGGCATCGACCATTACACCCTTGTGGTTGACCGACCCCAGTCCTTCGGCTTCCGCCTTTTGATAGGCTGCCGCCATGTCGCGCGCCCAGGCCACGTCTTTTTCACGCGGAGAGAAGACGTCAAGCGCGGGCTCGATCTGCGCCGGGTGAATGGCCCATTTGCCCACCATGCCCAGCGTATTGGCCCGCTTACATTCCACGCGAAAGCCGTCTTCGTCCTTGAAATTGGCATACGGACCATCGACCGCGTCGATCCCGGCAGACCGCGCCGCCACGGTGATCTTGAAGCGGGCAAAGTGCCAAATGTCACCGGGATAGCTGGAGTTGTCGCCGCCGATCTCGCGAATATCGACGCCCATGGACGCTGAGTAATCGCCCATGCCGAAGATCATGGCTTCAAGGCGCGGGCTTGCGGTGGAGATCTCCTCCACATTCTGCAGGGCCTCCACTTCTTCGATCAGCACTTCAATGCCGATTTGCTTTTTCAGTTTGAGTTTCTGTTCAAGCTGCGAGATCAGCTTGTCCGCAAACAGAACGTCGGCTCCGTTCATTACTTTGGGCACCATGATGGTATCGAGATTTTCCCCGGCGCCTTCGATAACGGTGATGATGTCTTCGTAGCACCACTCGGTCGATGTATCGTTCACGCGCACGCAACGGGTTTTCTTGCCCCAGTCGAGATTGTTGAGCGCATCAACAATCTGATGACGCGCGGCCGGCTTTGCGTTGGGGGCGACGGCATCTTCCAAATCGCAGAACACGTGGTCGGCGGCGCTGGCGGCGGCTTTGCCGAGCATTTTTTCGCTCGAGCCGGGCACCGCGAGCTGGGACCGGCGGAGGCGTAAGGGGCGTTGGTACATGAGGATCTCCTTCGAAAGTCTCAAGCGGTCGCTTTGAATACGTCCGTCTCGATAAGTTTGTTAATTTCGTCCGCGGAATAGCCGATGGCCCGCAGGATTTCGTTTGTATGTTCGCCCAGCAGCGGGCTGCGCGCGGCCACGCGGCCGGGTGTTTCCGTCATTTTGGCGGGAACGCCGGCAATCTTCGACGGCGTGTCGCAACCGGGCTGTTCCACATCCACAATCATCTCGCGGGCGGCAAAGTGTTCGTCTCCGGAAATGTCCACCATGTCCATCACCGGACCGAAGGGGATCTTGCCGCCGAGAATTTCCGTAAGTTCGGCTTTGGTCAGCTTACTTGTGCGTTCGGTGATGACCGCTTCGCAGTCGACACGATTGGCAATGCGTGCCTGACCCGTCGCAAATCGTTCGTCCGTGGCGTATTCCGGCATGCCCAGCTCTTTGCACAGGATCTTCCACATGCCGTCCCGCGCAGCGGCAATGGCAATCCAGCCGTCTTTGGCTTCGAACATCGCAAAGGGGCAGATCAACGGATGGCGATTGCCTTCGGGCCGGCCCGGCAGGCCTTTGTACGAATATTGATAGACGTTTCGTTCGCATAAGGACAAAACCGCATCGACCATGCCCACGTCAACGAATTGGCCTTGGCCCGTTTCGCGGGCGCGGTAGACGGCTGCCATGATGGCGAAAGCCGCTTGCATGGCCGGCACGATGTCGCCGGCGCCTGGGCCTACCTTGGCCAGAGTTTCCGGATCGGGACCCGTCGTGGTGATAAGGCTGCCCATGGCTTGGGACACCACATCAAAGGCCGGCCAATTCGCATAGGGGCTTGTGCCCGTGCGCGGGTCTCCAAACCCGCGGATGGCGGCGTACACAAGTTTGGGATTTTGTTCGGACAGGGTTTCGTAAGACAGTCCGAGCCGGTCCATCACGCCGCTGCGGAAGTTTTCCACCACCACATCGGCTTCTTTGGCGAGTTTGCGCATGGCTTGCTGGCCGTCTTTACTTTTGAGGTCGACGGACACGCCGCGCTTATTGCGGTTGACGCTTTGGAAATAGCCGCAGAGAGATTTTTCTTCATCATCGTCGCGGTAGGGGCCGGCAAACCGGCTGCCGTCGCCCATCAGCGACTCAATCTTAACCACGTCGGCGCCATGGTCGGCCAACATGCTGGTGCAATAAGGGCCGGCGAGGGCTTGTGTGAAGTCGAGGACTTTGAGGCCTTGTAAGGCACCGAAGCCTGTATTGCGAAAAGCGCTCATGCAATCACCCTTCGAGCCAATGGCTTTTGCGTTTGATCAGCACACGGCGTTCCCCTTCGAACACCACTTTATCGTCTTGGTTGACGCCCCAATGCTTAAAGCGCACCTCGCCCGCGTCGTCGCGGGCGGCGTCTTTCTTCTCCAGCACCTGGCTATAGGCATAGACCGTGTCGCCGTGGAAGACGGGATTCTTGAGGCGAATTTTGTCCATGCCCAATTCCGCAATGGCGTTTTCGCATGTGTCTTGAGACGCAAGACCCATCACCACGGAGAAATTGCAGCCGCCATAGGACAAGCGTTGGCCGAAGGGTGTTCCCGCCATGGCATGTTCGTTGAAGTGGCCTTGGGCGGTGTTCATGGTGAGATTGGTGAACAACACGTTCTCCAAATTCTCAATGGTTTTGCCGCGCGCGTGGCGGATCACCTGACCTTCCTCGAAATCCTCGAAATAGGAGTCGTTGCCGGTAAGCTTTTGCATGTCGGGGGGAAGTGTCATGGAACCAATTTCTCCGAATTACGCTTGCGGCACAGATTGGTGCGCTTGTAGTCGATGACGCGCTCACCGTTCTGATTAAACCCTTCGGTATGCCAGGTGACGATGCCGTTATTGGGGTTGCTGTTGGACACGCGCTTCTCGAGCGTAGTGCTGCGGGCGGTGATCGTATCGCCCGGATAAACGGGCTGGTGATAGGTGAGATCGAACACGCCCAGGAATGGGCCGCCGATTTCGCTCAGATCTTCCACACTCAGGCCCAGTACCACATTGAAGACAAACAGCGGGTTGACCACTGTGTCTTTATGGCCGTGGGCCTTGGCATATTCGCGATTGTAGTATTGGGGATTGAAGCTGAGCGTCAGCGTGGAAAACAGTGTGTTGTCCGTTTCGGTGATGGTGCGGCCCCAATGGTGATGGAAGACTTCGCCTTCCGTAAAATCCTCGAACAGATGCCCACGGGCGCGCAGTTTGGCTTGTGATCGGAAATCTTCGGCTGGTTCGACGCCCATCGCTTCACCCATGTGATTGTTGATCTTGTTGAGACCTATGTGCCCACAAGCCAAATCGGCCCGCAATAAGTAAATCACAATTCTGCTGGTAAATCACATATCTGATATACAGATATGAAGCCCAAGTTTCGATGGGATCGGTTTCGGGTGGGGACTATGGTCGGCGCGTCAAACGAAAGGTGAGGGTCATGTCGAACGCCGCAGCTCAGTCCACCGCATCATCCCCAAAAACGCAAAGCTTAATCGAATTGGTCGATGAGGCCTGTGCCAAGTATCGCGAGCGCGATTGCTTCATTTTCGAAGAAGCGCCCATCACCTATGGGGCCATTCATGACCTCTCCTGCCGGGTGGCAAACGGCCTTGTGGAGGCCGGCATTGAGAAAGGCATGCGGGGGGCCGTTTTCAGTCCCAATGATCCCTGGGGGTTTGCGGCCACCATGGGCATCATTCGCGCCGGCGCCATTTGGGTGCCGATCAACCCGCGCAACTCACTCGACGACAATGCCGCCTTGCTCGAAAAATTCGGCTGCGATGTGTTGTTCTATCACAGCGCGTTTGAAGCAGCCGTGCCGACCATCAAGAAGGTCGCCCCCAACATCAAACAAATCGTTTGCATCGATCGGGAAGGCGCCCATGGGCCCGAATTGAAAGCGTGGGCGGATGGGTTTCCGGCAACACCGCCTGACATCGATTATCTGCCTACGGATATAGTGTCCATTCCCATGACCGGCGGCACCACCGGCCTGCCGAAGGCGGTGGCACTCAGCAACCGTAATTTCGACGCGATTCTTAAGGGCGTTGCGTCAATACAATTGAAAGAAGGCGATCCGCCGCCGGTTAATCTTGCTGCAGCCCCCATGACTCATGTGGGCGGGCGCATCATCTTCACCATCATGTATCAGGGCGGGCTGTCCGTCATCCTGCCGCAGATCGACATTCCGGCGGTGCTGGATGCCGTCGAAAAGTACAAAGTCACCAACCTGTTTCTGCCGCCGACGGCCGTCTACGCGCTTCTCGACCAGCCGGATGTCAAGCAAAGGGATTTGTCGTCGATTAAACGATTTGCGTACGGATCAGCACCGATCTCGATCGAAAAACTCAAGGAAGCCCTCAAACTGCTGGGGCCCGTCATGGTGGGCGGCTTTGGCCAGACCGAATGTCCCATGTTGATCGCGCACCTGCCGGCAGAGGAACACTTTGTCGATGGCAAGATTGCCTCGGACGAACGGCTGAGCTCCGTTGGGCGGGCCACGCCCTTTTCGAAACTGGGCATCTTGGACGAAAACGGCACACTGCTTCCGCCCGGCGAAATCGGCGAGATTGTCGTACAGGGGCCGATGGTCATGGAAGGGTATTTCGAGAACCCGGAAGCCACCGCGGAAACCCGCGTGGGCGAGTGGCACAAAACCGGCGACATCGGACGTATCGATGACGACGGCTATCTCTATATTGTGGACCGCAAGAAAGACATGATCATCACCGGCGGCTTCAACGTGTATTCGGCGGAAGTGGAAAACGTCGTGTCCACGCTGCCGGGCATCAAAGCGGTGGTCGTGATCGGCGTGCCGGACGACAAATGGGGCGAGGCGGTCAAAGCCGTCGTGCAATTGGATGACGGTGCCAAACTGGATGCGAAAACCATCTTGTCCAAATCAAAGGAAAAACTGGGCGGTGTGAAAGCGCCCAAGTCCGTCGACTTTGTGGACGATTTTCCCCGCAGCGCCAACGGCAAAATCCTCAAGCGCGATGTGCGCGATCAGTATTGGAAGGATGCCGGCCGGCGGATTTAGTCACGGCGGTTTAGCCCTTTCCTGTGACCGTAGATGCACGTATTCTCCCTGGGCGTGTGCTGTTTTGGTTATCCGCCTGTTTCCACAGGGAAGGCGCTTCATGTCATTTCACAGAACCGTGCCCTTTTTTGTCCTCTTAAGCCTGGGCCTTCTTGCGCCTGCGTCAGCGGAGTTTGGACCTGGCCTTGAGGCCGACCCTGCCGCCAATATGACGTCGGATGCAGGGGGCGCTGAAAGCAACCAAGCGGATGCGCAACGACCCGACACTTCCAAATCAAAAGACGCCGGTTCTTTTTCGCATTTTGAACTGAACGGCGTTCGCCCCTTCATGTCTTGTGAACAGGTGGAGCAGTCGCTCACGGCTCTCGGCTATCGGAAACATACGAGGGCCGGATACCGCAAACAGGGCGAACCAACGATCCGACTTGGGAACATGCACTGCAGTGGCGATACCGGCATGGTAACTTGGCAGTTTCCGAGAATGCCTCCCGAACAATGCAACAATATTATCAGCGCACAAATCGAAGCACCTGATGGCACCTGCACGGAAACCGAGCGCCCCTCGATCCGCCCAAACGTTCAGAGCCTTCTGGTCACGTGCACATGGGCCAATGATAACGGAGCTGTTTTGCTGCAAGCGATCAGCAGCTATGACATCAACCCGAACCGTTCCATCACTGGGGACTGCAATATCCGGATGATCTATCCCTGATCGATAGATCGATGAGGTGCGCTGATAAAAGGGGGGCGTGTTCTTCAGGAGTATGTCGCTCCCGACCCTTATTCACTTGCTACCGGCTCCAGCCGGACGGCGACAGCCTCGTCTCTGCCTAAGATGGTGCCGATATATGCATCCGCCCAGCCATATTTTTCTGCGGTTAGGCGATTTATGGCCTCTACTTTATCGGGAGCGGGAACCGCGTTGTAATCCGCCCCCATGCCGGCGCGCACAACGTTCACCTGGGGCGCCGCCAAGAGACGTAGGTACCATCCAGCGGTCGGGCTTAGCGAGCGCAGATATTGATGCCCTTCATAATCAATGACCCATAAGCGCGTTACGACGGGCGCACCGTCGCTGTTGGTGGTCGTTACCACGACCACCTCGCCGCTTTCCGATGCAAGCTGCAAACTGCCGAACAGAGCAACCGGTGCAAGGACAAGCAACACAGCAATGCGCAAGACCCACTTCATGGCAAGACCGTATGACTATTCCGCTTCAACCGGTTCCAGACGAACCGCAATGGCACCGCCCCGGCCAAACAGCATGCCGATGTAAGCATCTGCCCAACCATATTTGTCCGCCATCAGATCATTCACCTGGGCGGTTTTCGATGGGTCCGGCACGGCGGTGTAAATGGCGCCGTCTCCATTGCGAACGACTTCAACTTCCGGATCAGCGATAAGGCGTTGATACCATCCGGCGCCGTCAAATCCGGCGCGTAAATACTGATACGCCTCCAGATCGACAATCCAGAGTCGCGTTTCTTGCGGCGACCCTTCCTCGCCGTAAGTCGTGAGGACGACGACCTCTCTGCTTTCCGCAGCATATTGGTAAACTCCACCAACCAGCAGCAGTGCAACCAGCAGCAACCCAAACGCGCGTAAGATCCATCTCATGAAACTTGTCCCTCTCCAATCGCCCTCATATTCGCAGATACCCTCAACCGGCGACTCCCCGCGAGACACTATCAGGTAACGGAATATCCTCCAATGTTGGGGGCCGCCTCCGTTCACGCAACCGTGACTGTGCGGCTTTTTTGTTTCAGGAATGTTTCACGCACGCTTTTGGGGGTGCCAAATGGCTCTTGCTTGCTACATAGTAGGGATAGGCGAGGCGCCGGCGGGGGTGCTGCGTCGCAACAGAGACAAAAAGGGCCGATTGGGCGATGAAAATCGCAATCACCGGCGCGAACAGTGCCGTTGGACAGAATCTATTGACGCATATCGGCGCGCTGGGCGACGTGACGGCGGTCGCGGGCGTGCGCTCGGAAAAAGCGGCGGGCAGCCTGCCGTCCGCCCCCAATATCGCGCCCACCCTTATTTCCTACGACAATCCAAACAAACTCGCCGTGGCTTTGGCCGGGTGTCAATGTGTCGTTCATCTGGCCGGCATCTTGATCGAGGCCAAGGGCACCAGCTACCAAAGTGCCAATGTGGATGCGACCCAATCGGTGGTCGATGCAGCCAAACAAGTGGGCATGGACCATATCGTCTTCGTCAGCGTGCTGGGTGCCGATCCGTCTTCCCACAACAGCTATTTGCGGTCCAAGGGCGAAGCCGAGCGCATTGTCGGTGCCGCCGGCATTTCATCCACAATAATCCGTACACCCATTCTCTTCGGGCCGGGCACTGCCGGCGCGGACGCTTTGTTGAGAACCGTTTCGTCGGGTAAGGCACGGTTGTTGGGGGGCGGGCGCTATGTGATGCGCCCTCTGGACGTAGACGATTTGTCCAATACCATTTTGAATACGGTGCGCACAAATCCGTCGGGACACTTTACCCATGAACTGGGCGGGCCATCGCCCATGCCCTATCGGGATCTGATTGAACGGTTTGCCCAGATGATGGGCCAGGACGTGACCATCGGGTCCATCCCCATTTGGCTTGCGAAGCTGGGTGCGGGCGTGACAAGGCGCTTGACCGGTGGCGGCATTTCACCGGAGGTGATCGATGTCATTACGGCAAATGAAGACATTGCCAAGAATGCAAATGTTGATTTGGGCATCACATTGACGCCCTTGGAACAAACGCTTCAGAAAATCATTGATTCGGAGAAGGTGGGGATATGACCGACGCTGAAACGTCCCGTACGGAGCAAGAGGACACCGGCGCGCCGGCGCGCAAAAGCAATGTGGGCCGCATTATCTTCCTCATTATCACCGCACTCTGCTTTGCCTACCTTTATTATCGATTGAATGGCGCCGCCGCCCGTGAAGGCCTGTCGCTGATCGAGTACATGACCCAAGTGTTTGCGAATGTGGATTGGGTGACCTGGGCGGCCCTGATGGTGGGCTATTCGCTTCTCTATTTCTTAATCGACACGCTGGTGGTGACCCGTGCGCTGTCGTGGTTCATTAGTCCGATCAAGTACACAGACATCATGCCCGTACGGGCCAGCGCTTACATCATTTCCATCTTCAACGAACAGGTGGGAAAGGGCGCCATGGCCGTTTACCTCAACCGGCGCCACAATGTACCCGCATGGGAAGTGGGCTCGGTGATGATCTTCATCATGTTCTGCGAGGTGTTTTATCTGCTCGCCTGGGCGACGCTGGGATACTTCCTCAGCGGCGGCGCCTTGCCGGAAGTGTTCGGCCTCATACCCTATTTGGCGTTGGCGGGCTTGTGCTTTTTCACCGTTTGGATTCTCTATTTCAATGGCACCATCCTGCCCAACAACAAGTTGCGGGAGGCGCGCATATTGCACGCGTTTAGGCTGGCGAAGCTTTGGCATTATGGCGCGTTCTTTGTCCTGCGCTCGCCGGCCATTTTGGCTGCCGTGTTCGTTTACACCACAGCGCTCATCTTGTTCGGCGTTGATGCGTCTTATGTGGCGATGCTGGGTGTGTTGCCGGTGGTGTTCTTCGCGGCCGCCGTTCCGACCCCGATGCGGGCCGCCGCGATTACCTTGTGGGTGGTGCTGTTTCCGGAGAACGAAGGCCAAATGGCCGCCTTCGGCTTCGTGCAGCATAACTTCTTCATTCTGTTCAACGCCGCGATCGGCCTGTTGTTCTGGCGCCGGGCGCAGCGCGATTTGTTCGGGTAACCATGGCCAATCTTTTGACCGCCATTCGATTGCTGATCACCGTGCCGGTGGCGTTCGCATTTGCTTGGCCGGAGCTGATCGCACCGGTATTGCTGTTTGTATTGATACTGATCGCCATTTTTAGCGACTATTTCGACGGGATTGTTGCGCGCCGAACGAACGCCGCCTCCGCCACCGGACAACTCTTCGACCATACGACCGATTTTCTGTTCGTCACCTTGAGCTTGGCCGGAGCGGCCTATGCGAACCAGGCAACCGCACTCCTTCCGGTTTTGATCGCGGTCGCATTTGCCCAATACGTTCTCGATTCCTATTTTCTGTACCGGGACAAAAAGCTTCGCATGAGCTTCCTTGGGCGCTGGAACGGCATTTTCTATTTCGTGCCCTTGGTCATGATTTCTTTGTCGCGGTTTGACCTATTGGGGGGCCTTGCTCCATTGCTCGCAGATGCCGCGCTCTATCTGACGTATGCGCTCGTGATCAGCACCATAGCGTCCATCGTCGACCGGGCGATCGCGCCCCTGCGATCGCCGCCGGTTCAAGACTCTCAGACCTGCTGATTAGGACCGGGACTCGACGTTAAAATACCAACGGCCGCCACTTCCCCCGCCCGGCGGTGGCGGATACTTCGCGCGATTCGAAACGTCGATCTCGCTCGCGAGGCCTTCATCCATAACGCGAGACAGATTCACCGGATAGAGCTTGCCGTCAATCCTCAGGATCGCGTCGCCATCCTGATCGGCGGCTGTGTGCCAGGTCTTGCCGGGGGGAAAGCCTAAGCTGACGGGAATATAGGCCTTCGTCTCATGCACCACGAACCAAGTGGTGCGCGATGTTTCTTGGTAGATCAGTTGCATCTGGATTTCTTGGACGCCGGCGGCAAATGACCAGTCTTCGACCGGCGCCTTCACCCATTCGCCTGCTTGCAGCGGGCCTCCGGGGAAGATGGCAATGGGGCCGTCATTGTACCGTGCCCCGACGAAGAGCCCCCCAATGACGACGGCAATCAGGATAATCAGATAAAGCAACCCACGCAGAATACGCATTACGACCCTCTCACTTTTTTATTGTGGGCGCATTCAATCAGGTTTTTATGACAACAACCAGTCGTGCTCCCCATTTGCGTCGTATGGCTGTTTGCGCACCGCAGCAACACGTGGGCGATGTACGGAGGCCCAATTCCGTTTGCAGGCGTCACAAATCTGTGGTCTACCTGCGCGGTTGGGTATGGAGACCTTTAAAAACAACTCTCAACCAAGGTTAGGGGAGACAAACAAATGAAAGCAAAAATCATCGCAGCTGCGGCGACCATGGCCGTTTTCGGTTGGGCCCACTCGGCCTCCGCCGCTGATGTTTACGATGCCTGCATGAACGCTAACGAGCCGACGGCAACCGGCGCCGAGCAAGAAACGCTTTGCAAATGCATTACCGATGGTGTCGGCGACAATGCCGCGTTGCAGGAAGAAGCCGTGAAGCTGGCGGCCATGACTCAGGCTGAGCGTACGGAAAACACGTCGGAAGAAATGAGCGCGGCGATCGGCCCGTGCCTTCCCGAGCAACCGGCAGACGGGGCAGCGGAATAGTCTTACCACTGATTAAATTAACGGGAGGCGGTGCCGCGAGGCGCCGCCTTTTCAATTGAGTTCGGGATGAGGGCGCACTCAAAGACAGCTCGTCGTCGCGAGCCGCCGGAACGGCGGCGCGGCGATCCAGAGCGGCATTTGCCGAACAAGTGGCTTCTGGATTGCTTCAGGCGCCTCTAACGGGCGCCTTCGCAATGACGGCAATTTTAGTACGCTCACACTAGTGGTCAGGAGTGATCAAGGTGTGACCACGTTGAACCAAAACGCGAACTGATCGAGCGAGTTCATAAATGACCGGGCCACCAGCGGATTGCCTGCGACACTCGCATTGCCTGTGGCCACTTGGGCCAGGAAATTCGCTTCGCCGGCCAAGATGAGATCGAAGGTGGCGCGATCCATGGTGACCGTGGCGTTCGGCTCTGCCGCCGCCACCGGTCTTGGAAACGCCACCGACTGATTGACTTCAATGGCGATCACTTCATTCGTATCGGGAAACTCGAATTGTACCGTATACGGATCCCTCTCCATTTTCTCCGGATTAAACCGCACGGCCATGGCTTCGAACAGTTTTTCCGTGGGCACGGCTTTTAGGAGCTCCGGATTGGCGGTCCGGATTTCGCCATCGTCGGGAACGCCATTACGCAATTCGGCGGCGCCCGCCAAATAGTAGTTCCGCCAAGCGCCGGATTCCGCCTGGAACCCCATTTGTTCATAAGCAGCCGCCAGCCAGGCTTTCGCTTTTTCGTTTTCAGGCTCCGCGAACACAAGATGGTTGAGTGCGGTTGCCGCCCAGCGATACTTCCCCGCGTTGAACGATGCGATGCTTTTCTCCAGCACTTCGTCCGCACCCCCCATAAACGCCACATACTTTGCAGCTTCTTCGGCAGGCGGCAGCCGATGGTAGTTGGCAGGCACGCCGTCCCACCAACCGAAGTAAAATTGATAGACCGCTTTGGAGTTGTGATTGAGCGTGCCGTAATAGCCGCGCACGCCGAAATCCGTCGCGGCAAAATGCGGCTCGGGCAATTGTTCGGCAATCTCCACCATGGTGCCGCCTTGGTTCGCGAGTCGCAGGGTCTGGTCGTGCACATAGCGGTAATTGTCCCGCTGGTTGCGCAACGCGGCGGCAATGTTCTCTTGCCCCCAAATCGGCCAGTGATGAGAGGCAAATAGAACATCGGATTTGTCGCCGAACTTCCTCGACATACGGTCGATCACTTTGCTCCAGGTGAGCGTGTCGCGGATTTGTGCGCCGCGCGGTGTCAGCACATTGTGGAAGTTGCGTGAGATCACCTCCGCCCCACACAGAGCCCGGAATTTGGGCAAGTAAAAGACAAGCTCGGCGGGGGCTTCCGTGCCGCCCGCATCGAGAAATTCGATGATCATGCCGTCGACGGTCATGGTTTCGCCGTCCTCGCCGATCTCATATGTGGGCTCGATAAGCCCCACATTGCCCACCGACAACATTTGGCCAAGGCCCGTACCCACCTGACCGGTTTTACCGGCGGGCAGCATGCCGCCGAATTGAAAGGCCGCGCGCCGTGCCATGTAATTCCCGGCAAGCACATTCTCGCTCACGGATTCTTCCGTAAAGCCGGCGGGGGCGATCACTTGTACGGCACCGTCTTCCAGATCCTCTTCCGAAATAATGCCGCGCACGCCACCAAAATGGTCGGCGTGGCTGTGGGTGAAGATCACCGCCGTTACCGGACGTTCGCCCAGCGTTTTGTTGGCCAGCGCCAAGCCTGCTTTGGCGGGAGCCGGGGTGGTCAGCGGATCCACAATGATCCAGCCGGTGTCGCCTTTGATCAGTGTCATGACGGCCAGGTCATAGCCGCGGATCTGGTAGATCCCGTCGACCACTTCGAACAGACCGTGAATGCGGTTGAGTTTGCCTTGCCGCCACAGGGACGGGTTCACCGTGTCCGGCGCATCGCCTTCGATGAAATCGAACCGGTTCACGTCCCAAGAGATCGTGCCATCCTCATTCAAGATGGGGGCATCGAGTTTCGCAAGGAAGCCGCGATTGGCGTTTTCGAAATCCGTTTGCGACTCGAGAGGAAGGCGTTCCGCCAGGGCGGCATTGGCGACGATTGTCGCCTCGGTCGCAATCCCTACCGGCGGCTCGGTGTCGCGTAACGCCTGCTGTGTCGGTTCCGCAACCGGCTCAGGTTCCGTGGGCGTGCTCACCTCTTCCGTACAAGCCGGCAACAGACATGCCAGCAAAGCGGCGATTGTGATCTTTTTTATCATGGTGGCGTCTCCCCATACGGTTCCGATGACCGTGTATCACATCGGCCAAGGTGCAAATGCCAGTTTCTTTGCATTTGGATACAACAAAGCGGTCGTCACGCGGTCACATCCAGCGGTGAAATCTGCGCGCGATCGGCAATCCAGTCCCGCAATCGCTGCCGATCGGGAATATCAATTGATCCGTAGCCGCGTTTGATGAGCGATTGTGTTTCCAGTTCTTCCAGCACTTTGCCCATGGATACGCGCGAGACGCCCATGGTTTCGGCCAATTGACTTTGCTTGACGATGAGTTTGACGGGCTCCTGTTCGGTGCGGCCCATCACCGCCAGCATTTTTGCGACGCGTACGTTCAAGGGCAACCGGCGCACATCGTCGATGAATTCGAGAGCCTGGTGAAGGCGCGAAGCGAGCGACGACAAAAGGCGTCGCCGCAATTCGGGGTGATCGTCCATAACGCGTTCAAATCGGCGGCGGGACACTTGATCCACCACCGTGTCGCCGACGGCCTCGGCATCATGGGTGCGCGGCAGATCTGCAAAGAGTGTGAATTCTCCGAAAGTCTGACCGGGGCCCAAGAGAACGGTGGCCATATAGCTGCCATCGCGGCCCACATTGCCCATGCGCACGGCGCCGGAGCGCACAATGGACAGGCCCGGTTTGGCATCGCCGCGCTCGTGAATGAGTTGGCCGTCAGTGTAGCGCATGGGGACACCCGCCGATTGCAGGGCCTGGCGCAGCGTGTCGGGCAGGGCGTCGATCAGCCCGGAGGTGCCGAAATCGAAGGTGGCCGCTTTTTTCGTCATTTTTTTGTCCAAATGACAATTTCTTAGCATTCTAAGGCGCTTGTGGACGCTAAAACAAGGCCACAAACTGAGGAAATGCCAAGGAATTGTCAGGAGGACCCGGGAATGAGCGCGATTGAAGTAAAGCCCTGCGGGGGCGTCGGTGCCGAAGTTTTGGGTGTGGATTTGGCGGCGGATCTCACCAACTCGGAATTTGCCACCGTGCGCGATGCTTTTGTCGAGCACGGTCTGATTTTCTTCCGTGATCAGAATATATCTCCGGAACAGCACATCGCCTTTGCCAAACGCTGGGGTGACATCAATGTGAATCGTTTTTTCAAACCGGTGGACGGCTACCCGCAAATCGCAGAGGTGCGGAAAGAGCCGGATCAAACGGTCAATATCGGCGGTGGTTGGCATACGGATCATTCCTACGACGTCGAACCTGCCATGGGCTCGATCCTGGTTGCCCGCGAATTGCCGGCGACCGGTGGCGATACCATGTTCGCCAATATGTATGCGGCTTATGAAGCGCTATCGGACGGCTTGAAAGAAACGCTGCTTGGTCTGAAGGCCGTGCACTCCAGCCGGCACGTGTTCGGCGACGAGTCTCAGGCCTATCGCGGGACCGACATTGGCGACCGCCTGGGCAATTCAAAGGCAGCGACCCAAGATTCGGTGCATCCGGTGGTCATCACCCATCCCCTGAGCGGCAAGAAGGCTCTCTATGTCAATATGGGCTTCACCTTGCGGTTTGACGGCTGGACAGCCGAAGAAAGCAAGCCTTTGATGGATTATCTGTACACCCACGCCTGTCAGCCCCAGTTCACCACAACGTTCAAATGGAAGAACGGATCTATCGCCTTTTGGGATAACCGCGCAACGTGGCACTACGCCATCAACGATTATCAGGGCCAGCGCCGGCTGATGCATCGCATTACGCTTGAAGGGTGTGCGCTGCACTAATTAATTCTCTCCTCTTAACTCATGGCCGCCAGCTAACCCCTGGCGGCTTTTTCTATGTTGCGAGAATGAGGAGGATCACGCTTCCGATAACAAGGACCGTGCCCGCCAGCTCAAGTCGTTTGATCTGCTCACGGAAGATAAAGATCGAGGCAGCAAAGGTGAACAACAGCTCGACTTGTCCGAGTGCGCGAACATAAGCCGCGTTCTGAAGGGTCATGGCGGCGAACCAGCCCGCAGACGACAGCATGCCCACCAGGCCCACCAATCCCGCGATGCGCCAGGCCGAAAAGACTTTCTGTATTTCTTCGCGGTCCGTCACAGCCAAGTAAGCCCCCATGGCAAGGGTCTGAAAACTCAGCACGTAAAACAGCGTGACGGCAGAAGTCAGGAGAAAGCCGCCCTCTAGTGATAAGGAGGCGGCACGGTAGCAGACAGCCGCGATGCCGAAGGCAGCACCACTTGCGAGACCCAACAGGGCGGGTGTTTCGCCCAAGCTTGTCACGATGCTGCGCAACGTTGCGTCCGTATGGGCGGCGGACATGGTCATCACGCCGACCGCCCCCAGAATAATGGCGACCGTGGCCAGGGGGCTCAGCACATCGCCCAGTAATAAAAAGCCGACAATGGCCGTTTGCAATGCCTCGGTCTTGGAATAGGTGGTTGCGACCGCAAAGTTTCTGTACTGAAAAGCACTGATGAGAAACTGGGTTCCGGCAATTTGGGCAAGGCCGCCAATGGCGCCGTAAAGCAATAACGCCCATGTTACACTCGGGCCCGGTTCCCCCGTGACCCACAGAATGAAGATCAAATAGAGTGCGGCGAAGGGGACGCCGAAAACGAAACGGGAATAGGTGGCGCCCCAGGTGGACAATCGTCCGACCAGGTACTTTTGCAGCGCCGACCGCAGGTTTTGTCCGAACGCTGCGGCAACGGTTATGGGGATCCAGAGTTCCACGGTGTTGACACGCCGTGCCACCCACTCCCCCAAAGTCGGCTTTGGCCAACCACCCGAACCAGGGTACCCTTGGGGTGGTTGGGCCGGGGGAGTGGGTGGCCAGGCTTATTGCGGCTTCCACTGGTGGAGCCGCAACAAAATACTTTTACCCTTCCATCACGAACGCGAAGAGCTTGTTGCCGTCCAGGTCGCGGAAATAACCACCCCAAACCGCGCCACGGGAACCGGGTTCTCCTTCATCGGTCCCGCCCAGCTCAAGCGCTTTCTTGTAAACCTTCTCGGCGGTCTCTTTGGAATCAACATTGAGCGCGACCATGGTGCCGTTGCCCGCCGTTGCGGACTTGCCGTCATAGGGCGTACAAACGCCAAGCATGGGTTGGCCCATTTCTTTGGCGTAGATCACCATGCGGCCGTCATTCATGATTTGCTTTGCGCCGATTTCGCCAAGCAGCGCGTCGTAAAAGCCGAGAGCTTTGTCCAGATTATTGGTGCCAAGCGTGGTATAGCCGATCATTTTCTTGTCCTGTTTATGGTGGGCGCTTGCGGCGTCCTGAAACGCCAGCCGCCGTTAGCGATGGTAGCGCCACCATGACCAGGCGAACCCGTCCGTGTCAACGGGCGAATATGCCCGGCGACACGGTCGCACGTTCGTCGGGGGGGAGAACGGGTCCCCGCGCGCTTTGCGTTCTAGAAACGCCCTTTCCAGCCGAAGAACACCTCGTGGCTGGCGTAATCCAGTTCGAGATCTTCCGCTGCGGGGGCAATGGGGATGGTGAAATTCAGCGACGGGTCTTCGAAGTAGGACGTATACCGATAGAAGATCTGAAACTCCGAATTCACGATAGGAAAGAAGGCAAAGCCGACCGTTCCGTTCCAGCCAAATGCCACATCGCTGTCGTCGGACTGCAGAAGCGCGGTCGAGGGACTGTCGGTGATGAACCCGGCAACCCCAACACCGCCGCCCACAGACGGCCGGATCGGACCCACATCATGCTCAACATAACCATTCACGAAAGAGGAGATGACGTTCACATCGACGGCGGTGGTCACGGTGACCACAGGCGGCACATTGAACGCCATGGCTTTGATGTCGTGCTTGCGCCAACCCACATCGGCTTCCACACGGAAATATTGTCCAATATTGCGGCCAAGAGCACCGCGGACGGAGACAAACTTGTCGTACTCGGCCGTGCCGGTGGACCCAAGCGCGCCGTCAAAGTCGCCGTCCCGTGGTATCGAGACGCCCACATCCACACCGATCGTCCAGGGATTTTCCTGGATCTTCTGGCGGTCGCTGAAAATGTCCGCCATGGCGGCAGGCGCGAAAAACGGCAGCAAGCAAACCGCCAACCCAAACTTCTTCATAATTCCCCTCTAGTCGAATTTGCGCTGCAAACAGAGATTGTGATTGCGGCGCAACCATAAGAGGAAGGTTGTCACCATAGGGTTAAGCGAGCGACGAAAACAATTTAGGGGTGATCAGTTATTTCTTGGCCGCGTTTGCTAGAACATCGAGCGCATTTCGATGTCGTCCGACCCGGCCGGCAGCACAAAGAGCATACCGTCCCGGCCCAAAGTGATGGGGCCATCGAATGCGTCGCGCGTGCCGTTGAGGTAATAGGCTTCCAAATAGCGAATGGGCACCGGCGGCACCACATGGCTTAGAACCAAGTGACCGACATCGGCCTCCGCCGCAATCTCAGCGGCTTCGATGGGCGTTGTGTGGTAGTCCAAAATGTCGTGCATGATTTTGGCAAGCCTGGTCAGACCCCGGCTGTCCGCAACGTCTTTCATTTTGCCCACCCATTCCGCGTTAAGAGATTCGTGGACCAGGAGGTCGATACCTTTGGATTGGTCGATGAGATTTTGGTGTTTGACCGTATCGCCACCGATGACCACGGACCGGCCTTTATAATCGAAGCGATAGCCGACCGCTGGATGAATAGGCGAATGGTCGACGCCGAAGGCGGTGATTGTCACCCCATCTTCATCATAGACATTGACCACGCTATTGAGACCGGAAGCCTGAAACGGCATGGGCGTGCCGCCCGCGCCCGACGGCGGCACAATGTCTGCGCCGTGATGGGCCACGCGATAGGTTTTGTCCAATGCGTAGGCTGCATTGAAGCCTTCAACGACTTGGGTCACACCGGTTGGGCCGTAAACCGGTATGGGGGAGCTGTGATTGCCTTGGGCCCAGCGCAACGTCATGAGTTCGCCCAAGCCGTCAATATGGTCAGAGTGGTAATGGGTGATCAAAACCGCCGTGACCTGTCCCATGGGAAGCCGCATCGTGCCCAAACTGCGCGCAGCACCACTGCCGATGTCGACCACGAACAGTTTGCCGCCGGCGATAACGGTCGTACACGGACCACTGCGTGCCGGGTCGGGAAGCGGAGAGCCCGCACCGCATAGCCCCACATGCAGCCCATCGGGAAGCTCGTCCAGCGCGCTGGTCCCGATGTTTTGTTCAATCACCCGGGTGAACAGCCGCTCGCCGATTTGAGCTTTGAAAACTTGCGAGACAACGACAGCAACCAAGACCAGCCCCACCAAGCCGATCGCAACGTTTCTCAACATCCCCACACCTTCTTATGACTCATTACAAACAATTGGCACGAGTATAGACAATTTATTTGGGGAAGAAAGCAGGGGTCAGATCAACCCTTGAGGGCGATCTTTCCGGTGTCTTGATTGGGGCCAGACTCAACTTGAGTGGAGTCAGGTTCATTTGGCTCCAATTCTTGCGGCTCAGGCGGCTCGGGCTCACCTGCCACGGGCGGGGAGTCCTCGGGGTCCGCTTCCACGGGCGCGGCGTCGCCGTCCCGGCTGTCCGAAGGCTGCGCTTCCGAAAACATTTCCTTGGACAGGGCGATCCTTTTCTCGGCCGTCAGCACTTTGTCGTCCTGACGTTTGGCGATGGCTTCCAAATTGGTGCGCAGCCCGGCGCCGTTTGCGATCTGAATCGAGATGCCGGGTCGCGCATTGAGCTCCAACAGCAAAGGACCCTTGTCCCGGTCCAGCACCACATCCACGCCCAAATACCCAAGGCCGGTCACATCATAGGCCCGCGCGGCCATCAACAGCACATCGTCCCAGTTGGGAATTTGAATGCCCGATAGCGATTGTCCGGTATCCGGATGCAAGTCGATCGGCCGGTCATATTGCATGGCCGTCGTCGTAATGCCGGTGGGCAGATCCACACCAACGCCGACACCGCCTTTGTGCAAATTTGCTTTGCCGTCGGAATCGGCTGTGGGCAGACGAACCATCGCCGCAACGGCAAAACCTTTCAGCACAATGATGCGAATGTCCGGCACACCCTTGAACGACACATCGTCAAACAGCGGATCGAAATTCACTCTGTATTCGACCATGGCGATGTCCGGCTGACCGCCCAGACTGTACATGCCCGACATGATGTTGTTCACGTGGAAGCGAATACGGTCTTTGGTGATGCGCCGGCCATTGGCAAGCCGCCAGCCCCCGGCGACAGGACCATCAATTACCAGAATGCCATTGCCCTGCGCGCCCTGCGCCGGTTTGATGACAAAGCCCGTCGCGCCTTCCACGATCTTCGCCAAGTTGCCAATATCGCGGCCTGATTCAATGGTGCCCAACAAGGCAGGGACGGGGATATGGGCGCGCAGGGCCAGCGCCTTTGTTTCGATCTTGTTATTGACTAGCCGATGCAAGCGCCGCGGATTGAACTCACTCACATATTTAACGTTGCGCTCGTTGAGCCCAATAATGCCGGTCTTACGAAGGAACTGGAACGTCTTAAGCACTTTGTTTTTGCTGCGCCATATGGCGGAAACGCCAGATTTCACTCAACCGCAATCCAGTATACCGGCCCATCAGCAGACAGATTGCCATGAGAATGAAAAGGGTCTCCGGGAACGTGAACATAATGTGTTCTACCAGATTGTTGGTCATGACAAGATAGCAAATGCTGGCCACGACCAGGCTGCCGGCCCCTTGTTTCAAGGCTTCCGTGCCCGAATACTCTTCCCACACGATCGACATGCGTTCGATGGTCATGGTCAGAATAACCATGGGGAACAGGGAAACCGATAAGCCGATCGACCGGTTAGACTCGTTCATGAGCAAGGTGATGGCGGACATACAGATCACGATGAAGATCAACACCACCGCCAGTCGCGGCACCAGCAGCAATTGCAGTTTTTCCAGATAGACCCGCATCATCAGGCCCAGGCCCACCAGCACGGTAAACAGAATAATTCCATTCAGCAGGGCGGTTTCGCGAAAGGAAATGCCGATCAGCACCGGCATGAACGTTCCCAGTGTCGAAATGCCTACGAATTGGCGTAAGAAGACAAGCAGCGTAATGCCAATTGGGATGGTCACCAGCACTTTGTAAACCAACTGGGTCGTAAGCGGCAGTTCCTGGAAACCGAAATTGACCAGGGGCGATGGCTGTCCGCTGCCGCCGGTTTGCTGCGCCAATTCCTGCGCCAGGCGCGACCCGGACCGCAACGCGATTTGCGCATCGAGCCCACGCACGCCGCGCGCATCCACCAGCCGGTCCGTGCCATACCAAATGGGAAAGAAGCTGGGCGGTTCGTCGTCGACGAAGTATCGAAAGTCCCGGCCATCGGCACGGTATTCAAGCCAATGTTGAATTTCCGCGCGGCGGCGCGCTTCCGTCAGATAGACGCCGTTGGCAACGCGCGCCTGAATCCCCTGGCTGCTCAGCACCTCCGCTGCAAGGGCGAGCCGGTTAACCGGTTCCGGCAAGTCGGGCAGTAGGGATTGCACCTCGTCCGAAAGCTGCCCGGCAAAGAGATCGCTGAGCGCCATCAGGGCATAGGAACGGTCGTCGGCCGTTAAGCGATTTAGTCTGCCTTGCCAAACCTGCAGCGCTTGGCGTTTGACCGGGTCTGCAATGGGTCCGATTGGCCCCCTGCGTTCAAATCGGGCGTTCTCACCGAAATCGGACCGTCTGTTTTCGCCGACAATTTGCGCGCGGTACCGCAGGACCTTCTTGTTGTCGGGAAAGCGGTGTGTCCAAACAGCCTTGCGATTGGCCAATCCTTCTTCGGTCGTCAAACTTAGGCCGAAGGCCCCGTTGTAAAACTCTTCCTCGAGAATGTTCCGCTCGTTCTTGGCGGTGGGGATGAAGACTTCGAGCCGCGCCGGCTCGTTGTTGGCATCGAATTCCAGATAGGTTTCGAAATCCCAGATCGTACGTTCCGTATCCGGAAAAACGGGATAATCCAGTTGGACAATCTTAGTGTAAATGATGAGCAGGCCGGAGGCCGCCAACACCCATGCGAACAACAAACTTTGCCGCAGACTACTCCCCACTCAACGCCTCGCAATTTGGCTGGCTGACAAAAGTGCGGCTCGGGTCCACAAGAACCCGCGATGCCAAGAATTCGCGCCCCACCAGAATGTCATAGTTAAAATGGCCTCGATCGGCCAAATTGACTTCCGCATGGGCGTAGATGTCACCCAAACAGATCGGCATACGAATCACCGGCCGCCTCAACAGGCCGCCTTCCTTCTTTTTAATATACGCAAAACGCACCACATTTTGATCGTAGCGAATGGTGCGGCCGTCTTTGCCGACCAGTTTGAATTTAACCCAGGTGTCCCGCTCGCCCTTTTTGTAAAGTTCCACGTCATAGGCATGAACCGAGCTGCTGTCGGCGCCCGTGTCCAACTTGCCCTTCATTCTAAGTCCTAGTTTGCCGATCAGCACGTTTTCCACCCAGCCGAAGGCCATGGGCGTCGGTCCGGGGGCTGCCACGGCTTCTGAGGCGCCGGCGTGGGTCGACCACAGGGAGAAAGAGATCAAAAGGCCGCAAAGAAGAGAACGGGTAGGCATAAAACTGCTCACTCCGACTGATGTTAATCCAAAACTGGGTGAATCAAGACCAAGGCGCGCTAAAATAGGGCAACGCCTGCCGTTTGAATATACCAAACTGATAAACAAATTCTGGGGCCGTACGCGGGCCATGGCCGTTAACTTTTTGGCGGAAATCCATCGGCCCCAGCCGCCGGCGCGCTACAAACCGCTCAACCGTGGCGAAAATTGGACAATGAGGGAAAAACGCCAAAAACCTAGAGTTCCCCCACTTTTTGGAAGGCCGGGCGGGCGGTAAGGCGGGCGAAGTATCCGTTAAGATTCGGGTGGCGGTCGGTGATCAGCCCAAATATGTTGGCGGCCGCCAAGGTGAAGCCCATCATAATGTCGGCGGCGGTGAAGTCGTCCCCCGTAAGATAGGCGTTTCCCGCCAGTTCTCGCTCAAGCAGGTCGAAGCCCGTGGTGGCCCGGTTTCGGGCATCGTCCACCACGTCTTTGAAGCGGTCGCCTTCGTCCCGGTAGATGGTCCAGCGCGCGAGAATGCCGACAGGCGGAAAAGCGGAACTCTCCGCGAAATGGAACCATTGAAGGTAGCGCGCCCGTTCCGGCGTACTGGGGGGTGGCGCCAACCGGCCATCGCCGTATGTCTCCAGCACATATTCGATGATGGCGCCGGATTCGAACATCACCACCGGACCGTCCTCCAGCACCGGCAGTTTTCCGAACGGCGTTTTTTGTTGATAGAATTTGGTGTCGTTGGGCAGAAACTCCACGCGCTCGAGCGCGTAAGGCAAAGCCAGTTCTTCGAGCAGCCAGGCCACCCGCACGGCGCGTGTCCGCGGCGCGAAATAGAGTTTCAACATTGGCACAGCCTTTCCAATCGCGTTTCATTGGTGTCATCGGCCGCCTATGGTAGCAAAGAGCGGCCGCCGTGACATCGGCGGCAGTTCAAGTGAGCTTTTGCGTGATGTCAGACTCCATTGAATCTCAATTCCATCTGCTTTTTCCGGTGGTCGTCCTTGAAATGAAGCTGGGCCTCGATGCGGCGGCCTATGCGGCACAGATCAAAGACGTGATCGGCGATGGGAATTACACCACCTATCACGACGAAGGGGTCAACCGCCGGTTCCTCGATTTGCCGATAACGAAGGAGCTGGTCGCGGGGCTTAAACAGATCGCCACGGTCTACGCAAAGAAAATCAACCTCGACCGGGGACGCAATCCGGAAGATTGGCAGATTAACATTTGGGCGAATGTGATGAAGCAACACGACGCCCATGAGCTGCACATGCATGCCATGTCGTCCGTCTCCGGAACATATTATGTGCAGACAGCGCCTGACACATCTGCAATTGTTTTCGAAGACCCGGCATTTCACCGTAAAATGTATGAAGTGCCGATCGATGCGCACAAGAAACAAACGGGCGAGCCCCCCTATTACAATTACAACAATTGGTACTGCAAACCGGTAGCGGATACGTTGCTGATGTGGCCGTCATGGCTGTCCCATCGGGTGGAACAGCAGAAGGCAGATAACGAACGCATCAGCGTGTCGTTCAATTTGGACAGCAAATAAAACAGAAAGGCGAGGAAGTATGGGACGGCTTGACAACAGGGTGGCGATTATCACAGGCGGGGCGGGCGAAATCGGCCAAGCGGCGGGCGCCCTGTTCGCAAAGGAAGGGGCACGGGTGCTGCTCGCCGATCTCAATGAAGACCGGCTGCAAAAATCCGTCGCAGCCATCGGCGGCAACAGCGTCAGTTACTGCGTGGCTGATGTAACCCGCGCCGACGACAACGCGGCCATGGTCGCCTGCGCGGAGGAACGCTATGGCGGCGTCGATGTGCTGTTGGCCAATGCGGGTGTGGAAGGCAAGGTCAAGCCCATTCCGGACGTGGATGAGGCGGAATTCGATCACGTGATGAACGTGAATGTGAAGGGCGTGTTTTTCGGCCTGCAGGCCACCTTGCCCGCCATGCAAAAGCGCGGCGGCGGCAGCATCGTTATCACCTCATCGGTTGCCGGTGTCGAAGGCTATGGCAACATTTCCCCATACGTGACCAGCAAGCATGCGGTGATCGGGCTGATGCGCTCTGCCGCGAAAGAAGGGGCGGCGTACAATGTGCGCGTCAACACGGTCAATCCCTCGCCGGTGGAAGGCCGGATGATCAGTAGCCTGAACGCAGGCATGGGTACACTGATGGGCGTCGATGCGTCGGAACTGAAAGCCGCATCCGAAGCGGGCATTCCGATGCAGCGCTATGCCCGCCCGGCAGAAATCGCTCAGGTAATGCTGTTTCTCGCTAGCGACGATGCGTCTTGGGTCACAGGCTCCGTCTACATGGCCGATGGCGGCAACACCACGTAATTGCTTTAACGGAAGCTGTTCCGCAGATTGATGTCCATGCCGGCGAAAGCATTATTGGGATCGCCGGCCTCAAACACCATGCGGATCGACTCTCTTCCAGCCACACCAAGGTGAGAAACCTGCGTCGGCTGTGCGTTGAACAACTCTCTTAGCGCATCCGCGGCGTTATAGGTGCCCAGCAGGAAATCATAGAAGTCGGCAGACGCTTTGCAAGTCGCCTTCATTTCATCAAGGGAGCTGGCCGGGCGCGCGCCGGCGATAACTTGCAAAGGTCCTTGATCCATGTTGCTAAAGACAGCAACCGCGGCGGATTGGATACTCTGTCTTGCACCCGCCCGGTCATAGACGACGGGTGTGGCAGACGCATTTCGGATGAGGGATACGATCGCCTCAGACATTTGCCGATCTAAGTCCCATCCTACTGTTTGTACAAGAATACGAGGGTCGTAGCTTTCATTGTATTGGGGGCCGAAGCTCCATTTGTAACAAAGCACAGGATCCTCAAACTCAAGCTTCCGCGAAACGGCCACACTGACTTCGAAGAAGCGAATGATATCGTTGTCACGGGCACCGGGCACTTTGGCAAAAACAGCGGATTGCCCGTACTCCTCCCCGACCTTCCTGACTTCGGCGAGGAATGCATTTTCTCCACCCCGATCATAGGCGTCCAACAAGCGTTTGCGTAACGCGTCCTTCTTTGCGGGGTCTCCCTCCGTTACCGCTTCCCAAATCGACTGGGACAGCATGTCGTCGACAGCCTGTTCGATTTCCGGCGGTGCCGCTTGCACCGCAGGGGCAAGCGCAAGCGCGGCTACAAAGGCAACAACAAGAAGCTGACCGAAACGAAACATTGGAATCCCCCCTCTGCGCGCCCCAATAATCCCCGTCGGCTAGGCCAAACGCGCCTTCTGCGAGTATAGAGTGCAAGGGAAAGAATGTACAAGCATACACTTTCATGAACGGGCAGGGTTGCATTGGGTGCAATTGTGGCCATTGGGTCCTTGCAGGTAATTTGGTCCAAGCCATGTGGTGGCGGGGTGTTGGTTCCTGGAAATGGAGATGATGTCAGTCGGTAGATCTCAGATAAGAGAGTTGAATGATCGTGACTGCGGCGTTGTTTCGGAAGCCTTCGCGTCCCAGGGTTGGAACAAACCGGCCGCGCGGTTCGAAAACTACATCGCAGAACAACAAACCAAGTTGCGTAGCGCCTATGTGGCAGAGCGGGCCGGCCGGATTGCGGGATATGTGACTATCAATTGGAAACCTTCATATCGATACTTCGCCGACAAGCGGATTCCTGAAATACAGGATCTCAATGTGCTGCTAACTCATCGGCGGAGTGGGGTCGCTACGGCGCTGCTTGATGTTGTTGAAAAAGTCGCATTCGAAAGATCGCCGCGCGTCGGCATTGGGGTGGGCTTGCACAGCGGTTACAATGCGGCGCAGCGCCTCTATGGGCTGCGTGGCTACATTCCGGACGGCAACGGCGTTCATTGGAAGGGTAAGCCCGTCGGCGAAAATGAAGGTGTCGCTCTAGATGACGATCTGATTTTGTATTTGGTCAAAACAAGAATGACCTGAATATCGAAGGAGCGTTTTATGTCCACTTACATAGCCACCATCACATGGGAGCGCGGCGATCAGCCGTTCACGGACAATAAGTACAAGCGGGCGCACACCTGGTCCTTCGATGGCGGCGTGACCGTGCCGGGCTCACCGTCCCCGTCAGTTGTGCCGCCACCCTTGTCCGACGAAGCGGCCGTCGATCCGGAAGAAGGCTTTGTGGCGGCGCTATCGTCATGCCACATGTTGTGGTTTCTCGATCTTGCGCGGCGCGGGGGCCATGTGGTCGACTCCTATGTGGATGAAGCCGTGGGCCATATGGCGCGCCGGGAAGACCGCACCTTTTGGATCGACAAGGTGGAGCTCAACCCCAAGATCCGCTGGAGCGGCACCGCGCCGACCGCCGCCCAAATTCATGAGTTGCACGAAGAAGCTCACCGGTTGTGTTTCATCGCCAACTCGGTCAAGTCAGAGGTGGTTGTGAACGAATGAAGTGCGGTTATATCGCAGCGTTTCTATTAGCGTCGCTCGCGTTTGCCGCCGCCGAAGAAGCAGCGCCGGGCTTGAGCGAAGTTGAAAGCTGTGGGCGCATTTTTCTTGAACTCGAAAACCAGCCGGGCAGCGACATTGTTTGGGCGGGCTACGGCCAAGAATTCGACCGGCTTTGGAATGTGCCGGCTTATTCCAACGGCACCAATGTCCGTGCGGCCTGTTATCAGTGTACGGAGGCGGTGCACCGCTTCGTACGCTACATGTATGGGGTGGCGAGTTACTATTGCGGCCGGCCGGTGATGGGCAATGCTCGCTATGTGGCGCGCAATCTGGATCGCCTGTTGGGCGATCAAGTGCGATCGACCGCGCGCATCGCACCTTACAAGGTACGCCTTGAAAATTACTTCAACGGGGAATCGGCGTGCCGGCCGGTCGCGGGAGCGGTGGTGTCCTTGGAAATCAGATTCGGCGAAGTGCCGTGCGATGTGGACACCGGTGCGGGCGGGATCTGCAAGGGATACACAAAGGCAAAAGCCTATGACCCTTCAAAAGGGGCCGGACATGTGGCGGTCATTCGCAGTTTGACCGAACGCGCCGACGGCCAATTGGAGGGTGAGTTGTTCGCTCAGCACGGCCGCATGTATTCGGCACGCGAGCGCCACCGCGACGCGCCCATTGCCAAAGGCCGCATTCGATTCAGGCAGGATGAGGGCGGCCGCTGGACCGGCTGGTGGTGGACGCCCAAGCCCGATGGCTCCATCCACACACCGCCCATGCCGGTGGTGTCCTGGACCAACCCCGTGATTGTGGCCCGTGACGCGATGGAAGCCGACCTTACTGATCTGCCAATCGAAACGGCGTGCGCTGATGTGCCCCAATCTTCCAGCTGGGCGCAGGGCTGCGAACAAATCCGCGCGGCGCGGCAGGCCCCATGAAGCACGTGTTTTGGATCGTGCCGAATGTGCTGGCGGGCCGTCCCGGACCGAATTTCGAGCCATGGGATGAACGAGAATTGTTCGACGGCGGCATCCGCGCTGTGTTGTCGGTCAATAGTGGTGATGATGTGTACACCTCAAGGCTTCAAGCAGTCGGCATTGACTATAGGTGTCTACCGCTCAGCGCGAACGCTCCGCCCGTGCCCGGCGATGACGAAATTTGCCGAGTTCGATTGGCCGAACAATACGCCTTTGTCTCTGCACATATGGCCGAACAAAACCCGGTGCTGGTGCATTGCCGTCACGGCAAGGACCGGACGGGGATGTTCCTCGCTTATTTCTTGATGAAACAGCACGAGCTTGATCCCGAGGCAGCGATCTCGCAGCTTAGGGATCTTCGGCCCAACGCGCTGACCGCCGATGGGTGGTATGACCTTGCTGTCACTGTTCTGGGTCAATTGCAAACGGACTAAGTCCTGACAAAGCGCACGGGTTCCCGTTCCCGCTGACGGGTTTGCCAATGGGGATCGATCCATGTGTCCACGTCAGCGGGGGGCAGGGGCGGCGTTCCCAAGATCATGTCCGCTGCTTTCTCCGCCACCATAATGGTCGGTGCATTGATGTTGCCGTTCGGCACGGTGGGAAAGATCGACGAGTCGGCCACGCGCAGTCCGTCCACGCCGATGACGCGGCAGTTGGGGTCGACCACCGCCAAGGGCTCATCCGGCTGGCCCATCCTGCAGGTGCCTGTTGGGTGATAGGCGCTTTCCACATTTTCTTTCACCCAAGCATCTATTTCTTTGTCGCTGTTCACATGCGGTCCCGGTTGAATTTCATCGCCACGGTAAGGATCCATGGCCGGCTGTGCCATGATTTCGCGCGTGAGACGGATGCAACAGCGCCACTTCTCTACATCGTCCGTATGCGACAGATAATTGAAAAGAATGCTGGGTGCTGATGCCGGGTCGTCGTTCAAAATGCGCATGTGTCCCCGGCTTTTGGGCTTGTTGGGGCCCACATGCACTTGAAACCCATGCCCCTTCACCGCCGATGTGCCGTCATAGCGCATGGCGGCGGGCAGGAAATGATATTGGATGTCCGGCCATTTTTGTCCGGCAGCGGACCGAATGAACGCGCAAGATTCAAAATGATTGGTGGCGCCCAGCCCGTCTTTGAACAGTAGCCAACTTGCGCCGATCAGGCCTTTGCTCAACAGGCCCAACCGGCTGTTCAGCGTGATGGGCTGCTTGCAATAGAACTGAAAATAGACCTCCAGATGATCTTGCAAGTTCTCACCAACGCCAGGGCGGTCCACACGCGTCTCCACACCGGCCTCTTGTAGGACGGCATCCGGGCCGATTCCTGACCGTTGCAGCAACGCAGGCGAACCAAAAGCGCCCGCTGTCAGAATGACTTCCGCCGATGCACGCACCTTATGCTGTGTGCCGCCGCGGCGGTAGGTGAGGCCGACAGCGCGGCCGTTCTCGAGCAGTAGCGTGTCCACCAATGCTTGGCCGGTAATGGACAGGTTCGGGCGCGACTTGACCGGGTCCAAAAATGCCCGCGATGTGGACTCGCGCACGCCACCCCGCACCGTCATGTGCATGGGGCCAAAGCCTTCTTGCGCGGATCCGTTATAATCCTCCGTCGTCGGATAACCGGCCTCGTGCCCGGCATCTATGAAAGCCCTGTACAGCGGATTGAGCGCCATGTTGTTGCCGCCGGTCACGCCCAAGGGGCCGCTGCCGCCGCGGTATTGGTTCTCGCCCCCTTGCCAGTTTTCCGCCCGTTTGAAATAGGGCAGGCAGTCGCGGTAGCTCCAGCCGGCGGCACCCAGCGCTTCCCATTCATCGAAATCGCACGCGTGTCCGCGCACATAGACCATACCGTTAATGGATGAGGTGCCGCCCAATCCCTTTCCGCGCGGCATATCGATGCGCCGTCCGTCCAAATGCGGCTCCGGATCCGATTCATATCCCCAATTAAAGCGCGGCATGGCCATGGGGTAAGTGAATGCCGTGGGCATCTGCACCAATATGTGCCGATCGCTGCCGCCCGCTTCCAACAACAACACCTTGTGCTGACCACTTTCGGTCAATCGATTGGCAAGAACGCAGCCGGCCGATCCTGCACCGACAATGATGTAGTCAAATGTCTGTTCAGTCATGGGTGGGTGCGGTCTTCAGGCCAGTGATTGATAGACGGCGTCCAAAATCGCGTTTGTGCGCTCGGTCATCGTCAGACCCGGAAGCATTTGGTTCATGACAAAGGTGACGGTCAAATTGTGTTCCAGATCGTTGTGCACCATTGACCCGCCGGCACCATACCAGAACGCTACTTTGTCGCTTCTGGGCGGCGCTATTTCGAAGCCAAGGCCGTAGCCCATGCCGTGGCTCAAATCCAGGCCGATCACGAGATCTGTGCCGTTAATTTGTTCCTCGAGCGCAACGCGGGTTCCCTCTTCGGACATGATCCGTTTGCCCTGAAACGCGCCGCCGTGAGAGAGCAGCGATTGCACAAGGGCCGCGCCGCGTGCGCTGCCATGACCATTGCCCGCGGGGACTTCCGCCTGGCGCCAGCTATCAGCATTCACATCCGTTGCCACATCGAATACGGGATTGCCTAACACGCGTTTTGTCATGTCGGAGATGAAGAACGAAAAGAAGAAGTCCATGATGGGCTGAGGTTCCGGCGGCAGCATTTCGGCGATCCGGTCCTCAAGTTCGGCGGGGGTGCCGATGTAAAAATCTGCGCCCATCGGTTGGGCCAATTCGCGGGCGAAAAACGTGCCCAACGTCTGGCCCGTCACGCGCCTCACAACCTCGCCGATGAGATAGCCTTGTGTGAAGGCGTGGTAGCCGGACTGGATGCCCGGCTCCCACATCAGCGGTTGGGCGGCGAGCAAGCTGGTCGCCTTGTCCCAATCGTAAAGGACGGACAGATCGATTTGGTTTTCCCATGTGGGCAGACCCGCCGTATGCGCCATCAGGTGAGACACCTTTACGTCTGACTTTCCGTTCGCGGCAAACTCCGGCCAGTATTTTGCGACCGGGTCATCGAAAGAGATTTCACCTTTGTCTGCCAGCAGCAAGGCGCACAACGCCGTCATGGTTTTGGTCGATGAGAAGACGTTGACGATTGTGTTCTTTTGCCAGGACCTCGTGCGGGCGCCATCCATCCAGCCGGCCCACAAATCGGCCACGATTTCGTCCTTGTAGGCAACACACACAGCAGCGCCCACGTCATAGCCTTTTTTGAAGTTACCAAGGAAGGCGTCGCGCACGCCCTCAAATTTGGAGGCAACAGTCCCTTCAATCTCGGGGACAATGGGTGGCTCGCCGTCCGAGCAGCCCGCAAGACCTACTCCTCCGGCTGCGGACAGCCCCAAAAGCACATTTCGGCGCGTTATGTCTTCCATCTTGTCAATCGGCCAATTTGAGAAACCGACAGTCCTAAAGCACTTCGATGGGATTTTGAAGCCTAAGCATATCCTGGTGGTGGGGTAAAACCGCCGATCTCTTGGGTCACCAGGCGCGCGAAATCGATGGTGATGTAGTCATTGAATTCCGCGCTCACCGCCTGCAAGCCGATGGGCAAGCCGTCGCGTGCCGGTCCCGTGGGGAAACAGGTGCTGGGCAAATAGCTGCCGGTGATGATCCCTGCCCAGAACAATTGCTGGAAGTAGGGCTGTTCCGTGTTGTCCACGGTCAGGCTGCGCTGATCGAAGGGTTTATGATCGTGCGGGAAGGCCGTCGTCGCGACCTGCGGGCAAATCAGAATGTCCCATTCGTCGAAGAAGGCGCGCCAGGCCAGCCGCAAATACTCCCGCTTGTTGGCTTCGCGCAGCCAATCCCGGTGCTCTTGAATGGTGGCCCGGGCAAGGGTTGCCGAATTGCTGAGGTCATTGGGGTCGAGCCCGGCCACAATCTGCCGGCGCTTCTCGATTTCTTCCGTGGGCCAGGCCGCCGTCACGACGCCGTTCAGCATATAGAGATAGACCCGGTAGGCATCCGCCAGATCGATGTCCGGCCGCGCCGTGTCGGAAACGGTCGCGCCCGCTTTGCTCAGCGTGTCGGCCACTTCCTGGACGCGGTCGGCCATGTCGTGGCTCACCGGCGCTGCTTCCGACGTGGGCCAGATAGCCACCTTGTAGTCGGAGAGTTTTTGCTTCTTGGGTTTCGGCAGGGTGAGCGTCCAGCCTGGTGATTGCATGGGGTCGGCGCCGGCGACGATATCCATGGACAAGGCCAGGTCTTCGGCGCTGCGGGCCATCGGCCCAACAACGGCGATGTCGGGCGGTGCCAGCATGCCGGGCAGTCCATGGCCTTGGCCGGGGACCACGCCCCAACTTGGCTTATGTCCGTATACGCCGCAATAATGGGCCGGGTTGCGGATCGATCCGCCGATATCCGATCCGCTTTCAAGGGCGGTCAGCCCCGCCGCAAGCGCTGCCGCGGACCCGCCCGACGATCCACCCGGCGTGCGGGTCACATCCCACGGATTGTTCGTGGTGCCGTAGACGTCATTGTAGCTTTGGAAATCTGCCAAATTGACCGGCACGTTCGACAGACCCAGAAAATGCGCCCCAGCGCTCTTCAACCGCTTGACCACCTCTGCATCTTGCGTGGCCACATTGTCGCTAAACACCGAGTGCCCCCAGGTGGTGGGCAGCCCTTTAACGTTATAGGCCTCTTTGATGGTCATCGGGATGCCATGCAGCAGCCCCAAATCCTCGCCCTTTGCCAGCGCCGCATCGGCGGCGTCCGCCTGAGCGCGCGCTTCCGTGAAGTTGTGCACCGGAATGGCGTTGATCTTCTGATCAATGGTTTCGATGCGGTCGATATAGTAATCGGTAAGCTCCCGGGAGCTGATCTCTTTGTTCTTTATTTTTTGGGCAAGGGTGATGGCGCTTTCGAAAGCGAGATCCATGGCGGCCTTCCTGTCTTTTTTGGGGTGTTGACACATAAGCATAGCGTGCTGACAGCCTGGTGTCAGTAGAGTAACGGCGTGCCGCGCGGGCACGACGTTTGACCTCGTTTCATGCTATGCTGCCGCTTGCGAGGACGGCGGCGAATGCCGGATAAGGTACCTTCGGGGGCGAAGGTTTGTTCGAATGGCCCGCTTACCCCGCACCCTCCAGAATGAATCCGACTTGTATTCCCTTCAAGCCGAGTGGGCATGTGCTGTGCTGAATCGGGACAAGAGGGGTCACTACGCACAAATTGGGATGAACCCCATGCACCCATTGTTTATCGGCTTGGACCTTCCCGCTCCCCCGGCCCAACCCCCCGTGCGAGGGTACCCTGGGGGTGGTTGGGCCGGGGGAGCGGGACGGCGGAGTCATTCGAAAAAATGGATGAACCCCATGCGCCCATCTTTAATGATGGGTGTGAATGAGATTAACGCCGATCCCACACACCAAAGCCGTCATCCCAGCGAAGGCTGGGAACCATACCCGCCAGAGTTTGAGCCGAAAATTCGGTGGTTATGGGCCCCTGCATTCGCAGGGGCGACGATGGAGGCGGATCAACAGCGCGGATTCCTTCTAGAAAACAGCATGAACCCCATGCACCCATCTCGCGGGTCAGGGCCCGGGGCGGAAATAGATCGGAAAATCCGAAACTTCATGAGGCGGCAAGGGGTCTTTGACGAAGGTGCCGGCCCTGCTATCACCAGGCCCATGAAAAAACTCAACGACAAGCTGAACAAGGCGTTGGCGGCACGAAAATCGGCGGGATTGCTGCGCCAATTGCGGCAAGATGCCGACGGGGTCGATTTTTCCTCCAACGATTATCTGGGCCTCAGCCGCTCTGAAGAGCTGCGCCGGCGCATCGACGCGCGGTCGGAGGCGCTGGGAACGCCGCTGGGCAGTACCGGATCGCGGCTGATCTCAGGGAATAGTGCCGCGGTGGAAACACTGGAGTCGCAGATTGCCGCCTTTCATCGCGCCGACGCAGCACTGCTGTTCGGTTCGGGCTATGCGGCCAATACCGGAGTCTTCTCATGCCTGCTGGGGGCGGGCGATACGCTGGTCATGGATGAACTCATCCACGCCAGCATGATCGACGGTGCGCGCCTGTCCAAAGCCGACCGCATCGTCTTCAAGCACAATGATTTGGGGTCGCTCAAACAAGCGCTGCAGCAAGCGCAGGGCAACAAAGTGATCGGCATCGAGTCCGTCTATTCCATGGATGGCGATGTGGCGCCGCTAAAAGAGATTGCCGCCCTCGCGGAAGAATTCGATGCGGCCATCGTGATCGACGAGGCCCACAGCACCGGCATTATGGGGCCGCAGGGGCGGGGGCTTGTGGTTGGTGAAGGCCTGGAGGATCGGGTGTTCGCCCGTGTCCACACTTTCGGCAAGGGCCTTGGGCTTCATGGGGCAGCGGTTGTCGGATCCAAGACCTTGCGCGACTACCTCATCAATTTTGCCAGGCCCTTCATCTTTGCGACCGCGCCAACGCCCCACACGGTGGCCAGCATCGCGGCCGCATACGATCTGTTGCCGGAGATCGAGGACGCGCGGCAGAACCTGTTTCGTTTGATCGACGCCTTCCGCGAAAGAACACGCGGACAAGAGCAGCGCTGGATCGATAGCCGCACTTGGGTTCAGGCATTGATTGTCCCCGGCAATGAAAAGGTACGGGCTGCCGCCCAGCAACTCAGGAACCGGGGGTTCTGGACCGTGCCGATTGTGAGCCCGACCGTGCCCGCGGGCAAGGAACGCATCCGCATCTGTCTTCATGCCTTTAATACGGTCGAAGAAATCCACCGTCTGTTTGCGTCCTTGGACGAAATCCTGATGTCGGAAGATTTAAGGCAAGTCCCATGAACGGGTGCGTGGTCGCCGGCATCGGCACGGAAATCGGTAAGACGGTGGTGTCCGCCATTTTGGTGGAGGCGTTCGCAGCGGATTATTGGAAGCCGGTGCAATCGGGCGGTCTCGACCATACGGATACGGACGAAGTGCGGTCGCTTGTGTCGGATCATGTGCGCACGTTTCATCCGGAAGGCTACCGGCTCAATCTGCCCGCATCGCCCCACGCGTCGGCAGCCGCCGAGGGCGTGACCATCGAAAAAGAGATGCTGTCCCTTCCGGACACGGACCGCTTTTTGGTCGTTGAATTGGCCGGCGGCCTCATGGTTCCGCTGAACGACGACTTGCTGAATATCGACATGGTACAAGATTGGGGACTGCCGGTGGTGTTGGTCTCCTCTTACTATTTGGGCAGCATCAATCACACGCTGCTCAGCATCGAGGCATTGCGAAACCGCCACATCGACATCTCCGGTATCATTTTTAACGGTGAGCCGGTTTCGGCAAGCCGATCCGTCATCCTTTCCCGGTCCGGTCTCGATTGTCTGCTGGATGTGCCGTGGGCGGAACATGTGGATCAACAATTTGTCTCAGCGTGCGCAAAGGAGATGTTCCGTGACCGGTAGCCGGCATATCACCGAAGAGGATTTGCGCTTCGACCGGGAGCATTTGTGGCATCCCTACACGTCCATGAGCGCACCCTTGCCGGTTTATCCGGTCGAAAGTGCGCGGGGCGTGCGCATTAGACTGTCGTCCGGTGAAGAGCTGATCGACGGCATGTCTTCCTGGTGGGCGGCGATCCACGGGTATAACCACCCGCGCCTCAACGCCGCCATTGAAGATCAACTCAAGGACATGTCGCACGTGATGTTTGGCGGCATCACCCACAAGCCGGCCATTCAGTTGGGGCGTAAATTGGTGGAGCTGACGCCGGAAGGGCTTGATCATGTGTTCTTTTGCGATTCCGGGTCCGTGTCGGTGGAAGTGGCCATCAAAATGGCGGCGCAATATTGGCAAGCGAAAGGCGTGCCCGACAAAACCAAGCTGTTGACCATCCGCTCGGGTTATCACGGGGACACGTTCCAAGCCATGTCTGTGTGCGATCCGGTGACCGGTATGCACGAATTGTTTCGGGGCGTTCTGCCCACGCATTATTTCGCAGACATGCCCCAGGTGAAATTCCATCAGCCCTGGGATGCGGCGGATTTGACATCGTTCGAAGAATTGATTTCAGCACATCATGAGAATATCGCCGCCGTCATTCTGGAACCCATCGTCCAGGGTGCGGGCGGCATGCGCTTCTATCACCCGGCTTATCTGCGGGGCGTGCGAAAATTGTGCGATGCCCATGATGTGCTTTTGATCGCCGACGAAATCGCCACCGGCTTCGGACGGTCGGGCCAGATGTTCGCCTGCAATCACGCGGGCATCGTGCCGGACATTATGTGCCTGGGCAAAGCACTCACCGGCGGCACCATGACAATGGCCGCAACCCTTGCCACGGGCAAAGTGGCCATGGGTATTTCGGAAGGCGAAGCCAATGGCGGCCTCTTCATGCATGGGCCCACCTTCATGGCCAATCCCCTGGCCTGTGCGGCCGCCAATGCCAGTATCGATTTGCTGCTGAGCGGCGATTGGGAAGAGCGGGTGCTCGACATTCAACATGGGCTTGCCGTGGGGCTTGCGCCTTGTAACGAATTTGCGGCCGTGGAAGATGTGCGCGTGTTGGGTGCCATCGGCGTGGTCGAAATGAAAGACCCGGTTAACGTGGCCGGGCTTCAGCGGGAATTCGTTAAGCGGGGCGTCTGGGTCCGCCCTTTCGGCAAGCTGGTCTACCTGATGCCACCTTACATCACCGACGAAGAGGATGTAGCGGCGTTGACAAAAGCAATGGTGTCGGTTTTGCGCCGGATATAGGGGCTGGCGACCCCGGCGTGCGTGCGTGTGCGCGGCGTCACAAATCGGACATGAAAGGCGGAGGCAGCTTCCTGTGTGTAGCTGCGGTCACACGAAAACGTTCAGGACGCGCCTATCTCTTGATCCTCGCGACGGGCGATGGAGAGATTGAGGAGAATTATCGTGTTGAACTTTTTCGTTTACTTCCAAGGCGCGATGGCTCGCCAGCAAATCAGTGATCGTCGCGACTACGACCACACTCAGGAAGAAACCGAGAGCTTTAACCGGCGTCTCGGAAAATTGCGGAAGAGATCGTTTGTTTCCTTCCGCGTCAGCAAATAGCGGGGGCAAAGCCTGAGGATCGTGTGCCCAAGCACCGGTCCTCAGGCGCGCTCTTTGACAGTGTTAGGATGATGTGATGAGCGACAGGGCATCGTGGTCGATGGCCTGTTGCGCGTGGCGTTTGGCCATGGCCATGAACATGTCGTCACCGCGGTCTGTGCGGCCCACCAGCATAGACGCAACGACCGCCATCACATAGCCGGAGAAGCTGAACCGCTTGTAGTCGCGCCACAAATCGTCAAAGGCATAGACTTTTACGCCGAACCTACCAAGCGCCTGATGATATTGTTCGACCAGCGCACGCTCATGGCCCCGGCGGTCCTCCGGCAATAGACCGGCGCCGATGAAATAGGAAACATCTAGCGCGCCGGGCCCATAGCCCACGGTCTGCCAATCGACGACCGCGAGGGGGTATCCCCCTTCGGACGTGCCGAACAGCATATTGTCCAGGCGGTAATCGCCGTGGGTGACACACCGGGGGCCCTCATAGTCGCCCGTGTAGCGTTCGAAATGGCGCGAAAACTCCGTACCGAGATCGAGTTCATCTTTGGTGAGACGTTCAGCGTAGCGATCTGTGAAGCCATTCCAGAAATGAAGATAGAGTTCCTGATCGAGGGGCGATTTTGCTTTCTTGGTGCCGGACAGCCAGTCGATGTCATCCAGGCTGACATCTCCCCATCTGGGACCGTGCAGCTTGGCGATTTGATCCATGGCGAGTTGGGCCTGTTGGACGGTGCACCCTTCGATCTGATCCCCCTGAACGGCGGGTGCCAGATCTTCCATCATGAGCACGAAACGGTGGGTCTCATAGTCGATTTCAAGAAAAAGCGGTGTGGGTGTCTGGATCTGAACCGTTGGCAAGATGTGCTTGTAGAAATTCGCTTCTCGCAAATAGGTGAGTTGTTGTACACCGGCTTCGCGGCTTGTGGGATCGGACGAAGCGAATTTGCCGACAACGGTGTCGGGCGCGTTGTGACCGGCCTCAAATTGCAGCGAGAAGCGCACATTTTGGCCTACCTGGCCGGTGCCCACATTTTTCTTGGTGAAATCTGCGACGGTGCCACTGTAGCCGGCATGTGCAAGCACGTTCGTCAGCCAGTCTGCCGTGACGTCATCTGGATTGTCGATAAGGGGAATTGTCGTCATATGAACTTTCTGAGTGCCCAAACCGCTGACGAAGCTGCGGTGACGGGCCCTTGTTTTTACATGACTATAGGCCGTGTATAGTCCCGGCACAACGCAAGAGCAGATAGGCCTACACAATCGAGAAGGTAACTATATCGATGGACGAGACGGCGAAACGATTCCAGCAGGAACAAGACGAATATTGGAACGGCGAGGGCGGCGAAACCTGGCTTGAAAATTTCGATACCATCGACCGGTTTCTCGTTCCATTGCAGTCGATAGCGTTGGAAGCCGCCGCCGCTCAAAAAGGCGAAACCATCATCGATATCGGCTGCGGAACGGGCGGCACGGCTGTGGCTTTAGCAGAACAGGCGGCACCTGACGGGCAGGTGTTGGGTGTGGATATTTCCGTGCCCCTCATCGAAGAGGCGCGTAAGCGTTCCGATGCGGCGGGCGTGACGAACGTGTCCTTCGAGGTGGCCGATGCGGGGGCCTACGGGTTTGCGTCCAACTCGGCAGACCTCATCTTTTCGCGTTTTGGGGTGATGTTTTTCGGCGAACCGTATGTCGCTTTCGAGAACATGCGAGGGGCAATGAAATCGGACGGCCGCATGGTGTTTGCGTGCTGGCAGGAAATGCCCAAGAACACATTCTTCCTTGTGCCGATTATGGCCGCTCTAGAAGTGTTGCCACCGCCCGAGCCGCTGCCGCCTCGCGCCCCCGGTCCGTTTGCGTTCGGGGAAAAAGACTATGTGCACGACATAATGAGCAAAGCAGGCTATCGCAATATCGAGATTGTGGGACGCGAAGCGGAAATGGCGATGTCGGATGATTTCGGTGTTGAGCAAGCTGCAGACTTTTATGTGTCCTTCGGGCCGCTTAAGCGGCTTCTCGACGAGGCCGACGAATCTGACGTGGCGCAAGTTCGGGCCAAGGTTGCCGACGCCCTCGCGAAACATGTAAAGAACGGTAAGGTGAGTTTGAGCGGGGCCATTTGGTTGGTGCACGCATCAACGTAGCGGCCGAAAACAAAAACGTAAAAGATCATCATGACAATCAAGAAATTGCTTATTGCCAATCGGGGGGAAATTGCGATCCGGGTCGCACGGGCGGCCGCCGATTTGTGTATCGAAACGTTTGCAGTGCATTCGGAAGATGACGCGGCGTCGCTGCATGTGCGCAAAACGGACAGCGCCGTGGCACTCAATGGTCAGGGCGTGGCAGCCTATCTGGATATCGGGCAGCTCGTCGCAACGGCCAAGAAAAGTGGCTGCGATGCCGTTCACCCCGGCTACGGCTTCTTAAGTGAAAGCGCCGAATTCGCGAGCGCGTGCCAAGAAGCGGGACTCATCTTCGTGGGCCCGTCGCCGGAGACGCTGGCGCTGTTCGGCGACAAGGCCGCCGCCCGCGCCCTTGCGCAACAGGTGGGCATTCCGGTTCTTCAGGGGACGGACGGTGCAACTTCCCTTACCGACGTGAAAGCGTTTTTCAAGAAGCTCGGCGGTGGCCGGGGGATAATGATCAAAGCCCTAGCCGGCGGCGGCGGGCGGGGCATGCGCGCCGTGTCCGATGAGGCGGACATCGATCAAGCTTATGAGCGATGCCAGTCGGAAGCGAAGTCAGCTTTCGGCAATGGCGATGTCTATGTGGAAGAATTTATTCCCAAGGCGCGCCACATTGAAGTTCAAATCGCCGGGGACGGGACGGGACGCGTTCTTCATTTTGGGGAGCGGGATTGCAGCATTCAGCGCCAGCAGCAAAAGATCATTGAGATTGCACCGGCGCCCAATTTTGATTCGGCCCTCCGACAACGGATCATTCAAGCGGCCTACCAAATGGCGGAAAGCGTCAACTACAAAAATCTCGGCACGTTCGAGTTCCTGGTGGACGTGGCCGGCGATAACGACGGCGCATTTGCCTTCATCGAAGCCAATGCCCGGCTGCAAGTGGAGCACACGATTTCCGAAGAAATCGCCGATGTGGATCTTGTGAGCCTTCAGCTCGAGATTGCGGGCGGACAATCGTTCTCCGACCTCAATTTGATGCAGAACGATGTGGTGCCCAAAAACGGATTCGCCATTCAAACGCGGGTCAACATGGAACGCATGGCCGCTGACGGTACGGCACGTCCCGCCGGCGGCACGCTTACGGCTTTTGATATGCCGTCGGGCCGTGGCGTGCGGGTGGATAGCTACGGCTATACGGGATATGCGAGCAATCCGCGTTTCGATTCTTTAATCGCAAAAGTCATCACCCACACCTCGCGCAATGACTTTGCGCCCGCCGTCGCCAAAGCGTACCGAGCGCTTCAGGAAACCCGTGTGGACGGCGTGGCCACCAACATTCCGTTCTTAATGAATGTGCTGCGGGATGCGGATTTTCGGGCCGGAAAAATCTATACACGGTTTGTGGACGACCGGTCCGAGACATTCGTGGCCGCGGATGGCGCGGAACACGTGCCGCTGCATTTCGGACAGCGGGCCGCGAACGATGCGACGGCGGCGCCAAGACGGGCGGGCGCGGCGATCGACAGTTCGGATCCGCTTGCCGTATTGGCGCACGGCAAGAATGGTACGGGCGCATCGGCAGCCCCGGTCGCGCCCGAACAGACCATCATTTCGAATTCGGACGTTGTCGGGCCCGACAACACAAATGCTGTGCGGGCGCCGATACAGGGAACGATCGTTGCGATCGACGTGACAGCCGGTCAAGAAGTCCATGCCGGCCAACAACTTTTGGTGATGGAAGCCATGAAGATGGAACACGTCGTCAGCGCAAATCAAAGCGGCATTGTGCGCGAGATCACCGTTGGGGCCGGCGATACGGTTTTCGAAGATCACCCGCTGGTGTTCGTGGAGGAAGCGGAAGTGTCCGCGGCGGGCGCGGACTCTGAGACCGAGATTGATTTGGATTACATCCGGCCTGACCTTCAGGAGGTGTTGGACCGTCATGCCAAGGGCTACGACGAAAACAGGCCGACGGCGGTTGCCCGGCGCCGCAAGACCAATCAGCGGACGGCGCGCGAGAATGTAGAGGATCTGTGTGACCCCGGTAGCTTTGTGGAGTATGCGCCGATCGTGATTGCGGCCCAACGCCGCCGCCGTGAAATGGACGATTTGATCGACAATACGCCGGCGGATGGGTTGATCGCGGGCGTCGGCACGGTCAATGGCGATCTGTTCGATGACAAAGACAGCCGCTGCGCAATCATGTCGTACGACTATACGGTGCTCGCCGGTACGCAAGGCATGCAAAACCACCGCAAGAAAGACCGCATGTTCGAGCTTGCGCGGAAATCGGAGCTGCCGACCGTGTTCTTCACGGAAGGCGGGGGCGGTCGGCCCGGCGACACGGACGGCATTGGGGCCGCGGGGCTGGATTGTCTGGCTTTCCAATACTTTGCGGAACTAAGCGGTCTCGTTCCTGTGGTCGGCATCAATTCCGGCCGTTGTTTTGCAGGTAATGCGGCTCTGTTGGGCTGCTGCGATGTGATCATTGCAACAGAGAACTCCAATATCGGTATGGGTGGCCCCGCCATGATCGAAGGGGGTGGCCTGGGGATCTACCGACCCGAGGAAGTTGGGCCGGTGGATGTGCAAGTGCCGAACGGCGTCATTGATATTCCGGTGGCGGATGAAATCGAAGCCGTGGCGACGGCCAAGAAATATCTATCTTATTTCCAAGGAACGCTGCCCGATCCCGGGCACGCAGACCAGCGATTGCTTCGGTCCATCATCCCGGAAAATCGGCTGCGCATTTACGATGTGCGCAAAGTGATCGAAACCTTGGCGGATACGGGTTCGGTCCTCGAAATCCGAAAAGGATTTGGTATTGGCATGGTCACGGTACTGGCCCGTATCGAAGGCCGGCCGATTGGCATTGTGGCCAACAACCCGAACCATCTGGCCGGCGCCATCGACAGTGACGGTGCGGACAAGGCAACGCGCTTTATACAATTGTGCGATGCCCACGACATTCCGCTGCTGTTCCTGGCGGACACGCCCGGCATTATGGTAGGCCCGGAGGTTGAAAAAACTGCCCTGGTGCGCCATGCGGCGCGCATGTTCGTCACAAGCGCGAGCGTCTCCGTTCCGTACTTTACGATCGTGTTGCGCAAGGGCTATGGCCTGGGTGCGCAAGCCATGGCGGGCGGCGGCTTCAAAGCAAACATGTTTACGGTAGCCTGGCCAACGGGCGAGTTCGGCGGCATGGGGCTGGAAGGGGCCGTGAAACTCGGCTACCGGAAAGAACTTGAGGCGCTGGAAGATCCACAAGAGCGCAAGGAGCTGTTCGACAAGATGGTGGCGCGGATGTATGCGCACGGCAAGGCGGTCAATACGGCGTCGCTTTTCGAGATCGATGATGTGATCGATCCGGCGGACTCGCGAAAATGGATCATGGGGGCGTTACGCAGTGCACCGCCGCCCGCGCCCCGCAGAGGTAAAAAGCGCCCCTGCGTCGATACGTGGTAAGGTTATTCTTTCCGTACAAAGATGAATTCGCCACCTTCGTCGCCGGCTTCAAAGATCACGCCATATTGCGGTGTGTTCGGGCTGTTGTTCATGACAGCCGCCCGGAAGCTTGCAAACAGCTGATCCGCCGACAAGAACGGATTGGTGTTGTCTTCGAGGCGTTTGACGAAATACTCCAGGAACACGCTTTTATCGGGAACTTCCGTTAGCGTGCCGCTGGTCATCGCCTTTCGGCTGGGCAGTCCATAAAGTTCTTGAACCGCACGGCTTGCATCTGCAATGCCGGCACGTGTTTTGAAGATGCCGCCGCTGAAGCAAGCATCCGAAATTACCAGCGTATGTTTGCTCTGTAGGCGTTTGATCTCGTCGCGAATGTCGCCATTGCTGATCCAGTTGGACGTGCGGTCCGCCGCCGCGTCGCTGGGCAACCAATAGCCTTGTGAAATCTGTTCATCCCATTGGCCGTGGCCCGCATAGAAGATGATGACACTGTCGGCTTCGGTTACTTGAGATGCCATGGACTGCATCGCAGAATAGACGCCGTCTTCGTCCGGGTTTTCCAGCAGCGTGACGTTTTCAGGCTCGAAGTCGTAACTGGCGAGCAAGACGTCTTTCAGCTTCCGCGCATCACTGACCGGATTGTCCAAATCGACAATGTTGGGATCATCATAGTCCTGGATGGCGATCAGCAGGGCGAAGGAATCCCCTTCGCGAATCTCCGCCGCCGTGTCCTCATCCACGGAACCAACGCCGCGCGACGCGTCGTCGGATGAAATGTCTTCTTCGGTGGCGGTTTCCCGCACGACCGTGATGACAAATTCCGCCTTATTATCTTTCAAGTCAGTGGCGGTCACGGTGATTGGATTGTCGCCGAACGCAAGGCGCACTTCCTTGCTGAAGTCGCCACCGGCGGTTACGGCCGCCTCTTCGCCATTCACAAGGATCTCGTAAATCCCGCTATCGTCTTCGGCGATGCCTTCAATATCGATCTCTTTGTTGGGATGGGAAACGCGCGCGCCCGGTTCCACGGCCGGCGACGTAAGAGCGATGAGCGGCGGCGATGTGTCGTTCGCAACGGTTTCTACGCCTGTATCCGCATCCGCCTCGGCCACGTCCGGTGGTAACGCTTCTTCGATCGTTTCCTCCGGAAGGAAACGTGCTTCGAGGGTTCCTAGGTCTAGTGCGATGGAGCTTGAAAACTTCTTCGAGTCGCGCGGTGTGGGAAAGCGCTTGTAGCCCTTCCCCGCATTGTGAAAACGGAAGAACAGATGTGCCGTCTTTCCATCCGGACCTAGCTCACTTTTCGGGATGGTGAAAACCCATATGGGATGAGGCCGCGGTTGATTGGGTGTGGGCACGAATCGTGCCGACATGGTCGCCGCGGACGAGAAGCCGTTACACCCCGTCGAGGAACTTTCCGTGAGCAGATATTGGGTACAGATTTTGTCATAGGCGCCGCCGGAGATGCCGTATTCCACATCAACGTTCCGCGTCACCGTGCCGTTCTGGTCCACATCGCTGCCGATGCTGACGAAATCAACGGCCGGCCATCCGCCCTTGAGGTTGTCGGTGTCGTCGCCGATCGCTTCCAAGATGAATTGAACGCGCGTTTCACTCTTCCGAACGGACACAATGTGGTCTTCCGTACGGACCAATTCTCCCGTAACGCCAGTTGGGTTCGGCTCGCTTGGGTCTTTGATGACTTTCGGCTGTATGATCCGATCTCTTCTGGATTTAAGGAACGTGACGACGCGGTTGAAGTTGAGCGTGGTAACTTTGGAGAACGACAGATTTGTCCGCGTCGGCTTCGGCATTTGGGTATAACCGCGTCCCGCTTCGTAGATCTTGAATGTGAGGTGGGCGAACGAGCCGTTTTGTGAAATTTCATCCTTGGGGATGGTGTAGGTCCAAACCGGATGGGGCGCGGGTCCGTGGGCGGTATTTTTGAACTCCGACTTAACAGTGGCGTTCGACCTAAATCCACCGCACCCGGTCGAGGAGTTTTCCGTAAGCAGATATTGTGTGCAGATGCGGTCGGCGGATCCGCCCACAATGCCGTAGGCTACATCGACACGTTCATCCACTCTGCCGTTTTGATTGACATCAACCCGAATGCCTGAGAAGTCGACCGCCGGAAACTTCCCCGAAAGATTATTCGTCGTGTCGGAGATTGACTCCAGAACGATAACCGCGTTGTCGCCAACAATTTCTGCCGTGACCACAAGCCGGTCGGATTTGGTAAGGACTACCCCTTCCGCCTGAGCAACCGCTGGCATCAAGGCCAATACCAGCCCTGCAAACGCTGCAGACAAACGTCCCATGAATCTCCCCCATTGAATATCGACGCCCAAACAAGAACTGATCGATGTCGCGAAAGTATAGCAAGCCCTGCGGCTGGGGTTAAGCACAAGCGACACGGCCAATTGGGTTCGTCATCGCCCTGTCATAGAAAACTGCAAAACAGCGGGGCGCTGCGGGATCCAGCGGATTTTTCCGGGGTCGTCAGATCACCATTTGCCACCGGCTGTGGGCGGAGTAGAATGCGTATCAAGCCAAAGAGGGGGACTTTCGGTGGGGATGTTGTTGCGTATTTCGAGTTTTTTGGCTGTTTTCGGGCTGTTGGTCCCAAGTTTCGCATATGCGAACGGAGAATGCCCAAGCGGGTCTGTGGTGCGCGCTAATGGGGTCGCTCAGCACGCGCTTCTCATCGGGATCGACGACTACAATTTGGACGAGATTCCCGATCTTGGCGGGGCCGTGCGCGATAGCGAGCGTATGTACGACCTGCTAACGAGCAGCCGTGGCTACAATTTCCCGAAGCAAAATGTCTGCCGGTTGACTGACGAAAACGCGTCTTACGCCAATGTGGTGGCGGCTGTGAGCGATTGGCTGGTGCCGCGTGTGTCGGCAGGTGACGAAGTGGTCATCTACTTTGCGGGGCATGGCAGCCAGTTGCGGGAGCGTGCGGACTCCGATGAACCCGACGGACTTGATGAAACCTTGGTTCTGTACGATTCAACGCGGGATAACCGTCAGCTGACGGATGACAAGTTCAACGCCCTTCTGAAACAGGTTCACAACAAATCTCAGAATATCACCGTTATTCTGGATAGCTGCAATTCAGCGACGGCAACGCGGGGGGCAAACAATACGGCGCGTGCCCGCCTATGGACGAGAGAGTTCGAAGATGACGAGCCGGTCGGCGATTTGGCGGTCTACGAAAACTATGTGCCGGAAAGCCTGCCGGGGATTGTTGTTCTGTCTGCGGCCGGCGATTCCACGGCCGCCCTCGAAACGAATGGCTACGGAATATTCACGGACGCGCTCATTGAAGTGCTCAGCAAATCGGAATCGATCACATACGATCAAGCCGAACCCCTTGTGCGCCGGTCGTTGAAGTCGCGCACATCTCAAGTTCCCTATTTCCAAGGAAGCCTTGAGCGGCAGGTGTTCGATGCACGGAAAACCGGGCGGACGGACGCGTGGTTCGTCACGGGCGCCAACATCGCGGTGGTGGAGGTTTCCGGCCCCTTCTTGGCAGGCGCTGGCATCGGCGCCCAGTTCAGAATCTATGACAAAGACGCGTCCGTATCCGATACACAAGACCCAGGTAAGGCGAAGGCAACCATCGAGATTTCGCGGGGCAGCGTGTCTCAGGGCACGGGAACCATTGTCGCTGGTGGTGATGACGCGGAAATTGAAGTGGGCGATTTTGCTTTTCTGGCGCGGGTCAGCACAACGTTTCGGAAGCTGACCGTCAGGTTTCGCTTGGAGAGTGAAGATGCCGCAAGCGGCCTGTCGTCGGACCGCGTCGCGGCTTTCCGACAGGCAATTGACCGCGACGACGAAGCAAACCGTCTTATTGATGTGGAAGATGGTGCCGCCGAGTTTGAAGTCGCTCAGAACGCCGATGGCGATGCGATCATCATCGACAGCAATGGCGCAGTGCGCAATGAAATCTCGGCTGGGTCATCCGGTGAAGCATCGACAATAGCCAGCTTGCTATGGCTGCACGCACGCCAGAAAGCTCTCATCAGCCTGCGCGGCGAGGGCGGCGGCTCGTTCTCCGACGACCAAACGCTCCGGGTGACGTTGGTGCCGGCGCCGCTCGATCGCGATCGGGGCGAATGTCCCGCCAAGGTGGCGACGGATGCCGGTTGGACAAGCTCCGGGCCTAACAAGCAATACATTGTTCCCAAGTGCGACGGCTTTCGGATTCGCGTTGAGCTGGATGAGGATGCGCCGGTACCGTTGCATGTCGGTGGGATCATTCTGTCGACTGACGGAAGCATGTTCGGCTTCCCGCAGGACGGTATCGGGCCGCTGGTGGGTGTGGGGCAGTCCCACACATTTGCATCGACTTTTATTGCGCAGCCGCCACTGAATGTGGTTGATCACATCCTGATTTTTGGCACGCAAGAAGACAACAAGGTGCGTTGGGATTTGCTAACGGAAACGGCGGCGACCCGCAGCGCCTCGCGCGGCAGTTCTCAAAGTGCGCTGTTTATGGCGCTTGACGATTATCTGGCGTTGGAGAAATCCCGCGGCGGATATGTTGAGGACAGCGCCTGGACCATGTCGACCGTCCCGCTAAAAGTCGTCAGCTCCACAAATTGAGGATTGACTTGCGGCGCTTATTGCTCGTCTAGCCGTTGATAGGCTTCCACCAGGGACTGATACGGCGAAATGTAGGTGTTTCGGGGCCGCCCTTCGGCGTCTTTGATCGGTGCATTCATATCGAAATGAAGATGCAAGGTGGTGAGCGCCGTGCCGAAATCCCGGGAAACCATGCCGATGCGGTCCCCCGATTCAACTCTGTCGCCTTTCTCGACAGCCAGTCCCGCCATTTCCAAATGGAGGTAGCGGTAACGAATGCCGGTGTTTTCGCCCAAGAGATAGACGGAGTATTTGCCGATATTGGTGATGCGCCCGGCCTCAGCGGCGACCGCCCAATGGGTCTTGTCCTCGCAAGTTGCGGGGCGAATGTCTTGGCCCTGGTGACCACCGCCCGTGGGGCATCCCCGAACGATGCGGCTGCGCGACTCGCAAAAATTGTCATGCCACGGAAGACTATAATTTCGCGGATCGCACTCGCATATGGCCGTGGTGCAATCGTTTGCGCCGAACGAACCGCCCACGCCATAGATCTGGGAGTTAAGGAAGGCGGGACCCTCTTCCAAGGGGAATCTCATGTCCGGTGCATAGACCGTTTCGTCACGATTGCCGGGACCGCTGGTAGCCGGCACCAAAATGCCCGCCGGGGTGTGGTCGAGTGACGGCGTCGGAGTTGGCTCCGCCGTGTCAGGATCGGATGGCGCGTCGGTGTCAGGCGACGGACCGCACATGGTGAGCCCTAATAGAAGCAGCGATGACAAAAAAAGAGAAAGCTTCCGTCTCATGACTTGGGCTTCCCAATGGGTTGGAGTTTGTTCTTGATATTGTTGTCGGTGAAACCCGGATTAGCACAACGTTGATCGCCGGGCAGCATGCATTCGACCGTGATGATGTAGGGAATGCCATAAATCGTCACCGTCGACTCCGCCAACTGCATCTCCGGGTCATAGGAAAAATCGAGGGACAATGACTTTAAAACCGCTTCAAAGTCTTTGGAGGTGGTCACGGGCACTTCATAGGCGACAGTCGTGCCGACAATTTCCACTGCGATGCCGTCCGTCGTCGAGCTGGCGGAGTATTGAAAGTCACTGACTTTGTAGAAAACCACGTTTTCCAAGAAGGGCCGGCTCTTGGGCACCAAAACGGGAAATGTGAGATCTTCGATCTCCTTATAGTTTGTCTTCTCCACATCGAAGGTCAGCCCGACCTCCGCGAAAAATTCCTCAGGCGGTTGGGCAAAATCTTCAAGCGCCCGCGGACCCAAGTCGGGCGTAAGCTCGATCCGTTTCGGCACGTTGCTTTGAGCCTGAACCGGATGCGCCAGTGAAACGGCGACGATTAGGCCCACCAAAACGGAAAACAATCCGCCCCAGGGTCGTTTTGGTTTCATTTGGTCTCCGTTCTGCTTGCGGTATCAGCAGACAAGCGCCGTTTCACCACAGGGCTGGACACGCCAATAGGTTTGCCCGGCTGAGTTTTGCTGGGGCCGCAGCCCCCGTTCCTCGGCGCGCAAGCCGGTGTCGATGAGAAGATCAATATCGCCCAACACGGTGCGGCTGTCGGCGAAGTAACCGTGACCTAAGAAGTCGGAAGAAACCAAAGACGCATCCACCGATTCCATATTGCGGATGACCGTCACGCCATCGCGCGTGTCGCCAAGCCGCGTCAGATCCTTGCGGAGTCGCCGCGAGGCGCCCAGTGCTTTGTCATTCGCGGATGCATACAACGTCGTTCCGGCGCCCATGCCGATCACCGCGTCAGAAATCTGGCGGAACACTTCCACGTCAATGTCGGGGGCCGCCAATAGGATCTCATTGAACAGCGGCCCATCAATTTCATCCGATTCCTGGTGCAGGATTTTGAGGGCGTTTGTCATGGCACGGTTGCCCATACTGTGGGCGATGAGGTGCACGGTTTCCGCGCCCGTCTCGCGGGCGATCATGGTCAGAAACTCTGACAGATAAGGCACCGTGCGCTGAACCATGGTTTCATCGCGCGCATAGGACAGCAATTGTCCCCGCGATGGCCAGCTATAGAAGATCGGGGCCCCCGGAAATTGCATGTCGTAGGCCATTTGGGCCGTGCGGCGGGCCGCGTCCTCGAACGTCACATTGTAGCCGTGGACAAACACGAAGGCTTCCCGTGAGTCCGCCCGGTCCATGTAGCGTTCAAGAGCGCTCTGGAAGGTGTTTTCATCCAGCGGATCCACACTTTTCAGAATAACGTGGCGATCCGGATTTGGCCGGAATTCAAGCCGCCAAATACTTGGGCTTTCCAAGCCCCCATAGGTGTGTGACGCCGGAATCGTGACCGTGGCGACGCCAAGGTGCAATTCACCATCTTGATCAGACGTATACTGAACGATTCCATCGTCCACGCTGGGGGCCCGGTCGGTGCCGTAAAACACATCGATTTCACTGTGCCCGCTGTCCCCGGCCTGGCCGGCGCCGCGGGTGGTCCTTTTTTGTGCCGAAATCGGCGGTTCGCTTGATTCGGGCTGAGGCGCGGCGGGGGCTTCCGTTTCGGCCCGCCGGTCCCGGATCTCCGCATAAATCCTGTCGGCCTCCTGAGGCTGACCGGATTGACCGAGCGCGGCCGCGAGGCGGAAGCGCGCTTGCTCTGCGTCTTCGTAGTCCATGTCGTTGTCGACATAGTTATCGACCACTTCTTGGTACAACGCTGCGGCCTGTTCCCAGTTATCTGAATCCGATTCGAGACGGGCAAGATTGTTCAACGCGTCAATATGAGCAGGATCGTTTGAGTCTAAATTCGCGCGGGCGTCGTCGAGCGCGCGTACGGCCAGTTCGTATGCGCAGTCACCGTCTCCGCGGGAATAGAGATTGACGACCTCTTCATTGAGTGCAGAGACTGATCGCGCCGATACGGGCGCGCAACCGACTTCTCCGGCCTGTTCGCTATCCGGACGGTCGGGTGATGGGTCCGTGATGAATCCGCTCCACCGGCCAGCGGCCAAGGCCAGTGTGCCCAGCACAACGATAGCCAGCGAAAAAACTAAACCTCTCAGAAAAGACATTGATCCCCCCGATCCGTCATGTCCTCCGAGCCTGCACAGGCACCCCACGCGTAAGCAAGCCCGCAAGCGCGTCGGTTCGACCAATCAGCTAAAGCTTGAAAGGTCTTTCCGCGCGCCAACCTGTAACAGGCCAATCACGCGATTATTATGACCCCAAATCGCAATTCTTCCAAGAAAAACGCTCGATTTCCGGCGAAGTTGATAAAACCTTAGGATTAGGGCTTTGCGGCACGTGCCGTTGCGCCCCACGGCCTCCGGCGTGGCCGAATCGAATTGCGCGCATGACATGTTTTCGTCATAGAAAGTTGAGCATGGACAAAACATCCAACAAGCGCCGCCGAAAATATTGGTTTGGCGGAAAATGGTCCGAAGGCCAGGATGCCGCATTCGAAGCGGCCTTGGATTCGGCGCAGTGGGAACTGGGAACGGCCGACGATTGGGATGCCTATTGGTTCACGGGTATGCCCGAGACGCGGGTGTTCAAGGCGCTGGAACCGGGAAAAACGGTCAATCACATTCCAGGCAATAATGGGCTTACGGTCAAAAGCCTGTTGTATCAGTCGCTGTTGAAGGCGCGTAAAAGGCTCGACGGTCATAAGCTCGCCGAACGTTTCGATTTCTTCCCACGCGTTTACTCGATGCCCGAGGACTATTTTGACCTGCAGGAAGCGGCGGACAAGAATCCGAACAAGCTCTGGATTCAAAAGCCGAAAGGCCTGTCACGGGGGCGGGGCATTCAAGTTCTTGAGGATGCGGCCTTGGCGCCCAAAGGGGAAGATTGGATGGTGCAGGAGTATCTGCACAGGCCGCACCTTTACAATGGACACAAATATGTCCTGCGGTGCTATGTGGTCATCCAGTCCGTCGACCCCTTGCGGGTTTATTGGTACAAGGAAGGTTTCGCGAAACTCGCCTCCGAACCCTATTCGACCGACCCGACCAGCCTCAAAAACCTGTTCGTGCATCTGACAAATCCGGACGTGAACGAAGAAAACGAAGATGCGCCGGCGTCGGTGGTTTTCATCCCGTTTTCCAAGTACCGGCAATGGCTGCGCGATCAAGGGCATGACGACAAACGCATCTTTCAGGATCTCGAAGACCTCATTGTACTGACCATGATGTCGGCCCGCGAACGCATGCGGCAACGAATCGAGACGACCGGCGTCGATAGCGACGGGTGTTACGAATTGTTCGGCTTGGACTGCATGGTGGACGCGGACCTGAAACCATGGATCCTTGAGTGTAACTTGAGCCCGTCTTTGGATGTCTGTTCCGGACCGGAGGATGGCGGCATTGATGAAGCGCGCATCAAACGGCAGTTGGTTGTCGACTTGGTGTCCATGATCGGTGCAAACGAAGAAAGGCCCGATTGGTCGGCGTTGACCTTCGACGAGCGGATCGAGGCCGAGTGGGATTGGGAACAGTCACGTATTGGCGATTATCGATGCGTGTTCCCTGGGGAAGACCCGTCCCGGTATCTCACATCGTTTCCGGTGCCCCGCTACAGTGATTTGGTGTTGGCCGAACACGTAGGCTGCTCGCCCATGCCGGAGATCGAGCTCGTGCCCAATGAGGTGGAGGAGTTCGTTTCCGGCGACGCGCTGGCGCTTTATGCGCGGACGGTCCGCCAGTTCTTTGTGCCGAATGAAACCGCCACGTTCATTTGGCTTCAGCTCGCCGAAGGCTTGAAGCCCAGCCAGATCATCGATCAATTGGCGGCTCAGGCACCGGTTCCTAAACACCAAATCGCGCGCGATGTATGGAATACGCTCGCCGATTGGGGGCAAAAGGGATTGGTGCGGCTGTCCGACCAGCAGCCTCAGAAATCTCGGAAATCGGAGGACAATGGGGACCAATGGGTCGGTGAGACGCATGTGCAAACCCAGGCCGCCGCCTATCTAATTCAGTACACGCATGACCCGATAGGCCGTCGGTTGGAACTTCTGGCAGATGCTACACCTAATTCCTTGGCGGAGGACGTGCAAAAGATTTCCATCGTGAAAGGGGCTCAAGGCTACACCGTTCTGCGCGATACTCGAATAATCGCCAGCGATGTGCGTCTTAGCCGTATTGTTCCACTGCTTGCGGATGAACTCCTAATGGACGAGTCGGAACATCGTCCCGATCGCATTGTGCTGCGCGCGGGATTTGTCGCCTGCGACCAGGCGAACTATCTCATTATCGGCCGTGGTGGCGGGGCCTTGATTGCTGCTTTGGCGCAACGCTGCGGCGGGCAGCAAATCGCAGGAGCGGTTGTGCTCGATCGCGCGGCGGCAGGCTTGTGGCCTCTCCCTATTCCGGTTTGGGTGCCGGACACGTTTGCCGCGGATGCAGATTGCAGGAGCTCCTTGGGACTTTCGGACACGTTGCACGAAGCCCGGCTGGGATATCCGGTGCGCCATTTGGCGGCTCGAGGTGCTTGCGACGGTCAATCGTTAGCGGTCGACCGCATCCTTATCGCAGAATCTAGTGAAGACATGGACGGGACGGCAACAGAGATCAGTGTTGCTGACCTGCTGCCTGATTTGTGGGCGCAAAAGATTGGCACGTCAGGGGATCCGGCGCAGCTTGTCGCATGGCTAAACGGGCTTCCGGTGCACCGGGTGCAGTATTCCGATCCCATCGCGGCGGCCGAATTGCTATAGACTTTCGCGGAATCAATAAGGGGCGGCACCGGCCCACGCCAGATGCCGCCCCAAATTTGTTCTGTGCGCTGAATTATTCAGCTTCGGCCTTCGCTTCGCCCTCGGCCTCGCCTTCAGCCTCTGCCTCGGCGGCCGCTTCACCTTCAGCCTCGCCTTCAGCTTTGGCTTCACCTTCAGCTTTGGCTTCACCTTCAGCTTCGCCCTCCGCAGAAGCTTCTGCAGCGGCTTCGGCTTCGGCGACGACCAGCGTTTTGCTTTCCGCAAAAGCGTCCGTTGCAAAGGCGCCAGCCACAAGAAGCGGTGTGGCGTATACCAAGCCCTTCGAGAGCTTGCCGAGCAATTTCTGACGTTCTTCCGATTTTGACACTAACTTACCCTTTTTTGGTCTACCCAGTCCTACCGGCGGAAATGTTAGGGATTGAGGGGGCGGAGGGCAAGTCGCGCGCCATCGCAACTTCGTGAGGGCGACAGGGCCTCAGAAATGTCAATGATTCCGCGGTTTATGGGCCGCTCGCCGTGTCGGGCGCTAGATGCAAGATCAAGCCCCGCGAAAGTTCCCGATGCAGTTTTGCCTGTTTTCGGCCGGTCAGCAGCGGATTGTTCAGCCCCTGAGTCATGACCATTAGCGTATTGGCCAAGGCGTTTTTGTCTCCTTTGCGCACAAAACCCGATTTCTGCCCCAGTTCGATGAATCTTACATAATGGGCCAGTGTGCGCGCCTGATGGTCACGAAACGTATCTCGAATCGACTTGTTCTGGGGGAGCAGCACCAAGGCCGCCCGAAACATCAGCGTGTAGCGGGTGAAGTAGGCGACCACCTGGTCGACAAAGTCCGAACAGACCGGTTCAAGTCCCCGATCCAAGAGATCTTCGATCCGAAGGCCGTCTTCCGCGACGATTACCAACTCGTCGAGTGCGAGAGAGAATGCCGCCGCCAACGCATCATCCTTTGTTGGGAAGTAGCTGAAGAAGGTGGCCGGTGAGCTTTCGGCCCGGCGTGCCACGGCTTCCGCCGTGAAGCCGCCATGGGCGTTGATCTCCTCTAGTGTGGCGGCCGCGAGGCGATCGTAAGTGCGCTGGGCCTTGCCGCCGGACGGTCTGGCCGTGTCAGCGATGCCTGTCTGACTGGTCATATCTTGGATAGTTTATCTGAAAAAATAGACGAAAACTAGAGCTTGACTCCAGAAATAACATCGGCCACTCTGGCGCCTTCATCCAATGGAGGAGAGAGCATGTCCGCTGAAGCGCTTTACGACGTGATGAGCACCCAACGGGCCATTCGCCGGTTGAGAAGTGATCCGATCCCGGACGATGTGTTGTCTCGCATACTCACGGCGGCCACCTGGGCCCCGTCCGGCGGCAATCAACAGCCTTGGCGCATGATCGTTGTGCGGGACACGATGAAGAAGAAAGCGCTGGGCGACATGTACACAACCCTCTGGGAAAAGTTCGCGGCCATGTACCGTAAACGCTTCGAAGGGCTAAGTGCCGAAGAACAAGCGAAGGAAGAACGCACCATTACGGCGGGTGATTATCTGTGTGCGCATTTTCACGAAGTACCCGCGGTAGCAATCGTTTGCTTCAACCCGAAGATGATGGCGGTGACGGACGCGAAACAAGACCGGATCTCCGTTGTAGGTGGCGGGTCGGTTTATCCGGCGGTTCAAAACCTCATGCTGGCCTGCCGCGCAGAGGGCGTAGGTTGCGTCTTGACCACCTTGTTGTGCCAAGTGGAAGGCGATGTGAAGTCTCTCCTGAGCATTCCCGATGACTGGTACACCTGCGCCGCTGTCCCTATGGGCTATCCGGTCGGCGGCGGATACGGCCCCATAAAGCGCCGTGGCGCAGACGAACTCTTCTTTGAAGATGTTTGGAAACAGCAGATTTCCCTCTAACAGGAGCTGATCATGTCCGAAGCCGTTCAGACAATCGCGCCCACGGTCTCACCGGCAATTGCCGCCATTCGCGAATTGCGGACCGAAATTGAACGCAGGACCGATGAAATAGAAGCGGCCAAATGTGTGCCCGCCGATCTGGTCGCCGCACTCAATGACCGGCGTGTTTTCGGCATGGCCATTCCAAAATCGCTGGGCGGTGAAGAATGCGATGTTCCCGAAATACTTCAAGCGATTGAAGAAGCATCCTACGCGGACAGTTCCGTCGGTTGGCTCGCCATGATTTACCTTACCACTGCCACCACGGCGGCTGCCCTGTCGCCGGAATGGGCGAAAAAAGTTTACGACGCCCATGGCCGCGTGCCCATCGCGGCGGGGGCCACGGCACCCACCGGCAAAGGCAAGATTGTGGACGGCGGTGTCGAAGTCACCGGGCGGTGGCAATGGGGGTCCGGCACCCATCATGCGGATTGGATCTGCGGCGGCACAATGGTGCAGGACGGTGACGACATTCGCCGTTTTCCCAATGGGGAACCCATGGTGCATGTGATGTATTTCGAAAAGTCCCAAGTGAAGCTGCATGACAATTGGGATCCGTCGGGCCTGCGCGGGACAGGTAGCGTGGACTTCGAGGTGGAAAACGCGTTCGTGCCCGAAGGCCGGTGGACCGTTCTGGGCGGATCGAAACGTGTCATCGACAGCCCGCTCTATCGCTTTCCATTTTTCGGATTGTTCGCGGCGGCGGTAGCTTCAGTGCCATTGGGCATTGCCCGCCGCGCGGTTGACGATTTCTCAGAACTTGCGCGCAAGAAAATTCCGGCTTGGCAGAAGAAGACCATCAATGAATCCTCCGTCACCCAGCTTGAGCTTGGCCGTGCGGAGGCAATGGTCGAAGGGGCGCATCGCTACCTCGCCCATGCGGTCCAGGAAGTGTGGGACAAGATGGTCGCCGGCGAAAAAGCCTCCATCGAAGACCGGCGGCAATTACGCATGGCGGCAAGCCACGCTACCATCATGTGCGCCGACGCGGTCGACAAACTCTACAATGCGGGCGGCGGCACATCGGTCCACGGCCATTGCTCCATGCAGCGCCATTTTCGCGATATCCACACGGCCACCCAACACCGAATGGTTGGCATCGGATCGCTGCAGTTGGCCGGCAACATCAAGCTGACCGACAAGGCGCCGGGTGTCACACAGCTCTAACGCTCAGTCTAAGGAGCATCTAATGGATTACGCCGGGTACAAGACCATGCGGTTTGAGCGCGCCGACCGGGTGCTCACTGTGACCATCGACAACGGACCGATGAATGCGGTCGATCACGATCTCCACGAAGAGCTGTCGCGCGTGTTTGCCGATATTCAGAAGGACACGGACTGCGACCTAGTTGTGCTCACCGGACAAGGGCGTGCATTCTGTGCGGGTGGCGACATGGACTGGTTTCAGGACATGATCGACAACCCGGCCATGTTTCGCGATCTGGGCGTGGACGCCAAAAGGATCGTGTTCGATTTGCTGGAATTGGAAAAACCGATCATTTGCCGTCTGAATGGGGCCGCCGCCGGCCTCGGTGCCAGCATGGCCCTTCTTTGCGATGTGATCATCGCGGACGAAAAGGCAGTGATCGGCGATCCCCATGTCAAAGTGGGCCTCGTGGCGGGCGATGGGGGCGCGGTGATCTGGCCCCAACTGATCGGTTTTGCACGGGCCAAAGAATTGCTGCTCACGGGCGATATGGTGCCCGCGCCGAAGGCGGAAGCCATGGGGCTCATCAATTATGCGGTGCCTACGGATCAGTTGGATGCAAAAGTCAAAGAGATCGCGCAGAAGATCCTCGGCAATCCGCGTTTTGCCGTGCGCTGGACAAAAACAGCCGCTAACATTCCACTCAAGCAAATTGCGCACAGCGTGATGGACGCAGCGATCGCGTACGAAACCATCACCAATTCAACCAAAGACCGTCAGGAAGCCGTCACGGCCTTTGTGGAAAAGCGTGTCCCCAAATACTCCGGCGACTAACGCCGTAACCAGCACCTAATTTCACGTCGAATTCGACCCTTCGTGAGGGTATCCTCACGCGTGTTCAACAATTGCTGAACAAGCGATTGTGGTGTTGTTCGTGCGCGAATCCCGGTGTTAGGTTGCGCACAACATCGGGTTGGTTGTTTAGGTGACAGTCCTCATTTGGAGTCAGGGACTCTGACGTTGGCTTCATCCACACAACCGGGGCGGCGCTTCTGAGCGCCGTGCGGCTAAAGATCCGTAAACAGATTTATTACATTCGACTTGGCTGTCATTCATGTGGCCGGCGCGGGGCTCCTGTTGCCTGACGCCAAGTTCATCACGCGTATCCGGGGAGAAAAAACGGGATTGGTCGGATCTTGATCCGCTCATCTCTCAAAAAGCAACAAACCCAATAAGGAGACGTTATGAACTCAGTTGCGAACAAGATCGGACTAAAGAACGTTGCCGGTGCTGCAATGACAGCGATTGTTGTCAACCTTGCCGTGGCCGGTCAGGCTGTGGCGGAAGACAAGGATTGGTACGCTTCGATCTTTGCCGGTGCGGCCATTCCGACCGGCGATGTGGACTACACCAATGGCACCACGACGGTCGATACCGAATTCAACACCGGGTTCACCTTCGGCGGTGCCCTTGGCTACAAGTGGAATGACATTGACCTTGCCGCGTTCACGCCGCGCACGGAAATTGAAGTCAACTATTCCGAAAACAATGTGGGCCAGTTGGATTTCTCGGGCAACGGCATTGGTAATGAAACCGTGTTCGAAGGCAGCCAGGCCTCGTCGGTCAGCATCTTGGGCAATTTGTTTATCGACGGGCCCGAACTGTTCGACACCGGCATCACGCCTTACATCGGGGGCGGTGTCGGTGTGGCCATCACCAACCACAACATCTTCTACAATGCGGGCCTCAACCTGAATGATGATGGCGACACATCGCTGACCTGGCATGTGACGGGTGGGGCGAAATATGCCTTGACCGATACGGTGTCCGTATTCACAGATGTGGGCTTTCGTCAAATCGTCAACGCGTCCAGTGAACGCCGCTTCGACGCATTGCCGATTGCCGGCGGTGGCGGCGGAATTTTCGAGGACGATATAAACTCTGTATACGTCCGTACTGGACTTTCGGTCAGCTTCTGATCAAAAGCGCCCCTGACGCATCAAGACGCCTAAAATTCCATGGGCGTCTTGATGTGCTTGTCGAAGATGTAATCCCGCTGGTCGAAGATAGCTTGGTCCGCATCCGCCCATTGTTGGGCGCCGGCTTCCCACATAGACCGCATGGGATCCGTCATTGGGTTGATCTCCGGCGGTGAGACGCGCAGCGGCTGTGAAAAAATCGCCCAATAGATGTCCGCCGCGCTAAGCGTGCTGCCCACTAGATATTTGCTGCCCGCGTCTTGCTGTTTGCGCACTTGTGCCGTCACCATGCCCACAATGTCTTTCATGCGCCGCTGCGAAATTTTCAGAGCGTCGGCTGAATATCCGTATTCTTTGAACATGGGTGTGTTGAGGACCGCATCGCCTTGGGCTTTGTAGGCAGCGTGCAGCATGCCCATGCGGCCTTGCCAAACCAATCCACCTTCATCGGCAAGCTCGCTGACAATGCCCACCATGCGCATGCGTTCGTCGATATTCTCCGGCACTAAAGACGGCCCGCTTCCCAAACGCTCTGCCAATGTCATGATTTCGTGCCAGCGCACGCGCGGTGCTTCGTCATTGTAAACCACGACCGGGCCGTTCCGGTGGCGCGTCCATTCCACCAATTCCGGATTTTCCTGGCCGCCTTTCTGTTCCACCGCCACAAAGGCGATCTTGTGGTGTTCGAACATGGCTTTGGCGGCCATGCCCCAGGGGCTGGGTACACCGCGAACGAACGCCACGCGCAACCCATCCATGCCACGCGCGGTGGCAACGTCAATATAGTCCATCATCCGTACTCCTAATGTTTAGCGGTAAAATGCGCGCCGCCAGCCGCGTTTTGAAAACGGCCGCCATTGATCGAGGGGCTGGCTTAACCGTTCGGCGATCGCATAAAGGACAAACCCGTTCACACCAAGCCCACAATGGCTGCCCGGCACTTCGATGTTTTCGGTTATATCTGTCTCGGGTTCCAGACAGCTTTGCCAGGGGACAATGCCGTCGGTCTTTGAGTAGATCGCTGTGGAAGGCACCGGGGGCGGACTGTGCAAACTGTCGGCAGCAGCGTTGTGCTCGGTTGCGGCGCCGTCTCCGTTGAGCCGGTCGTAAAGGGGGCCGGTGTTACTGAGCCCACCGCCCACGCCAAAAGGGCTGCCCAAGGTGATCACTTGGCGGATGGCATCGGCACGCCGCTTAGCGATTTCGCGGGCGTAAATGCCACCCAAGCTCCAGCCCACCAGGGAGATTTTGCGGCCCGACCTGGCGAAAATTTCATTGACCCGCCCCAACATCATTTCTGGCACTTTGCCGCGCGGCCCCAAATTGCGTCCGAGCATCCAGGGTTCCGCCACGTACCGTTTGCGTTCGAGAAAATCGCGCAAAATTTCCGTTGACCGATCGCTGGCCATGAAACCGGGCAACACCAAAACCGGATGTCCGTCTCCATGAGGCACGCTCAAAAGCAATGGCGCTGCCGTTCCAAGAGTTAGACCTTCGAATAGCGCCCGCGGCAATTCCGCAAGCATGAGCGCCCGTGATGGGCGTTCGAAAGTGTCGTCGACCGTGTCGATACTGGCCATGGGCATTTCCCCTTGGAGGTGAGTCTGCAAATCAAGGCCCGAAGGCTAGCTCAAGACGCCCGAATTGCAAAATCGCCCGTTGATTTGAGGTCATAAGTCATTGATCTTGCTTGGTGGGCGAATTTGCACAAGGAAAGGCAAGCGACATGTCACACAGCGTCATTGTCGGCGCAGACCGCGGCATCGGTGCGGCGCTGGTGAAGGAGTATAAATCCCACGACTACGACGTGACTGCGATTTGTTTGGAGGACGGGGATCATTGGCGCAATGAAGGTGTGCGCGTTATTCCTCGCATCGATGTCACCGATGATGCAGCGGTTCGTTCGTTGGCGGAGCAAATGGAAGAAATGCCGATTGACGAGCTGGTGCATGTCTCCGGTGTGGGCGCGTTCGAGCGCTGGGGCGAAATCGATTTCGACGTGATGCAGGACCACTACAATCTCAATGCGCTGGGGCCATTGCGTGTGGCGCAGGCTTTGGCCGGCAATTTTACGTCTGGCGGCAAGATTGGCATCGTCACGAGCCGCATGGGATCGATTGGCGACAACCAATCGGGGCGGATGTACAGCTACAGAATGTCAAAGGCGGCGGCGAATATGTTAGGGGTGACCCTGTACCATCAGTTTAAGCCCCAAAATGTGGCCGTGATCCTACTGCACCCAGGCACCGTGGCAACGGACATGACCAAAGGCGCCAAGGACTGGGACACATTTACAAGGCCTGCGGAATCGGCCGCCGGTCTTTTCAAGCAAATGCGGGCTTTGGGGCCGGACACGCCCCCGGAATTCCGCCACCAAGACGGCACTTTGCTGCCCTGGTAATGCCGGCCGGCCGGAAAAGCATTTCACAAAAAATTCAAGGAAATTCCGGATTTGAATCTGATTTGGGATTCCCTTGGGCTGGGCAAATCAGATAGCGTCCCCATATTACCGGTGAAACGATTTGATGAGGATACTCATGGCACGCCTGTCCGGTTGCCTCTGGTACGGCCACAAAGGCGTTGATTCCTTCCCGGAACTGGCGCCCACCTAGGTGCATCCACCGCGCCGCGGTGAACGCGGGCGCATGCCTTATTTCCACTCACTTTAATCCGTAACCAATCGGGTGATTTATGACTGATGCGGCGCGACTGGAAGATCGCGGCATCAAGCTTTCCATATGCGGCGCGGCCTTCTTTGTCGTGCTGGCCTTTGGCTTTGCTTATGCAACGCACTCCGACGGCGTTTGGCTGGATGGAGCGTATTCGGCCGTCGATATTCTGATTTCTGTCTTGGGTCTCTTCGTGGCGCGCTTGGTGGCGCGACCCGGTGATGACACGTATCCCTTCGGCTATGCGGCGTTCGAACCGCTCTTGGTGCTGTTCAAGGGCGTTCTAATCCTCCTCGTCTTGGCTTGGGCCGGCGTGACGGCGGCGTTCCAGCTGGCGTCAGGGGGCAACGAAACGGCGGCCGGCTTAGTCGTCGTCTATGGTGTGATCGCCGCTGCCGGTTGTTTTGCCGTTGCCGCCAGGATCAGACGCTACGCCGAGCAAACCCAGTCCGACATTCTTGCCGTGGACATGAAAGATTGGCTGATCGACGGCTATTTGTCGCTGGGCATTGCGGTGGCCTTTCTGATCGGCTTTGTCCTGCAACACAGTGCTTTCACCGCCTGGGCCCCTTACGTGGACCCGCTGGTAGTGTTGAGCATGGTGCTGGCAACGATAATCATCCCGCTACGGATCATACGGGAAAGCTGGTTCGAAATGACTCAGCGGTCCATCGACAAAGAGGACAAGGACGATCAGCACGCTATCGCGCGGGAAGTCCTCAGGCCCTATGGCGCGCCGGAGTTTCGTCTGCGGTCGGTATGGCAGGGAAGAGAGCTGTACAGCCACATCTACGTGCTCTTGCCCAAGTCAGGGACACACCCGCTGGCCAACGTGGCGGCCCAAGACGAAGTGCGCCAGCAACTGCCGGAGAAGTTTTTGGACTTGGCGTCGGTCGTATCCATGGACGTGGTGTTCACCGCTGACAGGGACCTGGCCGACGGCCCGCAGCGTTTCGCACGGTAAGCCCGGCGGTACAGGTCCGCCCTTGCCGTGAATAAGGGAGCACCATGTGTGCTGTATGCGCAGCTTTGACGGGAGTTTTGCTGAGTCTGTGTTTGCCGGGAATTGATCCGGCCACTGCTCAGCTTGATCGGGATTTTGCGCTGCTCTAACCGTCAGAGCCGGAAGACCCGCTTTTCGCCAGTCTCGTACCATATTTGCGGAGAGCAAGTTCGGCGGCGTCATCCAATTCCAAGCCAAGTTCAGTGGCCAGCGCATAAAGTGAAAACGCCAAATCACCTAGCTCTTCGCGCAAATCCTCCGTCGCGGTGACCGGACGCTTGCCGTAGTCGCTAGCCTTCAAGATTTCTTTGGCCACTTCGCCGAACTCACTTGCCAGATCGAGCGCGCGGGTCGCGGGGTCGCATCGCAGTCCGTTGGCATCGATGAAATTTTCGATTTTGGATTGCAGACTATTCATGGGGGGCTCACTTGATTAATTCGCGAATCCACATTCTTTACGTCATCCCAGGACGCGTGTCAGCGCGTTCCTGGATCCAGGGCAGAGCTGCACGGGCCTAATTCATTGGTCGCTGCGCCGAGTTGCACTGGATGCACAAAGCCTTTGCGGACAAGCCCTGGCATGACGAAATTTCCAACTTTCTTTACCGAGTGGTCCAAGGGAATTCGGCGTGCTAGGTTGGGAAGCACACGGAAGGTACGAAACGCGGGAAGGCAACCCATGGAATTTCTCATTGGTATCGGCATTTTGGTGGCGTTGGGCGTTTGGCTGGTGTCGATCTACAACCGGCTGGTGGCCCTGGACCAGCGGGTGGATCAATCCTATGCCGACATTGAAGTGCAGCTCAATCAGCGCCACGATCTCATTCCCAATTTGGTGGAGACCGTGAAGGGGTATGCCTCGCATGAGCGCGAAACGTTGGATGCTGTGGTGCAAGCCCGCAATTCGGCAGTTACCGCCGCGGGCCCGGCGGCGCAGGCCAGCGCGGAAGGCGTGCTCACCAGTGCTCTTGGCAAACTATTTGCGCTCGCCGAAGCCTATCCTGACCTCAAAGCCAATACGAATTTCATCCAGCTTCAAGACGAACTGTCGGATGTGGAAAACAAGCTGGCCGCAGCCCGGCGGTTTTTCAACAATGCCGTGAGTGAGCTCAACACGGGCATTCAGCAATTTCCGGCGGTTCTGTTTGCGGCGAGTTTCGGCTTCAAAGAACGCGAGTTTTTCGATTTGGGTGAGGACCGGGCGACGATCGCTGCAGCACCTAAAGTCGAGTTCTGAGTAGATGATGCGCTGACCCGATGGGGGCGTTTGGTCTTTATACGCACATTCAGGCGAATCGGCGCCGGTCGATCATCCTCATCGCCGGCCTTTTTTTCTTGGTTTATGTGCTGACCTTTGCGGGCGCCTTGCTGGGTCGCGCATTCCTGACGGTCGCACCCTTAGACGAACTGTTGAACAGCGCGCTCAGCGACCTGCTGATCGCCTCTCCTTTTGTCACCTTCTTCACGCTGGTCTGGATTTTCATTGCCTATCAATGGCACGAAAAGATGATCGACGCGGTCACCGGCGGCTATTCGATCACGCGAGACGAAGATCCACAGCTTTATAACCTGCTGGAAAATCTCTGCATCTCGCGGGGCATGCCCATGCCCAAGCTCAAAATCGTGCCGAATGAAGCGCTCAATGCCTTCGCCACGGGCCTTAACGAAAAGCAATACGCCATCAGCGTCACAACGGGATTGAAGCGGCATTTGACCGACGAAGAGATGGAAGCAGTGCTGGGGCATGAGCTTACCCACATCCGCAACGGCGATGTGCGGGTGTTGGTCATCTCGGTGGTCATGGCGGGCATCATCTCGTTCGTGGGCGAGTTGGTGTTTCGGGCGATTTTCCGATCCGGCGTGCGTCACATGCCTCGGCGCCCGAGCGGCGACAGGAAAGGCAACGGCACGGCCATCGCGGTGTTCATCGCCATTGCGCTGATTTTGCTGTCTTGGTTGTTGTCAATTGTGATCCGTTTTGCGCTATCCCGCTCGCGGGAATATTTGGCGGACGCGGGCGCGGTGGAGCTCACCAAAAACCCGGACGCCATGATCTCCGCCTTGCGCAAGATCGAGAACCGCGGCGAGCTGGAAGGGGCAACCTCCGCCGTCATGGAGATGTGTGTGGACAATCCGCGCAACGAATTTGCGGATTTGTTTGCTACGCATCCCAGCATCGATGACCGGATCGAGGCGATTGTGGACCATGCGGGCGGCAAAGATCCGGGGCCACTGGCAATTGACGTTGCCAGCGAAAGCGCGGCAGATGGATCGGGCGGCGCGGACGGACCATCGGCGAACGCCCGGCAACCACAACAAACAGGATAAAGACGATGTCACAACAGAAGGGACGCTTGGACGGTAAAGTGGCGGTCATTACCGGGGCGGCCAGCGGCATGGGCTGGGCGACGGTCCACTTGTTCCTAAACGAAGGCGCTGCCGTGGTTGGTTTCGACCTCAACGCGGAAAACGGCGCCGATCTCGCAGACAGCGTTTCGGCTGCCGGCGCAAGCGATCGGTTTCGATTTCTCGCGGGCGACGTGGCTCAAGAAGAAGACATAAAGAACGCGGTGGCTTTGGCGGCGGAAAGCTTCGGCCGATTGGACATTATGTTCAACAATGCGGGCGTGGGCGGCGCCTTCGGTCCGATTGTGGAAACGGAGTTGAGCCATTGGGAGGATACGTTCGCCATCAACATGCGCGGTGTGTTCCTGGGCACGAAATATGCCGCGCGTCAAATGATCAAGCAGGGTGAAGGCGGTGCAATCATCAACACCGCATCGGTCGCCGGGCTTAGCGGCGGGTCGGGACCGACAGCCTATTCGGCGGCAAAAGCAGGTGTCATCAATTTTACCAAGAATGCGGCACTTGAATTTGCGCCCGACAACATTCGCGTGAATGCCATTTGTCCGGGCCTCATCTTTACGCCGCTTGCCCATCGCGGGCGCATTGAGCAACTGGAAGAAACGATGAGACGCACTCAGCCTTGGCCGCAGCGGGGCGAGCCGGAGCACATCGCAAATGCGGCGCTCTATTTGGCCAGCGCGGAAAGTGCCTTCGTTACCGGCGAAGCGCACGTGGTGGATGGCGGATATTCCGTAAGCGGATCATTGAGTGACCAACGCCAGTCGGGGATGGGCCCGCGGCCGCGGGCGGGTGTGGCCTACGGCACCACCGGCAGGGCCCCCATGGTCCGCGATCTCGAGCCTTAGCCCGTCGCGGAAGCGCTATTCGTCTTCCAGCATCTTGCGCAGTTCGTTCTTCGCGATCTTTTCAAGAGTGGAGCGTGGGAAGGCATCCAGAATGATCACATCCCGTGGCTGTTTGAAATCGGCCAGTTCCTCGGCACAGGCCTTGCGCACGCTCTCTTTCAGCACTTCCGCCGCCGCCTCATTTTCAGGATGCGCCAAAAGGAAGGCCACGGGCACCTGATCCAGCATTGTGTCCGACTTGGCGACCACCGCGATTTCCTGGATGCCCGGTACGCCGGCGATGACCCGCTCGATTTCGGATGCTGCCACGTTTTCGCCGCCCACCTTCAGCATGTCCTTGTCCCGATCGGCGAATTGAAGATAGCCGTCCTCAAGCAAGATGACCCGGTCGCCCGTATCGAAATAGCCTTGGCCGTCGAAACTGCCCTCCGTCGCTTCCGGATTGTTGAGATACTCCGCAAACAGAGAGATGCCTCTGATGCCACGTATCTTCAGGCGGCCGGATTGGCCGGGTTCTACAGGACGGTCTTCATCATCCAAAACGGCAATGTCATATTCCGGCGCCGGCCGGCCCATGGTCATGGGCGTATCCGGCGCGAACGGATTGCCGACTGTGCCTTGAGTAATGGTCTCCGTCATGCCCCACCAGCCGATCGTGCGGACACGAAAATGCGCATCCCACGGCGCATCGCAGATGCCGTTACCCCAAAAGCGGTATTGATGCTGGGCCGGTACGTCGCGATCCATCAGCGCACGCGCACAAAACGGCACCATCGACGACCACGTGCACCGATGCTTGAGTGAGATGGGCCAAAAGCGGCTCGCGGAAAAGCGCGGTTGCACGACCACCGTCGCTCCGGCCCATAAAGTAGCAAGCACCGAATAGGACTGAGCATTGGTGTGAAACAGCGGCAGATAACAAAGGTGCACATCGTTGGGCATAAGGTTTTCGTGGATCGCGCAAACCTTTGCCCCCCACAACGCATTTGCGTGTGTCCACACCACACCTTTCGGCCGCGATGTAGTTCCGGACGTATACTGAATACCCACCGGCAAATCCGGATCCGCCGGGCGCGGAACAAAATCCGAGGCGTCGGCAAACAGCCGGTCGAAACTTTCAAGCCCTTGGCCCGGTTGGCCCGACGGCCGCGTGCCCTCGCTGTCTGTTTCGGTCACCGCAATCCATTTGAGACTGGGACAGTTGGCGGCCAGCAAATCAGCGAAGGCCGGTTGTGTAATTCCGGCAACGGATTGCGAATGCTCCGCAAAATAAGAAAGCTCTTTGCCGGCCGAGCGGGCGTTGGTGGTCACGGCCACAGCCCCCAAGGCTGCGCAGGCATACCAGGCCAACAGGATCTGGGGGCAATTGTCCATGTGGATCAGCACGCGGTCGCCCACCCGTACACCCCGGTTGGACAGGCCGACGGCCAGTTGCCGCACTGCAGCATCAAACCCCGCATAGGACCATTGCCGCGGCTCCCCATCGAACGGCTCCCAGATCAGGAAAGGGTGATTCTTACGGTGCCGCGCCTGGTGTGACAGAAATGTAGGCACATCTAGCTTGGCGAAGGGATGAACGGCAAGAAAGGTATTGGTCATGTGTATGTCTGTCCGAGGCGATTGGTCGCCAGCATAAACCATAGAAAAGTCTTGGCTTTTGGCGCGGGCCGAGAGATTAAATCCCAGCGTTGTTCGAGGAGATCCGGCAAATACTTAACGGCCGCCGGAATTAATTCGTTGAGCGGCACGTTATACAGACTTAGAGTATTAACTATAAATATACTGGGATGACAGACATGTTTCGTAGATTGCAGCTGCTGGGTGGCGCCGTATTTTTGCTCTCCGCTTGCGCATCTCCTCAAGCCCCGACCACATCCAACGTCATCGCGATCAATTCTACCCCTGCCGGAGCGACAGCCAGCGTCAGCAGTGGTGAATGGTGCCTTACGCCCTGCACTTTGACCCGGCCCATTGCCGGCACTTTCACGGTTCGCCTTCAAAAGGACGGCTTCGAGCCGCAAGAAATCCGCGTGGAGCCGGAAACCAGCAATCGTGCTACCGGCCAATTGCGCCAAGCGCGGCGAGATCACGAGCTGCGCCGCCGCCCGCAGCAGGCGCAAGAGGTGAGCTACGCGCCGGTAATGGCGCAATTGCAGCCGCTCGCCGGAAACCCGGATGCCCAAATCGCCGCGCTGGTCTATGCGCAAAAAGTGGATCCGGTGTTGCCTCAGGCTGCACGATCGAACGATTTGGACAAGCGGGCAGCCCAGCGCCAGCAATTCTCCGTGCGGGTGGCCGGCTACGATCAAGCGCCGGTCGACTTTAGCCCGGTGTCCAGAACCCCGGCGGAAAACGAGGAAAGCGACAAGAGCGCCGAAAAGAAGCCGGATCGGACGGCCACGTCCGCACCAACCAACATCACTGCCTCCAGTTTTGCCAATGCGCCACGTCAACCAAATCCGTTGACGACGGAAAAGGCCACGCCCGTGACGGGCCCTTCTGAAGCCACGGGGGCGATTGATGGTGGCAGCTCTACCGCTGTCGACATCCCGCTTGAGGGGAACGATCCAACGTCCGCCGCGCCGGTCGCGCCGACTGTGACGGCGCCGGTTCCGCCGGCCGCCGCCCGGCAGCCCGGAGTCGAGCAAGACCGGCAGGTGGCGCTGCTCACGCCGGAACACCGGAAGACCGATACCTTGCCTCAAAAAGAGGCAGCGCAGGATTTGGGCAATGCCGTTGTCCAATTGGCGTCGTTCCGCAATCAAGCGGCCGCCGATCAAGCCGTTTATCGTTTCAAAATGCAGTACGCGGACGTGCTTGGCGACTTGATCCCCGACGTGCAGATGGCGGATCTGGGCGAGAAGGGGATCTACTACCGCGTCCGATTTGCGGGCCTGGCCACGATCGAAGAAGCGCGCACCATTTGCAGCGGCCTGTCGGCCAGCGGCCAAGGCTGCATGGCGGTCAGACGCTAGAAGCTTCCCCCCTCGAAACCCGTAGTTCGAGGATAAGCCCATAAATCTCCTTATTCCAGCGCGGGTCCCGGGAAGCGTTCGCGCAGCAGGCGCTTGAGTGCCTTGCCGGACGGGTTGCGGGGAATCTCATCTATGAACTCGACGGCTTTGGGCTGCTTAAAGCGCGCCATTTTGCCGTCGCACCATTTGAGCAGTTCTTCCGCAGTCAATGACTCATCTTCTTTAACAACGACCGCCAACGGGCTTTCGCCCCAGCGCTTGCTGGGCTGTCCGATCACCGCTACATCGCGCACCTTGGGATGTCCCAAGATCACATTTTCGATTTCGGCCGGATAAATGTTCTCCCCGCCGGAAATGATCATGTCTTTCTTGCGGTCTTGAATGTAAATGAACCCGTCTTCGTCGGTTGTGGCCAGGTCCCCGCTATGGAGCCAGCCATTCTTGATGGTTTCTTTGGTCGCGTCGGGCCGGTTCCAATACTCTTTCATGATATGCGGTCCCTTGATGATGACTTCGCCGATACCGCCCGCAGGAACATCGCCGCCTTTGTCGTCGATCACGCGCACTTCCGTATGAAAGAAGGCCTTGCCGGTGGAGCCTGCCTTGCTGATGGCTTCGTCCGGGCTGATCAAGCAGGCGGGCCCGCAAGACTCCGTCAGGCCGTAAACCTGATTGATGTCGATGCCCAGCCCGGCGAACTCTTCAATCAACGTGACGGGCACCGGTGCCGCGCCGCTCATGATCCACCGCAAGCTTGAGTAATTGACCTCACTGCGTTGGGGTACTTGCAGCATGGCATTCAACATGGCGGGCACGGCCAGCATGGTGGTGATCTGTTCGTCTTGAATGGTCTGCCAGGTCTGACCCGGGTCGAAGGCGCGCGCCACCACATTGGTGATTCCGCGGTGAACGGCCCCCGTAATGGGCGTGAGGGCGCCCACATGGAACAGGGGCAGCAGCCCCAGATAACGGTCCTGGTACCGATTATCGCCCGTGATATTCATGGTGATGCACGCCCAAATCGCGGTGTCGTGGGTGTGGACTACCCCTTTCGGTAAGCCTGTCGTGCCCGACGTGTACATGATGTAGAGATTGTCGCCGCCATTCGCGACCACGGGCGGTTCAGCGTCGTCTGCTTGCATCATCAAAGACGCATAAGATTTCGCAAAAGGCGCCGGCTGGCCAACGCACACCCAATGTTTGATATCGGTTGCCCGCTTGCCGCGGCCATGGAGGTCCGTAACCTGTTCTTCGAATTCCTCTCCATACAGAAGAACCGTCGCGCCGGCGTCCTTGATGATGAACTGCAACTCGTCAGGCACCAACCGCCAGTTAAGCGGCACGCACACGGCGCCCAGCTTCGCGATGGCAAAGAAGCTTTCCATGAACTCGATCGAGTTCATCATCAGCAACGCAACCCGGTCGCCTTTCTTCACGCCAAGTTCTTTGAGCACATGAGCCGTGCGATTGCAGCGGGAGTTCATTTGCACATAAGTAAAGCGCCGTTCGGTGGCCACATCGACCCACGCTTCGAGCGCCGGGTTGAGGTGCGCCCTCTTGGTCAACAACAGGCCTGCATTTTGTTCCATGGTCTCCTCACATACTCATTGTTATCAGATGCCGCGCCCGGCAGATTTGTCTTACGGCGACGCTCTGTTCTCCCGCCAATCGGTGTTTTGTTCATAAGCGTGCGCGGCGCCGTAAATCGTTTTCTCTGCATAGTCAGCGGCCACCAGCATCATGCCCACCGGCAGCCCTTCGCCGGCGATGCCACAGGGCACGCTCATCGCCGGATGGCCCGTCGCATTGAAGGGCGATGTGTTGTTCAAACCGTCCCACCCCAAGGCGACCTGCTCGATGGGCGATAGTGCCTCATCCGGAATCTGGAAAGGTTTCTTGGGCATGGTGGGCATGAGCAACAGGTCGACCTTTTGAAACAGCCGATCGATTTGCGCTTTGGCCTCCACCAATACGTTGCGCGCCATGCCGTAGCCCACGGGGCCGTTGTTTTGCATCAGATGTTCGCCAAGGACCAAGAGTGTTTTGGCGGTCACCGGCAGGGTGTCTAGGCTCAGGCCGCTGGCCGACATGCGGTGCATGAGCGTGGTGTCGTAGAACCCTTTGCCGGTGGGCGGCAGGCCCAGCCCATCAAACACGAGACGGTGGAAGCCCACCGCATTGATGATCATGCCTGCCGCACCGCAAATGTTAAGCGCCGGAACCGATATCTCGGTTACCGTTGCACCCAGGCGCTGGAGCTGTTGTGCCGCTTGTTGGACGGCCTCGTTTACGTCGGCTTCGGCATTGGCTTGGGTAAAACCTTCGGTCGCAACGCCAATTGTCAGGGAGCTGATATCCCTGCCCAAGGCGGCGCGATAGTCTTCGGCTGCGTGGTCCTTTTGCCGGGGGTCCAACCCATCGGGGCCCGCCAGTACTTCCAACAGCAGCGCGTTGTCTTCGACAGACGCGGTCATGGGGCCCGTGTGATCGATGGTCATTTCAAGCGGCATAATGCCCGTATAGGGTACCAGGCCATGTGTGGGCTTCATGCCATAGATGCCGCAGGCGGAAGACGGAATGCGGATCGATCCGCCCTGATCGCCGCCAATGGCCATATCCACCTGGCCGGCCGCTACAAGGGCCGCCGAGCCGGACGATGATCCGCCAGCGGAATATTTGATGTTACGTGGATTTTTAACAGGTGCGGGCTCCGATGTGTGGCTGCCGATGGACAGGCTCATGGCTTCGCACACCGATTTACCGACAATGGCGCCCCCCGCGTCGAGGATGCCTGTGACGATGGTGGCATCCGTGTCGGGCGTGTGTCCGTCCAGGAACAGGCTGCCATTGCGCAGGGGCCAGCCCGCCACATTGACCGTATCCTTGACGACAATTCTCTTGCCTTTCAGCGGCCCCCTGTCCGCACCTTCGATGGTGCCTTTAACGGCCCAGGCGTTGAGCGGGTTTTCCTCTGCCGCCGGCGGCGATGCGGGCGCCCGTTTGTAGTTGTTCCTGCACAGATCCGGCGACAGGGCGGCAGCCACATCGAAACTGACGGCCACCATGGGGGCACCGGCTTCGATGGCATCCAGCAAGGCATCGTCCGGATTGAGGCCAATGCGTTCGGCGGCCCGAAGCATATCCGTTCGGGTCGGTTTTGGAATGGGCATGGGGGCCTCGACCTAGTGGGGTTTGTCGCCGTTGATGGTGACCCGCCGCATATGGCGCCGCTGACCGTGATAGTCGTTCAGGGCAAAATGCTGCACACAGCGATTGTCCCAAAACGCGATCGATCCATTCTGCCAGCGGAACCGGCAGGTAAACTGTTCTTGGGCGCAGTGATCAACCAGGAAATCGAGCAGGGGCCGGCTTTCGCGTTTGGACATCCCCTTAAATCGCATCGTAAAGGCACCGTTCACATAAAGCGCCTTGCGTCCGGTTTCAGGATGTGTACGGACGACCGGGTGTTCATAGGCCGGTACGTCATTGCCCGCCTGTTCAATCGCCATGGATTCACGTTTCTGAGCGGAATTGCCTTGGGCGCTGTATTCTCTTTCCGCCGTATGGACCGCATACAGACCATCCAGCAGATCTTTCATGGCATCGGACAGCGCGTCGTAAGCGGTATACTGGCTCGCAAACAGTGTGTCACCGCCAAATTCCGGCACTTCCAACCCGTAGAGCACGGAGCCCAAGGCCGGCTTTTCCTGAAAGGACATGTCCGAATGCCAGCCGCCGCCGAAATTGATCTTGTCCTCAGGCTCTTTGATGATTTCCATAACCTCCGGATGGTCATCCATGCCCTTCACATAGGGGTGCACGTTGAGACTGCCGAAGCGCCGGCCGAAGGCTTTTTGCTGTTCCGGGGTGACCTTTTGATCCCGGAAAAAGATGACCTGATGGTCGAGGAAAGCCTGATGGACGTCCGAAAACACCTCATTGGACAGGTTTTCCGACAAGTCGATGCCGGTGATTTCCGCGCCAAGCGCGCCTGCTACCCGTTTGATCTCGATGGAAGTGCCGCTCATAGAAAATTCCTCACCTAAAACTGCCGATTTTTGCCGGATTATGGCCCAGCAGGCCGCGTGCTGCCAACTCAACACCGATCATTTTTGCCGATCCGTCTTCGTTCCGGGGCGCCCAAAAAGATGGGCGCATAGGGTAGATCCGATGTTTGAGCACCTGGCCGGCCCACTCCCCCTCCCAACCACCCGACACGGTACCCTCAGGGGTGGTTGGGACGGGGGAGCGGGCCGGTGATGCATTCAACAAAGATGGGCGCATGGGGTTCATCCAAATTTGTTTCGCCCATCCCCCACAGGTTGCCGGGGGACGAGCCTCATTCGTGTATAAGTATAGCTTATAAATGGGGCGATGTTTAGGATTCTAATCTGGCTAAATCGCCCAATAAGGCTAAAATAGCTAAATTGGCTAAAACTAACGGAGAGTTTTGGTGCGCAAGCTTGCCTCTGCAGACGCAAAGAACCGTTTCGGGGAGCTCTTGGATACGGCCCAGCAGGAGCCCGTCGCGATCCACAAACACGGACGGCCGGTCGCCGTCGTCATTTCGGCCCAAGAATATGCCGAGATCGAGGCGATGAAACTGGCGGCCCTCAAAGAAAAAGTGGCGCGCGGCCTCGGCGACGCGGACGCAGGGCGCGTGACCGACGGCAAGGCCGTGTTCAATGCTTTGTTTGCCATGACGGACCATGCCGAAGATTGAGTTCGCGGATGAAGCCAGACGCGACATTGAAAGCATCGTTGCCTACACGATTGAAAACTGGGGCGCAGATCAAGCGAAGCGATACGTACACGGACTTCAAGAAACTTGCCTGCGGCTGGCTGAATTGCCGACGATTGGGAAGCTTGCGGAATGGCTTGCACCAAATCTCCGTTCGTTTCCCTATCAGAGCCATGTGATTTACTACAGAGGTACCGATGAAGGCATCGTAGTCATCGCGATCATTCACAAACGGCAAGAACCGGTTTTAAAGGAGAAATAGGATTGATGACTAGGCTCATTGCAATCGTCTTGCTTGGATTTGGTGGTGCCGTTATCGGGTTCTTGGCCGGCCGGATTCTGTTTGATCAGGTGTGGATTGAAGTCGGGTTGGCGTTGATAGTCGGGGGCGGCGGCGCGTGGTGGGGCGCAACAATGAAACGACCCATCAATGTGGTCGAGGAGATCGTCACAGATCTTCTGGCGCGCTGGTTCTAGTAATTTATGTGTAACCTCCCCTTTGCGGCCGGGCTATCGCATGTTCAGAACCAGGTCCGGCAGGACTTGCGCACGGGTGTCGCCCGTCAAATCGTTCAGTGTGGGAACGACCGGATCCGGCAGCAAAAGGCAATAGCCTTCCAAAAATTGAACATCGCCCATGACGGCCCAGCCGCTGGCAAGCCGGGCAATGACGGTGGGATTTTCGCCGCGATTGGCAGCGCCGACCCGTTTGTGGATGAGGGTGGTCATGCCGGTGCCCTTTCTCGTCTATCTGCCAAATCGCGCGGCCTCATGCCGCTGAACGAGCAATCTGCCGCACAGGCAATATTTACGAATCTTCACAAAAGCAATGATAGACTGTGCCTGTCCAAGGGGGAGAGCCATGGTCCGTAACGCCGCATCCATCCTATTCGCCGCCGTGCTCGGCGCGGCGCTGGCGGCGTGTGGCGATGACCGCCATCTGTATGTGGAAGGCTATGTGGAAGGCGACTTCATCCTGGCCGGTCCCAAGGTTCAAGGCCGTCTCGAGCAGATGCTGGTGGAAGAAGGCGACAGAGTGGCCGCGGGCGAAGCCTTGTTCAAATTGGACGACCGGGAACATGCCGCCCTGTTGGCGCGCGCCAAGGCGGGGGTGGCCCAGGCGGAAGCGGAATTGGAAAACCTGCTGAGTGGCAAGCGGCCACAGGAAATCGACGTCATCCAAGCCCAGCTTGAAGAACGGCAAGCCGATCTGAGCCTTGCGGAAATCGAGCTTTCCCGTCAACAGCGTCTGGTGCGCACAGGCGCCGGATCGAAACGGGCGTTAGATGAAGCGAAAAGCAAGAAAGAATTCGCCGAAGCCAGCGTGCGCGAACTAATGGCGCAACTCGAAACCGCAAAAATGCCGGCGCGCGAGAAAGAAATTGTGGCGGCTGAAGCGCGTGTGGGGGCGGCCAAGGCGGAATTGGCGCAGTCGCAATATTTGTATGATCAGCATACGGTTTATGCGCCCAAACCCGGCACGATTACGGATGTGTTGCATTATCCGGGAGAGGTAGTTACCCCGGGGTCGCCGGTCGTCTCGCTTTTACCGCCGGAGAACAAGAAGCTGCGCTTTTTCGTTCCGGAACAGTATTTATCGCGCATCGAGCGGGGCAACGAACTAACCGTGTCGTGCGATGGCTGTGTGAGCGACCTTACGGCGCGGGTCAGCTACATCGCACCGGAAGCGGAGTATACGCCGCCGGTGATTTTCAGTTCCGGCAGCCGCGACAAACTCGTCTTCTTGGTGGAAGCCATGCCTCTTTCGGGTGCGCGATCGCTTAAACCCGGACAGCCGGTGGAGATCGCTCTCGATCTTGATCAGGATTTGATGGCCGATCCGGCACTTGAAAGCGAGGAAGAACAGCTTCCCGGTCCCGACGAGGAGACGCCGGCGGACACCAAGCAATCAATCGAGGGTGCGCCGATAGCGGAGCAGGGCGACCCACCCGACCAGAACCAGGAACAGCAGAATGGGCCACAGCTCGGGGAGGATCTCGGCGACGCCGTTCCCCTTGAGGACGATGCCGCGGACCATACGCAGGAAATGGGTGAGGGGTAGGATCTCACCCAAATACTGTGCCCACATCGGCATGCCCCGAAAGGGGAACATAAACCCGGACAGCAGGATCGTCGGCAGAAAGACGAAAAACGTCATCTGCATGGCCTGCAATTGGGTGCGTGCGAAGGTGGAGAGTGTGAACCCCAAGAACACATTGGCGCTGATGAACACCAGCGCGACCAGGAATAAAAGCAGCAACGACCCTACAATGGGTACGCCGAACAGCAGGCTTGCGGTGATCAGAATGACGGTCACCTGAAATAGGCCCAAGCACACGTAAGGCGCCACTTTCCCCAGCATTACTTCCAGTGGCGTCACCGGCATGGAGAGCAAGTTCTCCAGCGTGCCGTTTTCGGTTTCGCGGGTGAGCGTGAGCGCGGTCATCATGATCATGGTCATGGTAAGGATGACACCGATCAGCCCGGGCACGATGTTGTATGTGCTGATGGATTCCGGATTGTAGAGCCGGTGGATCACCACATCCACCGCAGGCGGCGGCGCGTTGAGGGACGCGAGCGGCCCGCGAAACTCATGACGGAAGGCATTGCGCGAGATGCCTTCCAAGGCGGCGACCGCGTTGCTTGTGGCGGCCGGGTCCGTTGCGTCCGCTTGGATCAACAATTGAGGGCGGTCGCCGCGCAGCAAGTCCCGCCCAAAGCCCGCCGGAATGGTTACCACGAAGGTGACCGCGCCGGTTTCCAGCTTGCGCTGCGCCTGTCTGTGGTTGTCCAGGACCGAATTGATTTTGTAATAGCGCGAATTTTCCAGCGCATTCAGGAATGAGCGTGTATACTGATTATTCTCTTCAACCAACACGGCCGTCGGCAGATTGCGCGGGTCATTGTTGATGGCGTAGCCGAACAGGATGAGCTGTAAGAGGGGCACGCCCAGCATCATGGCGAAGGTCAGGCGGTCGCGGCGCAGCTGGATGAACTCCTTGACCATCACGGCGCGCACCCGCCGCCAATTGACACCGAGATTGATCATGGGGCGGCCGCGCGGTCGTTCCGCGCCCCCAGATCGATCAGCACATCCTCAAGGGTGGTGTCCGCCCGCTGCCAGTCGTGATCCGGATCGTCCCGAAGATCTTCCGCCAGGGCGTCCAGCCTCGCCGCGTCCGTGCCCAACACATGCAGCGACCGGCCAAAGCGCGCCACCTGGCGCACTTCGGGCCTTTTTTCCAGGGCGTGAGCGAGCGTTTCCAGATTGTCGCCGCGCACCACCCAGGTAGACAGGTTTGCCTGGTCGATGATCTCGTCCGCCGTACCGCGGGTCACCACTTGACCGTCGGATACGTAGATGACCCGATGGCAGCGCTCCGCCTCATCAATGTAATGGGTGCTCACCAGGACGGTCAGCCCCTTCGATGCCAAGTCGTGAATACGGTCCCAAAACTCGCGCCGTGCATTGGGGTCCACACCGGCGGTGGGTTCGTCCAGTAGCAAAAGCTTAGGTGTGTGAATGACGCTCGCCGCCAGCGCCAGTCTTTGCTTCCAGCCGCCGGAGAGCGTGCCGACAACTTGCTGGCGCCGGGGGGTCAGGCCGAATTGGGCCATCATGTCGTTGACCCGGCGGGCCCGGTTGGCAAGCCCATACAGCTCGCCCACAAAATCCAAATTCTCCACCACGGTCATGTCTTCATAGAAGCTGAACTTCTGGGTCATGTAACCGATTTGTTGGCGGATCTTTTCGCTTTGGGTGGTGATGTCGTAGCCCAAGCACTGGCCGCTGCCGGAATCGGGTGTCAACAACCCGCACATAAGGCGGATGGTGGTGGTTTTTCCGCTGCCATTGGGCCCCAAAAATCCGACGATTTCGCCTTCATTCACATGAATGGAGACACCGTTCACCACGGTTTTGCCGTCAAACTTTTTGACCAGGTCTTTGACTTCAATGACGGGTGTGGGCGTTGTCTCCGGCATGGGTCTAGTGCTGATAGATAAAACCGCCGAACATGTATTTGGTGGCTTCCGCCCCCAGAACCAGCACACGATCGCCACGCTTGATGCGGTCGGAGGTGCGCAGGCGGTGAAACGATACCCAAATGGCCGCCGACCCTAAATTGCCCGTGACATTGGCATCCACGATCACCTTTTCCCGCGGGATGCCCAGTGCTTCTTCCATCACCTGGTCGATGCGCCCATTGGCTTGATGGGGAATGATCCAATCCATGGCGTTAATGTCGATGTCCAATTGCTTCAGCGTGGCAAGGCCCCGGGCGAACAATTCGGGCCCTTCGCTCCGTACACTGTTAAAGTCGTGATCGAAGTGCAAGGTACGCCGCTCCAGCGCCGGGTCGCCCGAGGCGCCTTCTGACATTGTAAATCCGGGCACGGCGCCTGTCTTCAGTTGACCGAAAAAGACAAGCTCGATGCGCGAAGTGTCGTCCCCATTGGCGCGCTTGAGAATCACGGCAGCCGAACCGTCGCCCATCTGAACTGCATTGACGAACTGTCCCCGGTCGGCGTCCAGGTTGCCAAGGTCGCAGAAGACCGAACCGGTCTCACTTCCGACAATGGCAACCGGCGCCTCACCGCTGACCGACAAAAGCCCGTTGCTCATCACCAGCGCATTTGCAAAACCGGTGCATGCTTGGCGGAACTCGCCATAAGGGCCGCCATACCCCAGCCGGTCCGCCACCCAGGAAACGTTAGGCGGAATGAAGGTGTGGGGCGATGCAGTGTGCCCGATGAGATATTGAAGCGCCTGCGCGTCGATCTGCGCTTCCCCGAGCGCCTGGTGAACCGCACCGGCGGCAAGATCCGGATTGCTTTCATTGTCCCGGGGTTTTTCGCGCGGTTCGGCCAAATCCCGGACCAGCCGGCGCTCCTCAATGCCCATGGTCTTGGCGATGCGCTTGGCCAGCGGCGCGCTTTCGAACCCAAGATTGTCGCGAAAGCGAGCCACCAGTTCCTCGCTGTCCAACATCAAACTTGGGAAGCATTCGCCGGTGCCAAGGACCTGAAGGTCCGTCTGCACCACATAGGCGTTCATGGTATTTCCCTGACGATGCGCTTAAACAGCTTGTCGGGGCATACGGACAGCGCCTCAAAGGCGTCAGCGGAATAGGCCAGGTGATCGCAAAACGCTTGTTTCGTCGCCACAGCTTGGTCGCGATAGGTCTTCGCGGGTAGTCCCAATGTCTTGGTGGCGCGGCGCGTCACGCCTACATGGGTGGCCTCGTCCATTTTTATACGCGTCGCGATCCTGGTCAGGTCGGGATTGCGCAGCACCGCCGAATGCCCGCGCAGCAACTCATCCATCAGAATACAGACACCGCTGTCCAGGGCACTGACTTGTGCGAAGTGGATGTCGGGTTCGCGCACCGCCATGGACATAAAGAACCGTTTCGATTTGGCGCGCCGTAGCTTGATATCGTCCGGGGTCGGACAAAGATCAAACAGGGACGACAGCATCGTTTCGTGTTCGGTTTCGTCGGTGACGACTTTGAGCACGGCGGGGCGGTCTTCTGCCGGCAAAGTCGCCAGGCCGCGGTAGAAGACGTGGACGGCGGATTCCTCGCCACACAGAATTGTCGGCACCAATTGGCCCACAGCTTCCGCTTCCTGGGTCGTCAGCCGCCGCAGCGGCGTGCCCACAGGCGAGTGCACTCGTCCGGGCAGGCCCAATTCCTGGCGCACCTTGCCCGTCTCGAAACACAAGGGCGGAGAAGTTTCCCCGCTCATCGCGCGCCTCTTCGGCGCAGCGCTTTATCCGCGCGCAACGTCATTGCGCCTGTCTCCCCACAGGAACCCAACTCTAATCTCACAATGTCAGCGGAAACCCACCAGCAGGTCGGGATTCGCCGCCTCACCACATCAAACCGCGTACGCCCTAGGCGCCAATCTCCCCAGTCAGAAGCCCGTCGCGGTTATTGGTATTGGCCTTCTCGCCGAGCCTTACGTAACGAAAAAGTTACCATAGAATTATGGTGTTGAATATAACGATCCCCGTTTCGAGTATAGAAACCGCAGGTTAGGTTAATTGACATTAATATGACGGCTTATTAACCATAATATTGTTCAATTCGCGAAGAATTGGGCAGCTAAATGCTTGCGGATTCAATCTAATTGACGCCCATAAACTCCAGTTCGACGGAAAGTTGTTTCTGGACAATGTCGGACGCAAGCGCCCGCTCGAAATAGGCCGCCAGCTTGGGATAGGTCTTGGCATCCGGCATATAGTCGCCATGACGGGCGCTCATCAACGGGCTAACGATCCCAATATCCGCGATGCTGAGATGGTCCCCTACCGCATAGCCGTCGGTTGGCAAGGCATCGTTCAGATAGGCGAGAACCGGCGGCAGCTCCACCTCGATCTTTTGGGTGACCAGGGCCTCGTCGGTCGGCTCATTAAAAAACCGTGGCCGGACAATACGCTGAAAGAAGATGGGCGCCGCACTTTCCACAAGTTTCGTGTCACCATATTCCTCAAGCCAGCACGCTTTGGCTTGGCTCTGCGGGTCCGACGGATAGATCGGCTTGTCCGGAAAGGATTGGTCAAGGTACCGCAAGATCACGCTGGAATCGGGCGTGGTAAAGCCGTCATGTTCCAATACCGGTATTTTGTGCAGCGGACTGATTTTGCTGAACGCGTCGGAGTCGTCGCCGGGCATCACCGGTATGGACGTGAAATCTAGCCCCTTGTAGCGCAGGGCCAATTGCACTTTGCGGACGAAGGGGGAAAGGGGCACGCCGTGAACGGTGATCATGTTCGTTCCTCCGATTATGTTTTGGGAATTATTGACGATGCGGCACGCGGAGCAATTGGAAACGTGAATTGAGCCTTGCACAGCACCATTGCAGGAATGCGCCGGATCTCAAAAGGGTTTGACGATCACTAAATAGCTTGCCGCGAACACGGTGACCATCATAAGCCAGGGAAGCGAAACCCACATAAAGCCTTCCCCACTGGCATAGGCGCGCCCGCGCAAGCGCGAAACGATCACCCCGTGAAGGCCCGCCAGCAGAGTGGCAATTGCAAGCTTTGCATGGAGCCAGCCATCGGAAAACCAGCCACCCTGTTGGGCCAGATAGAGGCCTGCGATCCACGCCACGCTGATACCGATATTCATGATCAGGCGTACCGCGGCGACCGATTTTTCCGAAACGCCGGCGGGCGGCAAGGCTGCGGCCAAAATCATCGATCCCATCCAAACGATGACCGACGTGATGTGAAGGACCTTAAGCAGTTCATACATCAGGCGGCTCCTGTTGCTGCCGCAAGTTTCCGGCGCAGTAATCCGTCATTGAGAAAGGGGCCGAACGGCACGAGGCACGCTGCAAACGTGCGCAATGTTTCCTGCCGACTAAGCAGCGACGCGCTCGCAACTTCGATGAGCGTTATCACATAGAACAGGAATGTCACGCCGTGTATGGGGCCCATGACGGAGGTGCCGGTGGGCCAGCCCGCCAAATATTTCAGGGGCACCGCGCCGAACACCAACAACAACAGGGTGGTTCCTTCAACGGCACCGGCAAGCCGAAGCCTTTTGAGGGATTGCGCATCGTCCTTGTCCATAAAGTTACCTTCCGGCGAGCCGCCTTCATTTTATGTGCGGATCGGTACAATAATTACAGGGTGCGGAGCGGTCAACGCGCGGTTGCCGACAAATGGCCGCAGCCGCGTCTTGAGCAGACTAGGCTTGCGGTTCCGGGGGCGCCGGCCGTGTGAGAATGAAAATGGCCACCGCCAGCAGTACAACCACTTGCATGCTCAACGCCCAAACCGGGGCACCGAAGAAAAGGGCGCCAACAAAGGCAAGGACCAGCGCGATCATCGCCAATATCTTGCCGCGTCGGGAAATGGCGCCGTGCTCGCGCCATTCGTGAATGGGCGGTCCCAGTCGTGGATGATTGATCAGCCAGTTGTGCAATTTCCGCGACCCGCGGCTAAAGCAGAACGCGGCCAGCAGCAGAAACGGCGTTGTGGGCAGCAGCGGCAGCGCAATGCCGATCAACCCCAAGACAAGGGCAATGCTGCCGGCAATACGCCAACCAAGGCGCCGCGCTTTCGCCATTCGGATGATTGTTTGCCGCTTTACCGCCATTCTTTTTGTCGTTCTGAGGCCGATCAGGTGGTCCCTTCAAAATATATCAGGTGGCGGATGAATAAACCGGTGATTTCGCCCCATCGCCGCGCAGCAGTGCTTGCACTGCAAAGCCGAGCCGTTAAAAAAGTGCCATGACCGATCCATCCAAAAACCTCTATACCCTGTTCGAAAGCCGATTTCCCGCAGACCGGACTCAAATTGCGCTGGAAACAGAAGACGCCACAACCTATTCCTTCGGAGATTTGGAGATCCAATCCGCCAAAATGGCGAACGCGCTCAAGGCCGCCGGCGTAGAGCCCGGAGACCGGGTGGCCGTGCAAGCGCCCAAATCTGCCGTCGCCTTGTTCCTCTATTTGGGGTGCCTGCGCGCCGGCGCCATCTATCTGCCCATGAACACGGCCTATAAGCCAAAAGAGGTGGATTATTTGCTGCGCGATGCAGAACCAAGCGTTTTCGTATCCGACCCCGATCAGGTGGCCGTGATCGACGTTGCAAAAAAGGCGGATGTGCCCCGCGTGTTCACATTGGACGGGAAGGGGCAAGGCACGCTCGCGGAGGCGGCGGCAAACGCGCCAAACAATTTCGAGACTTTGGTCTCTACTGCCGACGACATTGCCGCCATCTTGTATACGTCGGGCACGACGGGGCAGCCGAAAGGCGCCATGTTGAGCCATGACAATCTGGCGTCCAACGCGCTCACCTTGCATAAGGCCTGGGGGTTCGTGCCGGGGGACGTGTTGCTGCACAGCCTGCCCATTTTCCACGCACACGGATTATTCGTGGCCTTGCCCTGCGCACTGCTCAACGGCAGCAAACAGATCTTCTTGCCCGGCTTCAATGCGCGCCGGGTCGTGGAGCGTTTGCCGCGCGCCACCGTGTTCATGGGTGTGCCCACCCATTATGTGCGTCTGCTGGGGGAAGCCGATTTCGACCGCGCGTGCACGGCCAATATGCGTTTGTTTGTGTCGGGATCTGCGCCGCTCATGGAAGATACATTCCGGGAATTCGAGGCGCGCACGGGCCACACGATCCTCGAGCGCTACGGCATGACGGAAACGGTCATGAACACGTCCAACCCCTATGACGGTGCGCGTGTACCTGGGTCAGTGGGACCGCCCTTGCCGGGCATCAGTGTGCGCGTGTGCAAAGAGGATGGCGAGGACCTGCCGCAAGGCGAGACAGGCGTTCTGGAGGTGAGCGGGCCCAATGTCTTTAAAGGCTATTGGCGCAATCCGGAAAAGACAAAATCCGAATTTCGCGACGATGGGTATTTCATCACCGGCGATCTCTCCCGCATCGACGAAAACGGCTATGTGCATATTGTAGGGCGTGCCAAGGACCTCATCATTTCAGGCGGGTACAATGTTTATCCGAAGGAAATCGAGACGGCGCTGTTGGAGCTGCCTTCCATCAGCGATGCAGCGGTCATCGGTGTTCCGCATACGGATTTTGGTGAAGGGGTAACGGCCGTTGTCGTGCCTGAACAGAGCGGGGCGATCGATGAAGCGCAGATCATTGCGACGATGAAACAGGATCTAGCGTCCTACAAGGTGCCCAAGCGCATCATCCAAGTCACCGAGATCCCCCGCAACACCATGGGCAAGGTGCAAAAGAATGCCTTGCGGGAAGAGTACAAGGATTTGTATCAGTAGGCGACCGCCAACCAGTCCTCTTGGGATGGTGCCCTGCTGGAGCTATGTGTGGCACCTAAACTCTATGCGTCATGCCAGGGCTTGTCCCTGGCATCCAGAGCGCGCGGCTGGGCGGTCGTGGTTTTCCACCCTAGATCCCAAGACCTCACGATGCCTGTGCTCCTTCCGCGCATAGCGCGGACGGGGGGCTCGCCTTGGGATGACGCAAAAAAGGTTTGTTAGGCGGCCGGTACCTGGCGCGTGTTCGTGACTTCTTCGACCGCGTTGCACACCGCTTCGAAGGTGAGCATCACCGATGTATGGCGCGGCGGGTACTCGATCACGGGCGCCAGCACCTCAAGGTCGTGCCATTTGCCGGTGGGGGGCGGGCCGCCTTCTTTCAGCATGCCGCGCATTTGGTCGCGCACGGCGCGCAATTCGTCAGCGTTCGATCCAATGACATTGCGCGCCATGATGGACGAGGCCGCTTGGCCTAGCGCGCAGGCTTTCACATCATGACCGAAATCGGTGACCACCTGGCCGTCATACTTGATGTCGACGGTCACTTGGCTGCCGCAGGTGCGGCTTACTTCCGTGACCGTAGCGTCCGGATCGGGCAGGCGCTCGAGCCGAGGAATGTTGCCCGCGAAACGCAGAATCTTCTTGTTGTAAATATCCGTTAGCATGGGCTCTATCTATCGCTTGTGCCCCATTATACAAGAGATGAAGGGATACGAAACCGTACGGAAAGCGGCCGAAAATGGGGAAAACTTTAACGTTTGGGGGCGCATCTGCCGCGCTTTTCGGGTCACTTCGGCGGTGCAATCGACGCCATAAAGATGGCGCCCACCTCGCCGATACGGCGGCGGAAATCTTTGATTGATGTGGCCGACTTCTTCTGACCGCCAATCGACGACATATAGAGTTCCACAAAGTCCCTCGGTTTCATCCGCGAACTGGAAAGATCGGCCTCGCCCTTGGCAACGGCTTCATCGATGGCTTTGGCGAGAAATCCCATAAGGCGGTCGCGCCCCTTTTTCATATCGTCACCGGCGATGCTGAGATTGATGTCCATGAGCTCTTCGCCGTGGGGCGACCCGGAAACCGGCTCGTAATACATTTTTTCATAGGCGAGAAACGCCCCGATGAAGCGGTCCGACAGTGGTCCTTTCCCGGCAAGAACTTTGATGGCCTCATCGATGGCCTGATTTTGCCGATACGAGGCGAGCTGGCGGAACAGGTCTTCTTTGTTGTCGAACATCAAGTAGAGCGCGGGGCGTGAGATGCCGGCAGCTTCGGCAATGTCGTTCATCGACGTACGCCGGAAGCCGTATTTGGAAAAGACGTCGGCGGCAGCGTCAAACACCGCGTCACGCTTTGCGTCCTGCTTCGCCATACATCTCCTCGATACAGATTGACAGATTTAGACTATTTTGTCAGAATTATCCGTGACAAAGTAGATAGCAAACGTCAGAATGGGCGGTCAAATCGGCGCGGCGGGCGCACATCTCACGCGTATCCGTTTGGTGCGGTCGGCAGGAAAGGCGGTATTACGCTTCTGATGTACAGCTTTTGTCATTGCACGCCGTTGAATCCGTTTGATTTTTCCAATTGAATAGGGGGAACTGTTGGACCGTCACGAAGGCGTTACCGTTTGGGGCTTGCGTGTTCATGGAACGGCGTTTCCAATGGATGCAGGGGATTATCAGAACACGTGCGGAGCGTCAGGCCATCAGCAAAGGGGCCGGTGCTGACTGAAAGTAAGGAGACCATCTCATGGCTTTCACTTTGAAAGTAAACGGTGAAACCCACACGGTAGATGTGGAGCCGGACACACCTTTGTTGTGGGTGTTGCGTGACGAAATCGGCCTAAAAGGCACGAAGTATGGCTGCGGCATCGCCGCCTGCGGGGCGTGTACCGTCCACATGGATGGGGCGGCGGAGCGCACCTGTGTGCTACCGGTGGAAGCTGCCGAAGGATATGAAATCACGACCATCGAAGGGCTTGCCAGTGGCGGACAGCTGCATCCCGTTCAGGAAGAATGGATCCGCAACCAAGTGCCCCAATGCGGCTATTGCCAGTCGGGGATGATCATGGCGGTCGCGGCGCTGCTGGCCGAAAATCCGAACCCCACCGACCAAGATATCAACGACACGATTACGAATGTGTGCCGCTGCGGGACCTATCAGCGTGTTCGCGACTCGATACATGAGTTGAGCGACGCCTAACCCTGCTTGCACAGATTTCGTTCGACGGCACGGCAACAACAGGCGCCCGACCTTGAGAGAGACGCGACTATGGCGCGATCTCCCGGCGCATTGAAGGAGAACCCCCCATGGCTTCAATAGGAAAAATTACACGCCGCACGCTGCTCGCGACAGGCGCGCTTGTGGGCGGCGGTTTGGTTGTCGGCCTCTCCATGTCGCCCAACCGGCTCAAGTTGGGGTCCGACAGTGTACTGAAAGAAGGCGAGCTGCAACTCAACACCTGGGTCAAGATCAGCCCCGACAACAAAGTCACGGCCATTATTCCGCACTCGGAAATGGGGCAGGGGTCGAACACGGCGCTGGCCATGATGCTCGCTGAAGAAATGGATGCGGATTGGGATTTGGTTGACTTCGAATATGCCCCGGCGCTGCCCGAATACGCCAATACGGGCTTGGGCAAAGGCTACCTTATGGGCGATGTGGGCATTCCGGCCTTCGCCCGGCCCTTGGTGGACTTCACCTTCCTTCAGATTGCCCAGGCAATGGATTTGCAAATCACCGGCGGCAGCACGGCGATTGCCTTTACCGGCGAACATGGCATGCGCCGCGCGGGCGCCTCCGCGCGGGACATGATGGTGCGGGCTGCCGCGGCTCGGTGGAATGTAGACCCGTCGGAAATAGCAGTGGCCAACAGCGTGGTGTCTCATGGCAGCAGGTCCGCCACATTCGGCGAATTGTCGACGGAGGCCGCCAAGCTCGACCCGCCGCAAAGTCCGCCGCTCAAGGACCGGTCGCAGTTCAAGTTGATCGGCACATCTCAGCCGCGCCGGGACATTCCGCCGAAGGTGGACGGGACGGCCATGTTCGGCATCGACATTGAACTGCCCGGCATGGTGTATGCCGCGATCAAGCAATCGCCCGTTTTTGGCGGCACCGTGGCCTCGATTGAAGAAGGGTCGATCGCCGGCATGCCCGGCGTCATCCGGGTGGTGAATCTGGGCGATGCGGTTGCCGTTGTGGCGGATAAATATTGGCGCGCCAAAACGGCGCTTGATGCGTTGGACGTGGCCTTCGATGCGGGCGCCAATGCCAATGTGACCACTGCGTCCATATTCGCGTCCTATACGGATGAATTGGCGGTCAATGAGGGATCCGCTCATGTGGAAGAGGGCGATGCCAAAGCGGTCATCGCCGATGCAGCCGAAGTCATCACTTCCGAATATCAAGTGCCGTTCCTGGCGCACTCCTGCATGGAACCGATGAACTGCACCGCTGTCGTCAAAAACGGCAAGGTTGACATCTGGACCGGCGCGCAGAACCCGCTTGCCGCGCGCACCTTCGCGGCCAATGCGATCGGCGTCGATCCCGACAATGTCACCGTGCACAATCAATTGCTGGGTGGCGGGTTCGGGCGGCGGTCCCGCGACGATTTTATTCCCCAGGCAGTGCGTATCGCGCAGGATGTTGGCATGCCGGTGAAACTGGTCTGGTCGCGGGAAGAAGACACCCAGCACGACTTTTACCGTCCGGCGGTATCCAACCAATTCAAAGCCGTCCTGGGAGACGACGGCATGCCGATCGCTTGGTCCAATCACTATATCAATGTGGGGCAGGACGAACCGGCTGATGCGCCCAATATTCAGTACGGGATCGAAAACCAGAGTATCCGCAGTGTGGGAATGGAACAGCCCATTCCCTTAGGCCCCTGGCGGAGTGTGGGCCACACGCAACATAGTTTTTTCAATGAGAGCTTTATCGACGAGTTGGCACACGCGGCGGGCAAAGACCCTTATGAATACCGCCGTACGCTGTTGGCCGGTGCGCCGCGCCACCGAAAAGTGCTGGAGACAGCCGCGGAAAAAGCCGGCTGGGGGACCCCACTACCGCCAGGACGGGCACGCGGCATCGCCATCGAACAATCCTTCGGGTCGATCGTTGCTCAGGTCGCCGAGGTTTCTTTGTCAGAGGGCGGAGACGTTAAGGTGCACAATGTGACCATCGCCGTCGATGTGGGCACGGCGGTGAATCCCCAAGCGGTGGAATCACAAATGCAAAGTGGTGTCATTTACGGTCTGACGGCGGCGCTCTACGGTAACATCACCATTGATGGTGGGCGGGTCGAACAAACGAACTTTGACGATTACGAAATGATCCATCTGGCCGAAGCGCCGGAGATGCGCGTGCACATTGTCAACAGCGGTGACACCACGGGCGGTGCAGGGGAGCCCGGCACCCCGCCCATCGGCCCGGCGGTTGCCAATGCGTTGTTTGTGCTGTCGGGGGAACGGATCAAGTCCTTGCCCATCAAGCAGTATGATTTGCGCCCGCGGAATACCAATCAGCAGCTGTCGCAAGCGTTCGGGCAAGCTGCGGAGTAGCAACCTTCTTGTCACCCCGGGCACACTGCAGCACGCAGTGCTGCTGTGTAGACCCGGGGTCCACTCCAACACCAGTTTCTTAATGGGTTCTAGTTAGATCCCGGATCTGCATAGCAGCATTTTCATGCTGCAATGCGTCCGGGATGACGACGGAGGTGTCACCCAAACGCGTTTTGTTCCCCCGGCGGCAGGGGCACCCGGAAACCGTTGAGAATAATTGAAATCGTGGTGTAGTAGCCCACCAAGGTGAACAGATCGAGCAGGCCGTCTTCGCCGATCAGTCCCTTCAGCCTGTCATAGGCGCCGTTGCTCAGTTGCCGGTTCGTCAGGAGTTCCTGCACCCCGTGATAGACGGCCGCTTGTATCTCGTCCGAGAAGTTTGGCACCTCTTCCTTCAGAATGGAATCGATCACGTGCTGTTCGACGCCCACTTCCAAGGCAAGGCGCACATGGGCCCACCATTCGAACTCAGCTTCCCATTTGCGGCCGACACACAGAATGGCCACTTCGATGGCGGGCCGGGGGACGGCGCTGTCGAAACGCATGGCGCTTCCCAGCGCCAACATCTTTGCGCCCGTATTGGGGTTGCGCAAGAACGCATCGAACGGGCCGATCAATGACCCATCCGCCGCTTGCCGTGCACCGGGGCGCGCTGCGTCGATGGTGTCGAACAGGGCCCGTTGGGCGTCGTTCATTTTATCGGGCGTGAGCGGGGTCAGGCGGGCCATGGGCGGTGTCCTTTCTTTTGAATTCGCAGGGGCTCTTATTGTATCGTGCACGCGCCCGCCGGGATTTCCACAGCGAACGCCACAACAGCAACAACGGATCAGCCGAATGCGCCATGATCACACGCCTTATTGGCTGAAGAAAGCCCATCGCCAATTCGAGCTGGCCTACGCAAAGCACTTTCTCTATCCGCAGTTCGATGCCATTGGCGAGGGAGCGGCCATCAGTAAACCGTGGAACGTGGAAGTGGTGGGGGCGAACATTCGGCTTGGCCGGCAGGTCCACATTCTGTCGACGGCGGAGCAAAAAATCCGCATCTGCACCTGGAAGAATGACGACAATGAAGGGCGTATCGACATTGGCGATTATGTGTTGATCACCCCCGGCGCGCGCATCACGTCGCTGGCCCATGTGACCATCGGCGCTAACACCATGCTGGCAAGTCACGTCTACATCACCGACGCGGATTGGCACGATACCTATGACCGCACAGTGCAGGGTGTGAAAATGGCGCCGGTGGTGTTGGGAGAAAATGTGTGGATCGGTGACAGTTCCACCATATGCAAGGGTGTCACCATCGGGGAAAACAGCATTATCGGCGCGCGGTCGGTGGTGGTGGAAGATATTCCGCCCAATGTGATTGCGGCGGGCAATCCGGCCAAAGTTGTCAAACCGCTCGATCCGGATAAGCCTATGACCAAGCGGTCGGATTACTTTGCGGACCCGCAACAGCTAGCCGACGACATTGACGAAGTGGACAGATATCTGAGGCGCGACAACACGTTCCTTAAGTGGTTGCGCACGAAAGTCGCGCCGACCACGGACGATTAATGGGATTTACGCTTTGGCCCCGGAGATCGCGTCGTCGGCGGCCAAGTAGTCGAGCCCCAAATTCTGCGCAACCGGTTCGCACGTGACATGTCCGTTCCACACATTAAGACCGGCTTTGAGGTGCGTATCGCCCGCAATGGCATTTCGCCAGCCATGGTCGGCGATGTTCATGGCATGGGGCAACGTCACATTGTTGAGCGCATAGGTGGAGGTGCGCGCCACGGCGCCCGGCATGTTGGTCACGCAGTAATGAACAATGCCGTCGACAATGAAGATGGGATTGTCATGGGTGGTGGGCTTGGAGGTTTCAAAACAACCGCCTTGATCGATCGCCACGTCCACCAACACGGCGCCCGGCTTCATGGTGCCCAGCATCTCTTTGGTCACAAGCTTGGGGGCTGCGGCGCCGGGCACCAAAACCGCGCCGATCACCAGATCGGCCTGGGCCACGCATTCGGCGAGATTGGCCCGGTTGGAAAATCGTGTTTTGGCGCGTGCTTCGAAATAAGTGCCCAGACGTTCCAGCGCTTCCGGGTCCCGGTCCAAAATGGTCACGTCGGCGCCCAAGCCGACGGCCATTTGGGCCGCGTTGAACCCGACCACGCCGCCGCCGATGACGGTGACTTTACCTGGGGCCACCCCCGGCACACCGCCCAGTAAGATGCCGCGGCCGCCGCTCACCTTTTCCAGATGGGACGCGCCCGCGTGGACGGACATGCGGCCCGCCACTTGGCTCATGGGTTTGAGCAAGGGCAGCCCGCCACGTTTGTCGGTCACCGTTTCATAGGCAATACAGGTGGCCCCCGATGCCAAAAGATCCTTGGTTTGTTCCGGGTCGGGCGCCAAATGCAGATAGGTGAACAGAACATGCTGCGGCCCCAACAGCTTGCGCTCTTGGGCTTGAGGCTCTTTCACTTTGACGATCAGTTCCGCCGCATCGAAAACGTCTTTGGGCGTTGAGCAGATGCGGGCACCGGCGGACAAGTATGTGGCGTCGTCGGCGCCAATGCCCGTACCGGCGCCGGTTTCCACAATGACCTCGTGACCATGGGCGACAAGCTCGTGAACACTTTCAGGTGTGAGCCCGACGCGGTATTCGTGGTTTTTGATTTCCCTCAGTGTCCCAACGATCACCGAAGCGGATCCTTCGCGGAATTTGCGCGGACAAAAGCGCAGGCGCTGTTACTATTCGCCTGCCTGTGTAGCGCTTTCGTCAACACGCGTAAAGGTGGCTGTGCGTCCAAAGGCAGAGATGCCGACAAAGCCGCGCGCATTAAGCTTGGTGCGATCGTCCTTGTCGAGCCACATACGCGCATCATAGGTGCGGCCGTTGTCCGGGTCATAGATCGTGCCGCCGGTCCATTCGCCTTTATCGGCGTCGTAGGCAAAGCCCGCCAAGAAATCGACACCCACCAAACTGCGTGATTGCAGCGCGGGATCCGGGTTGTTTTCATCCAGCCGCTCGGGGCCGTCGCCGGGCAATATCTTGCCGTGATATTTGTTGTCGTCGGACCGGTACATCTCGAACTTACCGTCTTTTTCCGGCGTCCACCACGTACCAAGGATCACATCGCCGTCCGACGCGGACGCGCCCCCGGCAAACGCAATCACCGCCAACATCACCAACGCCATTCGTGTCATGAACATCGTGCTACGCTTCCTTTAACCTGTTTCTTATTGTGTATGTTCTTACGCTCAGAGACGGCGGATGGTTTCGCGGTTGATCTTGAAAACGGCGACATCGCCCTGGGTTTCGATTTCCCCGGTCACTTCGATCCAATCGGCGATATATTCGGTCATGCCTTGTTTGACGGCGGATGACCCGTCCGGATCGGTCACCAAATAGACCATGCGCTCCCCTTCCGCATTTTGCGTCATGAACATGGGTGGAATTCCGCCGATGATGCACAAGGTGGCGCACGATTTGTGCGGCTTGCCTTCACCCGGTTTCATCACACCCAGATAGCATTTGGAGTCAATGATCTGCCCTTTCAAGGTGTAGGTGCCAAGGGAAGCGGTCTCCGGTGTCGGCGGTAGCTCTGGAGGCTGGCCGCGCACATCCACCATTTCCTGAACAGCATCCATGCCGCCCACCAATTCCAGCATGCGCATGCCGTCGCGCTCGATCAAAAAGCCCGTGGCTTTGACCTCACGGCCGGCCAGCGGGCCGATGCGGTCGCCCGCGCCAATCTTGCCTTCAGAGACCACAAACACCGTTTCGTAAGTGGGCAGCAAGCCGTCATCCATGGTCTGCACCCGCAGCACCGGATAGGGCGCCATGTCCGCCCAGCCCACAAGCTCGATCGGTTGGGACAGATCCCAAATGCCGGTGCCGGGGTCCCGATGGCTGCTGCCGATAATGCCGGCGGATAAGATGCCCACACCCACCAGAACCGGAATGAGAATCATGGAGAAAACGGCAAAACGGCGCGGCGCGGTCAGATACCCCACATAGAACGGATCTTTGTCATTAGACGGATGATCTGTCATGGCGGCCCTCCTATGCGTTTCCGCCGATGATCGCCGGCGCGACGGGCGTGCCCGGCGGCAGGGGCGTGGGGTCCACAAACACGTGACCGCCTTCGATTTTCACTTTGTAGGTGGGAATTTTTTCCGTGAAGGGCGGCGGCGATTGCCCGTTATCAGGATTGTATTGATAACCGTGCCAGGGGCAGGTAATGCAGCCGTCGACGATCTTCCCTTCCCCCAAGGGTCCGTTTTGGTGGGCGCATACATTTGAGACGGCGGAGACTTTTCCGTCATATTTGAAGACAGCGATGCGCTCACCATCTTTCATGGGCACGATGCGCGCCCGGTCGTTGGGAATATCGTCCAAGGCGGCCACGGCCATCCAATGACCGCCGTCGCGTGCAGCAACTGCACCGTGGTGATCTTTCGATGTTTCGCGCGCGCCGGTCAGGACGTGCAGAACCGTAAGCCACACGGCGCTGGCAATCACCAACCAGGTGTACAAAGAAGACCGTTCCGCCTGCAGCGCGCCCAGCACCACATGCAAGACCAGCAGCCCATAGGCCACATAGACAAACATGTGCATGGCCTTCCAAACGCCAGGCTTCAAATTGGCGAGCCAAAAGTCATGGGAGGTGGCGGCCATCACGAACAAGATCAACAGCGCCACGAACCCAAGGGATTCAAAGGGGAACTGCGCAATCCGATCATACTCCGAATTCATCGAGAGGATGGAGACCAGCGGATTGACGATGCCGAAGCCGTGATACCAGAAGGTCGCGATGATCACATGAGCCAGCGCGACGATGAAAAACATCACGCCGAAATGGCGCCGATTGTAGAGCAAGGGGTTGAAAATCGAATTCAGCCGGGCCAGCGGACCGATGGAAAGGATGATCGTCAGCATAATGAAAGCACAACTTCCAAAGGCTTGGATCAACAAAATCTCTGTAGACAGAATATTCGGGCCCGACCAGGTGGCCATGCTGACGCCGATAAACGTGCCGATATAGGCCACAATCCCGCCGGCGACCGCCAAATCGTAGGTACGTTTGTGCTTATTCCATAGAACCGCCTGATAGCCGTGGCTCATTGTGCGCCTCCGCCGGATGGGGGCAACGCGGCGCCTTCAACTTTCCCCGGTTGCTGGTTCTCCACGGGCGTCTCTTGTTTCGCCTGCAGTCCGATGAATGCAGCGACCAATATGACCGGCCCTAACACGCGCCAGATGAGGGCATGCCAACTGCGATGAGATCGCCTCATGCGCGGCGGCCCCCACCGATCCATTTCATAAGCATGAGCGGCCACAGGGCAACCGTGCCGGGAAGGATGATCAGCCTAAACCCCCACGGCGCGCCTTTCGCCGCGGGATCGACCCGCGCGACACCAAACGTCACAAACAGCAGCGCGAAGATGATGCCAATCCCGGCATACAGTCCCAACGCCGACACGATCAATTCAGCAAAGCTCACCACATGTGCCCCTGATCTGTTCCCCACGTAAAATCATAGTCGATCTCCCCAACCTGATCGAGCCTAAGAGGCACCGGACATCATTGATTCCTGCAAATGTGATCGATTCGTCAGCTTACGGAGGCGCTGGGACCGAAGCTCGTCCAGAACCGGTCCCAGTTTTTCCTCGAAGAAGCGATCGCAGCCGACACAAAGATTTGCATAAGGCGCGCCGGCCGGCGTTGTCGTGTGCGATGCCTTTTCGAAATCCGCTCGGCTCCAACCAAACGTCACGCCCATCTCATCGGGCGTGCCTTGGTTGAGCGCCTCGAAGACCGGGTGTCCTTTCAAACTGTCCAAAATGTCGATCAGGGATTCTTCCGCCAAACTGCCCAAGGGGCGTTTGGTTTTTAGGCAGCAAGGATAGACTTTGCCATCGGGCTCGATCGCCACCTCGGACCCCGCCCATCCATAGTTCAAAAAGTTTTTGCCGCCTGAATGCCGCGCGCAAAAGTTGACCGACATGTCCGCTTGGCTCAACCCGTTTTGCCAAGCGCGGCCGCGCGGCCAAATCTCACCAATCCACGCACCGGGATTGGCGCCGAAGAAATTGAAGAAGGGCCCGTCCTCTTGGGTCCAATCCCGCGCCTTGGTGTTGAGTGGCACTTGGGCAAGGCCCATCTCTTCGAACATGGCGGTGAGGTTTTCCATGATGGGCGCGCGTTTGTCGCCTTCCATGCCCACGTGAAAATCATCCATGCCGGCCACGGAAATCAGCCAGACACCGCGATCGATCATGTCTTTTATCAGCGGCTTGGTGACCAAATCTCCCGTGGTCTGAATGATGATCTTGCCGTCTTTGCCGTTGCTGTATTTGTCCGAGAGCTTTTCGAGGATGGGGTAGAACACCTGCTCGCGCACCGGGTCCACCAGCACCTCGCCTCCAGCGAGCACGATGCGGCCTATCCGTTCCGTCGGCTTTCCGTCCGTATCCGGAAAATCCGGGTCCAGATAGCGCAGTGTGTCGGGCAGATTGTCGATGATTGCCGGAAAGGCGGCTTTGGATTCTGCGATGCGTGCGACCATGTCGCCCCGCACATATGGCCGGAAGCGATCATCGTAGCAATGCTTGCACTTCCGATGGCACGCCCAGTTGATGACGTAGTAGATCGATTCCACGCGGACCCCGATTGCCCAATCCCAATGGGAAAAAGGCTAGCACCCATGCCAGCCTTTTCGCCAATCACATTTCTATGTTTGGATTTTATCGTCCGCGAATGGACGGCCAGTTTTCGTCGGCCGCGGCGATGAAGCCCGGTATATCTTTTTGCCACCGTCTTTGAACATTGGCGTCATAGTTCAGATAGAGCTTGCCGTCCACGATGCTCCATTGTTCCGGGTCCGCGCTTGCCGTGTACCCTTGTGACACCGCCCAGGCGCAATAGCCGCCATATTGGGGCGCGTATTGGTCAGGGGCCTCCACGAACAGGGCTTTGTTTTCTTCCGACGCGAACCGCCACTGGGCGCCCATATATGAATGGGTGATCGAACTATTGCCCTTCACAGGACGACCTTCGGTGAAATAGGCAACCGGGTCATATCCGGACACGGCCAGGTTTGAAAAGTAGCCTGTGTAAATGGGATCGACCGCTTGCGCAGGACTTGCAAGGGCGACCAGACCGGCCAAGAAAATACCGATCGCGACAAATTTGCTGACGAGTTTTTTCATTGGATTGCTCTAAACCGATTTCCAAAATAACAGATCAAACAAATGGGGGCGCCTTCCCGGGGAGATGCGGGGAGAGAGAAGACGCCCCCTATGCTCCACCAACGGATCAGTGGAAACATGTCGGCGCTGAGAATGGGGGGAGGAAACTCCGCACCGATTGTCCTTTTGACACCCACCATCTAATGCGTGCAGGCGCCAAGATCCATTCACTCCCAGTAAACAGCGTGTGAAGTGGGGTGCGGGGCGCGCTAGAGCGGCAATGTCATGCGTAAGCCGACGGACGCCAGAACGGCAATCAGCACCACATATCCGGGCGACAGCTTGGCGACCATCAGCAGAAGAAAGGCGCCGCTGGCGATGATGAAGTCGGTGGGTGTGGTGACGGCGGATGTCCAAATCGGCGTGTAAAGGGCAGCGGCCAGAATGCCCACCACGCCCGCATTGACACCGTTAAGCACAGCGCGGGCGTGCGGGGACTGGGTAACCGACTGCCAAAAGGGAAGCGCTGCGTAAATCAGCAGGAGTCCCGGCAGGAAGATCGCGACGATGGCGATCGCGGCCCCAAGCATGGGCGGTACGCCGGGGACCAAGGCGCCCAGATAGGCGGCAATGGTGAACAGCGGCCCAGGGACTGCTTGGGCCGCGCCATAGCCTGCAAGAAACAGATCGTCCGAAATGCCGTTGGGCTCAGCGACTTGAGCATCCAACAGGGGCAACACCACATGACCGCCGCCGAAGACAAGCGCGCCCGACCGGTAAAAGCCGTTCGCCAAGTCGAGCCAGGGTTGACCGCCAAGCGTCACCAGAAAGGGCAGTCCAAATAGGAGAGCTGCAAATACAACAAACGCTGCGATGGCGGGGGCGCGGGCATAGCGGCCCAGCGTGTCTGCGGCACGGTCAGCCCCATCTGTTCGGCACCAGACGGCCCCCAACACGCCGGCCGCTGCAATCATCAAAAGCTGCATGGTGGGAGAGGGTGCGATCAGCACGCCGGCCATGGCCAAGAAAGCGATGGCAGCGCGTATGCTGTCCGGACACAGACTGCGCGCCATGCCCCAAAGCGCATGTGCCACCACGGCCACTGCGACTGTCTTGAGCCCATCGATGGCGGCGGAGGCCAGGGGGCCTTCCGCCAAATGGATGCCGGACGCCGCGGCGAAGAGCAAGGCTGCCGAGGGGAGCGTAAAGCCGAGCCAGGCGGCCAGCCCGCCCGCAAGCCCGCCCTTCATGAGGCCAATGGCAAATCCCGCCTGGCTCGACGCCGGACCCGGCAGGAACTGGCAAACGGCCACCAAATCCGCGTAAGTCTGGTCGGTAAGCCAGGCCCGGCGATTGACGAACTCTTCCCGGAAATAGCCTAAATGGGCGATCGGCCCGCCGAACGAGGTGAGACCCAGCCTCAAAAAGACGGAGAATATGGCGAAAAAAGAGGCGTCTCGGGAGGGCGTCATAGAGCTGTTGAATAGCGGGAGGGGGCGGCGGCCATCAAGGCTAAACCGCTTTCATGACGATCTTCCGACGCTTGCTCTGGGGGCGTCGCCTTAACCTTTCCGTGGTTGACTTTGCCTCGCGCGGCCCCTATTTTCCGCGCCTTTAGGACAACAGCGCTCGGAAGCGCCCCTTCGGTACGATCGGAGCCCCGCATGAAAATCCGCAACTCAATCAAGACGCTGAAAAAGCGCCACCGGGATTGCCGGGTCGTTCGACGCCGTGGGCGGCTGTACGTCATTAACAAAACACAGCGTCGATTCAAGGCGCGGCAAGGCTAACGCCAACCAAACTCTGGATCAAAAACCGCAGAGTTTATCTGCGGTTTTTTTGTGTCCTGCGTGTGCGGATCTTGACGAATCATAGGTCCCTATGCGGTCTATAGTGAAGCGGCCAACCAAGAACGCCTTGTCGGAGCGTGTGTTTCGATCAGGCGGTGCAATGGGGAGAAACCGTGGACCTGCCGCCACCGGAAAAAGAGATACTGGATAACCGATTGCGGCTGATCAGGGCCTTCAAGGAATTCCTGCCGGAAAGCTCGGTCATCGCCGACGAGCCGCGGCTGCGTGCTTATGACTGCGACGGCCTGACCGCCTATCGCCAATTGCCAATGGTGGTGGTTTTGCCCGAGACGGTGGCCCAAGTAAGCCGCATCTTGCGCCTTTGCCACGAGATGAATGTGAAAGTGGTGCCGCGTGGCGCGGGCACCGGCCTGTCGGGCGGGGCGCTGCCGCTTCCCGACGGCGTGTTGCTGGGTATGGCGAAGTTCAATCAGATCGTCGATATCGACTTGGACAACCGCTGCGTCGTTGCGCAGCCCGGTGTCACCAATTTGGCGATCACCGAGGCGGTCGAGAAAGACGGCTTCTATTACGCCCCCGACCCTTCAAGCCAAATCGCCTGCACCATCGGCGGCAATGTGGCGGAAAATTCCGGCGGCGTGCACTGCCTTAAATATGGGCTCACCACCAACAATATTCTGGGGCTGGAAGTGGTGCTCATGTCCGGCGAAACCGTGCGCCTGGGCGGAAAACATCTGGATGCGGACGGGTACGATCTGCTGGGCCTGATGACCGGCTCGGAAGGTCTGCTGGGCGTAATTACCGAAGTGACCGTCCGTATACTGCCGAAACCTACACTGGCGCGGGCGGCCCTGCTGGGATTTCCCGACATTGCGTCTGCCGGCCAATGCGTGGCCGACATCATTTCGGCGGGCATCATTCCGGCCGGCATGGAACTCATGGACAAAGCCGCGGTGTCCGCGACGGAGGCTTTCTGTCAGCCGGGCTATCCGCAAGATGCTGAAGCGGTGCTGATCGTCGAACTGGACGGTACCGAAACTGAAGTGGACGCGCTTATCAAGCAGGTGTCGGACATTGCGCGGGCAACCGGCGCCACGTCGGTGCGCACGAGTGCGGATGAAGACGAGCGGCTGTTGTTTTGGGCGGGCCGCAAGAACGCCTTTCCCGCGGTCGGCCGATTGTCGCCCGACTATATGTGCATGGACGGCACCATTCCGCGGCATCAATTGCCGTCGGTGCTTACCGAGATCGAGCGTCTGTCTCAAAAGTATGGTTTACGGGTGGTTAACGTGTTTCATGCGGGCGACGGCAATCTGCATCCGCTGATCCTGTTCGACTCCAACAAGCCCGACCAGATCGAAAAGACGGAAGCCTTCGGCGCCGACATCTTAAAGCTCTGTGTCGCCGCGGGTGGGGTGCTGTCCGGCGAACACGGCATCGGTGTCGAAAAGCGCGACCTGATGGGCGAGATGTTCACGGACATCGACTTGGAACAGCAGCAGCGCGTCAAATGCGCTTTTGATCCCCAGGGGCGCCTCAATCCCGGGAAGGTGTTTCCCAAGCTTCACTCCTGCGCGGAGCTCGGCAAGATGCACGTGCATCACGGGAAAATGCCGTTTCCAAATCTACCGAGATTTTGAGACCGGATGGCGGCATGGACGTGTTCAAGCCATCCACTTCCGACGAGCTCCACGACGTCGTCGGATGGGCCCTCGCGGAGAGCAAAAAGCTCAGAATTCAAGGTCAGAACAGCAAATCGGGTCTGGGCCGCCCCATAGAAGCGGACGCGATTGTCGATCTTTCGGGGCAATCAGGGATAACCCTTTATGAACCCGGAGAACTTATCCTCCGCGCAAAGGCAGGAACGCCTTTGCAGGAGATTGACAAAACCTTGACGGACGCAGGCCAACAACTCGCATTCGAACCGCCGCGCTGGGGCGCCTTGTACGGGTCGCAGGACGGCGGCACGCTGGGCGGACTTGTGGCGACGAACCTTTCCGGGGCGCGCCGCGTGAAAGCGGGTGCCTTGCGCGACCACCTGTTGGGGGTGGAAGCGGTCAGCGGCCGGAACGAAGCCTTTAAATCGGGCGGCCGCGTCATGAAGAATGTGAGCGGCTACGATTTGCCGAAATTGATGGCGGGGTCCTACGGAACGCTCGGCATACTGACGGAACTTACGGTGAAGGTCATGCCGGCGGCCGAAAAAGTGCGCACGCTCATGATCGCTGGTGCAAGCGGCCGGAATGCACAGGCCCTAATGACAGCCGCTATGCAATCCCCACTCGAAGTGTCCGGTGCGGCGCATCTGCCCAAAGTCACGGTGGCCATGTCGGCCTTGCCCGAGATTTCCGGCATCGATCAGGGTCTTACCCTGCTGAGGCTGGAAGGATATGCGACCTCGATCGGCGCGCGCGTAAAGGCGCTCCAAGAGTTGGTGGCGCAACACGGGGTCGAACTTAAGCCCCTGTCCGGGCATGCGGGCGTTACGGTTTTGGACGATACGACGTCTCTGCGCCTGTGGCGTGAAGTGTCCGACGTTTCCTTCTTTGCCAAGAGCGATTTCGCCATTTGGCGCGTGTCCACCGCACCCACGCATCTTTCCTCGATCGTGGCCACTGTGGGCGCCGATGCGTGGTATTGCGATTGGGCGGGCGGGCTCATCTGGCTTGCCGTTGCGCCCGAAGGAGCGGCTGATGCGGACCTGGTGCGCCAGGCGGTTAACCGCGCCGGCGGCCATGCGACCCTTATCCGCGCGCCGGAAGCGATACGGCAAAAGGTTTCCGTGTTTCATCCTCAGAACGCCGTGGCGGCGACACTGACCCAAAACATAAAGAACGCATTCGACCCGCAGAAGATCCTAAACTGTGGCCGTATGTATGCGGATGTTTGATTTCTCCGTGAGTTAAGACCGCTCTTACCATGCAAACACATTTCGACGACCAGCAGCTCGCGGAACCGGAAATTGCCGATTGCGAGCGAGCCCTTAGAAAGTGCGTACACTGCGGATTTTGTGCCGCCACGTGTCCCACCTACATCCTGACCGGCGACGAGCTCGATTCGCCGCGCGGCCGCATTCAACTTATTCAGAACATGCTGGAAAGCGGCAAGGCACCCACCGCCGAAACCGTCCATCATCTTGACCGATGCCTGTCGTGCCTGGGGTGCAAGACCACATGCCCGTCGGATGTGAATTACGACCAACTGATCGACAAGGCACGGGCGCATATCGAAGAGACCTTCGAACGTCCGGCGCTGGACAAACAGGTGCGGCGCCTTTTGGGTTGGTTGCTGCCGCGGCCGAATATGTTTCGCGTGGCGATCGCCTTTGCCTATTTGGGGCGGCCGTTGCGGAGATGGTTGCCGGAACCGTTCCAAGTCATGTTGGATCTGGCGCCGGATCGCTGGCCGGCGCCTCGATTGTCGGATTTCGGCACGGTCTATCCGGCCGAAGAAGACAAGAAGGGGCGGGTCATCTTATTGCGTGGGTGCGTCCAGTCGGTTTTGGATGCCGAAGCCAATGCGGCTGCCATCCGGATTCTCAACCGCTATGGGATGGAGGTTTTGGTGCCGTCGGGCAGCGGCTGTTGCGGGGCGTTGCCCCACCATTTGGGGCAAACCGAACAGGCCGAACAGTGGGCGCTTAAGAACGCGATTGCTTGGTCCAAGAACAATGTTCTCAACGAGGTCGATCATATCGTCGCCACCGCGTCGGGGTGCGGATCGGTTCTGAAGGACTATGGCCGGATTTTCCGGTCCAACCCGGATTTGGCCGACTCCGCAAAGATCATCGGCAAGAAATCCATCGACATCGTCGAGCTCATCGGCAAACTCGATTTGAAATTCGTGTCTCTGCCCCGCCAATTCAAAGTGACCTATCACGGGGCCTGCTCCCTCAGGCATGGGCAGGCCATCGACGGATTGCCCCAAAAACTGCTGGCCGACGCCGGATGTGAAGTTCTGGAGATCCCCGAAGAGCATTTGTGCTGTGGCTCTGCAGGTACCTACAACATCCTTCAACCGGAGCTTTCACAGGCTCTCGCCAAGCGGAAAGTGTCGAATATCCGAAAACTCAATCCGGATTTGGTGATCTCTGCAAATGTGGGTTGCTCTATGCAGCTTGCCTCGCGCATGGATATAGGCGTGTGCCATACGGTCCAATTCCTCGATTGGGCAACCGGCGGCCCCCGTCCCAAGCAGGCCGGCGGCCCCTAAATCGCGCCAAAAATGCGCTTATGGGGCCACACATCCTACAAAATTAGGGCCGTCCACTTTTCCCCGATTTGACCTTCTGTATAGTGTTGGTGCTGTCACCAGGACCGGCAACGATGTGTGCTGCCGGGTAGAGGCGTATGGAGGGGCTGGATGACACATCGACTCCTGATTTATGGAGTGACGGGCTATGTGGGCAAAATGGTTGCGAAAGCGGCCCACGAGCGCGGATTTGTGCCTGTTTTGGCTGGCCGCAACGGCGGCGCGGTTCTCGAGGTGGCCGCAGAGCTCGGATTCGATGCACGCTCCCTGCAGTTGGACGATATTGAAAGCCTCACCGATGCCCTCAAGGATATGGACGCGGTTCTACTGACCGCGGGTCCCTTTGCCGAGACCTCACCGCAAATGGTCGAGGCCTGCCTGCGATCGCGCACCCATTATCTGGACATTACCGGCGAGATCGACGTGTTTGAGGACTGTGCAAAACTCGATCCGGATGCCAAACAGGCGGGCATTATGCTGCTGCCGGGTTGTGGGTTCGATGTGGTGGCCAGCGACTGTTTGGCCGCCCATGTGGCTCAGCAAATGCCGAATGCGTCCAAGCTGACCGTCGGAATCAAAGGATTCAACCGGCCCTCGCGCGGCACACGAAAGATGCTGATCGACACCGCCTGGGAAGGCATGGCCGTGCGCCAAGACGGAGATATCGTCTCCCTTCGGCGGCCCAAACGGACGAAGCTTGATTTTGGCGATGGGCCGGAACCGGCGGTCGGGCTGGGGTGGGGCGACGTGTCCACAGCATTTCACAGCACAGGCGTGCCCAACATCGAAGTCTATTTCTCCGGAAGCAGGCCCGTTCAGCGCATGGCCGCGCGCCGGCGGCGCTATGGCTGGTTGCTGCGACGCGATTTCATGCACAATTACCTTCTAAAGCGGGCGGACCGCGGGCCCGAAGGCCCCACCGAGCGCCAGCGGGAAAAGGCACGGTTAAGCCTTTGGGCCAAGGCGGAAACCCCTCAAGGGCGCAGCGCGGAAGCGGTCTTGGAAACGCCCGATGCCTACACCTTAACGGTGGACACCAGCTTGGAAATTACCCGGCGGGTCCTAAATGGTGAAGTCAAACCCGGCTTCCAGACCCCCTCCAAGCTGTTCGGCGCCGACTTCATCACCGAATTTCAAGGTGTTGCCCGTAAAGATATTGCCGGTAAAACAGTGGAAATGAACGTTTAGGCGATTATCTCCTTGGGATTGGTCGGCACATTCTATGAAATCACTTTCCCTCCTTCTGTCAGCGTTCTTGTTTGCGGCGCTTCTCGGCACGGCCACCGGCATTGCTGCGCAAGATGATCCCCATCTTGACGAATTGTTCGAGAACCTGGCCGTAACCAAAGATGCGCGGCGCGCGCAAATCATTGAAGACGCCATCTGGGAAGTCTGGCTCGATGCGGAAAGCGCGAGCATCAACTTGCTGATGGAGCGCAGTCTGGTGGCGCTGGACTCAGAAGATATTCCGACGGCGCTGAGCTTGTTGAACGCGATCGTCGATCTGCGGCCCGACTTTGCGGAAGGGTGGAATAAACGTGCGACGCTGTTCTTCCTTATGGAAGATTATGATCAGTCGCTTGCCGACATTCAGAAGACGCTGGAGCTGGAGCCGCGGCATTTTGGAGCCTTGTCGGGCCTGTCCTCGATTTTATCTGCTTACGGAGAATACGAAAAAGCCTTAGACGTCTATCAGCAGGCCCTTGAGCTCAACCCGTTTCTGCCGGACAGCGATGAACGTATCAAAGCACTTTCCGAAAAAGTCGAAGGGCGCAAGATTTAAGAGGCACTCTTGACGAGCGGCCATACGCGCTCATGTCATGGCAAAAGCGAACGCATGCGAACTGGACTGATGTTTCTCCTCGTCACCGCCGGAATTGTTTTGAGCCTGTTGGGATATTCCACCTGGCTTACGGTGCGTTCCGAGCAACTTTTCCCGCCCCTCGGCAAGTTCGTCGAGGTGGATGGGCTGAAACTGCATTATGCGGAGATGGGCACCGGTAAGCCCGTGGTGCTGCTGCACGGCGCCAGCGGATCGCTGCGCGATTATGTGTTGAGCATCTTCGGTGACGTGGCCAGAAACCACCGGGCCATCGCCATCGACCGGCCTGGTCATGGCTATAGTGACCGGGTGCCCGCCAATGGCTGGAACCCGGCCGTGCAAGCCGCGCAGATCCGCGCCGGCCTTCAAAAGCTGGGTGTGGAAAAACCTCTGCTTGTCGGGCATTCGTGGAGCGGGTCAGTCGTTTTGGCCTATGCCCTTGCCTATCCCGACGAAATCTCGGGCATGGTGTTGCTGGGGGCGGCCACCCATCCTTGGAAGGGGTCACCGCCCAAATGGTACAACCGGATTGCGACCACACCCTATATCGGCGATCTTTTCACGCGTTTGTTGGTGACGCCCATCGGCCAGGCGTCAATCGCCGGGGCCATTAAGAACACATTCGCCCCCAATTCACCTCCGGAACTCTATCGAGAGCAGGCGGGGGTAAGCTTGGTGTTGCGCCCGGCGAATTTTCGCGCGAATGCCGAGGATGTGATCAACTTGCGCGCTTTTTTGGCGGAGCAAAGCAAACGCTATGGCGAGATCGGCGCGCCGCTGACCATTGTTACCGGTTTACAGGATCGGACGGTGACGCCGAAAATCCATTCTAAGGCGCTGCATGCACAAGTGCCGCACTCGAAACTGGTGACGTTTGAGGGGGTTGGTCATATGCCCCATCATGTGCGGCCCGAGGCAGTGACGGCTGAGATCGAAGCGTTGCTGCGCGCAGGGTCCGCGCATCGCGCATTTCAGCCAGTTTCGGTAAAATAAGCTCCAGCGCCGTATCGGTGGTCTTTTTGATCCGGTTGAGGTTGGCGCTGCGGAAGTTGGTGCTCTGAGTACGATCGATGCGGTCGTACAAGGCGCACACAAGCCGGTTATCGAAAATCATGCCCGCATAGGCGCTTTTCGCCTGATAGATGCCCATTTCCGGATGGTCGCCTTCCGGGTTCCACTCAAGCTCCCAAATCAAAAGCGGCGAGTGCAAGATCATATTGGCAATAATCAGTGGGCTGATGGGTGGCAAATCATCGGCCGGCCAGTCGGCGGAAAGGGCATCGGCCGTGCGTGTGGCCCAGTTGCGCTGTGCCTGCGTCAGTCTCGGATCTTCGAGAGACGTGAGATGTCCGAACTGTTTGTGGGACGCAGCGTAAGTACACCCTTGGGTTTGGAATATGTAATTCGCTTTCGGCACGCCCAAGCCGATGGTGACGACAAAGAGCAAGCTCATGCCGCATTGGACATATTGGCGGCGTACGCCGTACGTCAGTTTGGGCAGCCAAACCAACAGACACAGCGTTACAAAGGCGACAATCCCAAAAAGCGGCGCGCCGAACAGCATGAGATAGACGGGCACGCCCAGAGCAATCACCGCCATGACATAGCCGCTCACCGGCAGCACGAAGTCGCGGAAATATTCTTCGGCGTCCGGTCTGTTTTCGTCGGCAAGGGATGTGATTTGTCGGGCGACGGTGCGGCTACCTTCTGAGGTGCGGCGCTTCCATTCTGCCCAGGGCAGATTTCTTAATCTTTCGAGGAAATTCCTCATAACTCCAATGACCGTCCGACGCGACTGTGTGTTGCCGCCATTAAAGCAGGCAAACCAAAACGGAGAGTTAGGACGCTCGGTAAAATTTGAGCCGATAGCGATTTGTTGTGGTTAATCAGACGTTAATTGCCGTCTGTCGCCCACATAGGCGATGCGCAGCAGGTTTGTTGCGCCCGGCGTGCCGAACGGCACGCCCGCGGTGATGATGACCCGCTCCCCCCGCTCGGCAGCCCCCTCCTGGAAGGCGATGCGGCAGGCGCGATCGACCATGTCGTCCAAATCGACGGCGTCTTCCGTGAGCACGCAGTGCAGGCCCCAGACAAGCGCCAACCGGCGCGCGATTTGTTCCACCGGCGTCAGTGCCAGGATCGGAACGCCAGGCCGCTCCCGCGCCGCGCGCAAGCCTGTCGACCCGGAATTGGTGTAGCAAACGATGGAGGCGGCCCCCAGGGTTTCGGCGACCTGTCGCGCCGCCTCGGTAATCGCGTCGGCGGACGTTGCTTCGGCGCTGGGCCGTTGGGCGTCCAAGATGGACCGATAATTGACATCGTCCTCCACCCGGCGGGCCACACGATGCATCATGGCGACCGCTTCCTCCGGGTACTGACCAGCGGCCGATTCAGCCGACAGCATGATGGCATCGGCCCCTTCAAACACAGCCGTTGCCACGTCGGAAACCTCGGCCCGTGTGGGGCTGGGCGATGAAATCATCGATTCAAGCATTTGGGTTGCCACGACGACCGGCTTGCCGGCGGCCCGTGCCTGGCGTGTGAGCTGCTTTTGCCGGCCCGGCACGTCTTCGATGGGCACTTCGACCCCCAGATCGCCCCGCGCGACCATCAAGCCGTCGCTCAATTCGATAATTTCATCCAGATGGTCAAGCGCCGACGGTTTTTCGATTTTCGCCATCAAGGCCGCCCGGCCGGCGATTGCCTTTCGGGCGTCAGCTAAATCGTCCGGATGCTGAATAAAAGACAAGGCGACCCAATCGATGCCGAGCGACAGGCCGTGGTCTAAATCGGCCCGGTCTTTTTCGGTCATGGCGCGTACCGGCAAAACCGTGTCGGGCAGATTGACGCCCTTGCGGTCAGATAACGTGCCCCCATAAATGACCGTCGTCTTGGCATGGTCGTGTTCGCGCGTGTCCACGCGCAGGCGGATACGGCCGTCGTCGAGGAGAATGTGCGCCCCGTTCTCCAAGACTTCAAAGATTTCCGGGTGAGGCAAGTGAACGCGCTTTTCGTCGCCTAACTTGTTTTGCAGATCCAGATGGAAGGTGTTGCCCGGTGCCAAATTGACGCGCCCTTCCGGGAACTTACCGATTCTGAGTTTGGGGCCTTGCAGATCCACCAAAACACCGATCGGCCGTTCGGTGCGTTTTTCCACCTCGCGAATCGTGGCAACTCTTGACGTGAGATCTTCATGACTGGAGTGGCTCATATTGATACGGAAGACGTCAGCGCCCGCGCGAAACAGTCGCTCCACCATGTCCAGATCGTTGGAAGAAGGCCCAAGTGTCGCGATGATCTTGACACTTCTTTGGCGTCGCCGCGTCATTTGATCGAATTGCCGTCCTTTTGCGGGATTGGTTTTGTCTGCGGGAGAGCGTTGGCACACTAGCAGGGAAATGCAAACATAAATGTTAAGCGGTGCGGACCATAATTCGGTCAACGACGTAATCGAACGGCGCCGGGGGAGGTAACAGCCGTAGCATGAAGAACGAAACGCCGCCTGCCTATCGCCACATCGCCGCGCGCACGCGCCGCGACGTGTTGTTCATTTGCGATCATGCGTCAAACCACATTCCGGGGGAGTTCGACGGGTTGGGCTTGCCGGCTCAGGAGCTGCAGCGGCACATCGCCTATGACATCGGGGCCGGGCCCGTCACGGCGCAATTGGCTGACATGTTCGGCGCGCAAGCCATTTTGGGGACGGTGTCCCGTCTGGTGATCGATCCCAATCGCGGCTTGGACGATCCGACCTTGGTCATGAGGCTTTCGGACGGTGCGATCGTTCCCGGCAATCGAGAGTTGACCGACGACCAAATCCAAGACCGGATTGACCGCTTCTATGCCCCTTATGACGGGGCGATCTCGGCCGCACTTGATTCCATTTTGGCCGAGGGTCTCGCGCCTAAAATAATTTCGATCCACAGTTTCACCGACAAATGGCGCGGCGATCACCGCCATTGGCAATTGGGCCTGTTGTGGGACCGGGACGACCGCCTTCTGCGCCGCCTGCAGCAGGCGCTAAGCGGTCAAGATCTGACGGTGGGTGACAATGAACCCTACGCTGGAAACCTAAAGGGCGATTGCCTGTACCGCCACGGCACCTGCCGAGGGATTGCCCACATCTTGATCGAAATTCGCCAAGACCTCATATCCCACGAGATAGGGGTCGAAAAATGGGCGGCTCTATTGTTTGATGCGCTTCAACAGACGCTTGACGAGGCGCCTACCGGGTTTTTCGACCCGATTGCGCCGCCGGAAGGAGAATATTGATGGACGATCAAACCAACACCGAACTTGAAGCGGCTGCGTTCCGCCGCCTGGTGTCCCATTTGCGCAACCGGACCGATGTGCAAAACATCGATCTGATGATCTTGGCGGGGTTTTGCCGCAATTGCTTGGGGGATTGGTATCGCGAGGCAGCGGCGGATAAGGGAATTGACCTGTCGAAGGACGATGCCCGCGCGCTTGTCTATGGCATGCCGCCGGGCGAATGGAAGGAAAAGTATCAACAGGAAGTGAGCCCTGAAAAAATGGCGCAATTCAAAGCGGTGCAAAAGGATCACGGATAATATTCCGTATACAGACTACTGGTCTGTCTATTTTGACCGTTGATTTTTTGGGTAAGGCCGCCTAGGGTCGCCGGCCTTACCAGATTCTCCGAACCTCAGGAAAAAGCAGGATGGCGACTCAAGAGGCGATCGACAAATCTCCCGACAAAAAGAACACTGGCGGCATCGCGCAGGACCAGCTGCGGTCTTTTATCCAGCGCATCGAACGGCTGGAGGAAGAAAAGGCAGCCTTGGCTGCGGATATTCGTGAGGTTTATGCCGAAGCCAAGGGTAACGGTTTCGAGCCGAAGGTGATGCGCCAGGTGGTCCGCTTGCGTAAGATGGATACGGCAGAACGCCAGGAGCAAGAGGCCATTCTAGACCTCTACATCCATGCCCTCGGCATGTAGCGGCGGTTCTACTCGGTGCCGGTCCGCGATTCGAGTCCCAGGTCCCGCACTTTCCGATAAAGCGTAGAACGCCCAATGCCAAGCCGGCGCGCGACTTCCGTCATGTGCCCGCTATAACGCTCGATGGCCATTCGGATCATTTCACCTTCGACTTCTTCCAGCTTGCGCAAATGGCCTTCCGGATTAGTGGCCGTAATGTCGAAAGGGCTGCGGATGCCGCCATCGTGCGGCCGCGCGAGAATGATGTTGTCCCGCGTCGCTTCCGGTTGCGTCGGCGTCACCGGAACGCCAACCAATTGGCTCTGTTCGGTGTCCGCCTCGGGCTCGATACCGGAATCGGTGAACGGGTTGAGTTTTGGCGTGGGGATGTTCCCCATAATTTGCGGGAAGTCTTCCGGCTCAAGGGCGTTGCTGTCGCACAGTACAACCGCGCGGAAGATCGTGTTCTCAAGCTGACGCACATTGCCGGGCCATGGATATTGCCGCAGCAAGTCCAACGCGGCTTGACCGATGCCCACCACCTTCTTGCCTTCCTCGCCGGCGATTTTAGCAATGAAGTGATTGACCAGATCTTCGATGTCGTCCGGGCGCTCGCGCAAGGGCGGTACGTAAATGGGGAAGACATTCAAGCGGTAATAGAGGTCTTCGCGGAAATCGCCGCGCTCGGCCAGTTCCAACAGGTTGCGGTTGGTGGCGCTGATGAGCCGAATGTCCACTTTCACCGGCCGTTTGGAGCCGATCGGATCAACTTCACCCTCTTGAAGGGCGCGCAGCAATTTCACTTGGATGTCCAGCGGTAGCTCGCCGATTTCATCCAAGAACAAGGTGCCGCCATTGGCTTCCTGAAACTTGCCGGCGTGCTTGTCATTGGCGCCAGTGAAGGCGCCTTTTTCGTGGCCGAACAGAATGCTCTCAACCAAATTCTCGGGGATCGCACCACAGTTGACGGTGACAAATGGTTTGCCGGAGCGGTCGCTTTCGCCCTGAATGGAGCGGGCGATCACTTCCTTGCCCACGCCGCTTTCCCCTTCGATGAGGATCGGAATGTTGGACGCCGCGGCCCGCTTACCCAAACGGATGACTTGTTGCATGGCCGGTCCGCGGGCAATCAGATCTTTAAAGCCCATGCGGCCGTCGATGCGTTTTGTGAGGCGTGTGATTTCGCCGGTCAGCGCCGTCAGCTTCAATGCGTTTTGGATCGACACTTGGAGGCGTTCGGGACTTGCGGGCTTGACGATAAAGTCGTCGGCGCCGGCGCGCATGGCGCCCACCACCGTGTCGATGCCGCCTTGGGCGGTCAGAACGATGACCGGCAGCGAAGGGCGCTTCGGTTTGAGCTGCTCCAGCACGTCAATGCCGCCCATTTGCGGCATCACCAGGTCCAACAGAACCAAACTCACTTCAACCCCTTGGGGGCCGTCGAGAAGCTCGAGCGCTTCCTTGCCGCCTTCGGCTTGGACCGTCCGGTAGCCAAACCGCGTTGCCAGGGATTCCAACAAGCGACGCTGGGTCGGATCGTCATCCACAATAAGAATAAGCTGTGCCATGAGACGCCTCATCACGCATCTTCAACAAAGTGTCCGCGTGGCCGGCGCCCTTAAGGAAGCGTAAAAATTCCATGAGCTCCGGCCACAACTGAGCCATAATGGAGCACATAGGTAAAAACCCACTTAAGTCGCAGGCGGGGCCGTTTCAGATTGACGCTGTTATTGATCAGACAGCAAACGGACCGTCCGAAAGGATGAGACGAGGGGGGAACAGTCGATGGAAGGTCGCATATGAAACAATCGAACAACGCCAAAAAACTGGCAGGGGTATGCTTAACAATTGCTTGCTTGATGACGGCCGCCCCGGTCTATGCGGAAAGCGAAGAGCCGAAAGAGGAAGTGGCCGGCGAGTTGGACGAAGCGGCTCAGTCCGTGGCCGATGCCGCGCAACACCTAATCCGCGCGCTGGAAATCGTCATCGATAACTTGCCGCAATATGCCCCCCCTGAAATTCTTGAAAATGGGGACATATTAATACGGCGTCTGCCCAGCAAATCCGAAACGGAGGAGGGGGATGGCGAAGCCGAAGAATAGGGTCACGCACGTAAAGGCGATTGTGTGAGTTCTCGTGAAAACAATACGGTAGGCGGACGGGTCAAGCGTTACGCCAAAGTGTCGGCGGGCGTTGGTGGCCTTGCCATGAAGTATGCGGGCACCATGCTGCTTGGCTCGGGGCAAGACAATGACCGCTATGCGGGCGAATTGCGCGCCGCGCTGGGTGGGCTCAAAGGGCCCATCATGAAGGTTGCGCAAATGCTCGCGACCATTCCCGATGCGTTGCCCGAGGAATTTGCAAGCCAGCTTGCGGAATTGCAGACGAACGCGCCGCCCATGGGCTGGCCGTTCGTCAAACGGCGCATGGCGGCTGAACTCGGCAAGGATTGGAAAAGCAGATTTGCGTCCTTCGAACGCGATGCGGCGGCGGCGGCGTCCCTTGGTCAAGTGCATCGGGCGGTTCATTTGGACGGAACGCCGCTGGCCTGCAAACTTCAGTACCCGGACATGCAGTCGGCGGTAGAGGCGGACCTCAACCAATTAAACCTCTTGTTTTCCATCCACCGGCGCATGGATCAATCCATCGATACATCCCACATGGCGGAGGAGATCGGCGCCCGCTTGCGGGAAGAGCTGGACTACGCTTTGGAAGCCGCGCACATGGCGCTCTACCGGACGATCTTGCACGACAGGGACATGATCGAAGTGCCGAATGTTTATGACGACCTGTCGACCCAGCGCCTGTTGACCATGAACTGGCTCGAAGGACGGCCAATTCTAGAGTTCAAAGAAGCGGACCCCGACATCCGAAAACGTATCGCCGCCGCCATGTTTCAGGCCTGGTGGTTTCCGTTTAGCCATTTCGGGGCGATTCACGGCGATCCGCACCTTGGAAACTATTCCGTGCGCACCGATCACGGGATCAACCTGCTCGATTTCGGGTGCATCCGAATCTTCCGCCCCGAATTCGTGATGGGCGTGGTCAATCTCTACAAGGCGCTTTTGCACCAGGACGACGATCTCGCGGTCGCGGCTTACGAAACGTGGGGGTTCCGCAACCTCAGCAAAGAACTGATCCAAACGCTGAACATATGGTCCGGCTTCATTTATGGCCCGTTGCTCGATGATCGTGTGCGGACCATTGCCGATGGGGTGAAACCGTCCGACTATGGGCGCAAACAGGCTTTCGAAGTACGCAAGCGCCTCAAAGAGCTGGGGCCTGTGACCCCACCGCGGGAATTTGTCTTTATGGATCGGGCGGCGATTGGTCTGGGCGCCGTCTTTCTACATCTGGACGCGGAGCTTAACTTCTATCGGCTTTTCAATGAGGCCATCGAGGGGTTTGACCTGGAAACCTTGCGCGAACGCCAGACCGCGGTTCTGCAAAAATGCGGCGTACCCCTGCCTGTCTGAACAGGGTGCGACGATTTGGCTCATGCCCGGCCCATGTAGCGGCCTAATTCTCAACGTTGGACTTGTCGGTGGGGCGATTGTTGATATAGTCCGCCCCCGTGCAGTTTGGTTGAGAATTAGGGCCCGTCATGAAAGAGAAAGTCGTAAAGCCAGAAGTTATGGACCCCGCTCCGAACCAGGACACCTATGATGGCTTCATGACGTTGACCAAATGGTCTGCGGGGGGCGTTGTGGTCGTTCTGATCGCAATGGCGATCTTCCTCCTTTAGGTCCGATAGGACAGACAAGGGCTGGCATCGCTGCTCCGATGAGGGGCGATGCAAAACATGCGGCGTGCGCACCACCCCGTGCAGGCCGCGATAGTCTTTTAAAGCGTACGTTTGGCGGAAGAAAAAGCGCTGCCGAAAGAATTGCAGCATCACTGTTCGGTGCAAATGGCAGTGAAAAAAGAGATTGCTGAGGACGTCATTTATGAAGCTTGCGGTTCCAAAAGAACGATCCGATAACGAAACCCGCGTTGCGGCGGTACCAGATACGGTCAAGAAATTGACGGCTCTTGGTTTCGACGTGGTGGTGGAAGCCGGGGCCGGCGATGCCTCTTACCTTCCGGACGACGATTATAAGGAAGCCGGGGCAACCATTGTCGGATCGGCCGCGGAAGCGCTGAAAGACGCCGATGTGGTGTTCAAAGTGCGGCCGCCCACGGATGAAGAGCTGGGACACATGAAGTCCGGCGCCCTGCTTGCGGCGATCCTCAATCCCTACAAAGAAGCCGACGCCATCCAAAAATACGCCAAGGCCGGTGTTGCCGCCTTTGCCATGGAATTGATGCCGCGCATTACCCGCGCCCAATCCATGGACGTGTTGTCATCTCAATCGAACCTAGCCGGATACAAGGCGGTTTTGGATGCTTGCGCCATTTTCCACCGGGCCATGCCCATGATGATGACGGCGGCGGGCACGGTTGCTCCGGCCAAAGTCATGGTGATGGGGGCGGGCGTTGCCGGTCTTCAAGCGATCGCCACCGCCAAGCGGCTTGGCGCGGTTGTGAGCGCAACGGATGTGCGTCCGGCTGCAAAAGAACAGGTGGAAAGCTTGGGCGGCACCTTCGTCATGGTCGAAAGCGAAGAGACCAAAGAGGCCGAGACTGCGGCCGGCTATGCCAAGGAAATGAGCGAGGAATATAAGAAGGCGCAAGCTGAGCTCATTGCGGAAACGCTCAAAAAGCAGGATATCGCGATCTGCACGGCGCTTATTCCGGGACGCCCCGCACCCGTTCTGATCACGGAAGAAATGGTCAAATCAATGAAACCGGGCTCGGTGATCGTCGATTTGGCGGTGGAACAGGGCGGTAATTGTCCCCTGTCCAAGCCCGGTGAAATTGTCGAAGCGCATGGCGTCAAAATCGTCGGCCATTTGAACGTGGCCGGCCGATTGTCCGCAGACGCATCGTCCTTATACGCCCGCAATCTTCTCAACTTCATCACACCGCTGGTGAATGGCGAGACCAAGCAATTGGCCGTCGATTGGGAGGATGAGATCATCACCGGCACGGCGCTGACCAAAGAAGGCGCCGTCGTTCATCCCCAATTCCAGCAATAATCATTAAGCACCGATCCGAAAGAGACCGCGATGGAACAAGCAGCAATCATTGATCCGTTTACATATCGGCTGGCGATTTTCGTGCTGGCGATATTCGTCGGCTACTACGTGGTTTGGAGCGTGACGCCCGCGCTGCATACGCCGCTGATGGCTGTCACCAACGCCATTTCGTCGGTGATCATTGTGGGCGCATTGATCGCGGTGGGGGTTGAGTTGGCGCCGGATGGCGGCGCCGGCGGTGCAACAATCTCCAAATGGCTCGGATTTGTCGCGGTCATATTGGCTTCCGTGAACATCTTCGGTGGCTTCCTGGTCACCCAACGCATGCTGGCCATGTACAAGAAAAAACAAAAATAAGGAGTGGTCACGGTGGATCCCAATCTCGCAACCATCCTCTACCTGGTTTCCGGCATCCTTTTTATTTTGGCGCTTCGGGGCCTGTCGTCGCCGGAATCATCGCGTACGGGGAACATCCAGGGCATGACCGGTATGGTCATTGCCGTGGTCACCACGCTGCTGCTGGCCAACGTTTCAGACACGATGACCTGGGGCATGATTATCGGCGGCGGTTTGATTGGCGGCAGCATCGGGGCGGTCATCGCCCAGCGCATCGCCATGACGGCCATGCCCCAATTGGTAGCCGCCTTCCACAGCCTGGTGGGCTTGGCGGCGGTATTGGTGGCGGCGGCAGCCCTCTATGCGCCGGAGGCGTATGGTATCGGCAGTGTGGGCGCTCTGAAACTTGCCAGTAAGATTGAAATGGCGCTGGGCGTTGCCATCGGCGCGATTACTTTCACCGGGTCCATTGTGGCCTTCACCAAGCTTCAGGGCCTGGTTTCCGGCGCGCCGACGGTTTTCCCCTTTCAGCATCCCCTGAACGCTCTGATCGGCTTGGTGATGTTGGGGCTGATCACTTACTTCTGCATGACGGAAAGCCATTCGGCGTTTTGGGCGTTGACCTTGCTGGCATTTCTGATTGGCGTACTGATTATTATTCCGATCGGTGGCGCGGACATGCCGGTCGTCGTCTCGATGCTCAACTCTTATTCCGGTTGGGCGGCAGCAGGCATTGGCTTCACCTTGGAAAACATCGCGCTGATCATTACCGGCGCCCTGGTGGGATCCTCCGGCGCCATCCTGTCCTACATCATGTGTAAGGGGATGAACCGCTCCTTCTTTAACGTGATCCTGGGCGGCTTCGGCGGCGAAACGGCGGGGCCCGAGGGCGGCGTGGTGGAATCGCGGCCCATCAAGCAGGGCAGTGCGGACGATGCGGCCTTCATCATGAAGAACGCAAGCTCCGTCATCATCGTGCCCGGTTACGGCATGGCCGTGGCGCAAGCCCAACATGCCTTGCGGGAAATGGCCGACAGTCTGAAAGCCGAAGGCGTGAAGGTGTCCTATGCCATTCACCCGGTGGCGGGCCGCATGCCCGGCCACATGAACGTGCTGCTGGCCGAAGCCAACGTGCCGTATGACGAAGTCTTCGAGCTGGAAGACATCAACAGCGAATTTTCTCAAGCCGACGTGGCATTTGTGATCGGTGCGAACGACGTGACAAACCCGTCCGCCAAAACCGATCCCCAAAGTCCGATCTTCGGTATGCCGATCTTGGATGTGGAGCGCGCGCAGACCGTGTTGTTCGTCAAGCGCGGCATGGGCTCCGGTTATGCGGGCGTGGAAAATGAACTTTTCTTCCGCGACAACACCATGATGTTGTTCTCGGACGCCAAGAAGATGGTCGAGGAAATCGTAAAGTCGTTCTGACGCTCTAGGTCAGACTTGCTCCAGGCGCCGCCCTGCGCGCGGCACAAAAAAGGCGGGAGAAAATCCCGCCTGTTTCTTGATTGTGGTTTGGCCTATTTACGGCCCGGCAGCATGCCTTCGCGCTGCGCCCGTTTGCGGGCCAATTTGCGTGACCGGCGAATGGCTTCGGCCTTTTCGCGGGCGCGCTTTTCAGAAGGCTTCTCGTAGTGATTGCGGAGTTTCATCTCGCGGAAAATCCCTTCGCGCTGCATCTTCTTCTTCAACGCCTTGAGCGCTTGGTCCACGTTGTTATCTCGAACGACAATCTGCAAGAGGCACCTCTTTAGCCAAACAACAAAATAAAGCCGGAACGAGTCCGGCCGGAGCGCGAGTGTGTAACAGAGCGTGGGCTCCGTGTCCAGATGCTGGGGTACCGATTATCGCGCTTTTTGGGGCAATACGACGCAGATATGGCCGCGGATATCCTTAAGAATTGGTGTCTTGAGCGACTTTACAGGCTGCCATGTGCTTTCCATATTGCTGTCATGGCCATTAGAAAAATTGCCCGCATGGGGCATCCCATCCTGCGAAAAGTTGCGGACCCCGTCGCCGATCCCACGGCGCCGGACGTGCGCTTGCTGGTGGAAGATATGATCGAAACCATGATCGATGCGGACGGGGCAGGGCTTGCGGCCCCGCAGGTCTACGAGTCGAAGCGCATCGTGATCTTTCAGGCGCCGCCCGAAGCAGCGCTTAATCCGGACGGCGAAGAAGGCTATGACGAAACCGCTCCGTTGACCGTGTTGATTAACCCCGAAATCTCGATCGAAACCCAAGACCACGAGAATGGTTGGGAGGGATGCCTGTCCGTGCCGGGCCTTCGTGGGCTCGTGCCCCGTCCGCTCAAACTCTCCTATAGCGGATACGATCTTAGCGGCCAGCGTATTGCGCGGCAGGCGCGGGGCTTTCATGCTCGCGTTGTGTTACACGAATGCGATCATTTGGATGGCATATTGTATCCACAGCGGATGGACGACCTTTCAAAACTGGTTTTTGATTCCGAGTTCAAACACTTGGTAGAGGCGCAACAGCAGGCAGCCGACGGCTCAGCCCAATAATAGGAGCGCGACATGGACGCGAAAAAAGCAGAAAAACTACGGGACACCATCGTCGAAAAAATGTTGCCCAACGTGCCCTTCGACGGCTGGAGCAGCCGCACCATGAAAGAGGCGGCAAAAGAAGCCGATATCGATGCATCGTTGTTGCGGGTCATCTTTCCCGGCGGTGAAGTCGATGCGGTCATGCACTATTCGAAACAGCTCGATCAGGCCTTCCTCAAGAAAATAGAGGCTGTGGATTTAGCCAGCATGCGGGTGCGCGAGCGTGTCACCTATGCAGTACGTACACGGATCGAGTTGATGGCAGAATATCGCGAAGCAGGCCGCCGCGCCGCCGCCTTGTTTTCGCTGCCGTTTTACGCGCCCCTTGGCACACAGGCGCTCTACCGCACGGTCGACGCGATTTGGAACGGGATCGGCGATACCTCGACGGATTTCAACTTCTACACAAAGCGCGCCATCTTGGCGGGCGTCTACGCCTCAGTGCTGTTGATTTGGTTCGATGATCGAAGTGAGGGGTTCGAAAAAACCTGGTCGTTCCTAGATCGGCGCATCGCTGATGTGATGCAGATCGAGAAGATCAAAGCCGGCGTGCGCGGTGTCACGGACCGTCTGCCATCCCCGGCATCGCTGTTGGGAGCACTGCGGTATCCCGCCCGCCGGTTCTAGAACGGTCTATTTGTTAGCGTTTTCGTTCAGGAACTTTTCCAGATCCACCACTGTGATTCGCCATTCGCGCCCGAATTTGATGGCGCGTAATTTCTTTTCGCGGATCCACGACCGCACAGTGCTTTCTTTTACCCTTAATTTCTCGGCCGTTTCGTGAACCGTCATAAGTGGTTGTTCGAGCATACCCATTATTGTATCGCGACTTGATCGCGAGGCGTTTCCGCCCAGCCCCAGCCAACATCCCCTATCTTTTGGCAATAGCGCCCCAGTCCCAGCGAGAAGGGCGGCCCCAGTCATGTTTCAAGTTAAGTAGAAGCAAGTATTTCGGTAGAGAAATACCTAAAAATGTTGCACTGCCGCAGAGTTTTTTTCAAGTAATTATTCTACAACTTTGCAAATATTTTTTGGCTAGCCCGAGTTTATTTGCGAACGACTGGTTCCCAGCGGTAAGAGCCGGGTGAAGTGCCCCATCTTGCGACCCGGACGCGGTGGGTTTTTGCCGTAGAGATGCAGACAGAGTTGGGGATTTGTCATGAAGGTGCGCCATTCGAGCACTTCGTCCCCAATCAGATTCTGCATCAGCGCATCCGAATGCCGCGCACTGGTCCCCAGCGGCCAGCCGCAGATCGCCCGGATGTGCTGCTCGAACTGGCTCACATGGCAGGCATCGATCGTCCAGTGGCCGGAATTGTGCACACGGGGCGCTATCTCATTGATCATCAGCGGATCAAGCGCGCCGTCCTCCAGGACAAACATTTCGATGGCCATGATGCCCACATAGTCCAGCGCCTCGGCGATGCGAATCGCGTGCTGATGGGCGGCGACCATGGTGGGTTCCGGCTCGTCGCAGGGCACCAATGATTGATGTAGGATATGATCCCGATGGCGGTTTTCCGATGGATCGAAGGCCGCGTATTGGCCATCTTGCCCACGGCCGATGATGACCGAGATTTCCTTTTTGAACGGTACGAATTTTTCGAGAATAGAGGGCGCCCCGGCAACGGCCTCCCAGGCGCTGTCGGCATCCGCGGCCTTGCGCAGTACGGCCTGGCCTTTGCCGTCATAACCGCCCCGCCGGGTCTTGAGCACCGCCGGCAGAGTGATCGCATCGACCGCGCGGTCAAGTTCTTGCCGTGTACTGACAATATGGAAAGGGCTGACCGGAACACCAATCCGTGTAAGGAATTTCCGTTCCAGCTCCCGGTCTTGCGCGATTTCGAGAGCGGCCGGGTGCGGCCGCACCAGCGTTCTATTGGCCAGCAGCTTCGCCGTTTCGGCGGGGATGTTCTCGAATTCATAGGTGACAACATCGGTGGACGCCGCGAAGGCCTCTAGACGGGGAATGTCTTCATAAGCCCCCACCGTCCATTGATAGGCCACCTGGCGGGCGGGTGCATCTTCTTCCGGACAATAGATGTGGGTTTTGAACCCCAGCCGGGCGGCCGCCATGGCGATCATCCGGCCAAGCTGCCCCCCACCAAGAATGCCGACAATGCCGCCTGGGGCGATCGAATCCCGCTGGACCATGCTCACGCCTTCTCGTCCGGAATGCCGGCTGGATGTTGGGCGACCCCATCGGTTTGGGCCGCCCGATAAGCGTCCAGCCGCGCTGCCAGCGCTTCGTCATCCAGCGCCAGAATGGAGGCCGCCAGAATGGCGGCGTTTTTGGCCCCGGCTTCGCCGATGGCAAGCGTCCCCACGGGCACGCCGCCGGGCATTTGCACGATGGACAACAGGCTGTCGAGACCGCTCAGCGCCTTACTCTGAATGGGCACGCCCAAAACCGGCAACGGTGTGAGGGACGCGATCATGCCCGGTAAATGGGCCGCACCGCCGGCCCCGGCGATGATGACCCGAAACCCTTTGTCTTTGGCCGTTTTTGCGAATTCAAACAGGCGCTCCGGGGTCCGGTGGGCGGAAACGATCCGGCTGTCATAACTAATTTGAAGTTCGTTAAGAATTGCTGCCGCATGGTGAAGCGTGGGCCAGTCGGACTGGCTACCCATAGCAATGGCGACAAGAGCGTTTGCTGTGTTCATGTCAGATGCCGGAATGGGCCCCATTGAGAGCCAAAAGGAAAGCGCGCACTATATAGCAAGACAGACTGCGGTGTGAACGATTCGCAGACGTCCGGCGATATGGTTTATGTTTGTTTACCTTTTCAGACCATAGTCGGTCCCGAGTAAGGGGGAAGGTCATCGGTCTCATGAAAGTTGGCGATTCGAAGCCCGTCGGCGCGGTGCGCCCAGTGCGTCCCACCCAAAAAAACGGTGCTTATCAGCGCATGTCGGCGCCACAAGCCATACCGGACAGCGCTTCCGTCATGGGCATCCCGGAAGCCGAGCTGACGCCCAAAGTGCGCGATGCAATTATGACACTGATGTCAGAGGTGGAATCACTGCGCCGGGACATCCAATTGGCTCAGCAGCGCATCGAAGAACTGGAGCACTATGCGGACCACGACCCTCTCGTGCCAGTCCGCAATCGCCGCGCCTTTGTGCGCGAGCTGACACGGTTGATTTCGTTTGCCGATCGCTATGGCATGCCGGCCAGCATCGTGTATTTGGATCTGAACGATTTGAAGACCATTAACGACTCACTGGGTCATGCGGCCGGCGATGCGGTGCTCATGCATGTGGGCGATTTGCTGATCCGCAACGTTCGCGAATCGGACGTGGTGGGCCGGCTGGGTGGCGATGAGTTCGGGGTTATTCTGCCCAACGCCAATGAAGAAGCGGCCCGGCGCAAAGCCGAAGCACTGGCCCAGGTCATTCAGAACAACCCGTTGATCTGGGAAGGTAAGAAGCTCCAGCTTTCGGTCGCCTATGGGCTTTATGCTTTCACGCCGGGCGAGGACGCGTCCGAGGCGATGGCCAAGGCCGACCGGAACATGTACCAGCACAAAAAGTCGATGAAAGAGAGCCAATAGAGCCGGTTTGCTCTAGGCGATGATGTCCGGAACGATGTCGTCTTCAATGCGCTGGATTTCGTCGCGCAACATCAGCTTCTTTTTCTTGAGCCGCTGTATTTGGAGCATGTCCGTACTGCCGGACTGAACCAAGGCGGAGATGGCATCATCAAGATCCCGATGCTCCTGCCGCAATCGCGTCAACTGTTCCTGTTTGGCCTTTTCGCGCTCGTCGATCATTGAATGATGTGTTGGTTTTTGAATCAGCACGCAAACGCAAATGTCTGGTCAATAGGGGCCAGCGAGATAATTGGCAAAGTATATCATATTTCAGGGTGAAATACCTGGTCGAATTGCCGGCTGCCGCGTTCCAGGGCGCACCGCTACGCTTAACGCGGCGTGACCTTAATCGCTCAACTTTTCGGCAAAATCGACCGGTGGAATGCACGCCACAAATTTTGTCCGTAAGGGATCTAATTGGACCGCAAAAACCCTAGGTTTCTCGGCCCGGCTGTTCCGAAAAATGGCTGAAACCGGCCGATTTTTGGCGAACGGAATGCGCCGTTCTGTTTCTGGCAACCATTGTAAAATTTTCTTTCAACCGCGTTTTGGGGGGATGACACGGAGCGGTCAGGGTGCTCTAATAATGGCTCATCAGAATGGAGGATAAGCATGGCCGTAGAGGCGCATATTGCCGAAATTCAAGAAAAGCATAGACAATTGGATATCCAGATCGAGAACGAGCTGCAAAATCCCGGCTCAGATGATCTCCAGATATCCGCCCTGAAACGGGAAAAACTGCGCCTCAAAGAAGAACTCGAACGATTGCGAAACGAAACGCGCCATTAGCTTAAAGTCGGTCCTCTAAACCAGACTCACAGTCAGTACTGATCGGGTAATCCGTGCACGGAAGGCCGTGCGTTTACATAGCGCGCGCCTTGTCCCGCAGTTTAAATTTTTGGATCTTACCCGTTGACGTCTTGGGAAGTTCCGCGAACACGACAGTGCGCGGACATTTATAGTGCGCAAGATTGTCGCGGCAAAACGCGATGACCGCCTCCTCCGACAAATCCTCTATGCCGGGCTTCGTCTCGATAAAGGCAACGGGTGTTTCGCCCCATTTTTCATCCGGCCGCGCCACGACGGCGGCCGCCTGGATCGAGGGGTGTTTGTACAGCGTATCTTCCACTTCGATGGACGAAATGTTCTCGCCGCCGGAAATGATGATGTCTTTCGAGCGGTCTTTGAGCTGGATGTAGCCGTCCGGGTGCCACACGCCCAAGTCGCCCGAATGAAACCAGCCATAGCCGAATGCTTCTTTGGTTGCTTTCGGGTTTTTCAAATACCCTTTCATGACCACATTGCCGCGGAACATCACTTCGCCCATGGTCTCGCCATCTTTGGGCACGGGCTGCATGGTTTCCGGGTCCCGCACGGATAGATTTTCCAGCACTTCATAGGGAACCCCCTGGCGCGCCTTTACGCGCGCCCGTTCGTCATCGGGCAGCGAATCCCATTCCCGGTGCCAGGCATTGACCACGGCAGGGCCATAGGTTTCGGTCAGGCCATAAAGATGGGTAATAAAGAATCCCTGTGCCTCGATTTTGGCGATGACCGCGGCAGGCGGCGGAGCCGCGGCGGTGAAAAAATTGACCGTGTGGGGCAGGGGTTTTCTTTCTTCGTCGGTGGCATTGACGAGCATGCCCATGACGATGGGGGCGCCGCACAGATGGGTCACTTTGTGCTCGGCCAGCGCGTCGAAAATGGGCCCCGGCTCGACCCGCCGCAAACACACATGGGTGCCCGCAAGCACGCTGAGCGACCAGGTGAAACACCAACCATTGCAGTGGAACATGGGCAGCGTCCACAAATAAGTCGGATGTTGCTGCATCGAGGCCGTCACCACATTGCCCATGGCCAGCAGATAAGCCCCCCGATGGTGGTACACCACGCCTTTCGGGTTGCCGGTGGTTCCCGATGTGTAGTTAAGAGCGATGGCCTGCCATTCGTCCACCGGCAGCGACCAGTCCAGGTCCGGGTCCCCGTCGGCGATAAACGCTTCGTAGTCCATCTCGCCGATCAGTTCGCCGCCCGGATATTCTGGGTCATCCACACCGATGACCAAGGGTTTGGTTTCGCACAAGGACAGGGCCTCTTTAGCCAGTGCGGAAAACTCTTTATCGACGATCACCACTTTGGCTTCCCCGTGATCGAGGATGAAGGCGATCGCTGCCGCGTCAAGCCGGTAATTGATCGTGTTGATCACGGCGCCGATCATGGGCACGCCGTAATGGGCTTCCAGCATGGGCGGAATGTTCGGGCAGATCATCGCGACCGTATGGCCCAAGCCGATGCCGCGGGCCTTTAGGGCCGAGCCCAGCCGGCAGGCGCGCTCGTAGAATTCACGATAAGTGTACCGCTGCTGACCGTGAATGACGGCGGTGTGGTCGGGAAAGACGGTGGCGGTGCGGCGCAGAAACGACAAGGGCGATAAGGCCTGGTGATTGGCGTCGTTCTTGTCGAGATCCATTTCATAGGGGTTGTGCGCCATCGTTCAATTTCCTTTGTTCTACCTAGGGCATGATGAAACTTCATGGCAACATGATCATGCCTCATGTTCTTTGTTGGTCGCGCCCTGCATTTCTTTAGGCGGGCGTTCGCGATATTTCTCTATTATTCAGTAGACAAATGGATCAGCCTAGCAAGCCGGTCAATCCGTCATATGTGATTTTGAGTCCCACCACAAAGACCAGAATGTAGATCAATCGAAAAAATGGCTTTTCGTCAATAATGTTGTGAAGCCAAATGCCCGTCAGCAGTCCAATAGGGGCAAGCGGCAGCAGAACGGCCGAGGTCCACAGATTGCCCGGCGCCAATTGTCCAAGCCAGGCGTAAGGAAAAAGCTTCACCACATTAAGCGTCGTAAAGAACATGACGCTGGTGCCCACATACAAGGTCTTGTCGGGCTTTTGCGGCAGCATATAGATCTGGAAGGGCGGGGAGCCCGCATGGGCGACAAAGCTGGTAAAGCCCGCCACGCCGCCCCACACGCTTCCGGCGGCCAGGTTCGGCTCTGTCGGCGGACGGTCTTCATGGCGTTTGCGCCAGTGATTAAGAACGAAGGCGATGGCGACCCCGCCAATGATCAGGCGCACCGCTGAATCGGAAACGGTGCTTGCCATCAATGTGCCAAGAGCAATGCCGGCAAGCGCGCCCGGGAGCAACATCGCGAAGTTGGTTCGGTCCCATGTGTTGCGGTAAGACCAGGTAGCGATGGCGTCCATGACAATCAGAAGGGGCAGCATGATGCCTGCCGCCTGCACGGGCGGAATGACCAACGCCAGCATGGGGACGGCAATGATGCCGATGCCGCCCGCAAATCCCCCTTTGGAAATGCCGGTTAACAGAATGGCAGGGACAGCGACGGCATAAAACCAGGGATCGGTGATCATGAAGTATAAGGACGATTGACGGCCGGCGGCGCCGGCGCGCGGACGAAAGGCGGCGAGCCTATTCCCTTTGGGGCAGACTTGCAATCTGGAACATTTTCGCTCGACGTCATATTGTTTTCGTGCCCCGCGCGTGACGGCGTGTGAGGGCATCTGTTCCCATCAAACTACAGGGTGTGGCCATGTCGATTGCTGGAATGGTTGTGGTCGTAACAGGCGGTGCCACGGGCATCGGGTTGGCGTGCGCCCGCCGTTTCGCCAAAAACGGCGCGAAGGTGGTCATTGCGGACACGGATGAGGCTGCGGCCAAATCGGCATCGGACACCATTCGCGAAAACGGCGGCGATGTAATTTTCGTCAATTGCGATGTAGGCGAACGGCTCGACGTGCACAATCTTATCGCCGCAGCTCTCGACAACTATCAGCGGATCGATGCGCTGGTCAACAATGCCTCCATTCGTGTACGGAGTGACTTTCTGTCATTGAAGGAAGAAGACTTCGATGAAGTCATCCGCATCAATCTGAAAGGCGCTTTTCTCACCGCCCAGGCGATCGCCAAGCAAATGATCGAGCAGATCGAAAAAAGCGACGGCCTGTCCGGCGGTGCCACCCCTTACAGCATCGTCAACATTTCGTCGATCAACGCGGTGGTCGCCGCCCCGGAAGAAGCCTCGTTCTCCGTGAGCCAAGGGGGCGTCAATCAGCTCACGAAGGTCATGGCCCTATCGCTTGCGCCCAGCGGCATTCGCGTGAATGCGGTCGGCCCCGGCAGCGTCATGACCGAATACATGAAAACGGAACTGTCCAGCAGCGAGGCGCGGAACCGGGTGCTGTCGCGCACGCCGCTGGGGCGCATCGGCGACCCGGACGAAATCGCGTCGATCGCGCAATTCTTGATCTCGGAAGATTCAAGCTACATGACCGGCCAGACGCTTTACGCCGACGGCGGGCGCTTGGTGCTGAACGACAACCTCGCGGCTCAGAAATAAAAGAACGCTGCCGTCCTATTCCTGCAGCTTCTTAAGTTGGGCAAACGGATTGTCGTCGTCGACTTTCTCCTCGACATCCTCTTCGGCGGGCTTGTCGTCTTTCGGCTCATCCGGTTCCGGCGTTTTGCCGAACACATCTTCTGCGCTGAGCACAGGCTCTTCTTCTTTCGGTGCCGATGGGGTTTCCCAGCCGGCGGGCATTTGCGGTTCGTCCGAGGCCGGTGCCGTGGGGTCGGCCGCCGGCTCCGGCGCTGCAGCGATCGGCACCTCGACCGCCGCTGCCGTGCCAACCGTTTCCGCTGCCGGCTTGAGGGTGCCGGCCTTCTCCGCGGCGGCCCGTTTCTTCGCTTCCCGCTCGCGCCGTGCCGCCCCCTTCTGAACGGCGCCGTCCAATTCCATTTGGGTGCACAGGCCCAGGGTAACCGGATCCACTGGTTTGATGTTGGCCGAATTCCAATGGGTCCGATTACGGACGGATTCGATGGTCGGCTTGGTGGTGCCCACCAGCTTCGAGATCTGGGTGTCTGAGAGTTCCGGGTGATTGCGCACCAGCCAGGCGATGGCATCGGGCCGGTCCTGGCGCCGGGAAAGCGGTGTGTATTTGGGGCCCTTGCGGGGCGGTGCCGGCGGGATCACATGCTTGCTTTTCAGCATTTTGAGCCGTGCTTTCGGGTCTTCCTGAGCTTTTTCGATTTCCTCGCGGCTCAATTGGCCGCCGGCCACCGGGTCCAAGCCCTTAATGCCCAGGGCCACGTCCCCATCGGCGATGCCCTTTACCTCAAGCGGATGCAGGCCGCAGAATTCTGCGATTTGATCGAAGGTTAGGGATGTGTTGTCGACCAGCCAAACGGCGGTCGCTTTCGGCATAAGGGGCTGAGCCATACTTCCTCCTTGGGGCCTCCTGACGCGGGCCCGCATAGGCAAATTCGATTGTTCAAAAACTTACGGCCCCTCACTGAGGGGCCGTCTTGGTACGTTGCACCGGTATATAGGCCTCTTTTGGCCGAAAGGGAATAATTATTGAGGCGTGGCCACCCACAGGTGAATCCGTCATCCCAAGGCAAGCGTTAGCGCGTCCTTGGGATCCAGGGCGAAACGGTAGGGGGTCGCGCTTTTCTTCGGCGGCTTGTGGCTCCGGATGCCCTGCCTGCGCGAAGCAGAAGCTTCGCTTCGGCGAAGGCAGGCAGGGACAAGCCCTGGCATGACGCCTAAGAAGGGTTGCTTATTCAGTCGCCAGCACGATCTTCCCGATATGGGTGCTGGATTCCATCAGCGCATGGGCCTCCGCCGCCTGGGCCAGAGGGAAGGTCTTGTAGATCACCGGCTTGATCTTCCCCTGATCGAAAAGCGGCCAGACATTTTTCACCAGACTGTTGGCGATTTGCGCTTTTTCTTCCACGGCGCGGGCGCGCAAGGTGGACCCGGTGACAGTGAGCCGCTTCAGCATGATCTGCATAAAGTCCGCTTCGGCGCGAGAACCGCCCAAGAAGGCGATGAACACCAAGCGCCCTTTAAAGCCGAGCAGCTTTAGGTTCCTGGGAATGTAATCGCCGCCCACCATGTCCAAGATCACATCGACGCCCTTGCCGCCGGTTTCATCTTGGAGAGCGGCGACAAAATCCTCTTCTTTATAATTGATCGCCCGGTCCACCCCGAGATCGGTCATCGCCTGACACTTTTCCGCCGACCCGGCGGTCGCGTAAACTTTCGCGCCAAACTCTTTGGCCAGCATGATAGCGGTGGTGCCGATACCGCTGGTGCCCCCGTGAACCAGAAAATGTTCGCCCGCTTTCAAGCCGCCCAGATCGAACACGTTGGTCCACACCGTGAAAAAGGTTTCGGGAATGGCGGCTGCTTCGACGGCGCTGATGGGTGCGGGCACGGGCAGGGCCGCGGCTGTTTGTACAACGCAATATTCTGCGTAACCGCCGCCTGCCACCAGCGCGCACAGGCGGTCGCCAATCGAAAAGTTGTTGACGTTTGAGCCGACAGCGACAACTTCGCCTGCCACCTCCAGACCCGGTGTGTCCGGCGCGCCGGGGGGTGGCGGATAAAACCCCATCCGTTGAAACACGTCCGGACGGTTGACCCCTGCCGCTTCCACACGAATGAGCGCTTCACCTTCGCCGGGTGTGGGCATGGGCAATCTGGTCGGCTTCAGCACCTCCGGCCCTCCTGGTTCGGTGATGGCAATGGCGGTCATTTCAGATGGCAGGTTTGCGGACATGGGAACTCCTGTAGGTGTCGTCGGCGCTTTTAGTGAGCGCTCGTTTTGCGATCTTGGCTCTTGCGTCCAAGGGGCCTCGCGGCTCAAACTAACACAAATGGCAACGGGAGAAGCCCTATGGATACGGACGACCTGGAAGAAAAAAAGAAGTCGGTGAGCTGGGCCCAGGAAGATCTGTCCACCTTTTCGATTTCGGAGTTGGAAGAACGCATCGTGGCCCTCAAGGAGGAAATTGCGCGCTGTGAGGCGCTGATGAGATCGAAGGAGTCTTCCATGTCCGCGGCCGACGCGGTGTTTAAGAAGTAGCTTTGTTGAACACCTAGCCGGCCCGCTCCCCCTTCCCAGCCACCCAAGGGTACCCTGGTTCGGGTGGTTGGGAAGGGGGAGCGGGCTGGCCTGGTAGTCTGAAACAAAGACTCAATACCAAATTTCCATGGCCAGGTTCTTGGCGTCGCTTTGGCTGGGATCACTCAAACAAGTTGCGTGGCCAAGCAAGATACGCTGACAGACCAGAACGAGTGCGGCGGCATCGAGCACATCGTCCGGCGCGGCCAAGCGTTTTGGAATTTCGTCCGCTTGCTGTGTAAGTTTTTCGAAACCATGTTTGGCGAGCAATCGCCGCCGCGCTTGCACACCCTCGCTGCTTTTCTTCGGGGGCAGGGGGATGCCGCCATTCAGCGCGGCAAAGGCCAATTCCGGATGCGCCTCAAACACGCGGGACTGGCGGCGCTGTGTGATCCAATCGTCGATTTCTTTGATTTTGGGCGTAATGTTCCAGGCCTGCTTGGATAATCCGCCGCCGTGTGTCGCTTTGGGACCCTGTTCCTTTCCAAAACGATTTGCGTCCGCATACGTCTCAAATCGAAGCATGCCCCGTCTTGGGGGCGAAAAAACACTCGACGATCTCTTTTTTCCCAATTTTTTTCGAGCCAGCACGTCGCATTGGCGTTTACCAAAATCGGCCAATCCGATGGGCATATCGACCGCAACCAGGTTCGCTTTTTCGACCGCTTTTTCCCAGTTTTCTGCCACATACAGCCGGTGCTCCGCGTGCTGAGCAGACGCGGGCGAGAAGCGCGTTTGCGCCACCAGCCAGCCCCCTTTGCAGCCATCTATGCCTTTTATGTTTAACAAATCGTCGGAACGGTAAGTTTTTGTTAACCAATTTCGTCCCATTATGTTTCCACGATCCGTTGTATTCGGGTCCGGAGTGGTTCCTGTCCACTCCAGTTTGACGCCTCACTGTGAAACTTGGAGCCGCGCCCCCCGCGGCTCCTTTTTTGCATGGGTACCTGGCATGTCCCGGTTCCGGACACCGATATTGTCAAATCCGCCAAACGCGGAAATGATAATGGGGAGGTTGGTGATTCGGGGCGCGATGAAGATGCCAAAAGAGTACCCGATTAATGACCACAGATAATCTCGATCACAATAACGATACGCCGGGGCTTTCCGCCAAGGAATTCATGGCGTCGCAGCTGTTTGCGCGCACATTTGCCGATGGCATGTCCCTTGTTGAAGAGGCGGCGGCCTATTTGGACGGCGACGGCCGGCGCGAGTCCAAAGATTTGCCGCGCGTTGCGGCCCTGGCTTATGCGGGCGAAAGCATGCGGCTCACGACGCGGCTGATGCAGGTGGCCTCGTGGTTACTTGTTCAGCGTGCGGTCGATGAAGGCGAAATGTCGGAAACGGAAGCAGCGCAGGAAAAATATCGTCTGGGGGCGAAGGAAATCTGCCGCGGGCGCAAGCTGGAAGGCCACGACATGCTGCCGGATCGGTTGCTGGAATTGCTGACACGCAGCGAGAAGCTTTACGACCGTGTAGAGCGGCTGGACCGTCAGCTTTATCGTGATGAACCCGCTGGAAACGTTTTGTTGGATCAGCGCGACCAGTTGGCCGCAGCGTTCAGCGAACTAACCTGACGGCGCGTCCTTTAGCTGCCCACAAAGCCTTTGAACTTCTCTTGGAACCGGCTGACCCGTCCGCCACGGTCCATGAGGTGTTGTCCGCCGCCTGTCCACGCAGGATGGGTGGTGGGGTCGATCTCCAAGGTCAGCGTGTCGCCTTCCTTGCCATAGGTCGAGCGCGTCTGAAACGTGGTGCCATCGGTCATGGCAACCGTGATCACGTGATAATCGGGATGGCCTTCTTTTTTCATGGGTTCCGCCGCGCTCATTTCCGGGGTTCAAGCAAGCGCGGTGTATAGCCCAAACTCCTTAAAAAAGGCAAGCCCCGGGGCAATACCGAGAGATTTGCACCGTACGCCGCTCTAGCCGCCGGTTGACCCAAGAACGACGGTGAACCCTTCGAATTCCGGGTGGCCAAGATAAAGCACTTTGTTATCCCCCGCATTGCGGTGGGCTGCCCGAAACGCTTCAGACTTCGTCCACGCGACAAAGGCGTCTTCCGACGCCCACACCGTATGCGACGCATAGAGCGTGTAGTCGTCATGGCTTGGGCCGCGCACAAGCTGAAACTCCTTGAACCCTGGCACCTGATCAAGATGGGTATCCCGGTCGGCCCAGACCTTCTCAAACGCTTCTTCGCTGCCGGGCATGATTTTGAAGCGGTTCATGGCAATGTACATGTTTGGTCAGCCTTTCCGTCGCTCGGGTTGGTCACAGGACCATCCAAAACGCCAATTTCCTGTCGGGTTCTTGCATTTTGTAGTCGGTTTTCTTTTACCGAAAAAGATCTGTCGAGTGCATCTGAGAGCAGATTCAAGAGACACTACGATGCAATTGCAAATCATTATCAAATATGTTATCCGTTAGATCTAATGAGGTGCGAGGATCGCGTATGACCAACACCACTGACACATTGCCGGACAGTCTGAAGCCTTCCGCGACCGATCCGGAAGAGGTTCGCAAGACTGTTAAGTCGAAATCCGCGGTCAGTCGACTGCTTGCGCCAATCCGGGGCACGCTGATCTTCGCGAGCGTTCTCCAGGGCATCAGCGCCGCGGCGGGCGTGATCCCCTTTATCGCGGTTGGAGAGGTTGGCCGCGTTTTGTTGGCGGAAGGGCAAATCGATGCCGACCGCGCCTGGCTCATTGCCTGGATCGGGGTAGCCGCGCTTGTGGTGCGCCTTTTCTTCCAAATGTGGGCCGGCGCCGTCACCCATTTCGCCGATGCGGATTTTCAATTGGACCTGCGGCGGAAGATGGTGGATCGCATCGGCCGCGTCCCGCTTGGCTGGTTTACGGAACGCAATGCGGGCCAAGTGAAGAAGGCGCTGCAGGATGATGTGGGCGATCTGCACCACTTGGTGGGGCACGCTTACCTCAACCTAACCGCCGCCTTCGTGACGCCTCTTGTGGCGCTTGCCTATCTCTTATGGGTCGATTGGCGCCTGACGCTGATTTCCATCGTGCCGCTCATCGCCGGCATTGGTTTCTATGCGTATCAAATGCGGGGCTATGGCGAGAAGATGACGGCCTACAATGCAGCGCTGGGCCGCGTGAACGCAGCGTCGGTGGAATTCGTGCAAGGCATTGCCGTGGTCAAAACCTTCGGCCAGGCGCGCAAATCCTATGGCCGGTTTCTGGAGGAAACCCATCAGTTCATGGAGTATTTTTGGAACTGGGTCCGTGGGCTGATTAAAATCTCGTCGGCGTCGGAAATTGTCATGTCGCCGGTATTTTCTTTGGTGGTCATTTTGGCCGGCGGCACATGGTTTGTCGCCAATGGCTGGATGACGCCCGCGGATGTAATCCCGTTTGCGGTGCTGGGGTTAAGCTTCACCGCGCCGTTCCTCACCATGAGCTACGCCCAGAACGACACGATGCTGGCGAAGGAAGCCGCCGAGCGCATCGTCGCGCTGCTTGACGCCCCCACATTGCCCCAAGGCACGAGCCAACGCGTTCCAAGCGATTCCCGGGTCGATTTCGAAAACGTGACTTTCGCCTATGACGACCGTACCGATGTGCTCAAAAACATCGATCTGAGCCTTGAGCCCGGAACGGTCACCGCGCTGGTAGGTCCTTCGGGGTCCGGCAAGAGCACCCTTGCAAAACTGTTGCCCCGCTTTTGGGACCCTAAACGAGGCCAGATCATCATAGGCGGTGTGCCCATTCACGAATTGCCATCCACGGAACTATACAAACATGTGGGGTTCGTGTTCCAGGACGTGCAATTGTTAAGGGCCTCGGTCCGGGACAATATCGCGCTCGGCCGCCCCGATGCGGCTCAAAGCGATATCGAGGCGGCTGCCAAAGCCGCTCAGATTCACGACCGCATTTTGGAACTCCCCAACGGGTATGACGCTATCGTGGGCGAGGCGGCGCGCCTATCGGGTGGCGAAGCCCAGCGGGTTTCCATTTCCCGTGCCTTGTTGGCGGATGCCCCGATCCTGGTGCTGGACGAAGCGACCGCCTTTGCCGATCCGGAATCGGAAGCCGCCATTCAGGACGCATTGGCGAAACTCGTCGCCGGGCGCACCCTATTGGTGATCGCGCACCGTTTGCACACCATCGCGGGCGCCGATCAAATCTGTGTACTGAAGGACGGCGAAATCGCAGAGCGCGGCAGACATGCAGAACTGCTGGAGCAAGACGGCATCTACGCGCGCCTTTGGGCGGCCAATGAAGGTGCGCGCCTGGAAGGAGCGGAACCATGATCAGATCTCTCCTTTCCATCGCCGGCGGCGAAGCCGGCACGCTTTTGCGCTGGAACGTGGCCGGACTGGTCGTGGAATCGGTACTCATGGCGATCGGCTTTGCCTTCCTGGTGCCGCTGCTGGGCGCCCTGCTGTCGGGCGATACGGACGGTGCATGGACATGGCTTGGCGCCATGACGGTCGTGTTGGCCATTTATGCGGTGGTTCGCTATCGCACCCAAATGGCCGGATACCGTGCGGCCATCGGCCTGGGCCGTGGCCTGTTTGCGCGGCTTGGGGATCAGATCGCGCAATTGCCGCTGGGCTGGTTCACCGCCGACCGGGTGGGGGATGTGGGCCGCCTGACCAGCAAAGGTGTCATCGACGTGATCGGTGTACCGGCGCACTTGTTGCGCCCGGTGGTCACGGCATTCGTCACGCCGGCGACGCTTATAGCGATCATGTTTCTGTTCGATTGGCGGTTGGCGCTGGCCGCCCTCATCACGGCGCCCGTGGCCGCGCTGACTTACCGTTGGACGGGCAATGTGGTGCAGCGGACGGAACATCGCACCCACTCGGCCGGTGCCGATGCCGCGGGCCGCATTGTGGAATTTGCCCAATCGCAAGCGGTTCTGCGGGCCTTTGGCCGCGCCGTTGAAGGGCATCAACTTCTTGACCGGGCCCTGCAGGAGCAGCGCGATGCGGGCCGTGCCCAATTGGCAGCGGCTTTGCCGGGCTTTTCAACCTTCGTGTTGGTGGTCCAGTTTGCCTTCACAATTGTTCTTTTGTTCGGAACCAATATGGCCCTTGGCGGGACCATCGGTGTCCCCGAACTCATTGCCCTACTGGTCCTTACAGTCCGCTATGTGGAGCCGTTGGTCGTGGCCGCGGATTTGGGTGGTGCACTGAGGATCAGCCGCAACAGTCTTGCACGCATGGACACTCTCTTATCAACTCGGCCGCTTGCGGAACCAAGGCAAAGCGCTACCGCAAAAGATGCAACGCTTGGGTTCCAGAATGTGACATTTGCGTATGACGACCGGGCGATTTTGTCGGATGTCACCTTTTCGGTCCCCGCAAATACGATGACCGCGCTTGTGGGGCCGTCCGGGTCCGGCAAAACCACGATCACACGACTGTTCGCGCGCTTTTGGGATGTGAACAGCGGCATTGTGCGTGTGGGCGGCGAGGATGTGCGTGACTATGCCACGGAAGATCTCATGGCCCAGCTCTCGCTGGTGTTCCAAGACGTGTATCTGTTCGACGGCACGATCGAAGAAAACATCCGCATGGGCCGCCCCGAGGCAACCGACGAAGAAGTGCGGGAGGCAGGCCGTCTCGCCCGCGTCGATGAAATCGTCGAGCGTCTGCCGGATGGCTATGCAACCCGCGTCGGCGAAGGCGGCACGTCGCTTTCCGGCGGTGAGCGCCAGCGCGTGTCGATTGCCCGTGCGATCCTAAAAGATGCCCCCATCGTCCTGCTTGACGAGGCCACGGCGGCGCTTGATCCCGAAAGCGAGGCGGCCGTCCAACAGGCCCTCAAGGCGCTCACCAAAGACCGAACGCTTTTGGTGATTGCCCATCGCTTGAGGACTGTGCAGGCCGCCGATCAGATCCTTGTTTTGGAGGAAGGGCGCATTGTCGAGCGGGGAACGCATCACGAGTTGCTCAATCTCAACGGCCGCTACACCGATTTCTGGACAGAGCGCAGCCGGGCGAAAGGATGGCGCTTAGCTGACTGACTGTTCCGCGGTGTTTGTATTTGTACTGACAAAAATACTCACACCGAGGCCCAGGGCCAGCATCACGGCGGCTAACAGGATCGCGTAGGTGGGCGAAATCTGATATAGCCCCGTGCCGAGCAGTGGCCCGACAATAAAGCCAGCGGACGCTGCCGATTGAATGAAGCCCGCAGCACGGCCTTGGGTGTTTTCCCCGGTACGGAGTGACACGCCGGCCGTAATGCCCGGATTGACCAGGCCGAAGCCTGTCCCCATCAGTCCCATCGCAAAAAGAATCTGCCAAAACGCGCCGGCGATGGCGTAAATCCAAAGGCCAAACAAGAAAATCGGTAGCCCCGTCAACAGCAGAATTTCGGGGCGCGGTTTCAGCGCTTGGATCACGCCGCCCTGCATCACCAGCGCCGCCACCGCAAGGGACATGAAACAATAGCCCGTCATGCGGGCCGCCGTCATCGAATCGGCCCCCAGGAAATCCTGTACGTAAAAGGCCGTGGTCTGTTGAATGATGGCGAACACGGTGAACACGCAGAACGCGATCATCAGCAGCGGAAGGATTGTCTGAATGGAAAAGTCTTCTGCTTTTTCTTCAGCGGTTGTGATGCGGGCAGGTTCGTCCAACAGGAGAAAACACAAACCCGCCATGACCAGGCCATACACAGCAATCGCATAAAGGGGCGCTAGAATGCCGAAGCCTACAAGGGCTGCCGCGGCCGCCGGGCCCAGTATGGTGCCCAAACCGAAGGATGCCCCGATGAGGGCAACGGCCGCCGACCGTTTCTCGGCGCTGGACACGTCGGCCATGAAGCCGGTGGAGGCCGGCTGTATACCGGCGCCCAATGCCGCATAGGTTATGCGCAGAAACAACAACAAGAAGAAGGTGGTGGCGGCGGCAAACATGCCCTCAAGGCCCGACCGCAATGTTAAGGCAAAAAGAATGCTGACGACGCCGTAAGACGTCAGTCCAAAGACGATTACGCGCTTGCGGCCCCAGCGATCCGAAATACGTCCCCAAATCGGCGAGGCAATCACGAACACAAGAGCGGCAGAGGCGATGATCATACCCACTTGAAATTCGGTGAGGCCGATGTCACGGGCCACAGGGCCCGCCAGTGCGAACAGAACCGTTTGACCCATTGAGAACGCAATGAGCGCCGGCATCAGCACGGCAAGCGATTTTCGTTGAGCTGGTTCCATGGTCCCCTCAGTTGCCCGCGTCAGTGGATTTGCTGCGATCCCCGGTCCATGCGCGCCAGCATGTTCGTTTGAAATGTTTCCGCTTTAACAGATTTTGCCATTGGCGGCAGCCGCAGCGAACAGGCGTCAAGGGCACCCGCCAGCATCGATATGGGCATGGTCGCAGCACGAATAGCGGTCACCGGCACCCATTCACCCAGCAAGTTTTGAAACATGGGGAAGCATCCGGCTTGCACCGCAGCGATCATGCCCAGAAAGCGCGCCTCATCCTGGCTCATGCACTGGCAGGCGGACTGACGCACATCGATCGGCCTGAGCGCCGTCTTTGAAACGATGGTCATGAACATCTCGAATGCGTGCACGGACGAAGAGGGGATACCCGCTTGTGCAAAGCCGTCGCGCCAGTCCGTGCCCGGTCTTTGTCTCTCCAAGCATTCCTCTACCCACAGCCTCAGACAGGTGAGACAGAACAGCTCGGGGGCCGCCAGCCGATCAATCGTCAGCCCATCTTCCGGGTGGTCATGTTCATCGCAGGCCATAAACTTCCCTTCTTGCAAATGCTTCTCACTATTTATTGGGAAATAGTAGCACTTGCACACAATTTCGCAAATAAGAATTACTTGCAAAAAAGAAATCTGCGGTTGGGATGCGTGCCGTGAGGGTTGAGGATCAGTTGTCGAGCGCCAGTTTCACCCGGGAACTGGCCGCCAACAGGGCACCTTGGTCAGCATCAAGGGTCTCGGGCCGCTCGGCGCTGGGATAGGCTGCTGCCAGCACTTCCAGTGCATCGGAAATAGCCGCGGCAGCGCGGTCATTAGCGGCCAGGATGTCGGCACTGGACCGTTCATTCACGGCAGCAGCCGTCTTGTAATAGCCATAACCGTCAAGATAGGGGCCGTATTCCTCATTCTCGATGGCGTATCTGTATTGATCCACAGCCCGTTCCACCTGGTCGGCAACAACACCGGCCTGCACGGCGCCCAAAGGCAGAACGCTGGCCGGTGCTTTTTCTGCGGCGGCATTAAGCGCGGCGATGATGGCATCGGACATTTGGTTGATGGTTTCGGCTGTCGTGCCATCCGCATAGGCGGCCTCCGACGCTTGGACCAGCAAGTCTTCGAAGGGCTCAACGCCCTGGGCCGTTAGCACTTCTTCCATATCCACCAGCACTTCTGCGACGGGATGGGCGAACATTTCCCCCGCAGCCTCGGTGCGGCCAATGGCAAAGGCATCGCGCGCGGCGATCACATGGGCTTCCACAATGGCAAGGCCCGATTTGAAGACCACCGGATCCGTGGCGGCCAGGTCGACAACAATGCCGCCTTCGCCGCCTTCACCACCTGTGCCTTCGCCACCTTCACCCCCTTCGCCTTCACCAGCTTCACCGGCCTGGCCGTTTTCGGTGATGGCGGGCACGGCGGCCTCGCCTGCTTCCGCCGCCTCTCCAGCTTCCCCTTCGATGGCTGTCGGCTGTTCGTCGACCGTCTTTTCGGCAGCGGTGGGCTCTGGATCGCCGCAGCCCGCGATAAGGGCTGCTGTCAGGCCCAAGCCGGTCCAGCGCTTATAGGTGATGGTCATGGCAATGCTCCCTCGGCAGATTGGGACGGCGGTTATTCGGGTGGCATGCTCTGTTCCCGAGAACGAGGCAAACAACTCGTAAAGCAGTTTTGTGTTTCAATTCGATGGTACTGCTCTCACTGATTTGAGAGACTGCCTATCGTGACGACGATGCGATTGCAAGTCATTCTTAAATGACGGTCATTAGCGGGAGACTGCCCAGTGATTTTAACAATCGGAGACGTTCTGGATCAGGCCGGTCTAGAGCAAGCCCACCAGATGATCGCCCAGGTTGGCTGGAGGGATGGTGCGCAGACGGCCGGCCTTGTTGCTTCGCGGGTCAAGCGTAACAAGCAAGCCGACCTTACCGGGGATCCGGGCGCCAAACTGCACGACTTCCTCTTCGATGCCATCAAGACGAACGAGGTCATGCAGTCCGCGGCCCGGCCTCACAAATGGTCGCGTGTCGTGGTGAGCAGCACAAAGGAATCCGGTGGGTATGGCATGCACATAGACAATGCCATCGTCGGTGGCGGACAAAATTGGATGCGAACCGATATGTCCTTTACGCTGTTTCTGTCCGACCCGGAATCATATGAGGGCGGCGAGCTGGTCGTGGACCAAGCCGGTTCCACGCAATCTTTCAAGCTCAAGGCGGGTGACTTGTTGCTATATCCGTCCACCACCTTGCACCAAGTGGCTGATGTGTTGAGCGGCGAGCGATTGGTTTGTATTGGGTGGATACAAAGCCGGATACGCGAGCTCCAGCAACGTGAGGTGCTCTTCGATCTGCAAAATCTGCGTGAAGAGCTGGACCCGAAACTACCGGCGCAATCGGCCGAGCTGCTGACTTTGGACAAATCCATCGCTAATCTACTGCGCATGTGGGCAAGCACCTAATCGCGGAAGACGAATGCGTCGACTAATTCCGGTCGGAATCTTGTGGCTCGGCATTGTGGTGACAATGAGCGCGCATGCCGGCCCCTCGGATTTCTTGGCGCCCCAGCCTGTGACAATCAGGGGGTATACAGATCATGCGATGGAGCCGTTTCTGTCGCGTGACGGGCAATGGCTGTTTTTCAACAACCGAAACCGGCCATCCGATCAAACAGACCTTCATGTCTCAAAACGCATTGATGATCTGCAGTTTAAATATCTCGGGCCGCTGACAACAGCGAACTCTGAAAAGCTCGATGGCGTGCCCACCCTGTCGCAGGACGGGTCTTTCTATTTCGTGTCCACGCGTGCTTATGACACGACGGTCAACACGCTGTGGCAAGGCACCTTCGCCGACGGCGCGGTGACGGATGTGCGCGCTGTGCGCGGCAATACTCAGCGGCGCATTCCCCGCTGGTTTAACATGGATGTTGAAATCAGCGCGGACGGCGAAACGCTCTACGTGACGGACAATTTGTGGCGGCTCTTTGGTGGGGGCCCGCAATCATCGAACTTTTTGGCGGCCCGCCGACAGCCGGACGGGTCATTTCGTCGTCTGGAAAACGCGGATGAAATCTTCGCCAACATCAACACCGATCTTCTGGAATTTGCCGCCGCTGTTTCAAGCGACGAGTTGACCCTCTATTTCACCCGGGTCGACCGGTCGGCCCTGGCGCGCGGTGCGGCCGACGGGTTCGGCCTTTACGTGGCAACCCGCTCCGAAAAGAACGCACCTTTTGGCCCACCGGAGCGCATAGAGGCCATTCGGGGCTATGTGGAAGCGGCGACCGTTTCGCCGGACGATTGCGCCATCTACTTCCACAAACAAGTGGCGGGACGTTTCGACATCCAGCTTGCCCGCAAAAAAGACTGTTCGCGCGACTAGATCCGTTGCACCCTAAGCTCAACGACTCAAGAACCATGGGAGATGCGCGCGCATGGGGCATGAAACAGGACAAGTTCCTTCTCTTGAAGAACTGCAAAACCGTTTGGCCATTCAGGATGTGCTGGCCAAGCACAGCCGGGGCATCGACCGGCTGGATTTGGAATGTTTGAAGTCAGCTTATTGGCCCGATGCGGAAGTGGCCTATGGCACGTTCAACGGCGCCGCTCATGAATTCGCGGAAGGCGTGATGGAAGGGCTGAAAGCCTTCGACCGGACCGCCCACATGGTGACCAACACCGCTTTTGATATTCGTGGGCAAGACGCGCGCATCGAAAGCTATGTTCTTGCTTGCCATTACACCAAGGGGGACACGGACACGGAGATGATTTTCTTCGGCCGCTATTTGGACCGCATGGAGAAGCGGGGCGATGTGTGGAAGATCGCGCACCGGCGCGTGGTGCATGACTGGAACCAAAATCTGGATGCGACGGCCATCTGGTCGGGCCCGCTTTTCGAAAGCCTCACCAAAGGTGGCCGCAAGTTCGAGGATGATGCGCTTTACAAGTTTTTGGCGTAGCCTTTTGCTCCACATTGTCATCCCCGCCGGCGCAGCCGGTCGGGAATCTAATGGTTTTCATTTGCGGCAAGGCCTTAGTGAATCAATGTGATCGGTGCGGGATGGCAGCGCCATCGGATACCCGCCTGTCGGCGGGTATGACGTTAGAGTTGGGTGAAACGTCAGGCGATCAACACTACTCCCGAAACGAAAACGCCTTCGTTTCATCCCGCGCCGCGTTGAAGTCGGTGCCTTTGAGGCGGTCGATATCGCCCACCTCTTCCGGCACATACCAATGGATTTGGTCGGAATTGTACGCGCCCCAAACCGCATCGGTAATGGCGGAAACGGGCACCAAACGGTAGGCACCGTCTTGCGGCAGGTTGGCGAACAATTCCTCGGTAAACGGTTGCCCGGTTGGCGCGGCCAGTGCATTGCGCAGCATGGGGGTGTCGATGCAGCCGGGCAGGATATCCGCCGTGCGTACGCCAAAGCGCCCAAACTCTAGGCTCAGCGCTTCGGTCAGACCTTTCACGGCGAATTTGGACGCGCTGTAAACGGCCAGCAGCGCATGGCCGTAAGTGGCAGCGGAAGACGACGTGCTGATGCAGATCGAATTGGGGGTGTCGCGCAATAAAGGCAGGGCCAGTTTCGCTCCGATAATCACGCCCATCACATTGATATCGATGATCCGGCGCATCTGTTCCAGCGGCATTTCGTCGAACCAGGCGCTGGGGGCGATCCCCGCATTATTGAACATGATGTCCATGCGGCCCTTCGTCCGTTCGTTGAAGGACGACATGGCGGCCATGAAATCTTGCGTGTCGGTCACATCCAATCGGCGCGCAAGACAATTGTCTTCCCCGATCCTGGCGGCGGTTTCTTTCAGGCCCTGTTCGTCCACATCGAAGATGCCCACGAACCATCCTTTGCCTGCGAACAATTCCGCCGTGGCGCGGCCCATGCCGCTGGCACCGCCGGTGATGAAGATGGTTTGTTGGTCCGTTTGTGACATGTGACACCTCCGCTCTTTGGCGGCTATGTCACGTCATTCGGTGCGTGCGATCAAGGACTATTTGGCGGCCAGATAAGCCGCAAGCGCATCGGTCATGCCGTTATAGGAGCCGCGCAAGTTCTCACCCACCGTTGCCGGGTCGGCGTCCGGCATGGCGTCGAATTCTCCGTGCCAGGAAACTTTGCACTTGCCCCCGGCTTCGGGTGAAAGATGCACATTGGCTGTGTAGCGCGCCATGCCCAGCGGATTGCCGTGGAACAGGGAGTAAACCAGATGGTGATTATCCCCATCCGCCTTGTCCAGCCGTTCCGCTATTTCGCCCATACCAGGCACGTCCAACAGTCGCACCATGCCGGGGCCGTCGCCTTCCACTTTAATGGAGCCTTCACCGCCCATGGCCCACTCGCGAAAGGCGCCGAAGTCTGCCAGCACGGCCCAAACTGTGTCCGGGGCGAAGTCTATAATGCGGTCAATCGACACCGACGGCATTTGATTTCTCCATCAACGCGACCCGTGGATCGTTGGGATAGATCCATTCATCGCCGATCACCTGTTGCACCCGCAGCTCGGGCGGAATGTTCTCGATACCGATCATTTTGTCGGCGGCTTGGTTCCAGTGGTAGATGCGCGCTTCTTGATAGCTGAGCGGTACGCCCTTGAAGCCATAGGATTCGACTGACTTCTGAATCCACAGGCCAAACTCCGTATCTTCCTGCAACACCTGGCTGAGTTCCTTGCCCTCTTGCGTCCACAAATCGGGGGCGGGGCCGTCGCCCCATTGGGGCGCGAAGGTAAAGGTCTCGAACCGGGTTTTGTTGATGGCAAGCGGCCAGAACAGAAGCGGCGGGATGTAGAAGTTACTCAACGGCGACACCCAATTGGGGAAAATGCCGTAGGACTGGGTGCAGGTGCGGCCAATCTCGCCGACCGTTTCGATTTCGCCCACATGGGGGGCGGGCCGCATACCGCCTGGTAGTTTCTCACCGCCTGGTGCCGGCGCAATCATGCGCCCATGTCCGTTCGGGTAGAACGTGTTCACATTCCGCCGGTCGTCCAAGATGGGCGAGACCGTATTCGGGTGAATGCTTTTGACGTGATAGACCTCAGTGTTCGCCTCCATGGCAATCTTCCAATTGCAATTGAGGTCCCAGGTATGGCGCTGGGCCAGGCGGCAATTTTCGAACTGAAATTCCTTCCACTCATCGGCGATGGGTCCCAACCAGTCGAGCAGGGACATGGCGTCGGGGTCGAAATTCACCCAGATTAAGTTGCCGAACCGCTCGCAGCGCACTTTGGTCAAGCCGCGGCATTTGAAATCAAAATCCTTGCCGAAATCCTCCGGATCGCGAATGGCCACAAGATCGCCGTCATGGGTATAACTCCAACCATGGTAGCGGCAGACCAACAATTTGCGTTTGCCTTTTTGGTCGGTGACGACCGGCGCGCCGCGATGACTGCAGGTGTTGTAGAAGGCGTTTACGTCGCCGCTTTCTGCGTGAACGATCACCACGGGCTGGCCGGCGTTTTCCCACAACATAAAGCAGCCCGGTTCGGGGATCTCGTCAATGTGTCCGGCAAAGAGCCATGACTTACGCCAAATGTGCTCCTTCTCCAGATCATAAAACCGTTGATCCGTATACCGCCCGCCCGGCAGATCCGGCAGGTTGGGGAAACCTTCCGGCGGCGCCGTCCGGCTGGCTTCGTATTCCATCAGATCACGGATTTGTTTGACGTTAAGTTGTCCCATGGCGTTCCTCGCTTACTTAGTTCGCAGCGGCAAATTTTAGTTTGAGAGATTGGGGCCCCCGCAACGCAAAGCTCAAATGATATTGAATGGTGTCTTCGGGCTGGTCCAGTTCAAATGACGAAAAGCGGGCGAGCCACGCTTTGAAGCTTGCTTGCATCTCCACCCGCGCAAGCTGAGATCCCACGCAGTGATGAATGCCGGAGCCGAAGGCCAGATGCGCCCCGTTATTCTTGCGGTCGATATTCAAATCTTCGGGGCATTCGAATTTGGAAGGGTCCCGGTTGGCGGCGGCATAGCGGACCATCAGGCGCGATCCTTTCGGAATCTCAACGCCCGCTAGGGTCGTATTCTTTTTGGCATACCGGAATAGCCCTTGAACCGGCGATTCCCAGCGCAACACTTCCTCGGTGAATTTGGTGATGAGGTCCGGGGCTGTCCGAATCCGGTCTTGCACGTGGCGGTTTTTCGCAAGCGTCAGTAAGCCATTGCCGATGCCATTGGTTGTCGTTTCGTTCCCGGCCACCAGGATCTGCTCGACGATTGACAACACTTCCCGGTCTTCCAAGGGCCGCTCGCCATTGTAAGTGGCTTGAGCCAAGTCCGACAGCATGTCGTTCTGGGGGTCTTTGCGGCGCTCATGAATGCGCTCGATCATGTAATGCTGCATTTCCACGATCAGCTCGGCCGCTTCCACCATCTCTGCTTCCGGCTTCGGCAAACCAAGCCCTGCGACCCAGGCATCGGACCATTCTTTGAAACGCTGGAAATTTTCCCGCGGCACGCCCAGTTGGTCGGCGATCACATACATGGGCACGGGCACGGCGAATTGAGAAATGGCTTCGCAGGCTCCATCGTTCTCGAACGAATCGATCAGCTCACCGACGATTTGTTCCACATAGGATTCCATCTGACGGATGCGGCCGGCGCGAAACGCTTGGTCCACCAGACCGCGGTAAACGCCGTGGCCGGGCGGGTCGTTATTGACGATGGTCGGCATAAACCGTCCAAAGCCTTTTTCTTTGATGATTTTCTCCGCCTTTTCGAAGTGGGACATTGAGTTGGCGCCCAATTCCGGAATCCGGTTGGAAAAGGTCTCCGAGTCCTTCAGCACGTCGCGCATCAGATCGTAGGAGGTGATCAGATACATCCCCATGTCGGGCATGTAGTACACGGGCGCTTCTTCGCGCACTTGTTTGTAAAAGCTGAAGGGGCACTGCTGAGTCTGCGGGTTCAGCAGACTTTGTTCGGCGAGCGCTTGCGCCATGTTTTCTCTCCCGTCTCATGGCCGTCTTGTGCTGCGGCCTTTTGGGTTCAAAATTAGAACATGTTCTATATTCTAGAACACGTTCTAATTTTTGGCAAGATGGAATTTCCCGCCGAATCCTGCGCTTCTGGTAAGGAGGTTATGTTTTGGATCGACGCTGTACGTTGAAAACACCGTTCATGGTCATCACCAGATCGTCGCCGCGCCGAATGGTGCCATGGGTGTAGGCCAGGCGTTTTCCCAAACGGTCGATGTACCCATCGGCAATCAAAAAATCGCCCAGCTTGACCGCGCCCAAAAAATTCGTGGTCAGACTGACGGTGGTGACCATCGGCGCAGGCCGTTCGATCAAGAAGACCTGAAAGCTCAAAGCTACATCCGCGAGCGTGGTCAGAATGCCACCATGGGCGATGTCCACATAATTGATGTGGTGGTCGCTCACCGGCAGGCCCACCAACACCGTGTCGTCGGTTTTCTTGGTGTAATAGGGGCCCACATGGTGGAGATATTGGCCGTCGAAGCGGGCGGGCTTAAAGCCCTCTGGAATGTCGGTCATGATGCTTTCAATCTACGACCTATTCCGCGGCTTGCTGGCTTTCGTCCATACCGAACAGATGCAGCATGGGATTAGGGTCGAAATAGTCCGCCCACCGCTTAAATTTGCCGTTCTCTACTTCGAAGATGCCGCAAATCGACGGTGTGAGAATATCGTTGCCGTCCTTGTCGAAGTGATGATCCACACGTTCCGTGAACACCACATTCCCCTTGGCGGCGATGTGCGTAATGTCGGCGACCAGTTTGACAATGCCCTGTTCGCCCTCCATGTCGCTGAAGAAGAATTCCATGGTGGCGGGCTTATCCATGTCCGGCAGACCGGAATTCTGATAGATGCAGTTGTCCGCGAAATAATTGTCGTAGGCATCGCGCACATGTTGCTTCGTGCCGCCTTCCAGCGCCTTCAAAAAATCGAGCACGGTTTGGATGCTTTGGTCTTCGATGGACATGTGTGCCTCCCGTCAAATTTCCTGTCACCCCGGCCTCCCCGCTCCCCCGTCCCAACCACCCGAAACAGGGTACCCTTGGGGTGGTTGGGACGGGGGAGCGGGGAGGTGAGGGAACTCATACTGACATCATTTAATATTGGAACGTGTTCCAATCTTTATAGAATCTGTTATGGTGAAACTCAAGGGCAAGGAGCGATAAAGGCAATATGGCCGATACGGGCACCACCATCAGACCAGAACAGGCAGGGCGAAGCGCCGGCTACGCCAGCGATGCCATGGCCGAACGCCGGGCGCGCATATTGGAGACCGCACGGCAGATGCTGGTGGAAGAAGACAGCAAGTTCACCATGCGCGACCTGGCCAAGCGCAGCGGCGTGGCCCTGGCGACCCTCTACAACATATTCGAAAGCCAAGATGAGCTGGTCGCCCAGGCCGTGGTGGCGGTGTTTGTCGAGCGAATCGAAAAGCTGGTGCCGAAAGATGAGGGGTCGGTTCTCGCCCGGATTGAACGGGCCCAGGAGCTGTCCAACGCAGAGATCCTGCGGGTTCCGGCGTACGCCAAAAAGATGCTCACCATCTATTTCAGCAAAGATACTAACAGCCGGATCCGCGACACGCTGCACGGACAGGCGGCGGCCGGAAACCTCCGCTACTTGAAGGAGCTAAAGCGGGAAGGGGCGCTGCTCCCCTGGGTCAACATCGACCTGCTGGCGAGCGACGCCGCTGTGGCGATTTACGCCATCATCACCCGCTGGGCGGCGGGTGAAATCAGCGACGAAGCGCTGCTGGCCCGGCAAAAACTCCTTCGGCTGACCCTCCTTGCCGGCGTTGTGACCGGCAAATATGAAACCGCGATTAAGAAGCGGCTGCAGCAACTCACCGCGGAGATTGGCGAGGTGTCGCAGTAGCGTTGCTTTGCGCGGGCGCGGCGGCTCCTATATATCAAGCTCAGATCTTGAGCCGTTTTCATTCTAATGAATCGCAAAACGGCTCCAGATACTTTGATTTGCGCGTTTCCAGACGGTGAGGTGAACGTTCGGCGCCTTTGGCGCCTCACCCGCATCACTTGGAAACGCTCGAGGAGACGCAGTCGATTGAGCCAAACGGACATCCATTCCGGCGAAGAATACGCCAAAGCCATCGAGCAGGAAGCCCAGCGGCGGCCCGCCGCGAAAAGCGTGGGGCCGCTCATGAAGATGTGGCCGTTCCTCAAGCAATATCCGGCCATGCTGACGGCGGCCGGCGTCGCGCTTCTTGCCTCCACCCTGTTCACGCTGGTCATGCCCGTGGCCGTCGGCGACATGGTGGACAATGGCTTCGGCGCCAATCAAAGCGAGGCCATCGGCCAGTATTTCGGCTTCCTGCTCATCGTGGCGGCGCTTTTAGGGGTTGCCACGGGCATCCGCTTCTACTTTGTCACCACCTTGGGCGAGCGCATCGTCGCCGATTTGCGTAAGGCCATTTACAATCACATCACCAGCCTCAGCCCGGAATTCTTCGAAGTGACGCGTACGGGCGAAGTGCTGTCGCGGCTCACCACGGACACAACGCTCATTCAATCCGTCATCGGATCAAGCATCTCCTTTGCCTTGCGCAACAGTTTGATGTTGGTGGGCGCCATGGTGATGTTGGCGATCACAAGCCCCAAGCTTACCTTGCTGGTGCTGATCGGCGTGCCGGTCGTGTTGCTGCCGCTGATCTTGTTCGGCCGGGTGGTCCGCAACCTGTCTCGGCGCAGTCAGGACCGTGTGGCGGACACTAGCGCCCAAGCAGGCGAAAGCCTGAATGCGATCCGCGTGGTGCAGGCCTTCACCCATGAAGATCTGGACCGGCAGCATTTCGGCGCGGCGGTGGAAAGCGCATTCGACGTGGCAAAACTACGCGTCGCGGCGCGGTCCGTGTTGACGGCGCTCATCATCACCATTGTGTTCGGCGGCATTGCCGGTGTGCTTTGGGTGGGCGCCAGCGACGTGCAATCGGGCGCCATGTCCGGCGGTGATCTTGCACAGTTCATCTTTTTCGCCGTGATCTTGGCGGCAAGTGCCGGCGGCCTTTCTGAAACCTGGGGCGAAATCCAACGCGCCGCAGGGGCCACGGAGAGGCTGATGGAGTTGCTCGCCGTGGTGCCGGTGATCCGCCCGCCGGCCAATCCCACGCCCATGCCGCAACAGAAGCGAGGCGAGGTGGCATTCGACAAGGTGACCTTGCGCTATCCGGCCCGGCCCGAACACGCAGCGCTCCATGACTTTTCGCTCTCCATTGCGCCGGGCGAAACGGTGGCATTGGTGGGGCCGTCCGGTGCGGGCAAAAGTACGGTCATTCAGGCGCTGCTCCGGTTCTACGATCCTGAATCCGGCCGCGTCCTGGTGGACGGCGTAGACATCCGCGAGGCGGACCCGCGTGACGTTCGCGAGCGGATGAGCCTGGTGCCTCAAGATACGGTGGTCTTCGGCATGTCGGCACTCGAGAACATTCGCTATGGTCGGCCGGACGCAACCGATGACGAAATCAAGGCAGCGGCGCGCGCTGCCCAGGCGGACGAGTTCATCGAACGCTTGCCTGAAAAATACGACACCCAAATGGGCGAGCGCGGCGTCACCATATCCGGCGGACAGCGCCAGCGCATTGCGGTCGCCCGTGCGATCTTGCGCGACGCGCCTATCTTGCTGCTGGATGAAGCGACCAGCGCGCTCGATGCGGAAAGCGAACGGCTGGTTCAAAACGCCCTCGACAATCTCATGGAAGGCCGCACGACGATTGTGATTGCCCACCGTCTGGCCACGGTGCTCAAGGCCGACCGTATCATTGTCATGAACAATGGTCGGATCGAAGCGGAAGGCACCCATGACGAGCTGGTGCGCGCCGGCGGGCTCTATGCGCGGCTTGCCCGCCTGCAGTTTGGCGCATCGGAAGAAGATCGGCCCGCATCGCTCGATGTGGTGGCGGCGTCGTAAGATAAGAAACCGTCCGAGGGGGAAGTATGCGGAACATCTATATCGGAGCGGGCGCGGTGCTGGGTGTCCTCGTCCTGATCGTCGGCATTTTCGTGTTTCGCATTTACATGGACTTCAATCAGTTCACCACCCTGTGGCCCAATCCGGTGGGCGCCTGTGTGGATGTGGCCACATCCGTTGGACCGGAAGACCTCGCAATCGACCACGAAACCGGCTTTGTCTTCACCTCCGCCTATGACCGGCGGACGTTCCGGGCGGGAACGCCTGTGCGCGGCGCCGTGCAGCGCTTCGATCTCAATGATTTGTCCAAACCGGCGGTCGACGTGGTTCCCACCACGCCCGAGGACTTTAAGCCCCATGGCATCAGCCTCTACAAAGGGGATGACGGCACGAAGCGCCTTTTCGTCATCAACCACCCCAATGCGGGTGGCCATATAATCGAAATATTCGATGTGGCCGCCAATGGGGATCTGATCCACACGGAAAGCGTGACTGGTGAGTTCATCATCACGCCCAATGATGTGCATGCGGTGGGGCCACGGCAGTTTTACGCAACCAACGATCACGCCAACGAAAGCGGCTGGGCGCGTCGCATGGAAGACTATTTCCGTCAGGACAAATCCAGTGTGGTGTATTTCGACGGCACCAGGTCGCGTTTGGTGGCGGAAGGTCTCACCTTCGCCAATGGTATCAACGGCAGCCCGGATGGCTCGCAGATCTATGTGACGGAAACTACCGACATGATGGTACGGTTCTATGATCGCGATCCGGCAACCGGCGCGCTGACCTTGGACCAGCAAGTGCCCATCACCTCGGGCCTCGACAATATCGACGTGCATCCCGACGGCAGTCTGTGGATCGGTGCACACCCGAAGCTGCTGGACTTCCAGGCCTACGCAAACGATCCCGACGAAATCTCACCGTCTCAAGTGATCAAGCTTGTGCCAAAGGGCGAACGTGGCGGCGAAGCCACGGAAATCTACCTCGACCTTGGGACACAGATTTCCGGGTCCAGCGTGGGCGCGCGGTGGCAAGACAAGCTGATCATCGGTTCCGTGTTCGAAGAAAAAGTCCTTGTGTGCGACTTGGAACGGTGACGCCGGGACCATAGGGTCGTAGACTTCCCAACACATGCCCATGTTGTCGCCCCTGTGAAAACAGGTGCCCATAACCACCGATGGATATTCGCCTGACATAGGCGCAGCGAGCGTGCACGGGAAGAGCTGATAAGAAGAGAAAGGACGCAGGCACATGGCACAGGAGTCTGAACAGTTCGATTTCATCATCGCCGGCGCGGGATCCGCGGGCTGTGTTTTGGCGAACCGCCTGAGCGCCGACGGTGGGACAAAAGTCTGCTTGTTGGAGGCAGGGCCCCGCGATTCGAACCCGCTCATTCATATGCCGTCGGGCTTTCTCGTCAGCCTGTTGACCCGGGGCCACAATTGGGGGTTTGAAACCACACCCCAGCCGGGCCTGCACGGCCGTGTGGGTTATCAGCCGCGGGGCAAGACGCTGGGCGGGTCCAGTTCCATCAACGCCATGGTCTATATCCGGGGGCAGAAGGAAGACTATGACCGCTGGGCGGAATTGGGAAATACGGGCTGGGCCTATGAAGATGTGCTGCCCTATTTCAAGAAGGCCGAAAACTTCGAGGCAGGCGCGTCGGATTATCACGGAACCGCCGGCCCGTTGAACGTGGCATCCCTGCGGGCGCCCAATCCGACCGTTCGGAACTTTCTCCAAGCGGCCCGCGAATTGCAGCTTCCCATCAATGAAGACTTTAACGGCGAAAGCCAGGAAGGCTGCGGGCAGTATCATGTGACGCAGAAAAACGGCAAGCGGCACAGCACCGCAGCCGCCTATCTGCGCCCTGTGGAAAGCCGTGCCAATCTGGACGTTAAAACAAAGGCACGGGTGTGCCGCGTCGTGTTCGACGGCAAGAAGGCGACCGGTCTGATCGTCCGTCAGGGCAAGGAAGAAAAATTCTTGCGCGCCAATCGTGGCGTCATTTTGAGCGCCGGTGCCTTTCAATCGCCGCAGATACTCATGTTGTCGGGCGTGGGTCCGGCCGATCGTTTGCGCGATAGCGGTATTTCCATCGTGCACGACCTCAAAGGCGTGGGCGAAAACCTGCACGATCATCCGGACTACATTCTGTCCTACAAAACATCGTCCAAGGATACGATCGGCTTCACGCCGCAGGGCCTGTGGTCGATGGTAAAAGGCTTGGCGACGTATATGCGAAAAAAGGACGGCTTGCTCACCAGCAATATGGCGGAAGCGGGCGGATTCCTAAAGTCCCAGCCTTCCGAAGCCCGGCCCGACGTGCAGCTTCACTTCGTGCCCGCCTTGGTGGACGATCATGGCCGCAAGCTTCATGTGAGCCACGGCATTAGCTGTCATGTCTGTGTATTGCGGCCGAAAAGCCGGGGACGGGTCACGCTTTCCACCGTCGACCCCATGGCGGCGCCCCTGATCGATCCCAATTTCCTGGGCGAGCAGGAAGACATGGACACCATGATGCGCGGCTTCAAGCTGACCCGCCAGATTATGGAATCCCCTGCCTTTGATCCGGTACGGGGGGAGGCGCTGTATACGGATCATATCCAGACCGATGAGCAAATCGAACAGGAAATCCGTAACCGCACCGACACGGTTTATCACCCGGTAGGCACATGCAAGATGGGCACGGATGACGCGGCGGTGGTGGACCCCACCCTCAAAGTGCGGGGGCTTGATAACCTTCACGTGGTCGATGCCTCCATCATGCCGGAAGTGGTGTCGGGCAACACCAACGCCCCCACGATCATGATTGCGGAGAAGGCCGCGGATATGATTTTGGCGGCTTGAAGTTGTTGCCGCACTTCCAAATTGTCACCCCAGCGAAAGCTGGGGCCCATAACCACTGAGGCTAAATTGTTAGCACGGTGGGTATGGGTCCCAGATAAGCGCTTTCGCGCTTTCTGGGACGACAATTGTGGAGTTGTTCGACAGCGTGAAGCCGTTGGATACCCGCCTATCGGCGGCTATGACAGCTGAACGAAATTGGATGAGTTAGCGCCTCACCGCTGCGTGAGCTTCAGCTCGATGCGGCGGTTGCGGCGGAAGGCTTCGGTGGTGTTGGTGTTGTCAAGGGGCTGGAACTCTCCGAATCCGGCAGCCACCAGGCGTCGGGCCGGCACGCCTTCCGCAATAAAGAAGCGGACCACGGCGATTGCCCGCGCGCTGGACAATTCCCAATTAGACTTGAATTGCGCTGTGTTGATGGGCTGCCGGTCCGAATGGCCGTCCACCCGCAGCACCCAATTCACATCGCCCGGGATGGAGGCTGCGATTTCCTTCAGGGCTTGCGCGACCTTCTTAAGGCTTTCCTTGCCTGCTTCGTTGATTTCCGCCGAGCCGCTGGCGAACAACACTTCCGACTGGAAAACGAAACGGTCGCCGACAATTTCAATGTCGGACCGGTCGCCCAACACTTCACGCAGTTTGCCGAAGAATTCGGACCGCGCGCGGTTCAGTTCCTGAACTTTTTGCGCCAGCGCCGCGTTCAGCCGTTTGCCCAAATCGGCGATGACGGCCTTTTGTTCCTCGTCGCGCTTTTCAGATTCCTCAAGCGACGCTTGAAGGGCCGCTAATTGCTCCCGCAACGCGGCCAATTGCTGATTGAGTAGGGCGATCTGATCGATATTTTCCGTATTCTGATCTTCTGCATCGCTCAACAGTCCTGCCAAGCGTCCTGCTTCGCCTTCGGCCGTATCGGCCCGTTCCGTCTCCGATTCCAGGGTTGCGCTCAGCCGGGCAAGTTGCGTCTGCAAATCCTCATTGGCACCCTTGGCCAGATCAAGCTCTTCGGCCAGCGCCGCAAGCCGCGCGTTGAGGCGGCTGAGCGCTTCGTCGCGTCCGGATAGCGCTTGGCTTAAGAAGAACTGGGAGAGCATGAAGATCGCGAGCAGGAAAATGATCACGAGCAACAGCGTGGCCAGGGCATCCACAAAGCCCGGCCAATAATCCGCCGTCCTCTGGCGCGATCGCGTGCTGCGCGGCATCTAACCCCCTGTGCCCCCGGTTCCCTGCCTTCCTTCCAGATTGGCCACGGTTTTTGTCAAAACTTTGATCTCGTTTTTAAGGTCGCGCAAGACCTGTTCGCGCCCGTCGGCCACTTCTTCCAACATATGCTTCAAAGAAACGTCGATATTGCGGATATGGCCGCTTGTCACGTCGTCAAATCCGCCATTGACTTTTTGGTGCCCCAGGCGCTCGAGCACGGGTTTGAGCTCGATTTGGCCTTCCGCCACTTTCATGAGCAATTGTTGTTCCGTGCGCATCATGTCGGTGAGGGTGGCGAGCTTTTCCGTCAGCTCCATGAGATGGGAATTGGCACTGGTCCGGTCTTCGACGGTTTTTTCCACGGCCATCTGAAGCGCGGAAATGTTGTCGGCGGTCTGTTCCAGCAACGCCGAGATATAGCCGGGCGCTGCTTGGTCGCCCTCGGCAACGCCTGTGGTGCCGGTGATCCGGGTGACCGTGGAAAGCCACTCTTCCAGATCGTTGTAGAACCGGTTTTGCGCTTGGCCCGCTTGCAGATCGAGGAAGCCAAGAATGAGCGATCCGCCCAGTCCGAACAGGGATGATGAAAAGGCCGTGCCCATTCCGGCGAGTGGCCGGGTAAGACCTTCTTGGAGTGCTGCGAAGACGGCGGCGCCGTCTTCGCCATCCTCCGGGGCCGACAAGGAACCAATTGTATCTCCCACGGATGACACCGTGCCGAGCAATCCCCAAAACGTGCCCAGCAGACCCAAAAAAATCAGCAGACCGATCATATAGCGGGAAAGGTCTCGGTTTTCGTCCAGGCGCGTGGAAATGGAATCCAGGATCGAGCGCATGGTCAACGCATTGAGTGTTACCGGGCCCGACCGTTCCCCCAACATGGTCGCCATGGGCGCGAGCAGGACCGGCGTGCTGGGCAGCACCAGGCCCGGATCGGTCTTGCGGAAACTGTTGACCCATTTGATCTCCGGCCGCAGCAGAATGATTTCGCGGAAGGAATGGATGATCCCAATGAAAAGCACGGCGGCAATCAGGCTGTTGAACGCCAGATTGGCATTGAAGGCGCGCTCTAGCGGGGCGGCCAATAGAAAACAGATGGCGCCCACGGCCAGCAAGAACAGCAGCATCCGGCTTAAGAACCGGTTCGGCTGATCGATTTCCATGGCGTTTGAATAGTCTTTGCTCATCTCAAGATCTTGCCGTTCTAGGGCGCCGCAAAAACGCTGATGCGGGCGCCGATATTGTTGTTGGCCGCTTCACCGCGGGCATAGGCATTGATGCGTTCGGCGCTGACGCCCTTCTCCATGAGATAGTCGCGCACGGCAACCGCTCGGCGCAGGGACAGACGGCGGTCTTCGGCCGCCGTTCGCAGGAGACCATCCGCATACCCCGTAATGCGCACACCATGATTGTTGCCGAGCAATCGAGACGCCACACCGTCAAGGGTCACCCGCGCGTTGGACTTGATTTGGTGATCGGCCACATCAAACGCGATAACCGCCGTAAACACCGGCGCCGTTTGGGCACGCACCGGCGTTGCGCACACCATCACCGCGACCAATAGGAATTGGGCCGCAAGTGCAGCGGGATATTTGGTCCATGCGGAGATCAAAGGGGCACCACTTTGGAACGCAAACCGAATCGACCTGATCTCTTGCGACTCGCATGAGTCTTTCCACGGATCAGTGTGGTCCACTCAAGCGCAATTAGCAAAAATTTTGGTTAATTGGGGCATAAGATCTTGGTTTGCCGCCAGGATATTTCCGCTTTCGAGCATATCCGGCCCGCCATCAAGCTCCGCTACCAAGCCACCGGCTTCACGGATCAGTACGATCCCGGCGGCAATATCCCAAGAGTTGAGGTTGCGCTCCCAAAAGCCGTCAAACCGGCCCGCCGCCAGATAGGCCAAATCGAGCGCCGCGGCGCCGAACCGCCTGATTCCTGCAATGTGCGGTGTGATGGCCGCCAATTCCTTAAGGAATTGGTCGTGCCCCGGCCGCCCGGAGAAGGGAATGCCGGTCGAAATGAGCGCGTTCGACAGCTCGCGGCGCCCCGACACCCGCAATCGGCGGTCGTCAAGCCAGGCGCCTTGGCCTCTTTCGGCCATGAACAATTCGTTTTTCACCGGATCGAAGATCAAGCCGGCCACAAGCTGACCGTCCCGCTCAAGGGCGATGGAAATGGCGAACTGCGGCAGCCCGTGCAGAAAGTTTGTGGTGCCGTCCAGCGGATCGACAATCCAGCGATGGCTTTTGTCGGGGCCTTCCAAAACCCCGCGCTCTTCCATCACGAAGCCATAGCCCGGCCGCGCTTTGGAGAGTTCTTCGAATAGTATCTTTTCCGCCTTGTGGTCGGCTTCGGTGACGAAATCCGCGGGCCCTTTTTTGGACACTTGTAGCTGTTCGACTTCACCGAAGTCGCGCGCGAGATGGCGCGCCGCTTTGCGCGCCGCGGCCACCATCACGTTCATAACGGGCGTTCGAAGGGTCACTATCTTTTCCGATGTGCTGCGCTAGTCGGCGCGCTTTACGTATTCAACCTCTGCGGTCGACACGACGATCTTCTGCCCCACATCAACAAAGGGCGGCACCATGACCCGCAATCCGTTCTCCATGGTGGCGGGTTTGTAGGATGAGGCGGCCGTTTGCCCTTTCACGGTGGGCTCGGTTTCCGTGACCTCAAGCGTGACGTGTTCGGGCAAGGTAATGCCGATGGGTTTGCCCTCATGGGATTCCACGGTCACTTGCATACCATCCTGCAGGAAGGCGGATCGTTCGCCGACAAACTCCGACGGTAGTTCGATTTGGTCATACGTCTCCAAATCCATGAAGGTCAGCATGTCGCCGTTTTCATAAAGGTACTGGTAGTCCTTTTGTTCAAGGCGCACCCGCTCGACGGTTTCCGAAGCCCGAAACCGTTCATTCAGCTTGCTGCCGTCTAACAAATTCTTGAGCTCGACTTGATTGAAAGCGCCGCCCTTCCCGGGTTTCACCGCATTCGTCTTTACGGCCACCCATAAAGAGTTGTTGTGCTGGATGACATTTCCGGGACGGATCTCATTACCGTTAATCTTCATGACCGCCTTACATTGCAATAAGTTAGCGGCCGTTCGGCCGCAGGAGCGGGCGGAACCTAGCAAGTTGTCTCCCGCCTTTCAATTGCGCCAATTTCGCAGATTTTTGCCTTCAAATCACCCGTCACACGTTCGTGAATCACTTGTGCATTCCGTCTGTGCCATGGTGACCCCAGATCGTTGGCGTAGAGGGAGGGATGCGTCGGCCGCGGAAGCCCAACCGGGCAGGTCCGCATATCGGTGTCACCCCTCCTAGAGACATTCAGATCCAAAGAATTCGATCGCCAAGGAGAACATACAGATGTCATTTTTGAAAAGATTTAGAGACCTGGCCATGGCCGCCGTCATCGGCATGGGAACCGTTTTCGCCGCCAGTGGCAGCGCCCTGGCTGCTGATGAGAACAACCACCAAAACGGCTTCATTGCGGCCGGCTATGACGTGGTCGCTTACTTCTCCGGCACGCCCACCGACGGCAAGGATGAATTTCAGGCCGAGTACAATGGCGGCCAATACCGCTTCTCAAGCGCGGAAAACCTGGAAAAATTCAATGCCAACCCGGAAGCCTATGCGCCTCAATATGGCGGCTGGTGCGCTTTCGCGACCGCACAGGGCCGGAAGTTCGATGTCGATCCGCTGGCCTTCAAGATCGTCGACGGCAAGCTATACTTGAACAACAGCCAAGGCGTTCACAAGCGTTGGTTGAAACAGGAAGCTGGTTATATCCGGGGCGCCGACCACAACTGGCCGATCATCCGCTCTTTGTCCGCCGACAGCCTGCCGAAATCGGCTGAAGGAATTACCCGAGGTGCGATATAGTCTGCACCGGCTATGGAGCGCCACGTCCCTGTAAGTCATTAAATGGAGAAGCGATTATGAAGAAGAGTTCCAAGATCCTGGCGTCGGCTCTGTTGGCCGCCGGCGCGCTGGCCACAGCCGACATTGCCGTCGCCCAAAGCAAAGAAGAATGCTACGGCGTTTCCAAGGCGGGCGAAAATGACTGCGCTGCCGGCCCCGGAACCTCTTGCGCCGGTACATCCACGGTCGACTATCAGGGCAATGCCTGGACCTTGGTGGACAAGGGCACCTGCGAATCCATCAGCATCACCACAGCGGATGGTCGCGAAATTAAAGGCAGCTTGACGCCACTTGATCGCGACCTGCCGAACAGCTAATCGGCAGGGAATGAAGGCCGCTTCGGATGTCCGATGCGGCCTTTTTTGTCCGCGCCGCGCGGGAGAGCGGTATGGCGATGCACACCCAGCAACAGCAAAAACAGCCGACCCAGAAATCCGTCCCCGGCGGGCCGCACATTCCCGACCGGGCCGGCGTTTCCTTCAAAGCCGATCATAGGGAAGAGATCCTTGACACCAATCCGGAGGTGGGTTGGTTCGAGGTTCATCCGGAAAACTATATGGTAGCGGGCGGTCCACGCCACGCCATGCTGAGCGCTATCCGCGAACGCTATCCGCTTTCGTTGCATGGCGTTGCTTTGTCGCTCGCGGGGGCAGAGCCCCTTGATGGGGACCATCTGCGGGCGCTCCGCACGCTGATTGACCGCTACGAACCGGGGCTTGTGTCCGAACACTTGGCCTGGTCGGCCCATGGCCGTCATTACTTCGCCGACCTTTTGCCGGTTCCTCTGTCGCAAGAGGCATTGGATCACGTTTGCCGGAATGTGGACCAAACCCAAGAGGTTTTGGGGCGGCAAATTCTGATCGAGAATCCGTCCAACTATTTGATGCTTGAAGGCTCGGACATTCCGGAACCGGAGTTTCTTCAGGAAGTGGCTAAACGCACAGGGTGCCGGCTGCTGTTCGATGTGAATAATGTTTATGTCAGTTCACGGAATGTTGGATATGACGCAGAAGCCTATGTGGATAGCGTGGGCGCTGATCTGATCGGCGAAATACATTTGGCGGGACATGCGGTCGATCGCCAGGGGCGGGAAACGCTGCTGATCGACGATCACGGGGCGGTCGTGTGCGATCCGGTGTGGAACCTATATGAACGTCTGATCGGGAGGGTGGGCCCCAAGCCCACACTGGTCGAATGGGATACCAACATTCCCGATTGGCCAACGCTTTATGGCGAAGCGTGCAAAGCGGACCGGATACTTGGCATCCCTACGCCGCACGCAGCGTTGGCGGACGCATGATGGACCTTCAGTCATTTCAGTCCGATTTTGCGAAGGCGGTCCGCGCCGACGATCCCAACGCGCGGCCGGACCTGATCGATGGGGATCAGGGGTGGCGGTTCGGCGTCTACCGCAACAATTTCTTCCATGGCCTAATCGCGCAGCTCAAGGAGGCCTATCCGGTCGTCCATCAAATTCTGGGCGATGAGGGCTTTGCGGTGGTGGCGCGGGGCTATCTGGTTCATCACCCGCCGACCACCCGGTCGCTTGCTTTGTTCGGGGACGCTTTCCCCGCCTATCTGGCGTCCATTTCTCTGACCAAAGACGATCCGCTCCTCAGTGACATGGCGCGTCTGGAACGCGCCTGGCTTGAAGCCCTGCATGCAGCCGATGCAAGGCCGCTTAATCCGGAAAGCCTCACCACATTGGGTGACCGGCTCGCGGAGGCACGGTTCGGTCCGCATCCTGCCGCGCGGCTTCTCACTTCACAAATTTCCGTGGTTGATCACTGGCGCGTGAGGCGGTCTGGAACAATTCCTCCCACCTCCCAAAATGTTGGGACGGGCGCGCAAGGGGCGCTTGTGACCCGGCCACGACAGTCCGTTCAGGTCTGTCCATTGTCCGTACCGGAAGCAATCTTTGGACGTAATTTGTTCGACGGGGCACCGGTATCTGAAGCCGTTGACCAAGCCGCTTGCGATGACGCCTTCGATATTACGGAAGCCTTCCGCAAATTTTTGGCGGCAGGCGCGTTTTCGAGCGTTGAGATTTAAAGCGCTCGGGCGCGTTTGAAGACAAGGGAGTTTTTTTATGGCGAATGCAACACACGCATCGACGCAATCGGGCGGTCTCATCGGATCGCTGCGCAATTTCTATACAAGTTTTTTTGGCGCTGTTTCGAATGAAGTTACCCGCGATCTGGGGTTGCTTTTGTTGCGCGTGCCGATCGCGCTGGTCTTTTGGAATTCGGGCCGCACTAAAGTTGAAAAGGGTAGCTGGAATCCGCTGAACATTAACGACAGCCAAGCCTATCTGTTTGGTGAGCGGTTTGGGTTGCCGTTTCCGGAACTGATGGCCACATTCGCGTCGCTCGGCGAACATATTCTGCCCATTCTGCTTATCCTGGGCATCTTTACCCGTTTTGGAGCCACGGGCATGCTGATCATGACGGCCGTTATTCAGTATTCGGTGCCCACCGGTTGGACGCTCCACCTGATGTGGTCGGGCATTTTGCTGACGATCATCGTTATGGGTCCCGGCCGACTGTCTCTCGATCACATTCTGGGGCGGATGTACAAAGGCTAGAAGTGCAAACGGGCGTGTCGATGTAGGGCGTATTAGGCGAAGCCGTAATACGCCGCTGCGGCTGAAAAAGGCGCATTACGCTGCGCTAATGCGCTACTACTTTGCGAAAATCTCGTTGAACTTCCGAACGGCAGCGGCGGGGCCGTCCGTGTGCTGCCAAACCCCTGAGGATATGGCCAGAAAGTCGGCGCCCGCCTCGACCAAAGGCGCCGCGTTGTCCGGCGTAATGCCGCCAATGGCAACGCAAGGCACTTCGAACAAAGACGACCACCAGGTCAGAATTTCGGGATTGGCCTGGGCTTTGGGGTCCTTTGTCGTGGTGGGGTAGAAGGCACCAAACGCCACATAGTCCGCGCCTGCTTCGCCGGCCACCATGGCCAAGTGCCGCGAGTCGTGTGCCGTAACGCCGACAATACGGTCGTCTCCGAGGATTTGGCGCGCCTCGGCATAAGGCGTGTCTTCTTGTCCGATATGCACACCGTCCGCCCCCAATCGGTCGGCAAGGTCGGGCCGGTCATTGATGAGCACCGCGGCCTCATGGGCCTGTCCAATTTCGATGAGCGGTTTCGACACCGAGATAATTGCGGCATCGTCTACGTCTTTTAGTCGGATCTGCAGGCACGCCACGTCGCCCGCCGACAAGGCTTGCTCAAGCGTATCGGCAAAGGCGGCAACGTCATTGATGCGGGGAGGTGTAATCAGACAAAGTCGGCAATCCGCCATGATGAGATACTAACGACGCCGTCTAATCGGCGCTCAGCGCCTTGACGCCGGGCAGTTCCTTGCCTTCCAACCATTCGAGGAAGGCGCCGCCGGCGGTGGACACATAGCTGAAATCTTTTGTGGCGCCGGCATTGTTGAGCGCCGCCACCGTATCGCCGCCGCCGGCAACGGACACAAGCTCGCCGATTTTGGTGAGCATGGCCACTTGCAGGGCCGCTGTGTTGGTGCCGGTGTCGAAGGGGGGAATTTCAAAGGCGCCCAACGGTCCGTTCCACACCACCGTATTGGCCGATTCAATCCGCCCACTGATGGTGACCAGCGTGCTGGGGCCCACATCCAGGATCATTTGGTCCGCGCCTACATTGTTGACGTCAACGGTCTCGCTGTCGGTCATGGCCTTGAATTCCCGGGCGACCACCGCGTCGTTCGGCAGAATGATGCCCACATTCTTGGCGTCCGCCGCGGCCATGATTTCGCGGGCTTTGTCTGCTAGATCGTGCTCGCACAGAGAGGCGCCCACATTAACGCCTTTTGCCGCCAGGAAAGTATTCGCCATGCCGCCGCCGATGACGATGTAGTCCACCTTCTCCAGCAAATTGCCCAGCAGGTCGAGCTTGGTGGACACTTTGGCACCCCCCACGATCGCCACAACGGGCCGTTCCGGATCTTCGAGCGCCTGGGCCAGCGCTTTCAATTCTTTTTCCATGGCACGGCCCGCGGCAGCCGGCAACACATGGGCAAGGCCTTCGGAGGACGCGTGCGCCCGGTGCGCGGCAGAGAAGGCGTCGTTCACATACACATCGCCCAATTCGGCGAGTGCTTTCACGAAAGCCGGATCGTTTTTTTCTTCGCCCGTGTGGAAGCGCGTGTTTTCCAAAAGCAGAAAACCACTTGGCGCGAGCGCATCGACGGCTTGCCGCGCCTGATCGCCGATGCAGTCATCCGCAAAGCCGACCGTTGCGCCCAGCGCCTCATTGAGGGCCGGCAGCACAACGCGCAGCGACAAGTCCGGCTTGCGCTCCCCCTTCGGCCGCCCAAAGTGAGAGAGCAGAATGACCCGGGCGCCTTTCTCCGACAGATCTTCAAGCGTTTTGACCGAACGTTCGATGCGGGTCGCGTCGGTGACGGCGCCGTCTTGCACGGGCACGTTCAGGTCAAGGCGCACCAGCACCCGTTTGTTGGCAATATCAATATCGTCAAGCGTTTTGAAAGCAGCCATCGCGCCTATATCAGCTTACCAAGCGCCACCGCCGTGTCGGCCATGCGGTTGGCAAAGCCCCATTCATTGTCATACCAGCTCAGCACACGGACCAAATTGCCGTCGACCACCTGCGTCTGCGTCAAATCGAACGTGGACGAGGCCGGATTATGATTGAAGTCGGTGGACACCATGGGCCCATCGACCGTCTCCAAGATACCTTTAAGCGGCCCGGATGACGCTTTCTTGATGGCGTTGTTCACATCCTCAACCGTGGTTTTCTTCTTGGCCGTAAAGACCAGATCAACCATGGAGACGTTGGGCGTCGGCACGCGCACGGCGGTGCCGTCAAGCTTGCCTGCCAATTCCGGCAGCACCAATCCCACCGCGCGGGCAGCGCCGGTGGAAGTGGGGATCATGGACAAAGCAGCACCCCGTGCCCGCCGCAAATCCTTGTGCAGCGTGTCGAGCACCGGCTGATCGCCCGTATAGGCGTGAATTGTGGTCATAAAGCCTTTGGCAATCCCCACCGACTTATTGAGCACGAACGCGACGGGCGCCAGACAGTTGGTGGTGCACGACGCGTTAGACACGATCTTGTGGCTCTTGCGCATCTTCTTGTCATTGACGCCGTAGACCACGGTGATGTCGGCACCGGTCGCCGGCGCAGAAACAATCACCCGTTTGGCACCTGCTTCCAAATGCTTGCCGGCCGCTTCCTTGCTGGTGAAGATGCCGGTGCACTCCAGGGCGATGTCCACATTCAACGCATCCCACGGCAGTTGAGCAGGATCGCGCTCTGCAAACACCTTTATGGTGCCGGTGCCCACATTCATAGAGCTCTTGGTCGTCTTGACCTTGCCGGGGAAGGGCCCATGCACGCTGTCATAGCGGAACAAATGGGCGTTGGTTTCCACCGGCCCTAAATCATTGATGGCGACCACTTGGAGATCCTTACGGCCGCTTTCCACAATGGCCCGCAAAACCAACCGGCCGATGCGGCCGAACCCGTTAATAGCTACCCGAACAGCCATACTCTGCCTCCGAAATCCTTTACTTGAGAAGTTCCGTTGCCGTGGCAACGATGTTGTCTACGGTGATGCCGAAATGCGCATACAAGTCTTGGTAAGGCGCGCTGGCGCCAAACCCATTCATGCCGATAAACGCACCGTCCGCACCCAGATATTTTTCCCATCCTTGAGCCGCCGCCGCTTCGATGCCGATGCGAACGGGCGCCTTTCCCAAAACTTGCGTTTTGTAAGACGCGTCCTGAGCATCGAACAACTCCCAGCACGGCATGGAAACAACGCGGGTCGCCACGCCTTTACCATCGAGCTGTTCCTTCGCGGCCGTCGCCAGATGCACTTCCGAGCCGGTGGCGAAGAGCGATACTTGCGCATCCCCCGAGGCCGATGCCAGTTCGTAGGCACCGTGGGCGCTCAAATTGCTGTCTGTATGATCTGTCCTCAGCGTCGGCAGGTTCTGCCGCGAAAGGGCGATCACGCTTGGCGTGTCCTGTGCGTTGAGAGCGAGCTCCCAGCACTCGGCCGTTTCCACACCATCGGCCGGGCGGAATATGTTCAGATTGGGAATGACCCGCAATGCCGGCAGATGTTCGATCGGCTGATGTGTGGGGCCGTCTTCGCCCAATCCGATGGAGTCGTGTGTCATCACGTGAATGACCCGCTGCTTCATCAAAGCGGCAAGCCGCATGGAGGGCCGCGCGTAATCCGAAAACACCAGGAATGTGCCGCTATACGGAATAATCCCGCCATGCAGCGCCAGCCCGTTCATGGCCGCCGCCATGCCGTGCTCGCGAATGCCGTAATGCAAATAACGCCCGCCATAATTCTCGGCCGTCAGCGGCGCGATCACTTTGCCCTTCGTGTTGTTCGACCCGGTAAGGTCGGCCGAGCCGCCCATGGTTTCGGGCACCATCTCATTGACCAGGTCGAGCACCTGCTCAGAAACGCGCCGGGTGGCGATGCTGGGCGCGTCCGACGAGAAACCCTTCTTAAGACCGGAAATCTTGCTGCTCAATTCTTCCGGCAAAGTACCCGACATGGCGGCGTCGAAGGCGGTAGTAACATCGGCGCTCTTGCTTTGCTTGCGCTTTTCCCAGGCGGCAAAGGCGGCGGCTCCGCTCTCGCCGGCCTGGCGCCACAAAGCAAGCGACGTTTCAGGAACCTCGAAGGGACCGTATTGCCATTTCAGCTCTGCGCGCATGCCGGCAATATCGTCGTCACCCAGAGGTGCGCCATGGCTCTTTTCAGACCCCGCCTTGCCGGGCGAGCCGAAACCGATGGTGGTTTTGCAGGCAATCAGCGATGGCCTGTCGCTCTTTTGCGCATCGACGATTGCCTTTGACACCGCCTGGGGGTCATGTCCGTCCACGGCGTTTACATCCCACTGAGCTGCCTTGAAGCGCGCCAGCACATCCGTCGAATCCGAAAGCGAAACCGGGCCGTCAATGGAGATACCATTATCATCAAACAAGACGATCAGCTTGCTGAGCTTCAGGTGCCCCGCAAGCGAAATCGCTTCATGGCTGATGCCTTCCATCATGCAGCCGTCGCCGGCGATCACATAGGTAAAGTGATCGACCAAATCGTCGCCGAAGCGCGAAGCCAGATGGCATTCAGCGATGGCCATGCCCACGCCATTGCCAAGGCCCTGTCCCAACGGTCCCGTGGTCGTTTCAATGCCGGCGGCGTGACCGAATTCGGGATGGCCGGCGGTCTTACTGTTGAGCTGGCGGAAGTTCTTGATCTCGTCCAGCGTTATGTCCTTGAAACCCGTCAGGTACAGCAAGGCATAAAGCAGCATCGACCCGTGTCCCGCGGACAACACAAAGCGGTCCCGGTCCGGCCAGTTTGGATGTGTCGGGTCATACTTCAGGAACTGGGTGAACAGCACCGTTGCCACATCGGCCATGCCCATGGGCATGCCGGGATGGCCGGATTTTGCTTTTTGAACCGCATCAGCCGCCAGGAAGCGAATGGTGTTCGCCATTTCCTGATGCTGACTGTCGGACAAAACCATTTTGCCCACACTTCGCTCCGTCTTCGATCTTCGAAAAAAACGCTCGGCCAGTCGGCGAGCGGCGCGCACGTTCCGCTCTAATGGAAAGCGCGCGCACCATGGCCTCGAGGGTGGCTGGCGTCAAGGGGGTGGCGGCATTCCGACGCGTCGTCCGGACATGCGCCCGCAGGCCACCGCTCAGATGATTTTTTTGGCGAACACGAGTATGGTGATTCTGTCACGAATCTGCAGCGTTGAATGAGATTTTCATGGCGACACTGAACGCAGCCCTCACCCAATTGAACCAAGCACTGGAGCTCCTGGAAGCCGCGGCCGTCCGGCGCGCTGAGGCCGACAAGAGGATTGCGGCCCTCGAGCGTGAGCTAGAGGCGGTCCTCGCGGAACGGGCCAAACTTGCGGAGCAACTCAAGGCCGTCAAATCGAAGCCCAAAGCGCAAGCGCCGGAACAAGGACAATTGGATTTGATCGAGCGCAAGATCGACGGCGCGATCAACAATATCGAATCGGTTTTGGCCGGCCGCTCAAACGCGGCTTAACCGTAGCATCTGGATAGAGAACCCATGCCCCACATAACCGTTTCCGTAAATGGCAAGAACTACACCGTCGGCTGCGATGAGGGTGAAGAGGACCACGTCCGCGATCTTGCGTCCTATGTGAACAAGCATGTGAACGATCTGGCCGGCAGTGTGGGCCAGGTGGGCGATGCCCGGCTTTTGCTCATGGCGGGCCTCCTTGTTGCTGACGAACTGTCAGATATTTTGGGGCGGGTCGACGAATTGGAGGCGGAGATCAACAATTTGCGGGCCGGGCGGGGCTCGGCCATCACCGCATCCGGCGCTACAGAGGCAACTGCCGCGGCCGCGCTGCAGAAAGCCGCCGCGCGTATCAAAGATATCGCCGGAAAGCTTTCTCCGGCCTAGGTATCGTCCGGCCTTGCGTTCAGCCATTTTTATTTAACGAGAAACGCACTAAATTGGTACGTGGCGGGTTCTGCCTGATTTGTGAGGAGACTGATTCCCCGGGGCCTTAACATCCTCAAAGGGAGCTGTCCCTGACCGGGGTCGTGGCCTCGGACACACGGCGCCCACCTGTTTCGGCAGGTCCTGAGGATTCACTACTCCCACGGTCTAGTGCGGTCCCGCCACATTCCTCATGAGGTCGGTCATACCGCACACGGACGACAAGGCTGCGATCAGATTAAAGGCTGCGGAGGAACGGGCCGCGATCGACGCGGAAACACGCCGTGCAGCCGCGGAAGCGGCCGCCGACGTCCTGTTCTCGGCCTTCAACCTGGTGCAGCTATGTAAGCAGGGTCCGCTGAGTGCCTTCTGGCCGGTCGCCGTCGAGTTCGACAGCGTTCCCATCCTGATGCGGGCACATCAAGCCGGCATTCCACTGTGCCTGCCGGTGGTCGAGCGAAGATACAAACCACTCATTTTCAGGACCTGGGATCCGTCGCAAACCTTGGAAACCGGTCCGTACAACATCTATCAACCCACTTTGGAAGCAGAGCAAGTCACGCCCCGGGTGATGATCGTGCCCCTCATGGCCTTCACGCGGGCAGGGGACCGGATCGGTTATGGGGGCGGATATTTCGACCAAACCATTAGAGAACTGCGCGATGCAGGCCCGTTACTCACCATCGGGCTTGCCTATGCCTCTCAAGAAATGGCAAAGCTGCCCGTGGACCCCCACGATCAGCGATTGGATTGGGTGGTCACGGAAAAAGAAGCGATCGAGTGCCGGAATGGGCGCTGACGACCGCAAACGGGGTATTTCTTTTTGAACATTCTTTTCATCGGCGATGTGGTGGGGCGGCGCGGGCGCGATGCCGTCCTGGAGCATCTGCCGGATCTCATGACCAGGCTTCAGCTCGATTTCGTGATCGTCAATGGCGAAAACGCTGCCGGCGGCTTCGGGATCACCGCCAAGATTTGCGGTGAGTTCTTCGATGCGGGGGTCAATGCCATCACCACCGGCAATCATGTGTGGGACCAGCGCGAGACCATGTCCTTCATCGATGGTGAGCATCGCCTGTTGCGGCCCATCAATTATCCCGCCCAAACCCCTGGGCGCGGCAGTTGGCTTTTTGAAGGCGACAAGGGGCGCGTGCTTGTGGTCAACGCCATGGGCCGCGTCTTCATGGACCCACTTGACGATCCGTTTGCCGCTGTGGGCGATGAAATCGACCAATGCCGGTTGGGGGTGGATGCGGACGCCGTTGTCATCGACTTCCACGGCGAGGCTACCTCGGAGAAAATGGCCATGGGCCACTTTGCCGATGGACGGGCGAGCCTTGTTGTGGGCACCCACAGCCATGTGCCCACGGCAGACACGCAAATCCTGCCGGGTGGAACCGCTTTTCAAACCGATGCGGGCGCTTGCGCCGACTATGATTCCGTGATCGGCATGGAAAAGGACGAACCCCTCAATCGCTTCACCAGCAAAATGGCCAGCGGTCGTTTCACGCCGGCTATGGGGGAAGCCACTTTGTGCGGAGTGTTCGTCGTGACCGATCCGAAATCGGGTCTTGCCACGCGGGTGGACCCGGTTCGCCTCGGCGGACGGTTGAGGGAAACCATTCCGTCTTTGGACGCCGGGACTTGACCAGAACACCCCCAGCGCCTCTATAAAAGTGAGAGTATTCAAGTAAAACTAAGCCATCCCGCTCCCCCGTCCCAACCGCCCGAACCAGGGTACCCTTGGGGTGGTTGGGACGGGGGAGCGGGATGGCTTAGCGGTTCATAAAGCAGGACAAGCCGATGGCAGGCCATTCACAGTTCAAGAATATCATGTATCGCAAGGGCGCTCAGGATGCGAAGCGCTCGAAAATCTTCTCCAAGCTTGCGCGCGAAATCACCGTGGCCGCCAAGATGGGCATGCCGGACCCGGAAAAGAACCCCCGGCTGCGGGCCGCCATCCTCGCCGCCCGCAAAGAAAACATGCCCAAGGACAACATCGACCGGGCGATTAAGAAGAGTCAGGGCGGCGATGCGGAGAACTATGACGAGATCCGCTATGAGGGCTTTGGCGTGGGCGGCATTGCCGTGATCGTCGAGGCGCTGACGGACAATCGAAACCGCACGGCGGGCGAGGTGCGCTCCACCTTTACCAAGCATGGGGGAAATATGGGGGAAACGGGCAGCGTTTCTTTCATGTTCGACCATGTGGGGCTGATCCACTACCCGGCGGACGCCGGCGATGCGGACACCATGCTGGAAGCCGCCATTGAAGCTGGCGCCGATGAATGCGAATCTGGCGAATCAGGGCATGATTTCATCTGTGAGCCCACCAGCCTGCACGAAGTGCGCGAGGCGCTTGAGAAATCGTTGGGAGAACCCAACAGTGCAAAGCTTGTTTGGAAACCGCAGAATCAAATAGCCGTCGACGAGGATGCCGCCTCAACGCTGCTCAAAATGTTGGATGCGCTTGAAGACAATGACGATGTGCAGAACGTCTACGCCAATTTCGAAGTCTCCGAAGACATTATGGAGAAGCTCACCGCTTAGCGGGGCCTTCACAGGGACCATTGTTCACTCCCCATTCGTCATTGCGAGCCGCCCGATAGGGCGGCGCGGCAATCCAGGGCAACAAACTCAAATCCGGCGGTCCCTGGATCACGTCGTCGCTTCGCTCCTCGTGATGACGGTGGAGTTTGAAACGCTGATGTTTGCGTTATGAGTCTCCCGTTACGCATATTAGGATTGGATCCCGGCCTCAGGCGCACCGGGTGGGGTGTCATCGAATGCGAAGGGTCCTCTCTCCGGCATATTGCTCACGGCACCATTCAAACAAAGTCGACCCAATCGGATCCCGACCGGCTGGCAACGCTTCATGATTTGCTGGCCGAGGTGATTGCCGACTGGGCGCCGCACGCGGTCGCCGTCGAGAAAACCTTCGTCAACAAGGATCCGGCATCTGCCTTAAAGCTGGGCCAAGCGCGCGGCGTTTCATTGTTGGTGCCCGCATGCGCCGGCTTGCCGGTCGCGGAATACGCGCCCAATCTGGTGAAGAAATCGATCGTCGGCAACGGGCACGCCACAAAGGAACAAGTCAGTACAATGATTGGTGTCTTGTTGCCCAATGCCAAAGTAAACGGGTTTGATGCAGCGGATGCATTGGCAATTGCCATTTGTCATGCGCATCATCATCAATCAAGCAGTGCAATGGTGCGGGCATGATCGGTAAGCTCAAAGGTCTATTGGACGAGGTGGGCGAGGATTGGGTGATCCTCGATGTGCAAGGCGTCGGCTACCACGTTCAATGCAGTGCCCGCACGCTGGCGAGATTGCCGGAAAAAGGCGACGTCTACACGCTCTCGATCGAAACCCATGTGCGCGAAGATGCCATCAAGCTGTTCGGGTTTGAGACGGCGGTCGAACGCGACTGGTTTCGCCTGCTGCAATCGGTCCAAGGTGTGGGTGCAAAGGTGGCGCTGGCGCTGCTTGGTATTCTGTCTACGGAGGAATTGGCGAACACGATCCAGTTTCAGGACAAAACCGCCATCAGCCGCGCATCCGGCGTGGGCCCCCGTTTGGCCGCCCGTATCTTGACCGAGCTCAAAGAAAAGCCATTGCCATCGCTGGGAACGGATCGGGCGCCCGTGGCGGCCCTCAAAAAACCAACCGCCACGTCGGCGGAAGGCACGCCCAATGCATCAGCCGAAGCGCTCTCGGCTTTGATCAATTTGGGGTACAATGAGAGCCAAGCGGCGCAAACGATTTCCGGCATTCTGGCCGCCCATGAAAGTCAGCCGCCCCTTGAAACCCTCATCCGCGAAAGTCTGAAGGAGCTTGCCCGGTGACCCAAGACGGCGACCGCCTTGTCAGCCAAAGTGTTCAGGGGGCGGATCAATCCCTCGATCCGGCCCTCAGGCCATTGTCACTGGAAGACTTCATCGGCCAAGAACAAGTGCGGGCGAATCTGCGCGTCTTTGTGGAAGCCGCGCGCACCCGGGAAGAGGCGCTCGATCATGTGCTGTTGTCGGGTCCGCCGGGCTTAGGCAAGACCACGTTGGCGCAAATCGTTGCCCGTGAATTGGGCGTCAACTTCCGGGCAACCTCGGGCCCCATCCTCACCAAGGCGGGGGATCTTGCGGCGATCCTCACCAATTTGGAACCGCGGGATGTGTTGTTCATCGATGAAATCCATCGTCTGTCGCCTGCGGTCGAAGAAGTGCTCTATCCCGCCATGGAGGATTTTCAGCTCGATCTTTTGATTGGCGAGGGGCCGGCCGCCCGGTCCGTGCGCATCGATCTTGCGCGCTTTACCCTGGTGGCGGCGACCACGCGCTCCGGATTGCTGGCAACACCCCTGCGCGACCGGTTCGGCATTCCGTTCCACTTGAACTACTACACCGAACAAGAACTGGTGCAGATCGTCACCCGCGCGGCCGACATTTTCAGCGCGGAGATGACGGCGGACGGTGCTGCCGAAGTGGCGCGGCGCTCCCGCGGCACGCCACGGGTTGCGGGGCGGCTGCTTCGGCGTGTGCGCGACTTTGCGGAGGTGGAGAAAAAGAAGGTGATCGATGCGGATGTGGCGGATCACGCCCTTCGGCGCTTGGAAGTGGACCCGCGCGGGCTCGATTCCATGGATCACCGCTATCTCAAGACGGTGGGCGAGTTGTTCACCGGGGGGCCGGTGGGCATTGAAACCATCGCCGCGGCCATGGGCGAAGCCCGCGACGCCATCGAGGATGTGATTGAGCCCTTCCTCATGCAGCAGGGTTTCATCGAACGCACGCCGCGGGGACGCATGACCACGGCGCTCGCCCATCGCCATATGGGATTTGATGCACCGCCCAAACCCCACCCGGTCGGGGATTTGCTCGACAAGATCCAGTCGTCGAACAATTAGCGGAACGCGGGATGAGCGATCGGGCGCCCCAGTCGGGTTTCATGGAGGCACAAACCCACATCCTGCCCGTGCGCATCTACTATGAAGAGACCGATTTCACGGGGATTGTCTATCACGCCAACTATCTGAAGTTCTTTGAGCGGGGCCGGACCGACTTCCTGCGCACCATCGGCATTCACCATAAGGCCCTGTGGGAAATGGACCCACCGCTGGCGTTTACGATCCGATCCATCCAGCTTGATTATCTGGGCCCCGCCGAAATCGACGATGTGCTGGAAGTTCGCACGCAATATCAGAAGCTTAGCGGGGCAAGCCTGTGGGCCCGGCAAGCCATTTCCCGCGATGGTAAGGATTTGGTAACCGCTTCGGTCCATGCAGTCTGCATCAATCGGGAAGGCCGTCCACGCCGCTTGCCGTTAACGATACGTGAGGCTCTTGCCCCCTATCTTCTGGAGGGTCATTGAGGGGTCTCATCATCCTTAACTCTGACTGAGTGGCGCCCAAGTTTCGACACAATTCCCAGGGTATTTGCCTCGGGAGTATGGGGGCAAAAGGCGCTGTCGGTCTGTCGGCGCCCATTTCTGTTTTGCGCCACGTCATTCGGCAACACGCTTAAGAAGGGAAAGCGCGGGCATGGACAAAGGCACTGATGTTGCTGCGGAAGCAACACTGCACACGGCGGCAGACTTTTCGCTTTTAGCACTGTTTTTTCAAGCGGACATTGTCGTTCAGGCCGTGATGGTGGGGCTAATCCTCGCATCCTTCTGGTCCTGGGCGATCATTTTCGACAAATCGGCCCGTTTCGGCCGCGCCCGCAAGAAATCCGACCGCTTCGAGCAAGTGTTCTGGTCCGGCAAATCCCTTGATGAGCTCTACAAGAATATCGGTCAAAAGCCCGACAATCCCATGGCCGTGGTCTTTGTGTCCGCCATGCGCGAATGGCGCCGGTCTTTTGAATCCGGATCTGTCTCCGGGCAACTCGCCGCCAGCGTCAAAGAACGCATCGACCGGGTGATGTCGGTGACTGTTGCCCGCGAAGTGGGTCGTCTCGAGCGCCAGATGGGGTTCTTGGCAACTGTGGGGTCAACAGCGCCCTTTGTCGGCTTGTTCGGCACGGTCTGGGGCATCATGAATTCTTTCCGCGCGATCGCGCTTAGCCACGATACCAATTTGGCCGTGGTGGCGCCGGGCATCGCCGAAGCTCTGTTCGCCACGGCCCTGGGTCTTGTGGCCGCGATCCCCGCCGTGGTCGCCTACAACAAGTTCAGCAACGACCTCAACCGCTACACCACGCGGCTTGAAGGGTTCTCCGACGAATTCTCCGCCATTCTGTCGCGCCAGCTCGACGAAAGGTCCCGTTAAATGGGGGCCTCTCTCGGGAACGGCAACGGTAAGCGTAACGGTCGCAATGGTGCCGGTCTGCGCCCCATGAGTGAAATCAATGTGACGCCCTTTGTGGACGTTATGTTGGTGCTGCTCATTATCTTCATGATCGCAGCGCCGCTGCTCACGGTTGGGGTGTCGGTCGATCTGCCTCAAGCAAAGGCGCCGCCATTGACCGGCGACGAGGAACCCTTAACGGTGACCGTCGATAAGGACGGGCAAATCTATCTTCAAGAAACGGAAGTCGAAATCGAGAAATTGGTCCCGCGCCTAATGGCGATTGCGGAAAGCGGTTTTGATGAACGCATTTATGTGCGCGGCGATTCGGCCGTGGATTACGGAACTGTTGTTAAAGTGATGGCGACCATGAACCAGGCGGGGTTTCGACGTATCGCCATGGTCAGTGAAACGCCACCCGGTCAGTAAGGCCAAGGCATGCGTTCTGGGGTAGTTCTTTCTGCGATTCTGCACGTCGGCGTCCTGCTGGCGACAATGGTCGTGCTGCCCCGTTGGTCGACGGAAGTGGATCGACCGCCTTTGGCTATTCCCATCGAATTCGAGATTGGCGATGTCACCAACATCAAGGCCAATCCGGAACCGGAAAAAGAAGAGCCAAAGGAAGAAGTAAAGCCGGAGCCGGAACCCGAGCCTGAGCCGGAACCGGAACCGAAGAAAGCAGAAGCGCCGAAGCTGGCGCCGCCGCCTGAACCGGAACCAGAGCCCGAGCCAATCCCAGTGCCGAAGGAAGAACCGGAGCCAGAACCGAAAGAAGAGGAAAAACCGAAAGAGGCCGAAAAGCCAAAACCCAAAGTAACGGCGAAGGCCTCGCCCCGCGTGAAACCAAAACCGCCGCCGAAAAAGCCCGACTTCGATTTGAACAAGGTAGCGGCATTGTTGGACAAGCTTCCCGAAGAACCGAAGCAGCGGCAGGAAGCGGCGGCCGACACGGAACCGGCGTCAACGGCCGGACCGGCGACCGAAAGGGTGGGCCTTGGCACATCGGTGACGTTGAGCGAGATCGATGCGCTCAGGGCGCAAGTGGAGCGCTGTTGGAATTTTCCGGCGGGGGCGGCAAATCCCGAAGATTTGGTCGTCACCGTCAAAATTTCGCTCAATCCTGATGGCACGTTGTCGGATGCCCCGCGCGTGGCCGAACGGGATCGGGCGCGGGTAATCACGGATCAGTATTTCCGTGTGGCAGCGGAAGCCGCGGTGCGCGCGGTGCGTCGCTGCGAACCTTATAGATTGCCGGTCGAGAAATACTCGAACTGGCGGCAGATTGAATTACGTTTTGACCCAAGGGAGCTCCTCGGTGGCTGAAACCAGAAAGTCTTATGGAAACCTTGCATCAAGTCTCGCCAAGCTGGGCGCGATCTGCGCCGCCCTGATGTTGGTGCTGACGCCCCTATCGGTGACGCCGGCCAAAGCCGTGCTGCAGATCGACATTACCAACGCAAACGTGGAACCGTTGCCCATCGCCATTCCGGAGTTCATCGAAGCAGGCTCCCCGGCAGACGGCATCAACCGCGATTTGTCGAAGGTAATCCTCAATAATCTTGAGCGGTCGGGTCTGTTCCGGGCGATCGATCCCGGAGCCTATATCGAAGAAATTCGCGACATCAATTCGCGGCCGCGCTTCGGCGACTGGCGGATCATCAAATCCCAAGCGCTGGTGACCGGCCAATCCACCTTGCAGGACGATGGCCGTTTGCGGATCGAGTTCCGCCTATGGGATGTGTTCGCCGAAGAACAAATGACCGGCCTGCAATATTACACCACGCCGGACAATTGGCGCCGGGTGGCGCATCTCATTTCGGATGCGATTTACGAGCGCCTCACGGGCGAAACCGGATATTTCGACACGCGCGTGGTGTTCGTGGCGGAGTCCGGCCCAAAGGTCGATAGGGTCAAGCGCTTGGCGATCATGGATCAAGATGGGGCCAATGCATCTTATTTGACGGATGGCTCGCACTTGGTTTTAACGCCGCGCTTCAGCCCCTCGTCTCAAGAGATCACCTATCTTTCTTACTTCAACAATCTGCCACGGGTGTATTTGTTCAACATCGAAACCGGTCAGCAGGAAATCGTCGGCGATTTTGAAGGCATGACGTTCGCACCGCGGTTTTCGCCGGATGGCTCAACGATCATTATGAGCCTGGCGAAGAACAGTAACACCGACATCTATTCCATGGATCTGCGCCGCCGCATCAAACGCCGGCTGACTTACGATCCCGCAATCGATACGTCGCCGTCTTATGCCCCCGACGGCCGCCGCATCACGTTCAATTCCGACCGCAGCGGCGGACAGCAGCTTTACGTCATGAATGTGGATGGCAGCAACGCCCAGCGCATAAGCTTCGGGGACGGACGATATGCCACGCCGGTTTGGTCGCCGCGCGGCGATCTGATCGCGTTTACAAAAATTTATAGAGGTCGCTTCTATATCGGCGTCATGCGTCCTGACGGCAGTGGCGAACGTTTGTTAACGGAAAGTTTTTTGGACGAAGGACCAACCTGGTCACCAAACGGTCGCGTGCTGATGTTTTTTAGACAAACGCCGACGCGCCGCGATGGGTCCGGTGGGTCCGTTAAACTATGGTCAGTCGATTTGACGGGTTACAACGAAAGAGTAGTTGCAACGCCGACAGAAGCGTCTGATCCAGCCTGGTCGCCCTTGATACGTTAAATGCGAATGGTTAACATGGCGAATCATATCACAGACTGGGAAAGCCTTGAGAATTCGGGGGCGCATCTCCTGGCGAAGTGGCCAACATTACGGTGTTTTCGAAGTCGCCCAATTCCAACCAAAGTGCAGATATGGAGTAATTGTCAATGAGCCGTAAACTCTTAGGGGTCAAGCACATCGGTGTATTGTTCGCACTGATGTTTGTTGCAGCCTGTGCGTCTAGTGAAGCTACAAATACCGGTGGCAGCGATATCGTGCCTGGGTCCGCCGCCGATCTGGAACAAAACATTGGTAACCGCGTTTATTTCGCGCTGGACAGCTACAGCCTAGATTCAGCCGCGCGCGCGCAGCTGCAACGGCAAGCGCAGTGGATGCAGCAATGGCCGTCAACGACGGTTCGCATTGAAGGCAATTGCGACGAACGCGGCACACGTGAATACAACCTCGCACTGGGCGACCGCCGCGCAAGCGCTGTGCGCGACTATCTGGTCAGCCAGGGTGTCGACGGGTCGCGCGTTGAAACCATCTCCTTCGGCAAGGATGCACCGACCTGCGGTGAGTCCACGGAAGGCTGCTGGGCGCAAAACCGGAACGGCACCACCGCTCTGACCGGCGGCGGCGTCGGCTCTTAAGGACTTGGTGAACCGTCTGTAAACGGTTAGCCAATTCTTAATCGTTTTTTCTGAGTTTAAAGGGGCGTCCCTAACGGACGCCCTTTTTGCGTATGAACGGATGGTCGGCGCCCCGGCGCCCTTAGGCTTGGCAGATCGAAGGCGTAGTTGAAATGCCTCAATTTCGGCCAAGTTTTGGCGTACCGAGTGCGTTGGAATTGAAGATAGGGTGGCAGATAGAATGTTCTCGCATAACGGATATCTCAGGGTGAGTCGCCGGCTTTTGGCCGTCGTTTCACTGGCGCTGATCGCCGGTGTGGTCGCGTGGCAGCCGGCGAACGCGCAAGGCTATTCCGGTCCCTTTCCGCCGCCGTCCTCCGAAGCGCCAACATCTAGCGATCCAGCCTCTATTCGCGCGCAGCTCGACCGGCTTGAACGCGACTTTCAGGCCTTTCAGCGTGAGTATTACGAAACCGGCGGCCGTCAGCCGTTCGAAGACGACGGCTCGGTCAACGATACCGTTGCCGGACGCATGGCGATTCGCATGGACGAGTTTGAAGCAAGCTTGCGCCGATTGACGGGTCAACTTGAGCAGATCAATCATTCCATTCGCCAAGCGACCGAACGCATGGACCGCTTGTCCGGCGATGTGGAATATCGGTTGCAGGCCCTCGAAGGCGGGGGCGGCGGTGCTGCGGTGGCGCAATCGCGACCGCGTTCGTCCACGCCGCCAGCTTCCACGCCACCGGCGCCGAAGCCCGTGGATGTCGCCCGTGGTGGGCCGACACCGCCGGGCACGCTGGGCACCTTGTCCACCTCTGCTTTGCCGCAGTCCGAAGAAGAGCAGTATCGATCAGCGTACGATCTATTGTACCGGGGCGACTACGCCGGCGGTGAGATCGCGCTCAAGAGTTTTCTTAGCGCCCATCCGGACAGTCCGCTTGCCGGCAACGCGCAATACTGGCTTGGTGAATCCTACTATGCGCGCCGCATGTATCGGGAAGCCGCCCAGGCCTTTCTTACCGGCGTGCAACAGCACAAAAAAAGTGAAAAAGCGCCGGACGCCATGCTTAAGCTTGGGCTTAGTCTGATTAATCTGGGCGAAATCGAGGACGGCTGCAGCGCTCTCAAATCGATCCGGTCCGAATTTCCAAAAGTCCGGCAGTCGGTCCTGGAGACAGCCAAAAGGGAGCGTAAGAGAGCCGGTTGTAAATGACCGGCGGCGCAGGGCAGGACCCTGCACCGGTCTCGGCCAACGCGTTCCGGGACTTTTTTGAACGCGCGCATTGCACCGATGTTTTGGATCGGCCCATGGCCGTCGGCGTCTCAGGTGGCGCGGACAGCACCTGCCTTATGCACTTGCTACACGCCCTTCCTGTGGATCCGCGTTTGGTCACCGTCTTGACTGTCGATCATGGGCTTCGGCCGGAAGCGGCCTCCGAAGCGCTCGATGTTCGAAATCTCGCAAACCATTTCGGGTTCGCCCATGAAACACTACGCTGGGAAGGTGCTAAACCAACCAGCGACATGCAGGCGGCCGCGCGCGAAGCGCGCTATGGCCTGATGACCGGTTGGTGCACTCACCACAAGGTCGGTGTGTTGTTGGTTGCCCATACGCTGGACGATCAGGCGGAGACGTTTCTCTTGCGCCTGGGGCGCGGCAGCGGTGTTGACGGGTTGAGCGCCATGGACCCGGAGACCTCCGTCAACGGAATACGTCTGGTGCGTCCATTGCTTGGGGTTCCAAAGGCGCGGCTGATGGCAACCTTGCGCGCCGCGGGCATTCCCTGGATTGAGGATCCGAGCAATCAAAGCGACAAGTTTTCGCGCATCCGCATGCGGAAGATCATGCCCTTGCTGGCGGAAGAAGGTCTCACCGCAGAGCGCTTGGCCGCGACCGCCGACCGTATGGGGTCGGCGCGGGATGCGCTTGAGCACATGACCGCGCAATTGTGGGCACAAGCTGTTCGCCCTCATGAAGCCGGCTTCGTTGTGGTCGACGTCGCCCAATTGGTTGAAGCCCGCCGCGAAATCGGCTTGCGCCTGCTGGCGGCGTTAACGTGTGAGGTTAGCGGCACCGCGTACCGTCCGCGATTCGACCGCTTGCAGCGGGTGTACGACGCCATCGCCTCCCACTCCCTTGGCAATGGCGCCACTCTTGGCGGATGCCGATTCGTACCGGCACCGCCGGTGCTTTCGGATATTGGTGGCGGCCCCGCGCTTCTCATCTATCGGGAGCTGGCGGCGGTGGCCCCGGAATCCGTCGGGCTTGCGGCGGGAGAAACCGCCGAATTCGACCATCGCTTTAACGTAAGCGTGACCGGCGGCCCGACCGGCGCCAACTTCACCGTGCGGGCCTTGGGCGAAGAGGGATGGCAACAGATCAAATCTCTGATAGAAACAGCATTGCCTTTTGATGTTTGCCTGACCGTACCATCGCTTTGGCAGGAAGGAGCGGTCGTCTCGGTGCCCCATCTTGGCTTTGTGGCGGAGGAGGGCAGCCATCAGGCGGAATTTACCGCAGTTTTTAAGGGTTTATCGCGCTTTGAACCGGTTGAGCCACGGATTTGACCACTGGTAAACTGAAATGCTCTTACTATGTTAAAGCGGTAGAAGTTTAGAACAATTATTAAATAGTTGAACGGCAACGCCGCCCCCTGCTCTTAAGAGGCTTCCTTCGTGAACAATTTCCGCAATTTCGCACTTTGGGTCATCATTGCGTTGCTGTTGGTGGCGCTGTTCCAGCTCTTCCAGGGCGAGCAGAACCGTCCCATCGCCGAACAGCCCATCGCCTATTCGGAATTTCTCGAAAATGTGGAAGACGGCAAGGTCGACAGCGTCAATATTCAAGGCAAGAGCTTAGCTTACAAATTGCGGGACGATGATACGCGGTATCAAACCTACGCCCCTGATGATCCTCAGCTGGTCACGCGGCTGACGGAAAAAGGCGTGCAGATCAGCGCTGCGCCCGATGACGAGCGTGTGCCGTCCTTGCTGGGCGTCTTGCTGCAATGGTTCCCGATGCTTCTTCTGATCGCCGTGTGGATTTTCTTCATGCGCCAGATGCAGGCAGGCGGTGGAAAAGCTATGGGCTTTGGCAAATCCAAAGCAAAACTGCTCACCGAGCGCCATGGCCGCGTGACCTTCGATGACGTGGCCGGCATCGACGAAGCGAAAGAAGAGCTTCAAGAGATCGTCGAATTCTTGCGCGATCCTCAAAAATTTCAGCGCTTGGGCGGCCGCATTCCGAAAGGGGCGTTGCTGGTGGGGCCTCCGGGTACCGGTAAGACTCTGCTTGCCCGCGCAATCGCCGGCGAAGCCAATGTGCCGTTCTTTACGATTTCCGGCTCGGACTTTGTGGAGATGTTCGTCGGTGTCGGCGCCAGCCGGGTGCGCGACATGTTCGAACAAGCAAAGAAGAATGCGCCCTGCATCATCTTCATCGACGAAATCGATGCGGTGGGCCGTCACCGGGGGGCCGGCCTTGGTGGTGGTAATGACGAACGGGAACAGACCCTCAACCAGTTGTTGGTGGAGATGGATGGCTTCGAGGCTAATGAAGGCGTGATCCTGATCGCGGCCACCAACCGCCCGGACGTGCTGGACCCGGCGCTTCTGCGGCCGGGCCGTTTCGACCGTCAGGTAGTGGTGCCCAATCCGGACATTATCGGCCGGGAAAAGATCCTCAAAGTGCATGTGAAAAAGATCTCCGTCGCTCAAGGTGTCGATGTGCGCGTGATTGCGCGCGGCACCCCCGGATTCTCGGGCGCCGACTTGGCGAACCTGGTGAACGAAGCCGCCTTGCTGGCGGCGCGGCGCAATAAGCGCCTGGTCACCATGGCGGAATTCGAAGAGGCCAAGGATAAGGTCCTGATGGGCTCCGAACGGCGCTCCATGGTCATGTCGGAAGACGAGAAAAAGCTCACCGCTTATCACGAAGGCGGGCATGCGTTGGTGGCGCTTAACGTGCCGGCGGCCCACCCCGTGCACAAGGCAACGATCATCCCGCGCGGCCGGGCACTGGGTATGGTCATGCAATTGCCCGAAGCGGATCAACTGTCCAAGTCCCGGGAACAGATGACGTCGGAATTGGCCATTATGATGGGCGGCCGCGTCGCGGAAGAATTGATCTTCGGCTACGACAAAGTCACGTCCGGCGCATCGTCCGACATCAAGCAAGCCACCGGCCTGGCGCGCGCCATGGTCACCCAATGGGGCTTGAGCGAAGAACTTGGCCCCTTAGCCTATGGCGACAATCAGGAAGAAGTTTTCTTGGGCCATTCGGTGTCCCGGCAGCAGAACATGTCCGAAGAAACGGCGCGTAAGATCGATATGGAAATCAAACGCCTCGTGCAGGCCGGATATGACAGTGCACGGACGATCTTGACCGAGCATATCGACGATCTTCATGCGCTGGCCAAAGGGTTGCTCGAATACGAAACTCTTTCCGGCGAAGAAATCATGGGCCTGCTGCGCGGCGAAAAACCGGATCGAGATGTTTTCGACGAACCGGAAGCCACACCGCCACCCCCTACATCGGCTGTGCCGAGTGCGGGTAAGCCCAAAACGGGCGGCATTGGCGGCAATCCGGAACCACAGCCGAGCTAACTGTTCGCGGGCCGGGGTGCGGGGCAGTGGCGATCCGTAAATCCGATGTGCCGTACCCGAATATATTCGGCATACTGAATATTACGGAAGATTCGTTCTCCGACGGCGGCCGGTATCTTGATTTCGACAAAGCCGTTGCCCATGGGCATGCCCTTATGGAAGCGGGCGCCGACGTGCTGGATGTGGGGCCTGCCTCAAGCCACCCCAACTCCAAACCGGTGAGCGCCAAGGAAGAGATCGAGCGGATTACACCCGTCCTTGGCGCCTTTGCGGCAGCGGGCATTCCGGTGTCCATCGACACATTTCAAACGGAAACCCAGCGTTACGCCTTGAGCCAGGGCGTGGCCTATCTCAATGACATTCAAGGATTTGCCGATCCCGGCTTCTACCCGGAGCTGGCGGATGCGCCAGCAAAGCTTGTTGTGATGCATGCGGTGCAGCAGCGTGGGCCGGCTGCCCTTGTGGACACCTCTCCGCAAGAGATTTGGGGCCGGATTGAGCGGTTTTTCGATGACCGGCTGGCGGCCCTCGAACAAGCTCGCATTAACCGAAACCGCCTTATTTTGGACCCAGGAATGGGGTTCTTCTTAGGCACGGATATGGAAGTGTCCTTCGAGGTGTTGCGAAACCTTGGCCGGTTGCGGAAACGATACGATCTGCCCATTCTGGTGTCGGTCTCCCGCAAGTCTTTTCTGCGAAAGGTCACCGGCCGCCCGTTAAGCGAGATGGCGTCCGCCAGCCTAGCAACGGAATTGTTCGTTACCGCCCAGGGCGCCGATTTTATCCGTACACACGATCCGGCCGCGTTGCGCGACGGGTTGAAAATATGGTCTGCTCTAGGGCAATTGCCGCCGATCCACGACCCGGCAAGCGGTTAAGATCGGGACGGAAGAGGGAAGAGGGTATGAGCCGCAAATATTTCGGCACGGACGGTATTCGGGGAAAAGCCAACGCAGCGCCCATGACGGCGGAAACGGCGCTGCGCGTGGGCCATGCGGCCGGGCGCTATTTCAAGCGCGGCGATCACCGCCACCGGGTGGTGATCGGCAAGGATACGCGCCTGTCCGGCTACATGATCGAATATGCGCTGACGGGCGGTTTCACCTCCGCCGGCATGGACGTGTTCCTGTTCGGACCGTTGCCGACACCGGCGGTGGCCATGCTCACGCGCTCCTTGCGCGCCGATTTGGGGGTGATGATTTCTGCCTCCCACAATGCGTTTCACGACAACGGCATCAAGCTTTTCGGTCCGGACGGCTACAAGCTTTCCGATTCCGTGGAGCTCGAAATCGAGGCCCTCATGGACGGCAAACTGGAAGACGGTCTGGCCGCGTCCAAGGAAATCGGCCGGGCAAAGCGGATCGACGATGCGCAGGCGCGCTACATCGAATTTGCCAAGCGGACGTTTCCGAAGAATTTGCGCCTGGATGGGCTGCGCATCGTTGTCGACTGCGCCAATGGCGCGGCCTACAAGGTCGCACCGGCCGTATTGTGGGAGCTGGGGGCCGAAGTAATTTCCGTGGGCGTCGACCCCAACGGCCTCAACATCAATCTTGATTGCGGCTCGACCGCGACCCAGACCATGTGCGCCAAAGTGCGCGAGACCCGGGCCGATTTGGGGATTGCGCTTGATGGCGATGCGGACCGGGTGCTGATAGCTGACGAACAAGGCCGGCTGGTGGACGGCGATCAATTGATTGGTCTCGTCACCAAATCCTGGGCCAATGACGGCATTCTGTCTGCGGACGGTGTGGTGGGTACGGTCATGTCGAATTTGGGGCTTGAGCGTTTCATCAACGATATGAAACTCAAATTCGAACGCACCCAAGTGGGCGACCGCTATGTGGTCGAGCGCATGCGCGAGGCCGGCTACAATGTGGGCGGCGAACAATCGGGCCACATCATCTTGAGCGATTTCACCACCACGGGCGACGGCATCATTGCCGCGCTACAGGTGCTGGCGGTGATTGCCGGCAGCGGCAAGCCTGCCAGCGAAATCCTCAATCTGTTCGAGCCCGTGCCGCAGCTTTTGGAAAATGTGCGGTACAAGAAGGGCAAGCCCCTTGAAGAAAAAAGCGTCAAGAAAGTAATCGATGACGGGAAGGCGCGCCTAGGCGATACGGGGCGTCTGGTCATCCGCAAATCCGGCACCGAACCTTTGATCCGTGTGATGGCGGAAGGGGATGACGAAGCCATGGTCAAAGCCGTTGTGGGCGACATCGTCACGGTGCTCGAACAGGCCTGCGCTTGACGGACGCGGCCGGCGGCGGGCCGAAAGGCCGTGTGCTGACCATTGCCGGGTCCGACTCGGGCGGCGGAGCCGGGATCCAGGGCGATATCAAAACCATCACCATGCTGGGCGCCTATGGGGCAAGCGCCATAACGGCGCTGACGGTTCAGAACACAAAGGGCGTGACTGACGTTATGCCCGTGCCGGCGGATGTTGTTGCCGCTCAAATCGGCGCCGTGCTCAGCGATATCGGCGCCGATGCCATCAAGACCGGCATGCTGCCGTCGGCGGAAATCATCGAAACGGTGGCCAAGACCATCGACGAACATGCCAGTGACGCAGCCCTGGTGGTCGACCCGGTCATGGTGGCAAAGGGCGGCGCGGTGTTGACGCCCGATGACGCGGTCGATGCTCTCAAATCGGCGCTCCTCCCCGACGCCACCCTGATCACACCAAATATTCCGGAAGCGGAACAGTTGCTGGGTACAAATATCACCTCGCTCGCTCAAATGAAGCAGGCGGCCGGCACCCTGTTGATGTTCGATTGCGACGCAGTGCTGCTCAAAGGCGGGCACCTGCCAGGCGACGAGCTGTTCGATGTGCTGGCCACAAAGGAAACGATGGAAGTGTTCTCGTCCCCTCGTATCGACACGCCTCACACCCACGGCACCGGGTGTACCCTTGCGTCAGCGATCGCAACGGGACTTGCCCAAGGCCTACCGCTCACCGATGCGGTGACCCGCGCCCGCGACTATGTGCATGAGGCTATCCGCCTGGCCCCCGGCCTTGGCAGCGGCCACGGACCCCTTAATCACGCGCTGACGGAATAAACCCCAAAGCTTCGTCCATTAAGTCGTTGAATCCAGACGTCACATTCGGGTTCACTGGTATGATAAAAGTGGTATAATTTACGACCTTTCGACACTCATCGAGTTGGAGCGCCATGGGCCTGGTTAAGAAGACGTATTCCATTACGGATCAAAACGACGAATGGGTGAAATCCCAAGTGGCTACTGGAAGATATGCGACGGACAGTGAGTATTTACGCGATCTCATTCGTCGCGATCAGGAAAAGCAGGAAGAAATTGAAACCATTCGTGCAGCCTTGATTGAAGGTGAAAAAAGCGGAATAAGCGATAGAACACCGGATCAGATCATGCAGTCCGTGATCGACCGGAAGCGCAAGAATGGCGACCTATAAGCTCTCCCGGGCTGCCGACGACGATCTTGATCGCATTTTTGATTTTGGCATCGATCAGTTTGGTCTTGCACAAGCGCTGGACTTCCGCGATGAACTCAATGAACGGTTTTCCAGTATTGCGGAACAGCCGTTGCGCTGGCCTGCCGTTGACGATATTCGAGTCGGATACCGCCGCTGCGTTTACAAAAGCCATTCCATCTATTATCGGATCACCGATGATGGCGTCGTGATTTCCCGCATTCTTGGCAGGCAAGATCCAGACCTGTCACTATAGTCCGGCAATAGGGAGTACCACGATCTACGCTCCCACAGTTGCGTTGTGCGATTCCTCGTAGTTTCTCGGACTGATGCCCGTCCATTCCTTGAAGGCGCGGCTGAACGAGGCGGGATCGGCAAACCCGGTGAGCTCAGCGGTTTCGGCAACCGTGAGTTTTTTGTCCTTCAGATAATGGATGGCTTTGGCCATGCGGATCTCGTCCTTGAGCCGCTGGAAGGACGCGCCTTCTTCCCGCAAGCGACGGCGCAAAGTGGTTGGCGCCATGCGCAGCGCCCCCGAGACTGTCTCTAGTGTGGGCGCAATGCCGGCGCTTGCGGAAATCACCCGCTTCACGCGCTCTACAATGTTGCCGAGCTTCAGGTTTTCGTCGATCAAATAGGACAAATGGTTCGATAGAAACTGTTTGAGTGCGCGGGGCGGTTGGCGCACCGGTTCGCGCAGCAGGCTCGTGTCAAACTCTATCCCGTTGATTTGGTGACCGAACACATGCGTCACCGGATTGATGTAGCAATAATCATCCGCATACGAAACTATAGGAAAAGCCAGATTGATCTTGTTGGCGCGAAAGCGCCCGCCGGATAGCCAAAGGGTAAAGCTGAGCAGGAACGACAATCGTGCTTCAATCTCCGCACGGTCGTCGATTTGCTTCCTGTTCTCGAAGTAGAAGTTGAAGGAAGAGGTGTAGGGGCTTTCGATGAATTCCGCGTGGACTTCTTCAGCGAGGATATTGGTTTGCCGCTGGTAGCGCGTGAGCACTTCCCGCAGGGTTCTGCTGGACGTAATGGCTTCGCAGAACATGACGGTGGAGCCCCACGGGGCGGCACGCACGAGAAATCCTGCATTCTCATCATCCAAGATGCGGCAGATATCCATGCGTAACCGGCTGAGGCTATCGTAAGGGTAGCGCGAATGGGGATTTTCCAGTTGCTCTTCGGAAACCCCGGCGCGTTCATACAGGGGGCCCAGGTCCAGCCCACAGGATTGGGCGCCGACCACGTGACTCAACAAGTGTTCGCGTGTCACGGTCAGTGTTTTGGTAATGCTGAGTCCGTGGCCATCACTCATGGCGTACCTTTTAAGATCGTCGCGGGGTTTGGACCCCACCGTCAAGATTCAAGGCAATCATACACAGCTTTGACCAGGGCATCGCAACGCCGACCGGTTTCCACTTTCTCTCCCAGCCAGATCTTGTTTGGCGTATAGCCGAAAGCGAGGCGGTTTTCCCGGTCGGCAAAGCCATAGGCGCCGCCAAGACCCGCATGGCCGAATGTTCGGGGGTTTGGTCCGGCATAATAAGACGGACAATTGAGCATGAAGCCCAGCGCCACATTTGTGTGGGCCGGAATGATCAGGTCCGGTCCGCCCCATTGGCGCTCCGTCGCATGATCGATCGCGGCCTCGGATAGTATGCGCGTGCCGTCGATCTGCCCGTTCTGTGCGAGCATGGTGTAGAGCTGCGCAAGCGCGCGTGCGTTGGTGTGTCCGTTGGCCGCCGGGATCACGGCGCCCCGCCATTTTGAGCTGTTGTAGTCTTCGTCGTCGTCTAGGACGTCGATGGTGCGGCGCATGATGTCGGCATATTCCCGCGGCGCGCCTGCTTCGCCAGCCGCCACATTATCGCCGTGGCGCAACCGGGAGAAGGTTGCGATGCGGCCGGCGTTTTGCGCCCTCGCACCGTATGAAAAGTCGATGTTGAGTTTGCCTGTCAGCTCTTCATCAAGAAACTGTTCCACCGGCATACCGGTTATTCTGCGGATCACTTCGCCTACTAAAAAGCCATAGGTATACGGATGATAGGCGTGGGAGGTGCCGGGGGCAAGGTCCGGCGCGCTTTCCGCCAAGGCGGATGTTGCCCACTCCCAATCATATGCCATGCCTTTTTCCGGATTTTCCCAGGCGGGCATGCCGATCTGATGGGAAAGGGCCCAGCGCACCGGCAGTTGCGCCTTACCCTTCTTTGCGAAGTCGGGCCAATAATGGGCGACGGGCCGATCTACGTCCAGCTCCCCGCGATCGGCCAAAATCGCGGCACATGTGGCCAGAATGCCCTTTCCCACAGACTGCACACAGACGATCGTGTCTTCGGACCAGGGCACCTTGCGGTCTTCGTCCGCATAGCCGCCCCAAAGATCGACAACGGTCTCGCCTTGGTAGGTCACTGACAAGGCGGCCCCTAACTCGGTGCGCATATCATCCGGGTCGCCCCGGAAGCTTCTTTCGAAAGTGTCGTACACCGCCTCAAATCTGTCAGTGCATATGCCGTGAATGCCCATCAGGCAGGTCTCCAAAAAAAGAGCGGTAGGCCGAAGCCTACCGCCACAATGGGAGGAAATTAACTAGTAACGATATGAGAACGTGGCGCCGAAGGTTCTTGGTTCGCCAATGCTGGCAAGGTTCATGGGTGTCCCCGGCAATATGGGCGAAATGAAGCCATTCTCGAAATAACGCTTGTCGGTAACGTTCCGGCCAAACACGTTGATGGCCCAATCGCCGTCGAAAGATTCCACACCCACATTCAGATTAAGCAAGCCATAGGCATTCTGCCGGCTCAACGGTGTGTTGAAGATGGTGAAGAATTGATCGTCGCGCCAGCTAAAGTCGGCCCGCACCGACCCCATGGCGAAATTGCCAAGCGGGTGGGTGTATTCACCGGAAACGGCGAATTGAAAATCCGGCGCGCGGGGCAAATCGCTGTCCGTAAATGTCTTGGCCAGGCTGTCGGCCGGATCGACCGACGTGAAGGTGCCAAGCGTTGCATCGAGCCATGTTGCCGATGCGGCGAGCGCCAGTCCTTCCACAGGAGCTGCGTTCAGTTCCACTTCGACGCCGTTGATGTCCGCGCTTGGAACATTGACTACTGTGGCCACCGGCACGCCAAAGGGACCCGCCCCATAGAGCTGTTGTTGCAAGTTGGTGTAATCCATATGAAAGCCCGCGATGCTCGTACGAAGGCGGTCATTGAACCAGCCGGCTTTGATGCCCCCTTCGTAGTTCCAGACGGTCTCCGGTTCGAACACGTTTGTGCCCAGCGTGAGCGTATTGATGCCGCCCGCCTTAAATCCCCGGGATACGTTCGCGTACACCGTAATATTGTCGGTCGGATCATAGTCCAAAGCAAAGCGCGGCGTGACGGATGACCAGGATTCCTGGGTGCCGCCGCTGACCGGCAGAAATTGAATGCCCTCCTCGAAGTAAGACTTCTCATCGCGCGTGTAGCGAATGCCGAAGGAAAAGCGCAACGGCTCGATGATCTGGTATCTAATCTGACCGTAGGCGGAATAACTTTTGAGATCCTGGTCCGGGTTGACCACGAAAGCCCCGGGCGGAATGCCCAAGGTGGTGGCCACGAATTCGAGCGGCTGTTCGGCGCTTTCCCTTAAATACAGCCCGCCCAAGATCAGGTCGAACTGTTCCGATAATTGCGACACCAGGGTGAGCTCTTCGGAAATCTGCCAGATGTCCCACTTCCAAAAGGGAAAATCGCCCAGCGACGCCAATGTTCCGTCCGTGTCCTGGGCATCGAAAATGTCGAGCTTCAGATAGGCGGTGGTCGACGTGATGGTGGTGGACGGCAGCGGATCCCAGGTGAGCCTCAGCGTTGCGCCATACATGTCCTTTTCATGGTCGCGCGCCTGACTTTGGAAGATCGAGAGATTGTCCACATCCGCGTCGGGCACGCCCAAGACCTCGCCAATGGACGGGATGGCGGCATCGGCGCGCCCAATATTCACGGTCGTTTGGGGCAGGGACCGGTCGCGCACACCTTCCAAGATGACCAACGCCGAGAAATTGTCGGAAAAATCGACCGCCAGCGACCCGCGAATGTGAACATTGCGCCGACTGCCCAGCTCTTGGCGCAGCCCCCGGTCAAGCAGCCACCCCTGAGCATTGTCGGTGCTGAACGCGAAGCGGCCGCGCACGCGATCGGTTTCGATGGGGCCGCTCACAAAGCCACGGCTTGCAAAGCGTGAGAAGTTGCCCACCGTCACATCGGCGCCCAATTCGAACTCGTCGGTGGGCTCATTCGAAATGATTTTGATGGCACCACCGGTAGCGTTCCGTCCACTGATGGTTCCTTGCGGCCCGCGCAACACCTCCACCCGATTGACGTCCAAAAAGTCCGCGTTGAAGAACAGATGACGCGCAAGCACCACACCATCCTGGGACACGGTAACACCCGGTTCCGATCCGATGCTGGCCACTTCGGAACCGATCCCCCGAATGGTGATGAAAGTTTCGCTGCCCTTCACACCGATATTGAGGCTGGGGGCGATCTGCGTCAGGTCGCGCACGCCTTGCACGCCGGCCGCATTCAGATCCTCACCGCCATAAGCCGAAATGGCGATCGGCAGATCTGGAATGCGTTCTTCGCGCTTTTCGGCCGTCACCAGAATTTCGTCGATGCCGCTATTCGTTTGGGCGAATGAGGCCGACCCGCCGGGATAGGCGATGACGGCGGCCACAAAACCCATCAGCGCCGTTTTCCAATAAGTCTTGAGCATGTTCTCCCCCTTCTTTTGCCGCGCCCCTGTTATCGGCGTTATCGGCTCCCGGCCATCCCGCCGATCCCCGCGGGATGGCGGATCTTGCCCAACCGCACCGTTGTCATACGCGGTGGGTTACCCAGGCTTCGGTGAGAGAACCGTGACAGCTGGCCAGGCGGCTGAGAATGACGAAAGAGATCAATCTCACATGATAAATTTGTCCAATCGGCCTAATTGAGCTTCCTCGAGACCGTTTTTGAGATGGTGCTGGCACTCGCGTATGGGGCCGGCGCCACTGGACGGGTGCCGTTGTCAACCGGCCTGCGATCCTTAAGATGTCCGTCAAACCGCCAACAGATGTGAGCCCGCCATGACCGCCTATACTTTCATCGATCAAGACACCATTGCCCAAGTGGAGGTGGATGACGGCGCCGCGCCGACACTCAGCCCCACCGCGCTTCATCAGGCGACGGGTTGGGACGTGAAGCCGGAAGGCTTCTGCAAAGGCGAGGTCTGCGTTCCGGCGGGCGCGGCGGTGGCCGCCGACGGCGCCGTCGATCTTGCGGCGTTCGCCAAACTCATGAGCCGGCCCTTGGTGATCGACCAGGCGGAAAGGGCCATCAGCCTTGGGGCAGCCGCGCGCGACCGGGGCGGTGCGCTCCAGTCTCTCGATGCGCCTGATTTCACGCTACCGGATCTGGACGGCAATCTGCACAGCCTGTCGGACTATCGCGGCAAGAAAATTTTGCTGGCCGCCTATGCCAGTTGGTGAGGATGCCGCAATGACCTGCCAGGTTGGCAGGCCCTTTACGAAGAACTGAAAGACGACGGTTTCCTGCCCGTCACGGTGGCGCTGGACAAAGATGCGGATGCCGCACGCCCCTGGATCGAGGTGGCAAAGCCCACACACCCCAGCCTGATCGACACCAAGCATGTGGTGGCGGATCTCTATAATATGGTCAATGTACCGACGATTTTGTGGATCGATGAGGAGGGCAAAATCGTCCGGCCTAATGATGTGGCCTACGGGGACAATACCTGGCAGGAAGTGACGGGCTTGGATGCGGACGTGCACAAAGGCGCTTTGCGCAAATGGGTAAAGGGCGGCGAGGTGCCGTTTCCACTAGGGCGCGTCCGTGAGCTGCAATCCCTGCCCACCGCGGAACACCAAGAAGCGCGTGCTGAATTTGCCATGGCGCAATATCTGTGGACGCAAAGCAAGGCCGAGGCGGCGAAGCGCCACTTCGAGCGCGCGGGCGAGCTTGCCCCCCACGACTTCACCATTCGCCGCGGCTCCATGCCCATGCGCGACATCGACCCCATGGGCGAAGAATTCTTCAAAATGGCGGGGGAATGGGCCGAAGCCGGCAACGAATGGTATCATCCGCTGCCGGAGAAATAGGTTCGGTTGACTCGGCGGCATTTTCTACGTCATCGCGAGCCCGCGTAAGCGGGCGCGGCGATCCAGGGCTGTTGGCTCATGACAAGTGACTCCTGGATTGCTTCGCTCCGCTCGCAATGACGACAGAACTGCTACGATTTCGGCAGTAGCGCCCGCAGCGTTTCAATGGTGTCGGCTTCGTGGGGTGGTTTGTCCCAGCGCAATTGGCTGATGCGCGGAAAGCGCATGGCCACACCTGATTTGTGGCGTGTCGACTCGTTGAGCCCCTCAAACGCCACCTCCAACACCAGGCCGTCATCGGGCTCGTGCACCACCTCGCGCACGGGACCATAGCGGTCGACCGTCCGCTCCCGGACGAACTTGTCGATCTTTTTGAGTTCCTCGTCGGTAAACCCGAAATAGGCCTTGCCCACGGGCACCAGCACCCCGTCATCCCAAACGCCGAAAGTATAGTCTGAATAATAAGACGACCGTTTGCCATGGCCGCGCTGGGCGCGCATCAGCACCGCGTCGATGAGATAGGGATCGCGCTTCCATTTGAACCACGGCCCCTTGGGACGGCCCGGCTCGTAAATACTATCGCGGCGCTTGAGCATCAGGCCTTCGATGCCGGTATCGGCGGGCGCCGTCCGCTGGGCGGCCAGATCGTCCCAGGTGTCGAACGGCACCAAAGTGGAGAGCATGAACCGGTCGGAGGCATTGCGCTGATACCAGCCTTCAAGACGCCGCCGGCGTTCTTCGAAGGGCAGGGGGCGCAGATCGTGGGCGCCGTCCAGCAGCAAATCATAGGCGATGATCCCCGCAGGGTGGCTTTCCATGAGGGCCCCGGTGACGCGTTTCCGGTTCAAGCGTTTTTGAAGATCGGCGAAGGGGGCTACCGTTCCCTCACGGACGATCAAAAGTTCGCCGTCAATGGCGCCCTCAAATTGGATCGCGTCCAGCACATCCGGGAAACTGTGGGAAATGTCTTCGCCTGTTCGGCTGTAAAGCCGCTTCGTATCCCCGTCGCCGGCGGCCTGCACGCGAATACCGTCCCATTTCCACTCGGCCAGAAAGTCGCTTGCCTCAAGTTTTTCCTGGTCCTTCTCATCCAGCGGGTGCGCCAGCATGACGGGACGGAAGGGGGCCGCTCGGTCGATGGCCGGCTTGGCGCCGGCGCCCTCGGCCCAGGCAAACAGGCTTTCGTAGGGTGGTTCAAGGCCCGTCCACACCTCTTCGATGTCGTTGATTTTGAGCGCGCCGAGCTTCGCCACGGCGGTTTTGGCCAAGCGCGCGGACACGCCGATGCGCAAGCCCCCGGTCATCAGTTTGATCAAGGCCCATCGGCCCGTCGTATCCAGGGCGCTCAGCCAATTGGCGATGCGCGCCGGCATGTGGGCCTTCGATGTGGCGTTGAGGGCAGTGATCATTTCAGATAGGGAAAGGCCCGCATCGTCGCCGTCGCCGTCGGGCCACAGCAGCGAAATGGTTTCCGCCATGTCGCCCACATAATCATAGGACATGCGGAACAGCACCGGGTCCACACGCTCTTCGATGAGGCCGCGCAGCAAGGCCGGCTTTGCATGCGCAATGTCGAGTGTGCCGGTCAGCGCCGCCAGCGCATAGCCCCGGTCCGGGTCCGGCACCTCTTGAAAATGGGTAGTCAGCAAGCGGATCTTCTCATTGCGCTGGCTTTCATAGGCCAATTGATCGAGCAGCAACGCGAACCGTTTCATGGCCCCGCTCACTCATCCGCGTCGTCGTCATAGCCGACGATCGACAATGGTTGGGCGTTCATGCCCTTCGAATGGGCCCAATGCACCAGCGCGTCTTCGCGGCCGTGGGTTACCCACACTTCTTCCGGGTGCAGTTCTTCGATGGTGGTGGTGAGTTCGTCCCAGTCCGCGTGATCGGAGATGATGAGCGGCAAGCTCACGCCCCGTTGGCGTGCCCGGGCGCGCACCCGCATCCAGCCGGACGCAAAGGCCGTCACAGGATTTTCCGTGCGGCGTGACCAGCGGTCCGACAGGGCAGAAGGGGGCGCAATGATAATCTTGCCGTTGAGGGTTTCGGGTTCCACTTCCGCCACCGGGATCAGCGTGCCGAGATCGATGCCGTGGCGCTGGTATAGCGCATTCAGCTTGGCAACCGCGCCGTGATAGTAAATGGGATCGTCATAGCCCGCCGCTCGAATGAGGGTCAGCACCCGTTGCGCCTTGCCTAATGCATAGGCCCCCACCAGATGGGGGCGGTCGGGAAACGTCTTCAACGACTGCAAGAGTTTTGCGATCTCGTCCGCGTCATCCGGATGTCGGAAGACCGGCAAGCCGAACGTGGCTTCGGTGATGAACACATCGCAGGCAACGGGCTCGAAGCGCGCGCACGTAGCGTCCGCGCGGCGTTTGTAATCGCCCGACACCACCAAGCGGCAGCCCTTGTAAGTGATCGCCGCCTGGGCGCTCCCAAGCACATGCCCCGCCGGATGCAGCGAGATGTCGACGCCATTGTGAGAGATGGTTTCGTTTAAGGCGGCCGGCTGAACGTTGCCTGCGAAGTCTTCCCCATAGCGCTCCGCCATGATCGCCAGCGTTTCCTGGGTCGCCAGCACATGGCTATGGCCGGCACGGGCATGATCCCCATGGCCATGGGTGATCACCGCCCGGTCGACGGCACGCACCGGGTCCACATAAAAGTCCCCAGGCGGACAATAAAGTCCGGCGTCGGTCGGCCGCAGGATTTCAGACGGGTGAACCATGCTTCACTATCTAACAAGCTTGTGGCGATTTTCAACGCAAGTCCTATGGCGTATTCTTCGCCCGGGAGGTGCCGCCCATGCCCTTAGAACCCATCGGCGAGAATGCCTGGCTTGCGGAAGGCGGGAATGTGAGCTTTTACGGCTTTCCCTACAATACGCGCAGCGTCATTGTGCGTCTGACCTCTGGCGACCTGTGGGTGTGGTCGCCCATTGCGCTCAGTGAAGGCCTTAGAACGGAAGTCGAGGCCCTGGGTCCGGTCCGTCATTTGGTCAGCCCCAATCCGATCCACCACCTTTTCTTGGGCGAATGGCAGCACGCTTTCCCTGAGGCGAGGTTGTGGGGCCCCCAATCCACCATCACCAAACGAAAGGATCTCGTCTTTGAGGCGGCGTTGGACCAATCAGTGCCTGAAGAATGGCGCCAAGACATGGATCTGGTGCGGTTTTATGGCTCGTCTTTTATGGATGAAGTGGTGTTCTTTCATCGCTTCTCGCGCACTGTCATCTTTGCGGATCTGTCGGAGAATTTTTCCGACGACTTCCTGCGCGCCCATTGGCCCTGGTGGGCGCGCTTCATTGCGCGCATTTGGAAGATCCGGGAGCCTTGGGGCTATGCCCCGCTTGAATGGCGGTTGTCATGGTGGCGCCGTGCACCTGCCCGCCAGGCGTTAGAGAGGGTCCTCGCCTGGCAGCCCGAGAGAGTGGTGATGGCTCATGGCGAATGGCAGCGGTCAAACGGGGTTGCCTATGTCGAACGGGTGTTTGCCTGGCTGCGGTAGAGGTGCGCAGTAAGACCGCCTAAACGACGGGGCGATCAATTAGCTGTTATCCTCGCGCATGCGAGGATCCAGTAATCCGAGACGGGTATGACAGACCTGAGAAAGCAATTGGGACACGGGATACTGGGTCCCCGTTTTCACGGGGATGACAACTGGGTGGACCAGCTACTCCCCGCACATGTTTTGCAGATGCACCTGCCAGATTACCAAGGGCTTGCTCATAAGGTCTGTACACAGAGCAGAAAGCCTTGCCGATGCGTCCGCTTGCGGCACAACGGCGGCAAAGGCTTCGCTTAGGCGCCGGCCGAAGGGGCTCGAATAATCTTTGCGCGGGCCCAAGATTTTCAGCTTGTCTTCTTCCGTGCCCAGTTCCGACGCCAGATGGGCGACCACTTCGTCGTAGGTTTTGGTGCCGTCGATAAAGCCATACTGTTCGGCTTGATCGTTGCTGACGATCCCCGCCCCCAGCGTATTGACCAGCAGAGCGCGGTCGATACCGCGGTGGGTCACCATGTGGTCGACGAACATGTCGTAGGATTGATCAAGGTTGGCCTGCCACAAGTCCAGTTCCCATTGTTCGGCCGCCCGGAAGGGATTGCCGAAATCCTTGCCCTTGCCCGCATGGATCCAGTTGAGTTTCACGCCGCCCCGCGTATCGACGCCCGTACCCAAAAACACATTGATGCCCACAGGGTCGTCAAATTGGAGCAATTGCGGCCCCAGCACGCCGACCATGGCAAGGAAGCTGCCCCGGTCCGCAAAGATCATGTCGGCGCCGGCCGTGGACCACGCTCCGCCGGAAACCGAAATGCTGTCCACATAGACAATTACTTTTTTGTCCGCCGCCTGAACCGTCTTGATGCCGTCATGGATGGCCTGCGACCCATGGATCGTGCCGCCGGGCGTGCTCACATAAAGCAACACGGCATCTACCTGGTCGGATTTGGCCGCCTTCTCCAAATCCTCCTTCATTTCGTAGCCATAGGTGGCGTTGTCATCAAAAAAGAAGGAACCGTCTTCCCGCGGCGGATGCGCCAATATCGGACCTTCCAAATTGAGCCGCAGGACCGTCTTCTCGGCTTCGTCATCGCCCTTGATTGTCACATACGGGTCTTTGCCGCGCGATCCATCGCCCGCGCCGGCGATTCCCCCGGCAATACCGCCTACAAAGGCCATGGTGCCGAAGAAAATCAACGCCACAACGATGATGCCACCCACCACCAGTTTGGCGGACATGCGAAACAAGTCAGACATCAGGGACGGTCTTGGGTCCATGGGATTCCCCCTTCAAAAGTAACGCTCAACGGCAAATCGGTTCCCCAAACATAGGAAACAGATCCACTATTACCACAAATTTTAAGGTGTTGCGCCGCAACAAAAAGACAGATCAGACCGACGGTCGGCGCTGTTTATAGACCAGAGCGCCCGCATCGAACCCATGATCGGCCGCACAGGCGATCATCTCTTGTCTAACCGATTCGGAAACGAACGGGTTGCGGGTGAGGAAGAATGCATAGCGCTGTTTGGAGCCGCCGGTCACCGCCCAATCATAAACGCCGTCTGCATTGAGAGGGCCCAAGCAATAAACCCAATAGTCGGCACCGCCATTCAAGGCCACACGCTGCGCCAATCGGGCGCCGCTTGACCCGAAAGCAATCTTGAATTTGCGGCCGGCTTCGCCCGAGGCGATGTTTGCAATGCCCGTAATTTCTTCGCGAAACACCTCGCCCGCCGCGCTGTCGCGCAAGCAGCGATTGGTGATTTGGAACCGCCGGTCATTGAGGCGCGTGTACTCCGCGGTGGCGTTGTAACATTCCGCGTAAGAGCCGCCGTCGCGTTGAAGTGTATTGTCTTGGAAACGGTTTGGCGTGCGCGCGAATTCGTGCCAAACGCCCATATAGCGATCGAGGTCCACCGAAAAGCTCTTCTGAAAAACAAGCGCGGATTGGCTCGAGCCGATCGGCACGAACAATCCCATCAGCAATACGAGCGTGGGCAGTAAGGGAGCAAAAGGTCGACGGCGCATGTAACCTCCCATGAAACCTTCGGGTCAATCCGTAAGTAGGCGGAGCTATTCCACTCTTCTGGTCTCTATACGGAAGGGGGGCCCGGGTGGATTGGTGGGTAGCAGCATCCGTTGTTTTCCGCTCGTCCCGGACGAGCAGATCTTACAGTTTCTCTAGCAGGGCTACGCCGCGTGCGGACAGCTTCTAGCGCAGCCGCGCTACCTGAATGAGATTGTTAAGCGCCAGGGACAAGCGCTGCGTGAGCGCCGGATCGGGCCGGCCCTGTTCGCCGCTGCAGAGGGTGATGTTCATGGAAGACCGTTCTTGGCGCCGCTGGCCGGGGCGCAGCCCCTCGCGGAACTTGTAAAAACACTTCACTTGCCTGCAATTCAGCACCACATGCGGGGTCGGTTCACTGGGACGCTCCGACCGCGGATAATATTTCGCCACGAAAAGACGCCGCATATCGGCCTTGTACGTGACCTCGTCGGTAACGTAGCCTCGGATGGAATCTTGCGCCCGAAGTTGGATGGACCAGCGGTCAAAAGCCACAATGTGCATCCGCCGTGTTGAGGCGTCACCGCCCCGGCAAGGGGCTGCCGCGCCGATCACTTTGGCCACATCATTTTTAGCTTCGATAAGCGGCGTCGTTGCCGCTTGAGAGGCAGTGACGGCAAACGCCATCGCTGCCACGATGAGCAAATTACGCATAACAAACCCCACTTTTGCTCTTCTTCAAGGGGCGCTGCGGTGGGCAGCGTCCTGTTCCCCTGTTTCATTTTGGAACAGACTAGCATGGGTGCGGGGCTCTGTCTTAAGCAGTTTACCAAATTGTGGTCGTATGGTTAACGCGGTGTTAGTGTGGCGCCGCTTGGACCGCAAGTGAGGGGTCGATATGGGGCGTTGGGTTCTTGGCTACATTATGTGGGGCGTAACGATCGCCGCAATCGCGGTGCCCTTCATGCCGGCGGTGATGGATGCGGTGAAAGCCGTGGTCTCCATCATCGTGTTGTTTGTCGCCTTCGACCGGGGGGTCGCGGATGCGATCATGGCGGGCGACGCCACCCTGGCGCAGACAATCGTCGTGGCGGGTGTGCTGTCCGCCTTATTCATGGCCATGGTGCTGGTCCCGCTGCTGATCTATGACCGGCTATTGGTCCTGTTGCGGTTGGATGGGCTGTTTGCGTATCTGCTGTTCGGCGCGGCCGTGGCGGCACTCGCGGCTGCGCTGGCGGTCTCTGGGCCGATTATTCCGACAGCGGATCAGTTGCCGGAAATCGCACCCGCAGCCGCCATCATGGCGGTGCCGATCATGGCCGGTGCATTTGTGTTTTGGCTGGTCGCCGTGGTGGGGCGATCTAGGGGATAACGTGGACGTGCAATGCGGCTTGCATGTTTCGGTAAGATTTCTGGAGGTGTCGCCGCGACAATCCCAAATGCACTGTCGAAGGCGTCAATAGACTGCCCAGTCTGAAGCGGATAAACGTTAGCGAAAAGTAGAAATCTGAAGGCCACCAATGTCTATGAGTCGCTTGGCTTGTTCCGCATTTTCATCGGTTGCGCTGCAGGCCACGATTGTAATGGTCAGATCGTCGGACTTTCGACATGTCTTTCGCAGTGGTTTAGTAATGATCAGTCGTCGAAACCCGGGAGTTAGCGGGTGGCTCGGTCTGTCATCAAACCGGCGGCGGGTGTTCTCCACATCACAGTGACCGGCGTCGCCAAGGCAACCACCGTGACCGAATATCGAAAATGTGCCGGCGTATCCACGGGAGCGCTTAGAGGCGCCCCCAGAGTCCACATCAGGATTATTGAGAAAAACCAGAGCAGTGTACGAACCAAATGCGTGGCGAATGCCGAAGATTTCTAAATCTGCGCGCTTAAATCCCAAATCGGTCGGTGTCGCGATTGGGCCGAACACACGCTTCTCGAACCTATGGTGAATCGGCATCAGGTACCTCCATCGAGTCTACAGCATATTCGTACCCTAGTGTTTGAACATCCAGCACGTCCTTGACACGACGTCCAAACGGGATGAGCTCGAGATCCAACAGAGCATTAGGAACCCCTCCATTGCCGTGCCTTACCTGCCACAAGTACCAAATCCGGTCGATCATACAATGATGGGCAAAAAAGATAGGGTCGAATGCCGCTGTACCGACACTGGCCATATCTCCGCCAACCCAGACGTGAACTCGATCATGCAGACTTTCCATTAAATCACTGAACGACGCCCAATCTGACTGGGCGAGTACTCTTTCTACTTCGCGCCTTCTCGGCAACCGGACAAAAGGATTGCTGCCTGGGGCGCGGACAGTCTCTCTGTTGATCGGCGGATTCACGGTCGGCAGAATTATTGTCGACGAAGCGAGAGGATTTCGCCGTCCTCCTATCGTGTCGTCGTCGTAAATCGCTGGGACATCTCTGACCAGAGTCCAGTCCCACCAAGGCAACGCCGCATTTTCCAATCGGTCTCGCAAGCGCTGTTCCAGCCACCACAGATATGCTCGATGCCAAGGAAGGAAAAGGCGCGCCTGCAAATCGGTGTTTGCGTTGTTTTGATGATGCCAGCAATAAAAGTTGGGTGCGCCGTGAAATCCTGCGACATGGTTGTAACCACGATCATCGGAGATCGCTTGAATTTCGGACAGCGCTTGTATGTAGGTCGCCATGTGAGGCGCCGTCACTTCACCGACACTAAGGCGATAAACCATCGAGCCAGTCATTGGTGCGTATCCCCTAATGTTTGCCGGAGCCAACAATAGACCGCAATTTGCGTTGGCTTTGTGAGACATTTCACCTGCCCAAAAAAGAGGCCGGCAAATTTGGATTGCGCTGGTGAGAGATGATGGCCGGTTGGCCATATTGTGCCTGGACGGGTTGGTCGCTGTGGTGGGGCGGTCTAGGGGGTGAGGGCAGGGGCCGGCCGCGTGATCCAAATGAAGTAGGCCGTGGCAACCAGCGCATAGATCACGCCAAATGGCCAGAAGACGCCAATCATGACAGCCATGCTTCCCAAATAGTCGGTAAGTGAATAGCTGCCGGTAGAAATAGCGGTTATCACAAGTCCGCTGATCGCGAGGGCAATAGGAACGCCCACCAGACCGAACGCTGCAAGCGTTGCTTCCGAATAGATGTCAAGCCGTTTGGCTTGAAGGTAATACATGGGGGCCAGTATGGTCCCCACACCGATGAAGGTGGTTGGCAAGGCAATCATGCCGACAAGGTAAGTGATCGACACAATCAGGATGCCCGCGTCCTCCATGGTCCCCACTGCCGCTTGAAACCCGATGATCGGCACGGCGATCACGGCAATTAGGGTGCCGTGGGTGAGTGGTGGCACCAGAAGCAGCGCCGCAATAAGCCGCGCTATAGAAAAACAGCGCATGTTGGTCATAGATCTAACGTGGGGTGGATCGGCGGCGGTCCAATTAGGCGCGTTGTCGCAGACAAAACCAAATGTGTCATTCGCCGCGAAAGCGGCGAATCCAACCTTCCTTTTACTCCGAAATCCAATCCTTGAGTTCGGAATGTGCCGAGGAATGGGTTCGCCGGCTAAACCGGCGAACGACACCGAGAGAAATGGGATGTTGCCAATCAGTCTGTTGCACGACTATCGCTGAAACACGCCACACCTTTAATCTCTATACAGAGCTTTGGGTCCGGCAGGGAAGCGACCCCGATGGTGGTGCGGGGCGGGGCGTTCAGGCCGTCGAACGCTTTATTGAAGGCGTCCACAAACCGCATATAGTCGTCCATGTTGGTGAGGTAGCAGGTGAGGTCCACCAAATGCTCAAGGGTGAGACCATGGGACGTCAGCTGCGCCTCCAGGTTTTTGAAGCACCCGATGGTTTGCACAAACATGTCGAGGCTAACGGTGCCGTCCGCGTTCTCGGTAACGCCGGGGATGACATTGTCGGCCCCGCGGCCGCTCACGCCCGCAAGATACAGCAGGTCGCCCGCCCGCCGCGCGGTGGCGTAGCGGGTAACGGCTTCATTGTCGGTGCGGTGTCCAGCCATGTTTGAAACGTAACACGGGCCCGCTCAGCGCGGTCAAGAAAGCCGGGCGAGCGCGCCCAGTGACGGTTTCCACCGGTGCCATAGCTCGTTAAGCCGGATCGGCACGGCCAGGGCGGCGGGGGTGATGATCAGTGTCAGAATGGTGGAAAACCCAAGGCCAAAGACGATCGCCGTAGACAAAGGTTTCCAGAAATAGCTGGTGGGCGATCCATAGGTCACTTCGCCCGCCCGGATGTCGAAGCTGAATTGCAGGACCATGGGCATCAGGCCCACCGCGGTGGTTACCGTGGTGAGCAAGATGGGGCGGAACCGCTGGCGGGCCGTGTCGATAATAGCGTCAAACCGGTCTTGCCCCGCGGCGAGCAGCCGCTGATAGGTATCGATCAGCACGATGTTGTTGTTCACCACAATACCCGCCAAGGCAATAACGCCGGTACCGGTAAGGATCATGCTGAAGGGCTGGGCCGTGAGCATCATGCCCAGCAGCACGCCCACCGTCGACATAACCACGGCGGACAAGGTGATCAGCACAAAGTAGTAGTTGTTGAACTGGGTCAGCAAAATGGCGCCCATCAAAAACAGCGCCCCCAAAAACGCATAGCCCAAAAAGCCGGCGGATTCGTCCTGCAGCCGGTCGTCGCCGCCGAAGCGATAGGAAACGGCCGGCCCGATATTGGCCCCTTCCCCGAGCCAGGCTTTGATCTCGCGCACCTTGTCGTCGGCCAGCACGCCCGGCTGCGTGTTGGCGCGCACGGCGATCACCCAGGCCTTGTCGATGCGTTCCAACGTGCTCACCTGTTGACGGGCCGCGCGCACCACAAAGTTCGAGATGGGCACCATGCCCCTATCCGATTGAACGAACAGCCGGTCGAGGCCATTGAGGCCCCGCTCGGCGACCGGCAAGCGCATGCGGATGTCCAGCTCGTCGTCCGCATCGTCGGGCCGGTATTCGCCCACTTTGATGCCGTTGGTGATCAGCTGTACCACGTGACCCACGCGGCTCACATCGGCGCCGAACCGCTTAGCCTGCTCCCGGTCGACGCGCACTTCCCATTCGATGCCCGGCAATTGGCCCGTATCGTCGATGTCGATCAGACCCGGCACGTGCTGTTCGAGATGTTGGCGTACACGCCGCGCGGTTTCCGGCAACACATTTCGGTTCTGAGAAAACAGATCCAGATGCACATCCTTACCGCCGCCAAGACTGCGTTCGTAAGGGTTGACTTCGATGCGCACGCCGGAGACAAGCGCCGCCGCCTCGCGCACATCGCGGACAATGTCGTCGGTGGGGCGGCGGCCGCGCCAATAGTCGAAATCGACAAACATTTCGCCGATGGCATCCCGCGGCAGATTGGAGAAGGGGTCCGTGCCGTCTTGCGTGCCGGCGCTGGAAAACACGGCGCGCACACCGTCCGTGTTGAGCATGATCGCTTCAATCTCGCCCACCAGCCGCCGTGATTCGTGGACGGACAGATTTCCCCTCGCGCTCACCGCCACATGCATACCGGTGGGTTCGGACTCGGAAATCAATATGAGACCGTGATTGTTGGCGAGATACAGCTGAACGATCACATAGAGACCGGCCAGCGTGACCCCGATGATCACGAACGGATAACGCAATGCCGTGCGCAGAAACTTGGCGTAGCTCTCGGCCCCCAATTGGCGCCCCGCAACCGCGCCTGCCTGGGCGTCCACTTGCGGGTCAAGGGCCTTTGCCACATCCATGTTCGTACCGCCGCTTTGACCCAAAACGCTGCCCAGCGCCGGCAGGAACCAAATGGCGGCCAGCAGCGATCCGCTGAGGGTGAGGATCAGTGTTACCGGCAGAAAGAACATGTAATCGCCGGTCACGCCCGGCCAAAACAACAGCGGCAGAAAGGCGGACAGGGTGGTGGCCGTCGACGATAGGATGGGCCAGAACATGCGCGTGGCCGCAGCACCATAAGCAACGCTGCGGTCGAAGCCTTGGGCAATCTTTCGGTCCGCATACTCGATCACCACGATGGCCCCGTCCACCAGCATACCGACGGCCACGATCAACGCGAACAGCACCATCATATTGACCGTGTTGCCGGTGACGTTGATGAACAAAAAGGCGAACAGGAATGACGCCGGAATGGCGATTCCCACCAAGGCCGCCGACCGAAAGCCCAACGCCAGGACAACGATCGCCATCACCAACATAACGGCGATGGTCACATTGGCTTGCAAGTCGTTCAGGATCTCATAGATTTCCAGGGACCGGTTGTCCGTATACGTGATTTTCACGCTGGACGGCCAATCGGCGGTTTCCGCCCCCACGATCGCTTTGGTTGCGTTCACCGTCTCGATGATGTTTTCGCCCAAACGTTTGGTCACGCCGATGCCGATGGCGGGTTTGCCGTTTAAGTGAGCGATCTGGCGTTGATCCACAAAGGTCCGGCGGACGGACGCCACATCCCCCAATGTGACCACCGCATCGCCGTCGTGTTTAACGGGAATATGCGCCACATCCCGATGGGTTTCGATCAGGCCCGGCAGCTTCACCGAGAAACGGCCGCGGCCCGTGTCCAGCATGCCCGCCGCCACCAGTGCATTGTTGGTGCTGATCGCGCGCAGCAGATCGGTGATGCCGATCTCATAGGCCTGCAGGCGCGCTTGATCGATAATGATCTCCAGCATCTCATCCCGGTGGCCATACATTTGCGCTTCCAGCACCTGGGGCAGGCCTTCGATCCGGTCCTTGAGTTGCCGTGCCAGCCGGAACAAGGTGCGTTCGGGCGCGGAACCGTGAATGTTGACGCGGATCACCGGCTGCAGGGCAGAGTTGAATTCTTGCACCTGGGGTTCTTCGGTTTCCGAGGGAAACTCGACCTTCGCCCGGTCGACTTTTTCGCGCACATCGATCAGTGCCTGATCGATATCGGCTCCGGCCAGAAACTCGAGCACCGCGCTTACATAGCCTTCGGCTGCGACGATCTTCATTTCCCGCACACCATCGAGCCCCGAGAGCTCGCTCTCCAGCGGCCGCCCGATTAGGCGCTCGCCATCTTCCGGGGAAATGCCGATATGGATGACATTGACGATGACAAAGGGGATCTGGGCGTCCGGATCGCCTTCTTTGGGCACGGCGATGTAACTGAGCGCCCCGGCGACCAGGATGGCGGTCAGAATACTGAGGATTGTGCGCGAGCGCTCCAGCGCTACGCGGACCAGCGGATTCATACCTGAATCATTTGGTCTGTTTCACCGTTCACGGCTCTTGCCCGGCCAGGTCTTCAACCCGGCCCTCCCGATAGCCCGCTTGCTTGTTGTGACCGACTCATGCGTGAAAAAGCGGGGCGCTGTTTTTACAGCACCCTGGGCGGCCTTCGCAAGGACTCCGAAAACTATAACAATCGTCGTCCCTGCGGAAGCAGGGACCCATAACCACTGCCGACTGCTCGATTAATGCAGGGATTATGGATCCCAGCTGGAGTTTATGCTCGTGCTGGCCGGAGGCCAGACACGGGCGCTGGGATGACAGTCGAGGATGGTGGATCTCAAATCAGGCATCAACCAACCGGCGATAAACCCGCCGCGAGCCGGCCCGTAAAGACCAACTGCCGTTTTTCCTGCATGGGGTGGAAGCGGGCGGCGCGTATGTCGCGCTGCAGCCGTTCCAGCGGATGACGTCGGAAAAAGGCGGCGCCGCCCACCACATCGACCGCCCGTTCGACGGTGTCGATCACGGCACGGGTGGCGATGGTTTTGCGAGACGCCAATCGGCTCGTAAAGGCGACGGACGGTGTGAAGTCCACACCGGCGGAACCGGCGACCATGGCATCGACCGCCAGAGTCGCGGTTTCGAGCGCATTCGCCATCTCGCCCAAGGCCGTGTGAACGGCCGGGTCGTCCTTGCCGCGCGCGGCCTTGATCGCGATCTCCGCGGCCTGTTCCGCCACGCCCAGATAGGCGGACATGACGATGGGCATGGCACAGCCCATCGCGATTTCGAGCGCCTCGTGCCATTCCCCGCACGGACGGGTGAGCGCCACGGCCTCGTCGGGCACGAAGAAATCCTCAATGACGATGTCGTGGGAGCCCGTGCCGCGCATGCCTTGCGCTTTCCAAGTTTTGTCGATGGATACGGAAGGATCTTCCAAAGGCAGGGTGTAGTGGATGACCTGCCGGTCGCTGTTTTCATCTGTATACGGTGCGCTGGTGGTCAGGACCGCGCCCTTGGGGCAACCGCTGGCGAAAATTTTTCGCCCACTCACCCGGAAGCCGCCATCGGTCTTCACAGCCTCTCCGCTGGGGGTTGTCCAATCGCTGGCCCCGGAGGTCACCACGACCAATTGATCGGCGGCGATGTGGGCAAGCTTTTCGGCCAAGGCGGTGTTTTCATCTCGGCGCCAGCGGAAAATCATTTGTTGCACATTGTGGTGGTGCATGGCCGTGGCCAGCGCCGTCGAGGCGCAATAATGGCCAAGCCGCCGCGTTGCCGCGCAAATGTCGCCATAGCCGGCGCCCCCGCCACCAAGTTCGAGGGGAACGCCCGCCGAGAAATAGTTGATTTCTTTCAGGTCTTCGTAGTTCCGCGCGACAAATGTATCGGTGTCGTCATGGACAGTAGAACGCTCCAGAAATGTGGACCCCAACCGGTCAATGTCTCGGCATAGCCGGTGAGGGTGTGTCGTGGGTGAGGGTGTGTGAATGTTCATGAGGCTTATCTCCACTTGGCATTTGCGCGTAGGATAGCCATGTGGTGAAAGCGACATAGTCAAGAATCTGGAGCCGCAGCGTGGTACAGATTCTTTACTTGAAGGCCCCAAAAACCGTCGGAGGATGACGTCCATGAAAGGTTATGGACAGTATTGCCCGGTCGCGCTCTCAGCCGAAGTGTTGGCAGAGCGGTGGACCTTGCTTGTGGTGCGCGAGTTGCTGGACGGCAGCCGCCGCTTCAACGAAATCCGCAATGGGGTGCCGAAAATGTCGGCAACGTTGCTGTCGCAGCGGCTCGACTTACTGGAAGAGGCGGGCATTGTGCGCAAAGATCCGTCGGCGGATGGTAAGGGATATCTCTATCTTCCCACCCAAGCCTGCAACGAGTTGGAGCCAATCGTCAACGAGCTTGGCCGGTGGGGCCAGCGCTGGGCGCGCGGCTTGACGGACGCGGACCGCGATCCCAACGTGCTGATCTGGCACATGCGCAGCCGCATCGACCGCACCAAGCTGCCCAAGGGCCGCACGGTGATTGAATTCACCTTTCCCGATGCGCCGCCCAAAAACCGGCGCTCTTGGCTGGTGTGCACCAAGCGCGAGGTGGATGCTTGCACCAAATGGCCGGGATTCGAGGTGGATGTGGCGGTGACAACGCCGGTGGCCACCATGATCGACGTGTGGATGGGGCGCCGGCCTCTGCGCAGCGCCGTGCGGGCCGGAGAAATGCAGATCGAAGCACCGCCCGACTTTAGAAAAGCATTTCCGTCTTGGCTGCGCTTAAGCGTCGCCGCGCCTTATGCCCGGAAGGGGTGAAGACAGGGCACATTGCGTTCTCTTTTTGTCATCCTTGGTCCGCATCGCGGGCCGAGGATCCAATGGCGTCTCATTGCTTAAATCGCTTGGCATATCTGTCGATAGAACTGCTATTGGATGCCCGCCTTAGGGCGGGCATGACAGGTTGATGTGCTGACAGGTCATCCGCCGTTTCACTCAACCCCCAAGCCCCGCTTGAGTGCGCCGAAGAAATCCTTCGTATAGCGTTTCGATACCGCCGCATGGGGGATCAATTGGAAACCGTGACAAGCGGCGGGATAGACTTGCAGCTCGGTCTCAACCCCGTCGGCCATCAGCCGCTGGGCATAGGCAATGTTCTCATCCCGGAACAAATCAAGAGCCGCCGTCGCAAGCCAAGTGGTGGGCAGGCCTTTGAGGGTTTCGGCGCGCGCCGGCACTTGCGGTGCCGCCCGCGGCGCATCGCCCAGATAGGCGTTCCAGCCGAATTGGTTGCGCGCCCGTGTCCAAACAAATTCACCGGTCAGCGGATCGCCCGGCTGTTCCGCCGTGCCGGTGCGATCGTCAATCATCGGATAGACCAATAGCTGAAAACAGATGGGCAGATTGCCCGCATCCCGCGCCTTGAGCGCCAGGGCCGCCGCAAGCCCGCCGCCGGCGCTTTCGCCGCCAATGGCGATGCGCGCGGGGTCGATGCCCAGCGCGTCCGTATTTTCATGCATCCATTTTAGCGCCGCAAAGCAGTCGTTAAGGGGCGCGGGGATGGGGTGTTCCGGCGCCAGACGGTAATCCACCGACACCACCACACTGCCCAAGCCCGATGCCACACGCACATTCAAATCGTCGGACATTTCCGGTGCGCCCAACAAATAGCCGCCCCCATGAATGTGCAAATATGCGGGCGAAGGTGCTGCCCGCTCCTTGGGTGTGTATTTTAAGCAGCGTACGGACGGTTCACCGTCAATCCCCGGCACATGGATCTCTTCCCGCAAGACGCCGGCGCCGTCCGCATCCCCTTCGATCGCCAATTCAAGAATTTCGGCTCGCCGCTGGCGGACCGTGTCGTGGGACAAATCCATGTCCGGCATTTGTTCGATGACGGCGCGAAGCTCCGGGTCCAAAAGGTGCAATGTGGACATAAAATCCCCTCAGGCAGACAGTGGTATTGTAGAATGACGGAGCACCGTACCATCTGTTCCGGTGCTGTCCAGCGCGCAAGCGGCGCAACGGCAATCACGTGCAGGACGATACATGCCGGGAGGGTCCATGAAAAATCAATGGGTTTTGGCGGTCGGTGCCGGTCTGTTTTTGCTCATATCGGCCCATCTGGTGTCGGCGGTGGCGGAAGAAGAACTCGGTCTCATCCCGGCAGACACACCGCCGCCCCAGCCGGCCTGGTCCGATGAGGTCGATTTTCTGGACCTGCGGATCGCTTATGGCCGGCGCAAAGACTTCGGCACCAGATGCGAATCCGGGCCCAAGCTGCGGGACATCCAGCAGGCGTATACGGACGAAAACCACGCCCAGGTTCTCGCGCTCACGGAAAAATGCCTTGCTCAATGTCCGGTGCACATCGCTTCTCACCTGTTTCGCGCCATCTCTTCGCGGGAAGTCGGCCAGAATGAACAAGGGCAGACCCATGCCCGCTGGTTCGAAGGCCTGATCCAATCCATCCTCAACTCCGGCGACGGCAAGACGGCCGAGACCGCCTACGAAACCATTTCGGTGGAAGAGGAATACGAAACCCTGAACTATCTGGGGCTGCGCCCCATCGGCCAGGCGCTGATGGGCCAGATTGACGTGTTCACGGTTGAGGATGAAGAGGGCAATGAGTCCACGGTTTACTTCAACCCGTCCTGGCACTTCATTCGCATGTTCGACATGTTCAACATCAGCGGCCGTTCCGAAGCTGCCGGCGGTGAAGAGTAATCGGCGCGCCTATCGAATGCGCCGCAGGCGCATGCGGCCGGAAACCAGCCCGTCGGGTCCCACCACCTGGGCGGTAAAACCCAGATCCCGGTATTCCTTTTTGATGGCCCGCACCAAATGGCCGACCGTTTGCAGCGTATCGGAGCGGATCGGCCGGAATGGAATAAGCGCATCGGCGCTCAGGCGCTTGCCGAACCGCCACCACTTCGTGTGCACAAAGGTGATGGTGTGGTCCAAGGGCAAGTCCGCCATTTGGCCGATTTCGTCGGCCACAACATAGGATTCGTAAAGGTCCTCGGTGTCGTCCCTTCGACGCAATATCGAAAACAAGCGGGACATTTTGGTCTCTCCTTCCCTGAAGCTGCGGTCGCCTACAGATGGGAAGGGGCGCGGTGCCTAAAAGTGACGGGCGTCACTTTTGAGGGTATTGCGAGTAGGGTATGAGGCTATCTTTGCGGACGAAGCGGTATTGATGAAACAACGATTTTGCTAGACAAAGTGGGAAGACCGAGTTCGGCTACCATCAATCGAGTTGCGTCTTCGGCAAGTTGTTTGTGGGCGGACGGGCCAATGATGATTTTTTTGACAATTTCTTCTAGTCGAAACTCATCAATTCCTATTCCGGCATCGGGTTGGATCTTTAGTTTGAATTTTGGCTCTACTCCATTTGGACCATCAAAGTAACTCAGGTACTTTGTCAAAAGGTTCTTTGGATCAAAGTCTCTCCAATATATGAAACGCCACTCCGCTTCGCCTTCAAATCCCTTGTGTTTCGAAATGGCGGCAAGATGCAATAGAGCGAGAAAGATGTGAGCCGCAGAGCTAGATAGTAACTGATCAGTTATGGTCGTGTTTCTCAAAAAACCAAAGAACACGTCCACCAATCTGTGTATGTCGTGTTCTCGTTCAATCCTTGTTCGATACGATACTTTGGCATACTGGATTGGTGATTTTTGCTCCGGCGAGTACATTTTTCTGGCATCAAAGACCAGAGCTGCTCCTTTGCCATTTCCTCCATATGCCCTCCACATGGAGAGCTTTCCATCATCTGAGTCGGGCTCATGTTCGGAAAAACAACAGATAAAAATCTCGCGCGCACGGTTGCTTAAGAATTCGGAGTGGATATTTTGAATCGTGCCAAGAAGATTTGCGCGCTGGGGGTCTGTTAGCATCTGTCGCTCTATAGCGATTCGATCCTTTAGAATTGCCAAACCCAAATCGACGCCGAAAATGAGTTCCTCATAGTCGTTCATGAGAAACGGACTCGAGAACCAGATCTCTTCGTTTTCCAGTATTTTTATTAGGACGGTCGAGGATGTGTAATGGGCGAGCAATTCCGGCCCCTCATCAAGTCCGCCTCCGTATTCTATAGCTTCGAACAGAGGCGCAAATCTTTCTTCGATTAGCATTGACCTTTTGAACCCCTAGGGCCGTCAGAACCCCACTTGCTTGGTGAATCCGCCATCTACCGGCACGTTGGCGCCGGTCACCCAGCTAGCCGCCGGGCTGCACAGGAACACGGCCACATTGGCCACTTCTTCCGCTGTGCCCAGGCGGCCGCTGGGATGGTCCAGCCGGTCGCGCTCGTACAGATCGAACATATTGTCCTTGATCATGTTCCAAGCGCCGCCCTCGATATAGATGGGGCCGGGCGATACCGTGTTGGCGCGAATGCCTTCGGCCCCCCAGCGTTGGGCCAATTGCGCATTCAAATTGATGGTGGCCGCCTTCATGGCGCCATAGCTGGGGCTGATGGGCATGTCGTGATGTTCGATGGCGGTGATGGTGGCGATTTGCAACACGGCGGCGGCATTCGATTTCTCAAGAAACGGTTTTGCCGCATCCACCATGGCAACCGCGCTCATAAAGTCCGTATTGAAACTATTTTGCCAGGACTCTTCGGTCCAATCCATTTGCGCGGACGCACTGGCGCAATTCACCACAATGTCGATGCCGCCCAGCGCGTCGCCGGTTTTGGCCACCCAGGCTTTGACCGCGTCGAAATCGGCCGCGTCCACCGCATCGCCAACCACCGTGCCTTTTTTCGACAACTCTTCGACCGCCTGCTGAACGCCTTCAGCGCCGCGGGCAAAGAATCCGACCGACGCGCCTTCATCGAGAAATTTGTGGGCAATGGCAAGGCCGATGCCCCGGCTTGCGCCTGAGATGATGGCTTTCTTGCCCTTCAGTTCCAAATCCATGTGGCTGTCCTCTTTCGGTTTTGGAAACTATAGCCAATCCCGGGCGAGACGCGCCACAAATCCCCGCCAAACACATTTTCCGCTCGTCCCGGACAAGCGATCGAAGATCGCGTAGATCCGGGATCTCCGAATTGATCAATCCTGTTGGCAACGAGATTCCCGCGTTCGCGGGAATGAGCGGGGAGAACGCTTCGTCGTCAAGACCTGGCGAATGAAACATGGCAGGTGGTGCCAGGTGTGACCCGGCGGCGGGCGGACAACGCAAATTGTGCTATAGTGCGCTTAAGGGAGGCATCTCCGGGGGATGGAGAGCGCCATGGCCGCGCCGCAGACGGTCCCAATTCGGCACAGTTTTTTCCTGACAATCGAAGACCTTGCCCCGTACACTGGGGGGTTCAACGTGGACTCTTGGATGAACCCCATGCGCCCATCTATTACCGGCTTGGCCCGTCCCACTCCCCCGTCCCAGCCACCCCTAGGGTACCCTTATCGGGTGGCTGGGACGGGGGAGTGGGATGGCGGAGTCGTCGAAATCCGCATGAACCCCATGCACCCATCTCGTCAAGGGGAATTTGGCGGAAACAGGAACCCCAAAGGAAGGCTGTCGCCCCTGCAAAGGCAGGGGCCCATAACCCCTGAGATAAAGCTTCGGGCACAGGGGATATGGATCCCTGCTGGAGTTTATGCTCGTGCTGGCCGGAGGCCAGACACGGGCGCAGGGATGACCGATGAAGAATGGGTGAGGAATTGGCGATGACCCTCATCGATGCGCCAGCCCCGGAAATTTCGGCCGAAGCCCGCGATCTGCTGCCGCCGGTCTTTCTCGACTGGTTCCGATCGCGGGGCTGGGCGCCGCGAGACCATCAGCTCGCCCTGCTGGAGGCCGCCCGAGCGGGCAAGTCGTCTCTGCTGATCGCGCCCACCGGGGGCGGCAAGACGCTGGCGGGTTTCCTGCCGAGCCTGGTGGAGCTTGCCGGCAAGGGGCCGCGCAAGCCGGGCCTGCGCGCACCCCGCTTGCACACGCTTTATATGTCGCCGCTGAAGGCGCTGGCGGTCGACATCGCGCGCAATCTGGAAACGCCGGTGGAAGAGATGGGGTTGCCGGTCACCATAGAAACCCGCACGGGCGACACGCCGTCCAACCGGCGGCAGCGGCAACTTCGTCAGCCGCCGGACATTTTGCTGACCACGCCCGAACAGCTCGCTCTGCTGCTGGCCTATAAGGATGCCGAACGTTTCTTCAAAAGCTTGAAATGCGTGATCCTGGACGAACTGCACGCCCTGCAGCCCACCAAGCGCGGCGATTTGCTGTCATTGGGTCTTGCCCGGCTGGAGGCCTATGCGCCTGGCTACCGGCGTATCGGCCTGTCTGCCACGGTGGCGGAGCCCGACATTCTGCGTGGCTTTCTCATGCCGCAGGATTCGCCGGACCAGAAAAGCGTGAGCGCCGATACGGCAGACACTGCGGTGCCCACCGTATCGTCCGTCTACGCTCTATCCCTTGAACGCGCCGTGCCCAAGAAAGAGAAGCATGCGCACCTGGTCATGGGGCGTGCCGGCGCCCGGCCCGATGTGCGCATCTTGTCGTCGGAAGAGCGCATCCCCTGGTCGGGCCATACGGCGCGCCATGCGGTGCCGGAGATCTACGACATCATCAAGCAGCGGAAGACCACGCTGGTTTTCGTGAACACGCGCAGCCAGGCGGAAATGATTTTTCAGCATTTGTGGCATGTGAATGATGAGAACCTGCCCATCGCGCTGCATCATGGCTCGCTTGCCCGGGAACAGCGCCGAAAGGTGGAAGCGGCCATGGCAGCCGGGGGCTTGCGCGCCGTTGTGTGCACGTCAACGCTCGATCTGGGCATCGACTGGGGCGATGTGGATTTGGTCATTCACATCGGCGCGCCCAAAGGGGCAAGCCGCTTGCTTCAGCGGATTGGCCGCGCCAATCACCGGCTCGACGACCCGAGCCAAGCGCTGCTGGTGCCCGCGAACCGCTTTGAGGTGCTGGAATGTGAAGCGGCCCGGGAAGCCGCCATCAACAATGTGCTCGATGGGGGCGGGCGCCGCTTGGGCGGCTTGGACGTGCTGGCGCAACACGTGTTGGGGGTTGCCTGTTCCGCCCCATTCCGGGCCGATGATCTGTATAAGGAGGTCACGTCGGCCGCACCCTACGCCACCTTGCCGCGCGCAACCTTCGACCGGGTGATCGATTTCGTCGCCACCGGCGGTTATGCCTTGCGCACCTATGACCGCTACAAGCGCATGGTGGAGCGGCCCGACGGCAAGTTCTATGCGGCGTCACCGCGGGTGGCTCAGCAATACCGGTTGAACGTAGGTACCATTGTGGACGTGCCCAAGATCAAAATCCGCCTGGTGAAAAAGGTGACAAGCGCCGGGCGGGCCGGCCGCGGCGGTCGCATTCTGGGAGAAATCGAAGAATGGTTCATCGAACAGCTCACCTGGGGCGATACGTTCCTTTTTTCCGGTAAGGTGTTGCGCTTTGAAGGAATGGCCGAGGCCGAAGCAATTGTCACCCGCACCCGCGACGATACCCCCATGGTGCCGTCTTATTATGGCGGCAAGTTTCCGCTCTCCACCTATTTGGCGGAGCGGGTGCGCCACATTCTGGCGGAACCGAAAGCCTGGGGTTCCCTGCCGCCGCAAGTGTCGGAATGGCTCAAGATCCAGAAATACCGATCCGTTCTTCCGAGGGCGGATCAAATGCTGGTGGAATGCTTTCCCCGTTCCGACAAATACTACATGGTGTGCTACCCGTTCGATGGCCGATTGGCACACCAGTCCCTGGGCATGCTGCTCACCAAACGGCTCGACCGCATGCGGGCGGCGCCCATGGGGTTCGTCGCCTCTGAATACGCGCTCGCCATTTGGGGTGCACGGGATTTGGGACGGATCGATATGGCCGCCCTGTTTGACGAAGATATGATGGGGGATGACCTCGACGCCTGGCTTGCGGATTCCAACTTGCTCAAACGCACCTTCCGCAATTGCGCGATCATTTCCGGGCTCATTGAAAAGCACTATCCGGGCCAGGAAAAGACCGGGCGGCAAGTGACGTTTTCGTCGGACCTCATTTACGACGTGCTGCGCGACCACGAGCCCGACCACATTCTGATGCAGGCAACCCAGCAGGATGCGGCCACCGGCTTGCTCGACATCGCCCGGCTGGGACAGTTGCTCAAACGGATCAAGGGCCGAATCGTGCTACGAAACCTCGACCGCGTCTCGCCATTGGCGGTGCCCGTGTTGCTCGATATCGGCAAGGAAACCGTCCATGGCGAGGTTGCGGAAGTGCTGTTGGCGGAAGCCGCTGAAGCGCTCATCGAAGAAGCAACGAGGCTTGAATGAATACCTGGCCGGCCCACTCCCCCTTCCCAACCACCCGAACCAGGGTACCCTTGGGGTGGTTGGGAAGGGGGAGCGGGCTGGTGATGCAATTGGACAAATGAATAAGCGTTCCCCGGAAGATGGCATGCCCACCATTGAATTGAACGGCGCCAACGTCATGCCCGATTGGTCGGGCGCGCTTTATTGGCCGGAAGAGTCCACATTGATCGTGGCCGATCTGCACTTCGAGAAGGGGTCGTTTTTTGCCGAGAAAGGTGTGCTGTTGCCGCCCTATGACAGCCGCTCGACCCTCGCGCGGCTCGCTGATGTGTGCGGACGGCTAAAGCCTGCTCGTGTGATTGCACTGGGCGACAGTTTCCATGACGAACGGGCCGACACGCGCATCGCCGACAAAGATGCGGAAACCATCCGCCAACTGACCAATGCTCATGACTGGCTGTGGATCGCCGGCAATCACGACCCCGCGCCGCCGCCCCATTTCGGCGGGTCCGTGGTGCAGGAAATCGCCATCGGCTCACTGGCGTTCCGCCACGAACCCCTCGATGAAGGGTTTGAGGGCGAAGTGGCGGGCCACTTTCATCCTTGCGCTCGGGTGCGGGTGCGCGGCCGGTCCATGCGCCGCCGGTGTTTCGTCACCGATGGCGTGCGCATGATCCTGCCCGCCTTCGGCGCTTACACCGGCGGGCTTGATGTGTTCGACCCGGCGCTGCAGCCTTACTTCCCGGCGGCCTTTCAAGCGTGGATGCTGGGGCGAGGGCGGGTCTATGCGGTGAGCCGCGGACGCCTGCGCGGCAGAGCAGCTTGATGTCCGGGTCATCAACTATTTCGGAAGGCGACGGACGCGATCCAGCCCGCGAAGAGCGCAGTTAGGACGGCGGCAATGCCGTAGAGAAATGGCTGGCGGTGCGCGAACTGATAAATGCTGCGCTCCACACCGGTTTTGTGAATGTAGATACTTTTAGTTGTTGTACTGATGATTTTGCCATCGCGTAACAGATGGACCTCCGCCGTATGATTGCCCACCGGCACATTGGCGGGAATTTTGAGCTTGGCGCGGAACAGGCTGCCGCTCCGGAAGCGCACGCCTTCCTCGTCCGATCCTTCGATTTCCCGGTAAAGTCCCTCGCGCTTTTTGTTGCGAATGACAGCCGCGCGATAGCGATTGAGGTTACCCGCCAGCGCTTCGGCGATCCCCACCGGCGTGAGCGCGCTTGCCGGCGCGCTGCGTTTGGGCCGCATGCGCAAATAGCGAATGCCGATCTCCCGCGCGCGCAATTCGGTCACATCGCCAATGTCTTCGAGCCGCCGGGTGGACGCCAAGAAATAGAAGCTCGGCACCAGGGCGAACTCCACCGACTTGCGATTGACCCAGATGCCTGCCGTGCGTTCTTTTTCGCGCACCACCAATTCCTCGGTGGGCCCGCGCAGAATGACCACAATGTCGTTGCGCGGCCGCGGGCCGGTTTGCGACGGGTCCCGGTCGATGGTGCCGTAGAGCAAAAGTTCGGCGCCGGCGAAAATCGAACTGATGGCCACCCGGTCTTTGGAAATGTCGGTGACCAGCGTGTCCGCGCGCGCGGCCTGCGCCAACGCCAACAGGCTCAAAAACAGGATCAGGCTATGGCGGTGAACCCGGTGCATCAGCCTTCTCCAATCGGGGCGAGGGAGAAGAGGTCTGACGGAGTGCTCACCAGGTCGTATCCCAGGCGGAAGCAAACGGCGAGCACCATCAGCGCCAGCAGGGCGCGCAATTGTTCGCCGCGCAGCCTGTGGCCGACCCGAACGCCGATCTGCGCGCCGATGACGCCGCCGGTCAGCAGCAAGATGGCGAGCACCACGTCGACCGTCTGGCTGTTTACCGAATGGAGGATGGTGACCAGCGCGGTGACGAAGATGATTTGGAACAGCGACGTGCCGATCACGATGTTGGTCGGCATACGCAGGAGGTAGATCATGGCGGGCACCATGATAAAGCCACCGCCCACACCCATAATGGCGGCAAGCACGCCGACGGCAAATCCGATCACGATCGGCGGGATCGCTGAGATGTACAGCTTGGATTGGCGAAAGCGCATCTTGAAGGGCAGGCCGTGGATCCAGCTATGTTGGCCCGGCTTCCGGCGGGCCGGTGCCATGCCGGCCCGGTGGCGGCGCAAAGCCCGCACGCTTTCATACAGCATGAGCGAGCCCACCGTGCCCAGAAAGACCACATATGAGAGCGAGATCAGCAGCTCCACCTGGCCTTGCTCCTTCAGGCGGCTGAAGATGAACACGCCGACGCCGGAACCGACAACGCCGCCGCTCAGCAGCACCGTGCCCATTTTGAAATCGACCGCCTTGCGGCGCCATTGGGCAAGTACTCCGGAGACGGAGGATGCAACGATCTGGTTGGCTTCGGTGGCAACGGCAACGGCAGGCGGAATGCCGGAAAAGATCAAAAGCGGCGTCATCAAAAAGCCGCCGCCGACGCCGAACAGGCCCGACAGAAATCCCACAGCGCCTCCCATGCCCAACAGCAAAAAGGCGTTCACCGACATTTCGGCAATGGGAAGGTAAATCTGCATGTGCGGCGCTGACGGGCCAAATAAGGCTGAAACTCAATATCGGCAAGCCCGGCCGATGCGGGTGATCAATCTACTCAACAGGGAAGCGAAGAGACGGAACCCCTTCCCATCGGGTATCACGTTTTGGGGGGTCATTCATAGGTGCAGCGCCCGAAAATCTAGTTGCCCCTTTCCGGTTGATAACCAGCACTTGGTTCTTGAACCACGAGCACCGGAGCGTCTTCCACCGGGGCTGCGGAGGTATCCGTGATCAGTGTGCGAAAGAACTCGATCAGGCTCGATCCCGGGTTGGGGCGATCGCCGCCGCCGGGCTGGTCGCCGTCCTGGTTGAGCAGCAGCAACAGGCTGGTGCCCAAGAAGATGATTAGGATGAGCGCGAACAGGTAACGCATGAGACCGTTGTTTTCGTCATACGCGCTTTCGTCTTCTTGTTGGTCAAGCAGCAAGGCCGGTCCGATACGGCCCGGTCGTGTTTCGGTCTTAGATTTACCCGCGTCATTATCGGCGGCCGTTTCATCGCTCTCATCGTCGACGGGCACCTTGTCGCGCAACGCCGCCGCGCCCTTGCCCGGTTTAGGGGACGCAGCCTTAGTGTCGCCGGTTTCGAGTGTCGAGATCCGGCCCGCCAATTCTTCCACGGCGCTGGTGACGGCGGTGAAGCCCTCTCTCATGCGCTGTTCGTTCTCTTTGATGGCGGTTTCTTGCTGCCGCATTTTTTCGTCCAGCACGGCGTTAGGCTGGGTTTCTACCTGGTCGACCCGCCGGCTGAGGCGGTCGATGGCCACTTCGATCGCGGCGACCGGTGTGTCTGTTTCTTCGGCCTGGCGTTTTTCAAGCCCGCGCAACCGGTCGCGCAGCCGCGTAAAGTTTTCGTCCAGATCGTCGAAGCGCGTATCGATCTTGTCTTCGATGAGGCGCGCATTGTCCGACTGGCGGCGCTCCACCGTCGATACCCGCGATTGGATCTCCAGAATCTTCTCGTGGTGCTGTTCGGCGGTTTCCGTCACCGCCGAGATTTTTTGGTCGGCGGATTTGGACTTGATCAGGAACGAACTGCGGTCCGCGTCGAGCGACTTGCTCTGCCGGCTAACCTCTCCCGCCAGATTGTCGAGGGTGGTGCCGATGGAGGCAATCGCTTCTGTTTGCCGTTTGTCGGCGGCTTCGATGAAGGCGGTGATCTTGCCGATGGCCTCTTCCAGGATCTGGATGGCCGCGGCTTCCGTGTTGCCGCCGCGGCTGTTCTCCATCAGGCTGACGCGGGTGCTGAGGTCGAACAGATCTTTGCTCAAGCCCGCCAAATACATGTGCTGGTCTCGTTCGCACGCGGCCAGCGTGTCTTGCGATGACTCAAGCTCACCTGCGAGGTCGCGCAGCGACGATTCCAAGTTCTCGAGCGTGAGGGCACCTTGGGATTGGCTTTCCTGGAGCCGATCAAGCAGGGTTTTGATGGCGGCGCGCACTGCTTCCACGGCGGCGGTGCCCGATTTGGCCACCGGCACTTGGTCCGCCTGGTCGGTCAGGAGCAGCGGTTCGTCAGAGGGTCCGCGCAGTGTTTCGTTGCGCCGGGCAGACTCGATAACGTCGCTCAACCAATCGCCGAGCGGTATGCCTGCTTTTTCGGCGGCGCGCTTGGCCGCTTCCTTGGTGGCCGCGTCCACACCCTTCACATTCCATGTCGACCGCGCGTTCATGAGGTCCCCTCACAAACATGGGCGTCGACTGGGTTGAACGGGCGTTGGGCCATCGCAAGAACCGGCATCGGCCGAGCCGATGCGTTAAAGACAAATCACATGCCTCCTGTCTCGCAAGCCGGGCTTAATAAACGCTTAACCTTGTTTTTGAGGCGTGTGCCGGGCTCAAGGGCTCTGCATGAGCAGGGTGACGAAAACCCATTCATCGGTGAATGCGGCGCCGATGCCTACCCGTTTCATTTGCCCATCCAGAAGCAAGGCGCGGTGGTCGGGGCTGCCCATCCAGGCCGTCACGCTGCGCCGGGCCAGAACACCCAGATTTGGCTCCTGCCCGGGGGTCAGCCGGGTGCTCCAGATGTTCTCGCCAATCCGCCCCTGAACAAAGGTCACCCGTTTGCGGTGGCGGGCAAGGGGGCCTTGGCCTTCCGGGTTGATATGGCTGAAATAATCCCGCGTCGCCATATCCAGAGAATGGGCACGGGCGGACGCTTTCAGGTCTCCATCTTCTTCGAGCAGGGGGCTTGGCAGGCCGGCAATCCGCCGCTCGGCGAGAACATTGGTCAGCACCTGACGCTCCAGCAGCGTTTGGAGGCTGTCATCTTGCGGGATTTCTTGAGCGTCTTGCCGTGTTGGACCGCCGCACGAGGCCAGAAACACAAATGTGATGGCGGCGAAAACTCCCAGAAAACGGCCTTTTCTTGCGAAATGCGTCATGGTTTACCACGTCTCCCAATTGACGTTGACGTTAACGTCAATTACGTTAGATTGACAACAGCACGAGAGGCGAAACGACCTAGGAACCGTCTGATCATGAACGAGATGAACACGTCACAGGAAACGAAACCCCCTCTACCCACCTATTCCATATCACAGCTCGCGAACGAATTTTCGGTGACCCCGCGGGCCATCCGCTTTTATGAAGACAAGGGATTGCTGAGCCCCAGCCGGGCCGGCCAGACCCGCATTTACGCTCCGCGCGACCGGGTGCGCTTGATGCTCATTCTTCAAGGAAAGCGGGTCGGTTTTACACTCGCCGATATCAGAGAAATGCTCGATCTGTACGACGTCAAGGACGGCCAGCGGACGCAGCTTGAAGTGAGCCTGAAAAAGTTCCGTGAGCGTATCGAAAGCCTTAAGCGTCAAAAGGACGACATCGACGAGTCGATTGCCGGTCTTACCCAGTCGATCGAAATGGTTGAGGCGATGCTCGACGAGCGGGCCCGGCAAGGTGAGGTGATGCAGGAGCGGGTCTCGGATTCGTTCCTTGCCGCAGACTGAGCCATCGTCCTGGCGCACAAAGCCGGGACGATGCTTTCACAGCCAGTGAAGTTCACAATTCTGCGTTCGATGTCGCATTTAACTGATCGGACATTAAATGTCTGCGTAATTGGTTGAAGACTTTTTCTTTTTTAAAGGAAGAACGATGCCGACATACACCGCGCCTGTTCGTGACATGCAATTCCTGCTGCACGACATGCTCCAAATCGAAAAATACTCGAACCTTCCGGGCTTTGCGGAAGCAACGGAAGATGTCATCAACGCCATATTGGAAGAAGGCGCCAAAGTCGCCGAAGAAGTGTTGCAGCCGCTCAATGTTGTCGGCGACCAAGAAGGCTGTACACTGAAGGACGGTGAGGTGACCACGCCCACAGGTTTCAAAGAGGCTTATAAGACCTTTATCGAAGGCGGATGGTCCGCTCTGTCGGCAGATCCCGAATATGGAGGGCAAGGGCTGCCCCATGTCCTTAATTCCGGGATCCTAGAGATTATGTCGTCTGCCAATATGGCGTTCGGCATGTATCCGGGACTGAGCCACGGCGCCTATTCCGCCATCCATGCTCATGGTACGGAGGAGCAGAGGCGTATCTATCTGCCGAAACTGATAAGCGGCGAATGGACCGGCACGATGAATCTGACGGAACCCCATTGCGGCACGGATTTGGGGTTGATGCGCACCAAAGCCGAACCACAGGCCGACGGGTCCTACAAGATTACCGGCACGAAGATCTTCATTTCGGCAGGCGAACACGACCTTACGGACAACATTATTCACCTGGTGCTGGCAAAGATTCCCGGCGGTCCGGAAGGTATTGGCGGCGTCTCCTTGTTCGTCGTGCCCAAGTTTCTCGTCAACGATGACGGCTCGCTTGGCGCGCGGAACGGGGTGACCTGCGGCTCCATCGAACACAAGATGGGCATACACGGTAACTCCACTTGCGTTCTGAACTATGAAGACGCCACCGGGTGGCTGATTGGCGACGAACACAAAGGCATGCGCGCCATGTTTACCATGATGAATGAAGCGCGGTTAAATGTCGGGCTGCAAGGCCTGTCCCAATCGGAAGTATCGTATCAAAACGCCGTCACCTATGCGAAAGACCGGTTGCAAGGCCGGTCGATTTCAGGTGCTAAGGAGCCCGATAAACCGGCCGACCCGATCATCGTTCACCCGGACATCCGCCGTATGCTGATGAATCAGCGGGCATTCAACGAAGGTGCGCGCGCACTGGTCTTCTGGACGGCGCTCAAAGGCGATATTGCCATAAAGGGCGAGGGCGAAGGAGAGCGTGAGGCGGCCGATGACTACATGGGTTTGTTTACGCCCGTCATTAAAGCCTATCTGACTGACCTTGGATTTGCCCACGCGGTGAATGCCCAGCAAGTGTATGGCGGACACGGCTACATTTCCGAATGGGGCATGGAACAGTTCGTGCGCGATGCGCGGATCGCCATGATCTATGAAGGGGCGAATGGCATTCAGGCGTTGGATTTGGTCGGGCGGAAGCTTGCTCAAAATGGTGGCCGTGCCTTGTTTGCCTTCTTTAAGGAGCTGGATGAGTACATCGCCGAGCGGGAGAACGATGCGGCGGTTGCGATCTACATCGAGGGCCTCAAAAAGGCGAAGGCGGATTTGGCGGACGCCACCGATTGGCTCATGAAAAACGGACTGGCAAATCCGGACGAAGCGGGCGCCGCATCGACCGACTATTTGCATATGTTCGGTCTGGTCACCTTCGCCTATATGTGGGCGTTGATGGCCGAAAGCGCGCAAACCAGATTGGCGAACGGCTCTGCCGGCGACCCGTTCTACGAAAGCAAATTGACGACCGGCCGCTATTTCGTGGAACGTGTGCTGCCCGACACAAGTTCGCTTCTGGCCCGGGTGAAGTCCGGATCGGAATCAATGATGGCGTTGTCCGCCGAGGCGTTCTAAGAAAGAGCCGGCGTCATCAAGAAATTACAGGAGAGTTGGGGATGTCCGGCGTAGAACTAGAAAAACCGAGTTACATGACGGAAGACCTTGAGATTTACAAGGATGCCGTCGGCAAGTTTCTAGAGAAAGAGGCTGTCCCCCATTGCGACCGATGGGCCAAAGAAGGTCAAATCGACCGGGATTTTTGGAATAAGGCCGGCGACAATGGTCTTCTGTGCACGTCGCTTTCGGAAGAGTATGGATGTCCGGGCGGCAATTTCGCGCATCAATCGATTCTGACTTATGAGGCCTCCAAGAAAGGTATTCAGGGGTGGGGCGAAAGCGTCCATTCCGGGATCGTCGCCCCCTATATTGAGCACTACGGCACCGAAGAGCAGAAACAGCGCTGGCTTCCGAAATTGGCGAGCGGAGAAATGGTGGGCGCCATCGCGATGACGGAGCCCGGAACCGGCTCTGATCTCCAGTCGGTCAAAACCACCGCAAAGCTCGACGGCAATCAATATGTGATCAACGGGTCAAAGACCTTTATCACCAACGGGCAACAAGCAAACCTGGTGATCGTGGTAGCAAAAACCGATCCGACCGAAGGCGCCAAAGGTACGTCGCTAATGATCGTCGAAACGGACGAAGCAGAGGGGTTTCGACGCGGGCGCAACTTGGACAAGATCGGCCTGAAAGCTCAGGACACGTCGGAACTCTTCTTCGACGATGTGCGTGTGCCGACGGCGAACCTTCTCGGCAGTGAAGAAGGTCAAGGGTTTATCCAGCTGATGCAGCAATTGCCCCAGGAGCGTTTGATCATTGCTGTGCAGGCGGTCGGCGCAATGGAAGCGGCCGTGGAAGAGACCGTCAAATATACCAAAGAGCGTAAAGCGTTCGGCAAATCCATCATGGATTTCCAGAACACTAAGTTCAAATTGGCGGAAGCCAAGACGGTCACCCGTGTGGCCAAAATCTTTGTCAACAGATGTACCGAACAGTTGCTCGCCGGAAAGCTCGATGCGGAAACCGCGTCCATGGCAAAATGGTGGTGCACCCAGCAACAATGCGACGTGATCGATGAGTGCTTGCAGCTTTTCGGTGGTTATGGATACATGAATGAGTATCCCATCGCTCGCATGTATGCCGATGCGCGCGTTCAGAAGATTTACGGCGGCACGAATGAGATCATGAAGGAACTCATCAGCCGCTCCCTATAGTTCGAAACCGGCGTCAACCAAGCGACCCAAAGTCTACGGAGAAAACCATGACCGATTGCTACATCTACGATGCCGTGCGCACGCCGCGCGGCAAAGGAAAGAAAGACGGCTCGTTGCACGAAGTAACGGCCCTGGAGCTGGCGACCCAGACGCTGAAGGCGATCAAGGAACGCAACGAACTGGACACGGCGGAAGTGGACGATGTGGTGCTTGGCTGTGTGAGCCCGGTGAATGAGCAAGGCGGCGATATTGCCCGGATCGCCGTGCTGAATGCGGAATACGACCAAAGTGTCTCCGGCGTTCAGGTGAACCGGTTTTGCGCGTCGGGCTTGGAAGCCGTGAATACGGCAGCAGCGCAAGTCATGGCAGGCCAGCACGACATGACCATCGGCGGGGGTGTGGAAAGCATGAGTCGGGTGCCCATGGGGGCGGACAAAGGGTCGTGGGCGACCGATCCGTCGATCGCCTTTAAGTCCTATTTCCTGCCGCAGGGCATTGGCGCGGATCTGATCGCTACCATCGATGGGTTCAGCCGCGATGACGTGGACGCCTATGCCATGGAATCTCAGAAGCGCGCCAAACAGGCCTGGGATGAAGGCCGTTTCGAAAAATCGGTGGTCGCGGTGAAGGACATAAACGGCCTGACCATTCTTGACAATGACGAACACATGCGGCCCGAAAGCACCATGCAATCATTGGCCTCGCTCAAGCCGTCCTTCGCGGAGCAGGGCGAGTTTGCGTTCGACGCGGTCGCACAGCAGCGCTATCCGGAAGTAGAGAGGCTCGATCACGTGCATCATGCGGGCAACTCGTCCGGCATTGTGGACGGCGCGGCAGCCGTTCTGCTGGGCACGAAGGAGATTGGCGAAAAATTGGGTCTGAAGCCCCGTGCACGGATTAAGTCTTTTGCTTCCATTGGGTCGGAACCGGCGATCATGCTCACCGGTCCGTCCTACGTGACAGAGAAGGCGCTCAAGCGCGCCGGCATGGCAGTGGGCGATATCGACCTTTATGAACTCAATGAAGCCTTCGCGTCCGTGGTGTTGCGCTTTATGAAAGTGCTCAACATCGATCATGACAAGATCAATGTGAATGGCGGCGCCATCGCCATGGGTCACCCGCTGGGGGCAACGGGCGCCATGATCTTGGGCACGGTTCTCGATGAGTTGGAACGCAGTGATAAAGAAACGGCACTGACCACTCTGTGCGTCGGTGCCGGCATGGGTACCGCGACGATCATCGAGCGGGTTTAACACAAGAACGAGTCACCCAGATTGCCATTCGGTCCAAGGAGAAAACTGACTCAGATCGTCATCGCGAGCCCGCGGTAGCGGGCGCGGCCTGCCTTCGCCGAAGCGAAGCTCCAGCTTCGCGCAGGCAGGCGATCCAGAGCCACAAATACCAAGCAAAGTGCTCTGGATTGCTTCGTTGCTACTGCTCCTCGCAATGACGTGTCAGTTTCGTCAGTCCGACCTACCGGCCGATGGCAAATGGGTGCGAGGCGAATAGGAGATATCAATTATGTCTTGGGAAAACATGACATTGGACGTGGACGGCGACGGCATTGGTTTGCTCACATGGGATATGCCCGGCCGGTCTATGAATGTGCTGGGCGCAGGCTCGCTGAAGGATTTCGGCGAAGTCATCCAAAAAGTGATGACCGATGACGCGATCAAGGGTCTGGTGATCACCAGCGGCAAGCCGGCCTTTATTGCCGGCGCGGATTTGAGCGAGATGGAAGGCAGCGCGTCGGGCGCCGGTGCACCGAAATCGGAAGAAGAGCGTGTCCGGGGGCAGTTTGAAAGCGGCCTCAAGTTCAACATGCTGCTGCGGGAATTGGAAACCTGCGGCAAGCCGGTAGCGGCCGCTATCAACGGCACGGCGCTCGGTGGTGGCTTGGAAGTATGTTTGGCATGCCACTATCGGGTTGCGTCCGATAATCCGAAAACTCAACTGGGCCTTCCCGAAGCGAAGGTGGGTTTGCTGCCCGGCGGCGGCGGCACCCAGCGCCTGCCGCGTTTGATCGGCTGTGCGGCGGCGCTTCCGTTGATCATGCAGGGCACGGCGCTCAACCCACAAAAAGCGGCCAAGCAAGGCATTGTGCACAAGGTGGTGCCCGAGGCCGAGCTGATTTCCGAAGCCAAGCGCTGGATCAAAGAAGAAGGCGATGCCGAACAGCCTTGGGATAAGAAGGGCTATCGCATTCCCGGCGGTGGGCCTTACGACCGGGGCGGCGGGATCACTTGGGTCATGGGCAACGCCATGCTGCGCAAGACCACGTACGGCAACTTCCCGGCGCAGAAATACATCATGCGCTGCGTCTATGAAGGCGTTCAGGTGCCGATCGAAGCGGGTATTCGCATCGAACAACGGTACTTCGTGAAGCTGTTGAACGATCCGGCCTCGCGCAACATGATCCGGTCGCTGTTTCTGTCGAGCCAGGAGCTCAACAAGCTGGCGCGCCGCCCGAAAGATATTCCGACCACGGATGTCAAAAAGATTGGTGTGCTGGGGGCCGGCATGATGGGGGCGGGCATTGCCTATGTGTCTGCCTTGGCGGGGATCGAGGTGATCTTGATCGACCGGGACCAAGAGGCCGCCGACAAGGGCAAAGACTACTCGGTCAAGCTGCTGGACAAGGCGATCTCCAAAAAGCGGCAGAGCGAAGAGGGCAAGGCGAAGATCCTGGAACTAATCACGCCGACAACCGACTATGATCTGCTGAAGGGATCGGACCTCATCATCGAGGCGGTGTTCGAGGACCGGGCGATCAAAGCAGACGTCACGGCGAAGGCGGAGGCGCAGATCGCAAACGATGCCATTTTCGGCTCGAACACCTCCACGCTGCCCATTACCGGCCTGGCGGAAGCAAGCTCCCGGCCCGATAATTTCATCGGCATTCACTTCTTCTCGCCGGTGGATCGCATGCCGCTTGTGGAAATCATCCGTGGCGAGAAGACCTCCGATGCGGCACTTGCCCGCTCCATGGATTATGTGAAGAAGATCCGCAAAACACCCATTGTGGTGAATGATAGCCGCGGTTTCTACACGTCCCGCGTTTTCGGCACTTATGTGGGCGAAGGCGTGGCCATGCTGTCGGAAGGTGTGACGCCGGCGCTGATCGAAAATGCCGGCAAGATGACCGGCATGCCGGTCGCCCCGTTAGCGCTTAATGACGAGGTGTCGCTCGAGCTTGGCTACCACGTGCGTGAACAGACCAAGAAGGATCTGGGCGACAAATACAAGTCGGGACCGGCCGACACGCTGCTTGAAGAAATGGTGGTCAAGCGTGGCCGCAAAGGAAAGAAGAACGGCAAGGGCTTTTATGACTATCCGGAAGGCGGTCAGAAGCGTCTGTGGCCGGGCTTGAGCGAGATCATTCAGGAAGCGGACGAGCAGCCCGATGTGGACGAGCTGAAGAAGCGTTTCTTGTACATTCAAGCACTCGAAACGGCCCGTTGCTTCGAAGAAAACGTGCTGACCGACGTGCGCGATGCGGATGTGGGCGCCATTATGGGCTGGGGCTTTGCGCCTTACACTGGCGGGCCGCTCTCGCTGATCGATACGGTCGGTGCGAAGACATTTGTCGAAGAATGTGACCGGCTGGCGCAGAAATACGGTGAACGCTTCCTGCCGACCCCTCTGTTGAGAGAAATGGCTGATAAGGGCGAGACCTTTTACAAGCGGTTCGACCCCAAGAAGGCGGCCGCATGATCCGGTTCATTGAATAACAAAAAGGCGTCGAAAGACCGGAATACGATGGGGAGGGCGGACCTATTGGTCCGCCCTTTCTTGTGTGGCCCCTTGTGCCGCCATGGCCTGATGCTCATATCTAGATGGACAGGCAAGATCAGAGCGGCAGATTATGGCTTCAGATAGCGCTTCGGGCGTGAGCACCGGGATTATCCCCCGCAACATACATTTCGAATTCGAAGAAAATCTGCCGCTGGACTGGCATTCCAACGACCCGGCCATCACGCATCTTTACGATGCGCTTTCTCTGACATTCCCCGAAGGTGAGAAATTCTTTGTGGACAGCGTTCGGCACTACGCCGATCGGATTGACGATCCCGAGCTGAAGGCCCGTGTAGACGACTTCATCAAGCAGGAATCGATCCATGCCCGCGAGCACCGCAGCTACAACAGACTGCTTGCGGCCCATGGAGTAGACACCAGCTTCGTCGATTGGTTGATGAATCATGGCGTCGCTTTCATGCGAAAGACGCCCAAGAAATTTCAGCTGGCGGTAACGTGTGCGGATGAACATCTGACGGCGCTGTTTGCCGAAGCGATCCTGTCCGACCCGCGCATCATGAAAGACGCGCACCCCTTCTATCAGGATCTGTGGCGCTGGCATGCCATGGAAGAGGAAGAACACAAAAGTGTGGCCTATGACGTCTATCAAACCGTCAGCGGCGGCGTGGGTGGCTATCTTCTGCGGGTGTCCGCCATGCTGTTTGTGGCCCAGGACATTCTCATCGGCATCCCCCTGATGCAGATACACCTCATGCGCAAGCGCGGGCAGTTGTTCAACATGAAATCCTGGGGCCGGGCGTTCCGGCACATGTGGGTTGCCCCCGGTATTTGGCGGCGCTTGTGCGTCGGCATCCTGGACTATTACCGTCCGGGCTTCCATCCAAGCCAGCGGGATCCGGGGCCCGAGGTTGTAAAATGGCGCAACCTTTATGTTGAAACCAAAAAGCGTGAGGCAATGACCCATCCACAGTTGTTCGCTGCGGATGGGTAAGCGTGCTTAGGCGGCTTCCCGATAATCTTCCGGCTCTGGGTCCGTAGACACGGTGCCGCCACCGGATTCGATCAGCGCGCGCCGGAATGCCAGCGGTCTTGCAATCGTCGGCAGGCCCAGTTTCCCGATATCGGCGCTGTGGATGACCACTTGGCCATAGCCCAGAATGCGCCCCCAGAAGCCCTGCACCAATGTTACGTGCAAGATGCGGGCTGTGGTCAGTTCATCCGTATACCGAGAAATGAGACCGCGTTTGTAGACGAACCGGTGGTTTGTGACCACCAATTCCGTGGTGTTTTTACGGACAGTGCGGACGATGAACATGTAGAGACCGATCACCGCCCATCCCAACAATACCAACCAAAGAAGAGAAGTGAGCGTATACGTCCAATGAAACCTGCCGACAGCGAGAATTTCTTCGTCCGGTGCCAAGGTGTTCAGCGTATATCTCATGCGTGCTCTCTCCTCCCATGTTGGATTGTTGATGGTTCAAACGCTCTCCTTACTGTCGTGGAAAACTGTGCGGTTGGTCCGCCTGATAGATGGGCATCATAACGTGCATTTTCAATGGCGCGCGGCCACGGTTTCCGCGGTTTCGTGCCGATTTTTGGGCGCAGTTCGGGCGCAAAAAAATATAGGCGTTAGAAGATCAGTTGTCGCGCATAAGGTCGGCGCGCACCCGCCGGGTGACGTTGCCGTTCTTAAACCGAATGAAAGTGACATCCAAACCATCATCCGTCAGGGTACGGATATAGCTCGTTACGTCATATTTGCCGTTCGGTTTCACCTGAACGCTATTCACGATCAGTGATGCGCCGTCGAGGCGTGCCCAGGTGGCCGGCGCACCGGTGAGCGGGTCACCGGTCCCCACGGCATCGAAACGGCTTTCGTCATCGGTCTTTGCAAAGGTCAATGTCGCCGATTTTTCTTTGAAGGAGACATCCGTATTCTCCGCCTCCGACACGAAATAGGTTGTCCAGGTGAGTTTGAAGCCGTTCTCCGCCGGTTCGATCAAGACGGCCAGATCGCGATGGGATATATCGGTGGTCTCGAGGGCACCGGTATCTGCAATGCCGGCCCCGGTATACTGGCCAAAAAAATCCGCCAAAGGGCGGTTTTGCGCGACAGCATTCCCCAAACTAAGCGCCAGGAATAACAGTGATGTGGCGAAAATACGCATGCCCCTCTCCAGCTCTAAGCGCCTCAAACGTTGCATCCGGCGCCGTTCTGCCTATTTTGACCAAAAATCCGGCGCGCGTCATTAGGATTTAAATTAGGCCATTGCGGCGCGTGGTGGAAGGATCTTGGGGGGCGCATGGCGGCCGAGCAAATCCAACGCAAGACATTGCCGCTGCCCGGAGGCGAGATGTCCTATCTCGAGCGGCCGGGCCCCGGCGTGGCCCTGGTCTTCTTGCACGCCAACGGATTTAACGGACAGACCTATCGGCACATTTACGATTTGCTGTCCCCGGACATTCATTTGATCGCGCCGGACATGCGCGGGCATGGGCAATCGACACTGCCTGCACAGCCGGAACAACTGACCAGCTGGAACCAATATCGTGACGACATGATGGCATTTGTTGACGGATTGGCGGTGACGCGCAACCGGCCGCTGGTGATGGCGGGGCATTCCATGGGTGGCACCACGAGCGTCATGGTGGCCCATGACCGGCCGGGACGGGTCGCCCACCTGTTTCTGATGGATCCGGTGGTTTATCCGAACCCAAATCTTCTTGTTCGATTGTTCATCGTGCCTTTCTTTGTGCCCAGTAAGTTGGCGGAAGGTGCCAAACGGCGACGGTCCCATTATCCCGATCGGGATACGGTCTTTAAGTCGTATCAAGGGCGCGGGGCATTTGTGTCGTGGCCGGATAATATGCTGCGCGACTACATCGACGGGGGCACATTGCCGAACGCGGACGGTACTTTTCGCTTGGCCTGCGCGCCCGCGTGGGAGGCCGCGAATTTCTCCCTAAGCTTCAATGACGTCTGGAACGATTTCGCCCATGTGGTGTCGCCGGTCACCTTGTTTCATGCAACTGAGAAGGGCGCTACCTGCCCGCCGGCCCGCGCCAAGATGCTCCAACGGCAAAAGCCGGATATGAAACGTGTACAGATGGATGGGGCAAGCTACTTTCTGCCCATGGAACACCCGGACCGCATGGCGCAAGAAATCAACCGGATTTGCGGTGCTCTTAGATCCCAGGTGTTGACTGCCGCCAAGTAGGCCATCTCTGTTTTCACGGGCGCCAAACCCGGCTACGATCCGCAAAACAACAAGAAGGAAGCGGATCCCATGACCACCAAGATCTTCGCCGCCGGCAAAATCATCACCATGGATGCCTCCCGCCCGACGGCCACCCATGTGGCCGTGCGGGACGGGCGCATCTTGGCGGTGGGCACGCTCGATCAAGTGAGCCAATGGGGCAATGCGCAAGTGGACAGCCGCTTCGAGAGCAAAGTCCTGATGCCCGGGCTGATCGAGGGCCATTCGCATATCATGGAAGGCTCCGTGTGGGATCATCCTTATGCGGGCTTTTACGACCGCACAGGGCCCGACGGCACCACATGGCCGGGCCTTAAATCCATCGACCAGGTGGTGGATCGATTGCGACAAGTTTCCGATGAGATGGCAGAGCCCGATGCGCCGCTGCTGGCTTGGGGGTTCGATCCGATCTTTTTCGGCGAACGGCGCATGTGCGCGGCCGATTTGGATCGTGTCTCGGAAACGCGGCCTGTTGTGGTTCTACACGCCAGCCTGCATTTTCTGAACACCAACAGTGTGGTGCTGGAGCGTGGCGGCATCGACGGGTCGACCAACGCGCAAGGCGTGATGAAAGACGAAAGCGGTGCGCCCACGGGAGAGTTCGCCGGCATGGTTGCCATGTACTTGGCCACCAAAACCATCGACTATGACATAATGGACGCATCGACCCGGCCGTCATCCTTGTGGAATTTTGCCCGCGTGGCGCAATTGGCCGGGGTGACCACGGCAACGGATCTTCACAGCGCCCTGGACGATACGATCGTCGACAGGTTCGTGTCCGCCACGTCGGACCCGCGCTATCCCATTCGCATTGTGCCGGCTTTCGGCGGCACCTTGATGGCGGCACCCCAAGGGGTGGAGCGCCTGAAATCTTTGGTGCCCAAATCCACCGACAAGGCCATTTTCGGCATTGTCAAACTGGTGCTCGACGGTTCGATCCAAGGATTTACGGCGCGCTTGAAATGGCCGGGCTATTTCAACGGCCACGAAAACGGTCTGTGGTACATCGCGCCCAACGAGGTGGAAGGCATTTTGCGTGCCTATCACGAGGCGGGTTTTCAGGTGCATATGCATACCAACGGCAATGAGGCTACGGATCTCGCGCTCGATGCGGTGGAAGCGGTGCTCACCACGTCGCCCAGGCCCGACCACCGGCACACGCTGCAGCATTGTCAGATGGCGGATGAAGCGCAGTTTCAGCGCATGGCGGCGTTGGGTGTCGGCGTGAACCTGTTTAGCAACCACATCTTTTATTGGGGCGAAGCGCACAAGGCACTGACATTGGGACCGGACCGGTCGGCCAAAATCGATAATGCCGGTGCGGCTCTGGAAAACGGCGTCGATTTGTCGATCCATTCCGATGCACCCATTACGGCGATCGGCCCTCTGTTTTCGGCCTGGTGCGCGATCAATCGCCTGACCTCGGAAGGCGACCGTCTGGGTGGCGAGGCGGAAGCCATCACGCTCGACGAGGCGCTTTACACCATCACCATGGGGGCCGCCCGGTCTCTGAAGATGGATGACCGGGTGGGCAGCATCGAAATCGGCAAATTCGCCGACTTTGCCGTGCTGGAAGACGATCCTTACGAGGTTGGCGCCGCCCACCTCAAGGATGTGCGCATATGGGGCACCGTTTTGGGCGGCGAGGTCTTTGAGGCGCCCGTGAGTGCCCCCGAGGGATGATGTGCCCGTCCCGCTAACCATCATTGGCGGCTTTCTCGGCAGCGGCAAGACCACCTTGCTCAACCGCCTATTGGCAGAACCTCGCGGCCAGCGTTTTGCAGTCATTGTCAATGATTTCGGCGCGATTACCATCGACGACAAACTCATTACCTCACATGAGGGGCAAACCATCGCGCTGGCCAATGGATGCGTCTGCTGCACCATTGGCGACAATTTCCTCCGTACCCTGCTCGACGCCTTGAAAATGACCCCAACGCCGGACCACATTGTTGTGGAGGCAAGCGGGGTGGCGGACCCGGCGCGCATTGCCGATATCGCGTCAATCGAAAAAGATCTGCGGCTCGACGGCGTTATTGTGTTGGCAGATGCATCACAACTCATCGCGCAAATGGCCGATTCACGGCTTGCCGATACGATCGAACGCCAGGTGGACAGCGCCGATCTTGTGTTGCTGAACAAGACCGATCTGGCTGACGAAGCGGCGTTGAGGGCGTGCCGGGGCTGGATCGCCAATCGCCGACAGCACCTGTTCATTTATGATGTGGTGCAAGCCAACGCGCCGTTCGAGCTTCTGTTCGGAATGGATATGGCACCTGACCACTCTTCTTCATCCCACAAGCCTCACCACATACCCTTCGAGACACTGTCGTTTACGTCAGACCAAGTCGTTTCCGCGCATTCGCTGGAGAATGAATTGCGCGCTCTCTCTCCGCACATCATCCGCGCAAAAGGTATTTTGCAAACGTCACCAAGCGAGTGGTCGCTTCTTCAAATGGTTGGAGCACGGATCGAATGGGCAAAGACGCCTGAACCGGCCGACGCTGTTTCGCAGCTTGTGGTGATTGGGCCCACACCTTTACCAAACACGTCTGCTCTGCAAGCGGCGCTTTCTTCGGCGACACCGTGAGAAAAGTGCATAGCGACGAGAAATAGGTTAAGCTTATAGTCGGATCTGGCGGGCTGTTGACTTGAGAGGCGTGGCAGAATCGAGAATGGTGGCGAGAAGGGCGGAAATCGGCAGGAATGCGGGTGGACATGGGAAATTTGGATGAACCCCAGCGCCCATCTTTCTGACGGGCCCGGCCTGCCCGCTCCCCCGTCCCAGCCACCCCTAAGGGTACCCTATCGGGTGGCTGGGACGGGGGAGTGGGATGGCCGAGTCCCAATAAACTGGATGAACCCCATGCACCCATCTTTTTGCCCTAGGTGTGATGGTTAACAAGAAGGAAGTTGCGGTCTGATGGCCGAGTTGATTTTCAAGATTTGCACCACCGAAGAATGGCGGGCGGCGGAGGCCGCGGGGGCCTATGATGGGTCGGCCCTCGACAAATCCGACGGTTTTATCCACTTGAGTGGTCCGGCCACCGTCAAACAAACGGCGGCTCTTTACTTTGCCGACCAGCCGGATTTGGTGCTGGTGGCGGTAGATCCCGACAAGGTGACCCAAGAACTCAAGTGGGAAGAGTCGAGGGGTGGGCAGCAATTCCCACACATCTATGGGCCCCTTAATCGTGACGCGGTGCGGTGGGTCAAACCGCTGCCTTGGAACGCCGAAGCGGGGGCGCATGATTTCCCGGAGCTTGCATGACGCTCGACCCCTTCCGTTTGGGATTGCCTTTCCTCCGCTTCCTTGAACCGGAAATGGCCCATTCCGCCACTTTGCTTGGGCTCAAATCCGGTGTCACAGGGTTCCTTCGTCCGAAACCGGATGATCCGGCCCTTGCGGTCAATCTGTTTGGCTTGGCTTTTCCAAACCCGGTTGGGTTGTCGGCCGGGTTCGATAAGAATGCCGAGGTGCCTGACCAAATGTTGGCCCTTGGATTTGGGTTTGTGGAAGTGGGGTCGATCACCCCGCGTCCGCAATCTGGAAACCCGCGTCCGCGCATTTTTCGCTTGCCGAACGAGCGCGCCGTGATCAACCGTCTCGGCTTCAACAATGAAGGGCACGATGCGGCCTTGTCGAGGCTTGAGAAGCGGCCCCATCGGCACGGCATTGTGGGCGTCAATCTGGGGGCCAACAAAGACTCCGAGGATCGGCAGGCGGATTATGTGCAGGGGGTGGAGGTGTTGGGCGCGCACGCGTCCTATATCACGGTCAATGTGTCGTCCCCTAACACACCCGGTTTGCGGGCGCTTCAGGGCCGCGACGAACTGGAAGCACTGATTGAAGCCGTGGATAGGGCACGGCGCACGCTCGCCAATGATCCGCCGGTGCTTCTAAAGATCGCGCCCGATCTTATTGACGAAGAGCTGGAAGACATCGCGCAAGTGGTATCCGGTTCAGCGATTGATGGCCTCATTGTCAGCAACACCACGATTGGCGAACGGGATAGAATTTCCGGACCGCACGCCGCCGAAACCGGCGGATTGAGTGGCCGGCCCCTGTTTGATTTGTCCACCCGTGTGTTGTCGGAAGTTTATCGGCTCACGAAAGGAAAATTGCCCTTAATCGGCGTCGGCGGCATCGGTAGCGGTGCCGATGCCTATGCCAAGATCCGGGCCGGCGCGTCGCTGGTCCAACTGTACACGGCCCTCATTTATGAGGGGCCGGGCCTTGTTACCCGGATCAAAGCGGATCTTCTGAAACATCTGCAGGCGGATGGATTTGCCAACGTGGCTGATGCGGTGGGGGCCGATCACGCATGAGGATTAGCCGTATCCCGTTCAAGTCCCGGATAGAGCATGCCCAGCGTGATCCCGCGGATCGCAAAGAATCCCAGGAATGCAATCCAGTGACCGTGATTGCCGAAAGCCGGCGCCAATGCGAACCAAGCCGCGATATAAACCGCAATCGATACCAACATGGCGTTGCGCATGTCCGCCGTGCGGGTCGCGCCGATGAAAATACCGTCCAACACAAAACACCAAACGCCGATCATGGGCATCAGAATCATGTAGGGCAGGAACGTGGTGGCTGTTTCCTGCACGCTGGCCACATTGGTCAGCCCATGAATACCAGGCACGCCAAACACGAAAATCAGCCCGGACATCACGACGGAAATGACACCGCCCATCACAAACGCGCGCTGAACCGTTTCGCGCAGGGCGCCCCGGTCGCGTGCTCCTTTGAATTTGCCAACCAGCGTCTCCGTGGCGATGGCAATGCCGTCCACCAAATAGGTGGACACAAAGAAGAACTGCATAAGCACCGCGTTAGCCGCGAGGATGATATCGCCCATCTTGGCGCCTTGGGCGGTGAACCAGGTAAAGCCGATCACCAAGCAAAACGATCTGATCATCACATCCGAATTGACCATCACCGTTCGCCGAACCGCGCGCGGTTCCAGGATTTCCGACAAAGGCGGGATGTGGGTAGCGCCTTTCTCCGGATGGGCCCCATGCTGTTGGTGGCGCACGAACAGCACCAATCCCACGGCCGCCGCGAAAGCGGTCCATTCGGCGATGGCGGTCGCCGCCGCTACACCGTCGGCGGCCCACCCCAGTCCAATCACGAACCAAATATCCAGCAGGATGTTCAGCCCGTTGAGCAACAGCTGAATGATCAGTACCAGGCGGGTTTTTTCCTGACCAATGAACCACCCCATAATCGCCATGGTGGCGAACATGGCCGGCGCGCCCCAAATGCGGATGGTGAAGTAAGACCAGGCAAGCGTCTGCACTTGCTCGCTGCCGCCGATCAAATAAAGCGCCGTTGCACCGATGGGCCATTGCAGCACCAGGAACCCCACCCCCAGCGCGGCGCCGGCAAGGGTTGCGCGAAACAGGGTGGCATCCACTTCGCGCGGGTTTTTGGCACCCATGGCCTGCGCCGTCAGACCGGTGGTTGCCATGCGCAAAAAGCCGAAGCCCCAATAGATGAAATTGAAGATCGTCGCGCCGATCGCAACGGCCCCCAGATAGATCGGGTCCCCCAAATTGCCCACGACGGCCGTATCCACCAGCCCCAGCAACGGGATAGCCGCATTGGCCAATATGATCGGCCAGGCGATGCGCACAATGTCCCGATAGCGCACGGCCGGGCGGCCGCGTTGAGGCTGGTCGGTAAGCTCCGTCATGGGCCGCTTTGGGGTGCCCTGTTATTCTTCATCGGGCGGCGGCAACAGAAAGTGTCCGTGGGCGGTGGCAATGGGCCGGTTGATATCGTCCTGCCAGGCATGAACCCGCACATTGGCAACGCGTCGTCCGTGCTTCGCGATGATCGACCGGGCATAGGTGTCGCGCGGCTGGCCAGAGCGCAGATAATCGATGGAGATGTCGATCGTTTTCGGCAGCCGGTTGAGCGTATCTTCCCAGGTGATTTGGGCCAGGGCCGAGGTTTCCAAAAAAGCACCGATGACCCCGCCATGCAGTGCCGGCAGGGTGGGGTTGCCGATCAGCTTTTCGTTAAACGGCAATATGGTTGTAAGCTCGCTGCCGCGCCGCTCCACACGAATACCCAAAAAATCAACATACGGAATGTTTGTGAAGCGCTTGTGCAGCCCTGCCTCATTGGGCGACGGATCGGTCTTGGACGCGCTCATGACATTGCTCCGGTCTGGAAAGTGCTGGGCGCACGATTGGCCCCCAACATGAACGCGCCCACAGAACCGGCAATCGGGTCGTCGGGGGTGTCATGGTAGGCGCTGCCCCGAACAAACGCGATGTTCTTGGTGCGCTTGTAGCAGAAAGCGTGGCACATAATGTCCCGTTTGGGGGTGGCGGGCGCGTGATAGTCGATGCGCAGGTCCAGCGTGGCAATCGACATGAATTCCGTCAGCGCGCACATGACCGCAAGGCCCGACGCATGATCGAGCAATGTGGTCACCACGCCGCCATGCACCACACCCGTTTCTGGATTACCGATCAGGTGGGGGGCATAGGGGATCTTCATCCACGCGCCTTCTTCGGTGGCGTCCACCAATTCGATACCCATGGCGGCCGCATGGGGCACGCGGGCGATCACTTCGCTTTTGTGGGCGAGAATCTGATCGAGAAGAGGGTGGTTCGCCATGATTGACCCGAAATTTTTGCAACGCTGCCACGTCAGAGGACAAGTTGACGCAGGGTCCCGAACGGGTACAGTGGCGCCGCGACTCTGCCACAAGAAAGTAACACAGATTTATGGCTGATCCTTCATCAACAACCGATACCTTAGCGCGCCAGAAGCCGGGCAAGCGGGAACAAACCAAAGCGAATAACCGGCGCGCGATTATCGAAGCCGGCCGGTACGTATTCGCCGAGCTCGGCTATGGCGAGACCACCGTGCGCGACATCATCCGTAAAACCGGGCTCGCCTCGGGCACGTTCTACAATTACTTCAAATCGAAGGAAGAAGTGTTCCAAGCCATTATGGACGAGAATGCGTTGCGGGTGCGCCCGCGGCTGCGATCGGAACGTATTCGTGCGAAGAATTTCGAAGAATGGGTGCGCGGAATGTTCTTCGTGTTCTTCGATTATGTGGTGAACGATCAGAGCAATTTCCGCATCATTCGGCGCAACACGGGCGCCTTGCGGGTGCGCATGGATACGCCCGAGATTATTGCCGGGTTTGACGAGCTGCAGGCTGATTTGGAAAAGGCGGTGGCCGAGGGCATCGCGCCGAAAGTGGATATTGATTATCTGTCTGCTGCGATGATTGGGATCGCCTTTGAAATGAGCGATCGCTTGGTGCTGCGGGAGGACCCCAGTGTGGAAGAGGCGACTGACTTCGCGACCACTCTATTGCTGAACGGTCTCAGCGCGCTGACGGAAAAGGATGATGCGTGAGCGGCCGGGCCGCGCGCATCGAGCCGGGGCCGGGCCAAGAGTCCGTTTGGGATTATCCGCGGCCGGCAATCTGCGAGCGGACGACCCGCCCTATTCGGATTGAGTTTGGCGGCGAAGTGATTGCGGAGACAACCGGGGCCTTTCGGGTTTTGGAAACCAGCCACCCGCCCGGTTATTACCTTCCGCCCACGGATATTCGGCAAGAATTCCTCCGGCAGGAGATCAGGCGCAGCTTTTGTGAATGGAAGGGCGAAGCGCGCTATTGGTCGGTGGTGGTAGGCGACAAAGTCGCCCAAAATGCCGCCTGGAGTTATCCCAATCCTTCGGCGGCTTTTGTGCCCATGAAGGACTATGTAGCGTTCTACCCGGCCATGATGGATGCTTGTTTCGTGGACGGTGAGAAAGTTATCCCTCAGCCCGGTTCGTTTTATGGTGGCTGGATTACGTCCGACATTGTGGGGCCGTTCAAAGGTGAGCCGGGTACCGAGTTTTGGTAAGATGAAGTTTTTCCAAATCGATGCGTTTGCGGATGAATTGTTTCGCGGTAATCCGGCGGGTGTGGTGCCGCTCGAGAAATGGATCGCAGATGAGTTGATGCTGCAGATTGCCGCTGAAAACAACATTTCGGAAACGGCTTTTTTTGTGCCGGCCTCCGATGGGGCGGCCGGCCACTACGATCTGCGCTGGTTTACCCCCGGCGTTGAAGTGGATTTGTGCGGTCACGCGACGTTGGCCAGTGCCTTTGTGGTGTTTAACGAACTTGTGCCGTCGCTTGACCAAGTGTCGTTCGAAACGCGCAGCGGCACGCTGGTGGTGTCTCGGGAAGAAGACGGGTGGTTGTCGATGGATCTGCCGGCGATCCCGTCAACGCCGCTTGAAGACGATAAGGCGATGGCGGTGGTTACCGATCTTCTAGGTGTGGCGCCGGTGGCATTGCGGGGTTCCGCAAATCTCATGGTGATCCTGGAAAATCAAGAGCAGATCGAAGGGCTCACCTATACCAGCGCCATTGGGCCCGCGCTCAAGCAAATCGATTTTTGGGGCATGATGGTCACGGCGCCGGGGCGGCCCGGCAGCGGTGTCGATTTCGTGTCCCGATTCTTTGCGCCCGCTAAGGGCGTTCCGGAAGATCCGGTCACGGGGTCTGCCCATTGCGCCATGACGCCCTATTGGGCAGAGCGCCTCGGGAAGAAAGAATTGGCGGCGCGGCAATTGTCGCCGCGCGGAGGTCAACTACGGTGCGTCCATCGGGGGGAGCGCGTCACGCTCTATGGTCAGTGTACCCCCTATTTGGAAGGAGAGCTGAAGATCTGACCAATCAGCGTGCGGGTCACGCGCGCTTGGCTGATGAAGATGCCCAAGAGCACAAGGGCAAGGGCAGCAAAGGCGCGCCAGTCCAGCACTTCGCCCAGTACCAGCGCCCCTAAGAACACGGCGAGCACCGGCACCAGATAATTGGTGAGCGCAAAGAAACTTGGACCCGCCGTCTGAACCAGTTCCATGTAGACGACGGTTGCCAGCGCGGTGGTAAATATGCCCAGGAAGATGACCGCAAGCAGGGCGCCTGTGCTGACTTCGATGGTCCAGGGGCGCTCTAGGATGAGTGCCAGCAGAACACTCACCACCGCGCCGATGAGAAGGATGCCTGTCGACGAGACGATAGCGGGCACACGTGGCGCATGGCGGGCGATGATGGCGTTGAGCGCATAACAAAACGCCCCGCCGAGAACGGCTAATTGGGCCGCCAGGCGGGCGCCCTCAGAAGACAGTGTACCAAGCGCGCTTGGTCCCATCAGAACCAAGACGCCGCAAAAGCCCAAGACGAAGCCGGCGATCTTGGCGGGCGTCAGCGGTTCGCCGGGCACGAAGAAATGGGCGAGCATCATGGTCGCCAGCGGCATGAAGGCCATCAGAATGCCGGCCAAGCTGCTTTCGATCGCAAGCTGGCCCCAAGAGATGAGAAAGAAAGGAAGCACATTGCCAACCATCGCCAAGACGAAAAAGTACAGCCAGATGAGGCTGACCGGCAGGCGCGCATATGGTGCGGTTGTGTCGGTAAGCGGCGGCAGCCTGTGGCCTTGATAGCGCATCCAGCCATAGACGAAAGCAGCGCCCAGCACCAATCGGCTTGCCACCACCGTCAATGGCGGGATTGTTTCAACGCTCAGTTCAATGAACATGAACGCTGATCCGTACAGAAACACAAGAATGCAAAACAGCACCCAGTCGCGGGGGCTGCGGGCCATGGGGCTCATGGGGTCCACCGATCAAAATCCGACCGAGGACCCTACAGGTCTTCTGGTGAAATTAGAAGGGCGACAGAACCGCGCTGCCGGTGGGGCGCGGCTGGTGCAGAGACGGCAACACATCCTCCACATAGGCCTGCAATTTGGAGATCGCCGTGTGCGGTTCGTTGGGAATTCTCACCGGGTCGATCAGTGGCCCGAAGGTGAGCTTGTAGGTTGTGCGTTCTTTGTTGAGGATCTCGTAAAAGACGGTCATGTCGCGCAGTTCCCGGCTGATCTTGCCGAACATGTAGTAGAGCCACGAGTTCTGCCCGGAAATGTGCAGCGGCAGGATGGGTGCATTGAACTTCCGGGACAGGTTGATCGGTGTCGGAAGCCAGGGCTGTTCGCGCAGCTGACCGTCCCGCAATCGGGCGAGCCCGCCCGACGGAAAGATGATCAGTGCCCGTTCGTCCTTGAACGTCTTCATCACCCGCTGCAGCACCTGGCGAGACGTGCGCCGGTCTTGCGCTGCGGCATCTACATCCACCGGGATGAGCAGGTCCATCAGGTTCTGTGCCACCCGCACCGCGTCTTTCGTGGCGATCAATGTAAAGTCCGGACGGATGGAACGCAGCACATCATAGATGGGAAACATGTCCGCCAAGGTGGGGTGGTTCGGCGCAAGGATGAAGCGACCATCCTTCGGAATGTTTTCAGCACCGGCAACTTGCACATTCAGGCGCAGAAGGTCTCGCGTGAATTCAAACACATCTTCAGCATCCATGTGCCGGATCTGATCTGCCAGCCGGACCGCCCGGCGATATTTCAAAAGCGGATACAAGACCAGTTTGGTCATGGACCAAATCGCGGGGTTCTTGCCGAACCGTCCCGAGCGCTCTTCGATCAGCGTATCAACGATGTGGTTTTGCATGGAACCCATCTCGTGTGGAGTGGCCGCCGACGGCAGACACCGACCGCGACTCACGCAACGACTCGAAATCGGGTTCAGCTTCTACGGTTTTTTTGTGACAGTTATTTCACCGCCGAAAGAGGCGGCAGCAGACCTTTGTGTCTGCCGATCCCGCCAGGCGGATCGGAAAATGCACAACAAGATTTTTGTGCCCGCCCCCCAGACACCACGAAGAGTGCCGGAAACCTTGGATTTGCCGATGCGGTGGCGGTAATCGACCGGCGCTTCGCGCACGCGTAGGCCCAGTTGGACGGCCCTGATCTGCATCTCCACCGTCCAGCCATAAGTCATTTCGCACATATTCATTGCGATAAGTGCGTCCCGTCGAATGGCCCGGAAAGGTCCAAGATCGGAATAGGCGTGGCCCCAGAAGCGCGCGATCAAAGTGCATGCCAACGCATTACCGTAGCGCTGCTGAGGGGACAGCGCACCGGGGGCGCATTGGCCAAGGGTACGGCTGCCGACAACAAAGTCAGTGTCACCGCAGGCGATGGGGCGCACCAGCCGGTCCATCTGTTCCGGATAGTCGCTGCGGTCGCCGTCGAGGAAGACGATTATGTCCGCATCGGGTGCGGTGCGCAGGCCTGCCATGCAGGCAAATCCATAGCCGAGGCGTTTTTCACTGACGACGGTTGCGCCGTGGCGCGCGGCCGTCTCGGCCGTACCGTCAGAGGAATCGTTGTCTGCAACGATAATGTCATCGACCCAGTTCGGAATATCCCCCAGCACGTCGGGCAATGCGGCGGATTCATTTCGCGCGGGAATGACAACCGCGATGTGTTGATCACGAAACATGCGTTTTTTCCGTTTGGTTCGTGCGTTGTCGCCATAGCCACAAGAGCAATAGGATAAAGATGGGAGCGAATTCGAGCGGAACAATCACGTTTTCAAAAAAATCAGTTTGCTGAATATCGGCATAATGGTATCTCAGAAAGTAAAGCGGCAGCGTGATGGGAGTCGCGAGTAAGGGCCAAACGGGAAGAAATACCAAGAACGGCAGCAACCAAAGAAAATACCAAGGGTATTGGGTCGGACTTAAGAGAAACAGGGTCGCCGTTACGATCAGCATTCTGCTCACAATGTCTTGCGGGTGGTTTGGGCGCGGAATGGTCACGAGGAGCGCACAACCGGACACAATCACGAATACAAGGAGCCGAGCGATCAGATCTGCGTCCGCTGCGCCCAGCGCGCTGAAGAGGCGCTCGAGTTGGGAAAACGCAAAACTGTTGGTTTGCCAGGATTGGCTGTAGGTGATGAGGCCGGAATTGGGATCGAGACCATTGGGAATCTGCGGCGCGAGAAAAGCAGCGCAAAGGATGACTGCCGTTGCCGCCATACAGGCCAATTTTTTGGGATTGTGCAGTTGGCTGCGCATCAGCACGGGAAATAAGAGCGCCGGCCAGAACTTGATGCCGACAGCGACCGACAGGGCAGCACATGCGAAAATCGGTCTGCGCGACACAACAAAGAAGATTGTAGCGGCCAAGGCCGGCATGAGAAGAGCTTCCATATGAACGCGGTTGGCAAGCTCAACGATGGCGATCGGATTCCACCAATAAAGGAGGCTCCACAAGGGAGATCGGCCAACGGCAACGAGCGCCTTGAGCAAGAAATGAAGCGCCAAAAGCTCGCAGGCCAAACAAAGGAGACGCCAGACGATTAGGCTCCAGGGCTCGATGATATAGGAGAGGGCGAAAGCGCCCTGCGCCACAAGCGGATATTCGGTTTTGATGTACGGATAATTGATACGTGTAATGACGGGTCCCGAATCCACCGCCAATGCCTTTAACGTTTGCCAATCTTGATTTTCGGGGGCGGATTGAGGGCCCAGCAGCGCCGCCAACGCGTCATCTTCCGATTGAAAGTCCGAGGGCGGATATTTGAAGGGATCGATCCCTTGGGCTGTAACCGCCCCGTCCCACAGATACCGATAGAAGTCGTCTTCATAGATTGGTGTGGACGTTACGAACACAAGGCGCGCCGCGAGCCCGATACCGATGGCAATAAACAGCAGCTGCCGGGTGTCTTGAATTTTTGGAATCAGCCAAATGAGCGGGAAAGTTATGAGCGCAGCCCCTGCGTAAAGCGCAATGAAGAGGCCGACCGGATGATCACTGATCCCACTTCCATAGACAAAAGCGGAGGAAATATAAGCGAGCCCCGCGCAGATACCGGTTAGACACAGGCCGGATGCTAAGGAGAGACGCTCGGGCGTGCTTTGTGCGTAGGCGTGCGTGAGCGTGAAAGTTTGGTGTTGGCTGGGGTTAAGAGCCAAAGCCGCCCCCACGGCTGCCGACACCGCCGGCGCCCAGGCTTCTGCTCGGTTGTCGGGGCTTGTGTTCGTTTAGAGCCCAATCGAACTCATATCCGCCAATGGATTGGGCGTCCGCAATCCGCCGCGCCAGTCGAGATTTCGCATAAGATTGCAGATGGGAAATCATTGTCGTCTCGTCATCGCCAAATGCTCTTTTGAAACGCTGGTAGACAAGAGAGACCGTGGGGTTGTTGCCCGTCTTCGTGACCGCGTATCGGCCATTCACATATCGCCCGGCCGCCTCTTCAAGCTTTTTATAAACAGAGTCCGCTTTGAACGCTCTTGTGGGCAGGGCGGGCGCTGCCTTGGCCGGCAAATAGATTCCGTAGATGACGCGAGGGTCTTGCCATTCCGTGAGCAGAATGTCGGTCTCAATTTCGGCGAGGGACAGGGGAACGCCTTCGACAATGAGAGTCTTTCGGCTCCAGGCTGACCCCGTACCTGTCACCAGAGCCTCCACGCGCCTTGTGGGGTAGGCGCCCAGTGTCTCTCGCATGGCGGCCGCATTGTGCAAGTTCAGCCAGAATGCCAATTGCTGGTCGCGGTTTAATTGCGATACCGGAATGGATTGAAGGTACGAAACATAATCATTCAGAAACTTGGCGCCCCGGCTGCCCATCGCCTGATAGGCAAAAGTGGTTTGTGCGCGTTTCGTGTCCGCATACGCACCAAAAAACACATCAAGAGGCGCGTAGTCTGGCGTTTGCGTGTTTTGCGGGTTGTAAACGGACCACCGACTTTCGGCGTGGGCTTCATGGACGGATACGGTCGCCGCCGCGATGCCAAGCAATACTGCAGCAAAAGTGGTTCGCCATTCGAATAGCGACGGGGTCGTTTGTGTCATAGATCTTGTCTCCTGCTCTCCGGACAGCTGACACTCAGGGCTTTTTGTGGTTTGTCTTCCGGGGGCGAATTGCATGCCAGGGCGCCGCGTCACCACTCATACCGGCGTTCTTCTCGCGATTGAAAACACCTGCAAACAAATCCGGTGAATTCTTTGTGAAAGCGGCCGATGGTGGCCAAGAATGCCTTCCGATGGCGCGGAACTGGCAACTTTAAGTAATGCCGCTTGTTAGGCGTTTACTTTCTTGAACAATCGCCTAATGAGGGAATGTGAGAGCCTGTCCCCGAATTTTGCGCATTTTTGTGAGGGTTTTGCACTGTTCCAAGGAATATATCTGCTTCTGCGATGCAACTATAAATATTTTCTAAACCTTATGCCCTTAACAATTGGAGGCGTTGAAACGATTCACTTCGTTTCAAACTGGGACCCTCGACTTGGGTGAGGCTTTCGAGGCGTAAAGTCCCTTTGACTTCATTTCCTGCGGGAGATTGTGCGAACGGCATACGCCCGTTCCGCGATGCCCTGCAGCCGGTGTTGAGACAGGATTACAGATGGCGCAGTTTTTATTTGTACACGGATCATGGCATGGATCCTGGTGTTGGGATCATGTGGTGAAGGGGTTGAAAGCGGCGGGACATACGGCCCGTGCGATAGACCTGCCTGGACATGGTGAGGACTCCCGAGATCCGGCCGATGTCACCTTGGCGCACTACGGTGCCGCAATACGCGCCGAGTTAAGTGAAATGGGTGGATCGGTCATTTTGGTAGGACACAGCATGGGAGGGTTTGCGATCTCCGCCGCTTGTAGGGACTTAGCAAATCACGTTTCAAGAATTGTGTATATCGCTGCATTGGTTCCCTTGCACAACGACACATTGGTCGACGTCAAGGAGCGGCACATTCCGGAACCCCGCCTCCTCGACGTCTCTGTGGAAGTCGAAGGATTGGTAGGCGTCGTCAAGCCTGATTGTGCCCATGATTTGTTCTATACCGATTGCAATCCGGAACAGACAGGCCGTTTTATTGGGAACCTGCGCCCCGAGCCCCTCATGCCGATGCTGACGCCAGTACAGGTGGCAGACAAGAGTTTTGCCGCAATTCCCAAAATGTATGTGGAGTGCACAAAAGATAAGACGATCCCCCTGGGGGCACAGCGTGGTATGCTGAGAGATGCGGGCATCACAGATGTGATCAGCCTGCAATCTGCACATTCGCCTTTCTTTTCCATGCCCGATCGATTGATCGAGATTCTTGGCGCGCTTGAGGAGTCCCGTGCCGCCTGACGCCTTCACTTCGCTCCGCTCGACTAAATGACATAATCATTGCGCCCGGCGGTCCATGCCGTCACCATACCGAGCAATTAATAATAGCTCGGTGTTGCTCATGTCATTTCTCGAACGAAACTCCTACCGTCTCCATTACCAAGTGCGCGGGACCGGACAGCCGGTCGTCCTGACCCATGGTTTCAGTGCGACCCATGCCATGTGGCGCGGGCAGGTCGACGCTCTTTCCGCCAACTGCCAAGTGCTGACTTGGGATATGCATGGGCATGGCGCCACGGAATGTTCGGACAAAGTGACCGACTATTCGGAACGTCACACGGTCGAAGACATAGCAGCTCTCATGGATGCGTGCGGGATGGACCGGGCCGTCATCGGGGGCTTGTCCCTTGGTGGGTATATGTCCTTGGCCTTTTACCTGGCTTATCCGGAACGGGTTTCCGCGCTGATGCTATTCGATACCGGTCCGGGGTTTAAGAAGGACGAGCCACGGCAAAAAT
>JANQPL010000008.1 GCA_028289425.1 Alphaproteobacteria bacterium | reverse complement strand
ACGGATCCCGGCAGAACGTTCTCTACAAAGACATTATTGTCGAGCACCATCTCTTCACCTGCCGGCGACCGGAACCCTTGGAAAACGCCTTTGGCGGCTTCCGGAAAATCGTCCCAAGCCATGGGTTTTACAATCGCCTCCATATAGGCGATGCCTTTCACGGACTGCGGGTGTTGACAGGCCCAATCGAACCCCAGGGCCGATCCCCAGTCATGGATTACCAGGGTGACATTGTCTTTGATGCCCAGCGCGTCATAAGCAGCGTATAGATACTCGCGCTGCTCCACATAGGTGTAGCGGTCGGGGCCGGAATTCTCGAGCTTGTCGGAATCGCCCATGCCAATGAGGTCGACGGCGATGCAGCGCCCCTGATCTTTTAGATGAGGCATGATATTGCGCCACAGATAGGACGAGGTTGGATTGCCGTGTTGGAAGACGATGGGGTCGCCCGCGCCCATCTCCACATAGGCCATCTTCTTGCCTTGGACGTCGATGAATTTTTTTGAATGTTCGGCAGTGGCGATCATGGGGGCTCCTCCTCTGTGATGCGTTTTTGTGACTTTATCTAACACCGGCTTCGTTGCATGCAAACAATTTGCGACAATTGGGTCTTATCGGCCTACCGCGCGGCGGCGTTTCTTGGCATGCTCAAGGAAACGAAACGGAGGCACGCGATGACCGAATACGCGAAGGACTATGAAGACGTCACTGTTTACGGGCTTGACGAAGACCGGGAACAGGAGCTGCTGGACGCTCAGCGGGAATGCACGTTCATGTGGACCAACAAGCAGGGTGAGCCGGTGGGAGTGATCATGAGTTACCTGAATGCCAAGGGGAAGATCTGGCTCACGGCCGCCGAACAGCGCTTGCGCATTCCGGCGGTGCGGCGCGATCCGCGTACCTGCATCTGCATCACAAGCACCGGCACAAAAATGGGGCCGGGCAAAACTGTGACTTATAAGGGAACCACAGTCGTTCATGACACGGATAATCGTGAGGTGAAGGATTGGTTCTATCGCCCATTCGCGGAAAAGCTCTACGGCAAAGACAATAAAGCGAAGGTCGACCAATTCGTGCAGTTTTTGGATTCGCCGGCACGCGTGGTGCTCGAATTCACGCCGACGAGAAAAATCGTCTATGACGGCGACAAGATGGCCGCAGCGACCCCTGAAGTGCAGGGGGCCGCGACCGACTAAAGGACGGGCATGCCGATTGATATCGAGCGGTTTGAGAAGTTGCTTCTAACAGAGCGGGATGAACTTTTAGCGCTTCAGTCCGCAAGCGCGGACGAACGGGCGCCTGTGGAGCTGGACCAACAAAGCGTAGGCCGGCTGTCGCGCATGGATGCCCTGCAGCAGCAGAGCATGGCGCTTGCGGAGGAACGTCGGCGTACGCTGCGCCTGAAACAGATTGCGGCGGCGCTCAAACGGATCGAGGAAGAGGAATATGGCTATTGCGTCTCCTGCGGCGACGAGATTGTGCTGAAGCGCCTTGAATTGGATCCCGCTGCTTCGGTGTGTACCGCCTGTGCGAGCGCGAGGGAAAGCGGCTGATGGAGCTAGTCCCAAAAGTTCTCGAAAACGCCGTGGTGCGCATGGAGCCGATTGAGAATGGGCATCTTTCCGGATTACTCCAAGCGGCCGATGATGCGGACATCTGGACCTACATGCCGTTTGGTGGCGCGGGCGGTGATTTCGAACGCTATTTCGGCTGGCTCTTGGGAGAGCTTGAGGCCGGACGCTGGATTCCCCACACAATAACGCTGAAAGCGGCGGATGAATCGCGTGTCGTCGGTATGAGTTGCTATCTCAACATCGCGCCACGGGATAATCGTGTCGAAATCGGCGGCACCTGGTATCACCCATCCGTTCACGGAACAAAAGTAAATCCGGCGTGCAAAAGCCTACTGCTGGAACACGCTTACGCTTGCGATGCCGAACGGGTCGAATTTAAGACAGATGCGCGCAATGCCCGGTCGCGGGCGGCACTCAGAAAACTAGGCGCCGCCGAAGAAGGCATATTGCGGCACCATATGCTGCTGCCGGACGGCACCTATCGGGATAGCACGTACTTTTCGATTTTGAAGGACGAATGGCCGGCCGTGAAGGCGGTCCTTGGCAAACGAATTGAAGACTGAAAAACCAAACGGGAGGACGTGATGAGTTTTCTAAAACACCCCATTCAGCAATACGCTTATGTGGTCAACGATGTGCAAAAGGCCTGTGCCAAATGGACGGAGATGTTTGGGGCCGGACCTTTCTATCTGATGGAAAACGTCCAGATCGACTCGACCACCTATATGGGCAAGCCGGCGGTGGTGGACGTCACCTACGCGTTCGGCCAGGTGGGCCCCGCGCATGTGCAACTTATTCAGCAGAATGACGATACGCCGTCCGTCTACCGGCATGCCTATGCGCCCGGCGAAGAAGGGTTTCATCACTGGGCGATCCTGGTGGAAGATTTCCCGGCCGAAAAGAAACGGTTCGAAGAAGCGGGCTATCCGTCCATCACCGAATTGGTGGCCACGGGCCGGGTTGCCTATATGGATGCCCGCAAAGATCTCGGCGGTTATGTGGAAGTCTATGAAGACAATCCGGGTGTGCGCGCCTTTTTCGGCGTGCTGGAACAGACCCATGCGGAATGGGACGGCAAAACCGACCCGATCCGACAGTTCACCGGCTAGCTGCTGCCTCTATGTTGCTGCCGGACCAACCACAGTCCGGCGGTAACAATCACCGCCGCGCCGATCAGGGTGGGCGCGCCGGGCACATCGCCAAAGAGCAAGTAACCGTAAAACCCGCCCCATAGAATCGACGAATAGTCGATGGGCGAGATGACCGCTGCCGGCGCGAAACGGAAACTTGCGGATAGGGCAAGCGCCCCGATGCCCGCCAACACACCGATGGCCAACATGATCAGTGCGTCGCCGATGGTTGGGGTGACCCAGAACGGCATCGCCGCCAGAAGAGACAGAAGACCGCCGCCGCCCATGCCGTAGATGGTCGTGACGATCGGATTTTCCGTTGGTCCCACCTTTCGCATAACAATGTTTGAAATGGCATAGGCGAACGTGGCAACGAAACCCACCATGGCAGCGGTTCCGAAGGTCACGCCGCTTGGCCGGAATGCGATCAGCACACCGATAAAACCCAGGCCGATTGCCCACCAGGTGCCGGACGCGACCCTCTCGCGCAACAATGGCCAGGACAAGGCCGCCACCATGAACGGGGCCGTGAAGGCGATCACGTAAAGGTCCGCAATCGGCATCTGTGACAGGGCGTAAAAGAAAGACGAGGCGGCAACGAAACTCAAAAGCCCCCTCAGCAGATGAAGCCGAAGATGGGGCGAGTTCAGGCCGGCTTGTTCTTGCCGCCAATACAGAATGCCCAACATCAGACCACAGGCGAGCAAGCCGCGCATGGCCGTCAGCTGAAACACCGCATACTCGCCGGACAGGGTCTTCACCATGGCATCCACCGCCGAAAGAATGGCAAAAGCGGTCCCCGCCAGTGCGATGCCCAGCAGCGTGTTGCCGGCCTTTTCCGATGAAGGGGCTGCGGTGGCGCTTTGGCTTGGTGGCGGCATGTCTCCCTCTCGCGGCGGGGCAAACTGCGGCCCATTGGCCTTTCCCCTTGCCTTCGACCCAAATATCACTAGATTAGGTCTGTATTACTGACGTTTTTTTTGGGCAAAGTGGCCCGATTTGGCCGTCAAAAAGGGGTATTCGGAAGCGGTATCGCCGCTGGTTTTGTGATATAAGGCCCCTTCGGGATGCGTTTTTCCCGACACAGAATGGAGCATAGGGCCGGCAAGCGCGCAATACGTGCTTGTGGGATACAGGTATGCGCAAAGGCATACTGGCCGTGGCCCGCTCACCGGTCTCGACGGCAACCGGAAAAACGAAAAGCAGAGAATGCGTAAGCATTTTCAATAGGTTACGAGATCGTCCGGGAGGTCCAGCGAGCGCGTTGCGTCCAGGCTTGACCGGGGGCGGCGGTTTGAGTGAACAAAGCGCCGCGTAGGAGAGGCAAAAAGATAGGGTTTTGGCGACTGTGGGAAAGCGGGATCAAAAAGATCGGATGACGGACGGCCTGTACCGCCCCGATTACGAACATGACAATTGCGGTGTTGGTTTTGTCGCCAACATTAAGGGCCGCAAGAGCCATGAGATCGTCCGGCAAGGCCTTCAGATTTTGGTCAATTTGGACCACCGGGGTGCTGTTGGCGCCGACCCGTTGGCGGGTGACGGCGCCGGCATTTTGCTTCAAGTGCCGGACCGCTTGTTGCGTGAAGACTGCGCCAAGACCGGGCTCGAGCTGCCGCCGTTGGGCGAATACGGCGTGGGCCTTGTTTTCATTCCGCCCAAGGAAGGTTTGGTCGAGATCTGCGAACAAGCCGTGGCGGACACAGTGACCGCCGAAGGGCAAAAGATTCTCGGCTGGCGCGACGTACCGACGGACAACAGCGTCCTCGGCGAAAGCGTAAAGCCAGACGAGCCGGTGATCCGGCAGTTCTTTGTTGGCCGGGGAGCCGACACGCCCGATCAAGATGCGTTCGAGCGGAAACTCTTCGTGATCCGCAAGCAAGCGCATCGGGTGGCGAAAAGCAGGGGCGGTCAGCAGGCTGACGATTTCTACGTTACGTCCCTGTCGACGCGCACGATCGTCTACAAAGGCATGATTCTCGCGCCGAATCTGCCAAGTTACTATAAGGATCTCACCGATCCGCGTACGGAATCGGCACTCGCTCTGGTGCACCAGCGTTTTTCGACAAACACCTTCCCGTCCTGGAAACTCGCCCAACCCTTCCGCTATCTCTGCCACAATGGCGAAATCAATACGGTGCGCGGCAACATCAACTGGATGGCGGCGCGCCGGCATTCAATGGTGTCGAAGGTTTTGGGCGGCGACCTGAACAAGCTGTGGCCGTTGATCGGTGACGGGTCCTCTGACTCGGCCACCTTCGACAACGCACTCGAACTGCTGGTCGCCGGCGGCTACTCCCTCAGCCATTCCATGATGATGATGATTCCGGAAGCGTGGAACGACAACCCACTGATGGATGAAGATCGCCGCGCTTTTTACGAATACCACGCCGCCATGATGGAACCGTGGGACGGCCCGGCCGCGGTCGCCTTTACCGACGGCCGGCAGATTGGCGCCACCCTCGACCGGAATGGTCTGCGCCCTGCGCGTTATGTGGTGACCGACGACGATCTTGTGGTCATGGGCTCCGAAGTGGGCGTGCTGCCGATCCCGGAAGAAAAGATCGTCAAGAAATGGCGCTTGCAGCCCGGCAAGATGTTCCTGATCGATATGGAACAGGGCCGCATCATTGACGACGAAGAACTGAAGGCGGATCTCGCCAACGACAAGCCCTACCAGCAATGGCTGAATGAAACTCAGATCCATCTGGAGGATCTGCCGAGCGAGGTGGCGCCCATGCCGCCCGATCCGCAAACCTTGCTCGATTGTCAGCAAGCGTTCGGCTACACCCAAGAAGACATCAAGACGTTCCTGATGCCCATGGTGGAGTCAGGCCAAGATCCCATCGGGTCCATGGGGCGTGACACGCCTATTGCCGTGTTGTCGGACCGGTCGAAAGTTCTCTACGACTATTTCAAGCAGTGCTTTGCCCAGGTGACCAACCCGCCGATTGATCCCATTCGGGAAGAATCGGTCATGTCGCTGGTATCGCTGATCGGGCCGCGCCCCAATTTGCTTGATCATGAGAAGGGCGGCAGCCAATTGCGGTTGGAAGTGCGTCAGCCGATCCTGTCCAATTATGATTTGGAGCGCATTCGGCGTATCGAAAATCATGTGGACGATGCGTTCCGTACCAAGACGATCGACATTACCTTCCCGGCGATTGAAGGGGCCGCCGGCATGGAAAGCGCGCTTGAGCGCATCTTTGCCGAAGCGGAAGCAGCCCAGGGTGACGGCTACAATATTCTCATTCTGTCCGACCGCACCATGGATGCGGACCGGATTGCCATCCCGGCCTTGCTGGCGACCGCCGGTGTCCATCATCACCTCATTCGTGAAGGTCTGCGCACCGAAGTGGGCCTGGTGGTTGAAACCGGCGAGGCGCGCCGCGTGCACGATTTCTGCCTGCTGGCGGGTTATGGCGCTGAAGCAATCAATCCTTATCTCGCGCTCGATACACTTGCGTCCTTAAAATCGGTGCTTCCGCAAGACCTGTCGGTGGAAGAAATCCATCAGCGTTATGTGAAAGCGGTGGGCAAAGGTATTCTGAAAGTGATGTCCAAGATGGGCATCTCCACCTATCAGTCCTATTGCGGGGCGCAGATCTTCGATGCGGTGGGCCTGAGCCAAGAATTCCTAGACAATTATTTCACGGGCACCCATTGCGCGATAAACGGCGTTGGCCTTGCCGAGATCGCCGAAGAAACCGTGCGGCGGCACAGCATCGCCTACAGTGACACCCTCATTTACCGGGATGCCCTGGATGTGGGCGGCGAGATTGCCTATCGCCTGCGCGGTGAAGAGCATGCTTGGACACCTGAAACCGTTGCACTTCTTCAGCATGCGTCGCGGTCCGGTGATCAGGCGAAGTATCTGGCGTTCTCGAAACGCATGAATCAGCAAGACAAGAAACTGCGCAATCTGCGCGGCCTGTTTGAGTTCAATTTTGTAGACGATCCCATTCCGCTGGATGAAGTGGAACCGGCATCAGAGATCGTCAAGCGGTTTGCGTCAGGCGCCATGTCCTTTGGTTCCATTTCGTGGGAAGCGCACACGACGCTTGCCATCGCCATGAACCGCATTGGCGGTAAGTCCAATAGCGGCGAAGGCGGCGAGGAATCCACGCGCTACCAGCCTGATGAAAACGGCGATTTGATGCGGTCCGCCATCAAGCAGGTGGCCTCTGGGCGCTTTGGCGTCACCGCGGAATATTTGGTCAATGCGGCCGACATCCAAATCAAAATGGCCCAAGGCGCAAAGCCGGGTGAAGGCGGTCAGTTGCCGGGCCACAAGGTGGATGAGTGGATTGCGCGCGTGCGCCATTCAACACCGGGTGTGGGGCTTATCTCACCGCCGCCGCACCATGACATCTATTCGATCGAAGATCTGGCACAGCTCATTCATGACCTTAAGAACGTAAACCCGGAAGCCCGCATCAGCGTAAAGCTGGTATCGGAAATCGGTGTCGGCACGGTCGCGGCGGGCGTTGCGAAAGCACACGCCGATCATGTGACCATCGCCGGCTTTGATGGCGGTACGGGCGCGAGCCCCATCACCTCGATTCAAAGTGCCGGCAGCCCGTGGGAAATCGGTCTGGCGGAGACACACGAAACCCTTGTGCGCAATCGCTTGCGCGGGCGCATCGCCGTTCAAGTAGATGGCGGCATCCGCACCGGCCGCGATGTGGTGGTCGGTGCTCTTCTGGGGGCGGATGAATTCGGCATCGCAACAGCAGCCCTCATATCCGCCGGTTGTATTATGATGCGCAAGTGTCATCTCAATACCTGTCCGGTTGGCGTTGCCACCCAAGACCCGGAGTTGCGTAAGCTGTTCACCGGCCAGCCGGAACATGTGATCAACTTCTTCACCTTCGTTGCGGAAGAAGTGCGCGATCTCATGTCCAAGCTTGGCTTCCGCACCTTCAACGAAATGATCGGGCGCCGCGACAGGCTGGAAGCGCGTGAAGCTGTGGACCATTGGAAAGCCAAAGGGCTTGATCTGAAACCGCTCATCCACGTGCTCGACCCGGGCCCGGATGTGGCGATCTATAACTGCGAAGACCAAGACCATGGCCTCGAAAAGGCGCTTGATCACAAACTGATTGGGGAAGCGCAGCCGGCGATCAACGATGGCACGCCTGTGCGCATCGAAACCAAAATCACCAATGTGAACCGCACGGTGGGCGCCATGTTGTCGGGCCGGATTGCCGAAAAGCATGGCCATGACGGGCTTGCCGACGAAACTCTTCACGTGAAGCTGACGGGCAATGCGGGCCAGACCTTTGGTGGCTTCCTGTCGAAAGGGGTCACCTTTGAGCTGGAAGGCGATGCCAATGACTATGTGGGCAAGGGTCTCTCCGGCGGCCGGCTGGTGATTTATCCACCGGCGGTCAGCACGTTTGTCCCCGAAGAAAACATCGTTGTCGGCAACACGGTCCTGTACGGTGCGATTAGCGGCGAATGCTATTTCCGCGGCGTGGCCGGCGAACGGTTTGGCGTGCGCAATTCCGGCGCGCATGCCGTCGTCGAAGGCGTCGGCGATCATGGCTGCGAATATATGACCGGCGGCGTGGTCGCCGTGTTGGGTCAAACGGGGCGCAACTTCGCGGCCGGCATGAGCGGCGGGCTTGCTTATGTGCTTGATGAAAACGATTGCTTTACCGAGCGTTGCAACATGGCCATGGTCGAGCTGGAGCGCATCCGCGATGAAGGCCCGGCCTCGGACGCGGACATTGCCTCTGAGATGTTACAGCACGATGCGGCGCGCCTTAAACGGCTTATTGAGAAGCATATGCTCTATACGGACAGTGCCCGAGCGCGCTTGATCCTGGAAAACTGGGATGAATATCTTCCGAAATTTATCAAGGTCATCCCGACGGATTACCGCCGTGCGCTGACCGAAATGCAAACCCGGCCGCAAACCGCGCCGACCAGAAAAGTGAGCGTTGCGGCAGGAGAATAGAATTAATGGGAAAACCGACCGGATTCAAGGAGATCGATCGGCAAGATCGGGTCTACGCTCCCGCTGCTGAACGGGTCAAGAATTACAACGAGTTCGTCGTTCCGCTCACGGAAGATGATGTACGCAAGCAGGGCGCGCGCTGCATGGATTGCGGCATTCCCTATTGCCATACCGGGTGCCCGGTCAACAACATCATCCCGGATTGGAATGACCTTGTGTATCAAGGCGATTGGCGCAGTGCGATCGACGTGCTGCATTCCACCAATAACTTTCCGGAATTCACGGGCCGCATCTGCCCCGCGCCGTGCGAGGAAGCGTGCACGCTCAACATTACGGACCGGCCCGTGACCATCAAAACCATCGAATGCGCCATCATCGACCGGGCTTGGGAAGAGGGCTGGGTGGTGCCTCAAATCGCGCCGCACAAAACCGGTAACCGCGTCGCCGTCGTCGGCTCCGGTCCGGCGGGACTTGCCTGCGCGCAGCAACTGGCGCGTGCCGGTCATCAGATTGTGGTGTTTGAGAAGAATGCCCGCATCGGCGGCCTGCTGCGCTATGGCATTCCCGATTTTAAGATGGAGAAGCACCTGATCGACAGCCGCATGGCCCAAATGCAGGCCGAGGGTGTCGAGTTCCGGCCCAACTCCCATGTGGGCGTGAATGTGGACGCCAAGAAACTCTACGAAGAATTCGATGCTGTTGTTCTAACCGGCGGCGCGGAAGTGCCGCGGCCGCTGGGCGTACCAGGATCGGACCTGGATGGAGTTCATTTCGCCATGAAGTTCTTGACGCAACAAAACCGGCGCGTCGCGGACGAACAAATCACTGATAATGAGCACATTTTGGCGGGTGGCAAACATGTGGTGGTCATTGGCGGCGGCGACACGGGGTCCGACTGTATCGGCACCTCAAACCGTCATGGCGCCAAATCGATCACCCAACTTGAAATCTTGCCCCAACCGCCGGAGCGAGAGGACAAAGGCCTCACTTGGCCGGATTGGCCGCTGAAGCTGCGTACCTCCAGTTCGCATTTGGAAGGGTGCGACCGCGATTGGGCGGTGAATACGAAATCGGTCAAAGGCAAAGACGGAAAGGTCACGGCCTTGGAACTGGTCCGCGTCGACTGGGCCAAAGACACAGACGGCCGTATGAAGATGAAGGAAGTGCCGGGATCTGAATTTGAGATACCAGCAGATTTGGTGCTGCTCGCCATGGGCTTCATTCATCCGGAACATGACGGCATGGTGAAGGACTTGGCCGTCGATTTGGATGATCGCGGCAATGTGAAGGCGAATACGGAAGACTACAAAACATCCGTGGACAAAGTATTCGTTGCCGGCGATATGCGGCGTGGGCAGTCGCTTGTGGTTTGGGCGATCCGCGAAGGGCGTCAATGTGCGCGGGCCGTTGATGAGTTTTTGACGGGATCTACGCGGCTGCCGCGTTAGCGTCACGAAATCTCATGCCTTCCACTCCTGTTCACCCGCGCAATGCCGCCAGCTTGGTCATCTATCGTCCGGCTGGATCGACGTTCGAGATTTTGATGGGGCGCCGCCCGCAAAAAGCAGCCTTTATTCCGGATGCCTTTGTCTTTCCCGGTGGCCGAGTGGATGCCTCCGACCGCAGAATTGCCATCAGTCGGCCCCTGCCCAAGCAAGCCCAGCAGCAGCTTAAAACCCACGGCGCGGCAAACCGCACCATGGGGCAGACGTTAGCGACCACGGCGCTGCGCGAAACCTACGAAGAGACCGGGTTGTTCCTCGGACCTGATGCGCAAGACGGTCCGCTGCCCTTCTTACCGGATCAAGCCGGCATGTATTTTTTGGGCCGGGCGATCACACCGTCGGAAAGCCCGATCCGGTTTCACGCCCGGTTCTTTATCGTGAATGGAGAAAACATTCGCGGTGCATTGCGCAGCAATGGCGAGCTGTCGGATTTGGATTGGCACCCCATCGACGAAGCGCTCAAATTGCCGATCATCGATGTCACGGAGTTTATGCTGACGGAAGCCAAACGCCGGCTGGAACGCGATCAAGCGGCTCAAACGCCCACGCCATTTTTCGGCTATCACGGCGGCCGCCCAAAAATCCGTTACATGTAAAGGAGCCGCCGCGCTCCTCCTTAGTCGAAATCGTGATCGTCGGGCGCGGTCTTTGCCGCAACACGAACATTCGTGTCTGGCGCCGGTCCGGTGTACCGATAATGCCCGGTGATCTGGAACCAAAACAGCATGTCGTTCATGTCCGGCCCCCAACCGATATTGTGAATGATCTTGGGGCGCTTGCCGTCCATCGACATTTCATTGGCGACAATGCCGATATGTGGGCGCTTTGTGCCGTCCCCGTCTTCCGCCAAATCCCAGGTGACCAAATCGCCTGGCTTGTAGTCGGCCGGGTTGTCAGAAATCGGCAGGCTTGTCCCATGGCGTTCAAAGAATACGCGCAAATTCAACACGCGCCGATGGTCGATATTGGTGTCGGGTGCGCTGAGGCCCCACATTTCCAGATTGGGATATTCCGCAAAGGCGATTTGCATGTCCTCGTGCACGAGCTGTTGCAGATCAATACCTAACATGCGGTAGCTGCGGATCACCACATCGGTGCAGACGCCGATATGATCGGGGACGTCGCCATTGGGGTAGGCGATTTCCACATAGGCGCCGTCATACTTCACTTTGTGGGTTGTGCGCTCAATCGCAGCATCGACCAAGCGATCCGCGAATGGCGGTTCAGGCGCCGCGCAGGCCGTCGAGAAAAGCAGAGCGCTGGCGACAGCAGCTCTTGCTGTCATGGAAATGACACAAAACTCCGTACGCAAACACCACATAACGACAACACCGCAAAAGTTTGTTCTCGGCTGACCCCCATCAGCTTATGCCAAACATCTTAATCATTTGGCGCAGGCAGGCGAGTCTGAATTTGCCCGCATGTTACCAATCGACGTCGTGTCCAATGATTTAGAGCGGCCATTGCGGCCAAAGTTTGCCGGCAATAGGGCTATGTATAGGTCGCGTCATACCAGTTGTTGTTCAGGTATGTTTCGACGTCCTTCTTGCTCGCCATCGACGCGACACCATCGTAAATTGCCGTTTCTGCAACCGCTTGGGCAATTCCCCTGGAAACGTCTTGCAACTGAGTCAATGGCGGATAAAGCGTGCCCTGATCAATTTGAACTTGTTCAACTTGTGCGGCCAGGGACCGCGCTGCGGACAGAAACATCTTGTCGGTCACGCGCGTGGCGCCGCAAGCAAGTGCCCCCAACCCGATCCCGGGAAAGATGTAGGCGTTGTTGCCTTGGCCGGGCCGCAATTGGGTGCCTTTGTAGGTGACGGGGTCGAAGGGGCTGCCGCTCACAAAAATGGCGCGCCCATCCGACCATTCGTACGCCTGCTCCGCCGTACACTCCGCGCGTGACGTGGGATTTGAAAGGGCGAAGATGGCGGGGCGGGCATGATTTGCGGCCATCGACCGTATCGCTTCTTCCGTGAACGTCCCCGGCGCACCGGTCGCGCCAATCAGAATATGCGGCTTGATGTGGTTGATGGCGTCAACGAAGTTGAGCTGATTCTCTTTGTGGGCGTAGGGCAGATTGTGGGGCAGAAGGTCGGTCCGGCCGTCGACCACGAGGCCGTTGATGTCGACAAACCAAAGCCGCCGCCGCGCGTCCTCATTCGGCAGCCCTTCCGCCTCGAATGCCGATGTCATCAGATCGGCAATGCCAGTTGCTGCCGACCCGGCGCCGAGAAACATGATTTTCAAGTCTTTGAAATTGAGCCCCGAAATACGGGTCGACGCATAGACACCCGAAAGCGCGACCGCCGCGGTTCCTTGGATGTCATCGTTGAAGCACAAAACCCGGTCGCGGTACCGGTTGAGCAGCTTGTAAGCGTTGGGGGTCAAAAAATCCTCGAACTGAATAAGCGCACGGGGATAGCGCTGCTGCACGGCTGCTACAAACTCTTCTACCAAGTCGTCGTAAGCATCGCCGGTGATCCGCGGTTGGGGGTACCCCAAATAAAGCGGATCACTACGTATTTCCTGATTGTTTGTGCCCACATCGAGCATGACGGGCAGGCAATGTTTCGGATGGATGCCAGCCGCAGCTACGTACAGACTGAGCTTTCCGATCGGGATGCCCATGCCGCTGGCGCCCAAGTCTCCCAGACCCAAAATGCGTTCGCCATCGGTGACCACAATCATGCGGATATCGTCTTCGTGCCAATTGCCCAAAATCTTATGGATCTCGCCCCGGTCCTCCGGCGTGATGTAGAAGCCTTGGGCCCGCCGGAAGATCTGAGCGAATTCCTTGCACGCCTGACCTACCGTCGGCGTGTAGATCAGCGGCATCAGCTCTTCGATATTATCGATCAGTGTACGGTAGAAGAGGACCTGGTTGCGCTCGAGCAACGCGTTGAGAAAGATGTATTTCTCGATGTCATAGGCCTTGCGGCGCATGTTTTCCAGCGCACGCATCTTTTGCGTCTCAAGATCGGCGACCGCATAGGGGAGCAAGCCGCGGAGCCCATATTTCTCCCGTTCCTGTCGCGAAAATGCGGTGGATTTATTGCGTGCGCTGTCTTTGAGGATGTCTTGTCCGCCGGTCATAGAGTGTCGCCTCAGGTGAACTTCCGCGTTGCAAAACTCTATGGGTGTCGCGGCGTTGCGGCCAGCGGTTTTTCAAAGCCGTCACCGCAACGTGACTTTTGGAGGCTTCGCGGGGGTGCCGGCCCTATTCGTGGATTCGCACAATGACGGATTGGTTGGCCGTGGCCAGCAATTTCTTGCTCTGGCTCCACAAATGGATTCGGCCATGGCCGAAACCGCGCGCAATAGCATGAATGTGAACGTCGCACAGCACCCATTCGGACGGTTCAACGGCAACGATGCGGATGGTGTTGTCCAAGCTGTTACCGCCGGCCCGGCGTTGCAGCACATTCCCAACGCCCGACGGCATGAAGTCGGCGATAATGGCTAGGGTGGCGGCGGACATTTCCATGCCCGGAAACTTGCACCAGAAAATCAACCGTCCGTCATCGGAGGGTTCGCCAAAATCAAAAAAGCCGAACTTGCCCCGCACCAGGCGTTTTTCCACATTGTGATGGATGTTGGCCTGATGTTCCGCCGGAATGGTGACAACAGGACAGGTTTCAGGGGCAGGGGCGTCAGGGCATTCGGCCCAAATGCCGCCCTGGTCGCTGGGCCGGCCCCCCAACGCGGCATTGACGGCGATGATCTCTTTGTCATGTACGTGGGCAATGGCCCGGGCTTGCGACACCGAATTGCCGGAAACGGGCACTTCCACGTCGATATCGATGGTGGCGGGCCGGCGCGCAAACGAAAGGTATTGAGCGGTTGCCCAGATGGTCTGTCGGCCCGTGGTTTGCTCCATAGCCTCAATGCCGGCGGCGAGGGCGGCCCCGCCGAATAAAAAATCGCCAGGCGTGCAAAGGCGTTGTTCCACCGGCAAAATCCAGCGATGAGGGTTGTGGGTGGCCTGAAGCCCTAAAAACTCAGTGATCGGCATGGGGAGGTAGGTTTGACCTTTCAGATACAATGATGAATATGGGGGCTCATCGACATCGAAAAAGCGGCATTTATGTCAAGAATTAGGGCGATTTACCACATCGAGAGCGCGGCAGGCGACATTGAAGCGCGGGCGCACACGATCGCTGTGGAGCAAAGCGTGGAAATGCCCGTTTCCGCCATTACGGATGCGCGCGTGCTGTCCGACATTGTTGGGCAGGTGGCAGAGATTTCCGAGCGTGAGGCCGGCGGCTTCAGGGTCGCCATCGACCTTGCCGCCGATACGGTCGGGGTCGATCCCGGCCAATTGATGAACATGCTGTTCGGCAATACCTCGATCCATCCGGATGTGGTGTTGGCGGACGTGGAGTTTCCCGAAGACGTCATCTCGATATTTGGCGGTCCGAACCAGGGGCTGCAAGGCTGGCGCGACCGTTGCGGTGCGGACGGGCGTGGCATGACCTGTTCGGCCCTGAAACCACAAGGGCTGCCGCCAAAAGGGCTCGGTAAGATCGCCCATCAAATGGCCATGGGCGGCCTTGATTTCATCAAAGACGATCATGGGCTTGCGGATCAATCCTATAGTCCGTTCGCGGACCGCTTGAGCGCGTGTGGTGACGCCATCGCCACGGCCAATGCCCAGTCGGGTGGGAAGACCAAATATGTACCCAGCCTGTCGGGGCATCTGGATCAGCTGCGCCATCAAGTGGAGCAAGCACGCGCCTACGGGATCGATACGGTGCTGGTCGCGCCCATGGTGAATGGTCTTTCTACCTTCCGGCAGCTGTCGCGCGAGAATCCGGACATTGCGTTTATGGCGCATCCGGCCATGGCCGGCGCGTCGCGCATTCTGCCGCCGCTCTTGTTGGGCAAGATTTTTCGGCTCATGGGAGCGGACGCCGCCATCTTCCCCAATCACGGCGGCCGGTTCGGTTATTCGCCGGACACGTGTCAACAGTTGGCGCGGGCGGCGCTGTCGGACGATTTCGGCGTTGCGCCCTGTGTGCCGATCCCGGCGGGTGGCATGACCGTCGACCGGGTGCCGGAAATGCTCGACTTCTATGGGCCCGACGTGATGCTGCTCATCGGTGGCGGATTGCTGACGGCAGGCGATAAGCTCACCGAGCAAACGGCCTTGTTTACCGAAGAGGTCGCAAAGTTCGCGTACGGTTAAAGCGATGTCACGACCACCATTCAGATCCGCGCAATCGAACTTCACCTGGGAAGGCGTCGACCTGCTGGCCTATAAGGAGGAAGGGTCGGCGCCCTTTAAGGACATCACGCGGCAAGTACTGTTCCAAGATCAAAATCTGGAATGCGAGTTGCGCTATTTCGAAATGGCGGCGGGCGGTCATTCCACACTCGAACGCCACGAGCACGTCCACGCGGTGATGATCCTCCGCGGTCATGGCCATTGTCTGGTGGGCGACGAGGTGCGCGAGGTTGCGCCGCACGATCTGGTGACCATCGATCCCATGACGTGGCACCAATTCAAAGCCACCAAGGGCGAACCGCTGGGGTTCTTATGTATGGTCAATGCCGCGCGGGATCGTCCGCAATTGCCCACTGTGGACGACCTCGCACAGCTGACCGCAAACCCAACGGTCCGCGCGTTCTTGGAAAACTCCTAGAACGCTAGCCCTTCGTCTCGGGGCGGACGATCGTCGGTCCAAGACCCGCAATCACTTGTTGCGCATCGAACGCTTCGGCCACGCTGTCGGGCTTTGCGCCTTTGTGGGTGGTGATGATGGCCGACACCGTGAATTCCTGACGTTCGCGGGTGGTGGCGGTGGTCGACGCAATGCCGGTGCCGAAGCCGCGATGGAAGCCGAACCGTCCGCCGCCAAAGCTTGTGCCGCTGGTGCGGAACAGGCGCATGGTGTTCACGTTTTCGTCGGACACAATGAAATAGTTGTGGCCTTTTTCAAGGGTCAGTTCCGCCGACCGATAGAGCAGATAGTTTTCCACGGTGGTAATCGGCGTGGACGTGTTGCCCGAGAAAACGATGCGGTATTTGTTGGCTTCAAGCTGGAATTCCGAAAAGCCTTCGCCGCGCTTGTTGGCGGGTTGATAGGGCGTGGCGCTGGTGCAGGCGGCAAGCGCCAGACCTGCAATCAGGAACAAGCCGGTTGCTTTCAGCCGTTTGTGTACGGATGATTTACGCGTATGTGACATGACATTCTCCACAGTCAAACCTGAAAGGCCCCCTGCGGGCCGCAATGTGCGCGGCCGGCAACCAGGGCCGGCGCGCCCGCCGAAAAACTGGGGGCGGCGGGCGGCGCTTGCGGTTTAATGTGTCATGTTACGACGCGGCGGCGAATAAAGCCTACTCACAATTGGGTGAAAGGGCGTGCGCCTTGCCTCGGCGAACCCAACCCTTGGTTCAATTGGTCGCCGGCGATACTTTCAAAACGCGCCCTTCCGGATTGTCGGTGAGCAGGTAGAGATAACCATCCGGTCCCACGGCCACGTGACGGATGCGCTCGCCTAAATCCGCAAACAGCGTTTCTTCGGACGCCACGTTGCCGTCCACCATGTCAAGCCGGCGCACATCCCCCGGCACCAGGGCTGCCACGAACAAGTCGCCTTGCCAGTCGGGAAATTTGTCGCCGTAATAGATGGTCAGGCCAGACGGCGCAATCGATGGCACCCAATAGGTAAGCGGCTGTTCCGTTCCTTCCATTTCCGTATACGGCGAAATGCGCGCGCCGGAATAATCGAGACCGTAGGTTGCCACCGGCCAGCCGTAGTTCAGGCCCGGTTCGATCAGGTTCAGCTCGTCGCCGCCCGCCGGCCCATGCTCGTGAGCATAGATCCGGTCGTTCCGGGCGTCATAGACAATGCCCTGCACATTGCGGTGGCCGTAAGAGAAGATTTCCGGCATGGCGTCTTCATCGTCGATGAAGGGGTTGCCTGCCGGCGAGCTGCCATCGGTGTTGAGGCGGACGATCTTGCCCAGATGATTGCTCAACACTTGGGCTTGTTCGCGATAATCGAAACCGTCGCCCAAGGTGAGCAGCAAGCTGCCGTCGGGCAGAAACGCCATGCGCCCGCCATAATGGGCGGACGTGCGCCGCGTGGGATTGGATTCGAAAATCACTTCCACGTCGCTGAGCGCGGCACCGTCATAGGTGGCCTTGGCAAGGCGCGTGGTGTTGGCCCGCGTGGTGCCATGGGCGTAGGACAGGTAAATCGTGTTGTTGGTGGCAAAATCCGGGTCAAGGGCAATGCCCGACAGGCCCCCCTGATTGACTCCATAAACCTCCGGCACGCCGGTAATGGGAGCTTCCACCAGGGCCCCGTTGCGGATGACCCGCAAGCGGCCCACCCGTTCCGTCACCAGCATGTCGCCATTGGGCAGAAACGCGATGCCCCAAGGATGGTCGAGCCCGCCCACCACCGTATCCACGGTCACGGCGTTCGCGGCCGCCGGTAGGGTCCAAGCCAGCCCCACGGCGGCAAAGCCAATTGCTACATTTCGAAGATATGCGATTGCTGCTGTCACCACGGTCACTGGGCCCTCTTTAATTTTCGATCCCCGCCAACTTCACATGCTATAGTGTAGCGTGGCTTGCCAGACACACACAAATATTGGGAAGAAGCGCCCAATTCGGGTGCCATATTGGGGGTAAATTCGTGGTTCGCTTGTTGATCGCTTTCGCGGTGGCCGTGGTCGTTACGGTGGTGCTGGGGTGCTTTTCCCATACGCAGTTTGTGTTGGCCGCGCTGGAAGGCGTGGGCTATCCCATTCCATTGGCGGACCGCCTGTCCACAACACTCTTCGACCTGACGGGGCTTGCGCCCACCTATGGGGCCGTCGTGGCCATCGGTTTCTTGATCGCGTTTTCCGTGGCCGCCGGCATCATCCATTTTGTGCCGGGACTGCGCACCACGGGTTATGTGCTGGCCGGGGCCGTTGCCATTGTGGTGGCGCTCACCGCCATGAGCATGATGTTCTGGAACATCACGCCGATTGCCGGCGCCCGCGGCTTTTGGGGCATGTCGGGGCAAGCCGTCGCGGGCGGCCTGGGCGGCTATTTGTTTGCGACCTTGTCGAGTAATCGCTAGCGCTTTCATAGCCCTATCATTCCGTTCCGTTCACGCCCGCCCATGAGGCCGGTCGTAGTCGATGTCGGGGCCGGCTGGCACGATCTGGGTCGGATTGATCGTCCGTTGACTGACATAATAGTGCTCCTTGATGTGCCGGAAATCGACCGTCTCCTTAACGCCAGGGTGCTGGTACAAATCCCGCAGATAGGCGGACAGATGCGCATAGTCCTCGATGCGCTTTTTGTTGGTCTTGAAGTGCCCGTGATAGACGGCATCGAACCGGATCAGCGTGGTGAACAGGCGCCAATCCGCTTCCGTCAGCCGGTCGCCGAACAAATAGCGGCCGCGTGACAGGCGCTCGTCCAGCATGTCCAGCGTGTCGAACAGTTCTCCGAAAGCCTGTTCATAAGCGTCCTGCCGTGTGGCGAAGCCCGCCCGGTAAACTCCGTTATTGACGGTGTGATAGATCCGCTCATTCAGGGCATCGATCTCCTCGCGCAGATCCGCCGGATAATAGTCGTCCGTATTGCCCGTCAGCTCGTTGAAGGCCGAATTGAACATGCGGATGATTTCGGACGATTCATTGCTGACGATCGTGTTCGTCTGCTTGTCCCACAGCACCGGTACCGTGACCCGGCCGGTCATGTCCGGCACCACCGAGGTGTAGACCTGGTGCAGGTATTGGTGCCCGTTCAGCGGATCGATGCTGTTGCCGGCGCCATCGCGGATCTCCCAGCCATTCTCCAGCATATGCGGATGCACGATGGTGAGGCCCACAATGTCCTCCAAACCTTTCAGTCTACGGAAGATCACCGTGCGGTGCGCCCAGGGACACGCAAGCGACACATAAAGATGATAGCGGTCGGCTTCCGCCTTGTAGCCGCCAGTGCCGGGCGACCCGTCCATAGTGATCCAATTGCGGAACTTGGCGTCGGCGCGCACGAATTCGCCCTTGGTCTTTTTGGTGTCGTACCAGTCGTCTTGCCATTGGCCGTCTACGAGCAAACCCATTTTAAAACTCCTTTCCAAGCGCGCGGTCGAGCGAATAGGCGCCGCCGCCTTTCACAACAAAGGTAAGTGTCAGGATCAACCAGAGAAGGGGGAATTCATAACCGCCGTTGGTCCAGAAAAACCCGTTGCCCAGATGGACTGTCAGGGCCACCGCCAGCAGGACCGACACGGCCGCGGCCGCGGGACGGGTGAGCAAACCAAGGGCCAGCATCAGCCCGCCGAAGAACTCGACCGAGCCGGCAGCAACGGCCATGGCATAGCCGTTTGAAATGCCAAGTTGCTGTTCGAAGAACTGTCCTGTGGCGGCCGGGCCAAAGCCGCCGAACCAGCCGAACAATTTCTGCGCGCCATGGGGCACCAGGAAGGCGCCGGCGGCAATGCGCAAAGCGGTGTCGGTGTATTGGCTTGAAACCGCATAGAGCGGCTCGAACACCGGAAGGATGAGAGTACGGTCTGTCATTGCGGGGGCTCCATTGAAGTGCGAACACCCGGAATATGGCGGCCCCGCATAGCGAGAACAATTTGGATAATCGGAAATAGATTGTTCTCGAAATAGGAACAGTTGGGTGCGCCGCGCGGCTCCAACCCACAACTGTCATCCCGGTTTCCAGCCACGCTGGAAGACCGGGATCTATACACACAAGCAGATGTGGGGTAGTCGGCGCCAGTGCCTGCAGTTTTCGGACGTTTTTCAACCGATGGCACAGGGGCTATGGACCCCAGATCAAGTCTGGGGTGACGATCAGGGAATGTGGATGCGCCTGCCTCAAAAGATGGGTGCATGGGGTTCATCCAATGTTTGAACACCTGGCCATCCCGCTCCCCCTCCCAACCACCCGCCAGGGTAACGTATCCGGGTGGTTGGGAGGGGGAGCGGGCCGGCGATGCACCCAACAAAGATGGGTGCATGGGGTTCATCCAAATTTGGGTGTGAGGTCCCCCATCACCCACCCAAAACAAAAGGGCCCATCCGGGCCCTTGGGTCATTTTGAAACAGATCTCGTACGTTGCCATCAGAGGCGCTCCATTCAGCACCTCCCCTCGCGGGTAAAAGTATAGCACACATCGGCTTTGTCCGCAGTGTCATCGCGCGCCCGCGTTAGCGGGCGCGGCCTGCCTTTGCCGAACGACCCGTCGCCCGAAGGGCTATGGCCCGCAGGGCGAAGCTTTGGCCTCGCGCAGGCAGGCAATGTAGGGTGGATTAGCGAAGCGTAATCCACCATAGCGGTGGAAGTTGGCGCAATACGGCTCGGCCTATTGCGCCCTACATTGCTTCAGGCACCGGAACCCGGCGCCTTCGCAATGACGATGTGGCGAAGCGCTCCAATTTGAACCCTACACGGTTTGCCTGATACACTCCCCCTAGGCGTCAAAGGGGGACACACATGATTGGCGCGGTGGGGCGGTTTTTCTATTTGCTGAGTGTGGTGGTGGTCGGCAGCGTGATGGGCATCACGCTCTACAATGTGGCCATCAACGACCCGCGCACACTGAGCTATGTGGGCGAGCTGCCCTTTCTGAAACCGCTGGCGGATGTGCTGCTGCCCGAACCTAACGTGACTTATGACGCCGAGACTCTCGGCGCCGGCAAGGTGGGGCAGAACCAATCCTCGGGCTCCAGCCTCTTTGTCCGCAAATATGAAGAAAACCAACAATCGTTCGAGCCGTTGGAAACCTATGACGTAACCTTCGGCTGGACACGCGCCGCCAAATCCGTCGGATCGCTGCAGATCCAATGGAATGACAATAACGGTCCGGTGACGCGCTGCACTGCTTCCGTCATTTCCGATCCCAATTACGCACCCACCACTTTGCTTACGGCACAACATTGTTTCCGGCCGAACTCGGATGCACAACTGAACAGCGTTCACAAAGTAGAATTTGTCCTTGGCTATCGCGACGAAAATGATGCGCGGGAGAATTTGTACGTTTTTCCTGCGGAATGGAGGAATGGTGCGTATACAGAAGGTGTCGACGACAAGCTCGACTACGCGCTGCTGCATGTGGATTTCGGCGACCTGGACGAAATTCAAGAAGATTTGCGGCCCGAACGCCTCTATCTATCGCCCATCCGTAAGCTTGAGCCAAACCATCGATTGTACATGGTGCACCATCCGCTCGACTATCCGCTGGTGTTGACCGCCTATGACTGCCGGGCCTCGGAATATGCCGATCCCGACCGTGTGCGAACGTTTGAGCATGTGTGCGACACCCTGCCGGGAAGCTCCGGCGCACCCATTCTTTCTATGACAGGCGATTACGTGGTGGGCCTGCATTATCTGGGCGACAAACGCATCTTTACCCGCACGCCTTCGAATTGGGGCCAATACATCGGTTCAATTGCAGAAGACAACGAACATATCGCTGGCCTTATGCGTCCTGTGCCCTTCCTGTTGTCCGAACTGCGGCGATTGTCGAGGCATCGGGAATGGGCTGGCGATGCCTATCGAAAAGGCGACTACGCATTGGCAATGCAGATTGTTCTTTCAGGATTTCCATCGGAAGCAAAAGAGCGAGACGAGTTGCCGACTGATCCAGAATCCATTCAGAGCCAAAGCCTGTTGATACAGTCGTTAATTTACAACACCGAGCGGTACCGGTTTCGACTCGAAGACGGACCACGTTCGGTAATCTCCGCGAATGGCGCACACGTTGCCAGCGCACGTTGGTATGCTACCGAGTCTGGTGATCGGATCGTTCGGATATTCGAACTGGCAACCGGTGCTCTCATGCACGAGCTCACGGGGCACGAGGACAACATTAGAGATCTTGATTTTTCAGCGGATGGCCAATTGATGTTTACCGCATCGGATACTACTACGCGCGTTTGGGATGTAGAAACTGGGTCCCTTATCCACACGTTAAAAGGTCCCAATTCGGATGTAAGCCGCGCGGAATTCTCCACAGATGGAAACCGCATACTTACCGAATATGGAAATCAAACCGTGTGTGTCTGGGATCTGGGAGATGGTTCCCTCATCCTAGAGCTGGGCGAAATTGTAACTGGAAATGGTCTAGACATTGAGGGGGTCCTGTCGCCAAACAGTACGCGCATAGTCACGTATATTGACTACGCTGAAGAAGAGAGCGCCACTGAGGAAACAGACTTCTTTCCAAAAGTCTGGGATGTGGATTCTGGTGAGCTTGTCCACACGCTACAGGGCCCACAAAACGTGATCGTTGAATCACTGTTTTCGCCCGATGGGACAAGTGTCGTTGCCTATTATGACAAACAGTTGTGGATCTGGAACGCGAAGACTGGAACCCGAGTTCAAACCATTGAATACGATGAACAAATCATCGATGTTGCTTTTTCTCCTGATGCCACCCGGTTGATGACGGTGCATCCATCCGCTTTGAGAGTTCGGGACGGGTATACGGGAGTTCTTTTCCACACGATTAAAAGACGAGATGATGAGTCAGATTTCGATTCTGCCGAGTTTTCGCACGATGGCGCGCGTATAGTCGTTATTGCGTCCGATTATGGGGTACCGCGTTCGGAGCGCAAACGCATCGAAATCTGGGATTCTGAAACACAGAGTCTCCTGCATGAATTTCACAGACATGATGGATTGGTCTATGCCGCCTCCTTTTTGCCAGGTGACAGTCGAATTATCACAATGGGCAGAGATACCGTTAGAATGTGGGAGCCAGATCAGGGCCCACTTCTACGCAAGTTTGAAGGCGCTGTTCTTCACGCTGAGCTGTCGCAGGATGGTAGCCGGCTGCTGACTGTTCCCGCAATCAACGAGCAAAGCCAGGACCCTCCGCGTATCTGGGATTCCAACACCGGCGATTTGCTGTCTTCCTTACAGGGCGAGACAGCCCTCGTCCGACACGCAAAGTTCTCGCCAAATGGCAAACGTGTCGTGACCGTATCTGAAGATGCGCCCGCGAAGATTTGGAACGCAGAAAATGGCGAACTGTTAGAGGTGCTGGAACGCCAAGGTGGAGACGTCCGAAACGCGGAGTTTTCGCCCGATGGGTCTTTTATTTTGACGAATTCTCGCGTTAGGGGTGAAGACTCGCTACATGAGGCCGTAAGCGTTTGGGACGCAGAATCCGGTGCCTTGTTGCATTCGATCGATGATCTGGCATTTGTCTATGAAACAATTTTTGCGCCGCAAGGTGACAGGTTTTTCGTATCCTATGGATTATACGGGGGAGACAATTTAGATCGTATAGAATATCGAGCGGAAATTCGAGACGTTCCGACGGGCAACATAATAACTGGACTGAAGGGACAACTACTTAGATTTGTTTGGGATGCACAATTCTCGCCAGATGGGACGCGTATCGTTACCGCTGAAATGGTATCTGCTAGGATTTGGGACAGCGCTTCCGGAAAACTCATCCGCGAGCTTAAGAAGGACGGGCATAACATGGGCCTAGCGCGCTTTTCACCGGATGGGCTTTACATAATGACAGTACGCGGTCCAAATGTTTTCGGGGGATTCACCGACACCGACAGTAAGCCGCTGCTATGGGACGCAGAGACCGGTGCCCTCGTTCGCATCCTTTTGGGTCATCCGTCGCGAGTTTCAGATGCTGCATTCTCTCCTTACGGTCGATGGATTGCTGCCGGCTCATCGGAACATTTGGCAACAGTTTGGGATCTGCAAACCGGTGTACTGATGCAGACGGTCAAGGGTAATGCACACCCGCAGAGCCGTACGCACCTTCAATTCTCTGCGGACGGAAACCGAATCCTTACGGCAGCCGGTGACGTGAGAATTTGGGATGTTTGGTCCCATCGTGGTGGCGAGAACCTCATCCTCGCAGAAGAACGCCTCCGCGAAGGCAACCTTCTAGATACGGAGGGAAAACCTATCTTTCTGCAGGCGGATTGTGTGCGATATCAAGGTCTTTGTGAAGGAAGGTGATCATCAGTCAGACACACTGTTCATCCCGACTCAAACATTCTTCTGCGGATGTGAAAGTGCGGACCGAGTTACAAGCATCGTTCGGTAGTTAGTCATGATAGCGATGGTCGGACGTACGAGGTCAACGACAAGGGTGAAAAAGTCTATAAGGGATGATTTGCGACACGGGACTCCGATCATTTAATTGAAATATCCGTGTGCGTTGTGTTCAATCGTCGGTCCCAGCGGGTCTCGATATGTTATCCGGACCCGATGTTCATGATTAAGTGAATGGTTCGGACGGGGTTACTGACTCCTCCCGGCCAAGGTCCGAAACTCCCTATGCCACCTCCCGCCTTTCGATATCTTCAATCCAATCAAACATGATCTGCCGGGCCAGGGGAAAATTGTTCAACTGACAATGCGCTTCGCCGCATTCCTCTTCGGTGACGATTCTCTTTTCCTTAATTGGGCTGCCCAGCCGGTCATAAAACTCATGGGCCTGGCGAATGCCTTCGCCGCCCAGTTCGTTTTCCCCGGCCATGACTAAGAAGGGCACTTGAATCTTTTCCGGCTCAACAACGAACTGTCCCCACACCTCATCCACCAGCTCTTGCATGGCGTCTTTCAGGTTTTTGCGATAATCGACTCCATACTGCCAACACATCCTTCGCCCCCAGCCTTGTGCGTCTTTGGGGGCCTTGTAAACATCCCTTACATCGTTGAGGACTTTGGAAGCATTAAGCATGGGCGCGTTCGCAACGATCGCCTTCACCCGGTTGTCAATCTGCCCAAGCCGGCCTGCCCTGTATCCGCCCATACTTATTCCGTAGACAAATATATTGTCCGTATCCACATCGGGGCGGCCAAACAGATAATCCAATTGAGACCGCAGCGTGTCATCGCCCGCGCCTTCATTGAGCATATCCTCATTGTAAATGCGCGTGGCGGTATCGCCCGGATTGTCGACCACAAAAACATTGTATCCTCGGGCCATCCCTTCAGCCCCACACCACCAATAGACATCTTCCGCAATCGTTTCGGCGCCACATAACCAAATAATCGTTCGCGTGGGATTTGGCGGATCGGCGTTTTTTGCTTTCAAGAAATACCCGTGCATTTCTTGATTGGTTGCCTGCCCGTCTTTTTTCAACGGGACATGAACCTCCTCAATCGGCAGGCCCGACAGCTCCCGAAACCGCTGATAGCAATAGGAAAGGTTGTTGTATGTCTCCCTCATCTCGGAATCGTAATTCGCCGGGTCGGTTGCAAGATGCGCCGTGCGAAAATAGGTGTACGCCCGGAGAAAGGCATTTGCCGCGCTAAAGGCATGGTTGCCGGAGAGCAATGTCTCTGCCGTGTTCTTTACCCGCGCACCTTCCGCCGACCACTCGGTAATCCAACTGGCCGCACTTTTGCTTTCATCAATCCTTGACGCGGCATTGTAGATTTCGCCGACCGCGGCACCGTCATACTGAATTTGATTAAGCGGAAACCATGCAAACCAGGCATCCAGAAAGGGATGGCCAAAGTAAAAGCGTTTCGTGAACCCCCTCATCCTGGGCATTCTTTGAGCGATAAACTTGAACAATGCAGATCTGATGGTCATTTTCGCCTCCTCTGCTTGCCATCTTCGACGCCTGCCGGGCGGACACCGCGCCCACAATCAAAAGAGCAAAGTCCAGCACACGGCGGTCTAATACTGCGCACCTAAATGTCTCGTAACACCGGGGAACAGCATACACGTCACCCGGTTTGGTTTATTGATCTGGCGCAAATGCCGCGTGTCGCGTTTGAGTTTACGTGAAGCGCCGTCGGGAGTACAAACCGTCCCGACATTCACAGTTCGACAGTGGGGTTTCCACAAACCATGGAACGGCACATTCGCCTTGAGGGCGCTTCCAACTTTCGCGACCTGGGCGGATACGCAGCCGCCGACGGGGCGGTCACCAAATGGCGCACCATGTTCCGCTCCGACACCCCGGCCAATCTGACCAAAGAAGATGTGGACATTGTCGCGGGCTTGGGCGTCACGGTTGTGTGCGATTTGCGTTATGGCGAGGAGCGCCAAACGGAGTTGTCGCAATACAAAACCCATCCGGAGATCGACGTGCTGGAATTGGGGCTCGACCGACGGCCGGGACAATCCTTTGTCGACTCCTTTCAAGTGGCACAAGACGCGGTGGCGCACGCCGAAAACTACCTGCTGACAAATTACAGCGAATACCCCCTGCGCTATGCCCATGCCTATTTGGGTATGTTTGAGCGCTTGATCGCCGGCGACCGGTTGGTGGTGCATTGCACGGCGGGCAAGGACCGCGCCGGCACGGCGGCGGCCCTGTTGCTGTCGGCCCTGGGCGTGCCGCGCGACACCGTGTTCGAAGACTATCTGCTCACCAACAAATATTGGGATTGGAGCGGGCGCGACACGGGCGATCTCGATCGGGATGCCTTGAAAGCCATTTTTTCCGCGCGCGAAGAGTATTTGGCGGAAGCCTTCAAAACCATCGATGCGCGTTTCGGCGGCGTGGATGCTTACCTTGCGGACTATGTGGGCCTCGACGATGGCAAGCGTGAGGCGCTGAAATCCGCCTGCCTTGAGTGATCGATGGAAATAAAGGGGACACAATACTTAATTCATAATGACATTGCCTGATTGACATGCGAGCCATCGAATTAAGTATTGTGTCCCCTTTATTTCGCCAATCCTAAACCCGCTTGGCGAAGCCGGCAATCGAGCCGATCAGATCCGCATACACTTCCGGCGTTACATCCGGGAACAATTGATCGCCCGCATGCGGGGTGCCGTTGGAGGTGCGCGCCATGGCGGGCACGCTTGCGGCCAGCAGCTTGCGGTAAAACTCCAAGCCTTCGTCGCGCAACGGGTCCAGCTCGTTGACGGAGATCACATGGGGCGGCAGGCCTTCCAAGTCTGCTTTGGTGGCATGCAACGGCCAAGCCAGCGGGTTCGTCGCGTTCTCACCGCTGGGGTCATAGACCCGCGCCAGCGCCGACATCCCCGTCGTCTCCAGCATGTAGCCATTGTTCTCCGTCAATGACCGCAACACCGCCGGGGGGTCCGCATAGGTGCCGGAGATGTAGGGGCACATGGCGTAAACGCCCGCCACATGATCGAGAAAGCCGTCCTGCTTGGCTTTCAATGTGGTCGCGATACACAAATTGCCCCCGCCTGACTCGCCCGAGATGACGATCTTGCTAATGCCCAGATCACGTTTGTGCGCATGCACCCATTGAAGACCGCTTGCGCAGTCATTTAGACCGGCGGGAAACGGATGTGGCCCCAATTTGCCGCCGCCATTGCGGAATTCAACGCCCACCACAACAATTCCCTGAGCCGCGATATCGTTCCGTAGACGTACGAAATTGGGGTCTTCCGCGCTCATAATCACCATGCCGCCCCCATGGGTGTGGTAGACGCACGGCAAGGGCCCCTGCTGGTCGCGGGGCTTGTGGATGAACAGCTTGATGGAATTGCCGTCTACGCCGTCGATGGTCTCGGTGGTCGTGGTGACCGTGGGCCAGTCCGGCAGCATGGCGCGCAGGGCGTCATTGCCGGCAGCCGCCGCCGCTTCGAAGGCGTTGCAATAGGCCAAGGTCTCTTCATAGGACGCATCGGGCCCCACAGGCTCAACGCCCGGCGCAAAGCCGCCCACCGCTTCGAACGCCTGGACAATGCGCGGGTCGGCCCGGCGGTCGGTTAGCAAAGTTGCTTGCGGATTGCCCAGCCGGCCGGGCAGGTTTGCGTCGTTCACGGTGTCGCCTCCTGATTTTTGTTTTGATTGTCGACTCTACGTTTGTGGAGGCGAAACGCAACTAGCGATCTGTGGTATCCGGCAACACCACCGTCGCTTCGCCTTCCAACGGCCGGTCGGTGGAATGGCCGTTGCGTTCGAGCCAAATGTCACACTCGGCCAATGTCTCGCCATTCTCCTCGCGGATGGCGGTGATCCAGCCTTTCGCCGTGATCCGGTCGCCGTCCAGCACCGGTTTGGGAAAGCGCATGACAATGCGGCGGATGGAGGTGGGCCCAGCCCAAGCGTGCAGCATGTTGATCATATAGCTCAAGCCCAGCGGCCCCTGATTGATGGTGCGCTCGCCGAAGCCCCACCGAGCGACGGTCCGGTGGTCCCAATGGACCGGATTGGGGTCACGCAAAATAGCCGCCATGGTGCGCATGCGGGCGGCGGACACGCTTTTCATTTCCCAATCGGGGATAAATGGTCCGGGCGAGGTCGTCATGACACGGACCGATTGTAGTGCCAGGTGATGATGGTTTGCGCGACCGCATCGCCGGCGGGGTCGGCTATGTCGAACTGGAATTGGATACGGTCGTAAACGCGGCCGTCGTCGTGGGCCCGCCGGTCGGCTTCCGTGATGTGCGCCTCGATTCGGTAGCGCACATCTTCCTTCAAGGGTTTGAACATGCGCCAATCATAGCTCTCGATGCCGATGGAAAAATCGGAGTCTGCCTGGCCCAGGGCGAACATCTCGGCAATGGTGGTGCCCGCGCCCAGGATCGGCATGTGGAACAGCACCACCGGGTGCACCTGGCCGTCCGGCAGCAGATCGGCGCCGGTGCATTCGGTCAACAGGAAATTCTCCCAATGCTCGACGGTGTAGTGGCCGCCAGGGAATTTGTGGCCCACCAGGGCGGCGATTTCTCTTTCGTCGGGGGGTGCTTTTTGTGTCATGGGCGTCTGCGTTGAAAATGCCTTGGAATGGGGTGCCGGGGTACTGGTAGCTCCTCGGGCCACCCTAGCACGGCCGGCTCTATCGATCTTGGCCGGGCCCCTTGAAATATAAGATGTAAAAAATATATATCTTTTGTTCGGGTTTCAGGAAGGAGACTGACATGACGTGGCTCGAGACACTAATCACCAAAGGCCCCCAGGAAGGCTACGACCTTGCGATCAAGCTTTCGAGAATGGCGGTCAAGCTCACCCAGCCGGATGAGCATGTGCGCGAGAAGCTGCGGTTGGACTATGTGAACAATGCGGACAGCCTCACCCTGGCTTCGCAAGTGGTTGCGGTCAACTTTCAGACCATCGCCCAGGCGAACAATTATTGGCGCTAGACCACGCTCAACCCGCCATCCACGGGCAATGCGGCGCCGGTGATGTAGCCGGCCTTGTCCGATGCCAGGAACAGGGCGGCATGGGCCACATCCCAAGCGCTGCCCATCTTGCGGCCCAGGGGCACCTGCTTGTCGCGCTCCGCCACCACTTGGTCGCGGGGCGTTCCTTGAGATACGCGGGCTTCAACGGCCATGGGCGTATTCATCAGCCCAGGGAGGATTACGTTGGCGCGGATGCCATAACGGGCGTTCATCGCCGCGGTTTGTTCGGTGAGAGCAATGACGGCGGCTTTGGTGGTTTTGTAGCCCACCAGCGGATAGGGCTTCCAGGCCGCAAGGGACGACACGTTCAGAACAACACCGCTTTCCGCCGCGCGCATATGGGGCAGCACGTGTTTGGTGGCCAGCACCATGCCGCGCAGATTGATTTCTACCAGCAGGTCGAAGGCATCGGGTGTTATATCCTCGATGCGTGCGTCGCCGCCGGCAATGCTGATCCCCACATTGTTGTGCAGAATGTCCACCTTGCCGGTTTCGTCCATGGCGGTTTTAACGAAGCCGGCAATAGCGTCTTCGTTGCGCACATCCAGCGCTAAAGCGTGGGCGAGGAACCCTTCCGCCTCAATCATAGCGACCGTTTCCCGCGCCGAGGCAAGATCCTTGTCGCCCACAAAGACCGTGGCGCCTTCCCGCGCAAACAGAATCGCTGTGGCGCGTCCATTGCCGATGGTTTCGCCGGGTGTCTGACCACCGCCAACAATGAGCGCCGTTTTGTTTTCGAGGTCCATTTGCGAACCCTCCCGCTTATGTCGCCGATCGGAGGTTAGGGGGATCTACTGCATCAACGCAAATGCAATTATCAGGTAGAAGGGAATAGACACGATCAGTTGGAACAACAGGGACCCGGAATTCTTGTACGTCGGTACAAAGGGCACACTTGCTGTCAGCGCCACCGGTAGCCACAACCAATTCTTGCGGACACGGATTTGGTCTGCGGGAGCGGTTGCCTCTTGTGGCGTTTCTGGCGCTGCCGCGCTGCCGTCGTTCAGGGATTTTCCCAATGAAAGCAATGCGCGCTCCTCGTCGTCCTCCAGCACAAAAAGCCGGTAGCCGCCCAATGCCACGCGCAAGGAGGGCGCCGTGCCGAGATGATATTGATTCTGAAGAAAGGAAAAGCAGCCGCCCGCGCGGACAGCCCCTTGCGCGCAAAGGGCTTCCTCCGGATCGTAGAAAGTGGCGATTTCGACAAGCCGGGTCATGTGGTAAATGTGGGATCGATACGCGCCATTTTCAACCTCTGGTGTTACTATTTGCGCGTATTTCGAACGTTCTTGAGGTATAACGGTTCAAACTTCAAAAACCGATTGCAAGTATAGATTGTTGGTCTCTTTCGGTCGGGATCAGGTCATTCTTAATGGGGGAACCGTGGACGCCAAAGCCCGCTTCAGAGTCTCCTGCGTTGCATTCGTTCGCCAATGTCAAAGCTCCGGGACGTCCACGTCTGACTCTGTGGTGCTCTCGATGGCATTCATCGTGTCGGCGGCGATGTCCGGATCCAGCGCTTCTTCTTCATCTAAACTCACCGCCGAACCCTCCGGCCGGTCGATGGCACCTGTCGCTTCGCCGTCGCCATCCCCCAGCACCGCTAAACGCTGCTGAACGATTTTGCTATCGGCGCCAAGCGCCTCAGCGTTTCCGGATGGGACGTGCCGGATGAACCGGGCGATCGCCGAACCATCGCCCAGGCAGGCGGTTCCCTCTTCCCCTCCATTTGCCGCGCAGCCCTTCAGTGCACGGAGCGTCATGCTGCCGCCGGCGCAGACGGTAAAACGCTCAGGCTCGCCCTCGGTTGTTGCCGCGCAGGTGGCGATCATTTGATCGGCGGCCGAAAGACCCAGATCATCGCTTAGGGCGCAGGTGCCAAAACCGGCAACGGTGTGCGTGCGGGACCAACACTCAATCGCCCGTCTCTGACGCGCTGTTAAGTAGATGTCCGCGGCGCAGAGGCCCGCCGCGACCGCATCACCGCTCATGCGTTCGACGCAGTTTGTCACCCGCTGCTCGGTCACGGCGCTCACATTGGCCGCGATGCAGGAAGCAAATTCTTCCGTTCCACGCTGGTCAAAGCAGGCCGCGACGGCCCGCGTATCTTGTGAGGCGTAATCGCTGACAACGCAGCTCGAGATGGGGGTGGCGCCGTCATGAGCTTCCAGGCACTCCAGCATTTTGCGCTCGCTGGGTCCCAATCGGGGGCCGGCCATGCAAGCGAGCGCCTTTACTTGCGAATTTGCGCCGACACCGCAGTTCAGCATCTTTCGCTGATCCGCCGTCAGCATCCGGTTAAGGCCGCACGACAAGGGGGCTTCGTCGTCGCTTTGGGTGCTGTCCGAGAAGCAAGCGGCGATCTCATCACCGTTCCACCGTTGTTCGATAAATGCGCGGGACGGGATCGATACGAACACGGCGTCCGGGTTCGCGGACACTGACGCGGCCAGTTGGGGCGGCCGGCACAAGCCGCCATTTAGGCAGGAAGACAATTGGCGTGCGTCCAACAACAGGCCTGAACATTTGGCCATGCTGCGCCGGGTATCGTGCCCCTGGCGGAAGCAGGACGCCACCGCATAACGTTGCCAGTCGGCCTCTACAGGCTCGCCATCTTCTTCCTGTTGGGGGAAGAGGTCGATCACCGCGCCATTGGTTTGTGCGACAGCTCCCACTTTCTCGGCGAGTGCACGGGCGTCTTCCTCGGACCGTTCCGCCCCAAGATCGACGGCGAAGGGCAGGCTGCTGTAAGCGACTTTGCGTATCTGTAGTTGCGCAAATGGGAGAAGTCGTTTGATGCCCGCCGCAAATATCTGGGCGTCGTCCTCCGTCCTGAATGTATCGATGCGGATCGCGTAACGTCCTTGGTCCGCGGCCGTGCGGCCGCGCCCGGAATAGACCGTGTGATCGGGCGGTGTGCCGACAGGAGCGATTTCTGTCGTGCACTGATGACCGCCGCGGCGCAAATTGTCGGCGATGTTCTTTTCGATCGACTCACAGCTTTTCGCGCCGGGCGGCCTGTTGTTGCCGCTGCCCACCTGCTGCCGCGTGCCGGCTTTGGTGTGATACACACGGCACGGGGCGGATTGGTCGGGCCGCGTGTAGATCACATCGATGGTATGGGTGTCGGGAAAACCTTCCTTGGCACACATGGTGGTGCTGTGCAGGATGTGGTTTGCCCAGCCCGGCGGCACGATGCACAATGTTAGCATGACCGCCAGGAGGCCTGCCCGCCAATCCGTCATCCAGTATCGAGGCGGCCGTCTACCGTGTCGCAGTCCCGTCAATCTTTCCCCCTCAGCCAGGAAGACGCCTGACGTCTCCGTGGCATGTCCGTCATGTTGCGAATCAACATCGCCCATACCCCAGCATTTTACAGCGATTCCGCCGGAAACTAAATGTTGGCCGGACCGAGGCCGCCGCAGGCACGACGCGACGGTATGGGCATGTTCGCCGACGAGGAATGTTCACTTTACGCGTTCGGCGATTCCCAGCTATCAAACACGCCATTCACCCGGATTCTCGATTGCCAAATGCGATGAAAAGACGGCTCTGCCAAAAGATGATCTACCGGTCCCTGTTGATCGGGACGGTTGCATTTGCCTTGATGGCCTGCCGCGCCGGAGAGGCCCCGACCTCGGCAGCGTGGCGCACGCTGAGTGGCGCGGTCCCCCTTGTCATCGCCCATCGGGGAGCGAGCGGCTATCTGCCGGAGCACACTTTGGCGGCGTATGAACTGGCCATCTGCCAAGGCGCAGACATTGTGGAACCGGATTTGGTGCTGACAAAGGATGGCGTCCTTGTAGCACGTCACGATCGGTACCTGTCCACCACCACCAATGTGGCGGCGGTCGCTGTGTTCGCGGATCGAAAACGGAAGGACCCGGACCCGAACGGCCGCGGGCGGGTCGATTGGTGGGTGGAAGATTTCACGCTCGCGGAAATCAAAATGCTTCGGGCGCGGCAATCCTTTCCCGGCCGATCAAAAGCGCAAGACGACGTCCATCCTGTCCCCACATTCGACGAGGTGCTGGGTTTGGTCACGCGCATGGCGGCGGCTGCAAAACGCCCCATCGGTGTCTACCCAGAAACCAAACACCCAAGCTATTTTGCGTCGGCGGGTCTCGATTTTGAGCAACCGTTGATACAGGCCTTGCGTGATTTTTCCGCAGGCCCGGTGTTCATTCAATCTTTCGAGGCCGGCATCCTGAAGCGTCTCAAGGGTAAGACCAATGCACAATTGGTGCAGCTGGTGCGGGCGAAACGCGGCACAAACGGGCCGGACATCCCGCTCAAGGAAATCGCTCAATATGCCGACGGGGTCGGCCCCCCGAAGAAACTGATCGTGGGACCGGACGGACAGGTTTCGGATTTCCTTCGTCTTGCGCGACAGCTCGGTCTGTTTGTGCACCCGTGGACGTTTCGGGCGGACGCGCCGAACGCGGCGATCAAGCGGGTCTCTCAGGCCAATGCGGCGCCTACATTGACGGAACTTGGCTTGACGCCCGGCATTCTTTGGTCCCCCGGCGATAACGAGGCGTCACTCTCCAACGCGGAGCTTGCAATTTTTATGGCCCTTGGCGTTGATGGTCTGTTTACGGACTTTCCGGATCTGGCGGTTGAGGCTCGGGACGCACCCAATCAAGAAGCATCGGCGAATGAAACGCCCGGTTTCTTCAGGCGGTTCTTTCACTAGGCCCCGTTATGTGCCCGTGAATAGCGCCGGGCGCCGCTCCAGGAAAGACGCAACGCCTTCCTTGTGGTCATTGCTTTTGAAACATTCTGCCATGGCTTTCGTATGGCGTTTCATGTGATCGCCCACATCGGCGCCCATGCCTTCATACACCAGTGATTTGATGCGCTTGAGCGAGAAGGGTGAGCTTGCCATCATGGACCGGGCAAGGTCTTCCGCCGCCGGCAATACATTGTCGGAATCGACGATCTGATGAACAAAGCCAAGATCGCGCGCTTCGTCCGCGGACAGAAAACTCGCCGTGTAAAGCAAGCGCAACGCATTTGAATGGCCGATAAGGCGCGGCAACAGCCACGAGCCTGCGCCCGTGTCCGGCACCAGGCCGCGCTGAGCAAAGTTCCAGGCAAATCGGGCACGCGGACTTGCCAAGCGAATGTCGCATTGGGTGGCGAACTCCGCGCCCATCCCTACCGCCGGGCCATCAATGGCCGCGATGACCGGTACGGGGCATTCCACGATGGGCCACCAGCGGTCGCGTTCCTCCGCGCTGCCGCGCAAGCCCCGTTTCTCACCTGGAATGGTGGATAAGTCGGCCAAATCGGTGCCGGCGCAAAACGCCCCTTCCGTGCCGGTAATAATCAGAACACGGATGTTCTGGTTCCTGCCGACCTCACCGACGGTTTCGATGAATTCGCCCAGCATGGCGAACGTCATGGCATTCTTTTTTTCAGGGCGATTGATGGTGAGCGTTGCCACCCCATCATCCATCGTCAACACAATAGGATCGGTCATAAGTGCCCCCATGATTCTGTCGCGGCAATTCTATTGCACTGCGGTCTTTTCGTAATCCGCGTTCTTTGGGCTTGCCCGAATTGCAACAATTGTCATAACAAGAGGGAAATTGTTCGGCTTTGGGAAACAAACTGATGGACATTTTGCGAGCGATGCGCACCTTTGTGGCGGTGGAAGACGAGGGCGGTTTTGCTGCGGCGGGGCGCAAGCTCAACCTGTCCAAACCTGTGGTGAGCAAGCAAATTTCCTCGCTGGAAGAGCATTTAGGCACGCGGCTTCTCAACCGCACCACGCGCCGCAACAGCCTGACGGAGGCGGGCCGGCTCTATCTGGAGCATGCCCGGGCCGTTCTAGAGCAGGTCGCCACAACGGAAGAAGTGCTGGCGGCCCAATCGGCGAAGCCCCAAGGTTTGTTGCGCGTCAGCGCGCCTTTGGCTTACGGGCGCATTGCCATTGCGCCATTGCTGCCGCCTTTCATGGCGGCCTATCCCGATTTGCGGCTAGATCTTCAGTTTGCGGACCGTTATGTGGATTTGGTGGAGGAAGGCATCGATGTGGCGATCCGCGTGGGCGGCGAGGGGCAGAGCCAACTTATCGGGCGGAAGATAGACGAAACCCGGCACGGGTTCTTTGCAAGCCCGTCTTATCTCGAGGCGAATGGCCGCCCCAAAACCGAAAAAGACCTAACGCAACACCGCTGTCTCGTTTCGGCGCAAGGCACCCAAATCAAAGAATGGGAGGTCGGCGACAGCACATTTGTGCCCGATTGGATCGTGCGCTGCGCCGACGGAGATTTGTTGCGCACGCTGGCGCTTGAGGGTGCGGGTTTGATCTTTCTGCCGGACTTTTTCGTGGCCGACGATGTGCGGGACGGTGCCCTGGTGCCGATAAAATTTGGCAAGCCGCCTCAAACCCTTGCCATTCGCGCGCTTTATCCCCACCGCGAATTCCTGCCCCTTAAAGTGCGCGTGTTCATCGATCACCTTACGGAGCATTTCGGCAAGAAGGGGAACTGAATGGGGGTTTTCGGTGTTCGGGGCAACGTAAACCTGAAAAGCGCCGCCCCAAGGGGATGGTGGTCAATGCTGGGTTAGACGACGTCTGTTGTGCCGTTACTCCGGTCAAAGTCATCGGCCGCCGAGGATGCTGTTTCATTAACCCGTTTCTGGTCTATGAAGTCGTACTTCACCACATTTTTTCCCGAATGCCGTGCTTTATAAAGTGCGCAGGCGCGCACGATCTTACGGGTCGTCGTGCGGTGATCGTCGTTTCTGAAAAGATCGAGACGCACGGCAAGGGTGATGGTGCGATCGCCCCGCTTGTTTGTGATGTGCGGATTGACCGAGTTGTCGGCAATCAGATAGTCGATGAAGTCATCGCGCCCTTCGTAAAGCGCCTGAATCAAAGCGGTATTGCCCGTGTGTTTGTGTTGGGTGTTCAGGTCGAACGCGTGGTTCCTTACAAAGTCGCGAAAATCGGTCACGCTACCTCTCCGTACCAGATCGAAATACTCCCGGGTCAAATCCTGGACGCGCGTTGTGTTCGACATTTCGGGAGTCACCATTTGCGACACGAGTCCTTTGTTATTGAGTTCATCACCGCCGTCGTCAAACCAAGAATTGGCAAGGACGCCGGAATATGACGCGATGGAACCGGACCCCATCGATGGCGCAATCCGCTGAAAGAAAAAAAAGAATGCCGATATGTACAAGACAGCGGCAGCTATCCGGAAATAATAGATGGTCACTTCCAGATAAATATCGAGGCTATCGCCGGTCCAAAACGTACTTTGTGCAAATCCACTGGACATACTCCAAGTGAAGAAGCCGATCACTGCTCCACATGCCGGAATCAGTAAGAGCCAACCATGCTGATGGTAAGTCCGTCTCAAAATGCTCAACGCGTCTTTTGATTCAAGTGTCGGTACCAAGTTCGACATTCCATTACCCCCGCAGCCATGTATCGGCGACTCGTCGCCTTCGAACTTTCTTGTGAAAAGTGTTCATTGTTCCGCTTTCTAGAATCCGAGATTGCGTCGTGTCAGATCTTCATCATCGCCGAATTCAGCACCGGCCAGGCCGCCCGAAACATGAAACCGCAGCACATCGACCGGCAGGTCGTGCTCGAACGTCTTCAAGCAGAGTTTGCCGTGGATCCGGGTGAGGTTTTGATAAAGCGCCGGCGCCCGTTCGAACGCCAGTTCGTGGATTTGAGTCAACCCAAATGCTTCAAAACGGATCTTAGCCGGCACCACAGACGTATCCACAATGCCCGTAAATATGGAGTGGCACTTGCGTTGGCACTCGCGATACTCTCCTTGCCGAAAAAGTTCGAAGAGCGAAACGTCGATCTCTCCTCGAACTTTCGGAAATCGGTCAAGAAAAAGCTCATGCAGGATTTCGATGCGCATGGCCACCCTGCCGACCGCAAATTCGTGTGAAGAGCTTTCTGACGGTTCGCTCAATGTGTTGCCGCGCAAATAATAAGTGCCAGGCTTTGGTGGATGATCGCTGTGATGGCGATGCACCATCTGTCCCGACATGAGGCGCGCAAAGCCGCAGGGATCATGTAATGCCTCGAAAGGCACAAGGGGTTCACGCTGAATGGGGTTCGTTATCTTTGCGATTGCGAACAGATAAAGGATCGATTTTGTCCGCGCATTTGGCGCATGCTGGCGTATCTCGAAATTCACGCCAAGCATTGACTGTATGTGCCGTTTGATGGTTCGACGGTTTCTATTGCTTCCCACGAATGCTTCGATCTGGCTGATCAGGGATGCCGGTGAGGAAATCTCTCCGACCAGCAACAGCTCCTGATAGGTGGCGACAATCGTGTTCCATTGGTCGTCCGTTGGTACGTAGTGGTTCGCCAATTCGGAAACGTCCTTTGTGGTGTAAACTGTCGGTTCATTCCCTAATGTAAATTCATACGGCATGATCTCACCCTTTACTTCCCTACCAATGCGAAATCTTTGGACAAACTAGTGCACATTATGGGCCCCGCTTTTCCAAGCTACGGCGGGCCTTGTCTCACCGCTCCTTTTCTTATCGCGATACGATCCTCCGTATTAGGAATGTATCTGCGAAAGGCACCAATTGTCTGATTCATAAGCCGTTCCAGAAGGATTGCGCCTGTGCGCGTCGAAACGCAAGTGGTGTTGCGTTGCTTTTCCACACTTGTCCACGGAACGATTTGGTTTTTGGCGAATTGGGTAATTGCAGATCGCGTATGGAGCGAACCAATGCTAAAGCATGTTGCAATACCAGCTGTCACAACGGCTGCATTCATCTTTTTTGCCCAACTTGTGCAAGGTGGCGCCCTCAACATTCATGTGACGGTGGCGCCGCCGCAAAACTTGTCAGAACAACAAACGCATAAACCTGCGGTCATCGTGCCGCTGAATTGCGACTCGAATGTGGCGGCGGTCGAAGAATTTGATTTGCGTTTGCTTGCAGCCACACTTGTTGGCGAAGCCCGCTACGAAGGTGACATGGGCATGGAGGCCGTTGCACAAACTGTCATGAATCGTTTGCATTTTGTCGGAGATGGTGCGCGCATTCGCGATATTGTGTTGGCCCCGCGGCAATACTCCGCATGGAACGAGGACTCGGGACAACGTGATCACCTTATGGCGCTTGTTGAAGACGCGACGTCAGATCCCATGTGGACCGCCGCGTATGATATTGCGCAGCATGTTGCCCGCGGTTGTCACTCACCCTTCTTACCGGCTAACACATTTCATTTTTACAACCCCGACATTGCATCTCCCGTTTGGGCGGACGATGCATCGCATAGCATTCGCGTCGGCAACCACCTGTTTTTGATCGGAGTGCCGATTTCGCGTGCGAACGTTTTGGGAATGCGTGTTTAACCGGCGATTCGTAACTCTGAATTAGTGGCTTGCCAACGCCTTGGCCAAATGGGGATAGACCTGTTTGTTCCATGCAAGGCCCGAATGGCTGCCGGTGACGGCGATGTTTTTGGCCCCGTCAATGGGGCACGCCTCCGGCGCCACCACGGTATCTTCGGTGCTGTAAATGGCGACGGTCTGCGTCGACGGGGCGAAGGGCGCGAACAATTCATCGATATAGGCGCAGCCGCAATGAGGTGTGTCGCAGTCGGGGTCGAAAAAGCGCAGCGCGCTGCGCCCCGCATTGACCACCGAGGTGGACGCCACGTTCGTCGGTTCGTCCGCATCGTCTTGTGCCATTCGAGTGAGGCTGTCTCGGCCGCCGCGCAAGATGCCCCCCACCGGTGAGCCCAGCGCGATGAAGCAACGGCACCGATCGCCCAGCCGGGTGGCCACGGCTTTGCCCAACATGCCGCCGCGGCTATGGCCGATAATGGCCACGGGGCCGTCATCGTCCTTCAATGATCTGTCGACAGACCGCGCCACTTCTTCCAACAGACGTTGGGGGCAGCCCGCGTTGATCAGCATGCCCGCCCCATGGGCCCGATAGCCGATGCGCCGCAGCCACAGACGCAGCCGGGTGAGATAAACATCGTTTCCGAACAGGCCGGGTATGACGATCACCGAGCGGCCGTCGCCCTGTGGCACGCCCCGCCCGCGAAACACGGGATCGATGGACAGTTCCCAAAACTCTTTGGCCGCGCGGGCTTCGGAAAAGAAAGCGTGTCGTTCGGCCATGCCGGGCCCTCCTTTCGTTGGACCAGTTGATCCGTAGACAGATCTAATCGCTGGTCATGAACCAATCCATGATCTTGCCGTTCTCTTCCCGCGGATAGGTGTGGGACAGATCCGCCACTTCGCTGTAGATCACGGCGGCCCCTGCCGCGCGCAAGGCTTCATTTGCGGTGCGGGCAATGTCGATGGGGAACATCCAATCCCACGCCCCATGACATACATAGATCGGTAGCCCCTTGATGCGGTCCGCATCCATCATGGTGAGCAACATGGGATGAAACGCCGCGGAGATGGGCGCCAAATGAGTGAACGGCGATTGTTTCCGCAGGCCGCTCACATAAGAAAACGTGCCGCCATCGCTCATGCCCGTCAGCAGTAGTTTGCGTTTGTCGATGTTCCAGCGCTCTTGGACCTGCCCCAGAATGTGATCGAGATTCTCGCTGTCGATATCAGGCCCCATGAGCGACCACGTATCGCCGCGGGACGTGGGGCTCACCAATATGGCGCCGCGGGTGCGCGCAACCGTCAGCCAGGTCCACAGAAAGCCGCGGCCGTGGCCCGAGCCCCCATGCAAAGCCATGATCAGCGGATAGTTTTGCGCCTCGTCATAATATTCGGGCACATAAATCGAGCAGCCGCCCCGTTGGTCGCGCTCATTATCCGCATGCAGAACACCTACATTGTCGCGGCCCGCATCGGCCTCGTCCAGCCGCCTGAGCAACTCTTCATCGCCCTGGCGGTCGTGTTCCACATAAAACTGACTGACCGGCGGCAAAGTGGCGGCGACGGGATACAACACTTCAACGGCACGGGTGTAACGGCGCAAGGCGCGGTAAGCCATCATAACGCCGTTCGGGTCGCCCAGCCCGTCACGCAAGCCGTCAAAGGCCTGGCAGGCCGCTTCGGCCGATTTTTCCACGCGCTCCTTGAACGGACGAAGCCCCTCGGGCCACTCCGCTTCTTGAAACCCTGTCAGCCGGTCGCGCAAATCCGTGTCCACTTCCGCTACTTTCGCCAACACCTGTTCCAATTGCGGTGGATGCAGATGGCGGGCGACGAACCCCAACGCTTCCAATGTGTTCAGCAGGGGTGGCAGAATCCGGGAGATGGTGTCGAGCAATTCCGAATTGGGCTGGTTGGTCATGGCATCTCGCATTGGGCTCCGGGTGAAAACCACCATACGCCTTTACTTTCCGCGCGTCATGTTTACATCTTGTGCGCCCGCCTCAGGGTTCCCTTGCGTAATCCCCAACCGGACCAATGAGATGAGATCAGCCGCGCTTCGCCTTGTTGAACAAGAGAGATTTACCCAATTCGTCATGGTCGTTGTGATCATCAACGCCATTACGCTTGGATTGGAAACCTGGCCGCTGGCGATGGAGAATTTCGGCGGCTTTTTGCTGATATTGGATCGGATCGCGCTATCGATCTTTGTAGTGGAGATCGGCCTGAAGCTATTTGCTTACAGGCTGCGCTTTTTCCGCAGCGGCTGGAATGTGTTCGATTTCGTCATTGTAGGGATCGCTTTGATTCCGTCGGCCGGGGCGTTTTCGGTGTTGCGCACCATGCGAATCTTGCGCGCCCTGCGTCTTTTGTCGGTGGTGCCGCAAATGCGCGCGGTGGTCGGTGCGCTTTTGGGGGCCGTGCCCGGCATGGGGGCGATCGTGGCCGTGTTGCTGCTGGTGTTCTACATCGCCGCGGTCATGGCGACGAAATTGTTTGCCGCCACGTTCCCCGCCTGGTTCGGCAGCGTGCCGTCCTCTATGTACACTTTGTTCCAGATCATGACCCTTGAAAGCTGGTCCATGGGAATTGTCCGCCCCGTGATGGATGTGCATCCCTGGTCTTGGATATTCTTCGTGCCCTTCATCATCGTCACCAGTTTCGCCGTTCTCAATCTGTTCATTGCGTTGATTGTGGATTCCATGCAGGCCATGCATGCGTTTGAGGATCAGGAATCGGCTAACCTGAAGGAGCAAGCGGCCCACAGCGAGCGGGAGGCGTTAATGTCGGAAATTAAGGCCATGCGGGCGGAAATCGCCCAATTGAAAGGCCTTGTGGAACAGCGGCCTTAGAGCGCTTCATTGTCATATTGAAACAGTTCTGTTGTCCAGCGGTGAGTGCCTCCGCAAGGCGTGGTCCGAAACGCGATGTGGGGCATCCACCCTCCGCAGCGGCAGCGCCGCTGCTGCGGAGGACGGGTCGGGTGAGGACCACAACGATGCGGACGCTCACCGCTGGACAACCCGCAGGGACGGGCGCCTTTTTGCCAGGACAGTGTCGGGCGCCTCGACCGTAGCCCCACTACGCTCATCGGCGCCCTCCTTGTCCTGACAAAAAAATCGCGCCATCAGAACGATTCAATATGACAATGAAACGCTCTAGGCGGGCCATTGACATAGGTCATGGCCGGATCCTGTAAGGTCGGTCTTAGTGCCGGCAACAAAAACGGAGGCTGATATGGTTGGAGCCACGGGGCTTGTGCGGGAACACGTGGAAGCGGCTTTGAAAGCGGCGGACGAGAACAGCGTCCCCCACGATACGGTCGCGCGGGCAATGATGTCGCTGGCGATCGAGATATTCCTGAAAGAACGCGCGCCCGAAGACGTGAAAAGCGAGCTGGAATATATGATCAGCAATGTGGTGACCGACGAAGACCAAGAATTCATGCGGCCTTAGGATCGCTTCCTGGCTGGAGAATAAAGGGGACACAAAACTTAATTCCAGGCAGTGTTCTGGGTGCGGTTCGACACGCTCCAGAATTAAGTATTGTGTCCCCTTTATTCCCCATGCGGCCGTAACCTCGGCTCATTGCTGGGCTGCCCCAACGCCGCCGGTCAGCGTTGGGATGTCTTCTTTGATCTTTTTTTGATTTGTTTGATCTCGGCAGTCGAAGCGGTCGCTGTGCGAAACCGGGTCACTGCCACGAGGGGCAGGCGAATGGAGCGTCTGCGCATCTTACAATACCGTCAGAAAAGGGGTCCAAACACTGATCACCACAGCCAGCAGGCCCACATCGCGCCACCGCTGGGCGCTGCGGGATTCTGTTGCGCGCCTGCGCGTCCCGGTCATTCCAAGCAGGATCTCCAGATCGCTTTCCGTGCGCCGCGGCCGGCTGTGTTGGCTGCGGACCGCCATGTCGACCATGTCCTGCATGTAGGTGTTGTAGGTAGACATCTTGTCCCTCCCCGAACCTGTCTCACCCGACGTGAGGAGTCAAAGATAGGGCCGGGCCGTCGTTTCCGATGTGACGGTGACTACATCCGTCGGGCGATGCGGAGAGTGGGACTAAGAGTTTGCGGGAAAGTGTGATCGCCGCCACACCGAATACGGATGTGGCCGCGGCCGCAACTGGGCGTGACGGCCTTAACCCAGCCGAAAAAGGTTCCCGCGCTCGGATTTCTCAACCACCACCTGGCGACCGATGGGGTCGCCGGCCACCAGTTCCTGGAGGGACTGGGGATCATCCGGCGAGACGCGCGCCATGAAACGGGCGCCGTTCGACAGGCCGGTGATGAGGCCGGAATAGGCTTCCTTCTTTTTGTAAAGGCCGACGAAACTTTCCACCGTGCCGCTGGTTGGGGTATCGAACACGCGGAAGGGTTCGATGGCATCCACTTCCGCCTGCGCGGCTTTGCGGCGGATCGGCGTCCATCCGGGCTGCGGTTCGGTGGAGTAAACACCAACCGCTTCCTTTGTTAGGAAGCCGCCATTGGCGAGCACCAGACCCTTCGCGCCGGGATTGGCCCGCAGTCTTTCCACCATCGCGGCAATACCGTGCATGCTGTAATTGTTGCCCGGTCCGCCAAAGAAGGGCAGGCCGCCGGTTTGAGTGAGCTGCTTGCCGCGCCAATCAATGCCGAGCGCCTCACAGGCAAACAAGACGGCACAGGGGAAGCAGCTATAGATCTCGAAATGGTCGATGTCATCCACCGAGATGTTTGATGTGTCGATGGCTTCGCGCGTTGTGGCTTTCATGGCATTCGAAACCGTGAAATCGCGGCGTTCTGTGACGATGCGATCTTTCGCCTCCGAATAACCGTGAAGGTAAACCCATTTGTCTTGGGGAATGCCGAGTTCTTTGGCTTTACCGACCGAGGTCAGAATGAGAGCGGCCCCTTGATTGACCGCATCCTGCGCCACATGCCATTTCAAATAGGGATCGGCCATCGGAAAATTTTCATCCGACGGCGTTGCCAAATATTCCGGCGTGCGCGCTTCGGGAAACTGCGCATACGGATTATTCGCCGCAATCTCCGTAAACGGGGCAAACAAGTCGCCGATCAGCGCGCGGTGCTGATCGCGCGTATGACCTTTCTTGTGGCGCCAAGCGTTTTCAAACAAGGCATAGGCCCGCGCCGGCTGCACCATGCCGTTGGCGATTTCATATTCGTTCAGCATACGTGTGCCGAACCCGCGATCTTCAAAGTCGCCGCCAATCTCGCCGGACCAATCCAGTTTCAAGGAACCGCGCAAGGCGGTTTTCATGGCACGGATTGCTTCCGACCCCGTCAGCAACACCAGCTCCGCTTCCCCGTCGAAGATCGCTTCGGAGAATTCGTTCACCAGGGATTGGGGTGTCTGCCCGCCCGATGGGGTGTAAATCGCCCGTCTTGGATCGGCGCCGATGTCGCGGGCCAGCGCGCGGGGCATATTGTCGACCTTGCCGAACGGGGCGGGCGCCTGGGCATAAGATTCTTGGTTTAGACGCACAAACGCCACCACATCGATCAGCCCGGCCATGTCTCCATTGGCGCCCGCATCGGCGATGGCATTTCGGCTGGCGTCAGCGGCCAAAGAAAGTGGCGAGGGGGCGTCCCCCACGTCTTTGCCGTCCCAATGTTTGATTGTCTGACCCACGCCCACAAGCACGGGCGTGCGCTCTGATACTTGCGCCATCACAGTTCTCTCGAATTCTTAGTTTGTCGCGTTTTTCTAGCCGGGGATCTTCACCATCATCCGCGAATATCCTTTGACAAAGCTGGATAGCACGCGTTCCGGCTCTTCCACCACCTCAATCTTCGGGAATCGCTTAATGGCTTCTTCCCACACGATCCGCAACTGCATTTCCGCAAGGCGGTTCCCCACGCAGCGGTGAATGCCAAAGCCGAAGGACAGATGTCGGCGGGCATTGGGGCGGTCGATGATGAATTCATTGGCCCGGTCGATCACGTCCTCGTCCCGGTTGCCGGAGACGTACCACATGACCACCTTATCGCCTTTCTTGATCATCTTGTCGCCAAGCGGCGTATCTTCCAGGGCGGTTCGGCGCATATGGGCAAGCGGCGTCTGCCAGCGAATGATTTCGGACACCATGTTGGGAATGACCGACGGGTCGTCGTACAGTTTCTGATATTCGGACGGGTTTTCGTTCAATGCCAAAAGCCCGCCGGAAATGGAATTCCGCGTCGTGTCGTTGCCGCCGACGATAAGCAGAACAAGATTGCCCAAATACTCCATGGGCTCCATGTTTCGGGTGACCGGCGAATGGGCCATCATGGAAATCAGATCGTTGCCCGGTTCCTTTTGGTTGACCCGCTCGTTCCACAGATTGGTGAAGTATTCGCCGCATTCCATCAGGATTTCTTTGCGTTCATCCAAAGAGCTGATGATGCCGGCGTTTTCATCGGCGGTGGCCACGTCCGACCAATAGGTGAGCTTCCGACGTTCTTCCCACGGAAAATCGAACAGGGTTGCGAGCATCTGGGTGGTCAGTTCGATGGAAACATTGTCCACCCAATCGAAGGGTTCGTTGCGCGGCAGGCCATCGAGAATGCGGCAGACGCGTTCGCGAATGGTGCCCTCGAGTTTCGCCAGATTGTCCGGTGCCACAATGGGGCTGACCACCTTGCGCTGGTCGTCATGCTTCGGCGGATCCATGGCGATGAACATGGGCAGCTTGAAATCTTCCTGCTGATCGCGAATGGTGATGCCGCCCAATCCGGACTCGGATGAATAGACCTGGTGGTTGGTATCGACCGCCATGATGTCGTTATATTTGGTGACCGACCAATAGGGGCCAAACCGGCCATCCTTGCAGAAGTGAATGGGCTCTTCTTTGCGCAGGCGCTCGAAATACGGCCAGAAGGCATTGTCCCGGAACAATTCCGGCTGGCTCACATCCATATCTTCCAGTGGAATATCGTAGGCGTCTGTTTCAGGGGTCCGACTAAGGTCGATCGCTTCTGACATGTCATTCCTCCGGTCCAATCACGGTGCTGCGTGTGATTTTTCAGCAGCATCCGTGAATTACTTATTGATGTCGCTTTATTGCTGACAATTTGTCACGAAAAGCAGGGAGACGCAATTCCATCGGGGTAATAGGGCTCAGTCCGGTTGTGCCCGGCGTTGAACCCAGTCGATCGAGTGATAGGCCGCCAGAAACGGCCAAAAGGCATTTTGAGACCAGCCCCGGTGGATGAATTTCAGGCCGTTTCTGACGTGCCCTTGGGCGAGTTCCCCCACAGCGCCGATCAACGCGTTTTTTGCATGAAAGCTGCGCATCTCCCGCCACAAAGGATCCGGCGTTTCTTCATTCTTCATATGGGCTTCGGCAAAGGCCAGATGCACGTCGGCCATGCTTTGCCAATGGGCCGTCCCGGATTTGATGGTGGCCGACCCCGAATGCAGGACATATTCATGCAGAACCGCGTCCACCGATGCGCTTCGGGTGCCGGCAATAGCGCATCGTATGAGGAACTCCCGGTCCGAGGCGGGCATGTAGCGCAAGTCGAACGGTCCCACCCGTTCAAACAAGGATCTCCGAAAAAACCGCGCATTGATGATCGGCACATCGAAAAGCAGGTCGTTAAATTCCAGGCTTTTGTTCGCGGGCGCATTGAAGAGATCCGACTGCTGTGCGTTGTCCTCCGCCCCCAGCGTGACCAGTGACGCGCCACCGCACACCATTTCGACGTTTTCGTTTGCATCGAAAGCATCGAGAATCGTTGAGAACGCATCCGGCAGGTAGCGGTCGTCACTGTTGAGCCACCCGACCACATCGCCTTTGGCGCGGGCTATGCCTTTGTTCACCGCATCGTAAAGGTTCTCGTCGGGCTCGCTGATGACGGTCAGATGGTCGTAACGCTGAAGCAGGTCGAGTGTCCCGTCGGTCGAACCACCATCCATAATGATGTGCTCCATCCCCTCGCGCCATTGGTCAAGGACGCTTTCAACCGCGGTTTCAATAAAGTCGACGCGGTTGAAACACGGCGTGATGATGCTGAGGGTGGGTGTCATGGGGGTCCTGTTCCGTTGCCGGATCATACGTCAGAACAGGAAGGGCGGGAAACGGGATGGGGTGAGGTGCCGCCCGTCCTTGCGGGGCCGGCGGGCTTGTGTCTGGTCGGCAAGACAAGACGGCCTGCCTGCGATTTTCGGGGTGGGGTTGCTCTTCGGCGTCCAATGCCGCTAATTTCGGCGCCATTCAAGGCTTCAGGCCGGACGATTGAGGTGGATCTTTGACAACGGGTAAGGTCGCTCTGATTACGGGCGTAACAGGACAGGATGGCGCTTATCTTGCCGAACTCCTCCTGTCCAAGGGCTATGTGGTTCACGGCATTAAGCGGCGTTCGTCGTCGTTTAATACGGGTCGGGTCGATCATCTTTATGTGGATCCGCATGAGTCCAGCGCAAGGTTCTTCATGCATCATGGCGATCTTACGGATGCAACAAACCTCATTCGAATCGTTCAAGAAACGCGGCCGGACGAAATCTACAATCTGGCGGCCCAAAGTCATGTGCAAGTCAGTTTCGAAACGCCGGAATATACAGCGAACGCGGACGGTCTGGGCACTTTGCGCCTGCTGGAAGCGATTCGCATTCTTGATCTGGGTAAGACCTCAAAGTTTTATCAAGCAAGCACATCGGAATTGTACGGACTTGTCCAAGAAACGCCCCAACGGGAAACCACGCCATTCTATCCGCGCAGTCCTTACGCGGCCGCGAAGCTTTATGCTTATTGGATCACCGTGAATTATCGCGAAGCCTACGGCTTTCATGCATCGAACGGCATCTTGTTCAATCATGAAGGCCCCACGCGGGGCGAGACGTTCGTTACCCGAAAGATTACACGCGCCGTGGCGGCAATTCACGCTGGCGTGCAAGACACGCTGTATCTGGGCAATCTGGATGCGCAGCGGGATTGGGGCCACGCGCGCGATTATGTTGAAGGCATGTGGCGCATTCTGCAGCAAGACCAAGCAGATGATTACGTGCTGGCAACGGGCGAAACGCACACGGTGAGAGAATTCGTGCGGCTTGCGTTTGAGTGTGTCGATCGGGAGTTGGAATGGCAGGGCGACGGCGTCGACGAGGTGGGGATCGACAAAAAATCCGGGCACGTCTTGGTTCGGGTGGATCCGCGCTATTTCCGGCCCACGGAAGTGGATGTGCTGTTAGGGGATCCCACAAAAGCGCGCGAAAAGCTTGGGTGGCGCCACACCACACAATTTGCCGACCTGGTGCGCGAGATGGTCGACGAAGACGTAAGGCTGGTCGGCACCCATAACCAGAATAATCAGCATAATGACTGATACACCGGCCTATTCGTTAAGGGGGAAACGGATTTGGGTTGCGGGCCATGGCGGCATGGTTGGGGCGGCCTTGTGCCGGCGCTTGCGGCAAGAAGACAGCGAGCTGCTGACCGCATCGCGCGCCGAACTTGACCTGCGGGATCAGGCGGCCGTCGCCCAGTGGGTGACGTCGAAGCGGCCGCAGGCCGTCTTCGTGGCAGCGGCCACTGTGGGCGGCATTATGGCGAACGACACGCGGCCGGCGGAGTTTTTGTACGACAATCTGATGATCGAATCGAACGTCGTTGAGGCGTCGTACCGCAGCGGTGTGGAGAAGCTGATCTTCTTGGGATCGTCCTGCATCTATCCCCGTCTTGCGCCCCAGCCCATGGCGGAAGATTCGCTTTTGACGGGGCCGCTTGAAGAGACGAATCAATGGTACGCAGTGGCCAAGATTGCCGGCATCAAATTATGCCAAGCCTATCGGCGCCAATATGGGTGCGACTACATCTCGGCCATGCCTACCAATCTGTATGGGACCGAAGACAATTTCGATCTGCAGGCATCGCATGTGGTGCCGGCGCTGATGGCCAAGATGCACGAGGCGAAGGCATCCGGCGCCGATAGCGTGGAAGTGTGGGGATCGGGCAAGCCGCGTCGCGAACTGATGTATGTGGATGATTGCGCCGATGCGCTGGTGCATTTGGCAAAAGTCTATTCGGGCGAGGGCCACGTTAATGTGGGCACGGGTCAAGATCTGACGATCGAGGAAATCGCCCAGACCATTGCCTCGGTGGTGGGGTTCGAAGGCCGCCTTCAATTCGACCGTTCAAAGCCGGACGGCACACCGCAAAAACTGCTGGATGTCCAAAGATTGTCCGATTTGGGCTGGCGTCCCTCGACAAGTCTGGTAGATGGCCTCGAAGCGACCTACCGGTGGTATGTGGACCGGCATGTGCCGGCATCCCCTTAGCCCTTTCAATGAAGGCTAATTTCCGCCCCGTAAAACATTATTCATAGCGTGAAGTTCACATTACGAAATTCAAGGCTTGACGATCAATTTGCCTTTGTTTAACGGGTGGTAGGCGAGAAGTGCGGAAGGGTTCGGGCTTATCGGCCATCCGCCGTCTTTGCGCTTTTTGCGCCGATATTTCTTCGATGCGTTTCACTGTTGTGGCGGCGCAAAGGGCGGTAGCATGGCTAAAACGGCTAACGGCCGAACGCCATTTTGACCTCTTGCCCTCATATGGGGGCGTTTGCATATTGGGCGCCAGGCGACTGAGCCGACCCTCTGAGGTTTCCGTCTCTTTCGGACAAAGCGAGGATAGGTGCACATGAAAGTCTTGATACTGGGCGGCGACGGATTCTGCGGTTGGCCGACGGCGCTTCACCTGTCCAATTTGGGCTACGACGTCAAGATCGTCGACAATCTGTCCCGCCGGAACATCGACAACGAGTTGGAAGCCTATTCTCTGACACCGATACAGCCCATGGGCGTGCGCCTGGAAGCATGGCAAGATGTGTCTGGCAAGGAGGTGGAGTTCATCCGCTTCGATGTGGCCGAACATTATCATCGGCTGCTCACTTTGCTCAGCGACTTCCGTCCAGATGCGGTCGTACATTTCGCGGAACAGCGCGCAGCACCTTATTCCATGAAATCGTCTTGGCACAAACGATATACAGTGTCGAACAATCTCAATGCGACCAATAATCTTCTGGCCGCAGTGGTAGAGGCGGAACTCAACACCCACATCGTTCATTTGGGAACCATGGGGGTTTACGGTTACGGCACGGCGGGCATGAAAATTCCCGAAGGCTATTTGGAAGTGTCGGTGCGCAGCCCGGAAGGCCAGGAAATCAAGCAGGAGATTCTTTATCCGCCCAATCCCGGCAGCATTTACCACATGACCAAAACGCAAGATCAGCTCTTGTTCGCCTATTACAACAAGAACGATCAGCTCAAGATTACCGATTTACACCAAGGCATTGTGTGGGGCACGCAAACGCCGGAAACTGAAAAAGATGAGCGGCTGATCAACCGTTTCGACTATGACGGCGATTATGGCACGGTGCTGAACCGGTTTCTTATGCAGGCGGCGATCGGTTATCCGCTGACGGTGCACGGCAAAGGCGGTCAGACCCGCGCGTTTATCCACATTCGCGACACGGTGCGCTGCATCCAATTGGCGATCGAGAATCCGCCACAGCGGGGGGAGCGTGTGCAGGTCATGAATCAAATGACCGAAACCCATCGCATCAACGATCTGGCCAACATGATCGCGCGCATGACCGGCGCCGACATCGAGCATCTCGACAATCCCCGCAACGAGGCGGATGAAAACGAACTGCATGTCGAGAATGCAAAGCTCATCGGATTGGGTCTAGAGCCCATCACGCTGGAAGGTGGGCTCATGAAAGAAGTGAGCGAAATTGCGAAGAAGTATGCCGACCGGTGCGATCGGACCAAAATCCCTTGCGTGTCTGTATGGAGCAAACGCGCCTAGAGCGGTTTGAAGACCTGCTGGTGTCGGACAATGGATTGACGGCCTGGTGACGTTAAACCCCAAGCAGAAGATTAGCGGTGCACATTCGTTCGACGACGCCTTGGCCCGTGCCCAAGGATTGTCGCCGCGTTTGCGTTCAATCGAAGAGCGGTGGCTGTTCAACGCGGTGCGGCAATTGCCCGACGACGCCGTCATCGCCGTAAAAAGTAGGGGATTGGACCGGTCCGTGTTGATGCTGGCTTTTGCGGCGGCGGGCACGCAAAAGATCATCCAGTTGAACTTAAGTGCAGCGGGCATCGCAGAGGATGACGGCGAAACCAAACAAGTCAACGAGATCCTGACGGCGGGCGGCTTGGCAGGTCAGATCGTTGGCGGCGAAGCGGAGCGGCCCGCAGACTTTTTGTTCGTCGACGGAACGAATTCGGTGCCGTCAACGGAATCGTTGGCGCATGTAAAACCCGGCGGCATGGTCGTGGTCAGCGGGGCGAGCCCCGATCACAAGGAGGTCCTGCAAGCGTGGACGCAGTTTCTGAAAGCCGGACTTGAACGCCCCACACAATTCCTTTCGCTTGCCTCCGGTAGCGTGGCCCAATCGCTTGAAGCTCTCTCCTCTACGGTCCACGTGATTGTCCCGGTTCACAATCGCAGCCACATGACGCGGCAATGCTTGTCCCATCTCAAAAACCAGACGTTTAGGGACAAGATGACCATGACCGTGATCGACGACGGCAGCACGGACGACACCCCCCAACTTCTTGCGGCCGAGTTCCCGGATGTGGAAATCATCAAGGGTGATGGCGGACTGTGGTGGACAGGCGCAATTGCCAAAGCGCTCGATGCATTGAAGCCGCGCTTTAAACCGGGCGACTTCTTTTTGCTGGTCAACAATGACGCGTTGCTTAATTTCGACACGGTGGAAGCGCTGGTGCGGGAGTCTGTCGATCGCAACCGCGCCGGCATGTCCTGCATCGCCTTGTTGGAAGATCAGGCCGTGTCCAGCGGATGGGGCAATGGCACCGCTTACATTCTGAACAATTTTGACCGGCAGTTCGCAGCCCTCTCTAAGGCGGACCGAACGCGGGAAGTAGACGTGCTGTTTGGGCGTTGTTCGTTGTTTCCCGTGGAGATGCTGCAGCGGGTCGGCAATTACGATGCGGCGGCCTTCCCCCATTATTTCGGGGATTCGGATTTCTGTCTGCGGGCCAAGCGCGAAGGGTTCCGTTTTTTCATTACGGCGGCCACCTGCATCGAAGTGATCGAAAATACGCAGACCACCGGCGCCCATTTCGATTTTCGCCAGCAAGCTCAGACGTGGGCGGATGTGTGGGACCACATGTTCTCGGTCAAATCGATCGATAATGTGCCGGTGACGTGGCGCTATATGTGGCGACACCACAAACTGATGGCCGTGCCCAACACTTTGGCGGCGGTTTGGCGCAATGTGCGCCAATGGGCGCCGCTCTATAAAGGGCTCAATTTGAAACCGTTTCAGAATTTCGGCGCCCGGCCATTGCCCAAATCCGGCGCAGAGCCAAAACACAAACCATGGTAGGGGTACGGTGAATCGTATCGGCGTCACTGGGGGGCTTGGATTTATCGGCACGAGCCTTGTGCCGAAACTGCAGGAGGCGTTTGGCGCCAATATCCGTATATTGGATAACCTCTCCAACATCAGTGGTGGACTTGCGCCCGGTGACGGCGTCGAGGTGATCGAAGGAGACGTGCGCGATGCAGACGCTGTGGGCGGGTTCGTCCGCCAATGTGATGCGATCGTGCACCTGGCGGCCCACACCCGCGTCATCGACTCGATCGAAGATCCGGCCCTAAATTTCGAAACGAACGTCATGGGCACGTTCAACCTGCTCGAGGCCATGCGGCGTGAAAGCGTGCCCAGCTTTGTCAATGCCTCGACCGGCGGCGCAATTCTGGGAGAGGTGCCGCCCCCCATCAACGAAGAGATTGCAGCGAAGCCGGCAGCCCCCTATGGGGCGTCGAAGCTCAGCGCGGAAGGGTATTGCTGGGCCTACGCCCAATCCTATGGGCTTGCGGCTGCAAGTCTGCGTTTCTCCAACATTTACGGGCCCAACTCGCGACGCAAGAGTTCCGTTGTGGCCGCATTTATCAAAGCCATTCGCGAACAGGGTGCCGTCACCGTCTTTGGCGACGGGACACAGACCCGCGATTACCTTTTCGTGGAGGATCTTACCGACGGCATCGTTCAGGCCATCAAGGCAGAGGTGTCCGGGGTCTATCAGCTTGGGTTTGGCGTGCCCACGTCGATTAATGATCTGATCGATAAAATTCGGTCCGCCACCGATGCCTCATTTGACGTCAATTTCGAACCGGCCCGCGCGGGTGAGATTTTGCATACCCATTGCGACATTTCCAAAGCCCGCGCCGATATCGGATATGATCCGTGTACAACTTTGAACGACGGAATTCGCCATACGTGGGATTGGTTTGAGAAGGTCGGGCCGGTTTGACCCTTGATGTGCCAGCGGACAGGCCGTTGCGTGTTCTTCATCTCTGCTATTCCGACGGTGGTGGCGGGGCCACCATCGGCGCGCGCCGGTCGCATCAGGCGATGCTCTCTCAAGGATTGGACTCACGCCTGGTGGTTGTTGAAAAGACCACCGATGATCCGCAGGTAATTGAACTGCCGCGCAAACCATTGCGCCGCATGCTCGCCCTTCGAATGGGGCAGTTTGTGGGGATGTTGCAGCAGTCGGAAAACGACTCCATTCGCAGTTATAACGTCGTGCCCATGGGCACCGCTGATGTGCTCAATCGGATGGACGCGGACATTATCCAGATGCATTGGATTGCCGCGGATACAATTTCCGTTCGCGAGCTTCCCAAACTCAACAAACCGGTCGTGTGGAAGCTGCCGGACATGTGGGCCTTTTCGGCAACGGAACATTATTTGAAGCCCGGCGACCCGGAACGTTTTGTGGAAGGTTATGAACCTTCGAACCGGCCGCCCCATCAATGGGGATTGGATGTGGATCGGCGCCTCTGGGCCTACAAAAAACATGCCTGGCGAGACCTTTCTATGGGCATTGTCGCTCCCAGTGCCTGGATGGCCGATTGTGCGCGGCGTAGCAGGCTGTTCGGCAAGTACCCCATACGGCACATTTTGAACCCGCTCGATACTGCGCTTTACAAACCAGGTAATACACAAAAAGCGCGGGCAACCTTCGATTTGCCGCCGGATAAATCGCTCATAATGTTCGGCGCCGTCCAGGCGACCAGCGACCGGCGCAAAGGATTTCATCATTTGCAAAGCGCCTTAAGCCATTTGAATAAGCATCTGGATCCCATAAAGACTTCGCTTGTTGTTCTTGGGGCGGACGGTCCTCACCCCGACCGGATCGCGGGGTTTGAGGTCCGATATTTGGGTACGACTCACGACGAAAACCGTGTCGTCGCGGCCTACAATGCCGCCGATGCGCTGGTGCTGCCGTGCGAGATGGACAATCTGCCCAATGTGATCAAAGAGGCCATGTGTTGCGGTGTGCCTTGTGCTGCATTCAATGTGGGCGGCGTGCCGGACATGCTCGACCATCAGGAAACCGGTTATTTGGCCAAACCCTATGAGGCGGCGGATCTGGCGAGAGGGATTGGCTGGGCGGTCTCTGCCGCGGGTGCGGAATTGCGGGCAAAGATCCGGCAGAGCGCGCTTGAAAAATTCTCGCCCCACAAGGTGGTGCCGCAGTACATACGGTTTTACCGGGACATCTTGTCGGACAAAGACTCCCACACGCTGCCGGCCGTTCCAGCAGTGGAGGCGCACCCCTAATCATGTGCGGCATTGCGGGCATGGTTGTACGCAACGGAACGCCGTCAATGTCGGCGCTCGCGGCCATGCAGGCGGCGTTACACCATCGCGGTCCGGATTCCCAAGGCCAACAGGTGGATGCGCGCGTGGCCCTGGCACATACGCGCCTCAGCATTATCGACCTTGACGGCGGGCAGCAGCCTTTCTTTGACCCCACCCGCGACCACTGCCTAATCGCCAATGGCGAAATCTACAATTTTGAAACGTTGCGCGACGGTTTGGCCCGCGACGGCTATCCGTTCACGTCCCGCTCGGATTGCGAAGTCATTCTGCCTTTGTATGCGCGTCATCAGGAAAAATGTGTGGAGCGCCTCCGCGGTATGTTCGCCTTTGCCCTGTGGGACCGGCCGCGGAATAAGCTGCTGCTTGGCCGCGACCGCATGGGCGAAAAACCGCTTTACTACGCTATGACCGATGACGGTTTCGTGTTTGCATCGGAATTGCGGGCCCTGCTTGCAAGCGGTTTGATCAGGTCGGATTTGGATGACCGGCAGATCGCGCGTTTTTTCCGTTACCAGTATGTGCCGGAACCCTTCACGCCATTCCTGGGGGTCAAAAAACTGGCCCCTGGATCGACATTGGTGTTGGATGTGGACGGTTGGTCCGTACAGGAACGTATCTACTGGACCGCTTGGGCAGCACCGCCCCTTGATGCCGATCCAAAATCGACCATCCGCACGGCCTTGGAGGAAGCGGTTCAAACGTCGCTCATTTCGGACGTGCCCTTGGGCGTCAGCCTCAGCGGCGGTATCGATTCATCGATCCTGGCCTGTCTCATGAAGGCGCATACGGACAAGCCCGTTCACGCCATCTCGATCGGCTATCCTGACGCCGCCCATGTGGATGAGCGGCCCTTTGCCCGGCAATTGGCCGACCGTTTAGGGATCAAATTTCACGATGTGGAGCTGAGCGATGCCCAGATGATCGACAGTTTCGAGGACGTGGTCACCGGCCGCGACGACCCGATCGGCGACTTGTCGGGGTACAACTACTTTGCCATCATGCAGGCCGCCAAAAAACAGGGCCTCAAAGTAATGCTACAGGGCCACGGCGTCGATGAACTGTGCTGGGGTTATCCTTGGGTGCGGGATGCGGTTGCCTGGAACGAAGGCCGCCGGCCGGCGCGCGACCCGTTCGCCGGCAGCTCCATCCGGACTCGTTTGTCGGCCTTTGCCCGTTACGCACGCGAACGTTTGCAACCCCTGCCCAGCGAACTGACGTTGTTTGAGATGCAGCCCTATACGGCATGGGTGATCGAGCATGCCGAAGACCTGTTCACGCCTGACTTTGTTCAACGGGCCGGATGGCAAGAGATATCGGCCGCATCTGAATATGGTTCGTATAATGAGCGCCCAGATCTGGAAATAACCCGGCTGATTGTGGATTTTTACTTGAAGGAAAACGGCATCGCCCAAGGAGACCGCTTGAGCATGGCCCATTCGGTTGAGATGCGCCTGCCCTTCGTGGACCACAAATTTGTGGAAACCATAATTGGTTTGCGTAAAGCCCGGCGGGATGATCATTTGCCCATGAAACACTGGGTGAAAGAAAGTGTGCGCGATATACTTGGGGACGACATATTGGACCGTCCCAAACGCGGTTTTGAACCGCCGGTGGACCGATGGCAAAGATCGCTTCGCGAGAAATTCGGGCATCTGTTAAAGGACGGTCTGTTGGTGGGCAGGGGCATCATGTCTCCGCAAATGGCCCGCAGGCTTGCGGCACCCGAGATCCGTGTGTCTGCTGAAGCAACCGTTAGCCGCATGGCCATTATTCTTGAAACATGGCTTCGCGGCGTAAATTGCGATATGGGGTCTGCGAGACCGCAGTGATCAAGTAGGTGACCCAGGTGAGCAGCCAGAACTTGGCACAGGGTGATACGCGTTCGGGAGCCGGTCCGGCTCCTATTGCGTTGTTTGTTTACAATCGTGTGGACCATGCGCAAAGCACGCTGGAGGCGCTGCGCGAGAATGGGCTTGCGGGCCAAACCGACCTATTCATTTTCAGCGATGGTCCAAAAGACGAATCGGATGAAAGCGGCGTTGCGCAGGTGCGCGCGCTGGTTCGACGCGCGACCGGCTTCAAATCCGTTCAAGTGGAAGAAAGCAAAATCAACAAAGGTCTTGCCGCCTCGATCATCGACGGGGTGACTAAGATCGTAAACCGGTACGGTCGCGTCATCGTAATCGAGGATGATCTGGTGACCCATCCCTCGACGCTCGGCTATTTCAATGCGGCGCTTGACCACTTCGAGAATCATGCCAGTGTCTTTTCGATCAGCGCCTATTCGCACCCGGCAGATGTGATGCCAATTCCGGAGCGGTATGAATTCGACGTGTATGCCATTCCGCGTATGCAATGTTGGGGATGGGCCACATGGAAAGACCGGTGGGCGAAGGCCGATTTCGGCATGACCGATTTCAATGAGTTCAATGGCTCCCCCACGCTCACCAATGCCTTCAGTTACTGGGTCGGCGGCGACAGTTTGGTCACACTGCGCCAATATATGGCCGGCGAAAAAGACGTTTGGGCGTGCCGATGGGTCTACACCCACTTCAAGCATCACGCAGTGTGTGTGTGTCCGACCGTGTCCTTGGTGGACAATATCGGGTTGGACGGTTCCGGCGCCAATTGTGGTCCCCGGGATGACCTCAAAAACGAATTGGAAGGGCGAGAGGCCCGCCCGTGGCGGTTCCCAACGTCCACCGTTGTCGATCCCGAGATTTTCGGTGCGTTTATGCAGGTGATGGACCCATCCCGTGACCGCGGCTTGATGGGTGCACAGCCGTCGTCGGTGTCGCGAACGTCGAAGCCCGGCACTTTGGAGCGGCTTCTCTATTGGGGCCAGCACCCAAGAAAGCTCTTAAGACGCGTGTTCGAAGTGGGAACCGAACAGTTCGTGGAGGCCTTTGGCGATCCGGCCCGATTACCGAAAAATGCGCTTAATGCCGCCCACGAACAATTGACGGCATCGCCGTCCGTGCCTTTGGTACGGTTGGGGACGGATTATGGCGGCTGGTGCGTTCCGGAAACAGGGCTTGGGCCCAACGATGTGGTGGTGTCCGCAGGGGCGGGCGAGGACATTTCATTCGACATCGAGATTTCAAAGCGTTTCGGTTGCAAAGTTCTCTTGCTGGATCCGACACCGCGCGCCGTTCGCCATTTCGATGAAACCAAGGATGCCATTGCCGGCGGAAACGCTGCGGCCATCAATGGCTCGGCCACCGAATTCTATCAAGCGTCTGCCGACGATATGGACCGTATTTCGTTTCGGCCCTGGGGATTGTGGAAAGATGTGGAGCGGCTGCGTTTTTTCGAGCCGGATAACCCCGACCACGTTTCTCACTCCATCGGCAATTTACACCAAACGGAAGACGGTTTCGAAGCGGAATGCGTGACGCTTGAGGATCTGATGGCCCGGGAAGGCCTGAAGAAAGTCTCAGTGCTGAAGATGGACATTGAAGGAGCGGAATTCGATGTCCTCAGCCAGATCCTTGACGGCGACATTCGTCCTAAATACCTGCTGGCGGAATTCCATCCGGGTAAGGATCAACGGGAGCAAATCCATCGCGTCCGAACGCTGCAGATGCTGCGCCGTCTTCATGCGGACGGCTATCGGCTGGTCTATTGGGATGGATGGGATTACGTGCTGGAGCGCCAAGCTGCGTGATCGGGCGTTCACTTTGCGGCTTTTGTTTTGCGGGCGGCAGTTGCAAAGGGGAACGCTTCCGATTGCGCCCAGCGATGCGCCAAATAGATTGAGCCAAATCTGTTGATATGGTCTGCATCGTCGCTTAAGCGTCTGCCCTTGTAATGCGTTCGGCAATAACCGTTGGGCGTGTCACAGAAATAATCGGTCGGTAACACGGCCCGAAACCCTTCCTCCGATGCTATTTTCCGGATTGTGTCGTTCGTCCATTGCAGGCGGGCAAGCGCCACTTCTTTCGGAACGGTCTCGCAACGGCTCAGCCGAACGTCTTGCCTAAACCAGCGGGGAATGTCGTCGCATCCCGACAAGCTTCGTTCGTGATTGACCACCTGGCCGAAGACGATCGGTTCGACGCCGAGACCTCTAAGTGACCTAACCGTTTCCCTCAGACCCGAAATGAATGTTTGACGCGACGAGTCCCGATCGTATTGGGGGTTCTCTTTGTCGACCAAAACGTCGCTGCGGATCGACTTTCGGAAATACTTGCCCCTCTCGAACATCCACGCCCAGCGCGAGGCCAGGATGACATGGTCAAATCGGTCCGCGTGTTCGGCAACAAAACGCTGCCAAATATCCGTCAGGTCTTTGCAGGCGTTCTGAGCGGGCCGCGGATTCGTGATGCCAAGCGGCACGTCCATCACCTTGTAGGTGCCGAAGACGGGGGGGCATCCCACCAATGAATAAATCACGGTACTGACGTCATATTCTTGCTTCAGATATTCGGCCAGCCCCACCAGATGGTCCGCATGGCTGTCACCCAATATGAGGACCGACGCTTCATCTAGATTGCCAATCTTCCGGATCGTGACCCAACGATGATGGGCCCATTCCTGCTCAAGTTCGGCAACCCGCTCCGCAATTTTCGGTATGTCGAACAGAGACTCCGCTTGTTGCAAAGGCCGTTCAGTGCGCCACGGGAGCCCGCCATTCATCCAAACGGCAAGAGAAACAATCCCCAAAACCACCCAAGTGGACAGGGCCGGCGTTAAGACGGCGCGTCTGAACCGCACGCCGTCTTTTTCGATCCTTCTGCGGAATGGCTGCTCGATATAGCGGAACGATAGAATGGCGGCGGCGACCGAAACGAGGACAGCGATCACGCGTTCTAAATTTGTCAGGTCCCGGAATAAATAGTATTCGGCGAAAACGATAATGGGCCAGTGAAGCAGATAGAGCGAATAGGAAATCAGCCCAAGTCCCACCACGGGTTTGAGACTCAATAGGGTGTGCGCCGCATATCCTGACCGGCAGAACCAAATAACCATCATGGTGCCAACGATGCAGATCCCGGTAAGCACAGAGGGATGCTTGGTCTCACTGCCGAAGATAAGGAAGGCGCCGAATATCAGGACAAGGCCCAGCCAAGGCATTGTGCGGTCAAGGGTGGGGTGGGGTTTGCGGTATCCCTTGAGTTCAAGTTGTGCCAGCAGGGCGCCCGCCAACAACTCCCAGCCGCGCATGGGCAACAGAAAAAAGGACGCTTCGGGTGTTGCCGTGCTTGCATATTCCGCATAGAGCAGCGATGCGACAAGCAGAACGACGATCGATTCTGTCATCCGCTTTGGCGCGAATGTCCTGATGGCCAAAAGCAGCGGCGGGAAGATCAGATAGAACTGTTCCTCAACGGACAGGCTCCAGGTGTGGAGCAGCGGTTTGACCCGAACGTCGGCATCGAAATAATCCACTTCGCTTAAGAAATAGAAGTTCGATATCCCCAACAGCGCGCTGACCGCGGCACCCGCGCCCCGTTCATAGTCCGCCGGCGAGAAGAGTAGAAAGCCGCCCGCAAGGCACACGCCGACGGTGGCAAACAGGGCGGGCAGGATGCGCCGCGCCCGCCGTTCGTAGAAGCGCGCGAAGCTGAAGGTGCCGGCTTGCAACTCCTTCAAAATGAGCGTTGAGATCAGATAGCCCGATATGACAAAGAAAATATCGACGCCCAAAAACCCGCCGCGAAAGGGGTGTTCATCGAGGATTGAGAATTGGGCGTGAAAGAACACCACCGAAACAACGGCAATCGCCCGAAGGCCGTCAATTTCAGGACGGTAGGCAATCTTGTCCACCGCCATTTCCCCGCCCCCCTGCAGTTCCGTTTCAAATATACGGGTTCTGATCAAGTTTCTTCACATAGAAACCGGCAGCCTCCAACCGGCTTATGGTTTTGTCGTCGGGAACCACCTTGAAGAGGACGGCGATGAGAAGGGGTGTCGGCCTCTCGCCCACATTGAAGGCGTGTTCGATGTTTTCGATGTTCGTCTTTATCTCTGTGAAGGCGTCAGAGTTCTGATCTTCCAGTTCGCCCCCTTGAACGTAGTGATCGCTGATCCCCTTGAAGGCCACATAGGGCCAATTGCTGCCCAGGGCGACTTTCTCCAATTCTCTGGGGGATATGGAGTACACATAGTTTCCCGACGTTTCATAGGCGGCTTTCGGGCCGTCGCCGTACAGCTCGGCCAAAGTGGGCTTGATCGCCTTCTTGAAACCGTATCTGTAGGCGAGCTTGAAAACCAACTGCCGCAGCAATGCGCGTAACGGCACGCCCATGGCCCCCATGGAGGGATCGCGCGGTTCGATCAACACGGTGGCAAAGCGGCAGACCCGCATCATTTCGTACAAGGCCAATGGCGCCCGCGGCATGTGGTGATAGCTTTCCTTGCAAAACACCACGTCGACGCTGTCGTCGCCAAGGGTCAGCTCTTCCGCGTTCTCGATCCGGTAATCGTCGATCAGCCCTCTTGCCTTGGACTTTTTGAGAAGCGCGTCACCGATGTCGGTGGGGACCACATCCGTGAAGCCGAAATGTTTGATCCGTATGGAATCGAGACCGAACCGTCCATCGCCGATTGTGAGAAAACTCAAATCCTTGCGGTGATCGAAACATTGGACCGGCTCGTACATGCGCAAATGGCGCCACGCATCCGCCGTATCACGGCGGAACCAATGTTCGTGAATCTCTTCCCGATCCGGATCCGCCGCATCATTGTGCCAATGCTGAACGTGCTGGTCGTGTACCTGTTTAAAGGACATGGCGTTGAGAGTCCTGCCAGTTAGGAATGCAGTCGCGGTACCAATTTAGTGTATCGCGTATTTGACGGCGGCGATCAAATCGCTCAACGGCCAGGTGCCGGGCATTGGTGCGCAGCCGTTCGCAGATTTTTTCGTCCCGGCTCAACACGGCAACCGCCCGCGCCATGGCGTCCGGGGCGCGTGGGGGAACGAGGGCGCCGTTAGCTGTTGCGACGGCATCCGTCATCAGGGCTCCCGATTGATCTATACAGGATTGCACCTGTTCGGGTATGCCACCGACGGACGTTGCAACCACGGGCACGCCACACGCCAGTGCTTCCAAAATGGTTGTGGGAAAATTTTCACCATGGGCCGCATGCAGATAGAAATCGGCGGCCCCATAAGCTGTGGCCATGTGATCTTGGTCGGACACATAGCCCAAATTGAGGATGTTGACGTTGTCGTGCCGCTCGTGTCCGGCATCGCCGCCAAGGATCAACAAGGTGATTGACCGGTTCGCACATAGGCTACCTAGCTTGCGCCCGGCCTCCACAACGGTGGTGTAGTCTTTAAACATGTTTCGATTGGCGGCATTGGCGGCAAAACAGACAACCAAATCCTCGGGGGCAATACCAAATTCGCCGCGGCAATCCGCTTTCGTCTTAGGACGGAACGTATCCGTGTCGACGCCGTTGTTGATGACACGGAAATCCTTGGCTGCGTGAGATAGAACCGAGTGGCGGGCGCGATCGATCAGCCATTGGGAGGGGGCGCTGACAAAGAGCTGGGATTGGGCGTAAATCCGTGCTTTGCGCGCAACATTTTCACGTGTTCCGTCCACAAACAGTGCCGGGTAAATGTTTAAGTCTGGACACTCGCCGCACCCATCGCGCCATCGCTCGCATCCAAGAGTGTAGGCGCAATGACCTGTAAGCATCCATTCGTCATGAAGCGTCAGGAAAGTTGGATACTTCCGGCTGAGCGGAGCAAGGGCGCGCAGATCAAAATACCGCCCATGAAGATTGTGACAGTGCAGGCAATCGGGCTGAAATCCTAAGCGTTCGATACTGCTGGCTGTTTGGGGAAAGGAAAAATTGTCCCGTCCACGGAAGAATTCCAGAAGCCGGCGCGGGTGTGGGTGCTGTCGCAATGTGGTTGCCGCCAAGCGGGCGCCGCGCAGCCGGCCGGCCAGAGGGTCAAGGGCGATATCGGCAACGGAAAGCATGGCGCGCGACGCGGCTCGCGCCGCCCAGCTTTGCGAGAATTCCTCGATGGTGGGATCTTCAGAATTGTTTCGGCCCACCATCAACCGCGCCTCGTGCCCCGCCGCGCGCAAGCCTTCAGCAAGCGTTAACGCGATCCTTTCCGCGCCGCCGCCGCCGGCGGATGAATTGATTTGGAGTACCTTCAAGGTTGGGCCTTTTTGCTTCCCATTGACCGGAAACCGCTCGGAAATGCGGGTTTTTTGCGGCCGTAAAGGCAATATCCTTCCCGGCGGCAGGGTTCAAGCGCCATCGTTTCGGTTCTCTCAACGTGCCGATAGTGTCATTCAAGGCTTGAATATCATACCTTGACATTCACAGTGTGAATAATGTATTTTCGCCGCCGTTATGGCCGAAAAAGTGCGCGTGGAAAGCGAGATCGACTTTCTCTCGGAAGTTGAAAACGGGGAAGTGGTCACCCAAACCACTTTGGCAAAACGCATCTCTGTATCCGCCGGCATGATGAACGCCTTGCTGCGCCGGGCCATGACGAAAGGTTTTGTGAAAGCAAAAGCCGCGCCCTACAAGCGCTACGCCTACTACCTCACCCCGAAAGGATTTCGCGAGAAGTCGCGGCTCGTGGCGGAATATCTAGAGTCTTCTTTGGATTTCTTTCGCCAGGCGCGGTCGGAATATGTGGAGCAGTTTGAGCGGGCCAAAGCGTGCGGCAAGCAAGAATTCTATCTGGCGGGCGGTGGTGAGCTCACGGACATCGCACACATCGTGGCGCGCGAAAACGACGTCGAGCTTATGGGCATTTACGATCCGGAGACGAACGTGTCCCAAAAGTTCGGTATTCCGATCGTAAGATCCCTTGACGGGTTGGCGGCGAACCAGGCCGTGATCATTGTGGAATCCCGCGCCCCGCAAGAGGTATTTGACGCGCTGTGCAAAACGGTTGACCCAAAGTCGGTCTTCGCCCCGGACTTACTGCGTATCACCCGTGAATCGCTGGACTTTACGCCACCGGATGTGGCGCCAAAGCAAGGTGCAAAATGACTTGGCATGTGGTCCACACGCGCCCTCACCAAGAAAAGCGGGCAGCGGCAAATCTGCGCAATCAAGACTACCGCGTTTGGTTGCCGGCGATGAGCAGGACGCGCCGCCACGCGCGAAAGGTTGAAACCGTACAGACACCGCTGTTCCCGGGTTACCTGTTTATTGAATTGGATTTGGGCCGCGAAAAATGGAGCCCCATCAACAGCACTTATGGGGTCAAGTACATTCTTTCAGACGGGGTACAGCCCCAAATTCTGCCGGACGAATTCGTCGATACGCTGATGGACTCGGTCGACGAAACCGGGGCGGCCTTTGTGGACCCCAAACTTCATCCCGGCGACACGGTGCGCTTTATCTCCGGTCCATTCTCCGATTGTTTGGCGGCGGTGCGCGAAATGCTGCCCCGCGAACGGGTGCGGTTGCTTTTGAGCGTACTCGGCCGGCAGGTAACGACGATTGCGTCCCGGCGCGAGATCGTAGCGGCCGTTTAATTTTCCCGGCCGCCGTCGTCTCGGTGGCCGATCAGTTTTCGTTTCCAAACGGGTGATACGCGAGTCACCCGCACTGCGGTAGCATGGCCGACGGCCGCTCCGCCCAATACCAACCATGTCACAGCAAGAAGACCTGAACGAAGTTCGAATTTATCCGCGTACGGGGTTTTCCTTTCCCGACCTGCGCGAAATCTCGCAATACAAGAGCCTGATGTTCCTGCTGGTGTGGCGCGAGATTAAATCGCGCTACAAGCAATCTTATCTCGGCGCATTGTGGGTGATCTTTCAACCGCTGACCATGATGTCGGTCTATGCGCTGTTCTTAGGGTATGTGGCCCGATTCCCATCGGAAGGCGTGCCCTATGCGGTCTATATTCTTTGCTCGATCACCTGCTGGCAGTTCTTCAACCAATCCATGACAGGCGCCGGCACCAGCCTTGCCAATCAGCAGGCGTTGATCGGCAAGATTTATTTTCCAAGAATTCTGGCACCCATGTCCGCCTCGTTGAGTTCGTTTCTGGACTTGGCGATTCTGATTGGGCTGCTTGTGGTGGTTATGGCGTTTTTTGGGATCTTTCCCTCGCCGAATGCCTTCATGGCAGTGGGCATCCTCATTCTCATCGGGTTCTTCGCTTTTTCGCTCGGCTTGGCGTTGACCGTTCTTGATGCCTTTTGGCGGGATGTGCGCCATGGGTTGGGCTTGGTGATTCAGATTTGGTACTTCGCCTCACCCGTCATCTATCCGGTTACCTTGGTGCCCGAACGCTTTCTTCATTTCTACTACATGAATCCTATGGCGCCGCTGATACAGGGGTTTCGCTGGGCGGTGTTGGGGGGCGACGTTTCCATGCCGCCCCTCTGGAGTTTCGGTTCATCCATCTGCGTGATCCTTATTGCGTTTGTCATTGGGCTGACGGTCTTTCAACGGCTTGAACGCAACGTTGTGGATTATCTTTAGGACTTCGCGTGACTAATCCCGTCATATCCGTCGATCGTTTGTCCAAATACTACCAACTGGGCGAAGTCGCCTCCGCCGGCGGGCGGTTCTCCAAATTTCTGTCTTTGTGGCGGCCCGAAACGAAGCTCACCGAACACAATCGCGATTTGTGGGCGCTGAAAGATGTTTCGTTCGAGTTGGAGCAAGGGCAGGTGTTGGGCATTATCGGCCGCAACGGCGCCGGCAAAAGCACTTTGCTGAAGATTTTGTCGCGAATCACGGAACCCACCACCGGGACCGCCACCATTCGCGGGCGTGTCGGATCGTTGTTGGAAGTGGGGACGGGATTTCACCCGGAACTCACCGGCCGTGAGAACGTCTTTCTAAACGGCGCCATTCTTGGCATGTCCCAGGCCGAGATTGCGCGAAAGTTCGACGAAATAATCGACTTCTCCGAAATCGGCGACTTTATCGACACGCCGGTGAAACGCTATTCCAGCGGTATGTTTACGCGGCTCGCTTTTGCGGTTGCCGCGAATTTGGACCCCGAGATCCTGATCATCGATGAAGTGCTGTCTGTGGGCGACGCCGCCTTTCGTAAGAAAAGCATGGAAAAAATCAGAGATCTGATGAAAAGCGGTCGCACGGTCCTGTTTGTAAGTCACAATATCGGATCCATTAGCGAACTTTGCACATCGGCGATCCTGTTGGACAAAGGCGAAATCCTTGATGCCGGCGAAGTGGGCGACGTGGTCGGGTCTTACGCCAAGCTCATTTCGGAAGATCTTATCCATGGGGATGGGCGCGGATGGCACAAGAACAATATCTCCATAAACCGCGTTTGGACCACACATAGCGACGGCCGGGACGAACAGATCTTCGACCTCAAAGACGAAATTGTCGTCAATATGGAATATGAACTGCATGAAGACATCGACACGATGCAGTCGGTTATGGTCGTGTCGCGCAACATGATCGAGGTTTTTACGTCGTTCGACACGGATGGCCATGTGGAGCCCATCGCGAATCGAAAAGCAGGCCGGTATCACGCGCAAATGCGCATTCCTGCGCGCTTCCTGAAAGGGGGCAGCTATTCCATTTCCGTCTTGATTGGTACACTGACGGATATACTGATCGAAGTGCCCAGCGCTCTGCAATTTGCCATCGAGGAGCTGACTGAAAACACCGCCTTCCGCAGTTACAAGAAAGAACGGGTCGGCCACATTATCTTTCCGGGATCTTGGACAACCGCGCAGATGGACCAAGATACGGATGCGGGTCAATTGGAATTGGCCAAGGGCGGCACCTGACGTGACGATCCTTGCCATTATTCCGGCGCGCGGCGGGTCTAAATCCATCCCCGACAAAAACCTGGCGCCGCTGGGCGGCAAACCGCTGATTGCTTGGTCCATCGAGCAGTCGCTTGCCAGCCGTCAAGTGGACCGCACGATCGTTTCGACAGACAGTCCGAAAATCGCGGAAGCGGCGAAAGAATTCGGCGCCGATGTGCCGTTCATGCGTCCGGCGGAGCTTGCGGGCGATACCGCCACGACCGAGTCCGCAATGGTGCACGCGGTTGAAACATTGGCGCAGGACGGATACGAAGCGGATGATATCCTGTTGCTCCAGCCCACATGCCCGATCCGCAAGCCCGGTGCCATCGATGCGGCCATTGATCTGCGGCGAAAGCACGACGCCGACAGTGTGGTTTCCGCGCAGGAAATTCATCCGTTCTTGTGGAACAGGCCGGGCGACGCACGCGCCCATTATGATTTCAGAAATCGCCCGCGCCGACAGGACGTGGCCGACGAAGATCGGTTGTTTGAAGAAAACGGGTCGATTTACTTGACCCGTTGCACGCTTCTGCGTGGGGAAAACTGCCGGGTTGGCGGGAAGATCGTGATTTACGAAATGTCCGCTCTCGAAAGTGTAGACATTGACACGCCGGACGATCTGGCATTGGCGGAAGCGGCCATGACCTTGATGAGGGCCCATTGATCATCGAACGGGATATCAAGAAGTATTTGATCAATAGCACTGCGTCGATCGCGGAGGCGCTGGGTCAGATCTCGAGAAACAAAAGTGGCTTCGTCCTTTGCCTCGACAATAACGGGCGGCTGGATGGCGCGCTGACGGACGGCGATTTTCGGCGGTGGATATCCAAGGTCGAAGAAATCGATGTGAGCGAATCGGTGGTCGTGGCGTGCAATCGCGATGTGACGACCGCGCCGGATGCATCGAACATGGAAACGCTCGCCGACATCTTCAGCGAACGCGTATCGTTCGTGCCGCTAGTGGACGCGGAAGGCCGCGTCACCGGCGTGGCGTTGGAACGGAGCAAGGGTGGCTTCGAAATCGACGGCCGCAGGATTGGCGAGAACGAGCCCTGTTATATCATTGCGGAAATCGGCGTGAACCATAATGGCAGCGTGTCGGTTGCCAAGGAATTGATCGATTGTGCCGTCGAAGCCCAAGCAGATAGCGTCAAGTTCCAGTTGCGTGATTTGAGTTCGCTTTACAAGGGCAGTTCGCGGCCCGACCACGAAGCCGCGGATCTAGGTACTCAGTACACGTTAGAGGTACTGCAGCGGGCAAATTTCAGCACCGAGCAAATGGGCGAGGTGTTGGACTACGCACAAACCCGTGGCATCACGCCGCTTTGCACGCCCTGGGATCTGAGAAGCGTGGCCTTCTTGGCCGCATGGGGGGTGCCGGCCTACAAAATCGCTTCGGCCGATATGACAAACCATCAGCTGATCCGCGCCGTGACGGCAACCGGCAAACCTCTCATCGTGTCGACCGGCATGTCTAACGAGACGGAAATCCTGGAAACGGTGACTGAGCTGCGGCGCGCCGGCGGCCAGTTTGCCCTTCTGCATTGCAATTCCACATATCCCACACCCTTTAAGGACGTCCATCTGCGGTATTTGGATCGCTTGTCTCGGGTAACGGGGGCCATTGTCGGCTATTCCGGGCACGAGCGGGGATATGCGGTGCCCATTGCCGCGGTGGCTCGGGGCGCGAAGATCGTCGAAAAACACATCACCTTAGATCGCAACATGGTGGGCAACGATCACAAGGTAAGCCTAGAGCCAGACCAGTTCACGGAAATGGTGGCCGCCATTCGAAATGTAGAGGAAGCGCTGGGCGGGGCAACTCCGCGCGAACCATCTGTAGGCGAACAGATGAACCGGGAAGTCCTCGCGAAAAGCCTTGTCGCTGCCGAGGATATCAAGTCGGGTCGGATGATCGACCAGTCGATGATTGCGGTGCAGAGCCCCGGAACGGGCCTTCAGCCCAATCGCATTCGGGAATTGGTGGGCCGGCCGGCCAACAGGGATATCGCGAAAGGGGATTTCTTCTTTGCGACCGACCTTCTTACAAACGTGTCAAAAGCACGAAACTACAAATTCAACCGCCCTTGGGGCGTGCCGGTGCGTTATCACGATTGGAAAGCGATTCATCAAGGCTTGAGTATGGACTTTGTGGAGTTTCATTTCTCCTACAAAGATCTGGAAGCCGACCCCGGCAAGTTTTTCGATGCGGAGATGCCAACGGGGTTGGTGGTACACAGCCCGGATCTGTTCGAAAACGACCATATTTTGAATCTGGCCGCGGACGACCGTCAGTATAGAGAAGTTTCGATTGCACATTTACAACGTACGATCGAGGTCACGCGACGGCTCAAAAAGTGGTTTCCCAACGTATCGAAGGTCCCGCTAATTGCGAGCCTAGGCGGTATGTCGCGGGATGAGCCGGTGGCCGCCGAGCGGTTGCCGGAGCTTTACGATCGCGTTTCCGATTCCCTGTCGCACGTGGATACGGAGGGTGTCGACATCTTGCCCCAAACCCTGCCGCCCTTTCCTTGGTATTTGGGCGGGCAGCTTTACTGCAATCTGTTTGTGGAACCTGAGGACACGGCTGAGTTTTCGCGGTCAAGCGGCCTGAAGATTTGTTTCGACGTCTCCCACTCCAAACTGGCGGCCAACCATCGGGGCCGGCGCTTTGAGGATTATGTGGACATTCTTGGCCCGGTGACCGGTCATCTTCATATTGTGGATGCCGCGGGCGTGGACAGCGAGGGGTTGCAAATCGGCGAAGGGGAGATCGATTTTGAAGCGCTGGGGCGCCGGCTCGCCGAGCTTTGCCCAAATGTCCCATTCATTCCGGAAATCTGGCAAGGCCACAAGAATGGCGGGGACGGGTTTTGGCTTGCATTGGATCGGCTGGAAGGACTGCTCTAGGGCACGCCCATGGCGCGCGTTTTGTTGACTGGCGTAACGGGGCAGGACGGGTCCTACCTGGCCGAGTCTTTGTTGGCCAATGACCACGAAATTCATTGCATCGTGCGGCCAAGTCAACCGTCCGCGGATCAAGTGTTGCCGTCTTATGTGCGCGCCTTGTTTTCCGATTCGCGGGTTCACCGTTATGATGTGGACTTGTCCGACAGTGACGCTGTTTTCGGCGTGTGCCGAAAAGTAGAGCCGGATCTGGTCTACCATCTGGGAGGGCCAACACGGGTGGACAGTAACGTTGGCGGCAATGCCGGCGTGTTCAAAACCATCTTCGGCAGCACAAAGGCGTTGTTGGAGGCAATAAAAGACCGGGCGCGGGCACGGTTGTTTTTCGCCGGAACATCCGAGATTTTCGGAGCACCCAGTAAGGCGCCTCAAGACGAGCAAACGGCGCGCCAGCCAAGATCCATGTATGGCTTCGCAAAACTTGCGGCGACCGATTTGGTGGAGCGCCATCGTACGAAATTCGGCAGCTTTGCCTGTACCGGTATTCTCTATAACCATGAATCTCCGCGGCGGGAGCCCTATTTTCTGTCCCGCAAGGTGACGCGGGGGCTGGCACGGGTGTCGTTGGGCCTACAAAGCAATATTGCGCTTGGAAACCTTGAAGCCAGACGGGATTGGGGCTACGCGCCGGACTATGTGGAAGCGATGCAGCGCATTCTTGACCATGACCAACCCGGCGATTTCGTCATCGCCACCGGACGGATGCATTCCGTGCGGGATTTGGTCACCATTGCGTGCAATGCCTTGAAACTCGATCCCGAACAATGTGTTGGCCAAGACAAGAGGTTTTATCGCCCGGTTGAGGCCGTACCGTTATGCGGCGATGCCGGCCGGATACATCGGCAAGTAGGTTGGTCATCGGGAAAGCCGTTTCAGGATATGATCGAAGAGATGGTCGAAAAAGATCTGTATGCAGAGCGCCGTCTCAACTGACCCGTCGACCGATGGATGTGTCGATCCATCAGCCGCCGCTTATCAGGCGCGGCTGATCGATGCCGTCGAACGATACGTTTCGGACAAACGAAAAGAGAGTATCGGCGGGCTGTCCTATCGCGGTGCGGATTTCGGGCGGGCCATAGCAATCGACCTTTATTTCGGATTGGTCAATGACGGCGCTTTCAGAGAGGTTTGTCGGAAACATATGGAGACCGGCGCGCGACCGGCAGCCGATGAAGGAACCTCGCTTTCACCAAAGGCGACAATGTTATTGCCTTACATGACGGGGGACCGGACCGGTTGGTCCGGACGTCTTAGGAAATCGCTCAGGCGAAATATCGCTTCCGTTGTCGATTGGAGCGGTACCGGAACGACTAAACCGTCTGCGAGTCAGAAGCCCTCCGTGAAGGGACGGGTTGCCTTCCTTGCGATTACGGGACGGTTTGCCGACTACCTGAGCCCGATCGAACGCCAGCTTTCTGCGCCGGCACTGTGGATTGCCGCGGCCAAATCTCCGCTCAAAGACCGGCTTGCCGAAAACGGCAGGCAGGTCGTCACCTATGATTTCGATGATGCCCGGACGCTGACGCGAACGGTGCGTCGGCAATTGACTGAATGGCCAAGCCTTGCGGCACAATTCGACGTGATGCGGGATGTGTTGTCGCGTCACGACATCTCCACGATCGTGATGGCCGAAGGCACGCATCCGATCGACGAAATTGTCAATCTGGCCGCACGGTCGCTCGGCATTCGAACCGTCTGCATACAGCAGGGATGGTCGCCGGTTGTTCACAACGGGTTTCGGGAGATGCGTTTCGACGCATTCTGCGTTTGGGGGGCGCAATTCGCACGGATGCTTGAGCTACACAATCCGGCCCAGGCATTTTTCGTGACGGGAAATCACGTGATCGGACCGGGTGGCGGTGCTGACCGTTCCGAAAAGTCGGCCATTTCATTCTTTTTGCAGCACGGCTCCGTTTTGATCACGGAAGAAGCTTGGCAGAACATGTTACGCCTGGTGTCCTGGACCGCGGAGCGATTTTCGGACCGGAAGATTTTGGTGCGGGAACACCCGGCAATTCCTATTCGCGACGAAGAACGGGCCCACCTGGCATCCTTGTCGAATGTGGAGATGAGCCCGGCGACCGAGCGGCCGCTTGCGGACGTGCTGGATGAATCTTTGGTGGCAGTGGCCATATTTTCGACGACACTGATAGAGGCGGTGGTGCGTGGTGCCGTACCGTTGATCGTCAATGTCACGGGGATCGCGCGCCACCATCCGGATCTTGAGCAAATGGGATTGGGTGTAGAGGTGCACGATTATGATGCGGCGCGAGAGGCGTTGGAGCGCCTTGTCGGTGGCGAAGCGCAACGCATTCGCAATGAGAATGGACCTGCGGTATCCGGATTCTTTTCGGCCGGCGTAGCCCAGGCGACGCGCAATATCACTGCCGTCATCGAAAATTCCGGCGAAGCGGCGGCCCTTATGCATTCGCGAAACTTCGAAAACAAAGGGGCGTACGTCTCATGACCATTGGTCAACGGGACGATGTAATGGTTTCAACGCGCGCGGTCGCGACGCCCCCTTCGGGGCCACCTAAACAAGTTCATGCCTGGGACACGCCGTTGGCGCGCAACGCGCCTGATGCGGTTGCTCCATCCGGCATGCGTAGAAGAGTTGTCCGGCTCGCCCAATCGATCCTTGGGCAGGCGGGCTATCTGCGCTTGCGGAAATTGGTGCCGGTTGGGACGGCGACCCAGTCAGCTCCGGCTCCCGCGAAAAAGAGCGCGGCATCCGAGCAAGGGCCGCCGCGCACCGGCGCCTTCTCTGAAGATTTTTGGCGGACGCGCGAGGCCGACAATCCGGCCTATGTGCAGTCATATTGGGATGGGCTCAACCATCCGATGCGGCAGAAACTGGCGCATACGGTTGCGGCGCTGGACGGGACGACCGTGCTGGAGGTGGGCGCGCATTGCGGTGTCAATTTGCGCGCGTTGGACATCATACGTCGCTACGACTGGCTGGCGGGCGTGGACATCTCGCCCCATGTGGTCGAAGACGGGCGGAAGCTGATGGCCGAGAGTTTTCAATCGCCCCACGCGCTGCATGTAGCGGGCGCCGATGATGTGCCATTCCCGGATGCGCGCTTTGACGTGGTGCTGGTAAGCGGCTTGCTGGTGTGCATTGGCCCAGAAAAAATCGAGCAGGTTTTGCGCGAGCTGGTGCGGGTGTCGAAGCGCTTTCTGGTGCTGGTGGAGCCCTTTGACGACACGGACGAAGGGGCGAGTTTCGAAGGCAAGATAGACCCGTTTCCCAACACCACCTATTGGGTTCGAAACTACAGCGCCTTGCTGCGACAACTTGCGCCTGCGTTTCGTCAGACCCAATGCATTCATTTGCCCGAAGACATGTCAATCGGCCATTTGGACTCAATTTTGGTGTTTGAGAAGGCGGCATCGGCGTGATGCACTTGAACTGAACTGTCCATGTCAATTGCAAAGAACAGCTGGTCCGCCTTCGATGACGATACCGCCAAGATCTATCTCGACGGTTATGGCCACCCGTCGGAGCGGTCGAAATTGTTGATGGGCAGTATACTGAAGGAATTGTTCGGCGATACGCGCTTTCACTTGGCGGATTTCGGGTGTGGCAACGGTCATCTGTGCCAGTTTTTCCGGGACCAGGGATTGACGCTCAAATATACCGGGTGGGATTTTTCCACCTCACTGCTCAATGCGGCGCGGGCGCGCTATGCGGGCAGTGACGACACGGTTTTTGTGGAAGGGGACATCCAAGATCCCGACCTGCAGGGGGAGCCGGCGGACATTGTGTTGTTTTCCCACGTGCTTGAGACCTTGGAATCGCCTGGTGCCTCGCTGGCGGCGGCGCGAAACATGGCGCCCCGCATCATGATCCGCTTCTTCGAACCCCCCGCCGACCGACACGACACGGCCGTGTTGCGAATGTTGGACGTTGGTCCCGGGCAGAAGCAGGAACCTTACCTACGTCGGTCGTTCTCGACCGACCACTACGACCTACTTCTACATCACATCGGATGTAAATCCGTCGACATCCATCAAGTGCAGAGTGATAAGGATCAAGTTCATGTGGTGCAGTTGTGATTCTTTGAATCTCTGTTTCACATCGACAACAGAATTGGCGAGCCCTAAATGGGAATGCTGATTTATGACGCGCTTGTCATTGCGCGTGCGGTTCAGGAATGCGATGCAACTGAAAGCTGCTTAACTCTGGGTGTTCCCACCATGGGGTTCACCAGCGAAATATTTCATGCGCATGCCGAAAGATATACCGAGCTTGCGCGGAACACTCGTCCAAGAAGTTTCGAAACTGCACCACAGTTTTTTGAAACACTCGGTTTTCCCTCAGCTTCGATGCTTGATGTGTCTGATTACGAAGGGGCCGACATCACAGCGGATCTGAATGATCCGAATATGGCAGACAAAGTCTCGGGGCAATTCGATTTGATATATGATAGCGGTACGTTAGAGCACGTGTTCGACATGCCGACCGCTTTGCGAAACCTTACAAAGCTCACACGAATTGGCGGCGTTGTCATACACGCCACACCGAGTAACGGGTTTCTTGACCACGGCTTTTGGCAGGTAAGCCCAGATCTATACAAGTCTTACTACACGCAAGCCGGCTTTGAAGTATTGACCGCGGCTCTATTTGTTCTCAGCCGCCCACCTTATGCGATGTCAGCGGCGGACAATATGTACAGGGCTCATGGCAGGAAGTACGTGGTTGAAATGGCCAGCGAGGCGATTTTGGTCTTCGCAGCCAAGAAACGAAGAGAAGTAGCCAGCGTCGATATTAAGCTACAAGACTATTACGAAAACATGCACGGTGGGGCAGCGTCGGAAATGGCGGTCAATTTCTTCCTTCCGTTTGGAGAAGTTCCACAGTATTCAGATCTCAATCCCCAAATCCGTCAGCGTCAAGAGCCAGGAATTCTGAACCGGCTAAAGTCAGTTGTAATGCGGCGGTGACTTGCTCAAAGATATTCCTTGTTAGTTAGGCGATAAGATTTTCTCAAAATGGCGTGTCTATTGAAACCACCCTCTAAAGACGGCAAGGGATGTGTGGTTTTTACGACCCCCGAGCGGGATCACATAATTGGCGATTCGGGAGCTGTGCGCGATTTGATCACGAGGCTGCGGGATCGGTTTTTGATCGGGCTTCACCATAATTGGCACGATCACGATTTTCGCTATGACTCCCTTTATGATTTTAGTATGGCGGGAGAGGGAGACCTTATCGAGAGAAACGGAAAAGAGTTCCCTTACATTCCGTTGGATGCCTGCAATTTTGCGCCCTCCTGGTTCTCACAGGGCCAATCTGCAGAGCCGTTTTGGGATGTACTGTTCGTAGGAAGAGCGGTCGCATTTAAGGGGATCCCTGAGTTCCTTTTGGCAATCCGCACAGTTTACGATATGGGCAAGCAACCGCGCGTCCTCTTTATTTGTCCGACTCCGGATAAAGTTGTTCTACCTGGCATCTCAGATTTGCGGAGTCATTTCGAGTCACTTTTCACTGTGGAAGAACGCCAGAGGGTGACACTTCTGACAATCGGATGGGACTATCCTTTTCCCTTGGATTTGGAATCTCTATCCCACTTCTATAGGCACGCTCGTGTTTTTGTTCATCCGGCGCCGGAGGAACGCCGATGCCGAACGGCCGCCTATGCATGGGCGACCGGCATACCCGTTGTCTCAAATTCGGTTGTTGCAAGCATCCTGCCTCTTGAGTTTCATCGTGAGCCCTTTTTGTTTGCGGCGGAGGACAGCTCAGAAATGCCTAAGGCGATCCTGCGCGCCTTAGAAACCAAGACAAAGGACGATGAATGGCCGAGAGTAGCCAGCTGCTTTTCTGCTGGTGAATCGGCGAGGCGATTGGACACAAATCTCACACAGGTTTCAGACGGAACCCTATCACCAAAACCGATCAACCCGAGCGGGCTTGATATTCGACTAGGCCGCCACCACAGCCTCTCGACGGGTGGAAATCGATTGCCTACTCCGCTTGCATCGTTTTGCGAATTTCTGCTTACGAATTCGGATGAAATGCTCGAATCGATCAGTTTGATGCCTGACCCAGAGGTCGGAATTGAGCAAGCATTGCAGATCGGTGCGAGCGAGGTTCCTGCTCAGCGGAACAGGAACCACAGCCTCGCTCACCAAATTTTCCCAATGATTTCTCGTTTGATTGGCCGAAACTAGGATACGTATTTCTAGCGCACGTGATTAGGTTGGTAAGAGCATTAAGGCGGCGGATAGGAGCTGTCAAAAGACAGTTTTTCGCAAGTGAGATTCCAAGACAGGAGGACGCCGCGCCTCCTTCCGACTCACCTAACATTGTTTTTCGGCATGCGTTGGCACTTCTTGCCAGGGTGCCGGAACTAAAGGCATTTGAGCTCCAGCCCACAGTGCAGAACGCCGACGCATTACTCCGGTTTTTTAATGCCTATGTACCGTTAGTGCGTAGCGAGGCCCGTGGGCCTTACACGCGGTCGATTCTTACCCAGTTGAAGCAAGATGCACCAGATCTTGCGAGCAGAGTCGACGAGCTCATTGCAATAAGCAATCTCACGGACGGAATGCCCGATCGGGCTCAGGTGCTTAAGGACCATCCAAGGTGGTCAGGTGAACTTAACAACCAAACTCAAGAACTAGAGCGGATGTATGGTGCGCATCATGTCACGTTGAGCTGGAACAAACCGTCTCGAGGCGCAAGCCTTCTGCTTTATCTCAAACAAAATGATCGCCTCATCCGCGGAAAGAAAGTGCTGCATATCGCGCCCGAGCCTGAGCCGCGTGGATGGTTGCAAGCCAATTGCAGTTATCATGTCATGGAGACGTCTCTGGGGAGTGGTGCGGATATAGCAGCCGACATTACCGAGTTGCCGATACCAGATCGGTCATTCGATGTGATTCTCTGCCATCGTGTATTGGAGCATGTACTTGATGACATTTCCGCGATGCGGGAGATGTTTCGTATTTTGGTCCCGGGGGGTGTTGCCAACTTGTCTGTTCCGCAAGCAACGCATCGAGAAGAAACCGCCGAATGGTTGGTTTCGGATGAGTCCCATGACGGCCATGTCAGACAGTACGGGTGGGATTTTGGACAGAGATTGGAAAGCGTGGGTTTTTCCGTTCAAGTACAGCCCTGGCTCCTCAACTGCTCGAGAGAAAAACTACTGGAGTGCGGCGCCTATCCGATGCGTATGTACGAAGCAACACGTTGCCTCTAACTCCGAGACAGGCCATTTGCGTGTCAAGCCGACGATAAGTGATACACCGAACCCCAAGCACCGAGATTTGAACGGGAGCCAACTCTGATTTCACTGGCCAACTTTTTCCAAATTTTGCGATTCATCGCGACGGTGAACGGAAATAAACGTCTTAATGAAGCTGCCCTCAGTCTGCCTGATGGCAGACTCATCTTCGATCGTCACAGACAGCTCGGCAATTTCGAGGCAACGTCCAATGCCGTGAACACGGACATCAACAAAGAAGCTAAAGCGCGAGATATTGTTTTTGACGAAAACACACCCCCGGGAAAATTCGTCGAGATAGGATGCGGTGATGGAAAGCTGGCATACTTGCTCGGAAACAAGGGGAATTTCGACTACAGCGAAGAGCTGTACCGCCAAAATAGGACACTGTTCGATAACAAGTTCGAATATGCGGGAATCGATATGTATAGCGAACCCTCACGCAATATTTTTGAAGCGGATATTTGCGACGAACGGTTTGAAGACTCGATTCCTATTCACAAAGAAAGTGTTGCAGTGGCCTACTCCAACAATGTCTTCGAGCATCTTAGAAAACCGTGGCAGGCGGCCAAGAACATCTACAACCTTCTGCAGTTGGGCGGCGTCGGAGTTATAATTGTTCCGTTTTCCTTAAGATACCATCAGTCTCCTGACGATTATTTCCGTTTTTCACATGTTGGTATTGCTTCACTGTTCGAGGATGCCGGTAGCGTTGAAACAATTAGTTCGGGTTACGACATATTGGGAAGGCGGAACAATTGGCAGGGCGGCGGGGCACATCAAGATATCGTCCCGGTCGATGCATTCGGGGCATGGCGCGAAGCCTGGTTTACATTCTACGCATTTCGGCGAATTGGATGAGATGCTTCGTTTGAAGGCGTCGGGAAAATGATGTTGACAAAGGCGATATCGGCGGCGAAGCACTGGCGCGCCATCGACCGTTCTCATGCGAGTTTACGGCAGCCTGTTGGATCAGATAAGGAAGGCGACCCGCCTCCTCCTCCGGCACCGAATCGGTCTTCGCTGCTGAACGACCTGCGTACGGTGGGATATGCTGTCATCAAGAATTATTGGCCACCGCGGAAGTGTGAGGCCGGAACGCGGGAGATTGATCGTCTTCTTGCTGAGTATCCAAATGCGGTGCGCCACTTCTCACGAGGGGCTGACCAACGAATGTTTGGTGTCGAAGCACAAAGCAAGTTGCTGCGCGAATTCCACGAAGACAGGTTTTTACGGTCGGTTGGTGAAACATTGGGTGCAGGTGCACTTTTCAATCTGGCGACGCTGGGAGCGCGCATAGAATCGCAAGCGGGCAACATTGGGTCGGGCGAAGGCTGGCATCGCGACGCATTCGCCTATCAGTTCAAAGCAATAATATATCTCTGTGATGTGACCTACGAGAACGGGCCATTCGAATATTTGGTCGGCAGTCACAAGTTCTGGCGCGTGGTTATGGATGCGGGACTAAACCGCCTTGAGGGACCGCCGGAGAGCAGGATGGACGATGACCGTGTGAACGACCTTGTCGCTCAGGGGTTTTTAAGGAAGAAAACGTTTACGGCAACAGCCGGCACCGCGATCTTGGTGAATACAGCGGGTGTGCATCGTGGTGCCCCGCTAAGTGACGGAAAGCGATACGCACTCACAAACTACTATTATTATGACTTCCAGCTAAGCGAGACACTGATCGACAAGTTTGTCCCAATGGTGCCTGGTGCAGAATTGCGGCTAAGGACCAAAGCCGATACCAAAACGAACGCTAAGACGGATCAAGTTCGGCAATGACGCAGTGCTAAGCAATCGTCGTCGCGCACTTGCCGACTGGTTCTCCAAGAAATCTCAAAACTTCACTATTAGAACGCGCAACAATTTGGCGTAAGCAAGTTCACAGCAGCATGACTCAATCGCTCAGTTCCCTCGAAGCGGCGATTTCCCAGGTTCGGGATTTGATTGAAGCCGATGGCGCCAACTCCGCCAAAACCGTCTTTGGCCGCACATCTTCCTTTTGGGGGCGCATCTTCGACAAGCGGTCGAATTTTCCGGATGTCAATCAGTTTGTCGGATTTCGCCGTGCTGATTTCGGCCATGGCATGGCGGACGAACGGCAAGGCGGTGCAGACAAAGAGGCGGCCCATGCGGCGCGGGCATTTGAAATCTATCGCCAAAGTGTGGATCCCCGGGAGGTCGCGCAGCTCGACGAATCCCCGCTCGGGGCGCCTTACGTGTTTGAACACGCGGGCATCGTGCGCAGTGCCGCCTTCTGGACAAATTCCGTAACGGCCCTGCGGGTGGGCGCGCTTGCTCGCGAACTGGGTCTTGCCGGCAGGCCCCTTCGGATCTTGGAAATCGGTGCCGGCTGGGGCTTGGCCGCTCATCTCCTCCATCAACTCCTTGATGTTGAGCATTATGCAATCGTCGACCTTCCAGAGAATCTTTGCCTGTCGGTCCCTTATTTATCCGCGGTTCTTGACCGCCCGATCCAAGCTGTCGAGATGGGAGCGGGCCAGATCTCAACGCTCAGACCAGGCGTCATCGCTGGCGCGCTGCCGGGTGCGGTCGGCAATATCAAGGCGCAATTCGACATCGTGCTGAATTCCTTCAGTCTTCAAGAAATGGATCTCGAGGCAGTCGACGCGTATACAGATTGGATCGACCGCACATTGTCCCCCGACGGACTCTTTTTGTCGTTCAATTCACACGGCAAGGCGGGTGTCCGGATGCCGTCGCAATACTTGTCCAAGAGCCTTTCGTTGCAGCAGATGCGCATGTTCCGGCGTTATCCGGCCGGCCTCTTCAACACCATTCCTTATGAAATGGTGTTTACCCGATCGGCCGGCAAAGCGGGGATGGAATCGCGCCTCATGGATTGCTTGGGATGCCTAATGCAATTTGGTCTTGACGAGGACCTGTCCCCGCTTCAAAGCGCGATCGAAAAACCCGAAAGCGACGTCAAAGGTGCTACAGAGGATCTGACTGGCTTTTTCTCTCCCGACCCATCCGCGCGGCGTCGGGCCTTGACACCACGGGTCGAACAGTTGATGCCGGGTGTGTTTCATTATTTAGACGGTTTGGATGGCTTTGCGCTGGGCGATAATTCACGTGCCATCCGGGCGTTCGATGCGGCGCTAGGGAACGGCCTCGCCGGGTTTGCGAAACTGCGCGCCTGCATTCAACTTGCGATCCTTCGGCGGCGCCAGACACTGGACGAATTTCATGAAGACTTCGATGCCGTCTTTGCCTATCCTGAGTTAAAGACTATGATTGATTCGCGCGACGGCACATTGTTCAAGACCCGCTTTGCATCGATTGTCTCTGTGGATCTTCCTCAGTTGCAGCATTGATTGTCGGTAACCGATGAGTACCATCTATCTCATCAGCCCCATTTCCGGACACGGACATTTAGACGCCTATTCTCGCCTCTATTCCCGGGCGTTGCTGGAACTGGGACACCGGGTGGTTCTGATTGCCCCAGAAGACGGCGGAACGAAAGATTACTTGGCCCGTACGGCGCCGGGGTACGCCGCCAGCTTCCATTTCATTTCGTCTGTCCATTTAGACAAACAGCTCGGTCTGCCGGAACATGGGTCGCGGGCGCACCTTCCCATGCTGCAGCGGGCCCGGATGGTGCTTGGGGAAGAAGGGATGTCGGGAATAGCTCACCGCGTTGCCGGGCGTGGTGTTGATGCCTTGAAGGAATACACGCCGGCGCTCGCCCGAAGACTGGGGGTCGAACGGGGGCAGGCCGCTCGGAAAATGCCGTTTGCGGACTTTTCCAGGCGCGTCGGCCTTGCCCAAAAAATGACCGGGCTCGACGGCGATCTCGCATTCTTTCTTTATCTCGACGTGATGGCCGAGGATCGGCGCGATCTAGCGCAGTTCGAAAGGAATTGGAATATGCCGTGGGGGGGCATTCTGTTCCATGCGCGCAAGTCGGACCGGCTTCGCCAGGCAGGGCCCGAGAAGTACTTTTTCAGCCCCCGCATGCGGGGCGCCAAGTTTCTCGTGCCGGAAACCCTGGGCACCTATCGTGACCTTCTACCGGCGCTTGATTTTGCACTGATCCCGGATGTGGCGGATGTGGAGCTTGCCGACGACAGCCTAGACCTGGCTGCAACCATCCGTGACCGGGCGCGCGGCAGATGTGTGGTTTTGCAAATCGGTACGATCGCGCCACACAAGGGCACGTTGGAATTACTCAATGTGATGAAGCATGCCGATCCGTCTCAGTTCTTTTTTGCCGTCGTCGGCCGGCCCTATCTGGAGAAATTTGACGGGCAGGCAGAGACACTCCGACAAGCGATGTCCGACCCGGCCGAGAATGTGCTCTTCCATCCGTCATTCATCGAGGATGAGCGCGACTACAACGCGGTCTTACAGGCGGCGGATGTCATTTACGCCGTGTACCGTGATTTCCCGGCCTCCAGCAACGTGCTGACCAAAGCAGCCTACTTCAACATCCCCATTTTAGTGAGTGACCGCCATCTCATGGGCGAACGCGTGCGCCGCTATCAGCTTGGGGCAACCGTCAGAGAAGGCGACACCGCCGGCATTTGCCGATCTTTGGAGGCGCTGAAGCATTTTGATCGGCAGTCGGGGGCATTTCTCGATTATACAGCCGACCATTCGCTTGACGCGTTGAAGAAAGTCTTGGGGCCGACTGTCGAACTTTGGCGCAAGGGCGGGACCGATGGGGATATGGAAACCCGGTCTGATGATGCGGTCATTCGGAGAACGGCTTGAAAACAATCCTGCTGACCGGCGGGTGCGGATTTATCGGATCGCATTTTGTAGAGCGTCTTGTTGCCAGCGGCTACCGTGTGGTTAACCTGGACGCGCTCACCTATGCCGGTGATGTGGCCAATGTTTCGTCCGTTGCCAAGGCCGACAATTATGTTTTCGTCCACGGCGATATTGGTGATGGCGCGCTTGTTCAGAGGGTTTTGTCGGAGCATCAACCGAACGTGGTGTTTAACCTGGCGGCGGAAAGCCACGTAGATCGCTCGATCGACGATGCACAGCCTTTTCTCAAGACAAACGTGATGTCCGTTTACGCCCTGCTCGCTCAGTGTTTGGCGTATTGGCGAAACGTTGCCAGCGATCAGCAGAGCAAATTCCTGTTCGTCCAAATGTCGACCGACGAAGTGTATGGTTCGATCGAGGATGGTCTGTTCACGGAACAAAGCAACTACGCGCCCAATTCCCCCTATGCGGCCTCCAAAGCCGCCGGCGACCATCTCGTCCGCAGTTTCCGCGTCACCCATGGACTGCCCACGGCGGTCGTCCATGCCTCGAATACCTACGGACCAAGGCAGTTTCCGGAGAAGCTGATCCCGCACATGATTTCAAGCGCCCTGGCCGGTCAGCCGTTGCCGGTATACGGCCGCGGCGTACAGATTCGGGATTGGCTCTATGTGGACGATTTGGCAATGGGCCTTGAACGGGTGGTGAAGTCTGGGGAAGACGGGGGCGTGTACAATTTCTCTGGCGGTGATGAGCGCAAGAACATCGATACGGTCACCGAGCTGTGCGGTCTGTTGGATGAGCTCGCGCCGGCACACGATACGTACTCTGATGCCATTACTTATGTGAAAGACCGGCCCGGACACGATATGCGGTACGCTATGTCAAACGCGCTGGTGGGCGACCGGTTTGGCTGGACGCCCACGACCAGTTTCGCCGATGGCCTTCGGACAACGGTCGCTTGGTATCTTGACAATAGGGATTGGACGAAGCGCATCGCCGCGAAGGGCTACGACCTAAAGCGCATCGGAACCGGCTAACGGACTATGTGCGCCTTAAACGGTTTCGGCCCTTAGCGGAACGTTCTCCAGCAATCCCATGAACCACAATCAAGTCCACGCAAACAGGGCAGCCGATCTCCTCAAAATGGAAGGGGCGCGTGTATTGGTAGTGGGCTGCAATACGGGCAAGGATCTACGGTACTTTGTGGAGGCGGGCGCTCGAGAAGTTCACGGGCTGGACGTTATTGAACGGACGGGTGCGGATTATTCTGCGCCGAACGTCCAGTATCACATTGAATCGGCGGAAGAGATGTCTTTGCCGTCGGAACACTTCGATCTGGTCTATTGCTTCGCCACGATGGAACATATTCCGAACATCGAGCGGGCATTTCAGGAATTTGAGCGGGTGACGCGCCCCGGCGGTTTCATCTATTGCATCGCCGCGCCACTTTGGAATTCGAGATATGGACACCACAAGGGCGATGTGTTTGCAGACTATCCGTGGATACATCTTTTGAAATCGAAGGATGACATCATCCAGTTTTTCCGTTCTCAGGATGAAGAGGCGTTCGTTCGGGACAAGATCGAAGGCCATGTCAACTACATGATGAATCCTGCGCATATGAATCAGGTGCCGGCCGGGACATATGTCGAGGTATGTCGTAAGATTCCCAACATGGTCGTGCTGCGCAACGATTTGGCGATGGAACCACTCGACGATGTTCCCGATGATTTGTACACAAAGCTTTCTGAACGAGGCTATACCAAAGAAGAACTTTGTGCGGTCACCCATTCCTACATCGCCAAAAAGCGCCGTGGGCTCATTGACGACATTAGCGGCCCCTTGGGAAGCGCGGCCATATGGATACGCGATAAACGGCGGGGGGCCATGCGGCGCCTTTCCAGCGCCTTAGGCCGTTGAGGAAAAACGACATTAGGCTTATCAGATCGATGAAGTGGATTTCGAAACCACTGCTTGGCGCCAAGCCTCCGGGAGGCGGTTCATGAGCATGGAACGGCGCGGCATTATTCTCGCCGGCGGCGCGGGGACACGCCTGTCACCGGTAACGCATGCCATCAGCAAGCAACTCCTGCCGGTGTTCGACAAACCGATGATCTATTATCCCATCTCGGTGCTGATGTTGGCCAACATTCGGGATATTCTGATCATTACCACGCCGCGGGACATGCCCAGTTTTCAAAACTTGCTGGGCGATGGGTCGGCATTCGGCCTTCGTTTCGACTATGCGGTTCAAGATCATCCCAGGGGCTTGGCCGATGCCTTTATCATCGGCGAGCGATTCATTGGCGACCACTTAAGTGCGCTGGTCTTGGGCGACAATATTTGCTACGGCGAAGGCTTCTCTGACCACCTTGCCTGCGCGGCGGCACGTCAATCGGGTGCGACGGTTTTCAGCTATCCGGTTCACAATCCCAGCCAATTTGGGGTGGTGGAGTTCGACGAAAAAGGGCGCGCCATTTCCTTGGAAGAAAAGCCTACAAAACCCAAATCGAACCAGGCGGTGGTGGGCCTGTACTTCTACGACCAGCGCGTCATCGAAATGGCCAAAACGCTTCAACCGTCGTCTCGCGGTGAGCTGGAAATCACCGATCTAAACCGCTCCTATATGCAGTTGGGCGAGCTCAATGTCGAAGAATTGGGACGCGGGTTTGCTTGGTTCGATTCGGGCAGCACTTCGGCCATGCTCGATGCGGCAAACTTTGTTGCCACCATTCAACGCCGGCAAGGTCTGCAGATCGCGTGTTTGGAGGAAATTGCGTTATCGAAAAATTGGATCACGACGGAAGACGTGAAGCGCGGCGCCGAAAAACAAAAGAACAGCGAATATGGCGCATATCTGTTCGACCTACTTGAGTCCGTCAGTTAGCGGAATGCCGTCGCCGCGTCTGCTGTTCTCAAGCACATATCCGCCTCACATCTAATGTCTGAAGACACGCTCTTGCAGGTTCCGCTCGCTGACCCGCTTGCTGACAACCGCGCCATCGCGGATGCCCTCAATGGCGCATGCTCTAAGGTGATCGGCAGCGGACGATATATTCTGGGTACTGAAGTTGAAGCGTTCGAGCGGGCCTTTGCCGAATATGTGGGCAGCGCTTTCGCCATCGGCACGGCGTCGGGCACCGATGCGCTGACACTGGCTCTGCTGGCGTTAGGAATCGGGCCGGGCGATGAAGTTATCCTGCCCTCTCACACGGCGGGACCGACGGCAGCCGCGGTCCGGAATGTTGGCGCGACGCCGGTCCTGGTGGACGTCGAAGATGAGTCTTTCAATCTGGATCCCCGAGCGGTGGAGCAGGCGATGGGTCCGGCGGTGAAGGCCGCAATCGCGGTTCATCTTTATGGACGGCCCGCCAATCTAGAGGCGCTATTGTCGGTCTGCCGTTCGCAGCGCATCGCGCTGGTCGAAGACTGCGCACAGGCGGCCGGGGCGAAATACGATGGCCGCTCTGTGGGTACGTTCGGTGACCTTGGCTGCTTCAGTTTCTATCCCACAAAAAACCTTGGCGCGATCGGCGATGCCGGATGCGTCGTTACGTCCAGCAAAGATCTATCGGAACGGGTTAAGCGACTGCGTACTTATGGTTGGACAAAACCTCAGTTCGCAGAACTCGAGTTTGGGCGCTGCGCGCGCATGGACGAAATTCAGGCGGCCATGTTGTCGGTCAAACTTCCGCTTCTGAACGAATGGAACGACCGCCGCCGCCAAATAGCCGACCGTTACAGCCACGCTTTTGCGGACCTGCCGTTGAATCTGCCTGCCACGGATGACCGGACGCAACCGGTCTATCACTTATACGTCGCGCGCACCGGCCAGCGCGATCAACTGGAGAGCTTCCTAATGGACCGCGGCGTCCAGACGGGCCGCCACTATCCCTATCCAATTCACGCGCAGCCCGGTTTGGCGGGGTCGGCTCGAATTCCAAAACCGCTCACTGCCACCGAGCAGATCGGTTTGGAGATCCTGTCATTGCCTCTCTTTTATGGCATGACCGAAACGCAAATAGAGTACGTCGTCGAGTCGGTGCACGCGTTTTACAAGCAATGAAGCCCTCTAGCGGTCGATCGAACGAGAGCCCCATTGGAAAGGTGCTGACCGGCACATTGCCCCTTCACCTGGACGAGCGCGGCGTTCTGGGCGTGCTTGAGTTCGCCGACCATTTGCCATTCGTTCCCAAGCGCATTTTCTGGATCAACCAGGTGCCGGCTAGAACGGCGCGCGGCGGCCATGCGCACAAAGTGTGCTCTCAGTTCCTTGTTTGCTCACGCGGCCAAGTCCAGGTCGAGATGCTGGACGGTCATCAAACGAAGAATGTGACACTTGCGGCGGGCGATTACCTTTGTATGCCGCCGCGTATATTCGCGTCGCAAACCTTTGTTGGGCCGGATTCGGAATTGATGGTGGTCTGCGATCGACCCTATGAGGCGGAAGACTATATTTACGACCGCAGCGAATTTGTGATCGGTTCCGGCGGCTCGTCCTGAAGCCGCCTATTCTCCTCCCCCACAGTGTTACCAAAACAAGCCGCGGCTTCACCGGCCGTCGGCCATGCTCAGCACGGCGGCGCCTTCAAATCTCCCCGCGCGCAGATCGTTTAGCGCCTCATTCGCCTGTTCCAGCGGATAGAGATGGGTGGCGGTTTTGACCGGCACTTGAGGGGCCACTTTCAAAAACTCAACGCCGTCTTGCCGTGTCAGGTTGGCGACCGATGTGATCGTGCGCTCTTCCCAAAGGTCTTTATACGGAAAGCTCGGAATATCGCTCATGTGGATGCCTGCGCACACCACAATGCCGCCCTTGTCGATCGATTGAAGGGCCAACGGGACTAAGCCGCCGACCGGTGCGAACAAAATAGCCGCATCCAGTTTGACGGGCGGGGGCGTATCGCTGGATCCGGCCCACGCGGCGCCTAGCCCTTTCGCAAACTTTTGGCCGGCCTCGTCTCCCGGCTTTGTAAAGGCAAAAACTTCGCGACCCTGATGAACGGCGATTTGCGCAATGATGTGGGCGGCGCCGCCAAATCCGTAAAGCCCCAATTTGACGGCATCCCCGGCTGCGCGCAGGGATCGAAAACCGATCAGCCCGGCGCACATGAGGGGCGCGGCCTCGTGATCCTCATAGAGATCTGGGATCGGAAAACAAAACCGATGGTCGGCCAGGGTGTGGTCGGCAAACCCGCCGTCAATCGTATATCCAGTGAAGAGAGCGTCCGCACACAGATTTTCACGGCCGGATCGACAGAAGGAGCACGTGCCGCATGTATGGCCCAGCCAGGGGACACCGATGCGATCGCCGACAACAATGTCGGTGACATTTGCGCCAATAGAGTCCACGCGGCCGATAATTTCATGGCCGAGGATGAGGGGCAGTTTCGGCGATTTCAAATCACCGTCCGCCACATGAAGATCGGTCCGGCAGACCGCGCATGCACTGACGCAGACACAAACTTGGTCGGCGCCCGGTGCCGGCACGGTGCGCTCTTCAAAGCTCAACGGCGATCGCTGTTCATGGAGGATCATTGCGCGTGATTTGCTCATGTAACACCCATCGCACCCGCATCAGCATAGATGGCGTTGTGGATTACGTTAGCGCGAATCCTGCTGCGCTAGCCATCGGTCTCCGCGTTGCACTCAACTTCGTTTTGCCCAACGTGACATTGAATTAGATCACTAAAACGCAAACTTTTAGTAGTGCCAATTTTTGCCTTAGTTCAAGTCGCATTGGCGGGAAACCAACACATTCACTGTTGCCTTTTTCGAGAACTGACCAATGTTGTTTGGTTGGGTTTCTGTTCAGGTTCGACGTGGTCAAATAATGGGGGCACGAATTGATCACACCATTGCCCATCTGTTGACAAAGTTAAGAATAACGGATGTGTTTGTATTTCCGTACTTTGGAGGGAATCGAATGAAGAAGGTACTGACTGCAACGCTTGCATCTGTGGGTCTGCTTGTTGCGATGCCGGCATGTTCTGAAGAGGAAGCTGCTGCGCCTGCGGCTGCTGAGACAAGCGAAGTTGCGAACGATGCCGGCGCGGCGGAAGCAACTGCCACTGAGAACGCGGCAAGCGCGGAAGAAGAAACCGCAGAGGCGGCCGATACGTCAGAACAAGCTGCGGATACGACAGCGAGTGCAGAAGGTTCTTCTGATGCTGCGGCGACGACCGAAGAAGCGCCAGCGGAGGAAACAGCGGAGGCCGCCAGCGATGAAGAAACGCAAGTTGCTTCTGTCGACGGTGGATATCAATTCGCGAATTCATTTACGACGGCTGCGGGCGAAACGCTGACCGGCAATGCGACAGCCGGCGCGAAGGTTTTTAACAGATGTAAGCAGTGCCACGTTTTGGAACCCGGACAGAACCGTCAGGGGCCATCGCTTTACGGCATTTTGGGCCGGACCGCGGGCACGATCGAAGGCTTTAACTACTCTAAGGCCAACAGCGAATCGGGCATTGTCTGGACCTCGGAAATCATGTTCGAGTATCTGGAGAATCCGCGGAAATATATGCCTGGTACGCGCATGGCCTTTGTTGGCTTGCGTCAAGCTCAGCAACGGGCTGACGTGATCGCCTACATCGCTGAAGCGACGGCCGAAGCAGCCGCCGAATAACACACACAACCAATAGCCCAAGAGGACACCTGTTCTCTTGGGGCTCTTCGTTCTCTGAGTCGATCAGGAGCGAACCGGGCGGCGCAACAGGTCCACAACATGCGCCGGCAACGATGCCGCCAAAAAGGCCGCCATCACCCAGGGCGCATCGTTCAGCGCGGCACGCAGGGCCAGTAACAGAAACAGTCCCGGCAACAAAGCGGTCAACACGGTTACGATCCGTGGCCGTCCAAACCACATGGCAAGCACAATTGCTTCGACCGCCAGGCAGGCGATCACCAAGTCGATAGCCCAGTGTGACGAAAGAAGCGCCTCAAACGACTCCATCGTTTAGCCGAACGGTCCGTTTAGGCGGACGACCTCGTAATTCAGGAAGGCGGCCAAAGAAACCCACGCAAGGTACGGCACAAGCAGCAGGCTCGACACGGGAGAACGCCTGATGAAGTAGATAATCAGCACAAGAATGGATATCCAAAGGAAACCTACTTCGATCAGTGCATAATCGGGGCGCTGTAATCTAAAGAACAGCAAGCTCCAGAGAATGTTCAGGAACCCATTAAACGCAAAGAGCCCGATGATGGTTTGTCTCTGTATCGGATCTCCTATGCGCCGCCAAGCGATCACACCGGCAGCCGCAGCCAGTGCGAATATGACCGTCCAAATGGGTCCAAAGGCAGCATCGGGCAGACGCCAGCTTGGCTGTCTGAGTTGCTGATACCACGGTCCCAGATCGGTCAGTGTCCCCCCAACGACGGCCACAAAGATTGCGGCACCGGCTGCGGCGGCAACCGGTTTCAACCGACGTCGGGAGGCAGACGTCATGTGCGGCCGACACCCATCAGATGGCCCAGGTCCTTGAAGAAAATTCGCACATGCGCGCCAGGATCTGCTTTGACCAACTCTTTGTTCATGTAGGCCTGCCAGGTTAGACGCTGCACGTCTGGATCGTCGCACATCTTTACAAACCGCTCGCGCCGTTTGTCGCTGCAGTACCAGAAGTACTGCATAATGCCCAGGACCCAAAACGTCATGCCATTGCTCTTCATAAAACGCTTGCGCGCCTGCGCAAGTGCTTTCGGATTGCCGGTGGCCAAACACTCTTCAACCGCTTCCGCGGCGTATTGGCCCCCGATCATGGCATAATAGATACCTTCGCCGGATGACGGTGCGACGACACCGGCGGCGTCGCCGGCAAGCACCACGTCCTGACCGTTGTCCCACTTCTTGAGCGGCTTAAGGGGTATGGGTGCTCCCTCGGTTCGCACCGTGGTACAGCTGTCGAGCCCCGTGGCCGCGCGAAGTTGATGTGCCGCAGACCGAAGACCGAAGCCTTTCTTGGCGCTGCCGACGCCCACGCTTGCCGTTCCCCCATGGGGGAAGATCCAGGCGTAAAAATCCGGCGACAATTTGCTGGTGTAATAGATATCGCAGCGGTCCCGGTCATATCCGTCCGGCAAAGCTTCCGGTATCTTGATGATCTCGTGATAGGCGAAAACGCTGTAATACTTGTCGCCGCCCTTCACGCATTGACCGGCCACCTTTGACCGTGCGCCGTCCGCACCCACAATCGTACGGGCGCGAACCCGCACGGGTTCCGCCGACTCGCTTTTGTCCGCCGGCTGATAGACGACAATGGCCGTGCCATCGGTGTCGCGTTCAACTCTGATGAATTTGCCCGCTCTTCGGTCGGCGCCTGCCTTCTGGGCGCGGTCGCGCAGGAATTCGTCGAAGGTTTCACGGTCAACCAAACCGACAAATCCCCCCTCAATCGGCATGTCGACTTTTTTGTTTGAGGGGGCGACGATCCGTGCCGAGCGCGCGCGGGCGACCAAAAGCCTGTCGGGAATATCGAAATCGCGGATGAGGCGCGGTGGGATGGCACCGCCGCAAGGTTTGATCCGGCCGTCCCGATTCAGCAGAAGCACATTGTGCTTCTTCGAGGCAAGATATTCCGCAGCGGTGGCGCCCGCAGGGCCGCCGCCGACAATGACCGCGTCATAGGTTGTTAGCTGTTCCATGTTGCACTCCCAAGGGGATCGCGTTTGGTGTTGATTGAACCGGCGTGTGAGGACGCGACAGGCTTCCTCGGATTTGTGGTTTGCGGTAGCGCAAGGCCAAAACCGCGGCACCTATAAAGAAACAGGCTTCGGCCGCAAAGACAGCCGCGAACGCGCCGGACGGCGCTTCCATCAAGTGGCGCATGACGTCCAGGCCGGCTGCACCGGCGAAACCGCCCACGCCGAAGGCGATTGCTTGCGATGCACCCCACACCCCCATGCGGACGCCTTCCTTGCCGCTGGCCCCTTTTCCGGCGAACGACATCATCAGGCCGATGGCCGAGACGGCAAAGACACCGTTGGCAAAGCCAAGGCCAAACACGGTAGCTTCGAGGGGCCAGGTCGCCGGACGATAGGCGGCGGCCATGAGAAAGACCAGCGCTGCGGCGGAGGCCGCGCAGCCGAAGATTGTTCCTCGAACAAGCCAGGCTGTCTTGTCGCCCGATACAAACGATCCGGCCAGACCCACCAAGATCATGCCCAGCAACACGCCGCCGTGTTGCACGCCGGCCAATTGTGTGGACTCGCCGACAGTGAACCCGAACACCAGTCCCGCAAACGGTTCCAGGATGAGATCTTGAGCGCTGTACGCGAGCATCGACACAAAAACGAAAATTGTGAAGTGCCGCGCTAGCGGGTCGTTAAGTGTTTGTTTCAGCACGCTGACGAAAGCTTGCTGCTCACCCGGCTCGGAAGAAGGGGGCGGTTTAGCGATGCCGCTTTCAACGCCATTGACGGCAAGTAACGTCACCAGAAAAGCCGTGCCCGCGACGCATGACACCACCAAGGCCAGTCGTTGCGGAGAGAAGGGATCCAGCCATTGTCCAATAACGCCCGCGGTGATGACGATCCCCACAATCATCATGATCCATGTTATCGCTGCCGCCGCCGGCCGGCGAGACGGCGCCACTTCTGTTGCCAGAAGCGCCAAGAGCGACGTGCCGCTGGCACCGACACCTGCGCCGATCATAGCGAAAGCCAAGATACCCAACAGCGTGCCGCCCACCGGATTTGTCGCCATCCAGATGGTGGCGTTGGTGGCGAACAGGGCGCCGATCACCAGCAGGCCCATGCCGCCGACAATCCACGGCGTTCTGCGGCGGCCCACATCGGAACCGTGCCCCCAAATCGGGCGGGAAAGCTGAATGGCGTAATGCCAGGCGACCAGCGCGGCGGGCAGGCTTGCGGCAAGCGCAAGTTCCACGACCATCACCCGGTTTAATGTGGAATTGGTGATGACGACAATCGAGCCGATCGCGCTTTGAACAAGACCCAGCCGAATGATGGCGATCCAATCGAGATGCTTCTGAGTCACCCGATGCCTCCGCCAATCTGCCGAACGCCAAAGGCCGAAATCATCATGCCGAGGACGAAGAGCGTCGTGCCCGTTGCGTTGTACCAAGGGGCGTGCGCTTTGGGATCTTTCATCAGGCGGATCATCAGGACGATTTGCACCGCCAGACTCAGGGTCACCAGGGAAGCAGAAAGCGTAAGACCCAATCCAAGAAGCATCGCCACGACAAAGGCTTGTGGCACCGCCATGGCGATGCAGGCAATTCGTGCCGCCGGCTGCACACCCAATTGTGCGGGCAGTGATTTGATGCCCAGGCGCCGGTCGCCTTCCACGGCCTTAAAGTCGTTCAATGTCATGATGCCGAAGGCGCCGATGCTGTAGAGCACCACCAACGACAGAACTTCCCAGCTTGGCAGATGGCCCAAGACAATTGCGGCGCCGGTGAACCAGGACAATCCCTCGTATGAAAACCCGACGGCGAGCGGTCCCCACCAACCGCTTTGCTTCAGGCGCAAGGGCGGCGCGCTGTACGCCCAAGCAAGGGCCAGTCCGACAATGGCGGCAACAAACACCCAAATGCCCCAAAAGGCGGCGTAGATGAGCGCGACGCCGGTACCGATGCAGGCAATCCGAAAGCCCCACGAACCGGGAATGCGTCCTGATGGGATCGGCCGTTTGGGTTCGTTGATGGCATCCACATGACGGTCGTACCAATCATTGACGGCTTGGCTTGTTCCACAGACCAAGGGGCCCGCCAAAATCATGCCGGCGATCATGAACGGCCATGTCTCACCAAGCGCCGAGCCGGATGAGATGACCCCGCACATAAACGCCCACATGGGCGCAAACCATGTGATGGGCTTGAGCAGTTCAAGAACCGCCCGCGGTTGAGGCCGCGCCCGGGGTTCGCTCAGATCAGCGTAAGCCATGATGTAAACTAGAATTGACGCAATGGAGCGTCAAGTCGAATTGACACCTGCTTTCCGATCAAAATTTTGGGTATCTTCAGACCAGGTCCGTGGCAGAGGAAAGATTGCCGCCGAGACCGTAGCGATTGAGTTTTACGTAAAGGCTCTGGCGACTCACACCGAGCATTTCGGCGGCGAGAGCGCGGTTGTTTTTGGAAAGATTAAGCGCTGTTTCGATGCACAGCCGCTCAATGACTTCCGTGGTTTCCTGCACGATTTCGCGCAATGAGGAGCGCCCCACCAAATCGGTCAGCCGGTCTTTGTCGGCGGGAATCGCCGTCTGCGTTGTCGCCCGGGCCGGGTCGCTTCGCCGTACGGCTCTAATCACAAAACCCGTGTACCGTTCGAGACCTTCGTTGACATCGACGGCCGAAATCTCGATGTCGTCTCGGATGCCGTAGGTCGATTTGAACACGGTCTCGAAATTGCGAACCCAGCCGTGTTCCCGAAGTGTCGATTTTAGAACAGCCAAATCTCCGTCTCGGCGTCCAATAAATTGGCCCAGTGGCTGGCCCTTTGCTGCGTCCGCATCGGCGAGTTGCGACAGTTCCAAGAAGGCTAAGTTCGTCTCGAGAATGTTGTACTCCTCGTCGGTGACGACGAACGCATCCGGTATGCGATTGAGCACGCGGAAAAGTTTTGCGGAAGCTGCCTTGTCGGATATCTGGTTTGTCTGGGTTGACGTAATGTGGACAAGCACGTGCGAGTTGTCGTTTTGCCGGAAGGCGGAGGCAACAATTCGGAACTCGCCGGCCGTGTTCGCAAGTCGCACCCGTTCCAAAATGCTGGGACCGGAGCCGATTGCATTCTTCACCAGTTTTTTGAGGGGGTCGCGGTAGTCGGTATGCGCGATGGTCTCGATCGATTGTCCCATTAGATTGTCGGGATTAAGGCTCGTCACATTGCCGGCTGCCGGATTCGCTTCAATAACTTTGCCCGAGGATTGCTCGACCACCAAAACCGCTTCGGATGCCAAATGAAACAGAAGACGATACCGCCCTTCGGCTTCTCGAAGTGTCGAATACTCCCGCTCCATCGCTTGTTGAGCATGCAGCAGCCGCTGTTGCAGATCAGACACGCTGGTCAGATCCCGACCGAGCGCGATGACGTTATCGTTTGATCCCAACGGCAGCGCTATAAAACGGTAGGGCTTTGAACCGCCCGGCGTTGGATAATTTATTTCGCGCCACTTAAGTTCCCCGGTTTCCTTGGCGTCGCGCAGCATTTCTGCGACTTTTGGCTGGCTTTCGACGGTTACCGAATCCGCCCACGCCTGTTCCACAATCTTGTCAGAATCGTCGAGGGGCGTTCCGGTCCCAATCCCTCCGACGTCACGCACCAGTCCATCGCTATCTACAATAAGGGCAACATCAGCCGACGCCGCGATAAGGCGTGCTGTCATTTTCAGATCGAGTTCCCCAATGCTCTCTTCCGGAGAGCGGAACTCCGATACTGTAGTGGCTGGTTGCATACTGTTCCCCAAGTACTAACCAATCTATTTTGCTTCGGCACAAACTAGATGGTGGCGGCAGCGCGGCTTACAAGATGGTCGGCAATTGACACAGCTTCCCGGCCGTTGCGTGCGGTCGCATCAGCGCCCACAAGCGACGCAAACTCTGAACGGTCGTTGAATACACGCCCGCCAACCAAAATGACGGCGTTTGGTTTTCCAACGGCCTTGCGTGTGCGACGGATCAGGCTGGTCATCGAATCAAGGTCGTGTTCCTGACTGGAAGAAAAACCAATCACATCGAAGTGTTCGTTTGACACCTCATCGACGATTTCATCTGCTGTCGGATTAATACCTGCATGTACGCGCCAACCGGAAAGTATGAAATATTCCTCCAGCATTACCAGACCGAAACTGTGTTGTTCACCGGGCATGGGCGCAAAGTAGGCGCTGCGGCCGTTAAGCTGTATTTGCGCATCATGCCGGTGATTCTGTGCCAATTGGCGCAGAACTTGATGAAGGCGGATGAGGCCCAGCGTGACATCGGTGAATGTGCATTCGTCATTTTCCCACATGACGCCAAGCACCCGCGCTGCTGGTGTTAGAAGATCTTGGTACACTTGGTCAAGTGTAAGCCCGGTCGCAATCATGCGCTCCAAGTGATCCACCAATTCGTTAACGGGTCTTGCAAGCGACAGGTGTGCCAGTCCGACAGGGTCGAGCGGCAGCTGAACCACACCATCGTCCCGCTTGTTGGGGTCGTCGCGCCTCTCAGCTTCGGACGCCAAAAGCAGGCGGGGCAATACCTGCGATTCGATCAATTCAAGCAACGATGGGCCTGTCGGCGGTTCGGCGCCCGATTTTTCATTGGATGCGATATCAGGGCCGACGCCTAAGCCCGATTGACCCCTGTGATAGTCACCGTCCTGTTGTTTCTCGGAAATGCGAAGAGCGTTGTCAGATGACCGACCGTCAAACGTAGTTGACATATGTCCTCCGTTTTCTTCTGAGGCGCCTTTTTGTGCGGCCTCTATTGTCCGGGGAGGAGACGCTCGCGTATGAATTTCGCGATACCCCGTAGGTCTGACTGGGTCTGAACGCGTGTAGGTTTCCATTTCTTGAACCCAGCAGACCTAGCGTAAGTAGCCTGCTTCAGTGTGTATCTGGGTCATTTTGTCGCAATATGTGATCCAGTGTCAACTATAGCTGACGTCATACTAGATTGACAATCACGTTTTTGTCGTCATACGCTTTCAATTCCTTACAGAACACAAGGAGCGGGCGATGACTGGGTTTCGGCTGATCAGACACCGGTCGAGGAATGTCGGACAACCGTCGGTGGGCCTAGCGCGAAGACACGAGAAACCCTACGTTTCTTGGCGCGAAAATGTCTCCAGCCCAAATCCGATTGACCGCCTTCTGGATCGGTTTGTGAATTGCCCCTGGAACGCGAATGCAGGTTTCGGTGTGGTCTCACACCTCCCGCAATCGGAAGCTGGGCCAAGCCAACCGCTTTACACACCGCAAGAACGCCGCCGCCGGGACGAATCGCCCTGGACGACCGTCCAAGGGGTGCTCGCGCCGTTTCAGTTTGTCGTTTTTTTGATCAGCTTTGCGCTGGTCATCCATTTTTTGCGGACAGGCGAAGGATATTATTTGGCGACAGCCTCCATCGTGGCCAAGACCTTGGTGCTTTACACCATCATGGTCACCGGCTCGATTTGGGAAAAAGAAGTTTTCGGCAAGTGGCTCTTCGCGCCGGCCTTCTTTTGGGAAGACGTTTTCAGCATTCTGGTGCTTGCTCTGCACACGGCCTATCTGGTCGCGATCGTCTTCAGTATCGGCACGGTCGAACAGCAAATGTGGCTCGCCCTGGCGGCCTATGCTGCTTATGTGGTCAATGCGGGCCAGTTCCTTCTTAAGCTTCGCGCCGCGAGACTCGAATCGGCCGGGCATGGCGGCTTTATGAGCGGACCCAGGGTTTCCGGAGCGGATGCTTGATGGCCAGCTCTTTCGCCACCCAAGACAGCAGTCACCTTGCCGATTGCCCGACGCAGCCTACCAAGCGGCGTATCGTCCGCGAACGCGGACAGCGTGAAGTATTCTGTGGACTGACGGGCATCGTCTGGCTGCACAGGAAGATCCAAGACGCCTTCTTCCTGGTTGTGGGGTCCAGGACCTGTGCCCATCTGCTGCAATCCGCGGCGGGCGTCATGATCTTCGCAGAGCCCAGATTTGGAACCGCCATCCTTGAAGAGCGCGACCTGGCCGGCATGGCTGATGCTCATGAAGAACTCGACCGGGAAGTGGAACGCCTTCTGGCGCGGCGCCCCGACATCAAGCTCCTTTTTCTTGTGGGGTCTTGTCCGTCGGAGGTAATCAAGCTTGACCTGGGCCGGGCGGCGGAGCGGCTGTCGGCCAAGTATCTTCCCAAAACGCGCGTGCTGAATTATTCCGGCAGCGGCATCGAAACGACCTTCACCCAAGGTGAAGATGCCTGTCTTGCATCAATGGTGCCCACATTGCCGGCAACGGACCCTGCGGCTCCTGCCAACCTGTTGGTGGTGGGGGCGTTGCCCGACATTGTCGAGGGGCAGTTCAAGCGCATTTTTGACGAGCTGGGAATAGGGCCGGTGGCGTTTCTGCCGCCCAGCAGGTCCGATGAATTACCGCCGGTCGGCGCGAATACCCATTTTCTTCTCGCCCAACCCTTCTTGGGTGACACAGCGCGGGTCCTCGAATCACGGGGCGCAAAGCATGTCTCCGCCTCCTTTCCATTTGGCGCGGAAGGGACGACGGCGTGGCTTCAAGCAGCGGCGAGCCTTTGGAATGTAGACCCGATGCTGTTCCGCAAGGTCATTGCACCGTCGCGGGAACGCGCCAAACGGTCGCTTGCGCCCTATCGGCAACAGCTTGAGGAAAAGACCGTCTTTTTCTTCCCCGATTCTCAATTGGAGATCCCTTTGGCCCGATTTCTTTCACAGGAATTGGGCATGATTCCGTTGGAGGTCGGCACGCCTTATCTGCACCGACAGCACATGGAAGCGGATCTGGAACACCTGCCCCTCAACGCGCAATTGAGCGAAGGGCAAAATGTCGACAAACAGCTCGACAGGTGCTTGGCCGCAAAGCCTGACTTGACGGTTTGCGGACTGGGATTGGCCAATCCTTTGGAAGCGCAAGGACTGCGGACCAAATGGTCGATCGAACTGGTGTTCTCGCCCGTGCATGGGTTCGAGCAGGCGGGGGATCTAGCCGAGCTGTTTGCCCGCCCGTTGAACCGCCAAGAGCGGCTTGCGGTATAGGCGATGAAGCTCACGGTCTGGACATATGAAGGTCCGCCTCATGTTGGGGCGATGCGTGTGGTTACCGGCATGCGCGATACTCACTTCGTTCTGCATGCCCCTCAGGGGGATACGTATGCGGATCTTCTGTTCACGATGATCGAGCGGCGGAAGGAACGGCCGCCCGTGACCTTCACCACGTTTCAGTCGCGTGATCTGGGCAAAGACACGGCCGAACTGTTCAAGGATTCCGCAAAGGAAGCCTATGAGCGATTTGACCCTCAGCTCTTGTTGGTAGGCGCGTCCTGCACGGCAGAGCTGCTCCAGGACGATCCGGGCGGGCTGGCGAGCACGCTGGGTCTGCCGGTTCCCGTAATCCCTCTGGAACTTCCGTCCTATTCCCGGAAGGAAAACTGGGGCGCATCGGAAACGTTTTATCAGGTGGTGCGCGGCCTTGCCGACACCGAGCGCCGGGCTCCGTCCAAGGAAGGGCGCAAGCCCCGCTGCAACATATTGGGCCCCACGGCCCTCGGGTTTCGGCATCGCGACGATGTGAAGGAAATTTCCGGATTGTTGCGCGCCATGGGCATCGACGTCTCGGTTGTCGCCCCGATGAGTGCCACGCCCAGCGATTTCGTTCGGCTCGGGGAAGCCGATTTCAATATTGTTCTGTATCCGGAGATTGCCGAGACGGCGGCCAAGTGGCTTGAGCGCACGTTCGGACAACCGTCGGTGAAAACCGTTCCCATCGGGTATGGCGCCACAACGGAATTCATCAAGGAAGTGGGCGACATTGCCGGCGTTGATCCGGCATTAGGGCTTGCGCAAGACGAGTCGCGATTGCCTTGGTGGTCACGTTCAATCGATTCTACCTATCTGACCGGGAAACGCGTCTTCATATTTGGCGACGCCACACACGCGGTTGCCGCCGCCCGGGTTGCCACGGAAGAGCTTGGGTTCAAAGTGGTCGGGCTTGGCTGCTACAACCGCGAATTCGCCCGAGATCTGCGGGCCGCGGCAAAAGAATACGGCGTCGAACCGTTGATCACCGACGATTACCTGGAGGTCGAACGCCAAATCGCCGAGCTTCAGCCCGAGCTTGTATTGGGCACCCAAATGGAGCGCCACATCGCAAAGCGCCTTGGCATTGGCTGCGCCGTTATTTCAGCGCCCGTGCATGTGCAGGATTTTCCTGCGCGGACGTCCCCGCAAATGGGATTCGAAGGCGCGAATGTTCTGTTCGACACGTGGGTCCATCCGCTGGTCATGGGTCTTGAAGAGCACCTGCTCAACATGTTCCGAGACGACTTTGAATTCAGCGACAGTTCCGGTCCCTCGCATCTGGCAAATCACGCATCGCCGGCGTCTGCTGATGAGCACGTGCAGCCGGCGGACAATGTGGTCGCCTTTCCCGAAGAAACCGCCGGCGACCAGGTGACTTGGGAAGCGGACGCAGAATCGGAACTGCGGAAGATCCCCTTTTTCGTTCGCGGCAAAGCCCGGCGCAATACCGAGAGCTATGCCGCCGAACGCGGAATTTCTGTTATCAACATAGCGACGCTTTACGATGCCAAAGCCCACTTCGCGAGATAGCGCTGCTCCAGTGCAGGTTGTGTTGGTTACGCTCGATAAGCATCTCGGCCGCGTGGTGGATCAAGCGCGGGAAGCTTTGCGCGCCGAAATCCCCGGATTGCGGTTGACGCTTCACGCAGCCGCGGACTGGGAAAACAACCCGGCCGCCCTGGAACAATGCAAGCAAGACATCGCCTCCGCCAACATCGTCGTGGCAACGATGCTGTTCATGGAAGATCATATCCGCGCCATTGCGCCGGCACTGGAAGCGCGCCAAGAGGATTGCGATGCCTTGGTCGTCGCCATGTCGTCGGGCGACGTGATAAAATATACCAAGCTTGGGGGGCTTCGCTTCGACAAGGCGCAAAAGGGTCCGCTGGCGCTTTTGAAGCGGCTTAAGGGCAACAAATCTTCCAATACGAGTTCCGGGGAAGGTCAATTGGCCATGCTCCGCAGGCTGCCGAAAATTCTGCGGCTCATTCCCGGCAAGGCGCAGGATCTGCGGGCGTACTTCCTCACGCTGCAATACTGGTTGTCGGGTTCGGAAGATAATCTGTCCAACTTGGTGCGTTTTCTGGTTGGCCGTTACTCGGCAGGCCCCCGCGCGTCGTACAAAAAGTTGACGGCAGCGGCGCCGCCGAAGGAGTACCCCCAAGTCGGTCTCTATCATCCAAACTTGCCGGACCGTATTGCTGAGAATGCTGACGCGCTGGCGGCCGCACCGTCCGCCAACGGAACAGTCGGCGTTTTGTTGCTGCGCTCTTATGTGCTTGCGGGCGACACGGCGCATTATGACGGTGTGATCGAAGCGCTGGAGGCAAAGGGCCTCAACGTGGTGCCGGTTTTCGCGGCCGGATTGGATGGGCGTCCGGCGATCGAGCGCTTCTTCAAGAAGGACGGTGCGGTCACCGTTGATGCGATCCTTTCACTGACAGGGTTCTCGCTTGTAGGCGGCCCGGCCTACAACGATGCGTCGGCGGCCGAGGAAACGCTTGCGGACCTTGATGTGCCGTACTTTTCGGCACAGGCCGTGGAATTTCAGTCCCTTGAAAACTGGGCTCGGTCGTCCAACGGCCTCACCCCTGTCGAGGCGACGATCATGGTCGCCATTCCTGAATTGGATGGAGCGATTGCGCCCATGGTCTATGGCGGACGATCCGACGGATCGGCGGATGGGGGCAAAGAAGGGGATCGCCGGGACGCGGGCAGCAAGGCGACCCAGATGCGGGCGTGTTCGGAACGGGCAGACGCCTTGGCGGCGCGCGTCTGCCGCATGATCGAGCTTCGTCGGACGGCGCGTCATGACAAAAAAGTTGCCATCGTCTTGTTCGATTTTCCACCAAACGCGGGCGCTGCCGGGTCGGCGGCTTATTTGTCGGTGTTCTCGTCTCTGCACAATACGTTGCGCGCCTTGAAGAACGGCGGATACACGGTCGATGTGCCCGATAGTGTGGAGGCGCTTCGCGACGTCGTCCTAAAAGGCAACTCTGAAGTCTTTGGTACGGATGCCAATGTCAGTGCGCAGATTCCCGTCGACCGACATGTATTGCGCGAGCGTCATCTCGATGAAATCGAACAGCAATGGGGCCCGGCGCCCGGCCGTCAACTCACGGATGGTCGCTCACTGTTTATCCAAGGCGCCCAATTCGGAAACGTCTTTGTCGGTCTTCAGCCGGCCTTTGGATATGAAGGCGATCCGATGCGGCTGCTTTTCGAGCGGGGCTTTGCCCCCACCCACGCCTTTGCCGCGTTTTATTCTTATCTTCGGGAAGACTTTGGCGCTCACGCAGTTCTGCATTTCGGAACTCATGGGGCTCTTGAATTTATGCCCGGCAAGCAGGTGGGACTGTCCGGTGAGTGTTGGCCGGACCGTCTGATCGCGGACACGCCCAACCTCTATCTTTATGCTGCGAATAATCCGTCGGAAGGAAGCATTGCAAAGCGGCGGTCGGGGGCCACCCTTATCAGCTATTTGACGCCGCCTGTGACACAGGCCGGTCTCTATAAGGGGCTTGCGGACCTTAAGGACACGATCAATGCGTGGCGCGCACTGGCTCCAGAGGAAGCGGCACGGAAGAAGACTCTGCTGGAGACGATTTGCGAGCAGGCGAAAGCGTTAGAGCTCGATTTGCCGGAAGCTGAAGACGGTGGTCCTGATGCGCTTGTCGCGTCCCTGACCAAGCAGCTTTATGCATACGAACAAACCCTCATCCCTCATGGGCTGCATGTGGTTGGTACCCCGCCCGATCTTGCCGAACGCATGGGCATGTTGGCGGCAATGGCGGAAGACCGGTTTGGTCAGCAAGTGCCGGGTCCTGCGATCGAAGCCCTCGCAAATGGTGCGGAAAGCGCACAGATCCTGGAATTGGGTGGCCTCGACAAAACGCCCGATACGGTCGATGCGCTTGAAACCCTGCGGGCGGCGGCGAAACATTTAGAGCATGACGATGAGATTCCGTCCGTGCTGCATGCCTTGGATGGCGGTTATGTAAGGCCCGGACCGGGAAGCGATGTGTTGCGCAATCCTGAGGTTTTGCCGACCGGTCGCAACCTGCACGGATTCGACCCGTTCCGGCTGCCCAGCCCGTTTGCAATCAAAGAAGGGGTCGATCAGGCACAGCTTCTTCTCGATCGACACGTGTCGGAAAGCGGTGCCATTCCCGAAACCGTCGCCATGATCCTGTGGGGCACCGACAATCTCAAAAGCGGCGGCATTCCAATCTCACAAGCGTTGGCGCTGATGGGCGCCAAACCCCGTTTCGACAGTTATGGCCGGCTTTGCGGCGCCGAACTCGTGGCGCTGAAAGAACTAGGAAGGCCAAGGATTGATGTGGTCACAACGCTGTCCGGCATTTTCAGAGATTTGCTGCCGCTGCAAACCAAAATGCTGGCCGAGGCGGCCTATCTGGCGGCAACCGCGGACGAGCCGGAGGATATGAATTTCGTTCGAAAGCATGCGTTGCGCAGCCAACAGGATCTCGGGTGCGATTTCGATACGGCATCCCTGCGGGTGTTCTCGAATGCGGATGGGGCCTATGGCGGCAATGTCAATCATCTGATCGATTCGAGCTGCTGGAACGAAGAAGACGAATTGGCTGACGCGTTTCAATCGCGCAAATGCTTTGCCTACGGACGGAAAGGGACGCCGCAGCGCGAAGCGGAATTGTTCAAGAACGTTTTGCAAACCGTGGACATGGCCTACCAGAACCTGGAGTCCCTGGAGCTGGGCGTGACCACTGTCGATCACTATGTGGACTCCTTGGGCGGTGTGAGCCGCGCCGTTCGCCAGGCACGCGGAGAATCGGTTGCCGTTTATGTGGGCGATCAGACCCAAGGAAAAGCAAAGGTCCGCACGTTAACAGAACAGGTCGAACTCGAAACGCGCACGCGCACGTTAAACCCGCGTTGGTACGAAGGGTTACTCAACCACGGCTATGAAGGGGTTCGCCACATTGAATGCCAAGTCACCAACACCATGGGCTGGTCTGCGACAACCGGGAAAGTGGATCCGTGGGTCTATCAAAAGATCAGCGAAACCTTTGTTTTGGACGAAGACATGCGCCGCCGCTTGGCGAACCTCAATCCAAAAGCGTCGGCGCGCATGGCCAATCGTCTGATCGAGGCGCATGAGCGCCATTACTGGACACCGGATCCAGAAACTCTTGATGCGCTAACACGCGCCGGAAACGAACTCGAGGACCGCCTGGAAGGACTGTCGGTCGCTGCCGAGTAACAAATGGAGAAAACGAAATGACGCTCTTGGATCTACCTCGTGCGCCAAAAGAGTACACCGCGCCCAGCCGTGATGACGGCGAAGGCAGTGTGCAGGTAAAACTGGACCCCAACGTCAGTATCGATGGGGCCAAGGTCTTTGCCATTTACGGAAAAGGCGGCATCGGAAAATCGACCGTCTCGTCGAACCTGTCGGCGGCCTTCTCCAAGCTTGGCAAGCGCGTGCTGCAAATCGGCTGCGATCCTAAGCATGATTCCACATTCACACTCACGAAACGGCTCGTGCCCACCGTGATCGACGTGCTTGAAGAAGTCGATTTCCATACGGAGGAATTGCGGCCGGAAGACTTCGTGTATGAAGGCTATAATGGCGTGATGTGTGTTGAGGCCGGCGGCCCGCCCGCAGGCACCGGCTGTGGGGGCTATGTGGTGGGTCAGACCGTCAAGCTCCTAAAGGAGCATCACCTCTTGGAAGATACCGATGTTGTCATCTTCGACGTGCTGGGGGATGTGGTGTGCGGCGGATTTGCCTCTCCCCTGCAGCATGCGGAGCGGGCGCTTGTGGTGACGGCGAACGATTTCGATTCCATTTTTGCCATGAACCGTATCGTGGCCGCCATTAAAGCGAAGGCGAAGAACTACGATGTTCGGTTGGGCGGTGTGATTGCAAACCGCAGCGAGACCACGGAAGAAATCGACCGCTTTAATGAGGCGATCGGCATCAAGCGTGTGGCGCACATTCCGGCGCTCGACGTCATTCGAAAGTCGCGGCTGAAGAAGTCGACCCTGTTCGAAATGGAGCCAAGCCCGGAATTGCAGAAAGTGTGTGACGAATATGTGCGCCTTGCCCAGGCGCTTTACACGAACGATGACCGTTTTGATGCTGCGCCAATGAAAGACCGCGACATATTCGATTTTCTGGGCTTTGAATAATGACGCACATGGCCGGCCAGGATGCATATCTTAAGCGCCGCACCCGGATCGAAACCTATTTCGATCAAACGGCGCTGCAAGCATGGAAGGATCTAACCTCAGACGCGCCGGTAAGTGGGGTGCGGGCAACGGTCCGCGCCGGACGCGATCAAATGCGGCAAATGTTGCTTGACCGTCTTCCCGCCGATCTCAGTGGTCAACGTTTGTTGGATGCCGGATGCGGGTCCGGGGCGTTGAGCGTCGAAGCGGCGCGCCGTGGGGCTGAAGTGATCGCCGTTGATGTGTCGGGGCAGCTGATCGATCTGGCGCGGGATCGTGCGCCACAAGACCTGCCGTCCGGGGCGATCGACTTTCGCGTTGGCGACATGCTCGATCCGTCGTTCGGCAGCTTCGATCATGTGGTTTGCATGGACTCGCTCATACACTATGAAACGAAGGACGCCCTGGCCGCGCTCACAAGCCTTGCGGAACGTACGCATCGGACAATCCAATTTACTTTTGCTCCCAGCACCACGGCGCTTCGTGTGATGCACGCCGTGGGGCAGCTTTTCCCCAAAGGAAACCGGTCGCCATCGATCGTGCCGACCAAAGAGGCGTCATTGCGTCGCCAGCTTGGGAACCATGACGTTTTCGCGCAATGGCGGATCGGCCGTTCGGACCGGGTTGTCAGCGGGTTTTACGTCTCGCAAGCGATGGAGCTGTGCGCCCCATGAGCGATGGTGCGGTCCAGCAGAAGCAGTTTTGGTCGCAGATAAGCGTTAAGTTTCTGCCGTTCGCCGATGCCGCAACCGAGGATTTGCCCCTCAGCCGCCTGCTGCGTTTGTCCTTGTTTCAAATCTCCGTCGGCATGGCCATGGCCATGACATTCGGCACATTGAACCGGGTCATGATCGTTGAATTGGGAACGTCCGCCACATTGGTATCGGTGATGGTCGCTCTTCCCTTGCTGTTCGCCCCCTTCCGCGCGCTGATCGGCTTTAGGTCAGATACACATAGGTCTGCTTTCGGATGGCGCCGTGTGCCGTATATTTGGTTCGGCACGCTGCTTCAATTCGGCGGCCTGGCCATCATGCCGTTTGCGTTGATCGTGCTAACCGGCGATGGCGGTGCGCCGGTCAATGTGGGAATTGCGGCAGCGGCCCTTGCATTTTTGCTGATCGGCGCCGGCGTTCACTCGACGCAGACCGCGGGTCTGGCCCTTGCCGGCGACCTTGCAAAACCCGACACGCGCCCCCGCGTTGTGGCGCTGATGTATGTGATGCTGCTGGTCGGCCTGTTTTTCTCAAGCCTGTTGTTTGGCGTGCTGCTTGTTGATTTCACGCCCTTGCGTCTTATCCAGGTGATCCAAGGCGCTGCAGTTGTCACGCTGGCGATAAACTCATTCGCTCTTTGGAAACAAGAACCGCGCAGAACCACCGACCCGGGCAAGCTGGAGACCCCCAAAGCGTTTGGCGACACGTGGCGCGCATTTCTGGCAAACAATGATGCCAAGCGCTTCTTGATCGCCGTGGGGGTCGGAACGGCGGCTTTCAGCATGCAAGATATTTTGCTTGAGCCCTATGGCGGCGAGGTGATCGGTCTGTCGGTTGCGTCAACAACACTCCTCACCGCGCTTTTCAGCGCCGGTGCCATCGTGTCGTTTGGCGCTGCGGCCCATTTGCTGAGCCGCGGCTGGGATCCTTATCGTTTGGCAGGTTACGCAGCGCTTATCGGCGTGCCGGGGTTTGCCATCGTGATGCTGGCGGCACCGATAGACTCGCCTTTCTTATTCCGCATAGGAACGATCGTCATCGGCTTTGGCAGCGGGCTTTTCTCGGTGTCGACGCTTGCCGCCGCGATGCGGTTGGCTGTGCAGGGGCAAAACGGCCTCGCGCTTGGCGCTTGGGGAGCGGTCCAGGCGACCATGGCCGGGATTGCCATGGGGCTTGGCGGCGCCACCCGTGATCTTGTTTCGGGGCTTGCCGGCACAGGCGTTCTTGGGTCGACCCTTCAGTCAAGTTCGACGGGGTATGTGGCCGTTTACGGCATTGAACTGTTGTTGTTGTTCGCGACGTTGATTGCAATCGGCCCATTGGCGCGGCTTGCACAAGCGCGAGGATCCACGCCTTCCAAAAAGTTTGGACTTGCCCGACTGCCTTCGTGATTGGGGCGAGAAAGGAAAACGTCATGAGTGCATTTTACGAGATCGATCTGGCCTTTATTTCCCTGATTTTGTTCACCGCGTTTTTTATCGGCCTGGTTTTCTATCTACGCCGGGAAGACCGCCGCGAAGGCTACCCGCTGGAACAAGACGGATCGGGCATACGCGACTCTACCGGCGCCTTTATCTTCGTGCCGGGCCCCAAGGAATTTCATCTGCCGTTTGATCGCGGCACCGTCACCTCCCCAGATTTTAGCCGCAGAGAGCGCGATTTGCCGCTGAAACGGGTGAGTGTGATTCCCGGGTCACCCAGTCAACCGACGACCGAGAATCCGATGTTGGCCGGCGTGGGGCCGGGTTCCTACGCAACGCGAGCGAAAGAGCCGGACCTCGACCACAATGGCAAACCCAAATTGGCGCCCATGCGGATCGCCACAGACTTTTTTGTCGATAGCAAGGATAGCGACCCCAGGAACATGCGTGTCTTCGGGACCGACGGACATGCCGCGGGAACTGTGACGGACATTTGGGTCGATCGTCCGGAATCGCTGGTGCGCTATCTCGAAATCACACTCGATGACGGCGAAACGAAGGTGCTTGCCCCCATCTCTCAAGTGGTGATCGACGGTGGACGGAATAAGGTGGTGGTCGATGCGATCGGCTCTATGCATTTTGCCGACGTGCCGCAGCTTTCCAATCCGGATCAAATAACGGCGGACGAAGAGGAACGGATTTGCGCCTATTATGGCGGCGGCTATCTCTATGCCAATTCATTTAGGACGGAGCCGTTGGTATGAGCCACGGCCATGACGATTTTGCTGTGGAACCCATCAAGGGGCTGCCGGAAGAACTTCCGGACGGGGAGCACATTCTGTGGCAAGGGGCGCCTGACTGGAAGGTTCTTGCGGTACAAGCCTTCCACCTAAGAGCCATGATCATCTATTTCATTGTGCTGATGATTTGGCGGGGAACGTCGACCTATCTTGACAGCGGCTCTGCGCTGTCAGGCCTGAGTGCCGCGGCGGATCTCTTGCCGCTCGCGATCGTTGGCGCCGCAGTGCTGACATTGATGGCTTTCTACGCGGCGCGCACCACCGTTTACACCATTACCAATCGGCGGCTGGTGCTGAGATACGGCATGGCGTTGCCCATGGCCATCAATGTTCCGTTCAGTGTCGTCACGTCGGCAGACTTGCGCGTGCTCGGCGGTTCTTTCGGTGAAATCGCCGTCGCGATCGATAAATCGTCGCGTATCGGATATGCGCATTTGTGGCCTCATGCCCGGCCGTGGCGCCTGCGCTGGCCGGAGCCCATGTTGCGTGCCTTGGAAGATTCAGCCGATGTGGCGGCCAAGTTCGATGCGGCTTGGAAAGCCAATACGGCACACCTTACTGGGGCGCGAGAAGCCGAGGTGGAGCAGGCCGATTTGTCTGCCGACAAGGGGACCGAACGCTCGCCTTCTGCCGCGCGCCCGCTGGAGCAGGCCCAGGGTTTTTCTGTTTCCGCCGCTTAACCCGTGCCGGTCATGCGATAGGCCGAACCCGGCGCGAAGCTCCGTCGGCTGCTCGGTAAATCCGCACAAATCCTTGCATTTTTGACCATGTCCGAGTGTCACATCTAATTGACACTCTGGAGTGTCAGGCATATCATACACGCTACTTGACGCTCTGCCGGACCAAGCGGAGCACCCATTTGGCGATGGCAAGACACGACGCGAACATGAGCGACAGCCACGACGATAAAATCCCCCAAAGCCTGTTGGTGGGCGCCGGTGTATTGATCGCAAGCTGCCTACTGCTGGTGGCTTACCACCAAATCAGCAATATCGGCGTCGAGCGAGAAGCGCATCCCGCCTTCGCGACGGTGTCCCCGAAACTCGTCCGCCAACTTCAGTTCGACAATGGTCCCGACGGCGCGCTCCACGTGTTCGATGTGGTCCAAAAGAAGGACTTGGGTCCGCTTCAAGAAGAAGAAGGTTTCGTTAGGGCGGTCGTCTCGGGACTGACATTCGAGCGCCAGAAGCGCGGGCTTGAAGATCCGACGGTCTATCAACTGGTGTTGTGGACGGACGATCGACTGTCGCTAGAGGACCAAGCGACAGGCATACGCATAAATCTGGGTGCCTTCGGGCAAGGCAATAAGGACGTGTTTAATCGATTTCTCGCCGGCGCCGCGCCGGCAACATGACTGATCGCGCAGGTCGTGGCACTCCGGCTGAGGGGTCCGCGGATTGCGCACAATAGGAGACTAAAACATGGAAGCCGCGACTGTCGCACCGACCACTTTTAGCAATGAAGACACGCTGAACATGGCGCGTGAAAACAAGATCATCAGCCCACGGTTTTACAAGACAGACTACGCGGCGATGAATGCCATGGATGTCGGTTCGGTGAGGGCCGAATGGGATGCGCTATTGGCGGAAATGGAAGAGGACGGGAACCGGCAGCACTTTAGGGACGAGGGCGAGCTGGAAGACAGTCTCGACCGGCTGCCCGAAGAACTGCGGACAGAGTTCGTAGACTTTCTGGTGAGTTCGCTGACGGCCGAATATTCCGGTTGCGTTCTCTATTCGGAAATCGTCAAACGGTCCGACAATCCGGATATAAAGGCGCTGTTCCAATACATGACACGGGATGAATCGCGGCATGCCGGTTTCATCAACAAGGCGCTGAAAGGGTTTGGCATCGGCATCGATCTAAGCGCGCTGACCAAAACCAAGAAGTACACCTATTTCAGCCCCAAATTTATCATCTATGCCGTGTATTTGTCCGAGAAGATCGGATACGCCCGATACATCACCATTTTCCGTCAGCTGGAACGGCATCCTGAGCTGCGGTTTCATCCCATCTTCAAGTGGTTCGAAAGTTGGTGCAATGATGAATTCAGGCATGGTGAAGCGTTTGCTCTCATGATGCGGGCGCAGCCTCATTTGTTGCGCGGGCACAACAAGCTTTGGATCCGCTTCTTCCTGCTGTCGGTCTATTGCACCATGTATGTGCGCGACCATTCGCGCCCGGCCCTGCACAAAGCGCTCGGATTTACACCGACGGAATACGACTACAAGGTCTTCCAAATCTGTTCGGAGATCACGAAGCAGATCTTTCCGATGACGCTGGATACGGATAACCCGAAATTCCGCGAACGCATGGAACGCATGCGCCGCATTTCCCGCGAAATGGAAGATGCCGGCCAGCAGGGCGGTGTGCTCGCCAAACTGCGCAAAATGCGGCTGACAGTGGCTGCCGGTTTGACTTTCGCTTCGCTGTACATTCTGCCTACGCAACGTAATGACGCTCCGGCCACCGTGCGTTTGGCGCCAAGCTGGTAGGCAAAAGAAGGTTACACGCTCATGGCCGAAATAGGCCTAGCATTGCTGTTTGCTGTCATCGTCTGGTGGGCGAGTACGGGGCTTGTGTTTTTCTTGGGGTCCCTCACCCAGATTTCATCCGTTGTAACGATGACCGCGATGACGGTCGCCGGTGGGTTGGCCTTGTACGCGATCGCGACAACGGCCGCGGACACGAGTCTTTGGGGTGTGTACGTCGCTTTCCTAAGCGCGATTGTGGTTTGGGCCTGGGTCGAGCTGAGTTTCCTGAACGGACTCGTGGTCGGTCCAAGGCAGTTGCCCTGTCCGCCTCACGCACAAGGATGGGAACGGTTTTGGTTGGCAACGCAAACGCTGATTTATCACGAGATTCTGATTGTCGCCCTTGCGGCCGCACTAATTGCGCTCACATGGAATGCGCCCAACCAGATTGCTGCGTGGACGTTCATGGTCTTGGTGGTAATGCGCTTGAGCGCCAAGCTAAATCTTTTTCTCGGCGTACCGAGTTTCAGCGATGAACTGCTTCCCCATCGGCTGCGCCATCTGAAATCCTATTTTGGGAAAAGAAACAAAAACTTGTTTTTCCCTCTGTCGGTTTCGGTGGCGGTGATTGGCGTGGTGGTTCTCTGTTTCAGGATCACCTCAGGAGATTTAACAGATGCCATGATTGCGGGGCATGCGCTGGTGGCTGGATTGTTGGCGCTCGCGATCATTGAGCATCTTTTCATGGTGTTGCCGGTGCGGGAAGCGGCGCTTTGGCGCTGGGTTGTACCCACATCCGCAACGGGCACCGGACGGTAGAGTAACGAAAATTGTCGGCAGGAAAGACGAGACCGACAAAACAGATAAATGCGGGCGGCAAAGCTCGTTGCATCGGAAAAGGAGAAATCGCCATGGACTACGATGCATTTTTCGTTCAGTCACTCAATGCCCTGAAAGACGAAGGGCGCTATCGCATATTTGCTGAATTGGAACGGAAGGCTGGCGCATTTCCCAATGCCACCAAATATGACGGTGACCAGACCAGCGAGGTGACGGTTTGGTGCTCCAACGATTACCTGGGCATGGGCCAAAACCCCATCGTCTTGTCTGCGATGCATCAGGCACTGGATAAGTGCGGCGCCGGGGCGGGCGGCACACGAAACATTTCCGGTACCAATCATTTGCATGTGTTGCTGGAGCGGGAACTGGCCGATTTGCACGGCAAGGAAGCCGCCCTGCTGTTTACATCCGGGTATGTCTCCAACTGGGCGGGTATTGGGACCCTTGCGTCGAGGCTGCCCAATTGCATGGTGTTGTCCGATGCGAGCAACCATGCGTCCATGATTGAAGGCATTCGCCACAGTCGTGCCGACTATTTGGTGTTCAAGCACAATGATCCCGAAGATCTTGATGCCAAGCTGAGCACGGTTGAGGGGGACAGGCCGAAGATGGTCGCTTTCGAATCCGTCTATTCAATGGACGGCGACATCGCGCCCATCGCCGAAATTTGCGAAGTGGCCGAAAAGCACAACGCCATCACCTATTTGGATGAAGTCCACGCGGTCGGGCTCTACGGTCCGCGGGGCGGCGGCATTGCCGAACGCGAAGGCGTCATGGACCGGGTCACCATCATCGAAGGCACCCTTGCCAAGGCTTTCGGTGTGCTCGGCGGATATATTGCGGCATCCGCGCCTCTTTGCGATTTTGTGCGCAGCTTTGCGTCGGGTTTCATCTTTACAACGGCTTTGCCGCCGGCGGTTGCGGCGGGCGCGCTGACCAGCGTTCGTCACCTCAAGCAAAGCCAAGCAGAGCGTGAACGGCATCAAGAACGGGTGGCAAGGGTTCGTCACAAGCTTCGGGCCGTGGGGATCCCCATGCTGGACAATCCGAGCCACATTATTCCAGTCATGGTGAAAGACCCCAAGAAGTGCAAGATGATCAGCGATTGGCTGCTGGACAATCATGGGATTTATGTGCAGCCGATCAATTATCCCACCGTGCCGCGCGGTACCGAACGTCTGCGCATCACGCCGTCGCCGCTGCATACGGACAAAGACATTGACCACCTGGTCAATGCGCTTTCGGAGATTTGGTCTCAATGCGCGCTTGCCCGCGTCGACGTGGCGGCCTGATGCCAAGTGAAGCATGACGGAGCATCTGCCCGAACTGTCTTTCATTACACAACAGTTGCAGATGCTCCGTAGTCTGAGGAAAACTCGATAAAGTGAGGTAAAATAGCCGGTATGAATGCCTTCGATGCGCATGGTTCCGGTCCGATTGTCGACCCTCAGGAGTCGGGTTCTCAAGCGACCTCACGGGCGGGACAGCGTTCGAAAAACATGCCTAAGGCCGTTCAACCAAGCCCCGTAATTGCACGTCCCGTCTTTCCGTTTTCCGCGATTGTCGGTCAGGAAGACATGAAGAAGGCGTTGCTGATTGCCGCGACCGATCCGACGATCGGGGGTGTCATGGTTTTCGGCGATCGGGGCACGGGAAAGTCCACGGCAGTGAGGTCGCTGGCGTGCTTGCTGCCGCCCATGCGCGTGATCACAGGGTGCCGGTTTAACTGCGATCCGCGTTCGAAAGCCTCGGCCTGCGCTTCGGAATGCACGCAACGGGCCGGCAAAACCCGCCCGCGCAGCAATACAGAGCCGGTGCCGGTTGTGGATTTGCCTCTTGGCGCCACTGAAGACCGCATTGTCGGCGCTCTCGATTTGGAACGTGCCCTGTCCAGCGGCGAAAAAGTGTTCGAACCGGGCCTGCTGGCGAAGGCCCATCGCGGCTTTCTCTATATCGACGAGGTGAATCTTCTCGAAGATCACTTGGTCGACCTGCTGCTCGATGTGGCGGCGTCGGGCGAAAACATTGTGGAGCGCGAAGGCTTAAGCGTTCGTCATCCCAGCCGGTTTGTGTTGGTGGGAAGCGGCAATCCGGAAGAAGGCGAATTGCGGCCGCAACTGCTCGATCGTTTCGGCCTGTCCGTAGACGTCAAAACACCCACCGACATCAAACAGCGCATCGAAGTGATCAAGCGCCGCGAAGCGTTCGACCGCGATCCTGAGGCATTTGCCGCTGATTGGCAGAAACAAAACAATAAGATCGCCCGGCGAATCGTGAACGCGCAGAAGCGGCTTCACGACATTGAAGTCGACGACAAAATCCTCGAACTCATTTCAACACTGTGCATGCGGATCGGTTCGGACGGGCTGCGCGGGGAACTGACATTGATGCGCGCGGCACGGGCCGCGGCTGCCCTGGACGCCGCCAAGGCCGTTGCGGAATCACATATTTTCGACGTCGCCGCAATGGCGCTGGGACATCGGCTGCGCCGCGATCCGCTCGATCAAGCCGGTTCCGACGCGCGGATAGAGCGTGCCTTAGCCGATGTGTTCGGATCATGACCGCGACCGAAACCGAACCGCGCTCGCCCGAGACCCTCTGGGCCGACGCGGTGCATGCCATCAATTTGTTCTGCGTGGATCGGCTTGGACTTGGTGGGCTTATCGTTCGGTCGCCCGCCGGTCCTGTTCGAGACCGCCTGATGGCTGTTCTCTCTGAATGCAATTCGACAGAGCTGCCCCTTCGGCGGGTGCCGGCGAGCGTCGACGAAGATCGTTTGATTGGCGGTCTTGATCTATCAGCCACGCTCAAGGCCGGGCGCCCCATCGGCCAAAGCGGGCTGTTGGCGGAGGCCGATGGCGGTTTTCTTTTGGTGCCCATGGGCGAGCGTCTTGGGGCGGGAGCGGCCGTCCACATCGCGCAGGCAATGGATCAAGGCTGCGTGGTTGTCGCGCGAAATGGGCTCAACGAACGGCGGGCCGCTGAGTTTGGTCTCGTGCTTTTTGATGAAAGTGACGTGGACGAAGAAGGCACGCCGGCCATTCTTGCCGAACGCACCGCGTTTCACATCGATTTGCGGGAGATCGGCGTTCGCAACGCAGTCTCCGCCGGCGCGGCAAGGGACCAGATTGGCAAGGCCAGCAAGCGCCTTTCCAAGATGAGACCGCTTTCGGATACCCAGATTGAGTCGATTGTCGCGCTGGCCGCTGCCCTGGGCATCAATGGCATGACAGCGCCCCTGTTTGCCATGCGGGCCGCACGGGCGTCCGCTGCATTGGCGGGCCGAACCCAGATCGGTCCCGAAGATCTGGAATCCGCGGTGCGATTGGTCTTGGCGCCCAGAGCTCTCCAGTGGCCTCAATCTGATGAACCGCAGGAAGAAACACCCGAGGAAAGCGAACCCACGGATTTGTCCGAGACCGAACAAGCGGATTCCGAAACGGAACAGCCGCCGGTTCTTGATGAGGTGCTGGTCGCGGCCGCCGCGGCTGCTCTGCCCGCGGGTTTGCTTGACGGCAATACGCGGCGCAAGGCGGGGGGTGGGGCCGCAAACCGTCGCCGTGGCGCGGGCATGCTGGAAAAGAGTGTGCGCCGGGGCAAACCAATTGGGGTGAGGCCGGGCGCGCTCGCTCATGGCGCCCGTCTCAATTTGGTGGCGACCCTTCAAACCGCGGCGCCGTGGCAAAAATTGCGGCAGCAGGATCAAGACGATAATCGGGCGCACCGGAACCTCATACGCGTGCTGCCCGATGATTTCCGTATACAGAGGTTCGCCCAACGGCGCGTGACCAGCACTGTCTTTTGTGTCGATGCATCAGGCTCGTCGGCATTTCACCGTCTCGCCGAAGCGAAAGGTGCGGTCGAGTTGTTGTTGTCGGAAGCATATGTCAGCCGTGCGCATGCGGCCCTGGTGGCCTTTCGCGGGACGGAAGCGGAAGTGTTGTTGCCACCAACGCGTTCCCTCGCCCGTGCTAAGTCGTGTTTGGCCAACTTGCCGGGCGGCGGCGGAACGCCTTTGGCGGCGGGGTTGGAGACTGCGCGGGCAATCGCTTTGGGCGAACGGCGGCAAGGGCGTGACCCGACCATCGTTGTTCTCACCGACGGGCAGGCGAATATCGCGCGTGACGGCACTGTCGATCGCGCGCGCGCACATGAAGAGGCGCTGGCGAGCGCTCAGATGATTGATGCCGATGGGCTCCCGGCCATATTCGTCGACACGGCCCCCAGGCCCCGGCCACAAGGAAAAGAACTTTCGGCCGCCATGGGTGCGAGCTACGTGCCGCTTCCCTATCCCCACGCTGATGCAGTGCGTGACGCCGTAAACATCGCCGCCAGTTACGAGAGCGCTGCGTGATGGTACATGTGAGCGCAGAAACGGCACCGGCTCGGCCACATTTCAGCGATGCCTTGCATTGGGACACGGATGGTGCGGCTTGGCCAAATCGCGCCTCAAGCCGCTTCGTAACTTTGGAAAATGCGGTATGGCACGTCCAAATCATGGGACGCGGGCCGGATCTCTTGCTGCTCCATGGTACCGGGGCCGCAACCCATTCTTGGCGCGGGCTGATGCCTTTGCTTGCGAAGACCTTTAGGGTCATCGCACCCGACCTTCCCGGGCATGGGTTTACCGGGCGGGACCGCAAGAAGCGGCAATCATTGCCACATATGGCACAAGGTGTCGGTCGGCTGATGGATAGTTTGGACGTCCGGCCCACGGGCATTGTCGGACATTCCGCCGGGGCGGCCATCGGCGCCAGAATGGTCCTCGACAAAATCGCATCGCCGGAATGGATTGTCAGCTTGAACGGTGCGCTCCTGCCGTTTCCCGGCATGTCCGGTGTTTTGTTTCCTGCTCTGGCCAGGCTGATATTCCTCAACCCCTTTGCGGCACCGATCATTTCGCGGCTTGCCCGCGATCCCGATGCGATACGGCGTCTCATTCGAGGTACCGGCTCATCCCTGGACCCGGAAGGGCTTTCTTACTACCAGCTTCTGTTGGGCAATACCCGCCATGTGGAATCGACAATCGAAATGATGGCCAATTGGAACCTTGCCCCGCTTCAGAGAGATTTCGGCCAACTTGAGGTGCCCCTAAAGCTCTTTGTAGGAACGAACGATGCGGCGGTTCCGCCAACCGTGGCCTATGAGGTGAAACAGCTCGTGCCGGACGCGGAAGTGATCCGCGAGAAAGGTCTGGGGCACCTTGCCCACGAAGAGGACGCCGAGCGACTGGCGGCATTGATCCGCGAGGCAATTGAATGACCAGGGCAGACGACAACAATCGCATGGATTTGGGGGGTATGGGATGTTGAAACGCGTCCACCAAGACACGCGATTGACCGCAGATCCCAATCGGCCGCATGCGATTGTGATCGGCAGTGGGTTTGGCGGTTTGGCGGCGGCCGTGCGCTTGGGTGCGAAGGGTTACCGGGTGACGGTGTTGGAACGTTTGGACCAGCCGGGCGGGCGCGCCAACGTTTTTCGGCAGGACGGATTTACCTTCGACGCCGGGCCGACGATCATCACCGCGCCGTTTTTGTTCGAAGAGCTTTGGGCCCTGTGCGGGCGCAGTTTTTCGGAGGAGATCGACCTTGTCTCCTTAGATCCGTTCTACACAATCCAATTCGATGACGGCGCCCACATCGATTGCCACGCAAGCGAACAGGCGATGGAAAATGAAATCGCCCGTATCGCGCCTGGTGACTTGGATGGCTACCGGCGCTTCATGCGCTACAGCGAGGAGATCTTTCGAGTCGGTTTCGAACAGCTCGGCCATGTGCCCTTCTCGAATTTTGGCAGCATGGTGCGCGTGGCGCCGGCATTGCTGCGCTTACGCGGCCTGCAGACCGTTCATGGCGCGGTGGCCTCGTACGTGAAAAACGATTATCTGCGCTTTGCCTTGAGCTTCCACCCGCTTTTCGTTGGTGGCAATCCGTTCACGACAACATCCGTCTACTGTTTAATCTCCTATTTGGAGCGCAAATGGGGAGTGCACTTCGCGAAAGGCGGCACCGGCGCGCTGGTTCAAGGCCTTGTTGATCTTTTGGAAGGGCAGGGCAACCACATACGCTACAACCAGGAAGTCTCAGAGATTCTGACCGAAGGCCGGCGGGCAATTGGTGTGCGCCTTAGCTCCGGGGAAGAACTGCGGGCGTCGATTGTGGTATCGAACGCCGATGCGGCATGGACCTATCGTGAGTTGTTGGGAAAAGCGCCGCGGCGCCGTTGGAGCGATGCGCATATACGGCGCGCACGTTACTCCATGGGATTGGTCGTTTGGTATTTCGGCACAAAAAAGCAATATCCGGAGGTGCCCCATCACACGATTTTGCTGGGGCCGCGATATAAGGGCCTCGTAACGGATATCTTCGATCGGAAAGTGCTGGCGGATGACTTCAGTCTCTATGTCCATCGGCCGACCGCAAGCGATCCCAATCTTGCCCCCGATGGTTGCGATGCCTTCTATGTGTTGTCGCCGGTGCCCAATCTTGACAGTGGCGTCGACTGGTCGACGCAAGCGGAACCGTATCGGCAGGCGATCGCTCAGCGCATTTCCGAACGCCTATTGCCGGGGTTCGAAGAGCATGTGGTCACGTCGCGTATGATGACACCCACGGACTTCGAGAACCGGTTCTTGTCGGTCAAAGGGGCCGGGTTTGGCCTTGAACCGGTTTTGACCCAAAGCGCTTGGTTCCGGCCGCACAACAAAAGCGAAGATGTGGACAATTTGTTTCTCGTAGGCGCCGGAACACATCCGGGCGCCGGTGTACCGGGCGTACTTTCTTCCGCAAGAGTCTTAGACAGCGTGGTGCCAGATGCAATCCAATTTGCTTAAGAATACGGAATGGTCCTCCGAGGCGGATCGCGCCGCGTGCCGGGAATTGATCAGGCACGGATCGAAATCGTTTCATGCGGCATCGTTTCTGTTGCCGCGGCGCGTTCGCGACGACGCCCTTGCGCTCTATGCCTTCTGCCGCATCGCGGATGATCTCGTCGATGAAACGGATGGCGGATCGGCGGCCATCAGCCGTCTGAAGGTCCGCCTGGATCGTGTCTATGACCACGATCCCGAAGACAGCCCCGTAGATCGGGCGATGACGGATGTGGTGGTCAAACACAATATGCCGCGTGAATTGCCGGAGGCGTTGATCGAAGGCCTTGAGTGGGACTTTGAAGGCAGAACTTTCGAAACCCTGCCGGATGTCTACGCCTATGGGGCACGGGTGGCCGGATCCGTCGGTGTCATGATGTCGATCCTTATGGGCGTGCGTTCGCGTGATTTGTTGGCCCGGGCCTGCGATTTGGGCGTGGCGATGCAATTGACGAACATTGCACGCGATGTGGGTGAAGATGCCCGCATGGGAAGGATCTACTTGCCGCGAACCTGGTTGCGGGATGCAGGAATCGATCCGGATCGTTGGTTGGCGAATCCACAATTCTCACCCGCCCTAGGGGATGTCGTCGAACGGCTTTTGATTTGCGCCGATCGCCTGTATGAGCGCGCCGATACAGGCATATTGGGACTGCCCTTGCGCTGCAGGCCCGGGATCATGGTAGCCCGCCGGCTTTATCATGCGATCGGCGTGGAAGTATCCCGCGCCGGCCACGATAGCGTGTCGGACCGCGCGCATGTCTCGGCAAAGAACAAGCTCAAACTTGTAGGATCGGCACTATCGAATCTGATGGGCCGGGCCAGCCCACACCACGATCTGCCGCCCCTTGCCGAAACGGCCTTCCTTGTGCATGCAGGGGCAATGTCCGCCGCCGCCGATACTGCGAACGGCGTTATTTCCAATGCGACTGCCGTCGAGCGATTCCTTTGGCTTGCCGAATTGTTTGTCAGATTGGAGCAACGGGAAGCAGCACAACGGGCAAATCCCTAAGGGCTCTTCCAATGCCCGCGCCATGAGAGCATTGCGAAAGTGGCATGGACAGAAACTACCTCTTTCTCCTCGAATTGCTCGTCTTCAGCGGCGCGGCGCTTGCCTGGGCGTCATGGGAATTGTGGTCGGTACGCCGCAGCATGCGGGAAGACAGGGAAAAAGAGGAAGCCGAAAAACAACGCGATCAGCACGATCAACAAACCGATCTAGAGCAAGACCGGTCTTCCTGACCCGACTTGTCGTGCGGGTGCCATTTATCGCCTAAAAGAATCTCGGCATGCGGAACGGAAGCATCAGTCGCACCCAAGGGGCTGCAAATCGATCCAAAGACAGACTCTCGTGAAAAGCTTGTGTTGGCCGTCCGAAAAGCTGCGCCTCAATGAGCGTTCGTGAATAGAAGGGCGTGTCTTCCAAGGTCTGCAGAATATTGACCGGCGTGCCCTCATCGGCGCGCGTTTGCCGGTCAATACGCCACAAGGTTTTGGGAAGGTGATGCACAGGCAGGAAATGCTGATCCTCCACTTTGCCGCTCGAATCGACAAAAACCGATAAGGCCGTTTCGCTGCCGTCCCTGAGCTGCGCCTCATACAACACGCCGGCGCCCCCTTGTTCGTGGGTCCGCGACCATGTCCAGCCGACAAAGTCTTCTTCCAATGGCGCGCTTCCGTAATTGGAATCCAGATAGGCTTGCCCCTTCCAGCGCAAGCGCGGTGCGGTGAATGAAACATCGATGTCACATTGGGGCGCAATCGGTTGCCACCAATGCCGTTCCGCCTCTTCAAGGGGGTAGACAATTTTTGGCAACACTTTGGGGCGTATGCGAACCGTTCCCTTGAGGGAAGATGGGATGGGGACGGAAGTTTCGTGAATGGTAATCACGAGCGTATCGTCCTCCCACGACAACGCGCTGGGGCCCACCACAAACTCGGTCGCGTTGCGCGCAACTGCGCGGCGGCTGCGTTCCGTCATTGCCCACCGCTTTCCGTTCACGCCATAAAGCGCCACGTTCAGGGCACAATGGTTCAGTGGGTCGCTGCGCCCGCTCCAGGCGTAGTAGGGCGAAAATACGCTGCCAATAAAAGCGATGATGGTCAGTCCATGGCGGCGGTCTTCACTGAGCGCGTCGACATACCACCAAAGGTAACCGCCCGGTGCGACGAGTGTGTCAAAGCCAGGTCCGCGGTCAAGCGCTGGGCGGCTATCTGGCCGGAAAGGGCTGCCATCGGCACGCCCGGTCCCGGATGCACCGATCCCCCCGCCAGATAAAGGCCCCGAATGCGCGTCGTTTCCCGCGGGCGCTGAAAGGTGGCCCGCCATCCGTGTGATGCCCGTCCGTAAAGGGCGCCGCCGGATCCGGGAAACCGCCGGTGGAAGGTTGCGGGCGTCGAGCGCTGCTGATCCAGTATTTGAAGGTTTAGGCCAAGACTGTCCAGCTTCTCCAGAACCTGTTTTTCGCATTGGTCGATCTCGTCATTTGAAAGGGGTTGGCAATCCGCAAGGGCCGGTGCGTTCACAAGCACGAGCAATCGCTCCGTCTGCGAATTATCGGCAAGGGGGTCTGACAGCCGGTCCTGTGCGCAGACATAAACGGTCGGGTCTTCGGGAAGGCGCCCAAGCTTGAATATGTGCTCGAATTCCGATCTGTAATCACCGCCGAAGAACACATTGTGGCGGACCAACGGAAACCCGCTGACCTTTGCGGACATGGCCCACGTGATTGCCGACAGGGAACGCGCCGGTACGGGCACGTGTGACGTCACGCCGGCTGCCGCGTCCTTGCCAAGCAATCCGGTCGCCAGCGCTGCGGCGTCGCCGTTAAAAACGACCGCGTCCGCCTCGATCCGTTCCCCGCCGTTGAGTCGTACGCCGTGTGTCCGACCGCTTCGAACGACGACGTCTTCCACGTGCCGTCCGTAGCCGATGGTTCCGCCCTGCATGCGCAACACATCCGCCAAGGCGCGCGCCAAATTCTGCATCCCGCCCTTCACGCTCCACACGCCATCCATCTCTACCATTGCGATCAGCATGAGTGTTGCAGGCGCCAAGAAGGGCGACGCCCCGCAATAGGTGGCGTATCGGCCAAAGAGTTGGCGCAGCCGATCGTCGCTAAAATGGCGCGAGAGCGCCGACCACAACGTATCGAATGGGCGGATGCGCAACAGGCGATCAATCCGATGCAGGCCGACGCGCAGGGACAGTTGGACCGGGTTGGGCTTTGGTGCCGTTAGAAACGTCGACTTCAACACGTCATAGATTGCGGCGGCTTCCTTTTTGAAACCGGCCAAATCCTCGGCGGCTTGGGCGCCCGCAAATGCGGCTACCGCATCGCTTGCCTGTTGGGGGTCTGCGTAGAGATCAAAATAGTCGGTGCCCTGCCACGCGTGGCGGGCCAAAATGGACAGCGGTTCAAGGGTGACATGGCGCTCTAGGCGTGTGCCCGCATGATCGAACAGGCTGTCGAACACCCACCGCATGGTCAGCACGGTGGGGCCCGCATCGATGGGAAGCCCGTCCGCGTCAACAGTATGCATTTTGCCGCCAGGTGCCGACGCCCTTTCGACAACCCTTACATCGAAGCCCTTAGCCGCCAGTTCAATGGCGCAGGCAAGACCGCCTATTCCGGCCCCGATGACGACAATTCTCGGGTCGGTCACGCTCGTCTTCCTTTTCTGCCTAAATACAATTGACTAAAAGGAAAAAAGTGTCCAGTCTTATTGACACATAAGGGTGACAAACCAGATTTACACCAGCGCGAAGGGAAACGGCCATGGAATCACTATCGCGGATCGAGCAAACGCTGGAAGAAGTGGTCTCTCGGGTAACGGACGAGGCCGCACCACCCACTTTGGCCGCCGCTATGCGCCATGCGGTTTTCCCGGGCGGCGCCCGGGTCCGGCCCCAATTGACACTTGCAGTTGCACAAGCATGTGAATGTGATGCACCGAAAACGGCCCTTGCCACCGCGGCCGCGATTGAACTGCTGCACTGCGCTTCCCTTGTGCACGATGACATGCCCTGTTTCGACAATGCCGATACACGGCGGGGCCGCGCCTCGGTTCATTCAGCCTACGGCGAATCGACGGCGTTGCTTGCAGGTGACGCTCTGATCGTGCTGGCCTTCGAAACACTTGGCCGGTCGGCGGCGTCTGCCCCCGAACGTCTCGGTGCGATCATTACCGCCGTTGCCCGTGGCACGGGCATGCCGGCTGGCATTGCCGCGGGTCAGGCTTGGGAAACCGAACAAGGGGCGACTGCAGAGATTTGCCGCCGGCAAAAAACCGGTGCGCTTTTCGTAACCGCCACAATGTGTGGCGCCCTGGCAAGCGGGCGCGATCCGGGCTCATGGCGTTTGTTGGGCGAAAAGATCGGCGAAGCTTATCAGATTGCTGACGACCTTTACGATGCGGCGGGCGATGCAAGCGCGGCGGATAAACCTCTGGGCCAAGACGTCATTCATGACCGTCCAAATGCCGTCAGTGAACTTGGGCTGCTGGGCGCGGTGGACAGGCTAAAGTCTTTGGTGGACGAAGCCGTCGCCTCTATTCCCATTTGTCCCGGCGCTTCCGACTTGGCGAATATCGTCCGTGTTCAGGCGAAACGGCTCGCGCCAGACGGACTGGTGCGCACAGCGGCCTAGGTTGGATGGCGGTCGCACCGGCGCTAAAACGCCGTTGGGTCCGGTTTCGCAATTCTCTGTTGTCAAATCCCGGTTTTCAGCGCTGGGCGGCCGGTTTTCCGTTGACAAGAATCGCGGCACGCCGCAATGCGGCGGCTCTTTTCGACGTGGTTGCCGGGTTTGTGTACTCGCAGATCTTGCTTTCATGCGTGCGGTTGGGGGTACTCGATCGGATGGCGGCAGGCACGCATTCCGTCTCCGATATGTCCTCCCAGATTGGGCTTACACCTGATGCAACGGAGCGGCTGCTCAAGGCGGCCGCTTCCCTAAAACTTACGGAAGCCGTTGCCCCAAATGAATATGCGTTGGGACCTTTGGGCGCTGCCTTGCTCGGCAATCCCTCTTTGAGAGTGATGATCGAACACCATGCAGCGCTTTATCGGGATCTCGCGGATCCGGTCGCGCTGCTGAAGGGCGAAACCACGGGCACGGAGCTTAGACAGTTCTGGGCGTACGACGCGATGCGTCCGGACCAATCCACCGAGGTTGATGCCTACACCGGCCTGATGGCTGAGACCCAGGCCATGATCTCGCGGGAGGTATTGGATGCCTATTCCTTTGACGGCTACCGCCAGTTACTGGACGTGGGCGGCGGCGCCGGCGTCTTTGCGTTTGCCGTCGCGGAACGGTGTCAAAATTTGACGGCAACTGTTTTCGACCTGCCGCCGGTTGCCGGGCGTGTCGACCAATCCAGATGCTCCCGGGTTTCCGCGGTTGGGGGGGATTTCTTTTCGGATCCTTTCCCGGGCAACGCTGACGTCGTCACCCTGGTGCGGATTATCCACGATCATGACGATGGGCCGGCGCTCCATCTGCTGAAGCGGGTTTACGACTATTTGCCGCCAGGCGGGACGCTGCTTATCGCAGAGCCCTTGGCGCAAGCTATGCACGCAAAGCGGGTGGGAGATGCCTATTTCGGCCTCTATCTGCTGGCCATGGGTCAGGGGCGGCCAAGGACCTTTGACGAGCTCCGATCGATGCTTAAAAAAGCCGGTTTTCAGCGGATTCGCGAGCACCATACCCGCCTGCCGCTCGTCGTGGGCCTGATCAGTGCAGAGCGGTGAAGTGCTGATCCGAACCAACTGTACAAAAAACTTGACACTTCTAACTGTCACTCTAAGCTGACAAGTTGCGGTGGTGGAAACATCGGTCCGCCAACGGTGAAAGCAGACATGACCTGGGAAAAAAACAAGACCCTTGCGATCGTTGTCGATGAACCGAACAAGCTAGATCTGCGGCACCTGACGCTCAAACCGGCAGAAGCGGCAGATGCTGTCATCGAAGTCGATTGGAGCGGAATCAGCACCGGTACTGAGCGCCTTTTGTGGTCGGGCGACATGCCCCCCTTTCCCGGGATGGGATATCCCCTCGTGCCCGGATATGAGTCCGTGGGCCGCGTCATCGATGCGGGTCCAGACGCAGGGGTGAGCCCTGGCGACCATGTGTTCATTCCCGGTGCCAGTTGTTTCGAAGATGCACGCGGATTGTTCGGGGCGTCGGCACACCATCTCATTGTGCCCGGGGATCGTCTGGTTGCGCTTCCCGACTCAATCGCGGAGAAAGGCGTTCTTATTGCGCTGGCCGCGACGGCACGCCATGCCGCCGCGGCTGCAGGAACGGGGAATGCCCCTGATCTGGTGATCGGCCACGGCGTCTTGGGACGGCTGATTGCCCGCATCGTCATGGCGGAAGGTTTTCCGGCGCCAACGGTCTGGGAAACGAATGAAGCCCGTCGGGGCAAACGGTCGGATTACCGCATTATTCATCCTGATACGGACGACCGGTCGGATTATCGGTGCGTTTGCGACGCAAGCGGCGATTCGAGCGTTTTGGATCGTGCCATTGGCGCGATGGACCGGCGCGGACAGATCATCCTTGCAGGGTTCTACAGTGCGCCGCTCAGCTTCAAATTCCCGCCGGCCTTTATGAAAGAAGCGACCATTCGGGTCGCCGCAGAGTGGGATCCTGAAGACTTGGTCGCGGTTACGGATGCCATCGGCGATGGACGGTTGTCTTTAGACGGATTGATCACCCATCACCGTTCGGTGACGGACGCGGAAGAAGCCTACAAGACGGCTTTCAACGATCCGGAATGTCTCAAAATGATAATCGATTGGAGAGGTGACGCATGAGCGTCTCGATTTTTGCCGACAAGAAACTGCGTGAAGAAGCTGCGATCGAGCCGGATCCGGTGCCGGTCGGTGAGCCGACCAAAGAAACGCAAATCATCGCAATCTATGGAAAGGGTGGCATCGGCAAGAGTTTCACCCTGTCCAATCTGAGTTACATGATGGCTCAACTCGGCAAGCGGGTCTTGCTGATCGGCTGTGATCCCAAAAGCGATACCACCTCGCTGCTTTTTGGCGGCCGTTCCTGTCCCACCATCATCGAAACCTCGTCGAAAAAGAAGCTGGCGGGCGAAGACGTGGCGATCGAAGACGTTTGTTTCAAACGGGACGGTGTCTTCGCCATGGAATTGGGGGGACCGGAAGTGGGCCGCGGATGCGGCGGCCGCGGCATCATTCATGGATTCGAGACGCTTGAAAAACTCGGCTTCCACGAATGGGACTTCGACTATGTTCTGCTCGATTTCCTGGGCGACGTGGTGTGCGGCGGGTTTGGCCTGCCCATCGCGCGGGACATGTGCCAGAAGGTAATCGTCGTCGCGTCCAACGACATGCAGTCGCTTTATGTAGCGAACAATGTTTGTTCCGCCGTCGAATATTTCCGCAAGCTGGGCGGCAATGTGGGTGTGGCCGGCATGGTGGTCAATAAGGATGACGGCACCGGCGAAGCTGCTGCGTTTGCCAAAGCCGTCGATATTCCGATTCTATCCGCCATCCCCGCCCATGAAGAAATTCGGCGGAAGTCGGCCAACTACCAGATCATCGGCAAGCCCGACACGTCCTGGGGGCCGATGTTTGAGGATCTGGCCGTGAATGTGGCCGAAGCGCCGCCCCTGCAGCCGACACCGCTGACCTCCGACCAGTTGCTCGGCTTGTTCTCACCGGAAGAAACGGGCGCCGATTTCGACCTTCAGCCCGCTTCCGTGGCCGACATGCGCGGCGCGAACTTTGTGGAGAAACAATCTCTCGAAGTCATTTACGACGAGGTTTGAGCACGACGATGACGGTCATCTATTCAAACGAAGGGGCGGCCCGCGAAGCGGTGTATGACGATGCGGCAAGCACCCCCTTGTCGAATGGCGATCAGACCGCGCAACCCGCCGCGTCGGCCCCTTCCGACAGCGCCGTCGAAACGGCGGATGGTCTTGGATGCCATGCGGGCGCCGAGCAGCTTAAGGCGAAGGCGAGTGCCGCCGGGAAATCCGAAATTCTTGATCGGTATGCGGAAGACTATCCGGTCGGCCCGCATGACCAACCTCAAAGCATGTGTCCCGCCTTCGGATCTCTGCGGGTGGGTTTGCGCATGCGGCGGACGGCGACCGTCCTGTCCGGGTCCGCCTGCTGTGTCTACGGCTTGACGTTTACGTCTCACTTCTACGGTGCGCGCCGCTCGGTAGGCTATGTGCCGTTCAATTCGGAAACCTTGGTAACGGGCAAGCTGTTCGAAGACATTCGCGAGGCGGTGTACGATCTGGCGGATCCCGAACAGTACGACACGGTTGTGGTGACCAATCTCTGTGTGCCGACCGCCTCCGGCGTGCCCTTGCAGCTCCTGCCCAAGGAGATCAACGGCGTTCGCATTGTCGGAATCGATGTGCCGGGGTTCGGCGTTCCCACTCATGCGGAAGCAAAGGACGTGCTGGCGGGGGCAATGCTGAACTATGCCCGTCAGGAAGCCGAAGCTGGAGCGGTGGCCGCGCCGAAGGAGCGGGTCGACCTCCCGACAATTTCGCTATTGGGTGAAATGTTCCCCGCGGATCCGGTGGGCATCAACGCCATGCTCAAGCCGTTGGGCTTGGCCGCCGGGCCGGTCGTGCCGACACGGGAATGGCGGGAACTCTATGCGGCGCTTGATTGTGCGGCCGTCGCCGCGATCCATCCCTTTTACAAGGCGTCCATCCGCGAATTCGAAGCCGCCGGACGGGCGATAATTCCGTCCGCACCGGTTGGTTTGGACGGAACCGTGGCCTGGCTTGAGGCGGTGGGGCAGACGGTCGGTATCGCGCAAGCGAAGGTGGATGCGGCGAAAAACGCCATGGCGGGCGCGATCTCGGGTGCCTTGTCACAGGCGCCTATCAAAGGGCGCATCACGCTGTCCGGTTATGAGGGATCGGAATTGCTAGTGGCACGGCTGCTCATCGAAAGCGGGGCCACCGTGCCTTATGTCGGAACTGCCTGTCCACGAACACCCTGGTCCGATCCCGACAGGGAATGGCTCGAAGCGCGCGGCGTCCGGGTTCAGTATCGCGCCTCGCTTGAGCAGGATCTTGCCGCTTTCGAAGAGTTCGATCCCGACCTGGCGATTGGCACCACACCGGTCGTTCAGCATGTGAAAGAACGGCAGCGGCCGGCGCTCTATTTCACGAATTTGATCTCTGCGCGACCGCTCATGGGCCCGGCCGGTGCCGGTTCGCTGGCGCAGGTCGTTAATGCCGCGCTGGCAAATCAATCCCGTTTCGACCGTATGCGGAATTTCTTCGAAGGCGTCGGCGAAGGTCATGCCGCGGGTGTTTGGGAGGGCATGCCTACGGACCGGCCCGAATTCAAGGCGAAGTTCGCCAAACAACGCGCTGCGGCCGAAAAAGCACAGGAGGCGGTCGGATGTTAGTGGTCGATCACGATCGCGCCGGCGGCTATTGGGGGTCGGTCTACGCCTTTACGGCCATCAAGGGGCTGCAGGTCATCATTGATGGGCCGGTTGGCTGTGAGAACTTGCCGGTGACCTCTGTTCTTCATTACACAGACGGTTTGCCGCCCCACGAATTGCCGATCGTGGTCACCGGTTTGGGCGAAGAGGAACTAGGCCAGGTCGGAACCGAGGGCGCCATGAAGCGCGCCTGGACGACGCTCGATCCGGATTTGCCCGCCGTCGTGGTAACGGGCTCCATTGCCGAAATGATCGGCGGCGGCGTTACGCCGGAAGGAACAAACATCCAACGTTTTCTGCCGCGCACCATCGACGAAGATCAGTGGCAAAGCGCGGATCGCGCGCTTACTTGGCTCTGGAAACAATTCGGGCCGAAGAAGGTGCCCAAACTGAAGCCCCGCAAAGAGGGCGTACCACCGAAGGTGAATATCATCGGCCCGATGTATGGCACGTTCAACATGCCCTCGGACCTGGCCGAAATTCGCCGGCTGATAGAAGGCGTCGGCGTTGAGGTCAACATGGTCTTCCCTCTGGGGAGCCACCTTGCCGATATTCGAAAACTTGCGGATGCCGATGTGAACATCTGCATGTACCGCGAGTTTGGGCGCAATCTTTGCGAGACCTTAGAGCGGCCTTATCTGCAAGCGCCGATCGGGCTCGATTCCACGACACGGTTCTTACGCAAGCTTGGTGAATTGACCGGTGTCGATCCCGAACCGTTTATCGAGCAGGAAAAACACACGACCATCAAACCCATTTGGGACCTTTGGCGCTCTGTGACCCAAGACTTTTTCGGCACGGCAAGCTTCGGAATAGTCGCGACAGAGACCTATGCGCGGGGCCTGCGGAGTTTCTTGGAAGCGGACCTTGGTTTGCCTTGCACATTCGCATTTGCCCGCACGGCCGGCGTCAAACCGGACAATGAGGCGGTGCGAAGCGCGATCCGCGAAACGCCGCCGCTTATTCTGTTCGGCAGCTATAACGAGCGCATGTATATGGCGGAATGCGGCAGCCGCGCTCGCTACATGCCCGCATCCTTCCCAGGGGCCATCGTTCGCCGCCACACCGGCACGCCTTTTATGGGCTATGCGGGCGCGACCTATGTGGTTCAAGAAGTGTGCAACGCTCTTTTTGATGCGTTGTTCGACATTCTGCCGCTGAGTGTCGGGCTCGATGAGGTCGACGCAACGCCGGCACGCATCGTCCGCGAGATTCCTTGGGACGAAGACGCCAAGCGGAGTTTCGACGAGTTTGTCGAAGCCCAACCGATTCTCATCAGAATTTCCGCCGCGAAACGGCTGCGAGATGCAGCAGAGCGGCATGCGCGCGAGGCTGGGGAATCCCACGTCACGATCGATCATGTGTGCGAAGCCCAACAGATATTCAAGAAGGGGCAGGCAGCATGACCGATCATGTGTATACGGAATATTCTCTACGGCCGGACGAGTCCGGAACCGGGAACGGCGCGGCCAGCATCGCACTTTTGTTGAGTATGTCTGATCCGCGCTCAGCGACGTCAAGGCCAAAGCCACTAAGGAGGTAACATATGGCTATACGCGACGAACAAACCGGAACTCTTACCGGGCTTACCGATCAGGAGGCCAAGGAGTTCCACTCAATCTTCATGACGAGCTTCATCATTTTTACGGTGATTGCCATTGTTGCGCACATGCTCGTTTGGTTCTGGCGGCCATGGTTCCCCGCTCTTGAATCGAGTGCCCCTGTCGAAGATGTGAGCTCTCTTGCGCACACCGTGTTGACAACATTCATCGTCTAAGGAGTTAGAAGATATGTATAAGATTTGGCTGCTATTTGATCCGCGGCGCGCTCTGATCGCCTTGGCGATATTCCTGATGACGCTGGCGCTTCTGATTCACTTCATCCTTCTCAGCACCGACCGGTACAATTGGATTGAGGGTGTTGCAGGTACCCAAGCATCGACGCTGACGGTCATCACCGAGGAAGTGATTACGTGATCAATCGCCGGGCAATGTGAATTGCCGGCATCTATGATTTGTGGGCGGATGAATGGTACCGCGCCGCCCACAAAACCGGGCCAAGACAGTATCGTGCGTCCAAGAATCGGATCTAAAAAGGCAAGATCATCATGAGTCTCCTAAGCTTTGAACGAAAGTATCGTGTTCGTGGGGGCACCCTCGTCGGAGGCGATCTCTTCGATTATTGGATGGGCCCTTTTTATGTCGGGTTCTTTGGCGTCACGACCGTCATCTTTGCTTCACTCGGCACGGCGCTGATTTTCTACGGGGCAGCCTTGCAGGGCGAGTTCAATCCTTGGCTCATCGACATCCAGCCGCCGCCTATTGAGTATGGCCTCGGTTTCGCGCCGATTAAGGAAGGCGGCTTATGGCAATGGATTACCATCTGTGCCATTGGCGCCTTTTGTTCTTGGGCGCTGCGCGAAGTGGAAATTTGCCGCAAACTCGGTATCGGCTTCCACATTCCGTTTGCGTTTAGCTTTGCAATCTTCGCCTATGTGAGCTTGGTGGTCATTCGACCCGTAATGATGGGCGCATGGGGCCACGGTTTCCCGTATGGCATTTTCACTCACCTGGATTGGGTATCGAATACCGGCTACGCCTACGGCAATTTTCACTACAACCCGGCGCATATGATCGCCATCACGTTCTTCTTCACGACGACCCTTGCCTTGGCGTTGCACGGCTCGTTGATCCTTTCCGCGGCGAATCCTCGAAAAGGCCACACGATGAAAACTCCGGATCACGAAGACACGTTCTTCCGCGATTTCATCGGCTACTCGATCGGCCCGTTGGGTATCCATCGTTTGGGTTTGTTCTTGGCCCTCAATGCCGGATTCTGGAGCGCCGTTTGTATTGTTATTTCAGGTCCCTTCTGGGAATTGACCTGGCAGGAATGGTGGATGCCGTGGGCGGATATCTTCGATCCGAACTACGAACACCGCGACCAATGGCCGTAAGAGAGCGATTATCATGGCCCGATATCAAAACATATTCACTCAAGTCCAAGTCCGTGCAGCACCGGAAATGGGTGTTCCAATTCCTTTGTCCGATTTCGATCGGTCCGGCAATCCCGGCTTTTCCTATTGGCTAGGCAAAATCGGGAATGCGCAAATCGGTCCGATCTATCTCGGTTGGACCGGCATTACGTCCTTGCTGTTCGGTTTCATTGCCATAGAGATCATCGGCCTCAACATGTGGGCGTCGGTTGATTGGGATCCGATCAAGTTCATTACATTGCTGCCATACTTGACGCTCAATCCTCCGGGACCCGAGCATGGTCTCAAAATATTTCCGCCCTTGAATGAGGGCGGCTGGTGGCTGATTGCCGGCTTCTTCCTGACCGCTTCCATCCTGTTGTGGTGGGTACGGACTTATCGCCGGGCGATTGCACTTGGCCTTGGTACGCACACGGCATGGGCCTTTGCGTCGGCAATTTGGCTTTACCTGGTCCTGGGTTTCATCCGTCCAGTTGCGATGGGAAGCTGGTCGGAAGCGGTGCCGTTCGGAATCTTCACGCATCTGGATTGGACAAATGCGTTTTCGATCACCTACGGCAACCTGTTCTATAACCCGTTCCACTGTTTCTCGATTGCGTTCCTGTACGGCTCGGCGTTGCTGTTCGCCATGCATGGCGCAACCATTCTCGCTGTCACGCGGTATGGGGGCGACCGCGAGTTAGAGCAGATTTCCGACCGGGGCACGGCGTCGGAACGAGCAGCGCTGTTCTGGCGCTGGACCATGGGCTTCAACGCCTCCATGGAATCGATCCATCGCTGGGCTTGGTGGTTTGCCGTGCTCACGCCACTGACGGGCGGCATCGGCATATTGTTGACCGGTACCGTGGTCGACAATTGGTACGATTGGGCCGTGATCCATCATTATGCGCCGCCGCGATAAATCTTGGGTTTAGAGCGGCGTGTACCAAACGACGCCCTGGCACCCAGGGGGTCGTTTGGAAAGTCTTACTCTTCGGTACGCCGGACGATTGCGCGGATACGCCGAATGCCCAGCCACGCTATGGTGGCGACGATCGGTATGCTGACAGCCATCGTGACGTCCGGGTTGATGGGCATGCCAACCGTTTTCAAGCCTTTGGCCGCGTAGCCCACAAGGCCGACCACATAATAGGTGATCGCGGCCGCTGAAAGACCTTCCACGGTTTCCTGCAGTCGAAGTTGTAGGCGTGCCCGCCTGTTCATGGATTCCAGAACACCGCGGTTCTGCCGCTCGCTGGCGATTTCAACCCGCGTCGACAGCAATTGTGTGGCGCGGGCGACGTGCTGTGATAGGGCCTCGTGACGGGCCGCCGTGGACTCGCACGTATCCATCGCCGGTGCGAGCCGCCGTTCGGTGAATTCCCGAAACGTTTGCAAGCCCTGTATCCTTTCCTCTCGAAGCGCATCGATGCGGCGTCGAACGAGTTGGTAGTACGCACGCGCGGCCGAAAACCGGAATTGCGTGTCGGTGCGGCGGCTTTCAATACCCGCCTGAAGCCGCGTTAAGCGATCCAACAATACCGGTTCGTCCATTTCGCCGGCCGTGGTCAAGGCCGTGGTGATTTGCACCAGCTCGCGTTCGGATCTGTTTATGTAAGGTGAAAGCTCGCGCGCGACCGGAAACGCCAACAACGCCATCATGCGATACGTTTCAATTTCCAACAGCCGCTGAAGCGTGCGTCCCGCCTGTCGCGGTGTCATGCCTTGGTCATACACAAGAAGGCGGCTGAACCCGTCTCCATGAATGCGGCAATCGGTCAGCGCGGTTGCGGCCCCGCCGCCGATTGACGCGCCAACCAGGGCGTTCCCGCCGAAATGAAGAGAAGACAGTTGGTCATAATTGAGCGCGCTGCGGCTCTTCGGCAAGATTGTCGCGTGCGTCGCCACCACGACCTGACCACCCAGATCCGCCAGCCATTCATGCGGAACGGTATTGATCGGCGGGTCAGAAAAGGGCTTTTCGACCGCACCCGGGGTGATGAACATGTAGCGGCTGAACTCTGTATGTTGTTCCCATTTCACCCGAAAGGGACCCAAATCGGCACTGTAATGATTTGTTCCGGGTTCGGCAGGAACAGCTGAATACCGCTCCGCCAAATCACGGATGGGGCCGGTGGCTTCATCCCGTTTTGTGGGATCGGAGATTAGGGTGAGGTAAGACAGGCGCAACGGCGCCTCGAGCGCTTCCGGCGGTCGCGCATGAACTTCGTTGTTCAGGTCGAAGCGAAGCGGATGATCGGGTGGTAGAATTGGCCCGCCCGGTGGGCTTGCCTGGTTTGTTTCGGTCATGAGCACCCTATGAAATTGACGCCGACATCGTCCGCACGCTGTAATCCTGGTTGGCGGCGTCCGGAATCACTCTATCACATCCGGCAAACGAATGGCTGCCGGCGTCGACCGCATAAGCGGTGCACCGCCCGGGTCAGATGGGCGAATGTTCGGCCTGCCCTAAACGGTCATGGATGTGCCGCGGTAGATTCGGGCGCGGTACCGCGAGTCTTGTGCGTCCGGCAGCGGCGCACCCACAAGAAGAACCGCCCGGGTGAAACGTTTGAGTTCCTCCTGGTGTTCTTCTTCATTGCGCGGTTCTTCCGAGCGCACCCGCCGCGTGAGATTGATTTGGTTTGTGTGCACGTCATGCACCAACCGTTCGTTTTCGACGGCGAGCGTTGCCGTGAAAGCGTGCAGCGTGGTTTTGATGAAATTTGCAATCTCAAAGGCAGGGCCGGTTGTACCGAAGGGCACATCCGGAGAGACGAGCACCAATTGACAGCCATCGTACAGTGATGCTTTGCGGGAAACGCGGAAGTGTTGCGTCAAGTTCTGATCGACCAGCCGGCTGAAGTCCTCCGGCGACAACGGTTGATCAACCTCGAACAGACGATCCGGCAGACCTTCCGTCGGCATCGACACAACCGTCGTTGGCCGGCCCCATTGGGCCAAAGCATGGTCCATGGCGCTTTCGATTTCGTCGCCCGCGGGAATTATGTGCACGGGGTCCGTCGGACAATCCTCCATCAAATCGATGATCGCCTTGCCGCCTTTTTCGGTCCTTGTCAGGAGCACGACGTGCTCCACACCGCAGGTCTTAATCAAATAGCTGACCGTGTCGGCGATGTAATCGGCGAGGTGTTCGCCGATCATCCAGACGGTCTTGCCGCGCATCTGCTCAAGGCGCTCAGGCTTGGGGCTGCCGAACATTTCTCTCTCGACCGTCGAGCGTTCAACGCGCAGACCGCCCGACGGCATGAAGGTTTCCCCACTCACCGCGCGGTCGGCCAGGAAGAAGACGGTTGCCTGGGCCACTTCATCCTCGGTGGGCATGGTGCCCAGATGAAGCTGCGAGAGGACACCCTTGCCCACCTTCTCAGCCTCGTGATTGATGAGTTCTTGCGGCAAGAATGGCACGTCGTCTGCCGGCACCATTTTCAACCAGGTCGCCTCGGGATCGGCCGCAGTGTTTTCGTTTTGCCATTGGGGCAGATCAAGCAGATAGCCGCCCAAACGCAATCGCGACAACAGGCGGTCTGCGATGCCCGGCGTCAGCACAAACTGGTCCCAGGTGCAGATGCCGTCGCCTTGCTTGGCCAGATCCAAGGCCAGTTTGCGCAATCCAATCGGTGCATCCGCGTCGTGCGACAAAGCACTGATATTGTTTCGGGACAAGCGCGTCAGCACCTTGTCGACCGGCGCCCCGTCACGCACGGCGGCGATCACAGCGGCATACACCGCATTAAGCCGTTTGTTTTCGAGGATAAGCCGGGCGCGGCGCTGGAAAAGGCCGGGCTTGCCGCCGACACCGGAGAGCCGGTCGCCATCGACGGGTCCAGGGGCAATCGCGTTGCACTGAACTTCCGGCCCGAGAAACCGTGAGAAGCTCTCGACCATTGCCCGTTGACCCGCCTTGGATACCGCGTAGTCCGCACGGTTGGGATAAGCGACCGCCAGGAACTTTTCGCCGCCAAAATAGGACGACACGTTCAACACGTAACCGCCGCCCTGGTTCTTCATGAGCGGCACGGCGTGGTGCATCAAGAAATAGTTCGAGACCAAATTGGCGTCGAGCGTAAAACGCCAAGACTCCAGGTCCATATCGACCACCATATCCTCAGCACCGGCAACGCCCGCATTATTGATCAGGTAATCGATCCGGCCGAATGTTGCGATTGTGGCGTCCAAGGCCTCTTTGAGAGAGTCGAAATTGCTCACATCCACATCAGGCATAATCCGTACACGGCGCTCAACGCCCGTAAAGCCCACATCCTGTAACTCGCCAACAATCCGTGCGCGCGCTGCTTCAAGTTCGCTCTCCCGCCGCGCGACCATCATGACTTTAGCGCCGGCAAGCGCAAGCAGGCGCGCCACCTGGCCGCCAATGCCGGCAGAACCGCCGGTAATGAAGGCAACCTTCCCCAGGTGAAGGCCCGTAATGTTTTCGGCAAAGCCGACCATGGCCCGGCGGGCGCCGGTCTCTTCACTGATGCTGCCGGGCAGGTAGAGGCTGATTTCCGAGATCTTCTGTTCTTTGAAAACAATGCGTGTCGCATGGCTTGCGGCAAAGCGCGTGTTCTCACCTTCTTTGTTTGTGTAACGAATGATTTGATTGCCCCAAATCGCTCGCTTAAGGCGCCCCTGCACGGCGTCGACACCTGCTTCGTCGCGCCAAATCTTGATCAGTTGGGCTATGCCCGCGGACAGCACTTGATTGTAGGTGTCGCCAAGTCCATCGCTGGCGTTTGACACAAACACAAAACGGGGGTCCTGCACGAGATCGGTGCGCTTCTTCCAATATCGGGTAAGCGTGCGGGCGATCGCGATGGCCCCGACCATTTCGGTGGACATAAATTCTTCGACCGCTGCGTCGCTTGCTTCCAGAAGCGGACCGCAAAAATGATCGGGCGCTTTCAACGGCAATATGAACGCGCTCGTGACAGGGCCATGTTCCGAACTGTAAGTGTCGAGCAATTCCTCCATGTTTTGGGGTTCTGCCCGATTAAACCGGGCAATGGTCAACCCGTCTCCGGCCTTTTGCGCCTTGATGCGCGCTTCTGCCTGGGCTACGTCCGCCTGACGCGCCAGGCCCAGCAAAACGCGGGCGCCACAGGCAATCTGGATGCGCGCCATTTCAAGAGCGTCTTCCCATTGCTCTCCGGCTAAGATCAGTACACTGAGGCCGGCGCCGTCGAGGGCCCGCAATGAGGGCCGCGTCATGTAGGTGGAACGGTTTTCCTTGCGGACGCTCATGCCGTGGGTGACGTCGATTTCGACACCGTTCAGTGCCGCGGACTCATTGCTGGCAAGGAACAGGCAGGTCTGCGCAATGTCCGGCGGGGTGGGTAGTGTTTTGGTCTTCTGCCCGCCATCGATGCTGCGCTGAAGCGACATACGGCCCATAAAATAGTCTGCCGTTTCGCCTTCTTCATGGCCCTGAATTTTGTCCATGGCCGCGAACACAGTGCGAATGCGCTCGCTTTCAATGGGTCCGGGAAAGACCGTATTGACCCGAATGCCACGCGGGCCGAGTTCTTCAGCCAATTGTTGAGACAGGGAGTTGAGCGCTGCTTTCGGCACAACATAGGCGGTGCGGCCATAATATCGGGTGTGAGAGAAGATGGTGGAAATGTTGACCATCGCCCCGCCAACAGGCATCAGCCAGGCCGCCGCCCGTGCCAAATTCCATGTCACGCCCAAAATGTTACGCATCGCGTCGACAACGGTTTCCGTGTCGCCGCAGGCTTCCATTTCCTCACGGGTCAGCGGCACGTTGTCGAGCGGCTGTTTTGGCCCCGCCGATCCCGCATTGTTGATCAGGATGTCGATGCGGCCGAATTCCGCTTTGATGGGCGCCAGGGCGTCGCGCACGGAATTGGGATCCGCGCCGTCGAGAATGGCGGTTTGAACGCGATAGTCGGGAGCGCCTGTGTCAGCCAAAACCGCTGCGCGCGCCGCTTCGATGCGCTCCTTGGTGCGTCCGGTCATGATCAGAAAAGCCCCTTCGCGCACAAAGGTTCTGGAAATCTCGCCCCCCAGATTTCCAGCAGCACCTGTGACCACTGCAATTTTCCCGGCCAATCGGCCTTTTGCCTCGGACGAAGTTGGATCTGTGTTGGTCACAATAGGGCTTTCAACAGACATAAAGATTCTCCTGAGGGGTGCGGGGTCACGCTTAACTCAGCGCGTGTGACGCCCAGTGTTCAAGCAACTCATCACGACTGCGCAACCCCAACACGGGCAGCGCGTGGTTGACCACATAGGTCGCGCCGGCATGCGAATTGTCCCACATGGACTGGTGGGCCGACGGCAGCCCTTCCCATGGGACGACCTGCGGGTCGGTCACGTCCAAAAGGCCGGCAGAAACCATGTTGTTCATCACCGTCACCTCGTACGCATTGCACAGGTGGGTGCCAAAAATGTTCGCCGTGGGCATGAATATGCGGCGCTGCCGCGTCCAAACTTGCGGGGCGTAGAAGGTGTATCTCCGGCCGCCCATGTCTTCCGCAAAGACAACCCGCCCCCCGAATGGTTTCACGAGCGACGTGGAGACGCCGAGTGTGTCGGTTGCAGCCCGCTCGATCACAAGATCCGGCACACCGCGCGGATTTCCCGGCGACCGCAACAGCCGGCCGACAGCAGACCCGAATGGCTTTAGCGTACGCTGTTGATAATCGCGCACGCCGATCTTGAAGTTTTCGATATCTTCGCGGGCATCCGGCAGGCGCGGCAGTGTGGACGGCCAATCAAAGTTTTCACCGTCGCGCCGTTTGAGCGTTTCCAGGCTGATGATCCCTTCGACCGATTCCTCAAGCCCCAGCGACTGCAAGAACTCAAGCTGGCCGTCGGTTGTCGTCACGATGACCGTGCGGGCCTTGAACAAGCGCGCGGCTTCGATGAGCTCCAAGCCCGTTTCGTCGGAAAGGTCGCGTGACGCCGGACCGTAGTAGAGCAGAACGGATTCCCCGCCGCGCAAGGCGGCCCGTTCCAGCATCGTCTCCGGCTTTTCGCTGCCCGGTTTGCCGACAAAACTGAAATGATACCCGGATGAGGCCCCGTAAAATGCAAGCGTGCCGTTCTCCTCAAGCAGTTGGAAACTGCGGGGGAAGGCACTTTCGCCCGCGTGACTGACGACATAGTCGGCCAGTTTGCCATTATTCAGTGAACGGTATGTTTCAAGCAGCTTGCCGCCTTCCGCTTCCCAGTCGGCAACGGCGCTTGGGTCGTCGGGGACCGGCGTAAAGCAGGCGGCGATTTCAGGATCTTTTCGATTGATGGCCCCGACCGCGCCTTCCCCCACAATGTACGACGCACGCTCATTGTTGGACACCAGGCCGGTAACCGAGAGGCCGGTGCGCACACTGCTTTTCAAGGCATCGAGCCCGGTGCCGGTGGCCGCCCCCTCCACAAACAGAGTCTTGCCCGGTGAGATCTGCAGTGTCGTAAACAGACAGCGCGTGATCGTTCCCAGATTGAGGGTGTAACTTCCCGCCTGTTCCAATGTGAGGTCGCCCGGGGGACGGTGAAGCTGGGGTCCCTGTACGTTCAGGAACTGTGCGTGACTGCCCGTTCGCGTTTCGTAGCCTTGGATCGCGAAGCCTGCATACATGGGGTCGTTGCCGGATTCGGGAGACAGAAGGTCGCTCGTTCCCGAATAGACGGCGACCAAATCGCCAACTTTTACGCGCCCCTCTGCCTTCACTTCGCTGCCCAGCGCCGCCACCAAGGCCAATCCGCCGGAGCCGGTGATTTGAACATCCTCGTCATGAGCATCGAACGGAGACACCGGAACGCCCGTGAGGGCCCAGTTGTCGTTAAAATTGACCTCGGATGTGAGCATGTACACCAAGGCTTCATTGGGCTCGGGCGTGCGGACCGGCACGATCAATTCGCGCTCGTGGGTGCCCGGCGGTCCGAAGCGCGGGGCGCCCGTGTCTGGATCCCGAGCAATCCCAAAGGCCAATTGGTAAGGCGGTATGGCCGTTACGCCCGGATAGAACGGCGCGCCCACCGGCAACATTTGGTTTTCGGCGATCAGGCGGTCGCGGCGTGCTGCGTGTTCTTCGTCGATCCACACGCCGTTGCGCCGAACCGGAAGGGGCGGACTTTGCTTGTCCATGAACAACTGAATACCGGTCTTGCCGCCATCGGGATCGATGATCGCTTCCGCGAAACGCTTCGCTTCGCAGGCCAGGCCATTTGACATGCCTTCGTTCCAGCCGGTGCGAATGGCGTCCAGCGCCCGTTCGCCGGCTTTCTCGCGGCCGGCCCATTTTAACTGCCGCAAGATGCGCTGAAGAAAGTCGTCCGTAAGCGTCTGTTCAAGATCGATGCTGGAGGGGGTTTCCCAATTCTTGGTTTGGGTCTGGCGTTCGTTGAAGGCCCGTCCCAAGGCACTGTCTTTGCCCTCGACCACAAACGCGCGAATAGCGGCGTGTGCGAGGGACAGGGCGTCCGCCGATCCGTCTGCCACCGCATCGATCGCGCCGAGTGCCAGGGCCTCGTCAGCGCCGATGGCGCGCCCGCCCAGGATGAGATCAAGGGCATCGCGCAGCCCTTCTTGTCCGGATTTTTCGGCCAGCAACCGCGGCAACCGCTGGGTGCCGCCATAACCGGGCAACAGGCGCAAATTGATTTCGGGTTGCCCGAAGCGTGCCATCGGTTCCGCGATGCGGTAGTGGCACGCCAAGGCGAATTCCATCCCGCCGCCCAGCGCCACACCTTGGATGGCGGCGATACACGGCTTTCCCATGGTCTCGATTTTTCGGAATGCCAATTGGGCGTTGTTCGGCAAGACCATCGCTTCCGAAACCGTATTCACCTCTTCGAGCATTTGGCGGATATCCGCGCCCGCAACGAAAGAGGCATTGCCGGAACCGGTGAAAACGACCGCCGCCACGTCGTCTTTGCGCGACAAGTGCTCGACCACGATCACCAGCTCGTCAATGGCCCGTTCGTTGAGCGCATTGACCGGCGGGTTCGTTACGGTCACCGTGGCGACGCGTTTGCCGGGCGCCAAATCGTTGTATTGGATGAGGAAATAGCGGTAGCGCTCGAAGAGTGGCTGGTCTTCCGACAATTGCTGTTTGCGCTGCCAAGCGTCAACCACCTGCCGCAATTCATTTAGGCTTTCCGGATTGCGCAGCGTGGTCACATCCCCCACATCGCCATCTTCAACGATCGCGCGGACCATGCGGCGCATGTATTTGCCGCTGCGCGTTTCGGGAAATTCGCTTACCTCCAAAAAATCAGAGGGTGCCGCCACGGCACCCTTCTCTGTACGGACTAAGTCTGTCAGACGGCGGCGGTCTTCTTGTGTGAGTTTTTTGCCGCCGGCCGGTGTCACAAACGCAATGGGCGTGACGCCTTTCTCCCGGTGCGGTGCGCCGACCACGAGCACATTGCCCACCGGTGACTGCGGATCGAGCGTCTTGTCGCGCAAGATGGCGCCCTCAATCTCTTCCGTTCCGATCCGGTGGCCCGACACGTTGATCACGTCATCGGATCGGCCGTGCAGAGAGAAAGACCCATCTTCATGCTTTATGGCGAAGTCGCCCTGAGTGTAGGCCCAAGCGCCGCGCCAGCGCCGCCAATAAGTTTCGGCATACCGTTCGAAATCGCCCTTCCATTCCGGATTGATGCGGGCGATGGCGCCATCGCTTTCTACGGAGAAATTTTCCGTGTCCCCCCATATGGTCCGGGCCAGGTAGGGATAGGGCAGGGTGATGACGATCTCGCCCTTTTCTCCCGCGTCTGCCTGGCGCCAGGGGGCGCCACCGGCATCCGCAGCGCGGGACATTTGGAACGCAGAACCGTCCGGATTGGTTTGCTCGGCGTCTTCCACCCACACATCGCCTAAAACCCATGGCAAGGGATAGGTGTGGGCGTCTGGGCGCAGCGGGAAATCTTTGTTGCCGTAGAAATGGGTCCAGGCGATTCCGCCATGCTCCGTTGCCCAATAGCTGTTGATGTACCAGGGCGTCACAATTTCCATGGCGAAGGCTTGAACGGCCGGTGACGTGGGTTCGGCACAGAACGTGGCCACCTGCAATGAGGACATGTCATAGGTTTTCACGTCGCTCAAATTTTCCGGGTCTTGCATCACCGATTTGAGAAAGGTCACGCCGGCTTTGAAGATGTTGACTTTGTGACGCTCAATGATTGATGCGAAGCGTCCCGCATGAGGAAACACCGGCGAGCCTTCGGTGATCACCGTGGTCACCCGGGTCAGTAGAGAGGCGGCGATCAAATAGCTTTGCCCGGTAATCCAGCCCGGATCGGCAACCACATACATCACATCGCCGGGGGCAGCATCGAATGCCACAGGCATGGTCGAGGCCACGCCCGCGCAATATCCCCCATGGACGTGGACGACCCCTTTCGGCTTTCCGGTCGAACCGGATGTGTAGATGATGAAGTTGGGATATTCCGCGTCCACCGCAACAACAGGGCAGGACGCCCATATGGCTTGGACAAACTCCGTGTCGGGAAGGACCAGCAGCGCGTCCTCGGTTGAAACGTCGAAGCCGGCATCGCGCGCGGCTGAAAGAATTTGCTCCCCCGCCCTGTCCGTGAGCTCGTGGCTCCAATGGTCGCGCTCCGGGTTCCAAATGAGGTCGGGCTGCGCCGTATGGCGCACGACAACGACCGCATCAACCCGCGGCGGCGAATCGACGAGGTTTGTCGCAATCGCCGTGCGCAGTTGCGCCGCTTGTCTGGCGGTCATTGCGCCGGATTGCCCAAGGTCGGCAAGCGCCCGGCCCACACCCCGCATGACGTCGGACCGTTCGACGGTAACTTCGCCCGTGAGCAAGTCGGCGACCGCGGCTTCAATCCGGTTGGCCGGTTCTTGTCCCACCGCCAGCTTTGGATCGGACAGAGTTTCCTTCAGCAAACTCATGGCCACCGAAACCGGGATGAAATTATCCAGCGCCGGGTCCGTATAACTTGGTTTGAACGGCACCAATTGTGCGTTCCGGTAGCTGCCGTCGGCTGTCACCACAACGCGCGCGCCCGCGTCGGCAATTCGATCCGACAGGGTCTTGTCGCTGAACCCGCCGAACACGGGGGTGTAGATGATGCCCAAGCGCTTTGCTGCTTCCGTCCAATAGATCTGTGCGGGAATGCTCGGCATATTGAGCGCGATGCGATCGCCGGACTTCAGTCCCAACCCTTTCAGGGCCAACGCGCATTTGGCGCTCTCCAGCAACAACTGCTTGCGCGAAACCGCGTAACAGTCGATTGGGCCGCCCCGGCCGTCGTTAGACGCCATGTTCCAGCGGTCACCTTCAAAGATGAGCGCGGCTTCATCACCATGCCCGGCAAGCACATGACGATCGACTTCGTTGAAGGCGGCGTTTGTAAGTCCGCCCTGGAACCACGACCAGTAAGGCGCTTCATCGCCGTTGAAAGCCCGGGTCCAAGGGTCGAATTCCGCGGGCAGATCAAGGGTGGCGGACTGCCCCGTTTTGGCATCCCAACCCACCCATCCTTTTTGCGCGGCATTCCATGATGCCCAAACGCCATTTGGCCCCTGATCATGCAACAACCAGCAAAGCGTTTGTTTCGCACGTGCACCATGAAACGCCCCCGGATCGTCGAGGCACGCTTGACGCATCTGCTTCCACGCCGAAGCGTCTGTAATTTCATTATTCTTTGGACTGGGCACTTGAGGAGTCGTATTCAGAATCCGACGTCGCTCCCTGATTGGCGGGTGATGACCTGATTGGCCTTTGTTTTTGATAGGATAAGCGATCAGTGTGCGAAACTGAACGGCGGACTATTTCAGCTATTATTACATCGGATGTTGCACATCCTTAAGTTATGTCTTCATTGTGCAGAGCAATAAGGCGGAGCGCTCAGGCATTTGATGGCAATGATTGCGGTGCGTGTTGGAGGGGCATGAAGACCACCCCTAAGGGCGGTGCCAGCAGGACAAGACGGGGCTCAATCTGTCGAGGCGTTCCGCTAATTTCGCATGAGGGCGCGCGATTTGAGCCAACTCACCAGACGGTCGCCAGACGAGGAGTCGTTGGGAAAAAGCTCACGATTCAAGAGCTCCTCAATAGAACGGCCTGCAAGATCCCAAACCTCGTGAAGATGGGCGTTGTTTTGAAGCCGATAGCAATCCGACCCTGCAATCGCAGCAAGCTCCATCCCTGCTAATAGGGTTTTTCTATCGATTTCCGGAAAGGAGTGCGGCCGACGACTCACGTCTTCTTCTTTTGTAGCTCTAACACCTATGTATCCTCCTTTATCCGCATACGGTCTAAGCGTCAAGCAAAATTGACGCGGCGGAGAGGGCCAATCTGGTCCGTTGCGAATTGATCGAATCGGCTGGGAAGAACGGCTTTCGGTCCATGCCGGGACGCACAGGGCAAACCGGCGGTCGATTTAGGCGGCCCAGCCGGAACGTCCGACAATGGTCGTTCGGGCGGCATGGCTGCCGCGCGCGGTTGGCGCATAAAAATCGAAAAGTTATTCAGTAGACAGAGTGATTAGGTTTCGCAAACATTCGAATCCGATTTACTAACCATGCACCCCAATGAACCCCGGTGAAGCCCGTGGATCGACAGCCGCCTGAACGACCATTGCAGCCGGTTGAGTGGTGCGAGCAGATGACGAGAAAATTCATCGATCTCTCCATCGCGATAGAGAATGGTGAGCATTCCGACCCGCCGGGATATGGACCGAAGGTGCAGTACCTTAACCATCAGCAAACGCACGACCATCTAATGACCTTCTTTTCGGGCCTTGAGCCTAAAGATCTGCCGGATGAAGAAGGCTGGGCGGTTGAATGGGTCGAGCTGTCAACCCATAGCGGCACGCATATGGATGCGCCGTGGCATTTTCATTCAACCCAAGACGCCATGCTGCCAAGTGGCAAACGGCCTTCCATGACCATCGATGAGATGCCGTTGGATTGATGTTACCGGCCGGCCTCTAGCGACAAGAGAAGGTTTCCGGACAGCCGAACGATCGAAGCGGACGCCAAAGCTGGGCGAATGGCTTGCTTGATTGGTGGGCTAACCATTTTGCCTGCATACGCGTCCACGGCCTTGGCGTCATCCGCATTCATGATTATCTTAGATCGTGGAGGCGGGACCGGGGCCGCTGTTTGACATGTGAATAATCCGGCCGAGGCGACTGATGGTGGTCGACCAAACGCTTATTTCCCGGCCAGGGGTGGGGTGTTCCCGGAAACTGGGATGAACCCCATGCACCCATTGTTTTGACGGGCTCGACCGGCCCACTCCCCCTCCCAACCATCCGGATACGGTACCCTTGCGGGTGGTTGGGAGGGGGAGTGGGCGGCCCGGCAAGCCAAACATTGGATGAACCCCATGCACCCATCTTTTTTTGGACGATTCGACTGTCCCAAAAAGGAACATGAATGATCTGGATCGTCGGTGGACTGGTTCTCTTGGCCGTCGTTTTCGGCCCCCAGCTTTGGGTCCGCTACGTGCTACACCGGCACGCCAATGAGCGCGCCGACATCGAAGGCACCGGCGGTGATTTGGCGCGCCATTTACTGGATGGCTTCGGATTGCAAGAAGTACGCGTCGAGGAAGCCCGCGACGGCGCGGACCACTACGACCCGGACGGCAAAGCCGTGCGGTTATCCGATGCCTATCTCAACGGACGCTCCGTCACGGCCCTGGCGGTGGCCGCCCATGAGGTGGGGCACGCCGTCCAAGACCGCGACCAATATGGGCCGCTGCGGGCACGGCAGCGCCTGGTCATGTCCGCTCTCATCGCGGACCGTTTGGCGGGCGTCGTTTCCGTTGGGTTATCCGTGGTCGGATTTATGATATCGCCGAAGCTGTTCTTGATTGGCATCGCCGCGCTCATCCTTTTCGGCCTGATCGAAGTGGTGGTGCATCTGATCACGCTACCGGTGGAATTCGACGCAAGTTTCAACAAGGCCCTGCCCGTTTTATCTGGTGGCGGCTATTTGGCGCCCCGGGACCAATCAGCGGCCCACTCGATCCTTACCGCTTGTGCCCTCACCTACGTGGCCGGCGCCGCCATGCGGATCTTCAGCCTGGGCCGGTTGTTTGCCATTCTCAGGTAGGGTCGGCTGCAAGCGCGCCCTGTAGAAAAACAGCCAGCGCCTGGTCCAATCGTTTTGTGAGGCTTTGTTTTTTGGGCCACCAATCGGCAAGCCAGTTAAGGGCCGTGAAGTAATAGATGCTGAAAAAAATCTCGGCGAGTTGCTGGGGGTCGAGCGACGTTTTTACATCGCCTGTTTTCTGACCTTCGCGGAAGAAGGCGGTGACGTGTGCGTAAACCTCCATTTCGTCATCTTTGATGGTCCCCGAGGCGTTGAAGAGTTTTGATTCCTGAAAAATCATGCGCCAAAAATCACGATCGGCTTCCAGGGCCGACGCCATTTCCTGAACCAGATGTGACAATCGGCTTTTGAAGGAACGTCTTTTGTCGTGCGTGTACTCGTCAATCACCGTCACAAAGCCGGCCAAAAGTTGTTCGACACATTCGTCCAGGATGGCTTGTTTGGACGGGAAGTAGTTGAAAAACGTCTTGAGGCTGATGTTTGCTTCCGCTGCGATTTCTTGAACCGTAACCGTATCGAAGCCGCGGTTTCGAAATTCGGAAAGGGCAATGTTGTAAATAGCCTGGCGCTGGGCCCGCTTCTTTCGTTCGCGCAAGCCCAATTCCGTTTGCGGTTCACGCGTCATGCGCTTCTGTGACGGTTTGGAAATAGAAAGGGAATGAACATGGGCACACTGCGCCGGTAATCTTCATACTGAGCCCCCAAGGCGGCCGTCATCATATTCTCTTCCGAGGCAGCATAAAACCAATAGGCGGGAATGACATAGAGTACAAACAATCCGGCAATCCAGATATTGCCGGTGGCGAACGTCACACCGGCCCAACACAGAAAGGCCGAGGTGTAAAACGGGTGCCGCACGAGACCATAAGGCCCGTTGGTCACCACGTGATGGTTTTCGTCCACGTAATGGCCGGTGCCCACTTTGCGGTAGGCAAGGAACGACCAGATGAACAGCCCGACGCTGCTGATCCCTAACGCGGCGCCCAACATCGTCAGCACGCCGCCCGACTCTGCGGCGGTGGGCATCGCCCAATAGAGCACGGCCGCCAACAGAAACGGCTCGGGATAGGCCACGATCATGGAAGCATGCCATTGGATCTTGCGCTTGGGGTGCAGAAGCATGAGGACCAAGCCCGACCAGACCACAAATACCCGGAAAATGCCGCAGAGAAGCACAATCCAATGGGCAACCATTCCACCCTCCAAAACGTATATTCAATATAAAAATATATTAAGTGTAAATTTTGTCAAGAGCACGAAAAAGCCCGGCGCATTAGCCGGGCTCTCTCCAAATTCGAGCGGAAAAGACTGGCTACTCTAATGAGGCGCTGTCTTTCTCGTCTTCGCCATCGCTCGCGTCGGCGGCATCTTTATCAATCAGTTCGGATTTTTGCCCGCTGCCGATAGGCGCAAGCACCACAGACATGGGATTAGGACGCAGACTGAACGCCGCACCCGTTCCAGCATCGACGGCGGCACCAATGACTCCGCCCAAAACAAGATTGCCCGCCATCGCCGCGCCGCCGCTTGGCCGAACGGAGCTTCTCACAGCGGCCGTGATTGGCTCATAGCCTTCTTTCGTGATGGTGACTTGGAATTCCTTGCGGCGTTTCAGCTTCAGCTCGCAAGGTGTGGTGCAAGAAATTCCGTTACTCAATGTTGCTGTTGCACCAGCTGGCTGAGATTCTATTCGAAATTTCTGATTGGACCCTTTTGTGATCGATGCACAGCCGGAAATCACAAAGACTGCGAACAGCGCCAAGGCCAAACCGACCCGGCGGCGCGGGCTAAAAACAAACATACCATCCCCTCTTAGACTTACTAGATCGAGCGCCGGATCCGACAAGGTTGCCGGGCCACAGACGCAGGCTCTGGTTGTCTACCGTGAAATGGTTAACGTTTCACTTGTGTAGGGGTTGCCCTATTCCTCCCCCATCAGATCAAGAACGGCCAATGTCATGGCATAGACACCGGTGCTGATGGTGGGTTCCGGGTCCGGTGCGTATACGGATGAATGAAGCGACGGCAACCGTAAATCGCCCTTCAAGAAGGCCGCATATTTGTCCGCCGAAACAGAGCCTAATGATAACATCAGGCTTGGAATTCGGGGTTCCGCCCGGCCATAGCGGGCGAAGTCCTCGCCGCCCATGACTGCTTGACCCAGCACGACTTTTTCGTCGCCCAAACTCTCCTTGAGCAAAGTGGCGATACGCTCCGTCAATGCCGGATTGTTGTATCCGGCGGGGGTGTACTCATCTTTGAGAACGACCTCGGGCAACATGTCTTCCGGCAGGCCGGCGACCCGTGCGGTGTTGTGCGCAATGCGCTCGATGGACGACAGCACCTTGTTGCGCGTTTCATCCGAATAGGTCCGCACGGTGAGCTGCAAATGGGCCCCGTCGGAGATCACATTGTGTTTGGCGCCCGCATTAAAGGCGCCGACGGTGACCACCACGGGCACTTGGGCCGCGATCTCCCGGGACGCGATGGTTTGCAGCGCCAATACAATCTGGGAGCCGATCACGACCGGGTCTTTGGTGGTGTGCGGATAGGCGCCGTGTCCGCCAATGCCTTTCACGTGGATATCGACGGAATCCACATTGGCGTAGGAGAACTCAGGCTTATAAGACACCATGCCGGCGGCAAGGCTGGGGTTCACATGCCATGCCAGATTGTAGTCGGGCCGCGGAAAGCGCTCGAACAGGCCATCCTTCAGCATCGCGGCGGCGCCGGCGCCGCGTTCTTCCGCGGGCTGACCGATCATCACCAGCGTGCCCTGCCATTGATCTTTCAATGCCACCAGGCGGCGCGCCGTGCCTGTCCAGACGGTCATGTGAACGTCATGACCACAGGCATGCATGACGGAGACTTCCTGGCCGGTTTGTTCAACCGACTTTATTTTCGAAGCGTAAGGAAGTCCGGTGCGTTCTTCGACCGGCAGAGCGTCCAAATCCGTCCGTACCATGACGGTTGGGCCATCGCCATTTTCCAGAACGGAGACGAAGCCATGGCCGCCCACTTTCTCCGTGACCGTAAAGCCGAGTTCTTTCATTTCTTTGACGAGCCGGGCGGCGGTCTGCTCTTCCTTGAACGACAATTCGGGATTGGCGTGAAGATGCTGATACAAGCTCTCTAGATAAGCGTAGTCCTGGGCGACCGCCTCCTTCAACGCGTCGGCATGGGCAGAAATGCCGCCTGTGAGGAGACAAACAAAGGCCAAAATGTAACTGCGCATGGCAGACTCCGCGTCAGTTTAGGCGTTTCCCGTGTTGTGTCCAAACTAGCGGGGATTTCGGAAAAGACCAAACGGCGTAGGTCTTATCCTAACTTGGCTCATAAAGCGCGCTGCGGGCACCCACAAAGCTGTTCCAGCCAAACCAATAGGCGATGTGGCCCGGCGCGCGGGGCAGCGTCGCGCCGTCCGGCCCAAGCAGTCGTTCCTCTTCGACAGTCCACAAGCCGCCATCGGCATCTGCGATGACATCCAAATCCGCTGTCGCGCGAAAGTTTTGATCCGAACGGTAATAGGCCCGCACCGTCCGGGTCGCCTCGTTGCCCACCAGCACCACGTCCTTATTGCCGACGCGGTCGTTGATCACCGCGCCGGCCTCAAATGCGGCAAGCGGCCAGGCTTTGGCGCCGCCAAACTCGCGCATGCCGAACACATAGTCCTTGCGCTTGACCACGCTTTCATCGCCCACGATTGACGGAAACAGCAACTCGTCGCTGGCGAAATAGTCTGCATAGACAACGCCCGAGCCATAATCGCGCCGATGGCCGGTTGCAAGCGACAGCACGGTGGTGTCCGGATGCTTCGCGCGCCAATTCTCCCAGGATGTGATGGAGACCGGGAGAATCTTCAGTTTCACTCCGGATCCGCGTAAGGGGCCGGTCACCGCCTCGCCCGTATATTGGTTCCACAGACTGTCCGTTTGCCGATCATACATGAGCTTGTTGGATCGGTAGAGGAAGCCGGACGAGCCGAAGGTGAACGGTGTTTCATACCCGTCCACGGTGGTTTCGTACAAGATGCCCGCGCCGCACAAGGTGCAATAGGCGAGTGACACGGGAACGCCACCGATGACGTCGTTGAACATTTCATGCCAGCCCATGATGCGCAGGGGATAGGCGCGGGCATCGCCATTGATTTCGATGCCGAACACCAGGTCGTCTTTTTTCAAATAGTCAGCATCCCCCGCTGCGATCAGCGCGGGATTATCAAGAGCCGGAATGCCATCCACCCGCACGCCGCCCCAGACGATTTCTTCCAGCCGAATGTCCATGTTTTCAGGCGCCGAGCGGTCGCCCCCCAGGAAGCGCTCGAAGCGCGGGTCGATTTCCGTAAACACGCGAAGCTTCAAATCCCGGAAGCTTGGGTGGGGTGTGATGTCGGAGTGCGCCTGCTGCCATAGGGCGGCGTCGTACCAATCCCGCACCGGCGTGCCGGTCAGCGCCTGAAAGGCGTCACGCAGTCGGCGGTGGCCGTAATCGGGCCGGTAACGCATCGCCAAGACGATTGCGGGAACCACATCTTTGTTGCTGCGCGCCACAAGTTCTTCAACGGCCGTATCGAACGCGATGTTGCGACCGAACAGAAGATCGTAGCTCAAGGCTGCGACGCGGGCGTTATCGTCGCCGCGCGCAATCAGGCTGGTCGCACTGAGAACCGCCGCGACCACAATGGCGATGAAAGAGACTGGACGCATAATACGCTCTTGAGGGAAATGGATCATTGTTTTCTATCGCGATTTCACTATTCGCAACAGAGCCGGCGGGCCGTTCTCACTCATCCGTGTACAGAAGTGATGGTGTGCGACCGGTTGGGGCGTTAGCCGCCTTCCGGCGACCACATGACGGATTTGCCGTGGGGATGGCACACGGCAAGCTTCTGAGTTTGGCCGCCGGGCCAAAGGGTAAGCATAAGGGACGGGGGGCCTTTCACATCCTCGGGCTCCAGCCGCAGCCAGGCAAGAGGTGCATTCGTTGTGGCCTTTGCACCGGCATCATTCAGTTGGCGGGTGATGTCCTCTTGCGCGGCGCGCGACAGGTATTGCCACATGATCGAATGGAAGACGATGCGGACGCCCTTGGCTTGGTGTTTCGCAAGCTGCTGCGTCAGCCAATCCGCCGCATCTGCCTTGTCAACGGAGATGCCGAGGCGGCGTACCGTATCGGCCGCCGCGCGGAACCGCGCAAGGCGATCGAATTGGTCGGGCCAAATATAGGCTTCGGCTTGCCGCTGAAACCCCGGATCGTAAAGGTCGATGGGCCGTATGTCGCAGCCCTGCCGGCTCGCAACCTGAGCGACAGCGTGAAGCGGCGGCAATTGGCCTTGCCAATCGGGGGTTAGATGAACGATCCCGTGATCAGGGCCCCATGTCGCACCGGCCAGCGTATACCGGTATTGATCCCAGGCGAGATTGAGGCCGGCGCTTGCGCCGATCTCATAAAGATGAAGTACCCCCTCGGTTTGCCGCGCGATCTCCAAAAAGCCGCCCAACAGACAAGCCGACCGCCCCACTTCATTTGTCTGGACAGGCAAATCGATAAAGGCTTTCAGAAAAATCTGATGTTCTTCGATAGCAGCCGTTAGTGTACGGATGAAGCCCTTGCTTTTGAGGCGGCGTCGGCTGGGCGGGTAGTAGCTTTCAAGGTCGGGGGCCTGACCGGTGATCACTAGGGTCGATAACCCACCTGCCAATCTAAGGGCCAGAGCGGCGGCGACCGGCTCTTCAGAAAATCCCATGACGATCTTGCTGGAGACGCCGCCGTTTTCCAAGTCATCGGCGAGGGTGGACAAGAGCTGCGACGTGAATGGAGACCCAAGACCCTCACAATATCTCGCTTGAAGGCGAAAGGCGTCGATTATGTCGCTTGAAAGAAATGGGCGGGTCTTTTCGTTTGCGCCCGCTGAGTTACTCGATAGTGTCATGGAAGCAGCATAGCCCGAATGGCGGAAGGCGCCCAACACAAGGCCCCGCCCAATCATCACAGTTTTGGGATTGGGGGCTGTTCCGGCAGGCGCCGCTGCACGCTCGACGCGCCGGGTCTCATGTTTTACGGTGCCGTCCAAAATAACGGACCAGGGCGCGATAGGAAACGGCCATGAGTTGGGACAAAGAAATCAAAGAGTTGAAAGACCGAGAGGCGTTATCGGAAGCGATGGGCGGTGCCGACAAAGTGGCGCGCCAACATCATTTCGGCAAGCTGACGATCCGCGAGCGGGTCGATGCCGTGGCCGATGCGTCCAGCTTCCACGAAATCGGCAAACTGGCGGGCGTTGCCGATTACGACGAAGACGGCGAGCTTCAGTCGTTCACCCCGTCCAACTTCGTGTTTGGAACGGCAGAGATTGATGGGCGTCCGGTGGTGCTGTCCGGCGATGATTTTACCGTTCGGGGCGGATCGGCCGATGCGTCCATTGCCGGAAAACGTCTGCAGTCGGAAGGCCTTGCCTTGGAGCTGCGATTGCCGCATATCCGATTGATCGACGGTATGGGCGGTGGCGGGTCGGTCAAGACGATTGAAATGGCTGGGCGTACCTACATCCCAGAAGTGCGGGGGTGGGATCTGGTTGTCAATCATTTGGCCGTTGCACCGTCTGTCGCGCTGGCATTGGGGTCGGTCGCTGGGATCGGCGCGGCACGGGTGGCCACCAGCCATTTTTCCGTGATCGTACGCGACACGGCCCAAATGATGATCGCGGGCCCGGCCCTGGTGGATTGGGCGGAGTTGGGGGATGTCTCAAAAGAAGAATTAGGCGCCTCCGCCATTCACACCCGTAACGGCGCCATTGATGATGAAGCGGAAAGTGAAGAAGAAGCGTTCGCCTTGGCGAAACGGTTCTTGTCTTACCTGCCGTCATCCGTAGACGAATTACCGCCATTGGAATCGCCATCGGACGACCCGGCGAGAACAGATGACAAATTGCTGTCCATCGTCCCGAAAGATCCCCGCAAAGTGTATAAAATGCGCAAGATTATCGAGTCGGTGGCCGACAAGGACAGCTTTTTCGAGATCGGTAACAATTGGGGCAAGTCGATCATTACGGGGCTTGCGCGTCTTAACGGTATTCCCGTGGCGATCTTCGCCGAAGACCCATTCGTATATGGAGGCGCCTGGACCGCCGACAGTTGCCGGAAGCTGATCCGCTTTGTCGATTTGGCGTCCACGTTTCACTTGCCCCTTATCCATTTGGAAGACTGCCCGGGATTCCTAATCGGCAAGGAATCCGAAGAGGCAGCAACCATCCGTTTTGGATCGCAGGCTTTGGCGGCCTTCGGTCAAGCGCCCGTACCATTTTGCTGTGTGGTGGTGCGCAAGGCCTTCGGCGTTGCGGGCGCAGCCAACAGCAAGCCCGGCAGTCACCATTTCAGATTTGCCTGGCCGTCGGGCGATTGGGGCTCGCTGCCCATCGAAGGCGGCATCGAAGTGGCTTACAAAGCGGAAATAGCGGAAGCATCGGACCCGGATGCTCATTTGGAAAAGATCAAACAACGGTTGAACCGGTTGCGCTCGCCGTTCCGGTCCGCGGAATATTTCGAGGTGGAACAGATCATCGATCCCCGGGAGACGCGGCGGCATTTGTGCGATTGGGCAAAGCTTGCCCGACGCGCGACGAAACCGTCGCCGCCCGCTTTCTCCTATCGTCCGTAGGCGGATGTTGATCGTTCGGCCCATTGAACCAGGCGACCGTCCATTCCTATCCGATTTCCTGACAGAAAATTGGGGGTCGACGCGCATGGTGTCGCGCGGGCGCTTGATCGACGTAACTGAACTGGGCGGGTTCTTCGCGGTGTCGGATGGCGAAATCGTCGGTATACTGACCTACGATATCCAAGAAGGGGCGTGCGAGGTGGTGACGATCGATGCCGTAAAGCCGCGGCTCGGTGTTGGCCGGCTTTTGCTCGAGCATATGGCCGCATTGGCAACGTCAAAGGGATGGTCGCGCCTCTGGCTTATCACCACGAACGACAATGTACCGGCTCAAAATTTCTATAAAGAATGCGGCTGGACGCTGGTGGCCGTTCATGAAGATGCTTTGAAGGAATCGCGCCGTCTCAAACCGGAAATCCCCCTGACCGGAATTGATAACGTGCCCATTAAAGATGAATGGGAGTACGAGTGGCAGCTTTGAGTAATTCTCTGTCATCACGACGTGCTGCGAAGCACCGGGCATGGCAGAAAACGGAGTTGGCCGTCAGCCCTCAATCCGGTAAATGCGCGTGGCGGTGCCGCGGAACAGAGCGTCTTTTTCATCCTCTGAATAGTCGGCTGCAATTTTCTTGAAGGCATTCCATAAAACCGGATAGCTCACCGACTGCTTGTCCACGGGAAAATTGCTTTCGAACATACAACGCTCTGCCCCGAATACGCTGATCATGTGGTCGTAGTAGGGCTTGTGGGCATCGACGATTTCATCGGAAGTGGCCGGCATGGATCTTTTGTGCCAGCCGAACCCGTTGATCGGCATGGCAAGGCCCCCCAGTTTGGCGACCACATTGGGGCAGCGGGCAAGGGCGGCCGTATCTTCCTGCCATTGGGCAAAGATCTCGTCCCGGTGGCCGGCATAGGGGCCGATCCCAAGCGGTCCGCCAAAGTGGTCGAATATGATGGTTGTCCCCGGCACCGATTTGGCCAATTCCGTCAGCTCGCGGATTTGTGGGTGGTAATTCCAGGCATCGAACGTGAAGCCGCGTTTCCCCAGTTCAGCAAATCCTTCTTGGAATTTTCCATCAGCATACAGATGCTCCGGCGGATTGGTGTGCGAATTCCGCACGGTTGAACTGGCGTCCCACCCGGCCGCGTGGCGTATGCCCCGGAAAAGCCCTTGACCGGCTGCTACATGCGCATCCAGAAGATCTTTGAGGCTGGCTCCTTGGGTTAAGTCCGCATAGGAAACGATTGCGCCGATCCGCGCCTTTCCGGGCCCGCCCTTGTCGGCTTCCGCCGCAACGCTTGCGACGAAAGTGGTTTCCCCCACCGGACGCAATTCTTCGGGTCCCGTGGTCAGATACTCGGCCATGCATTCCACGAAAACGGTTTTCTCTACCTTGTGGCCGCTGCCCGTATCCGCCCAAAGATCGTCTAACAGATAGGGCGTCTCCCGGTGATGCCACAGGTGATGGTGCGGATCGACGATCCGGCGGTCCGGCTCCAATATGTCTTCATGAACTTGGTCGAGCCAATTGGGGTCTTGGGCCATCGGTACTTTCTCCCGGTCCAAGCCCGGGCGAAGGGCTTGGCGTAATTGTTTGTTCTTTGGGTCTTGCCTGTTCGGCTGTAGGGGTGGTTTTGGCGGGGGCATTATCGCGCCGTTTGGGCAGGAAGAACATGGCAATCGCCCCCGGTACAATCACAATCATTAAGACGTCGAATGCCGAGCTGTATGAACCTGTTTGGTCATACATCCAGCCCGTGAAAGGGGGCCCAAGCGCGCCCAACGTCATGAAAGGGCCGATCAGTCCTTGCACTTGTCCAAAGGCTGCGGGTCCGAACCGGCTAGCTACGATGGAACCCATCAAGGGCAGGAAGCCGCCGCCGGCGAGGCCGAGAAAAGCCATTGCACAGAAGATGATAAAAATGCTGGGCGGTAATCTGAACGCCACCACGGCAAGCAACAGTGCGCCCGCCGCCAGCCAATAAAGGGTGCGATGATCCCAATGGTCGGAAAAACCGCCGAAGAAGAGTTTCCCGACGATCATGCTGACGGCCATGAATGCCACCATTGTCGATGCCATTTGGTCCGATATGCCCGCATCGTAGGCGATCGCGCCGAAATTCATTTGAAGACCGCCGAACACAAATGACAGTGGCACGAAGGCGCACACGGTGGCCCAAAACGCGCGCTCGGCGAAGAGCTCTTTGGTCGTCCATTGTCGATGCGTGATCGCTGCGTGAGGGGTTTGCGCAGATGGCTTGGCCGCCGGCACCGGCGGTCCTTTTTGCAGGACGATCCACGTGATTGGAATGATCAAAGCCACCACGAGCAGGGCCAACACCAGATGGGTCACCCGCCAGCCATACCCGGCCTGTAACGCGGTGACGAGCGGTGGCAGCAGAAACCCACCAACAGATGTGCCCACCGAGGAAATTCCGATCGCCAATCCTCTGTTTTCTTGAAACCATTTCGCGGCCAGCGTCTGGGCTGCCAGCGGACCGGCAAGGACAAGCCCCAGGGGCAATAGCGTGGCGTAAATGAACGTTACCTGCCAGAGCTTTTGAGAGATGGCGACCAAACATAGTCCCGTGGCCATAATCGCGGCGCCGCAACACACCATGATGCCGATCGGCAACCGGTCCATGGCGCGTCCGGCCATAGGCGCGATGAGTCCCATGGCAATCGACATGAACATGATCGCGCGTAAGACATCGCCGCGTGGCGCGGTGAATTCAGCGCTCCAAGGTACGACCCAAAAGGTGGCGCTGTAGATCCCGACGCCAAAGGTGAGCGCTTGGAAGAGAATGGCGAGAGCGATGACGTTCCAGCCATAGAACCATGGGGTTTTGATCATCATTATTTATGGTCCTATGGGCTACGACTGCTGGATCGAAGAATCTCAACCGCCGGGCCTGGAGGCGTGGTCATCTTCGGACAGGCCGTCCAACAGCAAACTCGCGTTCGAAAAGTACTCTCGCCGGATCAGTATGAGATATGTGAACAAGACAGCGCCGACAAGCAAAAGGGAATGCACATACCAGGTCAAGGCGGCCAGGCCGAAATAATAACCGCGCAAACCGGCTAGGTAGTGGCGTGACGCAAGGGCACTCAGGTTTGCCGATTTCTCTGCAATCTTGAGAGCGTTGGCCGTGGTGTGCTCAACGGCCGGTGGCGCTGCACCAACTAAAATGAGTGAGTAGCTGTGCAGGCGCATGGCCCAGGTCAGTCGGAAGAATGTTTGGACAAAAATGAGCAGCAAGACACCGGTCTTGATCTCAAAGGCAGCGCGGGTTGTGGGCGCAAGCCAGGGGGATTGATTGACGATCTCCGCGACAAAACCTGCAGAGCCGAACAATCCGATTGCACCACTGATCAGCAAGACCGAGGTGGACGCCAAAAAAGCAACCGATTGTACAAGGCCGCGGGCCAGTGATACGTCGGTAATGCGATCATCTCGCCGTAGCATTTGACGCATCCAAGCGTGGCGGGCCGCCGCCACACGTTCCGTCAGATCATCGCGTTGGAACAGCCGCCGGATCCACGGATAGCCCAGCCAGCCGACGAGCAGCACGATCGCGGCCGCCACGTCCAGCGGCGTCAAGATCATTGGGATTCGTTGGCCGTAATGGCCGCGGTGTTAGGCTTTGCTTGAAAGGCAGCGCCGCCACGTCCGTCCGCGCGAAACGCAACTTGCAGATCAAGTTCCCGGCCGCAGATGGACATGGTCCAAACTTCGCTCCACCGGCCGTTTAGCACGACACCAAACATTTTTGTCAGTTGAGCGTTTTGAGGGTTTTCAAACCGTGTATCGATCACCCCATCCCGTGAAGACGGGATGCATTCGGGGTCGTTCAACCGCACCGCCTGCAGACTGGTCAGCGCGATCTTCGGCAAGGCGTCCGATTGCAGGCTGGGCCAAGCCAACGTTTCCCCTGGCAGCAGATCCAAGGATGTGAGGGATTGATCCATCTGCTCGACCAGAACGAAGTTCGCCCGGTAACGGCGGTCGCATCCTTCCGCGTCCACCCAATAGGTCCAAGCGTTGCGCAACTCGCCCTGCAAAACCTGGCGTTCGACTTGGCGGTCCAGATTGAGCGGCCCGCCGAAATCGTTCGCCATGGCCTGCATACGCCGGCAACCGCTGTCCCGTCGCGCGGCCCGGCGGGCTTGTTTTATGAGGCGGCGGGTAAAGTCATTCGACAGTGTGGGCCGGTATTCCACATTGACAAAATTTTCTCTTTCTTGGGAATAGCCTGGGGACTCACGCCAGGCCCTGGCCTGATCCTCGGGCAGGTTGGCGTCCAACCGGGCCAGATAATCGCGCCCCTCTTCATTGGTCTGGGCCTGACCGAGCGATAGGGAGGCAGCCGTTATCGCGAGCACAAAACCCGCGGCCTTCAATCGATCTGTCTTCTGCAACTGCCCCACCTGTTTCCCCAATCGTTATTCGGCTGAGAGCCGATTTATTTCTTCATTATCGCTCATTTTTTGTGCGCAGAGGCGCTGTTTGACGGCGAGCCGCGGTTTTTCTTCCAATCCGTGCTCATAGGCCACAATGCGCAGGCAGTCCCCGAACGCGCTCAACAATTCCCCCGGGGCCAGCAGGAAATCTGGGTTTCTGGGCCTACCGACGGTCTCGTTGCCCTGTCCGAAGGTATCAAACAGCAATAGACCGCCCTTTTCCAAAGCGGCCACCAAAAGGGGAAAGTGGGGCCGGTGAAGATAGTTGCAGACGATAACCGCATCGAACCTGGTGTCCGCGAAAGGCCAAGGACCGTTTTCTAGGTCGGCTTCGACGATTTGGGCTCCCATGTGAGCCAGGTCTTTCAGGTGCGACGTGTCGATGTCCGTTGCCACCACCTCATTTCCGCGATCCAGAAAATATCGCCCGTGCCTGCCATGACCGGCTGCCAGGTCGAGGACTTTGCCGCACGTTCGGATCAGCGGGGCAAAACGAACAACCCAACCGGATGGAGGAATGTTCACATCTGCAGGTCGGTCAAAGCTACCCATTTGGCGCCCCTCTTCGCTGGATGGTCCACTGTCGAAAAAATTTCTCTTTTCAGAAATGGTTAATATTTGGTAGCATTTACCAACTTTTTGCTTGAATTCACCATTCGGGGAACGGACAGTATAAAGCGTTCGGGCCCTTCAAGAAGGCCATGCACGGGGTTGTTTAGTTTCGCAGGCGTTATCGAACAGGGAAGATCATGGGTGGGGGCCCACGTCGCTCGTTTAAGAGCTTTCTAACAGGTTCAATCGCTGCCGTAACACTGGCTCTGGCGGGCACGACCGCTGTCCAGGCGGAAGACGCATGGCTGCGAGACATCCGGGTCGACGAAGGAACCGGTATTGTTGCCCATCTTCACGTGCCCTTTACGCGTTTCACCAAAAAAGAACGGCCCCGCGTCGGCGTTGCGTTGTCGAGCCCGCAATACATCGGCACGCGCGGCGATCTTACCAAGTTCACTTGGGATGACTCTGTTCTCATCAATCTAGACATGACCAGCTCCGGCATTGAAGGCGTCAATGTTGGCGGGATCGGCGCGTCAGCATTCGAAGAGAATGTGCGCACGACTTTCGATCCCAAGCCAGCGCCCACCCTTAAAGGGTTCACCATTGGTTCGGGGCTTGAAGTGAAGCCGTGGTACGGGCTGGGCCTGAAAGACGAAGCACCGCCGCCATCGCCCCGGGTCAACATCGGCGAATAGCAATCCGTCTCAACACATCACTGTTTATGTTTCGGGAGAGCTTAGGCGTGCACCCAAAACTCGGACATGCCCCGGAAGCCGGGCACGGACTTGTAGGTGTGGCCGCGGTCGCCATGGCGAAGGTTCGGGTAGCGCTCGATGATTCCCAACACGGCTTCTTGCCCCTCAACACGGGCCAGGGGTGCCCCTAAGCAAAAATGCCGGCCGCCACCGAAGGATTGGTGCTGGATGTTTTGGCGCGCTACGTCGAACGCGTCAGGGTTGGGGTGCACCGCCGGGTCGCGGTTTGCAGCGCCCAGCGACGTGGTAATGGATTGGCCTTTATGCACCGGGCAGCCATCAAGCTCCATGTCCTGGGGCGCAATCCGTCCTGAATTCACAACGGGTGAATCGAAGCGCAGCATTTCTTCGACGGCGTTTTCGATCAGCGTTGGGTCCGCTTTCAGTTTCTCGAACTGATCCGGATGGTCCAGCAACGCCTTCACACCATTCCCGATAAGGTCGGTGGTGGTCACATTGCCGGCGACCAGCAATAAATTGCATTGGGAAACCACTTCCTCCGTCGAAAGACAATCGCCGTCCTCTTCGGCGCGCACCATGGCACCGATCAGATCGTTGCTGTTCGTCCCGCGGCGCTTGTCGATTTCCTCCCGGAAGAGAGTGTTCAGATTGTCCCGGGCGATTTCGGCTTGGGCAATCTGGTCGTCCGTGGGGAACATGTTGAAGAACACGTCGGTTGAGATATCCGACCATTCCTTGAAGTCGTGATGTTTGCTCGCATCAATGCCGAGCATTTCTGCAATGACGATCGATGGCAGGGGGGCCGCCAAACTTGCGATGAGGTCGAATTCCTGACCTTCAATGGCGTCAAGCAAGTCGAAGACGATCTGGCGAATGCGAGGACGCATGTCCTCCACCGCCCGTGGCGTGAAGGCCTTGTTCACCAGATTGCGCAACCGACGGTGATCCGGGTCATCCATGAACAGCATGGATAGTTGTTGGTCTCCTTCCGGCGCAAACCGTCGGCTCAGATCGTTTTCGCTCGCCTTTCTGGGGTCGGACAACATCTCTTTGTCGCGCAAGATTTTTTGGACATCCTGATGTCGGGTGGTGAAGACGTTCGCAAAGTCAGGATCGGCGTGGACCGGTGCAGCGGTGCGAAGTTTATGAAGCTTTGGATAGGGATCGGCCCGGTAGGCGTCGTCCAAAGGGGTCAGCTCGATGCCAGAGGGAAGTTTCTCGCCCATCAAAGCACCTCCTTAAAGACAGTCGAAGAGCGACTTGGAGAGGGCAAGCGCCCGCGGATCGCCGGCCAGCGCGCTGCCCATCTTGTTCATTACATAAGAAAGGCCAATGCCGTTTTCCAGATCGGCGGCGCCAAACGATCCGCCCCAACCGGAATGTCCAAAGGCCGACATATTCGGTCCATATTCGCCAAATTCCGCGTTGAGAATCATGCCCGCGGCCCACCGAACGGGCAGGCCAAGGATTGCGTCTTCGTTTTCAATCTGGGGTGTGGTCATGGCCTTTATTCCGTCTAAGGACAAAAGCGTCTTGCCGTTTTGATCGCCACCCGCAGCCAAAATGCCATACAGTTTGGCGATGGCGTAGGCCGACCCGCGGCCCCCGGCCGCCGGGATTTCCGCGGCGCGCCAATCGCGGGTATTGGGAAAATCAGGAGACATGGCCGGATTGGTGAATGTAAGTTTCTTGATTTCCGTATCCGCAATCTCTTCGAAAGATTGAACCGGCCCGTCGCTTTCGATCATCTCCGCAATGCGATGTTCCTCCGATTCCGGAAGGCCGATAAAGAAATCGATGCCAAAAGGGATGGCGATCTCGTCGTGGAAATACGTGCCAAGACTTCTGCCGCTCACCCGCTTCACAAGGGCGCCGGCCAGCGCGCCATAGGTAATCGCGTGGTAGCCTGAATAAGCGCCCGGCGCCCAAAGCGGCTCTTGCTCTGCGAGCTGCCGTTCCATTGCTTCTTGATCGTAAAAATCCTCAACCCTGGTTGGCTCCCGCAAACCGCTCAGCCCGGCTTGGTGCGACAGAAGTTGGGCGACGGTAACATCCTGTTTGCCGTTGGCACCGAATTCCGGCCAATGCGTGGCGACTTTATCCGTGTAAGACAGTTTGCCGGCCTCGACCAGACGGGCACAGCACATGGCCGTTGGACCTTTGGTGGTCGACCACACATTCGCCAGTGTGTTTTGGACCCAAGGTTCGGTTTTGGCTTTGTCGCGAAAGCCACCCCATAAATCGACAATGCACTCGCCATGGCGAAAAGCCGAAAACGCAGCCCCGACCTCACCTTTGGATTTGAAGTTTTCGGCGAATGTGTCTTTGACGCGTTCAAAGCCTGGGGCGCATTGCCCTTGAATTTCGACCATCTGGGCCCTCCCGTTTTTTTGGGATGTTAGGGCAACATGGCGCTAATGCGAAATCACGTCCTAGAGCGTGTCGCGCATAAGTGGGAACCGGTTATGCGTAAAAGACACGCGACAGGCTTTAGGCAGCCTTTAGATCCGCTTCCAGGAACGGCAAATGGTCTTGGCCAAAATACATCTCATCGCCAACGAAGAAAGTGGGCGCGCCGAAGACTCCCCGGTCAACGGCCCTTTCGGTCTCGCTTTTCAGTTCGTCTTTGATTTCTTGTTCTTGCGACTTGGCAAAGAGGGCTGCCGCATCGAGGCCCGCGTCGGTCAGGACGGCCCCAAAGACCTCCGCATCGCCCATGTTTTTGCCATCGACCCAGAAACTCTTGAAGACAGCGGGATGGAACGTTTCGAACACACCCATATGTTTCGCCGCAACGGCCATGCGCATGGCGGCAAGGGTGTTGATGGGAAAAAACGGATTGGGCTGGAAGGCGACACCGTGCTTGGCCACCCAGCGCTTCATGGTAATGCCGCCGTAATTGCGTTTCGGCACGCAGCTTTCCAGTGCCGGCGATTGGTTTTCGGTTGCCTTGTGCACGCCGCCCAAAAGAATGGGCTGCCGCACAACGGTCGCGCCAGTTCGGTCTGCGACGGCGTCAATGATGCTGTCGGCGATGTAGCTGTAGGGGCTGCCATAATCGAAGAGAAACTCGATGGTTTTTGCGGCTGGGGCCATGGGAAATCCGTCCTATTTGCGCGCCAATTCATTTCGTCTTAAAAGTAGACGAACTATTGTTTGGCCGCGTGGGCCTGTCAAGCTATAAGCAGGCCAGCGGGGGCACGAACCGAGAAGTGGTAGAGAATGCGTTGGAATGACTTGGAACAGCAGCAATGTTCGCTGGCACGGGCGACGGCTGTTTTGGGGGATCGCTGGACCCTTCTGATCCTGCGAGATTGCTTTTTGCGCGTGAAGCGGTTCGAGCAATTTCAGTCGCGGCTTGGCATTGCCCGACGGGTGTTGGCAGAACGCCTCGACAAGCTTGTCGAAAAAGGAGTGCTCGAGCGTGTCCCCTATCAGGAACGGCCGCTACGCGAGGAGTATCGCCTCACGGAAATGGGGCTGGACCTTTATCCGGTGATCATGTCGCTCGTCCATTGGGGCGACAAGCATTTCGCTGGGGAGCGGGGCGTTCCGATCCTGCACCAGCACAAAACCTGCGGGCACGACTTCGTTCCCGTCATGGTTTGTTCCGAATGTGGTGAGCCGCTTGACCCACGGTCCGTGAAGCCCCGGAAAGGCCCGGGTCTCGACGACACTAATCCGCTTCTAAAATATCCTGGGGCTAGAGCAAGTCTGACCTAGATTGAAGCAGTTCTGTTGCACAAACGACAGGCGTCCGCTAGGCGCGGGCCGCCGCGCGATGTGGGGCATCGGGTAAGGGCCGCAACGACGCGGACGCCTGTCGTTTGGCAACCCGAAGGGACGGGCCCTTTTGCGCCAGGGCATCGTCAAGCGTCTTGACCGTAGCCCCACTATGGCCTGCGACGCTTTCCTTGCCCTGTCGCAAAATGGCTC
>JANQPL010000017.1 GCA_028289425.1 Alphaproteobacteria bacterium | reverse complement strand
CGTGATCGCCGCCGTCAAACTCGTCTTGCCATGGTCAACGTGACCAATCGTGCCGATGTTGCAATGCGGCTTCGTCCGCTCAAACTTCTCCTTCGCCATGCTCTTTCTCTTTTGTCGTCAAATAGTTGGTCCTGTATACGAGGACCCCTAAGCTCTTATTAACCGAACCTCGGCCCCTTCATACAAAAGGGGCGGAAACTGGAGCGGGTGAAGGGAGTCGAACCCTCGTCTTCAGCTTGGAAGGCTGCGGCTCTACCGTTGAGCTACACCCGCATAATCCCTCAAACCCACACTTTCCGGGCGCTGGGCACCCGAAAACTGAAACAACACCGGTCGGTTGCGGCAAAGATCCACCGTCAGAACTGGTGGAGGGGGTTGGATTCGAACCAACGTAGACCGAAGTCAACGGGTTTACAGCCCGTCCCTTTTAACCACTCAGGCACCCCTCCGGACCGCCAATCAAGTGACGTGCTTCTGGATTCTGACTTCCAATGATGTATGAAACCGCGCTCTACGCCCTGCAAAGCTGACTTGCCAACCGACCACTCGCGCCACTAGCGTCGCCCATGAACAAAGGCCCCCCAACCGCCGCTTTCCAAAGGAACCGGCGTTTCAGAGGCTTTTTTCACGTTTGTTGCGTGGCTCAAGGTGGCGGAATATAAGCGCTCCTATGGTAAAGCGCAAGCGCTCAAAGGCCGCAAAATCCGCAGAATTTGGGGCACGACATCCGTCTGCGGTACACGGCCGCGTGAAGGGTCGAAGCAACCGAGCCAAAGGCCAGGAAAATGCTGACATTTGGCTCTTCGGCACCCATGCGGTGACGGCGGCCCTGGCCAACCCGGAGCGGCGCATTTCCCGCTGTCTGGCCACCATAAATGCCGCCCAAGAGCTTGAAGCACACACCCAAAACGGCACTCCGGTACAGATTGAGCTGTGCGAATCAGCCAATTTGTCGCGGATTCTGCCGCCGGGCGCCGTTCACCAGGGCCTGGCGGTACTAACGGCCCCTTTATCGGAAAAACCGTTGGAAATCCTGGAGCCTGCCCCAGACTCCTCGGGGCAGAAGGTGGTGGTGCTCGACCAAGTAACCGATCCCCATAATGTGGGTGCCATCATGCGGTCGGCGGCCGCTTTCGGTGCCAAAGCCGTGATCCAGCAATCCCGCAACGGCGCCCCGGCGACGGGCACGCTGGCCAAAGCCGCGTCCGGCGCCCTTGAGTGGATCCCCCTTATTAATGTGACCAATCTGGCGCGCGCCCTGCGAGAGCTGGCCGATTGGGGCTATTTCCGCATCGGACTCACCGACGAGGCCGAGGTGACCCTTGCCGAAGCGGACACGTCAGGCCATGTCGCGTTAGTCTTGGGGGCCGAGGGCAAGGGCCTGCGGCAACTCACCCGCCAAAACTGCGATGTTCTGGCCAAACTGCCCACCACCGGCGCGCCCGCCAGCCTGAACGTGTCCAACGCCGCCGCCGTCGCGCTCTATCAAGTCGCCCAAACCGGCCGGATCGCCTGACGCCCCCGTTTTGATCTCACATTAACTCCTTTTCCGTATGGTTCAGGAGCGGTGACCGGTGCCTTGCTCCTGCCGTTTAGAATTCGGAAAAGTGTATGAGTAGCCACCAGTTCGCGAACAACAGTTTCGATCGGAAAATCAGCGACGCCGCTCAGACCCTGTGCGACGATATTAAGGGCCTGATCGACGGCAATGGCGCAAACGCCGACGACGTGGAGATCATCCCACGCGAGGACACCTATCGTCTCCACGTCAATCTCAATGTGGCGCCCGCGGTGATCACCCAAGATCAGCGCAGCGACGACTATGAAGGCAGGGTCTTCAACAGCCGGCCTGAAGCCGTCGCGCAGCAGGCGGATGCGGAATCAAAAGCCCTTCAAGACGAAACGACCCATCACGCGATTAAATCGCACATCGAAAATATGTCGCTCGAAGCACGCAGTGCCTGCGACGACTACGCCACGTTGGGCGACCTGTCTGCATCTGTCGGCTACAAAAAGCCGTGCGACGCATGCTCCGGACGCTCCAACTTTCCCTGCGACGATTGCGACGGCGTCGGCAGAATTAGCTGTCCCGCTTGCGCCGGCACCCGCCTTGCGCCGTGTACGGCCTGCGATGGCGTCGGCGCAGCCGCCCTGGAAGCCAATGCTGAAAGCGGAGACGATGCGGACATCGACGCCAAACCGTGCCCGAAATGCGGGGGCGCCGGCAGAGATCCGAACCTGTCCTGCGGCGACTGCGCCGGCGACGGCCTCCAAACCTGCACCACCTGTAACGGCACCGGTCTGCGCGATTGCGACACCTGCAACGGCGTCGGTCATCACATCTATACGCTGCAAAGCCAGATATTGGTCGAATTCGATTGGGCGGTTGCAGATGAAGATAATCAAAAGATACCCGCCGAATTGTTCGCCTTGGTCCGCCGCGCACCGGGACATGGGCTGAATGGAATCTTCGGAGCGCCGGTCGAGACACGTCATACGCGTCACGGCTTGGTGCACACATTATCGCATACGTTCGACATCCAATACACCTACGCGCCGGTACGGTGCGGCGATATCAGAGTGGACCTTCATGTGCTCGGGAAGGAGCGAACTCTTCCGTCCTCTGATCTTCTCGACACTTTCCTGGAGCCGATGGCACGCCGGGTCCGGGCACGCCGCTCGGGCGCCGCGTTCGCCGCTGCAAAGGAAACACGTATCGGCCGAGACTTGATTGACGCAGTAGGCAACCAAGCGCCGGATCGGATCGCCGAAATCGCAGATGCTTACCGCGGACAGGTTTCCAGGACGTTGCTGGAAGATTTATTCAACGTGCTCACTAAGCATTTCAACTGGCGGGGCCGCACCTCCATGTTGATGAGTTGGACCATGGGAATCCTGCTGGCCGCCACGGCCGGGTTCGCTGTGCCGTACATCGACGTGGGCGCGTTCGCCGACGATCCGGCGGCGGCGCGGTTCGCCCGCATCGCCGGAGATTTGGGCATCCCCCTGGCGATCATCCTTATTGCCATCGCGGTCAGTCCCGGGATCGCCCGCCGACGTTTGCGCAAACTGTCCGGCATTCTAACGCCCCAAACGCCGAAATTGGGTCGCGCCTCTGCCATGATTGTGGTGAGCTGTGCCCTGCTGTTGGCGGGTGCGGCCACTTGGTCGTCGACCGGCGGCTTGGGCATGCCGCGCGACCAGGTACTATCGGTCAAAGAGATCGCCGACGATATCCGGGATCGTTGGATACTTCCGCCCTACACCGCCGCGATCGACTAGATCATCATGCAATCAACAGGACTCATCTTCGATGATTCAGTTGATTGCATAAAGATGATCTACATCGATAAAATAGAGCGCACGTTGCTCTAGCCTTTCTGCTCGTACTGCAGCACGTCCCAGTGCTCGGCCATCATGCCGTCTTCCACACGAAAGATTTCGGTCGTGTGCGTTAAGCGCGGCCCGCCGTCCGGTGGTTCGTTACCGGACCATTCGCACAGCAGCCACACCATATCGTCTTCGGCGTTGATGAGTTTTACGTCGCATTTCACATTCGGCCAGGCACCGTGCATTTGGCGGATTAGCCCCTGCAATCCGGCAAGCCCTTGCGGCACATTCGGATTGTGCTGGATGTAATTCTCTTTGTAGAACTTCGCCGCAAGGTCCGCATCGCCGCCATTGACGATCTTGTCGAAGATCTCAAGAACGATCTCTTTGTTTCTGGCCGCATCCGACATTGAACTTTCCTCCTCAGCTTGTCTTGCATCCATGCTGCCACAAAATTCCTGCAACTGCAGCGGCCTGCATTGCAAAAGCAATGCGGAAATTCCGATTGTGGTTGAGGTGCCGTAGCTTCCGCATTTAACTAGGCGCAACGAACATCATGGGAGAGAAAAGCATGACCACGCTGGAGCGTCCGGAAGAAGTCAATCTGATCGACCCAAACGTCCAAGAGTGCCCCTATCACGCCTATCAAAGGCTGCGGGACGAGGCGCCGGTCTATCAAGACCCGACCACCGGATTCTTCATCGTCACCCGCTACCAAGATGTACGCCGTGTACTGACGGACCCGGCGCACTTCAGCAATCAAATGTTCAGCCGGGAAGACTCCAATCTAAATTCGGAGCGCGTGCGGCGTGGCAACCAGCTATTCAAAGATAAGGGCTGGCTCCCGGCCCCCACTCTGGCGGGCCGCGACGACCCCAACCACAAACAGATGCGCGCCATGTTCGACAAAGCCTTTCGCGCGGGCCGCATCAAAGAGCTTGAGCCGTTTGTCGAGGAAACCGCCTACAAATTGTTCGACGATTTCATCCATGACGGCCATTGCAACTGGGTGCGCCAGTTCTCCATTCCCCTGCCCTTGGTCATCATCGGCCGCCAAATGGGCGCGAAGGACGAAGATCTCTGGAAAATCAAGGAATGGACGGACGCCTTCTTTAAGCGTATCGGCATGATGCTGACCGAAGAAGAGGAATTGGAAACGATCGAAAAAGAGATCGAAGCCCAACACTATTTCCAACCCATTTTCGAACGCTTGCGCAAACAGCCCGACAACACACTGTTGAGCGATTTGGTCAACACGGTCATCGAAGAATGGGGCCGTCCACTGACCGACAATGAACTTCACGCGGAGATGATGGCGGACACGTTTGTGGGCGGCAGTGAAACGACCACCAACGCGCTGTCCGAAGGCATGCGATTGCTCATCGAAAACAAGCCGGTTTGGGAACAGCTCAAATCCGACCCGGACAAATACCTCAAGACGTTTTGCGAGGAAGTGCTGCGCCTTGAATCACCGGTGCAAAGCCTCATGCGATGTGCCGCGAAGGATGTTGAAGTTGCCGGCGTCAAAATTCCCAAAGGCGCCATCGTCAACGTGCGCTACGCCGCCGCCAACCGGGACGAAAGCCAATTCGACTGTCCCGAAAAGCTCGATTTGGAACGCAAGAACGCCGGCTCTCATATGGCCTTCGGATCCGGCAGCCACCACTGTTTGGGCGCGCCGCTCGCCCGCCGGGAACTCTATTGGGGCTTTAAGGCGCTGACCGACCGCGTCGACGATATGTGGTTTGCGGACGGCAAGAACGATTTCAAACACCATCCTCATTTTCTGCTACGCTCGCTCAAGGAATTGCACATCGAGTTCAAGAAGAAATAGAGGAGCGCGGCCATGGCGAAAGCCGACAAGTACATCGTCCGCACGGCTGAAAAAAAGGCGGATGACAGTTTCCCCTTTTGCCATCCCTTCAATCCCAACTCACAACTCGGGTTAATGCCACTGTCGGATCAGACCGGCCTCCAGCGCATGGGCATTAGCATTGGCCGCATTCCTCCGGGTAAGGAAGGTTTCCTGCCCCATGCCCATGCGGGCAGCGAAGAGTTCATTTTCGTGCTTGAGGGCGAAGGCGTCCTTACCCTAGATGACGAAAAAACGCCCATTGCCCCCGGCGATTTCGTCGGTTTTCCGACGGATGGAACGGTTCACCACGTGGCCAATGAAAGCGATAAGGATTTGGTCTATCTCATGGGCGGGGAACGCACACCGACCGACGTGGCCTACTTCCCCACCATCGGCAAGAAAGGGTTTTGGGCCGACGGTACCATGCGCTATGTGGATGACGCGGCGGTCACGGCGCTCAAGCCCGAAGATTTCGTCGCCCCCAAAGACTAGATCACCATGTCGTTCGAGATCCTGAACATGATCGGTGCCGTCGGCACCATCGTCATGGGATGTATCGGCCTGTTCCTGCCGTCGCGTGCCGCGCTGATCGTGGGTCTGACACCAAAGACGAATGCGGGCCGCTCCGAATTTCGGGCCAGTTACGGTGGCCTGTTCGTCGCCTTGGGTCTCGTCCCGTTGTTGTCGATGGAGCCCATCGCCTTTTCCGTTGCAGGCGCCGCCTGGCTCTTCACCGGGATCGGCCGCGTCGTCTCGATTGTCGTGGACCAAGTGTCGGACCGGGCCAATTGGGGTGGCGTCGGCTTCGAGCTTTTGTTCGCGGCCCTACTCCTCGCCGGCGCCCCGGGACAGGCGTTGTTGGGGCTGGTTTAGCCGATCGAACACCGACCTATGTCGCCCCTGCGAAGGCAGGGGCCCATAAACACCGCCATCTGCCACATTGGCACAGGGAATATGGGTCCCAGCTGGAGTTTATGCTCGTGCTGGCCGGAGGCCAGACACGGGCGCTGGGACGACGATGGTATTGACGTACCCCATTAACCACCTCCCGGCCCCGAAAAAGATGGGTGCATGGGGTTCATCCGTTGTTTGAACACCTGGCCTGCCCACTCCCCCTTCCACTTAACCTCCCCCTTGTGGGGAGGTCGAAAAATTGGCCGAAGGCCGGTTTTTCGGGTGGGGGCGCGAGGCTGGACGCACAGCGACTTGACTAGAAAACTACCCCCACCCGAAAGATCTCACTAACGTTCGATCTTTCGACCTCCCCGCAAGGGGGAGGTTGAGATGGAGCATATTGCCCAACAGCACCTATTCACCTGTCAAAGAGCAGCTTTTAGAGAAATAGGTTAAGCTTATATGGGCCGAACCGCAAGGGAGCCATTATGGGCTTCGCGGCAAACGGAGACTAGGTGGCCGGCTCCCGTTCTTGCTCAGGTTCGCCGCCGAACCGCTCGATCCACGCGGCCACGTCGTCATCTTCGATCTTGCGGAACATCACATCGGGCACCTCGAAGGGTGTACCGGGTTTGAGAACCGACAGCTCCGCGGCGATGTCGTCAGACGGCCAGGCCAATGGTTCCGTGTCGATACCAAGCGCTTTCCGCAATCTGTCCGACGTGGCCGGAATGACCGGCGCGGACAGGAGCGCAAACAGGCGGATGAGATTGATGCCCGTGCGCACACCCACGGCCGCCTTGTCCTTGTCTTCTTTGAAGACGGCCCAGGGGGCGGCTTTGGTGAGGTATTCATTGCCGGCGGCCCAAATGGCCCGCAGCTCGCCGAAGGCTTTGCGAAATTGCAGTTCCTCTAAAAACTCCGTATACGCTTTAAGGCGCACCGCCACTTCTTTTTCAAGTTCCGCTTCGTTGTCGCCCGGCACGCCGCCTTCCGGCACCTTGCCGTCAAACCGGGAGCGGGCGAACTTCAAGATGCGGTTGACGAAATTGCCCAGCACATCGGCAAGATCTTTGTTCACCACGGTCGCAAAGTGGTCCCAGGTGAAGGAGACGTCGGACCCTTCCGGCGCATTGGCCATCAGGTAATAACGCCAATAATCCGCCGGCAGAATATCGAGCGCCTGGTCCATGAACACGCCGCGCTTCTGACTGGTGGAATACTTACCGCCATAATAGTTGAGATAGTTGAAACCCTTGATCACGTCCACGCGCTTCCACGGCTCACGACTGCCGATCAGCGTTGCGGGGAAGCCCACCGTGTGGAACGGCACATTGTCTTTCCCCATGAACTGGACATAGCGCACGTCGTCCGCCGCCTCGCCGTACCACCAAGATTTCCAATCGCGGGTTTCGCCGGCGGGCGCTGCATCCGACCATTCTTTGCCGCACGCAATGTATTCGATGGGTGCGTCAAACCAGACGTAAAATACTTTGTCCTCAAAGCCGGGCCACTTGCCGTCATGGGAAACCGGAATACCCCATTTGAGATCCCGCGTAATGCCCCGGTCCTGCAGCCCTTCATCCAGCCATTTATAGGCAATGGACGAGACCAGCGGCGGCCAATCCTTTTTGCTGTCTATCCACGCCCGCAATTCGTCCACCAGGGCAGACTGCTTCAAATAGAGATGCTTGCTTTCGCGCACTTCCAAATTGGATGATCCGGACACGGCGGATCTGGGCTCCACCAAATCCGTCGGATCCAGCACGCGGGTGCAGTTTTCACATTGATCCCCGCGAGCGCGGTCGTAACCGCAATGGGGGCAGGTGCCGATAATGTATCGGTCGGGCAAAAAACGCCCGTCATCGATTGAATAGACTTGGGCGATGGTTTTTTCTTCGATGAAGCCGTTTTCCGCAAGTTTGTCGGCGAAGTGTTGGGTGAGTTCGTGGTTTGGCGGGTTCGATGACCGGCCCCAATGATCCCAACTCAGCCCGAACTTCGCACCAATCTCTTTTTGGATTTCGTGCTGCTCGGCGCAATAGTCTTCGACCGACTGCCCCGCCTCCAACGCGGCCAATTCCGCCGGCGTGCCGTGTTCGTCGGTGGCGCAGAGACACAGCACCTCACGCCCGCGCTGCCGCTGATAGCGCGCATAGACGTCTGCGGGCAACATGGAGCCCACCAAATTCCCGAGATGCTTGATCCCGTTAATATATGGCAGGGCACTGGTGATCAGAACTCGGGTCATAAATGGTCTCTACACCCCCAATGGGGCCTCATATATAAAGTGGGGCCAAAGATGATTGCGCGGGGCGGCAAATCAACCCATCTTAGTGTCGTGGTTCAGAAGTTCGCTATACGATCTTAGCGAGTCCCGAAGCGAACTTCTGAACCCAAAACGACACTAGATTCAATAACTTGCTAGTGTCCCGAATCCGAAGTTCGTCCAGCGCGTGCCGCAATAATGAAACGAACTTCGGATTCGGGACACTAGCATGGGTTATTGGCGCCGGACCTTACGCCTGCGCCGTCAAATAGCAAGTTAATTGCTTGGAACACATAGGATACCAAGATGGACTTTTCCGGCATCAGCATTTGGGCGGTCGTGGCGGCCACCATATTGGGCATGGCGATCGGCGCCTTGTGGTACTCCCCTATTCTTTTTGCCAATCAATGGATGGCCGCATTGGGCAAGACGCCGGAAGAATTGGGCAACCCGACCCGTGCCATGGCGGCCATGCCGTTCAACATGATTGCCATGGCCGTTGTGATCGCGGTGCTGATGAGTGCGCTTAACCTTACCGGCGTTTTGTCGGGGATTGTGCTAGGCACGATCGTTTGGATCGGCTTTGCGCTGACGGCCCATATTAACCTCTATTTGTTCGAGAGCAGACCAACCACGTTGTTCTTAATTAATATCGGGCATCTGTGGGTAACCTATGTGGCCATGGGTATCGTGATCGGATTGATTCAGAGTTGAATGGGCTTAGCCGTCCCACTCCCCCGTCCCGTGAACCTTGTCCTCGGGCCGCGCAAAGCGCGGACCCGGGGGCACCCGGCAACGGTACCCTAGGGGTGGTTGGGACGGGGGAGCGGGGCGGCCGGGCTTTCAAAAATTGCCCTGGACACAGGGGCCGGAAAGCGTGCAGGTTTGCCCGGTTTTAAGTTTAGAAGTCACATAAAGGGGCTGAATGGATCAGCAATCCCAAAAACCGCAAAAACCAAAGCGGACCTTTTCCGCGCATATACAACGCAATCTTTTCGTTGGTGTACTGACGTTAATCCCCATCGCCGTTACTTGGTTCGTCATCAACATCCTGTTGGGATTGATGTCGCAACTGGGGACGCCGTTCGTACGGATCACCGTCGGGTTGATCGACCCTTATGTGCCCAGCGCCATCGGCTGGCTTGAAAATCCAACCTTTCAATCGGCGGTGGCAATCTTCTCGGTGATTTTCACGATCTATTTGATCGGCTGGGCGGCAACGCTGGTGGTGGGGGCCCGCATTATTCGCGCGTTCGAACGCTTTATGGAACGCATCCCATTTGTTCAAACGATTTATGGCGCTACCAGACGGCTCATGGGCGCCCTGCAGCAGCAACCCGACAATGTGCAGCGCATTGTCCTCATCCAATTCCCGTCAGACCAGATGCGCACGGTCGGATTGGTGACCCGCACATTCCGGGACGAGGCCACCGGGGAAGAACTGGCCGCCGTTTATGTACCCACCACGCCCAACCCAACGTCGGGCTATTTGGAAATCGTGCCGGTTTCCAAAATCGTCTCGACCGAATGGACGATGGATGAAGCCATGAGCTTCATCATTTCCGGCGGTGCCGTGGCCCCCGGGGAGTCGATTACCTATTCCAAGAGCCGGGGCGGCCAAATCACCGACATTCGACCAAGCGACGCCGATGACTGATCATCTGCCGCCATCGCTGTCTGCGTTGGTGGTCGCTCACAATGAAGAACAAAACCTGCCGGCCTGCCTTGAACGGCTGGCCTTTGCCGATGAAATATTGGTGGTTCTTGATCGCTGTACGGACGGATCGAAAAAGATTTGCGATCGCTTCGGCACCAAGACACTGGAGGGGGCGTGGGAAATCGAACATGACCGGCGCAATGCCGGCATTGACGCTTGTTCAGGGACCTGGATCCTGGAAGTGGATGCCGATGAGCATGTCACACCGGCATTGGCGACAGAAATCCGTGAGCGGATTAAAACGGCGGCGCCCGGCTGCTATTTGATCTGGTTCAACAATTATGTGGGCAGCCGCCATGTGGCCCATGGCTGGGGCGCCTATAACGGGGTGTCCGCGAAATACGCGCTGTTTTCCAAGGGCCAAAAAGAGTGGGGCAAGGCGCGCGTGCACCCGCCCATTACCTTGACGGGCGCCAAGGGCGAACTTGACGGCCGCATTGATCATTATGTGGACAAGGATTTGACCGATATGTTCGCGCGGCTCAACGGCTATTCCCTGCGGGCGGCGCAAGACATGGTAGAAAGCGGCACCATCCCCACGCGATGGAAAACCTTTCGCCGCTTTTTTTCCCGGTTCTACAAGTCTTATGTGGCGCGGAAGGGATATAAAGAGCGCGGCATGGGCGTGGCTCTGGCACTATTCTCTGCGCTCTACCCGGTTTTGAGTTATCTGAAGGCCCAAGAATTGGCCACACCAGATTTGGCCGCGAACGACGAAGGCGTCTGACGTTCTATGGCACGCATTGTCATCACCGATGACGGCATCGTTTTTGACGGGACGACGCCGGAAAAAGGTCCCCTGGGCGGGGCGGAATCCGCGGTCATCTGTCTTGCCGAAACGCTTGCAGCGCGAGGCCACACCGTATCGGTGCGCAACAAATGCCAGGGGGCAATCGACCATAAGGGCGTTCACTGGGCGCCGCTCGATCAAGGGGTCGAGGGCCCTATCGATCTTTGCGTGGCCAATCGCAATGCCAAACTCTTGGGGCGGTTTCCGCAAGCGGCGCGCCGGGTGTTTTGGATCCACAATCCGGCCCAGTTTTTGTTGAAGCCGCGCTATCTGTGGCCCCTATGGCGGCACAAGCCCGCGATCATTTTCTCTGGCGATTATCACAAATCCACCTATCCGGATTGGGCACCGTCAGGCGACCGTTTGATCATTCCCTACGGCATTGACCCGGTGTTTCTGGAGGCTTCGCGGCGCCCTACGCCGGCCCCGCGGGCAATTTTTACGTCCAATCCACTGCGCTCACTCAATTGGCTGCTCGATGTGTGGGAGAACCACATCCACCCCCAAGTGCCGGAGGCAGAGCTGCTGATCTATTCCGGACAACGCACGTACGGGACCGCCGGCGATGCCAAGGCAGCCCGCATGGCCGATGTCCTGGTGCGGGCCAACGCGTTAAAAGAATATGGCGTGGTGTTGAAGGAACCGGTGGCCAAACGGGCCTTGATGGAAGAATTGGCCGACACCCGCGTCATGCTCTATCGCGGTGATCCAGGCGAAACCTTTTGCCTGGCGCTCGCCGAAGCGCAAGCCATGGGCGTGCCCGCCGTGGTGCAGCCGATCGGCGCCGTGCGGGAACGGGTGAACGACGGCGAAACAGGCGCCGTCACAACCACTGACGACGCGTTTGCCGCCGCCGCAATTCGCCTTCTGCGGGATGAAGAGCACTGGCAACAGTGTCACCAAGCAGCCCTCCAAAGCCAAAAACAATGGACCTGGCAAAAGGCTGCCCAAGCCTTCGAAAATTTGATTGGCACTCCCTGATCCTCGTGGGACACTATTGTCGGAAATGCTGGGGATTCGGGGCCTAAGTCGTTTGCGTCGCAAGCACGTCGGATAACAAGACGTGATCCATAAACCTTTGGGGCAAGGATGTTTAAGCAGGAGACTTGAACAAGGGGCCCGGCCATTTTGTACGCGCCTTTACATCGCCGATTGCTCAGACAGTGGGGGGTGCCGCTGGCGGCGCTTCTGTGCGCCGGCTGCGTGTATACCATCGAAGACATCTTTTATGCCCAAAACACAGCCACCGAAGCGCTGATGTGGGCCATGAGCAATCCGGACCTCAGCGAAAAAAACCAAGAGAAGCTTGCAAAGGCCGAAGAAAAATTGATCGCCGCGTGCCACCCGATCAACAATCTCGGCACCACGGCGCTGGATGGCGGCACGGTGAGCGTGACCGAAGGGGTGGAAGCCAACTCCGCCGCAGGGTCGTGCGCCCGGCAGGTGAAGAAGGTGGAGAAGCTTTTGTGGGAAATCGACCCGGAGGTGGCCGCCGCCTATTGGAACTGCAAGGGCTGCGCGCTGAAGGACAAGGTGGCCAAGCGGGAGGATGACGAAGACGAGGCGGCCGGTAGCATCGACTGAGATTTGGGTTGCGTCCGCGGCCAAACTGCCGTATCCGAAGCCCCCTTCTTCGAGAGCAGGTCCGCAACCTTGGTGGACCTGAGCACGGGCCGGCTTAGCTCAGCTGGTAGAGCACCTGATTTGTAATCAGGGGGTCACAGGTTCGAGTCCTGTAGCCGGCACCAGGTTTGTCAACAATATTTAGTCTGCGGAACGCAATTTCTGAAACACGAGGACTGTTTTGCGAACCGTGTTGGAGGCGTTCTTGTTAGAACACCTTGAACACATTGAGGAGAAGAATCTCCAGATGATGAGCAACCGTATTTGCTCCAATCTTCAGGGAGTTGGGGTGACCGCAAGCGTTACGTCGATCGAGGCACCCTTTGAGCTCTTTCTTTACGTTTTTGCCAATCACAGAAATTGCATCCAATCTGTCTAACAGATTGCTCTCTTTCATCCTTCCCAGGTCATCTGTCGATCTGGCAATCTTCCAGTCCTGGTCAACTCTTTTGGCCTCGTCGTTGAACGCCTTGAGGTGATGCTTGAGGATATGGTTGTGCAGAACATCGACTGCAGCCAGCCAAGACATGGTTATTGCCGAACGATGCAGCCCAAGTTCGTAACACTTGATAGCTTCCTCAACGAACGCTCTAGTATCGTCATCTGGAATTTTGGCCAGCGTCGAACGCAGATCCGTCGCCACATGCAAAGCGGACGGGCTTATCCGGCTAACGCCTATATTCATTAGATGCTGTTTTCCACTTTCGGCGATTTCCCAACCCGTTGGCGTCCTGATCGCTAGACCTTTCGTTCTGCCCAATATCCCTGACACATTCCAATTTTTGGGCATTCGAAATCCTGCCTCTACCGCTGCATTTTTCAGGTCTTTCACCTGGCAAGGCTTATCGAATGACGAAAGCACCAACAGGAGCTTGTCACTTGGAGCGAGATCTCGGTGAAGCCAAGTTTTTAAGTCTGACTTACTCAGCAAGCTTCTGCTCCAGCTCTTCTTTCTCTTTTGCCGAAATGGCGTAGGTATTTTCAGCAACAAGGCGAAGCCGGTCGGACTTCATCAGCCCGTCCAAGTACGTCGTCAGATTGTTTGTGTACGTCACCTTGAAGAATGACGAGGCGGTCTGCATTTCTGCCAGAACATCTTTTCTGTGAAAGCGATCCTTTCCCTGCACCAGGGTCAAGCAGGCTGCGGCTGCCACTATTAAGTCGGCTCCGGTCTTACATCCCATTTTTGTCGCGATCGTATTGGTTGATAGATCCAGTTTGTCACCGGTTTCATGACTCTTTTTACCGTTACCGATCTCATTTGGTGTTCGATCGGACAATTGCGGCATGCCATCCTTGAATAGTTCCATCGCGTCCCGCAACATATTCAATAAGTTGTCTTCTATGAACGAAGGTGCCCCTTCATACTCAACTTCAATTTGATCCAACTTGATACGAATTTTCGCCGTTTCATCCACCATTTCTATTTCCTGTCCGCCATGTGGTCACAGTTTCTCATCCAATCATCTCATGCACGCGCTTCAACCCGGCGTCGCTGAGCTTGTAGGTCTTGCGGGCTTGCCTGCTGCTGCCGCTCTTCTTCAACTGAAGTACAAGTTGAGGTTTTGCTGAGCGCATGGGGTCAATCGCAGCTGTGATGTTGGCTATCTTGTGCCCCAGATGCGTAAGCTCCTTATTGGCTGCCTGCGCTGTGAAGCTGTCTCCACCTATACACACTTGTATCCAGTAACCAGCAACGAGCGCGCGATCACTGTTGGTAGTGGGATTTGCTACTGCCACAAGTTCTGCAAAGGAAGAAAATCGGTCAGCACCCGCTATGTCATTTGCCGCCTCAGCCGAAGTTACCTCCTCATCGGCCGTATCGTCCGCATCTGCGGAAGACCCTGCATGAGCATCAATGGCGAGCAGCATTACAACGGAATTGACTATCCGGCTTCTTGCGTCGTCATCGAGAGGCTCCAGAGCGTCGTGCACTGTCTTGAAAGCGTCGAACTCTTTATTTTTGTCGGTGTTCATAATGCATACCTCAGCTTGAATTACGCACTTGAGATATGCATTTGGTCTTGAAGTTCAAGATCCTTTCTTCTTTTAGCTGTATATTTAGAGAGAGAATTTTCTCCACAAGTTCCCGTAACAGGAGAATTTGTTATATTTTTATCACCTATCCCTCGGATAAAAGCGCTTTTGCGGCCCTGATCCTCTATCCATACACTCCGTTAACTATCCTTCTAATATGCATTTGATGAATGAATAACTTAGGAGAAGTGTGCTTTTTCTGCCGCCAACTACTCCGTCCCCAACCGCTCATGCTCAGTCAACAGGTCCAAGCCGGTGCCAATGAATCAGCTCCATGAGCTTGCGCTCGATACGCCAAAACACATGTGACCTCGGCAGATTACGGCCACTGTTCATATGCTGGTAATGGCATTGCCTCGCAACGCGTTCAGCTGCTCGTGACGTCCGCGGCAGATCGACTTCTTTCACGCAGCGTCACGCGCACTTTCCAGATCCGTCGACTGAACATAAACTGCGCGACCACCGCCCGTATCGTTGCCGACTCGGTGGCTTCTTCTTGTGTCTTTGAAAAGATGACCGAAACAACATTCAACCGCTGCTGCTTGAACAGCTATATGATGTCGAGAGTTCTTGCTGGGCCAATCAGCTAGACCAGACAAATCAGACGAAACAAGCGACGACACGTCTCCATATGCCGACTTTTAGCAATCTGCCCGACCATCTGCCCACCGAGTACTTTCCCGATGAGAGATCGGATGCTGCGCGCAACCGTCAGCTGATATTGGATCAAACGAAAGTGATGCTGGAGGAAATGTCGATACTCGATCTTCGCATGTCTGAGCTGGCCGCCCGAAGCGGCGTTGGCAAAGGCACATTGTATCGGCGGTTCGAGAATAAGGCCGCCCTGGCGAAAGCGCTCATTATCGACGAACTGTCAGATGTCCAAACACAACTCCACCGGCGAAACAAACGGGGCGTCCAAGGAGACGCGCTGCTTCTTTGGTTCGTCAAGGCGATGGCAAAATTCAATATGGAACACGCGGATCTGATTTCTGCCACCATCATGCGCGAGGATATGCCGGCCGATTGGTGGGTGGACTCAGGCGCCTCCGCTTGGCTCAAGCACACGCTCGCGGCGTCATATGATTCTATCGTTTCAAACGGCCGCGGCGAATGGTTTGCGTTGTGCCTCATTCCGGCCTTGACATTGGTAACCCCAAAGCCGACGGAACGACAAAACAAGCAAGAGATACAACGCATAGAATGGATGACCAAAGCGATGTTGGATGCCTAACCCTGGCACATCAAAACGGTTGTCATCTGACGCCATCGGCAAGGGCAACAACAGCAGCTCTCGAGGATGCACTTCGATTGCCCTTGCCTCCAGCAGCACTTGATCAACTCCCGAAAAATGAAATTGCGTTTCTTTCATTTGCTGGGCGGTCAACTCTGCACCTTTTTGGATGAATTTGTTGGAAGCTGCCGGTCGGGCTGTTTGGCATTGATTATTGGCAGTCCGCAGCACGCGACGGCTGATACAAATTGAGACCAATCTGCCGGGCTCGACCTCAGTCGGCCTGCCGGGTATCGCCACTTCGGATCCAGTCCGCCGATCCTAAACGGCAGCTTTAGCCGTTGTGCCTGCCCCCACTCCGTTTGTTCAATCCACGGATCCAAATCATCTTTCGTTTCCGGAGCGAACGGCTCGACGCCGTCGATCGAATTTCGTCTTGTGCGCAACAATAAATCCGCGGTCTTCGCAAGCGAGAGCTTCGCGGACATAACCCGGCCATCCCGTTTCCGTCGGCGAAGGGCTTCAACCGCAGAAGCGGCCATCAAGAAACCCGTTGAATAGTCGAGTATTGCGAACGGCAGAATTTCGGGTTTGCTTTCTTCTCCTGCAGCCATGGCATGATCGACCATGCCGCAACTCATCTGAACCAAGGTATCGAAACCGCGCCTTTGCGACCACGGACCAGACCAACCGTAAGCGCATAGGCTCACATCAATGAGTTTTGGGTTGAGCTCTCTCAAGTCACCGGGGCCGAATCCCAAATTTTCCAGGGCGCCGGGCCGGTAGCCGTGAAGCAGCACGTCAGCAGACTGAATTAACGTGCTCAATACCTCTCGGTCCGTCTTTGTCCTTAAGTCCAGCCCGGCACAACGCTTCCCCAATGTCATCTCGGCCGCGATACCGGGTTCTTCCCAAAACGGAGGGTCAATGCGCAACACGTCGGCACCAAAAAGCGATAAAAAGCGACTTGCGGATGGCCCAGCGATGACGCGTGTCAAATCCAACACCCGAAGTCCTTTCAGTGGGAGATCGGAAGTAAACGGACCGGCTTCATCGTCGATGGCCGGCCAATTTTCCCAATCTACCAGCGGGGCTTGAGACACCGCCGCTCCTTGTGGGTGTTGTGACCATTCCTCTATGGAGCGCATGGCCGCGGCGCAGCCCCCCGCACTGACGATCGCATCCTCCAACGCCTCGGCTTCCCAGTTGGTAACCGCTTTCGCCACGCTGTCTTTTTCTTGGTCACATTGCAAGACACTGAGTGCTTGCTCCAAGTGATGGTTCGTATGCAACCTAATCCAGCCATCTTTTGCACGATAGTCGCCACCAACAGGGTTCCACGCCGATTGAGGAGACCACCCCATCGGTCGAATGGAGTAGACAGTCCACAACGCCGTCATGCGCCGGTCAATTTCAACGGCGTGGCCCTCGCCGGTTTCGTCCTCAATATATCGAGACAAGCAACCAGCAAAGGCGCCAAGCGTTTGTGCCGCCAGTCCAACGATATCGAACCAATGCGGCACGTCGCCTGTTCCGGTCACCGCAAAGCTGCCGGATGTCATGAAGTCGGATAACTCAAAACTCTCCCGTACTTCCACCAAAGGGCCGTTCGTCATTTCAGAATTTCCAATGTCACGAAGATCTCAGTCGATTGACACGCGCTCGAGCTTTTTGTAAGTGGACTATAGTCCGATTATAAATCCAGGCGACAAATCTTTGCAATAGCGGCCGCAAAGGCAAGCCTAGCCATCCGTGCATCGGACGCACTGCTAGGCAAAAGAAAGTCGGATTGATTTCACGCGGCTCAGTTACGAAGGAGATCTGAATGTTTCGATGGGCGCTCAACAGACTATTTGGCAACAAAAGCGTTCGGCAAAATCGGGCCATTGTCTTGAGCCGACGGCCAAAGGGAGAACTTCGCCAGGGCGATTTGACGCTAAAGGCTTCCGATGTGCCGGCCGCGAATGACGGCGAAATCCTCGTTGAGTCCCTGTGGCTTTCCTTGGACCCTTACATGCGCCCGCAAATGAATGACATGGAAAGTTATCAAGACCCCGTTTCGATTGGGGGAACCATGCCGGGTGAAGTTGTTGGACGCGTCATCGAGTCCAAATCTCGCAACTTCCGAGTTGGAGACATTGTGACATGTCACTCGGGCTGGCAGGAATATTATGTCGCCTCAGATTCTGAGGATGGCCTTTACAAAGTGGATCCCGAAGGGATTCCCATTCAAGCATATTTGGGCGTCGCCGGAATGCCCGGTCGAACAGCCTATTGCGGACTGAAATATCTCGGGAAACCCGCGGCCGGCGAGACGCTTGTCGTCTCTGCCGCCTCGGGGGCAGTGGGCAGTGTGGTTGGCCAATTGGCGAAAAGGGAAGGCTGCACAGTGGTCGGGATCGCTGGCGGTTCGAAGAAATGTGATTTCGTTGTCAATGACTTAGGATTCGACGCTTGCATCGACTACAAATCGGGAGACCTAACGCAGCAACTGAAAGCGGCCTGCCCTAATGGCATAGACATTTACTTCGAGAATGTGGGAGGAGACGTCTCAAAGGCCATCGTCCCTCTCTTAAACGCGGGCAGTCGCGTTCCAATTTGCGGATTTGTATCGGTTTACAACACCACATCTCCGGAGACAGTGGAAACACCAATGCACATCTTCGGGACCATGGAATCGCCACCAGAGCACCGGTTCTTTCTGGTGGCCGAATGGCAAGATCAGCATCAAGAAATCACCGAAACCCTCGCCAATCTGGTGCGATCAGGACATCTCAATTATCGGGAGTCGGTTTCCGAAGGTTTGGAGAGTGCGCCGGAGGCGTTTAAGGGCATGTTGGCGGGCAAGAATTTTGGAAAGCAGCTTGTCCACATTCGAGATTAAGCCGCTTCGAACCCTAAGATGGCTTTCACTTCGAGAAACTCCTCGAATGCCAAGGGTCCCCACTCTCGGCCGTTGCCGGATTGCTTATACCCGCCGAAAGGCGCCATTGGATCGTTTGGCGTGCCATTGATATTGACTTGCCCCGCCCTCAGTTTCCGTGCAACGGCACGCGCACGTTCCAAATCCGTGGACTGAACATAGGCGGCCAGCCCATAGTCCGTATCGTTTCCGATTTCTATGGCTTCTTCTTCCGTCTCGTAAGAGATGATTGAAACAACGGGGCCGAAAATTTCTTCCCGCGCGATGGTCATGTCATTGGTGACATCCGCAAACACCGTCGGTTTCACGAAGTACCCCGTTTCACAGGCATCAGGTTTTCCCGGCCCGCCCGTCACCAGTGTTGCTCCTTCATCAATACCCTTTTGAATCAGCCCTTGCACCTTGTTCCATTGAACGTCGGAGACAACCGGCCCCATACGGATATCACTGTTCGGATCCCCAACAGTCACGCCCTCCGCCGCTTTTTTCGCCAACTCGATCGCTTCCTTAAGTTTGGACCGAGGCACGAGCATGCGCGTGGGCGCGTTGCAGCTCTGACCCGAATTCACCATCACTTGCATAATGCCCCGCGGCACGGCCTCGGACAGGTCCGCGTCATCAAGAATTATGTTCGGAGACTTTCCACCAAGTTCTTGGTGCACCCGCTTGACGGTTGAGGCGGCGTTCTTGGCCACCTCAATCCCGGCTCTGGTGGAACCGGTAAACGATACCATGTCGACTTTTGGATGCCAGGAGAGCGCCGCGCCAACCACGGGGCCTTCCCCATTCACAAGATTGAATACGCCGGCGGGCGCGCCGGCCGCATCCATAATCTCCGCCCAGATGTAGCCCGAGAACGGCGCAATTTCGGAAGGCTTAAGAATGACGGTGCAGCCGGTGGCAATCGCCGGGGCGATTTTGCAGCCGATTTGATTTGACGGCCAATTCCACGGCGTGATGAACGCGCATACACCTATGGGTTCCTTGGCCAGCAGCGTCGGCCCCTGCGGATCATCGAGTTTGTAATCCCGCAATATCTTCGCAGCATTGAGCAGATGTTCTCTGCCCACCCGGGCTTGGGCGGCCTGTGCAAGCCACGCGGGCGCGCCCATTTCTTCGGTGATGGCCTTTGCCATGTCGTCAAAGCGTTCTTGATATTTGGCGGCGATGGTCTCCAGCAACTCAATGCGCTCTCGAGGGCTTGTGATTGAGAATTTGGGGAAAGCGCGATGGGCTGCGGCAACAGCAAGATCAACGTCGGCATCCGTTCCCAGGCTGATGACACCACACGCTTTCTCAGTGGCCGGATTAATAACGTCGAGACGATCGCTACCTGCAGGGTCAACCCATTCGCCATCAATGTAGAACTTCGTATAATCTCTCACTTCAATTCCTTCTGCACATCTGTTCGGTTTTGGATTCATTCTTGGCGCCGTCCGCGCTAGGCGGTTGCGCCTCGTCTTTTTGTGTTTGGGCAGCCATAGGAACCGGCGCCGTCGACGGTGCCTTACCGCCGGCAGCAAATGCCGGTGCCGGCACCGCCGGCACAATCGGTGGTGTGGTTTTTAGGCGGGATAGGTTTTCTTCATGCTGCTTGCGATCGATCTTATAAAGCGTGAGCAAGAAAATCCCGATGCCGTAAACGGCTAACATGATCGGGACATAGAGCATCGCCAAATGACGGATCGTTTGTGGATCAACATAGTCGGGCCGCGTCCCCGATGGAAAACCAACGGTCGACAACATAAGCCCCGCAAAAAGGGCACCGAGTCCGGACACCGACTTTTTTGCGAATGTCTGCGCTGAAAAGAATAGACCTTCCGACCGCCTGCCCGTTTTGAGTTCGCTGTCCTCCACAATGTCGGCGATCATCGATGTAATGAGTATCTGTGCCGTGAAAACAAGCGAAAAATCAACGAGGACGAATACGACCAGCGTGTAGAACAACGCGTCTGTACCTGGTGCCGGAAACCAGCCGATGAGACTCAATGCCATGGCCATGGGGGACGCAAAAAAGGCAATCGCGCCGACAATAATCCCGCCTTTCTTTTTACCCATCGTGCGTGTGACGATCGGAGCTATCCGAAAGGCAATCGCTGCGGAGAAGAACGCAGCTATGGAAATGATCCCGACCTGCTGAGGCGTTAGTCCCCAGAAAAAATTGTTGATGTGATGGTTCAGATTTGCCGCAATCCCCGATGCCATTCCGAACATGAGGGACGCAAGAAAGATAGCGATGAATGATGGGTTTGAGAAAGTTTCCGCCAACTCAGAAATGGTACGGTTGAGGTTGAACGTTTTTTTCGGAGGCGGCTTTCTCAAATTGGGGATGTGCCGGTGAGTTCCAATCGCCGACACCATGATCGCGAGAAAGATCATACTGCCCGCAAGGGCACCATACGTTGAATAGCCATCTATGTTGAAGTATCCGTTCGGCTCGCTTTCGGTGGCGACGAGCAATTGAGTGAGCGTAAATATGGATACCGCGAAGGCCCCGACAGCACCGAGAAGTGTTCGATAGCTTACTAAGGACGTCCGCTGATCATAATTGTCGGTCAGCTCGGCGACGAGCGAGAGGGAGGGAATTTCATAAAGTGTAATCGAAACCCGGATGAGAATGGCGAGAGACAGAAGATATGGAAAAAGGTCCGCGCCCCGGAGATCCGCCGGCGGATTGAAGAGCAAATAAACGCCGATCGAAACGGGTAAGGCCGATGCATACATGAACGGATGGCGCCGCCCCCAACGCGACTGCAAGGAATCGGACCACATTCCTATTATCGGATCTGAGACAGCATCGACCATGAGAGCAATGAAGATGGCGAGGCTGGTAAGGGCGGGCGGAACCCCGAGGACGGCGCCATAGAATATCAAAATGAAACCGAACCCGTAGTCCTTCACCGTATAGGCGATCGACCCGAATCCATAGGTAAACTTGGTCAACCCATCCATGGCATTCGCACGAGACCCGTCTGCGTCGTCTTGTTTCATGTGCACTTACTCTATGTGCGAATGGATGTGTAATCTTCCTTGATGCACGAAACCCTTGAGCTCCAATCAAACCGAAGGCCGGGACACATCGTCCCGGCCTTCCCTTTCAAATGGTTCGTAAACTCAGAACCGGGATCGAACCGTAACACCGTATGTACGCGGTTCGGTATGCCCTGCAATAACCGTCTGGGGACGAATGACATTTCCAAGAGGGACACTGGCGTAGTCTACGTCGAAGACATTCTTCCCCCACACAGAAATATCAATCAGCCCGTCAAGCGTTGACGCGCCAACCCGCATGTTCACGAGCGAGAAATCGCCGACGGTTTTGTTTGGATCGTTTTCCGGGCCATAGAGCGTGTCCCCCGACCAGCGGATATCGATTTGGCCATAACCCAGCACATCGTTGAAGATTGGATGTGCTACGCGCGCGGATCCCGCAGCCGACCATTGGGGCGTTCCTTGAACGCGATTGCCGGCCACATCACAGATGTTTGGAAATCCCGGCTCGCCAACATCCGGCGACAGCGCCAGATCGACCGACACGATACAGGGGCCGACGTCGAACACGTCATACCGCGCGTCGACAAAGGCAAGGCTGCCGGAAAGGCTCAACCAGTCAAACGGGATCGCCTGGGCATCCAACTCCAACCCTTGCGATGTCACTCTACCTGCGTTGGTGAGCGCGAACCCTGTTGGCGTCAATCCCGTTTGTTGCAGGTCGTCGTAAACGGTCCGGAAAATCGCTGCATTAATGCGAAGCCGACTGTCGAAGATGTCACTCTTCACGCCGAATTCCAGGGACTTGGCAATCTCTGGTCCGAACGTGGCCGGCAGCAGCGTTTGCGCTGTCGCCGATGTGACCTCTCCCGTCAGGAGATATTCGACCGCGGCGGCTGTTGCACTGCCTGGGGCCAATGCAAGACGGCCCGTATTCGTCCCACCAGCCTTATAGCCGCGGCTGTAGGAGAAATAGGTCATGATGTCATCGGTCCAGAAATAAGAGAGCTTCGCCGTTCCGGAAACGTTAGTGTCCTTAAAGCGAATGCCCTGCTGGTCGGCATTGGCCGGTGTTAGGACGGGGTTCAGCAGAAACGCCGGGAAAAATCCGGTCTCACCGAAATCGGTGTCGAGCGTCTTTTTCTCGTTGTTGTACCGCAGACCCAACGTGACGATGAGGTCCTCGGTCACACTAAAATCACCCTGACCAAAAATGGCCCAACTTTCGTGGTCCTGGTTTGCAACATCAAGGGTCCCCTCACCTTCAGGGAACGCCAGTTGCGAACAAGCCGGCACAAACACAGGGATCAAAGTTGTCGCGCAATCAGAGCCAGCCGGAATAAGCGGCGCAAACGCCCCCAAGAACACGATGTCCGCCAGTGTCGCTGTCGGCGCCAAGGGTAAGTTGAACGCGTTGCCAAGGGCACCACTGGTCACGGATCTGATATTGTCCAATGACTGATTGAAGTAAAAGCCACCCGCGACCCATTCCACACGATCGGCAATGTTGCCTGAGAAACGGACTTCCTGGCTAAATGATTTTTGGTCGATCGCGTCAGTGGCTGCGGCGATATCCGAGCCGGTAATATCTGCATCTACAATGCTGCTGGATTCGAAGCTCCGATACGCCGTGATCGACGTAAACGTAAAGAGGTCTGCGATATTCCAGTTCAACTCGCCGGAAATGCCCCATTCTTCAACATCCGACATTGAATCGATGTTCGACGCGTAGATGTCGTCATTAAACTGGGCCGCAGGAACAACGAGGCCACCCGCAATGAAAGGCGGGTCCTGAACCCCGTCGACGTAGTTGCCGTTGGAGCAGCACAGCTCATCTAGTTTCGAGTAATCGCCAATGATGCGCAAAGAAATGTCATTGGTCGGCGTAAAGAGGGCCTGCCCGCGCATCTGATACCGATCGCGTTCGTTTGTGTCGCTGCCCGTGGTAATATTGTCGACGTAACCGTCGCGGCGCGCCCAAGCCCCGGAAAAACGCGTCGCAATCTTGTCTTCCACAATCGGAATATTGACAGCACCCTTAACATTGTAAAAGTCGAGATTGCCGGCTTGGAACTCACCCCATCCGCCAAACTCCTGCTGCGGCGCGACGGTTATGTATTGCAAGGCGCCCGCTGTGGTGTTCCGGCCAAAGAGCGTTCCCTGAGGGCCCTTCAAAATCTCTACACGCTCAATATCGATCAGATCACCAATAGCTGACGTCTGACGCGAACGGTAAACGCCGTCGATGTAAATGCCGACCGCCGACTCAAGCGCAACGCTGCCGCCGGTCGTTCCCAATCCGCGAATGCCAATCGATGTTGTTACATTGCTCGCGGCGGTTACCGCCACAAGGCCCGGCGAAAAAAACTGGAGCTCGATCAAATCATCGACCCCGGCATTCGCCAAAAAGTCACCGCTGTACGCCTGAACCGAGACCGGCACATCCTGAAGCGACTGCTCGCGTTTCTGCGCCGTCACGATGATTTCATCCAATTGAGCGACGGCCGACGTGGCACCTCCCAACGACGTAGACAGAGCTAACGCCGCAATGCCCCATCTTCGCAGGCCCTTAGATCCCCTGGTAAACATACTCATCTCCCTAGTTCCCCGGCCCCCTTTTTCTCTCCATCGCAATGGCGGGGTGCCAGACTTTTTGGCATTCCTCGAAGAGACCGACCGTTGAGCACAAATTCATTTGCACCCAGATCAAATCTCAGGGCAGGTCCAATTTCGGGTGTGTGGTACTTCAAAATTGAACGGCAATCCGCCTCTCCAACTGAGTCTGTGGAGACCTCTCAGGCGGTGCCGCTGGCTGTTTGTGCTGAGATGACGAGAACGACCCCCCAAGCAACACACCCATCTCGCCGATATTTGACACGGTAACAACTCGATTTGCATCGATCAATATAAAATTGAATTCGTTTTCAATTTTTGATCAATAAATTTGAATTCATGTTCGATTTCGTCGTATAACGGCATTATATTTTTTCGGCGTTCGCTGCCATCTGTGGCGCACCTCGCTGCTTTTTCCTGGCATTCGCCAAAGAAGACCGGCGCGTTCGTGTGTCAGCAGGCATGCAAGAATGTCGAATGGACCTGGAAAGGAACCACCACGTGGACCCCATTACCGATCTTGCGCCCTATCTTGATCCAGAACTCGCAGAGGCGCTTAAGACTCGCCCCGCGACCGACTGGACGAAAAATCCGGACTTTGATCGTATACGAAACGCCATGAGGCCGGACGCCCTTCAGGATCCGGAAGGGGTGAAGATCGTAAACGCGATGATCCCGGGCTTTGAGGCCGACGGGCATGAGGTTCCGGTCCGCGTGTACACGCCCGAGAAAGGGACAAGCGAGAACACGCTTTTGTGGGTGCATGGCGGCGGTTTCCTGTTTGGCAGTGTGGACGAAAACGATGCCATGAGCGTGCGGCTGGTGCGCAGGATCGGGTGCAACATAGTGTCGGTCGACTACCGTCTCGCGCCGGAACACCCTTTTCCGGCCGGCCAGAACGACTGCTATGCCGCCTTACTGTGGGCCGGGAAGGGGCCGCAGGAACTCGGCGGGTCTCAAAAGAACATTGCGATCGGTGGCGGAAGCGCCGGCGGATGCCTCGCGGCGGCATTGGCGCTGATGGCACGAGATCTTAAGGGACCCAAGATTTGTCACCAGTTCTTAGTGGTGCCGGTCTTAGATGACCGCTTGGAAACGAGATCTGCGCAACTCATCGAAGACCCGCGCGTGTGGAATCGAACGAAGGCCAAAATGGGATGGCAACTCTATCTCGGACAAAACGGCCAAAGCGAAGTTTCCCCCTATGCCTCGCCGGCACGGACGGATGACTTGTCAGGCCTTCCTCCCGCGAGCATTTTTGTGGAGGAGATGGACCTTTTACGGGACGAAGCGGTGGAATATGCCAATCGTTTGACCGCGAACAATGTGCGGACGGACCTTATTGTCTATGCGGGCACGAATCATGGGCACATGAATCTGGCGCCCACTGCGGAAGTAAGCCGAAGAACAGCACGCGACTTTGAAGAAGCCGTCAAAATGGCGTTCGGAATTCCAATATTTTAGGGCACCTGAGATGGGGCGACTTTTCTTACGAAGAGTGTATATTTCGGCATAGCACAGATCAGTTATAACAAACGGATATTCATTAATGGGCCAAGCAATCACGCAACGCAAAACCAACACCCAGAGACTGGAGCAAGCCTCCAAAAAAGAACTTTGGGATCTGTGCTGGGTGCGCGAACCGCAGCAAGACCGCAGCGCACGAACAAGATCAAAATTGCTCGATGCTGCCCAAGACATTATCAACGAAGAAGGTCCGGACGCGTTGACCATTGGGGCAATCGCGAAGAGAGCGGAAGTTTCGGCCGGACTTTTGTATCACTACTTCCAAGACCGGCAGACGATCATTTACGCCGTCATCGACCGCTTCACCACAGAGATGACTCAGACTGCAGAAAAGGGGTTGGACCCAAGCCTGTGGGAAGGTGTGCCTCTATTGGAAGTTCTTGAAGGCTATTTGAGATTTTGGCTCAAACTGCATCGGCGGTTTCCGGGTGTTTTGAGAGCCGTTACTTTTTTCGGAATGCAAGACTCGAACATTGACGCTCAATTCGAAGCGACGCGGAAGAAAGCGGCAAAAACCGTTATGACGCTCATCCGCCCCCGGTTTGATGAGATCAATCATCCCGACCCCAACGTGGCGGTGACCATGGTGCTGGAAATGTTCCGCCTCATGATGATTCGTCGGGCCTTCGGACAACGGCCTGGTGGTTACCGCACATTACCGAACCAAAGCGATGAAGCTTTCATCGCTGAAATGAAGCTGATGGCTGAGAGTTATCTTGAAATTTGAGACTTACTCCCATCCCACCACGCAAATTCAGGGGCGCGGCTGAACCCTTTGGACAGATTTGTCGCTACGGGTAAAAGGCGCGCCGCAGGACACGGAGCCGATCGCGGCCGCATTCTTTGGCGACTTGCGCCCCTTCAAGGCCCAAGGCGCCATGAGGCGCCCCCGGCATGATCCTGAATTCGGTTGGAACACCGCACCGGATAAGGCGCATGGCATAGTCCGTGTCTTCCGGCAGAAACAAATCCATTGCACCGGTCAACAGATAAGTGGGCGGCAATCCGGACAAGTCCGCTTCCCGCGCAGGTGCTGCATATTTTGAAATGTCATCGCTTCCCGGTGCAGCGTCCAAATAACACTCCCACCCGAACCGATTGTGTTGCCGGTTCCATCCGAACTCGCCGGTAAAGGGATGCGGGTCATTTTCTTCTCGAATTGCGGTGCGGTCGTCCAGCATGGGCACGGCGAGATACTGGAAAAGAACCGGGTATTCTTCCCGGTCGCGGGCAAGCAAGCACAAGCCAGCCGCAAGTCCGCCGCCAGCGCTTTCCCCGGCAATCGCTATTTTTTGCGGATCGACACCGAGCTCGTCGGCGTTTTTATGCATCCAGGAAAACCCCGCATAACAGTCTTCTAAGGGGCCTGGAAACTTTGTCTCGGGCGATAAACGATAGGCGACCGACACCACCACACAGTCAAGTTCTTTTACCAATGAAACCAGGCCAGGCTCGCCGCGTTCCGGAGCCCCAAGAATGAAGCCACCCCCATGGGTGTGGTAAATGCCGGGGCGCCCCGGCTTTTGTTTGACCGGCCGGCAGATCAGCAAGCGAACATCCGGATCGCCGTTGTTCCCGGGGACAAACCGTTCTTCACGCAGAACGTCTTCGGGAAGCGGCGGCAGGTTTTTCGCCATGGCGGCGCTCATCTCCCGAACTTTGGGCAATATGTCATGGGTGAGCACCACCTGAGGCATGCTCTCCACATGCGACAGCAGTTCAGGATCCACCAAATACTTCGATGACACTATTGCCCCCAATTCCTTGTCGATACGTGCTGCCGCCGGATCAAGCCAGACCCGTCACACATCTTCCAGGTTCATAGCTTTCTTGATTTCGCGGCGCCGGGCGCCTTGATTGTAGGGATAGATCGACGGCAGAGCCGACACCTCGTTCAGGAGTGTTCTTGACTCATCGTCCAGTTCGACGTCCGCGGCGCCCAGATTGTCGTCAATCTGTTCCATCGTCCGTGCGCCGAAAATCGGAGACGTGACCCCCCGTCTGTCGGCCGCCCAGGCCAACGCTATTTGGCTCGACGTTTTGCCAAGACGTTCGGCGACCCCTGCGACGGCCTCGGCAATTTCATAGTTCTTTTCCGTCAATAGAGCTTGCACGCTTGGCCCAAGCGCTGCCCGGGTGCCGTCCGGCGCTTTCTTGCCGCGCCTTACTTTGCCGGTGAGGATGCCGCCCCCCAATGGGCTCCACGGTATCACCCCAATGCCTTCTTCCCGGCAATAGGGCAGATGTTCGTATTCAATACCGCGGCAAATCAGCGAATATTGGGGTTGTGAGCAATCGAAGCGGGCGCCGCCCATCTCTTTTGCGATGGCATTGGATTTGGCGATTTGCCAGGCGGCGTAGTTCGAGCAGCCGAGATAGCGCACCTTGCCTGCCCGCACGCAATCATCCAACGCCCGCATGGTTTCGTCGATCGGCGTCGTCGTGTCGAACCCGTGAACTTGGTAAAGGTCCACATAATCCGTGCCAAGCCGCGTAAGACTTGCATCAATGGAATCGAGAATATGTTTGCGGGAGCCGCCCATGTCGTTTGGGCTGTTCCCCATGGGCGCAACACACTTGGTGGCCAAAACAACCTGTTGGCGTTTCTCTTTGATGATACGCCCGGTAATCTCTTCGGACAGTCCAAGCCCGTAAATGTTGGCGGTATCAACGAAGTTTCCGCCGGCATCCGCAAATTTGTCGAAAATTTTCTTCGCGGTGGCTTCGTCACACCCCCACCCTTCCGGTCCGAAGGTCATCGTACCAAGACAATATTTAGAGACCTTCAGGCCTGTTCGACCCATCTTGCGGATTTTCATTTCTCACGTCCTTTGTTTCGATTTGGCATCGCCTGCCGCTTTCAATGTTGGCAGAGGCCTCTGTCCGATGTCAAGAAATTGAATTCAGTTTTAGTTTTTGATTGCGGCCACCATGCCGGCCCTATACAGTGCAGCGCAGGTAACGAACACCAGAACAGTTTGATTAACGAAAGTCGATGACCAATCCCGCGCGCCTCTACAACTCGTCTGCCTGGGCTGACCCTGACGAAATCCACGCGATCTTCGCAGACATGCGGCGCAACAGCCCTGTGCTTTTTCTGAAAGACGATGAGTATCCCGACTTCTGGCATATTACGAAGCATGCGGACATTTTTGAGATTGAGAAGCGTACCGATGTCTTCTTGAATGAACCGCGCACGACAATTCAAACCAGAGAGGCAGAGGCTCTCGCCGAAGCAATGTCCGGTGGTGAACGACGGCTGCGCACCCTCGTCTCGATGGACCCGCCGGAGCATCCAAAGATGCGCCAGCTGACGCAGCAATGGTTCATGCCGAAAAACCTTTCACGGCTGCAAGAGCAGATCGAAAACTCTGCGGCTCAGTCGCTAGATCGCATGGCGGCGTTGGAGGGGAATTGCGATTTCGCCCAAGACGTGGGCGTTGAATTTCCGCTGCGCGTGATTATGACGGTTCTCGGCGTCCCGCAAGAAGACTACGGGTCCATGTTGCGCCTCACCCAGGAGCTCTTCGGACCGGACGATCCGGACATGCGCCGCCGGATCGACGCAACATCCGACGCGGAAAAGAGTGGCATCGGCACCCACATGGAGTTCGGCCTTTATTTCCAACGCATGACATGGGACCGCCGCAAAAACCCTCGGGACGACATTGCCACCCTCATTTCCAACGCAACAGTCGACGGCAAACCGATCGATGATGCGGCAACCTTTGGCTATTACCTGATCATCGCCACGGCGGGGCACGACACCACCAGCTATTCCCTCATCGAAGCAGTGCGGCAGATTGCTCAAGACCCTTCTCTCTTTGATCGCCTCAAAGAAGATCCCGAAACCATGAGCGCGAAGATCACCGAAGAAGCCATCAGATATGCGTCACCCGTCCGGCATTTCATTCGCACCGCCAAGTCGGACTTTGACCTGAGGGGCAAGACGATTAAGGCCGGTGATCCCGTCATTCTCTGGTATTCGTCTGGCAGCCGCGATGAAGAGGTGTTCGACGACCCGCAGCTCTTCAATCCGGACCGCAGCACCAAGGTACGGCACGCCGCATTTGGACACGGGCCCCACATGTGTCTGGGCATGTATCTCGCGCGCCAGGAGATTTCCACATTCCTGAGGCTGCTGGCGGAACGGCTCGACAGCCTTGAACTCAGCGCCGCGCCACAGTTTGTGCAGGCGAATTTTGTCAGCGGCATTAAACGGCTACCCATCAAAGCACAGCTTGCCGCCAATACTGCCAAAGCCTCGGTCGCTCAGTGAAGAGATTCTACCGGTATACGGATGAAACAAAAAAACACATCATGACCATTGAGATAAAGACAAAAGAATACTTGTTTACGGTCGAACTGACCGGGCCCAGTGATGGGGCGCTTGTCGTCTTGCTGCATGGCTTTCCGCAATCGAGCTACACTTGGCGCGCCGAACTGGCCGCCCTTGCGGAAGCCGGTTACCAGGCATGCGCGCCAAACCAGCGGGGCTACTCCCCTGGCGCAAGGCCCCTCGAAATCGATTCTTACCGGGTCGAGCATCTCGTCTCCGACGTTCTCCAAATCGCCGACGCTCTGGACGCTGAACGGTTTCATATCGTTGGACATGATTGGGGCGGTCAAATTGCGTGGGTAACGGCAGCGCTTCATTCCGATCGCGTCCAAACCCTTTCGGTCATCTCTCGCCCGCACCCGAGAGCGTTCCTCAAAGCGATGGCGGAAGATTCCGGTCAGCCAAAACGATCAAGACACCACAAGTCACATTTAAGACCGGAGATGACGCGCGAGATGCTCGAGGATAATGCCGCTCTTTATCGGCGTGGTCTTCCTGCGGTCGATCCCAAAGACATCGACATTTATTTGGAGACCGTCGGTAGTTTTGAAGCGCTTGATGCGGCCCTCAATTGGTACCGCGCCGTCGGTAAATCCGAAATTAGAGCAGCGGACATTCCTGCGGTGACCGTTCCCACGCTCTATGTGTGGGGCAATCGCGACGGCACTGTCGGCCGCACCGCCGCCGAAGGGACCGCCGATTGGGTGAAGGCGCCCTACAAATTCGTCGAAATTCCGGACGTCGGACACTTCGTCACCGATCAGGTGCCCGGCCGCTTCACACCTCTGCTTATCGAGCACATTGAGGCTTATTCGGAAAACACCAACGCCCCAATTTCATCAATGAACGTTCAAGACGGCGCCGCATAGCCATCCTTCAGGGAGAATTGAAATGAGTGAGCATGATTTAGTCATCCGCAATGGAACCCTTATTGATGGGTCCAACAGTCCGCGCCGCGCGGCAGACGTGGCCGTCAGCGACGGCAAAATCACGGAAGTGGGCAAAGTGGACGGCAAAGGGAAACGCGAAATCAACGCGGACGGCCGTCTGGTTCAACCGGGCTTTGTGGACATCCACACACACTATGACGGACAAGCCACGTGGGATTCCCAATTGGCACCGTCCAGCTGGCACGGTGTCACCACGGCGGTGATGGGGAATTGCGGCGTCGGTTTCGCACCGGTGAGACAAGACGACCGCATGCGCTTGGTGCAATTCATGGAAGGCATCGAAGACATTCCGGGCACCGCGCTTTATGAAGGGCTGCCATGGACGTGGGAGTCTTTTGAAGAGTATCTGGATCTCCTCGACTCCCTTCCGCATGATATCGACATCGGGACGCAACTGCCCCATGGCGCATTGAGGCTCTATGCCATGGGCGAGCGCGGCGTCAGTGGCGACCTTGCGACCGATGAGGATATTGCTGCCATGAGCGAGATCACGAAGCGCGCCATACTTGCCGGCGCCCTTGGGTTTTCATCATCGCGCACTCTGAATCACCGCTCGTCATTGGGCGAGCCGACACCGGGCATTCACGCAGCATTCGACGAGATGGTGGGAATTTCAAAGGGCGTCGGGTCGACAGGCACCGGCGTGCTTCAACTGATCAGCGATTTCACGGATTTCGAAAAAGAGTTTCACATGGCGACCGAAATGTCGCGACAATCCGGCCGGCCGATCTCGATTTCAATTGGCCAATCATGGGGCCGGCCCGACCAATGGCGGCAACTGCTTGAAGCCATGTCAAAAGCCAGGTCCGAGGGTGTTGAAATGCGGGGTCAGGTCGCGACACGGGCCGTCGGAATCATCATGGGGCATCAGGCGTCCACGAATCCGTTCGACCAATGCCCCACGTTCAAGAAGTTTGCGGATCTGCCGCTCAGTGACCGCGTGGCCAATCTTCGCAACCCAGACATCCGCACAAAAATCCTGGAAGAGCATGCCGACATAACCCGAGCAGCAAATGATAAGCGGCGAAAAAGAAGGTGGGATTTCATCTTTGAATTGGGCAATCCGCCAAACTACGAGCCGGACCCAGCCTCTTCCATCGGCGCGCAAGCGAAACGGAAGAACGTGTCGCCTGCGGAACTGGCCTACGACTTCATGCTTCAAGAAGATGGTCGGGCCATGATGTACATGCCGATCATCAATTATGTGGACGGCAATCTGAACGCGGTGCGTGAACAATTGCTCCATGAAGCGGCAGTGCCGGGACTATCCGATGGCGGTGCCCATGTGGGAACCGTGTGCGACGTAAGCTTTCCCACGACGCTCATGCAATGGTGGGGCCGTGATCGGCCCCATGACCGCATTCCGCTCGAAACCATCGTTCACAAACAAGCGAGGGCGACTGCTGAAACAGTGGGTCTGCTCGATCGGGGCCTCATCGCACCGGGATACAAGGCAGACATCAATGTGGTGGACTTCGACGCTCTGACACTTCACGCACCGACAATCGTCCACGATTTACCGGCGGGCGGAAAACGCTTCCTACAGAAAGTGACGGGCTTCGATCACACATTTGTCTCTGGTGTCGAGGTGGCGTCGAACTCAGAATCCACCGGCGAAACGCCGGGCAAACTGATCCGGGGCGCCAAAGGGGTCTGAAGACAGCCTGGAGTTTACCCGTGGGGGGTGGGCACAGCGTCCGTCGGGGCTGACACATTAGGTCTCGACGGGCGTCACTTCTCATCGGGATAAGTCGGCGTCCAGTCCTGCAGCCATCTAGGCTCCGCAACCAGGATCATCTTGTCATTGATGACATAGGTGATCGGAAATGTGCCGGTCCCTTCAAGTTTTCTGTCGCGTATGGCGATCAGCGTGTCGCGCAGATCTCTCACATCGGAATGATCATTGGTGGGAATGCCGCCGCTTTCGGACCCATGTGCGCCACGAATGATCGTTGCCGCATCCGTGGACCGAAGCACTTTCTTCGCGGACTGCAGATAGTCCCCAAGGCTCGCGGTGGGCGCGATCGCGCCCGCCAAATTGCCGGTAACAAAATCCCCGGAAAACATGACCTTCCGCTCGGCATCGTAAAGCGAAACCGAATTATCGGTATGCCCCGGTGTATACAGAAGCGAAAGGGTTCTTCCGCCCAGGTCTATGGTTTCGCCAGGCGCAATCCACTCATCGACCATCAGCGTGGGGATTTCAAGGCCTTCCGCCGACCCCAAATGTTGCTCCCAGGTGAGTTCAAGTGCGTTCCCGTTTGCTTGCTTACGAACATGCGGCAGATCCACCACCGCAACATGATCGAATGCCCCTTCCCGTCCAACATGATCGTAGTGAAAATGAGAGGGTAGAAACGTGATCGGCAAATCCGTCAGCGCATCGACCACTGGACGTATATCCTCATGCCCCGCGCCCGCATCAAACATGATGGCGCGCTCTGTGCCCATAATGAGGTAGTTGAAGTTACGCGCCCAATAACGCGGTTCAGCGATGGCGAAGGTCTGGCCATCAAGCGCGACCACAACATAATATCCATCGCCAGCAGGTGTTCCATCTGGGACCTGAGCGGCGACGTCGAGGAGCGGCGGTTCTTCACCGGGCGTGGTCAACGGCACCAGAATGGTGTGGCGTTGCACGACCGCCAAATAGGCCAAAAGCAATATCCCGACGACGCTAACAATCAAAACTTTCCACAAGATCCTCACCCCCCAAGATTTATTAACCCACTCGCGCCCCGTTCGTAATTGACCGGAATGAATGGTATTGAATATATGAACTTGAATTCATTTTTAATTCATGAGTCTTGTCCGAAACAAGGACGGACTTTGGCATCTTAGAGTCACCATGAATACCTCGATAATCCGTACTGAACCACTCATAAAAGCGCTACGCCAACCAAAGTGGCGTCTCCTGTTCCTGATGATGACGGTCCAAGCCTTCATTGTTGGAATCTGCATGTACAGCTTTACGCTTTGGATTGAGCCGTGGATGGAGGCATTCGGATCTTCGCGAAGAGATGTCCTTTTGTCGATTTCGCTGTTGACGTACTCAATGGGTCTCATGTCCTTTCTGGTCGGACGGTGGATCGATCACACACCGTCCCGGCCCATTGTCATCTTGGGTCTTGTTTGCCTCGCAACCGGCATGTGCCTGATCGCGGCTGCCCCCAACATTTGGTTCATTTGGATCATACATGCCGTGATATTGCCCGCCGGCGGCGCCATGTGCGGCCCGCTCGTCGCCATGACGGTGGTAACCCGCAACTTTCAGGAAAGCCGTGGGTTTGCAGTCGCGCTTGTGACGTTGGGCACGTCCTTGGGAGGCGTCGTCTTCCCCTTCATCATCGTAGCGCTTTTGGAAGCTGTGGGATGGCGACAGGCGTTTCTTGTTTTGGGCGTGGGCTCCGCAGGGCTTTTAATTCCGGCTGCATGGTTCGTCTTGGGTTGCGATCAAATACCCGAACAAAATCAGAAGAAGATATCTGATCGCTCCACCCACATGTCGCACATCGTGACACAACGCGCTTTCTGGACTCTGGTTGCCGTTTATTTAAGCGCCTGGTTTGTTTTTACCAGCGTACAGCACAACATACAGCCATTTGCTGCGGACCTGCGCATCTCGGCGTCAAACTCGGCAGGATTGGTCTCCGCTTTGGCCGTTGCAATGATCGGCGGAAAACTCCTTGTAGGACTGTTACTTGATCGATACGACTCGCGTTTCCTTTTTTTGGGCACTGCAGCTTTTATGTTTGCCGGCATCGCAGCGCTCAGCATTTCGGGCGGATATCTATCCGCGATGGCCTCCCTCATCTTACTTGGATTGGCAGCGGGCGCTCTCCTTCCGCTTCAAGGTACACTCTATGCCGGTTCTTTTGGCACGCACGCAATGGGGCGCGTCATGGGATTGGCGGCGCCCCTTCAGTCACTTTCCGCAGGCGGCGCCGTCTTTGCCGGGTGGGCCCGGGATGTGAGCGGCAGCTACGTTCTCTTTTTTCAGTTTTGCGGCGTGTACATACTTCTTGTCGCTCTCCTTGTCCTGCTGCTTCCAACACCAAAACAATCGAGATAACCGCTTCGTTTGACTGCCATTGTGCGCGCAGCGTTCGCCTGAATAGTCTTGACGATTGTTGGACAGCGGGCAGTAGTTTCACCCTTTGTTCATCCACGCTGCCCTGCATCGTGGATACGATGGTTTGTTCTCCGTCATTGGAGCTCGCCCTCGCCTCATTCTACGCTTCGGCTGATCACTGATTTCGCCCGCTCACGCGCGGCCCATCGAGGAATAGCCGGATGTTCGACTCCATAGAAATTCTACAGCTCTACCCAGAAAAAGCGTCGGACGCGGCGGCTCGCGCGATCCGGTTTTCAGCGGTCATTGCCAACAAACTTGGAGCAAAGCTTTATGTGAAAGGGGTGCCCCCCATTGACTCCGGATACGGATTTTATGACGCGGAGGAGACCGTCCTTGCCGATCAATCAGCCAAGGATTGGGCCGGCGGCGCAGAACCTGGAACGCTTCGCCTCATCGTCACCGCGGGCGAGCCTGGGAGCAGCAAAGACGTGCTGCGAAAAGAGCAAAACACCGTCTACATAGAGCTCGCGAACTGGGAAACGGAAGAAACGCTCTTTGCCTCTTCCGGCGTCGCGCACATTTTGGGCGATCCGGAGCGTGAACCCTTAGTACCGGAAGGCAATTTCGCCGCCCATACGATCGGTTACGCGGCGTTTGCCGCCATCTCTTCCATCGCTGTCAAATTTTTGCGGTTTGGGCAAGGTGATTCCGCCATCGTCAACGGCGCAGGCGTGCTGCCGTGGGTCAATTGGAAGTCCGCTATCCACGCGTCGCTCGGCGGTGATCCCACACGTCAGGGTGCCAAGGCCGAGTGGCCGATCGTGGACTGCAAGGACGGACATGCTGCCTTCTTGTACAACGACCGAGACTGGGACGAGATCGTGAAGATGGTGGGCGACCCCGCCCTCGATGCGGACAAGTTTCGAACGTTCCAGGGGCGGCAAGAAAACCGCGATGCTTATATGGTGCCCATTCGGCAATGGCTCACAACGAAGACCAAAGCCGAGCTCACCGACCTGTTCGAAAAACACGCAATCCCCGGCGCGCCGGTGTGCACGGTATCAGACCTTCTTAAAGACCCGCTGCTCACCCATCGTGACGCGTTTGAACGAATGCCATCCGGTGCAAGAAGACCAAAACTCGCCCATCGTGTCGCCCGGGAAGAAAAACACCCGCTGCCCGCCGACACGGATCTGCATACGAATGAATTGCCGCTCAGCGGCTTGCGGGTGTTGGACTTCGGGATCATTACGGCGGGCGCCGGTGTATCGGCACTGCTGGCGGATATGGGCGCCGAAGTGCTTAAGATCGAATCTCACAATCGAGCCGATCCCTTTCGGATTTGGCCCGGCGCAAAGCCTGCCGACACTTCGGACGATGTTGAATCTCCCGTATTCAAAAGCAACAACCGCAACAAATTGGGGGTCGCCATCGACCTTAAAACCGAAGAGGGGAAACGCGAATTTCTGGAATTGGCCAAATCGGCGGACATCGTCATCGAAAACTATCGGCGCGGCGTGCTCGACCGGCTTGGCCTGACATTTGATGCTTTGCGGGAAGCCAACCCGCGCATCTTGCTCGCGTCGATTTCGGGACAGGGACTGGACGGTCCGGGTTCCGGCCACACCACTTTCGGATCGACCTTGGAAGCGAACTCTGGGTTTGCGTCGATCACCTGTTATGAAGAAGGCATCCCGTACATTTCCGGGCGCGCGCTCAATTACCCAGACCAAATCGTCTGTCTCTATGGCGCTGCGATTGTTGCGGCCTTCGCCGCAGACTGCCGGAAAAAAGGCGTGGCCCGGCACCTGGACGTATCCCAGCGCGATTGCACGGTCTATCAGTTAGGCGACGTGATCGCCAATGTGTCCACAGGCGCTAAAGACAGCGCCGACGCCGTTCGACAAGCGGCCAAGCGCCCGGCCCTGTCGGCTCTATTCAAATGCGCCGACGGTGCGTATGCGGCGCTTACCGCGCAGAATACCGCTATTGCATCAAGGGTCGAAGATCTCAATTCGATTGATGTGGCCGACGTGCATAAGTGGGCATTGGAACGCAGCGCAGAGGCCGCCGTGTCCGCTTTTCTCGCTGCCGGCGGCGGAGGTGTCGTCAGCCGTGGCGGCCCGGGTCTCTTCAAGGACGAGTCGCTTTTCGCAACCCACATTTACCAACACAGCCCGAATGGCGCCTTGGTGAAGGGATTTCCCTTTCAATTGATCGACACGCCCATGACCGTTTGGGGCAATTCTCCGAAGGTTGGCGAGCATACGGAACAATTCATAAGGCCGTTGAGCGCTGCATAGTCGCGCAACCAAAGCCTCCAACAGCAATCATGAAGTGGCGGGACAGATACGGAATCTCTATTTTCGCGTCGCTATTACTTGCAGCGACGTATGCTGATCCATCGTCAGCAGGCGATCCAATTTCATCTATTCGTCTGTATACATTCAATTGCGGCCATATTGACTCTCCGGACTTGGGGCCGTTTTCAAGTAATGGCGAGTATTCAGGGAAACCTGGTAAAATGGTGGTGCCATGTTTTCTGATAAGGCACCCCAAGGGTGATCTCGTGTGGGACGCCGGTCTGCCGGATACCCTTCACGCGCAACCTGGTCATCAAATAAAGACCGCGCTCGGAACATTTTCCGTACCCGTCACATTTGCAAGCCAGCTCGCCGCTGCCAATATTGCTCCGGGCGAAATTGAATTCTTTGCACCTTCGCACACCCATCTCGACCATATCGGTAACGTCCAATTGTTGAAGGCTGCGACGATAATCATCAACCGGAAAGAGCATGAATTTCTGTTCGGTGAGTTGGGTTATGCCGAGACCGAACGTGCCATTTTTGTGGATGCCTTCCGGGACCGCGAAACGATAACGTACGATAACAAGTATGATGTGTTTGGCGACGGAAAGATCATCATTCACTCCATGCCAGGCCACACGCCAGGCCATGCGGTACTCCAAGTAACCCTAAACAATCATGGCCCGCTGTTGTTAACCGGCGACCTTTTCCATTTGGCCGAGTCCCGGCAACGAAGAATCGTCCCCTCTTACAATTTCGATGCGATGCAAACACTCGCTTCCATGACCGCATTCGAGAGTTTGGCCGATGAACTCGGCGCGGATGTGGTCATACAACACGCGCCGGAAGACTTTGATCGGCTGCCTTCTCCGCCACAATTTTTAGACTGAACACGCGAGCCTAAACGCCTGCACGTTATAACAAAAGAATGGGCGTGATGCGGACGGCTCGCAGAACGTGCCAATGCTATAACGGATCGTGCCAAGCGTGCCGGTCGCTCTCCCCGCTCGACCGAGACTTCGTAAAATCTTCTTACTGCCGACCAGAGCGCGATCAGGTTAAGCGGGTGAGGCGCCGAAGGCGCCGAACGTTAACCGTCCGATCGCCTGCCTTCGCCGAAGCGAAGCTTAGGCTTCGCGCAGGCAGGCGCGACCAACAAAAGAATCTGGGGCATGATCATGTTTCCGTGAAAAATGATCATGCCCTAGACAAGTGAGGTCGAACGAACAACAAACATCGGCAGGGGGAGAAGAAATGACCATTGGCCAAATCAAATCAGCGCGGCGGACGCTGGAGGTCTTTGAAATGTTTGCGACCGTTCAGAAGCCGCTTTCCGTTACCGCTATCGCCAAACGTATGAGCATGCCGCAATCCAGCACCTCAGAGCTATTGCAGTCTTTGGTCACGCTTGGCTATCTGGATCATGACGTCCAGGCCCGAACCTATTACCCGACGCTGCGTATCGGCATTCTGAGCACCTGGATGTACCAGCGGCATGAGCAATTCGGCGACATTCCCGCCCAGATGTCGGAAGTGGCGGAGGCGACAGGCGAAAACGTACTCCTTGCCATGAGGAACGGCATTAACTCTCAATATGTGTTGGGTCAGCTTTCCGGCCGTCCCAACGAGTTCTGCGTGGAGAATGGTGAACTAAAGCCGCTCACCTCCTGCGCTTCAGGATGGGCGCTGCTGGCTTATGAAAGCGATCAAGAAATTGGCAAAATCGTGCGTCGGGTTCAGGCAGAGGCGGAATGCGAACTACACCGCAGAACGGCTTCCTGCGCACTTGAAGGCGTGAAGAGATTTCGTGAACGTGGATATGCGATGTCCCGCGGCCACTCAAAAGAAGGCGTTTCGGGCGTCGCCATAAGATTGCGGCAACCTGGAAGCCGTACTCAGCTTGCATTGTCCGTCTCCGGACCGATTGAACGCATCGAGAAAAAAAAGACCGAGATCTTAAACGCCCTCTGCGCGTTCAACAGCAAGCTAAATCACGACCGGATTTCTTTGGTGCTGAAAAACGAAGTGCTTTCCGCTGCAGAGCGGTAGAGCGCTTTAGGCGGCACGCGCCATCGCCGTTATGTCCCGTATGGTCGGAACGGACTCCAATGCGACAGCGGACTCGTAGAGTTCCAACGCGTTGATGCTGGGTGCCGCGGCCTGCACGCAATCGACAAACTTGTCTTTCAGCATGTGTTCCGGAAATTCCGAGGACCAGTGGCCTTTGGAGGGGCCGATTTCCAACTCTATTTTTGTGCCATCAACAAGCTGTATTGACAATGATTCACGCCCAGCTTCCGGGTCATGCGTAATCTTCGTTTTCTCGAAAAGTTTCCTCAATTCCGGACGCCGAACGGTCTCATCTTTGTAGGTAGACAGTGAAATCTTCCGGTCTGCCAGAGCAGCCGCCAATCCGAAGGGCAGTACGAACTTTCCTTCCAGCCCTGACCTGGGCATTTGGTACGTCACGCCATCTTTGGTGCAGACCCTATATCGGGGCATCAGGACCGTTTGGTTGACCGACTCCACGTCTTCAGGGTTTACGTCGTGCTGGCGCGCAAGTTCGATCATGGTTTCCAGCGAACTTTGCAGGGCATTTCCACAGGGCAGGAATTTGAGGGAATTGCCGGTCAGTAGGTAAAAGCCGCCATCAGGTTCAGCGATTACTTCTTCGGCGCCGTTTCCCCCCCCCAGAGACAGCACGTCCAAAAAGCCCAACTCACCTCCCACAATATCGTCAGCCGCCGTGAAGCCCTTGTCCGCCAAAAGAGCCGCAAAGACGCCGGCCTTGGCCCCGTTCCCCGCCTGAAGGGGTTTCGCCATCGTCCCGAAATTACCCCTTAAGCCTCCTGCCTGCGCCGCCGCGATACCGAAAGTCGCGCGCAGTTGACCGGCATTCGCTCCGAGCAACTTACCGGCAGCAGCAGCCGCCGCCATCGAACCGAGTGTGGACGTGCTGTGATAGCCTTTCGCATAGTGCTGGAAGCCCATGGCATTTCCGAGCCTGCAAGCGGTTTCAAATCCCGCCACATAGGCCAACAATATGTCGCGGCCAGACGCACCCACTTTTTCGCCGATGGCAAGTACCGCCGGCAACAGGCAACTGCCCATGTGCCCGATGCTCATGCCCTCGGGTGTTGCGTCTCCCGAGCCGCCTTTGCCCACCGAGGCATAGCGGATCGTCGAGTAGGTGTCGTCGTAGTCTAATGCGTGTGCCAACGTACCGTTGACCAAAGCCGCATCGGCCGGCGACGTCCGATACCCGCCTTTTCCTAAAACGGAACACACGCCCGCTCCGGCATTCTCCCGACCGTAGCCGGAAACAATTTGCCCCGTTTCTTCGAGCGATCCAATAAAGGCGCAAGCAAACGTATCGACAAACGACCTTTTGGCGTTTGTGAGCACTTGAGGCGGAATGGCGTCGAGGTCCAGTTCCGAAACGAATTCCGACAGAAAGCCTGTTGCATCAACCATTCTATTTTCCCGATCTTGTCCGTAACAGCAACGATGCGTGCGCCGTTGGTCTATTTATTCTCTAGGAATCCTTGGCCTCGACAACGGCACTTCCGCTTCCAATGAAGTCTTGCTTTCCGATCACCACGCCATTGTGGCGGATGATGTTGAAGACTGTCGTGACATGAAAATAGAAATTCGGCAGCGCGTATTCCTTGAGGAACAGTTCGCCGTTGGGATACGTGACTTTGGTGCCCGTACGCAGGCTGAAATGGACCGGATTGTTGATTGTGGCGTCGAATTCGTCAGGGTTCAGCGCCAGAAGCAGGGTTTTGGTCTCTTCGATGGTATCGATAAGGTCCGAAAGGCTTGCCTCCACATAGCCCATCTTCGGTGGGGTCTTGCCGCACAGATGATACGCGCCCCTGAGCGCAAAATTGCAGCCGATTTGAACCTGCTTGGCAAAGTGCAGCATGTTCGGGAACAGCCTGAATGACGTGAAAGCACTTTCGTGGATTGAGTGCTTTTCGCAGTGTTGCTTGGTCACTTTCAGAAAGCGCTGCATGTTGTTGAGCGCGAGCAGCATATTCGGCACGCAATAGTCATAGGTCGTATTCTTCGGCATACATCATACTCTCTGTGTACGAACTCTCTCCATAGTGCCTTTTGAAGACTGTCACGCACGACCCGGCATAACAGCTGGCAATGCCAGCCGATCGTCCGATTGCGTCGATGTTCTCTCACACCATTTTCCTCACACAAATCGCCTCCAATAAACCTCCGCAGGTCTACCAATCGCGTACGCGATCCTTAGCGTCCGTTCCTTTTGTTTCGGTTTGATGATGGCTACCGTCGCCTCACCAAACGAGGTCAACACTCAGTAAAACCTTGGGGGAGGGGTTGTTTATGGCTTTTCGAACTGCGTTACTTTCCGCAGCGGCTGCGTTGCCGTTGTTAACCGTAAATGTTCTGGCACAAGACGAACCGGCACCGCGACGGGGTGCTGTCGGCGTGCTTATGGACGAAATCGTCATCGCCGCGACGAAGAAGCGAGAAGTTGAAGACGTGCAGCGCGTACCGATTGCGGTCAGTGCTTTCGGTGCGGATCAATTGGATGCATTGAATTTCAAGGATCTGTCCAGCATCAGTGGGCTTATACCGAATACGACATTGCGTGAAATCGGTACGTTCAAAGGTGTGGCAGCGTTCAACATCCGTGGTCTTGGGACGCTCAATTCGATCCCCAGTATCGACCCTTCGATCGGCGCGTTCGTGGATGGTGTCTATTACGGCATCAATGCCGGTGTCATGTTCGACAATTTCGACATTGAAAGCATTGAAGTCCTGCGCGGACCGCAAGGCATCCTCTTTGGCCGTAACGTGATCGGCGGGGCCGTTCTCGTAAACACCACACGTCCGACGGACGAGTTTCGGGCCAAGTTCCAAGGCCAGGTCAATAATGGCTTCCGCGGCACCGGGGTCGACTACACGTTTAACGGCATCGTTTCCGGCCCATTGACCGACCGCCTGCGCGGTAAAATCGCTGTCTACTACAACAAAGACGAAGGCTGGTTTAAGAATATCAATGACGGCGAAAAGTTTGGCGAGAGCGAAACCAAACTGTTCCGTGCGGCCTTGGAATGGGACGCAACCGACAGTCTTGAGTTCCTGTTGCGCTTCGAACATGGACAGCAGGATGGCGAAGGCACGGCGGCCCAATCGCACCTCAATGCTGCGGGCAATCCCGGCCTTGGCCTCGACCGTGATACACATGATCTGTCCATCAACAATCGCGGCGAACAGTTCAGCGAATGGAACCAGGTCATCCTCGAAGCAAACCAGCAAGTCGGCTTTGGCAATGGCGTCATCACCAATATCTTCGGCTGGCGCCAATACAGACAGGGCGCCTGTCTCGACATTGACGCAACGCCTGCCACCGCCTTCAACTCCGTCTGTCTCGAAGGTGGCGGCATTGGACCGGAAATTCCGTTCGATGATCCGCTCAATGATCAAGATCAGATCTCGAACGAACTACGCTATGCAGGCACGTTCGGCCCTGTAGATCTCACAACGGGGCTGTTCTACTTCGGACAAGACATCATCTACAGCGAGAACCGCAGCCTGTTTGGCGGTGCCGTTCGCCAGAGCGGCGGTGGCATTCAAGAGCATCACGTGTTCGGTGCGTTCGTGAACACGGATTGGCATGCGACCGACAAGCTGACCCTTAACGGCGGCATCCGGTTCACCAAAGAGTGGAAAGATGCCCGGATCACCAGCCTGGAAGCGCCAAAACCAGGTGCGGTTCCAACCGGCTTCTGCTCCATCGCTCAGGGAACTTGCCCCTTCGACTTCGAGGATTCGGACAATTGGTCGAACGTCGATTACCGCTTCGGTTTCCAATACCAGTGGCTCGAGGAGTTCATGACCTACTTCCACTGGTCAACGGGATTCCGGTCCGGCGGCTACAATCTTCGAAATGCAGATCCTGCGGACATTCCTGGACCCTCTGACGAGGAATCCATCGGCAATTTCGAGATTGGCTTAAAGTCCGAACTCATCGACGGCATCCAGCTGAATGTCTCAGCGTTCCGGATGAAGGCGGAAGACCTGCAGCGGGCGGTTCTGTCCGTCGGTCCAACGGGACCTGTACAGAGGATCGCGAACACGGCCGAGGCCATTCTGAGAGGCATCGAAGCAGATGCACGCATCACGATCCTCGACAGCCTCGCCTTTGTCGGTAGTGTTGGTTATCTGGATGCGGAGTATCAGGAAGTCCTCTTCGACCTGACGGGCGACGGCATTGTGGATGGCGCTGATTTGGCCCTGCCGCTGCCAAACGCGCCGGAGCTAACCACGTCGGCATCGATCATCTATGATCTTGATCTGGGCAACACAGGCTTGATCTCTTCTCGTGTCACCTACTCCCATCGGGACATTACCTTCGGCACGAATACGGACTCTATTATCCCGACCCAAGACACGTTGGACTTCAACGTAAGTTTCACACCCGGGCTATCGGATAATTTGCAGTTCTCGATCTTCGGTCGAAACGTGACCAACGATGTTCTCTTCACCAGTGACACACAATTGCCGGCAATTCTCGGCAGTACCTACGCGACAATGTCGAAAGGCCGTATCATTGGATTTGAAGCAACCGTGAATTACTAACTTCCTCCCCGTACTTGATGTACGTCAATGGGCCGGTAAGCGTTATGCTTGCCGGCCTTTTTTTGCACCGAAGCAGGCCAGCAGCATGATGAAATATGAAAATATCGCCGTTGAAACCAATGAAACGATCGCGACGGTTACCCTCAATCGGCCGACTAAGAAAAACGCACTGAGTGTCGCCTTGCGCGATGAGCTTCGGCATTTCATCGCGGAAGACACGTCGGCACTCCATGCCGTTATCTTGACAGGCGCCGGGGATAGTTTCTGCAGCGGCATGGATCTATCGGAACGCGGCGGCGAAGATGTGATCCGCGAGATGTGGACCCTGATGCAAGCGATCTATGACAGCGACGTCGTGTTCATTGCCGCCGTGAACGGCATTGTTCGCGGGGCGGGGCTCACCTTCGTCAATGCGTGTGATTTCGCCATTGCCGACCCTAACGCCACTTTCGGCATCCCCGAGACCAAGCATGGTTTTTATGGGCCCGCAGCCTTGCCCACAACACAGCTTGCCGCAGCCAAGAAACTTGTGGCGGAACTTGCCCTCGCCGGCGACGTCATCTCTGCCGAGCGCGCCGCGCTGGGATTCCTCATCAACAAGGTCTCAAAACCTGATGCGCTTTTGGAAGAAGCGCAGGAACTGGCCCAACGTGTGTCCAAGATGGACCGCGCCACCCTTGCCATCGTCAAGCGGGGGCTCAACACACTGCCTGTCGATGCGGCAACGCGTGATAAGGGCATTGACATGGCTTTGGACTTGAACCGCATCCTGTTTCGCGACCGGCCCTCCGGCCCCGTCAATCAGACCGGCAAATACAAGAAATAGCTGGGCGAAGAACGAGGCCGGCATCGGGGGAATGCCGGCCTTTTACGCAGTGTCCATATCGTTGGAGGGACACGGACCTCTTTGAAGGTGCTCAAAGCGTTTCCAGGTGAAGTGGAAACCGGTTCACCGTCCGGAAACGCGCAAAAAAAGCTTGGAGCCGTTTTGCGTTTCAATCAAAACCAAAACGGCTCTAGTTAGCACCCGGAACTGTTGGTTTGCCCAAAATCGAGTCGGCGATGATGCGTTGTTGGATTTCCGAGCTACCTTCGAAAATCTTCGTCAAGCGCGCGTCGCGCCAGTAGCGTTCAACGGGATGTAACGTGGTGTATCCCGCGCCGCCGAGGATCTGTAATGCCTCGCTGGTGACGCGTTCCGCCATCTCAGCCGCAAAATACTTCACCATGGATGCTTCCTTGTCACAGCGCCGACCGGAATCAATCTCATGGCACACGTAATACATAAGCTGCCGCGCGGCTTCGATCTCTGTGGCCATTGTGGCGAGTTTGAATCTGATGGCCTGAAAGTTCGCAATCGGCTGCCCGAACTGCACCCGCTCATGGGCGTAAGCTGTTGCATCTTCCAAAGCGCCTTGCGCAAGGCCAATAGAGCGTGCCGCCGTGTGGGCCCGCGCGCCTTCCAATCCGCTGGCAATCGATTTGAATGCCTTGCCTTCATTATCGCCCACAAGAGCCGCCGGCACCCGCACCCCATCGAAGGAAAGTTCGTAGGTCTTCCAACCAAAGTAGCCGATCTTGGGGATGGGACTGCCGGAACACCCTTCGGGCAAAGTACCCGGTTCCTTTTCGACGGGAATGACAGTAAGCCCCTGCCAAGCCGGCTTGTCGGGATCGTTGCTGGTGCGGCACACCACATTGATCACATTGGAGCCGTCTGCAAAGGTGCACCAATATTTGTTGCCGGTGATGACCCAGTCGTCGCCGTCCCGGACAGCGCGGCAAGACACGGACGCCACATCCGACCCCACATTGGGTTCCGACATGGCGAGAGACCCCAGATACCGCCCTTGGATCATCAGGGCGATCTTTTCGCGCCGCTCTTCCTCCGTAAACGCCGGGATCGATCTGTAGTGGCCATTCCCCCGCGCAATGATCGAGCCCACGCTCATCCACGCGCGGGAAAGCTCTTCCGCCACCATGCAATATTCGAAATAGCCAAGGCCCAGCCCGCCATATTCCTCGGGGACCAAGATGCCGAAGAACCCGAGCTCACCCATCTTGTCGATGAGGTCGCGGGGAATGTCGCCTTTTTCCGGATCAAGCTTGTTGGCAACCGGCAGCACTTCATTGTGGGCGAAGTCGCGCGCCATATCCCGCATCATGACGCGTTCTTCAGTGAGGTATCCGGTGTGCGATTCAGACATGGGCCACCTCACATTCCGATCAGGTCGGCACGATCGACCGTGTTCTGAAAAAATCGTGCCGACGCCGCATCCACCATGGTGCCCTTGTGGCCGACCGATCCGATACCCTCGGCTTCCGCCTTACGGTAGACGTCGATAATCTCCCGCGCGAAATCCACTTCCTTCTGAGTTGGAGAGAACACTTCCAACGCCGGCTCGATTTGTGAGGGATGGATCGCCCATTTGCCCACCATGCCGATGGTCAGGGCCCTGCCGCATTCCTCGACATAGCGTTCGGTGTCTTTGAAATTGCCGAAGGGACCGTCCACTGCATCGATCCCCGCCGCACGTGCTGCGATCGTGAGCTGGTAGCGCGGATGATGGAACACATCGCCGGGATACCCTCCGGCAACGCCGATGTTTTTGACGCTCATGCCCTGGGATGCTGCATAATCCCCCATACCGAAGATCAAGCACTCCAGCCGCTCGCAACTATGGGCGATGTCCCACACATTGTGCATGGCCTCCACTTCTTCGATGAGCACTTCCAGGCCGATCTTCTTTTGAAGTCCAAGGCCTTGCTCAAGCTGATCGAGCAGTTTGTCCACGAACAATACGTCGGAAACGGTAAAGGGTTTCGCGAGCATGATCGTATCCAGGTTTTCGCCGGCGCCTTCCACGACAGTAATGATGTCCTTGTGGCACCATTGGGTGGTCGTGTCGTTGACGCGGACACAGCGCACCGTCTTGCCCCAATCGAGCTGATTAAGCGCTTCGATAATGGTTTGTCGTGCCCCCGCTTTGGCGGAAGGAGCAACGGCGTCCTCAAGGTCGCAAAAGACGTGATCCGCATTTGATGCAGCGGCTTTGGTCAACATTTTTTCACTCACACCCGGCACGGCTAATTGAGAACGCCGCAGGCGCATGGGTTTATTCGATTTCGCCATTTGTCTTTTTCCTACTTATCTGCCCAGTGGCTTCTACGCTTGATCAACGCCGTGCGCTGAAGTTCGGCCACCAATTTGTCATCTTGGTTGAGCCCCCAATGCTGAAACACCACGATGCCCGCATCTTCCCGGTCCGCGTCCCGCTTTTCCAACACGCGGCTATAGGCAAACAGCGTGTCGCCGTGCACGACAGGGAACGCCAGACGAATTTGATCAAGGCCAATTTCGGCAAGCGCATTTTCGATGGTGTCCTGAGAAGCAAGGCCCAAGACGATGGAAAAGTTCACGCCGCCATAGGAAATGACGGACCCCAGCGGCGTTTTGGACATCATGTGTTCGTTGAAGTGTCCTTGCGCCGTGTTCATCACCATATTGGTGAAATTCACGTTCTCAAGATTGGTGATTGTCTTGCCGCGCGCGTGCCGGATCGTTTGTCCCACTTCGAAATCTTCGAAATAGGTATCGCTGCTGGTGAGGTTTGCGAGTTTGCTCATCGGTCCCCTCCTTCGCGCATGCGCTTGGCTGCCTTGAAGTCGGAAAGATTGCTGCGCTTAAAGTCGAGCACCCGCTCGCCCTTCTGATTGAACCCCTCCGAATGCCAAGTGACGATGCCTTTGTTGGGATCTTTTTCGGAAAGGCGTTTTTCCAGCGTGACAGACTGCGCCGTGAGCGTATCGCCAGGGTAAACCGGCTGATGATAGGTCAGTTCGTAGACGCCCAAAAACGGGCCGGCGATGCCTTCCGAACAATCCTCAACCGTCAGTCCAAGGATCACATTGAAGACGAGTTGCGGATTGACAACGATGTCCGGATGGCCGAGCGCCTTGGCATACTCCCGATTGAAATAAAGCGGGTTGTAGGACAAGGTGAGATGGGTGAACTCGATAGTGTCAGATTCCGTAATCGTCCGCCCCCAGTGATGGTAGATCGTCTCCCCCACGTCAAACTCTTCGTAAAGCCTTCCCCGCGGCCGATAGGTGGCGCTGGCCTTCAGCTCATTGACATCAATGGCCATTGATTGACTCCCAAAAAAGTTGAGTGATCGCCGCGATTATTGCATCTCAAAACGGCCTCTGGAGCGAACACCCGACAAGATCACATATGCGTTAGAAAATTCGGCAACCTCTACAAGAGGGGCGGAAAATGGCACTGTCACGTGAGATGCGAATATCAGAGTAAAGATATCCATGAGTGTCGACTTCACATTTGGCGGAAGCATGAAAGCGCCCCTTTGTGTGGCGCCTATGTTCCTTGTGTCCAACCCCGCTCTCACCTTGGCCGCTTGTTCCCGCGGCGTAATGGGCGGATTCCCCGCCCACTCCACGCGAACCAGAGAGGGCTTCGTCCAATGGCTCGACGAGATGGCAGCGGGCCTTGCGGAGCTGGAAAACCCTGGGCCGTGGGCGGTCAATTTGGTTGTTCACGGTACAAATGAACGGCTGGAGGGCGATCTCGCTCTGTGTATTGAACGCAAGATCCCCATCATCCTCACCTCCAAGGGGGCGCCCAAGGATGTGTTCAGCCGAATCCACGACTATGGGGGTCTGGTGTTTCATGATGTGGCGTCGGCCCGACATGCGGAAAAAGCGGCGGAGGCGGGCGCCGATGCACTCATTGCGGTGGCAAGCGGTGCAGGCGGAAAGACCGGCACCATCAATCCCTTCGCTTTACTCAATGAAATCCGAGACGTGACCGACAAGCCCATCATTCTTGCCGGCGGCATGAGCACCGGGCGCGATGTCTTTGCGGCCGAAGCCATGGGGGCCAGCCTTGCCTATATCGGCACGCGCTTCATCGCGACCAAGGAAAGCCTTTCGGATGATTACACCCAGCAAATGATGATCGGCTGTTCGGCAAAAGACATTTTGTTTACCACCGCACTCAGCGGCGCGCCCCAAAACTGGGTACGCCCCACGCTTATCGAAGAAGGCATCGACCCGGACGCGTTGTTGGCCATGAAACCCGGCACAACCGTGAAAGCAACGGCCGCCAAAGCGCGCTATTCCAAGATCAAGTCCGCCGGCCAAGGCATCGGCATGATCAAGGCAGTCGAATCGGCGGCGGACCTGTGCGATCGGATCATCGCGGAGTACCAGGACGCCAAAAGAAGTATTGCCACGGCCGGGTAATAAACGCCTCGATCCTTTCGCTGTTACTCGACTAGATGCTTGTCGAAAAACGCCACGAAATCATCCACGGCTACATACATTTCTGGGACGCCGAAAAAGCCGTGCCACATGCCTTCAAACACAAGCAGTTCGGTCTCAGCGCCGGCGTCTCTGAGCTCACGATGAAGTCGCACCGTGTTACTTAAGAAAAGATCTCGCGTGCCGGTAATCAAGATCGAGGGGGGAAATCCTTTTGTATAGTCGGCGTAGATAGGGGAGATAAGCGGGTTCTTCATATCTTCCCCGCCCGCATACATCATGGCGGCCGCACCTAAAACACCGTCATAGGTGATCAGTGCCGGATCCAGCCCTTCCAACGTGACGTAGCTGTCGCCACTTTTTGTCAGATCGGACCATGGCGTGTTCATGGCAATTGCTGCCGGCAACGGCAATCCACGATCACGGATCGCAAGCGTTGTTGCGGCGGCCAATCCACCTCCGGCGGACGTTCCATATATGGCAATGTCCGATGGGCGATACGTTTCCAGAAGCTCTGTGTACACTGCAACGGTATCTTCGAGGGCCGCGGGAAACGGATGATCCGGCGGCATGCGATAGTCGACTGCATATACGCGATAGCCGCCGTGGCTTGCCACGAGTAGTGGGCTCGCCAATCCGGCCATTCCGGCATTGAATGCGTAGGCACCACCATGAACGTTTAACAAAGCTTTCGACGCCTTGGTTTCTTCCAGAGCATTTGGTGTGACGATGCGAACGGTAACGCCGCCAATTTTTGTTTCTTCGACTGTAAGCGGGAGTGATGCGGCCAATCCTTCCGCTCTCGATGCCATCTGCGCATCTTGCCGGGATTGAAGTGCTTTCCATTCCGCAACGCTGTGCGGGATGGTGGTGGCGAACTGAATGTCGTAGGGCGCGTCCAAAACGGCCTGCGCTTCAGGGGTGATTGTGGTCGGTGCCGGAAGCCGCCGAAAATCAGAATTCGGCGCATCTTCCGCCGTTACGCCACCTGACCCAATCACCCCCGCGCCGACCAGAATAGCCACCCACCATCTGATCGACTTCCATCGCCCGTTCTTCATCGTCCCGCCACTACACCCATACATCCCTTCCTCTGCGCAGAGGTTCGGCGTGTCATCACACCTCAACACGGTCGCCAATCGGTAACTTCCGGATCGGTTTAGCACCGGCTGCGCGCAGGGCATTGACCACCGCCGGTGCGATGGGCGGCAGACCCGGTTCACCCACGCCGGTGGGTGCTTCCGCAGACGGAATGATGTGAACCTGAATATCCGGCACGTCACTCATCCGCATGGGGAAATAGTCGTAGAAGTTGGACTGATCGACTTCGCCGTCGGTTAGAGTGATCTCTTCGCGCATGGCAGCACCGAGTCCCATGGCGATAGAGCCTTCCATCTGCGCGATCACGTTGTCCGGATTGATCGCCAAGCCGCAATCGACCGCGCACACGACTTTGTCGACGGAATAGCTGCCGTCATCCTTCAACGTCACGTCTGCGACCTCGGCGACATAGGAATGAAACGACTCATGCATCGCAACGCCGCGCCCTTTGCCTTTGCCGGTTGGCGCCGGTCCCGCTTCCGTCACCGCTATGTCCAAAACGGCTAGATGGCGGGGGTGGTCGGCAAGAAGCCGTCGCCGAAACGCGACAGGATCTTGCCCCGCGGCAAGTGCCATTTCATCCATGAAGACCTCCATGGTGAAACCATTCTGGCTGTGACCCACCGACCGCCAATGAGACATGGTCACGCCCATTTCCGGATCGTGCGTTTCAAGCTTTAGGTTCGGCACTTCGTAGGGGTTGATGTCCGCGCCCTCCACCGTCGGATGATCGATCCCGTCATGAATGAAGCGGCTTTCGAAGGGCGTGCCCTTTGCATAGGCGGGCGTCACAAGCACCGTGTGCCACGCGATCATATTGCCATTCTGATCAAGCCCACCACGCATTTTGACATAGGTCATCGAGCGGTATTTACCGCCCTTCATGTCGTTTTCGCGGGCCCATTGCAGCTTTACGGGCGCACGGCCGCCAATCGCCTTCGCCACCATGGCGGCATCTTTGTTGTAGTCGCCGGTGATGGTGACACGCCGCCCGAAACTTCCGCCTGCGTACAATGTATGCACATGCACTTTCTCCAGGGGCAAACCCACAATTTGAGCGGTGTACAGCTGATCCCCTTGGGGCGCTTGCGAGCCGGTCCAGATGTGGCACTCGTCTTCACGCAGATCGACGATCGCATTCATCGGCTCGAGGGCTGCGTGCGCCAGGAAGGGCAACTCGTATTCCGCTTCGACAATTTTGGCGGCTTGCGCAAAAGCCGCATCCACGTTGCCATCATTGCGCGCGACGGTACCCGGTCCGTTCGTCATCACCCTGAAGTCGGCGAACATCTGATCGGTACTGCGCGTTTCTGCCTCACTGAAATCCCATTCGATCTCGAGCGCCTCGACAGCCTTCCTCGCCACATAATATCTGTCTGCAACAACGGCCACGCCGGACGCGATCTGGACCACATCTTCAACACCAGAGATCTTTCGGGCGGCGCTATCATCGAATGACATCACTTTGCCGCCGAACTTCGGCGAATGGGCAATGGCGGCATGCAGCATGCCCGGCAGCGCCACATCGATGGTGTACGTGGCTGTCCCGTCCGTCTTTTCATCCGTATCCAGACGCTTCAGCCGCGTACCGATCAGTTTGTAGTCCGCAAGTTTCTTGAGCATAGGCTGCGCCGGCGGCTCGATCTTTGATGCCGCGACCGCAAAGTCGCCGAAACGCCCCTTTTTGCCGGAGGGATGAGACAGTTCGCCGTCCGATACTGAAATCTCTGATGCGGGGACGGCCCACGCCTCCGCTGCCGCTTGCACCAGCATGTATCTCGCGCTGGCCGCCATTTGACGCAACCGATCCCATTCCAATCGGATCGAGCGCGAACCACCCGTCGCCTGAACGCCTGTCGAATCCTTGTAGGTTTCAACATCTGCGGGCGCGAATTCCCAATCCATCTGCCCCCAATTGGCATCCATCTCCTCGGCCACGATGGTTGCAAAGCCCGTAACGATCCCCTGCCCCATATCGAGTTTGTTCACCACAACGGTCACTGTGCCGTCGGAAGACACGCGAACAAACGGATTATAGACAGACTTGATAATTTCTCCGCCGTCAGCAGGCCTTGCGGCGGTGCTGAAGCCGTCCAATCCCATTCCGATCATGAAACCGGCGGTTCCAAGCCCGGTGACTTTAAGGAACGTCCTGCGATTCTGAGCTGTCACGTCATTCGTGGTGTTCATTGTCTTCACCCCGTCTGCCGTTTGGCAGCTTCGTGAATAGCTGCGCGTATACGGTGATAGGTGGCGCACCGACATAGATTGCCATCCATCGCTGCGTTGATGTCGCTATCGGTCGGTGCGGGGTTTTCGGCGAGCAATGCGGCGGCAGACATGATCTGGCCGGATTGGCAGTAACCGCATTGAGCAACCTCCAACTCCCGCCAGGCGCTCTGAACCGCTTTCTCGGACGCAGTTGACAGTCCCTCAATCGTTTTGATCGCTTGTCCTTCAACCGCCGCCACAGGTGTCGAACAGGATCTGATCGGCACCCCATCTGCATGCACCGTACAGGCACCACACGCAGCAACACCGCAGCCGAATTTGGTGCCGGTTAGCTCGGCTTCATCGCGGATGTACCAAAGCAACGGCATCTCTTGATCGCCGTCGAACGAAACCTGTTTGCCGTTTAGGGTGAATGTGACCAACGCGCCGATCCTCTGACTACTTTTTGGGTTTTGTGAGCAGCAAAGAATCTAGCGCGCGATCGCAGTGTCCGGCTCTTGCTCAGGGTGCCAAGCCTATAACCAATCGCGCCATTCATAATCCGGTTAGTTGGCGGGTTTTCGAAACCGCAAAGTCATTGAATCAGGCTCATTATTTGAATCGTTGAACTATCAATGGGCTTCCGGATCTTCCGCCTTGGCGCCTTCCTGGACCTGTCGCCTGTCTTGGGCGATATAGGCGCGCATCGCTAACGTGTCTTCCGGCGTCAAAAGGTCGCTAAACCCTGCCATACCGGCATATTCAAAGGCACCGTTCAGGACGATTTCGTCGAACAGTTCATCCGTATCCGGAGACATGTTCCAAAGATTGGGATACCCGCTTGGAATGTTCCGCTTCTGATGACAGCGTACACAGTAGCGATCGTATTTTCTTTCGCCAAGCGCCAAAGTTTCTTCGTCCGTCGGCAATCCAGCGGGGATCGGGTTTTCCTCCAGCTTTTGATAGGCCGGCGGCAAGGGAATGTCTCCACCCCCTAACTTAAAGACCAAAAGCCTTTCGTAGTTTTCATAGGCGAGCGCAGCGCTGCCCGGGAGGTGCGCCCTCATGCCGACGCCGCCCGCACCCGCAAGCAAAGCAATGTACTGCTCACCGTCCAACTCATAGGTCATCGGGGGTGCGTAGGCGACCGTGCCGATTTTGATCTCACGCAGAAGCGCACCCGTTTCGGCGTTGAAGATGTTCAGGTTCCCGTCAAGACTGGCACCGAAAACGAGATTTCCTGCCGTAGACAGTATGCCGCCGCCCCCCAATGGCTGTGCATCACTTTTCCATCGCGGCTTCCCAGCGACGGGATCCCAGGCCAATACGTGAGAGTTGCGCGTGATCGGCGGTAGTTCCGACGCAGGATCCGTATCTTTCGGGTTTCCGATGACCGATCGCGCTTTCGTGTTTCGGCTGCCGGGTTGGTACCCCTCACCATCATCCAAGGTGGAATACCTGGACGAAAACTCCAACGTGGGAATGTACACGAGACCCGTCAGTGGGCTGAAGGACATGGGCGGCCAATTGTGTCCACCGCCAGGCCCTGGGGCGATCAGCCGTTCTACTTGGGAATAATCCGCATTCTCTGTCAGAACGGGCCGCCCAGTTTCCATATCCACATGGCTCGCCCATGAAACGGGGACAAAGGGTTCGGCCGACAGCAACTCGCCTGTTTCCCGGTCAAGCACATAGAAGAAACCATTCTTCGGTGCTTGCATGATTACCTTGCGGCGCTTTCCCTCCCAGTCGATATCGGCCAGGATCATGTGCTGGGTTGCCGTGTAATCCCAGCTGTCTCCAGGGGTCGTTTGATAGTGCCATTTGGCAAGGCCCGTTTCGGCATCAAGGGCCACAATCGAAGACAGGTACAAATTGTCGTACACCTTGCCTTCGCTCCGCTTCCAGCCCGGCCAGGGGCTGCCGTTGCCGACGCCCACATAAATGGTATCTGTCGCTTCTTCGTAGACCATGGAATCCCAGGCGGTTCCGCCACCACCATGGTCCCAAGGCGTTTGCTCACTCCAGGTCGTGCGCGCCAATGTAATGTCGACGGTTTCGTCAGGCCCGGGTCCCGGTACCGTAAAGAAGCGCCATCGAAACGCGCCGGTTTCAATGTCAAACGCCGTCACATAACCGCGCACGCCCATTTCGGCGCCACCATTGCCAATGACAATTACGTCGCCCGCTAATCGGGGAGCACCTGTAATTGTGTGGTGACTGTCGCGTTCAATGAACGTGTCGGTCTTCCAGACCACCTCTCCGCTCTGTTTGTCGAGCGCGATCAGAAAACCGTCCGTGGTCGCGACAAAAACGGCATTCCCCTGCAAGGCCAGTCCGCGGTTCACTACATCGCAACAGGTAACACGGGCGCGGGCGCCGTCCACCTCCGGATCGTACAGCCAGAGCTCCCTGCCCGACCGCGCGTCGAGTGCATAAACCACATCCCAGGGGCCGGTGAAATAAAGAACCCCATCATCCATTAGGGGCGTTGCTTCCGGACCACGACGTGTGCTGCCGCGCACTACAAAGTCTGAATATTCGAACGCGAGGCCCAGCGTATCGACCGTTGAGACATTGATTTGGTCCAGAGGCGAGAAACGCTGTTCGCCGCCCGAAAGCCCATGAAGCAACCACTCGCCATGTTCGTCACCCGACGGCGTCGTCGCGACGGATTTGGCGGGCGGAGCCGAATCCGTTGTGGCGTCGTCGGACTCCGAACATCCGGACAACGCAAACAAGACGCAGCAAGCTATCAAAATGTCCCTGACTGTCACGGAATGCTCCCTTTGCTTTCGGTTCACATTTCCATGCTTTGGAACCTGTCACAAAACGCAAGTGATCAATGGCTTTGAGTCATCACAACCGCGATGAATGGCGCATTCCGGACAGCGAAGCTTGATACGAAAGCACCGTCATTCCCATCATTTCGGCAATTGGTCCGATCCACAAAGCCAAAGTGAGGAGAGATGACTCAGTCTACAGAACGACGCGAACACCACTTTCGTTTCGCGGGTTACGAGGATGTGTTCCACAATGTGGATGCCACGCAAATCCTCCCTTGGTACTTGGAGGATAAGGACTACAACCGGGTCTTTATTGTCTCCTCCAGAAGCGTGAACAGAAAAACGGATGTGGTCCGCAATTTGGAAGCCTGTTTGGGCGACAAGTTTGTCGGGGTCACGGACCAGGTCGGGGAGCACGCGCCGTTATTGGATGTCATTGCGGCCGCAGAAGCTGCCCGCGACGCGCAAGCAGACGTCATTCTCGGAATCGGTGGCGGATCGGTGATGGATCTGTGCAAAGTCGCACAGCTCTGCCTCACAGAGAATTGCTATGATAAAGAACGGCTGCTGAACCTTCAGTCGCGCGTAAAGCCCGATTTCTCAGACATCATTCCCGGATCGTTGCGCCAGCCCACTGTGCGCCAGGTCTTCATCCCGACAACCATGTCCACGGCGGAATGGACGTCCGGGTCCACACCGGTAGATGAGGACACACATTTGAAAGCAAGGTATCGCGTGGTCGGCGGCGCGCCGCGGGCGATCATCTACGATCCCGACATTGTTGCTCTCACCCCTGAGAAACTTTTGTTGTCCACGGCGATCAGGGGATTGGACCACGCCATCAACACAAGATGCTCCGCCCGCCCGCATCCGATCGCGAGCACACTTGCGGAACAAGCGATCAAACTGTTTGTGGAAAATCTGCCGCGCCTCAAAGCCGATCGCAACGACCGAACCGCCATGCATCTGTGCCAATTGGCCACGTCCTATTGCGGTATCGGTCAGATGACCGCAATCCATGGGTTCAGCCATTGGATGGTGCACATTGTCGGGCCCTACGCCTCGGTGGGTCATAGCGATGTGGCCTGCATCCTCATGCTCGCGCAGGCGAAATGGCTGGAGGGGTATGCTGAGGAACAGCACAGCGCAATCAAGTCCTTGCTGGGACGGCCAAACGATCCATTCCATGTCATTCTGGCGGAACTGCTCGAAACATTGGACATGCCAACCACATTCGCTGACCTGGGCATTAGCGGTGCTCAATTGGACGAAATGGCGCCTTTAGCGTTGGACCACCCGCTGCTCACCAAATTCAATCTTCGGCCTTTGGCAACGGCGGAAGATGTGAGGGACGTGCTGGCGCTCGCATCGACGGTTTGAATTCGCTACGCAGAACCGGAAGTTTTCTTTGCAGCATCCACATCCCGGCGCAGGCTCGACGCACTCATCCAAAAAAAGCCGCCGGCAATTAAATGGGTAAACGAAGCGATGACGAGAGCGGTCTGAAGCCCTTCCCCCGGAACGCCGGTGGCGAAGATGTCGCTCATCTGACCGACCGCAGCACCGCCAATTCCGTAGCCGATGAAGCTCAACGCGACCGTCTTCATCGCGGACGCCATGCCTCTCATTTGGACCGGTGCCGTGCTTTGAATTAATGCGTTGGAGATTCCCAGCATGGAGTTGCCGCAGAAGATGGCGAAGCCGAAGAACACGAGGGAGAGCACATAGTTCCCGCTGACGAGCGAAAGGTACAAGAACGGAAACGCCGTGATCATCGCGCCGGTAATGATCCACGAATACCAGCGAATGTCTTTTTCAGAGAGGCGATCAGCGAGATATGACGCACCCACCAGACTGACCAATCCAACAATCCCGATGATTGGACCCAGCGTGACCCCGACTTCCGCCATGCTCAGATCAAATTTGCGTATGTAGAAGGACGGCATCCATTGCAACACACTGTTGGTCGCAAATGCTTTCACGGCGGACCCAATCAGCACAAGCAGAAATGTCCGTGTGGCGAGTAAATGAAAGAACGTCGTCTGGAAACTGGCGTTTGATACTTCCTTGATCCCGTCAGCTTCGCCGCGCTGGGGCGCCTTCACGGTGAAATAAAACACCAGCGCCAACAGAATGCCGGGCAAACCGAACGCAACAAATGTCAGGCGCCACCCAAAATTCTCGGCGATGATTCCGCCCAAAAAGAGCGAGAGCATAAGCCCCACCGGTATCCCTGCGCTGCAAATTGAAATCGCCGTGGCACGCCGACTGAGTGGGAATTTGTCGGAAATCATTGAATAGGTGGTGGGCGTGACACCAGCTTCACCAAACGCAACACCCATGCGCATCAACAAAAGCTGCACATAGTTGCCGGCCAGCCCGCAAAAAACCGTGAAAGAGCTCCAAACCGTTAGGCAGCCCACCAAGACTGATTTTCGAGGTACGCGATCCGCAACGCGGCCGATCGGCAGCGCGCAGGCGGCATGCATCAGACCAAACCCCAGCGCGAGATATCCCAATTGTCCGTCGGTGAGGCTCAAATCCAGCTTGATCTGTTCCTGAACGATCGACAGAACCTGACGATCCAAGAAATTGAAAACCGAGACAAGGAACAGCAAACCAAGGAAATAGCTGCCGGACGAGCTCTCAAGGGAAAGCCGCAATCGATCCGCCCGTTGACGAAATGCTTGCGCAGCGGTCGAGGATTGGCTCAATTTCGGTTGTTCCATTCGTTCCTTCCCCGGCAGCATGCGCGGTTAATCTGGTCGTGAAGAGAGAGTGGCGGTCAGGCAAAGCCTCTGGCAACGCTGGGACCGCATTCATCGCATCCGCGTTTAGCAGTCCTCTTCAAATCCCACGTAACGCACGAAACTCTCGTTGGATTCTCGCCCCGACGTGACCCCGTTGGCCGAAAAACTATCATCCGGGTAGCCCATGGCGATGCAGGTCATAATCACTTCATCATCCGGTATTTCGGCAATCTCGCGCACGATGTCAGAGCGCGTGATTCCTTGTCCATTCACCACCGTCCCCAAACCATGATTCCAGGCAGCCAAAACAATGCCGTAAGACAAGGCGCCCAAATCGAAATGGCATGTCGCCCCGGGATCGAGACACCGGTCATAGGTCAAGACCAGCGAAACAGGCGCATCGAACTGACGATAGCCGCGCAGCACCCAGTCCTGCCGGCGGGGTTTGTCGTCACGCGCAATGCCCATTGCTTCAAACAGTTGAACGGCAATCTCTACCTGGCGCCGGCGGTGCTCACCTTCGTACGGACCATGCGTAAAAATGTCTCTCTGCGGCTTGGCCCCCGCAAGCATCTCTTCCATATTGCGCTGGCGCACCCGGTCAAGCGGTTCACCCGTGAGCACGTGAACATGCCAGGGCTGCGTGTTCATGGAGGACGGCGCACATTTCGCAAACGCAATGATGTCGTCGATCACCGCGCGCGGAACCGGATCGGGTTTGTACCCTCTCACACTTCGACGTGTGCGGACCAATTCTTCAAATTCCATCTTACGCTCCGCCCGGCCAGACAAGCCGCTCAAGACGCCGCACCAGGCGTTATCAAATAAGCTCTGTTTAACCAAGGCCGATTGTTTTGGACCAGATCACAGTCGTGATTTGTAGAAGAAGTAAACCGCAACGCCCTTGGTTGGGCTTGCATATCGCGCCAAATCTATAACAAATGATGCCAAGATCCGATTTGCTGAGCGATGCATCTGGACGCCCCCCACTCATCGTTCACTATCGAAGAACGACCATTGCGACAATGAATACGAAGAGATCATGACGCCCCGCAGAGACAAGTTTCCTTTCGTTGCCGCGACCCGAAAGGCCTGCGCCGCACTGAAAATCTCGCCCGAGCGCGTGCTCCGCCGCGCCGGACTCCCCGCAGACGCGTTACAGCACGAGGACAATCGCATCCCTGCGGCGCAACACTACCAGATCTGGCACGCATTCATGTCGGAAGCAAAACGGCCGGACCTGCCTCTGTTTTTAGGAAGGGCTCAGGCGCGGGTTCCGTACAACGTTGCCATGTACGCCTTCTCTTGCAGCCCAAATATGGAAGCGGGCGCCGAACGTCTGGCCTTGTTCAAACCGCTGGTTGGCCCGATTGCTCTTGAAGTTAAGAGCGACCGGTCAACGTTTACGTTGGCATTTGTATCAGGCGACCCCGAAGTCCCTCTGCCATCCGGACTTGCGGCTTTCGAACTCGCTTACTTCATCGACGTGGCCCGCACTTTGACGGCAGAGCACATCATTCCCGTGTCCGTCGGCATGCCAGCCCCTATCGACGCTCAGATGGCATTGGAAGATCATCTTGGCGTCAAAGCGACGAAATCAAACAAAGCGAAGATCGTGTTCAGCCTGGAAGATGCTCGGCGGCCGTTCGTTTCAGCCAATGCGGAATTGTGGTCAGGCTTTCAAGAAACCTTGACGGCCAAGCTCTTGAACCGCAATCGCGAAACCATGATGAGCGACCGTGTCAAGAATGCCTTGTTGGCCATTTTACCCAGCGGTCAGGCTTCGGTGGAATCCGTGTGCGAACGCCTTCATGTGAGCAAGCGCAGCCTGCAACGCCACCTGAAAACCGAAGGTCAGACTTTTCAATCGATCTTAGACGAAACGCGTTCGGAACTGTCTCTGCAATACTTGGCAAAAGACGACATCAGCGTCGAAGAAATTTCATACTTGCTGGCGTTCCGCGACCCCAACTCTTTCTACCGCGCGTTCCGCGGATGGACAGGCATGACCCCGATGGAAGCCCGCAGCCAAACCACCCACTAACGAATTCCCTTTTCGCTTTGGCACGACGCGCAAGTTTTTTGGCGCGATCCGTTATTGAACGGCTATGCCCCTGCCCTACGCTAAATCCAATACAGGGCGGTAACGTCGACAGACGCGCAGGGGAAGTTTCATGATTAGCGTGACGGTAAATGGCACAACACATCAGATCGATGTGGATCCGGACACGCCCATTTTATGGGTGGTTCGAGAGAATCTGCAGATGACCGGAACAAAATTCGGTTGCGGCATTGCGCAATGTGGCGCCTGCACCATTCATCTGGATGGTTATCCCATCCGCTCTTGCTCAACGCCAATCTCCGCGGCGGATGGGGGCACCATCACGACAATCGAAGGTCTCGCAGCGCCGGACGGTTCGTTGAGCAAGGTGCAACAAGCTTGGATCGACGAACAAGTGCCCCAATGCGGGTACTGCCAATCCGGCCAGATCATGTCGGCAACGGCGCTGTTGAGAGACAACCCAAATCCCACGGACGAAGACATCGACGATGCCATGTCGGGCAATGTGTGCCGCTGCGGGACCTACCCACAAATCAGAAGAGCCATTAAGACGGCCGCGTCGAGCTAGGGGAGCAGCACAATGGGAAAATGGACCAGACGAGCGGTTATCGGTTCCGGGCTTCTCGCCGGCGGTGCATTTGCGGTCGGCGTTGCCCTGCGCCCCGGCAATCCTGTCGATTCACTCAAACCGCTGGTTGCCGGAGGTGAGGGCGAAGAGCTCATCAACAGTTGGGTCAAAATCGACGCCGACAATGTCGTCACCGCCATCGTTCCGCATACGGAGATGGGACAGGGCGTTCGGACATCTCTTGCCCAAATGCTGGCGGACGAGCTCGATGCTGATTGGGAAAAGGTCACCGTTATCGAAGCCCCCACAACGGGCGATTACGTCTCGCAGCACATGGCCCGGTTATTTGTCGCGCCCGGCACGCTCGGGGGCCCCAACTGGCTTGAACCCACAATAGATGGTGTTTTCACGCGCCTTGCCAAAATGGCGGACGGTTACGCCACCGGCGGCAGTGCCTCTGTTAGATCTACGGGCCAACGGGGCATGCGCGTTGCCGGGGCCGCCGCCCGGCACATGCTCATCGGCGCGGCGTCAGACGCTTGGAATGTACCGACCGGGGAAATTCGTACGGAAAAAAGCACCCTTTTCCACGACGCGAGCGGCAAGTCGGCGCCCTATGCGGAATTTGCCGCAGCCGCCTCGGAACAACCGCTGCCGACTCATCCGGCGCTCAAGAAGCCCAGTGAGTTCAAACTCATGGGGAAACCCATTCCAAGGGTGGACCTGCGGGAAAAGGTCGACGGCTCCGCTCAGTACGGGATCGATGCAATCATCCCAGAACATGAGTTGAAGTACGCTGCTGTCTTTGCCGCGCCAGTGATCGGCGCAACGCTCACATCCATGAATGCCGAAACGGCCAAATCCATGCCCGGCGTCCGGCAGGTGCTCAATCTTCAAGATTTCGTTGCCGTCGTCGCGGATGGCTATTGGCAAGCGCAACAAGCCATTAACACGATCGAGACCACTTGGTCCAAGACAGACAATGATGATCTGGACCAAGACGGCCTATTTGAGCGTTACGGGGACGCTCTCGATGACGCCGCCGAAGAGGGCGGCACCACACTCGTTGACGAAGGTGATGCGGCGAACGCCATCAACGACGCGGCGACCAAGGTTGTAGCGGAATACCGTGTCCCCTTCCTGGCCCATGCCGCCATGGAGCCAGTGAATTGTACGGCATGGGTCCATGATGGTGTGTGCGATATTTGGACGGGGGCCCAGGTTCCACTGCGTGCACGCACAGAGGCTGCGAACGCTATTGGCTTCGAAAAGGATCAAGTGCGCATTCATCAAATGGCTCTGGGGGGCGGGTTCGGTCGGCGGCTGCGCGACGACTACGCGGTTTTTGGCGCACGCGTTGCGCAAGCCGCCGGTGTTCCCGTTAAGACGATCTGGTCGCGCGAAGAAGATATTCAGAAGGCGTACTATCGCACCTGCACCACAAGCCGGCTTAAAGCCGGGTTGAACAAGGCGGGAGACATATTGAGCTGGGACAATTTGTTCCTGCACCAAAAAGACCCGCCGGACGCCGCCCTCATCGGATATTACGATATTCCCCATCAAAAGATCCGTGTGCTTGAAGAGGTATCAATGCATCTGCGGTTTGGCGATTGGCGTTCCGTGGATGCAAGCCAACACGGCTTCTTCAAAGAATCTTTCATCGACGAGCTGGCCGTCGCAGCGGGGCAAGATCCTTATGAGTTTCGGCGAAGGATGCTGCGCCGGTCACCGCGTTATCGAAAGGTGTTGGACACGGCGGCCGAGATGGCGGATTGGGGCAGTCCCCTTGCAGGAGGATACGGGCGCGGCATCGCCATCACCCAAGCCTTCGGTACAATCGTTGCCGAAGTAGCCGAAGTGGATATGTCTAGCGGCTCACCGCGCGTTACCAAAGTGTATTGCGCCGCCGATCCCGGCTTTGCCATGAATCCGTTCGGGTTCACCACCCAAATGGAAAGCTCCATCGTGTACGGACTGACGGCCGCGCTGTACGGCGAAATCACGCTCAAGAACGGTGCCGTTGAGCAAAGCAATTTCCATGACTACGAAATGCTTCGGATCAGCGAAATGCCGGACGTTGAGGTGTCCATTATCAATGGGGACAGCGAAACCTTGGGCGGTGGTGGTGAACCGGGATTGCCACCCCTGGCGCCCGCCGTGTGCAACGCCATCTACGCGGCAACCGGCGTTCGCGTAAGGGAGCTACCACTGTCGAAACAGAGATTTGATGTGGGCGCTTAGCCGGTCGCCAGACGTAACTTTGCTCTATTGTATGCGCCGAGAGCGGGCTTCCATGGGAGTCATCCCGGTCCATCCACGAAAGGCACGGTAGAACGAGTTGGGATCTCGAAACGCCAACAAGTAAGATATTTCGTCAATGCTCAAATCATTGTTGGACAGGTAGTGGAGCGAAAGCTCGGAGCGCGTTGCGTCCAATACCGATTGAAAGGTTTCACCTTCACTTCTGAGATAGCGATAAAGGCTTCTTTTGCTGATATGAAGATGTTTGCAAACAGCATCAGCGGAAGCATGACCGCTCGGCAGCAACTGAATCAAAGCACGACGAACGCGCATGCTCATCGCCGAATTCCGATCTCGATCAAGCAGCCTCTGATACAGGCCCGGTTCAAATTCCTCCCACATTTCCTCATTCACCGAAATGAGCGGCAGACGAAGGTCTTCGGCCGAAAGTTGAAGCTGCGCGTAGCGCCCTTCTCGAATAGTAACGCCTAGATACTGTTCTGCGTTCGCGCGGTTCATCAAAGCTCCCGGAATTTTCACGGACAAGGGAACGATCTTCTCGTTCGTACAGTTTCGCGCCAAAGCAACCAAATAGTAGATTTCAAACGCAGCAAATGTATCCGGAATCGGCACATCCGGATCGACGGGTTTGAGCGATAGGTCGAAGCCCGCATCGGTTTTTTCGATGCCGAGATGTAGTGGAAAGACAAGCGGTTTGAAAATGCTGAGCCGCTTGAAAGCCGTATCCAAATCCGCGCTGCAGGAAAACGCCAACGTTGTGGAGGTGGGGGCACCTCTAGCCGTCGACCGAGCGAGATAGAGGGCCGCGTCTTCCCTATTGGCTTCCGATAACTCGGCATTCCACACGTCAAAAAACTGCCTTGCCGTAAGTCCCCGTCCTTCATGACTGAGAGAATCGGCAGGAAGCCCGGCACGCCGAAACACCCGCTCCGGTGACAGCTTCAAAACACGACACGCCCGTTGGGTCGCTGTCACAAAAGGGTATCGGTCCTTTCTGATGGAGTTCATTTTTGGTCGCGGCACTGCTGTAAATCAAAGTAGTTCTCTATTGTCAGGGCCGGAATGAACCGTCCAGGTCTCACGCTGCCGTCACACGCCATTGGCGCCAACTGTTATAGGTTTGGCACGATATGCAAGAACGCCCCCCCGCCTTTGCTTTAATTGTAGGGACTTGTCGGTGCGTCGCTTCACGATCGCGAATTGTGGCGGGCGTCAAAAAACACCGCTTGGCTAAGGGGAGAGAGGCGTGGAGTTCAAGACAGTCCTTTACGATGTCGCCGAAAACGTAGCGACGATCACGCTTAATCGGCCAGACCGGTACAACGCTCTCAACGAGACCCTGCGCCAAGAAATCTTTGAGACGGTTCAGTTAAGCAACAGCCGCGGCGATGTACGCGCCGTCGTCATTACAGGTGCCGGGCGTGGATTTTGCGCCGGCGGAGATATGAAAGAAAAGGCCGGCGCAAAATCGGCCGACGACGTTAACCCCTTGTCCAACAAATTGGAACCCATCCGCGACAAGATCATTTTGGCCATACGCGGATCAGCCAAGCCATACATCGCTGCTGTGAATGGCGCCGCCGCCGGCGGTGGCATGGGTATCGCCCTTGCTTGTGATATTCGTATCGCCTCTAAAGCCGCAAAGTTTGGCCAAACCTTCTCCCGCCGGGGCTTGCATCCGGATTGGGGCGGCACCTACTTCCTTCCCAAAATCGTTGGTACCGCGAAAGCATGCGAACTCATTTGGTCGGGGCGCATGATTGACGCTGAAGAGGCCAATGCGTTGGGTATTGTATCGCAACTGACCGACCCTGAGGACCTGCTGGCCACGGCGCAGGAAATGGCGCGGAGTTTCGCGGCCGGCCCGCCGGTGTCCATCCGCTTGTCAAAACGCGCGATCTATCGTGCGATGGAAGCCGATCTACGTGACGCCCTTGAGTATGAGACCTACGCGCAAAATGTTTGTCTGTCGACGGACGATGTCAAGGAAGGCGTGATAGCCTTCATCGAAAAACGCGAACCTAGATTCTCAGGCAAGTAATCGCGCTATAGGAATTGTCATCATGACCGATTTCACATTCGGCGGCACGCTCAAGGTTCCCCTGATTGCTGCGCCCATGTTTCTGGTTTCGACCCCCAAGCTGGCCTTGGCCACGTGTTCGCGGGGCGTCATGGGCAGCTTTCCCGCCCATTGCACCCGCACGCGGGAAGTTTTCGAAGGTTGGCTCCACGAAATGGAAGCGGGATTGGCGGAGATGGACGAACCTGCCCCGTGGGCTGTCAACTTGGTCGTGCACAAAACCAATGACCGGATGGAAGGCGATTTAGAACTCTGCATCAAGCACAAAGTGCCGGTGGTGCTCACGTCCAAAGGCGCGCCAGATGATGTGTTTGGCCGTATTCACGAGTATGGCGGGCTCATCTTTCACGATGTGGCTTCTGCGCGGCATGCGGAAAAGGCAGCTCAAGCGGGCGCGGACGCGCTGATCGCCGTTTGCGGCGGCGCCGGCGGCCATACGGGCACCATCAATCCATTCGCCTTGCTCAATGAAATCCGCGAGGTCACCGACACACCGATCATCTTGTCCGGCGCCCTCAGCACCGGCCGTGATCTGTTGGCCGCCCAAGCAATGGGCGCCGTTCTTTCCTATATGGGGACGCGGTTTATCGCCGCGACCGAGTCAGGCGCCGACGATCACTATCGGCAAATGCTGGTCGATTGTTCGTCTAAAGACGTTTTCTTTTCCGCCGCCCTTGACGGTGCCCCAGCCAACTGGATAACGCCGAGCCTGATTGAGTGCGGTGTGGACCTGAAAGAACTCGCAACGACCACCCCCGGCGAAGTGATGTCGACCGGCGTTGTCCGCGAACGTTATTCGAAAGTGAAAAGCTGCGGCCACGGCGTCGCGATGGTCAAGCAGGTGGAATCGGCGATTGATATTTGTGAGCGGATCATCGCTGAATACCAAACTGCGAAATCCGAAATGCGGAAATCCTTGGCGAGCTAAGCCGCGCAAGCAGTCAAACCAGCCTTCTACGAGGTCTTGATGAACTACGAAAACATCATCGTCGAAAAAGAAGAAAACATTGCGACCGTCATCCTCAATCGGCCTGAGCAAAGAAATGCACTAAGCCGGGCATTGCGTGAAGAGTTCAAGGATTTCATCGCCAATCTGTCCGACGATACAAACGCCGTGATCGTCACCGGCGCGGGGCCGGCTTTCTGTGCAGGCATGGACCTAAAAGAACCGGTTGGCCACAATGAGGGCAAAGAGCAATGGGGCTTTTTCAAACAGCTTTTTAAATGCGAAACCATTTTCATTGCGGCCCTTAACGGTCCGACGGTCGGGGCCGGCAACACATTGCTCGCCGCCTGCGATTTAGCAGTCGCGGAGCCGACGGCAAATTTGGCCTTGCCCCAGATTCGCCATGGCATCTATGGGGGCGTCGCGGCGGGCATGCTGCATCTTGCTTTGCCGAAAAAAGTGATCGCCGAAATGGCCCTCACCGGCCTGCCTTTACCGGCAGAGCGCGCCCGGGAGCTTGGCTTGATCAATGCTGTGTCCGAACCCGGCGAATGTCTCAATATGGCGAAGACGCTCGCAAAAAGGATCGCCGGCTTCGATCGCCCCGTGCTCAACACGGCCAAGCATGTCATTCAAAACGTGCCGCACAATGACGCTGACCGCGAAGCGGCACTCAAAGAGGTGCGTTTGGGGCAGCTCCTGAACTTTCCAATCACGCCCGATCAGGTGATCGATACCGAGTACGGCGGCAACCGATCAAAATAGTCTGGTGGGATTGCGCCATCTCCTTGGTCGCCACATCACGAAGCGCTAGTCCGACTTGTTTGGCGCGATGAGATACTTTTCGCCTGTGGCCTTGCGGCTGTAAGCCTTCAGCGTTTCAAGGTCCAGTGCCTGCATCAAGGAGATTTCAGCGGAGTACCGGCTGGCAAAAGTCGTCTTCAATTCACCAAGCACTCTTGCCCGTATTGCGGCAACGCCCTTCGGTCCGATCTTTTCTAGGGCGTAGGTCGACAACCAGCCCCCAACCGACCAAGCCATGCCCAGGTTAAAAGGCAACACCACTTCGCCAAGATCCAAGCGCCCATAGATATAGACCTGCTTGTGCTGGGGTGACCCGTACCGGCTATAGTCCGGCATCTTCTTCGCCAGCGCGATCTCCATGGCGCCTAATATGTTGCCGGCCAGCCGGCCACCCCCTACCGCATCAAACCCAAGCGTCGCGCCGGTTTCTCCAATTGCGGCAACCAGATCGTTTTGGAAACTTGGCGACTCGGAGTTAACCACATGCCGGGCGCCCAACGTGCGCAGCAAAGACTCTTGCTCCGGCTTCCGCACGATGTTAACCAGCCCGATTCCGTCTGCGGTGCAAACTTTGTTCAGCATGAGGCCCAAGTTTGAGGCCGCCGCCGTATGCACCAACGCCGTGTGGCCTTCAAGTCGCATGGTCTCGATCATGCCCAAGACCGTCATTGGATTGGTGAAGCACGCGGCGCCTTCGGCCGGCGAGATGTCATCCGGCAGGAGCATGCATTGCGCAACATTTAACGTGCGGTACTGCGCGTGCAACTCACCGCCACGGCAAGCCACCGTTTTTCCCAACAGGGATTGCGCCCCATCGGAGTCGCCGGCCGCCACCACAACTCCTGCGCCTTCATTGCCGATTCCGTAGGCTTTGCCGACCCGATTCGCCATGGCCGCCCTACCGTGGGGAGGAATGTCTAGCGTTATGGCAGGGCGATCCGCCGTGCCGGACTGCTTTGCGGTCGACACATCCGCTGTGCCAAGCAACATGGCCAAATCGGAGGGATTGAGGGGGGACGCTTGCACCTGAACCACAACCTCATCCGACGCAGGCGGCGGCACTGGCGCATCAGCGAGCGACAGTTCCAGCTGGCCGTCAGTCTTGATTAGTGTCTGCAGTCGCAACGAAGTATTCGGAAACTCTGCCATTCACAATTCTCATGACAGACCGACCTCGCCGATTACACATTCAATTCGTAGAACGAACAGCCAAGCGAGGAGAACCGGCCTTTCATTTGCCTTTCGAAACCACCTACGTAATCGCGAATAGGTATCGTGACGCCGTGCGTAGTGGAAACAGCAAGAGCGCGTTGGCACAATTTGTTGCAGGTTTGGCGCGATCAGTGAGAGCGGTGGTCAACAACACATTATTCTTGTTCACGTTCTGCACGTGCAAGACGGCTTGATCCGATAATCGTGGCGCAAATCGAGAACCCGCAGCCCCGATCGCCAAGCAACGGTGCCCCTGTCGGATTTGGATATACAATCGCCTCTAGTTCCGCCCATGGGGATTTGGTCCTTCCAGCGACCCGGCTAATGGCATTTTGTAACCGGGCGAACCGGGACACGGGCCATATCGGGTCCCCACTGGGCCACCTGGATAATCACAAGCGCCCACAATTAAATGAGCCGGCTGCGGACGATAGGGGGCGGAATACAAACCAACGACTGCATCCATGAGAGAAGCCGTGATCATCAGCGAATTGAGAATGGCCATCATGGCCAGGGTCGAAACGAAGACACGCACGCGTCTGGGCAGATGATCCAACCCGCGTTCCGTAACACGCTGGCCGCGGTCGTTCACGTAATAACGCACGCAGCTGAATGTCCCGAACACAAGCCCACCGGTGAACCATTCAATCCACGGCATTTTCAGATCACCCACATAAATGGCCAAGAAATCGGGTGCCCCCGGATAGGAGATGAGATGCAACCGTAACCAGATGATCTCGACGACGATCTCCAGTAGGGCGCCGGCAACAAATGCCACCGCGAACAACGAAAAGATGCTGACATTGGGATACCGAGATTCGACGCGCTCCATAATGGTATTGAGCAGCATGGCATACGTCAGAAACCCAACCGTGTAGGTGGCAAAATAGCTGACATAGGGTTCAAGCACCCTACCTGCATCCGGGTTCACGATGAACGGCAGGAAGCCGGTCCAATCCCGTACGTTCACATAATAGGCCGTGTTGAAAAAGATCGGCTGAAAAAAATTGACGATGGGATCGCACCAATATGTCAGAGCTCCGGCAATGCAGAACTGAGCATCGAACGTAACCCGACCTTCGCGGAAGCTTTGTCTGATCACGATGGTGAGGACGACGACCAGCATGATCAGGGCTTGCGCTTCGAAAAACTTCGCCCCCCAATACGCCAACGGATCGAACGGTCCTTCAGGTGTTACCGAAACCGGACCATGGAAAAAGAAGCCGACCCATGTATATATCTGTGCACTGAGGAGAAGTACGCCCCACATGGCCAGCACATGCGCCGGCGTCAGCTGTTGTCGAATGACGGTCGATGTGGCTGTGGCGTCTCTCATGGACCTGTGTCCAAACTATTCAAGTCAGCAAACGGCCGCCTTCGACCGGAATAGTCAGGCCGGTTAAGTACGAAGCCGAAGGAGACGCCAGAAAAACCGCAAGGTCGGCTACATTTTCTACCTTCCCCGTCCTGCCGAGCGGCACCCGCGCCACATAGGCAGCGACTCGCTTCGGATCATCCGCCGCTACCTTGGTCATCCGTGTCGGCACCATGCCCGGTGCAATGCCGTTAACCCGAATGCCGTCCCCCGCCCAATCAAGCGCTAGTGTGCGCGTCAGGCTTTCGATGGCCGCTTTGGAGGCGTTGTAGGCGGGTAGCTGCGGATTTGAACGGAACGCACCTACCGAGTTCAGTATGAGGATCGTCCCCGCGTTGGCCGCAAGCATCTCTTGAAACTTGACGCAACAGGCCAACACGCCGGTTACATTGACATCCATAACCCGCTTGAAGTTTTCGGTTTGATATTCCTTGCCCCCCCACATCACGATACCATGGGACAGGACAAGCACATCAAGACGGTCGAAGAGCGGCGTGTAAGCATTCAAAGCCACTTGATCGGATACATCCATGTTCTCGAATGTAAGGCCGCTTAGATCCGAGTCCGGATCGTCTTGATAGTCTGCAGCATTTGGCCGCGTCCCCCAAACATACACATCCGCTTCTAGGTCGTTAAAGGCGCGGGCAATTCCGTTTCCAAGTCCGCCGGTGCCGCCAACAACAAGGACCGTCTTATTCCTAAAGTCGAAACGCTTCACGGGTCTTCCCTTCTTCGCAGAAGCACAGGCCTCATCCCAGCTGTTCTTCGGGGATGCGGACGATCAAGCCATCCATGCTCTCGCTAACTTGGATTTGACAAGACAACCTGCTGGTCTCTTCCATTTCGATGGAAACTTGCATCAAGGCCTCTTCGACCTCATTGGGACCGCCCACTTCGGGCATGCATGAGGGCTCCACCACAACGTGACAGGTGCAGCAAGCGCATTGCCCGCCGCAGTCGGCTAAGATGCCGGGGACATCATTCGATTTTGCGGCCTGCATCACCGATTGACCGGGCTCAGCCTCAATGACGTGTTTCTGCCCGTCATGTTCAACGAAAGTGATTTTCACCATTCGCCGGTCCCGCCACCACTCCACGCGGATCCACATCCAAAATGAATTGATCAACACTGTTGTTAATTAACTTATCAAGGAATTGAGCCGCACTCAAGCCGGAAGACCGACACCGGCAATCGGCTCGATTACGCCAAGGGCAGGAATCCCGCCAATTAGGCTAGATCCGGCGCCCAGTTGGACGATAAGATACCCGACAACATTGTCGATTATTAATATCCCTCATCAGCCCAAGGGCAGAATCATGGCGAAGACCCGATTTGACTATTCCGATTTCACTGAATTGATGGCGGAACGCCGGCCGAACGGCGTCCTTGTCGTGACCCTCAACAGGCCGGATTCCCTCAACGCGTTTAGCGAAGCGATGGTTTCCGAGCTGCGCGAATTGTGGCACCGAGTTGACCGCGATGCCGAAACAAAAATCATTGTGGTGACAGGCGCTGGGAAGGCCTTCTCGGTAGGCGGCGATATTGAACTTCTGGACACGTTTACAGAGGACATCGATGGCTCCATTGCCTCAAGCCGTGACTTTGCAAGGGTCCTCCGTCAACTGATGGATCTGGACAAGCCTGTCATCACGGCCGTCAATGGCGACATGCTCGGGGGCGGGCTAGGAATGGCTCTATCCAGCGATGTCGTATTCATGTCCGACAAAGCCCGCATTTTGGCCGGCGCACAACTCAATCTGAGCGTGTTGTCGGGACCCGAAGTGTTTTTGTGGCCCCTGCTCACCAGCCCCATGAAGGCGAAACTTCATTTGTTTAAAGCCGACACGTTGGACGCAGCGACGGCAGAGAGCATCGGTCTTGTCAGCGCCGCCATTCCCCACGCGCAGCTAATGGACGAAGCACTGTCATTGGCAGATGAATTAGCCCAGCGCGACCACATGGCCTTAGCGTGGACCAAACGGGCCTGTAACCATTGGCTCGAACGCGCACGGCCCGCGCTGGACAATTGGTTGGCCATAGAGGGGTTCATGTTCTCGCGCGACGAGGCCAAGGCGGGGCTGAAATGGATGCGGAAGACCATAAAAGAGGAATGATCGCCTCTGCTGGCCCTTCCAGCCCGATATTGTTTTTTGGTTAGTAATCAACTATGTTGTTTAGTTAGAAATATTCAATGTTGGGGCAGACCGCTATGTTTGATCGCATCAGTCATATTGGGATCGTCGTCCAAGACATGAACAAAGCATTGGCTCTGTGGCAGGAGGCATTTGGCTTCGAAAGGGTCAAAGAATACCGGTCGGAGAGCGAAGGTATCCATTGCGTGATGCTCGCCGTACCCGGCCAGGAACAACGCATGGTTTTGGAATTCATGGAGCCGCTGAACAAGGAGGATATGTCAAATCCAGTGGCCAAGCGGCTCAAGCGAAGCGGAGAGGGTTTTTACCATTTGTGCGGCGTGGTCAGCGATGTGGACGCCACCGCCTCGACCCTTAAAGATAAAGGACTAACGGTGATCGCCCGCCCGCCCGCGACCGAAGGAGATGAACCCAGATGGCTCACACATCCAAAATCGTCGAATGGAATCATTGTGGAAGGCGTCACCGAATGGCTTAAAGGGGGCGTGCAAAGTGACTAACGGCAAAGACATGAACAACGCGCATCCAACAACGCGCTCCGGTATTGAACTGCAGCCTTACTATATGGATGCGGACGAGAATGCCGAACGGCCCGGCGAATTTCCCTTTACACGCGGACGCCGTGCGACAGCCGCGGCTGGATTGATACACCGCGAATTATCGGGCGAGGGTCCCGCCAAGAAATCCAATGAACAGTTCAAATACTTGATCGAACACGGATCAACCGGTCTGGACGTAATCGGTGACGCCGGCTCCGCTGCGGGACTGGATCCCGATCATCCGCTCGCTCGCGTCTCCTGCGGCACCCAAGGCGTTTCCGTGTGCCGGCGGCAGGATATGACGGATCTGCTGAGAGACATTCCTCTCGATAAGGTGTCGATTTCCTGTTCGCTCAATCCACTGACGACCGTTGCCGCAACCGCTCTGGCGGCCGAAGAGTTGAATTTCCCTCTCGAGAAGTTGCGCGGCTCTTTGATCCACGCCCCACTCTACGTGGAGTCATGCTGCTACGCGGTGCATTTTCCGGTGGAGTTTCGTACACGCGTTGCGCTCGACTCCATCGAGTTTTGCACCAAGTACATGCCGAAATATCATTCTTACATCGAAGACACCTATTTCTTCAGCGAGTCAGGCAACGATCCGGTCGAGGAAATGGCACTTGGATTCTTGCAGATCAGATTTCTCACGCGCCGCCTGTTGGAGCGCGGGCTGGATATAGATTCCTTCGCCCCACGCATCGCCATTCTCGTCAATTGCGGGATGGACTTCTTCGAAGAGATTGCAAAGATCCGTGCCACACGCCGCATCTACTCAAAGATGATGCGCGACGAGTTCGGGGCAAAAGACCCGCGCTCCCTGGCCGTTGTGGTGACCAGCCATACTTCAGGGTTGTCGCTCACAGCGCAACAACCGGCAAACAATATCATTCGCGGCAGCATGCAGGCCATGGCGCTGGCCTTGGCCGGCGTCCAAGCGATGGAAATTTCCACCTTCGACGAAGCCTTCCGCACGCCATCGCCGGAAGCCCATATGGTCGGTCTGCGCACGCAGCAAATCTTGTCGCTTGAGGCATTGCCCGGAAAGGTCACCGATCCTCTGGGTGGGTCCTATTTTGTTGAAAGCCTCACAGACGAAATGGAAAACCGCATCGTCGCGCGCGTGAAAGAGTTCGAGGATATGGGCGATCCGGAGGAGCTCGAAAGAAAGGGTGTCTTTGCCGACGTCTTTCAACAAGCCATGGCAAAACAGCAGCGCGATGTTTCAAAGGGCCGGCAACCGGTGGTGGGCGTGAACTGCCACGCCGTTCCCGAGGAGCAAGACACCCTGTTGCGTGACGTGGCGGAACGAAAGATCGAACCGTACCTTTCACATGTGGAAGAGATTATCGCTTGGAAGAAGACTCGATCGATGGACCGCGTGAATGACGCACTGAAACGATTTGCCGATGCGGTTGAGGGCGATGCCAACATTATTGAAGCGGTGCGCGATGCGCTGCGCGCCGACGTTACGTTCGGCGAACTCAAAGGCACGGCTCGACAAGCCCTTGGCCTCGACTATGACTATTATGGCCGGGTCGAGCCCCCAATGAAAGCAGTCGCTTGATGGAACGCGAGCACTTCTTGATTGGAACGCTTGGTCTTGACCAGCATGAGAACGGTGCCGTTGCCGTGCGCCGAATGCTGGAAGAAGCACAGATGCGTGTGACCTATGTGGGTCGCTTTAATACGCCCGACAGCATAGCAGAAGAGGCAGCCCAAGCAGGTGTCGATGTAATCGGCATTAGCTGCCATTCTTGGGAATATCTGGACATGGTGCCGGAGCTCCTTGAAAAACTGAAGGAGCGCGGCGATGACCGCCCCGTCGTCATCGGCGGCTCCGTGATCACCGCGTCGGATGCGGAAAGAATGAAAGCACTTGGCGTGAGTGCAGTCTTCAACGGCGCGCCGTCAGACGATCAAATCATCGACACGCTGCGCGATCTCGTCCGATCAAAGAGAACCGAAACCGCCTGAGCCTCTGTCAGTTGCGTGGGATCAGCGCATCATAGGCCGGTTCTGAATACTGGTATTCCACATAGTGTCCGAGCGTGGGGCGTTCATCCACATAGAAGAAAGCAGACTCTTCACCGAACTCACCGAAAACCGGCGCCGTCCGGTCGCCAAGAACAATCGGCCGGACCGTTTCTAAATCCTCCCGGCTGCGCGCAAAGTAGGACACATGATGAAATACGAGTACCGACCCTTCATCCGTCGGCAGACCGTTCCGATGTACGTCCACCGCACCGGAGATTGGTTGGATAAGTTCGTATTGCGTGTTGCCGCAATAGGCCATGGCGACACTCAGTTCGCCGATGGCCCCGCCCCCCAAATCTGCTTCAACGGCACCCGTTTTCATAAAGTCGCGAATGCCGACTTTTTCGCTTAGTACATCGATCGCCGCCTCCAAATCGTGCGTCACATAAGCGATCTGTATTGTGTCCTTGAGAAACTTGCCAAATTGCCTTGATGGACGCTGCATGTTTTGTTCTCACGCGGGTAGTCCAAAATCGGGACCTAATCCCATTCAAGATGGAGCTCAGTAATCACACGGGTTGCCACGGATTCCATGTAGCGAAGCGGCTGATCCTTCTTCAGCCTCAACCCCGGCAATCGGATAGACAACTCTTCCAGGGCAATCTGCATTTCAAGCCGCGCCAGCGGAGCGCCCAAACAGAAATGCCGCCCGGTACTGAACGTCATTTGCTTTGGCCGCTTTGCCCGCATAGGGCAGAAGTCGCTGGGATTGTCGAACTTGGATTCATCGTGATTAGCGGACCCTAAGATGGCCATCACTTTGTCACCTGGCCTAAGTTCTTTGCCACCGAGCGTCACACCATCTTTAACGGTGCGATACCACGCCAACACCGATCCGTCGAAACGCAGCGTTTCCTCGACGGTGTTGGGAATGGTGTCAGGATCATCGATGATCGCCTGCCAACGCTCCGGCACGTGAAGCATGTGGTAGAGGGCATTTGTCAGCGCCGCTTTAGTGGTCTCGTGACCGGCCCCAATAATGTTCATGGGAAACATGAGGATCACTTCGTCTTCGCTCACGCGCGCATTGTTCCCCGCCAATTCGAGCGCAAAGCCCGTCAACAAGTCGTCGCGCGGCGATTGACGGCGTTCGTTCAAGAGCGTTCGAATGTACTCTTGAAACTGTACGGCGTGGCGGGCGCACACCACTTGTTCTTCCGCCGTAAGAGGGGCAAGCCACAGGCGGAACATATCGTCACTCCACAGTTGGAGCTTCTCGAGGTCGTGATCGGTCGACTCAAATCCGATCAAATCGAAGATCACTTGTACCGGGAGCGGATACGAAAACTCTTGCACAAACTCACATGATTTTCTGTCTACGAATTTGTCTATCAGCGCCGAGACGTTGCGCTTTATCTTGGGCTCCATGTCGCGGACACGTTTCGGCGAGAGAATTTCCTGCATCACCGTCCGCAATCGTGCGTGTGTCTTACCTTCCGTGTCGTTGATCTGGGGCACGTTGATCCAATCGATGCCCGTGGAGAGTATCTCCCGCGCCTCGTCGCAATAGCCTTCATTCATCACGCCCAAATTGCCTTCGGCCGTGAAATGGTCAGCATCACTCATCACGGTATCCACATCGTCATAATTGGTGACGACCCAGATGCCCTGTTCTTCCCAAAAGAAAACGGGGTCTTCCTCCCGCGCCCGCTTCAGAAAGCCGAGCAGCTGGGGGTGGTCTTGTCCAATGGGTTGAAATTCTTGCGACAGGGTCATGGCAACCTCTTAATTGAACAACTCTGTTGAGTATTTTTAGCATAAGCAGCAGCCGATCGACAAAGGGAATTTGGAACCGAAAGCTTCGAAGTCCGGCCAAAAAGAAGGCCCGCCGGATCATGGCGGGCCTTTCCTTGAGCGCGATCAGGTTAAGTGGAATCCGGTTAACCGCCCGATCGCGCGACCAACAAAGAATCTGGGCATGATCATGTTTCTGAGAAACATAATCATGCCCTAGTCTAGTCGGAGGATTTCTGCGCCCAAATCAGTTCCGATTCAGCAATTGCCACGGACGGATTGTTGCGCGGATCCACACCTCGCGGCCGGGTTCGGCAAAGCACAAGGCCTGGTCGAAACTGCCGGGGACAACCGGGTTCACCGGAAGGCCGCTTGGGTTTGGTACTAAGCCGCCGCCCTGATCGAAGGGACCTGTGGCACAGGTCGAAGCCGTAATCTCATTGTTGAGATTGTTGCCGATGACCGCCAATTCCCAAGATTCGTCGTCAGCGTACAGACGCAGACTTGCGTTGGTCTTGAAGAAGCTGTCCTGGAAAGATCGTGGATTGTATGAAGAGTCCAGCACCATTTCATCCGTGAATGACGTGGAAGACGACAATCCAACCATCAGCCCGGAGTTCGGCACGGGCCGGTCAAGATCGAACCCGAAATTGAACGACCATTCCGGCGCCCGTGGAAGGTTCTGGCCTGACAGATCCTGGGCCGTGAAGCCGCCCAAGAAAACAGCCGGGGCAACTTGGTTCGCTGTTGCGCTGAAGTTCAAATTACATCCCTGAGCGGTAGTCTGACCGCCATAACAGGCCGCGTCTCTGAACTCATCAAACTCCCCTTTGTTGTAGTTGAACGCGCCAAACAGGGTAAGACCCTCAAAACGATCGGGCGCGTAGGTGATGTCCATTTCCACGCCGCGGGCTTTCGCAGAAGCTGCGTTGACCACCTGCAGCAGCGTGCCGGTGCCGCCAGGCAGGCTGACGAGCCGGCTTACCTGCAGATCGTCATATTTGTAGTAATAGCCCGCCATATTGACGCGTAGCGTGTCGTTCAACAACGCAGCCTTAACGCCAATTTCACCGCCACGAGCTTCTTCCGGTGAAAACGAACGGTCGGTCGGCAAGGGCTGGTCCACATTGAACGAACCCGACTTGAAACCCTCCTTATACGCACCAAAAACAGTGACGTTATCCAGGGCGCGCCAGGTGATGGTCGCTTCCGGCGACACATTATCGGCTCGAATCTGCGGCACCGCATTTGCCACGAGACCTGGCCCAGGCGTTAGCCCCGGCGTGAACGCGAAGCCGCTATCAAATGTGCGGAGATCTCTGATTTCTTTGGTGTACCGAAGACCACCCGCAACTTCGATCGTGTCCGTGACGTCCCAGATAAGCTGGCCGAAGCCCGAGAAAGTGCGGATATCAACTTCATTGGTATCCCGATTGAAGATGCCAAAGGCAGGTACCTGAACGCCCCGCACGTGATTTTGGTATCCATCTTCAAAGAAGAAGCCGAACATGAAATTGACCGGTTGATCCTCGAAGTCACTGGTGAGGCGGGCCTCCTGCGTAAAGTAGCGCTGATAGTGACCGTTGGCCGCCGCAATGGTTGTACTTCCCGGAAACGGTAGCAAAAACGGCGTGAGCTGATCGACGGTGCCCGGCTGGAACGTACCGTTGATCAAGAAATTGTGCTCGTTGAACGACGCCCCGGTCACCGACGTGAATGTTACCTCAGGGGTTAGGTTGATGTTCATTTCCAAAGACGTGAACGCCAGATAGGTGTCTTGGAACGGAACGCCTTCGCCGGGAACACCCGGAATGAGTCCCGGGATACCACCGAATACGGCCGGATCGAGGTCGGAGACGGCGATCTGGTCGTCAAGAGCACAGTTTTCGAAGGGATCAAAGGCGACGTCGCAGCCAACAATCTGCGCCGTCCCGCCATCCCCTTCAATTTCTCGCTTCTCGTAGCTGACCTTTAGTCGAGCATCGAAAATTTCATTCGGTTCAAATTTGAGCGTGAGCCGGCCGAAAAGGGTCTGCGCATCGGGGAAACGGTCGAACCGCGGTCCGGCACCGCCCAAACCCGGGGTCGGCTGCGCGACGTTTTCAAAGAAACCCTTTTGGTCCGAGAACGATGCGGCAAGGCGCGCGCCAAACTGTTCCGTGAGTGGACCCGAAACGACTGCCTCACTGAGGATCTCGTCCGCCTCAAACTCGTAGCCAACACGCGCAAGTGTCTCAAACTCATCGCCCGGATCCGCTGTACGCAGCGTGAGAATACCGCCGGGGCTGTTCTTGCCGAAAAACAGGGCTTGAGGCCCTTTCAATACTTCCACTTGCGCAACGTCAAAGAAACTCGAGCGCAATACGTCGCCATGGCTAAATTGCATCCCGTCTACATTGACCGATACGGCACCATCCGTGGACGGATTAAATGACGAGCTGCCGATACCGCGAATTGTGACGTTAGCACCCGTACTGCCGACGTTATTGCCGACGACCACACCAGGAATGCGTTCTGCGAGATTAAAGAAGTCCGACGTAGCAAACTTTTCAAGCTGAGTGCCCGAAAAGACGCTGCTCACTACCGGCACATCCAGGAAACTCTCTTCCCGCTTCCGCGCGGTGACGATGATTTCGTCCATTTGGGCATATGCGGTCATGTCCGGCATCGCAACCGATAACGCAATCGCACTAAGACCGAGCAAATATTTGGTGGACTTTGCCATTACTATTTCCTCCCCATGATCTCGTCTTGAATGCGAGATCGCACCTTTGTGTGTTCTATTGTGATGTTTTACACTGGCCGCCAAGACAGTCAACAGTGGTGTCTATTATTGAATCACCACTGTTGTCGATTTGCAACATTTGAGCGCACCCCGATTTGCGCCCTAAGCAATTGAAACTTATACTTTATTTTTTGATCGAAGGTTCAACCCGCCGGGCCTGAAGGCGTCGAATGGTGGCGTTGATTTACGCCATATCGAGCTGTTTCATGCGGCCAAAGACATCGCCTCGGCGGAGGTGACACGGCGCCAGGAGTGTTAGCCTTTGCTCTTGTCTAATGGCCTTTTCAGATAGTTGGGGTTGGATAGACCCAATTTTTCCTCGGCGGTCTGCCTGAGATGGTTCAGCAGCGCCTGACGGTCCTCGCCTATCGCGCCTTCGCGAAGCTTCACAGCAAGAGCACGATTCAACTGATCGAGATCAGTTTCATTTGTGCCAAGCAAAGATTGCAGCCTGGCGGTTTCCGAGTCGTTCAGGGTGGCCCCATCTTCCAAAGTTCGCTCGACAATCGCAATGGCATTCACCGCGACCCGAAGATGAAATGCCGCTTGGCCTTTAAGTTCTGGGCCAACATGATTCTGCAAATGGTCACGTACGGCTTCGAGCAATTCTTTCGGTGAGGGGCGATCATTCGGCATGACGGTCCAAACTTCAGTTTATGAGAGTCAAAAGATCGTACTCGGTCTCCGCACTGCGGCGGCCGATCACGGCTTTTTCCAGTGACGGGTGTGGTCCGCTAAGGTGACTGAATGCCATGTTGATGCACATCATCCCCCAGCGCAGTGCACCGAATATCTCCCAGTACTTCACTGCTTCTTCGGCAACGCGCGTTCCCGTCGCCGCTTCGTAGCCATCCAGCAATTCTTCAAGTTCGCCGAACCCTCCGACCGTCTTGTCTATCTGGCCATACCGCCAGGAGCGCACACAGATCCATCCAAGATCGCTGATTGGATTTCCCAGATGCGCAAGTTCGAAATCCAACACGCCGCGCAATCCGCTCTCATCCACCACCAGGTTTCCGAGCCGGAAATCGCCATGAACGATTGACATGTTATCGCCCGCCTGTTCGGCGTTTTCTTCCAGCCAGCGCAATCCGTACTCGAAGCCGGGATAGGGATGGTCTACGGCGTCCAATTGGCTTCGATAGTGTGAAATCTGATCGAGCACGGTCATCCGCTCGAGAGTTCTAAAGCCGGAAGGCGAAACGCCATGCAATCGTCCCGCCGCTTCCCCGCATTGGAAGGCAAGTTTGGTTCGCGCCCCCGCAAGGCATTCGTCGCGCAGCACGCGCCGCCCGAGCACTTCCCCTTCGAGCCGCTGCATGACAAATCCCGCGGAGGTGAGACTTGACTCTTCCAAATAGAAAGCGATTTCGGGAACCGGCACCCCAGCCGCATGTGCTGCTTCGATTAATCTCCCCTCCGTCAACCGATCCACGCCGATGCTCAAATCATCTTTCGCATCAATCGCGATTGTGCCGTCCGCCTCATATTTGATGGGGTCGCGCTTCAGAATAAGGGGGAGTGGCACCCCGTTCCAAAGCACATCGAAAGACCAGGTCTCCCGGCTCGCGCCGCCCGAAAGCCTGGTAAGGTTGGCGATCGTGGCACCCCGTCCGTATTGAGCGGCCACCCGCTCGGCCAGAAGTCTCTCTAACTCGGTATACGGATTTTTATCTTGAGTCATGATGGCTGCTTCAGCATTAGCCGCTCGTCAGGCGCCCGCCGTCTACGACGAGATTGGTACCCGTGACATAGGCGCTTGCATCAGAGGCGAGAAACAGGACAGCACTAGCGAGTTCTTGCGGATGGCCCGCACGCCCCAGCGGTATGCGGTCGATAATGTCCCGCTTCTGCTCCGGCGAGAAGGCATCTGCCAAGCTGGTCGCAAACAATCCCGCCAAGATGGTGTTCACCCGAATGCCGCCCCCTCCGAATTCATAGGCAAACGATCTGGTCATGCCGTCAAGCGAAGACTTGAACGTGGAGTAAAGCCCCAATCCCTTGCTGGATATCCGCGAGGCTGTGGACGAAATATTGACAATACTTCCCTTGCCCTGGGCTTTCATCAACTGAACGGCACCGATGGACATTGCCCAATAGCCGGCAATGTTTACTTCCAGCGATTTCAGAATAAGGGCACGCTCCGTTTCCTCAATCGAGCGCCAGGGACTGAGCACGGCGTTGTTGACCAACACATCAAGGCGGCCGTGCTGTTCCGTCACCTGTCCGAACAAAGCATCGATGTCGTCTTGACGCCCGATGTGGCAGGCAATGGCACTGGCGGCAATGCCCTCCTTGCGAAACTGCCCTGCCACTTCTTCGCAGCGATCACGATGGCGGCTCGAAATCACAACATGTGCTCCCTGTTGGCCCAGCAGGCGCGCCGTTGCTTCCCCCAATCCCTGGGTCGACCCGGTCACCAGGGCAACACGGCCGGAAAGGTCAAACAAGGAGTCGGTCATCGATCACCCCTCTAATTGTATCGGCGAAGAAGCTGGCGCGCGAGCGACGCCAGATGAACCTGATCGGGGCCGTCGCCGACACGAATGTATCGCGCGTTCGCATAGGCTTTCGCGAGGAACGTATCCTCTGTGAAGCCCATGGCGCCATGCACTTGAATAGCCCGGTCAATCACTTCGGTCGCCATTTTGGGCACGACAATCTTGGCGGCGGCAATCAAATCGCGCGCCGCCTTGTTGCCGTCTCTGTCCATCTTGTCGGCTGCTTTGAGCGTCAGCAGACGGGCTTGTTCAATCTCGCAAAACGACCGCGAAATATCTTCACGCAACGACCCGTGTTCCGACAGACGTTTACCAAAGGCATAGCGTTGTTCCGCGCGCTGACACATGAGCTCCAGCGCCCGTTGCGCTGAACCGATGAACCTCATGCAATGGTGAATGCGCCCCGGCCCCAAGCGCCCTTGGGCAACCTCAAAGCCCCTTCCTTCGCCCAGGATCAGGTTTTCCGCGGGCACGCGAACATTCTCAAACAGGATCTCCGGGTGACCGCCAGGCTGCCCCTTATAGCCGAAGGTCGTAATGTCGCGCACCAATATCATGCCTGGCGTGCCTTTGGGCACGATGATCATGGATTGCTGCAGATGCCGTTGATCATTGTCCGGATCGGATTTACCCATCACGATCGCAAAGGCGCACCGCTCATTGGAAAAGCCGGAAGAGAACCACTTTCGACCGTTAATCAGGTAGCTGTCGCCGTCGCGAACGATTTGACATTCCACATTGGTCGCATCGCTCGACGCAACGGCGGGTTCCGTCATGGAAAAGCAGGACCGCGTTTGTCCGTCCAGCAACGGCATCAGCCACTTTTCTTTTTGCGCATCGCTGCCATAGCGAGCCAACACTTCAATATTGCCTGTATCCGGCGCGCTGCAGTTAAAGACCTCCGATGCCCACGACACACGCCCCATAATCTCCGCAAGCGGCGCATACTCCAGATTCGTCAGCCCCGCGCCATACGCCTCCTCTGGCAGAAACAGATTCCATAATCCTTCATCTTTTGCCTTTTGCTTGAGCTCATCCATGATGGGCGGCGTTTCCCAGCCACCTGCTTGCTCCACATGGCGGCCGTAATCTGCCTCCAATGGATAAATGTGCTCATCCATGAAACGTGTCAGCCGACCGATCAAATCGGTTACTTTGGCGCTGAATTGAAAATCCATGTTCCCCACTCCTATCGAAATCCGGGATCACAAAGCGCCGCCGAACGGGTACCCTTCAAAGGCTTGACTTCCGGCCGCTGCCAGTGCTTTGCTACTCAACAATGATGTATATTAGTTGCCGGTGAGAGTGCAAGCCGAAGGGGCTGCACATCGCCGAACAAAACATCATCCGCGCAAAGTCGAAATCCGGAACAAGCACATGAAAAGTCGAACAATTACATATTATAGCGAAGGCGATGTGATCGTTGGTGATCTTTATCTTCCCGACGACTTCAAAGAAACGAAGACGTACGGCGCAATCCTTCAATGTCAGGGATTTACCGGCATTCGAGAGATGGTGCAGCCCGAATTCGCTCAATATCTTGTCGACGATGGGGGTTTCGTGTCACTGGCGATCGACTACCGGGGCTGGGGCGATAGCGGTGGCGAGCGTGGCCGCCTGGATCCTTTTCAGCAGGTCGAAGATGTCCGGAATGGGCTCACCTATCTTGAAACGCTGGACTTCGTCGACAATGAACGGCTTGGCGTGTTCGGCGCGAGTTTTGGTGCATTAATCGGTCCATACACGGCGGCCATGGATTCCCGCGTTAAGGCCACGGTAGGGATGGTGGGCGTGGCACACGGCTATGAAGCCGTCACCAATCGCCGCACGCCGGAACAAATGAAGGAATGGGAAGAAAAGGTGGCTGAAGCCAGGCGCCGCCGCGTACGCTCAAATGAAGTCGACCGTTGCCTACGCGTGATGGACATCTTCATTGACGATCAAAGCATGGAATGGGAACCGGCGGCTTGGGAAGCCAACCCCAAATGGCGCAACTATTTCGGATTTGATTCTGTCGGTCGAATGATGGACTTCCGGCCCATCGATATTATTCATCGCGCAGAAGGCCGCGGCACGTGCATGATTCTGGCGACAAACGATACGACTGGATCGCCTGAAAGCTATCGCGAACTGTTCGACGCAGCGCGTGAACCCAAGCGCCTCATCGAAGTGGAATGCGGGCACTATGACATGTACGCCGGCGAACTGCTCGATTACGCCATGGATCAATCGGTGAAATACTTCAAGGAGTTTCTGTAGGCAGCCTCAACCGACACGCAGCGGGTTGAAGAATTCGCGCCACGAGATGACTTTACCGTCGCGAAACGACAAGACCATTACATAGCGGTTTTGATAAATCGCGCCGCCGCCCTTATACCGGCCAAAGGACGTGGCTTCCAAAATGACTGCGTTTCGTGCGGGTGCCTCATAGATCTCATGAGGCGTAATGGCAAAAAGATCAAACGCTTCGTCTACAAAGGCAAGTTTTTCAAGGCAGGCCTGCTTTCCAATCGTCTCTTGCACCGATGGATCAGATGCGAAAGGCAGCTCCATCACGATGTCATCATGGAGCAGTTCGTTTAATCCCGATAATCCACCGACGGACAGGCAAGATACCAGCTGCTGCGCACGCTCAATATTCGATGACACGTCCTCGGTCATATCCAAACGGTCCCTTCGCTTGATGTTAAGCGACGCAGTATTGTCGGCGACAGATCAACCGACGAATTCGATCACCCATCAATTTCGACTAAACAGTCGTCGGTTTCGGGCACACTTTGACACGCCAATATCGACCCATTGTCCAGCTCTTGTTGGGTCAAGGCCTTATTCTTTCTCATATGAACTTTGCCCTTGAGCAAAAACACCAAACAGGTTCCACAATACCCTTGAACGCAGTTGGTATTGATCTTCAGCCCGTGACGGCGGGCAGTCTCGAGTATCGTTTCACCTGCATAATACCTTGCCTTTTGAACGCGCAATCCTTGTTTGAATTTAACGGCGGTTGGTTCGGAACTATCCATCGGTATTCGCAATCGATCTGATGCCGGCCAAATGGCTCACATGGCTCAACAATCCACCGTCCACCCGGATAATCTCACCGTTGATAAATGAGGCTTGGGTGCTCGCCAGGAAGGTGATCACGGCGGCAACTTCGTCTGGGACCGCGCCATGAGCCGGTACAAGGGAATTGTCGGCGAATACCTGTTGCACCGGCGGCGTAAGCCCCGCGTCCGCAGCGGGAGACAGCACGAGACCGGGGGCAACCGCATTGCATCTGATGCCTTGCTTGCCGTAGCGCGTGGCCACCATCATTGTGAGTTGATTGAGGGCTGCCTTGGTCATGGCGTATGCAAACCGCGTGTCGTCCCCCGACATACCGTCTACAGAGGAAACGTTCACGATGGCACCGGCGCCCTGTTCCAACATGGACGGGAGAACGCATTTGGACGCCACCATCGCACTCTGTTGATTGGCGCGATACGTTTGATCCCAAACGTCGATTTCCGTGTTTAGAAGGTGGTCGTCTTCGATCAGTAACGAAAGAGCAGCCGCATTGTTGACCAAGATATCGATCCGCCCAAAAACCGACTGGGTTTTTTCTACCATCTCAGAAATCTGTTCTGGATCACTGACATCGGTGGTAATAGAGAGTGCCCGACCACCTTCACCATTTATGTTCTGAGCCGCGTTTTCACCGCCATTAGCGTCGATGTCCGCGATGACAACGAGCGCGCCCGAGCGGGCAAAGCATTCTACTGTCGCCAGGCCGATGCCGGAGGCACCACCGGTCACAATTGCGACCTTTCCTTCAAACACGGCCGATCCCCGTTGCTCGTTTTCGATCCCAAGTCACCACCAGCGCGTCCTATCCCGCGCTGGCGCCCGACGATTGACGTAACGGCAAAATGTCGGCGTCCTTCCCGAGATCGCCGGCGTCATTCGACCGCAAGATGGCATCAGCCGCCCGCCTGCCCGAAAACACCGTATCGGCAATAGAAAGCCCACTAAAATTGCTTTCCGAACACACGCCGACAGCGGTACGCCCGGCAGCATATAGTCCGACAATCGGAGTGCCATCTTCGCGCGTGACGGCGCCGGTATCCTCATCCACCGTCAATCCGCCATAGGGCATGGTGCCCGAGAAACCCCATTTGTTTTTAACTGACAAATTCACGGCATAGCAGGTGCTCGTCTCCAACGGACGCAGGTGCTGTTGCATCTTTCCGTGCACCGGATCAGTTCCCGAACGCGCATGGCTGTTAAACTCTTCGACCGTCTTTTCCAACGCACTCGGATCAATCCCCACTTTCCGCGCAAGGCCGGCCAGCGACGATGCCCGTTTGGTGCCGCCGAGGACGATGTTGAGCAGCGCCGGCATCCCCCACCAAGAAACTGCGTTCTTGAGTGGCCAAACCGCTTGTTTCACACCCGCCCAGAAAGTATTGGCATCCAAGATCAGCCACGCTGACCCCGTTTGACTTTGTTCTGAAATCGCGCAGCCCACATTGCCGAGATAGGCATCCTCTGTGATGAAACGCTGCCCGTCCATATTGACCAGGACACCGAAGATAAATTCGTGAGGCGGCGAGATTGCTTTGGTTACAAACAAACGGTCCATATGACTGAGACCGCCACCGACCGTCGTGCCCAGTTCGATGCCACTACCGTCGCAGCCCATGGACCCGCCCCGCACAAGTTCCGGATAAGTTTCTTTGACAATTGGCCGATAACGACCGAACAGGTCCAGATTGTAGTTGTAGCCCCCGGCGGAAAGGATCACCCCTCCCGTCGCGCGGATCTTGCGGCGCGTTTGAGGCACACCGCGCTCGAATTCGCGGCAGTCCGCAACTGCTTTTTCTGCTTCGGATCCGTTCAGCATCTTGTAGGGATTGACCCTTTCGAACAACGCTTGGTGTTTCTCCCACTCATCCTCAGGGATCTGATGGACTTCCACACCCACAACATGGTCATGCTGATCAACGATCAGACGGCGAACCGGGGCATGTGTCATAAGCTGAAGCCCCATATTCAATGCTTTGTCGCGCAGCGGCTTGAAATAGTTCTTTCCCGTCGCCCCTTTGCCGAAGGTTCGATGACCGCGGGGCGCGACCTTTGCGTGATCGCCGCGAAACTTTTCCATGCCGGAGTAATAGAGAAAATATCCGTCCGGCGGATACGCGATGCGCTCTTCGAACACACCGGACGCAAACTGCACGCCTTGTTTTTCGAGCCATGCTATGTTTGGGGCACTGGTATCGCAAAACCGCTTCAGTGTCTCTGGCCGAACCGGCGTCCCCTCATAGGACAGGTATTTGTACATTTCTTCAGCGGTATCTTGATATCCCGCTTCATGCTGGTACTTGGTTCCGCCCGCATAAACCACGCCACCGCTTTTTTCTGTGGCCCCGCCGCCTGAAAAGCGATCAACGGCGATGACATTGGCGCCCGCTTCCATAGCATGGATTGCCGCCACCACGCCTGCACCGCCGAAACCCGCAACGACAATTTCCGCTTCATCGTCCCATTCAACCTCTGCGGCGTCCGCCACTCTCAGAGGGGGCTCAATGTTGGACGTGTAAGCGCTTTCAGTTTGTGTCATCTTGTTTCGCTGTGAAGGAGCCGCTTTGCGCCAATTAGCGTGCGGCGCTCGACTATGACTCCGCCATAAAGGCCATACCGGCATTCATGAGCTCAGGATTAAAGTACTCCCGCCACAGAACAATTTTTCCATCCCTAAATCCGAAGACCATGATGTATCGGTTTTGGTATGACTTTCCATTGGCGGCAAAGATCCCGAAGCTGGTCTGTTCGAAGACCACCACGTCCTTGTCAGGACAATCATAGATTTCGTGGATGTTGAGCTTAAAGCTCTTGAACACGTTGGGGACAAAACGAAAGCTGGCCATAAAGCCTTCACGCCCCCGCTTCATGGGGCCTTGATGAAACGCCTGATAGGGCGCTTCCATCACAATGTCCTCATGAATGTACTGCTCGATTTCATCAAAGCTGAAATCACAAACGAGGTTGATGACCGTACGAGTCACCTCAACATTGCGGCTTTCGGACACCAACACCTCTCCTCTCGGTCCTCAACTGCGCACCGCTCCAGATCGTGTCCAGAGCACGCACGATACGCTTTGAGCCTTGTTCTTATTGCGCGGCAACTCCCAGTTTCTCGCTTTTGTATGAATTCACATGATCATAGATCTGCTTGTGGAATCCACGGACAATGACTTCTTCGTCGGTTAGCGGCCAGGATTTGAAGGCGCCCATCTCAAGTCCCAGCTGAGTTGCTTCCAGATTGTTAATGTCCTGAAGCGCTGCATCCCAGAAGGTGGCGACGTGCCCGTAATGAGACATCAACTCCGAAAAGTTTCGGGACGGCAGATAGTGGCAGTCAATTTCGAAGCGCATCTTGTTGTGTGCAAGCGGCCAATACTGGTAAATCAAATACCATCCGGGATAGTAGAACTGGATTTGTATGTTCGGAAAAATGAAGTGGCTGCTGGTGCCCCATTCGATATCGGTTGGATTAGCCGCCGGCGGAATTTTGCTGAAATCCTCCGCCATCGGATATTGAGGCCCAGTTCCTGCACACTGAGCAATCCGCTCAATATCTGTGACAAACAGACCTTGGGGATTTCTTGGCGAAATGTAAAATCCGTGCTTACCGACCAGCACGGCCGACTCCACCCGCATCGCAGCGAGTGCATCCACGTCCATTTTCTGCAAATACGGAAACGCTTCCCGGTGCACATAAACACCGTGATAGACTTCGTTGAAAGCGTCCATCAGGCCCTTCCAATTGCAATTGGTGGAGCCTCTTGCCGTGAATCTTTCCGTAAATTTGTCAAATGGCCAGCCGTCAAATCCTGACCAGTAATATTCCCCTAAAAACTCGCGAAGCGTTTCGGCGGGACCTTCGGGGCTCATATTGACGAATAGAAAACCGTTCCAACTTTCGATGGGAATTTCGGCCAGACCCAGATCGGTTCCTTGGTCACCAAACCAAGACTCCTTGTCAGTCAAAACTTCGATCTTGCCGTCCAGGCCAAAACCCAATCCGTGATATTTGCAATAAAAGCGATTGCAGCTTCCTTCGACGGGCTCCGTGGGTTCGTCTTTCCAGAGCAGTTTATTCCCGCGGTGAGGGCATACATTGTAGAACGCGCGAATCTGATCGTCTTTGCCGCGAACGACGATCACAGAGGTATTGCAGACCTCATATTCTTTGGTGAAATACTTGCCCGGTCGATCGACCCATTCCGCACGACCGGCGTAAAGCCAATTCCGTCGAAAGACGGCTTCTTTTTCGAGCTGGTAGAACTCGCTAGAGGTTGCGTCTTCGTAGCTAACCTGTTCCGTGCCAAGGTGCGGATACTTGTCCGTCCATTTTTCTCCCGGCGCTTTGGTTAGCAGAGAAGGATCGATCCCATTTGCATAGACCGGTTTATTGTCGCTCATCCCTATCTCCTCGCTGAGGCCGAATGCCTTCCCTAAATCTTCGGTTCAACTACCGCATCAAACATCCGGCGGCCCGCGTCGGGAACTGCGGGCTGCTTATAAATCTGAACGGATTGCGCCACGATCGAAAATGAAAACATCAATCTCGCCAGGCGGCGATCTGCATCCGAGTAGTCTTCGAACGAAATGCCATCCAAATAAGCCTTGATGTCTTCCGCGCAGGCGACGATGGCATCATTAAATTCTTGCATGTCTTCCATTGAACTCGCGAGCCGTTCGCGGTAGCGCGCGTTAATGTCAGGCAAGTCCCACTTGTCGACAAAGCGCTCCAACTGCGCAAATTCTTTCGGGAGGAGCGGTTCACCCATGAATGTCATCCTTCGCGGTCAGATTACGGCATCTCCCCATCGGCCGCGATGCAGTGGCCTTTTGATGCCTTAAGTACTCAACACCGTTGTTGGGTAACGTATCACAGTATCGATATAGTTCAAGGGGTTAATCGAAACAAAAATGATCCGTGCCATCGATATGGGCGCAGCGGCGACCACCAGCCGCAATGCCGTTGAGCTTAGCCGCTTTGTGATTGGCCAAACATTGGGCAGCACACGGTCTTCGCGCGTTGATGTTACCGAAAAATTTTTGAAACTTGAGGCCGCGCGCCACTAAGAGCGCTTGAGAATACCTTCGAGGACGATCCGGTCGAAAGCGGCCGCAAACCTCTTGGAGGAGCGATCACGCTTAGCCTTCGACATATTTTCGGCGTCGGTGACGATCGGCCAAAGAAATGATCCGGCAACACCTATTACCGTCAACACCTCAAAGTCCACGTCTTTTGATACATTGGGCAAATCCAGCAACGCATGCAGTCCATCTTGCCAGATCTGCCATAGTTCGTCGGTGTGTGACGTTTCCCCCATGATCATTTCTTGAAGCACCACTTTGACTAACGTGGTGTTGTTACCAAGGGTCTTTGCGATCGCCTCCATTACAGAGTCATCCCCTGGCGTCCAATCTTGAATATGGGTCGAGACACTTCGAATGGCTTCATTGAGCTCGCTGACGACGGACGAGATCGTCGCGTCCATCAATTCTTCGCGGTCTTTGAAATGCAGATATGCGGTACCACGATTCACGTTGGCTAATCGCGCAACGCTGGAAACGCTGACCGCGTCAACCCCTTCGCTCGCGATAAGCTCCTTGGCTGCGTCCAGTATCGCCTTACGCGTGCGGTCGGGATCCCTCCCATTGTCCACGCGCTCCTGTCGAACGACAACCATTCAGCGATGCTCCTCTGGCCACCCATCTAATTAACATGGTTGTGCAATTATTTACCGGATAAACCGTCAAATTCACAGGCAATACTGCCTGCTGAGACAAGATGCCCGCTCAATTTGCACCGCCATTGGCCATTTTCTGCGCATTAACCACGTTCACCCAATTCGGCGAGCAGCTTTTCCCGAAGCTTGTATTTTTCAATTTTCATGGTGGGGGTGACCGGAAGCGAATCAGCGATGCGAATGTGCCTGGGGCGCATGAACTTGGCCATCGATTTGTCGCACCACTCATGAAGGTCCGCTGCGGTCAACGCACTTCCCTTCCGTGGAACGACAAAAGCGGCGATGTCATCCTCGCTTCCTTGCGCTGCCGGCACAGCAAATGCGGCGGAATGGCTGACTTTCTCGTGCTTGTTCAGCTCGCTTTCAATCACGGTCGCCGCAATGTTTTCACCACGTACACGGATGAAACCTTGCTTCCTGTCTTTAAAATAGTAAGCGCCTTGAGAATCAAAGCTCACAATGTCCGAAGGGAAGAACCGGCCCTCCTTTACCGCTTCCGATGTTTCGGCAGGCTTATTGAAATACTCCGCAAATAGGATGTTCGGAATTTTGGGGCGCATGGCCAATTGTCCAGCCTCATCAAACCCGACGGGCGTGCCGTTATTCCCGACAACACTGGGCGCGTACGATCCGAGCGGCATGCCCATAAACCCTTTGGACACATCCGTCGCCCCGTCGACCACTGCGGCCGGTCCGGTAAGATAGATCACGCGATCGACGATCTGTTGCTTTGAGTATCCCTTCCAAAGCTGCTCCGGCGTTCCTTGGGCACCGACAAACTCATCCACCAAGCCGGTGAATCCAATGCCGAGTTCTGTCGACCCATACCCCACCGCAGCAAAATCAAAACCAAACCGGCGCGACATTTTATGGTGATGATCGGGCAAGGGCTGCATATGCGCGCGAATAATTGTGTTCTCCCGGTCTGTTGGCCTTTCCGGCTGCTCCATGATCCAATCGCACATCACATCAAGCAGAATAGTGATACTTGCGCCTGTTTTATGGATGCGCGGCCAAAAGTCTTTGGGGCTGAAGCGATCCCACACGCCAATCGACGCACCCGCCCACAACGCCCGGACCACATTCGAGAATGCGCCTCCGATGTGATACATGGGCAAATCGCAATAGAGCACATCGTCGGGATGGGTCATCAGACTGAGGGGAAGGCACAAATTGTGCAACCACGCATGCCGATGGACCACACCTTTCGGATGCCCTGTGGTGCCTGATGTGTAGATGATGCTCGAGAGATCCGTTGCGCCGATGACAAGGGGTAACGCGCCAACATCGCCGGAAAGGAGATCTAGATACGTATTGGCCTGGAATACAGACAATGGAGAAATCCCGGCGCTGGCCGCATCATAATCGTGATCATCACGATGGGGCTGGTGTATAACCAAACGCGGAAGCTGGGTCAGCTGATCGGCGATGTCATTGACGGATTGGAGCGACGGTTGGTCGACGATCAACAGTTTTGGGCCGGTGTCATTGATCACATACGCCAATAGATCGCCGGTGATCCTGTTATTGATCGGACAATAGAGAGCGCCGCACTTCCAGATACCCAACATGGCACTAATTGCCACCAGGCCGTTCTTGGTCAGCAAGGAAACTCTGTCCCCCTTTCCAATACCAAGCGATTTGAGGGCGTTCGCTATTCGGTTTGTGTAGAGATCAAACTCACTGTAGGTAAATTGCCGGTCTTGTTCGCCATAGAGGAAAAAGTTACGTTCGCCGCCGGATGAACACCACGCACTCAGCTTTTCCAGTACGGTTTTCTCATCTTTCTCGAATTCCTGAATCAGATCGATCGTCGACGGCATCATTCACCCAGTTGCGGCCACATCTTCGCAGTGCATTCGCAAGCGTCACGAACTTCCTTAACCAAGAGTCTTTTCCCGTATAAAGGCAGCCATCTTCGAAATGGCGTCTCTGCTTTCATCAATCGCGCTTGCATAAATCTGCCATGCATGGAAAACACCAGGCCATTGATCGACCGTCACATCGACACCGGCCTCATTTGCTTTACGCGCGACGGTCAGGCTGTCGTCCAGAAAGACTTCTCTGTCGGAAACCTGGATCAATAAGGGCGGCAGGCCCGCATAGGTTCCGAACACAGGCGATGCGTACGGATTCTGGGCATCGCCGTCATCACCCAAATATTGGCCAGCCATGCCAAGTCCCATCTCCTTGCTGCCAACGGGACTCTTGTCGGCGTTGGCAGTGTAGCTTTCTCCGGAACAGGTAAGATCAGCCCACGGAGAAAAAAGAGCCGCGCAAGCGGGAAGCGGCTGGCCGTCGTCCCGTAGCTTGAGAAGGAGCGCCAATGCAAGTCCACCGCCCGCAGAATCACCTGCAAGGGCTATGCGTGCCGCTTCGATACCCTCTTGGAGCAGCCAGGTATAGGCGCTTTCAGCATCTTCGAGAGCCGCCGGAAATGTGTTCTCCGGCGCCAAACGATAATCCACGGTCAGGATGCGCGCATCTGTCATCTGCGCTATGTGATGGGCCACATCACGATGCGTTTTGGCAGACGACACCACATAGCCACCGCCATGGAAGTAGAGCACGATCGGCGATTTATCCGGTTGCACTGACCCGACCCACTCGCATGATACGCCATTGGCAACGACCTCAACGCATGCTTTGGCTGACATCGATGACAGTTTGGAACTGAGTGCTTCGAGATCGCCGCGCATTTGATCCAAAGTGGTGTCTTCGGACCAGCCCGCTTCCATCGCTTTGAAATGGTCGAGGACAGTTTTGACTTGCGCTTCAGACACTTTCACCTCCGCATCTTGGCCGTTCAAGAATAGTCCGAGCATGCCGTAAACCGGCACAGCCCGGTCAGCCTGAGTCACTCAGGGAGGAAGCAGTTGCGGTGTGCACTATTGTGGAACAAGCACAACACCAGGCCTGCGAATGATCATATCGCTGGCCTATTGTAAGTCAACAGTGTCGTTCACTTTGACAAGGGTGCCAGAGGCTGCCTGAGCAATCACGAAAGTTCCAGTCCGGACAATTCGCCCTGCTCTCGCCATTCCCGAAGCATGTCATAGAAGCCGACGGTTCCTGCTGGATGGACGTTGGCGAAGAAGCCATTTGGATCGTCCGGCGTTCCTTCGCCGTTGAAGTAGCTTGGCGTGCATTCCACCCAAAATTTGTTCATGCTGAACGCGAGCGGATTTACTTCGGCCACGTAATCTGCGACGGCTTTCTCGCTGGCTTCGACAACAGTTGATCCACGCGCCCGCGCTTCCTTTACTGTGTAAGCGACATGTTTCGATTGTTCGTCCAATATGAAGACGAAATTTGTCGCACTGGCGTTTTGCCCAAATCCCATAAAAACGCAATTGGGAAAGCCATGGGCATGAAGACCGTGGAATGTGCGCATGCCATTGGACCAATGATCGCTTAGCTTTAGTCCGTCACGTCCAACAATGTCGAAGCCGGTGCGGCGCGTAAGGGCTGTTCCCACTTCGAATCCGGTCGCAAAGATCAAGCAATCCAGTTCGTAGCTCTGGCCATCGACGATGGCTGCATGATTCGTAAAACGCTCTACGCCCCTGCCGCCCGTATCGACCAGCGTGACGTTTGACCGATTAAAAGTAGGCAGATAATCATCCGAAAACAGAGGCCGCTTGCACCAACGCCGATGCCAGGGCTTTAGGGCTTCCGCTGTCGCTTTATCCTCGACGACCTCATCGATCCGTGCACGAATCTCATTCATCTTCTTATCGTCGAGAATCTCATTGATGTATTCGCCCTCTTCTTCCGTCAAATCCCGGCCGATCAAAGCCGCTGCCCAAGACGCGGTCGGATCAAGGAGGCGGCCAACCGCCGTAAACCCGTCACTGACCATATCAACCTCTTGGGGGATTCCTGTGACGACGCGATTGAAGTTTTCGATGCGCTCGCTATGCCATCCGGATGCGAGAGAACTCTCCCATTCCGGATCCGTTGGCCGATTGGCACGCACGTCGACCGCTGCAGGCGTTCTTTGAAATACATAGAGTTGTTTTGCGGAAGCGCCAAGATGGGGAATGCACTGGATGGCTGTCGCACCGGTGCCGATGACGCCGACGCGTTTGTCGGCAAGCCCCACGAGGTTTCCGTCCTCATCACCGCCCGTATAGCCATAGTCCCACCGGCTGGTGTGGAACGTATGCCCCTTGAATTCGTTGATACCCGGAATGCCTGGGAGCTTAGGCCTATCCAAGGGACCGTTCGCTATAACAACAAAGTTCGCGCGCAATGCATCGCCCCGGTTCGTCGAGACGATCCATTGTTGAGCCGAACTGTCGAACCGCACTTCCGTGACGGCCGTCTGTAAACATGCATTGCTATAGAGGTCGTACGTCTTTGCGATTCTGTGAATGTGTTCGCGAATCTCGTAGCCGGGGGAGTACTTTTGTTTCGGCACGTACCCCACGTCTTCGAGCATTGGGAAGTACACGTAGGATTCCGTGTCGCAGAAGGCACCAGGGTATCGATTCCAATACCACGTGCCTCCAAAATCGCCGCCTTTTTCAACAATTCGGATATTGTCGAATCCAGCCTGTCTAAATCGTGCGCCGGCCAATACGCCGCCGAACCCTCCACCAATGATGAGGATATCTATTTCATCCGTAATTGGATCACGCGTGGGAGCGGGCTCCACGTAAGGATCGTCCACATAGTGGGAAAATTCAGCCGTCACCTCGATAAACTGCTTGTTGCGCTTTGGATGAAGCCGAATATCACGTTCGCGGTCGTACCGGCGCTGAAGTTCTGTCGGGTCGAAATCTACGTCGCCGACGAGTGTCTTGATGGCTGGATCAATCTTCATTTTTCTCTCTTGACTGGCTGTCGGCATTCAACAGTTTCTGAATTTGTTCCCATCCCACATAATGAGTGATGGCAGAGTCGTCGAAGAACAAGATCGGCCCATCAGCGATGTTGAGGTGGACCGTGTCCTCCAGGGCGACGGTTTCATCGTGAATAATGCCGTTCGCTTCGTACATGTAATCGCCGGCTTTCAGCTGTGTATCGCGCAGCTTCAGGCAGCCGGAGATGATGTAGGCGTGAATGGCACCCAAATGCTTATGGGCGGGCGCCTGGTAGCCTTTTTGCCAGCGATATAGGACAGCCCATCCGCCTGATCCGGGATTGGCCCACAACGGCTTCATGTGCGCTTTGCCGTCCTTGTCTGTCTGCACCCAAGCCCCATCATCTGCGCGCACCAACAAATCACCGATCGTCTTATCGACGGGCTGCATGTATCTGTGAATGTTCATCCGACACCTTCTCTCTCCCGGCGGTCCGAACGTATATCCGCCTCAACCGCCCGGAAATGCTGTCGCGACGAGCCCCGTTTCGCTGCCATGGGCGGCCTGTACTTAGGCTTTGATTAATCAACACTGTTGCCTATAATCAAGCATAGATGATCAAGAGGAACAACTGTTTTGATGCATTGTTCCCGAGAGTTGGGAGACCGAAATTTATGAAGCCACATCCGTTGTTGGTCGTTTGCTGCGTAGCCTTGATGGCGATGTACGCCCATGGGGATGCCCGAGCCTGGCCGCACTACGGCGCCGATGCGGAAGGCACCAAATTCTCACCCCTTGATCAAATCACCACGGAAAATGTCGGCCGGCTCAAGCGTGCCTGGACCTATCAGACCGGAGAAGGCCCCGTGCCGCGTAAGTTTCAGACGACACCGATTCTTGTGGGCGAAATGTTGATCGGGTGTGGTCCCGCGGGGAATGTATTCGCGCTGAATGCTTCGTCTGGCGAGGAAGAATGGACCTATGATCCGAAATACGAGCCGTCCGCTTACGGGGCGGTGAACATGAACTGCCGGGGCGTCTCAATGTGGACGGACCAAGAGGGGGCGGCCCGCGCATTGTGCCACACACGGGTGATCTACGGGACCAACGACCTTCGGGTTATTGCGCTTGATGCCGCGACGGGTCAGCCTTGCCCCGGTTTTGGGCAGGACGGAATTGTAACGGTGGATGCCGGCAAGCCCCTTGACGAACATGATGAGGTGCAATTCCACAGCCCCCCCAGCATCGTCAACGATGTGGCCATATTCGGCACCGCTTTATTTGACCTGTACCGCATCGACAGCCCGAGCGGGAAAGTCCGCGCCTTCAGCACACGGACGGGGGAATTGTTGTGGGAATTTGATCCCATTCCACGCGATCCCGCAGATCCGGCCTTCGAGAGCTGGGGTAAGAATTCGGCATCTATCTTTGGTGCCGCCAACGTTTGGTCATTCACGTCGGCAGATCCGGAAAATGATCTGGTGTTTTTGCCTACCACAACCGCGAGCGTGGATTGGTATGGCGGTGACCGGCCGGGGAATAATCGCTATGCCAACTCAATTGTCGCACTGCGCGCCAGTACGGGCGACATGGTTTGGCACTATCAAATCATCCGACACGGGATTTGGGATTATGATCTGCCGGCCCAGCCTATCCTAGCGGACATATCGAAGGATGGCGAAACGATACCGGCGGTCATCGTTCTGACGAAGCAGAGCATGATTTTTGTGTTCAACCGTCTCACAGGGAAACCCATTTTTCCTATCGAAGACCGGCCGGTGCCTCAGGACACGGATGTTCCGGGCGAGTGGCTCTCCCCGACCCAGCCATTTGTTTCCACGCCCGCCCCGCTCAACGACCTCACCCTGACCGAAGACGATATGTGGGGATTTACGTGGTTCGATCGGAATTCTTGCATTGAAAAGCTGAAGAGTATCCGCAATGAAGGCCTCTACACGCCGCCATCTATCCAGGGCAGCCTTCTCAACCCGGCCGGAGCAGGCGGCATGAATTGGGGTGGCGGAACCGTTGATGCCAATGCAAATCTGCTGATCGTGCCCACATTGCACACACCTGCAATCGTGACCCTGGTGCCTCGGGAAGAAGCCTCGGCCGGACAGGTCTCAAGCGCGGCGTCAAAAATGCAGTTTCCCCTCACTGGCACGCCCTATGTCGGGACGCTGCAATTCCTTACATCGTCTTTGGGCGCACCGTGCACAAAGCCGCCCTGGGCGCGATTAAGCGCAATCGATCTCGATAGCGGCGCCCTCAAATGGCAGGTGCCTCTGGGCTCCATCGAAAATGAAACGTCCGTCCCCTTCGTTAATTGGGAAATGGGCACGCCCATTGCCGGTGGCCCGATTTCTACGGGCGGTGGGCTTACATTCATTGCGGCAACGACCGATGACAAGTTCCGCGCCTTCGACACCGCGACCGGCGAGAAATTGTGGGAAACACGCTTGCCCGCTGGTGGTCAAGCAACGCCAATGACCTACAAAATTGACGGCAGGCAGTTCGTCGTCATTGCCGCCGGCGGCCACATCTACTATCAAAACGCTACACCTGGCGATTACATGGTCGCCTATGCGCTTGACGAAAGCACGGCAAGAGCTCCCACCGGTGGTATACTCGCCATTGGGCTCGTTGCCTTGATCCTGATAGCAAACGCTGCGGGTGTGCTAGCGTCCACCCGAAGGCCTTAACACAATTGCGGCCATCATTTGTTCTGTGCCGAATACTCGTCGACGGTATCAAAGATGGTTTTATAAAAATGGCGTATACTGAACTCTTCATCCTGTAGAATAAAACCGTCCTTCATCCCCCCGGTTGCAATGCCCCGTTGTGTGGCTTCCAGTGTGTTCACGTCCTGCAATGCGGCGTCCCGCATAATCGATAGGAAGCTGTAGTGGGACAAAAGATCCGAGAACTTTTCCGCGGGCGGTAGGAAATGCGCAATTTCGAAGCGCATTTCATCGTGCGCGATCGGAATGAAGCGATAGGTCAGCCACCAAATCGGATAATAAAATTGCAGCACGAAATTCGGGAAGAAGGTTATCGTGCTGTTCCCCCAATTCTTGAAACGTGTAGGGTTTGCCGCGGGCGGTAAATCCTCGATGTCGATAGACGGCTTAACTGTCGGCGCCGCCCCATGCGCCTGCATCATCCTCTCGAAGTCGTACGAGTACATCTCGTCTGGAATGCGGTCGGTGACGGACACGTGGTTTCGCTCGTGAATGCTGAAATGCTGCATGCGGGCATTGACTTCGTCCATTCCCATGGTGTGAAGCCTGAACGTTTGGAAGTGCAGATACTGAACGTGATACCCTTCAGTGAACGCATCCATCAGCGTTTTCCAATTGCTTTTACACGTGCCGACCGAGACGGTCCGCTCTGTAAATGCTTCAAAGGGAAATCCATCAAGCCCCGTCCAGAAAAACTCACCAATCTGCTCCCGCAGCGACTCCTTTGGACCGTCCGGATCCAAATTGATGAAGATGAATCCGTTCCACACCTCGCACGGCACTTCTGCTAAGCGTCGCGTTTGGGCCTGATCATCAAAGAAGTTTTGCGAATCGGTCGCCCGGAACAAACTGCCGTCGAGATTGAACGCAAAGCCGTGATACTTGCACACGAACCGGCCACAGTGCCCGGACGTCTCCTTGGCCGGGTGCCCTTTCCATACCAATTGATTGCCGCGGTGTGGACAGACATTGTGAAATGCACGGATTTTTTCGTCTTTGCCCCGCACAATGATGAGCTGCGTGTTGCAGACCTCAACCTCTTGCGTGAAATAATCGCCGGGCTTCGCCGCTTGTTCAACGCGCCCCATATACAGCCAGTTGCGCCGGAAGACAGCTTCTTTCTCTACCTCGAAGAACTCTTTTGAGACGGCACGTTCGAGATCGATCGGGCCGGTACCCAATTCTGGATATTTCTCCGTCCACGTCTCATCCTCTTTCCTCTCCCAAAGATCTTTGTTGAGCTCGAAGGAATGAATGTCTTGTTTATTCATAGGGATCTTCCTGACTAAGCTGGCTTAGATTTCGACTTCGACCTGAACATCGAACATGGGCACGGATTCACAGTCCGGCACGCGAACGTCCTTGAATGTGATGACAGCGGGTGCAACAACGGCGAATGCAAACATCAGACGCCCTAGACGCTTGTCCTCCTCCGTGAAGGCATCCATCGGCTTCGAATCCAAATAGGTCTTCAGCTCCTCGAACCGCTCGAAGACCGCGTCGTAAAGTGGCCTTAACTCTTCCACACTTGAACTGAGTCGTTTGAGATAGCGCTCATTCGTTGCCGTGATATCCCATTCTTTCGCAAATGGATCCAAGTCTTGAAACTGCTTCGGAAGAAAACTTTTGGCCATCTTTGTCACCTGGATTTTATGCCGGCCTCTGCGTTGGGGCCGATGATTTTGCTAGGGCTGCACCAATTCGAGAATGACACCGTCCGGGTCCTTGAAACACGCGAACCGCGGTTTTCTTTCCAGCGTCGTTATCGTCTGTGGCTCGGAGAAAAACTTGATGCCCTGGGCTTTGAGCCGTGCCACGATCGCTTCGATGTCGTCTACACGCAACGCGATACGGGGCACACCGTAGTTGAGAAGGCCGGATGCTTCGCCTTCAGCGGCCGGATCCTCCCATTCGCAAAGGTCAAGTACGGTCTCCGGCACGCCTTGTCCCAACCCCAGCTTCATGAACACCGCCCGCGATTTGGTGGGTTCCTCGCGTCCATTGAATCCCAAGCCGCGATCCAAGTTCGCACATCGCTCTGCAAAACGCGCAACGGTTCGGAACCCAAGCTGCTCGTAAAACTTCTCGGAACGATCGAGATCCCGGCAATTGATGTTGATGTGATAAATGTTGAGGATGTGGCCGCGCCCAATCGCTTCATCCGCAGCTTCCGTTGTTCCCATTTCCGCTATCCTGATTGCGGAACGCTAACGCTGCGCCCCGACCTCGCTTCCACCACCGATATTTGTTGCGAACGGCACCCGCATGCCGCCGTCGAGCCTAATGACACTGCCGTTGAGATAGGCATTTTCGCAGATGTGCACCACCAACTCCGCAAACTCTTCCGGTGTTCCCAGGCGCCTGGGATGCGGCACGCTCTGCTCAACAAGTTTATAGGTTTCCGGGTTGGCACCGCCCCGAAACATTTCGGTATCGATCGACCCGGGCGCGATCGTCATCACACGAATTCCAAAAGCGCCCAATTCTCGCGCGGCGCTCAAGCAAAATCCGTTAACGGCGGCTTTCGACATAGCATAGATGGAGCCTACCACGCCGTCTTCCCCGCCAATCGACGAAACGTTGATCACCACGCCGCGTTCATCACCTTCAGGCAGCTCATGACACACACGTGATGCGAAGACTTGGTTTACATAGATCGTGCCCAACACGTTTGTTTCAACGATCTTTCGAAGCTCCTCCCGGTCATTAATGCTACCATCAGCGAGCACCAATGGCGCCATATGCCCGATTGCCGCCGCGTGAACCAGTATCCGTGCGGGTCCGTGCTCTCGTTCGGCACGCTCGAATGCCGCGTCGACCATGTCAGGGTTTGCCACATCGCACGGCAATCCAAGTCCGCCGATTTCTCTTGCTTTGCTTTCCAAGACGTCAGCCCGGCGTCCAAGCAACGCCACCCTTGCGCCTTTTTGTGTAAGCAGCGCAGCAGCGGCTGCTCCCATGCCGCTGCCGCCACCTGTTACAATTGCCGCGCTGCCATCAATGCGCATCGTCAATCATCCGCCGCAGCCGCAAGGACTTTTGCGATCTCAGTCTGCATGACTTCCAGTCTGTTTTCCGTATCGCCCACAGCCGAACCCCCTGCCACCAAAAGATCGAGACCACTGATTTGAGCGGCCCGATCGCTTGCCAAGAACAATGCGGCTTGGGCGATGTCGCCCGCCTGCCCCATCCGCTTCAGCGGCTGCATGCCCATCATCGCCTGCATTGACACCGTCTGTAGCGCGTCGATGGTTTCGGCGCTCATATCACCGCCAGCGCCCATCGTCGTTATCTCTGTTTTAGTGGGGCCTGGCGAAATCGAATTGACACGAATGCCGTATTCCCCAAAGTCGATCGCCAGGGACTTCGTTACCGCAACAACGCCGGCCTTCGCCGCGCGATACGTCATGACGCCAAAACCCGCAAAGCTGGCGGCTGTCGACGCGATATTGATGATCGACCCACCGCGTTGGGCCGCCATGTGTTTACCGGCAAATTTCGATCCCAGCATGACTCCCAAGAGATCCACATTCATGACCTTGTGAAAATCGGCAAGATCGTCATCCAGAAATCGCGGATGGCTCGCACCCCCGACACCGGCATTGTTGACCATGATGTGCAAGCGCCCAAACCGCTCGACGGCATGGGTGACAAGAGCCTCGACCTGATCCCCTTGAGAAACATCCGTATGGCAATAATCGACAGCATCGCCCAGATCCTTCACAAGCTCTTGGCCGCGTTCCTCCTGGATGTCCGCAATAACGACACGCGCACCTTCCGTGACAAAGGTCTCGACTATCGCGCGACCGATACCGGACGCTCCACCTGTAACGACAGCTACTTTATCTGCGAGATCGCCTGCCATTTGATCCGCCGCTAACTTCCGAGTTCCTCAGCGAATGCCGCCTGTATCTTCACCAACGTGTTTTCCACATTCCCTGCAGTCTCACCGCCATCAACAGGAAGATTGACACCGGTGATTTGCGCGGCGCGGTCGCTAGCCAGAAACAGCGCCGCTTGAGCGATATCTTCCGGCGTGCCCATGCGTCCGAGCGGCATGCGGCCCATCATATTTTCCATTGAGATGTCCTGAAGCCGCTCCAGCTTTTCTTGCGGTACACCTTCCATGGCAACGGTCATTTCCGTACGCGTCGGACCCGGCGAAATGCAGTTCACGCGAATGCCATATTGGCCGAGTTCAATGGCCAGAGATTTGGTCATACCGATCACGCCGGCTTTGGCCGCGCGGTAGGGGATTATGCTGTGTCCGCCATAAAGTCCGGACGATGACGCTGTCGTCAGAATGCAACCACCACCATTCTTGGCCATATACCGGCCGGCATATTTTGCACCCAGTAATGGCCCCAATAGATCAACGGACATGGTTTGCACAAAGTGTCCGAAGTCTTCTTCGAGAAAATTCGGCTGCGGATCACCCATGACGCCGGCATTGCTGAAGAGGATATCCAACCCACCAAATTGGTCGACGGCAAAATTCACCAGCGCTTCGACCTCATTCGCCTTGGACACATCGCATTTTCCAAAAGCGGCGCTGTCGCCCAACTCGCCGGCGAGATCCCGACCGACATCTTCCAAGATGTCGGCAACCACGACCTTCGCGCCTTCCTGAACGAAAAGCCGGACCGTTGCCGCGCCCATCCCGCGTGCGCCGCCAGTGATAATGGCGACTTTGCCGTCTAATTCACCTGCCACCGCTCTCCTCCCTTAATGTGTTTACTTGCGTGGTGCCGTCTTAGGCCAGCCTCTTTGCGAAGGTTACCGGCAAAGAGCGGGGGCCACGGAAAACAAACGTTCCCCAAATGTCGAGCTGTTCTTCCGGAACGGACAACTTGAGATCGTCCATGCGGTTCACAATTTCTCGGAAAGCGCATTTCATTTCCATGCGCGCCAACATGGCGCCGACGCACCGATGGATGCCAGCGCCGAATGTCATGTGTTGTCCAACGTTCTTTCGATCCGGATCGAAGACATCCGCGTCCTGGAATTTTTCCGCATCCCTATTCCCGGACGCCCAGCAAAGATAGACAAAGGAACCTTTAGGGATTGTCGCCCCGCCGATTTCACAGTCTTCGAGAGCCACCCGCGGCAACTGCGGTACCGGTGCCTCGAGCCGCAGCGTCTCTTCCACAAACCGTTGCAGCGCCCGATTTTGATCCTCAGCATTCTGCAGCCGTGTCACAAGTTTTGGATTCTGAGCCAGTATCAGCGTTCCCCAAGAAATGCCGTTACGCGTGGTCTCGTTGCCGGCGGCCAAAAGTCCAACGGAACAGGAAAGCAGCTCCGCGAAGCTCAGCGTGGGATTTTCCGGATCGTCAATGCGGGCATGAACGAGATCGGAAATCATGTCATCGCGCTTGGTCTTACGGCGATCTTGAATCTGTTCATTGAGGAACCGGTGCATGTCCATGGTATCGCGGGCATAGGCGATACCCTGTTCCTTGGTAATCCCGCGCCCAAGAGGTCCGACCGACGCATCTGACCACCTTTTGACATCGTCGATGCGGTCGCGGGGCACGCCCAATAGATCAGAGATTACATAGATAGCAATTGGGATCGAATACTCTTCCACCATGTCGGCATTGCCGCGGTCGATAAACTTGTCCATAAGTGTACGGACAATTTCGGAAATATTGTCCTCCATGGACGCAACCCTGTGTGCACTAAAGGCTTGGTCCACAAGGCCGCGACGGCGGGAGTGGAGCGGCGGATCCACATTAAAGTTGTCGAGCGTTCTGTGCGGGCCGAAGCCTTCCCGCACCATCATTTCATCAATTTCGTCTTGCCAAGGCTCCCGGTGGGCGGTTTCCAAACCCAAGCCGTTGGACAACACATCAGTCATACGGGCCGCTTGCTGAATGTCTTCAAATTTCGTGACAAACCAAGCATGCGCCTGCTCGTCAAAATGTACCGGCTCCTCGGTGCGCATGCGGGCGTAATAGGTCCACGGCAACCGGACGGTTTCGGGATCAAGAAGGGACATTTCGGAAAGAGACGAAACCGTTTGAGGCATGCAAATCTTCCTATTTTTTGCCAAGAAACTCTTGTTCTTTACGGGCGACTGCGGCGCCTTGGCGGATCTTGCTCATCGGCGCTACTCAACACCACTGTTGATTATCATATCATTTGCCCGATAAACTGCAACGGTATTTTGATTACCGACACATTGTGCATTTTCAGAAAGAACACTCCATGGCGCGGCATGTTTCGTTTGGACTTTGGTACGACTTCCGAAATCCCGAACCCTGGCGGACGCCCTTCGAGAAGTTGTACGAAGATACGCTGGACCAAATTGTGTGGGCAGAAAAACTGGGGTTCGACTCTATTTGGCTCACGGAACACCACTTCTGCGAAGACGGCTACACTCCGTCGCCGCTTGTCATTGCGGGCGCCATCGGCGCGAGGACAAAACGCGTTCAAATCGGCACCAATCTTCTGCTTCTGCCCCTTTACGACCCAATACGGATGGCCGAGGACTGCGCTACGGTCTCGCTCCTTTCGGGCGGGCGATTCAATCTTGGCGTCGGAGGTGGCTATGTGGAAAAAGAGTTCGAGGTCTTCGGCCGCCAGGTACAACATCGGCCGAGCCTGATTGAAGAATCCATAGAAATTCTTCGCGCGGCGTGGGCAGGTGACACCATCACGTTTTCCGGGAAGCGATACGAATATGCGGATGTGCGTGTCTCTCCAGTACCGGAAACACCCCCAAAGATTTTCTTGGGCGCTATTTCAGAGCCCGCAGCGGACCGTGCAGCGCGAATTGCCGACGGGTTTCTGTCCTCCGGTTATGTGGCGCAGGATCTGTACGTTAACGGCATTCGCAAATTTGGAAAAAACGACAAAGACGCGAAGATCTATGCCGGATGCTGGGGGATTGTTGCGGAAGATCCCGAAGCGGAGCTTGATCGCATTGGGGAACATCTTCGCTACCAGATGAACCAGTACATTTTGATGGGGGCCTTCGGCGGGCCTGAACAGACACCCCTATTCGAAACGCCGGAAGCCGCTGTCGAAAACGGATTCTACGAGTTCTGGACACCCGATGAAGCGGTCCACAAACTCGTCACCCTTGTCACAGAATGGCCGCAGATAGTGGATGTGCATTTCTGGGCACAGTTTCCCGGCGAACCCATAGACAGCGGCAGCAGGCGCATAGAAACCTTGTCAAAACATGTGCTTCCCAAAGTGCGAGCGGCGGTCAACCGTTAGGAGTCCACGATTCCCTCCGCCACATGTCGAATGCGGTCGATGACATCTGGGTTTGCAAGCGACGACACATCACCCACATTCTTCCCGGTTACGGCAGCCGAAATCACCCGCCGCACGATTTTTCCGCTCCGCGTTTTGGGCAGCTCGTCGACAAAGCCAATGAACTTTGGACGATAGGGCCGGCCCATGCCTTGAACGACCGAATCCTGAAGTTGGGTGCGTGTGTCCGCCGTGTCTGGAACGCCAGGCGCCAGAACGCAGATACAGCCGATCGCCTGCCCGGCCCGCTCATCGCTCAGCCCGAACACGCCGGCATCGGAGACGAGTCCGCTGCCCACAAGCAGATTTTCGATTTCCGACGGGCCGGTTCTCTTGCCGCCGATTTTCAGGACGTCATCGGATCGTCCGTGCAAAACCCAATAACCGTCTGCATCGCGGGAAGCGAGATCGCCATGTTTCCAAGCGGATCCGAAATCGGACCAATAGGTCTCCATGTACCGCTTTTGATCGTTCCACAATCCGCGGGTCAGGCCGATGCTCGGCTTTTTCAGCACAAGTTCGCCAACTTGGCCCGTCTCAACAGAATTGCCTGCCGCATCGAATATGTCGGCGCCCATCCCTGGCACAGCGGCAGAGAAGGTAAGCGGCTTAAGGGGATGTATCACCGTACCCGTCAGGATGCCGCCTGAAATCTCCGTTCCGCCGCTCCAATTCAAGATGGGGATATTCCGCTTACAAATGTTCTCAAAGCACCAGTACCATGCTTCTTCGGTCCACGGTTCGCCGCTCGAAACAAGCACACGCAGGCTGCTGAAATCGTAATCCGACATGGTCCGGATGCCTTTGGCCATGGTCGACCGGATCAAGGTCGGTGCGACACCGAGATAGGTGACTTTCACTTCTTCGATGAGCTTCCAGATTCGATCCGTTTCCGGATAGTCCGGCGCGCCCTCGGCCATGACGAGCACATTGCCCGTCATCAGCGACGCGCCAATCATCACCGGCCCAATGATCCAGCCGAAATCACTCATCCACAACCAACGATCCGAGGGCTTGAGATCCAAGCAGATCTGTAGATCGAGGATAAGCTTTCCGGTAAAACCGCAATGAGTAAGAACGGCCCCCTTCGGTTTTCCGGTGGTGCCCGAGGTGTAGACGATCAGCAAAGGATCGTCCGCGTCGACAATCTCGGCGTCGTGTACCGGTTTGACGTTTTGCACCAACTCTTGCCACGACACAAACGGCGCCGGTGTCGGACCGTGCACGAGCACAGATGGGTTCGTGCCGGATTTCTCGATCGCTTGTTCAAGGACGGGCGCCGTGGGCACGTCTTTTCCACGGCGGCTCATGGACCCCACGGTGAGAACAACCTTGGCGCCGGAATGTTCCAGGCGGGCCGCAATGGCGTCCGCGCCAAAACCTGAGAATAGAGGAACGGTGATCGCGCCGAGGCGGGCAACCGCCATGAAACCGATGGCCACCTCTGGAATCATGGGCATGTAGACTGCGACACGGTCCCCCTTCGACACGCCCAATTCCCTCAGCGCACCTGCCAATTTGGCGATTTCTTCAAACAACTCCGCCCGCGACACGTGACGGATCTCGCCGCTTTCGTAAGAACATGTGATGGCGGTTGTTTCCAATTGCTTCGAGTGGCGCTCGATGCATTCTGTGGTGAAGTTCATTTTTGCGCCCACACACCAATTGGCGTGTGCGATCCCCTTCGATACATCGCAGATTTGTTCGAATGGCTTTTCGAATTTCGTGTGAGCGAAGCTGAAAACCCGCGGCCAGAACCAGTTCGTCTCTTGATTGGAGCGGGACAACAGGTCGTCGAAATCATGGCACCCGCTTGCCTTTAGGAAGGCACGCAGGTTGCTCGTTTCGTACACGCCTTTGCTTGGCCGCCAGACGACCTCAGAACTCTCCATTGCAAAGTTCACGCGCATCGCCTTTCTTGATCTTGTCCCAATTGATGTTCGGCATGCGTCGCCCTATCCATGTTGGAATTGCGTTGGAAGAAGCAACTATCATGTTTGGTAATGATGAACAACATTGTTGACTTATAAGCGGTTTGAGCGATAGGTTTTCGGTTCCGAAACCAACTAATCGCCTGCGAATGTGGTGGACCGGGGAGAGATAATGGCAGGAGAACTTGCCGGCAAAAGCGCGCTCATAACCGGCGGGGGTACGGGCATTGGCAGAGCGACAGCCCTTCGATTTTCAGAAGCCGGATGCCGCGTGCTTGTCTGCGGCAGGCGAGAGGCCCCTTTAGCCGAAACTTGCCAAGCCGATCCCGACAAGATTTCCTTCGTCCAAGCGGATGTGGGCAATGACGACGAGCGCAGCGCGGCACTCACTATGGTGATGGAACGCCACGGTCGGCTGGATATTCTGGTCAACAATGCTGCCGCTGAAACGACAGCCCCTTTCGTCGATCACACCCAAGAGCAGATCGAACGCTTGCTGCGCGTCAACTTGTTGGCGCCAACGATGTTGATCCATGAGGCGCTACCGCACCTGACGGAATCGAAGGGATGCATCATCAATGTATCGTCGGCTGCCGCGCGTTATCAGGGCATGCCGCCGGCGAACCTTGCCCCTTATGCCAGCACGAAGGCCGGGCTCAACCAGCTGAGCCGTGTGTTGGCAACCGAACTCGGGCCGCAGGGCATTCGGGTGAATGTGGTGTCGCCGGGACTGACGGACACGGAGATCGCCGCGGAGGCCATCAACAATCCTGATTTCCTGGCGGGGCTCAAAGCGATCACACCCTTGGGCCGTGTCGGAACTGCTGACGACATTGCACGGGTCATTTTCTTTCTTTCCACCGATGAGGCGCGCTGGGTCACGGGCCAGGTGATTGACGCGTCCGGCGGTTTTTGGCTGTCAAGCTAGAGCAGGAAGACGAACGGATGAACAGCGTTTTACAATCCAATAAAGAAGTCTTCGACTTTCAGCATGTCATCAATTCGGCCAAGCAAAATGCGGACCTTGAAGATTTCGGGCCCGACCTGTTTGAGGAACCGCTCCGCATGCTTCTGAAGTGTGCCGCCAACGAGGTTCGCTTTAAGCCGGCCGGTCTCATGAACTTCGAAATGAGTGTGCAAAGGTGGCTCGTGAACCGCTTGCGATATGCCGATGCGATAAAGCGTGACCCTGAAATTTTGGACGAAGACGTTTCAGATCCGATCATTATTTTGGGTATGCCACGGACCGGCACAACCAAACTGCAGCGCATGATGTCGGCGGATCCGACGGCGCTCACCTTGCCGCTCTGGAAGGTACAGAACCCTGCCCCCTTTCCGGACGAAGTTCCCGGGAAGCCCGACGGGCGCATCGCGTTCGCCCGTGCCATTCAAGAAGCTCAACTTGAAAACAATCCGGAATTCCTGGCGTCCCACGAAAGGGCCGCCGAGGAAGCCGAAGAAGATTCCGACTTGCTCCTCTTCGCCTTCGACTATTTGATGATGTACATCATCACACCGTCACCCACATTGCTCACCTGGCTGCGGGGCCGGTCCAGCTTGAATGCCTACACATTCCAAGCAAAGCTGCTGCAGTTTCTGCAGTGGCAAGAAGGCGGAAAAAAGGGACGCCGGTGGATACTGAAAAACCCGGGACACATCGGCAATCTCGATTCAATCGCCGCCGTTTATCCCAATGCCACCATGGTGCACCTGCACCGCAATCTTCTTGATGTCGTGCCGTCTTATTGCCGGTTGATTGAGTCGATCCACCAGGAACTGTTTGAAGAAGTAGACCCGTTGTGGATCGGCCAAGACACGTTGAACTATTGGGGGCCCGAGTTCAAACGGCAAGCCGCCCAACGGCAACAGATGGCTGATGATGTCAAGCTGATAGATGCGCCTTATGACCAGGTGGTGGCCGACCCTCTGAGTATCGTCGAAGAAGTCTATGCATTGGCGGGGAGGCCGCTGACGGAAGTCAGCAAAAACGCCATGACCGGCTGGGCCGACCAAAACACGCAACACAAGCATGGAAAACCCGATTATTCGATGGAACGCTATGGGTTGACTGAGGCGGCGATCGAGGAAGCCTTTGGCACGTTAGACAGGTAGCAAACACAGATGGCTGCAAACGACAAAACTGCTCCGCAGGCGGAAGAGCTGACGGAACTTTACCTCGCCGCATTTCGTGAGGCGGCAGATCTTCATTGTCAAGGATGGCCTAACGAGGATGGCGGCGCCACCTCGATGGAAGGTTTAAGGCAGACGTTTCGATTGGCGGACGCAGGACACCTGATGCATTTGGAAGGTGATCCCGCATATCCTCTGCTCATCAAAAACCAGTCTTTACAGCGGCAGATGCAATCACCGTCTGTTGACGCGGTCTATCACTGGGCACCGATCCACGGGGACTACAGCTATCGAATCCGGGGAAACCGCGGCTCAGCGCACATCTTCCAAGTGGCCGTTTATGAGGGGTGCAGCAGCCGCTATCCCGATTTCAAGATCGTCTGCGAACGGGACAATATGGAAGACGACGCCTTTGCGGCGAACAAGGAAGTGGACATTGTCCTGAGCAAAGAGAAGCGCGACGGCGCCTGGTTTCAACTCCCGGACGGACCGGGCGAGCTGTATATTCGCCAGTACTACTACGATTGGGACGAAGAAAAGCCGGCCGACTTGTGGATCGAGCGTGAGGGGGCCACCTATCCCCCGCCGCCTCCAAACGTAGAGGCCCTTCGCGAAGGGGTGAAGCGCGTTGCAAGCTGGGTAAGTGTTCAGTCCAATCTGTACAGGAACTACGTTGGGTCATTTCTAAACTCTGATCCGTCCCAATTGCCCGCCATTTCCATTCCGGGCGCCTTCGAAGGAACCAAGTATTTGAACGGGCATTACCGCTGCGGCACAGACGAAGCGGTAATTATGGAAGTAGAGGCGCCGCGAGCCCCCTATTGGGGATTCCAACTCAGCAACCTGCAATGGGAGGCGCTCGACTACTATGTACGCCAGACCTCGCTTAACGGGCATCAAGCGCGCATAGACGAGGATGGGAAATTTCGTTGCGTCATTAGCCACCAGGATCCCGGCGTACCAAATTGGTTGGATGCGGGGGGCCGACCGCTTGGGCTCATCTTAGGGCGCTATTTCAAGTCTGAAACCGCTCCCAGCCCTACCCTCCGGGTGGTGCCGTTCAGCGACGTACAAGAGCATCTTCCGCCCACCACGCCAAAAGTTTCTGCGGAACAACGGCAGCAACAGCTTCGCGGCCGTCTTCTATCCGCACACAGACGGCGCTGCAGCGACCAGTAGCAGCCTGAGAGAGACCAGATGGGCAAGAATCTTGAAATCATGAAAAAGTTTCTGGCGCAATTTCAGTCCGGAGATTGGGAAGGCGCGTGCGAAAACTATGTTGCAGAAGACTTCGAGTGCCACGAACCGCCGGGTCTGCCTCAAGAAGGTGTCTTCCGGGGGCGTGATGCGTCCATGCAGGTGAGCAACATCTATCGCGGCATTTGGGACGTTTCCATCGACGATCAGCAATATTGGGAAGCCGAAGACGCCGACATTGTCTTCAGCAGATATGTCATTACATGGACCTCCAAAGAAACCGGCAAGTCCGTCACGCAACCGATTTCGGAGATGAACTATTTTAAGGACGGCAAAATAACAAAAATGGAAGTGTTTCACTTCAATCCGATCGGATTGATGGAAACACTATCGAATTGACTCTGGTTCTTGAGAAATCGCGACCGGTGACGCCATTCTGGTTTGCGCACGTTGCGCAGAAATCTTTCGATCTCCGCGCCTGTATGCAACCTGGGATTTGGGATTATTTTTTGCGCTAGAAATCGATTGACCCAACAAAAGAATGGGCAGGCATTCCCGTGCAGCCGCGCTGGTTTGTTTCAGTTTGATTTGACCGGCGGCGCCCTTATCCGGCGGCGACCGTGTTCCAATAGCCCTTCTCACGCCTTGCTTCTGGCTATCGCCCTGCGGATTGAGTCGAGACTGATGCCTTCATTGCATCCCCGCGCCTTAATCTCCCGATGATGGACGGCGGTAACTTCCAACTGCCGCCATGAAAGTGCGGGGCTTCCGGAATTCCCTTTCATGGTCGGGCATCTGTACCAGACACGCTCCGGCTCGCCCGCCGGACGGTCGCGCTCCATGTCTTCTACATGCAGGTTTTCGACGCCAAGATGCAGCCGCTCCGAGCCTGCCGGATGGCCAATGACAGTAACGCCCGAAAAGTTTCCACCGGCACCATCACTAAGGCTCGACAGGGGTGCTATCTCACCAAACTTCCCGACACTGTCCGGCACATGGTCCATACGGAAGATGGTAACATCATGGTGCTCGCGATCGGAACACCACAAAACCGGCCCCACGGACATTTGTTCCTGCGGATTCACTTGAGAAAATCGCACGGCCGTCTGCTCCGGCGTGAGCGTTGCGTCATCGCGACGACCAACCACGTGCTCATTGGTTACCAAAACTTGTCCATAATCCGACCATTCAGGGGACAGAAGATCCGCGCGAATGATAAAGCCGGTCCCGGCGGCTTCGCCCATGCCGCCGCGGCGTTCGATCCGACCGACGCAATTGCCGATTTCGATCATGCGTTTGGCCCATTGGAGCGGCACGGGCCGGCTGCCCCAAAGCCCTTCATACCCATCATCCTCTTGCACACCGCTGAGTCGGCCTGCAACGCCGGACAAGTCGCGGCCCCCGAAATCTATTCGGCCGTTCGGCAGGCGCATCAGCAGCCCGGTAATTTGATCGTATAAATGTTGGACAAGGTCGTTGACTGGCTGATCATGGATTTGCCAAATCTCGGTCAGTTGACGGTGGGCGCTGGCAACCGCGAAAGCATCGACGGCGTCCCGCGACGCAAAAGCCCTGTAAGAGGCAAGCGCAAATTCATAGTCGCCAAGCGCAAGGGCAGCTTCCCCCAGCGAGGCATCGGGCCAGGGATCTTCCGGGTCCGCTTCTTTTTCACGGGCCGCAGCGGCCAACACCTGTTTCGCCAACGCTTCAAGATCACCATCCGCACCTTCAATAAAGCGGTCGCTGCGCGCCCGGTGCCACAACGCGGCAAGGTTCACGCCCAGCCAGGCCTGATGGCCACCGGACAGAGACCACCCCTTCATATAGGCGGTCATCGAGTACCTAAGCGCTGCCGCATCCGGCGCGTTCGCCCCGACCGACGCCACAAAGCGCTGTTTGAAGATACGCCCTTCCAGGCCCGCAAGTTCAACCTGCTCGCCCTTGTCCTCGGGATAGGCAGCGCGCGCCTGATGGATCTCCCGCAGCGCCTCGTCGTAACGCTCCAGTTCCACAAGGGCCTGCACCTTCATACGGTTGGAAAAAGGGCACACCAAGCCCCGCGCCGCCATATCGGTTGCCGCCACGTGCAACCGGTCAAACGCCCGCGCATCGCGTAAGGCGTGCAGCAGGTCCCGCGCGAGTTCGGGCTTAGCGGCGTGCCGGTCCGCCAGATCGGCAATCAGCGCCAGCAATTCGCCATGCAGCGCTACCTGGACGTTATCCGACGCTTCTGCACAAATTGAGTCTATACGTTTACGGATCGCCGCCATCACATCACACGGGCACGCCAGGGAAGTCATTGTCGGACAAATGGCCTACTGGATCATCAGTAGCCGGATTTTTCTTCAGCAGCTGCCACCAACGCTGAATATGCGAGCCAAATTGCTCAATGGTCTCGAACCCACGCGCGTCGGCAAACACGCGCATATCGTATATTCGGTTTTCCCACCCTTTCAGAAAGACAGACTGAGACTGGTCTTTCTCGACAATGGCGCTGACAAATTTTGCCCTTGCATCGATGAGCCGATTGAACAGATCATGCGGGTCCTGTGCATGTACCTTCGCCAGTGATTTCGGTCCAAGTTTTCCGTCGGCCTTCGCCCCCACTTCTGCTTGTAACATTTTAATGGCCCGGTACATTCCCGAATTGACCGCCGTATCAAGGACCCACATAGCAACCCGTTCAGGTAGTTTATCGCACCGGCATGGTATCCAAAACTCACTTCTGTAGATTTCCAAGGCCTGATCTTTGGTCAGATCACGGACATCCATCGGCGGTTCGCCATCGCGTTCCCTCACCGCGTCCAACAATCCCTGAGTAACCCCATATTTGGTGGCGCCACCACGATCCGCTACATGATCGCTAAACCCGCCTTCCCATTTCGCGGTGAAAGACATGGACCGCTCGAACAAATCCGCCGCGCCGGAGGGCAGACCCGGCAGCGCGCTGCTTTCTTCCGCCGCTCGGATCGCGACGTCAACGACAAGCTCCATCACGATAGGTTCAGGATCCGGGCCATGGGAAAAGCTGGGGGCGGCATTGGACGTGGCAACAGTGCTGACAAGCGTTGCGCCCGCCACCGCGCCCATGATCAGGCGCCGAAGGGCCTGGCGCCGGTTGAGTGCGGTCAAGCATTCATAACCGTCATCGTATACGGACAAACTTTCCAGGCTGCGCCCCTCCTCAAGCGCGCGAAGGAGGGGGCCGAAGCTCCACGCCACGTGTTCCGCGAGCCGCTCGCCTTGGTCGGCCGTGAGGTGGTCCGACTGCCGGCAGGCTTCTTGAAAACACTTCACAGCCGCGGTGAGCTGTTCAGGGTCTTGGGTGCCCAAGCGCTCCAACTCGGCCCAGCGATCCGCCAATTCCAACTCTACCGCATCGATATTGATGGTTTTTGCTGAGTTCATTTTTTCGGCCTCAACAGTCCCTTAGTTCAAACTCTATCCCAGCTTGGAACACTTGTTGAGTCAGTATGATGAGTGACGAGACGATCAAATTTGGGCTGATGTGAGCAGCTTTTTTGGCCGACTACCTGGCCTTTGGCCAAAATTCCCGCGGAGGCGGTGGTCCGCCATATGTCCACACCGGATGAATCCCAGGCGCCCACCTTTTTCCAAGGATATGTCTTTGGCATACTCTGGGCACGGTCTGCGGCGGGAGGGACCCTGATGTATGCCTTTGTAAGCATGCCTTTTTTTGAGAAGCCAAACCTGGTGGACGGCTCCGGCGACCTCATCGATTTCGACGCCGTCTATGAAGACCTTATCGAACCGGCGGTCAGGGCCGCGGGTTATGCCGTTGATCGGTGCGACCGGTTGGAAGATCCACGAAGCAACATTCCGTTGGACATGTTTCAACGGCTGCTCATCTCGGACCTGGTGATCGCCGACATCACCATCGACAATCCCAATGTGTGGTATGAGCTGGGGGCACGCCATGCCTTGCGCACCGGTGGCGTAATCATGCTGGCCTGCCGGGACAGGATCCCCTTCAATATTACGACCGAGAAAATCGAGAAGTATCACCTGAAAGGCGGCCGCCCGGACCCCGCCTTTCTGGAGGACGACCGCAGCCGATTGACCAAGCGTGCCTTGCAGGCGGCGGCAGAGACCATCCGTGTACGCAGCAGTCCGATCTACCATTTGCTCAAAAACCTAGAAGAGCCCGAATGGAAAAGGTTGCGCGTCAATGAGGCAGACGGTTTTTGGAACGGTTATGACCGGTGGACGCAGCGTCTTACCGAAGCGAAGGACAAGAATCGCGCCGGCGACATTATGGTGTTGGCCGAAGACCCGCCGGCCATGGGCTTCCAACTGGAAGCCCGCCGCGCCGCCGGCAAGGCCTTGATCTCACTGCGCTCCTATGAATTGGCGATTGATCAATTCCAGCGCGCGCTCGACATTGACGATTTCGACTTAGTCAGTATGCAGCAGCAAGCACTTGCCCATAACCGGTTGGGAGAGCGCAACAAGGCGCGCACGCTCTTGGAAGACACGCTTTCGAAACAGCGCCAGGATCCGCGTTTACAGGCAATCGGCCTATTGGCGACCGATCACGAAGCGGAAACACTGGGGAATTTGGGGCGCATCGCCAAGGACGATTGGCTGGAGCGTTGGAAAGACGCTGAGTCCGTCGAGGAGGCCAAAGAACTTGCGCGACGGGCCAACACACCGCTATCCCAATCCATTCGGCGCTATCGCGAAGGATTTCAGATCTGCCCGTCAAACCACTATACGGGGGTTAATGTAACGACCCTGGAGGCCTTGCGTCATCATGTCGGCGCGGGCGACCCGGTCGGACACGATGTAATTGGGGCGGTGCGCTGGGCGATATTGGCAGACATGATGAAGTCGGAAGGCAATTATTATGCCCACGCTTCTTTGTTAGAGCTGGAATTCACCGCGGGAAACCTTGACCGGGCGGAAGACGCACTGGGCCGGGCGGTGGAGTGTGCCGGCCAGGATCTCTTCAAACTTGCCTCCACACGGCAACAGCTCTTGCTGTTCCAAAGATTGGGTTTTCAAGAAGATGTGGTGAGTGGGTACCTCACCGAGCTCGATTTTCGGCTTGAGAGGTACACGCCCGACTTCGTCCCAAACAAGTCGGTCTTGTTTGTGGGCCATATGGTGGACCTGCCCGACCGAGATGCGCCCCGTTTTCCGAACATCGACAGCGACATTCGCAAAGTACGCGATGCCATTGCCGTGTATCTCGACCGGTTAGGGGCCAACAAAGATGATCTTGCGCTTTCAAGCGGTGCTTGCGGGGGCGATCTTCTGTTTGCGGATGAAGCCTTGAAGCGTGGCATGAAACTTCATCTATATCTCCCACATCATCGAGTCGAATTTATTGAGCATTCGGTCGCCTTTGGGGGCGATCTGTGGCTCAGCCTCTTCGAATCCGTTTGGGACCGGGCCGAAGAACGGCTAGATTTGCAATATGATTTAGGGCCGCCGATTGCAGCCAAGGGAAAAGGACTTCCTGACGATTATGTCCGCAATAATTTACGGCTCTATTACAACACCGTCGCATGGGGAAAGGACAAAGCCAACATCGTCACACTCTATGACGGCGGACCCAGTGGCGGGGCCGGCGGCACCGCCGATATGATTGAAATGGTTAAACGACATGGGGGGCATATGACAAATATTGACCTGAAACAGGTTTTGGCCTCGTGAGCGATACCACCGCAACCTGTTTTGTGATCAGCCCAATATCCGAAGAAGGGTCCGCGATGCGCGAGCATGCGGACGATGTCTTCGACTTCATCATCAAGCCTGCCTTGGATGAACTGGGCATACACGGCTATCGCGCCGACCATACGCAAGAGCCCGGCAAAATCACCGAACAGATGATTCACTCTATCCTGTCGGAAGATTTCGTAATCGCGGTGCTCACCTATCACAATCCGAACGTTTTTTACGAGTTGGCGATCGCCCAGTCGGCGGGGCGTCCCGTCATTTCGATGATCGAGAAAGGACAGTATCTCCCGTTCGACATTCACGATATGCGCACCATCGAATACGACCTGAAACCACGGCCGATCAATGAAGGCATCTACAAAAAACAAATTGTCGAGCGCATCTCCGCCCTCAGATCCTCGTCACGGAGTCCCCAAGTCCCCTTCGGCCAAAACCTGTCGCCACTGGGGCAGTCTTCGGGGGGCCTTTCCGCTTATGAAAAAGCGGAAAAGATCGTCACCTCCGACTTTTGGTTTGACATGGTGACCAAAGCGCAAACTCACATCGACATATTGGGCGTGTCGATGCGGGGCTGGACTCAGTATCGAGAGCTCATGGATGAATTCCAACGGGCTTCGGACCGCAATGTAAAAGTTCGCATAATGATCATGGACAGTGAAAACGACGCGCTTCCCGTCTGGCTTAACACGCATCACACCACAAGCAACAGCGTGCGGATTGTTCAGGAGATGATTAGCGAAGCGAACAAGATCTATGAGGACCTGGCCGCCAGGTCTGAAAACATCATTTTCCGAAAACTAAAGCGCGGCATCCCACATCAGCAACTCGTGCGTTCTGACCAAGAAATGTGCGTTGTCATGTATTTGTTTTCAGCCAACACGCCTCAATCACCGCTGATCCTGGCCCATTACGATGATCCAATATACAAAAGCTGCTTTTCGGAATTCGAGTACCTTTGGCATTTGAATGCGCCGTCAGAATAAGAAGCACCGGAACAGCCACACCGGCCTAGTGGATGATTAGGTCAATCAGAACGAATATCGAACTGCGCTTCAAAGTCTTCGCGGGCGACCTGTAACTCAGCGGCTCTGCGCCCCAGTTCCAACAACTGCGGTGCACTTTGCGATCGGTCCATTCGCTTGAGTCTCTTCAGCTGTCGCTTGGAATACTCTTCATTCAGATTATCCCTCAGCCAATCGCGCGACAGTTCCACATTGTATCTGCTGTAGCGGAAGAACTTCTGCCCCCCGAATGACGACCCACCTAAATCGCCGATTTCTGAATCGATCGGCCACGGTTTGTCGGTTGAACCCATCCATTGCATCATGGTCTGAACCAGTTGATCGCTATCGTTCATCATGGACAACAAAGCGCTGCTGGCAAGCCATGCTGCCGGCCGATACCGAATGCGCCACTTGGCCAATTTGAATGGCGCCGTGCCGGTACCTACGGAGACGATCTTTAGCCGATCATCACCCATCTCCCAATTGAGGTTATAGCCCTCAATAGTCGCCATCATGAACAAGAGAAGGGCCGGATTGTTGTGCGGGCTCACGCCGCCGTCGACAAAAGCGCCATGTTGACCGAGAGTAACCGGCAGCTGATAGAGGCCCTGCAACACCGGGATAAATTCCGGCATGAAGTAGTGTGGCGCCGCCGTGCTCGCACGCACAACCTGACGGACAAGATAGCTTTTGTTCGGAAACCCATTGCCGCCATCGGCCTGTTGATCATAATAGCGGCCGTTCGGATTATTGTGCACGATCCACGTGCTGCCCGTATCCAACCGTTTCGCAACGATGGCCAGGCCGGTCTGAATTTCCGTCGAGCCCATCGTTTGAGATCCCAACTCTTCCCTGAGTTGCTGCCGCAAAGGACGCGAACGATACTTGGTCGCAAACAATCCCAGACCATCCTTATTGCGTGGAAAGATCTGGCTGGACATCGCCAAGTAAAGATCAATCAACTCGGAGACTGGTTTGCCAAGGGACAGGCCGCTCGCAATGATTGCGCCCGTCGACGTGCCGCCGATCAGATCGAAGTAATCCGACAGCCGGAAGTCCCGGTTGCCATACCTTTCGCCGAGAATCTGCTCAATGCGTTCAAGATAGCTCAGCGTCAAGATGCCACGAACGCCACCGCCATCAAGCGCAAGAATGCGCTTGGGCCCCGATGCCGACAGTCGATGTTCAAGTGGATGAGCCCCCATGCCGCCCCCCAGCGTACGCGATGTCAAAGTTTACCCGACTTCGGCAAAAATTCAACGCACTCCATACGTTGCACGGCGCGACCCCTATTTCCGCGCCGCGGACTCTAATGTGGGAAACCCATTTCGGCCTTCAGCGCGGTACATTATCTGTGGGGGCATCGGCGCGAAGCACCGTTCTGAATCCGATGTGATTCGTGCCTAATGCCGTGTCCTGCGGCTGCCGGGCGCTCGCCCGATATCGGCGGCAGAAATTCTCGGCACACAAAAATGAGCCGCCCTTGATCACAGCCACGGGAACGCCGGGCTGGCGCGCATCATGGCCCGGCTTGTCGTCGATTAACGCCGCTTCGGAATGATCGCCGTAGTAAGCGGATTGGGTCAGCTCCCATACATTGCCGATCATATCGTAAAGACCATAGCCGTTTGCCGCAAAACAGCCGACCGGTGCCCGCTTGTAAAATCCGTCTTCGCCCGTATTGCTGAAGGGAAAAAAGCCCTGCCAAGTATTGGCCATGAATTGATCGGCGGGCTGCAATTCATCCCCCCACGGAAATTCTGAAGGCCCCGTCCCGCCCCGTGCCGCGTATTCCCATTGGGCTTCTGTTGGCAGGTCGCGTCCGACCCATTTGGCGTATGCCCGGGCATCGGCAAGAGAGACTTGCACCACCGGGTCGTTGGGGCGCCCTTCAATCGTGCTGCCGGGGCCTTCCGGATGACGCCAATTGGCTCCCTTCACAAATCGCCAACTTCCGGTGCGGTCGAAAGCAAACACATAGGAACCATTGTCGGGAAACCCTAGTTCCGCCGCACGTTCCGCATTTGTGATGTAGCGGGTCGCGTCGACAAACGCTTCGAACTGGGCGTTGGTGATTTCGTGGGCGTCGATCCAAAAGCCGGACGTTGTGACGTCCTTGACCGGGTACTCTTCACGGTACCCGCGCTTTGAACCCATCTGGCCAACACCCGGCGCCACCCAAACCATTCCTGACCGGCCTTGCCCAGTTACCATAGCTTCTGCCGAAACGGATAAGCAGGTATCCGCCTGGACACTCGACGCCGGCGTTGGCCATATCCGCAAGGCAAAATAGAAGGCCACAAGCAGCAGGAGCGCAGCGGCAATGGCGGCGCCCACAAACAGCCAGTTTACAGATCGGTTCATACGCAAAAGCCCCAGTGGAAGCGCTTTGACCAACCGACAATATCACACTACTTCGGGCTCAGGCGGTCGTCGCTTGTGCCAATCCGTCGCTTGTTCGTAAGCGCCCATCAGCTGAACCAGCGTTTCCTCATCATCATGTTTGCCGATCAATTGCAGGCTGAGCGGCAATCCCTCTGTTGAAAACCCACAGGGTGCTGAAATCGTTGGTGATCCTGAGAAGTTAAACGGCGCCGTAAACGTCACAAACTCCGCGACGGCATCAGCAGGCAAGATCGCGTCCGGGGGAAAATCGGAAAGCGGCATCGAGGGCGACGGCGCGCTGGGGCATGCCAGAACATCCACCTGCTGCAACAGGTTGCTGAGTTTGGACACCCCGTCGCGCCGGGCGGATTCAAGATGGTTCTTTTGATCCGCTGTCAGCTGTCCCCCTTCTTCCAGCAGATTGCGAAACACCGGACCATATAGATCCGCGTGCTCTGGGAAGTATTTTTGGTGAACCTCCGCCGCTTCCCACGCTGTCGTCGGTCCCCACAGCGCAGCCAGTTGAGAAAGCGGCCCAAAATCCAATGCAGCGAAATGATGCCCCTGCCCTTCAAACACGCCAATCGCCTGCTCAAATGCCGCCGTCACCTCAGGATCGGCATGAGCCTCTACAAATGCCGGATCCAGACCGATCCGCAATGGACGGCGCGGCGAATTCGCTTGGTTTGGAACACGGGGCGTTTTACCGCCGGCAGCGTCGCAGATGATTGCCGCATCAAATACACGACGTCCGAACGCGCCCACGTGATCCAAACTAGGCGCCAATGGGAAAACACCCGACGTACTTAGGCGGCCAAAGGTCGGCTTCAGCCCCACCACACCGTTCGCCGCCGACGGAAACCGGACCGAGCCGCCCGTATCCGTGCCAAGCGCCCCGAATGCAAGCCCGGCCGCCGTCGAAACACCCGAGCCACTGGAAGAAACACCCGCCCAACGGTCTTTGCCCCACGGATTCTGCGGCGGCCGGTTTGTGGGGTGGTAGCCCGACAAAGCAAATTCCGTGGTGACCGTTTTCCCGATAATGATCGCCCCGGCTTTCCGAAGGTTGGCGACAACGGCTGCGTCTTTGTCGGGTACCAGCACCGCATCGATGACCGAGCCGCACCGTGTGGGCAGACCGTTGGTGCCGAAAATGTCTTTGATGCCGATCGGAATGCCATGCAGCGGGCCTCGATAGCCGCCCCGACTGACTTCGGTTTCCGCGTCTAGGGCTGCCTTCTGGGCACCCTCGCGGTCCACGACAACATACGCCCCGTAATACTCATCCTGCTCATCAATGGCATTGAGAACCGCTTCGGTTAGATCCACCGGAGACAAATCCCGCGATGCGATCCTTTGCGACACTTCGGACAAGGACTGAAAAAGCAGTGTGTTTTGATCTGTCATCGCCTCACTCCTCACTGCACCATGGGCCGATTACGCAGCCGCTGCTGCTTCCTGCGATAGGTCGGCCGGCATTCGATTAAGATCAGTCTGGGGGAAAAAGTTCGCCCACACACACCAATAGGCGCCGGCTTGAACGGTTTCCACGCGCTTCAACGGACCGCGATCGGTATTACCCCGGAAATCGATCGCCGATACAGGCGCACTGCTGTCATTGTAAAAGACCCCCAGCGACTCGTGCGCGTCATCATAAGCGACAACGATGGCGCGCCCGCCCACAGTCGAATTGATGAGATTACCGTTCTCGCGCACAAAATCTTCCGTGTACGCAACCGACTCATTTCCCGCCGACACGCCCCAAACCAGCGTCTTGCGGGGCAATCGGTCGTCTTCCACATCCAAGGTCTCAAACATCAAGGCTTCGCTGTGGTGGTGAGGCGTGAGCGCCCACAAAAAGATCGCTTCGATCACATTGTCGAAAAGGTTGAGCAACGGATTGAGCGCGAAGGAAACCGGCTTGTTCAGAAACACCTGGCCATCCGGAAACGCCTTCTCAAATCCACGAAAGCTCATACGGAAGGTGGGCCACGGCCGCATGCTTGGTCCATGCCTACCGTCGCGTTCACGTGTCCCATAGACCTGTTGGATGGGTTCACCCGTTGTTACATCTTTCATGATGAGATTGTTGCCGTGCTGAGCAATTACCTCCAAGTCGAGGTCTTCGCCGTCGATACTCGGTTGGTACGCCAATCCCAAATGGGACATAGCACAATAGGTCATGAGCACATCTTCACCGCCCAGGCCTTCAGGCCGGCTGGCCAGATGCGGGCGCTTAATATGATGGTCCGGATACGCAAGCGCTTCGCCATTGTTTTCGATGACGATCACACTTTCCTCTGGGCGCACATAGCCTTTGGCTTCAACGGTCGAATAGTACGTCGCTGTACCTTGCTGATTGCGCAAACCTATGTGAAGCCACACCCAGGGAAACGCGAGCACCAGCAGAACACCCATCGCAGCGGGAATGAAGAGCCACCCAATGCCTGCACCGGTTCCCCAATGAAGGGTCGCCGCCGCCCCCAGACAAAGCGCACTTACCGCGGTCATCTGCCGTTCGTGCCGAATGGCAAAGATCATGTTGCGCCGGCGAACCTTCAGAAAAGCCTGGGTGACATCACCAAGATCTCTGAAGTAGACAAAGGCAATACCCAGCGAAGTGATCAGGAGGCTCCAATGGGCAATTTCCCAGATCATGGCGGCCTCCTATTCGCCGATCAGCGAGGATTGACGGCCAGGCGTAGCTTCGCCTGTTGATAGATTGTATTTCACCAGACGATCAGACATGCGCTTTGCGTCCGCCCGCAAATCGTCAATCCCTTCATAAGGCACGCCGCGCGTGACGGGACGGTTCGGAAACCTTTCCATCTGCGCCACATGCCGCTCGCGCATGTGATCGAATGCCAGCCACGCCCAGAGGTAAGGCGGCATGTCACCATATTCTTCACGCGTGTCGCGATAAAGATCGACAAAGGCATCGGTCACAAGGCCAGGACGCTCCTTGGTCCAATCCCGCTTGAACTGCTGTTTGACCGTGGCCGCCAACATATCGCCCGTGTAGATGTGATAATAGTCGCGGCGCGACCGTCCTTCGCCGTTGAGAAGAAGCGCGGTCTGATCCACGCCGTCAATCACACGATCGGTGGGGATGGAAGCCATTGCGCCAGCCAGCCGGGCGAATGTGGTGAACAGATCATGCACGGTGATCATGTCGTTGACGACTTGATCTTCTTCGATGGCACCGGGCCACCAGGCAAATGCCGGCACCCGCACGCCACCTTCGCGATGGTCGCTCTTGTAGCCGGCGAAGATCACTTCGTGCGGTCCATTGGGCGCGAGCTCGTGCATGGGGCCGTTATCCGCCATGGCGATCACCAGCGTGTTTTCCGCAATGCCCAACTCTTGGACCAGGGCCAGCACTTCGCCGATATCACGGTCAAGCTGTTCCATTGAATAGGCGTACCAAGTGGACGCATTACTGGTGAGGTCTTGCGGCTTCACGAAGGGGTCCGCCATATGCGGCCAATAAGCGAGGTAAAACGGGGCATCGCCTCCGGCATGATCGCGAATATAAGCAAGCGTTTGCTGTTGATGGGCGCGCATGAGCTTCTTGTAGTTTTCAGGGTTGGGCGGGCCCATGAATTCTTTCGCCGTGCCGCCTTTGCGGGCCTCAAGCTGATTGACGAACGCCAGAGGCCGGAACTCTCTATCCAGCGTGTGCTTCTTATCCCACTGAAACGGCATGAGGCCGTTTGCCTGGCCCGCCATGGCGGCGCGCGGGTTCCACGTCATGAAGGGATACTGATTATAGATGGAGAAATTGGCGTAATCGAAACCCTGATTGTGCAAATAGGCCTGTTCGATGTCGCCTTGATGCCCTTTACCGACAAAGCCCGTGGCATATCCGTTCGCGCTGAGGATTTCCGCAATGGTTACCTCATCCGCATGCAGACCGGCACCTTCCGGTGGGAAGCCCACCTTGTACATGCCTGAGCGAACGGCCAGCCGGCCCGTCAGCGCCGCTGCGCGGGTGGGCGTGCAGGACGGTTCCGTGTACATGCGAGTGAACGCCATGCCTTCATCCGCCATGCGGTTGATATGCGGCGTGTCATACCCCAGAACTTTGTTGAGTTCGGGAATACCCACCTCGCCCAGGCTCGCATCGTCCCACATGATATGGATGATGTTGGGGCGCTTGCCATGCTTTTCCTGTAGCGCATTTAGCGCCTGGTCGATCTGCGCATCTTCCTGCTGCCACGCTTCCGCGTGTTGTTCCTTTGTCAGCTGATGTTCCACATCATGAATGATTTCATTGGCGCCGGCGTCACACGCACCGATGAACAGGAGCAGCCCGGCGAGTTTTGCGTTAATGTTCATGATCGAACGCCTTTCCCATTTCCGCCGTATCGTTGAATTCGCGCATGGCGGTGACTTTGCCGTCGCCATCGAAGGTCAGCCAATGCACGAAACGCATGCGGTATTTGCGGCCCGTTGATCTGACGAGACTTTCCTCTTCGCCACGCACAACAACCGTATGGTCGTCCGCCGCCCATTCTTCCATGTGGAGCGGGCCCATATCGATGGCGGCGGCGATTTTGGTGAGGTATTCCACAAATCCTTCCGCCCCGTGATAAACGCCACCGAAAGGAATGGTGTCCGGCAAGGGGTTTTCGAGGGTGAAGTCCGGCGCAAGGTATGTAGCGCAGGCTTGCGCCGGATCGCTCAGCGCCATGGCATAGAAGCCTTTCGCATGATCGATAAGAGTCGACATGATTTCCTCCTAACCCGGCAAATCGGCCAATAAGACCTTGCCGAACCCTTCTTCGAAGGGCGTGAAAGCACGCGCATTGACACGCACATGCTGAAACTTCCAGCCGTCGTCCGTGCGCACATAGTCATCTTCATATTGTGCGCAGAACCAGAAGCAGCCGCCGTCGCCATGCAGCACCATGGGTTGGTGCAGATACCAACGGCCTTTCGCGGTGTCGCCCGCCACCTCAATGAGCGGGTTGCTCACGCCGTGCACGGCGAAGGCAACCACCGATGACGCGTTTGCGAAAAAGGTGCGAATGCCGTCCCGGGTTTCCGCCCGGCCCATAAAGCCGCCATCCCAAACGGCATCCTCCGTAAACAGATCGGCTAGCGCATCGGGGTCGTAGTCATTGTCACAAGCGAGCGCATAACGCGCCTTGAGCTGCTTGATCTCTTCAATGTCGGTAAGCCACAGCAATCGGTCTTGCGTGTTCAGATCTTTAGGCGACATGGCGAAGCTCCGGCCTGCCGCGTTCCACATCGGCCGCAAATCGGTCCAATAAATGAGGCGGAAAAACTTGATCGAGCGGCACACTGCCGAGGAACGACCCGATGAACGCGCCGATCGCCTCTTGGTTCCCTTCAATCAGCGGCAACATTTGCTTTACCTCTACGGGCAGCGGCTGCAGCATGGATAGATGCACCGTGTAATCGAACATGGGCTTCAGTTTTTCGAATTGGCGCCGGTCATAATCGGCAAGCGCTTGACCGATGGGTTTATCGCCTTTGAGTCCAGCCGAAAGTTCTTCGCCGAGAATGGCTGCATGGGTGAATGCATTCGTAATACCTTGGGCCGTGATCGGATCCCGATGGAGCGCCGCGTCCCCCACCAGGGCCCAGCCGGGTCCATGGGCGCGCCGGAAAAAATTGGGGAGGAGATGCGAACCGGTAATGCGGGTTTCCCGTTTACCTTGCCGGACGCGGGCCTCAAGTTCCGGCACAAGTTTCAGGCTTTCGCCGAACGCCGCCTCCAGGTCCTTGCGCACGGACCGTGCTTCCTCCGCCGGCCAGAACAGAAACACCATGTCCAAGTCGTCATTGGTAGGAAAGGTAATGTAAAAGCGCCGGTCTTGCGTGCGGATGCTAAGGCTCGCTGCATTGTCCTTATCGCGCATGCCGGAGTAATAGGCGTAGTAACCGCAGGTGTGCGAACCGCCATCCACAATGGTTTCAGCCCCCACCGATTTGGCAACCAATGAACGGATGCCGTCCGCGCCTACAACCACCTTGGCGCGCTCCGCCGTTTCGATGCCGTTTTTACCCGTGCCGCGAATGCCCGCTACCCGTCCCTCATCGAAGATCAGAGAGCTGACGGTAAACTGATCGCGGATTTCCGCGCCGGCTTCGGCCGCAGCCTGCACAAGGATCGGATCAAGAACCGTGCGGCGCGGCGTGAAATCTTCAGCAACGCCGTCACATCCCGGCGCCCTGCCCGCCAGTTTGGTTTCATCGATGTTGAAACTAAGCTCGGAAATGCCCGGCGTGCCGGCCTGGCGCAACTGCTCGAGGAGTCCCCATCTGTTGAGCAGGCTCGCCCCGCTGCGCTTCACATAATGAGTGGACATGATATCCGTGCCGATGGCCATGCGGTCAACCATCAGCACCTTGTGGCCTTCGCGCGCAAGCAACATGGCCAAGGGGGCGCCGCCACAGCGGGCACCGACAACAATGACGTCATACATGATCCTGCTCCTTGTTTAAGAGGCCGCGCATCAGTGTTTGCACGACGGGCCCGATAAGTTCTCCGGAAGTCATGCCAAGATCGAGCTGGCTTGCCACTTGAAGCGCCGCAAGCCCGTGGGCCGCCACCCACATGAGATGCGCCAGTTCATTATCCGTGTACGATAGATTTGTTTCCTGAATAACATCGGCGGCGATAGCTTCCGCTGCCGCAAAAGCCTTGCGGCGCTCTTGCCTGACAATCGGCAGTTCCGCCACTTCACCTTGGTCGAGCTCGTACATGAGCTGATAGAGCGCCTGCTTCTCGGAGGCAAAGGCCACATAGGCACGAATGCCCATTGCGCCGGCGTCGACGCCGGACGCCGCCGCCTGATGCACACTGGAAAGGATTGCTTGCATCTCTTTGAAACCGTCGGCGCGGATGGCAGCGACGAGAGATTCTTTATTGTCGTAGTAGCGGTAAAGCGCCGTGGCGCTCCACCCCAGCTCTTTCGCGATCGCTCGAAGGCTTGTGCCGCGATAGCCAACCTTGGCGAACAGCTTCAAAGCGGCACGCCGGATGTCGGTTTCGATTTCTTCGCGTTCTGCGGATGTATATGCGGGTCTTGCCATGGAAATTAAGATAACATTGTTAAGTTAATAGTGTCAACTAAATTATCCACCGAATATTTTCCATGAAAATCAGTGACTTACACAGATTCCGGAATTCTCAGGGTGTCAAAAGCATGGCATGGAGAACCACCAGGCCCCGCGCATCCAAGCGCCGTCAAACAGTCGCCAACCGCCCTATTCGGCAGTTTCCGGTAGAGCCTGGTCTTCAAGATAGTCTTGTGTGGCCTCAGCAACATCCGGGCAAGGCGCCCCGGCAGCGGCCCAAGACCGGAAGAACTCAACCGCTTCCTTACGGGAATAAGGCGCGGGCTCCCGCCCCGGCCCCGGGTCCCAGCCCCAATGTACCAAGTGATCATGGTCGATGTGCTCTGCCACTTCCTCAAGGTTGCGGCCACCATTGCGCTCCGGATCTTTGATCTGTTCACAGATTTCTCCGGAGCTCTTTTGCCACCACACCATCTCCACCGGCGCCAGCATCCACACATGGGCCCCCGGCGGACCATGTGGCACGTCCGAGTTTTCCTGCTGGTGGCATGCATTACACGCAAGGGTCATGGTACCGAAACGGTCTTCGCCACCATTGACGTTCATGCCGTGATAGCGCCATTCCCCTTCCTCAAGGCCGTAATGGGCTCCCGACCAGCGGGGCCGGTTGTCTTCGGGCACGTGGCAATTGGCACAACGGGGGTGGGATACGATTTCAAAGATCTTCGCCCATGTGGCCAGCCCTTCTTGCGGATCGATGGGCGCGTCTTCCTGGGCGATGGCCGATGTAGCACTCAATGTAAATGCGATTAAAATCAGAAATCTCGTCAACATCATCCGCCCCCCTAGAGCGTTTCATTGTCGTATTGAATCGTTCTAGACAAATTGAATCTGTTTGTTGAGCGGTAGTTCGCGGATGCGCTTGCCCGTGGCAGCAAAGATCGCGTTGGCTAAAGCCGGCGCGGCGGGCGGCACGCCCGGTTCTCCGATCCCTCTAATCTGATCCAGATTCTCGAGCGCGCGCACTTCTATTTCAGGTGCTTGATAAAGCCGCATGGCCTCATAGGCATGATAGTTGGTCTGTTGAGGGGCATAGTCCTCATAGGTCAGCTCACAATTCATGGCATGACCGAGCCCGAAGATGACACCCCCGGTGACCTGGGCTTCCAAATTGATCGGGTCGAGCACGCGGCCCACATCGCAAGCCACATAAACCCTATCGATCCTGATGCCCTCCGGCGTGTCGGTCACATCGACCACTTCTGCCACCGGCACGCCGAATGAGATAACGAAGGCGACACCGCGCCCCCTGTTTTCTCCCAGACTGAAGCCGCTCCAACTGCACATGTCTCCAACAGCTTCCAGCACTTTGCGCGACACATTGTGGTTGCACAAGCGAATGCGCTCTTCGAGAGGATCGGCACCGGCTGCATGAATGAGCTCATCCAGGAAGCCTTCATGAATGAAGCCATTGCCCGAGGCGGCAACCGAGCGCCAAGAACTCACCGGCACCATCTCCGGTGCCCGGTAACCGGTCACGCGATAGTTGGGGATATCGTATGGCTGATCCCAGGCGCCGGTCGAGATGGTTTGGTCGGGTCCCGGCGGCGCCGCCTTCAAACGGCCGAACCAAGATGTGGCGATGGACTGGCACACAATGTCCAAATCGCAGGCCTCCACCGCGCCCGGCTTGACCTTGCCACGCGCCTTCGCAAGAGCCATGGGGCGCGGATAGTCGTGCGTCATGTCCTCTTCGCGGGACCAGGTCATTTTGATGGGGGTGCCCTTCATGGCCTTGGCGATTTCGACGGCCTGAAGCACATACGTATCTTCGAGACGATGGCCGAAACTGCCGCCCATGGGCTGAACGTGAATGTGGATGTTGTCGTGGGCAAGCCCCGTCAGTGTCGCCACATGGTTTTCAATGAACCGCGGAATCTGCGTGCCTGTCCAAATATCAATGCGGTCATCCTCTAAAAGGACCGTCGCGTTCATGGGTTCCAAGGGTGCATGGGCGAGATACGGCAATCTGTATTCCGCCTCGACAGCCTCTTGGCCACGGGCGAGAGGCGTTTCCACATCACCGACATTTTTGTTGCGATGGTCTTGGTAGGCTTCATCAATATGGGCATCGAGCACGTCCCACATCTCGGCAGACGTGGCGGGATATGGTCCCGGCCCCCAATCGATTTCGATTGCTTCGGCCGCGCGAAAAGCACGCCAGGTGTTGTCAGCGACAACTCCAACCCCACTTGTGACCGGCACAATCTTCTTGACGCCGCGCATCGCCTCGGCAGCGGATGCATCATAACCGCGCATGTCGCCGCCGAAACCCGGGTTTGCGCGCACCGTCGCAAAAAGCATGTTGTCCATGGACACATCGATGCCGTACTTTTCGCGGCCGGTGGACTTGCCCACAATATCCGTACGCTGAATTTCTTTACCCAAATACCGCCATTGGCCGGGTTCGCGCAGCACAACATCCGTCACCGGTTCTGTCTGCGCCGCGATCGGCGCGAGCTCCGTGTAACTCAGCCGGGTTCCGTCCGGCAAAATCACATGGGCATCTTCCGTCGTTAGCTGGGAACGGCGCACACCGGTCTTGACGGCAGCCGCTTCCTTAAGCGTTTCGCGCGCAACGGCGCCGGCGTGGCGCAATTTTTCATAGCCGTCCGGGACCGTGGACGACCCGCCCGTCATCTGCATGCCCATCATGCGCGTGACCACGTCTCCGGCACCGCGCACCGTATTGGCCACCGCGCTGTCATCCGTCGCAGCGAAGGGAAACGCTTCATCCATAACGCGGCTGTTGTAATAGGCCTTACTGGGCACACCGACGGACAAGTTAACGTTGAGAGGATCGACGTCCAGTTCCTCCGCCAACAGATAGGCTTGGATGGAATAGGCCCCCTGCCCCTTATCCGCCCGTGGCGTAATCAGCGTGACCCCATTGGCGTCAATCTTCACGTAAGGCGTAATGGCCGCCTCGCCCGTCCCCAAGGAGTCGAGCAACGGATTTGGCAACGGCCTTCTGTATTGGTAGTAGCCAAATGCAACACCACCGGCGACGGCAACGGTCCCGATCAGGAATGTGCGGCGAGCGATCTTTACAACACCCATGGCCTTACACCCCCTGCAGCTTGGCGGCGGCGTTCTTCACCGCGGCGCGAATGCGCGGATAGGTGCCGCACCGGCACAAATTGGCGGACATGGCCTGATCAATGTCGCTGTCCGTCGGTTCCGGATTGATGGACAGAAAGGCGGCCGCCGCCATGATCTGGCCGGACTGGCAATAGCCGCATTGGGCCACTTGCTCCTCGATCCAGGCCGCCTGCACCGCATGAAGTGCCTCCGGTGAGCCCAGGCCTTCAATCGTGGTCACCTCCGAACCGTCGACCTGCCCCGCCGGCACCGAGCAGGACCGCATCGCCTGTCCGTCTATATGAACCGTGCAGGCACCACACATGGCGATGCCACAGCCATATTTCGGACCCGTTATGCCAAGCTCGTCACGCAGCACCCAAAGGAGCGGCATGTCGTCTTCCACATCGACATTGTAATTCTGACCATTCACCGTAAGCTGCATGAATCTTCCCCCAACGCCCGCAATGGGCGCGTGATGGCGCGAACCGTCACATTATCACGAGACTTTGCAATAAGTAATCAGATGTTTACATTGAGTCCCGCAAAGGTCAAGCACAACGAAGGTGGCGTTTTGTGACACCGTCCATGCCGGCAAAAAAGAGAGATGCGGAGTCAACCCGCGAACGGATATTGACGGCCGCCCAACTCTTATTCACGCGCAAAGGGTTTGACGGGGCGGGCATTCGTGACATTGCCGCCGAGGCCGACGTCAATATGGCATTGATCGGGCGCTATTTTGGTTCCAAGAAGCGCCTTTTTGAGTCGGCCATCTTGTCGGAATTGGAGTTTGGAGACGTTCTTGAGCTCGACCCGGCGGATTTCGCCGACGAAATTGCCAAGCTTTACCTTACAAAAGAAAAAGACGATTCCTTCGACCCCATGCTTGCCATCATGCGGTCTTTGTCCAATCCGGAAATCGCGTCGGAAATCCGCGAAGCGCTGGAAAAACAAATCCTTGTGCCCCTGTCGAAACGTATCGGGGGCAGCGACGCAAAACAGCGCGCCGCCTTGTTGCTGGCGCAATTGGCAGGTGTCGATTTGATGCGCCGCATTATGGGATTTACGTGGATCCAAGCAAAACATGTGAAGCGAAGTCACCCACCACTCAAGAATGTGATTTCTGATCTGCTCGGCTCCAAAGACCGATAACGCGTTACACGGTGTTCGCTTCTTTTTTTATGATTGCCGCGACTTCGTTAGGAATCTCCATGCCGATGAAATGGGTCCGGTCTGGCATATAAATCTCCCGTCCCTGACGGAATTCGTTGACCAATCCCGGCCAAGTGGGAGACGCGGTGAAATCCAATGGATCCCGGTCTTCCGGCGACCGCGCCCGCAAAATCAAGACGGGGATGTCAAGCGCGTGTATGCTGTCGAAAACCTCTCCGTTTGTGCGGCTGGTCATGTAAACGCTTGCTTCCATTTCCGGCGCGCAGGCCAGATTGTAGCCGCTTCCGTCGGCGTTTTCTGTCAGTCCATGAACGCAGTAATTGCGCAGGGTTTTATCCGTAAACAGAGAATACGGATTCCGGTCGCGAAAACGGTCGATCATTTCCTGCGGGCTTGCAAAGTCGTTCTTGCGTTTTGACGCCGGATGCGGTTCGTCTTTCGAAAAGGGAAGCTTTCCCCCGCCGGCATAAGACTCGGGAGACGCAACCGTTGGATCAATCAGAATGAGACGCCGAAAGCGGTCGGCCATATGCGCGGCAGCGTCGATCATTGCATGGGCCCCCATGGAATGGCCCACGCCCACCAAATTATAGAGGTCAAATCGTTCGATAAATTGGCTCAGATCCTGACCAAACACGCGCCAATGTTCGACGGGTTCCCCGCTACTGCGGCCGTGCCCCCTCTGGTCGACCGCGATCAGATGAAACTCCGAAAGATGTTCTGCGATTTCATCCCAAAGCCGGCTATGGAATCCCGTGGCGTGAACGCACAATAAGGTCGGTCCTGTTCCCTTTAAATGGGGCCGCCATTCCACATAGGCCATGCGGATGGTATCCAAATGAACCAAATGCTCTATGGGTTCAAGAGACTCACTCACATTTCATTCCCTTACTGAGCAAGACGTGCCTCGCTAAACGGATTTTGCCGCTTCCACCGGCTGGCGAAGGCGCCCATGGTCGAAAACTGGGTATCGATATGCGATTTAAGATGCTTGATCAGTCGTTCCAGCATCAGCATACGATGACCACGGCCGATGACCTGCGGATGCAGCGTTAAAACAAAAACGCCTACCTTCTGTTTCTCATAAAGGAAAGCGAAATCTTCAGACCACACCCGATAAACCCGGTCCGGGTCCGCCAGGCCGGGATTGACGCCGCGCTTACTGCGCGTGTGCTCGAAGAAGGGATGATCGTCCAAACTCCAAGAGAACGGCAGCTCGACAATATCCACAAATTCCCCAAACGTGTACGGCCGATCGATCGGCGCTTTGATGCCACGCCGTCCGTAATAAGGCGTGTAATCGTCCCCCAACATGCTGCTGTCGTAAAGGAACCCATGTTCTTCCAGCAGCGCCAAAGTGTTTGGACTGAAGCTGCCGGAAGGGCATCGATAGCCGATGGGCTTCTTGCCTGTTAATTGTTCCACCAATGCCGATCCGCGGTTGAGGATTGCGGTTTCTTCCTCGAGCTCCATCTTGCGCGGATCCTCATGGCAGTAGCCGTGATGGCCCACTTCATGCCCGTCCCGATGGATACGCGCGCAGGTCTCCGGAAACGCCTCGATTGTATGTCCGGGAATGAACCAGGTGGACGGCACATTGTGTTCGCCCAGCAAATCGAGCAGACGCTGGGCGCCCACCCGGCCGAACTCGCCGCGCGACAAGGCATTGGGTGACTCGGTTCGGTAGTTGGCGATCCAGGATGACATGGCGTCGAAATCGAGCGATATACAGACCGTGATATCCCGTGTCATGGACGACCCTCCTCTGCTTGCAGCCCCGTATACTATCCGGAATCACATGCTTGCGTCCTGCCTTCGCGCATGAAACTCAACAGCCCGCTGATATCTGACGCTTCCCCCATCGACCACGACCTATAGTGTGCGAACATAGGCGTCGCAAATGTTGGCGTGGACGCTTGAGCACACTTGCCGTTGAGAAGGGACAGGGACATGGAAAGCTATAAAGACAAATCCGTGGTGATCACGGGGGGTGCGACGGGAATCGGATTCTCACTTGCCAAACAGTTCGGCAAGGATGGGGCGAACATCATCATCGGCGGACCGGACCAAAGCAAAAATGAGTCGGCGATTTCTGAACTCAAAGGAATGGGGTTCGACGCTGCCGCCACCGTCTGCGACGTGACCAAACGGGACCAGGTGGAAGCATTGGCGGATTTTGCCTGGTCCACCTATGGCAAAGCCGATGTGATCGTCAACAATGCCGGCATCAGCAAACCGCCAACCCCACTACTCGATGTGAATCTGGAAGACTTTCGCGAAGTTCTCGAGGTCAACCTTTTCGGTGTCGTCAATGGCATACAAGTTTTCGGCAAACGTTTTGTGGAACAAGGAACGCCGGCGGCGATCTACAACCTTGGTTCCGAGAACAGCCTGTTCTGTGCCGTCCCCTCGGCGCATGCCTACATATCTTCAAAACACTCGGTGCTGGCCATAACCGAGCTCCTGGCGGAAGAAATGCCGGACCACATCCACGTGGCTGTCATCTGTCCCGGCTTTGTCAAATCCGAAATGACCGCCGGACTGCAAGGCAGCATGGACACGGACGAGTTCACGTCCCTCGTCATGAAGGAACTCAAGGCAGGCGAACGCTATGTGGTAACCCATGCCTACAATCATGTGCGCATGACCGAGCGGTACGACGCCATAAGTGCCGTGTTCGCAAAATATGCGCCTCGCTATGAGGGCGACGACGAATACGATGTCCGGACAATGATCGCGAAACTGTTCGGGAACCAAAGCTGACCGAAAAAGGCATGTCGGCTCAGAGAGCGGATCGAGTATGCCGTTAGACATTCAGCCCGAATTTCGCTAATCGTTCTCTCCGGTTCTACATTTTGGGAGGCACAAGATGGCAGCGGCGGAAAAAGTCATCGCGGTGACAGGTGGTTTCGGTTTCTTGGGCCGCGCTGTGGTCGACCGCGCCGTTCGAGACGGTTGGCAGGTGGCTGTCATCGACTATGCGTCACGGCCATCGGATACCGCCGCCGGCGAGGTCTTCGATCTTGAAAATGTGGACCTAACGATTGCTGACGTCACAAATGACGCGATCAACAAAGTCGTCGACCGGTTTGGCCGAATAGACGCACTGGCCAATATTGCCGGGGGGTTTCGCTGGGAAACCGTTTCGGAGGGATCCATCGACACGTGGGACACTCTTTACAACATGAATGTCAAAACCACGGTCAACGCGTCAAAGGCCGTGCTTCCTCACATGATGGCGGCCAAATCCGGCGCCATCGTCAATATCGGCGCCATGGGCGCAACCCGCGCGGCCATGGGTATGGGGGCCTATGCCGCGTCCAAGGCCGGCGTTGCGCGCCTTACCGAAGGGCTTTCCGAGGAAGTGAAAGGACAGGGCATTCGTGTCAATGCCATCCTGCCCAGCATCATCGACACATCGCTGAACCGGGCCGACATGCCGGATGCCGACTTCTCCACTTGGGTGACGCCCGACGCCATCGCCGACGTGCTCATGTTTCTGGTGTCGGACGGTGCACGGTCCGTACACGGCGCATTAATACCCGTAAGCGGATTGGCCTAAGAAATCTGCGCCGACAGTTTTTCAAGTCCGGACGAGAACTGATCCGCCGTATCGTATTTGACCCCCGTGATCACCACATCGACGCCGATCTCTTCCAATGCCCGCAGTCGATCTTGTACCTCGTTGCGCTCATTCCCAAGTCGGCCGAAAGCATAGACTGGCGCGTTTGTGCCCGCCGCATCGGCTTTAGCGCGAAAATACTTGATCGCCGGGGCGAGCTTCTCCGTATCCGTCGTCATAGGAATCCAGCCCGCGCCGAATTTCACCGCCCGATCGATGGCGTGAGGCGCCGCGCCACCGATGAAGATGGGCGGCTTTTTGGGTTGCGGTTTGAAGAGAAACTCCTGCCCGTTTGCCGACACCACCTCCTGGCTGAAACATTCGTTGAGGAATTCAAGAATTTCTTCGCTCACACGCGCGCGGTGTGACAACGGCACACCAACCGCTTTGAATTCGGCCTGCATCCAGCCGATACCCGCCCCGATGATGAGCCGCTCCCCTGTAAGCTCCTGAACCGTTGCAATCCATTTTGCCAACGGTACTTTGGGGCGATAGGGCAGCACCAGGACGCCTGTGCCAAGCAGGATTTTGGTCGTTTGCCCGCCAAGCCAGGACAGTGTCGCCAGCGGGTCCAGATAGCGGCCGCCCGATCCCTCCGCATCGTCGGGCGGAATGGCAATGTGATCGGTAATCCAGATGGAATGATAACCCGCCGCCTCCGCTTCCAAAGCACAATGGCGCAGCAAGTCCCGCGTCGATTGCGTGCCCATATTTCGCAGGGTTAGGCCGACGGGTATGGTCATTATCGCCTCCGCTAAACTATTTCATGCGCACATAGCAGATGTAACTGTATCTGAAAGTGTCACCCGGCATAGCCCCTTCCAATGTCTTCAGAGCCTCCACAATCGGCAGATCCTGATCCCACTGCAAAAGCGGCTCTTCCGATTGATAGGCTCCCGACCATTCGCCTTCCCAATCGTTGGCCGCATATCGCAGAACCGGTGGAATTTCCTGATACACATCCACATTTCTATCAAACCCCGCAGCGTCCGCTGAATTCGCACGGCGAAGTATCTGTTGGCGAGGGTAGGATTTGGTGAGGACATATTCATAGACGGCATTCCTAATCCGCTGAACCGGTCCTAGCTTTACCTCTTCTGACATTTGCAGTTTGGGATGGCCATGGTGGGCGCGCACATGGCGCAGCGAATAGCAATCTCCTTCGCCCACTGGATAGTTGTCCTCGAACAATGCGTGTTTGAATCCCCACCACTTCATATCATGCAAGCGCGCAAAGGCGTTTTGATGATCGTCAAAAAAACACAAAGTACGCGCAGCATCCAAGTTAGACCAATCGTGAAGCGAAAAATCCTCTTCGGAGTAATCGGCGCGTTCTGATGTGTATTCACGCAATTCGGGATGCGGATCGATACAGGTGATTGTGGCATCGGGACAGGCTTGTTCGATCAGCCAAGTTGTCTGGCCTTTGTAAACACCACTTTCGACCACATGTTTGGGCAAAAGAGCTTTCGCAACGGCATAAAGCGCAAATCCGTGATTAAAGCCGACGCCACCCCGATTGTCCCGGACGGGACGATTCTTAAAAACCTCAACGAATTCCCCCAGCAATGCGACAAGATCGTCCGTTGCAAAGGGCGATGGGGTGGTCATTGACTTGTCGCTCCGGCGCGAAACAGTCGCGTGGCCAGCCCCGCCACAACAAAGGTCACCGCGAACACGACAAACACAATCGCGAGGTTATGGCTGGGCAATGTGGGTACCATGACGATGAGGATATGAGCGGTGGTGATGAGAATCGCGATGTTGAAGTAAGCAAGTTCTTTGGCCACCGGCGTCCGGAAATCAGGATCCAGAATTCGCAGCAACAATAGACCCGTCCCCGTCGAGCCGCAGCAACACCCAAATGACGTAAGCGCCCGCTCATACCCGTAGTGGCCGCCCGTACGGCTGAGCGCCACGCACAACCCGATAGTCCCCGCTGTGGCGGCAAGTATTGTTAATGTAACCGGCACCCAGATAGCAGCCAGCACGGACAACTTAATGCTCATCAACGTGCCAACCACCATAAGATCGACGGCGGTGCCTGTGATCACGCGTTGGGTATCATTGTCGATCAGGTCGCCCCAACCGGCGCGGTCAATGATCGATCTCATCAGCAGACACACAATAAGTCCGTGTATAAAAAAAAGATCGTAGGACACAAAAAGATCGGCCGGTACATCGCCAATTCTAATGTCGGCCAATAGGTATTGAAGGAACGTCAGCCAGAAATTTGTCAGCACATATCCAAGGCCCAGCAGCCCCAAATGAAAGGCAGCCGATTCCAGATTGCTGGGATGCGTGATGAGATGCCCGGAAATGGGACGGTTATTCTTGGCATAAACACCTTCCAAAAACTCTGCAGCCAAGTGGGCTTCTTTGTTTGCGTTGAGCCCCCGTTGAATAATGATGCGCGCAAGGGGAACACCCAAAAGGAAGGTCACCACAAAACCCATCGATGCATAAAACAGACCGGTAACGGCAGCATCTTGGATCGAAAAATGCTCTTGCCAAATTGAGCCGGTTGCGATGGCTTGCCCAGGTCCCTGGGTAAACCCCTGCGCAACGATCATGCCGAGGTAAATCGAATTCTCTTCGCCGGTCGCTGTGTTATAGGCGACAAATACGCTCAGCCCGATAATGGCCTGCATCACCAAGCTCATGGTCCAAATCATGGCGAGCCACAGACCGCCCTTTAGATGACCCCCTGCGGTTTGCTGCTCCCGAGAAGCGCCGGTCAGCACCAATGACATAAAGCTCAAGGTGAAGAAATGAAACGTGAAGGCGATGAAATCGTCCGGCGTGAAGCCCAAGCCTAAACCCGAGGTAAGCAATACGAACCCGATGGCCCCGCCGATTATGCTGGCCGGTATAAGAGATTGCTGGAAGAACTTCAGCCGCATACGGATGATGGCGCCAAGGAACAACATGGTTGCCATAAACGCAAAGGCGATGACGCCAGGAAAAGTGTCGGCCATTATCTTATCCTTTTAGGTCGACGTGAGTTCCTTTTCGGCAAGAAAACAACGGCTGAGGCGGCGGGGCAAGGGATAAAGTTCCGGCTGTTCATTGTGGCAGCGGTCGAACACTTGGGGGCAGCGGGCCGCAAACCGGCAGCCCGGCGGCGGCGCCGAGGGACTTGGCACATCGCCGATGGCTTCGACGCGGGCCGAGCGCTCTTTCGGATTCATGGACGGAATCGATTTCAAAAGTGCGCGTGTGTAAGGGTGTTGGGGGGACTCAAATATATCCTCAGTGGTCCCTTCTTCCACCAATTGCCCCACATACATCACGGCGACGTTGTCTGCCAGATAGCGGACGACACTCAGATCGTGTGTGATGAAAAGATACGTTAGGCCAAAACGTTCTTGCAGGTCGTTGAGGAGATTCAGGATTTGCGCCTGAATGGAAACATCGAGGGCGGAAATGGACTCGTCGAACACGATGAATTCAGGCTCCACCGCAAGTGCCCGTGCGATGCAGATACGCTGCCGCTGACCGCCGGAAAACTCATGGGGGTAGCGCCACATTTGATCCGGATCGAGCTGCACGAGCTTCATGTACTCGGCAACGCGCGCCGTTACCGCTTCGGAATCGGTAGCGATTTTGAACGATTTGATGCCCTCGCCGATGGCGTCCCGCACCAACATGCGCGGGTCAAGCGAGGATGCCGGGTCTTGAAACACAAGCTGCATGCGCCGCCGCAAGGGCAACAACGCCTCGGATGATAGCGAGGTGATATCAGCGCCGTCGAAGTGAATCGACCCGCCTGTCGGTTCGATCAGACGCAAGATGGTTTTGCCAACGGTGGTCTTTCCGCAGCCGGATTCACCCACAAGGGCCAGCGTGGTGCCTTTTTTGATTGCGAAATCGACGCCGTCAACGGCACGTACATGACCGACTGTCTTCCGAAACACACCCTTGCGGATTGGAAACCAAGTCTTGAGCCCTTCGACGCGAACAAAGGGTGTCTCTTGATCCGTCTTCATGCCACCGCCTCTTTTTCGAGTGCGTGGCAAAAGCTGATATGGCCGGGTGACCTCTCGATTTCCGGAGCAGGCTGATCCGCACAATGAGCAAGCCTGATTGGGCATCTCGACGAAAACCGACAACCGACAGGCCATTCTTGAGGCGGCGGCACCACTCCCTGGATCTCGTGTAAGCGTTCCCCTTTTTTGGCTAGTCCGGGGATGGCTTGCAACAGACCCTGGGTATAGGGATGAGAGGCATTTTCGAACAACTCTTGACGCGGCGCTGTTTCCACTAAACGCCCGGCATACATCACGGCGATGCGGTCAGCCAGTTCGTTGACGACCGCCAGATCGTGGGTAATCAGCAAGATACCTGTTTCCAACTCTTCCTGAAGTTCCCTCAGCAAATCGATGATCTGTGCTTGAATGGTCACGTCGAGTGCTGTTGTCGGTTCATCGGCGATGAGCATTTTAGGGCGCATGGCAATCGCCATGGCAATCACCACACGCTGTTTCAACCCGCCGGAGAGCTGATGCGGAAAGGCGTCGAACCGTTGTTCCGGATCCGGGATACCGACGCGCTTGAACAGCGCCACGGTGCGGTCCCGCGCGGCCGCCGCCGTTGCTTTTTCATGGAGCTGGATGGCTTCCACCACTTGCGCGCCAACGGTTTGCACCGGGTTTAGACTCGACATGGGTTCTTGGAAGATCATGCCGATTTCACCGCCGCGCACTTTCCGCATGTCGGGCACATCGAGATCGAGAAGGTTACGCCCTTGAAAGAAGATCCGCGCGCTGGTTTCAACGCGGCCGGGCTTCGGCACCAATCGCATGATCGACATGGCGGAGATAGACTTTCCGCACCCGGACTCTCCCACCAGTGCCAGTACTTCGCCTTTGTGAATCTGGAAGGAAATGTCTTCAACGACGGCGACGCGCCCCGCTGCTGAGGGAAATGACGTCCTTAGATTTTGGACATCCAAGAGCAGTTCGTTCATTCACGCTCCCTCAATGTTCGGGGATCGAGAATGTCCCGCACCGCATCGCCCACAAGATTGACGCTCAACACCAGAATGAAGAGAGCCATAGACGCGCCGAACAGGTTCCACCAAATGATCGGATCCCGGGAAAGTTCATCCCGCGCCTGGTCGATCATTTGGCCCCAGCTACCGTCCACGCCGATCCCCAGATAAGCGAGAATCGTTTCGGACAGCACCAGCGCCGTGAAGAGCAGCGCAAATGTAATCACCATCAGGTGAGACAGGTTCGGAAGAATGTGGCGCATGATAATTGTAACATCAGAGACGCCCAGGGCCCGCGCCGCCTGAACGTAATCAGACTCTCGAAGTTTTAGGGTTTCCGCACGTGCGAGTCGGGCGAACGACACCCACCCGGTAACGCCAAGCGCCACGCACACCTGCAACGTACCCTTGCCCAGCGCGGTGATCAGGGCAATCAAAAGCAAGATGCCCGGAATAGCGGCCAGGGTCGACATGACAAAGAATACGGCATCATCCAATCGACCACCGAAATAGCCCGCGGACACGCCAAAAAACAGTGCAAGGGGAATAACGATCAGGCTTGTGAGACCGCCCACCAACAGCGCAACCTTAACGCCCTTGAATGCGAGATAAAGGACGTCGCGGCCCAGCCGGTCAGTGCCCAACCAGTACGATCCCGGATGGGTGAGGTCTGCGCCCCCGTAGAACTCCTTCGATGCGAAGGGGGCGGAATAACTTCTTTCGCTTCTGGTTTCGGGTGAGAACATTCGATCAATGATCGTCCGCGGTTTTGAGGCCGCCACCACATCCTGGGTCTTGCTTAGGTCGACACCCCCCACCCAGGCGACGGAATCAAGAATGCCCACAACAAAGTAGAGACCTACGACGGTTACCGCGATTGGCCGCCTTTTCCACAGCGATTGTGCGGATTCGCGCCACAGCCGGTTTGTGCGCACGTAATACACAAGCCCCGCGAAAAGCATCAGAATGACGACGACTAAGAGATTCGACAGCAACATCGTCCTTATTCCAATCGAATGCGTGGATCAGCGAGGGTATAGCTGATATCGGTAAGGATCTGACCCGTCACAAAAAGCAGGGCGCCGATGTAAACCATCGTACGAAGCGTCGCGAAGTCATTGCCGAAGATGGCATCGATCGTCAGCGATCCAAGTCCCGGGATACCGAAGAACGACTCCAGAAGCAGCGAGCCTGTGAACAGGAACGGGATCGCCACGACAATCTGCGTCAGAATGGGAATAAGTGCATTGCGCAGCACATGATTGCCCATTACGCGGATTTCGCCGGCCCCCTTGGCCCGCGCCGTGCGTACGTAATCTTTGGTGGTTTCTTCGACAAACACGGTCCTGTAAAATCGAACGTCTGCCCCAAGACCGTTCACCAATCCGACCAAAATCGGCAACAATAGAAACTTGTAGACGATGGTGGGGTCAGGGTCGAAGCCGGAAATTGGGAACCAGTGCAGCACCTTGCCGATCAAATACTGGCCGCCAATGATATAGAGCAGGATGGTGACGCTCATCGCCAACATACACAGCACAAGCGCCATGCGGTCGATATAGGTTTCCCGAAAGAACGACACGAACAGCGACACCATCACGGCAACTGCCATGCCGCTTAAAAAAAGCGGCACGGTGAGCATCAGGCTCGGACCGGCCCCCTCGCGGATGCGTTTTGAAATCAGTGCATCGTCCGCATCGCTTTGGCCAAACTGGAATGTGAGCATGCGGGTGTAATGATCAACCAGCAGCGTGTCCGTGTAACGCCCGCCGCTCAACCAACCATGTTCGGTGTTCACAAAAAGGGGTTTGTCGTAACCCTTGTTTCTCTTCCATTGTTCGTAGACCTCCGGGGGGGCGCGTTCGCCAACTGCTTTGCGCGCGATATCGTCCGGATCCGTTACCGCGAAAAACAGGATGAACAAGAAGAAGAGCACGCCTAAGACGGTGAGAAACCCATAGCCGATACGCCTGATGATATACGCCACCATGACTATTGACGCTCCCGATAGAAGGTCCGGATGCCCGGCACCAAAATAGCGAAGAACAAGGCAACCAGCACATAGACGGGCCATAGAACCGGCCTGTTCCAGGCCGCCCTGTTTTCCGTCCTGAGATCAGGATCAATATCCCAATATTTGTAAAATGGAACGGACATGCCGAACGGTTTTACGTTTTGCATCCATCCGTGATAAAGCGCGTAGTTTTCACGTGAAAACAACTCAATCCATGGACGTTCTTCGGCCAGAATGTCTTTCATCTCGCGGATAATTTCCAAGCGGGTTTCGTCGTTGGCGCGGGTTTTCATTTGCTTGAAAAGCGCATCGTAGCGTGCGTACTGAAAATTTGCCGTGTTCGGGCCATCGCTAACTGAACGGGCCTGCCCACTTTCGAGTAGGAACAAAAAATTCTCCGCATCCGGATAATCGGCAACCCATCCCCAATTGAAGATTTGGTAGGCACCGTTTCTGACCTTCTCTTGAAACTGGTTGTAATTGGTGGCCTTGATTTCCACGTCGATGCCGATGGTCCGCCACGCCCTCACATAAAACTGGGATTGCAAGAGCCCTCGGGAAGTCGTGTCCGCCGTGTCGAATGTAAGCCTCAGTGGCTGCCCGGTTTCCGGATCGACTCCACCGGGATAGCCAGCCTCTTCGAGCTTTTTCTTGGCTTTTTCCTTGTCGACGACCCGGAAAGGGTTTTGGTAGTCTTCTTCATAGCCGAAGACGCCAGGCGGTACCGGCGATTGAGCGGGTACACCACGGCCATTGGTGAAGACGCGTTTGAATTCCTCCACATCGACCACAAGGCTCATCGCCTGTCGAAGCTTGCGGCCGCGCTCGCCGGCCGCGTGACCGACCATCGGATCGTCCATATTGAAGCCAATGTAGAATACGTCCGGAGAAACCGATTTCTCGAGACGCACCCCCTGCTCAACCATTTCCTCCGACAGCTGATCGTTTTTGATCACTTGGTCGAAGCTTTCCTGGATAATGCCGGACAAGTCGAAATAACCTTGTAGAAACTTGCCGAAACTGGGGATTGCCTCTTTTTCGCGGCGGAATTCCACGCGATCGATAAAAGGCACCGGCTGCCCCACATACTTAGGATCAAGCCGCCCCCTTTCCTTGTCACCCGGCTCGCCTTCAGAGGGGTAGACGGTGCCCGGCGCGCCCCGGTGCGCAGGACTAGCGCCCCACCAATCCGGGTTCCGCTCGAGCACCACACGGAACTGCTTATTGTAGCTCGCCATCCGGTAGGGCCCGCCACCCACTGGATGATCCCGCAGATGGTCCCGGCCGTCCTGCCCGTCGTAATAGACCACCGCTTCCCATGGCACGGGCGACGTGAACTGCATGGTGAACCAGTAGAGAATTTGCGGATAAGGCTCCTTCAGCGTTACTTCCAGCGTGTGAGGTGTTGGCGTTTTGAGCCCTTCGATGTCTCCCGCTTCTTTATATTGTTGATCGATACGCCGCGATGAAAAATCGGGATCGGCTGCACGTGCCTCGGTAAGCGCTTTGATGAATTCGTCGAAGCCCGCAATTTTTGAGAAGACGCTGACCACGGGACTGTTGATTGCGGGATCGGCCACGCGTTTCAACTGAAACACCACATCGCTGGCCACAATTTCGCGATGTTCGACGCCGGCAAGTTCTTCGAAACACAAATCCTTTTCGAACATCGCGCCTTCGCGCATGTCGAACCGATAGCGGACATACCCGTTGGGCAAAACTTCGGGCGCCGGCACGCTTTTCGCCAAGCTCGGCGTTAGCTGATACGGCCGCTTGAGATAGTGATACTCCAGCATTGAGGGGTAAATCACACCGGTAAACTGATGCGACGATGTTGTATAGGCGACAGCGGGGTCGAGCGTCTTGGGCGCTTCCCTGAACCACGTGTACAGAATTTTTTTGGATGAATCGTCCGGTGTGTAGGGGTTGTTGTCGCACGCGGTCAAAAATGCCAGCGCAACGCCAATAACAACCCACAAAGAAGATCTAGAAATCGACTTCGTCATTCAGGTAATTCGATATCCACGCGATCGCCTTGGGCGACGCGGCCGCCGGTCATCACACGACAGCAAACACCTCCGCGCCAATGGGGTTCGAGGGCGCGTCGCAAGCCCGGCTGCACGCGCTCCATGAGCTGACACGGTTTGGTCTCTTCCGTCACTTCCAACACAACCTCACCGACCCGCAGCCGCGCGCCCACCTTTTTCGGATTATCGACCCCGTTAACCAAAAAATTTGCCCGTCTTCTTTCCCAGGGCAACGCTGACCTCACATCATCGCACGCCGCCTGCCAATCCTCTTCAAACAATACCGTGACCTGGCGCCCCGTATTTTGGCCGCGCGCGTCGCCCGTAAGCCCGGCTTCAACCGTCACATCAACCGCCGCCACAAGCTCCATGGGCTGCATGAGCTGTGGCGCGACAGCAATTGCTTTTAGCGAAGACACCCTAAATGATCCTGAACAGCCCAAAAACTGCGTGAAACACCGGTCGACTATAAGCGATTCCGCCGATTCTTGGGTACTGAAACAAAAGTTACAATTTCCGCCAGATATGCCATTATTGGGGGATAATAAGTAGGAGTAAGGTATGGTGGTGAGGTCCCGTATCGCTGTCCTTTTGGGGGCGGTTTTTTTGGCTTGCTGCTCGACCGGTTTCCAACCTGATACGCTCAAATCAGATGAAACGGGCGTGACGGTTGAATACAGCACCCGCTTTCATGACGTGAACCACGCAATCCGCGTTGCCAATGAGCATTGCGCCCAATTCGGCAAGCAGGCTGCATTTAAGAAGCGTCAGGGTGGGCGCATGGTCATTGCGTTTTTTGACTGTGTGGACATTTACGAGCGTTGGCTGCCGAAAGAAGGCGAAGCTGAAGTCGCAATGTCCCAGCGCTAAGGCGCAAGCAAAGGCAGGGCATTTTATGGTTGATCAGGTTCCCACGGCATCTGCCGACGGGGCGATGTCGCACGAGTCGTTGGACGCCCTGACAGAGCGATACCTTGGCGCCTTCGGCCACTATCCACCGGTCCACCGCATGCCCGACGACTTGGCTGTCGAAATGATCAAGGCCGCCCTCAAAGAAGGCGACCCCCTGGACCCGGAGCCTTTCGCCGGGTCCGGCTGCAATTGCGGCTAGTCCTGCGTTCGACGCAGTATCAGCGGCTCGATGACATGCCAGATAACAGCTCTGAAGAAGGAGACGCGGCCCCGAAAAGTACGCATCCGGGGCCGCGAAGGCGGGCTCTGGATAGGGTTCTTGGATAGCGCTTCGGCGTGACGGCTGAGTGACAGAGCGGTTGCATCTTCATGACGTTTTTTCGTGCTAGTGTCGTGGTTCAGAAGTTCGCTATGCAATCTCAGCGAGTCCGGAAGCGAACTTCTGAACCTAAAACGACACTAGATTCAATGGCTTCCTAGTGTCCTTACGAATCCGAAGTTCGTAAGGAGCAAGCCGTTTTAATGGAACGAACTTCGGATTCGGGACACTAGGCGCGTCTGCTTAGTTGCACACTTGCGAGTTTTCCTTAGGATGCGGCCTCATCAAGACAACGAGAGCCAGAGAGATTTGATAATGCACGGCACGCAAAAGTCAGCGCTGCGTTACGACTGGACGCTGGAAGAAGCGCAAGCAATCTTCGAAAAACCATTCAATGACTTGATTTTTGACGCCCAAACCGTGCATCGCCGGCACTTCGATGCCAATGAAGTACAGGTTTCGACCCTGTTATCGATCAAGACCGGCGGCTGCCCTGAAGACTGCGCGTATTGCTCTCAAAGCGCGCATTTCGAAACGGGTGTCGAGGCCACCAAGCTCATGGATGTAGAAGAGGTGCTCGAAGGGGCCCGCCAAGCGAAGGAAGGCGGCGCCACGCGCTATTGCATGGGCGCCGCCTGGCGCTCCCCCAAAGACCGGGATATGGACGCCATTTGCGACATGGTGGCCGAAGTGCGGGGCATGGGGATGGAAACCTGCATGACGCTGGGCATGTTGACACAAGAACAAGCAAAGCGCCTCGCCGATGCGGGACTTGACTATTACAACCACAATATCGATACGTCGCGGGACTATTACGACAAGATCATCACCACACGGACGTTTGACGACCGTATCGATACGCTGAAGAATGTGCGCGATGTGGGTATGAAGGTCTGCTGCGGCGGCATTTTGGGTATGGGCGAACAAGATGCAGACCGCGTTTCGATGCTGGTGGAGTTGGCCAACATGTCGCCGCATCCGGAAAGTGTGCCCATCAATATGCTGATGAAAATCGATGGGACACCGCTTGCAAGCCAAGACGAAGCCGATGCGCTTTCTTTCGTCCGCACGATCGCCTTGGCACGCATCCTCATGCCGAAATCCATGGTGCGCTTATCCGCGGGCCGGGAACATATGAGCGACGAGCTGCAGGCGCTCGCGTTTCTCGCGGGGGCAAACTCGATCTTTGTGGGCGACAAGCTGCTGACGACCAAAAATCCGGGCCAGGAAAAAGACGGTCGGCTCTTTGAAAAGCTTGGTCTTTCCCCCATGCCACTCAGCTCCACACCGGCCTAAATGTCAGCAAAATACTGGCTTTAAGAAGACCCGGCTTTTGGCCGGGCTTTTTGTTTGTGTAGAGAGCACAAAAAAGCCGGGGCGGTTTTGCCGCCCCGGCCTGTTGAATTCATTTAGCTGCGATTAGTACTTCGCAGAGAGTGTTACACCCCATTCCCGCGGCGGCGTGATGAAGGTGAAATCACCACCACCCAACAGTGCCGCGAATATGACGTTGCGATACTGCTCGTCACCACAGTTCCGGCACCAGAGCTGAACGCTGTAGCGATCATCATCCGTGGTCACACCAATCCGGCCGTTGAACAATGAGTAACCATTTTGCTCACGATCCGGCGGCAATGCCGTTGATGTGTTAGTCCGAGAGTTGTAAGCCCATTCACCGTGCAACAGGCCAACCAATCCAGTATTCGGGATCGGATGCGTATAGGTTGCCCGGATCGACGAACTATGCAGCGGGGCATTTGTTAGACGGCTGTCACCCAAGATATTTCCGTCCAGCACGAATGGCGCACTATACTCAGCGTCAGCGTAAGTATAGGCCATTCCAACGTTCAGGCCCTCAAATGGGTTGATTTGCAATTCACCTTCGATACCCGTCGTCGTTGCCTCAGGTGCTTGGACGATCGTGAAGCTCACGCCGGTGAACGACAAAACCTGGAAGTTTTTAAATACTGAATGGAAGCCGGTAACGTTCAAGCTCGCTCGGTTGTCCCAGAACGTTGACTTCAGACCCACCTCGTAGGTGTTGTTGAGTTCTTCCGTAAACGTTGGATCACCAACTGTGCCACCCGCTCCACCTAAGATGGAACCCGGGAAGAAGCCGGCTTGACCACCTAGCTGGTCAAAGTTGATGCCACCGGACTTGTAGCCGTGAGCATAACTGCCGTAAACGCTAATGTCCTCGGTAAATTTGACGGTTAGCGCACCCGTGTAGATCCATTCATCAGAGTCAGCATCGGTTTCAAAAGGCCGTGCTCCCGCGGAGATGAAGGGATTGACACCAGGTCCATTGTTCAAGGTCGTGAATACGGCACCACCTTCCTTGTCCTCCGTGGTGAAGCGCGCACCACCAGAAACGTTCAACCAAGATGTCAGGTCGATGTCCAAGTGACCGAACAATGCTCTCGTTCTACCATTCTGCGTGAACGTTTCGAACTGGGAGTCACCAGGTTCGATGTTACATGGCAGAGGTGCGAAAGCCGCACAAATGGCTTCACCAATAGACAGGCCACCTAGCAAGGCACTGGTCGCATCGGCATCCGGACCAAAGGTCAAATTGGCCTGCGTGCCAAGGTTCTCGCTAGAGTAATAACCGCCAAACAACCAGTTCACGGACTGGACCAACGGCAAGTCAGCCAATTCACCGCTGAATCGGAATTCTTCCGTGAACAATTCCACTTGCTGCGCGGCAAATGGCACGTTGAAGAAATTGATGCCGGTAAAGTCCACGTCGTTCGTGCCACCCAAATCGAAACGCTGGTACGAAATGGAGTTAAAGAACGAAATGTTTTCAGCGAAATCCCAGGTCACATCAATCTGACCACTACGGTCTTCTTGACGTTCGGAAACCGGGAAGTCGTTTGTGGAGAAGTTGCCGTTCCGCGTGCTCGCAGAACCGGCAATCGGACCTGCAATCGTCGGGAAACCACCGGCATTGGCGATCGCCACAATGGCATTCTGGTCAGTGAACGGGACAGCACCGCAGCAACTTTCATTGGCTGCAAAATAGTTACCGATGACCCGGACTTCGATGTCCGGTGTCGGTGTCCACAGCAAGGACCCGCGAATGTTGTAACGGTCGCGATCGTTGATGTCATCGGTCGTATCGTTGACGTCAACACCAAATCCGTCTCGACGGCTGTAGTCCGCCGAAACACGCCCGGCCAGTTTGCCGTCAACGATGGGGAAGTTCACAAGGCCGCGAACCGTCTGGGAATCAAAATTCCCGAAACCTGCCCGAAGCTCGGCTTCCCACTCATCCATCTTCGGTTTCTTGGTGATGATGCTGATCGCACCAGCGGTCGTGTTTTTACCGAACAGAGTGCCTTGCGGGCCGCGCAAGATCTCAATCCGCTCTACATCCGGGAAGTCACCCAGGGATGCACCAGCACGCGACCGATAGACACCATCGATAAAGATACCGACCGCACCCTCGAAACCTAGGTTGTTGCCGGTCGTCCCCACACCGCGCAGCCGGATCGATGTGTTCTGACCCGAAGATTGGGCGGTTTGGATGGCCAAACCAGGAACCGACGTCTGCAGACTGTCGATATTGGTAACACCGGAAAGTTCCAGAGCTTCCGCACTGAACGCGGAAACCGAAATCGGAACGTCTTGAAGCGACCGTTCACGCTTCGTGGCCGTAACGACGATCTCGTCGAGTTGGGCTTGGGCCATTTCGGCGGCGCCAACGGTACCAACAACAATTGCTGCCGTGCCTAGCAAGGCCGACCGCAAATTAAATTTAATCATTTTTGTCCTCCCGACCCGGCGAAGCCAAGGCCACTCGAAAGGGCAGCTGACCAGGCTGCCTGTTTACGATATCGAGATCGCCCCCCTATCCGGGCTGCATCTGCTAGGACTTTTAGACACCCCAGCCTTTTTGATCATTCTAGATGCAGAAATTGCCCAATTGATAGGCTTTGATCCTGGAAAGACGGTACGAGATGAGAACTTGTCAGGTCAATAAGCGCAAAGAGGGATTTGACAACTCGCTGTCACACCGTTGTCATTTTACAACACCTCAAAAGGCGGCCAAATCGCCTGATTTGCCGCTCTATTTCACGCTTTTCTGAGGCAGTGGTCGCGCTTTCGTGACCACTTTGCCCCTGTTATCCGGCGGACTGTGACCGGGGGCCGTTAGGACCCCGGTCACACACCGAATCAATCCTTAATATTTCGCCGAGAGTGTCACTCCCCATTCCCGAGGCGGCGTGATGTAAGCGAAGTCGCCGCCCACAAGGCCCGCAAAAACAATGTTTCGGTATTGCTCGTCGCCGCAGTTCCGGCACCAAAGCTGGAAGCCGTAGCGATCGTCGTCCGTGTTCACACCGACCCGCGCGTTGAACAGCGAGTAGCCGTTTTGTTCCCGATCCGCAGGAATGGCGGTGGAGGTATTGGTGCGGCTGTTGTACGCCCACTCACCGTGGATGAGACCAACCAGTCCTGTGTTCGGGATCGGCTGCCTATAGGTTGCGCGAACCGAACCACTGTGCAGCGGCGCATTCGTCAACCTGCTATCGCCGAGCTGCTCGCCTGTCGGCAAGGAAACCGGCGCGCTGTATTCGGCATCGGCATAAGTGTATGCGGCCCCGATATTCAACCCTTCGATTGGCGAGAGTTGCAGTTCCGTCTCAAATCCGGTGGTTGTCGCTTCCGGCGCGCTCAAGATCGAGAAGCTGACGCCGGTAAACGCGAGGATCTGGAAGTTGCTGAAGACGGAATGAAAGCCGGTAATGTTGAATGTTCCCCGATTGTCCCAGAAGCTCGATTTCACACCAACTTCATAAGTGTTGTTGGTTTCCACTGGGAACGTAGGATCATCAAACGTGCCCAAGGTAAGGGCTGAGGGATTACCGCCGGCAAAAGCCAACAGCGCAGGCCCCGATCCGGGCAAAAAGCCGGCCTGACCGCCCAGCTGGTCAAAGTTCAAACCGCCGGACTTATATCCGTGGGCAAAACTTGTGTAGACGCTGATGTCTGGCGTGAAGTTGACCGTCACCGCAACCGTGCCGATCCACTCGTCCGCATCACCAGTGGCATCAAACGGACGGGCACCGGCTGTAATGAAAGGATTAATGCCGGCGCTGTTTACAGTCGTAAAGACCGCGCCACCTTCTTTGTCTTCGGTGGTGTAACGCGCACCACCCGAGAGGTTCAACCATTCGAGAAGGTCGATATCCAAATGGCCAAACAGGGCCCGCGTTTTGCCGTTTTGGGTGAATATCTCGTACTGAGAATCGCCCGGCGCGATCGCGAACGTGCCCGGCGGAATGGCGCCCACATTGAACGCACCCGCAATCAGCGGGCCGATCACGGCTGCGTCATTCCCAAAAGTCAGGTTCGCCTGAGTACCCAGATTTTCACTGGAATAGTAACCGCCGAACAGCCAGTTGACGGACTGAACCAACGGCAGGTCATTCAATTGGCCATTGAAACGAAACTCGTTCGTAAACAGCTCAACCTGCTGAGCGGAGAACGGCACGTTGAAGAAATCGAAGCGCGTGAAATCCACATCGTTCGTTCCGCCGATGTCATAGCGTTGGTATGAGATCGAATTAAAGAACGAGATGTTCTCAGCAAAATCCCACGTCACGTCAATCTGACCGTTTCGGTCTTCTTGACGCTCCGATACCGGAAAATCGCTTGAGGAGAAGTTGCCGTTCCGGGTGCTGGCCGGGTTTGCAACCGGCCCCGGAATGAGCGGCGCAAACGCGCCAGCATTGGCGCCGGCGACCAACAGACCGTCGTCGGAGAATTGTGTCGGTCCGCAGCAAGACTCGTTAGCCGCGAAGTAGTTACCAATCACCCGCACTTCGATGTCGGGCGTTGGCGTCCAAAGCAATTGACCCCGGATATTGTAGCGGTCCCGGTCGTTGATGTCGTCTGTCGCATCGAGGATATCGACACTGTATCCATCCCGCCGGCTGTAGTCGGCCGAGATGCGGCCGGCCAGAACGCCATCCAAAATGGGAAAATTCACGACGCCACGCACCTGCTGGCGATCAAAGTTACCGAAGGTCGCCTGAAGCTCCGCTTCGTACTCGTCCATTTTCGGCTTCTTGGTGATGATGCTCACCGCGCCGGCGGTTGTATTTTTACCAAAGAGTGTGCCTTGCGGGCCGCGCAAGATCTCGATCCGCTCCACATCCGGGAAGTCGCCCAAGGATGCGCCCGCCCGGGATCTGTAGACACCGTCGATAAAGATACCAACCGCGCCTTCAAAACCCAGATTGTTACCCGTGGTACCAACACCGCGTAGGCGAAGGGACGTGTTCTGGCCGGAAGATTGAGCGGTTTGAACAGAAAAACCGGGAACACTTGTTTGAAGGCTGTCGATGTTCGTGACACCTGCCAGCTCGAGTGCCTCTGCACTGAAGGCAGAAATTGAAACGGGAACGTCCTGCAGCGAACGCTCACGTTTTGTCGCGGTGACCACGATCTCATCAAGTTGCGCCTGCGCCAATTCCGCCGCGCCGACCGTGCCGATGGCGAATGCTGCCGAGCCCATCAAGACTGACCGAAAACTACCCTTTTTCATTAATTGTCCTCCCGGCCGGGCTTTGCCCTGACCACTTAAGTTGAAAGTGCCCGCGTTATGTAAGCTGCGAGCCCCGCATCCCCTGAGGTCCGGACACACGCCGAGCGTTCGCGGAATCGCTCCCCGTTCGGTCTTGTCACTGAAACAACTTAGAAAAACCCAGCCGTTCGGATCTCAACTCTGAGCCGACCGTAGGCAGGTTCGGAATCCCGGTCAACGGAGCACAACGCCCAAACCGTCACAAAATCTATACGTGTGATTTGTTTGCAACATTAGTGCAAATTTGCACATTAGTGTTTAATTTTTGCGAGGGTTTAGACGAATAAATGGGCGGCGAGTCCAAAGGTATCGCACGACCAAGTTGCACAACAGATCCAACATGAACCTGTTGCATTGGGCGACCGACCAGTCGCCTCCTCCCGTCATTAGTGAAGATTATTCGTGCCCGTTTTCTGGCCCGGGCTTGACTTGTTATAGCAAATTCTACCCACAAGCGGAACGAGCAAGTTTGCAGCATGCATGCCTAAAAAGTTGGGGTCACGGGCAAAATTGCACGGAATTGGACCGGCGATCGGCCGGATCACAACCGAGAGTAAGATGAGAGCGATGCCACTCAATTAAGGCAAGGAATAGCCTAAATCCGATCCCGGATTTCGCCGATGGCGTATTGGACCTGTTCGTCGCAGCCCACTTCCGCCATCCAATTGAGTTGCTCTGGGGCCGTCGTGTCGCCGTTCGGTGCCAACCGCAACGTAAACCTCACAGGATCCCCATCGTCGACGCGAATCTCATAGGTCGCCCCGTCATATATGGGTAGCTCCTTCGGCCAAATGGCACGGGTGCCGATGAGGCCCCAGCTCGTCGTGCCCTCATCACCGGTTTGTAGATCCCTCAAATGCACTTTTGCAGGCGGTCCGAAGTACACCCGCCGAAACAGTTCCGGCGGCGGATCCTCAATAACGCACCAGGTGCCCCCCATCAAAACTTCCACTGTGGTGCGAAGATCTTCGTGCCGGCTCCAGAAGAGCCAATCATAGAAGCTGGGCCCTCTCTTACCGGCCGGGTCGCCAACGCCCCTTTCGGTCCGCAAGACCATATCTTCCAGCTCTTCGAGCACAGACGGATTTGCTCTTTTACCGTCAGTTTCGATTCGCCCAGCAAACGGGCCTTCTATCTCAAGGATGCTGCCGGATTCGGTCAATAGGACCACATATTGACCATCCCGCAATTCAAACTCGTGCCGGCGGTTCAAGGACGTTCCTTCGCGTAGCGACCGAACGTTCGTTTCAACCACAACCATGGAATCGGCATACGCCTGAACCGGAAGTAAAATGGCGATTATGGCCAACGCCAAGGCAGCCACGGTGGCCCTTGAAAATTGCCAGATACGCATCCCCGCCCCCTTTTGCGTTATGTCCTGATCGGGATCCCGCAATATCTGACTTTAGGTCGAATTGGACAGCGCCTCAACGGGCGTTGTGAACGGCGTCACCTCTGGCACCTTGGCACTGGCGCAAATCGCCGCCATGGTAGGCCCATGGTGGCCCAAATCCTACAGGCGCTGCGCATTCGCACACGCCGAGATGTTGCGTGGCTCGGCGGTATTATTCTGCTGAGCGGCCTGATTTCGAGCGCGCTGCCGTCTGGCCTCGCCTTCACCCATGCCCTGGAAATGTGGGGGCGGGACATCCGCATCGCATTGGCGACACCGGCCGAACCTCAGAATGAGGATATCGTCATTGTCGCAATCACCGACGCGACGCTGGACGCGCTGCCCTACCATTTTCCCATCGACCGCGCCTTCATGGCCAACCTTATCAATCGTCTCGACCAACTGGGGGCACGCGCGATCGGCATCGATTTATTGTTGGACAGCGAAACAGAGCCGGAAAAAGACAATTTGCTGATCAAAGCGTTCGAGGAGTCACGCGCGCCGATCATCCCGATCTGGTCGGACAACACCTTCGATGTCGGCGCGATCTCGGGCGACAAGACAGAGTCCTCGCGTGACAAAAAGAAACGCCTCGGCAAACTCCAGAGATTTGTCGGCGACAATCCCGCGGGTCACGGCGTTGCGTTTCTCGACACATTCGACAGAACCGCGCGCCGGCAAAAACCGGTTTGGGATCCCGATAGCCCGTATCCATTCCAATTTCCCGCAGCCATTGCCCACGCCCTTGGCGTCGAGTTCGACAAAAGCGTTGCGCCCATCGCGTGGTGGGGCAAAACCGTCAAAGGCGAAAAACCATTCAAACAGTATCCGGCCCATTGGATCGATCTCGCAACACCGGAATGGATCGACGGCAAGGTGGTTCTGATTGGTGTTGATCTCGTTGACATCGACCGTCACCGAACGCCGTTCAATTTGTCGAACTGGAGAGAGCGCATGGCGGGTATCGAGATCCATGCCCATGCGCTGGCGCAGCTCTTGAATGGGCGCGCCTTGTGGGTGACAAGCGTCCCGACGAATTTCGTCATCGGTTTGCTCGCCGGTATCTTAGGCGTGGTCATCGCGCTGGTGCGCGCGCCCATGGCCGCCAAAGTGGTGATCGGCGCGCTCATTGTTATCCTGTTCTGGACCTGCAGTTTTTTCATCTACCGGTACGGCGGCCCGCTCTATCCGGTGTTCATGCCGGTGCTGGCGCTGGTGGCCGCCATTTCCCTGACAAGCGTATTCGATGGCCGCCGTGAACGCGAGAAACGCGCGTTTATTCGCGGCGCCTTTGCGCGGTATGTGCCGCCGGGAATTGTCTCGCGGCTGGACCAAGATCCGTCACGCCTTCAACTGGGCGGCGAACGGCGTCAGCTCACCGTCTTGTTCACCGACCTGGCGGGGTTTACGTCGTTCAGCGAAGGGTTGGATGCGAAACTCCTGGCTGAAATCATCAATGACTATTTGGAAGGGGTCGCCAGTACGGTGCTCCGGAATGGCGGGACCATCGATAAGTTCCTTGGCGACGGCACCATGAGTTTTTTTGGCGCGCCCGAACCGCATGACGATGATTTCGACCGGGCGGTGACCTGCGCCATTGAAATCGACCGCTTCAGCGATACGTTTGCCGAGAAATGGTCCGCACAGGGATTTGACGTCGGCGAAACGCGCATCGGTGTTTATTGCGGTCCGGCGGTGGTGGGTAATTTCGGCGGCCGTGACCGCTTCGACTACACAGCGCTCGGCGATACCGTAAACACGGCGTCGCGTCTGGAAAGCGCCAACAAGTTCACCAACTCTAGAATTCTGATCGGTTCGGATGGCCCATTGCCGCCGACAAGCCATCGCCTGAGGCCGGTGGGGAAACTTATTCTGGCCGGCAAAAGCGAACCGATCGCCGCCTATGAACCGTCACCAAATGATCAAGATACGGATCTTTACCTATCCGCCTATGCAACGCTTGACGGCGATCCCGCGACCGCCAAACAAGCGTTCCGTGAAATCCTGCAACAACGCCCTGGCGATCACCTTGCCCAGTTCCACCTGGATCGCCTCCAAAATGGCGAAACCGGCACAACCATCCTGCTCAAGGGCAAGTGATTATTCCGCCGCGGACTTGGACGTTTCCGCAATCTGACGCCCCAGTGCCACCACCGTCGGAATTTCGTCATCCGCCAATGCGGGCATCTTGTCCTTGCGTTCCATCGCCTGTTCAAGATAAGGCGCAAGCGCCTCCATTTTCGCGGCCTGCCGCTCGTCTTCTTTTTCCTTGAACTCCGGCATCACATCAGTTGCGAACAGTTCAAGCGCTTCGCAGATGTGTTCGTGTTTGTTGCGGCCCCCTTGCTGAATGAAGGCCACCTGGTCGACCCCGGCCTCCGCAAATCCCCGCAAATGGGTACGCATTTGATCCGGCGTGCCGATGCCGCGATTGCCGCCTTCGTCGGGCAACCCGTCGCGAGCGTCTTCAAAGGCTTTCCAAATATCCGTGCGCCCGGGCACGTGCTCACCGAAGATGTAGTGATGCCCCAGCGCATAGCCAAAGAAGCGAAATCCATCCATACCCCGCCGTTTTGCTTCGTCCGCATCCGGATGAACCGAAAAGCCGGTGACCATGGCGATATTGGGATTGATCGCATGCCCGATCGGCACACATTCTTCCTTTAGAATGCGATAATAATCATCGACCCATTGCTTGGCCTCCGCCGGGTCGACAAAGGCAAATGTAAGCGCACCGATGCCCAGTCGCGCGGCAAGCTTAATGGTCTCCCGGTTTGAGCAGGCCACCCACAATGGCGGATGCGGTTTTTGAACCGGCTTGGGCACCACATTTCGGCATGGCATGGAAAAGTGTTCACCCTCGTAGCCGGGATAGGGATCCATCGCCATCATATTGGCGCATTGTTCCACCGCTTCGCGCCATTGGCTGCGTTTTTGGTCGACAGGAACTTTGTAGCCCCCAAGCTCAAGCAGCGCAGAGGATTCGCCCGTCCCCCATTCCACCCGGCCTTTACTCACCAAATCGAGCGTGGCGATACGTTCCGCAACCCGCGCCGGGTGATTGTAATTGGGCGGCATCAGCACGATGCCGTGCCCTAGGCGAATGGTCTTTGTGCGTTGGGAGCACGCCGCCAAAAACACTTCCGGGGCCGATGAATGGGAATACTCTTCCAGAAAATGGTGCTCCACCTCCCAGGCGTAATCGATGCCCAACCGATCCGCTAACTCCACTTGGTCAAGCGCATCCTGAAAAAGCTTCAACTCATCGCCGTCTTTCCAGGGGCGCGGCAATTGATGTTCATAAAAGATGCCAAACTTCATGACTGCCCTTCCTTCGATGGCGCGTCTGCTTGCCGCGTTAGCCTTCCCCGCGCAATGCAGGGCTGACGGCTGCGCTTTTAAAGGCGCTTTCGATGCGCCCAAAGCGTTCGCTTAGCCATTCCCACGTGTCCGGATGGGTAAAGATGTAAAGCTCATCGTCGCGAATGCACTCCAACACGCGGCCGGCAACCGCGTCCGGGTCGATTCCCGAATTGACCAAACTGGCCACATCGCCTTCTTCCGAATCCGGACCTTCCAACATGCGTTCGCGGGGTCCGCCATATTTGCTTTGACGCGTGCGGCCGCTTTCATGAATACGTGTACGGACGAATCCGGGGCACAGAACCGACACGCCAATATTCGTTTCCGCAAGTTCTGAATGCAACGTCTCTGTCATGGCCACCACGGCGAATTTCGCCGCGCAATAAGGCGACATGTTCGGCAAGCCCACCATGCCCGCCATCGACGCCGTGTTGATGATATGGCCGTCTTCGCCATGGGCCTTCATGTGAGGCAAGAACGCTTCGATGCCGTACACCACGCCCCATTGATCAACCGCAATGGTCCAGTCCCAATCGGCGGGATCGATTTCCCCAAAGGGGCCGCCCGCCCCGACGCCCGCATTATTGCAAACGATGTGAACATTGCCGAATTCTTCGATGGTACGTGCGGCCGCTTCATTCACTGCCTCTCGAACGGCAACGTCGCACACCACCGTGCGCACTTGAGCATTGGTTGCCCCGAGGCGATCGACGGCTTTGCCCAGCGCATCTTCCTCAATATCGGAGAGCATCACATTCATGCCCTCACGCAAGAACGCCTGCGCCATGGAATAGCCGATCCCGCTGGCGCCGCCGGTGATGAATGCCGTTTTTCCTGCAAAGTCTTTCATCTTTATGCCGCCAGTTTCCTTTCCAATGCGTCGAATTCGGATACCAACGCGGCGCCATCGCTTCTTGACATCAAAAGGCGATGAATTTTTTCACGGGTTTGGCCGCGCGCATTGTCGTGATTGGTTTCCGAATGCCACCGCACCATGCGATCCCAGACGGGATCCAAGATCAGGTGTCCTTCGATGGTTTTTCCATCGACAGTTTTGAAAGTAAGGCTTCTCAGTTCCGAGATGACCGCTTGAAGATAGGCCACATGGATCGCTTCGTCTGTGCGGATACGGTCCACCAACTCCGCCGCTTTCAGAGCGTCATTGCGCCGGTCCGAGAACGCCGCCTCGTCGCGGGCAATGCCGCAACAGAAACTAAAAAAGTTCTCCGCCCGCACTTCGATCATCAGCACATTCATGAGCAATACGAGCAGTTGCTCATACGCCTCAGGGATCTGCGGCATCTCGCGGCTTTCGACGGGGCGGGAAAGGCTCTGGGGTACTTCGGGGATGGGATATTTGTCCTTGCCAAACAAAAGATCGCGGACGGCAAACCACATGGCATCGTGCGCACCAACACCGCTGGCCGGGTCGCCGCCTTCGTCAAGCCCGTGCACAAAGAGCAGCCCCTTGTTCAAATGGCCCACCGCCATTTCAGAAACATCTTCGACGATGATCTCTTGAAGGTCCGGCGCTTCGAAATCGCACAACATTTTCCCGCGCGCTTCGATAATGCCGGTAATAGTGATGCCGTCCCAAAGGCTTTGGCCCACATCGTGTGACAGCAGGAGTTTCTGTTGATCAAGCGTTGGATAGTTTCCGCGCGACATCAACGTTACGTCCGCATCGATCAGCGGCCAGCCCCGGCTTTTCAGCGTGTCGCCCCAGGCTTTTACCGCCGGCCAGCGATGGAGCGTGCGCGGCGAAATGTATTGTCCCTGCGCATCGAACCCGCCATGCAGACGGTAGCCTGCTTCCTCCTGTGGTCGGGCATAGTCGTGATCAGCCATCAATTCTTCACGTGAATAGCTGAGCTGAACCATGGCCATCTCCCTAGTCGGTGTTTCGTTGGGGCTGCAGGGCGCGCACGATGAAGCGTGTCAGCGTGTCGATCGCCGTTTCCTCGGGCACGTTGCGCCGAACCGCATTCCGGAAGGCCTGATAGATCAGGCCGGGGATTGCATGCCCGACCGTCTGCATATGAAAGTCGGAATCGACCAAGCCGTCCGCGGCCACTTCGATAATCCTTTCGGTCCAGCCATCCCCCCACACATCCATGATGGTCTCTTCCAGATCCGCTTCGGGGCCCCCGCCGATGACTTCCATATCGGCGACGGCGGCGCGCAAGACCCCTGGATGCTTTGCGGAATAGGCAAAAACGGCCGTTAGCGTGCCCCGTATGAAGCCGTCCAACGAGGTGGCATCGGCCACATAATGATCGACTTCCTGGTTGAGTTCTTCCCGCGCCTCATCGACAAAAGCCAGGAAACAGGCGCGCTTGTCCTCAAAATGGAGGTAGAAGGTGCCGTGTCCGACGCCCGCCTCTTTCGAGATGTCCTGGGGTCGCGTGTCGTGATAGCCGTGTTCGACAAACAGCCGCCGCGCCGCATCGAGCAACCGCCGTCTGCTTTCTGCCTTGCGTCCTTGGGGTTTTCTCTCTAGCGTCTTTTCCATATCACCGCCGTTGCCGAACCTTTCCCGGATCATTTTCCAAAACTGACAATTTGTCAACTTACGGGATTGTGAAGACTCATGGGTGGCTGCGTTCTTGTAACCCCCCCGGTGCCCGGTAGGATGCGGCGGTGACCATTCCCCACACAAAGGAGGCCGTCATGGCAAACCAAACGCGTCGATCAAGAGCCGTTGCCATCCGGCAAACTGCGTCTCCCAGGCTGGCATGGGGCTTTGCCATTACCCTGTTCACAGCCCTTGTGTTGTTCGCGTTCACCAGCACCGGCTTTGCCGCCGGCTCCATGGGTGGTGGCGGATTTGGCGGCTCCACATCCACGGAGAGCGAACGGCCCCCAAGCCCAACCCGCTCGCGCGAATACCGCCAGGCCGTCAAACTCATCAACAAAGAACAATACAGCGAAGCCATCACAATGCTCTTGGCATTGAACGAACAGCATCCGGGCAACGCCGATATCCTCAACTATCTGGGCTATGCCCACCGCCAGCTCGACCAAGACGACGCAGCCATGGATTACTACATGCAAGCGCTGGCTGTTAAGCCCAATCACAAAGGGGCCAACGAATATCTCGGCGAGCTTTACCTCAAGCTGGGCGAGCTTGAGAAAGCCGAAGAACAGCTTGCCAAGCTCGACGATATCTGCACGTTCGGATGTTCCGAGTACAGAGATTTAAAAGCCAGCATCGAGGCGTTTAAGGCCGACCAAAGCGCCTCTTAAAAACTAAAGACCGCCGGTCACGTACAAGACCTGCCCGGTAATCCAGGACGCTGCGGGCGAGGCCAAATATACGACGGCCGCGCCGATGTCTTCTTCCTTTCCATAGCGCTCAAGGGGAATGCCGATTTGCTTCTTGAGCGCTTCTTCTTTTTCCGGCGTGTCCGTGCCCATGCATTCGACAAAGTTCTGTGTGGGGATCGGCCCCGGGGCCACCGCATTGATGCGAATGTTCGGCGCAAGTTCGCGGCTGAAGGTGGCAGTCAGACTGTTCACCGCCGCTTTTGACGCCCCGTAGGGGCCATTCATGAATTGAGGCCCGTAAGACGCGCGCGACGAGATGTTGATGATGGCGCCCTGGTTCTTGCCCATCGCTTTGGCGGCGGTCACGCAGCCGGTCCACACCGCTTTGAGATTGAGGTCTATTTGCTGGTCCCAATGATCGGACTCCGTACGGGTTAGGAAACGCGGTGTGGCATCGGGAATGCCACCCGCATTATTGACCCAAATATCGACAGCGCCGAATTCCTTTGTTGCAGCGGCGGCCAGGGCATCAAGCTGGCCCTGATCGGTCACATCGGTCGGGCACACCAAGGCGCGACGGCCGCATTTTTCGATTTCCTGCGCGAGAGACTCAAGATCGTCCTTGCTGCGCGAGGCGACCACCACATTGGCGCCCGCTTGCGCAAGAGCGAGCGAAATGCCGCGGCCAATGCCCTTGCCCGCGCCCGTCACCACCGCCGCTTTACCGTCCAAACTGAACAGATCCATAACACCCATGATGCATTCCTCTCCTTAGCTGCTGCCCGTTGCGGCAGATTTTTTATGAATGAAGTACATTCCAAATTTTCTCCGGCGTAATGGGCATGTCGATATGGGTGATGTCGCGGTCCTTTAACGCATCGACCACCGCATTCACATAGGCGCCCAGCGCACCCACCGTGCCCGCCTCTCCACACCCTTTGATGCCGAATGGATTCTTCGTACACGGAACTTCATTGTAGGAAAAATCGAATATGGGGAAATCGTCGGCCCGCGGCATCCAATAGTCCATGAATGTGCCCGACAAAAGCTGGCCTGACCCGTCATAGACCGTGTTCTCCCCAATGGCTTGGCCAAGCCCCTGAACGATGCCGCCATGCACTTGACCGGCGAGCAACAAGGGGTTCACCACCGTGCCGAAATCATCGACGGCCGTGTAGCGGTCGATGGACGTAACACCTGTTTCGGGGTCAATCACCACTTCGCAGATGTGGCAGCCATTGGGATAGGTGTTGCCTTCCTGCTCATAGACCCCATCGCCCACCAATGCCTGAATGTCGTCGCCCTGGGCCTGGGTTGCCGCAATGCGCGCCACGTCGAACAAGCCGATGGATCGGTCGGTGCCGGCGATGCTGAACGCACCGTCCCCATAGACAATGTCGGCGGCAGCAGCCTCCAATTCGTTAGAGGCGATGGACTTGCCTTTCTCGATGGCGTCATTGGACGCTTCCGTGGCGGCCCCGCTGCCCAGATAGGCCGAGCGCGACCCACCCGTGCCGGTGCCTTTGCCTAGCTTCGACGTATCGCCACTGCGCACCGTGATGCTTGCAAAAGGAATGCCGAGCTTGTCGGCGACCACTTGCGCAAACGCCGTCTCATGCCCCTGCCCCGTGGACTGGGTACCGATCCAAACAACGACGGTTTCATCCGGATTGATCTCGATCTGGGCGTATTCGATGTTGGATCCGCCCGTGCGCTCCACATAGTAGGAGACGCCCAAGCCGGAGAGCTGACCGTGCGCCCGGCGCTGTTTTTGCCGCGCATCAAAACCCGACACATCGGCTTTCTGGTAGGCGTCGATGAGGTTGCGCTCGAATTCCCCGCTGTCGAAATTCACCCCCGACGGCGAGTCATAAGGCATCTGGTCCGGCCGCACGAAGTTGCGTTTACGCAATTCATCCGGCGTAAGGCCGAGTTCCTTTGCCGCCGTGTCCACCAGCCGTTCGATAATATAGCTCGCCTCCGGGCGCCCTGCCCCGCGATAGGCATCCACCGGTGTGGTGTTGGTCAGTACACAACGCACATGATTATACTGTACCGGAACGTTATAGACGCCCGCATGCATGCCGACGGCGGCAAGGGTCGGGATTGCAGGACCGAATTGCGATCCATAGGCGCCAACACTAGCGATGGTCTCCATGCGCACCGCCAGAATCTTGCCTCCCTCATCGAGCGCAAGTTCCGCGTTGGTTACTTGATCGCGCCCCTGGGTGTCGGTCAGGAAGGCATCCGACCGCTCCCCCGTCCATTTGACGGGACGACCGGTTTTTTGGGCGGCCCACACCACTAGCGGATATTCGGGGAACATGAACCCTTTCATGCCGAAGCCGCCGCCAACGTCTTTCGTCACCACACGGAGCTTCTCTTCCGGAATATTCAAAATCTGCTGGCAGATCTGCTGCCGCATACGGTGCACCCCCTGGCTGCCCAGGGTGAGGGTGTAACGATCCGTTGCCGCATCATAGGTGGCCGCCGCTGCGCGCGGCTCCATGGAATTGACCACAACCCGGTTGTTCACTAGCCGGAGCTTGGTCACGTGAGCTGCGGATTGAAACACTTCTTCCGCCTTGGCTTCGTCACCGAATTCCCAATCGAAGCAGACATTAGAAGGGCCGTCGGTCCAGGCCTTGACCGCATCGGGTGCCGCAGCCGCTTCCGTGTCCGATATGGCCGGCAGTTCTTCGTAGTCCACAAAGATCAACTCAGCCGCATCTTTGGCCTGATTGGGGGTTTCCGCCACCACCATGGCGACGGAATCGCCCACATACCGCACAAAGTCTTTCTGAAGCAGCGGCCGCGGCGGCAATTGCATTTTGCTGCCGTCGCGATTTGGCAGGACCGCCACAAGACACGGCACAAGTCCGATGCCCGCTGCCTCGATATCGGCGCCGGTATAGACCGCGATCACGCCTGGCGCCGCTTTGGCATCCGACGTATCGATCGAGGTGATCTTTGCATGTGCCATAGGAGAGCGCAGCATATACGCATGGGCCTGATTGGGTTCCGTGATGTCGTCCGTGTAGCTCCCGTTCCCGATCACCAGACGATTGTCCTCGGTGCGGGGGACAGGCTGCCCAACTCCAAATTGAACCATACTTACGTTGCTCCGTTCATGACTTGCATTTGTGAAGAGTTTGCCGTGCCGCACCACCCGTCTAATGAGAGGGGCACAGGCCCGCTGATTGTTTCAACATGGGACATTTTCAGACCCAAAAAGATGGGTGCATGGGGTTCATACAGTTTTTTGATCCCACGCCTCCCCGCTCCCCCGGCCCAACCGCCCCAAGGGTACCCTGGTTCGGGTGGTTGGGCAGGGGGAGCGGGGAGGACAAGCCCACCGACAAAGATGGGTGCATGGGGTTCATCCCAATTTTTTGCAAGCAACCCCGTATGGCGCGCACAAAGTCTCGCACCCGGGTCTTGCAACCTGGCTTCAAATGGTGCGAATTCTCGGTTCATATGGGGGCTGAAAACCGTCTCACTTACGCATGGGGCCCTGTCGCCGCCATGAAGAACTTCAGGGGGAATAATAGCAGGTATGGATTGTGCCTAACAACAAGCTTTGGCGACAAACCTGTTTGATCGGCCTTTTGTGCTACGGCGTTGTGGGGGGAGCTCAAACGGCAGACGCGTGCCCCGCCCCACTGGGCGAATGGTTGGCCGGCACCGGCAAAACCGAAACCGCGCAAGGCGTTGTTCCGACGTCGGACGGCGACCTGGTTTTGTTTGGCGCGCGCGTCCTTGACAATGACGAAACACAAGCCTTCGCGTTTAAGACAGATCCGTGCGGCGGAGTGCGTTGGCTCGTTTCGTTGACACCAACGGGTGGCAGTAATTTCCTGTCAGGACTTGCCCTGCCGGATGGCAGCGTCTTGCTCGGGGGATCCACACGGCGCCTTGACAATCCGGAAAAGAACGATGCGCTGTTGGTCAAGCTGGACAAGGATGGCCGCCGCCTTTGGATGCGTCCGTTTCAGGGGGAGCAAAACCTGTCGGCCACCAATCTGCTGGCCCGTCGGGACACGGCGCTTGCGGTTTTGCAACCCCATATCCGAAAACCTGAGGATGACGAACAGGCGGAAAAGCTGAAGCCGGAGGAAGAACGGCCGGTCTTTTTGGAACTTGGTTTCGACGGACGGATGACCGAACAATTTGCTCCGCTGACGGAGGAAAGGGTCAAATTGTTTCATATCCGGGAAGACGTCGGCACAGATGCCCTTCTTGTCTCCGGCAGGTTTTCCTATTTCGGCCAGCCCACACGGCCCGGTATTTGGCGGATCGATCGTCAATCGGGATCAACACAACGGATCTTTAACGGCAAGGCCCTTGGCCTGTCCTTCGGCACGTTTGACGGGGGCACACCGAACGCTCTTACCACCATGTTGTGGCGCAGCCATTTGCTGTCGGACGATGTGGGCGACCCGGTAAGTCTGACGCGGCTTGACGCCGGACAACCCGCCGAACTTTGGTCGGAACCGAAAAGCGCCGCCGCCACATTGCCCGCCACCAGCTTGCGTGCCGCCAATGGCGACTTTGTCATGGTCCTGCAGTCCTTCCCCAAGAAAGGTCAGGACGTCACGATAGCGATCGTGCGTTTGGCGGCGGACGGCACTCCAATCTGGCGGCAAACTCTTGTGCGGTCCTTCGATTCCGCCATTACCGATATGACCGAGTTGGACGACGACACTCTTCTGTTTGTCGGCCGCTCTTACGATCCGTCCAAAGAGGATGGCGATGCCTGGCTGTTGACCTTGCAGGCGGACGGTACGATCGTAAGCGGCAGCAAAACCACGCGGTGGTAAGCGCTATTTGAAATAGCCTTTGCGCAAATTAATGCCGTGCTCCAGATAGGCTTTGAGCGCGCATTGCATTTGCGTCCAGCCCTGGCAATTGCCGTAAGACGCCTTCAGCCCGTTCGGCGTATCGCGCCAGCCTTCTTCCGCAATCGACACCAAGGTGCGGCCGTCATCCATCGGTTCAAAACGCATGGTGACGGTGGAGTTGTAGGGTTCGTCCTTTTCCTTATCCACATCTTCGGCCTGCCATTGCAGGATGATGCGCCGGTCTTTTTCCACTTCCACCACCTTCACAGGGAAGGCGCCCGGGTAGTCATGAAAATCCCAGGTGACCGTCGCGCCGGTTTCGATGCGTCCCTTGGCGCCGCCGGTGGTGAAGTAGGCTGAGAGTTTTTCCGGGTTGACCACGGCTTCAAATACCTCTGCCACCGGTCGGTCGATCCGAACCGTCACGTCAAATTTGAGATCCATCGTATTGCCTCCTTGTTTTGCTCTATATTATGTTATATATTTATAACATGTCAAAGACAAAAAAGGACGACAAGGTTTTCAAGGCCCTGGCAGCCCCCGTGCGCCGTGAAGTGCTCGATGCACTGCGCGACAATCCGCAGACAACGGGAGAGCTGTGCGCCCTGTTCGCGCATCTGGACCGGTGCACGGTGATGCAGCATTTGCGGGTGTTGGAGGATGCGGACCTGGTGCTGGTGCGCCGCGTGGGCCGCGTGCGCTGGAATTACCTCAACGCCATTCCGATCAAACGCATCCACGACCGGTGGATCGGTGCTTACGCGGCAGAGGCGGTGACCCTGCTGGACAAGATGAAAACCGACATGGAACAGGAAACCGTCAAGAGCGGCTAGCCGTCCGTGTCCTGCTCCTGGTTTAGTCGCAAATAATAGTGGTGTTGCTTCACGCGCATCATCGCATAGCCGAACCCCGCGCCCGCCAGCACCGACGTGACAATGGCCGTGACCGGCGTCATGAACAGTTGGTGCTGCCATTGGCACAGCCACATGAGGCTGCCCCAAAGCAGCGAAAAGGCGGCACCTTGGGCGAGTCCAAATTTCCAAAGCGATGGGCGCGACGTATCGAACATTGGGGGCGGGCCGGGTTTGTCGTTGTGTGATGCCGACCATCAAACCCCAAAGAGCCTAATCGGCCCTAAATGCCGCTTCGTAAACAAAGTTTAAAGTTTAGGGATGCGCCGGTGTCGGATGCGGCATCTGATCTCCCACACCTGTCAAGTATGAGAGTTATGTTTGGTGACCTCGCCCTTCGAGACACCGCCCTTTGGACGGTTCCTCAGGGTGAGGTCACCGAGAAGCCCAAACGGATTTCCTCATCCTGAGGGCGAGCGCAAGCGAGCGTCTCGAAGGATGGGAAATCCGTGTCACGTCATTAGCGGTCGCCCTGGTGCGTTACATGGTGACGACCACACTGCCCTGCTTGGCGCCGGTATCCACATATCGATGGGCATCGATAATCTCATCCAAACTGTATGTCCGGTCGATCACTGGTGTGAGTTTCCCTGCCTGCGCAAGGGCGCCCAAATGAGTAAGCCCTTCCTTTGAGTAGCTTGCAAATTGGAACAACACCCGTTTGGTGCCGATCCGGTTGGTGAACAGGCTGCGCACCATGGGAATGAACATGGGGTTTGCCATCACGTAACGGCCGCCTGGGTTGAGCGCCCTGAGGCAGCGGGAATAGGACCCGGTGCCGGCCACATCGATGATCACGTCAAATTTGTTTCCCAAGCGCGTGAAGTCATGTTGCGCGAAGTCGATCACATGGTCCGCGCCAATGCCGCTCAGCATGCTGAGTTTATCGGCGCTGTCGACGGCCGTAACCTCAGCACCCTCCAGCTTGGCAAGTTGCACCATGACCGTGCCGATGCTGCCGCCCGCACCGTTGATCACCACATTTTCGCCGGGCTTGATCTTTGCCTTGCGAATGAAATGAAGCGCATTGAGGCCGAACACCGTAAGACAGGCGGCCTGTTCGTAGGGTACATCCGGGGCCATTTGCACGACCGCGCTTTTCGCAGGAACGCAGATATATTCCGCATGTCCCCCAAACCGTTCAAGAGCGGCCATGACGGCATCCCCTGCTTTAAAGTCACTAACATGCGCGCCAACGGCTTCCACATCGCCCGCAATTTCCTGACCGAGGATCTTGATCCGGGGCTTTTTCGCCCCGAACATCAAGCGCAAAGGCAATTGCAGCCAGAGGGGAAAGGTGAAGCTGCGCATTTCCCCATCGGCTTTGCCGACCGTGGCCGCGCGGATCTTGATTAGGATTTGATCGTCCTCAGGCGTGGGCTTTTCGACGTCCTTGATGCGGAGAACCTCAGGCGGACCATAGCGGTCGTAGACCACGGCCTTCATCTTATCCTCTCCTTCAAAAGGACCCACCACATAAAAGCCCGAGGCACAGACGTGCCCCGGGCTCACGAAACCATTATTGCAATTCTTCTAGTCGCGGTAGCTCGGGTCTTCCCGATCGAGCTTGCGTAAGAGAGCGGGCCAGGCCAGTTGTCCGAACCGGCCTTCATACATGCCGCTGCTTTGTTGCGCTACTTTTTCAGCCACACCCGGATTGGGCATGTTGGGCGTACCGCCAGAGAGCGCCCGGATCTGCATGGTGCAGGCACGCTCTAGGAAGAACATGGCCATAAAGGCGCTGGGGCAATCGCGGCCCACCGCAAGCGTGCCGTGATTGCGCAGGATCATCAGATACTTGTCCCCCAGATCCGCCACCAGCCGTTCGCGTTCGTCAAGGTCCAACGCAATGCCCTCATAGTCGTGATACGTCACTTGGGCCAGCACGTTCATCGCCGTTTGGGTAAGCGGCATCAGACCTTCCTTCTGTGCCGACACGGCAACCCCATCATCCGTATGCAGATGCATGACGCATTGGGCATCTTCACGGGCCATGTGAATGGCCGAGTGAATCGTAAAGCCCGCCGGATTGATCGGGTATGGCGTTTCCATCACGATCTCGCCTTCCGTATCCACCTTGACCAGGCTGGACGCGGTGATTTCGTCGAACAGAAGCCCATACGGGTTGATTAAGAAGTGATGCTCCGGCCCCGGCACCCGGGCAGATAGATGGGTGAAGATCATATCGGTCCAGCCGTAATGGGCGACCAAGCGGTAGACCGCGGCAAGGTCGACACGGACTTGCCATTCTTCGTCCGAGACCTGATCGCGGACCGATCTGTGTTTGATTTCATGAGCGACCGACATGTTTGAAACCTTTCTTTTGCGTCAATCTGTGCGGGACCCGCTTGCGGCCGGCGCCGTCTTTGGTCCCTGGCCGGTTGCGCTCAATTGGGCGCCCATCCTCCCCGGCCGAAATAGCGGTGTATGCGGCTGAGAGTGCCGCTGTTGAGCCAGACTGTCAACGAATGGGGGCAGCGCCAAGCGCGCGAACACGAACAATTTAAGTCAACTGGACTTGCCGGGCCGAAAGCTGATCTGTAACAAAACTGACGTCTGTACGATTAACGACCGGAAACCAACTATGAGTGACGCCATCAAAGAGGCCGTGCGCGAAGGTTACGGCGCGGTTGCCCGGCAGGGGGTCTCCCAGCAGGCCGGTGCTGCCGACGTCGTTGCCAAAGCCTTCGGGTATACAAACGAGGAATTGGCAAGCTTGCCCCAGGACGCCAATCTGGGTCTTTCCTGCGGCAACCCCACCGCCCTGGCGAGCCTTCGGCAGGGCGAGACCGTGGTCGATTTAGGGTCCGGCGGCGGTTTGGATGTGTTCCTGGCAGCTCAAGCGGTGGGGCCGGGCGGCCGTGCCATCGGCATCGACATGACGCCGGACATGATCGCGCTTGCCAACAGAAACGCCGAACAGGCCGGGCACACCAACACCGACTTTGTGCTGGGGGAGATCGACGATATTCCCCTGCCCGATCACACGGCCGATTGTGTCATCAGCAATTGCGTGATCAATCTGGTACCCGACAAGAACAAGGCGTTCCACGAAATATTCCGTATACTGAAGCCCGGCGGGCGGGTGGCCATCAGCGACATTGCGATCACCGCCGACTTGCCGCCCGAATTAGCGTCGGACATCGGCGCCTATATCGGATGCATCGCCGGGGCCATTTCCGTTGATGATTACCGCAACGGTCTTACGCAGGCTGGCTTTAGCGCGGTGGACATTCAGGACAGCGGCGCCGACCTAAACGCCTATGGCGCCTTGGACGGCCAATCCGCCTGCTGTGGACCGGCCATGGAGGAAGAGGCGTCCAGCGCGTGTTGCGGCCCGACGGCCAGCGAGTCCCCAGCGGAAGACCCGGACGTGTATAAGCGCCTCGCCGACCTGCTCAAGCGCTACAACGTCAATGACTATGCCGCGAGCGTGAAGGTCATGGCGGTCAAACCCGCTACTTAGAAAAGATCTTCCGGCGCAAATTTGCACCGGTCAGCGCGGCATTTTCGGCCTGTGCACGCCCAACTGTTTGCATCACTCTATGGTGATCGGTTGCAGTGATTTGTTGTGATCTCTCTCAAGGCGCGTATGCTGGGATCAACAACAAAAGGCCGACATCTAGGGGGGTGATATGGGCTTTATTCTGAAGTGGATCTTCCGGCTATTCCTATTGTTGATCGTCGTGGGCGCCGGGTTCGGCTTTTACCTCACCACGCTCGGGCCCGACCCGGTGGTCAAAGAACAGCGCCAAATGTCGGAAGTGTGGGCGGACTATCCGTTTGAATCCCACTACATCACCGTCAATGGCAGCGCCATGCACTATATTGACGAAGGTGACCCGGACGGGCCGGTCTTTTTGTTCCTGCACGGCAATCCAACGTCTTCTTATTTGTGGCGCAATATCGTGCCGGTCGTGGCCGCATCCGGTGCGCGGGCCATTGCCGTCGACAATATCGGGTTCGGCGCCTCCGACCGGCCTGACATCGGCTACACCTTTGTGGAGCACGCGCCTTACATTGACGGCTTCATCGAAGCAATGGAGTTGAAGGACATCACCCTGGTCATTCACGATTGGGGATCGGCGCTCGGCTTCGATTACGCTTACCGAAATCAAGACAATGTGCGCGGCATTGCCTTCATGGAGGCGATTTACAGGGTGCCCAACATGAGTGACCTGTCGACGGTACCGCAAGCCATGTTCACGGCGTTTCGCACACCGGGCGTCGGCGAACTGATCGTGTTGGGCTTTAACGGCTTTGTGGAGCGGGTCTTGCCGTTCAGCGTTGTGCGCGAGCTGACAGAAGATGAGATGGCGGCCTATCGCGAGCCCTTCCCCACCTATGGATCGCGCCTTCCCACGCTGGTGTGGCCACGCCAAATCCCGTTCGACGGCGAACCGGAAGACGTGGCCCGGCGCGTCAATGCCTTCATCAAGTGGTTGCCGACATCGTCCGTACCAAAACTACTATTCTATTTCGAGCCGGGCGCGCTGATCACCCAAGATGCGGCGCAACGCATTGCTGACACCTGGACGAACACGGAAGCGGTCAAACTAGGCACCGGCCTTCATTTCGTTCAGGAAGATCACCCGCAAGAAATCGGCGACGGCATTGTCGACTGGGCGGTGCGGAATTTCCCGCCGGAACCGGCGTTCGACCTGCTCGAATTTGAAGACGGTACGGATGACGGCGCCGGCGATGAGGTGCAGCCGGAATAGCGTTTGAGCCGTTCTCTCAAGACCGGCTCAGACGCTCGATCGGGAATCAGCAATCGCCGATACGTTCGGCCGTCCAACTGTTCGTCATGGTCATGTTCTGGCCGCCAAAGGACATGCTGTAGGTCATTTCGCCGTCGCCGCTATTGCCGTTGATGGTGTATCGGCCGCTGCCCGTGGCCGGAGGGCCGCCGGCGCCTGCGCAGCTCATTTCGAAGGTGAGCGTGTTGTCGGTAAGATCCTGACTCGTGATCGTGCAGGTCTGGCTGTCGTCCTGAAGCTCCGCAATCGGATCAAATGTCTCGTCCTGCATGCATTGATCTTCGGTTTCGGTTTTTGGCGGGCCCATCATGTTTGTGGTGGTGGAGGTGATGCGCCAAAGGCCGGGCGTGATTTGCAGGCCGTCGGCTGCGACGGGCCCGAGAAAAACCAGCTGGCTGAGCGCTGCCGCGCCGAGAACTCTGACAAAAGATGTGGTCATGCTTACTCCCCTCTAAGCCTAGGTGAGTCGTCATGCTAGCGCGTGGAAGCCATTCAACAAATGGTCCCCAGCGCCGCAATGCAGAACCGCCACTGGTTTGCCCGCAAAGCCATCGCGGATAACGTGTATTTTGTCCGATAAGACAAATTGCTCAAGTTGCAATTGTTATATTTTTAGCGAATATTTCTGTCATATTAACGACATCAAATGGGGGATCGGGCATAATTGTGCCCGTGAAGGGACATCAAGATCCCCGTGTAGATTTGCGTAAAAGGGGATGGGGACATGCCAGTACGGACCGCCATTGACCTTGCCCGGTTCAATATCGACCTGGCATGGGCGTTTGGAGAATGGAGCGCTTCCATTCTTTCCAGACCGGTTTTGCATCAACTCGCAGCGAAGGGCGACCCGTCCCAAGGGGTGCTGACCTTGCCGGGCTTTTCAGGCCCGGAAGCGTCGCTGATCCCTTTGGTGCGATTTCTGCGCGCCCAAGGCTTTTATGCAAAATCCTGGGGGCTTGGCACCAATCGCGGTCCCAGCGGCCAGGATTACATGAAATTCCTCGCAGACCTGCTGGCACCGCGGCTTAAGCAAATGGCCGACAAGACCGGTAATAAAGTGTCGATCGTCGGCCAAAGTCTGGGCGGCATTTATGGGCGCGAACTGGCGCGGGCCTATCCCAATTATGTGGACCGGGTCATCACTTTGGGCAGCCCCGCTTACATCAACCCCCGGAAGATCGGCCATCTCAACAAGATGGTGACGGTCGCCCTGCAAGCGGTCACCGGCGCGCCCGCTGAATTGCATCTTGAAACGGCGAAGCTCACCAAGATCTACCGGCCCCCGCCGGGCATTCCCCTGGTGTCGATCTACAGCCAACTCGACGGGGTGGTCTCGAAGCACGTCACCATGATCCCCCATGTGGACCTCATGCATGACGGGCCGATGCCGCGGGAGAACATCGAGATTCTGGGATCTCATTGCGGCATGGGCGTCAATCCCGTTTCGCTGATCGCCATTTGCGACCGGCTCGTGGCCGATGTGGAAGATTGGGCGCCGTTCAACCCGCAAGAGTACTTTTGTGCACCGCTTCATCTGGCAATTCCGGCGTTGTATCCAAAGAGGGTTGCACCGGTTGCCTGACCTCGCAGTTTGGTTGCACCTGCGGCATCCGCACAGCGGTTAACCACACGAGCCCGCAGAAAACCTGACGTTTTCGCAATGCAAAAAAATTTGTGCAGTGCACTTGCGCCTGTGCAAAAGCGGTGCTATATACCCGCCCATCGAGCCGCCCATGTCTGTTTGTGGGCGTATTCACAAGTTTAACTCTTAGATTTTGGATACAGGGATTGGACAGTATGCCTGACACTTCCCTTGCAAATGGATCAGACGTAGGAGCTCTCATGGCAACCCAGACGAAGACGACCGCAAAGCGGCGCACCACCAAGAAAGCTGCACCTAAGACGGCCCGCCGGGCTACCGCAGCGAAGCGCACCAAAGCAAAAGCTGCCCCGAAGGCAAACGGCGCGGCAACCAACTTCCAAGGCTTCCGTGACTTCATCGACCAGCAGCGCGAGCGCATCCCGGTATCGGGCGAACAGTTCCGCGAGCAAATCGACAGCATTCGCACGGCAACCGCAGACGCCGGTGATGTGATCCGGTCTTCCGCGACCATCGCGGCCGACGGCACCCGCGCGGTCAACCTGCAGATTTTGGAGAACGCGCAGAACGATGCGAACCGCTTCTTCGAAATGACAAAAGAACTTGCGCAAGCAACCAGCCTTCGTGAAGCTGCCGAAATTCAAGGCCAGTTCATTCGCGAACAATTCCAGCAAGGCGTCAAGCAGACGCGCGAAATTGCCGAGATGGTCACGCAAGTTTCTCGCGACTCCATCGAGCCGATCACCAAGAGCGTTGGTGACACGTTCAAGAAAGCTGGTTTGCGCAGAGCTGCATAAAAAAGCGCTCAGCACCCAACATCCAAATTGAAAAAGAAGGGCTTCGGCAGTAAACTGTCGGAGCCCTTTTTCATTGATGTTCAATCAATCCTTCAACAAAGGGTCACACCGAATCAGGTATCAATAATTCGCGCACTGAACACAAATCAGGGCGCGAGATCACCCGTATATTCGCGTTCATCACCTTTTTGTTCTGTTCCAGTCACACAGCGCACGGTTTGTCATTTGCCGCTGTTTGAAAATGTTCAATTGGAACAGAAGAATGCGGTGACTTCTTAACGTGAAGGTGCACCGCAGACACGATACGGAACGACGATCATGTTTCTTGGAAAGATGGTCGCACCGTTTGCTTAATTTGGTCGTGCGATCGGACGACGCGCCCATTGCCTGTTACCTGATCGCGCCCAGCGCACAAATGCAGGTGCTCCAATGCAAAAGCTTTCCGCACAAGACGCAGCGTGGCTCTATCTTGAGTCCCCCAGCATGATGTTTCACATCGGGGCCGTTCAGCTCTTCAAGGCACCGCCCGGCGGCGCGCGCGCGTTCTACGACAGGTTCGTCAAACGCCTGTACGAACGACGCGATGTGGCCGTCCCCTTCCAGTGGCAACTGACAAAGACCCCTTGGAATCTGGATCACCCGGCATGGGTCGATTTTGATGACGTCCGCTTCGAAGATCATGTGCGGATGATGGGCCTGCCCGCGCCCGGCACCACGAAGCAACTCATGGAATTATGCGGGGCCTTGCATAGCAAGCCGCTGGATCGTTCGCGGCCGCTCTTCGAGTATTACATCATTGACGGGTTGGAAAGCGGCTTTGTAGCCCTCTTTGCCAAGCTGCATCACTGTTACATCGACGGCGCCATGGGCGCGATGTTGACCATGGCCATGTATGACGGCGCCGACCAAGCGTTGCCGTCGCTTATGGGAAAGCCGGCGGCCCGCGACACCAAAAAACCGGACGCGATCGACATGCTGGCGGATGCGGTCGGTCAGTTCATGCAGCTGCCCTTCAAAGCCGCTGCCGACGGACTGTCCCTCATCGGCACCGGCAGCAAAGTGGTGCGCCATTGGTTCGGCAATCCGGACAAGCGAACGCCGCTTCCTTTCACAGCGCCCCGCACCCGCTTCAATGTAAACGTGGCCGACAAGCGTGCCTTCTCCATGTTCTCGTGGCCGCTTGACGACATTAAGCGCATCAAGAATGCCACCAACACGACCATCAACGATGTGGTGCTTGCCGCGTGCGCCGGCGGCCTGAGACATTACTTGAAAAAGAAGCGAGAACTTCCGCGCAAACCATTGCTTTCGGCGGTGCCGGTTTCCTTCCGAGACAAAACCGACGCGGCCTATGCCAATCGTGTCGGTATCATGCTGACAAGCCTGCACACCGACACGGAAGATGCCGTCGTGCGGCTTTATCGCATTCATGACTCCGCGGCCCACGCCAAGGAGAGCGCAGCCCTGTGGAAAGACGCTTACAGCGGCGACATATCCATACCCGGGCTGCCATTGCTCATCGCCGGTGTGGGCCGCATCTTCGAAGCCTCACGCATTTCCAACCAGATTTGGCCTGCCTTCAACGTCCTGATCTCCAATGTGCCCACGGCGCCGTTCCCGCTACAAATCGACGGCTGTGAGATGGTGGGCAATTATCCGGTGTCGGCGATTGGCCATAGTTGCGGCCTGAACATCACCGTTCAAAGTTATAATGGCGGCATGGATTTCGGATTGGTCGCGTGCTCGGAGGCGGTGCCGGATCTGGAAGAGCTGAGCAGCGGCATCCGGCGGGAACTACAAATCCTGAAACTGCTCACGTTGGGCGAAGAGATGGAAGGCGTCGCCGAAGACGCTTCCCCGCGCGACATTCGCATCCTGCCCCATGCACCGGTGCCTCAGCCCGAGGCCCCGCAAGACTCGGTAAACTAGCCGGCCATTGTGCCCTGATGCCGGGGACGCCGCGGCCGCGGTGAGCGGTCGCTGCCCTTACCAATGCTGTCTTGCCATTTTTTGTAGCAGTCGCTACATTGTCGTTTGGCAGGCTGGCATTAAGGAGGCATTTGGATGACCTTGTTTCGGGCGTTTCTTGTCGTACAGTTTTTGGTGGTGACCATCTACACATTGATTGTGGTGGCCAATGTGGGGCCAAACTTGTTTCCCGCCGCGATCAACGGCGTCCAGGCCATGGATTGGCAAGGTCAGTTCAATCTGGACTTTCTCACCTTCGTATTGCTGGCGGGGCTATGGATCGCCTGGCGCCACAATTTCACCCCGCTCGGCATCGTGCTCGGCCTGTGTATATTTGGCGGCATGATTTATTTCGCGGTCTATCTGCTGGTTATCAGCTTCCAGACAAATGGCGATATGAAGCAGATACTTCTAGGACAGGAGCGGGGGAATGGCTGACGGCCCAAATTGGTGACAGAGTCTCGTCACTGGGCCTGAGCGGCAGAGTGATCCACCATCAAAAACCATAAAACAGGAAATCAAGGGCGTTTGATGCCTCTACTTGGTAACTCTCTTCAAGGCTTGCGACAAACGCGCCGAGGCGCGCCACAGGCAGGGCCGCGATATCGGTCGTCATCATGATGTAGTCTTTGCCGTCTATCGATATTCTTGGCTTTAGGCGCGGCAACTCTTCTTTCCCTACTTTGGCCGCCGGCGCCAGCGGAACGACCACACGGCTCGCCAAGCCCTCCAAAATGTCAGATTGCACATCCAGTAAAAGGGGGGCCGCGCGGGAATTAAATCGATAAACGTCGAACCGAGCCACTAATCTTCGGCCCATTCCGGTGTGAGGAGCATACCGTCTTTTTCGACACGCGCATTGTGAGCAGCAATCGCCGTATTGTTTTCTGCAAGCCACCGTTCCGCCTGCGCTTCCGCGATGGCCCGGCGGATCCCCGCCTCGGCGGCTTCTGAAACGTTCAGATTCAACGCCTTGGCGGATTTAATGATGTTCTCAGGAATAGTCAGATTTACACTGCGGCGTTTTTTGGCCACAGGTACCTTGGAGTCCGCCACGTTCTCACTCCTCATCGTTTGGACAACATAAGATTATACGCATTTTATGCGCATAAACAATGCGCATATGTTATCGTCATGCCAACTAACAACAGACAATTCCGGATCGAAACCAACTTCCACCAAACGTTCACTCAACAACCACATTCTCCTCACCGAACCACAGGGGGGAGTTTTCCAGATCGATGAATTTGCGCTCGTCCTCCAGTAATGCGCGCCCCGCTTCCCGCGCCGCTTCGTTTTCGCTGTTTGCGGCTAGTGCCTCGAAGCTGTCGAACCACAATTCGGCAACCCCGTCATAGATGGCGGGCGCATTCTCCAGAGACGAGGCCCGCGATGCCCGCAAGGGCGCATCCGCATCCGATGGCCGCCCATGGCATTGCACATATCGGCGGATGCCCAGCACGTCTTTGAACCCGGCCACCAGCGGCGCATGATTGTTGCGCCAATAGTCTTGGAACTCCTCCAACGACAGGCCCGGCTTTCTTTTTAGGCAAAACGTTAGCTTGATCATTTAACCTCCTGTTTCGTAAATGTTTTCCGATTCCACCTCGCTAACCACTCGCTTCTATCTTGCACATGACATGAGGCCATTTGCAAAGCCCATTGGCGCCGGAAACCGTTGAAATTCAAGACCAACAAGCTACTTTGTCGGATCAAGTACACAGCAGGCGGAAATGACCGAAACCACCGTTCCCACTTTCATGGAAGCACCGGGCGCCAAGCCGGATCTGATCGATCCGTTCGGCCGCCATGTGAGCTATTTGCGCGTGTCGGTCACCGACCGCTGCGATTTCCGTTGCGTTTACTGCATGGCAGAGGACATGACCTTTCTGCCGAAGACCGAGGTTCTTACCCTGGAAGAATTGGACCGGCTGTGTTCGGCGTTCGTCCAGCGCGGCGTCCGTAAGCTGCGTTTGACCGGCGGCGAACCGCTGGTCCGCAAGGGGATCCTTACGCTGATCGAAAGTCTGGGCCGTCATTTGGACACCGGCGATTTGGATGAGCTGACTTTGACCACCAATGGCAGCCAGCTTCGCAAATATGCCAAGGACCTCTACGCCGCGGGCGTGCGTCGGATCAACGTATCCGTCGACACCCTCGACCCGGACAAATTCAAAGAGATCACCCGCTGGGGCCGGCTCGATCAAGTTTTGGACGGCATCGATGCAGCCCAAGACGCCGGTCTGAAAATTAAGATCAATGCGGTGGCCCTTAAGGGGGTCAACGCCCATGAGATCCCGCACATGGTTAGCTGGGCCCATGACCGCGATATGGATTTCACCCTGATCGAAACCATGCCGCTGGGTGACATTGACGGTGACCGCACCGATCAATATTTGCCCTTGTCCGCCGTGCGCGCTGAACTGAAACAATATTGGACCCTGACCGATCTGCCGGACCGGACCGGCGGGCCCGCCCGATATGTGCGTGTGGAGGAAACCGGCGGCCGGCTCGGCTTTATCACGCCGCTCACCCACAATTTCTGTGAAAGCTGCAACCGGGTGCGGCTTACCTGCACCGGCACGTTGTTCATGTGCCTGGGCCAAGAAGACGCCGCCGATCTGCGCGCGCCGTTGCGGGCGAGCGACGACAACGATTTGCTCATGCAGGCGATCGACGAAGCCATCGGCCGCAAGCCCAAAGGTCATGATTTCGTGATCGACCGCCGCCAGAACAAGCCGGCCGTCAACCGGCACATGTCGGTGACCGGGGGGTAGAGGTCTGCGGGACCGCCCTCAACTTCAATCGGCAAAAGATGATCATGTCGAGCCTCAGACTTAATTGTCGACTCGACCATCCCACTCCCCCGGCCCAACCACCCGAACCAGGGTACCATTGGGGTGCCCCCGGGTCCGCGCTTCGCGCGGCCCGAGGACAAGGTTCACGGGCCGGGGGAGTGGGATGGCTTAGCAATTCAACAAAAGGCGATTATTCGAAATCCACCTGGTGGGAGAAAGTCTTCCCGTCGGAAATCGTCAGCCGTTCGAATCCCAAATACTTCAGCAAATCGAAGAACGTGAAAATGTCATCCACATTGTTCTCGATGAAGAATGGCGTCCGCCTGGCGTAAGCCGTGAGTTGAGCAAGCACACCGCGCGCCCTGTAAAGGGTCCCGAACACATCGTCATTGAGGGCGACAATGATCAGCTTCTGAGCATCGGACCCTTTCGCAAACAACGCGTATTGGGGCGCATAGGCGGCGCGGGATTGCAGCGCCGTCAATTCGGTGACGAAGCGGATGCGGCTGTCCCGTTCGATCTGCGGATTGTTGCGCGCCCGTGCCACGTAGACTTCCTGACTGGTAATGGCCGGATAGTAATAGCCTTCATGGGACGGTTTCTTAGGTTCGGCCGGCTCGACCGGCGGCGCCTCGGCTTGCGCATGGGCCACCGTTGCGGCCATCAGCAGGCCAAAGAAGAATGCCAAAACTCGGATCATCGCAATACGCCCCTTTTTTTGTCGGTGTACCACACTTAGAGCAAGTCTGACCCGGATTGAAGCGGTCATGACAAATCCGCTCAGCGGCCGGTCGGCGCGCCGTCTGGACCCTCCCCGGACGGCGCGATATAAGATTCCGATGACAGATCTTCCATTCGCCCTTTCAAGGCCGGAAATGCTCCTGTATGGCCGCGCCCCGCTTTAGCAAAATACACTTTACGGCCAGCTCCGTTCCGGAAGCACAATCCGCCCTGAAGCAGTTGACCGAACGTTTCGGCAGTGTCCCTGCAGACGCGGCGGATGTAATCGTCACCCTGGGCGGCGACGGCTGCATGCTGCAAACCTTGCACGAAAATCTGGATCGCCAGCTTCCCATCTACGGCATGAACCGAGGGTCCGTCGGCTTCCTGATGAACGAATTCAGCGTGGAGGATTTGCAAGAGCGGCTGGATAAGGCAGAAACGGCGATCATCCACCCCTTACGCATGCAGGCCGTTACGGCGGATAATCGAAGCCATGAAGCGCTTGCCATTAACGAAGTCTCGTTACTGCGCGAAACGCGGCAAGCAGCAAAAATACGCATCACCGTAGACGACCGCGAACGCATGGCAGAGCTGATCTGCGATGGCGTGTTGATTTCGACACCGGCCGGCAGCACCGCCTATAACCTGTCTGCACACGGACCCATCCTGCCAATTGATGCGGCGTTGTTGGCGCTTACCCCGATCAGCGCCTTTCGGCCCAGGCGGTGGCGCGGAGCACTGCTGCCTCGGCGGGCGCGGGTTTCTTTCGAAATCCTCGAGGCGGAGAAACGCCCGGTGAGCGCCGTGGCCGATTACACGGAATTCCGCAATGTCATTCGGGTGGACGCCACCGAAGACCGCTCCATATCGATCCAGATGCTGTTCGATGCGGGCCACAATCTGGATGAACGCATCCTCGCCGAACAGTTTGTCTACTGACGAGCCAACGCCGACCTGGCAGACCTTTGTCGTCACCCTGATTGTCGCGACAATCGGCGGCGCCGTCTTTGCCTATTTTCGCGCCCCCCTTGCCTGGATGCTAGGCGCCATGATGGTCACCACCGTATTGACCATGTCCGGCCGGCGGCTTGCCGTGCCGCCCGATCTGCGCACGGGTATGATCACCATATTGGGCGTGCTGTTGGGGGCCGCCTTCACGCCGGAACTAGCGGCTCAAATCCCCGGCTGGATCGCGTTTGTGGCGCTGCTGGTGATTTTCATCGTCATCACCAATGCCCTGTCCTTCTGGTTCTTTTGGAAATGGGCCGGCCTCGACCATGTCACCGCGTTTTTTGCCAGCACGCCCGGCGGCATCAGCGAAATGGCAATCGTGGGCGAAGAAGCCGGCGGCGATGTGCGGGTAATCACACTGGTGCATGCCACACGCATATTGCTTATCGTGAGCACGGTGCCCTTCTATTTTCGGCTGGTGCTGGGATATGACGTGCCGTCCCTGCCGCCTTCTGGCACCAGCATTTTCAGCATCGAACTGCTGGAGGCCTTTGTGCTGGCAAGTTGCGCGGTGTTGGGTTTCCTGATCTTTCGGCCGGTGCCATTGCCCGCCACCGCCTTGATCGGCCCCATGCTGATCAGTGCCTGCGTTCACCTGATGGGAATTTCGTCGAGCCCCCCGCCCAATGAGATGATCGCCGTGGCGCAAATCGTCGTGGGGGCGGCTATTGGCTGCCGGTTTTCCGGCATGACCTGGCCGTTCCTAAGGAAGGTTGCGGGTCTTGCCATTGCCTCAGGCGGCATCATGATTGTGGCGGCGGTCGCGGCTGCGCTCGTCATCGCCCCGATCGTCTCCCTCGATCAGCAAGGAATTTTGCTATCCTTCGTGCCGGGCGGCCTGACCGAGATGTCCTTGATCGCCCTATCGACCGGCGTCGATACGGCGTTTGTTTCCACCATGCATGTGTTGCGCATCATGTTGGTGATCATGTGCGCCCCGCTGGTGTTCAGTATGGTGAATAAATACCTAATGCGTCCTCAATCCTAGCATTGCTCTCACGCTGCCGAGACTGCGGCGTGCTTTAGCCAAAATTAATGCGAATTGCGCGATAATTCGCATCGGTCTGGTGACGTAGGCGGGGTCATACTCCGGATGATCCCAAACGGCGTCAAACCGGTGATGGCGCAACAGGGAAAGAATAGATCGCTAACAGGAAGCAGCGGATTTTCTTCCCATGACGAGCACAAGCAAGAACATGACCTTAGACTCAGCGGATCTCATTAAGCGCGGCGAAGAGGCGATGCAGGGCCTCTCGGACAATTTCGATACGTGGATGAACGAAGAGCTGACCCGGCTGCTTGATGCCCGCCGTGTCGCCGTCGAGGACGGGCTCAACGATTTGGCGATCGAGTCGCTTCACGTTGTAGCCCACGACATGAAGGGATCAAGTTCCACTTACGGATACCCTTTGGCCGCGCGCGTGGCGGCCACCCTGTCAAAGCTGACCGAAAAAGCTTTGGAACAGGAACCGCCAATGGACCTGATCAACGCACATGTGGACGCTATCCGCGCGATTATCCAAGGCGGCATCAAAGAATCGGACGATCCGGTCGGCAAGGAAATTGCCGACAATCTGCAAGACATCGTCGAAACCAAATACGCGATCAGCGAAGACTAGACTCACATCTGATCTACTGGGCGTTCCGTCACGCTGTATCCGGCTTCCGCCGGGATGCAAAGGGTGGGCGTACCGTTGCGGTCTTCAACTTGCGGCTCCACCGTCACGATCTTGCGTTTCTGCGCGGCATCGAAAGCCTCGGCCACGGTCGCGCTTTGGGCCAGCATCTCCAAATTCATCAGTGTCGGAAATATAATGGTTCGCTTGCCGTCTTCCGCATCCTTGATCGCCTGACGGGGGCTGATCCATATGGAATCCACGGACTCGCTTCCATCATGCTTGCCCACCTGCCCTTCCCGCCATGCCGCTAGAAAGAAATGGGTGTCGAACCGCTTCGGCATCATTTTGGGTGTGATCCAATGGGCGAAGGGCTGCATTTGATGGGAGGCCAAGGTAAGCCCTTCACCACGTATGAACTCCAAGAAGTCGAGTTCCCGCGCGTTTAGCGCATCGCGTTGTTTTTTGTAAGAGGCCAATTGTTTCGCATCCACAAGCTCTTCCGACCCCGGATTGCGTGCCAGCAGCAATCCGGATTCTTCGAACGCTTCGCGGATCGCCGCCACCCGAAGGGCCAGACTGTAATCGTCAAACTCTTGCGCATGACGCACATGGTTTTTCCAATCCGCATCGAAATCGGATTTGTCCGCTTTGCCCCCCGGAAACACCAGCGCGCCCGACGCAAAATCGATCTGGTGATGGCGCACAACCATGAAGACTTCAAGCGGCGCCTCCCCCTCTCCGTCCCTGAGCACAAGGACAGTGGCGGATGGTACAGGTTTGGCTGGTTCTTTCTCGGGCATGATTAACGTCGTTCCCCCGTTTTACGGTTGCGTCTTTTTTTTTGTTCATAACTAGCGCAGCGCCCAAGCCGTTCTTGGGCTTTCTGTTAACGCCTTGCTGCTAGGGTAAAGCGTGCTCGCGCGAACGTCGAGCTGTACAATGAATAGACCGATTGGACGCAAGTCAATGCAGCTTACCAATCAAGACTTCGATGACGGCTTCAAGAATAAGCACTTCGAACTCTACTACCAACCGATCATATCTCTGTCATCGCCGTTGGTCCTTGCCGCAGAAGCCGTCATTCGGTGGGACCACCCGGATTATGGCGTTTTGAATCCGGCACTTTTCCTGACCCATCTGGACCGATTGGGACGCACGGGCGAATTGACACGCTACGTCTTCCGCGAGGCGGCGCGCGCGTGTGCGGACGCTCAGGGGCAGGGCCTCGATTTCACCATCGGCCTTAACGTTTCTTCAAGCGACCTGCTGGACGGATCACTGCCCGCGTCGATCGCGCTTCTTGCCCAAGAATTCAACATTCCGTCCCAGAAGCTGATCGTCGAAGTGCCCCACTATCCTCTCGAGCGGCCGAATACCAGATTCTTGCAAACCATGATGAAGCTGCACGATCTGGGGATCGCCACGGCCGCTCATTTGGGCGCCGACGCCTTCACCAAGGAAATCAGAATCGACCATGACGTGTTCTCGCACCTCAAGATTAGTATTCAAGCGGTCCTTGAAATCGAAGCGCGTTTCAAAGACGCCGGTGTTGACCGCATTGTGAACTTCCTACGCGATGCCAGCGACAATGGGGTCATGGCCGTGGCCGTGGGGGCCGAAAGTGCCGCATCGTTGTCGAGCATTGAGCAATTAGGATTTGCCGGCGTGCAGGGCAACTATATCAGCCCGCCCGTCTGCTACGACGACGTGGTCGATTGGTTGTCCACCTGGTCGGATGTGATCTCCGACGAACGCTTCGGCCTTTCAGCGACGCCGCCATCGTCACTCGCGAATTAGCGCACGTCCAATCGCATACCGTCAGTGGACGGTCGCAATACTATCCAGCTTGCTGAAGAAGTAATCCAGATCGTCCCCATCCAGGTCTTCGTATTGGGTTAGGACACGTTCCAGGAACTTCTGGGTAAAGTGATCATTGTCCGTCGTATCGCTTGTCGGTTCGATGTCGTGATAGACGTCGATGGCCGCGCGAAACGCCGGATAAAGGTTTTGAGGCAGCCCAGCACGTTGATAAATCGCCTGCAGGCCCCGCGGCCCGCCGTCATGTATGAGCAGCCATGCCTTTTGCGTAGTAATCTTGGCAAGGCAACCGAAGGCTTCTTCCACAAAGCGCATGTCGCCCATGCAGGCCGCCCGCAAGATAATGGTCGGGGTAAGCCGTCCGTTGCGGTAAAGCTGATTGATCAAATCCACCACATCATCAGCACTGTGTTCTTCGGTAACTAATTTGACCGTCACCCGCTCCCGCGTATCATTGATGATCGCTTGAATACGATCCGCCGGCAGATCGTGATTTTCGGCAAGATAGATTTTCAAACTGTCCGACACCAAGGACACCAACCGCTCGGTAATGCTGAGCGGCAAAGTGGAACGCTGGGCCATACCGCCCGAAATGCGCGCATCCTCCCCATGCCGGTCCAGAATGACCCCCATGGATTTCTCGCTGATATCGGCACCGTCATTGCTCACCAAAGTGCGAAGCGCCGGTGCGTCATCGGTTTCGATCAGCGCGCTTACCACGCTTTCGGCCACATGGTCACGCCGGGCAATGGCACTCAGTTTTGGACCGGAGCTGCCGCGCACAATCTTCACCAGGTCTTCGTCACTTAGGACAGGCGAGGACTCCAAAATGGGAATGGCCACTTGCTCCACATCTTCGGCAAGCTTGCGCACCAGGTCGGGCGGCACGTCGTCCGCATATCGCAAGCTTTCCGCAAGCGCCGCGCGCACGCGGGTCGCCGCGTCTTTCGCCATGGTTTCAAGAATGGCCTTGGCGATGGTGCGTTCGCTTTCGGTGAGCGCTCCCGCCGATACTTCCGTTGCCACCTTGGTTGCGACCGACGCGCGCACGCTATCCGACGGATCCGTCAATAACGCGGCGATATCTTGTTGACCCAGCTCCATCATCTGCCCACAGATTGAAACACCAGACAAAACTTTGCCCGATTGAACTTAAGGAAGCCTTGAGGGGATGGCGGTTCGTTTAACTCCGTTAACGGGCGTTAACATTTTCGCTTCACATTTGCGCCGATTCATGAATAGTCCCCAAGCAAAGACAAGGGGACACCATGCTTGAAGGTTTGAAGGTTATTGAGTTTGCCACGTATATCGCTGCGCCGGGCGCCGGCGGAATTTTGGCAGATTGGGGGGCCGACGTTGTCAAAATTGAACCGATTGAGGGTGACCCTATCCGCACTTTTTTTTCCTCCCTAGCCGCAACGGAAGAGCTCGGCAATCCGGTCTTTGAGCTGGACAATCGGGGCAAGCGCAGCGTTGCGCTGAACACGGCAACGGAAGAAGGGCGCGATGTGCTCTGCAAGCTGGTGGAGAACGCCGATGTGTTTCTCACCAATGTGCGCCCGGGCGGACTTGAGCGCTCGAAGCTCGACTGGAAGCACCTCAAGGAAATCAATCCGCGGCTGATCTATGCAACCGTGAGCGGATACGGCCTGGAAGGACCGGATCGCGACCGTCCGGGCTTCGACATCGCGGCCTTTTGGTCCCGCTCGGGCGTCGCCCGGCTGACCACACCCAAAGGTGAAACCCCCATGCCTGTCCGCACGGCTGCGGGCGATCACACCACCTCGCTGGCCACCGTGGGGGGCATTTTGGCGGCCCTTCACGAACGCAACACCACGGGCAAGGGCCGGCTGGTGGAAACCTCGCTGTTGCGCACAGGCATTTACAGCATCGCCAGCGACATGGCGATCCAATTGAGGCTCGGGCGGGTTGCATCGACCCGGCCCCGGGAAGCAGCCGCCAACCCCATCGGCAATTTCTTTCAAACCAGCGACGACACCTGGATTTGCCTGGTGCCGCGTATGGGCAATGTGGATTGGCCGCGCCTTGCCAAAGCCATCGGTCGTCCGGAGCTTGCCGAGGATGAGCGGTTCGCCACCAGCAAGGCCCGCCGCGCCAATGCGGTCGAGCTGATTGCGCTCATTGACCAGGAATTTGCCAAATATGACCACGACACCATGGGCGCCAAACTGGATGAACAGGATTTGGTTTGGGCACCTGTGCAAAACGCCGCCCAAGTGGCGGAAGATCCGCAAGCCCATGCGGCCGGCGCCTTCGTCGACGTGCCGAAAGCTGACGGGGTTGGCACGTTTAAGTCACCGGCGGGACCGGTGCGGTTCCACCGCGAGGCAGAAGAAGGCGGCGGTACGGCCGACGGACCTCAAGGCCCGGCACCGACACTTGGTCAGCATACGGACGAAGTGCTCAGGGAAGCGGGACTGGGCGACGGCGATATCTCCGACCTGCGCAGCGCCAAAGTGATTTAAACGCCTCATATGTGTGCGGCGTAGTTCGACCAAGAGCAATACCAAATTCCGCGTCATCGCGAGCCCGCATATGCGGGCGCGGCGATCCAGGGCCACAAAATCCGCAGCAAGGGGCTCTGGATCACGTCGTCGCTGTCGCTCCTCGTGATGACGAGTTTCTATTGCTGCCACTTGTTCGAGGCGAAATGTTCAAATGATTTGCTGGGACTTGGTGGCCGCAAGCGGGTCAAGCGACGCCAATATCTGCACCATCATGGGGGACAGTCTTACCCCTTGCACCGGGTAAGGTTCGGTCTCCAAGGTGGCGGCCTTTGCTTGAGGCAGGGCATGGGCGTTGCCACGGGGCGGCAAGGGAATCGCTATGTCTGGAGCTGCGGGCATTGCCGGCAGCGCCGGCAACGACGCTAAAACAGGTCCTTCGGACGATCCCCCATGCTTGGCCGACAAATTTGCCACCACATCGGCCGCGCTGCGCCCGTTGCCGTTGCCATCGAAAAAGATCGACCGGTTGGCCGCCGCCGCTTTGGGGAATGTGTTTGCCGCAACGGTTTGTGGTGCGGATTCGGCTAAATGGATCAGCCGGGCCGCCGACCCCGCGCCCAGGAAATGGGCCATGTAAAGTTCCGCATCGGTGGGCGCCCGCCCCAGCCCCGCTTCCAAAACCGATGCCGCTTCTTGAGTATATTCCGCCGCCATGAGCGACGAGGTTTCCGGATCGTGCCGCAAGGCAAGAATTGCCGATTTCTTGGCCGGATCGGCAATTTCGTACCGGCCGTTCGCGTCGACCGAAATGGCAGCGGCATGATCCGCCAGCCCGTGTTTTGCGCCATGGTTTTTGACCATGCCGAGCCAGGTTTGTTCGATGAACTGAAACAGGCCCGCGGCGCTGGAAGTCTGCGCTTTCGCCCCCGCATCCAAGCTGCTTTCCCGCTGCGCGGTCTTGAGCAGATAGTCGAAATCCACGCCCGTGCGCGCACTGGCCTGCGCAATCGCCTGGGTGGGATCAACGGATGGGTTAAGAGGGTGTAAAGAAATCATGCCTGCCTCCGGCAATGACGAAGCAATCGCCATGCCAGCCGGAGGCTTGAGTTTTTAGGGCGCGATGGCGCCCGCCTGCCTGAGTTTGTCTTGCAGCAAATCGCCGTCGAAAGGCTTCATGAGGTATTCGTCAGCGCCTTCGGTGAGCGCCAACTGAATATCGGCCACTTCACAACGCGCCGTGCAGAAAACGACGATCGGTTGCGAACCGCCGGGCTGTTTGCGAAGCTTCTTCAAAAACTCCATGCCGTCCATGACCGGCATGTTCCAATCCAGAAGCACCAGGTCCGGCATGGTCTTTTCACAGGCATTAAAGGCTTGTTGACCATCTTCCGCTTCTTCGATGTCGAAATCGAGCTTTTCCAGCGTCTGCCGCGCGACCTTTCTGATGACACGCGAGTCATCCACAATAAGGCAGCGCTTCTGCGATGGCTTCTTCATCGGTTTCTCTCCTGGCCCAGCGGGCACGGCGCCTCGCAGCGCACGGCCCGTTCACCCGGAGATTAGGAGAGAGACCTTAAATCTCTGTTTCGTTAACCTTGGCCGCCGGTAAACGACCGGTTAATCCGCCTAGAGACGATCAACCTAGAGACGATCAACGCCTCTCAGTGTACGGCGCAACGCCTCCGCGCCCGGATTGGAGACGGAGCTGCCCCGGATAATCTCCGAGGGTCTGACATCCCGGCCGTAGTAGCGGCGGTTCCATTTGCTGCGCGGCGTGATGACCGCCCCTTCCAGATTGATGCCGCCATAAAGCCCCTTCGACCGGGCAAACGCCAACACGTCCGCCGTTTGGGCCTTCGCACCGATCCCCACTGGGCCGGCGGCTACGCTGGCATCCGCGCCCAGTTTCACTTCCGCGGAAAACAGCGCGTCCAATCCCCGCTGGGTCATGATCATGAGGATGATTTCCGACACTTCGAGGCCGATCTGCAGGCCGAGTGTGGCAGACCCTTGGGTGTAAAAGGCGGGATAGCTCCACCCGCTGTCCGTGCGGCCCACCAGAACGCCACTGCCCCCGGAACCGCCCCAAATGAATCCGGCGCGCAACGTGCTTGGATAAATCAGGAAGCCTTTCGCATCTTTGGCATTGTCGCGGAACCATTCCAGCTCCGGATCGGCCAAAAAGGCCTGAAACGTGGTGTTTGCATCATCAACAATCCGTTGTTGCTTGGTGGCCTGAGCCATGCCAGGCGAGGCCGTAAACAGGACCATCGTAGCGACAAGTGAAAGAACGAATGAGCGCACAAGCATGCCCCCGCCTCCTTTAGACAATTAACAACCAAATCCCCATACCATACGAGTCGGCCAGCGCCGGGGGGAGTTTACACCACATCCCCGGATAAGAAGCCTTTTTGACAGTGTTTGATGGCGTTTTTGTGGAGATTTCACATGTTTCGGGGTTTTGCGTTGGAATGGGCTGCAGGGCTCTGCTTCTTCATGGGTGCCCTTTTTGCCATCGTCCCCTCGATTGCGAGCGATGAAGAGACCTTGTTCAAGGTCAAGGGTGTGGACGAATGGGACGTACTGTATGTGAGAGAGGAACCGACCCACAGAGCCAAGATCATCGGCGCCATTCCCAGCGATGCCCAAGAGATCCGCGTTCTAAAACAAAGAAAAGAAGAAGCGCCGGACTGGCGCCGCATTGCCTATCGGGACATGAAGGGCTGGGTGAACTCGGTTTTTCTCGAACCGGATTTGGGCGATGATCGGCCGAACAGTTTAGCGACTCGGCTGAGCTGTCTCGGCACCGACCCGGCCTGGAAGCTAACCATTGCCGATGGCCAGGCGCGTTTTGCCCCGGTCGGTGAAACGGAACAACTTCTGTACACGCGCATTCCTAAAATGGCCGTCAACCGCGCCACCACCTGGGCCATCGAAGCTCACGATGCCAAAACCGACGAAGCCGCGGTGTTCGTCATCCGGTCTTCCGGCGAATGCATCGAGGGCCAGTCGACCGACAAATTGCCCTATGAGATGTTCGGCAATTTCACCAACGGCGTCGTGCTGAACGGTTGTTGTTCTGCGTACTGAACGCCACGGTAATGCGCCCTACGTCGCCGCGGGCGCTTTCGCGCGCTCGTAATGACGAGAATACCCTCGATCTAGTCTGAGGTTATCGTGATCCAATAGGACTTCGGCTGTTCAAGAACACGTTCGGCAATGAAACTTAAAATCATTTCCCGGTTGCCCGGCGCGATGCGGGAAATCATCACCTCACTCATTCACCAGGAAAGGCAATATCGGCATCTTTCATTGCCTGCATCTCCCGCGCCATGGCTCTTTTGAAACTTGAACGCGCCTGAACGCGCGCCGAATGGTCTTGTACAGAATGGAATTTATCGAGCGAAAAATCTGCCGATGCAGCGGTCGTATAGCACCAGTTCAGATAGACATCGACGATCGACCAAGTGTCGCCATACCACCAGCGGCCATCGCTGACCCGCTCCTCAACTCTGGCGACCGCATCATCGGTGTACTCCAATCCTTTCGCGAAAACGCCTGAAATGTCACCGTCGGTAAACCGCATGGGAGCGCGCACTTGACGGATCGCCGGGTGAAAGGTGGATGAGCACCAGATGAGGTCGGAATGAAACCTTGCCTGCTCCAACGGACCTTCCGCCTTCGGAAGTAAGCCTGCGTCTGGCTGAAACGCGTTTAGGAACATCAAAATTGCGGCGTTTTCCGTAATGATTGTGCCGTCTACTGATAAAGCAGGAACTTTACCACTGGGATGGATCCTTAAGTATTCGGGCGTTTTCTGGTCGCCTTTCAAAATGTTGATGGCTTGGAGTTCACACTCCAGCTCCGCTTCCTCGAGCGCATTGAGCGTGACCCGCGAACAGGCGAACGGCATCATATAGAGCTTTAGGTTTGGCATCCAAATTCCCTTTCGTTGTCTAAGATCGCGAAGATCATTCCGTCAGCGTGAGACGAGACGGAAGAACCAAAAGCCATCAACAATCTGATCTGGATTCGCTGTCACATACCTGGCGGCACGCACACGCCAGACGCGGTCGATCTCTTCCGGGTCCGTCACCCGTGTTGCCGTCACATTGTAAATCTTGCCGCGTACGCGATACCTCACATTGGGTTCAGCAATGAGTTGTTGCGACCAGTACCTGCCGGAACACGAGCTGCACCCCACATAAAGCTGACCATTCGCGACAATACAGGTCACAGCGATCGAGCGTGGTTTTGGAACCCGCGTTTCCAGCCGACCAACAAGCTCATTGGTGGCAAACGACCAATCATTCACAGGTTCCTTGACGACTTCTCCCGTAAGAGCGCCGCCGGGAATGGGACTCATGGGTGACACAAGCACCGCACCGACGGCGATGGTGACAATAACCAGGAGCCCAAGGAAGAAACGTTTCATTTTGTTAACCCCGATTGAGCGTTGAAACGCCCGGCACCAGAAGATAAGTGAGTGCAGCTATGCGGGTGCCGCCCCATCCGGCGGCCACGGCGCAATACTCTCCTCAAGCGGTACCGCAAGGGTGGTGAGGATCTCTGAAATCATATTCCAGACTCCGATGGTCGCGACCACGTCGATCAGCTCCGGTTCCGTTGGGAAATGCTTCACACAGTCGTCCCAGGTTTCCTGTGAGATCGTGCCGTTTGCGAGTGTCTCGTCGGTGGCGCGAAATAGGGTCCTTTCGACGGGCGACCAATGATCGTGCGCTTCCCAATCCTTCATCGCGAGCATGTCGCTCTCCTCGACGCCATCTCGTTTCGCCAAGTTCCAGTGGTGTGACCACTCGTAGATGCCTTTCTTCAGCCAACCGATCCGCATAATGACCAGCTCACGCAGCCGAGGATCTAGAGTGCTCTCTGTCAACAGCATTTCAACCATTTGATTGACCAGTTGCCCGAACCGCGGCTGCCGAAGCAGGACACGATAAATCGACCCAATCGCTTTCTCCTCAGCAATCCCGACCTGCCGGACGAGTTTTGTCGATTCTTCAATCGACAAAGGATCAATGCGTGGCGCGGTCATGGGCTACACCATCATGCTTTCGATAGGTTGATCCAGCAGGGTTCGGCCATAGTCGGCATATCGCACCTCGCGATCGAAGAGTACGTGATTTGATCCCGTTGAGATATCTCGCAAAGCCCGTTGAATCGGGCTTTCCAAACGGCTGCCGCTTGCGCCCGTAACGGAGACAATGTCCTGGACGGCGCTTCGGCACATGAAGATGGCGTGCGCCATGCGCGACAGCCAGCTGCCTCTCATGGCCTGCGTGGCGTCGTCTCGATACTCCATGACTTCGCGCAAGACATCTCTCAGAACCAGTTCGGCGGCGTTGATTGTGAGCGCGGCGCTTGCAACGACGGAAGGTTTCCCCTCGTCTTTGATGGTTCCCCCAGCGCGCTGCTGGTTTGCCGCAATTTTTGCCTTCGTCTGCGTTTGGTATTCCTCAAGCGCGCCTTGCGCGGCACCAAGCATGGAAAGTGCCGAAGCGAATCCGAGGATAGGAATCAGAGGGGTCCGATAAAGCGGGCCATCGTGAATCTGTTGCGCCGTCGTCGCATTCGTCAGGTCAAACATTGCGACAGTGCGGTTCTTCGGCACGAACACGTCATCGACCTTAATGTCGAAGGACCCCGTCGAGCACATGCCGGCGACGTGCCAGGTGTCGATCGCCTCCACTTCTTCGCGGGGCATGGCGAAAAACATAGGCGCGGGCGGGCCATCTTCACCGGCCACAAGGGCTCCGACCAAGACCCAATTGGCGTGAACAATGCCGGTTCCCCACTGCCATCGCCCACTGATGCGATAGCCGCCTTCGACCTCTTTAGCCTTGCCGCCCCCAATGTTGAGCGTCGCAGGCGCCAGAACATAAGATTGGTCCGAGAACAATTCTTTTTGGAACTCTTTCGGAAAACCGCAGAACCAGAAGGTGTGCTCCATGTAAAAGGCAATAAGCCATCCCATTGATGCGTCCGCGCGGGAGAGGGTGAGGCAAACTTCAAAAAACGTGTCTAAGTCCGCTTCGTGCCCGCCGTAACATTTCGGTGTCATCAGAGAGAACAAGCCGGCTTCTCGAATGGCGTCGATGACTTCGTCAAGGGGTTTGCGGGCAATTTCAGCTTCACGGGCTTTCTCCCGCAACAGTGGCGCAAGTTTTTCCGCCGCCGCGATGAGTTCCGCCGCTTCTAGGTGCGTGTGCTGCATCTTGTAATCCTTCAGTTGAACCGGTGCTTGGTGAGTGCTCGACATATTGGTCTCCTTTTCGGCTCTACCCCGGATCTATCCGTAGACAGACTACTAGTGGATTTCTATAGGTTGTCGGGCGATCTGTGCTGCTTCCTTGGCGGGGACGCCAAAAACGCGCAGGATGAGTTCGGCCGTCATGTCGGCTGTTTCGTCGACATCCGCGCCTTCATTGAGAGACGTGATCATTCCAACAAACGCGCCGTCGATGAAACTCACCGTTGCGGGAAGGTTTGCAATGTCGAACCGGCCGCTTTTCAAGCCACTCCTCATATCTTCCGCGGGCGGTGTGCCCATTTGCGCGACCAGCTCGCTGAAGGACGCGCCTGACCGGGCGTACCAACTCCACAACGGATCTTCGGCAATGGCCCGAACGACGACTCGGATGCCCAACGACATGCGCAACGCCGGATCCGTCTCTCCGTGCGCGGCGCGGTCAACCCGCTTATGGACTTGGTCCGACAGATGCTCGATGAGTGGTCGCAGCACCTCACCCTTCGTTTTGAAGTGAAGGTAGAAGGTGCCGTGGCCCACATCGGCTGCATCGGTGATGTCTTGGATGGTGACCGTCTCGACCCCTCGGTCCCGCATCAGCCGCTCGGCGGCTTCAACAATCCGCGCCCGGGTCGACGCCTTGCGACGTTCAAATCGGGTCATGCCCTGTTCTGTGGTGTTTTCTCCGCTCATGTCGCCATTATGACTAATGTCAGTTATAAATCAACCCCAAAACTGACTATCGTCAGTTTATGTTGTGTGGCGGCACTGACAGCAGCCATTTTGAGAGAAAAAAACCGCTGATTTGAGCCGATTTCAGCCGTGCACGCCGAAATGTTGGGCGCCTAGAACAAGCCTGACCTAGATTGAATCGCAGAAATGATGGCGAGACCGATACCAAGGTCTCGTAGCTGGGGGCTGAACCGCGCCTACATCAGCCGACTTGACACAAGATCAAGACCGGGACGAGCAGCCTGCCTTCGCCCAAGCGAAGCTTGGGCTTCGCACAGGCAGTTGCTGCCGACGCGCGGTTGAAATGTTGATTTGCGACGCCCTTAATATGACTTCGGCTGTTCGAGCACGCGTTCGGCGATAAAACTCAAAATCATTTCCCGGCTGACCGGTGCAATTCGGGAAATCATCACCTCACGGAACAATCGTTCCACATGAAATTCCTTGGCATAGCCCATACCGCCATGGGTCATAACCGCCTGTTCGCAGGCACGATAGCCGGCTTCGCCCCCCAGATACTTCGCGCTATTGGCTTCGGCCCCGCAGGGTTGACCGGAATCATAAAGCGCGGCTGCTTTGAACACCATCAGGTTGGCCGCTTCCAGCTCCATCCAGCAGCGGGCCAGCGGATGTTGTATCGCCTGGTTCTGACCAATGGGGCGTCCAAACACAACGCGTTCCCGCGCATATTGTGCCGCGCGGTTGAGCGCCGCTTTGCCGATGCCAATCCCTTCGGCGCCCACCAAGACGCGCTCGGGGTTAAGCCCATGGAGCAGGTATTTAAAGCCCTTCCCTTCTTCGCCAATGAGGTCATCCTTCGGAATGCGCAATCCGTCGATGAACAAAGCGTTAGAGTCCACCGCCTTGCGCCCCATTTTTTCGATTTCCTGAACCTCAACGAAGTTCCGGTCGAGTTCCGTATAGAACAGGCTGAGGCCGTCGCTGGCCTTCTTGGTCTGATCGAGCGGTGTGGTGCGCGCGATCAGCAAGATTTTGTTGGCGCTTTGTGCCGTGGATGTCCACATTTTTTGTCCGTGCACCACATAATGCGATCCGTCCCATTCGGCGCGGCATTCAAGATGGGTGGTATCGAGCCCTGCATTGGGCTCCGTCACTCCAAAGCAGCACCTGTCTTCGCCCCGTATAAGCGGCGGCAGAAAGCGCTGCTTTTGTTCGTCCGTCCCAAAGACCACGATGGGCATAGGCCCGAACAGGTTGATGTGCACCGCCGATGCACCGCTCATGCCGGCGCTGGATTCGGTGATGGTTTGCATCATGATAGCCGCTTCGGTCACCCCAAGCCCGGATCCGCCCACCTCTTCGGGCATGGCCACGCCCAGCCAGCCGCCCGCCGCCAAATCTTTGACGAAGTCGTTTGGAAAGCCGCCATTGCGGTCCCGGTCGAGCCAATAAGCATCGTCATAGGTCTCGCAAAGTTTCGCCACCGAGCGCTTTATGGCCAGTTGATCTTCGGTGAGCTCAAAATTCATCGCTGCCGCCCCTGCATCATTGTCGTTATCCGAGCGTCACATAACCGAAAAGGATCGTCAGATACGCTGCATACAACGTGAGAAGCAACGTTCCCTCAAGCCGGCTTAGTCTCCAGTTGGACGCAAGGAAGGGAATGATGATAACGGACGCCGCCAGCATCCACCAAACATCGAAGCGGATCATATTGGTTGGCAGGGTAATCGCCACCGGCGACAAGATCGCGGAAACACCCAAAATGCCGAACAAATTGAAGATCCCGCTGCCGATAATGTTGCCCGCAACGATTTCCGGGTTTCGGCGCATCGCCGCCACAATCGTTGCGGCCAGCTCCGGCAGGGATGTGCCAACCGCCACCAGCGACAAGCCAATGATGGATTCCGGCACGTTTAAGGCCACCGCCAACTCGGTTGCGCCCGCCACCAAGAACTGGGCACCGAACATCAAGGCGGCGGCCCCCGCCACCACAATCAGCAGATTGACGAAAAAGTTCTGGGACAGCATGTCGTTGTCGACGATGGCGGCTGTGTTGGCCTGCCGTTCGGTAATCAGCAGCACGACAATGTAAAGAGACAATAGGGCGACAAAGACCTGCCCCACTGTCGACGTGAAGGATTGTGTTTGGGCAAGCCAAACGGTCAGACCGCTCGCCCCCAACAAAACCGCCCCGTCGCGAAACACCGTATTGCGGTGAATGGCGATGGGATAGAGCAGGGCCCCGATGGCAATGACCAAGAAGATATTGGAGATGTTGCTGCCGATGACGTTTCCGGTGGCAATGTCCGGCTGGCCGCCCAGCACCGCGTTGACCGCTACAACCAATTCCGGCGCCGAGGTTCCGATCGAAACGATCACGACACCAACGAACAAACGGGAAAGCCCGAGCGATCGGGCAAGACCGATCCCGCCCCGCACCAGCCCTTCGCCGCCGAACGCCAACAATAAGAGGCCACCAATGATTTCAAGACCAAAGGTCATGCGCCTGCCCCCATTTTCCCCTCAAAAACATACGGCTGCCTGGTCCAAGCATGTGTTTTTTGTTGGAACGATGGACCGCGCGCCGGCCCCACTTTGGCATGGGCGCCGCCGCGCCGTAAAGCTGCCGTTTCGTGACAATCGCGCTATAATACGGCGGCATCTGCGTGTCCGTTTCAAATACTGCAACCCGGCATTGGGAGATCGCCCATGGCCACAAAGCTTTGGTACGTCAACATATTCTCGGGCAATTTCGACGCCGCCGTCACCTTTTATAGGGACACGCTGGGTCTGCCCTTGCGGTTCCAAGAAGAAGAGCACGGCTATGCCGCGTTCGATACGGGCACGGTTGGGTTTTCGGTAGCCCGTGTTGCACCCGACGCCGACAATTACAAGGATCTGGTGGGACGGTTCACCGGCGTTGGGCTGAGCGTGGATGATCTTGATACGGAATATCAACGCTTGAGCGATTTGGGGGTGGCATTCTCCATGCCGCCGACCCAGCAGCCCTGGGGCGGCTATATGGCGATCGTCAAGGACCCGGACGGCAACGAGATTTACTTAGATCAGCACCGGGAACACTAGCATCTGCTTACGCGAAGCGCGCCGGTACAAAGGCACGCGCCGCTTCGGGGAGCTGTCCATTTTCCATGAGACCGGCCAGGGCCTCTGCCGTTGCGGGCGCTTGTAATACCCCATTGCGGTGGTGACCCATGGCAACGTACAAATTCTTCGCACCGTGCATCCCCAGACAGGGGGCCTGATCAGGGGAGCCGGCGCGCAGGCCTGCCCATGTTTCGACCACCGGCAAGGTATTGAGGCCGGGCACCAGCGCTTCCGCGCCAAGGCGCAAGCGGGTGATGGCTTCGGTCGTGGTGGTCACGTCGAAGCCCGCATCTTCCATGGTCGCGCCGATAATCAAGCGGCCATCCGCGCGCGGTACCAGATAGATGCCGTCGCCCCACAGGACATGCCGCACAAGCGGTGCCGCCACATCCATCTGTAGGCAGAGCATTTGGCCTTTAATGGGCGCAATCGGCAGGGGGCCCAAATCCGACGCGAGCAGAAGGTCTTTCGACCAGGCACCCGCCGCCAAGCACACGGCGTCGAAGGGTAAAGCGCCCTGTTGGGTTTCGACCTTCGTTACGCTGTTGCGCGATGTCTCAAGGCGTTCCACGCGGGTATTGTCTTTGACCACAACGCCGGTGTTGCGGCAGGCTTTGCTGAGGGCGGACAACAAAATGCGGCTGTCTACCGAATGGTCTTGAGGAAAGAAATAGGCCTGTTCGATATGAGGCGCCAGATGCGGTTCTTTTTCGCGCAACTGTGCGGCCCTCAATGGCGCCAATTCAGGTGGAACTTGCACCTTGTCCGACAGGAGCAGCGTGCCGCTGGACAGGAAACCAATTTGGGCCCCGGACGCTTCTTCCAGGTCACGGGCAAATGCCGGCCACAGCTCCGCGCTCCACTGACAGAACCGGCGCAACGCCGGCGACAGGGCGTGACTTTCTACCGATGCCGCCAACATGCCCGCGGCGGCCCAGCTGCCCCCCATGCCCACATGGCCCGCGTCGAACAAGGTGACATGGGCGCCGGTCCGGCCAAGGCGCCACGCAATAGACAAGCCGATGACACCACCGCCGATGACGGCAATGCGTGCGGGAGGCGCCAAGTCCTTTGGCGCCGCGTTGGCTTGGGAGGATTGAAGGCTGTCACGGACCATGCCGTGACAGTAGTCAAAGTTGCGTGTTTTTCAATGGGGCGAAACGCGCGCGGTTCACCCCGAAAATGCAGAGCCGCTATGCGCTGAGTGCTTGAGGCCGCGTCCAGGTGGGATGGTCCACCGTGCGCGGTTCTTCGATTTCCTTGGTTTGTATTTCTTCCAGCCTCTGAAGGATCTCCGCGGTCGCAACCGCCGTGCTGCCGGCGAGCGAGGCCACTTCTTGCGCAAGGTCCGCGATTTCTGCACTGCGGCGGTCGGCTTTTTGACGCTCGATGGCTTCAAACCGTTCCTTCGCCGTTTGTGCAATGGCCGCCTGGTTGATCATGACTTCCTTGCGCAGCGATCTGACCAAATTGGCCACTTTGCGTTCGGCATGCCAGCCGACAATGCCCCCAATGCCAAGGCCAATGCCGGTTGCCACCAAGATGCGAAGACGGACCTGTTCCGCATCAATGCCCAAAGCGCCGTCCACGGCCGTCAGCGCGACACCACCAATGACACCGATCATCGTCAGCATACCAATGAAACAGAGCGAGATCTGCGCCGAGAGAGGCATGATGGCCTCGCTTTTCTGTTTCTTCGGTTTTTCGGGCGCAACATAGGTCATGGACGGGCTCCTCCCTCGCTGGTGTCCCGGCAGCGCCCGGGACGACATCCTTGAGGCAAGCGTCTCCAATCATGGCTAAGAAACCGTAAAACCTGGCTTATCAGCTTGGCGCCGGCGTAGGTCAATCTTTACGAAGTGTTAGGATTAAGAGACAATTTAGGTCACCAAGAAGGGGGATTCCGACATGGCCGACACGCTGCGCCCCGCTCTGCTGCTGATCCGCGTGAGCTTGGGCCTTTTCATGCTGCAATGGGCGTTCGAGAAAGTGTTCGCGCCGGAAAAGACGGTGGGCATCTTCAGTCACTTCTACATGATGGAAATCTCGCCTGAAATTGCCATGGCTTTGGGCGTGCCCCAAATATTGCTCAGTGTAGCGATTATTGCGGGGTTATGGAAAACCTATTCCTATGGCGCCGGCATGATCATCCACGGGATCGCCACCCTGTCCACCTATCAGCAATTGCTGAACCCGTATGAGGGCGGCAATCACTTGTTTATCGCGGCCGTGCCCGTGCTTGCCGCCTTCATCGCGCTGTTCATGCTGCGCGACAAGGACCGCTTGTTTGCGTTGAGTTAAAGTTTCTGGTGTCGCCCCTGCGAATGCAGGGGCCCATAACCACTAAGTTCAAAAATGCGAGCACAGGGGTTATGGTTCCCAGATAACGCCTTCGGCGTTTCTGGGATGACAGGATTGGCGCAGTGACAGTCCATAGCAATCCTCGTCATCCTTGCCCGCGACAGCGGGCAAGGATCCAATGGCACCCGCATCAATAGAAACGTTCACTTTTTCGAGAAACGTATAGACTCGTAGAAGCGCTATTGGATCCCCGGCTCTCGTTTCAATCGGCCGGGGATGACGGCCTTTGGCCGTCACTTCTCCAGCAGCCAATCCTCGATGATGACCGCGTCAAGGCCGGTGGTGTGAAGCATTTGGATGGCGTCTTCGGCCGTGTGCAGGATGGGCTTGCCCATAATGTTGAAGCTGGTGTTGAGCACCAGGGGCACGCCGGTGAGATCGTTGAACGCCGAAATCAGATCGTAGTACTTCGCATTCCACTCGCGCTTTACGGACTGTAACCGGCCGGTATTGTCCGCATGCACCACGGCGGGCACCAGGGCGCGCTTGTCTTCCTTGAAACGCAAGGTGCGCTCCATATAGGGGCTTTCTTGATAGCCCTCGAACCAGTCGGGCCCAAATTCATGCAGGATGGACGGCGCGAAGGGCCGGAACGCTTCCCGGTATTTCACCTTGGCGTTGATTTTGTCCTTGGCATCGGCCGGCCGGGCATCGGCCAGGATGGAGCGGTTGCCCAAAGCGCGGGGGCCGAATTCGGCACGCCCCTGCACCCAGCCGATGAGCGCGCCGTCCGCCAGCAATTTTGCCGTCTCTTGCGTGATCGTGTCCGGCAGATGGCGGATCTTGCCGCCCCACCCCATCTGCACGATGCGTTCGACGGGTTCGGTTTTGATGTCGGTCCCCAGATAGGGTGACAGAAACGTCGGCGTTTTGTCCGCTTGCGGATTGTCTTCGTGAAAGGCCAAAAGCGCGGCGCCCAACGCATTGCCGTCATCGGCGGGCGCGGACGGGACGTAGAGATTCTCAAACCCCGTGCGTGCAAGCACCTTTCCGTTAAAAGATGAATTCAACGCACAGCCGCCGGATAGCACCAGGTTTTTGGAAAGCCCCCGCGCTTCTACGTCTTGCAGCACTTCCCCCATGATCTCTTCGAAAATGTCCTGGCTGGTGCGTGCTAGGTCCCGCGCTTCAAGAGAATTTGAATCCTTTATGTCGACGCGCGATTCCACGTCGCGCACGGCTGTGCGAATGGTCTCTTCATCGGCAAACTTAAGTTGCCCGCGCTTGAAACTGTAAATCCGTTTGAGGATGTCGAAGATCTCTTGGTCCCGCTTGCCATAGGGTGCCAGGCCCATCAGCTTCCATTCTTCGCCCTTCGATTGGTCGAACCCGCAAATATCCGTGAGCAGACCGAACATAAAGCCCAGGCTTTCGCGCCCGCGATGGCGGCGGATCTCTTCGAGTTGCCCGTCTTTGTACTGGAAAATGGCCATGGACCCGGTCTCGCCCATGCCGTCCACCACAAGGCAGACGCACTCATCGAACGGCGCGCTATAGCAGCCGAGCGCCGCATGCGTTTGGTGATGCAGATAGCGCCGCAAAGTCATGTTTGTGTGGCCGAACGCACGCTCCAACCCGATCAGCACGCCGAGCCCCGCCCGCCGCTGGGCGAGATGAAGCTGCGAAATAAGGGCGCGCTCCGATTTGATGGGGGTGAGCGACCGGTTCAGTTCCGGCGGCAGCTTGGTGATTTCCGGCACCTCGAATTGCCCCACCCCCGCGCTGCGGTTCAGAAAATCCGTGTACGGCTCGCTCCAGGTGGTGGCCACCACCACCTCCGCATCCGGTTCCAGATACTCCTTGAGTAGATCTGGCATGCGCGTCACCGTATCGGGTTCGCAGTTCACGGCGCGCTTGTACTGAAGAAACCGTTCGGTGGCTTCCGCGAACAGAATGTCCCCGTCCGGGCCCACAATGGCTAACGCGGGGTCATGGAAGGTGGTGGCTAGGCCGATATAGAAACGTTTGGTCATTCAGGAAAGCGAGACTCACGCGGGGATTCACAGACCTGCAGAATATAGCTTTCGTAGAACTTTTCACGACCCATTTTCTGGGCGGCCTGATGCACCGGATGTTCGCGCCAGGCGCGCAGATGCTCTGCCGTTTCCCATTCATGGATCGACACCCGCTCGCCATCGTCATGGTGGAAGACCTTATAGGAGACAAAGCCGGGCATGGCGGTGGCGATATCGTAAAGCTGATCCGCCAGAAGCTGAAAGGCTTCCGCATTTTCTTCCCGTATGCGGGACCTGAAGATGACAACAACCATTGTCGCATTCCTTCCAAAATCGTCGTTGCCCGACTTGATCGGGCAACCCAGGATGGCATTCCTGAGCACACCTAAGCTCAATACTGGCTCCCCCAATGCTGACTTTGGCAAGCCGGGGGACGACGTAGTTTGTTTACTCCCGCCCCTCTGTGTCCGGGAGAGGCGGAGGTATTCCTCTGCCTCATCCTTCGAGACGCGGCCTTACGGCCGCTCCTCAGGATGAGGTCGCTATTTGTTCAACCGGCTACCGAAGCCGATCGGGTTTTTGTGGCCCGGGCGGGCGTCCATTTCGGCGCGCAGTTCGGCAGCGATTTCGTCAGGCGACACATCGCCCAGCCGATAGCGCAGCTTGCGTTTCACCACCGCGAAGTCGCCCGGCACCAGTTGCACATCGCCCGCGAAGCCTGTTGGCGCGTCGAGCCCGAAGAAGTGCCGGAAGGCCACCGCCACCTGTTCCGCGTTCAAATAGTCAAACTTCACTTTGAACGTGAACCGCCGGAGCGATGCCTGGTCCAACTGCTCCATCAAATTGGTGGTGCAGGCAAACGGTGTGGGATGGCTTTCCATCCAGGTCAGCATTTCATTCACCTGCGCCACTTCCCAACTGCGGGTGGCACCCCGGCGATCGAAGAGCAGGCTGTCTGCTTCATCGATCACCAGGAACTGGCCCGCTTCGGCCGCATCGGCGAAGGCGCGTGCAATATTTGCTTCGCTTTCGCCGACCCACGGGGACAACAAATCCGACGCACGACGCTGCATCACCTCAAGGCCCATGGCCCGGGCGATATGGCGCACATAGGCCGTCTTGCCCGTTCCCGGCGCCCCATAGAGGCATAGGGAAAAGTCGGACGGCACGGACGGGTCGGCCAGCCGGTCCCCCAAAGCCACCATGTCTTGGTCGCCATTGACGAGCGCCGGCATGAACGGCGCCGGCTCATCCCGGCGTGGTGCGGCGGGCTTGCCGTCCACAACCCGGGCAAGCCCCTGCACCACCAGCTCCACGTCGTCTGCATTGCCATGGGCAAGATGGGCGGACCGCAAAGCGGTCGCCATCAAGCCCGGTGACGTGGCGTGCTGTCGTGCCATGCGGTCTATATCCGCTTGCGAGAGCGCCATGCCTTCTTTGTCGGCGAGCCGCGTCAAAATTTTCGTCCGTACGGAAACCGGCGGGACTTTCATTTCGACGATCAAGCTCATCCGCCTGAGATAGGCTGGATCTACCAATGACACGTCATTGGTCGCCCAGATCACCGGTGCCGGGTTGTGCTCGAACAAACGGTTCACGAACACTTTGGACCCGGCCCGGCGGCCGAAACCGCGCGGCTGGATAAAGTCTTCCATTTCGTCGAACAGAAACACTTTGTCCGATCTGAACCGTGCCAATTGCTGACCGAGCAACAGAGCTTGCAGGCGTTGTCTGCGGTCAGGCTCCGAGTTGCTTTTGGTGGATTCCCCCACTGCGTGCAGTTCGAAGCCGCCTTGTGCAGCCAGCGCTTTGGCAAACTCCGTTTTTCCCGTACCGGGCGCGCCGTAGAGCAGGATGTTGACCCCACGGGCGCCGGCCCGGGCAGCCCCTGCCAACAGATCTCGCGCGAGATCCCGCTGGCGGCCCAAATGCTCGAAATCTTGCCAAAGCAATTCAGCCAAGAGATTAGGGCCCAACAGCGCTGCTTCGATGGCCGACAGCCCTTCATGGGGCGGCAGAAGCGCATGATGCACGTCATAGCCGGGGCGATAGGCATAGCCGAAGTAGTCGCTGTTGGTACCCGGGTCGATCAAGCCGCACGGGATCAAATGGGGTCCGCGCAAAGCCTCGACGATTTGCGTTTCCGTATATCCCAGGCACAGCGCCGTCAGCGCGTTGCTGGAGATATACCGTTTGCGGATCAAATCATCGCACAGATCCTCGAACGGATCTTCCGAGTAGACCCGTACCGCGAAATCGAAAACGCTTTGTTCAACATCGTCCAAGCCCAATGCGCCGCCGAGCGCCACGAGATTGTCTTCCCATTGACCCGTGACCACGGACCGAGTGTCGTGAAGCCGCGCACCCAATTCTGATTCCAGGGCACGCCAAGTTTTTGGCAGGACTCCATGACGCCGCCGGCGCACGCGGACGCCTTTCTTAGCCCGAAATAGACTTTTCGTTTTGTCATCGTCTGCATCGCCTTCCTCCGATGGTACATAAATGTCGATATCCACGAACGCGCCATTGTCGACGAACCAATCGAAGATCAGGTCCGCTGCGGGCGTATCGTGGCGTGTGCGCTGGACGAGACGCTGCAGGTAAAGCGCAATCGTCCTGCGGCTGAAAGAACTGCTCATCGTTCCAACCGTTTTTCTCAGGACACCTCCGGGTCTTCACACACCACGGAAGTGCTCTAAGCCTTTGTTTGAACGCGTTTCCTGACGGAAAACCGGTATCCACTTTTCCTGGAAACGCTTCCTGTCGGCGGGATTGGCTTTCGAGGGTGTGCGAGCACCCCTAACGGCTTAATCCCAATGAAAATCTAGTGTTTTTGAGAGCTGATCCGGGCCGGGCCGGATCTCAGACGGTGTTCTTTAGGAACACGTAGGATGATCGAGCCAAGCGCGGATCAGCATCATCACGTAATCTTTGTGATCTGCTGTGTGTTTAAAACCATTCGTCATTCGGTTTTTCCGCGTTGCTGTTGTGCCATTGGTGGCAGGTGAGACGCGTAACACAGTCGAACGCATGCGCCAAGTGTTTTTTTCATTTCTCTGAACTTTTTACTTCGTCCGTATATTGAATTTTTTACGACAAGCGATCCAATTCCTCTTACATCATCCCAAGGCGAGCGATAGCGAGTTCTTGGGATCTAGGGCCGCAAATGTTGAGACAAGTTGCCCTGGATGCCAGGGACAAGCCCTGGCATGACGCCTCAATAAAAAACGCTGTACCTACACCGCGTCCGCGCAAACCGGTGGTTTCTTGTCTTTCCAAGGCTGCGCTTGCTCCAGCTGAGCCGCCACGCGGAACAGGGTTGCTTCGGCTGCATATCTGCCCACGAACTGAACACCCACCGGCAGACCGTCCGGCGTCCAGTGCAGCGGCACAGACATGGCAGGTTGTCCTGTTGCGTTAGCCATTTGGCAGAAGGGCGAGTATTCGAACAGACGGCTCACATAGGTGCTCACATCGCCACTGTTCATATCGATGTAACCGATGGGCACCGGCGGTTTGGCAAGCACCGGCATGATCAATACGTCATAGGTTTCAAAAAATTTCGCCACCTGGCGGCTTGTGACATGAATGTTGCGCACAGCCGTGGCGTAGTCCGCCGCAGGGGTGCCGCGTCCTGCCTTGCCCATGAGCCAAGTGTTGAATTCCACGTCTTTCTCTTCGACGTCACGGCCGAGAAATGCCTTGGCGGCATCGAGAGCGGAAGCTGTGCTCGCCTGTATGATGGTCCCCGCCGACGCGCGCATCAATTCATTGTCATAGGTTGGCGCCGCTTCTTCCACCTTGTGGCCTAATCCTTCGCAGAGCTTGGCGGCGTTTTGCACGGCCGTCACACATTCGGGATCTACCGGGCCGCCAAAGGGCGACACCGCCGAAAAGCCGATGCGTAAGGTGCCGGGGTCTTCGCCGACCTCTTTCGCGAATGGCGTGGACGGTTTTTCCAGATAGTAGGGATCCCCCGGTGCCGGGCCGGCCACCACATCCAGCAAAGCGGCGCTGTCGCGGATGGAGATGCTGACCGCGTGCTGCATGCTCATACCCGCCCAGCCTTCGCCCATATCCGGCCCGAGTGAAATCCGGCCACGGCTTGGCTTCATGCCGAACACGCCGCCGCAAGCCGCCGGTATGCGGATCGACCCGCCGCCGTCGGACGCATGGGCGGCGGGCACTATGCGCGCGCCCACCGCCGACGACGCACCGCCGCTCGACCCGCCGCTGGAGTGATCTGTGTTCCAGGGGCTGCGGCACGGCCCCAGCCGGCGCGGTTCCGTGGTGACCGTCAGGCCAAATTCGGGCGTGTTGGTTTTGCCGAACACCACAAGGCCGGAGCCGCGCAGCCGATCTACCAGTGTTGTATTGTGGTCGGGAATAACGCCGTCATAGAGGCTCGACCCGTTGGTGGTGGGAAAGCCCGCATAATCCGCATAAAGATCTTTGAGCAAATAGGGCACGCCCTTGAACGGGCCTTCGGGCGGACCCGCCTCTATGGTTGCGCGCGCCTCGTCATACATAGTTGCCGTCACCGCATTGAGTTTGGGGTTGACGGCTTCGACCCGCTCGATGGCCGCTTCCAAAAGCTCCTCAGGCTTCACGTCTTTCTGGGCGACCAGCTCGGCCAAGCCGACGGCATCGCAATTCCCGAATTCCTTGAAGGTAGCCATGGCGCATCCTCTATGTGATTGTTGACGTAGCGTCGCCCTAGTGCCGTGCCCGCAATCTGGACATTTCCGGGAAAAATGGCGACAACGCGCGGAGCAGATATTTCATCTAAGACCAAGACGGGGCGAAACACCATGATCAAAACAAGATTCACGGAAATGTTCGGGGTCGAACATCCGGTCGTGCAAGGCGGCATGCAGTGGGTGGGCCGCGCGGAGCTGGTCTCCGCCGTGGCCAACGCAGGCGCGCTGGGCTTTATTACCGCGCTCACCCAGCCCACGCCGGAAGATCTCACCAAAGAAATCGCCCGCTGCCGGGAAATGACCGACAAGCCGTTCGGCGTGAATCTGACGATCCTGCCGGCGCTAAAACCCCCGCCCTATGCAGAATACCGCCAAGCCATCATCGAAGGCGGCATCAAGATTGTGGAGACGGCGGGCAACAACCCGCAAGAACATATCGACGTGTTCAAACAGCACGGCGTTAAGGTCATTCACAAATGCACGGCGGTGCGCCATGCATTGAAAGCGGAAAAGATCGGCGCGGACGCGATTTCCATCGATGGTTTCGAATGTGCGGGCCACCCGGGCGAAGACGACATTCCGGGCCTCATTCTCATTCCGGCCGCAGCGGACAAAGTGAAGATTCCCATGATCGCGTCGGGCGGCTTCGGCGATGCGCGCGGCCTGGTGGCGGCGCTGGCGCTGGGCGCCGACGGCATCAATATGGGCACCCGCTTCATGGCGACCAAAGAGAGCCCCATCCATGTCAACGTCAAACAGCAGATGGTGGAGAATGACGAGCGGTCGACCCAGTTGATCTTCCGTACACTGCGCAACACCGCGCGCGTGGCCAAGAACGCCGTCAGTGTGGAAGTGGCCCAAATCGAGCGGGAAAAAGGCGCCGATACCAAGATCGACGATATCGCGCATCTGGTGGCGGGCACCCGTGGGCGTGTTGTCTACGAAAAAGGCGATCCAGACCACGGCATTTGGTCGGCCGGCATGGTGCAGGGTCTGATCAATGACGTGCCGTCGTGTCAGGAACTGGTGCACCGCATCGTGTCGGAAGCCGAAGAGATCATCAAGCAGCGCCTGGGCGGCAGCGTGAGTTTGGCCGCGGCTGCGGAATAATGTGCTGTTGTCATCCCAGACGCGCTGCATCATCTTGATGGTGCAGCGTAGATCTGGGATCCATATCCCCTGTGCTTTTGCTTTAAACTATGGTGTTTATGGATCCCTGCCTTCGCAGGGATGACATGAAGAGCGAGTTGCAAGCACCGTGAAGAAGTTCGTTTTGTTCTTTGCTTTCGTCGCTGCGATGGCGTCTGGACTGCATTGCTCGGACATAGTGCGAGCGGGCCAAAACAACGACTCTGAAAAACCCTGCTTCGCCCCGCCACCTCCTGGCACACCAATCATAAGGACGGAACCAAATTTTCCGGCAGAAGCAATTGCTCAATGCATTGAGGGTTTCGTCGAACTCGAGTTCGAAATAGGCGAGGACGGCCGGCCAAAAAACATCAGGGTCATAGACTCCAAACCACCCGACATGTTTGATGACGCTGCGATCAGCAACCTCAAAAAGGTATGCTACCGACCTAATGATTTTGGAGACGTGGGTTTACCTCAAGAAGATGTCCGCCTCACATTCACGTTCGAATTTGGGGACCCATGCGTTCCGGAGGCGACACAACCGTAGAGCGCACATTGTCAGCGCAACTCTTTCTCCATCGCATAGTTGTGCAGGGGCACGCCGGCGACATCGAAGTCGCGGCGTGTGACCACGGTAAACCCATGCCGCAGAAATAAGCGTTTGGCGGCTTCGCTCGCTTCCACGTAAATGCGGCGAAATCCTTTCTCGCGCGCAATCATTTCGAGTTCTTCGTAAAGCGCCGACGCGATCCCCTGCCCCACGCCTTCCGGGGCACAGTAGAGGTGGTCCAAGTGACCGTCCGACTCCAGATCAATATAGGCGAAAGGGACATCGTCCTCATCGACAGCAACGAGCACTGCCCTACCATCTTCACAGCGCTTGGATACGGCCGCTTCATCGGGTGCCCTGCCCGCCCAGGCAGCAACTTGATCGGCGCTATAGTCTTTCGGCCCAACCCCCTCGACGGATCGCCGAAACACGTCCGCGATCGCTGCGGCATCGCCGGACCGATAAGATCGGATGGTGTAGCGCACGACAGGCGTCAGATCATAATATGTAGCCGTCGCCAGATGCGCGCACAGTGATGTCGCCGATGGAAACGCCCCAGGGCTGGTCGATCGCGTAGATCACCTGGTCCGCCAGGTGATCGGGATCCAATACGCTGTATTGCACGCTATCGGGGTCTGACAGTTCTTTGTCGGCCTCCCCGCCAATGACACTCATCATTTTGGCCCAATAACTTTCCGCGTTCTGACCAAGTATGCCGACGACGGCTTGGTCATTCACGATGGCCGACGACAAGCCCGTCGCCGGAACGCCGGTGGGCTTTACGATGGTCACCTTGATCTTGCCTTGGGATTCCACGCGCAGAGATTCGGACAAGAAGTTCACCGCCGCCTTGGTGGCCCCGTAAACCCCCGCCCCCACCACCGGGAAATTACCGTAGATGGACGACAGGTTCACCACATGCCCCTGGCCCTGCGCCATCATCTGGTCGTAAACAGCGGTGATGCCGTGCAGGACGCCTTTGATGTTGATGTCGATGCAGCGGGACCATGCCGTGGCTGCGTCCTTGTGGTCGGCAAAAAAAGCGAGCGGCATGGTGCCCGCGTTGTTGACCATGACGTCGATGCGCCCGAAGTGCTCCACCGCCTGCGCCGCCAACGCCTTCATCTGCTCAAGGTCGGTCACGTCGGTAACTTTCGCGGTGGCCGCACCATTGCCTGACGTGATGTTGGAAACCGTGTTGCCCAACTCCTCTTCGTTGATGTCGGCGCACACCAACTTGGCGCCCCGCGCGGCCGCTTTTTCACTGACGATCCGGCCAAATCCACCGGCCGCGCCGGTGACGATGATAACTTTGTCTTCGAGATAATTTGTCATTGCTTGAATTGCTTAACCGTCCCACTCCCCCTTCCCAACCACCCGACATGGTACCCTGGGGGTGGTTGGGAAGGGGGAGTGGGACGGTCGAGTCCCTTTAGAATCTACGTCTGTTGCGCCATTTGGGGCACGCCCTCGTCAAGTTGTACCCAGTCTTGCTTCGTCGAGCACCAAACATGGAACATAGGTTTGAAACCGGCGGTGTCGTCCATTGTGCCGGTTTTCAAAAACAAGGTATCCGGTTGATCCGGAATGGCGGAGTAAATCGGCGAGCCGCACGTGCCGCAGAAATAGCGCTGTACCGTATTGCCGCTCTTGGTGTCGCTGTCTTCGTAGAGCTTTGGCTCGCCCGCCGTGAATTTGAATTCAGCCTTCGGCACACCGGCAAGTGTTGAAAACGCAGAACCCGCTTGTCTTTGGCAGTTCTTGCAATGACACACGCCCGTCATGGCCGGCGCGTTTTGCATTTCATATTTCACCTGCCCGCAAAGGCATTGCCCTGTGACGGCCATCGGTTCCTCCCTTTGTTTTGTTATGACAGGAGGATAGCTCAGTTAGTGGCCAGTTTGAAAGTCCGACTAATCTCTAATTGTCATCCCCTCGAAAGAGGGGATCCAGTATTCGGGGATTCATCGGATCACAAAAAACATTGGTTACTGGATCCTCGCTTGCGCGAGGATGACGGTTGAAATTTCTTCCCCACAAAGACATTTTCGGTGTTGACAAGTTTACACAGCGGCATCATAGTCCGCGCCCATTCGGCAATGGGCCGACGTTTGTTTGGAACCTTTCGATGCAAGACAGATTGCAGAAGATATTTGGATACCAAGTGCCGGGCGCGTTATCGCAGCCTGAAGGCGATCGGAATCCATGCAGAATCGGGAGGGACCCGAGCCTATGACGGTGTAATCACCCCATCGGGCTTTACCAAAAAAACCCCTCCCACGATGTCCGCGGGAGGGGTTTTTTGTTGTCCGGCCCCTCCCGGAGCTGCGGATCGATCGACGGGCAACATAGACTTAGGAGTGAGTTCCATGAGCACGTTCGACGTCATCGAAACGGGTCGTGGCTTGATCAAAATGTGGACGCGCGGCGTGCCCGTGGAAGACGGTGCCAAAACGCAATTAAAGAACATTGCGGATTTGCCCTTCATCCACAGCCATGTGGCGGCGATGCCCGACGTTCATTTCGGACGCGGCGCCACCGTCGGCAGTGTGATTGCGACCAAAGGCGCAATCATTCCGGCCGCGGTGGGCGTGGACATCGGTTGCGGCATGATGGCCACTCAAACCACGCTGACGGCGGATCAATTGCCGGACAGTTTGGCGACCTTGCGTTCGGCGATCGAGAAAACCGTTCCGCACGGAAACGGTCGTGGCGGCAATTGGGGCAATGTTCCCGATCGCGCTTCGAACCGCTTCCGTGAAAGCGGATTGGCTCAATCGCTGGAAGATTTGCGCGCCAAACATCCGCGGTTGGAGAAAGCCAAATCGCTCGAACAGCTCGGTACACTGGGCGGCGGCAACCACTTTCTCGAAGTCTGCCTCGATGAGGCGGACCGCGTGTGGGTGATGCTGCATTCCGGGTCGCGGGGAATCGGTAACTTGATCGGACGCATGTTCATCGAACTTGCGCGCCGCGGAATCGAGAAACGCTTCCTCGACCACTATTTGCCGGACAAAGACTTGTCCTACTTCGTCGAAGGCGAGGATGAATTGTTCGACGAATATGTGGAAGCTGTGGGCTGGGCCCAAGCGTTTGCGGCCATGAACCGTGAGATCATGATGGAACGCACACTTCACGTGATGCGCGGTTTGCTGCCGCCCTTCAAAACGGCCAAAACGGCGATCAACTGCCACCACAACTATGTGGAGCGGGAACATCACTTTGGCCAAAACGTTTGGGTCACCCGGAAAGGGGCCGTGCGCGCCCGCGAGGGCGATCTCGGCATCATTCCGGGCAGCATGGGCGAACGGTCGTTCATCGTGCGCGGCAAAGGCAACCCGCACTCCTTCACCTCCTGCTCCCACGGAGCCGGCCGGGTGATGTCGCGGACCGAAGCCAAACGCCGCTTCACGGTGGAAGACCATGTGCGTGCCACGGAAGGCGTCGAATGCCGGAAAGACGCAAGCGTCATTGATGAAACGCCTGCGGCTTACAAAGACATCGATGCCGTCATGGCAGCCCAAGCCGACCTGGTGGAAGTGGTGCACACGCTGAAACAAGTGCTGTGCGTCAAAGGATAAACATGAAAACGGGTGCGCCGGGAATGAGGTACCGGCGCACCATTGCGCTAAGCTGTTGTCCTGTGGAATGGTCTGGAAAAGATCAGGCACGGAGCAAATCATGAACGTTGGTGCTGTAACGTCGCTATTTAGATATCCAGTCAAGAGTATGGGCGGAGAAACGCTCAAAACTGTTTCGCTTGGGTCCAAAGGTATCCCTGGTGACCGCGCATGGGCGGTGCGAGACGAAGAACGCGGCGGCATTCGCGGCGCCAAACGTTTTCCAGAATTGATGAGCTGTGCCGCCAAGTACCTGAAGGAGCCAGCGCCGACGGGCTCTTCGCCTGCACAAATCACATTGCCGAACGGTCAATCGGTCATGACGTCGGACGACGAGGTTGCCGCATTGCTCTCGAATGTGGTGAACAGCGCGGTTTCGTTCTGGCCCCTCATGCCGGAGGATGCGCTGGACCACTACAAGCGCGGCGCGCCATTGGAAGAAGACATGATGACGGAACTGCGCCGCGTCTTTGCTCGGGAAGAAGATGAGCCGTTGCCGGACATATCCGTTTTTCCGCCAGAACTCGTGGAATATGAGTCTCTGCCCGGCACCTATTTCGACGCGCTGCCATTGCTCATTTTGACTGAGCAGTCCCTTAAATCGCTATCCGCGGCGAAACCCGACAGCACCTTTGATGTTCGCCGCTTTCGGCCAAATATCCTGATGGCGGCAACTTCAAACGATCCCTTCCCGGAACTTGCATGGGTCGGCAAGACAATTGACATCGGCTCGGCCCAACTGAAGGTCGAGCTGGCTTGCCCACGTTGCGTTATGACGACCCATGGGTTTGCAGACCTTCCAAAAGATCCCAAGATCATGCGCACGCTTGTCAAAGAAGCCGATGGTTGTTTGGGTGTTTATGCGAATGTGGTCAAAGGCGGCACGGTGGCCGTCGGCGATCAGATGACCATGTCAGGGTGAGGCCCATCGATGATCACGGAGAAAACAGTCCGCAAGATAGCGCTTTCCTTTCCGGAAGCGGAAGAGAAAGACCATTTTGGCGAACCGTCCTTCCGGGTGCGGAACAAGATCTTTCTGACGATCTATCGCAAAGACAATCTGGCCACGGTGAAGCTACCGCTCGATTATCAAAAGATGCTCGCGGAAAACGAGCCTGACATCTTTTTCATCGGGGGCTGGGCCCACCAGGGCTGGACGCGCATCCGCATGAAAAACATCGGCAAGGACCACTTCCAACACGTGGTCACGGCATCTTGGAAGAATGTTGCCCCGAAGCGTGTCGTAAAGGCATTTGAAGAAGACCAAGCCTAAATCCCTAACATCATCCGCAAAAAAGAGGCCCGCGTGGTGCGGGCCTGAATTGCGGTCTGTTCGGATTAGGAGGAACGGACTGCTGGTCATTGTGCCCGGCCCTGCAATAACGCAGAGCCGGGTCACCTGTTGCTTTAGTAGCGGAAGGACGCTTCGATGGAGACCTGGCGACCCCGGTTGGTCTGCAGGATCTGGTCTTCAGTGAAAGGTCCGACGAATGGCGGAGGCGTCACTGAGAACGCAAGGCCGCCACCCGTTGTGTCCGTAAACGGACGGCCACCGCCGGTGATCGCATAGACCTTATCGGTGATATTCTGACCGATCACGGCAAGCTGCCACCGGCCGTCGGTATCGCCAATCGCCAGCGTCGCGTCACCACGCCAAAAGCCATCCTGAACGTAGGCATCCAACGCATCACCCGTATTGTATTCGGTGACATAGTGCGCGAAACCCGACACGCTAAGAACCATATCGGTGTTGGACAACGGCCGTTCATAGATACCGCCAAAATTGGTCGCCCACTTGGAACTCGAGGCTGACTGGCGGCCATCCAAATTGTCCAGGTCGGCATTGATGAAGGTGTCCGTAAACGGCGAGTTGGTGTAAGCCACCGAACCGCGCAGGGTCAGACCATCAATCGGCGTGAACCACAGACCGTCCGCCTCGAAACCACTGGTGGTCAACTCACCGGCGTTGAACGTCCGGAACTGAATGATATCCGCCAGGAACTGCTGCACTTGCAGGTCTTCGTAGACATACCGGAAACCGCTGATGTTGAAGCGAACCGATTGGTCGAACAACGTTGTGCGAACGCCGCCTTCAAAGCCCTTCGAGAATTCGGACTGGAAGATCAGCTCACCAAAGTTGTTGTCGGCAGCAAAGGTCGTGAGCGACAGGCCGGGAAGCGCACTGTTGTCGATGCCACCCGACTTAAAGCCTGTTTTATAGGCCGCATACCAAATGATGTCGTCCCATGGCTCGTACGTCACGGAAACTTCCGGCGTATAAACGTCATCGTCGAAATTGATGCCGCTTACAGTGCCCGGCACGGCGAAGAACGGCGCGCCTTGCAATGCTGCGTGGGTATACGGAATGTTGATTTGGTTCTGCTTCTGCTCACGTGTGTACCGCAAACCGGCCGTAATCTCGACCCGATCGATCGGCCGCAGCGTGATGCTACCGAAGATCGATGCTGCATCAGCATCCGTCCGGTGCTCTTTCAGCCAGTCAACTGTTTGACCCGTAATAGGATCAGGACCGGCCAGCAGAGAGATACCAAATGCGTGCTGATAAGACTTAAATGTGATGAAGCGCGTTTGATAATAGGCGCCGATCATAAAGTCGAACCAGTCGGTGAGATTGGTGCTCTGGATACGAACTTCTTGCGAGAAACTGCGCGTGGTGTTCTGTGCCAAGTTACAACCAACACCATTGATGTCGTAGCCAAAACAGTCATTCTGGAAGTTATCCAGATTGTAGAAACCGGTTTGGAAAACGGCCGTCAAAGCGTTCGTGAAGTTGTACTCAGACCGCAAGGACATGAAGAACGTATCTTGTTCTTCAAACGGAACGCCACCGCGGTTGTTCGGAATATTTGCGGCTTCGACCGCGTTTTGGTCACCCAACTGGAATTCGTCATCGAACGGATTACAGTCGTAACCGGACGGTAGTCCTGGAGGAGGCGTCGCGCCCGCAGGATAAAGCGTGCCTTGCGGGAAACCCTGTGTACACAAGACTTGAGCAAACAGGATCGCACCGTCGTTTTCCATTTCGGAATAGGCCGCCTTGAATGTGGTGGACCAGCTTTCCGTCGGATCCCACTTCAAAGTACCGCGCATGCTGAGATATTGCTCGCCGCGTGACGGGTTTTGAACGCCCGGTGCGGTGTTCTTCATAATCTCGTCGCGGTCGGTATAGCCGATCGCATAACGTGCACCGAGCGTATCGGTGATCGGGCCGGAGATCACGGCTTCCGTGTAAACGCCCTTCTCTTCAAATTCATAAGCCGCCTTACCCAGCACCTCGAATTCGTCGCTTGGATCGTTTGACCGGAAAGAGATCACGCCGGCCGAGGCACTTTTTCCGAAGAAGAGTGACTGTGGGCCCTTCAGAACCTCAACCTGGCCGATGTCCAGGAAGTTGTTGTTGACCAGGCGCATCGTATTGGCGATCACGCCATCCACGTTAATCGCGATGGCTGAGTCAAACGCAGCACTAATGGCACTGGAGCCGACCCCCCGCAGTCTCAACGTACCGCCGGAACCGGAACCGCCCTGTTGAATTTGGAAGTTGGGAATGAACCCCGCCACTTCCGCGATCGTGTCGATCTGGAAACGGTCGAGATCAGCTTCCCCGAGTGCCGCGACGGTCACCGGAACGTCTTGCAGACTTTCCTCTCGTTTACGGGCTTGAACGATGATTTCGTCCATCTGGGCATATGCGATGCCAATTTCGGCTCCGAAAAAGGCGATGGCGGATGCCAGGCAGACGTGCTTTAGGCGACGTAATGCCATAACGCGAACCTCCCCTTGAGTCCTCCCAGGTACTCAATTTTGTCGTTGGTACAAGCACTCACACAGGCGTGAGTGCACGTGAGTCAACGTTATCAAAATCTAATTAGATTTCGATCATGACGTGCAGGAAAGATCGATTTTCGGACCCGATTGTCGCCAAAATGACACACTGAATTCGTGAATCCGGCACTGCAAAATTCATAAAGTAGAACAGGGGGTTGCCGCAGTTTAAATCTGTGTGCGGTGCACATTCACATTTCGCACACTGATGTAAATTTGCGAAAAGAATCGCTTCTATTCAGCGGCTTGTGTGTCCAGCTTTCGTTTGGATTTGGCCGGTCGCCGCGCAAGAGAGCGAATGACAAAGTCCGCCGCCTCGTCGGGCGCCGAGATGCGGTCAAAATGGTAGGAATTCATGGCACCGACCACGCCGCCGAACACCATGTGTAAGGCGAATCGCCGGTCGATGGGATCGAAATCGCCTTCCTTCACCGCAAGATCGATCAGTTTCATGATGGACCTGGCAAGCTGCGCATACCGTCGCCCAAACTCAGTCGTCGGAACAGCGCGTGGCGCAGCGCTCACCAAAAACCATAACTCATATGGGCCGGACGTTTGCGAGTGGATGTACTTTACCAATAAAGCCCGCAGCTTCTCGGAGGCTCGCCCCTTTTGTTGAAGTATCTCGCCAGCAAACCGTACGGACTCTTCGTTCGCATGGGCGAGCAAAGCCTGAAGGATCTCGTCCTTATTGGCAAAGTAGTGATAGAGGGACGGCGTGCGCAGGCCGGCCGCTTCCGCGATTTGATTGAGCTGCGTGCCGGCATATCCGTGATCGCAAAAAAGCCGCGATGCCGCGATGAGGATCTCGTGACGCATATCCTTTGCGGCAATGCCGGCGCTGCGTTTTGGCCGCCCGGCCCGCCGTGGCGGTTTGTCCTCAGCCAAGCAATTACTCCCTAACCACGTCAAAAGAACAATGCCCAGACCCCGCCTGGCGCATAGTTTTTACAACTTAAGACCCATTTGTATGACAAATTCAAGGGGCGTTGATCAACTCATCGATCAGATAGGTCCAACCAAGCGGGTTCAATCTAGTCCAATGCTTCCTTAAGCGCTGCGTGCAGCTTTCCCAACAGGGCCCGCGTCACAGCCGCGTCGCGCGCCGAGATTTGAGCCAGAAAACCCTCGCTCAATTGTCTTTCTGACTGTCGCCATTCCGCGAGCGCCTTGTCGCCGCGCTTGCTCAAAGACACGATCTTCGATCGCCGATCTTCCGGATTGGCCCGCAGCCGTACCAAACCAAGTGCCGACAGATCCGAAACCAGCTTTTGCACATACTGCTTGGCCACGGGCCGCGCGCGCGCAAGCGCACCCACCGTCTGAGGGCCCAAGACCTCCAGATCTTCCATCAGCGCGCGCTGCCCTGGAGAAACGCCCGACTGCTTCAACATTTCCGATGTCAGCGCGTTGAGCTTGAAATAGAGCTTGGGCACCAGCCGGACTATTTCAGCAAACTGTCCTTGTTTCGTCTGTCGCGACATCCGATATCCCTCTTGACATAAAGACAATCATCATTGTCTAAATGGACAGTATTCATTGTCTAATTAGAACACAAGCCAGCTGCAAGGCGACTTATTGCTCCGTAACGGGATAATCAAAACAAACAAACTGGAAAATCAGACAGGACATGGCATGGCCGAACGGAATGCCCCCTTGCCCATGAGACCGACCAAGCTGTTCGGTCGCATCATGGAATTCGTGAATGCACCCAGTTATCGGCTTGCCCGCAAACTGATAGCACCACAATCAGGACAGCGGCTGATGGAAATCGGTTTCGGCTCCGGCCGATTGCTTGAGATGTTGGCGCAAAGCGCAAAGGACATTCACCTTGCCGGTATCGACCCGACCGAGGCAATGGTGGAAATGGCCCGCGCGCGCCGGACGCTTGCGCAACGGGCGGGCTCACTCGACCTGAAACGGGGTATGCCCGAAGCGCTACCATGGGCCGACAGTATGTTCGATGCCGTGGCTGCCGTTCACTGTTTTCAGTTTTGGGAGGACCCTGAACGCGCGGCCCGGGAGGTTTTGCGCGTGCTTGTCCCTGGGGGACGCCTGGTTGTCATCCTGCGCAACCATGAAGGCCACGCGCCCGCTTGGCTGCCCAACCCCATCAGCCGATCGGGCAACGAATATGACGGGGCGTGCACCCTGTTAACGGAAACGGGCTTTGCCCTAGTGCGGGACGGCGGGCGCGCCGGCACCAGCAAAGCGATTACGGCATCGTCTTAACCCACAGCGCCGGACAGATAGGTGATCCCCACACCGGCGCGACGGCAACGGTCATACCATTCCATCATCGGGGTGATGATGTTGCTGTGGATCGGCGCATACCCTGAGCCACTTCCGTCGCCATAGGTAGCAGGCTCACCGAAATCAAGCGCGCCGACTTTCGACTCTGACAAGGGAAACGCGCGATCGAGCGCGTCTACCGCCGGCAGCACATCAATGTGCAGCAGACTGTTGACCACATCGTCCATGGTGATTTCCGGATCGCTGCTGAAGCGTGGCGTACGTGCCGTCAGCAACAGGATTTCCTGCACCATGGCCAGACGCACGGCGTGCAGCAAGTCGCGATCGATCAAACATTCATCGTCCAGCGCCCCAACCGGTTCGGAAAGATCAAGCGCATCCAATCCGGCCTTTAGGTTGATCATGTCGTAGGCCAAGTCTCGAAACACGCGATCAAGCCCGGCGTATCGCTGGGTGTCGGACAGGAGACGCGCAATGCGCTGCATTTGAGTACGCCGGTCCGCACTCCCTTCCACCCGTGCCCGGCGGAGCCAGAACATGGGGCTCATGGTTTCGAGATAGCCCGAAATCACGTCGAGCGAACTTAAGCGATAGGCATAGCGCGCGAGCCGCATAAAACGCTGGCATGTCTCCGAACGCCCATAGACTTCCGCGAAGTGATCGGCGTCCTTGGCGATGGCATTGCCGATGCCCCCCACACTATTCGACAGAAATCCCATCTGCTGAAGGATTCCATTATTGGGGATCGCCCGGATCTGAGACGGGTGGCCGTGGTCGCCGACACCCCGCCCTTCATGCTGCCGCTTCGATTTCCGCGAGCCGGTTGGGTACAGCAGATTGGTCCCATAAACGGACAGCAAAGTCGCGTAGTTCGGATTTTCGAACAGTTCCTGATTATAGCGCGTGAGATTGATGAAAAACTCGAGGCTGTAATCCGTATCCAGATAGAATTGGTCGTTGCGCGCCCCTTCCGTTCCCTCGCGCGAGGCTGTTTTGTGGCCGTGTTCGAACAATCTGGACAACACGCCGAAGGAAAGCGCCCGGTTGCGAAAATAAACATAGCCGTCGCCACCTTGGAAACTGACCTCTTGTTTCACCCGCACATTCTCTTCATCGAACTGCAGGCGTGAGGCCGGTGACGATACGTGGTTGAGACGGTCTTCGAAATTGTTCGGGTGGGCGCCCCGGCCGATGGATTCGCCGTGCGTGTCGAACAGCACCAGTTGAATGTCGCCCATGCCCTGGCGCGCCAATACATTGGCAAGTTTGATCTTCAGACGTTCGACGGCAAGCGACGCCGCCACTTGTCCCACATACCGCCCCGCGTCCGAATAGCCTGTTTGTATGCACAGGCGCCCACGCTTCTCCACATAAGCGCGATAGTGGGGGTTCGACAGAAGCTCATCGATAATGGCATGGCCATGCTCCAGCGCCGTCGACGTTTCGAACAAGGGCGAAATATCAACGATATCGTCCACATCGAACAACCGGGCAAGATAGAGAGCGGCTAGGACCGCAAAGGCCGTTTCACATTCTGCGATGAGGAAGCGGATAGGGGTTTTGGCATCCACATGCTTTTTGATCTGCGACAACAGCATGAACAATCTGCGGGCGGACATCTTTTCCGACGCCACATTGCCGAAGTTCGTTTGCACGGGGGTTACTTGATCGAGCCGCTTGGATAGTGCGCGCAGATAGGTGCGCCGATTGCCGCGATCGTCCGGCGCGGTATCAAGCGCCACTTCCTGGCTCAACGCATTGAACAATTGGGACGCATTCAGCCGGAAATGCGTATGGGCCATCCCGAGACCCAAATTGGCGATCTGTGCGCGCAGAACCACCAGCCGCCTCAACAAATCATGAGACTGTTCGACCTGGATGGCAGCATCGAGCCGTCGCAAAAGTGACGCCGGCGCGGTCAGACGTTCGGTCTGATTTGTGGCGAGCCGGCGCCCTAAGGCCGCCACACCGTCCATGTCGTCGGCATCCTGCGGAATAGCCTCCTGATCAGCCTTGGCAATTTTGATGGCAAGGCCAAGGCGTTCCTCCAGATCAATGAGCGGTAAGGCCGGGGCCTCGCCGGACATGTCCTTACAAATGCCGGCGACAATCTCTTTGTAATGGGTCAGTTGCCGAATGGTGCTTTCCAAGCGTGCCCGATAGGTGGTGTTCCATCCAATGTCGCGGCGGCCGTCCAAATCGAATCCGACCCAACTCGCAACCGTAATCAAGCGCGGCGAAAGGTGTTTCCAATCGTCTGGGTAAAGATCGATGGCAACATCAATCGCGCATTCATAGAGTGTCGCCAAGGACCGGTTGATCTCTTCCACGGCCACATAGGATTGGCTGAGCTCCCCCTGCAGATCGATGCCATCCGGGGTGCCGTGGGGTATGAGGCCGGTTCGCTCGAGGATTTCGCCGCGCGCCGCTTCCGACAAAGGATCGCCTTGCTTGTCGCGCCCCACGGCCAAATCGGCCATGTCTTGTGAGGCGATTTCGGTCATGCAGAAGGTGGGGTGGGCAGTGATCACCAAACCCATCCATTCTTGTTCCAGCACGTCCTGAAATGCTTCGAAGGTTAGCCGCGTACCGTCGGGGGAATGCGCAAGCGCGCGCAGCCGCTCGCACAAGGCCACCTGGTTTTTCTCAATGTCGGTTTCCCCAACATAGGCGCTGAGCCGTTTGGCGCGAAACAAGAAAGCGCGGGCCACCAAATATTGAACCAGGTTCTCCAAGTCGCAGTCTTCAAGGCTTCCGCTGTCGATGCGGTCGCTGATGCTCAGCGCCATTGAGTCGACGGGGTTGTGAAGGGGATTAGAGCTCTCCTCTGTGAGCTCTTTTTTGAGCGCGGACCTTAATTGTTCCGCGTCGGGAAAGAATTGAGCGAGATCTTGCGCCAAATCGGCACGGGGTGACGGCATTCTGGTCCCTATTGTTGCGCAATCGGTCCAATGCCCGGGCAGCGCCCGCGGTCAGCTTTTGGCGTTCAGCTGACGAATGGTCTCCTCGATCTTGGACCGGATATCCGGTCCTTGAGTTTGAATGCATTTTGCAAGCGTGTCGAGGTCGCTGCGCAGTGTGTGGACCTGTTCGACCAGCGACAGGATTACCGGTACGGCTTCATCGTTCACGCGCATGCTGTGACGCAGGTCCGTAATGAACTGGGCACGGGCCACATCCACTTTCAAGAAAACGAACCGGCCGGATGCCGCTTGCCCTTCTTCCTTCGGTTTGAGCCAGCCCGATTCCACGAACTCAAACAATTCATCGCGTGTCAGATCGGGTATCAGGCGCAGAACATCTTCTTCCGTGAACATGCGCTTTATCCCCAATTGCGGCGGGGGTGCTGCGGATGCTGCGCCCGCCACTCTTGCAAGAAGGATTTCAGTTTATCATCCGGCTTCTCGGGCAACACCACTTTCAAGCGGACGAATTGGTCTCCCTTGCCGCCGACGCCCTTTCCCTTAAGCCGCAAGACCGCGCCATTGTTCGATCCTGCCGGGATGGTCAGCGTCACGCTGCCGTCCACGGTGGGCACATCTACTTTGGCGCCCAACACGGCCTCGTCGAGAGAAACCGGAAGCTCGATCCGGATGTTGTCACCGTCGCGCTCGAATAAGGGATGTGGCGACACGGTAAGCGTGACAAAGGCATCCCCTTCGGGCCCGCCATTCATGCCGGGGCCGCCCTTACCTTTGAGACGCAAGGATTGTCCGTCCCGGATTCCCGCCGGGATCGAAATGTCCAGAGATTTGCCGTCCGGCATGGTGACCCGTTTCTTGGAGCCGCGCACCGCATCCAAGAAATCGACGGTCAATTGGTATTGAACATCTTGTCCAGGAATTGGAATGGTGCGGCCACCGGCCCGCCCGCGCCGGCCAAAGAAGGACGAAAAGATATCGCCTAAATCATCCGCCTCCGGATTGCCTTCATAGAAGCTATAGGCATAGCGGGGGTCCTGACCGGCATAATCCCGATAATATTGCCGCTGCTGCTGCTCGGTTCCGGACGCATCGATTTCGCCGGCGTCGTACTTCTTGCGCTTTTCCGGATCGCCCAGAATGTCGTAGGCCAGCGATACTTCCTTGAAGCGGTCTTCGGCCTGCTTGTTGTCGGTGTTCAAATCCGGATGATATTTCTTCGCAAGCGCCCGATAGGCCTTGCGAATCTCTTCATCGCTGGCCGACTTGGCCACACCCAGTATCTCGTAGGGATCCTTTGCCACTCCAGAAGTCCGGTCTTTGGAAATGAAATCTCGTTTCAAACATCGAGATTCTGGCGCTCTGTTTCAAGAACTAATTCAGCCCAGGAAATTGTCTCGGAGCTTCTCTTTCTTATCGTCTGAAAGGTGCAACGCCCCAGACAAATAGCCGTCGAGCGATCCAAATTCGGAAGCGATCGCATCAAAGGCCGAATGGATATAGTCAAGGCGCGCCTCAAACAGGGCATCTTCCAAATCAACCTCGAACTCCATGCCACCCGGGATCAACTGGGCGCGCCGCTTTTCCCGGTACTCTTCGCCCAGGAAGTTGTTGGTCAGGGTGTAGTCCTCCAAAATGACCTCGTCGGGCACGCCCAGTGCATGAAGCACCAGGGCACAGGCAACACCCGTCCGATCCTTACCGGCCGCACAGTGGATCAGAGCCGCGCCGTCCTGATGATCCCCCAAATGTTCAAACAGAGACCGGTATTGATGGGCATAGGTGGTGACGAAGGTGTTGTAGGAGAGTTTGATGTTCTCGGCGAGCTGCGCCGACGTCAAGCTCCTCAAATAGGCTGCCAAATCGAAATCTTCGTCGCGCACGATGTCGCGGCCATGGATAGACAAGGTCACCACGGCCGGGCCCTGCTGGGGCAGCCGGCTTGGATAGTTCTTCCTTTCGTCATCCGTACGAAGATCAAAAATCTTAGAAATGGCAAGGTCCCCGATCCGCGCATGATCGTCATCGGTCAAATCCGCCAGCGTGCCGGAGCGGAAAAGTTTCCGCCACTTTACGGTCCGCCCGTCTTTGGTTTCATACCCACCCATATCGCGAAAATTGGGGGTGCCCTCAAGCGGGATGTGGCGGCGCGCAGCAGTACTCATCGAACTCTTCCTTCCGTCTATGACCGGGATGGGGCCTGTCCATCGAATCACGGCCGAATGGTATCGGCCGTATGTGATGGTTGGGAGACAATTATGTCCGCCAGAAGGCGGTGTCGCCGTTTTATCACCTTTAAGTACTAACATGATATGGCCGGCGCCGGGCAAGCGGTGCAAGCGCCATCAGGGGGAGAGTTCATGCTGCGGACAGATCAAGACGAGCGCTGGACATTCATGACCAGGCTGGCCATCGGCCTGATCCAGGGCTGCGCGATCTATTGGGCGGCGGAGCTGCGGGTCCACGAACCTCAGTTCGGGATGGAGAACGACCAATGGCGCAATTTCGTGACCATGGTGCGGACCATCGCCGTGTTCGCGCCACTGCCCTTGATCTTCGGCCTAGGCAATCTGCCGCTGCCACGCCTGCTGCTCTGGACTGCGGGCGCAACAGCGATGCTTACGGTGGTGGGATGGCTTGCGCCGGCCCCCGTGTGGTCCGGCGCACCGCCTGTGCTCACCGTCTGGCTCTTCTCACTCATCGTCATTTTCATTGTTCATGAGTTTCTGCAGGCCGCCTATGTGGACCGGCGCCCCATTGCCGATTTCGAGACTTACTTCGATTTCGCATGGCGTCACGGTTTCCAGGCAGCGCTCGCTCTTGTTTTTGTGGGGGCGTTCTGGGCGGTGGTGTCACTTGGCGCGTGGCTCTTTTGGATTATCGGCGTTCATTGGGTTTTCGACACGATCTTTTCGGAAGAGTTCGGCTGGATCTCTTCTGCCACCGCCTTTGCACTCGGCGTTCATCTGACCGACGCCCAGTCGGGCCTGACCCGAGGGGCCCGCGAAATCGGGCTCACCCTGCTGTCCTGGCTTGCCCTGTTGATGACCGGCATTTTGAGCGCGTTCCTGGTCACGCTGATGTTCACGGGACTGCAGCCCCTGTGGGACACCAAGAACGCCACTGTCCTGTTGTTGAATGCCGGCGCGGTGATGATCCTGCTGATCAACGCGGCCTTCCAAGCAGGAAAACCACCCGACTCCGCCCTGATGCGTCAAGTAGTGCGCTTCAGTGCCCTGCCCCTGGCGGGCGTGGTGGTGTTGGCGGCCCTCGGTCTGTGGCTTCGGGTCAACCAATATGGATTGACGCCGGCGCGTGTGCTGGCCGGCGCCGAACTGCTCGTGGTCGGCTTGCACGCCGCCGGGTATTTGGCCGCAGCCGTAAAGCCGGGCCCTTGGATGGCGCTGGTAAAGCCCGTCAACATCACCGGCGCCGCTGTTGTTGCGGCCCTGCTCGTGGCACTGATGACGCCGATCGCCGACCCGGCGCGGCTGTCGGTGAGCAACCAAATTGCGCGGCTCGATTCCGGACGCGTTGCACCGGAAGATTTTGACTTCGGCTTTCTTGCCTCCGACCGATCGCGTCATTGGGGACAAACCGCGCTGGCGAAGCTTAAGGCACGAAGCGGGTCGGAACGTGACGAGCGCATCGCGGAACTTGCTGAACGCCTGGGCGATCCCTTCCACAGTTACAATCGCGGCCAGCACTCCCTCAATCAGCGCCGCGCCGCGCTGCGCCTTGTCGGAGGTGGTGAGATTCCCGACGCCGCCCTATTGCCCACCGGATCAAACGACCCTGTCGGCGGCTGCCTCAACCAAAAGCGGCAGTTTGAGCAGAGCGTTAAGTACGCGGAAGAGCACCGGCGCAAAGCGGAAAACGATCCCTCAATGTCCCCCATTGATTTGCCGAGCGAATGGGATGACGGCCAGTGTCCGGCGCGCCTGGTAGACTTGGACGCGGACGGTGATGAAGATCTTCTGATGTGGACGAACAAAAGCAATTGGAATGTGTTCAACGTCGTCATGTTCCACGCCCTGATACAGAAGACACAAGACGAGTGGGTCGCCACGGCCACCTTGAAGCATGGCCGCAGCTACGGTGACCAACGCAGCCGCGGTTATCGCCCCGAACGCTCCCAGGAACTGTCTCCCGATGAAAAGCGCCGTTTCCTATCAGACTGGGAAAGCGCATTCGCAAGCGCTCGCGTGCTTGCGCCGGACCGGCAAGATTTGCTCGTACAGGGCAAACGTCTCAGGATCACGCGCCCCGAGCGTGACTGGTATACGCAAGACGCAATGCGCCGACGTCTGAACGTGTTGGACAACCGCGAACCGCCGGAACATGTGCTGCGCGACACGCCGCCGACCAATTTGCTTTCCCTTTGCATCACCGGCGACCACCACACAGATGACACAAGTCTTGCCTGCTATGGCCAATTCTTGGATGTAACCGCGGACGATGTTGAAGAGTATGTGGTCATCCAACTGGCGCATGACGTTCAGAATGTGGTGGTCCAAGCGTTTCAGCAATCCAACGGGAATTGGATCCCATTGGGAAATGGGGAGATTTGGCGGACCGATGAACTGAAACTCGAAAAAATCGAAGACGAAATCGAGAGGAAAAGGCGCTTAAAACAGGCGCGCACCGATCTGTTGAACAACATCACCACCACGCACCCCCTGATTTTGGATGTAGAATTAGATGGTACACGGATGATCATCGATTATATTGAACCCAACCCATAATCTGGGAACACACGAACGCAGGACCGTTTCCTTTTGGGCGCCTTGATTCTTGCGATTTTGCGCTATCGACCGCCGATCTTGTTTGACTCTCCGAGCGCTCGGCAGTAGACTTTTCACATATTCCAACCGCGATGGGAGGTTACGAAAATGACTCCTCCTGACAGTGAGTTCTGACCAGCGAAAGCTGATCCTAGACAATTAAACACCTTAGAATTTCGCGTGCAGTCGAACTGCACAAATCTGATAGGCTCGGTTCATAAATCGGGCGGCCATATACATATGCGCCAAAGAAAGCGTGCCTCGCCGCGCCTCAAGAACGCGGTCGAGGCCGTTTGTGTTTTTGAACAGTGTGCGGATTAATCTCTGCTTCGATGGCCGCATGCGGACCACATACGTCGAAGCTCGCTAACGCTTTTGCTGGATCGCTAAGCCGTTCTGGTATTTAGTGATAAACACACGAACTCTTTGCTAGTGGCGTCATCACGAGGAGCCCTTTTGGGCGACCTGCCTGCGCGAAGCAGGCGACATGATGTAGGGCGTATTAGGCGAAGCCGTAATACGCCGCAGCTGGCCCACAACGGTGTATTACGCTTCGCAAATACACCCTACAGCGCAGCGGCAGCTCACACCCGCTCGCGATGACGACATTTAATGTCGAGGTGGGCAAATCCGACCGGAACGCAAACGTCCTAATTCACCTGCCGGTCGCGGCCTTCCCAATAGGGCGCGCGCAAATCCTTTTTGAGGATCTTGCCGCTTGGGTTACGCGGCAAGGCATCGATGAAATCCACAGATTTGGGCACTTTGAAACCGGCAATCTGGGTACGGGCGAACTTCTGAACCTCGACCTCGCTGAGATCCGCCCCATCCTTTTTGACCACGACCGCCTTCACGGCCTCGCCCCATTTTTCGTCGGGCACGCCGATGACCGCCACATCCGCGATGTCCGGATGGCCGAACAAGGCGCTTTCCACTTCGGCCGGATAAATGTTTTCCGCCCCGGAAACGATCATGTCTTTCACGCGGTCATGCACATAGACATAGCCGTCATCATCCAGATAGCCGGCATCGCCCGAACGCAACCAACCTTCGGGCGTGATGGTCTTTTTGGTAGCGTCATCCAAATTCCAATAGCCGACCATCAAGGTGGGGGATTTCACGCAGATCTCACCCACCTGCCCCGTGGGTAATTGATTGCCCGCTTCATCCATGATGCAGATTTCCACACCGGGGAACGGCTTACCCGCGCTGCGCATGCGCTCATTGCCGTTAAGGTCGTGGTCTTCCGCTGGCAGATAGGTTACGGACCCTGTTGCCTCTGTCATGCCATAGAGCTGAATGAACCCGCACCGGAACACTTCGATCGCTTCCCGAAGCAGATCGAGGGGAATGGGCGATGCGCCATACAGAATGTATTTAATGGTGGAGTAATCGATCTCCCGCGCATTTGGTTCCGCCAGGACAAACTGCATTGCCGCCGGCACCATAAAGATTTTGGTCACCCCATATTGCTGGATCATATCCAGCACTACGCTCGGCACGAATTCGGCCAGAACGATGTTTTTGGCGCCGGCCCGTAACCCTTGCAGGCCCCAGCCCGTGCCCCCAATGTGGAATGCCGGCATCGCCACCAAGCTGACATCATCTTCCGTCCACAGATTGAACTCGAAATCCTTGGGCATGTCGTCCGGATCCCGCTCCATGGCGAAAAAGCCCGCATGCCGAAGCTGCACGCCTTTCGGATGACCGGTGGTGCCGCTGGTATACATCTGAATGGCAATATCCTCGCCCGCGACCGGCACGTTTGGATCGCTTGTTTCTTGGCGGCCAAGCCACATTTCATAGGCTTCCCACCCCTCATAGGGTTCCGCCATGGAAACGATCTTGCGAACGGTCGTGAGCTGATCTTTGATCTGTTCGACGATAGGAAAGAAGTCCGGCCCCACGAACAGCACTTCCGCCTTTGCGTCATTGATAATGTAGGCCACCTCAGGCGGCGCCAGGCGCCAGTTGATCCCCACCATCACTGCATTGGCCTTCGCCGCGCCCAACAACAGGTCGAAGTAGCAGTCTGAGTTTTTGTCCATGAACGCAATACGCGTTTGGGGTTTGACGCCTTCCGCCAGCAAGCCGTTGGCCACCTGATTGACCCGGTCGTTCCACGCATCGTAGGTGGTCACCCGATCACCGAAGATGAGCGCCACATCATTCGGACGCGTTTGCGCATGAAGCCGCGGAATGTCGCCCAGCGTTTTCGGTTCAATCGGCGTGGTCATACGGAAATTCTCCCTCAACGGACGAATTTGTTGCAAGTTGATGGCACGATGCGCAAAAGCGTTTTGCGTCTTTCGTCCCTTCCTATACTCTTGGCCCAAACACGGCGTCAAAGAAAATACGGCCGATCCCATCGAAAAGTAAAACAACGGATTGGTGCGTATTACTCCGCCGAACGCACACCCAACACGTGAGGACGAAACCCATGAAGAATGATGTAAACCGCCAATGGCTGATTGCCGACCGGCCGATCGGACGCCCACTGAAAGACACCGACTTTAAATACCAGGAAGTCTCCCTGGAGGAGCCCGGCGACGGTGAGGTGTTGGTGCGCACGCTCTATCTCAGCTTCGATCCCGCGCAGAAAGGTTGGCTGGAGAATGTAGCCAATTATGTGGACCCCACCGAGATCGGGGACGTGGTGCGCGGCTCGGGCATCGCCCAGGTGATCAAATCCAACTCGCCCAAGTTCAAGGAAGGGGACTTGGTGTCGGGAATGGTCGGCTGGCAAGATTTTCCGGTGATGCAGGCCAACACGCTCAACAAAGTGCCGGACGGGGTGCCGCCGACCGCCACATTGGGCGTGTTGGGCGGCACGGGCATGACCGCCTATTTTGGGCTGCTGCATGTGGGCAAACCGGTCGCCGGCGACACGCTGGTTGTGTCGGGTGCTGCCGGCGCGACCGGGTCCGTCGTTGGTCAGATCGGCAAGATTGCCGGATGCCGGGTCATCGGCATTGCGGGCGGCGCCGAAAAATGTTCGTGGATCAAGGACGAACTCGGCTTCGATGAAGCCATCGATTACAAAAACGACAATGTGCGCAAGCGGCTCAAGGAGTTGTGCCCGGGCGGCATCAATGTGATGTACGACAATGTGGGCGGCAGCGTCTTGAATGATTGCCTGGGTGAAATTGCCATGAAAGCGCGCGTCGTGATTTGCGGCGGCATCTCCCGCTACGAATTGGGACAGCTTCCCGCAGGACCCCAGAATTATTTCAATCTGGTTTTCCGGCGCGCCACCATGGAAGGCTTCATTGTCCTCGACTACGCCAACCAGTTTCCGCAAGCGTCAAAGCGAATCGCGCAGTGGATGGCAGAAGGCAAAATCAAATACAAAGAAGACATGCAACAGGGCTTGGAAAACGCACCCCGCACTTTGATGCGTTTGTTTGAGGGCGCCAATTTCGGCAAGCAGCTTTTGCAAGTGGCGGATATTACGGCTGCTGTGACGTGATTGTTTGATCACCCGGCCACCCGCTCCCCCTCCCAACCACCCCAAGGGTACCCTAGTTCGGGTGGTTGGGAGGGGGAGCGGGTGGCCGGGCCTCAATCAAATGCGCTCACATGCTCCACAATAAGCGCATTCACGTCCGCCGACTTTTCCATATGCGCCATGTGGCCCGCATCGGACAGCACTTCCACACGTGCGCCGCCCGACACATTCTGAGCGTGGGCGGAGGGAATGACTTCGTCCGCCTCGCCCCACACGACCAAAAGCCTGTCGCCTAAAGCCGCCGCTTGATCGCCGAGCGTCTCTGCCTGCTGGCCGCCGGCAAAGGCACCCGCCGCCAAAGTGCGCAAGGCCGCGTCCACACCGTCGAGACGTTTGAACTTGATGATGTCGTCCACCATGTCTTTCGACACGAGGCTCTTGTCGGCAAACAAAGCCCCCAAGGTTTGCGTTAATTGCCGTTGGCGTTTTCCTTCAATGAACCCATTGATGTAGTCCATATTGATGTCGCCGCCGAAACCGGCGCTGCAAATGGCCGTGACCGATGCTACCGCATCGGGTGCTTCTTTCGAGACCGACAGAACGACCGCGCCGCCCAAAGAATGACCCACCAAATGGGCACGGCCAATGTCCATGGCCTTCATGAAGTCACGCAGCGGGCCCGACAGGTTGGAAAGCGTTCCATCGCCCACCTCTTTGATCGAGCCCCCATGGCCGGGCAGGTCGATGGCGTAGGTGACCCGGTCTTCCGACAGAGCGGGCTGCGTGAAGAGCCAATTGTTCAAATCGCCGCCAAAGCCGTGCACGAAGATGATGGGGGTGCCATCCCCCTCGCCCATTTTGACGTATTGAATGCGCTTGCCGGCCGCTTCGATGGTTTCCGGTTCCGGCCCACCGCCCTCGACCGCCACGTCGGCGGGATCGTAACTTTCCTTGAAGCTTTCGACGAAGGCCTCAATGTCGCTATCCGCTGCACCTGCATCGGCAATTACGCCGATGATCATGCCGCAGGGATGGGTCTCCCCTTCTTCCGCGACCAGTTTCCGGAAGACACCTGCATGCTGAGATTCAAGCGTGTTGGTGATCTTTGTGGTCTCGATGTCCACCAAATCATCGCCTTCGCTAACCTGTTCCCCTTCTTCCACATACCAATGGTCGATCTTGCCCTCTTCCATGGACAAGCCCCATTTGGGCACGATCACAGCATGGATCTCAGCCATCTCACTTCGTCTCCGATTGTCATTTCATCCGTGTATGGATGATTATTCCGCAGCCGCCCGCCCGCCGGACTCAAGCACCTCGTGCACAGCCGCTTCCACACGGCCGGCATTGGGGATGTAGGCATCTTCCAATGTGGGCGCGAAGGGCACCGGCGTGTGCGGCGCCGTGATGCGCTTGATGGGCGCTTTGAGGGAACCGAACGCTTTGTCGGCCACAAGAGCGGCCACATCCACGGCCAAATTGCAGCGCGGCGGCGCCTCATCGACCACCACCAAACGTCCCGTCCGCTCCACGGATTCGAGGATCGCTTCTTCGTCCAGGGGTGACGTGGTACGCGGATCGATCACTTCGACGGAAATGCCTTTATCCTCAAGCTTGTCCGCCACTTCGTTTGCGATGTGCACCATGCGCGAGAAGCCCACAATGGTCACATCGTCGCCTTCCCGGGTGAAGTTCGCTTCGCCGAACGGGATGGTATAGGCCTCGTCCGGCACATCGTCTTCGATGTCGTAAAGTGTTTTGTGTTCCAGGAAGACGACCGGATCATCGTCGCGGATCGCCTGGATCAACAAGCCCTTGGCGTCATACGCATTGGTCGGCATGACCACTTTCAAGCCCGGCACGTGGGTAAAGATGGGGTGCAGGCATTGGGAATGCTGGGCCGCTGCCCGGACACCCGCGCCGATCATGGACCGGATGACGACCGGCGTGCGGGCCTTGCCGCCGAACATGTAGCGAAACTTGGCCGCCTGATTGAAGATTTGATCGAAGCACACGCCCAGAAAGTCAACGAACATGAGCTCCGCCACCGGACGAAGGCCCGTGGTGGCAGCACCGGCGGCCGCGCCCATAATGGCGCTTTCGGAAATCGGCGTGTCGATGACCCGGTCGGGACCGAACGTACCGATCAGGCCTTTTGTGACCCCCATGACACCGCCATAGGCGTCCACATCGCCTGAGCCGCCTTGCCCGCCCGCCACATCTTCACCGATGATGACAACCGTGGGGTCGCGTTCCATTTCCTGGCGCAGGGCTTCGTTAATTGCTTGGCGTACTGATTTTTTCGGCATCTTCTTGTTCCCCGCCTACGGATAAGTGACGTAAACGTCGGTTTCCAATTGGTCGACCGACGGGAAAGGCGCTGCAGACGCGGCCTCAACCGCCTTTTCCACTTCGGCCAGAACTTCTCGGTCCAATTGATCGAGCTGGCTTGCCTCCAACAGCCCCGCCTCTGTCACGCGATTGCGGAAGATCGCCAGCGGATCTTTTTCGTCACGCAGCTTCGATACTTCGTCCTTTGCCCGGTAGATTTCTGGGTCGCCAACAAAGTGACCGAAATAGCGCATCGCTTCGGTGACGATCGCGCTCGGGCCGTTGCCGGCTTTGGCGCGGTCAACGGCTTCGCGCATGGCATCGTAGACCGCGAAGAAATCCGTCCCGTCAACGGTGGTGGCCGGCATGCCGAACCCGGCGGCGCGGCCCGCAATGTCTTTCGTGCCCACGGCATAGTCGACGCCGGTGCCTTCTCCGTACCCGTTGTTTTCGATGACGAAGATGGCCGGCAGGTTCAGCACCACCGCCATGTTGAGCGCTTCGAATGTGGTGCCTTGGTTGGATCCCCCATCGCCCGTGAACGACACCGCGACCCGGCCGGTTTTATTGACCTTGGCGCTCAAGGCCGCGCCCACCACCAGCGGCGGGTTACCGCCTACAATGGCGTTCGCGCCCAGCATGCCTTTGTCGAGATCCGCGATATGCATGGAGCCGCCCTTGCCGCCACACAAGCCACCCGCTTTGCCGAAGATTTCGAGCATCATGCCTTCCACATCGCAGCCCTTGGCAATGCAATGACCATGGCCGCGATGGGTGGACCCGATGTAATCGTCGTCGGTGAGATGCATGCAAATGCCAACACCAGAGGCTTCTTGGCCTGCATAAAGATGGACGAAGCCCGGGATGTTGCCGTTCGAAAACTCCACATTCACCCGCTCTTCAAACTCGCGGATGCGTTTCATGCGGCGGTAAGCTTCCAACAGTTCTTCACGCGTGAGCTGCACAATGCGCCTCCCTGTCTGTGGACTCTAATTTTGCACTGCCGTTGCAATAAATTTTTTCAGAGTATATGTCGACGCTTGCGCGCCATCAACAACTCATTTGAACCACGATAGCGACAGGCGCCATGAACGTCAGCATCTAACTGCCATTGCGGACGGCGCGGTTAAAGTTTTGCCATCCGCTAGGCTGTGGCTGCAGTGCTCTTCGACGCTTCCACGGAGTCTACCGACCATTGGATACCGCGCCGGAGCAGATCGTAGAACACCGGCAGCTCCCAAGAGCAGCGTTCGATTTCCGGATAGTAGTCGACCACCGGCACCATGTCGTAATGGCCGCGGCAATGGCCGAGCGTTAGGTACAGTACTTCGCCCTTGCCGACCGTGTGTATGTAATAGACCAGGCGCCGTTCCTTATCCGGCCAATCTTCGTCGACAAATCCCGGTGCTTTTCCGGTGAACTCGGTCTCGAGCAGCGCATGCAAGTCGCCGTGATAGTCGCACAGATAGAGTTCGTCGGTGGCTTCGAACGGCTCCACGCCCTTCACCAAAGGATGGTCCGGATCAGAGACAGTCACCGTGTAAGGTTCGATGGGTGGATGGGCGATGAATTGGCTGCCCAGTGTTTCCATCAAGATGGGCGCTTCCCGCGGACTGTTCACGCTGCCGTCTTCGAGAAACCGCAGGATGGAGTTGGTTCCGTGAAGGGCAAACCAGGTCTTGCCCCCGGCAACATACTCACGAAGCGCTTTTTGCGTATCCTCGGGCGGCGTGACGTCACAGGTGTATGTGACCAGAAAGTCGGCGTCGCGAATGCCGTCAATGTCGCTGTAGTCGGGCGCAACAATCGTCCGGATACGTTCGTTTTCCGCAAGCAGCTTCAAAAGTTCCAGCCGCGCAAAGTCCATATCATGGTATTTGCCGCCCACAACCAGATAGGCGCTGATCTTCCCGCTCATGGTCTTGTCCCAAGTGACAAAGGTAGCGAATGGTGGAAGGCAGCATGCGGCGCTTGCATGCCGCCTTTGTCCTTTAGGGAGCGATCAGTACTGAACGCCCTTCGTGAAGCCGCCATCGATGATGACGTTCGTACCCGTGGTGAACCCAGAGGCAGGGCTTGCCAAAAACGCTACCGTGTTTGCAACGTCTTGAGCGGAGCCCATGCGGCCCATGGGGATCTGGCCCAAGGTTGAGGTGTAGAACTCATTCATATTGTCTTTGATGAAATTCCAGGCACCGCCCTCAATAAAGATGGGACCAGGCGACACACAGTTCACGCGCACATTGTCGCCGGCGAGCGCGTTGCTCATATTCTTGGCGTAGTTGATCAGGCCGGCCTTCATCGCATTGTAAGGGCCAGGAGGGCCAAAGCATTCAATTGCGGCTGTCGTGGAAATAATGACCACAGAGCCGCCACCGTCTTTGAGCGCCGGCAACGCCGCTTCCATACTGCGCACGGTTCCCATCACATCGGCTTCAAAGTTCGCCTTCCAAGCATTTTCATCGGCGCCTGCGCCGCCGGCCGACACGTTGGCGATCAAGATATCCAACCCGCCGAGATCTTTCGAAGCACTTGTTATCCATGATTTCAAAGCATCGCCATCCATCACGTCCACAGCCGAACCAATGGCATTGACGCCCTTACCCTTCAGTGCACCGACAGCTTCTTCAACCTGACCGGCGTTCCGTGCGCAAATTGCAACGTCGGCACCTTCATCTGCTAAAAGATCTGCGATTGCCCGACCAATGCCGCGCGTTCCGCCGGTGACAATTGCTTTGTTGCCCTTCAATCCGAGATCCATTTGATCCTCCCTGCTGTGTAGCGAATTGCGCTTTGATCGCGCTCGACGTGTTTCAAAAAACCTATCAGTCCCGCCGTAGACTGACCAGCTAATTCGATGCGTAACTCAGTGTGTCGGCAAAGTGCCCGGTGGCATAAACGAACTGCCAACCGTGACCCTTCGTTTCGTAACCGCCACGCAAACGTTTCCGTCTTCCAATTTCACTTTGAACGTTTCGATCGGCAGTGTTGCCGGCGGCCCTTCGGCAGCCCCGGTGCTCAAATTGAAACGCGCCCCGTGCAGTGGGCACACGATGGTGCCCCGGCGCATGCGTCCGCCACACAATGGATTCATGGCGTGGCTGCATTCGTTTTCGATGGCGTAGAACTGACCTTGAGAATGACAGACCAAAATGGAACGCCCATCGATCTCAAATTCGGCATAGGCGCCGTCTTCCACATCCGTGGCGGTACAGACTTTCTTGAACTCAGGGTCCGCGCCCATCTCAACTTCCCAAGTTTCCGTCTATTGCATTACTTGTCTTAGAAAGTTAGGTCTGGCAATATTTTTTGCAAATACTGTGCAGAATATTTTTTGCGATCCCCAATAGATAAAACAAGGGCGTTGGTCGTTCTAAAATTTGGCCGTGCGTTCGATGGGAGAGATTGATGGATCTGGCTCTGAGTGCAAAGGACGAAGCGTTCCGGCAAGAGGTGCGCGCCTTCCTGGAAGAGAATCTGACTGAAGAACTGCGTCACGCATCGCGCGTAAACGCAGGCGTCTTTGCCGATGCGCCGGTCAATCTGAAATGGCAGAAGATTTTGCATCAGAAAGGGTGGGTCGCGCCGACATGGCCAGTGGAATATGGCGGCACCGGCTGGACCGACATGCAGCGGTATATCTTTGCGTCCGAATTGGTCCGCGCCCAAGCCCCGACACTGTCGGCCATGGGGCTGCGCATGGCGGGTCCCGTGATCATGAAGTACGGCCGTCAGGACCAAAAAGATTTCTATCTGCCGCGGATTCTTTCAGGTGAAGATTATTGGTGCCAGGGCTATTCCGAGCCCGGCTCCGGATCGGACCTCGCCTCTCTGCAATGCAAGGCCGAGTCCGACGGCGACGATTATGTGATCAACGGCACCAAAATCTGGACCACCCATGCCCAATTCGCCAATCGCATATTCTGCCTGGTACGGACGGATGCCAGCGGCAAGCCCCAGCAAGGCATAACGTTTCTGCTGATCGACATGGACACGCCCGGCATTACCGTCGAACCGATCATCACCATGGCCGGTGAGCACGAAGTGAATCAAGTGTTCTTCGACGATGTGCGTGTGCCGAAATCGAACCGGCTTGGCGACGAAAATGACGGCTGGACGGTCGCCAAATACCTGCTCGAATTCGAACGCGGCGGCTCCTACGCCGCGGGGCTGGAAGTATCCCTCGACAAGGTAAAATCGATCGCGGAGATCGAGCGGCTGGACGGTGGGTGCCTGCGAGACGACCCGCTCTTCATGCAGCGGGTTTCCGAGCTTGAGATACAGATCACGTCGATCAAATACACCGAACACCGGATTATGTCAGAGCTGTCTCAAGGTCAGAACCCCGGACCTGCCTCCTCTATCCTGAAAACCAACGGATCCGAAACCGGTCAGAAGGTTCTTGAATTGGGCATGGAGATGATTGGGTATTACAGCGCGCCGGATCAACGATCCGCCCGGCACCCGAATGCCAATGTGGAATTGATCGGACCCGACTATGCGCTGACGCCCATGCCGCGTTACTTGAATTTCCGCGCCTCTACCATTTATGGCGGGTCCAACGAAATTCAGCGCAACATCATGGCCAAGATGGTGCTGGGGTTGTAGCGCTGCAAGCCGCATCCGCATTCGACGGACCATCCCTATCACCCGTCATCATGAGGAGGCGCGAAGCGCACGACGAAGTGATCCAGAGCTGCTTGTTCCGTGCTCTGTGCTCTGTGCTCTGGATTGCCGCGCCGCCTTCGGCGGCTCGCAATGACGACTTCAAAGACTGCGAAACCGTCAATGTCTAGGCTAACTCCGAGCCACCTACCCTACCCCACTACCTTCGCCTCACGCAGCGCGCTAATCCGGTCCTGGGTAAGGCCGGCTTCTGCAAGCACTTCGTCCGTATGCTGACCGAGCATCGGCGCGGGACGCGCGATGGCGGCCGGGGTTTTCTCAAACTCCGGCGCCGGCCTTGGCTCCTGCATGCGGCCCGCCACCGGATGTTCGGTTTCGATCACCGTTTTGTTGTTCAGGACCTGAGGGTCGTTCACCAATTCCGCCCGTTTGTTGACGCGCGCGCCCGGCACATCCTCTTCCCGCATGCGCTGGATCAAATGATCGGTCGTCATGCCGGCCATAGCCTGCTCGAAGGCCCCTTGCATGGCGTCGGCATTCTTGATGCGTTCAATGACGGTTGCCATTTTGGGATCTTCCGCCATCTCGTTTAGGCCCAGCGCGCGGCACAGAGCCTTAAATTCCTGGTCCGACAAAGCCGAGGAAGAGACATAACCATCCGAGGTCTCTCCGATCTTGTAAAAGTCGGAGAAATCCATGGTGCGCTCGAAATCTTCCAGGAAGGTGTGATTGTACATGGCGTCCGGCCACAGAAAGGCCACCGCCGAATCCAACATATTGACCTTGAGGTGCTGGCCGCCTTGCCCGTTGGCGCGGGCAAACAGCGCCGACGTAATCGCTTGAGAGACCGTCAGCGCGGTGACCTTGTCACAGACCAGCGTCTTGATCAGGCTGGGCTTGCCGCTGTCGGGATCCGTCTGGGTGTCCGCGAATCCCGACGTTGCCTGAATGATGGCATCATAGACTCGTTGATTTGCATACGGACCATCTTGGCCGAAGCCGCTAATGGACACATAGATGATGTCCGGATTTATCTTGGACACATCTTCATACGAAAACCCCATGCGCCCAATCGCACCAGGGCGAAAATTCTGGACGAAAACATCGGCCCCTTTTACCAGCTCTTGCAGGACCGTCACGCCGTCACCTTGTTTGAGGTCGATCGCGACAGACCGCTTGCTACGGTTGGCCACCGAGAACATCGCGCCGACGCCGTTTCGCTGCGCGCCTAGATAGCGCATGGTGTCCCCGACACCCAAGGGCTCCACCTTGATCACATCGGCGCCCTGATCCCCCATGATTTGCGTGGCCATCGGCCCCGAAATAATGGCGGTTAGATCCACCACGCGCACACCCGACAATGGCCCAGGCATAACAGTCTCCCTCTATTGTTTTTGCGGCGGATGAATGCCGTATTCATCGCATTAGTGCCAATTTAGGCTAGGTCCCGCAACAATCCAGCGCGAAAGGCGAACATTAACCAGTTTGTCATAGTCTGCTCATGGAATTTATTGAGGCTTTCAAGCGGAAAGAGTCCACAGTCCGGGTATTTCCATATGTCGCGCCCTAAAATCGGATTGGCCCTCGGAGGCGGTGTTGCCCGGGGCTGGGCCCATATCGGCGTTCTGCGGGCGCTGAAAGAAATGGGCATCGAGCCCGACATCATCTGCGGCACATCGGTCGGTGCGCTAGCCGGAGGCGCGTATTTGGCCGATCACTTGGACACGCTTGAGGAGTGGGCGCGCGGCCTGACCAAGCGGCGCATGTTGGGCTATTTGGATTTCCGCTTCGGCGGCAGCAGCTTCTTGACCGGCCAACGGCTTAACAAGCTGACGTCGCAATATCTTGGCGACATTGCCATCGAAGATTTGGATCGGAAATTCGTTGCCGTCACCGCAGAGCTTGCCACCGGTCACGAAATCTGGGTGCGCGACGGGCCTCTCAACGATGCCATTCGCGCCTCTTATGCCCTGCCCGGCGTGTTTTCGCCGGTGAAGATCGGCGGCCGTTGGTTGATCGACGGCGCGCTGGTCAACCCGGTTCCGGCTTCGGTCTGCCGCGCCATGGGCGCTCGCGTCGTCATCGCGGTGAGTTTAAACGCGGACACGTTCGGCAAGTCGACACTGGATGAAACATTTTCGCTGGACGACCCCAGCTTCAATGGCGGGCAATCGCCATCGCGCTTCGATCTGAACGCCACGGTTCGGCCCGACCGCATGATTATGCGGCAACTCTTTGGTGCCGGCAAAGAAGCACCAGGCGTTGGTAGCATTATGTTGGGCGCGCTCAACATTGTGATGGACCGGCTGTCCCGGTCGCGCATGGCGGGCGACCCGCCGGACGTGCTGATCACACCACGGGTGGGGCACATTAGCTTGCTGGGCTTCGATCGCGCAGACGAAATGATCCGTTTGGGCCGCGAGGCCGTGTTACGGGAAATGGACGTGCTTCAGGAAGCCCTTGCCATTTTGGCTTAGCAGTTCTGCGTCACCCGGTGGCGATGTATTCGCGCAGATCGCGCGCTTCCCGCTCCGTCTCGGCAATGCGGCGCTTCACTACATCGCCAATAGAAACAATGCCGCACAGTTTGCCTTTTTCGACGACGGGCATGTGACGAAAGCGTCCCTTCGTCATGCGTTCCATGAGACTGTCGACGTGATCGGTCAGGCCACAGGTGGCGACTTCTTTTGTCATGTAATCGCGCACTGGATGTTCAAGGGCACCCGCCCCGCCATCCGCCACCGCGCGCACCAGATCGCGCTCGGACAACACGCCAATCACTTCGCCCGCCGGCCCGGTGACCACCACGGCACCAATCTTCCGTTGGCGGAGCGTCTGGGCAATGTCGCTCATCTTCTGACCTGCTTGAGCCGTGCAAACGTCAGGTCCCTTTTCATTTAAGATACTTAGAACTGTCATCGCCGCTCCTCCTACGGTTCCGACGGCGCATTTGCGTTGCGCACAAGTTTCGCCTCTGCCGGCGCCGCGCACGCTTATTGTTTGTGGCTAGTCGCCAGCCTGCGCCCATCGGACGGATGTGGGATCGGTTTTGCCGAAAATCTGCCCGAATTGGACGTATCCTTGAGGATATTCTGGGTGCGTCGTATAGATCTGGCAAGGGGGTTACGACGCATCTGCAGCATTCGAGTCGTGTTTGTGTGCACTGCACCAAACCGGCGCTTTCTGCGGCAAAGACTTGGTAGAGCCGATAGGGTATGGTGCGGTCGATTCAGCGGGGGAGAATTTGATGCGCCGCGGCGCCTATATTCGGCAATTAAAGCGCGACATCGAAGCTTGGATTGCGGCCAGTGTTATAACACCGCAGCAAGCCGAGGAGATGTTGCGCACGGCGGGGCCGCCGGAGACGCGCCAATCGATTCCATTCATTCTAGCGATGCTCGGCGCCATACTTTTGGCCTTCGGTGCCATGACGTATGTGGCCGCCAATTGGCAGGGTCTCGGCAAGCTGGAGCGCCTGATCATCCTGGGCGGCACCATGACAGCCACATATGCGACGGCCGCCGTGCTGTTCGCCCGCGCCATGCCGGCTTATGCGCAAGCCGCTGTGCTGCTCGGTACGGCGTTGTTCGGCGTGAACATCATGCTGGTAGGCCAGACCTATCACATGAGCGCTCAATGGCCCGACGGCATTCTCTTATGGGCGGTGGGTACCGCCATCGCTGCGCTCGTCGTGCCGTCGCGTCCGGCCTTGGCGCTTGCCATTCTCCTCTTTGGGTTATGGAGTTTCGGGGTCACGTCCCTTACAGACGATCCGCATCTGCCATACGCCATTCCATTTGTGGTGCTGCTTACCGCCGCCTGGATTTGGAAATGGCGGGCCGGGCTCCATCTTCTGGCCATTTCGTTTTTGGTGTGGAGCGCCATTAATCTTGCCTTCTTCGTGGCGAACCGCGACTGGGACGAAACCCACTTGTTTACCCTCTACGTCCTCATTGCTGTCGCCATATTCGGTTTCACGAAGATCCGCAGCAAGTATGTGTTTGAGACGGCGCTCACCCGATACGGACTGTTCGCTTTGTTTTTCAGTTTCTTCCTGCTTCAACTGTCTGGCGGCGCCAAAGAAACGGAGATGGGCTGGCTGATCATGGTGGGCGTGTTTGCCAGCTTCTGTACCTTGGCGATCGTGCTGGCCCTCATCTCGGACAATCTGCGTTTGATGGACGCGGGCGTGCTGATCGCCTTGGCTCTGTTAGCAATCGCCGCACCCTATTTGATCGAAAAGGGAGGATATGTCGCACAGTACGCCTATTCGGCGTTCTATATCGGGCTGACGGTTTGGGCGGTCGATTACGGTTTGGAAAACGACGACCGCTTCTTTGTCAATTTAGCGTTTACCGCTTTTGGTATTGAGGTGCTTTGGATCTATTTCACAACGTTCAGCACCCTGCTTGATCAAGCCATCTTCTTTATCGTCGGCGGATTGATCTTGATCGTCAGCGCGGTCGTGTTGGAGCGTGTGCGGCGCCAATTGCTGACGGCAGACGGGGGCGAGAGTTAGATGCGCACGGCCGTCAATGTGGTTCTTGTTCTTGCCATCCAGCTTGGCCTGCTGGGCTATATGATTTGGGATCGGATGTTGATTCTCCAAGCCGGTGTCCCGGTTGAGCTATCCGTGGAACCTGTCGATCCGCGATCCCTGTTTCGCGGCGATTATGTGATTTTGACCTATAAAATCAGTCAACTGAATACCAACACGCTCGAAGGAGACGATACGTTCGAGCGTAACGACCTGGTCTATGTGGAACTCGTCAAAGGGCTGGAGGAATGGGAAGCCGTGGCGCTGTACCAGGAATTGCCGGCGACGCCTGCCACGGACAACCAAGTTTTCGTAAAGGGCCGTGTTCACCGCGCCTATCTGCGTTCGAATGTGGCAGCACCGGTCACCGATCTTGGGACTGACACACCGCAAATTGATCGCCCTGACGGGGAAAGCGATCAATCGGGTTTGGAACTGTCGATCAAATACGGCGTTGAAAGCTATTTCGTGCCGGAAGGCGAAGGCCGTGCTCTTGAAGACGCCCGTAATGAGGACAGAATGTCCGTCCTGCTAGCGGTCGCGAAAAACGGCACGGCGGCCATCAAGCAGCTCATTGTGGATGGTGAGGTCTACCACGAAGAGGGGTTATTTTAGCGCATCAAAACCCAGCGCGCCGGCCACTATGGAAATAGGGCAGCAGGAAGAGCCCTGCGACAAAGCCCCCCAAATGGGCCTGAACCGCCACGCTGCGATGCTCCGCCGTCGGGTCCAGCCCATAAAGACCCACCAGGATATTTATCGCAAACCAGATACCGACAAATATGATCAGACGCGGATCGCCCAAATTGCCCAGCCTGTCTTCCTGCACTGAAAAGGGCGGACGGAAAATAAACCGAAGTGCACCCCCCATCAGCCCGGAAATCGCTCCCGATGCGCCGACCATCGGAATGATCTCATTGGGATAGGTCAAGAGGTGGGCAAGCGCCCCAAATATTCCGCACACGAAGTAAAACACGAAAAACCGGTAAGCGCCAAGAAAGCGTGCCACAGGCGACCCCAGCGCCAGCAGCCAAACAGAGTTCAGCCCCAAGTGTGTAAAATCCGCGTGCAGGAAGGTATGCGTGATGAATGTGGACAACAGCGACACATAGGATTCAGTTTCCAGATAGGCGGCACCCAAATGGTCACCGAAGAACCGCGCCGGCGTAAAGGCGAAATAGGTGATGAGCTGCGCGTCCAATCCGGTATTCATGGGGCCCGGCAGCATAATCCGAACAAGATGCACGCCCAGGATCAGCGCCAGCAGATACACCACCGCGTTGGGGGCGTTGAACATTGGCTGGCGCCTGTCATGAACGGTGCGATAATGAACCATAACCACTCTTACACTTGTGCGTAACGAAACGCACCTATTCGTTACTCTTGTCGCGCCACACCCAGCGCTGCTTCAATCAAAGGCACGCGATCGTTGCCGAAGAACATGTTGCCTTTGTCGACAAAAAATGTCGGCGACCCGAAACCGCCCCGCTCCATAAGGCTTTCCGTGTTGAAACGTAATTGGGCCTTTGTGTCGTCGGCCGCAATGCCTGCAAAAAACTTTTCCCGATCCAATCCCACCGTATCGCAGATTTCCTCCAGGACGGGCTTTTGCGAGATGTCTCTTAAGTCCCCCCAATAGGCTTCAAAGACTGCCGCTGCGTACGCCTCAATCTTTCCTTCTTTGTCGGCCACAATGGCCCCACGCATCGCTTCCACGGATCTGACCGGGAAAACAGGGGGCATACCAATGCGCACGCCGCAATAGCGCGCCCAATCCTGCAAATCCTTATCATAATAGGCTTTTTGGCGCGGGTCCGGGGCCGCGCGCCGTTCATACACGGCTTGATTGACCGCATTGAATACACCACCAACCAATATCGGCCGCCAAATGAAGTCCACCCGGTCGTCTCGGGCCCAGCGCCGGACGCGGCTAAATGCAAGATATGTCCACGGACTCGAGCAATCGAAGAAAAACTCTAACTGTGCCACCGTATACCCCACCGGACGCATTGCCTTGGGCGCCCTTGATGCTGCCTTGTTCTGGAAAATTGTGCGGCTGCTTCAAGTGATGCTAAAAGCGAAATCAGGGGATTAGTCTACATGATACCGCTTTACGATGATAATCCGACATTTCTAAGGCCTTACGTGACCCTTGGGCTGATTGCCACCTGCGTGCTTGCCTATTTTTGGCAAACCACAATCGGATGGGGGTCGCCGGAGCTGACGGCCTATCGGCTGGGCTTTACGCCGGCCGCCTATTTCGAACCGCAATCGGTTTCTCCGGATCATCTTCTGCTGCCGCCGCTCCTGACGATTTTCACCGCGATGTTTCTGCACGGCGACTTGTTCCATCTGGCAGGCAACATGTTGTTCTTGTGGGTCTTCGGCAACAATGTGGAAGACGCCATGAGGCATTGGCGATTTTTGTTCTTCTATCTGGCGTGCGGTGTCGCCGCCGCATTGAGCCAGGGCTTTGCGGACCCCAATTCGACCATCCCCATGATCGGCGCGTCGGGCGCAGTGTCCGGCACGCTGGGCGCTTATCTGCTGCTGCATCCCCGGGCGAAGATCATCGCCGTCATCCCATTGGCATTCATCTTCATTCCCGTGCGTCTCGGGGCCATTTGGATTCTCACCTTTTGGATTGGCCTTCAACTTCTCTTCGCCTTGCTCAGCGATCCCGCGGACCCGGGTGTTGCCTGGTGGGCCCATGTGACAGGGTTCTTTTTCGGCTGCTTCCTGATCTTGTTCATGCGGCGCGCAGGCGTGGAACTTTTCGGCAGCGTCGAGGCTGTGCCTGCGGGCCCGCTGTCTCGCACCGCATTGCGGCGCGGCCTCATCAAAAACAAGCCCAAAAAATAGGCCGCATTAACGTCCCAAAACTGCGCGTCCCGGTTGGCACGGTTACTGCTCATACATGACCAATAATCACCTGGGGCGGCAATTCGTTTCACTTTGAAACACACTGCCCCAACCAATGAAAAGGGTTGTGCCCTTTAGGCACGACCTGGAGGCAGAGTTGTGGAGTTAGACCGTTCAGCAGACGGCCGTTTTGTGATCGAACACGCCGGCACCAAAGCAGTGTTCGACTACTGGAACGCTATCCGCAATGGGCACCGGGCAGCCCCCCGCGATGCCATCGACCCCTGCGCCCTTCGCTCTCACTTGCCTCAGATCTTCATCCTCCAAAAACACGACGACGAACACATCACCTTCAGACTGGCCGGCACCGGGCTTTGTGCCATCTTTGGCCGAGAATTCCGCGACCAGAACATCTTCTCCATGTTCGCCGGCGACTGTACGGAAACAGCGCGCAGCGTCATCCGGCATGTAATGGACGGCCCGCATGTGGGCTTGCTCGCCACGACGGGCTACACCATCGACAAGCGCGAGGCCGATTTCGAAATGATGCTATTGCCGCTGATGGACGATAAGGGCACCGTATGCCGAATTCTCGGCTGCCTGTTTGTCACTCAGGGACAATCGGTTTTGCGCCAGAAAGTATTCGTCAGACAGCGGATTAATAAAGGAACGCTGATCGATCCCGACGCGGACCGAGTCGCCCAAGACCCCATCCATCAATTGAGGTCGAATCCCATGCCGCGCCTCTATCTCATCAGAAACAACGGCTAGTTATCGCCGCCATCCCCGAAACAGGATCGCCCAAAACCCGATCGTTTGAAAAGTTGCGTCGGACGCGCGTCTAGCGCGGCGGCGGCGAGCGTGTATCCAGCCGGTTGGCCGGTTCGATTTCATCCTGCCGCTCGTAACGGTCCCGGAATTCCTGTTCTTTCCGCTGCTCAATCTTGTGTTGAGTTTCGATCGCTTCAAGGTTCATCAGTGACCGCTCATATTCGCGGACGTCGCGCTCATCTTTCTCGGCACAGCGCTCGTCGTCATAGCGCTCCGCGCACCACTGCTCGAATGTCAGCGTATCGCTCAGATAGCTTTCGCCCATTGCAGGTGCCATCGTTCCCAGAACCGGAAGCCCCGCCAGCGCCAACGCTGCTAGATATTGTCTCATGTTGAGGTCCCCAATGTGATGCCTGCAACCGGCCGGCAGAAGATATGTCACAGTAGGTTAAGGTAGTGACAATTTGTGAAACTTCCAACCGTTGCGCGCCCGATAAGTAGGCTAACAGAGCCCGGCCAAGTCACAAAATCGAGATTGAGGAAAAAAGAAACCTCTATTCCGCGGCGGCAACCGGCACGTCATCTTCGGCCACTTGCACCACCTCTGGGGGCAATGGCGGTTTGCCGAGAATGGCATCGGAGATCTTTTCGGCGATCATGATGGTCGGCGCGTTGGTATTGCCGCCCACAAGCGTCGGCATAACCGATGCGTCCACGACCCGAAGCCCTTCCACACCGTGGACGCGGCACTGGGCATCGACCACCGACTCTGCATCGGTGCCCATTTTGACGGAGCCGATGGGGTGATAGATCGTTTCCGCCGTGCGGCGGATGAAATCGTCGATTTTGTCGTCCGATTGCACATGGGCACCCGGCATCAATTCGGGGCCACGGTACGGATCGAAGGCTTCCTGGCCGAAGATGTCCCGTGTGATCTTAACCCCCTCTCGCATTGCAATCCGGTCGTTTTCGGTCGCCAGATAATTGGGCTGGATCAAGGGCGGGTCTGACGGATTGGTCGATTTAAGAGCGATGAACCCGCGGCTCTCGGGACGCAATTGACAAACATGCGCCATAAAACCATGACGGTCCGCCGGCTTGCGGGCGTGGTCATACATGTTGACCGGCAGGAAATGGAGCTGCAAGTCGGGCACATCGAGCTCAGGGCGTGACTTCAGAAATGCCCCGGCTTCAAGCGCATTCTGGGCCCCAAGTCCGGTTTTGAAGAAAGTGTACTGCATGCCGGTGACAAGAGCGCGCAGCGGGTTCATTTGGCTGTAGAAGGTAATGGGCTGGGTGCATTCATATTGCACCGTGGCATCCAAATGATCTTGGAGGTTCTTGCCCACGCCCGGCAGATCGGCAACCACATCAATTCCGAATCGTTTCAGATAATCGGCCTCCCCCAAGCCCGACAACAGCAAGGTCTGAGGCGAATTCACTGCACCGCCGCACAGGATCACTTCCCGGTCCGCATGCACGGTGTGCGACTCACCGTTTTGTACATAGTCGACGCCGCGCGCTTTTGTCCCTTCAAACACAATGCGGGACGTCAAGGCCTGCACTTCGACGGAAAGATTGTCCCGATCCATAGCCGGGCGCAGATAGCCCGCCGCCGCACTTTGGCGCTGACCGTCGCGAATGGTGAGATGGTAGGGCCCCATCCCCTCTTGCTGAAAACCGTTGAAATCATCCGTCAACGGATGACCGGCTTGACGGCCCGCTTCGACGAATGTCCTGAACAGAGGGTTGGTCGACCGTCCAGCAGACACCTTCAAGGGGCCGCCTTCGCCGTGGAAGTCGTCGCCGCCATCCTCAAAATCTTCCGACCGCTTGAAATAGGGCAGCACATCGGCATAGCCCCAGCCTTCCAGACCAAGCTGCCGCCAATGATCGTAATCGCGTGCATGTCCGCGGATGTAAATCATGCCGTTAATGGAAGACGAACCGCCCAGTACTTTGCCGCGCGGCCAAAACAGGCGCCGGTAATTCAGATGTTCCTGCCCCTCGGTTTCGAAACACCAATTCATCTTTTTGTGGGACAGCAGCCGGCCGACACCTGCGGGCATTTTGACGAGCATGCTGTTGTCCTTGCCACCCGCTTCCAAGAGCAGCACGCGAAGCGATGGATCTGCCGACAGCCGGTTTGCTAAGACGCAGCCAGCACTGCCTGCACCGATAATGATGTAGTCGAATGTTTGCACGGTGACGCCTCCGAAATCCTGCCGCGGCAAGCCCGCCTATCGGTTGTTTTAAGACTATACTTAGCGCCAACAAGAACGCGGCGCCAGAGCGAGAAAGGATGGTGAGCAGTGCAAATCCGCCAATCGAAGGACGATGATGTCTCTTACCTGCCCGAGCTCGAACAGCGGGCGGGTGCAATCTTTCGCAGCGTCGGCCTGGACGATGTGGCGGACAGCGATCCGATCCCGATCGAAACGTTTTTTGAGATTCACGCCAACGGATTGATTTGGATCGCTGCCGAAGAAGACGGCCCCCCCGCCGGCTTCCTTGCCGCCAAGATCTTGGATGGCTGCGCCTATATCCACGAGGTCTCGGTCGACCCAGCTCATCAAGGGAAGAAAATCGGCAACCGCCTAATCCAAACATTCTGTGCCTGGGCGAAAGGCCGGGGCTATCCCTTGGTCACCCTCTCCACCTTCCGGTCGGTGCCTTGGAATGGTCCCTATTACGCAAAGCTTGGCTTTGAAGAGATAGAAGGAAGCGCGCTGGGTCCGAACCATGTAGCGGTGCGCCAAGGGGAAATCGACAGCGGCTTGGACGCCGCGGAACGTATTTTCATGCAACGGAAGCCCTAATTTGTCCAAGCAAACTGTAAGTATTTAAAGTTTTAGCAAAATCCATTTCAAATAATAATACAATATAAATAGATCTTTCTGACAGTATTCATAAATATAACTGTCGGATATTGGTTAGTCTTCAAATATTTTCTGAAAAACTCCTACTCGTGCAGGCGAACGACTCGGGGTTTTTCTGATGACGACAGGTACAGATCGGCGGAATACTTCCGCCAAGCGACACTTCAAAACAGCTTTTGCGGTGGCCCTCGGGGGCTTTTTGATGGCGTGCAGCTATCAGCCTCCGGGTGGATCCTCCATGCATTTGGGCGAGCAAGCCGCAGCGCCCAGGGGCTATGTGGATTTTTGCGAGCGCCACGCTAATGACTGCCGGGATCAAGACTCAAGTCGGCATTCCGTACGGCTCACCGAAAACCGGTGGATTGAACTCAACGCCATCAACACCTCCACCAATGTGCGTATCCGGCCGGTTACGGATCGGGCGCAACACAACCAGTTGGAGGTTTGGCAATATCCCAAGGGCGCCGGCGACTGCGAAGACTACGCTCTGGAAAAAAGACGTAAGCTGATCGACGCAGGGTGGCCGGAAAAGTCTCTACGCATGGCCACCGCGCGCAATCAAAAAGGTAATCTGCATGCGGTGCTGATCGTGGTGACCGAACAGGGCGATTATGTGCTGGACAATGTCACCAACCGGATTCACGCCTGGGACAAGACGGCCTACCGGTGGGTCGCGCGCCAGTCCACGGAAAACCCGATGGTGTGGAACAAGATCGGCAAAGAGCCTCAAACAACAACGGTGGCTTTGAGCGTCAACTAAAACAAGAAACACAAAACACAGGAAACTCTTCGAGAAACCAGGCTATCAGGCCTGGTTTCTTTTTTGTCAGCGCCCCTTCCAGTCGGGAGGACGCTTTTCGGCGAATGCCCGAGGCCCCTCGATGAAATCTTCGCTTTTGATCATGTCCGCCACAGCCTCATATTTGCCGGTCATGGCTTTTTGCAGATCCGCTTCACCCAACCCTTTGTAGACAGCTTCCTTCGAGGCCCGAATGGACATGGGCGAGCATTCCAATATCTGATGGGCCCATTTGCGCGCCGTTGCCTTTAATTCCGCCTGCGGCACCACGTCGTTGACGAAGCCGAGCTGCTGCCCCTCCTCTGCGCTCACGCGGCGGCCGGTCAGGATCATGCCCAAGGCCTGCTTTTCCCCGATCTGCCGCGGCAGACGATGCAGTCCGCCCGCAAGCGCTGCCAGCCCCACACGCGGCTCCGGCAGTGCAAAGACCGCATTGTCTGAGGCAATTATCAGATCGCAGGCCAAAGCAATCTCGAACCCGCCGCCCATGGCAACGCCATTGACGGCGGCGATGATCGGTTTGTTCAACCCGAAGCGCGACGTCAATCCGGCAAAGCCGGAGTCCGGGACGCTGACGCGCTTGCCGCCATGGGTGGCCTGATACTTCAGATCATTGCCGGCGCTAAACGCTCGATCGCCGGCCCCGGTTACGATCGCCACCCACAATTCCGGATCGTTGGCGAAATCATTGAAGACTTCATCGAGTTCCACATGGGAAGGCGGATGAAGAGCATTCATCACGTCAGGCCGGTTAAGCGTGACGATGAGCAGTTTTCCGTCGCGTTCGGTCTTGCAAAACTCATAACTGCTCATAGGGACCCCTTTCTTTCGATCGGCAGATCGACTTGCATATCTTAAATGGAAAAACGCTGATGACAGCGGCGCGCCGAGTGATCACTCGCCGATTTTAGGTTAGCGCGGTGCGCTTGGTGAAGGTACCACCGTTCCCACTGAATCTTCCAGCGTTGTCAGAGGATTATCGGCAAAGGCCAGCGACCACTCATGCAGTTGCGCTTTTGCTTCCACTTCCCAATTGACGGGCAGCCGACGGAAAGCCAGCGACGCGGGCTTTGGCTCTTGACGGGTTTCAATTTCAAGATGCGCCGTGGGTTTTAAGGTCGGCACAATCGCATTGTCAAAGGCGGCAGGTGCGTCCCCAGCATCTGCCTGAAGTGTTGGCTTTAGGACCGGGGTGACGATGGACGCCACGGTCACCGGCGCCGGATCGGATACGTTGGCGGGCAGAAGCACGGCAACGTCCCGCCAAGAGCTTGCGACCGGCGAAAACGCCACCCCCAGACGGTCGCAGCCCATGCCGGCCGCACCGCCGTCGCCAATGCCGGCGCAACCGACCACTCCTTGTAGGGCAACGGCCTGCTGCTTGGCGCGGCTTGTCAGTTCCCGCAGTGCCACATGATTGGCCGATGCCCCGACGCGTCTCAGGACTTTTTTGCACGACAGGCTTTGAGACCAGCCAAGTTCCGTTGCGGCAATGCCCGAGCTTTGCGCGCGGCAGCTACGAATATAAAGATCGGCATGCAGATAGCTGAACAGTTGCACAAGCGATCGATGGCCCCGAGACAGTGCATCCAGTTTTCTTGCGACTTTATCGTCGCTCCAGTTTTGGTATTCCGACAATAGTTTCGAAAACTCTGTAGCGGCTGTCCGAGCCGGTGCCGCGGGAATGGAAGCGTCGCCCTGTTTGCGAAGCAGCAGATTGCGTTGCGCCCGGGAGCGCGACGTTCGCGCATCAATTGGCATGTATGTCAGAAACAAACTGGCGCCCACGCGCTCAACCGAAAAATTGGTCGACCGGTTGTGATGAAAGATCTTGCCCTCGATCAGCTGGTTACTCCCTTTGCCGCGCAAGGCATATTTACGGCCATTTTCATCCGTGAGCTGACCAACCACACCGCGCCCCACATGCTCGAGCCGCAGCACCACGCTTTCGGCGCCCGCCATCTCACCCGATGCGTAAAGCCCTGTGATTTTGCCGTCGGCGAGCGCGCGGTTGCCCGGCACAAGGGTGCAGACGACCAACGCGAGTACCAGAGGCACGGCCAAACCTGATCGCTTCAAGCAATCCCTTAAAACAAAAAATATACCGACCCGTAGCCCCACCGTGTCCACCAATACTTTCCCTGTCCCCGGCTATTCCTGGGGTGCTAATCCTTCCCGAAAGCGTTGCCAGTTCTTTACATAGACCGCGGCCGACCCCTTGAGCATCTCAACCCCCGCATTGTCTAATTCCCGCACCACACGTCCCGGTGCGCCCAGAACCAAAGAATTGTCGGGGATCTCCTTGCCTTCGGAAATCAAGGCATGGGCCCCAATCAAACAATTCTTGCCGATATAGGCTCGGTTCAAAACCGTCGCACCGATGCCGATCAGCGAGTTATCGCCAATCACGCACCCATGGAGCATCGCCTGATGCCCGACCGTGACCCCCTTGCCGATGGTCAGGGGGGCGCCGGGGTCCGTATGCAAAACCGCATTATCTTGTACATTCGAGTTCTCGCCCACCGTGATGAGCTCATTGTCGCCACGCAACACCGCGCCGAACCAAACGCTCGCGTTCCGTTCAAGCTTAACCTTCCCCATCACCGCCGCGGTCGGCGCGATCCAGTATTCTTCATCTTCAGGAAGCTGAACCTGTTCCCCATGAAGTGAAAAAACTGGCATGCGTCATCCCCTGTCCCGCAGGTCGCGTGAATCCCGCAAACTATCGCATGGTTGCGGCGTTTTGGCGAGCACGGCGATTTAAAGAGTAAATTTTTGGTTAATGCGACCCCTATTATTCGCTGTAACGGACATTTCCTTTTCAGGGGTGGCATAACTCCGACACCATCAAAAATCCGACACGAAAGTCATGCACGGTCGGCGGGTGAGTCGGACGGTACCGGCTTGCAATTGGGACGCAGCACGCGGATTGCGGTAAATTTGTCGTCGATGGATCGATTCGGTTTCGATTGTTCAGCCTACTGCCGACAGAAAACCCGTCTGCATATGACGGCACGTGACCCACAAGCGTTTGTGGCGATCGCACCAATGCGTGGCACAAACGCTGCTGCCAAACACCTTCCACTTCTTCACCTCACGTTAGGAGTCTTGAATGGGCAAACGCTCTGGCCGTCAGTCGGCGCGCGCGAAATCGAACAAGAAATCGGGCGAACAATCGGAAAGCGCCACGCTCCACGCTCTATTTTCTCCGTCTAATGATGAATGGCACCCGCTCGGCGACGAAACGCGCGATCGAAGCTACGTCAAGAACATCAGACCCTACGGTGTAAATCAAAAGAAGCTCCTTGAGGCTATGGGACGGCACCCGCTGGTTCTGGCGGTGGGCCCGGCGGGCACGGGTAAAACCTATCTGGCGGTGGCAAAGGCCGTCGAAGCCCTCGAGAACGGCGATGTGGGCCGCATTGTGCTGTCTCGGCCGGCCATTGAAGCGGGAGAGAGCCTTGGCTTCCTGCCGGGCGATTTGCACGACAAGCTTGCCCCCTATTTGCGCCCGCTATACGACGCTCTCACCGACCGATTGGGCGCCAAGCGGCTTAAGGCTTCGCTTTCTGACGGAAGTATAGAAATAGCGCCTGTCGCCTATATGCGCGGCCGCACATTGAACAACGCTTTCATTGTGATCGACGAGGCGCAGAACTGCACCTACGGCCAATTGAAGATGTTGCTGACGCGGCTCGGGTGGCATTCCACCATGGTCGTCACCGGAGATCCGGATCAGACAGATTTGCTGGATGGGCTGTCGGGCCTGCCCACGATCGCCGACAAGCTTGACGCGCTGGACGACGTGGGCGTGGTGCGTCTGTCTAAGGCAGACGTGGTGCGCCACCCGTTGGTGGGCAATATGCTGAAGGTTCTATGACCCAGTGCCGCTAGGTGCCGCCGGCGCGTTATGCGACGGCGGTGACCAAGGTCTGGCCGACGACAAAAAGACCAATGCCGGCCGAGATGACATATGCCCAGTAGGCGGTCTGGCGTGGGTAGGACTCAGGCTTGCCCACAACAGACTGAATTGCATCCGACAAGCGCATGCCTTCTCGCTGGGCGAGCTGATAACCCGTGTAGCCGACCAAAACCGCTGCAGCGATGAAGAAAGCATTGTGAACGGCAAGCGCGCCGGCCTCGTAAAAAATCAGCACGGCCAGGCTCGTCAAAACTGCTGAAATATTAATCACATAAGATGACATATCTCGTCCACGTCCTTAATTCACGTTGCCCGCTGGGCAGAGGCGCAACCCATTTTGCGCCGCAAAGCACTACCTCTACATAGGTATCAGAAACGCGTTTCCAACCCCTAAATGACGGATTCGTCATTTTTTCTTGCAACAGCGTGCTAAATGAAGTCTTTGGAATATATGGACAATTTGAAGCAATTCAACGTGCGACCTGCCGCACTCACCAAAATATGCGCAGTGCAACAAAATGCTGCGCTGCGACGGACCGAATCGTGAGTTTGCCCATGATTATCTTCCCGCCAAGGGCGTCTTTGGTCTCGAAAAATTCACCGGCCTCGCCTATTGTAGATCCGTCGGCACGGCCGGTGCCGATTCTGTAATCAGTTTCACCGAGTGTTAGGTATGAGTTCTCGACGCGGCGATACGTATTACGGCGGGGATATTGATGGCGGCGCGACGGAAGAACCCAGTTGGGCAATCCCCCTCGTCGTCATCCTGGTAACCGGCCTGCTATCTCTTCTATTTCTGGCCTATTACCTTAGCCCCAGCCTCAGCGAAATTATGGGCACGGCGCCGGACCCGTCCGACGAAAACCGTCCTATTGAGCTCGTTATTGCCGACAAAGCCTTCGTCATCCCAGCCAATTTCACGCGCTTTGCGGCTGCCCGGCGGGGCGGTGTGCAAGAACGGGTGTCCATGTACGCCTTGTTGCCGCGATTCCAACCTTACACCCCGTCAAACGCCGGCGCCTTCGAAGACAATACCGCCCAATCGTCCGTCATCCACTTTGATCTCGGTGTGGTGACCAGCCAATTCAATGAACGGGAACGGTTTGAGAAGATCTATCAACGGCTGGTCGTGGATCCGGAAGGGGCAAAAGGGCCCCACGGATTTCGTCGCTACGAGTTCAGCGACACAAGTGGCTATAAGGATGAAGATCTGTTCGTTTGGACAAGTCCGAATGACGAATTGGTCGTTCTGCGCTGCTTCAAAGAAAGCGAGATCATTACCAGCCCCACTTGCAGGCGCGACACCAGCTATAGCGATCAGGTGGACCTCAAATACCGCTTCAAGCGCTCCCATCTACCGAGATGGAAAAATATCGACCAAGGCATGATTGAACTCGTCCAGAGTTTCGAAGTCAGTCGCTAAGCAACTAACGCCGGCCGGCCGCTTTAATTCGTCGCGGGAAGGTCGATCTCCAATATCGCCATTTGAAATTGATAGGAGATCTCCCCATCTTCTTCATCGCGATAGATGACGCCGATAAACTCTTCTCCCACCATTACCTCAGCCGAGTCATCCTTGATCGATTGGGGCACGACCTCGATGATGTCCAAGCGAAATAGGTCCCGCAGATATTTCTGGAGTTTCAACAACTCGCTTTGTTGCACAAGGCTTCTCCTTTTATCGACGCTGAGAGCGTTTCATTGTCATATTGAGTCGCTCCAGTGTGGATACTTGTCTACGAAATGGGCCGCTGCCGCAAGTCTAGCCCAAACCCGGAATTTCATCTTCCGTAACCGGAAAAACCCGCTCACAGCACTTTCCATATTCGTGCCCTGCGGCATTCGATGACCTTTAGCCCCTGGGCCCAGCATGGTATTTCGTTGCTTATGTCGAGGGCCCCACCGCCCTTTGGATACGCCGTGAGGACTAAAGGTAATTGTTACGATGCAACGCACGCTCCGTCAGATTCCATTCATTCTCAGTCTGTTTGCCCTCGCTGTCGCGGGCATTTTTTGGACGGTCGGATTGCAGTCCGCGGGCGCCCACGAGTACACGGCGGGCACGCTTTTGATCAAACATCCAATGGCACGGCCGACAGCGCCGGTTGCACGCAATGGGGCCGTCTTTCTTGAGATCTCGGACATTGATGGACCGGGCGATAAGCTTTTGTCGGTCACCACACCTCAGGCGGCGAAGTCAGAACTGCATGAAACCACGATCGTCGATAATGTGGCGCGTATGAAACGGCAGGATGCCGTTGAGATCGGCGCGGGCGACACAGTCACGTTTGCACCGGGCGGCTTACACATCATGCTGATGGGCCTTACCGGACAGTTGGTCGAAGGGGATTCATTTCCGCTCACCCTCACCTTTGAGAAAGCAGGCGATGTGGCGGTCGACGTGAAGATCGAGGAATATCACGAGCACGACAAAGCAACGGACGACGACGCCGATAAGGCGCATCACCAACACTGAATTTTCGCGAAAGGTCGGCGGCCGAGGCTAATCTTCGTCGGGCTCGTCGATGATTTGATTCATTTCCCGCGCGGGCTGATCGCACCCGGCGCAACCGACGACCTTGGCCGGCACGCCGGCGACGGTGCAATGTGCCGGCACGGCATGCAGCACCACGCTGCCGGCGGCAACGCGCGCACATTCGCCCACATGAATGTTCCCAAGCACTTTCGCGCCGACGCTGATGAGCACGCCATTGCCAATCTTCGGGTGCCGGTCTTCGGTTTCCTTGCCGGTGCCGCCCAAGGTCACGTCGTGAAGAATGGAAACATCGTCTCCCACAACCGCGGTCTCGCCGATCACGATGCCGGTTGCGTGATCCATCATGATGCCGCGGCCCATGACGGCCGCAGGATGAATGTCGACGCCAAACAGGGAAGACACCCGGCTTTGAAGATACAGCGCCATATTGGTGCGCCCCTGCTTCCACAGCCAATGGGCGACCCGGTGGGTCTGCAAGGCATGAAACCCTTTGAAGTACAGGAACGGCGTTACGTGGTTCTGGCAGGCCGGGTCCCGATCCAGCACCGCCTTCAGATCGGCCCGCAGGGCTTCGCCGATTTCCGGAGTGTCTTCGATCGCTTCGCTGAACACCCGCCGAATGGTCTGGGGTTCCACTTCGCGGGTGCCAAGCTTGCTGGCGAGGTGATGGCTTAGTGCCTCTTCCAGCAATTCGTGGCTTAGAACCGCCTGATAGATATACGCCGCAAGTTCGGGCTCCTGAGCCACAATGTCTTGCGCCTCAAGCCGGATGTCCGACCACACGGGATCGCAGGTCGCAAATTTCTCGGCAATTAAACTCATCTGCCCGCTCCTAGGCTTTGCGCCTGAATAGCCCCAACGGCTGTTTCCTCTGGATGTGAATTTAGTGCTTCCCACACAGCCAATCAATTGCACGATTTCGTCAATCTTCAGGCGTTATTGCACAAAGGCCTTTGGCTCTGCCCGGAACCGGCCATTTTAGCCAATCAGCACTTCGTTCATCCAAGGCTCCGGCAGGCCGTTCAAAGAGGCCAGATGGTGCACGCGCATCAGTGTCGCCACCGAAACCGCATCCGTAATGTCGCCTTTGCTCACCATGGACAACACTTCACGAAATGGCAATCTTTTCAAAGAGATAGATTCAGTTTCTTCAGGTGATGCCTCGCCCTCTTCAAGCGACCAGGCCAAGAAACACCATGCCCGTTCATTGGTGATCGAGTTTGACAGGTCCATCTGCAAAATTTCTATGTGACTTGAGGCGGTTAACCCCGTTTCCTCCTTCAGTTCCCGAAGCGCTGCCACGGATGGCTCCTCGTCCGGCGCGCACCCCCCTTCGGGGATTTCCCAACTGTACCGGTCAATGGGAAACCGGTGTTGGCCGACCAAAACCGTATCGCCATTCTCGAACAGGGGCACAATGCCGGTCGCCTGGTTTTTGAAGGATACGGTTGTGTATTCATGGGTGTGACCACTGTCATGCAGCACGTCATGATATTGGATCGTCATCCACGGATTATCGTAGATCAGCCGATGCGCTTCGACGGTCCAGGGACCGCGGCGGGTGTTGGTCATTGATACCCCGAGACTATGGGCCAGAGGACGAACAAATGAGGATTAGCACTATCGCTTAGCTCCCGGGCGCGCAAGCGGCCCAGGCAGCGCGGAGACAAGACTATCGCCTTTTGACGCGCCTACGACCGTCCACCACATTCGCGGGTGTAACGCGCGCGGTTGAAGGCTGTTTCCAGCTTATCGTTGTAGCGCACGCGATTTCGGTGATGGAGGACGCCAAACACGACCAATGACAAAAGTGCAGCGGCACCAAGGGCTGCCCAAATTGCTGGCAATGTAACCATCTGTTTTCACCAAGTCTTTGTGCTCAAGCGGCCAACGCGCCCCGCCGACATCTGGTGACTGTTTATGTTCTTCGTTTCACGCTATTCAATGTCGGCCCGGATGACGTCATATTCACCGCCATGCTTCTAATTCAAATGACAGATAAATCTCTATAACGCGTGTGATACCGGAACCAAATTCGAGCCAATTTTAGGTCAAATTGTTCCGTTCGCCAATCATTTTGGTTAAAAATTCGTTAACGGACATATTAACTTTTTAGAACTTCGGATAAGCCCTTAGATTTATGAATAAAACGACGGACACGAACAATTCCGGTGGCGCGAACGGCACATTTAATCCGCCTTCCGCGGAAGCACTTCATTTGCTCAGAAACCGACGGTCGGTTGTCGCAAAAAGCCTGGGCGCACCCGGCCCCACCGCCGACGAATTGGAGGATCTGCTGCAGATTGCCACGCGCGTTCCCGATCATGGCAAGCTGGCGCCGTGGCGGTTCTTGGTTTTCGAGAACGACGCCCGCCGTGAGTTTGGCGATCAGCTTGCCTCAGCCTTCGCAGAAGATGAGCCCGCGGCCGATGCGGACCGCGTCGCCTTCGAGGCAAACCGATTTATGCGCGCGCCAACCGTGGTTGCGGTCATTTCCAGCCCAACGATCGACCGGCCGATCCCCCAATGGGAACAGCACCTATCGGCGGCGGCCGTTTGCCAAACCATGCTGATCGCCGCCACGGCCATGGGCTACGGCGCCCAGTGGCTGACCGAATGGTACGCCTACCACCCAAAAATCCGGGCCTGCCTGGGGCTTGCTGGGCAGGAACAAGTGGCGGGCTTCATCTATATCGGCACGGCTCAAGCGGACCTCAATGAACGCGCCCGTCCAGATGTGAGTTCGTTAGTGGCGCGCTGGCCCAACGATTAATCGTCAAAGCGAACACGCAGCCGCGACGGTTACGCAGCTTTGCTGTTGCGGTCTCGCGCCCACTTTCTGGCGTCATCGCCCGAGACCCACTTGATGGCGTTCTCGATGACCTTTGCGAAGTTTGGATTCTTGTAGGTCGCCGGCGCGTCGCCGAATTGCAGATACACAATCGGGCTGTTTTTGTAGTGCTTGACCCACCCCACCAGATTCGAGCCCGGACTATGATGCCAGCCGTCGCGTGAAAACATGTTGCCTTGCACGGCCTGATGTGCCGAGTAGAAATTTTCTTCGACAAAACCGTAATCGCTGCGCAGAAGCGGCTCTATACTGTCGTCAAAGACCTCATACAGGTAGAGCTCGTCATTCAATGCAAAGCCGTCCGATAAACCTTCCGTAACCGGATGATTTTTGTCAACGACCGCAACCTTGTGGTCGACTTCGTGACGGTATCCGGAATCGGGGCAGTCCAGGCCGCGCACCGTTGCTGGCTTGTACAGGAACCGGCCGCCGATAATCTCGGAATATTCGGGCCAGGTGGGCCAGCCTGCGATGGCATGATGTAGAAAGACGAAGCCATGCCCCGCCTCAAGCAGCGACAACAGCCCCTCCTGGTAAGCCGACGACGGATCGACAAAATGGGGCCCCCCTTCGGTGAGGAAATCGATGCCCGGCATGTCGTAGTGGACAAACGCATCGTAAGGTGCCGCGGCTTTCACGGTGCAGAACGCTTGGGCGGCGGGCTGCTCTACCGCCGTGTACCCGATGTCGGTGAAACTTTCGAAGACGTCGAAGAACGGATCGCGCTCAAACGGATGGCCCTTGGTGAACACCAAAACATTGAGCGGCGAATGGTAACGAACAATGGACATAAAGTGTTTCCTAAGATAACCCACCCGGAAAGGGAGAGCGTCACATGGACATTAAAGGCAAAACCGCAATCGTCACCGGCTCAGCCACCGGATTGGGTGCCGCCGCCGCCATCAAACTCGCTGAGCGCGGCGTCAACATCGTCGTAAACTACACCAAAAGCCAAAAGGAAGCGGCGGAAACCAAAGCCGCCTGTGAGGCGGCGGGCGCCGAGGCCATCATGGTCCAAGCAAATGTGGCTGACGATGAAGATTGCCGCCGCATGGCGAAGGAGACTCTCGATGCGTGGGGCCGGATCGACATTCTGGTGAACAATGCGGGCGTCAGTAAGTTTGCCAATCACAGCAAGCTGGATGAACTGACGGCGGAGGATTTTCAGAACATTTATGCCGTGAACGTCATCGGTGCCTATCAGATGATCCGCGCGGTGGAGCCTGCCATGAAGAAGCAGGGCTTCGGCGCGGTGGTGAATGTGTCGTCCATCGCCGGCGTGCGCGGCATCGGTTCCTCCGTGGCCTATGCGGCTTCGAAAGGCGCGCTGAACACCATGACCATCTCGCTGGCGCGGGCGCTCGCCCCGGAAATCCGGGTGAACGCGGTGTGCCCGGGCTTTATCGAAACCCGCTGGTTCAAAGAAAAAGCCGGCGAGGAGGTGTTCAATGCCATCAGCAAAGCCAATCGCGAGTCGAGCCCTTTGAAGAAGGGCGCACCGCCTGAAGACATCGCCGACAGCATTGTCTTTTTGGCGACCGAAGGCGCACAACACATTACCGGGGAGACCATAATCGTCGACGCGGGCACACATCTGACCTTCGCACGAATGGGAGTATAAGTTGTTCGAAACCACGCATTCGCGCCATGGTCGATAAATGCGTTGCAATTGAGCAACAGTAACTTATTAACAACTTTTTCGCCTAGATTTTGATGGGGCTGCACAAGATTTGTGCAAAACCGTTACCAATCATTCACATTTAGTCGCGCAAAGGCGACCCTGTCGGCACCCCTATTCACGGCCCGTTGAACGGCTGTTTTAGCTGATTACTGCCAGTTTTTGACCGTACCAAGTGGCGTTACCCAAGCCCCGTTTCAAATTGGCACAGAGATTGCTCCTAACCGCTCAGAGAGTTTCAGGGACGAAAACTCGAACAATCCTTTTAGAGGGGCACTCTACATGCTTAAAAAACACTTGATCGGCGGTATCGCAGCGGCGGCAGTCATTTCTATGGCGGCGACCACTGCAACGGCCGAAGACGACTTCCCCGGAGAATTCTCGGCAAACGTTGCGTACACCACCGATTACGTTTTCCGCGGCATCAGCCAAACCGATGACGGCCCTGGCATCCAGGGTGGATTCGACTGGTCCCATGAAAGCGGGATCTATCTGGGCACATGGGCATCGAACGTAGACTTCGATGGTGCCGGCGAAATCGAGATGGACTGGTATGGCGGATATGCCAGCGAGTTCAACGGCGTGTCCTACGACATCGGCGCGCTCTACTATCAATACCCCGGCGCGGAAGATAACGGCGCCTCGTTCGACTTTGTCGAAGTCTATGGCTCCGTCGGCTACGACTTTGAGGTCATTGCCATTGGCGCGGACATTGCCTACTCACCGGACTTCTTCGCCGACTCAGGCGATGCCTTCTACTTCGGCGGGACGGCATCTATCCCGTTGCCGGCCGGCTTCGGTCTTGACGGCGGCTTCCATCGCCAGACGATCGACAAAAACTTGGCCTTCGGCACGCCGAATTACAACACCTGGGATGTGGGCCTGACATACACCCTCGTCGGCTTCGATCTGGACCTGCGCTACGTGGACACGGATCTGAGCGACGCGGAATGTTTCTCGGGATCCAATCTGTGCGACGCGCAAGTGGTGTTCACCGTTTCGCGGAGCTTCTAACTACCGAAAGGGGAAGGGCGTGGCCTTCCCCACAATTAGCGGCATCGGGCACAGCGGGGGGTTGCAGTTTGTTGATACGTAAAGGTTGTCCCGCCTGAATCATCAACCGCTGTCTCGTGGGCCAGTCCCGATGCAAGGCGCCCTTGGATCTCGCATCCAGGGGCGCCTTTATGTTTGGACAATGTCCTCCCAGACTTGTGGTGCTTCTTGCGCGCTGTGGTTATGATCCGGTACTTGCGCAGGAAAGGGACCGACCGTGAGCGAACTCAAGAAACAGGTCTGTGACGCCATCGACGGCATGCGGGAAACGCTTCTCAACGTTTCCCACCACATCCACGAAAACCCGGAACTGGCCTTCCAGGAAGTGGACGCCGCGGCGACCCTAACGGACACAGTCGAAAAAAACGGCCTGCCGGTTTCGCGCCGCGCCTTCGGTCTTGAGACCGGCTATGCTTGCGAGTTCGGCAGCGGCCCCGAGAATGGAACGGTGGCAATATTGTCCGAGTACGACGCATTGCCCGGCATCGGTCATTCCTGCGGCCACAACATTATCGCCGCATCGGGCCTGGGCGCGGCTCTTGCGCTGTCCAAAGTAAACGGCTGGCGGGGCCGCGTGCGCTATTTGGGAACGCCGGCGGAAGAACGCGGTGGCGGCAAAGAAATCATGGCACAGCACGGGGCGTTTGACGGTGTCGATGCCTCTTTGATGATCCACCCGGCGGGCATGGACCTAACCACCATGCCCAGCATCGCGCTTTCCAGCGTGGAAGCGATTTTCGAAGGCCGCAATGCCCATGCGTCGGCCATGCCACACAAGGGGCTCAATGCATTGGACGCGGTGGTCTTGTCCTATCAAGCGATCGCGGCCTTACGCCAACACATTAGGCCGTCGGAACGCATTCACGGCATCATTACCGATGGCGGACAGGCCCCCAACATCGTGCCGGATCGCGCGGCAGCGCTTTACTATGTGCGCGCACTGAACGCTCGCGCGCTCGCCGACCTCAAGGTGCGCGTGAAGAACTGTTTGGAATCAGGCGCGCTTGGTACTGGAACGAATGTCACGCTCAATTGGGCCCAAGTGGATTATCTGGATCTCAAAACGAACGACGCCCTGGCGGCTGTGTTCGACACAAACATCCGGCAATTGGGGCGTGAACCGATCGACGCCTCCACCCTACCCTCAAGTTTTGCCGGCAGCACGGACATGGGCAATGTGAGCCACCGTATGCCGTCCATCCACCCGATGATTTCCTGCGCGCCGCCCAATGTGGTGATCCACAATCCGGAATTTGCAAAATGGGCCGGATCGGACAAGGGCGACGAAGCGGTGTTGGACGGCGCCAAAGCTCTTGCCATGACAGCACTCGATTACTTCGGGGATCAAGGTCTGCAGAAAACCGCGAAAGACGAATTCACCGAAACCGAAGGCGACTCGCGCAAAGCCGTATCGCTGGCATTCGACGAAACCGGCGTCATGGAAATCGGCGGTTGCGGCTGCAGCTAACGGTTCTTCATCTATGCGTCCAACCAGCCTTCCAAGAAGTCCATCACAGCCGCTTTGTAGAGCGGATGGGGGATCGCATACATATGATCGCAACCGGGCAAGGTAACCGCCTTCGCTCCCGGAATGGCATCCGCAAGCAATTGGGGATTGCCGGCCAAATCGTCTTGTTGGCCCGCGACCACAAGCGTCGGCACACGGATGGCGGCCAGGTCCTCCAGCGCCATGACGCGGCGCGGCCCTCTGGCACAAGCGGCGAGTGCTTTTCGGTCTTCGCCTCGCTGTTCGGCAAACAGCCGAAACCCTCTTGCAAGGGGGTCGGAAAGTGATTCCGGGTCGTCAGCATCCATCGCCGATCCCAGGTCAGAGCGCTGCGCGTCGGGGTCGAAAAAACCTTTGCCGATACCGCCGAAGATCGCATTGGAAAAACGGTCCGGATTGTTCACGACACAATGGACCGAGATCGCACCACCAAGCGAATAGCCCATAATGTCGGCCGTCTCGGCGCCTGCATGATCCATGACGGCCAGTACGTCCGCCGCCATGGTTTCCAGCGCATAGGCTTCCGGCTCATGCAACTTTGTGCTTTCCCCGTGACCACGGTTGTCGAGCGCGATTACGCGACGTCTCTTCGCCTCAAAAGCGGCATACCAGCCTGTGCGCTGCCAGTTTTCATGTCGGTTGGAGGCGAAGCCATGCACCAAAACCACAGGGTCTCCAGACTGATCGGCATTGAGATCGTCATAGGCGATTTCGGCATTTCCGGATGAAGCGATGGGCACAGATTCCTCCCCTGTCAGGCAACCGAACTTCTATGGGATTTTTTCCCGCTAAATAGGCCATGAAGTCACTTTTTTTGCCAGCTTGAAACCAAGTTGAGTTGTGCAAATGCCGTGAGGCGAGGTAACCTTAGCCTTGAGGAAGCGTAGCGCAGTATCGGGGGACAGGTGTTGGAGCCTGAAATAAAGCGGGCAATTGCCTTCATAGACGGAAGTAATGTGCGATATGCCGCCAAAGAAGCCTTTGGCGAGGAAATCGGCAATTACAATCCGTTGGCTCTCGCCAAGATGGTGTGCGACGAGAATGGCTGGCAGTTAAATGGCGTCCATTTCTACCTGGGCGTGCCCGACATCAACGTCACGGAAGACGGCCACTATGCGTGGATGAAGCGCTGTTCCCGTTGGCGCAGGCAAGGCGTCAATGTGTTTACGCGGGCTTTGCAACATGACGATACGGGCGTTGCCCGGGAAAAAGGCATCGACGTTCGCCTGGCTCTGGATGTGATGGCACATCACACACGCGGCGACTTCGACGTGGCGATCATCTTTAGCCAGGACCAGGACTTCACCGAGGTTGTGGACGAGATAAAGACCGCCTCGCGCTTGCAGGGCCGGTGGATCCAGGTGGTCAGCGCCTTCCCCCATAGCGAACAGTCCCACAATCAAAAAGGGATCAACGGAACGCTGCCAGTGAAGATTTCCGCCAGCATGTTCGATCAATCTTTGGACACGCCCGACAATCGCAAGCTACGCTTTACACCGTATACAGACGAAGGTGGGCAAGACCGCCCGAGTGCCGCAAGCGTGCCGCTTGATGCGTTGGATGCCGGCCAAGAGCCGGATGCGCAGACGACCCGCAGGCCTTACAGCTTCACGGTCTCCGGCTTGGCGGGAATTTACCTTTTGGGGGCCGTCGCAACACTGGGCCATATGATTTGGGAAACGGTCGATCCCTCGGCCGATTTTGCGGATCTGAGCGTTCAGCTCGAAACCCTTGCCGGTGCGCTCACCTGGCCCGAATATTGGCTGCGCATGTTCTTCTAATTGACGAACGGGGCAAAACTAGACGGGCGGTGCCGTCGTGCGCCCTTGGTTGAGGTCGCGCGTGTGTGATTCAAGCAGAATCACGATTGCGCCCGACAATGCGGCAAACCCCGACGCGGTCGCCAGACAGCCGACAATGCCCCAATATTGATAGACCAAACCCGACAGCAACGTGCCCACCAGCCGCCCGGCCGCATTTGACATGTAATAGAAGCCCACATTGAGGGAAACGTCGTGCGCCTTCGAAAAGGTGAGGATCAAGTAGGAATGCACGGACGAGTTCACCGCAAAGACAAGCCCGAACAGCAGCAATCCCGAAACGATAACCCACCCAAGGGTCGGAAGACTGGGGGCGGCGAAGCCGCCATCCGCGTTCATCATGGAGAAAATCACAAGCGCCAGTACCGCCGGAATGGCCGCCAAACCGAAGGCCCAAAGACGCGCTGCGGTTACTTCGTGACTTTGGCCATCCGCAGACTGACCAATGATGCGGGGCGTGACCGATTGGATAAAGCCATAGCCAATAACCCACAGGGCAAGAAAGCCGCCCACCTGCATGAAAGTCCAGCCGAGCACGTCGTACAGGAAGACAGGCACGCCAACCACAAACCAGATATCGCGCGCGCCGAACAAGAAGAAACGCGCACCGCTGAGCAAATTGACCTGCTGATCTTTCGAAAAGATCTGCTGGAACGGCAATCCCGGCTGCTTCACCGTGAGGTCTTGCGGAAGGTAGCTCAGAACCGCGATCAACACCGCCAACAGGCCCACCGCCAAAAGGATCAGTCCGGTGGAGAAGCCGAAAACCTGCAACAGAAAGGCGCCTACAAAGAATCCCACGCCTTTAAGCGCATTCTTCGATCCCGTCAGCACCGCCACCCAACGAAACAGGACGGAGTTTTGGTCTTCCGGGGTCGCCAGTTTGACGCCGCTTTTCGCGGACATTTTGGTCAGGTCTTTTGCGATGCCCGCAAGCCCCTGTGCGGCGACCACATAGGCAACGGAAAACGCCACCGACCAATTGGGGTTCAGTTGAGAGAGCAGCCCCAAGGCGAATATTTGCAGCGCCAAGCCGGCGAATAGCGTGCGCTGCAAGCCGAAACGCGCGCCGACCCACCCCCCGACCAGATTGGTGACGACACCGAAAAATTCGTAGAGCAGGAACAGAAAAGCCAGCTGGAAGGGCGTGTACCCCAGTTGATGGAAATGCAAGAGGACGAGCATCCTCAGGGCGCCGTCGGTCAGGGTGAACCCCCAATAGGCACCCGTCACGGACATGTAGCCACGAAGATCTTTCATGGGGCGTTCCTATCCGGACACCCTGTCCATGTGCTGGGCAACTTTCACGCCCAATTCCACCAAACGATGGGCATAGGCGTATTCATTGTCGTACCAGGCCAAGATTTTCACTTGCGTGCCGTCGACCACCATGGTGGATGGCGCATCGATAATCGAGGAGCGCACATCATTGAGATAGTCGATCGACACAAGCGGACGCGTCTCGTAGCCTAATATTCCGTAGAGAGAAGATTTGGATGCCTGCTCCAGCAACTGGTTGACTTCTTCGACGGTAGTGGGGCGCTGCACCTCGAAAACGCAATCCGTCAGTGAAGCATTGAGCAGGGGAACGCGCACGGCAATGCCGTTCAGCTTCCCTTTCAGCTCGGGATAGATCAGGCTGATGGCGGTGGCGGACCCGGTCGTGGTGGGGACGAGGGACATGAGCGACGACCGGGCGCGCCGCAAATCCTTATGGGGTGCATCGACGATGGTCTGCGTATTCGTCACGTCGTGAACCGTGGTGATCACCCCGTGTTCGATGCCAAGCCCTTCATGAATGACTTTGACCACCGGCGCCAGGCAGTTCGTCGTGCAGGACGCAGCAGTAACGATATCGTCCGACTGGGGATCGTAGAGATCGTCGTTCACGCCCACGACGATGTTTCTGGCCCCCTCTTTCACCGGTGCGGATACAACGACTTTGCGAATACCTGCTTCGAAATAGCATTCAAGGGCTGCCGGCGTTTTGAAGGCGCCCGTACATTCCAGCACCAGATCGACGCCGCTGTCGCGCCAGGGCACGTCCGCCGGATTAGCGTGGCCGCTGTAGAGGACCTCCTGCCCGGCGACCTCAAGCCCTTTGCCGTCTTGCTTGATGTCCCGGTCCCAGCGGCCGTGCACACTGTCAAACTCAAGCAGATGAGCAGCCGTTTCAACCGTACCCTTGGCTTCGTTGATGTGCGCGATCTCGAACACTTCGCGCGTATCGAAGTTTGTCGACAGGCTGGCGGCACAGCCATCCAATGCGGCCCGTGCCGCGAGGCGCCCCATACGGCCAAACCCGTTGATCCCCACACGTATGGTCACATCACGTTCCCCGTTTTGCCTTTGATGATTTCGATTTGCGCTGAGGGGGCGCGCAAGACGCCGGTGCAAGCGCGATCTGACAAATTTCCGGATGGCCCTGGCAGCAATCGTCCATCAGGAAATCCAGCAAGTGGCGCATGTGCAAGAAATCCAGGGCGTAGAAGATTTGGCGCCCCTCGCGCCGCGCGGTCAGCAAGCCGCTGTTCTGAAGTTCTTTGAGATGGAACGACAAGGTGGTCGGTGCCGCCCCGACGGATACGGCAATATCGCCGGCGGACAAGCCAACCGGTCCGGCCCTCACCAGCTCGCGAAAGATTCGAAGGCGTGTTTCATGTGCGAGGGCCGATAGTCCCGCGACGGCGTTGCTTTCTTCCATAATTCGAAAATAGTCGAACAATTGAACCGAATAAAGAAGTATTCATGTCCGGATGGCGCACTTGGCTAACCGAACCGGCCGGTAATGTAGTCTTGTGTGCGTTGATCTTTGGGGTTCGTGAAGATTTCCGTGGTCGGCCCTGATTCCACCAAATCGCCCAAATGGAAGAACGCCGTACGCTGAGAAACACGTGCCGCCTGCTGCATGGAGTGGGTGACGATGGCGATGCAGTAATTCTGGCGCAGTTCGTCGATCAGTTCTTCGATCTTGGCGGTTGCAATGGGGTCAAGCGCCGAACAGGGCTCGTCCATCAGGATCACTTCCGGGCTAACGGCAATCGCCCGGGCAATGCACAAGCGTTGCTGCTGGCCGCCGGACAGCCCGGTGCCCGGGGAGCCAAGCCTGTCTTTCACTTCATTCCACAAGCCGGCCTTTTGAAGGCTTTCTTCGACAATAGCCTCCAGGTCGGATTTTTTGGTGGCAATGCCGTGGAGCTTCGGCCCATACGCAATATTGTCAAAGATGGACTTAGGAAAGGGATTGGGCTTTTGAAACACCATGCCGACCCGCGCGCGTAAATGCACAACATCAATTTCGGAATGAATGTCGTGGCCGTCCAGCCGGATGTCCCCATCAACGCGGGCGATCGGGATGGTATCGTTCATCCGGTTCAAACACCGCAAATAGGTGGACTTTCCGCACCCGGAGGGGCCGATCATCGCCATCACGGCGCGGTCGGGGATATCCAACGAGACATTATTGATGGCTTGCGCGTCACCGTAATAGACGTTGACGTTCTTGGTGGTGAACTTCATCTCCATGGGTTTACCACCTGCGCTCAAAGCGGCGACGCAGCATGACTGCTATCAAATTCATAATGACCAGGAAGCTGAGCAGCACCATGATGGCGCCGCCGGTTTTCGCAACGAAAGCCCGTTCCGGACTGTCGGCCCAGATAAAAATCTGCACAGGCAGCACTGTCGCGGGCGACGTGATGCCGGTGGGCACGTCCACAATAAACGCGACCATGCCGATCATCAGCAGCGGCGCGGTTTCCCCCAAAGCCTGTGCCATGCCAATGATCGTGCCGGTCATCATGCCGGGCATCGCAAGCGGCAAAACGTGATGGAAGACAGTCTGCACGTGAGAGGCTCCCACGCCGAGGCCGCCTTCACGGATTGACGGAGGTACGGCCTTCAAAGACGCGCGTGAGGCAATAATGATGGTCGGCAACGTCATCAGCGCCAGCACCAAACCGCCCACCAGCGGCGCCGACCGCGGCAGTCCAAAGAAATTCAAGAAAACCGCCAGACCAAGCAAGCCGAACACAATCGAAGGAACGGCCGCCAAATTGTTGATGTTCACTTCGATCAAGTCGGTCCAACGATTCTTGGGCGCAAACTCTTCCAAATAGATGGCGGTGGCAACGCCTAAGGGGAAAGAGATCAAGAGCGTCACCACCAGCGTCAATGCCGAGCCCACAACGGCGCCCCAGATACCGGCCAGTTCGGGTTCGCGGCTGTCACCGACCTGGAAGAAGGTCATATTGAACCGGCTTTCAATCCGCCCCTCTTCGCTTAATTGATCAAGCCAACCAAGCTGATTGTCTTTCACGCGCCGCTCATCTTCCGGCAGCGTGCGGTCGATAAATCCTTTGAAGACCGAGTCCGCATCGTCCGACAACGGCACGGCGATTGTGGCCCTGGTGCCGACGAGCGACAGATCCGCCATGACCGCGCTTCGCACGAACAAATCGGAGCCGGATGAAATGATGTCTTTAAGCGCCTTCCGGTCTCGGCGCACCGTTACGTCCGGAAACTTCTCCCGCAGCATATTGTTGACGATCGTGCGGTAGTCGGCCTTTGCGATGACTTCCGGATCGCCAGTGTTTTGAGGGTCGACGAGTTCCTGCTTCAGATCGAACTCAAGGATCGCCATATGCTGATAGAACGACGTGTAGCCTTGCAGAAAAATACTGGACAGCAGAGTGACCAAGATAAGCAGTGCACAGATAATCGCCAATCGGCCATAGAAGATGAACCGCGCTTCCGAGCGATAGCGCTTCTTGAGAAGGCGCTCTGCCTGTTCCGACGTGTGGTAGTCGGTTTTGCTGAGGATCGACGTATCAGTCATACTTTTCCCGGTAACGCTGCACGATGCGCAAGGCGATCACATTCAATACCAAAGTTACGGCGAACAGCGTCAGCCCCAGCGCAAACGCGGCAAGGGTCTTGGCACTGTCGAATTCCTGGTCACCCACAAGCAATGTGACGATTTGAACCGTCACAGTGGTCACCGCTTCCAGCGGATTGGCAGTCAGATTGGCCGCCAAACCGGCCGCCATCACCACGATCATGGTTTCGCCGATCGCGCGGCTAACGGCGAGCAGAATGGCGCCCACAATGCCGGGCAGCGCCGCGGGTAGAATAACCTGTCGGATGGTTTCCGAGTTGGTTGCGCCTAAGCCCGCAGAGGCATCGCGCAGCGATTGGGGCACCGCATTGATCACGTCGTCGGACAAAGACGATACAAACGGAATGATCATGACGCCCATGACCAATCCGGCGGCCAGGGCACTTTCGGAAGCTACGTCCAAACCGATCGACCCCCCCCACGCGCGCAATGTGGGGGCCACCGTCAAGGCGGCGAAGAAGCCGTAAACCACGGTCGGAACGCCGGCCAATATCTCCAAGATCGGCTTGACCACCGAGCGCACCGAATTGGACGCATAGTCGGACAGATAAATCGCCGACATCAACCCGATCGGCACGGCGACAAACATGGCGATCAAAGTGATCAGGAAGGTACCCGCGAAGATCGGTACGGCGCCGAACTCGCCACTGCCGCCCACCTGGTCAGCGCGGATCGCCGTTTGCGGGCTCCATTGCAGGCCGAAAAGAAAATCGGTAAACGGCACGCGCGCAAAGAAGCGCAAAGCTTCGAACAGCAGCGAAAACACAATGCCGACCGTCGTTAGGATGGCTATCGTCGAACAGATGATGAGCACCAGGTTCACCATCGATTCGACACTGTTGCGCGCCCTCAGACGCGGCCTAATGCGCGCCCGACCATAGGTTAGGCCGGCAACCGCCAACGAGATGGCGACGGCAAACATCAACCAATTGCTGACGCTAAGATAGCTTCCGTAGATCTCCGCCGCAGCCTCTCGTTCGGGCGTGACCTGGCTTGGAATGCCCCCTTGGGCGATCGCGGCCACATCGGCCATGAAAACCTGTAATCGCTCCGGCGGGAGCGAAGTGACACTTTCCGGCGCTTGGGAAAGGACAATGCCCTCCAACACTTGGGGCGCCACAAAGAACCAGATGATCGACAGGATGAAGGCCGGCAGTCCAGCCCATAACGCTACGTAATAACCGTGGTAGGAAGGTAGGGAGTGAAGCGCTGTGTAGTTGCCTGAAACGCTGGAAACAGCCCGTCCCCGGCCGGTGTAGTACGCCCCCATAATGATAAGCAGCAGGGCAACCGCGATCCACAAAAACATCTCGCCCCCAAAATACGAGTCTGGCCTCACCGATGGGCCTTGACCGGCCCTCGTTAAAATCGCGTGCTGCGACGAAGTCTTTTTAGTTGCTCCTCGCTCGTACAGCGAGAAAAAAAGAGGAGCGCGCCCCCCAACGCGCTCCCCCTCTGCTTTTGAGCCTTAAACGCCCGGCAGATTTACGAAGGCGTTCGCGCTTTGCGCACCTTCAGAACGCTCCGCATCCGGGAGCGGAATGAGGCCTTTGTCGACCAGATAGCCGTCGGGACCCCAAGTGCTTTCTTTGGTGAATTCGGCGACGAACTCTTCGATGCCCGGAATAACACCGCGGTGTGCATTCTTCACATAGAAGAAGAGCGAACGGGAAACGCCGTAGTCGCCGGCAGCAATTGCTTCAAAGGTTGGATCGACACCGTCAACCGGATTGCCTTTTACCTTGTCGCGGTTTTCTTCCAGGAATGAAAAACCGAAGATGCCCAGGCGGTCGCCGTTCTCGGCAAGCTTCTGAACGATCAGGTTGTCGTTCTCACCAGCTTCGATGTACGGTCCGTCTTCACGTACCGTGCGGGCAACTTTCTTGTAGGCTGCTTTGTCGGCTTTCTTCATGGCTTTAATCCAATCGAAAGTCTTTGCGCCACCTTCAAGAGCGATTTCCTGGAAAGCGTCACGCGTACCGGACGTCGGAGGAGGTCCGAGAACTTCGATCTCCACGTTCGGCAAGGACGGGTCAATTTCTGACCACTTGGTGTACGGGTTCGGTACCAAGTTTTCTCCGCCATTGGGATCCGGCACATCCTTGGCAAGGGCCAAGAAGATGATCCGCTTCGTCAGAGCGAAAGACGGTGCGTCTTTGGCGTTCGCCATAACGATGCCGTCAAAACCGATTTTCACTTCCGTGATGTCGGTAACGCCGGCTTCATGACACTTGTCGAATTCCGAACTCTTCATGCGGCGAGACGCATTCGTGATGTCCGGATGCGCCGTTCCTACGCCAGCACAGAAAAGCTTCATGCCGCCGCCGGAACCGGTCGACTCAACGATCGGCGTTTTGAACGACGTGGTCTTACCAAACTGTTCAGCCACCGTGGTTGAGAATGGGAAAACGGTGGACGACCCGACGATGCGGATCTGATCACGGGCTTGGGCAACGGTTGCCGAAGCCGCGAGTGTTGCAAGGGCCGCGATTGCGACTGTCTTAAATCTCACTGGAAACCTCCATGTGTGTCCGAGGCAATTTACAAAGTTGGTACTGGCTTGAGCACAATGCTCTCCCCCGCGGGCGAGCGATCCCTGCGATCGAAACGATCCCAACGCCAGCCGCATGCTCGTCTATACGCGCGTTCTGTGACACTTTTGCGATAAAAATAACGGGATTCCGGGCCGTTTTGCCTGCAGATCTCTTGATTCTCCGCCGTGGCCCTTAGGACACAATGGAGCGCGCCCCGATCGCGGGACCGGCCAGACGAGTCAGCAAAAACTTGCTGTCTACCGAAGAGCTTGGTTGATTTCCGCGAGCTGCGCTTCCCCGGGGCACAAGCGGTCCGAATCAAGCGCATTGAGGGGCACGGCGGCCGTATTCAGGATTTCGTGGAGATCGCTCTCCTCTCGATCCAAATAGATCAGACCTGTCGGAATCTCGCCTTCCGCCTGCACCTTTTGAACGTGCGCCAAAGCGGCGACCCGGTCATGAGGGTCGTAATCCGCATCCAGCTTGCGTAAGTGAATATTGGCGCCGTCATGCAAGGTAACGCTGACCGAGGTGCCTTCGTCATATTCCGCAGTAATCTGTTCTTTTTCGGGGATCACGTCGGTTTTCAGCATGGCGTGATTGTGCTCGCGCACATAATCGAAGCTTTTCTTGGAGCCGTCGTGATTGTTGAAGGTGACGCAAGGCGAAATGCAATCAATCAGAGCAAACCCGCGATAGGATATTCCCGCCTTGATGAGCGGAATTAATTGGGTTTTATCTCCGGAGAAGCTCCGGGCCACGAAGCCGGCGCCAAGCTGCAGAGCCAGCGACACCAGATCGATCGCCTGATAGGGATTGATCGCACCCTTCTTCGCCTTGGACCCGTAATCGTTGGTCGCGGAAAACTGCCCCTTCGTCAGCCCGTAGGTGCCGTTATTCTCCACAATGTAGAGCATGTTGGTCTGGCGCCGGACGGCATGGGAAAACTGCCCCAAACCGATCGACGCCGTATCGCCGTCACCCGACACGCCAATATAAATGAGGTCGCGATTGGCAAGGCTCGCCCCCGTCGCCACAGACGGCATGCGCCCATGCACGGTGTTGAACCCGTGAGATTGCCCCAAGAAATAAGTGGGCGTTTTCGACGAACATCCGATGCCCGACAGCTTGGCGATCCGGTGGGCGGGCAAATCCATTTCGAAGCAGCTTTGAATGATCGCCGCACTGATCGAGTCATGTCCGCACCCGGCACACAGCGTCGACAGATTGCCTTCGTAATCGCGATGCGTAAGCCCCAACGCGTTACGCTTTAGTTTGGGATGGCGAACGGATGGTTTCGGTAAATAACTCATAATGTCAGCTCACCTTTCTGGTACCGGGACCCGGCAATGGCACCACCGAACGGGGGCCGGTGCGTTTCGTCAGCTCGCTTGCAATGAATTCCGCCGTAATCGGCGTGCCGTCGTAATGAACGATGGAGATCAGTTTTTCCGGATCTGCGGAAAGCTCGTTCGCCAGCAACGTTCTGAGTTGCCCGTCCCTGTTCTGTTCGACGACAAATACCTTTTCGTGGTCCTCCACGAATTTGGCGACGGAGTCGTGAAACGGGAATCCGCGCACCCGCAGGGTGTCCACATCGATATCGGCCGCATACAGATGTTCCACGGCTTCACTTAAGGCAGGCGCCGTCGAGCCGAAATAGATAATGCCAAACCGGCTTTTCTTCTCACAGAAATAAATCTCCGGCTCGGGCAGGAACTGGGCTGCGGAATCGACCTTCCGTCTCAGACGCTCCATATTCTCAATATAGGCATCGCCCGCTTCCGTGTAGCGTGCGTAAGGGTCATGAGAGGTGCCGCGGTTGAAATAGGCGCCTTTCGACGGGTGCGTACCGGGATAGGTGCGGTAGGTAATGTCGTCCCCATCCACATCCAAATACCGGCCGAATTCTTTCGCCTGTTCGAGATCCTCGTAATCGAGCACCTTACCCCGGTCGTATGCGCGATTGTCGTTCCACTCCAACGGCTCGGTGACCCAATTGTTCATGCCAATATCCAAATCGCTCATCACCAGTATGGGGGTCTGCAGACGGTCGGCCAGATCAAACGCCTGAGCGGCGAAATCAAAACACTCATGCGGATTGGCCGGGAGCAGTAACACATGTTTTGTGTCACCGTGGGACGCATATGCCGCGGCCAGCAAGTCGGATTGCTGAGTGCGCGTGGGCATGCCGGTGGACGGGCCACCCCGCTCCACATCAAAAAGGACGAACGGCACTTCGGAAAAATAGGCAAGCCCGATGAATTCGCTCATTAGCGAAATGCCCGGCCCGCTGGTGGCGGTGAAAGCGCGCGCACCATTCCAGCTCGCGCCGATGGCAATGCCGGCGGCGGCCAATTCGTCTTCAGCTTGGACGATGGCAAACCTGTTTTCCTTGGTTTCGGGGTCCACACGCAGCGTCTTGCAATAGCGCTCGAACGCCTCGGCAACCGAGGTGGACGGGGTGATCGGATACCACGCGGCAACCGTGGCGCCGCCGTAAACACAGCCCAGGGCTGCCGCCGCGTTTCCTTCCATCATAATGCGGTCGCCCACGGAATCGCTTTTGGCGATCTTGATGTTCAACGGACAGTCGAAGTTTTGTTGTGCATAGGCAAGCCCCACCTGCACCGCTTTTGTGTTCGGCTCGATGAGCCGCGTTTTGCCGCCAAATTGCTCGGTAATCAGTTGACGGATCACCTCAACGTCAATATCCAAAAGGGCGGCAAGCGCACCCACATACAACATGTTCTTGAACAGGTGACGATTGGGCATGTCGCCGAATTCTTCCAAGCACAACCGCGTCATCGGTATGGGAATAACGGTGATGTCCTTCCGCTCGATGGTGCGCCGGGCCGTGGAATCGTAAACCAGATAACCGCCCGCGCCGAGCTCTTTGACATCGTCCTCGAAGGTGTGCGGATTAACGGACACCATAATGTCCACGCCGCCGCGGCGGCCAAGATAGCCGGCTTCGCTGACACGCACCTCAAACCAGGTCGGCAAGCCTTGGATGTTCGACGGGAAAATATTGCGCGGCGCCACAGGCACACCCATGCGAAACACGGCTTTGGCAAAGAGCTGGTTGGCGCTGGCCGATCCCGACCCGTTCACGTTCGCAAACTTGATGACGAACTCGTTGACCGAACTAATTTGAGGCGTACTCCCAGTCATACACTTGATCCGTTTGCCTGCGCTTCATTGTAGAGAAACTTTTGCATGTCCCATGCCGCCGTGGGGCATCGTTCGGCACACATGCCGCAGTGAAGGCAAAGATCTTCGTCTTTGACCATCACGCGCTTCGTCTTCAGTTCCGGCGAAACGTATAGTTCTTGTTCGGCATTTTCGGCCGGTGCATTCAGCCGTGTGCGCAGATCGTCCTCTGTACCGTTTGGAACGAATGAAATGCAGTCCATTGGGCAGATATCCACGCAGGAATCGCATTCGATGCATTTCGGCCCGTCGAACACGGTCTGCACATCGCAATTAAGGCAACGGGCCGCTTCCCGGAAGGCAAGCTCTTCATCAAAGCCCAATTCGACTTCCAGCTTTCTGTCTTTTAGCGCTTTCTCTTTCTCTGCATGCGGAACAACAAACCGCTGCGCATTCGCGATGTCGTTCTCGTAGCTCCATTCATGAATGCCCATTTTCTGGCTGGCCAACGTCACCGTCGGCGGCGGCCGATCCGTCAGCGGAATGCCTTGGCAAAGATTGTGAATAGAGATGGCGGCTTGGTGACCATGGGCGGCCGCCCAGATGATGTTCTTCGGCCCGAGCGCCGCGTCGCCGCCGAAAAACACCTTCGGGTGCGTCGACTGTAATGTGGTTTCGTTGACGACCGGCATTTCCCATTCGTTGAATGTCAGGCCGATATCCCGCTCGATCCACGGAAACGCGTTTTCCTGACCGATCGCCAACAGCACGTGATCGCATTCCATAAAGACGGGATCCTGCCCGGTTGGCACCGATGTCAGCCCGCCCTTCCCGTCCGGCACACGGTTCACCGTTTCAAAGCGGACACCTTTGAGCTTTCCGTCTTCAACGACGAATTCCTTGGGCACATGATTGTTAAAAATGGGAATGTCTTCCGCGATGGCGTCCTCTTTTTCCCATTCGGACGCTTTCATTTCATCAAAGCCGGAGCGGACCACGACGCGCACATCTTCGCCGCCCAGCCTGCGGGCGGTTCTGCAGCAGTCCATGGCCGTATTCCCGCCGCCCAGCACGATGACCCGCTTACCAATCGTATCCGTATGTTCGAAGGCGACACCTGCGAGCCAATCGATGCCGATGCTGATGAAGGGGGCCGCCTCTTCACGGCCCGGTATTTGAAGGTCGCGCCCCCGCGGCGCCCCAGTCCCCACAAACACCGCATCGAAGGACTCGTTCAGCACACTTTTGAGGCTGTCCACATATTCCCCAAACCGGCACTCCACACCCATGTCGAGGATCATGTCGACTTCTTCGTCGAGCACGGAGGCGGGCAAACGGAAAGACGGGATTTGACTGCGCATCATGCCGCCGCCAAGCTTTTCGCGGTCGAACAAGACACATTCATATCCAAGCGGCATGAGATCCCGTGCAACCGTCAGCGATGCCGGCCCCGCACCGATAAGCGCAATGCGCTTGCCGTTTTTTTGCACGGGGATTTCGGGCAACCGATCTGAAATGTCACCCCGGTAATCCGCGGCTACTCTCTTCAGTCGGCAAATCGCCACCGGTTTTTCGTGAGTCCGTCCACGCCGGCAGGCCGGTTCGCAGGGGCGGTCGCAGGTGCGCCCCAACACCCCCGGAAACACGTTCGACACCCAATTGATCATATAGGCGTCGGTGTATCTTTCGTCTGCAATGAGACGGATATATTCCGGCACGGGTGTGTGGGCGGGACAAGCCCACTGACAATCGACAACCTTATGGAAGTAACTTGGATCCGTAATATCCGTAGGCAGCATCCGGTGCGCCCTTGTCCCTACTTGGCGGTAATGCAGGGCGTTCGCCAAGCATCGGGCGCTGATCCAAACCCCTGGCCGTACTCGACGGCCAGCCCGCCGTTCCTTCTTGTTCTTGATACAATGTTAAACTGATTTGCCGCCCCCACAACAAAAATCGGCAACAATATGAGGGCCGTCACATACTCGATATGAACAAGGTTAATTTGTCCAAACCCCCGGGCCGCCGTATTACTTTTCGGGAGAACGGCAAAGGTACTGCGGCCGCCAAACCTTTTTTGACTGCCAGAGTAATGCCGTCAATTTGAACGGGCGGGCTTCGTGACAAAAGCCGGGCCCGACACCACATCTCTGAAACGGCCCGCCCCGCCCAACCGAGAAAAACAAAGAGGACACCGTGAAAGCATCGGACTTACTGGTCAAATGTCTAGAAACCGAAGGCATCACCCATATCTTCGGCGTTCCCGGCGAAGAGAACGCGGACTTTATGATGTCTTTGGAACCCTCGCCCATCGAATTCGTCCTCACACGTCATGAGCAGGGGGCGGCCTTTATGGCGGAAGTCTATGGCCGCCTGACGGGCAATCCGGCGGCGTGCCTGGGCACGTTGGGTCCCGGCGCCACCAACCTGATCACCGGCGTCGCCGATGCCAACATGGATCGCGCACCAGTTCTGGTGATCACCGGCCAAGGAGAAACCGGCCGGCAGCATAAGGAAAGCCACCAAGTGATGGACGTGGTGGAGATGTACAGGCCCGTTACTAAATGGGCTCACCAAATCGTCGCCCCGCGATCGATCCCGGAAATTGTTCGAAAGGCCGTGCGGGTTGCCAGATCGGAAAAGCCGGGGGCGGTGCTCATCGAGCTACCGGAAGACGTGGCAAAGCTTGACACAGACATGCAGCCGCTGGAACCGCGTCGTTTTCGCCGGCCTGGACCGGACGACAAGATTGCCGACCGTGTGTTCGAACAAATCCGAAAGGCGGAACGTCCCATCATCATCGCCGGCAATGGCGCCATCCGCCGTCGCGCCAGCAAACAGCTTCGCATGTTTTGCGAGGCAACGGGGATCGGCGTGTTGTCCACTTTCATGGCCAAAGGATGTGTCGACAAGGACGCGCCCTATTGCCTTTTCACCATCGGCCTTGGCCAAAAAGACTACGTGGCGGACGCCATCGACGATTCCGACCTGGTGATCACCCTTGGCTATGACATGGTGGAGTATCATCCGCGCTTGTGGAATCCGCGCTACGACAAGAATGTGATCCACATTGACTTCTTGCCGGCGGAGGTTGACCGCTATTACCATCCGGGCCTGGAGCTGGTGGGCGATGTTGCCCATTCCCTATGGATGCTGAATGAACGGGTGCGGGCAACGCCGGATTTGACGTTCAATCTCGGCTATCAGGCCGCTACCCGCAAAAAGATGATCGCCGATTTCGAGGCCCATAAGGACGACGACACCAAGGGCAGCATACGGCCGCAAAAAGCCCTGTGGGATGTGCGGGAAGTGCTTGGTCCCAATGACATCTTGCTGTCCGGTGTGGGCGCCCACAAGATGTGGATCGCCCGTTATTATCACTGCCATGAACCGAACACGTGCCTCATCCCCAATGGTTTCTGCTCCATGGGCATGCCGTTGCCCGGTGTTATCGCCGCCAACATTGTGTGCCCCGACCAAAAGGTGATGGGCATTGCCGGCGATGGCGACTTTATGATGAACGTGCAGGAGATGGAGACGGCTCGGCGTTTGAATTCCAACGTCACCATGATGGTGTGGGAAGATGGCGGCTACGGGCTCATTTCCTGGAAACAGGAGAACGAATTTGATCGGCATACGGATTTAAGTTTCGGCAATCCGGATTGGCTGCAACTCGCCCAGGCATTTGGTTGGCATGGCCAATACGTGAATAACGCAGCCGATCTAAAACCCGCCCTGGAAGAAGCGGTCAACCACAACGGGCCGTCCCTGGTGGTCGTGCCGATCGACTATCGGGAAAACCAAAAGCTCAGCAAACGCTTGGGCGAGATCGAAGTTCATCTCTAACGCTAGCAGCGGGAGTGCCCCATGGCCGCGTTGAAGAACCAATATCCCTATTATCTTGCCAATGAACCGCTGCAGCCAAATGCCGATTTGGAGGTGACAGATAAATATACGGGCGAGGTGGCGACGCGGGTAGCCCTGGCCGACGAAGCGGCCATCGACACCGCTATCGGCTGGGCGGAAAAGGCAGCCGAGCCGTTTTCTGCCTTGAAAGCCTATCAGCGCCGCGAAGTGCTGGACCATTGCGTTGCGCGGTTTCGCGAACGGTTCGACGAATTGGCGGACGCTTTGTGTGTGGAGGCCGGTAAGCCCATCAACGACTCGCGGGGTGAAGTGACACGGCTGATAGAGACGTTCCGCATCGCCGCGGGCGAAGCGGAACGCATTTATGGGGAAGTCATGCCGCTCGATAATGCAGCCCGCGCGTCCGAATATATGGGCATGTGGAAGCGGGTGCCCATCGGCCCCTGCTCGTTCATTTCGCCGTTCAATTTTCCGCTCAATTTGGCGGCGCATAAGGTGGCGCCGGCCTTGGCTGTGGGATGCCCGTTTGTGCTGAAGCCGGCAAGCTTGACGCCGATCGGCGCGTTAATCATCGGCGAGACATTGGCGGAAACCGATTTGCCGAAAGGCGCGTTTTCGATCTTGCCGGCAAAGCGAAGCGGCGCCCGCCTGTTCACGGAGGATCCGCGCCTCAAATTGCTGAGTTTCACCGGCTCCCCGGGCGTGGGGTGGGACCTCAAAGAAAAAGCGGGCAAAAAGCCCGTCGTACTCGAGCTGGGTGGCAATGCAGGCGTGATTGTCGACGATTGGGATTTGGACGATGCGGTGGCACGCATCATCTTCGGGGCGTTTTATCAGTCGGGTCAAAGCTGTATCAGCGTGCAACGGGTTTTGGTGCGCGACGCTCTTTATGATGCGCTTCGCGACAAGTTGGTGGAAGCGGCATCAAAGCTTAAATCGGGCGATCCGCGTAAAGAAGAAACGTTCATTGGCCCCATGATCTCTGAAGGCGAAGCAAGCCGCCTTGAAGGCTGGGTCAACGACGCTGTCGGGCGGGGCGCCGTTGCCTTATGTGGCGGCACGCGCAAAGGGCTGATCATGGAAGCAACCGTGCTTGAAAACGTGCCGCCCGATGCGGATGTGGTGCGCGAGGAAGCGTTCGGGCCGGTGTTGATCCTGTCGAAGTATTCCGACTTTGACGACGCCCTAGCCACTATCAACGATAGCGAGTTCGGCTTGCAGGCCGGGGTCTTCACAAACGACATCTATAAAGCTCACAAAGCGTGGGACAGGCTTGACGTGGGCGGCGTGGTGATCGGCGACGTACCGTCCTGGCGGGTCGACCACATGCCTTACGGCGGCGTGAAAGATTCAGGCCTCGGCCGCGAAGGCATTCGCTTTGCCATCGAAGACATGACCGAGATCCGGCTCATGGTGGTGCGCACGCCCGGCGGTTAAGGGGTCACCACAGCGCCGGCCGGGCGATCATCAAATAGAAGATGATCATCAACGAAATGAATGCGGGCCAGCCAAGCCAAAACCATCGGCGCATGAGCCGGTCATATTCCGGCGGCAAAGTGGTGTTGCCGGTTTGCGACGCCGCCTCCGCCATTTCTTTGAGTTTGATTTGGATGAACACCACCGCGATCCAACACACCGCGGCCAGCACATAAAGGCCATAGGTCACGACGAGCCACGGCTCCCATAAGCTATAACCGGCCAAAACAACAAGCGTGAGGCCGGTTACCGGTTGCAGAACACCCGACGTGGCAGTGAAGAGCCAATCGGCCAGCACGACATTTTGCGACACCACCCGCTGCGCTTCCACGCCACCCCGCAAATAAGCCGCAAACATATGAAAGGCCGTTCCGATTCCGGTGCCAAACAGCACTGTCGAACTCAAGATATGCACCCACTTCACGACCAAGAAGGCGTCCATTATCTCTCTTCGTTAAGCACGCGATGGGCAAGTACAAGACCAATCAGACAAAACGTTGCCAGCAAGCCGCCGAGCTGGTCGCGCCACAAACCCGGCATGAGAATCGTGTGAAATACCACATAAATCAGTAGGGTGATCAATTGCAGTCGAGAGGTAGTCACGGGCCAGCGTCCAAAAATCAGCATCGCCGCGATGGCCCAATTGAGCAAGGTGCCTCCCACATCGATCGCACCGGACCAAAAGGCCGGAATGCCCAGGGACAACAAGACATCTTGCCCCTCATGGCGCAGACGATTGAGCCCCCACAGGCCAAGCCAGGCCCAGTAAAACACAAGGAACCATCGCACCACGATTTGCAACCACCAGCCGCGCGCCTGCCACAAATCCGCCGTGCCCGCCGGTTCGCTTTCCAGCATGTGGGGCATGGACCGGGATTGGATGCCTGTGATCGACGAAAACTCAATGTAGTTGGCCGCATTCCCGTGTTCGAGCTGCGCTACCAGGTTGGATGAAAACGGCACCAGCCTTGTCCAATCGCCAAGGCGGCCGGCAAAACGCACGACCGACAAGGGAACCGGCAGTGTACGGATGGTCCCCATCCCGAGCCAGGATCGGTAGTGCGTTGCCATATCCTTGAGGCTGAGCGTGTCTGGACCGCAGGGCGAGATCACTTTCTTCGCATAGCGATTGTCTTCGAGCGACGTGATCACACTTCGGGCAAAATCGTTAATGTGAATGGGTTGAAACTCGAACTGTCCCTCCCCCGGCATGGGCATGACAAATGGACTGGCGGCCAATCCGCGGATCGCCGCCGTCCCGCCATAAGCGCCGCGACCATAGATCAGCGACGGCCGGAAGATGGTCCAATCGAGCTCCATTTCCATCAGTGCATTGTCGGCTTTGCGCTTGGATTCCGCGTAGTCGGTCGGCGCGCCGACACTGACGGCGGAGACTTGGATCACTTTCTTGACCCCTTCGCGCTCGCACGCAACGAACAGCGCCGACGGCGCATGATAGTGCACGGCCATCATGGACTGCCCCGCGCTTTCGCTCATGATGCCGGCGCAATTCACCACCGCATCCACATGGCGCAACAAAGGCTGCCAGTCTTTGGGCACAGTCAGATGATTAAAGTCGGTTCGAAAGGCGGGCACGGTCGGAAAACGCCGTTGAAATCCGATGGGATCGCGCACGCACGCCAATACTTCATGTCCGGCGGCCTTGAGCGCGGCCACAAGCTGCGCGCCGACAAATCCGTTCGCTCCGGTGAGCAGTACTCTCATGGCTCGCCCGTCATGGGTGGAAGTGATTCTCTCGCACCCATTGTGCTGTCGAACCGGTTACGGAAACAAGCGTTACAGGCGATTTCGGTAAAGGCAGGGGGGCTTTAGGGAAGAAGCATGTCGATAAACCCACGGGCGAATTTGCGCAGACCGGGCTTGGCTTCCCCGGCCCTGGCTCGCAAAGCAATGCTGTGCAGAACCGCTTGCGTAAGCTTCGCCATTTGTTTGGTGTCGGTCGTCTTGGACAACTGGCCGGCCTCTTGGGCTGCCTGAAAGCGCGCCGCCAAAGCGGTATCCAAATGCTTGATCACACCCGAAAAATCGTCTCGAAATTCTGGATGTGCAATCGCTTCTGCGGGCGCTGTGCAAAAGACAAAACAACCCACCGGCGGATCCATCGAAAAGTAAACATCGATCGCAGCATCATAAAAGCCGGTCAGTGCCGTTTTGAGATCCGAGTGCGCCAGCTTCTCGCCGCTTGCTTCCTCCATTTGGGTGACGGCCAATTCGAAGGCCTTGCGATAGATCGCTTCCTTGTCGCCGAACGCGTTGTAAAGGCTGGGACGGTTGATCCCCATGGCCTCGGATAGCTCATCCAGCGATGTGCCCGTGAACCCTTGTGTCCAGAACACGCCGGAGGCTTGGGCAAGCGCTGCTTGCTCGTCGAATTTGCGCGGCCGCCCGCGGGGTTTGGACATTTTTGTACTCATTCGCATAAATCGTTTGTATCTGCTCCATTTATATGCGAAATAGTACAAATAAGCAATATACCGTGTGGAGCCATGGCCGAAATCGCCAATCCCCAAAGCCCTTTGGTCCCCAAACTTGAAGGGGTCCATTTGTTTCATTTCGACGGCGCGCCCTGTGCGCAGCGGGTGCGATTCGCCCTAGCGGAGAAAGGGCTGATGCGCGGCAAAGAGGTGCGCTGGAACTCGGCACGTCGTGGAGGCCTCAGAAGCCGGCCCAACAGTTGGACCAGCCGGCGGGTGTCGCTTATCAGGAAAGATCACCTTACGGAGGAATACGCGCAAATCCATCCCAACATGGTGGTACCGGCACTTGTCCATGACGGACGGCTTTACTTGGAGTCGATGGAAATCATCGACTACGTCGATAAGACCTGGGCGCGCAATCCGCTGAAGCCATCGGATCCGGCGGATGCAGAAATTGTGGACCGGCTGGTGGATTGGGGCAAACGCCTGCACGTGTCCGTGCGCTATGTCTCGTTTCACTGGGGCCTTGGCAATCTTGCCAAGCTCAAACGGGAAGAAGAAACCAGACTGTCCCAACTGGAGAATGCCCAATCCCCAGAGCAGTTGGCGGCGTTCTACGAAAGGTATGACCGGGACGATATCGACCTTGACGAATACCTTGCCCATCTGCAGGCACTGGAAGAAGGCTATGGCCATATTGAGGATCTTCTTTCCGATGGGCGCCAATTCATCATGGGCGATCAGCTCACCACGGCGGACATTATTTGGTCGATCAAAGTGTTGCGCATTTGGGAGTGCGGCTATCCGTTCCGGCGCAACTATCCGAAGGTCTATCGATGGTACCGGCGCATATCGAAACGCCCGGCGTTTCGGAACGGGGTTATGTCTCGTCACAAATGGCTGAGTGCTTTCTTCCGGCTGAAAGCCATGATCGAAAACGCCTTTGGCTCGGGCCTCCGGCATGTAGCAGCGCCGACCAGACCGGCTCACAGCACCAAAATTGGCTGAAAACTGGGCGCCAAATGGCAGAGACAATGCGCGTGATACCGACTATCGTCTCCCCATCGGGAATTAGAAGGATCCAAAGATGAAGATAGCCATGTTCCTCTACGACAAAATGACGGCCCTTGATTTTGTCGGCCCCTTCCAGGTGTTTGCGGTCATGCCCGGCATCGAAGTGCTGACGGTGGCGAAGAAGGCCGGGCCGATCGATGAGGATTCCGGCCTGCATCTGCTCAACGCCAAATACGGCATCGACGATGTGGACGAAGCGGATGTGTTGTGCCTGCCCGGCGGCGTCGACAACACCCATGTGCAGACCGATAAAGAGGTTATCGACTGGATCAAGAAAATCGACGCGAAAACCAAATGGACAACGTCCGTGTGCACCGGTTCCTTGATCCTGGGCGCTGCGGGCCTGCTGAAGGGCGTGCGCGCAACGACCCACTGGGCGGCACTGCCGGGCTTGGAAGCGTTCGGGGCCATCCCGATCAAAGAGCGCGTGGTGAGTGACGGCAAATATTTGTCCGGGGGCGGGGTCACCGCCGGCATCGACATGGCGCTCACGCTTCTTGCAAAAGAGTTCGACGATAAAACCGCCCAAGCAATTCAGCTTGCCATTGAATACAACCCGCAACCGCCCTTCGACACCGGATCGCCGGAGAAGGCGCCGCAGGACATTCAAGACATGGTGATCAAGCTCTTCACTGAAGGAGCGGAACAGGCCCAACGGCCGAACTAATTCTTCTCCTCAAGCCGCACTTTTAAATCCGCAAGGGCCGCCCGCCAGGCGGCCTTTGCTTTTTCGCACGCGTCCGACGAGACGAGCTTTGTGTGGTTGACCGCCACTTGCGTTTTGGAGGCGCCTTTCGCCGTGAAATAAATGTCGATCCGGCCACCGACGTCTCCAGTCCAGCCGCCGCGAAGGGTTTTGTTTTTGTGCGCGGTGGAAATTTCAATGGATCCGCCGGGCAGCCAGTCCGCCGCCCCGTTGTCAAAAGCAGCGTATGTCTTTGAAGCTGACGCGTTGATCGTCTTCGACGCGGACGCTTGGTAACCATCGGGCATCTCGTGCTTTTCACGGCCCAGGAACTCGCGCTCGAACGTTCCGGCAATCGTCTGACACCACCACGCGGACACGCCGGCATCTGCGAGGAGCGCCACCAGACCTTTGTGGTCATGCTGCTGGCCCCCATTCTCCTTCAGGAACGCAAACCACGCGGACCACCCCTTGCCGGTGGCTTTTTTTACGGCGGTATTGCTTATGTCTTCGGACACCCTGATCTCACAAAACTAGAGCAACAAAATGGCCTGCCACCCGAAGCCGAAGGGCGAATAAAGCGATAGCCGTTTCTTTGCAAACGCCCGTCCTGATCCTGACTTCAAATACTTTTCGAATTCGAAAGCTTTACCATCGTCTGAAAAGGCAACGTATGTCTTCATTTTCCACGGGGCGTACTTGGAAGTGTGGGATACGAGCCCTCGATTGTGGTTGGAAAGTCGATCCTTAATGTCCGTCGTGAGGCCGGTGTAGTATCGATCAGGAAATCGTTCACTTTGAAGGATGTAAACGTATTTCATGCTCACACTCCAGAATTGCGGCCAGTCCGCCCCCGCCCTGTTTCAGGCTGGCTTGCCGAGCCGAAGCAGCGTTAAGTCCGCCTTCGTTCCTACGGAACTCCGGCGCGACAGCCTTCTCGCTAATCTCGTTTCACTCGATAAGCTGCGAAGGCTGGTAGCCGCGGCCGGACTCGAACCGGCACGGACCTTTCGGTCCGAGGGATTTTAAGTCCCTTGTGTCTACCAATTCCACCACGCGGCCAGGAGACGGGGAGACAAGCCGCATCCCATAGCCCGATTTTACACGCTTGGAAACAAGTCATTTTCGGACCTGCATATACTCCGCGCGGTTGACCCGCAGGCCCCCACCGCTAGCATGGCGCCAACCAAAACAAACAAGGAAAAGTGCGCATGTCGAGCTGGCAGATTGGGGACGTGAAGATCACCCGGGTCATCGAATTGGAAATGGCCGGGGGCACAAAATTCATCCTGCCCGACGCAACGCCGGACGCGGTTTCGGACATTGAGTGGCTCAAGCCCAACTTCGTCAACCACAAGGGCGAGCTGATCATGAGCATCCACGCCCTGATCGTCGAAGTGGGCGATCGGAAGATCATTGTCGACACCTGCCTGGGCAATGACAAAGAGCGCCTAATGCCCGCCTGGAACATGCGCGACGGACCGTTCCTGAAAGACCTTGCCGGGGCCGGCTACCCCCGCGAAGCCATCGATACGGTGTTGTGCACCCACCTGCATGTGGATCATGTGGGCTGGAACACCATGAAGGTGGACGGCGAATGGGTGCCCACCTTCCCCAATGCCCGGTATTTGGTGGCAGAAAAGGAATACGCTTATTGGGAAGAACAAGGGGACAATGATTTCGGCCCGGTGCTGCAGGATTCCGTCAAGCCCATCGCCGAAGCGGGTCTTTATGATTTCGTGAGCGAAACCCACAAGGTGTGCGACGAGGTGTGGCTCGAACCCACAACCGGCCATACGCCGGGACATGTGAGCATTCACATATCGTCCAAGGGCGAGGAAGCACTGATCACCGGTGATTTCATGCACCACCCCTGTCAAATCGCAAAACCGGATTGGGCGTCTTCCGCCGACTACGACAAGGAAGAAGCACGCGCGACGCGAAAATCCGTGTTCGAAAAATATGCGGATACGCCCGTGCTGATCATCGGCACTCATTTCGCAACACCGACGGCGGGGCACCTCAAACGCGACGGCGATGTTTACCGCCTGGACGCTTGAGCACTCAATAAGGGACGCGAGAAACGATGGGCGCCTTAGCGCAAAATCAATCCGACACATACTACTCCAAGACAGTAGAAAGTCCGCTTGGGCCGATTGTTCTGGTCGCGGACGATCGTGCCCTGCACATTCTTGAATTTTCCAACGAAGATCGCGCTGACTTCGAAACGGCGCGCCACCAAAAGCGCACCGGCGCACCCATCGTCGCCGGCACAAACCCCATACTGGAGCAGGCCGCACAGGAACTGTCCGACTATTTCGCGGGCAAGCTGTCGAGCTTCGATACGCCCATCAAAATGTGGGGCACAGACTTCCAGCGTGGCGTATGGCAGGCTCTATTGACCATCCCCATGGCGGTGACCTGGTCCTATAAAGAGCTGGCGATTGCCGTGAACAATCCGCCGGGCGTGCGTGCCGTTGCCCAAGCCAATGGCGCCAACCAATTGGCCATCATCGTCCCTTGCCATCGTGTCATCCAATCGGACGGCAAGCTGGGCGGCTATGGCGGCCAATTGTGGCGCAAGCAATGGCTGCTTGATCACGAAAAGAAACACTTCGCCGCTGAAGCCGGACAGTTGCTTTAGAACGGTCCCGCCTCAATTAGAGTTGCGCGGATACCGGAACAATTGTCATCATCGCGAGCGGGCGTAAGCCCGCGGAGTGTAGGGTGCATTAGCGAAGCGTAATGCACCGTTGTCAACCAGCTGCGGCGTATTACGGCTTCGCCTAATACGCCCTACATCACTTTCATAGACAAGCCTGATGGTCAGTTCTCGCCCTGCATGAGAGCCGCCCGGTCGATGGGCTCCGCGCCCAGGGACCGGATGAGCGCAATCACATCGGTTTCCGCGCCGGCCAATTGATCTTCTTCCGTAGAGCGCAACACAAGGCTGACGCCGAAATTGCCCTTCGAATAGAATGGGTAGCTGCCGATAGAGACGTCGGGATAGGTGTTCTGGATGTTGCCTAGACCTTCCGCAATCTGACCTTCCGCAAGCCGAGCATTCACTTGGCGGCTTTGGACCGGCTTGCCGCCCACCAGTTTCACGCGCACGCTTTCCAGCATGGACCGGGCAATCACCGGCACGCCGGCCATGACGAAAACGTTGCCGATGTGAAAGCCCGGCGCGTGGCTTACCGGGTTTTCGATGAGTTCAGCCCCGTCCGGAATGCGCGCCATGCGCAGGCGGGCCTCATTTAAATGCCCTTTTGGGTAATGCGCTTCAAGGATCGCTACGGCCCGCGGATCGTGATCGATGGGCACACCGAACGCCTTAGCGATGGCGTCCGCCGTGATGTCGTCATGGGTGGGCCCGATCCCTCCGGTGGTGAACACATAGGTGTAGGCATGCCGCAGCTCGTTCAGCGCGCCAACGATGACATCTTCGATATCGGGAACAACCCGGGCTTCCTTCATTTGAATGCCCATGGCGCCCAGCTCTTCGGCGAAATGGGGAAGATTGGCATCCTTCGTTCGGCCGGACAGGATTTCGTCGCCAATGACCAGCATGGCAGCGGTCACGGTCTTGTTGTCGGAAGGGTTCGTCATGCGGTTGATCTCAATATTCCGGGAATGCCATAAAGCCGATCCACGAAGCACCTACAAGCACCCATGGAATTCCCCACCCCCTTGATCGAAGGCCGGCTGGTCAGAAGATATAAACGGTTCCTCGCCGATGTCGAACTGAATGACGGCATGGTGGTCACCGCCCACTGTCCCAACCCCGGGTCCATGATGGGATTGAAGGATCCAGGCCTCACGGTCTGGCTGTCGGAAAGCCCCAATCCGAAGCGGAAACTCAAATACACCTGGGAGCTATTGAACGTGGATGGCGGCCTCGTCGGCATCAACACGAACCATCCGAATGGGCTGGTCTACGAGGCCTTAGAACGCAATCAAATCAGTGAGTTGTCAGGATATTCAAACATCCGGCGGGAGGTCAAATACGGCAAATCCAGCCGCATTGATATCTTGCTCGAAGAAGGTTCCTCAACTTGCTACCTCGAAATCAAGAATGTTCATCTCAGGCGCGGCGGCACGCTGGCCGAATTCCCGGATTCGGTAACCGCGCGCGGCGCCAAGCATTTGGAAGAGCTGGGCGATATGGTCGACCAAGGCCACAGGGCGGTAATGCTTTATTTGGTCCAGCGGACCGATTGCGATGCTTTCGCCCTGGCGGACGATATTGACCCCAAATACGCCGCCGCCTTCGAAAAAGCAAAGGCGCGCGGCGTTGAAATGCTGTGCTATGGCTGCGACATCTCCACCGGCGCCATCACGGTTTCGCAACCAATCGCCATCAAGATGGGCGCAGAAACCCTATAGATTGAGCCATTACAGCGGCCGCCATCTGTGATAAAAGAGCCGTCAACCACCGCCTACATAGGTCCAAGCGAATGCAATTTGTTGAAGCTGCCGAAGCCCCCTTACGAAACACGGGATCTGTGAAGATCCACGCTGCCGAAGATTTTGAAGGCATGCGCAAGGCAGGGCGCCTAGCGGCCGAAACATTGGATTTGTTGACACCTTTGGTGATTCCGGGCGTGACCACCGAGCATCTGGACGATGTGGCCTATAACCACATAGTGGACGCAGGCGCGTATCCCGCCCCTCTTAACTACCGCGGCTTCCGCAAGACCATCTGCACGTCGATCAATCATGTGGTCTGCCACGGCATCCCGGGGCCAAAAGCCTTGAAGGAAGGCGACATCGTCAATATCGACGTGACCGTCGTGGTCGACGGCTGGCATGGCGATACCAGCCGCATGTTCTGTGTGGGCCAAGTGCCGCGCAAGGCAGAACGCTTGGTGGACATTACCTATGAAGCGATGATGCGCGGGATCGGAGCGATCAAGCCGGGGGCGACCACCGGCGATATCGGTGCGGCCATTCAGTCTTATGCGGAAGGGCAGCGCTGTTCCGTGGTGCGCGATTTTTGCGGTCACGGGCTTGGTCGCGTGTTCCATGACGCCCCCAACATTTTGCATTACGGCCGCAAGGGCGAAGGCATCACATTGCGGGAAGGCATGTTCTTCACCGTGGAGCCGATGATCAATTTGGGCCGGCCTCATGTGAAGCTTTTGAACGATGGCTGGACAGCGGTTACGCGAGACCGCAGCCTTACCGCGCAATTCGAACATTCCGTCGCCGTCACAGCGGACGGTGTCGAGATCTTTACCGAATCGCCCAAAGGCTTCCATCACCCGCCTTACGCCTAAGGCACCTGCCATGGGCGGCATGAGCGAAAAACCCTCCACGCCACATTACGTTGGTCATCGCGAACGCTTGCGCGCGCGGTTCATGCAAGGGGGCGCCGATGCCCTGCCCGACTATGAATTGATGGAGCTGGTTCTGTTCCGGGCCATCCCGCGCCGGGACGTAAAGCCCCTTGCAAAAGATATCATCGAGCGGTTCGGCTCCTTTGCCGCCGCCATCAGCGCGCCTGAGCAACGCTTACGGGAAGTGTCCGGGTTGGGTGATGCCGCCATCATCGAAATCAAATTGGTGGAGGCGGCCGCCCAGCGCCTGGCCCAAGGCCGCGTGCTGAACCGGCCCGCCATTTCGTCTTGGGACGCCTTGCTGGACTATTGCCAGACCAGCATGGCCCACCGGGATACAGAGCAATTTCGCATCCTGTTTCTCGACCGCAAAAACACGCTCATCGCCGACGAAGTTCAACAAAAAGGCACGGTCGATCACACACCGGTCTATCCACGGGAAGTGGTCAAGCGGGCGCTCGAGTTGGGCTCGTCAGCGCTGATCCTGGTGCACAACCATCCCAGCGGCGACCCAACACCGTCGGATGCGGACGTGGCGATGACTCAGCAGATTGCAAAGGCCGGCGAAAGCCTGGGTATTCAAATCCACGACCATTTGGTCATTGGCCGCGGAAAACATGTGAGTTTCCGCGGTATGGGCCTTTTGTAGTCGCCCTCTTCCGAGTCCGGCTTAAATGCTCTAAAAGCTGGCTTCGCACACCCCATTCGATTCCGAGGCCCTGATGATCCCGCGTTACGCACGACCGGAAATGACCGCCCTATGGGCGCCTGAGTCCAAGTTTCAGATCTGGCTGGAGATCGAGGCCCATGCGTGTGACGCCATGGCGGAATTAGGGGTGGTACCGAAAGACGCCGCCAAGGCGGTCTGGGAGCGGGGCAAGTTTGAAGTCGCCCGCATTGATGAGATCGAAGCCGAGGTCAAGCACGACGTCATCGCTTTCCTAACCAACGTTGCCGAACATGTGGGGCCCGAAGCGCGGTTCTTGCACCAAGGCATGACGTCGTCGGACGTGTTGGACACGTGCTTGAGCGTGCAGCTCACCCGCGCGGCCGACATGCTGATAGCGGATCTTGAAGACTTGCTTGCGGCCCTCAAGCGGCGCGCGCTTGAACACAAGGAAACGGTGTGCATCGGCCGAAGCCACGGCATTCATGCGGAACCCACCACGTTCGGTGTGAAGCTTGCGCAAGCCTATGCAGAATTCGATCGTAACCATACGCGCCTGGTGAGTGCGCGTGACGATATCGCCACCTGCGCCATCTCGGGCGCGGTGGGCACGTTTGCCAATATCGACCCGCGTGTTGAAGCCCATGTGGCGAAGAAGATGGGGCTGGGCATCGAGCCCGTATCCACGCAAATCATTCCGCGCGACCGCCACGCCATGTTCTTTGCGACGCTTGGCGTTATCGCCAGTTCCATCGAACGGCTGGCAACGGAGATCCGACATTTACAGCGCACGGAAGTTTTGGAGGCGGAGGAATTCTTCAGCGAGGGGCAGAAAGGCTCATCCGCCATGCCCCACAAGCGCAATCCGGTGCTGACGGAGAACTTGACGGGTCTTGCCCGTATGGTGCGCGCTTATGCGCTACCCGCCATGGAAAATGTAGCCTTGTGGCATGAACGCGACATCTCCCACTCAAGTGTGGAACGCATGATTGGGCCGGATGCAACCATCACCCTTGACTTTGCCCTCTCGCGGCTCACCGGCGTGATCGATAAACTGGTGGTCTATCCGGAGAACATGCAAAAGAACCTGGACAGTTTGGGCGGACTTGTGCATTCGCAACGGGTGTTGCTGGCGTTAACCCAGGCTGGTGTTTCCCGCGAAGACGCGTATCGGCTTGTGCAAAGAAACGCCATGCCGGTATGGCGTGGCGAGGGCCAGTTCCTGGACTTACTGAAAAAGGACAAGGACGTAACAGCCGCCCTGACGGCAGACGCCTTAGAAAGTCTGTTTAATCTGGACTATCACCTGAAGCACGTAGACACCATCTTCAAGCGCGTGTTCGACGCGCGATAGTTGCACGCCGACTCGTTCGGTGCAGCGTTATTCTTTTGAGATTTGCTGCATTGCGACGGAAAGAAGTTGTTCCATCTCGCGCCTGATTTGATGGTCCGACACCTCCACATTCTTGGCGTCCATATCGCCGCGCACCTTGCGGAACACATCTTCGTCGCCCGGCTCCTCGAAGTCCGATTTCACCACCTCTTTGGCATAGGCTTCCGCTTCGTCGCCGGACAGGCCAAGCTTCTCGGCAGCCCACAATCCAAGCAGCTTGTTGCGCCGTGCCGTTGCCTTGAACCTGAGCTCCTCATCGTGAGCAAACTTGTTCTCAAACCCTTTTTTCCTGTCGTCGAAACTGGCCATTAATAGCTACTCCAAATAAGGCAAATCCACCATTTGCACTGCGATTTCCGATGTGGGCGCGGCCCAAGACCTCTTAGTAAACAGCGCAGCAATCTCCGCGCAAGTACGAATACTATTACTAAATAGATATGGTGGTTTAGTGACTTATTTTAAAGTACATTGTGATTAATGGAGACGCTGTATTGGCCCTCCAAGAACATGCGCGATTGTATCCAGGGACGCCTTGCGATAGGGTCGCTAAGAATCCCCAGTAGATGATTCTATGCATGACAATCTGACCGCCCGCCCCCCTTTTCTTTTGTACTGGGGGGTTTTTGTTTTTGATCGGAGCAGGCCGGACTGACACAGATTTCGGCTCTTCGGCTTCGCTGAACGGGAAAGAGCACATGGCTCGACGCAGACGTGTTTATGAAGGCAAAGCAAAGGTTCTGTACGAAGGACCGGAACCTGGCACCTTGGTGCAGCACTTCAAAGACGATGTCACCGCCTTCGACAATAAGAAGAGTGCCACGATTGAAGGCAAAGGCGTGCTGAACAATCGGATTTCCGAATACATTATGACGCAGTTGCACAATATCGGCGTGCCCACCCATTTCGTGCGCAGGCTCAATATGAGAGAGCAACTGATCCGCGAAGTGGAAATCGTGCCGATCGAAGTGGTGGTGCGCAATGTGGCGGCGGGGTCGATCACTAAACGGCTTGGCATTCCGGAAGGCACTCAACTGCCCCGCTCGATCATTGAGTTCTATTACAAGTCGGATGAGCTGGGCGATCCCATCGTATCGGAAGAACACATCACGGCCTTTGGATGGGCGACACCTCAGGAAATAGACGACATCATGGCATTGTCGTTGCGCATCAACGATTTTCTGATCGGCTTGTTTCTCGGCATCAGCATTCGGTTGGTCGACTTCAAGCTGGAGTTCGGCCGCCTGTGGGACAACGAAACCATGCGCATCGTCCTTGCCGATGAGATCAGCCCGGATTCGTGCCGCCTGTGGGACGTTGAAACCAACGAAAAGCTGGACAAAGACCGATTCCGCCGCGATCTGGGCGGTGTTACCGAAGCCTATCAAGAAGTCGCCCAAAGGCTGGGCATCATGCCGGAGGGAAATCAATCGAAACGGCGGGGGCCCATGTTGGTGAAATGAAAGCACGCATCCATGTAACTCTCAAAAACGGCGTGCTGGACCCGCAAGGCAAAGCCATCGAAAACGCTTTGAAGGCCCTTGGCTTCGATAATGTGGCCGGCGTTCGTCAGGGCAAATTCCTCGAAGTCGACTTGGCCCCCGGCGATGCAGGCGCGGCCAAGGCCCAAGTGGACGATATGTGCCAAAAGCTTCTCGCCAACACGGTGATCGAAGACTACGACATCGAAATCGAAGGGTAGCCCCATGCGATCAGCCGTGGTGGTTTTTCCCGCATCGAACTGCGATCAAGACGTGGCACGCGCCCTTGAAAAAGTAACGGGCACGGCGCCGCACATGGTGTGGCACGCAGACAGCGCGCTGCCGGAAGTGGATTTGATCGTCTTACCCGGCGGCTTTTCTTATGGCGACTATTTAAGATGCGGCGCCATGGCGGCCAAAACCGCGATCATGGCAGATGTTGTCCGCCGCGCCGGCGCCGGCACCCATGTGCTGGGCATTTGCAACGGCTTCCAGATCTTGCTTGAAACCGGATTGCTGCCGGGCGCCATGCTGCCCAACGCCAATGTGCATTTTGTCTGCCGGGACGTGCACCTTAAAACCGAACGCACAGACACCGTGTTCACGCGCCACTATGAAAACGACGCGCTTTTGCGTATTCCCGTTGCCCATCACGAGGGCAATTACTTCGCGTCCGACCAAGTGCTCGACGATCTTGAGGGCAGCGGACAGATTGTTTTTCGGTATGCGGACGAAAACGCTGACATCACGGAAGACGCCAATCCCAACGGCGCGCGGCGCAACATTGCAGGGTTAATCAACGGCCGCGGAAATGTGCTTGGCATGATGCCCCATCCCGAACGCGCCGTAGACGATGCTCACGGCGGCATCGATGGACTACCGTTGTTCAGAAGCCTGTTGGACGCACTATCGTGACGGAAATTACGAAGGAACTCGTTCGAGACCACGGCCTGTCCGACGACGAATATGATTTGGTCGTCAAGCATATGGGGCGCACACCGAACATCACCGAGCTTGGCATTTTTTCGGTGATGTGGAGCGAGCACTGCTCGTACAAATCATCCCGCGTTTGGCTCAAAAAACTTCCCACGAGCGGCCCGCAAGTGATCCAAGGCCCCGGTGAGAATGCGGGCATTGTCGACATCGGCGATGGCGATGCGGCCGTGTTCAAAATGGAAAGCCACAACCACCCTTCCTTTATCGAACCTTATCAAGGCGCCGCCACCGGCGTGGGCGGCATCATGCGCGACGTGTTCACCATGGGCGCGCGGCCGGTCGCCAATCTCAACGCGCTTCGGTTCGGGGCGCCCGACCATCCCAAAACGCGTTACCTGGTGGGGGGCGTTGTTTCCGGGATTGGCGGCTACGGCAATTGCATGGGTGTGCCCACAGTGGGTGGCGAGGTGAATTTTCACCCGGGCTATAATGGCAACATTTTGGTCAATGCCATGACCGTGGGGGTCGCCAAGGCCGACCGTATTTTTTACTCGGCCGCCGCCGGTGTGGGCAATCCGGTGGTCTATGTGGGATCCAAAACCGGGCGCGACGGCATCCATGGCGCGACCATGGCGTCCGCTGAATTCGACGATCAGTCGGAAGAAAAGCGGCCCACTGTTCAAGTCGGTGATCCGTTTACGGAAAAGCTGCTGCTGGAGGCATGCCTGGAGCTCATGTCCGGCGACGCCATTGTCGCCATTCAAGATATGGGTGCAGCGGGCCTTACCTCGTCGTCCGTGGAAATGGCCAGTAAGGGCCAGGTCGGGATCGAGCTTGATCTTGATCAGGTACCGACACGCGAAACCGGCATGACGCCCTATGAAATGATGCTGTCCGAAAGCCAAGAACGCATGCTGATGGTGCTGAAACCCGGCAGTGAAGAACGCGCGGCCGACATCTTCCGCAAGTGGGAACTCGATTTCGCGATTATCGGACAAATCACCGACACAAACCGCTTGGTGCTGCGGCACGGCGGCGCCGTGGTGGCAGACATGCCGCTTCATCCGCTGACGGAGCAAGCCCCCAGCTACAAGCGCCCCTGGGTTGCGACGGAAGCCGCGGAAGACATCGGCGATCTGAGCTATCCAGACACGTCGGCGTTTGACGCCGTCCTCCTGCGCTTGTTGGCCTGCCCTGATCTTGCGAGCCGGCGGTGGATTTGGGAGCAATACGATCATTCGGTCATGGCAAACACCATCCAAAAGCCGGGCGGCGATGCGGCCATCGTCCGCGTGGGCGACAGCGCAAAGGCACTGGCCATGACGACAGACGTTACGCCCCGCTATTGCAAGGCCGATCCGTTCGAAGGCGGTAAGCAAGCGGTCGCTGAAGCCTGGCGCAATCTCACGGCGGTGGGCGCCACCCCGCTCGCCATTACCGATTGTTTGAACTTCGGCAATCCGGAGCGGCCCGAGATCATGGGACAGTTCGCCGGGTGCATCGAGGGCATGGCCGCCGCGTGCGAAGCGCTCAACTTTCCGGTCGTCTCCGGCAATGTATCGCTCTACAACGAAACCAATGGCGAAGCGATCCCGCCAACACCGGCGGTGGGCGGCGTGGGTGTGCTGAAAGACTTACGCAAATCGGTCACCCTTGCCCTGAAGCAAACCGGCAGCACGCTTTATGTGATCGGCGAAGCAACGGGGCATCTCGGCCAAAGCCTCTTCTTGCGGGAAATTCTGGGATCGGAAGCGGGACCGCCGCCGCCCGTAGCGCTGGATGTGGAAAAGCAGAACGGGGATTTCGTGCGCAAGGCGATCGGCGAAGGCCTTGTCTTGGCCTGTCATGACGTGTCCGACGGTGGACTGATTGTTGCACTTGCCGAAATGGCCATGGCCGGCGGCATAGGGGTGGAAATCACATCGCCCCCCCAGGGCCCAGCGCTTTGGCACACCCTCTTTGGCGAGGATCAAGGGCGCTATATTATCGAAATCGAAACCCACAAAAGAGACGCTTTCGAAAAGCGCGCCCTGGACGCGGGCGTCTCGGCGTCCCAAATAGGGTTAACCGGCGGAAACCGATTGGATTTACCCGGTATTGCGGCCATCCCAATTGAAAAAATGCGCGCCGCAAACGAAGATTGGCTGCCGGGTTACATGGCGTCATAAGAAAAAGGATCGAGCGCATGCCGATGGAAGCGGTCGAAATCGAGAAAATGATCAAGGAAGCCCTGCCCGACGCAGAGGTGACGATCAAGGATTTGAGGGGCGACGGCGACCATTATGCGGCCCATGTGGTGTCGGCCGCTTTTGAAGGAAAATCCCGCGTGCAACAGCATCAGATGGTATATCAAGCGCTGAGAGGCCGGATGGGGGGAGAATTGCACGCGCTCGCCTTGCAAACCAGCACCCCGGAATGATTGGAATGCTTGACCTGGCGGGTCACGCACCCTAGGTGTAGATTTAAGACTGACAACTGGATTTGAACGAGAAAGACGTAACCATGAGTGACAACCCTGCTTTCGATCGAATCAAAGAGCATATTGGCGACCAGGACGTAGTGCTGTTTATGAAGGGCACCCCCTTGTTTCCGCAATGCGGTTTTTCATCGACCGTCGTTCAGATCCTGAGCTATCTGGGCGTGCAGTTCAAAGGCGTGAACGTGCTGGAAGATGACGACATTCGTCACGGGATCAAGGAATTTTCCAGCTGGCCGACCATTCCCCAACTCTATGTGAAGGGCGAGTTTGTCGGCGGCTGCGATATCGTGCGCGAAATGTTCGAAGAAGGTGAACTGCGCGGCTTCCTGGAAGAAAAAGGCATCGCGCTCGAAGCGGCCTAAAGGTCGAACACCCCCAAAACAAAAAAGGCCACCCAATTGGGTGGCCCTTTTTTCTGAAATCGTTCCGCTGATTACCGCGAATAGAATTCGATGACCAGATTCGGTTCCATGTGCACCGGATACGGCACGTCATTCAACTTCGGGACACGGACGAATGTGGATTTCATCTTATCGTAGTCCACGTCCAAATAATCCGGCGTATCGCGTTCCGGACTTTGGGCGGCTTCCAACACCAGAGGCATCTGACGGGATTTTTCTTTTACTTCCACCACGTCGCCTTCGCGCACCCGATAACTGGAAATGTTGACGCGTTGTCCATTTACCGTGACGTGGCCATGGTTAATGAATTGGCGCGCGGCGAACACGGTGGGCACGAATTTGGAGCGGTAAACCACGGCGTCCAAACGGCGCTCCAGCAACCCGACCAAATTCTCGCCAGTATCGCCACGGCGGCGCACGGCTTCTTCATAGATTCGGCGAAACTGTTTCTCGGTGATGTTGCCGTAATGGCCTTTGAGCTTTTGCTTTGCTTGCAACTGGGTGCCGAAGTCCGACAGTTTTGAACGGCGTCGCTGTCCGTGTTGACCGGGACCGTATTCTCGCCTGTTCACCGGGCTTTTGGGGCGTCCCCAAATGTTTTCGCCCAGCCGGCGGTCGATCTTATATTTTGCGTTCTGTCTTCTCGACATTTGTGAACCGATTGTCTGTTAAAAAACACGGGCGCCGTTGGATCGCCGCCCGTCAAAAGGCGCGTACTATACGAACAAATTAACGCATGTCAAACATTTAGCACTCAAGTCAAGAAAAATCGGACAACGCACCGCATAAAGCTTTTGCCAAGTACATCTGCGCTGCTTTTTCATAGCACGCCACGTCAACACACATTGTTTGTAAGCATAGGTGCAAAGGCGTTAACGATTACGTTATGTGGGCTCCGTGTTTCGTCTCTGTGCCAATGAAGCGATCATTCCCCGCAATGTGCGCACGTCCTGTTCCGTCAGGTTTGCGCGGTGAAGCATGTTGCGAATGTTGCGCACCATGGTTGGCGTCTTCTCGGGCGGATGAAGAAAGCCGGACGCCGACAATTCACGCTCCAAATGCTCGAACAACCCGTTCATTTCGTGCCCGTTGGCGGGACGCGTCTCAAAATCCGAAACGAACGCGTGCGGCGTTTCATCGGCGGTCGAAAACCACTCGTAAGCGATGAGAAGGGCTGCTTGCGCTAAATTCAGCGACGCAAAGGATGGGTTTGTGGGGATGGTGATGATGCTTTTTGCAAGCACCAGATCGTCATTTGAAAGACCGGCACGTTCGCCGCCCAACAAAATGCCGCTGGAAAGCTTGCGTTTCTCGTTTTCCCTAATTGCTTCCGCCGCGCCGCGGGGTGTCAGCACTTGTTTCACCATGTCCCGCGGACGTGCCGTGGCGGCAAACACGTGATGCAGATCCGCAATCGCCGACGGCACATCATCGAATGTGCGCACGCGCTCGATCACCGGCGTGGCACCGGACGCATTGGCAATTGCCCTGGAATTCGGCCAACCATCCCGCGGACGCACTATGCGCAGATCGACGAGCCCAAAATTGTACATGGCACGCGCCGTTGCGCCGATGTTTTCGCCCATTTGCGGATCGACCAGAATGACCGCCGGTCCACCGACGGCCGCCGCCACGCTTCTATCCGTTCCCGCCATAAACTCCTTGTCCCTGGCTTGTTTTTGTCCCTTTGGCACATCACCGCACACCCTGCCCTTTTACCAAGTCTTTTACGGTGCTATAGGGTGAATCTCTCGCCGTACGCGCTGCCCCTCCCGCAGCGCATTTTGGTATGAAAAAAGACAGATCAGCTTTGTGAGGCCCTTTCATGAGCAAGATTAAAGTGGAAAACCCGGTCGTCGAACTCGATGGCGATGAGATGACCCGGATCATTTGGGACCTCATTAAACAGAAGTTCATTCATCCCTATTTGGACATCGACCTTAAATATTACGATCTGGGTGTCGAAGCGAGAGACGAGACAGACGATCAAATCACCATTGACGCGGCCGAAGCGATTAAAGAGTACGGGGTCGGTGTCAAATGCGCGACCATCACACCCGACGAAGCGCGCGTTGAAGAATTCGGCCTCAAAAAGATGTGGCGTTCGCCCAACGGCACCATCCGGAACATTTTGGGGGGCACGGTTTTCCGTGAGCCAATTATCTGCCGCAACGTGCCGCGCCTGGTGCCGGGATGGACCGCGCCGATCGTGATCGGCCGTCACGCCTTTGGCGACCAATACCGCGCCACCGATTTTGTCGTGCCGGGCAAAGGCAAACTGACCATGACGTTCACGCCGGAAGATGGCGGCGAAAAGATGGAATTCGATGTGTTCGACTTCCCCGGCGGCGGCGTTGCCCTGGGCATGTACAATTTGGATGAGTCCATACGGGACTTTGCCCGTGCGTGCATGCATTTCGGTCTCGACCGCGGATGGCCGGTTTACATGTCCACAAAGAACACGATCCTGAAGGCCTATGACGGCCGCTTCAAAGATCTGTTCCAAGAAGTGTTCGACGCGGAATTCAAAGAGCAGTTCGAAGCAAAAGGCATTGGCTACGAACACAGATTGATCGACGATATGGTTGCCGCTGCATTGAAATGGAGCGGCGAATTTATTTGGGCGTGCAAAAACTATGACGGCGACGTGCAGTCGGACACGGTGGCGCAAGGTTTCGGCTCTCTTGGTTTGATGACCAGCGTGCTGCGCTCCCCCGACGGCCGGACGGTGGAATCCGAAGCGGCCCACGGCACGGTGACCCGACACTTCCGCGCGCATCAACGTGGCGAAGAAACATCCACCAATTCCATTGCATCGATCTTTGCGTGGACCAGAGGCCTCGCCCACCGCGCTAAGCTCGACGGCAACGCGCCGTTGGAGCAATTCGCCAACACGCTCGAGAAGGTGTGCGTGAGCACGGTGGAAAGCGGTTACATGACAAAAGATTTGGCGCTGCTTGTGGGCTCGGAACAGAAATGGCTATCCACCACCGGCTTCCTCGACAAGGTGGACGAGAACCTGCAGAAGGCGCTGTCGTAACTTTCGCCTTATACCTTTTGTTCGATTGCCGGGTCGCCCACTTCGCTCAAATTGGCAAGCTCTAATCGCTGATCGGCAACTTCGATCACGGCGTCGCGCAGTTCCGGATTGCGGCGCATCAGCCGCGAAAATGAATCCGATTCGATCAGCAACAGATTGCACCGGGTGCAGGCCAGAATGTCCGCCTGATGGGTGCTCTCTTTGATGAGCGCAATCTCGCCGAAAAAATCGCCGTCGGACAATTTGATGGTCTTGCCCCGGAAGCGCACATCCACTTCGCCGGACGAAATGAAGTAGAGCCGTTCGGCCTGATCGCCATTGTGCACGATCAATTCGCCGGCGGGCACCACGCGCGATTCCAGAATTTTGGTGATCTCGGCAATTTCCATGGCGTCGAGTTTCGAAAACAGCGGCACGCGGGCGACCATGCCCCAGGTCACCACGAATTCGCGGCGATGGGCCTCGTTTACATATCCCGTCGCGATAATACCGATGGGGAGCGCAAACATGCCAAGGCCCAACACCATCACCGCACCGCCGAGTAGTTTGCCCAACACCGTCAACGGCACCACGTCGCCATAGCCCACCGTGGTGAGTGTTGCCAGCGCCCACCACATGGCGGCCGGCACGCTGCCGAAGGCGTCGGGCTGGATTTCGCGCTCGGCGAAATACATGAGGGTGGACGACACCAGCAACAGCGACATCATCACCACCAGCGCGCCGAACAAAGCCCGGCGTTCTTCCACGAACACGTTGCGCAAGGTGACAAGCGCCGGGGAGAAACGGGCGAGCTTGAGCAAGCGCACCAATCGGAAGAGGCGCAGCACCCGCAAATCGATGGTGAAGAACATGGCCAAATAATATGGCAAGATCGCCAGCAGGTCGACGATCATGGCGGGCCGCAGGGAAAACCGCAGGCGCGCTTCAATGGGCCCGAAGCGTTTGAGCGGCGCATGCTCCGTACAAACCCATAACCGGGCCGCATATTCCACCGTGAAGATCAGCACGGAGACGACGTTGAAGGCTTCCAGTTGCGGGCCGTAGACCGCGTAAATTTCTTCGACGGTTTCGGCGGAAAACGCCACCGCGTTCAGCAGAATGAGGGTCACCATGAAGGCATCGAAAATGGCACTTGGCCGATCTTCGGTTTTGCCTGCTTCAAGGATTGTAAAGAGGCGGTCTTTGAGCGTCTTTTGCTGTGCGGCCGCGTCCGTCATTGGGTGGGGGCGTACGATGCGGAAAGGTTACGTCCGCCGCGCGTCTCACACGGTTGCAAGCTGATCACGCAAGGCCTCTTTGATGCCGTTGAGTGCTGCTTCGATTTCATCGCCATTGGGGCCGCCGGCTTGCGCCATGTCGGGGCGCCCGCCGCCGCCTTTGCCGCCCACCAGGCCCACACCGGCGCGCACCAAATCGACCGCGTTGATGCTGTCGGTCAAATCGTCGGTGACGCCCACGGCGAGCGCCGCCTTGCCGTCATTTTCGCAGGCAAGCGCTACGACGCCGGAACCGAGTTTCTTCTTTGCTTCATCGATCAGCCCGCGCAGTTCTTTGGGGATGGCGCCATCGACCACCCGAGCAATGATTTTGATGTCGCCGATCTCTTCCACTTCTTCCGTGGGCCCGGCGCCACCGCCCAATGCAAGGGCCTTGCGCGCTTCCGCCAGATCGCGCTCAAGCTTCTTGCGTTCGTCGAGCAGGGCGGAAACACGGCCCGGCAAATCGGCCGGGGTGGTTTTGAGAATGGCGGCCGCCTCGCGGCCATAGGCCGCCATGGTTTCGAAATAGCTGCGTGCGCCCGCGCCGGTGACCGCTTCGATGCGGCGCACGCCGGACGAGACGGCGCTTTCGCTGATTACCTTGAAGAGCGCGATGTCCCCCACCCGCGCCACATGGGTGCCGCCACACAGTTCGACGGAATAAGGTTTTGCCGTGTCCGACAAATCATCGCCCATGGTGAGTACACGGACTTCCTCGCCATACTTTTCGCCGAATAGCGCCAGCGCGCCGGCCTTCACCGCATCGTCCGGCGGCATGAGACGGGTTTCCACAGCGCCGTTTTGCAAGATCACCTGATTGACTTGCTCTTCCACCGCGGCGATTTCCTCCGGGGTCATCGCTTTTTGATGGCTGAAGTCAAAGCGAAGGCGATCGGGGCCGACGAACGACCCTTTCTGGGTCACGTGATCGCCCAGCACATTGCGCAGCGCCGCGTGCAGCAAGTGGGTGGCGGAATGGTTGGCGCGGGTCTGGGTGCGCCGGTCGTCGTCGATTTCCTGAAAGACAATGTCGTCGTTTTTAAAGGTGCCGGACGATACCTTACCCACATGGAGGTGCAAATCGCCCGCCGCCTTGCGCGTGTCGGTGACAATGAACTCCGCGCCGTCGGCTCCGCGAATGACGCCGCGGTCGCCGATCTGGCCGCCCGATTCCCCGTAGAACGGGGTTTGGTTGGTGACCAGCACGCCATCCTGGCCTTTTTTGAGGGCGTCGACCAACGCACCGTCCGCGCTCATGGCAACGATCTGTCCTTCGGAATCCGTGGTGGTGTAACCCAAAAATTCCGTGGGACCGTGTTTCGCGCGCACATCGAACCAAATGCTTTCGTCCGCCGTTTCGCCGGAGCCCGCCCAGGCCGCACGCGCCTCGGCCCGCTGCCGATCCATGGCGGCGTTGAAGCCGTCCGTATCCACCCCAATGCCGCGGGCCCGCAAGGCATCTTCCGTAAGATCGAGCGGAAAGCCATAGGTGTCGTAAAGTTTGAAGGCGAGTTCGCCGTCGAGCCGGTCGCCCGTTTTAAGATCGCCCGCCGTTTCGTCCAGAAGCTTGAGACCCCGCTCCAGAGTTTGCCGGAAACGTTCCTCTTCAAGTTTGAGGGTTTCGGTGATGAGGGTTTCAGCCCGCGTGAGTTCGGGATAAGCGGTCCCCATGCCGCCGATGAGGGACGGCACCAGTTTCCACATTAATGGTTCGGCCGCGCCTAACAAATGGGCATGACGCATGGCGCGGCGCATGATGCGGCGGAGCACATAGCCGCGCCCGTCATTGGCGGGCAGCACGCCGTCTGCAATGAGGAAACTCGCGGACCGCAAATGGTCGGCAATCACCCGATGGCTGGTGCCATGGGATCCGTCGGAACCCACATGGGACGCCTCTTCCGAGGCTTTGATGATCGCCTGAAAAAGATCCGTGTCGTAATTGTCATGCACGCCTTGGAGCACGGCCGCGATGCGTTCGAGCCCCATGCCCGTGTCGATGGAGGGCTTTGGCAGGTCGCGCCGCTCATCCGCCGTGACCTGATCGTATTGCATGAAAACCAGATTCCAGATCTCAACGAACCTGTCGCCGTCTTCATCCGGGCTGCCGGGCGGACCACCGGGAATCTTGTCCCCGTGATCGTAAAAGATTTCCGAACACGGACCGCAGGGCCCGGTTTCGCCCATGGACCAAAAATTGTCACTGGTGGGTATACGGATGATCTTATCGTCCGGAAAGCCGCTGATCTTTTTCCAGAGGGAGAAGGCTTCGTCGTCTTCGGAGAAAACGGTTACCAGCAGACGGTCGGGTGAAATGCCGAAGTCTTGGGTAATCAGCCGCCAAGCATAATCGATGGCGCCTTCCTTAAAGTAATCGCCGAAGGAGAAATTGCCCAGCATTTCGAAGAAGGTGTGATGGCGGGCCGTGTAGCCCACATTGTCGAGATCGTTGTGTTTGCCGCCGGCGCGCACGCATTTTTGAGATGAGGCGGCGCGCACATAATCCCGATTCTCCTGGCCGGTGAACACATTCTTGAACGGCACCATGCCTGCATTGGTGAACATCAGGGTGGGATCGTTCCGGGGCACAAGCGGGCCGGAGGGTACAACCGTGTGGCCTTCCCGCTCGAAGAAATCGAGGAATGCCGATCGAATCTCATTCAAGGTGGTCATGGATGCTACATACCGCTTCTTGGAGCCGTTTTGGTTTTCATTGAAGCGCAAAACGGCTCCAGAGTCTTAGTTTTGCGCGTTTCCGAACGGTGAACCGGAATCCACTTCACCTGGAAACGCTTTAGCGCCGAAATCGACAGGGCCAAGCCTGGCCCAACCTACTCTAGGGCTTTCGGACAATTTACGGCTTTTACCCGGCAGGGCCCGGACTTGTCCAGCAAGCGCCATTGTTGTGGCTTTTCCATCCCGCTCCCCCTTCCCAACCACCCCAAGGGTACCCTGGACGGGTGGTTGGGAAGGGGGAGCGGGATGGAAAAGCGAACCAACGATAAGACTGCGCAGTCCCGGCAATCCAGGGGCGGGCGGCAACCCGTTCTGTTGGTCTACACTTACCTTTTCCCTTGCTCTGGATGCCCGTAACGCCCTTGCGGGCGCACGGGCATGACGCAAGAGAGTGTTGGTTTGTACGCCGCCGAAACGAAAAAAGGCGCCGCGTGGGTAAGGCGGCGCCAAGGTTTAGGGGGGCTTGGTCCGAGGAACAAAAAGACCAAAGCCCAGGGAGCAAAGTCGGGTTAAGGCAGGCGGTAGAAGGGAGAGGCTTTATGCGCCTGCTTCCTTCAGCACGTCGTCGTCGTCATCATCGCCGGACGCCTCTTCCGAGGCCGGCACATCGGCCACCACCAGGCCCGCATTTTCGCGCACGGCCCGTTCGATGGTCTGGGCGATGTCCGTGTTTTCCGCCAGGAAGGTTTTGGCGTTTTCCCGGCCCTGGCCGATCCGTTGGCTGTCATGAGAATACCAAGCACCGGATTTTTCAATCACTCCAGCTTTGACGCCTAAATCAAGTAACTCACCGGTCTTGGAAATGCCTTCCCCATACATGATGTCGAATTCGATCATCTTGAAGGGCGGCGCCACCTTGTTCTTGACCACTTTCACGCGGGTCTGGTTGCCGATGACCTCGTCTTTATCCTTGATGGCACCGATGCGGCGAATATCCAGGCGGACGGAGGAATAAAACTTCAGCGCATTGCCGCCCGTGGTGGTTTCCGGATTACCGAACATGACGCCGATCTTCATGCGGATCTGGTTGATGAAAACCACCATGCAGTTGGAACGCGAAATCGATCCGGTAAGCTTGCGCAAGGCCTGGCTCATGAGCCGGGCCTGGAGGCCGGGCAATTGATCGCCCATTTCCCCTTCCAGTTCGGCCCGCGGCGTGAGGGCCGCCACCGAATCCACCACCACCACGTCACAGGCACCGGAGCGCACCAGCGTGTCGGTGATTTCAAGGGCTTGCTCGCCTGTGTCCGGCTGGGAAATCAGCAGCTCATTAATGTCCACGCCCAGCTTGCGGGCATAGATGGGGTCCAGCGCGTGTTCCGCGTCCACAAAGGCGCAAATGCCGCCATTCTTCTGGGCTTCCGCCACGCAATGGAGCGCCAGGGTGGTCTTGCCCGAGGATTCCGGCCCGTAAATCTCCACCACCCGGCCGCGCGGCAAGCCGCCAATGCCGAGCGCGATGTCCAGCCCCAAGGAGCCGGTGGGAATGGATTCGATTTCCACCACCCCTTCGGCCCCGCCCAGTTTCATGACCGAGCCTTTGCCGAATGCCCGCTCAATCTGGCTTAACGCGGCATCAAGGGCCTTTTTCTTGTCCATGGAATCACTTTCGTGGAGTTTGACGACATTCTTCGACATGAGCCGGGCCCCTCTTATTTCACAGCGGTGGAATCGATGCAACGGAGCCAATGTACATGTTTTGTTCCACTTGGCAAGAGGGAAGTTAACTCATTGGAAAAAATAACAAATTGGGTTCATGTTGTTTGTTTGTTCTAGCGGAAATCTCCCATCAGCTGTACAAGACGGAACGTGCAAAAAATCCAGAGTGGGAATCAAGGAGACACGCAATTGGACGAAGACACAGTAGATGAGCTGAACGCACTCAATGGGCAAGTGATAGCAACGCAAATCCTGCTTGCTCAGCTGATGCAGAAATTAGTCGCCCATGATCCATCTGTCCGGTCGGACATAAAGGCAGCGTTTGACAGTGCGGAAGACATGCTTACCGAGACTGCGGTTATGTTGGGGAGCAAGGTTTCCCCGACACATACGACAAACGCTCTCAAGACGCTGGCTCAGCTTAGGACGATCGTTAAGCCCTAAATGCAGAACATAGCAGCGTTGGCAAGGCTGATCAGGCCCACCGCGCATATCCAAGCTGACCTGCAGGCCAAGAGACCTGGACAGTAATAAGAGCGCGAGCCGCGTTTTTCGCGTCAATGCCCTCAACATGTTCAAGCATCAGACCCGTGCTAACTGACACCTTTGTGATCAAGGAGTCATCTGCGACCAGACAAAAGAAAGGAATTTCGTCCTCATCCGGCTTGCCGATTGACTTCAACTGATTTTCATCTGATGGCTTTGAAAGCGCGTCGAATAGGGTATTCAGCTGACCATCTATGTCACCATCACTGAATATCGTGTGCCTTAACTTGTCTTGCCTAGGCGGCCTGAGCAAAAGAATGTCTACCGAACACAAATACTCAGGACTATCATCAACCAAGGGCACAAACTCATAGCATTTCAGTCGATGCTTATTCGTCAGCGATCTGATTCTTTTGTCTCGATATTCTTCACCTGAAATCGTCATTAAGGGGCTTGAGTACCAGAAGTGCCTAAGCTGTGGATGAAACTTCTTCCTCACTTGGTGCACGTGCTTAGGGCGACTCTTTCCTCCCGTGCTGAGTAGTTTGCCAGCATAAGTAAGCTGCAATTCCATACATGCCTCTCACGTATCTGCATTTCATCGACGCTGTCTATGTGGTTGATTTGTGAAGAAGATCGCAACCTTATGCGGGCGGCTCCCTTCGTTCCAATTTAAAATCATCGTCGGGGAAACTCAGCCGGCCCTGCGCAAAAAACTCCTGAAGCCGAGTTGCTCGTCGGTAGAGAGACAGTAGTGCCTTTGCGGCAACCAACGGATTGCCGCCAGAGATTGCACTGAGCTCATTCCAGCCAACGGCTCCCAGCACTTCTGAGAACCGTTTTCCTTCCACCGTTACCAGCTCAGCAGTTTCCGATTTTTTGTCGAACTTTTCCGCGGAAAGTGTGAGGAGTTTTAATCTCTTCAACAGGCGATGCAGAGTCTTGTATCCCTGAGCAATGTCAGCGCGCCTTTCTTCAACCCTATCGATCAATGCACGAATCTCACGAAAAGGATCGACGCGCCCCCTGATCTCAACATACCCGGGTGAGTGATATTGGATGCCGCCTACTCTCAACCTTTGGCCACGGGGCTGAGCTAACAGTAATTGATCATACATGGAGACATAGCTGCCGCCACCTTGAAATGGTTTCATAAATGCGGTTTGCACTTGCCGTCTATCAATTACCTCCGCAGTATCATCTGTATACAAATCAATGGCGTTTAGTATCGAATATATGTCGCTTACTTGCCTGTAAAACCTTGAAAACTCTGGCAAGTCCCAAGAACCGTCGACATTGTAGATTTCAGTTGATTGTATGAATTTGTCCCGGTTCTCTACTTCGTCTGTGTGGTGACGAGCAAAAAGCCCCGGCTCGGGCAAAAACCGGTCTTGTCTCTCTTCTGAAAGATGAAACGGAGCTAGACTAACCTCCTTCTGATCGAAATCAGGAAGATCAAATATGTAGTGGCGCTTTAGGTCTGCTCGCAAAAACAAGTATCTTAGATCAAACTTCTCCGCCAGGTAGTCATTAAACTGCGCGAGAGATACCTCCGCGGCCAAGAAAGGATAGTCGAAGCCCTTTTTGTTAATTGCGACTGCGACAACTTTTGAAGTTGCAGCTGTGTCAAGCAACACTAACTGAGGCCCGTCTGAGAATATCAAAACCTGGCTAAAGGTTGCACTTTTCAGAGCACTCGTTTTCGCCATGGCGTTCAGATGCCTATCACTTCAACTACAGAACCCGTGATATCGAATTCATTAGCACACCAAAAATCGTAATGGTTCTTTCCGGACTTTCTCGACTTACCAGCTCCCGCAGGTACGCGAAGCATGGCCGCAAAGTGGTGAGTATCCTTAAACTTTGGAAGCTTTTTTTGTATCTTTGCATCCAGTACCAGAGAGCAAGACGCCCATCTGCATAAGTCCATTCCCTTAGGTGGATTCACACCAAGGGCTGCTTGCGACAAGAAATCTTCCGAGGAAACTTGATCGCTGGTCAACAGGCGATACACCTCAGGCAATTCGCAATCCTTTGCATCATCAGGAGGACAGCCCGCCGGCAGATCTTCTAAAAAATCCATAGGTTGCATTTCAATACAAACACCTACCCTCCAAATATCCTATTGGAGGGGGTAGAACAAGCAAAACCAGCGAACTCTGTTCGATCTAAGGTAGTGCGAAATCTTCCGTCACCAACTCATCCCCCCGACTTCATCACCTCTTTCACCTTTTCGGCGAGTTGCTTGAGGCTGAAGGGTTTGGGCAGGAAGGTGAACTCTTCATCCGGGTCCAGATTCTTGCTGAACGCATCTTCCGCATAGCCGGAAATGAAGATGATCTTGGCGTCGGGGCAGAATTCCTTGGACTTCCGGACCATGGTGGGGCCGTCCATTTCGGGCATGACCACGTCGCTCACCACCAGGTCGATGTCGCCGCCCTGCTCGCGCATGAGGTCGAGCGCGATATCGCCGCTGGGCGCTTCCAGCACCGTGTAGCCGCGGGTCGCCAGCGCGCGCGACGCAAAGGAGCGCACGGCTTCTTCGTCTTCCACCAGCAGGATCTTGCCCATGCCGGTCAAGTCCTGCTTGGCCATGGTTTCTTCCGCAGGCACCGGTGCCTCCGCCTCTTTCTTCTCTTCCACATGGAGCGGCAGGTAGATCTTGAACGCGGTGCCCTTGCCCACCGTGCTTTCGGGGAAGATGAAGCCGCCGGTCTGCTTCACCACGCCATAGACCATGGAGAGGCCAAGTCCCGTGCCCTGGCCCACTTCCTTGGTAGTGAAGAAGGGTTCGAAAATCTTACCCAGATCTTCCTTGGCAATGCCCGTGCCCGTGTCGGCCACTTCGATCATCACATAATCGGCGGCCGGCATGAGCGCATGGCCGAGCTTTTCCGATTGTTCCTTCGTGATATTCTCGGTACGGATGGTCAGTGTGCCGCCGTCCGGCATGGCATCGCGCGCATTGACGCAGAGATTGATGATGGCCTGTTCGAGCTGGCCTTCATCCACTTTCACCAGCCCCACATCGCGCTCATGCTTGATGTCGACGGTCACGTTTTCGCCCACAAGCCGCTTCAGCAGATCTTTCAAATCCGCCAGCGTGTCGGGCAGCCACAGCACGGTGGGGCGCAAGGTCTGTTGGCGCGAAAACGCCAGCAAATGGCGCACCAGATTGGCCGCCCGGTTGGCGTTCTGCTTAATCTGCATAATGTCCGCAAAGGACGGGTCGCCCGCCTGATGCTTGGCCAGCAGCAGATCGCAAAAGCCGATCATGGCGGTGAGCATGTTGTTAAAGTCGTGGGCGATGCCGCCCGCCAGCTGCCCCACCGCCTGCATCTTTTGGGACTGGGCGAACTGCACTTCCAGCGTCTTTTGTTCTGTGGTGTCGATGAGATAGACGATCGCCGCCGTGTCCGCGCCGCCCTCCGGATCATAGGCGCCGGGCAGGACCGAGACTTGGCTGAACATTTCCCGCTGGGTGGAAAGGCGGATTTCGCCCGGCAGGTGAGACACCTCTCCCTTGACGGCGGCTTGAAACGCGCTGCGCACATCGCTTTGGAAGCCGTCGTCGAACAATTCGATCAGCGGGCGTCCTTTCGCCGCCGCCTCGCCCACCAGGGTGCGGCAGGCGGCATTGGTGTGCGCGATGCGGCCGTTCTTGCTGACCCAGGCAATGGCGATGGGCGCGTTTTCCAGCACGTCCACCGGCGACGAGATGGATGAGGGGGCCGCGGACCCGGCCTGGGCTTGGGGCGCGCTGACAAATCCGAAACGGGCTGCGCCGTCTTCCCCCGCCGGGCTGAGCAGAACCGACAGCGCACGCTCGCCTTCTTTGCCGCCGGCTTGCGCGGCGGTGAAGGCCGTGCCGCCCTCACCCGCCGGCTCAACTTGCATGAACAGCGACTTCCAGTTTTTGCCCTTGGCCGCGCCGTCCGTGAGACCGAGCAAATCATGCAGGCGCGGATTAAGGCCGGTGACCGCGCCCTGCCCGTCGATGGCAAAGCAGGGCAGCATGTCATTGTCGAGCCAATAGGCGGCGGCCTGGGCTTGCGCCTCGGCGCTGTTCGTAAGGCCCTCTTCGAGCTCGATGATGTGCCACACGCAGGCCGCTTGAGTGCCCGCGTCCGGCGTTTCCAGTTCTAAAGGCCGCGCGGCGATGCGCACCCGGGTGGAGGCGCCGGCGGGGGCCGGCAAATCGATCACCTCGGCGCTGGTCGCATTGGCCCGCGCCTGTTTGGCGAGCCGGTAAAGGGGCCCGCTTACTTCCGGGTAGCCCGCATAGACCCGGTCGATGGGGGCGACTCGTTCCGGGTCGGACGCGCCCACAAACCGGCGGTAGGCGGGGTTTGCATAAAGAACGGCGCCGTCGTCCCGCACGATCAGAATGGGATCGGTGGAGGCGTCCCCCAGGGCCGCAATCAAATCCTTCGGTGCCAAGCGCTGTACGGAAGCGGCCGGCGCGCTGCCCAATGCGAAGAAGGCGAGCAGCGTGACCCCTAAAAATACAATGCCGCCCAGGAAGATGCCGCCGGCGGCCCCCGTCTCGTCCACCGCCGAAAACGCGGCAAAGGCTGCGATGGCCACAATGGCCAGCGCCGCCGCGCCCCAGTAATAGGGCGCGCCGCCCCGCCTTTGTCCCAATAATTCCAGGCTGTTGAACACGGTGGTTCCCCTGCTTTCTCCCGGCGCCCCAACAGTCTTCGCTTTCTGGATGTCGCCCGTCTCTCTCACCCCCCTGTTTAGGTTAAAAACCGTTAACGACTTCTTGCGCCCGCGCGATAGGCATTCTTTTTCATGACATAACTGATGACGGCTGCAACCGCTTTGTAGTGATCGGGTTCAATTTCATCGCCCAATTCGACGGATGCATGGAGCGAACGGGCCAGCGGCGGGTTTTCCACAAGGGGCACCTCATGCTCTTCCGCCACTTCCCTAATCCGTAAAGCCACCGCGTCCACTCCCTTCGCCACACAGACCGGTGCATGCATTGTGCCCGATTCGTAGCGCAGCGCGACCGCATAGTGGGTGGGGTTGGTGATCACCACGGACGCTTCGGGCACCTCGGCCATCATGCGCTGGCGGGAGCGTTCCATACGGATCTGGCGCAGGCGCGCCTTGACGGTGGGGTCGCCCTCCATCTGCTTGTGTTCGTCCTTGACCTCTTGCTTGGTCATGCGCTGGCGCTTGTTGAAGTCGAATTGCTGATAGGCGAAGTCGAGGATCGCGATCACCGCCAGGACCGCCAGAATGCCGCCCATCATGCGTAAGGCGAGCGCCTGGATGGCCTCCATGGCGTCGGCCACCTCAAAGCGCAGGATGGTCATCAATAATTCTTGTTCCGTGGCCACGATGGCGAAGGCGATGACGCCCACCAGGGTCAGCTTGGCGATGCCTTTGGCGAAGTTCACCAGTGCCATCGTGCCAAAGATCCGCTTGAAGCCGCTTACCGGCGACAGCTTTTCGAGCTTGGGCTGCATCTTTTCCGTGGTGAACACGGGCTGGTGTTGGATCATATTGCCGGCCAGCGCCGCCAATATAAAAATGCCCAACGGATAAGACAGGGCGCTGATCAGATCGAAAATCAAAATGCGCGCCGCCTCGACAATGTGGGGCCCGTTCATGGGAATAAGATGCGGCGTTTCCAAGAAGGGCATCAGCGCATTGGTGAGCTTGCTGGTGGTGCCGTCCACCATAAAGGCAAGCGCGGCTGCGCCCGCCGCCAGAATGAACCAGTTGGAAACTTCCTGGGATTTGGCAACGTCGCCTTTTTTGTGCGCGTCCTCTAATCGTTTCGCAGTGGGTTCTTCTGTTTTTTGACTGTCATCGGGCTTATCGCTCATCGATCACACCGTAAACAGATGCAAAGTCTGCTCCACATGTTCGATGAACCAGATCATGATCGCACTCAACGTAATCATCATGATCAAGAAGCCCGCCAGCAAATTGGCCGGGATTGCCACAAAGAAGATCTGCACCTGGGGCATGAGTTTGGCGAGCACGCCGAGGCCTAAATTGAAGATCAATGCAAAAGCGATGAGGGGCGCGGACATCTGAATAGCGAGCTTGAAGGTGCCCGCCACCGTCGCCGTGACCATGGCCGCAAAATCCCCCACCGGCAGAGCGCCCCCCGGGGCAAACAGCGCGTAGCTATCGCGCATGGCGACAATCATCAGATGGTGCAGATCGCTCACAAAGATGAGCGTGATACCCAGGATCGACAGGAAGGTCGCGAGCAGCGCGCTTTGCACCCCTTGCGTTGGGTCGAAGTTCTGGGCAAAGGCAAGGCTTGTCTGAAAGCCCATGACAAAGCCCGCCGTGTGCAGCGCCGCCATGATCAGCCGCGCCGCCCCCGCAATGAATATGCCGATCGCAAATTCGGTGATCATCAAATAGACGAGCCCCGCCACGGTCGATGGCTGCGGCGGATAGGTGGACGCCACCAGGGGCACCATGATGAAGGTGATGGTGAGCGCGATCATCAAGCGGATACGTACGGAGACGGTGGATTCACTAAACGCCGGGAACACCATCATCATGGTGCCCAGGCGCATGAAGACCGCCAAGAACACATAGGGCTGAAACGCCGGGCCTTGCAGAAAGTCGAGCGGTATCTGCACCGGTTCCTTAGGCTCCAAAACCCGCTATATGCGCCATCATGCGCGCCGAGAATTCTCCAAGGGTTTGCCCCATATAGGGCAGCATGACCAACAGGGCCAAAAAGATGGCGATGATCTTGGGCACGAACACCAAGGTCATCTCTTGAACTTGGGTCAAGGCTTGCAACAGTGCGATCGCCAGACCGATAATCAGTGCCATGAGCATCATGGGGCCGGCCACTTGCAGCATCACCCAGATGGCATCCCGGCCGATGTCCAGAACTTCCCCCCCTGTCACGATGTTCCCCCGGCGGTCATACCGACCGCTCTAGATCGGCATTTTGACCACGTCCTGATAGGCCGCAATCATCCGGTCGCGCACGGCGGTTACCGTTTCGAGGGTCATCTCGGCCGTTGTGACCGCCGTGACCACATCGATCAGCGGGGCTTGCCCGTTGACAGCTTCGGTCATCTTCTGCTCGCTGGCATGGCCGGTCTCGACCACTTGGCCGATGGCTTCTTTGACAAGTTCGGAAAAGTTAAGCCCTTCGGGCTTGTCGCCGTTGGATGCGGGCGCCGCCGCGCCTTGCGCGATCTTGGCATAGGCGGCGGCTGCACTGGTTGGATCGATTGTCATGTCTGGTCTCCCGAGCAGCGCTCCCCTAGCGGCGCAGCAGCTCCAATGTTTGTCCGATCATCGTGCGCGTCGATTTGATGACGTTCAGATTGGCTTCATAGCTTCGCTGAGCCTCGCGCATATCCACCATCTCGACCAAGCCGTCCACATTCGACGTCTTGATGTAGCCATCCGCATCGGCAGCCGGGTGGCCCGGGTCGAGCTTTTTGCCGAAGGGCGATTTGTCGTGGATGATCTTCTCCAGATTGACCCGGTTAAAGCCCATTTCCCGGTCAAGTTCGTTTTTGAAAACGGGAATCTTGCGGCGGTAAGGATCGCCGCCCGCCTTGTCTGCCGTGGAATCCGAGTTGGCGATGTTCTCCGCAATCACGCGCATACGACCGCTTTGCGCCGTCATGGCCGCGGCGGCAAGCTTGATTGATTTAAAGAAATCCATGTGGGGGCCTCACTAACTTAGCGCTGGCTTCCGCCAAGCGCGATCCTCAGCATACCAATACTTTTTGTGTATAAGCTTGTGGCGGCCTGAAAGTCCGCCTGGTTGCTCGAAATCTTGAGCATCTGATCTTCCAGCACCACCGAATTGCCGCTGGGGCTAACTTCGGTGTCGGGTCTGTCCTGCACCCGATACGGGCTGGGACTGCTGGTGGGCGCAAGCGGGATGTGCGCCGTATGAGTCGTGCGTGTGGCGACATGGGGGCGCTCGGCGCTGACCATGTCGTCGAACGATATCTCTTTGAGATCTTTTGCTTGAAACTTGGGCGTATTGGCGTTGGCAACGTTTTCCGCCAGGACGCCTTGGCGTGCCTGGAGCCAACCCATCTTTGCCCGAAGCATACCAAAAATCGGCGTACTCAGAAGATTCATAACGATCCGATCTTTTCCTGTTGAACAAACGCCCCACCAAAAATCACCGGGCAAGTCATTGATCCGTATACTGTTTATATCTGTTAGGATCTATGACTTTTGGCTTATTGATTTTGTCGGCAACTAATTAAAACTGGATTAATTGGGAAGGATTTGCCCACTGGCCGGCGACTCGATCGCAATGTCGATGGCAAGTGTTTCAAAAAAGGATTCGGGCGATGTCCAAGTGAACAGCGCGTCCACCGGCACGGGCGCCTCGGGCGCCACGCTGATGGTCAGCGTGTCTGGCGCCCCGATAAAATCCCTGAGCGCAGAGGCCGCCTGTCCAACCTTCGATGCCGCCGCCGCATCGCCACCGCCCGACATGGTAAATGAAGCGATAATTTCCTGAGGCGGCCGGTTGGTATCGCGCACCCATTTCGCGCTCAGGCGTTCGACAATCGAATGGTCTTCGATGCGCGCTTGGGCCCCGACGATTTGTGATTGCTGAAGGCCATCGACAAAATCCGCGATGGCATCCCAAGACGGCATAATGCCTGACAGTTCCGCGGACAGGTCGATGGTGGCCAGATCGGGCGCCTTGATGGCCCCGTCCTTGATGGTCAGCAGTCCGGAGTTGCGGTCGAAGATATAGGCGAACGAGGCGTCGGCCGCGATGGCGCCCACGCCGATGTCGCGCAGATACTCTCTCACCGGCCGTGACTCCAGCGCGTCCACCTCCAGCGACATTTGGCTAAGCTCGAGCCGGGCCGACACCGGAATGCGGCCAAGCTGCGTATAGGTGCCCACTTCTCCCCTTGGAATCCGCAAGATTTCGATGTCGGGCGTGTGAAGGGAGAACTCTTCAAACTCCGCCAAATCGAAAATCAACGCCTCCGGCGCCTCCACATCATTGTCGTGGCCCGCCGCCGCGCTGACGATTTCCCGTGCGTTGACCGTCCGTAGGGTGACCGTCTGCATGGTCACGCCATTGCCGACCCGCCATTGGGCAACCGCGTTCTTGAATTTCATGTACCCCACTTGCCCAGCCGTCACGTTGGACGCTTCGACCGCATCGATCGATGCAGAGATGGGAACGGTGCCGCCATTGCGAAAGAAGACTTCTTCCGCCGTGGCGGCTTCCGCCGTGCCGGTCAGCACCAGAAAAGCCAACACGGACGCATAGCTGCCGCTGCGAAATGTTTCCGGATCGAACCAATGCCGGTAGTTATCGGTGCCCACATTTCTGAGCGTCATAGATTTTATGTAAAGGATGTCTTGTCCTGTGCGCAGTTCAAGACCTTCCAGCAGCATGCCGCCCGCAAAAAGTTGGGGCGTGACGATGTCGTTTTCCGTTTCCTCTTCGCGCCCCAAATAAAGGTCGACCAGTCGCTCGGTCATGACATTCTGGATCGCCAGGCGGTCCACGGAAAATCCGATCTCTCGGCCATCTAAATCTCGGGAAAGCGACAGGTTTTCGACAATGAGTCCGTCTCGGCTGTCTGCAAGCTCTACCGCGGCCGCCTCACCCCCCGCAAACATAAGGCCGCGATTGAAGACGTACACCAAGCGGTCGCCTGGGTCTTTCGGCAAGATCGGCGCAATGACGGGCTGCAGCATCAGCGCGATACCGATAACCGCTCCGAAGCCGAACCATGTTACAGCAATTTTAAGACTGTCCATGCGCCTGCCGCTACTCACCTTAATGATCCGTATGGAGATTGGCAGGATAGGGTTTATGCGCGATTACTTTTTCGCGCGACGGTCGAACTTCGTGAGTATTTTCTTCAAACTTTTGACCGGCAGTTAACCGTTTAACGCCATCTTAAAGCTCGCGCGGCACTGTCGCATCTATGTTAGAGCGTGCCGCTCAGGGCGGCGCTTACCAATTGAGGAGTGGCGACGACAAATGGATCTGTTCGACTATTTTCGTTTTGCCGCAGCACTCATTTTCGTCTTGGGACTGATTGGTGGGCTGGCATTCGTTACCCAACGGTTTAAGCTTGTAGAACGGTGGTCGAACCTGTCGCCAGGCGGCGATCGGCGTCTAAAGGTTATCGAATCCTTAGCGCTCGACCCGCGCCGCCGATTGATCATCATTCGCCGCGACGATACGGAACACCTTCTTGTTTTGGGGGCGAACGGCGAGACTGTGGTTGAGACCGACATTCAGCGCCCTGCCGGAAACGCGTTGGCGCCTTTAGCGCTCGAGTCCATCCGGGATGAACTGGTCGACGCCAAAAAAGTGATCGCTTCGCGCGCTCGCGGAGGGGCTGCGTAACCATGCGCGCTGCCCATTTCGGAAAATCTTGGTTCACAAAAAGTGTAACGATTGCTCTTGCGACGGTTGCGCTGCTGTTAGCCGTCATTTCGCCCGTCACTGCTCAGGAACTCAACATCGACCTTGGGGACGACAACGGCTCGCTCACGAACCGGGTGGTTCAGCTCCTTGCCCTGTTGACGATTCTCAGCCTGGCGCCATCCATTCTGATCATGGTCACATCGTTCGTACGGATTGTGGTTGTGCTGTCCCTGTTGAGAACGGCGATGGGTCTGCAGCAAAGCCCACCCAACCCGGTGATCATCAGCCTGGCGCTGTTTCTCACGGCCTTCATCATGGCGCCCGTTTTTTCGCAGGCCTACGATGCCGGGATCGAGCCCTATATCAACGACGAGATCGAATTCACCGAAGCCTTCGACGTTTCATCGCAACCGTTCAAGACGTTCATGCTCGCCAATGTGCGGGAAAAGGATTTATTGCTGTTTGTCGATCTGGCGGATTCAGAGCCCATTGCCGAGCCTCAAGACACGCCCCTGCACATTCTTGTGCCGGCTTTCATGATCAGCGAGCTTAGGCGCGCCTTCGAGATCGGCTTTCTGATCTTCATTCCGTTTCTGGTGATCGACATGGTGATCGCATCGGTCTTGATGTCCATGGGCATGATGATGTTGCCGCCGATCATCATCTCGCTGCCCTTCAAGCTCGTCTTCTTTGTTCTTGTGGATGGCTGGCACATGATCGCCGGCAGCTTGGTGCAAAGCTTCAAGGTCATTTAGGTCACCCCTGCGGGTGACAACTGCACTGGATTGCCCGGACTGGCGCCGGGCAGTAACGCCGATAGAATCGCAAGAAAGGGGTCTGAGCCCTTTTTCCTCTAGTTCAGGGCACTGAGGTTCTGATTGTCGTAGCGGCGCTTTACGTCCTTGATGAACGCATCGAGGGTCGATGTATTGGCAATGTTCTTGACCAGCTCGGCAAATTCCAATCCATTCCGCTCGATGTCTTGGGTCACCATGTCAAACGCGGCGGCGTCGAGACTTTCCGACATGGCGCCCACATAGCGTTCACGCAAGCGCGACAAAGCAAATTCATCGCCCTCGAGCGCGTATCCAACCGCTGCCCGCATCACATCCAGCCGTTCCGGGCCGGATAAGGGATCCATGCTTTGCCACCGCGTGCCCAATAGCTTCTCGTAAGAGCGTGCGGCAGTCCGGAATTCACCAATTTGCCAGTTGATGTCGGCCTTCAAGCGCTTCGCTTCGATGGTGTTGTCGTCGGTGAGAATGTCCATGGCCTTTTCACCGAAGCCCAGATCCGCCAGGGCCCGTGCTTCCAGCAGCCGGCGCTGGTCCAACAGGATCGTGGGCAGACGTCCTTGCCTTGTGTTGCGGATCGTCGCCAGCGCGGCTTCCGGCTTTCGGTCGAGCAAATAGACCATGGCAAGACGAGCGGCCACTTGCGCTTTGGCGACTCCGTGAAGCCGGTTTTCTACTTGGTGGCTGAGGAGATCGGCTGCTTGTTCCAGCAAATCCACATCCGACAGACGGTCGGCCAAGCGCCGGATCATATCGTCCCCGCGCCGGCCGATCGGTGTCAATTCACGGTAGTCATAAAACAAAGCCAGCGCTTGTATTGGCGGCAGGTTGTCGGCCTCGCCTTCCAAATAGAGTTTGGCGAACGCGTCCGCCATATCGTCGGTCACGCTGCGTGCGCGCTTTTCGTCCGGGTAGTGCATAACGGCTGTGCGCAACACCGCCAATCCGTCACGATAGCGGTCCTGCTCGATCATCAAATTGCCAAGCTCGGACAGAATGGCGAGTTCGAGCGCATCGCCGCGCCATTGGAACCGAAGACCGTCCAGCCGGTCGATTGCCTCGTCCTTGGTGATCGACTCGATCTTGGTCAGCAGCCGGGTCGAGTGGAATTGTGCGCGTACGGATGACGGCAAATGGCTCGACAATGTGGCCTCTTGATAGAGCTCAATGGCGGCATCGCTGTTACCTTCCGCTTCCAGCGCGCGGGCATGGGCCAATTGGAGTTCCGGGCTTTCAAGTCGGCCCGATTTAGGCGTCGGGATAACGGCGAGATATTCCCGTGCCGCGTCAACCTTGTTCAAGTCGAGCAGCGCATTGGCCGCCGACAAGGCAAATCGTTTGCGCCATGCGGGCGGATACTCTTCCAACACTCCCTTGGACCGGTCGAATTGGGTTTCCGCCCGTTCCATCTTTTCGCGGCGGTAGGCGGCCAGCCCCTGCCACAAGCCGGCATCCGGATCGTTCTCCAGCAGACGGTGGTCGAGGTCTTCGGCAGCGTCGTCAACGCGGCCAAGAAGCAAACTCGCAATGCCGCGTATCGCGCGCACGGCAGCGGAATTCTCCGAGGTGGGGTTGTCCTGCAATATCAGCGAAACGATCCCCAGCGCTTCCGTGGGGAGTTCATGGGCTACATAAAAGCGGGCAAGATCGAAGCGCGCGGACTCAAGTTCCGGCCCATCGGCGGTTGAAACGGCAAGCTGCAATTCTTGACGGCGCGAGGCAAAATCAAGTTCTGTTTTCCACGCCTCCACGTCCACAAAGGCGGGACGGGAAATGAATTTCAGAATGGACTCACCGGTGCCCCAAGCGGTACGGTCCGGCGTTGACAGGGAAAGTCCCGATAGGGAGCGGACAATCACATTGCCGTCCGGATCGATGCCGACAAACAGATCGTCGACGGCCGGCTCGACAGCCACGCCGTGTGCGGTTTCAATCAGACTGAAATCCACAAACTTCCGCGTGGACGCAACGCCGCGCACATTGGCCCCAGCGGTAACCACGGCGAGGTCATCGCCGATTTCAGGGTCCGTCAGCCAGTAGACTGTAGCGGGCTTACCGAGATCAAGTTCAACTTTGGTGTCTGCAGGGGTTGCCGCGAAGCGGGCAATCGGAACGTTGCTCCGCAGCATTCGCTTGTCTTCCGCAATGGTGACGGTCCAATCCGTCCCCTCTGTGGACGCCGATGCATAAACGCCTTCAGGCACACGTAGTCGAAGCACAGTGGCTTGAGGTACGTCGAGTTCCGCAATATTGACGATGTGTTGCTTGACCCGCCGATCAATGCCACTCAGATCGATGGCGGCTTCTTCAGAGAACACAATCCAAATGTGGTCGGCACGGCGAAAGATGGCCGTTTCCACGTCGTGCGGCCACGGAAACGTGAGGCGCGTTTGGTTTTGTTGGGCGCTGACCTGGACCCGGAAGCCGGACACGCGGCGATCTGGCGCCTTGCGTTCCGTGGCCGACAGGAAAGCCTGCTCCACCTCTGCCGTCTCAATCCCGTCACCGGGTGTGCTGGCGTCGCCGGGTTTTATTTTGGGCGCGAGATGAAAATCGGCATCGTTCGTGGCGCCACTCTTGGCCACATTCAACTCTTCCCGAGGCGCAGGCGCCTCCAAGTCGACCGGTTGTTCGGCCTTTGGCTCTTCCTTCGGTGCCGATGTCGGCGTCGCCGCCGCGGTCTCTTCGGAGTCAATCTCCGCCACTTTCAACGCCGGCGGTGCGGCTTGTTCCGGCGAGGCTTGTTCCGGCTCCGCAGAATTTTCCGACACGTCCAACGTTCGTTGCTCTGCCCACAAATCGACGGCGATTTTCGTCCCGTCACGGAAGTGCTTCACCACCACATTCGGCTCGATCTGAAAAGCCACATGCAGGGTCTTCTGCTTGTTGTTGTAGTCGGCCCCCAACATGAATTTAGGCGGGTCCACACGAAACCGGGCGAGTTTGGGCCTGGCATTCTTGTTGAACGTAAGATCGATACGGCCGTCTGCTTCGGTCAGCTCGTAGTCGACCAGTTCCGGCCACTCAAAGACGATGCGGGTGAACTCATTGCGCTCTCCCACCTGTACATTCAACGCAAGATAGGGCGCAGGCGGATCGAAAGCAGCGATCTTGTGACGCTCATCGGCTTCCGTACCCAGTCGCTCGATCGACTTTTCAACCGCCTCTAAATCCGGCGCCGTGCCGTAAAAAGGCGGCGGCGCGTCACGCCAAAAAAGCGGCAGTAAATCAAGCGCCAATTGATTGTCGACAACGGCCGTGAAGAGCCTCAGATCGCCCCTGAGGGCCAAACGCAAGGTCTTGCTCTTATCGTCTTGCCGTACGCGCGACACATAGGGTTTGAGCTTGTTGCGCAGATATTTGAGATCTGTGGAAAACGGTTCTTCGAAATAGATCACCAAAACGCCGTTTTCGATTTCCGCCGTGGCGCGCGGCCGGCCGGGCCAATCGAACACCAGCCGGATGTATCCGTCTTGATCGAAAACTTCCGTTTTGATGTCAAGCTTGGCAGCCGCCACGCTGTAGAGCGTCAACGACAAAAACAGCGCCAAGAATGCGGCTATCATCCGCCTTATGTGTGCACGGTGCATCATCGGCGGCCGGTCCGTATGCGTAAACTGAGGTGGGTGTCGGATTGATTGCTGCTGCGCGCATCGCTGAGGTTGACCAGGATTGGCGCGTTCGTCGTATAGCCGCTAGATTTCAGCGCCTGCAAAACCGTTTCGCCGAAGATAAGACCTTGGGACGCGGACGTCGGCGCATTCGCATCGCTCGCCGGTGCCTGCACGATGATTTCCACGGGTTCGCGCAGCGTCTCCAGAAACGCCGCCAACTCCGACAAAACCTCGCCGCCGGCTGAGATGATCGACGGATCCACGGTCATCATCACCACCGTGCGCTGCGCGCGTACGGAGACCATCTTTGTACGGATCTGTTCCTCGAACCGTGAAGCGATGAGAGATTTGAGGTAGCCGGCCCGCGTTTCCACGCCCCGCGGTTGGGCGTGCCGTCGTGGACCTGCCAAGGCAGCGATGTCACCGGCACGGGAAGCAAGCGGGGTCAATTCTTTGGAAAGCGACGCGACCACGCCGTCCCACCGTTTGGCATCCAAATCGGACATGGAAAACAACAACACAAAGAAGGCAAGCACCAGCGCCATTAAGTCGGCAAAGGTGATCATCCAGATATCACTGCCCCGCCCAGCCGTAGCGGGTTCGGGGGTGTGCGCCGAAAAGGCATGTTGCGTCGGGCCCGCCATCACAGAGATCGCCTTCCGGAAACATGGGTTATGCGCATTGGCGCCGCATCAATCGAGATGAGGATGATGCCCGACGGCTGATCCGCATAGCCCACAAAGCCTGCCGGCCCGCCAGCTCCCGTCTCCAGCAACGATGCAATGACTTGCGCGCGCCTGATATCTGCCGGCCGCGCGGCGATTTGGTCGGGTGAAACCCCCTCGCGGCGCGGCACAATAACCGATACGGTGCCCGCGCCTGCGGTTTGGCTCAACAAATCCGACAGCGCCGCCAAAGCAAGACGGGCGTCCCTTTGCACCGCCGCCGTCTTGGCGACGAATAGCGTTTCCGCGTCGAGGCGAATGGTCAGGGTTTGTTTTTGCGGACCGAAAGTGAGATCGGCGCTCGGAAACTCTGTCTGAGCAAGGGACGCGACCGCATTGAGAAACGTGTCGGCGCCTTGCGCATTGCGAGGCGCTCGGGCACGCAGTGCTACACCTTCCTGCTTGTTCTGAAAGAATGTTTCTTTGACACTTGAGAGGGCCTCGGATGATTTTTCGCTGCTAAGCTCGGAATCATTTACCAGCACCACAAAAAACCCGAAGATCACCAGGTAAAGGGACAGATAAACGTTCGTCCGTGGCGTGACGACAGGACGCGTGACTTCAGATTTTGACTGGTGGTCAAATGCGTTCATAACGCTTCACGAAACAGCCGCCCCTCATCCATTGGTCTCCGCTTGCCGCCCGGCGTCGGCGCCGCTGTTGACGCCACGCAAAAACGCGCGCGAAGACAGGGTTGAGCCTATGTTTTCGGCGTAAATGTGGGGTTAAGAACTTGGGAAGATTAAGGGTCGATTAACTCTGCCGAGACGTCCTCAGCGCCCTCATATTCCTGCTCTGCCGCAAGCTCCACCGTCAAACGCTGGGCGGCGCCTGATTCCATCTTTGCGAGAACCGCCGCAAACTTTTGCTCTTTCATGCGCTGAGCCACGGGGAGCAGCACCTCCATCTCGAGCTTGTCGAAAATGCGCGCCGCGTCCTTGGCTTTCATGCTTTCGTAAACCTTAACCAGGCTTGCGATTTTCTTTTCTTCCTCACCTTCCTTCTGTACCAGGAGGGTTTGGATCTTGGCTTCGATTTCTTTCAGTTCCGCGACTTTTTGCTCAAGGCGCTGTTCCGCCGCGACCAAAAGCTGTTCGCGCATGGCGATTTCACGCTCGCGCGCTTCGAGTTGCTGACGGCGGTCGCCCAATTGCTGCAGCACTTCGATTTCGGATCGGCTGTAAAACGAGGAATCCCGCGAATCGACCTGGCGTGCCGCGGCCTTCTTCACCGATGGCTTTTTTTCGCCTTGATGGCCGCCTTCCTCGTCTGCTTTCGATGCCTCTTTGTGGTCGTCGTGACCGTCATCCACATGGGCCTCAACGGTTTCCGTATGCGTCCGAACCGGCTCTTCCGCAACGGCCGTGCCGATGCCGGTCATAAACGCATTCACGCCGGTCCAAATGCTGATGGTCTTAAGGCCGAACAGCGTGATCGCCGCCATCATCAAGACCGGTAGTAAACGCACCCTCTTGGACATCCTGTCTCTTCCTGTTTTATACGCCTGTCTACTGCTATCGAACCTGCCGAAGTGCATTCAGCAGCCCCGCTTCTTTGCCCGTTCTTGTTTCTTCTGTTGGCCCCGCACCCGAATCCCGGGCGGACGCTGTGCGCGCACTCGGCCGGTCTGCAAGACGCTCGGCAATGCTGTTGCCCGACTGCACCATCAGGGACAGTTCGTCGGCAAGTCCTTGCGCCTTGGCAATGCGCTCATCCAGGATGCGGGCCGTATCCCCCGCATTGGATTTGAGGTCGAGAATAGTCGTCTGTGCACGGCCGATCGTGGCATTCAAGTCCTGCACCACTTTTTGCAGTTCTTCGCGCCCGGCGCGCAGCGCCTGCAACCGCCGGTCCAGCACGAAGCAGTAGCCCACGGTTACGACCAGCAACACGGCAACGACGCCTTCCAAAATCATCCCATACGGCATCCAAAGACTCCCTAGATCTCTTCCGTGGTTGCGCGGGAAATCCGTTCGTCCACGCGCACCGCCACATGAGACCCCAGCCGCCCCATGCGGCCCTCCAGCAAGGGCACGCCGCCGCACCGCAGTTCCACTGCACTGTCGGGCGCCGTGTTCAACACGATGGTTTGCCCCACTTCCAGATTCATCACATCGTTGAGCGACATGACCTGTTCGTCGAGCACCGCGTCGATCTGCAGTTTCGTGGACCACAATTCGGTGGCCAGGTGGCCCTCCCAAATACTGTCGCGGCCGAATTTTTCGCCCATGAACATCTGCAGCAGCACCTTGCGGATCGGCTCCAGCGTGGCATAAGGCAACAAAAGCTCGATACGGCCGCCGCGATCTTCCATGTCGATGCGCAGCTTCACAAGGATCGCCGCATTGGCCGGCCGCGCAATGGCGGCAAAGCGCGGATTGGTTTCGATCCGCTCCAATTTGAAGTTGACCGGCGACAAGGGTTCGAAGGCCGACTTCATGTCCTGCAAGACCACTTCGATCATCCGGCGCACCAGCGTCCGCTCGATGGTGGTATAGGGCCGCCCTTCAATCCGCATGGCCGCGGTGCCCCGGCGTCCGCCAAGAAGCACGTCAACGATGGAATAGATCAGGTTCGATTCCACCGTGAACAAACCGTAATTGTCCAGCTCTTCCGCTCTGAACACGGACAAGATGGCGGGCAACGGAATGGAATTCAGATAATCGCCGAACCGAATGGCGGAAATGTTGTCGAGGCTTACCTCCACATTGTCCGACGTGAAGTTGCGCAGCGACGTGGTCATTAAGCGCACCAGCCGGTCGAACACGATTTCCAGCATCGGCAGCCGTTCATAAGACACCAATGCGGAATTGATAATCGCGCGGATACCGCCCCCTTGGGCCCCTGCGTCGTCGTCGATGTCGAAACCGAGCAGGCTGTCGATCTCATCCTGATTAAGGATGCGTTCGTCTTCGCCCTCTTCACCGGCGGCTGCACCTTCTTCCGGCGCGGCCTCGCTTGCTGCGGGCGCCTCACCGTCGGCCGGTGCGTCGCCTTCCGCCGGCGCGGCGCCGCCTTCGGGGAGTTCTTCTTCTTGCGGTGTCTCTTCGTCAGCCATTATTCGTCGGCACGCTCACTGCACAATGATTTCTTTGAAAAGCACGTCCTGCACGGCCACTTCCTGAAGCGACAGATTGATCCGCTTCAGAAGTTCCTCGCGCATGCGGTAGATGCCCGCGGATCCGTTCAGATCTTCCAGCCGCAATTCGCGCAGATAGACTTGAAAATTGTCGACGATGCGCGGCATAACCACTTCGACTTTTTCAACCGCCGCCTGCTCGGACAGCTCAAGCGCAATGCGCAGCTTGAGATAGCGCGTTTCCCCGTCGCCCGTACTCAGATTGACCAGCAAATCCGGCAGGTCATAAAAGACAAGCTCTTGCTTTGTCTCTTCATGTTCGCCGTGTTCTTCGCCATGTTCGTCGGCGGCATGTTCTTCAGCGCCGCCGCCAAAGAAGCCCAGGAAATAGGCCGCGCCCAGCCCCACCACAATCAGCAGCACGGGCACGCCCGCGAACAAGATCATCTTGCTCATGCCGGATTTTTTGGGCGGTTCTAACTCCTCGCCTTCCGGGATTTCTTCGTTGACTTCTTCTTCGGGTGCTTGATCTTCCGCCACGATGGTATCCAGCAGTTTACGGATGATTTACCAAAACGCACGCATCACCGCGGATAAGTGCATTGCTCAAATTAGAGCGGGTGGGTTAAAGTTTGGTTCAATGATCTGACCGGAAATTAATGCCGGGCAAACAGTTCCGTTGCCCGCCGTCCGATCCGCCAACCTTCCTTAAAACGCCCACCGTTTCTGCCGGTTTTGAGACCGTTTCCCGCTGGCACATGTCTTGCGCATTGGCTTGTCGACTAAGGCCAAACAGGAAGCTGCCAGATATGGAAAATGCCATTTTAGTCGCCATGTCCAACCAAATCGCCAACCGGCGAAGCCTGGACATTGTTGCGAACAACATCGCAAACATGAACACCACGGGTTTCAAAGCCGAGAACGTGTTGTTCGAACAAATCCTCCAGGAGGTGGGTTCGGGCAACGAAGTGGGCAGCGAAATCTCTTTCGTGCAGGACAAGGCGGTCTTCCGCAATTTTGAGGACGGCGCGCTCGTAGAAACCGGCGGCGCCATCGACCTGGCCCTGTCCGGCAAAGGGTTCTTTGTGGTCGATACGCCGGAAGGTCAGCGTTACACCCGCAACGGCAACTTCAAGTTGGATGAAGACGGACGGCTCGTAACATCTGAGATGCACCCGGTGCTGGACGTTAACGGCAACGAAATCACCATCGGCCCTGACGAGAGCGACATTCAGATTGCCAAAGACGGCAGCATCGAAACCTCTTTGGGCCCCAAAACGTCATTTAACGTTGTGACGTTCGAGAATTTGAACGACATGCGCAAAATCGGCGCCAGCATGTACGAAACGGAACAAGACCCGTTTCCGGCCGACAGCGTAACGGTCCATCAAGGCATGATCGAAACGTCCAATGTGCAGCCGATTCTGGAAGTGACCAAGATGATTGAGGTCTCGCGCGCTTACCAATCCGCCGCGAGCATCATTTCCGATGCGGAAGACCTGCAGCGTAAGGCGGTCAACGAACTCTCCGGCAACAGTTAACGGAAACGCACGTTTCAAGGAACCACAGACATGAAATCACTGAGCATCGCAGCGACGGGGATGTTGGCTCAACAGCTAAACGTTGAAGTTATCTCCAACAATATCGCCAACCTGAACACCACCGGTTTTAAACGTCAGCGGGCGGAGTTTCAGGATCTGATCTACGAAAATATTGAGCGTGTCGGCGCAACGTCCTCCGAATCCGGCACCATCGTCCCCGCCGGCATTCAAGTGGGCACGGGCGTGAAAGCCGGATCGGTCTACCGTGTGACGGACCAGGGCAATTTGGTGGCCACCGAGAATACCTTCGACGTGGCCGTGCAGGGCCGCGGCTTCTTCCGTGTGGAACTGCCGAATGGCCAAGAAGCGTATACGCGTGCCGGCTCTTTCGCCACCAGCCCGACCGGTCAATTGGTGACGTCGGAAGGCTATGTGGTGCAACCCGCCATCACCATTCCGCAAAACGCCATTGATGTGGCAATCAGCGCCACCGGTTCGGTGCAGGCCGTGATCTCGGGTCAGGTGGCGCCGCAAACAGTAGGCCAGCTTGAGCTGTCGAACTTCTTCAACGAGTCGGGCCTTGAATCCATTGGTGACAATCTATTCCTGGAAAGCGCCGCCTCCGGCACCGCCACAACCGGATCGCCGGGCTCGACGGGATTCGGCACCATTCTGCAAGGCTTTATCGAGACCTCCAATGTGGACCCGGTCTCTGAAATTACCGCACTGATCACCGCTCAGCGTGCGTACGAAATGAACGCTCGGGTGATCAGCACCTCCGACGAAATGCTCCAGGCCACGGCAAATCTAAGGTAGACTTAAAATGAAGAAACCGTTCGCAAAATGCGCGCTTGCCCTATTCATCCTCGGTTTTGCGTGCGGCATCGCCCCCCAGGCACTTGCCGAGACCATGCTGAAAAAGTCCATCATGGTCGACCAGGAGTTCGTCACTTTCGGCGATCTATTTGAAGCCGATAGTTTCGTCGGCAAAGAAGAGATCCAACACATCCGCATTGCACGGGCCCCCGCCCCGGGTAAGGTGTCTCAATTGAGCCCCAGCCGTGTGCGGGCCGCCGCCGCCAAGCGTGGGCTGAACTGGCGCAACGTGGAGCGGGTTCAGCGCATCACGGTGAAACGTGCAAGCGATCTTATTCCGCCCGAGGAAATCAAGGCGGCCATTGCCAGCGCCATCGAAGAGCGTGGGGCCACGGGCAAAATCCAGGTGCAGCTTCCGTCGCGCAATTTGAAACTGTATGTGGCGAAAGGGTCCGCGCCCGAACTGACGGTGCGGCTCGACGAATATGATCCCACGCGCAAGTTTTTCCGCGGTGAGTTGAGCGCCACCGACACGATGGGCGACGAAATCACCCTGCCCGTTTCCGGCCGCGCCATACAGGTTCTGAGCGTTCCGGTGTTGGCCAACGCCATGCGCCCCGGCGACGTTATTTCCGAGTCCGATTTGAACTGGGTGGACTATCCCGCCGACCGCGTTACCGGAAACATGGTGACCGATGCAACGCAGCTGATCGGCATGTCCCCCAAACGCTCTATCCGCGCGGCCTTTCCGGTGCGCGTTGGCGATGTGCGCCCACCGGTGGTTGCGCCGAAAGGGTCGGCCGTTACGGTCTTGTTCGACTCACCAGGCATCCGTCTGTCGATCACGGGCCGCGCCATGGAAGACGGCGCCCAGGGACAACTCATCCGTATTCAGAATTTAAGGTCAAACCGTATCGTCGAAGCTGAAGTCATCGCCCCGGGCAAAGTCCGCGTGGTTGGGGCCAGCTTCCGTCCGATCTAAGTCCGAGAAAGGAAACTCTCATGTTCACGCGAAACCAATCGATCAAGAGGGTTGTTGCCATCGCGGCGACCTGCCTGGCGCTTGGAGCCTGCAGCGCGGTGGATCGGGTCAAGACGATCGGCGAAGCCCCGCCCATGAAGCCCGTGGGCACGCCGCCGGCGCCGAATGAGAAAGCTTATGGTCAAGTTCAGCTTCCCATGCCGCGATCGGAGCGGGTGGTTTACGAGCCCAATTCTCTGTGGCGGTCCGGCGCACGGCAATTCTTTGAAGATCAGCGTGCGGCCAATGTGGGCGACATCCTAACGGTCAACATCGACATTGACGACGAAGGATCGGTGAGTAATGCAACGGCCCGCAGCCGTTCCAGCGCCGAAGATTCCGACCTGACAAACTTCCTTGGGTTTGAAGGCAGCCTTGCCCGGGTCTTGCCGGACACGTTTAGCCCCTCGGCCGTTGTGAGCTTGGGCTCGAACGGCACCAGCTCGGGCGAAGGCACGGTGGACAGAGCCGAAACGATCCGCATGTCAGTTGCCGCCATCGTGACGCAAGTCTTGCCCAACGGAAATCTGGTCATTCAGGGCCGCCAGGAAGTGCGCGTCAATTTCGAAGTGCGGGAATTGCTCATTACCGGCGTCGTGCGCCCGGAAGATATCACCGCGACCAATACGGTCGGCCATACGCAAATTGCTGAGGCCCGCATCTCTTACGGCGGACGTGGTCAAATCACGGATCTTCAGCAGCCACGCTACGGCCAGCAGCTTTACGACATTATTTTCCCCTTCTAGATTGGAAGCGTTTCCAGGTGAAGTGGGTGAGGCGTCAAAGGCGCCGAACGTTCACCGTCCGGAAACGCGCAGACAAAAATTTGGAGGCGTTTTTCTTTTCTATCGATTGCAAAACGCCTCCAGCGTCAAACGGAGTGGAAAAAGAAAAGCCGGGTGATACTCACCCGGCTTTTCAATGAATCACTTTCATAGTCTTTGGTGTTCATTCGCGACACCCCACACCACGTATGTCATTGCCGCCAAAGGCGGCAATCTAATGGCCCAACCGGGTTCATCATCGTTGGGTGGCCGCGCGTTGCGCCGCCATTGGATGCCCGCCTCGTTGCAGGCATGACGCTTGTGTTTATCAGCAAGCATGTGCGAACCAACCATCGTTTTTAGATGAGTAATCAAAGACAAAAAAAGCCAGGCGATTGCCGCCCAGCTTTTCAACAATCCGCTTAAAGATCAATCAGTCGTCCCGGTAGACCCGCTCGCGGCGCTCGTGCTGCTCTTGGGCTTCGATCGACAAGGTGGCGATCGGCCTTGCATCGAGCCGGCGCAGTCCGATGGGCTCGCCGGTTTCTTCACAATAGCCGTAAGAGCCGTCTTCGATACGGCGAAGCGCCGCATCGATCTTTGAAATCAATTTCCGTTGTCTGTCCCGCGTGCGCAGCTCCAGCGACCGTTCCGCCTCGGTAGAGGCGCGGTCCGCAAGATCGGCGTGGGCCACCGTTTCTTCCTGAAGGTTTTGTATAGTTTCGCGGCTCTCCTTAAGGATATCTTCCTTCCAGCTCAGAAGCTTGCGGCGGAAATATTCCTTCTGCCGGTCGTTCATGAACTTCTCTTTTTCGGATGGGCGATAATCTTCCGCCAACTCCACTTCCATCCTTGTCGCTCCCTCCAACGCAACACGCCAATTCGGCGCGGACTATAACCACGCAGCTAAACGCTTTCAACGCAACTCACGAAACTTTGCTGATTATTCAGGGACATCAGTTAAGTATCTGAAAACGTTATAATATTTTTGCAGATTAGTGGCCGAGTTTGGCCAGTTCGACGCGCGCCCGTAACTCGATTTCATCAACGATTTGGCCAAGTCTCGGATCGACGAAGTGTTTGTTGCGGGCACCAAGCAGCCGCACCAAGGCGGTCAGGCGATGCTCCGGAATACGGCCATTGAGCAGGCCAATACGGATCTCATCCAACAAATCCAGAACGTCATTGCCGTGCTGCACGTTGCTGCGTGTGCCCTGATCCGGGTCCGGCACCTCTTGGATGGAGAGCAACGCATCGACGGCCGCTATGGGATTTGCCCCGCCCGTAGGCGCCGGCGTGCTGACACCAGCCGCGGCATCTTTGGCTTCAAAAGCTTGGCCGTCGGTTGCTTTGCGCTTTTCCGTCCGGCGTAACGACGCCGCATTTGTGCCAGCGGGACCGCTGATTTTCACTACCCAACTCCCCAAATCGCCGCCTAAAGCGGTATCGGGCACAATGAACGGGGCGCCTTAAGGCTTGCTTAAGAGGACCGGCAGAGGCGGCAGATTTTGCCCCCATCCACCCCAAATCTGCCCAGCGCCTGTAGAGGGTCACGGGGCGGCACCGAATACCTCAATATTTTCAAATAGTTATAGGCACCGCGATATGGCACGCTCTTCGCTAAGAGGTATGCGAGAGACAAACGCATAATGCGGACCTGCGAGATATGAAGACGCCCCGGCTCAAGAAACTGTTTTCCACCTTCACCGTTGCGGTCACCGCGACGGCTTTGCTGCTTGGCCCGCTGACAACGCCCGTTCAGGCCGGATCGCGGATCAAAGACATCGCCAATATTGAAGGCATTCGGGAAAACCTCCTTGTGGGCTACGGATTGGTCGTCGGGCTGGACGGCACCGGTGACTCCCTGCAAAACGCACCGTTTACGCTGCAAAGCCTGACGGCCATGCTGGAGCGTTTGGGGGTCAATACGCGGGATGCCGGCCTCAACACGGAAAACGTCGCGGCAGTCATGGTAACGGCAAACCTGCCGGCTTTTGCCGCTCAAGGCACGCGTATCGACATTGCCGTGAGTGCGCTGGGCGATTCCGAAAGCCTTCAAGGCGGCACCCTGTTGGTGACGCCGCTTATGGGCGCCGATAATGAGGTGTATGCCGTGGCTCAAGGGCCGGTTGCCATTGGCGGCTTTACAGCCCAAGGGGACGCCGCCGTTGTATCCCGCGGCGTCGCCACCAGCGGCCGCATTGCTTCCGGCGCAATCGTCGAGCGGGAAATTCAATATGCGTTGGCGGAAAAACGCCGGGCGCGTCTTGCCCTGCGCAATCCGGACCTGACCACGGCGCGGCGCGTTACCCAGGCCATTAATCGTTTCTATGGTGAGAACATTGCGCTGGCGTCCGATCCCGCGACGGTTCAACTAGCCATGCCTGCAAATTACGACGGCAATTTGGTTTCCCTGCTGACGGATATCGAACAATTGGTGGTGGAACCGGATCAAATTGCCAAAGTCGTCATCGACGAAGACACGGGCATCATTGTCATGGGACAGGACGTGCGCGTTTCCACCGTGGCCATTGCCCAAGGCAATCTGACCATTCGTGTGACTGAAACGCCGGTTGTCAGCCAACCCAATCCGTTTTCCGAAACCGGGGATACGGTTGTGGTTCCGCGCACGGAAATTGAAGTAGACGAAGAAGACGATCGCCGCTTGGCTGTTCTGAAGGGTGGTGTCAGCCTGCAGGATTTGGTGGATGGTTTGAATTCACTGGGTGTTGGCCCACGAGACATGATCTCGATCCTGCAATCCATCAAAGCAGCCGGTGCGCTGCAGGCCGAGATCGAGGTGCTGTGATGGAAACGATTGCTACCAATCCGTCGCTCATCAACGAAATCGCCCAGCCACGCAAAACAGCGGACATGGCGAAGGCTCGTCAGACGGCGGAAGATTTTGAGGCAGTCTTTATCGCCCAAATGCTGGAGCCCATGTTCCAAGGCATTAAAACCGATGGCCCCTTTATGGGCGGCCATTCGGAAGCCATGTTCCGCTCAATGCAGAATGAACAGATCGCCAACGAGATTGCACGGTCCGGCGGCATCGGCATTGCGGACGCCATCTTCCGGCAGATCCTAGAGCTTCAGGAGGGCGCCCCCCATGCAGCCCAGTGAAACCGATCGCCGTGTTGATAATCTAATTGCGCTGACCAGCCAATTGAGTGACTTGCTTGACACTGAACAGGCTATGTTGCGCACCAATCGTCCATCGGAAATCCAAGATCTGAACGATCAGAAATCGAAACTATCCGCGCTGTATCAGCGGGAGATGACGGCGCTAAAGGCCGATCCCAGCAAGATCAAGGAACTTTCCAAGGAGCGGCGCGAAGCGCTCAAGGAATCGACCGCCGCTTTCCGCAAGAATACGGACCAGCATCTGCAGTTGCTGCAGAGCTTCCGCCATATCAGCGAAGGCATCGTGAAATCCGTCGCGGAGGAAGCCGTAGCAAAAGAAACGCCCGCCGCCGGCTACGGCCGCACTGCCATGGCCCCGAAGCCGAGCGCTGGTACACCCCGCGCCTTTGCCGTGAATCAGGTGATTTAGCCACCTCTCCACCGCGTCTTGCGCCTAACGCCCTATAAGCTTATCCTATGTTCGCGAGGGCGCTCTTTGAGATGTGAATAGGACTGGCTTGACTGATTGCCACCATTTTGGCGAGGCGCAACCACTAACTATTCCTGTCGTCCCAGCAAAAGCTGGGACCCATACACTCCAGCGTTAGAACCGAAACTCCAGCGGTTATCGGCCCCTGTTTTCACAGGGGCGACAGTTGAGGTTGATCGAGGGTTGGGTCTCGCTGCTGAATTCCGGATGAACCCCATTCACCCATCTTTTGCAACGGGCTCGGCCAGCCCACTCCCCCTCCCAAACCACCCGATAAGGATACCCTGTGGGTGGTTTGGGAGGGGGAGTGGGTGGCCGGGCACCACAAATGTGGATGAACCCCATGCACTCGTCTTCTGATGGCATCACCAGCCCTCTCCCCCGTCCCAACCACCCGCCAGGGTACCGTTGGGGTGGTTGGGACGGGGGAGAGGGCCGGCCAAGTGTTCAAACACTGGATGAACCCCATGCACCCATCTCATAGGGCGCGTATGCGGGCTAAATGTGTTTCAAAATGAGACGACTAAAACAGCCCACCGGTCGTCGGCTGGCCGGCCGTCAAGCGGGCCAGGCCCGCTTGGTAATTGGCAAGCTGGGCCAAAGTCCGGCTCGATACCTGCCCGCCCTGGGCCTGGAGACGGCTTGTCAGATCATCCAAGGCCGGGTCTCGGGTATATTCCCGATAGGCATCGCGGATTTCGGCAAGAGCGTCATTGAGCACCGTTTGCGCACGCGCGGCATCGGTTTGGTTTCGCAAATTCAATGATGCATCCAGCCCCAAACCAAAGATGATCGGGTCGAGTTCCCCTTCCGGCGTTTCCACGTCCGTGTCGTTGATCAGCGGGCCTTGGGGCAAGCCCAATCCGCGCAAGGCATCCCGGCCTTCCGGACCGGCAATCAATTCGACGGTCCGGCCCTTCCCTGCTTCGATGTTTAGGACATCTTGCCCGTCGGAGATGTTCACTGACGCTTTGCCGAAGATCGTCAGGGCCAGATTGACTTTCAGGGCAAGGCTTTTGAGAGTCTCGCCATCTTCAATACGAATGGTGCGCGCGGGCTTGCCGTCGACCGAAATGGCGAACCGGTCCCCCACCCGAACAGTGGAATTGGCGCCCAGTAATGTGGAGCCGGTGTAAGCAAGGTCTCCCCGCGGTAGGCCAAGGTGATCCAAAACGGACGAGCCGGTACCGTCAACGGCAAGCGTTCGCACCGCCGTTGTGGTGCCTGGCTTAGAATATTGATACGTCCACAGATGAGTGAGCGCGCTGTCAAACTTTGCAGCAAACCCGTTTTGAGCGCCCACAAGCGTTTCACCTGGCAACGCACCGTTGGTGTAGCCAGCCACATAGACGTTACCGCCGCTCACCGCCACATCGGCAATCGCATCTGTGGATCCCGTTCCCAGATAGGTGGTGGACAGGGCCGTGGCGCTAGCGCCGGCGTCATTTAATTTAACAACGAAGCCGTCAACGCCCCCACTATGCGCCCCGACAATACTGGCCGCGCCGGAGGCATCGAGGGACGCATTGCCCGTACCGCCCGCGAGATAGACAGAACTTCCGTCAATCGCCAGCGCGTCCAGACTGCCGCCCTGAAGGTCGCCCAGATTGACCTCCCACAGGGCTGCCGAAAGTCCGTCCGCGCTGCTGTATTTGCGGGCAATCGCTTGTCCATCCTCAATCGAGGTGACGATCACATTGCCGTCGGACGCGATGCCCACAACCGTTGCTTTTTCGCTGCCGGTGCCACCGAACTGGCGGTGGAACAACAGGCTGCCGTCGGCGGCCAGTTTGGTGAGATAGCCATCCGTCCCACCGCCATGGGTGACGCTGCTGTTGAGGGCCGATTTGGTTTCGCCCACCACGAATATGGAGCCGTCGGCGGCGATCGCAACGCCGGTCGCGCCATCATCCGCCCCCGGAGCGATCTGCCGGGTGAATTGCTCTTCGCCGGCGCTGTTGAATTTGGTCACGAACGTATCGTAGCCGCCGCCAATGGCCTGTTGGTCTAAATCGCCCTTGACGCGCCCGGCGACCACCACATTATCGCTCGCGTCGATGGCGACGGAGAAACCGTCAGCGACTTCGTCTGCGCCCAACAACCGGCTAAACACCAGATTGCCGACGGAATCGTATTTGGTGAGAAATACGTCTTGAACAGCCTGGTTGATTTGACCATCCAAATCGGACGTGGTTTTGCCGACCACATAGACATTGCCTTGACTGTCAACGGCGCTGGATTGCACTTCCGTTTCGGCGCCGTCGGGCGCAACCGTTTTCAGAAAATCTCGGGTGGGATCGGCGTCATTCGCGCCGCTCAGTTTAAGGAATTGCCCGTTTTCATCAGCGCCGCTGCCGACGGCGCCGCCCAAATAGACGGCAGGCGCGGCACCGCTTGCCGAGAACGAAAGGGTTTCGGTAAGTGTTCCCTCGATGTCGATGCCGAATTGATCCTTATCGATCCGTACACGCTTGAAGCGCGTGTTGGCACCGACCGCTTCGAGTTCGGTGTTGACCAATGCGACGATATTATCAACGGTTGCGCCGCCCGCTGCCAGATTCGCGAAGTCAATGTTGGCGACCAAATCGCCTGAGGACTTTTTGACAGTGATGGAAAAGGTTTCGTCGCCGTTGATGCCGGCAATGGGATCCGTAAACACACCCGCATGGATAAGGCCCGTTGAAAAACTCGTCGACGACCGTGGGGTTTGCGTCACACTGTCCGCATCGTCTGTTTTTTTGCCGAGCAACAGAGTCAGCTCATTAAAGCTCTCCGTACGGACGAATTCCGAGACCTCGCTCAAACCTCGAGCAAACCGCTGATCGAGGCCCGGCAATTGACCGGATAAGGTGGTACTTTTTGCAGCCTCGTTCGCAAGAACCGCCAGCGTGTTGACCGCTTTGTATAGGACAAACAGTTTTTGGAGATCAGCCGGGACCGTTTCGTGATCGAAAATGGGGTCGTTGCGATCGATATAAGACGTTTCGGTTAGGGCCTGGCGAAGGCGCGCATCTTGGCTTGGCTGTTCGACCCGGAAGTCCCAAGGCGGTAAAACCGTGGCGGGACCTCGGTCCGTATTGACCTGGTTTCGCGATGTGTCCGGCGGCGGCGTGATGGACTGTGCGATCTTCGCGTTGAAGAACGACGGCAAGATCGACAGATCAAGCGTTATGGGCGTGAACTGAAAGCCGCTATCGTCCCCGCCGAAACCGAACGTGTTAGACATACGCAACGCAACCGAAAGCACAACAAAATCAGATGGTTAGATTGTAGAAGGAAGGCATTAATCAGCGCTTAAGAAGTCGAGCGCGTCATCACATAATTGTCGCGTTCATGCCACACAAAATGACCGGCCGCTAGGGCGCGACTTGCATCAAGCGGTTTTGCTTCATCAAATGAGAGTTAATGAATGTATACTATCCGGCGTCGTAACGAGCACAGTGAAGTGAGAGTGGCGTGATGAGGACCAACCAAGCAGGCCTCGACCTTATAAAAATGTTTGAGGGGCTTCGTTTGGAAGCCTATGTGGACGCGGTAGGCGTTTGGACAATCGGCTACGGCCATACCAAAACCGCCAGGCGCGGCATGGTTATCACCGAGGAACAAGCCGAGCAATTGCTGCGGCAGGATCTAGGCGAAGCCGAAGCGGCGGTCACCCGATTGGTCAAGGTCGATCTCAATGAAAACGAATTTTCTGCCTTGGCGTCCCTCGTCTTTAACATCGGTTCGGGCAATTTCCAGCGCTCAACCGTCCTCAAACGTCTGAATGCGGGCGACAAAGTGGGCGCGGCCGACGCCATCGAATGGTGGAACAAGGGCCGGGTTAACGGGGTCTTAACCACGCTGCCCGGTTTGGTGCGCCGTCGGGCCGCGGAAAAAGCGCTTTTCCTCACCCCGACGCTTCAAGATTTGGTTGCGGAAGTTGTCTCCGCTGCAACGGATGACAACAGAGGCGTTGCCGAGGCGCCGCCCAGTTCGGCACCGGCCGCCACGCCTGAGGATCAGGGTTTACAATCCCGCGTCACGCCGGAGGAAAGTTCCCGCGCCCGGCGGGAGCGCTTGAGCCGCAGCCGCACCATGCAGGGGGCCGGTGTTGCGGGCGCCGCGGGCGCCAGCGCCGTCGGTGCCGGCACCACGATGAACACGGAACAGCCCACAACGATCGGGCGCACGATCAAAGACTATCTGGAGGCCTACCAGACCGAAATCATGATTGCGATCGGGGCCATTATTCTGATTGCGGCGCTCTACATCATGTTTGCGCGCTGGGATGACTGGCGAAAAGGCAAGCGATAGAATGCCCGGCGACACCGGTGTTAATACTCCGTAAACCAACAATTAACGGAATTGGGGCTTCATTAATGAATGTCTCGAACCCAAAAGGCGATTGGCCTTAGCCAAAGACGCGCCCGCGGCAGTGGGCCTGCCGCAGCCGACCCCTTCCGCCGCGGCCTCGCCCTTGCAAAATCGGGGTCCTTGCGCGCGGCGATCGATTGTTTTGAAGACGCTCTGCGATCGGCCGGCACGGCGCAGCGTGAGGCCAACATTCTTCAGCAATTGGGCGATGCGGCGCGGCGGCTTCAGCAGCGGTCGATGGCGCAAGAATTCTACAGCCGGGCCTTGGCGATCGATCCGAAGCGGATCGAAGCCGTTGTGCCCCTGGCGGAAACCTACGCGGAAGACAAGCGGTACGCGGACGCGCAAACGCTTTTGAGCGACAAGATCAAGATCTGCGAAAGACCGGCACCCCTGTGGCTTGCCTTGGGTAATGTGACCCGCGAGACTGGCGATCTGGAAAACGCCGAAACATTCATCCGTGCAGCGCTTTCGCAAAAGCCCGGTTACGCCCTGGCCCTTGGCGCGTTGGGCGATCTTCTGTCGGACAAAGGTGATACGGGAGGCGCGCTGGACGCCTACACCAAGTCGCTCAAAAAAGATCCCAAACAAGATCGGGTTCGCTACCACCGGGGGCTCCTGAACCTTTCCATCGGCCAATTACGCGAAGGCTGGCGCGATTTTGAGTATCGTTTTTCGGCGACGCCAAAACAGGTCGATTATACGCACGGCCTGCGCCGCTGGGACGGCAATCACTTGCGCAACTGCTCCCTGCTTGTCACCGCAGAACAAGGTATCGGGGACCAAATAATCTTCGCGTCCTGCTTCCCCGACTTGCTCGCCGCCGCCGAAGCGAACAACGGCATAATTATCATTGAATGTGAGCCCCGACTGGTCGCCCTGTTCGACCGTTCTTTCCCATCGGCGGCGGTTTATCCCATGTGTGCCAAATTTGAAGAGGGCCGGCACATCGTGGGCTACGACTGGCTTGGCGACATCGAAAACCTCAAACACAGTATCCCCATGGGCAGTCTGGGGAAGCACTACCGACAAGATCTCGACGCGATGCCCAATCCACATCACTATCTTCGGGCTGACCCATCAGAGACCGGCAGATGGCGGCAATGGCTGCAGACGGTCGGTACACAGAGGAAAATCGGCATTTGCTGGCGCAGCGGTGACATGACCGGCGCACGGGCCCATCAATTCGCTGGCATTGAGCAGTGGACAGATTCTCTAGCGCGTTCGAGTGTGGAGATCATCAATCTGCAATATGATGCGCGCGATGATGAAATTACGGCGCTGGAACACCAAAGCGGCCGTAAGATTCATCAGCCAACGGCTTTAGATCAAAAAGCCGACATTGACGGTACGGCTGCCCTCATAGCAGGCCTGGATGCGGTGATCACCGCACCAACAGCCGTCGCGGCCCTATCCGCTAGTCTCGGCATCCCGACCTTCAAGATCCTTCGCGATCGAAGTTGGACTGCCTTTGGAAAAGACTATGAGCCGCTCGCACCTGCGTGCCGACTCATGCGCGGTGTCGAAGCCGGCGACTGGCGCAGCGCGTTTGACCGGACACGGGAAGCGCTCGAAAAGCTCTGACTTGTCACGCGACAGCCCGCGCGCCAATCTTTTCGGATATCAAAGCGGCCAACCGTTCCGCCCCCTGACAATCGATGAGCCGCGGCCCGCGCTTCGCCATCAGGGCAAGCTCGTCGCCATCGATCAGCAATCGCTCTATTTTGGCCATGACAGACGACCAATCCACTTCGTCAGCAAGCCCGAGTGAAATACCGACACCCCGTTCCGCCAAAGACCGGGCAGAGAAGCAATGATCTTCATCGAGACACAAATAGAACGCGGGAACGCCTGCGGCGGCCAGCTCTTGAGCCGTAACGCCATACATGGTGATGGCAAGGTCCGACTGCTCGAAGAGATCAGCGAGCGATGACGGCTTGACGGCAATCCGCGCGTCAGGAAACAGGCTGAGCAAGCGCTTGTACAGTAGGTCCGGCTTCGCAAAACCAGGACCAATGACAAAGATCGGATCGATTTCCGCTTCCGACGCCTTGAGGCGGCATGCCACATCCCATGTAAGGTTGAGCGGATCCGATCCGCCCATGGAAATCAGCAACCTGCGGCTTTCGAATTGTTTCGCGGTTGAACGTTCCCTCATCGCATTCGGCAGGATGACCCATTCCCAGCCAATGAGTTTGGTGCCGCGAAAACCGATCCAGTCCAAATCGTACACTTGCTGCACCGGCGGATAGGCGACGATGTCGGCTTCCAGCCGGCGGGGGCTGCCATCGTCCAACATGACCGTAAGCTGCTGCGGCGGCTTTAAGCGTCGAACAGCGGAAGAACTTAAACCGGTTCGAATGTCGTAGACAACCGCGACCGGCGTATGTTTTGCCAGCACTTCCTCAAGCCACACTTCTTCGTCGCGGTGGCCGGGCCAGGTCTCTACTTCAAACCCTTCAGTGGAGACCCGCGCATTGGCTGCAGTATCGGCTGCCATGGCGAAGACGACGCCAAACCCGTGAGCGTCCCGCAGCACCCGCGCTACTGCGAGCGATCGTGTGACATGCCCAAAGCCGATATCGTGCCCGCCGTCGCATCGCATTACCACCGTGCCGCCGCGATGATCGAGGGATTTTTGTTGGACATGGGCGTTGATCTTGCGAAGTTCCGGCTGCATCCGCAGCAGCGCGGAAACATCACGAATATTGAGCTCTCCCACCTCCGCGTTCGACAGCGTGTACAGCATCTCGATGAAATCGATGTCTGCTTGTGTGTCGATAGAAAGCCTCGCATCCTCGAACTGGAGCGCCGGTTCGATATCGATACGCGCTATTTTGCCGAAACCCGGATGTTTCTTGAGGTAACCAGTGACGTGCTCCTGGGCAACAGGATCATCACCGGCTTTGGTGACCAAGCGATCGAATGCCCGACGGCTGATGGGATCAACGCCGCCATGAAGGCACGGCACCCCCGGCGGCCCGAACGCAATATCCGCATCCTGTTTTTTGACGGTGCGGATAAGCGTGTCGATGAACACCGGATCGACAAGCGGCGCATCGGCATTCACGCGCACGATCAGCGAAGGATCAAACTTTTGAACCGCCAGATTGAAGCGCGCCAAGACGTTCTTTTCCGAGCCGCGCACAACCGGCATATCCGCCTGGCGGCAGAACGTTTCGATGTCATCGTCTTGAGCTTCCGTGGAGGTGGCGACAACGATCGTGTCGATGCGTTTGCACTTTCTCAACCGATGGAGAATGTGCCACAAGAGCGGCCGGCCGTGGATGGAGCGCAGCACTTTGCCGGGCAGGCGTGCGGATCCCATGCGTGCCTGAACGATCGCAAGTGTGCCTGTCGTCATTAAGAGGCCACCTTCCACGACGATCGCACATGCTTGAGCGGGCGCAACCCGTCATTCGGATCCGCGCGCCATTCCCGATCTTCCAGCTCGCTCTTTGTTGGCCCCTTTTCGCCTGCCCCGTCCGCTTGAAAGGCATCCTTCACGTCGGCAATCACCATGCCGATTTCTTGGGGAAGCCAACAATGGCCCGCTTCATATTCTGCACCGGCAGCATCCAAGTCCAAATGAAACTCGATGACCGGCGCATGCCAACGATGAATGGCGCGGTGTATCACGCCGGGAGATACCGTGTGGTCCGACCAGCCGACGGGACAGCCGGTCTTGTCCGCAATGGTTTTGATCGCCGACAAATTCGCTTCATTGACCGGGGTCGGATAGGCCGAGACGCAATGGAGCAACGTAATATCACTTGCCCCCGCTTCTCTCAGCACGTCGGCTGCATGGGCGATTTCGTCAAGTGTTGCCATGCCGGTCGACAGGATCACCGGCTTTCCGGTATCGGCAACCGCCGACAGTAAATCCGTCCACAGAAGTTCGTATGATGCGATCTTGTAAAAGTCGACGAACGGTTCAAGGGCGTCGACCGCGCCCAACGAAAATGGTGTGCATGAAAACTGAACGCCCCGTTTTGTGCACCGCTCGGCAATGTGAGGAAGGAATGCTTCCGGCAACTCCCACGCTTCGCGCGCGCGATGCTTTGCACTTTTGTTAAGGATCTCAGGCGCAAACATTTCCGAAATCTTAAACAACTGAAACTTGACGGCGTGACAGCCACAGTCCGCTGCGGCATCGACAAATTCCAAACACCGGCCCAAGTCTTGTGCGTGATTGCTGCTTACTTCGGCAATGAACCGAACAGGGGTCATGTGGCCCAACCTCTTTTCAAGCGTTTAATCGGTTGGCTCAACTTATCAGCTGACCGTTAACTGGCCGTTAGGGCTGATAACCCTAAAAATCTGGAAACGCATGGGTGAGAGATGACCACCGAAACCAACCTCAATGATCCGCTTACGGAGTGGTGCGGCCATTCCGGTGCCGTCGTTGATGTCGTCTCCGGTCAGGAAATTATCGAATGTGTACGCTGCGGTTTTCGCCATGTGGTTCCGCTGCCGACGGTCGACTCGCTCATCGAGACTTACGCCACCGAATATTATAGGGACGAGAAACCCGCCTACCTCATTCATGCAGGCGAAGACTACGAATGGGCGACGCTGAATTATCGCGACCGGCTAGACATGCTCACGGCCCATCTGAGTGTCGGTCAGCGGTCGCTGCTCGATATCGGCTCCGGCCCGGGCCTTTTCTTGAAGTTTGCGGCCGATTGCGGATGGCGAGTGCATGGCATTGACCCATCCATCCAAGCAGCGGCGCATACGCGTGAGATGGGACTGCCGGTCACCCAAGCCTTTTTCGGCTCGGAAAATGTTGGTGATCTTGGCACGTTCGACGTGGTGCATATGAACAATATGCTCGAACACGTTCCTAACCCACGCGAATTGGTTGAAAAGGCATCTACTCATCTGTCTGAGAACGGATTGATCTGCATCGGCGTGCCTAACGACTACAATCCGCTGCAGGAAGCCCTACGGGACAAAGGCGGTTTCGACCCGTGGTGGATTGTGCCGTCCCATCACCTCAACTATTTCACTTTTGACTCGTTGAACCGTTTGTTGACCGCTGCCGGATTTCGCGTTCTATCTCAAACCACCAGTTTCCCCATGGAGCTCTTTTTGTTGATGGGGGACAACTATGTGGGCGACGACGCGCTGGGACGCTCCTGCCACAACAAACGCAAACAGTTTGAATTGCTGCTTCAGCGGGCCGGCCAAGGAAACTTGCGGCGCGAGCTCTACGAAGTGTTCGCAAAACTGGGTCTTGGCCGAGAAGCGATCGTGATTGCTCAGAAAGCCTGACACATGACCATCGATTACACCACATTCGGACCGCAGCGCAGTGTTGCTGACCTCCTCCGTTTTCAGAAGTTCTATTTGTTCGGAGCTTCCGCCGGCGCTGTAGAAGTGGAGGCCTTCCTTGCGGCGCGGGACAAAGACGTCATCGGCTTTTTGGATAACGCCCCCGAAAAACACGGCACCCTATTCCGTGGCCGAACTATATTCGACCCTGCTTCCCTGCCGTCGATAATGGACCCCGACTGCGCCGTCATTATTTCCAGCGCTTATCAAGTGGAAATCGCCGAACAATTGATTAGCCAGTTGCGCATCGATCCAGCGGCCGTTTTTCCGTTTGTGTCGGAAATGTTCCACAAGCATTTCGGCGCGGCCATGGTGGAGACTCATGCAGCCGATATCGAGCTTCTCATGTCGGCGGTCGCGGACCGAGAGTCTCGGGATTACATCGCCAACCTGATCAAGTTCCGCTGGACGATGGATCCGCGCGCGCTCAGGCGGAATCCCTGCCTTGCAGGGTTCTATGACTATCAACCGACCGGTGCGAACGGATCTGGAGGGATCGGCCCCTTCAAGGGAGATCGGATTATCGATTGTGGTGCGTTCAACGGCGATACCGCGCGATCGTTCTTAGAACGCCTCGATCAGGACTGCGAGATCATCGCCATCGAACCGGTCACAACAAATTACGATGCACTTTCCCGCTGGGTCGACGCAAACGGCCTTGATCGAAAGGTCACCCCACTTAAGGTTGGCGTCGGTGAGCTTCGAGCGACGATGACAATCGACATTGCGCCGAATGAGGAAGACCCCCGCGCAACCGTCGCGCTGTGTAAAAACAATACGCAGACGGAAGAAATCACCATCGAGAGTATCGACGCGATTGTAAATGGCTCTGAAAACAAGATCGATTACGTGAAGATCGATATTGAAGGGTTTGAGCCCGAAGCGCTCAAAGGGGCAAGAGCGGTGCTCAATCGCGATCGCCCGGACCTGGCCATCGCCGGCTATCACAAAGCTGAGCATCTTTGGGAGCTGCCTCAGCTCATCGCCACCTTAGAACCTGCCTACAGATTCTACGTGGGTCACCACCCTGCCGCCCCTTACGAATGCGAGTTTTTTTGTACCGCACGATAGGTCGAGATTTGAGTTCATCATGTTAGAAAACACTTTCAACACCCAAAACGAAATGGGGTTCTATTACCCTGGGCGTATTCTGTCCGGCGCGGGTACACGGAACAAAATTCCGGAACTCATACGCGGGCAGGGCCCTGCTGTCGTTGTCACCGATTCGCTTTTTGCGGCCGATCCGCTGTTGGACGACATCAATCCGGTCCGCCGCATCACGGTGGCGGAAGAACCCAACGAAACGACGCTGCTGTCAACAATTGTCGAAATGCCCAAAGACACGGCCTGGGTCATTGCCGTGGGTGGTGGCAGCACGATCGATACGGCAAAAGCCATCGCCGCCTATCTGAGATTTGGCAAATTGCGCATTCGCGATGAAAGCGCGGCGGTCGGCGCGCCCCATCTTATTGCCGCGCCCACGACGGCAGGATCGGGATCCGAAACAAGCCGCTTCTTCATCATGAGCGACAAAGACAACGGTAAGAAAGTCTCCATTCGATCCTGGGCGAATGTGCCGGAACTTGCGGTTCTGGACCCATATTTCCTCGCCAATTCGCCCGCCTCGACAATCGCACTTGGCGCATTCGATGCCTTCGTCCACCTGTGGGAGACCTTCGTATGCCGCAACGAACGGTCGCCTTTCACCGATGCATACTGCCTTAGTGGATTGCCACAGATCTTGCGGGCGATCCACAAACTGCAAAATGACAATCTGACCCTGGAAGATATTTTGGCGCTGCAGCAAGCGTCATCATCTGGCGGTGTTGCCATATCGAATGTTCGCACCGGAATGGTCCACACACTGGGCGAAGCCTTGTCGTCGCAGCTGAAAATTGCGCATCCCGCCTCTCTCTTTGTATTCTTTCCCGTCGTGCTTCGATCCTATGCCTCAGAGGTGCAGGACCGCGTTACCCAACTGGATATTGTGACTCAATCTGTGATGCCGGAGTTCGGACCGGTCACGATTGAAACACTGTGCGGGTTCTGGAACGACGTGTTCGAACAATTCAATCTGATGGCGGACATTCAAGACCTGATCGCGACCAGCTCCATCTGCACCGATGAATTGTTGAACACGATCGCGCGAGACACGGTTCTTGCGAAAGAAAATCCGATCGACCTCAAAGATAAGGACATCCAATGGATCACCGAAACGTCGCTGAAACGCTTCACCGTGAGCCTACAGAGCGACCTGGTCGCGGCGATGCAAAATTAGACGAACTTGCCGGCCGCATTCGCCAGCTGACGGTTACGTCCATCTATCACGCGGGTTCCGGACATCCCGGCGGGTCACTATCCGCAGTGGACATCTTAGCGACACTGTATGGCTGGGAAATATCGCTGACCAAGTCGGACACCGACAATGATGCGCGCGACCGATTTGTCTTGTCGAAGGGACATGCCTGCCCGGCCCTTTACGCAACATGGGCCGCACTGGGCCTTATATCTCTCCAAAGCATCCCCACACTGAGGAAACTGGGAAGTCCGTTGCAAGGACACCCCCATGTGGTCGACATGCCGTTCGCCGAAACCAGCACGGGTTCACTGGGCCAGGGGTTTTCGGCAGCCATTGGCATGGCGCTGGGCGCCCGTCATCAGGGCCTAGGGTCGCGCGTCTATGCACTTTTGGGGGATGGCGAACTGCAAGAGGGTCAAGTTTGGGAGGCAGCCATGTCGGCAAGCCATCACGGACTTTCGAACTTGTGCGCCATTGTCGACTACAACAAGCTTCAAAGCGACGACCGAAACGCCAATATCATGGCGCTGGAACCCTTGGCGGTGCGGTGGCGCGCATTCGGCTGGAACGCCATCGAAATTGACGGCCACGATTTCGACGCCATCAAGAACGCGTTGGATGCGGCCCGCAACACGGATGGTCTGCCGACAGTCATCATTGCCCATACTATTAAGGGGAAAGGCGTTTCCTACATGGAAGACAGTGCCCCTTGGCACGGCAGTGTGAAACTGTCGAATGACGATATCTCCCGCGCCCTGCAGGACCTCTCTCTTGATAACGCAACAGCTCAGGATTGGATCGATGGCATCGTCAACTAATGCACTCAAAGTTGAAACGGCACCGCAGCTGATCGGCAGTTCCGGGGACTCTCTGCGGGAAGCCTTCGGCAAGGCGCTGTCCGGCCTTGCCGATCAGTACAAAGACGTCGTGGTGCTGGATGCCGACATCGCCGGCGGCACGGGCGTTCACCACTTTCGCAAGAGCCATCCCGATCGTTTCTTTCAATTCGGCATTGCAGAGCAGAACATGATGTCTGTTGCCGGCGGAATGGCCGCAACCGGACTGACTCCCTTTGTGACCACCTTTGCCGTCTTCTGTTTGCGGGCCGTCGAACAGGCTCGGTTGTCAATCGCGTACTCGAACCGCAACGTCAAGATTGTCGCGAGCCACCCGGGCCTCGATGTGGGACCGGATGGCGGTTCTGCACAATGCCTTGAAGATATTGCGGCGTTTCGGGCAATACCCGGCATGACCGTCATATCGCCGGCCGATCCGTTTGAAATGCAATTGGCAACGGAGGCTGTGATCAAGCATTCGGGCCCCGTTTACATGCGCACCGGCCGCAGTCCTGCAGAGCGTATCTTGCCCGATACACACCAATTCGAGATTGGCAAAGCCACCATGCTGCGCGATGGGCGAGACGTCACCATTGTCGCCTGCGGCGTGGAAGTGGCGCGCGCGTGCGACGCCGCAAACACTCTGGAACAGGATGGCATCTCCGCCCGCGTCCTCAACATGGCGACAGTTAAGCCGATCGATCGCGCAGCACTTCAAACAGCGGCCCTGGAAACCGGCTGTTTTGTGACATGCGAAGACCACAACATTTATGGCGGATTGGGGTCCGCCGTCGCGGAGGCGCTGGCTCAATCCGCCCCCTGCCCAATCGAATTTATCGGCGTGCAGGACCGCTTCGGTGAATCCGGAGAACCGGATGAGCTTGCCGATTATTATGGATTGACCGGCCCTTACATTGCAGCGGCTGCGAAACGCGCTATAGCCCGCAGAAACCAACAATAGGAAGAACAATGACAATGGCGGTTCTCGCAAACCGAAAAGTTCTCGTCACCGGCGGTAGCCGCGGCATAGGCAGGGCGATTGCGTTGCGCATGGCCGAAGCGGGCGCCGATGTGGTCGTGACGTACAATACCAAATCCGACATGGCATCGATTGCGGCGGAAGATATCACGGCGCTCGGCCGAACTTCAGCCGCAGTCGAAATGAGCATTCCCAACCGCGAGTCAATTCGTGAAGCCATCGTAACCGCCAACAAGACGCTCGATGGATTGGACGTGTTGGTCAACAATGCCGGTATCAACAAGCCAACGGATTTCGACGAGATCAGCGATGACGATTGGGACTCCATACTCGACGTCAACCTCAAGGGACCCTTCATCTGTTCCCAAGAAGCGCTGCCCTATTTGAAACGCTCGGACAACGCATCGATCATCAACATTGGATCCGTCAGCGGACAATATGGCGGCCCCCGCACAGCGCATTATGCCGCCAGCAAGGCAGGCCTCATATCTCTGTCACAGGTGATCGCCCGGTTCGGCGCGAGCGACGGCATTCGCTGCAATACAATCGCTGCGGGGCTTATCGACTCTGAAATGGCGGCGGCGGGGATGCAATCCGGCGTTGTTGCCCAGGCCGCTGAAAACATTGTCCTTAAGCGCATGGGTAGCCCAAATGAGGTGGCCGACGCCGCGATCTTCCTTGCAAGCGATCAATCCAGCTACATCACCGCGCAAACGATCAACGTGAATGGGGGGCTCTATTTCTGATGCCCAGCAAGACCTTGCTGATCGTTTGTGGCGGGATCGAAGCCGTCCACGGCATTGAACTCGCCAAGGCGCGCGGCCTTCATGTGGTCGTTTCCGACATGAACCCGGACGCGCCGGGTTTCAAAGTGGCGGACGATGCCCTAATCGCGTCTACCTACGATGTGGAACAGACCGTTGATGCCGCCCTGCATTACAACGCCAATGTGCGCAAGATTGACGGTGTGATGTGCCTTGGGGCCGACGTGCCCCGCACTGTGGCCGCCGTCGCGAAGGCACTTGATCTGCCCGGTATTTCGGAACATTCGGCAATGTTGGCCGCAGACAAGCTGGCCATGAAGAACCAGTTCTCGAAGGACGGCGTGCCTGCCCCGTGGTTTCAACCGGTGGCGGATGTGCACGACTTGAAAAAGATCGTCTGCCAACACAAGGAAACCCTCGTCATCAAGCCGGCAGACAGCCGCGGCAGCCGCGGCGTTCAACGCATCAACGCCCGAACCGATCTTGAATCTGCTTTTCGAAAAGCGCAGACAGAGTCGCCCACCGACCGTGTGATGGTCGAAGAATATCTGGATGGGCCGCAGATCTCAACGGAGTCGATTGTCCTCGACGGCGTTGCGTACACGCCCGGGTTTTCAGATCGGAATTATGAGTATCTGGAGCGGTTCGCCCCCTACTTCATTGAAAATGGCGGCAGCCTGCCAAGCCATCTTGCAGCGGACGAACAAGATGCGATCTGCGAAGTAGTCGCACAAGCCGCCGCCAGCCTGAGCATTCGTAATGGCAATGTGAAGGGTGACATTGTTCTACACAAGGGTCAGCCTTACGTTATCGAACTGGCCGCGCGTTTGAGTGGCGGCTATTTCTGCACACTCGAAATTCCGCTCAATACCGGAGTCGATTTCGTCGGTAACGTGATCAATCTGGCATTGGGCGAACCAATTAACCCGGACGACCTGAAACCAAAGTTTCTGAAACCGATCGCGCAGCGCTACAAATTCGTAGACTCTGGCCGCATCATCGGCATACGGAATGTGGATGCCGCGCGGCAAATGCCCGGGGTTCTTGAACTCATGGTGTCGGCTTGTGTGGGGGACACGGTGAGGGCGACCGAAAACACCACATCCCGGGTGGCCATGGTGATTGCCACCGGCGATGACGGCGCGCAGGCCGCCCATAACGCCCAGCGTGCAATTGATACAATCGATTTTGACATGGATGCTCGGTCCTACCGCGCTCCGCAACCGGACATTTCATCCAACACATTGACAGCACCTGTGTAGTCCTATGAGCACTTTGTACTGCTATTGCGTATTCCATCTGAACATCAGCTTTTCTTCGGTGGAGGAAGACAGGCGGCCACAACTGGTCGAAAAATGCTATTGGCCGCTGCTCAAGCTGGCAGCGGATCTGGACTTGCCGATCGGCCTTGAAGCATCCGGATACACGCTTGAAGAAATTCATCGGATTGATCCGAGGTGGATCGATGAACTGCGCCGATTAATCGATACCGAAAAGGTCGAACTTATTGGATCCGGGTACAGCCAACTTATCGGCCCCCTTGTGCCCGCGGACATTTCGCGCGCCAACTTGCGGTTTGGTCACGAAGTCTATGATCGGCTTCTGGGCATGAGGCCCGCTACGGCGCTGGTCAACGAGCAGGCTTATTCTTGCGGCATTGTGCCGATCTATTTGGAAAGTGGTTACGACGCCATCATCATGGACTACGACAATGTGGCATCGTTCCACGCGGAATGGCCGAAGACCCATCGGTTCGCCCCACAACGTGCCATGGGCGTTGATGGGTCGACCATCAAACTTCTTTGGACCAATACGATCGCCTTTCAAAAACTGCAACGGCTTGCCCATAACGACTTGCCGCTATCGGACTATTTGGCATATGTCAGTTCACAGATCGGCGAGCACGACCGCTGCTTGGCGCTTTACGGCAACGATGTGGAGATTTTCGATTTTCGTCCGGGGCGTCTTGCAACGGAGGCCGTCCTTAGCGAGGAAAGCGAATGGTCAAGACTGCGCCAGGCCATCGGAGAACTGAAGAAGAATAGCCACATCGTCTTTGAATTGCCGCGTGAAGTCTTGGCCCGCGATTTCGATGACACGGCCGACGAGCCCCTGCAGCTTGAAACGCCCGAATACCCGGTACCGGTGAAGAAGCAGCAAAAATACAACATCACCCGCTGGGCTGTGACGGGACGCGACGATTCAAGGATCAACGCCGCGTGCTGGCGCATCTACAAGCAGCTAAAAGCAGATCGCGCCGCGACGGAAACCGACTGGCGAGAGCTGTGCTATCTGTGGAGCAGCGATTTTAGAACCCACATCACGCCAAAACGTTGGAGCGACTTTCAAAATCGTTTGACGCGGCACACAGGTGCCGTATCCAGCACTCCGTCATTGGACCAGGCCCCGGACACGCCGTCTGATTTCGTGCCGGTCATTTCAGAGGACGAACGGAGCGTGCGCATCACCACTCAAGGCGTTCGGGTGGAATTCAACAAGCGGCGGGGCCTTGCTATCGAAAACCTTTGGTTCGGTGGCGACGAAACGCACAACCGACCACCGGTGTGCCGGACCCTTCCTCATGGCTATTTCGATGACATTCGGCTGGGCGCGGACTGGTATAGCGGGTTGAGTGTGTTCGAAGTGCCCGGCGAACCCAAAGTCACCGATTTGGAGAAAGTCGAGCCGGAAGTTGAGATCGACCCAAACACAGGCGATGTGCAGCTTTCCGCCTATATCGAGACCCGGTTGGGCCCCATACGGAAAGTTATCACCGTGTCCAATTCGATGCGCAGTATTCGCTTTGACACATCCTTTGGTTGGCAGATTGACCGGCCGGCTTGCCTGCGGATCGGCGGGATTACCCTCAACCCGGAAGCGTTCAATGAAGACGAACTGACATACCGCACCCACAATGGCGGAATCGAATATGAAGAATTCGCGCTCAAGGGCCGGACGGTCGACCATGGCGCCCCCATTTCGCTTCAAGTGTCGGCCAATTGCGCCGTCGGCATGACGGAAGAATGGATCGATATCGGTGATCAGGATCAGCGTGTGCGTATTTCCGCCGACCACAGCAAGGCCACAGTGGCGGGCCTGGTCACACATAAGCCCGTAGGCGACACAGCATTCTGCCGTTTGTCACTGACCGCGCTTGAATTCGACGAAACGCGCCGGCCGGGACAGCACACCATTTTCGGTCCCGAGCTGTCCTTTACCTTGTCGGGCTAACCGGGATCAGAAATTTTATTTTTCGTTAACACATTGGCCAAAAAGGACACAGTCGGAGAGATGATCCGCCTGCGAATTTCTCTTTTATTAAGCATATTCGCCCACTGTTGCGCAGTGGAAAACAGACGGCCTGACTGAGGCGATGTCAAAACCGAACGTAAAAGAAGCACCTGAGCGCAAACCGCAAGCACGTCGGCGTAAGACCGACAATGTGGTCCTGCAGCCCTTTCAGGCGAGGGATTTCACGACGCCATGGATGGACCTTAACGAAAAGGTCATTCTGATTACCGGCGGCACCGGATCGTTCGGCAAACATTTCGTCAGCACCGTCGCACAAAAGTACAAACCCAGAAAAGTCATCGTATTTTCCAGGGACGAGCTGAAGCAATATGAAATGGCGCAGCAGTTCCCTCGGGAGCAATTCGGCTTCATGCGCTACTTCATCGGCGATGTGAGAAACCGCGACCGTCTTGAAATGGCCATGCGAGACGTGGACTACGTGGTCCACGCAGCCGCGATGAAGCAAGTACCGATCGCAGAATACAACCCTTTTGAATGCATCAATACCAATGTGGTGGGTGCGGAGAATATTGCGAACGCCGCCATCAGCCGGAACGTAAAAGCGGTGATCGCGCTGTCTACCGATAAAGCGGCAAATCCCGTCAACCTTTATGGCGCCAGTAAACTCGCATCGGACAAGATCTTCGTTGCAGCAAACAATCTGAGCGGCGCCGAAGGAACCCGGTTTTCCGTCGTGAGATACGGTAATGTTGTGGGCTCCCGCGGCAGTGTGATGCCCTTTTTTCAGCGCTTGGTGGAAGAAAAGGCAGAGTTTCTTCCGATCACGGATGAGCGTATGACCCGGTTTTGGATCACGCTGGATCAGGGCGTGAGCTTCGTGCTGTCCTCCATGGCCATGATGCGCGGCGGCGAGATATTTGTCCCCAAAATTCCCAGCATGAAAACAGTGGATTTGGCGCGCACGATTGCGCCACACCTGCCCCACAAAATTATCGGCATCCGACCTGGCGAGAAATTGCATGAAGTAATGGTGCCGCAAGACGACAGCCGGATGACCCTGGAATTGGATGACCGTTACGTCATCGTGCCTTCATTCTCCGGATTCTCCAATGCGCCCTATCTCAACAATGGTGCGTTGGAAGTCCCGGAAGGTTTCGAGTACGCAAGTCACACCAATGTTGAGCGCCTTGATGCGCGCGGCCTTCAGGAAATGTTATCCAGATGCTTCAGCTAAAGCAGACTACTGACCAGAAACCGCTTCCTTACAACCGTCAATTTATCGACGAAGACGATGTCCGCGCCGTCACGCAAGTGCTCATGAGTGACTGGCTCACAACTGGTCCCGTGACGGAGCAGTTCGAAGAGAAGCTTGCGGAAAAAGCTGGGGCTCGATTTGCCGTTTCCTGTTCAAGCGGCACGGCAGGCCTGCATCTTGCCGCACTACAAACCGGTCTCGACTCCTCGTCGACAGTTATTGTGCCCGCCAACACATTCGTTGCCACCGCCAATGCCGCGCGAGTGGCCGGCGCCAAAGTCGTCATCGCCGATGTGGAACCGGATACGGGCCTTATGTCGCCCCGGACGCTCGAGAAGGCGTTCGCCCGATGCGAGCGCTGTAGCGAAGTTTCCGTCGAGGCCGTCTTTAACGTGCATTTCGCCGGCCAGTGCGGAGACCTGGCCGGTTTGCGCGATATTGTTATCCACCAAAAGGCGGCACTTATTCATGATGCCGCCCATGCGCTGGGAGCGCAAATTCGAAGCGGCAACGCGGTGCGCCCGATCGCGGACGGGCCGATCGATGAATTGTCGATTTTTTCATTCCATCCTGTAAAAGCGATCACCATGGGCGAAGGCGGGGCAATCACCACAAATTCCGAACGGGTGGCGCTGAGCCTCAAAAAGCTCCGCAGCCATGGCGTTGAACGGAATCCGCATCTTTGGGACCTAAAGGACCAAGGGCTCGACCAAGAATCAGGCCCCAACCCATGGTATTATGAGATGCAGCAGCTTGGACTCAATTACCGGGCAAGTGACATCAATTGCGCTTTAGGATTAAGCCAGCTTGACAAGCTCAGTTTCTTTATGAAGCAACGGCGCCGCCTTGCGGATCTGTATACAGAATTGTTGGGACCACACGCATCCTTGGTGAGACCGCTGGCGCGTACCGGGTTTTCTGAAAATGCGTGGCATCTTTTTGTCGTCCAAATCGACTTTGCGGCCATTGGAAAGTCGCGTGCGTCGGTCATGAAGGACCTAAGAGACGCACAGATCGGTACGCAGGTTCACTACATTCCACTGTTTATGCACCCATACTACCGACCATCGATGGACAGCAAAGATCCGTCCGAAATCTGGCCAGGCGCGACCGCCTATTATGAAAAGTGCCTCAGCCTGCCGCTTTTTGTCGGCATGGACGAGGACGATGTCGCCCATGTTGTTAAAACCCTCGTTAGAACGCTCAAAAAGTAGCGACAAAAAAAGGGGCCGCAAAGCGGCCCCTGTGAGTGACGCCTAATCTTCTTATCGGAACAGTGACAGCACGATTTGCGGCGACTGGTTCGCAATCGACAGCGCTTGTGCACCCAGCTGCTGCTTGACCTGCAGCGCTTGTAGGTTGGCACTTTCGGCCGCAAGGTCCGCATCCACCAGATTGCCGATACCGCCGACCAGCGTATCCTGTAGTTTTCCAACAAAGACGAGATGCGTTTCAAGAGCTTTACCCGAACTGCCCAATCGCGCCAGGGCAGAGTTCACATTCGCCAAACTGGTGTTCAATTGAGACAGAGACGTCGCTGCCTGCGTCAATGTGAGGACACTCGACGTGACAGACAACGTCAGAAGCGGGCCGCCGGTAGAAAGGTTCTCACTGTTGACCGTGATGGTATTCGTTGCCTCGGCATCCGCAAGGACCGCCAGACCATTGGTGAGCGAATTGTTGATCAAATTGGCACCGTCGAACGTGGCGTTATCGACCGAGGTCTGAATTTGCCGCAGCAGCGCCTGGAAGTCTTCGTTCAATGCTTGACGGGAAAACGTGTCTAATGATGGGTCGTTTGCCGCCACTGCCGTCTCTTTCAATTGCACCAGAAGGTCGGACACCGTTTCGCCGGCCGCGAGCGCAATGTCCGTGACACTGATGGCCCGCTGAACGCTCTGTTTGATCGCATCCAACGCACCGACATCGGCGCGTTCGTTCTGTGCGATTGCGTAAACGGCCGCGTTGTCCTTTGCGCTTGCGATGCGAAGGCCAGTGCTGATCCGGTTTTGAGTGGTTTCCAATGAGCGGTTGGTTGCTTCCAAGTTCTGGAGTGCAATCGCCGCTGAGACGTTTGTGTTGACGGACAATACCATGACTTACTCTCCTATGCCGACTTCTCCAGCCTCGGAATGAGTTGTGAAGCTTTCGGTCGAAGAGTGGCAAAGGCCATGCCAATTGGTGGCTGGCCACCTAAGTCATTGAATTTCTTTCGCTAATTGGTCCTTCGATGTGCGACCGCGTCCCGCCGTGGTCGGCAAGATTTACCGGAAGGTGGGCAACTCCGCCCAGGTCAGGCGCACATATTTGCAGATCGATCGGAACCGCCTGACTTACCGGACGGATCATCCGTTTACGAAGCGTTAAGCTTCCTCATCGAAGACCTGGCCTTCAAGAGACCGGAAGTAGGCACGCAGCTCAAGCGTATCTTCCAACGGATATTGATTGCGAATCTCACCCGTCAACTCATCGATCGAACGGTAGACAAAGCTTGCTGCTGCATCGTCAAGATCGATGCTCAACCGCGTGCCAAAGCCAACAACACCGGCAGTCAATTCTTCCAGAAGCTTCTGAGCTTCGGCTTCCCGCTCTTCGGTCAGGGACGCCGAACGCTGTTCCGCTATTTGTTCTGTTTGAGTGACGGCTTGACTGGAAACAGTGTCGACAGGCTCTAGGCTTGTCTTTCTGTTGGACACAGGCGTCCGCGCACTATCTTCCGTGCGGCTGAATCCAATTACCGGAACAAATGTATTGATCGCATTTATCATCGCATTTCGGCCGATTCAAAACGGTCGCTCCCAATTGAGTATCCCCAGCCTCTATTAATATGACGATAAACTTTCCGTTAAACATTCAAACTAATGTGAGTCAATTCACTGCGAAATCGGTGGCGGGAAAGGGTCGGCGCCAGCGCCGACCCTTCCACCTAAAGGTCCTATCGGAACAGGGACAGTACGATCTGAGGCGCCTGGTTGGCGATTGACAGTGCCTGAATACCCAGCTGTTGCTGCACCTGCAGGGACTGCAATCTCGCACTCTCTTGTGCCAAGTCCGCATCGACCAGATTGCCAATACCGGCTTCAAGCGTGTCCACCAACGACTTCACGAAGGTGTTCTGCAAGTCCAGACGGCGGCTATCCGTACCCAAACGAGCCAAAGCGTTGTTGACGTTCGCGATGCTCGTATCGAGCGTAGCGATCGCCGTCGACGCAGCGGCTTGGGTCGAAATCGTAGCCGTCGACGTAAGGGTCACAATCGAACCACTCAGCGAAATGTTCTCACCACTCACCGTAATACGGGAAGAAGCGTTCACATCGGTGAGGACCTGAATGTTGGCGGTCGTGCCATCAAGCAGGTTGACCCCGTTAAAGTCGGCGTTCGTCACGATGCTCGTGATCTGGTCACGAAGCGACACGAAGTCTTCGTTCAAAGACGTCCGACTTGCCGTATCAAGCGATGCGTCTGCTGCTGAAAGCGCAAGCGTCCGAAGCTCGACCAACAGGTCGGAAACCGCGGTACCGGCACTCACTGCAACATCAACGGCACTGCTTGCACGATCAAAGCTATCTGAGATCGCGTTAAATGCCCCAACGTCCGCACGCAGGCCCTGCGCGATGGCGTAAACAGCACCGTTGTCCCGCGCGTCTGCAACTTCCAGACCCGTGTTCAAACGATTTTGCACCGTGGCAAGATCTTTGTTGGTGGAATTAAGGCTTTGCAGTGCAATTGCTGCACCGACATTCGTATTTACTGAAACCATTTCTATGGACTCCGTTCTCGGGTTACTTCAGAGCTTTGTGCTCCGCGGGCATTTTGCCCGTGTACGAATAGGCAACCTTTGTGCCAGTGCTAGGCAAATTGGGCCGGGTATCGCAACTGATTGGAGTCGTTCGGTTTTTTTATTTGTATACGGATTTTTTACCAAGCTGAAGGTAGGTAAAATTTGCCGGGAGGACAATTTTACCGGCAAATTTTTCACCCCCCGGCAAGGATTTCCGCTTAACGGGGAGTAAAGATCACTCTTCCTGATTGGCTTTGGTCGCCAATCCTTGCATGATTGCGCGGTTGATATCGATCAGCGCATCGATCGATGCTTGCTTGCGCATCACAACGCTGGAATGGCGCGAGACAAAGATGGAAAGGGAAACGATCTGCGCCCGCAAAGAATCGGGCAATCCGTTGCCGTCACTCGAACAATCCGAGGCCAGCGTGCGCCAGAGGCTACGATTCCAGTCCAGTGCTTTGAGCAGTTCGACGCCAGACAGTTCTTTTTCTTTTGCTTCGATTAATGCGCGGGTGACTTGGCCAAATAGCCGGTATTCCGTGTCCCTCGGATCTTCAACCGTGCGCTGCGTCGTCTGATACGCCTTCAGGGACATAGTCCAACCTTTCTTTTTCGAACGCAAAAAGCTTCCGGCATTTCATGAGCGCTCGATAGTAATTCGAACTCATCACATCTTTACTAATGGCCACACACAAAGTGAGCATATCCGGATTCTTGATGACCCCCATGAATTCACCCATACGCAGCGCAAACTCTTCATAGTAGTTTTTGCTGTTTTCCGGATCCAAATACATCATCATGACCGGGAAGTAGATCCGCTTTGCCGGCGTATCCACATCCTCTTGCTGAATAATGTCCTTCTCTCGGAGAATGCTCGCCTTGTTTTGGATGATGAGATTGGCCCGACGGTCTCCATTCGCCAATACGGCGCCGTTCAGCACGAATTTTTCGCCTGGTTTTAGGGACAGTTTCAAAGGCATGGTCTCATCTCCAGCTATGCGTTCTGCACTCCACGCCGGCACTTGCCGTGCGCAGCTCTGCAAAACAAAGTCGCAAATCATGCTTGACAATTCGTATACGGATTTCAGGCAATTGAAATCATCGTTTACAAGCGATTTACCTCCGTTAAGCATTTCCTAGTCGCCGTGCCGCAAATTCTTGTTCATCTTTAGGTGCCCATTAAGCATGTCCGCGGATACTTGCTACCGTTGATTATTCTCAAGCGTGGAAGACGACACGATGGCGACCGCGGCCCCCTCCCTCACTGCGCCGGCGACGGAAATTGCGACCGACGTGAAGGTCAACACGACCACCGCCTCGCTCGAAACCAAAAACGTGGTCAAGAAGCTTGAGCAATTCGCGTCGGGAACGCCTGGCGGGGCACGTCTGAGCGAGAACAAACAGCTTCAAAAACTGCTTACCAAAGCACTCAGGGCCTATAAGAAGGGGGATTTCAAATCCGCGGTGCTGCGCGGTCTCGATGCCACCCGCATTGATGAAAACTGTGCCTCGGCCTGCCACATCGTCGCCCTGGCGCTCGAAGGCCTTGGGGAGCTCGGCAAAGCACTGGCCATGTATGAGCGCGCTCACCAATTGGACCCCACCGATCCGGACCTTTACATGAATCTGAGCCTGGTGGCTTGGAAGCTCAGCCAAATAGAAATTGCCGAAAAATTCGTCCGGCTCTACATCAATATGAAGCCCGGCGAACCGTCGGGCTACAACAACCTTGGCGGCATCCTGCGCGATCTCGGACGCTACGAAGAAGCAATCGAGACCGTGCGCAACGCCATCTATCAGTTTCCGGACCAAGCGGAACTCTGGAACACGCTGGGCACCATCGCCATGGAAGACGGCAATGTGCCGGACGCCATCACTTTTTATGAAGAATCCATTCGGCTGAAACCGAAATTTGCCCGCGCGCTCCACAATATCGCCTACGCGATCCACCACACGGGGCCGCTGGACGATGCTTTGCGCTATTACAACAATGCTCTGAAATACGCCAAAAACCAATCGGACATTATCGAGATCCAACACAGCCGCGGCCTTTGCCAATTGGGCCTGGGCAATTTGAAGGAAGGCTGGGGCACCTGGGAAGTACGCCTTGATCACAACTTCAGAGGCTCGCTGATCTATGCCATCGACGCCCCGCGTTGGAATGGCGAAGAGATCGCGGGCAAGCGCGTGCTGGCCATCGGCGAACAAGGATTGGGCGACGAAATCATGTTTGCCAATGCTTATCCCGATATGGTGAAGCAAATCGGTCCCGAGGGAAAACTCATCGTCAGCTGCGACAAACGGCTGGTGGAGTTGTTTCAGCGCTCGCTGCCGGAAGCCGAAATCATCCCCTATTGGAACCGGCAACACAACGGCAAGACAATCCGGCTGGCGCCCGATGCGTCCAAAGATCAGCCGCCGGATTACTTTGCGCCATGTGGCGAAACGCTGCGATACATGCGCGACGACATAAGCCGTTTTCCGAAGCACCAAAACCTTCTGGTGCCGGATCCGGGCCGCGTTGCCTACTGGAAAGACAAACTCGCCACGCTTGGAGACGGCCCGCTTATTGGTCTTTGTTGGCGTAGCCTGATCATGTCCGCAAAGCGTTCCAAGTATTTCAGCCCCATGGAACATTGGGCGCCGGTGTTTGCCAACAAAGATATAACCTTCGTCAATCTGCAGTATGGCGATTGCGCGGAAGACATTGCCTATGTGAAGGATCGGTTCGGCATCACCATCCACGACTTCGACGAAATCGATCTGAAAAACGATCTGGACGACAACGCCGCCCTCTGTGCTGCGCTTGATTTGGTCCTGTCTGCCCCGACGGCCGCCAGCACGATCGCGGGGTCGGTCGGTACCGAAATCTGGCTTCTGGCAATCGGCTATGTGTGGCCCATGTTGGGCGAAGACCACTACCCCTTCTTTTCCAACAACAAAGTGTTCATGCCCGACACCTATGCGGACTGGCCAAATCTGATGGAGAAGCTGGGCGCCGCTGTCGCGGGTTTCAGCCCATCCGCTTCCTGAACGAATGAAACCGACGCGGGACAGGCAGAGGCCTACTTGACGTAGGGTTAGCTTCGGATTGCCTCGCCTGTAAAACCGACTCGCCAAGACTTCACGGTGCCAACGCGCTTGCGAAAATACCGCTGTTTTCTGCGCGAATTTGCCTAAATCCTCATGATCGCTATAGTGCGCGCCGCCGTTCATGGGGGTGGGCGCTTGTATGCCGTGGCCGATAGCCCTAACGTGCGCCCATTCGATATTAAGACTGACAAGATGTAAGTGAGACAGCCGTTTATGAAGTTCGAAGGTACACAGCAATATGTGGCAACCGAGGATCTCCGCGTTGCCGTAAATGCCTCCATCACCTTGGAGCGCCCTCTTTTGATCAAAGGCGAACCGGGTACGGGCAAAACCGTTTTGGCTCATGAAGTGGCCAAGGCATTGAGCCGCCCATTGATTGAGTGGCACATCAAGTCCACCACCAAAGCACAGCAGGGTCTTTATGAATACGACGCCGTTTCCCGGTTGCGAGACAGTCAATTGGGCGACGAACGGGTCAAAGACATCAACAATTACATTTCCCAGGGCAAACTTTGGGAAGCCTTTACCCAAGACGAAAAGCCGATCCTGTTGATCGACGAGATCGACAAGGCGGACATCGAGTTTCCGAATGACTTGTTGCTCGAACTCGATCGCATGGAGTTCTTCGTCTACGAAACCGGCGAACAGGTAAAGGCGAAGCAGCGCCCCATCGTGATGATCACCTCGAACAATGAGAAAGAGCTGCCGGACGCATTTTTGCGCCGTTGCTTTTTCCATTACATCAAGTTTCCGGATCGGGAGACGATGCAGGAAATCATTGATGTGCACTTCCCGAACTTGAAGACGGACTTGGTGCGCGAAGCGTTGAACATCTTCTACGATATTCGCGACGTGCCCGGCCTTAAGAAGAAGCCGTCCACATCCGAGCTGCTTGATTGGCTGAAGTTGCTTCTGAACGAGGACATTACGCCGGAAACCCTGCGGGAGAAGGATCCGACGAAACTGATCCCGCCGCTGCACGGTGCATTGCTCAAAAACGAGCAAGATGTGCACTTGTTCGAGCGTCTGGCGTTCTTGGCCCGCCGCGAAAAGAAGAACTAGCTCGTCAGTGTCCGGATTTTGAGAAAGTAGCCCGCGATGTTTATCGATTTCTTTCACGAACTGCGCAAAGGCAAAGTGCCCGTATCCCTCAAAGAGTATTTGATGCTCTTGGAGGGCATGGATAAGAAGGTCATCTCCAACAATGTGGAAGACTTCTATTTCTTGTCCCGCGCGGCCTTGGTGAAAGATGAACGGAACCTGGACAAGTTTGACCGAATTTTCGGCGAAGTCTTCAAGGGTCTCGAAGTGCTGGGGGATGGCGACGTTGCTCAGATCCCGGATGAATGGCTGCAGGCGCTGACCGAAAAATTCCTTACCGAAGAAGAAAAGCAAATGATCGAATCCCTTGGCGGCTGGGAAAAGATCATGGAAGAACTTAAGAAGCGCCTTGAGGAACAAGAAAAGCGTCACGAAGGCGGCAACAAAATGATCGGCACCGCCGGCACCTCGCCCTTCGGTGCTTATGGCTACAACCCGGAAGGCGTTCGCATCGGCCAGAAGGAAGGCCGCCACGGCAAGGCCGTCAAAGTTTGGGACAAGCGAGAATACAAAAACCTGGACGATCAGGTCGAACTGGGCACACGGAACATTAAAGTGGCGTTGCGCCGCTTGCGCAAATTCGCCCGCGAAGGCGCGCCCACGGAGCTGGACTTGCCGGATACGATCCGCTCGACCGCGCATCAGGGCTATCTCGATATCAAGATGGTGCCCGAGCGCCGCAACAAGATCAAAGTGCTGTTGTTCTTCGATATTGGCGGCTCTATGGATGCGCATATTCGGACGTGCGAGGAATTGTTTTCCGCCGCGCGCACCGAGTTCAAGCACATGGAATATTTTTACTTCCACAATTGTCTGTATGAAGATTTGTGGAAGGACAATCGCCGGCGGCATACGGAAAAAATGCCCACCTGGGACGTGCTGCACAAATTCCCCCACGACTACAAAGTGGTTTTTGTGGGTGACGCCACCATGAGCCCGTACGAGATCACCTATCCGGGCGGCAGTGTGGAACATTGGAACGAAGAGGCCGGTGGTATTTGGCTTGAGCGTCTGCTGAACATCTATGAAAGTGCCATCTGGCTGAACCCGGTGCCGGAACGCCATTGGGAATACACCCCGTCGATCCAGATTATTCAGCAGATCATGGGCGACCGGATGTTCCCGTTGACCCTTCAGGGTCTCGACGGCGCCATGCGCGAACTGAGCCGGTAGTAACGCGCTTAAGCAGCAACAATAGGGATTATTGTCATCCCGGATGCAATGCGGCACGTAGTGCTGCTTTGCTGATCCGGGATCCATCGGTGGTGCAGCCGCGCGGTGTGGCGGAAACAGTGGATCCCGGGTTAGCAGCGCATCACTAAAGTGCTGCGCAGCACCCGGGATGACGGCTGTGAAGCAATGCGTCCTCATCCCCACCCCCTCAGTGAAAGTCTCGTGAGCGGGGCAAGATCCTTGCCGCCTGTTCTTCCCTCCCCTTTTGGCGCCGATACGTGATTTCCCGTGGGTCTTCACCCGGCCGCTTGACTTCGTCGGCACGCGCCAGCGTTTCTTTGATATCGCCATGTGCATCGGACAGCAGAGCAAGCTTGTCGCTCATGTCGATCAAGTGATCCGCCACGATATGGATCACCAAGCCCTCCCGTTGCAGCCGCCCCCGCACGCCTAAGACCCGGGCGCCTATAACGATCTTGCGGTATTTCTCGAAGGTCTTGGGCCAAACGATGATGTTGGCCACACCGGTTTCATCTTCGAGGGTTCCGAAGATCACCCCGCTGGCACTGCCGGGACGCTGGCGCACCAAAACCAGTCCCGCAACTTTCACATAAGTGTCCGGCTTTATATGAGGTAGTTGATCGCTTCGCACATATCCCTGCCGTTGAAAGGAATCGCGGAAGAATGACATGGGGTGCGCCTTCAAGGACAGGCGCATGGTGGCATAGTCATACACCACATGTTCGCCCAAAGGCATGGAGGGCAGACTTACTTCGGCCTCGCGTTGCAGCTCCGTTGCACCGGAGGCGGAAAACAGAGGCAGCACGCCGGCGCTCAACCCCCTCACTGCCCAGGCCGCATCGCGGCGGTTGAGACCCAAGGAGGTAAACGTATCCGCATTGGCAAGACGTTCCAGAACCGCGGGCTGGAAACCGGTTCTAAGCCACACATCGCGCACACTATCAAACCCCCTGCCCCGCACCTCCATGATGCGCTCGGCATTGTCTTGGGATAGGCCCTTGATTTGGCGGAAGCCGAGCCGCACCGCATAACGGGTACAATTCGGTGTCGGGTCGCCTTCCTCAAGAGGTTCTAGCGTGCAGTTCCAACTGGACGCATTAATGTCAACCGGCAGGACTTTAACGCCGTGATCTTTTGCATCCCGCACCAATTGCGCAGGTGCATAAAACCCCATGGGCTGGCTGTTGAGCATGGTGCACAGGAAAACGTCCGGATAGTACCATTTGATCCAAGAGGAGATGTAAACCAGCAGTGCAAAGCTGGCGGCATGGCTTTCCGGAAAGCCGTAATCGCCAAAGCCTTTGATCTGATTGAAACAGCGTTCGGCAAATTCCCGGTCATACCCCCGTGAGATCATCCCGTTGATGAATTTGTCTTCCAGCGTGTAGATCGTACCGTTCTTACGAAACGTGGCCATGGCGCGGCGCAACTGATCCGATTCCGAAGGGGAAAACCCCGCCGCGACAATGGCGATGCGCATGGCCTGTTCTTGGAACAAGGGCACGCCCATGGTTTTGCCCAAAACTTCGCGCAATTCTTCGGATGGAAAATCAACAGGTTCGATGCCGTCCCGGCGACGCAAGTAAGGGTGAACCATATTTCCCTGGATTGGACCGGGACGCACAATCGCCACTTCGATGACCAGGTCGTAGTAATCCCTGGGCTTAAGGCGCGGCAGCATGGACATCTGCGCCCGGCTTTCCACCTGAAACACGCCCACGGAATCCGCTTTGCATAACATGTCGTAAACAGCCGGATCATCTTGCGGTATGGTCGCAAGATCATAGCTTTTGCCATAATGCTCGCGCATGGTATCGAACGCCTTCGCGATGCATGTGAGCATCCCTAACGCCAACACATCGACCTTCAGCATACCGAGCGTATCGAGATCGTCCTTATCCCATTCCACGATGGTGCGGTCGTCCATGGCGGCATTGGCAATAGGAATGACTTCGCACAAAGGACCGCGTGTCATCACAAAGCCACCCACATGCTGCGACAAATGTCGGGGGAAACCGATAATCTCGCGTGCGAGCTCGGTCGCCCGATGAAGGGTCTCGTCATTGGGATCGAGGCCGAGTTCTTCGATATGCTCCGCCTTGATGCCGTCGGATGACCACCCCCATACCGTGCCGGACAAGGCGGCAATAACATCTTCCGACAACCCCATTACCTTGCCCACCTCGCGAATGGCGCTGCGGGCGCGATAGGTGATCACCGTGGCGGCTATGCCCGCCCGGTCCCGTCCGTATTTGCGATAGACATATTGAATTACCTCTTCGCGGCGGGCGTGTTCGAAATCCACGTCGATATCGGGCGGCTCGTTCCGTTCCATGGAAACGAAGCGCTCGAACAACAGGTCCACATGGGTGGGGTCCACCGCCGTGATGCCAAGGCAGTAACACACCACCGAATTGGCCGCCGACCCGCGCCCCTGACACAGAATATTTTCCCGTTCCGCATACTGAACGGCGTCGTGGACCGTGAGAAAATAGGGCGCGTAAGATTTGGCGGCAATCAGTTCCAGTTCATGACGGAGGGCCTTGTCGACTTTGTCGGGAATGCCGCGGGGATAACGTTTGTTGGCACCAATCCAGGTGAGCCGCTCCAACTCGGCCTGAGGTGTGGTCGACTTGCCTTTTACTTCATCGGGGTATTCGTAGCGCAGTTCATCCAGGGAAAAATGAACACGGCCCGCAATCTCGACCGTGCGGTCGATTGCCTGAGGACGGGTTTGAAACAGGCGTGCCATTTCCGCGGGTTCTTTGATGTAGCGCTCGCCATTGGCATTGAGAAGAAAGCCGGCCTCCGCAATCGTGCAATGTTCGCGAATGCACGTGACCACATCTTGCAGAACGCGGCGCTCCGTACAGTGATAATAAACATCATTGGTGGCGACCAGCGGTATGGAAAAACGCTCACTCAACGCATCCAGTTTTTGAAGCCAAACGTCATTGCCGCCGCGATAAAGACACGTCGCCGCCAAATAGGAAGTATCCGGATACTCTTCCGTTAGCTGAGAGAAACAATCTTCAAACCCCTCCGACAGTTCCTCGGGCGGCATGACAATGAAAATTTGCCCCTCGCCATATTCGGCAATGTCCGCAATGGAAAGATAGCATTCCCCTTTCGGCGCCCGCCGGTTGCCCAAAGTCAACAGGCGACAGAGGCGGCCGTAAGCGGCCCGGTCCATGGGATAGGCAATGACCTCGAAACCGTCAACGGTGACCAGCCGCGCCCCTACCAGCAATTTGAGGCTGGTGCTTTTGATGGGGTCGTCCCGCATCGCCCTATGGGCCCTGACGACACCCGCTAGCGTGTTTCTGTCGGCAATGCCGATCGCCGACAAACCGTTGGCGGCGGCTTGATACACCAGTTCTTCGGGATGAGACGCCCCTCTTAAGAAGCTGAAATTGCTGGTCACGGCCAGTTCGGCGTATGAGGTCATAGCCCAACCTCGCCACCAGCCTGTCCCAATGCGGGACATTTGCCCCCACAAAAGATGGGTGCATGGGGTTCATCCAATGTTTGAACACCTGGCCGGCCCACGCCCCCATCCCATCCACCCGATAAGGGTACCCTGGGGGTGGATGGGATGGGGGCGTGGGATGGCTTAGCCCCATCAACAATGGGTGCATGGGGTTCATCCGAATTTGGCTTCCACCCCCCTCCTATCCTCCCCCCATAAAGGGGGGAGGAAGCGCCAGTAGCAGGCGTATTCGTCTTACCTCCCCCTTGATGGGGGAGAGCCTGCCCCGGACCGGATCCGGGGGCGCCGCGCAGCGCCGGGTGGGGGTGATGTTTTAGGGTGGATAATTTTCTTTGAACAGATCCGCCAATCAAAACAGCATTGATTGGGGTTATGGGCCCCAAATCAAGTTTGGGGCGACAATGGGCATATGTTTCGGGCGCCATGGGGCTACTCTCCGTGGGCCCTCCCCTTGGCTTGAGTATATCACAGAAGCGTTTCATCTGCGGGCTCACGCAAAGAAGCCATGCATGTACCAGCGGGGCGCCGGCGTGTCCGGTTTGTAAAACCCATCCCTGTAGACCCAAAAACGGCGACCGCCCTCGTCTTGCAGACAATAATAATCGCGGGGGTTGGCGTTTTCTTTGTCGCGCCACCATTCAGGGGCAATGCGTTCCGGCCCCGTCGTTTGCGTAACCCGATACGTCACCCGGCGCCATTGAAAGCGGTGGGGCGGGCCTTCCGGGACCTCCGCGATCACCTCGATCGGTTCCGCACAGGCAAGAAGCATAACCGGGCGGCCCGCTTCAGAATAGGACCGCGCCCGCCAGTCGCCCCCTTCCGCTTGTTTTTCCGCAGCGGGCACAAAGGCAACGGCCCGTTCCGGAATATGGCTTGCACGGGGTTCCAGAAAATTGACTTGGGCCACGCCGAAGCGGTTGCTGAGACGGTCTAGAAATTGATGGAATTCCGGTGTTTCGGCGGCACGGGTGCCGGCTGATGTGTCAGACGTTTGATGTGAAAGCTGCGCCGGCGGCAGCGGATCGGTCACAAGCGCTTCGAGACTGATCACTTCAATGCCGAACCCCGCATCGAAATCACTTGCCAGCCGGTCAAGCTTTTCGGAGAACAGCCGCGCCAAATGTACAGGGTCGTTCGAGGGGCGCGCCGTGCCCACCACAAGACTGCTCACATACCCATCGACCCGATACAGCAAAAGCTTTAGCTGGCGGGCCCCCTGACCATCCCGGTTGAGGGCACGAATAAGATCCTGCGCCAGGCGGCCGATCGCCACGGCGATATGATCCGTATGGAGAATAGGCTCCGCCAAAACCTGCTTTGCCCGATAAGGCACATGGGGGGCTTGGGGGTTGATGGGCTCGTTTTCTTTCCCGAAAATCTGATCAAGGCGGCGGGCAAGTGTGCGGCCAAACCGCTGCACCAGAGGTGCCCGGGGCAAAGCCAGCAAATCCCGGATGGTTTTAAGACCCATGCGGTGCAGCGCTTCCACCGTTTCCGGCTCTAGGCGCAAGGCCGATACGGGCAAGGGCAGCACATAGTCCCGGTGCTGCCGAGGCGGAACAACAGTAAGCGCCTGTCTGCCGAACCGGGCCGCCCCCCATGCCGCACCTGCTGTATCGGCAACCGCCATGCGTGCCCGAATGCCCCAGGCCGCAAGCCGGTTTCTTAAATCTTCCAGGAGTGCTTGTTCGCCGCCGAACAGATGGGCACAGCCGGTAATGTCGAGGAAAACACCGTCCGTGCCGCTTTCCTCCGTACACGGTGTTGTCCACGGTGTATAGCGGCCGCACCAACGGCTGAGCTTTTCAAGGGCTTTTTCATCCGCAGCCGGATCGGCATCCTGCACGGCAAGATCGGACACTAAGGCGCGGGCATCAGTAAGCAATTGCCCAATCCGCAAACCCTGTTTTGCCGCTAGAGGATTGACCGCCGTAATGCGCATGCCGCCTTGCTGAGACGACACCAAAACCAAAGGCACTTTTTTTAAGGACGGCTTACCCTGTTTTCTGGAGAAGCCCGTCTTGCAGTTGAGGCTGAGCCGGTCTGTCGGCCAATGCGGCAGCCATAGAGAAACAATGCGTCGCATGATCCCACTCCAAAAACCAATGATGCGGCCGCCCACCCCGGCAGCGCACGAGATCCGCCTGCCATCGGGGGTTTTGCCAGGCCTGTACCGGCTTTTGTTCGGCGGCAATGGACCAACGGGTCGACGCGGCACTGGCGTCGCAGGCGTGAGGCGGGCGCAAAAGAAAAACGGGGGTGGCTATGGCTTCGGCGGCCAATTGCAGGCGCCGGGTGGCGGTAAGATCTAAGGCCGGCCCCACTTCCCCTACAATGGCGGCAAGCGACCGGCTGCGTAAGGCTTCTTCCAGCACCCACAGCACATCGGCCGGTTTGGGACTGGTCACCATGAGCAACCGGTCGGGGACAAACCCAAACGCCGCCAGGCCCGGTCCGTAAAGCCAGCCAAAGTCATGAGGCCCATGACTTTGGCGGCACCACAACACAATACCGTTCCCTTCCAGCGCTTTGAGCCGGCGCATGACCAGCGCCAGCAAAAAACCGAAAGCGGACGGCATGTCCCGGTGGTCGGCCCCCGCCACTTCGTGGAGGGCCGCCGCGGACAAGCCCTGCCCCGGCAAACGCTCGTCCAGCTGGGGCAGGCCTAAGGAAAACGCCCCGTTTTCCGGACCATCCAGCGTATGACTGTGACCCTCAATAGCTTCAATGCGGGCCTGCAAATCCGCCCGAATCTGTCGACGCGAAACCACCATTGCCTCTTAAATGTTCTTGTTTTGTTCTAGTTTTTTGAAGGCCTTGAGTCAAGATCGGAAAAGGCAATTAAAATCAAGGCGGTCAGAAAAAACGGCCCAAAACTTGTGCAATTTCTGTGGCCCAAAAAACCCAGCGCCTCGAAAAAACCTTGATTAACCATTTTTGCAACACAAAACCGCCAAAACGCGGCATAATAACTCTCTATAAAGACTAAACCCGCCACACTGGCACAAAGATCAGAGGCGGGACTTATGCTGGAAACAGACGCGACTTCGTTTGAACAACCAGAGTTGGAAGAAGAAGCGCTCGGGAATATGACGAAATTTGCAATCATCACAGGCCTATCGCTGGGTGCCTGGATTGCCCTGATCGGCATGGTCACCACAGCCGCCTATGTGATCGATCGGTTGTTATAACGCACCGGCGTTCGATCACACGAATACGCATCGGCCGTCAGGGTAACCTGGCGGCTGAATTTCTTCGGCCTCTTATATTAAGTGGCAATCGCCCGTCATCCACGTCAAAGTTGACGCCCCCATTTCGTCAGGGGACGGATGGTGCATATTCTGATGGCCGCACCCAAAACAAGCTGTCAGGCTAACGTCACAAAACGAACCGGCCCCGGTCGAGTTCAGCCAGTTCACCGGCTGACGGGAAACATATTCGCCAAAGGTCTTGCGCGATCTCCCTGAACCCCCTCTACTGTTCGAATTGTTTGAAACGCAATCACCAGAAGGGACAACGATAAAAATGACACGCATACTAACCATCGCGATTGCCGGGTTCCTGCTCGCGACCACAAGCGCCCGGGCAGATCTGGAAAACTACTTTGATTGCACCATGAATGAAGGGAAGACGCGGGCGGACATCGTCGCGTTCAAGACCGAATACGAAGCGGCCGCCAAAGCAGCCGATCTTGAAACCTATAATCTGAAGGTCCTGTTTCCGATCTATGCAGACACAGGACGCCCCAATAGTTTCTTTTGGTACGGATCATTTAAAGACTTCGCCGACATGCAGCGAGTATCCACTTGGTTTCAGGCATCAGAATGGCCCGCCAAGTTCCAAGAGAATATGAGCTGCAATAGCGGTTCTCTCTGGAGAGCCATGGACTAACCATCTAACGATCATGGCACGTGTTGGGCGGTCACACGATCGCCCAACAAATAGAGGCATGACATGACCCGCTATCAACTCCTTGATCTGATAAACAATGGCAGCCTGTTCCAGCTTGAGCTTTTTGGTTACCTACTCGTCATCTCCACGTCCGCAATCGTCGGCGCTTACATCGCCGGTAAGAAGCTTGATTGGATCCTCGCATTTGGGATCTGCGGCCTGTATTCCTTTGGTGTCGGCGGACTTTTTGTGGCGCGCTTGAGAGTCAATGAGCGAATTGTGGAGCATATTGCCGAATACAATGCCCTGGTCACCAAGGAGGCTGCGGCGGGGCTGGTGCCACCGGACCCCCACGTCCTGACAGGTGCTCCCGCCGCCACGCCCGTCTTTTATCTCTTGGTCTGGGCGGCCGTGATCTTCTTCGTCTTTTATGCGCGTCGAAAGTTTGGCGAATAGGGATGGAGCGCTATTCAAGTTAGGTTAACTTGATACACTTTGGGACAAGTTACGCCCTCTCTCACAAATTCCTCATACATTTTGAGCCTACCCTCCCGCCCAATGACACAGGCGTTTAACGACGCCGGCTCACACGGAGGGATTTGATGAAGACCACAATAATCGCCGCAATGATTGCCCTGTTCACGATGGGCCTTTTGCCGGTCAGCAGCGCGTCGGCCGGGGAATGGCGCCTTGATCCGCGCAGGTGTCCGGACTTGCGCGAAGACATTCGGGACTCGCGCATCACCTGGAGCAGGCGCGATGCACGGGAAGACCGGCGCGACCGTCGTGTCGTCAACTGCCCTGCCCGGGCGTGGGTTTATGTACCCGGACGGTTCGAATTCCTGCGCCGACGCCCACCCCATCCCGGCGCCGTGGCGGTCTATGTGGGACCCAAAGGCTATTACCGCCGCCATGACGGCCGCGACGTGACGATTAAAGTGGTGGTGCATTAGCGATCGTCATTGCGAGGGCGCGTTAGCGCCCGCGGCAATCCAGGGCGGCACGTGCCGAACAAGTGGCTCTGGATTGCTTCGTCGCGTACCGCTCCTCGCAATGACAATGGAATTGCTAAGCCGCCTTCACAGGCAGCTTGCGGCGGCCCCAGAGGAAAAACGGCTTGATGCGTTCGCCTGTATTTTCGAGGGTCAGGTTCGGCAGCCGTTCCATCAAAACTTTGAGCGCCAGCCGCGCTTCCAGCCGGGCAAGCTCCGCCCCCAGACAAAAATGAATACCAAGCCCAAACGCCATGTGGCGCGTGGCCGGCCGATCCAATGAAAATGCGTCCGGATCCGGAAAAACATCCGCATCCCGATTGGCGGCCGCATAGTGCAACATCACCTTAGCGTTTTCCGGAATATTGACGCCGTGCAAGGTGACCTCACGCGTTGTGGTGCGGTAGAGCCCCAGCACGGGCGGATCGAAACGCAAGCTCTCCTCAATCGCCGTATCAATCAACGTGGGATCAGCCACAACCCCTTCCCAAAGTTCCCGCTGTTCCAGCAACCGCCAAACGCAATTGGTGATGAGAGATGTGGTTGTCTCGTTCCCGCCCACCAATAACTGGTTCACCACACTGAGGATCTGCTCATCCGGCAAGGGCTCCCCATCGCGCCGCACTTTCACCAGCATGGTGATGAGATCGTCCGGCGGATTGTCCGATCCTCGGCGCTCTTCGATTTGCGCCATCTGATAGGCCGCCAATTCCTTCAGCTTCGCCGCCCACGGCGTCGGGTCCTCTGCCCCCATGGCCTCCACGGACGCATCGGACCAATCTTTGAACAATTGAATGTCTTCTTCCGGCACGCCCAACAATTCGGAAATAATGATCACCGGCAGCGGAAAAGCGTAATCGTCGTGCACATCGAAGACAGGTCCGCCGCTCACTTTGTCGAGCAGGTCGCCCGCCAGCCGTTCGATACGCGGCGCCAAATCGGCGATTGCGCCCGGTGTGAAAGCGGGCTGCACCAGCCGCCGGTAATAGGTGTGTTGAGGCGCGTTCGACAACATACCCATGGGGGGCGTAAAGTTGGGCCCTTGCCCCCAATGGCTGGAATAGGTGTCGGTGTCGCGAAGGGCTTCTTCCACATCCGCATATTTGGACAGGGTATAAAACGGCGGCTCGTGATCCGCCTTGTAATGTACGGGCGCGTGCGCGTGCAGCCATTGATAGTTCGAGGCCGGATCATTCATGGTCTGCGGCGAGAAGGGATTATAGTCTGTGGTCATGGCGGTTCCCCTTCGTCACTGGCCGAACACACGCGGCACGATGAAATAGTAAAGCCCTGCAACACTCATGATCGACAGCAGAAAAAACGTTGTCTGCGCGCCGAACAGGCGGGCATAGGTAGCACCCGGATTGGTGGACAGACCCCAGGCGTGCGACACCCGCGCGATCACCAATGTGGTACCCAACGCATGAACCCAGCTATTGGGCATGCCGCTCATCTCCACCAAAAACAACAGGATCAGCGCCATGGGCACGTTTTCAACGAAGTTGGCCTGCACGCGCAAAACCGTTTTGGGTTTCCAATCGGGCAGCTTCGCCGCATTCACATTGGCCCATGATACTTGAATGGCAAGCGCCACTAAAAGTAAGCCCAAGAGTGCCGCATAGAAGAAGGTAATGGGAACAAACACGCCATGCATGGATGGGTCTCCCGTGATTTTCGTTAGCCGACTGCCGCGGTAATCAGCGAAACAACGCCTACCCCCAGCACCGTCAGTCCGATATAGGCATATTGATCAAGCCACCACAGGCCAAAGGCTTCGGGCGTGCCGGGCGGCGCTGTGGGAATCTCTCCCCGCCGGAGTTGCCGCGGCAAACCGCCGACAATCAGGATCATCGTGCCCATCCAAAGGCACGCAAGCCCCAAAATGACCGACAAGTCGAACCAGAGGTGAGGTGTCATGGCGAGCTCTTACGGTACCAGGAGTTCGCGCCGCTGATAGACCAGATCATCCCTACTCTGATGACTTTTGAGATGGGCAGGTACCTCCGGCATGCCCATGGAGCTTGGCGATTCAATGCGCTGCCAATCCGTGGTCGCTTTCCGGCAGGCGATCTTCCAGCGGCCATGGCGCCGTTCGAACCGGTCCATGTAACGGCCGCCGACCCAGAAATCCATTTCCGTATCGAACGCCATGGGCCCCGATTTGGGATCGCTCTTGGAACGCATGCGGTGGAAGGCGGTGAAATAGGCTTCTGTGAACGCCAGGTTTTCGTTCTCGATTTCCACAAAGATGTTGCCAAGCTGGTGGTGGGTGTGGGTGTGGGTTGACAGGGTGGCCAGTGCGAAGGACACAAAGTCCCCAGGTTTGCCAGGGGAGGACTCCGCGGTCGGATCGCTGCTGGGGCCTTTGAACCCATGTTCATGTTGCGAATCCGGATGGAACACGGTGCGCAGAAGGGCTTCGTCCATGTGATCGATGGCCCGGCAATAGGTCATGATGACGTCGGTGATTTTTTGTTTGTGAAAAAGTTCGCGCAACTCTTCCGCTGATGGATCCATTCTTTGCACGCCTCCCTGCGTTTGTGTTTTTTCTGCACGAGGGCGGGCCTCGTAACGAAAACACAGTCGTTTATTCTGACCATTCGAATTCTCTGTATACTACCCTAAAACAAACTTGTTGGGAGAGCTTGTCCATGACTGTTTCCCTGAACGGCAAGACCGCAATCGTCACCGGCGCGGCCGTAGGCATCGGCCCGGCCTATGCACATGCTCTCGCTGCGGAAGGCGTCGACGTTGCCGTCTGCGACATAAGACCGGAGATCATGGAGCTGCCAGCTCAGCTTGAAGCGAAGGGCGTGCGGGCCTTCGGTATGATCGCAGATGTGTCGAAGCCTGATGATGTACGGCGCTTTGTGGACGAAACCATCAGCGCGTTAGGTGGCATCGACATCCTCATCAACAATGCGGGCAAATGCAAAGTGAGTATGGCGGATGACGCCCTCGACAAAACCCTCGATGATTACGAGGAAATGGTCGGCACCAACCTAAAGGGCGAGTTCCTGATCGGCCGCGCGGTGATTGCGCAGATGCTTGAGCAAGGCCGCGGCGGCGAGATTGTCAACATCGCCACCGACCACATGTTCACCTGCGGCGCGCCGCACGATCAATGTCCGAAGAACCCAAATTGTCCGTGGGCGGACGCACGGCGTCCCACCAGCGGCGGCCACATGATGGACATTTACGATGCCTCGAAATGGGGGCTCAACGGGCTGATGTTTGCGTGGGCACAGGCGCTCAAACCCCATGGCATTCGGGTGAATGCCATGTGCATGGGGGCCACCGATTCCTGGATGATCCGCGACTTTTTCAGGTTTCCTCAAACGCCGAGCGAGGAAACCGAAGAGCAGCAAAAGGAAATCGCCACCTGGATGGCCAAGGAAGATGTGGCCCAAGTAGTGATCGACCTGTTGAAAGAAGGGCCAGGGGGGCGTAACGCCAACAACATCAATTTGTGTGTCGGCCGCCCGCCGAAGCTGGAGCCGGCTCTGCCGCTTCTCTACATCCAAGAGGAGGCGCTCCATGGCGATGCTTGAGAACAAGACAGCGATCGTCACCGGCGCCGCCCAAGGCATTGGCCAGGCCGTCGCCAAGCTCTTCGCGGACAAAGGCGCGAACGTTGTGGCCGTCGATGAAAACCCAGCCATTTCGGAGGCGAGCGGTGTCGTGGGGTTACGTGCCGATGTGTCCCAACGCGCTGAGGTGGAGCAGGTCGTGGCCACCACGGTCGAGCGGTTCGGCGCCATCGATATTCTGGTGAACAACGCGGCCCATTGGCGGCAGACACCGGTCACGTCCTCTTGGGAGCAGGCGCTTGAAGATTGGGACTACATCATGGACACCAATCTCAAGGGCGTGTTGATGTTATCCCGCGCCTGCGTGCCGCATCTGAAGCAAGGCGGCGGCAACATCATCAATATGAGCGCCTATTACGTGTTGCCCGCAAAATCTCCGGGCACCAATTCGCCGATGACCGATCTCTACAATGCGTCCAAATGGGCGTTGAACGGCTTTACCGATGCCTGGGCCAATCAATTGGCCGAGCATGGTGTGACGGTCAACGCCATTTGCATGGGAGCCACCGATACACCCATGCTGCGCGGTGCGTTCCCCAATGGCGAGCTGCCGCCGGAATTTGCAGCAACGGTGATGAAGTCAGAACAGATCGCCCAATTGGCCCTCGACATCATCGAAGACGGCCGCACCGGTGAGAACATCGGCGCCTGGGCGGGCGAACCCGTCACCCTGCCGCCCCGCCAGCCGGCGTACAAAAGGATTACGGGTTAAGGCCTATCTCACTGCCGTCATTCGCCAAGCGTTTGGGCGGAACGGTGCCCCACACTCAATTGTCATCCCGGGCTTGACCCGGGATCCATAACCACCGGAACCAAATCGTAGGGTCAGGGGTTATAGATCCCGGATCTGCAGCGCGTCATTTCACGACGCGCCGCGTCCGGGATGACAGTCGAAGCAGGGGCTAATGATCCGCCGGTTTTTGGGTTTCCACCTGAGCGCGGGCAGCTTGCTTGTCCTTGAACCACAGATCGTTGATGTCGAGGAACGGTTGGGCGTCTGCCGGCAGGTCGGCTTCCGCATAGATCGCCGCCACGGGGCAGGCCTCCACACATACCGCGCAATCGATGCACTCAGTGGGGTGGATGTAGCGCATGCGGTCATCTTCATCCGCATAGATACAATCGACCGGGCAGACCGCCACGCAGGACTCGTCTTTCACGTCGATACAAGCATCTGTAATCACATAGGTCATTGTTGAAAAATTTTATTCCGTTGGCAGCGATGCGGAGGGTGCTATCATAATTGGCACACGACAAAGAGCAATGAGGTGACGCATGTCATCGGGGAACGCCATCACCGCCGCCATCGCCAATGTATTGGAATTAGACACGAACGGGCGCGACGTTGAAAAAAGTTCGTCATCCGCAATTCCCCTCATGCCCATCGGCGAAGCGGCTGATATGGGACGTAGCCCCGACGGCACGCCGCTCTTCGACCCGCGCGTCTTCGACAGCTACGAATTCGCGCGCAACCCCTACCCCTATTACAAGATCTTGCGCGACCACTACCCGGTCTATCACGACACGCTGCACAATTGTTATTGGGTGACACGCTATGACGACATCACCACCTGTTATTTCGACGATGAGGGCTTCAACACCATTCCCAAAGGCTCGTCGAGCGGGGTGCTGGGCAACACCCAGCTTGAGCTGAGCGGTATCGAGCACAAACGCCGGCGTAATCTCTATGGCCAACATCTCGTGGGACAGGCGCTGAAGAACCGCCTGCCGTCCATCGAGCGGCTGGCGCGCGAAATGATCGACGCGTGGGAAGCCGCCGACGAAGACTGGTATGTGAAAAACGAAGACGGCACGCGCACGGTAGAATTGGGCAAGGCCTTTGCCAACGAATTCCCCATCCGCGTGGTGTGTGAAGTGCTGGGCTTTCCTCAAGAAGCGCGGGGGCAGTTCTATTATTGGTACAATTCGATGATGTCGGGGCTGGGCGGGTCCGACACCCACCGGCAAGGGCTCGAAGCGCGGCAGGATCTGGAAGACTATCTGGAGCCCATCGTACGCGAGCGGCGCAAGCAGCCCACCTTCCTCTATGGCGATGACGGCAAGTCCATCGGCAAGGACATCATTTCTAAACTCTGCGAAGAGAAGATCGACGGCGATTATCTGTCGACGGAAGAAATCACCTCCAATGTGGCGCTGATCGTCGGCGGTGGCGGCGAGACAACCCGCGGCGCCATTATGAATATGTGGTACCTTCTGTTGCAGCATCCAGAGCAATTTGCGCAAGTGATGGCGGACGAGGCGCTGTGGGACAACGCGTTTCACGAAACCCTGCGTCATTCCACACCCATCGGCGGACAACCGCGTCACAATACCTATGACGTGGAACTGCACGGGGTGACCATCCCGGCGGGATCTCTGGTTCAGATGGTCGATTTTTCGGCCAACCACGACGACCGCATCTTCGAGAACCCGGAAGATTTCGATATCCACCGGGCCGACCTCTACAGCGGCAAGATTTTGCGCAGCGGTTTCAGGAAAGAGGGCCGCTGCAGCCACATGGCCTTTGGCGTGGGGCCGCATCTGTGTCCGGGCGCATGGATCTCGCACCAGGAAGCGGTGCTGGGCTCCATGGTGTTGGCCAAGCATTTCAAGAATCCGCGCATCAATGTGGAACGCATGAAGAAAGACATTGATGGTAAGAGCTTGGTGCCCATCGGGCTCATTTCCGTGCGCGATCTGTGGATCGATTTCGAAGTTGTGTGAAGCGCATGTCACTGGACAAAGAAAAACAATCCGCCGCGCCCCCAGATCAGAGCTTCTGGCAAGGGCGTTTGACTGTCGGCAATAACGGCGTGGCCGCAGCACCACGGCACGTCAAGAATGCGGAAGGCTACCGCTCATACGAAATCTATCAGCGTCAGCGGGTCCGTCAGTCGACGGAGAAACTAAAGCCGAGCGATTTGATTTCCGATGAGTATCGCAGCGATCCCTATCCCATCTTGGCCACCCTGCGCGAGAACTATCCGTGTTACCGGGATTGGCTGGGCAACGCCTATTGGGTCACGCGCTATGACGATGTGACGTCCATTTTCACCGATGACGCCAATTTTGAAACCCGCTCGAAACTGTGGACCTATGGCCTTTTGGGATTTGGCCGTGACCTCCGCTTCGAGCTTCCCGTCTTGGCCGCTCAGGCACAACGGATGGATGCGGGCGCAGAAGCCATCGCCCGCCGCATCGTTTCGGACGTGGCATCGAGCGGAACAGCCGATCTCGCGCTGGACGTTGCGGCGCGTTTCGCCATCGAACTTCTGGGGCACCAGCTTAATCTGCCTGCGGATGATCTAGGCGCTTTTGCAAATCTTTATTGGCGCGCCCAGCGCGGTGCCACCTGGGAGCCAAAGGCTCAAGCGGACGGCAAGCAAGCGGTTCAAGCGCTTGCAGATCTTGTCCGGCCTCTGCTTGAGGCGCGGCGTTCGGATCCGGGGGAAGATGTTATCTCCGCCATCGCAACCCTTGACCTGGAAGGCGGGCCGGCGACGGCGGAAGATGTGGCCACCACGGTGCTCGAGGCGGATCACGAAACCTTGCACGGCGCCCTCGCCAATATGTGGTTTCTGTTGCTGACCCATCCGGATCAGCTTGCCCGGGTGGCGGACGAAACGCGGCTTTTGAAATACGCCTATTACGAAACCTTGCGCCATTCGCCGCCGATTCTGTCGGCCAAGCGGTTCGCAAGGCACGAAGTGGAACGGTTCGGACAACTGCTGCCGGAAGGCGCTCTGTTGATTTGTTCGGCGGCCGCCGCCAATCGCGACCCGGGCATCTTTGAAGATCCGGATGCCTTCCGCATTGACCGCAAGGATGTGTGCCAGCGCGAACCCCGCGGCCAATACCGCGCCGACGGGCTCGCCTCCGGCATCGCCTTTGGGCTGGGCCCACCGAGCAAATTCCCGGCGCTGCCCGAAGAAAGGCCGCGTTCTCTCTACGCCCTGACACGCGATACGGCCGTCACCGCCTCACGCGTTCTGCTTGAGGAACTGCAAGATCTCAAGCCGGCAGACGGCGCTGCCCCGGCCCTTCAGTCCTTGCGCGTGGGCGACATGCACACGTGCTGGCACCTTCCCGTGGTGTTTGGGAAGCGATAAGCCGAAAACATCCAAAGTCGTCATCGCGAGCATTCCAATGGAATGCGTGGCGATCCAGAATCATTTGCTCCGTGCCCAACGACTCTGGATTGCCTGCCTGCGCGAAGCCTAAGCTTCGCTTCGGCGAAGGCAGGCCGCGGGCACGCCCGCTTTGCGGCCGGCCCTCGCAATGACGGCTAAAAAGTGCACCGCCTGGCTGAAAACACTCAGCGTCGTTCGCCGATTTGATCGGCGAATCCAACCCGCCACCCGCGCATTCCTAACGATAGATGGATTCGCCGGCTAAACCGGCGAATGACGCCAGGGGTTCGGGTCACAACAACATCCAAACTACTTCTTGCTTTATTTGCATAATTGCGCAAATATGCATTCATGAAATTAGACATCGCGCAGATGGAAGAAACCGCCGACGAGGTGAGTAGCTATATGAAGCTGCTGTCGGCACCCGGCCGGTTGATGGTGTTGTGCCAGCTGGTGGAGGGAGAGATGTCGTCCGGCGAGCTGTGCGCCGCCGTCGGCATGAAGCCGCCCGCCATGTCACAACAACTCGCCATTTTGCGGCGGGAAGGGATTGTTCGTACACGGCGCGATGGACAATCCATCTTCTACGCCATCGCCGATCCGAACATCATGAAAATCATGATGTTTCTGTACGACACGTTTTGTGCCCCAAAAAACAATCAAAACAGGAGGTCCTAATGCACGATTTCGTTCTTGCAACGATCGGCGGCGCGCTTATCGGGCTTGCCGCCACACTGCTCATGGCGGCCCACGGCAAAGTCATGGGGGTAAGCGGCATTGTCAGCCGTTTGACACCGCCCATTGAAAGCGAATGGGGGTGGCGCTTGTCCTTTGTGCTGGGCGTGGTCGCAGCCCCGGTGGCCTTTACAGCCGCAACCCAATCATCGATCCCCTTCACCGTCACCAACAATATGCCGTTGCTGATCGCCGCCGGATTGATCGTCGGCGCCGGTACCGTCATCGGCAGCGGCTGCACGTCCGGCCATGGTGTGTGCGGTTTGCCCCGCCTCTCACCGCGGTCGTTTGTGGCGACTGCCATATTCATGGGCGTTGCCATGGTGACGGTTTTCGTCGTGCGGCACGGGTTAGGAGGCTAAGACATGATGAAACACGTTTCCGCCTTTCTGATCGGCCTGTTGTTTAGCTTGGGACTGGTAATTTCCGGCATGATCAATCCGGCCAAGGTGCTGGGCTTTCTGGATATCCTCGGCGCCTGGGATGCGAGCCTTGCTTTTGTGATGGCGGGCGCGGTTGCCGTGAATTTCATGGGCCATCGGCTGGCGACACGGCGCCCCCACCCCCTATTTGCCGGCAATTTTGCACTTCCCACACGGAACGACATCGATCTGCCATTGGTCGGTGGCGCCACGCTTTTCGGTATTGGCTGGGGATTGGTGGGTTTCTGCCCAGGCCCGGCGATCGCGTCGTTGGGCGCGGCGCCGGAACAATCCATCGCCTTTGTGGTGGCCATGCTGGTTGGCATGTCCATCACGCGGCTGGTGCAAGCGGGCGGCCTTAGGCGTCCATCTGCTTCTTGAGCCAGGACCGGAAGCGCTTGACTTTGGGGTCGTCACGCATTTGAGGCCGGCATACGAAAAAATAACTTTCGGCGGAATTGGACACCACATCGAACGGATAGACCAATTGACCTGACGCAATGTGGCGGTCGAACAAAACGTCCGGCCCCAGAACAAACCCAAGCCCGGTTTGGGCGGCTTGCAGTGCGCCCACCAGCGTGTCGTACCAAAGAATGCGCGCCGGTTGAAGATCCGGCATGCCGGCGGCTTCGGTCCATTCCGCCCAAGAATTTGGGGCCTGCTGAACGCCGATCCACACGTGGTGTCTAAGATCTTCAAGTTTTTGGAGCGGCGTTTCGCCGTCGAGCATGGACGGCGCGCAGGCAAGACGCCCGCGAATGTTGAACAGACGCTCCGCATGCAGACCCGGCCACGCGCCGGTACCGTAGCGGATCGCCACATCCAAATCATCTTTGTCGAAATCGCGCCAGGTGTGGCTGATCTCCCAGCGCACATCGAGTTCGGGATTCTGCCGTTCAAAATCGCCGATGGTTTCGGTGAGGTAGCGCGCGGCGAAGACCGGCATGGTGCTGACACGGAACGGTTCGCGCCGCCGCGCATTCAGTAAACGTTCCGTCCCCGACCGAATTTCGTGAAAGCCCCGGATGAGATCGGCCGCATAGGCCGCGCCGTCCGCCGTTAGTTCCACCTTACGGTAGCCGCGCTTGAAAAGGGGTACTTGCAAATAGTCTTCGAGCTTGCGCACTTGATGGCTCACCGCCGAGGCGGACAGGCCCAGCTCCGTGGCCGCATGCTTAAAATTCATGTGACGGGCTGCCGCTTCAAAGGCCTTTAAAGCGGGCATTGGCGGCAAAACCTTGGGATTTCCTTGCGACATTTGCAGTACCTGGCAACCTAACATGAGCCAAATTCATCTTATGTGTGCGGAACTCGTTTGTACAAGGCCCAAGTCAGCGCGAGATTTGGGGAATTCACATCAGCTCCTCAACCCACACAAGCGGGATGTTTCATGCACATGCATCAACTGACCTTTATCGGCCCCCGGGAATTTGAATGGCGCGAGGTGCCTGCGCCAAAAATCTCCGATGCGCGGCAGGCCCTTGTGCGCCCGCTCGCCGTGTCCCGCTGCGATCTGGACTTGGCGATCTTTCGCGGCAACACGCCCACCCAGCAACAATTCGCCATCGGCCATGAATTCACCGCGGAAGTGGTGGAGATTGGCGATGCGGTGTCTACCGTAAAACCTGGCGACCGGGTTGTTGTGTCGTTCCAAATCTCATGTGGAGAATGCCGCATGTGCAAGATGGGCCTGACCCGCTCCTGCGAAAGCGTGCCGCGCCTTTCAACGTTCGGCTTACCCGGCAACGAGATCGAATATGGCGGCGGTTTCTCTGAACGTGTTCTTGTGCCGTATGCGGATCACATGCTGTTTCCGATTCCCAATGGCGCGTCGCCCATTGCGCTTGCGCCCGCTTCCGACAATTTGCCCGACGGGTTTCGCTTGGTCGCGCCTGGGCTTGCCCGCTGGCCGGGTGCAGATGTGCTGGTGCTGGGCGGCAGCGGCGCCGGCAGTTGCGGGCTCTACGCAGTCGCGACGGCAAAGGCGCTGGGTGCGGGCAAGGTCGACTATGTGGACACCAAACCTGACCGGCTGGCCATTGCCGAACGATTAGGCGCGAACGTGATCGAGCAGCGGATCGACGAACAAACCGCGCCACTTGGCCCTTACCTCATCACCGTGGATGCGCAGATCAAAGAAGCGAGCTTTTATGTTGCGATGATGTCTACGGCGCCGGAAGGGTTTTGCACAACCGTTGGCGGCTATTTCGGCCCGACCGACATGCGCCCGCCTTGGATGGGAAACTATTTCAATTGCATCACCGTGCGAAATGAAATGGTGAATGCCGCCCATGAGCTGAAGACCGTTATGCCGCTCATCGGGAAAGAAGTCCTGAAGGTCACCGACGTTGTGTCCGATGTCTTTCCGGCACTAGAAGCGCAAGAGCGCCTACTGGACAGCGTCAAACCCGTCTTCGTTTTGGATGACGCGCTGCTCGCGCAACATCGGGAGGGTTCTTCATGACAACGATCACCGTCACCGTCCCCGAAGTACGGATTACGAAAGTTCAGCGCAAGGAACTCTCGACGAGCTTGACGGATGCCGTCTTGACGGTCGAGCTGGGGCAATTCGAACCCCTCGCCCGCCTGGGGTTTCAAGTGCATTTTCGCGAACTGCCGAAAGACAGCATGGCCATCAACGGCACCCTCATATCCGAAGCGGACGCAGATGTGATGGTGATCGATGTGGCTGTGATGGATGGCCATTGGCCTCAAGCCGACAGGGCCCAAGTGATCCTAAATCTTTACGACGCGCTTACGAATGCCCTTAAGATGGGCGCGCCGTCGCCCAATTGGTGGGTCCAGTTCCGCACCATCAATGAGGGCAGCTGGGGCGCCAATGGCGGCGTGATATCGATTCTCGACTTGCTCGAAACCGGTGTGTTCACGGAGCAAAAGGCAGACGCCATCCGCGACGCCCTCAAGAACTAATCGAGCTTTTGCCTAATCCATTCGAACGGGTTATGAGGGGGCTTGTGTCCGGCCTTGTCATCGATTAGGTGCTGAGGCATGGACTACGCAGAAGCTCTCAAAGAAATCGACACGCCGGACGGACGATTATTCGCCTCTGTCCCGTTGCGCCCGTGGATAACGGGGCTACTTTTCTGTCTGCTTCTGATCGGCCTTTACGGCGTGGGCCTGGCGGTTGTCCAGTTCCCTCCGTTGAATGAGTATTACCGGCCCCCTCCGACGTTTTGGTACGAGTTCGATACAGTTGTTGTTGTCAGCGTTATATTCGCCTACCTCTATGCGTCGGACATCTATGTGCAGCGGGGCAATCACGTCGACGTCAAAGAGCTGCGGGCAAGGATACCCGCCGACGCCATTGGGGAAGATATTGGACCGATCGTGCAGCGACTTGCGCGGCGCAGCCGTTGGGCTCTGGGAATCGGCGGTCTCGTCGGCTTCATCTATTTGTTTCTCTTCACCGGATCGGGTTCGCTGCTACTGCGCGAGGGAATTGTCGAGTCGTTCTTTATCTTTGCCGCTTTTGTTTTTCCAGCCGCGTTTGCCCGCGGTGGCCGTGCTATCGCGATCAGCCACCCCCTTCTCACACTTTTTCGCTATCAGTACGGGAAGCAATTTGTGATCGACGTGTTCGACCGCGATGCCTACCGTCCATTCGTGCGCATCGGCATGCGCGCGGCCCTGCGCGCCTTGTTTCTGTTCGCCATACTGGTAACGCTGCTTTTGGATGAAGGGAACAACCAAACCCTCTTCGGCGAACTGCCGACAATTTACGTGATGGTCGGGCTTTCGGCCGTGCTTGCTACCGTCGAGTTTCTGCTCCCTCTGTTTGCCGCCCGCAGTTTCATTGTTCGAGAGAAGAGCAAGGAGTTGGATTGGGTGGTTCACGCCGTTAAGGGCCGTCGGGCCGTTCTGAAAGGTCAATCAGAGCCGCAAAACGGTCCGTCGGCGCATCTTTCAGACCTATTGGCCTACAAGCGCGAGTTGGACTCTTTGTCAGACTGGCCGGTGGACTCACCTGACATCGGCCGTTTCATTGTCTATTTGCTGATCCCGGTGCTGTCCTGGTTCGGTGGCGCCGGCGCTCAGATCATGATCGAAGGGCTGATCCGCTAGCGCGCTCGTGTCGTCTGAAGGCCGATGGCGGCACCCCAAACCGCTTGGTGAAGCAGGATGTGAGATGGGCGTGGGACGAAAACCCACATGCCATCGCGACGTCAGAGACATGCTGGCTGCCCGCAACAAGAAGCCGGCGTGCCCGCTCCAACCGGCGTTCCACCACATAAGCATGCGGCGTTGTTCCGGTTGCATGTTTGAAGGCGCGCATGAAGTGCCGCGGCCGCAGGCCCACCTGTGCCGCCATTTTGTCCACGCCAAGATCACCGGGCAAGTGCGCTTCGATGAAATCGTTCAGGGTATTGAGGCGGCGGTCTGTCAGCGACCCAAGATGTGAATGCGCAATCGGACCATCACCCAAACTTTCCTCCACCAAATCCACAAACGTGAAGGCATGCTCGTTCAGCTCTTCCCGGTGCGGGCCCAAGCGGAACATCAACCGCCTCAGTGCGTGGGCGATTTGATCCGCCTCCGGAACGACACGATTTGTGCAGGCTGAAGGTGGAAGGTGCCAATCCTTGTCCAATGGCTCGATCGTGAGGTACTCGCCGCCCACAGCCGACTGGGAAAACACATCGCACCCTCGCGGCGTAACGGCAACCGTCGACGGCCGCGTGATGAACGGTGTGTGCCGGTCCGTGCCGATGGCATGGCTTCCCCGTTGAATGTCAAAGGCAAAACCGATCCGGGTGCGGTCGGCCGTGAATCGCGCCTCATAGGCGCTGCGCGGCAACAGCGAGACCGCAAACTGATCGGTGGTTCGGCTCAACATGATCTTGGCACGCTATCGGCAACCATTTCCTCCGGCACATTAACATTTCGGACCGGCAATGAACGCCCCTTGCACTGATTGGGGCACTTTTTTGAAAGCTTTCGACCCCAGGATGGGCACACTGCAGCGCAACAACTTTGGATGCCGTATATGAGATGGTCAGAATTTCCAGAGCGCATTAAGCAGCTCCAACCTTATCGGGGGCGGTTTGACGCCTTCCGTCTTCCAGCCGAAAACTGCGATGTGCTGTTTGGCACTTATCCAGGCGGCACGGTGATTGAGCCTCACACCCACGACACGGACAATTGGGGGGTGATCACAAAAGGCGAAATGACCATCACCATGAATGGCTCTGATTATGTGTATGGTCCGGGCGACTGGTACCACGTGCCGGCCGGATTAGAACATTCGGCCCATTGCGATGTGGAAACCGAGGAAGTGGAGTTTTGGTTTAAGGTTTCCGACTGATCTTACAGCACCAATTGCGATTGGGTGATAATGGCCGCTGGTTTGCCGTCTTCGCGGAACAGTTTAGTCTGCCAGACCGACAGCCGCCGACCCACATTGACGGGCGTGGTTTCGGCGGTGATCGTGGACCCTTCCGGGGCGGCCCTTAGGAAATTGGTTTTGCTTTCGATGGTTGTTGTCCCATTGGCCCCCTCCGGCAGGTTCAAGGACGCGGCGATCGCCCCCAATGTATCCGCAAACGCCATCATCGCCCCGCCATGCATGATGTTGTTGCTGGTGCACAGCTCAGGCCCAACCGTCAGCGTGCCCACGACTCTTTCCTTCGTAGCTTCCGTGACCTGGACGCCCATAAGCTTCGAGAACGGCATGAAGTCAGCGAGATTGTCGGACATGTTTTGATATCTCCTACGACCGTCCCGCTCCCCCTTCCCAACCACCCCTAGGGTACCCTTATCGGGTGGTTGGGAAGGGGGAGCGGGACGGCCAAGCTAATCCATAAAGTCTTCCGTCGACCATTGGGTCGCTTGCGCGCTTTTTCGGGTCGAAACAGTGCTAGCCCACTTTTTCAAAGGCAGAAGCTGATCGAAGATCATGCGCCCTTCCGGCGTAAGCTGAACGGCCCTCAAAATGCAGTACATAAAGATGTCGGCGAGGGAAAAGCGATTACCTGCCAGGTATGCCGCTTCTTCGAGCCGGTTGCTGACGAGCGTCATCTGATACGCGATGGTCGGCAGCGCTTGCTCGATGAGCTCTTCCCGCGGCGTGCCCCCCATCATGGGGACCACGAGGCGGGGCAAGACCAATCCGTTTTCCGTCGTGGGAAAGACATAAGCATTTGCAATGGAAATCCATTGGCTCATGCGTGCCCGCTCTAACGGATCTTTCGGCTGAAGCTGCCCACGGCCGTGCACATCATCCACATACTGACAAATGGCGATGGTCTCGTAGAGCTGGATACCGTCAATTTCAACAGCCGGCGTTTTCTGGAACGGGTGCCGTGCGCGGTGTTCGCCGGCGCCCGCATGGGTCGGAACATTCTCCCAGACCAGTCCCGCTTCTTCCGCCGTCATGGCCGCAATCCGCCCATAGGTGGAAATCACGGGGGCGTAGATTTTGAGGATCGAAGACATCTCTTTGTTTTCCACTTCATCCTTCGAGACGCCGCCTTCGGCGGCCCTCAGGATGAAGCTTACACTTAGACCTCATGCTGAGGAGGACGCCGTTTGGCGTCGGTCTCGAAGTATGAGGTCGCCTAGACACACCCTTCCGGTTTGAACACGCGCTCTTTCGAAGCCGGGAACCGGTCCAGCAGCGCTGCGGGCCGAATTGGCCGCTGCACCAGATTGCCACCGCAATTGGGACAAACACCTTTAAGCTTTTCATCCGCACAAATTGCGCAGAAGGTACATTCGAATGTGCAAATCCGCGCTTCTTGACTTTCTGGAGGCAGGTCCTTGTCGCAACATTCGCACCCAGGCCTCAACTCAAGCATAGCCATCCTTTCAGCCTCATCCCTTCGAAAGCTCTTCTATTTGTTCTGGACTTAGGCGTTCAATTCCTTTGGCGTAATTGGCCGCAATCACCTGGTAAAACCTCGAATTGCGCAAGTTCGCAGCGCTATTGTCCCGTGTCGCAACCAGCTTCGCCGGTACACCGGCAATCACAGAGTTCTCGGGAAACTCTTTGCGTTCGGAGACGATTGCATGTCCCGCAACGATCGAGTTCGCCCCAATTTTAGCCTCGTCCATGACCGTAGCGTTAATGCCGACAAGACACCGGTCCCCTATCTCGCACCCATGGAGCGTGACGTGGTGCGTTATCGAGCAATCTTCCCCGACGATGGTTGGCGACCTACTCCCTTCATGGACCATAACGAAGTCTTGGATGTTCGTGCGTGCACCAATCCGGATTTCAAATGTTTCCGAACGCATCACCGTACGCGCAAAAACCGACGCGCCGGGACCGATATAGACCTTCCCATACAAGAGAGCCGTGTCGTGAACGAAGGCCGGATCGTCAAGCGTTACGTCTGGGCCAATGTGAGGCATATGATTGTCCTGTTGTAATCAAGGAGTTTTGTTCGGAAGCGGACAGGGGAGCAAGCATGGGCACTGCCATTCTTCCCACATATTCGGACAAGAGTGAATGGGCCACCCTCAATGAGGATGACGCTCCAAATGCTGTCGCAACAGGTCTTTGCCGTAGTCGTTGCCGTTCGGTGTACGGATTACCGTGTGCACGTGATCTCGCGTGGGCCGATTGGGGCCCGGTAAGGCAATCGGCTTTTGGTGATCGAATTCGATCATCACTACGGGACTTTGAATGCGATAATAAAAAACCGCGTCGGCCGACGTTTCTCCAATCCATGCAAAATAGGTTTCGTCCCAATGGCGCAATATCTCGGTCATCTTAAGCGCCGCGTGCCGGGCGCGCATTTTACCGATGTAGAGGCGGATCAGCTGCCTTGCCTGAGCCTGCAAATCTTGGGACAGATCCGCAAGCTTGATGCCCTGGAAGGGAACGATCGCATTGTCGCTGAACAATTCCCCGTGATTGTCATTGTCCACCTTCCGGTTGCTGAGGATCGCGACGGACCGCTGTTCGGGCGGCAGCGCATTGATGAAGGCAAGGCCCTCGCTTTGCTCTTCTTGCAAAACGGCAATTCCATCGTAGCGGCCCGACTTCGCGACCGGTGGCTCGGATCCCATAAAGGTGGGCGTCATGACGATCTGGTCGCCCAGGACAAAGAAATTGATCACCAGGTGATGCCCATCAATTTGCCAGCCCCACGGTTCGCTGTCGGATGGCGTGCCCATCAATGTGAACCAATAACGTTTCTCTCCATAACCCGGCGCATTGTCCAAAAGATCGGCCAAATGGCCTTCCAGCCGCATAATGTCGACGGCTGTCTGAAGGCCGTCTGGGCTCAAGCTTTCCGCCAACAGTTGAACCGCCGCCTGCGCTTGCTCATCATTCATTTCGAGGAAACCGACCCCCTGGCGCGTGCTCAAATGTATGTTCGCCCACCGCCGCCATTCCAGATCATCGATCGGAAACAACAGACGTTCCTGCTGCTCGGTCGACAGACTGTCGACGAATGCATCCGCCGCGTCGCGAATGGGCGCCGTCGACACGCCTGTCGTCCGAATGGTAAACAAGCCATCTTGCACTGTCCCATTGGTGGTGATGCCGACAAACGGGTCGCGCAGCATATGGTCTTCGATGTGCGGCCAAATGAGCCTTGATGTCTCTACCGGCTTCCACCAAGCGGCGGCCAACAGCACAGTCATCAGCACCCCGAGGATCACAAGGATGCGAACGCCCCAACGCAACATGAGCTTGTCAGGGCCTAAACGGCACTGCCCCAGTAATTAAACGTCATCGGTTTAGGACCGGGGATGTACATGGTGTCCAGATCCTCCACCGCGAAACCGCCCTGTTTGATCAACCCCGGTATATCGCGGTTGAGATTGCACCCGCCGCCGATGCGTTTCCAAATCGGGTTCAGGCGATCCTGCCATTTTCGAACAGATTCATCGGGAGCTTTTCCGTGTTCGCAAAAGATCAATTTGCCGCCGGGTTTCAGAACGCGGCGCATTCCCCTCAACGCTGCAATTGCATCGGGAATGGTGCACAGCGTGTAGGTCATGAGCACGGTGTCCATGCTGGCATCGTCGAGCGGGATGTTCTCTGCCTCCAGGCCGATGAATTCCACATCGAACTGCACCTCGGCCGCCTCTTTTTCGGCATAGACCCGAAGCTCCGCAGACGGATCAAGCCCCCACACTTTTTCAACTTTGTCGGGATCGTAGTAGGCAAGATTGAGACCCGACCCAATACCTACTTCCAGAATGCGTCCTTCGGCATGTGGCACCACTTTTTGCCGCTGATACCGGATCGGCTTTTGATTCATTGCGGCGTTCAACATGAACGGCAATATGTACTTGTCGTAAAAACCCATTGCATCCTACCCAGAGAAATCGTCACACTGTGTTGGGCGGCAAACGGCGCGCCAACGTCATTATGACGCGATTTTGCGATACTTTGCCACGGTGCATTGGCAGGGACCGCTCAAAATGCCAAATAAGTCAGGAATCGAGGGATTGTCCGTGTGGCGCAGCCGGGTGGTTGAGAAATGACCGACACATCCACAAAAGCGAAATCCGCGAAAGACTGCGAAAATATGGCCGATATCCGTTCGGAGATCGATCGGATTGATCGCATTTTGGTGCACCTGCTGGCGGAACGGCAAACATATATCGAGCGTGCCGGCCACATTAAGGGGTCGAGGGACACCGTGCGCGACGAAGCACGGATTGAAGATGTGGTCTCGAAAGTCCTGTCAGAAGCACGCCAGGCCGGACTGTCAGCGGATGTAGCGGAAGCCGTTTGGCGCACCATGGTCGACCGTTTCATCGCCCATGAATTCGATGTCTTCGATGCCCGCAAGCGGCCCGCTGCCGAGTAGTCTTTGTTTGACGGCTTATCCGCCCCACTCCCCCGGCCCAAGCACCCGAAAGAGTGTACCCTTGGGGAGGTTGGGCCGGGGGAGTGGGGCGGCTTGGATTGTTTCCAAAAACGCTAAAACTGCCGCTCGGGCATCCGAACGATTAGGCCGTCCAACTCGTCCGTGACTTCAATTTGACAGCTCAGCCGGCTGTTCTCCTTCACGTCGAACGCGAAATCGAGCATGTCTTCTTCCATCTCCTTCGGCGGTCCGACTTTTTCGATCCATGCCGGGTCGATGTAGAGATGACAGGTTGAACAGGCGCAGGCACCACCACAATCAGCGTCCACACCGGGGATGGAGTTTTTGACCGCCCCTTCCATGACGCTGTTGCCGTTTTCCACGTCGACCACGTGTTCGGTGCCACCGAATTCGATGTATGTGATTTTCGCCATCTTGTTCCGTGAATGAGGCTTAGCTTGTTGTTGGACCGTGTCTTACGGTTCCAACTGCCGGAATTCAACCACAAACCTTAGAGCAAAAAATGACGCCTCCGTCAACTTTCGGGCTTGCTAGCCTGGGGAGTGTTTCCCGGCTTGCCAACCATGGGCCGCGATATTCTTTTCCGCGAATTGCAGGGGCGTCGATTCAAGCTCGGTTGCAAGCGTGTCGTTCCAGCGATTGAGAAACCCGAACAGCGCGATTACGGAAACGATCTCGACGATTTGATTTTCATCAAAGTGCTGCTTAAGCGCGTCAAAGTCTTGATCCGACACGGCGTTGGGGACTTGTCCTGCCCCTTGTGCCACGCGCAAGGCGGCCCGTTCGCCTTCGGTGAAAAGCGGGCTTTTCTCATATTCCCAAATGGCATCGAATTTTTCCCGCGAGGCCCCTGGGTGGTTCACACTCACATGGCTGGTGTGGGCCATGCAGTATTGGCAACCGGCGGATCGGCTGGCGACGAAAGATATGAGCGCTTTGAGCTCGCCTGGCACTTTGCCCGGCCCTTGGATCAGAGCTGCAAGTCCCCCAAAAGCGTTCACCAGCGCCGGATTGCGCCCCATGGTCATAAGACTGTTGGGGACAAAGCCCATGGCCCCTTCGACGAGTTCGAAGAAGGGTTCCAATTCGGCAAGGTCTTTTCGGTCAAGGGTGGTGAGGCGCGGCATATTTCGGTCCCTTTTTTGTTGATCGGGAGACCTTAAGCCACGCGGGCGGCGCTGCGCAATGACACGCAGCGATCCGGCGATTACCGGAAACGATTTAGGAAGCGCAGTCCAGCAAGCGACAGTCGATAAACCGCTTGGCCTGCATGACGGCAAGCTCGAGCTTGTGGATCATGTCCTGGCGCTGGCGATAATCGACAGTGGCCATTGCTTCCGCCGTCTCGGCCAAGTGCGCTACCTGCCATGCGCCGACGCCCTTTGCTGATCCCTTCAGCGTGTGCGCCGTGTCGACCCAGCTTTGCACATCGCAGTCCGGATCCATTTTGTTTAGATAGATTTTCGCCTGGTCACGAAACAGGGTGAGCAGCTCGCGTTCGAGGTTGCGGTCGCCAAGGGTGTACTGATGAAGGTGGTCAAGATCGATGGGTATCGATCTGCTCGGTGCTGCCTCAACGGACTCAACAACGTCGACGGGATTTTTTTCAGAGAGCAGTGTCATTAATTCTGTTCCTCATCCTACGCCTACACCCAACATCTTACGGAGCGGCTTCTACCAAATAATTAAGGAATTAAGCTTGGCACCAATTTGGCGCTCGGATGTTCATGTGTGGATCGATTGGGGCTAATTTGAGGCATTTGAATTAAATGCGACCCATCAAACCGATAGGCTCAAACTATGGATGGGCCCTACGCGCTCCTGCAGGTGCCTAACCTGAACAGGGGATGAACAACGCATGCGGAAGAATGCGTTTTGTGTTCATGTCAAAACACAAAACGCGCCGTATTCGGAATAAAAGTTGATCAGCGTTTTCGGCCGAGCGGCTACCGGATGATGTCGGGCATAACACCGAACATCCAGCCATGGGCGCCAAAGAAGACGAGGTACAAAATCAACGCCACCGCGATCCGCCACCAGCCGATTTCGCCGATGTTCAAGCTGTTGCGCCCTTGCGCGATCGCCATGAACGGCACGTTTGACGTCTTGGCGGCGAAGGCGTCCCATTTGTCGCCCAGTTTGCGTTGCCGCTTGGCATCGATCGATAGCGTACCGAAATAGGTCAGGATGATGAATGTGCCGAACATGAGAAGCGAGGCGAGATCCCCGTTGACCATCAGATGCGCCAATGCCCATAACAGGGTGCCCCACAAGAAGGGATGACGCGTGATGCGCGTCATGCCTTTGGCCGGCTCCTCCTGGTCTAGCTGTCCTTCACCTCCGACACCCGTTGGGCTGGGGGTCAGGATTCCGGGTACACCGATCAAAAAGGCAAACAGCATGATCACCGACGCCAAAATATGCAGATTGGCCAGCTGACCCCAGGTCTCGACATAGCTTTCGGCGGACGCCGCATTGTAGGCCGTCGAGAGCCAGACAATTCCGGCCAGAGAGGCCAGGGAAAACAGCCCCATATAAGGGCCTTCGCCGATCATGCCGACGACCGTGTCGCGCAAGCGGGTCCCAGATACGCCTAAATGAAGCGCTAAAAACAGAAAACCGGCCAAGGCCAGCATGATTAGATTGTTGTCCACGGAGATCGTCTCCCCTTATGTGATACCGTTTTATGCCTATTGACCATATAGTTAGCCAATTCACAGCTTCAGCAAAAAGTACATCCGAACCGCCGGCTTCTGCTATTGTGAATGATGGCGATCAGGTGATTCTTTGAGATAATGATGCAGGAAGATAGTGGCAACCGGTGAGCCAGGCCTCCAGTGACACAGGGTCGGCTGCTTTTGGCGGTATTGCCCGGGAAACCAAGGTGAACAAACGGACCGATGCATCGGCCCCCACTGACGCCGATGCCGAGCCGACGGCACGCGCCCTCGCGGTGCGCGAGCAGGCCCATGGGGAAAGTGATCGAAAGTCGCGACGGGCTTCGGGACGCCGCCGCCGATGGGTCGGCGCTTATGGTTGGGCTTTCATTGCTACTGTTTCCTGGCTTGGCCTTTGGGCCGGCTACATCTATGCCTTCAACGAAGAAATCCCGGTCCTGTCGATCTTTCCGAGCGCTTGGCTTGCGGCCTTACTGGTCGGCGCCCTAGGTCCTGTCGGCTTCTTTTGGATGATGGCCATCATCGTGTCCCAGTCGACCAAGTTGCGGCGCAGTGCTGATGCCATGCGCTCCATGGCGGAGCGGCTCACCCGACCCGGCGACAGCGCGGCCCAGGACGTGACCACCGTTGGTATCGCTGTCGAACAGCAGATCGAAAAGATCTCTCTCGCGCTGGATGCTGCATCTGCGCGGGTCGAGAAGATGGAAGCCGCTTTGGAGAAGAAAGTGGCCGCCCTTGACGAGGCAGGGCGCAGGGCTCGTGCCCAAACTAACGACATCAAGACCGATCTGGAAAAAGAAAGACAGTCGCTGAGCAGCTTTGCCGAAAAGCTCCATAAAGAAATGGGGAAAAACGCAAAGTCGATCGAAGGCAAACTCGCGGACTTGTCCAACACCAGCTTGCAAGCCCAAAAAGAAATGAAGCGTACGGAAGATTTGGTTTCCAGCCATTTGGAAACATTTCGAAAGGCGTTGGACACAATGTCCGCTGGTTCCGAACATGCAGCAACCGCGATCAGTCAACAGCACGACAAGCTTCATAATGTGGCGGATGCGGTTGCCAAGCGCTCGGAGGAAGTGGTTCAGAAGTACGAACAAAAGCGCGTCGACCTGGACAATATGGTCCGCAAGCTAGAGGGCCAGGGAACCTTCCTCGACGGTGCGATCACGCGTCAGCGGGATTTCCTGGGCCGCATGTCGGAGGTCTTAGCGGACCAATCAACCCAATTGGACGAAGCTCTTGGGCAGGCACGCGACAAATTCGAAGAAGCGTTTGCCGCCATGATGGCGCGCGCCGGAGACGCCAGCGAAAAGTTCAGGGCGGAAACCAAACGCTCGCTCGAGGACAGCGCCAAGGCGGCGGTGGCCATCGAGAAGTCGGCACAAAACGCAGCCATCGCGTTTAAGGCCAAAGCGAACGAAGCGATTTCGGAAAGCGACGAGGCGGCAGCACAATTCATGCTACGGGCCGCAGACCTCAACAAGAAGATCCGGGTTGAGGCGGCGACCGTCATCGAAATCGGCGAAGATACGGCCAAAGCCATTCGCGAGGCCCTGTCCACGGCCAACCAAGTCGCCGAAGACGTGCGCCGGTCCATGCACGAACAGGCGGAAGCGATCAACCGTTCCGTCGGCGACAGTACTGCTGCCGCGGAAGCCGCAAGCGAAAAACTGACGGCGCGCATCAAGGACTCCCGCATGTCCGCCGAAGAGTTGGTCACTCATCTGGACAAGGCGCTAACCGCGCTGGGCGACGCCGGCGCCAAACTCAACCAAACCATCGGCGTCGTGGAAGGTCAGTCGGGTAAGCTTCAAACAAAGCTGGAGGGCCTGTCTCGCGACGTGGAGAACCGCATCGCCCAAATCCCCGACAAGGCTGCGAGTGAGGCATCCCGACTGCGCGACATGTTCAAATCCGAAATCTCGCAGATGAACGCACTCGCACAATCGGTGACGGATGAAGCAGCTAAGCTGCAGGCAGCTATACAAGAGCGCCGCCAGCTGCTGATCGACATGCATATGGGCATGATGGACAAAGACGCCGAAGAGCCACCCGCGGTCGAAGACGTTGAACCGGTACGGTCCGACCATGCCCAAGACGATGAAGAGTTCTTAGGTGTCTTCAAACGGGGTCAGTGGTCTTCCTCTGACGATGCCGGTGGCGCCGAACCCAACGACGCCATGCCCTGGCCGGCGGACGAAAGTCCCCTTCCCCACCAAGACGTCCCGGCCGAACTGCCACAACCCGAACACCCGCAGCAACTTGCCCGCCGTCGGGGCACCAATCTGCCGGAAAAAGGATTTTGGCAGACACTGTTCACCCGAATTGACGAGGAAAGAGAGGCCGAAGACGCCGAACAGCCTCGGCCGCAACCGGAAGAGCCTGGCGATCTGCCGACGCATTTGGGGGACAGCGAATTTCAGCAAGCGTCCGCGTCGATTGTGGAGAGCCTTCAGGCTATGGCCATCGATATCGATCACCTTCTTGAAGACACGCCACCGATTGAGCTGTGGCAACGTTATCAGCATGGCGAAAAGAACGTCTTTGCAAACCGGTTACTCAGCCTACGGACAACCGGGCTGTCGGAACGGATCGAACAAAAGTATCGGGAAGATCAGGAATTCCGCGACAATGCCGATCGCTATGTGAGGCAGTTCGAACGCTTGCTCGACGAAGCGTTGACGCGAGACCGTGATAATCAGCTCGCGGACTCATACCTGGCTTCTCAGACGGGCAAGGTTTACTTACTGCTTGGCCAATCGATCGGCTATTTCGGCTGACCGGCCGCCTGCGTTTTCCCTTCAACACGCGCAAAGTCTACTTGGTCCGGCAATGCAATTTCGGCGATGACCGGCCGATGATCCGATCCCCCGGCCGAGCCCCGCCACACTCCGTGGTTTTCGATCCCCGCAGACACGAACAACAGGTCGATGGGAAACTGCGCCACCGCGAATTGAGCAGGCCAGGTGGGTAAGAAACGATGAAGTGGCCGCAGACCTGTGCGATCCGTCAAGTCGCCGATGACATGGGACCACGGCGTAGCGTTGAAATCGCCAAGCAGGACGACGTTCCCGTCAATCTGCTCCACGAAATCAACCAGCCGCTCCTTATCGCGAAACTGAGTTCGGGTCGGCAAAGCCACGTGAAAGTGCGTTCCCACAACAGTGGTTGTAGAAGCGCGATTGTTGGCCTGTCCCCCAAATTGCGCCCAAATGATTGGGGGGCCTCCGCTGGTTCGGCTCACAGTGCCGGCAGCCTCAAACGGATGTTTCGAGAGCAAGGCCAACCGGCAATGCAGGTCTTCGGCACAGTTCTTCTGATAAGGATAGATCGCCCGCAAGTCTTCTAAGAACTGTGCTTTGCGAAGGGATACCTCCTGCAAAACGATGACGCCCGGCTCGTGCGTTCTCAAAAACGCTTCAATGTTCGCGACATCGTCGTTGCGCCCCCAAACGTTAAAGGTCGCCAACGTGATCGTATTCTTCGCGTCTGCCGCGGCAACCGGCGCAGCGCTTGCCAGATGTACCTGAAGCGCAAACAGATTAAGCGTTAAACATCCGAAAGCGGCGAGAACCGCGCGCCCACGGTCGATGGGCCAAGCAGCAGCCAGCCCGATCAGCGACAACAGAATGAAATGTGGGCGAAAATGATTTGTGGCGTCAAAGACCACATGCCAGCTGCCGAACAATCCGGCGGCGGATATGGCGACCCCCACGACAAAAGCAGCATAAAACGCGGGCCGCGCAACAAAAAGCAAACGCTCGAACACTAAGCAATCAACTCAACAATGATGAATTAAAGCGGCGCCAATTTAGAGGCCCGCTTCCTAAAAGAGTATTATGACTGAACAATGGCCGGTCGCTGCGCCGCCTAAAGCCCGATCTTCTCCTCAACCGGATTGCCGTCTTCATCGATTTGTTCGTTCGACGGTAGCGTCCGGCGGGCGTCCTGTTCCGCCTTTCTACGCTGCTGATAGGCGTCAATGGACCTGAGCGTCCAGCCCACGACCCGCTTCATGGTCGCGCCCAAGGCCTCGTCGAACGCGTTTACCACATCCGGCACGGAATCGCTGAGCGCGTCCGCCGTTCGTTCAAACGTCTCGGACGCGATAATCTGCGCCGACGGCTGTTTGATAATCTTTACATTCAGCCGCGTCCGGATGGTCGGCACGCCGGTGTCGCTGAACAATTCCGCATGAAACTCGCGCAATTCCAGCTTGAGGTCATAATCACCGCGCAGGCCGATGGCCTGGCGCCCCACGGCAACGATCAATCCGGAGTTTTCGAATGATTCCACCAACAACGTCTGGACAAGGCTGGGCGCCCGGTCACTCCAACGCGCGCCCGCATAGTATTTAAGCTCCAAAGGCGAGGTGCGGATTGCAATGCGGTCGGAATCGAGGGCACGGCTTGCCACCGGTTCTTCGACCACCAATTGGTACGACGCTGTGGGCAGCCCTTCTTCGAATGTGCTCTTCGGCGACAAATCATAAAGATCAGGTGCAGGCCCCGTGCCGGGCAAACTCAACAGCCCGCATCCGCCAAGAGACAATCCAAACGCGGCAATTAGAAGCCCCACGCGCACTTTTGGCATGGTCCCGCGCGGCGCAATGCTGGTCGGGCTCGGTGAGCCGGCTTTCCTCATCATCTGGGTTCAAACTCCGCCGCTTGATTGCCAAAGAAAAACGCCGCCGGATCGCTTTCGATCCTGGTTGCGACACGGTCCAAAGTTGCCACCAGCTGCCGTGCTTCGGTGACGAGCCGGCCAAGCTGGGCCAGGCCCTGTCTGGAAAAATCTGAAATCGCTTCTTCGTTTTCGACCACCACGTTGTCGAGATCCTCAGCGAGCGTCGCCACATTTCGCGCCGCCTGGGCGGCTTCGGTCAGCAAGGTACGGGCGTCTTCGTCAAGGAGCTCATTCGCGGTCGTTGCAAGCGTGTCCAACTGCTTTACCAATGACGCAATGTCTGTCGAGGCTGCCGCAAAATTGTCGAGGATCTGATTCAGTTCCTCCGAGTTGTCGGCAAAGGCCTGCGTGAGCTTCTCAACATTCTTGAGGGATTGTGCGATGGAGGCGCGGTTCTCGCGATCAACGACCGCAGCAAGCCGCTCCACAAGAATATTTGCCTTGGCGATCAGATCCGGGGCACCTGTGAACAATTCCTGCAGGCCAGATTTCTGGGACTTGAGCACGGGGTATCGCTCGCCCGCTTTCGCCGTCAGCCGAGGGCTATCCGGAGAACCACCGCTTATCTGGACAATCGACACGCCGGTCAGGAGCTGGGCTTCCAAAGAAGCCACGGAATCTTCCCGGACGGGTGTATCGGCGGCAACCTGAATGAGCACCCGCACTTTGCGCGGATCGTCCGGGTCGAGCTTGATTGTGCGGACTTCGCCCACGGAAATGCCGTTATATCGGACCTCGGCACCGACGGAGAGTCCGGAAACGTCCCCATCAAAGAGAATTTCGTAATAGGCAAACTCGCGATCGAACTGCTGCTTCGCCAACAACAGGACAAACAGAAACGCCGCGAAGACACAGGCAATCGAAAACAGACCGATGAGAACGTAGTTCGCTCTTATTTCCACAACCGTAACACCCCTTCCGCGTCAACGCAGATTCTCGCCGCCATCTACCCCGAGCCCTCGTTAAGCCTTCCCTAATGAATGCTGTGCTGCCCGCGACCTTGGTCCGTGGAAGTACTCTCGGATCCATGGATGATCATGAGCCATCATGTCGTCCATCGTCCCCACGACGATAACACGTTTTTCCGCCAGCACGGCTATCCGGTCGCAGATCGCATAGAGGCTGTCCAAATCGTGCGTGACCATAAACACAGTTAAACCAAGAGTTTGTTGCAACTTCTTTATGAGTTGATCGAAGGCGGCCGCGCCGATGGGATCGAGCCCCGCCGTCGGCTCGTCCAGAAAGACGATTTCAGGATCAAGAGACAGAGCCCGGGCAAGTCCGGATCGTTTGCGCATGCCGCCTGACAATTCCGACGGAAACTTTGCCCCCGCATCGGCCGGCAGACCAACCATTCGGATCTTGATTGCTGCAAGTTCGTCCATCAGTTCCTGGGGCAGTTTGAGATGTTCGCGCTGCGGGACTTGAATGTTCTGTGCCACCGTGAGCGAAGAGAAAAGCGCCCCATCCTGAAAAAGCACACCCCAACGGCGCTCTTGCTGGCGTCTCTCATCATCCGGCAACGCCGTCAGATCCACGCCGAACACCTCGATTTGACCCGCGGCGGGCGTTAAAAGACCGGTGATGGCTTTGAGCAGCACCGACTTCCCGGTGCCCGAACCACCCACAATGCCGATCACTTCGCCCCGGCGAACGTCCAGGTCCAAATGGTCGTGAACCACGTGAGACCCAAACTGAGTTCGCAGACCGCGAACCGAAATAATGTTCTGGTGCAATGCACTACGCCCCATTTCTACCATCCAATTTCAACAAAGAAGATGGAGAAAAGTGCGTCGGCGATGATCACCAAGAAGATGGATTCCACGACAGATTGGGTCGTGCGCTGGCCGACGGATTCAGCACTGCCTTCCACCTTCAGCCCTTCGTAACAGCCCACCATGGCGATGAGAAAGGCGAAGAAGGGGGCCTTGATGATACCAATCCAAAACTGAACCAGGTCCGTGGTTTCCAGAAAGCGGTTGAGGAACATGGTGGGCGAGATACCAAGCGATGTCCAAGCCACCAAAGCGCCGCCGGCGATCCCCGCAAGGTCGGCGCCAAAGACCAGCAATGGCAGCATAAAAACCAACGCAAGAACGCGCGGCACCACCAACATCTCGATCGGGTCGAGCGCGAGTGTCTGCATGGCATCCACTTCCTCGTGAACCTTCATGGAGCCGATTTGCGCAGTGAACGCGCTGCCCGATCGGCCGGCCACGATGATTGCCGTAATGAGGACCCCGATCTCCCTCAGAATAGAAATGGCGATGAGATCCACGGTGAAGACTTCGGCACCAAAATTTCGAAGCTGCACCGACCCCTGATAGGCCAGGACCGCGCCAATGAGAAAGGTCAACAACGTCACGATGGGTATGGCGTTCCATCCTGCCTCTTCCATGTGGTGCACCATGGAGGTCACACGCAGGCGTTTGGGCTGCACAATGGTGCGCGCCATCACGACCAAAATAAGCCCGAAAAATCCAGTGATGCTGACAGCCTGTTCCCACATGGAGGCAGCCCCGCGGCCGATCCGATCCAAGATCTGGATAACGAAATTCCGGCGCGGCGGTTCAATGTCGCAAGGTTCGTCATTCCGGGCGACTTCATCGAGAAGGATGCGATGCGACTCTGACGCGCCGGTGAATTCGGCCTGGGCGTTTCCTTCGCGAAAGACCTTCGCAGTGCGGTGGAACAGCCACGCACCTGCCGTATCGAGCGCGGTCACGTCTGAAAGATCGATTTCGACTTTTCTCGCCTGAGGGGGCCTCAATCGTCGGAGGTGACCATCCAAATCCGCGATATGGGACACGGTCCAGTTTCCGCGCGCAGCATAAAACCCCGCTCGGCCTGCCACTTCTTCGAAAGATGGCGCGCCCCCAGCGCCTGGATTTGTCACCGGCCCTTTTCCCTCTCCACCCAGAATGCGCAAACACTACCGAAGTGCCACATTCTGTCCCGAAAACCTTAGCGTAAAGTGCTTGGGCCACAAAATAGGCGGCTTAGGCAACCATTTTATCGCGTCCGTGTTGTTGTCCCACAACCGCTGCCGTTTTGGTCATATTCATGTACATTGTTATAAAGGGTTGAACATCCAATGAGGGGGCAAGGGTTGTGAACATCAGAACATCACTCGTTTTGGCATCGATCGTAATGACAGGCGCTTTCGCCACGAGCCACGCCGGTTTTGCAGCCGAAGGCGACGCCGCGAAGGGAGAGAACGTATTCAAACGCTGCGTTGCCTGCCATTCGCTGGAGCCCGGCAAGAAGAAGCCGACCGGCCCCAATCTGCACGGCGTTGTCGGCCGCCAAGCGGGTGCGGATCCTGATTACAGATATTCTCCCGCCATGAGGGAAGCCGGCGAAGGCGGCCTTATCTGGAACGACGAGAATTTGCTGGCCTATCTTGAGGACCCGCGCGGATTTGTCCCCAGATCGAAGATGATTCTGAAGTTGCCGAGGGAGCAGGACCGCCTGGATGTGATCGCTCATATGAAGGAACATGGCGGAGACGGCTCAGCAGCAGAGTAGGCTGCTAAGTTAAGTTTAAAGGCCCCTGCACTGGGATAGCGCAGGGGCTTATTTATTTCAGCGCACAGCGCCGGTTTATTAGCCAAAAATTGATCTGGCCACGGTACCCTGTCCCGTAGAATAAGAGACACAGACCGGCGAGCCAGAGCTTCTGATTATGCGCGCATTGCTTCATTCCATGGGGGGAATACCGCTCGCATTGATCCTGTTTGCCTTGCTCTTTCACGAGTGGGACCCCAGCGGTGCCGCATCCGCGGTCCAAAACTTCGGGTTTGACCGTTATGTCGCCGCGTCACCGTGGCAAAATACACCGGACACGGAACCTGAAACAGAGAACGCACGGCCCGACCTTCTATATGTAGAGCTCGATTCAGCGCACCGGGCCGGCCCTATGGGGTTGGATTGGCCCCGCACGAACATCGCGCGCCTTATCGACCTGCTGAATGAGGCCGGCGCCAAAATCATCATCTTCGATCAGCCCTTCGCGCGCCCCGACCCGGCCTCTCCGTCATTCTTCGCCGATGCGCTTGCTAAAAAAAACGTTTCTGAGAACATTACCCGGGCGCTGCGCGACCTAGATGATCCTGACGCCTTGTTGAGCGCCGCCTTGCGCCACGCCAAGAGCATCGCTGCCATTGAAATCGACGACCGAGCGGCTGCAGAGGCCCCCAGCCTCATGGAACCGATTCAGTACGACGGCGTGCCGCCGGCGAGTTACCTCGACCCTTACGGCGGTGCATATTCGGACATCTCGGAATATGCCAATACGGCGAACGGTGCCGGCATTATCAGTATACCAACAAAGGCCGACGGTGTCGTGCGTCGCGTGCCGTTGCTGTTCTCGATCGAAGGCAAAGTGTTCCCAAGTACGGCGTTGGAGGCATTGCGGTACACTTTCGACGCACCGATCATTGTCCGATCGAACACCAAAACGCAGAGCGCTTGGACCGCTGGATCCCACGGTATTGAGGAAATTGCGGTCGGCGACATAACAATTCCCACGACACGAAACGCGGAGATCTGGTTGCACCCTCCCGGACCGTCTTCTGAGGTGACACTTTTGGGGTCCGATATTTTGGATGGCGGATTGGGCGACCAACGACTGGAAGACACACTTGTCTTCATTGGCATGGCGGAAGCTCAGCGCTCGAATCTGCGCACGGTCGATGGTGCAAGACTGTCGCGTGCCCAGTTGCATATGCTTGCTTTCGATCAAATCAGCTCGGGTCATTTTATCCATCGGCCCGTTTGGGCCGGACGGGCGGAACAGGCTTACATCATCGTTTTCGGCCTGCTGATTTGGGCGGCCGCGGCGTACACATCGCTTTCCTTGTCGGCGGTGATTGCATCGATTGCCATTGCCCTGCCCGCCTATTTCGGTCTCGTCATATTTCAAAACCAGCTGATGCTGTTCGATTTCATTATTCCGTGTACGACGCTTATTCTGATCTTTGTCGCAACGGCTGCTTGGCAAGCGGCGCATGCCGAATGGATCAGCCACGTAACCGGGGCCTCCGATGTGGCACCGCCACCCGCGCCGTTCAAAGTGAGAATTTCCCAAGCCACCCACCGCGAGGCCACGGTCCTTGTCTGCAGCATTCGTAACATTGGGGGCTTGGCGGAAAGGTACGAAGGCAGCCCCTTCGCCGTTGGTGCCATCGTGGAAAAAGTGTTTGTCGCCATTGCCGGCACAATCGCCCGGCATGGCGGAGCAATGATCAATCGCGGCGACACGATGTTGGCTGTCTGGCACACGGCGCAAGACGAAAACACGAATGCGACAAATGCGTGCGAATGTGGGCTGGACTTGGTCGGCAAGCTTGAGACTCTGAATGCGAAACTTGAAAAAGAGTTCTCGTATGAAGGGCTTTCTTTTGAGCCGGTAACACTCAATGTCGGGATTGCGTCGGGCGGCTGCGTGATTTCCCAGCCCAAAAAACGGCAGAAGCAGCGCTTTTCCGCATTCGGCGCCCCGATCGCACTGGCGTCAGAGCTGTGCCGAAATGCTGAACGATATGGTCCAGCAATCGTCGTCGACGAAGCCACCGTGAGACTTGAAGGGCATCAGCTGGCCCATCTGGAGATCGACACCATTGCCTTGCAGGCCGACGCCAAAAAGGTGCGCATCTTTGCGCTGCTCGGCAATGCCTTCATTCGCGCCAACCCTCGTTTCCGCGAAATCAATCAGCACCATCAGCAACTCTTTGCGGCCGTGCGTGGCCGCCTTTGGGAAGAAGCAGCCAAGATCAACGAGGCCTGCCGCCAACTGCCCGGAACCTCCAAGCCCCTGTATCAGCTCTACGCCCACCGCATCGAGAACCGCCAAGTTTTCGGAACAGACGCACCGACCATCTAATTATACGTGTATTATTTTGATTCTCGCTATCTTTGATAGAGAACACGTCTTCATCGCGCCTTGTTTTAGACATTCCCAGGCCACTAACGCCCAGAACAATAAAAGTTGAACTTTAACGGATCGGCAGGGACAAACCGCCAAACTGCCCCATATGTAGCTACGGCCAAGATCTGCCGAATGAGTTCCGTCGATAAAGGATCGAACATGATGTCTGCGCGCCATTTGTCCTCGCTGTTCATTTCAACACTTTCCGGATTGCTGATCTGGACGCATATCGCCGTCGCGCCCGCCAACGCGGCCCCGTCAAACGCTGCTCTGGTTGACGAAGCAAGCGCGTTTATCGAAACCTTGAGTTCCGACGCTATACGCGTGCTCGAGAATGACACTCTGAACGACGAAGCGAGAGAGAAGGCTTTTCGGGCGCTGCTGGCGCAAAACTTTGACTTAAACTATATCGCTCGCTTCACCCTGGGCCGGAATGCACGGACGGCCACCAAGGCGGAGGTCAACGCCTACAACTCGCTGTTCGACGACTATGTCATCCAAGCCTATGCGACCCGTTTGACTGATTATGCGGGCGAAGAAATTTCGGTGCGCGGCGCAAAAGCTGCAGGCTCCAAGGACATTTTGGTGGCCACTGAAATCAAGAACCCGGCTAGTGGTCAGACCTTCTTGGCTGAATGGCGTGTGCGCCCCCGAGGACCTGTTTTCCGTGTCATTGACATCAAGATCGAGGGCATCAGCATGGTCATTACCCAGCGAGAAGAGTTTTCCGCGATCATTAAGAGGAAGGGCATGAATGGCCTGATTCAGACGCTGGAAGACCGCACAGGTAAAGAAGCAGACTACGACACTTTGACATCGGCTCAGCTTCGTTAGGAGCCGGGTAAACGCCAAGAAATGGAGGGGCCACCGCCTGGCCAGGGCCCCTATAAAGTTGGAATAAAGCGCCTTTCCGACATATACTGACTGCCGACAAAAGATCAGAAAAACAAGTCGTGCAGTTTTCAACGGCAGCACTATGAGGCTTCGACCAAGACCTTGACCTGCCGAAGGGGTAACTTAATGCATCTCAGAGCATTCACGTTCGCTGCAGCCACGTATGCGGCGACCATGCTGGGACATAGCTCGGCCCAAGCATATGGACGTGATGTGGTGCATCTGCCGCCGGACGCTCACAGGCACGGCTGGAACATTCAAAGCGTTCCCATCAGTAACAGTCTGTCCGAAGCACTCTTCGAACTTCGAACTGTCGAGCGAACCCGCGCCAAGGCGCAGCGCGGCGACGGGCCGGAAGTGTTCGTGGTGCTGGCAACGGCGGCTGACATTCCGGTCATTCCCAAGCTCAAGAACGTCAATTCGGATGCGACTGGCGACATCGCCGGCGGCAAAAACGACGCGCCTGAGCAAAGCGAAACGCTTGACGATGAAGATATTTCGGTTGCCCTCGCCTCACCGACCGAAGATGCGGACGAGCGGATCGGCAAAAAAAAGGACCGCAATCGGGTCTGGGATCCGATCGAAGGCGTAAACCGGAAGGTGCTAGGCGCGAACGATTGGCTGGATCGCCGGGTCTTCCGGCCTATTGCCAAGGCTTATGGATTTGTAGCCCCCGATTTCTTGGAGCAAGGCATACGGAATATCTTCCGCAATTTGCGCGAACCCGCGACCGTGGGTAATCGGGTTCTGCAAGGCGAATTCAAGATGGCCGGCAAAAGTACGGCGCGCTTCCTGCTCAACACGACCGTGGGCGTTGCCGGGTTTGTCGACTTCGCGGACCAGGTCGGCCTGGAGCGCGAAGTCGCCGACTTTGGCCAGACACTCTACACATATGGCGTCTCCGCCGGCCCCTATTTGGTGGTGCCGCTCATGGGCCCAACGACCACGCGCGATGGGTTTGGACAGTTGGTCGATCGCGTGGCGGATCCGGCCACATGGGTGTCTTTCGGTGCCGGCACCACCATCGCCGTGAATAGCTTGGACGGGGTGAGCTTGCGCCAAGAGGTAGGCGATAGCGTCGACCAGCTGCGCTCAACCTCTATCGATTGGTATTCGACTTTGCGCTCCGCCTACTACCAAGACCGCCGCGCATTTCTCGAAGGGGATGCGGCGGGTGAAAACGAAAATGTGGAAGATCTCTTTGACGACTTCGACGATTTCGACCAAGAGGACGCCGAAACTCAAGTCAATTGATCCATGCGGTTGACTGTCCGGGAAGAGCGATGGCCGATCCGCGGCGGGTTCCGCATCGCACGCGGAGCAAAATCCGAAGCGGTAATTGTGCTGGTGGAAGTCGAGCACGATGGACATATGGGGCGTGGCGAATGCGTGCCCTATGCCCGTTTTGGCCACACAGTGAGCCATGTGGTGGACACCCTGCGAAAGGTTGATACCTCACGGGCCCCAATCGACCGAAATCAAATACAATCGATGTTTCCCGCAGGTGCTGCGCGCAATGCGCTTGACTGCGCGCTTTGGGATCTCGAAGCGAAGATGAAGCGCAGACCGGTTTGGCAATTGGCGGGGCTTCCGCCGCCCACCCCGTCGCGCACCGGTTTCACGATCAGTTTGGGCACGCCGGAAGAAATGGGCCGGGCCGCAAAAGAGGCGCGCGATTGGCCGCTTCTGAAACTGAAGCTGGATGCGGAGAATATTGGCGAGCGTCTTGCCGCGGTCCGGGAAAACGCGCCTTCCTCCGATATTGTTGTTGATGCGAATGAATCGTGGACAACGAGCGTTCTTGAAAAGGTTTTGTCATCACCGCCCGAGGGTGTGATGCTGATTGAACAGCCCCTGCCCGCCAAAGCCGATCCATACCTTACACAAATCGTTCCGCCAATTCCTCTGTGTGCGGATGAGTCAGCTCATACGTCCGCTGATCTGCCCAACCTTCAGGACAAGTACCAAGCAATAAACATCAAGCTCGACAAAAGCGGCGGACTGACGCAAGCCATTCATATGGCGCGGCAGGCCAAAGAGATGGGGTTTGACATTATGCTGGGCTGCATGGTGGCAACATCACTCGCCATGGCACCGGCAATGATGCTGACGCCCTTGGCGACCTGGGTCGATCTTGATGGACCCGCCTTACTTTCCCGCGATCGTCAGCCGCCCTTGGGCTTTCGGCGAGGCTGTGTTTTTCCCCCATCACCCGAGCTTTGGGGTTAGACTCCCGAGATAGTTGAGATTTTTCTACCGGAGGCCAATTTTGCGATTTTGGTTGATGTTGAGCGCTGTCAGCGGCTTTGTGGCGGTGACCGCTGGAGCATTCGGCGCCCACGCACTGGCAAGCCGCGTGTCGGAAACCGACTTGGCTGCCTTTCAAACGGGCGTCCAATACCACCTTGTCCATACGTTAGCGTTGGGCTTGGTGGCGGTGGCCATGACGCAGTCGGAACATATCGTGGAACACCGCCTGGCGATCGCCGGCTGGGCATTCTTTGTTGGAATAATTCTATTTTCCGGATCTCTTTATTTTCTTGGGCTCACCGGATCCAGATCGCTTGTCCTGATAACACCAATCGGCGGCTTGGCGTTTTTGGTAGGATGGGCGGCCCTTCTTTGGGCCGCGATGCAGGGCGCCAGCCAGTAAAGTAAACGCGGGGAGCAACATGTTGTCGGAAGTATTCACCGGTCCACTGACCCATTCTGACGTTTTCCTGATTTGTTCGTTTGGTGTGTTGCCAGCATGGATCTTGTTGGCTGTGTTGCCTCATTGGGGGTGGACGGATCGCCTCGTACATTCGGCCTTCATCCCCATCATCTTGGGACTTACCTATACGTGGTTTTTCGCGTCGGGAGCCTTCACAGGCGGTGACGGTCGCGAAGGTGGCGGATTTGGCTCCCTTGAGGCCCTGATGATTTTGTTCAGTCAACCGACGGCCGTGCTCGCCGGGTGGGTCCATTACCTCGTCTTCGATTTGTTCGTCGGCGCCTGGGAGGTGCGGGACGCCAGACGGCGGAACCTAAACCACCTATTGGTTCTTCCGCCGCTTTTCCTGACCCTATTGGCGGGGCCCATGGGGCTGCTCTTATACCTGTTGATCCGCGCCGCATTCCGTAAGGGAGGCCTCAGCTTGAAGGAATCCGCTGCGTAAACTAAGGATGGATGCATGACCGACCACGACGCGCTTGTCTTCGCCAATGAAGCTTTCTACGCGGCGTTCCGCGATGGAGATATGTCGGCCATGGAAGAGCTTTGGGCGACCGACACGCCGGTTTTCTGTATACATCCGGGCTGGAACCCGCTTTTTGGACGTGATCAGGTTTTGCACTCGTGGCGGCGAATAATGCGCGGCGGATCCCGCCCAGAGATCATCTGCCACGACCCCAAACCACATATTGTGGAGAATGTGGGCACCGTTATCTGCTTCGAACAAATTGGTGCGGATTTCTTGGTGGCGACAAATATGTTCGTTCGCCAATCAAAATCTAACATTTGGCGATTATTCCATCACCATGCGGGGCCTGCCGCATCGCCGCCTGAAATCCCGACGCCAGACACGCCGGTGTCGATGAACTGATTTTTTCGCAACATTTTCGGCTGGACCTCCCGCGGTACCTTGTTGCACCGCAATCTGATCGTTATGATCCCGACCCGTCATACCGGCGTCCGCGCCATTGATTGTGCGCAATTCAACCCTCGGCACATGACAACAAACTGATCACTCCCTGTTTCGGGGCAAAAAGAAAGTATGACTGCCGACTGTGAGGCGGCTGCAGGAGAACATTATGTCTTTGGCCTTTGACCAGGCATTGCAACAAAGTCCAAAAAAAGACGAAGCAACCGTTGCTCAGCTTCCGGAACGTCCGCTTAGGGTACTGATGCCGAGCTATCGCTCGCACCCCTTCACGGGCGGTCAAGGGGTTTACATGCGGTATGTGTCAAAGTCTCTTGCGGATCTGGGCCATGAAGTCCACGTTATATCCGGTCCACCCTATCCGGATCTGGACCCTCGGGTTCGGCTTATCAAACTGCCGTCATTGGACCTATACGCCAAGCCCAAAGTCTTTCTTGGCCTGCCGGCCTATCCCTGGCGGGAGGTCAAAACGTGGACGGACTTTCTGGAATATATGATTCACATCAGTGGTGGATTTGGCGAGCCTTACACATTCGGCCGCCGCTTGGCGGATTATGTGGCGAGTTCGCCTTACCGCTATGATGTGGTTCATGACAATCAGACATTGGCCTATGGCCTGCTTGAATTACGCAAAATGGGTCTGCCCATTGTCGGGACCATTCACCACCCGATCACCAAGGACCGCGACATTGCTATCGCTCATGCGGACACCATCACACTCAACTTGCTGACCCGGCGCTGGTACCAATTCCTCCGTATGCAGATGAAAGTTGCTCGGCAGCTTGACCCGGTCATTGTGGTTTCCGAAAGCACGCGCCGGGACGTACAATCCGAATTTGGGATCGACGAAGACAAGTTGACACTGGTGTATCACGGTATCGATACGGATAAATTCCGGCCGCTACCTCACATCAAGCGGCGGCCAAACCGCCTCATCACGACCACAAGTGCCGATGTCCCCATTAAAGGCTTGCTCTATCTCGTGCGGGCCTACGCCAAGCTGCTGGAGAAATATCCGGATCTGGAACTTCTGACCATCGGCAAATTGCGCGAGGGTCCGGCGGAGCGCCTGATCCGCGAATTGGGCATCGGTAAGAACATAAGTTTTGTGTCCGGCGTCGATGACGACGAGATCGTCAAGCTCTATGCCGAAGCGACGGTCGCTGTGTGCCCGTCCCTTTATGAAGGGTTTGGCTTCCCGCCGGGCGAAGCGATGGCCTGCGGCGTGCCCGTTGTCTCGTCCAGCGGCGGTTCGCTGCCCGAAGTGGTCGGGGACGCCGGCGTTTTGGTTGAACCGGCAAATGCGGATGCGCTTGCGGATGGGATCGACGGCCTGCTGTCAAATCCCCCACGCCGAGAAGAATTGTCGCGGCTCGGGCGTGAACGCATCCTAAGAGAGTTCGAGTGGTCGCTCACCGGCCACAACCTCGTCAAAATCTACCGTCGGGCGATCGCCAATGCTCACCGTTGATCTGCGATCGCTAGGTCTGCGGAACGGGGACCGGGTCCTGGATTTGGGCTGCGGCGAAGGCCGCCACCTGCACGCCATGTATTATGACGCCAAGGTCCATGCGGTGGGCGTGGATCTTGGGTTCGATGACGTGGTGAAAACGCGCCAAGGATTTCAGCGCTACCCGGACATTTCGCCGAATGAAGGGCAAGGGTTTAGTTTGGCGGTGGGCAATGCCCTAACACTTCCCTTTTGTGATGACACGTTCGATAAAATTGTGTGCTCGGAAGTCTTGGAACACATTCCGGACTATAAAAGCGCCTTGCGCGAGATCGAACGTATCTTAAAACCGGGGGGCACCCTGGCCGTCAGTGTACCGCGCTATTGGCCGGAATGGATCTGCTGGAAACTGTCGCCTGAATATCACAATACGCCCGGCGGGCACGTGCGCATCTTCAATGCATCTGAATTGCGTGACGACATCGAACGCACCGGCATGTCCTATTTCCGGCGTCATTGGGCGCATGGCCTGCATTCGCCCTATTGGTGGCTGAAATGCTTGCGATGGGAGCATCGCGACACATGGTTCCCGATCCGGATCTATCATCAGTTCCTGGTTTGGGACCTTATGAAGCGCCCTCTCCTCACACGTCTCCTCGAAAAGATATTCGACCCTTTGATGGGTAAAAGCGTTGTTCTCTATTTCTCGAAAAGGCCAACAAGTTGAAGAAGCTTTATCTCCTTTCAGATTCGTTTCCCAAAGGCTTCTTTGACGGAGCCGTAAACAGGATTCAGGAACTTCAGCGCCCGAACGGCGCCATTCCTTGGTTTGATGGCGGTGTCTTTGACCCCTGGAACCATATCGAGGCCGCGATGGGTTTGGCGACCGCGGGCGCGTTTGCCGATGCGGAGCGGGCATACCGTCATCTTGCAGAAACTCAGCTCAAGGATGGTTCGTGGTGGGGGCAATACGGCGCCGCCGTGCCTCTGGACGATGATCACTATGCAGGCGACGGTACCGAACAAGCGAAGCGCGACACCAACTTCAGCGCTTACATCGCGACGGGTGTTTGGCACCATTATTTGATCACCGGCAACGATGATTTTCTTAAAGAGTATTGGCCGATCGTGCGCGATGCCATGGATTGGGTTCTGTCCTATCAAAGCGATCATGGTGAGATCCGGTGGGCAGCCAATGATCCGCAGACCCAACAAGACGACGCGCTGGTAACCGGCTGCAGCTCGATCTACAAAAGCCTCGAATGTGCGATCCTGATCGCTCAGGAAATGGGGGAAGGCTGGCGAAATTGGGCCGAAGCACGGGCGCGATTAGGGGCCGCTATTCGCCACAAACCCCACCGTTTCGACCGCCAATGGGAGCCCAAAGATCGATTTTCGATGGATTGGTACTATCCCGTTTTGTCCGGTGCCTTGACCGACGATGCAGCCCGCGCCCGGCTTGCATCAAAATGGGATGAATTCGTTTCGGAAGGACATGGCTGCCGGTGTGTCAACGATCAGCCTTGGGTGACCGTGGCGGAGACCTGTGAACTCACCCTCGCCCTGCTGCACACGGGTCAAAAAAGCAAAGCAACGGAGATGTTCAGCTGGATCCACCAATGGCGTGACGATGACGGCGCCTATTGGATGGGATATCAGTATGCTGAGGATGTGCCTTGGCCCCGGGAAAAGCCGGCTTGGACAGCGGGCGCGGTTTTGCTGGCGGCAGATGCGCTGTTTAGGGCCACACCGGCCAGCAATCTATTTGTGGAGACCCGCATCCCCGAGGCGCCGGAGGAGAGCGAGCGACTTTACCATCGCTAACTCTTCGAAGAGTCCCGACATCAGCGCCAGCTTGTAGATTTCGTAGGGCGGTCTGCCGCCATCGGCGGGATTTGGGAATACGTCATGAATCGCGACCACGCCGCCGGGACGCACGTGCCGGGTCCACAATTGATAGTCCCCGAGCGCTGCTTTCATGCTGTGACCGCCGTCAATGAAAAGAAACGACAGCGGGGTGGACCAGTATTTGGCCACTTGCTGCGAGGGGCCGACAATCGGAATAACGGTCTCTTCCAATCCCGCCTTGAAGAGCGTGCGCCTGAAAAACGGCAGGCTGTCCAGCCGCGCCGTGAACGGATCAAATAGATCCGGATCGTGATACTGCTCGCCGCGCTGGTTTTCTTCCGACCCGCGATGGTGATCCACAGCAAACAAATGCGATCCGGCGGCCTTGCACGCAGCACCAATATAGACCGTCGATTTCCCGCAATAACTCCCCACCTCGAGGCAAGGTCCCGTGGTGCCCACTTCCGTTGCAACGGCGTGCAGCGCCGCGCCTTCAGTCGGGTCGAGAAAGCCCTTTACCTGGTCTATGTCGATTCCAAGATCCATTAACCAAACTATTGTATTTCTGTAGATTAATCCGCCCGCGAATGTAGCAACCGTTGCAAAAAAATCTACGGAAACATTGGGTTATATTTAATGAGGACTGCCCCTGGCGACTATTTCTTCCGCACAAATACTTAACATTGCCGATTAACGGTCAACCAATCTTCAACTGATCCAAGCAAAAATCATGACCAAACCGAAATGCCCGCCGAATTGGTCGACGGTCCGTACAAGCACATCGTGATCGGAGTATCCTTAATGCCGGCCCGAAAGTTTCAGGAATCCAATCGTGATTTTGAAGCCATCTACAACGCGGTGACATCGACAGCGCAAGGGCGGTGGTTCATCGAGGAACACGCCAGACGCAATCGCCATGCAGATACTGTAGAGATTCTTGCAGCGATCGAGAGGTACTCGGCTTCTCAATCACACGCTCTGGAAACGCTTTCGGCCCCCGCCTCTGGTCACGTTGTCGAAGAATTGGCCGAGCTCTTGGAAATGGTTGGCCAGTTTCGGGAGGCCTTCGAAAAAGACTCTGCATCAATGGGCGATCAGATCCCCCAATTTGTCGACGAGCTTGAGCATCATTTGCTGCGCGTGCGCGATTTTCTGGGGATTACGGACAACCCCTTCGTGCCCGCCAAAAAAGGCGGCCGTGGCGATATCTTGGCGAAGCTACCGCCTGAGCTGGCCGACGAGGCGGCACTTTTGGAAGGGTTTGAACTCAATCGGGGTCCCGTATCCACTGTGGAAACGTTGGAGCCAAACACGCCAAGCGATTGCGGCTCCAGCACGCAAAAAGCGTAACAAAACCGCACAAAACACGTACCATCACCCGAAACGGGTAAATCACGAAAGCGTTGGCGCTCTGTGATTTGCATCTTTTGCCGCACCGGCCATATTTCACGAGAGGGAGATGTCAGGGCTGTCCTGCATCGGTGAGATAGAACGGGCTGTCAGTAATGATGCGGCGTCCATCCAGAAAGCGTCACAATAGGGAGCTGCACACGGCGGCGCTGGTTGTGACTGCGCTGACGACCGCCCCCCCGATCTCCACGGCACAAGCCGGCAAACCGGCGGAATCCCCGTTCAAGCGGGAATATACACAAGCGGATTCAATTGATGGGCAATTGAGCTACTTGTCCGCGGGCGACCCAATCGGCCAGCGTGTCATATTCGTGCATGGCACTCCTGGGTCGGCCGATGTTTGGGAGGACTATCTCAAAGACGTTCCCGAGGGGTTTGAGTTTATCGCCGTGGACCGCCCGGGTTTCGGTGAAAGCGGCCCACGACGCGCGGTTGTCGACCTATCCATGCAAGCAGATGCACTTCGTCCTCTTCTGGTCGAGCGCGATGGAAAATGGCCCATACTCATTGGACATTCGCTGGGGGGACCCGTTGTCGCGCAGGTAGCAGCGGACATGCCCGATCAAGTGGCGGGAATTGTCATTGCCGCCGGTTCTCTTGACCCGGCACTTGAAAAAATCCACTTCATGCAGCCGGTGGGCGAATGGTGGCCCCTAAGAATGTTGTTGCCGCGGTCCATTCGCAACGCGAATCTCGAATTGCTGGCGCTGAAGCCCGAGCTGGAAGAGCTGCAATCGAAACTAGGCACCATTGAACAGCCGATTGTGATCATTCATGGCACGGTCGACAATTTAGTTCCCTATGAGAATGTCGCTTACATGGAGGAACAGTTCGGCGCGAATGACCGCGTCACGATTGTCACTCTTGAAGGGCAGAATCATTTCTTGCCGTGGAACTCCAAAGCGGAGATCGACGCTGCGATTCACACGCTGGTTGGATTGAACAAATGACGGTCGATCAGTTTCTACAATTGCTGGGCCCGCTCGCCTCCGATCCCTTTGTGATTGCCGTCGCCCTCGCCCTGTTCACGTTCGTTCTGGAAGATGCCGCAACGACCATTGGCGCCCTATTGGCGGCCATGCATTTAGTGCCCGTGCCTTATGCATTGACCGGACTTTACGTGGGCATTGTTCTTGGCGATTTCGGCCTTTACGGACTTGGCTGGCTCGCCGCACGGAACCAATGGGCGCGAAAATATGTGCGCGAGGAACGGATTGGCCGAGCACAAGAATGGCTGGATCGTCGTCTGCTCAGTACACTGATCGGTGTGCGGTTCGCGCCCGGCGTGCGGCTGCCGACATATACGGGCGCGGGATTTTTGGGAGTGTCTTTTGCCAAATTCGCGGGCGTTGTCCTGATCGCGGCGGGCGTTTGGACCGCCGGCTTGTTCTTCGCGGTCTATTTCTTCGGTCAGATGATCATCGAGTTCGCGGGAACATGGGGATGGCTTGCCGGGCTGGCGGTGGCCGTCGCGTTCTTCATCTATCCTTTCGTGAACGAATTTCGTCGCCCAAAGACGGTTTAGGAACGTGTCATGACCGCGCTTGATATTCAGTCACCTACAAAACTCTCAGCGACAAAGCCTCACGCGGGCATGCCGCCGCTTGACCTAGAAGGGCCTGCACTGTCTTTTTTCGAGTTCTGGCCTTCTTATCTGTTTTACGCACCAGTGGGGCTCTTATGGGCGTATTTAGCTGCCAAGTATCGCAGCACCACCCTGGCAACGGTTGCAAACCCCCTATTTCCAATGGGCGGTCTGATGGGCGAATCCAAGGCCGACGTGATCGACACAATGCACAGAGAAGCACGCTCGCTGGTGGCGCCTTTTGTGACCCAAATTCGTAGCCACACGGACGATGTGGAATTGGACCTTCAACGCGCCAAAACCGCATTGGCAAAAGCAGGCCTGTCCTATCCCGTTGTCGCCAAACCGGATTTGGGAATGCGCGGCGTGGGCGTTCGGCCCGTGCGCAATGACGATGACTTGCGCGCTTACTTGTCTGAATTTCCGACAGGCAATAGATTGCTGCTGCAACAACTCATTCCCTACGACGGCGAAGCGGGTGTCTTCTATGTCAGATTGCCTGGGGAAGAAACCGGCCAAATCATTTCACTCACGCTGAAATATTTCCCGCACGTAACCGGCGATGGGCGTTCGACGCTTGAAGAACTCATTCACCAAGATCGCCGGGCGGGTCGCGTTCCCCATCTTTACCTTGAGCGCCACAAAAGTGCGCTGAAGACCGTTTTGCCGGCGGGCAAGCCGTTTCGCCTGGCCTTTGCGGGAAGTCACTCGCGGGGAACGATCTTTAAAAACGGCAACGACCTGATCACCACCGCGATGACACAAGCCTTCGACCGCGTCGCAAAACAGATCCCTGAGTTTTACTTTGGGCGCTTTGACGTGCGTTTTGAAGACATTGAGGATTTGCAGGCGGGCCACGGATTTTCCATCATCGAAGTTAACGGCGCCGGCGGTGAGGCAACCCACATTTGGGACAGTCGCACTAAGCTGATCGACGCCTATCGTTCCCTTTTCCGGCAGCATTCTTTGTTGTTCGAAGTAGGCGCCCGCAACCGCAAACGCGGCTTCAATCCGGCAAGCCCCATCGCCTTACTCAAGGCAATCTTTAAGGAATCCCGCCTTAGCGGCACTTATCCGTCGACCCAATAGCGACATCCCGCATAACAGCACTTGTCAGCCGGACAAGTTTCCGTTTAAGTGCGCCCAGTGATGGTCCCGAAAGGGCTCAAGGGAATTCGGTGCGTTCGCTCTGCGAACAACGCCGAAGCTGCCCCCGCAACTGTAAGCGACGAGCGTCACTTCACGTATGCCACTGGACAGATTGTCTGGGAAGGCGGAGAGACGCCCTGACTCGCGAGCCAGGAAACCTGCCATCACGAGCGTCGCCTCCCCGACAAGCGGGGTGTCTTGGAGGGAACGGAAATCCGTTGCGGTGACGCGCCCGGAATTGGCGCTTCATTGCGGATGGATTTTCGTGGGGGTTCAGTGAAACAGATCACTGATGGAATTTTGAGACACTCTCCACAAATGAAAACCGCTCTTTGACGTCAAGGCCGGCCGTCTTAACTGTGCCGACGATCGCTTATTTCGTCCGCACACTACGTACCGGAGAGTCTAATGACGAAGAAGCATTTATTATGGTCAACGTTAATCGTGGGGACCGCCTCAAGCGTCGTCACCCTGCCGCTTCAGGCGGAGGAGAAGCGGGACGAGATTGTCATCACCGCGAGCCGCACGCCGCTGAATGCGGATCAAGTGGGGTCCGCACTGACCGTCCTTACCGACACACAACTTGAAAACCGGCAGATTCGTGTGCTGTCGGATGCCCTACGTTCCGTGCCGTCGCTGGCCGTAAGCCGATCCGGCAGTGTGGGTGGTGTCACCCAGATTCGCATCCGGGGCGCCGAAGCAAACCAGGCTTTGATCGTCTTAGATGGCATAGAATTGAACGACCCCGCCTTCGGTTCGGAATTCGATTTCAATTCGCTGCTGGCGCACGAGGTCGAACGCATTGAGGTGTTGCGCGGGCCGCAAAGCGCATTATGGGGCAGCGATGCCCTTGCCGGCGTGGTGAACATCGTCACCAAGACGGGCAAGAAGGGAGTGCAACTTCACGGTTTCGGTGAGGGGGGATCATTCGCTACGGGCCAAGCAGGCGGCGCCTTAAGGGGCGGTGGGGATGGTTTCGACTTTGCACTGTCCAGTTCCTTTCTCAGAACGGACGGTATCAACACGTCGGAATTGGGGTCGGAAAAGGACGGGTATCGGAACGCGACCGGCGCGGCCAAGGGATCGGTCGCACTGACGGATGCCTTGCATGTGGGTGTGGTAGGAAGGTTCTCCGTAGGCCGATCCGAGTTTGATGACGTAAGCTTTGGTCCGCCTGTGGACGCCGATCTTGAGATCCGGCAGCGGCAGGCCTATGGGCGGGTATTTGCGACACTCAAGCTATTCGACGAGCATTGGGAAAACACATTCGCCGCGACAATCCTTGATACGGAAAATACCAATTTCATCAATGGCCTTGAGGTTGTCGAGGGAACGTCCGGCCAGCGGGTCAAATACGAACTGCTCAGCACGGTCAATTTCTCGACGGATGTTGTGCAGCCACTAGACCACCGCGCCACACTACTTGTGGAGCGGGAAACAGAGCGCTTTGGCCAAACTGGCACGCCGTTTACATTTTTCGGAACGCTTTTTGACCCTAACCAAGATCAAGAAGATACTGCCAAGAGCATCACCGGCGAGTACCATATCGGAATCGGAGACCGCTTCTACGCCACTGGCGCGGTACGATTTGACGACAACGACATGTTTGACAATCAGACCACCTATCGCGGCACTGGGTCGCTGAAGGTACCGGTTATCGATGTGCGTGTGCACGGAAGCTACGGGACGGGCTCAAAGGATCCCACATTTGTCGAACTGTTCGGGTTTTTTCCATCACAATTTATGGGCAACCCGGACCTACAAACAGAAACATCCCGCGGATGGGATATCGGCGGAGAGCGTGAATTCTTCGATGGGGCTGCCCGGATTGACGTGACTTACTTCAAATCCAACCTGCGGAACGAAATCACAACCGATTTTGGGGCCGCCCTACCCACCCCTGTCAACGAGACGGGTGAAAGCAAGCGGGAAGGCGTCGAGGTATCGATCTATGCTAACCCGTTGGAGGATTGGACTCTGTCCTTCTCTTATTCACATTTGCGGGCAACCGAAAATGGGGAACGGGAAATCCGGCGCCCCAACACACTGCTGAGCTTCCAGTCGGATGTGCGGTTCGCCCAGGGCCGAGGTAATTTCAATCTCTCCCTCGATTACAATAGCGATCAGCTGGATGACGATTTTTCCAGCTTCCCGGCAACCAGGCTGGTCCTCGATTCCTTTGTGCTGCTAAATTTGGCAGGATCTTTCGACGTGACGGACTATGTGACCCTGTTCGGCCGCATTGAAAACGTTCTTGATGCGGATTATCAAGAGGTCTTCGGGTTCGAAACAAGAGGGATTGGCGCATTCGCCGGACTAAAGGTGAACTTTGATTGGCAAACTTAGAACGATTGGGTCTATTGTGCTGTTCGCGGTGACTATAGTCACCGCGAACGCACCGGCATCGGACGGTACGCTGCCACGCGTCGTCTCCACTTCCGTTTGTGCTGACCAATTCGTCCTCATGTTGGCCCATCCTTCACAGATTGCCGGCCTGTCCGTTCATGCGACGAACCCGGACATTTCACCCCTTGCGGAACAGGCAATAGGATTTCCGATCGTCGGGGACAGTGTGGAGCAGATACTGGCCAGCGACACCCAGATCGTGATCCTCGATACATGGGGGCACCATCGAAAGGCGTCATTCCTCGAACGAATGGGTTTCAAAATCGTACGGGCTCCGGACGCAAACTCGCTCAGCGAAATCGAACAGGTCACCCGAACTTTCGCCAATGCGATCGGACGACCAAACAAGGGCAGCGAAATTGCGGCGCGGTTTGCAAATGTGCGCCGGAAGGCATTAGACCTAGCATCATCCGGCCACCGCCCCTTAGCAGTTTACTTTCTGCCCTCAGGCAGTTCGCCCGGCGAAGGCACATTCGTTGACGATCTGTTTGAGCACGCCGGATTCCGCAACTATGCAGCCGACCTTGGCGTCACCGGCTGGCAGCACATCGATCTGGAAACACTTCTTGATCGCCCACCGGAAGTGATGGTTCTTAGTTTTCAAGATCGGTTCGCACGCTCCGCCCGGACGGGGTTTGCCAAACATCCGCAGTACAGATCCTTGGTCGACAGAAGCCCGGCAATCGAAATTAAGAGCGCTGATTGGATCTGTGCCGGTCCTTTTGTGACGAAAGTTCTCGATGCCTTAGTCGACGGTAGAGCCCGCATTACGAAGCAGCAAAGCGATGAACCAGGATAGCGGCGTATTGGCAGAGGGCATTGGCGCCGGCACATGGAACGGCTCAAAAGTAAATGCCTTGCTAGGGTCGGTCCTGGCTGTGGTTTGTGTCGTTTCCCTTTTTGCGGGCTATCAACCGATCGGATTTTGGGAGGCAATGACCGGATTGTTGTCCTGGCCGGCGGAACAGGACAAGTCCGTCAGCGCCATCATCATGCAGGAGATCCGCTTTCCAAGAACATTTCTGGCCGTCATCATTGGTGCGTCGTTGGGAGCGGCCGGTGCCGCCCTGCAAGGGCTGTTCCGCAATCCGCTTGCTGAGCCCGGCATTATGGGCGTGTCGGCAAGCGCCGGTTTCGGCGGCGTTGTGTCCATCTATTTCGGGCTTGGATCCTTATTCTGGTTTGCCACGCCGTTGATCGCAATCGCGTCGGCGAGCGTTACCATGACCATTTTGCTTTTGATCAGCCTACGGGATACGACGCCGTTAACGCTCATTTTAGCCGGTGTCGCCCTGAGCAGTTTAGCGGTATCGTTTACGTCCCTTGCGATGAACCTGTCGCCAAATCCGTTTGCCTTGAGCGAAATGATTTTTTGGCTATTGGGGTCCGTCCGCGACCGCAGCTTGGTGGATGTGGGGATTTCATTGCCGTTCATGGCTGTTGGGTGGGGCTTACTTGCAGTGTCCAGGAGAAGTCTTGACGCGTTGTCTTTGGGGGAGGATGTCGCACAAAGCCTAGGTGTGGATTTGCGCCGTATACGCCAGATGATCATTTTGGGGACGACGCTATGTGTCGGGGCTTCGGTGGCCGTCGCGGGCGCGATCGGATTTGTAGGGCTTGTGGTACCCCACGTTATGAGACCGTTGGTCGGTCACATGCCGAGTTCCCTACTGTTGCCAAGTGCGTTGGGGGGCGGGTTACTTTTATTGGCGGCAGATATCGTTGTGCGATTGCTGCCGGGTAATCAGGAGCTGATGTTGGGAGTTCTTACCTCCTTTATCGGTGTTCCATTCTTTCTTTACCTGATCCTGAAGCGGATGCCGGGTCTATGAACGCAATCGACCTGCGGAACATCCGCGTTCAAATCGAAGATCGCTGCATCATCCGGGACCTGTCGCTCAGCATTCCGCGAAAAACGCTGGTCGGTATTGTCGGACCGAATGGCGCCGGCAAGTCCACATTGGCAAAGTCGCTATTGCGCCTCATTGGATTAAGCGGCGGCACGGCATCCATTTTTGAGAAACCGCTTTCTTCATATCGGAGAGCAGAACTTGCGAAAACGCTGTCATACCTTCCCCAGGACGCGCCGGTTCATTGGCCCATACCGGCGCAAGATGTCGTCGCCCTGGGGCGGTTTGCCCATTCCGCAACGCTTGGGATGTTAAACAAACTGGACCCCCCGGTGGAGGCGGCACTAAGGGCGACAGATACATTCGACTTGCGCAAGCGTTCGGTCGCACACCTGTCGGGCGGTGAATATGCGCGTGTGATGTTGGCGCGGGCGCTTGCCGCGGAGGCGCCGATCCTCGTCGTTGATGAACCGATCGCATCGCTCGACCCCTACCATCAACTGCATGTGATGGAAATTCTCCGCCAATATGCAGACGACAACAATACGGTTCTGGCCATCTTGCACGATTTGACACTTGCCGGACGGTTCTGTGATCGGATCGTCTTGATGAAGGACGGTTCGATCATTGGCGATGGGCGGCCTGAGGAAATCCTCCAACGGAACATTCTTGAAACGGCCTACCAAGTGGTGACGGTTGAAGGTGCCCACGAGGGAGAGCGGTTCGTCATCCCCTGGAAGCGGGGAACCATCGTCATCTAAACCGCTGACATCAGAACATTTGAGCTAGGCGAATGATGCTTCCATGGTTGACAACGCATTTGCAATGGCGCTCGTCACGCCTTGAAGAAGCTCGGGATGAGTGTTTTTTGGATCATCCCCGGCCGCATGAGCGTAATAGTTCGAGCCATATAGCCCAACAGCCGGGTAGCCCGTTTGGAAAATGTCCCGTATCTCTCCTGCTGCGCTGTGCGAACGCGGGCGGACCCCCGGCAGGGCGCTAAAAGCCGGCCGAATGTGGGGCATCAGATCGCGGGAAACCACCAAATTCTCCACGCCTCCGTGCGATGCGTCGCGCACAAGCCCCACATTGGAGATCTGCCAACGCCATGTCGCTGTGCACCCCCCAAGCTCAACCCAACACACCACTTTGCCGGGAGAGGGCGCCAACGTTTCGACGAAATTCTTCCTGCCTCTGAAGCCAACTTCGGCGCCTGAGTGAGCGACGAATATGTAGCTGCCTTTGGAGGTGTTTTTGGCAACCCAATCAGCCAACGCGAGAAAAATCGACAATGGGCCGCCGCGTTCGCCGGCACATGACAGCCAGCCGGTAAAGGCTGACGACACGACGATCTTTGGGCCGCCACGATCAATCTCGCCGACGATGTTGTGCGCCTGGGCATGGTCGTTGGTCTGTCCGGTCAGCACCATTTTTGCGTCCAACCCTTCCAACGCCGCCTTGTGAACGGTCGCATAGTTTTTGGGCGCAATGCTCATCACCGGAACGGGCCAAGGCCGTTCGCTGTAAGGTGCGGGCACGTCGTGGGTAAGGTGCTCACTTTGATCTCTGCTTACATGTGGATTGCAAACGATTGCCGCCTTTGCGCCCCGCACCGCGATTTCGTTAATGCGGCGAACATGAAGAGACTGGTCGTGAACTTCGAGTGACCGTACTGGGACGAGCGCAATTTTGCCTTCGATCGGCTCTCCCGTGCCCTCGGGATCAAAAACCGCCAGCGGCGCGGAGATGCCTTCATCGGGCGTTACTTTCGGATACCACAGCGGGAAGGATTCGACCTGCTCACCGTTTACGTGGAGCGATTGTTCCCCGAGTTCGAAGTAACGCAATTGCCATGTGGGTGTGGAAACGCGCATTCCGCTCCGCATCATCCGATCAGAGATCCAATCGACGGCCGATCTGTTTGCCGCTGCAGCGGTTCTGTGGTGCCCGAATTGGTAATATGTGAGGACATCTTCGAAAAGGCGCCCGCCTTGCACATCGACGCGTGCAAAGACAGGAGATGCGAAGGGCAGGACGCCAAGCACAGAAGCACTGCCGGCTAACAAATGCCGTCTTGTAATGCCTGCGCTATGAACGATCGACCGCATACTGCCCACTCCACAAATAGGCATGACTAACTGGACCAATACCTTTTTGGCCTAGCAGAGGGTGAAGCGGATCCGTGGTGAAACGGCGCTGTTTGCCGCCGAACCTTGCTCACCCATCAAGGCCTTAACGACAGATACAGCTTAACGCTCAATCAATTACCTATTGGTTGATCAGATCGTTAAAACTTTCTGATTCACTCGTCGGAATCGACTTTTTGTGCGAACACGGAGCTGTCTATAGGCTCGTCGATAATCGCTGGACGGCTCGATTGACGGGAAATCATGATCCAGGTTTCAAACTCGCGGTCGATTAACGTTTCGAACGCCTCGTGTGCCCGATCTAGCCTGCCCGCTTCAAATGCAGTGACAATGTCCAAAAAAAGGGAGCCCCTGTGGCGACTGTAATGGACGGGAAAGAAGGACGTATAGTGAGGGCCCTTCCGCATCCAAAGGCCCCGAATAAGTGTCAATAGGTAGGAAGAACCGGCAAGTTCATACAGTTTGAAGTGCAACTTATAATTAGCCTCAATCACCGAGGGCCAGTTATCAGATTGGTACGCCGCTTGAAGACTGCCTGATTGAGCCATTACGTCCTGCAAGAACTCGCGATCAGCCTTCTCAAGTGCAATGCGCGCAGCCAGCCCTTCCAATGCCTTGGTAACATTGTGCAGTTCAACAATCTCCGCCTCCGATAGGACCGGCACAACGACCGATCCGCTTGGAAGCATGTTCAACACGTGCTCGGCGACCAGCCTTTGCAGCGCTTCGCGCACGGGTGTTACGCTTACCCCCATTGCGTTCGCCAAATGGCGGTTCGTCATTTTCTGCCCGGGCTTCAGCCGGCCGACGAGAAGCGCATCGCGCATCCTTTCGTAAACTTGATTTTGCAGAGTTGGCCGGGTCTGCCGAGCGACTGGAAAATCAGGCCCAGATTTTTTTGTCATTGTACTGATTTTTGTTTCCTAACCTATTGACCTGGCGATGGGCAAAACGAATCCTCCAATCGTTTAGCGCCGTCCCCAATGGCAGTGATCCAAGTGCTCAAGAAGACGAAATCGCCATCGTGCTGTTTTACACTACAGGAGGCAACCATTTAAACTTGCGAAGTCGCTCACTGCCCGGCGCGACAAGTGCTTCGTATCGCGACGTCATTGCCGGATCTGGCCGAATAGCGTTTATGCTGTACTACTGCGCTCATTTTGCCTGCATCCGCAATGATGACTGCCAGGCAGCGGCTCGCGCTCTTTTTCATACACGAATAAAGCAGTTTGACAATTGGCCGGCGCCCTGTCGGATTTCACGAATTCGGACGGATAACTCGGCTCCATAAAGTCAATGATTTCGCGGCTTTTGACCGGCGCAACACGTGGCGTACAGCGCTTCCGTGACGGCACAATTGAGTTTGCTGCAACACGAATGCTCGAGATTTTCAGCCAATAGAAATGAGGGCGATACCGCAATTTCCAGAATCACGACTAGTGACTTCTACCAGAAGATGTGTAAATCCCTATTCTGTGTTGCTGGTGTCCAGCGCCACCATTGCATTGGAATTGACGCTATATTCTTCACTAACGCGACAGGCTTCTTTCCTCTAATCCATTGATTCTAAAACAGTATTCATTTGAACTAGTAATGGGAGGGAGGATATCTCGACCGAGACATGACAGGGATGGGAAATCCGATTATGGTTCAAACCGGGGTATGGAGATTTGGTTTAGTAAGGGAAGCAATGAGGGTTCTTATGAATAAACATTTTTGGGTGGCTGGCGTCGTCCTAGGCATGACATTTGGGGGAGCGTTCGCTACCACTGCTGTAGCTGAGAAGACGGTCGAAGAGCAACGGCAAGAAGAAGCCGCCACAAATTGCGCCGGAAAAGGACGCGAAGCGACGCCTGACGTAAATGCGCGGATTGAGGCCTGCACCTATGTCATTGAGAACTCAGACCAGCTGAAGTTCAACGATGAGAGCCTAAAGCCTCTGTACATGGCTGCATTTCACTACAATCGCGGTATGGACAATCACACGGCTGGCAATCTGCCAGAAGCTCTTGATGATCTGAACAAGTCGATTGAATTCAATCCTGACAATGCCGCCGCTTACTATGAACGCGGATTGGTCTTTGAGAGAATGGGGGAGAAACGGAAAGCCAAGGCGGACTACGAACAATGCACTGCCTTAGACCCTGAAGATCAAGAATGTCAGGACGCCCTTAAACGGGTATAGTCATCTGGAATTCGTTTAGAATTACGAACAACAATTGAAAGCGCCTCTTTTGGGGCGCTTTTTTGTTGCGGATTGGTCGAAAATCAACGCTGTGCGCTGTGTTCCCCGACATACTGTATGACCCTCTCGACAGCCGCCACGGCGGTTACCTTCTGGGCAATGACTTCGCTCTCTAATGTGCTAATCAGAGATCGAATTTCTTGTTTGGAAAGGATTTGTTGCAAAATACGGTTATCGAGCATCTCCCTCATCCATGATTTGGATTGATGCTTGCGCTTCTGCTCGAACTCTCCGCTTTTTGTCATCGTCTCCGTGAAAAGACAAATCTGCCGCCAAATCTCGTCGAGACCCTCATTGTCCAGTCCACTACAGGTCAGCACCGGCGGCGACCAGTTATTGCTTTGCGGCGTGAGGATATGCAACGCGGCGCGATACTCGCCGCTGGCGGCCATCGCCCGTTCCTTGTTGGCGCCATCAGCTTTATTGATCGCAATCATATCGGCTATTTCGAGCACACCCTTCTTTATGCCCTGCAACTCATCGCCGGCACCGGGCAACATGAGTACCAAAAAGAAGTCAACCATATTGGCGACCACGATTTCCGACTGACCAACACCTACTGTCTCAATTAGAACAACGTCAAATCCCGCGGCCTCGCAAAGGGTGATCGTCTCGCGTGTCTTTCGAGCAACGCCGCCCAACACGCCGGAGGTTGGCGAGGGACGCACAAATGCGCGGGAATCTGTTGAGAGGCGCTCCATACGGGTCTTGTCCCCCAGTATGCTTCCCCCAGACCGGCTGGAGGTGGGATCTACTGCGAGCACCGCAACTTTGTGACCGGCTTCGGTCAGATTCATTCCAAACGCATCGATAAATGTGCTTTTCCCGACGCCGGGCACACCGGTGATTCCGACGCGGACAGTCTTTGTCTTGTGCTTCATAAGCCGCGTTAGTAACTGTTGTGCCAATTCCTGGTCGAGCGGATGGGCGCTTTCTATGAGCGTTATCGCCTGAGCAAGAATCGTGCGATCGCAAGAAATGACGCCGTTCTCATATTGGTCGAGTGTCAGGCGCCTTCGTGATCTTTGGGATTTGTTCAAAAAGTCATATCCATCTGCGGATGCACTGATTCTATCCGCTATTTGTCAGGAAGAATGATTGAGCGTTGTGCTTAATTTCTCAACTAAATCGATAGCCGCTTCGCTAATGACGGTACCGGGCGGGAAGATCGCCTCGGCCCCGGCCTCGTATAGTGCATCATAATCCTGAGGCGGAATAACTCCGCCCGCCACAATCAATATATCCCCTCGGCCAAGTGCTTCGAGTTCCGACTTCAATTGAGGTACAAGCGTCAAGTGACCTGCGGCTAAAGATGACACACCAACGATGTGAACGTCATTCTCGACGGCCTGTTGAGCCGCCTCGGCCGGTGTCTGAAACAATGGTCCAATATCCACGTCAAATCCAAGGTCAGCGAATGCCGTTGCAATGACTTTCTGCCCACGATCGTGGCCATCCTGCCCCATTTTAGCGATAAGTATGCGTGGCCGCCTACCTTCATTCGCCTCGAAATCTTCCATCAGTTTGCGGACTTTATCAGTGGCACCGGCCATGTCGCCCAGCTCCCTCAAATACACACCGCTGACAGCATTTATTTCTGCCTTATGACGCCCGAACACTTTCTCTAGAGCCAACGATATCTCACCAACCGTCGCTTTTGCTCGCGCCGCATTCACCGAAAGCTCAAGCAAGTTTCCGTCGCCAGTCTCTGCTGCCCTGGTAAGCGCGTTCAGAGTTGACGTGGTTTCCTGCTCATCGCGCTCTTCTCTCAACTGGCGAAGCAGTTCCAATTGTTTTTCACGAACGACTCGATTATCGACTTTGAGAACTTCAATGGATTCGGGCTCATCCAGTAGATACTTGTTAACGCCCACAACAGTTTGTTGGCCGGAATCGATCCGTGCCTGGGTTCGTGCCGCGGCCTCTTCAATTCGCATTTTTGGCACGCCGGCCTCGATCGCCTTGGCCATCCCGCCCATGCCTTCGATTTCTTGAATATGGGTCCAAGCCCGCTCCGCTAAATCATGGGTTAGTCGTTCGACATAATATGACCCGCCCCACGGATCGATGACGCGGCACGTACCTGTCTCCTTCTGAATAAAAAGCTGTGTGTTGCGCGCGATCCTGGCGCTGAAGTCCGTAGGTAGCGCTAATGCCTCATCCAGAGCGTTCGTATGCAGCGACTGGGTGTGTCCATGGGTCGCCGCAAGCGCTTCGATACAGGTTCTAACCACATTGTTGTAGACGTCTTGTGCCGTCAGGCTCCATCCAGATGTCTGGCAATGTGTCCTCAGCGATAGCGATTTTGGGTTTTGTGGTCCAAACTGCTTCATCAGTTTGGACCAGAGCAGCCGCGCCGCCCGCATTTTGGCCACTTCCATAAAGAAGTTCATGCCAATCGCCCAGAAAAACGATAAGCGTGGCGCAAAACTGTCCACTTCAAGACCGGCGCCGATGCCTGCGCGCACATACTCAACACCGTCAGCAAGCGTGTACGCCAATTCCAAGTCGGCCGTCGCACCGGCTTCCTGCATGTGGTAACCGGATATCGAAATGGAGTTGAATTTAGGCATTTTCGAGCTGGTAAAGGCGAAAATATCCGAGATGATTTTGATCGAAGGTCCCGGCGGATAAATATAAGTGTTCCGTACCATGAACTCTTTCAGAATATCATTCTGAATTGTTCCGGCAAGCTTCTCAGGCGCCACCCCTTGCTCCTCGGCCGCCACCACGTACAACGCAAGAATGGGGAGAACCGCCCCATTCATGGTCATGGAGACGCTCATCTGATCAAGAGGAATGCCGCTAAAAAGCGTGCGCATATCCAAAATCGAATCGATCGCGACGCCTGCCATCCCGACGTCACCGGCGACCCGCGGATGATCGGAGTCATAACCACGATGAGTTGCCAAGTCGAAAGCAACAGACAAGCCTTTCTGGCCTGCCGCCAGGTTACGCCGATAAAAGGCGTTGCTCTCCTCAGCAGTAGAGAAGCCGGCATATTGCCGAATAGTCCAGGGCTGATTGACATACATCGTCGGATAGGGGCCACGAACGTAAGGTGCGATGCCGGGGTAGCCATTCAGAAAATCGAGTCCCTCAATATCCACCGGACCGTAAATCGGCTTCACGGCGATATTCTCGGGCGTCATCCAATCGGCGCCGTTATTAAGATGCCCATTGCTCTTGCCCGAAGCTACATTGCCCTGCGACCCATTAGAAGCGGTCAGATCATCGAATGAGATCTTTGTGAAATCCGGCAAGCTGGACATCTATCGATTTTCCTTCAGCTGTTCGTGAGCTTGCTCCAAGAGTTCCAATACGTTCATCCCGGCGAACAGAAACTGATCGACACCCAACTCGTGAAGCTGATCTTTGTTTGAGGGTCGCCCCGCCACATATGTAATTAGCGGATTGCAGCCCTTCAATACGCGAACAAGCGCCTCCCCACATTCTTCATACTGTCGATCGGTCGAACACAGAACGATCAGCTTGGCGCCACTTGACCTGTAGGCTTCGACCAAACCGTCTTCGGTTGTGTAGCCACCGTTTACCTGTGCCTCAATTCCGCCCGACTCGAACAGGTTCTTGGCAAATGTCATCCGCGCTGTAAATTCCGCAGGCGTTCCCCAATTCGCTAAGAACACTTTGGGGCGTGATCCCATTTCAGCCAAGGCTGCGTCGCTCTTCTCCCTCAATGCCTCAAAAAAGGCACTGTCGCGGAAACTTGGGAGAGGCTCCACCAATTCATTGCCCGTACGGGGCAAAAACGGAGCCCCCCTCGAGATCTGTCCAGCGTGTTCTGCTAAATCCAATGACCGATAATTCTGTTTGGGCGCCGCTTCCAAAATCGACAATGACTGTTCCCGGATCACATCCAAGTCGGGCCTAACCACCTCCAAGCTTTCTTCTTCAAGGTTAGGAAACTCGTTGACACCGACACAGGATTCAATCCGCCGCGAGACGTTTTCAATTCTTTGCCGACGCATTTCGCCGATGGCGTTGGCAATACTACCGTCTTGCAATAAGGCTATCACGCCACCATTTCGTTCAATTTGTTGAAAACCCTCCCAAGCAAGCTTTGCAATATTTTGCGTCAAAGTCTCAAGGTACCATGACCCGCCCGCCGGATCCGCTACGCGCGTCAACATCGATTCTTCTGCAAGAATTGCATGTGTATTGCGAGCGACACGACGCGAAAGGGTCGTCGGCAGACCAATGACCTTGTCGAAAGGATAGATTGTGACGCGGTCCGCCCCGCCCAGAACACCAGAAAAGCCGGCGGTTGCCCCCCGCAATATGTTCACCCATGGATCATACTTAGTCAGCATGCGTTCTGAAGTGACGGCCTCTATTCTCGAATTCGGATTCGAAAACCCGGAAGCGTCGGCCACCCGGGACCATAAAAGCCGAAGCGCCCTAATCTTTGCGGCCGACGAAAACAAATCGGCATCAACAGCGGTCGTGAAACGTATTTGAGCGAATGCTTGTTCAATCGGCAAACCCGCCTCGATCAGTGATTTCAGATATCTCACACCAGTTGCCAACAAAACACTTAGCTCAAAAACATTCGTCGCACCGGCATTGTGATAAACGGACGAACTTGCCATGACGCATGTTGCGTTAGAAAATTTCGATCCAACGAGAAGCGCAAGATCAGTCACCTCCTTTAGGCTTTCATCGAAACTGGACAGACGACCACCCTCAGCCGCACATCCGATTGGATCTGCATTGAAAGCAACGTTTGCATTGTTCCCGGAAACCCCCTGTTTTGCGAAGAGTTCCACCAATGCCAACGAAGCTGGCAGAAATTGGCTGCCGGCATCAATTGACACATCCACCAAATCCAGTTGGACGGAATTCAGCGCACGGCCTAGGTCGCCGATGTCATGTAAGGCCACACCCTGATCGCCGATGGCTTCCCGAAGCTGTGCCTCCGATTCTGAATGCCCAAGCCGTACCGCTCGATCAAATTTCAACTCGATGGAGTTGACCCCACCCTGAAGATCTTGAAGGATTTGCGCATTAGCTTCATCCGGATCAGGATGTACGTATACTTGCCCCACGGACCAGGGTGTATTGCCTTGGTCCGGGTAAGTGCCTCGCCGAATGAACGTGGCAAGTTCGAGAGGCGATGCGCTGTCAGGCGCCCAATCTTCCCTCGTATATAGGGGTCTTACGTTTATGCCATCATATGTCTGCGATTGAAGGTCGCCCTCGATGGTCCCGCCCTTAAGTGCCTTTTCCGCCAGCGCGCGCCATTCTTCTTTCGTCGGCGCGACGAATTCACTGCCCAGCGGTAAATGGTCGTTCGAAGCCATGCCATCATGTCCTTTCGCCGCCTGTTTTAGCCGTTGGATCAGAAGATTTCAAACGGCCATATGCAGTGAGATTCTAGCTCGCCCAAGCCTGCAAGGATCAGAGAAGATTGGCATTTCTGCAAAGGGCAAAAATGGTTAACCATCGGCAGGACCGCCAGTAAGATTTGAGGCTTATTGGGTATAATCCAAAGTTAGACTTCGCTGATGCGACCGGTTACGTTCCAGTCACTTTTAAACATATAAGTGGTTCGGAGACGGAAGATCGGCATCTGGGTGGTACAGAAGGTAGCCTTGTTAACATTTAGGACACGAAATTGAGCTCAATGAAGACCCTTGCAACAACAGACCTGTGTGACGCAAACGAGGGAGCCGTCAGTGTTTGCCAACCGTTGTTTTCCGACTACGGCGGCGTGAGCGAATTCCACGGCCCAATCGTTACGCTTAGGACATTTGAAGACAATACGAAAGTTCGTCAGTTACTAGAGACCAATGGAGAAGGACGCGTGCTGGTGGTTGATGGTGGAGGATCGACCAAATGTGCTTTGGTTGGGGGGAATTTGGCAAAACTTGCCGAGGAGAATGGGTGGAGTGGAATTGTGGTCAATGGTTGTGTGCGCGACCGAGTTGAGCTCGAAGAAGCTCGGGTGGGAATAAAGGCCCTCGGTCACGTTCCGCGAAAAAGCCTCAAGTCAAACCGCGGGGAAATCGACCAGCCTGTGAAATTTGCCGGCGTCACATTTCTGCCCGGGTATTATCTTTATGCTGATAAAGATGGTGTGATTATTTCCGAAAAGCGCATTGACTGAGTAGGAGGGACTCAAATTGAACGCGACATTATGCTTGGCGGGGCAGCGCCTTCCGCTTCGCTGCCCGTAGCGTGATGACGAGATAGGAAAGCGAAGAGGATGACTGAGTCGAATATCGACGAATTCTCTTACGTCACAGAGGGGGATGGCCGGCTGAGAAGGACGGTCATTCGATCGATCGAACGGTTGACTGGACAACCGAAGCTGCGGCGCATGTACCTCGACAATCAGGCCAATCCGCGCGCGGGAGAGAGCTTTTGGGATGCCGCCATTCGACATCTCAAACTCAACGTTCGTTACAACGAAGATGGCTTCCGGAAAGTCCCGAAAACCGGACCATTGGTCGTGGTAGCAAACCACCCGTTCGGCGTACTGGATGGCATCGTCATCAGCTATCTGATTTCGAAAGTCAGGTCGGATTTCAGAATCCTTACGAACAGCGTGCTCTATCGCGCACCGGAAATTCGACCCTATCTCCTCCCCATCGATTTCAGTGAAAATGAGATTGCACTTAGAACAAACCTCAAAACCCGCGCCGATGCGCGCAACCACCTTGCCAACGGTGGGACAATTATTGTGTTTCCCGGAGGTACCGTATCGACCGTTCCAAAACCGTATCACCGCCGCGCGGTGGATCCGACATGGAAACCGTTCACTTCACAGCTAATCTTGAAAGGTGGGGCGCCGGTCGTTCCCATTTACTTTGACGGTCAGAACAGCCGACTATTTCAGCTCGCAAGCCATCTAAGTCCTACGCTGCGCCTTTCACTCCTCTTCAATGAAGTGCACAGACGCATCGGCACTCGCGTGGACATGGTGGTCGGGGGTCTCATCGCACACTCGGAACTTGCTCAATACAAAGATCGGGTTGAGTTAATGGCTTTTCTGAAACGAAAAACTTACGCGCTCGCGGCAGAGCTAAGGAAGTAATCGCGCAAAAAAGCAAGGGTTCCAAATCTACCGTTTTATCTGCTGGGGCAAAGTTGCGTACTGACCATCAAAATATAGGAGTGGCGGTTGGTTTTCAGACTCCGCAACCGCCACTACCTGCCCAACAAAAATCGTGTGCGTCGATCGTTCCAAACGCTCAAGCACCTTACAATCGAAACTACAAAGACATCCATCCAGCACGGGTGCCCCAGTCTCCAATTCCAACCAACTCCCTTCCAAGAACCTCTGGTCAATTGCGTCATTATCTGAGAACAGATTCGCAAGATCACGCTGAGACTCGGCGAGAACATTCACGCAGAAAGCACCGTTATCCGCGATCGCATCATGCGCACTCGCCGATTTGTTGACACACGCCAAGAGCGTCGGCGGATCAATCGTCAGCGAGCAAACCGCGGTTGCCGTTAAGCCTTGTCGCACGACGCCACCGCCGCCGGTCGTCACTAAGTTGACGGCACCCGCAAGACGGCGCATTCCAATCTTAAACTGGTCTTCAATTGTGAGATCCATAGTCGCTGAGATCCAATCGGCTGGCCAACAAAATATCTTGCTTCAAAATTAGGTCACTCGTAGCAGAACGTGTGATGTACTTCCAGTATGGTCAAACCACTCATCGAAGAGATTTCCTCCCGGACCGCCTGTTCAGGACGCAACGCCACCGTCAATTGATCGAAGTGATGTTTCGTCTGCAACGCGCCCTTCTGCCAAATACCGCTCAATTTTTGCAGCAAGGCTGGGCCATTCAGATGGCGGCACGTCTTCTCGTTCAACTACTAGGCTCAATGCTTGAAACCGCCGCATCTCTTCTCTTTTGGACGGGGGTGCATCAAGGTGCGTCGCAGAAAGGCTGGCCTCGGCTAGAACGTGCGCTTCAAGCGCTTTCAACAGTCCTGGTACATCTATCGCAGCTCGGTGATTGTCCCGCCGCGCGTTTGGACGTGCTGAGCCTTTTCCATTTGAAATAGATTTGCGGGGCATACGGAAAATGCCTTTCGTCCTCCCCGCCGCACCGTGTGCCAATTGGGCACAAAAAAGGCGCCGCCGATTTGGCCGCGCCTGTTTCGCACTTTTCGTAATTCTGTATTACGTCGCATCTATACCATGATGACCGACAAACGTAAATGGAAAAATAGTCTACGCCCGACTTTTTTTGCGCTGGTCCGCGCTTGTGCCATATTCCTCCGTAAGAAGATCAAGGCCGGCGATCAAATCCTCTCGGTGCTGCGCTTCCAAAACACTCAGGGCGTCGCTTGACGGCCGCAACGCCCAATTGGGAATTATGGACAGTATACTGACATTCCAAGTGACACTTCGTATTCCGCTGCTCGCCTGTTTCAAGGTGCGGTCGCCGCGCAAATAGGCCCGCGTCATGGAAACGAGATAGGGCTCGTTCTCAGTCAAACGGTCCTCCGCCGACCGACGCACATAGTCATCCACATAGTCGCCGTAATGGGCAACCGGTGCAAAGGACTTGCCGTAAGCCGCCTGACGGAAGGAGGCGAATAGCGAACCCGCCTTATATTGGCTTTCGTTGATCCAATCGCGCGCGAATAGAATGCCGAGTGCGCTGTCGCTCAAAGCAGGATCGGCCCGGCCGACCAGTTCGAGCCGACGCCGAATGGACAATTCCGTCCCATTATCAATCGGGCGCCGGCCCCGAACGGTGGTTTGCCGGCGCCGTGCATGGAGAGACCGTTTACGTCCGCGCCGAGCCATTATGCTTGGCCTTCCAGGCTGGAGAGGGATTTTTCGGTGTGATACAGCATGGCAAATGCCAATGCCGCCGGTCGCCAATGGGTGAACACTCTCCAGGTTTCAGAAGGAGACGCCGCAAACCCAACCCGATAAGTTCGCTCATGGTGGCGAAGAGTGAGTTCACGCCCCCCAAGATGGGCGACGATTGTTCGATTTCCTGCATCGGTATCGGTCAACACGACCGCATTGTCGGGTGTGATCACGGTTTTCCTTTCCGACGCGTGGTGGGTGCGCAAAACCTGTCATTGAATAAGTTTATCCTATTAATATATCGGTTAAACCAATACATTTCAATAGGCATAGCTTATGCAGATGTATTGGGATAAATTACAATTTGCCCCAAATTGAAACTGAGACACGGTCATGTCGATCGGCGAAAGAATAAGACATGCGCGCAAGCAAAAGCGCCGATCCCAAAAAGAACTGGCCGCCAGTTTAGGCGTAACACAAGCGACAATCTCCCAATGGGAGAATGGTGATTATGACCCAGAACGAAACAAAATAACCTTACTCGCAAAAGTTTTGTCCGTAACGCCGATTTGGCTTGAATTCGGCAACCCTGAGAGTAATGTGGATTGGGGGGCCGACCTTAGTCCGATCAAGGAGCCGATACGTGCAGTTCCGTTGATCAGTTGGGTGGAGGCAGGCCAGTTCGTGTCGATAGAAGACCCATATCAGCCGGGTGACGCGGAGCGTTTCATCGCGATTGCGTCCGACGTGTCCACTCTCATTGCGCTTAAAGTAAGCGGAACATCTTGCAACCGAGAGTTTCCGCCGGATACTATAATTATAATTGATTATTCCGACAAAGAATTGGTGGACAACAAGTTCTACGTGTTCCGCCAGGATGGCCGCGCGACACTTAAAAGATGGCGAAACAACCCACCGCGCCTTGAGCCATTCTCGACGGACCCCTCCCATGAAACGATCTTTCCGGAAGAGGCGGTAGACGTGGTGGGCCGAGTGACCGACGCAGTTCGTCACTATTGATTCCCTGCCCTACGATTTATTGGCTTTACCAATTGACATAGGTTTGACCAATAATATAAGCTATGCCTATCTCATCGATGTCCCCCCGATCGATGGGTGGTTTGCCGGGGGCTGAGCGTCCCACCTCCCCTCGCCGCTCGGCCCCCGGATGTCTGCGCGCCGAGACAGGCGCGCAAATGGGCTAGAGCCGTTTGGTTTTCTTAGAAACGCAAAACGGCTCCAGATTCTTTGTTTTGCGCGTTTCCGAACGGTGAACCGGATTCCACTTCACCTGGAAACGCTCTAGAGGTGACCCATGTATCACCAACCGACTGACAGTTCGCTGGCCGTTGCCGGCCGATTTGAGAACGAGGCGAATGAACAGAAGAGGAGTTCGGCCAGAGCGGCGTTTCGGCGGTCAATTCGGGCGCGCATTCCAGGCTATCGGCGGAAGAAATTGATCCCAACCTTGATCTACTGCCCGGCAGATTGGCTGGAGCAAGTGAGTCTTGACGTCTGTGACGCCATACTGCGCAGGCTTAAGCTCGCCCTCTATCAACAACGACAAGCACGTGCGGTAAACCACTACACCTACTCCCTAGGACGCTACACCACTTTGTTGGTGGCCATCGGCGGTGAATTGAGATTTCGCAATTCGCTATTGGGAACGAAGGCCTTGAATTCTGATGCAGATTTAGAGGGCCGCGCTATGCCCGCTCCACACCCGGCTGGAAAGAATAGCCGGCTTGAGATACCTCCGACCCCACTGAGTCGAGCACCACGTAGCGTTCTTTGAATTCCACAGGCCATCTTGATGGACGGCCCGTTTCAAGGTCGACGCATACATAGTGAAGTAGCGCCCGCACCAAGGTTGCACCGTCACTGTCACGAACGATCTGAAAGCGCCGATTTGCTCTTAACCGGCCATCCGCCAATGTCACCCAATTCCCAATCCAGACCTTTTCTCCGTCAAAACAAGGACGGACATATTCGATTTGTGTTTTGCGAACGACCATGCCTCGGCCAAGCCGGTCGCAGTCTTCCTTTGTCACTCCGACGTTTACGGAATGCTGCCAGGCGCAGGCATCAAGCCACCCCACATAGACGGCATTGTTTACGTGGCCATAATTGTCGATGTCACCCACTTGAACGGTAATTGTAATTGCAAAGGGGTCCGGCAGGTCCCAATCAAAGTCTTTATATTTTTCCCGTTCGCTCATCGTGTCTCAGCGCGGTGCGCCTGTAAAATTGCCGTCAGCACCACATGTAGCATGAACAGGAAACAACCGCTCAGTTCGCATCGTGTTTTGGTTAGATCAGTGAATTGGCGTGCCTTGGAACATCCACGTCGCGATGAACATACACGCACATGAGTAGTCCGAAACCAAACATGAGGGTCATCATGGCCGTTCCGCCATACGAAACGAGAGGCAGTGGCACACCGACAACAGGGATCATACCGACAACCATGGACGTGTTGATGAGGATATAGAGCAGGAAGGTGACACACACGCCCATCACAACCAATCGGCCGAATTGGCTTCTCGATTGCATAGCAATGGCCAAACCATATCCCAGCACCAACAGATACAGTGCTAACAGCGTTGAGGCGCCCACCAAACCAAACTCTTCTGCGAGCATCGTGAAAATGAAGTCGGTCTGTTTTTCCGGTAAAAAGTCCAGATGGCTTTGAGTGCCTTGCAGCCAGCCCTTCCCGAATACACCGCCAGACCCCAGCGCAATTTTCGATTGCAGGATGTGCCAGCCGGCACCACGAATGTCCGCTTCAGGCTCAAGAAAAGTGAGAATGCGAGCTTTTTGATAGGGTGCAAGAACGAATTGCCAAGCGATCGGTAAAGCAGCCAGGGCCGCAGCGCCGGCCGCCGCCAACCATTTCCAACTTATTCCCGCAAGGAAGATGAGCGAAAAACCGCCAATGGCGAGAAGAAGTGATGTGCCCAGATCCGGCTGCCGCAACACCAATATCACCGGCATCGTAATCAGCAGGAGGGGCGCCAGCAGATACAGTGGACGCGACACCTGCTCAAGAGTGATCCCATGAAAATATCTTGCCAGTGCAAGTACCAGCGTGATCTTCATGAGCTCGGACGGCTGCAGGCGAAACACGCCAAATTCAATCCAGCGCTGCGCCCCCATCCCAACCGTACCAAATAACTCGACGCAGACCAGAAGCAATAGCGCCAAGGCATAGGCAGGATATGCCAAGGTCATCCAAATTCGGATGTCGACAATGGCGACGACAACCAGAATGCCAAGCCCAATGGCAAATCGAATCATTTGCCTTGACGCCCATGGGTCCAACTGGCCTTCGGCGACCGAAATCAGCATCCCGAACCCAACACTTGCAATGACGCAAAGCAGAAACACAAACGCCCAATGAATATCGAGGACCTTGTTCCAATAGGTCCCTACGGCGCCACGTCCACCGATGAGATCGCTCATGCCTAACCCTGCCCCTCGAGATCAGTGATTTGGGCGAGCGGTGACACCGCCGAACGCCGAAGCGGATCACGCTTCAGGGTTTCTTCCATAATGTCTTTCGCGATCGGCGCCGCCTTCTTGGAACCACTGCCGCCGTGCTCGATGACGACCGCCAGAGCATATCGCGGCTCTTTTACCGGCGCGAAAGCAACGAACAATGCGTGATCTCTAAATTTCCACGGCAGTTCTTCGTTCTTAAGAACACCCGTTAGGCGCTCGGCTTTTGTAATCCGGCGCACTTGTGCCGTTCCTGTTTTGCCAGCCATCTTCATGCCATTCACGTCGACCCGGCTGCGAAAAGCCGTTCCACCAACTTCGTTTGAAACCGCGTTCATTGCGTCTTGAGCAATGGCGAGATTTTTCGCATTGAAATTGATCACATCGCGTTTGGGGCGCTCGACAAACTCCGATCCAACCGAACGCAAAAGCCGTGGCTTCACCTTGAATCCGCCATTTGCGAACCGAGCAGTCATGACCGCGAGTTGGAGCGGCGTCGCGAGCAGATAGCCTTGACCGATACCTGTGATCAGAGTCTCACCCTTTTGCCAGGAAACACCGGTCGTTGCCTTTTTCCAGCCACGGCTTGGGACAAGGCCCGGCTTCTCGCCCGGCAAATCAAACTCGTATCTCTCACCCAAACCAAAACGTTTGAGATACTCTTCCATCTGATCAATGCCGAGACGGTTTGCAATTTCATAGAAATAGATGTCGCAAGAGTGCTTCACTGCCCCCTTCAAATCCATCCAGCCATGCCCATGCCTTTTCCAGCAATGAAACACGTGGGAGCCCAGGGGCCTTTTACCGCTGCAGAAGACAGCCTCCGAAGGCCGCACCACTCCCTGCTCCAATGCAGCCAGGGCAATCATCGGCTTGATGGTCGATCCAGGCGGATACTGACCCGCAATGCTCTTGTTGATGAGAGGCTTAAGCGGATTGTCGAGAAGCTCTTTCCACTGCTCAGGCGTCCAACCGCGGTTAAACCCCTGCGGATCGAAGCCAGGTTCGGAAACCAGCGCCAAAACGTCCCCTGAGTAAATGTCCATGAGGACGGCCGAGCCGCTCTCTCCACGCATACGTTCTGCCGCGAACTTTTGAAGAGCGACGTCGATCGTAAGGACGACGTCATCTCCGGCTTGACCATCGACACGCCTGATTTCACCAACTACCCGTCCTAAAGCATTTACTTCAACATGGCGGTAGCCCGGCTTGCCGCGAAGAGACTTGTCAGTCAATCGCTCAATGCCGTCACCGCCAATTCGAAACTCTTCTTGACGCAATAGAGGGTGCGGGTCTTCTGCTTGGTCGTCCGCATCAGGCCGGGTGACATAACCCAAAACATGGGACAAATCCTCTCTGTACGGATAGTGTCTCGTTTCGCCCACGACGGGTTCGATGCCGGCAAGTTCGGGTCCCCTGACATTTACCCGCGAGAATTCTTCCCAGGTCAGGTGGCCCGCAACCTTGATCGGCACGAAATCGCGTTGCGATTGCGCTTTCTTCAGGATCGACTGACGCAATTCGTCATTGAGCGGAATAATGTGCGCAAGTGACTCCAGCACCATTTCTACGTCTTCCGCGTTTTCCGGAACCAGAATTACGCGGTAATCTTGCTGATTGCTGGCGAGTTCGACGCCGAACCGATCAAGAATTCGACCTCGCAAAGGGACAATTACCCTTGGGTCTATTCTGTTTTCCTCCGCCTTCAGACTATACTCGCGTGATTTCGACACCTGCAGATAATACAAGCGAGCTGCAATTGTCCCGAAGGCACCTAGCGTGCCAAAAGACAAAAGGGCGGCTCTTCTTGAAAAAGCCAGATACCTTTCATTGTCTTTGACGCTCATATCTCACCAAAAAACTCTGCATTACGAAGCAATGCTGATGTTGGTCTGAACTTGCGAATAGATCTTGCTCATAATCGGATAGACTAGCGACGTGGACAGGACCTGTAATGCAATTGGCCCAACGTTTAGCACCTGCGAATAATAGAAGCTGCCAACAAGCCAGATTAGGACGCCGACGACCAAGGACAGGACCAAAAAGCCCCCCCAAAGGACTGCGAACGGCTGAGAGTAAAGTATGTTTCTTTGAGACAATACGCTTGCATATGCCACTAGGTATACAAACGCCCACAATCCTACGGGGCCACCGGAGAAAAAGTCCTGCGCGAGCCCGATCATGAAAATCACCGCAGGTGGCAAGAGGCTGGGCTGATTGATTGCCCAAAAATAAACCGTCGTAAGGGCGAGTGCTGGAAACACCAACCAATGCGAAACCAACCCGAACGGAATGAGAGAAATGAGAACTCCAATTAGGGCAATCATTCCCGGCGTGCACTGCCAAAACGCTTTGGCGATTTGATTTGGAGCTTGCGCTTCCATTGGTTTTCTCGATCTTCTACTCGACTAAATCATTGCGGAGTGAGCTATCGGCCGCTTGTGTGGCTGCCCCTGATGAAGTGGAACTGCTGAGTGTTTCTGATTTCGCCGCACCTTCCTGATCTCGCCCCTCTGGTTGGGGGCCCGATGCATCCGTCGAGACTTTTGGGAACTCATACTGAACGACCCTTACGAAATCTGTCTGTGACAAGTTTGAGAATAAGGCGACCCTAAACTGCCCCCCGGGCTGTTGCTGGGTAACCATCCCAATCGGCAGTCCGGGAGGGAGCAGACCTCCATCTCCAGATGTCACCACGCGGCTGCCAACTTGGGGCCGGTAGTTCTTGGGCAAATGCTCCAGAAAAGGACTATTCCGATTGTCCCCGGATAGAATTGCTCTGACGTGTTCTGGCTCGACAAATACGGGAACCCGGCTATTTAGATCTGTAAGCAGAAGAATGCGAGAGGCTTCCTTGCCGGCGGTAACCACGCGACCGATTAGACCGCTTGAATCAATCACCGCATACCCATTCTCAATTGACTGATCACGCCCCAAATTGACGACAAAGGTTCGTAGAAAAGGCCCACCCGTTTCAGCGATCACCCGTCCTGTCACAAAATCCATTTTTGGGTCGATTTGTACATTTAGAAGCGCTTGATATCGCTCGAGCTTCTGCTCTAAACGAATTGTTGCCTCTCGCCAGTCCTGCAGCTGCAAATTTTCTTCGCGCAATCGGTCATTTTCTTCATAGAGAGTGACTAAGTCGTCGGCGCGCCCGATATAGTCGATGGCCGACATCACGGGTTTGGATACCGTCTCCAGTACGGGAGCAATGCCATCAAGTACCCAAAGTCGGCTTTTCTCAAATGCGGTCGGATCCGCTCTGCCGATAAACAGCAACACAGCAGACACGAAAATCAAAAATGCCAGAAGGGTCACGTAAGGTCGTGACCTTGTTGCTATGTCCCCGGATTGGCTCCTACCAACGCGATCAATCACTGGAGCCGTCCCAATACCTTCTTTGCCTACAGGATCTTTTTTCGACTAGTGCCGAAGACAGCGCCATGCTGTCAAATGAGATAATCCCGATTCATGGATCCAATAACCTAAACTACCAATAATCGGCAGTTTTCCGAAATGATGGCCCTAGAAGGCCGCAGACAAGACATTGCGCATGGAGCGAATGTTCTCCAGCGCTTTGCCGGTGCCCAAGGCGACACAAGACAGTGGCTCATCAGCAATGCTGACCGGCAGCCCCGTGTCGTCGCGCAAGACCTGATCCAGCAGTGTCAAAAGCGCGCCACCGCCCGTCAGTACAATGCCTTTATCGACAATATCCGCCGCCAATTCCGGTGGTGTGGCCTCAAGGGCGACTTTTACGGCCTCGACGATTGCGCCAACAGGCTCGGCCAGACTGTCAGCAATTTGCCGCTGACCGATGGTAATTTCCTTCGGCACGCCGTTCATAAGGTCGCGCCCTTTGATCTCCATCGTGCGTCCCGTCTCGCCATTTGCCGGGGCACAGGCCGATCCGATATCCTTCTTGATTCTCTCTGCACTCGCCTCACCAATCAGCAGATTATGGTGTCTCCGAATATAGGCGATGATGGCCTCGTCCATCTTGTCGCCGCCCACCCGAACCGACCGCGAATAGACAATCCCTCCCAGGGAAAGCACCGCAACTTCCGTTGTGCCACCACCAATATCGACCACCATCGATCCCGTGGGCTCGGTGACCGGTAAACCCGCTCCAATAGCCGCTGCCATCGGCTCTTCAATCAAGAAGACACGCCTTGCGCCGGCGGAAAGGGCAGAATCTTGAATTGCACGGCGTTCGACGGCCGTTGAGCCAGATGGCACGCATACCACGATCAACGGACTGGAGAAAAACTTTCGGTTGTGCACCTTCTGGATGAAGTGCTTGATCATCTCTTCCGCGACTTCAAAATCGGCGATGACGCCGTCTCGCATGGGCCGTATCGCTTCGATGTTGCCGGGCGTCCGTCCAAGCATCATTTTGGCATCGTTGCCAACCGCCAAAACTTGTTTCTTACCGCCTTTGGTCATGATGGCTACAACAGAGGGCTCGTTCAGTACAATTCCACGGCCCTTAACGTAGACAAGCGTATTTGCGGTGCCCAAATCGATCGCCATGTCTGCCGAAAGCATGCCTAAGAGACTAAATGGCATAATTCCTCATCACCCCAGTTCGTCGAACTTTTACAATTCGGAGTGTGCTCCAAATTTGGTTAATTTGACGTGACGATCTTGTCGCTAAAGCACATGATTTGAAAAGAAAAAAATGGCCAACGTGCGGCAATCTGGGATTGGCCGCTTAAAAAAGTCTTAATGAGCTGATTCGATGCTGAGCAGAAGGAAGGGCGCCGGTCGTCCACCGGCGCCTACCCGTTAATCCGTTAGGCCACCGGGCTTTGACCTACACATCAGAAGGTTAGGACTGCTGACTAATTCTTCTCTTTGTCGACCAAGCGGCCTTCCGAAATCCAGGGCATCATCGACCGGAGCCGTTCGCCCACTTCTTCGATCGGATGGGCGGCGCTGGCTGCTCTCATTGCTTTAAAGCTCGTCTGCCCCACCTTGTTCTCAAGCATCCAATCGCGCGTGAACTTTCCGGATTGAATGTCCTCGAGCACGCGCTTCATCTCCGCTTTGGTCTCTTTGGTCACCACACGGGGACCACTGACATACTCCCCGTATTCTGCCGTGTTGGAGACCGAGTAGTTCATATTTGCGATGCCGCCCTCATAGATCAGGTCGACGATCAGCTTCACCTCATGCAGGCACTCAAAATAGGCCATTTCCGGTGCATATCCGGCTTCTACCAAGGTCTCAAATCCAGACCGGATCAACTCGACCAGTCCGCCGCATAGGACGACCTGCTCCCCAAAGAGGTCTGTTTCGCATTCTTCGCGGAATGTGGTTTCTATGATACCTGCGCGCCCACCACCGATCGCCGAGGCATAGGAAAGCGCAACATCTTGCGCATTTCCGGTCGCATCCTGGGCAACAGCGACAAGACATGGCACGCCGCCCCCGCGGAGGTATTCGCTGCGCACGGTGTGGCCAGGGCCCTTTGGCGCTACCATCATGATGTCGAGGTCTTTTCTCGGCTCAATAAGGTTGAAGTGAATATTTAATCCGTGCGCGAATAAAAGAGCAGCCCCTTCTTTCATGTTTTCATGCAGCGAGTCACGATAAATGTCGCCTTGCAGTTCATCTGGCGTTACCATCATCATTACGTCGGCCCATTTTGCTGCATCGGCAGGTGACAAGACTTTAATGCCTTCCGCCTCACATTTCTGTGCTGTACTCGATCCAGGACGGAGTGCCACAGCCACCTCGGTGACGCCAGAATCACGCATATTCAGCGTGTGAGCATGGCCTTGGCTCCCATAGCCAATTACGGCAACTTTTTTGCCCTTGATGAGATTTACGTCGGCGTCGCGATCATAATAAACGCGCATTCTTTTCCCTTTCCAATCAACAAATTTCTACATCGCTTCGGGACCACGAGAGATCCCCACCACACCGGTGCGCGAGACATCCGTGAGGCCAAGCGGCCTCATCAGCCCGACAAAGGCGTCGATCTTGTCGGACGCGCCGGTAAGCTCGAAAACAAAAGACGAGTGCGTCGTGTCAATCACTCTAGCCCTGAATGCTTCCGAGAGGCGAAGTGCCTCGACCCGCTTATCGCCGGTTCCGACGACCTTTATTAAAGCCATTTCCCTTTCCACAGACGGGCCGCGCACCGTCAGATCGACCACTTTGTGTACGGGCACAAGTCTTTCCAACTGGGCCCGGATTTGTTCAATCACCATTGGTGTGCCAATGGTGACAACTGTTATTCGAGACGTGTGTGCTTCGACATCAACCTCGGCAACTGTCAAGCTGTCAATGTTGTAACCTCGACCGGAAAACAAGCCGATCACACGCGCCAAAACACCCGCTTCATTATCCACTAAAATCGCCAAGACGTGACGTTCTTGGCTCTGACTTTCTGTCATCACTTAATCCAGTCCGAGTCCCCGCGCGTTGGGAATGTGCTTCTCACTCTAAGGGAAGCCCGTTCCTACACTAAAACTTTCCCTTCGTCCGAAATCTGCTGGCTGGCGTCTTCCGGGCCGAGAATCATGTCGTTATGAGCGGCACCGGATGGAATCATCGGAAAGCAGTTTTCTTCCTTATCCACTACGCAGTCCACAACCACAGGGCCATCCGTTTTAATCATCTCTTCGATCACACCGTCTACATCCGCGGGCGACGTTACTTGTAACCCTGTGGCGTGATAGGCCTCTGCCAATTTCACAAAATCGGGCAATGCTGCGGTGTAGCTTTCCGAATAACGTCCCCCGTGTAAAAGTTCCTGCCACTGACGCACCATGCCCATATATTGATTGTTCAGTATAAAGACCTTTACCGGTAAACGGTACTGAACAGCAGTCGACAGTTCCTGCATATTCATCAAGATGGACGCCTCTCCCGCCACATCAATGACCAATTTTTCCGGATGCGCCATCTGAACACCGATTGCGGCCGGCAATCCATATCCCATCGTTCCAAGCCCGCCAGATGTCATCCACCGGTTTGGTTCATCAAAATGGTAGTGCTGAGCAGCCCACATCTGATGCTGCCCCACTTCTGTGGTGATGTATGTTTCACGATGTTTGGTCAGTTCGTAAAGCCGCTGAATTGCGTATTGCGGCTTGATGACGGATTGCGAGTTTTCAAAGGAAAGACTGTTTTTTGCCCGCCATTCGCCAATCCGCTCCCACCACGCTTCGAGCCCTTGTTTGCGTGGAGGTCGCGCTGACGACTTCCAAACCCGCGTGAGATCTTCAAGCACATGCGCCGCATCGCCGACAATTGCGACGTCGACCATAACGTTCTTATTGATCGACGATGGATCGATATCTATGTGGATTTTTTTTGAGTTAGGCGAAAACGCATCGAGCCGTCCGGTAATGCGGTCGTCAAACCGCGCGCCGATATTGATCATCAAATCGCACTGGTTCATCGCCCAGTTCGCTTCATAGGTCCCGTGCATTCCCAACATGCCAAGCCATTGGGGGTCGTTGGCCGGATACGCACCCAGACCCATAAGGGTAGACGTGATCGGAAACCCTGTTGCCCTCACAAATTCGCGCAGCAATTGAGTGGCCGCTCGCCCAGAATTGATAACACCACCGCCCGTATAAAATATCGGTCGCTCAGCAGCCGCAATGAGGTCGACGGCCTCTTTAATGCTCTCCATGCTGCCCTTCAATTGAGGGCGATAAGTGCGGTGCCGCACGTTTGCCGGTCCGACATAATCCGCTGTTTCGAACTGAACGTCCTTGGGTACGTCGACAACAACAGGGCCCGGACGGCCGCTTTTGGCAACGTAGAATGCTTCGTGAATGACGCGGGGCAGATCTGCGGCACTTTTGACCAACCAATTGTGCTTCGTACAGCCGCGGGTAATGCCGACCGTATCGCACTCTTGGAATGCGTCGGACCCGATGAGATGGGTCGCTACCTGCCCGGAGAGACAAACGACGGGCACTGAGTCCATCAGAGCGTCGGTGAGCCCTGTCACAGCATTTGTGGCACCAGGGCCGGATGTCACCAACACCACACCCGGTTTACCGCTCGACCGTGCATACCCTTCGGCAGCATGGACAGCGCCTTGTTCATGGCGAACGAGTACGTGTTTGATGCGGTCTTGCTTGAAGATCTCATCGTAAATCGGCAAGACGGCGCCGCCGGGATAGCCGAAAATTACCTCAACACCTTGATCCTCCAGAGCCTGCAGGATCAGACCGGCGCCAGATTTCGGATCGGATGACATGTCTTCAATCTCCAATTGAGCAATAAAAATCCGAGCAACAAGGCCCGGCATTGAAAGCAGCGCACCCTAGTCGGGGCTCACTCTATGGTCAACCCATTTTCTTTAATAATCGAAAAGATTTTCGACAAAATTCGTTCCGAATCTTGCTCATATATGGTATTCCACGAAATCATATGACCTGAAATCCAGGTAAACTGCCTTTTCGCATAGCGGCGCGTAGCTGTTTTCGCCTGCATCGCAGCCTCTTCAAGGGAGATTTCCCCGCTCAGATGCCGCGCCAGCTGCTGAACCCCTAGGGCCTTCATTGCTGGGCGGCTGAGGGGCAGTTGGAGCGCCAACAGGTGTGCAGTCTCGTCTAACGCACCCATGGCGAGCATATCGTCAAATCTTTGGTCGCACCGGCGATAGATTTCATGTCGTGACGGCAGCAGCACGACGGGTAGAAATGCCTCCTGTTCAAATGGACTTGCCCTTCCTTTTCCTTGCCAGTAACTCAGTGGTTTGCCTGTCGCCAGACGCACTTCCAACGCCCGAGCGGCCCTTTGGAAATCCATACACTCAAATTCCAGATGCCCGCTTGGATGCAGGGATCGGAGACGCGCCCTAATAGCAGCGACCCCATGCCTGTCACCCAGCATACGCACGTGATTCCGCACATATCCTGGTATCGCAGGGATTTGGGCCAGCCCATTTAACAGGGCGTCAAAGTAAAGCCCCGTCCCGCCAACCACAATTGGCACGGCTCCTTTTGCATGCGACGATTCTATGGCGGCGGAGGCGTCCGCAAGCCAAGCACCGGTTGAATAGTGTTGATGGGCACTCATATGTCCGTAGAGGTGATGTGGCACCCCTTGCATCTCTTCGTTGGCTGGTTGCGCGCTCAAGATCGGAATTTCGCGGTAGACCTGCATGGAGTCCGCATTGATGATAGCTCCGCCGAACTTCATCGCCAGGCCCAGTGCAACCTTCGACTTGCCGCTGCATGTGGGTCCTGCAATAAGAACAATCCTCTTCATCGAGCAATCTTGAGCCTGTGTTAATGGAATTTACCCTCACAATGGCCGCACCATTGGGACAGAATCTGTTGAGTGTCCCTTTGATATCGCAAATTGAGAAAGCACTGAGAAGGGCCGGCCTTGCACCGGCCGAGCGGCAGTGCCTCAGTGACGGGACCTGCTATCGGATGACGCTTCAGTCGGAGGAGGCCCCAAGCGCAAAAGCTACTCTCGATCCAATTCTTGGCAACCTGCCGGTCGACTGCGCTCTGCTGCCAAAACGCGATTCCCCCGCCAAGCTTTTGATCGCCGATATGGATTCAACCATCATCCAGTGCGAGTGCCTTGACGAGTTGGCAGATTTGGCGGGTTTTGGAGCGGAGGTAAGCAACATCACGGAACGCGCGATGAGCGGCGAACTCGATTTCGAGGCTGCGCTTCGTGAACGCGTGAAAATGCTGGCGGGCTTGCCAGAGGAAGTCCTGCTTACAGCATATCGCGAGCGTATTCAGCTAATGCCGGGAGCGCGGATATTGGTTCAAACGATGAAAGCAAATGGCGCGACAACGGCATTAGTGTCTGGCGGTTTTACATTTTTTACATCTCGCGTTGCAGAGCAAGTCGGATTCGACAACAACTTTGGCAATACTCTCGAAATCTCAAACGGCACACTAACTGGTCGCGTAACTGAGCCCATCTTGGGAAGGTCAGCCAAGCTGGAGGCACTGGAACGGCTGTGTACGGATCAAGGGATTGAATATGAAGACACAATCGCCGTAGGGGACGGAGCGAACGACCTTGCCATGATTGAACGCGCAGGAATCGGCGTTGCCTTCAGAGGAAAGCCTATTGTTGAGGCTGGAGCGAACGTCTCGATCCGACACACAGACCTACGTACACTGTTATATATTCAAGGTTACGCCGACCAACAAATGATTGACCCTGCAGAATAGGATCAGCAGGGTCAAAGGCGTCCGATCATGCGTTCTTTGGCGGCTAGCTCTTATCAATCCTTACGGCGACAAACCGAAAGTCTCCGCGCCTGTTCAGGCCTAACAAAATGGACTTCTTGTCTTCCCGCGTGACGCGCCGCACGACATTCACCACATCATCGGGCCGGAAAACCTCTTCCTGGCCAATTTCGACGATCACGTCACCGGGCCGGATTTGCTTTTCGGCAGCGGCACTGTCTGGATCGACATTTGTTACCAGGACCCCTTCGATATTGTCATCGATGTTGAACGTGTCGCGCAATTGAGGCGTAATCATCGACAGCGTCAGCCCAAGGCTTTCACGCTCTTCTTCGCCTTCGACCGGTGAGTCGTTATCAACCGCCGCTGATGCAACGGTTTCCGATTCCTCCAACCGTTCAATTCTGACTTGTTTGCCAATCTTCTTGCCATCTCGAATGACTTCAACGGGGACGAGTTTGCCTATCTCTGTTTCCGCCACCATGCGCGGCAGATTCCGCATCTCTTCTACCAAACGTCCGTCAAACTTGACGATCACATCACCTTGCTTCAAGCCAGCCTTGGCGGCTGGGCCACCTTCGGTTACGCCGGCAACCAGAGCACCATGCGTTTTTGTTAGTGACAAGCTTTCAGCAATCTCTTCCGTCACGGTCTGAATTCGCACGCCCAGCCATCCGCGACGGGTTTCGCCGAATTCTTTGAGCTGCGCTACCACAGGCACCACTAAGCTCGACGGCACCGCAAAACCGATTCCAATCGAACCACCGGAAGGTGATATGATTGCTGTGTTAACTCCGATCACCTGTCCTGCGGTATTGAACAACGGGCCTCCGCTGTTACCCCGATTGATGGCCGCATCCGTTTGGATGAAATCATCGTAGGGGCCAGCACTGATGTCTCGGTTCCGAGCTGAGATAATACCGGCGCTCAACGACCCACCCAGTCCAAACGGGTTGCCGATTGCAAGAACCCAGTCGCCGACACGAGCGTCGTCAGCATCCCCAAACTGTACGTGAGCTAACGGCTTGTCCGACTTGACCTTCAAAACCGCGATATCGGTTTTCGGATCCCTCCCAAGAATTTCGGCAGGCAGTGTTGTCCCATCGACGAAATTCACCGTGATTTTATCGGCTTCTTCAATGACGTGATTATTGGTCACGATGATGCCGTTCGGTTCGATCACAAATCCCGAGCCCAACGACGTCACGCGGCGGGGCTGTCGACCGCCGCCGTTACGATCGAAAAAATCGCGAAAAAGGTCTTCAAAGGGCGATCCTGGTGGAAACTCAGGCAACGGTACCGAGTCTCGGTCCTGTCGCTTGATTGTCTGAGAAGTAGAAATGTTGACCACAGCGGGAGACAGGCGTTCAGCGAGATCAGCGAATGTCTCCGGAGGGGCTTTGGCGAGTGCCGCTTTTGACGACAGACAAATCGCAAGGGCCACTAGGACGAACAATATGCCCTCTACGCTCCGCGAGCCAAAATCCTGAAACCTGCTGACTCTACTTACAGCTCGATCGTTCACGCCTTATTTCTCCTTAATATTCGCCGCGGTGCATTATTGACCTTATTCGGAACTCAGTCGCAACCCACCAATGGCGATTACGTCCGTCTTGCACTCGGCGTCAAGATGGGCCTACCGGCTAATTTAGGCGTATTTATGGTAAGAGTTTTGTTAACATTGGGGGCCCCAAAAGGACAAAATCGGCTACCCGCGCACGAGCCAGACAAGCCCAACCCCCAGCAAAACGCAAACCAGGCCCGTAAACCTAATTGTCGTATCGTCGGTGGCGAGTGCTACCGCAATCAAACGCTTCATGGTTTCGGGAAAAAGGGCGTACGCTGCGCCCTCTAGGGCAAGTACAAGGCCTGCCGCAACCAACAAATCGACCACCGGTGCGCCCTTCCAAGTCGTAGCATTTTGCGATCTCCGTTCGGCAGCCCTCAGGCGAGCACCATGTCACCCTCAGCGGCTACGGCCTTTTCCGTCCAGGTCGCCGAAATACCGGAAGAACTCGCTGTCGGGCGACAAGATCATTGTGGTATCGCCTTCCCGCAGGGCGGCTTCGTAAGCCAGCATCGATCTATAGAAGGCAAAGAAGTCTGGATCTTGGCCAAATGCCTCGGCAAAAATCTTGTTACGTTCGGCATCACCCTCACCGCGAATAATCTCCGAATCGCGCCTTGCTTGGGCTTTGAGAACGGTCACTTCGCGATCCGCAGATGAGCGAATTCTTAGGGCGGCCTCCTGACCCTGGGCCCTAAACTCAGCAGCCTCACGCTTACGCTCGGTCTCCATCCGCTGATAGATCGCCTGACTATTTTGTTGAGGCAGATCCGCTCGCTTGATGCGCACATCAACGATCTCGATTCCGAACCGCTGAGAGCTCTTATTCAGCTCATCAGCAATACGACGCATTAGCTCGCTTCGTTTGGTCGAAATGACCGCCGTGAAATCTTCCGCAGCAATCACATTTCTCAAATTAGAGTTCAACTGGTTGGCAAGCTGCCGCTCCGCTTGATCCTGTGTTCTCAGGCTTGTGTAATACCTAAGCGGTTGATTGATCCTAAATCTCGCAAACGCATCAACCAGAAGCTGCTTCTGATCGGATGTGATAACTTCTTCCACCGGCGCATCAAGGTCGAGAATGCGTTTTTCGAGGTAAACAACGTTTTGTACAAACGGTGTTTTGAACCCCAGGCCGGGCTCTTTGATTTCGCGCTTCGGATCGCCAAACTGCAAGACGATGGCCTGTTCTGTTTGATGGACGATGAACACACTATTCAGTGCAGTAAATGCAAGCGCGCCAAAGACGATGACGCCCAGAATTGTCATGAAACGTCCCATCAGTTCGTCCCTCCAGATTGCGCCGTTGATTGAGCTCTGTTTTGCCGCTGCAATTCCGGCAACGGCAAATACGGCACAACACCTGACCCACCGGCTTCATCGACGATCACCTTGTTCATGTCCGCTAAGACCCGTTCCATCGTTTCCAGAAAGATCCTTTGTCGCGTAACGTCCTTAGCTTGCCGGTATTCTTCGTAGATTGACAGGAACCGTTGCGCTTCACCCTGCGCTTCGGCAATCGTCTGCTGCTTATACGCTTGAGCTTGCTGAAGGATCTTTTCGGCCTCACCGCGGGCTTCCGGGATGACCCTGTTTTGATAGGTTTCGGCCTGGTTCTTTAACCGTTCCAAGTCAAGTTTGGCCGCCTGCACATCCCGAAACGCATCAATCACCTGTTCAGGCGGGTTGACCGCCTGAAGCTGGACTTCAACGATTTCGATGCCCGCGCCATAGGCGTCAAGCGTCTCCTGCATGAGTTTCACGACTTCAGCTTGAACTTGTGCGCGGTTCTCCGTCTGTATTGCTTGGCGTTCACTTCGACCTACGACTTCTCTCATAACGCTTTCAGCGACAGCTTTGATCGTGCTCTGAGGATTTTGAATATTGAACAAAAAATGGTCTGCACGCTTCACCATCCAAAAAACCGAGAAATCCAAATCGACGATGTTTTCGTCACCCGTGAGCATTAGGCTCTCTTCAGACACATCACGTTCCCGCCTATTGGCATTCGCCTTCTCAAATCCCACATCAAACTGGTTTCGCTTAAGGACACTCACGGTGCGGACATTTTCAATTGGATAAGGCAAATGATAGTGAAGTCCTGGTTGTTTGATTCCTTTTGTTTCGCCGAGAAATTCTCCGAAGCGAGTGACAACGCCGACTTCTTCGGCGCGGACCAGGTAAAAACCGCTCAGCCCCCAAACCGCCATGACGATGATAAGCAGAATGACGATACCGCTGCCGCCTATATTGCCCGGCAACACACTCTTAAATCGATCTTGCCCTCGCTTTAGCAGGTCCTCCAAATCGGGCGGTTGAGGCCCGCCCCTTCCTCCGCCGGGCCCCTGCCCCCACGGGCCACGACCACCGCTCTGCCAGCCTCCTCCATTTTGGTTGTTCCAGGGCATTCGTTCTTCCTTTTCCTGTGGACCTTGCTAGCCAAATGTTTCTGAGCGCGCATGTCGCCGCTCAAAACCCGGTGGCACTTCGCTAGATTTAATTGAATTAGAATGAATTTCTAGTTTGAATTGGGCTTCCAAATTGCCTTACCAAACCTTGGAATCGAGCATGCCTCGGTTTATATGACACAAGGATACTGCGCGCAATCTAAGCTCGCTATGTGTCACACATGGACACCGGTTTTGTCCTTTATGTGGAACGCCGGTCAAGTTTTTCAAGCTGTTCGTCTGTTATCGCGGTAAAGCACACAATCTTTATATGGCCAATCTGACCCGGGAAATGATCCTCCAAAGACTGCGTACGGTCGTCGACGATGACACGGGGATTGACATAGTGGCGGCCGACATGGTTCGCGGGCTTGTGATAAAGGGCGGGCATGTCGGTTTTTCATTGGAGGTCTCGGCAGCGCGCGGACAGCGAGCCGAGCCGGTGCGATCAGCCGCTGAAAAAGCGTTGTATGACATTCCCGGCGTGCTTTCAGTGACGGCCGTACTGACCGCACACAAGCCACCTGGCAATAGCGTTCGGGCATCGCAAGCAACGACTCCCAAATCCGTATCAAGAACGCCGCCACGGCAGGTTGATTCACCATTGAGCGGGATAGGATCAATCATTGCCGTTGCCAGCGGAAAGGGCGGTGTCGGCAAGTCCACTGTAGCGGTAAACCTCGCCTTGGCATTGAGAAAGCTCGGTCACTCGGTTGGCCTTCTTGATGCGGACATTTACGGACCGTCAATTCCCAGGATGTTGGACATCAAAGACAAGCCAGCATCCGGCAATGGCAAGAAACTGTTGCCGATTGAAAAATTCGGCCTAAAAACGATGTCAATCGGCTACCTCATCGATGACGAGACGCCGATGATATGGCGTGGCCCAATGGTTGGCAGCGCACTAACTCAGATGTTGAATGACGTCTTGTGGGGGGATCTCGATTTTCTCATTGTGGATATGCCACCAGGGACGGGCGATGCGCAACTGACGCTAGCCCAAAAGGCGGCATTGACCGGCGCAGTTATTGTCTCAACCCCACAAGAGGTGGCGCTGATCGATGCCCGTAAGGCGATTGCCATGTTCGAGAAGACGAATGTGCCGATCCTTGGCCTTGTGGAGAACATGAGCTATTTCGTCAGTCCCAACACAAAAGAGAAATCGTACATATTTGGAGAAGGCGGCGCCAAACGCACTGCAGAGCAGGCTGGGCACACATTTCTAGGTGATGTTCCAATTTATGTAGAAATTCGCGAAAACTCGGATTCGGGGACGCCGATTGTCGCATCGCAACCAGATAGCGCCCCGGCCGCATGTTTTGTCTCAATTGCGGAGACGGTTTCTCAAAAGCAAGGTACCCACGCGACCGAAGCACCAAACATCGTTTTTGAGTAATCCGCAGCAGAAAGGGGCGGCTCAGCCGAACCGCCCCTGAGCAAGTCAATAAGCGTCAGACTTTAACCCTGACCTTCAACGACGGTAACTGTTGAATCGCCATTTTCACCGCTGGCCGTCCATGAATCGCCTGGCCCCTTACCAAGTATGTCAGCGCTGCACGTTTGGACAGGATTCCCTTCCGCATCGGCAGAGTTAAAACACGCCTGCCCTTCAGCGACCTCCCAGGTGCCGGGGACTTCGGTTCCGTCCGGTGTTTTGGCAGTGTACGTATTATCTTCATTTATCAATACGGACGTAATAGCACCGTTGGCATCTGTAATGACGATCGTGTTGCCAAAGATGCCGCTCAAGTCGCCCGCCAAAGCGGTGCCTGACAGTGCAAACAATCCTACAAGAGCTCCAGTAAAAACTCTCATTCAAATCTCCTTATTGGTTTGCAAATATCTTGACCTTGCTCCACACCCAGAACGATCGACTTTGATCAAATATCCAATTAATCGACCCAGTGTTGACTTCTTGACACCAAAACACAGCGGCGCCCGCCCGCCTCCAGCGTCAACTATTTCCCTACGACGCCTTCCTTAATTGATATGGTCACAACCGAACCATCCGACACCATCGATTCCCATTGGTCACCAGGTCCTTTGTTTGCAATCAACGGTCCACAGATCGGAACATTGTTGGATTGGCTTGCGGGCTCAGTAATCCTGAAACAAATCAAATCTCCCTCCACGGACCAAACTCCCTTATGCCGTTCACCATTCGGCACTTTGCTCTCGTAGGTGCGGTCCGCATTCAGCCAGACCAAAGTTTCATCCCCAACCGAGTTAACAATTGAGATTGTGTTGCCGAAAGCTCCTTCCAAAAGGTCCAATGGTTCATTGGCGGCGCTTTGTCCTCCCGCAAAAACAAGAAACAAGAGGACCAATAGAATCGACGGGCGAAATCCAAATTGCATCATCACACCCTCCAAACGAGGTCTTTGGTGCAATCAGACGTTTCACAAATTCTCTAGCGAAACTTGATCGCAATAGGAAGAGTATCCGGCCGAATTTAATCGAAAAAAACTTTCAAAGCACCCATTCCGTTCAGCCCCCATTCACACAGAGCCCTTCGCTCAAATCCGACAGGATTTCAGCATGCACTGGGCCACCACTCTGCACGGCAGAACTTCTAATGAATTCGATCCAACACGATGATACTAAAGGAGTAGACGTGGCGAGCGTCCGCCGGATGCTCTTGTCGGCAGGTCTCCTCAAATCCAGTTTCCAGATCGAAGTTTAAGGCGGTATCGCCGTCAATCACCGCATCCACCTGTGTGAGATAAATGCGATCCGCAATGGGATGCGCCATCTCATAAATTTGGGCGCCACCAATTACCATAACTTCCTCCACATCCGCGGCCGCCCAGAGGGCACTGTCAAAATCGGTAACCACAATGGCGCCTGAAGCGGAAAAGGTCGGATTTTTGGTAAGCACAATGTTCTGCCGCCCGGGCAATGGTTTTTTCAACGATTGGAATGTGCGGCGGCCCATTATGATGGGCTTGCCCATTGTTATACGTCGAAAGAATTTCATGTCGTCCGGCAATCGCCATGGAATAGCGCCTTTGTCGCCGATGACGTTGTTGGTCGATTTTGCCAGAATCAATGAAATGCGCATTGGCCCAGACTTAAACTGCGACGGGCGCCTTTATGTGGGGATGGCTTTCATATCCAACCAGTTTGAAGTCGTCGTAACGAAACGAAAAGATGTCTTGGACCTCAGGATTCAAGATCATTTTTGGCAATTTATGGGGTCTTCGCTTCAACTGCTCTTGTGCCTGTTGAATATGGTTCAGATACAGATGAGCATCACCGAACGTGTGAACAAAGTGGCCGGGTGCTAGCCCTGTCACCTGTGCAATCATCATGGTCAGCAATGCGTAGGAAGCAATATTGAAAGGCACGCCCAAAAATATGTCGGCGCTTCTCTGATAGAGCTGGCAAGAAAGCTTGCCGTCGCCAACATAGAACTGGAACATGCAATGACAAGGGGGCAATGCCATCTTATCCACCTCACCAACATTCCACGCGCATACCAGCAGTCGCCTCGAATCAGGGGTTTCCTTAATGTCAGATATCAGGTTTTCGATTTGATCGATGTGTCGGCCGTCGGCCGTCGGCCAAGAACGCCACTGAGCGCCGTATACCGGCCCTAAATCGCCGTTTTCATCGGCCCATTCATCCCAGATCGAAACGCCGTTTTCCTGCAAGTATCGAACATTCGTGTCACCATTCAGGAACCACAACAACTCGTGCACGATTGATTTGAGATGCAGCTTCTTAGTCGTTACCAGCGGAAACCCATCTGATAAGTCAAACCGCATCTGGTGGCCGAAGACACTTAACGTGCCCGTACCCGTGCGATCTCCCTTCTTTGTCCCGTTATCCAGGACATACTGCATAAGATCCAGATATTGCTTCATGTTTGACGGCGATCAGAGGAATCTCTTTCGGAATGTAGCAGAGTTTGGCGCACCAATGTAGCGCCGATGAAGGGTTTAATTAACCGTTTGGAAACACTATAATAAAAGTGCCGGTCGCACCGGCTATGGCGATAAACGAGCACGTAATAAGCGTATCGGACCCGGGGGCGGTACCCGGCGCCTCCACCAGAACTAAGGGTTTTAGCGCATTAAGGTTTTGGGGGCGAAATAGGATCGACGAGCGTCTAAAGGTGTTTCTTTTGCTCGGCATGGTACCACCGATATCGGACCATTTTTACAAGTGCCAATGATAACGAAATGGCGCTCGCTGCCTAATAATTAGGTAAGCGCGGCTTGAGGGGCGCCGGGCAACAGAAGCCCCTCACTGATGTGTGGATTCCGGAGGGTTTGACTCTTTGGGTTGGGTTCGTACTGTTACCTTGAGATAACTCTTCGACCCGGGAGCGATGGGGCAACAATGACAACCGATCACATGCGCTATGATCTAATGGCACAAGATGCCTTGCGCGGTGTTGTCAGAAGTGCGTTGCAGCGTGCCGCATTGGAAGGCCTCCCCGGCGAACACCATTTCTATGTTTCATTCGACACAAACTTTGAAGGCGTGCAGATTTCACCGGCACTCAAAAGTCAGTACCCGCAAGAAATGACCATCGTACTCCAACACCAGTTCTGGGGACTGGAAGTCGACGAGGACGAGTTTCGAGTGGGACTCAAATTCAACAAGGTCCCCGAGACGCTTGTCATTCCATTTGCGGCGATCAACGGGTTTTTTGATCCGAGCGTCCAATTTGGATTGCAATTTAATTCCGGCAGCGACCCAGAAAATCCTTCTATAGGGAAAAGCGCCGACATCGGTACTGACGTGCCGCTTCCCGGTGCAAACCCGCAAGACCCTGACGATACAACTGCCGATGACGAGGGCAAAACGACAACCGGTGAGGTCGTCAGCCTCGACGCCTTCCGCAAGAAATAGGTTGTTGACGCATAGGTCGCGTCAGAAGCTTATCTAACTTGATTGTTTTTTCAGCAAAGAACTTGATTCGTCTTCGGAGTATCCGAGTTCCATCAAAATCTCAGCGCCGTTCTCCCCAAGACCCGGCGGGTGCCGCTCAGTTTTCGCTGGCGACTTCTCAAAGCCAATTGGATGGCGCATCGAAATGTATTTTCCCTCGCTGTGGTGATCCATTTTCCTAAAGAAATCGACACTGTTCAAATGTTCATCATCGAGCACGTCATCAAGATCTGTTACTTTCATGGCGGGAATGTTCGCCTTATCCAAAACGTCAAGCCATTCCTGCGTCGTCTTTGACGCCGCAACCTCTTCGATCAAAGCGTAGAGCTCTTGAATATGCTTTGTTCGTTCGGTGAATGTGGCGAACTTCGGATCCTTGAACACTTCAGGTTTCCCGCCCAGACGAAAAAACTCTTCCCATTGGCTATCCGAATAAGGAACAATTCCCAGATAGCCGTCTTTTGTCTTGTAGGGCCGCCTATTGGGGTTTAGCACGCGTCGATATCCGATCGGACCGGTTGGCGGGTCGAAAGTAGCTCCAAACAAGTGTTCCAACATCACGAAAGATGTGAAGCTCTCCATCATTGGAACCTCAACGAACTGTCCCTCACCAGTTCTGAGTCTGTGGATGATGGCGGCCAGTGTTGCATATGCCGCATGGAGGCCAGTGCTTTTATCTGCGATCAGAGACGGCAAGTACCTTGGATCGTCATTTCCGTCGAAACGACTTAACAGAGTCGCCGCACCGCTCGCCGCTTGCACCAAATCGTCATAGGCCTGACGCCCAGCATAAGCCCCTCCTCGGCCATAGCCGGCGCAATGCACATAGACAATGTCGTGTTTCAGTTTCACAACCTCTTCATAGGAAAACCCGAGGCGTTCGATTCCGGCTGCCCTTATGTTGTGTATGAACACATCCGCCTGCTGAACAAGCTTCGCCAACACCTCTTTGGCATCATCTCGCTTGAGATCCAAACAAATAGATCTTTTGTTGCGATTCACATTCATGAAGATGGGGCCCATGCCTTTCGATCGAGGCGGTTTTCCGCCCCAGCGCAGCAGATCTCCTTCCGGAGGCTCAACCTTGACCACATCGGCTCCCAGATCTCCGAGAATCTGGGTACAATAGGGGCCCAACAAAACCGACGTCAGGTCCACCACGCGCATTCCCGACAAAACAGTCGACTTATCAGAGGCCATAATTAGCGAATCCATAAGTAGTGAAGAATAAGTGCGCATAGAAGCCAGTGGATCATAAGGAATCAAGTGTTGAGTGACGAACTTACCGATGAACGAATTGTTGAAATCTTCAACAAAAGTAAAGGATCTAAAGGAACCCAACTATTGGGTTTCAAAGTTTTGGAATCGGATTGGGCGACCGGTTCGATACGCGCCTCGTTCAACTTGGATGATCGATTCACCAATCCTTCGGGTGTGATTCAAGGGGGATATCTTGCAGCCGCCCTTGACGAGGTGATGACCGTCGCAGCAATCGCCAAATCCAAACTCACGATTTTTGCCCCCTCCCTAGAAATCAAAACGACATACTTAAAAGCGGTGAAGCCGGGCATTGTTAAAGCGACCGGCACAGTATTAAAGTTGGGACAATCAGTAGCCTTTGTAGAAGGCGCGCTCTTTGATCAGGATGGTTCCGTGGCGGTGAAGGCCACCGGTACCAGCTTGGTCAGAAAGCGCTGATTCTTCTGGCCCGATGGTGCTAATGAGGCGAAAATGCTAAGTCCATTCCCAGATTAGTGCGTATTGAGAATGCTGCAATGACGACAAATGACAATACCCGGACTGAGACCGACTCATTTGGTCCCTTACAGGTTCCTTCCGATAAGTATTGGGGGGCCCAAACCCAAAGGTCACTCAAGAACTTTAAAATCGGAATTGAAACCATGCCGCCCTCTTTGGTGAGAGCGCTGGGTATCATCAAGCGGTCTGCAGCCCAGGCCAACATGGACCTGGGCAATCTTGATGACAAGATTGGCCAAGCGATCGTCAGCGCGGCAACCGAGGTGATGGACGGCAAGTTCGATGACAATTTTCCGCTTGTCGTTTGGCAGACGGGGTCCGGTACTCAGTCGAATATGAACGCTAACGAAGTGATAGCGAACCGCGCAATCGAGATTCTGGGCGGCGAGATTGGATCGAAAACACCAGTCCATCCAAACGATCATGTCAACCGTAGCCAATCGTCCAACGACACGTTCCCCACCGCAATGCATATCAGTGCCGTGGAACAGATTCATCATTCGCTAATCCCGGCGCTTACGCATCTGCACGCGGTCTTAATAAAAAAGGCTGCTGACTGGAATGACATCATCAAAATCGGTAGGACTCATCTGCAAGACGCAACGCCGCTGACGCTTGGCCAAGAATTCTCAGGGTATGCAGTTCAGGTTGAGTTGGGAATTGCGCGGGTGCGCGAATGTCTGCCCCGTCTATATCCGCTAGCGCAGGGTGGAACCGCTGTCGGAACGGGCCTCAATACCAAAAAGGGATTTGCCGAGCAGTTTGCCCAAAATGTTGCGTCAGCAACCGGGCTGCCTTTCACAACGGCGGCCAACAAATTTGAAGCACTCGCCGCTCACGACGCAATCGTGGAAGCTTCCGGCGTCATGAACACGGTCGCCGCAAGCCTGTTCAAGATTGCAAACGATATTCGGCTTCTCGGATCAGGGCCCCGCTCTGGACTTGGCGAATTGAGTTTGCCGGAAAACGAGCCTGGATCTTCGATCATGCCTGGCAAGGTAAACCCTACTCAATGCGAAGCGCTCACAATGGTCTGCGCCCAGGTGATCGGCAACCACACCACAGTATCGATTGCCGGAACTCAAGGGCACATGGAGCTTAACGTCTTCAAACCAGTTCTAATCTACAACTTGCTGCAATCGATCCGCCTGATTTCAGATGCTGCAGTGAGCTTTACCGATAACTGTGTTGCCGGTATTGAGCCAAATCGCGAAAAGATAAAACAGCTTATGGAGCGTTCGCTCATGCTGGTAACCGCCCTGGCGCCAAAAATCGGGTATGACAACGCCACCAAGGTGGCAAAGACGGCGCACGCAAATGGCACTACGCTGCGAGAGGAAGCCACAAACCTCGGATTCGTGACGGAAGAAGAGTTTGATCAGATCGTTCGGCCAGAACAGATGATCGGACCAGATTGAAACTTCAAAAGAACCCTTGCCTCAACACGCCAAACGCTCCATCACTATCTCCGGTCACCGCACCAGCGTATCGCTCGAACCTATCTTCTGGGACGCTTTGAGAGATATTGCCTCAAACAAGAGAATTTCTATCAGCAGACTTGTTCAAGAAATTGACGCGATGCGGTCACTTGACTCGCAAGAAGCTGGCCAATCGCAACTGCCAACTTCCGGCCTGTCTAGTGCAATACGCATCTATGTCTTAGAGTTTTACAAAGCGCTGGCTGATCGCAATGGCAGCTCAGAAACGGACGACGAGGCAACAGATGACTAAAGAAGACAATATTGATGTCGGCAATGTCATCAATCTCAACAAACAAAGAAAACTGCATCGCCGCGCGGCCAAAGAACGTCGGTCTCAGGAAAACCGCGTCCGATTTGGACGGACTAAGGCCGAAAAAGCCGCAGACGATCAGCGTTCACAGGAGAATGAAAGTGTCGTCGAGATCCATCGTCTGGACGACGACAAAACTTCCAACAGCTAATACTGCTAGACTGCCACTGCCGCGTTGATTGGAGATGCGTTCTCATCACCGAGTACCAGTTTGCGGTAATGCGCCGCAACACGCTCCGCATGCCCCTGTATCAAGGGCTCTACCGATCCAAAATTGGTTACGCCCGCCGCCGCGGCGATCATCATTCCCAGCCGTTGCCGCGGGCGCTGAGTTGACATGCTAAAGCCACTCGACAATGCAAGGATCGTTCTAAGACGAGACCAAAACAGGTGACTTTCAATCAGGTCCGTCGCGGTATCAGGATCCAAACATCCGGCGCGAGAAAGAGCGGAAAACGCATCTGGTGTGGATTGAGCCATCACATAGGGGTTTTCGGCGCCATGGCGCACTTGCAAGACTTCAGCGATGAAGTCGAGATCCGCCAATCCACCTCTGATCCGATCGACGTCCCAAATCGATTCCGGCGGATTTTGTTTCTGCACCCGCATATGGGCTTTGTCGGCCTCAATCATTAGACGCTCTGCCTTCCGCGGCTGGGTTACGCATTCGGTAATGGCTGCCTCTAAACGCTGGCGGATGGCAGCAGGACCGCAAATAAGTCTTGCCCGCGTCAGTGCCAGATGCTCTTCCGGACGGGCATCCTTCGAATAGAAATTTAGGTAAACGGGTATGCTAGAGGCAGGATCGCCGGTCGCACCGCCAGGTCTGAGCCTTGGGTCGACCTGGAACATTGGCGCTGTTTCGCCTTGCCCCGAGGACTGCAGTACTTCACTCATCCGACCCGCAAATTTAGAGAAGAAATCGGAAGCCTTCTCATAATTTGCCTCTGATTCACCGGAGTCGAATACGAAAGCCAGATCTAGTGGCGCGTTGGTCTTCAATGACCCGGCGCCAAAGTCCCCAGCCGCGATAACCGCAACTTGGCCGCCAACATCCGCCGCACGATCATCCAGTTCGGCAGAAACGCCTTCATACACGGCCTGAACGGCCGTTTCTGCCAGCACTGTCAGGTACTTGCTGTGTTCCTCGGCAGGAATATCGCGGGAGAGCGCATAGAAACAAAGGCGTGTTTCGTTTTCCAATAGCCATTTGTGAAGCCGGTCGACAAATGCTTTGTCACAGCCACGCTTTGCGGTTGGCGCAGGGAACTTTGTCACCCAATCTTCCGGTGACACTGGAATCTCAAAACTCGGATCAAAAATCTCCGTGAGGACGACGTCGTTGTCCAAAGCTTTTTGTGCAAACTCTGGCGTGTTGCCGGCAAAATCCACTAACGCATCCGCGAGTTTGGAGTCCGATGCGAGTTGTTCAAGCGGCTTAAATTCGCTTGGCAGTTTACCGAGAATTGCATCGACCAACTCTATGGCCTGGTCCGGTCCTTGCGTCCGTCCGATCTCGGTCAGTAGGCCAGGTGCGATCTCCGACAGATAACGTCGCCGTTCGCCGCCCTCGCCCTGCTGCGATGCCACCCATGCGTCGACCGTAGACGCGACAGTCCGGCCATCGGTAAATCCGATTTCCTCAAGTCGGGCAAGGTTGGCCTCTTCCATTGAAATCGTTGTTGCACGACGCGACGAATCCGTCGGGGGCATGACAATATTCAACCAATGCTGCCGTGCCTCCGAAATCGTCCCTTGAACGACCTGATCGAACAAATCCAGTTCGGAATAACCACAGAGTATGGAACAGTCCGAACGCAGATCATCATCACAATCGATATTGTCGGCAAGGCCGGTCACCAATTGAAGGCGATTCCTGGCAACGTGGGTGAAGCTGACATTCGAACTGAGTCGGGACGCAGCCAAGCGGTCTATGGCACCGGATTTCGAAGCGCTATCAAAAACCACCGTCGAACAACCGTTACGCACGCCTTCATTTTTTCCGCCCAGTGCCAAACGACAGGTCTGCGTCAGTCGTTCGATTTCAGCGATTCCGATTTCCGATTTGTCGTCGATCCCAACTGCTCCGCGAATGCTGCTGGCGGCGACATCCGATGCCCAGAATGTTCGTTTTACATCCTTGAGAAACTCTGTTGCGGCCTGCCGGTCGCCTGCCACGGGCACTGCATTGGAAAACCACGAGTGCAGGCGTGGGTTGTCGCCGCCGATTTTTTCGAGCAGCATCTTTTTTCTGAAAACGGACTCGCTTTTGAGGTTGAGCTTTCCCGCTTCCGCGGCGGCCTTAAAGTTCACATCAAAGATTGCCGGCATTTCCCGATTTCCGTGAAACGCATCTCGAAGCTGTGTGGCTATCTTCTCGAGCACCACATGGCTTACTTTCACTCCCGAACCGCTCAAGACCTTTTCGTCATAGATCATCGCTAGATCAATCGGACCGCAATACCCAACCTCTTCGGTCGCAATCGCAGCACCGCCAACGACAAACAGGCCGGGGAGAGGAATCGGCAATGCGTCGCCGCCAAATCCAATATCACCATTGCGGTAGGCAAGGCGCGAAAGCCAGGACAGTCCCGATTCGGCCGCAAGTTGGCCAAGACGGCTCAGTGCAGCGCCAATTTCCGTGACGCCCCAGCGCCCGCTCAGATCCGCAAGACCGATGGCAACCACCGCCCTTTCCTTACACGGACGGACGGCTCTTGTGAGCGATGCGACAGAACCGGTGGCGCGATCAAGGGCATTCAGGTCTCGCTGCACTTCCATAATTACACGTGCCGGATCGCCACTCAGCGCTTCAATAACCGCATCTGGGTGGGCCAAACAGCATTTCGCCAGATACGGTGTGCGCGAAAACACCACCCTCAAAACGGATCGACTGGTCGGATCTTCAAGAATCTGAAGGGCGGCTTCGGCATTGACACGTCCCGCTTTCTGGCGCCACTCATCAATTCGCTTATTTACGTCGCCGGACTCGCGGTTTTTCTTGGCCTTACTTGTCATTGTGCGCACCTTTGGGGATTGTGGGACGGTCAATGACTTATGAGACAATTGCCGTTAACATCCGCTTTATGCAGGCGTTACTTTCCTGCGAAACAGCGGTGAATCGTCATAAAGGAATGCTTAACAGATGGGGCCAGATCAGCAGGTTGGCGCACCAATGGTCGCTCCGATTATACGAGTGAGGCCTGATTGGATAGACCAAAATGGCCACATGAATATGGCATTCTATGTGTTGGCCTTTGATAAGGCGATCGATCACATTTGGGGCAAGATCGGTCTAGGACCAGAATATCTGCGACGAGCCAATGCGTCGACTTTCGCACTTCAATCGCAGGTCCACTATTTGCGTGAGGTCTTGTTGGATGCCCCTTTAAGAATAGAGTTTCAACTTCTAGATTATGACCAGAAACGCATTCACTGCTTCATGGCGATGTTTCAAGACGATGATGGCTATCTGGCAGCAACAGAAGAACGCGTGACGGTTCATGTGGACATGCAAATCCGAAAGTCATCGCCCTTTCCAGACAATATTTCAGAAAATTTGACCCGAATACTTGATTACCATAAGGCACTCCCCAAAGATGCACGTGTTGGATCTTCGCTGTCCCTCAAAAGGTAAACTCAAAGCAAAAATGATGGTGTCGCGGGCCCTCATGCTCTGCTCTGTCATTTTTGTAACGACTCCGCTAGGTGGCGTATCGGCAGCCGTCGCCGGATGCACCGATCCCGCAACACCAGCCGTGGACTGGTATCGATGCTACATGGACTCACGGTCGTTTGAGGGTGTGGACTTGCAGGGAGCGCGGCTCAGGGAAGCAAGGTTTAACAGGGGAAATCTGTCCGGTGCAAATCTGACGCTGGTTGACGGAAGACGCGCCAAATTTCTTCACACGGAACTCATCGAAACGAAGTTTGACCGCGCATTGTTAAGCGGCGCTGATTTTACAAATGCCAATCTTACCGGCGCGAGCTTCAAGGGAGCCGAACTAAGCAGAGCGCGCTTCTTCCGAGCCAATCTTCAGGAAGCGGATTTCACCGACGCGCGGCTTGACCGAGTTGACTTTCAAAAAGCAGATCTTTCAGGGGCCCGCTGGGTTGATGGGAAAACGATCTGCGCGGAAGGTTCAATCGGTCAATGTAATTGACCACAAGATCGGGCGCGACAGCGAAATCAAAATAAAAGATGCAAGAGACCGTTCGCAGATATTCCAACCATTTCGTCACGTATGTCCGCGAGAATGTCACCCTAAACCGTCAGCCCACAATCTGGTTCTTTGCGCTACTAATCGGTCTCGCCGTGGCCCACGCAGCCATTGGGTTTCGAGAACTGATCCTGATCGTGCAATGGTTAGCATATCGAACAGGTTCTGAAGAACTCTTCCCCCAACTCGCGCTGCTCCCATGGTGGCAAGTTCTTGCACTGCCCACTCTGGGCGGTGTTCTAATTGGTCTGTTTCTGCAAAACGTCATGCGAAGCCAACGGATGTTGGGTGTCGCAGACGTCATTGAAGCACGCACCCTTTACGCCGGACGGATCAATATCAAAACAGCGCTGCTTAATGCGATCGGCACCAGCGCTTCGTTGGGCGTCGGCGCAAGCGCTGGACGTGAAGGCCCAGTTGTCCATCTGGGGGCAGCCGTCGCCTCTGAAATCGGCCAACGTCTTGGATACTCAGGTGTAGTTACGCGGACCCTATTGGGGTGCGGTGTTGCCGCAGCCGTGTCCGCCTCATTCAACGCACCGCTCGCCGGTGTTCTTTTCGCGTTGGAGGTCGTGTTGGGCCATTATGCGTTACGCGCATTCGGCCCCATCGTCATTTCAAGCGTGGTCGCCGCCGTTACATCCCGGATCTACCTTGGTGAATTCCCTGCATTCATCGTACCGGTGGACACCCTTACGTCCTACTGGGAGATGCCCGCTTTCGCTATGCTAGGCATAATTTGCGGCCTGGTAGCAATGATCTTTATGCGCGCGATCATGTACACAGACGATTTGGCATCCAGCATCGAATGTCCTTTGTGGCTGCGTCCAGCGATCGGAGGATTGATGCTGGGCGCCATGGGGATTGTCTTTCCTCAGGTTCTCGGAGTTGGGTACGGTGCCACGGATGCGGCTTTGAACGGCAAGTTTGGCTTCTACCTTCTCATTTCACTCATTGTTATGAAGACTGCAGCCACCGCAATCACTCTCGCCAGCCGCTTTGGAGGCGGCGTGTTTTCACCATCTCTTTATCTTGGTGCGATGACGGGGGGCGCTTTCGGCATCATGGCGGCATCTTTCTTTCCCGATCAAGCCACCAGCCACAGCGCATATGCGTTGGTTGGCATGGGAGCCGTTTCGGCCGCCGTTTTGGGAGCGCCCATCTCAACAACTCTGATCGTTTTTGAGCTGACCGGCGAATGGAAACTTAGCGTTGCCGTCCTGGTCGCTGTTTCGATCGCCACTGTGTTGACTCAATCACAGCTTGGAAAGAGCTTTTTCCATTGGCAGCTCGAACGCCGTGGACTTCAAGTCAGAGAAGGCGCTCACGCCTACATTCTTAAGATGATCCGAGTAAGAGACGTGATGGAAACACCGGAAGGGCTTGCGGGTGATCGGGATGGTTCGCCTTATCTAACTGCCGACACCCCTCTCAGCGACGCGCTCAAATTATTTGATGAGGCCGGCGTCGATGCCGTTTTGGTCTACAGCAATGACTCTGGTGAAGACCCGATCGGGCGAATTACGCATGCCAACGCCCTTAAAGCCTTCAATAGGGCCCTAATAGAGCGAAATGTCGAAGAGCATCGCTGAGAGCGCCCAATTTGGTATATTAAGAATCATGAAGGCTTCCGACTCCAATCCCTTCGATCTAACCGAAGATGACAATTCATCGTCGCGCGATCCCGTATTGCCGGCGCCTTATTTGGATGGGCTGAATAAAGAGCAGCGTGAGGCAGTTGAGACCGCGGAGGGGCCGCTTCTTGTATTGGCGGGCGCGGGTACGGGCAAAACACGTGTATTGACGACCCGGCTGGCACATTTGCTCAACACGGGCAAAGCGTGGCCCGGGCAGCTATTGGCCGTAACTTTTACGAACAAAGCCGCCCGGGAAATGAAAGATCGGATCGGTACACTGATTGGCGGCACCGTCGAAGGGATGCAATGGCTTGGTACTTTTCACAGTATAGGGGCACGTATTCTCCGGCGACATGCAGAGCTTGTCGATCTGACTTCGAATTTCACTATTCTGGATACGGATGATCAAATCAGGCTCATAAAGCAGCTATTAGCTGTTGAGAAGATAGACGAAAAAAGGTGGCCGGCACGAAGCTTTGCCGCTCTTCTGGATCAATGGAAAAACAGAGGTCTTTATCACGACACCCTACCGGAAGCCGAAACGCAACGATATGCTAATGGCAACGGCCGCACTCTTTTCAAACTGTACCAAGATCGGCTTAAGACGTTAAACGCGGCAGACTTTGGCGACCTCATATGTGAATGCGTCCGACTACTGAAGGACAACCCTGAAATTCTGGAAGACTATCAGCGACGGTTCGCCTACATAATGGTCGACGAATATCAGGATACAAATGTTGCGCAGTATCTTTGGCTCCGATTGCTTGCCCAATCGCGACAAAACATTTGTTGTGTTGGTGATGACGATCAATCGATTTACGGTTGGCGCGGCGCCGAAGTAGACAACATTCTGCGATTTGAGAAAGACTTTCCCGGCGCGCGCATCATCCGACTGGAGCAAAACTATCGATCAACGCCGCAAATCTTGGGCGCGGCGTCCGGATTGATCGACTCGAATGAAAATCGGCTGGGAAAGACACTATGGACGCGCCAAGAATACGGGACACCGGTTTCCATAAAAGGATACTGGGATGGTGAAGAAGAGGCCCGTGCCATAGCGGATGAAATTGAATCGCTGCAACTTTCCGGCATCACGTTGGAGAAAGTTGCAATTCTGGTGCGCGCCAGTTTCCAGATGCGGGAATTTGAAGATCGTTTCATAATGTTGGGCATCCCCTACCGCGTTGTCGGTGGCCCGCGCTTCTACGAAAGAGCGGAAATTCGTGATGCCCTGGCATATCTCCGCTTAATCCATAGTTCCAGCGACGACTTGGCATTCGAGCGTATCGTAAACAAGCCGAAACGCGGCATTGGAGATGCGTCTGTCCAAGTGTTGCAGAGGTTTGCCCGGTCCGAAGGATTGTCTTTGCTGAGAGCAGCAAAAAAGCTAGTCGAAACCGACGAAATATCATCCAGAGCGCGCAAATCGTTGCGCGGGTTCATCGACATGATTGAACGCTGGACCGAGCTTGTGCCTGCCCTGCCCCACACTGATCTTGCCGAAATCGTTTTGGACGAATCCGGCTACACGGAGATGTGGCAAAACGATAAATCCGCCGACGCCCCAGGGCGCCTCGACAACCTGCGGGAATTCGTTCGGTCGATGGATGAATTCGAGAATCTCTCGGGATTTTTGGAGCACGTCTCTCTCGTCATGGACATGGAACAGTCAGATAATGCCCACAAAGCAAATCTGATGACACTTCATGCGGCGAAAGGGCTCGAGTTTCCAGTCGTATTTCTTCCAGGATGGGAAGAGGGCCTTTTTCCTCATCAACGTTCGCTTGATGAAAACGGAACCTCTGGCTTAGAGGAGGAACGGCGACTAGCCTATGTGGGGCTGACCCGAGCGAAGGAAAGCGCTTTCATATCATTCGCTGCCAATCGGCGCATCCATGCACAATGGCAGAGCTCTATCCCTTCCCGCTTTATCGAAGAATTGCCCAAAGACCACGTGAGCGTGGAGACAGAGCGCGGACTTTACGGCGGCCAAGCCTCAGCGGGCCGATCGCCCCTGCAAGAATCGGTGTTTGAGGGCACATACGAAAGTCCTGGATGGAGGCGCGCGCAAGCCGCCAGGGCAAACGGGGTTGCGCCCAACTCTGCACCAATGATCGAACACCAATCGGAGCTCGTAACTACGAGCTTGCCGGATGCCGCACACTTCTCAGCTGGAGAACGCATTTTTCACCAAAAGTTTGGCTACGGAACAATAGAGATTGTCGATGGCAACAAGCTGACCGTCTTGTTTGAAAAAGCCGGCCGGAAGAAGGTCGTCGACAGTTTTGTTCAACGCCCATAATGCGTCTTCACCAAATCCTGTTTTACCGCTCATCACGCGCGGACGCGGAACAGGCCGTAGAGATAATTGAAACCGCAGAACCCGACGCCTTCTCGAGCTTCTCCTATGTAGAGGAGAGCGTCGACAATTGGCGAATCGAAGCCATCGTGAATGCCGCCGAAGATACTGCTGACACCGACGGCGTTAGTAGGATGGTCGCCGACATCTTGGGAATCCCGATGGATAGTGTGGATGTGGTGACCGTACCAGATCGCGATTGGGTTTCACATTCCCTGAATTCGCTGACGCCAGTACGTGCGGGGGCTTTTACCGTATATGGATCGCATCAGAAACCAATCGGCGCAAACGGATCCATTGGCGTGGAAATTGACGCAGGGTTGGCGTTCGGAACGGGTCATCATGAGACGACTCAAGGATGCCTACTGCACCTGTCCGATGTGCTGAAGAAGTGCGCTCCCAAAAACGCACTTGACGTCGGATGCGGTTCGGGGGTCTTGGCGATCGCATTTGCGAAATCGGTTCGGCGGAGTTGCGTGGCAACGGACATCGATCCAATTGCGGTATCGGTCGCACGCTCAAATGCGGACCAAAACACGGCAGCCCCTCACATCCGTTTTGCGGTCGCCGATGGCACACGCCACTCTGCCGTAGCCGCGGCGGCACCGTATGACCTGATCTTTGCAAATATCCTCGCCAAACCTCTCAAACGCCTCGCGATTGATCTTCGAGGAGTGGCCGCGCCGGCCGGTTTTATCATTTTGTCCGGCATGCTTGTGGAGCAAGAAGCGTCTGTGTTAAGTGCCTACAGAATAGTCGGCTTTCGATTGGTAGCGCGGTATCAAATTGGCGATTGGTCCAGCCTTTTGCTCTCTAGGCTACCCAATTGAACGCAAGGCTCATCTTGTGTGATGAACAGCCAGATCCCATATTGTTACAATGTTTCAGACATTCGACGACCATAGCGATTCAAAATCAAGTCCGACCCGCGTCGGCGCGTTGCGCCAGTCCCTGACCACAGGCGGATTGCACGGGCTTATTATTCCGCATGATGATGAATACCAGAACGAGTACACACCTCCATGTTTTGAGCGCCTTGCTTGGTTAACTGGATTTACCGGATCCGCTGGCATTGCGGTTGTCCTAAACGACAAGGCCGCAGTGTTTGTCGACGGCAGGTACACGATCGCGGCTCGAAATCAAGTCGACACGGAACTGTTCGAGATCGTGCCCATCATGGATGTATCCGTCGGAAAATGGATTTGTGATAACGCACCAAAGGACTCCAAGATCGGTTTCGATCCTATGTTGCACACTGAAGCGTCGATACAACGTCTTCGCAAAGAAACCAAAGACTTGGGGGTCGAGTTCATTGAGGTTGAGGAAAACCTTGTTGACGGCATCTGGGCTGATCGGCCACCCGAACCACTTGAGCAACTCGTACCACATACGATAGACTACGCCGGCAAATCGTCTGTAGACAAACGAAAAGAAATCGCTGCACTCATAAAGGAACAACACGCGGTTGCCGCCGTTTTGACTGCCCCCGCGTCAATCGCTTGGCTTCTGAATGTGCGAGGAGCCGACGTGGCACACACACCCCTGCCCCTTTGCCGGGGTTTGCTACATGATGACGGCCACTTTTCCTTGTTTGTTGACGAGAAAAAGGTGACAAACCAGCTGCTCACGCATTTGGGGAACGCTGTGTCAGTGCATCCTCCACAAGCGTTTACAGAGTCTCTCTCAAAGATCGGTGCGGCCGGGCAGACCGTACTTATTGATCCGAGTACGACGCCCTATGCGGTCACTAGTTCGTTGGAACGGTCGGGCGCCAATATCAAAAGGTCCGACGATCCATGCCTCCTTCCTAGAGCCATAAAGAACTCGACAGAGCTCGACGGCACACGGAAAGCCCACCATCGAGATGGTGCCGCACTCACCAAGTTTTTGCATTGGCTTTCGCAAGAGTCCGCCAACGGCGACATCGATGAAATTTCTGCGGTTCGCAAATTGGAAGACTTTCGTTCGGAAAACGGCGAACTGCGCGATATCAGCTTCGAGACAATTTCCGGCGCGGGACCGAATGGTGCCATCGTCCACTATCGGGTCACGGAAGGAACGAACCGCAAGTTGGAGCCGGGCAACTTGTTTTTGGTCGATTCCGGTGGGCAGTATTTGGATGGAACGACCGATGTCACTCGAACCGTCGCGATCGGCACACCCACAGCGGAACACAGAGATCGTTTCACTCGTGTTCTGAAGGGTCACATCAGTTTGGCTTCAGCTCGATTTCCAGAAGGGACGACGGGCGCCGAGCTGGACGTATTGGCAAGACTTGCCCTTTGGAAAGCGGGCCTTAACTTCGACCATGGCACGGGGCATGGTGTTGGCAGCTATTTGGGCGTACACGAAGGGCCTCAGAGCATTTCAAAAAGATCCTTCAACGTGCCGTTGAAGCCCGGCATGATCATTTCCAACGAGCCGGGATACTACAAAACCGACGAATACGGCATCCGGATCGAAAATCTTGTGATCACGTTACCGCCCGAACCCATCGAAGGTGGGGAACGACCAATGATGGCATTTGAAACGATTACGCTGGCACCCATCGACCGCACACTGATCGACGTTCGGCTATTGACGAATGAAGAAATTGACTGGCTGAACAGTTACCACGCCAGGGTCAGAGATATGTTGTCTCCCCTGCTTAATCCGGACACTCAAACTTGGCTTGAATGGGCCACACAACCATTTCCCCAGCAGTAGAGAATATGGATTACTTCGTTAAAGTCATCCATTCATCTTCCGTCAAGACGGAAACATTCAGTTCCTGCGCCTTTTTGAGTTTCGATCCGGCGCCAGGCCCAGCCACAACATAGTCGGTTTTGCTGGAAACCGAGCCAGATACCTTCGCCCCCAAACTCTCAGCTTTAGCTTTGGCTTCGCTGCGCGTCATTTTCTCGAGTGTCCCGGTGAACACGACGGTCTTTCCGGCAACGGGTGAATCTGATTGTGGAAGCTCCGCAGCTTCCACAACCACTTGTTTCAACAGTCGGTCGACCGCAGACGTATTGTGCTCTTCACTGAAGAACTCGACCATCGAAAGCGCGACCACTTCACCAATCCCATCAATTGACACCAGCTCCGAGCGCGCTGGGCTATTCTCATCCCGAGCCTGAAGTAGAGAGCTGTAGAGGTTGTCAAAAGTACCGTAGGTACGTGCCAATAGGCTCGCAATCGTGTCGCCTATATGCCGGATACCGAGTGCAAACACAAACCGTTCCATAGAGATCGTGCGCCGCTCGTCAATCGCCGCAAAAAGATTCGAAACCGACGTTTCACCCCAGCCTTCTCGTTCCTGCAAGGGTTCAAAGTCCATCCCGTTACGCTCTTCCAGTGTGAATATGTCGGCGGGCTCACCAATTATGCCTTCATCGTGAAACCGCACTATTTGCTTTGCGCCAAGACCTTCGATGTCAAATGCGTTACGGCTCACAAAGTGTTTCAGCCGTTCGACCGACTGCGCCGGACATGTCATTGCTCCGGTACACCGCCGAGCGGCATCCGGAACTCCAGTCTTCGGATTAATGCTGCGAACAGCCTTGCTCCCACAAACCGGACAGTGATCTGGAAAAACATACTTCTTGGACTTTGGCTTACGCTTTTCCAAGACCACTGAGACGACTTGAGGGATTACGTCGCCGGCGCGCTGCACGACGACGGTATCTCCTATGCGTATATCTTTACGGTCAATTTCATCTTCATTGTGCAATGTTGCATTGGAAACGACCACGCCACCAACCGTAACCGGGCTAAGACGGGCCACCGGGGTAAGCGTACCCGTGCGGCCAACCTGTATTTCTATATCCTTCAATACGGTTTGCGCTTTTTCCGCCGGGAATTTGTGAGCTATCGCCCAGCGGGGTGATCTCGATACAAAGCCGAGCCGCTCTTGCCATTCAAGATTATTGATCTTGTAGACGACACCATCTATGTCGTAGCCGAGTTCCGCTCGCTTCGATTCGATCAAGCTGTAAGTCGACAGAATTTCATCCACCGATTTGCATTGCACGGTTAGTTCGTTGACTGAGAAGCCCCATTTGGCGAACTGTTTTAGTGTACCCATTTGCGTGTCGGCCGGTTGCTCGCTCATTTCGCCCCAGGCGTAGGCGAAAAACCGCAAAGGCCTCTGAGCGGTAATGCGCGCATCCAGTTGCCTTAAGGATCCGGCGGCTGCGTTTCGCGGATTCGCAAATACGGGTTGGTTATCCCGCGCTTGACGTGCGTTCAGACGCTCGAAATCCCTGTGGCTCATATAGACTTCGCCCCGCACTTCAACCACATCCGGTACCTTGGGTGACTTAAGGACAAGTGGAATGTCCCTAATCGTACGCAGATTCTGGGTTATATCTTCCCCTATTTCCCCATCACCTCTGGTTGCTCCTTGTACAAACTTACCGCCTTCATATCGCAGGCTTGCAGACAGGCCATCGATCTTAGGTTCGGCCGTTACGACAACTGCTGCATCCTCACTCAAGTTCAAAAATCGACGGATGCGGTTACAGAATTCGACTATGTCTTCATCATCAAAGGCATTATCAAGCGACAGCATGGGGCGCCGGTGCTTGACCTTTTCAAACTTGTCGACGGGCGCCGCGCCGACCCGAAGATTAGGGCTGTCCGGCCGCACAAGCGATGGAAATCGTTTCTCTATGTCATTGTTGCGCTTGCGCAGCTGATCATATTCGGCGTCCGAAATCTCTGGCGCATCATTTTGATAATACGCCTTATCGTGTCCGCTTATCTCATGCGCGAGCCGCTCAAGCTCGGCAGCAGCTTGTTTCTCGGATAGCTTCGAAACCACCGTCTTGGCAAAGGACTTCATGAACGAGTTCTCATCGATGGCGTAGGAGCTGATCCGCTGCTGCTCTTGCTTCGTCAGTCACTTTAGCGCCGGCCAACATTCGCGCGATTTCTTCGCGCCGTTCACGATCATCAAGACCTTCGACTTTTGTCAAAACTTCGTCCGCCGACTTAGACACTCCATGTTTTCGAATTCGCCAATGGTGGTTGGCGCGGGCCGCAACTTGTGGGCTGTGGGTGATAACCAGCACTTGACCGCCCTCTGCCAACTTCTGAAGACGCTCGCCAACAGCGTCGGCCACGGCGCCACCAATCCCTTGATCCACTTCGTCAAAGATCAAAGTCTTTCGCTCGGTAGACTTTTGGAGGACCACTTTTAGAGCCAAAGCAAATCGGGCCAATTCACCACCAGATGCTATTTTTGCCAGCGGTCCCAATTCGGTATTCGGATTGGTGGCGGCATGAAACTCTACTGTCTCCAACCCGTGACGGCTAAAACCATTATTACTGTCATGAAATATTTTTGTTTCGAAACGCGCCTTTTGGAGTTTTAGCGGCGGCAACTCCTTGGTAATGGCCCGATCAAGTTTCTTGGCAGCGGCCACACGGCCTTTGGACAATTTGTCGGCAACTTTCTTGAACCGGTTTTGGGTTTCCACCACATTTCGACGAAGCTCAGATAGACGTCCTTGATCTTGATCCAATGATTCTATCTGCCTGCATATTTTTTCAAGCAACCCCGGCAAACTGTCCACCGCGACCTTGTGTTTGCGGGCCGCAGCTCGCAGCGCAAACAACCTCTCTTCCGTCTCGTCAAGCTCTTTGGGGTCAAACTCGAGGTCTCTCAAAAGGGCATCGACAAGTTCTGTGCCCTCAGCAAGGGAAACGGACGCTTGTTCCAAGAAACCTAAAGCGCGCTCTAGCCGATCGGTTCCTTCAATTTTGACGCCGCCCAAATGCCGAATGACGCGATACAGCTCTCGTCCGATACCATTGTCGTCGCTCAGCTTTTTTTGGGCCTCCAACACTTCGGCATGCACGCTTTCTGCCTGCATCATGAACGAGCGCCGGTCGGCAAGTTCCTGTTCTTCGTCGGGGCGCGGACCAAGCGCCTGAAGTTCCTCGTGCGCATGTTCCAAATAATCCTTTTCAGCTTCGAGTCGTTCGATGGCCGACTCATGTTCGGCCAAATCACGCACCGCGGACTGCATAACATCGAACGCCTCTACGACTTCGAGCGCCAGCGTCTCCAGACCACCAAACCTATCAAGGAGCCCTCTGTGGACGGACGGCTCCATTAGCTGCCGGTCGCCGTGCTGCCCATGAATCTCAAGAAGTGATTTGCCTATCCTAGAAAGGGTGGAAACAGCAACGGGCGTATCGTTTATGAACGCGCGGGACTTGCCGTCTCTGGTGATTACTCTTCTTAAGAATAGTTGCTCCCCAGGGTCAATCTCCAGGCCGTCGAACGCCTCGTCGTCTGTAAATTGGGGGGGCAAATCAAATATCGCGGCTACGGAGCCCTTCTCTTTGCCAATCCGAACAACCGACCGGTCAGCGCGCGCACCCAGCGCAAGGCTAAGCGCATCCAGAATTATGGATTTCCCTGCACCGGTTTCCCCGGTCAGCACACACAATCCTTCAGAGAAATCGATATCAAGCCTGTCGATGAGGACTATGTCCCGAATGGACAGGCCCGTCAGCATGCCAGGCCTCTAGAAGACGTTATTCCAAGCTTTCGCAATCCAAGACCGTTCGTTAATCGCTGGCTCAAGATCGTCACCCTCGAGCAGTTCGTACGAATCTTCGTACCATTCTTCATTCGGATAATTGTACCCCAAAACTGCGGCTGCTGTTTGCGCTTCTCGGTCAATACCGATTGCCATATAGGCTTCAGTGAGACGATGAAGAGCTTCGGGCACGTGGCTTGTCCTTTGGTATTTCTCTACAACAGTCCGAAAACGATTGATCGCCGAAATATATTGCCCTTTTCGAAGATAGTATCGACCAATGGAAAGCTCTTTACCCGCCAAATGGTCCTCTGCCATATCGATCTTTAATCTCGCGTCTCGCGCATATTCGGATGTTGGAAATCGCCGAACCACTTCTCGAAGCGCATTCAGTGATTGTTGTGTGACCTTCTGATCACGCTGTACATCTACGATTCGCTCATAGAATGAGATCGCTTTCAGGTAATAGGCATACGCCACATGTTCGTTGCCTGGATGAAGCGTTATGAACCTCTCGGTTGCGATTATCGCGTCTTCATATTTATTGCTTTTGTAGTAGGAATAGGCTGACATAAGCATGGCCCGCCTAGCCCATTGAGAATAAGGGTGCTGGCGTTCGACCTCATCAAACTTGAGCGCCGCGAGATTATAGATCTCCTTTTGCATCGTCTCATAGGCATCGTTGTAGAGTTCCTCGACAGAGCGTTCTACATACTCGGCTTGTTTGGGTTCGGACCGGCGATCACCTCCGCAAGCTGCCAGGAAAGCGGCAGCGACAATGACGACACCAAATCTCTTAGTTTGCCGACCGACCGCAGACCAATTCGACCGGTCAATGGAGGTCCTATCACTACTCACGTCACACATATTGATCCAATACCCTTCAAACGACTGAGACGCACTCCCACCCCGTCATTCTTATAGAAACCCCGCTTTCAATCCAAGGCCATTGCTTGAGCTCATATTTGATTCATCGCTGGTGCCGCGAGCCGCCAAAAAAAGTTGTTGTTTGCACTTGCCTTTTCTGCTGTTCGGATCATTTCAATCGGAGACCGCCGAGTTTGGAAGGGCGCCTACCTAATTTCTCAAGGTATTTCTTTAGAAAAAGGGACCGTAAGTGGATATTTCGACAACCGACAGCAATGCTCGACTGGCTAAGCGCGTCGATGAACACGTTGGAGAACAGATCCGTAGGCGCCGCACGGTACTTGGCCTTACGCAGGAGCAGCTCGCCGGCGCCCTCAATATCTCCTATCAGCAGGTCCAGAAATACGAAACGGGCGCCAATCGGGTCAGTGCTGGCAGATTGTTCGAAATCGCCCGACATCTGGACGTGGGTGTGGCCTACTTCTTTGAAGGGGTCGAGCCACAAACGTCGGGCCGCGTGCTACCTCATGGAGGTAGAAGTCGCACGACAATTGAACTCGTCCGGAACTTCTCCGAGATAAGAGACCCGTCGGTGAGAACGGCGGTAGCGAGCCTGGTCAAGTCTTTATCGGCTGATCAAACCATAAAGTCTGAGCAGACCGCCAATAGTGAAGACACCGACCAGCTTCCGGCTGAAAGTGTCTAACCCTCATTCCTAGCGCAGATGTGGGACTAAGGTCTCAGGCGACAGCAACTTCTTTCGCCGTGCCTGCCACGTGGCTCTCTCGCTCGATGATCGATTGTTGACGAGTTTCATAAACCCACTTCTCTGGTGACTCGAAAAGCGCCCTCAGTAAGCAGCTATTAAGAGTGTGACCTGAGCGAACACCGACGACGCGCGCCAGAATGGGCGCCCCGGCCAGATATAAATCACCAATGACGTCGAGAATTTTGTGCCTAACGAACTCGTCATTGTAGCGCAGGCCACCATCATTCAGAATTCGGTCGCCCTCAACAACGATAGAATTATCTAATGACCCGCCCAACGCCAGGCCAAGCGACCGTAGCTTTTGGACCTCGTGGCTAAAGCCAAAAGTTCTGGCGCTAGATATTTCGTCGCGGAATGCGCCATTCACGAGCGTAATTTCATGGTGCTGCCGCCCGACCGCTGCCGCGTCAAAATCGATTGACATCGCCACCTCAAAACCATCAAAAGGCAGCAGTTCCAAAGACTTATTCTCTGACGCAACAGAAATACTCTCAATAACGCGAATGTACCGGCGACTAACGTCTTGGGCGCAAATCCCGGCACTATCCAAATGTCGCACAAACTGTTTTGAGCTGCCGTCTAGTATCGGCACCTCTGGACCGTCGATCAAGACGATGGCGTTATCGACAGAGCAGCCAGCAAACGCGGCCATGAGGTGTTCAACGGTACATACCTCCACTCCATGAGAGTTTCGCAAGCTTGTCCCGAGCGTGGTGTCGTGCACAAGCTTGAAGTCGGCTGGCACTTTGACCCGATCCGAGGCTTCGAAACCATCAGACAGGTCCGTTCGATAAAATACGATCCCATGGTCCGGTGGAGCCGGTTTGATATGCAGCTGCACAAACTTGCCCGAATGCAGCGCAGTGCCCGCAATTTCCACTTCCCCCCGAAGCGTCGTTTGTGGAACGGCAGTCATTCTATTCCCCTCTAGCGGGATGGGTGGGGTTCTTAGGTTGAAAACAGACACGGATGGGATCCCCAAACTCTCTACCCAATCGTCTCCCCTTCATAAAGTTGCGCAGCAAAGCCGCTGTTGCGACCGTCCACCTTTACTCCGGGCGACGCTTGGCTTGGAGATAGGAAGAATTACCGTCGCGCCGCTTTGACCCTGTTCTGAGGGTTACCAACCCACTTATCAGGAACCAAATAAATCTTTATTACGCAATATTACCCTAACCGTCTTTTCCGCGAATCCATGGCACCAAAGGCTGATAAGCCTTTGGTGCCAATCTGCTTTTTGTTGACTGACTAGTTTGCTTGCCGCCGCAAAAAGGCGGGGATCTCCAGTTGTTCGTCTTCGCCCAGAGAGGGCAACAAACCGTCATCAGGATTGGCCGCGGAAGGGGTTTGTTCCGCTGTCCCCGGCGCGGTTGGCGATGGACGCGAAGCCACTGGTTCTTTCCGCTCAGGCGCAGGCGCACGACTGACCTGGACAGGCGCGTTTTCCTTTGCACCAAGTCCCCCCGTGACCCGCTGTAGGAGACCGGAAGCACCATGACGCTTAACACGCTCAAGAAGAGACATGTCAGCCGACGCTTTCGACTGGGTCTCTTGAGGTACTGTCAGCTCGTCTGCAGCAATTTGAGGCGCCAGTGTCTCCATCGACAAAGGCTCAGGAGCACCGTGCTCAATGGTCCCGGCCCCCATCGCAAATTCGTTTGCTGTCAAACCAGAATCGAACTGATCTTGGTGAGTGTTGTTCTCAAATGATGCAGCCTTGGCAGCAGCAATACTGCTTTCTGCGGCTTGAACGGCCGCATTGTCTTCCACCTCGACATCAAGTCCCGAATTGGAAACTGAAACGGTTGGTTCCGACGCCCTTGTCGCATTCATCCGGGCTTCAAGATTCTCAATGCTCGCACTGATCGGATTTGCAGGCGTCGAACTAAATCCAGACGAAGAAACAATTGGCAGTTCGTCAGACTCCCGCTGACCGGACACTGGCAGGGCGGTCACAGTGCCCTGGGCCGCATTCGCCTGGACGTCAATGCCGGTCGCCACGACGGAGATGCGCATGCACCCATCGAGTGCTTCGTTGAACGTGGCCCCGACCATGATGTTCGCGTCCGGGTCCACTTCCGACCGAATGCGATTGGCGGCCTCGTCCACTTCGAACAAAGTCATGTCCATGCCACCGGTCACATTGATGATGACACCACGCGCACCCTTCATTGAAATCTCGTCCAACAAGGGATTCGAGATGGCGGCTTCAGCGGCTTCAATCGCCCGTTTTTCGCCTTCGGCTTCGCCAGTCCCCATCATAGCTTTGCCCATTTCGTTCATGACCGTGCGCACATCCGCAAAGTCAAGATTGATCAGGCCCGGCATCACCATAAGATCTGTAATACCCCGAACGCCGGAATGCAGAACTTCATCTGCCATCGCAAATGCTTCGGCAAATGTTGTCCGCTCATTGGCAATTCGGAAGAGATTTTGGTTCGGTATGATGATCAGCGTATCGACATATTGCTGCAGCTCATCGATACCCGCCTCAGCGACGCGCAGACGCCGGTCGCCCTCAAACTGAAAGGGCTTTGTCACAACGCCAACCGTCAAAATCCCTTGATCGCGGGCGGCCCTAGCGATAACAGGTGCGGCGCCAGTTCCGGTGCCCCCGCCCATACCGGCCGTCACAAACGCCATGTGACTTCCAGAAAGGTTTTCGATGATTTCGTCGAGCGATTCCTCGGCAGCGGCTCTGCCAATCTCTGGGCGGGAGCCCGCGCCCAGTCCTTGCGTGACGTTTGTCCCCATTTGAATTCGGCGTTCCGCCGGCGAAAGTGAAAGCGCCTGCGCGTCCGTATTTGCAACGACGAAATCGACGCCTTGCAAATTCGATTGAATCATATTTGCGACCGCATTGCCCCCGGCCCCGCCAACGCCAAAAACGATGATGCGGGGTTTGAGCTCTGTCACTTCAGGCATGCTCAAATTTAAGCTCATGATTGCCTCCGGTTATCTCTTAAGAGTGACACATCGCCTCGACGTGAATATTGCCTGGTGATTCTAGGCATCGCTGTATTTTTCTTTGTTCGTTTCATTCAAAAATTTTCCCTAATCCAGCGGCCTATCCTTGCAAAGCGGCCTGAATGAACCGTTTTGTCCGGTGACTGCTCCATTTCCACGACTTCCGCCGGCGCTCGGGCAGAAAATCCCAATAAACCGCAACAGGCGGAAAATGCGGGGCCACCGGTCGCTTCGGCCAAACCAACGATTCGAATTGGGCTGCCGAATCGCACCCGCTTTTCAAGAATGCGGCTTGCCAGTAGTTCAATACCGTTCATTTGACTTGCACCGCCGGTTAGCACTACCCGCCGGCCCGCGACCGCGCTGGCGCCACTTTGGCTTAATCGATCGTTGACAAGCTCAAATGTCTCTTCGAGGCGCGGCTGAATTATCCTAGTGAGCATTGATTTTGGTATTTGGCTCACATTACCGTCGTCGTCTTCGCCGACCTGAGGTACGGTGATTGTCTCCCGATCATCCGATTGGCTTGCCAAAGCACTGCCGTAAAGCGTCTTCATCCTTTCGGCATGTGCGACGGGCGTCGAAAGTCCGCGTGCGATATCGTTCGTCACATGTTGTCCCCCGACAGGGATGACGTCGGCGTAGAGAAGGTTCCCTTCGAAAAACACGGATACAGATGTGGTTCCGCCCCCCAAGTCGATACAGGTAACACCAAGATCCATCTCGTCTTCGACGAGGCATGCAAGACCGCTGGCGTAGGGCGATACGACGAACCCGGCGATTTCCAAATGGCAACGTTCAACGCAGATCGCCAAATTGCGCATGGGGCCCAGCGAAGCTGTAACCACATTCATGTTCACGCCCAACCGTTCGCCGTACATGCCGCGGGGATCGCGAATACCCCGGCTTCCATCAATGCTGTAGCCCACAGGAATCGCGTGGATCACTTGTCGATCGGGCAAAATTGCCTGAGCTTGACCATGGTGCAGAACGCGCCGCAGATCCTGTTCGCGCACTTCGTGCCCGGCGATGGAGACGTCCACCGAAAACGTATGACTTGCCAGGGTGGCACTTGTCAGATTCACGATTACATGGCGGACCGTGACACCTGCCATCCGCTCGGCGGCGTCGACTGCGGACCTAATCGCTTCCTCGGCCGCGTCCATGTCTACCACCGACCCAGATTTCACGCCGCGGGAAACTTGATGCCCAATGCCGACTACGCGAACCACGCTGTTTTCACTGTCACCGGCCCGCTCGAGCCGGGCAATGAAACACGAGATCTTGGAGGTTCCAATATCAAGAGCCGCCACAACCCCTTGACGGCCGGAACTGATCAGCTTGTCTCTAATGGTTTGCGATCCGATCAAAGACGCCATTTAGGTCTCCTTACCGGAACGCTGTTTTGTGTCGGTGATCGTGCCATCCTTTGTCTGAATGATCAGACGATCGGGAAATCTAAGGTCCAAGGCCCGAATGTTGCGAACGAGTAACCTTGTCTCGGATTCGAGAATCGAAAGTTCTCGCAACGACTCCTCAAGTGAACCTTCCGGAAGCTTTACATCAATTCCCGACGCTAACCTTAGATTCCAGCGTCGATTTCCGATCCTTACCGCGGCCCTAACCCTACTTTGTATTTCAGGGTACGGAGACAACGCATTGTGCAGACGTTCCGCATGCAGATTTGCCCCTTCGCCCACAATCAATGGCAAGTGACTGAACTGGGCGGTATTGCCCCCTTCTATTACCGCCCCAGTTACGTCGACAAGCGAGAACGACCCGTTTAGTTGCCAAACTGCAAACGGTTTTCGCTCCACAATATCGACTTTGATGCGGTTAGGCAGCAAACGCTGCACTGTAGCTTGCTCTACCCAGCCCAATTCCAGCAACCTTTTGCGAATCACTTTAGTATTAACATTCAACATTGAGTCTGCGCGCTCAAGAGCGATTGCGCGCTTTATTTCGTCGACGTCGCAGTTTTTTCGACCTGTGAGAACCACGCTCTCAACCCGCACACCCATTGCCTGAATTTTTTTGTCTATGGCTTCACCTGCGAACGTAGCAAGTTGAGCCACATAGCCTCCGGCAAATGCGCCGTATACGGCAACGGCAATCGAGACGCAGGATGCAAAAACAATTGCGGGACGATATCCGTAAACGGACCGACGCCAATCCTTCCACCGACGCGCGCCGGATCTTTTCGATCGCCGGACTCGCGCAGGCCCAATGTGAATTGCACCGAGTTGCTGCGATTTGGTCTTTTTGCGCTGAGGTTTTCTCCTTACCGAGAACATGAAGCGTCCTCTGTTATCCATTGAACTAATTCAGGAAAAGTCATTCCAGCATGCGCTGCTTGTTCGGGCACAAGTGAGGTCGGCGTCATTCCCGGTTGCGTATTCAATTCAAGAAGTATAAGCCGCCCGGCTGCGCCACCTGTATCGTCATAGCGGAAATCGGATCGCGTGACGCCTCGGCAGCCCAGTGCATTGTGGGCATCCAGACTTATCTGGAGGGCGTCTTGGACGACTTTGTCCGGCAATGCTGCTGGCAATGTATGTTGCGACCCACCCGGCGCATACTTCGAATGATAATCGTAGAAGGACGCATCCTGATGTATTTCTGTGACCGTCAGAGCTCGGTCACCAATCACAGCAACAGTGAGTTCCCGCCCGGGAATGAACTCTTCCACCATCACCAAGTCATCTTCCGATTCGTCGGTGGAATCAAAATTTGGCGGAGGAAGATTGTCACCCGCACGAACCAGATAAACTCCAACGCTGGATCCTTCATTGATCGGCTTTATGACGTAAGGTGGGTCGATCGTATTTTGGGTGAGCGAATCCTTTCGCCGAACGACAACACTGTCGGCACAAGGAAGACCGACAGCGCGAAACACGTGCTTTGCCTTTTCCTTGTCCATCGCCAGCGACGACGCCAAAACGCCTGAATGGGTGTACGGAATTTCCAAGATCTCCAACAGACCTTGAACGCAACCATCTTCACCCCAAGGACCGTGGAGGGCGTTAAACGCGACTTGCGGTCTCAAATCCTTAAGCGCAGTTGCGATGTCACGGGTCACATCCAGTTCCGTTACATCGTATCCCGCCTTGCGAAGCGCCTCGGCGCAGGCAGCGCCGCTTACCAGACTGACCTCTCTTTCTGAGGACCACCCTCCCATCAGGACAGTAACGTTGGAGTATCGGCGCGAGGACGGATTATTCACTTGGTGCCTCCTGGCCCAACCTCTTTATCTCCCAATCCAGAGAGACAGAGGTTTTTTCGAGGACTTTTCGCCGAACTGTTTCGCCAAGCTCCTCCAGATCTTTCGAAGTCGCGTCGCCATGGTTGATTAAGAAGTTGCAGTGCTGTTCGGAGACCTGCGCTCCGCCATTTCGAAGCCCACGGCAGCCGGCTTCATCAATGAGTTCCCACGCGCGACGCCCAGCAGATTGGTCGGCCGGCGGATTTTTGAATGTGCTGCCGCCGGTTCTGCTGCGGATCGGTTGGGAGGATTCTCGAGCTTCAGTGATTTGGTCCATCTTGTCGCGGATTTCTTCTTGCGTACCTTTTGCGCCGCAAAGCACCGCACCGGTGAACACAAGTTTTTCATCCGCACCGCTTGATCTATAGCCGTAGTTTAAGTCGCTCAGCATCAGGCGTTGCAATTCGCCGTCCCGGCCCACCGCAGTCGCTTCAACAAGTACGTCTTTTATTTCGCGGCCGTAGGCGCCCGCATTCATGCGCAGCGCGCCTCCGATGGTACCTGGAATTCCCCGCAAAAATTCGAGGCCTGCAACGCAATGTTTTGCGGCCAATCGGGCCACGGCAACATCGAGCGCCGCTGCGCCAACGCGAACGCGGTTTTCATCCTCAATTTCTATTTTTGTGAAATCACCGGCAAGCCGGATGACCACCCCATCAAATCCGCCGTCTCGTATGAGCACATTCGAGCCAACACCAAGTGTTGCATAAGGCATGTCCCACGGCATGCACTGCATGAACTCGGACAGCTCAGTAATGGTCTTGGGCTTGAACAAGATCTTTGCCGGTCCTCCAACGCGAAACCACGTGATGGGCGCCAGGGGAACGTCCGAATCCACCCGACGGTGCAAGTGATCGGGCAGCCAATCGCCAATGCCATTTCGCGCCGGCACGCTCATGTTCTCCGACCAACGCCAGTTAGTTTGTTGAGCTGGGACGGCAGTTCGTTTGCCCACTGCGTGATGGAGCCCGCCCCGAGGCAGACGACGACATCCCTGGGATTACTCAGTTTCGAGATCAAACCAGCCAATTCAGTGGAGCTGTCCAGAGCAACAACATGTCTGTGGCCATGCGCCCGCACGCCTTCGATCAAACTGTCCCGGTCGAATCCATCAATCGGTTGCTCGCCCGCCGGATATACCGGCGCCACAATCACCGTATCCGCATCGTTGAAGCAGGTGCAGAAATCGTCGAACAGGTCTTTCAATCTCGAATAGCGATGCGGCTGAACCACGGCAAACAGGTTTCCGTCCAATGATTGTCTTGCTGCTTTGAGTACGGATGCGATTTCCACCGGATGATGTCCGTAGTCATCAATAATCGTAACGCCATTCCATTCACCGGTTTTGGTGAAGCGTCGTTTAACGCCGCCGAAAGCCTTCAATGCATTGCGTATGCGATCGGGCGAGATATCCAATTCAAGCGCAACGGCGATCGCCGCCAATGCGTTCTGAATGTTGTGATCGCCGGGCATCGGCAACCACAATTCCGATACGTACTTTACTTCGCCGGTGATCCGATTGGTTGCAACCACATCGAAACACGATCCGTCTTTGTCGCGTGTCAGGTTTTCCGCCCGAACATCCGCTTGGGGGCTTAACCCGTAGGAGATGATCCGCTTGTCCCGCACACGACCAATCATGGCCTGCACTTCCGGATGATCGATACACATCACCGCGAATCCATAAAACGGGATGTTTTCAATAAATGTTTGAAACGACAGCCTCAATTGCTCAAGGCTTCCGTAGTGATCCATATGTTCCGGATCGATGTTTGTCACGACGCCGACGGTTGCCGGCAGCCGAATGAATGAGCCATCACTTTCGTCGGCTTCCACAATCATCCATTGGCCTTCACCCTTGCGGGCATTTGTGCCGTAGGCGTTGATGATGCCGCCGTTAATGACCGTGGGGTCCATGCCTGCACCATCAAACAATGCCGCCACGAGCGACGTGGTGGTTGTTTTGCCATGGGTACCGCCAATTGCGACAGACCACTTGAAGCGCATCAACTCGGCAAGCATTTCGGCACGTCGCACGATGGGAAGATGACGTTTTTGGGCAGCCAAATACTCCTCGTTATCTTCCGCAATCGCCGAGGACACAACAACCACAGACGCACTTCCCAGGTGTTCGGATTTTTGTCCCGTGTAGATCGGGACTCCCAACTCTTTCAGCCGGAGTACATTTGTGTTTTCGGCAAGGTCACTGCCCTGGACCGAATACCCAAGATTGTGCATGACTTCGGCAATGCCGCTCATGCCGATACCTCCAATGCCGACGAAGTGAATTGTGCCAATGTCAAACGGAAGCGCTCTCATGATTTGCCCCGGCTGATCATGAGTTCACCGCACGGTTGAAATCATTGACGCTTGAACTTCCGTTTTCTTCGGAGCTCGACACGCGCAGTGGCCTTCTAGCCTCCACATCCTCCAGCACATCCGCCAATACCGCCGCTGCGCCGACTCGACCGAACGCCCTTGCCTTCTGAGCAGCATTCGCGAGATCATCCGAACCGGCAAACAAGCCTGCTAACTTATCGGCAAGTGCTGGGGCTGAAAGTTGCGATTGTGGAATTGTCCATGCTGCACCCGACGCCGCCAAATATGCTGCATTGACCGTCTGATGGTCATCCATCGCCGTCGGCAGGGGAACGAATATGGCAGGCCTGCCAATTGCGGCAATTTCACAAACCGTCGAGGCACCCGACCGGCAGATGATTAGATGGGCGCGCGCAATACGCTCCGCCATATCGTCGAAAAAGGAAGAGACCTCAGCGTTCACGCCTGCGTCCTTGTAAGCCTGTACAACACGCGCCTCGTCTTCCGGACGAGATTGCTGCACAACCCGCAAACGAGTTTTGATTTCTTGAGGCAAGCGCTCGATGGTTTCTGGCATCATATCGCTAAATATGCGTGCCCCTTGGCTTCCGCCGAAAACAAGCAATTGTATTTCACCCTGCGGCGAGGGCCCGCTGAAAGAGCTTCCGGCCCTTGCAGTGATCGGGTCGCGTAGCGGATTGCCGGTTATTACCACCTTCTCGTTTATGCTTGCCGATACGCCATCAAACTTTCCGAAAGTTGACGCAATAACATTAATGCGCGTTGCAATTACTCTATTGACGCGCCCTAAAATCGCATTCTGTTCGTGTACGCACCGCCTGATACCTGCCAACATGGCGGCAACCATGGTTGGGAATGATGGATACCCACCAAATCCAATGACCACCCTGGGCTTTTCCGCCCTTAGGATGCGAAACGCATCATAAATACCAAGCATGATCTTAATGCCGGCGCGCAAGCGACCGACTATGCCAGCGCCGGCAAATGTCGCTGCTCTAATGTGCGCAACGTCCGCACCGGGAAAGCTTTTCGCAAACCCCTCACCACGGTTATCTGTAATAAGCACGAGGCGGCGGCCCCTCCGGATCATCTCGGTCGCGAGTGCTTGCGCGGGAAACAAATGGCCGCCAGTGCCTCCTGCCGCAATGATAATCGGCGGCAACCTATTTTGTACGTTTGCGTTCATCGTACCGCGGAAGCCTGTAGTGCGGCGAACATACTTCGACGCCGCGTTAACGCGAGCACCATTCCCATCGTTATCGACAGAGACAGCAGGGACGAACCGCCATAAGACAAGAACGGCAGCGTCATCCCTTTGGCCGGGACCAGGTTTAAGTTCACCGCCATATTGATGATCGCCTGGTAGCCAAACAAGGAAATCAAGCCGCAAGACGCTATGAAGGAAAAATCGTCAACTTCCTCCAGCGCTCTGGCAAAAACCCGCATTACAACGATTGCAAAGAGAACAATGATCACCAAGCAGAGAACAAGACCATATTCTTCCGCCAAGACCGCAAAAATGAAGTCAGTATGCGCGTCAGGAATGATCTCCTTTATGCGCCCCTCACCGGGCCCTCTTCCAAGCACACCGCCGTGGGTGAATGCGTCTAGTGCTTTGTCGATCTGATAGGTATCGCCGGACTCCGGAAACAGGAACCGGTCAACACGGCTCGAGACATGAGGCACAAGATGATACGACGCAATCAATCCAGCCAACCCGGCCATCGCCAGTCCGCCAATCCATGGCCAGGAGATGCCCGACAGAAAGAACATCGTTCCCCAGACAAGCGATATCAGGATTGCTTGGCCGAAATCCGGCTGCAAAACCAGCAGCCCCAAAAAAAGCAGAAAGATAATCGCCGATAGTGCATTGCCCGGAATATCTGCGTGCCGCTTGCCTTCCGCAAACAGCCACGCCGCCAAGACGACGAAGGCTGGTTTAACAAACTCCGAAGGCTGCAATGTGAATGACCCAATCGAGATCCACCTGGTGGCACCCTTTACCTCGGCCCCTACAAAGAGGGTCGCAATCATCAACAACATGCCCGATACAAAGACAATTGCAGCAACACGTCTGACGCCCCGTGGACTCAGCAATGAAATAGCCACCAAGAACATAAGCGTCGGAACGACAAAGAGAATTTGTCTGTAGACAAAGTGGAATGAGTTCAGGTCCAATCGATCCGCGACAGGAGGGCTTGCAGCCATAGAAAAAACCACGCCCCCAAGAATGAGTGTCAGAATAACCAACAGGGAAACTCGATCGACAGTCCACCACCATTGGCCAACAACACTCCGGTCGGTTCTGGGTACCGAATTCATGCCGCCGCTCCCCCCCGATCGTCATGTGCGACCAGGTCTTGAACAGCGCGACGAAACTGATCACCGCGGTCTTCAAAATCCGAAAACTGATCAAACGATGCGCAGGCCGGAGACAACAGAATTACGGGATCTGATACACCATCGCTCCGCGCGTCTTCGTAGGCTTGATGCAAGGCAGCCATCAACGTACCGGATACCTTACTGTCGGCCAGTCCGTTGAGCGATCCAGATAAAGCTTCGGCCGACTCGCCGATGAGGTATGCGTGTTTTACGCGTGGCAGGTAAGGCTCCAAACTGTCCAGAGAATTCGTTTTCGACCTTCCGCCCGCAATCCAATAGATATTGTCAAACGCAGACAGCGCTTGTCTAGCCGCGTCGACGTTAGTCGCCTTGGAGTCATTGATGAAGCGGACTCCATTCAATCGTGCAATCAATTCTAGCCGGTGAGGGAGACCTGCAAACGACATGAGCGCGCGGACAACGGCATCGCTTGCAACACCCAGCGTTCTTCCGACAGCAAATCCCGCCGCTACATTTTGCCAATTGTGCGGGCCTAAGAGATTTGGACATTCGTGGAGATCGGCAACTTCGACGGCGGGAGTGTCGAGCCCATCGAATAAGATTCCATCGATTACGTAGATACCTTTACTGAGCGCTTTGCCAACAGAAATGGGAATAACTTGGCCAATGCCACTTTGCGATAACTCCGTACAGATTTCCGACGTATGCGGATCGTCTACGCTCACGACCGCCGTTTCAGAACTTCCCTGATTTTTGAAGATTTTCTTCTTGGAAGAAACATATCCATTTATACCGCCATGCCGGTCCAAGTGGTCCGGAGATATATTAAGCAGAACCGACACATCAGGTTTAAGGCTTGGCGAGAGGTCCAATTGATATGAAGAAACCTCCAGCACATATGCTTTTTTGTTGGCAGAAAACTCAGTTAGCGCCAGGGCAGGCTCGCCTATGTTGCCGCCAATGTCACAAGACACACCGCCATCGCTCAAAAGATGGCCGACAAGAGAGGTCGTCGTTGACTTGCCATTTGTGCCGGTTATGCAAATCAGTTTTGGGGCAGTTACGACATTTGCTAGTTCGCGCGCAAACAACTCGAGATCACCAATTACCTCGACGTCGTTCTCCTGCGCCGTTGTCACGATTGTATGTGGTGCCGGGTGGGTAAGCGGCACTCCGGGACTTAAGATGCAAGCGTCGATTGTCGCCCAATCCGCGTCATACAAGTTTTCGACGTCCGCACCGGTCGTTGCCGCTTCTCCCCTTTTTTCTTCGTCATCGTCCCACGCCACCACGTCAGCACCAGCCGCCTTTAAAGCACGAATGGCAGCGAGGCCTGATCGCGCCAAACCGAATACGGCAGCTTTCTTTCCACACAACGTGCGTACAGGGATCAACGACCCTACCTCAACTTCAATGTGGTAAGCCCAATCAGGGCGAGCACAACGGCAATAATCCAAAACCGGATGACGATTGTCGGCTCCGACCACCCCATCTGCTCAAAATGATGGTGGATAGGCGCCATTCGAAAAACGCGTTTTCCCGTCAGTTTGAAAGATGCAACCTGCACGATCACCGAGACAGCCTCAAGCACGAACAAACCACCGATAATGGCTAATACCAGCTCATGTTTTGTGGCAACGCTAATTGCGCCAACGGCGCCTCCGAGCGAAAGCGACCCCGTGTCGCCCATGAACACCATCGCCGGCGGCGCATTGAACCAGAGGAAGCCAAGACCGGCGCCGACAATCGCGCCACACAGAATCACGAGCTCATCAGTCCCGCGAACGAAATTGATTTGCAGATAGTTCGCGAACACTTCATTGCTGGTGAGATAAGCAATCAGCGCGAAACTCGACACGGCGATCATTATGGGAACGATCGCAAGTCCATCCAAACCGTCCGTAAGATTTACGGCATTCGACGAGCCGACAATGACCAGCATGGCAAAGACAATAAACCCGAACCATGTAAGATTGATCAGCAGATCCTTAAAGAACGGCACGGCGACAGACGCGCCTAATTCCGGACCCATGATGGACTGCACCCACACCACCGCGCCAAACGCAAACAGAAATTGGGACGCAAGCTTCAGCCGGCCCGAAATCCCATCGCTCGATTGTTTTGTCACTTTCAGATAGTCGTCGACGAATCCGACAAACCCAAATCCGACCGTGACAAGCAGCACAGCCCACACATATTGGTTAGTCAGGTCCGCCCACAACAAAGTACCGACCAGGACGCCGAAGAGAATAAGGAAACCGCCCATCGTTGGCGTTCCCTTCTTGGTCAATAGATGGGTTTCCGGACCCTCTTCCCGAATGGGTTGACCGACACTCTGTTTCGAGCGCAGCAGGTCGATGATGCGTGGTCCGAAAAACAAACTGACGAACAAGGCAGTCATCACCGCACCACCGGTTCGAAAAGTGGTGTACTGAAATACGTTAAACACGCCGTATTGATCGCTTAAGGGAAACAAAAGATGATACAGCACTGACCCTTACCCTCCCCCGGTCGCTTCAGCACCGGCGCGGTGGGCCAATAAATGCTGAACTATCTTTCCCATTCGACTTCCCAATGACCCCTTGACCATGACAACGTCACCGCCCCGCAAATCCCCGCAAAGGGGGTCAATGAGATCCTCGGCATTTGGGACATAAGCACCACGCAAATCATCAGGCAGCACCTCCCAAAGCGCTGCCATATGTTCGCCGGACAGAAACACACGATCAATTCGGTTTTGAACAAGATTTTCTGACAGTCCGCGATGGAAAGCATCCGCGTCTTCACCCAATTCAAGCATGTCGCCGAGAACGGCAATGTGACGTCCGCCCTTGTTTGGCGAAACGGATGACAGCACGCGAAGGGCTGCTGCTACAGAAGATGGATTGGCATTGTAGCTTTCATCGATCAGCAAAAGTTTGTTTCCGGCCAGTTCTATTTCATGTCTGGCGCCCCGACCGGCTGTCGGCTGAAGTTTACCAAGCGCTTCTGCCGCCGCTTCCACATCCGCGCCGAGTTCAGATACCGCTGCAAGTACAGCCAGCGAATTCATGACAAAGTGATGGCCTGCAATGCCGATGCGAAACTTAACTCTGTGTCCAACAATATCGGCGTCAACGTCGCTGCCGGTGGCCCCGGCATTGGCGGAAATGAGGCGAGCGTCGGCATCGGCTTTTTCTCCGAAGGCGATGATCCGCTTACTTCCAAACTGTTCAGCATGCTGTCTAACCCGCTCGTAATGAGGGTTGTCGGCGTTGACGATGGCGGACCCGCCTTCTACAAACGCGCCAAATATCTCCGATTTTTCGTCTGCAATGCGTTCGATGTTGTCAAAAAACTCGATGTGAACGGGCTGGATCGTCGTTACGATCGCAACATGCGGCCTGACGAGCCCGACGAGTGGAGCGATCTCTCCGGGATGGTTCATGCCGACCTCGAAAACACCATATTCGGTGTCTGCCGGCATTCTCGCCAAGCTCAGCGGCACGCCCCAAAGATTGTTGTAAGACGCTGCTGATGCGTGTGTCTTTCCTGAAGGGCTAAGAGCGACCTTCAAGGCTTCTTTGGTGCTCGTCTTACCCGCGCTGCCGGTCACCGCGACAATACGCGCTTCAGTACGCTCTCGCGCCGCACGCCCTAGACCGTTTAAGGCCTCCAACGTGTCGCATACTTGCAGAAGCGGCCCGTCCGAATTCTGCGTTTCTTTGTGAACCACCGCCGCTGAGGCACCCTTTGCAAAGGCTGCCGAAACATATTTATGTCCATCTTGATTCAGGCCATCGATGGCGACAAACAAGTCACCGCGCTCTAGGGTGCGGCTGTCGATCGACACACCTTCCGCAGTCCATGGCTGGGAACTCGTTCCCGTAGTGGCGCGTGCCGCATCCTCTGAAGTCCACAAGCTCGCATTGGACAAATTCATACGAGCCTCAATTCTGACGCGGCCTTTGCGATTTCGAGCCGGTCGTCGAAACTGACCGTACGGTCGCGAAGAATTTGACCCACTTCGTGCCCCTTGCCGGCAACAACCAGCAAATCGCCGGGGTCAAGATTCTTCAACGCGTGTCGGATCGCATCTGCACGGTTTCCGATGTTCTCTGCAGCAGGCGCGCCTTTGAGAATGTCGGACCTTATAGTCGATGGTTCCTCTGACCTCGGATTATCGTCCGTAATGATCGTTAAATCGGCCAACTGTCGCGCGATGTCGCCCATTTGTTGGCGCTTCCCCTTGTCGCGATCCCCACCGCATCCAAATGCCAGATGTAGGCGACCTTCTGTATGCGGGCGTAAGGCCGTCAAGACCGCCGACAATGCATCCGGCGTGTGCGCGTAATCGACATAAACGGAGGCTCCATTTCGGGTGTCCAACACATGCTCAAGCCTGCCGGGAACGCCTTCCAAGCGCTCGATTGCGCCGATGGCGTCAGAGGCAGGCGTTCCACAAGCGATCACCAATCCGACCGCTAACAATGCGTTTGTTGCTTGAAAACTTCCAACCAACGGAATTTCGGCCTTAATTGGCTGTCCCTTGTATCGAAGATTTAGTGTCTGCCCATGGCGATGAAGATCTGTCGACTCCAATCGAATATCTTTACCGCTCCAGCCGACAGAAAAAACCTTTTGACCGCGGCCCCAGCAGAGATTCTCCAACTCTGCGAACACGTCGCTATCGGCGTTGAGCACGGCCGTACGACCAGGATCCAAAAGCTCTCCGAAGAGACGAAACTTGGCGTATTGATAGGCTTCAAAGCTGTGATGGTAGTCTAGATGGTCCCTCGTGAGATTGGAAAACGCCGCCGCCTTTATTCGCACACCATCCAACCTATGTTGCGCCAGCCCATGACTGGACGCCTCCAGCGCCAAATGGGTAACGCCCTTACCGGTTAGGTCATCCAACGCCTGATGAACAGCGATCGGATCTGGGGTGGTGTGAGCGAGCTTGGTTTCGCCGCCCGGCCAAACGACTCCCAAAGTTCCCATACTTGCCGCGCGCAACCCAACAGACGACCAAATTTGCCTTGCGAACGAGGCAATGCTTGTTTTTCCATTGGTACCCGTCACAGCGGCTATGGATTGCGGCTGCCTTGGATAGAAACGAGAGGCGATCTGCGCCAGTTTCAAACGCGGATTCTCGTCGGGTATTATGACTGCCGCCTCATCCTTTAACTCATGAAACGCGGAATTAGAACACAACACGGCGACAGCGCCTCGCTGAATTGCTTCCCGCGCATATAAGGCACCATCAGTCTGGGACCCGGCGAGCGCCGCAAACAGGAATCCAGGTTCCACCGCTCGGCTATCAGCAGCCAACCCCGCGACGTCCAGCTCTCGCTCATGTTCGGAAAGTGTGATTGGCATTCTGTCTTCCACCAAACTCATCAGTTGCGCGGCCACCGAGTATCAAAAGGAGGCCAGCACCGCCCTTCCCTCTTCATCTACGGGGTCCATTGGAAACAGGAAGCCCAATCTTTTGATGACGTTGCCAACTGTCGGCGCCGCCGTCCAACCGCCGGTCGCATAGCCGTAGGTTTCAGGAATTCCCTTGGGCTCATCAAGCATCACAAAGACCACATATTTTGGATCGTTCATTGGGAAAACACCCAAAAAGGACGACAATAAGGCCTTCCGTTGGTAACCTTTGGAGCTAGCCTTTTCGGCGGTCCCGGTCTTGCCACCCACATCGTAATATTGGACGTCCGCTTTTCCGCCGGTGCCATCGCGTACCACGTTGCGCAGTAAGTTTCGGACTTGCTGGCTTGTTTTTTCGGTAACGACACGCCGGCCATTTGATTTAGATTTAAACGACCTTTTCAATATCGTTGGCTTGACCACAGTGCCGCCATTCACAAGCGCCGCCGTTGCCGTAACAAGTTGTACTGGGCTTACGGCAATTCCGTGACCAAACGATATTGTCATTGTACTGATCTCTCCCCACTTATCGGGGAATTGGGGAATTCCTATTTCGGGTAGTTCTAGTGAAGGCTTGTCCAGCAACCCGAGTTTTGTAAGGAATTTCTTTTGGGCGCCAGCGCCTATCTGAGACGCGATGCGCGCCGACCCAATGTTCGACGAATGAAGAAACACTTCCGACAACGAAAGCCACCGGTTCTCCGCATGAAAATCGCGAATTGAAAATCTGCCGATACGAATGGGCGCCCGCGCGTCAAACCTTGTGTTCAGGTTTGCGTATCCCGATTCTAGTGCCATGGCGACGGTGAAAGTTTTGAAGGTCGAGCCCATCTCGTAAGTGCCAAGCGTCGTTCTGTTGAAGCGGTGGTTGGCCTCAGATTTTGCGATTTGGTTCGGATCGAAATCGGGCAGCGACACCATCGAGAGAATTTCGCCCGTCTGCACATCCATAATCAGACCGGCAGCCGCATTGGCGTCGAACGTATTCATGGACTTTACGAGCTCGTCCGTCATCGCATGTTGCGCACGGAGGTCAATGGCAAGCTCCAGCGATTGACCATCGAAGGCCAGATCTTGAAGCGCATCGTCCATGGTCTTCTCGATTCCGGCGATACCGCGATTGTCAATGTCCACGTAACCCAGGACGTGCGACGCCACATTGCCGTTAGGATACACCCGCTGGGATGCCATTCGGAAGCCAATGCCCGGCAGCCCAAGCCGATGAACCTCTTGGTGCTCTTTGGGTGTGATATCGCGTTTGATCCACACGAAGGCCCGGCCGCATGAAAGGCGGTTCATTAAGCCTGCCAGCTCCAGATCGGGAAAAACCTCCTGCAGCTTGGTGGCTGTTTCGTAGACGTCCCAAATCTCGCGGGTGTCCGCAAACACCGAGGGAACCGCAAGATTGGTCGCAAGAACATCCCCATTTCGATCGCGAATTTCGGCTCGGTCAATTGACTCGTCGCGGACGTAAGCCCCAGCCTGGACGGACGTCGAGGCCTTGAAAACGGCCAGGTCGATCAGCCGAAAGGCGAGCACTGCAAAGCAACACACAAATAGCACAGCCGTAATGAAAACCCTGTCTCGGCCGTGTTGCACCATTTGCTTGGCTTCACCATCGAGCAGCACTTTTCGTGCACGATTTCCCGACAATCGATGTGCACCGGAACAAGGAACATGGACTCCCGAACACTTTGGAGAAAAGTCGGGCGACGAAGTGGTCATTGGGGCATGCTCCCCTTGATTGGCATATTTGGTTTTTGACGAGGCAGACTGGAGAACTTTCGTATGGTGGTTCTTTCCAGGTCGTCGATCTCGGCTTCGACGGTTAGAGGTATTCGGGCGGCCACTTCGTCTGGTGTGACAATTTGCGAGAGGCTCATGGTCTGCAGATCTGGTCGCATGGAGGCTAGGTTTTTGAGACGCTCTGGCCGGGTGAGGTAATTCCACTCAACATTGGTGACCCGAAGCCCCTCCATCTCTTTGGAGATCTGTTTGCCCAACTGTTCGAGTGTCTCCGCCTTAAACTGGGTGTCGTATTTTACTGCGTAGCTTAAACAGGCGGTCATTATCGCTAGCGAGACCAAGAGTATGTTCGTTACACGAAACATTATGCAGCCCTCATGTTCGGCAAACCGCGCAGGCCCAGCTCATCCAAATCTAACTCGGTCGGGGTGGATGCCGTTCTATAGGCTGTGCGCAGTTTGGCGGATCGCGCCCTTGGGTTTGAGGCAATTTCTGCGTCAGAAGGCTTGATTACCCGACGTGCTTTCATCCGGAACGTGGGACTAGATTCCTCTGTGTGGGGCGGTTGATGGCGTGACACAGGGCGCCCACTGCGCGACCTAATCGCAAGGAATTGTTTTACCAACCGGTCTTCAAGAGAATGAAACGTGACGACAGCTAAGCACGCCCCTTCATTCAACACCCGCTCGGCAGCCAACAGACCGTAGGCCAGCTCGTGAATTTCATCGTTTACGTAGATGCGCAACGCTTGAAAGGTTTTTGTCGCGGGATGGGTTCGATTCTTGGATCTTGATCGACCGGCAACGCGTTCTACAACAGAAGAAAGTTCTTTCGTTGTCACGATCGGTTTAATTGCCCTGAAGCGAACAATTTCCTTTGCAACTCTACGTGCGTTTCTTTCTTCTCCATACTGATAAATGATATCCGACAACTCTTGCTCGGTGGCATCATTGACCACGTCGGCCGCTGAAATACCAACTTTTGACATGCGCATGTCGAGAGGAGCGTCTTTCCGAAAAGAGAACCCGCGGCTACCGTCATCGAGTTGAACGGAAGATACGCCAATGTCCAAAGCTATTCCGTCAACTTCGTTGATGCCCAAGGATCGTGTTACGCGATCGATTTCGGAAAATCTGGCCTCGACAATCTGAAATCTGTCGGGATGTAATCCGGCTAGTTCTTGGCCGGCCTCTACAGCGTCGGGATCACGATCGATCCCGACGACCTTGCAACTGGCGCAAGCAGACATAATTGCCTTGGCGTATCCGCCTCTGCCAAAGGTACCGTCGACATACGTTTTGCCTGACGTGGGACCAAGCGCTTGAACCACTTCGTCGAGCAAGACTGGCTGATGATGTCCGGCAACGTTCATTGGGTTCCCCCAGCCGGCGCAGAGCGATTTCCGAGTACACCGTGGCCTTGGCGCGCCTTATCCGTGTCACTCTCCCGCAGCGGTGCAAAATTCTTCGGGTCCCAAAGTTGAAACTTCAGACCCATTCCGACAAAGGCCACCGAATCCTTGATCCCCGCATGGTCGAGAAATGACTGGGGCAGCTTGATGCGGCCTTCCCCATCGAACGACAATTCGATGGAGCCGCCCAATATGCAGCGCACCAGCGTGTCGTACTCCTCACTGAAGGGATCAAGCTCGCCAATGCGATCTTCGATCTTGTCCATCAGCGTAGGGCCAAATGCCTCTAGCGCCTTTTGGTTAAATGACTGGAAGCAATAGAAATGGCTGGCACCTTGCAGCGCCAATGCTTGGCGAAATGGCGCCGGGACAGAAACCCGGCCCTTTCCGTCGATTTTGTTGGTCACGGTGGAGACAAACGTCTTCACGGTCCCCGAGACCCCCATCTACAAAAGCCAAATCAATATCGGCGCTCCGATCGAACTCAGAACGCCGACCTCCCACAGGATGCGAAGAAGCACCCAACCCAAATGTATTGGGTTGATTTGGGATATCATGGGAAATCGTGTCCCGTCAATACTTTGCGGCCAAGAATTCTTTAGAATTCAGACAGTTATCGAGAATTGCTGACCAGTATTAAGCAAGAACACTTATAGAACATTCTAGGAACTATTCGATCGCCCACACCACATGTGGGGAGTTTGCCCAATTGAGCCCATGTATGATGATTTTAGCGGCTTTTGAGCGTTGAGCGCCCAATTCCACGCATTAAGCCTGCGTTATGAAGCATTAACAGGCCGTTAATGCCGGTTTGGGCCGATAAACGCGTCAGATGGCCTGTAAGCCGGGTTCTGTATCGGCACGGCCAAAGCCGAACCGCTGATGATCATTCCTCTAGGGTGCGTGTTGCCACGCACCTCGCGCGACCGACCCGGACGGCAATCCGGAAACCGATATGCGCCGTCCCTATTTGGTCTTGCTCCCGGTGGGGTTTACCTTGCCCGCCCCGTTACCGAAGCGGCGGTGCGCTCTTACCGCACCCTTTCACCCTTACCGGCCGAACCGGCGGTTTGCTTTCTGTGGCACTTTCCCTGGGGTCGCCCCCGCCGGGCATTACCCGGCACCGTGTTTCCGTGGAGCCCGGACTTTCCTCTCCCCATTTCGGGCAGCGATCATCCGGCCATCTGACAGACCAAAAGTGTCGGTTTGACCGTCAGTCGTCAACCATTTCCAAAAGCGTGCCCAACAATGATTGCGTTTCTGCGTCGGCCAACCCATCCACCTTTTGTGGCCGGAAGTGTCTTTGAAACGCGGTGACAACGGCCTGTGTAACACCATCATACATGCCATTCACATTGAGACCGTACCCAAAAGCCTCCAAAGACCGCTGGACCTGTCTCACTTTTGGCGTTGAACTCATCGGTCCAAGCGTCTCAGCTGAGATGATCGGAACGTCTTGCGGCCACAATCCAATGCCTTGTGACGCCAGTTCCTCCCACGGAAACAGTTCTCCCGGATCCATTTTTCTCATTGGCGCCACGTCCGAATGTCCGATCACGTTCCTTGGTGGGATTGGATGACGCCGCAATACCTCTTTACACAAATCAATTACAGCTTGGATTTGCGTACCTGGAAAACCCGAGTAACCAAATTCATGGCCGCAGTTTGCAATCTCGATTCCAACGGATGTTCCATTGATGTCCGTTTCTCCGCTCCAGGAAGAAACGCCGGCATGCCATGCTCTCTCTGACTCGTGCACATGACGGAAAATGTTGCCGGATTCATCGACGGTGTAGTGAGCGCTCACTCGTGCTTCAGCATCCGTCAACCGGTCGATGGCTTCGTCTGCCGTCTGCATCCCGGTGTAATGAAGGACCAAATGGCAAATCTTTTTGCTTGCAGGCCTTGCGTCCTTGTTTGGTGAAGGGCGTTCTTGGATTTTCAGCGTTGAAGTCATGGCAGCGGATCTGATTCCCTAAGATCTTCTGTTCTAAGTGTCACGATCGAAACGCCGACCAGCGTAATGGCACTGCCAATCAGCATTCGCGCGGTGAGCTGATCCCCTAAAACAAAATACCCAAGCAGAATAGTGAAAATTGGTGCCAAGAGTGTAAAGGGCGCTAAGACCGTTACCTCATAACGTTGCACCATCCAGTAGAACCCCGCATGGGCAACCAGGCTCGACAGAAATGCGCCGTAGAACAGCGTGAGCCAAACATGCCAAGGTGCACTGGTAAACGCCGCAATTTGCCCACCCTCAACGATGAAAGACAGAAGAAATAGCACGGGGGCGGAAACCACAGCCACCCAGGCTTGCAGCTCAAACACTCCGATCCCATCCAATTTGCGCATGAGTACCATGGCCATCGCGTGCGACAAGGCGCCCCCAATTGCCAGAGAAAGGCCCCCAAGGTACCCGACGACACGCGGGTCAAAAGAAAACAACATCACGCCGCCGAAAGCGAGCAAGATTCCCGTCCAGCGGCGCCACCTTACAATTTCGCCTAAGAGAAAAATCGAAAGGATTGTGGCGAATGGCACTGAGAGCTGGGCAGCGACCGCAATCGGTGCGACATCACCCGAGATCGCGAGACCGGAAAAAAACAGAGAGAATTCGAGCCACCCCACTGTTGAACCGATCGCAATGATCAATGGCATTTTGCTGCCGTGCCATTTCAGGAAGGGCGCAAGAACGGCCAGAACCAGGACAAAGCGAACGCCTGTAAAAACAAGAGGCGGCACTGATTCAAACGCAACCTTCATAATGATAGGCGCAAACCCCCAAAGGAAGGTGATCACAATCATGAACAACAGATGGGGCAGCGGCATTTGATTGCTAATCCTGAGGAACGGGAAAGTCAGCGCGCGCGGAGGCAGCGAAAGGACCTAGCCGCTTCGATCCTTTACGATGACGTCGTATGCAGCGTTGATTGCCGCAAGCTTTTCGTTGGCCAATTCAACGAATTCTTCGGGGACACCCCGCGCGATCAAGCGATCCGGATGATTTTCCTGCACCAGCCTGCGATAGGCGCGCCGTAGGTCCTCGTCCGAAATTGAGTAGTCCACGCCCAAGATCACGTAGGGATCGGCCTCGTCAGGACCAAGGTGACTGGCTTTGATTCGCGCGAATTCGCCGTCCGAGAAGCCAAAGATTTCGGCAACACTTTGGAGATACAATAATTCGTTCTCGTGAAAAACGCCATCAGCCTTAGCGATATGAAACAATCCATCGAGAACATCTTCAAGTATACCTGGATTGCTGCGGAAAAGATTGGCGACCTGTCGCGCGTAGGCGTCATATCCCGCCACGTCCTGGCGCGCGAAATTGAAAACTCGCTCAACATTGCGAAACTCAGTTTGTTTCACGTCGAAAACTTCTTTGAACGCGTCGACTTCGTCCGGCGTCACAACGCCGTCCGCCTTAGCCATCTTGGCGCTCAGTGCGATGAAACCAATCGTGAAGGCAATCTGGTTTCGATTGCTGAGACCCTCTTGCTGTCCTTTATCCGATCCGACATCAATACCCAAATGTCCGGCCACTTGGCCAAACAGGTTTCCCAATGAGCTTCCGGATGTCAAACCAGAGACAGCATCGGCGATTTTTCCCCAAACAGACATTGGTATATGTCTACAACAATCCGTGGAAGAATTCGACTGAGCGCATTGCCTCACTTCGGGAGAAATTGAAACGGTCATGAAGGTCATCTACTAGCGGGTCTGCAGTAACCATATGAACGGTCAACATGGCAAATGGGAATTTTGGATCGACCGCGGCGGCACCTTTACGGACGTAATTGCGAAAGGTCCCGATGGCAACGTGAACGTCATCAAGTTGCTCTCCAAAAATCCGGACAGATATGAAGACGCAGCAATCGAAGCAATTCGCCAGACGCTGGGCGTGGCTAAGGGTGACCGTATACCGACCAAGAAGATCGCTGCCGTAAAAATGGGGACAACAGTCGCAACAAATGCCTTGCTCGAACGCCAGGGGGCACCGACCGTTCTGCTCACGACACGGGGATTCGCCGACGCGCTGCGCATCGGATATCAAAATCGACCAGATCTTTTTGCGCTGAATATTGAGCTCCCCGAAATGCTCTATAGCAGCGTTGTAGAAGCTGATGAGCGGGTTAGCGCCGACGGTACCGTTGTACGAAAGCTGGACTGCGATGTTCTTTCCACTGAATTAGAGCGTGCCGCGGAAGAAGGATGCCGATCTATCGCCATCTCATTTATGCATGGCTACAAATATCCCGAACATGAACGCGTGGCAGCCGAAATTGCGAAAGAAGCAGGATTTACGCAAATTTCCTGCAGCCACAACGTCAGCCCATTGATGAAACTTGTCGGACGCGGCGACACCACCGTCGCGGACGCCTATTTGACACCGGTTCTTCAGGCGTACATCACGAAAATTGAACGGGAAATCCAAAGCGCGAGCGAAACGGCCTCGCTGTTCTTCATGAAGTCCAATGGTGCTTTGACCGAGGCCGGTCAGTTTGAGGGAAAAGACGCGATCTTGTCTGGACCGGCCGGCGGCGTTGTGGGTGGTGTCAAATGCGCGGAAGCGCTTGGCTATCGTGAACTTGTCGGATTCGATATGGGTGGCACGTCTACTGACGTTTGGCACTATTCCGGATCGTATGAACGAACGCTTGAAACCGTCGTAGCCGGCACCAGGATCCGGGCACCGATGATGCAAATCCATACTGTGGCAGCAGGCGGCGGCTCCATTCTAAAGTTTGACGGTGCGCGGCTTCGCGTGGGGCCGGAATCGGCGGGCGCTGATCCTGGGCCAACCTGTTACCGCCGGGGCGGCCCGCTTGCCGTGACCGACGCAAATCTCATCACCGGCAGAATACAAGTCAGTCAGTTCCCCAACATATTTGGGCCGGATGGCAACCAGCCCCTAGACCGTCAAGTGGTATCGGAAAAATTCGAATCCATGGCAAAAGACGTCGGTGGCTCCTATACGCCGGAAGAGGTTGCAGAGGGATTTACTCAAATCGCTGTCCAAAACATGGCACAGGCCATCAAGAAAATCTCTGTGCAACGGGGGCACGACATTACAACGCATGCTCTCGTGTGTTTTGGTGGCGCGGCAGGTCAATTGGCCTGCCAAGTCGCTGACGCGCTGGGCATGAAAACCATTATCGTTAACCGCAACGCGAGTGTCTTGTCCGCCTATGGCATGGGGCTGGCGGATGTAGGTGCCCATCGCGAACAGGCCATTGAGGAACCGCTTTCCGGATCCGCTCTTGAGCATGCCGAAGATGTATTGGCGCACTTGGAGGAGCAAACAAGAGAAGAGGTCATCCGGCAAGGAATAGCACCCGAAAACCTAAAGCATCATCGCAGCATGTATCTCAAATACGCGGGAACCGACAATGCGATTGAGGTACCGTTCTCTGATTTAAATGAAGCACAGAAAAACTTCGATCTGCGGCACAAGACGCAGTTTGGATTTGTTGACGCAACCAAATCTCTCGTCATTGAAGCGGTTGCCATCGAAAGTGTGGGGTCAACGGAGTCAGCACACAAGGTGGCCGCCACCGAACTTAGCATCGGCACCCCTGATACAATAGAAGCCTCCACCTCGGTCTATGGCGAGCTCTACACCGAGGGCAATTGGCGGAAGATTCCAATCTTCTCAAGAGATCAACTGGAAGAGAATAGTCGGATTGACGGACCGTCTATCATCTCGGAGCCACTGAGCAGCATTACCGTCGAAAAGAATTGGCGCGCACTTGTCGGTCCGGAAGCCGTCATTTTGGAGAGGCAGGAAAGTAAACAAACTGAGTCACGCGCCGATACAACCGTGAATCCAATCATGCTCGAAATCTTCAACAGCTTATTTATGAGCATCGCCGAACAAATGGGCTTCGCGCTTGAGAAGACGGCCCACTCAGTGAACATTAAAGAACGTCTCGATTTTTCCTGCGCACTCTTTGATGAAACCGGCAATCTCGTGGCGAATGCCCCGCACATGCCAGTTCACCTTGGCTCGATGGGCGAAAGTGTGAAGTCTGTCATCGGGGCCGTAGGCGCTCGCCTAAGGCCGGGCGACGTCTACGCGCTCAACAATCCCTACAATGGCGGCACACATTTGCCGGACATTACGGTGATCACACCAGTTTTCGACGATGCCGGCGAAACCATCATATTTTTTGTCGCCGCTCGCGGTCATCATGCGGACATTGGCGGGATTACGCCGGGCTCGATGCCCGCACATTCCGAAACAATTGCCGACGAGGGTGTCCTCATCGACAACTTTCTTCTGGTCGAAAATGGACGATTCAACGAGGAGGAATTGCGATCGCTTCTGACCAGCGCGGAGTATCCGGCACGCAATCCCACTCAGAATGTGGCCGACCTCAAAGCACAAGTCGCAGCATGTCAGAAAGGCATTGACGAGCTGAAAAACTTGATCGGTGTTTACGGACTCAATGTCGTGCAATCTTATATGAAGCACGTCCAGGCAAATGCGGAAGAGTCCGTCAGGCGCGTACTGGATCGCCTTGATGACGGCGCATTCTCGATCGACACCGATGCTGGAGACCGGATCCAAGTCAAAATCTCAGTTGATCGCCAGGCTCGAGAAGCGAGCATAGATTTTAAGGGTACAAGCCCTCAGACCACATCGAACTTCAACGCTCCGGCCGCTGTCACACGCGCCGCGATCTTGTATGTCTTCCGCTGTTTGGTCGGTGAGGATATTCCGCTTAATGACGGTTGTCTGAAACCACTCAATATCAACATCCCGAAAAACTCGCTTTTGGACCCTGCATATCCGGCAGCAGTGGTTGCAGGCAATGTGGAAACCAGCCAGGTTGTCACCGACGCTTTGTTTGGCGCGTGTGGTGTCATGGCCGCAGCGCAAGGCACAATGAACAATTTGACTTTCGGCAATGCAAAGCACCAATACTATGAAACAATCTGCGGCGGTTCGGGGGCCGGTGACGGTTTCGATGGCACCAGCGCAGTGCATACGCATATGACAAACTCACGTCTAACCGATCCGGAGGTGTTGGAGTTCCGGTTTCCGGTCCGTCTTGAGTCATTCTCGATACGGAAGGAAACCGGTGGTCTGGGCCAGTATTCCGGCGGCAACGGCACCCGGCGAGAAATTCGTTTTTTGGAAGACGTGGACGTTTCGCTGCTCTCGTCGCGTAGGACAACCGCACCTTTCGGACTAGCTGGCGGCGGAGACGCAAAATGTGGATCCGGCGTGGTCATTCGAGCGGACGGTACCCGCCAACCCCTCAAAGGTTGCAACCATGTCGCTCTAAGGACCGACGACCGCATCGTAATCACGACGCCGGGTGGCGGCGGCTTTGGTACTCCCGGCGAAAAATAGTCCGGTCGTGTTTCTTAGTGCAAATCTGACTTTGTCTAGCGCTTAAATAGAACGCCACACTCAGATGGCAGCCTAGACGTGATGCTGTCATAACAATGACAGAAGAGTTTTGCATCTCACTCTCATTCGCCTTTGAACAAAAATCTTTTCTATTTCAATCAGATAGCTTTGTTTTGTTCGCAGTGCACAAAACTTGGGTTGTTATAGTTTTCTTTTTGCTAACCAATCAATTCGATTTGTCGCGATGCAGCAACGAATTTTGTTTGCGGCGGAAAAGTTTGAAGGCACAATTCGCGCCAACCCAAACCTCAGAAGGGTAGACGACATGGACCTTGGCTATATTGCGACTGGTGTTGTGTTTGCGTTTATCGGTGCAATCGTGATGGGAGTTCTGTAGGAACTTTTTGAGCTATTGTCCCCGAACCCACCAAATTTGAGGGACAGAAGGGGTAAAGAGTTTAGAGCGGCGCCAAAAAATGCGCCGCTCTTCTTTTTGTCAGCACGTCCAGTCAGTCGACGCCCGAGTGGTGCATGAGCGGTCAGCTTCGTTTGGGCGTATAGTTCAAGATCGGCGCAAGCCACCGTTCCATCTCGGCTTTTGACATCCCTTTTCGTTTTGCGTAGTCCTCAACCTGATCTTCCTCGATCTTGCCAACGCCAAAATAATGGCTGTCCGGATGGGAAAAATATAATCCGCTGACGGAGGAACCAGGCCACATGGCGAAACTCTCCGTAAGCTCGATACCCGCATTTCTTTCTGCTTCAAGCAAACGGAACAAAGTCGCCTTCTCAGTATGGTCCGGCTGCGCGGGATAGCCCGGTGCCGGGCGGATTCCTTGATACTTTTCCGCAATCAGATCATCGGGCGACAATGCTTCTTCTGCAGCATAGCCCCAGAATTCCCTGCGAACGCGTTCGTGCATCCTTTCGGCGAAAGCTTCGGCCAAGCGGTCACAAAGCGCTTTTACAAGAATCGCCGAATAATCGTCATGACTCTCCTCGAACCTCTTAGCCGCTTCGTCTTCACCTATACCGGCCGTCACCGCAAATCCCCCGACAAAGTCTTGCAAACCGGTTTCCTTCGGCGCGACAAAGTCCGCCAAGGCGAGATTCGCGCGATTCGACCGCCGGGACATTTGCTGACGGAGCGAATGTAACGTCGCCAACGGATTGTCTCGGTCATTACCGGCATAAACCTGAATATCGTCGGCGACCGAGTTTGCAGGCCACAAGCCGATGACTGCTTTCGCCGTAACCCATTTTTCGTCAATCAAGCGCCGGAGCATTGCCTGGGCATCGGCAAAAAGCGTCCGGGCCGCTTCGCCGATTTTCTTGTCATCCAAGATCTGCGGATACTTTCCAGCCAATTCCCAGGACTGGAAGAACGGTGTCCAATCAATATAGTCGGCAAGCTCATTCAGGTCGTAGTTGTCAAAGACTTGCAGCCCTAATTGTTTTGGCACGGGTGGCACGTAGGACAACCAATCCGGTGCATGCCGGTTTGCGCGCGCATCTTCGATCTTCTGACGCTGCGCGTTTTCGTTGGCCGCCGCATGACTTTCCGCAATCCGACGATACTCGGTTCGTATCTCGTCGACATAGCTTGCCCGTTGGTCTTCCGCGACCAAGCTCGACGCAACGCCGACGGCTCGAGACGCATCGGTCACATAGACCGCTTGTCCACGCCCATAGTTGGGATGAATCTTGACCGCGGTATGGACGCGGCTTGTCGTGGCACCACCAATCAAAAGCGGAATGTCAAACCCCTCGCGCTCCATCTCCGCAGCCACATGGCACATTTCATCGAGGCTTGGCGTAATTAGCCCAGAAAGACCAATGATGTTGACGCTGTGTTTCTTAGCTTCTTCTAAGATCTTTTGTGCCGGCACCATCACGCCAAGGTCGATGACTTCGAAATTGTTGCATTGAAGCACGACGCCGACAATGTTCTTGCCGATGTCGTGAACGTCGCCCTTGACCGTCGCCATCAGTATCTTACCAGCACTTTGCGGCGCGGCATCTCCGGCGCGGGCTTTTTCCTCTTCCATAAACGGAATAAGGTGCGCGACGGCCTGTTTCATGACCCGCGCGCTTTTGACAACCTGCGGCAGAAACATCTTACCGGCGCCAAACAAATCACCTACCACATTCATCCCGTCCATTAGCGGACCTTCAATGACATGAAGCGGCCGATCTACGGAAAGCCGCGCTTCTTCGGTGTCATCAATGATGTATTCTGTGATCCCGTTGACCAACGCATGTTTCAAGCGTTCGTTTACGTCACCGTCCCGCCAAGACAGGTCTTCAACCTTTTTCTTTTGGCCTTCGCCCCGAAACTGTTCCGCAATCTCCAGAAGTCGCTCGGTGGCATCATCGCGGCGGTTCAGCAATACGTCTTCGACGCGCTCCCGCAATTCCTCGGGAATATCTTCGTAAATCGCTAGCTGCCCAGCATTGACGATACCCATGTCCATGCCGGCTTGAATGGCGTGGTAGAGGAATGCCGCGTGCATGGCTTCGCGTACCGGCTCGTTTCCCCTAAACGAAAAAGAAAAGTTGGAGACGCCGCCAGACACATGTGCATGGGGAAGTTCGGTTCGAATGCGTTTTGTCGCGTCCAAGAAATCGACCCCGTAGTTGTTGTGCTCTTCGATGCCTGTTGCGACAGCAAATATGTTAGGGTCAAAAATGATATCTTCCGGTGGAAATCCAATTTTTTGGGTCAGCAGGTCATACGACCGCTTAGCAATTTCAAACTTTCGTTCAGCCGTGTCCGCCTGCCCGACCTCATCGAACGCCATGACCACAACCGCCGCGCCATAGCGTTTGACCAATTGCGCCTGTTCCAAGAACGGCTCTTCACCTTCCTTAAGGCTGATCGAGTTTACAACACCCTTTCCTTGAACGCATTTAAGACCCGCCTCAATAATATCCCATTTAGAGGAGTCGATCATGATCGGTACACGCGCAATGTCCGGTTCTGATGCGATGAGATTGAGAAAAGTGGTCATCGCGCCTTTGCTGTCGAGCATGCCTTCGTCCATGTTGACGTCAATGACTTGAGCACCGTTATTAACCTGGCCGCGCGCCACGTCGAGCGCTTTTTCATAGTTACCATTCGTAATCAATTTGCGGAATCGTGCCGATCCAGTCACATTCGTCCGCTCACCGATGTTAACGAAGTTTGTGTCCGGTCCAACTTCGAATGGTTCGAGGCCGGACAGATACAATCTTTGTGGTTTTTCTGGCGTGTCGCGCGGAGACAGTTTCGAGACAGATTCGGCAATTGCCTTTATGTGTTCGGGCGTGGTGCCGCAACAGCCGCCAACAATGTTCAGCAATCCACTGCTGGCAAACTCGTGCAGCATGCCGGCCATATCATCAGGTGTCTCATCATAGCCGCCAAATTCATTCGGCAAGCCGGCATTGGGGTGGGCGCTGACCAACGTGTTTGCCACACGTGAAAGGTCGGCCACGTGGGGCCTCATTTCCTTGGCGCCCAACGCACAATTCAATCCGACACTGAAAGGCTTTACATGGCGCACCGAATTCCAGAAAGCTTCGCTTGTCTGGCCGGAAAGTGTTCTGCCCGACAAGTCGGTAATCGTTCCAGAGATCATGATTGGCAAGCGAAACCCAAGCTCTTGAAAGACCTCTTCAACGGCGAACAAAGCGGCTTTCGCATTGAGGGTATCGAATATTGTCTCTACAAGGATAATATCAGCGCCACCTTCGATGAGGGCACGGGTGGAATCTTGATAGGTAAAGCGCAGTTCATCGAACGAGACATTGCGCAGACTTGGATCATTTACGTCTGGCGAGATGGAAGCGGTGCGATTTGTCGGCCCAAGAACACCAGCTACAAAACGTGGCTTGTGGGGCGTCCTTGCAGTCGCTTCGTCGCAAGCTTCCCGCGCCAAACGGGCACTCTCAAAATTGATCTCCGTGACCAAATGTTCGAGGTTATAGTCCGCTTGCGATACTGACGATGCATTGAATGTGTTGGTTTCAACGATGTCGGCACCCGCTGCCAAATAGGCCGCGTGGATCTCTCGAATAATATGCGGCTGCGTGATCGACAACAGATCGTTGTTACCCTTCAGATCATCCGTATGATTATCGAACCGCTCGCCCCGGTAGGCGGCTTCATCCGGCGCATATCCCTGGATCATGGTGCCCATGGCACCATCAAGAACAAGAATACGATTTTTGGCTGCGCCGATAAGGGCGTCCGTCCGACTTTGTTGTGACGACATTTTAGTTTTCCAAGATTTTGATGCGTTACTGACTTTTGGCGCGCAAACCGAGAATGTGGCAAATCGCGAAGGTCAAATCGGCCTTGTTCATGGTGTAGAAGTGGAACTGGTTGACGCCGGCATCACGAAGACGCAAGCACTGTTCAACAACCAGCGATGCTGCAACCAACCTTCGCGTTTCCGCATCCTTCTCCAATCCATCGAACAATTCGATTGCCCAGTTCGGAACAGAGGCTCCCGCCGCTTCTGCCATTCGGCGCACACCCTTGAATCCACTAACCGGCATGATGCCCGGCACAATCGGGATGCTTATGCCTTCGGCCTCCGTGTGATCTCGAAATCGCAGGAAGACATCCGGATCGAAGAAGAACTGAGTAATTGCCCGGTCCGCCCCCGCCTCGATCTTTCGTTTCAGAATATCCAGGTCACTTTGAGGCGTCTGCGCATCGGGATGCTGTTCCGGATAACACCCGACGCTGACTTCGAAATCGCCAATTTCCTTGATTCCACGAACGAGTTCAGGGCTACCGGCGTAGCCGCCCGGATGAGGCACATATTTCGTGCCAATGCCCGTTGGCGGATCGCCACGCAACGCAACGATGTGACGGACGCCAGCATCCCAATAGGACTTGATAACGTCGTCCACTGATTCTCGATCGGCACCAACACAGGTCAAATGTGCCGCCGGTCTAAGGCTGGTTTCTTCAACGATTCTTTTGACGGTGGCATGGGTGCGTTCTCGCGTGGATCCGCCAGCGCCGTAAGTTACGGATACAAAATCCGGCTGCAGCGGTTCCAGCCGCTTTATTGCAAGCCAGAGCTTTTCCTCCAGCTCGGGTGTTTTTGGCGGCGAAAACTCGAATGAAATACGAAGATCCGTGCCCGAATCAAAGTTCTTGGACAAAAGTCCTACGCCACCGGCTTGATCATCGTCAGAGAACGTATTGTGATTCATGAGGCTTGTTCCAATGGAAGACGTCGCACCGTCGATGTTTCGCGGCAGCCGAGCCATAGAGTGACCGTCAAATTTTGCTCCGTATCAAGATTTTCAGCATCGGCCATCAAATGGCAGGTCTTGGCGGACTGTAACCCGCAGTCCTCGAACCACCCGGCAATCTCTTTGTCATCAAATCCAAGCCGTCGGTGCGCGTGCTCGTCTCTTAGGAACTCGACGTCGTGTGGGGCAAAGTCAGCAATCAAGATCTTTCCACCAGGTTTCAATACCCGTGCGGCTTCAGAGATGGCATTCGCAGGCTCCTCCAAAAAATGCAAGACGTGGTGGATCGTCACCAAGTCGACGCTGTCGTTTTCAAAAGGCAATGCGTAAAGGTCTGCAAATCTGACATAGGTGTTGGGTAACCCAACGCGTTCAATGTTGGCCCGCGCTATTCCCAGCATTTCATGGCTAAGGTCTATACCGACCCCCTCATCAAACCGATCGGACAACACTTCCAGAATGCGCCCTGTACCGGTGCCAATATCCAGCAAGAAGCCAAATTTTTCGTTTTCGAGCAGCTCGCGGATAGCAGCCTCCACATCGGCTTCGGAGACATAAAGTGACCGAATGCGGCTCCACTCGTCCGCATTTTCGGCAAAGTATGCGGCCGCCACCGCCGCTCGCCTTTGTTTGACAGCTTCGAGGCGATCCAAGTCCCGAAGAACGGTGATGTCGTTTTGGGGTATGAGATCGACAAGGGCCGCCGCGAGGGAAGGAGACAGGTAATCCCTAGAAGACTGGTCAGGATCGCCCGGTCCATTGGTTTTTGGAGGGCGAACGAGCTTGTAGAAAACCCAGGCACCTTCACGAAAGCGGGTGATTAGGCCGGCTTCTGTCAGCAGTTTCAGATGGCGGCTCACCCTGGGTTGGCTTTGGCCAAGTATGTGCGTTAGGTCGGAGACGGTGAGTTCCGTTTTAGAAAGCAGATTGAGCAGCCGCAATCGAGTGGGCTCACCTGCTGCCCTCAGACCTGAAATTAGATGCTCCATATCTTCGCCGTTTTCGAAGCCGTCAGCGCCAGACCATATATAAACATATCTTTATGTGGTTATCTACTGAAAAAATCGTTAACGTGCATCTCGAATTGCTGGGTCAAATTGGCAACAAATGCCATCAATTTGATTGTGAAGAGGCATCGGTTGGCTGGCTTGTGCAGAACGGATATGTTAACCAAACGACGGTAAACCGCGGTTCGCAGGACGTTGCTAACGCTGCGTGCTAATTCTCGAAAAGGGCCGGATCGCCATCTTCTTAGGATTGCGAGTCGCGCACTGTGTGACCGTGGTGTTTGGGGAGCTTCAGAGCAGTATGGATTTACGGCGTTTCGGTAGCCCGCTTGCGGCAGGAATGGCGGATTTTGTGTCCAATGCGGGCCGGGCAACTTTGGTTATGACCGTTGCCTGCTCACTCGTGTTGGGCGCGTGCTCTTCGACAAAAATGAAAGAGTCCGATCTGGAAATCAACGACCCCTACGAAGGTTTCAACCGCTGGTCGTACGGGGTCAATCAGCAGCTCGACAAATACATATTCGGGCCAATTGTTGTTGGCTATACCGCCATATTCCCCAGGCAAATTCGCAACAGGCTGCGGAATGCCCTCAACAACGCGGACACGCCGGTTATTCTCGCTAACGATCTCTTGCAAACCGAATGGGAACGGGCAGGCACGACGATCGCTCGCTTTGGCATCAATTCGACCGTCGGATTGGGTGGGATGTTCGATGTTGCTGGAAAGCTTGGTTACGAGTTTCACCGAGAAGACTTTGGCCAAACTCTCGCGGTATGGGGGGTCGGACCGGGTCCCTATTTCTTTTTGCCGTTTCTTGGCCCAACGACCCTGAGGGACGGGGTTGGAATGGCAGTCGATACGGCGTTTGATCCGATTACCTATATTGACTGGGACGACATGCAGCTTATCTGGGTGCCGTTCGCAATCACAGGTGCGGACGGCCTTGACGCCTACTCGCGAGCACGCCCCGGGCTGAAGCAGATAGAAGAAACGTCTCTAGATCCCTATGCGTCGCTGCGCAGCCTCTATCAACAGAGTCGCCGCGACGCGATTCTGAACGGCGCGACGAGCTTCGAAGATTTACCATCTTTTGATGATGAATCGAGCGACGAGTTCGAAACTTTCGACAATGAGAACCCACAGCCCCAGTAACTGTTTGTTCATTCGGCAGTCAGCTTCAATTTGGCATAGTGGGTCAATAGAATATGTCCGAAACGGACAAGTAAGTGAGGTTAACCATGACTTTCGTGCGTCGATGCGCTGCGGGCGCTTTGCACATCAAGAACGCGTTCTTGTTCGCGACAGTTGCCGCCCTGATCTCTGTGGCATCCCCTGCCCATGCAACTGTGGATGAAGCTAAGGCTTTCGTGGAGGACCTCGCAAACCAAACTCTTGCGATCCTCCAAGACGAAAACGCAAGCCCCCAGGAACGCAGACAAAAATTCGCTAAATTGTTTCAAGAAGGCGCGGATCTAGAACGGATCGGCCGCTTTGTACTCGGTCGCTACGCCAATCAAATGCGCGCAGAAAACCGATTGCAAGAATATCAAGCGCTCTTCCGCGAGTACGTCGTAAACATATATGCGGCACGGCTCGGACAGTATTCGGGTGAGACGTTTGAAATCGTTGGGGCCGAAGCCACCAGTGAAAAAGAGGCGGTTGTCCAGTCGAAGATCCGGTCTGGCGAGGCTGACTTTCGTGTCAACTGGCGTGTTTTAAATTCGGGCCAAGGTTACAAGGTCGTCGACGTTCAGGTAGAAGGCATTTGGATGGCGATTGAGCAGCGTGAGCAATTTACGTCGTTCATCAATAACAACAATCGCCAAGTAAGCGCTTTGATCGACTACCTAAGGGACGAAGTTCGACCGACCTAAAACAACGACCGCTTTCAATAGAGGCCGTGTTTGGCAAACCTTGATTGCTAGTAGCGGAACGGCACATCAATAAACAAGCTACGCCGAGCGACTGAACCGGCCAAACGCCCCCTAACGCTCCAACTTCTTGTATTTGATTCGATGTGGACGCTCCGCTTCAGCGCCATACCGGCGACGGTAGTCCGCCTCATAGTCCTGATAATTCCCCTCAAACCAGACCACGTTACTGTCACCTTCAAAGGCAAGAATGTGAGTAGCAATTCGATCTAAAAACCAACGGTCGTGGCTGATAACAACCGCACATCCGGCGAATTCAGTGAGCGCATCTTCAAGCGCGCGTAGCGTGTCCACGTCCAGGTCATTTGTGGGCTCGTCCAACAAAAGAAGATTTGCGCCGGACTTCAGCATCTTTGCCAGATGAACGCGGTTCCGTTCGCCCCCCGATAGCTGCCCCACCTTCTTTTGCTGGTCAGGCCCGCGGAAATTGAAGGCACTCACATAAGCCCGGCTCTGAACCTCACGCTTTCCCAGTTGCAAAACGTCCAGCCCTTCGGAGATTTCCTCCCAAACGGTGTTCGTCGCCGTGAGGGCGTCTCGGCTTTGGTCCACATAACCCATAACGACCGTCTCGCCACATCTAAGACAGCCTGAGTCCGCTTGTTCCTGGCCCGTGAGCATCCGAAAAAGTGTCGTCTTGCCAGCGCCGTTCGGTCCAATAACACCGACGATGCCACCCGGCGGCAGGAGAAATGAGAGATCATCGATGAGTAACTTATCTTCAAATCCCTTCCGAAGGTTCTTAGCCTCGACCACGAGATCACCCAATCGCGGACCTGCTGGAATAACAATTTGGGCACTACCCGGCCCAGAGTCTGCCGATTGCGCGAGGAGTTCTTCGTAGGCACGAATGCGTGCTTTGCTTTTGGCCTGACGGGCCCTGGGGCTTGATCGAACCCATTCCAATTCCCGTGCAAGTGTTCGCTGCCGTGCCTCTTCCTTTGAGCCCTCTTGGGCCAAGCGTTTTTGCTTCTGCTCCAACCAGCTTGAGTAGTTGCCTTCCCATGGAATGCCTTGGCCGCGGTCAAGTTCAAGAATCCATCCGGTCACGTTGTCCAAAAAATAGCGGTCGTGTGTTATCAGCATGACCGTGCCAGCGTAATCCTTTAGATATTGTTCGAGCCAAGCAACCGATTCCGCATCTAAATGGTTTGTCGGTTCATCCAGCAAGAGCATGTCAGGCTTCTCGAGCAAGAGTCTGCAAAGTGCTACGCGGCGGCGTTCGCCTCCCGACAGTTTTGAGACATCCGCATCACTAGGTGGGCAGCGCAATGCGTCCATCGCCATTTCGACCCGATTGCTCACATCCCAGGCGTCAGCAGCATCAATCTTTTCCTGTATCTCCGCTTGTCGGGCGATGAGCTCATTCATTTCATCATCGTCCATCGGCTCTGCAAACTTCGCCGACACGGCCTCGAACTCATCCAATAGGGCTTTCGTATCGGCAAGGCCTTCCATCACATTGCCAAATACATCTTTGGACGGATCGAGTTCGGGCTCTTGTGCGAGGTACCCTACTTTGACGCCGTCCGCCGCCCAAGCCTCGCCTTGGAACTCCGTGTCCAATCCAGCCATTATCTTTAACAGTGTGGACTTGCCGGCACCATTAACGCCGATGACACCAATTTTCGCGCCAGGAAAGAAGGACAATCTGATGTTCTTCAAGACCTGTTTGCCGCCCGTAAAAGTCTTGGACAGGTCCTGCATGACATAAACATATTGATAGGATGCCATGATCACTCCATATCCCGCCGCAACCTGCCAGGGCAGCCCCCAAAATCAGGGTCCGGGGCAGATCGGCCGCAAAACCAGCTCTTTATTCTTGTTTGAAACTTTCCGGAAAAGGTGGGTCTATCCTTTACCCGAACCCTTCTTCACAAAGGTCGCCGCATAGAAAACTTCGCCTTCGAACAGGTCGCTGGGTTCGCCCATGCCTTCAATCATCATGAAGCGCCGCTGGGTAATGCGCCCCTCGAGCTCATACCCCTTCTCGCCCATGTTCCGGCGGTGATACTCCATCGCGGCGGGAAGAAACTCCTTTGCAAGGACAGTGATACGCTCCTGCGATCCGTCGTCTTGCTTGTTATCGCTCATTCTTTGCGCTCCTTTTCCTGCCGGCGGCGATCTAATCTCAGATTCTTTACCACAAAAACCGGAATCGAGAACGGAAAATAGAGCGCCAACATAAGGTAGCTCAAGCCCCTTCCACCGGCCGCAACTCGAGAGGTCCTGTCACCTTGACCGCAACGGCCTCATCGGTCGTAATAGCCAAAAAAATGAAGAAAATAAGGAGTTGACGATGGAAGCAGCCCTGGTAACCGGAAAGAACAAGCTTGAGCTTGTCGACATGCCTACGCCCGAACCAAGCACCGGTAAGGCGGTGGTCGACATCGCTTATTGCGGGATTTGCGGAACTGATTTGCATGCGTACCAATCAGGTGAGCCCTACAACCCTGCCATTTGCGGCCATGAGTGGATGGGCAATGTCAGCGCCCTCGGCAAAGAAGTCGGGCACATCAAGGAGGGCGATCGCGTCGCCATCGGGATTTCAAGCGCTTGCGGTCAATGCGCCCCTTGTCTGCGGGGTGAGACAGCTTACTGCGAAACCGCGTTTGCTGGGATGATCGGCGTCGGACCGATGGCAGCAGCGCACGGCGGGTTTGCACCGTCCATCGCCATCGACGCCTCCCGCCTCTATGGCGTCACGTCAAAACTCTCTGACATCGAGGCGTCACTACTTGAACCGGCGACCGTCGCCATTCACGCGGTTCGGCGTACCAGGCTGAGCTTAGGAGACAGTGTTGTCGTAGTCGGCGCAGGACCAATCGGATTGCTCACACTCCAATGCGCCCGTGCGGCCGGTGCGGGAACAGTGGTTTTGATTGAACCACAAGAGTCCCGCCGGAATTTGGGAGGGGTGTTGGGTGCCGATCTACTCATCGATCCCAGCAAAGAACAGACGCTCGAACAGGTTCAGAATCATGTCGGCAAGGAAGGTGCGGATGTGGTGTTTGAATGCGCCGGAATCCCTCAAACGATTAACCAATCCGTTGGGCTGTGCCGCCGTGGGGGCGTCGTGTCCTTGGTTGGTTTTCCAAACCTGCCGGCTGAGATAAACGCTGCCGAATGGCTGGTTAAGGAAATAGAGCTTGTCGCCTCACTTGGATATTTACGCGAAGAATTCGACGTGGCTCAAGCGCTGGTGGAAGACGAACGGCTAAAACTGGCCCCGTTGCATACGTCTACTGTGTCCCTTGATGGGATCGATGGAGCCTTTGCCCGATTGGCTACCGACCCGGAAGAAGTCAAAATCTTGGTGGACCCACGAATTTAGTTTCGATTTGGATCATATTTGTTTCAATTTGGAACGAGGCGCAACAATCCGACGTTGATGTTTCATCGCGGCACGTTTCGGCCCCATCATTCGCAGGAATGATCTGGCACAAGTCCTGCTTCAATCTGGCACAAAACCGAGAAACAACGCTCGGCATTGGGTGTCTATTGTGGGGGTTTGCCATGCGCGGACTTGCTCTTCGATTCTTTAAGAACAACAGCGGCGCTAATGTTGTCGAATACGTAATACTTGCAGGCTTCGTGGCTTTAGCGTCCGTGTTGGCGTCGACTGATGGCGCAAACACATTACGTGCTTTGTTTCTCGAGTAGCAACGAAACCGAGTGAATGTCGCCGGTTGGAGGCTGTCGCAAAATGCGGCAACTGCCAAATCTTGTTGAGACCCGAGGTCAGGTTTTACGGGACAGCAACCTCCCGCATTGATGATACTGTCTGTTGAGACCAGAAAGACGAATGGACCCCATGCGCGTACTTCTTACAGGCCACCAAGGCTATATCGGCTCGATATTGGCACCAATGTTAGTTCAGTCCGGCTATGAGGTGGTGGGCCTGGACAGCGGCTTGTTTGAGCCTTGCGTGTATACCGGTGCGGCAACGGAGCTGCCTTCGATAAAGAAGGATGTTCGCGACGTGGATAAATCGGACGTAAGCGGATTTGACGCCGTTCTGCATTTAGCAGGCTTGTCGAATGATCCCCTTGGCGACTTGAACCCCGAATTGACTCTCGACATCAACTACCGCGCGACCGTGAAGCTCGCCAAACTAGCCAAACAGGCCGGCGTTCAGCGATTTGTGTTTTCGTCCTCTTGCAGCACTTACGGCGCCGCAGGTAATGATCTCCTTGACGAGCAAAGCGAGTTCAACCCGGTGACGCCCTATGGACAGTCGAAGGTGCTGGCCGAACAAGAGCTCGCGCTCCTTGCCGACGATAATTTCTCGCCAACCTATCTACGAAATGCGACAGCATATGGCGTGTCGCCGCGGCTGCGCTTCGATCTGGTGGTAAACAATCTGACCGCCTGGGCATTTACGACGCACCAAGTCTACCTAAAGAGCGATGGCAGCCCATGGCGCCCCATCGTCCACATCGCAGACATTGCTCGCGCATTCATAGCTGTTCTAGAATCTCCCAGCGAAACGATTCACAATGAAGCTTTCAATGTGGGCCGTAATGATGAGAATTTTCGCATTCGGGAAATCGCGGATTTGGTCGCTCAAATCGTTCCTGACTGCGAAGTTGATTTTGCGCCGGACGCAGGACCGGACACACGGAATTATCGCGTCGATTGCTCCAAGATTGTGCGGCAGCTTCCATCGTTTTCTGCCGGCTGGACAGCCGAACGAGGGATTACCGAACTATATGAAACGTACGTTTCCGAGGGGTTGCGCCTAGAGGATTTTGAGGGTGCCACATTCAGCCGTATCAAATACCTGCGCAGCAAAATTGAGGAAGGTATGATCGGCACTGATCTGCGCCTGAAACAATCCGAGGTGTGCGATGCGTAAGGGTATCGGGGCACCTGTTGAGATCATTGATGGTTGCCGCTCTTGCGGCGAGGCACGTCTTACAAAGATCTTGGATCTTGGAGAGACGCCTCTTGCCGATCGGTTGTTGACACAGGAGTCATTGACTGCTCCAGAACCCAAAGCCCCCCTTGATCTGGTCTTTTGCGAAAACTGCAGCTTGGTGCAAATCCTGGCAACTGTTGAGCCGGACGTCTTGTTCTGCAACGACTACCCCTACTATTCATCGGTTTCTCCCTACCTGATGAAGCATTTCGGCACCAGCGCTAAGGCGCTCATCGAAGAAAGAAATCTTGGGACAGATCATCTGGTGGTCGAAGCGGCCAGCAATGACGGATATATGCTGCGCCATTTTGTGGAGCAAGGCATCAAGGTGTTGGGAGTGGACCCAGCCGAAGGCCCAGCCGACAAAGCGATCGCAGACGGGATTCCCACACTAAAAACATTCTTCACTAGTGACTTGGCCGAAAAACTAGTACTCGATGGTCAGTCTGCGGACGTATTCCTGGCGAACAACGTTCTCGCACATGTCGCAGATTTGAATGGCTTTGTTGCAGGGATTCAACACGTCTTGAAAGACGACGGCGTCGCAGTCATTGAAGCGCCTTACTTGGTGGACCTTGTTGAGAAGCTCGAGTTCGACACAATCTATCATCAACATTTGTGCTACTTCTCGGTGACGGCACTGGTGTCTCTGTTCCGTCGCCACGGACTGCATCTAAATCGCGTCGTCAAAACCGATATTCATGGCGGTTCCTTACGGCTGTTCGTTGAGCCTAAGGAGAACCTAAGGGAAAGTGTCCGACATTTCCTGAAGTACGAATCCGAGCTTGGCGTTACGAAAGCAGATTACTACGAACAATTTGGGAATCGCGTCGAGCGCTTGAAAACGGCCCTGATGGATATCCTTGAGGACATCAAACGCGATGAGAAAAGGATTGCCGGTTATGGGGCTGCCGCAAAAGCAAACACTCTGATGAGCTATTGCGGAATAGACGCCAATCATCTGGACTTTATTGCCGACCGCAATCCCCACAAGCAGGGACGCTTTATGAGTGGAAATGCGCTGCCGATCTGTGGACCTGAAAGAATTGACAACGAAGTGCCGGACTATCTTCTCATTCTTGCTTGGAATTTTGCCGACGAAATCATCAACCAACAAGACGAGTTCAGACGCCGTGGTGGTAAGTTCATTATTCCCGTTCCGGAACCGCACGTTGTTACTTGAGCGTGGGGCGATTTTATGAGCACCGAACAAAACAATCAGACGGGATTGGTATGCCCCAATTGCGCCGACGGCATTGGCTCGGTGTTTTACGAAGTCCCCTCTGTTCCGACTCACAGTGTTCTGCTTTTCGATGAAAGCGACAAGGCGAAAGCATTTCAGAAGGGAAACATCACGCTTGCGCACTGCACATCTTGCGATTTCATTTGGAATACGCAGTTCGATCCGCATCTGGAAGCATATGGCGCTGGTTACGAAGCGACGCAGGCATATTCTGAGACATTCAATACATTCCACCACAAACTCGCACAGCATGTGATCGACCGCTTCGGCCTAAAGAAAAAAAGGGTCATCGAAATAGGTTGCGGACAGGGGGAGTTCTTGTCACTGCTTTGCGACTTGGGCGGCAACGAAGGCCTTGGATTCGACCCGGCCTACGATCCTTCTCGCGCCGATGTGGAACGCAGCACTGGTGCGTCTTTTGTCGCCGATTTCTATTCCGACGCGTACCAGACAGAACAAGCTGACCTATTCTGCTGCAAAATGACGTTGGAGCACATTCCGAACACGCTTTCGTTCATGCACGGTATTCGGCGTGCAATCGGCGAAAAGCAGAATGCATCTCTCTTCTTTATGATACCCAATGCCGACTACATCTTGGACGAAAAGGCTTTTTGGGACGTCTACTACGAACACTGTTCTTATTTCACTCCGGCGGCGCTTCGTCGCCTCTTGAGCCTTGCGCAATTCGACGTCACTGATATTTATCCCGTTTATGACGATCAGTATCTTGTTGCCGAAGCAGATATAGCGGGCGAACCAACTGTCGCTCCGTCAAAACAAGAGCCATTAAGCACACATCGTATACAGAGTTTCCGTAATACGGTGGCTCAGTTTAGAGACGCCTGGTCGAACAGACTGAATGCCGTGGCAAACAAAAAACAAAAGGCCGTCCTATGGGGAGGCGGATCGAAAGCAGTGTCTTTTCTGACAACGATCGAGACGGGTGCCAGTATCGAGGCGGCGGTCGACATTAACCCGCACAAGTGGAACACCTTTCTGCCGGGAACGGGCCATCCAGTTGTTGGTCCAGATACGCTGGTGGCGCTCAATCCAGATCTGGTGATTGTGATGAACCCAGTCTATACTGACGAAATTCAATCAACGCTGTCAGAGCGTGGACTTTCTCCCGAAGTGCTGCCCATAACCCATTACATGCCGTCTGAAGAAGCCTTGGCATCCTAGGGCCTGATTTCTGTGAGCACAGAATCCTTAAATACGCAAACCGCGACTTGCCCGGTTTGCTTTTCCCGGCACACCAAACGCTTGTTGCAAATGAGCAATGTCCCGGTTGTGTGCAACAATCTGTGGCTTGATCGTGCCTCAGCGCTCGGCGCACCGAAGGGGAATATCGACCTTACCTTTTGCGACGTGTGCGGACATTGCTTCAATAGCGATTTTCAACCCAAGCTGTTGGAGTATGGCGAAAACTACGAGACATCACTTCACTTTTCTGAACATTTCAGAACATATGCGCGAACCCTAGCCCTTCGCCTAATCGATACCTATGATTTGCGCGAACGAACGATCATCGAACTGGGGTGTGGTCAGGCAGAGTTTCTCGCGGAGATATGCCGCTTGGGAAACAATGCCGGATTGGGATTCGATCAAAGCTTCGACCGGTCCAGCGCAGAACTGCCGGACTGTGTTCAAGTGTTTCCTGAAAACTTCAGTCCGGAATTTGAAGTCCATTCCGCCGATTTTTTTTGCTGCCGTCACGTTCTGGAACATGTGCCTGAGCCGGCTACATTTATCACGCCAGTGAAGCAAGCGCTCAAACACAATCCAGGTGCGATTGCCTATTTCGAAGTGCCCAACGGTCTGTTCACGCTGGAAGATCTCGGCATTTGGGACCTGATCTACGAACATTGTTCCTACTTTTGGTCCGGGTCGCTTTCTCATCTTTTCAAGCGGTGCGGCTTTGAGGTTTTGCGCGTTGAGCCGGCTTATGATCGGCAGTTCTTGTCAATTGACCTACAACTCACTTCACAAAAATCTCAGGCCACCAAGTCCGACACCGCTAACGGCTCAGCACTCTCCAATGTGACCGAACTCGCAGATCGGTTTTCGGAGAGCTTCCACAGAAAGTGCGAGTTTTGGAAAGAAACACGACGTCAGCTTGCTTTGCAGAACAAGACCGCCGCCATTTGGGGCGCCGGTTCAAAGGGGGTTACATTTCTGAATCTCACTCAAGGCGACGGCGAGCGAGATCGCCTGCCCTATGCAGTGGACATTAGCCCCCGCAAACACGGCAAGTTCATCCCTGGCACGGGTCAGGAGATTGTTCCGCCATGGGCTTTGAAGGGGATCAAACCCGACGTGATCTATTTGATGAACGCCACCTACGAGAACGAGATTCGAGCAGAATTGAAATCCCTTGGTGTGACTGCGCAGCTATTGATCGTCTAATTGATAGGGGTCGACCCCGCCTAGTTCTCAAGCGTTGATTGCGACGCGCATCTTCATTTACGATGAGCGCACACGGCTATGATGTAGTGAGCCATCTTGTGAAAGCCCGTATGCACCATTTCGTCGTTCATGCTGAACAGGAACACCGAGTGGAAGTAGCGTGACATGACATGATTGAGTTCTGGAGCGGATTTGCAATTGATGTGACCCTTCTTGCTCCCCTCGGAGGCATGAACCTGAGATTCTAAAGAGGGCATGCCGACAATCATCACCGCTTCGGCTGTCAGCGCGCACATGATGTTTTGCAGAAACCGATCTTCATTGTCTTGATCGATGTGCTCCAAGACGTCCAGTGTATACGCCGCATCGAACATGTCGTCTGATATCAGCGGGCCATCAAGAAAGTTATGCACAACCGCTTCGTATGGATACTCCGGCGGCACGCGCGCTTTAGCATCATGAATGAATTCTTCATCGAAGTCTGACACGGTCAGATGGCCGACTTCCTGCATCACAATGGGGGCATTAAAGGCATCGCCGCAACCGATCTCCAACACGCTTTGCCGACCCGACAGCATTTTTGCGACGAACTTGTAGCGTGCCAGGGAAAAGAGGAAACGACGAGGGTCTTCAATCCACTCCCTGCTTTTGAGCAGCCCAAGCGAAACCTCGCCACGTTGCTCTATAAAATCGATGTTGGGCTGATTGACCGGGTCTCTCATGCGACGCTCGGACATTGAACTCCTTTCACGCTGAAGCGCTCCCTTTGCCGCTCGTTTCCCATGAGCCATACTAAGCTCGATGGGGCAATTGATTCGGATTGTGAGGCTGTGACCAACTCAATCTTAGTTGAGTAATATGATTCGTTCGAGCATGAGGAGCCAGTTAGTGGCAGTTCAGGAAGAAGTTCAAGACGGTCACCTTGAATACTACAAGCGCCACAATATCTCGCCCGTCCGCTACCACGCTGAATCAATCGAACAGCACTTTTCACGGCGCGATTCGCTTTATCGGTCTATCGGCCTGCCGCCATTCTCTTTCCGTGGCGCACGAGTGCTGGAAATTGCCCCTGGGTCCGGACAAAACAGTTTGTACGTGGCCTCTCAGCTTCCTGAGACTTATGTTCTTGTCGAGCCGAACCCAACCGGCCGCCGCGACATAGAACTCACCTACCGCATCCACGAGGCACCGCATACCAAACCGGAAATTCGCGCCGAGAGGTTCCAGGATTTCAAAAGTGAGCAGCTATTTGACATTGTTTTTTGCGAAAACTGGCTCGGTTCGCTTCCGAGCGAATTGACGCTGATCGAGAAACTCGCGGCGCATGTCGCGCCCGGCGGAGTCCTGGTGCTGACGGTTGTTCCACACAGCGGCTTCTTTGCCAATGTTATGCGTAGACTGATCGCACTTCGCTTAGTGGATCCGAATGACGATTTTGACCGAAAAACCAAAACACTACGACGCGCCTTTGGACCCCATTTGCAAACACTGCCCGGCATGACCCGCAGCCATGAAGACTGGATTCATGACTGTATGTTGAACCCGCACTACTTCAACGTGGCGTTACCGCTTGAAACTGCTCTTAAAGCTATTGGCACAGAGTTCGAAGCTCTAGCGACATTTCCCAGATTTGCGACAGATTGGCGATGGTTCAAAGGATTGGTCGGAAAGCATAGGGCGTTCAATGAGCACCTATTGGCCGCCAGCCGGCGCAACATCCATAATTTCATCGATCACCGTTGCGTGTTTCCAGAACGTAACGTTAGCGAGAACCATAAACTTGAGAATGGATTTAGGGACCTTCATCGGTCTGCTCGCCGGTGGCAGGAGGCGTTCTACCAGTCCGACAACGATGCCCTGAGCGAGCTGAATGATCATGTGGCGGCGTCACTTTCACTTATTGCGGCCGAATTGGAAAACGTGGCCGACAATTTTAACGACCCGGTTCGAGAAGTCCTGCAACTCTGGACCAAAAAGTCGCTGGACGTGGCCTCGGTAGCGCAAATGAAACACTTCAAAGCCCTGTTCGGACGTGAAACGATCTATCTGTCTGCTACACGGCGACTCTAGCGTCCAAGTGAGGTCCAGCATCCCCACATCGCACTGTCAGCACCGCATTCAATCGACGTGAAACCGGCCCCCTTTCACATTGGAATTGATCTCGACAACACCCTGATCGACTACGATCGTGTGTTCGGCCAGGTAGCTGTTGAAATTGGCTTGGTTCCCGAGGGCACTGCGCTTTCCTCAAAAGTCGCAACGAAATCGTATCTGACAAACTCGGCACAAGGGGAAAAGGTATGGATGCGGCTACAGGGGCAGGTATACGGCCGATTTATCAAGCGGGCCCAGTTGTTTGCCGGCGCCGGCAACTGTCTGCTCAGGGCCCGATCGGCTGGATGCACAATCAGCATTGTGAGCCACAAGACTAAGCGCGGACATTTCGACAAACACAAGATCAATCTATGGGATGCCGCCCGTGACTGGCTTGAAGATCACCAATTTTTTGACCTTGACGGGTATGGTCTTCGACCGGCGGACGTGCATTTTGAAGAAACACGCGATGCCAAGATTGACCGCATTCGATCTCTGGGCTGTCAATTCTTCGTGGACGATTTGCCGGAAGTCCTTTCGCACAGGGATTTCCCTTCTGGCGTAACGCCCATCTGGTTTGCAAATAGCCGGCCTGGACCTGTTAGCACCCCCTTGGTGGCCCATAACTCGTGGCAAGATATCGAAGCGACTCTGTTTGGATCGGCGCATTGATTCCCGCGCGTAAGGTCGTCTGATTCGTCAGGTGTTCAATTGTTGAAGCGGCGCGCTCAAACGTCGTTCTGCCCTCTGATGGGCGTCCGAATCGTGTCATAGATCGTGCTCAGATTAGTCGACAACCATGCGGAGCATGAATTTGACTGGTATCGCTTCTTCGTCCGTCCAACCGGCACTTCTCGATGAACGGTCATTATATTTGCGCCAATTGGTCGTGCGGGGGCTGGTGGGCGGCAATCGCGGTCACGTCGGCTCGTCAATGTCGCTCATTGAGATTCTACGATCGCTCTACGATGAGGTCTTGCGGTTCCAACCGGACCAGCCCGGTTGGCCGGAACGTGATCGCTGTATCTTGTCGAAAGGGCATGGTTGTCTGGCACTCTACGCCCTCTTGGCGGACAAAGGATTTTTCGACGCGGAAGAGCTGGATCGCTTTTGCCATGTTGATGGAATCTTGGGCGGTCATCCGGAGCGCGGCAAAGTACCGGGCGTGGAGGCGTCGACCGGTGCACTCGGTCATGGACTTTCTATTGGCGTGGGTATGGCGCTGGCGGCGCGCATGCAAAACCGCAACAGCAGAGTCTTCGTGGTGATGGGCGACGGCGAAATCAATGAAGGGTCCGTCTGGGAGGCCGCGATGTGTGCAGGAAAGCACAAGCTGTCAAATCTCTGCGCCATTGTCGACTACAACAAGATCCAATCGGCAGGCCCGACGGAAGAGATTCAGACGCTTGAACCGCTCCTCGACAAATGGACAAGTTTTGGATTCAAAGCCGTGGATGTGGATGGGCACGACATGAGCGCGTTGTCCGACGTATTTAAATCTGTCCCCATTGCCTCCAACAGACCGACCGCCGTGATTTGCCACACGGTCAAGGGAAAAGGGATCCCGTTCGCCGAGAACAATCCGAAATGGCACCACCATTCTAAATTCTCTCCCGAGATACTGACCGAGATGAACGAAGCGCTGAGGACGCCTGCATGAGAAAGACCTGCCTCAACATGGTCCATCAATTGGCGCAGCAAGATCCGCGTGTGGTCTTCATCGGGTCCGACCTAAGCCCCGGCCTCCTTCAAGAAATGAAAGAAGAAATGCCCGCCCGCTACTTCATGGAGGGCGTTACCGAAGCCAACGTGATCGGAATGGCCGCCGGCATGGCCATGGATGGTTTTGTGCCGTTCGTAAACACAATCGCCACATTCATTACGCGCCGCAGTTATGAGCAGGTCGCCTTGGACCTTTGCCTGCACGACCTTCCAGTGAGATTTATCGGAAATGGCGGCGGCGTAGTGTACGCGCCTTTGGGACCCACCCATCTCGCCGTAGAAGACATCGCCATCATGCGGGCGCTTCCGAATATGACCGTAACCGCCGTTGCGGACTCTGACGAGATGGTGCGCCTTATGAAGGCGACCCTCGATTGGCCGCATCCGATCTACATCCGCTTGGGCAAGGGGGGCGACCCTATTGTCAGCCACGATCGAAGAGGATTTGAAATCGGCAAAGGGATCGTCATGCGCGAAGCGGCGGGCACAGGCGCTGTTGTGTTCGTTTCCTGTGGTGTCATGACCAACCGATGCCTTTCTGCAAGCAAACTCCTTTCGAGACAGGGGATCGACTCTGAGGTTATTCACATACACACAATCAAACCGCTGGACGAAGAACTCATCATCGAAAGAACACATCACGCGAGTCTTGTGGTGTCCGTGGAAGAGCACACTCGAATAGGCGGCCTGGGAAGTGCCGTCGCTGAACTGTTCGCCGAGAGAAGCGGCATGCCGGCACTCGTCCGCCTGGGTCTACCAGACGCTTTCGCAACAAACTACGGCGTGCAAGATGATTTGCTGTCGCTGAATGGGCTTCAGCCGGATCAGATCACTAATCGGATTTTGAACGATGTGGCACAGAAGAATGTGGCGTGATGAACATCTCCCGCCCCGATTGCTTTGAAGCACTTGAAGAATCGCCGCTGGTCTCAGATTTTCTGGGTAAGGGATATGTAATTCTGCCCACCGAGAATTCAGAAGGGCTTCATGCCATTCGGGAACTGGTAGCAGACACCGTTTCTGAGACGCTCAACATATCGCCGACGAAGTCGCCGGAAGACCTTCTGAACAACATCCACCTTTACGTCGGTGCTGAGTCATTGAATGACTTGCGGCTTGAAGTGATTCAAACCTTGCGCAGCACCCCCTGGGTCCGGCCCACCTATTACTCCCTAGTTCTCGAAGCGCTACACACGCTGGTGGGCAATGAACTCGCCATGCAGCGCGGCCTTGGTCTTAGTGTTCAATTACCCAACGACTCGAGTTCTCTGCTGCCGATCCACGCGGACGTCTGGGACGGTGACTCGCCTTTCGAAGTGGTGGTGTGGGTACCTCTTGTAGACTGCTTCAAGACTAAGAGCATGTACATATTGCCCATTGGCAGCGATCGCTCTTATCAAATGGTGATGTCGGACCACCAAAACGGTTCCGCAGAAGACTTGTATGCAAGCGTCTCTGGTGACTTAGAGTTTCTCAAAATCGATTTTGGATCCATCCTCATATTCACACAAACCGTGATGCATGGAAATCGCATCAACATCGAGGACGAAACCCGGTGGAGCCTTAATTGCCGATTCAAAAGTGCTCTGTCTCCCTATGCAGACAAGAAGCTGGGAGAATTTTTTGAATTCGTCAATTTGCGGCCAGCGAGCCGCATTGGTTTGGACTATCGTCTGCCAGAAGGCTTTAGCGAGTAGGTTCAAATTACGGCAATAGCGCAATGACCAATCGGTTCGGATACAGAGGATATATCGGGTCTCGGCCGTATTTTGGCGACCGCGTGCCCCAGCATGTCCAAAACTTGGTTGTCCGTGACTACTGTCAGCGTAATGGCATTGCGTATCTATTGTCTGCCACCGAGTACGCCATGCCCAGTTGCTATATCATGCTCCACGAGCTGCTGCGTGAGGTCGAGCGAGTAGACGGTTTCGTGCTGTACTCAGTGTTCATGCTGCCAATGAAACGCGAGCGTCGCGACACCTTTTGTCGAGCAATCTTTCAAGCGGGCGCATCAATTCACGGCGCCGTGGAAAACCTAGAGATCAATGACGAACAAGGGCTGAGCGAGCTCGGGCATATGTACGAGCTCAAAATTGGGGAACAGGCCCAAGCGGATTCTCGGCAGCCCATAGAACAAAACAAACTCTCCAACCTGTCGGTTAGCGCCCCAACAGTGCAGGGACCACTACCATGGGACGACTGATGAACATCGTGACGCCACTGCATCAAATGACCAGCCGGGATTATTTGGCGCGCATGGTCGACGACAAAGTTCATTGCATGAAAAAGGCCAAATTCTATGAAGCCGACTACTGGGATGGCGATCGGCGATACGGATACGGTGGGTATAGGTACATTCCCGGCCGCTGGACCCCGGTCGCCCAGGCTCTGATTGAGACTTATGATTTGAGCGAGGGCTCCAAAGTATTGGACGTGGGCTGCGGCAAAGCTTACCTACTTCACGAGATGCTGAAGCTTGTGCCTGGCCTTGAGGTATCCGGTTTTGATATTTCCCGGCACGGTCTTGAAGACGCTAAGGAAGACGTTAGAAAGCACTTGATCCGGCACCGCGCCGAACAGCCCTATCCATGGCCCGCAGATACCTTCGACCTCGTCATCTCACTTGGGTGTCTTCACAATCTTCGACTGATGGAGCTGGAGTGTGCCGTTCGAGAAATTGAGCGCGTCGGACGGAAAAAATACATCATGGTCGAGAGCTATCGGGATGAACAGGAGCTTTTCAACTTGCAATGTTGGGCACTGACCGCCGAATCCTTTCTCGATACGGACGAGTGGATTTGGCTCTACAACCGTTTCGGCTACACCGGAGACTACGAGTTCATCTTCATGGAGTGAACGCACTAAGCACACCCAGAAAGCACGGACAAATCCGGCAGGGGCACGATAAAGCGGCCGCCGGATTTGAGGTAGGATTTTTGTTTTGCCATTATCGGTTTCGCGTATCGCCAGGCCAAAACGAAGACGATTGCAGGGTTCTGCGTGCTGAGATTCTCACCCTTGTGGACTGGCAATCGATATCCCGGTCCTTCGATCACAGACTTAAACGGTGTATCGTCGTACAAACAGTCTAACCATTGTTCAAGCTCAAGCTGGTGGATTAACGCAGCGCAACCTACTGACGTTCCGTAACCCGCAATCAGACGGCCGCTGTGCTGGGCGGCTTCCGCGATTGCGTGAACCTGCTGCTTTAGGTTCAATACCTTGGCCGCGAACTGCTCGTGATATGCGGGATCGTAAAGACCCGCTTCATGTTCTAGTCGAATGAGCCGCATGACTTCGGGTGATCTGATGCGCCCGCCGTCTTTGTGCTGAACCCAAAATCGTATTGATCCCCCTTTCGTCGGAATTCTCTGCGCATCAAAAACCTCAAGACCATACCGTGCAAAAGCCTCGACCACCGGTTTCACCGAAAATGTAGAAATGTGTTCGTGATAAATTACGTCCAGCAAGAATTTCTCAAACACATCGAGGGCGTACTGGGTCTCGAATACAAAAACACCGTCAGCCTTCAGAAGAGCACGAACACCATTCAAGATCTGATCAAGGGAGTCGATGTTCGCCATCGCATTATTCGAAACGATAACATCGGCCTCTCCCGAATCTGCCACGATCTGCTTCGCAATTGATTCAGAAAAAAAATCAGCGATCGTAGGTATTGCTGCCGCGGTCGCTTCGGACGCAATTGCTTGCGCGGGATCGATGCCCTGCACCTTCATGCCGGCGTTCTTAAAGTGCCTCAGCAGGGTGCCGTCATTGCTGCCAAATTCGACGACAAAACTGCCCACGGGCAGTTGAAGCGTTTCCACAACGCCATTCGCCAGATCTTTGAAATGGTCCGACAGTCCCATTGATACGGACGTCCGATAGAGATAATCACGATAAATCAAGGACGGATCGACCACGTGGACGAGTTGATTGAGACCGCATGAGCCACACAGGTAATTGTCCAGGGGCGCAACGATTTGGTCAAGTCGGCCCCCTGAATAATCCTCAATTTTGCCCACATTTGGAGAGGCGATAGGCACCTGGGCAAGCGGCACAGAACAGATGAGGTCGGTGCTGCCGCACAGACGGCATTCAGTCCGTCTGACCACTGATGGAATGTCAGGTTGCACCTGTAAAGCCGCTTTCATGACTTGCTCACAATGTCCTTCCACATTGTTTCGATCAGTTCGAGATCGGCGAGTCCATCGACGCCGCTTGTTCTCGGCGATGTTCCATTCGTCAAAACATCGAGAAATCCGCGCGCCTGAGCCTCGAATGACCAAACCGCCTTTTCTGGTTTTGTAATTTCGGTTCCTTCACCTGACAGATCATCCACAATGACCCGAGATACTTCCCCGACCGACATGGGCGATGGAATTGAAACTGCGAGCCGTCCCCGCTCAAACAGGAACTCTGCGCCTTCAAGCCATCTGCCCGCCTCGGTCTTGGTCACGTCCAGGTGTATGGGGCATCCGCGCCCTTCGAACATCGCCGAAACGACGCCTTTGCCAGAGCCAAATGCGGATATCAACGACACGCCTTCCGGGAAAAACCAGTTCAGGAGATTTACATCATGGCTTCCTGCGTTCACAAACCACGCATATTCGTCGCTTAACTCTTCGGGCAACCAGGCAGGCGCAGTCGGCCAAGAGCTGAATCTCTTTTTCCGACTTTCCTTGGGGCGCGCGTGAGGCGGAGGCGGCACCGCATAGGATTTAGAATAATCGTAGAACCTTGCAGATAGGAGAGGACCGAGACGACCATCTGCTACAAATTCTTCGAACAGCGATCTTGCAGCTTCGAGACCTGGATCAAATCGCTTCATGTACCCGACCGCGTAAACAAGCTCTTTGGCCTTGGCAGCGCCGACCAATTGCCTTGCTTGCTCTGTCGTGTGAGCCATCGGTTTTTCGGCGAGCACATGCTTTCCGGCCTGGAGACACGCGAGCGTCAAGCTTCCCGTAGCCGGTCGTGGTGCCGACACAATTACGGCTGATATCTCAGGGTCAGACAACAACTCCTCATGGTCTTCGACCACTTTCTGTCGACCGACAGAATCAGCCAAAACGGCCTTCAGGGAAGGTCGCTCTTCGGCAATACACCGGACGTCACACCTGTCGTCCGAAAGATAAAATGGTAGATGCGCGATCTGAGCGATCATCCCGCCGCCAATGATGCCGATACCAACGGGCGCTTTCATGACTCGGTCGAATCCATTGAACCCGCAGCTCTTCGTTGTAGATGCGTTCGCGTCACCTCAGCTGGCATTCTTGCATCGTTCGGATATTGAAGTAACGGCTGTCATTCATCGTGTCGGCAAGACGGCCTTCCTTGAAGGCGTTCAACAAATCTCTAACGGCATCTTCGATCGATTTTTCCGGCGTGAAATCCAATTCCTCCGCAATCTTCTTTGACGATACCTTATATGAGCGGTTGTCGTCCGTCGGCACGACTTCAAGCTCTATTTCGCCGCCAAACTCATTATCGCCTTCAACAACGCGCTTCACCATTTTGGCAAGATCCATGACAGTCGCATTGCCATAGCCCACATTGTAAACTTTGCCGTCGATTGCGTCAGCAGGCCACTCCAATGCCTTCTCGTATACCCGGCACATGTCATGAATGTGGATATTGGGACGAAGCTGTTCGCCTCCGAATACCTTTATCTTGCGGTTTATCACAGCGTGATTAGTCAGTATATTGACGATAACGTCTAATCGTTGACGCTTCGCGTACCCACATACAGTGGAAGGTCGAATAGTCAACGCCGCGAACCCCGGCGCCCTTTCCTCTTCAAGGACGTTTTCGCAGACCGCCTTGAATTTTGAATAGTCGGTCAAAGGTTCGAGCGGCAGTTCCTCCGTGACCTCATCCTCGTCTTTCACGCCATAAACGCTAGAGGAGGAAGCATAGATAAATCGCTCAACACCCGCCTCCTTAGCAGCTCGCACAAGCGGCCGAAAACAATCATGGTTGATTGACTTTCCAAGCCCTGGGTCAAGCTCATAGGACGGATCGTTTGAAATGCATGCCAGGTGGATTACTGAATCGCAGTTGGTCAATGCGGTTTTCACGGCCAGGGGATTACGAATGTCCCCTCTCACCTGAACCAGGTTTTGATTTTGCGACACATCCTCGAATACATCTGCTCCGTACAAAAACAGATCCAATACTGTTACAGCATGCCCTAGATCGAGCAATCTGGGCACGAGTAAGCTGCCAACGTAACCGGCACCACCGGTGACCAAGACGTGTCTTGCCGATGTCATAAATGCTCAAGCCCTCACATTCTCGCTGGTTAGTAAATCCGATTCAATTGGGCCTTGCAGGCGGCACCCAACCCATCTGGATATCCAGAACCGCATGTAGAACGGCTAAGTGCCCAACTTCAACAAAACCGTATTCGGTACTGTCGAGATATACGTTTAAGTCGCCCTTGGAACGCAATGGGTTATCCTGACTAAATCCACTCAGCGTAAACACGGTGCAGCCGCTTGACCGGCCCTGGTCCGCCGCATTCAAAATGTTCTGCGACATTCCGGAACTGCTGATGGTTATGATGATGTCACCCGAACGCGCGTGCCATTCAATTTGTTTCTGGAACACATGCTCATAGCCATAGTCGTTACCGAGACAGGTCAGTGTTGCGCCGTCATTTAGCGAAGTCGATCGAATGCCGCCATTCTTACTGTAGTCCGTAGCCATGTGACTACAGATTCCCGCACTGCCGCCGTTACCAACAAAAAAAAGTTGATTGCCTCGATCATGCGCTTCTCGCATGGCGTGCCCCATCGCTCGGATGGCGGATTCCATCGAAAAGTGTTCGCCCGCCCCATTCGTCGCGATGGCACCGACAAGGACACGCTCCAGCGTTGATGCGTACGACGAATATAAAGCGTTGGGAATGCTACCAGCAAAGCTGTCCGGCGAAATCTCTTTGGTCATTTGAGTAGGGTCTTCACGCTTCTAAGGATCTCAAGCCTGTTGATGTATCGACGGTGTCCTACGATTCCGATTTTGATCGCGCCGGCCACATTTCCAAGGAAGCCTGCTGTGGGACAATCTGCACCGGCTGCTACCATCGAAGATGCCATTACAAAAAACGCGTCCCCCGCCCCAACCGTGTCGATTGCCGTGTCGCTGAAGGCGGGAATGTGTGATGCTTCGGGACGATCTTCAGAGGAAGTGAAGCACCCTGACTTGCCGTGAGTCACGATGAAACGGTCGCAATCAATAATGCTCGGCAAGTGTTGTTCGACAAGTGTGGGCACATCGGCGTGTTTTTCACGGGCGGCCAATCTCGCTTCCATGGCGTCAATACACAAAAAGTCCGCACGGTGATATTTCGGGACTAGATTATATCCGATATTACCCGCGTTGGACTGGACGTTTATGGCGAGGAATGGGCTCTCTTTTCCAAGCAAATCTGCAGTTTGCTTTGAGATCAGTCCGTGCCCAAAATCACACGCGACGACTAGGTCAACGTCACTAAATCTTTCTGACAGCAGGGTGTGCAGTTCAGCCTGCTGAGCTTGCTCCAAGCGGCTGTCATCCATGCGATATACTTCAAACAGTTTGCGCACATGAGTCGGTTCCACGAACCGGGTCTTTTCGACAGTGGGCGCATCCGTTTTGTAAAGGAATGTGGGAACCACCGCATCATGCAGTTGGTCCCGCACCAATTGCTCGTAGTTTTCGCCGCAATTGGCATCGCCCAATGAGGTCACCAATTCCACGTTTGGACAGATTGCTGCCAAGTGGTTGGCCGCGGCAACAGCGCCCCCCGCAAAAGCCTCTTCATCCTGATGAAGCGTCGCAATAATGTTTTCTTTGGAGGCTTTCCCCATTGGCGCCACATAGACGTAACGATCAATGATCGTTTCGCCGACGAGGAGGACCTTCATATCCGCAATTCTGTCCAAGAAATGGGTCAGCAGATCCTCGAAATTTGATCCACGCTTCTGTTCTAGATAGTCCCGCGCAGCCGGATTCCGCACCGCAAAGTGCTTGTTGAGCAGATTTGAAGAACTATAAGTTATGTCATCGGTGAAGATCAGTGTGCCCCCGAATTTCTCCACCAAATCCTTTTCGTGAACGATTTTGCCAGTGATATCGTCGTCGGCCTGCGAATACTCGCTTCCTTTGGCATAAAAAGCCGGCCGGACAGCTTCGATTGCCGGTCTTGCACTCGGCTCATGGACGACAGCGACATAGTCGACCATCTCTAAGCTCGCAAGAAATTCACTTCTCAGCAAATCGGAAAAGACGGGTCTGTCGGGGCCTTTGTTGACGAAATTATCGGCAGTGATGGTGACAACCAGAGCGTCTCCATGATCACGTGCCGCTTTGAAATGCCTCAAGTGTCCAACATGTACCAGGTCAAAACAACCATGGCACAACACAATCTGCCTGTTCTCCGTGCGCAAACGATTGGCGATGGCCGCAAGCTCTTCAAGGGTGACGATTTTCGAGCCACCCCGCGCATGCCCCTCAGACGCCTCAAGCGTCTGCCGCATTGCGCTTGTCTCGCGTAACATCAATACAACCCCTCAATCGACAGTGCTAACTGCCCATCTGCCTGTTACACGTGACTGCTCTGTTCCAGCCAACCACACAATGTTCGTCTGCAGATCAACCTTTTGGGCAAAGTGCTTGATCTTCTCACCCGTCACGTCCGGTCCTACTTGGTGGCCCATCACAATTCCGAACCGTCGAACAAAAAATCAACATCTGCTTGTATCTGACGAGTAAAGACAACCCGAACTCGCTTCGAATCACTCAATTCTAGTTTAGAGGGATTCGGGTCGCAACTACAGGCGATTTTTCATCAATGCACGGAATGAATATTCCGCATAATGTTCTGCGACTTATGAAAACAATCCAAACGGGTGAACACTGAAACCTAGTCGCTCAGAAGTGCGAACCAGTCTTTGGTCGCCTCGGTGATTCGCTCAGGTGTCCACAAGGGTGCGTCTTTCCAGTAGTCGATGTTCTTCATCATGATTTTAACTCCATCTTCAAACGGAGTATTTGCCGACCATCCAAGTTCACGCTGGATCTTGCTCACGTCAGCAAAGGTGCAGTCCGGTTCCCCTGGTCGCTTCGGAATTCCAACCGTCTTTTCAGCACCGATCAGTCGGACGAGCTCATTCACACTATAGTGCCCGCCGCTACCAACATTGTAGACCGCGCCCACTTGCCGCGCCTCTGCTGCGGTCAGGATCGCATCCACCACATCGTCAACAAAAGTGAAATCACGGGTTTGGGTGCCATCTCCGACAATCGTTAGCGGTTCGCCACGAATATGCTGGGCGAGGAACACACCAAATACAGCGCCATACGTACCGCCTGTGCGGGCGCGCGGTCCGAACACATTGAAGAACCGCAAGGATATGGCCGGCAATTTGTAGACATGTGCCCAATGAAGCACCAACTGTTCGCCCAGATACTTTGTCAGAGCATAAGGATATTGAGGGCGGATTTCAGCGGATTCTGGCGTGGGGTAACTGTCGGGAATTCCGTAGCAGCTGGACGAAGCCGAATAGACGAACCGCTCGACTTGTGCCTTCACCGCAGCTTGAACCACATGAAAGGTGCCGTCCACGTTGGCCCGAAAGTAGTCCGTCGGATTCGTGATTGAGGGAACAATGTCTGCAAGCGCTGCCAAGTGAAATACGCGCCCGACGTCTGCAAAATAGGCTTCCAGGCCTTCTTGTTCACGAATGTCAAACTTTGCGACTTCGAGTGCGTGATTGCCCGCGTGGTGTTCAAGGTTTCGCAGTGACCCGTTGGAAAAATTGTCGATGACGCGAACCCTTCGCCCCAAAGAGAGGAGGCGATCAACCAGATGGCTCCCGATAAAGCCCGCACCGCCGGTCACCAAATCGATTTCGCATTTGTCTGCGCTCATACACTTCCGGCCTGAAGTTCGTTGTAGATGCACCGCCCGCAAGAGAGCCCGGTTCACATATACCGCGCATCAATGTCAAAAACCTGGTAGGAAGAGTCTTAGATTGAGTCAAGCAAGTTGCACCCCTTCCACAATTACGGAATTGGAACAGTTGGGTTGTGAAGCATCAGCAGAACACAGTCCTCCCCGATGAAATGGAAGAGGCGGCTCCCGGCATTTTCTACACCAGGCGCCCGCTTGTAGCCGTCGGTTCGGAAGCAATTGACTGCCTGAAGCAATCGGCGCGTTCAAACGACAAAAAACGTGCACGGCTTTGCGCGCACCCGTCTCCGGAGAGCGCGCAGCATGACATGCTGATCGTTTCCCATCGGGATACATATGTGGCGCCACACCGACACCTCAAAAAAACCGAATCGTTTCTTGTCCTAGAAGGGCGCGCGCTCATCTTGCTCTTCGATGACAAAGGCCAACTGCAAAACAGTTTCGAGATGTGCCCGTTTGGGTCGCAGGATCCATTTTTCTACCGCATGCCCGTCGGCCAATTTCACAGTCTTAAAGTGATCTCTGAACTTCTTGTTTTTGTGGAAAGCACGAAAGGCCCCTTCCAGAAGCATGACTCACAAGATGCCGCATGGGCGCCGGCGGCCGACGAATTGGGCAAGGGGCGGGCCTACATAGATGGATTGATCGATGAAGCCTGAACAAGATCCGCCGGTTCGATCCTTCGCGCCTGCGAAACCGAGACAACGAGATGAGACGGATGAACAACGTTTGAGGGAGGCTCTCCAACAGAACGAAAAGCTGACGGTCGAACTAGGGCGGATTCGAGAATTACTGCGTCAAGCGAACCGGCGCAAAGCGCACGACAGCGCTTTGCCGGCCATCGATCTCGCGAAACAACGTGAACTAACTCATGCACTAAACAAAATTCACGTGTCGGACCACTACTACTTTGTAGACGTTGTCGGCAGTTGCAATCTGAAATGCCCATCCTGCGCGGTTGGAAACATGGCGCAGCTCATGCCCAAAGGCGTGATGACTGTGACCAAATTTAAGGAAACACTAGCCAAGATTCGAAGTGATCAGCCACACGGTGCCCGTCTCGCCGTCGATCTGTACAATTGGGGAGAGCCCGGTTTGCACAGGAATCTGTCGGAACTGGTGAGACTGGCAAAAGAACGGCAATTCGTCGTTGGGATATCAAGCAATCTAAATGTGTTTCCTGACCTTAAGAATGTGGTCCGAGAATCGCCGGACTATTTCCGAATCTCTCTTTCCGGATCACGGAACCAGACCTATGGGATGACGCACCGGCTCGGAAACATAAACGCCGTTAAGGCCAACATGTATCGGCTACGTGAGTTCATGGACAGATACGAGTCTGAGATGATCGTCCAGGTTGGATTTCACGTTTACAGATCAAATTTCCCAGACGATTTTTTGGCCATCCGATCGTTGTGCGACGAACTTGGTTTTTTGTTTGCCCCTGTTCTCGCAACAATCATGCCTGTGGAAAAAGTCATTGATGTATTAGATGGCACACCCGGGGCAGTCGAGGAGGATTTGCTTGACAACCTCGTCATCGGCGTCGACGAAACACTTTCCCTGTATGCGCAGGCAGCTGGACCGACAAGCGATTGCCAATTTCGTGAACGAAGAACCACGATTAACTTCGACGGTTCCGTGTCCCTCTGCTGCGCAACCTACGGTCCGGATTCGGTCATTGCCGACGACTTTCTGCACACAACCAATGAGGAGATCCTCACGCAAAAATACGCTCATGGTCAATGCAAGACATGCATGGGCCGCCATATCAATAAGATCTTTACGGGATTTGAGCCGGGCATCCAAAATGCCGCGGCAATCAGAGTATTGGGCCCAGTCTTCGAAGCCTATCTCGAAGAACAGGCAGCAATTGTCAGCCCCGATTGGTTTGAGTTTGACGGGACAGTTCAACATCGCGACGATGTCTATCGACTGGGGTTAGCGGCCCTGTCGAAGGGAGACGCAGGTATCGCGGAGGCAACCAATGCGTTCGAGGCTCTTGTCAAATTCACACCATCGTTTGGGGAGGGCCATTTTCAGCTCGCCAGGCTCATGCACCGGTCTGGCCATGTCGAACGATCACGCATCCTGATTGAAACGGCAAAGAATATGTGCCCTGACAATCCAAATTATGTTGCAGAGTACCAGCGCATTTTTGAGGCATCCGCCTCAGATTTGATGCCAACCGAATCTCGCCGCTAGTTCGTTCGGAATTACCGAAAGGGAACGCCGCTTAAAATCGTCTGAAAAAAAGGTGAGCCATTCGTTCTTGTCACCTTTCCTGAAATGCATCTCTTCCGACTTCTCGGCAATCTCCAAGTCTAATTGGTCTCTAGGGATGCCTAGAAAATCCACGATCTTTTCCACATGGTCTGTTTCGTGACCCGCCATGCTTTCCTGCGTCGATACGAAAATGTCCAGATCGGGATCATGGTCAGCTCGGTTCAACCAGCCGTTTATCCATTGCGCGGCCGGTTTCACAAAATTCTCCCAAAGCCACGCTTCGACGTCGGAATGATTGTGCCAGGTATCTCGACGCATACCGATCTTCGTGTTGTAGTACCACCAAGAAACCGCCGCTTGCCTCGGATCGCGGAAATGTACGATCAATCTCTTGAGACCGTTTTTCTTCAGTATGTTGACGTTCTCATCCGAGGGCTCGATGTGGCCGATGGTAACGAATCCCCCCTCTGAAAACACTTCGGCAAGTTTCGGCACCACCATTTCCTGTGTTGGTCCCTTGCCGGATGACAACGCAATTCCAAAGTGAGGCATGTTCAGAGATTTCTGCAAAGTGGTCCAAAGGAAAACGCTTCCCGACTTGGGCAGTGTTGCGAGCAGAACAGGTGGGAGATTTCGCTCCTTTGCAGCCCTCTGAGCGCTTCTTGCCCCCACTTCCGGCCATAGATTTTCTTCCACACCTTTGGAGAGGTAGTTTGCATATTCATGATCTAGGTTGCTGCGGGCGAAATACACGTTTAGGCAATGCCGTACGCCGCGGAACCTATCGTCAAGTTTCAAGGCAGATTTCACCAACTCCAAGCCCAGTTCGCTTGACCAGTAGTCTCTCAATATATCGTCGGCTAGAAGTATCAATCCATCGGATGCTCTGGACAAAGCCTCTTCGACGCTTGCCGATTCCGACCGCAACGACGCTTTTTCGAGAGCTATCAATCGCTGGCCTATCTCTTGAGGCGAAAATTTGGCTTCGTTCAACCAAACAAATGCCGCCCATGCCAAACGTTCGACTTCCACCCTCTCTTTCGCCCTGTTTAGCTCCCCCTGCAGGCGATCACGGTCAACTGATGTCGTTTCAAACGCATGCCTGTACGACTGCAGCTCAGACTCGAGTTGGCTATAGCCAGGTGCGGACCGGCGAAACAAGCGACTGTAACTGTTCATTGTAGATCTTAATCCTATCTCTTCCTGACCTATGGCACGCCAGGTCTTTGCTCAATGCTCCAGCCTTTTGCCAAGAACTACCCAGCACCTCTTTGTGAGGCGAACAGGTCGTCGCATTCACCGGGTTGGAACCTATACGGCTTTGCATTGTACTCAAGAAACTGATTCACCCCGGTCAATGCTGTTTGGGCGGTCATGAGATTGGCCAAAACAAATGTCCTTAGAGAACCAGCCAGGATAACGCCTAGCGCGCTGCCATCGTCCGCCGGATCAATCACGGCGTCCATAGGCGGAATAAACATCGTGTCCTTGTGTTTCCGAAAGATCACCTTCGCCATACAAGAGATATCGGACAACTCTTCCAGACCGTTAAATTTCTTCAAATGGTCCCCAAACACCGCAGACCTATCAAGGGTCGCTTCGTCTGACCTGCTTATTTGGGCTTCTATGAGCTGATACTGATTCATCCAATGCAGTGTGTGCCAAAACTTCGGTGTGTGATTGATGATGCCGTGATTTCCCATACCGAACATTGGGACGTTGTTGTACAGAATGCCGCCAACGGTGGCCAAATTGTGCATATAAAAGAAAGCGTGCGCCGAACTGAGCACGTGTTCTGTTGTGCCCGAATTCACCACAAAATCAAACTTCCCGAACAAATGCCCCACATCCGGCAAGGCGTTAAAATCAAGATAGACCGTGCCCGGCCGTCGATCTACGTCGCAACACGCATATTCGTAGCCAAGATTGGCGAACACGACCCCCGCGGGACAGCTAGCAGGAACACGTTCACCAACCTCCGACAAGAATCGTCCGGTATCGCCGCCACGGTCGGCAATTAGTGCACACATTCGGTCAATTTCTTCTTGCGTTGAGAAGAAAACGTCCTGCGACCCCAAATCAAAAAGGGCGGGCGACTGATGATCGAGCACGTCCGTCCGTAAGCGTTCAATTTCATGGATGGTGCCGATATTATGTCCCACTAGAGAACCTCGCTGTTTATCGATCGCTCGTGCAACTTCTTCTCCCGCCACTCACTGAACGAACGCAACTTCTTTTCGTGCGGTATCAAAGGCCTTCAGAAACGATCTCCCGCTGTCGGCAAACATGGACTGGAACACGCCGCCATTGGAAACGAATTGTTGGTTGTTTGCGATCACCTTTTCCTCGATTGCCGGAGACAATCCAAGCAGACAAGCGGATATGGTGTCCGTATTCAAATATTCCCTGCTTCGTATTGGCAGTCCGTTCTTCGGCAGGAACAGGCCTTGCTTTTCCGGCGTATCATCAATGACGGCGGCAAAAAATTCGGTCAGTCCGTGAATGTTTATGAAGGCAGACGTCAAATGACCGGCCCCATAGGCTGCGAGTTTTCGACCATCTTGTGAAAGCTCACGACACTTCCCAAAAACTTGCTCGGTACGCCGATCAAACATGTCGCCAAATCGACGGGCGAGCGCAATGTTCGATGCAATAGATGCCGATTCATCTAGATCGAAGCAATTTTGATCTTCGGATCTTTTTTGCCCAATCAACACCAGCACATCTTCAAAGGGATAGGGATAAGAAAACTGATCGACAAACGAAAATGCCGAACCGGAAAATATGAACGGTAGGTGTTGCGCCGTTAGGTAAAGTGTGTGTTCTTCCCACACCATTGTGTAGTCAAGCTTATCAAGGTTCGAAGCGCAATCGGGCACCTCAATCACCAAATAGCCGCCATCGGCTATCATCGATTCAAGCGCCTGTAAGAACCGCTTCGGCTTCTCAGCGTGTTCGAAGATATGTCGCGCAATGACAACATCCGCCGTGCCATGCCGTTCAACGAGGCGCTCAGAACGATCAACGCTCATCAGACCATGAGCACTCTCAAAATTGGCGTTGCTGTTGCAAGCCCCCAAGTCGCGGTGCACATCCAAAGTATGCGTCCGTTCAAATCCATGGCTCTTGAAGCGATCAACGGCGCTTCGATCCTTTGTGGAAATCCCTAGAACACTGGACCGTTCTGAGACACCCGGCAGCTCTGTAAGCTGCTCAACCAGGCGATCCAAATGGTCTTCGGGTTCCCGGTAACTTATCCAGTCATAGGGCGGCACCAGCTGATCGAAGGAGATCGGGTTTTCCAGTTGGATCGCCCCGCAATCATGGCAGACCGCCAGCGACAGTCCAAACAGCGGCACATGTTCCTTTGGAGCGCGTGTGAAGTGGGTGGAGATCGGCTGTTCCCCGACATCAAGCACTTTTTCCACTGACCGAGAGTCGCAAAGAATGCAGCCGGTCATGAAATCCTGCTCCCGCTTTGATTTTGGGCGGACATTTCGCCGCGAAAGAGTCTCATCACATCGTCTACGGATGTCGCGGTTCTCATGCTGCCGCTCAAGCTTGTTCTCGACCGAGAAAGGCCGACCAGAATTTGGGTCTGCGGCCGGCAACCACCTCCCCCGACCACCAAATCAGTATGCGTGCCAACATTGGATAGTACCTTGGATGCCACGGCAGCGTGAGTAGCGTCGCCCTCATAAACGTCGACATTGCCGCCGGCGCGCGCTGCAGACACTTGCGAACATCCTGAAACTCTGCCGCATGTATTTTTCGCTGAATGTTCAGGGCAACTTCCGACTGTTTTTTGAGGACCTTCATACCCCTTGCCGAATAGGAATCGTTAGACAGCCGGAAAAGAGCCAGGGACTTTGGAACGGCGACAAAACCGTATCTAAATGCCAACGCATACATGGCAAACCAGTCGCTGTGCCATTTTAGAGCTGGATCAAAACCGCCCACTTCGAGCAATGCCCGCCGCTCTATGATTGCCGCGTTCGCACTTAAGCACACGAATCTCCGCGAGAGGTGCTCAATGAAATCTTGACTTGACACAAATTCTGGCTGATCGCCTCGGACATACCACATTTCACGCGGATCACGGGGATTTAGTGAGCGTGCCTGACCATTCTGAGCGTTCCATTCCCCAAACCGAGCAAACGCCATCCGCGCGTTAGGAAATTGTTCGATCGCCTGGCGCAGCGACGCACACAGTTCCGGATGCACAAGCTCATCGGCGCTTGCCAAAATGATGTAGTTGCCGGCTGCGGCCTCAAGACCCGTCGAAATGGCCGCCTCAACACCCCGGTTTGCCTGGTGACGCCTAATTTTCAGATGGGGCGCTCGGCGCGCATAAGATTGCAACAATTCGACGCTGCCATCCGTTGATCCGTCGTCGACCACAATGATTTCTTCCGGCTGATCCGTCTGTTCCAACAAAGCCGGGATTGAGCTTTCAAGCTCCGATGCGTGGTTGAAGTTTGGCAGGACCACGGAAACGGTTACGTGGCGGCCATGTCCTTTGCGTGCTGATGATCGCGACTCCGACCCAACGTCTATTCCGATAACCGGAGGCATCGCGGTCAGACTGTTCATAATCGGTCACCGAATCACGTCATATAGCTTTAGGTGAGTATGTAACCTAACCAGGAGTTGGCAATGTCGTTTTCTCGAAATCTCCGAGTGCCGAGCCCGAAACGGACTAAACTTATTAAAACCGAATCAACACACCTTCTGTGAGCATGTCTTTGACATCCATGGCTGCCGATAGAATATGGGCCATTCTTGCGAAAGTTGCGCGCCGGCTACGCACAAATCGAATTGCGCGGAGATTGATTCCTCATTTCGTCAGACATGGATTTGTCCAGAGTCTAACTGTCCGCGTAGCGTCAAAAATGCCGCCGATGGAAAGGCGCATGCTAATAGACAAGTTGGGCAAACTTTTGCACAAAGCGCAATGCAAGAATGCTATGCCGCAAACTGCGAAAGCGGTTTACGACGGCACCCGCAGTGATGCGGCGCTAGATACACTGCTATTGGCCTTATCGTCGGCCGGAAGACTTAGAGAGGCGCAATCAATTCTAAGGCAGCCTCACGCCGCTAGGTTGATGACCAGCGCTCAAAAGCACTCTAGTGTCATGCAAACCTTTGCAAATGTGAGCTATGAGCTTGCCGACTATCGCGACGTGATTCAGGCAATTGATTTCGCAAAAACCCATGATTCGGAAGCCTTGAGGTTTCGCCTGGATTTTCTGAAAGCCGCTTTTGCTGCCAGTATTTTAGACGAGCGCGCCAAGGCGATGGAGTATTTCGCAAGGCAGTATCTCATTGTACCCGACAATAAACGGGGATTTACCGAAGCAGACCGAGACCGGCTCATCCGCACCATCTTTCTTCAGGTTGACCATACAATCACGCCCCTTCTCGAGTATGAAGAGCGAAAACTGGGCCGTGATTTGAAGGTCGCTGTCATGTTCTTCTCATCGACAGAGGCGCTTGGTCACGCAATCCTCGACCCATATCACTTTATCGCGCAACAGAAGGATAACTTTGACAAGATCATTTTGATCGGTCCACCGCGCGCAAGTTACCGACCGGCTTCAGCCACGTGTCTGGAAATTGTCGAACAATACGCGACCTATGTAGAGACAGAGTCAGATTTGCTGCTCAATCTTTCGTGGATGGCCTTCGAATCCATGAAGCTGGGCAATGTAACAATGTTTGCAAACCATTATCGGCAATTGTTGAGACAATCATGCCACAAGACACGATGCCATGACGATCCATTTGCCCACAATAATTGGCACTTTCAGCCCCCTCCCGAATTCAAGGAAATTGCGGAATCGTTTTGCGCGATAGAGGGAATAGATATTGCGAGACCATTGGTCGTTCTTCACGCAAGAGATAGCGGTTATCATCGCATTGCGGCACAGTCTTACCGTGACGCTAACATTGATGCGTATAAGGGGGCGGTCGAATATTTGTTGAATGCCGGATACCAAGTCATTCGCATCGGCGACAGGCGGATGCCCAAACTGCGGGTCAATCGCGACGACTACTTTGAGCTGCCGTTTCTAGACAATTATTCTCATGAATTGGATTCGTATCTGATCTCTAAAGCGCGATTTATGATTGGGTGCCAGTCGGGTCCCTGTTCCTACGCCCGTGCATTTGGCGTGCCAATCTTGTCAATAAATGCGGTCTTGCACTACACATTGCTGCCGTCTACGCAAGAGCTGGCATGCTTTAAGAAGTACTTCCGCAAGCACTCGGACGATGGCGGTGAGCGACAATTGACGTTGGAAGAGGCAATGGAATTGGGGTGTTATCACTTCGACAATAACCACCAGTTCGAGCAAGCCCGCATCCGTCTAGAAAACGCAGAGCCAAAGGAGATTCTCTTAGCTGTGAAGGACATGATCTCTTGGCTTGAAAATGGCGACCTTCCGGAAACGCCGGAGCAACTTTCATTTGCCGCGTTCGCGGAAACAACCGCTAGAACCCTTGAAGAAAGCCCCAGCGACTTGTATTTCCCCATAGGCGATTACCTGGGCGTAAGCTTACCAGGCTACCGAGTCTCTCCATCCGTTGAGCAAAAGCGCCGTGTAGACCGAGACACGTCCGTCGCTTTGCCTGCCAAAAGCGACTCGGGAGATTCAGACCGGAAACAAGTGGATGCGGCCTGAGGTCCACCCAGTGGCCAACGCGACCAATCCGAATTCAGAAATTTTCAGTGATGTGGATCGGTCCGCCGCACGCATTCTCGAGGAAGCAAGATCTGCAGCGGAAGCGATTTTGCACGCACCATTGCGCGAGTTCCAGATGATCGGTGCAGGCGCCAACAGTAGTGTTTACAAGGCCATAACCGACAAACAGACGGTGGCCGTGAAGCTGTTTCCGCCGCACTTCGACAATCGCCGCAACCGCCTCGACGCAGAATGGTGTGCACTGTCGTTTCTACAGTCCGAAGGAATATCGTCAGCCCCCCGGCCCCACCACCGAGATGATGCCCGCCAGATATTGGTGATGGAATGGATCGATGGCGTACGGATATCACGTCACTCAGACTCTGATTTGGCCCAGGCCCTGACGTTTGTGGCATCGGTTTTCAAAAGCTCGGAAAACGCCAGTCAAGAATCTTTTGGAACCGACGTGGAGGCCTGTCTGTCAGAAAGCCGGATACTAGTACAGATTCAAAATCGGCTGAATATGTTTATAACCGACGCAGAACTTGAGGTGTTTCTGGAGCAGAGCTTCTTACCACGTTTAGAACATTGGTGTTTATCCAACAACGACCTTGACGGCCAAGCAACCGATTTACCACTGAAACACAGACGTTTGGTGGCAGCCGACTTTGGGTTTCACAATGCACTTCGGCAGGCGGACGGTCGACTTCGGTTTTTCGATTTTGAATATTTTGGCTGGGACGACCCGGTAAAGCTGGTGGCAGATTTTCTATTGCATCCTGCAATGTCCCTGACGCGCCATGATAAGCTTAAGGTCGTAGAGGCAATCGCCACCGAACTTTCCCCCACCTCGGCATTCCTCGACCGTTTAGAGAGACTGCTGCCACTCTACGTTTTGAGGTGGACGCTGATCCTTCTAAACACTTATCGGATCGACCGCCAAGCAAATGGCGCCAGTCAATTCAGTGCACGGCCTCAGCAATTGGCCAAGGCCAGAACAATGCTAAGCCGATACGAAAATCCCCTTTGATAAGAGTGTTTTGTCATATGGTTCATTCAGTTGGAAGACGCGGTGGCACCATAGCCGAATGCCTCAAAAGCGCCCTGAATTGTAGAGGTGATGAACGCCGAAGACTACATCTGCAGACATTAGCAATAGCGCCAAACCAGCTTACGAACGTTACAGTGTATGTGGACGGCTACAATACATTGAAGAGCCCACAAGAATGATGTGCCGCAAATTTTTTGTGTGTGTCAAAAATTTCTTGAGTGATTCGGCATAAGTCAAGTCGCGTCAGTACTTTTTCGTTTTCAAACTTTTCGCTCCGCACGCAGCGGTGCGCAATCAAATAACTGCTTGACCGCCCCAAAGACAAAACGACCGTCTTGTATTGTCCTTTTGGAGGGCTTAAGACCGATTGAATGGTGATTCGTGTTATCGCACTCTTCCGTTGTTTCGCGACCAACAAATCCGTCGCCATCAAAAGAGTGGCGCTGGGCGTCCGGTGCATGTTCTTCCGTCATCTGAGGGTTAGTCCGGCACCGCAATGACAGACAGCTACATCTGCGATTCGAACGATCACCGTGCGCTTTACATGAGCGGTCTCATCGATCTCTGGGCCGGATTGAAGCTTTGGCGCATTTGGACGGTTCTTGGATATCGCGACTTCCTCAATCAATCTCGAGGCACGCTCTTAGGACCCTTTTGGTCATTGTTGGGGACTGGCATCACGACAGTTGCGTTGGGCTACGTCTATGGCTCGATGTTCGGCATGGACAACGAAACCGCTTTTCCTTATATCGCCGCCGGTTTGGTTCTCTGGTTTTTTGTAACAGGCTCCACAAATGGGGGACTAACTGTCTTCAACCGCAATCAAGGCGTTATTAGAGAGGTTGCTTTGCCTCTCTCGTTTTCTGTCTACAGGTATACAGTCAGTATCTTTGTCGAATTGTGTTTCAAATTCATTGTTTTTGCTGGCGCAGCGCTTTGGGTCGGTTTGGCGCCGACTTGGAACTTATTGTACGTCGTGCCCAGTCTGCTCTTGTACCTAGTGATTGGATTTTCATTGTGCCTTTTCTTCGGACCCATTGGAACTCGATTCAGAGATATGCAACAATTGATGGGGCCCGTGATGCTCATTTTTTTCTTAGTAACACCGGTGCTTTGGCAGCCGAGCATGCTGGCATCCCGCTCTTTTATCGTCGATTATAATCCGTTTGCGCACTTTCTCGCGATTGTTCGGGAACCTTTGTTGGGTCACCCGCCTCCCACGCTTTCTGTAGCAATTGTTTCGATAATAGCTGCTGCCATTTTTGCGTTAGCAGTAGCCGCATATGGCGGTGTGAAGAACCGTCTGGTTTTTTGGTTGTAGTTTGGATGGCATTGATTTCGCTACAGAATGTACATTTGGAGTATCCGGTTTTACACGCCAACCAACGAACACTGCGCGACTTGACCGCAACGGCATATACCGGCGGAGAACTTGCCTCAACGGGCAACAGCGGACGTGCATCACATGTCAGGGCGCTGGAAGACATTTCACTCCACATCGGCGATGGCGAGCGGGTGGCAATCATTGGTCACAACGGCTCCGGTAAAACGACGCTGCTACGCGTGATGGCCGGGCTGTACCCGCCCACATCCGGTAAAATCCGCCGAGAAGGCAAAACAGTATCCGTGATCAATCCATCTGTCGGATTGAACATGTCACTTACGGGTCGTGAAAACGTAAGAAATCTGTGTCTGTTGGCGGGCTTGAGCCAACGCGAGGCCAATCGGCTCATTCCCGATATTGCGGAGTTTACCGAGCTGGGCGCTTTTCTGGATTTACCTGTCGCGACCTACTCCTCGGGCATGACCATGCGACTTGCTTTCGCAACGGTGACGTCACTTAACCCAACTATTCTGATCACAGATGAGAACCTCAGCACCGGCGACGCACGTTTTCAAGAGCGTGCGCAGCACCGGATGACTAGGATGATGGACCGATCCAGCATCGTCGTGATCGGTTCGCATTCCATTGGTGTTGTTCGCCGCCTTTGTGACAGAGCGATCTTATTGGAAAAGGGGCGCATCACCGAAGATGGACCGATTGAGAAGGTCCTAGCTGGATACGAAAAACGCGCCCTTCGCAAAAGTGCCTGAAACTGAATAGTGCCAGGAGACACACGACGGACACGCCAATCACCGATCGCATTTCTATTGCGCAGTTAGGCCGCCATCGACGCAAAACTCTGCACCCGTAATATACTTGGCATCATCTGAGACAAGAAACGCGATCAAAGCGGCCACATCTTCCGGTTCGCCTTCGCGTCCCATGGGTATGGCGTCCGCAAACGCCTCCATTTGCTCAGGCGCCAACGTCTTTGCGCGTTGCGATATTTCCGTTGTAATGGCACCTGGGTGGACGGAGTTGATGCGGATGTTTGCTCTTGCAAACTCCAACGCAAGTGATTTTGTCAAGAGCCTCACACCGCCTTTGCTCGCCGAATAGGCCGCGCCGTGCATAATGCCGACAGATCCTGCGATGGAGGACAGGTTGACAATCGAACCAGCTGACTTCTGACGCACGAATTCGGCGATCACTCTGCGGCACCCCAAGAAAGCACTAGAAAGATTGGTGTCAATTTGCTCGTGCCACTGATCGACAGAATACTCCAAGGTCGGACTAAGATGCACCGCGCCCGCATTGTTGACGAGCGCATCAACCCTTCCGAATTGGGAAAGCGTTCCTGCAACAACCATATCCCAATTCTCTTCGCTTGTTACGTCGTGACTGAACCCAATCGCTTCGATGTCTAGGCCCTTAAGATCAGATACGCGGTCTTGAAGACGCGCTTCGTCGATATCTGTGATCGCGATACGCGCGCCTGCTTGCCCCAGCCTGCGCGCCGTCGCAAAACCGATACCGATCTCCGACGCGGCCCCCGTTATGATGGCGATTTTGTCCTTCATAATCCTTCCACCCCCTGGCACATGGTCAGCCTTCGGTTGGTCCTTACGCATTCTGCGACTTCCCAAACTCATATTGCACTCGCATCAAAGCAGAACCTGTTTGGCGTCTCCCGCCCCAAACAAAAAAACGAGCAATATGTGAGTTGCCTATTGCTGAAGCGAAACGGCCTAATTGCTTAGACGTTCTGAATAGGAATCCGGATACGCGCAACCACTCCGGACGGCCCCAAGTCGAAACAGCGTCACTGAACATTCTACAAGGTCAAGGAAACGCCCGATGCTTTCATACGGCGAAGCAGAACACACGCGAATGCTGAGAGACACGATTGCGCGATTCGTCGAAAAAGAGATGCCGAACGAACGGGTACAAGCCTGGGACCGGGACTGCCACTTCCCCAAAGATGTCCATATGAAACTTGTCGAGCTTGGTCTGACAGGCCTTACCATCGACGAAAAGTATGGCGGTACCGGACGAGACATACAATCGACGATCACTGTGATCGAAGAACTCTGTGGGCGCAGCCTATCCGTAGGCGGAATGTATATTCAGTCCACCTGTTACGCTGGCTTGAACATCGCCGAAGTCGGCAGCGAAAAACAGAAAGAAGAGCTGTTGCCGAAAGTGGCCAATGAGGGGCTCATTTTCGCTTATGGTTTCAGCGAACCGGACGTTGGCGCTGATTTAGCTAGTGTACGGACAACGGCAAAGCGGGATGGCAATACGCTGATCGTCAATGGCAGCAAACGGTTCTGTTCAGGCGCCGCCCATTCCGACTACATTTACACGCTCGTTCGCAGCGGCAGCGAAGAGGAAAGATATCGGAACCTGTCCCTGGTTCTAATATCCCCGGACAGCCCAGGCGTTACGCTTTCCCAGCAGCAGACCTTGGGCCTCAAAGGCGGCGGCACATACGATGTGTCCTTCGACGATGTGGAGGTTCCGATCGAAAACCTGGTCGGTGGCGAAGAAGCCTGGAACAACGCCTGGCCAATGCTGGTTGGTCCCGGTCTTGATATTGAAAAAGTCGAGGTTGCCGGCATGGCCTTAGGAATTGCGGCGGCGGCTGTTAAAGAAGCTTGGGAATACTCCCAGGAGCGTGTTCAGTTTGGCAAACCCATTTGCACATTCCAATCAATCCGCCACATCCTTGCCGATGTACAGACGCAATTGCACGCGTGCCGCATCATGACCTATCACGCTGCATCCCTTTTGGACCAAAATGCCGACGCGACGGTCGAAACGTCGATGACCAAATTGTTCGTGACGGAAACCGCCAAAGACATCGTCTTGAAGTGCCAAGAAGTGTTGGGGGCCTATGGCTATGTCACGGATTTTAACATGGAGCGTTTGGTTCGGGACGTTCTCGTAATGCCGATCTTAGGCGGATCGTCTGCCATTCAAAAAAATAACATCTGCAATCGAATGAAACTACCACGCTAGTTGCTTCACTCATCAAACGCCAGGCTGTCCCCACATCAGCTCACTAATCTGGTGACGGAAAAGCAGACTGTCCATTGGCGAACAGGAGCAATGGGCCAGCATGCCGTTCAATTCTTACTCGCAAATCGATTGAGTTTGCAGTCCCAATCTATCAGGCACATTCGACGGCTCGACCGGGCCCTCAGCGATCACCAACGCAGACCTTTCGCCGGACCATTTGCCTGCTGTTCGCCCACATTTTCCAATTCAACCTGCCCCCAAAATTTGCTCATACCTGTCGCAGAGTGCGTTGCCGTCGAGGGCGGGACGCCGTATTTCGACGATAGACTTTTTTGACTATTTGCTCCTATATTGTTGCAAAAAAGGGAGGAATGATCAGCCCAAATGCGACGCAAGAAGCCCGTTCAGCAGCGTGCGAAAGTAACGGCAGATGCCATCTTGGAAGCCGCTGAAAAAATAATGCTCAAGGAGGGCTATGAACAGGCCAACACTAATCGCATTGCGGAAGTGGCCGGCGTTAGCATTGGGTCTCTATATCAATACTTCCCAGACAAGGAAGCGATCGCAACGTCTTTAATCGAAAAGACGATCTCTGCTGCGGCTGTCAAAGCCAGACAGACGCTGCATGACCTGCTGGAGGCGCCTCTCGAGGAAGCCAGCCGGAAAATCAACTTGGCTCTTCTCGAAATCTTCGAAGAAAACCAGTTTGCGCTTTATGTGTTGCCGGAAAAACTAAAGAAACAGAGCCATGACGATGTAGGACTTGCGCTTGAAAAGTTCATGCACGTTACGAATCTCAGTTTCATGGAGCAACATCAAAAAGACTTTACCGCCAAAGATTTGGACATTGCGTACCATGTGATTACGGTTGCCACCTTGAGAAACATTGAGAGTTTTGTCCGGGAGAACCCCACCAACATGTCTCGTGAGCAGTTCATCGACGAGATGGTACGACTTTTCGTATCCTACATGACTTATCAACCGTCAGAAAAAACTTGATCAGATTTCAACGCGACGCCCGTACACATTTGGGTCCACACCCTTCCAATGTCTCTTAGCTACAAGTTCTTTCCCGCGCCCGCGGCAATATGGCGAGCAGCGATATACGCAAAAATCGTTGCAGGGCCTAGCGTCCCTCCTCCCCCAGGATAACAATCCCCGAATGGGGAACCAGCGCTGTTTCCAACTGCATAGAGCCCCTCGATAGTTGCGCCTTCTGTGTTCAAAACACGTGCATCCGAATCCGTCTTCAATCCGCCTTTCGTTCCAAGATCGCCCAAGTCGATCTTTACGGCGTAGAATGGAGGTGCCTCGACCCGCCCAAGACAGGGGTTCGGTGCGCAATCAGGGTCGCCGAAATACCTATCGAAACCACCATCACCCCGGCCGAAATCAGCATCCTTTCCAGTGTGGGCAAACCCATTGAACTTAGTGATGGTGTCGGCAAGCACGTCTCCATCTATGCCGATTTCCGCGGCCAGGTCACCAATACTTCGTGCACGAATCAAATACCCTTCCCACCAATCCTTGGGAAGACGATCATCCGGCATCACGAAACTCGGTAATATAGGTCCGCATGAGTATTTACGCCGGAAAGTAGAATCGAATATCAACCAACAGGGGACATTGGCGCCGGACTTTTGTTGGTCGCGAACCATCGCCTGGCCGAACTGATCGTAGGGACAACTCTCGTTGACGAACCGGTCACCCCGGCGGTTCACGCACAAACTATGAGGGTGGTAGTAGTCGAAGAAAAGCGGCTGCACTTCATCAACATTGGGAACAGAAAGCGACGGTATCTGCATGCTGGGCGCCCACCACGCACATCCCATGCTTTCCGTGTCGGCACCAACAGCTATTCCCGCCTTAAGAGCGTCTCCGGTGTTTGCTGATTTCGGCGTCAAGCTCCAGCAACTTTTTGTAGGAACCGTCAGAAACTTATCCCGCAAAGTTTGGTTTTGCTCGAACCCGCCCGCCGCCAATACGACCGCCTGGCTGGCTTCAATTTGACGGGTGTGCATATTGGAAATGACTTCCACGCCGTGAACCTTGCCCTGCGTCTCAAGCAGCCGCGTGACACCCGTATTCAGGCGAAGCGGAATATTTCGATCAAGCATTGCTTTTCGCAGCCCACCTATGAGTGCGCGGCCTTGGGTCAAACGACGGTCAATGGATGTTTTTCGGCGCCACGCAAAATCGGTCCAGTATTTTAGAATGAGTTTGGCAGCGACCCATTGCCACCCAAATTCTTTTGCTGACAATGCGAAGGATTGTTCCAGATCTAACGAATACCGATCAAACAGCTTAAAGATCGATGGCAGTTCTCTCATATAGAAGAAATCAATTCCCAGCTCAGCGCCATCCATCTCCACTGGAAACAGAGATCGGTCTGTCGATGCTCCCGGGGCCTGTGAGTAGTAATCTGGGAATCCTGGGACGGAAACAAATGCGACACCAAGAGACTGCAAATAGTCCAGCATTTGCGGCGCCGCTTCCACATACGCTTCAAGTTTATCCCGGCGAAAGTCGCCGTTGCTAACATGGCTCAAATACCGCAGAGCCCCTTCTTTGCTATCGGGTTGAGAACTCAGACCGTTGTTAGGAATCCAAATACCACCCCCCGAAGTCGCCGACGTGCCGCCATACCGGGAGGTTTTTTCGATCACCAGCGGTTTTAGCCCTAAATCGCTTAACCGAACCGCCGCGACGAGACCCGCCGCCCCAGATCCACAAACAATTACGTCGACACGTTCATCCATAGCTCTGTCTCGATGACCGAAATGGCTTCTCTTATTGTTGCTTTTTGACCCGCCACAAAAAAACGGACTAACGCCATGTGAGCGTTAGTCCGTTACAGGGAGGAAACACCGTCAGTCTGGGAGGACGCTACCAAACGGTTTCCGCTCAGTTCCGAGAACCACATTGGGTTTAGCGCATTTCCGACAGCAAGAATATTCGCATATGGCTCACATAATCTACAGCATTCACGACTAGGGCATATTATAGACATGCCCCCAATGATCACCTTTGGTGCTGACCGTTGGCTCAAACGTTTCTAAGTCAAGTTGATACCCGTCAAAACCATACTCGACTGGGATTTGACCGGGACCGAACGCATAAAACGAAAGCATATTGTCATTGCAATGACGGCCAAGCGTCGCCATCAATGGTATGTCTGCTGCGTTCACCCGATCCAAACATTTGCCCACCTCATCAACGTTAGATACTTCCAACATGAAGTGGACGATTTTCGAAGGAACAGGCTGATTGAACAATGCGAGGCTGTGATGCCGTGGGTTTTCTGCATGGAAGAAGTAAATCCGAATGTCGGGCGCACCTTCCGGCCCACCGGGCATCGTCAAATCATCGCTCAGCCGAAGGCCCAACATTGTTTCATAAAAAGTGCGCGTTTCATCCAAGTTCGGCGCCGGAACGACCACGTGACCCATTCCCATCTCGCCCGTAACGAACTCCGGAACATCCAAGGCAGATCGGAAGGGTTCTCCCGTGTTGGTCCGCGTGTGGTAAACTTCGAAACCGTTTCCCGCCGGATCAGTCGATCGAAAAAATTGTGATACGCAGCGCTTGGCCGCATCGGCGTCGGTTCCCAGTTCAACCTCGGCCCGGCCGTCACTCAGCCTCTTCAAAATGCTCTCGTAGGCGTCAAGGTCATCAACTTCCCAAGCAGTTGAGAGCAAACTGTCCTGCGCGCTTTCAGACACCAAAATGCGAAATGGATGGTCGTCGATTTTCAATCCGACATCTCCGGAGTCATTAACATGCGCCATCGTCCCCAAGATATCTCGGCCGAAGGTTTCCCAATCAGATGGATTTTGGGTACCAAGTATGATGTACCCCAATCGCGACACCGCCATCTCGATCACCTGTTGCTCAAAAAGTAATTGACGTGGTGATTAAACAAATCGGCGTGTTCGACCATCACCCAATGTCCGCAGTCCGATAAGATTGTGAAACTTACATTTGAGCATTGGTCGAGAAATTTCTTTGCACCTTCAACAGGTGTAAATTCGTCCTTCTGTCCCCAAAAACCAAGGATCGGACACTGAATATTCTTAAGTTCGTTCTCCATATTTCGCGCCCTGAGCCTGGAGAGCACTTCCGGGGGCTGCGATTCAAAAATCGCAAACCGCTCATCGACTAAGGCGTCATCCACAACGGACTTCTTATGGACCAGCATCTGCAGAATTTTGCCCAGAGCGTCGCGGCCGACCTCTTCTCCCATGTAGAGCTTTGTCATCTTCGCGATGCCTGGCATGGACTGGTACACGTCCATTTCTTCAATGCCTCCGGGCGCCATCATGATAAGTGATTTCACTTTGTCTGGATGAGCGAGCGCCGTCTGAATTGCAACTGCTCCGCCGAGAGAGTTTCCAACCAAATCGAACCTATCAACACCCGCCTTCTGAAGGGCGGAAACGACGGTCTCACTGAACAGCTCAAGCGTATAGTCAATATCCGTAGGCTTGCTCGAATATCCGAACCCGATCATATCGACAATAATTGCTTGGCGGCCGCCTTGAACAATGTTGTCGATGTTATGCTTGAAATTGCTGTAGCCGCTGGCGCCGGGGCCGCTGCCATGCAGAAAGACGACAGGATCGCCTTCGCCATAGGTCAGATAGTGAACCTCGAAATCGCCGATCTTCGACACCTGGCCTTTTGGGGGTGCTGTCATTTTTCTGTCCCTTCTGACGGCTAGATGAAAGTGTCTTGTGTTTCAGCGCCAAGGATCATGCGTCCCCAATTCCGAAGCAGCGGCACCGGATTGTTCGCAATATGGGCACGCGCCGTGTGCATGTCCTGCCAGATATTCTGGATTTCCGAACCGAGAAAGACGCTGCGGCCGCCAGCCACATCAAACAACTGATCCACCACTGTCAACATATTACTCAGTATACTGCCGGTCTGATAGCGATATTTGGCCCGATCTATAAGAGGTATCTCCTCTCCGCGGATCACCAAATCCAGCATCGTTGCATGGTTGCGGAAGAGTGTTGTTTCCGCAATGTCGATCGCGTTGGCAGCTTCACCGATACGTCGCGCAATATCGGGGTCGGTGCCGAGCTTGCTCGGATCGGTACTGCTGGAAGACGCTTTGTCGGCAAAGATCTTCAACGCCCGTTTCGCCGCCCCGATTCCAGGAGCTGCAACACAGCTTGCGAAGAATTGCGCCCACGGCAGGCTGTACAAAGCGCTGTCTTGAACATTGACGCAATTGAAACCGTCCATCGCACTGTGCGTACGGTGATCTGGCACGAATACCGGCTTATCAATCACGATATCGTTCGACGCCGTGCCTTGAAGGCCAAGCACATGCCAGGTGTCCTCAATCTCATAGTGTGAGCGTGGGACCAGAAGGGTGTGAATGTAGGGCTGTTTATCGACAATGGCGCCCAACAAGACCCACTCGCAATGGGGGCTGCCAGAGCTCCAGCCCCACCGGCCGCTGAGCATGATGCCCCCCTCCGTGCGCTCTGCTTTTGCACCCACGGGATTATAGGAACTGGAGACACGCGCATCCGGGTTATCGCCGTAAACTTCTTTGACCGCCTGATCGCTCATCAGCGAAATCTGATAAGGATGAACACCAAGAACGCCTGTGATCCATCCGGCGCTCATGTCGGCCTCAGAAATCTGAATCTGTGCGCGCAAAAAGTCTGCTGGTGTCGCTTCCATACCACCGTATTTCTTTGGCACCATGGCGCGGAAAATGCCGGCCTCTTCAAGTGACTCCACAACTTCTTTCAAGACACATCTATTCTTCCTGCCGGCGTCGGCCAATTCCGATATTTTTTCGAGATGAGGCAGAACATTGATCGATTCCCGACCGTCCAAATTCTCGCTAACCTTGCTCTTGGTCAACATATTTCCTCCTTATACGTCTCGTCGCATCATCAATCGGACTATTTCCATCAGTCTCAGATATGTGTTTTGAACGTTGCCTCATATTCGGTCGCAATTTCTCCGGCAGGTTCCTTGTGCTGAGGCCAGTAGCGCTCTGGCAGTTTTGAGTGAAACTCGCCTTCCATCACGCGCGGATTGTAGAATTGCTTGTGCCACGTGCGCCCCAGCGCAAAATTTTTCTCGATTGGAAGCGAAAGGATGTTGAGTGCCGGTTTTTTGCTGGACCAAACATCGAAATCCTGCGCGAACGCCGATAATATTTCTGCTTGGAAATCTTTGGCCTGTTGTCGATCTTCTTCCGTCGGCTGAGCAGTGGACGCTTTCCACAGATTGTTGTGCCAAACCTTGGTCACCCCCTGATCGATGGGAGTGTTGAAAATGAACTCGATCGCCTGAATCTCTCCAATACGTTGCCGGGAGACGAGAAGTCCAGGCCCGGTGTAGAAAGTGTAAGTGGTCAAGTAGGCGTTGTATTCGTCACGAAACCCGCCTTGCCGCTGGATATAGACCTGTTTGACGTAGTCGTTTTCGAAATACTCGTTCTGCAAGCCATGGGTGGGGCCGAAATGGTTTGCGTCCGCCATATTGTCGAGAATCTCTTGCGGGTGAATGTTCAACTCACCTAAGTGATCATATTGTCCTGCAATCCATTCCGGCCGGTCCCACTCGGCAAGGTCCGGAAGCTCGAAGTTCGGCTCACCGCCTTCCGGGTCATGCCACATCATGGCAGCGCCGTACTTCTCGACAACCGTGTAAGAGTTTATTTTGACGCCGGTCGGGCAAGGACCATCGAAGTAAGGAACATCATCCAAATCACCCTCGGCGCTGTAGCGCCACCCATGGTATGGACAGCGGATCCCGTCGCCATCTATTTGCTCATCGTGTGTCACGATGGATGTTTGACGGCCACGCCCAAGATGCGCACCCATGTGAACACAGTGGGCATCGAGAAGGACCAGTCGCCCCGTTTCCCTACCGCGATAGAGGACAAACTCTTTACCGAAGAAACGCAGGGCCAAGGGTTGTTCCTTGATCTCCGACAGCTCCGCGATCATGAACCAACCGCGCGGGAACTCGAACTCACCCATATTATAGTCTTTAGAGGAAACCATTGAATCTACTTCGCGTTTTTTTGCTAGATCTCGTTACATCGGCATTTCGGCGCCGTTGGATATCTTCGAGCCATCAGTGCGCCGCGCCGTTTGCCATGATGTGATTTGCCGCGCGATACGCCATCGTGAGCGCTGGTCCTAAGGTGCAGCCTGCACCTGGATATTTGTCCCCCATGATGGACGCGGTGCAGTTTCCCGCCGCATACAGATTATCTATGGGCCCGCCCGACTTGCCCTGAACCCGCGCGTCATTGTCGATCACCAAACCACCCTTGGTGCCGATGTCGCCGGGGAATAATTGTGTGCCATAGAATGGCGGCGTTTCGATCGGGCCAAGACAGGGATTGGGTGTTACCGTTGGATCGCCATACATGCGATCGTGTTCATCGCTGCCGCGACTGAAGTCTTCATCGATGCCTGTTTCCGCGAACCGTTTCATGCGACCGGCGGTCGCCAACAAACCGTCTTTCTCGATACCCAGTTCGCCGGCCAAATCTTCCAGTGAGTTCGCTTTCGTCAGCAAACCATCCGGGCCAAACGCCGACGGCCGCATCCAATCTGGCGTTATGGAGGACTGCAAAAGCTCCCCAAACGGAAACTTCTTGCGGTACGTGCTGTCGAATATGACAAAGGCTGGAAACTGCGGAGATCGTGCGTCTTTCGCCCCGTATATGCAGTCGCCATATGAATTGTAAGTGATGGACTCGTTCATAAAGCGCTGTCCCTCTTGATTGACGATTATCAAGTTCGGCTTGCCTTTTTCGAAGAACAACACATTGGTTCTATCTCCCCACCTGACGGTGGGGGCCCACCACGCTTCGTGCATCAGGCCGAAGGCGGCGTCGACCTTTTCGCCGGCAGCAATCATATCGCCTGTGTTCCCAGACGCGCCGGCGGACCAGATCTCTCGGGTCGGACCGGGCAGATGTTGCTGCCGCAGATCGTCGTTGTGTTCGAAGCCACCCGACGTTAAGACCACGGCTTTCTTGGCGGCAAACTCGATCTTGTTCCCGTCTCGGTCCTCTGCGATCACGCCGGTGATCTTGTCTTCATCGCGGGTGAACTCTCGAACCCGCGTTCTAAGATGAAGCGGTATGCCGCGCTTAATCGCTTGATACCTCAGACTGCCGACCAGAGCCCCACCCATGGTCAAGCGCCGATCGCGCCACCCTTTGAGGCGCCCTTTGAGATCCGCCATGTAGCCCAACATGATCTTTGACGCCATCCACTGCCAGTTTTGGGCTTGTGCTTGAATCACCGTTACTTCGCTGATCCGCATGTTGGTCAGACCGAACACTTTGTTTTGGGGCTGGGTATCGCGAAGCTGAAGGAACTCCTCGCCGAGCAAACGGCTGTCAAACGACATGCAGTCCATGGTTCGGCCGCCGGGCTTCCAGCCGGGGGCACTTGGGTAATAGTCCGCATACCCTGCTACGGGGACGTACTTCACACCAATCTTTTCCATGTACTCAATCATTTCCGGGGCGGAAGTGATGTACGTCCGTATCGTCTCGTCACTCACCTGGTTTTCCGGAATGACGTGGCGCATATACTCGAAGGCTTCTTCGGCACTGTCGGACACCCCGGCAGACCCGATGTCACGATTGTTTGGAACCCAAATGCCGCCACCGGACATGGCGGAGGTTCCACCAAAGAGCGGCTCTTTTTCAATCATCGCGACGCTGGCGCCCAAATCGGCCGCACGGATGGCTGCAAGGAACCCCGCGGCCCCCGATCCTACGACAATGACATCAAAAGTTCCGCTTTCCATTAGTTCAAGAGCCCTATGGCTTCCCACATCCCCAAGCTACAGCCGCAACGTTTTCGCCATGGCGTCCACGTCGTAAAACGAACGCATACTTGTCAGTCGGCCATCATCTGTGAACGTTGCGATGTTAATGATGCCCAGGTCCTGCGATCCATCGGGCGTGCCAATCTTCACATTGAGGCTGATCGCAGCTTCATTTCCGCAGATAAAGATTGGCGCCCCCTTTGTGAGGGACATGTCGAACTGAACCGCCTCTCGCCAGAACGACCTTATTTCCTCATGCCCCCGTTTGGCGGACGACCCGACTGGGTCCTCGATCGTTGCATCCTCTGTATACAGAGTTACGATGCGATCAACATCGCGGGCGTTGTAAGCCTCGACATAGTCGTCAACGAAATTCGATACGGTGCGATCCACGCCAACTTCCTGTCCTTGGTTTCACCCTACGCCGACTCTTCGAACCCGTCGATGATGACAACATCTGTTTCAACCCCGCTCGCCTGGCGCAACTTGATCATTGGTGCGTAGTCCGGATCATTGTAGAAACCGCGTGCGCTCTCTTCATCGGGAAATTCCAGCAAGACATAAGCGCTCGGCAGCTCTCCCGTTCCCTCCAATTTAGTACTCTTGCCACCCTTGATCAGATATTTGCCCCCGTGTTTCATAACCAACGGCTCGCTTTTTTCCTTGTACTCCCTGTACCAATCCCAGCCGGAGGTTTGGAGCTCACCAAGAAAGTAAACAACCATAATTCACCCTTCGTTTTAGAGGACGAGTGTAGTACGCATTGGCGCTCACAATTCACTCGCATTCTCTCGTAACCCCTCTGAATGACTTGCAGAATCAGCCTATTCGGGCTCTGGCTACAGTCCCAAAACGACCATTCCTCTTTCGAGCGACGCCACACCTCAAAGCGAGTTCAAAATGAGCTGGATCCCTCGGTAAATTGATGCTGGAGAGAACCCCGCCGGTTTCCCGTCACGGGAATGGACGGCATACGGATCATTGGGAGGCGCCTATGCCCATTGCATCAGGCTTTGAATCGAAAGAGGGTATTGCGCTTGTGGTTGGGGGCAGCGGCGGCATCGGTGAAGCCATCTGCTTAAAGCTGGCGGAAGCGGGCACCGATGTCGCCTTTACCTATCGAAGCAATGAGGCGAAGGCGAAAGACGTCGCCGGAAAAATTGCAGACCACGGCCAAGAAGCGCATTATTACAGCTTGGCCATAGATGATGAAGACCAAGTCAAAGAGTTCTTCCAGATTCTGCTGTCCAAACACGGGTGCCCTCACACGATCATCAATGCAACGGGCGCTCACATTACGATGCCTTGGATCAGTCAATTGACACCAAAGGAATGGCGCGCGGTGATGGACAGCGACGCCAATGGCTTTTTCAACATTGTCCACTACTCCCTGCCACACATGCGCGAAAGCGGGGGCTCTTATGTGACCATCAGCACGGCTGGTTTGAAGCGCTGGCCGACCCGGGACGTGCTGTCCGTGGCGCCAAAAGCAGCAATCGACGCGCTCATGACCGGCATCGCAAAAGAAGAAGGACGGTTCGGCATACGCGCCAACACGGTTGCACTCGGACTGATAGATGCGGGACTGTTCCAAAAGCTCGCCGATCATTACGATGAAAAATACATGACGGCGGCCATCCAAAATTCTGCCCTCAAACGGCTAGGGGCCGCGGAAGAGGTGGCGGACGCGGTTGTCTTCTTCGCGTCGGACCGGGCCCGTTTCGTCACCGGACAGACGCTGACGCTGGACGGTGGCTTTAGTCTGTAAAGATGGCTATTGAGTTGCTGACCGGCCGACAACGCGTCCCGAATAGACGCAGTCCGCAATAGACAATCCGCTCACATACAAGTTCGACGACACGCCGACTGCGTTTTTTCCCGCCGCATAGAGCTTCGGGATCGGTTGGCCGTTTTCGTCCAGTGCCTGCCCGGTTGTTTCGTCAACCACAATGCCCCCCAACGAAATCGACGGACAAATGTATTTCTGATTCCCAAGCGATATGTCGATGGCATAGAAGGGTGGCTCATCGATTGTGCTGATAAAATCTTCATGCTTGCGGAACTTGGGCTCTTCCAATCCCCGTGACGAACGATTGTAGTGGTCAACGGAACTCTTCAGCTTTTCAGAGTCCATCGCCAATTTTCGAGCAAGGTCCTCAATCGTTTTCCCCTTTGTCGTCGAGCGAAACATGCCCAGCAAGGCAGGTGCGCCCTGCACCCGAAAGTTAATGTTTGAAGAGGGCATGGACTGCCAGAACGCTTGTTTTCGCAGCTTCTTATCGATGATGATGTATGACACACCATCATGTTCTTCGCCCATGTGGTACCCGATGACGGCGCCATAAACATCTTCGGCCACATAACGTTCGCCTTTGCCGTTGACCACAATGCCGCTTGCAAGAGCAGCCGGCGGATTAAATTGACGCCAGGCGGACACATAATTCATCCGGTCAACCTTCGCACCAACTGATTGGCCTAATCGAATGCCGGACCCATCGCAACCGATGCTTCCAAGCGCGGTGGCCACCTTGTATTTTGGTGCGTGGTGCGCGACCATTTCCCTGTTTTGCACAAAGCCCCCGGCAGATAAAACAACCGCCTTGCCGATCTTTATCGTTTTCGGCACGCCTTCGGTATCGGAGATTTCGTTTGCTCGCTTGACAATCTTGCGCGCCACTTTAGGGAACATCAATGTGGTCGGTTCGGCAAACTTGTCGCAAAGTTTGTCCAATTCTTTCGCCGCGGGTGTCCCCTCATCGATTTGCTGAACCTCTATGCCCGATATTGCGCCGTCGGGCGACACAATGAATCTTCTCGCTTCGCTCAACGTATACAGACGCAGCCCCTGTTTCATAGCCGAGCTAAAGAGAGCATCGAAAAAGAGGTGTCCGGTTAGCCCCTTTCCGCATGTTCGGTGACCCCTCCGAGCGGTTTTGGCACGGCTAACATAATCGGCTTGCGCCTCATTTCCTGAATAGTAGAGAAAATGCTTGTCGGCCGGATAGGACGTCTTGATGGGCGCGACCGCCGATCCGAACGATACGCCGTGTTGCTCAAGCCATTCCAAGTTTTGGTTGCTGGACTGACAGAAGTCCAAGAGTGTTTGGTCCGTGACCGCATCCCCCACCTCCAGCTTCAAATATTTGAACATTTCTTCGGGGGAGTCTTTTTCGCCGGCCTCCATTTGGTGGCGGGTACCGCCGCCGCCATAATAAACGCCACCGGACAATCGCGTTGCGCCGCCGCCGCGAAACCGGTCAATGGCAATCACATTGGCGCCACGGTGAAGCGCTTCCAAAGCGGCACAAATGCCGGCGCCACCTAAACCGACAATGACCACGTCGGCTTCGTCATCCCATTTGGTATCGTCAGCCGAGGTCTCCCGGCGCGGCTCCTTCACCCGCGAATGCCAGTTCGAATCATTGACGTCCATATTTAGTATTCTTCGCTTCTCGCATCGGCTTTACAAAACAAAAATGGGAGCCCGCATCAAATGCGCGCTCCCAATAATCTTTACGTGCTGGGCTCTAATTAGTTCCAGTTGTAACGCGCTTGCAGTGCTAGAAACCGCCCTCTTTCGATCGTCGCGAAATAAGAACCCGCCGTCCCCACCACGTCATTGGCAGTTGCGAACACTTTCTCATTTGCCAGATTCTTACCAATAAAGGCGAGGGACCAGGTTGCATCCGCATCAGACAAGCCCAACCGCAGATCGACTTTCTGCCATGACCCTTGCCGTCCGACCGGATCATTGTCGGGTGCCAAGCTGTACCCATCTGAGAAGGAGAAAGCTACATCACCGATAAAGACAAAGTTAGTATTGGCGATCGGCTGTTCGTAACTTGCCCGAACAATGCCTGCATAGTTAGGGGCATAAGGCGGTGCCACACCGGACAAATCTTGCACGCAATTGACAGGCGTAACAACTTGCTGGAACGCGTTACAGCCCGCGTTAGGATAGTCTTTGTAGTATGCATCCAGAAAGGCTGCATCAGCTGAGAATGTCAGATTCTCGGTGGCTTCCCAGGCCACTTCTATTTCAGCGCCTTGGGACGTCAATCCGCCCACATTCTGAGTGACCACAAAGGCGCTGCCGCCTGCGAATTGAACGACGGCTTGCTGAAGATCCGTATAGTCGGAGCGAAACAGCGCAACGTTGAATGACAAAGTATTGTCTAGCCAGAGTGACTTCAGGCCCACTTCGTAGGCGTGAACAGTTTCAGGATCGTATGTCAATCGGCCTGCAACACCCGACCGTTCGAGCGGATCGAAACCGCCCGCTTTGAAACCGTCCGAGTACTTGAAATAAAGATTCGTGTTCTCGTTCGGCTCATAGGCCAAAGTCACAGACGGCAAAATATCGTCGTCCTGAACCGATCCTAGTTGGCTCTGTGCGACCGTCTGGGTAAGCGCGGAAGCGGCGCCCAACGCGGCAGGATCTGTAATGAAGTCGGTGGAGAAACCATACCGATCATTTGTGTTTTTCGGTTGGGAATCCTGCACAGCGGCCTTATCGGAATTGATGTACCGCAACCCAACGGTGGCGGAGAATTCATCCGTAAAGGGCCATGTGGCAGACCCAAAGAAAGAGAAGGCCGTTTCCTCAGCGAAAATATTGCTGTCTACCGTGAACGGAGCAAACGGTGCAGCAGCAGAGAACAGACCGCCTGCGATGAACGGTACGACCGTTGGCGTCAAGAAAAGCAGGTTGAAGTTACTGCTAAACTGGTACTCACTGTCCAAGTAGTAAGCGCCGAGTGTGTATTGCAGTTTCGAATCGGACGGAGAGTCCAGCCGCACCTCGATTGTCGTCTGCTCATTCGCTTCAATGTTCGAGAATGTGACCCGGTCATCCGTTGTCAGGTCGGTATCGCCGGAGATGACGAAGTCACCGCGAGAATGAGTGGCTTGAACAAAAAAACCATGACCCACTTCATTGTCACGCTTCAAGTTCCAAATAAATTCTGAGGCCTCAATTTCGCCACGTTCGCCGCCATTGGACACACGATTGAAATCGAGATCATCCTCTTGACCGGCAGCGATGGCCGCCGTGCAAGACCCGGAAGGCGCGAAGCCGGGCGCGGGACAATTGAAGAGTTGCGCCGCAAATGCCCCATCGGAGGTTTGCCGACCATACTCCGCCTTGAACGCGGCCGACCATTCGGGGGCAAGCTGCAAAAGTGCGGACAGACGACCAAATCTATCGTTGATCGTGGGATCTTGACCGTTGGTTCCCTGGTTATCCAGGAAGCCTTCCAGCCGCGAGAACCTGCCTGCCACGCGAATGCCAAATTGGTCCTGGACCACTGGGCCGCCGACCGCCGCCTCCACCACCGGCTCCTCTCCAACAAATTCATAGGACGCCTGACCATACCCATTCCATTGGTCCAGGTCCGGTCCTTTGGTGGTCACGCTGAACGCGCCAGCGATGGCATTGTTCCCGAAATAGGTTGTCTGCGGGCCGCGCAGCACTTCGACGCGTTCGATATCGACGAGGGTTGAATTGGTGTAACGCGACCGCCCCCGATAAGCTCCGTCTACGAAAATGGCGACGGCCTGTTCAAAGCCCGGACTAACCCCGGATCCGACGCCACGCATATAGATGTTGTTCGAGATGGTGTCTTTGGAAATATGAACGTTCGGCAAGGTGTATGCCAAATCTTCCAAACCAGTGATTTGTTGATCCAAGATATCTATGCCCTGGAATGCCACCATAGATATGGGAACATCGCGAATACTCTGTTCGCGTTTTTGCGCGGTAACCAAGATTTCGTCAATTTGCGCTGTCGCTGCCGTAGACGCGACACATAGCGCGAGTACGGACACCGCCGATAGCAGCCCTTGAGGACTCCGCATCATACCTCCCCCTACATTTGTAAATTATATAACCCCGAAGAAAGCACTGTTTTGGCTTGCCTTCGAACCGCCAACGCACAGTTATGTTCGCAAAAAGGTACTCGCATCACCACGGGCCGCGGTTTAAAAACCATAAAATGGAACAAACTGAGTATCAGCTCGCGTTCTACTCATTTATTGTCATGTTAGGTGGGCGTACAAGGAAATCCCCTAATTTCGGGGTTTTTTGGCTGTTTGGGCTCATACAATCGATACGGAACCGGCCGGGCGAGATTGGCGAAGCCATCATTTAGTCCGTCAAAGGACTATACTGTTCAAATATCACCACACAGTGGTCTCGCTGGTTTGCAAAGCACAAGTCCCGACCCGAAACCTTTAACTGCATTTGCGCGTTTTTGGCAGTTGCACAGTCTTAGAATTAGCATAAAGACGCAAACAAAATGCGAGCGATATGCGAATTACTCCACTTGGCAGTTTCTGGCAAGCTGAGAGTGGTCTTTCGAAAATGTGACGGTAGCGCGATTTCCGATAAGTCGGTTGTTGGAACACAGACCTGCACGAAAAACGTGATGTCCCGCGAGCCGGTTGGATGGAGGATCAGAGGTTTGACGATCCAAAACTGTGAGGCAAACGTCACAGAGCAGGCGATTACCATTGAACACACACCCGACGAAATCAATCTGGACCGCCACGCCTGAAGACGGAGATTTGGAAAAAATCTCCGTCGGGCAAGCGATCGTGAAGGCTGCGGAACGGTTCGGCAATCAAGAATATGTCGTCTACGCCTGCCAGGGGGACACCGAGAACGCTCGGTGGACCTTCTCTGAGCTCAACGCACTTTCAGACCGTCTGGCTGCAGCGCTCATTCAAAGTGGATATGCGCCGGGCGACAAAGTTGCGGTTTGGGGCGCCAACCATCGCCAATGGATCTTGCTGGAATATGCCATCGCAAAAGCAGGCCTCATTCTGGTTGCCTTGAACCCCCTCTATAAATCTCGAGAGCTGATCTACGCGCTGGACACAGCGCAGGCCAAAGGTATTTTCCATGCGGACATCATCCGTGGTGAACGCGTGGCTGCTCTGATCGACGACATAGCTGCAGACGCGCCTTCCCTAAAATTCAAACATTCCTTCACGGAAGGTATTGAAGACCTATTCAACCTGAACGCACCGGTCGACCAAGGACTGCTGAACAATGTTTCGGCCGATAGCGTTCAGATGATCCAATACACATCGGGTACCACCGGCTTGCCGAAAGCACCGCAGCTTAGCCACCGATCGGTGACCACAAGCGGCCGCAATGGATTTCGCGCCTGCGGATTTGGTGAAGGCGATCGTGTGTGCCTCGGATTTCCGCTGTTTCACATTGGCGGCTCAGGATTTGGTGTTCTCGGTTCGGTGATGACAGGTGCAACGCTGCTGCCCCTTGTCGTCTTTAACGCGCGCAGAACGCTGGATGTCCTGGAGAGAGAACGGTGCACCGGCTTTGTGGGCGTGCCATCGATGCTAATCGCAATGCTCGAAGATGAGACGTTTACCTCGCGAGACCTTTCTGCACTGCGGTTCATCAATGTCGGCGGCGCGCCTGTGCCGACTGAACTTGTGATCAAATGCGAAACGGCTTTCCAAGCCGAAATTGCCAATGGGTACGGACAAACAGAATGTTCCGGCTCTATGACGTGCATTAGAAGCAAGGACAGCACAGAAAAAAAGTCTTCCACCTGTGGGAAAGCCCTTCCCGGCGTCTCGCTCAAGGTCATTGATGACGAAGGTTCCGTCGTCGAACTCGGCCGACAAGGTGAGCTTTGCTACCAAGGTCCCGGTAAGATGCTCGGTTATCTCAATTTGGAAGATGACAAGACCATCGACGATGAGGGCTGGCTCCATACTGGCGATCTCGCCACAATGGATGCGGAAGGGTACATCACTCTTGTGGGGCGTTTGAAAGACATCATAATCCGGGGTGGTGAAAACATTTCGCCCACGGAGATTGAGAACTTCCTTTTGAAGCACCCTGATGTGGACGAGGCGTCCGTTTTCGGCATTCCAGATCAGAAGTATGGTGAAATTGTCTGCGCAGCCATTCGGTCGCGTGCGAAAAATCACGCATCAGCTGACGAGATAAAAGCGTGGTGCATGGACAACATTTCTCTGTGGAAGATTCCCGAACACATCAATTTTGTGAACGAGTTTCCCGCAACGCCATCGGGCAAAATCAAGAAATTCGTATTGAGGGATCAACTGATCACCTCACTCAACAATCCATAATTCTCTGAGAATGTGCACTTAGAAAACGAACAGGAAAACGTCATGGCCTATTCGACATACACCAACTTACAAGTTACGAAAGACAATAACGTTCTGACGATTGCCTTCAATCGGCCCGAAGCGCTCAATGCCATCAACGACGCCGTTCACAAAGAACTTGTGTCGATTTTTCCGGAGGTGAACAAAGACGATGACATTGACATCATCATATTGACCGGGAACGGCGGCGCTTTTTCCGCCGGCGGCGATTTAGCGATGTTGCGCGACCAGCACCGCGACGCCGTGGCCACTTCCAAAGGAATCCATCAGGATCGGATCCTCCAAAATGCGATCTTGGATTTGGAAAAGCCCATGATCGCTAAAGTCAACGGCCCCGCTGTCGGCTTGGGATGTTCGCTTGCCCTCTTTTGCGACTTTGTTTATGCAACCCCAAAATCCCAATTCGCTGACCCTCATGTGGCGGTGGGTCTGGTTGCGGGCGACGGCGGCGCATACCTTTGGCCCATGCTGATCGGTTATGCACGCGCACGCAAATACCTGCTTACGGGAGCTTTTGTCGACGGGCAAACCGCGGCGGATATTGGTCTTATTACGGATGTTGTTTCCGAAGAGGATTTGGACGCCACGGTCGACAAGACGATCAAGAAACTTTTGAACACGCCCAAATACGCAGTGAGATGGACAAAAGCGTCCATCAACGCAGGTCTGAAAGTGACAGCCAGTGCGGTAATTGATGTATCTGCGGCTTTCGAGAACGTCAGTATGTTCATGGAAGACCACAAGATTGCTGTCGAGGCGATGATGGAGCGCACCAAGCCCAATCTCACAGGTAAGTAGATCAGACCTTTGAGAACCGCTGCGCAAAATGGACCTGCGATGACGCACCAAATACAAAGCCAGTTCAAGCAAGCCATGAGACGTCTTGCAGCCAACGTCTCTTTGATCAGCTGCAAGGTAAACGGCGAATGGGCCGGGATCGCTGCAACGGCCGTTTGTTCTCTGTCCATGGACCCACCATCCCTGGTCGCGTGCGTCAATAGACAAGCAAGCATTCATCCTGGTCTCAGCATCGGTGATCGCTACTGCATTAACCTGCTTAAAGAAGGTCATGAAGACGTCTCGAATGCTTTCGGCAAGGTCATCAAGTGTGACGACAAGTTCGCCATCGGCAGTTGGGGTCAAGATAAAGATGGCACCCCTTGCCTGTCGGACGCACATGCCAATATCTTTTGCGTCGTACAGAAGATTATCGAATACGGTTCTCACAGCATTGTTGTGGGAAATGTCATTCGCATTCAGATGAATGAGATCGGTGCACCCCTTGTCTATTTCGATGGCAGGTATCTATGAGTTCCTCCGAAATCTCTGCGCTTGGCGAAAAGCTGTATACGGCATTGCGCAACCGAACGCCGATCCCTCCCCTTGTCGCGTCACACCCGACACTGACGATTGATGATGCCTATGCCATTTCGCTTGATTTCCTGAAGCGGCGAGAGCGGGACGGCGAAAAAGTCATCGGGAAGAAAATCGGTGTGACGTCGAAGCCCGTGCAAGAAATGCTCGGCGTATTCCAGCCTGATTTCGGTTTTTTGACCGATCGGATGCAAGTGGAAGACGGGGCAACCGTGGATGTCCTCGGCACAAATCTGCTGCAGCCCCGGGCCGAGGCAGAGATTGCCTTCATCTTGAAAGGTGATCTCAATGGACCCGGCATTCACGAAGACGATGTCCTTGCTGCAACGGAGGCAATCGTACCTTGCTTTGAGATCGTCGACAGCCGAATTGAAGATTGGCAAATCGGCATTATCGATACGATCGCGGACAATGCCTCGTGCGGCATTTTTGTTCTGGGCAAAGATCATGTCGACCCAAAGGGTTTCGATCTAACCAACCTGGAAGTGCAAGTTTTCAAAAACGGTGATTTTCTTTCAAAGGGAGTGGGGTCTGCCGTACAAGGGTCGCCACTGACAGCGGTTGCCTGGTTAGCCAACACACTTGGCCGGTATGAAGTCCCACTCAAGGCGGGCGAAATCATCTTATCGGGCAGCCTCGTTCCCCTTGAACCCGCATCACCGGGCGATAGTTTTGAAATGGAACTGGGCGGCGTTGGTAGATGCAGCATCAGCTTCGCGTAAAGGAATTTCTTAGATGGGTGTGAAAGTCGCAATCATTGGGTCCGGCAATATCGGCACAGACCTCATGATGAAGATGATCAAATTATCGCGGAACATGGAACTTGCCGCGATGGTCGGGATCGACCCGAACAGTGAAGGGCTAGCCATGGCCCGGGAACATGGTATCGCGACTACCCACGAAGGCTTAGACGGACTGCGCGCATTAGATGTCTACGAAGATATTCGCATCGTTTTTGACGCCACGTCCGCATACGCCCATGCGGATCATGACAAAGCCCTGCGCGCCGACGGCAAAAGAGTGATTGACCTGACCCCCGCAGCAATCGGCCCGTTTACGGTCCCGCCCGTCAACATGGAACAGCATTTGGAGGAATCCAATGTCAATATGGTAACCTGCGGCGGTCAAGCCACCATTCCCATCGTGGCGGCCGTCTCTCAAGTAGCCGACCTGCATTATGCCGAGATCGTTGCGTCTGTTTCGTCCCGCTCTGCAGGGCCGGGAACGCGGGCGAATATCGACGAATTTACACGAACGACCGCCAATGCCATTGAGTCCGTCGGCGGAGCGAAAAAAGGCAAAGCCATCATCATTCTCAACCCTGCAGAACCGCCCATGATCATGCGCGACACGGTCTTTACACTGTCGGAGGGCGCAACGGAGGAACAGATCCGCCGTTCCATCGAAGAGATGGTCGAGAAGGTGCAGTCCTATGTCCCCGGCTATCGCTTGAAACAGGAGGTGCAGTTTGAACGCTTTGGCGACAATAACAGACTGCATATCCCTGGGATGGGCGACTTTAGCGGAATCAAAAGTTCGGTATTCTTGGAAGTGGAAGGGGCCGGCGATTATTTGCCACCGTATTCGGGGAACTTGGACATCATGACTGCAGCGGCAAAAGCGACCGGCGAACTCATGGCGGCACGCATTGGGTAGCCGAGCAACAGATTGAAACACAAAAAGTAAAGTGCGCCATGCCCCGCTTTGATCCAATAAAAGATAAACTCTACATCCAAGATGTGACGCTGCGCGACGGTATGCACGCCATTCGTCATATGTATGGCACCGATCATGTGCGCGCGATCGCCGAAGCATTGGACACAGCGGGCGTCGATGCGATCGAAGTGGCCCATGGCGATGGCCTGTCAGGTGCCAGTTTTAACTATGGTTTTGGTGCTCATACGGATTGGGAATGGTTGGAAGCGGTCGCCGGCGTTTTGCAAAACGCCGTCTTGACTACCCTTATCCTGCCAGGCGTAGGAACCGTTGAAGAACTGCGCCGCGCCTATGACATCGGTGTCCGCTCGGTTCGGGTCGCAACCCACTGCACGGAAGCGGACGTTTCCAAACAACACATTGGCATTGCGCGCGATCTGGGGATGGATGTTTCCGGTTTTCTTATGATGAGCCATATGATCGGCCCTGAAGAGCTCGCACAGCAAGCAGTTCTAATGGAAAGTTACGGCGCGCACTGCGTGTATGTGACCGATTCAGGCGGTGCTCTCGACATGGATGGGGTGCGCGAGCGTATGACGGCCTATGACAAGGCTCTAAAGCCCGAAACCCAACGGGGCATTCACGCGCACCACAATCTTTCCTTAGGCGTTGCCAATTCTATTGTGGCAGCCCAAGCAGGCGCGGTCCGCATTGACGCAAGCTTAGCAGGTATGGGGGCCGGTGCCGGCAATGCACCGCTCGAAGTCTTCGTCGCCGCCGTCAACCGCAAGAAATGGAAACATGGGTGCGACGTCATGAAATTGATGGACGCGGCGGAGGAACTCGTGCGGCCGCTGCAAGATCGCCCCGTCCGCGTGGATCGCGAAACGTTGAGCCTTGGCTATGCGGGTGTTTATTCGTCTTTTCTTCGGCATGCGGAGAAAGCTGCGGAAGACTATAATCTTGATACAAGAGAGATTCTTGTAGAACTGGGCAGACGCCGCATGGTGGGGGGTCAAGAAGATATGATCGTGGATGTGGCGCTGGACCTGGTGAAACAGAAGGCCGAATAGAACTGAACCATCATTCAGGGAAGGACGAGAGTTATGACAGAAGCAAAAGGTTACGCTGCCCTGGAGCAGGGGTCGACGCTGGCGTCATACTCGTTCGAACGGCGTGCGCTGCGCTCTGACGATGTGGCCATTGACATTCTCTATTGCGGCGTCTGCCACACCGATCTGCATTTCGCCCGCAATGACTATTTCAACACGGTCTACCCCTTAGTGCCCGGTCATGAAATCATCGGAAAGGTGTCCGCCATCGGCGATGACGTGACCAAACATAGTGTTGGGGACACTGTGGCCGTGGGTTGCCTGGTCGACAGTTGCGGCAAGTGTTCCCCCTGCGAGCACGGTCTTGAACCCTATTGCGAGCAGGGCATGACGCTTACCTATAACAGCCCCGACCCGGTGTCCGGGGAAAACACACTCGGCGGCTACTCAAATAAGATTGTCGTGAAAGATGATTTCGTCTTGAGAGTTCCGGAGGGTCTTGATCCGCAGCGCGCCGGACCATTACTCTGTGCCGGGATCACCACCTGGTCGCCCATGCGCTATTGGCAGGTTGGACCGACGACGAAGGTGGCCGTCGCCGGTTTGGGTGGGCTCGGACATATCGGCGTCAAACTGGCGGTTGGTCTGGGGGCGGACGTCACCGTGCTGACCACGTCCCCCTCCAAAGCAAGCGATGCGATTGCCCTTGGCGCGCACGATGTCCTCATTTCGACAGATGAGGAAAAGATGGCCGCCGCGACCGGACGCTTCGATTTTGTGCTCGACACGATCCCGGTTGCGCACGATGTATCCCCTTATCTCGCCTTAGTGGGCCTGGACGGCGTTGTTGCATTGGTCGGGGCGATCGACATGTTGCCCTCTTTCCATACGGGGGGCCTTGTGACAGGGCGCAAATCCCTTACCGCCTCCATGATGGGGGGCCTCCCTGAAACGCAAGAGCTTCTTAATTTTTGTGCGGAGAAAAACATTCTTCCCGATTGCGAGATCATAGCCATGGGGGACATCAACGAAGCATTTGAGCGCATGGAGCGAGCGGACGTGAAATACCGCTTTGTGATTGATATGAGTACGCTATAGGGCCGGAACCACAAAGAATGGCGCTTGTAACCGATGATAGGAGCACACAGCTGGATTCGGCAGCAGTAATACCAACAGCCGACCCACAGGTCATTGATGCCATCACGCAGCCGGAACTTTCGATCGCCCAGATCATCCGTATCGTGCTTACGTCCTATGGCGACCGGCCGGCTTTGGGCTGGCGGCCCAAATTACGTGGAGAGCTGGCGGACCACTTCATTTATCTGACCTATGATGAGCTCTGGGAGCAGGTAAAATCTCTTTCGTCGGCGTTTGCCCACGATCCTGAAATCGCCTTGGAGCCCGGGGACATGGTCGCGACCCTTGGGTTTGCCGGGCCCGACTATGCCGCTCTGCTCCTTGCCGTACAATACAACGGTTTGCCCTATGTGCCGCTGCCGTCCAATGCGCCGCCGACACAACTGGAAGACATTGTTCTTGAGGTCCAACCGAAATGCATTGCGGCTAGTGTTGAGCAACTCGAGAAAGCTGTTTCCTGCACTCTTGCCTGCAAAGACGTCCGGAACCTCCTTATCTTTGATGTGGACGAGGATGACCCGAGCCATCTCACCGCGCTTAAGACCGCACGCAATACGTTGACGGAGTCTAATTCACGTGTGTCGTTGACAACGTTTGCAGACACCCGCTCCCGCGGCGCGGGCCTGCCGGAAGTCGAGCCCTTTGTTGCCGCTGAGGGGGAAGCCCCAATCGTCTCGATCGTTTATACCTCCGGCAGCACGGGCTCGCCGAAAGGCGCTATCTATACGGAGCAGAACGCGATTGTTCCGTGGGCGTCCGCCCCTTATGCGCCGCCTGCCATCGTCCTCCACTACCAGCCCATGAGCCATTCTTACGGGTCGTCGTACACCTTCATGACGCTCGGCCGAGGGGGGCTGCTTTGTTTTACGGCGCTGAGCGATTTGTCTTCTTTCCTGGACGATTTACCGCTCGTGCGCCCGACCGATTTGGGGCTCGTACCGCGCATCTGCGAACTGCTGTATCAGCGCGCCTGCGCCGACCTTGCACACGATGGCGAGCATAACTTCACCCAATTGCGTCAAGACTTGCTCGGCGGCCGCCTGCAGTCCGCGGTGATTGCTTCCGCACCGCTTTCGCCCGAGCTGCAAGACTTCACCGAAAAACTATTTGGGTTTCCGCTTACCGATTCCTACGGATCAACGGAGACCGGTGGTGTTTCTGTCAACGGAACTATTCAGAACCCGCCGATCAGCGCGCACAAACTGATCGATGTTCCCGAACTTGGCTATTTCACGACGGACAAACCCTATCCGCGCGGTGAGTTGGCGGTCAAAACAAGCCGGTTGATTGACGGGTACTACAAGCGCCCGGAGCTCAATGCGAAGCTGTTGGACGCGGACGGTTTTTACCGCACCGGCGACATCATGGAGGAGGTAGAACCCGGCAAGATCCGCTTTCTCGACCGGCGCAATAGCGTCCTCAAATTGGCGCAAGGAGAGTTTGTCGCAATATCAAATCTCGAAGCACTTTATGCGGGTGGCGACCCCGTCCTTCGCCAAGTGTTTCTCTACGGCAACTCGTCCCGCTCGTATCTGCTTGGGGTCGTTGTTCCGAACCAGGATCTGTTGGATGCCGGCCAAAAGGAAAAGGCGACAAAACAACAACTGATGACCGCGATTCGAGAGATCGCTGCAACTAACAATCTAAACTCCTACGAAATTCCTCGCGACATCATCATTGAGACCGAACCCTTCTCGGTTGAAAATGGATTGTTGGCTGGCGTCGGCAAATATATGCGCCCCGCTTTCAACGCGAAATACCAAGACCGGCTTGAAACCATGTATGCGGAGATGGCGCGCGGCCAGGACGACGCGCTGCGCAACCTCAAAGCCAATAGTCAAAACGCGCCAGTCGACGAGACCGTCCTGAGAGCCGCGCAAATTTCGCTTGGTATTGACGAAATCCGAGACGACGGCGACGTCTCTTTTGCCGAGATAGGTGGCGACTCACTTGCCGCCCTCTCCTTTGCCATGTTGCTCGAGGACGTTTTCGACATCACTGTCGAAGTTGGCGATATTGTCCATCCATCGCATACGCTTTTGGATCTGGCGCGCAAGATCGAACACACCAAAAACACAAACAGTTTTGCCCGCGCAACCCCTGATGACATCCATGGCAAAAACGCCAAGCTCCTTCACGCTACGGATCTGACTCTCGATGGATTTATCGACGCCGAGACCCTGGCCGCAGCAGAGTCACTGGCGCCCGCTAGCCGAGGCGATCCAAAAACGATTCTTCTAACCGGTGCAAACGGCTTTCTTGGGCGATTCATTGCTTTGGAATGGTTGGAACGACTGTCACAGAACGGGGGCACACTGATCTGTCTGGGTCGTGGCGCCGACGATGAAGCGGCCGGCGTGCGGCTGCGCGACGCCTTTCTCACCGGCGACAAGGCATTGGAGGAACGGTTCGACGCGTTCGCGAAAAACCACTTGGTGTGCCTTGCAGGCGACCTGTCTGCACCGCGGCTGGGTCTATCAAGCGAGCTGTGGGCGGAGTTGGCGGAACGAGTCGACGCCATCATCCATGTGGGCGCACTGGTAAACCACAGAATGCCATATCGGCAATTGTTTCAACCGAATGTGGCGGGCACCGCCTGGCTCATTGCCCTCGCCCTGACCACACGCAAGAAGAGGGTCGTCAACATTTCGACCGTCGCCGCGGCGCTCGATAGAAATGGCCACGCCATCCGTGAAGAGGCGGATATTCGCACCGTAATTCCGGATTTTGAACTGAATGACGGATATGCGGTGGGGTATGCAGCGAGCAAATGGGCGGCTGAGGTTCTGCTTCGCGAGGCCAATGAGCGTTTCGACTTGCCTGTGAACGTGTTCCGATCGAACATGATTCTCGCCCACCGATCTTATCGCGGCCAGGTCAATATTCCCGATGTCTTTACACGCTTTGTTCTGAGCGTCGCACGAACCGGGATTGCGCCGCAAAGCTTCTACAATGGTGCAGCGGCCCACGCCCATTATGAGGGCCTACCCGTCGATTTTATCGCCAAAACGGTGGTCGCAATCAGCGACCATGAACGATCGGGACACCAAACCTATCACGTGCTTAATCCGCATAATGATGGGATCTCGATGGACAGTTTCGTTCAGTGGATCGAACAAAGCGGCATCCCCATCGAGCGTATCGATGACTACGATGAATGGCTAAGGCGATTCGAGATGGCCTTACGGGCTCTGCCGGAAGATGTGAAAGCCCGGTCTTCACTTCCCGTGCTCGAGATGTTTGCCCGGCCGAATAAGGCGGTCCCCGGCGCTTCGATGTCTGCAGAATTTTTCAGCGCCGCCGTCGATGAGGTCCTGCCAGCCGCCGGCGGCATTCCCCATTTGGACAAAGACTTGATCAACAAATACCTCACCGACTTGGTGGCCCTCGGGCTTCTGAGCCAATAGTTTCATTGTCTTAGCTCTTGCAGCAAATCCAAAACGTCGGACAAAACTCTGCCATCGGAAAAGTCGCGTTTGTGTCGGCGCAACGTGTCGGCATATGGATGGGGCCCAGGGGCGTGGGTCATCGGTCCAGTGATTTCAATGACTTACTGCTAGGTGGGACATTTTAAACTTCCCATGGATTTCTATCGCATTCCTTCTGAGTGCCCCACTACTCTCCTCTGCCTTTCAGCCTCCCTGGACCGAGCAAAGTCGGTTGTTCGCCAGATGTCGCTGCAATGTCTGCGATCGGTCCACCACAATTTTGGCGCCGACGACCCTCAAAAACATTTTTCTTGTTCAACTCCCATTGATCGGAAACTTGACGCTCAAACCAACGGTAAGAGCGTCAACAAGGACGGTAAAATCACTCTCTAGTCGAACCAATAGTCGCTTAAGAGTTCGCGTCGTTTGTTACGAGAATCTGTTTCGACAAAGTCCGCAATACCTATGGCCTCTTTCAATAGGAGTCTTTGCGGCGTCCCCTCGAAAGCCATTACCTTGGTAAAATCCAGGTCCGAACCGTTTTTGACGCAGTACTTTGTGAGATAGACGGTTCGTGGGTTTTTGGACATCAAAATCTCGATCAATTTTTCGCCTTCCGCTTCAAGTTGTGCAGGCTCAACCAGCCTATTGACCAGATCGTACCGTTCGGCTTTCTGGGCACTGAACAACGTCCCTAAAAGATTCCATTCAAGTGCTTTCCGGCGCCCGGCAAACTTTGCGATTTTACCCGTGCCGCCCCATCCGGGCGTGATATCCCAATTTATTTCTGGCATTCCCCAACGCGAGCGGGTGGTTGCAATGACAAAGTCCGACGCGAGCGTGAGTTCCAGCCCACCTCCTGTGCAAACACCATCCACCAGTGCGATCGTCACGGGGCGAAGATTTTCGAGGTATTTGACGGTTTGTTGGTATCGGCGAATTTGCCACTCGGTGTCTTCCTGATTCCAATCGTTGAATTCTTTGATGTCATCGCCGGTGCAAAATGTATCGCCTGCGCCCGTGAGAATCATGATCTGGCATTCACGATCCAAATCAACAGCACGCACCGCATCCTGCAGTTCCTGAGACAGCTCTCGATCCAGAGCGTTGTGAATGTCCGGTCGATTTAACGTGATCCGGGTAATCGGACCGTTTTTCTCAAATATCAACTTTCCTGATGGTGATGGTCCATTTTCCATGTTTATCTCCATTTAAGATTATGCTAATAGCATTATCATATTGAATTGTGGTATCAAGGTGTTTCGACATTTTTTTATGGAGATTCCATTGGAAGCGTCCAAGCCGGGTCATCGGCCAAAACAGGCGCGATCAATCAAGACGGAACAAGTGCTTCTCGACGCCTTCGAGACTCTCCTGAAGGAAAAGTCCTTTTTTGATCTAACCGTATCAGAAATTGCGGCTGAGGCTGGCGTTACGACCGGAGCCATCTACCGTCGATTTGACGACAAGCAAGACTTGCTTAGGTCCGCATTTGTAAGGTTCTATGATCAAACGAGGGACAAACCAGTTCACGACGCAAAGCAATTCGATTCTTCTCTATCAGACCGGCAGTTGCTCACTAATCTGCATAAGAACACGTTGCAGTTCACGCTCGATCATATCCATCTCATGAGAGCTGCGAACGCTTTGAATGATCCACAATCATTCGACCTCATGATCGCCGCACGGAATTTCACTGCCGACTGGTTTGCCGGTTTGCTGCAAACGTCCACCTACGGCGATAGAGAGCTTAAGAAGCGCTGTAAGTTTGTTCTAAGAGTTACTACAGCAACGTTTCGAGACACATTGTTGTCCGGCCAAGCAGCAGCCGAAAACCAAAATGACTATATGAAGACGCACAGTCTGGAAATGAAGAAGCTGATTGCTGAACTGACCGAAATGACTTCCGCCTACTTGGCAATCACTGAATAACAATCAAAGTCTCTTTTGAACCGCATACGGACATTTTTGATCTTTAGCGACACCACTCGTGGCGTGATTCCGAATTGGATTCACACAACTCAACGATGTCTCGCCGTTAGAACCAACAAATATGTCCCACCATCGGAGAGGTGGGACACTCTTCGGGACACAATCTCACGATATCAATGCCGCAGGATACCGATGGTGCCCCGGGGACGGGACACGCCAAGTGAGCAAAATCAATGACTCAGCCAAAGGCGGGACAGTCTCCGTTTTCTGTTGTGTTCCATCGTTTTCGTTCTGAGTGTCCCACTCCCCTGCCCGACTTATCTTCCAATTGGCTACTCTCTGATTTAGTGGTCGCTCTCGGCGTCAAAGCTGATTTTCTCAACGGACAGGGCTAGACCATCTCTGTCCAGCCAATTGCGAACATCAAGTGTCAGGTGTCTTCTGGGTTATTGCTTCCTAGCAATTTGCTCCATCTCTTTTCGATTTCTTTGACCTCGCCCTCATCTTTCATGATATCGTTTATGTCAAAAGGCTCCGGAACGTTTAGCCCCCTTTTAACCGCGGGACGTGACGAAAGAGATTCGAACCATCGGGCGAGATTTGGGGTTTCCTGAAGATCAATCCCTGTCCATTCTGCACAATAGATCCAAGGCCATAATGCGATATCAGCGATGCTGTATTCGCCAGCCAGAAACTCCTCTGCAGTAAGGCGGCGATCAAGTACGCGATAGAGGCGTTTGGTTTCATTTACGTATCGATCAATCACGTACGGCATTTTCTCCGGCACGTTTCTTATGAACACGAGCGCCTGACCCTGCATTGGTCCGATCCCACCCATTTGAAACATGAGCCATTGCAGGGCGACGGAACGTTTCTCGTTGTTCGTTGACAACAGCCTCCCCGCTTTCTCAGCCAAGTAGATCAGTATTGCGCCTGATTCAAACACTCCGAAATCGTTGTTTTCTCTATCGATGATCGCGGGGATGCGGCCGTTGGGATTGATCTTGAGGTACCACTCTTGTTTTTGTTCGTTCTGGGCGAAATCGAGATGCGTCGTATTGTAGGGCAGTCCCAACTCCTCTAGACAAATGGAGGCCTTCCAGCCATTCGGTGTTGATGCTGTGTACAGATCAATCATTGGTGACATCGTTTCCATTCGTTGACTGACAGAAGACAGACCGACTTATTGAGAGGTCCGCAGCCTGGGCATGCGTTATGGTTCGAAGGATTCGGTCGATCGGTACTGTCGGCGTAGCCACAGTAATCTTGGTAGCGGGACACTTTTCTCTTGTAATGGAACGATCGTTCAAATACAAGCAAGAAATGCCTCGACCAAGATCACATTCGCGGGACACGCTTGTCGAAAACGCCATGCACCAGTTCTGGGCATACGGATTTGAAGCGACATCGATGGACGACTTGGTCCGCTCGACAGGTGTCGGCCGCGGGTCGATCTACGCAGATTTCGGCGGCAAACGGGATTTGTTCCTCGCGTGCCTCTCTCATTTTCGGGACACGGCCGTCACACCAGCATTCGCAATTGTGGAGGCAGATGGCGCCGGCCTTGCCGCCATTGAAGCCTATCTAAACGATGGTGTGGCTGACATTGCAGAGAGGGGGCTGCCGTTTCGGGGGTGCCTCATGGCGAATACCCTGACAGAAATGGGCGCACACGACGCCGAAATCGCGAAAGCCGTACGCGCGCACTATAATCGACTGACCAGCGGCTTCGCTCGCGCGCTGGCCAACGAAATTGATCGGTCTCCAGCAGAAATCGAGATCACGGAGCTGGCCGGTTTCCTGGCGGTCTCGGCACAAGGACTCTGGGCGTATGCACGCGGAACGAACAGCGTCAATGATCTCAAGAAGAAGGCGGGGACACTGATCGACCTCGTGAAGCTCAAACTCACAGACATGGACGACTGAGCGGCATTGCGAATATGCCGTCTTGTTACGCTCATTAGTTCAGCATGGACCATGTCCACTTTATGACCCAAAGCAGACGCAAAATCCAAGTAAGCCTATGTCTGGTTAGGGCCGCATACGGACATTAAAAATCCGTGTCGACGTCGCTCGCAGTGTGCTCCCGAAACAGAATCACACCTTTCAATGTATTCATTGGGTTAGCGATGCCAAAAGTATCCCACCAAATGAAAAATGGGACTCTTCTCGGGGCACAAAATCAACAATTTCGATGGCTCATGGGAGGTCTGGTGCCCAGGGGCGGGGTCACTCAAGTGAACAATTTCAAGGACTTAGCAGAAGGTGGGACACTGCAACCTTCCTATAGCGTTCTATTATTTTCTTTCCAGGTGTCCCACTTCTGTTAGCCGATTTTTCATGCAAATCGAAATCTGCAGAACCTGGTTTAGCCGGTGTCAGGTACCCCACGCTTTATGCTAACCACTCGAAACAAATTTGTATCAAACAATGGCACTTCAGAGGACAGAAGCTTAGCAGCGAAATTTGATATGAATCTCGCTTTGCCCCAGCCTTCGTGATTGCAAGGGTCTGTGTACCGCAGAGTGCTAGTAAATCGTTATCCGGTGCAGCTCACGCCGGTGCCCTTCATAGCCACCTGTTGCCTTGTGAATGACACTGCGATTATCCCACATAACCAGCATGTCGTTTTCCCACTTATGTCGGTAAAGAAATTCCTCTTTTGACTGCCAGTCATTCAGTTCCATGATGAGCGGGCGAGATTCTTCATCACTCATGCCTTCAAAGCCGATTATGTAAGAGAGCCCGCTTAGGAATCCGCGCCTTCCTGTTTCTGGATGAACCGGTGCAAGCGGGTGTCTTTCTTGCTTGTAAGCTTCCTCGGACGGTTTGATGTCCATGCTACCATTCTTGCTCGTATCGCCGTAAATACCTTCAGGCGAGTACCCCAAAACAGCGGAATGAATGGCTGTCAAACCCTCGAATTTTTCTTTCATCTCGGGAGGCATGTTTTCAAACGACAGGTGTTGGTTTGAGAAATGCGTATCACCTCCCACCGGCGGTATGTCGACACTGTACAAGAACGTTGCGGAAGGAGGTTCCGACATGAAGCTCCAGTCCGAATGCCAATTTTCCGCGAAGATCGGGCTCGTGTCCGATGCTTCGCGCCGTACAGCCGCGATGTATTTTCGGCCAGGCAATGGATTGAAGAAAGGGTCGGCCCCAAACTCACCAAATAAACTGGCGAAGGCTTCAAACTGGTCGTGGTCTAGCTTTTGGTTCGGAAAAGCCAGCACATGGTGTTCAAGCCATGCATCGCGTATTTCCTTCACAACGTCCGGCGAAAGTGGCTCCGAGATATCCACACCTGTTACCTCGGCGCCGCAGGATTGTTCACTAGGCTTTACACGGATTGTTTTTGTCATCGTAAGTGCTCCAGATTTAGCAGATGATTCAAGAATCGGGTTGTTTCTCACCACTTTTCTCGGTAGGTCCGGACATCGAGTTCGTGCGTCCAACAGGTTTTCGGTTGTTGAGAGAGAAACCAATAAGCGTCAGCAAGCGCATCCGCATCAATAAACAAATCATTGTCGAGATCATCGATATCCAAATCAGCGCGTTCCTTGTAAAGGCGCGCAATGTCGGCTGACCGAATACCGCCATTGATCAAAACGTGGGCAACGTGAATACCCTTTGGCGCAAGTTCTTTGGCGGCGGACTGGGCAACAGATCGAACACCAAACTTCCCACTAGAAAAAGCCGACAATCCTTCTTTGCCCCGTATGCCAGAGGTGGCACCCGAAAAAATAACCGTGCCTCGACCTCTTGGGCCCATTACCTTTGCGGACTCTCGAACAGCAAGAAAACCACCTAAGCAACAAAGCTCCCATACTTTTTGGAAAAGTTTTGCGGATGTTTCTTCTAAGGCCGCAAGCGTATTCGCCCCGCCGTTGTAAACGCAGACATCGATCTCACCGATTTCCGATTCCACATTTGCAAAAAGATCGCTCATACTTTCTTCTTTACGAATGTCAGCGGAGAGAACTGTTGCGGTCGCGCCCTGCTTTTTAAGCTCTTGGATCAAACCTTCTGACTTGGAAGGATCACGACGCACAATGACAGTGTGATAACCGCCCAACGCAAACCTGCTGGAGATAGCGCGTCCGATCCCATCTCCGGCACCGAGGACCAGAGCGACTTTCATGTCCTGTTTCTCTTCCGTCATCTCTCTTACTGACGTTTGTCTGTTCAAAGCTTCGTGTTGCCACCCAACAAAATGATCTCGTTGTTTTTGGTGGCTACAGAGTCTCAGCTAGTTTGGTGGCAAACTTCCTCGAAACTCCAAAAATAGAAAGCTGCGGATTGGCTCCCAAACTTGTTGGGAAGAGCGATCCATCAAAAATCGATAGGTTCTCTAGATGACGGAAACGGCCTTCGCTGTCCGTGACGCATTGCGTCTCGTCTTCGCCCATGGCGCAGCCGCCCATCACATGGGCACTGGATATGCTGGCTTTTCCCAACTCGATGGGGAGGCGACCGATCGCTTCTTTCGCTTCTGAAAGGGAGTTGTGCCAAGCAGAATCCCGATGACCGATCCTGGTGGCAACAGCGCCCGCGGCGAACTGAATTTCTGTCATGGTTTCAAAGGCGTGTTTCATGCCGTCTGTCAGATAGGATGTGAGCGGATAGTCGAGAACGGCTCTGCCGTTTTCGGAGAGTTCAACCGAACCGCCCGGACTTCCTTCATGGAAGCCATCGCGCATAAGCGCCATCAGGACGTGAGTGTTTGGTAGCTTTGTCATGGACTCATGCAGCACAGCGCCGTGCCCGCCTTGCAACGTCGCGTATGTGCCTGGCAATAGAGGCAACACCTCAAGTTTGTATCCGATTTGTGTTTCATCGTCCTCGGGCCACGTAAAATGGTCTGAATAGATGGATTGTGGTGCGCCGTAATACGGATCTATTTGCTCTTTAAACTGAGCATATGAGTTGATGACCGGGTGCAAGAAAGTGCGTTTCCCAATACGTTTGTATGGATCTGGCGCGTCAGAGCGCAGCAATATGCCCGGTGTGTGAATAGCTCCCGCGGCAAGCACAACATGTTTAGCGCTGACGGTTACTTTCTTGCCGGTGCGCTGGCGGTCATCCTGAGAATAAGCAAAACCCTCTACACCGGTAACGCGGTCCCCTTCCCGGAGAAGAGCGTTGACGGCGACGCGATAAACAAGCTTGGCCCCCTGTTGAAGCGCGCTGGGAATGGTCGTGACCAACATCGACTTTTTCGCATCAACAGGACAGCCTTGCCCGCAATATCCAAGATCCCAACAACCATCCACATTGCGGGGAATGACACCCCAAGAAAACCCTAATTTCTCCGCACCGCGCTTTAGAATTTCGTTATTTTTGTTTGGCGGCGCGGGCCACTTCATGATGTTGAGCTGCTTTTCAGCAATCTCAAAACAAGGAGCCAGATCGTCTTCGCCACAGCCCTTCAAGCCGAAATTCTGTTCCCAATGACGCAGTGTCTGTGTGGGCGTCCGAAAACTCGCACACCAGTTGATTGTCGTGCCGCCGCCAACATTCTGACCTTGGAATACATAGATACCTTCGCCTTTTGTCGATTGGAGCCCAGCATCGCGGTAAAGATCGGTAATGGCTTCGCCTTCAGCCATATTGAAGCGGTCAGACGATTTGAGCATCCCCTCTTCAAGCATGACGACCCGCAAACCGGCTTCGCTTAGAACTTCAGCCGCAGTACCTCCACCCGACCCTGTGCCGACAACGACAACATCAGCTTCGAGCACCAAATCGTCATCGAGCATGCTCGCATTGACGATCTTCCAACCCTTTTCCTGAGCGTTGCGATACGGGTCTTCTATACCGGCGACTTCAATTTCATGCTGCATGGCTTTTTTCTCTTGTTTTCTCCGTCATCGATCAGTCTACGATCTTTTTGGGAGGGCCTTTGTAGCCGGTAATTTGTTGATTCTCGGGGACCATGTACCAGGCAGTTGCCGTAAGTCTGGTCACAACGGCGTAGACCGTCTTTGGCAACTCAAAGTAACTTTCACGCCATGACTCCAAAATGGAGTTGACGGTTTGAACATCAAAATCGGGCCAATCCCAAAACAAGGAGCCTGTCATTGCGCCTCTTGTGAGCGCACCTGTGACCAAGTCCACCAGCTGCTGGATCAGTTGGGCGGTTTCCGCATCGGCATGAGCCAGAATCGAATCCAGCGACTGGAGAAACTTCTGACTATCGACTTTCGGGTTCGCCTGCTGCACAACGGCGGGCAGGAGCGCGCCGAACAACTTGATATCAGCGTCTCTTAAAATCAGGAATTGGGGCTCAGCCGCCCATCCAGAACGAGTGCTTGTAAGGACGGCGAGGCTGCTCGCCGAATAGAGTGTGGCTGTGGCCAAAACTGATGTCTTGCCGACCGTGCCGAGAAAATCTCGCCGTGACAACCGATCTTGTTCAGTTGTGCCGTTAGGCAGTTCGTTGGAAATCATATCGACCTGCTTCCCGGATTAAGCTGCGTGATTCCACCAAGCGAGATCCGAAAACGCACGCAAGTCGAGTTCGTGGGTCCAAGCCGAACGATGTTGCTGCGAGACGTGGAAGTAAGTCTCGGCCATCTTTTCAGGCAACATCAAGCCATCATGTTCGAGCCCGCGCGCCTCGCGAAGCTTCTGAAATGCATCGGCCCCCATCATCTTGCCCAATGTGTCTGGCGCATCAACAGCACCATCAATCAGAATGTGCGCCACATGGATGCCCTTAGACGCAAATTCAGCATTTAACGTCTGGCACAACATGCGGCGACCGCCCATTGAGCCTGCATGGGAATGCTGCCCGGCATTACCACGAACCGACGCGGTCGCAGACGTTACCAAAAGCGTGCCACTGCCACGTTCAACCATCCGGGGAAAGAGGGTTTTCGCAACGCGAAACAACCCCATTGTGGCCATTTGCCAGCCAAGCTCGAACACTTTGAGTGTCGTGTCTTCTAAAGATCGTCCACCAATCTGCGACCCCAGATTGTAAAGAACAACGTCGATTGGACCGATGCCGGCTTCTACCGCCTCGATCAGATCCTCGATGGCCCCTTCTTTAACTGCATTGACAAGGTGACCACTGGCAGAACCGCCCTCCGCTTCAATCTCGGCAACAATTTTGTTGAGGCCTTCTTCATCACTGCGGCGGCACAGGGCCACATGATATCCCTCGCGTGCGAATTTCTTACCCACATTCCCGCCAATACCTGCGCCGGCACCTAACACCAAACATACTTTGGCCATGTTATTTCCTCCTTCGATCCGCCCTATTAGCGGGCGGTCAGTATTTTTTGTCCGTCGATCAGTACTTGTTGTTCCTCCGCGCTATATCCAAGATCGGAAAGGATCTCGCGACTGTGCTCGCCCAGCTTCGGACCTGGCCCTTTGATTTCAGCTGGTGTCTTGTCAAATCGAGCTGCTGGGCGCGCTTGACGCACTTCCCCAAAGCCTGGGTAATCGATTTTCTGGATGGAGTCGTTGAGAACGACCTGTTCATGCTCCATCAATTCCATGCGTGAGAGTAACGGGGCACACGGAACACCTTCTTCATCGAGGCGCTTGAGAATGTCGTCGCTCTGCCAAGCGGCGATTTCATCTGCTGTTATCTGCTTGCGCTCTTGGGAGTTTACAAATCGATCTGTCGACGTTTTAAAGCGCGCATCCTCAATGAGGTCTTCCCGATTGAGTGCCCGGCACATGCCCGCCCATTCCTTGTCGGAAACGGCGCCAGCAGTGATGAAACGATCTTTGGTTGGATAGATGAGATCCATCACCCCTTGGAACTTCGTGACGTCAATCTCACGCTCGCCATAGGTGAGACCAGCCATGCCTTCTGGCCAGAAAAAGGCAAGCATGGTTTCCAGCATAGAGATTCGAATATGTTGGCCTTCACCAGTCTTCTCACGGGCATACAAGGCCGACGATATGGCTTGCGCTGTTGTGACCGACGTAACCTTATCGGCGATAATGATCCGGAACATTTGAGGATTGCCGGTCGCCCGATCTGCCTGAATATCCGTTGCGCCCGACAGGGCTTGGATCACAGGATCATAGACACGCTTGTGAGCATAGGGGCCATTTTCGCCAAACCCGCTAATCGACACATAAATCAGTTTTTCATTGATCGCACGTAAGGCTTCTTCAGAAAAACCCATGCGCTCAATCGCGCCGGGCCGGAAATTCTGAATGAACACGTCGGTTTCCGCGATGAGTTTGAATAGGACCTCTTTGCCTTCATCGGATTTCAGATCAAGCGCGAGAGACCTCTTACCCCGATTGCAAGAAAAGAACCCAGCAGCCACATCGTTATGAGGTGGCCCAATATGGCGCATCTGCTCACCGTGAAGCGGCTCCACCTTGATAACATCAGCACCCTGATCGGCAAGCATCATTGTCGCCACCGGGCCAGACACCATCGTTGTTAAATCGAGCACTTTTATTCCATCAAGCGGTCCCATGCTTATCCTCCGAACAGATCTTTGTAGTTGATTGTCATCGCCTTCTGATAAGCGGGACGTTCCGCGATGACATTTCGATAGTCTTGCAAAACTTGGGGAACAGGAACTTCGTAATGAATGGCCCAGTCCAAACATGACGTCAGCAAAACATCAGGAAGGCTGAAACCGCGTTCCATGAGATATTGTTGGTGTTCCAGGTGTTTTGCCAGAACCCCGAAGTGCCGTTGAACGTAGGCTGAGCAAGACTGGACAACGTCTTCGGACGCGCCATAGATATCTGCCAGGTCCCGGTGGCGGCGCATCACATAAAGGCTCGTCTCATCGATCTCGCCGTAGATGTAAGAGACCCACTCGTCCTCTTTCGCTTTTTCCAGGAGAGTTTCGGGGGATGAAAGCTGGTCGTTGGGATAAACCATGATGAGATAGCGACAAATGGCAACGCTCTCAGATAAGTGGACCTCTCCGTCTACGAGGAATGGAATTTTCTGCTTTCGATTGAGCTCGGTATATTCCTTGGTTTGCGTTTCCCCGGTTCGGGGTCCAATCGGGGCAAGCTCATAGTCGAGGCCTAACTCCTCCGCGACCCAGATCGGACGAAGGCTGCGGGCTGTACCCGCGCCCCAGATCTTCACGGGGGATTCTGCCGTTTTCTTGGTCCAAAAATTCATTGATGCGTCCTCGGTTTTATTCTTGAGCGAAATTAGGGGCTATCGAGGACGAAAGGAAATGAATAGATTTACTAGGCCATGTAAACTTTTGGAATAATGAGGACTTGACATGGATGTATCAGATATCGAACTCATCCGAACGGTAAGAATTGAAGGAAGCCTCACCCAAGCATGCGCTCAATTGAACATGTCTCAGCCGACATTGAGCAAGAAGCTGGCTCGGCTGGAAGATAAGCTGGAAGCCCAACTATTCTATCGATCTAGTACGGGCCTCATCCCGACTGAGGTGACGAACTATATTCTTTCAAAGGCAGAACCTCTGCGAGACCAAGTCGTTGAGATCGAGCGTCACGTCAAACTGATGACGCAGTTCGAGTTCGGGAACCTCAATCTTGGTGTCGGGCCAATCATCGAACAAGTTCTGTTGCCGCAAGTATTGACGCGTTTCTTGGAGGCGGTCGGTAAGGTGAACTTGTCAGTCGTCACCGAGGATGACGAAACACTTTTGAGAATGTTGAACGCGTCCGAGGTTGATGTGATCGTCGGTCCCTTTCGATCAGCCGATTGGCAAAACAGAAACATTGTCTGCGTACCAATGGTGCAAGACAAAGTGATCGCTGTCGCTCGCCACAAGCATACAATATTCCGGTCAAAGTTAGCCGACGAGGCCCGCCTGGCTCAATTTCCATGGGTCGCACCAAAAACACAAGGGTCAGCAACGCCGCTTCCCGGCAGCCCCATACTTGATGCCATAAGGATTGTTTCTGACAATTATGATCTGCTCAAAAAGCTACTGCTCACAACAGATGCGATTTGTGCGGGTCCGAGAGCCATTTTCAGTCAAGAGCTAGAAGCGAAGGTCCTGCGGCAGATTGATGTTGATTTGTCCATAAACTGGGAAAGTTCTTTACTGCTTCGTCCGGAAACATTGGGAACACCGCTCGCACGCCAATTGGTTTCCATTTTTGAGAAGGTGAGCTTAGAGGTAGCCGCTTAGAGGCCAAAGATTGATCTTTATACTGCATTTTATGAAAGCGAAAACGCCAAAGAGTACGGTCAACGTAACAAAAGATATGCAAACTCGCCCGAAACTCGGTTTGACTTGCGCATCCACCTCTCCAATAGCTAAATAATACCGTATACAGATCTTCAAAAACAATTGGGACTTCGTCAGTGGCGCAATCCAGGCTGGGGATCACACGTGTCAACGAAATCAGTCGGTTGCAAACGCCAAAAGTGTCCCACCTTTCGAAAAGTGGGACACTTTTCGGAGGCAACGTCTAACGATATCAACGACTTAGAATGACCGGGAAGGCCAATGGTGCCCAGGGGCGGAATCGAACCACCGACACGCGGATTTTCAGTCCGCTGCTCTACCAACTGAGCTACCTGGGCCCACAAGAAGGAGGGGCGGCGCTGCCCCGTTAAGGACGGGCCGGAGCCGCCGGGTATAGGCGAAAATCCTCCCCCTGTCCAGCGCCGGGCCGGTGCGCGCGAAACGGCAGTTTCCAGCGGCTTTCGCTCATGGATGGCCTGCGGCCAGGCGACCGGCTACCGGTCGTTGTCGGGCTCCGGCACATAGAACTCGCCCTCTGCACCAAAGTCATCGGGCGGCTCCTCGGCCGGCAAGCTGTAGGTTCCGCCGAGCCAGCGGGCCAGATCCAAATCGGCGCAACGCTTCGAACAAAAAGGCCGAAACCTATCGAGGCGCGCATTGCCGCAAATCGGACAGGTCTTGTTGCCCGTGGTGGCCATCACGCAACCTCATCCATCACATGTACATGAAACCGGTCGCGCGGCGAGGGCACCTGCTTTTCGAACACGACCGGCCCAATGCCCTTTTCCATGAGCGCCGCGCGCACTCCATCCTCTCGCGCTTCGATCCACCGGATCACGTCGGATGACGCCACGGCCTTCAGGGGTTTGCCCGGATTGTCCCGCGCTTCCCGCTCGACGGCGCGCAACAAGTCATTCGCCACGGTCGCCGCCGTTTGCAACCGGCCACGGCTCGAGCAGGTGCGGCATCCTTCGGTCAGCATGCGCGACAAAGGTTCGCGCACGCGTTTCCTGGTCATTTCCACAAGACCGAATTCGGACATGGGCGACACTTGGAATGGCACGCGATCGCCCACCAAGCTTTGTTCCAAATGTTGCACGACGCGGGCGGCGTTGTCCGGGTCGTTCATATGGATGAAATCGACCACAATGAGCCCACCAATTCCCCGCAACCTCAACTGCTTACCGATCTCATCCGCCGCATCGATATTCGTCCGTACGCTGGTTTCTTCAAGGCCGGTTTCTTCGGTAAGGCTGCCGGAATTGACGTCAATCGCGGTCAGCGCTTCTGTCGTCTCGATGGTAATCCACCCACCGGATCTTAACGAAACCTGGGGATCGAAGCATGCTTCCACTTGGCTTTCCAATTGAAGGCTCTCGAACAATGATCCCGGACCCTTGAAAAGATCAATATCCACATCGTGATCGGCTAGGTGCGCCTCTTGATAGCGCTTCGCTTGTTTGTAGGAATTGAGATCATCAATCTGTATACGGTATGTTTCCCGATTGACGAAATCGCGCAACACCCGAGAAATCTGATCCACATCCTGATGTATCAGCGCAGGCGGCGACATGCTGGCACGGAAACGTTCGATCGTTTTCCATTTGTCAAACAGCTCTTGCGCGTCTTCCCGTAATAAATCTTCTTCGAGGCCCATGGCCGCCGTCCGTACGATAAATCCGCCATCGAAAGACGCTTCGGCGATGAGCTTCTCAACAACATTCGTCAGACGTTGGCGTTCTTGTTCATCTTCAATGCGGCGCGACATGCCCACACCATTTTGATTTGGCACGTACACCAACAAACGGCCCGGCACAGTGACGTTGGCCGACAGCCTTGCGCCTTTATCCGCCATCGGATCTTTAACCACTTGCACCAAGATCGCTTCGCCTTCGCGGACGCACGCACTGATGGGCGGCAATTGCCCATCGTTCATGGCCGACATTTCAGCAAGGCACTGCGCTTCGCGCGCGCCCAAAAAACCAGCGCGTGCCAGTCCAATATCGACGAACGCCGCCTGCATCCCCGGAAGCACCCGCTGCACACGGCCAAGGAATATGTTATTCAGCACACTGCTGCCGCGGGCATCGGTGGCATCCTGATCACGGTCGACCGGCCGCCTTTCTATGTGCAATTCGCACAGCCGCCCCTCTTCGACGGACGCGACCCGGGTTTCCCCCAACCCCACATTTATTAGAATTTCATTCTTCAAGAAACGATCCTCACAAGGCCTGACCGCAAACATTAGAGTGTTTCTTTGGATTTATGAAGCGGCTCGGTTTGGGGCCGCAAAATGAGACGCGCCGGCCTTACCGGCGGCGTGGCGCTTGCCACGTTGGCAGGCCGGCCGCTTCGAGCAGATGGGCCGTTTCCCGCAATGGCAGCCCAACCACATTCGAATACGATCCTTGAATCGATTGCACGAAAATGGCTGCATGACCTTGGATGGCATAGGCACCTGCTTTGCCCTTCCATTCGTCCAGCGCCAGATAAGCGTCGATCTGATCCGGATGAAGGCGTCCGAATTTGACACGGGTTTCTACGCGGCGGGACCAGCGCCTGTCGCCGCGAACGACTGCTATGCCCGTCCAAACACGATGAGAACGGCCGGACAAGAGTTCCAGGAACCGGCGCGCCTGTTGCGACGTTTCCGCTTTCGGCAAGATGCGCCGGCCGCAGGCAACCACCGTGTCGGCCGCCAGAACGATTGCATCTGAATCTGTCCCGGCGCGGTCGCGCGCTGCTGCATCTGCTTTTTGAACAGCCAGCCGCAGGGCAAGGTCGCGCGGTGCCTCGCCGTCTATCGGCGTTTCGTCGATGTTGGTGGGTGAGACGGTATCGGGCTCAAGCCCAATCTGCCCCAGCAGCGCCCGGCGCCTTGGCGATGCGCTCGCCAGCACAAACTCCGGTCGGTCGGCAGCCAATATCGTCTATTTGAAACGATAAGTGATGCGCCCCTTGGTAAGATCGTAGGGCGTCATCTCGACCAGAACTTTGTCCCCGGCCAGCACGCGAATGCGGTTTTTGCGCATCTTACCTGCCGTGTGGGCGATAATTTCGTGGTCGTTATTCTCAAGCTTTACCCGAAACGTTGCATTGGGCAGCAATTCCGTCACAACGCCGGGAAACTCTAACAGTTCTTCCTTCGCCATTGGCTCCTCTTGGTTCAACTCGAGCGGGACCATGCAGACGAAATTCGCCAAAATCAAGCTTCAATGGCCAAAATGTACGGTTTTTAGGGTTTTGGCGGTTGTTGGCGCCCAAATCGCTTCCGAATTCGCTCCATCAGTTCATCGCGCACTTGTCGATAAGCTTCAAGGCGCTGATCTCGGCTTCCGGTAATGATCGTTGGATCTTGAGTCGGCCAATACTCCGCTTCCACCGCCATGGTCCGCGTCAATTCGAGGGCGTTGTGATGGGCCTCCGGCGTCAACGAGATGATTAAATCGAATAGCGTGTCTTCCAATTGATCGAAACTCTTCGACCGATGGCGCGACAATTCGATGCCCATTTCCTGCATGACCGATATCACGAAGGGATCAAGCTCCCCTGCCCGCACGCCCACCGAATCCACATAGATTTGGTTTGGAAAAAAATGCTTGGTCAGCGCTTCGGCCATCGGCGACCGGACCGCATTCAAATTGCAGGCGAAAAGCACCGCGTTGGGCATGTCGCGGTGTTCGGTGTCCATCATCGCTGTTAGCCCTTGATGTGCAACACGCACAGAAGCGTGAAGAGCCGGCGCGCCGTATCGAAATCGACGTCAATCTTGCCCTCAAGCCGGTCCTTCAATAGTTGCGAGCCCTCATTGTGCAATCCGCGGCGGCCCATATCGATCGACTCGATCTGCGACGGCGTGGCATTGCGAATAGCCTCATAATAGCTCTCGCAAATCAGGAAGTAGTCTTTGACGATTTTTCGAAAGGGCGTCAAAGACAGGATGACCTTTCCGTGAGGCTCGTCCTGCTCCGTATGGATATCAAAGTTCAGACGGTTTTCTTCAATAGACAGATGCAACACATAAGGCCCCCCGTCGGACCCAATGGGATGGAAAAAGTTCTCTTCCAACAAATCGAAGATCGCCACTTTGCGTTCATGTTCCACGTCCGGTCCGCGGCGTACGACAGTCTTCTCGTCCAAGACCAAATCAATGATCTTGAAGCTCTGTCGTGACGGGTCGGATGTGTCGGACATTGTGATTGAACCGGGCCGAAAAATCGCAAAAGGAACCGCTTCGCGGATTGTCACCTTAAAGGCAGCTCTCTTTCGTGAGAAAGATTACGTCATAATGCATTAACAGTTTGGTGCCGGGCGCCGGATCAGCGATTGAGACGGATAGCAACGGAGCGCGCATGGGCGTCAAACCCCTCCGCTTCAGCCAAGGTTACAGCAGCGCCTCCAATGGCTGCAAGCCCGTCGGGGCGGCAATGAACGATCGATGTGCGCTTCATAAAGTCGTAGACCGACAATCCGGACGAAAAGCGGGCGCTGCGCGCCGTGGGCAGCACATGGTTTGTTCCCGCCACATAGTCACCGATCGCCTCCGGCGTGTACCGGCCAAGAAAAATGGCGCCGGCATTCCGGATCTCCTGCGAAAGCCGTCGCGCCTCGTCATCGGCAAGGGCAAGCTCTAAGTGTTCCGGGGCCAACGCGTCCACCAGCGGCACGGCCGCATCCAGAGAGGGCACAAGTATGGTGGCACCAAAGTCTTGCCAGCTTTGCCGCGCGATTTCGCCACGGGGAAGGGACGCAAGCTGACGCTCCACCGCGTCCCTGACGCGCGCACAAAACGGCTCATCATCCGTAATCAGAATAGATTGGCTTGAGGCATCATGTTCGGCTTGGCTCAACAAGTCAGCCGCAATCCAATCAGGGTTGTTTTCGGCGTCCGCAACGACCAGGATTTCCGAGGGCCCAGCAATCATGTCGATGCCCACTTTGCCGAAAACCTGTCTCTTGGCGGCTGCAACGAACGCATTTCCCGGACCGACAATTTTGTCGACCGGATCGACGGAGTCGGTGCCGTAGGCAAGCGCCGCCACCGCTTGGGCGCCGCCGATCTTCAAAATCTCCGTGACGCCCGCAGTGTGTGCTGCCGCCAAAACCAGCGGATTCAAGACGCCGTTCGGCGTGGGCACCACCATCGCCACCCGGTCAACGCCGGCCACGCGTGCAGGAATTGCATTCATGAGCACGGAACTTGGATAGGCGGCTTGCCCGCCGGGAACATATAATCCGACGGCGCCGACAGCCGTCCATTTCTGTCCCAAACCAACCCCTTCATGATCGATGAACTGGTCGTCTTCGGGCAATTGCCGTTCGTGAAACGACTTTATCCGTTCGGCAGCCAGCTCCAGTGCGTCCAACGTTTCTCGTGCACACTCTGCCAACGCATCTTCAATTTCCGACGGCGCAACCGCAAGCGTCTCCGTCGTGTGGGAAACACCGTCAAATTTCTCCGTATACCGAAAAAGCGCTTCATCACCCTCGTCTATCACGTCGGCGATGATCGCGGCAACGACGTCAGAGACCTCACTGGACGATTCCCGCTTCAGAGTGAGCAGATCGGCGAATTGGTCGGCAAATCCCTTGGATGTCGAATCCAATTTGAAGGGCATCTTTATTCCCCGGCCTCGTCAAGGGCATGCTGAGGCAGGCCTGCTGCCGGCCACGGGTCGCTGATGTCGCGCATTTGTCCCTCAAGACAGTCTACATCGAGGCGGATGGCGCCACCGCCGGCAAACGTCAAAAGCAGGGCGCCTGACGGCGCTTCCGCCTCTTCGAATTTGAGAGACAGTAATTCCAGAACCGCATCGTCATTTGTGCGGCTGATGCCCTGCAACTTCGCCGACCGCACATCGTCAAAATGCAAACCAGTTCGTACACGTTCAAATTTTTTGTCTGACGGCTTGGCGCTGCCCCGATCGTTCACCTGCTCCCAACGAAACCGGTTAAACATCAACACAAACCGCCGCTCGCCCGGCAGGTAGGTCACATCACCAATGCGCGCGACCGCGTCCTGCAGATGCGCTGAAACGACTTGGAGATCCTCACCATCCTGAATGAATAAATTTAGTCTGTCCGCCATTAATGCCCTTTAGCAATCAACTGGATACGCGCGTAATATCGGCGCCGCAGGCACCCAGTTTCTCCTCGATCCGTTCAAATCCCCGATCCAAATGGTAGACCCGGTTCACCATGGTTTCGCCTTCGGCCGCCAAGCCCGCCAGCACCAAGCTGACCGAGGCCCTCAAATCAGTTGCCATCACTGGTGCCCCCTTCAATTTCGGGACGCCCTTTACGCGAGCGGACTGGCCTTCAACAATGATATCGGCGCCAAGCCGGCTTAGTTCGGGTACGTGCATGAATCGGTTCTCAAATATAGTCTCTTTGATGGTCGATTCACCCTCTGCCGTTGCCATAAACGCCATGAACTGGGCCTGAAGATCGGTTGGGAAGCCCGGAAACGGTTCTGTTGTCACATTCGCGGCACTGGCTCTATGACCATTTCGAGCGATACGCAACCCTTCATTTGTTTCCGAGATCTCGACGCCCGCTTCCAAGAGCACATCGATCACGCTTTCAATCAAATCGCCCCGGGCCCCCAATAGATCCACTTCGCCTCCGGCGATGGCCACAGCCATAGCGTAAGTGCCGGTTTCGATCCGGTCCGGCAGGACACGGTGAGTGGCACCTTTAAGAGCGGCAACCCCTTCGATCTCCAATGTACTGGTGCCGATGCCCGAAATCTTGGCACCCATGGCATTCAGGCAGTCGGCAACGTCGGTGACTTCAGGCTCGCGGGCCGCGTTCAGCAATGTGGTATGCCCATGAGCCAGCGTCGCGGTCATTAGGGCAGTCACGGTTGCACCAACGGTAACAAACGGAAACTCAATTTCGGCGCCGGTCAATCCACCGGACGGGGCGGCCGCCAGCACATAGCCGTCCTCTAGCTCAATAGACGCCCCCAGCTTCTCAAGGGCCATGAGGTGCAGATCTACCGGGCGTGTGCCGATGGCGCAGCCGCCCGGCAAGGACACCTTTGCCTCTCCTGCCCGCGCCAACAGCGGGCCCAGGACATAGAAGGATGCGCGCATTTTGCGGACAAGATCGTAGGGTGCAAATGTGGAGACCAGCTTTGGCGCCTGCAGGCGCACGGAACTGGGGCCGCCCCCATTGACGCCGTAAGCCACTTCCACGCCCAAGGTTGCCAGAAGCTCGCCCATGAACCGGGTATCCGCCAGGCTCGGCAGGTTTTCGAGAAACAGCTCTCGCGGCGTCAGCAGCGAGAGGGCCATCAGCGGAAGCGCGGCATTTTTCGCCCCGCTGATGGGGATTTGACCGTTCAGGCGCGCCCCGCCACGGATCGAAATACTGTCCATAAACTTACCTAACCTGATGTGATGTCCGGGAAAAGGGCAACGATGGCCGTAAAGACTTTGGTAACCGGTGCGAAGGCCCCTTCATTCCACCTAATTAGGGCAAAGAAAAGGCTTCAATAGCGCTAATTTTTGTCCTTTTCCGTCGTTTTTGAAGCCGGTGCACTGGCCCCGGTGGCCGCATTTTCCGGTTGCACGTCAGCCTCACGCTGCCGTGCCTGCGCCTTACGGCGCTTGAGATTCTCCCGCAAGGCCGCCGACAGCCGGTCCTGTTTCGTCGGCGACACCTTTTGGCCGCCCGTGCTGTCTTTTCCACTGTCCGTCATGGAGACCATGTTAACGCGCCAAAAACGCAAGCGCACTATAGATAAATTGGCCGTCACATCCGGCGAGATCATGGCTTCCCCTCTGGCGAGAGCTGGGGTATAGCAGGCGTTTCCCGGGTCACCGGTCGGACATATCGGGCCGCAGTAGCTCAGTGGTAGAGCACTCCCTTGGTAAGGGAGAGGTCGAGAGTTCAATTCTCTCCTGCGGCACCAGCCTTCGCAGCCCAATGGTCAACGTCAGTCGGCATCGTCCAAATCACGCGCGATTTCCGGAATGTCGTCGGCGGTAACGCCGTCTTGCTCTACCCGCTCGCGCAGCCTGTCCCACGCTTCTTGATCGAACTCGTTCTGATAAACCTTGGGGCCCTGACCGGACTTACACCCCGGACAATGCTCCCAGCGCGGGCCAAACTGATAGACCGCCGCATACATCACATTGGCTTTTGCAGCATCGACACCGCTGGTCAGCATGGCATCCAAAAATACTTTGTGTACGGATTCCCATCGGTAGATCTTGCGCAGATGTTCCTCCGCACAATAATGGTCGTGGATCACCGACGCGCTTCGGTACTTGCCGGAGAATGGTCCGCCCACAAAGCTCCAAAGCGGTGACGGGATTGAGGCTCCATCCACCTCCGTGCCCGCAGGTACTTTCCAAGAGTGGCCATGGGGATCCACATATTCGAAGGGTTCGAGCAGGCGCAGATTGCGGCCGTCAGGCAACGCTTCCAACACAAGCCGACCGACAAATTGACCATTTGGTTCAGACCCTGCCTCTTCCGCTTCCTTTGAAGCATCCGACCCCAAAACCGGAGGCACAGAAATCGAGGTCAGTTGAAGGCCGGCCGTGATCGCTACTGCTGCAGCACAAGCGGCGACACGATCCAAACGAAAGGATTTTGGGAAGATAGACATACGGCTTGCTCGTCCAGGGATTGGTTTTACGCGTGAAGGCCAATGGTTTTCGAATAATGCAACAGCCCATCTTGTTCAATAGGCCAGCGCGTCGGTTTCTGCTCCAAGCGTGAATCTTTGGAAAAGGCCCTACCGGTACGTCATTCCAGCACTTGCGCCAGCCGAGCTTCGATCAAGTGACCGGGAATGCCGCGATTCTTCGGCTCATAGCCCAGGCGTTTGTATTTGCGTTGAACGTGCGGATTGTGCCACGGCGAACATGCGTCCGCCGGCATCGGGAACGCCGACCAAGCGTGAAGTGCAATCACTTTGCCCGTCTCCGTCGAAACGAGCGCAGATCCCGAACTGCCCGCTTCCGTGTCGCAGTCATGGAATACCATACTCGAACGTTCATATCGGGCCGGAAGATTGATCTTCTCAACAAAGTCCCATTGATCATCGTCAATATCGGAGCGCACAGTACACACCCGAGTTTGATACTGTTGCGGCAATCCGAGGGGATGGTGGACGACCGTTGCCTTTCCCTCCCCGGTGAGGGGATCTGTTACGAACTCAAGGCTTTTGCGGGGGCCTGTCGCAGCCGGTGGCGGCGCCTCAATTTCCAAAACCGCCAAATCAAATCCCGGATCAAAATGAGCCACTCGTTGACAATGTCCGGTTATCGACATTGGTTTGAACGCATTGCCTTCTTGGGTGTGATCAAAACCATAGGCGACGTCGCCACAAGAGTCGGCAGTGTCCTGATTTCTGGTACGTTGAAAGTCTGCACTCCTCCGTACACAGTGATAATTCGTAATGAGGTACCTTTCGCGGTACAGGAATCCCGTGCATGTTGCGCCCTTGATTTCCAGTTTGGCGATTGAAGGGCTCACACCTCGAACAAGGGCCTGATCGTTACCTGCTTGCGTGATACTCTGATAATTTGGAATGGTTGCCCGAGACTCTTCATCCCATTGCTGCGTCAGATTTTCCATCGGTACATAAGCGATGCGCACCCCCGTCACCATAATGTCAGGCAGTTCGGAAAAATCCTCCGCAACCGCAAAGATCTTTATCTGCGTTGCTTCGAGGAACGGAAGGACGGTCTCTTTCGTCTCAATGCTTGAGCCGCTCACGCGATGCAGTCGATTTCCGGAGATACTGTCCAGTACATGCACCTCAAATGGCTCTGTTGAGCCGGCTTCGCTGACACGCAAGATGGGTGCAAGCGTCTCCGCGCTAACATAAGTCAACTCAACCGGCTCTCCTTCCAGATCGCCGTCATTTTTGGGGGCCAGCAATAATTTCGGGGTCGGGAATGTTCTTTCCTCACGCTCTATGAAAGGGGTGTACATCTCCTCGGCGTTGAGAGACGACTGCGCAGCCGCGCCGGAAATTGACGGCAACTGGAACAATGCTGAAAATGCGATACTGACGGAGAGCGAACCGATGACGGAATGTCGGATCAAAAATTGTCTGCGTCTCATGTCATTCGGCCCCTTCCGCCAACCAAATATAGTCCCGCTCGGTAGGTGATAGATATCGCGGTGTTTGAATTTCGACCTGCACCCGCTTGACGGCGCTTTTCACATTTTCAATCACATAGTCGGCCACGTGGTCCGTGTTCACGCCCGTGTCGCAGCGCTGTCCGCAATGCTCCAAGAATGCGCTTTGCCGTTCCAACGCATTCAATATGTGAAATGTAAATGCGCCGTGCCCATCGTGAGTCGTAATCCCACCCACAAGCGGAATAGGTGGCCGCGGTGTCACCAACGCCCAATCCGCCGCCTCCCATGCCTTTTCATTTTTGTCGGCAGAAAAGAAGACATGCATGGCATCGTCTTTTTCGAACTCCGGCGAATTGTATTCGACTTCGTTGACGCGGCAAAAATCAAAGAATGCAATTACATTGCCGTCGACGTTGGAAAGACGTGCGGCAATCTCCGAGCTGGGAACACGGTTTTGGTCGGCGGCGTAATAGTAAAAGGACTCTCGGTTGTCGGACGTTCCATGCCCCGCCAAAAAAACGATGGATAGAGGCTTTGGCTCACCCTTTTCCTTGACGCTCGATTGCGCCAAGCCTTCCAACGCGGCAACGATGCGGTCACGCCCGCCAAAATCAAGACTAAGACCTTCCGCTTCAAGCGCCGCCCGGTCGATTTGCGCAAGATTTGCAGTGTCTAACAACAGCGTTACGTCAACGGCTCCAAATACGGAGCCCTCTTTCGCTTTGAGAGACCGTGCAAACTCTACGGCATCCGCCGCGGCATATTTCAAGGGCACTTGATCCACATATTCGTTGACGCCCACAACAACGGCCGTAAGGTCCGGCAGCAGCGACGGATCTGTGGAAGACAGAACCGGCGTAAGAATTGTTTCGGAGCGGTACCGAACATCCCCTTTGTCTGCGAACAGCAAGGTTCTGTTCCAGCCGCTGCGTCGCGTCGTTTCGGGCAACAGCCGAACCCATCGGCCGGCAACCGTTCGCCCGGCCCGATCCGTCGCCGAGTTTTTTTCCTTCAAAGCTTGTACTTTCTGACCGTCCACATTCGCAGACCAAGACAAATCATCGACCCTTTCGGGGAACTCCACGGCCAACTCAATAAAGTCGTCCCGTTGCGCAAAAAACCTGGGGACCGCGAGCCGCTTGGACTTTTGCAGACACGCCTTAATGCGCGCTTCCTGATCGCCGGCCGAACCCGTGAGCGCGTTTCGAAGAGCCTCATCGTCGATTTGTTGCTCGTGGCAGGCGGCGAAGGGAATCCAGTGAGCCTCGCTTCCAAAAAAGCCCGAATTGCGCCAACCAAAATCGTTATGGCTGCCGGGCGGCGCATGATACCTGCCGTCGGGAAGCCAGGCGCCCCATGTCTCGGCACCACGGCCAATCTGAACAGTGAGCCGAACGTCCAATGTCTCGGCGTCAAACCAACGAATTGCCCCGTCTTTAAACGCGACCACGACAAAGCGTTCATCTTCGCTGATGGCGATGCGCAGGGCTTCACTATCCACTGGCTTGGGGGGCGGATTCGACCCTCCATATAAGCGCACATGGCGAGTCGACCCCACAGCCAGAAGGCGCCCGCTCGTCGATATGGCATGATCATTGTACTGATCGACTGGGTTTTCCCAAAGAACTTCACCGTCTTTTTTCATTCGCTGGTCGCCGCGGCGATCCGGCCATTCGATGTTCCAATCCGGATGTGTCTTGAGCTGTGCCGGGCAATCGCGCTTGCGGTCCCGTGTAAGGTTCGCCAACGAAAGTGCATCCAGACTGAACGCAAACAGTGTCGCCGACTTTTGGTATTCCACGAATTCTACGTAGGCCCCGTTGTCACAAAGGGCAAAGTGCGTGGCAAAAAGACGCTCCAAAGCATATCTGCTAAATGAAGGCTTGAACGTGCGAAAATCGAAGTTACGCGAACCGGCACCGCGTATCGGCACGACGTCTTCTGCACCTTTGGACAGATCCAAAACATGCCAATTTGGCTCCTGCGTCACCACTAGGAGCTGCTGGTTTTTGAGAGGGAGCAGTTCCATGACGGTGTCCTTGATACCGTCCAGCTTTGTGTCTTGACGAGCGAAGGTGGAACCGGACCCCTTGATGAATCGCAGTTGCGATCTCCCGGTTTTCGGATCGCTTGGCGTGACGCCCTCACCTAAGCGGCCGCCCGCCACAATCGACACCTCGCCCGCATCGCCATCCGAAAGCCATGCGACGGTCGATGTGTCCTGCGTTCTACCCATGTTTTCATCGAAGAACGCCGTGCCCCGGGCCGCCAGACCTTCCTGAAGGACAAACTCTCCGTTTACTGATTTTTCATAGACCAGTACCCGTCCACATTCTCCGAAAACACCAACCGCAAGCTTCTCGCCATCTTCCGAAAAAGCGACACCATGTGGCGAAAACACGCCGGCGGACCGTCGCGTTCCTGACGCACCGCTACGCTCTTCATCTCCGCATGAGAGATCAGGTAGTGGAACATCCTGCACAATGGATGCCTCGCCATTCTGGGTAATACGGACAAACCGGACATGCCCTAAACCCCCACCAAAACTCGCCGCCAGCAAAAGATCGTTCGTTGGTTCCGCATAGATGTCTATCTTTGTCGCGCGGCGCTCACATGCCTCATCGCCGTCATCACATGTGGGTTGTACTGAAAAACGAGCGACGCCGCCGGGATCCGAGATTTCTATCTTCTCCGATTCCTTCCCATTTGCGGATAACCGAAGGAGCTGCAGGCCACCCGCTTTGTCGTTGCTGTCAATTTCGTGAAACGCAACCGCCAGCAGTTTGCCGTCGGGTCCAAACATGAGATCCTGAGGTACCGCATCTCGATTTGGTTTGACATGAGCAATCTCGGAGGTCGCCACATCGAAAAAATAGATTAGGTCGCCACGGTCGGGGAGACCGGGAACACCCATTGCAATCATTCCGCCATCCGGCGTAATGGCTACAGTCGCGTATCTCGAGCGCCGTGTATCTTTGCGCAGTGGCGGGCGAAACACCTTCAACAAACTGCCGTCGGCAAGATCCCAAAGCCGCACCGTGCGGTCCGCCGAGGCCGTCGCCAACAAGCGTTGCGCGGCGTCAATGTCGGCGCGCCGAATGGGCCCCACATGCTGGACGAAATTCGGTTCCACCCGCGCCCAATCCGACTTGGCCGGCTGGTTGGACAAGAAAACGAACCACGTGGCGATGCAGAATGCGGCCAACAAGAACGACGACGTTTTTTGAAATGCAATGTTCGCGAGACTTCGCAAGCAGCCCTCCCCCTTCGGACTTGCCCAACGCTACTTGATCACACCCAACGGTACATTTGCCTGATCAAGAGGCACACTTTAGAATTATGAGCGAAGTTTCGATGGGGGTCAAAAAATGTCTGCTCACCTTTGGGCGCTATCCACGCGGTCAGTCCGTTCTCAAACCACCCACACATGCAAGGCGATTACCGCACTGCGGTCGATCGTGCTGGCTGCCGGCATAGCAACCGGCCTGTCTGCGTGCGACGGCGGACCTGAGACGTCGACGACGGTCCAGCAGGCGGCGGATGAAACCGCAAAAATGAATACTCCAGATGAGCAGAGTTCGGCCGCCGCCGACAATACTTCGACACCCGATCAAGCAGCAGGACCAGGAGGCCGAACCATCGAAGTCGATCCGGTCACCGGCGAATACATCGATCCGGCGGGTGAAGTCATTTACGGCGAAGACAACCGCATAGATATCTGGGAAGCCCCGTATGTTCTGGGTGACCAGTGGGAAAGCATCAGCAAGAATGTGCCTGCGGTCATGGGGGTCTTTGCCAACACTGACTTGAACCAAACGGCGGCCAGCCCCGACTTCAAATTGCTCAAATCGGTTACGTATCAAGCCGCTGAAGGACTGTGCGAAGACCAGAAATTTGCACGGCAGCCGACCGGTCCCTATTGCACGGGTTTCCTGGTTGCGCCGGACATTGTGACAACGGCGGGCCATTGCATCGAAGACGCCCCGTTGTCCGAACGATGCGGCCCCCAATATGCTTGCCTAAACAACACCTACTTCGTGTTTGGCTTCGCCATGCAAAACGAGGACCCAAATTTGGTGGTGTCCAGTTTCAGCCCGGAGAAAGTCTTTACCGGCGTCGAAATCCTGGCCCACGGATCCAGACTTGAAGAGCCGCTTGACTTCGCACTGGTGAAACTTGACCGGCCGGTCGTGGGCGTTGCTCCGGTGACCTTATCCGCCGGGAACAGTTTTGCCGAAGATCAGACGTTCTACGTGATCGGGCATCCGACCGGGTTGCCGCTAAAGATTGCGACTGACGGGATACTCCATAAAGATGACAATCCGAACCATTTTGTTGCGTCACTTGACACGTTCGGCGGAAACTCGGGGTCACCGATATTCAATCTGCATACACATAAAGTGGAGGGTATTCTTGTCGAAGGTGCCCAAGATTTCAGAAAGCACGAAGACAAGGCGCGCGGATGTAACGTGGCTTATACATGCAAGGAAATCTGTGAAGGTGATGCATGTCCCAGTGAGTTTATTTGCTCGGGTGAGGTGTCGACACGCGTCAACGTCTTTAGCAGCTACCTACCTCAAAACGAGTGAACGAATTCAGAGCACAATCAAACGGTGGAAGGTGAATGAACGAAGGCTCCTCTGACCCAGTTGTTCTAGTTTCCCTCTTCCGCCGCTTCGGCGTTGTCCCTCAGATACTCACGATAACGTTCGCGCTCTTCCCTTAATTGCTTCCGGCTTCTGATCTCCGCTTCCTTTGTGGAATTGTAATCCAAACGGAGCTTCAGAATCTCGGCCGGCGCGCTGAGAATGGCCTTGGTGAGGTTCAATGGCAGTTCGGCAACAGCAAGCGCCACGCTCGGCTTGTTGACGCCCACTTCCGTCAACACGCCTTCATCAAAGGTAAGACTGACCGATTTCCGAATAAACGGTGCCCGCGTCACGTCGTAAGAAAAAACCGGCGAGGCGCCCAAAAACCCGAACGTGACTTGTTCGTACATCTCCGGACTGAAAGTGGCTGTTACCCGGTAAGGATAGGCAATGCGATAGCAAATGCCGGAATCGCAAGTTGCTTTCTCCGGCTTACCGTGCGCACCTGCCGAAACGCCTAAGTCAGTGGGCGGACCATCTCCAACCGGGTCGACTTGAATGCAGGCATCGTCGAGCCAATAAGGCCAAGTCTGCCGGTCCAGCGGATCAATGACGATTGTCCATCGAGATGACGGCATCTTGCACAAGGGCCGGCGCCCCGGCCTCGCGCTTTTTTCTCGCCGGCTCGACGGAGGCACCCCGAAGGTCACAAGACCCGTTGCCGATTTGGCAAGAGCTAGGATGACATCTCCGGTCGCGTCTTCTGCGGTGGTGTTTGCCGTTGTCAGCAAACCCTTAGCGTCCGTCGCCAAGAAAATATCGTCGTTGGCGAAAGCTGACGGACGGTATTTAAGTTCATAGGCTTTCGAATGATCGGGCACTGTCACATTTTCGAGCGTGATCGATAATCCGTCCCCGTCATTCTCCCCGGGCCCCATCGTAATTTTGAGAAGCGAGGTGGGCACGAAATAGACAAGCCCATCGACCGTGCCACCGTCATTCCGGGCGCGTTCGGAATCGTATATGGAAGCGCAGGCGGTCAGAAACGATGCAACACCGATCATCACCAAGCGCTTGCCCGAAAAATACTGCGCTAGGCGTTCGATTCTTGTTCGAATGACGCGGGCTCCCCCATGACGCCGGTGTGTGTTGTCGCTATATCGCGGCACACTCTCCCCCCTCTTTGTCCGCCTCACCATAGAGCGAAGAGGACATGTTCAAATAATCATACGAAACGACTGTCCAAAGCAAGCCTGCGAGTGAGATCTCATCGGCCTGTTTGAATTTTATGGGTGACAGTAGAGGCGGGCGGGAAAGCGGATTTGCTTCACCACTCTTTAGTGCTAGGTTGTTGTTGGATGGGTTGAAGACAATAGGGGGGGTATATGTTCTCAACTAGATCTATGGGCGCTTGGGCCGCCTTCGGACTTTCCTTAGCCTTACTTATTTCCACCAACACAGCACAGGCCGCCTGCGAGCGCGACGGACACGACGCCTGCTATCATTTCGAAGCGGGAACGCCGTCGGACGGTGCAGTCGTTCTCAATTGCCTAGCGCGGCACAAAGTACGGGATCCCGGTGACGAGAGCATGCAATGCTGCTTCAAGAACGAAATTGATCGTGACGTTCTCTTCTTTTTCTACGAGGGCAGATGCGAGGAAAATTCGGCCACCTATATGGATGGCAGCAGGGCGCCAGTTCCAGTCCTGTATGTGCCCGGCGGAGGTGGTCTTCCCGAGACCTTCACCAGTCCGTCTCCTGAATAAACAGGCGGTGGCGCCGACGAAGGAAACGGCGCGACAGAATAACCGCAGAAGCAAAGAACAGAAAGGCGCCGGCAGAATCGAAGTGGTTCGCCGGCGCCATGAGCTAGAGCGGCGTGCGGTGAAATAGAATCAGTTCTGTTTGCGGTCCGGCAGTCCGATCCGCCAGGAGAACGGCGAAAAGCGATGTGGGGCATCGGTCAAGCCGTTCGACGCAGCAAGCGACCGCCGGGCGCAAACCCAAAGCGCCGGGCCGGTTGAAAAGAGCGTCCTTTTTCGATGGGCGGCTAGCGGCGATGCTGTTTTTCATCGCTTCAATCCTTGCGGGGTAATCGACGGTCTTGACGGTTGACGGGCCCATCCGCCATTTTGCCGCTCAAACAAACGGCCATGAAGAGGATGTGGACCATGGAAATCAACGGCAAGACGATCGTGGTGACGGGTGCTGCCAGCGGGATCGGACGTTCGCTGGTAAAACGCTTTGCGCGCGAAGGCGCGCAGCACATCGTGTCCGTCGACATGAACATGGATGGAGCCGAGGAAACCGTGTCCCTCTATGGCGGCTCCGCCCAAAAGGCCGATGTGGGCAGAGAAGCAGACATCCAAAACGTTATCGAAAAAACCGAAGCGGAGGTTGGTCCCATCGACCTCTTCTGCTCAAACGCCGGCATTGGCCGGGCGCCTGACCTTGACGCGCCCAACGACGACTGGCAGCTCAGTTGGGACGTAAACGTGATGTCCCATGTTTATGCGGCGCGCCATCTGGTGCCTAAGATGATCGAGCGAGGCGGTGGCTATTTTCTGAACACGTCATCCGCAGCGGGTCTGCTTAACCAAGTGGGCGGGGCCGCTTACGGCACCACCAAACACGCAGCGGTGGGCTTTGGTGAATGGCTCGCTCTCACCTATGCACACCAAGGCATTCGCGTATCGATGCTCTGCCCCCAGGCAGTACGCACGGCCATGACCGAGAAAGCGGATGATCCGGGTATCCGCGCTGCCGCGACCGACGGCATGATGGAACCGGACGACTTGGCGGATGTGGTCATCGAAGGCTTGCGCAAAGAGCGCTTCGTCATCCTTCCGCATCCGGAAGTCCTGGAATATATGAGGCGTAAGACCAACGATTATGATCGTTGGATCAAGGGCATGAACCGGCTTCATCTCAAGCTCACCGGCGCTGCCTAGAACGTCCTCACCAAATCTTCATTTGACCCCGCACGGTGTCGCAGATGGTATGAGCGCGTCTTCACTATGCTCGCCCGAAGAGCGAGGAGGGATCCGTTATGCGCCGTATACGCAATGGGACACTGGTCTTTTTGGCAGCCACCTTGATTTTGTCAGCCATCGGCATTGCACGCGCTCAAGACCAAAGGCCGGATATCGAAGAACGCCTGGAAGGTGGCCCTGAGGAAAATGCCTCGCCCGACAGCGATTCTGAAGGGGTGCCGACGATCGAACCGCTGGTCACCGGCCCGGAGGCAATGACAAATGAGCGGCTTGATAAGCTCATCGGCAAGATCGGCGAAAACGTCGCTTTTAACGACCGAAATATGTGGGAGTTTTCTGTGGTCGACGTGCCGGTGCGCGTGATTACCGACCAAAACGCGGATCGCATGCGCATCATTGTCGCCATTGAACAGACTTCGACCCTTACGCCTGATCTCCTTGAGCGCCTTATGCAAGCGAATTTCGATTCAGCGCTCGATGCCCGGTATGCCATCGCCCAAGGAATGGTCTGGGCAACCTATATTCACCCGCTATCGCCGTTGAACGATCGGCAGTTCATTTCAGGGGTCGGTCAGACGGTCAATCTAGCCCGCAACTTCGGTACGACATTTTCATCGGGCGCGTTGCTATTTGGTGGAGGCGACAGCCGGGACCTAATAGCACGCGAGCTGATCGACGAACTGCTGCGAAAAGGCGGCCAAGAAATCTAGTCGCCCTGCGCGTTTGGTTTTAAGCCAAGCCGATTGGCGATCAGCCGATCTAGAACGCGGTCCGGCAACAAAGACATAAGGCTCCAATTCAGCCATTTATTCTTGGTCACCACATATCGCGTCTTCGGTGTCCGTAAGGTCAGGGCTTGATAAACCACTTTCGCCACTTCTTCCGCGGGAAGGCCCTGTTTTGCACGCTCCAGCGTCGCCGCCTGAAACTTTTCTAGAATGCTGAAGTAATCCGATTGCTGATAAACCGACACGTCGATTTCGGCTGCTTTGTCCCAAATCGGTGTCAGAATGGGTCCGGGTTCTACGACAATGACGTCAATGCCATACATCATAAGCTCGCGGCGAAAGGCATCGGATTGGGCTTCCAGGGCAAACTTCGACATGGCGTAAGGCCCCAAAAACGGCATCGCCCGCCTACCGGAAACCGAGCTCATGTTGACGATGCGGCCGGGAGACCCCTTTCGCCCGCCATCCGCCCCTAGTAAGGGCACAAAAGCCTGCGATACCATTAGTGGCCCGATCACGTTGATCTCAATCTGGGACCGGACGTTTTCCGGGTCGATGTCTTTAAGAGGGCCCGACTCCGCCACACCTGCATTGTTCACAAGTCCGGCAAGGTTGTTTGCTCCGATTTCTTCGCCAACTTCGGCGGCCGCGGAGACAATCGCAGTCTGGTCGGTCACATCGAACATAAGCGGCCGGAAGGCATCGCCGAACTCCTGCTTAAGCCGATCGGCGTCTTCCTCCCGGCGAACACTGCCCCACACAATGAAGTCCCGCGCCGTCAGATAGGCGACACAGGCTTTGCCGATGCCGGTCGAGGCGCCGGTCACCACCACATGATTCATAAAGCTCCTTCAGTCGCCAAACTCGGCCTTGAGATCCACTTCGTTTCGCAGCGGGTCGCCTGAAAGAAACCGCCGCAGGTTTTCAACGAAAAGCTCATCCCCACGCTCCAGCACACGACTGCCGGCGTTAGATGTATGCGCCGTCACGATGATTTTCGGGTGTTTCCAGAATGGGTGTGTCTTGGGCAACGGCTCCTCCGAGAAGGCGTCAAGGACCGCAAAGCCGGGCCGCCCAGTTTTAAGCGCAGCAACGAGCGCTTCATCGTCTATAAGATCACCCCTGGCGATATTCACCAAGATGCTGTCTTCTTTCATGGCTTGGAAGAAATGCGCATCCGCCATGCCGCGTGTCTGCTCATTAAGGGGACATGCCAGCACCACCACGTCGGCGTCCGGCAGTTCGCTCATAACATTCTCTTGCGTCACCATACGATCCGCCAGCGGATGATCTTGGCCTGATCGTCGCACACCAATGATGGTCGCGCCGAACGGCTTGGCACGGGCAGCAATACGCTCCCCGATATTGCCAAACCCGATGATGAGCCATGTGGAACCGCTGATTTCACGGAAGGGCCGATACCGCCATTTGATGTTCCGTTGCGCCTCAAGCCTCTGTTCAATTCCTTGAAAGTAATGAAGCACATGCGCCAATACATATTCCGCAATGGGCAATGCCTGAGCATCGCTGTTCGACAGCCGCGTACCTGTTGCCGCAATTCTTCTGTAGATCGGGTTATCAAGGCCGGCATTCGCCGTCTGCACCCACTTCAAGGTACTTGAGTTGCTGATGATTGCAGCGAAATCTGGCACTTTCCGGTGATACATTAAATCCAACGAAAGCCATGCAAGGTCCGGTGACAACTCTTTATCCGCGACAGAGCTTCCATTGAAACGGACGCGGCCATCTTTCGCCATCTGGTAGATATCGATCTGCGCTGCCAAATCTGCAATATCGGCCGCTATGCGGTCATACGCCGTTTCGAAAAGAAGAAGATCCATGTTTACTCTGTCTTTGATTTCGTCAACCAGGTAGGTCAGCGAGAAACTTCTTCACCGCAGAATTGAAAGCATCGGGCTGATCAATATTTGCCGCATGCCCCGCATCGTCAATCACCACCTTGGTGGCGCCCGGAATTTTTGTTGCCATATAGTTCGTTGCCGCAAGGAATGGCGCGTCATCTGCCCCCACCAACACTAAAGTGGGAACCTGTATGTGGGGAAGTGAATTGATAACCCGGCCATCCGCCTGGGCCAGCATGCCGCGTGCCGCCAGGGCAAGGGCCGCTGCCGACCTATGTTCCGCCAGCTGAACTTCGGCGCCTCCGGCTTTCGATTTATCGAACCCCTTCTTTTCAAGTGAGGCGGCGCGGGCGAAAGCCATATCATTCCATTTTTGCCGTGGCTCGTCCTTCTTAAACCCCGGACCGGTATCGAATAGCATCAGCGCGGAAACCCGTTCCGGATAAGCCAGGTAAAAGGCCAAGGACA
>JANQPL010000015.1 GCA_028289425.1 Alphaproteobacteria bacterium | reverse complement strand
CGTCTTGACCGTAGCCCCACTATGGCCTGCGACGCTTTCCTTGCCCTGTCGCAAAATGGCTCCGTCAGAACGATTCAATCTAGGTCAGATTTGCTCTAGTTCGGTTTGCGTTCAATTGGAAATTGATTGTTTGATTGCCTGGCCGGCCCGCTCCCCCTTCCCAACCACCGAGTGCGAGTATTTTTCAGAAAAATACTCGCACCGTTCCTTTATCGCGTTTCCGGACGGTGAACCGGCCCCCACTTCACCTGGAAACGCTTGCGGGTACCCTGGCGGGCGGTTGGGAGGGGGAGCGGGCTGGTGATGCCATCTTAAAAGATGTGGAAGGTGTTGCCGGACACGCCAATGGGCCAGTGGCCGCTTTCCATCAATCGGAATTTGAGGGCAAAGGGATGATCTTCTTCATCGGAACCGATCGCCAGCAGCAACACCACTTGGTGTGCACAGCGGATGATGTCGCCGGCAACGGCGGTCATGAGTCCCTCGTCGGAGACATCCCATAAAGCGGCGGTTTCTTCCGTGGTGGCACGCACGGTTTTTCCGATCAAGGCGGACACGTGGGTCAGCAACACTTCCACCACGTCCTCGCCCAGCACCTCCGCCGCATTGGTGGCCAAGGAGATGCGCATCTGCTCTTCCGCTTCCCAAGCGGGGGAATCCACACCCACATTGGCGGCCGCATCGGCGGCGTCTTCCCAATCGGCCACGGGCAGGATGTCGACCTCCGGAAAGCCCAGCGCGTCCAAATAATGGCGTGCGGCGGATTGCGCTTCAGGGGTCAGCCCGGCTCCCACATTGGCCAGCCAATTCACCCTCTCCAGTGCTTTTAGGAACCGGCGCACCAGGGGCAAGGTGGGCCACTCTTCGGCCTCGTCCCACTCTTCGAAAATGTCGTCATCCGGCTCGCTCATAAGGCTTTGTAAATGCTCGTAAAATCAAAGACCAGGACCTGAAAAGCGCGAAAAAGGCAAAAAAAGCGCCCGATCATAGAATGACCGGGCGCTCACATGCGCTTTGTTGCGCTAGCGCCGGGAGGGGATAGGCCGGCGCCTGCGAATGAGGATCGAATTTGCTAGCGGGGGGGGCAATGCAAATTCAACCGCTGTCTCATCCGCCTGCAAAACCAAGATATTCTTTTGCCGGGCGGGTTTCAATGAAAATCTGTGATTTTCTGCAACACTTTGAAGAAAAATTTAACCGTTGCGTTTTTAGCGCTTGCGATGTTGCCGCAGCGACACACAGACCATTTTGGGGTCAATTTGCCGTAAACCTTTGGAGATGTGCGTAAAAGTTTAGCGCCCCAACTTTACCACATTAACGATCTGCGGGAATAAACAAGGCGGGCTCGATTTCCACATCGCGCTGCATCTCTGTCAACGTCACTTGTGTGGTGAAGCCGTTCGAATCACGCACCACCCAATGTCGCAGTTCAAGACCCGGTTCCGCAAACACCATGGTTAACTCACCCTGCGCCGTGCCTGCACGCTCGCGTGCGGTCACACTCAATATGCCGGGAGAGCGATCGATCGCAACGATGTCGGTGTCTTTTGTCAAATCCACGTTCTTCTTCAAAAGAATTTTGAGCGGCGTTGCCTTTAGCGGATACCGGTTCACCGTGTTGAGTTGGTGGTTTTCAAGCGTCACCCATTTGCCGCTCGCCACCAATGTGGGGTAGTCGGGCGGCGTGACATATTCAAAGCGCAGTTTGCCCGGCCGCTGCATGAAGAACACGCCGGCGGATTCCGTGCCGTCGTCGTCGAGCTGATTGAATTTCCCTTGCATGGTGCGCAGGCCATTCAGATAGCTGCTGATGCGCTGCAGATCCAGTTCGTCTTGCGTTACCGGTTTTGCCGCGTGCGCCAGGGGTGCTACGGCGGTCAGCAACGCAACACTTGCGGCGGTGGTGATCAAGCTTCTGCGGGACAGAGTCTTTACGGGCATTCTTGGCATTTAAGAAACATAGCTCTTCGTTCAATGCATGGGTGCGAGCATCATGACAAATGAGGCTGAATTGAGGATGAATGGTGCTTGTTGATTTGACTGGCCGGCCCACTCCCCCGTCCCAACCACCCCAAGGGTATCCTCATCGGGTGGTTGGGACGGGGGAGCGGGTCGGCCGGGCAAGTCGGACTAAGCGCCGCTGTGATCGCCCACCAGGACCTCACGGCGGCCCTGATGGTTCGGCCCCGAAATCACGCCCTGCTCTTCCATTTCCTCCACAATCCGGGCGGCCCGGTTGTAGCCGATCTGCAGCCGGCGTTGGATGTAGCTTGTGGAAACCTTGCGGTCTCGGGCAACGATCGCCACGGCCTTGTCGTAAAGGGCGTCCGCGGAATTGCCGCCCGGCAGGCCAAGGCCGAACGGGTCGTCGCCCTCATCCTCATCGCTGCCTTCGGTGACCGCTTCCACATAATCGGGCATGCCCTGTTTCTTCAGGAACGACACCACCTGCTCCACTTCGTCGTCGGATACGAACGGCGAATGGACCCGGCGGATACGCCCGCCGCCCGCCATGTAAAGCATGTCGCCTTGGCCGAGTAGCTGCTCTGCGCCCTGCTCGCCCAAGATGGTGCGGCTGTCGATCTTTGACGTCACCTGGAATGAAATGCGCGTGGGGAAGTTGGCCTTGATGGTCCCGGTGATCACATCCACGCTTGGCCGCTGTGTCGCCGTGATCATGTGAATGCCCGCCGCGCGGGCCATTTGCGCCAGCCGCTGTACGGCGCCCTCGATATCTTTGCCCGCCACCATCATCAGGTCCGCCATTTCGTCCACGATGACCACGATGAACGGCATGGGGTCGAGCTCCATGTATTCTTCTTCGAAGATGGGCTCGCCGGTCTCCTTGTCGAAACCGGTCTGGATGGTGCGTTTGAGTTCCTCTCCCTTGTGGTCTGCGTCCGCAAGCCGGGCATTAAAACCGGTGATGTTGCGTACGCCCAGCTTGGACATTTTGCGGTAGCGGTCTTCCATTTCCCGCACCACCCATTTGAGCGCCACAATGGCCTTTTTAGGGTCGGTCACCACCGGCGCCAGCAGATGTGGAATTCCATCGTATACGGACAATTCCAGCATCTTCGGGTCGATCAGGATCAGCTTGCAGTCTTCGGGCGATTGCCGGTAGAGCAGCGACAGGATCATGGTGTTGATCGCCACGGACTTGCCAGATCCGGTCGTGCCCGCCACCAGCAAGTGAGGCATTTGGGCAAGGTCCGCGGTAATGGGTTCGCCGCCGATGTTTTTGCCGAGCGCCAGGGTCAACGGCGATTTCGAGGCTTCGTATTCGACCGATGACAATAGCTCGCGCAGATAGACCATTTCGCGGCGTGCGTTCGGCAGCTCGATGCCGATCACGTTGCGGCCGGGAATGACGGCGACGCGCGCCGATACCGCGCTCATGGACCGGGCAATGTCGTCCGCCAAGCCGATGATGCGCGATGATTTGATGCCGGGGGCCGGTTCCAGCTCGTAAAGCGTTACCACCGGACCTGGGCGCACTTGGATGATCTCGCCGCGAATGCCGAAATCGTCCAGCACGCTTTCCAAAAGTCGCGCATTTTGTTCCAGGCTTTCGTCGCTCACCTCTTCCGACCGGGAGCGGGCCTTGGGTTTGGCGAGCAGATTGAGGGGCGGCAGCTCGAAGTCTTTTTCACGCAGCTTGAAAGACGGCTGGGCTTCCCGGCGTTCCCGCTTGCCTTTCTTCAGACGCGCCGGGCCGCGTTTCACCCGTTTTGTTTCCGTGGGATCTTCATAGGCTCCGTCCAGATCCTCATCCGGATCGACGACGGCGCGCTCCGGCACGATGTCCGATGCGCGGGCCACCGCGCGAAGCTTTTCCATTGTCGCCAGCTTCGGTTCCTCACTGGCCGATCGCTCCGGCACGCCAAACACGTCCAGCTCCCGATATTTGAGCATGAACCGGCGGGCGTGGCGAACACAGAAAGCGGCCGTTCCCCAGGCCTCCGGTGCACCGAAACCCGTGGCAAACGCCAGGCCGCCCAATCCCACCAGTCCGGTGGTGATGGCGGCGGCGAAAAACGCCGTGCCCCGCTCGAATTGATAAAGGAACACCTGGGCCACGCCCTGCAATATCTGATCGCCAACCAATCCTCCCAGGCCGACGGCGAATGGCCAGGCCTCGGGTGTTGCGATGGCGGAGCCGAAGGCGCCCAGGCTCAACAGGCAAACCGGCCAGGCGGCAAACCGGAAGCGGGTGAGCCAACCATCGGGCAATATCGGCTGATGTCGTAGTAGAGCCCAACCAAATCCTGCCAAGGGAATTATCAAGGTCAGCGCGAGCAGACCGAATATCTGCAGCGCCATGTCCGCGGCGATCGCCCCGGGGACTCCCAGAATGTTGATGGGTGCCTCGGCTGTTGCCTGATTCCAAGTGGGATCGGCGGGCGAGAAGCTCACCAGCGACACAGCGAGTCCGCCGGCGCCCAAAATGAGCAAAAGCCCAACCAACTCCTTGAGTCGTCGGAACAAAAACTGCCGGACAGGGGGCGGCAGCACGTTTGTCCAGATCCAGCGCCAGGAGGATCGGCCAAAAGCATTTTCGCCCACCGGGCGCTTTTTGCGAGATCCTACAGGCATGTGTTGATGCGCTCCAACGCCATCGCGGTGCTGTCCAAATCATTGACAAGCGCAATCCGGATGAAAGCGTGGCCCGGATTTCCGGCGGCGCCGGTTTCCGGGTCGTCGCGCCCCAAGTAAAGGCCTGGCAGCACGCGAATGCCCGCTTCCCGCCACAGCTTCTCAGCGGCTGCTTCCCCATCGCCTACGTCGAGCCACAGATAAAAGCCCCCCGCAGGCCGGTAAAAGCCGAAGCGATTACCAAGGACGTTCTGGGCCAGGTCGAATTTTTCCCGATAGAGCCGGCGGTTTTCTTCCACATGGGCTTCGTCGCGCCAAGCCGCGGCGGCCGCCGCTTGTACGGGAAGCGGACTGGCCGCGCCGCCATAGTTGCGAAAATGCTTGTACTGGGCGATGAGATCAGGATCACCGGCGACAAAGCCCGACCGCAGACCCGGCAGGTTCGACCGCTTCGAAAGCGAATGAAACACCAACAGGTTTTTGGGCGTGCCCCGGCGGGCGGCGGCCGACAGGGCGCCAGGCGGCGGCTTTTCCGTATAGATCTCCGCGTAGCATTCGTCCGCCAGCACAACGAAATTGTGCGTATCGGCCAGAGCCAGCAGAGCGTCCCAGTAATCCACCTCCGCCACCGTCCCTTGTGGATTGGCAGGCGAGCAAAGATAGACGCAGGCGGTGCGGGCCAGCAGATCCGCGGGCAAGCCCCCGAAATCAGGCAGAAAGTTATTGTCGCGTGGGGTGGGCAAGAACACCGGCTCGGCGCCCGCTGTCACCGCGGCGCCCGCATAACATTGGTAGAAAGGGTTGGGGATCAGGACGGCCGGCTGAGCGCCTGCCTTCTCCGGGGGGGTCACCACCAAGCCTGCATTGAAGAGGCCCTCGCGCGTGCCGTTCAGCGGCAGGATATGGCGGGCCGGATCCAGGAAGTCGGCAGCAAGATCGTAGCGCCGGGTGAGCCAGTCCGTGATCGCCTGCAGCAGGTCCGCGGTGCCGCCCATGGGCGGGTATTTGGCATATCCCGCGCGCTCTTCATGCAGCACTTTCAGCACGAACTCCGGCACCCGGTGTTGGGGCTCGCCAATGGACATGTTGACGGGCTCGGCGCCCGGCTTGGTCGCATCCAACAACGCTCTCAGGCGCGGAAACGCATACGGCGGCAATTCTTCAAATCGCCCAATGACCATCACATGCTCTTTTATTTGGGGCGGCCCCCTGCGCTCAGGACGACCCGAAATACCCGTGGCGGATGCTATGCCCGCCGCCCTTCTTCGTCTAGGGGGCAACCCTTAACGATCTGTTAACAATCGCTAACCTGCGGAAAGGAAAAGCGCCAATATTCCGTAGACAGATGAATGTCGAGGGAGGCGCTGCGGCGACCATTTCGTCATTACACGAATGGACTGTTCGGGCGGCTGAAATCCGAAAACAAAAAAAACCTGGCGGTGCTTGGGGCACCGCCAGGCTTAAGGTCGTCACGCTGAAAAGGGAACGCAAACAGCGGACGTTAGGGAGGTTGTTACGCTCCGCGGCCAAACTCCGGATAGGCCTCGAGGCCGAGTTCCGATTGGTCTAGACCGCTCATCTCGTCTTCTTCCGAGGCCCGCAAGCCGACGGTCAGCTGCAGAACCAGCCAGAAGATCAAGCTGGCAACCACGGTGAAGGCACCGATCGCAACAACGCCGATCGCTTGCACACCGAAGGTCGCATCGCCGTTCGTGATCGGCACGGCCATGGTGCCCCAGATGCCGGCCACCAGGTGAACCGGAATGGCGCCCACCACATCGTCGACCCGGAAACGGTCAAGCACCGGCACCGACAGCACCACCAGCACGCCACCGATGGCACCGATGAAGGCGGCCATGGCGAAGCTCGGGGTCAGCGGCTCGGCGGTGATCGACACCAGACCGGCCAGCGCGCCGTTCAGCGCAAAAGTCAAGTCCACCTTGCCGTAGAACACTTGGCTCAGCAGCATCGCGGCCACACAGCCGGCGCCGGCGGCAATGTTCGTATTACCGAAGATGGTGGCAACGGAGTCCACGTCCACAGCAGAACCGGCCGCCAATTGGGAACCGCCGTTAAAGCCGAACCAGCCGAGCCACAGGATGAATGTGCCCAGCGTGGCGAGCGGCAGCGACGAGCCAGGGATTGGGTTGATGGAACCGTCCGGTCCGTATTTGCCCGCGCGGGCGCCGATCAGGATGGCGCCCACAAGAGCGGCCCAGCCGCCCACCGAGTGCACCAGGGTAGAACCGGCGAAATCGGAAAAGCCCATCTGGTCGAGCCAGCCTGCGCCCCATTCCCAAGAGCCGGTGATCGGGTAAAGAACGCCGGTCAGGACAGCTACGAAAATGAAGAACGGCCAGAGCTTAACGCGCTCGGCGATGGTGCCCGAAACGATCGAGGCTGCCGTTGCACAGAAAACCATCTGGAAGAACCAGTCGGAGGCCGGTGCGTAGCCCGAGCTGTCGCCCACATAAGAGCCGCCTTCGATGAGGCCGCTCAAATCGGACGTCCACGGCAAGGGCGTGCCGAAATAGCCGCCATTGGCATCAACGCCGGAATACATGAGGTTGTAGCCGATGAAGTAATACATCAGGCCGGCAATGGAATAGAGGCCGATATTCTTCACGCAGATCGTTGCCGCGTTCTTCGACCGCACCATGCCCACTTCGAGCATGCAGAAACCGGCGGCCATGAACATGACCAAAAAGCCGCCGATCAAAAACAGTAAGGTGTTAAATACAAAAGCGGTTTCAGCGGAGGGAGCGGCGAAGGCAGCCTCCGTCATCCCCACCGAGAGAAGCCCGGCCGCACCTGCAATCCCGAGCATTTTTTTCGTGAGTTTCATCTTGCCTCTCCTAAAGAGCATCCGCATCGGTTTCGCCCGTGCGGATTCGCATGACTTGATCGATTGAGTAGACGAAGATCTTCCCATCGCCGATTTGGCCGGTTTTCGCCGCGGTGCCGATAGCTTCCACCACCTGCTCCACATTGTCCGCCGTCACGGCAACTTCGATCTTCAGTTTTGGGAGAAAACTCACCGCGTATTCTGCGCCGCGGTAAATTTCGGTGTGGCCCTTTTGGCGCCCGTATCCTTTGACTTCCGTGACCGTCAGTCCCTGGACGCCAAGCGCCGTCAAAGCCTCCCGCACTTCGTCCAATTTAAACGGCTTAATAATCGCCATAATCAGTTTCATCGGACTTCCCCGGTTGCCGCCAATGCCGCGAAAGACGCAGCAGCACTGGCTTGAAATTCTGGGTCCGAAACGTGACGGACGCCCCGAAAGAAGCGGTCGCCCCACCCAGTCGGCTTATTCCCTTCCAAAAACTGTGCCGGGTTGGGACAATCCCTAGTTTTCGGGGACTCTGGGGCGATCTGGCCGCGCGGATGCCCGCGATCTGCTGCCTAATTTTTGATCAAAGCATGGCCTTTGGACAGATTTTAGGCATCTGGCGGGCGCGCCGCGTGGCATTTGGTCCTTTGACTCCCGACGCCTCAGAAATGACAGTTCGCTCATGGAGCCCAATGAACAGCAGCCTGATCTGAATGCCGATGTGGTGATCGTCGGTGGCGGCTTGGTGGGCGCCACGCTGGGCTTGGCGCTCTGCCAGGGGGGCCTTACCGCCATCATCATCGATGCGGGCGACCCCAAAACAGCCCTCGGGGCCGAATTCGACGGCCGGGCCTCATCGGTGGCCCTTGCCTCCTGCCGCATGCTGGACCAATTGGGCGTGTGGCGGGATCTGGCACCCGATGCCCAACCGGTGACCGACATCGTTGTCTCCGATGGGCGGGTGCGCGACGGAGCGGCGCCGCTGTTTCTCCATTTCGATCATGAAGAGATCGGTGAAGAGCCGCTATTTCACATGCTCGAAAACCGGCATTTGCGGGCAGCTCTTCAGACGGCGGTGTCGGAAGCACCTGGTTTGACCTTACTGGCCCCTCAAACTGCAGAGACCATCGAATATGGGCCCCAGGGTGTGCGCGTGGCGCTGGGGGATGGCCGCGTGGCATCTGCACGTCTGTGCGTGGCGGCGGACGGCCGAAATTCCCGAGTGCGCGACGGCGCCGGCCTCAAGACCATGGGCTGGGCCTATGACCAGTGGGGGATTGTGGCGACCGTCGCCCATGAGGAGCCCCATGGCAACGTGGCTCATGAGTACTTCCTGCCGTCGGGCCCCTTTGCCATTCTTCCGTTGACGGACAATCGCTCATCTCTCGTCTGGACCGAAGACAAGGACCAAACACCAGCCTTCCTCTCCATGTCGGACCACGACTTCAATGCCGCCATGCGCGATCGTTTTGGCCCGTTCTTGGGCGATGCCCAAGTGGTCGGCCCGCGCTGGTCCTATCCGCTGGGGCTGCAATTGGCCCATGACTATATCGCGCCGCGTCTGGCCCTGGTCGGCGACGCGGCCCATGCGATCCATCCCATTGCCGGGCAAGGGTTTAATATGGGGCTGCGCGATGTGGCGGCCCTGTCGGAAGTGCTGATCGATGCGGCGCGGCTCGGCCTCGACATCGGGGCAACCGACGTGCTCGCCCGATATCAGACCTGGCGGCGCTTCGACAATGTGATGCTGGCGGGCGTGACCGATGTTCTAAACCGCCTGTTCTCCAACGATATCGGCCCGCTGCGGGTTGTGCGTGGCCTGGGGCTCGGCTTGGTCAATCAGATCGGGCCCTTGCGCCGGTTTTTCATGTCTCAAGCAGGCGGCGCCTCCGGTGACCTGCCCCGGCTGCTGCGGGGTGAGCCGCTTTAATTGTAGGCCAAGCCACCCACTCCCCCGTCCCAACCTTTTTTGTTGTCATGCCCGCCCCTGGGCGGGCATCCAATAGCGATGCCGAGCATAAAGATGCTTGCCGTTTTGTTTGATGAACTGCCATTGGATCCTCGTCCCGCTACGCGGGCCAAGGACGACGCCTACTCCCGTGTCTTTCCTTGTGCCTTGAGCCGCTCCAGATAGGCCCGCCAGATCGTTTCCCGGTCGCGGCCCAAGCGGTAGAGCAAGGTCCAGGAATAAAGCCCCGTGTCGTGGCCATCATCGAAAGTCAGCCGCACCGCATAGTTCCCAACCGGCTCGGCGCCTTTGATCTTCACATGGCGTTTGCCGCCCAGGGTGATGGCTTGGCCCGCCCCATGGCCCTTCACTTCGGCGCTGGGGCTTTCGACCCGCAAAAACTCTGCGGGCAAAAGGAAAGCGTTGCCGTCATCAAAGGTGACAGTCAGGCTTGCCCGGTCTTTGTGAACGCGGATTTCCGTGGGATGGGGCGCCGCGGGGCGCTCTGTCGTGGCATCGGACACGATCAGAGGGCGTGCTTTTCATCATCGGACAATTCCCGCGCCTCTTCCGGCAGCATGATGGGAATGCCGTCGCGAATGGGATAGGCAAGCCCTGATTGCTTGCACAGCAATTCTTGGCTGTCGCGATTGTATTTCAGCGGCCCTTTGGAGAGCGGGCATACCAGGATTTCGAGCAGTTTGGGGTCAACTTCCAGCGCGTGGTCGGACATGACAAATCTCTTGTTCTAGAATATTCTTCTATTGCAGGGATGAACCCGGCCCCCCGGGCGGATCGACGCTGGCCATCTCAATCAGCGCGATCAGCGTCTCGGCGCGTTCCTCGACGCTGTGTGCCTCCAGCAGGGCCTGTTTTTCCGAGGCATCGAAGGGGCAGATCATGCACAGCGAATTGATCAGCGTTTCCGCTTTGGCATGTTCGATGGATTCCCAGTCGGCTTTCAGATTCTGCGCGGACAAATAAACCCTGAGCGCCGACAGCAGATGTTCCCGGTCCAGCCGCCCTTCATCCACCAGCGGGGTCAAATCGCCTTCGAAAGGCGCAAAATCCACCTCCGCTTCCCGGAAAGCCCAATCATTCACAACCTCTTGCCGGATGTGAAAGCGGCAAATGCCGGTGAGGCTGATGAGGTAGCGGCCGTCTTCCGTTTCACTGAACGAGGTAATGCGGCCCGCACAGCCCGTGTCGTAAACCGCCGGCTTGTCGTCGTCTTCGGCGCCCGCCTCCGGCTGCACCATGCCGATCATGCGGTGGCCGGCCAAGGCGTCGTCCACCATGGCCAGATAGCGCGGTTCGAAAATATTGAGCGGCAGCGAGCCGCGCGGCAGCAGCAAGGCGCCCGTCAAAGGGAAGATCGCGATCATGTCGGGCAGCTCGTCCAAATGGTGATAATGTTTTGGACCGGCGCCGGCCTTCTGCATCATGCGCGACATCCTTCCATGATCAGGAAAACAGAATGGACGACAACTGGCGCCGCCCGCTTAAGGTCACCTCGTCGGTGGGCCCGAAGGCCTCAAACAAGGTGAGCAATTGCTTGCGCGCGGCTTCGTCGTTCCAGGCGCGGTCGCGGCGGACGATCTCCAACAACTCGCGCACGGCCCCTTCTCGGTCGCCGCCGGCGTTCAAGGCCATGGCCAGATCGAAGCGTGCTTGGTGATCTTTCGGATTCGCATCCACCTTTTGCTGCAGGGGCGCAATGTCGCCCGCATCGTTTGCCTGCTCGCCCAGTTTCAGGGCGGCTTCCGCGCTTTGGATGGCGGGGTCCGATTTGGCTTCGGGGGGTGCCAGCGCCAGGGTTTGCTGGGCCCGTTCCAGATCGCCCGTCTTGATATAGCACTTGGCCAAGCCGCCGATCGCGCTTGCATTGGTGGGGTCTTCCTGCAGCACGGCGCCATAGGCTTGGGCCGCCTGGGCCACATCGCCCGACTCGAACAACATGCTCGCCTGTTCCAGGATCTGATCGACCGGCGACGGTCCTAAATCGCCGGTCAGGCGTTCCACAAAGGCGCGCACCTGGGATTCGGGTACCGCCCCCATAAAGCCGTCCACCGGCTGGCCGTTCTTGAAAGCGAACACGGCCGGGATCGACTGAATGCGCAGCTGGGCGGCAATCTGCTGGTTTTCGTCGATATTGATTTTGACCATGCGCACCGCGCCGCGTGCGCCTTTCACCACTTTCTCCAAAATGGGGGTGAGCTGTTTGCAGGGACCGCACCAGGGCGCCCAAAAATCCACAATCACCGGCGCCTGGGTCGAAGCTTCCAACACATCCGTGGCGAAGGTCTCGGCGGTGGTGTCTTTAATCAGATCTTCCGGCGCCGCGCCCGCGGCCCCGTCCGGCTGCCCAATGATGGTTTCCATTTCCGTCCCTTTGCTGCCCCAACTCGTTTTGCGTCCAGGGGACATACTGCGTGCGGCCGATTGAGGCAAGGTCGAGGTATGGATCAAGATAAGCCGTTTTGCCCAAGAATGAAGGGGAATCGTGTCGCGTTAATCGACCACGGTCAGCGTATCGAAATCGACGAACACGGGCACCACCCCGCAATGGCTCAAAAAGCGGGCAAACCCGTCATAGCTGAGGCCCGTTGTCTTGTCGTTTTTGAGGGGGTGGAAATAAAGCAACTCGGGCCCGCGAAAGCCCGCGTCCAACACTAATGTGACCCTGCGCCCCACATCATTCATGACGGAGAACGGTGTGACCGAGCCGGGCGGCACACCCAGCGCCTCCATCAGCAGTTCGGCCGACCCGAAGGAAAAGCGCCCGCGCGCCCCCAGCACTTTGGACAGCTCGGGCAGGTGCACCTGCCGGTCTTCCCGCAAAGTGACCAGATACATGTTCCGCTTTTTATCCCGCACGAACAGGTTCTTTGTGTGCTGCCCGTCCAGCGGCCCGCGCAGGCGCTTGGCGTCTTCCACCGTGTGGGCCGGCTCGTGGGCAAGGGTGCGATGCGCTACCTCCAGCTTGTCGAGCAGGGCAAAAAGATCTTCCGGGGTTGCGGGCATGAAGAAGACGGCGTCCTTAAACCAAATCTTGGGGGGTATAACTTATGTTGATATCACCGGGCCAGCCCACTCCCCCGGCCCAACCACCCGATGAGGGTACCCTTGGGGTGGTTGGGCCGGGGGAGTGGGCCGGCTAGGCCGTCAAACAATGCCTTGCATTAAGCATATGTTTGCGCAATAACGGCGGCCTTCTTTTGGATCCGCCGGTTTACTGGTTAACGGATCACCGCATCGGAGCGCGGGCGTAGCTCAGGGGTAGAGCACAACCTTGCCAAGGTTGGGGTCGTGAGTTCGAATCTCATCGCCCGCTCCATTTTCCAACGGTCCATTCTTGTGTGACGTCTGAAAGCGACTTCAAGAAACTCGTCGACCGGCATTTCCCCGGCGCGCGGCTGGCGAACGCCACGCGGTTGACGGGCGGCGTTTCGGCCGACGTCTACCGGCTCGATCTGGTCCCGGCAGACGGCAGGGCCTTCTCAGTCGTGCTGCGCATTCATGGGGCGACCCATGGCGGCCACGATGCGGATGCGGAGTTTCAGCTCTTAGCCGCCCTTCATCGCGCCGGGCTGCCCGTGCCGGAACCGCTTTTCGTGGACGCCAGCCGCCGGCACTTGAAGCACCCCTATTTGGGCATCGCGTTTGTCGACGGTTCGACTGCCATTGCGGACGACGCGGTTGATGTGCGCATCGACACCATGGCGGAGACGCTGCGCCGCATTCACCGTACACGGATCGAGGGCGCGCCCGATTTGCCCCTGCGCATGGACCCACTGCCGGAACTCTTTGACTTCTTGCCGGCGGGATCGGAATGGGAGGCGTTACGCCAGCATCTCGCCGGCCTCACAAACACCGCCTTCACCGGCACACCTGTTCTGCTGCATGGAGACTTCTGGCCCGAGAACCTGATTTGGCGGGAAGGCCGCATCGCCGCCGTGCTCGATTGGGAAGATGCCGCGCTTGGCGATCCGCTGTCGGACGTGGCGTGTACCTGCCTCGAGCTGCGCTATGTTTATGGGAACCATGGCATGACCTGCTTCCGGGAGGCTTACGCGCGCACCGCGCCCTTGGACCTCAAGCGCTTTGCCCTTTGGCAGATATATGTGGCCGCCGCCGCGCAAAAGTATATGGGGGACTGGCGGCTGGACCCGGCCCGTGAAGCCCATATGCGCCAAACGGCCCTTCAAACAATCCGCGACGCCGCATCCGCCCTAATCGCCTAATGCGCGACTCATGTGATCTTCTTTCGCTCTTTGATGGGTGGAAAAGATGGGTGCATGGGGTTCATCCGGTTTTTTTGTCCCACGCCTCCCCGCTCCCCCGGCCCAACCACCCCAAGGGTACCCTCGCTCGGGTGGTTGGGCCGGGGGAGCGGGGAGGAGAAGGTCAATCAAACAACGCGCGCATGGGGTTCATCCGGCTTTTGAGTTAAGAGCCCCTCTTGTTGGGAGACCACGCGCGGCTGTTCTGCCCATCCGGCGGTCCAAAAGGCCTGTTCACCTGTCAAACAGCGGCCCCCAAAACCAATATGCCCACGTCCCGATATAGGATACGCTTATACTGGCAGCTTTCCAAGAGGCGGATATGATGGGGTCGAGCGCGGAACGCAAACGAAGCGGTTCGCGGTTTCTATCGATGAGGGGAGACATCTAAATGTCAGCAAGCGGATTAATTATTTGGCTGATCATCGGCGGCATTGCCGGTTGGCTTGCCGGGAACATCGTCAAAGGCGGTGGCTTCGGCCTGGTGGGCAATGTTGTTGTCGGCATTGTCGGTGCCTTTGTGGGCGGCTGGCTGTTCGGTGTGTTGGGGATCTCCGTCGGCTCCGGCCTGGTGGGCTCGATCATCGGCGCCACCGTCGGCGCGGTTGTTCTGTTGTTTGTGATCAGCCTGATCCGCCGTTAGACGTTTGACGTGTGGCGGTCCATTTCTGCTTTCTAAACCCTTGCATATCCTGTGAGCGTCATTGCGAGGGCGCCTTCGCGCCCGAAGCAATCCAGCGCCGCTTGCTCCAAGCTTGTTGCTCTGGATCGCCTGCCTGCGCGAAGCCGGAGCTTCGCTTCGGCGAAGGCAGGCCACGCCCGCTTCGCGGGCTCGCAATGACAGTGAGGTCAATTTTGCGGCAGCAGAAGAGTGGGGAGGACAAGCTTTATTCCTCCGGCATCGTGCCCGGGCGGAGATACGCGAACATGTGCTGCACGTAATCGGCCTTGCCCAATTCCACACCTTGGTTGCGCAGGATGGCGTAGGCGGTCATCAGGTGAAAATAGAACTGGGGCAGGGCCCAGTCCCGCGCATATTGTTCGCTGGTCAGGTCAAACACCATGCCGCTCGGCAGCTCATGGGCAAGGTCCCGGGACGCCCCGGCGTCCAGCGCGCCGTCTTTCACCGTCTCCAGAAAGGCGAGCGTTTCTTTGATGCGCGCTTGTGCGTCGTCGACGGTGCCGGGCAGTTCTTCCGCATTGCGCCCTTCTTCCAGCAGAACTTCCCAGGCCGCCCCCAGTTCTTGGCCCGCCAAGCGCTTGACCCCCTCATGGGCCTGCACGCAGCAAAAGCGCACTTGGGTTGCCAGCGGAAACATGTCCGGCGCTAGCCGCGACGACATCAGGGCCGCGCCGTCCGGGAACTGGTCACACGCGTTGTCGAGCCAATTCGAGAGGGCGCCCAGCATTTGGGTGTAGGTGGGCACAAGCAGATTGGTGAGGGACATGGAAAACTCCGGCGCCGGCGATTATGGTCTGCCTTTACGTTACCGAGTCGGCTCAGCGCCAACAACCGCCGATTAGATCGGCGCCATCGCACACAAGGAATGCCCATGCCCTCATTCGACATCGTCTCCAAAACCGACCTGGCGGAAGTGGATAACGCCATCAACAATGTGATGCGCGAAATCGGCCAGCGTTACGACTTCAAGGGCTCGTCCTCCAAGATCGAACATAAGGACGGTGTACTGACGATCGACGCGGATGACGACCTCAAGCTCAAGCAAATGCATGAAGTGCTGCAGGGGCATTTGGCGAAGCGCAGCATCGACCACGGCGTGCTGGATTATCAAACACCCGAAAAAGCCGCCGGCCAGGCCGTGCGCCAGCAAGTGCGGATCCGCCAGGGTATCGACAAGGAACTCGGCAAGAAAATCGTCAAGGACATCAAGGGCACCAAGATGAAGGTGCAGGTGGCCATTCAGGGCGACGAACTGCGCGTGACCGGCAAAAAGCGCGACGATCTGCAAGCGGTGATCCAGCACGTAAAGGGCATGGGCCTCGACCAGCCCTTGCAATATGTGAATTTTCGCGACTGAGGAGACACAAGGTGGATGAAGATCTAAAGCGGCGCCGGCTGGCCCGGCTGGAAGAACATTTCGCCTCGGAAGTGGATCAAGAATTCGACCGCACGCTGGCCACATTCGCGGGCGTTCCGCGCTATGAAATCGTGCCCACCGGGCAAGTGCATGAAGGCGACGAGGCGGTGCTCGCCTATCACCGGACCCAGCGCACCGCCTTCCCGGACCAGCGGCACGACAATGTGCGCTTTCACTTTGCCGACGACGACACGGTCATTTCCGAATTCGATCTGCTGGGCACGAATCTGGGGGAGTTTCTGGGCGGCGCGCCGACGGGCAAGGCCTTCCGTGTACCGACGATTGCCGTCTTCTCGTTCGAGGACGACAAGATCGTCACTGAACGGGTCTATCTGGATCTGTTGTCCATGCTTCGGCAAATCGACCGGCTTGATCTGTTGCAATTTCGGTGATTTCGGCAATTTCGGTGACAGTGCACTTATTCCAAACAGTTCCATCCAAACATGATGACAGTTTGATCAGGAAATAAGTGCACTGTCACCGAAATTTTGGATGGTGCGCCGGCTTCCCCTCTTCACAAATTTTATCTATCATAATCATAATGATGGATTAGTTTGGGCCAAAACGGCCGCACGATGAGGCCATACGCCATGGAGAACGGTGACTCGAAGCTTGCGGCCGCCCTCTCGGCGGTCACGGCAAAGCAAGAGATCGCGGAAGTCTTGTACCGCTATGCGCGCGGCTGCGACCGCTGTGACGAAGCGGCGCTTCGCGCCTGCTTCCATCCGGATGCGACCCATCGGCATGGCCAATTCGAGGGTCTGTCGCAAGACTTCTGCCATTTGGTGATGAAGGCCGTCAGGCCGCTCAAGGCTTGCAAGCACATGATCAGCAACGTGATGATTGATTTCAGCGGTCAGGGCCGGGCGGTTTCGGAATGCCACTTTCTGTCCTATCACCGCTTCGCGGACCAAGAGAGCGGCAAAGACCGGGACCGGTTTCACGGCGGCCGCTACCTGGACCGGTTTGAACAGCGGGACGGCGTCTGGAAAATTACCCATCGGGTGGGCCTTTATGATTTCGAGCGCGTGGTCGATCCGGCTGAATCGCCGGCGGGCCGTCCGCCGGCGGATCTGCTGGGTGCCCAGGCCCCCGACGATCTTCTCTACACATTTCTCAGGTAGCCGCGCCCCTTGCTTGCCCACGCCCTATTTAGTACTATTATCATAATAAATATGATGGATGGAGGCGGCAATCAGCCAGCACGTACCAAGCGGGGCGCGCAGCCTGTTGGACTCGGATCTGCAGGAGTGTCCCTACGGGTTCTATGAAGAGTTGCGGGAGCAGGCGCCCGTCTATCTCGATCCGAAGACCGGTTACTACGTGGTCACGCGTTATGAGGACGTGCGCCGGGTTCTCGGAGATGCCGCAACCTTCTCCAACGACTTTCAAGGCGAGCATCGCAAGCGGGTCCAGCCCGAGCGTCACGGGAAGATCATGGCGCTTTATGAGTCGAAGGGCTGGGTGCCGGAACCCACCATCGGTTTCCGGGACGACCCTGACCACGCGGCCATGCGCAAAATCTTCGAAAAGAGTCTGCGCGCCGGCCGCATCCGCGATCTTGACCCGGTCATCCGCGATCTCGCTTACCGCCTGATTGACGACTTCATCGAAGACGGCCATTGCGACTGGGTGCGCCAGTTCGCCGTTCCGCTGCCGCTGATGATCATCTGCAGCCAGATGGGTGCGCCCGAGGAGGATATCTGGACCATTAAGGGCTGGGTCGACACCTTCATGAAACGGCACGGCATGATGATGCCGGAAGCGGAAGAACTGGCGGCGGTCGAGCAAGAGATCGAGGCGCAGCATTACTTCCAGCCCATGTTCGAACGGCTGCGGCGGCAGCCGGACGACACCCTGTTCTCCGACCTGGTCAATACGGTGATCGAGGAATGGGGCCGGCCCTTAAACGACAACGAACTGCACGCTGAGATGATGACCGACACATTCGTCGGCGGCAGCGAGACGACCAAGAACGCCTTGTCTGCGGGCGTCATGCTGCTGGTCCGGCAGCCGGAAGTTTGGCGGGCGCTGAAGGCTGACCCGGACCGTCACTTGCGCACCTTCATCGAAGAAGTGCTCCGGCTGGAATCGCCGGTGAAGGGGCTCTACCGGCTGGCCACCCGCGAGGTGGAGATCGCGGGCTGCCCCATCCCGGCCGGATCGATGGTGCATGTGATGTTTGCCGCCGCCAACCGGGACGGGCGCCATTTCGACGATCCCGAGATGTTGGACCTTGAGCGCAAGAACGCGGGAAGCCACATGGCCTTTAGCTCGGGTGTCCACCATTGCGTCGGGGCGCCCCTGGCCCGGCGGGAGCTGCATTGGGGCTTCACCGCTCTTATCGACCGCGTGGACGACATTTGGGCCGCCGAGGGCAGGAATGACTTCAGCCATTACCCCAGCATCGTCATACGGGAGCTCAACGAACTGCACGTGGAATTCCGGGCGAAGGCGTAAGGTGTATCTCTAGGTCAGACGTGCTCTAGGGCGCGTGTGGCCGCTTACCGGTCAGCAATTCCGTATACGAATGAGAATGGCTCCGTGGCGGAATGCCGGGCGGGCCGCCGTTGCTTGCCGCAATCCGGCTCTAGAGCGTGTCGCGCATAAGTGGGACCCGGTTCTGCGCAAAAGACACGCGACAAAACAATGACCGAAAGCCTGTCGCATGAATCAGAATAAGCGCGACAGGCTTTAGGGCTTGTTTAACCGGCACCCCCGCCCCAAATGGAGCAGGTGCTGCCGCCGACACCGCCTCAACGTCCCTTCAGCCTTCGGATGATGACCAGTGAGAGTTCTCTACGCCCTTTCCGCCCTCTATGTGGTCGTTCTCAGCGCCATATCCGCTTACTGGTACCTGACCAATCCGATCTTCATGCCCTATCACGGCGCGGCGCTGGGCAGTGCGTGGGAGACTTTGAGCAGCGGCCATCAAGTTTTGCATTTGGGCCTGATGCGCGTTGTGGGCGCGGGGTTCTTGTGCGTGTGCTTGGGCGTCGCCGTTCTTGCCTGGCGGGACCTGGTCAATAAGGACCACTGGGCCGGCCTTCTGGCGGGAAGCTTGGCCACGATCACCTTTGGTGTGGGGCTCTATGCCAATCTGATCATCGCCGGCGCGACCGGCGCGGTGCCACCCTGGCACGGCACGGCCTCCGCCCTGGCGGCGGCGGTGATGCTGACCGGCGTTGCCGTTACGCGCATGATCGGCGCGTCGCGGAGGGTATAGATGGCGATGGCGGACGACCAACTCTCCAGGAATATCGGCGCAGTGTTGGGGCCGACCCTCATCGCGGTCACCCTGTCGGAAGTCATCAATTTCGGGGTTTGGACAGAGAACATTCCCGCGCTGACCTATTTGAACGGCATGATGCTCTTCGCGGCCGGTCTCGCCATCGTTCGGTTCCACAGCCGCTGGCGCCCGGTGTGGACCCTGAGCATCACGGCGGTCGGCTGGCTGATGCTGGCGGGCGGGGTCTTCCGATTGTTTTTTCCCACAGCCCCACAAGCAGAGCCCGGCCTTGCGGCCTATGCCTTCATCGCCCTCCTCGCCGCCCTGGGCGCGATCATGACGTTTAAGTCTTATGTGAAATAGCTGAAGACTCGCATTGCGCAAAGGGCAGGCAAAAAGCGCGACGACTTACGCGCGGTGATGCAGAACGTGAATGGCAATGGGTTGGGCCAGCCGCTGCAATATGTGAATTTTAGGCATTGATGGCAAAAAGGGTGAAGTACCTTTGCCTCAATCTTACCTTGCATTGAATACTGCTTTCTATAGTACTGGGAACCGATTCTGGCCAGCTAAAATTGCACAAACATGTCGGCGGTCGGATGACTAAGCTACCTTGGAGCAGATCATGCCTTGGTTTGATGGCATCGACCCAGCCACAACAACATTTCGAATCGCGTCATCAGCAAACGCCCGAATTCGGGTCGTTGCGGGACCAGGTACCGGCAAATCTTTTGCGATGAAGAGGCGGGTGGCGCGATTGCTCGAAAGCGGTATTGCACCGAATATAATTTTGCCGGTTACTTTCACGCGGGTTGCTGCGGAGGATCTTCATCGCGAGCTGGTTGGAATGGGAGTTCCTGGCTGCGACTTACTCGAAGGGGTTACGCTGCACAGCCTGGCGCTGAGAATCTTGACACGGAACCATGTGCTGCAAGCGACGGGACGAGCGCCGCGGCCGCTTAACGAATTCGAGCTGGAACCTCTCGTCTGCGACTTGAAGGATGTCCATGGCGGCAAGAAGAATGTTAGGAAGCTCAAGCAGGCGTATGAAGCCGCTTGGGCACGGCTTCAGCACCATCAGCCCGGAATTGCTCCTAACCCTGCCGATGCGGAATTCCAAACAGACCTTCTTGCATGGCTTCAATTCCACGAAGCAATGCTGATTGGAGAAGTCATTCCTCAACTTCACAATTACCTTCAAGCGAACCCAGCCGCCGCAGAGCGAAGCGAATTCAGACACATCCTTGTTGACGAATACCAAGATCTTAATCGAGCGGAGCAAGGTGTGATTGAGCTTCTATCAGCGGCAGCGGATGTCTGCATTGTTGGTGACGACGATCAATCAATTTATAGCTTCAAACATGCACATCCAGACGGCATCCGAGAATGGCTTAATGCAAATCAGGGCGCCGATGACCTTGGACTTGATGACTGCCGTCGCTGCCCCACTCAAGTTGTTGAGATTGCAAATAGCCTGATCGGCCATAATGCAATGCGGCCGGTTCCTCGGCCGTTAAATCCAATCGCCGCCAACGGCGCTGGAGAAGTCCGCATAATTCAGTACGAATCGATCGAAGAGGAAGTCGGAGGTATCTCAGAAATTGTTTCGCAAAAGATCAATGACGGGGTCCAGCCAAACGACATTTTGGTGCTCACCCAAAGCCGAGTATTTGGAGCGCCGTTGTATGAAGCCATGGTTGCAAGTGGCGTTCCAACAAAGTCTTACTTTTCAGAGGCTGAACTGAACCGAGACGAAGCGCAAAGAGCTTTTGCGCTGCTAAAGTTATTTCTGAATCGCCAAGATCGGGTTGTCCTTAGGTGGCTTGTGGGAGCTAATGGTCACAACTGGCATGCTGCAGGTTATCGCCGTGTTCGAGAGCACTGTGAGAATGTTGGCGCATCTCCCTGGGATACGATGGCTCAGCTTGAAAGTGGTACTCTTGAGCTGCCGTACACCAATGGAATCGTCACATCTTTCACTGAAATTCGCGAGACGTTGGAGGAATTAGAAGTGCTTGCTGATCTTGCGGCAATCGTTGATCGTTTGTTCCCGGACGGAAACGACAGCACGCGCGACATCCGAGGATTGGCTCTTGGGGTTCTCGAAGAGATAGGAGAAAACGACCGGGATGCTTTTGTTCGGGAACTCTCGATTTCAATCAGTCAACCAGAAATACCGACCGAAATCGAGGATGTTCGAGTTATGAGTTTGCATAAAAGCAAAGGCCTCAGTGCCCCAGTAACGGTTATCGCAGGATGTGTTCAGGGCCTTCTTCCTCGACGCCCAGACAAGAATCTCACCCCTAATGAGCAAGCACAGTACATGGAAGAGCAGCGACGTTTGTTCTATGTGGGGATAACTCGTGTAAAAGCTGAACCACAGGCTGGAAAACCCGGCACGCTGATTTTGACATACTCGCAAGAAATGCCAGCCGGTGACGCATTGTCAGTCGGCATTACTCCAGCGCGGCTGAGTTATGGCACGGCATTGCTGCACGCAAGCCAGTTCATTGGTGAGTTGGGCCCAGCAGCACCAAATCCTATTGCCGGGTGATCACTGTACCCTTACGGCACAGCAAAGCACTAACCTTTGTAAGCTTCGGCCTCGAACTTTATGAGCTCACTTTCGATTATATCTTCAGATATGCCAAATTCTTCTCGAATTGGTGATATCAGTTCTTCAATTCTCTGATCTATTGATTGAAAGCATGCAATGATTTGTTCGCACTTGGCGATCATACGTCTTCGGCCTTCAGTCGTAGTAAAATCGCTGACGTGTTCACGAAAAAACCGATGCGCGAGATGGTCGCGGTCGTTCTTCGCCTCGCGAAGTTGGAGAAGTAGATCCTCAGGTAAACGTCCGCTGACTTCGATGTAGCGCATGAGATTGCCGAAGGTTTTCGAGAACTTTTCATCATAAAACTCATCGAGAGCTTCTTCCCAAGCCATTCTGTCAAGGTGATCACTTGCCGTGGGTAACAGTTGAATGACCATAAGAGCGTTAACCAGGCCATGTTCCAAAACTTGAGATTGATACATTGCCAATCCAAAGCGGGAGAAAACCTCTCGGATTTGTGCTTGCTCAAAGTCGTTTGCAGGCCAAATAGATCCAGAGGGCAGGTCACCAGTCATTTCGAGTCTCCGACTCTCCGTCTTTTTTTCAACAAAGCTTCAAACTCTCTCGTCAACGGCAGCATACCATTTCTGCGATTACCGCTTTCACCTTTGCAGGTGAAGGGGAGCGAAGTGAATTTGTTGATCTGAGGGCATTTGAGGCGTTGTCCCATTGCTCCCGTGACGCCGCCTCCGGCATGCGCTAAGGACTACGCCGAGGGCAGGCGGTGCGGTTCGCCCGACGACGCCCGGCTAAGGGCGAGAAGTGCCATCGAAGAGAATTTTCCCTCCAACTAAATACTCATAAGTTGCAAGTATTGGCTTATGCCCCCCTGGCATTCGCGGATTATGAAATAAACCCTCAAAAGGGCAAGGCCCTTATTATTGTCGCAGTCACAACCTTAATCATTGGGTTTTTCATGATGGACTTCTATGTCCCAAATAATGGACTGGTATGGAACGCCATGCATGGAGATATCCAACTTTTCCAAAGTGATGATCGGTGGGCATGTAGAGGAGCGGAAATCGCAGAAAAGTCCTGGCATGACCGCGTATCAAAATGTGGCGTATCAATTCCGTACGGATGGCTAATGTTTCTGTGCGTAATCGCAATTGCGTTCGGTGTTTGGACACTCTGGAAAATCGACAATCCATCCAAGCAGTTTTTTCGAGAACAATACGGTTGCGGTAACAGTGCGCCCATTTGTTAGGTGTCGTCGCCGACTGCGCCGCCGACCCGCTCCAGCCAGCTGTCCCTTCCCCTCAATCCTCAAACACAGTGCCGGTGCTCGCCCTTATGTGATCGTCGATCAGCTCGTGGTAGCGGCGGATGTACTTTTCTGGGCCGGACAGGCACACGCCTTTAAACCCGCGGGAGCGGAAGCCCCGCTGTGTCTAAATCCCCGAAACCCCTAATTCGCTCACCATCGCCCTCAACTCGGGTTGGCGCTTGAGGGTTTTTTTGACCGCGTTGCGCCACGCCGGCCCGTTTGCCATCGCGTTCTCAAAAGCCGTTGCTAATTCGGCGGGGCGGTCCTCGGAGAGGATGCCGATGAGAACCTGCGCCTGAGCCAAATCTTTTTTTGCCTTGGCGGCGACGGTCGTGTGCCGCCGGCTTGCGATAATCAGTTTGTGTACGGCATATCGTTCGGGCCGGGGAATTTGCACTAGAACGCCGCTTCGATAAAGACCGACCGCTGGGACCGGGTCGGCAATCAGGAAATTCAGAAACGGCAGCGCTTGCGCATAAATCCCCAGGGCCTCTAGTAGGATGGTTTCCTTTTTTTCCTGCATTTTCGGGGAGAGAAAATCGACCGTCGTGCCGCCGTCCGCCATGGCCCAGCGTGTAGGTCTTTTCTTGCGGTCGAGCCCCGGTGCCGGCGCCAGCTTCAGCGCTTTGAAAGTGTCGGCCAGGGTCGGGGCCACTTTATCGTCGATGACAAGCTTAAGGTTCTCAAAGGCGGCAATGTCCACGTCGCTTGTAATGCCAAGGGACCCGGGAAATCGCACGCCCAGTTCGGCACTGTAGAAGCGGAATGCGTGCGTGCCCACCAGCGTGCCGCCCAGTCGGAATGTGCCGACCCGCGCCATGGCATTGAGCAGCTTTCCGGTGTCCCGATCCAATGCGGGAACGCCGGCCGCGCGCAATTGGGCGACCATGCTGGCGCACCGGCGGTCGAACGATCTTTTGTCCTCCGTGACACTTTTTGCCTGATCGATGCGGTCTCGGAGCTCGGACGTATCGGGACCCAGATAGCGGTCGACAACCCGGCCGCCAATGCGCTGTTGCACATACCAATAGCGCCGATCCTTCGCCTTTTTGAGGAATGGCGTGCCGCCCAGATCGGCAACGGCCCGCAGGCGGTGTGCCTCCAACAAGTCTTGATAAGTCGTCTGAACCGAGAGGGGGAAGCTTTCCATTGGCATACCCTACAAAACCTATTTTTGTAGGGTATAGACGGTTACCCTACAAATTTCAATAATGTAGGGTATAAAGTCCGATGCCGCGCCACGCCCCCCTCAATCCTCAAACACGGCGCCGGTATTCGCCTCGATGTGGTCGTCGATCAGCTCGTGATAGCGGCGGATGCGCTTTTCCTGGCCGGAAAGGTACACCCCCTTAAAGCCGCGGGAGCGGAAGCCCCGCTGCTGGGTGACGAACACGTCCACATCCTCGTCGATGGCGGGGCCGATGAACCCCTCTCCGTAAGTCAGCAGGCTGACGTCTACATCGTCCATGTCCGGGCGCATCTCGCCCATATTGGCGGACGGCTGGCGGTCCGGCTCGCCTAACGACGCCGGGCTTGCATACCACCAATTGTCGAACAGGCACTGTTCCGGGTCCTTGTAATGGGGCCGCGCCCGTAAGAAATGAAAACCGTCCGACCACAGAGAAACGGCGAAGTTGGGAAACAGGGTGTAGTGGAAGGCGTCGGTTAGCTGATCGTCCGGCACATTGGCGTAATGGGTATAGCCGCGCGCCGGGCCCAGCCTGCGTTTCGCCTGTTGCAGGGCCTCGCGGGTGGCTTCCGGGCGGCCTTTGAAGTCGGCCGGGTCGATGTCCCAATAGCGCAAAAGGCTGGCGTGCGGTTCGATGATGTTGCCGTCCTTGTCGGTCTGGCCGTTGCCATAGCCGCCCTTCATGACCATGCGGTTGTGGCCTTCGTCGGACAGGTCGAAGCGGGTTTCCTTGTAATAGGTGTTGATGTTGGCGCTCACCTTGGTGCGGTCGGTCTCTGGCGTTGCCTGCATGTGCACCGTGGGCACGTGGTAGCTCTCATTGAAATTGTCCAGCACCACTTTCCAATTGCAGGGCAGCCACATGCTGTTGGCCATGGTGCGTTTCCAAGAGTGCACCTCGCGGGCTTCCCATTCTTCCCAAATGGGCCCCAAGAATTGCTTCAGGCTGCCGCAATGGGGGTCCATGTTGACCCAGATGAAGCCCGCAAAGGTTTCGCAACGCAGTTCCTCCAGCCGCACCTTGCCGCACGGATTGCCTTCGGGAAAATCCTCCTTGTCCGGAGCAAATTTCAGCGCGCCGTCGAGCATGAACGACCAGGAGTGATACTTGCAGACGAAGTTGCGCAGCACATGGCCCTTCTTCTCGCCGACCAGCGGGTTCCCCCGGTGCTGACACACATTGTAGAAGGCCTTCACGCTGCCGTCGGTCTGGCGCACCATCAGAATTTCTTCCGGGCCCACCTCTTCCATCTGCCAGTCGCCGGGGTTGGGCAGTTCCGCCTCGCGGCCCAGCAGCAGCCAGACCTTGGTCCACATGCCCTCCCATTCTTTCTCGAAGAACTCAGGCGAGGTGTAACGGTAGCCGGGAATGCGGGTGCCGCGGGTGACCTGTTCGGGCCAAGATTTCAACTGTGTGGACATGGGGGTTGCGCCTTTCCTCCAACGCCAAAAAAGCGGCGTGTCTTGGGGCGCAGTTTCTCACTCCCGCGCGTCCCCGCCAAGCCCAAGAAACGTTCTGGAACGCTGCAAAAATCGCGGATCTCTGCAGATCTGACACACACTGCAGAAGCGTTGCAAAAACGCGCCGTGGTCCGCCTAGTCCACCTTAATGCCGCGCTTGGCGAGTTCCTTAGGCATGCGCTCCAGGTCCGCGCTGGCGGGAGCGGACAGTTCGCTCTCATCCAGCTGACCCATCCGATGGGCCGTGGATTTGGCGCTGTTAAAGGTGATCCATTTGACGGGTGTCACGGAAATCAGCGTGCGCAGGGGCGAATCCAGCAGGTTGTAGAAATCCTCTTCGCCTTGCTTGTTGTCGGGCGAAACCTTCTTCGCCAGCAGGCGATAGAACCATTCCAGCGTTTCCCGGTCGTCATGGAATTCGGCCGTGCCCTTGCAGCAGGCCTGGCCGTGGGGGCCGGCGGGATCGTCATGGGCGCGGCTGGTCACCACCACCGAGACTTTCGGGTTGCGCTTGATCGCCGATGTGCGGTGCCGGTGGACCGCAAAGGTAAGCCAGATCTTGCCCTTTGCCCAAACGAAGGAATGAACCACGCCGATGGGCCATTCGTCCTTGGTGCACCAATTGAGCACGCATTCGCCCGCCTTGGTCAGAAGCTGGTCGATTTCGTCGTCGTTGAATTGATAGATCGATACGGATTCGTGGTCTGTTGCCCTGCCCATTGTCCTCATCCCGTTGGTGGTTGCCGTTCCGTTGTAGCGGATCGCCCGTCCGCATGCGACCACCTAAGCGGCTAGGGTGAGGCAAAGCGGGCCGCCGCACGGGCGCGCGCCTTGGCCGCCACCTCTTCGCGGTTGCGTGGCGGGCTGTTGGTATCGAGCGAGCCCAGCAGCTCATGGACCGTGGCGGTCACCTGTTCGACGGCCCGGTTGAAGGCCGCCTCATTACGCTTGGACGGCCGGGTGGAGCCGCTGATCTTGCGCACGAATTGAAGGGTCGCGTCGTGGACCTCTTGATCCGTGGCGGGCGGTTCGAAGTTGAACAGTGTACGGATGTTACGGCACATGACGGCCTCCCATGGATGTCTGGCGCCAGTTTAGCTTCAAGGTTGCCATCGCCTCAATCGGTGCACTGCCACGTGGCCCTAGCCGAATAGGGGGGGCCGCCTTGGCCGCCGCACGCTTGGCGGCGGCGGGCGCCCATGGCATGGTGGCGCAAAACCAACCCCCACATCAGAGAGGCCGTCCGAATGTCCAGCCAACCCACCGATTTCATTGTCGACAAGAACGATCTGCGCAACGGCAAGTTCGTGCCCTCAGCCCTCGATCCCGATGCGCTCAAGCCCGGCCAGGCGCTGTTGAAGGTCGATCGATTCGCGCTCACCGCCAACAATGTGACGTATGCGGTGGCGGGGGACTCGTTCAGCTATTGGGGCTTCTTCCCGGCCGAAGACGGCTGGGGCCGCGTGCCGGTCTGGGGCTATGGGGATGTCATCGCCTCCGCCCATGACCAGGTGCCCGTGGGCAAACGGGTTTATGGCTACTTCCCCATGTCCACCCATCTGCTGGTGGAACCCGACAACGTCACCAAAAACAGTTTCACGGATGTGTCGGCCCACCGACGGGACATTCACGGCGGCGCCTACAATAATTATCAGCACACAGAGTCTGACCCCACCCATTCGCCCGCCAACGAACCGCAAATCATGCTGTTCCGCGGCCTGTTCATCACGGGCTTCGCGCTGGACGATTTCCTGGCCGAGAACGCGTTCTGGGGGGCGGAAAACGTGGTCATCATCAGCGCATCCAGCAAGACCGGCTACAGCACCGCCCAAGTGATGAAGCAGAACAAGCGGCCGGGCGTGCGCATTATCGGGCTTACCTCGGCGGGCAATGTGGGCTTCGTGGAAGGGCTTGGCTGCTACGACCAAGTGGTCGCTTATGACGACATCGGGTCCCTGCCCAAGGGCCCCACCATGACCGTGGACATGGCGGGCAATCCGGACACGCAGGCCGCCCTGCGCCGTCATTATGCGGATGATCTCAAATATTACTGCCAGGTGGGCGGCACCCATTGGGAAGCGGCGGGCGGCACGCTGGGCGGGGGCGGCGATGACGGCCTGCCCGGCGCGGCGCCGGAGATCTTTTTTGCCCCCGGCGTGATCGGCAAGCGCATCGAAGAATGGGGGGCTGCGGGCTTTCAGGCGCGGGTCAATGAAAGCTGGAGCCAATTCCTGCCGGCGGCAAAGGATTGGGTGCGCATCGTCCCCTGCACTGGGCCGGACGCCGTGCAGAAGATTTTCCTCGAAATGCTCGACGGCAAGGTCCGGCCCGATCAAGGCCCGATTTTGAGCCTGTGGGAAGGCTAAGCGCGCTACTTATCGTTATCCAGCACCTTGAGCAAACGGCGCCGGCGCAGCTTCTTCAAGAGGTAGATGTCCGGGATCTTTCCGGGTGGGGGACCTGCGCTCGCCTTCCACAGCTTTGGCGCGACATACGGTCCGTATCAGGACGGTTTCCTAATGTGGTTGGCTTCGATCCGAATCCCGTCCGGGTCTTCGAACAGGCAGGAATACATGCCCGGCATCCAATCGTCCTGTGAAGCGGGTTGGCGCACCATTGTTGCCCCGCGGGATGTCACAAACTCGGCCAGAGCATTTACGTCTTCCCGGCTTTCCATAGATAGGCACAAATGATGAAGGCCTGTGCGACCTTGATCGAAACGCGTTCCTTCAAGAGCCGGCGAACAGGCTTGAATGCCCATGCCGACGCGGCGGCCCACGCAGTAGTAATAGTCGTCGGTCACGATCATCTCCCGCAAGCCAATGAAAGCAAACAGGTCTTTATAGAACGGCAGCGATGCCTCGAAATCGCTAACCGTCAACGTTAGGTGGGCAAATCCTTTTATGTCCACGTCCATATCCCTTTTGTAATCAGTTTCGTCAGATTGCAAATTTCAAGCGGCGCCGGTCCCGCGCCGACGACATTGTGATCGATGGCGGAACGTTGCCCCGACGTCACCTATTTTTCGGTTTCAAGACTGTTCTCAACCACATCCATATGGCGGTTTGACCATGAGGCTTTAAAGTTACCAATGGTAACATAAGCTTGAAGGTCGGCGGGTTCAAGAGCAAATCTCAATAGAAGGAACTACCGGTTTGTCTTCGCTTCGAGGCAGGCACCGGCTACAAAAGCGGACATGGCTTGCTTCAGAAAAGACTCGGCTTGGCGTTGGGTGGCCGCCCGAATGCGGTGCAGGGTTATCAAGTCCGTATAACCGTGAAGGAGGGTCATCATCCCCACACACAGTTCGCGGGACCGTTTCGCGGTGAAGCCGTGGGCCATGAAAATCTTGTCCACGGTTGTCAACGTTCCCGCGATGGCGGTTTCAAGTTCAGGATACTGCTTGTCCTCATTGAGGCGCGGGCCGAACATCACTGCATAAAGTCCGGGGTTGGCAACCGCCCAGCGGTAATAGCACCGGGCAAGATTCTCCATCGTGGTATCCAGTTTCTCGTGGTGGCAGCGGGAAAGGGCTTGAGCGAACTGAATATGGCCGATCCGCGACAGCTCCACCAGCAGGTCGCGCTTGTCGGAAAAATGCCGGTAGATGGCCGCGTGAGTTACTCCAATGCGGCGGGCCAATTCCCGAAGCGTAAATTTCTCCAAACCCATTTCAACGATCAGCGCCGGCGATTGACTCAACAATTCGGTGTGGAGTTCCCCATGGTGATAGTTTCTTTTGTTTTGCTGACCCAAACGGTCCTCCAATGCCTGCCGGCGGCCACAATCCTACACGACACCGATCGAAGCAAGCGCAAGGCGGAAGCGCGCCTCTAACGTGTTTGGCAATGTAAGAACCGGTGCCGGACGTGGTATGACGCCCTCAAGGTCGTGTTGCGCGATCCGGCAATTGAACCAAGAGGCAGGGGCTATCAAATGGATTGGAAAACCGTCAACGCCGGCGTCATCGCCGAATTCCGCGCCAACCAAGGAAAAGTGGCGCAATTCGGCGACATACCGGTGATCATTCTCCACACCAAAGGCGCCAAAACGGGGAAGCTGCTGGAAGTGCCATTGGTCCTTATCGTTGAAGACGACGGCACCATGCGCCTGTTCGGCTCGGCGGCGGGGGCGAAAAGCCATCCGGCCTGGGTGCATAATCTGCGCGCCCATCCGGAGATCGATGCGGAGTTGGGAACGGAAAAATTCCGTGTCCGGATCACCGAAACCCCGGCGGAGCAAGCGCGGGAGCGTGTCAAACAGATGGCGGCGCAGTCGGAGCAGTTTGCGGGCTACGTGGCGTCGGCCGCCCCGCGGGAGATCCCCACCTTCACCATCGAGCGGCTTTGACTGAATTTCAGGGACCTTCCGCCGGTTAGAACGTTGTACGGTGAAATAGACTCACCTTGTTTGCGGTCGGGCCGCGCGGCCAACCGCGGCGCGCCTTTACTCAACCAATGCTGGATAGTGTCAAGCCAACAGCAACTAAAACCCAAGGCGCTCTGAAATCATACAGTTCGCAATTGAGAATGACTTGAAAGTTTGCGGTCGTGCCCGCGCTTCTGTTTGCCGGCGCATCCCTGTCGAGGGTGCTGGTTGTTCATTGTCACGGAAAATTGCGACGGCGCGGAAGACTTACCGGCTGCGTTCGATTAGCCTTAAAACCGGAACGGTGCCAAAAAAGCATCCATTCTTGAAAAAGGAGCGGCAATCCGTGATTCCTGGTACCGTTCGGAGTATCGTTGTCCAAATGAATTGATCTCAAGGCTGCCGGTAAATCAGGCGACTTGAAAGAAGGTGGATGCCTGACCCAAGATTACTTGCAATCGCGGAAATGCTGATTATCAGCAGTGCGCAGATTTACGCGATGTCGCACGCCGCGGGGCTAACCGCAGCTCAATGGTCCGCGTTGCGCTATTTCGCTTTTGCAAATGCAAGTGCAGCGAACCTTGCGTCATTCGCGAAACACCACGGCACCACAAAGGGGACCGCCTCAAGAACAATTTCCCGGCTGGTCGAGAAAGGCGTTCTTGTGCGAACCCAAGATGGGGTCGACAAGCGCCGCCGCATCGTTCAGGTCACAACAAAAGGCAAGAAGCTGTTGGCAAAAGATCCCGTGCGAACACTTGCAGACATGATCAAAGAAAGTGATTTGGAAGATTTGGACGCCTTTGCGCAGGCCGTGTTCGCTCTTCTGAAATGTCCTGGTATCGATTTGGAGACGTCGCGCGTCCATGTATTGGCTTTAGACGGTGCCATCGCTTCCCTTGAGTAGGCGGTGCACGGCATTCACCAGCTCGCTGCTGGAAAATGGTTTGTACAGTGTCTCTTCGACTCCCATCGCGCGGGCAGCGGTTATGCCGACGCTCGCTGTGAAAGTTGGTCCACCGCCGGAGATCGCCAGCACAGGCGGCAGGGCGGTTTGAGTCGGCGGATGTCCTTCTTTCAAAACGCTAAAACCGTCCTTGCCGGGCAGATAAAGGTCCAAGATCATAAGATCTATCTCGGTCTCGGATATCACCTCATAGGCGGCACGTACCGAGCTTGCAAGCACGCATTCATACCCTTCCCTTTCAAGGGCCAGCGCGATTGCCGACCGGATGTCGGGGTCGTCGTCAACTACTAATATTCGCACCATTTTTGTCCGACACATGCCCCCATGAAATTTTCTGCAGCCGTTCCAAGAGATCTTGTTTGCCGAACGGCTTTCGCAGCGTCTGCTGAATTTCCTTTTCGGACAGCAGCGTTGCGAGCTTGTCGTCGTCGTGCCCGGATACCAAAAGGGTGGGGGTGGCAGGTTCCATTTCACGCGCCCGCCGCGCGATATCTGCCCCTGATATTCCCCCTGGTATCATCACGTCGGCGATGACCAAATCGCATTTGTAGCCTTTATCAAAGGCCTCGAGCGCCTCGGCGCCGCTACGCAGATATTTGACGGTGTATCCTTCGAATTCGAGGAGCTGCGCCAAACCGCGACCGAACTCTTCCCGGTCCTCAACGATCAGAATTGAGCTGATGTTTTCGTCTTTAAGGGCCGGCGTTTGTGTTTCGCTTTTTTGTTCTACTGGCAACTCAGAACGCGGGAAGACAATCCTGACGGTGGTGCCGATACCGACCTCGCTTTCAATCCAGATTTTGCCGCCGGATTGTGTCACGAAGCCATGAACGATGCTGAGGCCTAACCCCGTCCGTGTCCCCAGCTTGTTGCTGGTGAAGAACGGGTCAAAGACATTGGCGAGGTCTATCTCGGAGATTCCGGCCCCACTGTCCTGGACCGTCAGCAATACGCTTTCCGCGTGAACGTCAAAGATGCGAAACCGGTCGCGTATCTGCTGTGGTGTGACATTCTCGGTCCGAATTCCTATATCTCCGCGCCATTCGATGGCGTCTCTCGCGTTTAAGACAAGGTTCAGGATCGTAGATTGCAACAAGGATGGGTCGAGCCTCACGTTCCAACTGGAGTGCATGCTTGCTTCCAAATTGATGTCTTCGCCAACAGACATCCTAAGCATGGGCGAAAGGTCGTGTAGGAACGTATTCAGATCAAGGACAACCGGCTCAATGTCGCGGCGGCGCGAGAAAGCCAACAGCGATTGCGTGAGTCCCGAGCCGCGCTTCAATATATGAATCGAGCGGTGCAATAGTTCTATGGTCGTTTCATTTTGGGCAGTCTCGAGCGCCAGATCGAGATTGAGCTGAACCCCGCCAAGCACGTTGTTGTATTCATGCGCAAGTCCCCCGGTGAGACGCCCAAGCGCGTCCATCTTTTGGCTTCGCCTTGCTTTCTCCTCGGCAATCGCATGGTCGGCCTTCTCCCGCTCGGACAGCAATATGCTCGAGATCGCGAAGGAAAGGGGCTCCACATACTCGACCAGATTTTGGTCGTAATCTGTGGGCCGATTTGCCAATCCGACAACACCCACCAACGAACCTTTGGCCCATAGCGGCACGCCCATGAATCGTTCCAGGGCCAAATGGCCATCCGGTATGCCACCGGCACGCGGATCGTTTGCGGCATCATTGCTGATGACGTGCTCCCGACTCGTAATGACGTGACCAAAGAGCGTGTCGAGATTATGGAACTCAAGGGCACGACCTTTGAAACCCGACACACGCTTTTGCCAGCCAGGGTCCCACTGGGAAATGTCTGACATTGCACAGATCTTCAGAAACGGCTTTCCCAAGGGGTTGTGTTCAACAGTCCCAATAAAGCCTGTCGGGCTTTCGGTGACATCCAGAAAGACGCTTAACAGCATCTCATAAATGTCGGGCGCGTCTTTCTCGCCCTTAATGTAGTGGGACAAAACCCGGCTAACCGCGCGGACCATTTCGCCATAGGAGACAAGTTGTTGCCGCGCCATTTCGCGTTCGGTGACGTCGTGTTGTACACCGACGAAATTCCTGATTTGGTTGTCTTCATCCGTAACGGGAGAGATCGAAAGTTCGATCCAGATGTCGACACCGTCCTTTCTCCGGTTTTTGATTGTCGCTTTGCTGCTCTGGCCCGATGCGATCGCGCTGCGCACAAGATCAAGCGATTGTTGTGGAGCGATTCCCTCATTGAGGAATCGCGGATTTCGGCCGATCACTTCTGCCGCTTTGTATCCGGTCAAGGATTCGAATGCGGGGTTTACATATTCGATTGCGTAGTCCGACCCGGCAGATCCGGTGACCATAATGCCGTCGGATGTTTCCTCGATGGCGGCCGACCGCAAGCGCAGCTTGTCGATCATGTCGGTGTATTCCGTTATGTCCTGATCGATTCCCGACAAACGCAGCAGCTTGCCGGAGGCGTCTCGCTCCGCGGCGACGCGCGATCGTATGTGACGTACTTCGCCATCGGGCCGCTTGAGTCGGAAGCTGTATTGCATTGGCTCGCGGGAGCCGCTTTGAGTTTCATAAATCTGCTTAATGGAGTCTTGGTCCAACGGGTCAACGCCGGTTTCCCAATTGTCGAGAGCGTCAGCCAGCCCAACCGGATTTTTTTGGTAGATGTTCTGCTGAATCGTATTCCATTGGACTGTCTGCCGTTCAAAGTCGCAGCTCCAAATACCCAGCATGCCCGCGCTGGCGGCCAGGTCGAATCTCTGGTTCAGTTTGTCCAGTTCGTTGAGGCGCATCTTCAGCTCATTGGAAAGTTGGTACGATTCAAGCCATCGCCTCACGCTGTACCAAGACAACACCAATGCCAATGCCGGGGCGAGCACGGCCAATTCATCAATCTCGCGACCTTCATAGTCCCGCGTCAGCTGATAGAAGCGCTCGTACACGTCAAATTTGACGAATATGGTGGCGAGTGCCGCGAAAGCGATGGCACTCCACACAAGATCGCGCGTGGCAGCCTTTGTGTTGAAGTATTTGAGGAATCTCATACCGGCCGGGCCATGAATCTTTGGGATGTTCGTGTTCAATCTACAAATATATTGCCCAGAGAAACAATGTCTTGCGGCCATGTCGCGGGTGGTGCGTAATTCGATTCAATGAAAAATTGTACGCAAAAATGGCAGAAAATATAGGAAAAAAGATAAGTCTCCGGCTTGCCTTTGTCGTGCCCTCATAACTCAATTCACAAACCTCTGCTGTAACACGGAATTTAACTAAATTTAAAGTTGCTCTGAGCAACCATAGCATCAGGCGCATTCATCATGGAGATTTGGTTAGAACAGCTTTTCCGCGACAGGCAGGAGAACAAGAATGACAATGGTGGCCCAACGCAATGACTCATCCTGTAGGCAATCAGGCGATAAAGAACCTTCAGGACGGAATGATGACATCAATGCAGAAGGATTTGCGCTCCCATCGGAGGTCGCTGCAAAGACCGAACATGCCCAGGCCGTCTTGGCTGACTGTATAGAGTCGCTTGAGAAGACCCAAACGGTTCTGAAAAACCTTAGTCTGATTAGGCGAACACCGTCAGTGATCCAACTGACATTGAGCGTCTGCCGTCTGAGACGCCACTTGCTGCATGAGGACGCGAAAGCTATCGACTTCGATGAGGTGGCGGATCAATTGGTCCAAATCGCCTGCCGGATCGATTACGAAAACCAGCAAGTGATCGCGGACCGCATGATGTTAGACGGGATTGTGCTGTCCATTGGAGAAAGACGGTGACCTGCATGGGGGTGGCAATAGCGACCCGGCCTTACCGGAACGGAGATCGTGCATGGCCCGTCGCCCCTGGAAAATCGAGGCCAAGACGGGAGCGAGATCAAACCAAATTCTTCGCGTCTGAAGCTGATCGCAAGATGCAACACAATTGCGGTGTCCCTTGTCGTTTCAGATATTTAAGGAATGTAGGCCAATGAACTCCAACAGGCTGCTTATCATTGACGGCGAACTGAGTGTCTGCAATCAGATCTCGAATGCCGCCAAAGAGTGTGGTTTCGACGTTTTTGTCGTGCATGACGGTGACGGATTCAGGTCGACTGTCAGTACACAACCGCCATCGGCATTGGTCCTGGACCTCGGTCTGTCCGGAGAAGACGGCATCAGCATGCTCAGCTTCCTGGCGGAGAGAAACTTCCGGGTGCCGATTGTCCTTATGAGCAATTTGGATGCGAGAGTTCTTGGAACTGCCGAACGCATCGCTAAAGCAAGAGGATTGTCGGTCGTTGGCACGTTGCGGAAGCCTTTCACGATCGCTGACCTAGAAAGAACTCTCGACGCCCTCGGCCGGCAGTGTCCGGTGTTCACTGTAGATGAGTTTCGCAACGCGCTGTTGGAAGATCAGCTCACAATTCACTACCAGCCGATTGTCGACATTCGGAACAAGACGACACCCACCATCAAATCTTGTGAAGCGCTTGTACGCTGGAATCATCCCCGTCACGGTTTGTTGCCCCCGAGAGACTTTATCCCCTTTGTCGAGACAAGTGACTTAATTGTCGACCTCACTTTGTTTGTCCTCGACGGGGCTTTGCGTCAAGTTTCACGCTGGCAGGAAGGGGGCTACGAACTTCCGGTTTCGGTCAACGTTCCGGTAAGTTTCCTCTCGCAGGACTCCTTACCGGTCTGGATGACAATGGTTCTGCAGAAGCACTCCGTATCCGCATCGGATCTCATTCTTGAAATAACGGAACGCGATGTCGTTTCCGACGTGAACCAGGTTATGGAGACATTGATTCGACTGCGTCTGTTGGGCATTCGCTTGTCGATCGACGATTTTGGTATCGGGCATTCGTCTCTCCGCCAGTTGCAGCAAATGCCGTTCAGCGACGTTAAGATTGACCGGTCTTTCATTTCCGAGTTGCCATCGCAGTCCGATGCCCGAGACATCGTCCGATCGACGATAGACCTGGCGCACAGACTTGGACTTAACGTGTGTGCTGAGGGTGTCGAGACCGAAGCAGCGTTGAATATCTTGCACGATATGGGGTGTGAGCGGGCTCAGGGGTTCTATTTTTGGAAGCCTGTGGACGCCGATGAATTACTGCCGTTGCTTGCCATGCACGCCGTCCCGGCACAGGGTGATGCGGCGTGTGAAAGAAGCCTTCTGAGGACGGTGGCAACAGGCGGTAGGTAGTGTTGGTGGATATGGTGGCTGGCATAACAAAAAACGCCGTCGCCTGGGGCATGATCATATTGCACGGAAACATGGTCATGCCCCAACTATCTTATTGTTGGCGTCTGCTTTTGCTGCGTTCCGGCTTCGCCAAGGCAAATGGTTGGACGTGCTCGAGAGTTTTCAGGCGCTCAAGGCTTCGACCGGGTTGGAGACCTTGTCGAACAGGCCCGAAATCAGGCGCAAAGTGGCACTGGTTTGTGAACTGATCAGTTCCGAGATCGCAGAGGCGCTCGCATCCGACATGGACCCGCCAAAACGCTGGGCGGACGTATCATCCAAAAAGGTATAGGCCATGGACCAGTCCTCGAAAACGCGGTCCTGGCCATCTTCCTTGATCAGCACTTGAACATTCTTATGCCGATTATCGGCTTCGATGTTGGCAAACAAGGCGTCCACCTTGGCCGCGGGGCCCTCGATCAATTGGATGAATTCCTGCCCGTCAAACAATAAGAAACCAGTGATCTGATGTGCGCTGTTGTGCTCGCGCGCATCATTGAGCAGCGCGCCAATCTCGTCATTGGAAAACACATCCGTAGGCTGAGAAATGTAGATGAGTTGCGTGACCACGTTCCCGCTCCCTATTGTTTATGCGCGCCCGGGCGCGATTGCTCGTGATTGTGGGGATTTGCTGCTTAACAAATCCCTTAGCGGTTGTGCGGTGCGTGGTCGTCGTGTGGGAGCCGGTTGGTCTTAGGCCACTTTCTCAAGACTGCGGCCGTGCCAAATCTCGCTCAGGGCGCTCACCAGCGCCTCCATCATCCAATCCGTGTGCAGCGGGGTCGGCGTCAGGCGCAAGCGCTCGGTGCCGCGCGGGACTGTTGGGTAATTGATCGGTTGCACGTAGATGCCGTGATCGTTCAGCAGGCGGTCGCAGATCTCTTTGCATTTCACCGGATCGCCCACCATCACCGGCACGATGTGGGTCTCGGATTTCATGATCGGTATCCCCGCCGATGTCAGCATTTTCTTGAGCGTGGCGGCCCGTTCCTGATGGCGCGCCCGCTCCATTTGGCTGCTCTTCAAGTGCCGCACGCTGGTAAGCGCGGCCGCGGCAAGGGGTGGCGCCAAAGAGGTGGTGAAAATAAAGCCGGGGGCATAGCTTCGAAGGCAGTCGATCAGCACCGCGTCGCCGGTGACATACCCGCCCATGACCCCGAAGGCCTTGGCCAGCGTGCCCTGAATGATGTCGATGTCGCCCATCACATCGTCGCGTTCCGCGATGCCGCCGCCGCGTGTGCCATACATGCCCACCGCGTGCACTTCGTCTAAATAAGTGAGTGCCCCGAAGCGCTTGGCCAGGCGGGCAAACTCGGCGATGGGCGCCACGTCGCCGTCCATGGAATAGACCGACTCGAAGGCGATGAGTTTAGGGCGCCCCGGGTCGGTTTCCTGCAGGAGCTGCTCCAAATGTTCCGCGTCGTTGTGACGGAAAATCTTTTTTTCCGCATCGCCGTGGCGGATGCCTTCGATCATGGACGCATGGTTGAGTTCATCCGAGAAAATCACCAAACCAGGCAGCAGCCGGCTAACCGTGGACAGGCAAGCGTCGTTGGCCACATAGCCCGATGTGAACAATAAGGCGCTTTCCTTTTGGTGCAGATCCGCCAGTTCCGCTTCAAGCTCGACTTGGTAATGGTTGGTGCCGGATATGTTGCGCGTCCCGCCCGAGCCGACCCCGCACCGGTCGACGGCGTCGTGAAGCGCATTAATCACGTCCGTATTGCGGCTCATGCCCAAATAGTCGTTGCTGCACCAAACGGCAATTTCGGCCGGGTCGCGATCCGCCGTATAATAAGAGGCATACGGAGGGTTTGCGGCCTTGCGCGCCAGTTCGGCGAAAATTCGGTACCGGTCCTCTGCTTTGAGGGCATCGATCTTCTCCCGAAATATCCCCGCATAATTCATCGTATTCGCCCCACACTTAGTCTTGATCAGTCTGAATTGAGAAGCCGGTCCACATCGTCTTGATCGACGCCCTCATCGCCAAGGGCGGGCCCGTTGAGAAGTCCGGCTTCCGGGTCAGCCACCGGCGGCGCGCTGTGCTCCGTCGCGGCGCGAGGGGCGCCCATGTCGCCGGTCAACGCCGCCAGGCCCGCATCCACTTTGGTCAGCCGCTGGCTTACCAGATCATGGAACAAGCATGCCTCTAATATGGTGCGGCAGGCATCTGTCACTTGCTCGACTCCGGCGGCCGCCGTCAGATCCGCGGCTCGAATCTTCTCGACTTCGGTGAGAATGGTGTCGGCCGCGTCATCGAGTGTTTTAAGGCTCTCATCGATCTGGGACCTGGCGTGGGCGATTTGGTCCGAAATAGTTTGCTCACGGAGCAAGTCAGTTGCCTGCGCTCTCATTTCAGTAGGGTGCATTCGCGTTTTCGGCATTAGAAATTTCCGATGACCCGTTTCATCTTTTGTTTCAGCGTCGCCGCGTTGAACGGCTTGATGATGTAGTTGCTAACGCCGGCCTTTTTGGCCGCCACCACGTTCTCTGTTTTTGCTTCGGCGGTGACCATGATGAACGGTGTCTTGCGAAGATCCGCGTCCGAGCGCACCGCGCGCAACAGCTCGTAGCCCGTCATCGGTTCCATGTTCCAATCGGAAATGATCAGGTCGAAGCGGTCTTTCTTGAGTTTCTCGAACGCGGCTTGGCCGTCCGTTGCCTCCGCAATATTGCTGAAGCCGATTTCCGTCAGCAAATTGCGGATAATCCGCAGCATCGTTTTGTAGTCGTCCACAATCAGGATCGGCATTTCCATATTCACCGCCATGTCGGCCTCCATCCGTTTTACGCATTCGGTCGCCAGCGGTTCGTGTGACGCGCTGTACACTGAGAAACGGGAACAGGATGGTAAATGGCGATGAAGTTTCAGTTAATCGACAAAGTAATTGATCCAAAAGTCATCCGCCTACGTAGATAACTTCAAGAACAAATCAGCCCAGCCAAGTAAAACAGTTGTATAAGATGTTTAAATGATCTGTGTTATTAAACCAGATCAAGCGTTTTTGCTTGGAAAACCTGCCCTCTTCAACGTCCATTAAACAAACTCATCCAACATAAGCCGTTCCCGACGGGGAAACGCTTCACCGGCGTGGTTATCATCATTACCGAGAATTGCGTATTGCCATGGATGATCTTCTCGACGAATTCATTGCGGAAACCAACGAAAGCATCGAGCTTCTGGACGGCGAACTGGTCCGCCTCGAACAAAACCCGGACGATCCGGAACTGATCTCGCATATCTTCCGTGTACTGCACACGGTAAAGGGAACCTGCGGGTTCTTGGGTTTGCCGCGCCTTGCCGGATTGGCCCATGCGGGCGAAAACGTGCTTGGACAATTCCGCGACGGCGCCATTCCGGTGACGCCGGAAGCGATGAACCCGGTGCTCGAGGCACTGGACAAGATTCGTGCGTTGGTCGCCGATCTCGAACAAACGGGCAAGGAACCGGCGGGCGACGACAGCAGCTTGGTCGAACGTCTCAATGCGGTCGCCAAGGGGGGCGGGTCAGACAACGGCAATGCCGGTCAGGACACTCAAGCCGCGCCGGAAGTGGAGGCATCTGCTCCGCAGGCGGAGGGAAACCTTTTCGAACAAATCGGCGGCCTGTCGTCGGTCGATGCGGCTGTCGAACTTTTCTATGAACGGGTGGTGGACGACGAGCGCCTGCGCGATTTTTTTGCCGACACCGACATGGACCGCCTTCAGGGCATGCAGCGGGCCTTTTTGACCCTAGCCCTTGGGGGGCCGGATGAGTATGACGGCCGGGACCTGCGCAGTGCCCATGCGGGTCTTGTGCAAAAAGGCCTGAACGACACGCATTTCGATGCGGTGGTGGAGCATCTGGGCGACGCTCTAAAGGATCTGGACGTGCCCGACAATCTCGTCGGGGCCATCGCAGGCCGGATCGAAACCGTGCGCGGTGATGTGCTGGGCCGGGATGCGACGCCCGACGCAACGCCGGAAGCCGAACAACCGGCGGCGCAAGAGCAGCCGGAGGCGCCGGCGGCGAAGCCGAAACGGTCGGCCTCAAACAGTATCCGGGTCAATGTGGATGTGCTGGAATCCCTGATGACGGTCGTGAGCGAGCTGGTGCTGACCCGAAACCAGCTCATGCAGATATTGCGCACCCAGAAGGACAGCGACTTCAACGGGCCGCTCCAGCGGCTCAATCAGGTGACGACCGAATTGCAGGAAAGCGTCATGCAAACGCGCATGCAGCCCATCGGCAATGCTTGGTCGAAACTGCCGCGGATTGTCCGCGACTTGGCGCAGGAACTCGACAAAAAAATCGAGCTGGTTATGAAGGGCGCGGAGACGGAACTCGACCGGCAGGTGCTGGACGAAATCAAAGATCCGCTTACCCATATGGTCCGCAACGCGGCGGACCACGGGCTCGAGACCACCGATGGGCGCCGGGCTTCGGGCAAATCCGAAACCGGCATCATTACGTTGAGCGCACGGCACGAGGGCGGGCACATCATCGTTGAAGTGTCCGATGACGGCCATGGCCTGAGCACCGACCGCATTCGCGAGAAAATCTTGGCCAATGGCCTTGCGACCCATTCCGAGCTGGAGGGGCTCACGGATCAGCAGATTCATCAGTTCATTTTCAAACCAGGCTTTTCGACCGCAAAATCGGTGACGAATGTGTCCGGCCGGGGCGTGGGTATGGATGTGGTGCGCAGCAATATTGCCAAGATTGGCGGCACCGTCGAACTCAATTCGATTGCGGGCCGCGGCACCCGGTTCACCATCAAGATTCCGTTGACTCTGGCAATCGTCTCTGCACTGATTGTTGAATGCGGCGGGCAAAGATTCGCGTTGCCGCAGAACAGCGTGATCGAGCTTGTGCGGGTGACGAAAAATTCCACCTACAAAATGGAGGGCGTGAAAGGCACGCCGGTGCTGCGCTTGCGCGACCGTCTCCTGCCGCTGGTGACTCTCAAATCGCTTCTCGAAATCGACGATGAGCGAAGCGACGACGAGACCTATGTGATCGTCACCCAGGTCGGGACCTATATGTTCGGCATTGTTGTCGACCGGGTGTTCGATACGGAAGAAATTGTGGTCAAACCCGTTTCGCGGGCGCTGCGCAACATTCCGATCTATTCGGGCAACACCATTTTGGGTGACGGCAGTGTGATCATGATCCTCGATCCCATCGGCATTGCCAATGTAACGGGCGAATCCTCCGCCACCGACGATCAGTCCATGGATGCGATCGAAGAGCAGTCGGACGCAAGCGAGCAAACCTCCATGTTGATCTTTAAAGCGGGCAAAGGGGCGCCCAAGGCCGTGCCGTTGGCGCTGGTGTCGCGGATCGAGGAAATCGACGTGCGCGAGATCGAGGATGCGGGCGGACAGCATTCCATTCAATATCGAGGCCGCTTAATGCCGCTTGTCACCCTGTCGGACACCACGATCATCCGCTCCGAAGGCAAGCAACCGGTTCTTGCGTTCTCGGATCAGGGCCGGTCGGTCGGGTTGTTGGCCGACGACATCGTGGACATCGTGGAATCCGATGTCACCGTGGAAATGAAAGGCGGCCAGCCGGGCACCATCGGCACGGCCATTATCGAAGGCAGGGCAACCGACCTTATCGACACCACGTTCTTCCTGAAACAGGCCTGCGACGATTGGTTCGGCGTGCAGCGCGATGCCGGGTTTGGCGAGAAAGCGGCGCATCAGATCCTGCTTGTGGATGACAGCTCGTTCTTCCGTAATTTGCTGACCCCGATCTTGGAGGCGGCGGGCTACACGGTGACCCAGGCGGAAAACGGCGAAATCGGTCTTGAAGCTTGCAAGACCCGCGGCGACTTCGACATTATCGTTTCCGATCTTGAGATGCCGGTGATGGACGGCTTCGGGTTCGTGTCGGAACTGAGACGCGATCCGGGCTTCGACAAAGTGCCCATCGTCGCCCTTTCAGCCCATGCCAGTCCCCAAGACATCAGCCGCTGCGAAGAGGCCGGGTTCACCTCGCATGTGGAAAAACTGAACAAGGACTCGCTTCTCAAGAAGCTTAAGGAATGCGCCAAGCAAACGAGGGACGCGGCATGACCCAGACAGCTCAATTCAACGAGGCCGGCGCCAAAGCCGAGCGAAGCCGGTTCGAAGAATATCTCTCGCTGATGGTCGGCGGCCAAACATTCGGCATTCCGGTGCTTCAAGTCCAAGATGTTTTGTCTCATCAAACCGTTGCGCCGGTGCCCTTGTCGCCCGCCGAAGTGTCGGGATCGATTAACCTCCGTGGGCGGATTGTTACGGTGATCGACATGCGAGTGGTGTTGGGCCTGGAGCCTTTTTCGCCGGACCAATGCCCCAAAAGCGTCGTGGTCGAATATGGCGACGAAGCCTGCAGCCTTTTGGTGGACGAGGTTGGCGAGGTGCTCGAATTGAATGTGGGGGAATGCGAGCCCAACCCGGCCAATCTGGATTCAAAGTGGCGGGAGCTCTCGAATGGCTTGTTCCGCCTGGAAACCGAATTGCTGGTTGTCCTCGACATCAGCCAAATCGTCAGCGCACCGGAAAAGACCCTCGATGCGTAAAAGGCCCGCTGTGAGCCTTATGCGGGACCTTTCCGTTTCAGCGCGTTGAAATCTGCCATTGTCATTTCCGCCAACAGTAAAAGCACATCGATATTCACGACGGTCAGCACGCCGTTGTCGATGCGCACCGCATTCGACTTTCGAAAACTCATCAGCGTTCGATTGACGTGGACGGCCGTCAGGCCGGTCGCATCGGCGATATGGCTTTGCTTGAACGGAAAGTCGTATTGATTGCCTTTCGAGCTGCCGGCCCGGTCCATGCGCGCAAGCAATCTGAGGATCAGCCGGGCGATCCGCTCCGGCGCCGATCGGCGCCCAAGGTCCGTCACCATATCCTCGCGTTCGGACAAGGCGGTGAACGCAAGAAGCGTGAGGCGCCGATGCAGCTCCGGCTCCTTTCGTGCCGCGGCGGAAAAGCTTTCGGCGTCTAATATCCAGCGCCGCACCGGCGTAATTGTTTGGACGAAGTATTGGTGATGCGTTGCCGTCGTCCCAAAGGGGCCGACCGTATCTCCGGAGGTCCCGAACTCCAGAATCTGGCGCCGCCCGTCGGCCAGCAGATCGTACCGCATCACCCAGCCGTCCATGATGATGCTGACATCCGTCACCTCTTGACCGTGGCGGCTGATGAATTGGCGGGATCCATCCTCGACCAATCTGGCGCTGGTTTGTTCCAAGATGTGCTTAAGCGATTCCGATCTTAGCGATCCAAATAGCGGAACGTGCGCAACAAGCTCTTGTACCTCGTCGGCACTTGGCATCATCGTCGTCCTGTCCCAGGCAATACTCTTTTCCAAATCACTGGTACCCGATTTTAGAAATGGCCCAATTCCCAAGCGTCAGTACACGCATTTTCTCGGCGCGAGCACATGAGGTCCAAACGCCCCCCGTGGAGAGGGGGCGTGTTTTTGCTCATTCACTGCTGCCAAGACCGGCTCCCCAAAATACCCTTTTGCCGTGTGTGTGAAGTAGTTCACACCACAAATCCCTGACAAATCAACTAGTTATAACAACAGAGTAAAGTAGTTTATCTGAAGCGATTCGCAATATGGAAAGCGCAGCAAACTGGGGAATTTGAGCGCATTTTTATTCACCCATGTTAATGACCCAGATTAGCGCTCCAGGTATAGCAAATAAATTAAAGTATTATGTGAAAGGAAAAACGTTCGAATATTTGAATTTTAAAGTTTTTTTAGGTTGCGATAGTTAATGTCCAAGTCCAGAACAGTCCGGATCAAGTATTTATTCGAAGTACAGTTTCCAGGGCTATCAAGGAATTGCAACCCATGGGGGAATGGGCCGTAACTTACTTAACGGCTTAGTTACCGTGGAGTGGCCTGTCGGACAGACAACGGAGTTGGGACATGTTGAATGCGCTGGAAAGCGAAACGCTAGAAACGCCGATCGAAGAAATGGGTGTCGATCAAAAAAAAGGTCACGGCACAGAAGAAATCTCAGTTGACAAACTGAAAGACAAAATTGCGTCGCTGGAACGCATGTTCGACGACATGCCCATCAACATCATCACGTGTGATTTGACGGATTTCAAAATCAACTATGCGAATGCCTCTACATTGCGGACGCTGCGCGGCATCGAACATTTACTGCCGGTCAAGGCGGACGATCTGATCGGGCAATCGATCGACATCTTCCACAAAAACCCCGCGCATCAGCGCAAGATCCTGGCGGATGACCGCAACTTGCCCCATGACGCCCGGATCACGCTGGGCGATGAAATCCTGGATCTGCTCATCTCACCGGTGCGCGACTCCACCGGCACATACATCGCCGCCATGGTGACGTGGAACATCGTCACAGAGTCGGTGCGCGCCGATCAAGAAGCAGCGCGCCTGATGGAGATGGTGCAGAACATGCCGGTCAACGTGATGACTTGCGATCCGGAAACGTTCGACATCACATTCGCTAACAACACCAGCATCAACACGCTGAAAACGCTTGAGCACCTGTTGCCGATTAAGGCGGACCAGCTTGTCGGTCAATCGATCGATATCTTCCACAAGACCCCATCTTACCAGCGGGGGTTGCTGGCGGATCCGTCGAACCTCCCCCACCAGGCGAACATCAAAATCGGCGACGAAATACTTGATCTGAATGTCTCGGCCATTCGCGACCGGGAGGGCAATTATCTGGGCCCAATGCTTACATGGAGCATCGTCACCGACAAGGTAAAGGCAGACGACGACAATGCGCGTCTCATGGAGATGGTGCAGAACATGCCCATCAACGCCATGATGTGCGATCTGGAAGACTTCAAGATCACATTCGCCAACAGGACGAGTATCGATACGTTGCGTCAGCTAGAGCATTTGTTGCCCTGCCGGGCGGACGAGCTTGTGGGCCAGTCCATCGACATCTTCCACAAGAATCCGTCCCATCAGCGCAAGATGCTGGCAGACCCGTCCAACCTGCCTCACCGCACCATGATCAAGCTGGGCGAGGAAACGCTGGAACTCAATGTGGCGGCCATTCGCGACAGTTCCGGGACCTATATCGGCCCGCTGCTCACCTGGAGCGTTGTTACCGAACAGATCCGGGTCGCAGACCGGGTGAAGGAAGTGGTCGGCGTTGTGTCGTCGGCGTCCGAAGAGCTGAAGGCGACCGCGGAATCCCTGTCCACATCCGCAGAGCAAACCAGCGGCCAAGCAACTGCCGTTTCCACCGCAGCGGAACAGGCCTCCGCCAACGTTCAGGCCGTGGCGTCGGCCGCGGAAGAGCTCGCAAGCTCAACCCAGGAAATCGGGCGCCAGGTCACTCAATCGGCCCAAATCGCCCGGTCGGCCGTTCAAGAGGCAGACCGCACCAATGACGGCATCAAGAGCTTGGCCGAAGCAGCCGAAGCCATCGGCGAAGTCGTCGGCTTGATCGACGATATCGCCAGCCAGACCAAACTGCTCGCCCTCAACGCCACCATCGAAGCGGCGCGCGCCGGCGATGCGGGCAAGGGGTTTGCCGTTGTGGCCTCGGAGGTCAAAAACCTGGCCGACCAAACCGCCAAAGCCACGAAAGAAATCGGCGAACAAATCGGCGGCATGCAGACCGCCACCAAAGAGGCGGTTAACGCGATTGGCGGCATCGGCGAAACCATCACGAAGATCGACGAGAATTCAACGGCGATCGCATCGGCCGTGGAAGAGCAGAGTGCGGCCACACAGGAGATTTCGCGCAATGCCCAAGAAGCCTCGTCGGGAACCCGCGAAGTGTCCAGCAATATTGCCGGGGTGACCGAGGCGGCGACCCAGTCAGGGGCGGCATCAACCGAGATGCTTCAGTCTGCGACGGAATTGTCGGAACAAGCGTCGAAACTCAGCACCGAGATCGAAGGGTTCATCGACGGGCTTGGCAAATAAGCCGCGTACGACGCGAAACGGGGCCTGCCGGCGGACATTCTGACGGTGGCCCCAGAACGTCACCTGATAAGACGTCGCTTAGTAAGACGTCCGTTAGTAAGTAGAGTTGGAGTAGAGTTCGTGTCGTTTTCCTCGCCCGAAACTTCGCCGTCACCCGACGGCACACCGGACAGCGCTGCCGCGCGCCCGGCCTCCCCAAAGTGCAAAGGTCCGGTTCGGGTCCTGCTTATGTTTGGCGGAGGACTGAGTTTGGCGCTGGGCCTTATTGGGCTTGTCCTTCCCGTCATGCCGTCGACGATTTTTCTGCTGATGGCGCTTTGGTGCTTCTCGCGAAGCCATCCACAGCTAGCGGACTGGCTCTATGCGCATCCCCGGCTGGGCCCGCCCCTGAGAGACTGGCAACAGCACCGCGTCGTTCCGGTGCATGCCAAGGTGTGCGCCGCTGTGATGATGCTGGCCAGTTTGGCGATCGTTTGGTTTGGCACGTCTGGGTCGATTTACGTCATTTCTTCCGTAGGCGTCATTTTCGCAATTGTGTTGGGCTTCCTCTTTTCGTGCCCCCACAAGCGCCCCATACACGACAGCTATTAAGGTGGTTCCATGGCATTAGCAAAGAAGATTGATCGCAGCGCGGCGGCGGACCCCATTCGCGTGATGTTGGTCGATGATTCCGCCGTGGTGCGGGGGCTGATGTCGCGGTTTCTTGAGGCCGAAGACAAATGTGCCGTGATCGCGTCGGCGTCCAACGGCAAGAATGCGCTGAAAGTGCTTGAGCGCAACGATGTGGACGTCATTCTCCTCGACATTGAAATGCCGGTCATGGATGGCCTTACCGCACTGCCCTTGTTGCTTGAGCTGAAGCCGTCGGTTCAAATCATCATGGTGTCGACACTCACCACGCGCAGCGCCCACATCGCGCTTGAAGCATTGGCGCTTGGCGCCAAGGATTACATTCCAAAGCCGACCGCATCTGAGGAGATGCGAAGCGCCAAATTCTCCGACGAACTCTTGCGCAAGGTGACAACCCTGGGGCAGGCCGCGAGGGAGACGGACCCTCGGCCGTCGAAACAAAGCGTGGGCCGCACGGCAAGGCCGCCAAAGCCCGCCACCGCCGAAGAAACCCGGCCGTCCCTCTATCGGGGCAAAAGCATCGTGCTGCGAGACGATCCCGTAAAACGGCCGGGGGTGATCGCAGTCGGCAGCTCAACGGGCGGGCCGGCGGCCCTTAGCACGGTTGTTTCCGCCATCTCGCCGGATGTCCGGCAGCCGATTTTGATTACCCAGCACATGCCGGCCACGTTTACGAAGATCCTTGCCCAGCGATTGGCGAAAGAGACCGGCCGGCCCGCCGCCGAGGCGGTGAACGGCGAAGTCATCAAGGAAGGTCACATCTATGTGGCGCCGGGCGATTACCACATGACGTTCACCGGCACGCCGACCGCGCCCAAGGTCAAATTGCTGCAGACCCCGCCCGAAAATTTTTGCCGTCCCGCCGTCGATCCCATGTTGCGCAGTTTGGGCGACATTTTTGGGCCCAAGGTTCTGACTGTCATTCTGACGGGCATGGGTCATGACGGTTTGCAGGGCAGCCGGCAGCTCGCCGGACTGGGCGGCGCTGTAATTGCGCAAGACGAAGCGTCCAGCACCGTGTGGGGCATGCCCGGCGCGGTCGCCACAGAGGGCGTTTGTCACGCCGTTGTCCCGCTGAACGAAGTGGGGCCTTTGATCACCAAAATTGCCACATCACCAGGAGGCACAGTATGAGTCCTGAACATTTCGAAGGGCTGAGCCGTTTTCTTTTAAGCCGATCCGGACTGTCACTAACGCCGGACAAAACCTATCTGGCCGAAGTCCGCCTCAACCCGGTGGCCAAGAAACACGGTTACGCAAATGCGGAAGAGCTGGTGGTGGCGCTGAGCGGATTTGTCAGTGAACAGATTCTCAACGACGTCATGGAAGCCATGACCACAAACGAATCGTTCTTCTTCCGGGACGAAGTGCCATTCGACAATTTCCGAAACCTCATCCTGCCGTATTTTCACAAAGCGCGCGCGGCGACACGGCGCCTTCGGATTTGGTGTGCGGCATGTTCAAGCGGCCAAGAACCTTATTCCTTGGCCATGATCCTCGACCAGATGAGCGGCATGTTCGACGGCTGGTTGATCGACATCGTTGCCACCGATATCTCCCAGGAAATGGTTGGGCGCGCGAAGTCCGGCGAGTTTACGGATTTTGAGGTCAATCGCGGGCTGCCGGCCGATTTTCGCCGGAGCTACTTTCGCGAACAGGGCGCAAAATGGGTGATCAGCCCGGCCTTAAGGACAAAGGTCGACTTCCGTGTCTTTAATCTGCTGGACGATCTGACCCCTCTCGGCCGCTTCGACATGGTGTTTTGCCGGAACGTGCTCATCTATTTCGAGCCGGACACCAAGGCGAAAGTGTTGGACCGGATCTCCAAGCTGATGCCCGATGACGGTTTCTTGTCGCTCGGTGCTGCCGAAACCGTTGTGGGCGTTTCCGACTCGTTCCGTTTGGCCGAAACCGGCCGGGGTCTCTACCGGCCCAATGTGGACATGAAGTGTGCGGTTTGAGGAAGGCCAGGCGCGGCTTCCAAGGCGGGTCATTGCGGCGGGCCTAACAACTTGGTTGGGCCTGATGCTGATCCATTCGATATCGCCCGCTGGAAAAATCGATTGGAGGTTGAGACGGTGATTCGTTAGGGTTGGAACACGCGCAACCACGTGGCACGCAACCGAGGGACCACAAGATGATCACCTCAAACCTCCGTATCAACCAGCTCAGCGCGGATGCTTATGACGCCTATCTGAGTTATCTGAACGCGCTTGATGCCAAGGATATCGAAACCTTCGCAGGGTTTTTGGCCGAGGATGTTTCAATCCGGTTCGGCAATGCTCCAGCGGTGGAGGGAAAGAACGCCGTCGTCCAAATGCTTGGTGGGTTCTGGCAGAGTTTCAAGAACATTGAGCACGATCTGACGAACATCTATGGGTCCGATACGGCATTCGTTCTTGAAGCCTTAAACCATTACGAACGTCATGACGGCAAAAAGGTCACCGTGCATGCTGCCGCTTTTACCGATAAGAACCAGGAAGGGCTCGTGACCTCCATCCGGTTGTTTGGGGACACTTCCGCAGTGTTCGAAAACTAGAACGATTCAATATGACGATGAAGCGCTCTAGGCCTTACGACGCCCCGCCATATCGTAGTCAGGACAGCAGCCACCGAACCGCTCTATAGTCTGCCCCACCAAAAGTGAGTCGGGAGACCATGAATGCGCTGGATCTATGGGGTAGGCGCCGCCGTTCTGCTGGCGGTGGCCTTGGGCTATTTCTACATTCAGAACCGCCTAAACGCGCCCGTATTAACGGAAGCGGACCGTGAAGAGCTGCGCGCCGTCGCCGCCGCTCAAAATGAGAACGCGTTTGCCCAGCCAGCGCCCCAGCCCGCTGCAACGCCGGCGCCCAACCCCCTAGGCAATGTCTATTTCGGCGATTTGCACAGCCATTCGGATTTGTCCTTTGACAGCTATATTTTCGGCAACCGGCTGACGGTGGATCAAGCCTATCGGGTCGCTAAAGGGGAAGCAGTGGAATCGCCCGTGGGCGAAGTCATGCAGCTTGCGGTGCCGCTGGATTTCGCGGCCGTGACCGATCACGCCGAAGGGTTTGGGCTGCACGAAGCTTGCGGCGACGAAAACGCGGTCGACGAAACCCGAACCCTGTGCCAGCGGTTCGAACAACCCAGCGCCGCCTTTTTCCTGATGTTGCGTCAGCGCGGCGAAATGCGACCGCCGGAACGGTTCGCCTTGGGATCACCGGAGCAGCACGCCCAATACGCGCGCTCCACTTGGGCGCATATTGTTGACGTGGCAGACCGTCACAACGCACCCGGCACCTTCACCACGTTTGCGGCCTACGAATATTCCCCGCCCTTGCCCGACACGGGCAAGATCCACCGCAACGTCATCTTCCGGTCAAGCGATGTGCCTGCCCATGCTGTCTCGGCCTTCGATGCGCTCAGCGAGATCGACCTGTGGGCGCAATTGTCGGAATCGTGCCGGTCGCCATGCCAGTTTCTCACCATTCCGCACAACCCAAACAAATCTTGGGGGCTTGCCTTTGCCAGTCACACCATCGATGGCGATCCGTATACGGAGAGAGACTGGGCCATGCGCAGCGCCGTGGAGCCCATCGTGGAGATGTTTCAGGTCAAAGGGAATTCGGAATGCGCCTTGGGCATCGGCACCACTGATGAAGAATGCGGCTTTGAACAGTTCTTTCCCCGCTGCGAAGACGGCCAAGCCACCAAATGCATCTATCCCACCTCCATGGCCCGGGACGGGCTGAAGAGGGGGCTTACGCTTGAGGAAGAGCTGGGCTTCAATCCGCTGCGCTTCGGCATGATCGGCAGCACCGATACCCACAATTCCAACCCCGGGGATGCGGAGGAATGGGATTTTCGCGGGGCGTCGGGCCTGTTCAGTGCCACGGCTAAACGGCGCTTGGCGCCGGGCCGGCGCGGGGGGCGGTCCGGATTGATCCGCAATCCGGGGGGACTTGCGGCCATCTGGGCGCCGGAAAACACCCGCGAGGCTCTGTTCGACGCCATGCAAAACAAACACGTCTATGCCACCAGCGGCACCCGAATCCGCCTGCGGTTCTTTGGTGGATTTGACTACGAGGACGGCCTTGTCGACAGGGCCGATGCGCTGGAAACCGCTTTCGGGGCCGGCGTGCCCATGGGCCAGACCCTATCGGCGGTGCCCGGTCAGGCGCCTGCATTTTTCATCTGGGCGCAGCGGGACCCGTTGAGCGCGCCGCTCGACAAAGTGCAGATCGTAAAGGCATGGACCGAAAACGGTGAGACCAAAGAGGCCGTCTACGACGCGGTGTGCAGTGAAGGCCGCGCGGCGGATCCGGAAACGAAGCGATGTCCGCCGACGACCGCGTCGGTGGATCTTAGCAACTGTACTGTGGAAGACGGGCGCGGGGCGGCCGAACTGAAAACCCTGTGGCGGGATCCGGACCTTAAGCCGGGGCAAAACGCCTTTTACTATGCGCGGGTAATTCAGAATCCCACTTGCCGCTGGTCCACCTATGACAGTTTGCGTGTGGGTCAAGCACCGCCGGACACTGTGCCGGCTACCGTCACCGAAATGGCCTGGTCGTCCCCCATTTGGGTGAGCGACCAGTAGACGGCATCAATCAGGTTTCCGGCCTCTGGGCGATTGTCGGGCCAGCTAAGCATCAGGTGTCATGTGAGTTATTTAATTCGTCAACGGAACATTCACTGCGCAGCTCTCAGGGAAGGGCTGCCCCCGCCTCCTGCCGCGACAGCAACCGCCAGCCGGCAAGGCCGCAGGCGAGAATGCCTAGAGCGGCGTACGGTGAAATAGAATCAATTCTGTTTGCGGTCCGGCGGTCCGATCCGCCAGGAGAAGGGCGAAGAGTGATGTGGGGTATCGCTCGAGCCATTCGACACAGCGGGCGGCCGCCGGACGCAAACCCAAAGGGCCGGGCCGTTTTGCGCCATGACCGGCGCCGTCCGGCTTGACCGTACGCCCGGTATGGCCTGCGCCGGACAGCTAGATCCTGACGCAAAACGACCTCGGCAGAATGGTTCCATTTCACCGCACGCCGCTCTCGATTACCTACAAAATCGAGCAGCATCCATGCGGTGAACATCTCGGCCACGAAATAGAAATACCAATTGAACACGAAGAAAGGCAGCGAGCCCGCGAGCCCGAAGAAGAGGAAGGTGCGGGCGCGAAATTCACTGGTGGCGATCACGATTCCCACCAGCACGGCCTGCGCGCCGAAACAGCCGATCCACAAGGCGCTGGCGGGCGACAGATGCTGGTATTGGGGTTTCAATACTAAGGTTTCCACAAGGTGCGGCATCAGCAGGCACCAGCCGCCCAGGCCGATGAAGATCGCGGCGAGCGCGAATTGAAGGTGTCGAGCAGACATGGGGGCCTTTCTGCTTGGCAATGTTGGCGGGGCCCATCTTAGCAGTAAAAGGCCGCTACCCTTTGATCACCGCCCCTAATTTCTTCCATGTCTCCGGGTCGGCAAGGCTCAAATTGGCGGGTCCTATGATGATCTGATCCACGCCGTTTTCCCGCTGCAGGGCGTAACGCTCGAGGATCTTATCCTGGTCGCCCCAGGCAATGAGGGAATCGATAAAATAGTCGTTGCCGCCATCGGCAAAGTCCTCGTCGGCAAAGCCGCCCTCCCGCCAGGCACGGTGATAGTTTTCCAGCGGCATGTAAATGGAGACCGCGCGGCGCGCGTGCTCGCGGGCGGTGGCCGGGTCGGTCTCGAACACGGTGGGCTGCATCAAATGGAGCTTCTTGCTGCCGAGCCGTTCCTTGGACTGGCGGGAATAATCAACCGGCATCATGTAGATATAGGCGCCGTCCAACCGCTTGCCGGCGAGGCTCATCAGCTTCGGTCCGTGTGCCGCCAAATAGATCGGCACCTCCGCCCCATGATCGAACATGATGTCCGTGGTGTCGAAACGGTCGAGGAACGCGTTCACTTTCTTGACTGGGGGCAGCCAGGGCAGACCGCGCTGGTCATTGCCGAACTTGTTGGAAACGCCAATGCCCAGTTCGAAGCGGTTACCGGAAACCTCCGCCAAAGAATAGGCCGCCGCTTTGATGGCCCGTTCGTCCCGCGCGTAAATATTGGTGATGGCCGTGCCCACATGAATCGATTGGGTGGCGTTAATCAACGTCGCGCAGGTGATAAACGGGTCGCGCCCGAACATTTCCGATGTCCACAGATTGTCGAAGCCGCATTCTTCCGCTTGCTGAGCAATGTCGATCAATTGCGGGGTGGTGAAGAAGTCGCCGGGGATCATCAGGCCATAGCTCATGAGCATTTCCTTGTTCGTTGTTTTTCGGGACTCTAGCGTGAGCCTGGCGCGGACGGCAAAACACCGATCTTGCGCTGCTTGCAGAATTTCTCAAAAAACACCATAGAAAAGGGAAAATTCGCCCGCTTGTAAAACAGCGCCGGCCGTTTGCGCAATTTATGGGCGTTGCAAAGCGGGGACGTGGCGCCCTCAAAGGACCTGAGTTTAGGCATGGAATTGATTCTCATACGGCACGGGCTGCCGGAAAAAGTTGTGGCCAGGCCCGATGGGCCCGCCGATCCGGCACTGTCTCCGGAAGGTCACACGCAAGCGGCGGCGGCCGCGTTGTGGCTGAAGGACCGCGGGATCGACCGGCTCTATTCCAGCCCCATGCGGCGGGCCATACAGACCGCAGAACCTTTGTCACAGCATCTCGGTCTTGAAATCGAGATTCGGGAGGGCGTGGCCGAATTCGACCGCGATCATCATACCTATGTACCGGTGGAGGAATTCACGCAAGAAGACTTCGAGCGTGTGCAATCCCTAATGGATGATCGTGAGGGCGGCGGCTTCCCCGCTTTCGGTAAGATGGTCATCGCGGAACTCAACGGCATTATTGACGACAATGCCGGCAAGCGGGTGGCGGTCGCCTGCCATGGGGGTGTCGTGAATGTTTGGGCGTCCCATGTGATGGGTCTGGAGCCCCGCGTGTTCTTCATTCCCGACTACGCCAGCGTTAGCCGGTTCATGATTTCGCGAGATGGGGCGAAGTCCCTGCTTTCACTTAACGAGATGGCGCCGGCATAAGGATAAGAGACGATGAGGATTGGCATTAACGGCACGGGATTGGTTCGCTTCGCGTCGCCGGAACGCACCGCCGATGATGTGGCGCGGGCGGCGGCCGATGGGTTTACCAGCTATTGGCTGGCAGAGCACATTTCCGGCGGGTTCGATGCGCTCACGGCACTTTCTTTTGCCGGCTTGCGTACGCCGGATATCGAATTGGGCACAGCGGTGATCCCAACCTATCCGCGCCATCCCATGGTGTTGGCGGGACAGGCAATGACCACCAACGATGTGATCGGCGGACGTCTGACCTTGGGGATCGGCTTGTCCCATCAGGCCATGCTGGCGCCGTTGGGACTCGACTACGGCAAGCCCATCCGTCATCTGAAAGAATATTTGTCGATACTGGTGCCGTTGCTGGAAGAAGGGACAGTGACCTTCCAAGGGGAAGAGCTTTCCTGCAACGCAACCGTTTTTAAAAAGCCCGAACACCGCTGCTCGGTAGTCGTCGCTGCCTTAGGGCCGCAAGCCCTGCGGGTGGCGGGGCGGTTGGCCGACGGCACGTCGCTCGCTTGGGTGGGGCCCAAAACCATTCGCGATCACATCGTGCCGACGATCACCGAGGCGGCCGACGCCGCGGGCCGGCCGAAACCGCGCATCATCGCCACCCTGCCGATCTGCGTAACGGAGAATCCGGCGGCGATCCGCGATTTGGCCGCCAAGGAATTGGCGAGCTATGTGGCGCTACCGTCTTATCAGGCCATGTTCGAGCGGGAAGGGGTGGATGGTCCGGGCAATTTGGTCATCGCCGGCGGCGAGGCCGAGGTGTCGGAACGCTTGGAAGAACTGGCCGATGCGGGCGTGACCGATTTCGCCGCATCGGAATTCGCGCCCAGCAAAGAGGAACGCGCCGCCACCCGCGCCTTGCTTGCATCGAGACTTGCCGCCTAAACGCAAAAGACCACAGGAAGGAAATGTCATGCCGGGAGCCGCCTACGATGCCGTCAAAAGGTTTTGGGACGCACAAGATTCGCGCGATTATGTGAGTCTGGTTGGTCTGTTTACGGATGATGCGGTCGCGGAAGACGAAGCGGTGGGCTCGTTCAGCGGTAAAGAACAAATCCTCGCTTTCATGAGCTAGAGCAAGTCTGACCTAGATTGAAGCAGTTCTGTTGCACAAACGAAAGGTGTCCGCTAGGCGTGGTCCGCAACGCGATGTGGGGCATCGGGTAAGGATCACAACGACGCGGACGCCTTTCGTTTGGCAACCTGAAGGGACGGGCCCTTTTGCGCCAGGGCATCGTCAAGCGTCTTGACCGTAGCCCCACTATGGCCTGCGACGCTTTCCTTGCCCTGTCGCAAAATGGCTC
>JANQPL010000020.1 GCA_028289425.1 Alphaproteobacteria bacterium | reverse complement strand
TGTGACGTTGCCGGAAGGCACGGAGATGGTGATGCCCGGCGACAACATCTCGATGGAAGTCGAGCTGATTGTGCCGATTGCGATGGAAGAGCAGCTCCGGTTTGCGATCCGCGAAGGCGGCCGCACCGTCGGTGCCGGCGTCGTCGCAAGCATTATTGAGTAATTGATCAGGGAACGGATGAGGCCTTCAGCGAAGGTAAGCTTGAAGAACAAGGTGTAACATGCAAGCGCAAAACATCAGAATACGGCTGAAGGCCTTTGACCATCGTATCCTCGATACGTCGACACGAGAGATCGTGAATACGGCCAAGCGGACGGGCGCGCGGGTGCGCGGGCCCATTCCCTTGCCCACGCGGATCGAGAAATTCACGGTCAACCGCTCCCCGCACGTGAACAAGAAAAGCCGGGAACAATTCGAAGTCCGCACGCACAAGCGCATGTTGGACATCGTCGATTGGAACCCGCAAACCGTTGACGCCCTGATGAAGCTGGACTTGGCAGCCGGCGTCGACGTGGAAATCAAACTCTAAGGAGACGCAGACAATGCGATCCGGCGTGATTGTAAAAAAGATGGGCATGACCAACCTGTTCATGGATGACGGGCGGAACGTGCCGGTGACGGTGCTGCAACTGGACAAGTGCCAGGTTGTGGGCAACCGCACAGAGGAAAAGGACGGCTACACAGCTGTGCAGCTCGGTGCAGGCCTGGCGAAGGTCAAGAATGTTTCCAAGGCGCTGCGCGGTCATTTTGCCGTGGCCAAGGTGGAGCCGAAGCGGCGCGTGGCGGAGTTCCGCGTGAGCCCGGACAATTTGCTTGATGTGGGCGTTGAAATTACGGCCGACCATTTCGTGGAAGGGCAGTATGTGGATGCCAGCGGCACCTCCATCGGTAAGGGTTTTGCGGGCGGCATGAAGCGCCACAATTTCGGCGGTCTGGAAGCAACCCACGGCATTTCGATTTCCCACAGAAGTCACGGCTCAACCGGCCAGTGCCAAGACCCCGGCAAGGTGTTCAAAGGCAAAAAAATGGCCGGCCATATGGGGGACGAAAAAGTCACCACCCTGAACCTGGAAGTGGTCAAGACCGATGTGGATCGCGGCCTGATCATGGTGAAGGGCTCGGTGCCCGGGTCCAAGGGCGGCTGGGTCTATCTGCGCGACGCGATCAAGCGCAAGCTGCCGGACGGTGTTCCTGTGCCGGGCGCTTTCCGCACGGATAGTGGTGCGGCTGAGGCACCAGCAGTAGAAGAAGCGCCAGCTGAGGAAGCTTCTGAAACGCCGGCGGAAGCAGTTGCCGAGGCACCTGCCGACGAAGCTCCGGCCCCAGAAGCTGATGCAGACAAAGCCGACAAGGAAGGGGACAGCTGATGAAAGCGGATGTCACCACATTGGCGGCAAAGAAAGCTGGCACCATCGATCTTGCCGACGGCATTTTCGGTCTTGATCCGCGGGCGGACATTCTGCACCGCATGGTCACTTATCAGCTCGCAAAGCGCCAGGCCGGGACGCACGCCACAAAAGGGCGAAGCGACATTCGGGCCACCAAGAAGAAGGCCTATCGCCAAAAAGGCACGGGCAGCGCGCGTCATGGCGCGAAATCGGCGCCGCAGTTCAAAGGCGGTGGCGTTGCCATGGGTCCGAAGCCGCGCAGCCATGCGATCAGCCTGCCGAAGAAAGTACGAACCTTGGCGCTGAAGCATGCTCTGTCGGCGAAAGCGAAGGAATCGGATCTGATCATTCTCGACGCCGCTGCCGCCGATGCACCGAAGACCAAAGGCGTGCGCGAAACGCTCAAGAATTTGGGTCTCACCTCCGCCCTCATCATCGACGGCGCGGAAGTGGATGCCAATATGAGCTTGGCACTGCGCAGCATTCCCAATGTGGATCTGCTGCCGGTTCAAGGCATCAACGTCTATGACATTTTGCGCCGGGACAAATTGGTGCTCACCAAGTCCGCGGTGGAAGCATTGGAGGCGCGCCTGGCATGAGTGCACGTACCGCATACGACACCATTTTGGGCCCGGTGATCACCGAAAAAGCCACCATGGCGTCGGAACATAATCAAGTGGTCTTCCGTGTGCCACTGGATGCCACCAAGCCGAACATCAAGCGCGCCGTGGAAGAACTGTTCAGCGTCAAGGTAAAGGCGGTGAATACGCTGCGCCAAAAAGGAAAGACGAAGCGGTTTCGTGGGCGGCCGGGAAAGCGCCCGGACGTGAAAAAAGCAATCGTGACCCTCGAAGAGGGGCATTCGATCGACATTACGACAGGGCTTTAAAGCGCTGCTGAAATTGGACAAGTAAGATGGCACTAAAAACATTCAATCCAATCACCCCGGGCCTGCGCGGCACCGTGCTGGTGGATCGCTCGGCGCTCTGGAAGGGCAAGCCGGAAAAAACGCTTGTCGAAGGTAAGAGCAAGTCGGGCGGCCGTGACGGCAATGGCCGCATTGCGGTTTGGAACCGCGGCGGCGGTCACAAACAGCGCTACCGGAAGGTAGATTTTAAGCGCCGCAAGTTCGATGTACCGGCAACCGTTGAGCGGATCGAATATGACCCGAACCGGTCGGCCTTCATTGCCCTGATCAAATATTCCGACGGCGAGCTGTCTTACATCATCGCGCCCCAGCGTCTGGCACCGGGCGATACGGTGATTTCAGGCGAGCGTGTGGATGTGAAGCCCGGCAATGCCATGCCCATGTCGTCAATCCCCATCGGCACCATCATCCACAACATTGAGATGAAGGCCGGCAAGGGGGCACAGATTGCCCGGTCTGCTGGAAACTATGCACAACTGGTCGGGCGCGATTCCGGCTATGCCTTGCTGCGGCTGTCCTCCGGCGAACAACGTATGGTGCGCGCCGAATGCATGGCGACAATCGGCGCTGTCTCCAATCCGGATCATGCCAATGTGAAGATCGGCAAAGCCGGTCGTAATCGTTGGAAGGGCAAGCGTCCGGTTGTCCGCGGCGTTGTGATGAACCCGATCGATCACCCCCATGGTGGTGGTGAAGGCCGGTCTTCCGGTGGCCGCCACCCTGTTACACCGTGGGGCGTGAGCACGAAGGGGCACCGTACACGGCGCAACAAGGCGACGACGAAGTACATCGTGCGCAGCCGCCACCTGAAAAAGAAACGCTGAGGATAAATCATGGCGCGTTCAGTCTGGAAAGGTCCATTTGTCGACGGCTATCTGCTTAAGAAAGCGGAAACCAGCCGTTCGTCGGGCCGCAAAGAGGTGATCAAGACCTGGAGCCGGCGGTCGACCATTCTGCCGCAATTCGTCGGCCTGACCTTCGGCGTGCATAACGGTCAGAAGTTCATCCCGGTGCTGATCACCGAAGACATGGTGGGCCACAAGCTGGGCGAATTCTCGCCGAGTCGCACCTATTACGGCCATGCCGCCGATAAGAAGGCAAAGAGGAAGTAGGCGATGGGCAAGCAAGAAAATCCGCGCCGGGTCGCAGAAAATGAAGCATATGCTGTGGGACGCATGATCCGCGTCAGCCCTCAGAAGCTGAACTTGGTGGCGCAGTCCATTCGCGGCAAGAAGGCACAAGCGGCGCTGAATGAATTGGCGTTCTCCAAAAAACGCATCGCCAAAGACGTGCGCAAGATTTTGGAGTCGGCCATCGCTAATGCGGACAACAACCATTCGCTTGATGTGGACCAGCTTGTGGTTTCACAAGCTTATGTAGGTAAGAACCTGGTCATGAAGCGGTGGAAACCGCGGGCCCGGGGCCGGGTCGGCAAGATTATGAAGCCATTCAGCCAAATCACGATTGTGGTGCGCGAAGTAGAAGAGGCAGCCTGATGGGACAGAAAGTCAATCCGATTGGAATGCGGCTGGGTGTGAACCGCACTTGGGATTCGCGCTGGTACGCGGATCGCCATGAATATGGCTCGCTGCTTCATGAAGACATCAAGATCCGCGAAATCTTGAAGAAGAAATTGAAGCAAGCGGGTGTCGCCAAGATTGTTATCGAGCGGCCCCATAAAAAATGCCGTGTCACGATCTACAGCGCGCGTCCGGGCGTCGTCATCGGGAAGAAGGGCGCCGATATCGAAAAGCTGCGCAGTGAATTGTCGCGCATGACCGAAAGCGAAGTGCATTTGAACATCGTCGAAATCCGCAAACCGGAAATCGACGCCACTTTGATCGCGGAAAACATCGCCCAGCAGCTCGAGCGCCGGGTCATGTTTCGCCGCGCGATGAAGCGCGCCGTGCAATCGGCCATGCGGTTGGGTGCTCAAGGCATCCGGATCAACTGCGCCGGCCGCCTGAACGGCGCCGAGATTGCGCGCATGGAATGGTATCGCGAAGGCCGCGTGCCGCTTCA
>JANQPL010000019.1 GCA_028289425.1 Alphaproteobacteria bacterium | reverse complement strand
AAGGAAAAGAGGATAGCGGGCAAGCGCAGCTTGACCTGTCGTGACCGAAGGTCACGCGCGAAGCGGTGATACCACGGGGCTTGCCCCGTGGAGCTTCACGCTCACCAGATCCAATTTGGCGGGTGGTCGGTTGTGGAGCTTGGTACTGCTGACATCACAAGAGTTGAGAACTCGAGGGCTATGGGTCCCAGCTCAAGGCTGGGACGACATATCTTTGTTGTGGCTAGGCCACAGGAAAATCAAAAGGCCCTAAGACATCAATTCGCTAAGTCGTTGGATCTTCAGACAAGCGCACAAGCTGCTTGCCCATATTCTTGCCAGTAAAGATGCGGTCAAGAGCATCGAGCGCGTTCTCAATGCCGTCCACCACGTCCACATCCCATTTCAGCTTGCCCTCCATGATCCATTGGCCCATTTGCGCTTGGCCTTCGGGGAAGCGCTCGAGGAAATCGGTGATGATAAATCCCTGCACGATGGCGCGTTTCATCAGAATGTTGCGGAACATGCGCGGCCCCGTCCAATCCTCCGCTGCGTTGTAGGTGGAGATCATGCCGCACAAGGACACGCGCGCGTTTAAGTTCAGCAGGGTGAACACATCATCCATGATGTCGCCGCCCACATTTTCGAAATCCACATCGATGCCGCCGGGACAGGCGGCGCGCAGGTCCTCCAGCACATTGCCTTTTTTGTAATCGACGCAGGCATCGAAGCCGAACTTATCGATCACGTGCTGGCACTTTTCCGGCCCACCGGCAATGCCCACCGCACGGCAGCCCTTGATCTTGGCAATCTGTCCGACAATGGACCCAACCGCGCCGGCGGCCGCAGACACCACAACGGTCTCGCCGTCCTTCGGTTTGCCCACATCCAGCAAGCCGAAATAGGCGGTCATACCGGTGGCACCCAGCACGCTCATAAAGGCGGTGAGCGGCAGGCCCGTATCGGCGGGTAGTTTGCCCGCGCCCGGCAGGATCGAATGAGTTTCCCACTGCATGCCACCGATGACAAAGTCGCCGGGAGAAAAACCAGGGTTCTTGGACGCCTCCACGATTCCGCACGTGCCGCCGCGCATCACGTCCCCAATACCCACAGGATCCATATATTGGTCGATATCGCTCATCCAAATGCGGTTGGTGGGATCCACTGACAGATAGATGTTCCGTACAAGGAATTCCCCATCGTTCAACTCCCGAATCGGGCTCTCCACCAATTCCAAATCATCCTTTTGGATGTCGCCGACCGGGCGTCTTTTGAGGCGCCATTGACGGTTCATCTTGGGCATGGTGGAGCGCTCCTCTGCATTGTTTTTTGAGAACAGTCTTCGTAATCCCAGCATGGATCAGGCCCCCGATTGCGCTTGTGCATTTTTGCCAATTGACGATACCTTGAGCCCATCAGAACAAGACCCCATTCTAAGGGGACCGTAAACCCCAACAATAACTCTCATGGAGGAAATCCCATGGCCGCAGGTGAGGTGATCCTGCCCAAATCGGGCGAGGCGATGTACAACAATTTTCATTTTGCGCCGGCGATACGGCACGGCGACCGGCTGTTCGCATCAGGACAAATCGGCATCGGCCCCGATGGCAAGGCGCCGGCCGATCCGGAAGCCCAATTCGACCTTGCGTTCAAAGCCGTGGAAGCCATCCTGGCCGAAGCCGGCAGTTCCATGGACAACATTATCGAAATGACCACCTACCATGTGGGACTGCAGGAACATATGGGCACGTTCATGAAAGTGAAGGACAAGTACGTGAAAGAGCCCTATCCGGCCTGGACAGCCATCGGCATCACCGAGCTCGCCGTGCCCGGAGGCCTGGTTGAGATTCGGGTGGTCGCGGCCAACTGACACCCTAAGCAGTTGAATTTCTTGTGATCGGCTCTCTTTGGAACATCACAAGCAATACTGCTATATCCTGCCCAGGATTGATTGTCCTAGCGGTAGGTGGATGGGCCTTAAGGCGTTGAAAAACCTGATCTTTGGATTGGTGGCGCTTGTTCTGGCGGGCGCCACCCTGCCGGCTGCCGCGAATCCGGTCTCAACGCCAAACGTCAAAGCCTGGCTGATCAGCGAAATGGAAGAGGTGCCCGCGGGCACCACATTTTGGGTCGCGCTCAGGCAAGAGATCCGAGAAGGGTGGCATACCTATTGGAAGAATCCCGGCGATTCCGGCGAACCGACCACAATAGATTGGGTCCTGCCTGAAGGGTTTGTTGCGGGCGATATCGTGTGGCCCGCTCCGGAACGCATTCCGCTCGCCGATCTCGTCAATTTTGGCTATTCGGGCGATCTCTACCTGTTGGTCCCCATCATCGCACCCGCGGATTTGGCGCCGGGGACCTCGGTCACGCTGACCGCGAATGCGCGCTGGCTGGTGTGCAAAGACATTTGCATCCCCGAAGAGGCGACACTCACGCTCACAATGGATGTGGCAAGCGGCGACGTTGCCGCCAATAAGATTTGGCAGAAAGCGTTCTCGAACACGCGCATGGCGCTGCCGATTCCTTCACCGTGGCCGGCGTCATTTGGACAACGGAACGAATCAATCGCACTGCAATTGGATATGGGGTCGATAGATCTGCCGTCGATCAAATCGGTCGAGGTGTTCTCAAGCCAGGAAGGCGTTCTCAAAAACGCCGTAGAGGCTCAGTTCCAAAAAACGGAGCGTGGTCTTGCGATCCAACTCATACCAGGCACGCGCGCGGATGAGATTGGCGACACATTCGACGGCGTTGTCGTCATTGAAGAGGATCTAAAGGACGGTGTGGTGCGCCGCGCCTTTCAGGTCGAAGCGGATCGCGCCGCCTTCTCGGACCTACCGGCGCCAAACGTGCTTTCCGCAATCGACATCCCCATTTGGCAGGCATTGGTTTTTGCATTCATCGGCGGGCTTATCCTGAACTTGATGCCGTGCGTGCTGCCGGTGCTGTCCATGAAAGCGCTCGACATTGTGCGCCAGGCCCGGGAGGCGCCGTGGATCGCACGACAGCACGGTCTGTCCTATGCCGCGGGTGTGCTTGTCAGCTTCCTGATTGTCGGCGGCGTGCTGGTGAGCTTGCGGTCTGCTGGTGACCAAATCGGCTGGGGCTTCCAACTGCAATCGCCGGTGATTGTCACACTGCTTGCGTATCTGATGTTCGCCGTCGGGCTCAATCTAGCCAATGTGTTCTCGTTTGGAAGTTCCATGATGGGTATCGGCAGCGGCCTTGCGAGGGGATCGGGTCTGACCGGATCATTTTTCACCGGCGTTCTGGCAACAGTGGTGGCAACGCCTTGTACGGCGCCGTTTATGGGCACGGCCTTGGGATTTGCCCTCGTCCAGCCCATGGCCATAGCCCTTGGAATCTTTGGGGCATTGGGCCTCGGCCTCGCGGCACCTTATCTGGCAGTCAGCTTCAGCCCGGCGCTGTTGCGCCTGATCCCCAAGCCTGGCGCGTGGATGGAACGGTTCAAGCAACTACTGGCGTTTCCCATGTTCGCAACGGCGATCTGGCTTGTGTGGGTGTTGTCCGCGCAAGTGGCCGCCAACGTGGTGATTTTGGTTTTGGCGGGCGCGGTGTTGATCGCGTTTGCCGCCTGGGTGTTTGAAAGCACGAAAATGGCAACGGGCACCTGGTATGTCGCCGGTCGGGTGTTGGCGGTGCTGGCGGTCGGTGGCGCGCTTGCCTTGATCGATTGGTCGCCCCAGCGAGCGGCTGCCACCACCACGCACTCCAAATTACCGGAACATGCGGAAGCCTATTCCGATAACCGGCTGAAGGATCTGCTGGCTCAGGACAGAGCTGTTTTTGTAAATCTGACGGCGGATTGGTGCATCACCTGCAAAGCGAATGAAAGCGTTGCTTTTACCGCTGCCGTTCACGAGCACATGACGCAGCATGACATCGCCTATCTGGTGGGCGATTGGACGTCCTATGACGAAGAAATCGGGCAAAAGCTCGCCCGGTTTGGACGGGCCGGCGTTCCGCTCTATGTGATTTATCCAAAGCCCAGCTCGGGCAAGGAGCCGTATTTATTACCCCAATTGTTGACCGAAGGAATTGTATTGGACGCTTTTGAAGGTCTGTAATCGAGAAACCAGGAGAGTGAAATGCTTACAATTTCCACCCGATCCAAACTCTTTGCACTGACATTCTGTGTGGCCGCCGCGACATCATTGCTGCTGGCGTTTGCGGATCGCTCGACGGCCGCTGAAAGGGGCCCTCAAATCGGCGTGGCGGCACCAACCTTCACCGGCACCGATTCCAACGGCAACACGGTCGACCTGTCAGCCTTCAGTGGACAGAAGGTCATTCTGGAATGGACCAATCACGATTGCCCCTATGTGCGCAAGCATTATGACGAAAGCCAGCGCAATATGCAGACCTTGCAGGCATCGACAACAGGGGCTGGGGCCGTATGGCTATCGGTGGTGTCTTCCGCACCGGGAAAGCAGGGCCATGTAACGGCCGTTCAGGCGAATGAGTTGAGCGAAAGTCGTGGCGCCAGCCCAACGGCCGTCATTCTTGATGGGGATGGTTCCATCGGCCGTATGTATGGGGCGAAGACCACGCCGCACATGTTCATCATCGATGAAGCCGGCGTGCTTCAATATATGGGGGCCATCGACAGCAAACGATCCAGCAATCCCGGCGACATCCCCAATTCGACAAATTACGTGGCACAGGCTTTAGGCGAACTTGGGGATGGAAATGTCGTCTCCACACCCGTTACTCAGCCCTATGGCTGCAGCGTGAAGTACAGCGGCTAATCCGAACACGTCCCCGCGTCGAGTCCTTGCCCGACGCGGATCTGGGGTTTATTCTCGCGGTCGATCCACTGGGGAAGGTGTGTGCTGTCGCCTTTGGAGCACCGACAAAGACAGCGCAAACAGAGTGGGATAGATCCATGAACGACAAGACTCCATTCCGGCGCTTTTTCCTGACCGTGATATTGATGGGCCTTGGAGCGTTGGTCGCGGCCTGTGGCGGTCCGACGCCCTATGGCGGGGCCAACGAGCAGGGGTATGGCTATTCGGAAACCCGCATTGAAAAGAATCGATACCGCGTCAAGTTTTCCGGCAATTCGTTAACCGCGCGTGAGACGGTAGAGAATTACCTGCTCTATCGCTCGGCGGAACTCACGAAGCAATCGGGATACGACTACTTCGTCATCGAAACCCGCGCGACCGACAAAGACACCTATTATCGTAGCACGTTCGAGGATTATCCCGGTTACGGTTTCTATTATCACCGTTTCCCCTATCACCGCCACGGATATGGTGCTTCCGTGAGCACCACCACCCGGGCGGTTACGCGATATACGGCGTATGCGGATATTGTGATGTTCAAGGGGGTCAAAGACGACCGGGATGTCAAAGCATTTGACGCACAGGACGTTATCGAATGGCTCGGGCCGCGCATCCGAAGGCCACAACCCCAGGGCTGAACATACCATTCATCTTGGGTTCCCCGTGAATTATCGTTAGACTGAAATCTGACGATCATTCGCGGGGCCCCGTGCGACTATCCATCGACAATGTGACAAAGGTCTTTCCCGGACCCGTAACGGCCGTGGACGACATTTCATTTGGTATCGCCGAAGGGGAATTGGTGGCCTTGTTGGGGGAATCCGGGTGCGGAAAAACCACGACCCTCAAAATGATCAATCGGCTGATCGATCCGACCGCCGGCAGGATCGTGTTGGACGGCACGGATGTTTCCTCAATTGAACCTGCCATTCTGCGCCGCATGATCGGTTATGCGTTTCAGGGTGTGGGGCTTTTTCCGCACATGACAATCGCCGAAAACATCGGTGTGACACCGAAGCTGCTGGCTTGGGGGGCGCAGCGGATCGATGCGCGGGTCGACGATTTGCTGGATTTGGTCCACCTGCCGCCGGACGAGTTTCGCCACCGTTTTCCCCGTGAGCTTTCCGGGGGGCAACGTCAACGTATCGGCTTTGCCCGTGCGCTGGCGGCCGGACCAGCCATTATGTTGCTGGACGAACCCTTCGGTGCCCTCGACCCGCTGACGAGAGATCGCCTTCAGCAGGATTTCAAAGACATTCACACGCAGCTCAACCTTACCACCGTGCTTGTGACCCACGACATGACCGAAGCGCTGCTGATGGCCGACCGCATCATCGTGATGCAACACGGCAAGATCGTGCAGGACGGAACACCAGACGATCTGGTTAATCGGCCGGCGGACGATTACGTGGCTGAACTGATGTCAACGCCGAAACGCCAAGCCGATCAGCTCGACACGATCATGCACGACCCAATCGGCAACGCGCCATGACCGCGAATCTTCAGGAACGCCTCGCCGAGCTTCCAGCCTATTTGGGCGGACATTTGCTGTTATCCTTATCGGCGCTGTTCATCGGTATTCTGATCAGTTTGCCCCTTGGCATCTACGCGGCGCGGTCCGAAAGGTTGGGCGGCACCATCGTGAATGTGGCGGCGCTGATCCAGACCATCCCCAGCATGGCCTTGCTGGCGCTTATGGTGCCCATCTTAGGCGGCACGATCGGGTTTGGACCTGCCTTCGTTGCCCTCACGCTTTACAGCATTCTGCCGGTTTTGCGGAATACGGTGACCGGACTGCAGGAAGTGGATCCAGACATGACCGAAGCGGCGCGGGGTGTAGGCATGACCGACCGCCAGCGTCTATGGCAAGTGGAACTGCCCCTTGCGGCCCCGGTCATCATTGCGGGGGTGCGCACGGCGACTGTCTGGGTCGTCGGCATTGCCACATTGTCCACACCGGTGGGTGCGGAAAGTTTGGGCAACTACATTTTCTCCGGGCTCCAGACCCGCAATTGGCTTTCGGTCATTTTCGGCTGCGTGTTTGCTGCTCTATTGGCGATCATCTTGGATCAATTGGTGCGCTTGCTTGAAAAAAGTGCGCAAGACCGCAACCGTCGCCTTGGCGTCATGGCGGGCGCGGGACTCATCATTATTTTTGTGGGCGGTATCGCGCCGTCGCTGATTGAAACGTTCACTCGACAACAAGCCGTTGCATCGTTTTCGTCGCAACGGCCGTCCGGTGGGCCCGGCACTCAACCCGCCGGGCTGCAGGGGCAAACGGTTCGCGTTGGCGCGAAGACCTTCACGGAGCAGTTTATTCTCGCCGATGTGATTGCGACGAGACTTCAAGAAGACGGCGCAATTGTCGAGAATCTTCAGAATCTCGGATCGACCATCGTCTTCGATGCCCTGCGCAACAATACGATCGATGTCTATGTAGATTACACGGGCACCATTTGGGCCACCATTATGGGCCGCGAAGACCCTGTTGAGCGCACGGCCATGTTTATCGAAATGGCGGCCTATTTGCGGAAAGAACACAACATTCTGACCTTGGGACGATTGGGCTTCGAAAACGCTTATGGGTTTGCCATGCGGCGGGACCGGGCGGAAGAGTTGGGAATTCGCTCGATCTCTGATTTGCAAACCCATGGCAATAGCTTGGTCATCGGCGGCGACCCGGAATTTTTTGGCCGCAATGAATGGATCCGTGTGCGTGACGCATATGGCTTAAATGCGCTGGGCACGCGCAGTATGGATTCCACGTTTATGTACGGCGCCGTGCGCGATCGGAATGTGGACGTGATCACGGCCTATACGACCGATGGCCGCATCACCGCGTTTGATCTGGTGATCTTGAGCGATGAACGCCAGGCTTTTCCGCCCTATGATGCCATTGTACTGTTGTCGCCCGACGGCGCCAAAATTCCGGGGCTAATCAAATCTCTTACGCCGCTCCTCAACAAAATCAGTGACACACTGATGCGCGAAGCAAATAAGCACGTCGATCTGGACGGCCGGACACCCAAGCAGGCCGCCGCTTTTCTCTCTTCGAAAATCAGCCAACAGACGGATTAGATTGATGAACGCAAAACCGAATCTTATTGCCGGATGGGAAGAGCCAACGCCTTTTGACCATGACGGCATATCTCGATGGCTTTACAAAGGCGGAAGCGGTCCCGGAGTGGTTCTGCTTCACGAGCTGCCCGGCATGTCCGTGGAATGCCGGGAGCTGGGAGACCGCCTGATTGCTGATGGGTACGCTGTCTACATGCCGCTCTTGTTCGGAAAACCGGAGTCCGTCGACATGACTGCCAACATGTTGAGCGTCTGCATCAGCCGCGAAATACATGTGTTTTCCAAGCGCGGCATGGGGCCCATTACCGATTGGATCCGCGCGCTCTGCCGCCACGCGCTGAGTGAGCAAGGCGGTAAGGGGGTCGGACTAATCGGCATGTGTTTGACCGGCAATTTCGCCCTTTCATTGGTCGCCGAACCGGAAGTGATGGCGCCGGTGGCCTGTCAGCCCTCATTGCCCCTTGCGTCCGGCAAAGAGCTTGCCATGGACGACGCCGAATTGGCGGCGGCGAAGCAGGCCGCAAAGGAAAAAGGGCCGGGGTCCATTATCGGCTTCCGGTACGAAGGGGATCGCATTTGTCCCCGCGCCAAGTTCGAACGCATCCGCGCCGAATTCGGCGACAGTTTCGACGGCACCGAAATTCCCGGCAGCGATCATTCGACGCTCACGGAGCATTTGGATGACGGGGCCTTGGAGAAAACGTTGGCTTTCTTCAAGGCAAAACTACACTAGGAAAACTTGAACTGCGGCTTCCGCTTTTCAAGAAAGGCCTTGGTGCCTTCCCGAAAATCCTCGCCCAAAAAAGCGTCAGCGAACTGAGCCGACGTTTCCGGCGTGTCATCCGTTGCGCCGTCTAGGATCATCTGAATGGTCTTTTTTGAGGCGCGGACGGAATACTGCGAATTGGCACAAATCAAATGTGCGTAGTCCCAGGTGGTCTGCTTAAGATCACCGCTCGGAACCAAACGGTCCACCAGGTTCATGCCCTGCGCTTCCTCCGCGCCGAAAATCCGACCGGTGAACAGAATGTCTTTGGCGTTGGCGGCCCCAACGGCTTCGATGACGCGCTTTGTATCGTAAAGGCCATAAGCAATGCCAAGCTTTGCCGGCGTAATCCCGAACTTTGCGGTTTCGTCGGCGAAACGAAAATCACAGGCAAGGGCAATGCCGCAGCCGCCCCCGATGCAGGGACCCGAAATCATCGCGATCACAGGTTTGGGAAAGTCTCCGATCGAATGCATGGCGGCGAATACGGTGTCCCGGTAGCCGGCGCCGCCGCCATTGGCCCCAAACTCGGAAATGTCCGCACCCGCCGCAAAGGCGCCGGCCGTCCCACCATGCACCACGACTACTTTGATCGCGCGGTCTTTGTCCGCCTCGGCCATAAGCTCGGGAATACCTTCCCACATAGTGCGGTTGAGCGCATTTTTCTTGTCAGGGCGATTGAGGATCAGCTCAGCAATCGCACCGTCTTTTTCCAATCTGATGTCTGCCATAGAGACCACTTAGCTCGTAAACGCCTGTATGCCCGTCTGTGCACGGCCGAGGATCAGGGCGTGCACGTCATGGGTCCCCTCATAGGTATTGACGGTTTCCAAATTCATCACGTGGCGGATGACGTGATATTCATCAGAAATGCCGTTGCCGCCGTGCATGTCCCGCGCCATGCGGGCAATGTCCAGCGCCTTACCGCAATTGTTCCGCTTCATGAGCGATATGGCTGGGGCCGCCGCTTCGCCTGCATCGATTTGCCGACCCAGCTGCAAGGCGCCCAGAAGACCCAGGGTGACTTCGGTCTGCATGTCGGCAAGTTTCTTTTGGATGAGCTGGTTCGCCGCTAATGGACGGCCGAACTGGTTGCGTTCCAGCACATATGTCCGTGCTTGGTGCCAGCAGAACTCTGCGGCACCCATGGCGCCCCAGCTGATTCCATAGCGCGCTTTGTTGAGGCAGCCAAAGGGTCCGGATAAGCCTTCCGCGTGAGGCAGTAGGTTCTCCGCAGGCACGAACACATTGTCCAAAACGATTTCGCCGGTGATGGAGGCGCGCAGCGAAAACTTTCCTTCGATTTTAGGTGTGGAAAACCCCTCCATCCCGCGCTCCACAACAAAACCGCGGATGACGCCATCTTCCGTCTTGGCCCAGACCACGGCAATGTCCGCGATGGGGGCGTTGGTGATCCACATTTTCGCGCCGCTAAGCCGATAGCCCCCGTCGACCTCTTTGGCGCGGGTTTTCATGCCGCCCGGGTCCGACCCATGATCCGGTTCGGTCAATCCGAAACATCCAACAAACTCGCCGCTGGCGAGTTTGGGCAGGTATTTGCGCCGCTGCTCTTCGTTGCCGTAGGCGTAGATCGGGTGCATGACCAGGCTGCTTTGCACGCTCATGGCTGATCGGTATCCGGAATCCACCCGTTCGATCTCGCGCGCCGCCAAGCCGTAACTCACATGCCCCAGCCCGGCGCCGCCATAAGCCTCGGGGATGGTCACGCCCAGCAGACCCATCTCACCCATTTCTTTCATGATTTCCGTATGGAACTTTTCTTGCCGGTTGGCTTCCAGAACGCGGGTCATCAGCTTTTCCTGGGCGTAGCCGCGGGCGCTGTCCCGGACCAGGCGCTCTTCTTCGGTGAGCTGACCTTCCATACCCAGCGGGTCTTCCCACCGGAATGCCGCAGATTTGATCTTGTCTTGATACGGCGCTGATGTTTCAGCCGGGGTTGCGGTAACCGACATTGGATCCTCTCATTAACGCTTCGGAGTTCGGCAAGGTTGCTGCACTTTAATAGTTCAAATTTGCAATGTCATGCCGTGCTAAACTCAAACGTCATGCCGCACCTTGCTTTCCTTCACACGGCACCCTCGAACGAGGCTCTTTTTGCGTCAATCGTGGCGGATCTCGCGCCGCAAATCCCGATTGCGCACCGAAACAATGAAGCGTTGCTGGCCGAAGCAATGACCGCCGGGGGCGTAACTGAGGCGTTGTCCAAAAAGCTCCAAGGTGAAATAGAGGCGCTCCGAGACCAAGGAGCCGCCTTGATCGTCTGCACATGTTCCACGTTGGGCGAGGCCGCGGAGGCGGTGGGACAAGTTCTTACCGTGCCTGTCATGCGCATTGACCGCCCTATGGCGGAAGCGGCGGTGCGGGCCGGCCCCAACATCCTTGTAGCGGCCTGCGTCAAATCGACCATCGCACCGACAACCGATCTTCTAAGGCAAGTGGCCAAAGAGGCGTCAAGGCGGGCGTCCATCGAAACGCTGCTTATCGAGGAGGCTTGGGCATTCTTCGAAGACGGGGACTTGGAACGCTATGCGCATTGCATTGCTCAGCATGTGCAGAAACATGGTGCACACCATAACGTGGTGGTGCTGGCCCAAGCCTCCATGGCAGCGGCTGCAGACCTCTGCAATGGGCTCCAAGTGCCCCTATTGTCGAGTCCCATACTTGGGGTGCGGGCAGCGCTAGCTCGAATTGATGCTTTAGTGGACCAGTCACCGTAATTTGACCAATTTGAAACCTTACTCAGTACTGATAAAAACGCCTCATTCAAATAGATTGAAACCGGAAAGGTCAGAGCTCTCGTGGCAGAAGAACAATCGTCAAATCAAACATCCGTTGCTGGACCACCGTTTTACAAGAACCCCCAGGTCTTGCGCCCCGAGGCTCACGGAAACTTGGGTATCAACGGGTCGAAGCGCACCTATCAATTCGCGAAAGACGCAAACTTTGTGGCTGTCAACGGGGCGGAGTTTGAGCTTGCCGGAAAACACTACCCCGTCATCTTTTCAAGCGGCGAGGAAGTTGTGCCAATCGCGGTATTTGGCTTGGGAAACAAAGGCAATCAGTTCATCAACAAGAAAGGTCAGTGGCTGACCGACCACTACATTCCCGAATATGTGCGCCGCTATCCATTTATTTTTATGCAGGCGAGTCAAAACAGCGACGAATTCGCGTTGAGCATCGACATGGGGGATACCCAGGTCGTGGCGGAACACGCCGAACAGCCTCTGTTCTTGAACGGTAACCCAACGAATTTTACAAACCGCGCCCTGGAATTTTGCAAAAACTTTCATCAGCAGCACGTGGCAACCCAGAGCTTCGTAAAATTTCTTCAGGAAAACGACCTGCTGACGGAACGTCACGCGGAATACACCACGCCTGATCAACAAACTCATCCGATTGCGAACTTTGTGGCCATTGACGAAGACAAATTCAACGCGCTCTCAGACGCAGTACATGCCGAGATTCGGAAACGTGGCTATTTGCGACCGATCTGCGGACATCTGGCATCGCTTATCAACTTCTCACGAGTTTATGAGCGATACGCGGGTATAAGAAGCTAAGTACTTCGAGCCGTATGACACATCAGACGACGGATAAAACGACAGGGGGAAGTCAAAACTTAATTCGGCTTGCGATCGTCGCCGTCGGATTAGCAGCTATTGGCGCCGGCGCTTATTTCTGGGCGAATGGTGACACGCCAGGTGGGGGGATGCGGTCGCGAACCGTCCCGGTAGAAGTGGCTCGCGTGTCGGAAGCTCAGTTCGCGGATGTGTTGGAAGCGATCGGTACTGCACAAGCAAACGAGTCCGTTACGGTCACTGCAAAAACCACTGAAATCGTCCGTAAGATTCACTTTCAAGACGGCGCGCGCGTTAAGGAAGGCGACATTCTGGCCGAGCTCACCGCAGGCATTGAAGCGGCGGAATTGGATGAAGCCTATGCTGAACTTCAAGGCGCGGAAAAGGAATTGGCACTGGGCGAAAGTCTGGTGGACCGTGGAACTGCCGCGACAGCCACGCTCACGCCCCTGCTGGCCGATCGAGATGCGGCCGCCGCCCGGGTGAACGCTCTCAAGGCGCGGCTTGCGGACAAGTTGATACTAGCCCCTTTCGACGGTGTGCTGGGGTTGCGCCTCATCAGTCCCGGCACGCTGGTCCAGCCCGGCGACAGGATTACCACACTGGCCGACATCTCGATCGTCAAGGCGGATTTTTCGATCCCCGAAACCTTCTTGTCCGCCCTGAAGGTGGGCCAAACGATTGAAGCCGAAAGTGCCGCCTATCAAGAAAGAACGTTTGAAGGGGTCGTGGCGGCCATAGACACGCGCGTCGATCCTGTCACGCGTTCGGTGATGGTACGCGCCGAGATTTCAAACGAAGAGGGTCTGTTGCTGCCCGGCATGTTGCTGACCATCGACCTTCGGAGCAACATTCGTACTTCATTGTCCGTACCCGAACAGTCTATTGTTCCCATCCTCGACCGCAAATACGTCTATGTGGTGGCGGAGGACAGCACCGTGGAACGACGCGAGATCGAGATCGGGCGACGCAGGCCCGGCATGGTGGAGGTCATGAAGGGGGTCGAGCCGGGTGAAGTCATCGTCACGCTTGGTACCCATCGGGTCAGCGACGGCCTGACCGTAGACGTCCAAGATGACGACACCCGCGGCAATGAATCTGCCACGGAAGCAAGCGGGGCCTCGGGCGCGTTATGATTCTCTCAGATACATCGGTTCGGCGGCCTGTCTTCGCCACTGTGATCAGCCTGTTGTTGGTGGCGTTCGGCGTGTTGTCGTTTTTCCAGCTTCCCCTGCGCGAACTTCCGGATGTGGATCCCCCGATTGTGTCGGTCGAGACGATCTATCGTGGCGCCTCGTCCAATGTTGTGGAAACCCGTATTACCCAAATGGTCGAGGATTCGATCAGTGGGTTAGAAGGGGTGGACACAATTTCGTCTACCAGCCGGGACGGCCGGTCGGATGTGGTGATCCAGTTCCACTTGGATCGTGACATTGAGGCGGCGGCCAACGATGTGCGCAGTGCCGTCGCCCGTATTACAGAACAATTGCCGGACGATGCGGATTTGCCCGAGGTCAGCAAGTTCGATGCGGACAGCAATGCCATCATGTGGCTCAATCTCGTATCCGACACGATGACGAATGTGGAGCTTGGCGATTTTGCCGAGCGTTTCGTGGTCGATAGGCTTTCCGTAATCGAAGGGGTGGCGCGGGTGCGCTTCGGCGGTGGCGGACTTCGCTATGCCATGCGGATTTGGCTCGACCGGAAGGCGATGGCGGCGCGAGGGCTGACGGTTGCCGATATAGAAGATGCATTGCGTCGGGAAAATGTGGAGCTTCCGGCCGGGTCGATCGAATCGACGGAGCGCGACTTCACCGTGCGCCTTGAACGTGGCTATCAGACCCGCGACGATTTCGCGAGCTTGCCCCTAGCCCGGGGCGCTGACGGACACATCATTCGCTTGGGCGAGGTGGCCGATGTGCGCATCGGAACCGAGGATGAAAGATATTTCTTCCGCGGCAACCGCGTGCCGCAAGTGGGCTTAGGCATCGTCAAGCAGTCGCGGGCGAATACGTTGTCGACGGCGCGCGCGGTCAAAGCCGAGATGGCGCGCATTCAGCAGATCTTGCCTGACGGCACGCGGCTCCTTCAAAGTTACGATTCATCTCTGTTTATTGAAGAGGCGGTCGAAGAAGTTTACATCACGCTCTCCATTGCCATGAGCTTGGTGATCCTGGTCATCTATCTTTTCTTGGGCAACATTCGCGCCGCGCTGATCCCGGCGGTGACCGTACCCGTATGCTTGATCGCGACGTTCAGTGTCTTGGCGGCACTAGGCCTGTCGATCAACCTGCTAACCCTTTTGGCGTTGGTGCTGTCTATCGGGCTGGTCGTAGATGACTCGATCGTCGTGCTCGAAAATGTGCAGCGGCGTATCGATGCCGGAGAGGCGCCGTTGGCCGCGGCATTTAGGGGCGCGCGGCAAGTCGGGTTTGCCGTTGTCGCGACAACGGCCGTCATCATCTCTGTCTTCGTGCCGATCATGTTTTTGCCGGGAGACATCGGCCGCTTGTTTTCCGAATTGGCGGTGGCCGTGACGGCGGCCGTCATGTTCTCAAGCTTGGTCGCGCTCAGCCTGACCCCCATGATGTGTTCCAAACTGTTGCGCCGGGATCATGATAAAGGACGCTTGTCGCAAGCAACCGACCGGTTCTTCAAGAGAGCGCAGACAATCTACATTTCCGCGTTGAAGCGGCTTGTTGATGCGCCCGTTGTTTCACTCGCCACGGTCATTGCCACGATCGCCCTTAGCGTTGTTCTGTTTCAGTCTTTACCGTCCGAACTTGCGCCGCGCGAAGATCGCGGATCCTTCTTCGCTTACATGTCGGGTCCACCGGGTGCGAGCTTCGACTATTCGGTCGAGCAGATGAACAAGATCGAACAGATATTGGTGCCGTACACGGAAAGTGGTGAGATACAGCGGGCGCTGGCCCGTGTGCCCGGTTCGTTTTCCGTGACGGAAGATTACAGTACGGGTTTCGTCATCATTAATCTCGATCACTGGGACAATCGGGATCGGACGGCGTTCGAACTCATCAATGAACTCAACCAAAAATTTGCAGCTCTCCCCGGCGTTCGTATGTTCGCCAGCATGAGCTCCAGTTTTGGGCGTCGTGGTCAGTCGAGCCGGCCCGTTCAATTCGTTATCGGGGGCGGTTCATATGAGGAACTGGCTCAGTGGCGCGATATCGTGCTTGAGCGTGCTTCCGAACATCCGGGATTTATCGGTTTGGATGCGGACCTGGAAGAGAAGACGCCCCAGATCAAGGTGGAGATTGACCGCACGCGGGCCTCGGATTTGGGCGTATCCATCGAGACGATTGGCAAAACGCTCAGCACGATGCTCGGGTCTCAGCGGGTAACCACCTATCAGGACCGGGGCGAAGAATATGATGTGATCCTTCAGGTGCGCCGCGAAGACCGCCAGCAGCCAAACGATCTGACGAACATTTATGTGCGTTCGGAACGGACTGGCGAGCTGATCCCGCTTGCGAATCTGGTGAAACTGGATGATCGCGCAGGCGCAAGCGATTTGCGCCGCTTCAATCGCATGCGCGCCGTGACGATTAGCGCCTCGTTGGCCCCTGGATTCGAATTGGGAGACGCCCTCGCGTTTTTGGAGCAGGTTGCGAAGGATTCCCTGCCAAATTCCGCCTCTATCGATTACCAAGGCGAGTCGCGCACGTTCAAAACCTCCGGCGCTGCAATCTTTTTCACGTTCGGCCTGGCGCTTGTCATCGTGTTTTTGGTCCTCTCCGCCCAGTTCGAAAGTTTCATTCATCCTTTCGTCATTATGCTGACGGTGCCCATCGGCGTGGCTGGTGCGCTCTTAGGGCTTTATCTTACGGGGAACTCCCTCAACATCTATAGCCAGATTGGTATCGTCATCCTCATTGGCCTATCGGCCAAGAACGGAATCCTGATCATCGAATTTGCAAATCAATTGCGCGATGAAGGCTACGAACTCTACGACGCGCTCATGCGCGCCGCCGAGACGCGGTTGCGTCCGATTATCATGACCGGCCTGTCGACGGCCGTAGGGGCCATGCCGTTGGTGCTGGCGTCGGGTGCCGGTTCCGCGAGCCGGCACACCATTGGTATTGTGATCTTTTTTGGCGTTGCCTTCGCCACGTTCTTTACGCTGTTTGTGGTGCCGGTTTTTTACAGCCTTCTTGCTCGTTACACAAAATCGCCTATGGCGGTTGCACGCGAACTCGACGCGATTGAACAAAAAGCCGCCCCCACCATCGCGCCCGGCGAATAACACACAATGAGGATGTCAATATGGATGTGTCGGCAAAGACTTATCAGGACGAGTTCTTTACAAGCCCAGACGGTTTGAAACTTCATTACAGAGATTACGGCGATCGGTTGGCGCAAACATTGCCGGTGATCTGCCTGCCGGGTCTGACGCGAAATGCGCGCGACTTTGAAGCGTTGGCGGAAAAACTTATGTCCACGCGGCGCGTTATCTGTTTCGAACTGCGCGGACGCGGTGACAGTCAGTATGATCAAGATATGTCCAATTATCAGCCGAATGTTTATGTAGCGGATATCTTGGCAATGATGGCCGCAGCGAATGTGCACAAAGCGGTATTCATCGGCACGTCCTTGGGCGGCGTTCTGACGATGGCCTTGGGGCCGACGCGCCCTGGGGCCATCGCCGGGGCGATTCTGAATGACATTGGACCCGAATTGGACCCGAAAGGCCTCGCCCGCATTGCCGGTTATGTAGGAAAGATGGCGCCGCCTTCCTCTTGGGAGGAAGCGGTCGCCCAGCTCAAATCGGCAAATGACGGGGTCTATCCGAAATTCACCGACCAAGATTGGATGCTGATGGCCCGGCGCACGTTCAATGAAGATGCGCAAGGCAATCCGTCGCCGGCTTACGATCCGAAGATCGGCGATGCGATGCGCAAAGGGGGCGCCGTCGGCGATTTGTGGCCCGCATTCAAATCCCTTGGGCAAATCCCCACCCTGACCATTCGTGGCGGCGTGAGCGATTTATTGTCCGACGAAATCTTGCAGAAAATGACGGCAGCACACCCAAACATGGAATCGCTGACGGTACCCGAAGTGGGCCATGTGCCTTTGCTGGAGCGGGAACCGAGTTTTAGCGCCATAGAGGCCTTCCTAACGGCAAGGGACGCAGAAAACGGTCACTAATCGGCCATTTTTCGCCACAATCCCTTCATTGCCTATTCAGTTTCCCTCGCCCATGATGGAGTGAAACGGGGATTGTTCGAGATTTTTCGAAGGAGGGAAGGCGATGGAAGAAGGCCAAGCAGTTGTCGGCGCCATTGCGCTCATGCTCGGTGCGTCCTGGGCAAGCGGCATTAATCTCTATGCCGCGATCCTGGCGTTGGGTCTGATGGGACAGACCGGCGCGATCGATCTGCCTGCAAACCTCGAAATCATCCAAAGCCCGGTGGTGATTGTGGCCGCTGGCATCATGTATGTGGTTGAGTTTTTTGCCGACAAAGTTCCCGGCGTCGACACGGGCTGGGACGCCATACACACATTTGTTCGAATTCCCGGTGGTGCCGTGCTCGCTGCGGCGGCCGTTGGTGAAACGGATCCCGCAATTCAAGTGGCGGCGTTTCTGGTTGGCGGCAGCCTGTCGGCGGTGTCGCATGCGACGAAAGCGGGCTCTCGCATCGTGGTGAACACCTCGCCTGAACCGTTTTCGAATATCGGCCTGTCGATTGCGGAAGATGTGGCTGTGTTTACCGGCATGTGGGCGGCGCTCAACCATCCGATCCTCTTTATCATCCTGATTGTCGCCTTTATCGCCTTTGCGGCCTGGTTGCTGCCGAAGATCTGGCGCGGCGTCAAAAAGGTTTTTGCCTGGCTGTTTCGATTGTTTGGCGGCGGCAAGGAAGAAAAAGAACCGGCGGCCGGCGGGGGCGGCTAGACCCCCACCAGATTTTGGTACTCGACCATTTTATTAGGCTGAGCAGGCCTACTCTGTCGTAACGTTTGGATCGATCGTGTTGTCGGTGATTTGCACGTCTTTTGGCAGGGTGAAGTGCTTGTCGTCCACTTCAATTCCGGCGACGACTGTGGTGGCCACCCGATCGGATTGAAGACCGCCCAACGATCCCGACTCTGAAAGCGCAATCCCTTTCCAAATACACTCCTGGCCACCGCTCAGCGGCACATCCCAAAGCTCACAGGTCTGCTCGGCCACGAAATCGGTCCCCAACAATTTGGCGCCTGTCGCTTCCAGTAGCTGTTTGCTCATCTGGGCCATTTCGTCTTCGGAAAGGCCTTTGAAAAAGCCAACGCCGGGATTTTTTGTTTTGACGGCCGTGTTCGACGTCATATCGATTGTGTAAATCACATCCGGTGTGGAGATCAGCCATTCTTCCACGTCTTGAGAAACGCCTATGAGGTTGACGGTCACCTTGGTGTACCGCGCTTCTTTAACCCCCCAATCGTCCCAGTAAAGGGTCTCGGTGCCAGCGCGCATGCCGTCAAGTCTGTATTCGATGACCCCTGATTTGACGAGATAACGCTTGAAGGATTCATAGCCCGCGAAGTCGACGGGCTCGCCGGGCTCAGCGGTCGGCGGCGGGCCTGCGGGTGCGGCGTCCGCCTCCGCTCCGTTGTCCGTGGCGTCCGCAATCGGTACGCTTTGCGATGTGTCCGAAGTTGTATCGTCGCCGCACGCACCCAAGAGGAGCAAAGAACCGCCCAAGACCGCACACTTCAAAATCGTTGAATGGTTCATCGTCACCCCTGTTGCCTCGTTCTGAATCTCGGCGCCTATGCTGCCTTGGTTGATCTGCAGTGTCTAGATCAGACTTACCCGGGTAAGAAAGGCTTGGCATTAGAAATGTCGTCATATGCCTGCCCTAATGTCGCCGAAAACCGGGCGAAGATTGAGGTTGCGGGGGAATCAACACGAATTGCTGGCCCAAATTGGCCGGTGTAGTGTGCTTTCCCACAGGGTGTCTGATCGAAACGGGAGAGGGTTCGTACCATGCGGTGGGTCAGTTGGGGAGTTGCGACTCTTGCGGTCATGGGCGCTTTGGTCGGCGCTTACGTGTATCTCAATCAACCGGACCAGATGGACGCATTGATCGACGATGCCATGGATGTGGTCTCGCGCGATCAATCGTCGGCAAGTCAATCGAGCGCTTTCCGTGCGCGTTCCGGCCGTACCGATATTTTTGAGTTCCGGCGTTTAGAGATCGACACCAGTAAGGAAACCGCCGAAGCTTGCTTGGTCTTCACGGGCGAACTCGATTCAACAGGGAATGTTCAGTATCAAGATTATTTACGTTTCGATCCCCCCACAAAGGTTGGCGTGCGCGTTTCGGGATCGCGCCTGTGCATGTCCGGTCTACGATTTGACTCCCAATATTCCGTAACGGTTCGAAAGGGCCTGCCTTCGGCTACGGGTCTTACCCTGGCAGAAGATGAAACAATACCCGTCGAGCTGCGGGACCGCCCACCCGTCATTGCCTTTGGCGGCGGTGTCTTGTTGCCACGCCAGGGATCCGACGGCCTGCCGATCAATACCATCAATGTGGACGAGTTGGACCTGAATGTTATTCGTGTGAATGACCGGTTGCTGTCGCAGCTCAGTCAGGGGTTGATCGACCAGCGCATGCTGTACGGGTATGAGCGCGATCAACTCATCAACCGGCAGGGCGAACTGGTATGGCAAGGCACCATGGCGGTCGATGCGGTGCGAAACGAAGAAGTCACCACCGTCTTTCCCATCCGTCAGGCGATCGAAGAAGAAAAGCCCGGAATCTTTATGGTCATTGCTGAGGATGCCGCGGACCGCGAAGCGGTGGGCGACCGGTGGGACAGGTATTACCGCGGCAAGGCCGCCCAATGGGTGATCGATTCCGACATCGGCCTGACCACTTTCAAAGGTGCGGATGGTTTGCATGTGTTTGCCCGGTCGCTGCAGCGGGCGTCCACGATTGGACGCACCGAAATTTCGTTGGTTGCGCGCAACAATGATGAATTAGCGCGCCTGCGCGTCGATTCCGATGGCGCCGTCCACTTTCCCGCGGCGATGATGCGCGGCACGGGCGGCTTGGAACCGGTGGCCGTTATGGCCTATGGGCCCGATGGGGACTTCACGTTCTTGGATCTGCGGCGTCCCGCATTCGATCTTACGGATCGCGGCGTCGAGGGGCGCGCGACACCCGGTCCGATTGATGCTTATCTGTATACGGAGCGTGGCATATACCGGCCGGGTCAAACCGTGCATGTGGTGACCATGCTGCGGGATCCGAAAGTAAGCGCCGTCGAAGACGCACCCGTGACGCTCATCCTGCGCCGCCCCGACGGGTACGAATACCGGCGTTACACCGGGCTTGATCTAAACGACGGCGCAGCGCATACCGCCATTGCGCTCAGCGAAAGCGCGCCGCGGGGCCAATGGGATATCACCGCCCATATCGACCCCAAGAAGCCGCCGGTGGGGCGCGTCAAGTTCGACGTGCAGGATTTTGTTCCTCAAAAGCTGGAGGTGAACCTCACACCGCGGTCTGAGGTTTTGCGCCCCGGTGCGGACGTAGCGATTGATGTGGAAGGACGCTTTCTGTATGGCGCGCCCGCCAGCGCGCTGGCGGGCGAAGGCGAGATGCGCTTGGTGCCCGATGCGGAACCGTTCCCGGAATACAAGGGCTATCAGTTTGGATTGGTTGAAGAGGAATATACACCGGTCATACTGCCGTTCGATTTGAAGGAAACCGATGCCGACGGGAAAACGCTCGCGACCAGCTATGTGGAATCGTCCGGCGACACCACAAGGCCTCTCAAGGCCGAAATAAAAATCGGCCTGTTCGAGCCGGGCGGCCGCACCACATTTCAAACCCTTTCGCTGCCGGTGCGGCCCGAACGCAATTCGATCGGCATTCGCCCTGCCTTCGACGACCGAATTCAAGAGAATTCGGATGCGGAATTCGATGTGGTCGTTCTTGATGGCGATGGAAACCCCGTGGCCAACGAAACATTGATCTATGAAATGGTCCGTGAGGATACGGATTATCAATGGTACCAGCTTGACGGGGAATGGCGCTACGAAGTGGTTGTCCGTGACCGAATTGTCTCTGGCGGCAATTTGGAAACGGATGCAAGCGGTGCCGTCGCCTTCACGCAGTTGGTCGAATGGGGGCGTTATCGCTTTACGGTAAGCGATACGGACTCGTCCGCAGCCTCCAGCGTGCGTTTTTACGCCGGATGGTCCGCGAGTGCGTCGCGCGACCGGCCGGACCGTGTGGCTGTCACAAGCGACAAAGAGAGCTACGGCATTGGCGAAACGGCGCGCATCGACCTTCAGCCCCCCGTCGACGGCAAGGCGCTTGTGCTGGTGGCGGGTGACGAGATTTACGAGCGGCGGCTCATCAACGTGTCTTCCGACGGCACGCAGGTGGATCTTGACGTCTCGGAAGATTGGGGCAGCGGCGCGTATGTTCTGGTCACAAGTTACAAGCCGCTTTCGTCGGCAGAGAAGCGCGCACCCGTCCGGGCCATTGGCCTTACGTGGATCGGCATTGACCACAGCAAACAAACGCTCGATATCGCGCTCGATCTGCCGGAAATAGTCAAGCCTCGAACAGATCTGACCGTGCCCATCGCCGTATCGGGGCTGGCCGCCGGCTCGAAAGCCAATGTGACCATTGCGGCCGTCGACGAAGGCATTCTTCAGCTAACCCGGCACAAAAGCCCGTCCCCCACCGACTACTATTTTGGCAAACGCCGCTTGGGCCTTGACGTCCGTGACGATTATGGTCGTTTGATCGAAGTGAGCGATGATGTGGTGGGCAACATCCGGGTGGGCGGCGACAGTATTGGCGGCCGCGGCCTTGCGGCCATTCCCACACGGACGGTTTCGCTCTTTTCGGGAATCGTCGAAACCGATTCGCAAGGCAAGGCCAATGTAAGCTTCCGAGTGCCTGATTTCGTCGGCGAATTGCGGGTCATGGCGGTTGCCTTCAACGCCACTCAACTCGGCAATATGGATCAGCCCATCACCGTGCGCGACGACGTGGTGGCGGAAGTGTCGTTGCCGCGTTTCTTGGCGCCCAACGATAAGAGTTTCGCCACACTCACCCTTCATAATGTGGATGGAGAAGCGGGGGTTTACACCGCATCGCTGGAGGGGGCGGGCGCTGTTTCGCTTTCCCTTGAGAAATCGATCGAAGCCGATTTGGACGTGGGCGAACGTACGACGGTTCTGGTGCCGCTTACAGGCGAGGACCCGGGCATTGGCACCGTGTCGCTCAACGTCAAAGGGCCCGGGGGCTTCGATATCTCCAGGGCCTGGCCTATCGAAATACGCCCACCACAAATGCCTGTCTTCAAGGAAGATGTGGCGATGATCATGCCGGGCGAGACCTTCGAGCTGAATGCCGGTGTCGTGTCTGGTTTTATTCCGGGCACGGAATCCGTTGTGGCGAATGTCGCAAGTGCCCGTGGATACGACGCCGCCGCCTTGGTGCGCTGGCTCGACCGGTACCCCTACGGGTGCCTGGAGCAGACCACCAGCCGCGCCTTTCCGCTATTGCTGATGAGCGACCTTCAGAGCGGCCTGTTGAGCACCGACCGCGGACTTGGCGAGCGTATTCAATTGGCGGTCGACCGGGTGGTGGACATGCAGCATGGCAGCGGGTCGTTCGGCATGTGGAGCCCCTATTCGACGGATACACGGGCGTGGCTTGGGGTTTTTGCGCTTGATTTTCTGTTCACGGCAAAGGCACAAGGCTATGTGGTGCCTAATGGCGCGCTAAATCGGGGCCTGGAGTGGCTACGTCGCCTTGCCGGAGAAACATGGCAGGCGGACGCATCGCGCGCTTATGCCTTCTACGTGCTGTCGCGTGAAGGGGGCGTCAGCATCAGCGATCTTCGCTATTTCTCGGACACAGAAGCCGGCGGTTTTAAGGATTTGATGGCGTCCAGCCTGACCGGTGCGGCGCTGTCACTTGTGGATGACAGGGCGCGGGCGCGTACGAACTTCGACCGCGTGCTGCGCCTAACGGCAGGGGCGCTTCCCGGCCGGTACGAAGCAATCGATTATGGATCTCTCTTGCGAGATGTGGCGGGCGCGACGGCCATGGCTGTCGAGGCCCAGCAAACCCAAGTAATCGATCCATTGGTGGATCGTGGGCTCGATCTTCGGCCGCCGATCCAATTCACAACCACCCAAGAAAAAGCATGGATGGTGCGGGCCGCGTCCGCATTGGCGCGGGAGCGCCGCGCGCTTTCGGTGCAGATCAGCGGTGCGCGCGCGTCGGGCCCGGCGTATGAAAAAAGATTCGTGCCAACCCGCAGTGAACTCGACTCCGGGATCTCCATTCGTAATGACGGTGAGCGGCCTGTTTGGCGCATGATCACCACGGAAGGTGTGCCCACGGAATTGTCGCCGGCGAGTGCGAACATTGTAACGGTCGACAAGACCTATTGGACCTTAAGCGGTGCACCAGCGGATCTTTCAAACGTGAAGCAGAATGACCGCTTTATCGTTTCCATAAAAGGCGGTCTTGAAAACAACATTCGGCGGGATCTGGTTGTGCTGGATTTGCTGCCGGCCGGATTTGAGATCGAGTCGGTCATCACCGCGCAAAACGACAACGCAAGTGGTTATGGCTGGTTGCCCGGGCTTACAAAATCGAATGTGGCGGAGGCACGCGACGACCGGTTTGTTGCATCGTTCAACGTGGGAAGCCGGCACCGCGCAACGCGGCGCGATCAGCAGCCGCCACCGAAACCCACCTACCATGTGGCGTATATTGTGCGTGCCGTCACGCCCGGAACATATGTGATACCGGCGACCGTCGCGGAAGATATGTATCGCCCGAACGCGATTGCGCGCACGAGCACATCGCGCCTCACCGTTTCCGCCAACAACTAAGGCTCAATAATGGGGTGGGCACACGACAACTGGCGAATTGGGGCGGCCATCGGGGCAATTGCGGCAATTGCCGCGCTCGATTTTCTGTTCCCGCCGCCGCTTGACCGTTATCTCGATCAGTCGGTTGTGGTGTATGCGGAAGACGGGTCCATCTTGCGGCCGTTCCTCAGCGCCGACGACAAATGGCGAGTGGCCGCGACACCTCAAGATGTGGATCCAAACTACATTGCGGCGCTGAAGACATTCGAGGATAAGCGTTTCGATGACCACTGGGGGGTCGACCCGGCGGCCGTCTTGCGCGCCGCATTCCAAAACGTCTCTAACGGTCGGGTGGTGTCCGGCGCATCGACAATCACCATGCAGACGGCGCGGCTGCTGGAACCTGGAGGCAGGGGCTTACATGCCAAGATCCGCCAGGCAGTCCGTGCGCTTCAGCTGGAGCGGCGTTACTCAAAAAATGAAATTCTGTCGATCTATCTCACGCTTGCGCCGTTCGGTGGAAACCTGGAAGGGGTTCGCGCGGCGTCTTTGAGTTATTTTCAGAAAGAGCCCAAACGACTACTGCTAAGCGAGATCGCCTTGTTGGTTGCGCTACCCCAATCGCCAGAGCGTTTGCGGCCCGACCGATTTCCTAAACGGGCTCACCAAGCACGGCAGAAGATCATCGACCGGCTGCTGGCGGAAAACAAAATCACCGCAATGGCGGCAAAGGAAGCAAAGGCTGACCCTGCCATAAACAAAAGACACGCAATGCCGTTCCGTGCGCCTCATCTTGCGCAGCGGCTGAAGGCGCAAAATGGTCGGGCGGTCGGGACCCATATCAACGCCTCGGCGCAAAGCGGGCTCGAACGCTTAGCGGCGCGGGAACTCCGCTGGTTTGGCGACGGCGGCAATCTGGCCATTCTAGTGGTCGAAAATGAAACCAGAGCCGTGCGGGCCTATCTGGGCGGTGCTGATTATTGGGGACCGGCAGGCCAGGTCGATTTGGTGCGCGCTGTTCGCTCGCCGGGGTCCACATTAAAGCCATTCATATACGGCATGGCCTTCGACGAAATGCCCATACATCCGGCAACATTGATCGAAGACCGGCCAACATTGTTCGGCGATTACGCGCCGCGCAATTTCAGCCGCAACTTTCAGGGGACCGTCACAGTACGTGAAGCGCTTCAGTGGTCGCTCAATGTTCCGGCTGTTGCGTTGCTTGATCGGTTGGGGCCGCAACATTTTCACACACGCCTTTTGCGCTCCGGCGTGGCGTTGAGCTATCGCGGCCGACAGCTTGTGCCCTCGCTGCCGATGGCGCTGGGAGGTGTGGGCACAACGCTCAGTGATTTGGTGATGATATATGCCTCGCTCGCGGATGATGGCCATGTAGCCCCGCTGCGATTGGTGCCGGGGAAGGTTTCGGAAACACCTTCGGCATTCCGGTTGATATCGGCAGAAGCAAGCTGGTACGTGGCCGACATATTGCGGCAAAGTCCGCTCCCGGACGGTTTGGCCCAGGGACAAGGGTTTCAAAGGGGCCGCCAGATTGCGTTCAAGACCGGTACGTCTTATGGCTTCCGCGATGCCTGGGCGATCGGCGTGTCGCCCACCTACACCGTAGGAGTGTGGATCGGCAGGGCCGATGGGTCGACGCGGCCTGGGCGCTATGGGCGGAATGAAGCAGCCCCCCTGCTGATGAAAGTCTTCGATCTTCTGCCTACGGAAGAAAGAACGCTGGCGCCTGCACCTGCAAGCGTGCTTCACGCTTCCAACAATCGTGCGCTGCCGCCGTCGATGCGGCGCTTTATGCCAAAGCAGACGGTCGAAGCGGCCAACAGTGTACCCTTACAGGTCATGTTTCCGCCAAACGGCGCGACCGTGTCGCTACCTTCAGCGAGTGACTCGGATGGACTTGCCTTGCGGTCGAGTGGCGGTGCCAAACCCGTGCGCTGGCTCATCGATGGGAAGCTCGTTACCGCGGCAACCGCCCGGAACCGGACCTATTGGCGGCCGGATGGTGAGGGGTTCTCCACTGTCACCGCGATCGATGCGAAGGGGCAAAGTGCAACCTCGCATATTCGTTTAATCGCGCCGTAGACGGGTTCGGATGCGATAGCGTTCACCGGCGTATTGTGGCAAGTTGACTTGGAGCGCAATCAGGTTAAGTGGATTCCGGTAAACCGTCCGATTGCGCGACCAACAAAGAATCTAGGGCCTGATCATGTCTCCGTGAAAAATGATCAGGCCCTAGGGAAACGCAGCGTCGGGCCTTCCACAACGGAACGGTTAGAATGATCGGCGGCATTGACGAACTCGCGGTTGCGACTTACGGGGCGGAAAGCGTCGACGCCTTGCGCGAGAGTTGTGTGAACTTCTTCACGTCCAATGGTCTGGAAATGATGAGTTATCATCATTTGCCGCCGCCCGGGGCTGCCGATTACAGCTCCAACATCACTGTCGCCGCCCACGGCTTTCCGCAAGACTGGGTCGATACATATGTGGAGAAAAAATACTACGAGATCGACCCGATCCCGAAGCGCGCCCTCACGGCCACGGTGCCGTTTTGGTGGTCGGAGATTAGGGAGCAACCCAATCTGTCGGATGAAGAGCTGTCTTATTTGGATGCGCTCGATGCGGCCAATTTAGGGGACGGATTGGCCGTGCCGGTGTTCGGTCCCCATGGCCGCAACGGTTATGCGGGCCTGGGATTTGGCAAGAAGCACGTCGACCTCACCATCGTCGAAATGGCCACGCTTCATTGGGCGTGTCAGCTCGGTCACCAGCGCTATTGCGATCTTTTGCGAAGTCAGGCGCCGGATGGTGTGTCCTTGTCCAGGCGGGAGGTGGAAATTCTCGAATGGGTTGCCCGCGGTAAGAGCAACGCCGTCATTGCCGATATTGTCGGTATTTCGACCTATACGGTGGATACCTATTTGCGCCGGATTTACGGCAAGCTTGATGTGTCGGATCGGGTAACGGCCGCCCTTCGCGGCATGGCCATCGGCCTCGTAGCCTGAGATGAGCGTCAGTTGATCCCGCCCTCAAGCCAGAGGGCGGCTTCATGACGGGAGTCGGTTGTCATAATCTTGGCGCCCGTTTCCATGGCGAACACGCACATGGCCGTTTCAAAAAAATCTTGAGGGTCGAGCACCAACGCCGCCTGAATGCGATGCTCTTGCAGCATCCGGCCAAACCGATGGCCGAAGAGCTTCACGTCCTCTATATCGCTGGATTCGCGTTTGAAACCCTTCTTGTCGATCAACAACGATTTAATGTCCGTCGTTAAAACGCGTCCCAGATACTCGAAAATGGTGCCGCAGCTGCACTTAGAAATGTCGCCCTTAAGGTCCAGGGTGAGACGGTCTCCATTGACCTCGTAATCGACCAGATCTGTATTTGCGGCACTAGGGGGCTCGTCCTGCTTTCTCACGGCAGCATCTCCAATGGGTTTGATTGAAAGAGATCCGCCGGGGCCAAGGCGTTTGGCAGTTGTTCGGCGACAACTGGCATGTAGTAAATTTGTCACATAATTGCTTGTCACGGACTTCATGTCCCAAAATTACGGGACATGAAGGGGGTCTGCTTTTGGAGGGACTGGCCTACTCGGCCGCCGATTGCAAGGGCTGCGGCGTGTTGAATTCCGCCAACAGGGCGTCACGGCGTAGTCGAGCCTTTTGCAGATTTTCAAGTTTCACATGGCCATAGCCCCGAATCATATCGGGCACTTCGGCAAGAGCCACCGCTATTTGATAGTTCTCGGCGGTGAGGCGCGGCAAGATGTTGTCGAGCAGCTTCTCGTAATCTGCGATGAGCTGCCGTTCCTCCCGGCGCTCTTCCGTGTATCCAAACGGGTCCGCCCACGTGCCGCGGAGTGATTTCAGGCCGGCCAGAAATTTGAGAGCCGGTTTCATCAGCCGTTCGTTAAAGCGCGTCTTTTTTGGATGGCCTTGCGCGTCTTTGCGGCCAAGGACGGGCGGTGCCATGTGATAGGTGAGGGTATAGTCCCCTTCCATACGATCCTGGATTTTCTGCTCAAAGCCCATAGTCGTATGCAGCCTTGCCACCTCATATTCGTCTTTATACGCCATAAGCTTAAAGAGATTTCTGGCGACGGCTGTCGACAGAGCGTTGCCGGGAGGGGTGAGCGTGTCTTCTTGGCGGCGCACTCTCTTCACAAGGTCTCGATACTTATTCGCATACGCTTCATTCTGATACCCCACCAGAAAGTCCGCGCGGCGCCGGATAAGGTCATCCAGGGATTGATCGGCCACAGCCGGTGCGGTGGCGGATAGAAGTCGTTCCAGCAAGTTCCCGTCATGGGCCAGCAAGCGACCCCAACGGAATGTCTTTAGGTTTTGCTCGACGGCAACGCCATTGAGTTCGATGGCCCGCTCAATCGCTGCTGCGGACAGAGGGACGAACCCGTTTTGGTAGGTATATCCAAGCAGCAACAAATTGGTGGCAATAGCATCGCCGAACAGGTCTGTCGCAACCCGCGTGGCGTCGAAACATTCCACATGTTTTTCGCCGATGGCATGGGCGATGGCGTCGATCGTTCGTTGATCGGGCAGGTCCGACTGGGTGTCCAGAACAAATCCTGCCGTGGGCGCGACATGGGTGTTAATGACGCTGCGGGTGCGCAGCGTGGCGGTGCGTGCCAGCACGTCGGCGCTGCCGGCCACCACCATATCGCAGCCAATCAGCAGATCGGTTTCGCCCTTGCCAACGCGCACGGCATGCATGTCTTTGGGCGCCCGGCCGATTTTGAGGTGGGACACCACCGCGCCGTTCTTCTGGGCAAGGCCGGTGAAGTCCAGCGCCGTGACACCGCGTCCTTCCAGATGGGCGGCCATGCTGAGCAGGGAACTGATGGTCACGACACCCGTGCCGCCAATGCCTGCTACTAGAATATTGTACGTATGGTGCCCCAGTTCCCGCGGTGTCGGTGTGGGAAGGGCCGCCATTAGACGCTGCTCTTCCTCAGCCGAAATTGGAAAGGGTTTCTTGCGCAGCGTGCCGCCTTCCACCGTGACAAAGCTCGGGCAGAACCCTTTCAAACACGACAGGTCTTTGTTGCAGCTCGACTGATTGATGGTGCGCTTTTGGCCGAATTCGGTTTCCAATGGTTCCACAGAAATGCAGTTCGATTTGTCGGAACAATCGCCGCAGCCTTCGCACACCAAATCATTGATGAAGACACGCACGGGCGGGTCAAGCATTTCGCCGCGCTTGCGGCGGCGGCGTTTTTCCGCCGCGCAGGTTTGGTCGAAAATCAGTACCGTGACGCCTTTGGTATCACGCAAGCGGTGCTGCACATCGTCCAAATCGTCTCGATGGTGGATCGTGACGCCCGTCGGCGCGCGTAAGCCGAAGCCGTATCGGCTGCGCGCGGTGGCCGGATCTTCTTCGCCCAGCACGGCAACGGTCTCCACGCCCTCCGCTTGCACTTGTGCGATGATAGCGGGCACGGTGAGATGCTTGTCGATCGCCTGGCCGCCGGTCATGGCCACCGCATCGTTGAACAGGATTTTGTAGGTGATGTTGACGCCCGCATAGACCGCTTGGCGAATGGCCAGCAGGCCGGAATGTTCGTAAGTACCGTCGCCCAGATTCTGGAAGATGTGGTCCTTTTCCAGGAACGGCGCCATGCCGACCCAGGAAACCCCTTCGCCGCCCATATGGGTGAACAGTTGATTATGACGGTTCATGGAAAGCGCCATGATGTGGCAGCCAATGCCGCCCATGGCATCGCTGCCTTCCGGCACGTTGGTCGACGTGTTGTGGGGGCAGCCGGAACAGAAATAGGGGCTGCGGGCAATGGGCGCCGGTGCCGGGGGCGCCGAAAACTTGCGCGCTTCATAGGATGCTAATTGTTCGTCGATATCGCCTTCCAAATGGTGCACGCGCAGGCGCGATGCCAGCAAACGCGCGATCATGCGGGGCGACAGTTCGTCGTCGCAGGGCAGCCAGACTTCGCCCGTTTCGTCTTCCTTGCCGATGATGGTGGGGCGTTTGTCCGCAGGCAGATTAAAGAGCTGCCATTTCACCTGTGGCTCCATCACCTCGCGTTTTTCTTCGATGATGATGATTTCTTCCAGGCCCTCGACAAATTTTTTGGAAAACTCAGGTTCCAGCGGCCACGGCATGGAGACCTTGCCGATCCGCAAACCGATGCGCTGCGCGGTGAGTTCGTCGATGTCCAGGTCCGCCAGCGCTTGCATGAGATCATGATAGGCTTTGCCGGTGGTCAGGATGCCGATGCGGGCCCGCTGGCTGTTGAGAGTGATGCTGTCTAGATTGTTCTTACGCGCAAATGCCCAGGTGGCGCGGGTGCGGTAACGTTGTACAAGCCGTTCCAGCTCCCACCGTTCCTGCGGCCAGGGCAGGGTTGGGTCGAAATTCAGATCGAATTTTGGCGGGCGTTCGTATTCGCCAGGCTCCGGAATCAAAAATTGATACGCCTGCGGATCAAGGCTGACGGACGCGCCGCTTTCCACGATTTCTGTAATGGCTTTAAAGCCCACCCAACAGCCGGAAAAGCGCGACATTGCAATGCCCGCAAGCCCAAGCCACAGGTATTCGGCCACATTGGCCGGATGCAGGATGGGCATCATGAAACCCATGAACATGTGGTCGCTTTGGTGCGGAATGGTGGACGACTGGGCGCCGTGGTCATCCCCCACCACGGCCAACACGCCGCCATATTTTGAGGTGCCGAAAGCGTTTGCGTGGCGCATGGCGTCCGCCGACCGGTCGAGCCCCGGGCCTTTGCCGTACCAAAGGCCGAACACGCCGTCATACTTCTTGCCGCCGAAAGCATCGAGTTGCTGGCTGCCCCAAACGGCGGTGGCTGCCAGGTCTTCATTGAGGCCCGGCTGGAAGCGTATGTGGTGGTCGTCAAGCAGAGAGCTCATGCGGCCAAGTTCTCGATCCAGCCCGGCAAGGGGCGATCCGCGATAACCCGAAATGAATCCAGCCGTATTGAGGCCCGCCGCCGCATCCAAGCGGCGCTGCATGAGCGCGATGCGCACCAAGGCTTGAGTACCCGTTAAATAGACCCGGCCATCATCGAGGCGGTACCGGTCAAGAAGCGTGTAGTCCGTATCAAAGCCCGACTGGGATGACAGGGTGCTGATGTTCATTGCCAAGGGCCTCCGGCACGAAGCGGTGTGATTCTACGCTTTGCCCACCCAATATGTCCCAATCCCCTTGAGACATGCTTACCAATTTTAACGGATTTCCGCGACTTGGTGAAACAAAAACGCTGCAAATTTCGAAATATTAGGATATATATTTCGTCTATGAGCGAAATTGACGAGTTAGATCGCGAGATCTTGCGCGAACTTCAGAAGAACGGCCGGCAAAGTGCGGCCACGTTGGCGGAGAAAGTCGGGCTGTCGGCGACCCCTGCGTGGCGCCGGGTGAAGCGCCTGGAAGATGACGGCGTGATCCAGGGCTATGTGGGGCTCTTGGACCCGAAGAAAGTAGGCTTCGGGGACAGCGTCATTGCTCAGGTGACCCTCGAAAAACACCAGGATGTGGAGCTTGACCACTTCGTGGAACAGATCCGCGACATGCCGGAAATCCTGGAAGCCTATTTGGTGGCCGGCGAGGGGGACTATTGGCTGCGGGTGGCGGTTGAAGGCAGCGAAGATTATGAGCGGTTTTTGACCAAACGCCTCCTGCGTATAAAAGGCATCGCCCATGTAAAGTCCGTATACATCCTAAAGCAGGTGAAATACACGACGGCGCTGCCTGTTTAGTTACTTAAGCCATTCAATTCCTACGTCATCCCGGATCTACGGTGCAGCATCTTTGATGATGCACCGTAGATCCGGGATCTCAGTCCATATGCACAAGACCCCGGATCAGCATAGCAACACTGACGTGTTGCAATGCATCCGGGGTGACGACGGTTGTTCAGCTTTGAGGTGCGATCGTTTCGAACAGATCATTCCAATCTGGGTTTTGTTGTTCGATGAGTTTGATCTTCCAGGCTCGGCGCCATTTCTTGAGAGTCTTCTCTCTGGAAATGGCAAACTCGATGCTTTCGAAAGGCTCGAAATAAACAAGTCGTGTGGTGTTGTATTTTTTCGATATCCCGTCGACTGCATGCGTGCGGTGTTCGTACGCGCGTCGAATCAAATAATTGGTGACGCCGGTGTAAAGCGTTCCACCCTTTTTGTTTGTCATTATGTAAACGAAGTAGATCACGACATGCCGCGAGAACAGCTACTTCCCCTTCCATCGCGGCGGGCGTTTTTCGGCGAACGCGGTGCGGCCTTCGAATAAATCCTCGCTGGTGCGCCATTGGGCGTAAGCGGGATAGTCGTTCTGGTTCTTCATGGCGTCCGCAAGCGACGGCTCTTCAAGGCCCCGCAACGCAGCTTCCTTGGAGGCGCGAATGGAAAGCGGCGCCCCTTTGAGAATGTCCTCGCACCATCGCTCCGTGGTTGCCACAAGATCGGCTGGCGGGACGACTTCATTCACGAGCCCCAGGCGGTAAGCCTCATAGACATCGATACGCTTTGAGGTGAGCAGAAGGCCCATCGCATTCTTCAATCCGATTTGTCTCGGCAGGCGGTGAATGCCGCCGCCCAGGGCGACAGCCCCCACAAGCGGCTCCGGCAGGCCAAAGCTTGCCGTGTCGGACGCAATGATGATGTCGCAGGCCAAAGCAATCTCAAAGCCCCCGCCCAAAGCTAGGCCGTTTACGGCGGCGATCACGGGTTTCGGCAGGTCGAAACGCTCGATCAGCCCGGCATAACCGTCTTTCGGATAGTCACGATTTATGCCGGACTTCAGGTCGCTGCCGGCGCAAAAGGCCTTCTCGCCGGCGCCGGTCACCACGCAAACATACTGACTGTCGTCCTCCGCAAAGGAATCGAACGCGGTTTGCAGGTCGTCATGCATGTCCGGGGTGACGGCGTTCATTTTTTCGGGCCGGTTGAGTGTAACCCATGTCACCGGGCCCTTCGTTGAAACGTCAATAAATGACATGAGCTGCGTCCTTTCTGCATTTTTGTCTTGCCAACGCCCGTTCGCATTGGAGATCGATGGTTCTTCCGCTATCACAGTCCACAAAAACTAAGCTCAGCGAGGTGCCCACATGCAGTGGACCATCGGATCAGTGCGTATCACCAGCATTGTGGAACAGGATCTGGACTTCTTGAATGATCTGATTGTCGCGGCGGAACCCGCCGCCATCAAGGGCATTCCTTGGTTGGTGCCGCATTTTGCGGACCGGGAGGGCCGCCTTTCAGGCCTTATTCAGTCATTTGTCATCGAAACAGCAGACCGAAAGATCATTGTGGATACCTGCGTCGGTAACGACAAAGACCGGCCCGCCGTTGACGCCTGGCACATGGCGCAAACTGCCTTTTTGGATCGCTTTAAGGAAGCCGGCTTCGATCCGTCCGCGGTCGACACGGTATTGTGCACCCATATGCATTTGGATCATGTGGGGTGGAACACGTTTTGGGACGGCACAAACTGGCAACCCACCTTTCCCAATGCGCGCTATTTGTTTGCGGAAAGCGAGCTTTCACATTGGCAAGCTTCGTACGATGAATTCATCAATGCGCCGGAGCCCCCTAAGGGCCGCATGAAACGCACGGACAAAAATGTGTATGAAGATTCCATCCGGCCGATACTTGAGCGGGACCTGGCCGACATCGTATCCACAAATCATCAAGTGTGCGAAGAGGTGACACTGTGTCCGACGCCAGGCCACACGCCGGGTCATGTCAGCATACAGATTAGCTCTCAGGGGCAAAGCGCCATCATTACGGGCGATTGCGTGCACCACCCCTGTCAGATCGCCAACCCGGATTGGCATACCCACGCCGACGTGGATGCCGAGCGGGGGGCGGAAACCCGCCGGAAGCTGTTCTCCACTCTTGATGGCTCGCAAACGCTGCTGGTGGGATCTCATTTCAGTGAACCCACTGCTGGACGGATCGAAGCCGACGGAAGTGGATTTCGTCTGGTGACGGAATAAATACCCAATGAAGATATTTTGGAGTGAGGGTACAAGATGACCAGTTTTGCATCGGCCAAGGCGGCGGAGCGTCCGGAAGAAATCGCCGTAAAGGATCCCCACAAGAATTATAATTGGGCGCAGGTGGACGAGATCTTAAACCGCATCGTCAACGGTTTGCTGCAGCACAATTTCGGACCGGACGATCGGATTGCCATATTTGCTGAGAACGCAGCCGAAACGGCCTTGGCGAATATTGGCGGCTTGTTGTCCGGCGTGTCGGTGGTGCCAGTGAACTTTCACCTCACGGCCGAAGAAGTGGCGTATATCTTGACCGACTCAGCCGCGAGACTGCTTTTTGTCGATGGCGCGACGGCCGAACGGGGCATCCAGGCCGCTGCCGACGCAGGCATCCGAACCGTTATCGCCTGGGATGCGCCCCATGTGGGTGGCGTCGCGCAATGGCAGGACTGGCTTGCCGGCAACAGTCCGGATGATCCGCCCACCGATATGACGCCACGGCCCAATCTGCTCTACACGTCGGGCACCACGGGCCGTCCGAAAGGCACGCCGCTGCCGCCAACCATGTTTGCGGGCGGCGAAACCATCGCCGAACACTTGCAATTGATGAAGGAGTTGGCAGCGGCAGCCGGCATGGGCGACGGCACGCAGCTTGTGGTGGGGCCGCTCTATCACACGGGGCCGCTGAGCGCCGCACGCAGCTTGGCGCGCGGTGTGCCCCTGATTATCCTGGGCCGTTTCGATGCCGAAAAGACCCTGGCCGCCATCGAAGACCATAGGATCGAGGGCACGCTCATGGTGCCCACGCATTTTGTGCGGATGCTGGCGCTGCCGGAAGACGTGCGCAACAAATACGACACTAGTTCCCTGCAACGCATTGCTCATACGGGTGCGAAATGTCCGGTGGACGTTAAGCGCGCCATGATCGAATGGTTGGGGCCGGTATTATTCGAAGCCTATGGCGCAAGCGAAGTGGGCACCACAAATCAAATCACGTCGGAAGAATGGCTCGAACATCCGGGATCGGTCGGCAAGACAAATGAACCGTTCGAAGCGTTGATTTTGGACGATGACGACAATCCCTTGCCGCCGAATGAGGAAGGCCGTTTGTACTTCAAGGACACGACCGGGCGGGGTGTTGTCTATCACAACGATCCCGAAAAGACGGCCGCCGCCCATATCGCGCCCGGCGTCTTCACCTTGGGCGAAATCGGCTACATGGACGAGGATGGTTATGTTTACATCACCGACCGCTTTAGTGACATGGTGGTATCCGGCGGCGTCAACATTTACCCGGCAGAATCCGAACAGGTGATTATCGATCATCCCGATGTTCAAGACGTGGCATGCATCGGCGTGCCCAATCCGGAAATGGGCGAGGAACTGAAAGCGCTGGTCATACCGCGAGACGCTGCCCACCCGCCGCAGGCTGACGACATCATCACCTGGTGCCGCGACCGGCTTTCCCACTACAAATGTCCGCGCTCGGTCGAATTCGTGGAGGATCTCGGGCGCAACACCATGGGCAAGGTGAACAAGCGCAAGCTGAAGAAGCCTTATTGGCCATAACCGGAACGCGCACGCGAGACTTGCCGCGTCAATGCATCTTTGCCATCGGGAATTTGAAGTGCCATGATGACGGCATCGCAGGGCTAAATTGAGGGGGGTCGTGATGAGATCAATTTCTGCCTTGAGGACGGTGCATGCCTGGCGCGCGCTTGTTCTGATTTTTTGCGCGGGCGTGCTCGCAGCGTGCGAGTCCACCGGCGGTCCGCTGGGCCTTTCCGACGAGCAAGGGCTCGCATTGGGGCGCCAGGAACATCCCAAAATTCTTGCGGCGTTCGGTGGCGAAGTAAAAGACCCTGAGCTGCGCAATTATGTGGAACGCATCGTTCAGCGTCTGATGGCGTCATCGGATCAGCCGAACATGCCGATTAAGACGACCGTTTTGGATTCACCGGTCGTGAACGCCATGGCCCTGCCCGGGCATATTTATGCAACGCGGGGGCTGTTGGCGCTCGCCAATACGGAAGCGGAACTGGCCGGCGTCTTAGGGCACGAAATCGGGCACATCTTCGAACGGCACACGGCGGAACGGGTCAGCAGGTCGAACGTTGCGGGCTTGGGCGCGGCCGTGATCGGTATTCTGACCGGTGATCAGGGGGTCTATCAGATGGCGGCGCAAGGGGCGCAGCTTTATCTGCTTAGCTTCTCCCGGTCGCAAGAGTACGAAGCGGACCAAGTGGGCGTGCGCTTGCTCGCCCGTGCGGGGTATGATCCGGTCGCGGAAGCCGACTTTCTCAATTCTTTGAACCGCTGGTCCAACCTGGAAGCACGCGTGTCCGGGCGCGCCGCGCGACCGCCGGAATTTTTGTCCACGCACCCCAACACGGCCGAACGCGTGCGCCGCGCCGCTGCGGAAGCGCAGGTGCTGAACATCCAGGGGGCCCGTAAGGGCCGCAGCGACTATTTGGTGGCGATCGACGACATGCTCTATGGCGATGATCCGCGTACCCACGGATTCATTCGCGGCACGACGTTTTACCACCCGCAAATCGGTATGACCTTCCGCGTGCCGGACGGCATGAAGCTTCACAACACCCCGCAAGCCGTCGTGGCTCAAAGCGACTTTGCGCAGATGCAATTCATCGGCGCCAATTCGCAAAACGGCCCCGGCGCGCTCATTAACGCTTTGAGCCAGCAACTTCAGCTCAACCTTGGTCCGGCGCGTCGGATCACCGTAAACGGCCGACCGGGCGCCTATGGCGGCGCCACGGCCAATTCCCGCAGCGGTCGGGTGGATGTGCAGGCCTTTGCCATTCAGTGGCAGGGCACACAGCACTTCATCTTTATGTGGGTGACCCCCTCCAACCGGACCCGCGGCATACAAAACGGCATCAATGCGTCGGTCAATTCCTTTCGGGCTATGAGTGCATCCGCCATGCAAATCCCAAGGGCGACAAAGGTGGATGTGCGCACCGTCCGCTCTGGTGATACGGCGTCTTCTTTGGCGGCGCAGACGCGATTTGAGAACGCCAAGGTGGACCGATTTATCGTGATTAACGGATTGCGGGACGGCAACGATTTGCGGCCCGGTCAAAAGGTGAAGCTGATAAAGTGATCAGCTGACTCTTTTTCACACCGTAAGCATGCCGCTTTCCGAAACGGAAGGCAGGGTCGTGTCACGCCGCTTTGGGCTCATTCATCGAGGACTTTGCCATGGGTTACGAAACACTCCTGCTTGAGGTGGCCGACAAAGTCGCCACGATCACCCTCAATCGCCCTGACGCCGCCAATGCGTTGGATCTTAAAATGGCGGAAGAATTGTGTGACGTCGCGACACTCTGTGATGAAGATCCAGACGTGCGGGCCATCGTGCTCACGGCAACAGGTAAAATGTTCTGTGCTGGGGGAGACCTTGCAAGTATTGCCAAGAGCGGCGGCGACGTTCCTTTGCTGATCAAACGCATGGTCACATCGCTTCATCCCGCCGTGTCGCGCTTTGCCCGCGGTGATGCGCCTTTCATTGGCGCGATCAATGGAACGGCCGCGGGGGCGGGGTTCAGCCTGGCCCTTGCCACAGACCTGGCGATTGCTTCGTCCGAAGCAAAGTTCACCATGGCGTACACCGCCGCCGGCTTATCGCCCGATGGCAGTTCGAGTTTCTATCTGCCACGGCTGGTGGGAACGCGGCGCGCTGCGGAACTCATGATGACCAATCGGCGCTTGTCCGCGGACGAAGCGCTCCAATGGGGATTGGTCAATCAAGTCGTGCCGCCGGAAGAGGTTATGCCGACGGCCATGGCACTTGCCAAACAATTAGCAGCAGGCCCGACCAAGTCCTATGGGCTGGTCAAAAAGCTCCTGACACAGACGTTTAACGAGTCTCTGGAAACACAGATGGAGATCGAAGGACGCGGCATTTCAGACAGTGCGCGCACGGCCGACGCCAAAGAAGGCATTGCTGCGTTTCTCGAAAAACGCAAACCCACCTTCACCGGCAAATAGCGAGCGATGCTCGCATTCTAGCCTTACGCCGTCGGCAGGTGACCCACTTTCGCATACAGCAAACATCCTTCGTCGGACCAAGCGGTGTGTGCGCTGCCATGAGGATTCCGCAGCCAAGATCCCTTTGGATAAATGCCGTGCTCGTCCTGCAGCGTTCCGTCGAGCACGAAAACCTCTTCGCCGCGTTCGTGAACGTGATGATCGACCTTGGCGCCCGGCTCAAAGCGAAACAGCACCACATTCTCGGTGCCGTATGAATGCAACGGTAAAAGCGAGCATCCTTCGCTTATTTGTTGCCAATCGCTTTCGGGCACATTTGATGTGTCGATAACGACCCGATCTTTATCGTCGGCGTCAAATTGCTGAAGCTTCACGAAAATCGTGCAGCCGTCTGTGCTCCATGGCGCATGCGCCGTTCCGATGGGATTGCGCACATAAGTGCCGGGCCCGAAATCTCCTGTCGCATCGGAAAAGACGCCGTCCAGCACGAAAAACTCTTCGCCGCCGCCGTGCACATGCTCGTCAAATCGGCTGTTTGCGGCGTATCGGACCAGGCTTGTTGCGCGCGCGACTTCTTCGCCGTCGCGATCGAGCATGTAACGCTCAACACCCGGCAAAGGTGACGACACCCACTTGCCGTCCTGGGGCAACACCACAGCGCGTTTGGTTAGATCTGCATGAAGTTTCATTGACACACCTCTTCGCGTGCCGTCTTTGATCACAATTTGTCACGGCCGCGCCACATGCGCCCAGAAATGGGCTGTCCAACCTTGTTTGCCAAGGCGTGTTGCGCTTATCTTACGCGAATGTGACCGGCGGGCGCGCCCTAAAACAGTGCCGGACAAGACACGTGTATCAGGGGTAAAGGGGTATATGAGCGCGGCCAAGCATCAACGTGTGGAATTGCCGGCGGACTCTCGGGAAAAGAGTGACGCGGCAATCGTCGAACGCCTCCAAAAATGCGCAGATCGGACATCGGCATTGCTCAAAGAGCTGCTGCCGCCTGTCGCGGGCCCAGAAGGCCGGGTCGTGGAGGCCATGCGCCATGGATGCCTTAATGGCGGCAAGCGCTTGCGACCTTTCCTAGCGGTGGCCACGGGCGAGTTGTTTGGTGTGCCGCAGAGCGAGACGCTGCGCACCGCGGCCGCTATCGAGATGGTGCATTCCTATAGCCTTGTTCATGACGATTTGCCGGCCATGGATGATGCGGACTTGCGGCGCGGCGAACCAACTGTACATGTGGTCTATGACGACGCGACGGCAATCTTGGCGGGCGACGGTCTGCTGACAGAGGCTTTCACGGTTTTGGCGTCGCCCGAAACACATCCGGACTCGGATGTTCGGGTCGCGTTGATTGCGGGTCTTGCGCAAGCGTCAGGCGCGCAGGGCATGGTTGGTGGGCAGATGATCGACATGTCACCCGACCGCGAAGAGTTCGACTTGGATGGCATTACACGATTGCAGGCGCTCAAAACAGGAGCGCTCATAAAGTTTTCATGTCAAGCCGGTGCCATTTTAGGACGGGCAAATCGCGAGCAATATTCGCGTATAGACGCTTATGCGGACGATTTAGGTTTGGCCTTTCAGGTGGTCGATGACCTCCTTGATGTGGAAGGTACAACGGAAGCGCTTGGAAAACCGGCGCAACAAGATGCGCAAGCACAAAAGGCGACGTTTGTTGGTCAGTTAGGGGTTGCTGGAGCACGTCAAAAAGCGGCACACTTAGCAGAATCAGCAATCGCTCAATTGGATGTTTTTGGAGGGGAAGCCGACCCCTTGCGCCAAGTCGTACATTTCGTTATCGAACGGCGGTCGTAAAACAAGAAGATACTCGGCACGGCCTATAGGCACACTGGCTACACTTAAGGTTGGGAGTTCCATATGAGTTTAGACGGGGGCACACCGTTACTTGATAAGATCAAGGATCCTGCCCATCTCCGCAAACTGCCTGAAGACGATCTCAAGCAAGTTTCCGATGAAGTACGTGCGGAAACCATTCACGCAGTTTCCGAAACCGGCGGCCATTTGGGCGCGGGTCTGGGGGCGGTTGAACTGACGGTCGCGCTGCATTACGTCTTCGACACCCCCGACGATCACATCATTTGGGATGTGAGCCACCAGTGCTATCCGCATAAGATATTGACAGGCCGCCGGGACCGAATTCGAACGCTGCGTCAGGGCGGCGGATTGTCGGGCTTCACGTCACGCACGGAAAGCCGTTTCGATCCGTTCGGCGCGGCCCATAGTTCCACATCGATTTCAGCAGGCCTTGGCTATGCGGTCGCCCGGGATCTTTCCCACAAAGACCACAACGTCATCACGGTGATCGGTGATGGGGCGATGACCGCGGGCATGGCCTATGAAGGCATGAACAATGTGGGCGCGCTGAAGAGCAAGATGCTCATTGTACTGAACGACAATGACATGTCCATCGCGCCGCCAGCGGGCGCCCTCAGCCACTATTTGCGACAGCTCAACGGGCGGGAAACCGGAGAAACCGTGCCGCCGCGCCGCGTCCGCATCAATGGCAGCACGCAGATCGAAGAGTCGAATGATCCGCCCACGCTGTTCGACGATCTGGGCATTACCTATGTGGGCCCTGTGGACGGTCATGATGTGAACCTGCTGGTTCAGGTCATGAAAAAAATCCGCGACGGCGAGATTGACGGGCCGGTGCTGTTGCACGTGCTTACCGAAAAGGGCAAGGGGTACGAGCCGGCAGAAAAATCTGCGGATAAATATCACGGCGTCTCGAAGTTCGACGTGGAAACCGGCGAACAGAAAAAGGGGCCGGCCGGACCGCCGAAGTATCAAAACGTATTCGCGGATGCCTTGGCCGTGCACGCGGAAACGGACGACAAAATCGTTGCCGTGACGGCCGCGATGCCGTCCGGAACCGGTCTTGACCGGTTCGGCAAGAAGTTTCCGGACCGCACCTTCGATGTGGGCATCGCGGAACAACACGCCGTTACCTTCTGCGCCGGATTGGCCTGTGAAGGCTATCGTCCGTTTGCGGCGATCTATTCCACCTTCCTTCAGCGCGGCTACGACCAAGTGGTGCACGACGTGGCCATCCAAAAATTGCCCGTGCGCTTTGCCATCGACCGGGCCGGCATGGTGGGGGCTGATGGGGTTACGCACCAAGGGTCCTACGACGTGACTTATCTTGGCTGCCTGCCCAACTTTGTCCTTATGGCGGCCGCCGACGAGGCGGAGTTGGTGCATATGGTCGCAACGGCCGTGGAGATTGACGACCGACCGTCGGCGCTGCGCTATCCGCGCGGCGAAGGATTGGGGATCGATCTGCCGGAGCGGGGCATCCCGATTGAAATCGGCCGTGGACGCATTATTCGCGAAGGCACCAAAGCGGCGATCCTTTCCTACGGCACCCGGCTGGGGGAAGCTGTAAAGGCTGCGGAAGAATTGTCGGCCCTTGGCTTCTCCACCACGGTTGCCGATGCACGGTTTGCAAAGCCGATCGATGAGCCGTTGGTCGCCCGTCTTGCACGGGAACACGAAGTGCTGATCACCATGGAAGATGCGTCCATTGGCGGCTTTGCCACGCAAGTGACGCACTTCTTGGCGAACAATGGGCATTTCGACCAAGGCTTGGCGTTCCGTTCGATCTGTCTTCCCGACTATTTCATCGATCACGACAAGCCGGATCATCAATACGACGCGGCCGGCCTCACGGCATCAAACATTGTGAAAACGGTACTGGGGGCGTTCAAATTCGATACGGCCGCCGAAGCAGCGCTCACGGAAATGCGCAAGTCGGAAGGTCTAGCCTGACAGAGAGATAGAGGTTACGAAGCGGTCGAACTTGCGTCCGCTTCGATTTCCGCGATCTTATTGTTCAGCAGGCCGATCAGCGCATCGAATCCGTCGCGGGAAATAACTGATCCGTATTCAGAGCGCCGCAAGGCAAGCTCGCTGACGGTCGCGCCAAGCTGCACGTCGATGACGCGCCATTCCCCTTTGAACTGGCGAAGAACATAATTAAGGCGTACTGGTTCTCTATCCGGCGAGATGAGTTCGTTTTCCACAATGACCGATCCACGCAAGCCTTCTTTCGTTCCCTGAATGACGAAACGTTGGCCCGTATAGTTTTTAAAGCGCGCGGCGAATGTGGAAATGCTCATGCGCGAAAACGCCTCGGTGATCGACTCTTTTTGTTCGTCGCTGAGCGTGGTCCACGACTTGCCGACAATGACGCGGGTCATCGCCGGAAAATTGTAGGCCTCCTCTAGAATGGGCGCGAGCATGTCAAATCGCGCTTGAAAGGCGTCTTGGCCGCCGCCCAATTTCATGGCTTCGATAAGCCCGTTATTGATCGTTGCAACCAGCTCTTCAGGTGTTCTGCTTTGCGATTGAGCTGGAATGATCGACAGGCCGGTGACAACCAAAAGGACGATCAATGCTCGAAACTGAGCCAGCATAGGCGAATTCCTTTAACTCGGCCCCGGAGGCCGTCTACAAAGCGCACAGACTATGACGCGTTTGATATGATAGACACAAATGGTCACGGAAGTGATACAGCCATCGCGGTCATCAATTTTCCGTTAACCTGTTAAGTCCTTGGTAATAATCTTACAAAGATAGTCGCCAAGAGATGAAGCAGTTTTGTGCCGTTTTCGGCCAGTATGCACGCAGTACCTGAACGTGGCCTGAAGGTGTATTGAATGTCCTCACTGTCGTCTTCTCTCTACGCAAAACTGTCCGGTTTTGTGGAGCGTCAGGCCTGGCCGGTCATCTTGGCATCCCTGCTTCTCACCGGCGGGGCCATGTTTTACACGGCCTCCAACCTGGGCATCAACACCAGTACCACGGACATGATCTCACCCGAGGTTCCTTTCCGGGTGAACAATATAGCCTTTAATGAGGCATTTCCCGAGACAAAGAACGTAATTGCCGTAGTCATAAACGCGAGATCCAGCGAGCAAGCGGATGATGCGGCAGAACGTCTCGCCGAAAAGCTGAGCCAATCCGGCGCCCAGGTGCGCGATGTCTACATACCCGCGGCGGAACCCTATTTGCAGCAGAACGCCTTTCTGCTGTTGCCGGAGGATGAGCTGACCGATCTTGCGGACAGGCTCGCCTCTGCCGCACCGATCCTTGGGCTGATTGCCGAACAGCCAAATCTCCAAGGCCTTGCGGACATGCTGGACGCGGCGTCAGAGAATGAGGATCTGAGTGGCGCCGACGAGCTCGCCCTATTGCTGGATGACGTCGATGCGGTGGCAAACGCGCAGATCGGCGCTCAACCGGGCGACCTGTCCTGGCAGGATTTGTTGAGCGGCGATCTGGACAGCGGCAGCGCGTTGGGGCCGCAGCGCATTGTCCTTGTGCAGCCGGTCTTCGATTATTCGAAACTCAAACCCGCGCAACAGGCCATCGGCGAGATAAGATCGTCCGCCGCGGCCCTCGGCCTCACCGCCGACAATGGCGTGTCCGTTCGGCTTACCGGTCCGCCCGCCATCGACCAAGACGAATTGGATCGCGTCGAAAGTGCAGGGATCCGATCAGGCGTTTTGTCCTTTATGCTGATCTTTGTGTTGTTGTCGTTGGGGCTGCGGTCCGTGTCGATGGTGATTGCCACTGCCGCGGCGCTGCTGATGGGCCTTGCCTGGACAGCCGGGTTCGCGACACTGGCGATTGGCCATCTCAATCTCATCTCCGTGGCGTTTGCCGTTTTGTTTATCGGTCTTGGTGTCGATTTCGGTATTCACCTTTGTTTGAGATTTCGAGAGGAAGCGACAAAAAAAGATTACATTAACGGCGCGCTCGGTCGGACTTTTGTTGGTGTTGGCGGGGCTTTGGTCCTGACCACGGTTTCGGCGGCGGCGGGCTTCTTCTCATTTCTGCCTACGGACTATTTAGGGCTTGCCGAATTGGGGCTTATTTCCGGTGCGGGCATGTTCATTTCTCTCATAGCAAGCCTGATCACGCTGCCTGCGTTGTTGAAAGTGTTGCCTGCGGCACGTTCGGCAAAACCGCTGGGCGCCGCCGCCGGTGCCGGCATCGACTTTCAGCGGCACGGTCGAACGATCCTGACCGTGGCCGGCATTGCCGCCATTGTGAGTCTGTTTTCGTTGCCTTTCGTTTCGTTCGATTCCAATCCGATCAATCTCAGAAACAAGACCGACGAGTCGGTAGCCACATTCCTCGATTTGGCAAAGGATCCGAACACCACGCCCTATACGATCAACGTTTTGGCGACCACCGATGAGCAAGAACGCGACCTCAAACAGCAGCTCAAAGGGTTGAGCACCGTCGATCGGGTCATCAGCCTTGATAGTTTTGTGCCGAAAGACCAGGAAGACAAATTCTTCGTTATCGACGAGATGGCCTTCTTCTTGTCGCCGGTGTTCAATCAAGATTTATCCGACGCCAAGTCATTATCGGATTCGGAACGCACCGCTGCCTTTGCCGATTTCCGCCAGGCGGTAAACCAGCTTGTGACGTTGGGGGGTGACATAGGTGCCTCCGCCAAACAACTTTCCGACAGCTTGGTGCGTCTGCCCGCCGGTGCAGGGGATCTAGCCGCGTTCGAGAACAGATTGCTCGTTCATTTTCCGCGGGCGATTGGTCGGCTGGAAACTGCCTTGTCAGCCCAAGAGGTCACTATTGACGACATTCCGCAACGCCTCACCGAACGCTGGGTGAGTGGGGACGGCAAACGGCGGCTTGAAATCTTTGCCGCCGGGGGCATTACCGAGAACGCAGACCTGCAGAAGTTTGCCGACGAGGTGTTGGGCCTCGTGCCCACCGCCACGGGCGCGCCGGTAAACATTTCTGAATCCGGCAAAGCTGTGACCGGCGCGTTCCAAGAAGCCTCGACCATTGCGTTTGTTTTGATTGTTTTTACCTTGCTCGTCGTTTTGCGGCGGCTGATCGATATGGCGCTGGTGTTGGTGCCCATCGTCTTTGCCGGCCTGTTCACCATACTAACCGCGGTGCTCCTGGGCCTGCCGTTCAACCTGGCGAACATTATTGTTCTGCCCCTTCTGTTGGGTTTGGGGGTCAGCAGTGGCGTCCATTTTGTCATGCGGCGTCGTCAGGTGGCAGCGGAAGGCGAGCTGTTGGGAAGCAGCACGCCCCGGGCCGTAATGTTCAGCGCGCTCACGACCATTGCGTCTTTTGGCAGTCTGGCCCTGTCCGGCCACCAGGGAATGACCAGCATGGGCCAGCTACTGACAATTGCAATAGGCTATACATTGCTATCCACGATAGTTATTCTACCCGCTTTAATGGCAATGGTCTGGCCCAGTTCTGCTGAAAATGCGCCACAGTCCGCGTGAAACTTGGCTCATCCACGGCCTGAGCGCTGTTGACGCACCAGGCGAACATGTATGATGTGGGACAACGGAACGGAATCAGCACGGTCGGCGTCTAACCAAAAAAAATTTCTGAGGGGCAATTGCATGACAAGTGAGGCGAACCAGCAAATGGGTCGAAAGTTGCGCGTGTTGCTGGCAGAACCGCGCGGTTTCTGCGCCGGTGTGGAGCGTGCGATTGAGATTGTAGAACGCGCGTTGGATCTTTATGGCGCGCCGGTCTATGTGCGGCACGAGATCGTTCACAACGCCCGTGTGGTGGAAACGCTGAAAGCGAAGGGCGCCAAGTTCGTTGAGGAAGTAGACGAAGTGCCGGAAGGAGCGGTGGCCATTTTTAGCGCCCATGGGGTCGCCCAGGTCGTGGAGAATGATGCCGAAAACCGTGGGCTCGATGTTATTGATGCCACGTGCCCTTTGGTGAGCAAAGTTCACAAGGAAGGCCGCCGCTATGCCTCGCGCGGTTACGGTGTCGTCCTGATCGGCCATCCAGGTCACCCGGAAGTGGAAGGCACCATCGGCCAGATTCCGGCACCTGTGCATTTGATTTCGTGTGTTGAAGACGTGAATACCTTCGAGCCGGAGGATCCGGACAAGCTGGCCTATGTGACACAGACCACGCTAAGCGTCGACGATACAAGAGACATTATTTCCGCACTGACGGAACGTTTCCCCAATATTGTCGGGCCCGATGTGCGTGACATTTGCTACGCCACCCAGAACCGGCAGACCGCTGTGCGGCAGCTTGCGTCCATGGTGGACCTGGTGCTGGTGGTGGGCGCACGGAACAGTTCGAACTCCAAGCGGCTTGTGGAAATTGCGGCGCTGGAAGGGGTGCCGGCCTATTTGGTTGAAGATGCGGATGCGGTCGACATGAGTTGGCTTGAAAACGTGTCGGCCGTCGGCATAACCGCAGGCGCATCGGCACCCGAAGAGCTGGTGCGCGAACTCTTGGCACGGCTTGGCACCACCTACACGATCGAACAGGAGTTCATGTCCGGCGTGCAAGAGAATGTGCAGTTCAAGCTGCCGGAGAAGGTTCTCAATCCAGAAAATTTAAGCCGCGCTTCTTAATCGGGTTTCTCTAATCTACGCGCTCAAAATGCTAGGTGTCAGTGCCGTTGCGCGCTTAAGGGTGGTCAGCGCCTTTTGCGTGTTGCGGGCAAGGCGCATCAGCGCCGGCAGTTCTCCTGGATACCGAAAAAGATGTTTTGTGACTTTGGACGCCTGCGCGATGAAACCGCTCTCGGTCATCGCGGCCAGCGCCGCAGGCGGCAACGTATCGTCGGCCCCGTCGGCAACGGCGCGAATGACGCGGATTGAAAGGCCGGCAGCGGCCGCCTGTTCGGCCACCACATGACTTTCCATATCCACTGCCAGCGCCTGGTGCTGAACGGCAAGCGCTTTCTTTTCGGACGCTTCCGCCACCGCATAGACGCTGCCCAGCAGGTTTCCTTCGTGATAGCGGATGCCCGCCTTGTCGAGCGTGCGGCAGACTTTTTTCTGCCAAACAAAATCCGTGTTGAAATGCTCACCGGCCGGCGAAACAATCTTTGTGGGAATGATTAAGTCGCCCGTCTTCACGTCGCTGGACAAGCCACCGGCAATGCCGAAGCTCATCAGTGTGGTGACGCCTTCTTCAATCAGATGGGCCACACGCGCGCGGGCCAGATCCTGGTCCGCTTCGGAGAATTCGACCAAGCAATCGGTATCGGCGGTCTTCATCGCCGATTTGGCGATGTTTGCCTCCACGGGCATGCCGGTCAAAATGCCAAGCCCCGACATCATGTGTACACTCCGAAGCGCCTCATCGGTTCACCTCACCTGATCGGCGGCACGAAAGCCGGACGTAATGGCCCCTTCGATCGTGGCCGGTAGACCAGTGTCTGTCCAGTCGCCTGCCAGCCAGAGATTGCGCCAGGCACTTTTCGTTTTCGGCCGCAGCTTGATCTGATCCGGCGTCTGAGCAAATGTCGCCCTTTTCTCCTTAATGATGCGTATGGGCGGTCTGTCAAATACATCTAAACTCAGCGCTTTAGCGGTGTCGTTCCATAAAGCATCCGAGATTTCTTCGGCACTTTTCTCCGCCAGCTCATCAGCCGCGCTGACGGTAAGGCTAACGATTTCTTCCCGCCGAAAAATCCAATCGGCGGTGCCGCCGATGATGCCCAGTAAAAGCTGGTGTTCGTTCGGGCGGTTGTGCGGCGGCAGTTTGATATGTGCATTCACGATGGCATTGAACTCGGTCGGCACGGTCAGACCTGGCAGCGCCGATTGTGCGGGCACGGGCGGGATGGCGAGGACCACATGGTCTTGCCGGTCGACCGCCACGTCATCTTTCGCAAAGCGGAGTGTGGTGATCGACCCGTCTTGCGTCGAGATCTCGCGTAACCGCCTGTTGAAATGAATTGTGCCGCCCTTCTCTTCGATGAATTTCAGCGCGGGATCGACGAATGATTGGGATAGGCCTTCACGCGCCACAAGCGGGCGGCATCCATCCGCCCCCTTAGCAAAGGTCCGTATCAGGACGTTCCACAGCAATGGGGCGGAGCCTTTTGCTGTCGACGTGTTCAGGACGGCGACCGTGAAGGGCTCAAAAAATGTTTCGTAAAGGGGGTGATCGCGCGTAACCAAATCGCCGACCGTTTTCGTGCCGTCGGCGAGGGCAAACTTTGCAATTGACAGATAATCCGTAGGCTTTGTACCGGGGACGCGGCGCGCTTTGTCGAAGATCCACCACGGAATAAGACCTTTGTTGGGTTGGACCAGCCAATGCTGGCCTGTGCGCACATCGTAGAAGGGGAATACTGCTTCGTCGGGCCCCTCCAACGAATCTTCTGCCCCGATCATATTGAGAAAAGAAAGGGCCTCGTTATTGGCGCTCATCAACAAATGATTGCCGTTGTCGATGTTTTGTTCGAGAACCTCGTCAAAGTAAGAACGGCAGCGTCCACCCGCATGGCCGGCGCCTTCATAAAGGGTGACCTGATGACCGTGCGATACCAGCTTGACGGCGGCGGCAAGACCGGCGAGCCCCGCTCCAATCACGTGAACATGTGCCATTCTCTAAAAGATACCGTGGCGCAGAACGATCCAGAGTTTTGATGCCGTGGAAATCGACACCCGCTCTTCAATGTTCTGCCAATTCGAGGCCACCAGCTTATCCAGTGTCCGGTCGTACACTTCCATCATCAAGATGGAAGGGCGCAGCGCCCGGCGCTGTTGTGATTGCGCGAGGATTTGTCTCGTTTCCGCAAAGCGCTGTTTTGCAAGAACGGCGAGATCCTGGCAGACCAAGGGCAGGTTTTCATGGCGCAGAACTGCCGCCGGCTCAGTTTCCGTAATGCCGTGTCTTTCCAGATATTCCTTAGGCAGATAAAGACGCCCGAGCTTCAAATCGTCGTTGAGGTCGCGCAGGATGTTTGTGAACTGGAGGGCTTCCCCAAGCGATTGGGCGATCCGGTCGGCTTCGTCGCCTTTGGCGCCGAACGCCCGCACGGACAACAGTCCCACCGCGACAGCCACGCGGCGCACATACAGTGTAAGCTCTTCCATGCTGGGCGCGCGCATGTCGCGTTCCAGGTCCATCTCCATACCGTCGATGACGGCAAGAAACTCTTCCTTGGGCAAACCATAATCGGTGACCGGCCGCTTTAACGCGCGCGTGATTTCCCGGCCTGGCTGTCCCGCATACAGGCGATCGATCTCATCGCGCCAATCTTGCAGCGCGCGCCGCCGTTCGGTCAGGTCGCCGGGCTCGTCGGCGATGTCATCCACTTCCCGGCAAAACGCATAGATGGAAAACATGGCATTGCGGCGCGGTTTCGGCAGCACCTTCATACCAGCTAAAAAAGACGTGCCCGATTTTTCGACAACCTGTTTGACGTAAGCCAGATCGTCGTCGGCCATCGGCATGTTCAATGCGTCGGAGGTTTGCGCCATAGGTCTGTTTTTGTTTTGTCCCCGGGAGTTGGGCGACTTTATCAGCGGTGGCCTGCCGCCTGCAATGTCGGCGGCTTTCTTCCCATCAACCGGCGGCGCCATTCATTCAGCGCCCCGCGGCCGGCAACCCACAGAAAAGCGGGCTTTTTGAGCTCAACTCGGATAGCCAAAGGGTCCTGCCGCCACAAGCGTTTGGTGAGCGTTTCCGCCAGGGACTGGATCGCCGCGGTTTCCATCGCAAGGCTCTTGCTGGCCATCTGTCCGGCAAGGGCTCGGGACGTATCGAGCAGCGTGTCGACCCCTTCAAGGCATTTGTCGAGCACGCGCCGCAGCGCCAGGTCCGACGACGGGCGGTTCAGGCTATCGACCGTCAGTCCGGCTGCAGAAAGCCAATCTTGCGGCACATAGACCCGATCCATCGCTTGGTAGTCTTTCTGCACATCCTGAAGGTGATTGATTACCTGAAGCGCGCTGCACAGCGCGTCTGAAGCGGGATACAGTTCCTTTGTTTCGCCGTGAATATCCAGCAGATAGCGCCCAACCGGATTGGCCGACAGCTCGCAATAGCCCATCAGGTCTGCCCAGTCCTCATAACGGCTTTTTTTGGCGTCTTGTTTGAAGGCCGCGAGCAGGTCGACCCCGTGCTGATTGGTGACCCCCAGTTCTTCGAGCGATGCTTTGAGCTTGTAGGCCTTGTCAAGCTGAGGACCGTCGGTGATCGCACCGGTCAGCCCCCCTTCAAACAAATCGAGCCGCTTGATTTTATCGTCTGGCTCAAGGTCTGGGTTGTCCGCAATATCGTCCGCCGCTCGAGCAAAGGCATAAAAGACCGCCACATGGGGCCGCAAATGCTTTGGGAGCAAAAAAGAACCGACCGGAAAATTCTCGTCGCCCGCCCCTTTGCCGGAGCCGGTTTCCACAGATTGCGCTTCTAAGGGCGTTGGTTCGCGATGGGCGGCCGTCATAACAGGCGACTCAATACACTAATGAGCCGCTTGAGTCCTGCCCTTCCATTCACCGCCCTTGCCGCGCCAATGGGAAAAGGCCGAGTCCACGGTCATGAGCGTGTAAAAGGCCGCGGCGATCGGCAGGCTGGGTGCCAGCCAAATGGGCAGGCTGTAGAGCCGCAAGGTGGGCCAAAACGTATAGGCCATGAAAAACCATGATGCGCCGCCCGCATAAAGCGCCCAATCATTGTTGTGGAGCGGAAAGGTGGCTACCGCGATGGGCGGTACCAGATAGACCACGATCATGCCCAGCACCGCGAGCAGCAGCTTCAGTGGCGAATGCTCAAGCTGGGTGTAGGCCGTGCGCGCAACCATGCGCCAAATGCCTTTAAGGCCGTCATAGGGGCGGATGCTTTTGGACCGAGCCGTCAGCCCCAGCCAGACCCGACCGCCTTCCGGGCGACCGAACTTCTTGATCCGGTCGGCCAAAGTGCAATCGTCGATGAGCGCATTCCGGATGGACTCGATGCCGCCCGCATTTTCAAGCGCTTTGCGCCGGATCAGCACGCAGCCGCCTGCGGCGCCTGCCGTCTTCTTTGTGGGGTCGGAAATCCATTCGAACGGGTAGAGTTTCTTGAAGAAATAGACGAATGGCGGGATCAACAGCAGCTCCCAAATGCCCTTCGATTCCAGTTTCACCATCAGCGACACCAAGTCCTGGTCCCCGTCTTCCGCCTTTTGGATGAGACGCCTGAGGCAGGATTTGCTGTGCGCCACATCCGCATCAGTGAACCAGTAATAGTCGGCGTCCTGGGCCGTATGGGCCATTTTGTTGATGCCCTGGGACAGCGCCCATAGTTTGCCGGTCCAATCGGCGGGCGGCGGCGACCCCGACAAGACGGAAAAGCTGATCGGGCTTTCCGACGCTTCGGCCGCGCGCATGGCCACCTTGCCGGTCCGGTCGCGGCTTTGGTCGTCCACCACCAAGATCCGAAGCTTTCCAGGATAATCCTGTTTCAGCAGCGCCTTCACCGTGGTGTTGATCACGCCGGCTTCGTTGCGCGCCGGAACGATGGTTACGACGCTTGGCCAATTGTCCCTTTTGGCAGCCTCACGGGGCAGGGTCTCGCCCACGCGCCAAAAGTTGCCCCTGTAGAAGACCAAATAAATCCATGATCCTAGGGAAAGAATGGAAAGAAAAACCACCAAACTCGCCATCAGTGTCCTTCGTAATACTGTCTAATTTTGTCACCCCAAAAGATATAAGCCTATTTATACATTAGAATACGAAGATTTAGAACGGTTGGGCCGCTTTTTGTCGGGGAATGGCTTTTGCCGAGAGTGGGCGAAAGGACACAGGGCACAAAAATCACGGAGATTTTGCCTGAGATGCCCTTGGGTGCTCTATAGTCTTGAAATCCAAAGGATTTGATGACGGGGTTGATCGCATGACGCAAGGCGCGCCGGGAAGCGCGGAGGGGCCGAAAAAGCTCACGATTCTGGGCAGCACCGGATCGATTGGGTGCAGCACGCTGGATCTGGTGAAGCGAAACCCCGACGACTACCGGGTCGTGGCCCTGACGGCGGGGCGCCGGGTCCAGGAACTGGCCGCTCAGGCCAAAGAGGTGGGCGCGGCGTTGGCGGTTATCGCTGACGAGAGCCTCTATGGCGAGCTGAAAGAGGCCCTGTCGGGATCGGGCATTGAGGCCGCGGCCGGCGGTGCGGCGGTCGATGACGCGGCCGCCCGTCCCGCCGACATGGTGATGGCGGCAATCGTGGGGGCGGCCGGTCTGCCGCCAACGTTGGCGGCTATTCGGCAGGGCACCACCATTCTTTTGGCCAATAAGGAAACGCTGGTCTGCGCCGGCGACTTCATGTCCGCTGAGCTTTCCGCGCACGGAGCGACCTTGTTGCCGGTGGACTCGGAACATAACGCCATCTTTCAAGTGCTTGAAGACAGCCAGCCCGATGCGATCGAAAAGATCATTCTGACGGCATCGGGCGGACCCTTGCGCACGCGCGAGCTGCACGAAATGCGCGACGTGACCCCGGCCCAGGCAATTGCGCATCCGAATTGGGATATGGGCGCGAAAATTTCCGTGGATTCCGCGACCATGATGAACAAGGGCCTCGAGCTGATCGAGGCCCATTACTTATTCAACATGCCGTCCGAGCAGATCGACATATTGGTGCATCCGCAATCGGTCATTCATAGCATGGTCGCCTATGTGGACGGTTCGGTGTTGGCGCAACTGGGCAGCCCGGACATGCGTACGCCCATTGCCTATTCGTTGGCGTGGCCCAAGCGCATGAAGGCGCCGGTGGAGCGGCTCGATTTTGCAAAAGTCAGAGAGCTGACATTTGAGGATCCCGATCCCAAGCGGTTCCCGGCCCTGCGCCTCACGCGCACGGCGCTCGAAGACGGGGGCAGCGCGCCAACGATCTTGAATGCTGCGAACGAAATTGCGGTGGATGCCTTCCTGAATGAGCGTATTCGGTTCACGGAAATCGCTGAGACGGTGGAAGAAACGCTGCAGTCGATCGACCCCCAACAGCTCGACAGCCTGGACGCCGTTTTTGAGACGGACCGGCTGGCGCGAGAGGTTTCCGCCGACGTGGTCGCGCGGTTCGAAAGCGGTGGCGCTGCCAAGAAGGTCGGTGTGGGGTAGCGATCACACCCCATTTGTCATCCTCGAAACGCCGGAGGCGTTATCGAGGATCCAGTATTCAATGTAATTGAATTCGTCCGGCGACCTAACCGCACGGACGCCCTTTACTGGATCTTCGCTTTCGCGAAGATGACATTTGCTTTGATAACGAGTGGTTAGGTCGCTGCATCGTCAAGCCGGCGGGGCGTACCCCCAACGGTCGATGAATGGGCCCCAGTTTTGTTGGACCCGGTTCGTGATCTCTTCAGGATAGCTGTACTTGTTCTTCTGATAGTTCTGCACCGAGGCCAAATAGGCTTCGAATTTGGGCTTGGCGTCGTCGAAGCCCGGCATTTCAAGCTGGGTGTAAACGCGCTCCAATACCGGCAGCGGGTCTTGTTCCATGTCTTCGTGGCTGATTTCGATGAATCTGTTCGTGGGCAGATCTTTGCTGTCTTCCAGCACAGCGCCCATCACCCGCGGATAAGTCTTCAAAACGAAATCATCAATGTCCACATGGTCATAGGGCTGCAGCGCCAGTTCCTTGAACAGCTTCACATAGAAGTTCTTCATGGACGGGAACACCATATAGGGGTTCCTGTGGATATGAATGAACTTTGCGTCGGGATACATGTGGTGCAGCATCTTCACCCGCGCCGTATAGGTGGGGTTTTTGATCAGCAATTGCTTGCCGCCTTGATGCAGCGACATCTTTTCCAGGAAATAGACGAAGATCTTTTTCCAAGCTTCGATTTCTTGGTCCGTGCAGCCCTCGAAGAAAACGCCGCGATTGAAGTTCTCCTCGAACTTCGCTGGAAAATAAAGCCCGTGATAAAACGACAGCGGCGTCATGTTGGCGAGCGCAATTTCATCTTCCTGCGGACTATCGGGCTTCACCGGCACATTGTCGATGAACCGGTCTTCGGGCAGGGCTTTTTCCAGGAAAGGCCGGAAGATGGTGCCGATGCCCAGCAGGTCCCAGGGCAGACCGGTGGCGAGCGGGGGTACAAAGCCGAACGTATCGGCCTTCACCATCACATTGTAGAGATGTGTTGTGCCGCCGCGCCAATGGCCCACAATGAAGATTGGGGGCTTCATGGGCGCCCGCCGGCGCTTCAGAAACTCCACATAGATTTTTTCAAGCGTGTAGAAGGGGAAACGCCCAAGCGTTGCCAGGCTCGCCATGGCGGCGTGGGGCAGCCGGTTGGTCGGCAGCGGTCCATTCGTGGTGAGCACGTTCAACAGCGTCGTCACATTGCAGCCGCTCAGCGGATGGAACAGACGGGGGCCTTCTGTCTCTTTGCTCGTCATAAACGCGTTGGTCTCGTCATGCGCCCTGGGCGCAGCGCGCTTTGGGCCGGAATTCAGTTTGATCTTGCCGGATCTTTAGGCTAATCGCACTCGATAAGCGATTTTCGCGCGGGATGAAAGGTGCCGCGCGCCCACACGACAATAATAGGATCTCACAAGAATTGCGATGGGTGGCCAGGTTTCAGTCGTAACCGGGGGAAGCGGATTTATCGGCAGCCATGTTGTGCGGCAGTTGGTCGCGCAAGGCGATACGGTGCGGATCTTCGACCTCAATCCCCCGGGCGCAGGCTTGGGGACCGAGGCGGCGTTTCATCAAGGATCGATCTTGGATGCCACAGCCCTGGAGCAGGTTTTGCGCGGGGCCGGTCGCTTATTTCACTTGGCCGCCAACCCCAATCTGTGGGCCCGGGACAAGTCCGAATTATCCAAAGTGAATTATGAGGGCACCAGGACGGTTCTGGACGCGGCCGCGAAAGCAGATCTGGAACGCATTGTGGTGACGTCCACGGAGACCATTCTCAAATCTTATCGGGACGGCTCGTCCGCCCCCATCTCCGAGACCAGTCCGTTGCCTGAGTTGAAAGATCTTGCGGGCCATTACAGCCGGTCGAAAATGCGGGCGGACATGGCGGCCCGCGACGCCATGGCATCCGGTCTGCCGATCACCATCGTCAACCCCACAGTGCCGGTGGGCGAGGGGGATGTAAGTTTCACCCCGCCCACAAAGATGATTCTCGGATTTGTGGACGGGTCGACGCCTGCCTATCTGGACTGCGTGCTGAACTTGATCGCGGTGCAGGACGTCGCCGCCGGTCATATATTGGCGGCGGAAAAGGGCCGAGTGGGGGAACGCTACATCCTCAGCGGAGAGAATGTGCGTCTCGGCCGCATGCTGGAAATTTTAGAACAAATCACCGGCCGCCCCATGCCCAAACGAAAGGTGCCCTATTGGCTGTCCTATGCGGTGGGTGTGGTGTCGGAGTTCATGGCCGACAACATTACCGGCAAACCACCCATTGCGCCGCTCGAAGGCGTGCGTGTGGCGGGCACGGCCATGTCCTTTGACAATTCCAAAGCGCGCAATGAATTGGGTCTTGAGCTGACACCGCTTGCGGATGCCTTGGGTCAATCGGTGGAGTGGTTGCGTGCCGAAGGGCATTTGAAAGCAGCCTGAGTCCTCTTATGACGTACAAAGATCATCTCAAAGAAGTGGAATCGCGGCTGAAGAAGGCTTCGGCCCGCATTCCAAAAGCGAAAGCGGCGGAACGGGCCCATTTCATGAAAGTGAAAATGCCCATGCTTGGTCTCACCGTGCCTCAGCAGCGGGCGGAATTTAAGAAGGGCTATGGGTTTTCCAAGGAATCGTTGGAAGCCCAGTTGGCGGTCTGGGACTACGTTTGGAAGAATGCCAAAACCCATGAAGCAAAGATCCAAGCAGCACTTTATCTGGGGTCCCTAAAGCCGATCGAGGATGTGGACTTCGTTTGGTCGGTCACGAAGGAATGGCCCTCGTCCATCAACTGTTGGGATCAGTCGGACGAAGTGTCGAAGGCCTTTTCCTACATGTTTGAAGCCAAACCAAGCTTGCTTTATCCCCAATTCAAAACATGGAATACGGACGCAAATCCATGGAAGCGGCGCCAGTCCATCGTCAGCTTGTTTTGCTACGCGGCGCTTCACAAAAAACATCCGCCGCTGAAGAGGGTGTTGCCCCTGGTGAAGCCCTTACTGGGCGATGAGGATTATTATGTGCAGAAGGGCGTTGGCTGGACCTTGCGTGAGACGTACAATGTCTATCCGGCGGAGGCGCTCGACTTTGTGCTGAAACATGTGGGCGATATCCACCCGGACGCGTTCTCCGCGGCAATCGAAAAAATGACCCCTGCGGAGAAAGCGGAGGTGAAGGCACTGCGTAAAGAGAAACGTAAACCGGCGCGGCGGAAATCAGAGGCCTAGTGCATTCCGACACCCCCTCCTAACCTCCCCCATCAAGGGGGAGAAACGAGCTTGCAATGAATTCAATCGGTATCCCCCATCCCCTTGATGGGAGCGGGGTCGCGTAGCGACGGGAGGGTGTTAAACAGAATTTGGAAACCCTGCGAAATTGCTATCAGGCCACTCCGGTAAGAAAAGTTTTGCGGGTTTTGCCGCCTGGGCGATCTAATCTCTACTTGAGGTGTGTCCAAGTGGGGGCAAGGCCGCGTGACAACCGGGTACAAAAAGTCTGAAAACCGTATAGTTCGGGCCTTTCTCGGCTATCGGGATGTGCTTGTGCGCGCGCTGTTGCGCTGGTCCGTCGACCCCAACGACGTGGACGACGTGTTGCAGGAGGCGCTCCGGCGGACACTGGAAGCCGAGAACGCAGGCAAAATTGATTTTCCCAAAAGCTATCTGTTCACAGTCTCTCGCAATGTGGTGTTTCGCGAGCACGAACGCAGATCGCGTGAGGTACAAACCGAGATCGACGATGCGAGCCTACCGTCGAGCGATGCTTCAGTTGAGGACCATTTGCATTACCGGCGCATGCTGGAGGTTTTTCGCGACGCCCTCGACTCACTTCCGGAAAAACAACGGCGCGCGATCTTGCTGAGGCGCGTGTACGGACTCTCCCACCGGCAAATCGCAAGAAAAATGGGCGTTTCCGTAAGCTCGGTTGAAAAATATTTCGCCCAAGGCATTGCCCGCTGCCAGGACTTGTTGGTGAAACGAGGCTATGCGCTTGAGAGTTTCGCAAATCAAAAAGACAAAAGACCAATGGGGGAGGGAACGACGCCAACGCGTAATACATCAATGAAGGACCGTTCTCATGAACGATAAGTCTCAAATCATTCCCTTCAATGCGGATGACACACGGCGCGATCAAGTCGCAGAGTGGTTGTCACGGCTTGATCGGGGGCCATTGACAGAACAGGAGCGCACGGAGCTGGCGCAATGGCTAAGGGAAGATCCGCGCCGCAAAACAGAGCTGCAAGCGATGGCGTCTTTCTGGTACGGACTAAATGCACCGCTCGCGGAGCTAGGGGTTAGCGCGGTGAGCGGCGGCAGTCAGCCGGCATCAGTCGGGGTTTTTCAAGCACTTGCTGCCTTTGCGCGGTCTCATCTGCGCGCGACCGCCGCGGTGACGGCGTCGTTGACGCTGGCCTGTGTCGTTCTTGGCCTGTGGGTTTTTGTTTGGCAACCCGCGTCACTCACCACTCAGGGGTACTACAGGACGCAGATCGGTGAGACGCGGGCGGTTTTGCTTCCCGATGGGTCGGAGGTCGTTCTGAATACCAACACAAGGTTGGAACACAGTTTTACGGGCTCAGAACGTACACTGAGATTACTTTCCGGTGAGGCTATTTTCGATGTCACTCATGATGCGGACAGGCCATTTGTGGTTTATGCGTCCGACGGAGTCATACGTGCGGTGGGAACGCGTTTCGCTGTCCGATTGCGCGCCGAAAATGTCATGGTCGCTGTGGAAGAAGGCAAGGTGGCGGTGCACACCCGCGTCGGCAAATCTCTCGCAAACCGCTGGCCGGGGAAGCGGCATCGTCAATCCCTTCTTGTCAGTCAAGGAGAGGCCGCAGATTTGGGCCGCAACCAAGGACAGTTCAAAAGCCAACTTTCCAAGCGGGATCTGATCGAGCGATTGTCATGGGCGGACGGTCAGCTCGTGTTTTACGACGAAGAACTGGGTGCTGTGATCGAACAAGTAGCGCGCTACACCACAGTTCAGATCCAGTTAGATTCCGAGACATTGGGGCACCATAGGATTACCGGCGTGTTGCCCATCGGGGATGTGTCGACCATGCTCGAAGGCATTGAAGCCGCGCTGGGGATCAAGGCCCATTGGGTCGCGCCCGATGTGGTTGAACTTACCAGCGGCTGACATGTCGAACATGCTTCGTCACTGCCGCGCAGAAACGGAGGTCAAAAAAATTATTACGGAAAGCAGCACCCTCTCGCTCCCATAAACAGGTCGTAACGGAAATGGGGAACGTAAAACAGCGATCTGACAAAACAATATTCAAAGGGGAAGGCATTCGGAGGCAGCCGCTAACAATTGTTCTCGCGTTCTTGGCTTGCTGGTTGACGCCGTCGATTGTGTTTTCATCTGAACACGAACGAAACGGTCAATACGATCAAAGCTATCGTCTCACAATTCCCTCTCAAGAGTTAGACCGTGCCCTCATCGCGCTTGCGACGGAAACCGGTCATGCTCTGGTGATGCCGTCGGAAGACGTAGGATCCCTGCGATCCACCTCAATCGATGGCACTTACACGCTGTTGCACGCGCTCCAAATCATGCTTGACGGCACGGACCTTTCCGGCGGCCTGACGGAAAGCGGGGTCATCACGATCTCGCTCACAAACACAGAAAACGACGGGGAGACGAACGTGCGCGGCTTAGGTAGAAAAGGATCATTGTTGGCGGGGGTTTCAGCTGTTTTGTTCGGCTTGGGCGGGCCAGCGCCGGAAGCCCTTGCGCAGATTGACGAAATCATCGTTACGGCTACCAAGCGGGAAAGTGGGCTGCAACGCACACCGATTGCGGTTACGGCTCTCGACAGCAGCCTATTGCGCGATGCCGGTGTTTCAGGGCCGCTGGATCTGAACGGTCTCGCGCCGAGTACCGTCATCTCCCGATCGGTGCAACAGCTTCAGATCACGATCCGTGGCGTGGGAAACGAGATCATCATTTCGGGTGTTGGCGAACCGGGTGTCGCATTCCATACCAATGGCGTCTTTAACGGATCAAATGTTTCTTCGACACTCGGTTTCCTTGATGTGGACCGGATCGAAATATTGCGTGGACCTCAAGGAACACTATGGGGGCGAAACTCGACCGGTGGCGCCGTAAATGTCATTCAAAAGCGTCCAACTGAGGACTTTGAAGGATATTTGGCGGCAGACTACGGTCGCTTCAACACCCTCAGCGCAGAGAGTGCTGTGAGCGGACCACTCACAGACTCTCTGCTGGGCCGCTTTGCCGTAAGCTATCGACGCAGCGACGGCTACATCGAAAACCTAGTGCCGGGTCAGCCTGACGTCGCTGACGACAACACAGTGAGTTTTCGGGGTTCGTTGTTGGCAAAATTCTCGGATACAACGGAATGGTTGGTGGCTGCGGGTTATGCCTATTCGGATATTACGGCCATAAATGAAACTCAACAGGGGACAGCGTTTCCTCCGGGCGTTCAGCACCCGTTTTCGCCCGCAGCGGCTCTTGCCGACCCTGTAACATTCGCTCCAACTCTGGCAAACGATGGGTCTCGTTCATTTGCTGAAATCAATCGTGGTTTCTCAGCGACTCAAGGAACTTTCACCACATTCAATTCACTTCCCGATAGTAATGAGGCGACAGAGGCGTACTACTTCACGTCGGAGTTTGTACATGACTTCGCTTCGTTAAGTCTGACGCTGCTGACAGACTATCGTTACCACGACAGACAATCTGTTCGGGACATTGACTTTACTCCTTCGACGGTTTTCGAAGATTTTTCTTTCCTGCGAGAAGACACGCAACAGTTCAGCCAGGAAGTCCGTCTGTCTTCGGATGGTTGGGATAGGTTTGACTGGCTGGTCGGTGGATACTTCTACTTCCAGAACCTCGATATAGATAATGACACAACTGTGGGACCGTACCCAGGTTCTCCGGACGTCGTCTTCGGCGGCGCATTTGGACCCGCGTTTCCGCAAGCGACTTTCGTGCAGGCGGGCAATCAGAAGACGACATCCTATGCAATTTTTGGTCAAAGCAACTACCGGCTGATTGATGACGTTTCGGTAACTTTGGGAGCTCGGTTTTCTTCGGACCAGAAAAAAGGTGACGAGCGCAGCATCGTTGTCATCGGTGAAAGAAGCGGCTTGGTAATTGCCGACACCACCGCGAATTTCGATGAGAATTGGCAGGAAGTGACTTGGAAAGCTGGCCTTGAATATACGCCAGCGGACGAAATTTTAATTTATGCAAATGTGGCCAACGGTTACAAAAGCGGAGGAATCAATCTTGGCAGCTTAACCGGGGCTTTCGATCCAGAGACGTTGATCAACTACGAACTCGGCATCAAGTCTACGTTTCTTGACAAGCGTGCACGCTTGAATCTCACCGGCTTCTATTCCGATTACAAGGACTATCAGTTGCAGTCTATTCTTAATACTGCGTTGATCATCACGAACGCCGACGCGGAGATTTATGGTGTTGAAGCTGAGTTCACACTTATTCCGCTGGAGAATTGGAAGATCAGCGCCGTTGCGTCTTGGAACGAGTCGGAAATAACCAGCTACAACCAAGCAGGCCTGTTGAATCCGGCCACAAATGATCCTGTTGTGGCGGGAGAACCCCTACCAAGGACGCCGGATTTTGCGTTTCGAGTTGCTGCAGAACGTTACGTTCAGTTGAACGACGATCTCACGTTAGACGTAAAAGCGTCGTACCGCTGGCAAGACGATGTGAATCTTGATGCATTTGGCACATTCGGAGCATCCCAAGATAGCTATGGAATATTCGATGCGCTTCTACGGCTTCATGATTCGGAGTCGGTTTGGTCGATCGATGTGTACGGAAACAACCTGACAAATAAGTTCTACAAGGAATCGGTCTTCACTTTCTCCACGGTGATTGGATCAAATATTGCTGCGGGCATAGGCGAACCGCGGACATATGGTGTCAGGCTGCGCACGGAGTTTTGAGACTCATGCCAAACTTGCAACTGCGTCCCGGCACGTTGGCTAGGTGCCGGGACGTCTATCCCTGAGCAAGTGCCGGCGCCAGAGAGCATCTGAAGTACGAAATCAGGAAACCGATATGAAGACCGTCAGAGTGTACGGCGCTGATCTTGCGTATGAACAATTCGGTGCCGGCGAGAAAGATCTCGTGTTTGTTCATGGTTTCGTTGCCCGTGCCACAGGGGACTTGTACAGCCAACTTCTACGCGGCCTCCGAACTCGGTTCCGCATCACAGCGATCGATATGCGTGGGCACGGAGCATCTGCAAATGTACAAGAACATGTAAAACTCGATCAAATGGTGGCTGACATTGTTGCCGTTGTCGAAAAACTAGAACTGGATCGCCCAATGTACCTTGGCCATTCGATGGGTGGCCACCTGGGCATGGTGGCCGTAATAAAGGCGAGGTCCTTGTTTTCAAGTTTGGCAGTGCTGACGCCCGTGGCGTCTCGGGGAATAGCTGTCGATCAAAAGGCCGTCCGGCTGGCCGTCGAGCAACATCGCGATCCGTATCTAAAGAGGGAATCCATTCGTTCAATGTTTGTGAGGGACACCTCGGAGGAGATTCTTGATCGCTTAGTCGATGCGGCCTTGCTGATGCGGCCTGATGACTATCAGCTTTGGCTTACAAAGGAATGGCCTAACGTCAACATCACGCGCTATTTGAAGGACTTGCTTCTACCGACGCTATTTGTAAATGGCGCATTGGATAATGTTGTGCCAATTGAATCCGAACATGCTGACGCAATGAGAATCCCGCGGTGTAAAGAGGTAATCTTTTCAGACGAAGGGCATATGTTACCCTGGGAATCTCCTGATCGATGCTCTCGAGAGGTCCTTCGTTTCTATGATGATATTTCGATCTGACATTTGCTACACCTCTCGCAACAGTTTCAAAAACCGAAAACGACACAATGCCCTATCTAACTCTTCACAACGCAAAACTGTTCTTTGATGACACCGGTTCGGGGGAACCGATCATTACGACCCATGGAGTTGCAGAGAATGGGTCCTACTGGTCTCGCACCGGTATCACTGAGCGGCTTGCTGCGGCGGGCTACAGGGTGATTGATACGGACATGCGCGGACACGGTCGAAGCGTCCCGATAGGTGACACAGATCCTGGCTATGACGTGAAGACGGTTGCCGATGACTTTGCTCGAATAGCCGACCATCTCGGACTTGAGCGGTTTCATCTACTAACCCATGCGACTGGCGGTATGGCGGGGTTTCATTTTGCTGGTCACCATTCCGACAGACTCCTCAGCTTGATGTCCACGGATTCAGGATCGGCTACTTTCCCAACGGACAAGTTCGCCGACGAAGCATACGAAGATTATCTATTCGAACCTCGAGCAAAACCGCTCAAGAACTCGATGGCTGACGCGCGGGAGCGTTTTCGTACTGAGGAGACGATTCGGCAAGTTCGGGAAACGGGCGGAGGTCCCTTCATGAATCGGTTTGACGCCAATCCGGAGTCGGCTCGTTGTTGGCGTGAGGTCTCGGATATATTGGAGGTCAGCCCGTCGCAGCATGTGGCGGACTTCATGAGAAGTTTTTACACCAATGCCGATCCAAAAATTCCACTGATGCGAAAAATAGCCTGTCCAACCCTGCTGATTGTCGGAGAGTATGACGAAATGTTCATCAAACCCAACGAGCTATTAGCACGTATCATACCTGACGCGAGGCATGTTGTAATGCCGGCGCTTGGGCATATGACGGCGATTGAAGATCCGCCAGGACTGACAGCCGAACTGCTGACTTTTCTTTCAAGCATCACTGAATGAGAAGTCCGGTCAATCTTGTCCCGGACTGAGGTCCGGCGTCAGGCAATGACGATTTCAAATACTTCTGACAAGTAAACATACCCTGGTGAGTATGGCTGTCGGCGTCCGGCTACCAACTCTCCACAGACGTGCGCACGTCCACCTCGAACGACCAGGCGCGTGGCGGTTGGTCGTAAAGATATTCGAACGCATCGACGATGCCTTCGATGGAGATCATGCCTTGTTCGCCCAGTCTCTCCGCATACTGAGGGAGGCCCTTCATGATCTTCTCGCCGCCAATGGCACCGTCGACCACCACATGGCCCACATGAATGCCTTCCGGTCCGTATTCTTTCGACATGGCCTGAGCCATGGTGCGCAAGGCGGCCTTGGAGGAATTGAAGGCACCGAAATTGGACCGGCCGCGCAAAGAAGCGCTGGCGCCGGTGTACAGAATTGTGCCGCCCCCATTCGGCACCATGCGGCGCAGCGCTTCCCGGCCGAACAGAAATCCGCCGAAGCAACACACCCGCCAACTGTTCTCGAAATAGGCGGCTTCCATGTCCAGCAGCTTGCCGGGCGTGTTGTTGCCGGTGTTGTAGATCGCCAGGGACACATCACCGCCCGCTGCATCGAACAATTTGATCGTGTCGTCTTCGCTGGTGGAATCCGCAACGCATGCGGTCGCTTGGCCGCCAGCCGCCTTGATGCTGTCGGCAACCGCTTCGATCTTCTCAAGCGTCCGCCCGCCAACAATCACGTGCAGCCCCTTGCTCGCAAATCGGTGACAGAGTTGGGCGCCTAAGCCCCGGTCGGGGCCGACGCCGGCGATAACGGCAGTGGTCATCATTTGCTCCTAAATGTTCAAGCGAAATTCATAACGTTCCCAAATTGGCGCCGCGTTCGAGGCCCAGCCGTTTGCGCATTATGTCCGAGAAGCGCGCTTTTTGCTCCGGCGACAGGGCTTCCGAAAAGTTCCATTGGGGCCGCACGAACGGTTTGCAGTAATAGCCGAACAGCAGCGGGCGGTCTTTATCTTTGGTCACATTGGCGCCGGAGGTGTGCCACATGCGCCCCTCCATGGCGATGATCGATCCGGCCGTCGCCTCGAACGGCACAAGAAGCTGCTCCATGTTTTCAGGCAGGTCCGCTGCACAAGCGAACTTCTGGCTGCCGGGTACATAGTGTGTCGCCCCATTTTCCGCACACACATCACTCAGGCACCAAATGATATTAAGCGACCAGGGCGCAAGCCACGGCTCGGGCACCACGATCGCCTGGTCCGAATGCAGCATCATCGAACCGCTGCCGGGCCGTGCGATGTTGGCGGTGAAATTGGAGACAATGTAATCGTCGCCCAAGAGTTTTTTCGCAAAAGCATCGGCGACCGGATGTTGGATGAGGTCGCCGAACACCGGGTCCAGTGCGATTAGATCGAACACCCGCACATTCTTATCGTTCGGGTCCAGCACCGGTACGTGGGTGGCATCTCCCCGCCGCCGGCTTTCCTCGGCCGCGCGCCACAGGGTCTCGGTGACGTCTGCCGTCTGCTGCCGGCTTAGCACGTCGGGTACGACGGCAAACCCGTGTTCGACCAGGTCTTGCCAATAGGGGGTCGCGTCAAATGCCGACATCTTGGGTGTGCTCCAAACCGGTCATTTCATTGTTTCACCGCCAAAGGCCATCCCACAACAGCCAATCTCTGGATGCGCATCGCGCCCGATTCTTTCACGAGTATTTTGGCCGTTGCAGAAAATTATGCGCAAGCCCTATCGGCCATTGCAAACTTAACCCGTTGTTGCGGAAAGATCTTGGTGGTGGCCGGGAGAAGGCGTTAGTCTCCCCAAAACGGGAATTGCCAACCCGGAAAACGCCAACCAATGAGGAAAGCTCATGAGCATTGCTGAGGCGCCACGGCCACCGGAAGTCAAAAAGCTCGAAGAATACAATTCCTTCGATCCCGATCTTATGGAATGCCCATTCCACTATTGGAAACAGCTGCGCGAGGAGGCACCGGTCTTCCAAGACCCGACCACGGGCATGTATCTGGTGTCGAACTACAAGCTCGTCTGTGATGTGGTGCGGAACCCCACCCTGTTTTCGAACAAATTTGGATTGTCGCTGCGGAACGATGACAGCCCTCACCAAAAGAAACTGAGAGAAATTGCCGCGACCGGCTACGAAGCCGTTGACACAATGCTGACGGCCGATCCACCAGAGCATACGCGTTACCGTAAGCTTGTGAACAAGGCTTTCTCGCCTAAGCGCGTTGCGGAAATGGACAAGGGCATCGAGAAGATCGTCAATGAAATCATCGACGGATTCATCGACAAAGGGGAGGTCGAATTATTGTCCGAATTCGGACAATTGTTGCCGCTTATTGTGATTGCCGAGCAGTTGGGGGTTCCTGTCAGCGACCGCAAGAAATTCCGCAAATGGTCCGACAGTTTCATCGCTCAGCTCAGCATGATGGCGGATGAAGAACGTCAGCTTCAGGCTCAGCGGGATATTGTTGAGTTCCAGCACTACTTTGCGGAAAAGCTCAAGGAGAAGAAGGCCAATCCTACCGATGATATCATCTCGGACCTGGCCCACGTGACCCTGGAAGATGAAGGCGATCCACGCGGCCTCAATACGGCCGAGCAGCTTTCGATTCTGCAACAATTGCTGGTGGCCGGCAACGAAACCACGGCGAAGTCCATCGTCGAAGGTATGTATTTGCTGATCACGCATCCGGATCAGATGAAAGCTGTATATGAGGATTATGAATTGATCCCCAATATGATCGAAGAATCCCTCCGCATGCTGACACCTACGAACAATATGTACCGTGTGGTGACTGACGATACGGAATTGGGGGGTGTCAAGATACCCAAAGGTTCCATGTTGATGGTGAAGTATGGGGCTGCCAACCGCGACACGGATGAATTCGCCGATGGTGAAGACTTCGATATTCGCCGCAAGAATGCGCGCAGCCATTTGGCCTTCGGCATGGGAATCCATACCTGCATCGGCAATTCGCTTGCCCGACAGGAAATGAAAGTGGGTTTCCGCGTGCTGTTCGACCGCACCAAGAATTGGCGCTTTGTGGAAGGCAAGAATGATTTCCGTCATTCGCCCAACGTGTTATTGCGTGGCATGGAGAAATTGCACCTCGCCTTCGACAAAAGGTAAGGCTCATGGCGGCGACCATCGATCCGGCCGACTTCGAGACGATTCTTTATTCGGTCGAAAACCATATCGCCACGGTCACGTTGAACAGGCCGGAGCGGCGGAATGCGCTTAACCTCCAGGCTTATTCGGAACTCGAATCTGCCTTCAAACACATCCAAGCCGACACGAATGTGCGCTGTGCCGTGGTGACGGGCACCGACCCCGCTTTTTGTTCCGGTGACGATGTGCGGGAAATCATGGCCGGGGCGGAACGGGAAGCGTCGGTGCGGCGCCTGCAATCTGTGCGGCCGGGCCCGACGCCGGCGGCGGAATTGATCCTTAATTGCGATCGGCCCGTGATCGCCGCCGTGAATGGCGCGGCTGTGGGCTGGGGCATGGAACTGTCCTTGTTCGCGGATATTCGCATTGCGTCCGACCAGGCGAAGTTTGGTGAGATTTTCATCAAGCGCGGACTGGTGACCGACGTGGGGGGCATTTGGCGTCTGCCACAAGTAGTGGGCCGATCAAAGGCCGCGGAGCTCTTGTTTACGGGTGATGTCATTACCGCGGAAGAAGCGAAAGAGATCGGTCTGGTCAGTAATGTGGTGCCCCACGATCAGCTCATGGCTGAAGCCCGGGGCATGGCGGAACGCATTGCCGTCAATCCGCCGCTGGCACTTCGCTACCTGAAGGAAGGTCTGCGCCGTGCCACACATGGCGATGTGCACGAAATCGGCACTTGGGTGAGCCAAACACTCGGCGTGCTCTTCGAGACGGAAGATCATAAGGAAGGTGTTGCAAGCTTCCTCGAAAAACGCCCGCCGGTATTCAAAGGACGTTAGACCCCAACATTGCTCATCCCTGCCCGCGCAGGGATCTTGGTGTGATATAGGTAATGAGATCCGGCTCACAACGAAGTTTGTGACCGGGACGAACGGTATTTTTTTGCCGCCGCTTTTGCACTTCCTTTAACGAAGAATGTACTTTGATGTCCTTTGCTGTCTACATCATGACAAATCGGCCAAAGGGCGTTCTGTACACAGGTATGACGGACGACCTTGTCAAACGAGTTTGGGAGCATCGCACCCATATTCGCCCTGGCTTCTCGGACAAATACAACTGCGAAAAACTCGTGTGGTATGAAATTCACGACTCGCGTGAAAGTGCATTTGCTCGCGAGCGGCGTGTCAAGAAATGGATGCGCGAGTGGAAGATCAAGCTAATTGAGGAAATGAATCCCGGTTGGCTCGACCTGGCCGAGCGGTTGTGACGCGATAATTTGGTCGGGATTACCCCCTCCGCTCATTCCCGCGAAAGCGGGAATCTGCGAAGCACCTGGGGAGATCCCGGCTCTCGCTAAAGCTCGGCCGGGATGAGCGGAGTGAGTTGAACTTTAGAGTTTCCCTCCAACCGCTCATCCCGGTCGCGCGTAAGCGCGAACCGGGATCTCGTTCACCTTACCGCAACTAGATCCCCGCTGAAGTTTATGCTTGTGCCTGCAGAAGGCCGAACACGGGGATGAGCGGATTGTTAGTTGTTGTCACCCGACCAATGGACCGCAGTCTTAAAGCCGGAATACTTCGGCTGATCGATGGCCACTTGCTGCACGACCGTCTGGCGCAAATGGTCGGCAAGGCCGGGTTCGTCAAGGGGCATGTCGCCAGAGCGCAGGGCGCGCACCAGATCCCAGCGCAGAATTTCAAGATTACCTTTCTTGCCCAGAATATCTGCGAGCCGCTTGCGTTCTTGGTCCTTGGCGGCCGGCCCGACAGCCGCTTCTCGTAAAACAATATCCAACGCATTGCCGGCAACCCGCGCCAGAAAGCTCAAACGTCCTTGCGTTTCCGCCATCACATCGTTGCGCAAATAATCCCGCACCCCGGTAATCAATTCGTCCGCCCGCGGCATATCCAGCGATCCCCCGAGGTCCGACGCTTCAACCAGTGCCACAGGACCGGGGATCAGCAAATTGACGCAATCTACCTGGCATTCGGATGAGCGCCGTCCAATTGCTGCCCGTTCAATGGAGCCGTCGGGTCCATTGCGGAAATGATCGGCCATACCCAGGCATCCGATGGACCACCAGAAGGAGCCGAACACCACCCAAAACTTGACCCGCTCCGCATCGACCGGTTGGCCGCTCACGGACTCATACCCTGCGAACAAATCCTCATACGTGCCAAAGCCACCCACAGGCAGGTCCGTTTGTCCGAAACGCCAAGAATTGGTGCATAAATGTCCCAAATCCCGCATCGGGTCGCCCAGATGAGCAAGCTCCCAATCCAGAACCGCGCGCACGCCTTCTTCAGCGATAATCAGATTGCCGTTCCGGAAATCCCCATGGGTGAGCATGGGCGTGACGGGCGGCGGCACATGCTCCCGCAGCCAGCGGGCTGCATAATCGATCATGGGCTGGGGCGTTTCGTATTCTTTGTACCGGTCCCAGTTCAGATCGATCAACTCGGCGGGTTGCACCACCTGGAGTGACCGGTCAATGCCCGATGCCGATAGGTCAAGCCGGTGGATGCGGGCCAGAATTTCGCCGCACTGGTAGGCAAGCTTGGGGCGCACATCGGCCAAATGCTCCGCACGCAGAATGCGCCCGCCCAGAGTTTCGCCATCGAGCCATTCCATCAGAAAGCCGTCGCCCAGATCGTCATCTTCGTCGAGCACGTGAAGGATCTTCGGTTCCGGTACGCCCGCTTCACCGGCGAGCTTTATCAGTTGAGCTTCAACGCGAAGGCCGGGGCGGCCTTCCAGATCGTCCGTGTTTTCACCGCCGGGGGCACGCCGCAAACAGTACGTTGCATCCTCGCCTGCGGTTTCCACCGTCAACGCGTAGGTTTCCTGACTGGCGCCGGCGGACAAGCGCTCAAACCCTTTGAGCGCCTGACACCCGGGCACGCGCGCTTTCACAAGCGCTTCAAGCCTTGCCTCTAATTCCCCCTGCGGTGCGTTCATTCTGCTGCCTTTGGTCGAATATTGGTAACGCCCTTCGGCGCTTGCCCCTTCATGAACCCAAACATGTAACCGCCCACGCGGCGCATCTGGATTTCTTCCGATCCTTCGGTGATGCGATAGCGCCGGTGGTGACGATAAATGTGTTCGAACGGTTTGTGCCGCGAATAGCCCATGCCGCCATGGGTTTGAATGGCCCGGTCGGCGGCATCACAGCACAGGCGGTTCGCCCGGTAGTTACACATGGACACCTTGTCCGACACAGAGAAGTGGCCATCGCGATCCATGATCCAGGCGGTTTTGTGGATCAGAGCGCGCAGCATTTCCGCTTCGGATTGCAGTTCCACCAGCGGGAATTGGATTGCCTGGTTCGTGGCCAGCGCCTTGCCGAAAGGCTTGCGTTCTTGGGCGTATTTGACGGATTCGTTGATACAATACTGCGCCGCCCCTAAGCTCGACGCGGCTTGGCGGATCCGGTTTTCGTGCACAAAGTGTTGTGCCAGGGCAAGGCCCTGGCCTTCTTCGCCAAACAGCGCCTCGTCGGGCACCCACACATCGGTCAGTGAGACATGGGCATGATCCGTGGGCATATTAAATGTCCAATAATATTCTTCGACCTTGAAGCCGTCGGAATCGGTGGGAACCAAAAAGCACGAAATGCCAAGCGCGCTGCCGTCTTCGCCGCTGGTGCGGGCGAAGATCATGTCGTAATTGGCAACGTGTACGCCGGTGTTCCACATCTTCTCGCCATTGATGCGCCAGCCATTGCCGTCTTTCACGGCGCGCGTTTCCATGAAGGTGGCGTCCGACCCATGATCCGGTTCGGTAAGTCCGAAGGCCATGCGGTATTCACCGGTGATCATGCCTTCCAGGAATTTCGCTTTTTGCGATTCCGTACCGAAATCGCGCATCATTAAAACGGTGGGGAAGTTGCCGACGATAGAACTCTCGTTTTGAAGATCGTTGTGCAGGCCAAGCCCCTTTGCCGCCAAATGTTCGCGGATGATCGCCATGGCGAGATTGCCGCCGTCCTGCCCGCCGAATTCGGTAGGCAAGGCGAAGCGCAAATGACCGGCCGCGTCCGCGCGCCGGCGCATCTCGCGCAGCAATTGTTCCCATTCCTTGTTGGGCAGGCCGCCCCGGTCCCAGTCGGTGCGGGCATCTTCCCGGCGGTGATCGAAAAAGCGGATATTGTCGTTTTCTTGCTCGAGCGGCTTGATCTCTTTCTCGATAAAATCATCGAGAATTTTTAGGTAGTCGCTGATCTCCTTCGGGATATCAAAATTCATAACGTTTACACCCTTGTCTTATCTGAATATCGATTGCCCACATTGTGCCAGCGTCTTTCATCCACGGAAAGGACTGATGCGCTTTGTCATGTTTTTTTTACGCTGTTGATTTTGCCGGTTCTACTTTTGGCAATTTTCGCGCCCCAACGTTCTGATTTGAGTTGATTTTCTCCATTGACGCCTTGCCTTAGGCACATATTTCCGTTTCAACCAACGGCAATGACAACACCGGAAACGGGGAGTGAGTGATGAACGAAAACAACCGTCAATATGTTTTGGTCAAGCGGCCGGAAACCGACGTCACGGATGACATCTTCGAATACCGCGAAGGGGCGATCCCCGACCCCGGTCCCGGCGAAGTCCTGTTGAAGACGCTTTATCTCTCTTTTGATCCCACCCAGCGTGGCTGGCTGAATGACGTGCCGAGCTATATTCCGCCGGTTCAAATCGGCGAGCCCATGCGCGCGGGGGGCATTGGACAGGTGGTGCAATCCAACAACCCGGAGTTTGCCGTGGGGGATGTGGTGCAAGGCACGATCTCGTGGCAGGACTATGTGGCAGCTAAACCCGACGGGCCCATGCCGTTTACAAAGTTGTCCCGGGATTATCCGCTCACGCACAATATGAGTATCTTCGGGATTACGGGATTGACCGCCTATTTCGGCATGCTCGAAATTGGTCAGCCTAAGGAAGGTGATACGGTTGTTGTTTCCGGCGCGGCCGGTGCGACAGGTTCCGTTGCGGGCCAAATCGCCAAGATCAAAGGGTGCCGGGTGGTCGGCATCGCCGGTGGTCCCGAGAAATGCGAGTGGCTTACGTCGAAAGCTAATTTTGATGCGGCGATTGACTACAAGAAAGACGATGTTGCCGCCAAACTTCAAGAGCTGTGCCCGAACGGCATCAATGTATATTTCGACAATGTGGGCGGCGTGATCCTCGATGCGGCCTTGTTGAATTTGGCCCAAGGCGCCCGCATCGTGGTCTGCGGTGGCATTTCCAGCGGTTATCATTCCTGGGGCACCGACCATCCGCCTAAGAACTATATGAACTTGATCCTGCATTCGGCACGCATGGAAGGATTCCTGGTGCTGACCTATGCGGCCCGTTTCCCGGAAGCGATTGGCGAGCTTGCTCAATGGGTTCAGCAAGGCAAGATCCACTTCGAAGAGCACGTTGTGGAAGGCCTTGAAAACGCCCCTGCCACCTTGCGCGGCCTGTTTGAAGGCAAGAATCTGGGCAAACTGATCCTGCACGTGGCCGACCCCGAATAGACCAAACGTCCTTCCCACTTGCGTATGGGGGCAAACCTATTAGGTTTCCCCCATGTCTGGGATCGAGGTCTTTAACCTTCTGTTTCGCTTCGCTGCCGTGGGAGTTCAGTTCGTCATCTTCTGGCGGGTCGTGGCAGATGTGGAACTGCGCCCGTTCAAGGGATTGTTCGCCGCCTTCATCCTGTGCACCCTGGCTTACACCGTGGTGTCGTCCGGCATGCTGTTCGACCATCATCCGGAAGTGATCCTGTCGTTGGTGCCTTTTACGTTTCCGATCACCTGGCTCTTCTGGATGAGCACCCATGCACTGTTTGAAGACGATTTCTCGGCGCGTCCGCTCCATTGGGTCCTGTTGGCGGCCATCCTGACCGTATCGTGCACAGAGTTTTATTTTTCGGTTCAAGCGTGGGCGCCGATCGGCGGCTTTCTGCCCGCCGTCAATGACATTGTAAGCCTGGTGCTGGTTGCCCATGCGCTTTATGTGGCCTGGCGGGGACGCGAGGGCGATTTGCTGGAAGCGCGCCGCTCATTCCGGTTGATGTTTGTCGGCGGTGTCGGCGTTCTCATTGCGATCATCGTGTCAACGGAGCTTTCATTTGTCGTTCTGGCTGTCGACAGCCCCTCTATGGCACTCACCTTGCTCGCCGCTGTTTCAATTTGGGCGATCGTCACTTTGCTAGCGTTGCAGCTTTTATCGTTGCGTTCCGACAGTTTGCTGGCGGCCTTGGCGACACCTGCGGTCGCCGCACCAAGCGACGGTATCGCGCCTGAAGACCGGGCGCTTTATGACAAACTTCAAAAAGCCATGGAGCAGGACGAGGCGTTTCGAACGGAAGGCCTGACCATTGGTGCATTGGCAGAAACGCTCGGTGCCCCGGAACACCAGTTGCGAAAATTGATCAACCAAGCCATGGGCTATAAGAACTTCAACGCCTATCTCAACAAATACCGGCTGGCTGCCGCGAAAGCGCAATTGGCCGACATTGCCCAGGCGCGCACGCAAGTGCTGACCATTGCGTTGGAGGCAGGCTATGCCTCGCTCGGACCGTTTAACCGCGCCTTTAAGGAGGCAACCGGTAAGACACCCACGGAATTTCGGAAACAAGCTTTGGCGCGCACCGCGTCCCTTGAAACCATGCAGTGACGATGACATCACGTATCAAAAGTTGGGGACGCCGCAGCGCGTTCAATGTTCAGAAGATGCTTTGGCTCATGGATGAGCTTTCGCTCGACTACGACCACACGGAACTGGGTGGCGATTTCGGTGGGCTCGATGATCCCAACTTCCGCGCGATGAACCCGCACGGCAAAGTGCCCGTCATCGACGATGGCGGCACGGTCGTTTGGGAGTCCCACGCGATCTTACGGTATCTCGCGTCACGATATGGGGAGGGAATAGTTTGGTCTGCCGATCCACGCGAGCAATCCTTCTCGGACCGGTGGATGGATTGGTCCTTGTCGCGGCTGCAGCCCGATTTCATGGATTTGTTTTGGGGCTACTACCGCACGCCTGAACCCAAACGGAATTGGGACTTCATCAAAGATGCCCAGCAACGCTGCGCCGATGACTTTGTGTTGCTGGACACGCACCTGGCGGGTCAACCGTTTTTGGCCGGTGAAACTTTCACGGTCGGGGATGTGCCCGCCGGCACGGCTTTGTTCAGATACTTTTCGTTGGAGATTGAGTATCCGGATGTGCCGAACGTGCGCGCTTGGTATGCCCGGCTGCAGGAAAGACCCGGCTATCGCGCTCACGTCATGCTGCCCTTCGATGACATGAAGGGTAAGGAGACGTTTTAGAGTTTGTAGGCGATCCAACACTCAAGGTGTCGCCCCTGCGCAAGCAGGGGCCCATAACCACCGACTTGGGTTGGATGAAGGGTGTCTGTGCGATTGCACCACGGCCACACGATAGCCATCAAAACTATTGGTTATGGGTCCCAGCTCAAGGCTGGGACGACAATGGGGAGGAATGACGGCCGTCCTGCCTCAAATTGTATGAAATCACCGAAGGCGACCGTTGCGCGAACACTTAGTCCGCGTTTATCGGGCGCACCATGACGATCATTTCCGAAAGATCACGCCGAACGCCACCGCCGAAGACGCGCCGGCCCACTTCTTTGAAGCCCCATTTCTCGTAGGTCCGATAGGCCCAGTCTGCCGACGTCATCACATCGAGCCACAGATAAGCTTTGCCGGCGACGCGTGCATCTTTCAACGCGCGATCGAAAAGCTTGCGTCCCAGTCCCATGCCCCGTGTTTGCGCCAGAAAATAGATGCGCGGCAATCCTGCCCCATTGGGCGCCCGCCTGATGGGGTCGGGCGAGGCCATGTTCATCGACAGAAAGCCGGCAATGCGGTCATCAACAATAGCCACCCAAACGCGCATGTGATCGGACCTGAGGATCTGCCGAAAGGCGCGCTCGCCGAATGTCTGCAGATGCGCCAAATAGGCGTCGGTTCGTTGCCATAGATAGGCATAGGCTTCGGCATAGGCCACGGGCGCGACAAACCCCAATTCGGGAGCATCGTCCAGTGTCGCGCGTCGCACCTGAATGTCTTCCATGAGGCGATTAAAGCTGCGACGCGGCGCTGAGTCGACCTGAAGGTGTGGCGCGCAAATTCAAAACCTCTTGTCATCCCCTCGAAAGAGGGGATCCCGTATTCCGTGCCGCCATTGGTATGCTAAGGCTGAACAGCAGCCCCTCAGCTTACTGGGTCCCCGTTTTCACGGGGACGACAAGAGGACGATCGGGCCCGCCCATCCAATCAACTCGCCGATTCTGAAAAATCATCGCCGATTTCAGGAGAAAACAGCCGTTTTCGCTTCCGGCAGGAATTCCCGTCTGCCGCTTCTTAGCTTCAGCTCAACACCCGGCGCATCGCGTTCGGGCGGTGATTTAAGGAGCTAAGAAATGACCACTCTTCGACACTTATTGGCCTTTTTGCCCTTTCCGCTGATCTTCATCATCATCAGCCCCATCTTTGGCGGACCGGCCTTTGCCGCGCCCAACACCTTGAACGGGTATTGGGTGACCGAAGGCTATGCCTCTGTGGTGGAGGTTGCTCCGTGCGAAACGGACAGCGCCTCCATGTGCGGCGAAATCGTCTGGCTGTGGGCGGCGGTCGACGGGAATGGCCTGCCTGTTCTCGATGCCGAAAACCCGGACCATGAGCTGCGCCGGCAGCCCCTGTTAGGGCGGCATATCTTAATCGGCATGGTCAGGGGCTCGCTGGAGCCTCTGTCTGCCTCCGGTGAGATCTACAATCCGGGCGACGGCCGCACCTATCGCGCCACCATGACGCTTGCCGATGACGATACGCTCTATGTGGAAGGCTGCGTCCTCTTCCTGTGTAAGACCCAAATCTGGCGGCGGCCGAGCGCGTTGCCCCGCTTCGATGATTCCCGAGCGTAAAGGAGGCGGCCATGAACCATCCGCTGGACGGCATTCTCACAGACGTCTCGAAATTGACCGACGTGATGCTCGATTCTTTTCTAAGCAATGGGGTGCGCTACATTCTGATCGCGGGGCTGGCCTATTTCATCGTGCATATTGTCATGGCCACCTGGTACGCCCATAAGCGCATTCAGAACGTCACACCCGATGGCAAACAGATCTCCCGCGAGATGCGTTACTCCATCGGTACACTGATTGTCTTTGCGGCGCTCGACATCATTGTCATTTGGCTTCATGAGATGGGCGTGTCGCAGCTTTACTTCGACGTTGCCAAATATGGATGGTGGTATTTGTTGGCAAGTTTCTTTGCCACCATCCTCGTTCATGACGCTTATTTCTATTTCATTCACCGGCTGATGCATGTGGGGCCGATTTACGAGCGCGTTCATAAAGTACATCACGCATCCACCAACCCCACGCCATGGGCGGCATATGCGTTTCATCCTCTGGAGGCTGTATTGGAGTTTGGCATTGCGGTAGTGCTTGTGGTGGTCATGCCTCTTCACATCATTGTTTTGCTGGCCTTTGTTCATTACATGCTGCTGATGAATTGTTTGGCCCATCTGGGATTTGAGTTTTTCCCCAAGGGCTTTGCCCGGCATCCGATCGGAAGATGGTTTCTAACGGCAACCCATCATAACCTCCATCACCGGACATTCCGCTACAATTACGGTTTCTATTTCACCTTTTGGGACCGTGTGCTGGGCACCAATCACCCGCATTATGAGGATCTGTTCGACGAAGTGGCGGGGCGCGAAGGTTCGCTTGCTGAGCAAACACCGCTGGTGCGGTCTTAAGCCTTTTCGCTTCTGGAAATGTGGGCAGGCTTAGACGCCGCGTCTCTTATTCTGCAATCGTTGCCAAGATGGATGACTTCAAGGCGTCCAACAAGCGCATGAGCTGTTTCTTGGATTTGGCGGTTTGTTTGAAGCCGGCTGACGAAACCTGGATGAACTCGGCAAAGTCCCGCACGGTCGAACCCGCGGCGCGGATCTCGTTCTCATAGGGTGCGAGGATACGTTCCAGGGCGGCGCAATAGGCCGCATTTGACTTCTCGATCTCTTTCTCGCCCGCCGTGTTGAACCCGGTTAGGAAATCGTCGGGATCGACGGAAGCTCTAATCCGCTCAAAGGGTTTAACGGTATGGTGGGCCAAGAAAATGTCGATCTTGTCTTCAAGTGAATGGGCCTCCTCGCATTCGCGTCGAATGGCCGTGATGCTGCGTTCCGCGGCCAAACGAATGGTCGCGCGCAGAATGTCATCCTTGGTTGAAAACGTCGCATAGAGCGTTTGCCGCGCAACACCGACTTCGTTGGCGATGTCGTTCATGGTCGCCCGTTTCAGGCCGTATCGCGCAAAGACGCGCACGGCGGCGTCGACGATTTCAGTTTCCTTCTCATTCATCGATTCATATTGACTTTCTGCCTCCTTAGCGTCAACATGACAAAAAGACATAATTTGTCATGTTGACGCTAAGAGATCACTTTCCAACAAAACGGGATGCAAGTGTCATGACGGAACAAGCTTCAATCGATCAGACGGCAATGGCGAAGATGATTGGCGATACCATGCTGCATCCACCACCGCAGCCCTTCCCCAAAACACCGACCGACTACGGGATTGACTACCGGGACGTGACGTTTGAGACGCGCGATGGAGTGACCTTGTCCGGCTGGCTCCTCAACGAAACGGCCGACAAGGCTATCGTTATGACCCATTTCGGCTATCGGGCGAACCGGTACGGCTATCAGCTCAGACATCAGCCGGAAGGCAGCGTGCCATACGACAAAGAGATCGAGTTCGTGAACGTTGCAAAGCGGCTGACCGACGCCGGCTATGCGGTGCTGATGTATGATTTACGCAACCATGGCCTCAGCGGCAAAAGCAAGCTGGGCGTGGGCACGGGCGGTTTGGACGAGCGCTGGGATGTACTCGCCGCCGTTGATTTTGTCGCCGAGGAACCCGCAACTGCCGGCAAGCCCGTTGGCCTTTTGAGCTATTGCATGGGCGCGAATTCCACCATTAATGCCATGGCGGAAGATCCTGACGCCTTTGTGCGCGCGGGCGTTAAAGCCATGGTGGCCCTGCAGCCATTGCGCAACGGCGACTTCCTGCGCCAGACCGGCGTTGTCGACGAGCTTTGGCAAGCGGTCGAAGACCACTTTACGGCTCATACCGGCGGGATCTCCCTCGACTACCCGGTTCAAGACGCGGCGACGTCGGTCAATGTGCCCACCCGATTGGTACAAGCGCGCAAAGACCCCAATACGGATTTTGATTTTGTTGCGACACTTTTCGAAAACATACCAGTCGAAAAAGAAATGTATTGGTTGGAAGAGCCCACTCACAGGTTTGACGGCTACAATTGGTTCGGTGATCATCCGGAAGACATGCTGACGTGGTTTGACGCCCATGTTCCCAATCGGGCGGCGACGTAAGGCACAAAGGGGGGATCCGTCATGCAAATGCGCACAGGGCAAACGTCAACGCAGGCGCCGGTAAACGATACATCTGCAATCGCAAAAGTCAGTCGGCGCAGCATGCTGGCGGGAGCAGGGGGCTTTGCCGTCAGCGTCGCCTTGGCCGGTAGGCCGGGGCTCAGTTTTGCGCAGGAATTGCAGTCCGCCCGTCCGCTCACCCAAGTCCGCGGCGGGGATGCCACGCCCTCTTTGTGGATTGCCATAGAAGAAGACGGCACCGTTCGCATCACCTGCCATCGGGCGGAAATGGGCCAGCAGGCTTGGACCGCCATGGCGCAGATCGTCGCTGACGAGCTCGAAGCCGATTGGGACGATGTGCAAATCGTCCAAGCGGAGGGTGACGCGAAATACGGCGATCAAAACACGGATGGCTCCCGCTCCGTGCGCTTCAACTTGCATCGCTTGCGCGTTGCGGGTGCCGCCATGCGCGGCATGTTGGAACAAGCCGCTGCCAATGAATGGGGCGTGGATGTGGCGCGGTGTACCGCCAAGCTGGGCCAAGTAAGGAATTCCCAGAATGGCCGCAGGCTTGGTTTTGGCGAACTGGCAGTGGCAGCCGCTGCTCTTCCCCTGCCCACCGAAGATCAAGTGAAGCTGAAGGAAAGGCGCGACTGGCGATACATCGGCAAACCGGTCCCTTCGCTGACGGTCCCGAAGATTATTCGCGGACAAGGGGAATACGGCATCGATGTGGACCGACCCAATATGGTCTACGCGGTGATCGCGCACCCCCCACAATTGTTCGGCAAGGTCGGCACGGTCGACGACAGCGACGCGCTAACCGTTCCGGGCGTGCTTAAAACGATCCGACTGCCCGATGCGGAACCGCCGGCTCTATTCAAACCGCTGGGCGGCATGGCCGTGATTGCCACCGATACTTGGGCGGCCATTCAAGGACGAGAGGCGCTGCAGATCGACTGGGTCGACGGGCCCAATGCCGACTATGACAGCAAAGACTTTCTGGCGGGTTTGGTTGCCAGCGTGCGCCAACCGGGAGGGGTAAGAAGCAATCGCGGTGACGTCGACGGCGCTTTGGCGTCGGCCAAGACGAAGGTCGAGGCGGATTACGCAACACCTCATTACGCCCACTCGTCGATTGAGCCGGTCAGTGCCACGGCCGAATGGAATGGTGACAAACTGACCTGTTGGGCCTGCGTTCAGGATGCGCAAACCACTCGAAACACCATCCACCAAGGCCTGGGCATTCCGCTCGAGAACATAACGGTTCACACCACGTGGCTGGGCGGCGCGTTCGGCCGTAAATCCAAGCCCGATTTTGTGTTGGAAGCGGTTCTGCTTGCCCAACAAATGGGCCGGCCCGTCAAAGTCACTTGGACGCGGGAAGATGATCTGCAGCAAGACTATTTTCACATGCCAAGCGCTCAACATTTTGAAGCGGGCTTGGACGAAGATGGGAAGTGCACCGCCTTTCTGCACCGGTCGGCATTCCCGTCGATTGCCACCACGTTTGTCCCGGGTCTCAACCAAATGCGGGATGAAGAGCTGTCACAAGGCGTGCTGGATAATCCGTTCGACGTCCCGAACTTTCGCACGGAATCGGGAACGGCCACCGGCCATGTGCGCATTGGATGGCTAAGATCCGTGTGCAACACGTTTCATGCCTTTGGCGTGCAGAGTTTTGCGGCGGAACTTGCCCATGCAGCCGGCCGCGATCAAAAGGATTATCTGCTCGACCTGGTGGGGCCGTCCCGCATCGTCGACCCGCTGGCGGACGGCGCCAAATACAACAATTATGGTGCCGACCCCGAAGAATATCCCATCGATACGGGCCGTCTGCGGCACGTAATCGAACGGGCAGCCGATATGGCCCGCTGGGGGCGCCGAATGCGCAAAGGCCGTGGGCTTGGCATTGCTGCCCACCGGTCGTTCCTCACCTATGTGGCAACGGTCATCGAAGTTGCCGTCGACGATGAGGGGCGGTTGGAGATCCCGGGCATTTGGCTCGCCGCCGATGCAGGGACTGTCGTTAATCCGCGCCATTCGGAAGACCAGTTTGAGGGCGGAACGCTGTTCGGCCTCTCCAATGCGCTTTATGGCGAAATCTCCACCCAAGGCGGCGCCGTGGTGCAGAACAACTTTCCTGATTGGCGTTTGATGCGCATGGAAGAAGCACCCAAAGACATGGAGATCGAAATCGTCGCATCCGACGCACCGCCGGCGGGCACGGGAGAACCGGGCACGCCGCCCGCGGCCCCGGCGCTCACCAATGCCATTTTTGCGGCAACGGGCTTGCGCATTCGGAAGTTGCCGATCTTCGGTGCCGATGGAGACCGTTTGCCCATCGAAAACGTCCAAAAGAGTTAGGGGGCAGTCATGGCGATCGTGCTCAACATTAATGGCGAAGACAAACAAGTGACGGCGGCTGAAGGCACCCCGCTGCTTTGGGTGCTGCGCGACCACTTGAAACTGACGGGAACGAAGTTTGGCTGTGGCGTCGCCCAATGCGGCGCTTGCACGGTGCATGTGGATGGCGTGCCCATCCGCTCGTGCAGCACACCGCATGATTCCGTCGCCGGGTCAAAAATCACCACCATCGAAGGCGTGTCGGGCAGGGCCGCGGACGCGCTCCGGAAAGCGTGGGAAGACAATGACGTTCCCCAGTGCGGGTATTGCCAGGCGGGCCAGATCATGTCGGCGGTCGCTTTGCTGGAAGAAACCCGCAGGCCGGACGACGGTGAGATCGACGCGGCGATGAATGGTAATCTCTGCCGTTGTGCGACCTATATCAGCATACGGAAAGCGATCAAGCAGGCCGCCCGATCGCTTTAATCCATTCCCATTTTTCCACTTGAAGGAAGCGCCCGCCCGGCCAAGAGGGTTGCGTGGAGGTGTGGGGCTGGCCGAGCGGGCTGAAGTTTGTGTGCGGTGCTTTACTGTTTCCTCGCCTAGTTCCTGGCCGCTAATACATGGGCCAGCAAATCCACGATCCCCATTGGCTGTGCGCCAGATGCGGGTTTTGCGGATCGGAATAACGTTTGGACGCATCATCCTTTGGTGCGGTCGCGCGACGCGCCTGGGGAGACTGTTCGGTGTTGCCTTGCACTCGGCTGCGCGCCGTCCAAATCGAAAAGCCAAACATCCGTTCTTCCCCCTTTTTCGCCAAAAAATCCGTTCTGGATTAACTGGCCATAATGTCCGTCGCGGTGAACTGAAGATGGCAATTCAGGCGGCAAATGTCGTGTGATGGCGGTTACACATGAGCAATGGAGGGAGGTCGAAATCCGGCGGATGTGACGATGGCTACAATCTGGGTCAGGTTTGCCCGGGGTGCTCAGAGATGAGGACTAGTTTTCCAATATCCCCATTTGCCGCGCTTCGAAAATTGCTTCACTGCGGGATGTCACGCTGAGCTTGCCGTAAATGGTTTTGACGTGAGAGCGGACTGTATTATGGGAGATGCCCAGTGCGTTCGCGGTTTCCAAATAGGAAAGCCCTCTTTCGAACAAGCGCAGGATTTCGTGCTCCCGGTCGGTCAGGGTTTCGGCATTGTCTCCCTGGTCGCCCGTTGACCCAAGGCGATTGGGTCGTAAGGCATGCAACAGATGGGCCGCGGCTCGGGGGCTGATGGGGGCGGCATCATTCAAGACTTCGGTCAAATGCTGTTTGATTTGTTCGGCAGGCGCATCTTTCAGCACATACCCATCAGCGCCCGCCTTGAGAGCCGATAAGACGCTTTTTCGATCTCCCAATACCGTCAGTATGAGAATCTTGGTGTCGCTGTTGGATTTCAAATCTTCCGTAAATGCGATGCCTGAGCCGTCCGGAAGGTTGATGTCCACCAAGCACGCGTCCACCCCCTGTTGCGCGATTTTCTGATTGGCCTCCGCCAATGTGGCAACGGAAAAGATAAGTTCGAATTCCGAACTTTCGTTTATGACGTTCTCCAGCCACAATCGAAGATCCGGATCGTCTTCCAGGATGCCAATTTTTTCCGACATAATGATTTCTCCGGTACGCCTTCTCTAGGTCTAACCCCTGCACAAAGTTCTCAGGCCGTGCACCACATGATAATGTGATGTCATTTGAGAACACCCAATAGAGCCGGTTGGCCACCTATTGAGCTTGGCGCAGAACTTCTTTCGCCGCGTAGTGTTGCCAAATCAGCAGCAGCGGTGCGGTAAACTCCAAAACCATCGCTTGAGTCTGAACTTGTAGACCTGGACCGACAAGTATGAGTGAAACCAGTCTGCCAAATCCGGACAGCAGGAAGGTTATGCAGATAATTCGTAGAGGAATTGTATGCTTTTCGACATTCGGGATGATCCACCAGATCATCATGGCAAGGCCGATGAAAATCCCACCCGAGTAGCGGATTTGATTGTCCGCCGGTGCGTTAATGGGTGGCGGTAAGTTCGGGTCGGCCCCCAATTGCACGCCGTAGTAATACTGAAGGGCGCCGTAAAGAAACACGATCATTGACATTAGACCGAGATAGATTTGAAGACCCAGCTTCATGAACTTTCCCCTTAGACGCTGGTTGCATGTTGTTTTCGGTAGTTGCTACAACTCTAAGGGCATGCAACCTCATTAGGCGGACGTATTCAAGCGTCGAAATTGGGACAAGCGGGGCATCACTTGCGGGAAGAAGAACGACAAACGTCCGCGGCGGGGGCGTCCTCCCGGAATGGGGCTGGCGAAAATCGGCAATCGCTGGTGCTTTTGGCGCTTCTCATTCTGGCCGTCTTCTTGCTGGTGGAAGACAATCTGTCCCGCGCCATTCTAAACGCTATTCTTGGGCCGGGCTCTGACAACGCACAAGCGCCGGTCGTTATGGCGCCGCCTCTTCGGCAACTCGTGTTGTTTTGTCTTATCGTCTCAGTGCTGACGATTATGGTTGCCCTGATCACATGGCAGGACATGCCGGCGTTGCGGCCCAAGGCCCGAACGTCAGCTCTATTTGGCTATGTCTGCGTGGTTGTCTATTTCGGCGCACAGCCGGGCATCCCCCCGCTGATGCCGTACATTGAAACGATTGTTCGCCTCTGGTGTGTGTTGACCGCCGTGGCGGTTCTCTTCTTATGTGCGGCCTGGACGGACTCAAGAGGGCACTTGACGCTCCGTTGGCGGCAAGTTGGCACGGGATTGGTTCTTGCGGCTGCGGCCGCCGCGCCATTGGGTGAGTTCGACATATTCTGGCTCGGCGCCGTCACGGGCGGGCTCCTCCTGCCGATTTTTGCCCTCAGCCTCTACTGGTTGCTTGTTCATGCGGCGAAAGGCCTGCGTCCTTTTGCCGAAGCCGCTGTCCTCGGATTGGCGCTGGCTTGGGTGGCGCACATTGCCTTTAAAGCCCTGACGGGGATTGAGACCGACTTTTGGGGGCTTTTCCAGGTTCTTGGACCCATTCCCTTCTTGGTGATGGCGTGTGGGGCATTTTCTCTTGCGCTCTATCAGCGCGGCCCGGAGGAAAAGGAAGATCTGGCCTTGGTGATCGATGAACAGCGGCAGGCCTTGGCGGAACAAAGGCAGCGCCTGGAAGAAGAAAAGCGCATGCGCATCTTGTTGGAAGAACGTGGGCGCCTGACCCGCGATGTCCATGACGGCATCGGCGGGCAAATCACATCGCTTCTTGTTCGGGTACGGAACAAGTCGGTCGATCCGGCGGAACTTGAAGCCGAGCTTCAATCCGGTTTGCAGGACTTGCGGCTGATCGTCGATTCGCTCGATTTGGAGAATGCCGACTTTGTCGCGGCAATGCATTCGTTTCACGCGCGCATTGAGCCCCAACTCAAGGCGGCCGATGTTGCGCTCAATTGGTCAATGGATGCGGAAGACATGCAAGAAATCGAGCTGGGCGCTGAAGATGTGTTGAGCGTCTTCCGGTTTTTGCAAGAGGCTGTGGCCAATACGATAAAACATTCACAAGCGGATCTTTTGGAAGTGTCCATCAAGCGTCTCGAGGACCAGGGGAAGCTCGAGATTTTTCTCCAAGACAATGGCGTCGGTTTCGATCCGAATGAGATCAACGGCAAAAGAGGCAAGGGGTTGCAGAATATGGAACGGCGCGCGGCACGGTTGGGCGGCAAGCTCCATATCGCTTCCGGTGGCGCCAAACCGGGCACGCGTGTCTTGCTTTCCCTCGACGTGCCGTCTGCAGAACCGCGTCCACACTCTCACTAGCGTGGTTTCATTCCACCGCCTCGGCGATCGGCTGCAGGATTAAGAAGGCACGCGCCTCACATGATCATGTGAGGCAGCATTCCTCAACACCCCTCAAACTTGAACTTGTTGCCGGCGCACGCCAACCGCGTCGGCAGCCTTATGTCGTCAGGTGCGTATCAGGAAAGGGGAACCACCATGATCAAACAGTTTGTGTTCGGTTTTGCGGCACTGTCGATTGCCGTCAGCACCAATGCGCTTGCGCAGATGGAATTGGATGAGTCGCAAGCCGGCAATCCAAAAGAATTCTACCTCGGTATGCAATGTGCGCCGGGGGACGGAAAAGTTCTGGTTCAGCGGGGCAAGAACGACAATTTCGCCCAAGGCAACAATGAGGTCAGTGCGTTGTCGGACCCCGTGGCGCAGCTTGACCATTTCAAGACCCGCACCGTCGTCGGATATGATGCGACGCGTGCCAATGCGCATTTTCTCGATCACGCTGTGTTACCGGCGAACATTAAATCGGGCTATGTGATGCTCCGTATGCGGGCAATCTCCGGCAACTCTAATGACAATATCCAAATCGGCGATCTCGCATCGGTCTACAACAATGCGAACAATGAAGACAGGTTTGCCTTTGCGTCGCGCATCAATCAATTGACATCGAAGGGCTGGTTGAAGTCGGACAATCACTATTCGTCCAAACTTTCCAATTTGCAGCTGCGCGCCCCGGGAAAGACACTATTGGATCTTATCGGGAACCGCGCCGAACCTTCCGTGGTTGACATCCACGTCCAAGACGATACGGCCGTCGATTATGTTGTCTTCGGACTATGCGTCGGTCCGGACTTGAGTTGGACGCCCTGGCTCGACCGCGACAATCCGGGCGGCAAAGGGGACTATGAAACCATTGCCGGTCATCTGGAAGACGGCAATGGATGCGAAGCCCCGGCCGATATTCAGTGCCGTGTTGTGGGTGGCGAAAGTTCAGCGGACGCCGGAGAGGTCTACCATTGCGATACCGAGCGCGGCGGACGGTGTATTAACGATGAGCAGCCGGACAACATATGCAAGGATTACGAAGTCAGGATGCTCTGCCCGGCACCATAAAGAACAACGTGTAAGGCTTGCCCTGCGGTTTGATCGGAGGGCGGCCTGCTTGTTAGCTCAGCTCGAACCCCTCAAGATCGCCTTGGTCGCGCCACGTCTTGAGCAGGGCGTTGAACGCGTTAATGCCCGGCGTGTAGATCTCCAGACCCAGCGCGCCGCCACCACTGTTCGGACGGCCTTCATTGTTGTAGTAGCCCGGCGTGCAGGCTTCCTGAAAGCTGGTGCCAAAAACCTGAAGCCGCTTAATCTCGGCGACCCAGTCGTCTTCCGCATCCTTCTTCACTTCGGCGACAGTGTGCCCGCGCTTGCCCACTTCATCGATGATGTAAGAAATGTGCGCCGCTTGGTCGTCGAACATGGCGGTCATGTTGGGCGACAATCCGTTCTGATTGATGCCGATGGTGAACCAATTGGGAAAGCCATGGCTGTAGAGCCCGTGCAGGGTGCGGTTGCCGTTTGCCCAGTGTTCGAACAGGCTGGTCCCTCCGCGCCCCAGAATGTCGAAATCCACCCGGCGCTTGGGCGAGGTGGTGATCTCGAAGCCGGTTGCGTAAATAATGCAGTCCACTTCGTATTCGGTACCGTTGGCGACGACGCCCTTTTCGGTGATGCGGTCAACGCCTTTGGCGGCACTCACATCGATCAGGTCCACATTGGGCCGGTTGAAGGTTTCCAGATACTCGTCATTGAAGGTGGGGCGCTTGCAGAACATTCGGTACCAGGGCTTGAGCGCCTCGGCGGTGTCCGAGTCGTCGACCGTATCGTCCACGCGCTTGCGCAGCTCGTTCATTTTCTGGAAATCGGCGATTTCTGCGCGCAGCATCATTTCGGCAAGATCCGCCGTCTGGCCGGTAGCCTCCGCCTGCCGGGCAATGGAGGTGCCCACCAGACGGGTGATGTCTGTCCAGCCATCGGCCACCAAATCTTCTTCATGCGGAATACCCATGACGATGTCGGCGAAATTCTCCCGTCGCCGCCGCTGCCATCCGGGCTCCAGCGATTTCGCCCAGTCCGGGTCGGTGGGCTTGTTGCCGCGCAGGCCCACGGAAGACGGCGTGCGCTGAAATACATAAAGCTGCTTGGCGTACTCACCCAGGAACGGCACCGCCTGAATGGCCGTGGCGCCCGTGCCGATAATGGCGACGCGCTTGTCGGCAAGCTTGGTGAGGCCGCCTGAGTGATCGCCACCCGTATAGTCATAATCCCACCGGCAGGTGTGGAAAGAATGGCCCTTGAAACCCTTAATGCCTTGAATGCCCGGCAGTTTGGGCCGGCTGGCGACACCGGCCGCTTGTATGACGAACCGTGCACGGATGTTATCGTCGCGATTGGTGGAAATCCGCCAACGCTTGTCGTCTTCCAGCCAGCGCAATTCTTTCACACGGGTTTGGAAATAGGTGATGTCGTAAAGGCTGAACTCATGGCCGATGCGCTGGGAATGTTCGAAGATTTCCGGCGAAAAGGAATATTTCTCCTTGGGCATCACCTTGAGTTCTTCCAGCAGCGGCAGGTAACAATATGAATCGATATCGCATTGGGCGCCGGGATAGCGGTTCCAATACCAGGTGCCGCCGAAATCGCCGCCCGCTTCAATGATGCGAATGTTCGTCAGGCCCCGTTCTTTCAGGCGCGCCGCCGCCAGCATGCCGGAAAAGCCGCCGCCCACAATCGCCACATCGATCTCTTCATTGATTGGGTCGCGGGCAAACCCCGGTTCCACATAAGGGTCTTCTTCCGCGTAATGAGCAAATTCCTCCGCCATTTCGATATATTGATCTTCCCCGTCGGTACGCAGGCGCTTGTCGCGTTCGTGGCGGTATTTGTCGCGCAAGGCCTGCGGGTCGAAATCGAGGTCCGGAAACAGGTTGTGGAGGCGTTCCCGTTCGCTGGTGGTTGCCGCGGAGGTATCAGTGGTCATGGCGTTCTTCCGGCTTTGTTGGTCGGTGATAATTTGTCAGTTAGCCCAGTCTAAACGAAGCGACCCCATGCTCGCTAGCTTTATTGCGCGGCGCCGTCAGCGCAGTGTGCACCGGCGTCATGTTTGAGACCCTGGCCTTGTCGCCAAGACAAACAATCCCCACATGCCGACCCATGACAGACGGCTACACCCTCACCCCTGTCCGCACGGGCGATACGGACGCGCTGCACACCCTGCTCTGCGTGCCGGAGGTCTACAAGTATTTGGCCGACGGGGCGCCGCCGCCGCGCGCTGTGACCGAACAATGGCTTGCCAAAAGCGCTGCCGATTTTGCGGGCCACGGCGTCGGCCTGTGGCTCCTGCGCGCGGGCGATGACCTCGCCGGCTGCGTCCTGCTTGAAGTTCTCGAAGAAGAATCGCAAGCCGAACTCACTTATGTTCTGCACCCGGACCATTGGGGCAAGGGGCTCGCCACCCGCATGGCGTGGACGGTCATCCAACACGCCTTCGATCAAGGCCTTGACGCCGTCATCGCTGGTGCCGATGCGCCCAACACCGCATCGCTCGCCGTGATGAAGCGGCTGGGCATGACGTTCCACCGCACCGTCCAATACCCGGCGGGCGAGGGCAGCGAATACATCCTCCGCCGCTCCGACCCACGGCCGGTGCCTGCCCCTGCCGTTCTGCCGTTAGAGACCTGCTAGCACCGCATCGCCGCAACCAAATGCAATCCGGGGCGAATTCTTCCTAACCCCTATACCCAAATTAAGGTATGTGCGGCATCGCGCGGCTGATTATCGTCTCCTCATACCCAAGGTACGTTTAAGGCAGACGGGGGGACGGTAATGACAAAACGGCGCAACAAATTCTTGGCGGCAGCAGCCATGGGCGTGTGGATGATCGGCCCCTCCACCGCGCAGGAGGTGGGCGGCGATGTGGGCGTCGACCTCACGGTGACGGCGGAACCCCAAATTACCGTATCCAATATCAACGATGTCTCCCTGTCTTCCGACGGCGTTGACTCAACCCCCGGAACGGCTCTTGAAGTCATCTGCGTCACGGCAGACGTGTCCGATGTTCGGGTGACGGTGGCGAAGCAAAACCCGCTGAATAATGGTTTGCCGTCGCTGACCAACACCGCCGTTGGCGATTACATAAATTACAGCATTTCGGCGAATGTGGATGGGCTCGGACCGCCGGTTTTGTTGAACACCACGGACACGATTGATTACCAATGGCAGGTGTTCACCTTTGCCGCTCCGCCCTGCATTAACACCAATGCTTTGCTCATTCGCGTGACGCCGGAAACGGACCCCTCCCAGGCGTCGCGGTCGATCAGCGAAACGGTTACGGAAAACGGCCTGAGCGACGGCACGCCATACGTGTTCAGCGACACGTTGACGGTCACGTTCGAGCCGATCTTGTAGCGCCAGTCCGACCCGACTTACTAGAGAGTTTGATACCCTCTGTCTTCCCGGTTAAATTGCCGGCGAAGGGGGGGCATCATGAAACGACTGTTGGGACTGTTCATTGCCGTCGCCATATCGCTGCCTTCATATCCGGTCGGCGCGAAAGACGTAACGCCAGAGACTTGGTCTTGGCAACGGTCCGGATTTTGTACCGTCGAACCCGATCCGAAGGAACCCGGCGGCACCCCTCTTAACCCCATCAAGCTTGAAACGTTCGGCGAACTTTTTGAAATCAGTGTCAATCGTGACGAATATCTCCTGGATGCCGATCCAAAATGCAGATGGGTCGAGCTATCGGGCCTCTATCGCTGGGAAGACCCCTTCGGCTATCATGGTAGTTTGGTTGAGTCGTTCCCGAAGCACCTAAAGGGTGAGGGCGCAAGATACCTCATCGCCACCTTCCTGCCTCCAGACACTCGAGCAGGCAATTTTCACAGCCGCAACGTCACGTTCGTCGGGCGCTTTTACCATCGATGCGTTCCCTATCGAAAAGTAGAACGCGGGGAAAATGTTCCTGAAATTCTGGTCCGCGTTCTGGAAGACGGGACGCGCATCAAGCGCAGCGAGTGTTCTCATTGGAAGAGACGCACACTGATCATTCGAGATGTTTTTGTCACGGAGATTAGAGACGAACAACCCCTCTATATCTCAGGCGAACGCAACCGGAGTTTGATTGGCGAGCTATCCGATTACACAGGCAACGATTTGAATGAGATAGTTGCTGAAACCCGCGAGAAGATACGTCTGCTTCAAGATAGCGTCGAAGCCTATGCAGATTACGAAGCGCAAACTCTTGAGATAACGGGAGACTTCGTGAGCGAAGAAAGGCTGGCGAACTCAAAAGAAAACACAAGGCTCAACATAATGCGCATCGTGAGTTTTGAAACGACGCTCCACCATCATGCCGCGTTCCAGCGGCTAAATGCGAGGCGAGCAAAAATTCGAGTCTTCTCGGACACTACGTCGTCGTTAGACACCAAGTATGCGTGCGTTTGTCTGCGCGGGCGATGTAAAGATCAATGGCCGCTATACGAATCCGACGCGCAACGCGTGATCGATCCGTTTGCTTGCTTTAAGTCTCAGGAAGTGAGGATGATTGTTCAATAACCCTAGCCGGTCGGGATTTGTCATCCCGACCGCATGTTCACCCATTTGGAAGTGTATGAATGGCCGACGGAGTTCAAACCCTGGCCGGTCGGGATTTTCAATCCCGACCGCATGTTGACCGATTTGGAAATGGATGAATGGCCGACGGCGTTCAAACCGCCATCCGGCGGGCAGGCTATTGTCGTTGCAGCATCATGCGCCTGACCTCGAAAAGTGTCGCCGTAGAGACGGCAGCAGGTCTTCCGAATTCAGCGTAAATGTAATGAAGGCCGCTCCGTCAGGCTTTCCGTCGTCGGAGTCGTGACTGACGCTGCCGCCGAATTCCATCTCCAGGTTATCAAACTTCCCTTCAAAAGGGAGTAGTGCGAAAGATAGGCCCAATTCCACGCGCGGCCCTTGGCCGACCTCCTCTGGATCAATGGACGCTTGGAGCTCAAGCATTGGTTTTATGTTGTTCCAAATGAGAGCCTTAAAGTCTTTCAATGTGGGTTTGAGCGTGCCTCTAAGGCTTAAGTCATCCTCAGCACCCAGATCGCTTACGGTAAAACCAGCTGATGGCACAACAGGGTAGTCTGTGCCCCAGAGATTCCAACCTGCGCTCCTCTCTATGGTGAGACCCGTTTCGAACTCGTCATCGACTTCCTCATAGGAACCTTGGACACCGAGTTCGTGCTTGCCGTTTGGTGCAATTAGATGCGTGTACCCTAATGTGATCTCCCGTGTTGTGAGATCGCGACTTTCTCCATCGATCTCGTGTTCAAGGGCAAGCAAGTAACTGTGTCCCTTCTTATCGGTGTATTGAAGGGAACCCTCAAACGTGTGTACGCGGGTTAGGTTGCGGTCATCATCCAAACCACCGTCAATGTCAGACACGCCCCCACTGAAGAAATCATTGAAGTCTTCCGTACCAAGGGTATAAGCCGCGCTGGCAATGAGCTTTTCCTTGTCATCCGAGTCCGCCGCGAAAGTGTGTTGGGCAATACCGAAAGCGACTAGTGCCAAAATGGATGTATTTCGAGCTTTTTTTGTTTGCATGCCGAATACCTCCCTGTGTTTCAATGGTAAGCCCGAACTTTGGTGCTAGTTGGTGAAGTACTGCACATACTCGCTAAAATAGTGCGTTTTCTAATCGTCTATTGAATGCGATCGCTCGAACATTATCGACATGACAATCAACAACACACCCAAACAGAAGAGCGCTGTCCGCCGGCGCGCGGACGAGATCAAGAACTATCGCTGCAAGAACCTCATCGCGGTCATCGAAGACCCGTCCGATGTTAAAAACATAGGCACGGTCATCCGCAATGTGAACGCGTTGGGCGTCGAAAAGGCCTATATCGTCGACCCCAAGGGCCGCTTGCCCGATGACTGGCAATACATGCGCGAACGGCGCTCGCTGTCCAAAACTTCGGTCTCGGCCATCAAATGGAGCTTCGTCAAACGCTTCGACAGCACCGAGGCGTGCCTCAAGCATCTGCAGCGATACGGCTTTGTGTCGGTTGTCACCTCACCCCATGTGAAGGGGCACACCAATGTCGTCCTGCACGAGGCGGACTACACCGTTTACACCAAACTCGCCGTTTGGTTCGGCAATGAGCGGCGCGGCATCAGCGATGAAGCGGTGGACGCGGCGGAGATGTGCGTCAGCATCCCCATGTTCGGCATGATCGAAAGCCTCAATCTGGGCACCACGTCGGGCATTGTGTTGTACGAGGTGACAAAGCAGCGGCGCGACTATCAGCGCAAATACAAGCGGGCGAACAAGAAGCGGCCGAAACCGGTCGCGCGCGAAGGTTAAGTCTCAAAAGAACGAAAAGGACAATTCATAGCGAGCGCCGATGCGCCCAACCCGGGGTCCTTACTCCGGTCGGGATTTGTATTCCCGATTGCATGTTCGCCAGTTTAGAAATGAATGTGCGGAAGGAGTTCAAAATCCGTCTGGCTTGGGCTTCGAATCTAACTTGTCAACTCAATGACCTCTTTCACTCTGCCCCAGACCGGTTGTTGTAGATGCGGATAGCAGCCAACATCGAACTGGCATGTCAGTCTCATAGAAAGGCTCTTTCAGCTCCCTGCGCATCGGCCAACGGTTGAGTTGTGAAATGGTACACGTTTAGCTATCTTCATTGCCAAACCGCCAGCTTTGATTGTTTGATCCGGAGGCAAGAACAGAAATCCAAGGGAGCACGTCACGTGAATCAGTCGTCGAACGAAGCAATGCCACAAGAAAAGAACCCGTCGCAAAAACTACGGCCGCTTTTGTACGCTTCCGCGTTTTTGATAGTGCTGGCGACATTAATCAGTACCTTGCCAATTTTTTTTGATCAACGCTTCGCGCAAAGCAGCCTTTTTCAATCTTTTCTCGCCCTAACGGTTAGCGCGACACTTGGTGTACTTCTTTTTGGCGTACTCGAAGGTTCGGAGGCGTTTATTCAGCTGGAAGGGGGCGGCCGGGTCGTGCGACTTGGAGGCGCGGTTGCGGCCACAGTTGTACTGTACATGCTGGTCGCTCCCCAACTAAATCCAACAACAAATCTCGCAATTCAGTTCAACGACAGCAAAAATGAGAGTGTTGACCATATTGAGAATTTCCGTGTTCGCCTCATACAGGAGTCATTGAACCAGTCCCGACCCTTGAATGATTCCCTTGGCCGTGTTGAATTTGCGTTTGTTCCGAAAGGCGAGAAGCTGCGTGTCGAATTAGATACCGACGAGTGGAAAATAATAAACGCGCGCGCAAGCGGCGGATGCGATGAAATTGAAAGCGAAAGAAGTCCTTCAGGGGTCACTTTTGAATCAGGCTGCGGGAACTTAGTTATTTCGATTGATGACAAGGAAATCGACGTTCGCTCTATAAAGTTGCCGCTCTATCGACAGACTTCTCCACGTGTAACTCTAGGGCGCGTTTTACCTGCTTTGGCCATACAAGTCGCAAGAGCTGCATCAACGCGAAGGCAATCGGTTACGATACGTGCCGATCTTACTATGATCAATTCCAGTCTGCGCGAGCGCGAGTTCAAACTGTCTGGTGGAGAAATCTACAACGTTCCACTTTGCAAAACCCTGGATCTGCTTGAGGACGATTTTAACAAGAATTCGGATCCAACAGAACATATACGGATCTTGTTAAGGGAGCGGAAATTGCAGCCAGTTCCCTTATCATCCTTAGACGGAGAAAAAAATGATGAGTGTGCAACTGTCGACTAGAATTGTTACGCTGTTGTGCATATGCATCTTTGCATTTTATGGGGATGCCCGGAGCGCCGATGGCGACGATTGGGAGCACACATTCCCGTGCGACGACAAGTGTATCGCTAGATGCACGTATGCTGAACCAGATGCTACGTGTGATAACTCCAAGTGCCTGACCTATTGTCCCGCGGCAAGCGGAAAAAAGTACACTCCAAAGCATCTTGTACAGCGATTGACCGACTACTCTAAGAGTTTTGAACTCAGAAATGACGATTTCAGTCCATTGCCCAAGTGGAAGGCTGCATTTCCTGACACACTCTTCTTTTTGAGGGAAGTATTTGCTCAACAGCGTGATATGAATTTTGTTGCCGACCACCGCGTGCGTCTGGCATTTGATCCCAGCGAGCCGTCTTTTAGCCGACACCACAGCGGTCTGATCATCGATGGAAACGATACGGTCATGCCAGATTTTCGAATGTGGAATGTCATATTGACCATAAGCGATGAAGAAGCCAGGCGGATTGTCGAATTGACTGACGAAGAAATCTACAATGAAGTTAGTGCGGCGGTCGCAGCGGAAAAAAATGGTGTGGCGATCACCCCGTGAAATGCCGTTATCGACATTTGTCGGAAGAACTAGTGTGTCAAACATCACCGGTCGCTGCCTATTGTTTGCACATTGTGTTTATTTCATATTTATCATTTCCCCATGGTCGAGATTTCTTTCGAACAGTATGAGCCGACGGCTCGAAAGATTGATAGTTATTTGGTCGGATTTGCGCTGCCGGGTTCGGACAGCACCAATCTCTGCGGAAGCGGTACACTCGTTAGAATCGATGACATTTTCGGCGTGATGACCGCTGCTCACGTCATAGACGCAATCTGGGACTCCAGGAGTGAACATGTCGGCCTCATCTTGTCGAGCATGAGACCAAACCAAATTCACAAACTCACGCTTAATAAGCAACTATTGAGGAGATGTCAGGTTGAACGGCCGGCGGCCGAGCGTCATCCACCGGATATCGGGTTTGTGCAACTGAGTGAAAATTATGTGGCCACTATACAGGCCAAAAAATCTTCTGCTAATCTGAGCGATGGTTCCGAATTCATTCCCGTTTGTGGATTGTCAAACTCCGGCGGCCTTTGGCTCCTTGCAGGTTTTGCGGGTGAATGGACCAGGCAAAAACTGTGGCAGCCAGAGTTGGGAAACTTTGTCGAGTTCGTGGGACAGATCATCGATGGCAGAGCCAGCCCTGCAACTAGCAAGCTCGGCCAACATTACTGGGAGCTGGAAATCACCGTGAATGAAGAGTTTCCTGGACCCACTTCATTTGGTGGTTATAGCGGCGGAGGGGTTTGGCGGGTCGAGTTAGAGATGGGTGGTGGAGAAACCAAGGTCTCGGACGAATGTCGATTTGCAGGCGTCGCATTTTATGAGTCGGGGCTTGTTGATGGTGTGAACACGATTAGAGTCAATGAGCGAATTCAGATTCTGAAATGTATCGAGGACGTGCGTTCGCGCAATTGATGTACGTTAGTGCTTCGATCATGCATCCGAGACGGTTTTGTATTTCTGTCGTAGTGTTCTCCAAGAGAGATAAAGAGATAGTATCGGAATGAGATTCACTATTGAGACAGAACCTTATGACGATGACCGTAAGGGCCCTGAGGGCCCTTTTTTCATGGGCGAAGAGGGGGGCTCATGTGAAAAGTTGGATGAAACAACGCCGGACTAATGCTTGCAACATTTGCAGCATGAGACATATGACCCGCACACCGGTTGGCGACGCCTTGCAGTGCTCAATCAATCCGTACCTACATGATTTGGACTGAACTAAAACTCAAACTCAATGTCCACGTCTTGGTTGGCGCCTGTATTTTGATTGTCGATGATTAGGAACTTTTCGATGCGAAACTCTTCGGGGTCCCAATCTTTCAGCGGCGTTTTCGCATCAACAGAGTCTGCAACTGCGACGACATTATCGAGATTGCTCTTCTTGGTAACCTTAACATTAAACGTCGTCTTAACTTGAGAAAACTCTATGTTCGACCTTGTCGGCACGTTAATTGTAAATATGGTTGACATGTTTCTTCTCCATTCCGGCCAAGACATGCTTTGTGCTGGACAAGTTTAGATCCAGTTTGAGTTGAGACGCAGTGAGAGCATTAACAGCGCTTGCCTGAGTAAAAGCTAGATCAGTGTTTTGACGCGCCCAACGCATTTGCCGGTCGTTTGGGAACGACACAGAGTGTGTTACAATTTGAGCGATGGAAGACAATGACGAGGGGTACCTCGATATGAGGCGACCACGAATGAGCAGTAATGCTATGACAAGGGCCCGAGGGGCCCTTTTTTCATGGGCGGAGAGGGGGGCTCACGCGAGAAGTTGGATGAACCCCATGCACCCATCTCGTCAATGTGTTTTTGGGGGATTCAGGCGCCCTTACTTTGGGTGTCGTCCCAGCCTTGAGCTGGGACCCATACCCACAGGTTTGAGTGGTTGGGGTGAGGCCTTGGTGGCGTGGCAACGGCGCTTTCCGTCCATTCAGGGTCAGGGGTTATGGATCCCAAGCTCGCAGGCCCGAAAAGACTCTGGGCCTGCTCCTTGGGATGACAGTTGGGGCAAGGGGCAGGGCCCGTGCAAAAACGCCTCCCAATTCCCCTGCGTCAGCCCTTTCCGCGGGTTTGCAGGCGTTTCCGAGCGCGCTATAGGTGGCGCCAACCACCCTACAAAAGAGGCACACGCTGGAGGAAGACGATGGATCTAAGCTACAGCCCCGAACATCAGGCGTTTCGCGACCAGGTGCGCAAATTCCTCGCCGACCATAAGGACAAGGCGCCCAAAGCCATGGGGCTTGGCCTTGGCAACAAGCAAGCGCGCGAGTGGCAGAAGCTGCTCATCAAGCACGGCTACACGGCGCGCACCATCCCCGCCGACTATGGCGGCCATGGCGCGGAGCCTGACATTCTGAAATCGCGCATCATCGCCGAAGAATTCACCGAAGCCGGCCTGCCCGGCGGCCTGTCGGGCCAGGGCATTTCCATGCTGGTGCCCACGCTGCTCGAGATGGGCACGGAAGAACAGAAGCAGAAATACATTCCGCCGACCCTCCGTGGGGAGATGATTTGGTGCCAGGGCTATTCGGAACCGGGCTCGGGCAGCGACCTCGCCTCCCTGCAAACCAAGGCAGAAATCGACGGCGATGATTACGTCATCAACGGCCAGAAAATCTGGACGTCCACCGCCAAACAGGCCGACATGATTTTCTGCCTCGTGCGCACGGAACCCGACGCCCCCAAGCACAAGGGCATTTCCTATCTGCTGTTTTCCATGGACACGCCGGGCATCGAAGTGCGCCCGCTGGTGGACATGACCGGCATAGCCAATTTCAACGAGGTGTTCTTCACCGATGTGCGCGTGCCGCGTGAGCAAATCGTGGGCGAACCGGGCCAGGGCTGGTTCGTCGCCAACGCGACCCTAAAGCACGAACGCGGCATGCTGGGCGACCCCAACGCCGCGGGCACCCGGCTCAAAGCCATTGTGGATCTCATGCACCGGGAAACGCTTGACGGCGAACGGCTGATCGACAATCCGGTCTTCCGCGACCGGCTGGTGGCGCTGCAATCCCGCGTGTTTTCCATGCAGTTCAACGGCATGCGGCTGCTCTCGGCCTCGGCCAAAAAAGAGGATGCGGGGCTGGCCAAGCTCATCGTCAAGCTGCAGGGCTGCGAGCTCAACCATCAGCTTGCGGCGCTTGCCATCGATGTGATGGGCGAGCTTGGCATTTTGTATGACGGCAGCCCGCACGAACGCTCCCACGGTATCTGGCAGCGCTATTACATGTTCGATCTGGGCCTCATCATCGGCGGCGGCACGGCGCAGATCCAGAAGAACATCATCAGCGAGCGGGGCCTTGAAATGCCGCGCGAGCCGAAGCCGGCGCAAGATCCGTCTCGGGCGTCAGCATAAGGAGAAAAGCGATGGAATTCGGACTATCGGAAGAACAGCGCCTTCTCCAAGACAGCGTGGCGAAGATGTTGGAAGAAAAATCGCCGCTTGATCACGTGCGTGAAACGGCGGGCCATTGGAAGCAAAGCGCGGCCGTGCAAGCAGCCCTGACGGAACTGGGCGCGCCGGCCCTGCTGGTGCCGGAAGAATTCGGCGGGTTGGGCTTAAGCATGCTGGACGCAGCCCTTATCCAAGAAGCGTTGGGCGGCCATGTGTCGCCGGTGAGCTTCACGGCCACGGGCGTGATGGCTCCAGTGGGCATCCTCGCCAGCGGTACGGACGAACAGAAAGCCGATTGGCTGCCGAAAATCGCCGGCGGCGAATTGCGGTTCGGCGTGGCGGTATCGGAGAAAACCGGCGCGCGGCTGCAAGCGGGCATCACGGCGGAAGGCGGCAAGTTGAGCGGCCAGGCGCTTTTCGCGCTCGATACGGCGGATGCCACCCACATCATCGTCGCCGACAGGGATGGGCGCCTGTATGTGGTGGAGGCGGGGGCTGCCGGTCTTGACACCCAGGACCTCAAAACCATCGACCGTACCCGGACGTTCCGGGAATTGACGCTCAAGGGCGTTACGGCAACGCCGCTTGATGCGGAAAACGAACAAGGCCTTGCCTGCCGCCGCATGGTGGATGCGGGGCGCATCATGCTCGCCGCCGACACGCTGGGGGCGGGCCAGGAAATGATCCGCCAGGCCGTCGAATACGCCAAGGAACGCAAACAGTTCAACCGGGTGATTGCCTCGTTCCAGGCGGTCAAACATATGTGCGCGGAAATGGCGGCGGAACTGGAACCCTGCCGCTCGCTCGTCTGGTACGCGGCGCACGCCTTCGACCATGTGCCGGAAGAATCGAGCCTCATGGCCTGCCACGCCAAGGCCCATTTGTCCGAGGTCGGACGGTTCGTTGCCCGCACCGCCACGGAAGTGCATGGGGGCATGGGCTTTACCGACCTGTTGGGCCTGCATTACTGGTTCAAGCGTATCGGCGCTAACCGGCAGATCTTGGGCGGGCCCGAAGCCGTCCGCGCCGAAGCCGCCAAGCTGCAGGGATGGGGAGAGGTTGCTTAAATGATTGACCTGGCCGGCCCACTCCCCCTCCCAACCACCCGAACAGGGTACCCTATGGGTGGCTGGGAGGGGGAGTGGGCGGTCAAGCCACCCAAACAATGCCGTCATTGCGAGCGCAGCGAAGCAATCCAGGGTCTCTTGCTCAGAGCAAGCCGCTCTGGATCGCGTCGTCGGCTTCGCCTCCTCGCGATGACGGAACTGACAACAACCCGCTCATCCCTGCGAAAGCAGGGATCTCCTATCCGAAGTTTTTGGTGCGAGATCCCGGTTCGCGAAGGCGCGACCGGGATGAGCGGAATCTATTGCTGTCATCCTCGCGCCCGTGTCTGGCCTTTGGCCAGCACAAGCATAAACTCCCGCGAGGATCCAGTACTCACTGCCGTGAGTGGGATGTCGCAACAGAACATCAGCCACACGGCTTACTGGGTCCCCGTTTTCACGGGGACGACAAGAGAGTTTTGAAACCAAAGAGTAGAAAACATTTATGACCAACTTCGACATCCTCTTCGAACCCTACACACTCAATGGGCTCACCATGCCCAACCGCATCGCCATGGCGCCCATGACGCGCACCATGTCGCCGGAAGGCGTGCCCTCGGACGAGGTGGCGGCCTATTACGCGCGGCGCGTCACCGGGGGCTGCGGGCTGATCATCACGGAAGCCACCCCCATCGAACACGACGCCGCGGTGGACGCGCGCGAAGTGCCCGTATTCTACGGCGAAAGCTCCTTGTCCGGATGGAAAAAAGTGTGCGACGCGGTGCACACCGTCGGCGGCAAGATCATGCCCCAGCTCTGGCATATGGGCATGATGCGCCGGCAGGATAAATCCTATCTGCCGGAGGTGGAAAGCGTGGGTCCGTCGGGTCTCACCAAGCCCGGCAAGAAGAAGGGCGCTGTTCTGACCACGGAGGAAATCGACCACATCATCGCGGCCTACGCGTCGTCGGCCAAGGCGTCGAAGGATCTGGGTTTTGATGGCGTGGAACTGCACGGCGCCCATGGTTATTTGATCGACCAATTCCTGTGGGACGGCACGAACGAACGCAGCGACCGGTTCGGCGGCGACATGCTGGGCCGCGCCACCTTCCTCATCGAAATCATCAAGGCCGTGCGCGCCGCCGTGGGGGCGGATTATCCGCTGCTGCTGCGCATGTCTCAATGGAAGCAGCAGGATTACGACGTGAAACTGGCACCCACGCCGGACGATCTGGGCACTTTGTTGAATGCGATCAGCGCTGCGGGTGTTGACATGTTCCATTGCTCCACCCGGCGGTTTTGGGAGCCGGAATTCGACGGCTCCGACCTCAACTTCGCGGGCTGGGCGAAGAAGCTCACCGGCAAGCCGTCCATGTCCGTGGGCAGTGTGGGGCTCAAAAAAGACATGATCGAGAGCATGGTGGACAGCGAAATGGCCGACGAGCATTTGGACGAATTGGCGGAACGCATGGGCCGCGGCGAATTCGACATGATCGCGGTGGGCCGGGCCTTGCTCGCCAATCCGGACTGGCCGAACAAAATCCGCGATGGTCAGTTCACGGACCTTAAACCCTACACGCCGGAGGTTTTGGCGAGTTTGGCATGAGTGTTCTGGATCCAGACACAAACCCTGATCGTCATCCTCGCGCATGCGAGGATCCAGTAACCTATGTTGTTGATGAAACGCCCAGACACAGCATTGTTGGCACGGCATACTGGGTCCCCGTTTTCACGGGGACGACAATAAGAAGCAGGCGGGTCGGGTTACGTCGCCTCTTCTTCCGCGTTCATATAATCGCGGTAATAGGTCATCTTGCCGTCGCGCACTTTGTAAAGGCCGCAGCCTTGGCGTTTGCCCCGTGGGCTTACCGCTTCCCATTGGCACCAGGCCGTATCGCCGCCGCCGGAAATCTCGATCGCATTAAAGTGCGTTTCGATCTTCGCCATTTCCTCGTTCATCTTGGACATAAAGCCCGCAATGGCGTCCTTGCCCTTGAACGTGCCGAAGACCGGATCTTCCAACACCGCGTCGTCGGCAAAAAGATCCACCAGCTTTTCGTAATCCCGGTCGTCTTGGATCTTCCAAAATCTCTGGACGACCTCCAGCGCATCGTTGGACATGGCACCTCCCGTGTGATGTGGTCTCTTGTTGCTAATGTAGAGCGGCGGGGCGCGCTTTCAAAACGTCCGAGGAATTTTGCATGGCCGACATGATCGATTTTAATTCCGATGCGGCAAAAGCGCTGGAGCGGGTTTATCTCACCCCGGATGTGGTGGGTCAGCGGGCGCGGGTTCTGTCCGAATTGTCCCTCAAGCGCGGCGACGCGGTGATCGATGTGGGCGTGGGGCCGGGCCTCCTCGCCCATGACATGGCCCTGACTGTCGGCGATGCAGGCAACGTGGCGGGGATCGATGTGGCGGACGCCATGCTTGCCATGTCCGACGAGCGCTGCAAGGACTTGCCTCAATGCGACTTCCGCAAGGGCGATGCCACGGCGCTGCCGTTTGACGACCGCATGTTCGATGCGCTCGTGTCCACCCAGGTCTACGAGTATGTGCCTGACATGGACAAAGCGGCGGCGGAAGCGGCGCGGGTGCTGAAGCCCGGCGGTCGCGCCGTCATTCTGGACACGGCCTGGGACAGTCTGGTGATCAACGCCGGCGACCGGGGGCTTTCGCAGCGCGTGCTGGAAGTGTGGGACGAGCATTTGGCCCACCCGAACCTGCCGGCGCAGTTGACACCGATTTTGGAGGGGGCGGGGTTCACGGTGGTGCGGATCGAGATGATCCCCATGTTCAGCCCCCATTATCACACCCATTCCTATGCGGCGGGCATGCTGCGCATGATCATGAATTTCGTCTCCGGCCGGTCGGGCGTGTCCGAGGCGGAGGCCAAAACCTGGTATGACGATCTGATCGCCGGGGAGGGGCGCGGCGATTTCTTCTTTAGCCTTAACCGCTATATGTTCCTGGCCGTGAAGAAGTAATCCTTATACGGATTATTCTTCTTTCAAGTCGCCCACCCAATTGATGCAGGACAGCGCTAGCGTCACGAGAATGGCCGCCGCCATGTGAATGTAATCGAAATATTCGAGCCTGCCTTCCAGATTGGATTGGCGGACGTGATCGATCACCAGCTCGCCCGGACCGGATGCCAATTCATAGTTTGCGATTTCCTCCAGCAGCGACATTTGGTAGGCGTACGCATCCGCCAGGCCCACATAGTTCATGTAGATGAAGGCAAGGTATGTGGTGATGGCGATCGCGCGCTCCACGAAGTTCACATAGCGCGTGACGATGATCATGGCGCCGATTACCGCCATGTGAATCCAGATGAAAAAATTCCACAATACATCGATCCGGTCGTAGCCGGATGATGCAAGATCCAGAAGTTCGTAAAGCTCCATGGCTTCCCCCTCGCCACATCTATTGCGGTGCAGTCTAGAGGATGTGCGCCAATGCGCAAAGCGCCTGTCTTATGAGGGAAGGAGCTTTTCCTCCGGCACCAGATCCGCGAACACCACATAGCGCAGCGGTCCGTGTGCAATGGCATCGAAGGGATAACACGTCACCAGCGCCAGCGTCGTGCCGGTCGCGCCCGCCAAGGTCGGGTTGAGCCCAGACGATTCGGCATGGACGATTTTGGTCGCGCTCACCACGAAGTCCCGGACGTCGCCGTCGGCCGTTGCCACCTCGATCGTATCGCCCAACGCAAGATCTTTCACGAAGCGGAAATGAGTGTCCCGATGTGCGGCGATGACCGCCGTGCCCGGTGCGCCGATCGCCGGCGTTGCCGTCATGTGCCCCGGCCCGAACGCCATGGCTTGTCCCGATGCGCCGTGCAGCACAATCGCCGATCTGTTGAGACGCGGAACGGCGATACGGGCAACCGGCCAGGTGTCGGCCCACGGCCACGGCTTGGCGGTTTGGTCACCGGTCAGCGTGCGCTGCCACGCTTGCTCGAGAAGCACTTGCGCCACGGCCGCCTTGATTGGGATGTAGGCGGACCAAGCAAGAAACACCGCACCGGCAGCAAACAATGCCGCCGATGCAAGCGTTTTGGTCTGGGGACGTGTCAAATCAGTTCCCTTCTCGACGCGGCGGAGATTTCGCGCCACTGAAGAACGGACATCACCAGGCCGCCGATCATGCAGGCAAGCCCAATGATCAGGAGCAGCCATCGATCCGTACTGCCTTGGGGCAGCGCGAGACCCTGAGTGTCGTCGCCGATAGCACCCGTGGCGCTGGTGGACGAGGTGTCAAGCGACGCCAGCATCACCTTAGCTTCCGGCGATTGGTAGGAGGCGCGGCGGGTCGGCACTTGCTCGCCGAAGACTTTGTCGAAATCCCATCCTTCGGGCAGATTGAGCGGCACGTCCTGAGTCTCAAGGCGGGTCTGCGCCGGCCGGGCGACGTCGTGGTCCACGGCAACCAGGCTGGTCAATCGCGTCACCAGATCGTGCTCGAGCGCGACGGCCAGAACCTGGGTGTCGATGGTGGTGAGGTTTGCACCCTGGAAGCGCCATTCCTCAAGCGACGCGATTTTGTTGCGCGCCCAGATTCTGGCAACGCCGGAAGCGGTCTCCGCATCCTTCACGGAAAGCCGCGTGGACCAAGCGCCTTTCAACGTTTGTCCGCGGATGGTGAACCTTGGTGCCTCTTCGGCGACCATGGCGGTAAACACGATGGGTTCGCCCGCATAAAGGTCCGGCAGCGGATTAGGCCAAATCTCTGCAGCGGCTGCATCCCGCGTCGAAACGCTTACGCCGGTCATGACGGGCGCCGAAAGTTTGGACAGCAATGCCGCCATGCGTTCTTTCACTTGGCGTTCGGAACCGATATGGGTGAAGGTCCCGCGGCCGAGCCGTGCGGCCCGCGACATGAAATAGGAATTCGGCGCGGACCCGATGCCCACGGTAAACAAACGGCTGCGGCCAAGGCTACGGTCGATCTCTTCGAATAGCTGTGCCTCATTGCCGATGGCGCCGTCGGTTAGAAAAACCACTTGGCGCAAGCGCTCCTCGTCGTCGATTTCGACGGATGTGTCGTTGAGGGCGGACTGCAGCGCCGGCAGCATCATGGTTCCGCCTTCGGCTTCCAGGTTTTCGATGTAACGTTTGGCCACCGCGATGGATTGTCCGGACACCAATTGAGGTGTGCGGAAGACGGAATCCGTGGTGTCGTCAAATCGGATCACGTTGAACCGGTCTCCCTCCACGAGCGTCGTCAGCGCATAGAGGAGACTTTCCTTCGCCTGAAGGATAGAAGCACCGCCCATGGAGCCGGAATTGTCGATAACGAAAATTGTTTCACGCGATTGGCGCGCTTCGGCCGCGCTGTCCTTGGGCGGTACAACGAAACCGGCAATATAGGTCTTGCCGTCGCGGGTTTCTTTGAAAAGCGCCGTCAAAGGCTTATTGCCGGATTTGGTCTGCCATACCAGCTCGAAATCTCGATTGGCGACTTCGTCCTGGTGGACGAACGAGATCTTGGCCCCATTTTCGTCCTCACGTTTCACCTTGATGTCGTGATGGGCGCTGCGAATTTGTTCAATCGGAATGCCGGCATTCAAGTAAACGGTTAGGTCGATCGGATTTTGCTGGCCTTGAGTGGGGTGCAGCACAGGTGGCGTAATACGGTCAGCGTCCGGCACCGGATCGCGATAGACGATTTGCGTGTTCTCGGCGGTGCCGTAGGAAACGAGTTGCGCGTCAACGGGTGGTATGAATCGCGGACCGACCACCATGGGAAAACGCAAATGGAATTGGGCGCCGTCATACCGGATCATTTCTTGATATTCAATCTGCACAATGACCGTCTCGCCCGGTCCGATATTGGCAACCGAGTTGGTGAACATATTCGGGCGTCCTTGTTCGATAAGACTGGCGCGTTGTCCGGCGTCGCGGGCGGCTTCGTAGACCCGGCGCGCTTCTTGTCGTTCTTTTATTTGACCCTCGATGAACCGGTCACCGATTTGCATGCGCAGCGTGTCGACGGCGGAATTGTCCGGCAGGGGAAAGACGTAAACTCCTTCCACCCAGGCTTGAGACGGATTTTCAAACCGCTGGGTAATCTTCGTGCGCGCAATGAGACCGTTGACACTGATATCCACGTCGGTCGCCAGCGCGGGCGCTTCCAGGAAGTAGCCATCATATTGGGATTTGAGGAGCAGCCCGCCGCTGCCCACATCGGACATTTTTGTCAATGTGAGCCGCGGGCCGGCCTCTGTGGTCGCGTTGGTGGTTTGCGCGCTTGCGTAATGCGAGAACGACAAAGTCGCAAGCGTAATCGTCAGCGCCGTCAGCAGCTGAAGCGCGGACGAAATGCGCTCCAGCCAGACGGATCGCATGTAATCTGCGTCGGCGTAATCGAATTGGAACATTATTCTCCCCTTGAAAACGGTGTTGCCTCGTTGAAAGGCAATCCGGAGTTGAAGGGAGGATTGCGGCGACATTTTCAGAACATTGTGACGCCGCGGGGAAATAGTGCGGCAAGACTGTGGCCGGTTGGCCAAGCGAAAGGAGCCACACCGGACCGAATCGCCTAGAATCTGTAGTACTTGTCACAATTTTAGGCAGTATTGCTTGTTTTGATCTGGCACAAAGTTAAGGTAAACTTGGAATTGCCATAGTTAAGGCCTGGCCAAAGGTGGGGGATACCTGATGGCAAAAAGCGTCAATTGTGTTGCAACCGATTTGGGCGGTTTGGCGCGCCCGGTTGATCGTCTGCCGATCGCCGTTTTTCGGCGGTCGCGATTGATGTGTGGAGGGCCACCGTTTCGCCAGACCGGTAGACTTCAACAAAGCGTTTTCAAAAGCGGAATGTGAGTGACATGTCGAGGATCGTAATCATCGAGGGGCAGGATCAGGAAGAAGAAGGTGACGGCGTCCCCACTTCCAAAAAAAGCCGCGGTGAAAAAGAAAAGAACCCAGGGGGGCCTGGAGGATCAAACTCCGGCGGTGGTGGAGGAGGTCGGCCCCGGCCGCCGCGTAGCGGGGAAGTTCCGCCTTGGGGCGCGATTGCCGCGTTGGTTGCTTTCCTCGCGATCTTCGGCGTTCTCGGCGTTCTTCTCTACACATTCTCCGGCGCCCCGATTTCGACGAGCAGTGCGAAGACGCCGGCGCAACAAGGTTCTTCCAGTGGCCCCATTTGTGCCGAAGGCGACAAGGAAGACGATTGTTTTTGCCCGAAGGACAAAGAGGGCAAGACCGTCAAAGGGAAAGCCTGCGTGAAGATGGTGAAAATCGCGTCCGGCCACTTCAGAATGGGGACGGATATCGATGCCATTAAGGAACAAAGTCCTGAGCTGTACGAACAATTTGCCGATGCCGAATTCCGGCACGGTGTGACGATCAGAGACGATTTTTGGGTCAGCAAATTCGAGATCACCTTCGATCAATGGGATGCCTGTTATTTCGATCGAGACAAGAACCGGGTCGATCCGGAGGGCAATCCATTCGGGTGCGTGGTTCAACCCTATGATAATGGCTGGGGCCGGGGCGACCGGCCGGTCATCAATATTAGTTGGAATGAAGCACAGCAGTATGTGCGGTGGCTTTCGGTTAAGACGGGCAAACATATCCGTCTACTGACAGAGTCAGAATGGGAATACATGGCCCGCGGCGGGAACAATGCGCCGAGCCGTCATGTTGCTTACGCTTTTACCGATCCCTCGGAGATTGTCGGCCGGAACGACTTCAGCACTTTGCGGAACTCACAGGCAGAGCCGTCACCGTATATCGCAAATTATCAGCCGACACATCACGTTGATGAGGGGCGCGGATGCGAATACCGACGCAGAACTGTGCCGCAATACTATGTGGAAAGGTCTAACCTCACTGATCAAAAGCGAGACTGCAGCAAGATCGACGAATCGAGAGAAATCTTTTTCCCGTACATCAACAATGCAAATCCCTTGGGAGTCCATTTCGTTCACGGCAATGTATGGGAGTGGGTCCAAGACTGTTATGTGGGGACCTATAGGGGCGGACCATTCGACGGATCGGCGCGCGAATTGGACGATGACAAGCCGTGCGGAAAAAGGGTCCTGCGCGGCGGCAGTTGGGGCAGTGCAAGCCATGCGATTCGCGTCGACTATCGGAACAACAGATCTCCAGAATTGCGCAGCAACGCGGTCGGGTTCCGGATTGCCTGGACCGATGGGGATTGCATCACCGAGAACTGCGAAGGCAAGAAAGCCTGGTGGCGTGGAATAGGCCGTTCCCGAGGTGGTGTGTCGGCTGTCAAGGGTCGCTCCTCTTCGTCGTCCTCCTATGACGATGACGACATACCATTCGAAGACTGAGCGCAGCCTAGATATAGGTCGGATATCCTCTATTAAGCGAGTTTCTCGCCTGACGCGCAATTCCTTGTTGGGTTCCTGATCAAAATGTGGCATGACCTCTGCCGCGGACATGTGAGCTCGCAAGGGTAGTGCGTGACCGCAGGTGGCCTCTGATAAATCGGTAGCAATGCCCGCGTCGACCGGCGATCGAAGAACCGCAGTAAGAGAGGCGGTTCTGTCGAGGTTCGATGGCGGCCGAAAGGAACGCGACAGCGCAACCCCTCGATCCATGGAGAGACAAGTGAGCCTGCCGGAAAATTTTCTGTCCAAGTCGATTTCCCGTGTGAAACCGTCGGCGACAATAGCCGTGACACAAAAGGCGCGGGAATTGCGCGCCGCCGGAAAAAACGTCATCGGATTGGGCGCCGGCGAGCCGGATTTTGATACGCCGGAAAACATAAAGGCCGCGGCCATTGCTGCGATCAATCGGGGGGAAACGAAATACACGGCTGTGGACGGCTTACCGGAACTGAAAGACGCAATCTGCGCGAAATTCGGCCGAGAAAACGGGCTCGACTACAAGCCTTCACAGGTGCATGTGGCGCCGGGGGGCAAGCCGGTCATCTACAACGCCATGATGGCGACCCTCAATCCCGGCGATGAAGTGATTATCCCGGCGCCGTATTGGGTGTCTTATCCCGACATCGTTCTGTTGGGGGGCGGTGAACCGGTCATCGTGCCTACCACGATTGAAAATAAGTTCAAGATGCAGGCGGCCGACTTGGAATCAGCGATCACACCAAAGAGTAAGTGGATCATCTTCAACTCACCCTCCAACCCGTCGGGTGCTGCCTACACACGGGATGAATTGAAGCCGCTCACGGATGTTCTGATGAAACATCCCCAAGTCTGGGTGCTCACCGATGACATGTATGAGCATTTGACCTATGGCGAATTCCAATTTGTGACCCCTGCGCAAGTGGAGCCCGGCCTTTACGATCGAACCCTCACGATGAACGGGGTCTCGAAGGCCTATGCCATGACCGGCTGGCGCATCGGATATGCGGCGGGACCGGAACCTTTGATCAAGGCGATGGCAAAGATCGAGTCTCAATCCACCTCCAATCCTACATCGATCAGCCAGTGGGCCGCGGTGGAGGCACTGACCGGCACCCAGGAATTCATCCCTGAGCGGGCCAAAACATTCGAAGCGCGCCGGGATTTGGTGGTGTCCATGCTCAATCAGGCCAGCGGCATCGAGTGCACCACCCCCGAAGGGGCATTCTATGTGTATCCTTCATGTAAGGGTTGCATTGGAAAAACGGCGCCGTCCGGAAAGGTCATTGAATCCGATGAGGATTTTGCCGCTGAGTTACTGGAGACGGAGCTGGTGGCGGTGGTGCACGGCGCGGCATTTGGACTGTCACCAAACTTCCGAATTTCCTACGCCACCTCGACCGAAGCCCTGGAGGAGGCTTGCCAGCGTATTCAGCGGTTCTGTGCAGCCTTGACATAAGGCCCGCCCGCCCGCCCAGATTCTCGGCGCAAGGGCGCTTTATTTTTACCAATTTCGGTGTTTTAGCCGGCGCAATCCCTAAAAGGGGTTGCGCCTTTTTGCGTTGCTTGGAAACATAGAAATCCAGAAAGCTGCAACCCAAAGAGGATGGAGGACCTACCGCAGCACATCAATCACTTAGCCAAAAATATCAGCACAGGAGGAATTTATGGCGAATGACCGGAAACCTTCCGGGCCCAGAACCGTCGCGTTAATGGGACCCTATTTGAGTGGCAAAACAAGCCTGCTCGAGGCGATCCTTTTGTGTACCGGAGCCATAGAACGAAAAGGCTCCGCAGCGTCCAAAAACATGGTCGGCGATTCCGCTCAAGAAGCCCGCGACCATTCCATGAGTACCGAAGTAACCACCGCGACGACAGAGTTTATGGGCGAAAGCTTTACCTTTCTCGACTGTCCCGGTTCCATCGAATTCCTTCAAGAAACGATCAATGTAAGAGACGGCATCGATGCGGCAATTGTGGTGTGCGAGCCGGACACGACGAAAGTCACCGCGCTGCAGCCCATCTTGAAAGCGCTGAGCGAACAGAATATCCCGCATCTGGTTTTCGTGAATAAGATCGATACGGCGGAAGGTGACATCAACACGCTGCTGCAGTCCTTGCAGCCGTCAAGCGACAAACCGCTGGTTCTGCGTCAATTGCCGATATGGGAAAACGGCATTGTCACAGGATTTGTGGACCTGGCGCTGGAGCGTGCTTTTGTTTATCGCGAACATGCGCCGTCAGAAGTAATCGATATGCCGGGCGATTTAGCAGACCAAGAACAACAGGCCCGCTACGAAATGCTCGAGAAGCTAGCGGACTATGACGATCATCTGATGGAAGAATTGCTGGAGGACGTTGAGCCGCCGCTGGACGAAATATTCGGCGATCTTCAGAAAGAACTGACCGACGGCTTGATCGTTCCCGTGTTGATGGGCAGCGCCGAAAAAGATAACGGCATTCGCCGGCTGCTTAAATCACTTCGGCACGACGTGCCCGAAGTTCAAGTGCTGGCGGACCGCCTTGGTATCGAAGAAGGCGAGGGTGCCGTCCTTCGCGTGCTAAAGACATATCACAGTGGCCAAGGTGGTAAGCTCACCTTGGCGCGCGTGCTGTCGGGGGCCGTTAAGGACGGGGAAACTGTCTATCGGGCCGATGGGGATGCAGAACGTATTTCGGGTCTGTTCTCACTCTGCGGACAGTCCACATCCAAGGTTAGTTCCGTTGTCGCAGGGGACACGGTCGCTTTGGGACGCATGGCCTCTGTGCACACCGGCGATACCCTGACGACGTCCAAGGGTGCTGAAATCTCCGCGGAACGGCCACAGGTTTTGCCACCTGTCTACGGTCAGGCGATTCAAGTGAGTGAGTCGAAGGATGAGGTAAAACTCGCAACGGCAGTTGCCAAAATCTGTGACGAAGATCCGTCAATCTCTGTGGAACACAATGGCGATACCCAGCAGATGATCCTGTGGGGACAAGGGCCAATGCATTTGCGGGTGGCCGCCGAAAAGCTCAAGAACCGATCTGGGCTGTCTATTGCGGTTCATGATCCGAAAGTGCCGTACAAGGAAGCCATTCGCAAACCGATCACACAACGAAGCCGGTACAAGAAACAATCAGGCGGACACGGGCAATATGGTGACGTAGTCCTGGATATTAAGCCGCTGCCGCGCGGATCCGGGTTCCAGTTCGAAGAGAAAGTGGTCGGCGGCGTCGTGCCCCGGCAATACATTCCATCGGTCGAAATCGGCGTGAAGGATTTCCTGCAAAAGGGGCCATTGGGCTTCCCGGTGGTGGATTTGGCTGTCACCCTTACCGATGGATCGCACCACTCGGTCGACTCATCCGACATGGCCTTCCGTGCCGCCGGCCGATTGGCAATGTCCGAAGCGTTGCCGCAATGTCAGCCGGTGCTGCTGGAACCGATCATGCATGTGGAGATCTTTGTGCCGTCCGAGGCAACGGCCAAAGTGAATTCCATTGTTTCCACTAGGCGCGGTCAGATCCTCGGCTTCGATACCCGGCCGGGCTGGGCCGGGTGGGATGTGGTGAGCGCGCACATGCCTCAATCCGAGCTGCACAGTCTGATTGTGGACTTGCGGTCCGCCAGTCAGGGCGTCGGTACGTACCGGTTCTCGTTCGATCATATGCAAGAGCTGACGGGCAAGCTTGCCACCAACGTTCTGAACGCGGATGCGGCGTAATATCTAGCGTTTTTGGGGTCGCTGGCGCGGCCCCAGTTGCGGTTCCAAGGGCGTGTTTGGTGTGAACACGCCCTTTTCACATGCAAGAGTCGCTATTTTTTCGATTTGCATTATATCAGAGCAGAAATGCGCCCTCGATGGGGTGTGAGCGACAACAAAGGAGTGACCCGTGGAAATCGATATCGGAATTGAGGAAGCGGCGCGGAAGGAAATCGCCGAAGGGCTGTCGCGTGTTTTGGCGGATACCTACACCCTCTACTTGAAAACCCACAATTATCATTGGAACGTGACCGGTCCGCTGTTCAACACCCTGCACCTGATGTTCGAAACGCAATACAACGAGCTGGCGCTGGCGGTTGACGAAGTGGCTGAACGTATCAGAGCGCTTGGATTTCCCGCGCCCGGCACCTATAGCGCTTATGCCAAACTGTCTTCGATCAAAGAAGAGGAGGGCGTTCCGGAGGCGGAACAAATGATCCGCAATCTGGTCGAAGCCCATGAAACCGTGGTGAGGACGGCGCGCAGCGTTTTTCCTGCGGCTGACGAAGCAAATGACGAACCCACGGCGGATTTGCTAACGCAACGCATGCAGTCGAGCGAAAAAACCGCTTGGATGCTGCGCAGCATGCTGGGTTAGGGGTGCCTCGTCTGCCGTTTGTGTCGGTCACTCAAGAGTGACTTTCCTGTGATCTCGAAACTCCATAAGTGAAGGTTTCGGGATAAAACCGGTGCGTGAGCGCACAGGCGGTTCTATTGGTCTGCCTGGGCGCCCCAAACCGTTTCGTTGGAAAGAGAGGGGAGCCTCATGTTCTACAAACGCCGCCGCCGTTGGGAGATCGACGAAGCGCGCGCCACACCGGAAGAGGTGTTTTGGAACAGGCGCAAAGTTCTGGCTGCCGCGGGACTTGGCGCGGCGGGCATTGGTTCGATCGGCCTGGGAGCCCGGCTGCTGGGCGACAGCATGCCGACGGAAATTGCACCGCCTGCCTTGGCCGCGGCGGACGATGAACCGGATCTGACCGCTCAATATTATCCATTCGAGCCGAACGACCGGTTTGTGCTCGACCGGGAAGTGACCGACGAGGCGTTGGCGTCCACGTACAACAATTTCTACGAATTCGGTTCTCACAAAAGAATTTCCCGTGCCGCGCAGGCTTTGCAGATACGGCCCTGGGATATCAAAGTCGACGGCGAAGTAGAGCGTTCGTTCACCATCGGAATTGATGATTTGGTGAAGCGGATGCCACGCGAAGAGCGTCTTTATCGTCACCGATGCGTTGAAGCGTGGTCGATGGCGGTGCCCTGGTCCGGATTTGCGCTGCGTGCCTTTGTTGAGTTAGCACGCCCCCTTTCTTCGGCCAAGTATGTTCGTATGGAAACTTTTCTCGATACCAAGGTTGCATCGGGCCAGCTTCAGTTTTGGTATCCCTGGCCATATGTGGAAGGCCTTACCATCGAAGAAGCGACGAACGATTTGGCGTTCATGGTAACCGGCGTTTACGGAAAGCCCCTTGCCAAACAATTTGGCGCGCCGTTGAGACTGGCGCTTCCCTGGAAGTATGGCTTTAAGTCGATTAAATCCATCGTGCGGATCAGTTTTACGAAGGAACGCCCGGTGAGTTTCTGGGAAGAGATCCAGCCCGCCGAATACGGGTTCTGGGCCAACGTCAATCCGGAAGTCTCCCATCCGCGCTGGTCGCAGGCGACAGAACAGGTGCTGGGAACGGGCGAGCGTGTACCCACCCTCCTTTTTAATGGGTATGCGGAAGAAGTGGCGCATCTATACGCGAACGTTGAGGGCGAGCAGCTTTACCGCTGATGAGCGATGTGCAGCTTGTCATATTCGACTGCGATGGGGTGCTGGTCGATAGCGAACCCATCGCCAACCGGCTTTTGGCCGACGCGCTTACCCAGATTGGTCTTCCCACAAGTTACGAAGAAGCCCGCAGGCGATATGTGGGCCTCTCCATGGAAAGCTGCGTGCGTTTGTTCGAAGAAAAGTTGGGACGCGCCTTACCGGAACGCTGGCTCGAAGATCTTCAAGAAGAAACATTTGCCAGGCTTGCAAAGGAAGTGCAGCCGGTGGCTGGCGTTGAGGACCTGATCCAGCGTGTCCAAGAAAGCGGCATTCGCACGTGTGTCGCGTCGTCAGGCGGACTCGATAAGATCACCTTGTCGCTCACGAGCTCCGGCCTGCTTAGCTATTTCGAGCCTCACATTTTCTCGGCGTCCATGGTTGCGCGCGGTAAACCCAATCCGGACCTCTTCCTGCACGCAGCGCAACAGATGGACACGCCGCCGTCGCACACGCTGGTTATTGAAGACAGCGTACCCGGCGTGACCGCGGCGGTTGCCGCCGGAATGCGGGTCTGCGCCTATGTGGGAGACCCGCTGGCCGACCGCCGAGCGCTCGAAACCGCCGGTGCCCAGTTGGCCGACACTATGGGCGATGTCGTCCTGCAGCTCAAAAAAATGGCTGAACCGGAAATTCCGGTCCAGCCAGGGGGTTAGGGAAGCTCATGTCTAGGACATGACGGACCGACAAAATTGCGTGGGTACTGTCGGTCCATGCAAAGTCGGAAGGGAGGTTATCCAACTTGCGAATTGCTGCAGGGCAGCAACCATGACTGGGAGATAGGCATGTTAAGTTTCTGTTACAAGATCTGCCGCGCAACTCAGTTATGCGTCTGACGCAGGGCTCGTCAGGGGCTAATATTGCCACCCGCGGATCTTGCGTAGCAAAAAATCCCGGAAAACTGCCACTCTTTTGGAATTTTTGAGGGGTTCTGCGTAGACAAAATGGGTCTCGAAGGCGGGGCCACCCACATTTTCCATGATCCGAACGAGATTTGCATTATTGGCAGCGATGTAATCCGGCAACACGGCGATGCCTGCGCCGCTCTCAACGGCGCGCAAAACGCCGTAAACATGGTTGATATTGACGGCCGGCTCTCGGGGCGGGCGCCCTTCACGGCCCACCTCCAGCAGCCAATTCACGTCTTTCAGGGGCAACGGAACGTTCTCTCCATATCCGATGATCGGGTGGTCTTTGATGGCTTCAATGCTCTGGGGCGCGCGCCGGCGCTCAATATAGGCCGGCGAGGCATAGACGTGATAGTGCACGGTCATCAGCCGGCGATGGATCAAATCCGGCTGCACCGGTGCGCGGGGCCGCAGGGCCACATCAGCTTCACGTTGAGACAGGTCCAGTTCGTTGTCCGTCAGCACCAAATTGAGATCGATGTCGGGATAGAACTCAAGAAATTCACCCACGGACGGCGCCAACCAGAACGAGCCAAGCCCGATAGATGCGGTAACCGTCAGGGGACCGCGCGGCTTGTCGCCGCTTTCCACCAATTGTTGTTCGGCGCTTTTGATACGGGCGGTCACGTCCTGAGTGGTCCGGTGCAGCATTTCGCCCTGTTCCGTCAGCGTCAGCCCACGGGCATGCCGGTGGAAGAGTGGCGTTTGCAGATCGTCTTCAAGGGCACTGATTTGCCGGCTTACCGCCGACTGGCTGAGGTTCAGGGTTTCGCCCGCATGGGTGAAACTTCCCGCATTGGCAACCGCATGAAAGATGCGCAGCTTATCCCAATCCATTGGGGAGCCTCTTTTGTTTGGCGTGTGCGGTGGGGTGTCGCGCGCCTGAAAGGTCTCGGCTCTCAAACGCGCCGTCCCGCTATTCGGCGGCTTGCTGAGCAGCTGCCTCCTGTTCGGCCAAGAATTTCTCGGATTCCAGAGCGGCCATGCAGCCCATGCCGGCGGCCGTGACGGCTTGACGGTATATCTTGTCCTTCACATCACCTGCGGCGTACACGCCAGGAATGTTGGTTGCCGTCGAATCCGGTTGGGTGATGATGTAGCCGCCATCATCCATGTCGACTTTGCCTTTAAAGACCTCCGTGGCCGGTTCATGTCCGATGGCAATAAACACACCATCCGCGGCATGTTCGCTTTCTTCGCCGGTTTTGACGTTCTTGATCCGCACGCCGGTCACGCCGAGGGGGTCTTCCGTACCAAGAACTTCTTCCAGAACACTGTCCCACATAACCTCGATCTTCGGGTGATTGAGCAAGCGCTGTTGCAGGATTTTTTCCGAACGAAGTTCATTGCGTCGATGAACGAGCGTCACCTTGCTGGCAAATGTGGTCAGGAACAAGGCCTCTTCGACGGCCGTGTTGCCGCCGCCCACCACGAAAACTTCCTTCTCGCGATAAAAGAACCCATCGCAGGTGGCGCACGCTGAGACACCGAAACCCTTGAATTTTTCTTCCGAGGGCAGATCAAGCCATTTGGCCTGCGCCCCTGTGCTGATGATCAGCGTGTCGGCCGTATAGATTTGTCCGCCATCACCGGTAAGCTTGAACGGGCGCGATGTCAGGTCGACGTCAACGATCGTGTCTTGGATGAGCGTCGTTCCCATCTTCTCGGCCTGGCCTTGCATTTGTTCCATCAACCATGGGCCCTGAATGGCGTCTTCGAAGCCGGGATAGTTCTCCACATCCGTCGTGATTGTCAGCTGACCCCCTGGCTGAATGCCCGCAATGACCATCGGCTCCAACAGGGCCCGCGCACTGTAGATGGCTGCGGTATACCCGGCAGGGCCGCTGCCCAGAATGACGACTTTGCTATGCTTGGTTTCAGACACGGGACAGTCTCCGGTGGCGCTAGGTCAGGCTCGTTCGGGTTGGATGATGGGCCCATAGGTAAAGCTACAACCCGATGCCTTCAAGAGGGGATGCACATTTTGTGGCTAGAAGCGTCAAAACCCGAACATATGGTCCAGACAGAAGCTTTCCTGGCCGTTCAACAGCCCGTGATAGCCGAAAAGGCGGCAGGTGGGATCTCGAATGACGATGTAAGCCCCGCTGCCCGCCTGCTGCCGGGTCTGCTGGTCAAAGACTTCGTGATAGGTCCAAAACCGGCTGCCCCCGCAGGCAATTTGCAGTGTTTCCTCTGCCACCGGCTCACCGTCCCGGTTATGCAGAATGAGAACCGTGCTGCTTTTGGGATGCCACGGCAGAGAAGACGGATAAATCAGGTGACACAACGTGTCCACGTCCGCCCCGGCTACATGGCCATCGGCGAGCCGAAGGAACAATCGCGTCGACAGGCCGGGCGGTTTGTTGTTGTAGCTTTGCGGCTCGTCTTTGTAGATCGATGGCGTGTTGAAGATATGGGCGCCGAAAATCGTTTCCGACACATGGCCGCTGGCCCGCTGTTGGAATCGGCCAAGGGCATGTAACCAACCGTCGGCCTCTCCGCCGTCCCGGAAATCGTATAACAGCTCTACATGGCCATGACCTGATGGAAGCGGGATCTTTTCGTCGGCGAGCCATCGGTCGATGGACACGCACACGCTTTCGTGCCGCTGCACGCGTCCGAGATATTTGCTCGCGACGGTGTCGCCCCCTGCATCGATCAGGTCGATCCGTAACGGGAGCTCCTGCTGGGCGCGTGCCATGGGCGTGGGCAACGCGTCTGTCGAAAAGCGATCAATTGGCGGGACGGGCAGGGGCATAATGTATCCCTTGCCCATGGTTTTGCTGAGTTCCGGTACGAAGGGGTCAGGCTGCAGATCCGTGCGCTCCACATTCGCATGCGCGATGCGGCGCCGGGAGTCATTGCCTTTGGTGATCACACATTCATATCGCGGGCGGACGAAATGCCGGCCGGCGTCAATCTCCAACTGTTCCGGCCATTGGGCACCCGGCGCCAGGTCAGACACATCGATTTGACGGGTCGCAAAAGGCGCGATTTCTTCCGCAAAGTAAGTCCCGTCGGCTTTTCCCATGCGATTGATGCCGACGGAACCCGCTGGAATGGGCGCCGGATGAGAGTTCTGAACGAACAGAGTGATGGTTTCGCCCTCTGTGGGGGCGGGCAAGCCAGCATAATAGTCGGCAGGCCAGGCATTGGCGTCGTGATTGCAGGAAAGGGCGCGGCCGTCATCCCCATAGGTGTCCAGTGCATATTTGACGATGTCATGACCCGCAATGCCGATGGCGTGCATGAACAGCGACCCGCAAAAATCATCCAAGCCAAACCGTTCGCGCACTGATTGGCTGTCCACGGCAAACAATGCGCCGGGCTTGCCAAGCGGTTCGCGCCAGGCGGCAAGCGTGTTGCCGTTCGTGTCGAATAGGTGGAGGTACATTTCTGGCGCCGTCGCGCCATGCAGTCCCCAATAATTTGCGGACGTCACGCGGGTGTGCAAATTCGGACCATCCGTCGAAACCGAGTCTCGGAGCAGGGCGAAATTGGTCGCGAAGTTCAATGGCGCCAAATAGTTCTTTGTGTCCGTGAGCATATCGTCAGGCAGCCGCATTGCGTCCAGAGATACAAGCTCCGCGCCGTCGGGAATAAGGTGGTTGAGAACGCCGGATTGTTTTTCCCAATCGTATACTAGGGCAAACACGGTTTTCGCTTGCGTTTTGGCCAAGTCGCTAACGGGTTTGACCGCAAGTCCCCTAAAAGACGTAGACAGATCTTCAATACGCTGAACATAAAAGTCGACGACTTCACATTCGCCCAAATCATAGAACGAATTGAAATTGCCAATCGCTCCCGTGGGATCATAGATGGCAATGGGTCCCGCACTGGAAAGGCGGTTGACAAGGGCGTGTGCGTCAGCCACGCAAGCGGGGTGGCCCAGAGCCTTAAAAAGCGTTTGGCCGCCGGGATTGTTGCCGGGACGCCATCCCTCGCTTAGATCCGCATTCTTGAATGTCTCAATCTTTAACGCCATGAACTGATCACCCCCGCCACGCCTGGGTTCTATTCGGATGGATTCGCCAGGTCCAAAGCTGTTCGGATTCTCTCGGCTATTTTTTCCGTATCATTTACCGGATCGTAGGACCAGGTCTCAAGCGTGTCGGACAGCGGTCGTGTGGCGCCATGTCGCTGCATGTGAGCGTGAAAGGCGTCAAACCGCGCCGAAGCACCCTCTAAGTGAAAGACGAATACGGGTTTCCCCGTGCCGGCCGCCTCCGTCACCATGTTCACGGAGTCGCCTGTCGCGATCAGATAATCGGCAGCCCCCAAATACGTGAAATAGGGGTTCTCTTCCTCACCGTCCCAGATGGTATGGGGTGTTTCTGACAATCGGTTGCGGAGGATTTCCACGACGGATGGCGGCGTCCGCCGAGACGGTGTTATCAGCAGAGAGCCTTTCGATTGCTCAGCCAGGTTTTTCAACTTGCCCGCAAGCTCTTCTGCCTTTTGGTCGGTAAATCGAAAGGCTTTGCTGGTGCCGCCCAGCAACACTGTGATGTAGGGTCGAGGCATCGCGTCCGACGTCAGTAGAGAGTCTATATTGGCCGATGCCGAAAGTGTTTGCTCGTTCACACGATGGGGGGCACCCATTGTCACCACAACATTCTCACCGGAGATGTCATCGTGGATCGGTGCGGCTATCAAATCGAAATGGTTGAATGACGTCTTGGGGTTTTGAATGTGGACGGTGAACGTCGCACCTTGCGACAATTGGCGAATGGCGATGGACAGCGGCACGCTATGCCGGCCGGTTGTGACCAACAGTTTTGGCCAGGGCGGCTGCAACTGATCCCCCGACGGGTCGATGCGGTTGAGCGCCCCGAACCGCAATTGTCTCGGCAACCATTTCCAAGGCGTTGTCGTTGTAACGCGCTTGATGTCGATCGGCAGTCCCACCGCCTCAGCGACAGCGAGGCTTTGGTTTTCCATTCCGATCGAACCATCGGTAAGTACCCAGCAGCGGTTAAGCGTCTGCGGCTTGGCCGCCGCTTTTTTATCCCCAGCGCTTATGCCGTTCCTCCAAAAGAAGTTAAGTTCTATAGAGAGAGACTATCTAGCAATTTATCTCTATGGGTGGGCAATTTTATTGCGCGGACTGCCCGGTTTGCGGTCTAATGGCTGAAAATCGAATGGCATGGATTTATGCAACGCGTAAAGCTGGATGAAATCGACTGGAAGATTCTATCCGAACTCCAGGCGAACGGCCGCATCACTAATGTGGAATTGGCAAAGCGGGTTGGCGTCTCGGCGCCCCCCTGTCTGCGTCGTGTGCGGGCCTTGGAAGAAGCGGGATTCGTGAGGGGCTATCATGCCGATCTCGATCCCAAATCGCTGGGGTTCGAAGTCACGGTTTTTGCGATGGTTGGGCTGCACAAACAGGCAGAAGCGGATCTGCAGGCGTTTGAAGCGCTTGTGAATTCATGGCCGATCGTGCGTGAATGTCACATGCTGAATGGCGAGATCGACTTCATATTGAAATGCGTGGCCCATGACCTTTCGGCGTTCCAATCATTCCTGACCGAATGTTTGACGCCCGCCGAAAACGTCGAAAGCGTCAAAACCTCGTTGACCATTCGAACAAGCAAGCAAAGCCCCGGCATTCCCATCTCGGTCCCGCAAAACGGCTCTGAAAAGGCGGCATTTTCAGGTTGAACCGAATCCCCGCTGGTCCAGGTTAACCATAAGACTCGATTCACCCGGGCGTGTGTAGGTTATCCCGATGGCCCATGATATTTTTGGGCGGCTTTTGAGATGGGGTTGACCGTGACAGTTGGGCGCAAACTTGCGGCAGGGGTGTTGGCCATTGCCATTTTTGCATTTGGGCCGTCGCTCGTGATCGCGGCGCAGAGCAGCGGCACCCTGCGGATCAATCCCGACCGTCCCGCGGTGGTTCCGAAAGGGTTTATTTCATTCTGCTTTCGCGAGCCTCAACATTGCCTACCAGCCCCGCCGCGCACTGTCCCCATGGACGAAAGCCGATGGAGTGAGCTTCGGTCCGTCAACAATCTGTACAACGCAACCGTTTCGCCAGTGACGGATCATCAGCGGCACGGCGTTCAAGAACGCTGGGAACATGCGGATAAGTTTGGCGATTGTGAGGACTATGTGCTGGCGAAGAAGTCACACCTTGTCGCGACGGGTTGGCCGCGCAGCAGCTTACTGATTGCCGTGGTGGATATTCCGAACGTGCCGCCGCTGGAGCGGCGCCACGCGGTTTTGCTTGTGAAAACCAACGAAGGAATCCTTGTCCTCGACAACCGGGAACCGGAGATTCATTCCTGGGAACGGGTCGATTACAAATGGATCTCTGTTCAGTCCGGCAGCAACCCTTATGTTTGGCATAGGGTCGACCGCAGCGACTGATAGGACGTGTAGGGACGAATTCCTACACAAACTCTACTTTGAGGATTTCGTATGATCGGCCGCCGCCGGGCGTGGCAACCTCGACACTGTCGCCGACGGATTTGCCGATCAATCCGCGCGCAATAGGCGACGAAATAGAGATTCGGCCTTCTTTAACGTCGGCCTCAAAATCGCCGACAATCTGATAGCTGTTCTCTTCGTCCGTATCTTCGTCGACCACCGTGACGGTAGCGCCGAATTTTACAGTCGATCCGGTGAGCTTGCTCACATCGATCACTTCGGCGCGGCTGATTTTGTCTTCCAACTCCATGACACGCCCTTCAATGAACCCCTGGCGCTCCTTGGCTGCATGGTATTCGGCATTTTCGGAGAGATCGCCATGCTCGCGCGCTTCTGCGATCTGCTTGATCACCGCGGGGCGCTCTACTGATTTCAGATGCTTGATTTCTTCTTCCAGCCGGTCATACCCGCCAGCCGTCATAGGGATTCTTTCCATAGTCTACCGATCTTCACTTATCGACCTTAACATTCCGCCAATCGGGACATCTTCCTCGTTGCTCTCAATTGAATGAGAAGCATAAAGCAAATCCTCGATTTGATCGGAGAAGCGATGAGCCACTTGCTGTCTCAATCTTCGAGCGACTCTCCACCAGGTCAATAAGTGTAGGTTTGAAGTGGCGCTACTTCAAGACTTCCTGACCTTAAACTTTTAATTGCAAGACCTGCGGCAATGGAACCCGCAACGGTTGTGTAGTACGGGATTTTCATCAACAGCGCCGTGCGCCTGATTTGGAATGAATCGGCCAATGCTGCGGCGCCTTCGGTCGTGTTAAAAACCAACTGAATCTCGCCATTTTTCATGGCATCCACCACATGTGGGCGGCCTTCGAGCACTTTGTTTATCAGCTTTACTTCAAGGCCTTTTGCCTCCAAATGCCGGGCGGTGCCCCTGGTAGCCACCAACTGGAAACCTAAGTCCGAGAGCATTCGGGCCGGCTCCACAATCGCGTCTTTGTCACGGTCTTTTACCGAGACGAAAACACTGCCCGACACGGGCACTTTGGTGCCGCCACCCAGCTGGCTTTTTGCGAAAGCGCGGTCGAAGCTTGAATCGAGCCCCATCACCTCACCGGTTGAGCGCATTTCGGGGCCAAGCACCGTATCGACACCGCTAAAGCGCGCGAACGGGAAAACCGCTTCTTTCACCGCCACATGTCCATTCGATCTCGGCTTGTCGATCGTGGGCAGGGGATCTCCCGCCATTACGCGGGCGGCGATTTTTGCGATGGGATGACCAATCGCTTTGGCGACGAAGGGCACCGTTCGGCTGGCCCTTGGATTGACTTCAAGAACATAGATGTCGTCATTCTTGATGGCGTACTGAACGTTCATCAGCCCAATCACGTTAAGCGCCTTGGCCAGTTGTTTGGTTTGCTCTTCAAGCCGGTCGATAATTTGTGTGCTGAGCGAAAAGGGCGGAAGCGAACATGCGCTGTCGCCGGAGTGAATACCCGCTTCTTCGATGTGTTCCATGATGCCGGCGACAAACACGTTTTCGCCGTCGGAAATGGCATCCACATCCACTTCCGTTGCATCTTCCAAATAGCCGTCGATCAGCACGGCGTTGTCGATGAATTCCGCGAATAGCTTCTTGGTCGACCGCTCGAGATGGGCGTCATCGCGGACGATTTCCATGGCGCGTCCGCCCAATACGTAAGAGGGCCTAATTACAACCGGAAAACCGATCTTTTCCGCACTGCGTATGGCCTCTTCGGCGCTCATGGCGATGTCGTTCGGCGGTTGTTTCAACCCAAGATCCATCAGCAGGGTCTGGAAACGTTGCCGGTCTTCGGCAAGGTCGATGGCATCCGGCGATGTGCCCAGGATCGGCACATCGGCTTTCTCAAGCGCCTGGGCGAGCTTCAGCGGTGTTTGGCCGCCGAATTGGACGATGACGCCGAGCAACGTGCCCTTCTTCTGCTCAACATCGATCAGTTCAAGCACGTCCTCCGGCGTAAGAGGTTCGAAATAAAGTCGATCCGACGTGTCGTAATCGGTCGACACGGTTTCGGGGTTGCAATTGACCATGATGGATTCGATGCCCGCTTCGTCGAGGGCGAACGCCGCATGGCAACAGCAATAGTCGAACTCGATGCCCTGACCGATCCGATTGGGGCCACCGCCAAGAATTATGGCTTTGCGTTTGTCCGTCGGCAGACTTTCGCATTCGGCTTGTCCGCCGAAGGGTACCTCATAGGTGCTGTACATATAGGGCGTGCGCGCCTCGAACTCCGCGGCGCAGGTATCAATTCGTTTGAACACCGGGCGTACGCCCATTGAACGGCGTACCAACGAAACCGCATCGGCCGGTTGATTTGTAAGCTTGCCGAGCCGTTCGTCGGAAAAACCCAACGATTTTAGGAACCGTAGTTCGGTTGCCTCTTCCGGCAATCCATTTTCTTTGATGCTGTTCTCGGCCTGAATGATGTCATCGATTTGCTCGATGAACCATGGATCCACTTTACACTGACGGTAGACGTCATCGACCGACCACCCTTTGCGAAGGGCTTCGCCGATAACCAAAAGGCGGTCGGGCGTCGGTTTGCCGAGTGCCGCCCGAATGGCGTTTTTGTCGTCCCCTTCGCCAAGCCCCGGTATGGCGTAATCATCCAAGCCGCTCAAACCGATTTCGAGAGAACGGAGCGCCTTTTGAAGCGATTCCGGAAAGGTGCGGCCAATGGCCATCGCTTCGCCCACCGATTTCATCGAAGTGGTCAATATGGGTTCCGCGCCCTCGAACTTTTCAAAGGCAAATCTCGGAATCTTGGTGACGATGTAGTCGATCGTCGGTTCGAACGACGCCGGCGTCACACCAGTGATATCGTTGGTGAGCTCGTCCAGCGTGTAACCCACCGCGAGGCGTGCGGCCACTTTGGCGATGGGAAAACCGGTCGCTTTCGATGCCAGTGCGGATGAGCGCGAAACCCGCGGGTTCATTTCAATAACAACCAAGCGCCCGTTTTCCGGATTGACCGCGAACTGAACATTAGAGCCGCCCGTTTCGACGCCGATCTCGCGCAACACCGCGATCGATGCATTCCGCATGATCTGAAACTCTTTGTCCGTCAATGTCAGTGCCGGCGCCACGGTGATCGAGTCGCCGGTGTGAACACCCATTGGATCCACGTTTTCGATCGAACAGACAATGATGCAGTTGTCCGCTTTGTCCCGCACCACTTCCATCTCGAATTCCTTCCAACCAAGGACGGACTCTTCGATCAGGACTTCGGTGGTGGGAGAGGCGTCAAGGCCACCTTCAACGATTTGCGCGAACTCTTCTTTGTTGTAGGCGATGCCGCCACCGGTGCCGCCCAAGGTGAATGAGGGCCTGATGATCGCCGGCAAACCGACCTTGTCCAGCGCCGCTTGCGCTTCTTCCAGCGTGTGGGCGATGGAAGATTTAGGACTTTCAAGGCCAATGCGCTCCATGGCTTCGCGAAACAGCAGCCTGTCTTCCGCTGTGGCGATGGCCTTTCGGTCCGCACCGATCATTTCGACGCCGAATTCCTCGAGCACGCCCTGATCCGCCAGCGCAAGTGCCGTGTTTAGCGCCGTTTGTCCGCCCATCGTTGGCAACAGGGCGTCCGGCCGCTCTTTCTCGATGATCTTCGCCACCACTTCCGGCGTAATGGGTTCCACATAGGTGGCGTCCGCAAGTTCCGGGTCCGTCATGACGGTTGCCGGGTTCGAATTGACCAGGATAATGCGAAAGCCGTCTTGTTTGAGCGCTTTGCAGGCTTGTGTCCCTGAATAGTCGAATTCGCAGGCCTGGCCGATCACGATGGGGCCGGCGCCGATGATCATAATTGAATTGATGTCTGTTCTTTTCGGCATGATTTAGTTTTTGTTGGCGTCGACAAGCTCGATGAAGCGGTCGAAAAGATAATGGCTGTCCTGTGGCCCTGGGCTTGCTTCGGGGTGATATTGAACCGAGAAGATCGGCTTGTGCGCCACTTCAATACCGCAATTGGTTTGGTCGAAAAGCGAAACGTGCGTCTCTCGAACATCTGTAGGCAGACTATCTCGAGCTACCGTAAAGCCATGGTTCATGGAAACGATTTCGACTTTGTCTGTGGTCAGATCTTTTACCGGGTGGTTCGCCCCATGATGCCCCTGATGCATCTTTTCAGTCGTTGCCCCCAAAGCCAAAGCAAGGATCTGGTGGCCTAAGCAAATGCCGAAGATCGGAATGCCCGTTTCGATGAGCACCTTAATTGTCGGCACGGCGTAAACGCCCGTCGCCGCCGGATCACCCGGCCCGTTCGACAAGAAGATTCCGTCGGGGTTGAGCGCCAATACCTCTTCGGCCGTTGTGGAAGCCGGAACCACCGTCAACCGGCATTGACGGTCGGCGAACAAGCGCAAAATGTTTCGCTTTATGCCAAAGTCAATCGCTACGATATGGCGCCGCTCCACCAATCGTTCAGCATACCCACGTTCTAGCTGCCAGCTTGTCTCGACCCAGTCATAGGTTTGAAGACAGGTGACTTCCTTGGCCAAGTCCAACCCTTCCAGACCGCTCCAATTTTGCGCCTCATTGAGAAGGTTCTGTGTGTTGCGCAGATGCTCTTCGCCAAATGCAATCGTCGCCTTTGGCATGCCTTTTTCGCGGATTTGCCGCGTCAGGGCACGGGTGTCGATGCCTGAGATGCCCACAATATTGTGGGATTGAAGCCAATGATGAAGGTGCTGTGTCGCGCGGAAATTGGACGGATTTGTTATCGAACCCTTAATCACCATGCCGCGCGCATGGGGTGTCTGGGTCTCGACATCCTCGGGGTTTGTTCCCACATTGCCCACATGCGGGAAGGTGAACGCAATGATCTGACCGGCGTAGGAAGGATCGGTAAGAATTTCCTGATACCCAGTAATAGACGTATTGAAGCACACCTCGCCGACGGCCGTACCGAGAGATCCAATCCCATATCCCTCAAACACCGTTCCGTCGGCCAGGATAAGGCAGGCATTTGGCGGCAAAGCGCGCGCGGAAAGATGTCCCGGACCGGAGACTTCCGTTCCGTTCAGCGAATTTTGGCGCTCTGACATAAGGGGACTCCCGACCTGACCCGATTGGCTTAAGTCACTCCAACAAAGGCAAAATCGGGCCAAAACGGCGCGACAATAGATAAATCACCCGATTCCGTCAAGAAAATCGTTAAGGAATTTTATTCAGGATTATCAATAGGTTAGACAAGAAAAGTTTGATTGCTTCGGCGGGGCGGCTGAATTAAAGTTCGGCCTCCCCAGCTGGGGCCTAGGAGTGGAAATGCGCACCAAATTCAACGAAGCCCTGAAGGCGGCGATCAAAAACCAGGATCGCCGTCGAGTATCCACATTGCGTCTTATCTTGGCAGCCATAAAAGACCGTGACATTGCGGCTCGGGCAGAAGATCGATGCAAGGGCGTTTCCGATGACGAAATACTCCAGATCCTGTCAAAAATGGTCAAGCAACGGACCGAGTCGGCGCAAACCTATGAAGAAGCCGGCCGTGCGGATTTGGCTTTGCAGGAACGCGAAGAAATCGAAATCATCGAATCCTTTTTGCCGCGGCAGTTGGGCTCGGAAGAGATCAGAGGTGCCTGCAGCGAAGTTGTCGGAGAAGTGGGCGCAACCGGCATCAAAGACATCGGCAAATGTATGGGCGCGCTTAAAGCCAAATACACCGGCCAGATGGACTTCTCCAAAGCCAGCGCCATCGTCAAGGAAATGCTGACACAAAGCTGATGCCAATCAGCGCCGGAATCGCTACTCTGTTGTTTCGGCTTACCCCAACTTGGGGGATCAATGGCAATCACTCCTGACTTTCTTGATGAGATCAGAGCGCGTATTCGCGTTTCCGATGTCGTCGGTCGGCGCGTCAAACTCACGCGCCGCGGCCGGGAGTTTGTGGGTCTAAGTCCGTTCAATAATGAAAAGACGCCGTCCTTTACGGTGAACGACCAAAAGGCGTTTTATCATTGCTTCAGCAGCGGCAAGCATGGCGACATCTTTGCCTTCCTGCAGGAAGTAGAAGGCCTCAGCTTTCCTGAGGCGGTCGAGCGGCTTGCCGAGGAGGCTGGCCTTGAGGTGCCGCGTCAAACTGGGCGCAGCAAGCAAGCGGCCGAAGCGCAGCGAAGCCTAATGGATGTGGTTGAGCTGGCGGCCCAATACTTCGAACAGGCGCTTCAAGGCACGCAAGGCGAAGAGGCGCGCCAGTACCTTCAAACGCGAAAACTCGCGTCAAAAACCTGGAAGACGTTTCGCTTGGGGTATGCGCCCGACAGCAGAACCGGTTTGATCGGATTTCTTTCGTCGAAGGACGTGTCTCGGGAACTGATGGAACAAGCCGGCCTTCTTAGTAAACGGGATGATGGTGATTTTCAGGACAAATTCCGCAATCGCATCATGTTTCCAATTGCAGATGTGCGCGGCAGGATCATCGCCTTTGGAGGACGCGCCTTAGAGAAGGACTCCCATCGTCCGAAATATCTCAATTCGCCAGAAACACCGCTGTTCCATAAAGGACGTGTTCTTTACAACCATCACTTGGCCAGAGGTGCTGCCCACGAGTCACAATCCGTTCTGTTAGCCGAGGGCTACATGGACGTGATCGCTCTGGCGCAAGGCGGCTTCCGAAACGCCGTCGCTCCGTTGGGTACCGCACTTACCGGGGATCAATTGTCACTGTTGTGGCGCATGGCACCGGAACCCGTTCTTTGCTTTGACGGTGACCGGGCGGGTCTCAAAGCGGCGCACCGGGCTATTGACTTGGCGCTGCCTCTTCTCAAACCAGGTCACAGTTTGCGATTTGCGCTGCTGCCGGGCGGGCAGGACCCCGACGATATTATCAACACAGGTGGGGCGGCTGGCTTCCAGAACGTCTTGGACCAAGCGCTTCCGCTGGTTGATGCGCTTTGGGATCGGGAGATTAGGGCGCGGGACATTTCCACGCCCGAAACGCGGGCCGGCTTCGAGAAACGCGTGTCGGATCTGTTATCGACGATTGAAGAGGGCCGCGTGCGTGATCACTATCGGCGGGAGTTTACCCGTCGTTGGCAGGAATTGTTTCCAGCAATTAGGTCGTCTTCGTCGCCGGCGGAAGACCGGCGGCGGCCTGCGCATTGGCGAGGCGAACGTGGTTCGAGAAGCCGCAACATGCGATATCAGGAAGGTGACGCGCCCCTTCCATCCAGCGCCCTTCTGCAGTCAAGTCTGGCCAAGCCCAGCGGTGCCAACTCAGTTTTTGCGAATGACTCTCAAAAAGGCACCCAGAAGCACTCCGGCATGCGGGAAACCGTGCTGGTTTTAACGGTTATCAACCATCCCGAGTTGCTGGATAGCGTTGGAGAGGAATTTGCGGCTTTGGAGCTTCAATCCGCCGAACTTGACAGCATTAGGCGGCAGATCTTAGAAATCGCGGTTTCGTCGTCTGGGGTTGACAGAGACGGCTTAGTCACCCACTTCAATGACCTAGGGATAGGGAAGATAAAGGAACGTTTTCTGGGAAAAAACGTTCTCGGGAGTTTCCGGTTTGTAAACGCTGAGTGCCCGACAGAGGACGCTTTGAAGGGATGGCAACAGGCGTACTCAATTCACGACAAGATCGGTCGGCTGCAAGCTCAGCACGACGAGATTGTCGTCGAGATGGCCGAAGAGCCGACAGAGGAATTGTTCGAGCGATGGCAGATCCTAAGAAATGAGCTGGAACTGCTGCACAGCGATAGTTTTGAGGAAGATGCCCATTAGATCAGGGCACCACATATTTGATCTATTGTGATCGTTGGACCCCGGCCGGCTGAGTTTCAGCTCGCCGAAGAGATAGTGGACCGGGAGTAGGAAGATTGGCAAAAACTGGCACGCTGAAATCGGTACCCACCTTACGTGACTCCGTCTCGGAGGCGGAGTGGGCAGCGCGTGTCGATCTTGCAGCGTCTTACCGGCTTGTGGCGCGCGAAGGGTGGGACGAGATGTTGTCCACCCACATTTCGGCGCGCATCCCTGACGATCCGGAAAAATTTCTTGTTAACCCATACGGTGTGTTGTTTAGCCAGATAACGGCATCTTCGCTCGTAAAGGTCGATTTTGAAGGCAATGTCTATTCAGACACGGACTACCCGGTCAATACGGCGGCAATCGTGATTCATGGCGGTCTGCTTGAAGCCCGAAAGGATGTGGCTTCCGCGGTCCATTTGCATACGCCCGCGGGCGTTGCGGTATCGACCCACCAGAAAGGTCTTATGCCGCTGAACCAGCGCGCGCTCTATTTTCAGCCGATCTTGGCCTATCACGATTATGAAGGTTTGGCGCTGGACATGGATGAGCGGGAAAGCCTGGTACAGGACCTGGGTACGGAAAATTGGGCGATGTTGCTTAGAAATCATGGTACATTGACGGTAGGTCGCACCATCGGCCAAGCCTATGTCTACATGTTTTTCTTGGAGCGCGCCTGTCAGATGCAAGTCCAAACACTGGCGGGTGGTGTGCCACTGACTGAATTGTCGGACGAATTGATAGAAAAAGTCCCTCAACAAGCCTTTCATTGGGAACATATGGGTAAGCTAGAGTGGCCGGCACTCAAAAAGCTGCTCGATGAGAAAGAGCCTGACTATAAAAACTAGACGAAGGTAAGTATGCGTCGCGATCCACAAGTGCCAAGACGGACGGGATCGCACCGAAACGAATTTGCGAAAAGGCCCAAGCGGCGCGAGCGTCCAAGGGCTGCCGTGTGATGGGATTGCGATCTAGATCGCTGGAGATACTGGGTAATGGCTACAAAAACCGCTGAAAAGACTGACCGGAAGCAAAACCGTGAAGAGGGGCAAGATGCGCCTCTGCTCGATCTTTCGGATCAGGCGGTCAAGAAAATGATCGCGAAGGCGAAGCAGCGTGGCTACGTCACCTATGAGGAACTGAATAAAGTTCTGCCGTCTGATCAAGTATCACCCGACCACATTGAAGACACCATGTCCATGCTGTCCGAAATGGGCATCAATGTCATCGAAAGCGAAGAAAGCGACGACAAGGAAGAGGCGGCAAATCTTCCGGCGCCAAAGGAAGAGGCGCTGCCGGCAGCCAAGAACGACAATGAAGAGCTTGAGCGCACGGATGATCCGGTGCGTATGTACCTGCGCGAGATGGGATCGGTGGAACTGCTGTCGCGCGAGGGTGAGATCGCCATTGCCAAGCGCATCGAGGCGGGCCGCGAAACCATGATCGGCGGTTTGTGCGAAAGCCCGCTGACCTTCCGCGCGATTATCGTTTGGCGCGACGAGCTCAATGAAGGCCGCATTCTTTTGCGTGACATTATTGATCTGGATGCCACCTACGGCACCGGCCCGGACGCGGACGGCAATTTCCCGGCGCCCCAGGCACAGCCCGATAAGTCAGCGCAACCGCCGGAAGCCGAAGCCGAGAAGCCCGCCGAAGAGTCGAAAGAGGAAAATGCCGACGGCGAGGCGAAAGAAGAAGGCGATGACGATTTCGACGATGGCGATGAGAACAATCTGTCGCTCGCCGCAATGGAGTCGGCGCTGAAGCCCCATGTGCTCGAGACGTTCGATCAGGTGGCGTCCGACTACAAGAAATTGAGAAAGCTTCAAGAAGCCCGTGTGGAAGCGGCGCTCAAAGGCGACGAACTCACCACCAGTCAGGAAAAACGGTACAAGAAGCTTCAGAAGGATTTGGTGGAGCACGTTAAGGGCTTGCGCCTTAACAACAATCGAATAGAAGCCCTTGTGGATCAGCTTTACGGCATTAACCGCCGGCTGATGAGCCTTGAAGGCAAGCTGCTGCGCCTGGCGGACCGCCGGGGCGTATCGCGTGAAGAGTTTCTGAAGCAATATATCGGCAACGAACTCGATCCCAATTGGGTGCGCCGGGTTGGGCGCCTTGCCGGCAAAGGCTGGAAAGCGTTCGTCAAAGAAGAACGCGACCAGATCAAAGAACTGCGCGGCAATGTGCAAACGCTGTCCCAAGAGGTGGGCGTGGACGTTGTTGAATACCGCCGCATCGTTCAAACCGTTCAGAAGGGCGAGCGCGAAGCGCGCCAGGCCAAAAAAGAGATGGTCGAAGCCAATCTTCGCCTGGTGATATCAATTGCGAAGAAGTACACGAACCGTGGGCTGCAATTCCTGGATCTCATTCAGGAAGGCAATATCGGTCTTATGAAAGCAGTGGATAAGTTCGAGTACCGGCGCGGGTACAAGTTTTCCACTTATGCCACTTGGTGGATCCGCCAAGCGATCACACGGTCGATCGCCGACCAGGCGCGCACCATCCGTATCCCTGTGCATATGATCGAAACGATCAATAAGCTGGTGCGCACATCGCGCCAAATGCTGCACGAGATCGGCCGGGAACCGACGCCGGAGGAGCTGGCCGAAAAATTGGCTATGCCGCTGGAAAAGGTGCGCAAGGTTTTGAAGATCGCCAAGGAACCCATTTCGCTCGAAACGCCGATCGGCGATGAGGAAGACAGTCATCTGGGCGACTTCATCGAGGACAAGAATGCGGTGCTGCCGATCGATGCGGCCATTCAGTCGAACTTGCGCGAAACAACAACGCGTGTTTTGGCGTCCTTGACGCCGCGTGAAGAGCGGGTGCTCCGCATGCGTTTTGGTATTGGGATGAACACGGATCATACGCTTGAAGAAGTGGGTCAACAATTCTCCGTCACCCGCGAGCGTATCCGCCAAATTGAAGCAAAGGCTCTTAGAAAACTAAAGCATCCGAGCCGGTCGAGGAAACTGCGCAGCTTCTTGGACAACTAAGCGTCAAAGACAGTGAGATTATTCCAATGATTTTGACAATGCTGAAGGCAAAGCTTCACCGTGCAACCGTGACGCAAACGGATTTGCACTACGAAGGTTCGATTTCCATAGACCGCGATTTGCTCGACGAATCCGGCATCCTGCCGCACGAACAAGTTGATGTTCTGAACATCAACAATGGCGAGCGCTTTACGACCTATGCGATCGAAGCGCCACGCGGCTCGAAAATGTTCGGCATTAACGGGGCGGCCGCCCGCAAGGCCGAAGTCGGAGACCGCATCATCGTGTGTGCGTTCGGCCAACTGCCGGCGGAAGAAGCCCGCAACTATGCGCCGGTTGTCATCCAGCTCGACGAAAACAACGAAATTGAGCGCCCAGCTGCTTAATCCTAATCCTGAAGCGCGAACGTCACCGTTACGGATGTGCTGAGAGACTGCTCTCCGCGGGCAATCGGCACGTCGGCAGACGCCCGCTCACGGGTGGCGAACGCGACCTGGGGCGCTTGCGGCCGCGGTCCCCCATGTTCTTGAATACTCAGTACTTTGCCCAAGCGGACGCTGGCTTGATCCGCATACAGATTGGCCTTCCGCCTGGCGTCGTTAACCGCATGACGACGCGCTTGGTCCAAAAGCGGTTCGGGCTCTGAAATGTGGAACGAGATGCCGTTCAGTTGATTGGCTTCGCCTCTTGTCACCAGCCGGTCCAGCACGTCGCCAAGATTATCAAGATCTCGGACAGCCACGCGCACCTGGTTGAACACCCGATATCCGACAATGCGGTCGCGTCGTTGGCGGTTCGCCTCATAGGTTTCGTATTTCGGCTGTACCGAAAAATTTGACGTTTGCATGTCTTTGTCTTCGATGCCGAGGGACCGCAATATGCCGAAGACGCCCGCCATCTGTGTGGAATTTTCCGCGACCGCTTTTGCGGCGGTTTTCGCTTCGGTGACGATACCCACATTGATGCGCGCCATGTCCGGAGCGGCAAATACTTCGCCAAGACCACTGACGGTAACAAATCGATCTGCATCTTCCGCCTGTGCGGACGAGATGCAACCAATCGCCCCCATCATCGTGACGATAGCGGCAAACACGACCATTCGCTGATCTGGCATAGTGCGTTCCTTTCCCCGGCAGTCCCCAGCTGGCGGCCTTTGTGGGTGAGGCCAATCCATAACGCACAAATTAGAAAAATTTTTGGCGGATGGCCAGCCACAGCATATTTGCTGCTCGATGGGCCGCCCCGCCATAAGTCTTTGGTGCCGAAGCGAATTCCTGATAAATATGATCGCGCTCGTGTCGAGCGAAAGGTGGGCCTGTAGCTCAGTTGGTTAGAGCCGACCGCTCATAACGGTCTGGTCGTAGGTTCGAGTCCTACCGGGCCCACCACACTCCTTACGATTATATAGAGACATATATACTCTTTTAGATTGTGTTGTGTTTTCAAAGATTTAGCGGCAAATCAGCGCGATATTCCGTGTACAGAGACTCTGAAATCCAGTAAATATATAGGTTTCAGGCGAAAGTCTCTGTCGGCGATTTATGAGACCAGAACGTTGAGATGGCGCGATGCTTGGAACGATGCACCATCTGTACGATAGTTCGAAAGACTGTACCCCCACCATTCATTCTTCTCCCACAAGAGGTCAGAAGGACGAGGTCAGATAAATGGCAGACTTCTGCGGTTATCTGCGTGAGGTAAGTTAATGGTTTGGTGCCGGAGACGAATTTCGGGCGTCACATACCGCTATATTCTGCGATAGTCTCTATGCGGTGTTTTCGAGATCAGACCGTTTGAGAAGTTGTTGCTAGAGCGATGCAAAAAGGTTGCGTTGTTCCTGCCAATCCATTGGCAAGTTGCTCATCCGTTTGAGGCGGTTGGCGGTAAGCGAGATTGGGTGATCGCCTTTTAGAATTTTTTCGATCAAATCAGGCGCCAAAAAGGCAATTGGCAAGAGGCGGCTTATTTCGTTGCGATCTACTTGGTCCCGAGTAGCGATGTCGGCGATGGAATTTGCTTCACCCGATTTCAGTTCATCGAACCACTTAACCGACTGCGCAACAAGTCTGATGAGGTTCTCGTCAGGTTGGGAGTTGCTGGCGTTGGTGTTCTCTAGGATGAGTTTTGCGCTGACGCCGCGACGTTTGATTTTCGTTGGGTGAACAAACTCGATCGATTCAGAAATGGGTTCACCAACAAGACACTCTTTCCGTATCGAGATGGAAAGTGAATCTTGATTGATGACGATCCGATCGAATACCTCAATCGCTAATGATCGCCCATTGACCACCTGGTTTTCAGCAAGTCGTGATGCGATTTCCTTTGCTCTCGCCGTCAGTGCTGGAAACTGGTCTGTGTCGAGCTCAGCAAAGTAGTTGCTGAGTTCTCGTTCGTCGTTGAGAAATTCCGAAGTTGCTCTAATAACAGCTGTTTCCACTTCTGCTGCAGGAATGCGAAGTGCGGTGTCGATAGAAGTGCGAAGTGAGTTTGAAGGTGACTTGTAATACCGATGGCGTTTGCCATTTTTGTTGGCATGGTCCGCCGAGAGTCTTTCCCCGGAATCATCAAATAGTAATCCGGTTAAAAGAGAAGGGTTTTTCGCCCGTATCCGAACTTTGCCCTCCCTACAGTTTTTTGCAAGGATTTCTTGTACTTCTTCCCACACCGTCTGCTCGATAATGGCGTCATGTTCGCCCTGATAGATCTCTTTCTTGTGTTTCACTTTTCCCAAATAGAGCGGGTTTGAAAGAAGGTGATAGATGTGGCTTCGTTGGAAGGAGCTAGCAGAAGTCCTTCCGCCATCGCCTTGTCCGCGTGCTTTCGTACGGAGACCCAATCTCTCCGTTTCTTCTTGAACCAATCGGACATTTCGGTGCTTTCGGTAGAGATCAAAAACGGTTCGAACAGTTTTTGCCTCGGCATGATTGATGATGAGCTTCTTGTCCTGCACGTCATAACCAAGCGGCACTGAGCCGCCCATCCACATCCCCTTCTTTTTGGAGGCGGCAATTTTATCTCGAATGCGTTCTGCCGTGACTTCCCGTTCGAACTGGGCAAACGACAAAAGAACGTTGAGCGTAAGTCGCCCCATAGATGAGGTGGTGTTGAACGCTTGGGTCACCGAAACAAACGACACTTGGTGTTCATCAAACAATTCGACGAGTTTGGCAAAGTCGGTCAGCGATCTTGTAAGGCGATCAACTTTGTAAACGACCACGACATCGACGCGACCCAATCGAATGTCCTCCAATAGGCTTTGGAGAGCTGGGCGTTCCAACGTACCGCCACTAATGCCGCCATCGTCGTACCGTTTGTTGTTGAGCGACCATCCTTCACCAATTTGACTTTTGACATAGGCACTACACGCCTCCCATTGGGCATCGAGGGAGTTGAACTCTTGGTCCAACCCCTCGTCAGTGGACTTACGGGTATAAACCGCGCATTTCAGCTTCTGCATTTTCATAGGCCGAAGAAGCGCGGTCCGGACCAACGAGCGCCTGTGATCTCACGGGCGATGGCCGAAAGAGAGGAGAAGATGCGCCCATTCCAGACAATTCCGTCCTCGATCACCTCCACAACATGCTTTTGACCATTCCAATCACGAATGAGTCTGGTCCCGGTTTGGAGTGTTTGTCGTTTCTTGTTCGCTTTTTGGGATGGCTCCAGAGAACGAAGTAACTGCCGCTTGCATGATGGTGTCAGTTCGCCGTGTTTTCTTGATTGGGCGTAATGGGTGAGCGCCGCTCTTAGAACTCGTTTTCCGACCGCCTTGGGGGCAGGGCACCGGAAAACAATCTCCCATTCTTTTGCCAGTTCGTTGCGGTTTAGGTTTTTCAATCCTATTGTGCCGAAATTGTTCACGACGCCACCTCTTCTTTAGAGTTCGCCTGAATCAGGTGGTAACAACTCTGCCCTCCGACGTTGGTGCATTCGATTGTCGAACCGGATTTCCGCAACCTCGAAATAGCTGCTCTTACTGTATGAGGCTGCCAGCCTAATGATTTGGTGAGTTGATTGATTTTTGCACCTTTCGTCAGCATAGAAACAAGACGAGATTGTTTGGATTGGATCAATTTTGGCATGAGTGGCTCCTTTGTATGAGTGCCGCCCATTGCGGCGCTCCCACCACCCGAAGCCCTGAAATTCCTGGGTCAGGGCTGCGTTATTGACCGATTGGGCCAAGCCTTTCGCACCAACAGTACCGCTCGAATTCCGAAAGAAGTCCAGTCGAAATGGGACCAGTTTTTTTGTTCTGCGTTACGACATTTCCACAAACGTCTGGCCAATGCCAATCAAACGCCTGATTTGAGATACGGGGAAAGTTTGTGCATCCGCTTCAATCGAGCTAATAGACGTTTGTTATCGGCTCTTAACTGCCGTAACGCTTCATGAAGCGGATGACCGGTTTTGCTGCTTTTGCGTCTATCAATTTGTCGCCTTTATCCTCAAACCGGACGTTGCAATTTTCAGATGGCGTGGCGGTAAGATATTGGTTAGCGTCTGGACGCAAAAATCAGCGTTCGCTGTGAGAAGTCAGTGAGTTCTGCATCGTTTATCGCAGCCGTTTGCCAAGCGGGATTAGTGTCATGATGAAAGCGATTGGCGTAGTCGAGCAAAGCCCTGAGTTCGGCAATGTCGGGGACTGAGAGAACCTCATTGTTACCACCGACTCGCTGTTCGCATAGTCCGATGAACGGCCCAAGCAATGTTCCGGGCGGAAACTGCTCTGGATAAGCGACACGCATAAAGGCCTCCAAGATCGGCCTCAAAGCCTGCGCAACTTCGCGCTCTTTGGCAGGGTCGGCAACTCGCAGATATTCCCTTACTAGTTCATGCCGCTTATCGTGTTCTGAGATACTGTCATTACGCACGTCCCAAACGGTAATCTCTGACCCGACAGCAGCTCTATTGATGCGCAAGGGGATCACTACATTTTTGTCTGCTTGCTCGTACAGGCTGCACAGAAACGGTTTGGAATGAGACAAGACAATCACCTGCTGTACTCTCGCCGCCATCGCTATGATTTCCTGGCGTGTCCGCAAGGTACGGTGATCGTCAAGGCTGGTCATGGGGTCGTCGATTACGACCGCTATGTTCGCAAGATTGGGGTTTTGATCGAGCGACGCAAAAAAGAACGCGAGAGCGAGCGTGTTGCGGTCTCCTGCGCTTAACGTGTTTCGAAAAGACGGGCCTTCGTCTGCGGTGATATCCACATTTTGCTGGTTGATGACGACGCAATAGGAAGCGGTTGATCCGCCCCGCGTATTGACTGACTGGACTTCTCCAAGGCGAAACGATGCCCCAAAGCGCTGCAAGTAATCATTGATGGCACCCTCGAAAGTCGGGAAAATTTGTTCTCTGTACTGATCCAGTGCCGCGCGGGTTTGGGTACGAAGCGCCTCGGTCGCGGTTTTGGCGTCCTTCTCGGACGAATAGGCATTGCAGCGCGGCACCACAGCGGGATCGTAGCGCGCTTTTTGCGCTTGCAGTTTGGCGAGGTCAGTACTCAGGGCAGCAAGGTCGTCCGCTGCAGCTTGTTCTTTGACGATATCGAGGCGATCGTTTGCGGCGACAAGTCGCTCGGAAAGAGCTGCAACTTCACCGATATGCCTGCGATAATTTTGGATGGCCTCGATGGATTCCTGCGTTAACGCCAAGGGCTCCAGTGGAGCGGCAGCCTTTGCACGAAGCTGTTCGAGTACGGTGTCTCGCGCGGCATTCCAATCACGCGCCACGGCGGCGGTATCAATATCAATTTCCGGTAGCTCGGCAAAATCCTTCCAAAATTCATGCGCCTGTGCGGCAGTGCGCACGTCACGCTCAAAAGCGGCTGGAATATCGCCTGAATGAGCATTGCGCACTGTAATCCCGGTTTGGCGAATGGCAGCCTTCAGGTCTTCGTAGGCCTGGCTATAATAAGCGCGATAATGTTCGATTAGATCAGAGCCTGAGAGGTCTTGCGCGCAGAACGGACACACGTCACCTTCTTGGCTTTCTGACGCGGGCGCAATTCGCGTCATGCCATCCGAAACCCAAGACTCACCGCCATCACCCAGCTTTGCGATATGGGCGCGCACCTGTTCGGCTGCTGCTGCTTCCAGATCGGCAAGAGTGCGTCCGAGAACGTCATTTAATCCGTCGGTATCAAAGTCTGGAAGACCGATTGTCTGAAAACCTGGTCTTTGCCTTATAACATCAGCTGATTTCGCTGCTGCAAGTCGGCGTTCGGCGTCCTGAATCTTTTGATCGATGTCCGGGTCTTCATCGAGATTACAGAAGGCATCGACCTTGTAGGGGCCTAGGGCCCGTGTCGGTATCGCTTCGGCAAGCTCACGCAGCGCAGTGTTGTGTTCTTCAATCCGAGTGACATGGCCCTGAAGCGCTGCATCGAGTGCTACGCCCTGCGCGCCGAGAATTAGCTCGTGCAAGTGTCGACGGTGCGTGGTTTGAAGTTCAATCCCGGAACAGACATTGGCTGAGACAAATGCATCATCGAAGATCGCGATGTCCGGCAACGATTGTGACCACGCACCGTTTTGAAATATCGCCTGCCCTCCTGGGTGGCTGAAAACGATATGCGGGGGATGTTGAGCTCCAAGCCTGTGGCGCTCAACAACGAGGTCGGGGTTGTTTGTCGCCAAAGAGCGGAGAATCGCAGCGAGTGTGGTTTTGCCGCGAGCGTTTTCCCCATATATCAGGGTGAACGGCGTAAACGCTGTCTGCTGCGGGGGGCTGTGATTATCGAACACCCCGACATTTCTGAGAAGTTGAACATGTTCGATCATGCCGCTATCCCGTTCCCACAATTATCGATCAAACGACCTTTCAGAACTGCACTTTTGACTTCATTGCAGAGTTATCCGTATTTTTTCACATTTCCAATGATTTCAAATTCTACCCCGAAACAACGGTGGTGTCCCCTAGAGTATTCAAATGCATGTCCGGTTATGCGCGCATAGCGGTCATACAGGTTTAGACTGTGAACGGCAGAGAATGGCGAAATACAGACGTTCAACAAACTCGGCAATTTTCCATAAGACACGTTATCCGCCCAGCTTGTTGTGGCAGCAAGTTAGTAATCTCCCACTTTGGCAGTTTACAAATGTCCCAGCAGGATAATTGAGGCGCCGCCCAGGGCGCAGATCATCGCTGGATTTACATAAGGCCCATTGGCCATTCGCGCCTAGACGTGACAACTATGCCATGTCGGCGCTAATGCTTTAGCCTGTCACCTAGTACTCTTGACTTCCGGTTTCCACTGAGCGTCAGTGTGGAGAACGAAAAAGCGGCACACTGAGGCTGTCGCGGTGACTGGATTCGATTTGATGAGAGATTTGGTTTTTCAGCGAAAATGGATGCTTGCGCGACTTGAATATGGTCAGCTTACAGAAGAAAGTGCCGAGCGACGAAGAGTGCTCGACCAACTTGTCGATCTTGATCTGAAGATTGCTGCGTATCCTGCACAATCGCTTTCTGACTTAATAGTAAAGCTTAATCGCTATCGAGAGTTTTTCTTCTCAGAAGGGGAAACCATTCCAGAGGACTCGCTCGATCACATATATTTGGGCGCCATCCTCCGAGACGCTGAAAAGCTCTCGGAGGATCTGGCCGATATAAGAAAAAGTTGATAAGGGCTTTCCCGCGACTAAAGCTTGTCAAGGCCGGTCACCTTTGCAAAATCATAGTCACTTGGACCGTCCGAGAACATGTCCATTGTGTAGACTTTCATTGTCGGCTTCGGCTGTTCACGCTGTCGCATCCAATACAAGAATTGCGTTAATGCGTCGACCTGATCGTCATGTTTCCCCATAGGAAACGTCAGTAGTTCTTTTTCAAAATCTGCGATGAATGGACCGTCCTTTGGAAGGAAGAGGCGCTTTTCCTCGATGGCAACACTCTCGCGCCCGAACCGAACGGCCTTGTCTTTCTCAGGAGGTATGCCAATGGGGTTGAAACTACTATTTTGAGAAAGGTCCGGTAACAGTTGCAAGCCTGATGAAGCTTTCTCGATAAGAAGTACCGGCGACGGAAAGCCCTGACAGAGTTTGATGATGTTTCGTCTAAGGTCTGTATAGAGCCACTGACCGCGGTGTACATCTAGAAGGTAGTAACGTTTGTCTTTAACCCCGAACACAAGGCAGGCCGAGTATGAGTTGTTTTCGCCTTCGCTGGATGCCGTGTCACAGGATATGACTATCATATCCATGGCATCGACGCCCGGAGGCTTGTCATATCGCTGAATCCACTCCTTCTTGAAAAGATTGCCTTGCTCAGGCACTGGAGATTGTTGGTACTGAGCTTCAAAAGCAAACGGACCCATCGCTTTCTTGAGCTTGTCCAGGTCTTCTCGTGTCTCGCGCTCTTTGTGTAGTACATCACCCGGCGTACGGTGCCATACCAAGCTCTCGCCAATTTCAATCTCTTGATGCTCCGTCGCGATTGCCGGGAGGTTGAGATGATCCCATTCTTCGTTTTCGAGGATGTAACCTACAAGATCATCAATATGGAGACGCTGTCCGACAAGGATGAAGCGGGCCGCCGACTTATCGTCTGGGCGGGAAAGCAACGTATTTCGATAAGAATTGATCGCTTTTGTCCTAGCCACTTGCGACAAGGCATCGTCGGCCTTCATTTGGTCGTCCAGGATTATAATGTCGCCCCCTTTTCCAGTTACCGTTCCGCCAATTGAGGTTGCAATTCGCGCGCCACCTTTGGTAGTCCAAAACTCAGCTGCCGTGTCTTTGTCTGCATCAATAACCGTGTTCGGAAAAACTCGTTTGTACCAGTCTGATTTCATGACTTTTCGACATTGAATCGAAAAATCGTGAGCGAGTTTCTCGTTGTATGAAACACATACAATCTTTAGCGTCGGATCCTTACCAAGCAGCCAAGCCACGAAAGAGATGGTCGTGCAATGAGTTTTCAGATATCGGGGAGGCATGGTGACCACCAGCCGACCTGTTTCTCTATTTGCAACTTTCACCAATGAATAGGTCATCGCTTGGATATATTCACCGTCCACGAATTGTTTGCCTGGATTAAGTTCAGCAAAGGCTTTCTCCATGAATGCCTGAAAATCAGTCCGCAGAATTGCGTCAAGCTCTTCGGTTGTAAAAGAAGTGTCTGTCATTGGTTACCCGTCCTTTTCTTTGTGTTTGAGAGCAATTCGTTTCTCAAGCCGCTCCATGATCTTTCGATCACTTTCTGTGATATCCTTTGCCGGGGCGGCTTTTTCCACCTCGCGTTCAGCCTCCAAAGCCAGCTTGGCAAGTTGTGAAATGGCGCGCACATCGCTTTCAAAAGCTTTCCCAATGAGCCGCAATAGAACTGCACGTCGACGTGTGATTCTTTTTGTCTTTCCGTTTTCGGTCACCGTAATCATGGCATTCAACTCTTCTAAGAGTTCGGTTTTTAGGCTCTTTGCACCTTTCGGACGTCCTTTGGGGTTACCTGATTGCCCCTTCCTAAATTGTCCGCTTTTCGGTGGCTTTTTATAGCCGACCTTGTCATTGTCCTTTGGCATAGTACCTCCGTATAAAGATTGATTTAGGGTGATGTTTCACTTCATTCCCCTCCAATTGGTTGTATGATGTGATGGCGGTTTGCGTTGCCATGGCGTCAGTCCGAGGCCGGTGGATTGCGCACATCGGTCATCTCGGCGAATGTCATGCCTGTGTCCGCGTGGACTGCCTGCGCGCCTGTGTAAGCCTCCCAGCGGCGGACCGCGGTATCCACATAGAGTTCGTCGATTTCGGCGGCGTAGGCGCGTCGTCCGGTAATTTCGGCGGCGAGAATGGTGGACCCAGAACCGGCAAAACAGTCGACGACGATGTCGTCTCGTTTGGTGCAGTCAAGGATGATGTCCTTGATCAGCTCAACCGGTTTCACGGTCGGGTGCATATCCAGCATCTCAGAGCGATCGCCGCCGAAACTATTGGCACCTGCGCAAGTCCAGACATTGCTGCGATTACGGCCATACTTGCCGAGTTTAATGTTGTTGATGTGAGGGGAATTGCCGTGTTTGAACACAGCAACCAGTTCGTGCTGCGATCGATACATACTGCCCATGCCGGCATTGGTCTTCGACCAGACACAGATGTTATGCAGGGTGAGGCCCAACTCGCGCGCCGCATCGAGCAAGATGCGGATGTGACGCCAGTCCATAAAGATGTAGAGCAGGGCACCGTTATCGGAATAGGCAATAAGGTTTTGCAGGGTTTCACATAAGAATTGTCTGAATTCGGCCTCAGACATCTCGCCGGACGCCATGGCAAACTCTCGGTGCCTCTTCGCCCCCTTGCCACTTACATGGCCGTCGACTTTGACGTTGTAGGGAGGATCGGTAACGACGATCCGTGCGGTTTCGCTCATAAGGAGCGCGCGCAGCGTATATGGATCGAGGGCATCACCGCAGATCAGGACGTGCCTCCCGATAATCCAGATATCGCCCTTGCGCGTTACCTTGGGTAGGTCGGCCTCGTTCGGCATGACCTCTGCGCGGGCCAGATTGTGATCGCCGTGGTTTTGGAAGGTGAGGTCAATCTCTGCAATGTCAAACCCTATGTCTTCTATCGTTATCGAAAGATCCGCACCGGATAGAAAACAAAGCTCCTGGTAAACCTTTCTTTGATCCCAACCCGACAGCTCGGCTAGTTTGTTATCCGCGAGCATGAACGCCCGTTTTTGTCTTTCCGACAACTCGGAAACGCGAACGGCAGGAATGAATTGGTCGCCTCGCGCTAGTACCGCGGCAAATCGCAGATGACCTGCGAGAATGACGTTGTTTTCATCGATAACAATCGGGACGACAAAGCCAAACTCCATGTAGAGACGCACAAGCCGTTCGATTTGATCTTTGGTGTGAGTGCGCGCGGCATACGGATTGATCCGTATCGCCTTGATTGGAACAAGCTCAAATTCCAGTTTGCCGTTTGTCTTTCGCACGACCGCAACCAGGTCGGTGCTTTTGGTTTTCCGCTTCCGGCGATTTCCTGAAGCTGGCCTAGATGTTCTGGAGGGTTTCGGTAATCTGCGCCTGCTCATGACGTGGCACCCCGCAAGTTCTGACTTGGGTTTACCGGTCGAATACCAGTGAGATGGATGTTGTAGGGTGTATCAAGCAAAAGAGGTTTACCCGCACCAGATGCTGTAACGGGTGTGAAATTAATTTCACACTTGTGCCTCGAAAGCTGGAATTCCGCGGCAATGCAGGTGCAGCATTCCGACCGGCTATCCTCCGGCGCGCCGAAGAGTGGTCGAGCCGTACGCATGCGCGCGGCGAAACCATCGTTAAGCACGCAAAATCTGATCGGGCAACGATTGAGTGAACGTAAATTATCCGTACACGAATAAAATTTGGGGAGAGACCTGAAACAGTTTCGTAGAATTCTCACGCCAACATCCTTCAAATGTGCTGACGCTTCACGAACCATGGAACGAAGCGACAGCGGGTTAAAACACCGCTATCTCTCCACAACCCTCCATGGTTCACGGGAGAAATAACTCTATTTAGCTCGGGCAATCTGATTTGCGGCCGCGGTCAATAATCCATTGTGTCGCGTGCCCGTGTTGGAACGGTAGAGTCTATGTGTTCAGACTTCTACCGAGTTAAACTAACAATCAGCTCAACGGTTCCACCAACACGATCCGAGTTGCCTCCGAATCAATTATTGGATCAGAGTTGAAATCGCGAACTCAGTCAAGGCTCGACTGAAAAGTGCAGAGTTCGCTTTAGCGTTTTCTGTTTTGGAGTAGACTGTCCACTAGGTTCGCGACAATCTGTACATCGCGGTCGCTGAGATCGCCGATCGCATTGACCAGTGCAAGACGGGTTTCGGACTTTTGGCGGCCCCGGCGCGATTTCCGGTCATAGTCTTCGAAGAAGTAGATCAACGGCACGTTGAGCGCTTGGGCGAACTTGTCGAGGGTTTCGATCGATGTGAAGGCGTTCCCCCGCTCGATATTGCTGATGGCCTCCGTCGATTTGTGGACCTTTGCGCCAAGTTGTTCCTGGGTAAGGCCCTCCTTCTGACGCGCAAGCCGCAGCTTCGACCCAATATGTGACTTCAAGGTCTTTGACATACCCGCATCCTGGGTGCGGGTTAACCATTCCACCATGAACTAATACGACGGACTTCACTTCTAGGGCGTCGTATCGTAAAACTCGTGAGACGGGAGTTTGACACGCGCCTGCCACATTCGAGTGTGCGTGGAGGGACTTCATCTTAGGTGAGCCTATGGGGTTTGATGACCGAAATGTACGTGCGGTAGGCACCCGCCAATACGGCCGGCCTCTTTTGGTCTCCAAGGCGGGAGCTGAACCACAGATCGTTGATTTGGCGCCGGTACCGCTGCGGGGCGATGGGGATGACTCTTTCGACGAAGATTGGCTTCAAGATCTGATCTTTCGAAAGCCAGCCCTGCTTCCCATCTCCGAACTGGAACCGAGCCTTTCTCCATGTGTTGCCGTCTGCCGGGAATTGCCGACACGTGCAGGTCCTATCGACAATCTCTTCGTGACGCCCACAGGCGGTTTGATCCTCGTAGAATGCAAGCTGTGGCGCAATCCCGAAGCGCGGCGACAGGTCGTTGCACAAATTATCGACTATGCCGATGCCCTGTCCCGCTGCAGTTATGAAGATCTCGAACAAGCGATCGGAAGCGCAAAAGGTTTTGACGGTCAACGGCCGGACTCAAAACTCTACAATTACGTGGCCGATGCGGATGTTTTGTCGGAAGCGGAGTTTGTCGATGCGGTCACGCGCAATCTCAAGCTTGGCCGGTTTCTTCTTCTTATTGTCGGCGATGGTATTCGCCAAGGGTCTGAGAACCTCGCTGAGTATCTCCAGCGTCACGCAGGCGCCCACTTCACCTTGGGGCTAGTCGAGCTATCGGTTCATCGCCTGACGGAGGACGACACCTACCTTGTGCAGCCGCGCATCCTAGCGCGGACCATCAATATTGAACGCGGCATAGTTCGCGCGGAGACAGGCGGGCTTGTCATCTCCGCACCCGCTGAAACGAGCAGCTCGCGCGCGTCAGGGAGCGGCCGACGCACCTCCATCACTCACGAAATGTTCTATGAGCAACTGGCCATCTCCGATCCAACACTGCCGCGGCAATTACGGGAATTTGTCGAACGGCTTGAGCCACTAGGTGTCCTGCCGGACCTCAAACGGGCCATGAGCCTCAAATGGCAGAGGCCTGACGGTCAGAGCTTCAATCTCGCGTCCATCGCCTCCAACGGGAAAGTGCGCACCGATCCGTTGGAGTGGGCAACAGAGACGCCGGAAGAGAAGTCGGTTTGTCGTTCTTACATCGAGGCCCTCAGGGCAGCCATCGACGGCAATGTGATCAAAAACGATAAGAGCTGGTTTGTCAGCAAGGACGGCAATCCCCCGACAATCGTCATGCTCTTGGAAGTGCAAGATCAATGGCTTGCAGCGATTGAGGCCTTTACCGACCAGATGGCCCGCTTGAGCGCAAACGAGTCTTGAGTTGGAGACGAGAGGCCTTCAGCCGGAGGTGAAAGATCACTCAAAGATGAGCGTCGGGGGGTAATTGACATGTCCACGTTCTTTCGGTTGGCTTTGATTGGGTGGACCGCATACTGCCTGTACGGATGCGCGGTGACCTCAAGCAGACTGTCAAAAGTCAGCACCACAGATTTGGGACCGGTGGGACAAGCCATTGTCGATGCCGCCTACTTTGGCCAATTGATGCAGTGGGGCGTCGTTGCGATTGTATTGAGCCTCCTTGCTTTGGTGTTTAGAGACCCCGCTTCGGAACAGGCCGAGGTCAGCAGCCCGCTACCGCCAACGGAAGAGGCTGCGGAAGACGCGAAACGGCCCTCAACCTTAACCAGTGCGTTGCTTCTCGCTGGCGTCATTGCCTTTTCGATCAGTGTTGTTGCCGTCCTTGAGTATTTCGTGGCGGACAGAGACGTAGATGCCAATGTGAAAACACGCCCGGCCGAAACCCCGGTCGCCGCTACCACTGAGAAAACCAATTCTAAGACTAAACAAGTAACCGACTGTCTTCAAATCGAGGACAGCTTCGACCGGCAATATTGTCTGCGCAAGATCACCGGGCGTCAGCCACTAGGCGTTTGGAATGTGCGGCGGCGCACGGACCCGATCGATGATTCAGCGATCATCACCGCCTCACTGCGCGCTTCAGAAGGCGGAAACAGCATTGGCAGATTGCCGACGCTCTACATGACCTGCGCTTCAAACCGTACGCGCCTCTGGATCGATTGGGGCGTCTATCTCGGTGCCGACGGCCTCAAACATGTCACGACACGAATTGGTGATGGTACAGCCGTAAGGCAAACATGGGCCGTGGGGTCTACGCGAAAGTCCACGATCACTGGAAATGCAATTCCGCTCATTAGATCAATGGTCGGTGAGATTAAACTCACTGCCCGGGTCAGGCCAGCTGGCGGGCATACCATCACGACCACCTTTGATCTTACCGGCTTGCGTGAGGTTGCTAAACAGATAGCTCAACAATGCAGCTGGACGTTGCCTCTTACGCAATAGGGCGTCCAAGATTGACGGCAACTCCCGGTTCGCGTTCGTGTTTCTGGAGAGACGGTATTTCGGAACCTCTGAACTAGATTTCGGACGTAGCTTTCTCGTCCAGGTCCCAAACCTCTTGAAAGCCGACGGTCTCAGTCAGTTTTTCAAAAGTCATGTGAGGCACATTGTTCTGCTCATTGTCGGCAAGCTGGCCGTAAACATCAGTATAGCTTTGAGCAACAGCTTGCAGAGCCATAACAGGGTGAATTGCGATGTTGAACCCCATTTGGGCAAGATCTTTGGACGGAAAGATAGGCGTATAGCCGCCCTCCACCATATTCGCCAATAGCCAACCACCCATGAAACAGCGCCCAACCCTTTGGAGCTCTTCTTCGCTTTGAGGGCTTTCAACAAACAATATGTCGGCGCCAGCCGCCAGGAAACGCTCTGCACGTCTTAAAGCTTCGTCCATACCCAGACTTGAGCGAGCGTCCGTTCTTGCAATGATCAGAAAATCTGAGCTGTTCCTCGTGTCAACAGCAACTTTGATCTTGGAAACTGCTTCTTCTATATCGATGACAGTACGGTTCTTAGTGTGCCCGCACTTTTTCGGAAACTCTTGGTCCTCCAATTGAATGGCTGAAGCGCCTGCATGCTCATAGGCGCGTACCGCCTCTTGGACATTCACAAGGCCACCAAAACCCGTATCCGCGTCCGCTATGAGTGGTGTTTCGATCACGCCACAAAATGTCCGAACTCGATCTGCCATATGAGTAGCAGTGAGATATCCGGCATCAGGCTTGCCAAGAAGGCTGGCGCTTACGCCATAACCGCTCATATAGAGGGCATCGAAACCGGCTTTATCAGCGATCCGTGCTGACAGACCATCATAAATTCCGGGAGCGAGGATGAATTTGCCTGCAGTAAGATCGGCTTTCAGCTTGGCGTTTGGCATCCTTAGTTCAGTCTTTCTTGTTCTGTCTTACCCGCTGACGGGTAGTCTGCGACTTGTTTGATTTGAACTTCAAACCGACAACCGTTCAGAACCATCGGTTTGTTGATTGTTTCAAGCATGCGCTGAAGTTCCGCTTCCGAAACCTCGAACGTCATCTCCGAAAAGTCGTCATTCATATCATTTATCCGGTTTAGCGTATAACTGACGCAGATTATCGCATCGTCAGTCGTATTTCGTTGACGCAACCGGTATCCTTTGTTTCAATTCCAAAGTTCATTATCCATTTCAATCAGATCACTAAAGCCTCCATCTTCTCGCAGGGTTTCTCATGCAGGAGCAACTGGCCAGGCATGCTGTGGTCGGCGCGTCTTCCAAAATCAAGGCCGCGCAATACCTGCGCATGTCTTCAGAGCGGCAGGAATACTCAATCGAGAATCAGCGCATTGCCATCCAAGAATATGCAACGCGGCACGGCTATGAGGTAGTCTCATCCTATTCCGACGATGGTAAGAGCGGTCTTACAATCTCGCAAAGAAAAGCGCTATCACAACTCATCAAAGACGTCGTATCTGGCGAATGCGGTTTCAAAACGGTCTTAGTATATGACGTGAGCCGTTGGGGCCGGTTTCAAGACGCAGACGAAGCAGCACACTACGAGTTCCTTTGCCGTGCTAACGGTGTCGATGTTCAATATTGTGCAGAGCCATTTGTGAATGACGGCGACCCGCTCACTGTCATCTTCAAAAGCGTCAAACGTGCGATGGCTGGCGAATACAGCCGCGACCTGTCGGTGAAAGTGGCTCATGGACAGAAAAACGTTGCATCCAAAGGCTTCTGGATAGGTGGTTCGCCTGGATATGGCTTTCGAAGAGGCATCATCGACCAGACCGGCCGGCTTTGTACCGTACTAGACAACAAGGAGCTAAAGGTTCGTCAGAGTGTTAGGACGCGGCTTGTCCTCGGACCTCGAGAAGAGGTCGAAACTGTTCGATACATCTTCGCTTTGTGTTCTGAAGAGCATCTAGGTTGCAGGACTATTGCCAAGCGTCTCAATGAAGCGGGGCGTCTCATGAGAGGAAAACCGTGGAATGCCTCGACCATCCGAAGAATGCTACATTCAGAAAAATATGCAGGCACACTGGTCGCGTGCACGGCGATAAGACGAATGCAGCGCCCATCCATCAGTTTGCCGAAAGAAGAGTGGGTTAGGGTGGAGAATGCCCACGATGCCATCGTTGATATGAAAACCTTCGTAGCGGCTCAAGAAGCGATGGAGCGGCGAAAGCGTCGTTACACAGAAGCGGAAGTGCTCAACGGTCTCAAACTCACGCTAAAGAAATACGGAAAAATTTCGGGACAGCTGCTGAGAGAACCCGACTGTCCGATATCTCATTCAAGTGTTGCGAGAAAGTTTGGCTCTTACCGAGAAGGTTACCGACAGGCCGGATACGACGGCATTAAGAGCACAGCGTGGCTAGACGCGCGAAGTAAAAACAAAGCCACACGTTCCAAAATCGAACGCGCCGTTATTCAAGTCGCTAACACACTTGGTCTTAAGTGCGAGCGGTCAACACAAGGAACATTCAAGCTTGATGAGCAGGCCTCCCTTAGACCCGTCATCCTAAACTTCCTTCCAACGATGCGTGAAAAGATGCGTTGGACCGCGTGTATCAATGAGCAACCTTTTTCGGAGTTTCTGCTGATGGTGCGCATGGATGAACACAACTCTCAAATCCGTGATTACTATCTCATGCCAACGGAACTGAACCGCCATTACCAATTCACTCTTACGCCTCAAAACGAAGCAAAGTACGGAGAATTTCGCCACGACACATTGAGCAAAGCGCTGGGTCAATTCGCATTGGTTTCGTTGGGGGATTTGCTATGACGAAAAGGGTGACTACACGCGCAATTCAGAAAATTCCTATAGCTGAGATTGAAATCGCAAATCCGCGAAGCCGGGATCCGACAGTCTTTCAAGGAGTTGTCGAGAACATCAACGCCCTCGGGCTGAAAAGACCAATCACTGTTTCGCGAATGGGCGCTGGGAAACAAGGAAAAAAGTATCGTCTCGTTTGTGGGCAGGGTCGCCTCGAGGCATATGACAAATTGGGCGAAACCCATATCCCAGCCGTTATCCGGAAAATTAGCCAGACAGATGCCTATCTTATGAGTCTGGTTGAGAACATCGCACGTCACAAACCAACTGGTTTGGAGGCAGCGAATGACCTCAGGCTTTTGAGAGAGCGAGGGTACAAGTTGTCTGAAATCTCTCAGATGACTGATTTATCGACCAAGTATCTAAGGGACATCCTTTTCCTTTTTGAACATGGTGAGGAACGCCTAATTGACTGTGTTCAGGCTGGACGTCTGCCAATATCAATTGCTGTTGAGATTAGCCGGATTGCAAAAACGGGTGATCAGAAGGATCTCCAACTATTGTACGAACAAAATCAGCTCGACGAAAAAGCTCTAAAAACGATAAAGCGAATTGCGCTAGGAAGAATGCAGTATGGCCGGAGAACCGGGTCGCGTGGGAAAAGCGCTGATACGCGCAAAAGCCTGAAATCACTTTTGAAAGCTTATCGCCAAGAGACCGATCGGCAGCAACACCTCGTTGAACGGTTCGAAGAAGTACAAGTTCACTCGGTTTCCGTCCTTACGAAACTCAAGGAGGCACTAAAAGATCGTGAGTTTCGAACGATCCTGCGAGAAGAGGGATTGGATGATGTGCCGGCAGCTATAAAGGGTGATCTGCTCGTGAAACGTAGGCAGGCGAACAAATGAGATCCGAGGCTTTTGAGACAAAGACGAAAACAATTAGGATTTCAGACATCCTTCCTGTTCGCCAAGTTGCAACCAGTGTTCTTAAGTCCACTAAATACGCTCAGATACTGAGCTCAATAGAACATATCGGTTTGGTGGAGCCACCTGTTGTCGCGCCGACCGGCGACGGGGATCACTTCGCGTTGTTAGACGGGCATTGGCGTCTTGAGGCCTTAAGGGAACTGGGGTGGAAGTCTGTTGAGTGCATCGTGGCAAAAGTGGACGAGCACTACACATATAACAGGCAGGTCAATCGGCTTACGCCGATCCAGGAACACCTGATGATAAAGAAGGCGGTTGAAAAGGGAGTTCCTGAGGACAAGATCTCGGAGATCTTGGGGCTAAACCAAGCTTCTGTGAACAAACGACTTCATTTGCTCGACGGCATATATCCCGACGCAGCACGTGTGCTCAAGGATAAACAAGTGCCCATTACCACAATGAAAATCATTCGGCGCGCGAAGAAGCAAAGGCAGATAGAGATGGCTAACCTTATGTGCGTTGCTGACAATTTTAAGCGGCCTTACGCCGTTGCTCTCCTAACTGCTAGTCGGCCGGATCAACTTCGTAAGAGGGCCGATTTGCGGCCCGGTGGAAAACTGTCGGACCGAGATAGGGCGAAGATGCGACGCGAGCTCTCTAAGCTGCAGAAACGCGTGGTCGTTGCAGAAGCTAACTTTGGAAAAGAGCTGACGCGCCACACCATGCTGGGACACTACTGCAATCGACTGCTTGGTAACGCGAGGGTGGTGCGTTACTTGGCGAAGAAATCGCCCGAACTGTTGCAGGAAATGCAGGATTTCGATTCCTAGGTAGGGTCCAAACAATCCTATCCGACAAATTATTGATTGATATTGTTGCGAAAGGAACCCGTTCTGTGGCGATAGCTCAGTTAAGCCAGAGATTGAACGTATTCATAAATAGCAAGTTGGTCGGACAGCTTGATAAACTATCAGACGGCGTCCTTGAGTTTGCGAATGCTGATAAATGGATTGATTGGAAACATGCGACGCCAGTTTCGCTCTCAATGCCGCGCGCCCCGAAGTACAAGGTGCTCATAACATATGTCGAGTGATAACGATGCGTGGCGACGGCACCCTTGGGAATACCCGTTGTTCCGGAGGTATAGAGGATTGTTGAAAGGTCTTCAGGAGCGATATCAACGTCCGGCATTTCTGTGTGACGTTGGGCTTGAACAATTGAGGACCAATCATGGGCTGAAGGCGGTAGTTCACCGCTGAACCGCGTAATGACATTTGTCGGCACCTCGGGACGTTGATTGTTTTTCGTCATTTGCCGCCAACGATCACCATCCGCAAACAACACCTTTGGTGCTGAGTCAGAAAGGGCGAGTGCGATCTCTTTGGGGCTCCACCAGGCATTGATGGCGACGACGACTGCGCCAACAACTTGGCCCGCCCAAAATGCGATAATCCATTCTGGATAGTTACGCATGGCAATTGCAATGCGGTCGCCTTTTTCTATCCCCTCATCAGTCAGTCAATTTGCGAGGATTGCGACACGGTTTCTGAGGTCCTTGAATGTCAGTCTTTCATCTTCATAAACAATGGCGACCCTGTCATCGAAACGATCAGTAGACAGCAAAATTCTCTTCAGACTGTTTGCGGCATTTTTGTAAATCCGCATTTTTCGCTCGCCAATTTCGAGAGTTTGCATTTCAAAGGGTTGGCCCGGCCCAGTGATTTTCCGATACGCTTCATCGCTCGTTAGCATTGCATCCCTCTTTCTTATCCATCGCCCACCAAAACTCTGTGGTCGAAAAATGCCGTCCGTATATGGCTCGTCTACAACAAGTATCGACGGTCTCTACGCTGTCATCAAGTTTGTTCGACCCTATTGAGGTTCTCGTCTATCCGTTGACTACAGTGCTTTCTCTGTATCCGATTTTTCGGGGGGCGCTTTCAATTTTCTTTTCCAAGCGTAATAAGCAGCATCACTAATGCCAACTTTTCGGTATGCATTTGTAACGGATATGCCTTGAGATACATCCAACTCAATTTCGTGGATCAAGGCGATACGATCTACTTCGGTCAATTTTTTCAAGTTTACACCTTTTGAAGCTGCATCATTCATTGTGTTTCTTTGCCTTCCAATACGCATGGTCTAATACTCGACAATAGTACGTAACCGGCATTCATTCCGTCCAAAGAGGAATGCGTTGTTGGTGCTCAACGTTAGATCGGTCAAGACAGGCAGCTTGTACTTTGAAGTCTTCATTAGAAGTGGCTTCATCGATAATCTCGAATGCCTTGCAGGCACTGATGCTGTCCAGTTCGCTCAACGCGGCGCAGCGCAATTTAGTAGGTGCTCCTGAAAATTCAACTGTATAGTTGACAGAAAAATTGAGATCTGCCAACTATTGAGGAGAGGATGCACGGGATGAAACCGGTGTTTACCGGCGAAGCAGAAAAGACGAAATGTGCTTTCATACGAAGGCAACTTGGCCAGTTCTATTCAAATCCGAATTATAAATAACGGTGCGTACGATTGAGCGTGCTGGCCTTCAAGCCTTGATGTCGGGAAACATTACCTACGAGCGACCGATATCATCTGTAGAATGAGGAAATGCCGACTTATTTCTTCTGAAATCTGAGCCGATTGTCCGCTAAAGAAGGCGAAAACAGCATGAACTACCAAATACGTGATGTCAGCGAGTCCCTAGAGGTGCTGTCGATCGGGCCTGACTGGCTGACCCAGGCGCTTTGTCAAACATATCCGGGTATTGAAATTTCCCATGCCGAAATCGTCGAAATCATTCAGGGGGCCTCGGTCAAGATCCGAGTCGCCCTGACTTACAACGATGATAAATGCGACGCCTATCTGCCAGCGAACATCGTAATCAAAGGTTGCTTCGGCCGCCAGGATCCCTCCTGGTACAATGCTGTCATGGCAAACGAGATGCGTTCGTATCGTGATATCGTTCGACTGTCAGGTGTGACCGCACCCAAGAGTTATTTTACAGGTTATTATCCGGAAGCGGATCATGCCATTATCATAATGGAAGATCTTTCTGAGAACAAAGTATTCTTTGGAGGTGCTCACTGTACGTATAGTTTTGACCAAGCGGCGGCATCTCTATCCAATCTTGCAAAGCTTCATGCCTTTTGGTGGGGCGATCCCAAAATTGTTTCGCCCCCTTTTTCAGAATGGCTGCAGACCATCCATACCGGTCTGATTGGCCAACGGCACAAATCGCTTCTGCGCGCCGACGACTGGCATTATTATTGTTCGTTGCCGCGGGGTCTCGGACTGCCTAAGGTCTTCAAGGATGCTGAACGCATGATGAAAGCTTTGGAAAAGCTACATGCGGTCTATGATAAGATGCCTCATACGATCGTTCATGGTGACTATCATATTGGAAATACATATATAGATGCCAAAGGCGCAGGCGGCGCTTATGACTGGATTTGCAGTCGAGGCGTGTGGCCACATGACGTATCCTATTTCATGGTCAATGCTTTGGATGTCGACGACCGCCGCACGTGGGAGCAAGCGCTGTTGCATCATTATTTGACCCAACTGGAGTTAAACGGCGTTAGTGCACCGAGCTTTGATGAAGCCTGGTGGCATTATCGGGCAAATACTCTGCCTTCCCTCATCACATGGGTGGGCAATGGTGACGATCAGGGTCAGTTTCAACCTGAAAACATCAATACGGCAGGCGCCGTCCGCGCCGCCTGGGCTGCGTCGGATTTAGGGACGTTGGATTTGTTAACATAGGGCATCGTTGTTTAAATCGACAGTCTAAAAAGTTTACGCCGGGAACGACGCTACCAACCCGGTCTATTGCAGGAGCCTGCGTCTGAATGAAGTCAGCCGTTTTTGTCGACTACGGAAAACCCCTGGTCATTGAGGATGTTGCGGACCCTGAGCCGCAACCGGATGAGGTTATCGTCAGTGTAGGACGATGCGGCGTGTGTGGGAGTGATCTGCACATCACGGAAGCTGATCCCGATTCCCTTTTTCAAAACTCCGTACCCGCTGGAACAATCCTTGGCCACGAATTTGCGGGCAGTGTCGTTTCAGTAGGCCGAGATGTTCGCCACTTACGCGTCGGCGATTTGATTTCCCCCTTAGCCGCAATGGGGTGTGGTCGGTGCAACCATTGCCAATCTGGTCATCCGTTTTGGTGCTCTTCCGTTTCATTTTTGGGGGGAGGGTACAGTGAACTTGCAGCCGTACGCGAAGACGTTTGTATCAAACTACCTTCTTCATTTTCGCTTGAAGACGGTGCGTTGATCGAACCGATGGCGTGCGGATTGCATGCGGTGCGCCGCGCTAATCTAAAGCCGAATGACAAGGTTTTGGTGATCGGCGCCGGTCCCATCGGACTGGCCACCATCTTTTGGGCGGGGCAGTTTCAGGCAGGCTCCATTCTTGCGATGGCAAAATCGCAGACCCGACAAAAACTTGCGCTCACCATGGGGGCCTCCGATTTCTGCGTGTCGCAAGAAAATCAGTCCAAAGAAGTTATCGATCGTCTCGGCGGGGCTCCGGATATCGTTTTTGAATGTGGCGGTTACACGGGGTTGGTGGCGAAGTCGATTGAGCATGTCAGGACACGCGGCACGATCGTCGTTGCAGGGATTTGTACCCATTTGGATCCGGTACCCCATCTGCCGGCGGTTTTGAAAGAACTGGATGTGCGGTATGCCGTTGGATATTCGCTCCAAGAATTTCAGGAAGTTGCCGACATGTTCGAGGCAGGAAAGCATCCTCAGCCACATTCGATGATCACTGACACCGTATCGCTTGGCGATTTTCCGGCGATGTTTGAATCGCTCAGGTCCCGCTCTCAAAATTGCAAGGTGCTTCTTCGTCCGTAAAAATTGTAAGTGTGGGCTGTCCCTACCAAAAACCTCCTCCGGGTTTGGTGATGTGAGAATCGTGGCATGATTGGCCAAGATGATCCGATTGCTATTCATGTTAGCGCGCCTGGTGC
>JANQPL010000013.1 GCA_028289425.1 Alphaproteobacteria bacterium | reverse complement strand
CGTGATCGCCGCCGTCAAACTCGTCTTGCCATGGTCAACGTGACCAATCGTGCCGATGTTGCAATGCGGCTTCGTCCGCTCAAACTTCTCCTTCGCCATCTTTTAATCTCCGTATGCTGACGGCCAATCCAAAACTCAAAAAATAAAGCCGATGAGGCTTTAGGCGAATTTCGCCTTAACTTCATCGGCTACGGCTTGCGGTACCTGATCGTAATGATCGAATTGCATCGTGTACTGAGCACGCCCCTGAGTCATCGACCGCAGATTATTAACGTACCCGAACATGTTGGCGAGCGGCACCATGGCTGAAATCACCGTGGCGTTGCCCCGGGCTTCCGTGCCGGTCACTTGACCGCGGCGGCTGTTCAAGTCGCCGATGACATCGCCCATGTAATCTTCCGGCGTGACCACTTCCACCTTCATCACCGGTTCCAGCAGCTTAGGCGCTGCTTTTTGCACGGCTTCGCGGAAGGCGGCACGGCCTGCGATCTCAAACGCCATGACGCTTGAGTCCACATCGTGATAGGCACCGTCGGTCAGTGTCACCTTGTAGTCGATGACCGGGAAGCCGGCGAGGACGCCCGCATCGGCCACGCTGTTAATGCCCTTTTCAACGCCGGGGATGTATTCCTTCGGAATATTACCGCCGACGATCTTGCTTTCGAATTCGCGGCCACCGCCTGCTTCTTGAGGCTCGACCGTGAACTTCACGCGGGCAAACTGACCGGAACCACCCGATTGCTTCTTGTGGGTGTAGTCGATTTCGTATTCCTTGCCGACGGTTTCGCGATAGGCCACTTGCGGGGCACCCACATTCGCTTCCACCTTAAATTCGCGCTTCATGCGGTCGACAATGATGTCCAGGTGAAGCTCGCCCATGCCTTTAATCACGGTCTGGCCGGATTCTTCGTCACTGGTCACTCGGAAGGACGGGTCTTCCTGCGCCAAGCGGCTCAAGGCAACGCCCATCTTTTCCTGGTCGGCTTTGGTCTTCGGCTCCACCGCCACTTCGATCACCGGATCCGGGAATTCCATCCGTTCCAGGATGATCGGATGGTTGGGATCGCACAGCGTGTCACCTGTCGTGGTGTTCTTAAGACCTGCCAGCGCAACGATGTCGCCTGCATAGGCTTCTTTCACATCTTCCCGACTATTGGCGTGCATGAGCAACATGCGACCAACCCGTTCCCGGTTTTCCTTCACCGTGTTTTGAATGCCGGTGCCGGACTTAAAGACGCCGGAATAGATTCGCACGAAGGTCAGCGACCCAACAAACGGATCATTCATAATCTTGAACGCAAGGCCGGCAGCGGGTTCGTCGTCAGACGCCTTACGATCACCTTCGGTTTCTTCCTTACCCGGAATGATGCCTTTGATGGCCGTCACATCGAGTGGCGACGGCATAAAGTCGATCACCGCGTCGAGCAGCGGCTGAACGCCCTTGTTTTTAAACGCCGTGCCGTTTAGCACCGGCACAAAGGACAGATTGATCGTGCCTTTACGGATGCAGGCTTTGAGCGTGTCTTCGTCCGGCTCATTGCCTTCGAGATATTGCTCAAGAACTTCTTCGTCTTGCTCGATGGCCGTTTCGACCAGCTTCTCGCGATATTCGGCGGCCTTGTCTGCAAGGTCGGCCGGGATATCCACATATTCGAACTCGGCGCCCAGGCTTTCGTCCTTCCAGACAATCGCTTTCATCTTAATCAGGTCGACGACACCGGCGTATTCGGACTCAGCTCCAATCGGAAGCTGGGTTACCAATGGCACGGCCCCCAAACGATCAACGATCATGTCGACGCAGCGATAAAAATCCGCGCCCGTTCGGTCCATCTTGTTGATGAAGCACATGCGCGGCACGCCGTATTTGTCGGCCTGGCGCCACACGGTTTCGGACTGGGGCTCAACACCGGCCACGGAATCAAAAACGGCCACCGATCCATCTAGGACGCGAAGTGACCGCTCTACTTCAATCGTGAAATCCACGTGGCCTGGGGTGTCGATAATATTGATGCGGCAGTCTTGCCAAAAGCACGTGGTCGCGGCCGACGTGATCGTGATGCCGCGTTCTTGTTCTTGTTCCATCCAGTCCATGGTGGCCGCGCCATCATGAACCTCGCCAATCTTATGGCTTTTGCCCGTGTAGTAGAGAATGCGTTCGGTGGTGGTGGTTTTACCGGCATCAATGTGAGCCATGATGCCGATGTTTCGGTACTTCTCTAATGGCGTCGTTCTAGACATGACGGATAATCCTTACCGGCCCCCTTTAAGGCCCAAAAACAGTTACCAACGATAGTGAGAAAATGCGCGGTTCGCTTCCGCCATCTTATGTGTGTCTTCCTTCTTCTTCACCGCGGTGCCTTGATTGTTCACCGCATCTAGAAGCTCCCCTGACAAACGCCCCACCATCGTGGACTCTTTCCGGCCACGTGCAGCAGTAATCAGCCACCGAATGGCCAATGCCTGCCGCCGATCCGGTCGCACTTCTACGGGTACTTGATAGGTCGCGCCGCCCACACGGCGAGACCGCACTTCGATTGCCGGCATGACATTTTCCAGCGCCTCGTGGAAAGCCTTAACCGGATCGTTCTTCGTCTTTTCCTCAATGATATCGAATGCCCCGTAAACAATGCGTTCAGCGGTAGATTTCTTGCCCGCGCGCATGAGGGAATTCATGAACTTGGTAATGACCTCGTCGCCATATTTGGCGTCTGGGATGATCTCGCGTTTTTCAGCTCTGTGACGGCGTGACATCTTAACGATTCCTTATTTCGGACGCTTGGCGCCGTATTTCGAGCGGCGCTGCTTACGGTCTTTCACGCCCTGGGTATCAAGCACACCACGGAGAATGTGGTAGCGAACGCCAGGCAAGTCCTTCACGCGGCCGCCGCGGATCAGCACCACCGAGTGTTCCTGCAAATTGTGCCCCTCGCCGGGGATGTAGCAGATGGCTTCAAAACTGTTGGTCAGGCGGACACGGGCAACCTTCCGAAGGGCCGAGTTCGGCTTCTTCGGTGTGGTGGTGTAAACGCGGGTGCAGACCCCTCTCTTCTGGGGGCAAGACTGCAGCGCCGGTACTTTGTTCCGCACCACCGGCTTTTGCCGCGGCTTCCGCATAAGCTGATTAATGGTTGGCATGCCTGAACTTTCGTTTGTTTACCAATCGCCTAACGCACAAAAACAGGAAACACGGCGAGGACTTCCGGCCTGCCGGTACCCGTTTCAAATCAGAGGACCCCACAAGCAACTCAAGCAGGGTCGTGAACCAAAAATTCGAATTAGACTGTCTAAGGGCAGCGTATAAGCAAAAACATCGCTTACGGCCTGCCGTCCAATGCGGTGCGCGTTATATAAGCACCATACCGGCAGGTCAACCGTGAAACGGGCAGAATGCTGGGATTTTTGACGTTTTTTTTAAGTGTTACCAAAAGGTTAACAAAAGCTCGCCGCCTCGCCATCTATGAGGCCGCACACAGTGCCAAAAACCGTCAAAAAAGTGGCCCATTCTCATGCACTTTGTGGACGAGGCGCCAATCAAGTCGGGGAGTGAATCTATGATACGGGTCGCCCTCTTCTATTTTGGGGTTGGTCTTTGGACCCTGAGTACTCTGGGCATACCGCCGGCAACCGCCGGCCAGTCCCTTCTTTGGCAAACGAATGCGGAAGGGAACGATATCCACATATTCGATATCCCCACGGGCGACCTGGTGGAGAGGTTGGAGGTTGGGCCCAACCCCCACGGCATTGGCGCGGCCGGCGACATGGTGTTCGTGTCGCTGGAGAACAATGGCGGCGAAAACGGCGATCTTTTGTGGATCGACCGTGTCAGCCGCAAGATAAAGCATCGTCTTAAGATCGGCCCCGAACCCCATGCATTGGCTGTCACTCCGGATGGAAAGTGGGTCTATGTGCCCTGCCGGGACGGTCATTATTGGGTGATCGATGCGGAACAGAAGGCCGTGGCCGCGCGGATCGAGACCGGCGGCCGCCCCCACAACACGACCGCGCATCCGGACGGCAGCCGCATGTACCTGTCGCCCATGGGCGCCCCCAAACAAGTAACCGTCGTTGATCCCACGGTCCGGCACGATGTCGTGGGCTTCATCCCCTTTTCAGCCTCGGTGCGCCCAGCCGCCATTGCGCCCAGTCGGAACCTGTTCTTCCAGCATGTGGACGGTTTGAATGGGTTTGAAGTCGCCGATCTCACCACACACGCTCATCGGGCACGGGTTGAGCACGACGCAAATCTTGGAATCTTGTTTTGGCCGCCCTCGGCGGGGTTTGTAAGCCTGGCGGGCTTAAGCCGGTGTCACGGATTGGCGGTGCGGCCGGGCGATAATGAGATTTGGTCGATCTGCGGCGCTCATGCCACGATTCACAGCATCGCAGATCCGCAATTTCCTCAGATCGACCATATGGATCTGCCCAGCAAAGGATATTGGCTGACCCATTCGCCGGACGGCCAGTATGTCTTTATCGCGCTGTCCAGCGCCGGCCAAGTGGCCATGGTGGAGGCGGATAAAAGAGAGATTGTGCGAACTCTTGAGGCGGGAGACTCTCCCAAACGTAACATCGTTCTCGAAAGCGACTAGAGAACGCTGGTTTGTAGGGTGCAATAGCGTAGCGTATTGCACCACTACCGACTTCAACGGCGGATTACGCTTCGCCTGCCTTCGCCGAAGCGAAGCTCCAGCTTCGCGCAGGCAGGCTAATCCGCCCTACAGTCTAGAATTGTAGGGCGCAATAGGCGGAACGCCGTATTGCGCCGTTTCGATTGCGGTGCGTTACGCTGCGCTAACGCACCCCACGGCGCTACTCTCTAAAAGCGACTAATTTAGCCGCCGGCCGGTTGAGCAGAGCCTCTGTCACCTCATCCCAAGGCACCACTTTGGTGTCGATGTCGAACGGCCTGAAAAGACCAGAGGTGATCCACCCAACGGCTTCTTCATGCACCGCCGCTCCATTCACCCGTCCGGTATGAAAGTGAATGCCGCGCATATACATTTCGCGCATGGGGAACTCTACATCCCCATTCATGATCCCGACGCAGGTACAATTGCCCTGAGCTGCCGTTGAACGAATGGCGGTCACCAGGGCTGCCGGGTCGTGGGACCCACAGACGGTGATGTCGTGGGAAGCCACTCTGGCCGGCCACTCCGTCACCTTCTCGACTTCGGCGCCAAGCTTGCGGGCGTTCTCCGCCGCCTTGTCGCTTTGTGTGCAGTAGGTGATCTTGCTTGCGCCAAGCTGCTTCGCAAATGCTGCGGCGTAGAGCGGAAGGCTGTCATGGTTCCCAACGACCAGAACCCGCGACGGCTGTCCGTCCTTGAGGAACGGCCCCACCGCCCGATACGCGTCCGCCACATTGTCGCTGACGCTGGTGAACCATTCCGGCGGAAAGCCCTTTGGCACTTTCAAAAGCATATTGTCCGCGTAGGGCACGCGGATGAGATCGGCGAATGCGCCCCCCCAATCGCCCGAAATCGGCCCCACACCGAACATGGATGTGGGGGGCACGTCACTGCAAGCCGCGGACGCGCCCGTTCCACAGGGGCCACAGTGGCCGCAGCTTGGCTGAAACGCGACGGAAACCCGCTGGCCAACTTTGAAATCCCGCACATCGGCCCCTGTCTCGACAATGTCGCCGACAAATTCGTGCCCCAAGATAAACGGCGCCGGGAATGGCACCTGCCCCCGCACGATGCCCCAGTCGAGATCGCAAGTGGCGACCGCAATAGGACGGATGACAACGTCCGTCGGGGCCTCAATCTGCGCCGCCGGAACTTCGATCCATTCAAGCTGGTTTGGACCCTGATATTGTAAAGCTCTCATACCTTGGGACTTAGGCGGACAGGCACCAGCAGACAAAAGGATGTTTTTCATCTAAGGGTGAATGTAGTTCACCCAACTAAGTGCAGGTTTGCCAAAGCCGCTGAACGATGCCCACGCCCAATCAGGTCCCGCCGCTTACATGGATCCGCGCTTTCTGCGAAGCGGGCCGGCAGGGAAGTTTTAAGGCAGCCGCCCGCGAACTCGGCGTGTCGCCTTCCACCATCAGTCACGAGATCCGAAAACTGGAGGACTGGCTGCACGTTCCACTGTTCGACCGCTCCGGCCGTGCCATCTCGCTCACACAAGAAGGGCGCCGTTTGTTTGAAGCGGTGCGGCCTGCCTTCGACGGGCTTGCGGCTGCATTTGATCAATTCGCCGCGTCAAGTGATCGGGCGCTGCGCATCGGCATGTTCCCGTTTTTTGCGAGCGAGTTCTTTGTGCCCCGCCTGCCGGATTTGGAGTCCCTTCTGAACGGCCGATCGGTAAAGATCGTGTCGTCCAACCACCTTCAGGATCTAAGCCTTGAAGACCCTGCCGACCGTTTAGATGCGGTCATAAGATATGGCACAGACCCGGCCCACGGGCTCCATTCCATTGAATTAACGCGGGTGCAGGTGACCGCGGTGGTTTCCGCCAATCTCGCCGACGGCGACCTGAAGAGGGACGGCATGAAGCGCGTGCGAATGGAAAGCGGATTTGACGGCTGGGGCGTGCTTGAGGAAACCGGTATCCCCCTGCCGCCGGAAACAGGCGCCCCTGTCATCGTTGACAACTATGTCTCGGGGCTGCGAGCGGTCGAAAAGGGCTTAGGCCTGGGCATTGCCCTATTGCCACTCGCGGAGTCTTGGATCCAGGACGGACGCCTGCGCGTTCTGTCCAATCGCACCGTTGAGATTCCAGAACGCTATTGGTTCGTGTGCAGCAAAAATTCCGCACACCGTGACATACTTGAAAAAATTGCCTTATGGCTGAAAGAGGAACTGAGTGTCAGAACAAGATAGCGCCAACTCCGCACTAACTGAATTGGTCGCCAGCGAAGACTTGAGGCGCCAATTAGAACAAGCCATTGCGTGGCTGCGGGACAACTTGCTCACATTTAACGTGGCGCTTGAGCTTTCGCTCATCGCCATTGTGGTTGGGGCTGCCATTTTTGTCAGCCCACGGCTGAAAAGACTGGTGTCCACCCAGTTGATGCCGCGCATCAAGGGAGACATGGCGCGGCGCGGTGTGGATTCATTTCGCATCATTATGGTCCCCATCGCCACGCTCATTCTGTTGAATGTGGCGTCGATCGGCCTCACCGTCGCCGGCCAATCCACCGCCTGGGTAAGCGCCGCCATCAGCCTGGTGACCGCATGGATCGTGATCCGCCTCGTCACCCTCATCATCCGGTCGCAATTCTGGTCGCGCGTCGCCTTCTATGTGGTATGGCCGATCGCGGCGCTCGATGTGTTCGGCATTCTGGACGATGTGGTCGCCTATTTGGACGCCGCCGCAATTCCGTTAGGCACGACAACTGACGGTGCCGAGCGCCAGATCTCGGCGCTGGACGTCGTGCGCGGCTTCCTCGCTTTTGTGCTGTTCTTTTGGATCGCAAATATGGCGAGCCGGTTTTTGTCGCATCGCATCCATCAGATCGAAGAGCTCACCCCGTCCCTTCAGGCGCTGATCATCAAGATACTGAATATCTTGCTGCCGGTGATTGCTGTCTTTGCGGCCCTGCAACTGATCGGCGTCAATTTGGCGGCCCTTGCCGTGTTCTCGGGCGCCATTGGTCTTGGCATCGGTCTGGGGTTGCAACGCACCGTCGCCAATCTCATCGCCGGCTTCACCCTGATCGCCGACAAATCGATCAAGCCCGGGGATGTGGTGACCGTCGGCGACACCTTCGGCTGGGTGACGTCGCTTGGGGCGCGCTACGTTTCCATCCGCACGCGGGACGGGACGGAGCATTTGGTGCCGAACGAAGATTTTATCAATAACGGCGTCATCAACTGGTCCCATCAGGACCGCGCCGTGCGCATTCATGCGCCTGTCGGCGTCGCCTACGGCACCGAAGATTTGCGGCTGGTTCAGCAATTGTGCCAAGAGGCAGCCGCCGAAACCGAACGCGTGCTTCAGTCGCCCAAACCGGTATGCAATTTGGTGGAATTCGGATCCAGCTCAGTCGATTTCGACTTGCGTTTCTGGATCACGGACCCGCAAAACGGTGTGGGCAATGTGCGCAGCGCCGTTTATCTAAACATTTGGGATCGCCTAAAGGCGAACAACATTGAGATTCCCTTCCCGCAGCGCGATCTGCACATTCGCTCAAGCGACCTTGACCCGAAGTCAGATCTCGTCCCTCGGCCCGACGAGTTTGTGCGCCCGGCGCTCGTTAAAGGCGGTGATGACTAGAGCAACGTGCGCTCTATTTCATGGATGTAGATCATCTTTATGCGAACAACTGGATCGTCGAAGATGAGTCCAGTTGATCGCATGATGATCTAGAACAACAAAAAGGGCCTGATATTTTCTCAGGCCCTTTCTGAAGATCATTGATGCCCGAGTTAGGCGGCGGATTCCGCTTCGCCGCCGGCTTCGGCAGCTTCCGCAGCGGCAGCCTCCACCGGAACTTCTTCCGGTGCCGGCAACGCGGCAGCTTCTTCCGCCTTGCGCTCTTCGAGGATCGCTTCGTCGCGCTCCACGGCCACCTGTTTCATGCGGCTGAGCATGCCACCGGTGCCCGCCGGGATGAGGCGACCCACAATGACGTTTTCCTTGAGCCCGATGAGCTGGTCGGCCTTGCCGTTGACAGCTGCTTCCGTGAGCACCCGCGTGGTTTCCTGGAACGATGCTGCCGAGATGAACGACCGGGTCTGCAGGGACGCTTTGGTGATTCCCAAAAGCACCGGTTCGCCGGCGGCGATCTTGTGCCCGTCCCGTTCGGCTCTCTCATTGATCTCGTCGAACTCGCTTCTGTCGACCTGTTCGCCCGGGATCAACGTGGTCTCGCCGCCATCGACGATTTCCACTTTCTGCAGCATTTGGCGGACGATCACTTCAATATGCTTGTCGTTGATCTTCACGCCCTGCAGCCGGTAGACGTCCTGGATTTCATTGACCAGATAGGCAGCCAAATCTTCCACGCCGTTAATCGCCAAGATGTCATGCGGGGCCGGGTTACCATCAAGCAGATATTCGCCCTTCTCGATGAAGTCGCCTTCCTGAACCGTCAGATGCTTGCCCTTCGGGATCAGATATTCCACAGGCTCCGCTTCTTCTTCCTGCGGACGGATCATAATACGGCGCTTGTTTTTGTAGTCGCGGCCGTATTCCACAATGCCGCTCGCTTCCGCGATGATGGCATGATCCTTTGGCCGCCGGGCTTCGAACAGTTCCGCCACCCGCGGCAGACCACCGGTGATGTCCCGCGTCCGTGCGCCTTCCGTCGGAATACGCGCCAGCACATCGCCGGAGTGTATTTCCGCACCGTCTTCGACGGACAGAATGGCGTCCACCGACATAAGGTAACGCGCTTCTTTGCCCGTGGTCAGTTTCAGCACTTCGCCTTGGTCGTCCACCACGACGATCGCCGGGCGCAGATCGGCCCCTTTGGGGCTTGCCCGCCAATCGACCACCACCTTGTTCGAAATACCCGTCGCTTCATCGGCAACTTCTTTCACCGACATGCCTTCGACGATGTCTTCGAATTTCACCGTGCCCGTAAGCTCGGTGATGATGGGGCGGGTGTACGGATCCCATTCACCCAACCGCTGACCGCGCTTCACTTCTGCGCCGTCATCGACCCGAAGACGCGTGCCATAGGCCACTTTGTTGGACTCTTGCTCAACGCCATCCTTGTCGAGGATCAGCACTTTTGTGTTGCGGCCCATGACAATGACCTGGCCTTGGCTGTCTTTCACCACGTTGCGGTTTTCGATTTTGACCGTACCGTCGTGACTGGCTTCGATGAAGCTTTCATCCGCCACCTGGGCGGTGCCGCCAATGTGGAACGTGCGCATGGTGAGCTGTGTGCCCGGTTCACCGATGGATTGAGCGGCGATCACACCGACCGCCTCACCCACATTCACATCCGTGCCGCGCGCCAGATCACGCCCATAACACTTCGCACAAACGCCGGTTTTCGCCTCGCAGGTCAGCACCGACCGTATACGGATCTTCTGAACACCCGTATTGTCGATACGGTCGAGCTTGTCTTCCGAGATTTCGTGACCGCGGGCCACCAGCACTTCGCCCGTGGCCGGATCGACCACATCGTCGGCGGCCGTGCGGCCCAGCACGCGCTCGCTCAAAGGCGACACCACTTCACCGCCTTCAATCACGGCCGCAACGGTAATACCGCCATCGGTACCGCAATCGGCTTCGTTGACGATGCAATCCTGCGCCACGTCCACCAAACGGCGGGTGAGATACCCGGAGTTCGCCGTCTTCAAGGCAGTATCGGCCAGACCCTTCCGGGCGCCGTGGGTGGAGTTAAAGTACTCCATCACCGAGAGGCCTTCCTTGAAGTTCGAAATGATTGGGCTTTCGATAATTTCGCCCGACGGCTTGGCCATCAGGCCCCGCATGCCGGCAAGCTGCTTCATCTGCGCCGGCGACCCACGTGCGCCCGAATGGGACATCATGTAGATCGAGTTGACTTCCTTCACCCGGCCGGTGTCGTCGTCGATACCGGTCGCCGAGATCTCGTCCATCATCTCGTCGGCCACATTCTCCGTACACTTGGACCAGGCATCGACCACCTTGTTGTATTTCTCACCCTGGGTGATTAGGCCGTCGATGTATTGCTGCTCGTATTCCTTCACCAGGGCCTGGGTTTCGTCCACCAGCTTGGTTTTGGTTTCCGGCACCACCATGTCGTCCTTGCCGAACGAAATGCCGGCGCGGCAAGCGTGGGAGAAGCCGAGTTCCATAATGTGGTCGCAGAAAATAACCGTCTCTTTCTGACCGCAGTGGCGGTAGACCACATCGATCACCTGACTGATTTCTTTCTTGGTCAGCAGGCGGTTGACCAGTTCAAACGGCACATTGGGATTGCGCGGCAGAAGCTGCCCCAGCAACATGCGGCCCGGCGTTGCGTCCACCATGGTCTGAATCTTGTTGCCATCAGCGTCGACCGTGTCGTAGCGCGCCTTGATTTTGGCGTGCAAGGTAACCGTCCCCGCTTCCAATGCGTGTTCGATTTCACCCGTATTGGCGAATACCGAGCCTTCGCCCGGTTCGTTTTCCTTTTCGATGCTGAGATAATAAAGACCCAACACAATATCCTGACTGGGCACAATGATCGGCTTGCCGTTCGCCGGCGACAGAATATTGTTTGTGGACATCATCAGCACGCGGGCTTCCAGCTGCGCTTCCAAGCTCAGCGGCACGTGCACGGCCATTTGGTCACCATCGAAGTCGGCGTTGAACGCGGCACAGACCAGCGGGTGAAGCTGAATGGCCTTGCCTTCGATCAGCGTCGGCTCAAAGGCCTGAATGCCCAAACGGTGAAGCGTCGGCGCCCGGTTCAGCAGCACCGGGTGTTCCCGGATCACTTGATCGAGGATATCCCAAACCTCGGGCCGTTCTTTCTCCACAAGCTTTTTGGCTTGTTTCACCGTGCTGGCAAGCCCCTTGGCGTCAAGGCGCGAATAGATGAACGGCTTGAACAGTTCCAACGCCATTTTCTTCGGGAGACCGCATTGGTGCAGCTTTAGTTCCGGACCCACCACGATCACCGAACGGCCGGAATAGTCCACGCGCTTCCCAAGTAGGTTTTGGCGGAACCGGCCTTGCTTGCCTTTGAGCATGTCGGCGAGCGATTTGAGCGGCCGCTTATTGGCGCCCGTGATCACCCGGCCCCGGCGGCCATTGTCGAACAGGGCATCGACCGATTCCTGAAGCATCCGCTTTTCGTTGCGGATGATGATGTCCGGCGCCCGCAGTTCGATCAGCCGCTTCAAACGGTTGTTCCGGTTGATCACCCGGCGATAGAGATCGTTCAAGTCGGACGTGGCAAACCGGCCGCCGTCCAACGGCACCAGCGGGCGCAGTTCCGGCGGAATGACGGGCACAACAGTTAGGATCATCCATTCCGGGCGGTTACCGGACTCGATGAAGGCCTCGACCAGTTTCAGGCGCTTCACCAGCTTCTTCGGCTTCAGTTCCGACGTGGTCTCGGCGATTTCTTGACGGATCGACTCACGGGCCGCCTCCAAATCCACGCTTTGCAGCATGTCGCGGATGGCTTCGGCACCGATACCGGCGGTGAAGCTGTCCTCGCCATACTCGTCCTGCGCCTGCATATATTCTTCTTCATTGAGAAGCTGGCGCTCTTTAAGCGGTGTGAGGCCCGGCTCGATCACCACGAAGTTCTCGAAATAGAGAATGCGTTCCAAATCCTTGAGCGTCATGTCCAACATCAGGCCGATGCGCGACGGCAGGGACTTCATGAACCAGATGTGGGCCACGGGCGAGGCAAGCTCGATATGGCCCATACGGTCCCGACGCACTTTCGAGAGCGTCACTTCCACGCCGCATTTCTCGCAGACAATGCCGCGATACTTCATGCGCTTATACTTGCCGCACAGACACTCATAGTCTTTGATCGGGCCGAAAATCCGGGCACAGAACAACCCGTCCCGTTCCGGCTTAAACGTCCGGTAATTGATCGTTTCCGGCTTTTTGATTTCGCCGTAAGACCAAGAGAGGATCCTATCCGGGCTCGCCAGCGAGATCTTGATTTGATCGAATTGCTGGCTTTGGGCGACCGGATTGAAAAGATTCATTACCTCTTGATTCATAGATCAAGTCTCCTTTGCGCGGGCGTCAACGCTCAACCGACACACTTGGTGCGTGACCCCCAATTTCAATTCGAATGTGGCGCTGCTCATCAACATTACTGGCTGTCGGTGAGCTCCACATTGAGGCCAAGCGACCGCATTTCCTTAACGAGCACGTTGAAGCTTTCCGGAATCCCCGCTTCAAACGTATCGTCACCGCGAACGATGGCTTCATAGACTTTTGTCCGGCCCGCGACGTCGTCAGACTTCACGGTCAGCATTTCTTGCAGCGTGTAGGCCGCGCCATAGGCTTCAAGCGCCCACACTTCCATCTCACCGAAGCGCTGGCCGCCGAATTGGGCCTTACCGCCCAGAGGCTGTTGCGTCACGAGACTGTACGGGCCAATCGACCGGGCGTGGATCTTGTCGTCCACCAGATGGTGCAGCTTCAGCATATAGATGTAGCCGACGGTGACCGGACGGTGGAATTCCTCGCCCGTGCGGCCGTCGCGCAATTGCACTTGGCCAGAATCGTGAAGGCCGGCCTTGCGCAGCAATTCGACAATGTCACCTTCATGGGCGCCGTCGAACACAGGCGTTGCGATCGGCACACCGGGCCGCAATTCTTCGCCCACTTCGATCAAATCGTCCTGGTTCATGCCGTCGAAAATGTCCGTCTCCGGATAAATTTCCTTCAACTTGCCTTCCAGCTCCTGAACGTTGCCTTCCGCCCGCACCTTATCGACCATCTCGCCGATTTGCCGGCCCAAACCATGACAGGCCCAGCCCAAATGGGTCTCCAGGATTTGCCCCACATTCATGCGGCTTGGCACCCCGAGCGGGTTGAGCACAATGTCCACCGGTGTGCCGTCATCCAGATGCGGCATGTCTTCGATAGGCGCGATTTTGGAGATCACACCCTTATTGCCGTGACGGCCAGCCATTTTATCGCCCGGCTGAAGTTTGCGCTTCACGGCGACGAAGACCTTGACCATCTTCATGACCCCTGGGGGCAACTCGTCGCCGCGACGGAGCTTTTCGACTTTGTCTTCAAAGCGGGCTTCCAGCCGCTCCTTGCCTTCGTCGAATTGCTTCTTCAGCGCCTCGATTTCACCTTGGGTCTTTTCATTGGACAGGCTGATCTGCCACCACTGGCCGCGCGACAGGCTTTCCAAGACGGCTTCGGTCACTTTCGATCCTTCCGCCATGTCATTGGGGCCCGAGGCCACCGGCTTGTTCAACAACAACTCGCGTAACGTGCCGTAGACGTTCCGTTCCAGGATGGCCAATTCCGCATCCCGGTCGATGGCATAGCGTTCAATTTCGTCCCGCTCGATCGCCAAGGCACGTTCGTCTTTATCCACACCGTGGCGGTTGAAGACACGCACCTCGACCACCGTACCGGCAACACCCGGCGGCAGCTTCAAGGAAGTGTCACGCACGTCAGAGGCTTTTTCACCGAAGATTGCCCGCAACAGCTTTTCTTCCGGCGTCATGGGGCTTTCGCCCTTCGGCGTAATCTTGCCCACCAGAATGTCGCCCGGGTTCACTTCGGCGCCGATATAAACAATGCCGGCTTCGTCCAGGTTTTTGAGCGCTTCTTCACCCACATTGGGAATATCTCGGGTGATTTCTTCCGGACCCAGTTTCGTGTCCCGCGCCATCACTTCGAATTCTTCCAAGTGGATGGAGGTGAACACATCGTCCCGCACGATCCGTTCGGAAATCAGGATCGAATCTTCGAAGTTGTAGCCGTTCCACGGCATGAACGCGACCAGCACGTTGCGGCCAAGAGCCAGCTCGCCTTGATCCGTAGACGGACCATCGGCGATGATGTCGCCCGCGCGGATCATGTCGCCCACTTTCACAAGCGGCCGCTGATTGATGCAGGTGTTCTGGTTCGACCGCTGGAACTTCAACAGATTGTAGATGTCCACGCGAGACCGGGTGGGATCGGCCTCTTCGGTGGCGCGAATAACGATCCGGGTTGCGTCCACCTGGTCGACAATGCCTGTCCGACGCGCCGCAATGGCGGCGCCGGAATCCCGCGCAACCACCTGCTCCATGCCGGTGCCGACGAACGGCGCTTCGGCCTTAACCAATGGCACGGCCTGACGCTGCATGTTCGAGCCCATGAGCGCCCGGTTGGCGTCGTCATTCTCCAGGAACGGAATGAGCGCCGCGGCAACGGATACGAGCTGCTTGGGTGACACATCCAAGAAATCCACATTCTCGCGGGGCGTCATTTGGAAATCGCCTGCCTTCCGGCAGGACACCAAATCCGAGACAAATTGGCCGGTCTCATCGATTTCCGCATTGGCCTGGGCGATGGCGTATTTCGCTTCTTCCATGGCCGACAGATAGACCACTTCGTCGGCAACCTTGCCTTCGACCACTTTGCGGTACGGGCTTTCGATAAAGCCGTATTTGTTAACCCGCGCAAAGGTGGCGAGACTGTTGATCAAGCCAATGTTCGGGCCTTCCGGTGTTTCAATGGGGCAAATCCGGCCGTAATGGGTCGGGTGCACGTCGCGCACCTCGAAGCCCGCACGCTCGCGGGTCAAGCCACCCGGGCCAAGCGCCGACAAACGCCGCTTATGGGTGATTTCCGACAGCGGATTGGTTTGGTCCATGAACTGGCTGAGCTGTGACGAGCCAAAGAATTCGCGCACAGCAGCCGCGGCCGGCTTCGCATTAATCAAATCGTGCGGCATGACTGTGTCGATGTCGATGGAACTCATGCGCTCCTTGATGGCGCGTTCCATTCGCAGGAGACCCAGACGATATTGGTTTTCCATCAACTCGCCCACCGAGCGCACCCGGCGGTTGCCCAGATGGTCGATGTCGTCGATTTCGCCGCGGCCGTCGCGCAAGCCCACCAGGGTCTTGACGACCGCCAGAATGTCTTCTTTGCGCAGTACACGGACAGTATCTTCCGCATCCAGATTAAGACGCATGTTCATTTTCACGCGGCCAACGGCGGAAAGGTCATACCGTTCCGCATCGAAGAAAAGGCCGTTGAACAGGGTTTCGGCGGTCTCCAGCGTTGGCGGCTCGCCCGGGCGCATGACCCGGTAAATGTCGAGCAGCGCCTGCTCACGCGACTGGTTTTTGTCCGCCGACATGGTGTTGCGGATGAAAGCACCCACATTAACGTGGTCGATATCCAGGATCGGCAGCGTGTCGAAACCGGCTTCTTCGAGAATGGTCAGGTTTTCTTCGGTCAGTTCCTCACCGGCCTCACAATAGATCTCACCGGAGTTTTCGTTGACCATGTCGAGCGCCAAATAGCGTCCGACCAATTCTTCCGGCTGCACCAGCAGCTCTTTAAGGCCTTCCTCTTCCAACTTGCGGGCCAGACGCGGCGTCATCTTGCGGCCGGATTCGACCACCACTTTGCCGTCTTTAGCGTCTACCAGATCGAAGGCGGGCTTGAGCCCACGGAACTTCTCCGGATCGAACGGTGTGCACCAGCCTTGCTTTTTCTTGGCGTAATCCACCCGATCATAGAAGTGTTCCATGATCGCTTCCTGGTCGAGCCCCAGCGCATAAAGAAGTGTGGTCACCGGCAGCTTGCGGCGCCGGTCGATGCGCACATGGACGATGTCTTTGGCATCGAACTCGAAGTCAAGCCAGGAGCCCCGGTAAGGAATGACGCGGGCGGCGAACAGCAGCTTGCCGCTGGAGTGAGTCTTGCCCTTGTCGTGATCGAAAAACACGCCCGGCGACCGGTGCATTTGCGAAACGATCACCCGCTCCGTACCGTTGATGACGAACGTGCCGTTGTCGGTCATGAGCGGCATGTCGCCCATATAGACGTCTTGTTCTTTAATGTCCTTGACGGACTTAGCGCCCGTATCCTCGTCCACTTCAAAGACGATGAGGCGCAATGTCACTTTCAGCGGCGCCGCATAGGTCATACCGCGCTGCTGACATTCTTCCACGTCGTATTTCGGGTCTTCGAATTCGTACTTCACGTATTCGAGCGTCGACGTCTCGGAAAAATCGCTGATGGGGAACACCGAGGTGAAGACAGCCTGCAAGCCTTCTTCGACACGATCCGCATCCGGAATATATCTTTGAAGAAAGTGATCGTATGATGTCTTTTGAACCTCAATCAGGTTCGGCATTTCTGCGATTTCAGTAATGTTGCCGAAGAACCGGCGTACTCGTTTATGCGCTTTGACGGCTTTCGCCATTGCATATCCTCGCAAGTTAGTCTCAATGCCGGTTATCAGCGGGCACCGGCATCACACCCCAAATTCCGCGACGGTCTTGCACAAGAGAACCGCCAAACTCTGAGTTGGCCCCCGGTGGCGGCGTGCGCTGCCGCCGGGGGCCGTTCGTCAATTACTTCAGCTCGACCGAAGCGCCTGCCCCTTCGAGCTTTGCTTTGAGCTCTTCGGCTTCTTCCTTCGGCACATCGACCTTGACGTCTTTCGGTGCGCCTTCCACCAATTCCTTGGCTTCTTTCAAGCCCAGACCGGTGATGGCACGCACTTCTTTAATGACGTTGATTTTCTTGTCGCCCGCGCCCGTGAGAACAACGGTGAAATCCGTCTTCTCCTCGGCCGCCGCACCGCCGTCAGCGGCAGCACCCGGGGCTGCGGCAACAGCGACCGGAGCCGCTGCAGATACACCCCATTTTTCTTCAAGCATTTTGGAAAGCTCGGCCGCTTCCAAAACAGTGAGGCCCGAAAGGTCCTCAACAATTTGTTCCAAGTTTGCCATCAGTTTTTTCCTTCAGGATTGAACCAACAATTTTTCAATTCGAACCGGCTTACGCCCCTTCGCCTTGTGCCGCATAGGCACCCACCACGCGGGCCAATTGGCCGCCTGGTGCTTGAAGCACACCTGCGATCCGCGTTGCGGGGGTGTTCAGCATGCCCACGATTTGCGCCCGCAGCTCGTCCAGAGACGGCATGGAGGCAAGCGCCTTAACGCCTGCGGGATCCAACACGGTCTCCTCCATCACGCCGCCAAGGATCACGAGCTTTTCGTTTTCTTTGGCAAAGTCGATCATGACTTTCGGAGCCGCCACAGGATCGTCGCTATAGGCGATGGCAGTGGGTCCATTGAACAAATCCGCAATGCCGTTGCAGGGAGTTCCTTCAAGGGCAAGCTTTGTGAGCCGGTTTTTGGTGACACGGAACGACGCTCCGGCCTCCGACATGCGCCCGCGTAACTGCACCATGTCGTTCACCGTCATGCCCGAATAGTGGGCAACGACAACGACCGTGGTGCTCGAGAACACGCCGTTGAGATCCTGAACCAGCTCCGATTTTTGGGCTCTGTTCACTCTACTTCTCCAGTGTTTTGGTGTTGAAGCGCCCATTCTGCTTCGCCACCAAGTCAGTCCCTGCCGCCGGCATTTACGGCCAATCTGGCGCGTAACCGCCAACGGCGTTACGAGCCTGCCCAAGGGTTCAATCCGTCAAAACATCTGCACACCAATCATGTGGCAGGGTTCATCCGGTTCTTCTCCCCGTCTCATGCAGGCCCATTCGACTTAAGGCCCCGTGCTTCACCTTGCGGATTTCGCCGCGCGGCCACCTGCAATCTTGGACAGGATGGAAGCCGATCGTCTGGCCTCCAACTTTTCGGAACCACCCGAGGGCGCTTCCGAAAACACTTACCGTCAGGCGCCTAAGACGCTCGACAGTTCAATCTTCACGCCCGGTCCCATTGTGGAACTCAGAGCGACTTTCTTCACAAATGTTCCTTTGGCGCCGGTCGGCTTCGCCTTCATGACGCTGTCGATCAAAGCTCTGACATTCGCCTCGATCTGATCTTCGCTAAAGCTTGCCTTGCCGACACCCGCATGGACGATGCCCGCTTTCTCAACGCGGAATTCCACTTGGCCGCCTTTGGAGGCTTTGATCGCTTCTTCCAAATCATTGGTCACCGTGCCCACTTTCGGGTTCGGCATCATACCGCGGGGGCCGAGCACTTTGCCCAAGCGACCCACCACCGGCATCATGTCAGGCGTAGCAATGCAGCGGTCGAAATCGATATCACCGCCCTGCACCTTTTCAGCCAAATCCTCGGCACCGACCACATCCGCACCGGCTGCTTTTGCTTCATCCGCTTTCGCGCCCTTCGCAAACACCGCAACCCGCACGCTCCGGCCCGAACCGCTGGGCAATTGACACACACCGCGCACCATTTGGTCCGCATGGCGTGGATCGACGCCTAAATTCATCGCAAGCTCGATCGTTTCGTCGAACTTGGCCGTTGCGCGTTCTTTGACCAGCTTCACGGCTTCAGGAAGATCGTAGTGCTTGTTGGCTTCGAGCCCTTCCTGGGCTTTGCGCGTTCTTTTTCCCGGTTTTGCCATCGCCCTACTCCTTCACCTCAAGACCCATCGACCGCGCGGACCCGGCAATGATTTGCGCCGCCGCATCGATGTCGTTTGCATTCAGGTCTTTCATTTTGGCCTCGGCAATCTCGCGCACCTGAGCCATGGTGACCGAGCCTTTGGTTTCGAGACCGGGCGTTTGCGATCCTTTGTCGACTTTTGCCGCCTTCTTTAAGTAGTAAGACGCCGGCGCCGTCTTGATGTCGAACGAGAACGATTTGTCGGAAAAAATCGTAATCGTCGTGGGCAGGGGCATGTTCTTTTCCATGTCCTGCGTCTTGGCATTAAACGCCTTGCAAAACTCCATAATATTGAGCCCGCGCTGACCCAGCGCAGGTCCAATGGGTGGCGAGGGGTTGGCTGCCCCCGCCGGCACCTGGAGTTTCAGGTACCCTTCAATTTTCTTCGCCATGTGTTTCCCTTCCAAAACGCCAAACCACTTGGCGCCTTAAGTTATGGGTCCGCGGTACGGCTTTGGCTAAACCTCCCGCAGAAAATCCAAGGGGTCAGTCTTACGACTTCTCCACTTGGGTGTATTCGAGCTCGACGGGGGTGGGTCGGCCGAAAATCGACACCGCCACTTTGAGCCGCGCTCTTTCTTCATCAATCTCTTCCACCAGGCCGTTGAAGGACGCAAACGGTCCATCGCACACCCGGACTTGTTCGCCGACTTCGAAGGTGACCGACGGCTTGGGCCGCTCGATGCCTTCCTGCACCTGGTTCATGATCGCGTCCACTTCGCGCTCACTCACCGGGATCGGCTTATTGTTCGACCCGAGGAAGCCCGTCACCTTCGGCGTGTTCTTCACCAGGTGATAGGCTTCGTCGGTCATGTTCATTTTGACCAGCACGTAGCCTGGGAAAAACTTCCGCTCGGCATTGACGCGCTGGCCGCGGCGCACTTCGACAACCTCTTCGGTGGGCACAAGCACTTGCTCGAAGTTTTCTTCGAGGCCGTGTTGTTCTGCTTGTTCCTTAATCGCTTCCGCCACTTTCTTTTCGAAGTTCGAATAGGCGTGCACGATGTACCATTTGGCCGTCATTGAGTTTCTTCTCCTTACGTCCCCGCCGACTAATTCAGGAAGAATGTCAGTGTGGAACGCAATATGAGGTCGACGAAGAAAAAGAACGTGGCCGCCAGCATCACCATGATAAAAACCATGACTGTCGTCACGAGCGTCTCTTGGCGGCTGGGCCAAGTGACTTTCTGGAACTCCTGACGAACCTCGCGCAAAAACTGCATCGGTGAGGTTTTTGCCATTTTAGCCTTCGTTCCTTCTCACGCCGTTTCGCTAATTAGACCGTTTACGGACGATCTTTCTTTCGGCGAAGTTTCAAACACCCCAAACATCCGTCCTGGCAGGAGTGGAGGGGATCGAACCCCCAACCCCCGGTTTTGGAGACCGGTGCTCTGCCAATTGAGCTACACTCCTCCATGACCAAGGGGGTTTTCGTCTCAAACCCCCATCTTGCTTGTGGTCCCTTTCGTCTACTCAATAATGCTTGCGACGACGCCGGCACCGACGGTGCGGCCGCCTTCGCGGATCGCAAAGCGGAGCTGCTCTTCCATCGCAATCGGCACAATCAGCTCGACTTCCATCGAGATGTTGTCGCCGGGCATCACCATCTCCGTGCCTTCCGGCAACGTCACA
>JANQPL010000012.1 GCA_028289425.1 Alphaproteobacteria bacterium | reverse complement strand
ACGGACTCACTGATGGTATTGGCGGTACCGTCATTATCGCTCACCGCACTGACGGAATGTTCCGACGTGTCGTCCGTGAGGTTGACGGTGAAGGTCGCCTGGCTCTGAGAGCCGTCATCGGAGGTGGCGCGCACGATGACATCCACTGTCGGACCCGCCTCCCGGTCGAGCTGGGTGTTGTCCCGCACCGTGATCACGCCCGTGTTCGGATCGATCTCGAACGGACCTGTCGTGACAACGTTCCCGCTGCCGTCGATAATCTCGTAAGAGACATCGTCGGTCGCATCCGCATCCGTCGCCAGCGCCGTGATGCCCACCGTGGAGCCGTTGGCGACGGACTCGCTGATGGTGTTCGCCGTGCCGTCATTGTCGGAGACGACGGAGACCGCGTGCTCGGACGTATCGTCCGTCAGGTTCACCGTGAAGGTGGCCTGGCTTTGCGACCCGTCGTCGGATGTGGCCCGCACAATCACGTCTACCGTCGGCCCGGCTTCGCGATCCAGCTGAGTATTATCGCGGACGGTGATGACGCCCGTATTCGGGTCGATCTCGAACGGGCCTGTGGTCACCACATTGCCGCTGCCGTCAATGATCTCGTAAGAGACATCGTCCGTGGCATCGGCATCGGTGGCCAGCGCGGTAATGCCCACGGTGGAGCCGTTGGCGACGGACTCGGAGATCGTGTTGGCGGTGCCGTCATCGTCGGAGACAGCAGAGACAGCGTGCTCGGACGTGTCATCCGTCAGCGGAATGACAAACGCTGCCGAGCTGGAAGATCCATCAGTAGACGTTGCTTTGACGATCAGGTCAACACTGGTGCTCGCCTCGTAATCAAGCAATGCGCTATCGCGCACGCTTACAACACCGGACACCGAGTCGATTGAGAACGGGCCGTTCGTTACCAGTGCCCCTGAACCATTCACCAACGAGTAAGAGACACTATCGGCCGCATCACTATCCGTGGCCTGAGCAACGACGCCGATGGGGGTGCCGTTGGGCGCGCTTTCGGAAAGCGCAGAAATAGGCCCCCCACCATTGGAGATGCCGCTGATGCTCGAGTTTTGCGGTGCCGCGGCCCCTTGCGAGCTGCGCGCAAGAACATCATTTAGGGCCGCGACCCCCGAAAAATCGGGGGAACCGTCGACGGCGGCAATGTCGGCGCTGGCGACTTGGAAGCCCCCCGCATCGAGGGACACAAATCGCAGGGGCTGTCCGCCGCCCCCAAACACCTCACCGGTGCCGCCGGCGGTGTTTTCAGACACAAGATTTAGCGGCGCGCGAGGCGTCCCCCCAGGCGCCGGGGCCGGCGCTACCGTCCCATTGGGCACCGCGCCCGCGTCATCCCCCGGCTGGTTGCGGGGCGCTTCGGGGTCGGCGAGGCCTCGGCCGTCATTTTGGCTTGCCAACCCGGCGCCCGCGCCGCCATTGCGCTCGCCATGGAATTCGGCCGTCCCGCCGCGCCGGGATCCTAAATGTAAGTTTTCGTTAGCAACTTCCTGGGTCCGCGTTTCCGACAGCGAAAAGTCTTCATCCAGATGCGTCTCGGGTTCCGCGAGCGCCGCATCACTCGCCTTCAGATTTGTCGCATCCTGCCCGGCCTTGGAAGCATCTTCTTTGCCCAAGGGTGCCTTGTCGCCACGGACGTTGCCGCTTTCTTCATCAGACATTTGTTTGCCCAGCCCAACTGTGTCCAAATTTCTTTTGGTACTTGGCAAACGTTTTTAAGTAAGAAAAGTAAATAGACGGCTAAAACAAAATAAAATACGCCGCCTTCTTGTATCTAATTGGATCTATACTGAAATTATATTTGACTAAAATTTGAAATAAATTCTCCAAAAGCCTCCATTCCTAAAATTCAACCGTTTACGGATCGATTGGATTTACCAAGCCGAAAGAAAAAGAAAGTAAAACATCGGGAACCGCAGTCATAAAAGGCGCGGTTGTTGGTAAGGGGCGGTTTTGTGTTTCAGTTCGGCAGTTTTTCCCCCCCGGCAGGGTGGCGCAGGCCGGATGTCATTCTGACGTCCCTGTGCATCAACCTGCTCGCCCTCGCCCTGCCCATTCTGATCCTTCAAGTTTACGACCGGATCATTCCCAACGCCTCTTTGTCGACAATGGGCTTTCTGATCTTCGGCGTCAGCATGGCCATCGTGCTGGAAGTCGCGCTGCGGATCGTCCGTGCCGGAATCATCAATCAGATTGGCGCCCGTTTCGAGCACCGCACCAGCCTTGAGGCTTTTGATCGCATTCTGCGCTCCGACATGAGTGCCTATGAAAGTGAAAGCCCCGCCGCGTATCTGGAAAACATGAAAGGCATCTCGTCTATTCGTGATTTCTACTTGGGTCAGGTCGCTCTTTTGCTTGTGGACTTGCCGTTTGTTCTCATTTTTCTTGCGTTGATCTGGTTCATCGCCGGACCGCTTGTGGTCATACCGCTTGTTTTGCTGACGGGCCTGGTTTTCGTCTCCAGCTGGATTGGTATGAAGCTGAAAGCCGCCCTGGAACAGCGCGTGGAAACCGACAAACGGCGCTACGATTTTTTGATCGAACTGCTGAGCGGCATTCACACAGTCAAATCCATGGCGATGGAATTCGTCATGCTGCGGCGTTATGAACGCTTGCAGGGCAAATCGGCGGAAACGGTCTGCGAACTCAGCCGGCTGAATGCCATCGGTCAAAGCGTCAGTTCCGCCTTTTCCCAGGCAACCATCGTGTGCGTCGTCGGTCTGGGATGCCTTTTGGTGGTTAACCAGACGATGACCATGGGCGGTCTCGCCGCCTGTACCATGCTGGCGGGCCGCGTCTTGCAGCCAATCCTTAAAACCATTGGCATCTGGAACAAATTCCAAAGCATCCAACTTGCTGAAGAGAGGTTTGAGAAGCTCGCCAATCTGAAGCTGGAACAGGAAGGCGTTCGTGAGGAAATTGATCTGGAACGCGGCAGCATCGAGCTGAAGGATGTGACGTTTCGCTATGGCGAGGGCCAGGAGCCGCTCTTTGAGAATCTCAGCCTCAAGATCAATCCGGGCGAAATGATCGGCATTACGGGTGACAATAGCTGTGGCAAGTCCACCCTGTTGCACATCATTACGGGCATCGTGAAACCCGAAAGCGGCCGCATCCTGATCGACGATAGGGACCTTACCGCCTATGACACCAGCTATCTGAGATCGCAGATGGGGCTGATCCCGCAAATCGGCGACCTGTTCAACGGCACGTTGATCGAGAATCTGTCCATGTTCCAGGACGGCCCCCAGCGCGAACGCGCGCTTGAAATTTCCGAAAGAATCCAGCTCACGAATTTTGTTGCTCGGCTGCCCAACGGACTCGATACCAAAGTCGGCGAAGGATCGATCAACAATTTTCCCAAAGGCGTTCAACAACGGATCGTGTTTGCCCGTGCCCTGAACAACGACCCCAAAATTGTCCTTTTCGACAATGCGAATACCGGCATGGACATGCAAAGCGACAAGGATGTGACCGAAGCGCTGTGCGAAATGAAAGGCAAGAAGACGCTGATTGTCGTGAGCCACCGCCCCTCGCTTCTGGCCAAATGCGATGCCGTCTATGCGATCCGACACAAGGGCCTCCGAAAGATGAAGGTGAAAACGGCCCCACCGCCGCAGGCTGCAGCGCCGCTGCAGAAGCCGGATCCGGCCGCAGCACCGAAGCTTGGGAAGACCGCGTAATGTCCGCCGCCCCTCTCAAAAGCGATCAGCCGCTGTCGTCGCCTCTCAACATCAAAGATCACGAGGCTTTCAGCGCCGCGTCTCCCTTTGCGGCAACGCTCATGCCGCTCTTGCGGGCGCTGCGTTGGCAAGGTGATTTGCGGGATGTGGCCGAAGCGATTCCCCATTTCGCCGACAGTTTCGACCTGGTCGATTTGCGAAACGTCCTTGTCCTGATCGGCTACGAAAGTAGCCCACACAAAATGTCGCTGTCCCAGATCGATGCGCGGTTGTGTCCGTGTTTGTTCGTAGAGGACGACGATCAACACCGGGCCTTCGTCGTTCTTGAGCGCAATGACGATGTGCTGACCATCATTGATCAAGGCGAACAATCCGAGATCCATTTGGATGAGTCCAGGCGGTCTGGCACGGCCTATTTCTTCACGCAGATCGACACCACGAGCCAATTCGGCGCGCAGAACGTTACCTGGTTTCGCCGGACGCTGATCCGTTTTCGGCAGATCATCTTCCATCTGCTGACCATGACCCTGGTGATCAACTTGCTGTCCGCGACAGTTCCGCTGTTCGTCATGACGGTCTACGACAAAGTGATCGGCAATGGGTCCATCGGCACGCTCCCCTATCTGGTGACCGGCATCCTTGCGGTGTTGGGGGCCGATTTGGTCTTGCGGTCTTTGAAAGCTCAATTGTTGGGGGTTACGGCCGGCCGCATTGACTATTTGCTGGGCGCCGAAACCCTGAGCCGCATCCTGTCTCTGCCCCCTGCTTTCACGGAACGGTCCAGCGTCAGTGCACAGATTTCCCGGATCCGCGAGTTTGAATCCGTGCGCGACTTTTTCACCGGCCCCCTTGCCCAAACCGTGCTCGATTTGCCCTTTAGCCTGCTGTTTATCGCAATCATTGCGATTTTGGCGGGTCCCGTGGCGTTGGTTCCCGTGGTGATGATCATTGTGCTGCTGGTTTTCGGTGCCATCTACATGCCCCGTACACAATATCTGAGCCAGCAAGCGGGGCGCGCCGCCAACCAACGCCAATCCTTCTTGATCGAAGCAACACAGCATCTGCGCACCATCAAGGCCGCAGCGGCGGAAGACGTTTGGCGCGAGCGATATCGTTTGTTGTCGTCTCAGGCGATTGCCGCACAGCTCAAATCGTCCCAAAGATCCGCCACCATGCAAACGGTAACCCAAGCCATGACCACCGTGTCCGCGTTGGCCGTTTTGGGTTTTGGCGTCCTCGCGGTCTTGGCCGGCAATATGACCATGGGTGGACTGATTGCGACCATGGCCCTGGTATGGCGCGTGCTTTCGCCGTTCCATGCAGCGTTCCTGGCCTATACCCGCTTTGACGACATTAAGAGATCGGTCACACAGATTAATCAATTGATGACCATGAAGCCCGAACGGCAGATTGACCGATCGTCTCTTTTGTCGCGCGAGTTCGAAGGCAGGGTCGATTTTAACCGGGTGAGTTTCCGCTACTCCCCCGACACGGACCCGGCGTTGATCGGCGCTCAGTTCACGGCGGAAGTGGGCGAGTTCGTTACGATTATCGGTCCAAACGGCTCCGGTAAGTCGACAGTCCTTAAGCTGATTGTGGGACTTTACCAGCCGCAAGGCGGCGCCATTGCCATTGACGGGTTGGATCTGCGCCAGGCGGATCCGGTCGCCCTGCGCCGGCAGATCGCTTATGTGCCCCAAGGCGCCGATCTGTTTTACGGCACAATCGCACAAAACCTGCGCTTGGCCGATCCGACGGCCAGCGATGAACGGTTGGTTGAGGTCACCAAGCTGACCGGTGCTTGGGATATCATTAAGGATTTGCCGGAAGGCATGAACACCCGTGTGGGCGATGCATTGATTAAGCAATTGCCAACGGGATTCGTACAGCGCCTCATTATTTCCCGCGCGCTCACCCGCGACGCCAAAATCTTGCTGTTGGATGAACCGGCCACGTCCCTGGACCATGACGGGGACAAGATGCTGATGGAACTCCTCGGTAACCTTAAAGGTAAAATTACCATTGTCATGGTAAGTCATCGGCCAAGCCACATTCGGTTGTCTGACAAGGTGATTGTTCTGCATCGCGGATTCATCGAGTACACAGGACCAGGGGACCAGGCGCTTGCCTTCGCAAGTGTGCTGCAACCTTAAAAGAAGGTGTTGAACGCCCGTGATGTTGCAGAAGTTTAGAGAGGCGAAGGACCTGACGGCCCAACAAACGGCCCAGTCGCGGTATCTCGTCCAGTCGATCGAACTGGAGGAAACCGAACCGCCTCATATCCTCAGTACGGCAAGCTTTGTGATGTGCGCCATCGTCTTCCTGGCGCTGATTTGGGCTGCGGTAACCGAGGTGGACCAAGTGGCCACGGCCACCGGACAGATCACCCCGGCCGGCTCCATACAAGCGGTTCAACACTTGGAAGGCGGTATCGTTCAAGAAGTGCTGGTGCGCGACGGCGACGTGGTGACCGCCGGCACACCCCTTATCCGCCTGTCGCCCATAGATGCCCAGGCGGAACTGGATCAGCTGCGCGTGCGCGCCGCCAAGTCGGCTTTGGAACTGGAACGCAACCGCGCCCTGATTGCTGGCCGGTCGCCCGAATTCGACGACGTGGTTGACGGTTACCTGACCCTCAAGATCGACCAAACCGCGCTTCATGCGACCCAAGTCAAGAACACCGCCAGCCAGCGGGCCGTGTTTGACGCCCAATTGGAACAGCAGGTCGCGGACCGGCGGCGTCTGAGCAACCGCCTCACGGCCATCGAAAAAGACAAAGAGCTGCTCGACCAAGAATTGGCGACGCGCCAGAAGCTCTATGATGACGGGCTGACGACGCGTCTTGCCCTCCTGGATATTCAGCGCCAGCACGCCCAGGCCACCGTCGACATAAAAGAAACCTTCGACCAATTGCGCCGGGCCGAAGAAGCCGTGGTGGAAGCGGAAACCCGAATTGTGGAATTCGACAATAAGTCGCGTACGGACGTTCTGGCTGAGATAGGCGAGCTGTCGGGCGAACTGGCGGAGACCCGCGAATCCATCAAGCGCGCCGAGGCGCGCGCCTTGCGTTCGGAAATCGAAGCACCGGTCGACGGCATTGTGAAAGGGCTTGCGGTGGGCGCCATCAATGCAGTGGTGCAGCCCGGTCAAACCCTTTTGGAAATCGTTCCGATCGGCGATGAGCTGGTGGTGGAAGCGCAACTTCCGCCCCAATTCGTGGGCCAGGTTTATGAAGGCCAGAAGGTGGACGTGCGGGTCGATTCTTACGACTTTGCATCCTTCGGCGCGCTTGAGGGCACGCTGGACCGCATCTCCGCGTCCACGTTTCAGACGGATCAGGGCGACCTCTATTACCGGGCGATCGTCAAACTTGACAAATCCTACATGGGCGACGATCCGGAACAACACGCGGTGCTGCCGGGCATGACCGTTCAGGCGAATATCATCACCGGTCAGAAATCCATCCTGGATTATCTGTTGAAGCCCGTCTACCGCGGCTTTTCTCAGTCGTTTTCTGAAAAATAGTCTTTGGAAAGACCATTTTTCCCGCTTGACCACCCGCTCCCCCGTCCCGTGAACCATGTCCTCGGGCCGCGCAAAGCGCGGACCCGGGGGCACCCCAAGGGTACCCTTATCGGGTGGTTGGGACGGGGGAGCGGGCGGCCAGGCCAACAGACAAAAGTGCCGGTCATCCCGGACACGCTGCAGCACCTGCCTTCGCCTTAGCGAAGCATAGGCTTCGCGCAGGCAGGTCTTTGATGATGGAGTCCCCGGATCCGCCTTGAGGCCGGCCCGAGGATAAATTCCGATTCGGGATCTCTTCCCACTTTCAGTATTCTGACGAGACCCGATAGATCCCGGGTCAGCAGCGCACCACTAACGTGCTGCGCAGCACACGGGATGACATCTGCGGAGGAAAACTAACCGATAAATACCCTCCTTCCTTTCTCTCCCTCTCGCTCAAGCGTTTCCAGGTGAAGTGCCAAAAACGTCTTTGGCGGTTCAACGTCCGGAAACGCGCAAATCAAAAATTCTGGAGCCGTTTTGCGCTTCAATGAAGACCAAAACGGCTCTAAGTCGCTATGCGGGACCGATCAATAGCGTCGGCACGCCGTGGGTATGGCTTTTGACGGTGGCCACTTTGGTGCCTTCCTTGCGCCCCGTGCGCACTTCCGAAATGTCGACGCCTGCGGCCACCAACCGCTCATGAGCCGCGTCAATGTCTTCCACCTTGTAGGCAATGCCCCAGAAACTGTGCGTGGGTTTGTCGTGCACTTCACCGGAGGTGGGCTTGCCCACCACTTCCACTGTGAGGCCGCCCACGCGGAAGAACAGCATGCGGCCGCCCCACTTCTCGACGGTTTGGTCGAGCGCCAGGCGCAGGCCCAACCCTTCTTCTCCGTACAAAGACTTTGCCGCTTCCGGATCTTGCGTTTGGATCACCACATGGTCGACCGCATGCACCGCTCCACCCGCCGTGTCGTGGGGTTCGATAAGCGGCAGGGTGTCCGGCGGGCTTTCATGTTCAATGGCGAACATGAACAAGCCGCCCACCCGATGGCCGGGCAGCAACACATTGCGCCATTGGCGGGTGGCGCCGCTGCGCCGGTCGACACCCGAGCCCGCCATCGGTGTTTGGGGGTGGAGCCCGGCGGCCTCCAGCATTTCTACCGTTTGATCAGCATCCTTGGTGCCAAAGGCGAGCCCCATGGGCCCTTCGCCGCTTTCTTCGATCTTGTTCCTCAAGAGATTGGCGAAATCGCTGTCGCCCTCCGGCGCCAGCAGTTCCAGATAGGTGTTGTCGAGGCGGAACAGCACATTGCGCGTGCCGTATTCCGGATGACCGCCCTCCCACGACGCGTTGCGCGCGAGCAGGGTTTCGTATTCCTTCTCGGCCTTCTCCACGTCTTTCACCGCGATGATGATGTGGTCGAGCGCTTCGATCATGGGGTTTCCTCTTAAGCCTCTGTGCTTCGTTAACCTTCTCCACCCATCTCAAAAGATGGGTGCATGGGGTTCGTTGTTTATCGCTTCACCATCCCACTCCCCCATCCCAACCACCCCGAGGGTACCCTTATCGGGTGGTTGGGACGGGGGAGTGGGATGGTCCCAGAACGCCCAAAAAGATGGGTGCATGGGGTTCATCCAACTTTTCGTGGCCCTACCCCTGTGAAGGGAACGTCCGCGAAAAATTCGCCTTCTATTTCGCGATGCATTGTACGCATTTTAGGGAAGAAGCGACAGTTTAACCGCACCCAAGGATCTTTGTAGTTTCAATGCCATACAGAGTGACTGCACCTTGCCGGACGGGGTTTGAACCCCGTCCGGAACGCTCACGTCACGGACCTAAACCGAACCTCGGCTTGGGACTACTATTCCCGGCCTGCGTTGGAGATGAACTACCTTGCTGAGCAACATCAAAAACTGGCCGCTTCGGAAGAAACTCTGGTGGGGTTACATAGTTGGCGCCGCTTTTGTTTTAGGGGCGTTGATACCGCTGTCGGAGATCGTGCGGGCCACGGAAGACTTCGCCTATCTACATTATCTTGCACCGGCGCTGCTGACTCTGTGGTTCGGATGGGTCGGCGAGAAGACAGGATTTTCAAAACAAACCCCAAATGACCTGGCTAAACTGATCGCCTACTTCCTCGTGGCAATCACTATACCCATCCTTATTTGGTTTTCTTACGTGACCGCTGATGTCACCTTCGCATTATTCGGCACCGCATACGCATTGGGAGATCTGTTGGTAAGCCTTCTTTGGGCGCACGCAATCTTTCTTTTTCCGCCAATAGGCTTTGCACTTGTCGGGCTTGGGGTTGCTGGCGAATGATAAGATCAAAAGAGCCCACTGCCGGACGGGGTTTAAACCCCTTCCAGAATGTTCACGCCACGGCCTTAAGCTGAACCTCGGGTCGGGATTTAAAATCGTGACCCGGCAGGCCGGTCCTCCAATACAGGCGATGCAAATTGCAATGCCAATATAAGCAGGATTAGAACAAGACAAACAAGTGTTGCTATCGACCCTTGGAACCCATCACTTGGCGCTCCGCGCGTTCTGACGACAAAGATTGCCGCCATTTTTAGCGACAGAAGCATAAGGACTGAACTAACTGCAGCAGAAAAAGAAACGGCAAGATGATAACCCGCGAAAAAATGGGTATTTGCCAAGCTAAGGGCAAAAACGAACAAAGCAAGAGCTAATGTAGATCTCGGATATGCCCACAATATCTCCAGTGTCGCTTTCATCGCTATCGTCCCTCAATCATTCTAAAACTAATCAAGTTCATTAGCGATCCAAGCCCTCTCCGGACGGGGTTTAAACCCCGTCCGGACGTTCACGTTCTGGCCTTGAACTGAACCTCGGGTCGGGATTACAAATCTCGGCCCGCAAGAACTAACTAATGAAAACTGAAATCAGCGCTCCGCCGCACGTGTTTCAATACGCCGTTTGGAATGAGCGTGGTTAGCTCTAGATGTAACTCACAGGTTGGGATTCTAGATTCTGCCCCAAAACGAATTCGCTACATATCCATCGCGCAGATGTTTCCGTCATTCTTTAGTGTGTTCGGGGGACAACACGGCTCGCCCGAGTTTGTTCTTGGACAGTTCGCCTCATCTATGGGTTCTGGGATCACTACAGGAAATGCTACACATCTTATTGTTTTGTCCTCAACCCAACACGAGTCCATAGCTTCCTTTGCCGCCTTCTTTACGGCATAGCCGCTTGTTGTACAGCCGGGCCCTGCACTTCCCCAGGGTACGGCCGGGCAGGAAATCGACCCGTCATCCATGATTTCGCAACCGCCAATTCCTTCTTTTATCCAGTCAATAAGCTCTTGATTACCGCACTCTCTCGCCAAAGCCAGTGAGGGAACGAACAAAGCCAATATTCCAATCGCAATTGCTGATTTCATGAGCTGCCTCCCTATCCATTTGTGGCTTTGCCATTGCTGTCTAAATCAGATGTCGCATTACTCCGTTGGCGGATAACACGCGAATATGCAATTGAGCCGGTCGCTGTGGCACTCCTCAGTAGTTATATTGTCGTCGCGCTCATCTTCCCAGTGGTGCCCCACCGTGTCGCACTTCTCGCCGCTTTCGGGCTTGGGGAACGTTGCCGGCAACCCTCGACGATAGTTGCATGTGATGCTCTCGCCGACTGGCTCGTACTCCGCATAATCAAAATTGCCGAAGCCCCCTTTCTCCGGACATACCAAATACCCCCCGCCGGGAGGCGACAGAGCGACTGTTTCCCCTGACACTTGATTCAGGTTCAAAAGATTGAAGTAATAAAGTGCCCCCACGGCAGCAACGGCACCAACCAGAAACGCGATCATCAAACTGCGCATAAGCCCCCCCTTTTGACGCCTACCGTTTAGACACATAGTTTAACTACTATGGATTGCACAGTTCAATACGAGGCGCCGCCAAAATGGTTTTGAGCCTCTATTTGGCTATTTTTCCGCCCATTTTGGCGTTCGACCATGAGCGCCCCTGTTAGCTCAAGATCATTTCCGGCAAAACACCCCTTGACCCTCACGCGGCGTGAGGGCGTAGGACCGGCTCATGAGCAAGCGTAAGACATATACGGTGAAGCAAGTGGCGCAGATGGCACGCGTCTCTGTGCGCACCCTTCACCATTACGACGAGATCGGTCTTTTGGTGCCCGAGCGGTCGGCTAAGGATTACCGTCTGTACACCGAGCAAAATTTGTTGCGTCTGCAGCAGATCCTCATTTCGCGTGAAATGGGCATGTCCTTGGAAGACATCAAGCGGTCCTTGGATGACCCGGCCTTCGATTATGCGGACAGTTTGCGGCGTCAGCGGACCAGTTTGGTGGCGCGGGTGTCGGAAACCCACCGGATGATCGCGTCGATCGATGCAGCGCTTGCAACGCTGACACGGAAGGACAAAGCCATGAGTACGGATTTCAAAAAAATCTTCGACGGGTTCGACCCGGCGGATCACGAAGCCGAAGCCAAAGACCGGTGGGGCGATACCGGCGCCTACAAGGAAAGCCAGCGCCGCACCAAAAACTATGGGGAGGCCGAGTGGAAAGCCATCAAGGCGGAATTGGACGGCATCTGGAAGGACGGCGCCGCGGCCATGGCGGCCGGGCACGATCCCCATAGCGCGGAAGCGCTGGCGATAGCCGAACGGCACCGGCTGCATATCGACCGCTGGTTCTATGCCCTCGATCCTAATGGCCACGCCAATCTGGCCGATATGTGGGAAGCGGATGACCGCTTTTCCGCCAATATCGATCAGTATGCAGACGGTCTCACCAAATGGGTTGCCGCCGCCGTGCGCCACGCCGCATCATCGCGCGGCACATAAACCCTGTTGCGAATGCCGGGGGCGGCCCCGTGCCGCCCCCCGCCTATAAAACGCTGCGCTTCCCTTTGACAAAGCCCGGTTGAATTTGTTTACACTGCCTAATCGGTCGCGTGCCGGGGGTTCAGCCGCGCCGAGCAGTGAGACACGCGGTGAGCGCTCATGCGTCGATGGGTGGGGGATTTCATTCAAAGCGGGCGGTTTGTGCCCTGGGCACTGGGACTGATCGTCCTGGTCCTTATCGCGCTGCCCGAGCCGATCGGAGGTTTTCTCTTCGCCAACGGTTTCATAATCGCCGCCGGCGCGCTGGTCGGCTGGGGCCTCATGCGTTTCGTGCAAGACATTCGCAAATGGGGAATTGGGCGCGCACTTTGGGATTATGTGGTGCTTCCCCTGGTGGTCGTTTTGGTCGTGGCCGCAGGTGCCGGCTTTGTGGGCGCGATGTCCTGGCTGTTCGGCGATCGGGGTGCGTTCGACGGCGCCATTGAAACCGCGTCCGACATTGTTGGCTTTCTTTTTTGGTTTGCCATGGAGCCGCGCATTTGGGTAGGCCTGGTGATCGGCATCGGGATCCATCTTGCCGGGGAGCGCCGGCGCAAGCGGCTCCAAAAGTCGCCCGATTACATGGCCGAGAAACGCCTGCTGCGCTACATTCTTTGGTATCAACTCAAGATCTGGAGCGCTTGGCCAACAAGCACGTCGCCCTTTCATCACGAATGGCCGGTACCGCCGAGCGGCGATACAAGCCCGCTGTCGGACCGCCAGATGGACGCCTATATGGATTTGCGCGGCCAGCGGCCATCCCTTTGGCGGCGCATCAAGCGATTGTTCCGTAGAAAGTGACGCGCGGCGCACCGCACCGGCGGGTTACGTCAGTTCTTTTAAACGGGTACGAATGTATTTGGTGGCAGAGCGGTAATGGCTGGGGCCCGCCGCTTCCGCCCACCGCCCCGGCGTCCAATTGTTGTTGGCGCCCTTCATAGGGCCGCCATAAAGCGCGTCATCGGACTTGGCCGCCAAGAACCGGGTCAGTTTCGCATGGCATGCGCGCAACATCTTCCGGGCCTGCGCCCAATCCATATGCTTTTGCTTCGCGCGCAAATCCGCGTTGTAACGTTTTAAGTCGTTCCACTTGTAGCCCTTCGCCGGAAAGAAAACCGGCTTGTCCGCCTGGCCGTCCGCATACCAACCGAGAAATAAATCGATCCAATGGGCCCGGTGGGCAACCACATCCTTGATGGACGTGTCGTCATCGTCCTGCGACAGCGCAATTTTTGCGTCCACTTGTTCCAAAAGCTTCTCAAGCTTCGCAAACTCTCGCTCCGTCACTTGAACGAGCTCGTCTTTGGATGTGGCGGGCATACGGTCTTCCTAGCCCGGCTTCTTCGCCACAATGAACACGCCAATGCTCTTGTCCGGCTGCCATTGGTGATCGATCTCGTAGCCGCCTTCTTTCATCGTTTGGACCAAATGCTTCACGGTGAACACTTTCACCAGCGGCGCAAAACCGAACAGACGCATGATCGGCAGAAGGGGCGCCATGTACCACATGCGGTCGCCCAAACAGACCGTGTTGGTGACGAACAGACCGCCCGGTTTCAGCATACGAAACACCTTCGCCATCATCGCTTCCTTGTCTTCCAGCAAATGCAGCAGGCTGTGGGCCATGACCACATCCATGGTGCCGTCGGGCACGGTCAGATCTTCAGCCGTCGCTTGCTCGAACGTGACATTGGCGATGTTCTGCGCCTCCGCCTTGCGCTTACAGATAGCGATCATGTTCTGCGAAATATCGGTCGCGCGGATGTGCTTCACAAAAGGCGCATGAATAAGCGACGTTGTCCCCGTGCCGCAGCCGATTTCCAACACCTCCATTTCCGGGCTGAAATAACTTTGGGTGACTTCAAGCTTCTTTTGATAGGCGGCTTCATCGGACACCGGTTGCTTGGCATATTTTTCGGCAATCTTGTCCCAGAATGTTGCTGAAGGAGCCATGTTCTTCTCTTTCTGTGTTGGGCGGGGGCGCCGCCTGGGTGATAGACCTGAAGAGCGCGGCACTGCAAGCCCCGCCCCGCTGATGAGCTGTGTTCGGATCAAATGCCCGTTGAAAATGCGGCCGCTAAACATGAGCGGGCGTCCTGCCGACGTAGGCGATGCTGAGCTCTAGGGCACAAGGCATTTGTTTCAAGCGGGATGGCATGGGCACGCTCCTTGCGGCATCATCGATTGGCCCGAAAAATAGGCGTGGGCCCCTTCCCCGTCATCGGCCCAAAGAGTGAATTTGATATCCCTCAAAAAGGGGAGTTTCCGCTCTGTCCGATGTGTTTTCTCCGCCTCTAGGGGGAGGCGCTACTCCCCCCGGCGGAGGGTGACGGGCCGGGGGCGGATGGCGTACCGTGCGCCGATACGTCACCAAGAAGGCAGCAACCGGCATATATGATGGCGGATGAAATGAATCTACAGACGGCGCTTGGCACCCCCACCCGCTGGCGGCCGTTCCGCGGGCCCTTTGCACGCTGGCCGCGCGCATCGGATGCGGTGCTGGCCGTCATTTTCTTCTGCCTAACCGCCATGGTCACCTTTGAGGGGCCCGACGACGATTTTGTTTTTCGTCCGATCCACAGCATCCCGTTCTCCACGCTGCTGCTGATCATTCTCGCCAATGCGAGCTTGATCTGCCGGCGCAGCCGTCCGCTTGTCACCTTGTCGACTATGTGGATTGTGGGCGTGATCACCATGGAAAGCGTGTTCGGTGTCATTGTCGCAATTTACAGCGCGGGCCGCTATGGGGCCGATGACCAAACAAGATTTGCGGGCTTAGGCATTGCCGCCCTGGGGATGGTGTTAAACGCGCTGCGCCATGGCGATCCCCTTACCGAAGTCGGATTTGCCTTCGCGTTCGTATCGCTTGTCTGGTTTGCGGGATGGCGCATCGGCGACCGCAACGCCTATCTCAGCCTATTGCAGGAACGCGCCGAAACCCTTCAGCGGGAGCAAGCAGCCGAAGCGCGCCGGGCCGTCGCCGAAGAACGCACGCGCATTGCCCGCGAATTGCACGATGTGGTGGCCCATCGGGTGAGCATGATGACAGTCCAAGCCGGTGCCGCAAAAACCGTTGCCGCAAGCAAACCGGACGATGCCGTCACAGCCATGGAAGCAGTGGAGACAGCCGGGCGGCAAGCGCTTGACGAGCTGCGCCATCTGCTGGACGTGCTGCGGCCGGAGGCAGACAGTGCCGACTTGGCCCCTCAAGCGGGCGTCGTCAACATTCCGCAATTGGTCGATCAACTCAAGGACGCCGGTCTGAACATTACCTGCGATATTGATCCACGCGTGACAGATCTTGCCGCACCGGTGGATCTTTCCGTGTACCGAATTGTTCAGGAAGCGCTGACCAATGTGCTCAAGCACGCAGCCCCGGCCGCGCGAGCCGAGGTTTCTGTCGGCGTCGAGCAAAACGAGATCGTCATTCGCGTCACCAATGACGGTGCCGGCGCCACCACCCTGCCCGGTGCGGGACATGGGATTGCGGGGATGCGGGAACGCGCGCAGCTTTTGGGCGGCCGGCTGGCGGCAGGCCCCCGCGCCGAAGGGGGATTTCAAGTGGTCGCCCACTTGCCGCTTGAGGAGAAAGCGACATGACCATCCGAGTCGCCGTTGTGGACGATCAGGCCTTGGTGCGGGGCGGATTTGCCATGGTGCTCAACCATCAAGACGACATTGAGGTGGTGGCCGAAGCCGGTACAGGGCGCGAGGCGATCGACGCGGCCGATCTGCACCGGCCCGATGTCATCCTGATGGACGTTCGCATGCCGGAGATGGACGGGCTCGAAGCCACCGCGCATATTCTCGCAAAGGCAGATTGGCCCGTGCGGGTCGTCATTCTCACCACCTTCGATCCCGACGAATATGTCTTTAAGGCCCTGCGTGCTGGCGCCAGCGGATTTGTGCTGAAAGACATCCCGCCGGAAGAACTGGTGGCCGCGGTCCGCACGGTCGCGGACGGCGGTGCGCTTTTGGCGCCCACCATCACCCGCCGGCTCATCGACAAATTTTCTGACCGCCTTTCCTTGGACAACCAGATTGCCGAGCGTCTTGAGCGCCTTACCAAACGCGAGCGCGAAGTGTTGGTGGCGGTCGCCCAAGGTCTCAACAATCTAGAAATTGCCGAGCGGCTTTTTGTGGGGGAAGCGACGGTGAAGACGCATGTGTCAAGCATCCTCTCTAAACTGGGCCTGCGCGACCGGGCGCAAGCCGTCGTATTTGCGTATGAGAGCGGTCTCATCCAACCCGGCACCCAAGATGTGGGTTATTGATCCTGGTCCGGCGGCGCCCCGCACGCATCGGATTGTCGGTTGCACGCATCTGACGACTGCTAAAGAATGAACGAGCCCGTCAAAAGAGAGCCAAGATCCCCCCTATGACCGAACGGCCGCCGCCCACCATGCTTGGATTTCTCAACCTGCCTGAATTGGTGCAGGTGGCCGTGTTGTTTGCTGCGTTTGGGGCGTTTGCCTATTGCATTGAAACGGAGAACTTCATCGCCGCGGGTATTATTGTCGGCTTCTTCATCACTTATTTCGTTACGCGCCGGCAAGCACGGCGGCACCGCCGCCGGCAGTTGGGCGGTGGCGTCAATCAAGGGTCCTATCAACGGCGGCGCAGACCCGCCCGCAGAGACGTGGACGGCGACGCGCCCGACGACTAAAAACCGGCTTCCCCCCACCTGTGTCCGTGCGGTTTAACAATTGTAATGGCCTCTCGGCTTTCCTATATGCGCCTCGATAGGTACCAAAGGCAGGCACTCCGTTGTCTCATTCACAAGGCGCTGGCTCTGGCGCAACAATCACAGCTTCCCGACAAACCGTTCGGCGCCGGGTGACTGCGTTATTCGGCTGGCCCTTATTGGTTTTGGGCATGGGCGCCGCATTTCTCGCCGCGGAGATCTATGGCGGCGGACTAAGCCCTTTGTGGTTTTTCGGCATCGCAGCCGGTGCTGTTGTCGTCAGCCTGATATTGGAAACGATCATCCCTTATCGGGCCGACTGGACCACTATGGGCGACCCATCGCTCGTCCGCGATTTGGGGCACACATTTGTTTCCTCCGCTTTTGGCGAGCGGCTGGGCTTCGTGTTGGCAACCCCTCTGTTTGCGGTCGCCGGATACACGTTTGCTCCGGAAGCTGACCAAATATGGGGTTCGATCTGGCCCCATCATTGGCCTATGGCGGTCCAGTTGGGAATTGCCATAATGATCGCCGAGGGACTTGATTACTGGCGCCATCGATTGGAGCACGAAATTGGATTCTTGTGGCCGCTTCACTTCGTCCACCATTCCGCATCACGGCTCAACACCATCAAATCGTCCCGCAACAACGTAGCCGATATGGCGGCTCGTTTTGTTGTCGCCTATATGCCGCTCTTGCTGTTGGGCGCACCGGCCGAGTTCATTTTGTGGCACGGTGCGGTGGTGACGATGTTGGGAATTCCTGCGCACGCGAATATGGATGCCCGAATACCCACATTTTTGCACCGGCTGATCCTGACCCCTCAGGTTCACCGCATTCATCACATGGCCGATCCCATCAAGGGCAATAGCAACTATGCCAATGTGACGCCACTCTTCGATCAGCTTTTCGGGACGTACACGCCGCCGACGGAAGCCGACCGGAAAGTGCCCGCGGGTGTCACAGATAATCCTCTGCCTACGAACTTTTGGGCAGAAGCGTTCGCGCCCCTATTGTGGCCCTTCTATCGAGACAGCGTTCCGCATGTTGCGCGGAACGATCGTCACAACTCTGAGTGAACCTGGTCTCTTCCCGGCCCAAATGGCATAATTCGGCCCATGAATTTGCGCGATTGTGTTCCCAAACACAAAGGGGATCTGGCGGCGGTCGACCTGGCGGTTCGCGCTGGATACCCGGCTTTGGGAGATATCTTTGCCGAGCTGCTTGAGTGGGTGAAGGATCCCACCTGGCCGGTGGCGGAAAAGCTGGTGCCGCTGCTCGCGCAAGCGGGACCGGACATCGCCCCCCATCTGATGGTTGTGTTCGCGTCGACCGATGAAGAATGGAAAGTGGCAATCTTGGTCACCTTGGCACCCTATCTTCGACCGGAAGTGCGTCGTTTGCTCCGCCCCGCCGTTGAGCGTATGGCGACCCACCCCACAGACGCAGAACGGGCCGCCACTGTCGACGAAGCCGCACGCATTCTGCTGCAAACTTGGGGTGACTAGTTTTTCCGGTGGCACACCACCGGCAGCCAGCTATAGCCGTGGACAAATGAATTGGGGACGAAATTGGGTTCGTCGATCACCTCCACATGCTCGAACCGCTCAAGCAACTCCTCCCACAGGATTCGCAGTTGCAGTTCGGCCAGGCGATTGCCCACACATCGATGGATGCCGAACCCAAATGAGATTTGATTGCGCGCCTGTTTGCGGTCGATGATCAGGCGGTCGGGATCTTCCTCCCAGAAATCCTCGTCACGGTTGGCAGAGATGTACCACATGGCAATCTGATCACCCTTTTTGATGGTCTTGCCGTGCATCTCCACGTCTTCCAGTGCCGTGCGCCGCATATAGGACAACGGCGTCTGCCAGCGGATGATCTCCGACACCATATTGGGGATCAGGCTTGGGTCCGCCTTCACCTTTTCGTACTGGTCCGGGAATTTGTTGAGGGCATAAACACCGCCCGACATGGAATTGCGCGTCGTGTCGTTGCCGCCGACAATCAACAGTAAGACGTTGCCCAACAATCCCTGCAGGTCCAGGTCACGGGTTGAGGGTCCATGGGCCAGCAGGCTCATCAAATCGGGAGCGGGTTCCGTGGTTTTGCGTTCTTCGAAAATGGCGGAGAATGTGTTGAGGCACTCTCCAATTTCGCGTTGCCACTGGTCCCGGCCGCCGGGGCATACATCTTTGTCGAAGGGATTCGTGGCGATATCTGACCAGCGGGTGAGTTGCCGCCGGCGCGCTTGCGGAAACCCAAACAGCGTGGCGAGCATCATACCGGTCAATTCGATGGAAACCGCGTCGACCCAATCGAAGGGCACACCGACCGGCAAGCTATCCAGAACTTTTTGCGTGCGGCTTCGGATCAGCGGCTCGTATTTCTGCAGCATGTCCGGCGCAACACCGGGTTGGACCGTTTTGCGTTGAATAGAGTGGACAGGCTCATCCGACGTGATGAAGCTGGTGGCTTCAAAGTTCTTTGCCGGCGGGCCCAAAACGATGCCGCCATATTTGGCCTCCGACGAAAAGCGTGCGTGGTCAGTGTCGATCGCCATCACGTCTTTGTACTTGGTCACGGACCAATAGGGCCCCGAGATGCTTTCGGGCGTCCAGTGCAGCGGATCTTCCTTGCGCAGACGGGCGAAGCGGTCCCACATTTTGTTTTGCCGCCAAATCTCCACATCCACCAAATCCATCGTCTCTAACGCGATGTCCTCAGCCAGGGGAACAGGGTCGTCGAGCTGGAGATAATTGGGCCGCGCAGGCTTGCGATAATTGAGCTTTGGGCGCTCCAGCGTCAGAGTTTGAACGGCTTCTCCCATGCTGCGCTTAATCCTTCGTGGTGATTACTGTTGACACTGTCTACACACCTCTGTAGACAGTGTCAACATGGAAACCGAATTGATATCGCAAACGCCGGCCAATCAAGGAGGGTTGCGTGCAAAACTGGTGTCGGTGGCCCTCGACATCCTGGAAACACAGGGCATCGATGCCTTGACTTTGCGTGCCGTGGCCCGCGGGGCCGGTGTTTCGCACGGCGCCCCTGCCCGCCATTTCGAAAATCTGGATGACCTCAAGGCCGAAGTGGCGGCTGTCGGCTACAGGACGGTGGCGACCGAAATTGCGGCGGCCGTGTCACGCACATCTCAGGGGAGTGATCCGAGAGAGCCCCTTGCGACGGCGACCCGCGCCTATGTGAACTATGCGCTCAAACATCCTGGGCTGTTTTCGCTGGTCATCCGCACCAGCACGCTTGACCTGAACAATGAAGCTCTGCGCCACGAAAGACGTTCCGCATCGGACAGGTTTCTTTGGCTTGTCAGGCAAGCGCAGGCGGAGGGTTGGAAGCCCAATGCGGATCCAAATCTGCTGGCCTCGTCGCTTTGGGCATCCGCTCACGGGCTTGCGACACTTTGGCTGCATGGCGCGTATCAGCACGCAAACCCGGACACGACCCTTGAAGAAGCGATCGCGGGCATTCTAGAACTCAACTGAGTCAACAGAATCAAATGAGTGAGGCATCAAGTTCATGACAACGGAGAAACGACACTTCGACGTCATTGTCATCGGCGCCGGCGTCGCCGGTATCTATCAGATCAAGCGGCTGACGGATCTCGGCATCGACTCCATCGTGCTGGAGGGCGACGAGGATCTGGGCGGCACGTGGTACCGCAACCGTTATCCCGGCGCCCGCTTCGATTCTGAAAGTTACACCTACGGCTATTCTTTTTCGCAAGAATTGCTGGACGAGTGGCATTGGACGGAACGCTTTTCATCACAGCCGGAGAACCTGCGCTATCTGAACCATGTGGCCGACAAGTTCGATTTGAGGAGCCACATGCGATTCAACGCCCGGGTCGAAGCGATGACGTGGGATGAAGACGCGCTTCAGTGGCATCTCGAGCTTCAAAATGGGGACAAATACACGGCCCGGTTTGTCATTACCGGGATCGGCGTTTTATCGGCGCCGACGCCGCCGCGTATCAAAGGTATGGACGATTTTGCGGGCCCCTCGTTTCACACCTATTGGTGGCCCAAGGAACCCGTTCCGCTCGCAGGAAAGCGTGTGGGCGTGATCGGCACCGGCGCCACAGGCATTCAGGTGATTGCCGAAATTGCCGATAAAGTCAGTGAGCTGACGGTATTTCAGCGCCGCCCTAATTGGAGCACGCCGCTCAACAACTCGCCCATTTCCGAAGAGGAAATGGCGGAGATCCGAAGCCGGTATGATGAGATCTTCGCCAATTGTGCCATCTCACCCGGTGGGTTCGAGCATGTGCCCGACCGGCGCGGTTTTTGGAATGTGCCCAAAGAAGAGCGCATCGCCCTGTGGGACAAGCTTTATGCCTCGCCGGGCTTTGCCCTGCTAGCCGCAAACTTCCGGGAGATCTTCATCGACGAAGAGGCCAACAAGGAAATCTCCGACTATGTGGCGAACCGTATTCGCCAGCGCGTCCATGATCCCAAAGTGGCCGAAAAGCTGATCCCGAAAGATCACGGCTTTGGCATGCAACGCCTTCCGCTCGAGACCCACTACTTCGAAACGTATAATAGAGACAATGTGCATTTGGTGGACATCACCGAAACACCCATTGAACGCATTACGTCGACGGGCATTCAGACCGCCAATTCCCATTATGACCTCGATGTGATCGTTTACGCGACCGGTTTCGATGCGGTGACGGGAGCGTTCGACCGAATGAAAATCCGCGGCGTGGACGGAGCGTCGTTGGGCGACAAATGGCGGGACGGACCCAGCACTTATCTCGGTATACTGACAAAAGGCTTTCCCAACATGATGATGGTTGCGGGCCCCCAAAGTGCTTCGGGCTCCACAAACTATCCCCGCGCCATCGAAACGGGCGTTAACTGGGTGACGGACCTTCTCCAGCATGCGATCGCCAACGGCATCACCCGCCTCGAGGCAGGGGCCGATGGCGAGCAGGAATGGCAGCACGAAGTCAAGAAAGCTTATGACGGGCTGCTCTTGAGAAAGAGCCAGGGTTGGTTCACGGGCTACAATTCCAACGTGGCCGGCCGGGAAGTAGGCAAAGTGCGCTATCAGGCCTTTTTCGGCACCGGCCCAAAATACGCCGCTCGGCTGAAGCAGGCCGCAGAACGCGGTTATAGCGACATTATGTTCGGCTAGAGCGTTTCCAGGTGAAGTGCCAAAATCCGATATTGGCGGTTCACCGTCCGGAAACGCGCAAAACAAAGAATCCGAAGCCGTTTTGCGATTCGATCAAATGCAAAACGGCTCTAAGGCGGCGCGGGTCCATCAGTTTCCGGACGTTTAGAAAAACACGAATGATCTCACCACCAGGTTCTTGCGGCAGGGTGCATCGTCTGGCTGGTTCGGATCGATGGCGGCCGTGTGGAACGACCAGCGCGACACGCTACCGTCCGTAACCGAGTCGTAGCATTTTAACATGGAGACTTCGGTGGGTGTTTGTTCCGGGAACCAATACCACTCATGTTCCGGGCGGAACGTAAAGCGCGTCGTCTCCCCCACCCGGTCGTCATAGATACGATAATTGGTGATGTAGGGCTGATCGGCAAAGGAAGGCCACGCGCACAGCACAAACGGGTTTTGCTTCACCGTTTCCATGGGCTTCGCCAAATTAATCGACATGAAACGCCGGGACATTTTGGCGTCGGCTTCTTCTTCCGTGTAGTGCTGTTCCCGGCCGAAGTTCCGCAGGTTCTGCGTGAGCAATTCGCGGCAGCGCACGCGGCCGCTATTGTCGTTCAAATCATTGTGGACCAGGTTCGCATAGGTCCGATTGACGCCTGGGTCTTTATTGTCCTGATCCTCCGTGCGGTCGCCTTTGTAGTCCTTATCAAAGACGTCGTGGTTGTAGACCAGCGCATCGGTCGCATCCGGGAAGAAGTCCAATAGAAGCTTTTCCATTTCCGGGTAATAGACCCGCTCCACTTCGTGGGCATCATAAAAGTTCGTGCACTTGGACTCGCAATGGGCAAGGGATACGCCCAACCTGTCCATACATTCGGCACTGTTGGGATCAAGGCCCGGATAGTACTCGCCAATGCGCCGCGCATCGCGCAGCACTTGCGGGAAGTAAAGGCAACGCCGGATCGTGTCGATTTCATCCTTGCGCAGCTTTCGTGCGTCTTCCTCGCGGGCGGGATCGCGCCACAGCGCATTAGATGTCACTACGGAATAGGACGGCCCTTCATGGATCGAATAGCGCAGTGGTATCACCAAGCCGCCTTCGGGCGCCTCAATGTTGTTCGCGCGAATGTAATCGAGGCACTCCTGGTAGCGCCTAAATCCCAAACCCCATTTGGTTTCGATGGGACCAGGTGGTGCGTTTTCCAGGAGCTCGTTGATCGCCTGCCCTTCGCCCTCATCGATCAGCCGTAGCGCATCTTCAATGGCCTTGCTTGTGCCCGCATCGCCATTGCGGTCGAAGGACATATAAGACAGGCCCCCATTGGCCGCGATGGGCGGCGCTTGACCCTCGGTCAACTGAAAAGGCGGTACATAGGCATTGTTTCGAAACTCTGCGGTGCTTTCATTGGGCATGTGAGATTGAGCCACTTCACTCTCCTTATGCGCTTTGTTCCATGATGGCATGACTCCCCTTTGGACCGCAAAGCCAACTCAGGGCGCAAAATTGCACCGCTACCCGTAGCTCTGCGCAATGCTGGCCATGGGCGATTTGTCGAGGCCGTGATTGGGGATGGGATAGCGCAAGCCATTCTTGCTCAAGGCGGCCAGACCCTCAACCACGCCGGGCAGAAAACTGGGCGGCAGGGCGATGAGCATTTCGTCATCCTGCACGCCGCCGAACTTGCGTTCCGCGTAGCACGGGATCGACACGGACGGCTCACCCGTTGCCAGTGCTTTGCCCCAACTATCCGCACACGCACTTTCCCCCACACAGGTGAATTCATACTTCTTGTAGTTCTTGTACTGAAGGCCATTGATGAAGGTGATCATCTGGCCGGGCGTTGCGTAGATTAGGCAAATGTCCGGATTGTCGATGCGCCCGGAGGTAAGCGGCGAGGTCACCAGCGCCTCGTATTCGCCATAGGACGCGCAGCTCATTTCGGCCTGATGCTGGGCGCTGTCTTCCAAGGTGCCGTACCACACACCGTTAAAACGTTCGCCGCTCATAAAGTCGTCATCGCGGGGGTGCAGCCCCACCACGGCGCCGCATTGTGACCCCATCAAGTTCTTCATGGTGATGCCGATGGTATAGCCGATCCAGCGGCTTTGACCGACGATCTGGTCGGTGGCAAAAACCTCGCCTTCCGGGGGCCGGCGCAGGCGGGGGATCGCTTCAAGCTCCGCTTCGGTCTTGAACCGGCGCATGCCGATGGGCGTTGCCCGCAGGCGCAGATATTTGTTCAGTTCCGAGACGATATGGGCGAAGTCGTACTCGGCAGCGTCGCCCCAACAATTTGCGCGGTCAACCATTTCACTCTCCTGATTTTTTGTACTTGACCGTCCCACTCCCCCGTCCCAACCACCCCAAGGGTACCCTGTATCGGGTGGTTGGGACGGGGGAGTGGGACGGTCAGATCCTCTGACTAAGCCGCTTTATCGGCAATGGTGGTGCGGTGGAGTTCGCGGGCATGGCCCTCATAACCACCGCTTGCCGAATGCAGCACCGATCTGTTGTCCCACATCACCAACATGTTGGGCTGCCATTTGTGGCGGAACTGGAACTCCTCGCGCGTCTGCCAGGCATACATCTCCGCCAACAGAGGATTGGCTTCTTCCTGGGTTATGCCTTCAATGCCGACGATATAGCCGACACAGCCATAAAGGCCGAGCTGGCCGGTTTCCGGATGGGGCCGGACGATCAAATGAGTCATGGTGGCGTTGGCTTCGTCCGACGGACGAATGTCCATGCTGCGGGTGGCTGAATCTTCCGTGCCGTAAAATCCGTCGGGTGCGTAGGCACCGGCGGCGGAGTGAATGGCCCGTTTGCCCTCCAACTTTCGCCGCAACTCCGCCGGCATCTTCTCCAGCGCCAAATGCTGATTGACGAACAGGGTATCGCCGCCCTCAGGCGGAATGGTTACGGCACACAGACAAGTGCCCGCCGGCGGCACATCCTGAAAACTCCAATCCGTATGCCAGGCTTCCGCGAATATGGGGCCCTTCTCATCGGCGTCGCGCTTGACGGCAATGATGTGCTCGCGCCCGTCAATGGGCGCAATAAACGGGTCGTCGCCGAACGGCCCAAAATTGAGCGAAAAGCGTTCCAGATCATCGTCACTCATGGGCTGATCGGGAAACACCAGCACATGATACTGCAGCCAGGCAGCCCGGATGGCCCCCACCTCTTCGGCGGTTAAGGGTCTGGTGAGATCGACGCCCTGCACTGTGGCGCCACAGGCCTGACCGCTTGGGGTGACCTCTAGACTCATATCTTCCTCCGATTATTTTTGGGAAAGCATAGGCGAGGCCACACTTTTCCGCCAGGGGCGCCATTTTTGAGGCGCCTCCAATCTTTCTCACAAATTCGGCCGCACACTCCGTCTCAAGGTGGTCCACACCACCCAACGGGACAGACCAAAAGACGGAGTAGTCACATGCGTAAAACCCTCACCTCAGCCGCCGTTATGGTTTTGTTAACCTGCGGCACCGCGTTCGCCGACCAACAGGGCCCCCCCCTCGTCCAAGGGTCCGGCACCATTTCCGGTAAAGGCATTGCCGCCGGTCAGGGCACCGCCACCGGCACCGGAGTCGTGTTCTACAAAGACCAAAACGGCCAAATCCAGCACAAGAAAGGCACCGGCACCGTATCCGGTCAGGGCGTTGCCATTGGCCGCGGCACCATTACCGGCTCCGGCACGGCCTACGGCGTCGGACCCGGTCAACAACACCAAGCGGATGCGGCGTACGGCACCGCCCGCGGCACGGGCCGGGCCCGCGGCGGCGGTGTCGCCGCGGGCCGCGGCCAGGCATCGGGCACCGGACGCGTCTTCTATCGCGGCGCCGACGGCCGGCCCAAAACCAAGGCCGGGACAGGCACAGTGAGCGGAAGGGGTATTGCCGTCGGTCGTGGAACGGTAACCGGCAGAGGCGCCGCTGCCGGCCGGGGCCGGGCAATGGGCAAAGGCCAACGTCGACCCAGATAGCCTCTCCCCCGCGCCCCACGTCGGGGGCGGGTGTCATCCCAGCATGCTCGCCCCCGACATCAACCAAGTCTTAACATTAGCGGGCCCTTAAGGGCCCGAAGCGTATAGTTTATTGCCGGGGATGGGGTGTTGCCTGTCCCTGCCCTTAGCTGAGCAATCTCAATCCATCATGGCGCGTAATGCACACATATTGCTGGTCGATGATGAACCCGCCCTTCGCGCCGAAATCTGCTACGGCTTGGAACAGCACGGCTATGCGGTCACTGCCGTTTCGTCGGTCGGTCAAGCCGAACAGGCGCTGGAAGAAATCAGTTTCGATCTCGCCTTACTCGACATCACCATGCCGGAGCGCGACGGCTGGACATTGCTGCCCCAACTGGTGGAAGACTGGCAGCTTCCCGTCATTGTACTGACAGCCAACGCTGATGTGCGCACGCGGGTGCGGTCGTTCAAGGAAGGTGCTGCCGACTACATCTCAAAGCCGTTCTTCGTTGAAGAAGTTGTGGCACGTATCAAGACAAGACTGCGCCTTTCCCAATTGGAAACTCACAAGACCAAAGTTCAGTTTGCGGATTGTTGCGTCGATTTGGAAGGCCGCACCGTCGCGCTCAAGGATCATCCTTTGGCGCTCACGGAAGCCGAGTTCGACATCCTCGCCTATTTGGTGGCGCGGCCGTCGCGCGCGGTGTCCCGGGCCACATTGGCGGAAAATGCTCTTCCTCAAGACGGGGACCGGAACGACCGCACCGTCGACAGTCACGTCTCCCGGTTGCGCAGCAAGTTGGGCGATGCCGGGAAGTCCATCAAAACCGTTTGGGGCATTGGCTGGCGTTTCGAGACCAAAGGCAATTGACATGTTGCGGGGCACACGTCGTTTGGTTCTGCGCATTGTCCTGGCCTCGGTCCTGTTCTCCATGGTGGGACTGGCCATTGGTGGCGCCATCGCGTCAACATTGATGTCGAACTTCTTGGTCCTGAACGCCCAAAACCTCAACCTGCCGCAAGTACGCAAAGTCATTGCCGCATGTCGGCAAGGCGCGCCGCCCACGGAACCGGTCCGCCTGCGCGGCGTTACAGTGGAACTGTTCAACGCCGCCGATTTTTCCGCCACCACGGAAGGGGCAATTTTTCGGGAGAGTTTCAAACCCCGTATCGCTGCCGGCAAACGGCGCGGCGTCCGTGTGGCCTGGCCGTTGGGGATCGGCACTCAGGGCTATCAATTACGTGCCCAAAACGGGCCGTGCAGCTTGGTGCAACTCACGGTCGTCGCAACACCACTGCAGCGGCCGGCCGTTTTGAACGCCTTCATGTGGCTCGGGTTGTTTGCCGTTATCACATCGGCCGCCGGCGCCTATCTGATTGCCGCACGTCCGCTTCTGCGGCGGGTCGCACAGACCGCGACAGCTGCTGAAACCGTGGGCAGTGACGATTTCGCGAACACAACGGCTTCTTTCGCTCTTAAAGATTGGGATGATCTGGAAGCGATCTTGGGCAATCTAAAGCGCGCTGATTCACGCATCAAAAAGGATGCTCAGCTTCTCAAGGTGCGTGCTGATGAAATCGAAGCGCTGTTGGGATCGGTGGCCCATGATCTCAAGACTCCCTTGGCCACCATGCAGCTCCAATTACAGCGCGCCCTTCAATCGGCCGAAAATCAAGACACAACGGAAGGCTTGCGCAATTCGTTGGCAGAAGTTCAGTACGCAGCCTCACTTCTGGAGAACCTGGAAACCACGGCCCGGCTGCGCAACGACATGATGCCGCTGGCCAGGAACACCATCGACTTGAGGCACCTCATTGAACCGTCGGTAACACGCTTTTCGCTCTTGGGCATGCACCAGAGTATCGAGGTCAATACCGATCTTCCCGAGACACCGGCGTGGGTGTCGACGGATGAAATCCTGTTTACGCGCATTCTTAATAATGTGCTCCACAATGCCGTGCGGCACGGCACACAAGGCGGTCATGTGGCGGTGGTACTGACCCAATCAGAGGGCGCGTTTCACCTGACGATCTCCGATGACGGCCCCGGATTTCCAGACGCCGTGCTCGCCCGCATCGACACAAAGTCGCTGCCGCAAATTGCGCCGAGCCGTATTGTGGGCGGCGGTATTGGCCTGCCCATCGTTCTCCAACTCTGCGACCGGCTCGACCTGTCCATCGATCTGGCGAATGCACCGGCAGGCGGTGCGGTGGTCACCCTTACTGGTCCGACCACCTTGCCGCCAAACGACCCCGTGCCGGGATCGGCCTGACCTTATGATGCCGGACACTTTGTTACATTTTTCCACACTCTTGCCATTCCTGACTTGATAGGTTGATCGAACGATATGGTCTCGGGGAACGTAAAGTGAGTATCAAGGGAGCCATTGCCGTCACGCGGTTCGGCATGGGGGCGCGCGCCGGCGAGATTGTCGATGTCTCGTCCGACCCGAAAGGATGGCTATTGTCCCAGTTAGCTGAACCGGATCGCGCCCAGATCAGGGGCAACGATCTGCTCACCACGAAACAGGCAGTGGAAGAGACCATTGCCCATTTTCAGCGCCGTCGCGAACTGCAACGGCAGGCCACGTCCAGCGAACGCCAGCAACAACTTCAAATGCACAATAGGAAACAGCGTGAGGCTTTCATTGCCGATGTGTCCGCACGCAATGTGCACGCGGTCAATACGCCCGATGGATTCCTGGAAAGATGGGTCCGCTTTTGGTCAAACCACTTCACCGTGTCGGCGCGAAAGCCCGAATTACTTCGGATTGTGGGGCCCTATGAGCGCGACGCCATCCGCGCTCATGCCTTTGGATCTTTCGAAACTCTTCTGACAAATGCTGTGCTGCACCCGGCCATGCTGGTCTATCTGGATAATCAAAAGTCGTTCGGCCCCAACACGCCGATTGCTCAGCGCCGCAAACTGGGGCTGAACGAAAATCTTGCGCGGGAAATCCTGGAACTCCACACCATCGGCGTCGATGGCGGTTATACCCAGCAAGATGTCGTAGAGTTTGCCCGCGCGCTAACGGGCTGGACGGTGGGCTCTCCCCGCCTCCGCTCACGGAAGATCGGCGAAACCGTCTTCGAAGAGCGGTTGCACGAACCGGGTGACCGAACCGTGCTCGGCGTGCGCTACCGGGAAGCCGGTGCCGTGCAGGCGCTGGCCATCCTGAAGGAGCTCGCGCGCCATCCATCGACGGCAGAGCATTTGGCAACCAAGCTTGCCCGGCATTTCATCGCCGATGATCCATCGGATGCCGACATTCTATCCCTGAAACGCGCCTATCAGGACAGCGACGGCGATCTGACCGAAGTTGCAAGGTCCCTGATCAATCTGGACCGGTCATGGGAACGGGAAGCGCGCAAGTTCAAGACACCGGAAGAACTGCTGATTTCCTCCGCCCGCCTGTTAGGCCTTCCCTCTGTATACGGACGGGGCGCACGGCGGATCTATCAGTCCCTCGGTCAGGCGCCCTTTACGGCACCGGGCCCTGACGGCTGGCCCGATGAGGCGGCTGCCTGGGCGGGACCGGACGCCATTAAAAAACGGCTCGAATGGGCAAATAGAACGGCGCGGCTGGCAGCGCCGGCCTCCATGCCCATTGCCTTTGTGACGGATGCCTTGGGCCCGCTCGCCTCGGAACGCACGCGTATGGCTGTCAATCAGGCGGAAAGCCGGCGCCAGGGACTCACCCTGGCGCTGATGTCACCGGAATTCCAAAGGAGATGACGCGGATGAATCCAATTAATCGATCGCTCTCTCTGTCACGCCGCACGGTACTCACGTCGCTTGGCGCCATGGGCCTCACCTTCCTGGCCCCGACTCGCGCGTTCAGTCAGACGGCCAGCAAAGCCAAGCTCGTGATCGTGATCTTGCGCGGTGCCATGGACGGCCTGGCAGCGGTGCCGAAACTGGACGATCCCCATCTGCGCCAGCACCGCACAAGCCTAGTGCCTAACGATACCCGCCCCCTGCGTGACGGCTTCGCCCTGCACCCTAATTTGGAAACGGTGCACGGCCTCTTTCAATCGGGCGATGCCGCCATCGTGCATGCCCTGGCCGGGCCCTGGCGCGACCGGTCCCATTTTCGGGCGCAGGACTTGCTTGAAAGCGGTACCGACCGGACGGTCACCAAAGACGGCTGGCTGAACCGCGCCCTCCAAGTGGCGCCATCGTCCCTCTCCGCCGTTTCCATCGGACCGGCCCAACCCTTGATCCTCCGCGGCCAGGCGCCAGCAGCGTCATGGTCACCGCCCATGCTGCCGGAAGCGGATGACGATACGATCGGCCGTCTTATGGATCTGTATGCGGAAGATGATCTGTTGGGTCCGGCGCTGGCTGAAGCCATTCAAGTGGACGCCGTCGCCGGAGATGCAGCGAAAGGCTTACGCGGCAATCAGTTCGTGGCGCCCATGGGCGCGGCCGGCCGCTTGATCGCTACCGAGGGCGGCCCCAACATCGCCGTCGTATCCCTCGGCGGGTGGGACACACACGCCAACCAAAACGGTGTCTTGGGCAATCGATTGCGGCAGCTCGATCAAGGCATCGCTAAGCTCAAAGAAGAGCTGGGCGATCATTGGCGGCACACGGCCATCGCCGTGGTGACGGAATTCGGACGTACGGTCCGGCAGAATGGCGGTCAGGGGACGGATCACGGAACCGGCGGCGTCGCGTTTGTCATGGGCGGGGCTGTCAAAGGCGGTCGGATGATCGGCGACTGGCCGGGCCTTGCACCAAACCGTCTCTACGAAAACCGAGATCTCTACCCCGCCAACGACATGCGTGGCTTGTTCGCGAGTCTGCTGCATAGTCAGTTTGGACTAACCAACCGCGAGACGGCGCGATCGGTCTTTCCCGGCAGCAGCGGTGTACGGATGATCGTAACGACGTAAAAAGCTAAGTTACTCCAGCCTTGCGGCGCAAACGCACCTGCCACCAAAGCAAGAGCGGCACCAAAATCACTTCGATGAAGATCCCGGCCAAAAATCCCTGAAACTCCGGCATCCCGACTGTCGCAATCGACTGGATGCGCATGAGGCCGCCGATGAAAATGCCCGCGCAGACAATTCTAATGGGGACAACACGTTCCTCCACATTGCCGAGTGTCCACCAGATGGCGATTGTGACCGACAAGTAAACCCCCGCCAGGTAGCGGTACTGGTTGTCCAAATCATTGGGCACCAGGCCCCCTTCGGGAAACAAGTAAGACGCGCCATTGAGGGCGGAGTTTACAAAGTCCATGACCGGAATAAGGCTCAACACGGCAATGACGAGCTGGAAAAGGCGGCGTTCCATGCAATTCCCTTTTTGTTGTTTGTTTATCGATGGGGCGTCTGGTGGTTATATAGTGATGCTGCCCACCAACCTTCAACCGAGCCGCCTCATGTCCCACGCCGAAAACTATGCCGCCCTTGCCAAGCGCTACTTCAAGGCCTTGTCATCCCTGGACATGGAAGCCTGGATCGCTTGCCAAGACCCTAATGCGGTCTACAACGTGAACGGCAACACGATTGTGTCGGGCCGCACACGCCTGCCGGATCTATTGGAAACTGTGCTGCCCCGCATATTCGGCGCCCTCGATCCCGACAAATCGCGGATCGGCATCAATTGGAAAATCATGTGTGCGGATGAACACCGATGTGTGGTGTTCTTTGAAGGCGACTGCGTTACGCAAGAAGGCCGGCCTTATCGGAACCGCTATTGCCAAACATGGGAAATCAACGAGCAAGGCCTGATCAAAGAAGTTTGGGAGTTTTTTGATACGGCGCTCGCCAATGAATGCTTGTTTGGAGAGAAGACTCAAAATCCGGACTACCCAAAGTTCGAGTACTGACGGGGGACACTGGGATGGCGGATTTTCCAGTAAGTTGGGCGCTGAAGTGGTACCGATTCCACCTATCCTTGCCGCTGTGGCAGTCGGTTCCTTTGGTGCTTTTTCAAGGGCTTGCTCTTGCTATACTCGGCCCTCTAATTGCAAGCGCCTTGTTTGGATGATCTCTCTTCGCAATAACAAGTCACGCCGCCTGGCACGCCCCAGCTTTCGTCAGCATCGAGACAAGTTCGCGTACTGACTTTTCCGCCGCACTTCTGGACGCAGTGAAACGCTCATCGCCGAATTCCTGATACTCAACGCCCACATGGTGAAAGCGATCGACACCGAAATATTTGGACACTGTTTTCACATGCGGAATGAAGTGGTTGGCGCCGTCATTTATCTCGCCGGGACCAAAGCCAAATTCGCCCCATGAGGTGAGCAACACCAGTGTCTTTCCGCTCATGATCGGCGCTATTGGACGGTCCCCGCGCGCGAGATCGAATGTAAAGGTCTTGTTGATACGAACCACTTGATCGACCCAAGCCTTTAGGGCCGCCGGCATGCCGTAGTTGTACATGGGCGCCCCGATGACAATAATGTCGGCGCGATCAAGCTCATCAATCACTATGTCTGACGTTGCCAGGAGAGCCTTCTGTTCGGCTGTCCTTTCTTTTTCATTCGAAAATGCGGCTGCAATCCAGTCTTCCGTGATCATCGGTGGTGGATTGACGCCCACGTCGCGATCAATGACTGCGGTGTCGGGCTGCACTGCCAGCCAGTGACGGACAAACCGATCCGTAAGGTCACGGGTGATCGAACGATTTTTCCGCGCACTGGCGTCGATACGAAGAATGCTGGTCATGGCGTTTTCTCACATCTGACGGCAGTAAAACCCACCGTATAGACAAAATCATTAGTTTCGAGATACGCCACGACACTTATTTTACAAGCGAATTTTATTGATTTATAAAACTAATAAACTCATCTATTTGGACGCATTTAATGCGCCTACCATCGGCTACAGCACTTCGTGTATTTGACGCCGCGGCGCGGCTTGGAAGTTTTAAGGCCGCTGCCGAAGAACTTGGCGTCTCGCCAACCGCCATATCCCACCACATTCGGACCCTTGAGGATCAGCTTGGCCTTGCGCTGTTTGTCAGAAAAACACGGAGGGTAGAATTGACGGAATCGGGTTTGACCCTCGCGGCGGCAACGTCAGGTGCCTTTCAGCAAATCGGCGACGCTTTGGAAAGTTTGACCGAGACAGAGCGCACTTTGACGATTTCAACCACGCCTGCTTTCGCTGCTCTCTGGTTGATCCCCCGCATTGGGGAATTCGAAACAAAACACCCCGACCTACGCGTGCATGTGGACACATCAACGACAATTGTTGACCTTAAGCGAAACAGGCGCATTGACCTTGCCATTCGGTATGGCCATGACGACCATCCGGGGCTTATGTCGGAATTGTTCACCAAAGAAAGAATTTCCGCTTTCGGCGCACCGGACTATCTGGAACGCCTCTCCTCATTCCAAGACGCGACGCTCATTGATACGAATTGGCAAGCGCCGAACCTCCCGGCGATTACATGGCGTGACTGGTGCAGCCTGGCGAGTGAGACCATCGGCGATCATCAGGCCATGCGTCAATTCGATCAGGAACAGCATGTCATTCAATCGGGCCTTGCAGGACAGGGGTTGATTTTAGTTAGTACACTTCTAGTCGGGGATATGGTCGGGCGTGGGTGGCTTCAGCCTTACCGTCCAGAGATTTCCGTAGCTGGCCTCACCTATTCGTGCGTTGTTACGGAAATCCACGCACAATCGCAGAAAGTCCGTCAATTCCTGTCTTGGCTTCGCGAACAGAAATTAGATTCTACAAGGCATTAGATGCGCGCAGTGTTCGAAATGGGTCTATTAGCGCTGGAGGGAACTCAAGCAGCACAAATTCTGATATAATTCTATCCGATAGAGCCGTAACCAAACGAGAGGACAATATGAAACTCAGCTGGTCTCACGCAGTGCTGTATGTGCAAAACAAGGAAGTGATGCTGGATTTCTACACGAACGTCCTCGGCTTTCAGGTCACAGACCGGGGTGAAATTGGCGACGGCGGGCCTGAAATCATCTTCATGAGCCAGGACCCCGACGAACATCATCAAATCGGCATGATCGACACCAGAAAAGAGGACGGCCCTTCCAACTCGGTGGCCCATGTCGCTTTCCGTGTGGGTGCCTTCGAAGACGTGCGCAACCTGAACCACACGCTGGAAAAGGTCGACGGCATTAACATCATGCCCTTGTCGCACGGCAACACCCTGTCCATTTACTTCAACGATCCTGAAGGCAACGGCATTGAGGTGTTTTGGGACACGCCCTGGCATGTTTCCCAACCCCAAGGCAAGCCCTGGGATGTGTCAATGAACGAGCAGCAGGCTTTGGAATGGGTGAAGGCCGCGTTTCAGGATGAGAGCAACTTTGGTCCGCGTCAGGACTATCACGACAAGCGGCGCGCCGAACTAAATGCGTGACTTGAGCGGCAGTTAGGCCTCGGCGCGAAAGGCGTAGGTGGCATCGAGCCGGCCAGTGAGGTAGGCAGCACTCGTCGTTGGTTCATACCTGGCCGTCCTTTCCTCAGAACAACATGACGGCAAACAGGCAATCACTGTGTCCGGTGCCGGGTCGCAAAACATGGCGATCGAATAACGGTCTTGAGACGGAGGATTAATCACCCGATGCGGCGTCGATACGTATACGTCATTCGACCAGCGCATCAACATATCGCCAATGTTGCAAACAAAGGCGCCGGGTATTACCGGCGCCTCGATCCACGTGCCATCACGTCGGCGCACTTGCAAGCCGCTAATCTCATCTTGCGCGAGCAAGGTCAGCATGCCGTAATCAGAATGGGTGCCCGCGCCAATGGCAGCGGCGTCGGCAAGATCCGGTTGCGCCACGGGCGGATAGTGCAGTAAACGCAGAACCGCGAGGGGCCGTTTCATGGCCGGTACGAAAAACCTCTCTTCTACACCCAAGTCCAGCGCGAAGGCCCGGTGCAGCCGGTCCGCCAATGCGAGCATGCGATCGTAATAACCGAGCATTTGGGCGCGCCAGCCGGGTAAATCCTCCGGCCACTGATTGGGGCCCCGAAAGGGCGCACCGGCCCGCAATTCGGGATCGTCCGGCGGCAGCTCCAATCCAATATTAAAGGCTTCTTTCAGATCGGCGGCCCGCCCCGCTTCCAACTGTTCGCCTTGAAAGGCTACATAGCCGCGATTATGGCGCGACGTTTCGATCGACAGCGCCGCCTTCTGAGCCGCGGCCTGCGCGAAGAATGTGTGTGCGGCCTGGAACATGCCGGTCATCAGGTCATCGGCAATGCCATGGCCCGTGACGTAGAAGAAACCGATGTGGCGGCACGCGCGCCCGATCTCGGCGACCGCCCGATCATGGCCGATGGTTCCAGAGTTTCCCAAACAGGAAATGTCGATCACGGGAAGCGTGTCCATCACCACAGACTACACCAACTACGTGCCATTCCAAGAAAGCGCGTTGCGGCCCTGCCGCCCCGGACCTAAGATATTGGCAGACGCAAAGGGGAGAGTGCGGGATGAACAAGACAAGATTTGCAGTGGTATCAAGCGTGGCCGCCCTGGCGGCAATCGGTACAGCCTATGCCGAGTTCGATAGCGGCTCCTGTTCGTTTGACGGGATCGAACTGAAGGGCGAAGTGGAAGTGGTCGACAGTTTTCCGGATGTGAAAGTCCAAGTGGTCGACAGCTTTCCGGACCTCAAGGTGCAGGCCGTCAGCTCGTTTCCGGACGATTGCGGCGAATGGCAATTCGTCTCGAGTTCCGGCGACTTCAAGATTCAATATGTGGACAGCTTTCCGGATGTAAAGATCCAGATGGTGGATAGTTTTCCCGGCATTCCCTAAAGCGTGTCGCGCATAAGTGGGAATCGGTTGTGCGCAAAAGACATGCGACAAAACAAAAACCTAAAGCCTGTCGCATGAATCAGTTTAAGCACAACAGGCTTTAGGCCCGCAAGGCCCGCCTGTGCGCGACAATCAGTATCGCGGATAAAGCAGAATTATCGCGAGCGCCAGAGCGCCAACCATCAAAAGCAAAATTACAAATCCATCAACGACCATGGGGAACACCCCCTATGAGTCGGATGAGCCCTTATTGCGGATTCAGGATAATATATTCAGCACCTACTGGCGGCTGAAATGCGGTGACCGCAATGAGGACCATCGCCAATCCAAAGATGAAGCCCGAAATCCTGTAAAGCATCGCAATCGTCATGGGGAACCTCCCAGTCTCTATGCGACTAATATGGTACGACGGGGGCGGTACAGATGTGCCCTTCGTCACAGAAGCTACTCATTACAGTCTATTCTTCGCCTTCGATTCTGTACAGGACATGAACCGTCAAAGCCCGCCAATCGCCAGGCATGGCCGCTTTTCAGCGAAAAACGGCCATGCTGTCGACGCTCAAGGCGTATGGATGACGGTCAAATGAGGCACCCGGTCCGATGTCGTCGAAAACGCCCGGCCCTGGTCATCAATTACTGCGGTGACACGTTGGCGGAAGGCCGAAAAACTATCGAATTCAACCACATCCACCGGCTGATCGAACTGAATTGTCACCTGCCGCCGTCCCTTTCCAAGGGTGGCAATGGCAATAATTTCGCCTTGGAACGGTTGCTTCAGGTAAGAGCCGCTTACGCGGTCGCCCAGGCCGAATTTCACCAGCGCCGGTCCGTTGCCCAACGCTGCATGAAGCGTGTTCCAGTCGCGAAATCCGTGCTGCTGCGCCACCAGCTCAAGGGACCGGCCGTGGCTAACCTCTTCGCCGGCCGCGGCCAATGCGGCGCGGAGCCGTTTGGCCTGAACTTTGAGTTCTTCTCTGGAGGGCAAATCAATGGTCTTTCCCATCACATCACCTTTCATCTAGGCGACAGACAAAAATTTCGGCCAAAACATTCGACAACAAAACGGGGGCTCGCATTGCCGCTGCCGGTTCATTGGGCCTGTCTGCCGCAAATTAGGCTGCGATCGGAAATCGAAGGGCTTCACCAAAGCTAAGTGCTTGCGAGCGGCGGGGGCCTTCACCCGCCCCCCATCTAGGAAGACACAGCGTCTCTGTCAAGCATGCGGCCGCGGCCGCCGAAGTGGTAGACGGCTCAAGAAAGCCCTCCGTGAGCAGAACATCGAGGGCGGCGTCACCGGCGGCGTCTTGCGCCCTCATCCTGCCTGCCGGCACCCGCACCCCCTATTGTAACACGCCTGGAACATCCTTCTGAGCACTCTGGCCTCAGACTTCCAACCTTGCCATAATGGCGCCCGCATACCGACAGGGGGTGGATTGTGAAACTGTCTATCGCTGCTTTTTGCGGCCTCTTTTTATGTCTGAGTGTGTCTGCCTGCGGCAGCGCGCCTGAAGGCAACACGTCTTTCTTCGGCGGACAGGATTTCGACATCAAGGCGACGTTTCGCACCAAGGTGGACGGCCGGGCGTTAGGCCGGTGTATCGAACGCTGCGACGCCTTCGACGACAAGATGTGCCGGTACTCTGCGGGCACGCTGCGAGACGCCCGTTTCACCTTGCAGATCAGCGAACGCAATGCCGTTTACTTCAACACCGAAGAATACAAGTCGGTGCGCAAGCGGTGGAATCGACTCTATGAGCAGTGTTACGTTTCGTAAGCCGCGATCGGCTTTGAGGGACGGCGAAAACTAGTGGGGGAGTAATATGTTCATTATACGGTGGATTTTTTACATCGTCGTCTTGTTCGGCGTCGTATTGGGTGGGCTTTATCTGTACGCCCCCTACAATAACGGCCCCATCGAAATGTTCCCGGGCGGCGCGCTGGCGGGCCCTGCGGGAACGGAAACCGATTGGGGATTCATCAAAGACGACGGCGTGCTCGACTTGGAACTGCGACCGGAAAACCCCTATTCCGTCCGCGTGAATTACATTTACCGGAACGGCAATATCTACATCGATCCGGCCCCGGACCGCACCTGGTATGCACTTTTGCAAGAAAACCAGAATGTGCGCGTTCGTTTCGATGAAGATATTTATGAGGTCACCGCCGTTTTGGTCACCGACGAAGCCGAAAAAGAGGGCATGGACCCGACTCGGATTATTTACCGGCTTGAGTTCCGGCAATGACGCGCAAGCGCCTCATTTGGGGCGCCCTTCTTTGCCATCTTGTGGTCGTCAGCCCGGCCTTCTCCCAGACCGTTCCGCCCGCCGACGGTGTTGATGGCGATGACACAGCAAAGATCAGAATTCTACTGCGCACGACGCTGATCGCGCTCAATCATGCCAACCTCACCGGCAATTACGCAGTCTTGCGGGATCTGGGGACGCCCAAATTCAAATCCACCTTCACGCCCGCGGATCTGGCCGCGGCATTTGCCGATATCCGCGCCAAGAAGATCGATCTCAGCTCCATTGCCGTGGTGGATCCCACCTACCAAACCCCCATCCCCATCGACGAAAACGGCGTGTTGAAGATCGACGGCTTTTTTCCGACGGAACCCGTGCGAATAAATTTTTCTGCCGCCTTCCAACTTGTGGATGGAAAATGGATGATGGCGGGCCTATCTGTGAAGGCTGACAGCACCGCACCGCAGGAAGCTGATTAGTCAACCCACTTCCTAATGGCTCGCTTGTGCGTCGCTCCCTGAGAGAGATGCCCATGATCATCCACTACGAAACCGTCGACGTTTTTACCCAGCAACCATTCGGTGGAAATCCGCTGGCCGTGGTGTCAGACGCACGCGGGGTAAGCGATAGCCAAATGCAACGCATCGCCAACGAGTTCAATTACTCCGAAACCACCTTTGTCCTGCCACCGGAGAATCCCGCTCACACGGCTATGGTGCGGATTTTCACACCCCAAGCGGAAATCCCCTTCGCCGGACACCCCAATGTGGGCACCGCCTTCGTCGTGGCCCGCCATGGGGAGATTTTCGGCAAACCGGTCGGCAATACGGTGACGTTCGAAGAAGCCGCCGGGCTCGTCAAACTGGACCTATTGCGTGAGGACAACGCCACAGTGGGCGCCCGGCTGCAAGCCCCTCAGCCCATGACGGTGGGCGATGTTTTCGATCCGGATGTCGTCGCCAAGGCGTGCGGCCTAACCTCCGGCGACTTGGACGTGTCGGCCCACCCGCCCCAAATCGCGTCGGCCGGCATGTTCTTTATCATTGCCCGCGTAAGATCCAGGGCCACGCTGGCACAGGCAAAACCGCGCCTTGATGTGTTCATGGACCACATTCCGATGGATAAGAGCGTCGGCATTCATCTGTATACGTATGACACAGACGGAGCGGATATCGAAACCCGCATGTTTGCGCCCCTGTTCGGGGTTCCCGAAGACCCCGCGACCGGCAGCGCCAATGTGGCGCTGATTGGCTATCTCGCCCATTTGGACTCCGGATCCGACACGGTTCTTGAATACCGCATCTCTCAAGGGGTGGATATGGGCCGGCCCAGTTTGATGACAGCCGCGGCACACAAAGAAAAGGGTTCCGTCACGCAGACATTCATCGGCGGCGCATGCGTGCCCGTGATGAAAGGAGAGATTAGTCTCTAGAGCTGTACGTCTTTCTCCAGCTCGATTGTCCAATCGGGCCGAATGAAATGACACGTATAGCCGTGAGGAAACTTCTCCAGGTAATCCTGGTGCTCTTCTTCCGCGTCGTAAAACGGCATGGCCGCCACAACTTCCGTGACCACTGGCCCGGGCCATTTGCCACTTGCGTTCACCTGGGCGATGGTCTCACGTGCCACACGCTCTTCATCCGGTGAATTGAAGAAGATCGCCGACCGGTATTGGCTGCCGATATCATTGCCCTGACGGTTCGTGGTGGTCGGATCGTGAATTTGGAAGAAGAACTCGAGAAGCCTGCGAAACGAAATCTTGTTGGGGTCATACTCCACCTTCAGGCTTTCCGCATGGCCCGTAACCCCCGATTTCACATAGCGATAAGCCGCCGTTCCCTGGTCGCCGCCCGCATATCCGACCCGCGTCGCCGTCACGCCGGGCAGCTTCCGAAACAGGTCCTGCATGCCCCAGAAGCAGCCACCTGCCAAAACCAAAGACTTTGTATCCGTCATCACATGCCCTCTTCGGCCCATTGCATATCTTTGAAGGGAAGATAGCCCATTAACAGGTTGGGAAAAGACCTCTGTCCGAAAAACACCCGCAAACAGGCCAATTTTGCGCAGAGCGTTGGAAGTTAACATCGTCAACATTTAAGCAGCGCGCTTACGGTTGGGCAATCCTTGTGGCCACAAAAAGGCGCCACAGGCCATAACATTGCCGCAGTATTCTGCGAAAAATTGCTTCAATGTTGATCGGGTCCATCGCGCATCCAATCGGGGGGTACGCGGCGGCACCAACAAGGGGATGCGATGATGCACGACGCCATACTTTCACGCCCGTGGGCCGTACCGACCCTGCTGCTGCCGACGGTTGCCCTTTGGATGTCCATGCCGCTGCATGCGGTGGGCTATGAAGCGCCGCTGCGCATGGTCACCTTGTCCTATTCCGATGTGGCGTTCATTGCCTGGTCGCTGATCCTACCCATTTTAGCAGTCGCCATGGGCTTGCATTTGTGGTTCCGCGATCAGTCGGGCATCGGCCTTGCCGCGGCCACCACCGCCGGATGGTTCATCGGACTGATGGTGTGCGTGACCGTGGTGGGGCGTGTCTAACCGGCAACGGCGGCAGCTTCTTGCTCCGCAGGCGGATCAACGGAAAGCAAATCCAGCACCTGTTCTTTGATGCGCCGCTCGGCGATCAGCAAAGCACGCCGCGCAGCCTGCAGGGCACGAAAGCCGGCCACGATTTCCAAGGCAACTTTTAGATCGTCGCCGGTCTCGAAATTTAATCCGGCGACCCCTTCCGCCGCACAGGCCTGATCTTCCACGGAAAGTTCGAAATGGGCGCGCGGCGCCTTGCGCATCCGGCGCCATTCGTCGGGGCTGTCGCCCGTACGAACGCGCGACATAATCATGTTAAGACGCAACGGATCTTCGTCGTCGATGGCGGTATCACGCGCGATCAAATGCATCGCGGCGAGCAAACGCGATTCCATCTCCGCAAGACTTGCGGACCGTTCCCGCATTCTGGCCATGACGTCGGCAAAATCAGACACTTCTGAGGTTTCGGTAAAGGGCACGCGGCCACAACTGCGCCGCTTAATACCGTGCGCGATCTTTTCCGCTTCCCAGACAAGCGAATTCGCCAAGCTGTATGTTGTCCGGGCTTCTGACAACACCCGGTCCACTGAGATCATGTCCCCGACCTCGACCCCCAGCGGCTGGCCCCACACAGCCAACAAAAAAGGCGGCGCGCATGACAGTTTCGTCACACACATGCCGCCTCACATATGTTTTTTCACGCCAGTACACTGATTCTCTGCATACGGCAAGAAATTTGTCGCTATGCAGATGAAAACGTGTGCTGAATGCGTTAATCAATACCCTTGAGTGCGCGCCGGCTGGCCAGCAGCGCCAAAATCATTAACACACTAGCCGCCAAGAATGGCGCACCGGGAAAATAGACAGGCGCGACGGGTCCGGAAAAATAGCTAAACATTTGTGTCATAATCAGTGGAGAGAAGATCCATACGGCGGCCGTGACGCTTGCAATGGCCCCTTGCAATTCCCCTTGTGCATCGTCCGCCACCTGACGCGACATAATCCCCCGAATGGCCGGCATGGCGATGCCGATGAAAGCAAAGGGCACAATCCAGACATAGATCATCCAACCGCTACTGGCGGAGGCAAATCCCAAAAATCCGACACCCCCGGCCGCCAGACCAAAAAGAGCCGCTCTTTTCTCTCCGACACGCTCGATGATCGGGCCGATAAGGCCCCCTTGAACGATGGCCATGGCAAGCCCTACCGCCGCAAGGGACAAGCCGATCTGCCGTTCCGACCACGAAAACATTTCGATCATGTAATAGGGCCAAACCGCCGGATTCACATCGTGGGCCAATTGGTAGAGCACAATCACCCCCAGCAATCCGATGATGATGGGATAGCGGCGCATCTGGACCAGTGCGCCCAAGGGGTTCGCCCTTACAAGATTAAACGGGCGGCGTTTTTCGGGCGGCAAGGACTCCGGCAGAATAAAATATCCGTAGGCGGCGTTTGCAAAGGCTAAACCGGCAGCCGCAAAAAACGGCGCGCGCGTGCCAAATTCGGCCAGCAAGCCGCCCAAGGCTGGTCCGATAATAAAGCCGATGCCAAAGGCCGCACTCACCAAGCCGAAATTCCTGGTCCTTTCCGCCTCGCTACTGACATCGGCGATATACGCATTGGCGGTCGCATAGGTCGCCCCGGAAATGCCGGACAGCAGGCGCCCCACAAAGAGCCAGAACACGGTTCCCGCAAACCCCATGATCACATAATCGATGCCAAGAGCTGCGAGCGAGACCAGCAAAACCGGACGGCGCCCCAAGCGATCGCTCAAATTGCCCAACACCGGCGCGAACAAAAACTGCATCAGCGCATAGGTGAACATCAGCGCGCCGCCCACTTGGACCGCGTTGTAAAGTTCACTGCCTGTCAGCTCCACCAACAGGCGGGGCATGACCGGAATGATGATGCCCAAGCCGATCACATCGATCAGTACGGTAATCAAAATGAATATGATGGCGTGATTTTTACGGTCCACTGTGGGCCTGTGTGTGGGCGCTTGAGGGTGCCGTCGATGCCGGCGCAGCAAAGGCGCGATTGGCGCCGGACGCGCCGGTTCCGACAACGATGCCCTGATCCAAGAGCATGACATAAATCGGGTCGCGGAAGATCCACGCCACGAACAGGATCAGCGCCACGATCCCAATTCCAAGAATGACAATGCGCAGCATGGCGTCCCCATCTTCGCCGGTTGCGAGTCAAGAGTGCCTGCTTCGCGGGAGTTTGAAAAGTCTCAATCGGGCTTCTTCACGACCGCCGAATGCCCAGCTTGCGAAACGCTTGGTCGGGAACGCCCAGCTTGGTGTGCGCCTCCAGCATCTCGGCGAAGGTGCGCTGCAAGGTTTCACCAAACGGCGCGCTCTTGCGTGTCTGCATGTCCACATGAATCGATAAGCACTCATTGGTTGCCGACAAGAACCCCTTTTCCGCGTGATACATGCAATGAATATAGTGCAGCCGCTTGGCGTCATAATCGAGCACTTGGGTGGTCACTCGGATGGGATCGCCGTCGAACACTTCCTGCACATAGTCGAGATTGGTGGCCAGCGTGAAAAGGGACTTGTCTTCCGCCTTCACATATTCCACCCCAATGCCCAGGGCGTTGAAAAAGGCGTCTGTGGCCATGAAATCGAGGGCCACCAAATAGAAGCCCATATTCATGTGGCCGTTATAGTCGACCCATTCGGGTTTCACCGTAAAGCGAGATTCGAATAACTCTGTATGCTGCATATTTTGCTCTTGTCCCCTTGCCGTTCCGCGAAAGCGCCGACTGTCTTAGCACGGCCCCTTAAATCCGATCTGCGAAAATGCTGGATTGTAAGGGGCAATTGCCTCTAAAACAGCACTCAAAACCAAGACCGTGAGGAGTGTGCCACATGAAAATTGCAGCCGTGAAGAAACCCGGTGGCCTGGAGAATATTGAGATCCGCCAGGATGGACCGCGCGACCCGGGCCCGGGCGAGATCCAGGTGCGGGTCAAAGCCAGTTCCCTCAATTTCCACGATCTGGTGGTGGTGCAAGGTCTGCTGCCGGTGGAAGACGGCCGCATTCCCATGTCCGACGGCGCAGGCGACGTGGTGGCTGTGGGCGACGGCGTGACCCGCTTTAAGGAGGGGGATGCAGTGCTCTCCACCTTCTTTCCCAATTGGCGCGACGGCCCCACCACCCTGGACAAGCTGATCGGCGTGCCGGGGGACCATGTGGACGGCTTCGGCGCCGAAACGGTGACCATGCCGGCCAAGGCCTTCACGCGGCCGCCCAAAGGATACTCCCATGCGGAAGCGGCCACGCTGACTTGTGCGGCACTCACCGCCTGGCGCGCGCTGATGGTGGAAACGCGCATCAAGCCCGGCGACTGGGTGCTGACTCAAGGGACGGGCGGTGTTTCGATCTTTGCCCTTCAATTGGCAAAGGCGGCCGGCGCCAACGTGATTTCCACGTCCTCATCGGGCGAGAAGCTGGAGCGCCTAAAGGAATTGGGCGCCGACCACTTAATCAATTACAAGGAAAATCCCGATTGGGGGAAAACGGCGAAGGAAATCACCGGCGGCGTCGGCGTTGACGAAGTGGTGGAAATCGGCGGGCCGGGCACCATGGCGCAATCGATCACCGCGTCGCGTATTGGCGGTCATATCTCATTGATCGGTGTACTGACGGGCATGGCGGGCGAAGTGCCTACCGCCCAATTGATGTCGGCCAATGTGACGTTGAAGGGCCTCACCGTCGGCTCGCGCCAGGATCAAGAAGACATGATCGCGGCCATTGACGCCAACGGCATCAAGCCTGTAATCGACAGCCACTTTCCGCTGGACGAAATCGCCAATGCCTTTGCGCATCAGGTGAGTCAGAAACATTTCGGCAAGATCTGTTTGGATATTTGACGGAAGGGCCGGCCGCCCACTCCCCCAACGTCGACTTGGGCTAACCACTCGTGCGAGGACAAGATGCTCTTCGCAATTTAGTTTGCGTCATTACCGGACAAGTCCTCCGCAGGAGGGCGCCGTTCCGGCCTGCCTTCGCCGAAGCGAAGCTTCAGCTTCGCCCAGGCAGGTAATCCAGGGCAGTTCGCTCGGTTTTTTGGCGATCGGACCGCCGGTGCTGGCCGGCTCTGGATACCCGTAACGCCCTTCGGGCGCACGGGTATGACGGAATGTGTAAGGTGATTAGCCGACGGATAAAAAACAGGTCCACTGACAATGCTCGAGCCTCTCAGCCCCCTTGCCGAAAAAATCGCTACCCTGCTCAAAGCCCGCGGCGAAACCGTGGCCGTTGTGGAAGGCTCCGGCGGCGGGTTGATCTCTGCCGCCCTGCTCTCTCAGGCCGGCGCATCGGCCTATTATCTGGGGGGCTCGATCGTTTACACCGCGCCAGCCTTCAAGGCGCTGACCCGCATAGACCCCGCCACATTGCGCAACCGAAAAATTCGCAGCGCAACGGAAGACTACGCGGCCCTCATGGCCGAAGACGTGCGCACCGCCCATGGCGCCAATTGGGGCCTGTGCGAATCCGGTGCGTCCGGACCGACGGGCAACCCCTATGGCGATCCGGCGGGCCACACAGCCTTGGCCGTGGCAGGCCCTCTGCCCGCCACGCGGACCCTGCGCACGGGATCGGACGACAGAATCGCCAACATGCAGGCTTTCGCAGAGGCGGGGCTGCAGCTTTTCCTTGAACCCCTTGAAAAGAACATTGGAGCGCGATCAGGTTAAGTGGATACCGGTTAACCGTCCGATCGCGCGACCAACAAAGAACCGTAGGCATGGTCCTGTTTCTTAGAGACAGGGCCATGCCCTACCTAAGGCGTTGGCGAGACAGGCATTTTTGCCGAAAAATCGGGAGTTGACGGCACGGCGCAAGCCCCGTAAGTTCCGCCCCTCCGAGGCACGCCCTCGGCTTTTCTCTTGGTATGGGCCCGTAGCTCAGTTGGTAGAGCAACTGACTTTTAATCAGTGGGTCGCAGGTTCGATCCCTGCCGGGCTCACCACATCAACCCTCTGAAACTGCTAAGAAACCTGTCACCGCATTTAGAAGAACAAAGCGGAACGTTTCGGCTGCAACTTATTCAGCAACTTATGACGCCCCGCATCCGTTCTAACCCTGTTCGTCCTCTGTTTTCTTTTGGCCAAGCTGACTTAGGAACTGACTGCCGGATTGTGTGGCCTGCTGGTTCACCTCTTCTAGCGCATGAGCATAGATCGACATTGTGACTTGTGGTGTCGAGTGCCCCACCCGCTTTTGAACATCAGTCGCGGGCACGCCATCTTTGATTAAGACGCTTACGGAAGTGTGCCGAAGTGCGTGCAGCGAAACCCCCTTAAAGCCAAGTGTCTCGACCCGCCTTCGAAATTTGCGGGAGATATAATCCGGATGCCACGGCTCAGCCGGTCGCTCCTTGTTCGCCGGGAACACAAGTGACTGCTCCGGAAGTAAAACGCTCACACCCTCTGGGATTTCCTCTTGGCCGGTTTGAAGCAAATACCAGACTGTCTTTTGCCGTTCTAGTTCATCTGACAAAAGTTTGGCCAAAGTCTCCCCAATTCCCACAGTCCGTCGACCAGCCGCTGTTTTCGGGGCTTTGAAACCGACGATTTGGCCTTGTGTGCACTCGAGCGACCGCTCCACTCGCAACTGGCACGACCCGACATCAATATCGCTCCAACGGAGGGCTAATCCCTCCGATCGTCGTAGACCGGTTTCGAGAAGCAAGGCGGTCAATAGGAACAGATCACTTTTTGCCTTACTCAACGCCTCAAGCAAAGTGCCGGCAGTTTCGACATCGAGCGCTTTCCGTCTGACCGACTCTTGTGCAGCTTCGAGCTGTCCAGTCGTGTTTGAAGCGAGCTTGAGCTTGCCGAAGGTGGGGACCGGATTGTGCGGTATCAATCTAGGTTCGATGGCGGCCTCAAGCGTCATGTGCAAGATGCGATGAATTGAACGGAGCGTTGCAACTGAGAGGCCATTGCCTTTTGTACTGGCCTTTCTTCGCCCAGTCTTGCTCAGTTTCAGAAACAGCTCGCGAATGTCTGTCGCCGTCAGGTCCTGCAATTGCCTCGTACCTAGTGTTGGCACGACGTACCATGAAAAAAGGTTTTCATAAGTTTCGAGGGTCTTCGCTGTTCCGCGTGCATAGAGGGCGAGAAAGTGCTCACGAAACCATGCGTCGAGCGTTATCCGATCCCGCTGCACATGTTGGTTACTGCGGACCTTCACATTGATTGCGTCAAGCTCTTGCTCCGCATCCTTTCGGTTAGCCGCAGCCAAAGTCACATACTCGAATTTCGATATTCGCCGTTTGCCGGTCTCCGGGTTGACCGAATATTGCGCTGGGTATCGAACCTGAAAAACGGATGTGCCGTCGGCACGCTTTCGCTCGACAATTGTTCCTGAACCTTTCGGTCGCCTACGTTTTACTCTCCTAGTCATCAGTACGCCTCACTATTCTGTTTCTGATGATGCCTCTAATTCCTTCAGTCGCTTTCTAAAGGGCAGCCCAAAAACCTCGGCTGCCTCCACACCTAATTCTTTGGCGCTCTTACCCCCATATGCCTTCGCGCTGTTTTTGTATTCTGGCGATGATTTTCCGCCCATTTCGATGATTACTTTTGTTCCGGCACACAGGGCTTCCCTCGTATCGTGGCTTTCATTCCACGGCCCCGTGAGCAATTGCAGCCACTCTGCAAACTCAATGATTTGATCAGCTAGGGCTTGATTTATTCTCCCCTCAATCGTTCGTGGCGCATTCCCGCTTGAGCCAAAACTCTCCTCGAGGCGCGCCCGTATTTCGGCGGCCGTCTTGCGGTTGTTTTTCGCCGCAGCCGAGCGGATCTTCTCTTTCAATTCATCTGAGAGCACGATGCTCGTTGGTGTCTTCTCGCCTTTAGTCCGCTCCCTGACCATTAACCCTCCTAAGGGAAAATCTAAACATAGTGTTGACCCACTAGGTACCTAGTGATTTTATAGTGGCTATTCTCATTTGGGTCAAGTACGAAATCTGACGCGAGAGGAAAGCTAGAGATGACAGAAGATGGAACGCTAACTGTTTCGGTGAAAGAAGCGGCCCGTTTATTGGGCGTCTGCCGCGCAGTCGTAGACGCTGCGATCCATGCCGGCGAAATCCCATGTGTAAAGCTTGGTCGGACGCACCGGATACCGAAAGCAGCGATTTATCGATTGGTCGAGATTGGCAATACGACGGCCAATTCAGAGTGCATTCGCCAAAGGTGATGTCCTATGGCCGCAAACCCTTCCGTATACGAGAGCGAAAAGCATCGAAGCGCCCGTGAGGCCGCGGCCAACGGTCTGCATGTGTTTCCATGTCGACCGAACGGAAAAGAACCACTCACACCAAATGGGTATAAAGACGCAACTGACGATCTTGAGCAGATCAAAGATTGGTGGTCTGAGTATCCAGACGCCAACATTGGGTGTGCCCCTTCCCGTTCCGGACATTACGTCATTGATCTGGATAAGAAGGGGGAAATTGACGGCGAAGACACTCTGTTCAGCCTTGAGCTTGAAAATCAGTCCATACCCAAGTCCTACCGAGTTCGGACACCGAGCGGTGGTCTTCACATTTGGCTGAAAGGCGAGCTGGCCACCACAGCGAACAAATTGGGGCCTGGCATAGATACCCGCGGTAAAGGCGGATACGTCTTACTTCCCGGCTCAATCATAGATGACAAAACCTACGAAGTCGCCGGGCCCGACAATTTCGAGCCTGCACCAGGGCCGTGCTGGATTGCTGAAGTCCTGCAATCGCGGAAGAGAACCCCCGAACGCGCAGCGGGCATCAAACTTGACCTGCCTCACAATGTCGAACGTGCGAAGCGAACTCTCCAAAGTCGAGAGCCGGCCGTTGAGGGCGAAGGTGGTGACGATTGGACTTATCAAACCGTGGAACTAATCCGTGATCTCGGTGTGTCGCAGGAATTGGCCCCGGAGGTTCTGACCGACTGGAACGAGACCTGTGTCCCGCCGTGGCAGCATGACGAATTGGCGGCCAAAATCGAGAACGCTTTCCAGTACGGACAAAACGCGCCGGGTTCGAAGGCGATCCGAGATCCGGCCAAAGTATTTGGAGGTATCTCCAAATTCGCCAACTCTCTGACATCAGACGACACATCCGGCGATAGTTATCCGGCCCCCAAATCCGGAAACGAGATCGCCCGCAATGAGTACCCGCGCGCTGAATATGTCTACCAGGGATTTGTAATCTCAAATCTTGTGAACCTCCTCTATGGAGACGGCGGCACGGGCAAGACGCTCCTTGCGCTCCACATAGCGGTAGCGGTCGCAGCCGGAAACAAGTTGTTTGGCCGCAATACGCGCCAAATGCCGGTGCTCATCGTACTTGCGGAAGACGATTACGGTGAAACGAAGGCACGCATCGAAGCCATCTGCAAATTGCTCAAAGTAGACCTAGAGGACTTGCCAATAGTCCTTTGGTGCTTGCCAGGTTACGACGTGACGCTTGCCCATATTCGCGATGACGGTACGTGGGAGCCCGGCCCGTTCTTCGAACCGCTTCGCAAAACGCTAAAGAACTTTGGCCAAAAGTGTTTGCTCGTTCTCGACACCGTCAGCGACATAGCTGCTTTGGATGAAACCAAGCGGCTGCCGGTCAACACGCTCTGCAAACAGGTCCTGTCCGGATTAAGTCGGAATTTCGGCACGACAGTCTTAGTCAACGCCCATCCATCTAAAGCATCCATGCAGGATGGCTCCGGATACGCCGGCTCGACAGCCTGGAACAACGCTGTTCGCAATCGCCTCACCCTTGAGCGAACAGAACCCAAAGGCAACCGACGCATCCTTCGCGTGGCAAAGGCGAACTACGGCTCCGAAGCAGAGATCGAACTTTTCCAGATGGGTCTCACCTTTCTTACCACCGTCGACGCCAAGCAAAGTCAGCTTGAAGAACGGAAAGCTGTCCTATCCGTCGTGCTTGGCATGATCGACAAGGGTATTCGTGTTGTTCGCGCGAACGGCTCCGGTCAAAAGCCACAGGACGTTGTCCAAGCCGTCAAAGAACAGTTCGGCCTGCAAATTTCTCGGTCTTCCGTGTTGGACCACTTGAACGCATTGGAGCGCTCAGGCGAGCTGACCTACGTGCAAGCCAACAAGAATAAGCGCGGTTTGGCGGCGGGTTTCGAAAGGGGGCCGCAATGCCAAAAATAGTGTCGAAAGCTATGTCGAAGGCGCGTCGAAAGCTATGTCGAAAGGGCGCCGAAAGCTTGTCGATTGCTTGTCGAAAGCTGTCGGGTCGAATCCCCCATACCCCCAGGAGCTTTCGACACCCGGTTCGGTGTCAAAACTCCATTGTGTTCGAAGATGTTGAAATGCTCTTGGGACGAATTGATTTTGGCCGCGCTTATCTAAGGTTCACGGCAGTATATCGATCACTTCGCGGGAGAGGTTCAAATTTCCGCAGTTTTGAGTCCGATTGGATAGTACATAGCCAGTACAATCCGTTCAGTTCCCAAAAATCGAATTTCTTCAGCAAACTGATTTGGCCCAAAAACGGACTCAGAGAGTCGCTGAGTGCCCTTCTCCAATTTTCGGGGTATCGGTATGCCTAAAGCGCTTCTACCCCACTCCACGAGTCCCACAGGAGCTCCTAGCGACCTCACCGATCGGCAGTCGGCATTCGTGAAATCGTATTTGGATTTTGGCGGACGTGACGGAGTCGGCAAAGCGGCGGCGATCGCGGCCGGCTACTCCGAAAAAGGTGCCGCTCAAAAAGCTTACTCGCTTCTGCGGATGCCAAAAATCCTACATGCCATCAGATCGGAGCTCGAAGCGCGCTTTCGCAGCGACACCGTTTTGGCTCGCGACGTTCTACGGGCGATGGCAGAGCGTGGACACCCCGACAGTGTGAAAGTTGCGGCTGCCAAAGAGCTTTTAGACCGGGGTGGCATGGCAATTACAAAACAAGTCGACCACCAGCACACCCACACTTTGGCCAACGTCTCCACGAAGGACCTACAGGCGCGCGCAGCCGCGCTCTTAGCCGGCCTTAGCACAGAAGAACGCAAGATGCTCGGCATAGGTGCCGACGTTGTCGACGCGGAATTCACGGAAATCACAGACACAACCGATGATGAAATCGACTTCGCGACGGTCGTAATCGAACCGGGGGCCAAAGATGATTAATCGACCCCAAAATTGCTCTTTGTACGGCGGGATAAGTTGCCGACCCGCGCGACGGCACGCACTCGGACCGCTAAATCCCCCGGGATTACTGCATTTAAGCCCTATCGCACGGGCATGGAGAGAAGCTGATTACCAATTATCGACACCTCAAGAAAAGGAAGTTTTGTCATGAGTATCTCGGACACTTTAGCCGCGTTCGTAAGCGGCAAATCCAAACCGCTGGGTCCCGAACAGTGGGACCTAAGAGAACATGATGCGCAACAAGCGTTTGCGGCCGCACAGAAGCGTTATGGAAACGCAAGTTTCTTGGCCGCCAACAACGGCGATGCCAACACAAAGCGCGAATTGGAAGCCGCTCGCGAAGAATATGAGGCTGCCAAGGTCGCCTTAGAAGACATCAGGATGGCTCGAGAGCAGGCTCTTGCCATCGAACAGCAACAGCGGACCGATGCGGCTGCACGTGAGCTTGATCGACGCTGGCGACAAACTGCCAAGCACCTCGAAGCCCGCGAGAAACACGCTAAGGACGTTGTGCACCATCTGGGCATGGCCGCTTTGAAGTTCGCCGAATTTCAGCGCTCAACAGATGATGCAAATCGGACGATACCAAAGCGCTCGGACGTCGACGGCAGCTTGACAAGGCCTGCCGACATTAAAGCCGCTGTCCAACTAGAAGCTAATCACCTGAAGTTCACACCGTTTGAGGCGCGGTGGCCTTTCGGAAAGTTGCCGGATCCTTTCCTGAAGCGCGTGCAAAACGCAAATGCCTACCTGCTGCGCGGCTGGACCGCGTCCCACGGCGGGACCGAACAATGATGACATCGGCGGCAGTTCCTAGTCCTCTGCCGCTGCAGCAGCAGGCGCATGGCCCGTGCCGTATCACCGTGCGCCTGCTGCCCCCTTACTCAAATGTACCGGGTACCCCCGGGGTGGGGGTCCCCACGCGACCTCTGTGGAATGTCAATCGTACCCCGCTCTTTTTCGCGCCGGGATTTTGAATGCCGTTAACCCTTTGCGATTTGCCGATTGTATTGGCCCCAGCAAATCGCAGTTTCTCTAACGGGGCCATGCGTAAGGAACAAAGTTATGAGTAACGATCCAAACAACACAACTGAACCAGCAAATTCCAATCCGCTTGAATTCCGTGACAGTTCGGGCTTGACGCCTAACAGCGACTTAAGTTCACCCAAGATGCTCCGGGCGATCACCGATGCTGCCGTGAAACGCGGCACGATGACGGAACAACAGGCAGTCGAAAGCTTGAACGCTCATGGCATCGAAGCCGAAATCGATACCCGCACAGATGCACAGCGCGAATGGGACTCTATGCACCCGGAACGCAATGCCGCTGACTATCGGTTTGGCGAACTTACCCAACTGCTTCCCGATGCTAGCCACGCAGAGCTAAAGGGTGCACACCACACCTTCGCGGAGTTTAGCGCCGCCTTGAGGCTTGCTCCGACCGCTGCGAAAGATTTTCTGAAGAACGCCGTAAAGGCGGCTCAGGCGATCCAAGAAACTCCGGAAGATCAGCGGGAGAACCATCTCCGCAATGAACGGCAAACGCTCGGTACGCTGTTTGATAATCCGGCGGAAGTCCTGGACACCGTCAATGCCTACCTCGATGCGTTTCCCGGAGAATCTGCGACCAAGCTGCGCGAGTCCGGCGCCTTTAGTAACGCCGGCGTTGTGGCAAAGCTGTATTGGCGCATTAAGCGGCTACAAGGCCGCCCAAAATAATCTATCAGTGTCGGGAGTAAATGTTATGCGTAAGATCATTTTGATCATGAAAATGGGCGACCATGCAGCCCGAACGATGTATGCAGCTCATACCTGCCTTCCGGCGAATGAGCTCAAGAAACAGGGAATTAGTGTCAAGATAGCGCAGGGCGGGGAGTTGGCCGCAGTTTTCTGTCCTAACTACACGCTTCTTTTCTGGGTCGACGAAAAGCCCGAGTGGTGCACTGAGCTGATGAATCTACCCGTCTTCAACCGGGAACTCAAAGACCACGGCAATGACATCCACGCGATGTATCGCGAAGCCACTGAAAAATACAATGAAGTGGAGAAGGCTGAAGTCGATGGCCGCGATGTCCCGAGCATTGAGCGCGAGTGGCCGGGCGTTCTCAAAACATTATGGTCTTGCGCATGCACTCTGCTCTGCCTTGACAAATCGACAGAGCGGTATTTGCCGCCGGAGTTTAAAGGCGAAGCAAAGCTTACTGGCTACACTCTGTTTCACGAACTCCACGACAAAGAGCCGTTTCCGGAGCCGGTTGCTTCTCACCTTGTGAAGTGGATGGCCCAATGAGTAATGACAACATCAAGAATCTGAATGAGATCTTAGGTGAGATCGAGCGTCGCCGAAATGAGGCCAAGCTCGATCTGTATCAACCCTACAAAAAACAGCTCGATTTCCATGCACTTGGCCGGGACAAACGCGAGCGCCTTCTGTTCGCCGGCAACCAGCAAGGCAAGTCTTATTGCGGCGCGATGGAAACGGCTATGCACCTAACCGGCAAGTATCCCGATTGGTGGACCGGCCGGCGCTGGTCACGTCCGGTAAAGATGTGGGCTGGCGGAATGACCGGCCTTGCCACCCGCGACAATCCTCAAAGGTTGTTACTGGGTGAACCGTGGCCGCAGGGAATCGGCACCGGGACAATTCCAAAGGAAGACATAGTCGACTACAGCATGGCCCGCGGTGTCTCCGATGCTGTCGACAGCGTGATTATCAAGCACGTCTCTGGCGGCGCATCGCAGCTCAACTTCAAATCTTACGAGCAAGGTCGCACCAAATGGCAGGGGTCGACGATTGACGCTATTTGGTTTGATGAGGAGCCACCGTTCGATATCTATACGGAGGGCCTGGCTCGCATTACTGCAACTAAAGGCATGACGTTTACTACCTTTACTCCATTGCTTGGTATGAGTGAAACCGTTCGTCGTTTTCTGGACGAACCGACGGAAGACCGGGCGACCGTAACGATGACGATCATCGATGCCGAACACATCGCACCTGAAGACCGGCAACGCATTATCGACGGCTATCCCGACTTCGAGCGCGATGCTCGCATCAACGGTGTGCCGATGTTGGGGTCCGGTCGCATATTTCAGATCGCCGAGGATAAGCTTCGTTGTGATCCGTTTGAGATCCCGAAATACTGGGGACGGATCGCGGGTCTCGACATTGGCGTGGAACACCCGACTGCCGTGGTTTGGTTGGCCCACAATCGCGATGACGATGCCGTTTATTTGACCGACATTTACGCTGCCAGTGACAAGCCTGTCTTTGAGCATGCCCACGAGATTCAAAAGCGACTTCGCTGCCCGGTCGCTTGGCCGCACGATGCTAATAGCCGGGACAAGGGCTCAGGTATCAGTATCGCGGCACAATACCGACGGCATGGCGTTAACATGCTTCCCGGTCATGCACGTTGGGATGATGGAAGTACGTCTGTCGAGGCCGGCATTGAAGACATGCGGGAGCGAATGATCACGAGCCGCTTCAAGGTCTTCTCGCATTTGGAAGACTGGTTCTCCGAGTACAGATTATATCACCGTAAGAACGGTCTCATAGTGAAAGAAAAAGACGACCTGTTGTCGGCGACTCGTTATGCCGTCATGTCACTGCGATTTGCAAAAACGGCTCAGGATCTAGATCGACGGCGACACGACCATCAGCGTCAGCGTCAGACAGTAGCCAAAGGAATTGACTACAACTTGTTTGGGTATGACCGGTGATCGAGTAGTGCGTGTTGCTCAATTCCACGAATAGGTGGCGGTTCGGGCAACAGGTCAGCTCGATGTATAAGAAAATTGGCCACAATCAGAGCGAATGCTGCTCCAATTGCCCAAAACAGAGCTTTCCTAGCAAACGCAACCGTGGCTGACACTACGATCGTCGTAAATGTGACCGTCTCTATTTGAGCAATAACACTTGCCATTTCGCCAAGCGTCGCGTTGGCAAAAAAGCCCCAAACAACAACGCCTAGCTCAATAAGAAAGTGGGTTGGAACTAGAATGACCAAGGCACCGAAAAGGTAAGTCAGGGCAGTAGCCAAAGGAGTTTTCAGCTGCAATGAAGATTCATCATCTGAGCCCAGAGCTTGTGTAGATTCTTCGTCGTCACGCCACTCTTCATAAAAAAGTGGCCCCGTTAGGTAGACACCCAAAATTACGAAAACAAAAGCAATTAGTCTTTCTGTCCATTCTGGAATGCGATACGGCAGCGGAATCCAGTCAAATAGGAAGTGAACAATAATTCTGTATTCGGACAAAATATACTGAAGCCAACCACCTATCCATTCGATTGGCACCAATACGCCAAGTAATGCTATCGCGCTAATTACGGACCGAAATCCGATAAGAAAAAACCTGAATGCCGTGTATATGCCCTGCAATAAACCCATCTCAATCGAGCCAGTTTGTTGAGCACGCGCATGAGGTACCCTATCCACAAAGTGGCGGGATCTGCTCGGTCATTTGTCCTTGTCCACCCACCCCAGCCTTAGTTCAAGCAACACAAAAACTCTGTGACCGGGGTCACAAGATTCAACAGTAGCTCGGCAAAGGGTAGAGCTTCGAGAGGTCCTTGCCTGCTTGTCGCGCTTCCATCTCCTCATCTCGATACATGCCGTTAGAAAACGCTGGGCAGTCGCGCGCGTGTCCCGATCGCACTTGATATGCGCCGATGTCCTCTTCCCCGAGAAAGCAGATACCTACTGGTCGATTGGAGCTGGCCGTGGTTCCGTCGAGTGCGCAGACGATCTTCTTACCCTCAACGTAAGCTCGAAGATTGGCCGATGACTCCGGCCCACCAGGTTCTCGCTTCCTGTCATTGTCTTCTGGGGCTGCGATGCCGCGCAGTCGTATCTCGACCTCGCCAAAGCGTACCCCGTCACCATCAACGACGGACGCGATGCCGGTCATTGTTGCCACCGGCTTGAATGGGGCAGCAGCCATTAAACCAATTGCCATCAACCTAATAGGTACCGATTTCATTGGCCCTCATTCTCTGCAGACAAATGAATCTCCGCTTCGTTTGCCATGTAGGAACCCCCAGGGGTGGACCACTTCTGCCCCCAGACAGGCGGAACCCTTCCAAGCGAAAACTTGTACTCCAGAAAATCCTCCAATCCAGGCCTGATGGCGGAAAGCTTTGGAGCAAGAGTCGAAAATTGATTAGTTGATTTCAGAGTGTCAAAATTCGAGGCCACCTTCTCGACAAACCCATCGTACTGAGCAAACACCGGGTAGTTCCTGCCAATTCGGTCCCAGAATACTAGCTCTGACTCAATCTCGATCTCCAGCTCACTGAGCGCCGCTCCTGCGGAATAGTAGGTCGACCCCAGGTCAAGCGAGCCATGATTACGCCAAGTCCCCGGCTGGGTTTCCGGGTTTTCGATCGCATCGAAATCAGAAATGAACTTGTCGACCAACTCTTTCGCTCTGCCGGCCTTGGAGTTTATTGCCGCGACAGACGTGCGAACGTTACGGCTCCATCTTTGCAGGACGACGAATAAACTCGCCATCCCACCAATTATCACTGTCTGAAAAAAGAGGAAGAAGAGCTCAACGCCCCATTTGTCATCTCTGATGAATTGCCATGTCCTATCAACACCTCGATTCAGGGCCGCAACCGGACCGAGCGCCTGGGCCATGCAGGCAGACCCGACGCCCACTTCACACTGCCTCCATCGGGCAATGCATGTATCGCCGCAAGGCTTTCCAACGACGCAGAGAGGTTTGCAGGTAGATGGTTCCGGTTTCGTGATTCCCAGATAGTAGATGCCTCCCAAGGCACCACCAAAAAACACGAAGAAGATTATGTATCGCAACATGGTTTCCACCCCCTCCGGCAACCGTGTCCCCGCGCCATATGACGCTAAATGGTTGCATGAATCAACCAGGGCAGCTTTTTGGTCGTGAGACACCAGGGCTTGTACTGGTGTAATTCGGCACCACATTATCCTGTAGCCGGATATCCCTTCGATCTGAAAGGCAATTGGATGTCTTCCGACGAGTCTGAAAAAAATGGCGGTGTAGTGATTGAAGTGCCTCATGTCACCGCTGAGGCCCGGGTATTTTCACCGACCATCGAAACGACCAACAAACCCACTAAGCAAACTCGACTGAAGGAATCTTGGAAGACCGCTAGTCGAACATGGCGGCTTCTCGAAAGTGCAGCTGACGTTATCGATCGCTTGGGTTGGGTTTGGGATCTTGCATCCCGTTGGCTCGGCGGACTTTTCATCGCCAACCGCGAACGAAAAGCAAAGAGGGCCGGGGTCGCACCTGCCAATTGATGAACCGCAAATTTGGACCCAACTTTGGACCCAAATGCGCTTAGTCTCGCTTTAATAGGATTGAATGTGCCGCGGCAATTCGGGGCCAAAAACCCGAAAAATCCTGCCTTCTTTGGCCTGAAAATAACTTGCTTGTTTAGAGATGGTCGAATTTTGGTACCGGATTCGAAAGTTCGAATCCTTCCACCCCAGCCAATCACGTTCAGTAGTTTAGCGATCAATGCAGAAGAACGGATCTAGAACTATTACGCCCTAGTGTCAACTAGGCGCTTGAAGTTAGCCTTCGGCGCAGGCTACCCAGCTTTGCGTTGGAGTTTTCTTCCTGGAGAGAATTGATCCTGAACAGTGCGTCAACACTTATCGTCAGCATCTCGTCTCTGCTCGTGCGGTCGTCTTCTGTCACCGGATAGGCAAGAAAATTGTTGAACGTTCCATAGACTAAATCCTCGGAAATATTGCGCTCCAAGATCTGTAGCAATCTTTCGTGCTTGGATTCGAGCAACCTCCTTACCTTGTCCCTAACTTTATCCATCAAATCGCTGAGTGCTCCGATTTCCTCTCGAATAATAGGCTTCAGGTCAAATGGCCTTCCATTGTTGTAGCTCTCTAAACATTTTCCGAATGAGTTTCTGGCCTGCCGGTTCGGTTCTTCTTTCGACTCAAAAAACTCTCTGTAGTTATCATAATTAAGTTCGTAGTTCCGCGTGAAAACTACGTCGCCGCCTTTCTCAATTGGACTGATTTCGGCCTTCTGATCAAGAACCAAGAAACCATGGTGTTGGTAATAATTCCTTAGATGATAGACCAACTTATGTGCAAAACAGTCACGTCTCAATTTGCGTTCGGCTGTTTTGAATGCTTTTCCGATGCTGCCATCGCCGCAAAGTTTCTTGAGCTGCCTCGCTGTAAGATCATTCCAAGATTTAATGCTTGCCAGCCAGTTCCCAAAGACAACAGCGAAACCCAATTCGGTCTTCTTGCTCTCACCATATTTCCCTGACCGGTCGACCAAATCCAAAACCAAGCGTTCAGCGAAAAACCTCTCGATTTCCAGATAGTTTGAGATCACGAAACCAAACGAAAGCTCAACCTGATACATTGCGTCGATGCTGTCTTGGCATCGCTTCAGCTCCAAAAAATCTGACGCAGAGATTTCGCAAGGGTCATCGGCGGACCCGGTTCCATATGATTGGAGCAGATAACTCTTCGGTTCAGTCATTTAACGTCCTTTGGTCGCATGAGACTTGAGACCGCCATACCCTCTACCTTAGTTCGCCCGGCTTTTTGAGGTTATTCGCCGATTCAGAAATCGGTCGAGTTGTCAATGCGACTCACCTCTGACTCGACTACAGCAATGCGACGACGGATATCTTCAAGCTCAGGAATCCCCTCCAGTTTATCGAACAATCTGATCGCGTTTTTGGCGGCATTGAAATCGCCGCTAATAAGTTCTTCTTCCGCCATATCGATCATTGACTGACCTATCTCGATATACAAATCCATTTGGATCTCGCGATGCCATCGCAACAGTCGCTCTTTCCTGACGATGGCAAGTTGTCGCCGAAATGGTTCCAATTCTTGAACCTTATCGAATTTCGAAAGTAACTCTTCCGCGGGGCTCGTGTATCCGGCGTTTAGGTATTGATCCAACCGTAATTCAATGCTGTGTCGCGACTGATGAAATAGTTCGTGCTGATTCCATGTATCCCACGTGTCGTAGGTCAGCCATGCTAGGGCGGCGAGCGTTATAACACCCAAAGGGAACCAGGGCCCTCGTGACATATCCACCTCCAGTACTCTTGGTGGCGTCACAGTTTCAAATCAGGCTAAAATTGCAGTAAAAATTCGCAGCCAATTCCGCAACTTATGGCCCCGATATGGGGTGAGATCGAATGCGATTAGAAAGGATTAACGCGCACCTAAAGTCCGCAGAACACCTAACGAAACTGCATCCAAAGCCACGTCAGAATACCTATGCCCGACAACTTTTAATCAGTGGGTCGCAGGTTCGATCCCTGCCGGGCTCACCATTCGAGCCGCCGACACAACGTGGCGGCAAATCGATCCGGTGGATCGATTTGAGGTGAGAATGCCCCGAGCCCCTGCGAGGGGCCACAACAATTCCCCTTAAGCTCAAATCATCAACGTCGAGAACCACGTCGTGTCCGCAAACTTGCGGGACAAACGACAGGTGCATCGGCGCGTGATACGCTATTCCCCACAGCCACACGGGAGGAAAGCCATGGCCGTCCACTCGATTACCGAACTTGCCGGAACGTCCACCGACAGTTTCGACAGCGCCGTTCGCGACGCCATCAAAACCGCGTCGAAATCATTGCGCAATTTGGAATGGTTCGAAGTCACCGATGTCCGGGGACGGATTAAAGACGGTGACATCGAAGAATTTCAAGTGGTGCTGAAGGTCGGGTTCAAATAAGAGGCGTAGCCCTGAGGTACGGAGGCGCTACTTCCCTTTAAACACGGGCGCGCGCTTCTCCTTAAATGCCGCCATGCCTTCCTTGAAATCCTCGGAGGCGAAGGCTTTGCGCAGGCCCCAATCTTCCGCCACAGCGGCGGCTCGTGGGTCGCGCGCGTAGCTGTTCAGCACCGCTTGTTTTGTCAACGCAAGATGCATGGGCGGCTGGGCAGCCAGCTTTTTGGCAAGCGCCATCGCCGTCGGCAAAAGCTGCTCCGGTTCCACAAGATCTGTCACCACCCCCGCCTCGCGAGCCTCGTCGAGCGGGATCGGTTCCGACAGATAAAGCCATTTGAGGGTGCGGCTGAGGCCGGCTAGACGCGGCAAGGTCCAGGTGATCAGATCGTCCGGATGGATCGCGCGCTTCAGCCAAATGGGATAAAGCCGCGCCGCGGTCGAGCAAATGCGGATGTCGCTCAAGAGCGCAAAACCAAGACCGCCGCCCACTGCATCGCCATTAATCGCGGCGATTGTCGGTTTGGGCAGTTCCAGAAGATCCACACACCATTGAAAGGACGGATCGTGCGGCGCCGTGGGCACGGGCCCGCGGTCGTCCGCGGTCAGGTCGGCCCCCGAACAAAAGCCGCGCCCGGCACCCGTCCAGACCAGCACCTTTACCGCATCGTCAGCCGCCACAACATCGATCAGCTTACGGATCGACCGCCGCATGGGGCCGTTAAAAGCGTTGAGCCGGTCCGGCCGGTTGAGCGTTACCACCAAGACGCCATCCTCGCCGATGTGGGCGGTCAGGTCTTCATAATTCTTGTACTCAGCCATGGGCGTTCCTTAGTTTGTTGCCAATTATCCAAGCCGGGACTGATCATTTTCGCATGGGTAGGCGTGTTTGCAACCGGACGGCTGGTAGACCGGGCTCTATCAGAACAATTCAATTAAATGCGGGTTTGCTTTAAAACAGCCAGACGAAATCTCGAAACCAAGAGCCGTACAGACATGATCAGCAATTCCGCCACCTTCGACCAATTCATCACCGATCACCGCTGGGCGGTTCTTACTTCATTGCGCAAGGACGGGCACCCGGTAAGTTCTTGGGTGGCTTACGCCCGCGACGGCGATACGCTGGTGGTGAGCACGCCGGGGCGCACGTTCAAGCGCCGCTCGCTCGCCCGCGACCCGCGGATTACGCTGCTCATTTCCAATGACGCGGCCCCCTTCAACTATGTTGCCGTGGAAGGCCGCGCCACCATCGAAACCGATGATCTGGTAGCCATGACGCGCTTCGTATTCGCCAACATCAAGGAGTCGGGCTTTGACGAACCGGAAGATCTGGAAGGATGGCTGGCAGACCAGGAACGCGTCATCATCCGCATCCATCCCGAACGGGTGAGCGGCGTTATCCGTTAGCGTGGTTCAGCGTACCGCAATATCGCCGCGCGCTTGGTCTTCGGCAAACTGCGCTTGGAAATCCGCAAAGCGGCCTTCCGCAATGGCATCGCGCATGTCAGACATCAGCGTCTGGTAGTAGTGAAGATTGTGCCATGTCATGAGCATGGACCCGAGAATTTCGTTTGCCTTCACCAAATGATGCAAATAAGCCCGTGAGTAATCCCGGGAAGCCGGGCAATCGCACGCTTCGTCCAACGGGCGCGGATCATCCGCATGCCGAGCATTTCGGATGTTGATCGCACCGTACCGGGTAAACGCTTGTCCTGTTCGGCCGGAGCGGGTCGGCAACACACAGTCGAACATATCGATCCCGCGGGCCACAGCACCCACCAAATCGTCCGGCTTGCCGACGCCCATGAGATAGCGGGGCGCCACTTCGGTCATGGCGGGCACGGTCTCGTCGAGCACGCGAAACATCACCTCTTGACCTTCCCCCACGGCCAGCCCGCCGACGGCATACCCATCAAACCCGATGGCCTCCAACGCTGCCACCGATTTGAGCCTTAGGTCCTGATAGACACTGCCTTGGACGATGCCGAACAAGGCCCCATGGTCAGCAAGGGTTTCATGGTGCTTTTTAGAGCGCTCCGCCCAGCGCATGGACAGTTCCATGGAGGTCCGCGCCTCATCAAGGGAGGCCGGATGGGGCGTGCATTCATCGAGCACCATGACGATGTCCGATCCCAAGAGATTCTGGATCTCCATGGACCGTTCCGGCGTGAGCATGTGTTTGGAGCCGTCGATATGGGACTGAAACGCCACGCCCTCCTCGGACATTTGCCGCAATTGGGCCAGCGACATCACCTGAAACCCGCCGGAGTCCGTCAGGATCGGATGCGGCCAGTTCATGAATTTGTGCAAGCCCCCCAAACCGGCAACGCGTTCCGCTCCCGGCCGCAGCATCAGATGATACGTATTGCCCAGCAGGATATCCGCGCCGGTGGACCGCACTTGATCCGTATACATTGCTTTGACGGTGGCCGCCGTACCCACAGGCATAAAGGCAGGTGTTCGAATGTCACCTTTCCGCGTCCTCAAGAAGCCTGCGCGAGCCGCGCCTTCGGTGGCAGTTATGGAAAGCGAAACACTCATGCACGGTCCCGTTCTATCAGGCAGGCATCGCCATAGGAATAGAATCGGTAGTTTGTCGCAATGGCGTGCGTATAGGCACGTTTCATGCGATCAGTACCGCCAAAGGCGTAAATCAGCATGAGCAAGGTGGATTTGGGCAGATGAAAGTTTGTCATCAACAGATCGGCCGACCGAAACTCATAGCCTGGTGTGATGAAAATGTCCGTGTCCCCCCGAAACGGCGCGAAAGTGCCGTCCGGCCGAACGGCGGTTTCCAGCAAGCGCAGACTTGTGGTGCCCACCGACACAATGCGCCGGCCTTCGCTTCGCGCGCGATTGAGCCGGTCTGCCACATCCCCGGTCATCTCACCCCATTCGCTGTGCATGGGATGATCTTCGATGCGCTCGGTCTTCACCGGCAGAAACGTGCCCGCACCCACATGAAGCGTCAAAAACGCGGTTTCGACCCCGCTGCCGCGCAGCGTGTCCAACATGGCGTCACTCAGATGCAAACCCGCCGTCGGCGCCGCCACCGCCCCATCAACGCGGGCATAGGCCGTCTGATAATGGCGCAGGTCTCGCGCATCCGGCGGTCGTTTGGTTGCGATGTAGGGCGGCAACGGCATGGTACCGGCTCTTTCCAAACGGTCCATGAAATCGGCGGCACCCCCGTTGAACGCCAGCCGACACTCACCCCCGTCCGCCTTCGATAGAACCGTCGCCGTGAGCTCTTCGCCTATTGTAATCTGATCGCCTTCGGCAATCCGCTTCGCCGGTTTTGCGAAGGCAGACCATTCAAGTTCTGAAAGTTCCTTGTGCAATGTGATCTCTATGGTCACCACCGGGCCGCCCTCTTGGCGCGGCGGTCGCGCCCCGGAAAGGCGCGCCGGAATCACCCGTGTATCGTTGAGGACCAGCACATCTCCCGCGCGCAGCAGTGCCGGCAGACCGCCGATGGTGCGATCATCCATTCCGTCACCATGGACGTGCAGAAGTTTGGCGGCCTCTTTCGGTTCGACAGGCGTTAGGGCAATTCGGTCTTCGGGCAGATGATAGTCGAAATCGCTTGTCTTCATCCGGCCCGGGGGCTGTCCTCAGCCCTTATCCAGCGTCATGCTGATGATGTGATCCGGATCGACCACGGGCTCGCCGCGCTTGATCTTGTCCACATGTTCCATGCCGCTGATGACTTCTCCCCACACCGTGTACTGACCATTCAAATAGCCCGCCTCTTCAAAACAAATGAAGAACTGGCTGTCCGCACTGTCCGGGTCGGCGGCACGCGCCATCGACACCGTGCCGCGCTTGTGGGGCTCTTTGCTGAATTCCGCCGCGAGCTTCTGGCCGGAGCCGCCCATGCCGGTGCCAGTCGGGTCGCCGGTTTGCGCCATGAAGCCGTCGATCACCCGATGAAAGACGATGCCGTCGTAAAACCCGTCACTGACCAGTTGAGAAATGCGCGCCACATGGTTCGGGGCCAAATCGGGTCTTAGCCGAATGGTCACCGGGCCATCCTTCAGCTGCATCACAATATTTTCGGCAGATGCCATGTCATTCCCCTCTTCAATAAATCCGCTGCCGCGAAGCCGCTTGTCAGTTAACCCGGCACTCCGTGGCCATGGCCTTGTACACCTTATCCGATTGCAGGCTGGCGCCGCCATCCACATCGGCCGCAACACGCATGGAAATGATGCGATCGGGTTCACCCACAATCGCCCCATCAAGGTTCGGATCACCCTTCTTGATCTTGTCCACATATTGGATGCCGCTGATCACTTCACCCCAAACCGAGTAGCGCCCGTTGAGGCCCGAATTGTCGTTTAGCATGATGAAAAACTGGCTGTTCGCACTATCAGGTGGCGTGCTGCGCGCCATTGAGAGTACGCCGCGCAGATGACATTTGTTGCTGAATTCAGCTTTCAGATCCGGCAATTTCGAGCCGCCGGCGCCGGTCCCAGTGGGGTCCCCGGTTTGAGCCATGAACCCTGGAATGACACGATGGAAAACGATGCCGTCATAGAAGCTTTGGCGGGCAAGCGTCTTTATCCGATCCACGTGGCCGGGCGCCACATCCGGGAACATTTGAATAATGACACGACCATCTTTCAGATCCAGATAAAGCGTGTTTTCCGGATCAGGGTCCGGTACCGCGGCTTGGGCGGCCCCCAAACCAAACAAAACAGTCAGGGCGAGTGCCAAAGAAAAAATGGCGGCCTGTAGTCGTTTCATCACATGCTCAATCTGCATAAACCTACTCGCTATTTGGCTGTCACTAGATTCTTGGATTCCATCTTCTGCAACACGCGATCCCTCACATAAGGGGTGGTGAAGGCTGAGATATCTCCCCCCAGCCGCGCGATTTCTTTCACCAGTTTGGACGCGATGGCCTGGTGTTTCGCTTCGGCCATCAAGAACACTGTCTCCACATTAGGGTTGAGCTTGGCATTCATGCCGACCATTTGGAATTCGTATTCAAAGTCCGATACGGCACGCAGGCCCCGTATGATGATTTGCGCGCCTACTTTCTCGACGAAATGCATCAACAAAATGTCGAAAGGTTCGACACTTATGCGCGCGTTGGAGCCTTTTAAGAGACCCTTGGTCTCGTGATGAACCATCTCCACCCGTTCATCGAGCGAGAAGAGCGGCCCCTTGTCTTCATTGATGGCAACCCCGATCACCAAATGGTCGACAAGCTTAAGCGCCCGTCGGATGATGTCCAAATGCCCTGCGGTAATGGGATCGAATGTCCCTGGATAAAGGCCAACTCTTTCCATACCGTCCTTCTCTTTTGCCGATGGTTGCCCGAGGTGTTGGATGGTGTTTTAGCGGTTCTGGCGCTCAAGCTCCAGGGCAGAGCGAAAGCTATTAATTTTCAACATCATTCGCCCTCTTCTTCATCCCCGTTTTCAGAGTTTTCGCCAACACGCTCCACCGAAACCACTTTCTCGTCAGGCTCGGTTTTGAACAATGTCACGCCTTGTGTGTTACGGCCGGCCACGCGGACATCGTTCACCGGACAGCGGATCATCTGTCCCAAATCCGTCACAAGCATGATTTGGTCGGCTTCATCGATCGGGAAAGACGCCACCACATTGCCGTTACGGGCCGATGTGGTGATGGCAATAATGCCTTGGCCGCCCCGGTTGGTTTGGCGGTATTCGTAGGCTGATGTGCGTTTACCGAAGCCGTTCTCGGTTACGGTCAGGACGAATTGCTCATAAGCGCCCAGTTCCGCGTAGCGCTCCGCCGACAGGGTGGCCTCCGCCCCATTTTCTTCTTCCGGCGCCTCATCGGGCAGCCCCTCTTCTCCCGACGCCGCCCGCCGCGCGGCATTCGATTGTTTGAGATAGGCGCGCACCTCGTCGGGCTCAACTTCCACATGACGCAGAATGGTCATGCCGATCACGTAATCATCCTTGGCAAGTTTGATACCACGCACCCCAACTGATGCCCGCCCTTTGAACACGCGCACATCCGGCACGGCAAAGCGGATCGATTTGCCTTGGTGCGTTGTGAGAAGCACATCGTCATCTTCGGTGCAGATTGCCACGTCCACGATGCGGTCGCCTGCGCCCTCGCTTTCATCGAGCTTCATGGCGATCTTCCCGTTGGCCATGATGTTGGTGAAATCGGACAACTCGTTGCGGCGGACGGTACCACGGCTGGTGGCAAACATGACCTGCAGGTCCGACCAAGTCTTTTCGTCTTCGGGCAACGGCATCAGGGACGTGATGGTTTCGCCTTCGGACAGGGGCAAGATGTTTACCATGGCCTTGCCGCGCGCTTGGGGCGTCGCCAATGGCAAACGCCACACCTTCATCTTGTAGACCATGCCCGTCGACGAGAAGAACAAGACCGGCGCATGGGTGTTGGCTACAAACACGCGGGTGACAAAATCTTCTTCGCGGGTGGCCATGCCGGCGCGGCCGCGGCCGCCACGGCGCTGGGCCCGATAGGCCGCCAACGGTACGCGCTTGATATAGCCGTTGTGCGTGACGGTGACGACCATATCCTCGCTTTGAATCAGGTCTTCGTCGTCAACTTCGAATTCCTGCTCGATGATTTCAGAGCGGCGGGGATCGGCGAATTCCTCCCGCACTTCTTGGAGTTCGTCGCGCACGATGGACAGCAGACGCTCGCGACTGCGCAAAATGTCCAAATAATCTTCGATGGCCTCGCCCAGCTTCTTCAGCTCATCACCGATCTCATCGCGGCCAAGAGCCGTCAGGCGCTGGAGCCGCAAATCCAAAATGGCGCGGGCTTGTTCTTCCGTAAGCTGGATTGTGCCGTCATCGCGCAGCCGGTGTCGGGGATCAGCGATGAGTGCAATCAGGGGCGCAATATCTTTTGCATCCCAGTGCCGCTCCATCAACTGTGTCCGCGCCGTGGCTGGATCCGGTGCCGCCCGGATCAGGCGCACCACCTCATCCACATTGGCAACGGCGATGACCAAGCCGACCAAAATGTGGGCGCGGTCGCGCGCTTTGTTTAGTTCGAACTTGGTACGACGGGTGATCACTTCCTCGCGGAAGGTGAGAAACGCCAGGATGAGATCCTTGAGCCCCATCAACTCGGGCCGGCGCCCGTTAAGCGCCAGCATGTTCATACCGAACGTGGATTGCAGCGGCGAGAACCGGTAAAGCTGGTTGAGCACCACATCGGCCACCGCATCGCGGCGCAGTTCCACAACCACGCGCATGCCGTCCCGGTCGGATTCATCGCGCAGCTCCGAAATGCCTTCGATGCGTTTTTCGCGCACCAGTTCGGCCATCTTTTCGATCATCGCCGACTTGTTCACCTGATAGGGAATTTCGGTAATGATGATCGCTTCGCGGTCTTTGCGGATTTCTTCGATCTTCACCCGGCCGCGCATAACCACAGAACCGCGCCCTTTCACATAGGCCGCGCGAATACCGGCGCGCCCCATAATGAGCCCGCCGGTGGGAAAATCCGGACCCGGAATGATTTCCAAAAGATTCTCGAAAGAAATCTCTGGGTCGTCGAGGCAAGCCAAGCACGCGTCGATCACTTCGCCCAGATTGTGCGGTGGGATGTTTGTGGCCATGCCCACGGCGATGCCGCCGGCCCCATTGACCAGCAAGTTCGGAAAGCGCGCCGGCAGAACCGTGGGTTCTTGTTCGGAATTGTCGTAATTGTCCTGGAAATCGACCGTGTCTTTGTCGATATCTTCAAGCAGCGCGTGCGCCGGCTTGCCCATGCGCACTTCCGTGTAGCGCATGGCGGCCGGCGGATCGCCATCGATGGACCCGAAGTTTCCCTGCCCGTCGAGCAGCGGCAGGCGCATGGAAAAGTCTTGCGCCATGCGGACCAGCGCGTCGTAGATCGACTGATCCCCATGCGGATGATATTTACCAATGACATCGCCGACCACGCGGGCCGATTTCCGGTACGGCTTGTTCCAGTCGTAGCCGTTTTCGTGCATGGAAAACAGGATGCGCCGATGCACCGGTTTCAACCCGTCGCGCACATCAGGCAGCGCGCGGCTGACGATGACGCTCATGGAATAGTCCAGATAGGACCGCTGCATCTCGTCTTCGATCGAGATGGGGGCGATATCGTATTTTGGCGGTTCTGGCGGGCCGCCTTCCCCATCAGGGGGCGGTGGTTCGGATGTATCAGACAATGGCGTGTAACAGAATTGAACGGTTGTGAATTAGGACAATGCGGGACCCGTAGCGCCTAAAAGGCAGCTCCAATTTCGGCCCCGCAATATCCCTAGGGAATCTGTCGCAAAATTATCATCTTTCCCCCAAACACACAAACAAAACCGACCATTAGCGCGATCGTAAGTCGTTGATTTTACTAGACATTTTTACATGGTAAAAAAGACTGAAGCGGGTGGCCTAGGGGCCACAAAAACGGGCCCGATTTCCTTTCAACCGGGCCCGACTCATCTCTCTTTAGAAGGTGATGAAGCGTTCGCTAGAACGGGATTTCGTCGTCCAAATCTTGGCTGAAATCCCCTCCACCGCCGGAGCTGGAGCCGCCGGAATCGAAACCGCCACCGGATTCGCCCATGCCGCCGCCGCCACCACCGCGCGAATCAAGCATGGTGAGGGAGCTGTTAAAGCCCTGCAAAACCACTTCCGTGGTGTAGCGGTCCTGACCCGATTGATCCTGCCATTTGCGGGTCTGTAATTGGCCCTCAATGTAGATCTTGGAGCCCTTCTTCAGGTATTGCTCGGCCACCTTTGCAAGGCCTTCGGAGAAGATGACCACCCGATGCCATTCGGTTTTTTCGCGACGTTCGCCGGTGTTGCGATCGCGCCAAGATTCCGAGGTTGCAAGCCGCAAATTGACGATGGGACGGCCGTCTTGGGTGTGACGCACTTCAGGATCGGCGCCAAGATTCCCCACCAGGATCACCTTATTCACACTGCCAGCCATGTTGACGCCTCCTCTTTTCGCGCGGGCTTCCGCGCATCTCTCCTGCCAAAATCTGTCACGGTTCGATTGACTCGATTCCCAGAAGGCAGCACTTTGTCGCCCTATCACGCGACGGTCAAATAGTGCTTTGTTTCTAAGATCCGAAGCCTATCTTTCGTATTGGGACGGGCGAATGCCGCAACGCCAATCGACAGACCTTTATCGCAAAACGCAAGAAATATCCAAGGCCGCACAGTGACCGCAAAGACCATCCATGTTCAAGGTGCCCGGGAGCACAATCTCAAGAATGTCGACGTGGAAATTCCGCGCGACAAATTGGTTGTGATTACGGGACTGTCCGGGTCCGGCAAGTCGTCGCTTGCGTTCGACACGATTTATGCGGAAGGCCAGCGGCGCTATGTGGAAAGCCTGTCTGCTTATGCGCGCCAGTTTCTAGAACTGATGCAAAAGCCGGATGTGGATCAGATCGACGGGCTGAGCCCGGCGATTTCCATCGAACAAAAAACGACTTCGCGCAATCCGCGCTCCACGGTCGGCACCGTGACCGAAATCTACGACTATATGCGCCTATTGTTTGCGCGTGTGGGCATCCCCTATTCGCCGGCGACCGGTTTGCCGATTGAGAGCCAGACCGTGAGCCAGATGGTCGACCGGGTTATGGACCTGCCCGAAGGGACGCGTCTCTACCTGCTGGCGCCGATGATCCGGGGACGTAAAGGCGAATACCGCAAAGAATTTGCCGATCTCATGAAACGGGGTTTCCAGCGCGTCAAAGTAGACGGCGAGTTTCATGAGATTGATGCCGTGCCGGCGCTGAACAAAAAGGTCAAGCACGACATTGACGTCGTGGTTGATCGTGTTGTGGTGCGCGACGGCTTGGGAAACCGACTTGCGGACTCGATTGAGACCGCGCTGCAACTTGCCGACGGCATTGCGGTCGCAGAGTATGCGGACATCGCGCCGGGTGAGAAAGAAGCCAAACGCGTGATCTTTTCCGCCAAGTTCGCCTGCCCGGTTTCCGGATTCACGATTGAAGAAATCGAGCCACGGCTGTTTTCCTTCAACAATCCGTTCGGCGCTTGCCCCACCTGCGACGGGCTGGGCAGCCAGCACTATTTCGATCCGGAGCTGATCGTTCCCGACGACCGGCTGTCCTTGCGCGATGGGGCCGTAGCGCCCTGGTCGAAGACCACCTCGCCCTATTACCAACAAACCCTCGAAAGCCTTGCCCGCAAATACCGCTTCGGCATGACCAAATCCTGGAGTGAGCTGTCGGACGAGCATCAGGACATTGTGTTGTACGGCTCGGGCAAGCAGGAAGTTACGTTCGTCTACGACGACGGTCTGCGCCGCTATGAAACGCGCAAACCGTTCGAAGGCGTCATTCCCAACCTGGAGCGGCGCTGGCGGGAAACCGATTCAGCTTGGGTGCGCGAAGAGATCGAACGCTTTCAAGGCATCACAAGCTGCGAGGATTGTGGCGGCTACCGCCTGAAGCCTGAAGCGTTGGCAGTGAAGATCAACGAGCTGCACATCGGGCAAGTCTCACAAATGTCCATTCGTCAGGCCGGCGCCTGGTTCGATGAATTGCCCAAGCATTTGAACGCCAAACAAAACGAAATCGCCGGGCGTATTCTTAAGGAAATTCGCGAGCGGCTATTCTTCCTCAACAATGTTGGGTTGGAATATCTCGCATTGTCGCGCAATTCCGGCACACTGTCGGGCGGTGAGTCCCAACGCATTCGCTTGGCATCTCAGATTGGGTCCGGATTGACCGGCGTTCTCTACGTTCTCGACGAACCGTCCATTGGCTTGCACCAGCGGGACAATGAGCGGCTGCTCGAAACACTCAAACGCTTGCGCGATCTGGGGAACACGGTCGTTGTCGTCGAGCACGACGAGGAAGCTATTCTGTCTGCGGATCATGTGGTGGATTTGGGGCCGGGCGCCGGCGTTCATGGCGGCGAGATTGTTGCGGAAGGCACGCCCAAAAAGGTCATGCAAAATAACAAAAGTCTGACAGGTCAATACCTCACCGGCTTCAAGCAAGTACCCATCCCTGATGAGCGGCGCGAGATTTCCGACGAACGATGTCTGCGGGTGATCGGCGCCACCGAAAACAATCTGAAGAACGTAGATGCCCAGGTACCACTTGGCACCTTCACCTGTGTCACCGGCGTGTCCGGTGGCGGCAAATCCACCCTCATTATCGAAACACTTTACAAGGCCACCGCCCGGCGCCTGAACGGCGCGCGCGAACACCCGGGGGCACACGAGGATATCGAAGGCCTCGAATTCCTGGACAAAGTGATCGACATAGATCAGTCCCCCATCGGCCGGACGCCCCGCTCAAATCCGGCGACGTACACGGGCGCCTTCACACCCATCCGTGAATGGTTCGCCGGGCTGCCGGAAGCAAAGGCCCGCGGTTACAAGCCTGGGCGCTTTTCGTTCAACGTTAAAGGCGGCCGCTGCGAGGCCTGCCAGGGGGACGGCGTCATCAAAATTGAGATGCACTTCCTGCCGGACGTGTACGTGCAGTGCGATCAATGCAAGGGCAAGCGCTATAACCGGGAAACCCTGGAGATCAAGTTCAAAGATCAGTCGATCGCCGACGTGCTGGACATGACTGTGGAAGACGGTGCCGAGTTTTTCAAAGCCGTGCCGGCAGTGCGCGAGAAGCTAGACACTTTAAAACGCGTGGGTCTTGGTTACATCAAGGTGGGCCAGCAAGCGACCACCCTGTCAGGCGGCGAAGCGCAGCGCGTGAAGCTGGCAAAAGAACTGTCGCGCCGTGCCACCGGCCGCACCCTCTATATCCTCGATGAGCCAACCACCGGCCTGCACTTCGAAGATGTGCGTAAGCTGCTGGAGGTGCTGCACGAGCTTGTGGATCAAGGAAACACTGTGGTCGTCATTGAGCACAATCTAGAGGTCATTAAGACGGCAGACTGGATTCTGGATTTGGGTCCTGAAGGCGGCGACGGCGGCGGCGAGATTGTGGCCACCGGCACACCGGAAGACGTGGCGACCATGAAGCGCAGCCATACCGGGCACTTCCTCAAATCGATCTTTGCACGGCGTCCGGCCCGTAAGCCGACCGTCCGAAAAACCGCGGCGAAGAAAGCGGCGCCCAAAAAGGCAAATGGCCGGGCAAAAGCGAACGGCTCAAAAGCCCCGACAAAAGCGAAAACCACTAAGAGCCGGACCGCACCTAAAACGAAAGGGTCGCCTCGGGCCCGCGCCAGCGCCTAATCGAAAAGATCAACCGTCGGACGGTCCGGTGGAGGCCGGTCCTTCAGGCGATGGCGGCGGACTGATTGATTCAGGCGCCTTATCGTCCTTCTTTACCAGGGCCTCATAGACGCCGGACATGTAGGCAATCGACACAGCGGCGGCAAACAATTGCAACACCGCCGTGAACAATGCCTGCACCGGACCGGAAGCCAGCCCACCGTCAACGACCGATCCCACCAATCCGATAAAGCTGAGGATGGCGTAGATCACCACAATCACGACACCGATCAGGATGTAGCCCAGAAAAATCCGCCAGAAGTTGCCTTCCGTTTTACCGAAGGCCGCGCCCAAATCGATGGGATTGTCCAAGGCCGTAAGGGCCGGCAGCAAGGCCAATCGGACATAGGCAAAAATGAGTGCAAGCGTCAGCAAAAACCCAAGAATACTGGAGACGCCCAAGGCGATCCAACCGGGAATCACGCCGGCTATGGCAAAGCCCACATAGACGATCATTAAATTGCGTTCTCGATCGCCGATATCGAAAGAAAACGTTTCCGTCTTCGGTGTCTCGTTCAGAATGTAGTAGCGGAACAAGGATGCCGCCAGCAGGGCCGTGGCCACACCCGTGCCCAATTGGCCAAGAAAGGTGGCCAATCCTCCGCCGAAGAAGGACAACAGCATGAGCCAAATAAACAAGGCGCCGAACGGCGCGAGACCCAATTGAAATATGAGACCCAGGTTTTCAAGTGTTTTTGAGAAGGCACCGGTTGCTGTCGGCACCGTGTCCAGTTTTGCTGCCATTTCAGTCTCCCCGAATCGCTCACCGTATTGTTTCTGATTGGGGATAGCGACGCAAATGGACCTTTAGCGGTGGCGCCCTGGGTCCGCCGCCCGTATCATTTCCAAAAAGCAAGATCATGGGAGGCGGTATGAGCTTTGCAGAATTTTCCAACTATGACGGCGTGGGTTTGGCACAATTGGTCCGCCAAAAAGACGTCACGCCTTTGGAGTTGGTGGATGCAGCCATCGAACGGATCGAACGGCATGACGGGAAGTTGAACGCCGTCGTCTACAAGGCCTTCGAAGAGGCGCGCGAGACGGCTTCAAAGCCCCTGCCCGATGGCCCGTTTACGGGTGTGCCACTGCTGATCAAAGATCTGCCCTGTGAGATCAAAGGCTGGCCCCACACAAATGGCAGCCGGTATTTCAAAGATCATGTGGATGCGGAGGACAGTATCCTCATATCGCGCTACCGCGAGGCAGGCTTCATTCTGCTGGGGAAAACGAACACACCCGAATTCGGCATTACCGGAACCACCGAAAGCGCACATCTGGGCCCCTGCCGCAACCCCTGGAACACCAACCACATTGCGGGCGGGTCAAGCGGCGGTGCTGCGGCGGCGGTGGCATCGGGCATGCTGCCCATTGCCCACGCCAGCGACGGGCTTGGTTCGATCCGCATTCCGGCATCGGTATGCGGGTTGTTCGGCTTGAAGACGACACGGGACCGGAACCCTAATGGCGATGACACGGACCGGGTGATCGGTTTATCAGTGGACCACGTGGTGACCCGTTCGGTGCGAGACTCCGCCACGGTGCTGGATGCTACGGGATATCCCGAACCCAACATGCCCTATGCCTATCCGCCCAAGCAGCGTCCGTTCGCCATGGAGGTGGGGGTCAATCCGGGCAAACTCAAAATTGCCTTCTCCATCGAGAACGGCATCGGCGCCACGCCCGATGCGGATGTGATGCGCGGGTTGAGCGAAACCATCGACCTTCTGAAATCTCTCGGCCACGACGTGCAGGAACGCTCCCTCGGGATCGATTGGAAAGCGATGTATCGCGCGCATAGTGATTTTTCGGCGCCCGATTTTGCGGCAAAAATCCGTTTGCTGATCGAAAAAACCGGACGCGAGCCGGAACAGGAAGATTTCGAACCGCTCACCTGGGCGATCATCAAAGGCGGCCGCCGCGCCACCGGTGAAGACGCCTTGCGGGGCTTGCGCACTCTGCGCCGTATCAACCAACAGATATTGTCGCTGTTTGAAGAGGTCGACATTTACCTGGCGCCCGTCCTGGGCATTGCGCCGCCGGAAATCGGCTATATGTCTCCGGTCGATTTAGACCCGCGCACCTTCGGCAAGCAGCAGGCGAAAATCCTGGCCACCACACCGCCCTTCAACTTTACCGGACAGCCCGCCATGTCGGTGCCCCTGTGTACCAGCGACAACGGCCTGCCTGTGGGGATGCATTTTGTCGGGCGCTACGGCGATGAGGCGACCTTGATCCGATTGGCTTCCCAGCTTGAAGAGGAAGCGCCCTGGATCGGCCGGCGGCCGCCGATTTGGGGCTAAACGGCAAAACAATCTATAAGGCACTGTCAAACGAAGGGATTTGTTATGAGCCGACTATTTGGAGAGGTGGTCCAACAAGGATATGCGGTGCCGGATCTGGACGCCGCCATGACCCATTGGCTCGCGCGCGGTATCGGCCCTTTCTATGTGGCTGACATCGACGGCATGGACGGCGAGTACTATGGCGAACCAATCAAATCCAAGATGCGCGCAGCCTTTGCGTATTCCGGCGATCAGCAGATCGAAGTCATCCAGCCCACGGGCACCAATCCGAACATCTATGCGGATTACTTAGAAACCCATCCGGACGGCGGATTGCAGCACCTGGCCGTTTGGGTCGACGATGTGAATGACGCGTTCGCGAAACTCAATGCCGACGGCGAGAAATGGCGCATTGCCCAGCGCTATGGGGACGCCCATATCTATGCCGACAATATCGAGCAACCGGGTGTCATGATGCAAATGATGGCGCGCAGCGACTTCTATGACGCGTTCTTCGGCATTGTGAAAAAAGGCGCCGAAAGTTGGGACGGCAAAACCGATCCCTTGCGGATGATTGACTTTACCTCCGGCGCCCCGGTCGAGAAGGCCTACGGATAACGACAAACGCGAATGACAAAGAACAGCGTTTCTCCAGTCCATGTTGTCGGCGGCGGTTTGGCCGGCTGCGAGGCCGCCTGGCAACTCGTGTCCGCGGGTGTGCCCGTCATTCTGCACGAGATGCGCCCGGTCAGGCAGACCGAAGCCCATGTGACCGACGGCCTAGCGGAATTGGTGTGTTCCAACTCTTTCCGGTCGGATGACGCCGAAAACAATGCCGTCGGACTGTTGCACGAGGAAATGCGCCGGGCGAATTCACTGATTATGCGCTGCGGAGACGATCACAAACTACCGGCGGGGGGTGCGTTGGCTGTAGATCGGGAGGGGTTTGCCAAAGCCGTTGAACAGACGCTCAAGAACCATCCTCTTGTGAGCATCCGTCGAGAGTGTGTCGACACCCTGCCCCCCGAAGATTGGGACACTGTTATTATCGCGACGGGCCCGCTCACCGCTGCGCCGCTTGCGGAAGCCATCCGCGCCCAATCGGGCGAAGATGCGTTGGCGTTCTTCGATGCCATTGCGCCGATCGTCTACAAAGACTCGGTCGATATGTCGAAAGCTTGGTTCCAATCCCGTTATGACAAAGCGGGCCCCGGCGGCGATGGTGCCGATTACCTTAATTGTCCGCTTACGGAAGAAGAGTATTCCCGCTTCATCGACGGTTTGAACGCCGGCGAGAAATCCGACTTCAAGGAGTGGGAGAAATCCACGCCCTATTTCGAAGGGTGCCTGCCCATCGAGGTGATGGCCGAACGCGGCCGGGAAACGCTGCGTTTCGGCCCCATGAAACCCATCGGGCTGACCAACCCCCATTCGGATCAAAAGCCATATGCCGTTGTGCAGCTCAGGCAGGACAATGCCTTGGGCACACTTTACAATCTGGTCGGATTTCAGACCAAGCTTAAGCATAGTGAACAGACCAAGCTGTTCCGCACGATCCCGGGGCTTGAAGAAGCGCGTTTTGCCCGTCTGGGCGGCCTCCACCGGAACACATTCATCAACAGTCCGAAAATGCTCGACCGCTCGTTGCAGTGGAACAAGCGCCCGGGCCTGCGGTTTGCCGGACAGATCACAGGGGTTGAGGGCTATGTGGAAAGCGCGGCGATCGGCTTGCTGGCGGGACGCTTTGCGGCAGCCGAGCGCGTGGGTGCGGCGTTCAACTTCCCGCCAGAGACAACAGCGTTCGGCGCCTTGCTCAACCACATCACCGGCGGGGCGGATGAAAAATCCTTCCAGCCCATGAACATCAATTTCGGATTGTTCCCGCCCATCAAAGTGGAAGGCAAACATCGCGGTAAAGAAAAAGGCCGCGCCAAGAAGCGGGCCATCACGGCGCGTGCGCTGACCGATCTGGACCATTGGCTCGGCACAAAAGCCGCGGCCGAATGATCAAAGGCGCCCCAGCAGGGCGTGCTTCATCAGTGTGAGTTGCTTTCGGAACACTGGCACTTCTGGTATGTCTTTACACGGATCGACATCAGGTCTCCGCAATTGTCGAAGGTAGTGGGGTGTCAAGACAACGGGCATGAGGGGCGGCAAACTTTCTTTTGGCAAATCACGCGATGCCGAACGGCCTCGATCGGCGGCCTCCGTTGCCAAGTCGCAGATAGAGTCGATAACCGACTTGTTGCGTGACCGCTCCTCGGAATGCAGAAAATCGCTCCATACGACATCATGTCGTTTGAGAATTTCCTCCGGCACGAATTGCTGACTGCGCTCAATGTGAAAAGGCAGTGCCCGCAGCATGCCCGTCAGGCCCCAGGCAATGCCTGCCTGTTTGACGGCCTGATGGGCCCCAGCCTCCTGATTTCCCGATAACAGCGTCACACCAGCCGCCATCAGGCCCGACGACGTATCCTCCAAATATCGGACCAGATCATCCAGGGTTGCCATGGGCGCGTCGTAGAGATCGAAACTGCGCGCATCGATCAGCCGGTCAAGCACACCCCGTTCCAACTGCGCCTCGCCTATGGCTCGGGCCAGCGCCTGCGCCACCTCATGCTCCGGAGGCGATCCTTTGTAGATGGCGTCCAGCGCATCCCGCCACCATTGCAGGCGAATTTCACCGATCATCGGCTCGCTCACCTGTTCCCGTGTGCGGGCCACTTCAAGATTGAAGGCATAAAGCGCCATCAGCCGAGCTCGGCCGGGTTCCGGCGCGAACAAGGCGGTGAGGAAGCGGTCTTTGTCAAGCCGCCGAACCATGTCCGCGCAATAGGACAGTCCGTGCTGCGTCTCCATGGTGCCGTCTTGCCACAAAAAAGGGCCGCCCCGCAAAGGACGGCCCCGCCATTCAAATCGTATTTCGCTTAGTAGATGTTCTGTGCCGAAACCATGGCAAAGAGCATGGGGATCGACAGCATGGTGTTCGTCCGCGAGAACAACATGGCGGTGCGCGCAGAGGCCGCTTTGTCCTCGGGGCTGATATCCGGATATTGGTTGGCGATGTTGAGCGCTTTTTGCTGGTTGGGCCAAATGACGAACCACACGTTGAACCACATGATGATCCCCAGCCACATGCCGATGCCGATGGCAATGTTCTTCGGCACACTAAAATCATTGAGGGCGCCCAGCAATAATGCATCACCCAGATAATTGTTTAGTGCAGCCAAGATAAGTCCCGTGACGATCGTCGCCATGGCGCCCCAACGGAACCACCACAACGCTTCCGGAGCGATGTAACCGCCCACAGCCGGTTTCAGTTCGTCCGGGATTTTCGGCATGGTCGGGATCTGAACAAAGTTGAAATACCAAAGCAGACCGATCCACATGACGCCGCTCAAGACGTGCAGCCAACGGAAGAAAAACGCCCAAAACGCCTCACCGCCAAATCCCTGGATTTGGATGTACATCAGAAAAAGGACAAACGCGAGAACCGAGCCCGCGATCACCGTGTTGCGTAAGGATGTTAGGATTGCAGCCACTGTCTGTAACTCCCCAGTAAAAATCTCTGCATTTCTCGTCGCGCAGAACCGGCTGACCGGGACCGTCTTCGGTCTGAAAATCAGCGGTCTCGCGATTGAATCTCGGCGCGCATTGTAATTGCCAGAATTGCCGGGTGCAAACGCAAATCGTCAGTCCACGGCGATGAGTGCCGCTGCGATTTTGCGTTTTTCCGCCAAAAGAACATTGTAGGTACGGCAGGCGGCGCCCGTGTCCATGGGCTCCAGAACCATGCCCATCCCGCGAAGCGCGTCGCGGAGCGCATTCGGAATCATTTCGATTCGGTGGCCACAACCCAGCAAGAGAAGTTCAATGCTGTCAGATTCTTCGGCAAGAATCTCGAATGAGTCCGCGTTAAGCTCGTTAACACTTTTGACAGGCCATTCCAACGCCCGTCCAGGCGTTAACAAAAGCGACCCATTATGACGGATGGCGCCGATGCGGAACCCCCCATTGCCATAAGCATCAATGGGGGGCTGACCACCAAAATCCGGCGTGTTGATTTCGAGCATGAAAACTCGCTTACAATGGGGACCCGCTTAACGCCGGACCATCACGGACTTGCGGCCGCCGTCTTGCGGGCGGCATCTTCACTCCAGTCCCGCTTCACATTCAGATACATCAACAGCGGCGCGGCGATGAAAATGGACGAATAGGTACCCACGAAAACGCCCCAGATCATCGCGAAGGTGAAGCCGCGAATATTTTCCCCCCCCAAATAGTATAGGGAGCCTAAGGCCAGCAAGGTGGTCACCGACGTCATCAATGTGCGCGACAGGGTGTCGTTGATCGATAAATCAAGAAGCTCCACAAGCGGCATTTTTTTGTATTTTCGCAGATTCTCGCGCACCCGGTCATAGACGACCACCGTGTCGTTCATGGAATAACCGACAATGGTTAAGAGAGCCGCGACAATGGGCAGGCCGAACTCCAATCGGACCAGCGAAAACACACCGATGGTAAGAATGACGTCGTGCAACAACGCCACGATGGCGCCGATGCTGAAATTGAATTCAAACCGGAATCCGATATAGCCCAGCATGGCGAGAATCGCGAGCACCACCGCAATGGTGCCGTTGCGCACCAATTCCTGACTCACACCGCCGCTGACGAATTCGCGCCGATTTACGGTGATCCCTCCATCCACATTCTCGTCGAGCACGCCAATCACCTGATCGACAACAGCATCCTGTGCTTCGACGCCGCCCGGCTGGGTTTCGACGATCACCAGCACCGTATCATCAGCGCCGAATTCCTGCACTTGGACGTCGCCCAAATCCATCTCTCCCAACAAGGCTCGAATCTGTCCAAAGTCGGCCGCACCCTGCGTACGAAATTCGATCAGTGACCCGCCTTTGAAATCGATGCCGTAATTTAATCCTTGGACGGAGAAAAGACCGATGGACGCCACGACCAATATGGCGGACAAGATCGCAGTGGGCACATGCCACCGCATGAATCCGACTTTGGTTTTCTTGGGGATGAGACGAAGTTGCCACATAATGAGTTATTCCTTCGCCGCTAGATCGGCAGCAATGAGGGCCGGCGCGCGCGCACCCAAGTGGCGATCATCAGCCGCGTAACCACAAAGGCCGTAAACACCGAGGTGATGATGCCGATGCCCAATGTCACCGAAAACCCGCGAACCGGGCCGGAGCCGAACGAGAACAGCAAGACCGCCGCAATCAATGTGGTGATGTTCGCATCAAGAATGGTGCCCAGCGCCCGGGAATAGCCCGCATCAATCGAGTTGATCGGCGATTTGCCGGCGGCAAATTCCTCCCGTATGCGTTCAAAGATCAGCACATTAGCATCGACCGCCATGCCGATGGTCAACACAATGCCGGCAATGCCTGGCAAGGTGAGGGTCGCCTGCAAGAACGATAGGGCGCCGGCAATGAGCAAGACGTTGATGATCAGCGCGATATTGGCGAACGCGCCGAATAGTCCATAACTCAGAAAGATGTAGACGATCACGGCCGCAAAGCCGACCACGGCCGCAAGCTGTCCTTTCGCCACAGAGTCCTTGCCCAAAATGGCGCCCACGGAACTTTCTTGAACAAATTTCAAGGGCGCCGGCAGCGCACCAGCGCTGAGTAAGATGGCAAGTTCGTTGGCGGATTCCACGGTAAAATTGCCGCTGATAATGCCGCTGCCGCCCAGAATGGGTTCTCGGATGACAGGCGCCGAAATGACTTGATTGTCCAAAACAATGGCGAAGGGACGGCCCACATTCTGCCGCGTGGCATCGCCGAATTTGTGGGCCCCTGACGTATTGAATCGGAAGGCGACCACCCATTCGCCGTTTTGCTGGCTGAACTCGGCGCTCGCCGTCACCAAATCATCGCCGCTTACCATGACGCGCTTTTTGATGAGGAATGGGCCTTCGTTTTCCTCCACGGATGGAAGCAACTCGGCGCCCGGCGGCACCCGGCCGTTCATCGCTTCTTGGATAGAGACGGACGAATCCAGCAAATGGAAGGAGAGCTTGGCCGTCGTTCCGATAATGCGCTTTAGTTCTTCCGGATCATCCACACCCGGCGCTTGAACGATGATGCGTTCATTGCCTTGCTGCTGGATGATCGGTTCGGTGGTTCCTAATTCGTCGATCCGGCGCCGGATAATCTCGATCGATTGAGTAACCGCTTCCCGGGTCAGCCGAACCAGGAAACTGTCGGTCATCTGCACCGTGATCGACCGTTCGCCGGTCACAACAGTGTATTCCTGCTGAAGCTGCCCCAGCAAACCTGTAGATGGCGCCACGAGTTCATCAATCTTACCGCGCGCGGTCTCCACATCTTCTTCGCGGGTAATACGCACACCAACCGTATCATCGACAATGTTCAGGCCGGTATACGCGATGCGTTCCTTGCGCAATGCAGATCGGATATCGTCTTTAAGCGTTTCCAGCCGTTCCGCTTTAATCGACTCCACATCGACTTCGATGAGGAGATAGACGCCTCCCCGCAAATCGAGACCCAAATTAATCTGCTGTGACGGAACGAAACTCCATCCGGCAACTGATTGAAGTTGCTGCTGAGAAAAGAAATTCGGTAGTGCAAAGAGCACCCCCAAAAGGCATGCGCCGATGACTGCGATGGTTTTCCAACGTGAAAAATGGAGCATTGGTGAGCGTTTCGTTCCTGCGGCCAGAAATACTAATTCGAGCCCTCAGACTTGGCGGGCGCTGCGCCCGACCCGGCCGGCTCGGGTTTCGAGGTCACCTCGGAAATGGTGCTCTTGACCACGCGCACCCGCACCCCCTCGGCTATCTCGACTGTCGCTTCGTTATCGGCCACTTTCGTGACTTTTCCCATAATGCCGCCCGACGTTACGACCGTATCCCCGCGGCGGATGTTCGACACCATCTCCTGATGACGCTTAACCCTTTGTTGCTGGGGGCGAATAATCAAAAAGTAAACAATGCCGAACATCAGGATGATCGGAAACAGGGAGATGAGGAAATCTCCCCCTCCACCGGACGCCTGGGCGTAGGCTGGGCTGATAAACATTAAGGCCTCCAGTTAGCGCCGATTTTCCGCTGTTTCGGCCGGTTTGGGCCCTGATTTGGCGGCATTTGCGCGATCGAATCCCGCGGAATATAACCCTGAAGCACCGGAATGCAATGCAAAGCCAGCCTTCCGGCTCCTGAAAGCGCTTCTTAGCGGAACGCGCTGCACCCGCCATAGATAGGGTACGGTCCGCCGGCATGCCAGCAATTACCAACGCCGACGTTTTAGAACAGCTCCAGCGCATCGCCGACGCGTTGGAACGCCTGTCGCCGCCGGCAGAGAGCCCCCACGACTTGTTCAGCCATGAGGCGTTCGTTTGGAACACATCGGGCGCGCTCGACCCGGTCGAAAACGTAGCGCGGGTGGATATCGGCCTGCTCAAGGGGATCGACCATGTGCGCGACATTCTTTTCGACAATACCAGGCGCTTTGCCCGCGGCTTTCCGGCCAACAATGCGCTGCTATGGGGCGCACGGGGCATGGGCAAGAGTTCGCTGGTAAAGGCGGTCCACGCGGCCGTGAACCAGGACCTAAAAAACGCGCTCTGCCTTGTGGAGATCCATCGGGAGGATATTGACGGCCTGCCCGCCTTGATGCGGCAGCTTCGTGGGTCTGAGCGCCAGGTCATCGCCTTTTGCGACGACCTTTCGTTCGATGGCAATGATGCAAGCTATAAATCTCTAAAAGCGGCGCTCGAAGGTGGGGTCGAAGGCCGCCCCGCCAACGTAATTTTTTACGCCACGTCCAACCGGCGCCATCTCATTCCCCGCGACATGATGGAAAACGAGCGGTCGACCGCCATTAATCCCGCCGAGGCAGTGGAAGAAAAAGTCTCCCTGTCGGACCGGTTCGGTTTGTGGCTGGGGTTTCACAATTGCAGCCAAGACGACTATCTGGACATGGTCGACGGCTATATTGCCCATTACGGCTTGAAGACCGGCAAAGAAGACGCCCACGCCCGAGCCATTGAATGGTCCGCCACGCGCGGCGCCCGCTCCGGCCGGGTTGCGTGGCAGTTCATACAGGATCTTGCGGGACGCTTGGAGCAGCCGTTGGAACCGCTCTGACCGAACGTCACTTGCCCAGATACTTTTCCGGGTCAATCGCTTTAGAGCCTCGCCGGATTTCAAAATGAAGTTGAGGCTCGTTTACATTCCCCGTCCGCCCAACTGAGGCGATCACTTGTCCCTTGTTGACTCGCGCGCCCTTCTCTACCAGCAATTCGCTGTTGTGCGCATAGGCCGTGATGTAGCCGTCGCTGTGCTTCAAAAGGAGCAAATTGCCATAGCCGCGCAGTTCGTTCCCCGCATAGGTCACAATGCCAGAATTAGCCGCGCGCACCGGCGCGCCTTCGTCGGTTTTGATGTTGATCCCATCATTGCGCAGGCCCGTCGCCTTACCGCCGAACCGCGAGATGACGCGTCCCTCAACCGGCCAAATAAACCGGCTGTTGGTGGTGCGCGGCGGCGCCCTCAAAGTGCTTCTGCGAGTCCGTGGCGGCTCCGATAGGGCCGCCTGGCGGGTCTCTTGGCGTCGAACGGACTTTGTTTCTGGTGGTTTGCTGCGCAGATGACCAGGCGGTGGTGCGATGGCGCCTGTCGCCGTCGACGTGCCCCGTTGACCGGGCAATCGAATTTGCTGACCGACCGCCAAATCATAAGGCGGACGGATGCCGTTAAGACTTGCAAGGGTTGCGACCGACGTGCCGTTGTTAACAGAGATCCGGTAAAGAGTTTCGTCGCGCCGGACCACATGGATCTTCTGCGCCGCCGGCGGCGGCGGGGCTGCCATGGCGGTCTGCCGTGCCGGCACGACAAGCCGTTGGCCGACCTCCAGGGTGTAGGGCCGCCTTAACCGGTTGGCCGATGCCAGATGCTTTACGCTTGTGCCGGTGCGCCGGGCGATGCTGTAGAGCGTGTCGCCCTTGTTAACGATCACCGCATCGCCGCCCGTATTGTTCGACGCACGCGCGCGGGCGCTACTTTCCGAGTAGCCGTCCTGAAAGAAGAACGGTTTCGAGCCAGGCGATTGGGCGCAGGCCGACAGCGCGACCGCAACCATCCCCAAACAGAAGATACGTACCCTGCTTAATACCCGCATGATTCAATTTTCTCGTGCCACCCCTTCCACCAGCGGAACGAATCGTACAGGTATTAAGTCGGTCACGTCAAAGTCTTCTTCGGTGCGTTCTATACGGACGAGTTTTTGATCCGTACTCGTCTTTCCGATCGGCATGATCATCAGACCACCGATTTTTAATTGATTACAGATCTCTACCGGCCATTCTTCAGCCGCTGCCGTAATTATGATGCGGTCGAAGGGCGCTTGCTCAGGCCATCCTTTAAGCCCGTCCCCTACCCGCGTTGTTATGTTTGATATTTTTAGCTCTTTGAAACGTCGTTCGGCGTCAATCATTAATGGCCGATATCTTTCGATCGTGTACGTGCGCCTGGACAGCGCCGCCAAGATAGCGGTCTGATAACCGGAGCCCGTGCCGATCTCCAGCACTTTCATGCGGTCCCCCACGGCCAGCATTTGTGTCATGTAGGCCACCACAAAGGGCTGGCTGATGGTCTGTCCACAGTCTATCGGGAGTGCCGTGTCATCAAATGCCTGATCTGAAAAGAGGTGCGGGACGAACAGCTCGCGGGGCACGCGCTCCATAGCGCCAAGGACCCGTTGGTCCGTGATCCCGCGCCGGCGCAACTCCATGATCAGCTTGATTTTTGGCGCCTCTTCGCTCAATGGGGCTCCACTTTCTTGTTCGACGGCGCCCGATCGGTGCCGAAATCATTATGATCCGGCGGGCGGAGACCCATCCAATACTTTCTTCAAACGCGACTGGGTGGATTTGTGCGTGAGGTTGAGATGAAGCGGCGTCACGGAGATTCTGTTGGAATAAATTGCTTTAAGATCAGTGCCTTCGGGTGGATTGCTTAAGCGCCATGCAAAGCCCAGCCAATAATAGGGATTACCGCGCCCGTCCTTGCGTTCATCGATGGCCAAATTGGACTGATCGCGCTTGCCCTGCACCGTGACTTCGACCTTCTCGACGGCGGAATGGGCGACATCAGGAAAGTTGATGTTGATCAGTACGTCCGACGGCCAGCCCTGTTGGAGCAGGCGGCGCACGAGCTCCGGCCCGTGATGTTCCGCCGTGGACCATTTGACCTTGTCGCGCGTGCTGGAAAAACCGTAGGCCTGACTCAGCGCAATCGACGGAAATCCCAACAACGTACCTTCCATGGCACCGGCGATGGTGCCCGAATAGGTGATGTCATCCGCAATGTTGGAACCACGATTCACACCCGACATGATCAAATCCGGCGGTTTGTCGGTAATCAAGTTCCTCACCCCCATGACGACGCAATCGGCGGGTGTTCCGCGTACGGCAAAGTGCCGCTTGGACAATTGACGCGTCCGCAAAATGTCATTGAGGGTGAGTGAGTGGGAGGCGCCGCTTTGTTCCGTCTCCGGCGCCACCACCCACACATCTTCCGAAAGTTCTTTGGCTATCTTCTCCAGTGCCTTGAGACCCGGTGCGTGGATGCCGTCGTCATTCGTTAACAAAATGCGCAGCGGCAGTTTTTTCGCCCCCGAGGAACCCTTCCCGCCATCTTCCTTCGCGGGTGTCATGAGGCTGGTTCTATTCTGTTGAGGCCACCCATATAGGGCTGCAACGCATCCGGTATGGTGATCGAGCCATCCGCATTCTGATAATTCTCCACAACGGCAACCAAAGTCCGCCCAACGGCCAAGCCCGATCCGTTCAGAGTGTGCACGAACTGGGTGCCTTTGCCCTCCGCCGGACGATAGCGCGCGCCCATGCGCCGGGCCTGAAAATCGCCGCACAAGGAACAACTGGAAATTTCCCGGTAGCGCTCTTGGCTTGGCAGCCAGACTTCCAGGTCATAGGTCTTGCGGGCGGAAAACCCCATATCGCCCGACGACAACACCATCACCCGATAGGTGAGGTCCAAGCGCTGCAACACCGCCTCGGCGCAAGCCGTTAAGTGTTCGTGTTCCTCTTCCGATTTGTCGGGCGTTGTTATGCTCACCAATTCCACCTTTGAGAACTGGTGTTGACGGATCATGCCCCTTGTGTCCCGCCCGGCAGCGCCCGCCTCCTGCCGAAAGCAGGGTGTGTAGGCGGTGAAGCGCAACGGCAGCTCTTCTTCGTCCAATATCTGCTCCCGCACCAAATTGGTCAGCGGCACTTCCGCGGTGGGGATGAGCCAGAAATCATTGGTGGTGCGGTACTGATCGTCCGCGAATTTCGGGAGCTGGGCCGTTCCGAACATGGCTTGGTCCCGCACCAGCATCGGGGGCACCACTTCCAGATAGCCAAATTCGGTGGTGTGCAAATCAAGCATGAAACCCGCAATCGCCCGTTCGAGGCGCGCGAGGGGGCCTTTCAGCGCAACGAAGCGGGCGCCGGACATGCGCGCCGCCGCTTCGAAATCCATGCGCGGTCCGCCGAGATCATCATGGGATTTCGGCTCAAAATCGAGCGCCGGTGCAGTCCCCCATTGCCGGACTTTCACATTGGCGTCTTCGTCCTCGCCAATGGGGACATCTGCCGCCGGGATATTCGGCAAACCGGACAGCACCTCTTCAATTCCCCGGCCTGCCGCCTCGGCTTCGCCCTCAAGGCGTGCCATCTGGTCTTTGATGGTGTTGACCTCCGCCATCAGCGCTTGCGCCTTGGCCTCATCCCCAGCCTTTTTGGCGCTGCCGATTTCCTTTGAGGCCGCATTGCGCCTCTGCTGAAGATCTTGCAACTCCGTCAGCATTTTTCGGTGCGCTTCGTCCTTGGCCAATATGGCGGACGTCTGCGGGTCAAGCCCGCGTGCCGCCCAACCGCTGTCGAATGCCTCCGGATCGTTGCGGATCTGTTTAAGGTCAAACATGGAAACTACCTGAATATATGGCCGAGAAGCCACTCATCGATTTGTCACCCCAGCGGGCTTATAGCCCGAGTCGGCAACAGGTCTGGTTAACAATGTGCGACAAAATTGGCCAGAAGATCAGCCGACGCTTTTCGCTTCTTCCTTGGCCTCCTGCTCTTCCCGCCGGCGTTCAATGGTGGCCACACACAAGATCGAAATCTCGTACAGCAGGATTATGGGCACGCCCAGGCCGATCTGGCTGACAATGTCCGGCGGCGTGAGGATTGCCGCGGCCGCGAATATGCCGACGATGGCAAACTTGCGGCCGCTCCGAAGCTGTTGCGCAGTGACCAGTCCCACGCGGCCCATCAGTGTGAGCAGCACCGGCAGTTGAAACGATATGCCGAAGGCCAAAATCATCGTCATGATGAAGCCGAGATATCGGCTCACTTGCGGCAAGCTTTCGATGGCCGCCAGGCCGCTGCCGCCTGCCTGTTCGAAACTCAGCAGAAAGCTCAAAGCCAGGGGCAAAATGACCCCATAGCAGAGCGCCGTCCCCAATCCGAAAAGCACGGGCGTGGCAAGCAGGAACGGCAAAAAGGCGTTGCGTTCGTTGGCATAGAGACCGGGTGCAACAAACAACCAAAGCTGCATGGCAATGATCGGAAACGCCAAAAAGACGGCGCCCCAAAGCGCCAACTTGATGCGTGTCACAAAGGCTTCTTGAGGCGCCGTGTAGATCAGCGTCACATCCGTGGATCCCGACGCAGCCTGATAGGGCACGATCAATATGTTAAACAAGTCGTCGGAAAAGTAGTAGCAAACCACAAACGTAACCGCGATGGCGGCCAATGACTTGATCAATCGCGACCGAAGTTCGATTAGGTGTTCGATCAGCGGCGCCTTTGTGGCATCGATATCTTCTTGGCTCATGGCGCTTTATCCGGCCGTCCGCGCGCTCGGATTTGCGTCGGTTGTACCGGCAGGCTTTTCAGCTTCCGGATCCGCAGCCGTATCCTCGGCAGGCGGATGAAACCCGTCCTTGGTGTCGATGGGTTTGGGCGGATCAATCATATTGTCAACGGATTTGCTGATCTGGTTCTGAAGATCTTTGAGCTCCTTGCCGCCGGCGATGTCGCCCACTTCTTTCTTGATTTCATCCAGCTCCGCCTGACGGGCCATTTCTTCGAAACTGGCCTGGAATTCGCGCACCATCGCCCGCGCACGGCCGGTCCATTGGCCGATCACGCGCATCATGGTCGGCAGCTCTTTCGGGCCAACCACGATCAGGGCGATGACCATCAATAGAAGAAGTTCCCAGCCACCAATGTCGAACATGAAACGAACCTTGTCAGGTGGTCGCAAACCGGCCGGTTACGCCGCGCCGTCCTTGTTGGCGGCCTTTTCGTCGCTTTCGCTTTGGATCGTTTTCATCGGCTGTTCGCCGTCTTCCTTCAGTCCCTTCCGGAAGCTCTGAATGCCCTTCGCCACATCTCCCATTAGTTCGGAGATTTTGCCGCGGCCGAATAGAAGAATGGCCAGCACCACGACCAACAAGATTTGCCAAACGCTAATACCCATGAAGTATCTCCTGAATGGAGTATCCCTGAACCGCCACAAGCGCGCTTGCAAGCCAAATTGTCAAGCGATATCGGCGGCCCTCTCGCTACTTTTACATAGGAACGCTTTGTCTTGGGTAAAGGAGGCAGGCGAGCGCTAAAAACAATCATTAGCGCTTAAATATCAACACTTTATCGGCAGGTATCTTGAGCTCTATTTGGTCTCCGGGGCCAATAGCGAGCGGCTCCCCAAGACGCGCCCTGAACAGCTTTGACCCATCTCCACCGTCAAATTCAATCAGGCTATCCCGCCCCAAAAACCGCACCCCGCGGACGGTAACCGGCAGACGATAGGTCGGGCTGGCGTCGTTTTCTCTCATGCGGAAATCGCCGTATCTCAGCGCGACCCAAACAGGCGTCCCCTGCGCAAAGTTTGGCGCGTTGAAACTGCCCAGCGCCGTGACCGCATTTCCGTTCTCAACAACTGCCTCCAATTTGTTGATTTCGCTAAACAATTCGGCGGACTCTAGATCGATGGGGTGGCGGTAGATTTCGCTCGGGCTGCCGAACTGTACAAACTTGCCGTCGCGCATCAGGACAATTCTGTCCGCGATATGCATGGCTTCATCGGCATCGTGGGTGACCAGCAATCCGCTGGCGCCTTCTTGGGCCAGGGTGCGGCGGGTGTCTTCCCGGACCGCGTTACGAAGCCCCCTGTCGAGCCCGGAAAACGGTTCGTCCATCAGCATGATCCGAGGGTTCGGGGCGAGCGCCCGACACAGGGCGACCCGCTGTTGTTCGCCACCGGACAGCATGTGGGGATAAGCGTCTGCCAGATGACCGATCCCTAGACGGTCCAGTGCCTCTTGCGACTTACGCCGCCTTTCTGTCCGTTCCAGCTTTTTGAGGCCAAATCCCACATTGGCCAGCACGGTCATATGGGGAAAGAGAGCGAAATCCTGGAACATGAGGCCAATTTGCCGCGATTCCGGGGGATCATGCCGGCGTCCCCCAGAAATCTCCACTCCGTCGAAAAACACGCTGCCGCTGGTCTGGCGCTCGACCCCCGCGGCAATCCTGAGGGTCGATGTCTTGCCGCATCCCGAGGGCCCCAGCAGACACACCAGCTCATTCCCGCCAATAGCCAGGTTGACGCCGTCGACGACACGGTTGCGGCCGTAGGCCAGAACGATGTCGCGCAGCTCCAGCAGAGCTGATTTATCTGGTTCGGGGTCGTTCATGCCACCGGCGTTTGTTTCGCCACCCCCGCGGGAGCCGGCCAATTGCGAACTATTCTTAATATGGTGATGTAAGCCCTATCGCTGGGTTCCGCAAGGCGCAGGTTGATCAGATGACAGGTGTCGAAGATTAGTCGTCTTCTTCGGCGTCGGTTTCCTCTGCCTGTTCTTCATTTAGCGGCTCCCCGCCATCCTCTACATCGTCCCCTGGCAACTCATCGGTATCGTCCTCCGATGCCTCGGACCGGACAATGCCGTCTTCGTTGAGCGAGTTCGCGAATTCCTCGATCGCATCGACCGTGGCGTTGCCCTCGGAGAACTCTTCGCCGAACTCTTCTTCATCATCGTCGTCGGCCTGGTCCTTCGGTACGGGCACTTCGAAATCCGGCGGCAGATTAGCGTCCAAAAGACCCGCAGCTTTGAGTTCTTCTTGACCCGGCAAATCGTCAATGGAAGCAAGGCCGAAATGGCTCATGAAGTCATGTGTCGTGCCATAGGTCACCGGGCGGCCGGGAACTTTGCGGCGACCCCGCGGGCGCACCCATCCCACTTCCATCAACACGTCCAGCGTCCCTTTGCTCACCGACACACCCCTGATTTCTTCGATCTCGGCGCGCGTCACCGGCTGGTGGTACGCGATGATGGCCAAGGTTTCGATCCCGGCGCGCGACAGGCGCCGCTGTTCCACCGCATCCTTTTGCATCATGAAGGCAAGATCTGCGGCTGTTCGGAAGGTCCAGCAGCCGTCGACGGAAATCAGATTAACGCCCCTGTTTTCGTAAAGCTTCTGCAATTGCTCCAGCAAAGAGGGGATGTCGATGTCTTCGGGAAGTCGCGATGCGATTGTCGCTTCGTCCAAGGGTTCCGATGCGGCAAACAGAAGAGCTTCCAACATCCGCAGATGCTGTGCTTGATCGGGAAACAATTGAGTCACGTTTGACGAGGTCCCTTCGTCTTCGCCTTGAGTTTGGTCGACCGGTTCGCTGTGCGGATCGATGGTCATCGACGACATGTTTCTATCCTTGCTCGTTTGCGGGCGACGGGTTTTGCTCTCGCCTTCTTATGTAAATCGGGCCAAACGGGTTGAGCTGACGCATTTCCAAATGACCGTCTTTGACCAGTTCCAGACCTGCGGTCAGGGAACTCGCCAATGTGGTGCGGCCGTATTCGAAACCGATTTCTGCCAAAAGCAATCCGTCCAAGCGGCTCCAATCGGAGATCTTCCCAAGCATATTCTCAAGCCGGGCGCGCGCTTCTTCCACAGCCAAGACTGGCGCACGAACAATGGTCATGGTTTCGCCGGTGCGCTTGATGCGTTGATCCGAATACGCCTTAAGCAGATCGTAAATGTTGTCCGAATATTCCGTACGGCGATTAATTCGGATGCCTTCAGGCATGCCGCGGGCGAACACATCGCGGCCCAGGCGATCCCGTCCCATCAGCCGTGCCGCCACGTTCCGCATGGCTTCCAACCGTTGTAGTTGAAACGCCAACCGGGCGGCCAGTTCTTCCCCGCTGGGGCCTTCCTCTTCCTCCGGTTCCGGCAACAACAAGCGCGACTTGAGATAGGCAAGCCAGGCGGCCATCACCAAATAGTCCGCCACAAGCTCAAGCTTGCGTGCACGGGCCTCTTCAATAAAGCGCAGATATTGATCGGCCAACGCCAGAATCGAGATCTTTTTCAGATCGACCTTTTGAGAACGCGCCAATACCAGAAGCAAATCGAGCGGCCCCTCAAAGCCATCCACATCGATGATCAGATTGGAGGGATCTGTTGCTGCTGCGGCCGCCGCATATAGCGGAGCGGCGGGATCCTCAAAGGTTGGTTCCATGAACGTGGACGCTCTCTCATCTTGGCAATAGCAGCTCGTCGACGCGCCCCTCTTGGAGAATGGAGGCTTTATGGTGCTGAAGGCGGAGCTTGCCCTCCCTCATCGGCCAAAAGCACGGGCCTTGTCAATCTTGACAATCAGATCTCTGTGGCACGTAGCGAGTCGCAGGATCTGAACAGCGCCGGCCGATCCGCCGCTATTTGACGACTATGCAATCCTGGCCTTGCTGCTTAAACTGTCCGCACAAGCCCGAAGCCGCATCGCGGCCATCCAAAGGTCCCACCCGCAAGCGGTGATAGATACCCCGCTCCCCCAGATCCACGGTCTGAATATCGGGCCCATAGCTGGCCACCAGACCGCCGAACTTTCCTTGCAGGCGGCCCCAAGCGGCCTGCGCATCGGCTTCCGTCCGGACGGATGTCACCTGGACAAAGAAGGGATCGGCCATTGCGGCAGCCGGCGGCTGGTCGGCAGGCGCCGCTGTGGCCAAATTCGAATCCGGCTTAGGCACTTTTTCGAACTCAAGCGGAACCTCGCCATTCGTTGTGGGCGTGGCGGAAGCAGTCTCTTGGGGCGCGGCGGGTGCCTCGGGCTCCGCAGCCGCCGGCGGGGGCGCCGGTGCTACATCCGTCCCGCTCGCCGATTGATCGACTGGCGGCGTTTCCGGCTCGCCCGATTGCTCTCTGATCAGATCCGTGAGCGCCGCTTGCGCTTCGGCAACATTTATGTCCGTCCCCACATCTTCGCCCGTGGCTTCCGCAACCGCCGGTGTTTCCGGCGTGGCCGCCGTTTCCGGCAGAATGAGAGGTTCTTCCGGCGGCGGCAGAAGCTCTTCCGGCTCTTCGGCTTGTTTGCCGTTAATGGCATCGAACACCGTCTTGTCCGTGTGGGGTATTTCAAGACCGCCACGATTCTCAGGCACCGATTTGGCCGGGGCCGTGTCCGCACGCAGAATTGGCGGGCCGCTTGCACCTTCGCGCGCGCCCAGCTTCACACCGACCCACAACACACCAAGCAGCGCTGCCAGGGTAATCAGGGCAATGACAATAACGATAGGGCCCCGTTCGCTTTCGGATTCTTCCTCATCAAACGGATCGATATAGTTGTCGTCCGAAAGATCTTCGTAGACGGCTTTTTCCGGGTTTGCCATTTAGCGCATTTCCTTTACCGGCTTGACCCCCAATATCCCCAATCCAATCGCGATCGTCTGTGCTACCGCCAGAATCAGCCCCAAGCGTGCCTTCGTGAGTTCCGGGTGATCACTTAGCACGAACCGGAGCGTGTCGTCTTCTTTGCCTTTGTTCCAAAGTGCATGAAACTCAGACGCTAAGTCATACAAAAAAAACGCAATTCGGTGCGGCTCGTGTGCCTGTGCGGCAATTTCGACGGCACGCGGGAACGCCGACATTTGTTTAATTAACCGAAGTTCCGAGTCGTCTTTCAGCAACGAAAAATCGCTACTGGAAAAATCATTAGGCGAATTGCTCAACCCTGGCAAGGCTTCCTGAGCGGTCTTCATGACCGAGTGCACGCGGGCATGTGCGTATTGGACATAGAAGACCGGATTGTCCTTTGACTGCTCCGTCACCTTGGCAAAGTCAAAATCGAGTGTCGCATCGTTCTTGCGGTAGAGCATGATGAAGCGCACCACGTCCGGCCCCACTTCATCGACCACATCGCGCAAGGTAACAAAGTTCCCCGCCCGTTTTGACATGCGCACCGGTTCGCCATCGCGGAACAAGCGAACCAGCTGGCAGACCTTAACGTCGAGAGAGGCCTTGCCGCCGGAGATGGCGCTCACCGCCGCGCTCATGCGCTTGATGTAGCCTGCATGGTCCGCCCCCCAAACGTTAATGAGGTTCGCAAAGCCGCGTTCGATCTTATGGAGATGATAGGCAATGTCCGAGGCGAAATAGGTGAAGCTGCCGTCGGACTTTTTGAGCGGCCGATCCGTGTCGTCGCCGAAATCGGTGGCCCGAAACAAGGTTTGCTCTCGCGGCTCCCAATCCTCCGGCTTCTTGCCTTTCGGCGGCTCCAATACGCCTTCGTAGATGAGGCCGTCTTTCTCCAAAGCGGCAATTGTTTTTTCGATCGCGCTGGGGCCAGAGGATGTATCGTGAAGCGTACGCTCGGAGAAAAAGACATCTTGATGGATGCCTAAAGCGGCGAGATCGTCCTTGATCATCACCATCATGGCCTCGATCGCGGCATCCCGCAGGATGGGCAGCCAGTCGCCCTCATCCATACTTTTGAGAGCGGGTCCATGCTGGTCGGCGAGGTCCTTGCCGACGGGGATCAGATAATCGCCGGGATATAGGCCTTCGGGAATGTCGCCGATGTGGTCACCCAGCGCTTCGCGGTAACGCAAATACGTGGAACGCGCCAACACATCGATCTGCGCCCCGGCATCATTGATGTAATATTCGCGCGCAACGTTATATCCGGCAGCTTCGAGCAGTCGGGCCAAGGCATCGCCAAACACGGCACCCCGGCAATGGCCCACATGCATTGGCCCGGTAGGATTGGCGGAAACATATTCCACGTTAACTTTTTCGCCCTTACCGATTGTGCTTTTGGCAAACGCCGCACCCTGCTCGAGCATCGCCGAGAGTTGCCCATACCAAAACGCATCGTCGAGCCGCAGATTGATGAAGCCCGGTCCGGCAACATTCGCGTACTGAACACCCGCCACCCCCTCGAGGGATTTGCTCAACAGCTCGGCAATCTCACGCGGCGGTTTTTTTGCTTGCTTGGCAAGAACCATCGCCGCGTTGGTGGATAGGTCACCATGGGCTTCGTCCTTGGGCGCCTCAACCTTCACATTGCCAAAATCCAAGTCGGGCGGAAGGTGTCCGTCCCGCTGCAGCGCCTCAAGGCAGTTTCTTATTTCCAAATCAAAGTGTTGAAACAAATTCATGAAGTGGTTCGATCTTTTTGTTAACTGGGCGGCGCAAGTTCAAATAGACGTTGATGTTCTTTGTACGCAAACCGGTCCGTCATGCCCGCGATGTAATCCGACACAATCCGCGCGGTTTCCTTTTGCGACAGGCCTTGTGCCGCCAGATCACGGCCGTTGGGCATTAAAGAGGGGGTTTCCCGCAAGACCTCGAACAAATCGGTCACGACCCGCTTTGCCTTGGTCATCATGCGGTTGACCTTGAAATGGCGGTACATGTTTTCGAACAGAAACTCTTTCAGAGCGCGGTTGTTTTCCATCATCTCGTCACTGAACGCAACGACCGCCCGCGGGGCCCGGCGCACATCGTCGGCCGATTTGGGCGAAAGAGCCTCAATGCGCCGCCGCGTCTCTGCCAAAAGGTCGTCCACCATTGCGGCAATCAGCCGCCGCACCGCCTCGTGGATTAGACGGCGTTCTTCCAGCCCAGGGTTTTGGTCCATCACCGATCTGAAAATGTCGCCCACCAAAGGAATTGCGAGCAGTTGATCAACGGAAAACACCCCAGCCCTGAGCCCATCGTCAATATCGTGATTGTTGTAGGCAATGTCGTCGGAAAGGGCTGCGATCTGCGCCTCGGCCGACGGAAAGGTCTCCAACTCCAGGTCATGGGTGTCCTGATATTCCGCAATCGCTTCAGGCAAGCTTTCTGGGGACCGGTCTGACGTGATCAGTGGGCCGTTATGTTTCACAAGCCCTTCAAGACATTCCCAGGTGAGGTTAAGGCCGTCGAAATCCGCATAGCGTTTCTCAAGGGCTGTGACCAGGCGCAAGGCGTGTCCGTTGTGATCGAACCCCCCGTGATCCGCCATGCACGCATCTAAGGCCTCTTCGCCGGCGTGCCCGAAGGGGGTATGGCCCAAATCATGGGCCAACGCGACCGCTTCGGTGAGATCCTCATCCACCCGGAGCACCCGAGCGATCGACCGTGCGATTTGCGCTACCTCCAGGGAATGGGTCAGCCGGGTCCGGTAATGATCCCCCTCGTGGTAGACAAAGACCTGGGTCTTGTATTGAAGGCGCCGAAAAGCGACCGAGTGAATAATCCGATCCCGATCGCGCTGAAATGCCGTGCGCGTGGTTGCCTCGGGCTCAGAGAAAAGCCGACCCCGACTTTGATCCGAAAAACAAGCAAATGGCGCATATTCCATATCCAATGCCCTCTTTGGTTGCTTTCCGATATCTGTGCGCACTGTCCGCGTGAAAATTGGCCTATTAATGGCGCTGACATACACCAATTGACAGAGAAAATCTGGTAATTACATAACGGATAAGGCCGGAAGGGACCGGCCGCACAAAGGCAGCCCCATGAGTACGACCATCGACGCCCCAGCCTCCCATGAAGTTACCGTCAGCGATCGCGCGGCCAAGCGTATCGCCGAGATCATCAGCGCCGAAGACGGCGACAAAATGTTGCGTGTTTCAGTGTCCGGCGGTGGGTGCTCCGGCTTTCAATATGGTTTTACGCTGGACGACACAAAAACCGATGACGATCTGGTCATCGTGAAAAACGGCGCGACGGTCCTGATCGATTCCATGTCCCTTATGTACATGGAAGGGTCGGAAATAGACTTCGTCGATGACTTGATCGGCGCCGCCTTTCAAATCAACAATCCGCTTGCCCAAGCCGCCTGCGGCTGCGGCACCTCGTTTTCGATTTAACGTCTATCCCCCAATCACAAATCCCCCAATTGACTAGGTTGCGTCTGCAATTTCGCTTACTGTCGGAACGTATTGTCTTTCGTTGAATTTGGGGCCCGTATGCAAAACGTTCAGCGGTATCTGCCGTGGGTTTTGTCTATCTACATCGCGCTGATCTTCCTGCAGTCGCTGGCCTTCAAGTTTCAATCGGCGCCCGAGAGCATCTACATCTTCCAGACCATTGAAGACTGGATCGGCCTTGCCTTTTTCGAGCCCGGCATGCGCTATCTGATCGGCGTTGCTGAATTCATCGTCAGTGTCCTGGTGCTGATTCCGGCAACGCGCATTATCGGCGCAATCGGTGCGCTGGCGGTGATAACCGGCGCGCTTTTTTTTCATCTGTTCTCCCCTTTAGGCATTTTCGTTCAAGGCGATCCAACCCTGTTCATCATGGCCGTTGGTGTCTTCCTTTCCGCCGCCGGTCTATTGTATTTGTTGCAAGAAAACTTCGAAGACCTGATGAAAGACATCGGTCTACGGTAGATATCCCGAAAGTTTGAACGACCATGAAGATTGCAAGCTGGAACGTAAACTCCTTGAAAGTCCGCCAACAGCACGTACTCGATTGGCTGAAAGAATCCGACGTGGACGTGGTCTGCCTCCAGGAAATCAAGCTGGTGGACGAAAAGTTTCCGACAAAAGCCTTCGAAGAAGCGGGCTACAATCTAGCCGTACACGGACAACCGACCTATAACGGCGTCGCGATCATTTCTAAGCACCCCTTGGAAGATGTGCGGCGCGGGCTGCCGGGCGACAAGTCCGACGACCAGGCACGCTATTTGGAAGCCGCCATTTCTTGCCAAGATGGGATCGTTCGGGTTGCGTCCATTTACTTGCCCAACGGTAATCCGGTGGACACCGAAAAATATCCGTACAAGCTGAAATGGATGGAGCGGCTGCGCAAGCATGCGGTCAAGCTTTTGGCGGCCGAAGAACGGTTCGTGCTTGCGGGCGATTACAATGTTATTCCGACAGCGGACGATGTGCACGATGCAGAGGCTTGGAGCGGCGATGCCCTGTTTCGCCTCGAGACCCGGCAAGCCTTCCGCAAGATCGTCAACCTGGGGCTGACCGATGCATACCGTGCCTGCCATACGGAGCCGCATCAGTATACGTTCTGGGATTACCAAGGCGGCGCCTACCGTAAGAACCACGGTATTCGCATCGACCATTTGTTGTTGTCGCCGCAGGCGGCCGACTACTTGCAAGGCTGCGCCATCGATCAATATGTGCGGGAGTGGGAAAAACCGTCGGACCATGTTCCCATTTGGTGTGAGCTGGAACTGGCGGCCTAGTCGCGGTTCGCCGGATCGATCTCCGAGATCAGTGTGGCGGCGGTTTCGGTCGCCGTGTCGATCACCGATTTCTCGACTTTGGCCTGCCACTCCTCGCGCACCGAGGCGATGTCGGCACGCGTTTCCGAAGAGGCATTACTCTCCGCGATGGTAAGCCACGCATAACCCAGGGCTTGGTCGTCTGGCGTTTTGGGATTCCCCAAATAAAGCTGACCCAGTTTCGCTTGGGCCCGCACGACGCCGTTGCGAGCGGCCATGTCGTACCAGCGAATGGCATAGTCCAAATTGGGCTCCGTAGCGCCGTTATCGCCGGTTTCGGAGATATGGCCCAGATCAAGCTGGGCAATGGGGTGCCCCTCCATCGCCGCTTCTTCCAGCCAATAAAGCACCTTGTAGTAGTCCCGCTGAACGCCGGCCCCGGACCGGTACATGGTGGCAAGCGCCACTTGCGCCTCCGTATGGCCCTGCAGAGCCGCGAGTTCGTAATAGCGTGCTGCCAACACCAAATCCCGATCGGTTCCCTGCCCGCCAAACAGCATATTGCCGATGTAGAACTGGGCCCGCGCATCGCCCGCAGATGCCGCCTTGATGAAATGGCCGTAGGCTTTCTCGAAATGCCCCTCGGAATAAGCGCTCAGCCCCTCTTCCGTTTCAACCGAAGACGCCGCATGGATCGGCGCCGCGGCCAAGAGCGAGCCGATAATGAAGGAAAAAACGTACTTTGTTATATGTCGGCGTAACACGTCACTTCCTCAGCGCCCCCAGGATGGGTGACCGCGCCCTTTCGGGCCGATCCGACGATTTGAGCGTATTTCCATAGCACCCCGGACTTAAAGGAAGGTTGTTTCGGTGCCCACGATTTGCGCCGTTCGGCCAATTCGTCATCGCTAAGATCGACCGTCATTGTCCCTTGCTCGGCATCGATCGAAATTATGTCGCCATCTTTGAGAAGGCCGATAGGGCCGCCATCTTGGGCTTCCGGCCCCACATGACCAATGCAGAAGCCACGGGTCGCCCCGGAAAACCGGCCATCGGTAATCAGAGCGACCTTGTCGCCCATGCCTTGGCCGTAAATCGCCGATGTGGTCGAGAGCATCTCGCGCATGCCCGGCCCCCCTTTCGGTCCTTCGTAACGAATGACCAGCACCTCGCCTTCCTTATACTGACCTTTCTCCACCGCGGCGAAACAATCTTCCTCGCAGTCGAAGCAGCGCGCCGGGCCGGTGAACTTGACATTGTCCATGCCGGCCACTTTGACGATGGCACCGTCGGGGGCCAAATTGCCCTGAAGCCCGACGACACCACCCGTGGGCGTGATGGGATTGGACACCGGCCGGACCACGTTTTGATCCGGGTTCCACTGCACCTGCTCCAGGTTTTCCGCCATGGTTTTGCCGGTGACGGTCATGCACTCCCCATGGATGTAGCCGCCTTCGTAAAGCGTCTTGAGAACGATCTGTATGCCGCCCGCCTCATACACGTCTTTGGCCACATATTTCCCGCCGGGCTTAAGGTCGGCGATGTAGGGCGTCTTCTTGAAGATCTCGGCCACATCCAGAAGGTCGAAATCGATGCCGCATTCATGAGCAATGGCCGGCAGGTGGAGGCCCGCATTAGTGGAACCGCCCGTTGCTGCGACAACAGTTGCCGCGTTCTCCAGTGCTTTGCGGGTAACGATGTCTCGCGGACGGATGTTCTTCGCGATGAGGTCCATGACCGCCCGGCCGCTGGCTTCGGCATAAGCATCCCGGCTTTCGTAAGGCGCCGGGGCGCCGGCCGAGCCGGGCAGCGCCAGCCCCATCGCTTCCGACACACAAGCCATGGTGTTGGCGGTATATTGCCCGCCGCAGGCGCCCGCCGACGGACAGGCCACGCATTCCAGTTCGTGAAGGTCCTCATCGCTGATTTGACCCGCCGCATGCTGGCCCACCGCTTCAAATATGTCTTGAACCGTCACGTCGCGGCCGCGATAGCGCCCCGGCAATATCGACCCGCCATACATGAACACGGACGGTACGTTGAGCCGCACCATGGCCATCATCATGCCCGGCAGAGATTTGTCGCAGCCGGCAAAACCGATCAGCGCGTCGTAGCAATGGCCGCGCATGGTGAGCTCACACGAATCGGCGATCACCTCCCGTGACGCCAGGGACGACTTCATCCCCTCATGGCCCATGGCGATGCCGTCCGTCACCGAAATGGTGCAAAACTCACGGGGCGTGCCCCCGGCGTCCTTCACCCCGGCCTTCGCGGACTGGGCCTGGCGCATGAGCGAAATGTTACACGGCGCGGCTTCATTCCAGCAGGAAGCAACGCCCACGATCGGCTGATTGATTTCCTCTTCCGTGAGCCCCATCGCATAGTAGTAAGACCGATGAGGCGCGCGTTCCGGTCCCTCGGTTACATAGCGGCTCGGCAGTTTGGATTTGTCGAATTTTCTGGCGGTCACGGGTCGTCCCTCTCCTGCAGCATATCGAGCCCGATCCTAGAAGAGATTCCCGGGATTAGGGAGCCTTTGACCCCTGCTACCGTCAGGCCGTTTTCGCAAGACGGTTGAGCGCTTCTGTCAGTTTCGAGCCGGTCGCCTGGGCATCTTCCAACCGCTCGCGCTGAAGCTCAATCACATCTTCCGGCGCTTTTGATAAGAACTTCTGATCGGCGAGTTTGCTTTCCAGTTTCTGGATCTCCTTGGCAACCTTTTCGAGTTCCCTGGAAAGCCGTGTTTTTTCCTTATCCAGATCGATGATCTCCGCCAACGGGATCGCCAGTGTCGCGCCATCCAGCACGATCTGCGCAGCCCCTTCAGGCATAGCGTCGACCTGGTGCAAGGTGGACAGGCGTGCAAGCCGCATAATGAGGCCTTCGTGCCGTTCCATACGCCCGGCAGCCTGCGGGTCCGATTCACGGACCACCAAAGGCACCTTTGCGCCGGCCGGCACATTCATTTCGGCGCGGACTGACCGGATCTGCGTAATCAGCTCGATCACCCATGCCATCTCGTCGGCCGCTTCTGCGCCCACATCGGTGGACGATGACGGCCATTTTTCAGCAATCAAAAGGCTGTCGCGTTTACCACCGACAACGCCCGTGTTCTGCCAAAGCTCTTCGGTCACAAAGGGCATGAAGGGATGCAGAAGCGCCAACATGTTATCCAGCACCCAGGCAGCACAGGCCCGCGTTTCGTCTTTAGACGGACCATCTTCGCCATTCAGGATTGGCTTGATGCATTCCAAATACCAATCGCAGAAGACATGCCAAATGAAACGATAGATGGCATTGGAGGCTTCGTTGAATTTGTACTCTTCAATGCCTTGGGTGACGGCCTGCTGGGTTTTCTCAATCTCATGCACGATCCACAGATTGACCGTCTCGGTAACCGAAGCGGGATCGAAACCAGGATCGCGCGCGCACTCGTTCATCTCGCTGAAGCGGGCGGCGTTCCACAGCTTCGTGCCGAAATTGCGATAGCCTTCGACGCGCGATTCCGCGAGCTTGATATCGCGCCCCTGGGCCGCCATGGCGGCCAGAGTGAAGCGCAAGGCATCAGCGCCGTATTTGTCCATCAACGCCAGGGGATCGATAATGTTGCCCTTGGACTTGGACATTTTGGCGCCCTTTTCATCGCGCACCAGCGCGTGAATGTAGACCGTGTCGAACGGCACTTCCTTCATGAAGTGCAAGCCCATCATCATCATCCGGGCAACCCAGAAGAAGATGATGTCAAAGCCGGTGACCAGCACATTCGTTTTGTAATAGCGGGCAAGCTGGGGCGTCTCTTCAGGCCAGCCCAGAGTCGAGAACGGCCAAAGCCCCGATGAAAACCAAGTGTCCAGCACATCTTCATCTTGGGTGAGCTTCGTTGGTTTGCCGTAGTGAGCCTCGGCCGCCTTTTGGGCTGCCGTTTCGTTCTCTTCGACGAACAGTTTGCCGTCGGGACCGTACCAGGCGGGAATGCGGTGTCCCCACCAAAGCTGGCGCGAAATACACCAGGGCTGGATATTCCGCATCCATTCGAAATAGGTCTTTTCCCAATTGACCGGGACAAACCGGGTCTTGCCGCTTTCGACCGCTTCGATCGCCGGTTTGGCAAGCGTCTTGGCGTCCACATACCATTGATCGGTAAGCCAAGGTTCGATGACCACATCGGACCGGTCGCCAAAGGGCACCATGTGGGTGTGGTCATCAATCTTTTCGAGCAGCTCCTGCTCTTCTAAGTCGGCAACAATGCGCTTGCGCGCATCGAACCGGTCGAGGCCGCGATAGGCCAGCGGCACATTCTCATTGAGCGCCGCATGCTCATCGAGAATGTTGAGCATTTCCAATTCATGGCGGCGGCCGACTTCGAAGTCGTTGAAATCGTGGGCCGGCGTAATCTTCACGGCGCCGGATCCCTGCTCCGGATCCGCATAATCGTCGGCAACGATCGGCAAGGTTCGATCCGTGAGCGGCAATTGTGCCCGCTTTCCGATCAAATGCTTATAGCGGTCATCGTCGGGATGCACCGCGACCGCGGCGTCACCCAGCATGGTTTCCGGGCGAGTCGTGGCAACCACAATGAATTTCGCCGGATCATCCGCCAACGGATATTTAATGTGCCACAGATGGCCGGCGGTTTCCTTCGACTGGACTTCAAGATCGGAAATCGCGGTCAGCAGTTTTGGGTCCCAATTGACCAACCGCTTGTCTTTATAGATTAGGCCTTCGCGATAGAGCGCAACGAAAACCTTAACGACCGCGGCCGAAAGTCCTTCGTCCATGGTGAAGCGTTCGCGGCTCCAATCGCAGGACGCCCCCAGGCGCCGCAACTGATTGATGATGGTGCCGCCGGATTCACCCTTCCATTCCCAAACCCGCTTAACAAAGGCCTCACGCCCCATGGTCCGACGGTCGGTCTTGTTCTCGGCCTCGAGCTGGCGTTCGACCACCATCTGAGTTGCAATACCTGCATGGTCCATGCCCGGCTGCCACAGAACGTCGCGCCCGCGCATGCGTTCGAAGCGCACCAAAATGTCTTGCAGGGTGTTGTTGAGGGCATGCCCCATGTGAAGGCTGCCGGTCACATTCGGCGGCGGGATCACGATGCAATACGGGTCCGCGTCGGGACGCTGACCGGCGGCAAAGGCGCCGGACCGCTCCCACAGATCGTAGAGCCGCTTTTCGGCCTCTTCGGGACGGAAATTCTTTTCAAGCATGACGGCAACCAGCCAATTGAGCGTCGACAAATTCAAACAGGCAGCCTCTGCGAGAGACTGCCTGTGCATATCTTCGGGATTTACACCGAAGCTCGACGATTGACAATTGGACGCTCAGTCCAAGCAAGGCGCTATTGGCGCGAGACCCTTTCGATCTCTTGCTTCACGAGGCGTTCGACAAGCGGCGGCAGGTTTTGATCCAGCCACTCCTTGAGCATAGGCTTCAACAATTCGCGCACCATGCCCTCAATCGTGTTGCCCGGTGCTTCGGCCACCTGCGTCCGGCTAGACAGGGCGCCGAAAGAGGCACTCAAGGCCCCGCGGGCCGTATCGCTCATCAAGGAATCACTCATAGCTGCCTCTTTTGGCTCATCATCTACAAACACAACATCGTCCGGTTCCTCTGTCACCGGGACCGACGTTTCGGGTTCGGGTTCCGGATCCGCCGTCGCGACAGGCTCGGGCTCTGGTTCCGGCTCGGGCTCTGCAACTTCTTCCGCAACCGGCTCTTCTTCCACGACTTCCAGCGCGGGCGTTTCGTCGTCCGGCGCCTCCTCCGTCAGCTCAAGGACGTCGTCATCCTCTGCCACGGGCTCTTGCGCCGGCGCCGCTTGTTCGGGAGCAGCCGCTTCCGCGCCTTCTTCGCTGTCTTCGGAAATGATCCGGCGGATCGACGCCAGGATCTCTTCCATGGTCGGTTCTTGTTGGGTGTTTTGCTCTGACATACGCTTCCCGTTAGGCTGGCTGAACCATGCACTATCCCTATGACAGGGAAAGACAAACTTATAGTAAATCTACTAATAAAAATAACATTTTCGCGCAGTCTTTTGGAGCGGTTCGCCGCGCGCAGCTTACTCTTTGCGGATCCATGTACCGAACGGCCGCCATTTAACGGATCGGTAATTCCTGAACGGGTCGTAGGCTTCCACCGGCAGCTCCAACTGCTCTGCCGTTAGGTAACCGACCGAAGCCAGGACCTGATAGCCCGCGATAATCTCGTTCCGCTGGCTGCCCACAAGGGCAACGCGAGCATCCAACAATTCTTGCTCCGCGTCCAGAACATCGAGCGTGGTCCGCGATCCGACTTCCGCTTCACGTTGAACACCTTCATAGGCGATTTCGTTGGCGCGCACTTGTTCGCGGTCCGATTCAATCGTCGCCCGCGCTGACGTGAGCGAAGACCAGGCTTGCGCCACCCCTTCCACCACCTGGCGCTCGGTGCTGATGATCAAAGCCTGGTTTTGGCGTTTGACCTGGCGCGCCTGACGCACCTGTGACTGCGCCCGGCCGCCCTGATAAAACGGCCAGGAAAGCTGACCGCTGATAGATTTCTCGTCGGATTGGCTGCCGACAATCGACGTATCTTCCGCGTGGGCAAACTGCCCCTGAAACGAGATCTGAGGCAATAGACTGCCGCGCGCCACTGCAACGGCAAAGGCGGCGGCACGTTCGTTGTGCTTCGCACGCTGCAGATCCGGATTGGTATCTCGCGCAATCGAAAGTGCCTCATCCTGAGTAGCCGGCAATGGCGGCAGGGCCGGCGGCGGTTCCAGCGTTCCCGGGCTGTTGCCGACAATGCGGGCATAGGTGGCGCGGCTGTTGGTCAATTGAGATTCTGAGGTGATCAGTGCCGATATGGCACCGCTGAGGCGGGCTTCAGACTGGGCAACGTCGGTTCGGGTAATTTCACCGACACTAAACCGGTCTTGCGATGCTTCGAGCTGCTTTCTCAGAACCGCCACGTTGTTTTGGTTGAGCTCCACCACGGCCGTATCGCGCCAGACATCTATGTAGGCGGTGACTGCACTCAATAAGGTTTGCTGTTCGACCGACAGCAGGTTCGCCCGGCCGGCGCGCACTTGAGACTGGGCTTGGCGAAAGGAATTCAACGTCTGAAATCCGGTGAAGACGGGTTGTGTCACCGTTGCAGACCCTGTGACCGGTTCCAGGTCCTGTGTGGGCGCGCCAAAACTAGGCGCCGAACGACGGGTGGTCAGCCCGATGGATGCATCGACCGAGATTGTCGGCCGCCAGCCGGATATGGCCTGGGCCACGTTTTCATCTACGGAACGTAGATTTGCCCGTTCTGCGCGAAGGTCGGGATTGCTGTTGTAAGCCGCCACAAGGGCATCTTCCAGGGAGTCCGCAGCTGCATGACCGGCGCCAAAAAGGCACAAAGAAGCCCCGATGCCAATAATGAGTCTGGTTTTGATCCGGCCGGTCTTCCGCATAAAAGCAAAGCTCCCCTACACAACCCTCGTCTACATATGTTCGCAGACATCAACAAAACTTGAACGCCAAACGACCATACTGAGAAAAAAATAGCAATTTCTGACCAAAGACGTTTTTTCGCGGTGTTTGGGCGCGATTGCCACACCCCAAGCGCGCCCAGATTATGGTTTAGAAAGAGAACTCTTCGGCCTTCTCAAATCCGGGCAAAATCGAGCCTGCGGCGTCGAAAATAGCCCTTCCGCTGGTGATGCCGCCGGATCGAACCTGTAAGACGGCCCGGCACAACGGACCAACCTGTTCCAGATAAATCAGGCGCCCACCCTCTTTGAGCTGCTTTTCAAGTTCGGAGGGGATTTCCGTGACGGCGCCATCGACAAATATCACGTCGTATGGTGCTCCCTGTTTGTGACCTGCCGGCAATGTGCCCGACACCACCGCCGCGTTATCGACGCCTTGGTCAAGCAGCGTGCTGGTGGCGGCCTCGAACAACATTTGATCCGATTCCAGGGCAAGGACGACTGCCGCCAGTTGCGCGATTACTGCGGCGGAGTAGCCCGTGCCCGCGCCGACCACCAATACCTCATCTTCAGGGGATATGTCGCACGCTTGGATCATCTTGCCCAATGTGCGCGGCGCCAGAAGCAAGCGTCCGCCACCAAGATCGATGTTGTCGCTCGAATAGGCAACTGCCCTTTTCATATGGGGTACAAACAATTCCCGCGGGATTGTATCCATGGCGTTTTGCAGCCGACGGTCCGTCACGTGATCGGTATTAATCTGGCTTAGGACCATATTTCGGCGGGCGGTCCGAAAGCTGTCGGTCATTTTAACCCCTTGATTGGTTCTTGCGTTCCGGTGTTCAGAATTCTGGGGCGCACCCATCCTGGGTCGAATCGGCGCTTTTTGCCCGAAGGTTTATAGGATGAGCGCTGCCTTAAAACAATTAACTCGGCCTGTGGCACGATCTCACACGGCCGCCCTGTCCCCTTAAGTGATTGTACCCAGACGCCAGCTTTGCTATATCCCGCGCCTTCGCACCAATAAAATGGCCACGTGGCGGAGTGGTGACGCAGCGGACTGCAAATCCGTGTACGCCGGTTCGATTCCGGCCGTGGCCTCCAATAAACACCCTCCCTAGTTTCCTTACGAATCCGAAGCTCGTAAGGAGCACGCCTTTCTAATGTAACGAACTTCGGATTCGGGACACTAGTGCGCCTGGGATTAGGCGTGCGGACACGTTCCTAAAAATACAGATCTGCTGAAGAATCGGGCTAATAGGTAACGTATCTGCACCAAACGTCCGAACCGTCCCAAAGACCCGAAAAGAAAAATTGCCGGAAAACAACGAGACAAGGTGCCTGATGTCTTCGTAGCATCGTTTTTATTAGGGCCTTTTTTTGGTTAACGGCAGAGAAGAAACAAGACTTAGCAACCCAGGATTTGGTTCTATTTCAAAAATGGCATATTTACTTGAGTAAACAGCCTCTGCTGGGTCGGCTAGGATAGAACTGATGAGTGAATGCATATGAGCGAGACGGTAATCACACAATGGTCGAGGTGGCTGATCGGGGCTGCGCTGGCCTGCTCCTTTGGCTGCTCAACCGTTTTGGCGCAACAAGAGGGTGAAATCTCGGAGCAATTCGATCTATCGACCATAGAGGCCCTAAATGCGGCGCTTGGGTCTGACACGCTGGATTTCACACGACGCGCCGTTCTGCACTACAACCGCGGCAAAAAGTATCTGGAACAGGGGGACGCGCAGAAAGCCCTTGAGGATTTTGGTGACGCGATTGGTTTCGCCCCCAAATATGCGGCGGCCTATGCGGGCCGGGCCGCGGCCTATGCAGAACTTGGTTCCGACAGCGCTGCCATTGGTGACTATGGGCAAGCCGTCAAATATGCGCCGAACTTTGCCGATGCCTTTATGGGCCGGGGCGATTTGTTGGTGAAACGCGGAAATCACGCTTCGGCGGCACGTGATTACGGAGAAGTGGTTCGGATTAACCCCAACAGTCTGGAAGGGTTCATGGCCCGTGGGATGGCCTATCGTGAGATCGGCCGGGACCGGAAGGCGGTTGCCGATTTTGATCGGGCCGTACGCCTGGCGCCGCGCAGCAGCAAAACCTTCCTTGCCCGCGCGGAGACAAATCATGCGCTGGACCGGCGCGCGCGTGCCATCAACGACTATCGAGGGGCGCTTACCCTGGATCCGGGGTGTGCTATATGCATCGACGCCCTTGCGGAGCTAGGCGCTTCGGATCCAAAATTGGTTCCTGATGAAATTGTCTCGGAAGAACCACCTACGAACTGAGGTCGCGTCATGAGTGCCGCGCTGGAAGTCCGCCCGTTGGCGGCGACGATCGGCGCCGAGGTTTTTGGCGTGGATCTGTCACACACGCCTTCTCCCGATATGATCGCCCAACTTCGGGAACTGCTTCTAAAATATGGCGTTATCTTCTTTCGCGGCCAGATATTGACGCCGGACACGCACCTTGCCTTCGCCCAGGCATTCGGAAAGCCGGAAATACATCCCATTGTGGCGGGGACCGACAAGCGGCCCGAAATCATCAAGATTGAGAAACCTGCCAACGAGCCTGCTTCCTTCGGCACGGAATGGCATTCGGACAATTCGTTCTTCGCGGCACCAAGTTTGGGAACCATTCTGTATGCTGAGGAAATACCGCCCGCGGGGGGCGATACGCTGTATGCGGACATGTATACCGCTTACGATCAACTTTCCGACGGCCTGAAAAAAATGCTGGATGGCGTGCGCGCTATCCACAGCGCGAAGGTCGCCTATGATCCGAGCGGCAGCGCCGGCGCCAAGTATCGCGGCGAGTCTACGTTGAAATATACATATTCAGATGCGGTCGCTGAAGAGCATGCGCATCCGGTGGTCAGAACTCATCCTGAGAGCGGGCGCAAAGCACTTTACGTGAATCCCATGTTTACCCTGCGCTTCGAAGATATGACCGAACAGGAAAGCGGTCCCCTTCTTCAATACTTGTACACGCATTCGACACGTCCAGAGTTCACCTGCCGATTTCACTGGCAGAAGGGGTCCGTCGCGTTTTGGGACAATCGCGGCGTGATGCACTATGCCATGAATGATTACGAAGGCCATCGGCGCGTGATGAGCCGCATCACTCTGACGGGCGATGTTCCGGCTTAACCGCAGCGTACAGCCGCACAAAAAAATCAGAAACCGTTCAACTTTTAGTGGCTGCTTTAACGCCGACTTAAGCCGCCTGTGAGAGAGTGTTCGCGTCTTCCCCCTGAAGACACCCCACCAATACCCACTTTGGGCCATCCCCCCGGATGGCCCATTTTTTTAATCGCTACTGCGATTAGGACCGGACATGGTGGGCGAAGACGGACCTTTCCATCGATTGAACTGAGAGCGGCCCCACCACACAACAAACCGCCGGCGGTACCGCCTGATATGCGGCACATCGATCGACAAGACCAGAATGCCAAGCGGCAACATCCAAAAGCCCAAAACGGGCAGGAATCCAAGCACGCCCCCCACAATGAGGGCCACACCCAACGAGACGCGCGCAAATGAGGACGCCGGTAACGAAATTGTGCGACCGGCGAATTTGATCCTGGCCATAGCATTGCTCGGCTATAGTATCCGGCACGTAGTTGGCGCACCCGATACGACAGAGTCTTTTGTGGTCGCGCCGGAAAATGGGAAAACCGGTGCCCACTTTTTCGCCCGGCGCTCTAGCAAGTTTTCACGCTAATAAGCAAGCTAAATCAAAGGCGTAAACCGAAAAATAAAGTTTGACGCGTTATAAACATTAGAGTGGATCTGGTGGACGGTGTCTGCTATACGCACCGCTTCGTGGTGGGCAGGCATGGTACGGCCTTCGTGCCCATACAGTTAGTGATCCCCGGTAGCTCAGTTGGTAGAGCAAGCGGCTGTTAACCGCTGGGTCGCTGGTTCGAGTCCGGCCCGGGGAGCCACCATCCCAAAAACGCCATCGGCCCTCACGGCCGATGGCGTTTTGCGTTTCACTTAGGCGTCAAAAATCATACGATTTCATCCGCGTTCCGCGGAATATTGACGTGAAACGCCCGTTGATCCACTACCGACCTCTTTGCGTAAGAGACAGTACGGGTAATCTTAAGTGCAATCCGGTGGTTGCCCTTGCCACGGACCCGATGGGCAATTCGTTCGCGGGCCGACAATGAGACAAAACCTTGGCAGGGGAGCAGCAGGATTGGTGGGGACTGAAGCAAGGACCAAAGCAAAAAAGCACACAAACACTGACCATTACTCATTCACGTCCTCTTCAGAACAGGGCCATTCAGTATGAAAATTGCAATCGTTGGGACAGGCATCTCGGGCCTCTCCGCTGCCTACCTCCTTAACCGACACCACGACATCACGGTCTTCGAAAAAGCCGACCGCTTGGGCGGACACAGCAACACGGTGGACGTGGACTATGATGGAAAAGTTATACCCGTCGATACCGGCTTCATCGTGTACAACGAACACAACTATCCAAATCTCGTCGCCTTGTTCGACCATTTGGGCGTTGCGAGCCAATCGAGCAATATGAGCTTTTCCGTCAGCGCACGGAATGGCCGCACCGAATGGGCCGGTGGTAATTTCTGGGAGATCTTCGCTCAAAAGAAAAATCTGTTCAGCCCATCATTCATCCATATGCTGACGGAAATCTTGCGTTTTAACCGACAATGCGTCGAGGATCTGGAGGGCGGTCACCTAACCGGATGTTCTCTTGGGGAATATCTGGATGCCAGAAACTTCGCCAAGAAATTTCGGGACCTTTACCTGCTTCCTATGGGCGGCGCGATCTGGTCCACCAGCCCGCAAGAAATGCTGCACTTCCCCGCCGAAAGTTTTGTGTCGTTCTTTAACAATCATCGTTTGATCTACCGCGAGCGGCCCCTGTGGCGGACGGTTACGGGCGGCAGCCGCGAATACGTGAAAAAGATATCCGCGTCGTTCGCCGACAAAGTCCGACTCAATGCGGCGGTGACACGCATACAACGGGTGATGGACGGGGTCTTTGTTGAAAGTTGGGACGGATCGCGCGAGAAGTTCGACCATGTGGTCATCGCGACCCACAGTGATCAGGCATTGGGCCTTCTATCCGACGCACAACCAGACGAGCAAGAGCTTCTGTCCGCCCTGCGTTACGCCCCCAACAAAGCCTATCTGCACAGGGATCCGGCGCTCATGCCGAACAAGAAGGTCATTTGGTCGAGTTGGAACTATATGTGCGGCGATCAGGACGGACCGGAAAATGCGTCTACCAAAACCGTGTCCGTTTCTTATTGGATGAACCGGTTACAGAACATCGACAAGAAATACCCCCTGTTCGTCAGCCTGAACCCCGCCAAGCCGCCGCGCGACCATCTTACTTTCGCCAGCTTTGACTACGATCATCCGCAGTTCGATGGGACAGCCCTGAATGCCCAACAGCAATTGCCGCTCATTCAAGGTACGCGCCGCACCTGGTTCGCCGGCGCCTATTGTGGCAGCGGCTTTCACGAGGATGGGCTGAAGGCAGGACTTCATGTGGCCAGAGAGCTCGGTGCCGTTGTACCATGGGAAGAGGATCAAATCGTCCGCGAAGCTGCAGAGTGAGATGACATCTGTGCACCCCAAATCTGCTCCCGCTTGCCTTTACGAAGGCAATGTGATGCATGCGCGGCTCAATCCGTTTCGCCACAGGTTCAGCTACCGCTTCTTCACCGGCTATTTTGACATTGACGAGTTTTCAAACCAGTCCAAGAAACGAAAACTGTTTTCGCACAATCGCTGGAACCTGTTTAGCTTCTTCGACCGAGATCACGGGCCCCGCGACGGCAGCCCATTGAGACCTTGGGCCGAGAAACTATTGCACGAGGCTGGGTTGGATTTCGTCTGTGGGCCGATCATGTTGTTGTGCATGCCTCGCATTCTTGGCTATGTGTTCAATCCGTTATCGGTGTTTTATTGCTTCGATGACCGCAGCACGCTGCGCGCCATTCTGTACGAAGTACACAACACCTACGGCGAGTCTCACACCTATGTCGTACCCGTTTCAATCGACGAAGACACGGACGCGATCAAGGAGCACCGTGCGGACAAGTCGTTCTACGTATCCCCCTTCATTGGCATGCAGGCAACGTATCATTTTTCGATCATGCAGCCGGACGCCAGCATGGCGCTGAAAATCCGCCAAACCGATGCCGATGGCGATTTATTGCTGGCTTCCATGACCGGGACGCAGTCTGCCCTCACCGACAAAAATCTTCTGCGGGTGTTTTTCACCTATCCGCTGATGACGGTGGGCGTGATCGCCGCCATCCATTGGCAGGCCCTGAGGCTTTGGCTGAAGGGCGCCCGATATCACGGGCATGCGGCATCAAAACCGGCGGAGAAAACCTCTTACGAAGTTGTGCGCGGTCACCTATCATAGGGCTACAGGACGCGCCACGACAGGTTGAGTAACGAAAACTCTGGCCTCCAATCAGTGAGGAGAACCAACAGATGGCACATATCGACGCGAATTCGACATCCGCTCCATTCGGCTCTGCCCCGGCGAACGGTAATAGCGAGGCGCAGCAGCCCGAAACCCTGGTCACGGCTGACAATTTGAATGTTCTTACCGGACTGCCCCGATGGTTTTCAGTGATCGCCCGGGTGGCAACCCATCTTGAATGGGGCTCTATCACGGTCATCGTTCCCGACGGTCGACGGTTCAAATTTCAGGGCAAAACGCCCGGTCACGATGCAACGCTGCGGGTGAACGACTTTTCATTTGCCAGCCGTTTGGTGCGTGGCGGCGGCATTGGCTTTGCGGAAGGCTATCTGGAAGGCGAGTGGGACAGCCCTAACCTTGAAACCTTGCTTGAAGTGGTCGCCCGCAATAGCGAAAAAGTTGAATCGTTCTTTTCGGGACGCCCCGTGGTGAAGTTCTTTCAGCGCATGCTTCATATGCTGAACAAAAACTCTCGTTCCGGTTCCAAACGGAACATCAGCTATCACTACGATCTCGGGAACGACTTTTACGAACAATGGCTCGATCCGACGATGACCTATTCGTCAGCTAAATTCGATCCTCAGACCAAAGATTTATCCGATGCCCAAATCAACAAATATGCCTCGCTCGCAAAATTGCTGGACCTGCAGCCGGGCCAGAACGTGCTTGAAATCGGATGCGGCTGGGGCGGCTTTGCGGAATTCGCCGCGAAGGACGTCGGCTGCAACGTGGTGGGCCTGACCATCAGCCAAGAGCAGTTGGAGTTTGCCCGCAAACGGATTGCGCGCGCGGGTCTGCAGGACAAAGTCGAGCTGCGTTTTCAGGACTACCGCGATGTCACCGAAAAGTTCGACCGGGTAGCGTCCATCGAAATGTTTGAGGCGGTCGGCCAAGAATACTGGCCCACATTCTTCAAGAAGGTGTCCGATAGTTTGGTCGATGGCGGCCGCGCTGCGATGCAGATCATCACCATCGACGAAAAGCACTTCGATACCTACAGCCAGAATTCCGATTTCATTCGCCGCTACATATTTCCTGGCGGCATGCTGCCGTCACCGAAACACTTGCTGGAACACGCCAGCGCCTCTGGGTTGACCTTTGACCGCAACATTGATTTCGGTACCGATTACGCCCAGACGCTGGCCATTTGGCGCGACCGCTTCTTTGAAGCCTGGCCCAAGATCACCCGAATGGGATTTGACGAGCGCTTCCGCCGCATGTGGCACTACTACCTCTCCTATTGCGAGGCAGGTTTCCGTTCACGGAACATCGATGTGACTCAGGTAGCGTTCGTCCGCAACTGATACAGAAGAAGTAATCAGCACCGTTTTGAGCCGGCTGCGGCGTATTGCGGCTTCGCCCGATACGCCCTACAGCACCACGGCGGCTCGCGACGAGCGACTTTTTTTGCCACCTTGTCGAGATGAAATCACAATGGCCTAACTTGCCGCCGGAAGTTTGTGCCAACCGGTTGCGCGCTTCACCAACGCCAAATACCAACGCCGGGGCAACATATTGATGGCCTTGAGCAAATAGGTGAAACGCTTGGGGAAGGTGATTTCGAACTTGCCTTTCTCGAGGCCCGCGACAATGCGCTGGGCCGCCACATCCGCGGGCACGATAAAGGGCATGGGGAACGGGTTTTCATCCGTCGCCGGCGTTTCCACAAAACCGGGATTGATGACGCTTACATTCACCTGATGCCGGTCAAGTTCGATTTTGAGGGTCTCCGCCATGTTGATTAGGGCGGCTTTGGTCGCGCCATAAGCGAGGCTGGTGGGCAGGCCGCCATATCCGGTCACGGAAGAAACGATGGCCAGATGCCCGGTCTTGCGGCCGATCATTTTGGGCAGCAAAGGGGCAAGGCCATTGGCCACGCCCATCAAGTTAACATCGAGCGACTGTCGGAACTTACCAAGGTCTAGCGCCGTCACTTCCATGGGCAGGTAAATACCCGCATTCAGGATCGCCAAGTCGATGGGGCCATAACGCTGTTCGATCGCCTCGACAACGGCGCCCATACGTTCGGCATCGGTCACATCCCCGTCGAACACGGCGATGTCACCCGGCAGGCCTTTGCACTCTTGTTCGAGCGTGTCGAGGGGCTCTTTGCTGCGGGCCGTTACCGCAACCGTGCAGCCCTGCTCGGCGAGGCGTTTGGCAGTCGCCCTGCCGATACCGGTGCTCGCGCCGGTGATCCACACCAATTTGGGCTTAGAGGGGGTTTCCATGGGCACTTTCTTATCCTTCGTTGGACCTGTGCCATTTGTACGCCAAATTCGCCCTGACGGATCCCCATCAGGCGCGACCTGGCATTCCCTAACTTTTGGGGCGCTCTAATTTCTTAAGGTTTGGGTGGGGAGTTTTGCTCTAGCGGGTAAGGATACGCGGATCGTTGCTGGCGGTCTCAACCTTGTCGTCAACCAGCACATATTCAATTTGCTGGCCACGGACATTGAAGACCGATTTGACCCATGTGCCTGCACGGTCGTACCAGATCTGCTTCTTTAGATCTCCGTCGATCGTGTATTTGGTTGCCTCAACCGTCCGGCCCCCTGCTTGTATGATCTCGCTGCCGTCCTCTTGGACATTCACGTCCATCGGCTTTCCGTTTTGAGTATTAAACATGCGCTTACACTGAACGGTCGCCGTATTCCAATAGCTGGTGGGAATGGTCAGATCGGTCATGGCACCGTCGAAACGTGTCCCATGGACGATGAGCCCCTCAGTGCCGCGCTCAGCCGTCAGCACGATTTCGTTGCCATTGTCGTTCGATACATTGTCCAGGCTGACCAATTTGCCATCTTGCCAGACCTCGTGACCGGTATGGCTGTAGGTAAACACCGTCACAAAGGCGATATTGATCTTGATGTCGATTTTGGTGTCGACCACCACCTGGTCGCCGTCTTCACGAATGTTAACGACGTGCTGGCCGATGGTTTTGCCCTTCCGCTGAACATCAAAGCTCAAGCGGCGGTGCTGGCTTTCGTAGGCCCCCGGTTGACGTGTTTCCACGGCGGCGAGCTCGATCGCCCTATCTGCGGAGGCCAGTGCTGGAAATAGAAGGGTTAGAACAAACGCAAGAACACCGACAAAGCCATGCAACGACATGTAACTAGGTCCCCAACAACGCACACCAAGTCGGATTTCTTGATTGTGACGTAACGTTTTTTATTGTTACCGGAAGGATCTCAACCCCGATCCCCGAACGTGAAGCTGGCAACGTAACACATTTTTCACCAAATGTCGCGGGCCAATTGATCAATTGGTTGTCATGATTTGTCATTTTTGCCAGCAAATCCCTGCCAGACCCGTCCAAGGGGGCCCGTCAAACGCAGCGGGCCCCGAGTGACGGCCAGACAAATACAATCCCCGTCCGGATCAGCGTAAGGGCGGTGGTCGACCGAGGGGTCGGCGATGGCCACATCCCCGGCCCGATAGCTACCGGTTTGGTCCGAAAACCCGCCTTCCAACACCAGGGTCAGCTCGTCCCCGTCATGGGTGTGTTGAGGCATGGAGCGGCTGGCTTTGATCCGATAGAGCTTCGCATCGAAGCCGTCCGCTGCCGCGGGCAGCTCAAACTCTTTCAGACCAGGCAATTTGCGGCGCCATGGGACCTCTGCCAAACGCCCCACATAGGAGGCAAGCGGCTCGGGCAAGTCGCTCGGCGCTGCCGGCCGACGCCCAGGGCCGGACTGACGGTCCGGGGCAATTTTGTTTGGCTTGGTAAGCAATTCGGCATCAAGCGCAAGACTTGAACTTTCCGGCTCGCCGCCCAAGCTAAGCAGCGCACCGGCAATCTCCTCCATGTCGCGCACCAATTTGCGAGAGGCAGGCGACAGTGCGAGATGAGTAGCCACAAGCAAGGAAGGGGTCTCAGACAGAGTCCCAGCGCTGTATTCTAGTAACAGTTCCTCGAGCTTTTCGGAGGCGACCATTTGCTCTCTCACTTCAAAAAGGACATCTAAGTGTTTGATTTAAAACAAGATATGATGACCTGTTTTGAGAATAAACGACTACTTGTTTCCTTTTCTACGCAGAGGAAAGCAAACCGGATCACCGGGCGGTCAGCCGACAAGGGGCCTGCTGCTTGAACCTGCCCAGGCAGGCAGATAGGTTGGCCAAAACACAATCACCTTCCAACGAGACCTCATTACATGACCATAAAAAATGGAATGCTGGAGACGATTGGCAACACGCCGCTGATCCGCCTCAAGAAGGCGTCTGAACTGACCGGATGCGAGATTCTCGGCAAGGCGGAGTTTTTGAATCCGGGTCAGTCGGTGAAGGATCGCGCAGCGCTTTTCATCATCGAGGAAGCGGTCAAATCCGGAAAGCTGCGGCCAGGTGGGGTCATCGTCGAGGGCACGGCCGGGAATACGGGGATCGGCCTTGCCCTGGTGGGGAACGCCATGGGCTTCAGAACGGTCATCGTGATACCGGACACTCAAAGCGAGGAAAAAAAGGACATGCTGCGCCTGTCCGGCGCGGAACTCATCCAGGTTCCTGCGGTGCCCTACAAGGACCCCAACAATTACGTGAAATATTCCGGGCGGCTTGCGGAAAAGCTGAACGAGACCGAGGCGAATGGCGCCATATGGGCCAACCAGTTCGACAATGTGGCCAATCGGGACGGCCACGTGCGCACAACGGGGCCTGAGATCTGGGATCAGACCGACGGAAAAGTGGATGGCTTTACCTGCGCCATCGGCACTGGAGGCACGCTTGCGGGTGTCGGCATCGCGCTCAAGGAACGCAACGCCAACATCCAGATCGCCGCCGCCGATCCCATGGGGGCCGCCATGTACCACTACTACAAGCACGGCGAACTGAAGGCGGAGGGCACCTCCATCACCGAAGGGATCGGTCAAGGACGGGTAACAGCCAATCTGGAAGGCGCCCCGATTGACGATGCCTACCAGATCCCCGACGAAGAAGCGCTGCCCATCGTCTTCGACCTGCTGACGGAAGAAGGTCTATGCCTTGGCGGCTCCAGCGGCATCAATGTGGCAGGCGCGATCCGCATGGCGCAGGATTTGGGTCCCGGCCACACAATCGTCACCGTCCTCTGTGATTTTGGCACGCGATATCAAAGCAAGCTTTTCAACCCGGACTTCCTGAAGGAGAAGGGATTGCCCGTGCCTGAATGGCTGGACAGAGGGCCTCAGCTCTCGGACGACTTCAGAAATGCAATCTTTGCCTGACCCATCGTCCGGATTGATGTCTACCGCTTGGCTGGCCGATCGGCTAGATGACGACGCGGTCGCCATAGCCGATGCGTCCTGGTATTTGCCCGACATGAAGCGGGATCCAAGAGCGGAATACGCGCAAGGGCATATTCCGGGGGCGGCGTATGTGGATCTCGATGATATCAGCGATCCCAAATCGCCCCTGCCCCATATGCTTCCGACGGCGGAACATTTCGCGGAAAAGATGTCGGCGCTGGGCCTGGGCAGCAATCATTTCATCATCTGCTATGACGGCGCAGGTCTGTTCAGTGCCGCACGCCTGTGGTGGATGTGCCGCGCCATGGGCCACGACAAGGTGGCGGTGCTGGATGGCGGATTGCCGAAATGGCGGCGGGAGAACCGCCCACTCTCAACGGAACCCGTGACACGGCGCCGATCCGAATTCAAAGCGACGGCCCGGCCGGAAATGTTGATTGAATCTGAGGCCATCGCATCGTCCCTGTCCGCCGAAGGGATTCAGATCGCCGATGCCCGCGGCGCGCCCCGGTTCCTCGCCCAGGAAGCTGAACCGCGCCCCGGCGTCCGGGGCGGCCATATTCCCGGCTCTAAGAATGTTCCGTACAAAGCGGTTTTGAACGAGAGCGGCGAGTTACTGCCGCCCGACGCGATCTCGGACGTGTTCCGCAAAGCCGGTCTTGATCCGGCCCAACCGATCGCCGCCACCTGCGGTTCGGGCATCACCGCCGCCATTTTGCGACTGGCGCTTCATCAATTGAAGGCGCCTGACGGTGGCTTGTATGATGGCTCCTGGGCCGAATGGGGAGCGCGCAACGACCTGCCGATTGAAACATGAGCAACTCATCCCCTTCCCAAGCCGTTTCAACGGTGGTCACCTTCCTCGAAATGAAGGCACGTCCGCGCAAGCTGACCGCCGACTTTGACGGCAAGCCGGTCACCATCGTGCACGAGCAAAATCCGTCGGTTGCCTTCTATCGCTATTTGTATGACGCGGTTGGGCGGGACTATTTGTGGGTCAATCGCAAATGGTGGACCGACGAGAAGCTCGCCCAAACGATCCTCGACCCGGCGGTGGAAATCCACTGTCTCCATGTGGGGGCCGAAATCGCCGGCTATGCGGAGCTCGATTTCCGCCATTCACCGGACGTGGAAATCACCTTTTTCGGGCTGATGCCGGGCTTCATCGGTCAGGGCCTGAGCAAACCGTTTTTGTCCGCCATGCTTCAGCGGACGTGGCGGGACGGAACCAGCCGCGTCCACCTGCAGACCTGCACCTGCGATCACCCGGCCGCTTTGCCGCTTTACCAAAAGGCCGGATTTATACCCTATGGCCGCACCACCGAAACCCTGACACCCCTTGAAGACTAGTGTCCGGTCTGATCAAGGATCTGGCTCAGAAACTCTTTGGTCCGCGCATGTTTTGGGGAGTCAAAGAACTCAGTTGGCGACGCGTCTTCCAAAATGCGCCCTTCATCCATGAAGAGGATCCTGTCAGCGACCGTGCGGGCAAATCCCATTTCGTGGGTGACCACGATCATGGTCATGCCCCCCTCGGCCAGGTCCAGCATTACGTCCAGCACCTCTTTAATCATCTCCGGATCGAGCGCCGAGGTGGGCTCGTCAAACAACATAATCTTGGGCGTCATGCACAGGGAGCGGGCAATGGCCGCCCGCTGCTGCTGTCCTCCGGAGAGCTGATTGGGAAACTTGTGTGCCTGCTCCGGGATGCGCACGCGCTCCAGCAAGGCCATGGCCTGTTTTTCAGCCTCAGGCCGGGGGACCTTACGCACTTGAATGGGCGCCAAGGTGCAGTTCTCTAGAATGGATAAATGGGGGAACAGGTTGAACTGCTGAAACACCATGCCCACTTCGCGGCGCACTTCTTCGACGGCGCGCAAATCATCACCCAATTCCTTGCCATCCACCTGAATGGTCCCGCTGTCATGGGCTTCCAGGCGGTTGATACATCTAATCAGGGTCGACTTTCCGGACCCGGACGGTCCGCACACCACAATCTTGTTTCCAGCGCACACGGTCAAATCCACATCTTTCAGCACATGCAGATCGCCAAAGCTCTTATTGAGTCCGGAGATGTGAATTATATGGTCCGCTGAAGGCGAATTGCTTTGTGTCATCTCAAACTCGCATAGCTGTTGGCGCCGCGCGATTGTCCCAAATTCTCCTCGAGGCGCACCGAGTATCGCGACATGGCAAAACAAAAGATCCAGAAAATGAAGGCTACGAACACGTAGCCCGTCGCGGCTGTTTGAGCGGAAAACCAGACGGGGTCGGTCAGGTTGACGGTGATCACGCCCAGCATGTCGAACAGACCGATCACATAGACCAGAGATGTGTCTTTGAACAAGCCAATGAAGGTGTTCACGATCCCGGGCAGCACGTGGCGAAGGGCCTGGGGCAGAACGATCAGCACCATGGCGCGCCAATAGCCCATGCCCAGCGAAAGGGCAGCCTCGAATTGTCCTTTGGGCACCGCTTGAAGGCCGCCGCGCACGACTTCGGCCATATAGGCTGAACTGAACAACGCGACTGCCACCAGGGCCCGCACCAATTTGTCGACCGTGACCCCCGCCGGAAAAAACAGCGGCAGCATATTGCTGGCCATGAAGAGGAAAATGACCAGGGGCACGGCACGCCAGAATTCGATGAACCCCACGCACACAAGCCGGACGATAGGTAGCTCGGACTGCCGCCCTAGCGCCAAGAGAACGCCCAGCGGTAAAGAAGCGACAATGCCGACAAAGGCGACCACCAGGGTGATCAGCATGCCGCCCCACAGATTTGTCTCTACAGGGGCAAGTCCCAACACACCGCCGGCAAGCAGGAGGGCCGCAAGAAATGGAAACGCCATCAGCAGAAACACGGCAATGCGCGCCTTCGCCGGCGCGTTCGGCCAAGCAAGCCAGGCAATCGCACCGCCCCCCAGCACAAACACCGAGATGACGCGCCATTGTTCCTCGTCCGGGAAACGACCGAAGATGAACTGATTGAATTTCGCCGTGACGAAGGGCCAGCAGGCGCCCGCCCCCTCGACCCGGCATTGGGACCCGTCGGAGCCCACCCAAATCGCGGACAGCAATGCCCAGTCAATCACGGGAATCGCGATCATGACGATAATGCCGCCCATGATGACCGTAATGGCGCCATCGACAGGCGTTGCGAACAGGTTGGCGCGCATCCAGGCGGCCGGCGATATGGAGCTTTCGCGGCTGGGCATGCTCATTTCCCGGCCACCTCGGTCCGCGCGTAGTAGAGGTTCATGGCCAAGGATGTCAGCAGGCTGAGCGTAAGATAAACGATCATGGCAATGCTCAGCACTTCGATTGCCTGCCCTGTTTGGTTGAGTGTGATACCGGCAATCGACACCAACTCCGGATAGGCGATGAACACCGCAAGCGAAGAATTCTTGGTGAGGTTGAGATATTGGCTCGTCAACGGTGGAATGATCACGCGCAGCGCCTGAGGCATCACCACGAAGCGCAAGACCTTTCGGCGATTGAGGCCCAAGGCCCGTGCCGCTTCGATCTGCCCGGTGGGAACCGATTGAATGCCCGCCCGGACAATTTCCGCGATAAACGCCGCCGTATACAGAGTAAGCGCCAGCAGCAGCGACAGGTATTCCGGACTGACGTTTGCGCCGCCGGCAAAATTGAACCGCCCAAGCTCCGGCACGCTCAAAAACAAACCGTCGGCACCATAGGCGAGCATCGGAAAATGCAGCCCGCGGTTGTCGAGAAAGATCAATTGGCCAATGGAAAATGCCTCTTGAGGAAAAGGCAACGTTCTCAACACACCGAAGTACAGAAAAAAGATCTGAAGCAGCAGAGGAACGTTTCTCAACAGCTCGATATAGCTGGTGGCGAAACGGGACAGCAGCCAGTTCGATGACAGGCGCGCAATGCCGATGGCAAACCCCAACACCGTCGCCATCACGATACCCACGATCGCCACCGCCAGCGTGTTCACAAAGCCCACATAGAGCGCGCGTCCGTAGGAAGAGGTTTCGCTGTAGTCCACCAGACGCTGGCTGATGACAAATCCGGACGTGGTGTCGAGAAATCCAAATCCCGAAGCGATCTGTTGCCGCGCCAGGTTCTCGCTCACATTCTGGGCGATGCTCAAAGCGACCCATAAAATCGCGACCAGAAGCACGCCTTGGATCAGATAACCGCGATAGGTCTCATGAAACCAAATCTGCTGAACGCGCTCTAGGAGGGAGGTGGAGGGCGCGCTTGTGCTGGAGTGATCAGTCATAAACGCTCAGCGAATGGGGGGCGCATATTGCAAGCCACCGTCCGTCCAGAGGGCATTGAGACCACGCTCGATTTGCAAGGGTGACCCCAACCCCACCGTGCGCTCAAACACCTCGCCATAATTGCCCACATGCTTGACAATGAAATAGGCCCACTCATTCGATACGCCAAGCCCTTCACCGAATGCCCCTTCCAAGCCCAGCAGCCGACGAATTTCCGGGTTTGGCGACCCGAGCATCTCCTCCACATTTGACTTGGTGACACCAAGTTCCTCGGCCGTGAGCATGGCATTGTGCGTCCACCGTACAATATCCGCCCACTGAGCATCACCTTGCCTGACGGACGGCCCGAGCGGCTCCTTGGAAATAATCTCCGGCAGGATCATATGTTCGTCGGGCTTTTGAAGTTTCAAACGATCCGCGTAAAGTCCCGATTGGTCGGTTGTGTACACATCGCAGCGGCCGGCGTCATAGGCCGCCACCACCTCGTCGCTTTTTTCGAAGGCCACCAAATCGAAGTCGAGCTGATTGGTGCGAAAATAGTCCGAAATGTTGAGTTCCGTTGTGGTGCCCGAATTGGTGCAGACCGTGGCGCCGTCCAATTCGGTGGCGCTGGCCACGCCCGAATTCTTGCGGACCATCATGCCCTGGCCGTCATAGTAATTCACGCCAACGAAATCCAATCCAAGATTGGTATCGCGTGACATGGAAAACGTGGTGTTGCGGGACAGGACATCGATCTCGCCGGATTGAAGCGCGGTAAACCGTTCCTTGGACGACAGTGCCGTGAATTTCACTTTGCCGGCATCGCCAAATATGGCGGCCGCCACAGCCCGGCAGAATTCCGCATCGATGCCCGTCCAATTCCCCCGATCGTCCGGGTTGGAAAAGCCCGGCAAGCCCTGGCTCACGCCGCACTGGACAAATCCTTTGGCGCGGACCGCGTCCAGGGTGCGGCCGGCGGATGCCGCCGCCGTACCGCCAGACGCAGGTGCTCCGGCGTCCGGCGCCTCTCCGGCCGGGCGGTCGCGCTCTCCGCAGGCGCCAACGAAAACGACCAGCGCAACGGCCAGCCCGCCCCAAAATCTCATATGTTCAGTTCTCCGAGCGCTTGCACAATACCCGACAGCCTGTCAAAAACGCAGTGTTTGTGCCACATTTTCGGCTCAGCACAAAATGTCCGGGAACAACGGCTGCACCGCTGCAACGAGCAAAATCGTTAGGTATACAGATGAAAGAAGAGTCCAAAATCGTCACTGCGGGGCGCAAGTTTGAAGACGACATCGAAATTGTCAATCCACCGGTTTATCACGCGTCGACCGTGCTGTTGCCCAATGCCCAGGCGATAAAACAAAGCGATCTGAAATTCAGTTACGGCCGGCGCGGATCGCCGGCTACTTTTGCTTTCAAGAAGGCGCTTGCCGAACTGGAGGGCGGTCATGATGCGGTGCTCACGCCATCGGGCCTCGCGGCCATCAGCACGGCGCTGCTGAGTTTCGTTTCCGCGGGCGACCATGTTCTCGTGACGGATAGTTGTTACGCCCCCACGCGCCGGTTTTGTAATTTGGCTTTGAAGCCCCTGGGCGTGGAAACCACATTCTACGATCCCAAGATTGGCGCCCGCATCGCAGACCTGTTCCAAGAAAACACGCGCGTTGTCTTTTGTGAGTCTCCCGGATCGCAGACCTTTGAGGTTCAAGACATTCCCGCCATCTCCACCGTTGCCCATGAAAAAGGCGCCGTCGTTTTTGTCGACAACACCTGGGCGTCGCCCTACTTCATGAAACCGTTTGCGCTGGGCGCCGATGTGGCCATTCAAGCGATCACCAAATATGTGGGCGGCCATTCGGATTTGCTCATGGGCGCGGTGAGCACTACGGAAGCCCATCTGGATAAAGTGGTTCAAATGCACGGGCTGCTGGGCAGTTCAGTGGGGCCCGACGACGTCTATCTGGCGCAACGCGGACTGCGGACGTTGGCGGTGCGCATGGACCGCCATTATGAAAATGCACTGATCGTCGCCAAGTGGCTTGAACAACGCCCCGAGGTGGAACGGGTCAGTTATCCGGCTCTGGAAAGCCACCCGCAGCACAGCATCTGGCGCCGAGATTTTAGCGGGGCGTCTGGGCTTCTCAGCATCGTGTTGAAACACCCGCCGGGAGAAGCCGTCGATGCCATGGTCGACAGCTACAAACTCTTCGGCATCGGCTTTTCCTTTGGCGGCTATGAAAGCCTGGCCATTACCATCAATCCGGCGGCCCACCGCACCGCCACCAAATGGGATACTTCAAAGGCGGGCTTGCGGTACCATATAGGGCTCGAAGACCCGGACGACTTAATTGCCGATCTGGAAAACGGTTTCAAACGGCTAGCAAAGGGGCCGTCATGACAAAATTCACGCCCGCAGATGGATTTACTTCGCAAACCGCCGATGCGGTTCTTGGCGAGCTTTCCTTCAACAAGGACGGATTAGTGCCCGTGATCGCCCAAGATGTGATCAGCGGCCAGGTGTTGATGATGGCCTGGATGAATGCGGACTCGGTCGTCGAAACACTAAAAACGGGCTGGGTCACCTATTGGTCCCGGTCGCGGCAAGAAGCCTGGCGCAAAGGCGAAACGTCAGGCCACATACAAAAGCTGGTGGAAATGCGCATCGACTGCGACGGTGACACGATCCTGCTGTCGGTCGACCAAACAGGTCCCGCCTGCCATCTGGGGACGCGCACCTGCTTTACACGCCGTGCCGTGAAAGACACACTCAAGGACTCGTGATTGGTTTTGGGTGATCGTTCGCTTTCTTGATCATTCAGGGCAATCGTCTATGAAAGTCATCCAACAAAAATTCGAATGAGGGGAACTTTATGCCCGTTGAGGTCAAAGCCGATGTGACCGGCAAAGTATGGAAAGTGGAAGCAAAGCCCGGTGACGCTTTGGAGGAAGAAGACCCCATCATCATCCTGGAATCCATGAAAATGGAAATTCCCGTGTCAGCACCAACCGACGGCAAAGTGGTGGACGTGCTGGTGGCGGAAGGCGACCCTGTCAAGGAAGGTCAAACGGTCGCCCTGTTCGAATAGGCCTGGCGGCCTCCTACAATCCAAAAATCTCTTTGAGATGCGGGTTGACGAATTTTCGGTCGGGATCAAGCCGCTGCCGAAGCGCGAGGAAATCGCCCCATTTCGGATAAAGCGCTTCGAAGTCTTTCGCCTTCAGGCTATGCAATTTGCCCCAATGGGGCCGCCCGCCGTAAGATCGGAATATCGCCTCGCACCCATCGAAGAACCTACGATAGCGTTGCTTCGCATACTGATGGATGGAGATCGTCACACTTGGACGGCCGTAAAACGGGCTTAGCCAAATATCGTCATCCGCCACCCGCCGGAATTCGATGGGAAACATCACGTTGAAGCGCCGCCCGCGTATATAGGCTGCGATTTCACGCACGCAATCGGCGCCTTCTTCCGCCGGAATTGCATATTCCATCTCGTTGAACAGCACCGTTCTTGGACTTGGAAAGGCCTCACAGCTCCAGCGAATGCGGGTCGATTCCCCCGACGAGTTGGTAAGATACCTTTGCAGGGACGGTTTGAGGAACGGCAGGAAACGGCCCGCCTCGCAGGCCATTTGAAAGACCCGGTTTTCGGCGCGCCGCATGGACCGCGCTTCCGGCGGCCTTGGGTCCGGCGCACCTTTTTGCGTTTCGTTCAGCGTTTTTGCGATCACATTGTCTGTATACGGAAACCAAAAGAACTCGAAGTGTCGGTTCGCATCGTCAAAGGCATCAAGACGCCCCAAACAATGATCCACATCCATTGGCCATATATGCTCTTCGAGCTTGTAGGCCGGCCGGCATTTCATCCGCACTTGAGACATAATGCCCAGAGCGCCCAGCGACACCCGCCCCCCTTCGAACACGTCGGTGTTCACGTCGGGCGAACAATGCAGCACATCGCCTACCGCCGTGACCAAACGAAATGCCGCCAATTGGGTCGACAGGCTACCAAGCGCCCGGCCCGTGCCATGGGTGCCCGTGCCGATGGCGCCGGTGATGGTCTGCCGGTCAATGTCGCCTTGGTTGGCGAGCGCAAGGTCATAGTCCTTGAGCGGAAGACCCAAATCGCAAATCCGGGTGCCGCCCCACACATTGACCTCACGCTGTTCCAGATTGCAGAGATCGACGCCGGTCAAACCGTCCATAGAAATGATGGTGCCGTTGGTCTCCACGAGCGGCGTGAAGGAATGCCCACTGCCCGCCACCCGAACCGGCCCGGTCGCATTCCGAACGACGCGGCTTAAATCCCCTTCGGATTGCGGCGACTCGATCGTCTTAGGGGCGCACTTCACCCAGCCGGACCAGTTTGCCCATGAATGTCTCGCCATGAGACCACCCGCGTTTCCAAGACTTCGCGCGCGGCCGCGCAAAGCCATCCCCTTTGGCGTCTAATATTATTGGTTTTGGTTTGCCCCGCAAGCGCAAGCGAAGCACTTGAATTTATTGCGCTTTTGAGATGACTTGATCGCCGAATTCTTTAATGGAGTCGCTGGCCCGTCCTTGGCCCAACGTATTGATCGGCGCGACCAGCCGGCTGACGCCCATCTCAGCCATGCGATTGGCCGCATCGAGGCCGCCACGGGCATCCCACATGGCCGAGATTTCGATGTCGTTGAAATCACGCCCGACCTCTTCGCACGTCTTACGTAGCGCTTCGATGCGGGGCGCAAGCTCTTCCGGGTCTTTGAGAGGCGGCGCATACCAGCCATCCCCGTGTTTGGCGACCCGCTCGAAAACTCTGCCCGCATTACCGCCGATAATGACGGGCATATGCGGTTGCTGCACCGGCACCGGATAACTTTTGAATCCCGTCCAGTGGACAAACTCGCTTTTGTGTTCCACCACCTCTCCAGACCAAACCTTCTTCATGGCAACCACATAATCATCAAACCGCGCGCCCCGCCGTTCGAATGGCGTGTCCATGGCAATGAATTCTTCTTTGAGCCAACCAATACCTAACCCCAACAGCAGCCTGCCGCCGGATACGAAATCCAGGCTTGCGGCCTGTTTGGCCATCAGCAACGGAGACGCTTGGGGCAGGATATTGACGCCGGTGCCGAGCTTGATGGATTTGGTGGCGCCTGCCACGAGCGACAAGGCGACAATCGGGTCGACCATATTGGTCTCGGGCTCCGCATCCATCTTACCTCTGTCATTGTACGGATATTTGGACGTGTAATCGACCGGCACCATCACATGCTCTGCGGTCCAGACGGATTCGAAGCCGCAATCCTCCGCCAATTGGGATAGACCGACAATCGTTCGGGATGACCGCATGCCGATATTGATGGGAACCAAACCGAATTTCATTTGCCGCACCTCCATATGATCTGCCCGCATATTGCGGTTGTTTTCCGGCGATCCTAACTCAATACTCAAACGATCGAAACGCGTTGAAAGGCATTACTCCAAACCGTGACCGCCCAGGACACCATCAACTTCTTAATCGTTGACGGCTACGACCAAGCCGGCCGTTCCGAATTGGAAAGCTTCGGCTGTGAACAGGCCGGCCCGCTTTACAAGCGCATGCTGGACGCGAGCGTTCCCGACGGCGTCACCTGCTCGGCCGATATCGTCTATCCCGCCGATGCCGGGTCGCCATTGCCTCAAGGCGCGGACCTGCTCAAATATCGTGGGGTGGCGTGGACCGGATCGAGCCTGACGATCCACAAGGTCGAACCGCGGGTGACGCGGCAAATCGACTATGCGCGGGCGATTTATCAATCGGGCGTGCCCCAATTCGGCAGTTGCTGGGCCGCCCAAATTGCCGCCGCGGCGGCCGGCGGCGTGTGCACCGCAAATCCCAAGGGGCGCGAATTCGGCCTTTCCCGAAAGATCACACTGAACCAGGCGGGCCTATCCCATCCCATGTATCGGGGCAAAAACGCTGCGTTCGATGCGTTCACGGTTCATTTCGACATGGTCGAAACTCTGCCCCCTGGGGGAACTCTGCTTGCGTCCAACAAGATGACTGAGGTGCAGGCGCTCGACATCGACCATGACGGTGGCTCGTTTTGGGCCGTGCAGTACCATCCGGAGTTCACGTTGGAATATGTGGCACAACTCGCTGCCGGACGGTCATCGGGTCTAATCGAAGACGGACACTTCGAGAGCGCAGAACAAGCCGCCGCATTTTCCGCCGACTGGTCAGCGCTACACCGGACCCCTACGCGGCAGGACATTGCCTGGCGTCACGGGATCGATGACGACATTCTAGATGAAAAGACTCGTTTCGCGGAAGCGCGTAACTGGATCGAACAGAAAGTTCTGCCGCGCGTTGGTTAGAAGCCGCGCACGGGCAGTGCGGCGCTGCGCTGAATCCAATTGTCAGCCGCATAATCGGTCCGCGCATCGGTCACATGAAGTGTGTAGGCGTGCCGCGATTTCTCCGACCGGTTGGATTCACTGTAATGCGGCAGCAATCCGTGAAAGCAGATCAGCGTGCCGCTTTCCACTTCTAACGGAATCGCATCTTTCTCATCCGGCCAAGGTGAGGTGTCCACGTCGTATCTGACCAAGACATTTTGATCGTTGAGAACATAGCGTTCCCGAAGCGGCCCTTTGTGGGAGCCGGGCTGTGTCCACAAGCACCCGTTTTGCACGGTTGCATCTTCCAGGGCGAACCAGAACGTCACCACACTGATCGGTTCAGTGTAGAAAAAGCTCGCGTCTTGGTGCCACACCACTTCGCCGCCGATGTGGGGTTGTTTAAAGATGTACATGGATTGCCAAATTTGAGACTGTTCAAGGCGCAGGTCTGGCGCCAGAGCCTTTAGTTTCTCGCTGTGGGAGAACCTGTCGAACACAGGATCCAAATCATGAAGAGCCGCGCCGATCTTATTGATAGACAAAGCTTTTTCTTGCTTCAACTGGCCGGCATCATCGAACGCTTCTTCTTCGAAGAAACAACTGATCTTTTCGCGCGACTGAACGAAGTAATCGTTTTGATTGGCGCTTTCATCCTTAGTGGAAAAGATCGCCGACTGCTTCGATGGATCGAAGGCATCAACGATTTCCGCCGCCCGTCGACGCAAGCTTTCCATCTCTGCCGCGGTTGCGAAACGCGGCAGGACGACAAAACCATCTTCTTCGAAGGCGCGTTTTTGACTTGTGCCGAGAATGGTCATCCGCAATTCAATATCACGGATTGGAAAAACTACCAGTCGATCTGAGCCCGCACATTGACCGCTTCAAAGCCATTATTGCCGTTGGCGTCTGCGTTGATATCGGAGGCATTGAGGAAATTGTTCTCAACATCGCCATTGGCATAATTTAAGCTCAACAGGGTGTGACGATTGAGCCACCAATTGAGGGCGATGATGTGTTGGCTAAGCTCGCCGCCCAATTGGGTCCCGTCGGACAGATCGACCGTGTCAAACCGATAGGCCACCTGAAAGGCGCCCCAGCCGCCGGCCCCTACCGCTCGTTCGACCACAGGCCGCCCGAACTTGCCCTTGCTGTAGGTGCGCCGCCCCCCGATGAAATAGCCCGCATCCACATACCAGCCATTGAATGTGACATCGTCCGCGGACGTGTCTAAACTCACCTGTCCCCATTCGCCTTGCACATGGAAACCTTCCCACCGCCACGCGCCCTCTAAGCCGAAAAACAAGTCCTCGTCATTGGGGTCCAGAATGGCGTTGGTGCCGATGATTTCGTCGTCGGTGACGTGTACGAACGGTCTTAGCTCATAGTCGATATCGCTGTCCGTATCCCCCAATGAACGGCTGCGCACGGACCCACCCAAGTGAAAGAGGTTGTCGTTCACTTTGGTCCAACCGGCCAAGCGACCTGCTAAGGTGCGGCCTTCCTGAGGCTGGTCGGGACCATCCCCGCTGAAGTTGCCGCGAAACGCGCCCAGGTCGATGGCATAACCGATGCCGTTCACTTCGTTGTCGTAGCTCAGCAGAATGCCCAACTGGCGGGTCAAACCGAACGCATCGGTGAAAGCAGCGCGTTCCGCAAAAGTCGTGAAACGGGATGAGGTGAGTTCGTCGAGCGAGTTCGGAATTTTGGTCTGGCCCACCAGCACCTTGATGCCGCCAAGAGCATCGCCCGCGTACTGAATGTTTGCGTCTTCCACCGAAACTGAATTGTCGGAAAAGTCAGCCTCGAACTTGTACTTCACAACCGTCCAAGCCCGGCCTTGGATGCCCAAGCGTGCCCGGCGGGCTTCGGTGCCTTCCACGTCCAAATTGCCGATATCGTCCTCGACAAATCCCGCATCCACTTGCAGCCGGCCGCGCAAATTGGCTTCGAACTTGCCATCGCAGCTGGCAAATTGCGGCGCCGGATCGAACTTCCACTGGACGCAATCCCCTTGTTCGCCCGGCGCGCCTTGCCCCGCTTTGAGCTCTTGCACTTCCGCGTTGAGCGCATCGATCTGGCGCTGCAGGGACTCCAGCCTGTCTGCCAGCGCCGGCATGGACCACAAAGCAAGGCAGGCGGTCAAAAAGCCCCCTGCCAGCGCGCCACGGTGCGAAACCATCAATCGATGCTCCCCTTCACACAACCAAAATGGGTCAACGATTAACCAATCGCGAATATTCCCAAATAAAGGATTAATGGCGGCGCAAAAGCGGTCCGGGACACGTTGCGGGCGGTGGGAAGACGACCGATTGTTCCGCGGCGGCTTAGGGTATGGTTTGACGGTCCGGGCAAAGCCGCCCAAAATTCCCGACTGGATGCACATCTCAATGAAAATCTTTGGGGGGAAAACCCATGAAAGTCGCTGGACCTACACGGACATTCGCCATTGCCATCCTATTTTTCCTTGTTTCACAGAGTCCCCTTTTCGCGTCAGAGACGATCCGCATCGGCAGCCTGCCGCAAAATGTCGAGGGGTTTGCCGCACTTCAGAAACAAAACAATTCGCCGGAGGGCGCCGCCGCATGTTTCGCTGTGGCAATGCTCACCTATGAAGGCGACGCCGCTCTCGCCCGCGCTTTCTTCACTCTTGTTTTGACCGATGTGAATTTGATCGACGGCCCGAACGGGCACAACGGACGCCAACCGGATGTCGCCTATCAAGATCACATCGACCTGCGGCTCAAGCGCGATCCCGGGATGGCGCGATCATACGTACAAGGCACGTCGCGCAACGACAACTATGTCCTGCCTCCTCTGCCCTACGACTTCGTGTTCACGCGCAACGCACGCAGCGTTGAATCGGACGATCTTATTCGCGTCTATCTGGCGAGCACGGGGGCCGATTCGCCTCGACCGGTTCTCACCAAGCGGGGCGCGGACGGTCAATGGCGGGTGGACGGCGCATCTAGTTTGTTTGTCGGCGTTGCAGCACCGCGGGCAGAGTAGCCGCTTATTAAGTTGGGTTTGATCGATCGTCCTTGATGGAGTGGTGATCCCGCCAGGATTCGAACCTGGGACCTACGGATTAGAAGTCCGTTGCTCTATCCAGCTGAGCTACGGGACCAGTACCAGTCGCTTAGACGCCTAATGCGTCCATGTTTGGACGCGGTCGAACCGGAAATTGTCGGCATAGGCTTTCTTGTGGAGCCGCCGTTCTTTCGGCTCCACCACTTTGTATGGAATGCCGTGCCGCTGGCAGTACTGAACCGCCTCTTCCTTGGTGTCAAATTCCAGGCGGATCTGACTTCTCATATCGGATGAACTTGTCCAGCCCATGATCGGCTCGATCCTGCGGGCCTGTTCTTGATCATACTCAAGAAGCCATTCCTTCGTATTTGCCCGGCCAGACTGCATGGCTGTTTTCGCAGGCTTGTAGATGCGCGCAAGCATTTCGACCTCGACTCCTCCTGGTTTGAGCTGGAATGTAGGGAATTCCCCTTACGAAATCGAGACCAAATTCGCATCCGTTTTTGGCAACCATAGCCAAAAAAATGAGGCGGAGGGCATAGCCTCCGCCTCAAGACTAGATTTAGGGCAAAATCTAGAGCGCGATCAGGTTAAGTGGAATCCGGTTAACCGTCCGATCGCGCGACCAACGGTGAATCGTAGGCATGATCATGTTTCTTTGAAAAATGATCATGCCCTAGTGCGTTTTACCAGTCGATTTGCGCCCGAACGTTGAACGCGTCGAATTTATTGTTACCGCCCGCGTCGGCTCCGATTTCGGAGTCACCCGAGAAGTTGTCGTCGACATCGCCGCGCGCGTAGTTGAAGCTCAGCAGCGTGTGGCGGTTCAACCACCAGTTCACGGCAATAATGTGCTGGGTCAATTCACCACCCTGACCATCAATGTCAGACCCGTCGGTCAGGTCCAGATTGTCGAAGCGGTAGGCCAATTGGAGAGCACCCCAACCGCCGAGGCCGACAGGATTGTCAACCTTCGGCCGGCCGAACTTGCCTTCCTTGTAGCCACGCTTTCCGCCGATGAAGTACCCGACGTCCACATACCAACCTTGATAGGTAAGGTCTGTGGCAACCGCAAACTCCGGATCGTTGGTGGGGTCAGCTTCGATATTCAACTGCGCCCACTCACCGGCTACGTGCAGACCATCCCACTGCCACGCACCCTCGACACCGAAGAGCAGATCTTCGTCACCTTCATCCAGCAAGTTCGGCGTCTCGACGATTTCGTCATCGCTCGTATGAATGAACGGGCGCTGTTCGTAGTCGATATCGGCAGCGTCATCCACTTCACCGAGGCGACGGCTGCGTACCGAACCACCGAGGTGGAAAATGTTGTCGTTCATTTCGGTCCAGGTTGCCAAGCGAGCCGCCAGCGTGCGGCCTTCCTGTGGCTGATCTGAACTGTCATTGTCAAAGCTGCCGCGGAATGCACCAGCATCGATCTTCCAGCCCACATTGTTGAATTCGTTTTTGTAACCGAGGATCACACCGATCTGACGGCCAAACGAGAAAGCGTCGGTGAACGCCGCCCGCTCAGAGAAGGTTACAAAGCGCGAAGAAGTCTGTTCTTCCAAGGAGTTTGGCGTCTTCGCCTGACCAAGAAGAACGCTGACACCACCAAGCTGCTTGCCTTTGTACTGAACATAGGCGTCGGTCACGTCTACGCCATTGTCAGCAAAGTCGGTTTCAAACTTGTATTTGAAAACCTTCCAAGCCTTACCTTCGATGCCCAAGCGCGCGCGGCGTGCTTCGGTGGCTTCCACGTCCAGATTGCCATTGTCATCTTCGGCAAAGCCCGCATCGATCATCAAACGGCCACGAAGGTTGGCTTCGAATTTGCCGTCGCAGGTTCCGAACTGCGGTGCGGGATCAAATTTCCACTTAATGCAGTCCCCTTCCGGAGCTGCTTTCTGGTTGGCCTTGAGCTCCATCACTTGGTCTTGCAGAGCGTCAATTTGGTTCTGCAGTGATTGCAGCCGGTCAGCTTGCGCCGGTGTGGCTGCCAAAACTGCCGCCATTGCCGTGCTGCCAAGCGCGACGGAAAGCCATTTTGCTTTCGACATAATGTTTCGTCCTTACCCTTTAGACAATTAAGACATTGGGGAAGGAGGGCTGCACCGCAGCGTTACTCACGCCTCACGGGTCCATCCGGGAAATTGATTGGGATCCCGGTAAGGAGTAAGGCCCCCACCACTCCGCGTCCGGTCGTACGCCTGGCGTGTGCAGGTTCAATGACGGTCACATGACAGTCTTGTGACACACTGCTTCTGGCCCAGAAACCCAGCCGTTTACCGTGTATGTGTGGATTCTGAGCCACATCTCGGCCTGAGAGGTGAGGGAGTTTAACGCGCCGCTGTGAGGTCCTCCTTTTTCCCTAATGGGCGCCTCATTTGGGGTTCGAGCGTTAAAAAAGCGTAAAGATTTTTGGCTAAGCAGAGTGTGGCCGTTCGGCATGCCCGCCGTACCACAGCCAAACACGGACGACCGCTTCCAACTGCCGCACCATTGGCCGCCGGGTCGCCGCAACGAAACCAACCGGATAGGGGACCCTCCAAACCATGACCTTTGATTTAAGACGCCTTTCCATGGCGGCCGCTCTTTCCGCCTGCACGGCGCTCATCGCGCCGGCTCACGCCATCGAACTGAAGGAAATAGCCCGGTTCGACCACAATGTATTTGACGAATCCGCTGCGGAAATCATCGCCTTCCACCCCGGCTCGAAATCCATGTATGTGGTCAACGGCAATGACGACAGCATCGATGTTTTCGCAATTGGGGGATCGGACGCGGGCTCCGCCACGCTGACGAAAACCGGAACGCTGGCCCTTGAAGATGGGGAAAACCCCAACAGTGTGGCCGTTCATGGCGATTTAATTGCGGCAGCAGTGGCCGGCTCAAAAAAGAAAGGCCGTCCGGGCAAGGTGGTCTTCTTCAATGCGGACGGCAACCGGATCCGCGATGTGGCGGTCGGCGCCTTGCCCGACATGATCGCATTTACGCCTGACGGTAAGAAGGTGCTGACCGCAAACGAAGGCGAGCCCTATGAAGGATCAGAAGACGGCGAGCATCCTGCCATCGATCCCGAAGGGTCGATTTCCATCATTGATGTGAGCGAGGTGACCAATGGCGTGAGCGCCGAAAATTTGGATTTCAAATCCTTCTCGGCCGACGATTTGCGGGCGAAAGGCGTTCGCCTGTTTCCGGACAAGGAACCGGGCACCGACCTTGAGCCGGAATACATCACCATATCCGGCGACGGCAAAACAGCTTGGGTGACATTGCAGGAGGCCAACGCGCTGGCGATTGTGGATGTGGCCCGCAAACGTGTGACGGACATTGTGTCGCTGGGCGTTAAAGATCACAGCCTTGAGCGCAACGGCCTTGATTCCAACGATAAGGCGTCACCGGGCGATATTCGACCGCACCCCTTCTTCGGCCTTTACATGCCGGACGGCATTGCGTCTTACGAAGTGGGCGGCAAGACCTATCTGATCACCGCCAATGAAGGCGATGCGCGCGAGGAAGATACGCGGCTTGGCAAAGTGAATTTGGACCCTTCCGCCATGACCGCGGAACAGCGGGCGCTCGCCGGTGACCGGATCAAAACGTCCGGCATCGATGGCGACACCGATGGGGATGGCGACATCGACAAGGTGCACACCTATGGCGCCCGGTCTTTCACCATTTGGGATGACAGCGGCAAGCTGGTTTTCGACAGTGGCAATGAGATCGAGGTTAAGACGCTTCAGATTTTGGGCGCCAAGGCGTTCAACTCCCACAATGAAGAGAATGACTCGAGCGACAGCCGCAGCGATGACAAAGGGCCTGAGCCGGAAGATGTGGAAATCGCGGAACTGGGCGGCAAGACCTATGCGTTTATCGGTCTAGAGCGCGTGGGCGGCGTCATGGTCTATGACGTGTCGGACCCGGCGGCGCCATCATTTGCCCATTACTTTAACGGGCGCAATTTCGATCCGTCCCTTGACGCGGCGGGCGATGACCTGACGAAGATCAAGGATCTGGGTCCGGAGGGAGTCACGTTCATTTCGGCGGACGATTCGCCCTTTGGCGTGCCTTTGTTGGCGGTCGCCTATGAGGTCAGCGGCTCGATCGGGCTTTACGAAATCAAGCTCTAAGCGCGTACCTCTATACATGGTACGGAAATGGCGGCCTACCGGAGCGGGATCAGGAAAAGTGGGCACCGGTTTTCCGTTCGATCCCGCGACCGACTTTGAATCTAAAGCATGATCATGTTGGAAACATGATCATGCTTTAGGGCCGCCATTTTTCGTTAAGGTTAATCGTTCGTCTGTATACGACTCAAGTTTAACGATTAGCCGCTCATTAAATCGATTGTCCTAGTCTCCTCTCGCACAAGCGACCGGATTAAGAGAGGCGAGGCGATGGATATCAACAGCGCAATCAATGAGATTGCCGGGCTCGTCATTCACCCATTTTTATACGTGTTTCATTCAGGGCAGCGGATCTATTTCCTTTACCTTGTGGCGGCCATTGTCATGGCCTTCGCGGTCTATGTGGCGGCGAAACGCAAGAAAGATAATGACGCTCAGAGCTTTTTCAGCTTCTGCTTCCCCAAAGAAATTTACACACACCCCTCGTCAATTCTCGACTATAAATTTTTCTTCATCAACCGGATCGCTTTTGCGCTGTTCCTGGGAACCCTGGTGCTGTCATCGACCATGGTGTCGGCAGCCGTTCAGTCGGTATTGGGTTCCCTCTTCGTCGCGCCGGGGAATGATGCGCTCATTCCCATCGCGCTTGCCGGAGTTGTCCTTACCCTGACTGTTCTTTTGGCGCAGGATTTCGGCATCTTTTTCGCGCATTATTTGCTGCACAAAGTACCGCTGCTTTGGGAGTTCCACAAAGTGCACCACAGTGCGCAGGCGCTGACACCCATGACGGTCTATCGCATGCATCCCGTGGACGACATTCTGACCGGCACCCTGTCCGGCGTGCTGATGGGCGTGGTCTATGGCGTCTTCGCTTTTGCCTTTTCGGATGCCGCTCAAGAGATCAAGATCCTGCATCTCAATGCGGTGGTATTTGTCTTCTATTTGGCCGGATACAATCTGCGGCACACCCACATTTGGCTTCCCTTGAAGGGCATCTGGGGCAAGATCTTCATTTCGCCCGCGCACCACCAGTTGCACCATTCAAGCGAATTGCGCCATGCCGACAAGAATATGGGGTTCATTTTCGGCATCTGGGATTGGATGTTCGGAACGCTCTATATTCCTGAAAGAAAAGAAGATTTCCGGCTGGGCCTTCATGACAATGAAGACCGTGAATTCGACTCCATCGCCGCGCTCTATTTCCTGCCGTTCCGTAAGGCGATTGAGCGTGTGCGCCGGCCCGTACTGGATGCCCAAACATGAGCCTCTTGCGCACATCCCTTGTCGTCGCATTCGCCGCTGTTGTCGTTGGCATGTTTTACGGCATGGGGCGGCCCATCTCGGCCCCGTTCGTCGACAATGTATATATGGAAGAACTGACCTGGGTGGAGGTGCGCGATCACCTGAAGCGCGGCCACACTTCCATCATCATTCCAACGGGCGGCGTCGAGCAAAACGGACCGCACATGGTTTTGGGTAAACACAATTACGTTGTGCGTGAAACGGCCGGCCGGCTCGCGCGGCGTCTAGGCAACGCGCTAGTCGCCCCCACCCTTACCTATGTGCCGGAAGGTGACATCGACACCAAGAAAGGCCACATGGCCTATCCCGGCACGTTCAGCGTGCCGGATCAGGTGTTCGAAAGCGTGCTGGAATATGCCGCGCGCAGTGCTGCAGCCCATGGGTTCACGGAGATCCTGTTCATTGGCGACAGTCTTGGAAACCAAGCCGGTCAGGAGGCTGTCGCAAATCGGCTTGCCAGTGAATTTGCGTACAAGAATATCCGTATACTGCACGTATCGGCCTATTACGATCCGGAGCACAACGGCCAGATCGGCCATCTGAAAGGTGCGGGATTTTCGGACGGTGAAATCGGCGGCCATGCGGGCATCCGCGATACGTCCGAAATGCTGGTGGCGTTCCCGCAAGGCATCCGCATGGATCTTACGGCTTTGAACGGCGGCGTCGGGTTCAAAAGATCGGGCGTTCATGGCGATCCACGCAAGGCAACGGCGGAGATCGGCGAAATAATGATCGGTCTCAAAGTCGATGCCGCGTACCAGCAAATCATGGACTTCCGAAACGGAAAGCCGTTGGGCTAAGGCCGGCTCCGGGAGAACTGAACCGGCGGCGCTTTGGGCCTTACGAAAATGCGGCCGCCCCGGTAATTCTCATAAAACTCGTAGCCGGCAAGCCGGATTTTGTCTTCCAACAACTGCCAAACGGTTTCGGGCACTTTGCGGCATCGGTTGAGGTTGCCCAACACAACCACTTGCGGACGTCGATCGAGCACTTGATCGATGCGGTCCGCCACGTCCACCCCAAACGTTTTCGCATAAGACGGATAAAGCGCATGGGGGTAATGGGCAAATCGCGTGGGCGGCGATACGTGCACCAATTGATACAAGATGGTTTGGTCGCAGGCCACGTAGATCGTATCGCCCCTGCCAAGTAAGGGTTTTAACTTTCGCGCCAGAGCCCGGGAACGATCCGCCGGCAGACGATCTGAAAACGCCATTTGGAAGGCAACGGCTGCGCCCTTGCCCGCTTCGATGAAGCCCCTGATGCCGAGATTGAAACTGGCGACCACCAGCAACACCACCCCGAACCGATAGAACAAAACGCGTGCCGGAAAGCGCGACAGCACCAAGCCGCTCAGCACGAATATGGGCGGCAAAAGCAGCAAGAAGTAATGCTGGTAGAAGCGAAAACTCGACGACAGCGCGACAAAGGCAGCCAGCAAAATGGGCAGCATCAGGCGCGCGATCTCGCCGAAGGAAACGTTTCTCAAAATATCATCCGTCTGGGGACGGCGCGCGCCGATCACCCAACCGAACCAGATGATGGCAATCAACGGCAAGAAGGCTTGGCCGGTTTCGAAAAACCGTTCCAATGATTCAGTCGTGGAAACCGTCGGCCGATAGTTTGTGAGATAGGCATATTGCAGGCTCACATACTCGGCCGCATTGCCGAACAAAAGCAGCGGCAGTACCAGTGCCATGGTTGCCAAGGCAAAACCACAGAAAATCACCAGCCCATCGACGACAAAGCCCTGCAGTGCGCGAGCCGCTGTCTCCTCCCGAGTGAGCCTGAGCAACAAATAGCCGAGCGCAAACCCGACGATCAGCAGCCCGGTCAAATAGCTGATTTGAAAAGACAGGCCCATGGCGGCGCCGGCGGCCAAAAACGCCCATACCCCATTGGTCCGGACACCGACCAAGACCAGACAGATCCAGCATAGCGTTAGAAAATTGACGAGGATTTCCGTATTGACGGCGGCCCCGCCAAGCCCGCCTGTCGCCACCGCATAAGCAAGCGACAGCACCAAGGCGGTGTGCGGACGAATCCCCGCAAAGTAGATCAGGATGTGGCGCAGTAAAAGGCAACTGCCGATGACAGCCGCGATCCCCAATACGCGGATGGCAAAAGGATCATCCCCCAACACGCCCAAGAACGCCGCGAAGATGTAATAAAGGCCGATGGGTTTGTGATCGAACACCGCCGAATAGGGCAGATAGCCGTTAAGAAGTTCCCGGGCCACCAGAATGTAAATCGACTCATCCCAATCGATGACCGATTGAAAGGCGCTCGGCAAACGCAGCACCAACACCGTCAGCACGATGGCAATGATCGGTCGGTCGGTCAGAGACTTCAGCGCATTGGCGATGGGCATGCGTCAAGGATAACGAATGATTCTTCGATAGGCTCCTTCAAGCGGGCGCGCGAAACGCCCAAAACTTGCTGAGCACGAACACGGTTGCAGGTGCCAACAGGATCGCCGCCGCAAAGGCTATCCGATGATGTACGGACAAAAGATCAGCCAAAACGTAGACCACAAGCTGACTGACCCCCAACCCCACCAATGCGGTTACAAAGAAACGTCCCCAATAGTGCCTACGGTCTTGCGCCGAATGGCCGTCCGTTTGCCCACGGAAGGTCCAGTAGAGATGCCCTACAAAGCTCACCGGAAAAGCGCAGCAGAACGCCACCAAATTGGCGATGACCGGAACCAGGCCGATCAACTCGACCGCCGCCACTGCCACCACATAGTGGACGATCGTGGCCAGCACGCCGACAATGCCGAAGCGTAGGAGTTCCGTGGACATGGCCACGCTTAAGCGATCTTGTTGGATTCGAGCGTGTCAGGCTCACCTTTGCGCAGCGGCGCAATGTCCGACGTGGGAAACCCCTCCACCTCGTTGACCAGATAAAGCGGCCGCCGCTTAACCTCGATAAACAGTCGCGCGATGTATTCGCCCATGACTCCCATGCCCAGCAGGATGATACCGTTGAAGAACAAGACCACGCTCAAAGTGGAGGCATACCCCGGCACATCCACGCCGTAGATCATGGTCTTGACCAACAGATAAACGAGATAGACGGCAGCATAGGCGCTGAGCCCGAAGCCAAGATAGGTCCAGATTTTTAGGGGCAGCGTGGAAAACGACAAAATCCCGTCAATGGCGAAGTTCCACAATTTCCAATAGTTGAATTTCGATTGGCCGGCGGCTCGTGCTTCCCGGGAATAGACCACTTCCACCGTCCTGAAGCCGACCCAGGCGAACAACCCCTTCATGAAGCGGGACCGCTCGGGCATTTGGCCAAGGGCGTTGACCACCGCCCGGTCCAGGAGCCGAAAGTCGCCCACATTTTCGGGGATCGCGGTTTCCGCCAAGCGGTCGAACAGACGGTAGAACCAGTGAGCCGAGAACCGCTTCATGGCCGTGTCTTCGCGCCGGTCGCCGCGGCGGGCCAGCACCACCTGCGCTCCTTCCCGCCATTTTTGGATCATTTCGGGCAGCACCTCGGGCGGATCTTGCAGATCCGCATCCACGGGAATCACCGCCCGGCCCGACGCATAATCAAGACCGGAGGTAAGCGCTGCTTCCTTCCCGAAGTTTCGAGACAGGCTGATGATCTTGATATTCGGATTGCGCTGGTGATGAACCTTTAGCCGCTCGAAGGTGCCGTCGGTGCTGCCGTCATCGACGCAGATCACTTCGTAAGAGGGGGTGACCTCCTCCAAAATCGGGATCAAACGCTCGAAGTACAGGTCGAGCGTTTCGTACTCATTGTACATGGGCGTTACGATTGATATTTCCGTCACGGCTCACCTACCGACGCGGGAAATGTTCCCCGCACCTTTATGCATCAGCTCGGATCGCCCGCCAAGGGGTGCTCAATTTCGATGAAACTCTTGGTAAACGGCCCCCAGCACGGGCGAGAACAAGCTTGAGCACCAACACGTAACAGGTTCATTTTGTAGGAAAATGGTCGGGGCGACGTGATTCGAACACGCTACCCTTTGGTCTCGGAGCAACTTTGTCAAACTTGCATCGATACGGAAAGCCAGGTCTTCCGCACTGCCTACAACATCGCACTTTTTCGAAGACAGAGGCAGAAGTAAGAAGCAACTCCCTCGATTCACAACCGAGAATCAGACAGTTTCCGTACCGTTCGCGGTCGTGCGCTATCAAAGCGAGCGGAACCGAAGCTTAGCTGGACTCGGGACAATTTTTGCGGCCTGATTCGACAGCCGAGCACATTGATCACGACCATCTATGGAACGAGAGAAAACCTTCGCAATCGCGTTTCTACTAGCTGCGACTGTCGTCGCGTTCGTGGTTTCGATTCCACTTGTTTTCGAATGGAAGCATCTAGAGGCATACTATGGTTCCGTTGTCGGTAGTGCGATTGGCTTTTTTGGGCTGTTGATGGGTGTGATCGTTACCGCCGACTTGGCCCGCCAACGCGATAATCGCCTTCGTGCGGAGGAAATGCGCGGCATACTCGCTATTGTCGACATCGAAATTCGCGACAACAATCGAATTTTGGCAGTGCATGAGCGGATGCTCTACGACGCTAGCCAATTCGAAACGGCAGGGGAGCGCATCAGCCACATCATCGGCGCACTACAAGCTGGAGAGATCGAAAAGTCTATTCTGAGAAACGCTATGGTTGCCATAAAAGTGGGCGGTCTTAAGGAGACAGTGCTCACTTCACTCATTTCGTATGCGGATAGGCTCGAAATCACCTCCCAGCAAACGAATGCGGCAATAATCGACGGACGTAATTGCCTCCAATATGCAGACGAGCAATGGAGCAGCTACGCCAATAGGATAGAAGCGCTGAAACGGCACCTTATGTTGGCGCAAATACTTGGATTTTCCGCTCAAAAGGCGATAAGGCATCAACTAGAGATTGGGTTTCCGCAACACTGAACAACGAACTGAATTTGAGGTCATAAGTCCCGCCTAAGACAATTTTGCGAAACACAGAAAAAGGCGAAGGCAAGCGATAGCTGGAAAGGGAAATGGTCGGGGCGGCGTGATTCGAACACGCGACCCTCTGGTCCCAAACCAGATGCGCTACCAGGCTGCGCTACGCCCCGACATGTCCGCAAGAGCCGGGAACATAGGCAGTCTTGAGTCTTGGGGCAAGGGGCAATTCCCCCAGCGGCTTCGCGCGGACCGGCGATTGTCAGCCCTGCTCCCGCAATGCCATTTGAACCGGCTTTAGGAACAAATCGCGTTCCTTGGCGCGGCGGGCAACCAATCCGGGAAGCTGAACCAGTTCGCCCTCCACCCGCGCCCGCGCATGGTTTGGAAAGGCGTCTGCCGCCCCCTGATAATCCCCCTGATTGAGCGCCGCCACGACGGTCGACCGTTCAAAGTTGCGCGCGCCAATATTGTAACAAAGGGACACTAGGGCGCTGAATTGGTTCTCGTTGAGCGGCACTGTGACGATCCGGGCAACGGCCTGTTCGGTGACCAGCAGATCCTCGCGCAGCAATTGTTCCGCCTCGGCTTCCGTAATCGTCATGCCCTCCTTCGCAGTCCGCGAATGGCCATAGCCGATTAGCCATGTGGAACCTTCCAAATAAGCTTCCAGCCGTAAGCCCTCAGCTTCCTTGATGATATCGAGGCCGGCTTGATTGGTCTTCAATGGTGTGTTGGAGGCTGGTGTTTCTTCGACCGGTGCCGCGGTATCAGGTGTTTCGGCAACCTGTTCGGCAGCTTCTTGTGTCGCCGCCGGCGCCGGCTCTTCGACAGGATCGACCGGGGCACAGGCAACAGCCACCACACCGCCAAGCACGATTGCGAACGGCATCCACCGCGACGCGGCCGCGCGCTCTAAACGCAGATAACGCAACATCTCTCTTACTCCTGAGATACGCAACAACTACAAGTTTAACGGGATAGATCCTACGCCGCTCACGTCAAGCCGGCAAGCGGGGAACGCGCAAGCCTCCGCAGGGGGCTAACCCCGCCGGGTGCGCCGTCGCATCACCTTGAAAACACCATTGGCCGACATGATTTGGCGTTCGCCAACGGTCAGCTCGCCACGCACATAGACCACCGATTTGGCCATTTTCGTAACCCAGGACCGTCCTTCGACCCAGTCGTTGGGCCTGCCGATTGCCACAAAATCGGAATTCATGCGCAAGGTGAGAATGGAGCCGCCCACTTTCTCCCAAACCGCATGGGCCAATACACCGTCCATGAAGGCCATCATCATGCCCCCATGGAGAATGCCGTGGCCGTTACAGTGGCGCTTCAGCACCCGAAAGCCATGAACGCGGCCGTCTGCCGCCTGCTTGTGAAAGAGCGGACCGTTGTAGGAAGAGAAAGGTCCGCGGTCGCTCCGCTCGAAGCCTTCCGGCACGTCCAATTCAGGTGCTTCAACGATGGTCATGAGGGCGAGTTATCTGTCTGCACGTTTTTGAAAAAGCGATGGCGCACAACATCTCCCACCTCAATACCCAAATCCTTCGATATGCCGGCATTCACTTCCAACGCACCGATTGCCGGAAACTGCGACGAAATCGGATTTAGTGAATAAGGCGTGGTGTCGGCGGCGATATGCACGATCATGCCGACCTTATCAATAAAAATAATATCAAGGGGAAGCGGTGTGTCCTTCATCCAAAAAGACAGGCGCTTTTGGCGCGGGAACAAAAACAACATGCCGTTGTCGCGGGCCAGTTCGTCCCGAAACATAAGACCTCTGGCACGGCTGCGCGGATCATCCGCAACTTCCACCGCGAATGTGTGCGCATTCCCCTGTTTCGTCTCCACGCGAACCGTTTCGGTTTGCTCGCTGGGCGCCCTGCCCATAGCAAGCGTGCCGGCAATGACCGCCAGCACCAATACAAAACGAAACCCGATTCCAGATCGCATGGCACCAAACTGACATGGCGCCGCAATCGGTGCAATTCGGGCGGTATGAGATAAGAAGGGCCGCCAAGAAAAAAGCCACTCGTGGGGCTTCCACAAAGTGGCTTCTGATCATGCTTCCGACTGAGCCGCCAGAGCGCGGCGATACACTCTTGTGCCTTAAGACTCTATGTCGTCTCTGATTTCGGCAACCATCAACCCTTTAGGGCCAGAGCCGAAGCGTACATGGACCTGCTGTCCGGGGCGCAGTTCGCGCACATTGTTCCGGCGTAGCGTCTCCATGTGAACAAAGATGTCTGCCGTACCCGTACCACGAGTAACAAACCCGTATCCCCTCGCGCGATTGAACCATTTTACGGTCGCAATCTCAAAATCTCCGAGCGGAATGACCGGCCGCTGGCTCGGCAATGTCTCGCCCTCGTCCCTGGCGCGAGGTGTAACCGCGGTGCTTTCGTCCACCTCCAGAATGCGCAAGCACTGCAATCCGCGCGCGCGGCGAACCGCTTCGCATACGATTGTTTCGCCTTCCAGCGCCGTATCCTTGCCAAACTGGCGAAGGCATGACATGTGAAGCAGAATGTCCCCTGATACGCCGTTGATTGGGATTATAAATCCATATCCCTTTTTTGCGTCGAACCATTTTACGGTGCCACTGACCTGAAAACTCTCTTGGGCAGCGGCGCCAGCAATCTCCACCTGTTGCTGTTCCATCCCTAACACACGCACCTAATTAAAGACAAAGTTAAGGTTAACACAGTCCAGACGTAGGGGAAGCGAAAACAGTTCTAAAAAATCGAAATTGTTGCGAAAGTGTGTGTGAATAGTCACGCATTCGTTAATAATTATATTAACCATTCTTAACTTCCGATTTGTGCCAACTGTTCTTGACAGGGGGTCTGTGGATAACTTTTATGGCGTCGCCATTGAGAGTTTTCTTTGGCTCCCACGAAGAGCGCGCGTCAATCATACTTGCCTGCGGATTGTTGGTTGTGTACGGACTGCGTGAATCGATAAGAAGACAGATCGGAGCGTCTTGAGGAAGCACAGGGGGTGTCGCTTCCGCAACCGGAGTTACTATTGAATGATCCGTGCACTGGCACTCGGTGCGGCCTTGGCGCTGCTTTGGCTCGGCCTTTCGGGCCACTACACACCACTCATTCTCTCGTTTGGAATTCTGTCCGTGGTGTTCGTCGTCGTCATCGCCCTTCGAATGGACATTCTCGATCAGGAAGGCATGCCGCTGCAATTGGGCGCGCGATTCGTTCTTTATTGGGTGTGGCTCGGGATCGAGATCGTCAAATCGAACCTGCATGCCGCTCGCATCATTTTGTCGCCCAGCATGCCCATTAATCCTCAAATCGTTCGCTTCAAATCCACACAGCACACGGATTTGGGCCAAGTGATTTATGCGAACTCCATCACACTGACGCCAGGCACCACCACCATTGAGATCGAAGACGGACACATTCTGGTCCACGCGCTGACCGATCAAACCGCCGATCTGGACGCCGCCGCCGTTATGGACAAACGGGTGACCGAGCTGGAACGCGCAAAGGAGGCCGGCTGAAATGTTCGGAGCCGTTGCCGCCGCCATTCTGGTCACCATGCTGCTGGCCATTATTCGACTGGCCCTCGGCCCTGTACTCTACGACCGGGTATTGGCCGCCAACACCTTCGGTACAGCAACAGTGCTGCTGATCGCCGTCTTGGGGTACATGAATGGGCGCCCCGACTTCCTGGATATCGCGCTGCTATACGCACTGGTGAATTTCGTCGGCACGTTAGCCATCCTAAAATTTTCCCGTTACGGACGATTGGGAGACGAATTGCCCGACTCCGAACAAAATCTACAGGGCGAGAAAGACTGATGGATGCGCTGCTCCCGATAGTGAACAGCATTAGCTGGCTCTTCCTAGCGACTGGGTCGATCTTCCTGCTCATTGGCGGCATCGGGTTATTGCGCTTGCCGGACTTTTACGCCCGCACCCATGCCGCCGGTGTGATCGATACGCTAGGAACGGGCCTCATTCTTATTGGACTGATGATGCAGGAAGAGATCGGTCTCAATACATTCAAGCTGGTTTTGATCGGCTTCTTTCTGTTCTTCACCAGCCCCACCTCTTCTTATGCTGTGGCACATGCCGCCTGGGTGGCGGGTCAAAAACCGTGGACCAATTCGAATGGCAACACCAAGGACGCCAAAGAGGACGTAGAGTCATGACGGAAGAATCTATCCTCGGTACCGTCGTTGTCGACATTATCTTGTTTGGCTTATTGGCCATTACCGCGGTTGAAATCGCACGCTTACGCAGTCTTTTCGGTGTGGTGGCGCTCTCAGGCGTGTTCAGTCTTTTGTCTGCCGGGCTGTTCGTGACGCTCGACGCGGTAGATGTGGCCTTCACCGAAGCAGCCGTCGGCGCCGGCGTATCGACTGTCTTGATGTTGGGTGCCCTGTCGTTGACAACCCAAAGGGAGCGCATCCCGAGCCACACGGCTCTCCTCCCGTTCTTCGTGGTCGTGGTGACCGGCAGCGTATTGATTTATGGCACGCTCGACGTGCCGGCGTTTGGCGACCCGAAAGCACCGGTCCACACCCATGTGGCGCCGGAATACATCGAAGGCTCAGCTGAAGTGATCGACGTGCCGAATGTGGTCACTTCGGTTCTGGCAAGCTATCGCGGTTTCGACACACTTGGTGAAACGGTTGTGATTTTCACCGCGGGTGTTGCGGTGATTGCCATGCTTGGAAGCGGATTGCGTCGGCGGAAGAATGGTCAACAGAAATGAAGCATCATCTGATCCTCCGCATCATTACCAAGATCTTGATCGCCCCCATCCTCCTGTTCGCCCTTTATGTACAGTTCCACGGAGACTTTGGGCCCGGCGGCGGTTTCCAAGCCGGCGTGATCTTTTCCAGTGCGTTTGTTCTGTACGCGCTCGTCTTCGGCCTGGAAGAAGTACAAGAGGTCGCTCCCCCGAGCCTCGTACTCGCATGCGCCGCCATGGGGGTGCTGCTTTATGGGGGCGTTGGTTTTGCGTCATTCCTATTCGACGGAAACTACCTGAACTATTCGGTGTTCTTCGATCCGCACCACCCTCATGAAGGCCAGCATTTGGGCATATTGCTCGTTGAACTGGGGGTATTGATCACCGTGGCATCGGTCATGATCGCCATCTTCTATGCCTTCGCCGGCCACGTGCCGGAACCCGACGACGAGGACTGGTAATGGATACGGACTTTATCATCGGGCATTACAATTATTGGCTCGTCATCTTGTTAATGATGACCGGGCTGTACACTGTGGTGAGCCGCGGCAATTACATCAAAAAAATCGTGGGATTGAACGTCTTTCAAACGTCAGTCTTCATGATGTACATCAGTATGGGGAAGGTCAGCGGCGGTACCGCCCCCATTCTCGAAACCGGGATCACACTCTACTCAAATCCGTTGCCCCACGTTTTGATCCTCACAGCGATCGTTGTTGGTGTCGCCACAACGGCGGTCGGCCTGTCGATCGTGGTGCGGATCCACCAAGCCTACGGCACCATCGAAGAGGACGAAGTCAACGACGCCGACCATCGCATGGAGTTCGGTAAGGAGGATCTCCCCTGACCGAACCCACTGCCTTTCAGCTCGTCGACCATCTCCCCGTCTTACAGGTTGTCGTGCCCCTGGCGGCCGCGCCGCTGTGCCTGTTTCTCGGCCGTGGCCTTCTTCCCTGGATATTTGCGACAGGCGTTTGCTGGGTGGCGTTTGTGATCGCCATTGCCCTGGCGCTGGATTTGTCGGGCGGCAGCGTAATCACCTATCAGATGGGAGGCTGGGCCCCGCCCTTGGGCATCGAATACCGATTGGATGCCCTGAGCGCGGTGGCCCTATTGATCGTCACAGGCGCCGCCGCCGCCGTCTCTCTTTATTCGCGCCCCAGCGTTCTTAGAGAAATAGAACCGGCAAATCACGGGCTGTTCTATACCCTCTTTCTGCTCTGCGTGACGGGACTCGCCGGCGTGGTCGCCACAGGCGATGCCTTTAACGTCTTTGTGTTTTTGGAAGTCGCGTCCTTGTCAACCTATTGTCTGGTCGCATTGGGCGGGCGCAAGGACCGGCGCGCCCTCAGCGCGGCTTACACCTATTTGGTGATGGGCACCATCGGCGCCACATTCTTTGTGATTGGTGTGGGCCTCGCCTATATGGTGACCGGCACGTTGAACATGGTCGATTTGGCCCAGCGCCTGCCGCCCATTGGCGACAACCGGACGGTCGCCGCCGCGTTCACCTTCATCGCCGTCGGAATGGGCATGAAACTCGCCATGTTCCCGCTGCATTTGTGGTTGCCCAACGCGTACACCTTCGCGCCCTCCGCCGTGTCCGCATTCCTTGCCGGCACGTCGACCAAAGTGGCGGTCTATGTATTGATCCGCTTTTTGTTTACCGTGTTCGGCCTTGAGTTCGACTTCGAGCAATTTGCCCTGATTGCCGTGTTCCTGCCCCTGGGCATTGCGGCGATGTTTGTCGCCTCCATCGTTGCGATCTTCCAGGTCGACGCCAAACGCATGCTGGCCTACTCGAGCGTGGCGCAGATCGGTTACATGATCTTGGGGATCAGCTTGGCGACGAAGACGGGCCTGACGGGCGCCATTTTGCATATGGGCAATCACGCGATCATGAAGGTAGCCTTGTTCATGACCATGGGGGCCATAATGTATCGCCTGGGCACCACGTCCATTCCGCATATGGCGGGGTTGGGACGGGACATGCCGTGGACCATGGCGGCCTTCGTGATCGGCGGGCTAAGCTTGATTGGTGTGCCTCTTACGGTCGGATTTATCAGCAAATGGTATCTGATCCAGGCAGCTCTAGAGCTCGGCTGGTGGCCCATCGCCATGCTCATCGTCATGAGTTCATTGCTGGCGGTGATCTATGTGTGGCGGATTGTAGAGATGGCTTATCTTCAGCCCTCGCCGCCCAACCGGCAGATCTCGCGCGCGCCGACCATCATGCTTTTACCCATGTGGGTTTTGGTTTTGGCCAATATCTATTTCGGCATCGACGCAAGCTTCCCCACAACGCTCGCTAATCAGGCCGCCCTGCTTCTCTTGGGAGGTCAGCCATGAGCGGCATTTTGCAAGATCCAGGCACCATCATACTGCTGACGATGATCTTGCCGACGATTGGCGCCGTCCTGATCGGCTTGACCGGCAAGTGGCCCAATCTGCGCGAAGCCGTCAGCCTGCTGACAGGTGTCGTCCTCATCGGGTTGGTGTTGACCCTATTGCAGCATGTGTTGAATGGCGGGGAAGCTTCGATCGAGCTGCTCGATGTGATGCCCGGCATTCCCCTGGCGTTCGAAATCGAACGCTTGGGCATGATGTTCGCTGTCGTTGCAAGTGTGTTGTGGACGGTGAACACAGTCTACGGCATCGGCTACATGCGGGGAAACAACGAAGACAATCACACGCGCTTCTTTGCCTGCTTCGCCGTCGCCATCGGCAGCACCATGGGCATTGCCTTTGCCGGCAATGTGTTCACGCTTTTCGTGTTCTACGAAATCCTCACCCTGTCGACCTATCCCCTAGTTACCCACAAAGGAACCCCCGAGGCACAAGCGGGCGGGCGCCGCTATCTGGGCCTTCTGATGGGCACGTCCATCGGGTTCTTTTTGGTTGCCATCATCTGGACTTGGGCGATTGCCGGCACGCTCGATTTTGAGTTGGGTGGCATTTTGGCGGGCTCGGTGGATGAGGGCATCGTGCCGATCCTGCTGGCGCTTTATATGTTTGGTATCGGCAAGGCGGCTTTGATGCCCTTCCACTTTTGGCTGCCCGCCGCCATGGTGGCGCCGACCCCCGTCAGCGCCTTCCTGCATGCGGTCGCCGTCGTAAAAGCGGGCGTATTCTCTGTCTTGAAAGTGGTTGTCTATGTGTTTGGCGTCGATTTTCTTGCCGGCACCGGCGCCAATATTTGGCTGATTTGGGTAGCCTCCGCGACCATTTTGCTGGCGTCCATCGTTGCCATGACCAAAGACAACCTCAAAGCGCGGCTTGCCTATTCCACGGTCGGCCAGCTTGCCTATGTGGTCTTGGGCGCGGCGATGGCCACGTCCCTGGGAATTGTCGGCGGTGCCATGCAGATCGCCATGCATGCGATGGGCAAGATTACCCTCTTTATGTGTGCGGGCGCGATTTATGTGGCCGCCCACAAGACACTTGTCAGCGAGCTGGATGGTCTGGGCCGCAAAATGCCCTTCACCTTTGCGGCCTTCTTTATCGGCTCGTTGAGCATTATCGGACTGCCGCCCACCGGCGGCGCCTGGAGCAAATGGTTCTTGATGCAGGGCAGCGTCGAAGCAGGCGACATCATTCTTATCTTTGTGCTGATGTTAAGTTCTGTTTTGAATGTCGCGTACCTCATTCCGATTGCGATAAGAGGCTTCTTTGCGGGCACCGAGTTCGCGGGCGCACAGCCCGCGCCGGTGGGGGCAGCCGTGTCACCCGACGCCAAAACGGGCGGCTGGTGGCAGAATATCGAAGAGGCCCCCATCCTGTGCGTCATCCCACTCTGCCTGACGGCACTTGGATGCATCGTATTGTTTTTCTTTGTGGACCCGATAGCCGCATATTTGAACGAGATGCTGGTCCCCGTGGAAGCACCCGTACTGCCGGACCCCACGCCGACAACCGAATAGAGACGTAGACGCCATGTCAGAAAATTCAAACGAACGACCGAAGCATTGGCTTGCACGCCGTCTCTTGTGGGCGGACAACCCAAAAACGCCAGACCGGATTTTTTATATCCTCTGTGTGCTGTGCGTCGGACTGGTGGCCTCCGATGTCATCCATCACCGCCATGCCTACTCTGCCCTTGAGGAGACATGGGCGTTCTATTGCATTTATGGGTTTGTTGCCTTTGCCTTCGTGGTGCAGGCGGGCCGGGTGTTGCGCCTGATCCTGAAACGGGACGAGGACTACTATGATCGATAGTCTCGTCAACGGATCCATACCGCCGGGGCTGATCTTCATAATTGGCGGCTTGTTGGTACCGCTGCTGCCGCAGATGGCCCGCGCGCCTTACATGTTGGCGCTGCCCGCGTTGGGGGCGTTTATCTTGTTGAGCGTGCCCAACGGCAACCACCTACAGTTCGAGCTATTCGGCCTCACCCTTACCGCCTTCCGTTTGGATCCGCTGTCGAAGATATTCGGCATCATTTTCCACCTGTCGATCTTTCTGGGCGTGCTCTATGCGCTCCACGTGCGGGATACGGTGCAGCAAGTAGCCGGACTGGTCTATCCGGGGGCTGCCATCGGCGGCCTGTTCGCGGGCGATCTGATTACCTTGTTTGTCTTCTGGGAACTGATGGCGATTTCGTCCGTGTTCCTGATTTGGGCAAGCCGCAACGAAGGCGCTTACCGCGCTGGCTTGCGCTACATGATCGTGCACATTACGTCCGGTGTCATTCTGCTGGGCGGCGTGATCGTCCATTATTCGGAAACGGGCTCGATCGCTTTCGAGAAGCTGGGGCTCGTGAGCTTCGGCACGCTGCTGATCTTCATTGCGTTTGGCATCAAGAGCGCCTTCCCCTTGCTCCACAATTGGCTGCAAGACGCCTATCCCCGCGGCACCGTGACAAGCACGCTTGTCTTGTCGATTTTTACCACCAAGCTTGCCGTGTATGGATTGGCGCGGGCATTTCCGGGAACGGAACTGTTGATCTATATCGGCGCCACCATGACCGCCTTCCCCGTCTTTTTCGCGGTCATCGAAAACGATTTGCGCAAGGTTCTGTGTTACAGCCTGAACAACCAGGTGGGCTTTATGGTCGCCGCCATCGGCATCGGCACGCCGCTGGCTCTCAACGGGGCAACGGGATATGCGTTCGCCAACATCATCTTCGAAGGCCTGTTGTTCATGACCATGGGCGCGGTGTTGTTGCGCGCCGGCACGACGAAAGCATCCGAACTGGGCGGGCTTTATAAATCCATGCCCTATTCGACGGTCTTCTGCATCATCGGCGCCATGTCCATTTCCGCCTTCCCGCTCTTTAGCGGATTTGTCTTCAAAGGCATGATCTTGCAGGAAGCAGCCCATTATCACTTCTGGGCCTGGCTGGTGTTGCTGTTCGCGTCCGCCGGTGTGTTGGAACATTCGGGCATCAAGATTCCGTTCTTTGGGTTCTTCGGTCTGCATGACAGCGGCAAGCGGGTGGAAGAGGCGCCGTGGAATATGCTGATTGCCATGGCGATCTGCGCGGTCCTGTCCATTTGGATCGGTGTGCAGCCGCAATACATGTACACCATCCTGCCTTATCAAGCGGAATACACGGCCTACACCTTCGACCATGTGATCACGCAATTGCAGCTGCTGGTGTTCGCCATTTTCGCCTTTGTGGTGCTGATGCGCAGTAACCTCTACCCGCCGGAGATCCGGGCAATCAATCTTGATACGGATTGGTTTTACCGCCGCCTGGCACCCGCACTTGTCCGACGCATCGGCCGAGGCATTGCTGCGTTGCAAACAAATGTCATGGATGGCGTGGAACGCCAAGTGCAGCATCTGATCGGAACGGTTTACCGCCATCACGGGCCCCAAGGGGCATTGGCGCGCACTTGGCCTGCAGGATCGACCGTGTTGTGGGTGGCGATTCTGCTAGGCGCGATGCTGATCGTCGTTTACTTTTTCGGACCATGACCTTCGTAGAAAATTGGCAGTACTATCCAATTATTACGTTCCTGATTGCGTCCGGTCTCTATCTTTGCGTTATGGGTCTGTACTATCTAATCCAGGGCCATGACCGGTTCATGGAAGTGCGCGGCGCCTTCTGGCAGATCTATCAGGTCACGATGGTCTTTGTAGTAGGGTTTTCCTTCGTGATTGTCGCGGGTAGCTTTGTCCGATGGATGCCGCTCAACTGACAAACGCAAACAGCGCATCAAAACCAACAATAGGCATTCTCTTATGGAAATGAGCGGTGAATATCGCATCCCGGCCTCGCGAGAAGAGGTTTGGGCGGCCCTCAACGATCCGGAAAAACTCAAAGAAGCCATTCCCGGCTGCGAGTCCGTCAATAAGCTGAGCGACACGGAAATGGAAGCCGTGGCCACCGCCAAAGTGGGGCCCGTCAAAGCCAAGTTCAAAGGCAAGGTCAATCTGGAAGATCTGGACCCGCCCAATGGCTATACCATTCGCGGCGAAGGCTCCGGCGGTGCGGCGGGATTTGCCAAGGGCTTGGCAAAAGTCAAACTGACCGAAGACGGCGACGCCACCCTGCTGGCTTACGAAGTGGACGCAACAGTGGGCGGCAAACTCGCCCAAGTGGGCCAGCGGCTGGTGGATTCCGCCGCAAAGAAAATGTCTGATGACTTCTTTTCGGCCTTCAGCGGCATGATGGGCGGTGTCTCCACCGCCCCCGAACCCGAACCGGCCCCTGGGCTTGCCGTATTGGACGGACTTCCCGCCGGCGTCTGGGCGGCGGGCCTAATTGTCCTGACCATTGTCCTCCTGGCCATTTTCGGTACAGGATAAGCGTAACAGCCCTCGCTCTGCGATTTCGAGAAAGTACGGGAGACTTCTGTATGACCACCGTCTCTATGACAGTAAACGGCAAAGCCGTGTCCGAAGATGTGGAAGACCGCACCTTGCTGGTCCACTACATCCGCGATCATTTGCGCCTGACGGGCACGCATGTGGGATGCGATACCAGCCAATGCGGTGCCTGTGTGGTGCATGTGGATGGTCGCGCGGTGAAGTCCTGCACCATGTTGGCCGCCCAAGCGGAAGGCGCGGACATAAAAACCATCGAAGGCCTGGCCGACGGCGACACGCTCCATCCCGTGCAAGCGGCTTTCAAAGAACATCACGGTCTGCAATGCGGCTTCTGTACACCGGGCATGATCATGTGCGCGGTCGATATGATCCGCCGCATCCCGAATCTCGACGAAAAGACCATTCGCGAGGAATTGGAAGGCAATCTGTGCCGCTGCACCGGCTATCAGAACATCGTCAAAGCGATTAAAGCGGCATCGGAAGAAATGAGGGCTTGAGCACCATGAGCGGCACGGGGATCGGTCAGCCTGTCAGGCGAAAAGAAGATCAGCGGTTCATTACCGGAAGCGGTCGGTATACGGATGACTTTCAACTGGAAGGGCAGGCCTATGGCTATTTCGTCCGCTCGCCCCACGCACACGCCAAGATAAAATCGATTGACAGCGCTGCGGCGCTTGCCGCCGACGGGGTCGTGGCCGTGCTGGCCGGCAAAGATCTTGCCGCCGATGAATTGGGCGGCCTCATTTGCGGCTGGATGGTGCATTCGAAGGACGGGTCCGAAATGAAAGCGGGCGCTCACCCCGCCCTTGCGGTCGACCGGGTGCGCTATACGGGCGATCATGTGGCCATCGTCATCGCCGAAACCTTGGCACAGGCGAAGGACGCCGCCGAATTGGTGGAGGTAGACTACGAAACCCTGCCATCCGTGAGCGACGGACTGAAGGCGCTGGAATCCGGCGCGCCGCAGATCCATGACGAAGCCCAGGGCAATCTGGTTTTCGATTGGGAACTTGGCGACAAGGCCGCTACCGAAGCCGCCTTCGCATCCGCCGCGCACGTCACCAAATTCAGCCTGAACAACAATCGGCTTGTACCCAACGCCATGGAACCGCGCGCGGCGATCGGCGCCTATGAGCCCGCGTCGGGGGACTACACGCTTTACACCACCAGCCAAAACCCCCATGTGGCGCGGCTGGTGCTGTCCGCCTTCGTTCAATTGGTGCCGGAACACAAGCTGCGCGTCGTGGCACCCGATGTAGGCGGCGGCTTTGGCTCCAAAATCTTTATCTATCCGGAAGAGACCGTATGCGCTTGGGCCGCGGGCAAGGTGAAGCGGCCCGTGAAATGGACCGCCGAGCGTTCCGAAAGCTTCCTGGCGGATGCCCATGGCCGCGACCATCATACCGACGCGGAACTTGCTCTAGATGCGGAAGGAAAGATCTTGGGCTTGCGGGTGCACACCACGGCCAATCTGGGCGCGTATCTGTCCACCTTTGCGTCATCGGTCCCAACCTATCTGTATGGCACGCTGCTGTCGGGCCAATACAACATCCCGAACATCTATGTGACCGTTGACGGCGTTTACACAAATACCGCACCGGTTGATGCCTATCGCGGCGCCGGCCGGCCCGAAGCCACTTATGTGGTCGAACGCACCCTGGACGCGGCCGCCCGCGAGATGAAACTCGACCCGGCAGAGATCCGTAAGCGGAATTTCATTTCCGAGTTTCCCCATCAAACGCCAGTGATTATGAATTATGACATTGGCGACTACCCGGCGAGTTTGCAGAAGGCGCTGGAGCTGATCGACTACAAGGGTTTCGCGAACCGTAAGACTGCGTCGGAATCGGCGGGCAAGAAGCGCGGCATCGGCTTTTCCACCTATATCGAAGCGTGCGGCATCGCGCCGTCCGCCGCGGTGGGGTCGCTGGGCGCCGGTGTGGGCTTGTGGGAATCTGCGGAAGTGCGGGTCAACCCCACCGGCAGCGTGGAAGTGCTGACCGGCGCGCACAGCCACGGTCAGGGCCACGAAACCACCTTTGCGCAGCTTGTGTCTGAACGTTTGGGCGTTCCCATCGACAACGTGGAGATCATTCACGGCGATACCAACAGCGTTCAGTTCGGCATGGGCACGTATGGCTCTCGCTCCGGCGCCGTGGGCATGTCGGCCATCGACAAAGCGATCGACAAAGTCGTCGCCAAGGCCAAGAAGATTGCTGCCCATATGATGGAAGCGGCCGAAAGCGATATCGAATTTGCCGACGGCAACTTCACCGTGGCGGGCACGGACAAGCAATTGGCGTTTCCTGAAGTCTCGCTTGCCGCTTATGTGGGGCATCAGTTCCCCACGGATGAGATCGAACCTGGATTGAAGGAAGGCGCGTTCTACGACCCGACGAACTTCACCTTCCCCGCCGGCTGTCACATCTGCGAATTGGAAGTGGACCCGGAAACGGGCGCCACGGAAATCGTCAAGATGGTTGCCGTAGATGATTTCGGACGGATCATCAACCCGATGATCGTGGAAGGCCAAGTGCATGGCGGCATCGCCCAGGGCATCGGCCAGGCTCTGCTGGAGCACGGTATTTACGAGCCGGAGTCGGGCCAGCTGCTCACCGGCAGTTTTATGGATTACACCATGCCGCGTGCGGACGACCTGCCCCATTTCGATGTGGGACTCACGGAAACTCTGTGTCCTTCAAACCCACTGGGCATCAAAGGCTGCGGCGAAGCGGGCGCCATTGCCGCCCCTGCCGCCGTCATGAATGCTTTGTCGGATGCGCTGGGCGTGATGGATATTCCCATGCCGGCGACACCGCACACGGTTTGGTCAATTCTTCAGCAAACGAATTAAGCTGCCGAGCGTCTTAGGAGATCACCCATGTATGCACTGAAATATCATCGCGCCAAAAGCCTTGACGAAGCAAAGCAGCTGATATCGCAAAGCGAAGACCCAAAAATCGTCGCGGGGGGCCAGACGTTGATCCCAACGCTCAAACAGCGCCTGGCCTCGCCCAGCGATCTGATCGACATCGCAAACCTGCCCGACTTTGCCGGTATTTCGGTGAGCGGCGATACCGTCTCCGTGAAAGCGGGCACAAAGCACTTCGAAGTGGCCACATCCGCCGACGTGCAAGGGAAAATTCCGGCACTCGCCCATTTGGCGGGCCTTATCGGTGATCCACATGTGCGCCATATGGGAACGATCGGCGGCTCACTTGCTAATAACGATCCGTCAGCGGACTACCCCGCGGCTGTGTTGGGCCTGAACGCAACCGTTCACACAACAGAGCGGCAAATTGGGGCGGACGACTTCTTCCAAGGCATGTTCGAAACGGCGCTCGAGGAAAACGAGATCATCACGAGCGTGGATTTCCCGGCGGCGGAAAAGGCCGCCTATATGAAGTTCCCAAACCCGGCGTCGCGCTACGCCATGGTCGGCGTGTTTGTTGCGAAAACATCGGGCGGCGTGCGGGTTGCGGTAACCGGCGCCGGTGCCTGCGTCTTCCGCGTACCGGAAATGGAGCAGGCGCTTGCGGCCAACTTTGCGCCGGACGCGGTCGCATCGATCAAAGTACCGGCAGACGATCTGAACAGCGACATTCACGGCTCGGCCGAATACCGCGCGCATCTTGTGACCGTCATGGCCAAGCGCGCCGTCGCCGCCGCGATTGCCTGACCGGTTCTACTGAAAATAAAGGCGTCCACGGATTTCCTGGAACGCCATGCGAATGAACACCAGTGTGAAACCGCCGAACACGGCGGCAACAAATATGCCGGTGTTGGCCTGACTTCCTTCGAGCGCCATGACCGCACCGAAAAATGTGAAAAGGGCCGCCACGAAATTGAGCGCAAGAAGCTGCGTTAGATCCTGGCGCGGGCGCTGCAGCCGGAACCCTGCACTGTGAGACAAAGGAATCACGCGCGGCATGCGCAAGCGCTTGATCCTGGTCCACAGGGCGTATCCGACCGCCCCGATGAAGATGTAAAAAATCGCTGCAATGATGGGGGCCAGCACCAGAAACGCCGCGATCAGCACAGCGCCGGTCGCCAAAAACGTCATGCGCGGATGTGCCCGCACGAAAGAGGCAATCTGCCCGAAGACGCCCAGTTGCGCCGACAGATCCGGCACCCAATCGGGTGGATCTACGTCTGGAGCAAAGTCATCTTTTTCGAGATTTTTTTGGCGGAACGCCATGCGAACTCACTGTGTACCGTCAACGCAAAACACCGGTTCAAGGGACTTGTTTGCCAAACGCCCTGACCGACGCTAAGAAGCAACTTGACTGATTATGTGCGATTTTTGGCCCGTTGTTTATTAACCATGCCACAGGGACGGGCCGAATTTCAACATGTGATGGATTATGAGTGCAAAAACCCTGCCCAAAACCGTCGATGCAACTGCGGACTTGCTCAAGCAAGGCCGGTATTTTGCCGATCGAAGCTTGGCCACGGTTCTGTTCCTGAGCCTCAAAATGGGCCGGCCGCTCTTCTTGGAAGGCGAAGCGGGGACAGGCAAAACTGAGATCGCCAAGGTTTTGGCCGAAACACTCGGCCGGCCCCTCATCCGTCTTCAATGCTACGAAGGATTGGATGCTGCCTCCGCCGTCTATGAATGGAACTATCAGGCGCAGATGATCGAAATCCGGCTTATTGAGGCCGCGGAAAAGGCAAATCGCAAAGATCTGGAAAAAGACATCTTCAACGAGCGCTTCCTCATCAAGCGGCCGCTGCTTCAGGCCTTGGAAGAAAACACGCAGGGCGCGCCTGTGTTGTTAATTGACGAGATTGACCGCACCGACGAACCCTTCGAAGCGTTTCTGTTGGAACTGTTGTCGGATTTTCAGGTGACCATTCCGGAAATCGGCACCATCAGCGCCAAGACGCCGCCCATCGTCGTCATCACATCGAACCGCACCCGCGAGATTCACGACGCCCTGAAACGGCGCTGTCTTTATCATTGGGTGGATTACCCCGACGCCGCACGGGAATTCGACATCGTCTCGGAAAAAGTTCCGGGGGCGGATAAACGGCTTGCCAGCCAAGTGGTGCAATTCGTACAGGCACTGCGTCAGGAAGACGAACTGTTCAAACTGCCGGGCGTTGCCGAGTCGATCGATTGGGCCACAGCGCTGACGGCGCTGGACGCCCAGTGGCTAGACCACGAAAATGTGGACCAAACCCTGGGCGCCTTGCTGAAGTATCAAGATGACATCGCCCATATACGCGGACCGAAGGCGGAAGCACTCCTTTCGACTGTAGAAGAAGCCGAACCTACATGAGCACCGGGTTACAAACCGCGCCTGAAGGACAGCTCACGAGAAACATCGTCGGCTTCACGCGTCTGTTGCGCCGAGCGGGACTTCCCGTCGGGCCGTCAAAGGCGGTGCTGGCGGTGGAGGCGGCCGATGCCATCCACATTCGACGGCGCGACGACTTCTACTGGGCGCTCCACTCGGTTCTCGTCAACAAACGTGAACATCATGTTTTGTTCGACGAGGCCTTTAAGATCTTTTGGCGGAATCCGGGCCAGACCAACGACGTGCAGCAAATGCTGAACGACGCCCAACAAATCATCCCGGAAAAGCCCAACAAAGCCGCCCGCCGATTGGCCGAAGCCATGATGATGGAGCAATCGCGACAAGCGCCCACGGACCGGCTCGAGGTCGATACACATGCGACTTATTCCGCAGACGAAGTATTGCGCACAAAGGATTTCGAACAGATGACCGTCGCCGAAGCGCTAGAGGCGCGAAAGATCCTGTCGCAGATGGACTTCATTGTGGAACCCCGGCGCCAAAGACGGTTTCGCGCCGGCAACCGCCCAACCACTTTCGACCTGCGCCGCACCATGCGTGCAAGCTTGCGCAGCGGCGGCGACGTAATTCCGCTGCGTTTTCGGCAGCGCGTCTACAAGCGGCCTCCGCTTGTGGCCCTGTGCGACATTTCCGGTTCCATGGCGTCTTACACCCGTATGTTTTTACATTTTCTGCATGCGCTCACCCATGACGGGGACCAGGTTCACTCTTTTGTCTTCGGCACACGGCTCACGAACATTTCGCGCCAACTCAAACACCGGGATGTGGACGATGCTTTGGACCGCGTCTCCCACGCCGTTGAAGACTGGGGCGGCGGCACGCGCATCGGCGAAACCATCGGCCGCTTCAATCGCCTGTGGTCCAGGCGGGTGCTGGGACAGAATGCGGTGGTGCTGCTGATCACCGATGGGCTCGACCGGGATGCGGGCGAAGGTTTGGCACCCGAGATGGACCGGCTGCACCGGTCCTGCACCAGGCTCATCTGGCTCAACCCCCTGCTCCGCTACGACCAATTCGAAGCCAAATCGCTGGGCATAAAGGCCATGCTGCCCCATGTTGACGAATTCATGGCCGTGCACAATCTAGAGAGTTTGGCCGATTTGGCAGCGGCCTTAAGCCAACCACGCGCAAAAAGGGTGGCATGATGACCTACTCGGTATCCGAAAATCACGATCAGGTTTTGGAAACGGCCATGCAATGGCAAGGCGAAGGCAAAAAAGTCGCCTTGGCGACGGTGGTGTCCACCTGGGGGTCGGCGCCGCGGCCGGCGGGCAGCCAATTGGCGGTGGATGAAACGGGCAAGTTCGTGGGCTCGGTTTCCGGCGGCTGCATCGAAGGCGCCGTGGTTACCGAAGCGCTGACGATCCTGCAGAATGGCGGCACCAAGCTTTTGGAATACGGCGTCAGCAATGACGAGGCCTGGGAAGTGGGTCTTGCCTGCGGCGGTAAGGTGAAGGTTTTTGTGGAGCCGATCGGGTGAAGCAAGCCACATTCAAACAATTGATCGAGGACCGCAACGCCAAGCGGCCGGTTGTCGTCGCGACGAACTTGGCGACGGGCGATGATCGCCTCATTTATCCGGACGCGGACCAAGATCCGATGATTACGGAAGCCTTGACCGCACTTCGAGACGACAAACCACAAAATGTGGAGACGGATGAAGGCCCCTATTTCCTCAACCCGTTCAATCCACCCCTGCGCATGATCATTGTCGGTGCCGTGCACATCGCCCAGCCCTTGTCGCAGATGGCATCATTGTCGGGTTATGCGGTGACGGTGGTCGATCCGCGCACGGCCTTTGCCACCACGGAACGTTTTCCCAATGTGGAGATCATCACCGAATGGCCAGACGATGCTTTGACCGCGCTTGCGCCCGACCATCGAACCGCGGTGGTGACCCTTACACACGACCCCAAGCTTGACGACCCGGCCCTCGAAGTGGCGTTAAAGTCGCCGTGTTTTTATGTGGGCTCGCTGGGCTCCAAGAAGACTCATGCCGGGCGTCTAAACCGGCTTAGCAAAGCCGGGTTCAGCGATGAAGACTGTGCCCGCATCCACGGGCCGGTGGGGCTTGCCATCAACGCCAAAAGCCCTTCCGAAATCGCCGTCGCAGTCATGGGACAAATCACGGCCAAGCTGCGCCAAGCGGAACCCCGATGAAATTCGGCACGTTTCCGATCGATCAATCCGCCGGCCTCATTCTCGCCCATGCGGTGGTGACGCCCTCGCGCCGCCTGAAAAAGGGATACCAACTCACCGCCGAAGACATCCGTACGCTGAAGGAAGAAGCGGTGCCAGAGGTCATGGGCGCAATTTTGGAAGTGGGCGATGTGCAGGAAGACAACGCAGCACAGCGCTTGGCTGCCTGCGTTGCCGGACCCGGCTGTTCCATCACCGCGCCCTTTACAGGGCGCTGTAACCTGATCTCGGAGCACGCCGGCATCCTTACGCTGAACGAAAGCGCCATTCACAGGGCCAACACGGTTGATGAGGCGATTACCCTTGCAACGCTTGAGCAATTTGAGCGGGTATCGGCGGGACAGACGATCGCGACCGCAAAGATCATTCCCTTTTCCTGTCGGGAAAAGGACCTGTCGGGGATCGAAGAACATGCGCGCGCGGTGGCACCGGTACTACGTGTACATCCCTTTTCTGCCAAAAAGGTCGTTCTGATTTCCACCGTGCTGCCGGAAACAAAGCCCAGCGTTTTGGACAAATCAAAAAGCGTTTTGGAAGCCCGGCTGGGCGACTGTCAAAATGAGCTGGCTGAAGAGACCCGCTGCAATCACGCCGTATCCAACCTCACCGCGTCAATAAGCGGCGCGTTAAAAGATGGGGCGGAGCTTGTTTTGATCTTCGGCGCCTCCGCCATCACCGATCGCGCGGATGTCATTCCCGCCGCCATCGAAGCCGCCGGTGGCGCGGTCGACCATCTGGGTATGCCGGTCGACCCCGGTAATCTGCTACTTCTGGGCCATCATGGCGATGTACCGGTGATCGGCCTCCCCGGCTGTGCTCGTTCGCCAAAGCTGAATGGTTTCGATTGGGTGCTCGAACGCCTGTTAGCGGATGTTCCTGTGAACCGGGACCACATCATGTCCATGGGGGTGGGTGGTTTGCTGAAGGAGATCCCAACGCGCCCCCAACCTCGGGAGAAGGAAACCGTGGACACCGCAGAACCAAAGATCGGTGCGGTTATACTGGCGGCCGGTCAATCCAGGCGCATGGGCCCCGCCAACAAGCTGCTCGAAGATCTGGACGGCAAACCCATGGTCCGTCACGTGGCCGATGCCGTCTTAGCGTCGGGATTCGAACGAACCCTTGTGGTCACCGGCCACGACGCAGCACGCGTAGAAAAAGCCCTGTCATCCCTGCCCGTGTCCTTCGCTCAGAATGATGATTTTGCATCGGGCCTCAGCGCGTCTTTGAAGGTTGGGATCAAACAGGCACTCCAGACATCACCAAACCTCGATGCGGTGATTGTTTGTCTCGGCGACATGCCGCGCATAACCGCAGATCACCTCAAAGCGCTAAAAGACGCCTTCGATCCGTCTCAAGACCATCGCATCGTGGTGCCGACCCATCTTGGCAAACGCGGCAACCCGGTCATCTGGGGGCGCGACTTCTTTGACGACATCATGGGACTGAAAGGCGATGTGGGCGCACGTTCCCTCATCGGTCAATATGAAGACAGCGTCATCGAGGTGCCCCTCGACACCGATGCCATTTTCCTGGACATCGATACCCCCGCAGCGCTTGCCGCCGAGCGCGACACATAAATTGAGCCAATGGGGGCGATGCATGAACACGATCTATAATCAAATCGGCATTGGCTATGCCCATCAGCGCCGCACGGACCCCAAAATCGCCGCCCGCATTCACGGCAAGCTCGGAAACCCAAAGACGCTTTTGAACGTCGGCGCAGGAACGGGATCGTACGAGCCGGCAGACTGTCACGTGGTCGCAATCGAACCGTCGCAACAAATGATCGACCAGCGTGCCCCTGACGCTGCCCCCGTCATCTTCGGTGCGGCGGAGAATATTCCGTTTGCGGACAAGCAATTCGACGCCGCCATGGCCATCCTGACGGTTCACCATTGGACGAATTTGGAACAGGGGCTTGCTGAAATGCGCCGTGTCGCGCGCAAGCGGCTTGTCCTATTGACCTATGATCCGGACTTTTCAGGCTTCTGGCTCGAAGAATACATTCCCGACTTACTCCAAATAGACCGGCACCAATTTGTGCCCATGGACTACTTCCGCAACTGGGAGGACGATGTGGAAATCGAGGCCGTGCCCATTCCCCACGATTGCCACGACGGCTTTTTGTGCGCCTATTGGCGCCGCCCGCACGCCTATCTCGACCCGACCGTTCGCGCGAGCATTTCTACCTTTTCCAAAGTCGATGACGGCTCCGTTCGATTGGATCGCCTTGAGGGCGACCTCGCCTCCGGCGCTTGGGAACGGAAATACAGTGATCTGCTGACGCTGGAGGAGCTGGATCTGGGCTATCGGTTGATCACCGTCAATCTGACGTCGTAACGCGGTGTTGGCGAAAAGGCCGGCGGTGCGCTGAACGATAGACAGAAGTGAATAGTCGAGGCGACGGAAGCTTTATTCCAAGTTGCAGTTTTTCCGGTGACTCGATATGTTATGTTATATTGTAACAAACAGAGTCTCATACGAAACCGCTTGAAACTCTTCTCGCAGCTCAAACTCGCCATTTCAAACATCACCACCGAAATGAACCGACCATCAAGCAAACAGGCCGCGCACCTCGAAATGAAACCTGGATTTATTGAACTTGCGGGCGATGCCGCTCAATCGAAACGGCGCGCCCCATACCCTGTTCGCCATTTAAAAGTGGTGGCCGCGTGACGGTTCAGGAGCAACTATCAAATACGCCCGTACAGCCGGTTCCGGCGGTCGACAGCCTTGAAGCTTTTGATACGATCGGGAACAAGGGCGTCGCGGGCGTAATCTGGCAGCGGCCGATACCCGAAGATTTTCAAAATTGGATCAACGGGCTCCCGCCACAAAATCTACCTTCCGTACGCGCCGTTCTACACCCTCAAAACGCCCGCACATTGGTTTCCAATGTGTGCGACAAGGCGAACACGCCGGAAGGATCCAACCGCGATTGGTTCGTGAACGACGTCTGCTGTCTTGCGGATGCGTTTGCACAAATTATGTCGGCACCTTATCTGCAGTTACGTTTCGATGTGGTCTGCGATAACGCCTGCCGAAAGTTTCACATCGATATGGTACGTATGCGGTTGATCTGCACCTATCGCGGACCCGGGACGGAATACGGGATCCTCCAGGACGAGAACGGCCCCGAGCAGATTTTTACCGTTCCGACCGGCAACCCCATACTGCTGCGCGGTGCGCTTTGGCCCGATCAGGGACCCAACAGCGTCCGGCATCGCTCCCCGCCAATAGCCGGATCGGGAACGACGCGCCTTGTTTTGGTTTTGGACTCTGTCGAGAGCCTCGATGATCCTCGGGCGTCGCACACAGAAATTCCGAAGCGCCGTATCGCTGAAGAGCAGCCAATCGACCCCAAAAATGAAAGAGTGGATTGCCCGTGAAGCCTGCTGCCGCATCCTCCACTGTGCTTGACGCCTCTGCCATCAGCGTGTCCGGTCTTTGCCTAATTCACTGCTTGGCGCTGCCCCTCCTGTCGGTGATCTTGCCGATGGCAGGCACATTGGGAGAATCGGAGTTACTCCACCGTATTTTCGTCCTAATGGCCGTGCCCATAACCGCAACGGCGATCGTCCAGGACAGGGCGTCAGGCGGCGGGTCCGTGTTCGCCGCCGTCGCGGTCATTGCACTGAGCATCCTTCTGGCGGCAGCGTTCGTAGAGCGGCTGCACGACGCAGAAACCGTTCTGACAACCGTCGGCGCGAGCCTGCTTGCCCTCGCGCACGTCTATCGGTGGCAGCGCCGTTATCAAGCCTAACGGCGCTCCGAAGGGTCCTTGCGGAACTGCGTCGCCTCTGTCGGCTGGCCCGATCAAACAACGCGGCTGTTTAGAACAACGCGTAGTGCTGCCCCCCATCAATCACGATGTTCTGCCCCACGATGAACCGCGAAAGCGGACTGCACAGCAGCGCCGCCATGGGCGCCATATCGGCGGCATCGGCCAAGAAACCAGCGGGAATTTTGTTGTTTTCCATGAAGTGCGTGCGCACGGTATCCGGGTCGGGTTCCAGGCCGAAAGCATCCGCATAGTCCTTAAGCAGCTCACTCGCCCCTTCCGTCTGGAACATGCCCGGCAGGATGTTGTTGATATTGACGCCATGCTTGGCCACCTCACGCGACACGCCGGCCGTATAGTTGATGAGCGCCGACCGGGCGGGCCCCGACATAAGGCGCCATATCATCGGATTCTTTGCCGAGAAAGTGGCGATGTTGACGATGCGGCCCCATCCTTTCTCTTTCATCACCGGAATGTAGTTTCGCATGATTTCGATGGGACCGATGAGCGCGGTCTCGATCGACGCGCGCCAGTCTTCGGGTGTGAGTTTCAGAAAATCCCCATTGGGCGCGGGTGGCTTAATGGTGATCGCCAGAATGTCCGGGTCCGGACAAGCGGCAAACAGCGCCTGGCGGCCCTCTTCCTTCGAGGAGTCGGCCACCACCGGTGTGACATTGGCTCCGTATTGCTCCGAGATTTCTTTCGCGGCCTGGACCAGACGCTCCTCGCGCCGCGCGGTGATGACCAGGTCGACGCCAGCCTCCGCTAAGCGCTCCGCGGTTGCCCGGCCCATGCCGGCACTACCGCCGGCCATAATCGCTTTCTTACCTTTGATCTGTAGGTCCATTTTCAATCTCCTTCCAGAATAAGCACGCTCGGCGCTGTCGCCGCCATGCGCGATGTGTCCCGATATCCCCGTTAATGAATTCGTTTTAAGACTTGCCAAGACCGAACTGGTCGAGCCGCCAACGCAATGTGTCGATGCGGTCTTGGCCGAAGAACGGCTCACCACGCACCACCATCGTCGGCACGCCCCAGTGGCCGGCGGCTTCCAATGCTGCGTGGTTCTTTTCCACCACGGCCGTCACGTCTTGATCGTCGATCGCCGCTTCCATGTCGGCAAGGTCAAGGCCAGCTTCCGAACTGGCACGCGCCAGATGGTCCCCGGTATGCCAATCGGCCGTGCCGCTCCAGATCATCGTGGCAGCAGCGTATGCAAAGTCGATCCCCTTGCCACGCCGTTCCGCCTCCACACCCAAACTTGTCAACCGCCAGATAAGGGGCTGGTCTTCCGCCACCTCGAACGTTTCCATGTCTTGAATGACGGGATCGGGGTTCGGCCAAGCCATAGGCAAACCCAAAAACTCTGCACGCCGCAATGAATCCATGACGATGTACATGGGGCGCTTTTTGTCTGAAGCGTCGAACACCGCGGACTTGGCCCGCAGCGCAATCGGCAAGACCGGCCGCAGCTTTACGGTGACATTGAAGTCTTCCCGGAGGCGCAGCAAGTCCGGCGTGACCAAGTAGGAATAAGGACTTCTAAAGGACCAGAAAACGTCAATTTCTGTCGTCATTTGTTGTGCTCCTGAAGCCGGCCGAAGACCCAATCGCCGCCGGATTTGACCTGTTTATAAAAACAGAGTACTCTCTTTGTTTAAGAGAGTCAACCGGCCGCCCAAACGCTTGCCATTTACTGGAATCGGCTGGTTATCTCCCCGGACCAAGGAGAGTTCATTTGTCCCCTTCACCCAGAAAGCGCGCACCACAAGACCGGGCGGAAGCCACGAAAGAAAAGCTTCTGGCAGCCACCTTGTCCGTCATCTTGCGGGACGGATGGTCCGGGACCAGCACGTTGAAGATCTGTGAAGAGGCGGATGTCTCCAACGGCGCACAGACCCACCACTACCCCCGCAAAAACGACCTGCTCATTGCCGCGCTGAAACGCAACCGCGACCAGCTGCAATCGGAAACAAAACAGCGTGTGGACAAGAAACGGTCGAAACCCCTTACAATGCGCGAACATGCGACACTTTTGGCGCTCACCAAACGCGATCAACCCTATTTCTATGCCACATTGGAATCGCTGATTGCGGCGCGCACGGATGAATCGCTGCGGCTTGAGCTCAAAGAAATCGACGAGGAATGGATCCAATCCTTGCGGTCCATGTCGCGGGAGCGGGTGTCCGCCCAAGCAGGCGAACTCCAGCCTGACGATATTGTCGAACTGACGCTCTATCTCGTCCGCGGCATGGTGGTGCAGCGCGGCGTCCATCAAAACAGCAAACACTTAGACAAGATGTTCGCCCTATGGTGCGACATTATCGAGCGCGCCGTGACAAAGCCGACCGACCCATAAAACCTGCTGAGCGCTGAGCTGCTACCGGCCCGAGAAGGCGTCCACGGTCGCATGGCCCCTGCCGGCGTTACCGCCATTTTCCCAAGGCCCGACCGCGTTTTCGGAGCCGCCCGCGAACGTCTATCGGCGATCTTGACAGGTCACCTTTGTCGCCCGGGCAACGGGCCCAAAACAACGTCATTGACAAATTAGGTAATACTACCTAAATTAGGTAAAAGTACCTAAAACAATCAAAAAGTCTGTTCGCGGGAGGCGCTCGTGGGTCAAGAATCCAAACACATCGTGATTGTGGGCGGCGGTACGTCCGGGGCGGTGCTTGCCGCGCGCTTAAGTAAAGATCCGGCACTCGCCGTTACTCTGCTTGAAGCAGGGCCGGACCATGACACCTATGATGGCCTTATTCTTGAACCGTCTCGCGCGCCGGAATTCTGGATGGGCGGGGCGCAAGTCGCCCAGACGCCGATGCTCACGGCAACAGGCGCGATCCCGATGTTTCAAGGGCGTGTTCTCGGCGGCACCTCCGCTACAAATGGTCTGGCGACACTGCGGGGCCTTCCCGAAGATTATAATCAGTGGGCGGATGCCGGGCTTGACGGCTGGGGATGGGATGATGTTGCCGACACGTTCATCGCCGCGGAACGGGACGTGGATTTCCCGTCATCTCCCATCCATGGCAGCGATGGTCCCCTGCCCGTCCGTCGATGGCGTCGGGAAGAAATGAGCCGCGCGCAACTTGCCTATTATGACGGCATGGTGGAAACCGGCAGTTCTACCGTGTCGGATGTGAACGACCCAAGCCAACTACCCGGCATTGGCGTTTTTCCGGTAACGATTGATGATACGGGCAAGCGTGTTTCCACAAGCCTTGCCTATCTCACGCCGGAGGTACGCGCACGAGAAAACCTCCATATTCGAACGGCGACGGAAGTTTCCAAGCTCGCAATTGATGGCGGTCGCGTTGTGGGCGTCACGCTGACAACGGGTGAAGACATCCACGCGGACGAGATCGTGGTTTCCGCCGGCGCCATCTGGACGCCTTGGTTGCTCATGCGGTCCGGCATCGGACCGGCCCATCACCTGACGAATTACGGGATCGCCATGCACGCTGACCTGCCGGTGGGCGAAACCATGAGCGATCATCTTGGTCCGGGCATCCCTTATCGTCATGAGGGCCCGCGGGGTGGCAGTGCAGGGCCGGCGCAGGTCGTCCTTGTGGGCGCCTCCAACGGAACCGACGTAGACTACCACGCCTTTCCGATCGCTCCCGGCCAAACCGACGGTCCGACCGAGTTTATGATGGCCGTGTTTCTCATGCGATCGTCCGGCCGCGGACGGGTTCAGCTTGGCGACTCGGCGGATGCGGATCCCGTTGTAACCGCACCCCCCTTGCCCGACGACGGTTTCGACCGCCTGCGCCATGCGTTCGACCGTATCGCAGCATGGGAACAATCGGCACCCGCCAAAGCGCTGGGTTGTGAACCCATCGAGCCGCATGATTTGACAGCGCCTGACGCCGTTGCCGATGCGTATGAGCGTTTTCCCTTCAGCTATGCCCATATGGTGGGGACCTGTCCCATGGGAACGGTGCTCGACGCAGACTGCCGCGTTTTGGGACTGCAAGGCCTACGGGTCGCCGATGCGTCGGTCATGCCGACGATCCCCTCGGGCAACACATATCTTGGCTGCGTGATGGTGGCCGAGCGCATGGCGCGAAAAATCATGGCGGACGCATCGTGAGCAGTTTCTGGAAAAACCCTCTTCAAACGGCATCCCGATGAACAAGCGTGTGCCCACGGCGGAGCGAATCCTTGAAGCCAGTCGTCGGCTTTTTAACAAAAAGGGATTTGCGGCAACCAAGCTGACGGAAATTGCCGACGATGTCGGAATTTCTCAGGGCAATCTTTCTTACCATTTTCCCACCAAGAAAGACCTGGTTGAGCGATTACGAGACGAGGCGCGCCGGCGCGCACAAGAACGACGGGCCGCTTTAACACCTGGCCTCGTCGCCGATGACTATGTTGAGCACCTTCTCTTCGGAATGACTTTGTTGTGGGAGAATCGGTTCATTTTTCGGGACCGGTCGCAATACGCCGACGCCAGCAAGGGCTGGCAGGCCGATCCGGAGATGGCGGCCGACTTCGAAGAGCTCTTTGCATTGATCACGCGGATCGAAGAAGAGGGCATGTTCCGGCACGACTTAAAGGTCGATCTGCAAACGCTGACACGCTCTCTTTGGATCGTCAGTCGCTATTGGATGGACTACCTTCACGAGCACGAATGGCGTGACGAGATCACCTGGGTCGATCAAGAGCGCGGCATCCAGCATCACTTTGCGGTGCTGCTCCCCTGTTTGACCGCCCCGGCCCGGCGTGCGTTCAACACAGCGTTAGAGCGCGCTTCCCGCCAAACGGACTCCCATTTAAACGATCTTTAACTGGCGATACGCCCCAATTGTCCTCCATGCAGGAGGTCAATTCACTATTGCCCGACCTCTCTGCCGAGACGATTGAATTGATTGATCGGGGAGCGCGACAGTGGCGCAAGCCCGCGCCGTAACTTGAAAGACCGGCGTTGACACAGGTCAACGCAGGCGTGTCGCGAATCGACAAAATGAGATTGGGCTCTTCAACGACTGTAATCTAATTGTCATAAACCGCTTGCCGCGGTCAGGATTCGTATGGACGATACAACAAGGTCACCCGCCCTTCGTGAGCCCTCACGCAAAAGACTCTGGAGACCGAAGGCCCGCTCCGTTGCGCCTCCGTTCCACGCATTAACTGCCGAAGACACGATCAAAGCCGTCGACACGGATGACCAAACCGGCCTGTCGTCGCAAGAAGCTAGTTCGCGTTTGAAGGTTTACGGCGCGAACAAAATGCCGGAAGCAAAGCGCCGTGGCCCGGTTTTGCGCTTCTTCGATCAATTCAACAATGTCATCATCTTTGTTCTGTTGGGCGCGGCCGTCATTACCGGGCTCTTGCAGCATTGGACCGACACCTCCGTCATCGTGGGTGTCGTTTTGGTCAATGCAATCGTCGGGTTCATTCAGGAAGGCCGAGCGGAACGCGCCCTGCTTGCGGTCAGCTCCCTGTTGGCGCCCCAAGCCAATGTCTTGCGCAATGGCCATCCCGATGTGGTCGATGCATCTGTGCTGGTGCCCGGCGACATTGTCCTGTTGCGGTCGGGGGATCGGGTGCCCGCGGACTTGCGGATCGTGACCTCATCAAGTCTGCAAATCCAGGAGGCATCGCTGACGGGTGAGTCGGAGGCGGTCGATAAATCCCCGCAGGTGGTGGACGGCGGGGCCGCCCTGGGCGACCGCAGTAGCATGGCGTTTGCCGGTACCTATGTATCTTACGGCACGGGCAGAGGTGTCGTCGTTGCGACGGGCGCAGAGACCGAAATCGGACGCATCAGCACTCTTCTTGCAGGCGTGGAGAAAGTCACCACGCCACTGCTTCGCGAAATCAGCCAGTTCGGACGTACACTGACCGTGGTCATACTGCTGTTGGCGGCGGTAACCTTGTTCGTGGGAATCTACCTGCGGGACATGGTGGTCAACGAAGCGTTCCTTGCAGCAGTCGGATTGGCGGTTGCCGCAATACCCGAAGGCCTGCCCGCCGTGATGACCATCACCATGGCCTTGGGGGTCACGCGGATGGCCCAGCGAAGCGCCATTATCCGCAAGCTCCCGGCTGTGGAGACTTTAGGCTCCGTTACCGTCATCTGCTCCGATAAAACGGGCACGCTGACAAAAAACGAGCTGACGGTGCAGGCCGTGCTCACTTCATCCAACACGTACGATGTGGCGGGAAGCGGATATGCCCCCGTCGGCGCCATCTCCGAAAGAGGCGGAGAAATTGTCAGCGTCGACGGGCACCCGGAACTCTTGGTGGCGGGACGCGCCGCAACACTGTGCAATGATGGTGAGTTCTACGAGTCCGACGGTACTCAAAAACTGCACGGCAATCCGACCGATGGGGCACTGCTCACCTTCGCCATGAAGGCTGGGTTCGATGTGCCGTTCGAACGGCAGGCCCATAGCCGGCTCGATCTCATTCCATTTGAGTCTGAGCATAAGTTCATGGCGACGCTGCACCATGATCATGAAGGCCATCGGCAGGTCTATTTGAAGGGGGCACCGGAACGTATCGTCGACATGTGTGCACAGCAGCTTGTTGGGGATCAGGCACTACCGCTCGACCGCGATCATTGGGTGGCGCAAGTGGATGCCATGGCATCCCAAGGGTTGCGGGTGCTTGCCATTGCCTTCCGGCCCGGCGACGAGGGACAAGACGAACTGAACTTCACCGACATTCGCGACGATTTCGTCTTGATCGCGCTGTTCGGCATTATCGATCCTCCGCGCACGGACGCGCCTCAGGCGGTCGAAAGCTGTCAACAGGCAGGTATCCGCGTCAAGATGATTACCGGCGATCATGCGGCAACCGCTCATGCGATCGCGGCGCGGTTCGGACTGGTGCATGATGGCGTTGTGTCCGGCACCGAGCTCGACCGGCTCTCGGACATGGAACTCGACGACGTCGCGGAAAACGTCAATGTGTTCGCGCGCACAACGCCTGAACAAAAACTGCGGATCGTCAAAGCCCTTCAAAACCATGGCCATGTGGTGGCCATGACCGGCGATGGGGTAAACGACGCACCGGCGCTCAAGCGCGCCGATATCGGTGTATCCATGGGCGTCAAAGGTACCGAAGCCGCCAAAGAAGCGGCCGAAATGGTTCTTGCCGATGACAATTTCGCCACCATCGTCAGTGCGGTGGAAGAAGGCCGCACGGTCTATGACAATCTGATCAAGACCATCCTGTTCGTCCTGCCGACAAGCAGCGGCGAAGCCATGACCATCATTGCGGCCGTGATGGCCGGACACGCACTGCCGATTACGCCGCTTCAAATTCTGTGGGTGAACATGGTCACCATGATCACTCTTGGTTTGGCGTTGGCGTTTGAACGCGCCGAAACCGACGTGATGGACCGGGCACCGCGCCGGCCCGGTGAACGTATTCTGAACAATTACCTTATTTGGCGCATTGTGGTGGTGACGGCGATCCTCACGGCCATCGCTTTTGTGCTTTTTGAATGGATGGTCGCCAATGGCGCTTCCGTCGACCTTGCAAGAACCGTGGTCGTCAACGGCGTGGTCGCCGGCGAGATCGCGAATTTGTTGAACTGCCGCCATATTCACGCACCGTCTTGGACGCCAAGCAGCCTGCGTGGCAACCGCATGGTGTACGGAGCAATTCTGTTGGTGATCCTATTCCAGCTCGGGTTTACCTATGCCCCGCCCCTGCAAGAGCTGTTTGATACGGCAAACATGGATCTCGCCTCTTGGGGATTGGTTTTGGCATCGGGCGTGGTTTTGTTTGTCATCGTCGAATTGGAAAAAGCGATCACGCGGCGACTGCGGCGGTGATACACCTTCCATTAGAGACTTTCATGGTTTAAGCCGTTCATTTGCGTCTTCAAAAAGGGTCACCAAGTGCCGGGCCAGGGGCGCCAACATAGTTTCGGACCTGATGAGAAGCGCGCTTTCCCATGTGATGCGTAAATTGATCTTCACTTCGCGAAGTTGCCCGTTCTCAATTTCATGCTTGAAGACGGCCCTTGGGCCAACACAGAGCATGTCGCTCTTGACGACGATTTTCTTCAACAGATCATAATTGTCCGAGCGAATCTTCGGTCTGGGGAGTGTCGGTCCGCCTTGGGCTTGCCGCGCCGCCTCACTGGTATTGGGCGCGGCCAATGGAAAACCGCTCAGCACCCCTTTATCCACTTTCTTCAGCTTAAAGAGGGGATGGTTCTTGCGTGCAATGGCGACAATGTCGTCTTCGATCATGGGCAAGACCAACATATCTTTACTCTTGCGGTCGCCTGCCCGAAACGGACCGACAACCAAATCGAGCTCCGATGCCTGGAACATCTGCAGGAGGGTCGACGCATTCTCCGTCACGATCGATAGAGCAACCTCTCCCGTTGTCTCGACAAAGCGGCTGAGCACGTCGGGCAACAACATCTGCTCGATGATCGGCCCGACCCCCAAATTAATCGTCCCCGTTTCCAACTGCGTCACGAGCTCCACATGACGTTCGATTTCGCGCAGCTTGTGATCGAGCGGCGCCGCCTTTGACAAAATGGACGTGGCCAGATCCGTGGGCACGAGCCCCTTTGGAGATCGGCGAAACAGTCGAACATTGAGTTGATCTTCCAGCCGCGACAGTTTCCGGCTGAGAGTGGGTTGTGACTGATTTAAGGTGGCGCTTGCTTCAGAAATACTCCCCGTACTGACGATAGCCCGAATAAGGTCGATGTCCGAGATGTCCATGATGTCCACCTATTTGAGTGGTTTTGTTCCGCGAATTTGTTATTCAGTTTTGTACGAGCAGATACGAAATATATTCATTTTATTTATCACTGAACAACCCTTATCTTTCCCTGCAGACGATCCAGTGAAAAGGGAGAGAACGCCGATGATCCGTTGCATGTGTGTGGTTCAAGCGGGCCAAACCCCAGATAAAAGCCAGGCCGCGCTCACTGAAAAACTGAACACTTTCTCCGAAAAGGCCTTTGGCCAGCCGGCGTCCGTCCATTGGACCGCCGTGCCGGCGGCAAGCGGCTTTACCGCCGCCAAGCCGTCCACCTCTTCCATCGTGTCTTTCACCGCTGAGCAGCCGGTCGCCCAAGAAACCCGCGTGTCTTTGTTGCAAGACCTTTGCGATCTTTGGACGGGTGAGACCGGATGTTCGATCAACGAGATCGTTGCCGTCATCAACGATCCTCAACCCCAATAGGAGACCATCATGCCGCTTTACATCTGTAACGCCGCCAAAGGCGCGATCAGTAACGCTGCCAAATCCAAGATCGCCGAAGACGTGACCCGCATCCATTGTGACGTGACGGGCGCGCCCGCCACCTTCGTCCACGTCTTCTTTTTCGAGGACGCGCCCCAATGGTCGCTCAATGGCAAGAGGGCTTTGCTGTTCGGCAGCATCCGTGCAGGTCGCACGGAAGCGCAAAAGAAACAGATTGCCGACCAGGCACGTCACGCCATCCACACTCAAGCGGATATCGCCGCCGATGACATCGTTACCATGATCGTCGACACACCGGCGAGCTGGGTGATGGAGGGGGGCGACATCATGCCCGAGCCAGGCGAGGAAGCGGCCTGGCTTGCCGCCCATGAAGCGAAAATGGCGCAACAACACGCTAGCTAGGCAGATTTAGATCCGGTCGGGCCTATTGGGTCGCCGCCAGCGGCCTTGCCCGACCGGCAACGTGATCCGTTATTTTGCCGGAACAAGGAGCCGGAGCAATGGCCTCTCGAATTTTTCTTGCCTTCAACGCGATTGCAATCGGTCTCATCGGGATTTTGTATCTGTACGATCCAAACCTATTGCTCGCCCGATATGATTTGGAAACAGGAAGCGTCGGCATGGACAACATGCTGCGCTCAGCCTATGGCGGCATCTTTTTGGGTGCAGCAGCGGTTTTCCTGATGGGTGTTCTGCGTCAAGAGCGCCGTCGCGATGCGCTCGGCTTCGTTGCCATCTTTATGAGCGGTGCCGCCATCGGACGCGTCGCGAGCATTATGGCCACCGGCATGCCGCCCGAGACCATCATGCCCCTGCTCTATTTTGAGATTGCCGCCACATTGATCGCCTTGACCTTGTATGTGCGATCGGCGCAACCCGAGTGATGGAAGGCGGCGGCCGGTCTCAAGGGCGCTATGGAGAGCAGCCTTTTATCTGAGATGCCCCCTTGATGCAGGTCAACGCCAGCGCGCTACGAAGAAGCTACGGTGAATTCTGTTAAGGCGCACTGGCAAACAATCGGTGGCAGACGCACTCACAGATCACGCGGAAACCAATCCCCATTTGGTCGAAGATCAAAGCCAAGTGGAATGCTTTTTGGCGTCGCCTGCGACCTATGGCCCCTCCGTCGATCATGTGGATCGCATCGACACCTATGGGGCGATGCTGTTCTTGACGGGTGACCATGTCATCAAGATCAAACGCGCCGTCCGCTATCCCTATATGGATTTCTCGACGCTTGAGAAACGAAAAGCAGCGTGTGCGAATGAACTGAAACTCAATCGGCGCACGGCACCTGATGTGTATGTTGGTCTTTGTTCCGTGTACCGCGCCGCGGACGGAGACCTCGTGCTCAATCTCGACGGCTATACACCACCCGACGGCACAATCCTGGAATGGGGCGTTCACATGCGCCGGTTCGACGAAAGCCAACGCCTGGACCACCTTGCCGAACGCGGACAATTGGACGACCGGCTGTTGAAGGGGCTGGCGGACCAGATCGCCGATTTTCACGAAAGCGCCGAAGTGCGCACCACCGACCCTGACTTCTTGGCAGCAGTCGAGAAGATCGTCCGAGAAAACACAGAAGCTTTCTTGGAATTTCCAAAAGTGTTTCCCGGAGACCGGGTCGCGGCCATGGACGACCGGCTGTCGACAGTCATTGCCGCCTACGCCGACCGGCTCCGCAAAAGGCAAACGGATGGTCTTGTGCGCCATTGCCACGGGGATCTGCACTTGGCAAACCTGGTTTGCCTGAACGACCGCCCCACCTTGTTCGATGCTCTAGAGTTCGATGACGATATGGCCCGCATCGACGTGTACTACGATCTTGCGTTTCTATTGATGGATTTGTGTGAACGGGGCTACCGGCAATCCGCCAACATTGTGCTCAATCAGTATCTCGCGCGGACATCCGATTTCGACGGGCTTGCATTGTTACCCCTCTTTCTATCAATCCGGGCCGCCATCCGCGCAAAGATCGCCGCGGCGCAGCATGAGGCGGACAAGGCCGAGACATATTTTTCATTTGCCGAAAACTTTCTGACACCCCCCGCACCGCGGCTGATCGCCATCGGCGGACTATCCGGGTCCGGAAAATCCACACTGGCGCGGGCCCTTGCCCCCAAACTTGGTGCGGCACCCGGCGCCGTGCATGTTCGCAGCGACGTGATCCGTAAACGGCTGTTCAAGGTGGATGAGACGACGCGGTTGGACAACACGGCCTATTCAAGCGAGGTCAACCGTCGCGTCTACCAGTCCATTCAAGATGCCGCACAGGCAGCACTTGAAAACGGTCACTCTGTGATCGCGGATGCGGTCTATGCCAATCCGGAGGAGCGGGAAGGTATTCACAACGTTGCCAACCGGTGCGGGGTGCCCTTCACCGGGATATGGCTCGACGCCCCGCCCCAAACGCTCACTTCCCGGGTGGAACACAGGATAGGTGATGCTTCGGACGCCGATGCCACGGTGGTCCAAAAACAATTGGCTCGAAACATCGGCGAAATAGACTGGACCCAAGTGTCATCTGAAACGGCATTCGAAAAACTGCTGCAAAAAACGCGTCAGCTCATCGACGGGGATGAGGAATCCATCAACACATGACGGCGGTTCCTCGGCTTCCGAGGCAGGGTCATACTTTTCCGTGATTTCAACGATTTGGCGGAGGGGGGGTCCCCACACCGCACTGGCCGCTTGTTGGGCCTTTGGACTATGGTGATGGAAAGTCCGTCGGAAAAGGAGAAGGAACGTGCGGTTTTGTCGCGTTTGGGGGGGATGTCTGGCGGGGTTTCTGATTTTTGTTGCGCATCAGACTCACGCCGCTGAACCCGTTCCTTCGCTAACCGAAGACTCACCCTTCGCCACTGAAATCTACACGTTCCTTGTTGAAGATCAGGTGATGGGCATACCCCCCTGCAGAACGCTCTTCGTTGGCAGTTCCAGCATCCGCTTCTGGTTCACATTACAGAGCGATTTTGCCGACAGAGAAATTGTGCGTCGCGGTTTCGGGGGCGCCCAGTTGGAACATGTCATTATGTACTTTGATTTGGTCGTAACACCCCATCGCCCAAGGTCGATTGTATTGTATGGGGGCGAGAATGATATCTATGCTGACAAAACGCCCCAAAACGTACTTGACGATCTTCAAACGCTCATGTCTCTAAAGTCGCGCCGGCTCGGCGACGTGCCCGTCTACTTTATATCCATTAAACCGTCCAAAGCTCGGTTCGGCCAGCTGGAGTTACAAGCCGAAGCCAATCAGCTCGTAAGGCGTCTCGCGGACCAACGAGACGACCTGTTTTTCGTAAACGTCGTGCCCGCGATGATGGAAGATGGCGCCCCGAAAGACATATTTATCGACGACGACCTGCACATGAATTTGGACGGCTATGACCTTTGGACCAAAGCCGTTCAGAATGCCTTCGCGCGCCATGGCGACCCCAAAGCGTCAGCCTGTCACTAGCGGAGAGACGACGCCCCCACAACTCGTCCAGCGGGAAGACGAAACGCGGTAAGAACGGACACAAACGATCATTCGGGCGCCCGATCAGGTGCGACAAAGCTCCTCAACAATCCTCTCAATTTGTGCAAAATTGCAATCAACAAGGCGGCGCCTGCGCGGCGCCGGATGACGGGGAAGCTCAACGAAAAAGGAAATTCAGTGCGCATAGGAATGATGGTGGGCGAAGGCAGTGGCGCGGCGCCCGAACTAAAAGGGCTGATCGAGCGCGGGAGAGCAGCCGAAGAAATCGGGTTGGATAACGCCCGGATTGCCAATATCCATCTTGATGGGATGACCGCCGCCGCGGCCCTGGGTGTCAACACAAAGCGCATTGAAATCGGCACGGCCGTGATGCCCACATTCACACGTCATCCTGCTGCCATGGTGCAACAGACATTGAGCACGCAGCTTGCCTGCGAGGGGCGCTTCACACTTGGCATTGGCTTAGCACACAAATTTATGGTCGAGAATGCGTGGGGGCTCTCTTACGATAAGCCCGCACGCCACATGCGGTCTTATCTTCAAATCATCGCCCCGGTTTTGAGGGGCGAACCTGTTCAGCACGCAGACGAGCACTACACGGTCAATCTTCAGCCCTCCCCCATCGGGGAGAAAACGTCCATACTCGTCGCGGCACTTGGCCCGGCCATGCTGCGGCTTGCGGGCGAGTTGGCGGACGGCACCATCACCTGGGCGACGGGCCTAAAAACCCTCGACCAACACGTCTTGCCCGGTTTGGAAGAAGGCGCGAACCGGGTGGGCAAATCCCGGCCTCGCGTCGTTGCCGGCTTCCCTGTCATGTTGACCAACAAACCCGATGAGGCGCGTGCCTTGGCAGCCGAGACGTTTGCCGTCTACGCACAGATTCCATCCTACCGTGCCATGCTGGACCGCGAAGGCGCCAAGTGTGTGGAGGATCTCGCTCTTGTCGGAGACGAAACTCTCATCCGTACAGAGATGAACAGCTTGGAATCCGCTGGCGTGACCGACCTGTGCTACTTCCCCTTTGAGCTGCAACCGGGCGATATGAAACGCACCATGGATTTTCTCGCAAGCCTGCGCAGCTAACCCCCAAACGGCCGGCACCGGCAAGCTGGGTCTCCTTTGGTGCCGCTGCGGGAACTTGTTTAACGGTCCAACTGCGCAGAGGGGTCGTACAACCCAAGTGCCCGATACATGTCAAAGCCGGCAATTTGCCGGACCTCGGGTGACAACTCCGCGACCCGTTCGGACGGCACGTCAAGGTATTGGTTTTCTTCTTGGCGCAGCCACCCCAGTGAATAAGTGAGAATGACGCCATAGCGCCAATCTTGAGAGGTGTTGGCGCCGGCACCGTGCAGCAAGCCACCAGCCCAAAACAAAACGGATCCTGCCGGCATTTCCGCCTGTACCGTCTCTTCATCGGTCGCGACCCGCTCTTCGGGCCATTTGTGGCTGCCAGGAACGATCAGTGTTGCGCCATTGTCGGCACGAAAGTCCGAAATGGCCCACATGCTGGCGGCGATCAGGTTGGGACGCGGTAGTGGGAAGAACGTGAATGAGTCTTCTTCCCGGTGCAGGATTTGGGAGCGGGCACCGGGTCCAACTTCCAAGGCGGCCGTCACATGCAGCTGATAGCCAAATTCGCCGTTCGGCAACAGGAAGCTGTCGCAAATGTTTTTGGAAACCGGGTGTGCGATCAGCCGATCGGTCACCGACTTAGAACGTGTTACCAATGCCGTCACGCGGCGCGTCCGGCCTGGATAGAACTCTTCCGGATCGTCCTCTTGAATGACTCGTGCGCGCTCCATATGGGGCTCAAGTTCCGCCCGGATGGCGTTGCGGCCTGCTTCATTAAGAACGTCGGTGACAACGACGCAACCGGCCGCACTGAATGCGTCAGCGATCTCGGCTGGATCGGCGTCTTTTGAGAATTGGGGGATCGTCATGATGCCGGGCCTGTTTTTTTGTATGTGCGCTGGGGTTATCCCCACCCTACAGAGTGATTGGACGCGGCACGGTGCGTCAACAGGCAATTCGTTCCCAATTTCATCAGTCCGTGGCGGAGGGCCCCGTCCGCCCCCGACACACCTTGCGCGAACGGCAACACCTCTGATAGCAGGTTGGATAGGCGGATACACGATCCACAATCGACTTGACACCGAGGCGACATAGACACGAAAGGGCAGCAATGACCCAACAAACCATTCTGCTGAACAAAACGGACCTGGGAGCAACCCGTCGAACATCTTCGCCCCTTCCCGGCCAACTAGATGATGGCCAAGTTCTCGTCGTCATCGAACAATTCGCGTTGACGACAAACAACATCACCTATGCCGTGTTTGGGGACGCCCTTGCCTATTGGTCCTACTTCCCCGCAGAGGAAGGTTGGGGCAACGTGCCGGTCTGGGGGTTCGCGAAAGTGATCGCGAGCGAAAGCCAAGACATCGCGGCGGGGGAGCGTGTGTTCGGGTTTTTGCCCATGTCGTCGCACCTGGTTTTGACACCAACGAACGCGAGCGCTTTATGCTTTTCGGACGCGACCGCACACCGGGCCGGTCTGCACCCGTGGTACAACAGGTATTACCGGTGCGCTGCCGATCCTCTGTATGCAGAAGACACCGCGTCCGTGCAGCCGGTTCTGTGGGCTCTCTTCATGACCGGTTGGATGTTGGCGGAACAAGTGGCGGATACCGTCGACACGGTCTACATCACCAGCGCATCGAGCAAGACGGCACTTTCATTCGCGTGGTCGATGCGCCACCTCGGTGCAAAAGCGAAAGTCATCGGCATCACGTCACCGGGAAACAGGGCGTTTGTGGAGCGGCTTGGGCATTATTCAGAGATCCAAACATATGACGAGGTGCGTGCAATCCCCGAAACAAAGAAGGCTGCATTGGTTGATGTTGCCGGCAATGCCGCTGTGCGGTCCGCGGTACATGTGCTGTTGGACGAGCGCTTGACGGAGTCCATCACACTCGGCGCGACCCATCGCGCACCGGCGGATGACACATTGCCGATGCCGGGCCCAGCACCGCAGCTGTTCTTCATTCCCTCCGTTGCTAAAGAACGCGCGGCGCAAGACGGGTTTGATGAAACCCATCAACGGTTCGCGGAAGCTTGGCGTGGTTTTGCCCCATGGGCGAAGAGTTGGCTCGTTCTTGACAAAGGTGTCGGCGCGGATGCCATTGACATGGGCTACGGCAAAGCCCTTGCCGGCCTGCCCCCAGAGCAGGCCATGGTTTACTCTTGGTAGCCAAGATCGCCGGCGAGCCCAACAAGGCAGCGAATATGGGTCCGATTGTGCGTTCGATGCACTCTTGAAAGCCAGAACACAGAGCTACGGGTGAGCAGAGGCTAGAGCGTTTCATTGTCAAATTGAAACAGTTCTGTTGTCCAGCGGCGAGTGTCTCCTCACGGCGCGGTCCGAAACGCGATGTGGAACATCGGGTACGGGCCGCATCGACGCGGACGCTCACCGCTGGATAACCCGGAGGGACGAGGTGCCATGGGGAATGGGCTTGCCTTAACCATACATAAGCTTAACTTAGATTCATCAACCGCTCTTTGACAGGTGAATAGGACGACACGGACCAACATCCCTATGGAAAGCCTTCTTCTTATGGGGAGGACGCGTGAAATTGTGGATGAACCCCATGCACCCATCTTTTATCGGCATCGCCTGCCCACTCCCCCTTCCCAACCACCCGATAAGGGTACCCTGGGGTGGTTGGGAAGGGGGAGTGGGCCGGTCAGGTGCTCAAACATTGTATGAACCCCATGCACCCATCTTTTTAGGTAAGGGCTAGGCACAAAACGGCTACGCCGTGGCGGCCAAGATCGGCAGTGCATTCATCGCGCCTCCGACGCTTCACTTTCTCTTGGTAACCGGCATCCGGGAAAATCCTTCTTCAATTAACCAAAATGCCCAACTAACTTTGTCTCAGTTTGGGAAACTTTATGACTGGGGAACGCCTAATGAAGAGGCTTTGGCTTATTGGCGGTGCGTGCCTTGCCGCTTCATGCTTCACCACTACAGCATCGGCGGAAATGCTGTCCGACCATTCGCTCGGCAAGCTGACAATCATCAATTATGGGCAAAACGGCAATTACGGCTTTTTGAATAGCGGCTCCGACAATAAGGGTCTGTTGAACAGCGGCTCGGGCAATAAGGGCCTGCTAAACGGACTTGGCAACAAAGGCGCTGATGAGTCGGTCGGCAATAACAACAGCGGCATCTTGAACGGCAACCTGAATTTTGGTGCAACCGAAAATACGGGAAGCGGCAATGCCGGGATTCTCAACGGCAATCACAACTCGGAATCGCGATCGGGCGGCGACGATAATCTCGGTTTTTTAAACGGTAATTTCAGTCCGATTGCAGACATTGCGGGCGATGACAATAAGGGCTTTCTCAATGGGAACTTCAATCCCAATTCGAGAAGTGCCGGTGACGACAATGTGGGCCTGTTAAATGGCAACATAAACCCGAATGCCGAATTCGCCGGGGACGATAATGAAGGCATTCTCAACGGCAATATCAATCCATATTCGCCCTCGAGCGGCGGAGACAGCAATGTGGGTGCGCTGAACGGAATGCTAAACATTCACTCGCAGTCTTCGGGGAACGAAAACCTGGGCATCCTGAACGGCGTCGGCAATATCGGCGCAGATGGGCTGGGCAACCTAAACACCGGCGCTTTGAATTTCCGCTCCAACGACATTACCGGCGTGGGCGGCCTGAGCTTGCAACGGTCACCTTCCCCTCCCTGAGGAATAATTCTTCTGCTCAAGATAAGGAGCCAGGCCCTATCGCCTGGCTTTCTTAGTGAGGCTTAGGCGAGAAGCGCCGCGCTGAAACCATCCAGTATGGCTTGAGTGTTCTGAAACGAGATAGTGCCGATAGTCAAACGCCGCCTCTTCTGATCGAAACCGTTGGGCAATTCGACGGTGCGTCCCTCGCCGCTCAGGTTGAACAGGCACAGCGCTCGGCCCGATCCCAGCGTTCGTTCATAACACAGAATGTCCGGCCCCAGATCTTTGAGGGCAATGTCTCCCAGCGCAAGCGGCGGCGCGGTCTTCCGAAGAGCAATCAGGTCCTTACAGAAAACATGTATCGAGGCGGGGTCGTTCACTTGGGTATCCGCGGCCCGTTCCACATGATCCGTACTCACCGGCAGCCAGGGGGTGCCGGTCGAAAAGCCGGCATGGGGCGCCGCGGCGGTCCAGGGCATGGGGGTACGGCAGCCATCCCTGCCCTTGAAATCCGGATAGTAGAGACGGCCGATGGGGTCCTGGACCTGGTCGAATTCAATGTGGGCCTCCGGCAAACCCAGTTCCTCTCCCTGATAGAGCAGCGGGGTTCCCCGCAGGGTCATCAGAAGCAACAGGGCAAGACGCGCCGCATGATCGGGATCCGGTGCATTCTTCCAACGGGAGGCAACGCGCATCACATCGTGATTGGAGAACGTGTTGCAGGGCCACAAATGGGTGAACGCCGCAAGGGCATTGATTTCGTTTTCTATCACGGTCTTGTCGAAGCGGCGCCGATGAAGAAGCGAAAACGTGTAGCCGCTGTGCAGGCCGTGCTCGCCGCCCGCATAGGTGCCGATGAGGTCGCTCATCTCCGCAAACTCGCCGAACACAAACCGATCCCCATACTGATCGACCAGATCACGGATCTGTTTGATGAAAGCCAGGTTCTCTGGCCGGTTGGAATCATAGATATGCTGCTGCAAGCGCTCCGCGTGGGCCCAATGGCCATCACCCCGCTCTTCCGGCGGGACGGGGGGATTATCGCGCAGTTGTGCGTCGTGCAGAAAGGAATTGGCCACATCCAGTCGGAAGCCGTCCACACCCCGGTCGAGCCAGAACTTCAGCACAGAGAGCATCTCCTCGGCCACCTCAGGATTGGTGAGGTTGAGCTTCGGCTGCTGCTTGAGGAATTTATGAAAGTAATATTGGCGCCGGGCGGGATGGTAGGACCAGGCAGGTCCGCCGAAGACGCTTAGCCAGTTGTTAGGCGGTGTGCCGTCCACCTTCGGATCGGCCCACACATACCAATCTTCCTTGCCGTTGCATTTGCGGATGCTGTCTTGGAACCAGGGGTGCAGATCCGAAGTGTGGCTCAACACCTGATCCATGATGACTTTAAGGCCGCGGCCACGGGCGGCTTCCAGAAAATCGTCAAAGGCTTTTAATGTACCGTAGTCGGATGAAATGTCCCGATAGTCGGCCACGTCATAACCGAAATCGCGGTTGGGCGATGGGTAAATGGGCGACAGCCACAGGGCATCCACGCCCAAATCAGCAAGATAGCCAAGCTTTGATTGAATGCCCGCCAAATCGCCGATGCCGTCGCCATCGGCGTCGCAAAAGCTGCGGGGATAGATTTGATAGACGACCGCGCTGTGCCACCAGGGTGTTGCGCGATCGTCCATGTTAGGTGCCGTCAGCGCATTTCTTCGACGCTGGAGACGATGTGCGTTACAAGCCCGTAATCACGAGCCTCTTCCGCACTCATCCAGAAGTTCCGGTCCGTATCTTCGATGACCTTTTCAAGAGACTGGCCGGTTTCCTTGGCGATGATCTTGTTCAAGCGCTCGCGCATCTTGATGATCTCTTTCGCTTCAATGGAAATGTCCGAGGCCGGACCGCCCACGCCGCCCAGGGGCTGGTGCAGCAGAAAGCGCGTATTCGGCAGGCAGTAGCGATTGTCTTTATGGGCGCCCAAGAAAATATGCGCGCCGGCGCTGGCCACCCACCCGGTGCCGATCATTTTCACTTTGGGCTTGATGAAGCCGATCACGTCGTGGATGGCATCTGCCGATTCCACGTGACCGCCCGGCGAGTTCACCACCATCTTGATGTCGTCGTCGCTTTCATGGGCAAAGGCCAGCAAGGTGGCAACGGTTGCCTCCGAAACCTTCTGATTGATCTCGCCGAAAATCAAAATGGTGCGCGCCTTGAAGAGCGATTGGGCGATCATCGGCGGCGTTTTTTTGTCTTCCGACTTTTCGTCTTCGCCGTTTTCCGGTTCGTCGTCGAATCTGACCACAACACACTCCTTCCAATGAGAGACTTTGGGCTGGCAGCCTGCTGGAGAATCGGATCGCTCTTTCAAGCGCCCCATCGGCCGCCAAGGCCCTGAATTTCCATGATTTTAGCCGCCGCGCGGTAAATCAGGGATGAAAATCTTGGTCCCGTCTTAATCCAAGGGCACCACGGCTGACAAGACATCGCCGATTTCGTCATGGATCACAAGGTCGGCGAGGCCGTCTTGGTCGGTTTCCTCGCGGTTAATGATCACAAGCCGGGCGCCACGCTGCTTGGCCAGCGTGGGAAATCCGGCCGCCGGATAAACCACCAGGGACGAGCCGATGGCCAGGAACAAATCGCAGGCCAGGGTGGCATCCTGGGCGAGCTCCATCTCGATTTCCGGCATGGCTTGGCCGAAGGAAATAGTGGCGGTTTTTAGCAGGCCTTGGCAGGCCGGGCAGTTCACAATTTCCCCCTTGTCGAGGAAAGGCACCCGCAAGATCTCCAGGTCATAGGGCTTCCCGCAGGACAGGCATTTGGCATAGGTGGCATTGCCGTGGAGCTCGATGACCTTCGAACCTGGTACGCCCGAATCCTGATGCAGATTGTCCACATTCTGGGTGATCACGTGGGAGACCTTGCCCTGCTCCACCAGCTTGGCGATGGCCAAATGGCCCTTATTCGGAAGGGCGCCGGACATCATATCCTCATTGCCGAACTTGCGGCGCCACGCCTCGCGCCGGGCTTCTTCGCTGTTCACGAAGTCGTCGAAATAGATCGGCTGCATCTTGGACCAGACACCGCCCGGGCTTCGGAAATCCGGAATGCCCGATTCCGTGGAGATCCCAGCGCCCGTGAAAACCACGGCATTTGTGGCTTCATCGAGCATTTCTTTTAAGGATTCATGCATGATTACCCCGAAATTGTGATGCGCGGCATCCGCCCAACCATGGCATAATTCCGCCTCGTTTCTATGGTAGTCTATGTGCTTCGACTGGGGAAATGTGCACACCAGGAGATGGAGAAAACAAATGAAACGGCGTCTTGGGAAGATCGGCACAACTGTTGTTGCAGCCGCCCTATTTGTTTCGATGAGCAGCATTACCGCCGCCCAGGCGGGCGGGTACCACTACGGTTATAGCTATGGGTACAGCCACGGCGGATATGGCCATGGATATCGCCACGGCTATGGCTATTCCAAATATCATGGCCATTACCGGCATGGGTACGGCCACCGGCATCGGTCCGGCGCGGCCATTATCGTGCCGACCATCGCCATCGGCGTTGCCGCTCTGCTCTATCTGGATCACAAGAAACGCAAGCACCGGCACACGCATGACCACCACCACCATCATCATGGATGTCATGGCCATTATTCGGATGGCGGATGTGGCTACGCGCCGGCAGCGCCTGCGCCGAGCAGCCAGCCGGCGCCCAGCGGCGATTCCATCAATGATCGCTTAGCCGGCGGACCCGTTGCGCAAGACGGATATCCAAACCGGGTGCACGTGGCTCCCCAAAAGGCGTCGTCCGACACCCCCTTGATTGCGAGCAATGCGCCGTGTCGACCCGTCACGTCGAGGGAACGGCAGCCGAACGGCCATGTTGTTCACTACCAGGCGATGCTTTGCTATCACACCAATGGCACGGCGTTCATTCAGCCTGGGTCGAAAGTGCCCATTTCAACAGGGTATTGAGTGCATGATTAGGCGGCGTTGGTTTCGGGCCAGGCCGCCTCATCCTCATCGAACGCGCTGGGCTCCATACGCTCATCGGCAAGGGGTTGTTCCTCTTCGACGGCCTCTTCAGTATCTTCGCTTTGCCCCTGACGTTGCTGCATGAGCGTTGCGAAGAAAGACGCAATCCCGGTGGTGATCAGGTTCACGCCGAACAGCAACCCCAGCACCCAGAACGACGTGGTCGGCAGACCGGCATAAACGAGGCTGCCCATCAGGCAGGCCATCAAGCCTGACATGAGGAACCACGTCCAACCCGACCGGCCGCTGAGCGCAAAGGACAGGAGAATCTTGAAGATCCCTTCCGATACCAGAAGCACTGCAATCGGCAACACCAACCCCAAAATATCAGTATAAGGATTGTTAAGGATCATGCCGCCCATCACCACGTTGACCGTGGCAAGGAGCATCAAGCTTACCAGCGCCCAACCATGCTGCGATGCATAGGCGTGCACGAACTGTATCGTGCCCACCAGAAGGAACAGCCACCCTACATAATGGTCGAAGAACGGCGCGTAGACATGGGGCATGACCACGCAGAAGATACCCGACAGAAATGTCAGAATACCAAGAAACACCGTGAACTCGGCTGCGCGTTCGTAAGTGATGGCGTTTTCGGTCATAGACGGCCCCATACGCACCCCTCGCAGACCACGTTTTTCAGATTGGGGGCGGCCGCGAGAACGAGCGACGATAATACGCAGAAGTCTTAGCAACTCCTTTAACGTCCGCCGTGCGATTTGTCCCAAATTGGCACATGACAGCGAATAGGCTAACAAGTTATGTGAAGAACAAGCTTCGGAAACATCAGAGGAAGGATCAATCCTTGGGGAAGAAACACACTACGGAGAAATCGGAAGCGCCACCCATCAAGCCGCTATCGGATGCGAAATACAAATCCGATCTACGTAGCTTGCAGATAGAGCTGGTCAAGCTGCAACGGTCGATCATCAAGAAGGGCTTGAAGTATCTGGTGATCTTCGAAGGCCGGGACTGCGCCGGCAAAGACGGCACCATCAAGCGCATGACCGAGCATATGAGCCCACGGGAAACGCGGGTTGTGGCGCTGCCCAAACCGTCGGACACGGAACGGCGGAGCTGGTATTTCCAGCGCTATGTGCCGCATCTGCCGGCAGAAGGTGAGGTCGTGATCTTTAACCGCAGTTGGTACAACCGCGCCGGGGTCGAACCGGTTATGGGTTTCTGTACGGACAAACAGCACGAAGAGTTCCTCAACAACGTGCCCCGGTTCGAAGACATGCTGCGGCAGTCGGGGATCCAGCTGGTCAAGTATTATTTGGACATTACCCGCGACGAGCAGCGAAAGCGGCTTGATGACCGGGTCAACGATCCGCTCAAGCACTGGAAGACAAGCCCCATCGACCGGGTCGCGGCCAAGAAATGGGACGACTACTCAAAGTATCGGGATCAGATGTTCATCCGCACCCATCATGCGATCGCGCCGTGGTATGTGGTGCGCGCCGACGATAAGCGCGTTGCACGGATCAATTTACTGAAGCATTTCATGAACATTGCGAAATATCCGAACAAGGATAAAACGCTCGCCCGCCCCGATCCGCTGATCGTGTTCCCCTTCAGCGAGGTGCATATCAATATGGGATTGATCGCTCACTAGAGCAAGTCTGGCTGACCCTCAAGCGCCGCTACGTGGGCGGCCGGATAAATAAAGCCGTCGACCCGATAGGTGGACGTGCCTAGCTGCCGGCCCGGTGTGTACCACACCCGCACCGCGCTCCAATCATTGTTGGCGGACACATCCAGCACCGGCGTGTCTAGATGGATGCGACCGCGGTTGAGCCAGTTGGCATGCTCAACGACGATTTGGCGGCTGTTGACCACTTTGGTGACCACAGCCAAATGTCCGCGCCGCGACTTCTGTCCGCGGATCACCATGACGGCGCCGCGTCGTGGGTGCGCACCCTTCGCAAATTCACGGTCGGCCTTGGACCACCAGGTCCAGGCATCGCCAAATATGCGGATGCCACTTTGCTTGCGGGCATATGGCACGCATTGCAGGGGTTTTGAAGGCGCCAAGATGCGCGGATTAAGGCCGGCCAGCTGCACCCCGTGAGAATTCACAGACGAATTGGGCGGGCCGGCGCATGCCGCCACAAAAAGAACAACCGATACGATCAAGATACGCATGACATTTCGCAGTCAGTCTTCCTATCGTTCGAGTTTAGCCTCCCCTTAATGAAAAGGGATAGTCTTAAGATTTCATCAATACTTCTTTAACGACTTGTTCACTAATTAACGTAGGTGACAGCGCGCAAAAGAGGATCAATTCATGAGGTTTGGGGCCGACCCGGAGGGCACTCGCCTTCCCATTAAACTCGACACCACCACGAACGGCGAATATCTGCCGGTGCCGCTGCCCCATGCTGCGCGCCACGCCAACAGAACAGCGCAAGATTGGGTCGGCCGTATTGCGCAGAAGCTTGGTGTGAGCCGGCGCAAATTTTTGACCACCAGTTCCGGCGCCGCCGGCACGCTGCTGGCCATGAACCACGCTTTTGCCGAAGCCGGACGCACTGGCGGCTACTACGAAGTGAGTGCCGATGCAGCTTTTGAATCGGAAGTCGCATCGGCCACAGTGGATGGTAACGAGTTTATCTTCGATGTGCAGGGCCACCATGTGAACCCTCAAGGCAAATGGCGTGACCAACTGGTGAACCAATGGAAGGTGGGTCTGCGTTTCTTCCCCCAGTCGAGCTGCAAAAACGAAAGCGATGCCATTGCGTGTTTTTCTGCCGAGAACTTCATCCAAGAGATTTTTCTCGATAGCGATACGGATCTCTGCGTTCTATCGGCGGTGCCCGCCGCCCCCAATGACAACCCACTGTCCACCGAAGAAGCAGCCGCCACACGCGCCATGGTCGATGCCATGGAAGGGGATCACCGCTTGCTGATCCACGGGCTTGTGCACCCACAAATTCCCGGTGCCATAGAAAACATGGAAGCCCAAGCCGAGGAGTTTAAAATCTCGGCTTGGAAAACCTACACCCAATGGGGGCCGAACGGCCGCGGCTTTTGGCTCTACGATGAAGAATTCGGCATTCCCATGATCGAGCGCGCCCGCGCGCTTGGGGTGAACATTATCTGCGTTCACAAGGGGCTTCCCCTGCCGGGCATCATGTTTGGCGGTCGCTACACCCGATATGCGCGGCCATCGGACATTGGCGTCGTTGCGAAGATGTTCCCCGACATGACATTCATCGTCTATCACTCAGGCTACGAGCCCGACCACGAAGAAGGTCCGTATGATCCGAATGCTGAGGAGTTCATCGGCGTCAACGAACTGGTGAAATCGCTCCAAGACAACGGCATTACGCCCAATTCGAATGTCTATGCGGAACTTGGCAGCACGTGGCGCAATGTGATGAAAGACCCCACGCAAGCCGCACATTTGATGGGCAAGCTGCTGACCTATGTGGGCGAGGATCGTGTTCTTTGGGGAACCGACTCAATCTGGTACGGCAGCCCCCAAGACCAAATCCAGGCGTTTCGGACTTTTCAGATTTCAGAAGCGTTTCAGGAGACCTATGGCTACCCGCACATCACGCCGGAGATCCGCCGCAAAGTCTTCGGCCTCAACGCGGTGGTGCCATATAAGCTGTCAAAAGAGGAAGTGCGTAAGCGGGCCTCTGCCACAGACCGCATCGGCCGGGAGCGTCATGCCTACCTTGACAACCCGGATCCGAGTTTCGAGACCTACGGACCCAAGACGCGGCGCGAATTCTTCAACCTGCTCCAACTGAATGACGGCAACCCGGCCTAGCTGGGGCGTCCCTTCTAGGCCGCGACCCGTGCTTTCAGCTCCGCGGCGGAAACGGTGCTTGCTTCCATACGGCGGAAGAAGATCTCGAGTGTCCCCAACTCAAAGCCAAGCTTTGAAATCTTTGCCCGATTGATCAACACCCCGCCCGGCTGGAGAAACATCCAATCGTCCACCTGCACGCGAACATCGCGACCGAACATGCGCAGGCTTAAATCGTAGGACCAATTGAAGGCGTTACCGGCCACTTTGCCGTGGGCCACGCCGAAGACATCATGCGCCCGGCCCTCATAGCGGCCACCCTCTTTCCGCAAAATGTGCCACTGACGGCGCTGGGTTTCCCCGTCGGAATAGAAGAAATCCTCAGACAAGGTCAGCATGCGCCCGTCCCAGTCGCCTTTCAAATCCACTTTGAATTGGCGGCGCAAGCCGCCAAACCGGTCGACAAAAAGTCCCCAAGCTTCGACTTGACCCTCGAAAAACTCCTCGATCGCAAGCCGCGGTTCATTTGCTTCAAACGCTTCGATTTTCATTGGTCGCCTTTTGCATTAGCCTGTTAAGCAAAGTTTGCGACAGGCACTGTCAACAAAACTAGACACTTGATATTAGGTAGGTACGCCGCAGGGGGCGCAACGGTTCACCGGCAGTGTCAATTTTTCGAATTTTTCTCGCCCAGCGAGGATTGGATCCAGGGGAAAGCTAGGGATGCGCCTATACGACTTTCTGCCATCGGGAAACGGCTACAAAGTTCGATTGCTGCTAACGCTGACCCAAACCCCCTTTCAATGGATCAATCTCGACATTCTGAAGGGCGAAACGCGGACCGAGTCCTTCCTGGCCATGAATCCCAACGGCCGGATTCCGCTCTTGCAGCTTGATGACGGTCGTGTCATCGCCGAATCCAACGCGATCCTATTCTTCCTCGCAAACGGCACCGACTATTTGCCAAAAGATCCGTTCGAACGGGCACAAGCGCTCCAATGGATGTTCTTCGAGCAGTATTCGCACGAGCCTTACATTGCCGTGTCCCGGTTTATTCATGAGTTTTGCAAGCCGGGGGATCCCCGATTCGATGAGTTGCCGGTGTTAAAACCCAAAGGAGAAGCGGCCTTGAAGGTTATGGACAAACACCTATCCCAAGCTGACTATTTTGTCGGGGATCGGTGTTCGATCGCGGATATAGCCCTTTACGCATACACCCACGTGGCCGAGGAAGGGGGCTTTGAGTTGACACTCTACACGAATGTGCGCCGCTGGCTCGACCGCATTGCCGGTCAGCCGTGCCACATTCCCATCACCAAACATGACTTCTAGATTGGGGCTGGGGGGCGCCTGAATGTTGGCCGGGCTTTGGAAACGCATCGTCAGCACGCGCGACATTCTCATAACCAGCGTACTGGTGATTGCCGCCGGCCTGTCCTTCTGTTTCGCAATGGATTGGGATGCCGAAGAAGATATCGGGTTGTGGTTGCTCTTCACCTTACGCGGTGAAGTCGCTCCGCCGCCAGAGGCAGTCGTAATCAATGTGGACGACATTTCCGAAGCGCGCGGCTTGCCCGCTGAAATAAACGTACGCGGTTACACGTGCGACCTGCGGCCGACGAACAGAGTACGATCGTTTACTGGCCCGATCCCAAGATGTCTTTTGGCATATTTGCTGGGGCGCATCGCGTCCGCAGGCCCGGCTGCGATTGCCATCGACATATCCTTTGAAAAGATGGGCAATGAAGAAGAAGATCGGCTCTTAGCATCTCAGATGCGGGAGTTCGGCGGCGTTGTTGGCCTGCGCCGCATTAAATCCCGATTGTTCACTTCCGATGAACATTTGATGCAAGAGCTGCATCCGATTATTCCCGAGATTGAGGACGCTGTCTTTGCGTCAGGTCCCTTTCCCATTCCGACAAGACCCGACCGTGTCAACCAGTTCTGGACGAGCCATGCCTTATTCGGCGATATGGCAACCCTGCCCACCTTGGCGCTATTGGCACCGTATCGAAAGGCCCTGTTCAAGAATGCTACAGGGCCGGATGCGGAGGAAGCGATCTCAGATTATCTTAAGAGGAACGCTTTGCCGCCGGCTGACACTGTAGAACGCCTGACCCAACTTGATGAAGCGGCGCAAAGGACGGTCTCGCTCCTTCGGCACAATGAAAGTCACTATTTGAACTTCTACGGCGGTCCGGGAACAATTCCCGTTAAAGACGCCTTTGCCCTTTTGGAAACGGATGCGTTTCCCGATCTGGCGGGCAAGACCGTGTTCATCGGTCAAGTTCATCTGGACACTTACCAACAATCGGATCGTTTCTCGACGGTCTTTTCACAAGAGAATGGCATTGATCTTTCGGGCGTCGAAATTGCGGCGACCGCCTTTCTCAACCTCCATCATCAAAGCACACTCAAGCGCACCACGCCGCTGGTATCGACGGTTATCATTGTTGGGATTGGTTTGCTTCTGTCGCTGCTTGTTACGCGCACTCCCCTTTACGTGAGCGTGCCTTTGGTTGCGGGCATTGCTTGGATGTATACGGTGATTGCCCTGTCCTTTTTTTCCGGGTGGCAAATCTGGATCCCAACCATCACACTTTATGCAATGGCCTTGTTTGCCATTCCGCTGGGCATGTCATTCCAACTTGAGCTCCTGAACATCTGGAACAGATTGTGGGTGCCCGGAGAAGAACAGGCCAAGATGCGCACGCAACGCGATCCAAAAAGCCAGCCGGACCAGGCCAATGCGCTCTGTCTTAAGTGCGATATTGAAGACTCAACCACCGCCACGGCATTGAGCCGCCAATCGAGCCTCTATGACGGAATGGATGATTACATTTCGCAAGCAGGCCAAATTGTAAAAGCTGCGGGCGGAACCTTTATCAATCCCGCCGACGACAGTTTTAAGGCGATTTGGAAGATACCGCTGACTAAGGGAAAACACTGGGAAGCTGTCGTGCAATGCGTGTTCGAGCTGTCGAATCTTGCCCTGCGTGTGGACGGACCTGAAGGACCGATTGCAAGGCGCAATCGTATTGGCCTGAGTTATGGTCCAATCTCAATCGGTGGCATGGGCATGGAAGGACAGAGAGCGTTCAACGCTCAGGGGCGGCCAGTCATCTTGGCTGCCCGGCTTGAGGCACTGAATAAAGAGCTGAATACCCGAATTCTGGCGACAGCCAATCTTGCCCCATATTTGGTGGGGGCGGAGTTGCGGGATCGGGGCGAACATTACCTTCAGGGCTTCGACGAGCCCATACACGTTATAGAGGTCAGAAAGAGGAACTGATCCCGTGGCTCGCATTGGATTAGCCCTTCCCATTCGCAATTCGTGCCAAAATCCGGCTAAAGCGGAGCTATTTTCCCTCGAATTTCCTTTGATTTCGGCCGGCAACTTGGCAGCGCAGGGTACATCAGATACACCCTTAAAAGCAGAGGAGCACGACGCAGACACACTGCGCATTTGAGGGATTAATGCGGGCTGGATACCCATCCAAGGCATTGCTGCTGGCAAGTCTCATTTGGCTGTGCGGGGCGTCGATCGCCAGAGCGGAAAATCAAACCTGTGCCGTTCATGTGGCGATCGTCGAAGCCGCCCAAGGCCGTGTTGAGACAGCCTTGTCCGGCGCCGAGATTTGGCGGCGTACAGAGCCCGGGGACCGTCTTTGTCCCGGCCATTCCGTGCGCACCGGACGGGACGGCAAAGCCACCATCCGCCTCATTCGAGAACAAACCATCGTTCGCCTCAAGACGACCTCAAACGTCACCTTCCGGGAACGGCAGACGGCACGCACCCTTCTTGAGGTCCTATGGGGCGCAACCTTCATTTTTAGTCGAACGCCCCAGAAGCTCGACGTGCACACACCACACATAAATGGCGGGATCGAGGGAACCGAATTTTTGGTGCAGGTGGACGCGCAAAACAACCGCTCGTTCATCCAAGTCTTCGAAGGCACTGTCAGCGCGGAGAACGCGCAATCTCATCATGTCATCTATGCCGCACAGGGCGAGACAGTTGCAGCCGACGAAACCACGGCCCCTCGCAAGCTGTCGCGCGACCGGCCGAAAGACGTGACCCTGTGGCGCGGCCTCGTCGATCCGCTGGAAGAAGTGCAATGGACACTTTATTACCCGATCGTCCGTGCCGTTCCAACGGATCTGCAGACCGCGGTTCAGGCTGGCAATCTCAAACAGGCGCGCGCGCTTTTGTCAGGGCAGCCCCAAACGGCCGACGTACAAGCACTCAGCATACTGATTGATGTCGTTCAATCCCGCACCTCAGATGACAAAGCTGCAAACTTGGCCGCAGCGGAAGAAGCAGCAAGACGATTTCCCTCGTCAGAGTCGGTGGCGCTCACCCTCACCTACGCACTGCAATCTCTGGGACGTGTGGAAGAGGCGTTTGCTTCCGCCAACCGCTTCGACCAACAGCAATCCGCCAGCTCCCTAATGACATTGAGGCGCGCGGAACTCGCCTTAATCAATGACAACGTGGCTTTGGCGCAAAAGCTCGCGAGCAGCATTCGCTCAAACCCGACGACCTCATCTCGTGCCCACACGATCTTGGGGTTCATATCATTGCATAAACTTGCGCTGCGAGATGCGGTTCAGTCGTTCGGCACGGCGATCGAACAGGATAGTCACGATCCCGCGGCACGATTTGGATTGGGCTTAACTAAGATCCGACAAGGGGACCTGACGGAAGGCCGCGACCACATCGAATTGGCGGTCACGCTGGATCCAAATGTGAGCCTCTATCGCAGCTATCTGGGCCGTGCTTATTTCGAAGAACGGCGTAGCGACAAAGCGTTGTCGCAATATGGGCTGGCAAAGGAACGCGACCCCGCAGATCCCACTCCATGGTTTTATGAAGCCATACAGCTGTTCCTCGAGAACCAGCCCATTCAAGCCCTGCGGTCTCTCACGGAGAGTATTGCGAGAAGCGACAATCGAGCCGTCTATCGCACGCGCGGCGCTTTGGCCGACGATATGGCCGTGCGCGGATCCGTGTTGAGCGGCATCTACCGTACGCTGGGTCTTGAAGAGTTTGGCTTGTCGGAAGCCTCCCGTGCCATTTCAAGTGCCCCCGCGGATCATGCGGGTTATCGGTTCCACGGAGACCTGCTCGCCGACCAACCCTTCCAAGACTTTGCGCGCGCAAGCTCGATACGCAAAGCTCAAATCCTTCAGCCATCGACGCAAGATCCCGTCCGGCCACAGCTTGCCGAAACGGATCTCGCCTTCTTGGGCGGCGCGGGCTTCAACGGCATCAGCTTCAACGAATACACTACCGCCTTCGAGTCCAATGGACACAAGCTCACTGTAGCAGGACTCGCGGGAAACTATGGTACCGCTGCCAACGAATTCATTCTCTCGGGTCTGCAAGGGAAGATCGGCTACAATATTAGCCAATTCCACTACGAAACTGACGGCGTGCGCGATAACAATGACGTGCGGCACGATATTCTATCTGTCTTCGCGCAGGGAGAGGTGACGTCTCGTATTCGTCTTCAGGCGGAATTTCGTTACCGAAACACAGACCAAGGTGACCTATCTCTAAACTTCGAACCCGATGACTTTTCCCGATCCGACCGAACTAAGATCGAAAGCTTCTCCGGTCGGATTGGTGGGCGATTTGACCTAAACGCATCGAACACTCTGATCGCGAATTTCGAGTATCGCGATTTCGACTCTGAAGTTTTCGTGGAATCACCTGTTTCCCAGGCAAGTGTCGACTCCGACATCAATGGATTTGCGTTTCAAACACAAAACATATTCGAACACAGAATCGTCTCCATTGTGAGTGGGATTGAACTAAGTGAAGATGAGGTCAGATTCGTTTCGCGTATCGACGCAAGTCCTTCATTCGGTGGCGTTTGCCCTGCCTTTTTGGTGTCATGCGTGACTAGTGCTCGGTTCTTGAGCGACAGGCGGAAGCTGAGCGTATACAGTTACGCGTATGTCAAACTTCAGCCGGATACGACATTCACAATTGGTGTTGCACACGACGATCTGAATCCATCTACAAACGGCTTCGATCAACTGCAGCCCAAATTCGGCATAGTGCACAGACTGACAGATAATCTAAATGTCCGATTCGCCTACACCCAGGGTGCCGGAACGAACCCTGACACACCACTTTCACTACAACCCACCCAGATAGCAGGATTTCCGCAATTCTTCGACGACGGTGTTTCCTCGACGAATGAACATGCGGCTGTTGCGGTCGATTATGTATCGCCAGACTTGGTCAGTGGACAAATTAAAGCAGTTTGGCGTGAATCTGAATTAAGGATACCCAATCTCAGCCTCACAAGCTCCGCCTTGGCCGATTTCGAGCTACTTGAGATCTCGGGCCTTTTGAACGTGTTTCCATCGGCTTCAACACAATTGAGTGTCAACGCCGGCTACAGCAAAGTTCAGCTTGGTGGCGCCTTTTTCGGTCCAAGCACCGCAAATGCACCCGATACAATTGAAACTGCTGTACTACCAATAACAGCACGTTATTTTGCCCCTTGGGGCACCAAGGTGGAAGCAAAGGGCACATTTGTCCACCAAGACCTCAGCCCAACTCCATTCTCAACCCTGACCTCAACAAGCGAGGATTTTGTGACATTTGATCTGCTTGTGTCCCATCGATTCCGCGCGGGGACAGGAGATGTCAGTGTAGGGATCAAAAATATATTTGGCGCAGACTTTCGCTACCAAGATCTGAACACGTTGCTGGGTGACGCCGCCAATCCATCCTTTGTAAACGCAACCACCTTCACAGTTGCCGGCACAATACGTTTCTAACAATTTCATTCCGGAATTAGTGAAGCGCCTCATACCGGCACACATACCGCGTCGACTAAGCTGCCCCCATTATAAGTTCCGCATACGGTAATGATGGGGTAAAGCACAATGAAACTTGCAACAATTGCAGCAGCAGCCGGCGTTCTTGCCACCGGCATTCTTCTCGCATCGACGGGTAACGCATCTGCGTGCTGGTGGGTTTACATACCAGGATTTGGTTGGGTCTGCCTCTAGCACTACTCATTATACAGACGAAATAGCTTTTGTCCGCCCGCCTCCTGTCTGGGGGCGGGTTTTTGCCTTCAAATACAACTTATAGAAGTTCGCCCGCCCCTATACGCTACAGAATTCACTTTTTGACGGATTCGTGAAATTATTGTCCCAAGGCACTCTCTGGTGGAGGACCCAATGGGGCTGGGTATGGGAATAGCGGGGCCGAAGAGCCCTGCCTTTGCCGAAATGTTGACGGAGCAGCAGCGGGAAAAGCTGAGGGCACTGGGGCACAAACGGCATATCGAGCAAAAGAAGGAAATCTTTCAGGCTGGCGATGAAATCGACGGCCTCTATCTTATCGACGAGGGGCTGGTGCAAATCACCCTCGCCTCCCCCAATGACCGGGGCATGGTGGTCAACCGTTATGGCCCGGGGGACCTTTTCGGCGAGATGGGTGTTCTTGATGACTTGCCGCGCTCGGCCAACGCCGTCGCGCAAACCGACGTTTCGCTTTGCTTCATTAGGTCGAGTGCGTTTTTGGGATTTATTCGGCAGGAGCCCGATGTGTCGGTCATCGTGATGCGCATGCTGACCCACCGCCTGCGGCGCACCAGCGAGCTGCTGGCCGACGCACTGTTCCGCGGTCTTGACCCGCGATTGGCCAAAGCCCTATTGGAGTTGGCCGAGTCTCATGGGGTCCAAACGCCGGATGGGGTTCAAATCTCCTTGTCGATGTCGCAGTTTGAGATCGGCCAGTCCATCGCGTTTTCGCGCGAAAGCACCAACAAGACTCTCAATAAATGGCAGAAAATGGGGTTGGTAACTCACGCAGACGGCATCGTCACCATTCACGATCCAAAGCGACTGGCTGATATTGTCAACGATCAGGACTGACCGATCCGTCGCGCCACGCAATGCGGGCTTCCGGAAAAACGATTGTCGCCCGAGTGCCCCCGAGGGGCAGCGGCTCCAAAAGCAGGTCGGCTTCTTCGTCCACTGTCCCGCCCCGCCAAAATGGCGTATTCGGCGTTTCCTTGATGCCGCTGTCCCGGTCGGGGCTGCCATTCAATTGATCCAACAATTCGTCGCGCCCAAGCCCTGCAAAAGTTCCAAATGGCGAGACAACCGAAAAGTGCACACGACTTTCTTCAGTGACCAGGCAGGTCAGAATCAGAGACACCGTGCTGTCATTTTCGTCGGCCGCAGTTTTGACCAAATGCCTCAAAAGGCCCGTCAAATGAGGTTTTGGGTAATGAAATCCGGCAATCTCGTTGGAAAACAAGATTTCGCAATCCGGTTCTGAGTCGGCCTCGGGATCGTTCAGAAAACCAACCACATCCCCCAGCAAATCGACCATTGGACCCAGAGAAAACCGGCCTTTTTCGGGCTCTTTCGTGTGCATCGCCGCCTCCCACCCTGCGGTTCTGTAAGGCAACTTGGGCTCTTTTTTGCGAAATAATCCTACCTCGAGGCCTTTCGTGGGTTTGTGAATTCCTTCACATGTCGGTAAAATGGCGCCGCTATAGTGCACGCAAGGGGAAATTGTATCCCCACTCCCAAAAACATCGAGAAGTTATAACAGTCAAAAATCACCAAAAAGCCATCTCCGGCCGTTCCGGGGCAATGGCGGTTAGGGCAAAAAAATAGAGGTATCATGAAATACGCAGACGACAACGAAGGGCCAAATCCAGTTGATATTCACGTAGGTCAACGTATTCGAATGCGTCGATTGATGGTTGGCGTCACCCAAACACAATTGGCCGACGAACTCGGCCTCACCTTTCAGCAGGTTCAAAAATACGAAAAGGGAACCAATCGAGTCAGTGCAAGTAAGCTGTATGCTATTTGTAAAGTTCTTTCGGTTCCGCCTGAGTATTTCTTCGAAGGCCTGCCGAAGATCGGAGAATCTTCTCGCAAACAGCAAAAAGTATCTGATGAAGCGCATATATTGAGCACTGCCGACGGCATTGAACTTATGCGCTCTTTCAAGAAGATCGATCAAAAGCCGATCCGTCGACACATCGTTGGTTTAGTGAAATCACTGGCCGCCGAACTCGATCAATAGGCGGGCGCGTCGGGCGCGTAGCGGGATCGTTTCGTAGAAAGTGATCTTCAAGCAGCGCCAGGCCGAAATACATGGGGGTCCAGTGGCACGACTGGCGGACGGCCACGATCGGACTGTAGAATGAGGGTGTATTCGGGGACTGTATTGATGGAAATAAGTGGCGCTGCATTTCTGATTGGATTGGTCGCCGTGTGCGCCATTGGTATAATTGGCCTACGCTATGTGGTCTCTGACGACGACGGATCGGACCGCTTCCTCTAACCATTTCCACAATAATGGAGCGATGTGTGACGGAAGGCCTTCCCCTACCGTTTGACGATTTGCGCCGTCGGCGCATCTATTTGATGCGCCACGCGGAAGCCGATTATTTCGACAATGAAACCGGGCGCCGGCGTCCTGATCCGCGCATTGTGCCGCTGACGGCCCATGGTCGAAACGAAGCGGCGGCCATGGCCAATCTGCTCAAAGACGCTCCTTTTGACCGGGCGATTTGTTCAGGACTGCCGCGGACGAAAGAAACCGCTCAAACAGTGTTAGGCAACCGCGGGATCCCATTGGAGATCGTATCGGACCTGGAAGAGATCAGAGGCGGCACCCTCGAGCAGCGTGAATCCATGGCACCGGCGGACTACGCCTATACCATGTTCAAGGCGCACGAGCCCGATGCCGCCTGGGCCATGGGGGAACGGTTTGCCGATTTTGAGAAGCGTGTGCTTCCGGCCTTCCAAGCCATTCTTCAACAACCGAATTGGGCCAAGCTGCTGCTCGTATGCCATGGCGGCGTCAACCGGGCGATCCTCAACTCCCTCTTGGGCACCGGCCTCAACGGCTATGGTTTTTTCGAACAGGATTCCTGCTGCTTGAACGTGGTTGATCTGGACATGCACCCTTCGTCCGGCCAAGTGGAACGCACCATCTTCCGGGGTATCAACATAACGGCGTCTGATCCTGCGCGGGTGGACAGCACCTATTTGTCGGTAGAGCGCCTGGCGCTGCAGAAGAACGACGGCATGTCCTGACATTAAAAATCATAGATCAGGGACAGGCGCGTGGTCGTGTCGATCTCTTCATTGCCAACCGGCGCATCTCCGTTGAAGCGAACCTGATACGATAATTGGCCAGAAACACGTTCGGTGATGCGCGCCACCAGCGCGGCTGTGGTGTCTACCGTCAAGCCACCATCTTGGATCATCTCCACTTCATGCAGGAAGCTCGCAAATTCCGAGAAATCCCAAGCAAAGTCGCTAAAGGCACGTATGGCGGGGGTCACATTAACATTGCCCGTATCTTCGAAACTGTCGATCCGCACGCCGGGGCCCATCTCCACCGACCAATTCAGCCTGGGCCGCGTATAGATCCGATAGCCCAAACCGCCGCCGGATGTGATGCGGTAGTTAAAGCCGCTGAATTCATCATCTTCGTAGCTTGCCGCACCGTAGGCATAGAGCCGCGGCGTGATGTCGTAGGCCAACCCCAAATCGGAAACCAAACGCTGTTGGGTGGTTTCATTGTCACGCCGTTGAATGTCGAACGCCGATTTGAAGTCATACGTCCACGGACCATCCTTACGGCTGAGGGCAAGACTGACGGCAAGACTCTCGTCATCGGTGTTACCGGTGTTCACCGCACCGCCCAACTCCAGCTTGCCCGTCAGGTTCCGGGTCGAGAAGAAACCAACCGGTCCGTCTTCAGTGATACGATCAGCTGACGCGGGCTCATCTGCTGTTGGCTTGGCTTGCTGCCCGTCGGCTTTGTTGGCTTCATTATCTTCCTGCGCAGCAACCGCCACCGCAGGCACGGACGGCGTTTCGGGATCAAGCCCCAAAGCCGCTTTGACGGCGGCGATTTTGTTCGGCGCGTACAAAACCATCAGAAAGAGAATTTCTTTCTTAGCGTCCGGAACCGCCGCGGCGGCCATTTTCACCGTCGCCTCAAGGTGCCGCCCGCCATCTTCCGTCACGGATTGCACCAGCATGTGTTTGACGGCTTCAGGAAGAGCCTCGGCGCGCGCGGTTTCCAAGGGGCTAACGGCAAGAAACACCCCCAATAGCATGGGGACAAAGAGGATGATCCGCTGCCGGACCGATCGATAAGAAAGCATCGTTTTCCTTCACATAAACAACAAAAATGACGGCACCCCAGCCCTGAGGCACCGCCTAGTCGTTTTGTGGTTAACGGAAACTTAATTTGGCAACAATTGCGGCATCAGGAAGCAGCGGACGGACGGCACATTTCTTCGACTGTTTGAGACTGGCCCGGCGTGGTGACAATCCGGCAATGTTCCCGCCGAAGTAAGCGAGGTTCCGTCACGCCGCACGAATGGGCGATCACCCCCACTTCGTGGACCACATTGTCCACATATTGCTTCACCCGCACGGCCTTGTTTCGAGGATCTAGACCCCGCTGAAGCCGCTTATTGTGGGTGGTAACGCCCGTTGGACAGGTGTTCTTGTTGCACTGAAGCGCTTGAATACATCCAAGAGCGAACATGAAGCCCCGTGCGGAATTTACAAAATCGGCCCCGGTACACAGCGCCCAGGCGACCTCGCCGGGCGTTATGAGTTTGCCCGACGCAATCACGCGCACCCGTTCCCGCAACCCATGTTGGATCAGAGCATCGACGACAACCGACAGGCTTTCCCTAACGGGCATGCCCACATAATCGATCAGACTCATGGGCGCTGCACCGGTTCCCCCGTCGGCGCTGTCGACGGTGATGAAGTCAGGTGCCGACTCTTCGCCACGCATCTTAATTGCCGTACACAGATCATTGATCCAGCACGGCTCGCCCACCACGAGCTTGATCCCGGTTGGTTTCTCGGACACGGCACGTACATGACCGATGAAATCCAACAATTCGTCTATACTGCCGATCTCGGGAAAACGGTTGGGGCTTATGGAATCTTTCTTTTGAGGGATCCCTCGAACGCGGGCAATCTCGCGCGTGACCTTTGCTGCAGGAAGCAGCCCGCCCTTGCCGGGCTTCGCCCCTTGGCTCAATTTGATCTCAATCATCTTGACTTGCGCGTGACCGGCAATTTCCGCGAGCTTACCGTCATCCAAACTGCCGTCAGCGCTGCGCACACCATACTTCGCCGTTCCAATTTGAAAGACGATGTCGCAATCGCCCTCCAAGTGATAGGCCGACAGTCCCCCTTCCCCAGTGTTGAGCCAGCACCCTGCCATACCCGCGCCCCGCGACAGTGCTTGCACGGCCGGCTTCGATATTGCGCCATAGCTCATTGCCGAAACATTGAAGAAACTGCGGGCGATATAGGGATGCTTACACTGCGGACCGATGACCACGGGCGACGCCTCCACCGCGTCCTGCTCTAATGTGGGAAAGGCCGTGTTGACGAAGGTGATGGTTCCGGGCGGTCGCAAATCCCGTGTCGATCCGAAGGGGACCGTATTGTCTACATTCTTCGCGGCACGATAGACCCAATTGCGCTGCTCCCGATTGAACGGCATTTCTTCGCGGTCCATCGCAAAAAAATACTGGCGCAGGAACTTGCCGAGAAACTCCAAGAAGTATCTCAGGTGGCCGATGACGGGATAATTGCGCCGGATGGCCTGTTTGGTCTGCGTTATGTCGAGGATGTAGACGACCAGCAAAACCGGCACCGCGGAGCCAACCACCAGAATAAACAGAACCGATAGGTACAATCCGCCGGTCGATAGAAAGTCGATGATGTCGATCATGCGCGCCTGATCCCCGATACGCCCTGAAACGCCGAAATACTAATCGAAACCGCTTACCTGTCTATTCAACTTGCCTTTAGAGCAAGACTCCATGACGCCTCATTGACAAGTTCACTTTTAATACTCACTCTAACGGGAAACCGAGAGGCACATATTCCCTGTGACTGCCTTTCATCCAATGTCTTCGACGTGCGAACTGGAGGGGCCTTATGACAAGACCTGTGTGTTTGGTGACCGGCGTTGGCCCCGGAACGGGGAGCGCCATATGCCGCCGATTTGAAGCCGGTGGCTATGACGTTGCCATGCTGGCGCGTGACGAAGACCGCTTACAGTCGCTTAATGAAGAACTGCCCGGCGGACACCCTTACGTGTGCGATGTTTCTAGTGAAAATGCAGTGAAGGAGACCGTCGCTCGGGTTACAAAGGATTTGGGCGCACCGGAAGTGGTCATCCACAACGCCGTGCGCGGAACGCGCGGCACTGTGCTCGAAGTTTCACCGCGCGACCTTCAACGCAATTTCGAAGTCAACGTGCTGGGACTTCTTTACCTGACCCAAGCAATGGCCCCGACCATGGTGGAAAACGGCAAGGGCGCTATCATAATCACCGGCAACACAGCCGCACGCCGCGGCAAAGATTTTTTTGCGGCTTTCGCGCCGACCAAAGCTGCCCAGCGCATCCTGGCGGAATCCATGGCGCGGGACCTTGGGCCAAAGGGTGTACACGTGGCCTTTATTATGATCGATGCGGTCATCGATGTGCCCTGGACACGGGAGGCGTTTGCGGGCCAACCGGACGATTTTTACATCAAACCGTCAGCGATCGCCGACGAAGCCTGGCATCTGGCTCATCAAGACAAATCGAGTTGGGCGTTTGAGGTCGAAATCCGACCCTTTGGAGAAAATTGGTAAGCCACAACCGCCGACCAAAGCCATACGCAAGATCTCCATAACATCGTCTTCCGATTTGATCGGTTTGGGGTTCGACAAAACGACAACGTTCTTCGCGGCGTGCATTGTATGCTGGTGTCCCGAATCCGAAGTTCGTTACATTAAAACAGCTTGCTCCTTACGAACTTCGGATTCTTAAGGACACCAGGAAATCATTGAATCTAGTGTTGTTTTAGGTTCAGAAGTTCGCTTCCGGACTCGCTGAGATTGTATTGCGAACTTCTGAACCACGACTCTAGAACAAGCAATACGCTCATTGGCCGCCGAACAGATCGGCTAACACTTTTTCGAAGATTGCCCTAAAATAACAGGGAGATGAGTCTGGAATCGAACCGGATCGATTCCAGAAGGGGAGATATAGATGAAAAAACATGCCCTCGTTCTTGGAACCTTGCTGTCAACCGCGCTCGTGGCACCGAGCAATGCATCTGAAAATGCGCAAGGCAACGCCGAAGATCTTCTGAACCCGGCCTATATGGCGGCCGCCCTGTGTGGACAAAAAGGCCAGCAGCATGGATCGCATTTCAAACTACCTGAAACAATGACCGCCATTAACTGGAGGTTCTGGCAAAGGAACGAACCGGCACCGGCCGACGGGCCACCCCTGTGGGACAATCTGGGTGACTACTCCTACCCAGTTTCCACAGATGTACCGCTCGCCCAAAGCTATTTTGATCAAGGGCTTCGCTTGACCTACGGCTTCAACCACCTGGAGGCAATTCGTGCCTACAAAAAAGCTCAGGAGTTGGACCCCACCTGTGCCATGTGTTTCTGGGGAGAGGCGTTTGCCTGGGGGTCGAACCTCAATCTTCCCATGCTGCCCGACGCGATCGAGCCCGCATACCTTGCGGTAACACGGGCGCGCGAATTGTCGGAGGGTGCAACCGATAAAGAAAAACACCTCATCAAAGCGCTTTCAAAAAGGTATTCACCCGACCCCAATGCAGACCGTGCCGCATTGAACACGGCATTTGCGGATGCCATGGCGGAAGTTGCGGCGAAATATCCTGACGATGTGGACGTCGCCACCATTTATGCCGACTCCCTGATGAATCTTTCCCCTTGGGATTATTGGGAGCGTGACCAGAAAACGCCGAAAGGGCGTCAGGGCGGGTCGGTTGCCGTGCTTGAACAAGCGCTCGCAAACAATCCGGACCATACGGGGGCGATCCATCTTTATATTCACGCTGTAGAGGCATCGACCACGCCGGAGCGGGCGGAGCCCTATGCGGATCGGCTTGCGTCGCTCATGCCAGGCTCAGGACATTTGGTCCACATGCCGTCTCACATCTACTATCGCGTGGGCCGCTTCAAAGACTCCGTCCGCGCCAACGCAGATGCGGTGGAAGCAGATGAGAGGTATTTCGAGCAGGTGGATGCGGACGGCATCTACCCCTTCGTCTATTATCCGCACAATGTGCATTTCCTGATGGCATCGGCGCTTATGGCGGGGGACGGCAAGCGCAGTCTCCGGGCAGCGCGTAAGCTGGCAGATTTGATTCCTCATGAGTTTGCGGTGATGGAACCCACCGCACAGCCGATCAAGCTGGCGCCGCTCTATGCCATGGCGCGGTTCGGCGATCCCGAAGAAATCTTAGCCCTTGAGAAACCATCGGATGAAACGCCACTCATCGTCGCCATTTGGCACTATGCACGGGGTGAGTCATTCATCAAAACAGGCGATCTGGAGAGCGCCCAAAAAGAAGGTGAAGCCATCGAAGCCATTCACGATTCCGGTGTTTTGGAGGGATTGACCGAGCGGCTGGTGCCCGGCCCTACCATTGCCGAAATTGCCGTCCATGTGCTGGCGGCCCGCATGGCCCAAGCTAAAGGCGACAAGGATGAAGCCGTCGAGCATTATGAGAAGGCGGTGAATGCGCAGGACGCCCTGAATTATACCGAACCGCCCTATTGGTATTATCCGGTACGCCAATCTCTTGGATCGGCTCTGATTGCCGCCGGCCGCGCCGATGAGGCAAAGAAAGTGCTCTCTGACAGCCTGATCAACTATCCCAATAATGCGTGGGCACTGTTTGCCCTCTCTCAAGCGCAAAAAGCGACCGGCGATGTGGCGGGTGCCAAAGTCACCGAAAGGCTCTTCCGCAGGGCCTGGGCCGGCCGGGGCAATGTAATTGAATTAGGCGAGATCTGAACCAGAGTCAGGCGGCATTCTTAACTATAAAACCGGGAAACTATAAGTAATCAGGGCGAATAATGAGTATTCGCCCTGGGCACGGCCTCATTCATTTGGTAGAACTTCAATAAATTGACAATAATGGCCGTCCAATCGGCCGATAAGAGATGCGCCATCAGGCCGTCCGAGTTCTAATTGTGGGGCGAGAGCATGAGAGTCTGCTACGCACTTTTGATCCTGACCTTCTGGATGATCACTTCGGCTGTCCAAGCCGCCGACGTTCGATCCTTCGATTTCCGGGGCATCAAAATGGGCATGGCCCTGGAAGACGTGATGGAATTGGTTGGCGGTGATCACACGATCAAGCGCGACACCAAGTATGGGTTCGTTAAAGGACATGAGCTAACGCTCAAGGAAGAGGATGATTCCGGTTCGGCCAATCTGTTGGTGGTGTTTGACGCACAGGGCCAAGCCTATCAGATCAACTCCACCCAATACATCAATGAGCGCCGGAACTTGCGCAGGTTGTTTGAAGTAATCTTCGAAAAATACGGCCTGGATCCCGCCACGGAAAAGGGCAAGATTATCGAAGATTCCAGCACCCGCGAGAACCGCAAATGGGTGCAGGACATTTGCAGCTGCGCCGAGATGATCATCGATACGGAAGTGTTGCGCAGCCAAGAACGCACACGCATCACCGTCGTGATTGTCGATACCGACATTCGGGAAGAAAACGACAAAGCGAACCGGACCCGGTATCTGGACCTTGAGGCCGCACGGGTCCAAGAGCTTAAGGGCGGCGAAGGCGTCAAGCTCTAAGCTCATTTGATCCCACTTCGGCACTCACTAGAGCGTGTCGCGCATAAGTGGGAACCGGTTATGCGCAAAAGACACGCGACCAAACAAAGACCTAAAGCCTGTCGCATGAATCGGGTTAAGCGCGACAGGCTTTAGACGCCCACTTCTCGCGATGGTCGAGGGCCCACGAACCTGCTAAACTCGCCGGGCGCTTAGATCACAAGGGGGGCTCGTGTGATTGGGTGGCTGAGAAATCTGCTGTATTTTTTGGGTGTCGGCGTTGTGGTCGCCTTTATCTACGAAATGTGGATAAAGGACCTTCGCGTGCTGGAGTCGGTCCGAGAGGTTCCCTATCTTTCGCAACTGGCCGATTACCTGTCGCCGGACCGCCAGACCAACTACCCGGCAACCTCGTTCGGTGAAGGCCCCATCCAAATGGATGAGACTTCCGGGGCGTCTCGGTTTACAACCGGTTTCGAAGAGCTCAAACAGTCTTTCGAACCTCTAACCACTTACAGCTCCGATTTCGCCTGGCGCCGGCACGCAAGGTCTATCGGGTCGCTTCAAGTTCAGTGGAATGATGCCGACGGAGATGTTGGGCGCTGCACAGCATTCTTCATCACGCCAACGCATGTCATGTCGGCCCAACATTGCATCCAACCGGATCCAGACAAGGGTAGACACTCAGTCCACAAGATCCTCTTGGTTCTGAATTATTTGGAAAGCGGCTCGCAGACTTACGCCTTTTCCGTAGCGCGCGAGCCTGTCGAACGGTCACCCGCCATTTTGGCGGGGACCGATGGGCTGGACTATGCCGTTTTTCATGTTGATCTTTCGGAGGAAGTTAAAGGCCAGACATTGCCGGAAGAGCTACAGCCCGTTCCGTTATCAATTGTGGCTGAAGCTCCGGACATTGCCGACGGACCGCAACGGCTTTATATTCTCCATCACCCGGCGCAACATCCGCTGTTGCTGACCTCTTATGACTGCCGCACCGCGCTGCGGCGCGATCCGGTATTGCAGCACACTTTTGCCCATGTGTGCGACACGCTGCCGGGAAGCTCAGGTGCGCCCATCTTTGCTCTGCCGGGAGATTATGTGATCGGCATGCACTTCAAGGGCGCGAATGATTTCGTCAACGACGCGTCTCCCAATCGAAGCCAACTTATCAGTGCCATTGCAGACCATAGCGCGGTCGGTTCCGGTTTCATTGCCCGCGCGATCGACCCCAGACCATTTTCCCAAGCGCAACTTGCGCAGCTGGAGCGGAATCTCAGGGCATCAAGAACCGCGACCAACGCACAACACCATGCGCTTGCCGCCTTGTTTGCCTATAAGGGTTTTCCGCCGGATTGGGACAAATCAGAGAAGCTACCCGCCGAATCCGCAGAGCTCCAGACAGCTCTTGCCAGCGCATTGGCCCGCAAAACTGAACGCTTGTTTATAACGGGCAGGAGCCCGACCTACTCACCTGACGGCAAGCAGCTCCTTGTTGTCGAAGATGATGGAATTCATGTCTGGACGGAGGTGGCAGGCGAGCGAATTCGCTCGATTATTCAGTATGAAGATCAGTTCTTTCATTCGGCGGCTTTCTCTTCAGACGGCGAGCGTATCCTTGCGACAACCTTTGACTCCGCTCTCATCTATAGGTCAACAGGCGGTCATGATTTGTTGAACCAGATTAGAATTCCTGAAGGAGGTTTCAGGCGCCGCTTCTCTCCAATGGGAAGTCATCTGCTGGCTGGCTCGAACGATGACGATTTGTTGCGTGTCTACCACGTCTCTCAGAACGTGCGCCCGGGAGAGCAGCCGTTTGCGGTATTGGAGGGCGTCACCGACAATTACAGGTCAGCGGCGTTTTCTTCGGATGGCGCCAACGTGATTGTTGAAACTGAAGAGCGTGCCGTGTTTGCCTTTGATGCTCTGGCCGGCGGCGCTCCAATGTACCAGTTGCAGCCGCCGGACGGTGAAGTTGTAGGTGTCAATTATGCAGCACAAAGCGACACAGTTTTGTTGATTAGCGAAGGGTCAAACGACAACTCCACCAAAATAGACCTCTATGACGCCTTTACCGGCAACCGCCTTCATACTGGTCAAATAGCGGAAGAAATTGATACAAGCGAAATTTCTGCGGACGGCGAACGCATCGTCCTTACTACTACGGACAACGAACTGCTTATTTTGGATAGAAACTCTCTGAGCACGCCACTTGTTAGATTACCGATATCGGAAAGGCAGAACGACTATTACTATATCTACGACGTCTCCAAAGATGGTCGAACCGTCGGGCTGCTCGACCCAGTATCGCCGCGAGGCTTGGTGTTTGACACCGTCGATTCAGATGCTCCCCCTCAAATCGTCCAATTTGACGCACCGCAGAATGAAATAATCCGCCTTTTTCTAGATGCAGATCGCGTTTTGTTGTCGAAAGGCCTGGAAGCTCACTCAGAATTCGAACTGTCGACCCATCGACACGCAGTGGCGCCCCTTCAACCGGTACGGGGGCAAGGGTATAGCAATGCCTCATATACAGATAAATATCTACTACTTGCCGGATTCGCTGCACCCCCAACACTTTTCGATGCAAGTGGAAAACCGGTCCCAGGGGCTCTACCTGACGCGGGCATCTTCAGTACAGGACATTTTTCGAAATCCGGAAATCGTCTTGTCCTGTTGGATTATGCATCTCTCTTGGAATCTAACCGGACGGAAACGTTGATCCACGTAACCGACTTGCCAATTGGAACCGGCTCATCTTCTTCTTTTTCTATTCCGAGAGTAGCTTCGACAGCGGTGGTTTCTCCTAACGGCACCCATATGTTGGTCGTCGATCGTGACCATAGCGTCGTGGAGGTGGCACTTGACGGCACTGCCGAGGCCAAACCCATACCCACGCCCGACCAATCAGGTATTCACTTGATAGATTATTCGCCGACAGGTGAGCAGGCGTTTGTGCTTACTCATGACGGCCAACTGGATCGTTTTGACATGACGTCGGAAAGGGGTACGCCCCTTGTCTCCCCGGTACAGGGCGGGCGCGTTCGGTCGGCGGTCTATGCGCCCACGGGAGGCTCGCTGCTGATCGTCCTAGACCGTGTATTGAATTTGATCAGTGAAGACGGGACTGTTCAGACTCTTTCGGTTTCCGCTGGCGCCAGCGATCATGGATTTGCAGACGCCACATTTTCGCCTGACGGATCCATGGTCATAGGTCGCACTTGGTCGGGAAAGGCCTTCCTTTTCACCTCAGTAAACGGACGTTTTGATCCTATCGCAACGCCGATAGGGCCCGGCAACGCAAACCGGGCTATATTCGCGCCGGCAAGTGATCGCATCCTCTTCAATGCGCGCGGGCGCGTGACAGTGATCGATGCACACGACCCAAACAAGGCACCAATTACGATTCCCTTCCTGAATTCTGTGGGAAACGCATCTTTTTCTTCCGACGGCAAGCTATTCTTGGCGAGCCGAAGCAACGCCGGCGGCATTTATGTCAAGTCGACAGCACATCCATTGGCGCCGGCCGTGGCCCTCATCGACCAAGCTGCGGCGGCCGCTTTTTGGTCCCCAGACGGCAGCCACGTCCTCTACACCGCCTCAGACGGACTACTCTATCGCCTGGCGGTCCCGGAACCGATGACGGATTTGTTACGGCAAGCAGAAACTGAGCTGATGTCATCGGGTCGTCTGTCGGGCGAGGGAAAGAGCATTCTGTCGAATACCGAATGCACAAACTACTCGGTTGTTTGCCTTCAATAACTTTTCATTCACACCGGCAGGCACCATGGACGAAGATGGCGCTGTTCCAGCATGAGCAATCCAGAAACTGGAATACATTTCTCCAAGAATGCCTCGTCAAGCCTTCGGTTTTGCGATTGCCGCTGGCGCGGTCTTCTGTTTGACTTGCGTGGTTGGATCATACCGTCAGCGAAAAGAAAGATCGAGAAAGGTCGCGATTGGTGTTCGAGATGCGGTCAGCGTAGAAAATCCCAGGGGAAGGCTAATCGATCATGGGCAGTACAATTGTTATTGTTGCGTCAGCCGCCGCCGTTATGGTGCTGGCGTTTCTTTTAGCGCTACGGCTGTTGGTCACATTCTATGGACTTTCCTCTTCCATCGTTCGGCGCCGAACCGTCGCCCATGACGGTGCGTTCTTTATTCGATCGATCGCCGGCCTATTCCTGATCGTCTGTATTCTGTGCATCCAATTTTCGGCCACCTCAGGCTGGCTCTACACGATTTCGTCTTTCTTATTCGTCACGATGCTCTACCTGTCTTTGATTATCGAGCTTCTGTCTGCGCTTCGCACGGGGCGGCGAAACCGCCGCATCGTCTTGCTTGCATGGCTCACCCTGCTCGCTTCTCCGGTAATGGTGACACTGCTCTTGGCCGGCGCCCGGCTGCCCGCGGGCGTCGCCAATGAATATGGGCTGCAGCAGGCCTATGAAGAGTCCGCGCGGGCAGTTATCGCAAGGGAATTTGAACTGGACACGGAAACGGACGCCCAGAAATCCGTATGCCATGAATGGGTGCGGCAAAATCTGGGCGATGCCTCGGCGTTCGAAGAGTTTGACGCGGAGAATCTGGTGAGCTTGACCTTGTTCTGGGTCGATGAGCTTGTTCGCGGCGCCTTGTTTGACGCAGCCGAGATATATGACTGCCGGTTCTCGGCCTTGTCCGTAAAGCCGAATGACTGGGGACTTGCCACACTCACTTTTGTATTTCGCGCGGTGACGTCCGGCGTGTTTATTTCAATCCTCATTGTACCAATCGTCGGAAGGCGGCGGCATGCGGATTGAGTTGTCGGCATTGTTGAGGCACGTACCAAACCCAAAGGCATCGCATCACGGGGTGTTTGCGCTGCTCATGAATGTGCCGCTAAACTGCCTTAAGGCCTTTTCCATATTGGGGGAGACGGACAGGTGAAACGAATGTCTGTCGCCGCAGCAATGTGTCTGCTGGCGTTGACGGCAGTGCTTGCGATCGCGGATGCTGCCGAAGAAGGATCTAACAAAGAACGAAAGGCGCTGGCGCGCTCCATCGAATTGCTGGAGGGGTGGAGCTCGTTTTGCGGAGACTCGGATTTGCTGGCGGGCGCCAAAGCTGTTGTCTTCGTGCCCCGCGTTCGGCGGTTTGGATTGGTCTTGTTCGGCTTCACCAACAATCCCCAAGGCATCGCTCTTGAACGGAACGCGTGCGGATGGTCGCCGCCGCGGCGCGTCGACGTGGACATGCGCACAGACGGCTTGCAAGCAGGGCTTGAAACCTCGCGCCTGTTCTTCGTGTTTCAAGACAGCGTGTCGGCCGGCGCGCTCACGTCCTCCGACGGAGACGAAGCCGGCGTGTCGATCAAGATGCCCGACGTGGGTGCATCCGTGTTGATGCTCGACACGGATCTCCTCAATGTGTGCCAAGGTCTCGGCACCAACAGCGACGGGGTCAAGTTGGTGACCGTGCCCGCCGATCTAGCGTCGGCGAACAATTTCAGCTTGGGCTATGTGGGCCTGGCACAGCGGGTGTTCAAATTGGCGGCGGGTGGCGAGATCGACCGCACCCTTTACGACGGTGCGGCAGACAAATTGCGCGACTACGCGAACGGGCTGACGGGTGCCTCGGCCGACGAAAGCTGCGATCCTTCGCCAAGCCGGTAGCCAAAAAACTCTTTAAAATCAATGTCTTAGGGGAAATTGGCGCTCCCTAGGGGAATCGAACCCCTCTTTCCAGATTGAAAATCTGGCGTCCTAACCGATAGACGAAGGGAGCGCGGGTGAGCCGCGCTTATAGGGTTCCGCGGGGCGAATGGCAAGCCCCCCTGAAGCCCCATGGCGCACGGCTGAGAATTCCGTCTCATATCGTATTCTGACGGCGCGCGCAAAGAATTTCCCGAAATCCTCTAGATATCCTTACGCTCGCGCGGGGGCCGCATCGTCGATCTGAAACTGCACCTGTCCGCCGCCCGCCCAATCGTCCCAACGCAGCTTGCCGGCCACATGCAGCGGCGCGCGGTCCGACGCCAGAAGCGCGGCGCCGACCGGTGTTTCTCTTGCTCGGAACGCAATGGCCTTGAGCCGGGCGCCCGCCGGATCCGTCAGCGTGCAGCGCACATGACCCGTGCCCACTTCATCGGCAAACGCCACATGGGCCGATGGAATGACCAGAGTCGGTTCCGAGTTGCCTGCGCCATAGGGACCCGCCTGATCCAACAGGGCCATCAATTCGCCATTGGCGCCGGCGACGGAAACCGCCCCGTCGATCTTGCGCACATGCTGACCGCCGTTTTGCCGAACGGCGTCCGCCAGATGTTCGCCGAGGAACATCCGCAAATCATCAATCCGATCGGGCGCCACGGTGAGACCCGCCGCCATGGCGTGACCGCCCCCATTGATCAGCACCCCTGCCTGGTGGGCGGCGATGACCGCGTTGCCCAAATCGACGCCGGGAATGGACCGTCCCGACCCCTTCCCCACACCATTATCGAAGCCGATGACGATGGACGGTACACCGTGGCGATCCTTGAGGCGGCTCGCCACAATGCCGACCACGCCCGGATGCCAGCCTTCCGCCGATACGACTAGGCACGGGCTGTCGGGCCCCATCGCCGATGCCTGTTCCAAGGCTTGCTCGAGGACCATCGCCTCGATGGTCTTTCGCTCCTGATTGTAACGGTCGAGCTTTTCTGCCAGGGCTTGCGCTTCGGCCCAATCGTCGGTCGCCAACAGGCGCGCGCCTGACCCGGCTTCCCCCACGCGCCCGCCCGCATTGACGCGCGGCCCCAACAGAAAACCCACATGATAGGGACCCGGATCGGTCTTGAGCGATGCCACCTCCGCCAGCGCGCGCAGGCCGGTATTCTGACGGCGCGCCATGACTTTCAGCCCTTGGGATACCAGCACCCGGTTGATGCCCAACAAAGGTACCACATCGCAAATCGTGCCAAGCGCCACCAGATCGAGCCACTGTAACAGATTTGGTTCGTCGACGGATTGTTGGGCAAACCAGCCGGCTTTCCTCAGGTCCCGGTTAAGCGCCACCAGGAACATAAACACAACGCCCACCGCCGCTAACACGCCCAAGCCGCTTTGATCGTCAAGCCGGTTGGGATTAACGAGCCCCACGCTTTCCGGCAATGCCGGTTCCGCCTGGTGGTGATCCAACACGATTACGTCCAGCTCGGCTTCACGTGCGGCGCGCAATGGCTCAAAGGCAAGCGTGCCGCAATCGACCGTCAGCACAAGTCCGACGCCGTCTTGCTTCAGCGCAAGCAGCGCCGGGGCATTGGGGCCATACCCTTCCTTCAGGCGGTCGGGCACATAGACCACGAGATCTCTGCCCAAAGCGCGAAAGTACCGCGCAAGAAGGGCCGCCGACGTTGCGCCGTCCACATCGTAATCGCCGAAGACGGCGATCTTTTCGCCATTCGTCAGTGCACGAACAACCCGCTCGACACTGCGGCCCATGTCTTGAAGCGTGGACGGATCGCTCAGGCCATATTTCAGGCTGGGGTTCAAGAACGGATCGACCCCATCCGCCTCCACGCCCCGGCCGGCCAATATCCGCGCCAACAAATCCGGAACGCCGCACCGCTGCGCAATTTCAAGGGCGCGCCGCTCGTCCGTCAGGCGGGGCATCCATTTGGATCCCCCCAGCGACTGGCTGACGCCAAGAAATGTTTCGCTCCCGCTTGTGCTCGCATTTGTTTTGGGTGCAGGAACGGCCATCGCTTGGGATCAGTCCGAACGCCGGTGTTTGGCGCGTATCCAGCGCACGGTGCCGGTACGCGACCGCATGACCACCGAATGGCTTTCGACAGATCCCCGGCCCCATTTGATGCCGTCGAGCATGCTGCCGTCGGTCACGCCAGTTGCGGCAAAAATCACATCGCCCTGAGCCAGCTCGATCATGCTGTACTTCTTGTTGAGATCCTCAATGCCCGCCCGGCGCGCACGTGCCCGTTCATCGTCATTGCCGAACACTAAGCGGCCTTGCATCTGCCCACCGATACAGCGCAATGCCGCAGCTGCAAGCACACCTTCGGGCGCCCCGCCAGTGCCCATGTAAATGTCGATACCGGTTGACGAATCCGTTGTGTGGATAATGCCGGCGATATCCCCATCGGCGATCAAGCGAATGCCCGCGCCGACCGCTCGAACTTTCGCAATCAGCTCCGCATGGCGAGGACGGTCGAGAATACACGCCGTGATCTGATTGACCGGCACGCCCTTGGCTTCCGCAAGCGCGCGCACATTGTCCGCCGGGTCGTTGTCCAGTTCCACAACGCCGTCGGGATATCCGCCGCCAATGGCGATCTTCTCCATATAGACGTCCGGCGCATGCAACAGGCTGCCCCCTTCCGCTGTTGCCACCACCGCCAACGCATCTTGCATGTCTTTGGCGGTCAGCGTGGTGCCTTCCAAGGGGTCCAGCGCGATGTCCACCTTCGGTCCGCCACCGGTGCCCACATGTTCGCCGATATAGAGCATGGGCGCTTCATCACGCTCCCCCTCACCGATAACCACCGTACCGTCAAATTCGACGGTGTTGAGCGCCTTGCGCATGGCATCCACGGCGGCTTGATCTGCCGCCTTTTCATCGCCCCGGCCTGCTTGCCGAGACGCGGCAATGGCCGCCGCCTCGGTGACACGTGCCATTTCCAGCGACAAGACACGGTCCAGTCTCGACTTGTTGTCGGACATGTTGTCCCCTTTTCCTTCTATCAACTCACCAGCCGCCGGCGCCAAGCCCGGCGGACATTTTCACTGTTCAAAATTCCATCACCCGGATCATGCAGCTTGGCTGCATAACGTCATCGAGCGCTTCGATGCCGCTTAACGCGCGCGCAATCGATTTTTCCGACGTCTCGTGAGTCATCAAAACAACGGACACGGCGCCATTTGCATCCGTGCCCTTTTGAATGATGCTCTCTAGCGAAACATTTTCGTCCGCAAGCAGACGCGAAATTTGCGCAATCACACCCGGCCGGTCCATTACGGCCAATCGGATGTAGAACTTGCCGCGCCGTTCATCGAAGTTTGCTTGTTGGAACGGACGAAGTTTTCCGACCGGCGTTTGGAAGACGGGCTGATAAAGACCCCGGGCCACGTCGATTACGTCCGCCACAACGGCTGACGCCGTGGGCCCCTCGCCCGCGCCGCGCCCTTCATACACCGTGCGGCCGACCGCATCGCCTTCCACGACGACAGCGTTATACACACCGTCCACATCGGCCATAGGCGTTTCAGCGGGCACGAAGGTGGGATGCACGGACTGCAAAATACCGCCGATCCCTTCTTCCGCAATCGCCAAGAGCTTAATCCGATATCCGAATTCGGCCGCATACTGAAAGTCGACCGGAGAAATTTTTTGAATGCCCTCGCAGCGCACCTTGTCGAAGGCGACCTCCGATCCAAACGCAATTGACGCCAAGATGCTGAGCTTATGGGCCGCATCGGTGCCATCGATATCGAAGGTGGGATCCGCTTCGGCATAACCAAGCTGCTGCGCCTCGGCCAGGACGTCTTCGAAGCTGCGTCGGGTCGCTTCCATGGTGGTGAGGATGTAGTTGCTGGTACCGTTCAGAATGCCAACAATCCGTGACACCTTGTTAGCACCTAGGCCCTCGCGCAGCGATTTAATGATGGGAATGCCGCCGGCCACGGCCGCTTCAAAGGCAAGCGTCAACCCTTTGGCTTCCGCGCGCCGCGCCAGATCGATGCCGTGCGTGGCAATCAGCGCCTTGTTCGCGGTGACCACATGTTTGTCGTTGTCCAGCGCATCGCGCACCAAATCAAACGCATCTCCGTCGGCGCCGCCGATCATCTCGGCGATCACATCCACTTCCGGGTCGCGGGCCAGGGCATGAACGCTCTCCGCCCACCGCACGTCGCGCAAATCGACACCGCGATCTTTCGCTTTGTCGCGCGCAGAAACAGCAGTCACATTCAGAGGACGCCCGCAACGCTCACTCAACAAATCGGCATGTTCGGTGAGGATCTTGTAAGTGCCGATGCCGACAGTGCCTAAGCCGGCCAATCCAATGCGCAGCGGTGGTTTCAAGAATGCACCGCCTTCTTTTCGGGAATGTGCGCGCAATCATCGTCGATTTCGCCCGCATTTAGGAACTTGCGCACATTGCGCGCTGCCTGACGTGTCCGCTGCTCGTTTTCCACGAGGCCGATGCGCACATAGCCTTCGCCATACTCGCCAAAGCCCACGCCGGGTGAGACCGCGACTTTCGCTTCGGTGAGCAGCAGTTTCGAGAATTCCATAGAACCGATATTCCTGAACCGTTCGGGGATCGGCGCCCACGCAAACATGGTCGCCGGTGGACTTGGAATATCCCAACCGGCCCGGCCCATGCTTTCCACAAGCGCATCCCGGCGGCTTCTGTAAATAGTGCGGATTTCATCGATACACGATTCGGGGCCGTTCAAGGCAGCCGCGGCGGCCACTTGAATGGGGGTGAAGGCACCATAGTCCAAATAGGATTTGATGCGCGTCAGGGCATGTATCAGTCGCTGATTTCCGGCGGCAAAGCCCATGCGCCATCCGGGCATCGCATATGTCTTGCTCAAGGACTGGAATTCGACGGCCAGATCCTTCGCGCCCTCTACCTGCAAAATCGACGGCGGCGGATTATTTTCGTCAAAATAGATCTCCGCATAGGCCAGATCCGACAGAATGAACATGTCGTGCTTGCGCGCGAACCGAACCGCCTCTTTATAAAAATCCAAATCCACAATCTGAGCCGTGGGATTGGACGGATAGTTCAGCACGAAAGCCAATGGCGGCGGCGCACTGTGGCGGATCGCTTTGTCGAGGGCCACGAAGAACTCATCACCCACCGGGCCGGGCCCGGCATTGACCGGCAAATGGCGGATGTTGGCGCCGGCAATGATGAAGCCGTACGCATGAATGGGATAGGACGGGTTGGGCACGATCACCAAATCGCCCGGCGTGGTGATGGCCTGGGCCAGATTGGCAAACCCTTCCTTCGATCCCAGGGTAGCAACCACTTCCGTTTCCGGATCGATGCGCACACCAAAGCGCCGATCATAATAGGCGGCCATCGCCCGCCGCAGACCGGGAATGCCCCGGGACGCCGAATACCGGTTGGTGCGCGGCTTGTGCACGGTTTCCACCAGCTTATCGACAATATGCTTCGGCGTGGGCATATCCGGATTGCCCATGCCGAAATCGATAATGTCCTCCCCGGCCGCGCGCGCCTTTGCCTTCAAACGGTTGACTTCTTCAAACACGTAAGGTGGCAGGCGCTTAATCCGGTGGAATTCTTCGTTGGTCATGGGAATTCAGTCTCAAACAATGGCCACACACATCCAGGCGAGATCGCCAGATCCCCTTGCAGACCCAAAACGTGATGCGAGGGAGGCCTTATAGCCCCGAAATTGGCCTCTGCCCAGGAATAGTATGGGAAGCCTAGTGAAAAAATCCGGCTAAATGATGAATGAAATTTGGCCGAATTAATCATGTTTTGGGCACCGGACGGGCCGTCACGAGCCCCCTGAGCGTTAAAAAAAGATGGGTGCATGGGGTTCATCCTTTGTTTGAACACCTTGCCAGCCCACTCCCCCTCCCAACCACCCGGATACAGTACCCTGGCGGGTGGTTGGGAGGGGGAGCGGGGCGGACAAGTCTCATAAACAATGGGTGCATGGGGTTCATCCGACTTTTGGCGCCCCCCTCCTATCCTCCCCCCGCAAGCGGTGGGAGGAAGCATGCGTAGCGTCATCGAAGAATAAAGCCCTCCCCCGATTTCGGGGGAGGGTTGGGTGGGGGCATGCCGGGCAAACTTCGTCTCCGAGCCCGCCGTTTCCAACCTTCGATCACGGTGAGCAAGGGACAGCGATTTGAGGCCTATCGACCTAGAACTGTTTGAACTTGTGGGAATAGCTACCGGCCCCAGGACAAGTCCGGGGCGACATCGGTGAGTGGTCTTTGAGGCCATGAGGCGTCTCCATCAACGCCTCCCCTTAGCGCCAAGCATAGCATATGGGCGCGGCCGGCTCGACGCCCTTAGAGCCTTACTTCAAGAAAACGAATTCTCTCAATAATGAGAATGCCTTAGAAGATTCTTCTCCAGAACGACTTGCGCTCTTTGTCGGGTTCAATATCACCCGAAGCATCCTCTGCCCCTTCGGGATTGACGGGGCTGGCCGGCTGACCCACAAAGGAAGAGGACGGCGCGGCGGCTGGTGGCGGCGGCGCGGAGGGGTCCGTACCCCCTTGCAGGATTTCGCCCGTATAGGCCTGGCGGTTCCGGTCGGCAATCAGCCCTTCGGTAATTTGCTTGCGTTCTTTGACCGTCAGGCTGGGCTTTGGGGCCTGCCCTACATCGGCCAATTGGGGAAAGTCCTTATCGGGGCCTTCAGGCAGCTTTTCAGGCAAACCCTGATCGTTGCCCACAATCCCGTCATACCAAGCCACCGGATTTGCCCAGTTTGGGGTAGCCGAACAGGCCGACAAACCCAGGGCCGCGGCCACAACAACACTATACGCAGTGAGACGCTTACTTTGATTTCGCACGAGTTACCCTTCCAAATCATTGTTTCGCCGGCGTCACACCTTGGTCACATGAATCCGGTTGTGTGGCCGCTGACGATACCCTTGAGGCCCGTTATACTATAGGCCCGTCAAATCCCAAACCGCGCCGTGCACGGAGGACCCATCCGGCGGCGCTCAATCTAGGAGATCCCCTCATGGCCGCCGAAGGGTCGGAAAAGCTGCCTGTTCCAAATGCGATGGACCTGTCGAAAAATGCCTTGAAAATGGCGGCGCAGAGCGCCCGGCTGGTCACGTCGGTGATGAACAGCGCCGTTGCTTCCCGAAACCGCTCCTTGGACCCTTTTAACCTTACTGGCACATTAACCACAGTGATGCGCAAGGCGCTGGCGGATCCCACCTTTCTGCCCCAGGCCCAGCTTCAATTGCTTCAACGGCACATGACCTTGTGGCAGCACACCGCGCGCCGCGTCTTGGGGGAAGAACTGCCCGATCTGATCTCGCCGGATCGGGGGGACCGTCGCTTCAAACACGTGGATTGGGACGAAAACCAGTTCTTCGACTTCATCAAACAATCCTATCTGATTAATGCAAGCTGGCTTGAGGAAACGGTCAATCAAATGAAGGGCCTTGATGACGACACCCGTCAAAAGGCCCGCTTCTTTGCCAAGCAAGTCTCGGATGCTTTCTCGCCGTCTAATTTCCTGTTCACCAACCCGGAAGTGATTCAAGCAACGCTCGCGGAGAACGGCGAAAACCTGGTGCGCGGCCTCGACCATTTTTTGGAGGATCTGGAGCGCGGCGAGGGGCAACTGGCCATCACACAGACCGACATGAGTGCCTTCGAGGTGGGCCGGAACATCGCCATAACGCCGGGCAAAATCGTTTACCAAAACGATCTGATGCAACTCATTCAATACGTTCCGATCACGGAGCAAGTCTATAAGACGCCGCTTCTGATCATGCCGCCTTGGATCAACAAGTACTACATCTTGGACCTGAACGAGAAAAAGTCGTTCGTGAAATGGCTTTTGGACAAGGGCTATTCCGTGTTCGTGGTCTCGTGGGTCAATCCCGATTCCACGCTTTCGCAAAAGACGTTCGAAGACTACATGCGGCAGGGAATTTTCGACGCGCTGGACGCCGTCGCGGCCGCAACAGGCGAACGCAACGTGAATGCGGTGGGCTATTGCATCGGCGGCACGCTGCTTGCCTCAACCCTCGCCTATATGGCGGCAAAGAAAGACAGCCGCATTAAGTCCGCCACGTTTTTTGCCGCCCAGGTGGATTTCACGGAAGCGGGCGACCTGCAAGTCTTCATCGATGAAGAGCAGCTCCAGAGCATCGAAAACCAGATGGCGCAGGCCGGCGGTGTGCTGGAGGGGAGCAGCATGGCAGGCACCTTCAACATGCTGCGCTCAAACGATTTGATTTGGTCGAACATCGTCAACAATTATTTGCTGGGCCGCTCGCCGCCCGCCTTCGATCTGTTGTTTTGGAATGCGGATGCCACCCGCATGCCGTCGGCCATGCATATGTTTTATTTGCGCGAATGTTATCTGCGGAACAATCTGGCGGAAGGCCGCATGGTACTCGGGGGCGAACAGTTGGATTTGAAGCAGGTGAAAGTCCCGATCTATTTGCAGTCGAGCCGGGAAGATCACATCGCCCCGGCCCTGTCCGTGTACAAAGGAACTTATCTGTTCGGCGGGCCGGTAAAGTTCATGGTGGCGGGGTCCGGCCACATCGCGGGCGTCATCAATCCCCCTGCCCTCAACAAATATCAATATTGGACCAACAGCAAAAAGACCAACACCATCGATGAATGGTGGCATGGCGCAGCGGAACATGCAGGGTCCTGGTGGCCCGATTGGGACAAATGGCTGTCCGCCAAGTCCGGCGCCAAGGTGGCGGCACGCACACCCGGCGACGGCAAGCTTGAGGTGATCGAAGACGCCCCGGGTTCCTATGTCCGCCAGATGGACGGGTGAGCGTATCCGCCACTTATTGTCTTTGTTCGTTTCGTCCAATCCATCCTGGGTCACCCGGTCGAGCCGGGTGACGACGAAGAGAGGAATGTGCATTGGCCGCCTATGTCTACATTCTCGCAAGCGGCAAGAACGGCACTTTGTATGTAGGCGTGACAAATGACCTTATTCGCCGTGTCTTCGAGCACAAACAAGGTGTCGTCCAAGGCTTCACAAAACGGCACAGCGTGAAAGACCTGGTTTGGTTTGAAGCGCATGAGAGCATTGAAGCCGCGATACATCGGGAAAAGCGGCTGAAAAAATGGCCGCGATATTGGAAGATGCATCTCATCGAAAAAGCCAATCCGTCGTGGAAGGACCTGTATGAGGACCTTGGATAAAACGGCCCATCCCCAATCGTCGTCCCCCGGCTAGACCGGGGGACCCAGGATGGACTGCACCCCACGACGGCCGGATCAGATGACAGACAGGACGGAGGACGGGATCACCATGGGCAGATATGTTCTGACGGCACTGCTGGCAGCCAGCATCATCGGCACGCCGATTGCCGATCTCAGCTACATTCACGCCGGCAACGAGGCGTGGCCGCCCCATGCGCGGCTTCATGTGATTTGGGCCGTGCTGAACGTGATGGCGACCCATGGCATCGCCTTGGCGCTGATCTGGGTGGGCGAAAATGCCGGATCGATCATCCGTATACGTATCGCGATCATGATCTTGCTCGCCTATGTGGCGAGCTTCTTCGCCTCCCTAACCATCGCGCCGATTTTCGATGCGTCCGCCGCACCGGACCTGCCCGCCCATCAAATGCCGCCCACATTGTTCGGCCTCGATGGAAACGTGGTTTCGTTTCTAGTTGCTACACCGGTTATTGCCTATGCTTGGTGGCTGTGTGAACGTAACGCCCGGAATGAGGCTTAAAAAGGGAGATGCACGATGGAACTCAATGCCGATCATATCATCAAGACCGAAGACCAGCTTCGGCAGCATTACGACCAGCCTCACCCCATGGTGGCGAGCAAGGGCGTGCCGCATCTGACCAAGTCGATCAAGCGATACATAGAATTGTCGCCGTTTGCCTGCCTGAGCACCTATGACGGCAATGGCCGCACCGATATTTCGCCGCGTGGAGATGCGCCGGGTTTCGTCAAGATCGCCGATGACAACACCCTGCTGCTGCCGGACCGGCCGGGCAATAACCGGCTCGACAGCATCAGCAATATTATGGCGTGTCCGGATGTGTCGCTGCTGTTTATCATCCCCGGCATCTTGGACACGGTGCGCGTGAACGGGCGCGCGACGCTGAGCGTGGACCCGGCGCTGCTTGAACAGTTTCCGGTTAAGGGCAAGCTGCCCCGCTCCGTCATTTGCATCGAGGTCAAAGAAGCGCTTGGCCATTGTTCCAAGGCCTTTCGCCGGTCCAAGCTTTGGGAAGCGGACTATGAGCCGGAAAAGGGCGCCGTGCCCAGCCTGCGGGAACTGACGACGGATCTTGTCGAACTCGACGAGGCCACGAAGGAGCTGGTGGATGCGGCCATCGAGGACGATTACCGGAACAATATGTATTGAGGAGTCGCAAACGCCGCATCACCCCGTTGTGCTTTGGCAGGCAAAACTCTGTGGCGGACTAAAACTCATTTGTCGTTCCCGCGAAAGCGGAACCCAGTGAACAATGCCTTTTGCATTTACAGACGACCGTGGCTACTGAATCCTCACTTTCGTGAGGAAGACTCTTTGAATTACTTCTCGCCTTCTAGAAACGTCACCACTTCCACCACATTGCCGTCGGCATCTTTGATGAAGGCGGCGTAATAGGCCTCGGCGTATTGGGGGCGCAAGCCAGGAGCGCCCGCGTCGACGGCCCCCTGGTCCAGCGCTGTGGCGTAAAATGCCTCCACCTGTTCTTTCGTCCGTGTACGAAGGCAGACATGCACACCGGTATCTTCACTGTTTGCGGCCAAGCCGGGGCGCGCGTTGAGCCAGAAATCGGAGTATTTTTTGCCGAACCCCGCAGTGTCGGACCGGTCGTCGATCAAGCGATAGCCGATTTCGGCCAACACGGCCCCGTAAAACGCTCGCGCCGCCGCTAGATCGCGCACACCAATAGACACATGATCGATCATGAAACCGCTCCCAATAGCTTGTCTGTTGGAAGCAATCGTAGCGGATTTAGCGCGTGTCGAAAGGGGGCGCTTCTTCTAATTGCCCTTCCATTTGGCAACGGTTTGCGCCAATTGGTCCTGGGTGGCCTGGCGGTCCGCATCGGACAGGGGCACCAGACCCAGATCCTCCAGCACGCCCTCCGGCGCGAGCGATGCGTCCGACACGTAAAGCTCAAGGAAGGCGGCCAATTCCGGCACCAGGGACAAATGCTCTTCTTTCACATAAAGAAAGAGATCCCGCGACAGGGGGTATTGCCCGGATTCGATGGTCTCGAAGGACACCTCCACGCCGTCCACCTGATGCAGGCGCACTTCGCCGTCATGGTCGTAGGCGTAGGAGAAGCCGACAATACCGAAGGACCCTTCTTCTTCGCGCACCTTATTGATGATCTCGACATCGTCTTCGCCCATCTCGCGGTAAACGCCGTCGCGGCGAATGGCGGTGCCGGCCTCTTTACGTTCCGCAGGCGGAAGTTTGCGAAAATCTTCCACTTGCAAGGCGCCCTGCAGCATACCCAGCGTTTCGAAAATCTCCCGCGTGCCGGACGTATTGGGCGGACCAAAGAAGACGATTGGATATTGGGGAAGATCCAAGTCGATGTCCCGCCAGGTGCTGTAGGGATTGGGCCGCAAATTGCCGTTCACCGGCACTTCCGCGGCAAGCCCGCGATAGAGCGTTTCCCGGGTGAAGTTTGCCGTGTCCAGTTTGGACGAGCTGATCAGCGCGATGCCGTCCCGGCCGATCAAAATCTCCAGAATGTCGGCCACGCCGTTTTCCCGGCAGGCCTCACGCTCCTCATCCTTGATGGGGCGCGACGCGCCGGTAATGCTGGGCGAACTAAGGCCGCTGCCCGCGCAAAATTGAGTCATGCCGCCGGTGGTGCCCGTGGCCTTGCCGATCACCCGCGTGTCGCTGCGAGTGGAAAAGTCTTGAATGATCCGCGCGGTGAAGGGGAAGACCGTCGAGGATCCCACCACAAATATCTCATCCGCAGCCTGTACACTTACTGCCGATCCCAGCAACAAGACGCCGCCGAGCGCAGCACGGCAAATGAGGGCACACCCCATCCTATTTCTCCCCACCGTGAGAGAACACGCCACCACCCGCGGGCGCTCCTGGAGGGGCGCAAAGGGTGGACTCTGTTCCCTAATCAACCAACCTGTGGGGAGAAGCTGACACAGGACTGTAACACTTCCATGTCGGCGCTAACGGATTATGGAAACAGAGGTTTTTGGGTGAGCCCCGTCACTTCCGGAAAACCGAACGCCACATTGAAGTTCTGCACCGCCTGGCCGGAGGCGCCTTTCACCAGATTGTCGGTTACGGCCACGATGATCATGTGCCCGGGCACGCGGTCGGGAGCAAGGCCGATCATGGCGTAGTTGGACCCGCGCACATGGCGCGTCGCTGGCGTTTGGCCGACCGGCAAGACCGATACAAACTCTTCTTGCTCATAACGCCGCGCCAAAACCTCATATGCGCTGTCGACGGATTGGCCATCGGCAAGCTTCACATAGATCGTCGCCAGGATACCCCGGTTCATGGGGATCAGATGCGGCGTGAAGGTGATGGTGATGTCTTGGCCCGCGGCCTTGGCAAGCTCCTGCTCGATTTCGGGCATGTGCCGGTGGCGGCCGACCCCATATGCGTGGACTGCTTCCGACACTTCGCTGAACAGATTGGCCTGCTTTTCCGCCCGGCCGGCGCCGGACACGCCTGACTTGGCATCGATAATGATCCGGTCTTTATCGATTGCCCCCGCTTCCAACAGCGGCACCAGCGGCAACAGCGACGTGGTGGGATAACAGCCCGGGCAGGCGATGATGCGCTTTGTCTTGATCTGTTCCCGGTAGAATTCCGTCAGGCCGTAGACCGCGTCGTTCTGCAGCGCCGGCGCCTTATGGGCGCCGCCATACCATTCCGCATAGGTGTCCATATTGTCCAGGCGGAAGTCCGCGGAGATGTCGAAGACCTTCACCGAGGAGGGCATGGCCGACACCACCGCCTGGGTGGTGGCATGGGGCAACGCGCAGAACACCGCATCGAGCGATGCATAATCCACCTGCTCGATCTTCACCAAGGGCGGTACATCGACCATAGCGAGATGTGGCAAGACGTCGGCCAAGGGCTGACCGGCTGTTCGCTCGCCGGCAATGACCTGAATGTCCGCCTGCGGATGGCAAGCAAGCAAACGAATAAGCTCCGCGCCCGTATAGCCGCTGGCGCCGAGAATACCGATTCTGATTCTTTCTTTGGTCATCGTCATGTTTATCACTCGAAGTTTAACTTGGGCGGCCCTGCCCATTGCTTCAGCTTTTCTGCCGAAATATTAACCATACTCAATAAATCCGACTCACGAAGCCTACTGTTCTTCAACGAATACTTCCCAATTACGTGCCCGATGCGCTAAGGTAACCTTAACGATTTATAAAAGGGTGAGACCAGTGAACGCGTTTAACTTCTTCATGCGGCAGCAAGTCAAGAAGGCTGCCTACAAAATGGGTCTGTGGGCAACCGAATATCCCTATTTCTGTTCGCCGCTTCACCTGGCCTCCTTCGTGAACGCTTTGGAAGACTTAAAGCACGTGCCGGGCTGCTTCGTGGAAGTGGGTGTCGCCCGGGGCATGACCACCCGCTTCGTTGCCGAGCATATCCAGCTCATGAACCTGGACGTGCCCTATTATGCCATCGATACGTTCAGCTCCTTCGATCCCGACGATCTGGACTTCGAAGTCAAAAACCGCAGCAAGACGATGTGGGAAATGCAGGTGTTCTGGAACACCTACGATAAGTTCGTCAAAGACTTCAAAGAATTCGAATTCGTCACTCCCATCCGTGCGGATATTAAAAAGGTCGATTTCGCGGAACTCCCGCCGGTCAAGGTGGCCTATCTGGACGTGGATCTGTACCAACCCACCAAGATCGGCTTGGAGAAAATCTGGGATCGGCTGGTGCCTGAGGGCTACCTGTTTGTTGATGACGTACTCGATAACAACAAATGGGACGGTGCCTATCAGGCCTATATGGAGTTTTGCGCCGAGAAGGGGTTGGAGCCCCAGGTCATCTCGACCGATTGCGGGGTGATCCGGAAACCGTCTCACGCGCAAACGCCCATCCGGGTCGTCGCGTCCTAAACATCGCTGGCTTGGCGCGCGGCCCCATGGACGCGCCCCAACAATCTGGCGATTAGCGCTTCGAGAATTGGAAGCTTCGTCGGGCCTTGCGCTTGCCGTATTTCTTACGCTCGACCACGCGGCTGTCGCGGGTAAGGAAGCCTGCGCTTTTCAGCACCGGCCGCAGATCGGGCTCGTAATAGGTGAGCGCCTTCGACAGGCCATGGCGCACCGCGCCGGCTTGTCCCGACAGACCGCCACCTTTGACCGTGCAGGTAATATCGTATTGGCCCTGACGCTGCGCCGTTGCCAGCGGCTGGGTCATGATCATCCGCAACACCGGACGCGCGAAATAGACCTCAACATCCCGTCCGTTGACGGTGATTTTGCCCGTGCCCGGCTTGATCCACACGCGGGCAACCGCGTCTTTCCGTTTGCCGGTGGCATAGGAGCGGCCCAGATCGTCGATTTGCGGTTCCGCGGGTTCCGCCGGTGCTTCGGCCGGCGTACCGGCTGCCGCTTCCTGTCCGGTAAGCTTACCCAAATCTTCCAGGGTTTGAGTTTCTTCCGCCATTATTCAATTCCCTTGAAGTTCTTGGGGTTCATGCTTTTCACATCGAGCGCCATGGGCTCTTGTGCCGCATGCGGATGTTCCGCCCCCGAATAAATTCTCAAATGGGTAAGCTGACGCCGGCTGAGCGGACCGCCCGGCATCATGCGCTGCACGGCTTTCATCAGCACCCGTTCCGGAAACTTGCCGTCCAAAATCTTGTCGGCGGTACGTTCCTTGATGCCGCCCGGATAGCCCGTGTGCCAGTAATACTTTTTGCCGGTGCGCTTGTTGCCGGTAAGCACCACCTTGTCCGCATTGATGACGACAACGTTGTCGCCGCAATCCATATGAGGGGTGAAGCTGGGCTTATGTTTGCCGCGCAGGCGCATGGCAATCAGCGAGGCCAGGCGCCCCACCACCAGGCCGTTGGCATCGATCAGAATCCATTTCTTCTCGATATCCGCAGGCTTTGCAGAATAGGTTTTCATCGTTTCGGTACCGCGAAAGAGGAGCTACCGCCCCGTCGTTTACATTGGCGCCGGGTTGTAGAGGTCACGATGAGAACTGTCAACCTGTACAAGCAAATTCTCACCAAAAAACTTGTTTAAAAACAGCATCTTAAAAATGAGGTATTATTTTACCACACTCCGAACGGATAAAACGATGCGCGCGACCTAAGCCCCGGTCTAACATGGCCACAACCATAAAGGAGACGTCCATGAAAGCCGCAGAAAGCCCCGATACCACCACCCAAGAGCCTCTTTTGCTCACCGACATCAAAAACGGCGTGGCGACCCTCACCCTCAACCGGCCGAAGCAGCGGAATAGCCTGTCCACGGGTCTCATGTCGGTGTTGCAGTTTTCCTTGGATGAAGCGGCGGAAAATCCGGAGGTACGGGTGATCGTGCTGGCGGCGGCAGGCCCGGTCTTTTCGTCCGGCCATGATTTGAAGGAGTTGACGGCGGAACGGGCGCGGGACGATGGCGGCCGTGCCTTTTATGCGGAAATCATGGCCCAATGCGGCAAGCTCATGCAGAGCATCGTCAATCACCCAAAGCCGGTGATCGCGCGGGTACACGGTGTGGCCACGGCTGCGGGATGCCAATTGGTGGCAAGCTGCGATTTGGCCATCGCAGTAGACACCGCACACTTTGCAACGCCCGGTGTCAACATCGGTCTGTTTTGCTCAACGCCGATGGTAGCACTGTCCCGCAATGTGTCCCGCAAGCACGCCATGGAGATGCTGCTCACCGGCGAAATGATGGACGCAGAAACTGCGGAGCGTTTCGGATTGATCAATCGCGCCGTGCCGGAAGATCGGTTGGACAAGGAAGTGGATGATCTGGCGGCGAAGATTGCGTCCAAGTCCTCCAAAACCCTCGCGATCGGCAAGCAAGCATTTTACGACCAAGTGGAAATGCCGCTTGCGGACGCCTATGCCTACGCTGCGGAAGTGATGGTGCACAACATGCTTACCCAAGATGCGGAAGAAGGTATCGGCGCGTTTATCGAAAAGCGCGACCCGGTTTGGAGGGATAGATAAATGTCGTCCCTGCGGAAGCAGGGACCCATACCCACAGTGCCCACGATGTGACTCAAGGGGTTATGGGCCCCAGCTTTCGCTGGGGCGACAACAGAATTCTATTGAAGCGTGGGATAAAGATCGACCCATTCCGGATTGCTCTCCTCGATCAGCTCAATCTTCCAATCGCGCTTCCAAACCTTGAGGCGCTTTTCGCGAACGATCGCTGCTTCAACACTCTCAAACGCTTCGAAATAGACGAGCTTGGTCACGTCGTGCTTCTTCGCGAAGCCTTCCGCCAAATGTTCGCGATGTTCGAAAACGCGGCGCAAGAGATTGTTGGTCACACCAACATACAAGGTGCCATGCTTTCTGCTGGCCAGTATGTAGACGTAGTAGCTCATAGGTACCGACGTATCAGCCGAAGCAGCAAATCTGTCGAGTTGTGCGCGTTCGACCAAGAGGATAGGTGCATTCCCCTCTTTTGTCGCCCCAGCGAAAGCTGGGGCCCATAGCCACTGTGTTCTCGTCTCTAGGTACGTGGGTATGGGTCCCTGCTTCCGCAGGGACGACGTTGGAGTTTTTGGCGGGGACGACCAAAACCACCCACAAAAGTGGAAATCACGACGCATATCCCCTACAACCTCCCCTCATGACTGAACAGACCTATTCCGACGAGCTCATCACCAAAGTTTTGCGCGACGTAAAGACCATTGCCCTGGTGGGCGCCAGCGCCAACGAAGTGCGCCCCAGCTATTTCGTTCTGAAATACTTGCTGCAAAAGGGCTATCGGGTGTTCCCGGTTAATCCGGGACTTGCGGGTCAAGACCTGCTGGGACAAAAAGTTTACGCCTCGCTGGAAGAGATCGACGAACCCATCGACATGGTGGAAGTGTTTCGCGGCGGTGATGCTGCCGGCGAAATCACCGATCAGGCAATCGCCATCGGCGCCAAAGTGGTTTGGATGCAGCTTGGCGTGGTCAACAAAGCGGCGGCAAAGCGCGCGGAAGATGCGGGCCTGACCGTGATCATGAACCGCTGCCCCAAAATGGAATATGGCCGCCTCAATGGCGAGATGGGTTGGATCGGCGCCAACAGCCGCGTCATCGACAACAGGCGCAAAGGGCTTGTCGGCAATCAGCGGCAGTCTGCCCCCACATTGACACGCACCCCAATTGGACAGGGAAAGGGATCTTTATGAGTGATTACGGCTTCAGCACATTGGCAGTTCATGCGGGCGCCGCCCCGGACCCCGCCACGGGCGCGCGCGCTACGCCCATTTATCAGACCACGTCCTATGTGTTCAACGACGCGGACCATGCCGCCAGCCTGTTCAATCTGGAAGCCTTCGGAAATATCTACACTCGGATCAACAACCCGACCCAGTCGGTTTTGGAAGAACGTGTGGCAGCGCTGGAAGGCGGTACGGCGGGCCTTGCCGCGGCGTCTGGCCATGGCGCTCAGTTTATGATTTTTCATACGCTGATGGGGCCCGGCGATGAGTTCGTGGCCGGCCGACAGCTTTATGGCGGTTCCATCAACCAGTTCAATCACGCCTTCAAGAAATTCGACTGGCATGTGAACTGGGCGGACGCCACCAACCCGGACGAATTCAAAGCGGCGATTACGCCCAAAACCAAAGCGATCTTTGTGGAAAGCTTGGCGAACCCGGGTGGCATCGTGACGGACTTGGAAGCCATCGCCAAGATCGCGGAAGACGCCCATGTGCCGCTCATCGTGGATAACACCATGGCAACGCCTTATCTGTGCCGCCCGCTGGAATGGGGCGCCAATGTGGTGGTGCATTCGCTCACCAAATTTATGGGCGGCCACGGCAATTCCATCGGCGGCATGATTGTGGACGGCGGCAATTTTAATTGGTCTGCGGACGATAAGTTCCCCACCCTGTCGGCGCCGTGCGAAAGCTATCACGGCATGAAGCTTCATGAGACCTTCGGCCCCATCGGCTTTGCCATTGCCTGCCGGGTACTGGCGCTGCGCGACTTCGGCCCGGCCCTGTCGCCCGCCAACGCATTCTACATCTTGAACGGCATCGAGACCCTGCCCTTACGCATGCAGCGACATTGCGACAACGCCCAGGCGGTGGCCGAATATTTGTCGGAACATGACAAAGTAAGCTGGGTGAATTATGCAGGCCTCAAAAGCGATCCCAACCACGAGCGTGTGTTGAAGTATTGCCCGAAAGGCGCCGGCTCCGTCTTCACCTTCGGCGTTAAAGGCGGCTATGACGCGGGCGTGAAGATCGTCGACAGCGTGCAGCTCTTCAGCCATGTGGCCAATATCGGCGACACGCGCAGTCTGATCATTCACCCGTCATCGACCACCCACCGTCAGCTCACGGAGGAACAGCAGACGCTCGCGGGCGCCGGCCCCGACGTGGTGCGGCTGTCGGTGGGCATCGAGGACCCCGCCGACATCATCGCGGATTTGGAGCAGGCCCTGGCGCAGACCTAGTCGCACACTTGGGCTCTAAGTTCTCCGCCGCTGTTTGGCGAACAGGGTAGACAAAAACAAATAGTCATTCCCGGCCCTCGTGTCTGGCCGAAGGCCAGCACAAGGATAAACTCCGCCGGGAATCTAATGGCGGCAAAGGCGACATACCGCATTACCCGCTTTTGCTTGCTGAAGAGCCGTTGGATACCCGCCTTCGGCGGGCATGACGGCTTAATTGTAATCCCATAGGCCTGCCCCATCGCTGGACAGGGTATGTAACTCCATTCGATTAGTCATCCTTGAATGAACGTAGGGTCGAGATTAAAAATCCCGACCCACTGTCGGTCCGAGAAAGAACTTCTTTGAACAGGTTCAAACTCATGCCCCAGGCCACACTGTGGATGCTGGCGTCGGTGTTTTCGTTGAGCACCATGGCCATCGGTGCAAGGGAGTTGAGCGGAGACGTGGGCACTCTGCAAACCCTGTTCCTGCGAAACCTTATTGGACTTGGTCTTGTCACAACGTTGATCCTCGCGTCCGGTAACCGGTCCGCGATGCAGACAGACCAAGTGGGCCTGCACTTTGTGCGAAACATCTTTCACTTCGCCGGACAATATGCTTGGTTCTTGGGGATAGGACTTCTTCCCTTGGCAGAGGTCTTTGCGCTGGAATTCACCACACCTATTTGGGCGGTTCTGATCGCAGCCTTGTTTCTGAAGGAGGCAATCACGCCCCGCAAAGCGCTTTCGGTGTTGCTTGGATTCGCCGGCGTTTTGGTGATCGTTCAACCGGGCATCCAGGCTGTCGATCCGGCGTCTTTTATTGTCTTGGCAGGTGCTGCAGGATTTGCAGTGGCGATCGTCACCACCAAATCTCTGACCAATCGCGGACAGATCCTCTCTGTGCCGTTCTACATGTTTCTCCTGCAGACCCCCATCGGGTTCGTACTGGCAATCTCGGGCGGGCCGTGGCCGACATCCTTGATCCACTGGTTTTGGGTGTTCGTCGTCGCCACCATGGCCCTGTCCGCCCATTACTGTATGACCCGCGCCATGAGCTATGCGGAAGTGGGCCGGGTCATCGTGGTGGATTTCCTGCGCCTGCCCCTTATCGCCGTTGTGGGCGTGGCGTTCTACAGCGAGCCGTTCAGCATCGCGATCTTGCTGGGCGCGGTCCTGATGCTGCTCGGCAACTTTGTGCAATTGCAGACGAATGAGAAATAGTGGTGTATTAAGGGGACACAAAACTTAATTCTCCAATAGCGAAAATCTCTATAGGCGCTGGGCGTGCGAATTAAGTATTGTGTCCCCTTAATACTCCTTTATATCCACACCCTCCGTAGACAAACTAAATTTGCGCATTTGATCACCAAGTGGCATATCTCTTCATGATTAGCGCCTGATATCTAAGTTCTGAGCAGCCTTGAACAAAACCGACGAAAAACGACAGGAAATTTTGGATCGGCTTGCCGCTTACATTCTGAACGAAGGGCTGGTGGCGTCGAGCTTGCGCCCGCTCGCGAAAGCCGCCCAGACCAGCGACCGCATGCTGCTCTATTACTTCAAGGACAAGGCGGAGGTGATTTCCGCAAGCCTGGAACACATACTGACGCAGCTTGTGGTCTTGCTGGAGGAACACACGGCAAAGAAACCGGTTCCCGTCAACAAGCTTCAGGAAAAGCTGTCGACCCTGTTGCTGGATGACAAGATGTTTCCCTATATGAGCCTGTGGCTTGAAATCGCCAGTCTGTCGGCCAAAGGGGATCCGTTCTACGCCCAAGTGGGCGAACAAATCGGCCGCGGTCTGCTTGACTGGGCGAAATCGCAGCTCAAATGCAAAAGCGAAAAAGCGCGCGATGCGGAAGCCGCCCAGCTTCTGATCACCATAGAGGGTATGGTGTTGCTGAAATGCATCGGAATGCAAGACATCTACCAAAAATAAAGCCGGGCGAGGCGCCGTGACGATTTAATCCTTATCCGGACCGTTCATCACAAAGCCGATCGCCAACAGCACTCCTGCCCCATACAAAACAGCGGCCGCGGAATTCGCCACCATTTGGGGATCGGTGCCATAGAGGCTCGGGAACCAAGCAACGGCAATGCCGTCCAGCACAAGAGCTGCCATGTCCACGATGGCGGCGGCGGCGAACATTTCGGACCGCCGCACCCCCAGCAGCGGTTTCATCAGCCACACCACCGGGATGGTGCCGGGAATGATGGCCGCATAGAGAATGATTTGGGCCGAACCTTCATAGACCCCCATGGGGCCCAGCGTGCGGCACAAAAGAGCTGCTAGAAACCACCCGATTGCGCCGTAAGCAAGCAAGGGAATGAGCTTGCCGGGCTGATAAACGCTGGTGTTTGGGGCTGCGGGGCTGGGTGTGGTGGTCGTCATGAGTCGTGCTCCCTCAAAGGTGACGACGCAACATATACAAAAATGTAGCGACTGCTACAAGTAGAAATTAAGCGAGTGCTACACTTTTTTGCGGACGCGCCCGTAAACGGACAAATGAAAGGATCAAAAGGGTCAGACCCTATTGATCCCGCGATGACGGTCAGGGTGTGGATCTGTGTCCGTAAACGGAGACATGCATTTTGCTGTCCGCATTGAACCGCTCCCGCTGCCAGCCGCCCCAACGGTTTTTGAGGTCCAGCCCTGCTAGCTGAGCCATCAGGTCGATTTCCTGGGGCCAGGCATAGCGCATGGGCAAGGGCACAATCTTCGTACCCTTGTCGGTCATGCGTATATATTGGAAGTCGATCCGTTGGGTCACCGGATCGTGCAACGAGGCTTCCAAAGTAACACCCGTTTCCGACAGGCGCGCCGTGCGCACATTTTGATGGTTATGGAATTGGGTCACGTCCGGGACAAACATCTCAACTACAAAGATCCCGTCATCGGTCAAATGCGCCGCCGCATTCTTGAAACACCGCACCTGCGCTTCTTGTGAGGTGAGATTGAAGAGCGTGTTGAAGATCAGAAAGATCAGGTCGAATTTGCCGTCCACAGTCATATTGGCCATGTCGCCGATGACAACGGGAATGTCCGCACCGCCCGGTTTTTCACGCAGCTTGGCCACCATATCGGGTGAGGCATCGAGCCCTTGAACAGCAAGCCCGCGCGCTGCCAGCGGCAGCGCCACCCGGCCCGTGCCGATCGCCAGTTCTAAGACCGAACCACCCTTGGCAAGATCTGCCAACAGCGCCACGGCTTCATCAGTGGTGCCGGGATCATGAAGCGCGTCGTAATCGTCCGCGTTCAATTTCCCAAATGTGGCCGGCCCGTAGCCCTTCATCTTCTCTCCGTCTCGCAATGCCCGTTTCACACAGGCATAACGCCGTTCGAGAGAAGATTAAAGACCTCCCGTATGCAGACTAACTCGTGGCCGTCCGCTCCGCGCCGAACAGGGCTTCGAGGCCGTCGTCGGGCGTGTTCAGCAGTTTCTTGACCCAGCCATGGAACACCTGGCCGCCGCCTTCATTGCGGCCGAACCAGACCTGGTCCATGAGACCGGATTGCAACGCTTCGTGTTGCCGCTTGCCGGTGGCGTAGTCTTCGTCGCGCACCACATGTTTGAGGAATTCGAACTGTTCGTGGGCGCCTTGGATCACTTCCGGATCGTTGGGCTTCTTCTCCATCACATAAAATTGGGTGGTGAAACTGTCACCCACGCTCTCGCCCGGGAAAAGCTGTGAGATCATCGCGCCGCGCACGCCGCCGCCATAGAAACTGGCGATGGAGATGTGCGGGAAGATGGTCCACACGCCCGTCATGATGGCGTCTTCCGGCCACTCCGATTCATCCATTGTGGCGAGGTCGACGGGCTCCTCATCTTCGGGCCCGCGGATTTTCGAACTGGGGGTGGCCACGCGCTGATGGGGCCCCCAGGCAAAATAGTTCGCACGGTTGTAGAAATCCGTGCCGAACGAATTCCCGTGTAAGACCGGCAGATGGTAGAAGTCGAGATAGCCGTCATAGGCCGTCTTCCAATTGGGCCCCGACAGCACGCGGCTTTCGAACAAATGCCAGTTCTCAAAATGGAAGTGCGACAAAAGATCGTCATAGCCGCACAAAAACGTCTCTATACTGAGGGGCGATTTGGGATCGAGGGTGACCCAAATAAGCCCGGCCTTTTCAAGCGACGGAAATTCTTTCAAGCAAAAGGCAGCGCGGTCGATGTCGCCAAAATCTTTTGGCGACGCCACGCCCATCAGCGCACCGTCGTTCTTAAACGTCCAGCCATGATAGTTGCAGGTAAAGCGCGGCGCATTGCCGGTGCCCTGCACCAGCGGATTGCCCCGGTGCGTGCACATGTTGAGAAAGGCGCGGACCGCGCCATCCTTTTGCCGCGTGATCAACAGGGGAACGCCCACAATGTCCATGGCCTTGTAGTCACCAGGTTCAGGCAGCTCGCAGGACGGCGCCACCATTAGCGGCAGGCGCCGGAAGATCTCTTTCTTCTCGGTATCGAACAGCTTTTCGTCCGTGTAGTCGGTGGCGGGAATGGCCATGACCGTCTCCGCCTGGGCCATGGTGCCGGCTTTTGAGTGGTCGATCAGAGAACGGGTCATTTCCAGCAATTCGTGCTTGCCCATAATGCGTTTCCTCTTTGCGCGTCCCGTTTTCGGAACCGGTGCTTGCCTAGGTGCTCGAACGTCACTATATTAACGATTGTTCATTTATATTTGTCAAGCGGCCAAAGCCCGACGCCGAATAGGTAACCCATCAATGGCCAAGAATGGCTCAAAACAGCGCCCGAAGGCCCGACTGACCGGCAAAAGCCTGGGCCGCCCGGAAGGCATTTCCGGCGAGGAAACCCGCGAAAGACTCATGGAAGTGGCCGCAACCCTGTTCGCCCGCGAGGGCTATCGCGGCGTCTCACTGGCGGAGATCGCGGGGGCCGCCGGTATTTCCGCGCCGGCCATCTACAATCATTTTGGCTCGAAAGACGATCTCTTCATCGAAACCGCGATCAACATTTTCGAAGAAATCAAAGAGGCCATTGCCCAGGCAGCGGCGGTGCCGGGGACATGGCACACGAAGCTCGCCCAGGTGCTGACCGCTTGCGAGGAACTCTACCGGGAAGACGCGGTGCTGCAGCGCTTCGGCAGCGTGTTTGAAGTGGAAGCCGCGCGCGATCCGGAAAGGTTTGCCGGCGTGCGGCAAAAGCAGCGCGAACTGGATCTGGTATTCCACGACATCGTGACCCATGCGGTGGCCACCGGCGGATTACCGAAAACGACGGACGTCAAAATGACGGGCGATTTGCTGACCTCACTGATCATGGGCGGCATTGCCTCGCGAACGCTCACTTCACCGTCGAAGAGCGATCACAAGAAACTTGTGGCCGCCTTCAAACTGCTGCTGGGGATCGATGCACAAGAAAGCAGTTCGAACGTTACCCAGCTATCCAATCGGTCGGCTTCTTAGCGTCTGGTTTCTGCGCAGTCAGTCCAACACCGTCTCGAGATTCACATCCCTCAGCCGGGCGAGCAGCCGGCGCATCCAGCTGATCATCAGCTCAATCCCGCGATCGTCCCCCATCTCCATCTGGTCGATGGAGGTGAGGGTCTGCAGCACCAGCAGCAACGCCCGGTGATAGTCCCGGCGAAAATCCGCCAAGGGATAGTCGGTGATGCCCGCGTCGCATAGCGCCCGATGATAATCCGCTAACAGATCATCAACCACACTGCCCTTTTCCGCGGCGCGCAACGCACCGGACAGGAAATACGCCACGTCATAGGCCGCCACACCCCGGCGCACCAATTGCCAATCCAACAGCACCACATCATTGGCGCGGGCTTCGTCGAACAGAATATTGTCGAGCCGCAAATCGCAATGAATCAGGGTTTCGGGCGCCGTTTCGGTCAACAGGGTCATCAAATTGGCCCCGTTCGGGTCGAGCCAATCCACATAGCGTTCCAGCCCCGCGCCGAGGATCTCCGGAAACAATGCGCGAAACGCAGGCCGCGATTTGAGAAAGGTCTGATAGCGCATGCGCGCATCGATGTTCTGGGGCAGAAGCCAAAAATGCCCGCCCAAGTTTTGGCTTTGCCAATAGGCGGCATGGGTGCGTGCCACCGTTTGAAGGATGGTCCGGCACGCCTCCGCCGATGCGCCCGACACCTGATCGCCGCTGCGCGCTTGCGCAATGTCCTCGATCACCAAGATGTAACGGCGCCGCTTGCGTGACGCGATCCACATTCCCACCGTGCCCACCGACTTCGTGAGGAATGTGGGCAGCTTGTCGGCAAATGCCAAAATCTCTTGCTGTTTTTCCGACCCCCGGTCCCGGTCGAAGGCCCCGAAATAGCATTGGGGAATGCGGATGGGCACATCGGCACCCAGCGTCTCAAAAAACATGCTTTCCCGCTCATAGGCGCCCAGCAGTTCGCCCACAGGCCGGTTTTCCTTTTTGGGAATTTTGACGACCAGGCTTGCTGGCGCCGAGCCGGGATCCCTATAGGTAAGGTTTAGGCGGAAGATATCGCCCAAAAACCCCTCACCTTCCCCCAGTTGCTGCTGGCTTACCTCCACAATTTCAGTGCCGGCAAAGTCGGGCTTATCTTGCAGCACGCCCGTAAGCCAAGCGGGCGTGACCTCATCGATCGATTCGGGAATGAACTCGCGTTCGGCCATATGCCCTTTGCCTTTGCCGGTTGACTGTCAAAGGCCGATGGTAAACGGGCCGCGGTCCGTCCGTAAACTGTCCTTTCAAAGAGGGGCTAGGGCTCTATTCGCCGAGCTTAATCTCGATGGGTACGCTGGGGGTGAGCCAGGCAAAGCCCGGACGCACTTTCTCGAGAATATAGCGGGCGCGGTCTTTGTCGTCTTCGACGGCCCGGCCGACGCCCGACAGCTCCTCGCCCTGGATGAACACTTTGACCGCCACACCGTCACCGCGCAGTTGACGCCACCAGCGGCCATCCGCACCGACAAAGACAAAATTGTCTTCGCGCACGAAGGTCACCGGAATCGCTTCTCCATCGGGCAATGTGAGGATCAAGGTTTTGAGCGCCAGTTCCCCTTGCGGATTTTCCCGGATCTCTGACATGTCGTCCGCCGGATTGACGCAACCTGCCAGGACCATTGCCACAAAGGCTGCCGCCAGGGCTGTTCGTATACGTTTCATTTCCTGCTCCTAATGAATGGTGCGGCCGCCCGCGACCAACAAATGCTCACCCGTCACATAGCCCGCGCCGGGGCTTGCGAAAAACGACACCGCATGGGCGATTTCTTCCGGCTCCGCCATACGCTTCAGCGGTACGCTCTCAACCGATTTCTTTAAATATTCGTCGGGCATGCGATCGAGGATCGGCGTGCGCGTAATGCCGGGGCACACCGCATTGACCGTGATCTGATAACGGGCGAGCTCCAGTGCGAGAGATTTGGTGAACCCCAAAATCCCCGCCTTGGCGGCGGAGTAATCGGTCATGCCGGGCCCGCCGATAAAGGCGCGCTCCGACGATGTGTTGATGATGCGGCCCGTGCGGCGTTCCTTCATGTCGCCGACGACGGCGCGCGTGCAGTCGGCCGCCGCCGTCAGGTTGAGCGCGATGAAATAGTCCCATTGCCCCGCATCCGCGGCGGGAAACGGCTTGTTCTCTTCCCGCAAACTGCCGCCCGCATTGTTGTGCAGGATTTCGATGAAGCCGAGTTCCTGCTTCACTTTATCGAACGCGGAAGCCAGCGCCTGGCGGTCCAGCAAGTCGAAGGCAATCGGTATGCTTTTGCGCCCGGTTTCTTCCACCAGCTTGGCCGTTTCATTCAAGCCGTCCGCGTTCAGATCCATCACCGCCACATCGGCCCCGTCTTGCGCCAGGCGGATCGCGCTGGCCCGCCCGATGCCGGAGGCAGCGCCCGTAACAACCGCAACTTTCCCGTCAAGACTCATCCGCAAATCTCCCAAATGCTATTTGTCGAGAGGCTGGAAGCGCGCTTCCATCGCCGGCAACACTTCTTCCAGCACCGTCGTCGGTGACCACCCCTCTTCCTTGTACATGGATTGGATCGGTCTTGGCTGGCTGTAAAGTTGAATGTCTTTCCCTCTCACGCCGAAGATTTGTCCGGTCGCGGAACAAGTGGGCGCGGCCAGAGCCACCGCCAACTGCGCGACAAAAGCCGGGGCGAGTTCTGTTTTGATTTTCTCCAGGCGTTTGGCTTGCTCTTCATCCTTGATGGGAATAGTCGCGATCAGCCGTGTCCATGCCGTTGGCGCAACAACATTCGAATGCACATTCCGCCGCGCCCCTTCTTGGGCCAGCACGCGGCTCAAGCCCACAATGCCCATTTTTGCGGCGGCATAGTTGGTTTGCCCCACATTGCCCAGAAGGCCGGAGGTGGATGTGAAGAGCACATATTGCCCTTCTTCCTGATTGCGGAAATGTTCGATGGTTGCCTTACACACATTGTACGATCCGCGCAGATGCACATCGACCACCACATCCCAGTCCACGTCTTCCAATTTGTGGAACATCTTGTCGCGCAGAATACCGGCCGGATTGATGACCGCATGAAGTCCGCCATAGGTGTCCAGCGCCTGTTCGACCATGCCATTGACCGCGGCTATATCGGTTACAGAATCTGAATTGGCGACGGCGTCCCCGCCCGCATCGGCGATTTCATTGGCCACTTCCGCTGCGGGCCCGGCATCACCTGCATCGCCGCCGGCTTCACCGCCACCCAAATCGTTGACGACGACTTTGGCGCCTTCTTTCGCGGCCAGCAGAGCCGTATCTCGCCCGATCCCGCGGCCACCACCGGTTACCAAGACCACCTTCCCGTCGAGTACACACATCGTCATTGCCCTTCCGTTAGATCACTATGTTCATCGAGCGCGCCGCGCGCCCGCGTCGACCTAGATACCGGGATCGACGCCGGTCATGTCAATCGATAAATCCCAAAGCCGGTTCGCCAAATCTTCGTCGTGGCTTTTTGAATTCGATTCCACTTTGACGGCGGTGCCGGCAAATTCTCCGAGCCCGGACGGACCGAAATAATCCCCGCCCTCAACGTCCTCTCCGGTTGCCGCCAGCAAAGTAGGCCAGGCGCCTTGGGCGGCGGAGTTAAAGAACACCGCCATCACCGGGATAAAGGCGCGCATGAAGAACGGCAGATGCCGCGACAGCTCCGTGTCGGCCGCCCCAGGATGACAGGCGACGGAAATGACATCGGTGTCCAGCTTGCGCAAACGCCGTTCCAATTCGTAAGTGAACAACAAGTTGGCGAGTTTGCTTTGGAAGTACCGGTATTGGGGATTGTAGCTCTTCTCCGCATTGATGTCGTCGAAGTAGATATCACCAGGCCGGTGGCCGATACTGCTGGTGGACACCACCCGCGCTCCGGGCGTGTCGAGGACTTTGTCAAGCAGAAGCCCGGTTAGTGCAAACGGCCCCAGATGGTTGACCCCAAACTGGCTTTCAAAACCGTCTTTCGTCAATTCGCGCGGCGGAAACATGATGCCCGCATTGTTGACGAGCATGTCCAATTGCGGCTCTTGTGCCACTTCACCGGCGGCCGCTTCGATGGAATCGAGATCCGCAAGATCGAGGTGAACAAACTCGATTTCGGCGTCTTTCGATTTTGCTTTTATCTTATCGATTGCAGCCTGAGCTTTTTCCTCCGACCGGCAGCCCATCAAGACGCGGGCGCCATTCCCCGCCAATACGCGTGAAGCATGAAATCCAAGCCCCGTGTTGGCACCCGTCACAAACGCAATTTTCCCCGACTGATCGGGCACATCTTTTTCAGTGAAACCGCGTGGCATTGATCAAGGTCCTCACATGTATCGGTTTTCAGGCTTGGGCATCATACCGGTTTGTCCCGCGGTGGCGAGCAAGGTGCCGTCCTGGGCAAACAAATGGGTGTGTCCGTGAAACACACCGCCCGCGAAACCAGAGAAATGGGTGTCCAACAAGATCCATTCCGATTGAACGATATTGTGTACACGGAGCGTATTGTCCAAGCTTGCGGACCCCGCGGCAAGGCTGTGCCCACCGGCAAGGAAGTCTGCGATGATGGCAAGAAGGCCCGCCGTCACAGGCTCCCCATGGATGCGCCGGAACCACAACCGCTCAATCCCCTGTGCATCGGATTGATAGGCCGTGCGTTTATCGAACCGCTTTTGCATGTCGTCCGTGGAAGCATGGTCGGCCCGTTTGGGCTCACAGGATTCGGGCGCCGGCACCTCAGGCATCTTAGCAAACTGGGCCTCGGGGCGGTCACCGCGACCCCCGAGAGATGCTGTCACTGTCAGGATAGTGTTGTCGCCGGCGCGCGTGGTGGACCGGGCTTGCGTGACCTTGCCGCCCACCACCGGTAGTTCCACATCGATGTCCAGTGAATCGCCCGGCGCCCCACTGGACAGAAACTGGGCAGCGGCCCAGATGAGCGGTCGGTCCGCCGCCCATTCCATGGCGCGAATGGCCGATGCGAGCCCCACACCGCCCATGACAAATTGCCGTTCCGGAGGCCCCACCAAAACATCTTTGGTGGCGTCCAGCCGGAACCTGTTGGGGTCGTCCGTGGACGTCGGTTCATAGAACGCGCGCGTCATCAGTCGTCCTTGTCCGTTGATTCCATCCATGCAAAGCCATAGCGCCCACCTGCCACTTTCTCAGGCGTGAAGATCGCATCCAGGCGTTGGATCACGTCCCCCGGCAATTCGATATCCGCCGCGGCCGCGTTTTCTTCCAGATAAGCCTGCCGCTTGGTGCCGGGAATCGGCACGATGTTGTTCCCTTTCGACAACAGCCATGCCAAGGCAATTTGACCGGGTTTGACGGAGAGTGATGCGGCGATGTCTTCCAATTGGGAAACCATCTGCAGATTGGTGTCGAAATTCTCGCCCTGAAACCGTGGCATGGTCGACCGCATGTCTTTGTCACTGATCTGCTCACCACTTTTGACGGTGCCGGTGAGGATAGCCCGTCCGATGGGGCTGAACGGAACGAGGCCCACGCCAAGTTCCTGACACGCGGGCAGCACATGGGCTTCCACATCGCGGGTCCACAGCGAGTATTCCGATTGCACCGCCGCAATCGGATGAACCGCGTGGGCTTTCCGCAATGACTTGGCCGAGACTTCACAAATGCCGATATGGCGAACCTTCCCCTGCTCCACCAGACGCGCCATGGCACCCACCGTGTCTTCGATGGGCACGTTAGGGTCAGGCCGGTGAAGGAAATAGAGGTCGATATAGTCTGTCCCCAAACGATCGAGGGATTCATCGCATCGGTCCGCGACGCGATCCGGATGCCCATCCACGTAAGGTGTACCCCCTTCATGGATGAAACCGAACTTGGTGGAGATCTGAATTTGGTCGCGCAGATCGGCGAGCACGCGTCCAATCAGCTTTTCATTGTGGCCCCGGCCATAACCGTTGGCCGTGTCGAAAAACGTGACGCCCAGCTCCACCGCCCGGCGCAGCGTGGCCTCCGATTCCGTATCATCCGCCTTGCCATACACACTGGACATGCTCATGCAGCCCAGTCCGATGGCGCTCACGTCTAACCCGCCAAGTTTGGCTCTCTTCATTCCTCACGCCTCTTATTTCTCCCTGCCAGGCCATTTTCCGTGCCGATTAAGAAACGGCTTGACCCGCAAGACCAAATTTTCTAAAACCGAATCATAATTCGGATTATGTTTTTGCGCAAGTCGTTATTCGGAGGGCGCTTATTTTGGGCAAAAACCCTTGGATTTCGGACATGCACTGGAAGCGGGACGGCCAGCAGACCCGTAGTCAAAGAACGCAGGAATCCCTGCTGGATGCGGCCGAGGTGTTGTTCACCGAAAAAGGCGCCGAGGCCACGTCGGTGGCGGACGTGGCGGAGCAAGCAAACTGCTCGGTGGGCGCGGTCTACCACCATTTCCGGGACAAGAAGGCGCTCATGTACGCCCTATTCGACCGCATGAGCACCGAATTCGAGCGGGTGACGCGCGAGGGCGTGGACCCGGCGCGCTGGGAGGGTGCCACCATCGCTGACATTCTGAGGGGCTATATCGAAGCCTCTCTGCTGATGGGCCGGGTCCGGCCGGGCTTCAAACGCTCCGGTCTGGAAGCTTCCCAGTCCGATCCGGAACTAAAAGCGCACTTCGCCGAGCTGTTGGGCAATCTGTACAAGGGTCTGGGCGAGTTGCTCATGGCCCGACAGGATGAAATCGGCCATCCGTATCCGGATCTTGCCGTGCCGTTCGTGGTCGATCAGGTAAGCTCCATCCTCCGGGGACGTCTCGATCAGGTGATACGGCGCAGCCAACTCACCCAATGCACCGACGAAGCGTTCACGCGCGAAACCTTGCGCATGGCGTCCGATTATTTGCAGCTCAAAGGCGCACCCGAAACGGAAGCGGAATCGTAATGCCGACGCCCGCCCCCATTCTCATCGCCGCCGGCGGCATAGTCTGCGCGGCGCTCATGAATGCCTCCATGAAATGGCTGTCCACGGAAGATGCCGTCTTGGTACTGACGGCTTGGCGTTATTTCTTTGGGGCGCTTATCGCTTCGACCGGCTTCTTGTTTCTCAAACCCACTTGGCCGGGCATTGGCGCCCTGCCGTTCCACACCATACGCGGCGCGATCCAATTGTTTTCAGCCTATGCCTTTTTTCTGTCGCTGACCCACATTGCCCTTGCGGAGGCGACGACACTGGCCTTCACCTCCGCGCTGATGATCGCACCCGTCGCCTGGGTCATTCTGGGAGAGCGCATGACGCTCTATACAGCGGGCGCGGCGGTCGCAGGATTTATCGGCGCAGCGCTTGCGGTTTCCGGTGGTCCGGAAGGCGGACCCGAGGGCGGCAACCGTTTGTTCGGCATCGCCTGTGCCTTCGCGGCGGCGTTCACCTATGCGATCTCGCTGGTGCTGTTGCGCTGGCGCTCCCGCAGCGAAGACACGGCCACCCTTGCCATGTTCACCAACATTCTGCCGGCCATCCTGATGCTGCCGGTGCTCGTCTTCATGGCGCCAACGCCCGAGACGGAGCGTCTGCCCTTCTACGCCATGACCGGCGTGTTTGGCGTGGGCATTTGGACCTTGATGACCATTGCCTATGCCCGCGCCCCTGCGGCTCAACTGGCGCCTGTGGAATACACCAGTTTGATTTGGGCGGCGCTGATCGGCTGGTCCTTGTTCGGAGAAATTCCCGGCTGGCAGCTTTGGCTGGGGGCCGTGATCATCATTGCAGCCTGTCTTGCCGTGGCCTTCGAAGACCGCTTCAAGACGCGTCGCGAAACCCACCTACCCGCCAGCGACGTGATGAACTAGACAGGCGCTTGCGCCAAAAGGAGGCGACGGATCCAATATCACCCATGTGATGCTTCGTGCCGCACCGTTGGGATAAAAAGAACAAACCCCCACTTAAACCAGGGAAATGCATTATGTCTGACGCTATCACCCTCTTTGTTGAATCGAACGTGGTCCCGGGCAAACTCGATGAGTTGAAAGACGTCATCGGCCGCCTGGTGGAGCACATCGGCAAGACCGAGCCCGACACGCTGATTTATAGCTGGCACCTGAACGATGCCGGCACGGAAGTTCGCGTGGTGGAACATTACGCCAATTCTGATGCGGTGATGTTCCACGCTAAGAACTATGCCGAATTCGCCAAGGAACTGGCGCCGCTCCGCAAAATCAAAAACTTCAATGTTTGCGGCAATCCATCGCCGGCATTGCTGGAAGCGTTTTCCGCGATTGGACCGAACGTGTTTTCATCTTTAGGCGGACATTTTAAGTAAGCAAATTCTATGGGAAGTTATCCATGAAAATCGGCGTGTCCCTGCCCGTCCGCGAAATGCAGGACGATCTGAAGTCCATTGTTGCCTTCGCGCAATCCGCCGAGGAACTGGGCTTTACCCATTTGCGCGTACCGGACATGGTGCTGCGCCCCAAAAGCGGTCATTTGCATGAATCCATGACCATGCTGGCCTATATTGCGGCGGTCACCGAAAAGATCCGGCTGGTCCCGTCGGTCATCGCCCTGCCCGCCCGGCAAACCGTGCAAGTGGCGAAACAAGCGGCGGGTATAGACGTTCTGTCGGGCGGACGCTTTGTCCTCGGTGTGGGCGTGGGCGGCAGCAAAGAAGAATACGAAGCCCTAGGCCAGGATTTCGCCACCCGCGGCGCCCGGTGCAACGAACAGCTTCAACTGCTTAAACTATTGTGGACACAAGAAAGCGTCGATTTCGACGGCCGGTGGGACAAAGTCCAGGGCCTTGGCCTTAACCCCCTACCCCGTCAGCAGCCTATTCCCATTTGGATCGGCGCCACGTCGATCCCCGGCGCCGCCGTCGTACAACGCATTGGGGCGTATGCGGATGGCTGGTATGTGCTTTGTTCGCCCGAGGAATTCCCTGGGGTTAAGACGCGGATTGACGGCGCAGCCAAAGCCGCCGGGCGGGACCCTGCCGACATCCATACCGAGGCAGGTGTTGCAGTGGTGGGCCCTCGTGAAGCAGAATGGCAGGACAGAGTGCGCGGTTGGCAGGAAATTGGCCTCAACCAGCTTTGCCTCAGGACATTGGGTGGCGGCCTGACGCCCCAGCAACATCTCGACAAGCTTAGGGAGATTGTCGACCTGATCCCACGCGTTTAGAATTTGCGAACTGGAATTGGAAAGAGAACTACATGCCATCAATCGACTATGTCGCGCCCACGAGCGTGAATGACGCTGTCGCTGCGCTTGCGGCTGCCAGCGGCAATGGCCGTGTCTTGGCCGGCGGCACGGATCTGCTGGTGCAAATGCGCACGGGGCAAATCACGCCGCAAACCATCATCGATATCAAACGGATCGCCGAGACCCGCGAGATAGCAGAGTCCGATAAGGCTTTCGTGATCGGTGCGGCCGCGACGGGCGTCGAAATGAGCGCTCATAACGGTCTGAAGACAACGTTTCCCGGCATTGTGGAAGCGATGGACCTGATCGGGTCGCAACAAATTCAGGGGCGCGCCTCTCCGGGCGGTAATCTGTGTAATGCCTCGCCCGCCGCCGACTGCGTGCCGGCTTTGATCGCCGCCGGCGCCACCTGCACGATCGCGGGGCCGAACGGCACGCGGGACATTCCCGTGGAAGACGTGGTCACGGGGCCCGGCCAGACCTGCCTGTCTCAAGACGAATTCGTGGTGAGCTTCACCGTCCCCAAACCGCCGCCCCGAACCGGCGACGCCTATCTCAGGCTGATCCCGCGCACCGAAATGGACATCGCGGTCGTCGGCGCCGGCGTGTGCCTGACACTGGATGACGCCGGCGTCTGCCAGGCGGCCCGCGTGGCCCTGGGTGCCGTCGCCCCCACCCAAGTCTTGGTGGCGGACGGCGCCGCCGCTCTAATCGGCTCCACTATTGACGAGACCGCCCTTAACACACTGGCCGCAGCGGCAAGCGCTGCCTGCAACCCCATCGACGACAAACGGGGGACGGTCGACTATCGGAAAAAAGTTGCAGGCGTGCTGGCAACGCGCGCCGCGCAGAAAGCATTGGAACGCGCAAAGGCTTAAGTATGACGAAACAACACATTACAACCTCCGTAAACGGAGAAAGTGTCGAATACCTCTGTGAAGCGCAGCAAACCCTTTTGGATGTGCTGCGCGATGAGCTGGGTCTGACCGGCACGAAAGAAGGGTGCTCCACCGGCGACTGCGGCGCCTGCAGCGTCATTGTCGACGGCAATGTGGTTTGCTCTTGCCTCATGCTCGGCGCCGAAGCGGAAGGCCGGCAGATCGAGACCATTGAAGGCATGGCAACTGCCGATCAATTGCATCCTTTGCAGAAACAGTTTTTGGAACAAGCGTCCCTGCAATGTGGGTTCTGCACGCCAGGTTTCCTGGTCGCCGCAAAGGCACTGCTGGACAAGAACCCAGATCCTACCGAAACCGAGATCCGTTTTTGGCTTGCCGGCAATCTGTGCCGTTGCACGGGATATGACAAGATTGTGCGCGCCGTCCAGGACGCCGCCGCCGAAATGAGAGGAGCGTGAGCCATGGGTGCTGAACAAATCGAAACCAAATGGATCGGCAAACGTATCGTACGCCCGGACGGCGTCGACAAAGTCACCGGGCGCGCCAATTTCGGTGCGGACCTGCGCCTGCCCGGCATGCTGGAAGCCAAAATCTTGAGAAGCCCGCACGCTCATGCGCGGATCAAAAGCATCGACACAAGTAAGGCAGAGGCGCTGCCCGGCGTCTTGTCGGTCGTCACCGCCAAGGACTTCCCGGAAGTCAGCGGCATGGCCGATGCGGGCGAGGCCCAAGTCAATTTCGCGGACCTTTCCCGAAATGTGATGGCTCGGGAAAAAGCGCTCTATGACGGACATGCAGTCGCGGCTGTGGCGGCGACCAGCGCGTCGATTGCCACCGAAGCTCTATCCCTCATTGAGGTGGAATACGAGGTATTGCCCCATGTGATCGATGTGGAAGAGGCGATGAAGCCCGATGCGCCCCTCCTCCATGACGATCTGTTCACAAAGAATGTGGACCCGAAACCGGACAAACCCTCTAACGTGGCCCAGCGGCTGGAGTTTGGCGCCGGTGACATCGACAAAGGCTTCGGAGAAGCGGATGTGATTGTCGAGCGCACCTTCCGCACGGCGGCCACCCACCAAGGCTATATCGAGCCCCACGCCGCCGTTGCCGAATGGACCGAAGACGGGCAGTCCCGCATCTGGTGCTCAAGCCAAGGCCAGTTCGCCGTGCGCGATATGACGACGACGCTGCTGGGGATCGATCATGCGAACTTGAAGGTAACGCCCGCGGAAATCGGCGGCGGTTTCGGCGGCAAAACCACCATCTATCTGGAACCGGTCGCGCTTCTTTTGTCGCGCAAAACCGGCCGTCCCGTGCGGGCGGTCATGTCCCGCGAAGAAGTGTTCCGCGGCTCCGGCCCCACCTCCGGATCTGTCGTGCGCACAAAGATCGGTATGCGGAACAGCGGCGAGATTACGGCGGCCGAACTGGGACTGAAATATGAAGCGGGTGCGTTTCCCGGATCGCCGGCCATGGCGGGCTGCATGACGGCGTTTGCCTGTTACGACATCGAAAACGCCAAAGTGGTCGGCTACGATGTGGTGAGCAACCGCGCGAAATGCGCCGCCTACCGGGCGCCGGGTGCGCCCATGACGGCGTTTGCCGTGGAAAGCGTGTTGGACGAACTTGCCGAAAAGATCGGGGTGGACCCGATCGACCTGCGCCTCAAGAATGCGGCGAAGGAAGGCACCCGCGCGCTTTACGGCGCCAAGTTCAAACAGATCGGCTTTGAAGAAACCCTCAAGGCTGCGAAGGATCACCCGCACTATTCGGCACCGCTTGGCCCCAACCAGGGGCGGGCTATTGCCTGCGGCTTTTGGTTCAACATCGGTGGTGAATCCACCGCGAATGTGAACGTAAACATGGACGGCACGGTGACCGTCGTGTCGCCCAACCCGGACATTGGCGGCTCGCGCGCCTCCATGGTGCTGATGGCGGCGGAAGTTTTGGGCATCAATCCCGACCGCATTCGCATCACCATCGGCGACACCGCCTCCATCGGCTATAGCGGCCTGACGGGCGGCAGCCGTGTGACCTTCGCGGTGGGCATGGCGGTTGTCGATGCTTCCAAACAAGTGGTCACGCAACTCTGCGAACGGGCTGCCCAAATTTGGGAAGTGGACGTGGAAGGTGTCGAATGGCGCGACGGCGCGGCCCACCCGGCCAGCAGCAATGTGGGTGATTTCGACCCCCTCAGTCTTGAAAAGATTGCGGCCCAATCGGCCAAGCTTGGCGGGACCATAACGGGTGCCGCGGCCATCAACGCGCGCGGTGCGGGCCCCGGCTTTGCCACCCACATTTGCGATGTGGAAGTTGACAAGGGGACCGGTCGGGTCGATGTGGTGCGTTACACCGCCATTCAAGATGCAGGCCGCGCCATCCATCCAGGCTATGTGGAAGGGCAGATGCAGGGCGGCGTGGCACAAGGCGTCGGCTGGGCCCTCAACGAGGAATATATCTTCGATGATAAGGGCCGGTTGGAGAACCCAGGCTTTTTGGATTACCGCATGCCGGTCACGTCGGACCTGCCGATGATCGATACACAGATTATCGAAGTACCCAATCCGTTCCACCCCTATGGGGTGCGCGGCGTGGGCGAGGTGCCGATCGTGCCGCCCTTGGCGGCGGTGGCAAGCGCGGTCTCCCAAGTGGTGGGCAAGCGGATGGATCAGCTGCCCCTGTCGCCACCGCGCGTGCTCGACGCCATTGACGGGTAAACGACGAATTGTCATTGCGAGGAGCCCCCGGGTCGCGCTTTATGCGCGCCCGAGGATAAACTCCGCGACGAAGCAATCCAGAGCCGCTTGCTCATCAAGCTCGGCTCCTGGATCGCCCGCCTGCGCGAAGCCGGGGCTTCGCTTCGGCGAAGGCAGGCCACACCCGCTCACGCGGGCTCGCGATGACGATTAAGATTGGACGGCCCGAATTGGGCAACTAGCGAGGCAATCGTATGGCGCGCGTCGTGCTGTCCAGTGATGTGGCGGAAAAGTTCACGGATCGGCTGAGAGAATTCGATCTTGAGGCGGACAATATGCGTGCGCTGATGCGCGCCATCGATACCCGGTATGAGGGCCTTGCGCCGTTTCTCGAGGAGCACATGTTCGTCGTCATCGATGGCGAGATGATCCAGGACCAGTTTCTGGAGCCGCTTGAGCCCAATTCCGAAGTGTGCTTTATGCCCAAGCTAAAGGGCGGCTGACCGTTTTTCGACGTGGCCGTATCCATGAGGAAGCGCCCTGCACATGAAAGCCCTTGTCTTTAACGGTCCCCGCGATATTCGCTATGAGTCTTACGACGACCCAAAACTCACCGGCCATAACGGCGTCATTCTAAAGGTCGACAAGTGCAGCATTTGCGGGTCGGATCTGCACATCTATCACGGCGATCAAATCTCTAAGACCCACTACGGCGCGGATGTGGACAAGTTCTGCGTTGGGCACGAGTTCATCGGCGAAGTGATGGAGCTGGGCAAGGAAGTGCACGGCTTCAAAGTGGGCGACAAAGTGCTCGCCGCCGGGGGAACCGGTTGCGGCAGGTGTAAATCCTGCCAAATCGGACGCATCGCTGAATGCGCGAATGTGACCGGTTTCGGCCTGAGCAAGGAACTGAATGGCGGTCAGGCGGAATTCGTCCAGGTTCCCAATGCGGACCGCACGCTCATGCGCATTCCCGACGGCGTATCCGACGACCACGCGATTCTGCTCACGGACGCCATGGCCACCGCCTATTTCGGAACCACCAGCGCGGATATCAGGCCCGGGCATTCCGTTGCCATTGTGGGCTTGGGGCCCATTGGCATTATCGGCGTGGAGCTCGCCTTTCTCATGGGGGCCTCCCAGGTATTCGCGATTGATCCGGTGGAAAACCGACGTCAGAAAGCGGAAGCCTTGGGAGCCACCACGTTTGCGCCCGGCAACGAGGCATTCCAGACCATCATCGAAAAAACCGATGGCAAAGGCCCGCAATCGGTATTCGAAGCGTCCGGCGCCAAGCCGGCCGTTGAGGCTGCCTTGAGTCTAGTTGGGCCCGCCGGAACAGCATCCTTCATTGGGCTGCCGCAAGCGGACGTAACCCTGCCGCTCATGTCGATCCTTTACAAGAACGCCACCATCCGCGCCGGTGTCGCGCCTGTCACGCTGATGTGGCAGAGCTTGGTCCCACTCCTTCAGCAAGGACGCCTAAAGGCCGAAGGTTTGTTCTCGCACACCATGGATCTTTCCGACGGGACGGAAGCCTATCGTCTGTTCGATGCCCGCGACGACAATGTGGTCAAGATCATGTTGAATGTGTCTTAGCGTCTTGATCGCCTTTCCATGCGAAAAGATCGATGCCGTCATAGGCCCGGCGATAAGCCGGACGTTGTTGCACCTGTGCAAAATACTCTTGAAGACGCGGGAAATCGCCGATCAGCCCGGTCAGCGTTGCCATGAAACAGCTATGCCCGATGAGAATGTCGGCGCCGGTAAAGGTGTCGCCAAGCATGTAGGGGCGATCGTGCAGCACATTCGATAAAATCTGTGCACGGACGGCAAAATCGCGGCGCCCCTTCTCTGCCATGTTTTTGTCGTGCGCTGCCTCGGGCCGCATGGAATTGTCGAAGAACATCATCACGGTCGGGTCGATTTCCGTTCCCGCGAAGACGCACCATTGATAATAGGCTGCGCGTTCGGGCGTGCCCGGACGCGGTGCAAGATCTGTCTCCGGATGCTCGTCGATCAATTGAAGCACGATCGCCACCGATTCAAACATGGCATACCGGTCGGTTCTGATGGCAGGGACCGCTCCCAGGGGCTGGAGCGCCCGGTAGGCGTCGGTGTCCTGTTCGCCATTGGGCAAGTTGATCGAACGGCTCTCATAAGCCGCCCCCACCTCTTCCAAGACCCATTTTGCCCGCTGGGAGCGCGTGGGCGGAAATTCGAACAGCTCTATCATGCAACCTTCCCTCACGTTAACACTGAACCTCTTGGTTCATTAATAGAGGTGTGCTAGAAAGTCAACCATATGGTTCACTATAAGAGATGAGGCATGGAAACGCTTGACACCACATTCGCCGCCCTCAGCGACGCAACCCGCCGCGCCATCCTGGCCAGACTGATGCAGGGCGAAGCCAGCCTGTCGGATTTGGCAGCGCCGTTTGACATGACGCAAACCGCCGTCTCCAAACATGTCCGTGTCCTGACAAATGCAGGCCTGGTTGATGTAGAAAAACGCGGCCGCACACGCCACTGCCGCCTCAACGCGGTGCGCATGAAAGAAGCGACCGATTGGCTGATGGACTATCAAACATTTTGGACGCAGCAGCTCGGCAATTTGGCGCAGCATTTCGAAGGAAAAAACCGGCATGCTTGACAATGTGAAATCACAACCCGGCGAAGATCCAATCATTGTGGAAGGGATATTTCCCGCATCGCCTGCCGACGTATTTGCCGCTTGGACGGATCCAGACATCGTAAAGCAATGGTTCGGCCCTGTGCCGGGGTCCCTTCACGCAGCCGAAATCGACCTGCGGGTGGGCGGCGCTTGGCGGTTTGTGAAATCGCAGGACAGCAACGGCGCGTTCGGGTTTGAAGGCGTCTATCTGGCGATTGAACCGCCTACCGGGCTGAGCTTCACATGGCGCCAATTCAAGACACTCCCCGACGGCACTCATGAAACATCCGCTGACTCGCAGGTCGATCTCACCTTTGATGCAAAGGATACCGGCACGTTTTTGCGCGTCGTGCATTCCAACATCGAAAGTGAGGCCATGCGCAAGGGGTTCGCGGGCGGCTGGGGCAAAGGGTTCGAGAACCTCAGCCACCTTGCTTGGCAATCGCGCTAAAGTGCGCTCAGCCAATCATAGACCGGTTTGATTTTCTTGAAGCTTGCCGCACAGGTTTTGATAACATCCTTGGAGGTGGCAGGCTTTGTGTCTTTAAAATCCACCCAGGCCGACAGCCCCTTGCGGCGCAGAAGATCCCCCTGCGGATGATCTTTGTCATAGGGCGCCGGCACGCGCTTAAGGTCAATCCTGCCAAGCCTCACGCCGCCCTTCTCCAGCTTTGCAAGCGTCTTTGCCAGAGTGGCACCCTCTTTGCCGTCCACACGCCTGCGGAAACTTTCAAGCCGGCCTTTTTCAAACATAAAATTGCCCACACCGACCGTGAGCGATGTGGGGTCGAGCCCAAAAAACCAATGGGGCGGATGGTCCGCGCCCTCAACCGGAAAGAAAGAGATGTGGAGATGGGCGTTGTAGGGCGTCTTGTCTTTCGAAAACCGCACATCGCGGTGAATGCGGAACACTTTCGATCCATGAGGCGCGCCGGTGAGCTTCTGCAGCGCCGTCGACATCTCGTCGCAAAAGTGTTGAGCCGGCCCTTTCACTTCTGTTTCGTAGACCTTCTTGTGCTCGGTAAACCACTCGCGATTATTGTTGGCCTTCAAGTCTTTCAAGAATTTGATGGCCTCTTTTGAGAACCCTTCGAACATGATCGCTTCCTGTTTATCCGTTTGAGCCTCGTTTTCCCATCAGCCAAAGACAGCGTAAAGACTAAATCCCGCAAAAGCGACAAGTGCGATCGTGGTGAGCGCCGCGCCCACACCGCGCAAGGGTCCGTTGCCATCGCCGCTTGTAAGCCCAACGAAACTGCTGATCCGTCCGGCCACCAAGGCGGCACCACCGGTCCATAGCAGCCAAACGGGCGCCCCACTCAACTCGGCGGCGGCCATGGCCAGAAGCGTGATGGGAACGGTCTCCGTGAAATTGCCGTGGGCGCGCATGCGCTTCAGAAGCGTGTCATCGTCGCCGTGGAGAAAGGCGATATTGGTCTGCGCCCGACGAATGCCCACCACCGCCGTCAGCGGTACTTGCATCAGCGCCAGCAGCGCTACAAAAACGATTGTAATGGAAAGGTCCATTTCTCCCTCCGCCGTCAGATGTCATCTCAACAGGTTGGCGGGGCGCAGGGTTCGGAGCCACGCCCCGCCGATGCGGCCCGCTAGCTTTGCATACTCTCGTACGTAATCAGCGCAATGCGGCCGCCCTGGGGATCTTCAATGGTGCTCATGCGCCCGACACCGGGCATGTCTACAGGCCCCGACAGCACTTTGGCACCGGCCGCCTTTGCCCTCTTCGTTTTGCCGTCCACATCTTCCACCGTGATAAAGATGGTCCATGTGCCTTTGTCGTTGGGTGCAGGTGCAAAGCCTCCGATCGGCCCCTCACCCACCATAATGCCGGGATAGTTGGACCCGTCTTGCATGGGCATATCGGCGATGTTCCAGCCGATCACCTCGCTGTAGAATTTTTTGGCTGCCGCCGCGTCCGGCCCCGAATATTCGATCCAGCCCGCGAAACCCGGCGTCGTCATTGTGTTTCCGCTCATCTCGTCCTCCAAACATGGCAAGGTCTGCAGCGTGCAGACCCCCCAAGGACGGATGAGCGGCGCTCAATCCGACATCACTTCAAAGATTTTTTTCGCAAGCGGCGATTTTGTCCGCCAAGAAGCGTTTTTCGGCGTGGGTGGGCCCAAGCGACAACGCCTTGCAATAGGCCGCCCGCGCATCGCCGAAGAGATGGAGATCTTCCAGTAAACCGGCCCTTGTGGCGTGATACCAGCGATAGTCGGCCAGCTGTTCTGCCAGCGGGTCCAGCATATCAAGCGCCGCCTGCGGCCCACGCACTTGGGCGACAGCCGCCGCCTGATTGAGTTTCACTACCGGCGTGGGCTCGTACCGGTAAAGCGCCCCGTAAAGCTGCGCCAGCTCCTGCCAATCTGTATCTTGAGAGGTTTTGGCATCGGCATGCACGGCCGCGATGGCCGCCTGGATCTGATAAGGCCCAGGCGTTCCGTGCCGCAACGCTTTTTCGAGCAGCGCCTTGCCTTCGGCGATCATTGCCCCATCCCACAGGGACCGGTCCTGGTCGTCGAGGAGAATGACATCTCCATTGGGCTTAAGGCGGGCCTTGGCACGCGCATGCTGCAACAAAAAGAGCGCGAGCAATCCCATCAGCTCACTGATCGACGGAAACAGGGTTAGCAACAATCGCACAAGGCGAATGGCTTCATCGCACAGTGGAGCCTTGATATGAACCTCGCCGGAACTGGCCGACCACCCCTCGTTGAAGAGCAGATAGATCATCAACGTCACGCTCTTCAGGCGGTCATGGCGTTCGGTCAGGGTGGGAGGTTCGAAAGGAATGTTCGCCCGCCCGATTGTCTTTTTGGCGCGGGTAATCCGCTGTTCCATGGCTTTGGGCTTTACCAAAAACGCACGGGCGATTTCGTCGACGGACAGGCCCGCCACGATACGCAGGGCAAGCGCCGACTGGTCTTGCGGCGATAAGGCCGGGTGGCAGCAGACAAACAAGAGGCGCAAAACGTCATCCCGCAACCCACGCTCATCCAACCGTTCGATGTAGCCGGTCTCCGGCGTCTCCGTGGCGGCGGGCGCCGCGGCCAAAACATCCGCCGGCTTTTGGCGCCGCAGCGTGTCCCGGCCCGCATTGCGCGCAACTGTCAAAAGCCACGCAAACGGATCGTCCGGCAAGCCTTTGCCGGGCCAGGATTGCAGCGCTTTCAGGCAGCTTGAGGCAAACAATTCTTCGGCGAGATCGAGATCCCGAAATTGACGGTTGAGCGCGGCAATTGCCTTCGGCCGGATCTCCGCAAAATGCGCTTCGATCCAGGCATGTTCCGTCATGGATCCGTACTCAGAACGCCCCCACCCCAGCCCACCGGACGCACTTCAATGGCGCCGTAGCCGGCCGCGAGCGGCTTGGCAATTTCGATGGCCTCGTCCAGCGTCTCGCAATCGACCACATAAAAACCGACAAACCGCTCCTTGGTTTCGGCAAATGGTCCATCCACAATGAGCGGCGCCTTATCGGGACCGCCCCCGTCACGCACGGTGACCGCATTGGTGACCGGCATGAGGCGCGCCACCGCATAATCGCCTTTGGCAGCTTGCGTTTCCTGAATGTCGCGGTGGATTTCCATAAACGCGTCTTGCTGTTCCTGGGGCAAGCTTTCGAACACACCGTCGGCCATGTAGATCAGGATGGAATAATACATCCGCGACTCCCAAACATGCGTTGATCAGACCACCGATCATACGCCGATTGGTTGAGGACACAACGGTTGGCCTTTTTCTGTTGCCTTATGCTGACACGGCGCTTCGGGGCGCTGCCGGTTTCGACAGGGTGTGGCAGGCATAAATGGCCGCGGCAAACAGGAACACCGCACCGGCCTGATGAGCAAGCCCCAACCAAATTGGAACGGCCGCAAGCAGTGTCCAGATGCCCAAAAGTATTTGAAACGCGATGGCGCCGAGCAAGAGATGTTGCGCGCGCCTGGCCGATCCCGGAATCGCGGATGAACGCGTGCGCCACCACAGGACAAACGCAACGATGGCCACCAAATACGCCACATTGCGATGATTGAATTGGACAAGCTTGCGATGCTCGAAAAAGTTGGAGATCCAGGGAGACTGGTAGAATAGATCCGGCGGAACGACAGCGCCTTCCATCAACGGCCATGTGCTGTAAATCAAACCGGCATCCAAGCCCGCCACAAAAGCGCCCAAGACAATCTGCAGATAAATCAACGCCGTAAGCGCAATGGTGCCGTCTCTGGCAAGGGCGATGTCCGGATGCAGAAATCGCGGCGCCGGGCTGCCGGTTTGCCGCAAAAGATCCAAAACCACCCAAAAAATGAAGCCCAGAATAATAAACGCGAGCCCCAAATGGGCGGCCAGACGGTATTGGCTCACATCGACGCGCTCGGTCAGCCCGCTCGCTACCATGTACCAGCCAAGGGCTCCTTGGAGTCCGCCCAAAACAAACATAGTAATCAGTTTGGGGAGTAATTCCGGCCGGATCGATTTGGTGAAATAGAAATAGAGAAACGGGATGAGAAACACGACGCCGATGAGCCGCCCGAAGAATCGGTGCCCCCATTCCCACCAATAGATTGTCTTGAATTCATCAAGGCTCATGCCTTTGTTCACATAGCGGTATTCGGGGATTTGTTTGTATTTTTCGAACTCACTTTGCCAGGCGGCATCACTGAGCGGCGGGATGGTGCCGGTGACGGGGCGCCACTCGGTAATCGACAGGCCGGAGTCCGTCAACCGCGTTGCCCCGCCGATGAGGATCATGGCGAACAGGCACACGCAGATCGCCAACAACCACAGGCCAATCGCCCGGTCGCGGCTTCCCGCCCGTGCGGCAACATGATCGATATCCAACGTGTTCACTGCCATGGTGGCGTTATAGACCGATTTTGGGGGCGGAAAAGGCGGTGGTTTGTAGCAGGTGCATGCATTTGGAATGGTTTTCACCAAACGACAGCACGCCTCACCCTGAGGAGGGCAACGAAGTTGCCCGTCTCGAAGGATGACTGTGGAGCACAACGGCCATGTCATTTGTCTACATCGTTCAGTGCAGCGACGGCTCCTATTACACCGGCGTGACCCGCCGGTCCCTGGAAGCGCGTATCAGTGAGCACAATGCGGGAGTGATTCCCGGCTACATCAAATCACGCCGCCCCGTGAGTCTCGCATTTGCACAAGAATTTCAAAACATCACGGGCGCGATCGCCATGGAACGCCGGATCAAGGGATGGTCCCGGCGCAAAAAGGCCGCATTGATCGCCGGCGATTTCAGAGCTTTAAGAAGCCTCGCAAAAAGAGGTCACGCCTAGAGCGTTTCATTGCCATATTGAATCGTTCTGACGGAGCGATTTTTTTGTCGGGACAAGGAGGGCGCCGATGAGCATAGTGGGACTACGGTCGAGGTGGCCGACGCTGTCCTGGCAAAAAAGCGCCCGTCCCTGCGGGTTGTCCATCGGTGAGCGTCCGCGTTGTTGCGGTCCTCACCCGATGCCCCACATCGCGTTTCGGACCGCGCCTAGCGGAGACACTCACCGATGGACAACAGAACTGTTTCAATATGGCAATGAAGTGCTCTAATGCCCCATATTCCGCAGCGCATCCGAAAACTCATTGGCGTCATGGTCTTGCTGCTTTGGCTCGCCTTTTACGCCATGTGCGCCATGCTGGTGGCCATTGCCGTGCTGCCCGAGGCCCACTGGTTCGTAGAATTTCTCTACTACTTGATTGCCGGTATGGCGTGGATCGTACCGGTCCGCTATCTCATGCTGTGGATGAACAAGCCCGATCCGGAAATCTTTTAGAGAGTACCTGGCCAGCCCACTCCCCCTTCCCAACCACCCCAAGGGTACCCTCGCCGGGTGGTTGGGAAGGGGGAGTGGGCTGGCCAGGTCGTTTGCACAATAAAGTCTACTCGGCGGAATCACGGGTCATCTTGACTTTCAGCCCGTCCATGCTGTCGTCGAAGTTTATTTGGCAGCCAAGCCGTGAATTTTCGGCGATGTCGTCCGCCAGCTCCAGCGTGTCACTTTCGTCGTCTCCGGGCCCGCCGATCTTGGCAAACCACGCCGGGTCCACGTGCACGTGACACGTGGAACAGCTGCACGACCCGCCGCAGATCGCGTTAATGTGCACATCCGAATTACGGATAATCTCCATCACCGTCCAACCAATCTTTGCCTCCAGCGCGTGTTCGTTGCCGTCTAAATCGGTTACGTGCAATGTTGCCATTGGGAGCCCCTTTGACTATGTGACGCGGTAAGCGCTTTTGCCCTGGTCATTCCAGATTTTGACCTTGTTGTAAATTGGCAAGCCCGCACCCGGAGCCGTTTTGTATGAAAATCCTTCTCTACGAGCCGACTTACCGGCGGATCAAAAACGAATTGCACGAAATCGCCCCAAATGTGCAACCCATCCTGATGGACCAGCGTGGCCGGCTGCATGAAAACGGCGCCGAGATTTCTGTGGATGATATCGCGCCGGAAATCGCCTGGCCCAATTCCGAAGTCTATATGGAGGGGCCCGTCCGGGAATACATGATTGCCGTCCTGAAATCGCGAAGCTTGAAATGGGTGCAGACGTCATCCGCCGGTGTCGAGCATCCGGTGTTTGCCGCGATTGTCAATAATGGCAGCGTGCTGACCAACAGCGATGCGGGCGGCATTGCCATTGCAGAATTCGTTGTTTCATCCGTACTCGATGTTTATCAGCCATTCGCGGCCCGGCGTGAGGCCCAAACCAAAAGGGAATGGAGCCGTTTTCGCTTTAGGGAAATCAGCGGCACCCAATGGATGATCGTGGGCTTCGGTAATATTGGTCAAGCAGTGGGCGTGAGGGCCCGGGCATTTGGCGCAAACATCATCGGCGTGCGCCGCAGCGCCGTCGACTGCGACTTTGCCACGGTCATCCGGCCCGCCGAGATGTACGATCATCTGCCGGACACGGATGTTGTGGTTGTGGCCGCGGCCCTCAACCCAGACACCCATCACATCATTAGTACAGATTTCTTGAGCGCCATGAAACCGGACAGCGTTTTGGTCAATATCGGACGGGGCGGCCATGTGGATGAAGCAGCGCTTCTGGATAGCCTTGATAGGGGCATTCCGGGAACGGCCGTGCTGGACGTTTTCGACGAAGAACCCCTGCCCCCGGAAAGCCCTTTTTGGTCCCATCCGCGGGTTCGCCTGACGCCGCACAATGCCGCATCCAGTGATGGCGTTGTGCACCGAAATGACCGTGTGTTTTTGGACAATCTGAGGCGTTATGTGAACGGGCAACCGCTCAATCGCATCGTCGATGCGCACATGCTAGCGCAGAACACCGATGGCGTGGAACAAGACTTAGGCGCCTTACCGCGCGCCGAAGAGGCGCCGTAAGAAACCCTTTTTGCGCGGCGCATCGGGATCGAGCAGCTTCCGTGCCGGACGCCGGCGCCCAGCACGCGCCCGCAATTCGTCCGATGTCCCAGTGCTTTCGACCTGCTGCAGGATCTCGTCCGGATCTTCCAGCACCAGCGTTTGCTCTTGGTGCTGAGCGCCGGTCGCAAACTTCTCCGCAATTTCCGGAACACGCGGTTCCATAAAGATGTCGTAGCGCCGGTCCATCGCATAAGAAGGCAGCAAATGGTTTGCTTGATACTTTTGCTCAGCCGTTGACCAATCGCTCATCCGCTGGTCAAGGACGGCTTCGATCTCTTTCAGGCGGGCGAACTCATCACGCCAACCTTCCGACAAGGTCGATGAAATCCGGTTCTTGCTGCTGTGGCGAAATCGTCTGCGTCTCATATCCACTCACTCTACATTAATTGCTTGGTGCCACCGCGCTTGGACATGGTGTACACCCGGACAGGTCCACCAACGGTGCCTTCCTCGTTGATGACCTTCTTCCGCAAGATATTCAGATTGACCAAATCGGCGGTCATGGTGCCCATTTCTTCTGGCCCCATGGAATTCACCACATCCAAGAACGGTGTGATGCGGTCCATCTCCACCTTCTGATCGAGCGCCCCCAAAAGCGATTGGTGGTAAATCGGTGAGAACTCTTGAATGAAGCTTTGGGTCAACATTTCCTTTTGGTTGGAATCGAGGAACTCCAACTGGTCCACAAACGGCCCGCTCATCTTAGTCAGGAAGAACTCGCTGGCGCCAAAAATGAAGCCTGCCGTGTCGGAATCGATGCCGCGCAAAAACCCGACACTGGCATCGGAATCAGCGAAGAAGCTTACGGACGCTTGGTTTTTATTCGACACTTCGTTCAAGAAATGCCGGCGCCGTTTCACCCGATTGTTAAAAACTGTCGACACAAAGTATTCGTCAAATGTCGGGTACATCTGGTCGCTGCCGAAGCCCGCGAAAACCAGCCCGCTCATGATCATCCGCTCAAGGAACAATTCCTTAACGACCGCGAAGCCGGCAATCTCGCGCAGCTTGCCCAACACGGTCGCGTCACTTGTCACATCCGAAAAATGATCGCGAATGACCGCGTCCACCGTGTCGCTAAACTTTTGGTAGACCTCATCCGGCGACGTATCTGAAAAGCAGTCTAGATTAGGGAGTGGATTCCCCTCCTCATCATGAAACGCGCGGTGGACAAAATTAATCGCCATCACCAAGGCTTCTTCACGACCTAAACTGCGGTCTTCGGTCATGCCGGCAAACTTCAGCCGTTCGCGCGCCAAATGGACGATCTGGGCATAGATGACATTCAGGGTCAGCGCGAACCAGCGCTCTTCTTCCTCCGGTTCGAAGAGCGACATATGATTGTCCAGATAGTTGAAGAAGGTGGACGCCAGATCCTCCACCGATGCGAAATCCGTTTTGGCATGGGTATCGATGAACTCGCCGATCACCGATTGCCAGGGATGTCCCAGAATGTCGGCGCTGTTGTAGATCATGATGCCCAAGGGCGCGCCGCCGCCCAAGGTGAAGATTTTCTGCGCCTCGTTTGCAATACGGTAACGGCCACCCGCCCAGCTGGTCATCGCGCTGTCGGCGCCGATGGTCAGCACATTTCTGTTCATGAGGATAATCTCGGACGTCATGGCGTTACTCGTTCCCCCTCAAACCGCCAAATACAAGCAGCCCATTTCATGATTTTTTGGCGGCGAACGCAAGGTGTGTGTGGCGGTTAAGTGACACAAAAGTGCCAATTTTTTGCGGGTTTTCCACAATCTGAGGGACGCGCCCGGACTAACGTTGCGAAACGGGAGAGAATGTGTCCGCGGTCCCACCGACCGAATAGAGCGTGAAGACGCCATCCTGCACGATCAGCCGCAGGTCGACACCCGGACAGAGCGATTGTCCCCGCCCACCAATCGCCAAGACGTAGTCGAATTTTGCCGACCAGCCATAGACATAGTCACGGCCCGGCCGCCGCCGATCCGGGGCGGGTGGCCCCTCTGCGGCGGCGCAGAATGCCTGGTGGCGCAAGGGATGCAGATAGGGTGTGTCCAAATGGCGATAGGCGGGCTGCACAGTCAGATTGTGCACGTCGGGCCTGGAAAAAATGCTGGGCGTAAAGGCGTCGGCCCGCAATGTGGCCACCGTGGTTGCGTGATTGTATTGGAAGCGCACAAGCTGCCGGTCGCCGGAAACGATCTTGGCACCGCGCCGTTCGCCGGCGAACACTCCCACCAATGTGGCGCCGGGCGGCAGCTTTGTCGTCAATGCCTCCAGTTTTTGGAAGTCACTCGCAACGGCCGCGTTGTGAAAAAAGACGCCTGTGAGGCGAAAGACGATAAGCAACACTAGGGCAACTTGCAGAAGCCGCGCAGCCGACAGATTTCGTGGCGCAAATTGCAAGCTCGCCAGCAGGACGAAAACCAAGAAGATTCCCGGCCGGAAATGCGCCCCCCAGGCATCCATCAATCGCGCGGGCATGAGCAGCACCAACACGGCGAGCGCAAGGATGAGCCAGCGAGTGGCCGGGTTGAGGCGCGCTTGACCCGATCGCACAAGCCATATGATGAGGGCCGCCAGCCCTGCCCAGACCGCAAAATCCCAGAAATCGAAATATGTAAGCGCCGGGCCGACAATGGCGGTCAGGCGGTCTTCCACGCCCCCATATCGCAAGCCGGCATTTGCCACATAAGACTGATCCGCCGCCGACAGGCGCGGCACCATTTGCATGAGTGCGAACAGGGTCACGGGCACGAATGCAATCAAGACGGCAAAGATCGGTTCCGTCGGTGGTTGGCGGTCCGCCCGCCAGGCTCCACAAGCCCGCTGCCCTTCGAAACAAATCACCGATAAACCAAATAATCCGAGGGCGAATAAATGCGTGAGGTACAGTGTAAATGCGGCAGCGGCACCGAAGATCGCGGCCCCATACCACGGTCGCCGTCGCAACATAATCCATGCGGCAAAACTCAGGAGAGCCAGCCCCACCCCCAGTGCAAAGTTCAAGAACCCGAAGACCAGCGCATAGTTGAAAACAAACAGTCCACTGAATAAGTCAATCAGGCGCCAGGATCCGTTCAGAGCGTATCCCAAACACGCGGTGCCCATCACAAGGCTTGCGGCTATCGCCACATTGGCAAGCTTCAAATAGGCTACGGGATCCATGGACGAGAACAGAGTGACATACAGAAATTCCAGGCCCATATTGGTGTTAAGCTTGAACAGTGACTGATAAAACTGTCCGAGCGCGGGCACGGAATCGGCGTCGCTCAGAATGCGAAAACGCGCGGCGTGATTGACCGCATCGGCAAAGGGAAAGTAGTCGAGCAGCAGCCCCGGCAACGCCGCCAACAGGACAACACCGGCCATGCACCAGGTCAGCGGCGTCGACAGGCCAAGCGATGGGCGCGTCAGCCATGCAGGGGACATCTCGTCCTGTGAACCAGAGTTGGACATAAAACACTCTTTTGGGGTGACCAATCCGGATGAGCCGTGGTTGAATACAAGATATGAGGGAAATTACAACGCCGGGCAGGCGGCGTTTGAGGAGATGGGGAAAGCCATGTTTCGGATGATCGTCATCATATGCGGCGCGCTGCTGATCGGTGCGTGCAGTTCACCGGGCACCGACGCAGAAGTGTCCTTCGATCGAAACGCGGATTTTGTGTCGGATCGGTCTTACCAATGGGTTGAACAGCCGCTGGAAGAATATGCCCCTGAAGACTATCGAATCCGCGAATCGTTCCTCACCACCGTCAAACTCCACATTAGCGACATTCTGGCCGCCAAAGGCTATGTGACAGGCGAAACGCCTCGGTTTCTTGTCAATTATGCATTAGGTGCATCGCAAAATGTGCGTGTGCAGCAGGGAATCGGGGGGTTCGGGACCGGCAAATACACGCCTTTTGTCACCACATCGTCCGAAACGCTACTCGTGATCGACGTGGCCGATGCCATGTCCGAGCGTTCCGTGTGGCGCGGCTGGGCCCCGGTGACCTTGGAGAGCGGCCAAAGTGATCTGGACGCCGTCAAGCGAGCGGCGGATGAGATTCTCTCCCGTTTTCCACCGTGAGTGCGTCTCTACTCTGCTGCGACGCCCGATTGCGGCATCGGACCCGTATATTCCGACAGGGGACGAATGAGTCGGCCATGTTTGAGCTGCTCGAGCAGGTGGGCTGTCCAGCCGGCGACCCTGCCCATGGCAAAGATCATGGTGAAGCTTTCCCGCGGCAGTCGTAAGGCCTCCAAGACGAGGGCGGTGTAAAACTCCACATTGGTTTCAAGCACCCGGTCTTTCTTCTGGTCTGCCAGAACCGTCAGCGCGGCTGATTCCACCTGCTCCGCAAACTTAATTCGGTTTGAGTCTTCCCGCAGACTTTTGGCGACACGTTTTAGAACGTCCGCCCGCGGATCGCGCACCCGGTAGACCCGGTGGCCAAACCCCATAAGCCTCTCGCCGCTTTCCACGGCCTGGGTGAGCCAATCGCTTGCATTGTCCGCGGTACCGATGGCGTCCAACATGTCGAGAACCGGGCCCGGTGCGCCGCCATGCAAGGGACCTTTGAGGGCGCACAATCCACCGACGATGCTCGAAAAAAGCCCAGCCTGCGTCGAAGCGATGGTACGCGCTGCAAATGTGGACGCATTGAGGCCATGATCCGCAACGGTCACCAAATAGGTATCTAGTGCTTTTGCGTGATGGGCGGGAACGCTCTCATTCCTCAGCATGCGTAGGAAATCATGCGCCTGCTCCAAAGAGCGGTCCGGCGCAATGGGTGATTTGCCGTCACGCAGCCGAAGGATCGCCGCCGTGAAAACCGCTGTGGCCGCGACAGCCAGAAGCGGCTGCTTGGCTGCGGGCACCGTATCGGGCAACGCACTCAACAGGTAGCGCAATTGTTCGACAGCGCTCAGGGATACGGGCAGCGGCAAACACTCTTCCAAGACGGCAAAGGCATCCACCCGAGCCTGCCCCAAAGCGGCCGCCATATCATCCGGTACATCCTCTGCCACCCCGTCCCACAGCAGACTGAGCACGTCTTCGAAGCAAAATCGCTGCGCCAGTTCATCCAGATCATAGCCGCGCACGATCAGGCGGCCGGCGGCACCGTCCACATGGCTCATAACGGTTGTCGCGGCAATAACATCATCCAGTCCGGTCGACATGGCGCTTTCTCCTTCCACTGTTTGTCTTGACCGGATAGATGGCGAATATAATATATATCGTCAATATTGATTGAATAGATCAATATAAAATAAGGCAAAGCGCATGAAAGAGCGATACATTACGGCTGACACGGCCACAAAACGCCTCAAAGTAAGCCGCCAGACCCTTTATGCCTATGTGAGCCGAGGCTTGATCCGCTCGATCAACCCGGAGGGGAGCGGCCAAGACACCCGCCGGAAGCTCTATGTGGCGGAGGATGTGGACCGCCTGGTCAAGCGTAAGGCCCAAGGCCGCAAACCGGACCGCATCGCGGCGGGCACGCTTGATTTTGGTCTGCCGGTGCTTGAATCCGAGCTGACCCTAATCGACCGCGGCAAGCTTTATTACCGGGGGCAAGACGCGATCTCCCTTGGCGACACGGCGAGCCTTGAAGAAACCGCCTGCCTGCTTTGGGGCGCGGAAGATAGCTCCCCCTTCGATGAACCGCTGCCGGTGGGGCTGGTCTACGCCAATCCTGTGGAAGGCGGGCCTGTCGGTCGGTGGTCCGTTGTGGCGCGCAGCACGGCAGCCCTTGCACGGCTTAACACATCGGACCTGCCGATCCGCCGGTCCCATCCGGAATTGCTGTGCCGCAAAGGCGCTTTCCTGGTGCGTGCCCTGACATCAGCAATTTGCGAACAAAGCGTCAAAAAAACGCCCATTCACGAACAACTTGCCACCGCGTGGGACGTCGATCTTCAGTATGCCGATCACTTGAGGCGTACGTTGGTTTTGCTGGCGGATCACGAGTTGAACGCCTCAGCCTTTGCCGTGCGCGTGGTGGCGTCGACCGGCGCGTCGCTCAGCGCCTGTCTGCTGGGGGGCCTTGCGGCCCTGTCCGGCCCACGTCATGGCAGCGCATCCGACCATGTGCGATTCCTCTTCGATCAAATCGACCAAACCCAAGACCCCATGACCGTCATCCACAGCCGCCTGCGCCGAGGGGAAAGATTGCCCGGTGTTGGCCACATGCTTTATCCAAACGGCGACCCCCGCGCTCGCGCCATGATCGACCGGCTCAACCTCACCGAAATCGAACAAAAAACCCTCGACATCATTTTTGCGGAAACCGGCCACCGGGAGAATGTGGATATGGCGCTGGTGCTGATGGAGCGGCATTTGGGCTTGCCGGCGGAGGCACCGATTGCACTTTTCGCCGTGGGCCGCGCCACCGGCTGGATCGCCCATGCGTTGGAGCAAAACCAGTCCGGTCAGCTGATCCGCCCCCGCGCGCAATATACGGGGCCCATGCCCGAAACGGCAGAAAACTGAGAATCTTGCCCTAGACCGCGGGATGTTGACCTAGGTCAAGGGCAACGCACGGCACCTGTTCTAACCTGCCTTTAAGCTTTTGGTATTGGGCTTCACGCATTTTACGGACGCACCGTCCCAACCCTCAAAACCAAATCGGATTGAACATTATGAGCGCACATTTCTCGACCACCCGAACCTGGTCCCGGCTTGCCATTGCTTTTGGCGTCGCCGCTATGTTCCTGGGCTTCAATGCACCCGCCAGCATTGCCCAAGAAGAGACCGACGAAACCGCTTCTTTGGAGTTACCACGGGTTTTGGTTCCCCAAATTAACTCTTTACGCGGACGAAAGCTGTTTGTCGATAAGGCTTGCGTGGTGTGTCATTCGATAAACGGCGTGGGCGGCAAAGCAGCGCCGCCGTTGGATGCGCTTGAAACGAAAGAGCATTTCGACCTGATGGACTTCACGGCGCGTATGTGGCGCGGCGCCGATGTGATGATCGTCTTGCAAAATATGGAACTTGGCTATCAAATCGATCTGAACGGGCAAGAAATCGCCGACCTGGCCGCGTTTGCAAACGATATCAACGAGCAGAAGAAATTCTCGGCGGATGAAATCCCCGATCTCATCAATGAATGGATGCTCGAAGAACCTCTTGAGTTCGACATGAACGATTTCACCGCGCCATAGGTCGTGGTCGCGGTATAACTGTCCTGGCACAGCTTCAATCCACTGCAAGGAGGCGTGGCGATGTCACTCTACCCCACACTGTTCCTACCGTGTCTCAGTGAAAATCAAGCGGAACGTGCCGTTGCGGTGGCCGGGCCGGTGGCGGAAGCCCTTGGTTCCATGGTCGTTGGGTGTCATGGGACACCTCCACCCCATGTGGCGGTCCCCGCCGTCTACCCGCTGGAATCGGGCGCTCACGTGCAGGAGATTATCGACGCAGTGGCCAAGGCCAATGAAGCGGAAACCGGCACGGTCAAAGAGAGTTTCGTGAAGGCCTGCCGCAATAGCAGCCTCAATTTCTCCGAGACACCGAATTTGGAGGCGCGCGTCTCGGCCACCTGGCGCAGCCCCATTGGCCTTATTCCCGATACCTATGTGAATGAGGCGATGACAGCCGATTTGACCCTCGTCGTGCAGGGTCCGGAAACGTCACCCGCCGATGAGATCAATATCTACACGGCCATTCTCATGGGGTCTGGCAAACCCATCCTGGTGGTGCCGGACCGTCACCAATTCGCCCTGCCGGAAAAAATCGTCGTGGGCTGGAACGGCAGCCTGGAGGTGGCCCGGGCAGTGCACGCCGCACGGCCACTGCTGAAAGAGGCAAATCACGTGACCCTCCTTAACGTGGGGACCGATGACGTGACCGCACCTGAAATTCCGACAACCCTGGCCGCATTGCAACGTCACAACGTCAGAGCCTCCCACGATCAGGTCGCCCCCACCTCAAGCCCTGTTTCGGACACATTGCAGGACTATGCTTTGAGTTCGCGCGCGTCCTTGCTGGTGTTGGGCGGATATTCCCATTCGCGCCTTCGCGAAATGGTTCTGGGCGGTGTCACACGGTCGGTGCTGCAAACCGCCAAACTGCCCATTCTGTTGTGCCACTAACAGACGCGACAAAGAAAGAGGACCCTCATGAGCTGGTACACAGTGCGATTGGAACTCGCACGGACAAAGGAAAACCCCTCCGGCAATCCGCGTTGCGGCTATTTACTCCGTGTACCTCTTAAAGAAGACGGTACACTGGACGAAGACGAATGGCGCAAACACAAACATGCCGCCGCCGTGAAACGCTTCTGGGAAGACGAAGATGACGAGCACGGCCAGCTTGTCCACACGCGTCACCGTACCTGGGCGTTTTCGTACGAGCCCGGCGAAGATGACGACGAACCGGTCTTTCATCTGGAGACACACGCGCTACTGAAAGGTGAATATGTGTCGGTGAAAGAGCATGACGGTGAGACACTGCCGTTCAAGGTCAGTGACGTGCGTGTGGAGCCCTTGCCCGTTTAGGGGCGTTTGACCGAATTCTCCCACGGCCACATACTCCGGTTGAGGAGTTTCGGCCGTGCCCTTCGATTATCAACCAACGCTTACGGGCGATTTGATTGCTTTGCGTCCCCTCCGCGCCGGGGATTTTAATGCGCTTTACGGCGTTGCGCGCGATCCACTCATCTGGGAGCAGCACCCGGTTCCCAACCGATACGAGAGGGACGAGTTCAGAAAATTCTTCGACGAGTCCCTAACATCGGGCGGTGCATTGGTGGCAATCGATCGGGCAACCAATCAAATCGCCGGGTCGTCCCGCTATCACGGCTACGACGCGGCTCGTAACGAAATCGAGATCGGCTGGTCGTTTTTGGCGCGCTCCCATTGGGGCGGCACCTATAACGGCGAAATGAAACGCCTTATGCTCGAACACGCCTTCCGATTTGTGAACATCGTGGTCTTGCTGATCAGCCCCGACAATTTCCGCTCGCAACGGGCGGCCGAAAAAATCGGTGCTCGTTGCGCCGGCACCCGTCCGCACCCCAGCGGCATCGATGTGCTGGTTTACGAGATCCGCGCGTCTCAGTTTGCAGGCCGTTAGCATGAAACGCAAAACTTGGATGAGTTGGAGCAGCGGCAAAGACAGCGCCTATTCCCTGTGGCGCCTTCAGCAGTCCGCCAATTCCCATGTGATCGGTCTGCTGACGACCATAAATGCCGATAAAGATCGGGTCGCCATGCACGCCACCCGAAAGGCGCTGCTGGACCGGCAGGCAGCCGCCGTCGGCGTGCCGGTCATCGCGGTCGACATACCGCAGAATTGTTCCAACGCGATCTACGAGGAAAGAATGCGCGGCGCGCTCGACCGCGCCAAAAGTGACGGCGTCGAACAAATTGCCTTTGGCGACCTTTTCCTGGAGGACATTCGCCGATACCGGGAAGACATGATGGCCGATCAGATCATCGATCCAATTTTCCCGATTTGGGGGGAGCCGACGGATGCCCTGGCCCGGCGCATGGTCGATTCAGGATTCGAGGCTTACATCACCTGCGTCGATCCCAAACAACTGCCCGCGTCGTTCGTGGGCCGAAAATTCGATCACACCTTATTGGACGAGCTGCCCGCTAGCGTCGATCCCTGCGGTGAAAACGGCGAGTTCCACACCTTCGTTTTCAACGGACCCAACTTCACGCAGCCGATCGGCTGCACGGTGGGTGAAACCGTCGAGCGCGATGGATTTGTCTTTGCCGACGTTCGCCCGCTGTAACAAAAATTCCTCATCACAGGCTTGTCCCCGGGAATGCGTGTCAATTAAGTTTCGACTCGAACCACCTGTCGCGGTCGACCGGCAGCTCGCAGCATGCTTTCCCCAAGAATCAAACGCTTGGAGGCTTGCTCGGCCTCTAAACGTCAAACGTATGGGATTCTGGTGAATGACGAATTTGCAATCTGTTGCACAACAAGCCGAACTTACGTGGACCAACATTTTGGGATGGCTGGCCAGCCCGCAATTCTACGCCCAAATCAGTTTCATCGCCGTTACAGTCATTGCCGCTTATGTCTTGTCCGGCATCATTCGCAAGCGCGTTAAAGTCTCTTCGACCCTGCCCCTGTCCGGCGTTCTCGCAGAGATGGCCGAACAGGCGCTGAAGCTGCGCGACGTACTTTTTCCGATACTCGTCAGCATGCTCTTGTCGGTCGCGGTGGAAGTTGCGCGCAACACCATGGGCAGCGGCGAGATCGTTCAACTGGCCCTCAGTATCAGCGTTGTGTTTCTGATTTACCGGCTCGTCAAGCTATACGTCGAAAATCGCGGCATCGTTTTGATGGTGACATGGGTCGGCATCCCCGTCGCGTTGCTTTCCATCGTCGGTTGGTTGGATGACATTACCCTTTTTCTCGACAGTTACTCCGTCGAAGTCGGCAACATAAAACTAACGCTTTACGTCATTGCACGGACGATTTTCTTCGGTACGATCTTGTTTTGGTTGGGGCGCATCTCCAACTCGACGGGCAAGCGCGTCATCAACAGCCAGCCCAATCTGGACCTGAGAACCCGCGAAATCCTCAGCAAACTGTTTGAGATTTTTCTGTTCGTTGCGATCTTCCTGTTGCTGTTGCAAATCATGGGGATCAATCTGACGGCGTTGGCTGTTTTCGGCGGTGCTTTGGGCGTTGGATTGGGGTTCGGCCTGCAGAACATCGCGTCCAACTTTATCTCCGGCATCATCATCCTGCTCGATAAATCGATCACGATTGGGGACTATATCGAACTGGAAGACGGTCGCACCGGCGTGTTGCGGGAAATGACAATGCGTTCCGCCACACTCGAAACTTACGACGGCAAAGACATCATGGTGCCCAATGAAACCTTCATCACGTCATCCTTCACGAACTGGACACACAACAACGCAAAGCAACGATATCCACTGGAATTCTCCGTCGCCTATAAGACGGACCTGCCGCTGTTGTTCGACATTGTGCGCAAAGTGGTTGCGAGCCATCCACAAGTCCTAAGCGGTGACAACGTTCCCGTCGAAGAACAACCTGATGCCGAGATTGCGAGTTTTGGCGATTCCGGCATCAACATTCTCGTGGAGTTTTGGATGGAAGGCATAGACGACGGCCCAAACCGTGTGGGCGCGGATCTGCTGCTCATGATCTGGATGGAACTTAAGCGGCACGACATTGAGATCCCATTCCCCCAGCGCGAAGTATCGATCTTGGAATCGCCGAAAGGGTCGTAGTCAAAGGCGGACTTCGTGGGCCGGCAAGCACCGGTCTGATCAACGACAAAGCAGCAGCGGCACAGGCGGTGCACGGTGAATTCCACACCTTAGCAGTGCACAATTTCGGCATAGCACGAATCGTCGGTTATATGGTCGGAAGTGGGTGTCGGACCACACAGGCGACCACGCTCACGACCGCTCAAATTGCGCGCAAAGAGCAATGTTCAGACCAGGATGGGGAGAGAAACTTGCGCAGTAGCATACTTTGCGCGGTGTTCGGTACCGCCTCCCAAATCGCTTGCCGGGGCGTTTGAACGTGGGGACGTTCAGAACGTGGCTCGCGCTCCTGGTGGTGATTGCGCACATCCACATTGACCAGCATGCGCACGTTGGCTTCTCCGGCGGCGCCATCATCGCGGTGCGGATATTTTTTGTCATCTCCGGCTTTTACATGGCGCTGATCCTTAACGGAAAATACCTGAACAGCGCAGAAGACTTCTATTGGTCACGAGCACTTCGGTTATATCCGGTCTATCTCGCAACTATCGTCGTTACCCTCATTATCGACACCGTCTTTTTGCGCGGCGGCCATGTCAAAAATTGGTCGGCGTTATTATCATCCGACAGTTTCTGGGCGGCCCCGGCATTGGTCCTTGCCAATTTGAGCTTCATTGGCCTGAACGATCTAACGGTGATCTGTCTCGAAACGAGTTCTGGGATCATGTCGTTCATAGAAAACGACGCTTGTCCGGCAGGAAATCCCCTCAACTGGTATGTGATCGTGCCCCAAGCTTGGACCTTGGGTATCGAAGTGCTGTTTTACATCATTGCACCCTTCATCTTACGGCGTGGTGTGCGGATGGTCCTTGGTCTGCTGATTGCTTCAATTGTTTTGAAGTTCAGTGTAATCGCGTTGGGTATGAACGTTAACCCTTACGATCGCTACCTCTTTATCCTCGAATTCGTGTTCTTTCTCACCGGCGCCGCTTCATTTTTTTTCTACGAGTGGCTGAAGAAATTGAACAGAGACATCATTCACATGCTTGCCCCCTTTGCCCCTGCCGTGGCGATCATCCTTACAAACATCTACGTCTATGTAATGCCCAGCTACTACTTCACGAACAAGGTCGTTCTAGATGCCATTCTGGACCCCCTCTTGATCGGGGCCATGTTCGTGTTGATTCCCCTCTCATTCATGGCGACAGCAAAATCCGAATGGGACAATTGGATCGGCGAATTGTCGTATCCAATTTACATCACCCATGTCATCGCTCTGCTGGTCTCTATCGAGCTCGCCAACCTGCTTGGCATTGAGGCGATGTGGACCCGCTTCTCACTCCACATGACGTTGATCCTGGCGGTGGCGGTATTGACCGTATTTACCATCGTCAGACCGATCGAAGCGGCGCGGGGACGGCGCACCCTAGCGGAGCGGCATGCGAGCGTTGGACGGATTCGGATCCCTAGATTTGCCTGATTGGATCGTCTGTCGCTCCAGGACGATTTGGTAAATCAGTCCCGGTCCACCGCCGTCGTCCATTTGGCCGAAATGGACCTTTCGATAATGGTCGGAGCGGCGGGATTTGAACCCACGACCCCTTGACCCCCAGTCAAGTGCGCTACCAGGCTGCGCTACGCTCCGACATCATTCCGAAAAAGCGGTTTTTTCGCCGCATTGCGGGATGCGGACTATAGGACGTCTTGCGGTCGGGATGCAATGCGTGCGGCGCGGGCCTCACCAGCCGGTAAAAGCAAGACTGGCAACTAGATTCCGATGGAGATCCTAAGACCCCTTCAAGTCCTTCAGGGCTTGCTGGGCTTCCCGCAAGGTGGCAAGGGCGCCTTGTAAGGTCTGGCGGTCTGTGGTGCTCAAGCTGGCATCCAGCGCCTTCTTGGGCGCGGCGGACTTCATGGCAGGTTGTGCCCCGTCGTCTTTCGCGGCAACCGGTGTGCTGAGTACGGCCGGCCGGGTACCGTTCGCACGGCCGGTTTCGGTGACGAATTTCGCCCCTTGGTCCCGGAACACTTTCTGCACACCTTTGATCGTAAAGCCGTCGCTATACAACAAGGTCTGAATGCCGCGCAGAAGGTCTACGTCTTCAGGTCTGTAATAGCGCCGGCCGCCGCCGCGTTTCATCGGACGGATTTGCGAGAACTTACTTTCCCAAAACCGCAACACGTGCTGCGGCACGTCAAGTTCATTTGAGACTTCACTGATCGTTCGAAATGCCTGAGGCGACTTCGTCACGAATAGACCCCTTTGAGTGCCAACAACGCACTCTCAACTATGCACTTATTCCGCGGCTTCCCGGCCCGGAGAGGGCGACCGCCGATTAATCTGATCTTTCAACACATGGCTTGGTCTGAACACCAGCACGCGTCGCGGTTCAATGGGCACTTCTTCGCCCGTTTTCGGATTGCGCCCAATGCGCCCGCCTTTTTGACGCACGGAAAACGATCCGAAGGACGAGAGCTTGACCGTTTCGCCACGCACAAGGCTGCGAGAAATTTCTTCCAAGACACTTTCCACCAAATCGGCCGATTCGTTCCTGGAAAGACCGACTGATTGGTAGACCGCCTCGCTAAGGTCTGCGCGGGTGACAGTTTTTTCTGCCATAAAACACACTCCCGAATCCGTCAAAAAAGCCTACGAGCACGGGGATAGTCCGTCAATATCAAAGCGTTGGTACATTTTGTTTAAGTACTGGAATTGACCCAAAACCGAACGAAGGGCCAAGAGGGTTGCTGGATTAAGCAGGGCTTTGTGTGAGTTTTTTTGGCACAAGAATGGTGATCACCGGCACCAGCAGCACGGCCGCCGCCGTGCGGTAGATTGCAATGACGGTTGCCGCCACCAGGTTCTCCGGATTGTGTTCGATGCCGCTGAGGGACCAGCCATACACTTCCGGTATGTCCCAGAAAATGGCTTTGCACAATTCATCGAAGGCAAAGAGAAACCGATTCGCGGTGGTGTCGTCGTGAAAGAAGAATGCTTTGGGCAATCCCAAATTGGCCGACACGATATCGATTCCATCGATCGCCAAAGCGAAACCAAAAAACGTGGCGAGAATGCCGAAGGCCATCAGCGAACCGACGCCCCATCTTGGAACCGCGCCATCATCCAATGGCGTACCCACTCCGAAGCTGCGGAGCAAAATCAAATAGGATCGTCCAAACGCCAAAACACCAAACAGGAAAACGGTGATCCCCGCAGCGAGCATGAAGTAAGTGAGCGCCATCTAAATTCAGACCGGCCTGGACCCGCCTGCCCCCCAAGGATCATTATTGCCGATGACCTGACTTTAGGTCGTCCAAGACGGAATTGGAATTCGATATCTTTGACGCGGGGGTTAGAGCAAATCTGACTTAGGCCGAAGCCCGGGCGCTCGAAGAAACGGGCGGCTCCTCGTCCATGGCCGACTCCGCGCCAGCGGGGATGCCATCGGTGTACCGGTCAATTTTCTCCAGCATTTCTGCAAGGTCGATCGGCTTTGCGATGTAATCGGTCATGCCTTGAGCCAGAAAACGTTCCCGGTCGCCCGCCATTGCATCCGCTGTCATGGCGACAATCGGCAGATCGGCGTTTCGACCCGACATTTCCCGGATGCGTTTCGTGGCATCTATGCCGTTCATATTCGGCATTTGAATGTCCATGAGGATTAGGTCATAGGGGAACGCCTTGACCGCGGCCACGGCTTCGACGCCGTCATGGGCAACGTCCACCGTCAGGGCGGTGATCGACAGGGCGGCCAATACGAGCTGTTGGTTCACAGGATTATCTTCCACTAGCAGAATACGCGCCGCCGATGTGGGCATTGCCAGCGCCTCCCCACGATCACCGGATGCCGCCACCCCGACCTTAATGTTAGGCACCGCCTCTTCCAATTGATTCGTCTCGCTTGAGGCCGCCAATACGGCGATTTGAATGGCCTGGAAAATCTCCACTTCACGAATGGGCTTAGCCGCCCGGGCGACAAAGCCTTGGGCGTTTGCTTCTGCTTCACTCACCAAATCCGACGATGACGACAGAACCAACGGCACATCACGGGTCGTTGCCGAGCTCTTGAGGGACTGCGCCAAGTCGATTCCGTCCGTGTCCGGCATCATATGGTCGATGATGATGACGTCGAAGGGCGTGCCGGCGGCGGACGCCGCTTCCGCTTCTTGGACAGCCGACTGTGCATCGGCGACGGAGGTTACCCGCAAATCGCGGCTGCTCAACATAAGCTCAAATATCTTGCGGTTAAGCGCAATGTCGTCGACCACAAGAACGCTTTTCCCCGCAAGATCCACATCCGTTTCGACCGCCTGTCGGCCATCGGTCGAAGAGGATATGCAAAGAGGCAACGTCACACTAAACGTACTTCCTGCACCAACCTCGCTCCGCACATCCACGGTGCCGCCCATGGCACTCGCCAGTTCGCGGCAGATGGCAAGGCCCAGGCCGGTGCCGCCAAACCGCCGCGTCCGCGAACTATCCACTTGAGTGAAGCGGTCGAACAGCGCAGCAATTTTGTCCTCTGGAATACCGATACCGGTATCTACGATCTCGATCGAAATTGTTTGAACTTCACCTTCTGCCGAAATCCCCTGCTTGGGTTTCGCGATGACGGCAATCGATCCGGTTTCGGTAAACTTGACGGCATTGCCGACAAAATTCATCAGCATCTGACGTACGCGCCCGCTGTCGCCGATAAACTTCTCCGGCAGGTCGGGATCCACATGCATCGCAAGATCCAAATTCTTCGCCTGCGCTTTCGGACGCTGCAGGGATAGAACGCTTTCAATAACGGCGCGCAGCGAAAACGTTTCCTCGTCAAGGGTGAGTGCGCCGGCCTCGATCTTTGAAATATCGAGGATATCGTTGATGATGTTAAGCAGCGTATCACCGCTGTCCTTAATGGATTGGACGTAATCGCGTTGCGTTTCGTTGAGTTTCGAATTGCTCAACAGGCTGGCAAAACCCAACACGCCGTTCATCGGTGTACGGATTTCGTGGCTCATGGTGGCCAGGAACTCCGACTTAGCGTGGGAGGCCGCTTTCGCCCGGTCCCGTTCCTCTTCGAATTTCGATGCAAGCTCCGCATTGGCATGCTGAAGCTCGAAGACTTCCCGATAACGCTCAGCGGTTTTGTACCCGAAGAACAACAACAACGCCGAGAAGAGAGGTGCGGCCGTTCCAACGATCAGGGCCAATGTGCCGCCCGCCATCACGAATTTCAGAAAACTGATCAGCGCCAGCGGCACCAGCCCGGCGCACAAGACCGGAAAGCTGGCCGCGATGCAAAAGAAGATGATGACTTCCGCCCCCATCACGATCACGATAAGCAGTGCCTGATTTACCGGATTGTCGGGCTGCCACATCAGCCAAGTGAGGCCACCCCAAATCACACCGGAGAAAAACCAGATGCCCGCCAGCAACCCAATCCAGGTCTTGGTTGACAGTTGCCATCGGCTGGTTTTGTAGGCGCTGGTGACAATCATGCCAACGATCGACTGCACGATCACGGCGCTGAGGAATATGGCGCCGTATTCCACAGGCGCGACGCCAACCCCAGGCACCAATCCGCAAAAGATGAAGGCGTAGAAACAACCGAACGGAATGTTGCTGGCATAAAACAGGACAGACGCATCCTCAAAAAGAATGCGCACACGCTGTTCTGCAATGCTGTGGCCGACAGAAACGGACGCTTCGCCGGACGATGAGGCCGTTGTCATTGTTTTTGTGTGCAGTTTCTCCCAGAGCAACAATTACATCACAGGGTTAATAACGCCTTGCCTGTTCGGGGACGCGACTTCTGCCTTAGGTTGAGCCCCTGAATCGTAGGCGGCTCTTGCGATCTGGAGCCCCTGGGAAGTGTAACGGCGACGACACGTTTGGGAGGAACACGTTGGACATAAAGAAAAAATTAACCAGATGAGGGAATGGCGAACGAATTGACGGGAGGCTCGACGATTGCGTCGGTAATGCTTGATATTGATTTACCGCAAGCATCGCTCATGTAATCCGCACTAGATTGTATTGCTCTATTAGCCCGGGCCGACGAACAAAGTGGATTTTCTAAAACCATTACTCACCATTAGAACCGCGAACGAGCTGTTTCCGGCTTTCGTCTTCTTTGTAGTGAATCTCGGCTGGGGGCTGATGGCGGCCACCGGCGCGGTGATGATCGCAACACTCATTGCTGTTGCAAGCGGCGTATTCATCGAAAGACGGCTGCCGGTCCTGGCGCTTGTAACGCTTGTTTTGGTGCTCAGTCTTGGCAGCGCAAGCCTTCTTCTCAACAACGAGGTTTTCATCAAAATCCGGCCGACGATCGGAGACTGTCTTTTCGCGGGGGCGCTCGCCGCTGGTCTCTTGTTCCGGCCAAGCCTTTTGGAACGCGCCCTCGGTGCGTCCGTTCAATTGACGGCGCATGGATGGCGTGTGGTGACGATGTCTTGGATCGCATTTGCGCTTTCTTTGGCCGTGCTGAACGAGGTGGCCTGGCGAACATTGGATACGGATAGCTGGGTCGCTGTCCGAACAGCGTTAGCGCCCCTGACAATCGTCGGCTATGTCTTGATCACGCGATTTCTCGCACCGCGCTATTGGGACGATAGCGCCGACGAGGCAGAGGCTGTCGCCGGCCACGGAAAAGGCTGACCAACCCCACCGACAGGAGGAGCGATGTAGCGTCCTGCATCTTGTATCCACAGCCAACCTCTGATACGGAAACCGCTCTACAAAAAGGAAAGGAGGCTCACAATGAGTAGAAGAACCCATTTCGAAGATATGCCGTCCTTTCGAGCCGACCAGTAAGCGTCGACGCGGCTATCCTTCAGAGACCAACGTCAAACGTGGTCACCGCTTCCTCAAAGGCGGTGATGTGGAACTGCTGGAAAAGCTCGGACGAAAAGATCCGTGCCCGTGCAGATCCGGACGGTTGTTTCAAGAATTGCTGCATCAGATCGGGTCGTTTTGATGGGTCCAACCGTGGAGACTATTTTTAGGGACTGATCCAACGCGTCGCGGGCGGCCAGACATCAGCCGCCCGCTACCATTTTCCGGAACGAAAATCCCTTCTTCGTGTAGCCCAGGTGTTCGTAGAACCGGTGCGCATCGCCGCGTTGCAGGCCGCTGTTCACCATAAACATCGTCGCGCCGCGCTGCGCCATCCACTGTTCGGCGCGCTCAACGAGAGCAGCGCCGATACCTTGGCCCTGCTCTTCCGCATCGACGCTGAGGGCCAATAGGCGTCCGACAAGACCATCCTCTTCGTAGATCAGCGAGACAAACGCCCCTGCCATGCCAACGATCCTGCCGGACCGGAGTGCAACAAAAGTGACGTGGTCGGCCGAAGGCAGAATGTGCTCCAGCCGCGTTCGCATCTGTTTGGCGGAACATGGATAGCCCAAGAGTTCAATCAGGCGAGCGACATATGGGGCATCATCCAGGTGTGCTTCGCGAACATGCAGGGGATCTGAGGACATTGGACCGTATCTTGTTGGATGGGACCGGCGTGACGAGCCGGCACGCCCAATAAACGCACGGCAAAAAGGCCAGATTTTGTCAGGGTCGCTTTTACCAGCGAATGAGGGATGACCCCCAGGTGAAACCGCCGCCCATGGCCTCAAGCAGCAGCAGATCCCCTTGTTTGAGTTTGTCGTTCTGCTTGAGGTCGCAGAGCGCAAGGGGCACGGAAGCCGCCGAGGTATTGGCATGTCGGTCGACGGTAACCACCAACCGATCCGCAGGCAGACCGATCTTTTTGGCGGTGCCATCCAAAATGCGTTTATTGGCCTGGTGCGGAATGAACCAATCGATATCGGCGATTTGAAGCCCCGTGGCGTCCAGCGCTTCGTGGATTACTTCCGCGATGTTTACCACCGCATGGCGGAACACCTCGCGGCCCTGCATGCGCAGGAAGCCGGCGGTCTGTGTGCTGGAAGGCCCGCCATCCACGTATAGCATGTCGCGCATGCGTCCATCCGAATGCAGATGATTGGTGAGCACGCCCCGGTCGGCGGGTGTTCCCTCGCCCTCCCCGCGGGAGAGCACCATGGCGCCCGCGCCGTCGCCGAAGAGAACGCAGGTGGTGCGGTCTTCCCAATCCAAAATGCGCGAGAATGTTTCTGCGCCGATCACCAGCACGTTCTGAGCTTGGCCGGCCTTGATGAAATTGTCCGCGACGGACGTGGCATAGACAAAGCCGGAGCAGACCGCCTGCACATCAAAGGCGGCCCCGCGGGTCATGCCCAAAGCCGCCTGCACTTTCGTGGCCGTTGCTGGAAATGTGTCGTCCGGCGTGGCGGTTGCCATGACAATCAGGTCCAGATCTTTCGGGTCCATGCCCGCATCCGCCAGAGCGTTGCGCGAGGCCTCGATCGCGAGATCGGAGGTGAGCTGACCATCCGCCGCGATATGGCGCTGACGGATACCTGTGCGCGCCACGATCCATTCATCTGTGGTGTCGATACGTTTGGCCAGCTCGTCATTGGTGACGATGCGTTCGGGGAGATATGCGCCGCACCCCAGCGGCACCGACCGAATTGCGGTCATTAGGCAGATACCTCATCGTTTGCCGCTCTGGGCAGGGGAGCGCTCGTTTCTTCGCCCCCATAAATGTGTTGTACGTCCTGCTCGATCTTCTCGACCAGGTCATGCGAAACCATGTTGTGGGCAAGCTCTATGGCGCTGGCCATGCCCAACTCGTCCGTGCCGCCGTGGCTTTTCACGACCAAACCGTTAAGGCCCAAAAAGACGCCGCCGTTCACCGAACGCGGATCCATTTTGGTGCGCAGCACGTTGAATGCGCCCGCCGCCAACACATAGCCGATCCGCGCGAAAAAGGAACGACGGATGGCCGTCGACAGATAATGCGCAATCAGGCGGGCCGTCCCCTCGGCCGTCTTCAGCGCCACATTGCCGGTAAAGCCGTCGGTGACCACCACATCCACCGTGCCGGCCCCAATGTCGTCGCCTTCGACAAAGCCGTAGAACTTGATGGGCAAATCCGCATCCTGAAGAATCTGAGCGGCGCTTTTGACGGCTTCGTTGCCCTTCAACTCTTCCGTGCCGATATTCAGCACGCCGACCAGTGGGCGCTTCAGTCCGAACACCGCACGGGCAAACGCTTCCCCCATAATGGCGAAGGTCACCAATTGGCGCTCGTCGCAATCCACATTGGCGCCCACATCGAGCACGACGGATTCGCCGCGTTCGGTGGGCCAAAGAGCGGCGATGGCCGGACGGTCGACGCCAGCCATGGTCTTGAGCTGGATTTTGGCCATGGCCATCAGGGCGCCGGTATTGCCGGCAGACACCACCACGTCCGCCTCGCCGTTTTGGACGGCACCGATGGCATGCCACATGGAGGTGTCCCGGCCCTTTCGGATGGCTTGGGCGGGCTTGTCTTCCATGGAAACGAAATTGTCCGTGTGGCGAACTTCGGAAACGGCCTGGAGTTCAGGGTGTGCCGCCAATAAAGGTTCGACGGCGCTGCTGTCGCCAAACATGAGAAAGCGCACATCGGGACAGCGCACGCGCGTGATCTCGGCGCCGTCCACGACGATTTTGGGGCCTGCATCGGCCCCCATCAAATCAAGTGAAATGGTGCGTGGTTTTGTCAACCGACCGACCCGGCTTAGGCTGCGTCTGTCGTATCCACCACTTCCCGACCGTCATAGTAGCCGCAAGAGGCGCACACGTGATGCGGACGCTTTAGCTCACCACAGTTCGGGCATTCCCCATATGTGTTCGCACCAAGCCGGTCATGGGCGCGACGCATGTTGCGCTTCGATTTCGTTACTTTACTTTTAGGTACTGCCATCTGGCTGCCCTTTCATCCTCTGTGGGCGCGGATGTCTGAATGTCGTGAGGCCGATTGCCCTATCGGCGCGCCGACCATACTCATTTGTCGCCAAGACTCAACCGATATCTCGCCCGCGCCCTCCAGCTTTGAAAAACCAAAAACAATTTCAATGATTTAGGTCGTCTTTTTCAGATCCTTTAGCACTGAAAACGGATTCTCTTTCGGCGCCGATGACAGCGAATTCTCGCGAGGAATTGGCGATTTGTCGGCGCCCGGCTTTCGGGGATAGGGATCCAAGCTCAAAGACAAATATTCCACCGCCAGCTCGCCGATATCGATCCCAGATGAGGGCAGCAATTCCGGCGGATCTTCGTCGGTCACCTCGCCGACCATCACCTCATCATCTTTCTCATAGGCCGTTAAGGCTTTTTGCGGCAGATAGCGGACCACAAACGTTTCTTCCAAGCCCTCCTCGAACGGCTCCAGGGAAACCACACATTCCTGGCGGACGATGGCGGTGAATGTGCCGGCGATTTGCCAACCGCCGCGCCCCCAGGGTGTCACGGCGACCTCGCCGTCAAATCGCGAAAGTGCCAAAAGCCCAAGCCGTTGGGCGATCGCCGAAAGTTGCGCCGGCGCCGGCGCTAGTCGGAATGTCTCCCCGTCCGGATCGAGCTTTTCGGGCAGGACGACAAGGCTGTATTCAGGCGACGGGTCAGGGTGTCTCATGGAACCCCATGTGGTGAAGCGCGCGAGCAAAACAGGCACTTAGAGCATTGTTTTTAAAACCTTTTTGCATATCCACAGCTTTGAGCTCATCATCGAGCGCCTGAACATAAGAGGCCAGAAGTTCCGGCGCCCCATCCGGGGCTTCGCCCGCATACACATTGCGTCGGATGGCCTCCGCCAGGCTGCCGTCGGTCTTCGACAACGCCTCTTCATACGCCTTGGCCCGGCCAAAATAGGCTTCCGCCATATTTCTGATTTTTTTGCCGACGGACAGGTCGCCCACGCCCAATTCCCGAAGTGACCGGTCCATATCGGCAAAGAAGAGGCCCAGCAGATTTTGCTCGGTTTCTTTGCCCTTTTCACCTTGTGCTGAAAGCTGCTTCGCCACAAGAAACAGGTGCAGGACGATTAGGTCGAAGCGCCCATCCAGTTTGTCGGCAACCCCCAACTCACGATAGAAATTGGGTTTTCTCGCCTGCGAGACGATTTCCGCATACAAATCATGGACCTGGTCGATGCGTTCCGACCGGGCGGAAATTTGGCCCCGCAGGGCGGACCAGGCGGTTTTGAGGCGTGAAACAGGCATAGGGGAGGTCTCTCTTATTCTTGAACTAGACAGCCGGTCGGGGTAAGTCAACAAGTAGTGGGAATGTTCTTGTGAGAGCTTACAAGCATTGCGATAGGGCGAGGATTCCAAACATGTATGGCGTACCCAAAATCGGTTTGAAAACAGCGGTTGCTGCGTTTTGCCTTGCCGGAGCTGTGGCCTGCTCTCCGGTGGTGGATCAGCGGGGCTATGTGCCGGACCCGGAAAAGCTGGCGACCATTCGCTCTGGCATCGACAACAAATCCTCGATCGTGAGCCGCCTGGGCTCGCCCTCGACGATTGCCACCTTTGACGCCAACACCTGGTATTACATTTCAAGCGAAGAAGAGCGCTTCGCGTTCTTCAATCCCAGGACCACAAAGCGCGAAATTGTCGAAGTGCGCTTCGACACCGATAATCTCGTAGAAGGTGTCACCTATTACGATTTGGAAGACGGCCACAAGGTCAACATTGTGGGCCGCGAAACCCCAACCCGGGGCAAGGAACTCTCATTGCTGGAACAAGTCTTCGGCAATTTGGGCCGGTTTGACGCATCGCGGATCGGCGGCGAATAAGCGCTCGCTGAAGCGACAAAAAAAGGCCCATCCATCGGATGGGCCTTTTTGTTTCTGACGTGGCCGATCGTGGTTAGTGCGCAAGCACTGCCAGCAGTAGCAAGGCCACGATGTTGGTAATTTTAATCATCGGGTTCACCGCGGGACCGGCCGTATCTTTGTACGGATCGCCTACCGTGTCGCCGGTTACAGCGGCCTTGTGGGCTTCGGACCCCTTGCCGCCGTGATTGCCGTCCTCGATGTACTTCTTGGCGTTATCCCAAGCACCACCGCCCGACGTCATCGAGATCGCGATGAACAAACCTGTCACGATCACGCCCAACAACATGGCACCGACGGCCGACAAGGCCGCCGACTTACCGGCGATCAGCAGAATGATGAAATACAAAACGATCGGAGAAAGAACCGGCAGCAGCGACGGCACGATCATCTCACGGATGGCCGACTTGGTGAGAAGATCAACCGCTCTGCTGTAGTCGGGCTTGGCAGTGCCTTCCATAATGCCTGGGATCTCGCGGAACTGGCGGCGCACTTCTTCAACCACCGAGCCGGCGGCACGCCCCACCGCCTGCATGGCGATGGCGCTGAACAGGTAAGGCAACAGGCCACCGATCAACAGGCCGACCACCACATAGGGGCTAGACAATGAGAAATCCACGGTCACGTCCTGGAAGAAGGCATAGTTGGGATCACTCGCAAAGTATTTGATGTCTTCCGTATACGCTGCAAACAGGACCAACGCGCCCAGACCGGCCGAACCGATAGCATACCCTTTAGTCACGGCCTTGGTGGTGTTGCCCACCGCATCGAGCGCGTCGGTGGTTTTGCGGACGCTTTCGTCCAACTCCGCCATTTCGGCGATGCCGCCCGCATTGTCCGTCACCGGACCATAAGCGTCGAGCGCGACGACCATACCCGCGAGCGACAACATGGTCGACACAGCAATGGCAATGCCGAACAGACCGGCAAACAAATAGGTAATGAGAATACCCGCAACGATAACGATCGCCGGAAGCGCCGTGGCTTCCATGGAAATCGCGAGGCCTTGAATGACGTTGGTGCCATGGCCCGTTGTCGATGCCGCTGCAACGGCCTTCACCGGCCGGTAGTCCGTTCCCGTATAATATTCGGTGATCCAGACGATAAGGCCCGTCACGGCAAGCCCAATGATGCCGCACCAAACCAAATCACCACCGCTGAAGGTTTGACCGGCCACCGTGAATTGGGTCGATGTGCCCACCAGATAATCGGTGACACCCCAGACAGCGAATATGGACAAGACGGCGGTTGCGATGAACCCTTTGTACAGGGCCGCCATAATGTTTTGGCTTTGTCCCAAACGGACAAAGAAGGTGCCGATGATCGACGTCACAATGCACGCGCCGGCGATGCCCAAGGGCAGCAGCATCACGGAGTCGAGAATCGCCTGTCCGCTGAAGAAGATTGATGCCAACACCATGGTGGCCACAATGGTCACCGCATAGGTCTCGAACAAATCGGCCGCCATACCAGCGCAGTCGCCCACGTTATCGCCCACATTGTCGGCGATCACGGCGGCGTTGCGTGGATCGTCTTCAGGAATTCCGGCTTCAACCTTACCCACCAAGTCGGCACCCACATCCGCGCCTTTGGTAAAGATGCCGCCTCCAAGACGGGCAAAAATCGAAATCAGCGACGCGCCGAAGCCAAGGGCAACCAGCGGATCTACAATACCGCGGCCTTCAGCGCCCATGCTCAAGAGCAGCCCGTAATATCCGGCCACGGCCAGCAGAGCCAAGCCCGCCACCAGCATGCCCGTCACCGCACCGGACTTAAAGGCAATGCCCAGACCGGCAGAAAGGCTGTTACGCGCTGCCTCGGCGGTTCGAACGTTGGCACGTACGGAAACGACCATGCCCACATAACCAGCCACGCCCGACAGCACGGCGCCGACCAGGAAACCAATCCCGACCATAATTCCGAGCAATACGGACAAAATTACGAAGACGATGAGCCCCACGATCGCAATTGTCGTGTACTGCCGATTTAGATAGGCCTGGGCCCCTTCCTGAACCGCCGATGCAATCTGCTGCATGCGTTCGGAACCGGCGCTGGCAGACAAAATACTCTGCACGGCCCAGATGCCGTAAATAACAGCCAGCACCCCGCTGGCAATGACCAACCACAAACCTGTGCTCATCTTTTATTCCTTTGGAGGGTAAAGCCTGACGATCGCCAGCAGTTCTCAACTGAAGCCCCAGCCCAAACCGCGACGTTTCGGTGACAAAGCGCGCGGACCATGCCAAAGAAGATGTGGGAACGCAACCGTGGCGGCACGAAAACTGGGAAAACTGGGCCGCTTACACGGTGGGAACAGGACAAGTGCGGCGAGGTGCCGCATAAATGCGAATCAGTTGGGCCACATGGCGTCCCGGATGGGCCTCTAGATGACGCTGCGCACCACGTTCTCGATGATGACTTCTTCGACCAATTCCGGTCCGACAATGGCAGAGACGTGGGGCATCAGGGCGCCCACCAGGGCTTGCTTGTCAATCTCGCCCTCGCCGGCATAGGCGTTTAGGGGATGGCGATGGACATAGCGAATAAAGGCATCCTGAATGAGCGGCACGTGCTCTTTCACGGTCGGTACCTTGGCCACTTTCACCACGCGCAGCTGCACACCCACATAGTAGTAAAAGAGCAGCCGACCCCCTTCGACCACCGGAACAACGAGTGCCGGCATGAACACAAGGTGCGGGTCCAAGGGCGCAACCACTTCTTCGCTTGCATGGCCGCCGTCATCGGCCTTCTTTTTGGGCTTCGCGGGACCCGCGCCGGCCGGGGCGACCGACAGCATAATCAAGACCGCCGCCACCAAGATCGTCTTGAAAAGGGTAAGCCAAAAGAGGTCTGTACGGGTCCAAAACATGGGCCCAGCGTGGCACAGGCCCATTAAGGGATAGTTTACTTGGGACCGTTCAAAAGTGGCGGAATCCGGCGGAATCCAATGGCGAGAGGGGGCCTTCGCCCGTGCCTGCCCATAGTCCTTCTTGTCCGATGACGGTGCCGATGGGTGTCACATCGTTTGGCAGGCTAAGTGTCGGTGATGCCGTAAAAAGGACCTCATAGTCATCCCCGCCCCGCGCCAGGTCTTCACGGACCGCAGTTCCCGCATCGATGCACGCTTGGGCGGCCGGCGACACAGGCAAGGATTCCAGATTTACCCGCGCGCCCGCACGCGATGCGCGGCACAAATGATCAAGGTCGGCCAGCAAGCCGTCCGACACATCGATCGCCGCATGGGCGGTTTGCCGAAGAAGATCAGTCAAATCCAAACGCGGATGGGGCACCCGGTAGCGATTCACCAGAAAGTCACGATCGCCGGCGGCAGACACGGAAAGCTGCCCCTTCAATAACTGAAGACCTATGAAGGCATCGCCAATGGTGCCCGAGACGTAGATCTTGTCGCCCACCTGCGCCCCTGCCCGGCGGATCATGGTTCCCGTCTTAACGGTTCCGAATGCCGTCAAGCTGAATGTGGCCGGGCCGGTGGTGGAAACGGTGTCACCACCCAATAGTCCGATGCCGAACAATTCTTGGTCTTCGCCCAAACCACGGGCGAATTCGGCAACCCACGCATCGTCAGCGGATGTGGGCCAGGCGGTCGCCAACAGGTAGTGGCTGGGCGCGGCGCCCTTGGCAGCAAGGTCCGACAAATTGACACGCAGTAACTTCTTGGCAACCGACGCCGGCGGATCGTCTGGCAGAAAGTGAATGCCTTCGACGATCATGTCTTTCGTCACGACCCATTCTTCGTCAGATGCGCACGCAAAGACGGCGGCGTCGTCCCGCAGACCAAAACTGTCGAGGACCCCATTGGCAAACCGTTCGGCCAGCGGCGCAAAGTGTTTGGCGATCATTTCGAATTCGGAAAGCTTGCCCACACAGGCCTGCCTTTCAACGGCGTTCCGCCGCCTTAATCCAATCCGTGCCGCGTTCCTGGCGCGCCATGCTTTCGAGCACGCCATTCACCAGACGCGGCTCTTCGCCGGAAAAGAATGCGTTTGCCACATCCATATACTGAGAAATGATCACCACCGGCGGAACGTCATCCAAGGCGCGCAGCTCGTAGCCCGCAGCACGGAAGATCGCACGCAGGGTAGAATCGAGCCGGTCCAGCGGCCAGGGGTCGGGCAAAAAGTCCGCAATCAGACGATCCACGGCGTGCTGATCGGCGACCACCCCTAGAACCAATTGTTCCAAAAACGGAATATCGGCGTTCTCGGGATCGACGTCCGTTGGTCCGTCCAACCGGCGCCGCCAACTGAAATCCGTCAGCACATCCCGCGCATCAGCCCCGGACAGATCCATTTGATAGAGCGCCTGGACCGCGAGCAATCGCGCAAGGCCGCGCGCCTCGGCCCGGCGCGGTTTTTTTGGTTTCTCGGTTGTCTCCGACTCCGGGGTCATTGCTCCGACACACCAAAGCGCTGTTGCAGGGCAATCATGTCCAGGCATGCCCCCGCCACATCGCGTCCTTTGTTTTTTTGGTCCACCTTCGCGCGCGCCCAAGCCTGTTCTTGGTTCTCGACGGTCAAAATACCATAGCCGAGCGCAAGCCCATATTGCACCGACAAGTCCATGAGCCCGCGGGCCGACTCGCCGCACACATAGTCATAGTGGCTGGTTTCGCCTCGGATGACGCAGCCCAACGCCACATACCCATCAAATGTCGGCACATCAAGTTCGTCATGGGATTGGGCGGCAAACTGAATCGCCCCGGGGATCTCGAAGGCTCCGGGCACGGAAATACGTTCATAGGTCGCGCCGCGCCGCTCCAATTCCGCGATCGCCCCTTTCGCAAGCTCGTCGGCGATTTCTTCGTAAAACCGCGCTTCCACAATCAACACATGGGGTTTTTCGCGCACGCTCATCGTCTAACCCTTTGCATCCGCTTTCCCATCCGTAGACGGAGGGATCGGAACCTGCTCCACAACTTTCAGCCCATAGCCTTCGAGCCCGACGATTGTGCGTGGGTTCGAGTTGGACAACAGACGCATTTCGTGAACGCCCAGATCCAGCAGTATTTGAGCGCCAACACCATATTCGCGCAACTGCCGGCGGCCCCGGTTCGGATCTCGCGTGCCATCCTTGTCCAACATATCAGAGACGATGGTCGCTCGCGTATCGCGAATGATCACGATGACACCGCGCCCTTCCTCCGCAACCATGCGCATGCTTTCTTCGATAAGATCGTCGCGGCGGCCTTTGACGCCGATAATGTCGTCAAAGACGTTAATCGCGTGCATGCGCACGAGCACGGGCTCCGGACCCGATACATCGCCTTTCACAAGAGCAATATGCTCCGCATACCGCACCTTGTTCACATAGATCATCAGATCGAATTCATCGCCGTTTTTGCTCGTGAGCTGTGTTTGAACGGCACGCTCGATCAGATTGTCGTGACGCCGGCGATAGGCAATCAAATCGGCAATGGTAGCGACTTTCAGTCCATGAAACTGGGCGAACTGCACCAGATCGGGCAGTCGCGCCATGGTGCCGTCATCATTCATGATCTCGCAAATGACACCCGCCGGATAAAGACCGGCCAGCCGCGCGATGTCGACCGCCGCTTCCGTATGGCCCGCCCGCATCAGCACGCCGCCTTCGCGGGCGACCAGCGGAAACACATGGCCCGGGCTAACGATATCTGCGTGATTTTTGGATTGGTCGATGGCAACCGCAATCGTCCGTGCACGGTCATGGGCGGATATCCCCGTGGAGATCCCGTCTTTTGCTTCGATCGACACCGTAAAGGCCGTTTGATGGCGCGACAGATTATTTGTCGACATCAATTCGAGGTTGAGATCCTTTGACCGGTCTTGGGTAAGGCTCAAGCAGATCAGGCCACGGCCATGTTTCGCCATGAAGTTCACAGCATCGGGGGTCGCCATCTGCGCCGGGATTACCAGATCGCCTTCGTTCTCGCGGTCCTCCGCATCGACCAGAATGAACATGCGGCCGTTCCGGGCGTCTTCAATGACATCCTCAATCGGCGACAGAAAATCCCCAAACTCACTCACGCATCGAAACTTTCTTTTTCTGTTAGGCGCGCTGTATATCGCGCAAGCACGTCGACTTCCAGATTGACCGGATCGCCCGCCTTCTTACTGCCAAGGGTGGTGACCGATTTGGTATGGGGAATGATGTTCACGTCGAATTCGCGTCCCTCCACATCATTGACGGTCAGGGATACCCCCTCGATGGTGATCGAGCCCTTCGATGCAATGAAGCGCGCAAGGTCAGGCGTTGACTCAAAACGGTAGCGGATGGATTCCCCCTCCGGCGTTACCGATAGCACTTTGCCCACACCATCCACATGTCCGCTGACGATATGGCCCCCCAGTTCGTCGCCCACCTTGAGCGCCCGTTCCAGGTTTACCGGCGTGCCCACCGACCATGTTCCAAGGTTGGTACAACGCAATGTCTCTTCGGATGCCTGCACCGCAAACCAGTTGCCGTCCTGATCGCGCCCCTTTTCGGTGACCGTGAGGCAGGCGCCGCTGCAGGAGATCGAGGCGCCAATGTCTATCCCGGCCACGTCGTATGACGTGCCGATGCGAAACGTTGTAATTGCGTCCTTGCCGATCGATTTGATCTGACCGACATCGGTTACGATTCCGGTAAACATGTCACCGCCCTCACAATTCGCGCTCGTAAGTTTCCATCACATTGTTGCCCAACGGCCGGGAGTTTGTGAGATGAAACGTCGGCGCCATATCCAGCCGGTCGACGCCCACCGGCGCCACGGCTCCCGTACCATCGCCGCCAATTATGCTCGGCGCGCGAAACCACACAAGGCGATCTACCAAGTCGTTCTGCAAAAGAGAAGAGGCCAAATGCGCACCGCCTTCCACAAGCAATGTGTTAACCCCGCGTTCTCCTAGGATTCTGAGGGCACTGTCCATGTCCATGAGGCCATTTTCCCCTTGGGACACGGGCACCACATCCATGCCGCAATCTGCGTAGGCCTTGGTTCGCACCTTGTCTGCACCGTCGAGGGTCAACAGCCATGTGGGCAGATCACCCGCCGATCGAACAAGCTTTGCCGTCAGCGGAAGACGTAAACGGCCGTCGGCAACCAACCGAACGGGCGAATGACCCTCCAGGCCGGCAATACGGCAAGTGAGCTGGGGGTCGTCCATGATCGCGGTGGTGCTGCCCACCATGATGGCATCGTGAGAGGCACGCAGCAGGTGCGCGCGCCGGCGCGCCATGGGATTGGTGATCCACTGGCTGGCCCCCGTATGCGTGGCAATGCGCCCGTCCAAGCTGGTTGCAAATTTTAGCGTTACCAGCGGTCGCTTCTTTTGGATACGAGCAAGGAACCCGGCAACAACCTGCCGGGCGTCACGCGCCATCAGGCCGACTTCTACTTCGATACCTGCTTCTCTTAACCGGGCAATGCCCTGGCCCGCCACACGGGGGTTTGGGTCTTCAAAGGCCACGACCACACGGGCAATCTTGGCGGCGATCAGCGCATCGGCACAGGGGCCCGTCTTGCCTTGATGGGAGCACGGCTCGAGGGTTACGTACGCCGTACCGCCTTCAACGGCATCAGTGGCAGCTTCGATTGCAATGGTTTCTGCGTGAGGCCGGCCATCAAGCGCCGTCACGCCGCGCCCGACGATGCGCGTGGTGTTGCCCTCACCTTGGGTGATCACACATCCGACGGAAGGATTGGCCCCGGTGCGCCCCACATTTCGCCGCGCCATCGAAAGCGCAACCGTCATGAACCGATCGTCTAAATCGGAGGGCGCTGGGTGGGTCAATATCGGTTGTCTCCATCGAGGCCACTCAGTTCACCGACGAATTCTTCGAAGTCCTTGGCTTCGCGGAAATTCTTGTAAACCGATGCAAACCGCACATAGGCCACTGCATCAATGGAGGCGAGCCCCTCCATCACCAGCTTGCCCACAAGTTGCGATGGGATTTCTTGCTCACCCATGCTTTCCAATTGGCGCACGATGCCGTTAATCATGCGCTCAAGCCGTTCAGGCTCCACGGGGCGCTTGCGGACCGCAATCTGGATGGACCGCATCAGCTTGTCACGGTCGAACGGAACCTTGCGTCCACTCTTCTTGACAATCGTCAGTTCACGGAGCTGTACCCGTTCGAACGTGGTAAAGCGCGCACCACACGCGGCACAAAAGCGGCGCCGCCGGATAGCCGAATTGTCTTCCGTCGGCCGGGAATCTTTGACCTGCGTATCGTCGTTTCCACAAAATGGGCAACGCATGCTCTTCCTCCGCCTTAGCTACCGTTTTCCCGCCCCGGCCGCATCTACAGCTCCGGATAGATGGGAAAGTCGCGGCAGAGCCCCGACACTTCTTTGCGCACACGGGCTTCAACATCCCCATTGTTGTCGCCATTTTGCGCCAGACCATCCAGCACATCGGCGATCAGGTTGCCCACTTTTGTAAACTCCTGAGGGCCGAAGCCGCGCGTGGTGCCGGCGGGCGATCCCAAACGAACGCCGGAGGTCACCGCCGGTTTTTCCGGATCGAACGGAATACCGTTTTTGTTGCAGGTAATGTTCGCCCGCTCGAGTGCTGCTTCGGCCGCCTTACCGGTCAAAGACTTGGGGCGCAGGTCCACCAACATGAGATGGGTGTCGGTGCCGCCCGAAACGATGTCGACGCCTCTACTCGCCAATACGGACGCAAGTGTTTGCGCATTCTCGACCACGTTGGCGGCGTAGGTTTTGAAGTCCGGCCGTAACGCCTCGCCAAAGGCGACGGCCTTGGCGGCAATCACATGCATCAACGGTCCGCCTTGAAGGCCAGGAAACACCGCTGAATTGATCTTCTTGGCAATCGCTTCGTCATTGGTGACGACCATGCCGCCGCGCGGACCCCGCAATGTCTTGTGGGTCGTGGTTGTTGCCACCTGGGCGTAATCGAGCGGGTTGGGATGCACACCGCCCGCAACAAGGCCAGAGAAGTGCGCCATATCGACCATAAGATACGCACCCACCTCATCGGCAATTTCGCGAAACTTGGCAAAATCGATAATGCGCGGATAGGCAGAGCCGCCGGCAATGATGAGCTTCGGCTTGTGTTCGCGCGCCAACGACGCAACCTCGTCGAAATCAATCAAGGCATCTTCCCGCCGGACGCCATATTGAATGGCGTTGAACCATTTGCCCGATTGGTTTGGCGGGGCGCCATGAGTGAGGTGCCCACCGGCCGCGAGGCTCATGCCCAAGATGGTGTCCCCCGGCTTCAGCAACGACATGAACACGGCTTGGTTCGCCTGCGCGCCCGAATGGGGCTGCACATTCGCGAACCCGCAAGAGAAGAGCTTCTTGGCCCGCTCGATTGCCAGCCGCTCGGCTTCATCCACATACTCGCATCCGCCGTAATACCGGCGGCCCGGATAGCCTTCGGCATATTTGTTGGTAAGAACGGACCCTTGGGCCTGCAGGACGGCTTTCGAGACGATGTTCTCCGACGCGATCAACTCAATTTGATCCTGTTGCCGTTTGCACTCTTGGTTGATGGCGGCAAACACATCCGGATCCCTGAGGGTCAGGTCCTCGCTGAAGAAATCCGCCTGTGCCGCTTCGGACCGTGAAATATCGGTGACCGTCATCGTGTCGTTACCTATCCTTTGCATGACTCTCGGCGGTTGCACCGAACGAGCGTCTTCTGGCAGAGTGGCGCCGCCGGCTTCTGCCAAAACCCTGTTGAGCGGGATCCGGCGACTTTTCGCCGTTTTCCGCGCGATTTAACGAATTTGCCTTTCAGCCCCGACCACGCTGAACCGGCCACACAATTGCCGAGAGCCCGCGTTCGCGTATGACAAGTGTCAACAATGGTCCTTATCCAGCCTCCAAAGCAATCTGGAAACTACCATATATTGCCGCGCCGGAACAATCTCACACAATGGGTATTGTTGGGCCTTGCGGCTATTCGCCAACCCTCTTCTGAACAGAATCTCGTTAACCAAGATTTTTGCAACTAATTATTCAGCAAAAACCAAACTCTTGAACTAAAAAAGCCCAGTGAACTTGTATTAACTTAGAAAATAAAGTGAAATACGCCACTGGAAACACAGTTATACGTCTCCGACACAAATAAATATTTGGCGTTTGTTGCGTAGGGGTCAAAAATAGGACGGCATTCCATGTCCGAACAAGAACAGGACCGCGAAAACGAAAACGAGGGTACACTTCGGCTGGCAACGGATATCGTGGCCGCCTATGTGCGCCATAATCGGATTTCCGCCACCGAGTTGCCGGACATGATCAAGACTGTCCATGAGGCACTGGACGATCTTCTAGACGACAAGGACGAACCGAAATCGGCGGACCAGAAGCCGGCCGTGCCGATCCGGCGGTCAATCACGCCTGAGTATTTAATCTGTTTGGAAGACGGCAAGCGCCTCAAAATGCTAAAGCGATATCTGCGATCAACTTACAATATGACGCCCGAAGAGTACCGCGCCAAATGGGGATTGCCGCCGGACTATCCGATGGTCGCCCCGAACTATGCGGCGCAACGTTCAGCGTTTGCTAAAAGGATTGGGCTTGGCCGCGGCAACAAAAATTAGCCGGCCGCCACACAAATCTCCCTATTTCTGTTTTTTGGACATGACGAACTCAAGCTTCTTGAGCGCCGTGTGCCGTAGTTCGTTCTGAGAAGCGCGCGCATCGCCCACGATAGACACTTCCGTTCCGGTCTTGGCGTCGACCGCACACACCTTCACATAGGCGCCCATGGGGATGTATTCGAACAAGACTTCGGACGATTTGTTATCGTCGGCCATTACCGAGGCGGCTAGGCTGCGCGCCTGAGATTGTAATCGGCCCACACCTTCTCCAAGGCATCGGCGAGCTGATGCATCAGAACATCCGTGTGCTGAGGGCTGGGCGTGAACCGCAATCTTTCCGTTCCGCGCGGCACGGTGGGGAAATTGATCGGCTGAACATAAATGCCGTAGTCCTTGAGCAGAGCGTCGGAGACCTGCTTGCAAAGGGCAGCGTCCCCCACCATGACGGGAACAATATGACTTTCAGACGGCATGACCGGCAAGCCCCGGGAAACGAGCAGGGACTTGAGCGCCGCAGCGCGCTCTTGGTGCTTCTCGCGCTCCACGGTCGAGGCCTTCAAATGGCGGACGCTTGCCGTGGCACCGGCAACGATTACGGGCGACAAAGAGGTGGTAAAGATGAAGCCCGGCGCGAATGTCCGTACACAATCGACCACATCGGCGCTGGCTGCGATGTAGCCACCCATAATGCCGAAGCCTTTCGCCAGCGTGCCTTCGATAATGTCTACCTTGTCCATGACCCCATCGCGCTCGGCCACGCCGCCGCCACGCGGGCCATAGAGCCCAACTGCGTGGACTTCGTCGAGATAGGTCAACGCACCATACTTCTTTGCCAGATCGCAAATTTCGCCGATGGGCGCAATGTCTCCATCCATGGAATAGACGGATTCGAACGCAACTACTTTGGGGACGGACGGATCCGACTTGGCAAGGAGTTCTTCCAAGTGCGCCACATCATTGTGGCGCCATATCTGCTTCGAACCGGCGCCGCGCTTGATCCCTTCGATCATCGACGCATGATTGAGTTCGTCGGAGAAGATCACACAGCCCGGCAGCAGTTTGCCCAGTGTACTGAGGGTCGCGTCGTTGGAAATGTACCCCGACGTGAACAGCAGGGCCGCTTCCTTGCGGTGTAAATCCGCGAGTTCGCGTTCCAGTACCACGTGATAATGGGTCGTGCCGGAGATGTTCCGCGTCCCACCGGAGCCCGCGCCGACCGTGTCCAGGGTTTCGTGCATGGCGGCGATGACCTTCGGGTGCTGGCTCATGCACAAATAGTCATTGCTGCACCAGACCACAATGCCGCGCTGATCTATTCCGTCATACTGAACGGCTTCGGGATAGGCGCCCTGGCGGCGTACGATATCCGCAAAAACGCGGTATCGGCCTTCCGACTTTACGCCCTTTATGGCGTCCCTAAGCGCGCCCTTATAATCCATCGTGCCACCTTCCAGCCGCGCCCTTCCGCGAACCGGCGTTCCTTGAACTCTTTCTATCTAATGGGCCAATTGCCCTGTTCCAGACAAATCCGCCATTTGTCGCAGAACCTGCAATCGTGTGGCAATCATATCACCCCCGGCCATTCAGGCTAATAGATTGTTTCAATTGCCTTCTTAGATCCCGCCTACATGTAAATTCGGCTAGCTGTGCCATTGCCCCAGCTCGGTCAGCACCTCTTTCAGCACGGCCGGCTTGTCGGTCATGATCCCCTGAACCCCTATTTCAATAAGATCCCGCATTTCCAGCGGATCGTCCACAGTCCAAACGTGAGTTTGCAAGCCATTCGCAAGAGCGTTTTTGACGAAGGAACGGGTGGTCAGCCGGTACCGTCCATAAAAAATGGGCACCTGCGCACACGCGGCCTGAAACCGGCCCACCGGCAAATGCCATTGCCCAACAGTCAATCTCAATACTTCACCGGGACCCGCCGACGTACACAGACGGTCGCCGAATGCATCGCGCAGGCGCTTTATGCGGCTGCCGGAGAATGACCCGACACACACGCGGTCGACCGCATCGTGGCGCTTTATGGCATCGATCAGGGGGCTAACCGCGCCATCGGATTTCGGTTCTATATTCACGCGAAGATCAGGCCATGTGCCCAGGATGTCATCAAGCAACGGAATGGGTTCTTTGCCGCCAACGCGGGCGCTCCGGACTTCCCCGTAGGGCAATTCCGAAATGAGCCCCTGTTGATCGGTCACCCGGTCAAGAGCATCGTCGTGGAAAGCCAAAAGCGTGCCGTCAGATGTGGCGTGCACATCGGTTTCTACATAGCGGTATCCGAGCGCGACCGCAGCCTCGAACGCCGCCATAGTGTTCTCCAGATTGTCGACCGCCCCACCCCGGTGCGCAAAGGCAATGATACCGGGGTGATCTAGATACGGATAACGTCTTGCAGAATATTGCGGCAAAGGAACGGGCAGCCCGGCTATTGCGCCCCGGCCGCGGCGACTTTTTGCGTATCGCTTTGGGCGATCTGGTCGTTATCCCAACCGTACACATCCGGCCGGAAGTTCAAGACCCCTTGGTGATCGACCCATGACGTTACATAGACCAAGTGAATTGGAATGCGGTGGCGCAAATGCGCTTGGGCCCATGTTTGGTCCTGGGCAATCTGCTGGATGCGCTCGTCGGTCCACACGTCGCGGCGGTCGTGCAACAGCCATTTGACCAACGTGTAAATGTCGTCAACCCGCACGCAACCGGAACTGTGAGCCCGCAAATCCTCGCCGAACAAGTGCTTCTTGGGGGTGTCATGCAAGAAGATCGCATCGGAATTCGGAAAACGGATGATCACCGCGCCCAATGAATTCTGCGGTCCGCGCATTTGCACAAAACGGTAGTTCTTGTGAATGTCGTCGCGGCTCCAATCGATGGTCTTGGGATCGACTTCGCGGGCGTTCCTGCCCCACGTATAGATCTTGAATTTCTCACGCCGGATGTAATCGAAGTCACGGCGAATGCGCGGGATCACATCCCATTTGGCAAGCCCGATGGGCACGTTCCAATTGGGATTGAAATCGACATGGGTGATCCGGCTCGACATGGTCGGGGTCTCTCGGTACTCCTTGCCGACCACCACCCGATGGCGCAATTCGACTTTGCCCTCGTCCACTGCTTCCAACACAGCCGCCGGAAGGTTTACGATCACATGTCGCTCTTGCTGATCGATTTCCAAATCGCGCATGCGTTCGATATTCAGTTCAATGACTTTTATCCGCTCTTCCACGGGAATGTTCAGCGCCTGGCGCGTAATCTCATCGACTTTGCCATTGACCGGCAATCCATGGCGCGTTTGGAAATTGCGGACGGCATCGATCACGCTGAAATCCATCAGGAACTGATCGCCGCCCGACGCGGGCAAATCGCCTGACAGAAGGAGACGCTTGCGCAGCGCCACCACCCGGTCATCGCGCACCCCATGGGAGAGCTCCCGCCCTTCGGCAATTTGCGGCCAGCCGCCCCAGGCCGCGATTTGCTTGTAGACGGCAAGGGAGCGCAACATGGGAAATACCCCGTCCTGGGTCAGCGTGGGCGTCCCCAGAGGGGCGTCTTCAAGACGCTCAGCATGGGAATCCCAGGGATCCACCAGGTCGCGGTTGTCCCAAGAGGACGCGTCGGCGGGATTCAGGAGGCTGGCCATGAGCAGACAGGCGGCAGCCCCAACCCAAGTGTTAAGGCGCCGGCAAACCGTCTCTTTCGCCTGTTTAACCGCCACGAAACGTCCCACTGTGCCATGCCGTCCCCCCCATCCAGGCCGAACGGCGTCTCAACTCCAGTTCATTTATACTAAATTTTAAGCATTTGGGGCAGCCTGATTGTCCGGACCGGCACGTTTATTGGCACTTATCAGGCCGGCTGTTGCCGATTTGATCCGCTGGTCAGCGGTAACCGTAGGATTAACCACAGAACAACAAAACCGAAGGAAGGGGCCTGATTATGGGGTCCATATTGCTGATAAACGGATTGGTCACCATCGCCATTATGGTTTTCTTGTGGCTTGTGAGCCGCCGGCTCCAAGACGTTAGTATTGTTGACATTTATTGGGGTCCGGGCTTTGCCGTGATCGCCGCATTATCGCTCTATCAAGCGCCTCAGGTCACGCTTCACAACACGATATTGGCAAGCCTTGCCGCGCTCTGGGGGGTGCGGTTGGGGACCTATCTTCTGGTGAGATGGACCCAAAAGGACGGCGAAGACCCCAGATACGCCGCCATGCGTCGGAATCGGTCACCAAATTTTGAGCTGAAAAGCCTGTGGATCGTCTTTTTGTTTCAGTCGCTTATCATGTGGGTCGTGGCCCTTCCGATCCAGGTCGGCATAGGCGGATCGACGGACCAAACCCAGATGTTCCTCATGACGGTTGGCCTTATTCTTTTTGCAATCGGCTTCTTCTTTGAGGCGGTGGGCGATGCCCAGCTTGCCCGTTTTCGCGCCGACCCGGCCAATAAGGGCAAGGTGATGGATAAAGGGCTTTGGGCTTGGACCCGTCATCCGAACTATTTTGGCGACGCACTCATCATGTGGGGGTTTTATGTAACGGCCGTGGCCGGCGCTCCGTCCGCGTTGTGGACAGTCTTCGCGCCTGCGATCATGACCTATTTTTTGTTGCGGGTGTCGGGCGTTGCGATGATGGAACGTGGCTTAAGCCAGACCAAGCCGGAATATGCAGACTATGTGGCGCGCACAAGCGTATTCATCCCGCTTCCTCCGAAGCGGGATGCGAACGCACCTGCAAAGTCGGTTTAGGTTAGAGCCGGTAGCGGATCTGGTCAGCCCAGAAACGCTCAATCTGCTGCAGAACCTTGTTGATGGCACCCAGATCGTCGTCCGCCAGCACGCCAATCTCGGTAATCGCCGAAATGTGCCGATCGTACAGCGCTGCTACCAGTTTCCAGACCTGACGGCCCTTTTCGGTCAGCCGTACACGGACCGACCGCCGGTCCAATTCTGACCGTTCGTGGTGGATGTAGCCGGATTCCACAAGCTTCTTGAGATTGTAGGACACGTTTGAGCCCAGATAGTGGCCCCGTGTTCTCAACTCACCCGCCGTCAACTCGGAGTCTCCGATGTTGAACAGCAACAGCGCTTGCACGCTGTTCACGTCTCCTTGACCTGTGCGGTCCAATTCATCCTTGATCACGTCGAGTAGCTGACGATGCAGCCGTTCGATCAAGGTTAGAGATTCGAGGTATTGTTCTTTGATGTCGACTTGGCTCGACGCCTCGTCCGTGTAACTCACCGCCGTTGACACGCTCATTGCAGCTTCTCTCCAAATACGCGGAGGCCCAGACCCTCATTTTCCTGTGGGTCTGGTTATAAAGCTGAAGATTTAAGGAGCAGTTAAATGAACGTTTCCGGTAGTAGACGAATGGTCCAGTACACCTGAATGCTACTTGTGTCCGCGAATAAAGTTAATTATCCCTGAAAAATCCACGTCTCCCTGACCTGCCGAGTCAAAAAGGCTGTAAAGCGCCGCGGCTTCGGCTCCCAGAGGCGTTGCGGCACCCGCTTCTTGAGCGGCGTTCTGTGCCAATTTGAGATCCTTCAGCATCATCGCCGCCGTGAAGCCCGCCTGGTAATCCCGATTGGCAGGCGACGTTTCCACCGGCCCCGGCACCGGGCAATAACTTGTTAAGGACCAACACTGTCCGGACGCAGTCGACGCGATGTCGAAGAGCGATTGGTGATCGAGACCAAGCTTCTCCGCCAGGACGAACGCCTCGCTCACGCCGATCATGGAAATGCCCAGGATCATGTTGTTGCAGATCTTGGCGGCTTGTCCGTTCCCCGGACCGCCCGCATGGACGATGTTCTTGCCCATAATGTCCAAATAAGGCTTTGCCCGTTCGAATGCCTTGTCGGATCCCCCCACCATGAAGGTCAGCGTGCCGGCTGCCGCACCGCCGACACCACCAGACACCGGTGCATCAACCATATCGACACCCTTATCGGCAGCCGCCTTTTGCACGTCGCGCGCGGAGGTGACGTCGATCGTGGAGCTGTCGATCAATACAGCAGAGCTTGGCACTGCCGATAAGATCCCCTCATCCCCCGTATAGACGGACCGCACATGCTTGCCGGCCGGCAGCATGGTGACCACGACATCGGCGCCGGATACGGCCTCTGCCACCGTGCCGGCTTTTTTGCCGCCGTCGGCGACCGCGGTTGCGACCGCCTGTTCGGACAGATCGAACACATTCACCGAGTGTCCCGCAGCCATCAGGTTCTTCGCCATGGGGCCGCCCATATTGCCCAATCCAATAAAGCCAACCGTTGCCATGATCCGTCCTCCTGTGATCGTCTGCGCGTCTTACGGCAGTTTGAGTTCGTTTTCGCCAAGCGTTTCGAAATAAGCGTTCACCGCATCCGTAGAAACACCGTCCAGCGTGTCCGGGTTCCATTTGGGCGATTGATCCTTGTCGATGATCACCGCCCGCACGCCCTCGTAAAAGTCATGACCTTCCATAATGCGGTTGGTCATGCGGAATTCCATCTTCATGCAATTGTCAAAGCTGAGCTGCGCGCCTTCGCAGATTTGCCGGTAGGTGATCTTCATGGACGTTGGCGACTTGGTGCGCATGGCTTGCGCTTGCTCCAGGCACCATTCGCTGCCTTCATTCTCCAGCGCGGAGATGATCTCATCCACCGACAATTTGGAGAAGAAAAAGTCGATCTGCTCCCGGTGCTCCGCGATGGGAGCAACGCCCGGATCTTCTTTGAGAGAATTGATCGCGGACTCGATGTCCGTGCCCTCCGCAAGCTGATCTTTTAACACGTCGAGCTTTTCGGGCGACATGTACGCGGTACCAACGCCCGCATAAAGGCAATCGGCAGCTTTGAACCGCGCGCCCGTGAGCCCCAAATACATGCCCAACTGCCCGGGACAACGGGGCAGGAAATAACTGCCGCCCACATCAGGGTAAAGACCGATCCCCGTTTCGGGCATGGCAAACACCGTTCTGTCGGTGACGATACGGTGGTCGCCATGAACGGAAACGCCAACACCGCCGCCCATAGTGATGCCATCCATCAGCGCGATATAGGGCTTTCGGAAGTGGTAGATCTGCGTATTGAGCTGGTACTCCGTGCGATAGAAATCGATGGCATAAGGCGTGCCCGCTTTTCCGGAATCGTGTAGCGCGCGAATATCGCCGCCCGCGCAAAACCCTTTCTCCCCCGCGCCTTCGATCACCACCGCCTTGATCGCGTGGTCGTCGTCCCACTTACTCAGTTGCGGGCCCATCAATTGGCACATTTCCAATGTGAGGGCGTTCAGAGCTTTGGGCCGGTTCATGGTGATGACACCAATGCAGCCGCGCCGTTCAAAGAGAATTTCAGGTTCCGACATAATGGTTCCGCTTACTTCAAAAGATCGCGCGCAATGATCACGCGCATGATTTCGTTTGTGCCCTCAAGAATTTGGTGAACCCGCGCATCGCGCAGATGCCGTTCCACCGGATATTCTTGGATGTATCCATAGCCGCCATGGATCTGCAGGGATTCGTTGATGATGTTGAAGCCGGCATCGGTGGCGAACCGTTTTGCCATGGCGCAATGGCGCGTCGCGTTCGGATCTTTTTTGTCGAGACTGTTGGCGGCCCGCAAGATCATCAGCCGGGCTGCATCCAGATCTGTTGCCATATCGGCGATCTTGAATTGCAGCGCCTGAAACTCTGTCAGCGGACGGCCGAATTGCTTGCGCACTTGCATATGTTCTGTCGCTTCATTGAGCGCCGCCCGGGCTGCCCCCAGCGAACAGGCACCGATATTGATGCGCCCGCCGTCCAAACCCTTCATAGCGATCTTGAAGCCTTCGCCCTCATCGCCGATACGGTTGGCGACCGGCACCCGGCAATCCTCGAAGATCACCTGTGCGGTCGGTTGGCTATGCCAGCCAAGTTTCTTTTCCTGTTTTCCGAAACTTAATCCAGGCGCGTCCTTCTCGATCACTAAACAGGAAATGCCTTTCGCTCCCTCCCCGCCGGTGCGGACCATGCACACATAGAGATCGGAAGCACCAGCGCCGGAGATGAACGCCTTGGCACCGTTGAGCACATAATGGTCGCCGTCCTGCTCGGCCTTGGTGCGCAGACTGGCGGCATCGGAGCCGGCACCCGGCTCGGTCAGGCAATAGCTTGCGATCAACTCCATGGTGGCCAGCTTCGGCAGCCATTTCTTGCGCTGATCGTCATTGCCGAACGTGTCGATCATCCAGCTCGCCATATTGTGGATGGAAAGAAAGGCAGCGGTCGACGTGCAGCCGGCACTGAGTTCTTCGAATATGACGGCGGCATCCACCCGCCCAAGGCTCGAGCCGCCCACATCCTCTCGCACATAAATGCCCGCAAAGCCCAGTTCCGCCGCCTGGCGCAGCGTATCCCGAGGGAAGATATGCTCTTCGTCCCAGCGGGCAGCGTGGGGGGCCATTTGCTCTTCCGCAAAGCTTTGAGCCATGTCTTGAATGGCGCGTTGTTCTTCAGAAAGTGCAAAATCCATTCGCCCCTACCTTCGCCTTTCCATTAGTATGCGGAGCCGTTAGACAAGAAACCGCTGGCCGAAAAGAGTGCCCCTAATAGCCACGGATAATGGGAGATCGCAAGCCCGATGCAACATCACCGATCAATTGTGCAATCTTCTGGATTTCCTGCGACCCGCATGCGCCGCCTGCGCGCCCAGCCCTGGTCGCGGGCCATGGTCGCCGAAAACGGATTAACGGCGGCGGATCTTATTTGGCCGGTGTTTGTGCGTGACGGTGAGAATATGCGCGAGCCGGTGGACAGCATGCCGGGCGTTGACAGATTATCCGTAGACCTTGTGGCCGAGGCGGCGGCGCAGGCCCGCGATATGGGAATCCCCTGCATCGCGCTTTTTCCTTACACGGATCCAGCCAAGCGAAACCCGGATGGTTCGGAAGCGCTCAATCCGGACAACCTTGTGTGCCGCGCCGTGCGCGCCGTGAAATCGCAAGTACCTGACATCGGCGTTTTGTGCGATGTGGCGCTTGATCCGTACACAGACCATGGCCATGACGGCATCATGAAAGACGGTGTCATTCTCAATGACGAGACCGTCGAAATCCTGGTCAAGCAATCGATCGTACAGGTGGAAGCAGGCTGCGACGTGATTGCCCCATCGGACATGATGGACGGGCGTGTAGGCGCAATCCGCCAAGCACTGGAAGGACACGGGCATAAGAACACGCTGATCATGGCCTATTCGGCGAAGTACGCCTCCGCGTTCTACGGACCGTTCCGCGACGCGGTGGGGTCCTCCTCCGCCCTAAAGGGGGACAAGCGCACCTATCAGATGGACGCCGCCAACAGCGACGAGGCGTTGCGTGAAGTGGCACTTGATCTGGAGGAAGGTGCCGACATGGTGATGGTCAAGCCGGGCATGCCTTACCTCGACATTGTCCAGCGCGTGTCGTCGGAATTGGGCGTGCCCACCTTCGCCTATCAGGTGTCGGGGGAGTATTCCATGATCCGGGCCTCCATCGACAAGGGCTGGTTCGACCGGGACAAGGCCATCTTGGAGAGCCTCACAGCGTTCAAACGCGCCGGGGCGGCGGGCGTGCTGTCCTACTTCGCGATGGATGCGGCGCGGTTGCTTTCCACCCACTAGTGTCATCCTCGCGAACGCGAGGATCCAGTAACCAATTCGCCGGTGACGTAAGCTCTAAGCCTTCGCCACATACACCGATTGCGGGGCCATGAACTCCAGCAGGCCTTCCATACCGTTTTCGGATCCGAAGCCCGATTGCTTATGGCCACCGAACGTGGTGTCGGGACGCAGGTTGAGGTTCTGATTGATCCACACCGTGCCCGTTTCCAATTGATGGGCAATCTCGACCGCCTTGTCGGTGTCCTTGGACCACACCGCGCCGGCGAGCCCGTAATCCGTGTCGTTCGCCCGTTCGATCACATCGTCGATATCGTCGAATTTCAGCATGGGCAGGATCGGGCCGAAGGCTTCCTCCTGCACCACGCGGGAGTCTTCCGGCGGATTATCCACGATAGTGACGGGCACGAAATAGCCGCCCCCTTCCGGAATGTCTGCGCCTTCGATGAGCTGCAGATCGTTAGCCTTGGCATCGTCCAGAAGGTTCATGACGCGATCGTATTGGCGCTTGTTTTGGATGGGGCCCAACACGGTGCCTTGTTCCGTGCCGTCACCCACCTTCACGCCTTTGGCAATGGCGGCCAAGCTGTCGCGCAACTGATCGTAAACGTCTTCGTGCACATAGAGGCGCTTGGTGGCAACACAGATCTGCGCCGTGTTGAAGAACGCCCCGAAGAAAATCTTCTGGGCCACCTCGTTCACATCCACATCGGGAAGAACAATGGCCGCGTCATTACCACCCAGTTCCAGGGTCAGGCGCTTAAGATCTTTCGATGCGCTTTCCATGACGCTCTTGCCGGTGGCCGTGGAGCCCGTAAACGAGATCTTGTCGAACCCTTCATGAGCCGTCATTAGCGGGCCCAGGCTATCGCCGCCGGAAATGATGTTCAGAACACCCGGCGGAAAGATATCCCGGAACAACTCACCCATCTTCAGGGTACAGAGCGGTGTGAAAGGTGATGGCTTAAGCACCATGGTATTGCCCGCAAGCAGCGCCGGGGCAATTTTCCATACCGCCAGATTGACTGGGAAGTTCCAGGGCGCAATGGCACAGATCACGCCCAAGGGCACATAACGTGTTTCAATATGCTGGGCGTCGCTGTCTTCCGACACATGCACCGGCGGGCGCATTTGGGCGACCGCATGGAGCCATTGGCCGGCGCCCATAATTTCCTGTTCGGCGGCCTCTACCGGGCGGCCCTGTTCGCGCGTAAACAACCGCGCCATGTCAGAGGCCTGCGCCAGCAAGGCATCGCCTGCCTTCTTGAGCAGTGCTGCCCGCTCTTCGATGGGCACTTTGCGCCAGGTCTTAAAAGCCTTCCGGGAGGACTCAACAGCGGCATCCAGCTGCTCTTTCGTGCAATCGGGCGCTTGGGAGAACACGTCGCCATTGGCCGGGTTAACCACATCGATCATGGACGGCGCGGTGACGCCTTTGCCATCGATGGTCATTTCATAATTGTCATTCAGGTTCATGAGCGAGCTCCTCGGTCGGTGTTGGTTAGCCAGTTGGACGCCTTTATTGGGACTTATATCTAACGGAAACCCGCGGAGTGGCAAGTGTCCGGTGGCGGAAGGGCATTGCTTGGACCTATGTCAGGCCCTGCAGGACCGCCTCTAATATGCGATCAAGCGTTTCCTCGCTTTGGAGATCGTCGTCGTTAAGCACGAGCACCCCTGCAACGCTGAGATCGGCCACCCCGTGGAGCGCGGCCCAGAGTGTGTCCTCTTCGCCCGCTGGTGCAATGCGTTTCAACACGGTCCGGAGCTGGTCCTGAGCATCTTGCAAAACTTCATGAGACACGCGGTCGGAAATGTCGCGCCCGAACATGAGCTGAAACCGGGCCGGATGGTCTTGGGCAAACCGGAAATAGGCCTTGCCGATCAACATCAAATCGTCTGACCCGGACGCAGCAGCCTCCAAATCCTCCGCCAGCATCAAAAACCCGTCTGCCGCCACAGCAGCGATCAGAGCTTCCTTGTCCTGAAAATGACGATAGGGCGCCGTTTGCGAAACGCCCGCCCGTCGCGCCGCCGCGCGCAGACTCAGTTCATCGAGGCCCCTAAGTTCGACAATGGTGGCGGCCGCATCGATCAGGGCGTTGCGCAAATCCCCGTGATGATACGGACCGTCCCGTTTCATCGATCAAGGCGCTTGATCAGGCTGGAGGTGTCCCACCGGTTGCCGCCCAAGGCTTGCACGTCCGCATAGAATTGATCCACCAGGCTGGTAACAGGCAATTGGGCACCATTGTTCCGCGCCTCCTCGAGGCAGATGCCGAGATCTTTGCGCATCCAATCGACGGCAAAGCCGAAATCGAACTTGCGGTCAATCATGGTCTCGAAACGGTTTTCCATCTGCCAGGATTGGGCCGCGCCTTTGGAAATCACGTCGATGACGGCGCGCGGATCGATGCCCGCTTTCTCCGCAAACTGAATACCTTCCGCCAAGCCCTGCACCACACCGGCGATGCAGATCTGGTTGACCATTTTGGTAAGTTGCCCCGAGCCGACCGGCCCCATCAGCCGAACGGAGCGGGCATAACAATCAATGAGTGGGCTGACGTTCTCAAAGTCGCTTTCGTCGCCGCCGGCCATCACGGTCAGCGCCCCGTTTTCGGCCCCCGCTTGACCGCCAGACACCGGCGCATCGATAAACCCAAGACCCGACAGATTGGCTTGTTCGGCCATTTCGCGCGCGACGGTGGCGGAGGTGGTGGTGTGATCGACAATAATGGCGCCGTCCGCAGCCCCCGCGATGGCACCGTGCGCGCTGACCAGAACTTCCCGCACATCGTCGTCATTTCCGACACACAGAAATATGGTCTGGGCGCCTTCCGCAGCGGCCTTTGGTGTAGGAAAATCGGTACCCGTATAGGTCTTGCACCACGCTTTGGCCTTTTCGGCGGTGCGGTTATAGACCCTGACTTGATGCCCCGCTTTGGCCAAATGCCCCGCCATGGGAAACCCCATGACGCCCAAACCCAAAAAGGCGACGGTATTTGACAATTGCCACTCTCCTCGACTCGTATTCAATCTATGTCATTGTTCAATCACGTTCTCCCATGAGACAAACGTTGAGGTAAAGCGCAACCCGTGCAAAAGGCATTTCGAATTGGCTGGCACATCGCCAAGTGGGGGGTGATTTTGCTGTTGGCGCTTGCGCTACTGCTGGCGTTTTCTAGCGTGGTTGCCTACACCTACCTGCACCGGTCGCTGCCACAAACCAACGGAGAATTCAGCATCGCGGGGCCAGGCGGCCCCATCGAAATTATCCGCGACCAATACGCGATTCCCCATTTGCGCGCGGACAACGATCTGGACGTTTATTTCGCCCTTGGTTACGTGCACGCCCAGGATCGGCTGTGGCAGATGGAGTTTAGCCGCCGCATCGCCCAGGGACGATTGTCGGAGATCTTTGGATCGTTTACGGCAACGCCGGACGTCTACTTGCGCGCCCTCGATCTCGATCACGCAGCCCAAACATCGCTCGAAGCCCTGCCGGCCGAAACGATCGAGAAACTTGAGGCCTACGCCGCGGGCGTAAATGCGGTCATCGGCGCCGGCGACCGGCCGCTGCCGCCGGAATTCTTCCTTCTGCAACATGCACCCGAGCCTTGGACGCCGAAAGATTCCGTCATGCTGGTCAAATTCCTGGCACTGGGCCTTTCGGGCAACATGTTCTCGGAAGTCATCCGTACACGACTCATCGATCAACTGAGCGAGCAGCAATTGGCGGAATTCCTACCGCCGGCACCGGGCGATTGGAATCTGGTGAAGAAACTCTTCGCCGAATCCGGCATCAATTCGCTCTTCGCGGCTCTGCCCGCCCCGCCGCTCAAAGCGGCCTCGAACAATTGGGTCATTTCCGGCGCACATACCAAGACCCGCAAACCCTTGCTGGCAAACGATCCGCATTTGGGCCTGTCGGCTCCCTCTGTTTGGTATCTCGCTCACCTGGCCTTCAAAGACGGCTCGGTCATTGGGGGCACCATGCCGGGCATGCCGGCTGTGCTGACAGGCCGTAATGAGCACATTGCCTGGGGCCTCACGACAACGGGCGCGGACACGCAGGATCTTTACATCGAACATCTAAACCCGAAAAACGAAAACGAATACCGCACACCGGACGGGTTTGCCGCCTTCGAAGAAAGGGAAGAAATCATCCGTGTGCGGTTCGGCGCGGATCGCAAAATCACCCTGAAGAAATCGCGCCATGGCCCCATTGTGCCAACGGAAGGGTTCCTTGAAGAATTGAAACTCCCCAACCACGCGCTCGCCCTGTCATGGACCGCGTTGAAAGACGGCGACCGCACGGTCCATGGCGGCATATCGGCCATGACCGCAAGAAGCTGGTCCGAATTCCGAGAAGCGCTGAAGGATTATCACGCACCTATGCAAAGCATCGTCTACGGCGATGTGGACGGCAACATCGCACTGATTGCGCCCGCGCTGGTGCCGACGCGCGGCGAGGAAAACTCCACAAAAGGGCTGGTGCCGGCCCCGGGCTGGGCAACGACCTATGACTGGACAGGCTACATTCCGTTTGACGGCCTGCCCCAATACCTCAACCCGCCAAGCGGCAAGCTCGTCACGGCCAACGACAAGATTGTCGATGACGACTATCCGTACAATGTGACGCTCGAATGGGAATCGGACCAACGGGCGCGCCGCATTCGTACGCTGCTCGACGCAACGCCAACCCATGATGTGGCCTCCTTCCGCACTATCCAAATGGATGAGGTCTCCCAGCTTGCGCTGGACTTATTGCCGCCGCTTTTGGAAGCGCTCGCCACCTTCAAACCCAAAGTGGGCCCCGAACTCGACGCATTAAACATGCTGCGCGATTGGGACGGCACCATGGCAGCGGATCGGTCAGAACCCCTCATCTTCGCAGCCCTGGTGCGCGACTTATCGAAAGAGACGTATGAAGATGAATTCGGCGACATGTTCAACTTAGTGTTCCGAACGCGGGAAGAATTTCTAAGGCGCGTGTTCGGCCCGGATGCCGATCTGCAGACCTGGTGCGCACATAAGGAAGAAGATTTGGAAAGGACGTGTCAGGCCGTCATTCATCGTGCCTTTTCGAGCGCGGTCGAATGGATCCAGAGAGAATACGGTCCAAAGTCGTCCACTTGGCGTTGGGGCTTCGCACACCCCGCCAGGCACACGCACCGCCCCTTCGGATCTGTGCCTGTTATCGGGCGCTTGTTCAACATAACCCACCCCAGCGGCGGCAGCGGGGCCACCATCAATCGGGGTGACGTTTCGTTGTCGGGAAGCCGACCGTTCGCAAATGTGCACGGCTCCGGCTATCGGGGAATTTACGACTTCGAAGACCTCAACCGGTCCATCTACATGCAATCGACCGGACAGTCCGGCAATGTCCTGTCCCGACATTATGGCGATCTGACGGAACTGTGGGCGCAGGGTGAGTACCTCAAAATGACCACCGACTTCTCTGAAATCATGTCCGGCCCGCACTTGGTGTTACGGTTAATGCCGCGTAAACAAACCAGCGCCACCGCCGCCCCGCCTTAATCCTCAACGGGATCTTAAGGTTGACGCTCAATGATGGCCGCGAACATCAGAAGCGGCGTTATGAGCAACAACGAACAACCCATCATCGTCAAGAAGATCAAGAAGGGCGGCCACGGCCACCATGGTGGTGCGTGGAAGGTTGCCTATGCTGACTTCGTGACCGCCATGATGGCATTCTTCCTAATGCTGTGGCTGATCAACACAACGACGCCGGAACAAAAGCGCGGCATTGCCGACTATTTTGCGGTGGCAAGCTTGTCCGAGTCGAAGAGCGGCGCGGGCGGCATTTTGGGCGGCCAGTCTTTCGACTCCGACGGCGCGCGCCGCAGTGGCTCCTCCTCCATCGTGCAGAGCCAGTCGCAACCGCAACCTTCGGGCCAACGGCAGAAGTCCGGCAATAAGGACGGCACCAATGCCGCCAACTCGGGCGGCAACAAGGGCGAAAAAGGGAGCTCCGGTGATCAACAGAAAATCGACGATGACGCGCTCGACAAGGCCCTGGCGGAGCGGGAACAGCGCATGTTCGAAAAGGCGGCACAATCGCTGCGCCAAGCCATTGAAGACCTGCCGGAATTGGCAGAGCTGTCCAAGAACTTGATTATCGACCAAACGCCCGAGGGACTGCGCATTCAGATCATCGATCAGGAAGGCCGGCCCATGTTCCTGCCGGGACAAGAAAAGCCCATTCCGCGGGCCGAGAAACTGTTGGAGGCGGTTGCCAAAATCATCGATCGGTTGCCTAACCGTATCTCAATCAGCGGCCATACGGACTCCGTTCCGTTCGTGCGCGCAGACGGTTACTCCAACTGGGAGCTGTCTGCCGGACGCGCCAATGAAAGCCGAAAGGTGCTTCAGCGTGGCGGCATCAAAAACGACCGTATTTATCAAGTGACGGGGAAAGCGGGCAGCGAGCCCCTGTTTCCCGACGACCCCTATTTGGTCGGCAATCGGCGGATCAGCATTGTCTTGCTGCGCGAAGCCCCGGTCTTGCCCCCCTCCTGGCGCTGATCAGTCGCGCACAAACTCCGCATGCATTTCGAGTTCTACCTCGTCGCCGACCGCCGGCAGCAATGTGGTCATGCCGAACTCTGAGCGTTTGATCATGCCGTTTACTTCGAAGCCAACCGTGTATTTTTGATTGAGCAGGTTCCGGGCACCGCCGTTGAAAGTGACATCGAACGTCACCGGCTTGGTGACTCCCAGCAAAGTGAAATCGCCCGTGATCGTGCCGCTGCCACTTTCATCAAGCGATACGGATGTGCTTTCGAAAACCGCTTCCGGAAATTCTTCCGAATTAAACCAAGAGCCGCCGCGCAGATCTTCTTCAAATTTTGGAAAATTCACGTCGATGCTGGCGGTCTTCACGATGACCGAGACTTCCGCAGCGGCCGGGTTCTCCGGATCAAAGGAAAGCGATGCATCGAACTCATTAAAGCGCCCCACATATTTGGAATAGCCAAGATGATTGACCTTCCACAACAAAACCGCATGGGTGGGGTCCAGCTCATAGTCGCCCGCTCGCAACGCGGCGGCGTCCGCTTTCACGTCCGGCTGCACCAATCGGCCGCATCCGGCAAGCGCCATGCCCGTTAGAACCACCAAAACAAATCTGAGCACCGCGCCGTTTGCCATCGCACCCTCCATTTGGAATCAGCCGAGCGGCCACATCTTGCCGCTGAACCGTCCCAACAAGCAATGGCCGGAAGTCCTTGAGATCATCAACAAAAGCTGATTAGGTGCGCGCCATGACGGAAGAGGAACATATCGAGTCGCCTTGCCTGCGCATCTGTGCTGTCGACGGCAAAACAGGGTTTTGCATGGGCTGCTACCGCACGCTTAAAGAAATCACCACATGGGCGAAACTTGATAACAATGCAAAGAAAGACCTTTTGATCGAACTCGATGCGCGCAAGGAAAGGCTCGGACCCATCGGCTACAACGCCGTGTGACCGCTCTACCCCACTGCCTGTGCGATTAGCATGCCCAACGGATCGGGATTGAGTTCCCGCCCCTCTTCCGCAGCCCCCAACCAATCCAATCCAGCCCGTAAGCGCACCGCATCTCCCAGTATAATGACGGCAGGTTTCAAATCTTGAAACTGTTCAGGATGCTGATGGACGGCGCCAAGAGTGGTTTCCACCACCTTTTGGTCGGGGGTCGACGCGTTCGCGACAAACGCGATCGGTTCCTCAGGTGATCTGCCCGCAGCAATCAAATGGCCGGTGATTTCGCCGATATGTTTGAGCGCCATGTAAAGAACGATCACCGGCGACCCTTTGGCGATGGCCTGCCAGTCCAGATCGGTCGGTACGGCGCCGCCGCTCATGTGACCGGTTACAAATGTCACAGCTTGGTTTACATCGCGATGGGTGACCGGAATGCCGGCCTGGGCGAGGCCACCGATGCCGGCGCTGATGCCGGGAATGACGCGAAACGGAATGCCCGCCTGTACCAGCGCCAGGGCCTCTTCCCCACCGCGCCCAAAGACAAAGGGATCACCGCCCTTAAGCCGCAAGACCCGCTTGCCTTGCCGCGCGAGCTGAATGATCCGGTTGGATATGTCCACTTGCTTGAAGGACGGCTTGCCGCCGCGCTTGCCCGCAAACTCAATCTTCGCGGTGTCAGGCAACAGACCCAATATCTCTTCGCTCACCAACGCATCGTGAACGACCACATCGGCCTGCTTCATGGCGTTCAACGCATGGAGCGTCAGCATGCCCGGATCGCCGGGTCCAGCGCCGGTCAACCACACCCAACCCTTCTGGAAGAGCGGCAGGTTCGGTAGCGCCACTTCGCCCAACCGTAGCGTCGATATGTTATTGCCGTTATCGCCCATCATATTTTACATGATAGATGTGTTCTATATTTCAATATACATTCACTGACCGTTAAATAACCCTTCGCCGGCTTGGTTTCAAGCACTCACTTCGTAGAAGTTGTGTGAAAGCATGCCCAACTGAACACATTGAATTTAGTCGGATTTGGCACATTTCCCTGTGATACTAATTCACACCCACATAGAGCCACGAGGCCCGGCACCCCTTTATGATGATTGTTGCGCAAATTACCGATCTTCACGTCCGTCCCGACGACGCATCCCCTTGTAAATACGATACCAACGCCAGCCTCGAAGTTATTGTCGACGCCATCAACGGGCGAGACACGCAACCCGACATCATTCTGGCGACCGGCGATCTGGGTAATGTGGGCGACCCCGGCGAATACGCCGCCGCCAAAAAGATTCTGGACCGGTTGAAAACACCCTATTTCATCATCCCCGGCAATCACGATGCGCGCGCACCGCTGATCGAGGCATTCCACGATCATCCTTACATGCGGACCGACAACGGCTACATCCAATACACGCTTGAAGACTATCCCATTCGCCTCATCGGCCTGGACACGCTGGAGGACGGCAAAAGCGGCGGCACGCTGTGCGACGAGCGGCTTGCCTGGTTGAGTGACCGGCTGGATGAACGGCGCGACCGGCCCACCATTGTGTTCATGCATCACCCGCCCTTTGGTGTGTCCATGAAACCGCACAATGTGGCCGCCTTCCGCGCCATCATCGAGCGCCACCCCCAGGTGGAGCGGGTGATCTCCGGTCACATCCACCGGGTGATCTCCGCACGCTTCGCGGGCACGATGGCCACCGTTTCGCCCAGCACCTGTTACGCCTTTGCCTTCGCACCACCGAAGCCCGGCGAAGGTCTTCAGCATTCTGACGAACCGCCCGGTTATCAGTTGCATATTTGGCGTCCGGAGATGGGCCTTGCCACCCATACCGTGTTCGTGCCCGCTGCCGCTGAAGCGGGCCGCGCCCACCTTGCTCAAGAGGAAGCGGTCGGCTAATCATTCATGTCGCCGCGGCGGGGCCTTCCTCTCACGGCTTTTTGCTTCGCCGACATAGCGTAGAGTTCCCCCAAACTAGGAAACCGATCATGTTCCCGACGCCGCGTGCCGACCTCGCCATTAACACCGCCGATTACGAAAACGTGCCCTTGGTGGCCCCCAACGGCTTTCGCGAATACGACGCACGTTGGCTTTTTGGTGAGCAAATCAATTTGATGGGGGTGCAGGCCTTGGGGTTCGGCCTGGGAACCCTCATCCACGAAAAAGGGGTGCGTCCCGACATCGCGGTGGGCCACGACTTTCGTTCCTATTCGGCATCGATCAAGACGGCGCTGGCAACAGGCTTGATGGCGTCCGGCTGTCACGTGCATGACATCGGTCTGGCTTTGTCGCCGGTCGCGTACTTCGCCCAATTCGAACTGGACGTGCCGGCGGTGGCGATGGTCACCGCCAGCCACAACGCCAATGGCTGGACAGGCGTGAAGATGGGGGCGGAACGTCCACTCACCTTTGGGCCCGACGAAATGAGCCGGTTGAAAGAAATCGTGCTTGAGAACCAAGGCAAAACACGCGACGGCGGCGCTTACACCTTCATTCCCGATATGGCGGAGCGCTACATCAAAGATCTGACCGAGGGTGTGAAGCTTTCGCGAAAACTCAAAGTGGTTGCGGCCTGCGGCAACGGTACGGCAGGCGCCTTTGCGCCACAGGTTTTGTCCGCGATTGGTGCGGAGGTCATTCCGCTCAATTGCGACCTGGATTACACCTTCCCCAACTACAATCCCAATCCCGAAGACCTCAAAATGCTTCACGCGTTGAGCGATGCGGTGAAGGAGCATGGCGCCGATGTGGGTGTGGGTTTTGACGGTGATGGGGACCGCTGCGGCGTGGTGGCCAATGACGGCGAAGAAATCTTCGCCGACAAGGTGGGCGTCATGTTGGCCCGCGATCTATCCGCCCAGCATGACAATGCTCAATTTGTAGTGGACGTAAAATCCACCGGCCTTTTCATGACCGATCCTGTTCTTCAGGCCAACGGTGCCACGACCGACTATTGGAAGACCGGACACTCCTATATCAAACGGCGGGCCAATGAGCTGAACGCCTTGGTCGGGTTTGAGAAAAGCGGCCATTACTTCTTCAACGCGCCGATTGGGCGCGGCTATGACGATGGGCTGGTGTCCGCAATCGCGGTCTGTCAAATGCTCGACCGCAACCCGAGCAAGTCCATGGCCGATTTGAGGGATGATCTTCCCAAAACTTGGGGATCCCCCACCATGTCGCCCCACTGCCCGGACGACAAAAAATACGGCGTGGTGGATGAGGTGACCGGCATTTACAAAGACGCCGAAGCCAGGGGCGAGAAGATCGCGGGACAATCCATCCGTGAGCTGATTACCGTGAACGGCGTTCGCGTGGTGTTGGAAGACGGCACGTGGGGTCTGGTGCGCGCGTCGTCCAATGTGCCGGGCTTGGTTATTGTGGTGGAAAGCCCCACATCTGAAGAGAACATGCGGGCCATGTTCGCCGACATCGACGGCCGTCTGTCAAAAATCCCCGAGGTGGGCGAGTACGACCAGAAGATCTGACGATCAGCCGCGCCCGCGATAGGTGGGCACGTCTTGGGGCGGCAGCCACACGGCTTTAGGTTCGGGCCCGCTTTGCCAAAACACATCGATGGGAATGCCGCCGCGCGGATACCAATAGCCGCCGATGCGCAGCCATTTGGGTTCCACCGCTTCCATGATCCGCCGGCCTATCATCACTGTGCAATCTTCATGAAACGCACCGTGATTTCGGAACGATTGGAAAAAGAGCTTCAGTGATTTTGATTCCAACAGCCAATTGGCCGGCACGTAGTCGATCACCAGGTGAGCAAAGTCCGGTTGTCCTGTCACCGGACAAATCGATGTAAATTCCGGACAGGTAAATCGCGTGACAAACACCTCCCCGCGCTGAGGATTGGGCACCCGCTCAAGCACCGCTTCTTCAGGCGTTGCTGCAGCTGACACGTTGGCGCCCAATTGGGTGAGTTCTTCTTTTCCATCCGACATGTTGGTCTCCAACCTCAAGCGCCCCACAGGTCCCAAAACATACGCACCGAGGTGATCGCAAGAAACAGCGCAAATGCCCGGCGTAATGTGGTTCGGTCCATCCAATGGGCAAGCCGTACGCCGAGCGGGGCGGCCAGCACCGTTGCTGGGACAATAAGGGCAAATCCAAGAAGGTTCACATAACCGATGGAGGCCGGTGGCCGCAACGGCACGCCCCAGCCGGCCAGGATGAACCCGATCGTGCCGGGCACCGCAATAATCAGGCCTAAGCCAGCGGCCGTCCCCACCGCCCGATGGATCGGCACGCCGAACAAAGTCATCATGGTGACGCCGAACGTACCGCCACCGATCCCCATCATGCTGCAAAAGAAGCCCATAGTGCCGACCATGCCGTATTTGATGCCACCGCCCGGCAGACTTTCGCCCAATCGCCATTCCTCGCGGCCGAAGGCCAAGTTGGCCGCGGCAATCAAGGCGATCACGGCAAACACCAAAGTGAGCGTCCAACCGGACGCATTGTCCGCGGCGATGGTTCCTAAAATGACGCCCACCACCAAGGGCAGCGCCCAAGACCGCAAGATGGTCTCATCCACCGCGCCTTTTTCTCTATGACTGAGCGTTGATCGTATGGAGGTGGGAATGATTGTGGCAAGCGATGTTCCGACCGCGATGTGCATGCGGACGGACTCATCGATCCCGAGCGCAGTCAACAGATGAAACAACACGGGCACGATGACAATACCGCCACCTACGCCCAATAGTCCGGCCAGCACGCCTGCGATCACGCCGGCGGTCAATAGGGCAAGCGCAAACAGGATGACGAATTGCAGTTCATATCCAAGGAACATAGACCGTGCTTTATCCCGAAGCCGGCACGGCCTGTTCGCTGCGCGCCGCGTGCCTCGCGTTCTGCTGACTGGCGAGTACCGAGTCGAGCGCTTGTTTTACCACATCGGCGCCTGCGCCGGTTTTGTGCGCATTCTCGCTCAAATGCCGTCGCCACAGCCGGGCGCCGGGCTGGCCGTTAAAGAGGCCGAGGATGTGACGCGTCATGGCGTTGAGGGGCACGCCCTGCGCCAAGTTCCGTTCCACATAGGGAAGATAATCTGTAACGATCTCCGCGCGCGATTTTCGACGCGCCCCATCATCGAAGAAACGCCCGTCGCAGTCGCTGAGAACATAGGGGTTTTGGTAGGCCGCCCGGCCCAGCATCACGCCGTCCACATGTTCTAGGTGTTCCGCCGTGGCATCCAAATTCGGAATGCCGCCATTGATGATGAGGGTTAAATCCGGAAACCGCTGTTTCATTTCGTAAACCAGCGGATAGTCGAGCGGCGGTATGTCCCGGTTCTCTTTGGGGCTCAGGCCTTCAAGCCAGGCCTTACGTGCATGAATGATCAGGGTGCCAACACCGGCACCGATCATCAAACGGATAAACTCGGGAAGCGTTTCCTCAACACACTGATCATCGATCCCCAGACGGCATTTGACCGTGACAGGTAGGGACGTCGCTTTTCGCATGGCCGTCACACAGCGCGCCACCAAGTCCGGCTCCGCCATCAGGCAAGCGCCGAAGCGCCCGGACTGAACCCGGTCCGACGGGCACCCTACATTGAGGTTGACTTCGCCATACCCCCAATCTTCACCAATGCGCGCACAGTCGGCGAGCGCCGCCGGCTCGCTGCCGCCAAGCTGCAGCGCCACGGGATGTTCCGCTTCATCGAAGCCCAACAAACGCTGACGATCCCCATGAAGCACCGCGCCGGTGGTGATCATTTCCGTGTACAGCCGAATATGGCGCGAGATCAGGCGCAGGAAATACCGCTCGTGACGGTCTGTCCATTCCATCATCGGCGCAACGGAAATCACCGGTTTTTCAGTCTGCGAGATCACAACGGCCTTCAAAAATCTATGCGCATCCGCGCGTTCGTCATTCCAATGACGCAGAATGAAGAAAAAGACAATGGCGGGCCCCAATGCTCAAAAAACGGTGATGTTGACTGGGTATATCGACGCAATCACCGGAAATGCGTACAATCCCGGCGAATATGGGGGGAGATCAATGATAAGAGCCATTTTGCAGATCCTCGGGATCTTAGTGCTGATCCTCGGCCTGACCATTGTGACGCTGCGCTGGGAAAATGCAGATGCCGACGGGCCATCCATTCTTTTTCCGGGCGGCAAGCTGGTCTCCGGTGAATTGTATGAGGGTCCCGAGCCCGATTGGAGTTTCACGGACGATATCGTCACCATTGAACTCCAATTGGAAGACCCGCTGGCGTCCCGCCTTACCTTCGTTATGGAGAGCAACGGCAAACTCTATGTGCCGTCCGGGTACATGAAGTCCATCTTAGGCCGCATCTGGAAGGATTGGGCCTTTCAAGCGGATGCGGGCGACGGTCTTGCCGTGATGCGGATCAACGGTATCCGGTATGAGCGGCGCCTCATCCGTGTCACCGATCCTGAGATCACTTCAGGCGTTGCCAACAAGCTGGCGCAGAAATATGCAGGCGGTGCCACGCCGGAAACGATTTCGGAGATCGAGACGTCGATCGCCGAAGGTGAGACCTGGATTTTTGAACTGGCCCCGCGAGGAAACTGACCCATGACGACGACAAACTATCTATATCTGTGCCTCGCCATCATCGTGGTGTGGCCACTCGCGCTGCTGTATGTGCCCGGGTTTTCCGACCTTGTGGAATCGCTCATGTTGTTGTTCCTGTCGCAGACCGCGCGCTAGCGACGATAGGCGGGCGGCAGATCGCCGCGGGTCAAGTCGCGGTAGCGGTCACGCAACTTGGTTTGGCGCGTGTCGAGCGGCATGATCTTGCCGGCGATGATCACCATTTCCGGCCGGCTGGTGACTTCAAACGGATCGCCATCCCAGACCACCACATCCGCCAATTTTTCGGGCGCCAAACTGCCCAGCATGTCACCCACGCCAAAGATCTCGGCCGGGTTGCGGGTAACCGCTGCCATGGCGGCCTCATAGGGCAAACCATTGGCGACCGCATTGCCCGCAAGTTGGGGCAACAGGCGCGCATTGTGGGTGAAGCCGATTTCCGAATCATAGAACGCAATCACCGCGCCCGCTGCATTTAAGCGTGCGGCATTCTCCAACGTCGATCCCAGAGACTCAAAGTTGGAAGGAAGATTTTGGAGCGGATTTAAGATCACAGGAATGGCGGCTTCCGCCAATTCTTGCGCAACGCGCCAAGCCTCTGCCCCGCCAAAAACGGCGACATCCACTTGGTATTCCGCCTTCAGCGCAATGACCCGGCGTAAATCGTCCGCCCGGTGAGCACCAATCAGCAGCAATTGCTCATTATTGATGACAGGCGCAAGCGCCTGAATGTCACTGAGCGAAAAGCGCTGTTCTCGCTCGTCCCGGCGATAGGCGGTCGGATCCGCCGCAAACAAGCGGGCGCGGTCCAGATGCTCGGTCAATATGGCCCAGGCCCCAAGCCGCGTATTGCCGGCCAGGTAAGCGCCGCCGGAGCCGGCGCTGGCAATTTGCGCAGCCCAAGGTTTGGTGACGGAGTTGTCCGTGCCCGACATATCGGCCACAAATCCTTGCCCTCCAAAAACGTTCGCCGCAGGGATTGGCGTTACAAAGGCGCGGGTCACGCCGGCGACCCGCGTCACCGGAATGACCGTCGAGCGCGGATTAAACCCGAGCGTCCCGTCAAGCGCTGCACTCAACGGGAATTCCCAATCGGGCCGCGTATCATTCGCTTCCGAGTCGATAGAGATTTCTTCAAGCCCGATACTTGTCAGGGCACTGAAAAATCCAGGTGTGACGACCTTGCCCTCCGCATCGATGATTTGCGGATCGCCAATGGGGCGCAAATTGCCCCCGACGCCCGAAATGATGTCACCTTCGATTAGGACATCTCCGTCTTCAATGACGCCCGCGTCCGTCACCGTGTGGACCGTTCCGTTCATGATGGCGACGGAATTGGCGAGCGCGATGGATGGACTCAGCAGTACGCACAGGAACAACCAAAACAAGCGGCCTGATGGATCGGTTCTCATTGTCCCGCTCCTTCGAGGTCTTGGCCCAACTCGAAATCGCTTTGGGGCACGCGCGCCGGATCGTTCCGGTCATAGAGCAACGCACCGTCAACGAAGACTTTCTCAGACTGGGCATATACGGAAAATGGGTTTCTGTTCCAAACCACCACATCGGCCATTTTGCCGGCCACCAGCGATCCGGTCTGTTCGTCGATGCCCATGGCTTTGGCCGGGTTGAGGGTGATCCACGCCATCGCTTGTTCTTCTGTGATGTCGAGCCCGATACGATTGCCATCCGACATGGCTTTGGCCGCTTCTTGGTTTAGCCGCTGTATGTCAAATTCAGAGTCGGAATGGATAATGGCGCAGCCCCCTTCCTGGGCATGGACCAAGGCCGCGTTCTCGCGGATGGTGTCATAAGCTTCCAGTTTAAAGCCCCACCAATCGGCCCACACCGCCGCACAGATGTCATTTTCCGCCAGCAAATCGGCGATCTTGTATGCTTCAGTCGCGTGATGGAACGATGTGATCTTGTAGTCAAACTCTTGGGCCAGATCGATGATCTGCGCCATTTCATCCGCACGGTAACAATGCATGTTGAGCAGAATGTCGTCGCTTAACACACCGGCCAACGACTCAAGCTCCAAATCTCTGTCGGGCGGATCTGGGGCTTCTTCATCATCCTTGTTGGATTGCATCTCTTCGTTAAACGCGTCCCACTTCTTCTTGTAAGCAGCCGCCTTGATCCAGGCGGCCCGATACCCCGCCATGTTGCCCATGCGCGTAAACAGACCTTTGTCCCTGTAGACGCGCTTGGGGTTTTCGCCGCACGCCATCTTGAAGCCGTAAGGTGCGCCCGGAAACTTCATGCCTTGTACCGTGCGGGCCGGCACGTTCTTCAGGGTGACCGTCCGTCCACCGAACAAATTCGCAGACCCGGGTAAAATTTGAAGGGACGTGACGCCGCCCGCAAGCGCCCGCGAGAACCCCGGATCTTGCGGCCAAACGGAATGTTCCGCCCAGACCTCCGCCGTATTGGGACTGCCGATTTCGTTGCCGTCCGCGGTCGAGTCCGTCGCGGGCGATGGGTAAACGCCCAGATGAGAGTGGATGTCGATAATACCGGGGGTCACATACTTGCCTGCGGCGTCGATAACGACTGCGCCTTCAGGTGTTTCTGCCGGTGATCCCTCCCCCACATAATCGATCTTTCCATCGACGAGGACGATGGTGCCACCGTCAATGCGGCCGCCGTCGCCGGTCAGGAGCGTGGCGTTCTCAATGATTGTGGGTGTCGACGGATACGGTGAATAGGTGCTTGCAAAAGCAACGCTTTCATCCTTCGGCGGCTCAGCTTCCGAAGTCGACACCTCGTCGGAGGGGCCGCACGCCGCAAGCATGATCAAACAGCCCATCAAGGACAGAACGCGCATTGTGTGATCCCTCTGAAATCGACTCGCTGTGCAGGCAGCAAAACCCTACACGGTTAAGAGCCGCTTACAAGACACCTTGCAACGCGCGTTCTGATCGGATGTCAGAGCTCTAGGCAGTGGCCTTCAGTCCAGCACCCCAAACTTCCGTGAGTTCCAGCTCGTAGCCGGACGGGTCTCGGATATAGATGGACCGGGAACCAGGCCAGCGCACGACACCGCCATACCGGATTTCGATGCCGAGTTCTTTGCACCGCGCTTCCACATCGTCGAAGTTTTCGATGTTAAAGCCCATATGGTGGAACCCGAACTTCTCATACTTTTTGATGTTGCCGGTTTCATAAATGCACAGCTTGGCGGTGTCGTCGCCGATGATCTTTCCGTTATCCGCCGGCAGATCCTCAAGCACCTTGAAGCCGAACAGTTTGTCATAAAAAGCGATGGTGTCGTCGAGATTGGCGACCTCTAAGTTCAGGTGGTCAATACCTCGTGTGCGTAGTGCGGTCATGAGCATAATCCTCCTCAGTTTTCCTTATGATCGAGGCGATTTATTAAATAAAGTATTTTCTTTATTAATTACAAGGGGGCCGTGTTCACGAATCTGGCTGGTTTTGTTACGGTCCGGGCCGCATCAGAAAAACGGGGGGTCGCATGCTGTTCTTTCGATCTATTCGCGCATCATTGAAAACCATACTCAGTCTGGCGTTTCTGACGCTTTTGTCAGGCCCTGCCATGGCCGCGGAAGACGCCATTTTGGTGCTCGACGGGTCGGGGTCCATGTGGGGACAGATTGAGGGCAAAACCAAAATTGAAATAGCGCGCGAGGTGACCGGTGGGCTGCTGGATGAGTTGCCGGCCGACCGGCGGCTGGGTCTTATCGCCTATGGGCATAACCGAAAAGGCGATTGCGCGGATATCGAAGAACTGGCCGCCATTGGGACGGATCGGGTTGCCATCAAAGACGCCGTGACGGCTATCTCGCCAAAAGGCAAAACGCCGCTTTCGGCCTCCGTCAAAATGGCTGCGGAAAAGCTCAAATACACGGAGCAGAAGGCGACGGTCATTCTGGTAAGCGACGGCATCGAAACATGCGATCTTGATCCCTGTGCCGTGGGTACCGCCCTTGAAGAGGCGGGCGTCGATTTCACCGCCCATGTAATCGGTTTCGATGTGGCGGAGGTGGAAGCCCAACGCCAACTTCAATGTTTGGCGGAGAACACCGGCGGCCGATACATTTCCGCGTCCAATGCCGGTGAGCTTTCCACAGCCCTCACAGCCACGGTTGTGAATGTGGAGCCTGCTGCAGAGACTGGGAAGCTGTTTTTGCAAGCATCGGAATTGGAAGGCGGGCCGTCGATTGATTCCGGCCTTGCTTGGCGCGTGCAGCAATCGGGCGGCGGCGAGGTCATGTACGACGTTTCCGAAGCAGGCGCATCGGAAACGGAAGTTCCTGCAGGTGTTTATGATGTATTCGTCGAACGTACATCCGATCGTCTCAAGGGCGAGCGGAAACTGATCGAAGTGGCCCCGTCCGCGAATGTGACGGTGGCTATTGCGCTGAAACTCGATTTTGAAGCATCGGTCAGGGCCGCGCCTGAACCCTCAGCACCTTCGGGCAGCGAGTTTGTTGTCTATTGGGAAGGCCCTAATCGCAAGGCCGACTTTGTCACCATCGCCCGCAAGGATATGTCCCCAGGCGGAACGATCGCCTATAAATATGTGGAGAATGGCAATCCGCTCAAACTGACGGCGCCTACAGAACCCGGCACGTACGAAATCCGCTACGTCCTAGGCAAACCGTATCGCATTCTGGCCCGGGAAGATTTCACTGTCACCGAGGTTACGGCGTCTGTTTCAGGTCCCTCGGATGCGGTGGCCGGGTCTGATTTCGCGGTAGCGTGGACAGGACCAGACACCGATCGAGACTACATTACCATTGCCGAAGTGGGCGCCGCCGACCGGGCGTACAAAAGCTACGCTTACACTAAAACCGGTACGCCGGTGACCCTGAAGGCCCCCTTGGAGCCTGGCTCTTATGAAGTGCGGTATGTGCAACAGGGAACTTCCGGACAAGCAAACGGATCGGCCTTTCGGGTCCTTGCATCTGCACCTATTACAATCGGGGCAGCCGCCGCCACGTTGGCAGCGCCCGACAACGCCAGCACCGGCCAGACGATTTCTATCGAATGGACGGGCCCCGACCAAAGCCGGGACTACATCACCATCGCGCTGAGTGACGCGCCAGATCGCGCTTACACCAATTACGCCTATACCAAACAGGGGTCTCCCCTCACGCTCAAAACGCCTGTGGAGCCTGGCGATTACGAAATCCGGTATGTGCAAGCCAGCAACAAGGCGCTAGCACGAATTCCCATCACCATTTCGGCAGCGAATATCAAGATCAATGCTCCGGACACGGCGCAAGCCGGCGAGACTATTTCCGTCGACTGGAATGCCGCCACTGAAGACGGAGATTTCGTCACCGTCACACCACCGGATTTCGCGGAAAATCGCTACACGGACTATGCCTATACACGGAAAGGCAAACCTGCCGACATTGTGGTGCCGGTGGAGCCGGGCACCTACGAAGTGCGGTTTGTGCTCGACGGCAAAAAAGTTGTCGCACGGTCGCCCATCACCGTCACCGACGTTTCGGCAACGCTAACCGCCACGCAGAGCGCTGCCGCAAAATCGCCGGTGGAAGTTGACTGGAGCGGTCCAAACCGCAAAGGAGATTGGATTGCCATCGTTGCCCCGGATGCACCCGAAAAGGCCTATGGCGGGTCCTACGGCTATACGAGCCGGGGCACTCCACTCACTATCATGGCGCCGCAAACAGCCGGCACATACGAAATCCGCTACGTCTTGGGCGGCAAACGGGTTATTGGGCGCACGCCAATCACCATAACGGCCGCAGAATAATTCCCTATACCGGGACTGGACGAATGCGCGTTGCGGCCTTATATATAGCCAAATGGCAATATATCAGGACACGGCACTCGACCGCACTTTTCAGGCTTTGGGCGACGGCACGCGCCGGGGCATGCTGGCCCTATTGGCGGAAAAAGGCGCCCAGACAGCCGGCGAGCTGGGCGATCCCTTCGACATCGCACAGCCGACCGCCTCCAAACATTTAAAGGTGCTCGAAAGCGCGGGCCTGGTGAGCCGCGAGATTGACGGGCGTATTCATCGGTTTACGCTTGCGCCCATGCGTCTTGAACAGGCGCAGGATTGGCTGGAAACCCATCAGGAATTCTGGGAGCGCACGCTTGATCGGTTGGATCAATTCCTGAAAACCACCAAGGACAGCAATGATGAGTGAGACGGAACACACCCTCGTCGTAGAACGCACTTACGAGGCGCCGATCGAGCGCGTCTTCGACGCCTTCGCCGACGTGACCAAATTCGCCCAATGGTTCAGCCCCAATCCCAATGTGAACCTGGAAATCTTCGAATACGATTTTCGCAACGGCGGCCGATACAAGGTTTGCTTCCACGGACAAAGCGGCAGCAAAGATGTTGTTGGCGGCGAGTATCTGGCGATCGAAGCACCGCACCAGATTGTGTTCACGTGGCAGTGGCAAGCGCCGCACACTTACGAAGGCCACAACACCCTTGTGACAATCGATCTTGTCGCTGATGGCGCCAATACCAAACTCACGCTGACCCATACAAAGCTGCCGACCACCGAAGCCAAGGTCAATCACAACCAAGGTTGGAGTGGGGCTCTCGATCAATTGGGTCCTTGGCTGCAACGGCAAAACGCCGCGTGAGGGTGAGCGCCCATGGCTTTTGACGACAAACTTGTGGAACGCATCCGAGCGGTTCTGTCAGACCAGTCTGTCGAAGAAAAGAAAATGTTTGGCGGGCTCACCTTCATGGTGAATGGTCACATGTGCTGCGGCGTCGGCAAGGAAGGCTTGATGGTTCGTGTGGGGCCTGACGCCTATGAGGCGTCCGTCAAGCAACCGGGCGCCCGCCCTATGGATTTCACCGGCCGCGCCATGAAAGGACTGGTCTGGGTCGATCCGGAAACAGTGACAACAAAACGTACACTGACAAAATAGGTGAATAAAGGTGTAGCCTTTGTCGGCACGCTACCGAAGAGGAGCAAGAAATGACGGATCACAAAGTCGTCTCACAGGAAGAATGGGTGAAAGCGCGTGTTGCCTTTATGGCCAAAGAAAAAGAATTCACGCACCAGCGCGAGAAGCTGGCCGAAGAACGCCGGCAATTGCCTTGGGTCAAGATTGACAAGGACTACACGTTCCAAAGCGACAGCGGCACTGAAACACTGTCGGATCTTTTTCAAGGCCGCTCCCAATTGGTCGTCTATCACTTCATGTTTGGACCTGATTGGCAAGAAGGCTGCAAGTCTTGCTCGTTCTGGGCGGACAATTACAACGGTTCCATCGAACACCTGGCCGCGCGGGACGTTTCATTAGTGGCTGTCTCGGTGGGGCCGCTCGCCAAACTAAATGAGTTTCAACAGCGCATGGGTTGGAATTTCAAATGGGTATCCTCAGCGCAGACTGATTTCAGCAAGGACTTTCACGTTTGGGCGTCGCCCGAAGAAATCGAAAACGGCACCACGTTCTACAACTTCAAAAAGGGCAACCATTACGGCGAGCACATGCCTGGGATGAGTGTGTTCGCGACAGACAAGGATGGACAAATATTTCACACCTATTCCTGCTATGCGCGCGGGCTCGATCCGGTCAACAGCACCTATCAGATTTTGGATTTAACGCCCAAAGGCCGGGACGAGAAAGAACTGCCCTTCCCAATGGCCTGGGTGAATCATCACGACAAATACTAGGTGTGCCATGACCTACGAGCTCTACACCTTTAGCGGCACGCCGTTTGGCTGGCGCATCCAATTGGCCGCGCTGATCAAAGGTGTGGAGCTTAACGTCCACTGGATCCAGCCGTCCGCAGAAACGCTCAAGTCGCCGGACTTCTTGGCCATGAATCCGCGCGGCAAGGTCCCGGTTCTCAAAACACAGGATCTGGCGCTTTATGAATCGACGGCGATTGTGACCTATCTGGATGCGGCGCACCCGCATCCGCCATTGTTTGGTGAAACCGTCCCTGAGAAAGCCCTCATCGCGCAGACGATCTCCGAAATCGAATGGTATCTATCGCAACGTGTACAGACATTTGCGCGAGGTGTTTTTTTCGATGAAGCAGCGGACGAAGCCGATCACTTCACCGAACTTGCAAGCATGATCATGTGCGAGCTCGACATGTATGGGAATCGTCTGGGGAAGAGCGATTATCTGGTGGGTGGCTCAATCACCGCCGCGGATGTTCATCTCTATCCGCTAGTTCGCGGGGTCTTGCGGGCCGGTGAAAAGGAGGCGGCGCAGTTTCTAAAACTACCCTTCCCACCCATCGGAAACCGTTATCCCAACATGGCGCAATGGATGGAGCGGATTGAAAGCATCCCAAACTTCCAATCCACCTGGCCGCCGGGCTGGAAATAACAGCCTATCGGTTGTAGCGGCCCAGTAGGTCCACCAACTCGTTAAATTTGTCCCGCTGATCGGTGGCATCGCCGCTGGCAATGGCATGCTCCACGCAATGGGCGGCGTGATCCTTTAGGATCTCGTCCTCCACCTTCTTCAGCGCCGCCTTCACCGCCTGCACCTGGTTCAGCACATCAATGCAGTAACGGTCTTCTTCGATCATGCGCGCCACGCCGCGCACCTGACCTTCTATGCGCTTCAGCCGTTTGAGGCACGGCTCCCGTCGGTCTGTTCTCATGATTGACATACTATACCCCGGTAGGGTATATGGCAAGAACGAAGGCAGAGAAAATTGGCGCGACAACCGACAAAGAGGAATAACAAGGGAGCGGCTCCCCATCGTCGGCCGTATCCAACAACGGCAACCGTGTTGTTCGCTCTCGTGATCGGCGCCTGCACGACACCCAGCGCTCAGGAAACGGTCGCGGACGTCCGAAACCATGTGGAAGCGCGCACCGGATTTTCCGTCGAAGACGTTTCGCGCGATGCGCCCGAAAAAACTTCACCCTCAGACGACCTTGTGCTGTCTTCCGACCAGGCGATCCGACTGGCGCTTGCAAACAATCAGTCTCTGCGCGCGAACTTCGCAACGCTTGAAATCGCCCGCGCCGATCTCATTCAGGCCGGCCTATTGCCCAACCCGATCTTCGATGCCGCGTTTCGTTTTCCGGACGACGGTGGCGCCGTCAATCTCGATCTCGGGTTGGCCTTCGAACTTTTGGACGGATTGGCTTTGCCCATTCGCCGGAAGGTTGCCAAGTCCGATTTGGAGATTGCGAAACTGCAAACCGCTGCCCTGATTGTCGATGTCGCCATCGACACCAAGCGCAAATACTACGACATTCTCGCCGCCGAACGTCTCGACACCATACTCAGCACCGCGCGCGAGGCGGCGAAGGCCTCCTACACCGCCGCAACAAAACTGCATGAGGCGGGTAACCTGCCGCAATTGCAGGTCGACGGGGAACACGTTCTGTATCTAGAGGCAGATGTCAGAGCACAAGAAGCCGCCCTCGACCTCCAGATGAAACGGCAAAACCTATCGACCCTGCTTGGCCTTCCGGAAAACAAACCAAGCTGGAAGACGGACGGAAACGTGCCACCATCCAGCAACGCAATTGCCGATGATTTGGAATCAGTCGCGCTGTCCAACAGTTTTGCGCTGGCCATCGGGAGGCGCACCAAGACATCATTCCAACACGGGCGGCCGCTTTCGGACATGCGTGCTCTGTTCACGGACGTTAGCGGCGGGGCCACAGCAGAACGCGATGACGGGGAATGGGAAGTTGGACCCAGCGTGGAAATCGGCTTGCCTTTGTTCGATCACGGCCAGGCCAACAGACTGAAAAACCACGCAACCGTTGACTTTTACGACGCACGCGAACGTCACCAGCAAACCCTCGTCAGAAACGCGGTAAAGATGGCGCAAGCTCAATTGACACTTTCAAAATACAAAGTGGACACCTACCGCAGTAAAATTCTGCCGCTGCAAGAGAAGCTTCTGAACGGCGCCCGCGCGGAATTGAATGCCATGCAAATCGGCTTGTTCGAGATCCTGGGCGTAAAGCGCGCTCAGTTAAATGCGGTGACCGAGTTGGTGAAAGCCGAAAGCGATTATTGGCGGGCGCTTATCGATATTGAATATCTCAAAGCCGGTGGATTGCCCGACGCAAGCAAGTCCGTTGTCGCCGCAGCGCGGTCCCAGTCTGCCGGCGACAGAAACGGAGCGCACCCATGACGATTTCCCGGCGCGATGGCCTCAAACTGGGCGGGGCCGCATTTGGTGCGGCAATGGCGGGCGCCGTCACACGCGCCAACGGGCAAACCGTCGATCCGACAAGAACCTACTCGCCCGGCGTTGCAGAGCAGGACTACGTGCCCGTCATTACGCCAAATGGATCCGCCCTGCCCTTTGAGATTGTCGAGAACACAAAAGTGTTCCATCTGATCGCGGAAGAAGTCGATCATGTGTTCGCGCCGGGGCTTAGCGCCAAATGCTGGAGCTATAACGGCCAGGTACATGGGCCCACGATCGAGGCCGTCGAGGGAGATGCGGTTCGCATCTATGTAACGAACAAGCTCAAGGCCCCCACCACCGTGCATTGGCATGGCCTGATCGTTCCCAGCGGCATGGATGGCGTGGGCGGATTAAGTCAGCGGGCGATCCAGCCCGGCGAAACATTTAAGTATGAATTCATGCTGCGCCAGCACGGCACGTTTATGTATCACTCGCACCATGACGAGATGACTCAAATGGCCTTAGGTCTGATGGGCCTTTTTGTCGTTCACCCGCGTGCGCCGGCGGGGCCGCGCCCCGACCGGGATTTTGCTTACCTGCTGAGCGAATGGCACATGCGGCCGGGCACTTATCGCCCCGACCCCAACGAAATGACCGATTTCAATGTGCTGACACTTAACGGAAAGTGCTTTCCGGGAACGGCGCCGTTGGTCGCGAAAACGAACGACCGAGTGCGAATAAGATTCGGGAATCTGAGCGCCATGGATCATCACCCGATGCACCTGCATGGGCACACATTTAACGTAACAGAAACCGATGGCGGGCCTATTTCCGAAACCGCTCAATGGCCCGAAACCACCGTCCTTGTCCCCACCGGCAGTACACGGACAATCGAGTTTATCGCCGACAATCCCGGCGACTGGGCCATGCACTGCCACATGACCCACCACGTGATGAACCAGATGGGACACGACCTACCCAATATGATCGGTCTCGACCCGCAGGCCATGCAGGCGCTGACCGCCTCTTTGCTCCCCCGCGCCATGGCCATGGGAACAGACGGCATGGGCGATATGGGAAAACACATTGCCATGGGCCACATGGCCGTCCCCGAAAACTCAATTCCCATGGTGGGCGCGCAGGGCCCCCATGATTACATCACTATGGGCGGCATGTTCACGATCTTGAAGGTGCGAGATCAATTGGACAGTTACGACGATCCCGGTTGGTACCAGGCTCCAGATGGCACGATGGCGACAGTCGCCAGCGATGCTGATCTTGAGCGGGACAACATTCAGCTTTGACGAAGGACACACCATGACGGCGCATCAGACTCACGACGAAGCTTGTCACAAACACGACACCAGCTTGGTGTCGGCGGCCCATGCCACGCTGCATTGTCTGACGGGCTGCGCGGTTGGCGAAATCCTGGGCCTGTTCATCGGCGTGTCGGCCGGTCTTGGCCCTTGGGCCACCATGGGTCTAGCTATATTCCTGGCATACGTATTCGGCTTTGCCTTCACCTTAGGCCCGCTGATGCGGCGCGAGGGACTGACCCTGCAACAAGCCATGAGCATTGTCTGGATCGGCGAGTTGGTGTCGATCACCGCCATGGAAATCGGCATGAATGTGACCGCTTACGCCGTCGGCGGCGTGCATGCCAAGTCCATCTTCGAACCTGTGTTTTGGATTGGCATGATCGCTGCCATCCCGGCGGGCTTCTTGGCCGCCTGGCCGGTGAACTATTGGCTACTCAAACGCCAACTCAAGAAGTGCCATTAAAACAAAATCACGTCATCCCGGACGCTGCGCAGCACGCAGTGATGCGCTGCAGATCCGGGATCCATTTTGGTTGCATGACGTCTGCATAGACTCCGGATCAGCGCAGCGTCATTTCATGCTGCAGCGCATCCGGGGTGACAATGTACCAAGTACTTCATTTGCCCGTCGGCAGTTCCTTAAACGCCACTTCCTTGTCGACGCGGATATCGCCGGGAAGACCAAGCACCCGTTCGGCAATAATGTTACGCAGGATTTCGTCCGTGCCGCCGGCGATCCGCAATCCGGGCGCCGATAGATAGATGTTTTGCATGGTTTGGATCGTATCGGCCTGCTCCCCGCCCACGGCACCGCCGGCCATGTCCAGCAAATCGAGCCCAAACGCCGCCATATCCTGCATGCGCTTGGCGCCGACAACCTTGCCGATGGAGTTTTCCGGTCCGGGAATAGCCCCCTTGCTAAGCGCGGTCAGGGCCCGATAGCGGGTATAGGCAAGCCCCTGACCTTGTACATACCAGTCGGCAATCCTTTCACGCACCGCGCCGTCTTGGATGGCCGGTCCGGATTCGAGTTCAACGGTCTTGGCAAGATCAATGAGCTCCGAGATGGACGGACCGCCCCCACCGCCGCCGATGGACATACGTTCATTCATGAGCGTGGTAAGCGATACTTTCCAGCCATTGCCAACTTCGTCCAGACGATGATCGTCATTGATTTCCACGTCGGTGAAAAACACTTCATTGAATCCGGAATCGCCGGATGCCTGTTTGATTGGACGCACCTCGACGCCGGGATGCTTCATGTCGACAATGAAGGCCGTAATCCCCTTGTGCTTGGGCACATCGGGGTCCGTCCGTGCAATAAGCAAACCGTAGTCGGAGAACTGCGCGCCGGTCGTCCATACTTTTTGACCGTTGACGATCCATTTGTCGCCTTGTTTTTCGGCTTTCGTCCGCAAACCGGCCACGTCCGAACCGCCCGCCGGTTCCGAGAACAGCTGGCACCAAATTTCCTCACCGCGCAGCGCTTTTTGCACGTACCGGTCATTCAGATCTTTGCTGCCATGCTTCATAACCGTCGGGATGCACATGCCAAGACCGATGCCGAAAATGCCCGGCGGTATCTCGTAATTGGATTCTTCTTGGTTGTAGATCACACTCTGCATCGGCGTACCGCCAAGCCCGCCCAACTCTTTAGGCCAGGTGATGGCGGCATATCCGGCATCGGCTTTTTTCGCCTGCCACTCTTTTGCCCAGGCAATTTCATCCTTGCCGGTTTCATACCGCCGCTTAGGCACGCCGCCGTCAGACTTTGGCTTTGCATTGGCCGCAAGCCACTCTTTTACATCGGCACGAAACTTGGCTTCTTCCGGTGTGTCGTTGAAATCCATGATGTGCTCCTTTACGCGGCGTTGCGCGTTTCGAGTTGTGAAACCAGCTTGTCTTTCCAAACCCGGGCGCTGCCCAGGTTTGCCGCCAGCAACCGGGCGCGCTTATAGAAAAGCTGACAGTCATATTCCCAGGTGTAGCCCACACCGCCATGGGTCTGGATGTTCTCTTCCGCCGCATAGGTGGACGCCTTGGTGGCCGAGACGCGTGCACCTGCGGCCGCGGTCGGAAGTTCCGCCGCATTCGTATGAAGTGCCCAAGCGCCGTAATAGGCGTTCGAGCGAGCAAGCTCCGTGTGGATGTACATGTCCGCCAGCTTGTGTTTGATCGCTTGATAGGACCCGATCAACCGGCCGAAGGCATACCGCTCCATGGCATACGTCTTGGCCATGTCGAGACAGACGTCGGCGCCGCCCACTTGTTCAAAGGCGGTGAGAATGGCAGCGCGGTCGAGCACTTCTTTGGCGATTTGCCAGCCGTCACCGGCCGCGCCCAATGGATCGGCCGGGGCACCGTCGAATATGACGGTTGCCTGCGAACGGGAGGGGTCGATTGACTTTACGCGTTCCCGCTTCACGCCAGGACCGGTCAGATCGACTAGGAACAGGGAAATCGACCGCTCGCTGTCGTCGTTCCCGGTCTTGGCAGCGACCACGCAAAACGTAGCGATGTCGCCGTCGGGCACGCCGAGTTTGGTGCCGGTCAGCTTGCCGCCATCGGCCGACAGATGAATGTTCTTGGGCAGCGGCTGTTGAGCGCTTTCGGCAATGGCCAAGGTGCCGATCGCATCGCCGGTCACAAGTTTCGGCAAATAAGTCTGCTTTTGCTCCTCCGAACCGGAAAGCAACAGAGCTTCGGTGGCCAGATAAACCGATGACGAGAACGGCACCGGCGCAATGGCGCGCCCCAATTCTTCCGCGATGACGCACAGTTCCAAATGGCCAAGCCCAAGTCCACCATAGGACTCGGGGATGGTGGTGCCGGTCCATCCCATTTCGACGATCGCCTTCCACAATTTTTCGTCGTAGGACTGGTCGCCTTCGAGCACCGCGCGCATGACGGCGGGAGGGCATTGTTCGCTCAAGAACTTGCGCGCCTGCTCCTTCAAAAATTTCTGGTCGTCGGAAAAGTCAAAATTCATCTGATCATCCTCACCCTACGTGTTGTTTCCGGCTGGGGCGTCTCGCCACGTTCCGCATTAAGGCGTGTTCTAGCCAAAGGTTTTAGCGGTCTTTTTGGATCAATCAAGGAATTCCATGAATTGTCTACAAACGCGATATTAACCCTACGGAAAGGACAGAAGAGGCACCTTAAAGAACGGTTTCCGGAACGCGTTGAGAGGAGATGGCCGCAATGGCCAAGGCGCTTTTCCACAAGAACCAGCGGGTATTTGTCAAACCCGTCGGCACCACAGCGCTGGTGGAAAAAGTGCTGCCCCAATGGGTGAAAGGCTTGGATGAACCCTTTCGCATCACCTATGACGTGGGCTTCGGACGCGAATTTGAAGAAACCGAACTGGAACCGGAGCAAGCCGACCCCGAATTGGCTCTGTCTGACGCGGGAGATCATTGGCGGGTTGTACGCGCGCCCAATGGCTGGAAAGAAGCGGATGAGTGTGGTCATCATCCCCAGCCCGGCAGCGTGCCCGTGGTGATCACCGGGGAAACCGAATGGGGTGGATGGCGCGTTCCCGGCGCGGAGTATGATCTTTATCCGGACAAAATAGAAATGCAGGCCCGCATCCTGTCATCCAGTCTGGATCTTCTCAATGTGACCCGTGAGTTGGTGACTCTGTGCGAGATGAACGATCAAGACATCCCGGCCTTCCTCAAGCCCTTGGTCAAGCGCGGCAGGCTTGTGCTCAAGAAAGTGGTCCACGACAAGTAACACAAGCGCCTTTCTCCGCACACTCAGGATTGGTATGAGTGACGTCTCCACAAATCTTGAGAGCGCCGATTGCATGCAGCCGTTAGATCAGTGTCCTGCCGAAACCTTGAGCGCAATCACGACGCTCTTCACCGACATTGACGACACGTTGACGACCAACGGTCAATTGCCGTCAGCGGCCTACGGAGCGGTCGAACGATTGAGCCTTGCCGGCTTCTCCGTGGTGCCGGTCACGGGGCGGCCAGCCGGCTGGTGCGATATGATCGCACGCTTCTGGCCGGTGGATGGTGTGATCGGCGAGAACGGTGCCTTCTATTTTCGGTATGACCGTGCGCTCAGGGCAATGGACCGGGTCTATTGGCAAGATGCTGAGGAACGGAGAGCCAATCAGCAAAAGCTGCAAAAGCTTCAATCGGAAATCCTAGCTGCGGTTCCGGGCGCTGCGGTCTCCGCGGATCAGGCCTATCGGGAAAGCGACCTAGCGATCGACTTCCGGGAAGATGTGACACCGCTGGACCGGCAATCGATTGACACAATCGTTCGTATCTTTACGGACGCCGGCGCGACAGCGAAAGTCAGTTCCATCCACGTGAACGGGTGGTTCGGCGATTTCGATAAACTATCCATGACCAAACGTTTCATAGGGGACACGCAATCGGCGGATTTCTCGGCGGCTAATTCGCGGCTGATGTTCGTCGGGGACTCGCCCAATGACGTTCCCATGTTTGAAGCATTCGAAAATTCGGTCGGTGTTGCCAATGTCAGGAAATTCACGGACCGAATGACCCGCCTTCCCAACTGGATCACACAAAAGGAAGGGGGCGAAGGATTTGCCGAATTGGCACAGCGATTGTTGACCGCGCGATCCGGCTGACCGCGCCGGTTTCGCTGGCAAGCGCGCCGCCCCATCGCTATATGTGGCGGTGTCGATTTCAAACCCGCCGCCGAAAGTTGCTCATGTCCCAAACCGCCCAAGAACAACCGCAGACCATTTACCTGAAAGACTATCGTCCGCCGGATTACACTGTCGAAACGATCCATCTCACCGTCGACCTACAGCCGACCGCAACCCGCGTCACATCCAAATTGGTTCTGCGCCCCATGGACGGCACCGCGGCGGGCACCCCTTTGGTGCTGCATGGCGAAGACCAGAAGCTTCTTTCCCTGACATTGAATGGGAAGGCGCTCACTAAAGACGATTACTCGGTCAATGCCGAGACCCTGACCGTCCATTCACCTGGCGCAAACAGCGAGGGCTCGGTCGAACTCGCGATCGAAAGCGAAATTGCGCCGGAAAAAAATAAGGCGCTCGAGGGGCTTTACATGTCCAACGGTATGTATTGCACCCAATGCGAGGCCGAAGGGTTCCGAAACATCACATATTATCTGGACCGGCCTGACGTGCTCGCCGTCTTCACCACCAAGATCATAGCCGACAAAAAGACGTGCCCGGTTCTGCTCTCGAACGGCAATCCGGTCGGGTCTGGCAACCTGCCCGACGGCCGCCATTGGGCGGAGTGGCACGACCCCTTTCCCAAGCCATCCTACTTGTTCGCTCTTGTGGCGGGCGATCTAATTGCCGTCACCGACACCTTCACAACCATGTCGGGGCGCACCATTGATCTGCGCATCTATGTGGAACCCGGAAATGAGGACCGCTGCGGCTTCGCCATGGAGTCCTTGAAAAACTCCATGGCGTGGGACGAGAAAGCCTATGGGCGGGAATACGATCTGGACATTTTCATGATCGTAGCAGTGGCCGACTTCAATATGGGCGCCATGGAAAACAAGGGCCTCAACATCTTCAATGCCAAATACATCCTGGCCCGCAGCGACACCGCCACCGACATGGATTACGCCTTGATCGAGGGGATCATCGGCCACGAATATTTCCACAATTGGACGGGCAATCGGATCACCTGCCGGGACTGGTTTCAGCTGTCGCTCAAAGAAGGTCTGACGGTTTTCCGTGATCAGCAGTTTTCCTCGGACATGCGCAGCGCGCCCGTGAAACGGATTGCCGATGTCCGCAATCTGCGCGCCGGTCAGTTCCCGGAGGACGCTGGCCCCCTCGCCCATCCGGTGCAGCCCAAGGCTTATATGGAAATCAACAATTTCTATACGGCCACGGTCTACGAAAAAGGCGCAGAAGTCATTCGCATGATGCACACGCTGCTTGGCGCCGAAAACTTCCGTAAGGGGACGGATCTTTATTTCGAGCGCCATGACGGTGAAGCGGCCACGGTCGACGACTTTGTCAAATCGATGGAAGACGCAAGCGGGGTGGACCTTACTCAGTTCAAGAGATGGTACGACCAATCGGGCACGCCTGAAATCATTGCCGATGAGTCATACGACAGCGCGAACAAAACCTACGACATCACATTCACGCAAAACCATCCAAAGACGCCCGATCAGCAAGACAAACAAAACCTCCATGTGCCGATCAATATGGCGCTGTTGTCTCAGGACGGATCGGAGTTGCCGTTGTTGCTGGATGACGAAAAGAGCAGCGACGCGCCAACCGATCGGGTGCTCAGTCTTACGGATAAGTCTCAAACCTTCCGCTTCAAGAATATTCCGGAAACGCCGATCCCATCCCTGTTCCGCGGGTTTAGCGCGCCCATCACCCTAAACGGTGACGCGGCCACGCGGCACCAAACCGCGATCATGACATTCGACAAGGACCCATTCTCCCGTTGGGACGCAAGCCAGCAATTCGCCACCACGCTTTTGCTCGATCTGGCGGACGGCAAGGAGGGCACCGAGGCACGCATTGCAAACCTGGTCGAGGCGTTCGGCAACGCCCTGTCCGATAACACGTTGGATCCTGCCTTTGTTGCGCTCATGCTTTCATTACCGTCCGAGGGGGAACTGGCGCAGGCATCGGCGCCGGTGAATGTGGACGGCCTGCATGCGGCGCGCGAAAAGGTCCTCAAAGAGATTGCAGGCGCACTGCACCCTCACTTCCAAGAGGTCTATCAGCGCCTCACGTCAAATGAGCCTTACGCGCCCGATGCGGCATCCGCGGGACGGCGATCCTTGCGGAATTGCGCCCTTGCCTACCTGTCACAATTGGAGACATCGGAAACAGATCAGATGGTCGCGAGCCAGTACCGCGGCGCCGACAATATGACAGACAAAATGGCCGCGCTGACGCTGCTGGCCGACTCCGACGACCCGGAACGCACGGCGGCGCTCGATGATTTCTGCAATGCGTGGAAGGACGATCCGGTGGTGATCGACAAATGGCTGCGCATTCAAGCGATCGCCAAACGAGACAACACGCTAGAAACCGTCAGATCGTTGACGGAACACGCTGTCTTTTCTTGGGACCGCCCCAACCGGGTCTACGCCCTCATCGGTGCCTTCGGTTTTGCAAATCACAGTCAATTCCATCGCGCCGACGGTGAAGGGTACAAGTTCTTAGAAGAAGCCGTCGTCCGGCTCAACAAAACCAACCCGCAAATCGCGGCACGTATTGCGTCCGTCTTCGAATCCTGGCGCCGATATGATGAAGATCGGCAGGCAAAAGCACGCCTGTCCCTGGAACGCATATCGAGCGCGGACAATCTGTCCCGGAATGTATTCGAGATCGTGTCGAAGACACTCAGCGGCTAAAGCGCAATCAGGTTAAGTGGAATCCGGTTAACCGTCCGATCGCCTGCCTTCGCCGAAGCGAAGCTCCGGCTTCGCGCAAGCAGGCGCGACCAACAAAGAATCTGGGGTGTGATTATGTTTCCGAGAAAAATGATCATGCCCTAGACCGGCGCTGCAGGACGACTTATCCACATGGCTTATCCACATATTCCTGTGGATAACTTCGCGCTCTTCGATGATTCGCGCCCCACTTTACTAACAGGTTGGTTTTTCAAGCAAAATGTTTGGTGGCTTGCACCTTTAAATAGGTGACACATTTGGCCTGCTCTGGATAATAACTTTTTGTTAACGAATCAGACATGGGGTATGGGCAGACGGAATCCCGTTGGGTACGCGGGATAGCTCTTCCGGACCGCAATCCAGATGGACCAACCGGAAACTCGAGACTCGAACATCAGTTTGGGATCGTCAATCGTACCCGTACAATTCGTGTACGGGGCAAAGTCCCACCTGCCCGCTGTGTTCCTCACAACTTTCTTTGTCGTGGCCCTGGTTTTGATCGTGACGATTGAGATCCGAAGCCGCCATGCCGAAACCCTGTGGAATGCGGAACGACTGCTAACAACACAAACGGTCCTTGCCGGTGCCGAAATCGACGCCCGGTTCAAATCGACAATTGCCGCGGCAGAAGCCGCCGCCGCCGACATTAGCCGGGCTACTACATTGCCGGTCGATCTGGACGCTCATTATTCGAAGCTGCAAGAGGCCGTCCCGTGGGTGACCGGACTGGTCCTGACGGCCCCCCAAGTGGGGGCAAGCGCATTTGCGGGCAGCCCGCCGGCGGGGCTGTCGTCAAGTTGGGATGATCAGATACCGCGCCCCAATGGCGGCACTCTGGTGTGGCGGCCGGAAAGTGCATTGGATCGCGATGCACCGGTGGCAATCGTTACCGGGATCGGCGCCTCTCCCGCCCTTCTGGTTGCCTGGGTTCAAACCCGAAAACTGTTGACGGCGGCGGTCGATGGCGCCGGCGCTCTCAACGCGGACCAATTGGTGCTGCTTGACGGCAAATCCGATTTCGTTTCCGGCATCACCAATGAAGATGAGCGAATTCATATCCCAAAAGAAGTTGTCGGGTGGCTCGATAAAAATACCAGCGATTTGGCAAAGCCCATTTACACCTATCCTCTCAACGGCAAAGACCGGCTTTTGGCCTTCCACGCCCTGTCGGAGATCCCCTTCGCAATCACCCTATCCCTGCCGGTGGCAACGGCGCTGTCGCCTTGGTACGGCGCATTGCCCACCTATCTGCTGCTGATCTTTGCGCCCGGGATTGTAGGGATTACCTGCGCGGTTTTCTTCATTCGCGAAGCGCGGCGCAAAGACCAGCTCAACCGCACTTTGCTCTACAACAAACAGCGCTACGAGATGGCTGTGTCGGCGGCCAAATGCGGCGTGTGGGATTGGGATCTGGAAGGCCGTCAGGTCTATTGGTCCACAGCCATGTTCCGCCTTTTGGGATACGACGACACGGCAACCGTGCGCACCTTTGACGAAATCGAAGAGCTGATCCATCCGTCAGACCGGGCAAGCTTCCAAGGCCTGACCTCGAATATGGACGCCGCCACGTCCGATTATGATTTGGTGCTGCGCCTAAAACGGGCGGATGAAAACTGGGCGTGGATCCGGCTGAAGGGTCACTCCATCCGCCATGAAAATCTCTGGTCCAAACGGTTCCTCGGCGTTGCGATCGATGTTTCCGCAGAGCGCCAGGCGCGGGAACAGCTCGCGGAAACCGAGCAGCGGCTTCGAGAGACGGTGGAAAGCCTCAACGAAAGTTTTCATTTGGTGGATGGACAAAGTGCCACCCTGTTGTCCAACAAATGCTACCGCGAGATTTCGACACTGTTGCCGCCCGATGACCGCGACTTACTGAATGCAGTGTCCGCAAGAACGACCCTCGACGACCGTGAAGTGAAACTTCAAGACGGTCGATGGTTCCAGTTCAGCCATCAAAAAACCAGCGACGGGGGCATGGTTCAGGTGGGCACGGAAATCACCCGCCTGAAAAAACAGGAACGGATGTTGAAGGACAGCCAGTCGGTTTTGCTGGCCAGCATCGACCACATCAAGAAATCCCGGGGGCAGCTTAAACAACAAACGCGGGAACTTGCCGACCTTGCCGACCGCTATGCCATTGAGAAAAAGCGGGCTCAAGAGTCGAGCCGCTCGAAATCCGAATTCCTCGCCAATATGAGTCACGAGTTGCGAACGCCGCTCAACGCCATTATCGGCTTTTCGGAAATGATGATGTCCGAGATTTACGGCTCGCTCGGCGATGAAAAGTATCGGGTGTACGCGACCGACATCTTTGAGAGCGGCCAGCACCTGCTCACAATGATTGAAGATATCCTAGAGATGTCGCGTATCGACTCAGGCCGCCTGGAATTGGTGCGTGCTCATTTGAACTTGGAGGACATACTTCGGGAAGTCCTGCAGGTTGTGGAAATCCGCGCGCGGGAATCCAGCATCCGAATTACAACTGACTTGAGCCGCCTGCCGACCGTCTACGCCGACCAGCACGCCATCCGGCAAATCCTGCTTCAATTGTTGTCGAACGCCATCAAATTCACACCGGAAAACGGTGCAATCCACGTGTCCGGACAGTTCACAGACGACCGTGTCTCGGTTTCCATAAGCGACACGGGAATCGGGATTCCGCAGGACAAAATACGCGCATTAGGACAGCCGTTCGAGGTGATCGAGAAGCAAGACGTTAAGTCTCATGAGGGCAAGGGAATTGGTCTTGCCTTGGCCCGGTCGCTGACCGAGCTCCATGGCGGCACACTGACGATCGAAAGTAATGAAGGGGACGGCACGACTGTGGTGTTCGAGATTCCTATTGAACAAAAACTGAAACCGCGAGATGTTGTCACCCAGGAAGATATTCAGTCTGAAGAGGACATCGTTGAAAGAGCAAAACGAGTGATTGGAGGTCGTTAACCCAAACGAAACATCAATCAGGTCTTCTGGTATTCGATCGGTATGCGTTGCGTTCCCTACAACTTTTCACATGAGGGAGTAAGATGATTCGATCCGTACTGGTCCTGGACAACAGTCCACTGATATTCGATCAATTGCGTAGCTGTCTGAAATCGTACCCATGCGATTTGAGCCATGCCCGCACCGGCGAAGAAGCGCTACGCATCGCAGCTCAAAAATCTTTCGACGTCATCTTTGCCGAACCGGAGCTTCCGGGAATGTCCGGGTTCGAGTTCAAAGTACGCCTAAACGTGATCGACCAGGCTCGGCATACGCCGGTCATCGCCATGTCCGCACCGGCTGACGACTGGACCTTAAAGCGCATGCGATCTGCAGGTTTCTTCGCCTTCTTCGCGAAACCCCTGAGCTTTGATCGGCTAACCCAGGTGGTCGCCCCGTTCCTATTGCCGGCCCCGGTTTACGCGACGGCGACAGGGGTTTCCAGAAAAGTTGCCGAACGATAGTGCCGTCGCGGCCCTACGGAGACGGGCACTGAAACCGGTTCCGCTTTGAGTTCGTCCGCAATATGGGCGTGGAGTTCGAGCGGTTCTGCCCCCGACATGGCGGAGGTAAGTATCCAGGCAAGTCCCACATGCCGCGCAAGTTTGGGCGACCAAACAATGGATGTGGTTGCCCCTACATCCGTGCCTTTGGACCTGATCGGACAGCCGCTGAAAGCGCCCGGCCCATCATAAGTGATACCGCATAGTTTCTGATGGGGCGGCGCCGTCCACTTTTGTTCTAGTGCCCGCCGGCCAATAAAATGTGGTTTGTTGAAGTCGACGCGATGGTTCATGTCCAATTCCATAGGGGTCACGGACCGACGCCCGCGAATTGTCGTCTCCGAGCTCAGAAAATCGAAACCAAGGCGCGGATGCCCAGCTTCCACCATCGCGGTGTGAAAAGCCGATACACCAACCGGACTTGTGAGCAGGATGCGGTGGTGGGCCAGTTCGTCCCACAAGAATGGAGCGTCGTTGGCGTCGACGAACAGTTCATAGCCCAACTCGGCGCCGGACGAGACCCGTCCAACCAACACCGGCACGTTCTGGATCGTCGTTTCGACCACTTCCATTGGAGCCATTGCCGCCACATCGGTTAGCCCTACCGCTTGAAGCACGTTCCGGGCATCCGGCCCCTGAATGGCAAGCCCGCCAAAGTTCCGGCTCACATCTTCGACCACGGTCGCAAATCCGACCGATGCATCGGCGAACCAGAGGTACGAACTTTGCTGGGTAAAGAGCCGGAACTCATCAGGCTTAAGACGATAAAGAATGCCGTCGCCAACCACATGCCCTTGATCATCACACCACAAAACATGGCGTGCCGTTCGCTCTGGCATCATGCCCACATTGACCGTGGTGAGATAGTCGAGAAAGCTGGATGCGTCGGCACCGACAATGCGGTAGTGAAGCAAGCCTGTAAGGTCATGGATACCCGCACCGTTTCGAAGCGCCCAATATTCCTCCAAAACGTCCGTGTAAAAATCAACCTTTGTCCATCCGTTTTGGCCGACCCATGCGTTCGACAGGCACAATCGGGCCGTTCGCAGATGGAACGGTGTCGGGCTCATCGATGGCGACGGCCGCGTGTTCATGCCCGTTCCTTTTCACGCGTCAAGATCACCTGGGCGGCATTGTGGCCCGGCGTGCCGGTCAAACTTCCACCGGGATGGCTTCCGGCACCGCAGACATAGAGCCCCGGCACAGGTGTCTCGTAGTGCATCGCCGCGGCATCCGGCCTGAAAAAGAAACTCTGATCCAAGGACAGATCGCCGTGATGCCAATGCCCACCGGTCAACCCAAAATCTTGAGCAATGTCGGCAGGCGTGAGCACCTGACCGGCTGTGATCACGTCGGCGATGTCCGGTGCGAAAGTCGTCAGCACGCGAATAATACGTTCCACGAAGCGGTCTCGAACTTTGTTCCAGCCCTCCTTCACGTGAAGCGGACAATAATGCACCAAAATTGACATCACATGCTGGTCGGGCTCGGCGAGGGTCGGGTCGAGCGCCGTCGGAATTACGATCTCCAGCGCTGGATAGTCGCTAAACTCTTCGTATTTTGTGTGATTGAAAGCAAACTCAAGATAGTCCGTGCTGGGGCAGATCAACAGACGCGACCGGGTCACCTCCTCTTCCGAAAGGCCGACGAATTCCGGAATGGCATCCAGCGCGAAATTTACTTTGGCCGCCGCGCCCTCGCAGCGCCAGTGGCGCATCTTGCGAAGGAACCGCAGATCGGCAGTACCTGCCGGAAGTAAGGACAGAAACGTTTTGCGCGGATCGAGACTTGAGACGACAGCACGCGCCGAGATGGTCTGGCCGTCTTCAAGGGTGACACCCACCACACTGCCATCGATGACGTTGAGACCGGTCACATCCGCACCCAACCGGATGTCCGCCCCCGCTTCCAATGCGGCTTTGCCGAGCGCATCGGAAATCGCGCCAATGCCGCCAATCGGGTGACCGAAATAGTGGGGATCGCCCAGCAATTCAGTGGTCCGCCGATACAAGAGGCCCAACGTAGATCCCGGGCTGCGCGGGCCCAACGCATTCCCCATCACCGCATCATGCGCCAACGCCCCTTTCAACAAATCGGTCTCGAAATAGTCATCGAGGAAATCCGCCAAACTGGACGAGAGGGCATGAAGAAAGTCTGCGCTCTGATCCGCCGGAAGCTTGGCAAGCGCCTGACGGGCCTTATGCCACTGACGTTCATCACCCTTGGCGGCATGGACGATAGAGGGCATGGGTTCGTCGGCCAAAACCGACAACACGCGCGCGAAGGCCGACAGGCGCTCGTCGAATTTCAGGTAGTTATTGGCATCACTGGTTGAAAAGGACGCAATGTTGTTTTTCGTTTCGGCCACATCGCGCGTGAGCGTCAGATGCTGACCATCTTCGTTAAGGGCAATTGTCGATTGAAAGCCATCCGCGAACGTAATGCCATGCTTAGACAGCCGAAGGTCGGAAACAACCCGCTTGTTGAGCCCGTGGACCAAATGGGCGCACACGGACCCCTGCACATCTTCGGCAATTTCTTCCGTGACGCACAGGCCGCCGATCTTTTGCCGCGCTTCCAAAAGAACCACCCGTTTTCCCGACTTTGCCAACATGGCCGCGCACACAAGCCCATTGTGGCCGGCGCCAATCACCGCAATGTCATATTGGTGGAGATCACGTTGGCTTCTTTTCATAGCCATCTCCGCGGCGCTAGATCGGCTTCAATGACTTTTGCCGCTGATTGACCTGACATGGCCAACAGTCCGCCTGCCGGGTGGCACCCTGAACCACACAAATAGAGATTGCCGATGGGCGCCCGATGTTCGGCCACGTTGGAGAAGGCCGAATGTGTCAACAATTGGTCGGGCGACGCTTCGCCGTGAAAGATGTGACCGCCACTCAGACCGAACATGTCCTCTAAATCGCCGGGCGTCTGAAGTTCCGTATGAAGAATAAGATCCTTGAAGCCCGGACTATGCTCGGCAATCTGATCGACCACCTTCTGACAAAGTGCCTCCTTCTTCTGATCGTCCCAAGGGCCCTCCAGCAACTCGTCGGTCAGATACTGGATAAAAACAAGCATGACATGCTTGCCCGGCGGCGCCAGTGTGGAGTCGAAAACACTCGGCGTGTTGAACACGATGTGGGGCTGTTGCGGGGCGATCTTGTTTTTCCAATCGTCAAAAGCCCGCTCCAAATCGAGCAAGGTGGGGGTCAACTGCCAATCACCAACCCAAAGAGGCGAAGCAGGCGGAATGGCAGGAAATCTTGGCAGCGCGTCCAACGCTATGCTCATCTTGCCCAGGGCCCCACGGGTTTTGACCTTCAGCACCTTGTCGATGAATGTTTGCTGAAGTGATTTCAAGTCGAACAGGGTGAGAAAGGTTTGCTTTACATCTAAGCTTGAAACCACCGTCGAAGCTTCAATCTCATCGCCCCTGTCGAGGACAACGCCGGTCGCATTTCCGTCTTTGAGGCGAATGTCGGAAACCTTTGCTTCCAAACGGACATCGCCGCCATAGGACCACAACGCTTTCATCAGGCTTTCGCATAGCGCACCGGCGCCGCCCCGCACATAGCCGATACCGCCGGACTGCTGGTGTGCGAAAAAGCCAAGTGACTTTGACAGCAACGGCGCCGTTGTTGCCGAATAGGGTCCAAGCGACGCCCCCAAAAGCGCACGCCCCGCCAAATGCGCTTTTAGCGCCGGCACCTCAAACCATCCATCGAGCGCATGTCCCAGGCTTTCAACCGACCATCGCAGGCAGTCAAGCATCTCTTCCGCACCCTGAGCGTCGACCAGTTTTTGAATCCGCTCAAACGGCGCAAATGGGTCCGGCGCACGGCGTTTTGATGTTTCCCTCTCGGCTTCCAGAAAGGGTTGCGCGAACGCCGCGAAGCGACGCAGCTTCACAGTCATCTGCCCATAGGCTTCCGCGTCGCGCAACGACAGGTGCTGTATGGCGCGAATTGTTTTTTCAACGTCGGGATAGGTGGCCAGATTATCCCCGTCGGACGACAGGGTGACATTGGCACGGGCCGGGACGAACGCCAGACCATGACGTCCCAACTCCAAATCGTGCATGATCGATGCATGCACCATTTGGCTGGCGTAACCCGCGGTCGGATACACATAGCCTGGAAAGACTTCGCGATTTGCCGCAGCACCGCCCACACGGTCACCGCGTTCCAACACAACCACACGGTGACCGCCTTTTGCCAAATAGGCTGCAGCGGTCAGGCCGTTAAGGCCTGCACCGATAATCGCCACGTCGACTTGTTGCGTCATCCCTTGCGCCTGATTACTGCCCCAGGGGCGCAAGATAAAGTCTCGCCACCCCTCTGCGCGAGCCTAACGCCGACGGAATAAAGATTGTGTTTACCAACCCACCAGAGCGTGCACGCGGCGCTTCAAGACATTACCGGCACGTTAACGGAAATGCTGTCAGACCACACCGCGTTTGTATTCGCCGATCGACACGTTCGTCGGCTGAAACGCTTCTTTCAGAACCGGGATCGCTTTGGCCGGGTCAGCCCCACCGCACATAAATATGTCGATGGCGGCGAATTCGCGCTCCGGCCATGTGTGGATGCTGATGTGCGATTCCGCCAAAACAGCCACGCCGGAGATGCCTTCATTTGGCCCAAACTGGTGCAAGTGGATGTGCAACAATGTGGCTTTCGACGCGGTGATGGCCTTGCGCAGGGCGGCCTCGATGAAGGCAACGTCCGTCAGCCCCTGGGCACCCCAGAGATCCACAATAATGTGACTGCCCGCGAAAACCAGGCCGTCTCGCTCCACAAAATAGTCTTTGATTTCAGCAGGTTGGGCCGTTTCCGCCGCCGTGTCGGACAGTTTAACAACTTTCGACTGAGACATCGCCGTATGTCCCTTCCACCAGATAGATGTTCAATCAACAGCGCCTCTTGGACATTTATCGGTTCATACCCCCGCAATAACGCTAGGAGGTTGGGGACACATACCCGGAAACTGGTCGGGTTCATGCCGGCAGCGCGGCGCGCATATAAAAAAATTTGACGGCCCGCGTCAACAAAAAAATACGCACGACGTGCGCTTTTTTGACCACTTTATTTTGGGTTCTCATCACAGCTCAACTGCCCTATATGTCCGCGCGATTTACGGTTGCCTCGAGCATAGGGAAAACACGCACAAAATGACGCAAACATTCATCGAAGACCTTCACGGCGGGTATTTTCAGGGGTTTCGGTTGATGGGCGACATGCTGGTCGATGAGCGCAGCACGTTCCAGCACATCCAAATCTTCGACACGGAAGACAATGGACGCGTCATGGCACTCGACGGGATCGTTCAAATCACCACCCGCGACGAAGACAGCTATTCCGAGATGCTGACCCATTTGCCCATGCTCGAACACGGCAATGTGAAACAAGTGGCCATCGTGGGGGGCGGCGACTTGGCGGTTGCGGAGGAAGCACTCAAGCATAAGTCGGTCGAGACGGTCGATCTTGCGGAAATTGACGGCCGCGTGGTTGATCTGTGTCGTGAACATTTCACGGACCTCAATGCCAGCGCCTTTGACGATAGCCGCCTGAACGTCAACATCTGTGATGCAGCAGAGTTCTTGAAAGAACCCGAGCAATTGGGCAAATACGATTTGATCGTTAGCGACCGGCCGGACCCGGTGGGTCCCGCGGAGGTTCTGTTTTCCGACCAGTTCTACCGAACGATTTCGGATGCGTTGACGCCGGAGGGCATCGCGGTTTTTCAAACCGGCGCGCCCTTTCTTCAAGCGGAGGAATTGAGCGACACCTGCCGCCAGCTCCGCAACACATTCAACCACAGCGGCGTTTATCTCACAGTGACGCCCACATACACAGGGGGCTTCATGGCTCTAACCTGGGCTAGCAAAGGGTTTGCCCTTGGCCGGGAAGACAATTTGAAGCTGGTGCAGCAGCGCTATGCGGATACGGCCATCTCCACCACCTACTACAATCCCGCAATCCATCGTGCAGCCTACGCCCTGCCCAACTGGATTGAAGCGCTGTCCAAGTAGACCGGCGCAACTCAGATGCCGGCGGGTATCTCAATGATATTTGTAAACTGATCTTTCACCTGCGCTTGCAAGCGCTTGAGGTGATTTTCCAATTCCACAAGGCTTTCGCACCCCACTGCCGCGCACAGAATCTGTTCCAGACCCGCGGATACATCTTCAATTTTGAAGGACGATTCAAACGCGATGCGCGTGATCTGTATGAGCTTGTGATAGTCCTCGCACGCGCTGAGGAGTTCTTGGGACGCGTCCCTGCTCAATATATCCGTCCGAGCAATCGCCGTTAGCGACTCCTTTGTATTGACCCGCAGGATTTCAGGATGATCGTTGGCATGTTTGAGCTGTAGGAACTGACAAATGAATTCAACATCCAACAAGCCGCCGCGCACATTCTTGATCTCAAGCGGATTGGAGCTTGAATATTCCCCCTCTATCCGCGCACGCATGTCCAAGACATCTTTGGCAATTTTCAGAACATCTCGCTCTCGACACATCACGGCGGCGATCACTTGATCGATTTTCGATTTCAATACGTCGGATCCGGCCACCACGCGACCGCGGGTCATGGCCATGTGCTCCCAGGTCCAAGCGTCGGTCATTTGATACGATTCGAACCGCTCAAGTGACGTGGCGAGCGGGCCTGAATTGCCGGATGGGCGCAGCCGCATATCCACTTCAAACAGACCACCCTCGCTGGTTTGCACCGTCAGCGCATTGATGAAACGCTGACTCAACCGCATGAAGTATTGGGTGACCGACAGGGGACTGTCGCCATCGGAAACCGCGTCAGGGTCCGGTGCGTCGTAGACGAAAATCAAATCCAGATCCGATGCTGCGGTCATTTCGCGAGACCCCAGCTTGCCCATGGCCAGCACCGCCATGCTGCTGCCAGCGATACTGCCGTGCTTTTCGGCCACATAGGCTTCCGTGATCGGCAACAGAGCCGCGACGATGGTTTCTGCCAGATTCGCGTAGGCGGCCCCCGCCGCGTCGGCTTGCGCGCGACCAGTTAAGGTCTGAATACCGATGCGCAGCGATTGCTCATGGGCCCATCGCCGGGTTTCGTCCAAGACGGTCTCATACGCGGAAACCGTTCGGATTCTTTCTGCAAAATCGCCTTTCAATTCCGAAAGCGTCGGCAAGCCGTCGAGATATCCAGGTTCGATAACCGCATCCAACATGCGGGCATTGCCCGCAAGAATGGGCGCAAGCCGCGGCGCGATCCCCAAAACCGACGACAACAGACCAAGCAATTGTGGATTTGAATGCAGCAAAGAGAAGAGTTGAACGCCCGCCGGCAATCCTTCCAGAAACCGGTTAAACCGGGCGAATGCAGCATCCGGGTCGGACACTTTCGAGAAAGACTCAAGAAGTACAGGCACAATAGCGGTGAGTTTCTGCCGAGCGCGCTCGCTGCGTGTGGCACGCAGCCGCCCATGATGCCACGCACGGATTGCCGAAGAAATCTGCTTAGGACGCTCAAAGCCCAAATCCTCAAGGGACTTAAGGGTTTCGGGATCGTCATCAACGCCCGTGAACACCAGACTGCCCGTTTCCTTGGACAAGGACGGTTCCTGCTCAAACAGGCTGTTGTAGTGCTCCCGAACGATTGTCAGTGTTCCGAGCAACTTGTCGCGAAACGCCGCCACATCGTCAAATCCACAAAAGAGCGCCACGTGGGCAACGCCCTGATCGTCGGCCGGAAGCGTGTGTGTCTGCTGATCCTCAATCATCTGCAGCCGATGCTCCACCATACGAAGGAAGCGATAGGAGCCCGTCAAATCGGCGACAACGTCGGCACTGATCATCTTCCGGTCCGACAACCGCGCGAGCACCTCACAGGTCGTCCGCCCCCTAAGACTCACATCACGGCCGCCCAAAATGAGTTGCTGCGTTTGGACAAAGAACTCAATCTCTCGAATGCCGCCCCACCCCAGCTTTACGTCATGGCCATTGACCGCAATTTCCCGGTGACCGCCATGGGCATGAATCTGGCGCTTAATGCTGTGAACGTCTTCAATGGAGGCATAGTCCAGATAACGCCGCCAGATGAACGGCCGAAGTTGTTCGAGGAAGGCATTTCCGACCCCGTGATCGCCGGCAATCACCCGTGCCTTGATGAAAGCAGCGCGTTCCCAATTCTGACCGAATGTCTCGTAATAGATTTCCGCGGCTTCCGTGGACAGGGCGACCTGCGTCGCTCCGGCATCCGGCCGAAGCCTCAAATCCACCCGAAACACATAGCCATCGGCCGTCATGTCGTTGAGCAAAGACACAAGTTTCTTAGTCGCCGCAATGGCAAGCATTTGCGGTTCTTTGTCCGTGAGGCGAGATAGCTTTACCGCATCGAAAAAAACGATGAGGTCAATGTCGCTCGAATAATTCAGCTCGTGACCGCCGAACTTCCCCATGCCCAACACGAAAAAACCACTGTCGGCCGTAAGCTTGGCAGGTGTACTGGCGGCGCGAAGCGGCTCATCCGTCAATTGGGTGAGCACCCATTCAACGCTTTGCTGAACGCAGGCATCCGCAAACAGAGTCAATCTGCGAACGATCCCGTCCACATCCCAAACCCCACCAAGGTCCGCCATCGCCAACAACAAAGCAGCGCGCTGTCTTGCAATGCGCAGCGCGCGCATCCATTCGGCTTCGTTTGGGTTTGCGCTGCATTCTTTCAGATCGGAAAGGATCGCATCGAACGCCTCTTCCGCATTGGTGTCGAAGAGTCCGCAGACATAGGCCGGATCTTTCAAAACCAGGCGCGTTAGAAACGGGCTGTTGCCGAATACGGCGCGCAACAGCCGCCGCGTGGTCACGCGTCGTAAGGCCTTCGTGATCAGCGCGCATTCATTTTGATCTTCAGTGGCGCGCGCATGTTCCAGCACCTGGCCAAGCGACCGCCGCGCCCGCGCTTGGTTGAACGGACGCGGCAATTGTTCTTGGACCTGTTCGATCAGAGTAACCATGGTTGCCGATTATCGATCACTTTCAACTCGAACTAATGGTCGAACGATACTCTGTTGAACACAAAAAAACCCGCCAGCATTTCCGCCGGCGGGTTTGGAAAGTAATGAGTGATTTGGAATTAGCAGCCGGCAGCTTTTTTCAATTGCATAGCCGGCTTAAAGCGCAACGACTTCGATGCTTTGATCTTAATCGGTTCACCCGTCCGTGGGTTACGGCCTTTACGGGCAGCGCGTTTCGTAATCGAAAATGTGCCAAACGTGCCGATCGTAAACCGCCCGGCATTCTTGTTTGACTTCAGACCAGCTTCGACTTCTCCAAACACCAGTTCAACTGCACGCTTGGCTTCTGCCTTGCTGATCTTGCCTCGCTTTGCGACGGCATCGATAAATTCAGATTTGCTCATTGAGATAACCCTTTAGTCAGTCCGAACACACAAGATATAGCAATACGGACACCCCTTTGCCACCAAATATAGCGTCGCGAACAATTTTGTCTTTTCGTTGAAGTCGCGAACCCCAAAGAAGAAGAGGGATTCGAGTTGTCTGCATTGCGAATCGCTAGGATTTTACTGGGATTCCGGACAATGCCAACAAAAAGCAAATGAGAAATCGAATTTTTTTTCGTCCACAAACTTATCCACAAGGAGGTCGTGTTGTTGCCGCAACGCGCGGGACAAAAACGTCACATTTGAAACAGTGATTCGCGCGCGGCGCCGGCTCGATGTTGTCAAAGCAGAGTGATCATGCATTGTGAGCGGCAGCGCGAATCAGATCGAACCACTAGAAGAGACGCATATGGCGGACGCCGCGTTGGACAGCAACCAACCGACATCCATTCTTGGGGGCAAAACAGCTTCACCGCTCGGACAATTCGGCTGGCTCGCCTATGAGCTTGCGCAAGGTCCCTATTTCTTACTCATCAACATTTTTGTCTTCGGCCCGTACTTTTCATCGGTCGTCATCGGCGATCCGGTAACAGGGCAATCCTATTGGGGATATATTCAGGGCACGGCCGGTCTCGTCATCGCCATGCTGAGCCCCATACTTGGCTCGCTTGCCGACGCGACAGGTGCACGAAAAATAGGCATCGCCATCTTCGCAACCGTCGCCGGCGTTTCCACAATTGGCTTGTGGTTTGCATCGCCCGCCATGCCGGAACTGCTGCCTCTTGTCATCTTTTGCCTCATCCTATCGGCGGTCATGCTGGAGTTCGCAAGCGTCTACCACAATGCCATGCTGCCGTCTTTAGTGAGCCACAATGCGGTGGGCAAGCTCAGCGGTCTCGGATACAGCTCGCAATATGTTGCAGGCTCCACGGTCTTTCTGATTTGGTTGTTCTTCTTTTCGCTGCCGGAAACGCCCGCGCTCGGTCTCGACAAAGATGCTTTCGGACCCGATCGTATTGTCGGTCCGCTCACGGCTGTGTGGCTGGGCATTTTGATTCTACCGCTGTTCTTTTTTACGCCCGACATTCCGCGCACCGATCTCAGCGTTGCGACCGCAACGCGCGTTGGCCTGACGCGGCTCTATGAAACCTTCAAGGCACTATCCCATTACCGCAATATCGCGATCTACCTGCTGGCCCGGCTTATCTATTATGACGGCATGACCGCCGTCTTCGCCTTCATCGGCATTTACGCAGCCGGCATCTTTGGCTGGACCACAGCCCAAGTAGGCATATTCGCGCTTATCACGTTGAACATATCGGCGATCGGCGGTGCCGTCGGCGGCTGGCTCGACGACAAAATCGGGTCAAAAAAAACCATCATGATAGCGGTTGCCGGATTTGCCTTGACCAATGTTGTCTCCATCAGCATCACGCCCGACATCGTCCTGTTCTTCTGGACCCCTGAGAGCGTTGCGGTCACGCAAATGCCATTGCTTGGAGGTCTTTACACAGCCCTTGGCTTCACCACCTTCCCGGAGCAGCTGTTTATCTCCGTTGCCATGTTTGGTGGATTGTTTGCCGGCCCCGGTTTGGCCTCAAGCCGCACCATGCTCGCGCGCATCGTACCGCCTAATATGGCAGGCGAGTTTTTCGGCCTCTATACGTTGACCGGAAAAGCAACAGCTTTCATAGCCCCCTTCGCCATCGGCATTACGACCGCCATCTTTCAAAGCCAGCGAGCCGGCTTCGCCATCGTACTCGCCTTCTTCGTGGTGGGCTTTCTGCTCATGTTCTTCGTCAAAGAGGAACAATCAGAAGAGGCCCATTAGTCAGACGCACCACCCCCCACGAGATTGGTTGGTATGTGCACCGGCGCGTTGAGCGTGCGGTGAACCGGACACTTGTCGGCAATCTCCATCAGCTTATCCAACTGCTCTTGGTCAAGATCGCCTTCGATTTCGATGTCCCGCACGAATTGATCGATCTTGGCATTGGGGCTGACATCACACTCGTCACAGTCTTTCCCATGGATCTTGTCGTGATGCACCGTGACCGTAATGCGCTCCACCGGCCATTTCTTTCGGTCCGCATACATGCGCATGGTCATGGAGGTGCAGGCGCCAAGCCCGGCGCTGACGAATTCATAAGGGGTCGGCCCTGTCTCATCGCCGCCGAATGATTTGGGCTCATCCGCATATTGAAGATGCGGACCCACAACAACATCCTGCTGGAACTTACCGTTGCGGGTTTCGCGCACAACAACGCCGCCTTCGATGGGCTTCGGTATGTCTCGGCCTTGATCGGCCGGTTTCTCGAAATCGACGTATCGCGACGCCCAAGCCGCCAACACCTGGGCTACATAGGCCGCATCAGACTTTGCGGTCAGAAGATGATCCGCCGTGTCCAAGGAAATAAAACTCTTGGGGTGACGCGCGGCGACAAACAGATCCGCGGCGTTGTCTATTCCAACGGTTTGGTCAAGGGGTGCATGCATGATGAGCAGCGGTTTTCGAAGCTCCTTCGCAGCCGCTTTGATGGACTGGTTTTTCAAATCGTCCAGAAACTGTTTCTTGATCGAGAAAGTGCGTCCGCCAAGTTCGACTGCCGCAACCCCCTGTTGTTCGATTTCGTTGAGCTGAGCATGAAAGTTTTCTACCACGTGGTCTGCTTCCGCCGGCGCACCGATGGTCGCCACCGCTTGCACTTCGGGGATGTGCGACGCTGCTTGGATAACGGCCGCGCCCCCCAGGCTATGGCCGATTAGGATTTGCGGCGCCGACCGGGTTTCTCTCAGGTGATCTGCCGCGGCGATCAAATCCGCCACGTTGGACGAAAAATTTGTGTTGGCAAAATCACCGCCACTTTGCCCGAGCCCGGTGAAATCGAAGCGAAACACGGCAAATCCCGCCTGGGTGAGCCCTTGCGAAATGCGCGCCGCCGCGAAAATGTCTTTCGAACAGGTAAAGCAATGGGCAAAGAGTGCCACCGCCTGTACTTGACCGTCCGGAAGATCAAGCCTGGCTGCCAGTTCATCGCCCAAGCTGCCCGCAAATGCTACGCGCTCGAATTTTTTGACCATCATCACATCCTTTCGAGAGGAGGAAGGGCCGCATCCTACCCGCCTGTCGACACCGTCACAAAACACATTGCGCTGAGGCGCCCTGCATGGGACAAAACTGACCGGTTCACAGGAGAACGCCCCTATGCGCGCCCTTTCCGGCATCTGTTTCTTAACAGCAGCACTAACGGCCGCGGCGATCGGTTTCGCGCAGACCGCCGCATCTCTGCTGCCCTTTGAAGAAGGGGTCGAACGGCGCGAAGCGGGCTTGTTCTTTTGTATGAATAAATCCGTTGCCGAGGAACTGGCAGAAGCGCTTAACAAAGACATGCTGGCACAACGCCGCAGCATCAATGGCGAAACGCTTCACGTGTTCGGGCGGGAACATCCAACCATGCGCCTCATGTCCTCGCGCATGGCCAATGGAGAATGTGAAGTCATCAACTACGAATCCAGTTTCACACCGGTCGCCTTGGCCCATGATGGGCGCTTCAAAGACGGCGAAGAGACCGTCAATGGCATGAATGTGATCGAGGCAATGCTTAAGAAGACAGATGAAACCGTCACGGTCTTCATCCTTACCGATGCTGCCTTTGTCAAAAAGCCCGCTTCCTGATTGGCCGCTTCACGAGCCCAAATAGCGCTCGAGACGCTGTTTTTCGTCCGGCGACAAATCAGGCGTATCGACGCGTCGACCAGCCATGTTTCGATAGAAGAGAAAAATCAACAGGCCGCCCGCCCCCAGTAGAATTGCCGGCGTCGCCCAAAGCAGAACCGTCCGGCTACGGAGGGGTGGGTTGAGCAACACAAAATCACCGTAGCGGCCGACCACGAAGTCGATGATCTCTTCATCGCTATCGCCCGCCTGCAGGCGCTCGCGTACAATAACCCGCAAATCTCGCGCCACATCCGCATTGGAAGAATCGATCGACTCGTTTTGGCAAACCAGACAGCGCAGTTGCTGTGAGATCGCGCGCGCCCGCTCTTCCAGAGCCGGATCTGAGAGGATCTCGTCAGGCTCCACGCTCAATACGGGTGTGGACAAGCCGATGCAAAACGCAATGACAAACGTTGCAAGCCTATACATGGGCAAGCACCTCGGGATCCGAGCGTCGGGCCCTTGGCACACCAATCCGCAGCCGTCGGTCGGTGAGAGAGAGCCCGCCGCCCAGCGCCATCAACGACGCGCCGATCCACAGCCACACCACCAGCGGCTTTTCATACAGGCGCACGGTGCGCCGGGAGGCATCGTTCGGCGCCGGCTCACCGATAGTGACATAGACATCACTCCACAGGGTCGACCGAATGCCGGCTTCCGTGGTGATCTGGCCGCCGGGTGAGTATTGCCGCCGCTCGGGCGTCAGCTCGGCGAGCCGCTGGCCGTTGCGCTCGAGTAAAAACACGCCACGCGTCGCAAGATAGTTCGGACCTTCCACTGGATCGACCCGCTCCAAGGTGACTTGATATCCGCCGATGGTCATCACATCACCGACCTTCAGGGCATCCACCTTTTCCGACTGCCACAGCGATACACCCGTAATGCCCGCCACCAACACACCAAGCCCGGCATGTGCCACCACCATTCCGTATGTGGAGCGCGGCGTACTGCGGAGTAGTTCAACAGACCGCCCCAAAGGCGCGACAAAAAGATTTGATCGGCGTATCAACTCGAAGAGAGAGCCAAGCACAAGCCAAGTGGCGAGCCCGAAGCCGATGGCTGCAAGGGCCTGACCAATGCCCTGAAACGCCAAAAGCAGCAGCGCGACGGCAATGCTGGCGACCATCACCACCCAAAGCCTTTGCATCACGCCTGGTAAATCCGCCCGCTTCCAGGACAGGCTTGCGCCAATAGGCACGGCAAGCATCAGCGGGATCATGAGCGGGATAAAGGTGCCGTTAAAATAGGGCGGACCGACCGAAATCTTTGCAAGCCCCAAGGCATCGATGAACAAGGGATAGAGCGTTCCAATAAAAACGGTCGCGGCCGCAACCATCAAAAACAGATTGTTGAGGATCAATCCGCTCTCACGGCTTACGGTCGCGAACATCGGACCCGGCGCGAATTGTCGGGCACGCCACGCAAAAAGCGCGAACGCACCACCCACCAGCACAATCAGAATAAGCAGGATGAACAGGCCGCGATCCGGATCGTTTGCAAACGCGTGAACCGAACTGAGAACACCGCTGCGCACAAGGAACGTTCCTAACAGGCTGAGCCCGAACGTGGTGATCGCGAGAAAGATCGTCCAAACCTTCAGCGTGTTTCGTTTTTCAACGACGATCGCCGAATGAAGCAGCGCGGTTCCGACGAGCCATGGCATAAACGATGCGTTCTCCACAGGATCCCAAAACCACCAGCCGCCCCAACCCAGTTCGTAGTAGGCCCACCAGCTGCCCAAGCCGATCCCGATGGTGAGCGCAACCCAAGCCGCCAACGTCCACGGGCGCACCCAACGGGCCCAGGCCGGATTGATGTTGCCGCCGATGAGCCCCGCTACCGCAAAGGAATAGGCCATGGAAAATCCCACATAGCCGAAATAGAGAAACGGCGGATGAAACGCGAGCCCGGGATCTTGCAGAATGGGGTTCAACCCCTGCCCTTCGAGGGGCACCGGAACAACCCGGTTGAACGGATTGGAGGTGAGCAAAACAAACAGCAGAAAGAGCGTTGAGATGATCGCGTGCACGCCCAGCACACGCGCCCTGAAATCCACGGGAAGGTTGTTCCCGAACGTCGCCACCAAGGCGCCGAACGCCGCCAAGATCAGCAGCCATAACAGCATCGACCCTTCATGATTGCCCCACACGCCGGCAATCTTGTAGATCATCGGTTTGGCCGTGTGGGAGTTCATGAACACGTTCTGTACGGAGAAATCGGAAACGACGAACAAATAGGTCAAACACGCGAACGACGCACCGACCAGAGTGAGCTGTGCCTGCGCGGCTCGGTCGCCCATCTGCATGAGGGGCAAAATGCCTTTATGGGCGCCGTAGAGCGGTACGGTCGCCTGCAGCACCGACACACAAAAGGCAAGAATAAGAAAGAACTGACCGAGTTCAGCGGTCACGGCCGGGCCTCTTCATGTTCATCGCCATGCCAGTTGCCGCCTTTCTTTAGGGCGTCGGCTACTTCGGGCGGCATATAGTTTTCGTCGTGTTTTGCGAGTACGTTCGAGGCCAAGAAAAGTTTCGTATTGTTAAAGGCTCCTTCGACAACCACGCCTTGGCCTTCCCGAAAAAGGTCCGGCAGCGATCCTGAAAACTGAACGCGCACGGTCTCCGCCCCGTCGGTCACCGTGAATTCCACCAGGTCAGCCGCGCCGTGTTTGACGCTGTTCTCAGCCACCAAGCCGCCAACCCGAATAAGCTGCTCTGCCGGGATCTCTCGGGCGGCCACTTCCGACGGGCTATAGAAGAACACAATGTTGTCTTCCAAAGCCGTGAGGACCAACAAGGCTGCGACCGACAAGGTGGCTAGCCCGGCGATGACTAAGGTTAAGCGACGGCGACGACGCGTCATTCATTCACTCCGACAAATATGGGCCGCGCATGCGCAACCCACGACCCCTAGGGCCATACAAAACCTTGATTTGGGCCGCAAGTTGGCATGATGACGCGAACCATTGGATTAACCTATGGTCTCAGAGCGCGATCAGGTTAAGTGGCACCCGGTTAACCGTCCGATCGCCTGCCTTCGCCGAAGCGAAGCTGCGGCTTCGCGCAGGCAGGCGCGACAACCAAAGAATCTAGGGCATGATTAATTTCCTTGAAAAACGATCATGCCCTAGTTCGGCCCAATTCGTTCGATGACATAAACGAGATGTGGCGGTTTCGGCGGGGGTGTCAAACATGCGCGCTGTATTTGGCGGATTTCAAGGCGCATTTCGGGCCATCTTGGGTCTCGCCCTCGCATTGACCCTTGCCGCCTGTCTGCCCACCGCCCAAAACCCCCTGCCGACGTCCGAAACTGAACCGCTAGACCGTCGCCTTATGGGCGCTTGGATCGGCAGCATTGACGATGAAGACCAGCCCGTCTTTCTGCATTTCGTGGAAACCGTCGAGCGCAAATTGAAGGCAATCCTCGTCACCGCCCAAACGGCCGACGAAGCCGACGGCGGCTGGGCGGAGTTCGATGTGACCAGTTCGCGGCTCACCAATGGGCACTACTTGAACGTCTATTGGACCGAAAGCGATGGACAACCGGTCGAGGAACTCAATGGGTTCCATCTCATGCGCTACACGCTGAACGACGAGGGCGTACTGGCATTATACTTCGCCGACGCCGATAGATTCGAAACGGCAATCCAAGACGGTACGCTTGCCGGCAGTGTATCGTCGTCCGGTCTCTCCCGAACCATACGGATTACCGCTAGCTCTGCCGAGTTGGCGGCATTTGTGGACGCGCAGCCGCCTGGCGATTTGTTTCCGGAGCTTTATGGCGAGTTCAAACAGGCGATTTAGTTCGTCTCGGCTAAACCCAATTCCTCCGTAAGCGCATTAATGGCGGAGACGGCCTGTTCCTGCCCGTCGAAAGTGTCGAGGGCAGTCGACACGGCCTCAAGGGCCAGGTCGATCTGATCCAACACAGTGTAAGAACGGATAAGACGCAACCATCCTTCCAAATCGTCGGGATTTTCCTCCAGCCGCTCGGCAAGCCCTTGGACCATTGCAAGAATGTCCGGGTTTTGTCTGAGTTCCGCCACGTCCGCTTCGCCGGAGGCTTGGCGCATCTGCTCGATCTCGTTAATGCGCGCCTCAATCCCTTGAAGCCAAGGGGCATCTTCGGGAGCCGTGCGCTGAAGGGCCTGGAATTCCACAAGCGCCTGTTCCAATTGATCCGATTGCATCAAGGCAAGCGCGCGATAATACTGCGCCCGCTGATCTTCCGGGTCTGCCTTAACCGCGCTTTCGAAAAGTTCGCGGGCCCGATCGGTGATGCGGCCTTGATTGAGCAGCAGAAGAATTTCACCGTAGTCGGTCATGAGTTCGGCATCGGCCTCCCCCCGAGTGACGGCCTGTTCATACGCGGCCGCCGCATCCTCCAAGCGCCCCATGGCGCGATATCCGACCGCGAGGAATCGCCAACCCTTGGGGTCCTCTGGGTTCGCCTTCATCATCACCGCGAGCTTCTCGATGTTCTGCACGTATTCGCGTTCGGCGGCGCGTTCGGAAGCGGGAACGCCGGGCAAGTGGGGACTGCCCAACCACACGTACAAAAGGGCACTTCCGCCAATGAGGAGAACCGACGTTACGCCGGCGACCTGCCTTAGTGTGTTTGAGGATAGGTCGGCCTGTGGCGTGCCGCCTTCTTTTTCGTCCGCATCCAACAACCGCCTGGAAATTTCCGTGCGCAACCCATCGGCTTCTTCCGGCGAGATGACGCCGCGATCCACATCGCGCTCTAACTCCGCCAACTGATCTTCATAGACCGCGCGGCTATCGCCACCGGGACGCCGCGCAACCCCTGACCTCATCAGCGGCGCGACAAGGGCAAAGAGTGTTGCCAGCGATATCGCTGCGATCAAAAACCAAATTACGATCACATGACTTCCTGTCTTGCGTAATGCCGCGCGCGGCGACCCCTGCCCTTGCCACCAAGGCGCCCAATTCCTAAGGTGCCCGGCGGGAAGATACAATAAAGAAAGGGATCATTGTGGAAACCAAAGCCGCTGTCGCCTACGAAGCAGGCAAACCACTCACCCTCGAAACCCTTAATTTGGAAGGACCAAAGGAAGGCGAAGTTCTGGTGGAGCTTAAAGCTGCGGGTGTTTGCCACACCGACGCCTACACATTATCCGGGCGCGATCCCGAAGGCATATTCCCAAGCGTGCTCGGCCATGAAGGCGCCGGCATTGTCGCCGATGTGGGCGCGGGCGTGTCGACGGTCAAAGCAGGAGATCACGTAATACCGCTCTATGTGCCGGAATGTCGCGAATGCAAATCGTGCCTGCATCCCAAAACGAATCTATGCACATCGATCCGTGACACCCAAGGCCGCGGCCTTATGCCTGACGAAACGTCGCGCTTTTCGTTAGGCAAAGACATGATCCACCACTATATGGGCACATCCACCTTCTCGAACTTTATCGTGCTTCCCGAAATCGCTGTCGCCAAAGTGCGCGAGGACGCGCCTTTCGATAAGATTTGCTACATCGGCTGTGGAGTGACGACAGGCATCGGCGCTGTGATCAACACGGCAAAAGTGGAAGCGGGATCACGGGTGGTCGTGTTCGGCCTGGGCGGCATTGGCCTTAACGTGGTTCAGGGCGCTCGCCTGGTGGGCGCCGAACAGATCGTCGGCATCGACATTAACCCGGGCCGTGTTCCGCTTGCGGAGAAATACGGCATGACCCATTTCGTGAATCCCAATGAGGTGGAAGGCGACCTTGTCCCCTATCTGGTCGACCTTACCGGCGGCGGTGCGGATTACAGCTTTGAATGCATCGGCAAAGTGGAAACCATGCGTCAAGCATTGGAATGCTGTCATCGCGGTTGGGGGGAAAGTGTCATCGTTGGCGTTGCCGGCGCGGGCGAGGAGATCTCCACGCGCCCCTTCCAATTGGTCACCGGGCGCGTCTGGAAAGGTACCGCCTTTGGCGGTGCGCGCAGCCGCACCGATGTGCCCAAAATTGTCGATTGGTATATGAACGGTCAGATCGCCATTGACGAAATGATCACCCACAAAATGCCGCTCGAGAAAATCAACGAAGCCTTCGACCTCATGCATGAAGGCAAATCGATCCGTAGTGTGATCGAATACTAGATCATCATGCGATCAACTGGACTTATCTTCGACGATCCAGTTGATCGCATAAAGATGATCTACATCTATGAATTAGAGCAACTCTGTGCGCTCAAACCAACCCCGCAAGGGACGGATTGAGCGCACGTTGCTCTAGGCGCCTACCACCATGCCGCCGGATGAGCCCCCAAGGGTGCCGGCGGCAATTCCCATCGGGGCGGCGTTTTCGTCATGGAAACCGCCGGCGGAAGGTGGACGAGCGAGCCGAACGGCGTTTCGGTCGTGACCATTTTTGATTGGAGCTTGGCAAGAGTGGCGGAAAAATCCACGTCGTCCGCCCCCTCGGCGCGGTCGAGATCCAGCAGCCACATGCCCGTGCGCGCAAGCGACACTTTCACGTGATAGCTCCCGCCTTCCTTCAAGCGTCTTAACAAGGCGACCGTTGCCCCCAGGGCCCCCAAATAGCCGGTCGTGTAATCGGTGGCCGCCGCGGGCAACAGTTTCGGCACGCCGTCCTTCGCCTCCAAATCGGCAATGCCCGTTGCGCATTGGGCCAATTGCTCCCAGCCGGGGCGGGCCGCCCACGGACCGTCATGTCCGTAGCAATTGATGGATACGACGATCAGACCCGGCTTCTTTTCCATGAGTTGTTCCGGCGACAATCCATATTTTGCCAGCGCGCCGGGGCGGTAGGACTGGCAAAACACATCGGCGTCTTGAATGAGCGCGTCGAGGGTCTGACGATCGGCCTCTTTCCGAACGTCTAAGTAGGCGTTTCGCTTACCATGTCCCGTATCCACGACGAACGGTTCGACACTCGGCAGATGCTCAGCGGAAATATTGAGGACCTTGGCGCCGTGAGAGGCAAGCGTTCGGCCGCAGGCGGGTCCGGCCAAGACGCGTGTCAGGTCCAAAACACGGATGCCGTCAAGCGGGCGTTCCGGCACCGTCCCATCCAAACCCTTTTTGATCGGTTCCGTCTCGCTAACCTTTTCAATCTCGACGATCGGCTTTGCGACCAATGCCTTTCCTTGCGGATGGGCGCGCCACTCTTCCTCTGTCCGCACAACACAGGCACACAAACCGCGCGCCGCAATCTCATCTTCGAGAGCCTGTGAGTCCCACTGCACCACTTTCGCGGCCACTTGCTCTTTGTCACGTTCACAGTCCAAGAAATCGAGCAGACCTTTTTCGAGATTTGGAAACCCGCCATGCAAATGAATCCAACGGCCATCCTTGCAGGGATAAAGGTCCACGGTCGGATTCAACAAAGAGGGACGCGGGAGTTCCGAGCCATCCAAACGTTGAACGAAGAAGCCCAAGAGCGACGCAGCAGCGAGCGCAACGTCCACATTTATATCGCTTATCCCTACATTGTTTGATCCGGCGCGTTCTCGATGGAGGGCGGATGCTGCAAAAGCACCAATCGCCAATGCGGCCGCTGCGGCCTCCCCGATACGCAATTTGGTCGGCATGACTGGATCCTTGCCGGAAACACCAATCATCGCGCCGCCAGTTTCGAAGGGCTCAAACACTTCCTGCCCAAGCTCGACATAGGCCTGCATGACCGCTTCCCCTGTTCTTCTGTTCCGCCGCTAGCCTATAGTGCCCGCAACACATAACAAACAGGAGTGAGCCATGGCGGGCATTTTGGACGGCATTCGGGTGCTGGACTTTGGGCGTTACATCGCCGGGCCCTATTGCGCGGCCTTGCTGGGCGATCTGGGGGCCGAAGTCGTCCGCGTCGAGAAAGTGCGCGGCAGCGAAGACCGCTTTGTCATGCCCATGACACCTCCGGGCAGCGACAATGTGGCCGGCGCCCAGTACATGCAAATGAACCGGAACAAGCTGGGTATTACCCTCAATCCCATGAAAGAGGATGGACGCGAAATCGTCCGTCGTTTGGTGAGGACCGCCGATGTGGTCATCGCCAACCTGCCGCCCGCCACGCTGGAAGCCATGGGCCTCGACTATCCCAGCCTGTGTGCCCTCAAACCCGATATCATCCTCACCTCGGTGACCGCTTTCGGCAAAGGCGGTCCTTATAGCGAGCGCGTGGGATTCGACGGCATCGGACAAGTGATGTCCGGCGCGGCGTACCTTACCGGCGAACCGGGAAAGCCGACCAAAGCCTACACGCCATGGGTCGATTTCGGCACGGCATCGCTCTGCGCCTTCGGCACCGTAGCGGCCCTCTTCAACAGGCAAAAAACCGGACAGGGGCAGCATGTGGAAGGCGCCCTACTCTCAACCGCCCTTTCATTCTTCAACTTCAATCTCATCGAACAATCGCTCACAAACATCAATCGGGAAGCCACCGGCAACCGTAGCCAAACATCCGGCCCCGCCGACATCTTCCAAGCGAAGGATGGATGGCTCATCGTCTGGATTGTAGGCCAGCCCCTGTTCGAGCGTTGGGCCCAGTTGATGGGCGATGCCGACACCTGGCTCAACGATCCCCGTTTCAAAGACGACGAGGCGCGCGGCAATAATGGCGCCGCCCTCAGCGACCGCATGTCCGCCTGGTGCGCGGAACGCAGCTTGGAACAATGCCTTGCCGAATTGGAGGAGGCGCGCATTCCGGCGGGCCCCGTGCTTAACCCGGCGCAAGTCTTGATGGACCCGCACATACAAGCCGCAGGCTTTATGCAAAACGTGGACTACCCCAATGTGCCGGGACCGGCGCCCGTCGCCCGCACGCCTGTGTCGTTCTCGGAGACGCCCGGCCGCATCACGCGCCGCGCGCCCCTACTTGGTGAGCACACGGATCACATTCTCAAACAGCTTGACTTTTCCGAAGGCGAGATCGCGGGCTTCCGCGAAAAACGTGTCGTTTAGAGCTTTTCAGGCTTAGGCTAGCGCATCGGCTCCGCGATAGATTCGTCATCACGAGGAGCCCAACCGGGCGACGAAGTGATCCAGAGCGACTTGTGTTGTACTTGTTGTTCTGGATCGCCGCGCGGGCTCTCGCCCGCTCGCGATGACGTAAGACACACCCACTATTGACGCGATGTAATGCTAAGAGCGAACTGCCTTAGTTCCGCGCGGCCGTGGTGGCTCGCCGGAGGAACAGATCGGCTTCTTCTTCCCCCACCACCAGGCCGGTAAGCTTTACCGTCGCTTCCAAATGCGCTTGGAGGTTACGGATGGTGTCATTGTTGCCGGCGCGCACTTCGGTGATCATATCGGCGCCATAGCCCAGCAGAAACTGCTCCACGCGGCTGGACGCTTCTTTGTGGTGTTTGCCGAACGCCGCATCCGCCGCTAACGTCCGTGTACGATCTATGAAAATGGCGATCTTTGCGGCGTGTTCCACATCGTCCGAATTAGGCGCTTCCGTTAGATCCGGCCGGTGGGCCCCGGTGTCACCAAAGGCGCCCATCTTGACCGTCGGAAATGCGGAAATGATGGTGTCAACCGAACGATTGAGCTGATGCTCCATGGCTTGCGCTACGCGCTTGCGCGATTCGAAAAGGCGCTTGCCCCATGGGCCGTCGCGCTTCAAGCTCATCTGCCGGGTTATGCCCCTGGACGCTTCCACAAATTGCGTTAGCAAATTGAGGCTTTTTGCCGGACCGCGCTTTAGGAAATCCGTTCTTTCGATTTCGCCGGCGAGTTGTTCGATGTCCGAAAATATTTGATCGCCGACTTCGCCGAGTTCGGACTCGCGAATTTTATCTTCATTCTTGCTTCGACAAAGGACCGGCAGAACGCTTAACACGTGCCACGGTTTTTTCATCCGACCCATGAGCAAGTAAACCAGATATTTCGATTGGTTTGGATACCGTTCACACAGTTCGTCATAAATCGCGCGAATGAAAACGAAGTCATCCTCGTCGAGCTTCAAGATTGGCCGGGGAAACTGTTCCTTCAATCGATGGGCATAGGCAGCGATCGTCAACACGGCTGCAATGTCGCGGGCGTCTTCCAAGATCGCCTCGCTGCCAAGACGCTTCGCCATGGCCACATATTCGGGCGTGCCGATTTCGTAGGAGAGGAAGATCGTGCTGAGCGCATTCGCCGACATGCGATGCAATTCACCGGTCGCCGCGGTAAGTTTTTCTTCTTGGCGCGACAAGATCTGCTTCACGATCAGGTCGTAGAGGGATTTGTGGGCGTCGGGAATCAGTTCCGACAGCCAATCCCAGACCGGTGCTATCGACAGGCGGGAAACACGTCCGGGCGACTTTGGAAAGACCGGTCCTGAGAACAGAATGTCTTCAAAGGGTTCGCAAAACAGTCGCAACGGGGTCGGCGTGCCGAACCTTGGAACACCCAATTTTTTCAATGCCGGACGCAGACTTTCAATGATCAGCGAATGGGGCAGATTGCCACCCGCCAGCCGGTCGAATTCTACGGCGCTCACAAAAGGTTCCACGTACTTCTCCGGCAAGCCGGACAGGACAGCTTTCAATTGTTCTTGTGTTTCCGATTTCATCATCGGTGAACGCGCCACTGTTTCTGTGGTGGACCCAATGTGTTTGCCCGGCTGCCGCATTGGGCAACGATTGTCATGCAAACACATTTGCAATGTGGCGGAAATTGGTTAATAGGCAATTTCCCATGACGTGCCAGGGCCAACCGGCTGTGTCGAGACAAACCAAAACCCAGCTCTCCAAGACAGAGAGCCGGGTCTTTGTATGCATCGGCGGCTCATTGCCACCGGGTGACATGCCGCATCAGTTAACGATTTGTATAACCGTCACATCAGCTACGGGGTGTCTCTTGGTGATGCGGCGCACATCCACCGGATCTGTGGTGAGGACATGTTCACCGTCGTATTCGACGCGAAAAACATATCTTGGCCACAAGGCATAGGTCCGCACGCGTTCGGCCTCGTCAATAGAAACGCCTTCAGAGCGCTCGAAAGACTTCCGTCTGGCATAGGCGTGATCACCATAGACATAAACGCAATTCCACATATCGACCTCCTTTCATTCTTTTTGTGAGGCTGTCTGCATTTGCAATCGCGTTCCGATTGACAAAAATGCGCACGTGGTGCGCACTTCCTATATGCGCACTGTGTGCGCATTGTCAAGGCGACCCGCACGAGGTGCGCATCAATCATTGCTTTCTGGCTGATCGTTTGTTTAAAATATGGCGGAAATCCTGGGTTTCTGGAGTAAATCTCGAAATTCGAGACGGTGTGTGTTTTTTTGGTCTTTGACGCAGGCGGGGTAAACCGCCGACTCAAAGGGAAACGGTGCGTTGTGGATGCCGCTGATTTCAAAAGATGGCGAAAATCTCTGAAACTGTCGCAAAAGGAAGCGGCTGAGGCGCTGGGGCTAAAGCGCCGCGTGGTCCAGTACTACGAAAAAGGCAACCGGGACGGTAAGGAAGTCATTATTCCGAAAACCGTAAGGCTGGCATGCTATGCCCTTACCTTGGAAATTCCAGATTATCATGGACCCGACGCCAGGGATAAAGACCGGCGGAAAGAAAAGAAGGTGCACGCTTAAACCTACTGCTCGCCGTCTTGTAGCAGCGGGATCCGCGCCCTCATGATCAGCAAGAGCAGATGGTGTACCTGACCAAATGGCGCACATGGGTGCGCGAGAAAATCTGGGAAGCAAATCTACGCGCGCTACCGTTTTGGCAACGCATCGCCGTTTCTGCCGCGCGTGTTTGTTCCGTTGTGGCGCGGGATTTCGCCGACGGCCGCCTGAGCTTGCTGGCCATGAGCCTGGTTTACACCACGCTGCTTTCGATCGTGCCGGTGCTGGCGGTGAGTTTCTCCGTCCTCAAAGCCTTTGGCGTCCACAACGAAATAGAAATCACGTTGCTCAATCTTCTCGCACCTTTGGGCGAGCAAGGTGTTGAGATCACCAATACCGTCGTTTCGTTCGTTTCCAACATCAGCATTGGCGTCTTGGGATCGATCGGCCTTTTGTTCCTGGTCTACACCGTCATTTCCCTGCTTCAGAAAATCGAAGAAGCGTTTAACGAAATTTGGCAAGTGCGGTCATTGCGCCCATTGGCGAGACGCTTCAGCGATTATCTGAGCGTGATCCTCATCGGCCCCGTGCTTGTATTCTCTGCGGTCGGGATCATGGCCAGCCTGATGAACAGCGCCATCTTCGAGGCCATTGCTCGGATAGAGCCCTTCGGCACCCTGATTGCCGCCGGCATTCAGCTCACGCCCTATCTGTTGGTCATATCAGCGTTCACATTCATCTATTGCTTTGTGCCGAATGCGCGCGTGCGGTTTGTGAGCGCCCTGGTCGGCGGCATATCCGCCGGCATTTTGTGGAACGTCACAGGATGGGCGTTTGCCTCCTTCGTGGTCGGATCGGCCCAATACGCCGCGATCTATTCGGCGCTCGCCTCGCTTGTCCTTTTCATGGTTTGGCTTTACGCCGGTTGGACAATCCTGCTCATTGGACTAAAGATCGCTTTTTATCATCAGCATCCTGAATATGTTACACTTCAGCCGAGAAGCCTGCTATTGAGCATTGCCGAACGGGAACGGCTCGCCCTTCACGTAGCCATGCTGATCGCCCAGAGGTTTAGTGCGGGCCTGTCACCATGGACCGCCAACGATTTGGCACGCCATCTTTCGGTGCCATTGGATTCGGTGAGCCGCATCATCACGGCGTTCCAAGGAAACAAAATCATCGTAGCGGCGGCCGGCGACGAGCCCGCCTATCTGCCGGCCCAGCCGTTGGACCAGATTTCCTTGGCGCATGTGATCGACATTGTGCGGGGTGCGGATGAACAAGGGCATCATGGGGCACGCCACACACTGACCAATCCGCACATCAAGAATTTGGTGGCCGACATGCGCCAGGCGCGCGCCAACGCGCTAAGGGGCTTGACTCTCAAAGATCTGATCGCCGAAGACGACGAGATTCGGCTGGTGAAAGACAGCAGCCAGCCGGGACCGTCTCAACCGGCGGCGTAACTCGCGCGAGCTTAACTCTCGACAGCCGGCAGAACGAGCGTCGCGTTCAGGCCGCCCAAGGGCGATTCCTCAAGGGTCAGTTGGCCGTTGTAAAGCTCTGCGATATCCCGAACGATCGACAAGCCAAGCCCGGAGCCCGGCACGCTTTCATCAAGCCGCGCCCCGCGTTTCATCACCTCGTCTTTGGCTTCGTCCGGCAAGCCAGGGCCGTCATCCTCGACGGAGACACCAAGACGATGGCTTTCCGCATTCACCGGCTGCACCGTCACTTTGACCTGGGACCGCGCCCATTTGCAGGCATTGTCCATCAGATTGCCGACCATTTCCTCAAAATCTTCCCGCTCGCCGCGAAAGGAAAGATCGCCCGAGATCTCGGTATCGATGGCGACACCGCGTTCCTCGTAAATCTTGCGCAAAGTGCGGGCGAGCGGCGTCAGCGCTTCCTCCGGTTCGGTCCTGCTGCCAAGAATGTTGGCGGCGGCGGCCGTGCGCGCCCGGCTCAGATAATGGTCAACCTGCCGTTTCATCACATCCGCTTGGCGGCTAACGGTTTGTGCAAATGGTCCGGACTGGGCGTGAGCGTCGTTCTTTAGAATGCTTAGCGGGGTTTTAAGCGAATGGGCCAGATTGCCCACATGGGTGCGCGCCCGTTCGAGCAGCGCCGCATTGTGTTCCACGAGACTATTCAATTCATCCGCAAGCGGTTGAATTTCGAGCGGGAAGTCGCCCGTCAGCTGGTCGGCCCGACCGCTCCGAATGGCCGCAAGGGCCGCGCTTACCCGGTTGAGCGGCAAAAGCCCAAGCCGAACAATAACGAACAGCGCCACCAACAGTCCGGCCGCCAAGATGGCAAACGACCAATAGAGCATAGTGTCGAACCGGCTGACCTCCGCCTCGATCTCAGCGGTATCGCCTGCCAGAATGAAGGTGAACGGCAGGCCCGAACCCGGCAACGAGATCTCGCGCGCAATGTATCGGAGTGTTTGCCGGTCCGGCCCATTGGTGTACCCCCTAATGACGCCGCCCGACTCAAGCCCGCTGTCGATCCTAATCACTTCGTCCCATAAGGAGCGGGAGCGCGAATCCGGACCGGGCGGCGATCCCACCCCTTTCGATCCGTCAATCTGCCAATACCAGCCGGAAAAGACTTGACCGAATCTCGGGTCCCCCAAATCGGTCGCCGCCGTGAGCTTACCGTCGGGCAGCACTTCGGAATCGGCAATCAGTGCTTCAAGATAGACGTTTAACTGGGCATCAAAGGATCGCACCACGCTGTCGCGAAAGACCGACGACAGAATGAAGCCACCGGCAGCAAGCGCGATGATGCTCCAAGCGGCGGCGCCGGCGATGAGGCGAACAGCGAGTGATCTGGGCCACAAAGTCTATGCTTTACCTTCTGCTTGCCCTGCGGCGTCTTCCGCCGGGTCGGCCAGACGATAACCCAGTCCGCGCACGGTGTGAATGAGGTTTACGCCAAGCTTCTTGCGCAGGCGGCCCACAAACACCTCAATGGTGTTGGAATCCCGGTCAAAATCCTGGTCGTACAAGTGCTCGACCAATTCCGTACGGGACACGACTTTTCCGCGGTGATGCATCAAATAGGCAAGCAGGCGATATTCAAGCGATGTGAGCTTGATGGGCGTGCCGTCCACCATCACCTTAGCCGCACGCGTATCGATGGTCAGCGGACCGCATTCCAGTTCCGGCGAGGCATGGCCCGCCGCACGCCGCAACAGCGCGCGCAGCCGCGCCAACAATTCTTCGGTGTGAAATGGTTTCGCCACATAATCGTCCGCACCCGCATCAAATCCGGCAACCTTGTCGCGCCAACGGTCCCGCGCGGTCAAGATCAGAACCGGCATGGAGTGGCCGTCGCGGCGCCATTTTTCAAGGACGGTCACGCCATCCATCTCCGGCAGGCCCAAGTCCAGAATTACGGCGTCATAAGGTTCGGTCTCGCCCAAGAAATGGGCCTCTTCACCATCATTGGCCGCGTCGACCGCATAACCCGCATCGGACAAGGCCGTGACAAGCTGCCGTGATAAGTCCAGATCATCTTCAACAACAAGGAGCCGCATAGTAAATCACCGCGTATCTAGGATTGCCCCGGTTTTCGCATCGACTGTTACGAACACGACACGATCGCTCGATGTCAGCCATCTCACCTCAATGACCGTGCGTCCACCACTGCGAACGGTGCAGGCCCTTAAGACCCGTCCACCCGGATCACGCAAATGCTGCCTGATTCGGCTTACGATCGTTCTCATGGAAACGCCTTGTGCCGAAGAAACCCCTTCGCACGCATGAGCCACGTTCGTCGTGGGCACGGCGAAGCCAAGTCCTAGACACAAACAGACAAACAAAAGGCGGACGGCGTTCATCATCTGGCGACTACTACGGATTCCCCTCTGAACGCGCGATGAATAGCACGCCCAGCTCCAGTTCAGAGACCAAATGCCAAGATAGCACGCATCGACCGAATGTTCTCGGAAATGGAGTTGGAATTATGTTCATGTCTTCCCTAATACGCGGTTTATCGGGAGCGGCCGCGATTGCGTTGGTAATGTCAGCCCCCACATTTGCAGCGGCCAGCGGGCCCTCTCCTGCGACGGGCGTCTACTCGTCGGGGCCCCCGGAAAAGCTGAGTGCACCGCCCAACTACGGCGGAAAGGCTCGGGTGAATCGCGGTAACGAGCGCGGCAAAGCGGTAACCGAGCGTGTGCAACCGGCCGAATATGGTGAACGCCGCCGACACCGCGATGGATACGGCAGCCGCCACCACAGCTATCACGATGGGCATCTGCCCCGGCGCGTCATCCGCCGCATTCTGCGCCATCGCGGGTTTTACGGCATCGAATTTATAGACCGGCGCGGGGACCGCTACGTGGCACGGGCCTATGACCGGCGCGGCCGGTACGTGCGCGTCGCATTCGACGCATATTCCGGCGAACTCATCCGCAAGAAATATCTTTCAGCGGGCGGCTATGGCCATCACAACGATTATTTATCCGTACGCCAACTAAGGCATCGGCTGGCACATCAGGGATTTCATCGTGTGCACCGGGTTCGCATGCGCCACGGACATTATTACGCGCACAGTTACGACAAATATGGCAGCCCCATACGGCTGACGGTCAACGCTTATAACGGTCATGTGATCGCTTGCGATCCGATCTACTAGATTGAAGAAGGCTCCAAGACCGTGATCATGCCCGCGCCAATGTGGGCCAGAGCTGCTCGGACCCTTGCGCCAGAGCAGCTCGGCCCAGCTTGTCCGCCCAATAGCGTTCAGCGCCGAACTCAGCCCGCCAAGACCATAAGCGCCGTGTTGCCGTGTGCAGTGCGTGTTCCCGGGTAAAACCGATGGCACCGTGCACTTGATGAGCAATGGCGGCGGCTCTGCCGGCAGCCTCGCCGGCGCGCACCTTCGCAACGGCGATTCTTGTTTCGGGCAAGATTTCGCCCATGGCGGTAAACGCCACCATCGCCGCATGGTCGGCCGCCGCCGCCTCTGTGGACAGCACCGCTAACTGCTGCTGGATTGCTTGGAACTTACCAAGCGCCCGGCCGAACTGAACCCGATCGTTGGCATATTCGACCGACGTGCTCAGCATCCAGCCAAGCGCCCCCGCCATCTGCGCCGAGCGTGCAAGTGCACCCAGATGCCGAGCCACATCTGATGCAGTCTCGAAGCCTTTTTCCGCCATGGGAGTGCCCGAAACTTCCACCGTGTCCCGAGGCTCCCGGGCCATGTTCTTTCCAGGCGCGGCCGTGATCTGTGATTTCTCAAAAAGCTGAACCTGCTGACCGCGAGCGACCACAAGGAAGGCCGCATCCCGCCCCCAAGGCACGCGCGAAAGCGTTGCATCGGCGTCATTAGCAACGACGATGGTGATCGGCCCTTCCGGTACGTCGAGGCCGGCCGACTTCAGCAACCAGCCGGCAATCAGCGTTTCCGAAAACGGAAACGGCACGCGATGAGCGCCGGCGGCACGGAACAGCACATACGCGTCCTCCCACGCGACGGCTTCTTCTTCCGCAAAGGCGCGTGTTAGGCCAGACGTTTCGGTAGTCGCCCAAGCAGCCTGTTGCCAAGCGCCCTCTTCAGCCGCATCCCGTACGTCTTGGGTGACGCATTCTTCGAAAACTTTGTTGGCGGTTTCTTCCAGGAGATTACGTGTTTCGCTCATACCCCACCTCTTATCGCAAACCAAGGCCGCGGGCGATGATGCCGCGCAGGATTTCCCGCGTCCCACCGCGCAGGGAGAACGACACAGACCCTTGGGTGAGGTAAGCCATGACCGCTTCGAAATCATCATCGCTGTCCGGGTCCACATCGTCGCCGAACAGATCATGTGCGATTTGCGGAATGCCTTGTTCGAAGACAGCGCCCAGATCCTTGACGACAGCAGCCTCCAAGTTTGGATTTTCGCCGGCTTCCAACATGCCGGCTACCGAAAGCGACATGCGCCGCATGGTGTAAAGCTGCGCGATGATGCGGCCGATCACAACCGCTTGTTCTTCGGTTGGGTCCGGGCCGATACGGTCCATGGTTTTCAACACAAGCCGCAAGCTCGACAAATACCGTTCGGGACCGCTACGCTCGAACGCCAGTTCTGACATGACTTGTCCCCAGCCATCACCTTCTTTCCCCACCAGGGCAGTCGCCGGCACGAAAGCGTCTTCGAAAACCACTTCCGTAAATTCGCGACCTCCCGTCTGGTCGGTGATGGGGCGGCGCGTAATACCGTCCCCCGACAAATCCACCAAGAACTGAGACAGGCCCGCATGCCGCCCCTCCTCTTGTGTGGGTGTACGGAATAACCCGATCATGAAATGGCACTGCCATGCGTTGGAGGTCCACAGCTTGGTTCCGTTCACCACATAGCCGCCGTCGACCGGCTCCGCTTTGGTGCGCACACTTGCCAGGTCCGAACCGCTGTCGGGCTCGCTCATGCCGATGCAAAAGAAAGCCTCGCCCGACACGATCTTCGGAAGGTATGTATCGCGCTGTTCCTGTGTACCGAACCGCAGCAGTAACGGACCGCTTTGCCGGTCGCCAATCCAGTGGGCCGCAACCGGCGCTCCGGCGGATAGCAACTCCTCCAACAGCACATACCGTTCGAGGGCGGAGCGTTCTTGGCCGCCATACTGCTTCGGCCAAGTGAGCCCGATCCAACCTTGGGCCGCAAGCTTCTGTGAAAAATCGGCGTCAAACCGGCTCCAATTGCGCGCCCGTTTTACTTCCGGATAGTCCTTCAGCGTTTCCGCCAGAAACGCCCGCACTTCCCCCTGCAATGCCAGGGCTTCCCCGGGCAAGTCATGATAGTCAAACCGAAAGGGCAACATTCCCCGCCTCTTATGTCTGCCCCCTGATTGGGGGCTTCTGTCTGCGCCCTAATAAGGCGCGTCGATGGATCCGCCGTCGATGCGAATATTCTCGCCGTTGATATAATCCGCCCGGGTGCTGGCTACAAACGCGACAAGATCGCCTACCTCTTCCGGCAGAGCGATGCGCCCCAGCGGATTACCGCCCATGCGTTCCAGCGCTTTCTTTTCCACCGTCGCCCAATCATTGCCCCACCCTTTGCGCTCACCCATCGCCAGGAAATGCGCTTCCACCTCGGCCGTTTTTATGAGACCGGGGCTGACCGTGTTCACCGTTATGCCGGTGCCGGCGAGTTCTTTTGCAAGACTGACGGTGGCTGCCGCCAGAGCGGCCTTCGCGGCGTAGTAATGGGGCATGCGCGCATTGGGCCGGAAGGATCCGATGGTGCCCACTTGGATGATCCGGCCCCAGCCCTTGTCGCGCATGCTGGGCAAAAACCGCTCGATACAGCGCGTGGCGGAGAGCACGTTCTTTTCGTACATATCCGTCCATTCCTGGGCGGTCAGGTCGATCCACTGGCCGGCTTCCGCCGTCCCGTAATTGTTGACCAGCACATCGATGGAGTCCGCCTTTTCCGCCAGTGAATGGGCAAGCCCATCGGCCCCCGATTCCGTGGTGATATTGCCGCAGACCGAGATCGCCTGGCCGCCATCCGCCACGATCTGGTCCGTGGTGGGGTCCGGAGCGTCTTGCGCCAACCGGTGAACCAGCACAAGGGCCCCTTCCGATGCCAGGGTCCGGGCAATTGCCGCCCCCGTCCCGCGATTAGCCCCCGTCACCAAAGCCGTTTTGCCCAGCAAACCTAAGTCCATCGGTCATCACCATCATTATTGGAAGAACATCAGACATAGAGCACCGAAGCCCGGCGCGCCAAGATAGATATAGGGTGTTGGCCGTGCCACTTTGAGACAAAAACGGTGCTTCTGCCGCCTCCTCAAGCAAACAGTAACTAAGTTGTCGTTTTCTATTAACTATCAGTTTGTTGGTGGGTTTTTCTGATGCTTGTTTTGACCCGATTGCCGGCCATTTTCAGGTGCTGTTCAGCGCGCGCGCCCCATTATGGTCAAATTGGCGGCGGACGTTGCCCGCAGAAAACCAGCGGGTGGGCGCAGCGTTTTCTGGCGAACTTCCCTAAACCCATGTAAGTCGACGGCACGAGGCAACTGGCGGTCCAGGAATGAGCGCATCTTCCCGAAAGAGTTGGCGGCGATACGGCCGCAACGCGTTCATCGCGATTTCCATGTCGCTCACTGTGGGCTTGATCGGCTTTGTGGGCTACGCGGCGGCATTGTTACCCAAACCGCCGAGCCTGTCCGCGATCTGGGATCAACAAGGCGCGCCGAGCATCACCTTCCTTGACCGTGACGGCGAGATCCTGATGAAGCGCGGCGCCCGCTACGGCAGCCTGGTGCCCCTGGACGAACTGCCCAAACACCTGATCGATGCCTTCCTGGCCATTGAAGATCGCCGCTTCTTCCAGCACTACGGCATAGACCTGCGGGGCCTCACCCGTGCGCTTTGGGTGAACTATCAAGAGGGCCGTTTGGCTCAGGGCGGCAGCACGCTCACCCAGCAATTGGCCAAAAATCTGTTCCTGACACCCGAACGCACCCTCGAACGCAAGGTGCAGGAAATGCTGTTGGCCATGTGGCTGGAAGCCAATCTCAGCAAAAACGAAATCCTGACGCTCTACCTCAACCGCATCTATTTGGGCGCCGGCACCTATGGCGTGGAAGCGGCGTCCCAATACTATTTCGGCAAGTCCGCGCGCTACGTGACCATTGCGGAAGCGGCACTGTTGGCAGGTCTGCCCCAGGCACCGTCTCGCTACGCCCCCACAAACAATATTGAAGGGGCCCACCGGCGCGCCAATTTGGTGCTGAACAAAATGGTCGAGATTGGCGCGGCGACCCATGGCGAGGTCTTCGCTGCACGGGTTCAGCCGGCTGGCTTGGTCGAGACGGAAGCGTCCGGGTCGGCCAATTACTTTGTAGACTGGGTCACCGAGGAGCTGTCGGAACTGATCGGCCGCCCCGATGTGAACGTGGTGGTGAAGACCACGTTCGATCCCGCCCTTCAGCTCAAAGCCGAACTTGCTTTGCTGAGCAGCCTGGAGCCGAAACGCCAAGTGCTCAACGCCGATCAGGCAGCGCTCGTCACTATGGACATTGAAGGTGGTGTGCGCGCCATGATCGGCGGCACCAGCTACGACGAAAGCCAATTCAACCGCGCGGCCCAAGCTAAGCGGCAACCTGGATCCGCCTTCAAACCGTTCGTCTACCTGGCGGCACTGGAAGAAGGCATGACGCCTGAATCCGTTATGGAGGACGCTCCCCTCACGGTCGACAAATGGACACCGCAAAACGCGACGGGCAATTATCGCGGATTTGTCACGCTGAGCACGGCATTGGAGAAATCCATCAACACAGTGGCCGTGCGCGTATCCGAAACCGTGGGCCGGGACAAGGTGATCGGCGTTGCCCAACGGCTGGGGATCGAGTCCGAACTCTCTCCCAATCCCTCCATTGCTCTGGGTACGTCGGAAGTTTCCTTGTTGGAACTGACAGGAGCTTATGTGCCCTTTGCCACCGGCGGCATGACCACCGACCGGCATGGCATTTTGTCGGTTCAAATCCCCGACGGCCCGTTTCTTTACCAACGCGGGGAACTGCCGAAGCGACGGGTGATGGAAAGGGCGCATGCGGTCGAAATGACTTACATGCTCTATCAGGTCATGCAGGAAGGCACCGGCCGCGCGGCCCAACTGTCCGACCGGCCGGCCGCCGGGAAAACCGGCACGAGCCAAGATTTTCGGGATGCCTGGTTCATCGGTTATACGCCCACATTGGTGACCGGCGTGTGGGTCGGCAATGACGATGGGGAATCCATGAAACGGGTGGGCGGCGGCAGCTTGCCCGCACAATTTTGGAAGAATTTCATGGACCGCGCCCATTACGGGCAGGAGGTCGCCGAGCTGCCGGGTGTCGAAAGAACGATGCGGACAGCACAAGTGAGCAACCGAGCACGGCGCTACCTGCGCGACCTCTCCGAACAATTGGAAAGTGTCGGGCGCCGCAAACCACGCCGCCGTGGCCGCGGCTGGTGGCCTTTTTAGGAGCTAGGCGACGTGTTTTCCGACCACATCAAATCGATTGCCTTGTATCCCGCGCTGGACCGCTTCCTTGCCGGCTTTTTCCTGATGATGACGGCAATCGTCATCGGTTATCTGACGGCGGTTTGGGCGATCGATGCCACACGCCCGGAAGCAAACGACCTTTACGGCCCATGGAAGCTTCAAACACTCGGCGGTAAGTCCATAGAAACGCCCTACAGTGAGGCCCGGCTTGCCCGCGAAGGTCCCTTTGTTCTGCCGCCTGACGAAATTGCTGTGTTTGTGGCACGGACGGACACGGACGGTCGCCGGTTGCGCGGCACTTGCGATTATCGGGTCAGCGGTAAGCCGCTCGATTCCCGATGGTGGACGCTCACCGCCTACGATATGTCCGACAACATTATCGACCTGCCCGGCGCCCCACATACACTGTCGCGGGAAACGTTGGTGCCCGCCTCACCGGACAATGTGTTCGGCACCGACATCATTGTGGAACCGCTGCAGACCGATCTTGTTGTCTATGTGACCGACAAAACGCGCTACGACCGGTGGCTGCCGATCCGCCCAGATGAGAGGTTTTATTTAGTGCTCCGCATTTTCGGAGCTGATGCCGAATTGTTGTCCGGCGAGGATGATGAAGCCTTGCCCAAAATCGTGCTTGAAGAATGCCAGTGAACACCAAACTCCGTTGGCTGACGGTCTGCCTCATTCTCGCGGCCGTTGTGCACCTGGTTGTGGTCTACGCCACACCCGTCGTGCTGACCACGGTGACGCTCAACCGGCTTTTGGAAAACGCGCCCGCCAACGCCATGTTTCACCACCAAGCCGGTGTGACCACGGTTGCGAACGAAGAACTCGCCAACCCCACCATGTTGGTATCCACCTGCATTTACGACGTAACCGAGGCGCCGTTGCGCATCGAAACCTTCGTGCCGAAGACCTTCTGGTCGCTGGCGCTTTACACCCGCGACCGGGAAGCCTTCTTCCTGCTCAACGAATCCCAGACGCCGATCGATAACGTGACCATTGATTTGGTGGGGCCGACTTCGGCGCGCGAATATCTCAAGCAAGACATTTCCGTGCCCATCATTGAGTCGCCTAAAGATCAAGGGATTGCGGTCATCCGGATTTTGGTTTCTGATGAAACCAAGCGGGCCGCAATCAATGACATGCGCGAGGCGAGCACCTGCGCTCTCATCGAAGAGATGCGAACGATTGTTGTTCCGCGGTTAAAACCAAGCTAGCGATTGCAGCGGTGCAGCACGGGGAAATTATGACCGCACAAAGTACCTTAAAACCAGTGTCGTCGTTCTGGCGGCGATGCCTTGGCGTCGTCACTCTGTTTCTCGGATTTCTGTGGGCTGTCGGCGCAGGGGCGGCGGAGAAAATAACCTTCGCCACCGATTGGAAGGCACAAGCGGAACAGGGCGGCTTCTACCAAGCCCTCGCGGAAGGCCTGTATGAAAAGCACGGCCTCGACGTGGAGATCCTGCAAGGCGGGCCGGCCGTCAATATTCCCCAATTGATGGCCGCCGGCGCCGTCGATCTAGGCATGGGCTCCAACAGCTTCATCCCGCTTAACTTGGTCGCCGCGGGGGCCGAGGTCACGGCGGTCATGGCATCCTTTCAAAAAGATCCGCAGGTGCTGATCACCCACCCCCGCGACGACATCCAGTCGATCGAAGATATGCGCGGTCATCCGATCATGATTTCCGATGCGACCATCAACGCGTTCTGGGTATGGCTGCGCGCCAAATACGGATTTGAGGACAGCCAAATCCGCAAATACACTTTCAACAGTGCGCCCTTTATCGTGAACCCGAAAGCGATCCAGCAGGGCTATCTGTCCTCCGAGCCGTACACAATCGAAAAAGAAAGCGGCATCAAACCCCACATCTTTCTGCTGGCCGATCACGGCTATCCCAGTTATGGCGCAATGGTGTTGGCGCCAAACACGTGGATAGAAGAAAAGCCCGACATCGTGCAGGCGTTCGTCGCCGCGACAGTGGAAGGATGGGAGAGTTATCTCTTCGGGGATCCTGCCGCCGGCAACGCCCTGATCAAGCAAGACAATCCGGAAATGACCGATGACATTTTGGCCCAAGCCATCGACAAAATGAGGGCCTACGGCATTGTCAAATCAGGTGACGCGGAGAATGCCGGCATTGGCGTTATGACCGATGCCAGATGGGACGCGTTCTTCGGAATCATGTCAGAAAGCGGTGTCTACGAAAAAAACCTCCCCTACCAAAAGGCCTACACATTGCAGTTTGTCGGCAGCGCCTCAACATCGCCTGCCGAAAGCCAATAAAGTTTCATGGGCGACGCGCAATCACCCCTCGTCACGATCGATCAAGCGGCAAAGACATTCGAGGGCGGCGTTACCGCTTTCGAAAACTTGTCTCTGACGATTGACCGGGGATCGTTCACGTCCATTTTGGGACCGTCAGGATGCGGAAAAAGCACCCTGCTGCGCGCAATCGCAAATCTGACTGGGGTGACGTCAGGTTCAATCGGTTGGAAATTGGAAGACAATGGCCACGACTCCATTGGTTTCGTCTTTCAGGAACCCACATTGATGCCCTGGGCCACATTACAACGTAATGTCTCGCTGCCCCTTGAACTCGCGCGCCTGCCGGCTGCTGCAATAGCGCCCAAACGCGACCATATGCTTGCCCTTGTGGATTTGTCGGGATTCGAAAACGCCTATCCACGGGAACTTTCGGGGGGCATGAAGATGCGGGCGTCCATTGCGCGTGCGCTGATCACCGATCCCGCCTTGCTTTTGTTGGACGAACCCTTCGCCGCCTTGGACGAAATCACCCGGGAAAAACTGAATGACGATCTTCTGGCCATCTGGCAAAGGCAGGCTTGCTCGGTCGTCTTCGTCACCCACAGCGTTTATGAGTCCGTCTATCTGTCCGAGCGCATCATTGTCTTGAGCGAGCGGCCGGCGCGCATTGTTGCAGACATCTCCATTGATGCGCCCTACCCGCGCACCCAAGAGTTTCGGCTATCTCCTCAGTATGCCGATTATTGTCGTCAGGTCTCTCAGGCGCTTCGAAGCGGGATATCCATATAATGGCGGATGCCAATCAAAACACACCGGCACAACGGGCCGCAAAGATCCTGTTGCCGTTGGCATTAGGCCTATTCTTTCTGGCGAGCTGGGAAGGGCTGGTAGCGCTTTACGACATAAAGCCGTTTGTCTTGCCGGCCCCGTCCGCCATCGGTGCGGCGCTCGTTGAAAATTGGGCGAGCCTCATGGTGTCGGCCTGGGCCACTTTGCGGGTGACGATTCTGGCGTTCGTACTGGCATTGATCGGCGGCGTGGCCCTGGCCGTTTTGTTCACCCAGAGCCGCCTGTTAGAGCTTGCGCTATTTCCTTATGCGGTGGTTCTTCAAGTGACACCCGTTGTCGCCATCGCGCCGCTCATCCTGATCTGGGTGGGCTTCGACCGGGTGGAAACCGCCCTGCTCATTCTGGCTTGGATCGTCGCCTTCTTCCCGATCCTGTCAAACACCACGCTGGGCCTTAAATCGACCGACCCCAATTTGCGGGAGCTGTTCCAGCTCTATGGCGCGTCACGCTGGCAGGTTCTGACCCGCCTGCAATTGCCAAATGCCACGCCGTACATACTCGCCGGTATGAAGATTTCGGGGGGCTTGGCCCTGATCGGTGCTGTTGTGGCGGAGTTTGTGGCTGGTTCAGGCGCAGCGACGGGCCTTGCCTGGCGCATCGTAGAGGCAGGCAACCGCCTGCAAATTCCGAAAATGTTCGCCGCCTTGCTGCTTTTGTCGCTGCTCGGGGTCGGTATTTTCTTCTTGCTAAGCTGGCTGGAGCATTTGCTGCTCCGGCGTTGGCATGAGAGCGCGATCGATCAGAATGCGCGTTAATCGGCTACTTGAGCCAAACTAACCGCTTTCTGTTTTCCACGATTGTCTGCAATCTCGTAAGTCAACTTTTGCCCTTCGGACAGCGCCGACATGCCCGCCTGTTCAACATCGGAAATGTGAACAAATACATCCTGAGTGCCGTCTTCCGGGATAATGAAGCCATAGCCCTTTTGGGCGTTGAACCATTTAACTGTGCCAGTTGGCATGGGACAAATTCCCCATAATTACAGCCGAGCCGGGGAAACCGGCCCCGCCTATTTCATCAATAGTTGAAATCTTACTATTTTGTCGCACTTTACGGAAGGGTATGTCAGTTTTCATTTACCAATTTCTTTTTCACACGTTATTACTGTGATTATTTATTATTCACACTAATATTGACGTTTAATTCCTGATCCCCCATATTTCCTGTTAATAGCTCAGCCGTGCCCAGGGCGCGGGGATTTTCTATGACAAGGCGAGACGACAGGATGGCAACACCCGCACAGGCAGTCACGGCAAACCGGCTTAACGACGGCGAAGTCGTCTATCTTGATGCCGCCGGAAACTGGGCTGAATCCCTAGACGAGAGCAAGTTTGTTACCGACAAAGCGGAAGCTCAGCAATTGCTGGAGCAGGGCGAAAAGTCGGTAGATGATCGCGTGGTGCTTGATCCGTATCTATTCGATGTAACGATCGAAAACGGCGTGGCCATTCCGGTGAAAAAGCGCGAACATATTCGGGCAAACGGTCCAACCGTGCGCTTGGATTTGGGCAAGCAAGCGGCCGAGCCTGTTGAGTTCAAAAAGGCCTCCTGACGCCCTTACGCATGTCTTGCGCCGCGACGCGTTGAGACCTCAAACACGAAGTATACGTCATGTATCGCTATGATGAATTTGACCAGCAACTGGTCAATGAACGGGTAGAGCAATTCCGTGGCCAAGTGGCACGCCGCCTTTCCGGTGAACTGGAAGAGGATGAATTCAAGCCCCTGCGCTTGATGAATGGGCTCTACCTTCAGCTTCACGCCTATATGCTTCGGGTCGCCATTCCGTACGGCACCTTGTCATCAAAACAGATGCGCATGCTGGCGCATATCGCGCGAAAGTACGACCGGGATTATGGGCATTTCACCACGCGCCAGAACATTCAATACAATTGGCCGAAGCTCGGCGACGTGCCGGACATTCTGAAAGATCTGGCCACTGTCGAGATGCATGCGATCCAGACCAGCGGCAATTGCATCCGCAATGTGACGTCCGACCAATATGCGGGCGTTGCCGCGGACGAGATTGAAGATCCGCGCATTGCCAGCGAAATCATCCGTCAATGGTCGACGCTTCACCCCGAATTCTCCTTCCTGCCCCGCAAATTCAAAATCGCCGTCACCGGCTCGCCCCATGATCGCGCTGCCATCAAAGTACACGATATCGGTTTGATCATTGTCCGGAACGACAAAGGCGAAGTGGGCTTCGAAGTCTATGTGGGCGGTGGCCAGGGCCGCACCCCCATGGTGGGACCCCGCATTCGAGAGTTCCTGCCGAAGAACGAATTACTCGCCTATCTGGAAGCGATCTTGCGCGTCTATAACGAGCTTGGACGGCGCGACAATCTCTACAAGGCCCGTATCAAGATCCTGGTGCACCAGACGGGTGCGGAGAAATTCGCGCAAATGGTGGAAGACGAATTCGCCAAAATCGATAAGACCGGCGAACTTAATCTGCCCAATGATGAAATCGAGCGCATCACCGCATATTTCGCGGATCCCGCCTACAAAGAGCTGCCGACGATTTCCGCCGACTTTCAAGCGAAGAAATCGGAAGACCCTGCCTTCGCCGCCTGGGTTGCCAACAATGTGGCCGAACACAAAGTACCGGGCTATGCCATCGTTAACATCTCGTTGAAGCCCATCGGCGGTATTCCGGGCGATGCGTCGGCCGATCAAATGGATGCGATTGCGGACCTCATGCAGAAATACAGTATGGATGAGATCCGCGTGACCCACGAGCAGAACCTAACCCTGCCTTACGTGGAACAAGGTGATCTGTACGATCTGTGGCAGTCGCTAAAGGCCCATGATCTTGCGACGGCCAATATTAGTCAGATTACGGATATTATCGCCTGCCCCGGCCTCGACTACTGTAACCTGGCCAATGCCCGTTCCATTCCGCTGGCGCAGGAAATCAGCGAACGCTTCGGCACGGGGGAGCGCGCGGATGCCATCGGTGAATTGAAGATCAAGATTTCCGGCTGCATCAATGCCTGCGGGCACCACCATGTGGGCCATATCGGCATTCTGGGCGTCGACAAGAAGGGTGTGGAATTCTACCAGATTACTCTCGGCGGTTCTGCCGACGAAAACGCATCCTTGGGGGACATTGTCGGCCCCGCCTTCACCGAAGACAAAGTGATCGATGCCATCGAAACCATTGTCGATACTTATCTCGACAAAAAGCAAGACGGCGAAAAGTTCCTGGAAACCTATCGCCGCGTCGGCCTGGCGCCCTTCAAGGAGACGCTTTATGCCGCTGGTTAAGGACGGCCGAGTCACGGATGATAGTTGGACGGCCGTGGGGGATGACGATCAGCGGCCTGATGGCTGCAGCATCATCGTTAGTCTGGAGCGGTGGCAAAAGGACCGGGAAGACTTGCGCAAATGCAATCAACCCCTGGGCATCCGTCTGAAGTCGGATCAGCCGCCATCCCTTATCGAAGAAGATCTGGGCCATTTCGGCCTGATCGCGCTGGAATTTCCGGTCTACAAGGATGGCCGCGCCTATTCCTACGCCCGCCGCCTGCGCGACGAAATGGGCTACAAGGGCGAAATCCGCGCCGTGGGCAATGTACTGCGCGACCAGTTTCTGTTCATGCTGCGCTGCGGCTTCGATTCCTTCGAAGTACAGAAAGAAAAAGACGTGGCCGCGTGGAAAGACGCGCTGGCCGAAATGTCCGTCTTCTACCAGCCCGGCGCCGACACCCGCACGCCGGTACTGTCGCTGCGTCAGCGCAAAATTGCTGCAAAGAAATCGACTTAACGTCATTGCGAGCCGCCGATAGGCGGCGCGGCAATGTAGGGCGGATTAGCGAAGCGTAATCCGCCACGTGCATTGGCAACGGTGCATTACGCTTCGCTAATGCACCCTACGTCACGTCGCCTGCCTGCCCAAAGGCAGGTCGCCCAACAGGGCTCCTCGTGATGACGGGAATACTTACCATCACGAGGGGCAACCCGTATTATCTCTTCATCAGTCTCCGGACAATGGTCCGATATAAAGCCGAGTCGTGTAGTCGAAGGTGACCGCATCGTCCGATTGATGCTGCTCGAATATGCGGTCGAGATCCGCCATCAACGGCTCGAAGAGCGGATCATTGGGCGTCGGCGCATATGAAGTCGACTGCAGCCGCCCCTTCACCGCTTCTAGATCGAGACTCTGTTGATTGGGAAACGTCAGCATGTCGAACGGTCCGCCGTAGAACGCCTCTATCGTCTCCATCGTCACCTCATAATTGTGTTCGTGCTTACGGTGCCCCGGACACACGGCCAACGCCTTTTCGTAGTCCGCACCAAAGGGCGTGGTGATGTCGCGCTCGTTCCAGATCAAGACCGTGTAGCCGCCAGGCTTGAGGATCCTCAAAAACTCCGTCTTGGTTTTGACCGGGTCCATCCAATGAAACGCCTGCGCCACGGCGGCCAAATCGCATGACGCACTGACCAGGCCGGTCGCTTCTCCCGTCCCGGGCAGCACCAGCGACCCCGCCATGCCCTGCAAATACTGATCCGCCGCCGAGCGCATGTCGTCATTGGGTTCGATCGAAATCACCGTGCAGCCGCGCTCGAGCAAGAGTTTGGAAAAGATGCCCGTTCCCGCCCCAACATCGGCAATCATGGCACCCGGAACCAAGGGACAACGCTCCGAAATCGCCTCTAAGGCCGCTTGCGGGTAGGTCGGGCGATATTTCACATAGTCGTCACTCTTGCCCGTAAACTTTTCCGTCGTCTTGAAATTCATACCCACCACGCCCCGCGCAACCGTGCCGCCATTGGTTGAGGCTTAGCAGGTCATTGAGATAAAATCATCGGCGAAAGGACGATTTTTCATAGATGACCGACGCTGCCCTGCCCTCACAAAATCCGGTGTCGCCATTTCAATGGCTGGTAGAGTTTGCACTCACCATCGCCTTCATCCTGTTCGTGGCCGGCTTGTTTCTGCCGGCCCTTTCGATCACACAGCTCGGGTTTATCAGCCGCGAGTATTCCATTCTGGAGGGGATAGACCGCTTTTTCAGAAACGGTCAGGAATTGATCGGCGCCGTTGTTCTTATCTTCTCAGTGTTCTTGCCGCTGGCAAAGATCATCGCCGGCTTTCTCGCCTTGCGCCAATGGAACCGGCATGGACACGCCGCGAAACGCACCATTGGCTTTTTGGTTGCCATTTCCAAATGGGCCATGGCCGATGTGTTCGTGCTGGCGCTCACCATTTTGATCATCAACGGTCAACTCATCAACTCGGCCGATTTGCGACCGGGCGTTGCCTTTTTCACGGCCGGCGTGCTGCTGTCGTCGCTGTGCATGCTGGGCATTAATTGGATCATTTCCCGGCCCAAACCGGCCTAAGCCCTCTCAAAAAATTGCGCACAGAGTGCGCTTCCCTTTTCTGTGGAAAAGTGCTACCAAGTCGGCCGCTTTTGGCGTATATCAGCGCGCCCGCAGGCCTTGGCGGGGCGGATTTGCATTGGAGTGTACACGTAAATGAGTTTGGTTCCCGCCACACATCTTGACCCGTCCCGCCGCTTCTCGAGCGTCGAGCACGTGATCGAAAGCCTGCGCCCAAATGCCCCCACCTATGTGGTTCAGCCCAAGCTGCTGCAAGCCAAGGTCACGGAGTTTCTGCGGGGATTTCCCGGCTGGACGCTTTATGCGGTCAAGTGCAACCCGTCGACCGTGGTGCTCGATCCGCTCTACGCGGCCGGCATTCGCGATTTCGACGTGGCCTCCCTTGAAGAGGTTGCGCTCATCCGGCAGCGCTATCCCGATGCGTCCGCCTATTTGATGGCACCGTTTCAGCCGGTGGGCGCCTATGAAACCGCATATCGGGAATTCGGCATTCGCGATTTTGCCGTGGATACGGAAGACGCGCTGGACGCTATTTTCGACGAGACGGGCGGCGAAGGCCTCACGATCTTCGTGCGGCTTGCCACCGACAATGACGACGCCATGTTCGACCTATCGAGTAAATTTGGCGCCGACAGGAAGACGGCCGTCCGGTTGCTCCAACAGATCGCCGCGCGCGGTGCCATGCCCGCCCTAACTTTCCATGTGGGCTCTCAATGTGAAGATCCGGCCGCGTTCACCCGGGCCGGCGAGATCTGCGAGGATGTCACGCGCCAGGCAAATGTCAGTATCCAGACGGTGGATGTGGGCGGTGGTTTCCCCTGCCCTTATCCGGGCGGTCAGACGCCGCCGCTGGACGACTATTTCAAAGCGATTGAGGCGTTTCGCGAAAAACAAATGTTCGGTCCGGCGGTGGATCTGTTTGCAGAGCCTGGGCGCGCACTGGTGGCCGAGGGCGTCTCGCTTGTGGCACAAGTGATCTTGCGCAAAGGCAACCAGCTCTATCTCAATGACGGCGCCTATGGGTCTTTCATGGAGCGCAATTTGGAAGGCGCGGCCATCAATTATCCCATCCGCGCATTTCGCGAGAATGCCACCGGTGAGATCCGCGCGTTCAATGGACCGACGACCGATTACACCGTGTTCGGCCCCACCTGCGATTCGTGCGATCAACTGAACGATACGATGACATTGCCCGCCGATTTGAAGCGCGGGGATTGGATCGAGTTCGGCATGATGGGCGCCTACAGCAACGCCTATGCGTCGAACTTCAATGGGTACCTGCCCAAATCCTTCGTGGTGGTGGGCGACCCGGAGGAGTTGGACGCCGCCGGCACGGTTGTCGCACTCTAGGATTCCCGTCTTTCCCCTTCACGGGCCCGTGATAAGCTCACCGATCGTTCGCGCTTAAGAAGGATCGACCATGAGCCCAAAGCAGGATCTGCCTCCCTGGCCTTTTGTACCGAGCGGCCGGACAGTAGAAATTGCGCGGTCGGAAGGCTGCTTTCTCTACACCAAGGATGGCCACGCGATCCTCGACGCATCGGGCGGCGCGATTGTCGCCAATATCGGACATGGGCGCCAAGAGGTGGTTGAGGCCGTCGCACGCAGCATGGCGGAGAAAAACTATATCGTGCCGCCTTTCGCCACCGACGACCGCCTTGGGTTGGTGGAGCGCCTACAAAAGAAGTGGCTGCCGAAACACTTGCCGCGCGTCCACTTGTCGAGCGGTGGGTCGGAAGCCGTGGACGTGGCCTTGCGTCTAGCGCGGCTCTACCACGTAAACCGCGGTGAACCGAGCCGCTACAAGATTATCGGCCGGGACATTTCCTATCACGGCACCACAGTCGCGTGTTTATCCGTAAGCGGACATGACAGCCGGCGCGCAGGATTGGAGCCCATGTGGAACCAAGTGCCGCTGGCGCCCACGCCCTATCCCCTGCGCCATCATGAACGGGGCGGCGGCGATTGCGGCGGGGCCTGTGCGCAGGCGCTGGAAGAAATCATCATTGCCGAAGGCCCAGAGACCGTTGCCGCTGTTATCGGCGAACCGATCATCGGGTCGAGCGGCGGCGCCATCGTCCCACCCGACAATTACTGGCCAAAGGTTCAAGAGATCTGCAAGCGTTACGGCCTCCTGCTGATCGCCGACGAGGTCATGACCGGTTTTGGCCGCACCGGCAAACGGTTCGGCAGCGAACATTGGGACATCAAAGCCGACATCATGGTGTCCGGCAAAGGCCTGACCGCCGGGTACGCACCGCTGGTGGGCGTCTACGCCACCGACGAGATTGTCGACGTGCTGGTCGAGAACAATCAGAGCCTCATGTTCTACACCTATGGTGGGCAATCGTCCGCCTGCGCTGCGTCGAATGCGGTGCTCGACATTATGGAACGGGAAAAATTAGTGGATCGGGTGCAAGAAATGGCCCCCGTGCTGGAGCGCCATTTGAACCGGTTGGCGCAACATCCGCATGTGGCGGAAATCAGAGGCCGTGGTTTTCTGTGGTCGTTGGAAATCGTCAAAGACCGTGAAACGTTGGAGCGGTTTGCGCCGGAAGACAACATCACCAACCGGATCGTGGGCGCCGGCATGGCAAACGGTGCCTTTTTCTATCCGGGTGGCACGGGGCCCGTGCGCGACATCATTACGCTTGGCCCCCCTTATATCATTGCGGAAGAAGAGATCGATCAGATGGTGACCATCCTGGAGACATCAATCGATCAAGCGCTGGCGAAAGCGCATTAGAGATCCGTACCGGGATAATTTTAGTTAAACCTGTAACTGTATCTATGACAGGTTTAACTATCGATCCCATCGTTTTTTTACATTTTTGAGCCATCCTTTAGCCATTCACGCACGTCTTTAATCATCACGCGAATGGCCTCAGTTATGACTTCAGCACCGAGCCGTCTGAACGACCTTCTTACCTTGGCCAAAGAACCATCGAGCGAGAAAAGGCGCGAGCTGTTACGCGGCATTACCGATGTTTTTCTCGAGTCGACCGAGGATTTCGACGCCAGCCAGGCGGAGAATTTCGGCGCTATCGCGGGCCAAATCGCCCGAGAATTCGAAATGAGCGTCCGCAAAGAACTGGCCGAACGCTTATCTTGCGTGCCAGAAGCGCCACGTAATCTGATATCTCAATTGGCCAACGACGAAATCGAGGTTGCACACTCCGTCTTGAGCCAAAGCGGCGTTCTGCATGATGCTGATCTCATTGCCATCATCCGCCTGCAGGGGCAAGAACATATGGCCGCGATCTGTGAGCGCAATACGATCAGCGAAAAAGTGACCGACGAACTTGTGGAACGGGGAAACGATCAGGTTTTTCTCAAATTGGTCGCAAATGAAGGAGCCGTCATTTCTCGCGGATCTATGGAAACCATTGTTCAGCGTAGTGAGAAAAACAAAGCGCTCCAGGCCCCTATCATCCAACGTCAGGACCTGCCGCCGGACTTGATGAATGACATGTTCTTCTTCGTTTCATCGAAGCTGCGCAGCTACATTCTGGACCGGAATAAGGGGTTGGACCCCGATATGGTCGACGAGGCGATCCAACGCACCACCGACAGCCTGTCGCGGGATTTGGAGACATCGGAAAAAAAGCTCACCCGCGCACAGCAATATGTGGAACAAGCCGCCAGCCGAAAGGAACTCAATGAGTCATTCCTGGTGCGGATGGTGCGGGAAAAGAAAATTCGCGAATTCCTATGCGCCTTTTCGCACTTGACCGGGCTTGATGAGCGCTCCGCCAATCGGGTGCTGAGCGACCCGACAGGCGAGGCCATTGCAATTGCCTGCAAAGCAAGTCAATTCGACCGCTCCACCTTTTCGACAATCATTTTGTTAATGGATAAAGGACAGCTGCGCAATCTCAACAACACCAATGTGCTGCTGCGGATCTATGACAAGATCGATACCGAAACCGCCCAGCGCGTCATGCGGTTCTGGCGGGTACGCCGGATGACCATCGAGAAAGAGTCCATCGCGGCTTAGGCGGCCCCACGCAAACGCCGCGCAACAAAAAAGCGCCGATCGTGTCCCCCTTGTGGGTGTTTCGACCGGCGCCTGTAACTTCCCTTGCCTTTCCGTGCAAGGACGGTTTTTGGCTTGAAACGCGATTTGGATAATCGCGCCGCGACGGGGTTCCGCCGCCTCTTTACCTTTCTCATTTCAAATCTCCAATTCAGCTCTCCAATACGGGTTCTGACTTTGCCGGCTTGGTGGGCGGAACAAAGGGTTCCGGCCGATCCTGAGCCGGCAGGCTTTCCACATATAGGGACTGGCTGGGAAAAGCAAAGCCCGTGCCCGCACCTTCCACAATATCCTTAATGCGATAGGCCAGTTCTTCTTTGAGGGCGAGCCACTCGCCCCAAATCGTGGTTTTCGTGAAGCAGTAGACCATGATATCGATCGAGGAATCGTTGAAACTGTCGATACGCACGAAGGTGGCAACTTCCGGTGGCTTGGCAAATTCGTCATGGGTCAGAATAAAGTCTTCGATTTGATCTCGAATAAGCCGCAATTGCTCTTTCGTGGTGCGGTATTCCACGCCGATCTTCCAATAGATCCGCCGGTGGGTCATTTTGGTGAAGTTCACCACCGCATCGTCCGACAGCTTGGCATTGGGCACATAAACTTCCGCCTTGTCGAACTGGCGCACCAGGGTCGAACGGAAGCCGATATTCTCCACCGTGCCTTCGACCACGCCGTCCACTTTAATCCAATCGCCGGGCGAAAAGCGGCGCTCCACAATGATGGAGATGCCGGCGATTAGGTTCTTGAACATGTCCTGTGCACCAAGGGCGACGGCCACGCCAAACAGGCCGGCGCCGGCGATCAGAGGGGCCACTTGAATGCCCCACACTTCAAGAACCGCGGCACTTCCGATCACGACGAAAATCACTTTAAGTGCGCGCACCAGCCAATTGGTCAAAGGCCGCGTGAGGATATGCTCAAATCGAGAAAGCGCCCGCGCCAAGGGATCCGTAATTTTGTAGAGGCCCCAAAAGATGATGACAGTGACCAGCGAGATCACCACATTTTGCACGATCAGCGCTGCCATTCCTTCCAGTTCCATGGTCTGTCCGGCGACGAAAATGCCAATCGCAATGGGTATGAGCTTGAACGGTTCTGCCAGGGCCTCCAGAACCAAATCGTCATATTCGGTTTTGGTGCGCTTTGTCAGGAGCCTTAACTCATAAATGAGGAAACGCGCGATCAGGGAACGCAGCACGAAAAAAAGGAACAGGATGCCAATGCCAATCATCAGCCGGCTGACACTGATTCCCAGCACCGTGTCCTGCCATACATTCTCGACGATGGTCCAGAATTCCGCGAATGAGTCCATGGGTTGGGTACCGGTTTAGGTGGTGCGCTCGCGCGTTGCTTCAAATCGGACGTTAGGAAACTTCTCGCTAGCATAATTAAGTTCCCAGCCGCTCTTGGCAAGGAACACAGGTGCTCCATCCCGATCTTCGGCCATGGCGCCCTTATTGCGATCGACGAACGCTTTCACGTCGGCGTCATTGTCCGCGTAAACCCATCGCGCGGTTTCGAACGGCGCAGGCTCCAGCCCCACATCGATGTTATATTCGGCGGCGATCCGTTCTTTGAGGACTTCTAGCTGAAGCTGACCCACCACACCGATGATCCATTGGGCGCCGATCATCGGTTTAAACACTTGGGTCACGCCCTCTTCCGCCAGGCTTTCAAGCGCGCGGCGCAAATGCTTCAGCTTCATGGGGTCGTCAAGGCGTACGCGCTGTAGGATTTCCGGGGCAAAGCTCGGTATGCCCGTGAACTGAAGCTCTTCCCCCTCCGTCAGTGTATCGCCCACCCGCAGCACACCGTGATTGGGAATGCCGATGATGTCGCCGGGAAACGCTTCGTCCACCAGTTCACGGTTTTGCGCAAAGAACAAAATGGGATTGTGAATGCCGATGGTCTTTCCGGTGCCGATTTGGTTGAGCTTCATGCCCCGGCGAAACTTACCTGAACAAAGGCGCATGAAGGCAACCCGGTCCCGGTGATTGGGATCCATATTGGCCTGTACTTTGAACACAAATCCGGACACTTTCTTTTCCTCGGGCGATACTTCTCGCGTGGTTGCCGCTTGCGCTCGCGGCTGGGGCGCCCAATGGTGCACCCCGGTAAGCAGTTCCTCGACAGCGAAGTTCTTAAGCGCGCTGCCGAAGAAAACCGGTGTCAAATGCCCTTCCCGATAGGCCTCCAGATCGAATTGTGGACAGGCTTCCCGCACCAGCTCCACATTCTCATTAAGCTCCGAGCGTTCTTCTTCGTCCAGGTAATCGGCGATGGCGTTGTGGCCCACGCGCTGATTACCTTGATCGGTAAAGGCGACGAAGTCATCCGTCCTCAGATCAAAACACCCTCTAAAGCGGCTGCCCATGCCGGCCGGCCACATGACCGGCGCCGTGTCGAGCGCCAACTGATCCGCCACCTCTTCGATCAAATCGAAAGGATCGCGCGCTTCCCGGTCCATCTTGTTCACAAAGGTGATGATCGGAATGTCGCGCAACCGGCAGACTTCGAACAATTTGCGCGTCTGGGCTTCAATCCCCTTCGCGGCGTCGATCACCATGACGGCCGAGTCCGCGGCTGTCAGCGTACGGTAGGTATCTTCACTGAAGTCTTCGTGGCCCGGCGTATCCAGCAGATTGAAGGTGACGTCTTCATATTCGAAGGTCATCACCGCCGTGGTTACCGAAATACCCCGCTGCTGCTCGATCTTCATCCAGTCCGACCGGGCGCGCCTGTTGTCGCCCCGCGCCTTCACTTGACCCGCCAGCCGTATTGCCCCGCCAAGCAACAACAGATGTTCCGTCAGCGTGGTCTTGCCCGCGTCCGGGTGCGAGATAATCGCAAAGGTACGCCGGGTTTGCGGGCCGTGTGCTTTGGGCGCAGACAATTCGGCGGCTGGTGCTTCAGCGGTACTCACTTGTTTCTCCTTGTATGAAGCCGCGGGGTGTAGCTCAGAACGACTTGGACCACAAGCCGAGTTAAGAGCGGCATAAGCTCAATCGGTCAGCACGGGCTCATCAAGGAAATGACGGCCATCCCGGTCTTCGACCTCTACAACCCATAGATCCGGGTCAAAATTGAGCTGTTTTTCCAAATAGCTGTCGGCGACCGCCTCTTCAACCGGGTTTGGCCCTGTGCCCCGGCGCCAAATGAGCGCACCGTCCATATCGCGGGACCGCGTCAGCACCAAAAAGTTGCCGTCCAAATCGTTAATCTTGATCAGCACCACACCGGCTTCCCGATTGCCCCGGCGCACCACAAAGGCCGCTCCGCCCTCGGCCTCACAGCGGCGCAGATAGGCCTTCACCCAGAAATCGGTCTGTAGCCGCGGTTCGCGATCCATGTACCCTATCAATGTACCCTATCTATGTGCACTCATGCCGCACGCAATTCGCGCGCAAATGCAGCGATTCTCCGCGTCTTCTTACCAAAAGCTGAAGAGAATATTAAGTATACGACCCTAATCTGCGCCGTTTTTACATCGATGTCTAAAATTAAGTATTTGGGATTTACTTGAACTAAATACCAAATCGTTAAGGTCCTAAAGTGCAGGTTTAGGATACAGTGTGGCTATGTTTTTGTTGCGTGCGTTGTTTTGGCTGGCGGTCTTCGCGGTGTTCATCCCCGCCAGCACATTTGAGGCGATTCAGGTGCGCGTGCACGCCTACGTTCCCATTGTGATCAACATGGTGGGGGAACAAGTAGCCACCTCACTCATCGATCTCGAAAAAACCTGCATCGAGCGGCCCGATCTGTGTGGCGCGGCCCAAGGTCTTTTCTCTTCCACATCGGAATTGGACGGCGAGGCGCCGGGCGCCCATGTGGTGCCGGCAGGCCACGACGAGCGCATTTAGAGCGGTATGAACGGAGAGGATTTGGGCTGACCGTCAGCCCAAATCCTAAATCGTTAGATGCGCCCAACGATAGCAAAACGCGCGTTAATGGGCGCGCCCACAGTCACTTGGTGCGTGCTGTGCGAATTCGGGAAGTACAGCTTGTCCGTCAGGTTCTCAATGTTCACCTGAACGCGGATATCATCAGTGACGTCATAGTATGCCGCTGCATCTAGCCGAACATAGCTCGGCAGGACCGCGGTATTGCCGTTGTTAACGAAGCTTTCGTCTTGATACGTCAGACCAAACCCAAGGCCTAATCTGTCCGTCACCAAGAAGTCATTCCAGACAGAGAACATATGTTCGGGCAACTCACGTGGGCGCAGGCCTGTTCCGGCCCCCGTATTATCGACTTGCTCGCCATCGAGATAGCTGTAACCGCCAGAGACAAACCACCAGTCGTTGACTTGGCCTTGGAGTTGAACCTCAAAACCCTCGATGACAGACTCGATAACGTCCAGCGTCGTTGGATCCAAATCGGCAGGCTGCGGTGATTTTTGTTTGATCTCGAAATAGGCCGCTGTGAAGCTCAACTGAGGGGTGAAGTCAATCTTGATACCGCCCTCGAGGTTACGGAACGTATCCGGTTCGAGCGCGTTATTGACGCCATTGATATTTGAAAACTGCTCGCCGCTACGCGGCAGGAAGGTTTTGCTGTAGCTTGCGTAGACCGACATATTCTCGACCGGCTTGATGATCACGCCACCGCGCGGTGATAGCTCATCATCATTGCGCGACCGAAACTCCCGATTACTCGGGTCAAGATTGTCGACGTCGATTTCAAACCGGTCATACCGGATGCCGCCAACAAGATCCAACCACTCTGTAACTTCGATCTGATCCTGGATGTACGCGGAATAAACATTGATGTCCACATCCGTGTCGTCGTTAAAGGCTGCCGGGTCGTTAAAATTATTCGTTGTCGTAACGCCCGACGAGTTGACACCAACGCCGCCTCTCAAGTTGAGCGGACGCATGATTGTGAAGACCTCATTGTCATCCGACGTTGTATCCCAAAAGGCATTTAACCGATCTTGCCGCGACGAGGTGTTGATGTATTCGCCACCAAAGATCAGCGTATGGCCGATGCCGCCGGTGTCAAATTCGC
>JANQPL010000010.1 GCA_028289425.1 Alphaproteobacteria bacterium | reverse complement strand
GCGGCCGCCCGCTGCGTCGAACGGCTCGACCGATGCCCCACATCGCTCTTCGCCGTTCTCCTGGCGGATCGGCCGCCGGACCGCAAACAGAATTGATTCTATTTCGCCGTCCGACGCTCTAGTCGACGGTCCGGTCGAAATCAAGTCCGATGTCCAGACAAGGGGCACTGTGGGTCACCCAGCCAACCGATATCAGATCGACGCCGCTCGCAGCAATGGCGGGGGCCGTTTTTTCGCTGATACCGCCGGAGGCTTCCGAGATCATGCGGCCGTCGACCAAGCTCACCGCTTCGCGCAAGATTTCCGGCGTCATATTATCCAAAAGGACCGCGTCGGCGCCGATCTCAAGCACTGTGCGCAGTTGATCGAGGGAATCCACCTCGATTTCGATCTTGACCAGATGGCCGGCGGCCGCCTTTGCGGCTTTGAGCGCCTCGGCCACGCCCCCCGCCATGGCGATATGGTTGTCCTTGATCAAGATGGCATCGTCGAGCCCGAAGCGATGGTTCATGCCACCGCCCGCGCGCACCGCGTATTTTTCGAAGGCCCGTAAGCCCGGCGTGGTCTTGCGGGTGCAGCAGACCTTTGCCTTGGCATCTCCAATGGCGCTCACAATGCGGTTCACACTGGATGCGATGCCTGACAGGTGCCCGAGAAAATTGAGGGCCACCCGCTCCGCCATGAGGATCGATTGAGAGCTGCCTTCAATGGCAGCAATGTCCTGGCCCGCCGACAGGGCCGAGCCGTCGGGGGAGATGACGGCAATTTGAAGGGATGGGTCGATCAAGCGGAATGCGGTGCGCGCAATGTCGAGGCCCGCGACAACTCCTTCTTCCCGTGCGCGCAGCACAACGCGGGACTGGGCGTTCTTGGGAACAACGGATTGTGTGGTGAGGTCGCCCGCCCGGCCCAGATCTTCCTGCAATGCTTCCTTTACCTTGTCCTCGATGAGAACACGGGGCAGCGGGGTGAGATCAGAGGATGCCATGCCGTGCAGGCTCAGCCGGCTTTGCGTTCGAGACCGACCTGTGCCGCAATGCGTTCCGTCAGGTCCCCATAGGTGAACTCAGCCCGGTGCGCATAGTCTTCGTCGGTAGACGGAAGGTCTGCCCGAAAGTGTCCGCCACGGCTTTCCCGGCGTAGCAGGGCGTCGATGGCAACGATCTCGGCAACCGTGATCATGTTGAAAACATCGAGGGGCAAATCGTCTTCGGCGCGAAGGCGGTCGAACTCTTCAAGGGCCGAAATCAGCGACTCTTCCGTGCGGACAAGGCCAACACGCCGCGTCATGATATGGCGGATCTTCGTGACAAGCCGTTCGCCCTCTTCGGTGTTCGGCATCAACAGGCGTTCGTCGCAAGGACCAATGCCGACACCGCTGACGATCTGTTTGCGCGCAGGCTTGCTCAGGATGCGCGCTGAGATGCGTGCACCAAAGACCATGGCCTCCACCAGCGAATTGCTGGCCAGGCGGTTCGCGCCATGCGCGCCCGTGCAGGCGACTTCTCCGCACGCCCAAAGACCGTCGAGGGAAGTTTGACCGTCATGATCGGTGACCACGCCGCCCATGTGGTAGTGAGCGGCCGGCGCCACCGGGATGGGTTCCACCCTAGGGTCGATACCCGCCGACATGCAGGATTTGAATACGGTCGGGAAGCGATCGGGGAACGCTGCGCCGACGGCCGAGGTGCAGTCGAGAAATACCTTGTTGCCAATACTTATTTGTTTTTTGATCTCGCGGGCCACGATATCGCGGGGCGCCAATTCGGCGTCCTTATGTGCGTCGCGCATAAAGCGCTCTCCGTCGCCGTTGATTAACACGGCGCCTTCACCACGCAGGGCTTCGGTGGCAAGTGGGGCAGGGTCGCGGCCCACATTGATGGCGGTCGGATGGAACTGAACGAAGGCCGTGTCGGCAAGTTTCGCGCCCGCCCGCGCCGCCATAGCCAAACCGTCACCCTTGGAAGCGGCGGGATTGGTGGTCACATCGAACAGCGTGCCGATGCCGCCGGTCGCCAAAACAACGTCGCCTGCAAGAATGAGGACAGGGGTGAGGTCGTCCGCCGTATCGTCCACCGCATAAACACCACAAACGCGGCCGTTGCGTTTAACCAGGCTGACGGCGCGCAGGCCCGAAAGCACATTGATGCGCTCCTCAGCGCGCACCGCATGCCAAAGCGTGTCCATAATCACGGCGCCGGCACGGTCGCCACTCACATGGACAATGCGATTTTTGGAATGAGCAGCTTCCCGGCCGAGGACAATGTTGCCGTCGTCATCCCGGTCAAAGGGAACACCGAACGCGACAAGATCCCGCACCCGATCGGGCGCTTCTTCGGCAATGATCCGCGCAACACCCTCATCCACAAGCCCCGCGCCTGCGGCCAGCGTGTCCGACAGGTGCAAGGCGGGGCTGTCGTCTGGCCCGAGCGCAGCGGCAAGGCCGCCTTGGGCCCAACCGCTGGAGCCGTTCTCTTTGGCGCAGCTTGCACCGGCCAACACCGTCACCCGCTTAGGAGCAAGCTTGAGGGCCGTGAAGATGCCCGCAAGGCCCGCCCCCAGGACAAGCACATCGCCCGCATCAATGATGTTCGGCTTCGTCATGGAAGCGTGTCCCTAGATTAGGCGCTGGCTTGAAGTCTGTGGTCCAATTGCACGGCGACAGGGGCGGGAGAACTCGCCTCGATCATCGCCTCCACCGCTGCCCGGGCCCGTTCCGCAACGATCGGATCGACCGTTACTTCATGGGTCATGGTCTGCAGCGCGTGCAGGATATTGGGCAAAGTGATCCGCTTCATATGCGGGCACAGATTGCAGGGACGAATGAAGTCCACATTGGGGGTTTCGGCCGCCACATTGTCGGACATGGAGCATTCGGTCACCATGACCACCTGGCGCGGCTGCTTTTCTTTCACATAGTTGATCATGGCCGATGTGGAGCCTGCAAAATCCGCTTCCTCGACAACTTCCGGCGGGCATTCCGGATGGGCCAGCACGATGATGTTGGGATGGCCTTCCCGGTATTGGCGGATTTCTTCCGCGCTAAACCGCTCATGAACTTCACAACGGCCATGCCAGGCGATGATTTCCACATCGGTCTGCTTGGCAACATTAAGCGCCAGATACTCGTCAGGAATCATCAGTACACGGTCGACGCCCAAGCTCTCGACAATTTGCACGGCATTGGATGACGTGCAGCAAATGTCGGATTCGGCCTTCACGTCCGCTGACGTGTTCACATAAGTGACCACCGGCACACCAGGATATTTTTCGCGCAGTAAGCGCACGTCGCGCCCGGTGATGGAGGCGGCGAGCGAACAGCCTGCGCGCATGTCGGGGATCAGAACCGTCTTGTCCGGGTTGAGCAGCTTTGACGTTTCCGCCATGAAATGCACACCGCATTGCACGATGATGTCGGCATCGACCTTGGCGGCTTCTTTCGCAAGCTGCAAGGAATCGCCGACAATGTCGGCAACGCCGTGAAAAATCTCAGGGGTCTGATAATTGTGGGCGAGAATGACCGCGCCTTTTTCGCGCTTCAAATCATTGATCGCTTTGATGTAAGGCGCGTGAAACGGCCATTCGATTTCGGGAATCACATTGGCGACGCGCTTGTAGAAAGGCGCCATTTCCTTTGCGACTTCGGGTGTGTATTCCAAGGCCTCCACTGCGGCGGTTCCGTTTCCTGAGGTGTTTGCCATCGTCACACCCTCCTTATGCTCATATTGAGTATATATAGTGCGCAAAAAAACCGGTTCAACCACCGGCACTTTCATTATGCTACATTTGAGCATTAGTTTGTCAATAGGCAAGGGGTTAAAACCGCTTTTTTGCCAGAAACACTGAAAAACCGCAGAATTACGGGCTTTTTATCCGTGGACCGCGAGACGGGAGCTTTACGCCGGGGGCCGGGCGTTCCCGCAAGACTTCGCGGCGGAACCGGAAAAGCGCCGCCGGGCGGCCACCTGTTTTGGTAGAAACTTCTCCAGTTGATTCTACCAATCCACCCTTCTCCAAAAGCCGGCGGAAGTTCTGCTTGTGGATGCGGACGCCGGAAATCGCTTCCACGGTGCGTTGGAGCTCCAGCAGCGTGAAAGCGGCGGGCATCAGCTCGAACACCACCGGGCGGTATTTTAGCTTGCCGCGCAGCCGCCCCATGGCCGTCGCCAAAATGCGCCGGTGGTCGTGGATCATGGGCGCGCCAAGCGGGGGCCGCACCATGTCAATCTTGTCGGCGTGCAGGTGCGGCCGGTCCCGCTGGGCTTCAAACACCAGCCCCGCCTCATAGAGCAGCTCGTAACGCTCAAGGACCTTTTCTTCGTCCCAACGGGACGTTTCGAACCCGAAACACTGGCACGCCCTGTCCCAGCGCTGCCGTTGGCCAGCCCGGTCAGGCGCTTCTTTGGACCATTTCTTCAACAGAGGGTGGATCACGGACCGGATGAGATCCGGCTCGCCGCTACGCCAATCCTCCCACGGGAAGTATTGGTACCAGGGCTGCCAGACGGTATCCGTGCCGCTGGCCAAGTCGGTTTCATCTGTCAGGGCCAGATAACCGATCGACACCACTTGCGGGCTATGGTCGCCGTCGGCCGCGTGGCGGCCGCGATCCCCGAAAGTGTAAAGTTGCTCCGTATAGCCGAGCGTCAATCCCGTCTGTTCGTCCACCCAGGTGCGCAGGCCCAGTTCGAGCGTTCTGTGTTGCGCCGGTTCGAACGGGCCGAAGGGCAAGCCGTCGCTATCGTCAGGCGCGTCCGCATCGCCGGAGGAGCGTTCGCCCGGTCGGCGCACCACAGTGACTTGGGGAACCTCGTCGGACACAGCGACGATCGCCGCGTTGAGGCCGATGGTAACAGCGGTCGAATGATCATCCGCCGTATGGACGGCGCCACGTTGGGCGAAGTCGATCACAGTGGCAGTATCTTTGGCCTGTTGTTTTCGGCGTGACGGCATGCCTTCACACTTCCGGATAGACCGGCACGGAAAACACTTCACCTTCCCACGTGATTTGCCCCGGACCCATTTGTTCCACCGCGTCGATAAGGCGTCCGTTCCGGCCCATCAGCTCGTCGGCAATTTTGATCATCAGCCGGTTGGGGTGGGCATGAGGGGCTGCCGCGCGCATGACGGCGGCCAAGCCGGCCTCGCTGGCCGATTGGTTGAGCTGGCATTGGGTGATGAGTGCGGCCGCGGTCGAGCGGCTGATGCCGGCCCAGCAGTGAATAAGGATCGGCGCTTCGGTGGTCCAGGAATCGACGAAGTTCAGCAAGGCTTCTATGTGGTCGTGGGCCGGCGGCACAAGATCCGGATCGTGGCGGGCGATATCATTGACGCCAAGCTGCAAATGTTTGTCGGCGGCAATCTCCGCCGGTGTCGAGATCATTGTTTCCGGATCGAGCAGGCTGACCATGTGTGACGGCGCGGCAGCATCGATCACATCTCCCACCGCACTCAAAGGGCACACATAGATCATCCAGTCCTCCGTCTTCGACTCGCACACGAGCGGTTCTCATTATAGCTGCGACTATCGGTAAACGATTCCTGTTTCACCTCTGTAAAGGGAAGCCGCCGGTGCCTGACCCAAACTAAGGTCGAAACTTAATCTCTTAACAAATTGAATTGTCTAATAAAAATGGATTCAACTTTCGGAATCTCAAGACCCTTTAGTTTGATGCCCTCGGCGAATTTTGAACTGACGAAGAATTTTCGCGCTTCGGTGTGGGAAAAACCGGCAAGTTGTGTGGCTTCCAAATAGGCCGCTATGCCGTCTGCCCGTTTGATGGTTTTGATGACGTCCTCCGGCAAGCGCGCCGGCAGGCCGAAGCGCATATGGATGGCGCTGAGCAGCCTGTTTTCCAGCGATTTGTAGCCGGTGCCGATGGCCGCCTTGAACGGGCTGATCAAATCGCCGACCACATATTCGGGGGCATCGTGCAGAAGGGCCGCGCGCCGCCATTTCTTGGGCCATTTGGGCTTCATGCGGCCGCACAGCTGTTCCACCAGCAGCGAGTGCTGAGCCACCGAGAACGCGTGATCGCCGACCGTCTGGCCGTTCCAGCGGGCCACGCGGGCGAGCCCGTGGGCGATGTCTTGCAGTTCGATGTCGAGTGGCGAGGGATCAAGCAGATCCAACCTGCGGCCACTCAGCATCCGCTGCCAGGCGCGCTTAGGGGGCTGCTTGGCCATAAAGTCCTGTCCAGATTGCTAAAGTTCCGAGATCGGAAAATGAAAGAAATCCAATCGGTTCACGAGATTTTTTCGACAACCACCGTACCGGCGGAATAACCGGCGCCGAAAGAACAGATCAGCCCCAAATCACCCACGCCCATATCGGATTTGTATTTGTGGAAGGCGATGATCGACCCCGCCGAACTGGTGTTGGCATATTCATCCAAAATGACCGGCGCTTGATCCTTGTCCGGGTCGTGGCCCAGCACCTTGCGGCTGATCAGATCGTTCATGTTCTTGTTGGCCTGGTGCAGCCACATGCGTTTGAGGTCGTGTGCGCTTTTGCCCAAATCTTCCAAATGGCTGACGATCATGTCGGATACCAGCGGCACCACTTCCTTGAACACCTTTCGGCCTTCCTGGACGAACAGCTTGTCTTTGTCGCCCGCCGTTTCCGGCGCGGTGCGGTTCAAGAAACCGAAATTGTTTCGGATGTTGTTGGAGAAGGACGTCTTGAGGCGTGTTCCGAGGATTTTGAAACTATCCCTTGTTTTTACAACCTCTTCGTCTTCCAGAACCACCGCGGTTGCCACGTCGCCGAAAATGAAATGGCTGTCGCGGTCGCGGAAGTTTAGGTGCCCTGTGCAGATCTCAGGGTTCACCACCAGGATTGATCGAGCATTGCCGGCGCTGATCATGTCGGCGGCTGCCTGAATGCCAAAGGTGGCCGACGAACACGCCACGTTCATGTCGAAGCCGAAGCCGTCGATACCGAGCGCATCCTGCACTTCGATGGAAATGGCCGGATAAGCGCGCTGCAAATTTGAACAGGCCACAAGGACGGCGTCGATATCATCTGCGGTTTTGTCGGCGGCTTTCATGGCATCGCGCGCGGCAAGAACACCCATCTCCGCCAAGATGGACAATTCGTCGTTGGAGCGTTCCGGGAAACGTGGACACATGATGTCGGGGTCGAGCGTGTGCTCTTTTTCCACCACATATCGGGCTTTTATGCCGCTGGCCTTTTCGATGAATTCGACGCTTGATTCCTGAAGGGCTTCTACCTCGCCCTTGGCGATCGCGTCTTTATTCTGGTCGTTGAATTTTCGAACGTAGGCGTTGAAGGCTTCCACAAGTTCTTCGTTCGAAATCGATTGGGCCGGCGTGTAAAGGCCGGTGCCGCTGATGGCTATTCCCATCACGTTACTCCACCCTAAAAATGTGCCTGGATCGGCGCGATTGGCCCCTAAATTAGTTCAGTTCTTCGGCGAATTCCAAGCAACAAGCATTTCGACCGCAAAAATCTATCGCCACCATTCTGTTGCGCAAAAAGTTAACGATCCCGTGCGGTGGCTAAGGGCGGCCCGTTTTGGCCAGTTTCTGGCACTGTTTGTGACGAAAACAACCAACCATGTGGTCGTTCACCATGCCCACCGCCTGCATAAACGCATAGGTGATGGTTGGCCCGCAGAATTTGAAGCCCTTGGCCTTCAGGGCCTTGGACATGGCCTTGCTTTCATCGGTCGCCACAGGCACCTGTTTCATGGTTTTCCATGAATTGACGATGGGCGCACCATCCACAAAGTCCCACAGAAAATGTGAGAAGCCGCCGTCCTGGTTCATGATGTCCAAATAGGCGCGGGCATTGCCGATGGTCGCTTCGATCTTTCCCCGATGGCGGATGATGCCCGCATCCTTCAGCAGGCGCTCTACTTTGGCCGGCCTGTAGCGGGCAATCTTTTCGGGGTCGAAGCCGTCAAACGCCTTCCTGAAATTGTCGCGCTTGCGCAGGATCGTGATCCACGACAAGCCGGCTTGGAATCCGTCCAGAGTCAGTTTTTCAAACAGGGCCCGGTCATCCCATTCAGGCACGCCCCATTCTTCGTCGTGATAGAGCACATAATCGTCGGCGGTGCCGGGCCAGCTGCATCGGGTTATTTCTTTCGGCATTAAAGGGTCTCGCTGGACGGCCTGCTAAACAATGTCGAGCCAGGGCGGGTTTTGCGGGGTGACACGGGCATCACCTACCTGCACCGGCAGACCTGCGCTCTGGGATTCCTCAAGGCGGTCGAGACGCAGCAGGCCAAGCGCCTTGTCAGCGCTGGCCGCACACACGGTGCCGATTTCCCGATCCCCCGCGACGATGGGCGCCGGCGCCGCCGGCACCGCTTTGTCGGCCACCAGGGGCACGATGCGTTTTCTGAGCGTGGTCTTGTGTTTCATCCGTGCGGTGAGTTCTTGGCCCACATAGCAGCCCTTCTTGAAATCGACGCCGTTCAGTTCCGCCAGATTGGCTTCCAGGGCAAACATCTGCTCGGTCCCAAGCTCCTGGGGCCCTTCGGCGACACCCAGATCCAACCGATGCGCCAAGTAGTCGTCAGCGGTTGCTTCCTTTCCTTTGTCGGGCACCAACGAGAGGGGATCAACGCCCATTAAGCGAACGCCCAAGGCTGCATATCGGGGATCAATAAACACAAGGCCACCGTCTGAGCTGACGGTTTGGCCCGCCTCCCCGGCAAGACTGCCGGCATTTTCGGCCCCATCGCCAAACAAGACTGCCACTTTCCAGTTGGGCAATGGTTCGATCGTCACCTGAGCACGCAGTTTGTACATGGTAAGCCGCTTCAGCAGGTTGGCCGCCATGGCCGCATCACAGTCCAGCACGAAGTCTTCGTTGTGCTCCGCCAAGAAGAAATCGGCCAAAATCTTGCCCTGCGGCGTCAAAAGAGCGGCATAGATGGCCCGTTCCGGTGAAATCTGTTCCACGTCATTGGTAATCAGCCCCTGCAGGAAGTCCCGCTTTTCGGGGCCGCCGATCTTTAGGATCGACCGGTTCTCAAGGAGGGTGTGGGCAAAAGCGGTCATGGCTGTCTTTCTGGGTTCAAAGCGGTGCGCAGTTCACAAACGGCCACAGTCTTCCTATAAGCCGTTCAGGCGTTCTGCCCAAAAGTCTGGACATACCATTTGCGCATTCTCTTCATCACTTCAACCCGCATCGGCGATGCCGTCCTGTCAACGGGTGTCATGAGTCATTTGATTGACCGGCACCCGGGCGCGTCCGTCACCGTGGCGTGCGGTCCCGTGGTGGCGCCACTCTTCACGGCCATGCCGGACGTTGACGAAGTGATCGCCCTTCAGAAGCAGAAATATGCCGGTCACTGGTTTGAGCTCTGGTCCAAAACAGTAACGCGCTTCTGGGATGTGGTAGTGGATCTGCGCGGCTCTGCAATTAACTGGGTGTTGCTGGCGAAGAGACGATACGTTGCGGGCCGCTCCAAAGGGGCGGCGCACAAGGTGGTCACCCTTTCCCAAGCGTTGGGTGTCGATCCGCCCGCGGATCCGCGGTTGCAGTTGGACCCATTTTACGATGCAAAGGCCGACGCAATTTTGAAAGGCGGCGGTCCGTTCTTGGCGATCTGTCCCACCGCAAATTGGATCGGGAAACGCTGGCCTGCAGACCGCTTCGTAGAACTCGTCCGCCGGCTGACGAAAGAGGGCGGGGCCTTCGAAAAATCGTCTGTGGTCGTCTTCGGCGGGCCCGGCGAGGAAGAGATGGCGGCACCCCTCTTCGAAGGGCTCGGCGACACCGTCGTGATCGATCTTGTCGGGAAACTGGATCTGCCGACCGCTTATGCCTGCCTTGCGCGATGTGATTTTTTCGTCGGCAATGACTCCGGTCTCATGCACCTGGCGGCGGCGGCCAAGGTGCCCACCGTCGGATTGTTCGGCCCCAGCCCTGACAAGCTCTACGCCCCATGGGGGGAAAAATGTATCGTAGTACGTGCTGAAAGCTTTGATGCCATCGTTAATAATGCCGACTTCGATCACCGGAAGGACGTAAGCTATATGGGCGGCCTGACCGTCGACCAGGTGGAACAATCGATCACGACCCTTCTTCAACACACACAAGAAAGCAATGCGAGCCATGGCTGACACCTATGATCTCATTCTGACCGGCGGCACATGCGTCAACCAAGACGGTATCCATCAGGCCGATGTGGGCGTGAAAGACGGGAAGATTGCATTCCTCGGCAAGCTCGACGCGGCCCAGGGCGGCGAGGTGATCGACGCCACCGGTCTGCATATTCTGCCTGGCGTGATCGACACCCAGGTTCATATGCGCGAACCGGGCCTGGAGGAAAAAGAGGATCTGGAGGCCGGCTCCCGCGCGGCTGTACTGGGCGGCGTGACGGCTGTCTTCGAAATGCCCAATACCAAACCCACCACCACGACGCCGGAAGCGCTGGCCGACAAAGTGCGGCGCGGCACCGACCGGATGTTTTGCGACTTTGCGTTTTATGTGGGGGGTACTGCGGAAAATGCCGAGCAACTTCCGGAATTGGAAAGCTTGCCGGGCGCCTGCGGCGTGAAAGTGTTCATGGGGTCGTCCACCGGCACACTGCTAGTGGCCGATGATGAAGGGGTGCGCCATGTGTTGCGTCATGGGCGGCGGCGCGCCGCCTTTCATTCCGAAGACGAATTTCGTCTGCGGGAACGGCGCGAGCTTGCGGTGTTTGGTGACGTATCAACACATCCCGTCTGGCGCGATGTGGAAGCCGCTGTCATGTGCACCAAGCGCCTGTTGAAGCTTGCTCGGGAAGAAGGGCGCCGGATCCACGTGCTGCATATTTCTACGGCGGAAGAACTGCCGATCCTGGCCCAGCACAAAGATATTGCGTCGGTGGAAGCCACGCCCCAGCACCTCACCCTGTCGGCGCCTGACTGTTATGACGAACTCGGCACGTTCGCGCAGATGAATCCGCCGATCCGGGAAGCGCGGCATCGCGAAGGTTTGTGGAACGCGGTGGCGCAAGGCGTTGTCGATGTGGTTGCCACCGATCATGCGCCGCATCTCAAGCACGAAAAAGAACAGGCCTACCCCAAATCGCCATCCGGCATGCCCGGTGTGCAAACCTTTGTGCCCGTTATGCTGGACCACGTGAATGCCGGGCGCTTGGGCCTGGAGCGTCTGGTGGATCTTGTGTGTCACGGTCCCCAACGATTGTTTGGCATTGCGGGGAAAGGGCGCCTGGCGGTGGGCTATGACGCCGACATCACCGTGGTCGATATGAAACAAAAGCGTGTCATCACCAATGACTGGATTGCGTCGAAGTGCGGATGGACGCCTTTTAACGGCAAAGAAGTGACCGGCTGGCCCAAAGGCACGATCATCCGGGGGCGGAAGGTCATGTGGGAGGACCAAATCCTCGGTGCCGCCGGCGGTCGCGCCGTCCGCTTCCAGGAGACACTGCCGCATTAGGAAAAGTAGTTGGATTACCTGCCTACGCGAAGCCTAAGCTTCGCTTCGGCGAAGGCAGGCCCGGGCGCGCAAACCGACGGTTTGCTCCCCGTGTAATGACGAGTGGAAAATTAGCCTGCTTGCTTCTAGTCGTCATTGCCCGGCGCAAGCCCGAGCAATGACGATATGGTTTAGAGCCCTCTCACTTCCACGGCTATCCCGGTCATATGCGCTTGATTTGATAAGGGTTCGAAGCTGTCGGGGCCCGACGGCAGAAGGCGATTGACGTTCACGCCGGGTGTGGACTGTGCGAAAGACATGCCTTTTGAATTCTGATGGCCCCAGCCATGGGTCACCGCTACTACACCGAGCATCAAATCGTCGGACAGCTTGAGTTCAATCTCCACATCCCCGCTCTTGCTTGCGAGGCTGACGGTTTGCCCTTCCTTAAGTTGCCGCTGCTTGGCGTCTTCCGGATGCATGAATAGATAGTTCCGCGCGCGCTCTTTGCGTTTCATCTTCTCGACGTTCGCATACCAGCTGTTCATCATATGCGCGTCGCGCTTGGTGATGAGCTTCAACTGATCTTTGCTTTCTTTCTTCAGTTCAGAAAAGATCGCTTCCATCCGCGTCAGCGACGAGCCGAATGCTGCCGGGAAACAATCCACTAGCCCCGTTTCCGTCTGAACGTGATCGAAGATTTCATCAGACGGAGTCTCGTCGAAGATGATCGTTCCTTTCTCCTTTAGTTCGGCCATGGACCGGTCGCGCGAGCGCAGCATGGCGTCCGTGCGGGCCCACAAATCCTCTTCGATGTTGTCGGGCCCGTCCGCCTCAAACCGCGACCGCAGATCCATGTGTTCGGCGATCTTCTCGAAGATCCACCATTCGGGCTTTCGCTCAAAGCCGGGCTCAACCACCGCCTCAGTGTACTGAATGTTGGACAAATGCTGCAGGCCAAGCGCTGTGAGGTTGATGTCGGGCCGTTCAAAGGCGCCGGCGGCTGGCAAGACGTAGTCCGCGGTATCGGCGGACGCATTGCGATAGATATCGACGCAGACCAGCAAGTCGAGAGAGGCAAGCGCCTTGCGCATTTTGGGCTCGCCCGCCACGGACAACACGGGATTACCGCCGGTGATGAACATGGCTTTGATGGGATCCTTGGGATCCATGATGTATTCCGGCATCAAGTTCGCGGGCAGTCCGATCAGTGGGCTGTTCACTGCCCGCATGGTGCCATGTGGTCCTTCGACAATATCTTCCGGCTCGGCCCGCGTGGTGCCGGCTTTCGATGCCCGGCTGTAGAAACCGGCCGAATAAAGATTGCCGCCGCGCCGTCCCAAATTGCCGCTCGCCAGCGACACCATATGCACCAGCCAATAAGCAAGCGTGCCTTGGCGGCCCATATTGACGCCGGTGGACATGTGAATGGATGCGGACGGGGCGGTCGCGAAATTTCGGGCGAGATCCACAATGGTCTGAGCTTCGATGCCGGTCACGGAGGACACGCGGTCTGCCGGATAGTCGTGGACAAACGCCAACAGTTCTTGACAGTTTTGTCCGCGATTTTCGAGCGCTTGCTTGTCGATAAGATCCAAGCGATCCATCTCGCAAAGCAACGCGGCGAGGAAGTAAACATCTGTATCCGGACGAATATGCAGCACATCGCCGGCAAAGCGGGCGGATTCGATGGTTCGCGGATTAACGTAAAGCACTTTGGCGCCGCGTTCGCTCGCCCGCCGGATCTCGCCCATCGGGTCCGCGATGGACAGGAACGACATGTGGCTGATGGCTGGGTTTTCGCCCAACAACAATAGGAAGTCCGTGTGCTCGATATCCGGCACCGGATGCAGGGTCTGGGTGCCGAAGACAGCGCCGCTGCCGGCGAATTTGTTGGTGCAGTCCTGGGTGCCGGAACTGAAATGCTTCTTCACACCCAACTGGCTCATAAGCGCGCCATAGCTGGGGCCGAAGAGCGTATTAAAGGCCATCGGGTTGCCACGATATCCACCAATGGCAGACCGCCCATAAGTCTCCAGCACGTTTTGCAGGCGCTCTGCGATTTCAGGCAGCACCACATCCCAGGAAGACTCCTTGAGTCCTCCAGATGCGTTTCGGCGGAGCGGAACATTCAGACGATCGGGGTCGTTGTGAATGTCCAGACCGTAAATGCCTTTGTGGCACACAAAGCCTTTGGTCACCGGGTGGTCGCGGTCTGGTTTGAGCGCTGTCAGCGCGCCATCTTCGACGACCGCGATCATTCCGCATGCCGGTTCGCAGACCCGACAAAAAGTTTTCTTCTCTTGTTTCACGCGCCGATCCCTCTCATAGCAATACTCAATGAGAGTCTAGGACACCCAGGCGACTCTTCCAAGACAGGGCGTATGAGCGTGTGGTAACACCAAATGCTTGGGTCTGGCGGTGGCCGCGCCGTGCGCTCCCAGGAGACACTGGCGCCGACCGAATAACGCCGGATTATTGGGGGAAACATCTTGCCGACTCTGAGCACCGTTCAAAAGGCCGGCTATGGTTTTGGGGATTTCGGCTACAATCTCATCTGGCAAGCCGCCACCCTGTTCCTCATTTTCTTTTATACGGACATTGCAGGTCTTTCGCCGGAATGGGCCGGTTTTATCTTTGGCGTGGGTTCGATTTGGGATGCCATCACCGACCCCATCATGGGCGGCATAGCGGACCGGACAAGATCGCGTGCGGGCCGGTACCGCCCTTACATTCTGTGGGCTGCGGCACCGCTTGCCCTTCTTTACTGGATCTCGTTTTCCGTTCCCTCGTTAACAGGTCCATGGCTGATCGCCTGGGCGTTGGTAACCCATTTCTTGCTGCGAACTGCCTTCACCGTTTCCAACATTCCGTATAGCTCCCTCACCGCGCGCATGACCAGCGACGCCAATGAACGCGCGAGCTTAACCGGATGGCGGATGCAGTTTGCGACCGGTGGCGGATTGACATTGGCAGTAGTTCTTCCGCCATTGGTTGTCGCCTTGGGTGGCGGCGACGCACAGTATGGCTGGTCCGCCGCCGTCGCTGTGTTGGCGCTGGTTTTCTTCGTCAGTCAGTTGGTGAGCTATTACCTGACATCCGAGCCGCCGGAGGGGCAACAGGAAGCTCAGGCAGATGTGAGCTTCAGTCCGGCAGCCTTGTTCAAAGACATTATCAGTGTGGCGCTGACATTGCGGCTTAACGGACCGCTCGCGCGGGTGTTCGCGGCCATTATCATTGGCGGCGGATGCCTTGCCATGTTCGGCAAGAATGTTCCGTACTACTTCAAATATGTCTACGGCGATGAAACGCTCATGAACCAGGCGCTTGGTCTGTTCATGTTGTGCCAAATACTGATCATTCCGTTCTATGTTTGGTTTTCGGCCCGCACCAGCAAGCTCATCACCTGGCTTACGGCAAGTGGTGTTATGGGCTTCGGTCTATTGCTCATGTATCTCAACACGATCTACAGCCAGCCGATTGTCTTTGCCATCTTTGCACTGACGGGACTTGGGGCAGGGGGGTTGGGTGTCATGTTCTGGTCCATGTTGCCCGATACGGTCGAATACAACGAATGGGCTACCGGTGAACGCAACGAGGCCAAGGTCTACGCCTTTGCAACCTTTGGCACCAAGATGGCAAGCGGCGTTGCCGGATTTATTTTTGGCGTGTTGCTTGGCGCCTCTGGTTTTGAGGCGAATGTCCTTCAATCGGAAGAAACGCAACACGCCATCAAAGCGATTATGGCGTTGATTCCCATCTTGGGACTGACCCTATGCGGGGCGATCATGTGGAACTATCCGCTTGACCAAAAAAGACATGCAGAGCTTTTGACGGATTTAAAGATTCGTCGAGCTGCTGTGCCTGCCGCAGAAACGAGCAAAACCTTGACGCGGCCCGCGAATTAAGGTGGTTTGTCGCCGATTCTCACAGTGCCCCTTTGATCCATCCAGAGAAAAACAGCGAGGACCCATGGCCAACACGTTTCAGGCCCTTATGGTCGAAAAGACCGATGACGGCCAAAAAACAAGCTTCAAAGACATTTCGACGGACGATCTGATGGATGGGGATGTGGAGGTCGCGGTTTCCCATTCCACGGTCAATTACAAGGACGGCCTTGCACTCACCGGAAAGGCCCCGGTGGTCCGCGTGTGGCCGATGATCCCGGGGATCGATTTCGCGGGGACCGTTGAATCGTCTTCTCACGGGGGGTTCAAGCCAGGCGATGAGGTGGTCCTCAACGGTTTCGGTGTCGGGGAAACGCATTTCGGGGGATATGCAAAAAAGGCCCGCGTGAAGGGGGATTGGCTGGTCAAGAAACCGGCAAGCCTATCCGCGGCCCAGACCATGGCGATTGGCACGGCAGGCTACACGGCCATGTTGTCGGTCATCGCGCTTGAAAAAGCGGGCGTTGTGCCCAATGACGGTCCCATTGTCGTAACCGGGGCTTCGGGCGGTGTGGGCAGTGTGTCCATCGCGCTTCTGGCCAAGCTTGGCTACGAAGTCATCGCATCGACGGGCCGGACCGAAGAAGAAAGCTATTTGAAGTCGCTCGGCGCCAAAGAAATTATTGACCGCGGCGAACTGTCGGGCGATCCGCGCCCCCTTGGCAAGGAACGGTGGGCGGGCGCCATCGACAGTGTCGGATCGAAGACATTGGCCAATGTGCTTGCATCGACAAGATATGGTGGTGCCGTTGCGGCCTGCGGCTTGGCGCAAGGAATGGATCTGCCCGCGTCGGTCGCTCCCTTCATCCTGCGCGGCGTGTCGCTCTTGGGAATTGACTCTGTGATGGCGCCCCTTCCAAAACGCCAAGAGGCCTGGGACCGGCTTGCCGCTGATCTTGACCTTGCGAAATTGGGGGCAATGGCCAGCACGATCAGTCTTGCAGATGTGCCGCAAGCGGCGGAGCAAATCATGGCCGGACAAGTGCGCGGGCGTCTCGTCGTTGAGGTATAACGCGGGCGAAATCGAGACGAGGCAAAACGGGGCGCCGCGTTGGTAGACTATTTTCTGCTTGTATTGGCCGGCATGTTCATTGGGGTTGCCGTGTCTGCGCCCATCGGCGCTGTGAACCTGATTTGCATCCGCCGCACGCTCGAACACGGTCAAATCAACGGTCTTATGGCCGGGCTCGGATCTGTGCTAGGCGACGGTGTTTTTGCGCTGATCGCGGCATTCGGGCTTCACGCCGTTAGAGAAGCCATCATGGCCCAGGAGCACATCATCGGGGCCATCGGCGGCACCGTGTTGATCGGCATGGGCGTCTATAGCTATTTGCGGGAACCGCCCGATGAAAGCCGATTGAGGCGTGCCCAACTGGTCTCCAACTGGACCGACGATTTGCCCCACGCCATCGGCTCCACACTTTTCCTGACGCTGACGAACCCCGCCACCATGCTGGGCTTTGCCGTGTTCTTCGCAAGCCTTCAAGAGTTTTTCGGCTACATCACTCTACTTGGATCGTGGTTTTTGGTGGGTGCCGTCATGATCGGCTCGTCCCTTTGGTGGTTTTTCATTACGTTCGTGGCAAGCCAATTCCATGGCAGGCTCACCCGCGACCATTTCTGGTTTATCAATCGCATCTTCGGCGGACTTATCGCCGTATTCGGCTTTGCAGTCTGGATAAGTTTGCTGTTCTATTAAGCGCAATAACCCATAAACCCAAGCGGAGGAACCCATGAACGGAGCGGAAAGCCTGGTGCGCACGCTGGTGGCGAGCGGCGTGGAAGTGTGTTTCACAAATCCCGGCACATCGGAAATGCATTTCGTAGCAGCGCTCGACCGGGTCAAAGGCATGCGCTCCATTTTGGGATTGTTCGAAGGTGTGGTGACCGGCGCCGCCGACGGCTACGGACGGATGGCGGGGAAGCCGGCATCCACGTTGCTTCATTTGGGCCCAGGCCTCGGCAATGGGTTGGCCAATTTGCACAACGCGCGGAAAGCCAACACGCCGATTGTTAATATTGTTGGTCAGCATGCGACCTATCATGTTCAATATGATGCGCCGCTCAATTCCGACATTGTGGGCATTGCGCGCCCCGTCTCCGGTTGGGTAAAGGAATCGCCCAGTTCGAGGACGGTGGCGTTGGATGGCAGCCTCGCCGTTGCCGCCGCCATGGAACCCCCGGGGCAGATCGCAACCCTCATTCTGCCCGCCGACACTGCGTGGGAAGAATGTGACGGTCCGGTCGCGCCCATCGAGGCGCGCAAGCCGCCCATTCCGTCCAAAGAGTCGGTCGTCGCTGCCGCGAAAGCGCTCAAAGGGGCAAAACGGGGTATGCTGATGGTATCCGGCGCGGGCTTACAGGAACGCGGGCTTAAAGCCGCCGGGCGGATTGCGGCCGCCACCGGCGCGGAACTTATAACCGAAACATTCTTCTCGCGGCTTCGGCGCGGTGCGGGCATCGTGAACATCAATCGGCTGCCATACTTCGCCGAGGATGTGGTGGAAACCATGAAAGGCGTCGACCTGTTGGTGACGGCCGGCGCAAAACCGCCCGTCGCTTTTTTCGCCTATCCCGGTAAGCCGAGCTGGCTGACGCCGGACGACTGCGCGATCCAGCAATTGGCCGCCCCGGAAGAAGATGTGGTGGCCGGCCTTGAGGCCCTGGCGGACGAACTGGGGGCACCGGCGGAGCCTGCCGGCGTTGCTGAAGCATCGCGGCCGGAGCTGCCCACAGGCGAAGTGAGCGCAGGATCGGTCGGGAACAGCGTGGCGGCACTGCTTCCGGAGAACGCCATCATTTCCGACGAGTCGGCCACATCAGGCCTTGCCTCTTACATCCTGGCCGGCGGCGCTGAACCCTTCGATCATTTGCAATTGACCGGCGGGTCCATCGGACAAGGGTTGCCCCTTGCGACTGGGGCGGCGGTGGCCTGTCCTGACAGGAAGGTGGTCTGCTTGCACGGCGATGGCGGTGCCATGTACACGGTCCAGGCTCTGTGGACCCAGGCGCGGGAGAATCTGGACGTGGTGACGGTCATTTTTGCCAACCGGTCCTACGCCATTCTGAATATCGAACTCATGCGGGTCGGCGCGGAGAATCCGGGGCCAACGGCCTTGTCGATGTTGGATCTGTCAAATCCGAATCTGGATTGGGTTCAACTTGCCCAAGGCATGGGCGTTGAAGCAAGCCGTCCGGAAACGGCCGAAGAATTCAACGATCATTTCGCCGCAGCCGTGAAGGCCAAAGGGCCGCGGTTGATTGAAGTCGTTATCTGATCCGGCGCTTAGACAGCGATATCTAGACGGTGCGCGCGGGCTTCCGTGCGGACGGCGCGCAGGGCAATGGCCGCCTTTTGGCGGACAAGCTTCCGTGCTTCAGCGCGACGGTCCGTGTCTTCGGCACCTGAACTTTTGAGAATCTCGCGATTGAAAGACGCTTCAGCGATCCGGTCGCTTCTGGGCGAGCTTTTGCGCCTGGCAAGATAGGCGCGATAGACCTGTGATGGATCCGGCTGGGCGAGGGGCGATGCAAGCATAATGGTACGTCCTTCAATTCTCGAGGCCGCCCCAGCCATGTGTGTCAGCCTAGAAAGCCGCTGTAAACAAAACCTCTCTAGAGCGCGGCCCCTTTGTGTTCCAATTGTGATGATTTCGTGGCGTAGACGCTTAGATTTTCGGATAAATTTAGCCGACTTTTCCGCAACCTTTATGCTTCAGCCCGAACACGATCTGGTCATTGCGAGGGCGCGATAGCGCCCGCGGCAATCCAGAGCAACACGCTTGGAGCAAGCGGCCCTGGATCGCCGCGCATTCCGGAGCCTGTCCTCTGGCCGCGCTGGGCGCGGACCAGGGGGGAATGCTCGCGATGACGAAACATTGAAGGATCTGAAAGTCAGTTCTTTTTGCTCTAACTGCGGGACAGGGTGCGGGCGAGGCGTGCCCCCTCGTTGGCGAGCCGTGTTGCGCGCCTTTGGCTTGCGGCATCGCATACCGGATAGGCTTCCTGTTCCCGGTAATACCCCTTGTTGAAATGGTCGATCATCTGATCGGCAAGCCATTCTGGCGCTTCTTGGGTTTCAATGAGCCGGATCATGGATTGGCGCCAGGTCTGCGCTTCGGATTCAACGCACAACGCGCGCAAATGGTGAACCGCCCCCAATATCTCGGACAATTGAAACAATTTCGATTGATAGGAAGCGGACAGCGACTGGGCGAAAACGGGCTGTGCGAAAATCGCCAGCGCGCCGCACAGCAACGCCCATCGACGCAAGCCGAATCTGGTTTTATCGGACCTTCGCATTCTATATCTTTAGCATCATGCCGCCGTTTCGCACAGTTCACCTAGATCATGTGGTCTTGCGGGTTAAGGATCTGGAAGCATCCAAAACCTTTTATCAAGATGTTATCGGCGCCAGTTTTGAGCGGGAATTGCCGGAATTCGGCCTTTACCAGCTTCGCATCGGCGCGGCGCTCATCGACTTGGTCCCCATTAACTCTCCCATGGGGCAACAGGGTGGCGGACCGTTGGCGCCCGAAGGCAAAAATCTGGATCATTTTGCGATCCGGATCGATCCATTTGACTTGGATGAACTCAAGCAGCACTTGGCGGCATTCAACATTGAGCCGAGCGAAGTCGGCATCCGCTACGGTGCGGAGGGCAATGGCCCGTCCATCTACATTCCGGATCCGGACGGAAACTTGGTGGAGCTCAAAGGTCCGCCCAGAGATACCGTGTAGGTGCGGTCAGTAACCACAGGAGGAAGTCAACACATGGAACACAGGATGAGAGTTCCCGACGAATCCCATCCCATCACGATCACCAAAACCGGCGGCCGCGTTAAAGTATCTTGGCAGGGGCAAGTCATCGCAGAGACGGATGCTGCGCTGTCGCTTGCGGAATCGACTTATCCTGTCGTGCAATATATTCCGCTTGCGGATGTAAAATCCGACGTGCTCGAACGATCGGACCACACAACCTATTGCCCCTTTAAGGGCACCGCGAACTATTTCAGCTTGGTGAGCGGTGACACTCGCGGGGACAACGCCGTGTGGTTCTATGACGACCCTTACGACGCGGTTGCGGAGATCAAGGGCCACGTGGCGTTTTATGGAAATGTGGTGGATGAAATCGCCGTCGAGTAAGCGCTACGGCGTTGACGGTTCAACGGCGGATTGTTTCGGCAGTTTCTGCGTGAACGCGCCATAGAGCAAAAACTTGATCGTCGCCTCAAGGGTGTTCTTATTGGCTGCCGACAGGAAATGCACCGTGGGAATGACCGTGTAATCGGCGGCGCCGTCAAGCCAGGTTTCCTCAACTTTCAAAAGCCCGTCATTGTCCCCGGGTAAGATCGGCAAATAGCCGCGCGCCCGGCCCGAGCCGCCGGCAATAATGGCGAAAGGCATGGGCGGTATGGGAATTTTGGCGGCCGCTTCCGCTGTGAGCGACCAGCCGTCGTGGTCGACAATCTTCTTGAGCGGCTTTGCCTTGTGGGCCTGATCGGCAAACCACGAGCCCTGATTGGGAGGCACGATCATCACCATGCGGCCTAGTCGAATACGCTCCCGCCACGGATCGTTTTCCGCAAGCGCCGTGCGTACCACCAACGCACCGTAACTTTGGGTCACAAAGGAGATCTCTTCCACATCGTCAAGCCGGCCCAAGAACGACCGTAAACGGTTGGATTGAACATCCAGCGACCGGCCCGGGCAGGGATAGCGGTAGAGTTCCGATGCAACGCCGTTCTCCGCCAAGCGGCGACCCATGCCCTGAAACAGGGTCGACAGGCGCCCCATACCGTGAACCATGAGCACCAGGTGCTTTGGTTGGGGGGCGACGCGGCCGGCATTCTTGAATTCCCGGAACACTTTTTCGCATTTGGCGAGCCGGCCCTTGACCATGACCGTGCCGTGGGGGTTTTTGAGGCGGAATTCGGGACGCGCAATGTGCTGTTCGATTTTCCAGCCGCCAAACAAAAAATAATCCGTCCAGGGATAGACCCATTCGATCGCGCCCATTACGCGCTCAGCGAAAAGGCTCATGCGTCCGTTCCTCGCGCCACCAATTTGTGCACTTCCGCATATGGGAATCGCTCAAGTTTTTGTCAATTTCATGAACCGGGTGATGGGGCGCTGCTGAGAATAATGCGCCTTGTTTCGTCCCAAAGGTCATAGGCGTCCAACTCCGAAAGGGGCACCCATCGAACTTCGGCCACATCATCGCCAGGCACAGCGCTGCCGGAAATCCAGTGCGCCTTGAAATCCACCAGCGTGTAGTGATGTTGTACCTGCCCGCGGGCGTCCTTAAAGATCCCATCGACCACATCCAACAGACGCTCGATTTCCACCGTCAAGCCAGTCTCTTCCTTGACTTCCCGCAAGCAGGCGTCCCGAACCGTTTCGCCGATTTCCTGGGCGCCGCCGGGCAGGCTCCACTCATCGGCGCGGGGCGCCTTGCCCCTGCGGGTTAGAAGTATATTCTCGTTGCGCCAGATGACGGCACCGACGCCGACAAACGGCCGGTTGGGGTAAGATCGATCCATTGAACGAACCCTTCGAATCGGAAATTGCGGGGCCTGGGCGACCTTATATGTTTTTGACGGCCAAATGGATCTGACCTAGCTGTGTGTGGACGATATTCGATAACGACGCCCCTCGAGGCGATGGAACGGCTCTTTACCTTCGACGGTCACGGGCTCAACCTGCCGCCGCGTTACAACGTGGCCCCCACCCAGGATGTGCCCATCATCCGGCGGGAAGAGGGGGAGCGCCGGCTCGCCATGGTGCGATGGGGTCTGGTGCCGAGCTGGTCAAAAGAACTTCCAAAATCAAAGCCCCTCATCAATGCGCGCAGCGAAACAGTTGCGGAAAAGCCAAGCTTTAGATCCGCCTATGGATCCAGACGGTGCCTCGTCATGGCGGACGGGTTTTACGAATGGAAGCGCTCGGAAAAGACGCCCCTGCCGTTCTATGTTTCGCCGGCGGCCGGCGGCATGTTCGCCATGGCCGGGGTTTGGGAACGATGGCAGCCGAAGCAAGGGGACGGTGTTGAGTCCGTCGCCATCATCACCACATCTGCCAATGAAACGCTTTCGGCCATTCATCACCGTATGCCGGTGGTGATCGACCCCGATAATATGGACGATTGGTTGTCGGCAGACAGCGACCGGGAAGTTGTCGATCCTCTTCTCAAACCGGCCCCCAACGATTTCTTTGTCATGACGCCTGTCTCCGTGGCCGTGAACAAGATTGCCAATGACGGGCCAGAATTGATCGAACCCGCCGACCACACCAAGCCGCCAGAGGCGGCGTCAAAATCGGGGCAATTGTCCTTACTCTGACGAACTATCTGGTCTGGGGGTTAGCCAGTAGGATAGGACGGCCCGGTCTTCCTGTTCCGCGCCCCAGCGCTCATAAAAGCTGATCACCTTCCTGTTGGTGCCGCGCACCATAATGTTGAGCTTCCACACACCGCGTTGGCGCAGCCAATCGGCGGCTGCGTCCATGATGGCGCGCCCAAGCCCATGCCCTTGATGGTCCGGATCCACCGACACGTAGTACACATTGCCCCTGTGGCCGTCATGACCGACCAAAACGGCCGCAATGATTCGGTTGTCGCGCCGCCCGATCAACACATCCGAATTGGGGGTTGCCCGCGCAAAGGCAATATCCTTGTGTGGGTCGTTCCATGGGACGACAAGGCCGCAGCGCTGCCACAGGTCAACCACCTGGTCGATGTCGCTGTCTTCGATCACCGCTATGTGAAGGGAGTGTGTCATCGCTTTCTCCAGTAAATGGGAAAGCGGCCCAATCTACTGCCGCGGGCGCGTTTGGGTCAAATGGGCGGCGGCCATTTCGCGTTGGCAAATCGGGCCCAATGGAGTAATCACGTGCTGATTGAGATTCACGGAGGATGACGTGCCGATCCGCATTTTGATTGTATTTGCAGCGCTGATGTTTGGGCTTGCCGCCTGTAGCGAAGAGGAGACCGTAGAATTGGATCACCAGGGTTATTTGGACCGAAATGCGAAAGCGGACGGGGTGACGGTCACCGCATCCGGCTTGCAATACAAGGTTCTCGAAAGCGGCGAGGGGCGGTCGCCCGAACGCAATAGCGTCGTGAAGGTGCATTATGCGGGGACGCTGGTGGACGGCACCCAATTCGACAGCTCTTATGGTGGCGAGCCGGCGCAATTTCCGGTGGGTGGCGTGATTGCCGGCTGGACCGAAGCGTTGCAGTTGATGAAAGAAGGCGATGTGTGGGAGCTTACCATTCCGTCGGAACTGGGATATGGCGCCGGTGGCGTGCCCGGCACGCCCATCGAGCCGGGCGCCACGCTGATCTTTAAAGTCGAATTGCTCGAGGTGTTTTAGGCTTCTTTCGAAGGAGGCGTTTCATGGCTACACCCCCGGTTTGTGATTTCGGTTGGAAAGCACCCGATTTCCAGCTTGAAGGCGTGGACGGCAAGACCTATACGCTCAGCGATGTGCGCGGACCGAACGGCACGCTGGTCATGTTCATCTGCAATCATTGCCCATACGTGAAATCCATTGCCGGCCGCCTAGCCGACGAGGCGCGCGAGCTGCAATCCATGGGCATTGGCGTGATCGGCATCATGGCCAACGACACGGAAAACTACCCTGAGGATTCGTTCGACAATATGAAGCGCTTTGCCAAGGCGCATGACTTTCCGTTTCCTTATGTGATCGACCGCAGCCAGGAGATCGCGCGGGCTTATGACGCGGTGTGCACGCCGGACTTTTTCGGATTCAACGCAAAAGACGAGCTGCAATATCGTGGGCGCTTGGATGAGTCGAAAACGACGCTCGTGCCCAATGCCCGCCGCGATTTGTATTTGGCCATGAAGCAGGTGGTAGATACGGGCAGCGGTCCCCAAGACCAAATCCCCAGCATGGGCTGTTCGATCAAGTGGCGTGCAGCTTGAATAGCAGCGGCAGGGTTAGGGCGTTAGCACCTTCCCCGGATTGAGAATGTTGTTGGGATCGAGCGTGCGCTTGAGTTCCCGCATGATCTGCAGCGCGACAGGGTCCTTGTAGCGTTCGAGCTCCGCCGCCTTCATGCGGCCAATGCCGTGTTCGGCGCTGATGCTGCCGCCAAATTCCACGACAATGTCGTGAACCAGAGTGTTGAACTCTTCCCACCGGGCGACAAACGCCTGCCGGTCCATGCCTGTTGGCTGACTTAGATTGTAGTGGATGTTACCGTCGCCGATATGGCCGAAGGGCACCGGCCGGACGCCCGGTAGCCGCTCTGCCACGGCCTTGCCGGCGCGCTCAATAAAGTCCGGGATGGATGAAATGGGCACCGACACGTCATGCTTGATGGACCCGCCTTCGGGCTTCTGCGCTTCCGGTAGCGTTTCCCGCAGGCGCCAAAGCTGGGTGCGTTGTGTGCCTGTTTCCGCGATCACGCCATCGAGAACCAAGCTGTCTTTCACATTAGCCTCGAGAAAATCCGTGAGCCTGCCTTTGAGGCTTGCATCCGCAGACGTGGACCCAATTTCGACCAACACATACCAGGGATGTTGATCCGTCATCGGATCTTTTGTGTCGGGAATATGTTTGAGCACATAGTCGAGACCGATGCGGGGCAGGATTTCGAAGGTGGTCACGTCCTGTCCGAAAAGGGCCTGCGCTGACTCAAGAAGTCGGAGCGCAGCCTCGGCTGTTGGAATTGCTAGAAACGCCGTCTCAACCGTGTTGATTTTGGGAAACAGTTTGAGAACCGCGCCCGTAATGATACCCAGCGTGCCTTCCGATCCCATGAAGAGATGTTTCAGGTCGTACCCCGTATTGTCTTTGCGCAATGACGTAAGGCCATTCCAGATCCGGCCGTCGGCCAGCACCACTTCCAGCCCCAACACCAAATCGCGGGCGTTGCCATAGCGCAGCACGGCGGTGCCGCCCGCATTGGTGGCCAAATTGCCGCCGATTTGGCAACTGCCTTCCGCCCCCAAACTAAGCGGGAACAGCCGGTCGTGCTCATCCGCCGCTCCCTGGATGGTTTGCAGGATCACGCCGCCATCCACCGTCATTGTGTTGTTCAACGGATCGATCTTTCGGATTTTGTTCAGCCGCTGAAGATTGACGACGACTTCCGCCCCGTCCTCGAAAGGTGTTTGGCCGGCCACGGCCCCCGTGTTGCCGCCCTGGGGGACAAGCGGTGTTTTTGTGTCTTGGCAGATGATGACGATTTCAGCGATCTGCTTGGTGGTGTTTGGCAGCAGCACTAGGGGCGTTTGTCCCACATAGCGGTCGCGCCACTCGTGTACGAAAGGGGCGATCTCATCGGCGGTCTCCACATATCCACCATCGCCCACCGCCTGCTTCAGCCGGTTGAGGGTCTGGGCGGATGGCTGTGACCGCGTCGCCGTCATTGGGGGCCGGCCACAACCACGTCGAAACTCAAACCTGTCCGGGATTGGGTTTCTCGGTGTGCGATCTGCCAACGGTCCATAGGAAGGAAGGACGGCAAATGGACAGGCCGGCAGCCGCCGACTCGGCGCGGATTGAGCCGGTACACCGCCTTCCACAGTAGGCTGACGATCCGGGTCGGCACGGTCTGACCTTCGTTCAGACTTGCCAAACATAACAGGCCGCCCGGGCGCAACACCCTGTGCGCTTCGTTGACGAACGTCTCGGTGTCCTCATCGGACAACAGGTCCAACACAAAAGTTGCAACAACCCGGTCGGCGCTGCCGGTTTCCAGGGGCAGGGTGGGCGTGCCATCGGTTTTGATGATCTTTGCCCTCTGTTGCCAGGGGCGAAGCCGGTCGCGGGCAAGCCCCACCATGGTGTCGCTTACATCCAGGCCGAGATAGGCTGTGTCGTCGGCAAAATGCTCGGCGAACAATTGCCAGGCAAACCGGCCCGTGCCGCAGCCTAGTTCGACCACCTGACGCGCCTCACCGAATTGTCCGTGTGCCGCAAGAACCGAGAAGGCTGCATCCTCATAATAGGCCTGGCTTTCTTGACGCGCGCCATACCCGTCATAGAAACTTTCCGCCTGTTGAGTGGTCAGTGTCGCCATTAGCCTTTGTTTACCTAGGGGCGGCGGCGCGCTTAAGCCTGTCGTTGATGGCGCGGCCCACGCCCTCGTCGGGAATGGGCGCAACCGCAATGGCACTGGCGCCTGCCGCATCCAGCCTGCGTAAGAAATCATATAGGTTTGCGGCTGCTTCGGACAAATCGGCCTTTGGGCTGAGGTTCAGCTGCACTCCGCCGCTATGGTCCGGCGCGTCGCCAAAGGCAAGGTACGCTTCATCTTCGCCTGGCGCCTCGGCATTGATGCGCAACCGCGCTTTTGGCGCGTAATGGCTTTCAAGCTGGCCCGGCGCAGACGGCCTGTCACTCACTTGGGGGCCTTGTTCGATGGCACCGATGACCGTCTCGATCTGCTCTTTGGTGATGCCGCCCGGACGCAGCAGTTGGGGCCACCCGCCCGATAAATCGACAATCGTGGATTCAAGACCGATGGTGCAGGGCCCCGCATCCAAAATCATTGCCACATGTTGTTCGTTCGTAAGCTGAACATGTTCGGCCCGTGTGGGGCTCACCCTGCCGGACACATTGGCGCTTGGTGCCACAACAGGACCGCCAAAGGCGCGCAGCAGGGCAAGGGCCGTCTCATGGGCGGGAATGCGCACGGCGATGGTGGCAAGGCCGGCGGTCGCCAGCGGTGCCACGGCACATGATGCGGAACGCTCCAACACCAGCGTCAAGGCCCCGGGCCAAAAGGCCCGCGCGAGCGCTTCTGCCTGGGCATTCACAACGGCGATTTGCCGCAACACATGCAGGTCCGCCACATGGGCAATGAGAGGGTTGTGCGCCGGCCGCCCTTTCGCCTCAAAAATCGCGGCGACGGCGGTTTCGCGTGTGGCGTCACCACCAAGCCCGTAAACGGTTTCCGTTGGGAAGACCACCAGCTCGCCCGCCGCCAACCGCTCTGCGGCCTGGTCGATGGCGGCTTGTGTCGCCTGGCGAATGGGGACTTTACTCACGATTCCACCGTTTGGTGTGCTTCCAACCGAATTGAACGAGGCTTATAGGGCGATTTGCACGTAGGGGATACGAAATTATGCCCTCTTGACGGCGCCGCGCCGCTTTCGCAAAACCAAGAACCAATTATTCTGCACATTGGGATGTATGAGGATGGTGGGCGCCCAGAGGGAGCCTCTGCCGGAAAGGATTCGTATGACATTCGTTGCGCCAACGCGGGACATTCGGTTTGTTCTCAAAAACGTGGTCGGTATCGATGCGCTGGCGCAAACAGGCGCGTACGAAGATCTGAGCGATGACATTATCGACGCGGTCCTGACAGAGGCGGGCCGCCTGGCAACGGAAGTTGTCGCGCCGCTCAACCCAGTCGGCGACCAGCAGGGCAGTGTGCGCCAAGACGATGGCGGTGTGAAAACACCGGACGGTTTCAAAGAGGCCTATCGTCAGATTGTAGACGGCGGCTGGGGCGGCGTGCCCTTTGACCCGAATTATGGGGGCCAAGGGCTTCCCAAAGTGCTGGGTCTCGCCGTGCAGGAATTCTGGACAGGTGCCAACATGGCCTTCAGCCTGTGCCCCCTTTTATCGCGCGGCGCCATCGAAGCCATATCCGCCCACGGCACGGAAGAACAGAAAGCAACATATCTTGAAAAGCTCATCTCCGGCGAATGGACGGGCACCATGAACTTGACCGAACCCCAAGCGGGGTCGGATGTGGGGGCGTTGCGGTCCAAAGCCGAGAAGCAGGCGGACGGCACGTACAAGATTACGGGCACAAAAATCTTCATCACCTGGGGCGAACACGACATGACGGATAACATTATCCATCTCGTGCTTGCCCGTTTGCCCGACGCACCGCCCGGCACGCGTGGCATCTCGCTTTTCATCGTGCCCAAGTTCCTCGTGAATGAAGATGGATCATTAGGCGAACGCAACGATGTGCAATGTGTCAGCCTGGAACACAAGCTGGGCATTCACGCAAGCCCCACCTGCGTGATGGGCTTCGGCGAAAATGGCGGCGCTACAGGGTATCTCATCGGCGAAGAAAATCGCGGCATGGCGTGCATGTTCACCATGATGAACGATGCGCGCCTAGGCGTGGGGCTGGAAGGGGTTGCGATTGCCGACAGGTCCTATCAGCAAGCATTGGAATTCGCTCAAGAACGCAAGCAGGGTAAGCCCGTCGGCCGCCAACATGACGAGGTGGACATGCTGCCGATTATCGAGCATCCGGATGTGCGCCGTATGCTGATGACCATGAAGGCGCATGTTGAGGCGGCCCGGGGCATCGTCTATGCGGCAACCATTGCCGGTGACTTCGCCGAAGCAGCAGGTGAAGATTCCGCCAAAGCAGAGGCGCGCGCGCGTCTTGATTTGCTGACGCCCGTGGCAAAGGGCTGGTCCACGGATATGGGCGTCGACATGACCTCGGTGGGGGTTCAAATCCATGGGGGCATGGGTTTTGTGGAAGAAACGGGGGCGGCCCAACATTTTCGCGATTCGCGCATTGCCCCGATCTACGAGGGGACGAACGGCATCCAAGCGATCGATCTTGTCACTCGCAAGTTGCCGCTCGACGGCGGTAATGTGGTGCGAAAATTCATCGCTGAGATTGAGGAATTGGCCAACGAGGCGAAGCAATCCAATGACGCAAGCCTTGGTGTGATCGGCAACAATTTGTCGGACGCAGCCGAGCATTTGTCGGCGGCCACCGAATGGTTGCTCGAGAATGTGAAAAGCGCGCCAAATGATGCGCTTGCGGGCGCAACCCCTTATCTCAAACTGTTCGGTATTGTCGCGGGCGGCTTCTACCTGGCCAAAGGGGCCGTTGCCGCACAGGCGCAACTTCAAGACGGCGATGCCAACTATCTTAAAACCAGGATCGCGCTTGCCCGATTCTTTGCGGAAAACACCCTGAGCACGTCGGCGGGACTTGTCGCGCCATGCACGCGCGGGGCGGAGCTTCTGTTCGCCCTGACACCGGATCAAATGGCGTCGTAACTCGCCGTAAAGTGCCAGATTTGACGCTGACGTAAACGTCACCTAAGACTCGGTTAAACCGAAATGACACTGAATTGGCAAGACGATGACTGATGCGTCGGGAATGAACGCGCCGCCGCCGAGCGGCCTGACCTACCCGTTCAAGATGGTGCCGGAGCCCGGCGCGACCATAGAAATTGCGCCCGGTGTGCTCTGGATACGGATGAAAATGCCCTCCCGCCTCAACCACATTAATTTGTGGCTGCTGGAAGAGGACGACGGGTGGACCATCGTGGACACCGGCCTTAACAACGACGAGACCCAAACGACGTGGGAGGAGGTTTTCTCCAACGCGCTTGGCGGCAAGCCGGTCAAACGGCTCATTGTCACTCATTTGCATCCGGATCATATTGGCCTTGCCGGTTGGATCACGCGCAAGTTCGACGTGGATCTATGGATGTCGCGCACGGATTTCTTGATGTGCAAAATGCTTGTGCTTGACACGGGCGAGGATATTCCGGCGGCTGCCATCCGGTTTTACCAAAAGGCCGGCTTGCCCGAGAACGCGATCAACGTCTACCGGCGCCGCTTCGGCGGCTTCGGCCGGTCGGTCTACAAACTTCCGGCGTCGTACCGACGCATCGTCGACGGAGAAGTCATCTCCATCGGCGGCCGCGATTGGCATGTGGTGGTCGGCCGAGGGCACGCGCCGGAGCATGTATGTCTTCATTGTCCGGAACTCAAGCTGCTCATCTCCGGCGATCAGGTTTTGCCGCGCATTACCTCCAATGTGAGCGTGTTTCCCACGGAGCCGGAAGCAAACCCCCTCCACGAATGGCTCGACTCGTGCCGTAAGTTGAAGGAGAGGCTGCCGGGCGATCTGCTGGTCATGCCGGCACACAATGAGCCGTTCTATGGGCTGCACCGGCGGCTGGACGATTTGATCGATGGCCATGAAGAAAACCTGGAAGATCTTCACGGCATGCTGGAGACGCCCAAGCGTGCCATCGACGTGTTCGGCGCTTTGTTCAAGCGCGAGATCACGGAAGAAGTCATGATGATGGCGACCGGCGAGAGCATCGCCCATTTGAATTATTTGCTGAGCGACGGCCGCATCTCGCGTCTTGAGGATGCGCAAGGTGTTGTGCGTTACCAGCAAGCCTAGGGCGGTAAATGACAACAGCGATCGTCACACATCCGGCGTGTCTTGAACACGAAACGCCGCCGGGCCACCCGGAATGCTCAGAACGATTGGACGCGGTGCTGCACATTCTGAAAAACGGAACGGGTGGCGAATTGATGTGGCAAGAAGCGCCCCTTTGCCCTGATAAAGCAATCGCCCGCGTTCATTCCCAAGACCTTATGGGCTTTATCGCAAGCTTAGTGCCTGAAGAAGGATTTGGCCGGGTGGATCCGGACACAGCGGTCTCACCGGGCTCGCTGCACGCGGCCAGGCGTGCTGCCGGGGCGGTGGTATCCGCCATCGATCAAGTTATCTCAGGTGAGGTCGACAATGCCTTTTGTCCGGTTCGTCCGCCGGGGCACCACGCGGAACCTGGCCGCGCCATGGGATTCTGCCTGTTCAACAGCGTTGCCATTGGCGCCCGGCACGCGCAGGACGCTCATGGGCTCAAGCGGATTGCCGTCATGGATTTCGATGTTCATCACGGCAATGGAACCCAGGCCGCATTCTGGGACCACGCCGATCTCCTGTACGCCTCCACCCACCAGGTGCCCCATTATCCCGGCACGGGGCGCGAAGACGAAACCGGCATTGACGGCGACATCGTGAATGCAGCGCTGGCCCCAGGATCGGGGTCAGAGGCCTTCCGGCGCGCCATGGAAGACAGAATTCTTCCGGCCTTGGATGCCTTTGCGCCAGAGTTTGTTCTTATTTCCGCCGGATTTGATGCCTATCACGCGGACCCGCTATCTGATCTCAACCTGGACGAAGACGATTATGCTTGGGCGACGCGGCAGTTAAAGCAGGTCGCCGAACGCCATGCCGCGGGCAGAATTGTTTCCTCTTTGGAAGGCGGATATCATATTGGCGGCCTGGCAAGCTGCACCAAAGCGCATGTGGAAGCGCTTGCCGGATGAGACAGAATCTGTCTCGGTTAGAGAGGGAAACCACACATCGTGGCGGCTAAGACGAAAGCGGGTGGAACTGTGTCCAAATCGGCCAAATCCGACATTGCGAAAATGAGTTTTGAGGAAGCGCTCAGCGAACTCGACCGTATCGTGTCGCAGCTTGAATCCGGCAAGGCGGGCCTAGAGGAATCCATCGACATCTACGAACGCGGTGCGGCGCTGAAGCAGCATTGCGAGGAAAAGCTCAAATCGGCCCAGGCCAAAATCGAAAAGATCGTCATCAGCCCCAATGGCGACATTTCGTCCGAAGCCGCCGATTTAGGCTGAAACACTCTTCATACGCACTAAATCTAATAAAGACACACAGGTTTCATGCCCCCCTTTGAAGACGCGCTCAAAAACACTGCTGGAGAAATAAACAGTCGTATCAGTGACTTACTTCCGGCGCCCGAGGGGCCCGAGTCGCGCGTCATCGAAGCCATGCGCTATGCCATGGAAGCAGGCGGCAAGAGGCTGCGGCCGTTCCTCATTGTTGAAAGCGGCCGATTGTTTGGCGTTGAGCAGGAAAAGATGTACCGGGTGGCCGTGGCATTGGAGTGTGTGCATACCTTCTCGCTCATCCATGACGATCTGCCCTGCATGGACGATGACGATATGCGCCGTGGGCGTCCCACCACCCATAAGGCGTTCGACGAAGCAACGGCAGTGCTGGCAGGCGACGCGCTTTTATCCTTTGCGTTCGAATTGGTAAGCAGCGACCGGACCCATCAAGATCCGTTCGTACGCTGTGAATTGGTCACGAAACTTGCCCAATCGGTCGGGGCGCACGGCATGATCGGTGGTCAGATGATCGACCTCAGCATGCAGACTTTGCCCCAAGACATTCCGACCATCACGCGCCTCCAGCGTCTAAAGACGGGGGCGCTGATCGCGTTTGCCTGTGAATCGGGCGCGATCATGGGCCGCGCGGCGCGGGATGCCCGCCATGCCCTTGAAGCCTATGCCCATGATCTGGGGCTTGCCTTTCAAATTGCCGACGACATTCTCGACGTGGAAGGGGATGCCGAAGAGCTTGGCAAAGCAGCACAAAAAGACGATGGCGCGGGCAAGGCGACCTTCATTTCGGTCTTGGGATTGGAACGGGCGAAGGCCCAGGCACAAATGCTCGCCGATCAGGCAAAACGTCATTTGGTGATGTTTGACGAGCGAGCGGACCTTCTTCGGGAAGCAGCAGAGTTTGTCGTAAGCCGCCGGAATTGATCCGCCGGTCATCGAGTAGGAACAGGTTTAGCCCATGTCATCACACTCAAAAACACCCCTCTTGGACAATATCGAGTATCCGACCCAGCTAAGGCACTTGGCTGAAGGCCAGTTGAAACAGCTTGCCGACGAATTGCGCCACGAAACAATCGACGCCGTGTCGGTCACCGGGGGTCATTTGGGCGCCGGATTGGGTGTGGTGGAATTGTCCGTGGCGCTCCATTATGTGTTCAACACGCCGGACGATCGCATTGTGTGGGATGTGGGGCACCAGGCCTATCCCCACAAAATCCTGACCGGGCGGCGGGACCGCATCAAGACATTGCGCCAGGGCGGTGGCCTGTCCGGGTTCACCAAGCGGGCCGAAAGCGAATACGATCCGTTCGGCGCCGCGCACTCTTCCACCTCCATTTCGTCCACGCTCGGCATGGCGGTTGCGCGAGATCTCGGCAAAAAAAACAACAATGTGGTGGCCGTTATCGGCGATGGCGCCATGAGTGCCGGCATGGCCTATGAGGCGCTTAATAATGCTGGTTCGCGCCACACCCGGCTCATCGTCATTCTGAACGATAATGACATGTCCATCGCGCCGCCCGTGGGGGCCATGAGCGCCTATTTCGCGCGGCTTGTTTCCAGCGGCACTTATCATGGGTTCCGGAACTTTGCGAAGCAGCTTGCAAAGCGGCTGCCCAAATTCGTCCAGGACAAAGCAAAACAGGCAGAGCACTACGCCCGCGGCATGGCGGCTGGCGGCACCTGGTTCGAAGAACTGGGCTTCTACTATGTGGGTCCGATCGACGGCCACAATCTGGATCACTTGCTCCCTGTACTGAAGAATGTGCGCGACAATGAAGATGGGCCCGTGCTGATCCATGTGGTCACGCAAAAAGGCAAGGGCTATGCGCCGGCGGAGGAATCCGCGGACAAATATCATGGTGTTGCCAAATTTGACGTGATTACGGGCACCCAAAAGAAGAGTGCTTCCAACGCACCGTCCTACACCAAAGTGTTCGCCAACAGTTTGGTAAAACATGCGGAGCGGGACGATAAGATTGTCGCGATCAATGCGGCCATGCCGTCCGGCACAGGGCTTGATATTTTCGCTCAAAAGTTCCCGGACAGATGTTTCGATGTGGGCATTGCGGAACAACACGGCGTGACATTCGCCGCCGGACTGGCGACCGAAGGTTACAAACCGTTCGCGGCGATCTATTCCACCTTCCTTCAGCGGGCCTATGATCAGGTGGTTCACGATGTGGCCATTCAACGTTTGCCGGTGCGTTTCGCCATCGACCGGGCAGGCTTGGTGGGTGCCGACGGTCCCACCCATGCCGGGTCGTTCGACATCACTTATCTTTCGACACTGCCGGGATTTGTCGTCATGGCCGCCGCCGATGAGGCGGAGTTGATGCATATGGTGGCCACATCGGTTGCCATCGACGACCGGCCAAGTGCGTTCCGTTATCCCCGCGGCGAAGGTATCGGGGTCGACATGCCGGAGATTGGCTCACCGCTTGAAATCGGCAAAGGCCGGATCATCCGTGAGGGATCGAAAATCGCGCTACTCAGTTTTGGGGCACGGCTGCCCCAGTGTTTGCGCGCGGCGGACGAACTCAGTGCTAAAGGCTATTCTACGACGGTCGCCGATGCGCGGTTCTGCAAGCCACTCGATGAAACGCTGGTGCGGGATCTGGTCAAGAACCACGAAGTGCTCATCACAATTGAAGAAGGGGCCATTGGCGGGTTCGGCTCCCATGTGCTGCAGTTCCTGGCGCTTAACGGATTGTTGGACGAAGGCTGCAAAATCCGGCCCATGACATTGCCCGACATTTTCATCGATCAAGACAAGCCTGACGTGATGTACGACGTGGCCGGCTTGAACGCACCGCACATTGTGGCGACGGCGCTGGAAGCGCTGGGCGATGAGGCGGCGCTCGTTTCGGATCAGCGGGCCTAGAGCGCCGGGCGAAAAGTGGAATCCGGTTTTTCGCGTTACCGGCGCGACCACCAAAGAAGCTTTAGCATCTGGCGATTTGGACAAATCGTCAGATGCTAAAGCACTTATGGAGGCTGCCATGGCGGCCAAAGATAGAATGCGCGCGGATCAATTGCTGGCCGAAAGGGGCTATTTCGAAAGCCGCACGCGCGCGCGGCAGGAGATTTTGGCGGGCACCGTTCTTGCGGACGGCAAGGCGGTCGAAAAACCCGGTCAATTGCTTCCGGCACAGGCTCAAATCGATTTGCGGGATCCGGCAAACCCCTATGTATCCCGCGGCGGATTGAAGCTTGCCCATGCGATCGATCATTTCAGCCTTTCGCCTGCCGGATGCCATGCCCTAGATGTGGGCGCGTCGACAGGCGGCTTCACCGATGTGCTGCTGCGCAAGGGCGCCCTGTCCGTTTGTGCTGTGGATGTGGGGCAGGGCCAGCTTCATGAAAAGCTTCGCGCCGACAAACGCGTGCAGTTCTTTGAAAAGACCGACATTCGTGATTTTGATCCGGCTTTGTTGATGCAGCGGATTAACTATTGCGTCCTGGATGTGAGTTTTATCAGCCTGCTGAACGTACTGCCGTCCGTGTTGCAGATGCTTACGCCGAATGCCTGCTTGATCGCCTTGATCAAGCCGCAATTCGAAGTAGGGCGGTCAGGCGTCGAGAAGGGCGGTATCGTCAAAGACGAACAATTGATCGCTGACACCTGCGCGCGCATCGCCGCTTCGCTGTCGGAGCAACCGGGATGGACGGTTCTTGGCATGATCGAAAGCCCCATCAAGGGCGGTGACGGCAATCGCGAATTTCTCATGGCAGCAACGCGTAAGCTTCCTGATGACCGATAGGCGTACGGTCAAGATCCGCCATCTTGGACACAAGGGCCATGGCGCCGCCGAGATCGACGGCGTGCTTGCCTATTTTCCGTACACGCTGCCCGACGAGCAAATCCAGGTTTCCAAACGGTCGGATGGTGGATGGCATATTGAGGGCATCGTGGTCGAAAGTCCGTCGCGCCAGAAGCCGGTATGCGCTCATTTCGGCGCGTGCGGTGGTTGTATGCTGCAGCATCTTAAGACCGCCGACTATCTGGACTGGAAGCGCACGGCTCTTAAGGAAACACTGGCACAGCGCGGTTTTACCGATGTGCCCATCGACCCGATCTTCGAGATCCCGCAACGGTCGCGGCGCCGCTTGGTGCTCACGGCGGAAAAGCGGAAAGGCCTATTGCGCTTGGGGCTTAGTCGTTACCGCAGCCGGGCCGTGGAAGACATCTCGGAATGTCCTGTCGCGTTGCCTGAAATCGAAGCGCTGTTTCCGGGGCTCCGTGCGATCCTGGATGCAGGTCTGGGATCGGCGGGGACCGCCCGCGTGACAGTTAATCAAACCGACACCGGCGCCGATGTGTTGGTGGAGGCGCAAAGAACAGCGGCGCTGGATCAGAGGCGTGCATCGGCGCTGGCCCAAACAGCGGCGCAAACAAACGTCGCGCGCCTTACTTGGAATGACGAACTCATCTTCCAACGGGACGCGCCCCAAATTTCTGTTGGAAGCGCTGCTGTCGTGCCGCCGGCGGGCGCATTCCTGCAAGCATCCAAGCAAGTGCAGGACTTTCTGATCGACCGGGTGAGTAGCGCGTTGAACGATGCAAGCGCCGTGATCGATCTTTTTTGTGGCATTGGAACGTTTTCGTTGCCGCTGACCAGTGTGAAAAGCGTGCTGGCGCTGGACTCCCATGGGGACATGATTGAGGCGCTCAATGTGGCCGCAAAAAGCATTGGTGCATCGGACAGGCTGGCCGCTCAACGCCGCGATTTGCTGCGCCGTCCGCTTCAAGCGGAAGAGATGAAGAAATTCGACGCGGCCGTCCTCGACCCGCCGCGCGCGGGTGCGTCTGCGCAAATGGAGCAACTTTCACGGTCAGGCTTAAGCAAGATCGTTTATGTGTCGTGCAATCCTGCGACGTTTGCCCGCGATGCGAGAATTTTGGTTAACGCGGGGTTTCAGATGGGAACCGTTCAGCCCATTGATCAATTTTTGTGGTCCCCTCATACTGAACTGGTTGCAGAGTTTATTCGATGAGTTGTTCAAGGCATGGCATCAGCCGTTAGTCGCATGGGATACGCGCTTGGTCAGGGGACGCGCGTGGCCTGGTATTTCTCACACTATCTTCTTGCCGCCCGGCTTGCAGGGCGCAACACGTCGCCGCCAAAAAAGGAGAGAAAAACGAATCGGCACACGGCGGGCAGGGATACAGTGCTTCAAAGCTTACGGGAATTGTTCGAGCGCGACTTGCAGAACATCGAGGCCGGGCATTACGCCATGCCCCATGATCTGGTGCCCAATCCGATCGCCCTGATGCGCGGCAGCCAGCGTTTCTTTCGGGACTTGCCGAGTGTGAGAAAGCGCCGCGCAACCCGCGAAAACGACGATGTGCCGGCGGTCGATGTGTCCGAGTTTCCACGTTACTATCGGCAAAACTTCCATTATCAGTCGGATGGTTATCTGTCTGATCATTCCGCCAAGCTTTACGATTTCCAAGTGGAAACCCTGTTCAGCGGCGCTGCGGATGCCATGCGTCGGCAAGCATTGGTTCCCATCGCTGAGTATTTGAAAAACAGAGACCAGCGTCAGCTCAAACTGCTCGATGTGGCCTGTGGAACCGGACGGTTTCTCACATTCGTGAAGGACAATTTTCCACGGCTTCGGGCGATGGGGCTTGATCTTTCGCCGCACTATTTGAATCAGTGCAAGAGGAACCTCAAGCGCTGGCGGGACGCCACCACCACGCAAGCCAATGCAGAAGAAATTCCGCTTGCGGACGACTCACAAGACATTGTGTCGTGCATTTACTTGTTCCATGAACTACCGCCCAAAGTGCGGACCATCGTGGCGCAAGAACTGGCACGGGTGCTTAAGCCGGGTGGCATGCTCGTTTTTGTGGATTCGCTGCAATATGGCGATCGGGACGGATTTGACGGGCTGCTCGATCTGTTTCCGGACGAATTCCACGAACCGTATTACGCCTCTTATGCCGAACAGGATTTAGCCGAATTGTTCGAAGATGTCGGGCTGCATCGAAAGGAAGAGACGCTTGCCTTCCTGTCTAAGGTCATGGTTTTCGAAAAATCCTAAACGCTGCCGGTCTGCGCCCGGTGCCGCAACAGGTGATCGGCCAGCACGCAGGCCACCATGGCTTCGCCCACTGGCACCGCCCGGATGCCCACACACGGGTCGTGGCGGCCTTTTGTGACCACATCCGTCTCTTGATTGTCTTTCGTAATCGTCTTGACGGGAGACAAGATCGACGAGGTCGGTTTGACCGCAAACCGCACGACAACATCCTGGCCGCTGCTGATGCCGCCCAACACGCCGCCGGCATTGTTGGAGGCAAAGTGGGGTTTGCCGCCCACCATGCGGATCTCGTCGGCATTTTCCTCACCGGACAGGGCAGCCGCCGCAAATCCGTTCCCGATTTCAACGCCTTTGACCGCGTTAATGGTCATGAGCGCCTGGGCAATGTCCGCGTCGAGCTTGCCATAGATCGGCGCGCCTAACCCGGCGGGCACGCCGCTCGCCGCCACTTCGATCACGGCGCCGCAAGAGGAGCCCGCTTTGCGCACCGAATCGAGGTAGGTCTCCCAAGAGGCGGCTGCTTCCGGGTCCGGGCACCAGAAAGGGTTTTTGCCCGTTTCGTTCCAGTCCCATCTGTCGCGGTCGATCCCATGCGGCCCCATTTGAACCAGTGCCCCGCGGACCGTGACGTCATGGCCCAAGATGTGGCTAAGGATCTTTCGGGCAATCGCGCCGGCGGCTACGCGTGCTGCCGTTTCCCGCGCCGATTGGCGTCCGCCGCCCCGGTAGTCCCGCACCCCGTACTTTGCGTCATAGGTGAAGTCTGCGTGGCCCGGTCTGTATTTGTCGCGAATGTCCGAATAGTCCTTGGAGCGCTGATCCTTGTTTTCGATCAGCAGGCTGATGGGTGTGCCTGTGGTGACCGGCGTATTGATGCGGTCGTCCGAAAAGGTGCCCGACAGGATCTTGACTTCGTCCGGTTCTTTGCGCTGGGTCGTAAATTTCGACTGGCCGGGGCGTCGCTTGTCCATCCAGGGCTGAATGTCGCCTTCGGTAAGTTCAATCCCCGGCGGAACGCCATCGATCACACAGCCAAGGGCCGGCCCATGGGATTCGCCCCATGTGGTGACTCTGAAAAGGTGTCCGAAGCTGTTGTGTGACATGGTTTTTGTTATGCGTCTTTATTCTGCGGGCTGATCGCCGGGGCGCGTATCATCTTCGTCTTGCGTTTCCGTGTCCCTGCGCGGCACGATCCCAAACCGGTTGGGAAGCAGGGGCCGTTCGCCCTCCAGCCGCGTCCCCGTATATTTGCATGCGTCCTTATATGGGTATTCGTCAAAAGTTACGACCGCCTTATTGTAGGCCTCGCCATAATATTTCCGAACACGGATTTGCCTGGGATCCGTGGCATCACTGCGGACCAAAAGGTCGGGATCGCCGACAATCAAGCGGTATTGGCTCCGATCGGTCCAATTGGGGCCCTGTCCCGGCGTGCAGGTGACGCCGATCGGCCGTGGCAACCCATCGTCCATTTCCCCCACAAGGCGATAATCGTCATCGACAATGGCTTTGGCCGCTTCCACATTCGCCTGGCCGTCGTCGAGCGCCTCGCCAAAGGCCACGCGCGGATCGGTCGGGAAGAATTCCTGTGTCCATTTGCCGACACCGAAAATGTTGGGCACCAGACCGCTGTTCAGCAGCAGCGCCCAAATCACCAGAGTTCCCATGGCCGTCAAGATGAACATTTGCCACCAAAGGGGCCGGGCGGGCTTCGGTGCCGTTTCTCGATCGTCTGCTTGTCTTCGGGCTCGCTGGCGCTTCAATCGTTGTGCATGCTTCATCGGGTAAGCTCAGAGAGCGGCGGGCCATCAGGTGACGGTGATGTCCGGCGCGTCCTCGGCTTTCATGCCGACGATGTTGTATCCGGCATCCACATGATGAATTTCGCCCGTCACCGCGCTGCCAAGGTCACTCAACAGATACATCGCCGCATTGCCCACCTCGTCGATGGTGACGTTGCGGCGCAAGGGGGCGTTATATTCATTCCATTTGAGAATGTATCGAAAGTCGCCGATCCCGGCGGCGGCCAAGGTGCGGATCGGGCCCGCCGAAATCGCATTGACGCGGATCGCTTGTTTGCCCAGATCTTCCGCCATATAGCGGACGCTTGCTTCAAGCGCCGCTTTGGCGACGCCCATGACATTGTAATGGGGCATCACGCGCTCGGCGCCAAAATAGGTAAGCGTCAGCAGGCTGCCGCCATTCGGCATCAGTTTTTCCGCACGCTGAGCAACAGCCGTAAACGAATAGCAGGAAATATTCAGGCTCATCTGGAAGTTTTCAGGCGTCGTGTCCACATAGCGGCCTTTGAGCTGATCCTTGTCCGAAAACGCAATAGCGTGGACCACAAAATCGATTTCACCCCATTTGCCTTTGAGCGTGTCGAACACTTCATCAATGGAAGAGGGTTCCGTTACGTCACACGGCAGGACAAGAGAGGCATTCAGGCTTTCTGCAAGCGGGTCGACGCGCTTCTTTAGTGCATCGCCCTGATAGGTAAAGGCGAGATCGGCACCGGCGGTCGCGCAGGCCTTTGCAACGCCCCAGGCGATAGACCGATCATTGGCGACGCCCATGATCAGACCCTTCTTGTTCGCCATCAATCCCGCGGTGCCGGACATAAATCACCATGTGTCATTGCCGAAGAAAGAGCGGCATCCTACACAATCGGACTTGGGGGTCAATTGAGGCGGCGGCGACGCTAGCTACGCGGCGAACTCAGTCGGTTGAGCTGAAGTTTTTGCGGGCGTCATATGCCCCATCGGCGGCCCATTTCTGCACAAACGAAACAAGTTCTTTGTCACGTGTGTCCGGCAGGACTACACTCAACTCCAGCAACTGATCGCCGGCTTGGCTGCGGCCATTGGCGCCTTTCGGCAGGCCCTTTCCCTTCAGGCGCAAGATGGTGCCCGTATTGGAACCGGACGGAATTTTCACAACCACGTCCCCGTCTCGCGTGGGCACGCGAATCCGCGCGCCAAGAATCGCTTCCGGTACGCTGACCGGGAGCTTGACGACAATGTCGTCGCCCCGCCGCTCCATATAGGGGTGGGGTTCTACTTCAACGCCCAAAACAACATCCGATGCCTCGCCCTTGCGCTTCAGTCGAACGTTTTGACCATCTTTGGTGCCGGGCGGGATGCGTAAACTGACCCGCTTGCCGTCGGGGAGGACGAGCTTTTTGTCTGCGCCATTGATGGAATCCAGGAAGCTGATTTTGAGGGTGCCGGCATTGCCGGGGCTCGCGCTCTCGATGGTCTGCGCGTCGTCGGCCCGTGCGTCCGCGGCAGCCGAGGTGCCGGTCTCATTTTCCTTCTGGTTTTTGTCTTGGGTACCCCAAAACCCGAATTTGAAGATCGAACTGGCGCTGTTCTTCTGACCGTCTTTGTCGTTGCGCGGTGGTGCCTCAGGGCCGGGTGTCCATGTCTGGGCCCGGTCTTCCGGCTGCGCTTTGTGTGTGCCGGCGCGCTTTTTCTTTTTCTTAAGGGCTTCGTAGGCGGCCTGGATTTCTTGGAACCGATCGGCCGCGCGGATCGCGTTCTCGTGAAAGTCCGGATGGTACTTTTTTGCGAGCCGCCGGTAGGCCCCTTTGATTTCGTCGTCAGACGCGGACCTGGAGACCCCTAGTGTTTTGAACGGATCTTTCATTAAGAACGTGCATTACTTGTTTACTGAGCTCCGCACCACCGACGCCTTCTTCGCCTCGGCCTTTGCACTTTTGGGGCGGGCCGATTGAGGTACATGAGTTAATTGTACCTTGCTGATCCATACTAAAATCTTAAGCAATTGGAAGCCTGCCAATCACAAGGAAATCGCTAGTGAGAATGAGTAGTGACAAACGTTTAAAAACCTGAACGACGTCTTAAATTCTTGTTTGTTTGGGGACTGTGCAAACTGATATGTGTGGAGCGGGTAAAGGTATTAGGCATGTCGCAAAGCGATAATCAGATAGAAGTGGACGACAAAACAGGCCGCGTGTCGGATCCTTTCGTCATGTTTGACGATTGGTTCAAACAGGCACAGGCATCCGAGCCAAACAATCCGAACGCCATGGCGCTGTCGACGGTCGGCGCGGACCTGATGCCCAATGTGCGTATGGTGCTGCTGAAGGATGTGAGCCAGGGGGGTTTTGTCTTCTATACGAACTATGAAAGCGCGAAGGGTACGGAGCTTCTCAAAACCCCGAAGGCCGCCCTCTGCTTTTATTGGAAGTCATTGCAGCGGCAGATACGCATCCAAGGTCCCATCTCAGAGGTCCCGCCTGAAGAGGCGGATGCTTATTTTGCAACCCGTCCAAAAGACAGCCAAATCGGTGCTTGGGCATCGGATCAATCCCGGCCCATGGAGGGCCGCTTTGATCTCGAAAAGCGCGTGGCGAAGTTTGCCGCGAAGTATGCCTTGAAGAAAGTCGAGCGTCCGCCGCACTGGTCGGGGTTTCGTCTGCACCCGTTACGGTTTGAGTTTTGGACGGAAAAACCATTTCGCCTGCACGACCGGTTGGTGTTCCTGCGGGATGACGTCAAAGCAGTTCATTGGACCACACAAAAACTGTTTCCGTAATTATGGCTGACGCGACATCGACAAATCGAACCACGACAGATCAAGCGGCCTCGGCACCTGAGCCGGCGGCCAACAAAAGCGGTCTGATGCGCGTTGCCGCGGCGGGTGCTGTCGTCGTTGCGGTGTTCCTTATCGCGATCAAGGCGATAGCCTTTGCCGTCTCGGGGTCCGTGGCGGTGCTTGGGTCTTTGCTGGATTCCGTCTTGGATGCCTTTGCCTCGCTGATCAATCTGTTTGCGATCCGCCATTCCCTCCAGCCCGCGGATGCAGAGCACCGGTTCGGTCACGGCAAAGTGGAAGCCTTGGCCGGGCTTGGTCAGGCCGCCTTTATCAGCGGCTCCGCCGCGATTTTGCTCTTTGAGTCCGTGTCCAGATTGTGGCGTCCCGTTGCCGTCGAAGCCGGCGCCTTTGCGATTGGCGTCATTATCGCGTCGACCATCATCACCTTAGCGCTGGTGTTATTTCAGCGCTATGTGGTGCGTCAGACAGGGTCGCTGGCCATTAGCGCCGACTCTCTCCACTACCGGGGCGACTTGTTTATGAATGTGAGCGTGATTGCTGCTCTCATTCTGTCGAGCCAGCTCGGTTGGGGATTGGTGGACCCGATCTTTGGCATCGCCATTGCTTTCTACATTCTATGGTCGGCCATCGCGATATTTCGAGGCGCTTACGATCAGCTTATGGATCGTGAATTGCCTGATGCGGACAGAGAGAAGATTCGGAAGATCGCGCTTGAGCATGCCGGTGTGCTTGACATGCACGATTTGCGCACGCGGGCGTCGGGCCTTCAAATGTTCATTCAAATGCATCTGGAATTGGATCCGGACATCTCATTGCTTGCCGCACACGAAATATCCGACGAGGTGGAGCGCCGTATTCAAGACGCGTTTCCCGATGCTGAAATCCTCATCCATCAGGACCCGGCGGGTCACGAAGATCCCCCGTCCGATTTGGCGCGGTCTTGAGTTGGCGAACCCTCTTGCGGATCGAGTGACGGTTCACGCGGGGTTTCGCCTTTCAAATCCGCACCATTCGTCCGCTTTCGGATGTATTGAGATGCCGATTTGGCGGTCGTGACTGCCGTTTTCAGGCTGTCTTTGCCAAACCGCGCTGCGATCCCTACCGCGTCGATTTCCTCCTTGTACATCGAATTGAGAGCGGAGCGGGCGTTGTGGTAGCCGGAGATTGTCATGTCATGGAACCGATGGGCCGTTAGGTACCAAAGAGGGCTGGTCATGAGGCTAAGTGCGATCACGGCAATCGCCAGCCGGTATCCCTCGCCCCCTAAGGCGCCGGCCGATAGGGCCGCCGCCGCCAGCACAAACGAAAACTCTCCGACCTGACCCAGGAACAGGCTTGTCTTGAAAGCGTTCTCCCAGCTTTCGCCCAGTAAATGAAGAATACCCAGATTCATCGAAGTCTTCAGTATGGTGACGACGAACAAGAGCGCCAAAACCGTCCACACATTTTCCCAAAGATATTGAAGGTCGATGAGCAGGCCGATCGACAAGAAGAAAATCACCAGCAAGATGCTCTGCACGGGGATCGCCGTTTGAACTGCAAGCTTACGCAGGCTGGAGTTCCCGATCAGCATGCCGGCCAGAAACGCCCCCAATGCGGGTGATGACAGCATCAAGCCGGAAATCGTGGCTGCCGAAAAACAAAAAGCCATGACGGCCAATGTGGCCATGTCGGCATTTCTCGTCAGTGCACGGGCAAACGGTATCTTCACGCCGGAGCCGCGGGACAGGAAAATCGTAAAACCGGCCAGGAACGCCGATGCCACAAGCACTTGCAGCACAATCCTGTAGAGCGGGATCTCGGCCGTGCCCAGCGAATTGGTGATCAGAAGCATCGGCACGACCGCCAGGTCTTGCACGATCAATATGCCAAGGGTAAGGCGCCCCACATCCGTCTGTTGCTCGTCGACGTCTTCGAGCATCTTAATGGCCACGGCCGTGCTCGACAGGGCGATCAGAAAACCGAGCACGGTCGCGGTAGTGGTGGAGAAGCCAAGCACAAGTGACGCCAGCATCATGAAGGCCAGCGCAATCAGCACCTGAAGCACCGCTGTCATCAGCGCTTTTTGGTAGACGCCCCGAAACGATTTGAGATTGAGCTCCATGCCGATCAGAAACAGCAGCATGAGCACGCCCAGTTCGGCTAAAATGCTCACGGCCTCGCTGTTGCTCACCAAACCGAAGCCCGTTGGGCCCAAGGCGGCGCCTGCCAGAATATATCCGACAATGGCGGGCTGGCGGACCTGATTGAGAAGCAGGCCAAAAATGAGGGCAATGCTGGTAACCAGCGCGATGGCGGTTAGATCGTATTCGCTATGTACCGGTGCGCCATGCATGGATTTAAACCGCTGACCTCACTCTTATTATAGGTTAAACATAATCCCAGAAAGCGCAGGCGCAAAGGACCTCAGGGTAAATGCCGGCTTTCGACACCAGGCACGGTAGGTGATGAATACGAACAATCAGGAAAGGCGTACCCTTATCCTCACCGGCGCAAGCCGCGGGATCGGACACGCCACCGTCAAACGGTTCTCAAGTGCCGGATGGCGCGTTATTACATGCTCGCGGCAGGCCTTTCCCGAAGATTGCCCGTGGGAGGCGGGGCCGGAAGACCACGTTCAAGTGGACCTGTCTAGTCCGGAAAATCTGACGTCTGCGATCCAAGATATTCGTGGACGTTTGGCCGGCGGCCGGTTGGAAGCTCTGGTCAACAACGCCGCCATATCGCCGAAAGACGACAAGGGCGGACGGTTGGGCGCCATTTCGACGGATGCGGATTTGTGGCAGCAAGTGTTTCAGGTCAATTTCTTTGCGCCCGTCATGCTGGCCAAGGGCCTGGTGGAAGAGCTGCAGGCAGCTGCAGGCTCAGTGGTCAATGTAACGTCCATCGCGGGCAGCCGGGTGCATCCGTTTGCCGGCGCAGCTTACGCCACGTCGAAAGCGGCTCTTGCGGCATTAACGCGGGAAATGGCGTCCGATTTCGGACCCTTGGGCGTTCGCGTGAACGCCATCGCGCCGGGCGAAATCGACACCGCCATATTGTCGCCGGGCACCGATCAGCTCGTGCAGGAAATCCCTATGCGCCGGCTGGGCGCGCCTGAGGAAGTGGCGAAAACGATCTATTATCTGTGTACAGATCAGTCAAGTTACGTCACCGGCGCCGAAATCCACATCAATGGCGGCCAGCACGTTTGAAGCGCTAACTTATTACCGCTCATCCCGGTCGCGCTCCGGCGCGAACCGGGATCTCTAAATGCTTGAGGAAAAAGATTCCCGCTTGCGCGGGAATGAGCGGTCTGGGTTCTAGTCCTCTCTCAATCCTTCCTTTGCCACCCAGGCTTCGGTTTTGTCGAGCGCGCGTTCGAAGCGGTCCATCATGGTGTCAATGTCCGCCTCCGTCATGATGAGGGGCGGACAGAAGGCGACACGGTCGCTCGCCAAATTGCGGACGATCAATCCTTCTTCATGGGCGAACCCCGCACATTTGGCCCCCACCATTTGATCCGGCGGGAAGGATTTTTTGGTCGGCTTATCGGCCACAAGTTCCACGCCCCCCAGAAGGCCCACACAGTTAGCTTCTCCGACCAAGGGGTGCTCTGCAATCGCGGCGAACCGTTTCGCGAACGTGCGGCTTACCGATTGCACGTGTTTCACGATTTGCCGTTCTTCGTAGATCTGCAGCGTCTTGTTGGCCACGGCCGCGCAGACCGGGTGACCGCCCCAGGTAAAGCCATGGCCAAAAGTGCCCACTTTTTTGCTTTCCTCCAACATGGCGTCGTAAATGAATTCCGGGATGAGCACGGCGGACATGGGCAGATAGGCGGCCGTCAACGCTTTGGCCACAGACAGGGTCTGAGGCTTCATGTTGAAGGTCTGGGTGCCGAACATGTTGCCGGTGCGTCCAAACCCGCAAATCACCTCATCGGCAATAAGGATGATGTCGTATTTCTCAAGGATGGGCTGGATCTTTGTGAAGTAATCTTGCGGCGGAATGATCACGCCGCCGGCCCCCATCACCGGCTCCGCGATAAAGGCGGCCACCGTTTCCGGATCTTCCCGGATGATGAGCTCTTCCAGGTTCTTGGCAAGCCGGTCGCTGAATTCGCTTTCCGTTTCGCCCGGTTCCGCAAACCGGTAGTGGTGCGGGCAATCCGTGTGCAGAATACCTTCGATGGGCAGATCGAAATCCTCATGCAGCATGCCAAGGCCGGTGAGGCTCGCCGTCGCGATGGTCACGCCGTGATAGCCTTTGGTGCGGCTGATGATCTTCTTCTTTTTGGGTTTGCCGCACGCATTGTTGTAGTACCAGATCAGCTTGATCTGGGTGTCGTTTGCTTCCGATCCGGAGGTTGAAAACAACACCTTCGAAATCGGCACGGGCGCCAATTCCTTCAGCCGCTCCGCAAGCTCGATGCCGGGCTCTTGGCTTTTGCCGCCAAACTGGTGGTAGTAGGGCAGCGCCTTCATTTGCTCGACGGCTGCGTCGATCAGGGCGGGCTCGTTAAAGCCAAGAGACGCGCACCACAGGCCCGACATGCCCTCGATATATTCGTTGCCCTGATCGTCGTAGACGTAAATGCCGCGGCCTTGATTGAAAACCACCGGCCCGGTTTCGCGAAACGTGGCCAGGTTCGTATACGGGTGGATGAGGGTTTCGATGTCACGTTTGGCGGCGTTCGACGGTTGCGTCATCTTGTGTCTCCGGATCGTGATTCTGTTGCGGTTAGTGCCCCGTGATCTCAAACAAGGTGCCGAGCGAGGCAAAAGGCGCGGATTCCGCCCTTTATCGCGCCATTGCGGGCGCCAGGCAATTGTAATCGCGGACCGGCAACTCTAAACTGACGGCAAAGCAAAGACAGTCCCAAACGGGGCAAATACAGGGGATCCGGAATGAAAGGACTAATGCAGGATTGGCCGCTTTTGGCGTCGACCATCCTTGACCATGCAAACAATAATCACGCCGAACGCGAGATCGTCACGCGGACGATCGAAGGTCCCCTTCATCGTTACACTTATGCAGATTTGCACAGCCGGGCGCGCCGTGTGGCCAAGGCGCTGGAGAAGCGGGGCATCCAACTGGGCGACCGGGTGGGCACAATGGCGTGGAACACACACCGTCATCTGGAAGCCTGGTACGGCATTATGGGGCTTGGTGCGATCTACCACACCATCAATCCCCGTCTGTTTCCGGAACAATTGGTCTACATCATCAATCATGCGGAAGACCGGGTCGTCTTCGTCGATCTCACCTTCATCCCGATCCTCGAGGGCATTCAAGATCAACTTAAATCCGTTGAGGCCTTTGTGGTGATGACCGATGCCGCCCACATGCCGGAAACATCGCTCAAAGGCGCGATCGCCTATGAGGATTTGATCGGCGGCGCAGACGATGACTTTGCCTGGAAAGTGTTCGACGAGAATACGGCGGCGGGTCTTTGCTACACCTCGGGCACGACAGGCAATCCGAAAGGCGTTCTCTATTCGCACAGATCGAATGTGCTGCATGGCATGGCCGCGGGCTCCAAAGATGCGTTCAGTGTTGGCAGCATGGACGCGATCATGCCGGTGGTGCCCATGTTCCATGCCAATGCTTGGGCGATCGCGTTTGTTGCGCCCATGATGGGCTCGAAGATCGTCATGCCGGGCATGCAGATGGATGGCGCCAGCATCCATTCGCTTTTGGAGGAAGAGCAGGTCACGTTTACCGCCGCCGTACCCACGGTCTGGCTGATGCTTCTCAACCATATGGAAGAGAAGAACCTCAAACTTTCCACGCTGAAACGGGTGGCGATCGGTGGCTCGGCCTGTCCCCAAATGATGATCGAGAAGTTCGAGAAGAATTATGGGGTTGAAGTTATGCATGCCTGGGGCATGACGGAAATGAGCCCCATCGGCACGCTGGGTGCATTGAAATCGGGTATGGAGAACCTGTCCCAAGACGAAAAGATCAAGCAGAAGCTGAAGCAGGGGCGGGCGATCTATTCGGTCGAAATGAAAATCACCGATGACGACGACAAGGATCTGCCGAAAGACGGTGTTGCCTTCGGTCATCTGAAAGTGCGCGGTCCGGCCGTGGCCAGCGGCTACTTCAAGGGCGAGGGTGGCCAGATCCTGGATCAGGACGGATGGTTCGATACGGGCGATGTTTCCACCATCGATCAGCTCGGCTTCATGCAGATCACGGACAGGGCGAAAGACGTGATCAAATCAGGCGGGGAGTGGATTTCGTCCATTGATCTCGAAAACGTAGCCGTGGGGCACCCGGAGGTTGCAGAAGCAGCCGTGATCGGCCTGCCGCACCCCAAATGGGACGAACGGCCCCTGCTCATAATCGTTCGGAAAGATGGCTCCAGTGTCACGAAAGATGAGATTTTGGGGTATATGGATGGTAAGATAGCGAAATGGTGGATGCCCGATGACGTGGCATTCATCGACGAAATTCCGCACACCGCCACGGGGAAAATTCAAAAAATGGCGCTGCGCGAGCAATTCAAGAGCTATAAACTGCCAACAGCGGCGGAGTAGGTGCGACGTCAATCAGGGGGGCCTTTTGGCAAGCGTCATGTCAGAAGCGGAAAAATTCGAAGACTATGATCAACTTTCAGGTGGACGTGCGGCGGTAACGGTACTGGCTCTGATCTTAGGGCTGGCCGCGCCGGTTTTCGGTCTTCACGAACATCTCAATCTGCGCACGGGGGCTTTCCAGTCACCCAGCTATGAGTTTCCGATCCTGTTGCCGGCGCTCTACCTCGCCATGTTCATCGGTACAATCGCGTTTTTGTCGAGCCTGATGCGCATGCGCCGGGCGGGCGTTTTGTGGCGGCACATTCTGGCGCTGATCGCCTTCGTCATTGCGGCGGGTGCCGGGGCGGCCTCGGTGCTTGCAGGCTTCGGCTATCAATGGAAATGGTGGACCTTGGAACAAGCTTTGTTCGGCGTGTTGCCGTCCGCCGTGTTTGTAGCGCTTTACGCGCTGCTGCTGGTGGTGTTTTGGGGCATGTTGTCTTTGGCCTCGCGCTCGCGCCGCGGCATCTGGGCAGCGACCCTTGCAGGTGCCATCGCGCTGGTCACCTTCCTGGTGCCGCTTAATCAGAGCTTGCGTGCCCGTTCGCTACCGCCCATCCACGACATCACCACGGACATGGCGGTGCCGCCGGAATTCGTGAATGCGCTGTCCGTGCGGCTTGCCTGGTCCGCTAACCCGGCCACTTACGCCGGTGACGAGATTGCCGATTTGCAAGCACAGTTCTATCCCGACATTCAGCCGATCACGCTGCGCATGAATCCCAAGGAAGTGTTGAGCCGCAGCTTGCGCGTGATCGAGCGGTTGGGGTGGGAAGTGATTGCCGTATCGCCCCAGGAAGGACGTATCGAAGCCGTCGACACCACCTTTTGGTTCGGCTTCAAAGACGATGTGGTTGTCCGCGTACGTCCGGTTGACGGCGGCACCCGGGTCGATATTCGCTCCAAGTCGCGCATCGGGGTGAGCGATCTTGGCACCAATGCGGATCGCATACGGCGCTTTTCGCGGGCCCTTTTGAACGAAAGATAGTTACTGAGCCGGCGCTAAATTGTCGAGCAAGGCTAAGCTGCGCATGACGTTCAGCCGCGCGCGTGCTTCATAACGGCTGGAAAAATAGTCGGTGAAATAGAGGCGCTGCCGGTTCAGAAACCGGTTCAGGATTTCACCGCGTGCGGAGCAATATTGCAGGTCCGGCACGAATTCATACTCCTGCCGGATGCCCGCTTCATAAGCATCGAAATCGTCATTGGCCGCCCCCAAGATGGACAGGTCCATGTCCAGAAAATAGGCGCAATCGCTGATCACCGCGGGGTCCGCCTCCTCCGGCAATTCATGACTTACCGTTGCCTCGATCATAACGGCGGCGTCGCGGATGATTTCCGCTTCCATGGTCCCGGCGAGGTCGGCCACCATCTGAGCCATGCTTTCCCACTCATTGTCCGGGGACTGCGGATCGTACACGATGTCGTGGTAATAGATCGCAACCTCCACGGCTTCTGTACACAGAAGGAGCGGGCGGATGGCTTGGAAATGTTCCAGTAAACTGTCGAGATGGCGCCCATTATGATAGGCGCGGCCGGGCGCATCATAATGCACCCTGATCTCTTCGATCTGTTCCTGCGACAGTACGCTGCTCATTTTTCCAATCCCTGCAGGACCAATTGGGCGCCAAGAGGCAACAGTGTACTGATAATAAAAGGTGTTTCGGGAAGCTGCCTAGCTGCCAACCCTGTCCAACCGCCCTACGATAGGTGGTAGCCGGCGGGGCGGTCAAGCGCCCGAACGCGCTTGCTGCCCGAGCTTCCAGCGTGTGCGGAATATACCCATGCCGATCAATGGCTTAGCCATTAACAGGTTCTATGGTTAATCTTTGTTAAGATAAATTGGCCGCGTTCGCCTAAAAGCCTGCGGCGGTTTGTACCGGTTAACCAACTTGAGTTCACGCCCCGTTTATGTTCATTAAGAAATCATAAACATTTCGTGTACTTCCTATCGCCGTCCGGCTGTCATATTTCACATGACAATCTTGATACAGATGTTCTTTGTCCATCACAGTTTGGTGACAGGGTAAATCGTCGTTTTTGACGTCCATGTGACAGAGGGCGGGCCAAAAAACCTAGGGCTGCTGCGGCTTCCGCCAGGCCAGCATTGAAACCGTCACAATTCGCCCGCCTCAGGCGGGGCCGGCGTCACAAATCCGTCGTACGGTCAATTTTGCCCTGCCGGCCGTTTTCTCCAGAAATGTGTCGGATTCGGTCTTTTTTGCCCCAAAATATGTCAGGATGTGTCACACTATCTTTCGTGCGAGGCAGTCGAAAAAGCGCTAAAATCAGGGCCTCGCTGGCGTAAATGCCGTTCGAACAGAGGTTGCGTCGTGGACGGTGGGGCAGACAAAAGTGGATACGTCGCGCGTATTGCGGCGGCCTTTAAGGAGCTGGAAGCGTCGGGCGCTCGTATAGACAAGCGCGCGCTGGCTGATGCCCTATCCCTTCGAGTTAAGGATTTGGAAACCGTGCTGGACGGGTCCGCGGCCGACGCTGACGCCGGGGCGCAGCAAGGGGCGCCTTTGCCGGATCGCGAGGTGGACCATACGAACGGCGAGCGCCCATTGCCCGAGCGGCGCCGGACCCGGCTACCAAACATCTCATTCGGCATGCGCCCCAGTTCCACCGAGCCTCAACTGTTCGACGATGACGCGGATGTCTACGACGATACCGACGATGATGAAGAAGAATACACCCAAGACATGGATCGGTATGCCAGCGCTGATGCCGTCTACGAATATGACGACCAGGTGATTCAATCTTCTGATGGGGAACCAAATCTAGAATTCGACGCGGATCGGCCGGCGCTCCTTTTGCTCGTATTCCGCAACACACTGCTCACCATTCTCACCTTCGGTCTGTACCGGTTCTGGGCGCAGCGCGCCGTTCGACAATTCCTGTGGCGCACCGTCAGTTTTCAAGAGGAGCACCCGGACTATCAGGGCCGCGCCATTGATTCTCTCTTGGCATTTTGTGCTGTTCTGCTGACCGTCCTGGTCTTGGCCACTCTGTTCGTTCTATTGCCGCAACTGTTCGTGCCCTTCCGGCCCATCAACTGGGCATTGGAGCTCTTTTTCCTCGCGAGCCTTTTCCTCACCTATCAGGTCTGGTGCCAATGGCGCCGGCGCTACAATCTGGTGCACACCGCTTGGCACGGCATTCGGTTCGAGCGGTCGCGACAGTCCCCCCGGCGACTGCTTCCATTGCTCGGTGTTTGGTCACTTGTACTGCTGACGGCGGGCTTGGCCTATCCGTTGGCGCGGGTCATTTGCGCGCGTGATTTGTTCAAAGACGTGAGTTTTGGACCGGCCTCGGTGGTGGTCGACGCCAATGCCCAGCCCCTGCTGCTGCCCTGGGGGATCGTCTACGGCACATTATTGATCACGACCCTCGTGGTGGCAGAGCCATTTTTCGATGTGCAATCAAGCTCCGCCCTTGGAATGCTGCTGATTTTGCTGGCCAAGATGGCCTTGATCATCGCCAGTTTCGGCGCAATGGTCTGGTACAAATGCGGTGAGTTCGACTATTTCGTCTCGAGCCTCTATGTGGGCCAGTCCCAGGCCTATAGCGACATTTCCGCTTGGCGCATCATGATGAAAGCCGCTTTGCCTGTGTTCGGCTTCCTCATATTTGCGTTGTCGCTTTTTGTCTTTGCGTTCTTTGCGTTTGATGCGTTTCTTCAACTGACGGCTGAAGAATCCCCCACCAATGTGAGCATCAACACTCTGGCCATTGGCCTTGGAATCGGAGCAACCCTTATCGGCGGCTTTATCTATCAGGCGTTGCTAAACCTATTCCGCTTGGACGTGCTAAGCGCGATCGCGGAAAACGGCTCCATCGAATAGGTCCTCAGGGCAGGCTGTAGGTACTGCGCAGTCCAGGTGTGTGGTCGGAACATCGAACGCGCCCATCCCCCACCATGCGGATGATGTGGGCGAGCACCGACATGGACGCGGCCGGATAGAGCCGCCGGTCTACCCCCACATACATTTTTTCCACCATGTCCGTGATCTGAACGCGTCCGTCCTTGATGGCCTCGACAATTTGGTTTTCACGATCCAACCGGTGGTCGATGAAGGCCTGGACGAAAGGCTTGGGATCTTTGATCGGGGATCCATGGGTGGGCCAATAGATCTCGTCGTCACGGGTCAACAGCAGTTCGAGGCTTTTCATATAGGCGGTCATATCGCCGTCGGGCGGTCCGATCACCGACGTGGACCAACCCATCACATGGTCGCCGGAGAACAGGGCGTTCTCTTCCTTTAAGGCGAAACATATGTGGTTTGAGGTGTGACCGGGCGTGTAGACGCATTCCATGGTCCATCCATCGCCTTCGATGATGTCGCCATGGCGGACCTCCACATCGGGCACAAAATCCATGTCGCCGCCTTCTTCAATGGCAACGCCTTCGAGCCGCTTGCCCGCACCGTGGGGACCATAGCCATAGGTCTTGGCGCCCGTGGTTGCTTTGAGGGGCTTGGCCGCCGGCGAATGATCATTGTGGGTGTGCGTGATCAGAATGTGCGTGATGATTTCGCCTTCTAAACTTTTCAGAAGCGCCGAGACGTGGTTGTCATCCAAGGGCCCAGGGTCGATGACGGCCACGTTTCCATGACCGATCACATACGTACCGCTGCCATTGAAGGTGAAGGGGCCGGGATTGTTACAGACGATGCGCCGAATAAGCGGGCTGACGTCTTCCAAATGCCCATACTCGAAATCGATTTCCTTATTGAAGGGAATGCTCACGGCCATCGATTACTCCGTTGCGGTTTAGATGTCTTGTCGGTAGCAGGTCTTGTCAGGGCCGTCGAGAGGGAGGCTGCACCCGCTAAGCACCATTTTCCGTTGAACCGCGCTGCCGCTTTAGGCGCCGCAGCCGGCTGACCGGTTCCGGGGCAGTGCGTTTGCCGATACCGCTCACGATGGAGGGCAGAAAGCCGTCAATTCGGTCGACAAGATCCGAGAAGGTCTTGTAGCGATATCGGGCCGACTGGACCCAGCGGCGTACGGTCTTTGAATTGGCCGTCAGGATCGACAACCCCACAATCAGCATCACACCGCCAAAGGCAAAGGGGGGCGGCAACGGGGTGAAGATCGCCCCCAGCACCACCAATATCCATCCCAACGCAACCAGCAAGGTTCGACGCATCACAGCTCCGCGTTAACGCCTCTCCCGAAAGGATATAATCCGGACGGGACGCGAGTTCAATTTATCTTGTACTTCTAACCAATCCTTGAAGGTGCTAAGCACCGCCCAGTGTTTATGCCTGACCCGGTCAAGGTCTTTCGGAGGAGCAAGAATCTTGAAAATCTACAATTCAATGGGGCCGAACCCCAAAGTTGTACGTATGTTTGCGGCGGAAAAGGGGCTCGACATCCCCATGCAGGAAGTGGATTTGATGGGGGGCGAAAACCGTAAGCCGCCCTATACCGAACAGGTGAATAAATCGGGGCAGATTCCCGCCTTGGAATTGGACAATGGCACGATCATCGCTGAGGTGACGGCCATCTGCGAATATTTGGACGAAGTGGGCGAGGGGCCTTCTCTGATCGGCGATACGCCTGAAGAACGCGCCGAAACACGCATGTGGACGCGCCGCGTCGACCTCAATATTGCAGAGCCCATGGCAAACGGTTTTCGCTTTGCCGAGGGATTACAGCTTTTTCAAGACCGCGTGCATTGCATCCCGCAAGCTGCGGACGATTTGAAACAGATTGCAGCGGAAAAACTCACATGGCTGGACGGGCTCATGGAAGGCAAACAGTTTATTGCGGGCGACAAGTTCACGCTGGCGGACGTGCATTTGTTTTGCTGTGTCGAGTTCTTTAGCGGCATGGGGCAACCGCTTGCCGAGGAAAACAAGAACATCCTGGCGTGGTTTGAGCGGGTGAAGGTACGGCCCAGCGCGGCGGCGTAACTTCATACTGATGTGACAAATAGGGGGCTGCGTCCCCCTTTATCCGCCGTAGCGAACCTGTTTTGGTTTGGCATCGCTGTCGCCTGCGCGCACATCTTCTACCGCTTGCTTGAGCACGGCGATGTAGTCGTCAATCACCGGTGCGTGGGCAGGTGTTAGCATCAGATGAATGCCGGGCGGCTCCGTGGTGATGCTGGTGAACCACTGCTTTTCGAATATTTTTCCGTAGACGGAGAAAATATCCAGTTCGTCGGAGCCGAAGGCAATCAGGCCAAGCTGTGGGCTGCCATGCACATGAAGCCCGTCGATCTCTGAAACGGCGTCTTGGAGCTTTTGCCGCGTTTCCACGACCGTCTGTGCGTTCTTGCGGTAGCCCTCGACACCTAAATAGTTCATCACGGCCCAGGCCGCCGCGATGGCGCCGCCCGGGCGTGTGCCCGCCGCCGTGGGCGTCACCATCCGCCCCGCCGACCAATCGGAACAATCGAAGATCTGGTGAGCGTGTAATTCTTCGGAAGGGTAGAGCACGGTGGACGCGCCCTTGGCCGCGTAACCATATTTGTGGAGGTCGGCGGAAAGCGAACACACACCGTCGACGCCCAGATCGAAGGGAGGCAGATCCACGCCGTTCATGCGTGCGAAAGGCGCAAAGTAGCCGCCCACACAGGCGTCAACGTGGAACCACAGGTCATGCTTTTTCGCCGTTGCCGCCAATTCCGCGATGGGGTCGATCAAACCAAAGGGATAACACGGGGCGGAGCCGACCATCATAATGCTGCGGTCATTGATTGCTTTTTCCATCGCCCGCACGTCCGCCACTTGTTCATCTGTGATTGGTATACGAACGATTTTGAGGTTGAGGTAATGGCAAGCCCGGTCGAAAGCAAGGTGGGCGGAGCGGGGGACAATCACCTCGGCGTCGTTCGTGTCGATGCCGCGGCTGCGGGCCCTATCCCGCGCCGACTTGACAGCCAGGAAGATGCTCTCGGAACCGCCACTCGTCATATTGCCCGTCGCACCTTCCGGCGCATTAAGCAGCGACAGGCCCATATTGACCACATCGTCTTCCATGCGTTTGAGGCTTGGGAATGCCATCGGCCCCAGCGCATTTTCCGACATGAACATGGTATAGGCTTCTTTGGCGACTTTGAGCACGTCATCACCGGCATAGAACACATACATGCCGGTGCGCCCGTTGCGCCAGTCCATGTCGCCCGACCCAATCTCCTCCATTTGGGCTTTAAGCTGATCCCAGTCGGCACCGCTATTTGGTAGGGTCTTTCTCATCGGTCGTACCTTTCAAATGGTCGGGGGGTCGGGGCGTGCTTTCCGTAACTTTGGGCGCTGCCGCTTCCGCCTCCTTGGCGACGCGGGCCAGATCTTGGTTGATTGTCCGTGCCGCAATCAAATAGTGAAGCGACGACCACAGATATGCAACGGTCGAAAACAGGAGTGCGTATCTTAATGACTCGTTTTCGTAGGCTGGCTTAAGGAGATCGCTCAACTCTCCAATCAAATAAGGACCCAGGCCAAGACCGATCAAGTTTAGAATGAACAATAATATGGAGGCTGCCACCGCACGCATGCGTATGCCGACAAGACCTTGAGTCATAGCAAATGTGGGACCCAGATAAAACGCGCCCATCAGCGAAGGTATGATGTAAAACATCAGCGCCGTGTACGGACTGTCGACCAAGAACGATGCGATCATTAGCGGCATGGGCACGATCATGCCGATCGCCGGAATCCACATGTACCAGCGCTTGTCCTCTTGCCCGAAGCGGTCCGACAGGTATCCCCCGAGAAACGTTCCAAGGCCTCCTGCAAACCCTGCGATCAATCCAAGATAGGTCCCCAATTCGCCGGTCGACATGCCATGGGAGCGAATGAAGAAAGAGGGTAACCATTGGCCAAGCCCGTAGCCCAGGAAGGCGTGCAAAGCAGCGGCAATCGACAGGTGCCGAAACGACTTGCTGCGCCACAGCGTGTCAAATACGTCCCGCACGGGCGGTGCTTCGGCGGCGGCGGCGATCCGTTGCGCTTCCGCCATTCCCCGCGGCGGTTCCCTTAGAAACAGGAAGACCAGGATTGCCAAGAATACACCGGGCGCACCCACAGCGACAAAGGCCATGCGCCACCCAAAGAACTCATTGATCCAGCCGCCGGCCAGATAGCCGAACATGACACCGATCGGAATGCCCAGCGCGTAAATCGACAGAGCGGTCGCCCGCTGTTCAGGTCCGAAATAATCCGAAATCAACGAATGGGCTGGCGGGCTGCAGCCCGCCTCGCCGATGCCCACGCCAATCCGCGCCAGCGCCAATGTGGCAAAGTTGACCGCCGCGCCGCACAGCGCGGTCATCATGCTCCACGTGGCCAATGCCGCGGCAATAATCCATGTGCGCCGCGCCTTATCCGCGTAGCGGGCAATGGGAATACCCAACGTTGCATAGAACAGGGCAAAGGCGACGCCGCTGATCAAGCCAAGCTGACCGTCCGTTAGGTCTAGATCATGCTTGATGGATTCTTGGAGGACCGACAGGATCTGCCGGTCGATAAAGTTGAAGATGTAGACGACAAGCAGAAGCCCTAGGGCAAACCACTTGTAACTTTCTGAAAATTCCTGCTCGGCGGGTTGGCCCGCTTTGACTGCCTCCGGAACGCTCACGCGGGCACCCCTTATTCTATTTTTGTTTCGCTTCCCTAGCGGGCCATCCTACAGGCGTTTGGGGGGGCCGCAAGCCCCTCCACCGATAGGGCTGCAAGCTGAACATAACCCATGATATCATTGCCAAAAAATTCGGAAGGAAAGAGTATGGCCGTCCAGCCCTCACGTCACGATCCCCAATACGACCTCGCATTTTCCGTCAATCCGTTAACGCCCACAATCGGGGCGATTATTGAAGGCATCGACCTTCGCCAAGAACTCGGCGATGGGGAGATCGACGCCCTGCGCTCCGCGTTGCTTGACTGGAAGGTCATCTTCTTCCGGGACCAGGACATCACACGCGATCAGCATATCGCGTTTGCCCGCCGCTTCGGTGACTTGGAAATCCATCCTGCAACACCGGCCGATCAGCCCGACCCGGAAGTGCTTCATATCGTTCACGACGAAATGAGCCGCGGCCGGGAGAATACCTGGCACTCGGATGTGACCTGGCGGCCGGAACCATCGCTCGGCTCTATCTTGCGCGCCGTTGAGGTGCCGGCGGTGGGGGGCGATACGCTGTTCTGCGACATGTACGCGGCCTATGAAGGCCTGTCGGACAAGATGAAAGACTTTATCTGCGGCCTAGATGCGGAACATTCCTTCATCCGGGTCTTCGGCAAGCGGCTCGCGGCTAACGATCCTGAAAAAGCAAAACGTCTGGCAGCAGAAAATCCGGTGCAGATTCACCCAGTCGTCCGCACCCATCCGGAAACGGGAAGGCGTGGGCTTTACGTGAACGTGGCATTCGTCGAGCGCATCGTCGGACTGTCTGAGATTGAAAGCCGGGATCTGCTGGACCATCTCTATGCCCAAGCGCGCATTCCGGAATACCAATGCCGCTTCCGTTGGGAGAAGAACTCCATCGCCTTCTGGGACAATCGCGCATGTCAGCATTATGCGGCGTCGGATTATTTTCCCCAACGGCGCGCCATGGAGCGGGTGACCATTTGCGGCGACCGCCCATTCTTTAAACCCTAAGCAGAATGATCCCGGCGGCGACGCCTATCGCCGCATAGGCTTTGACACGGGTCATCCGTTCACCGAGGAACAGTGTGGCGATCAGCGCGGCGAAGATCACGCTGGTTTCGCGCAATGCCGCCACCAACGGAACCGGCGCTTGGGTATAGGCCCATATGACGATCCAATAGCCGCCAACCGCGATGCCGCCGGCCGCGAGCCCCAAGCGCCAATCCGCCACCACTGCCTCCAGTCCCGCTCGCCCACGCAAAAGCCCGCAGACGAGCATGAACGCCACACCGTCCAAAAAGCATAGCCACAACACGAACACATGAGGTCCGGTGTCGAGCCGGGCACCCGCCGCATCGACCAGCGTATAGGCGGCAATCAAGCTGGCGGTGATCACCGCATAAATGAACGGCTTGAGGCGCGCCCCGTGCTCGGCGCCGCTCCAAAACGCCAGCGCCATGATCGATCCGATCAGCAGCGCCAAGCCCACATAGATTGGCGCCTCGAAAGTCACGCCCAAAAAAGCGACCGACACAATGGTCACCAGCAGCGGGCCGCCGCCCCGCGCAATGGGATAGACTTGGCCCAAATCTCCATGGGTGTAAGCAACGCCCAAAAAGTAGTTGTAGACCGTATGGACCGCGACGGCTGCCGCCATGAGGGTCCAGAAGGTGGGATCGGACGGCACCGGCCAGAAGGGCAGGACGAGTGCCGATAGAACGCCGCCGCCGCCAACCACCAGCGCCATAGCCACAAGCCGGTCGTCGCGGGCTTTAACGAAAGCGTTCCACGAGGCATGGGTGATCGCGGTCCCCAGGACCATGAGCAAAACAAGCGTTTCCAATGAACCAGAGCCTTTGCGGCGCCCAACGAAGGCGCGCTCAAAGCCAGGTCATACCATGGGAAACCGCCAGGGCAGCAACGATCCAGCGCAGCGGGTTGACGCGTACGGGGCCGATCCGCACGAAACCGGCAAACCATGCCGCCAGCATGAGACCGGCCGTTAGGGCTGCAATAATGGCGGCCGGCGTCCAGGTGCCGCTTTCCAAACCGTCATTGGTGAGTTCGGTTGACACCATCCACAGCACCACCACCACCACGATGCCGATCAAGACTTGCACCAGGGTGAGGACACCGAAACCTGAATCAGTGTCAGACGCCATCTCACCGTTCGCAGTCATTGATTGCCGGGTTGCGATCATCATCAAAGCAACGCACAAGCCGCCAAGCGAAAACACCACGCCCACATATTCGATGGCCTTTTCCGGCAGCACGAAGGTGAGGGCATCCAGTACGGCCAGCCGAAAGCTACGGAATGCGACGAAAACATCCGCATACGGAGAAGGGAGATCGAACACCGGAAAGAAGATGACCGTCCATTCCAGTGCCAGCGTGACAGCAAACAGGACGAAGGCAGACCATAACAATGCCTGCACAAAAACGCCCCGCGATACCCCCCGGTGATCCAAAGATGTTTCGCCCGCCGAAACATCCATACTCATTTAGGTCTGACCCTCAACACTGCAATTGGCAGGGCAAGGTATCACGGGCGCGTGCCCTAGAATGTGAACCTTTTTTGTTTCATTAGGGCGGGCAATCGGCCAGCGGGGTCTGCGGTGTGCCGGTCAGCAGCTGGGTTATGGCGCGGAAGTTGGCAAGATTGTCTTGAAAACGACCGCTGTCGATCGGCACCGTTCGCATCTGTTGACAAATGTCGGCGATCGAACGGCGAGATAACTGCCAGCCAAGCCCCGGACTTCTGCCAGAGGCGTCTCGAGTCAACTGAAACTGATAGAACTTAGCGCCTGCCAGGCTGGTGGACGCGCCGCAGGCCAGCCCCCGCCGTGCATTGCGGTCACACGCAGCGCTCCATTGGGCAAGCCGCTTTGCGGCAAGGGTCCCGCGTGCGTTGCGCACTGCCAACATTCCGATAAGAGGTGCCCGAATTTCGTTCTCGAAGCGGCTCGTTCGATCCGGCAGTATCGGGTCGAGGTCTTCCAGCGATTTGTATTGCAGCGATGCATCGCTGGAAATTTGAACAATCACGGGCAGGATTGGCACATCATTGTGGGCCACCCGATCGGCATAGCGCGCGATCGCGCGCAACAAATCGAAAGCGGTTGCCGCACCGAAATTCTCGAAATAGCCCCCGTCGATCACGTGCCCCTTCAAATTGGCTCGCTTCAGTGTTCCCGCCGGACTCAAGTAGGGAAAGCGCGCGCTGTTATGGGCCGCCGTGCTAAGCGGTAGATCGGTTGGGCTGTGATCGAAAAAGTCAATAGCGTCCGGAACGTCGTTGCCGGAAAAATCCAAATGGGAAATGATCAACCGCTGCCCCGTTTCCTGCACGACGCCATTGAGCAAGAGTGCTGGCATCCAGATACTTTCGCTTCCCCAAGTGCCACACTCGCGCCCGATTTGTGTACGGAGCGAAGTGAAGGGTGCAGCGAGACCATTCGTTTTGGCTTTGTTATCGAATGCCGCGCGCCATTGGTATTCCCAGGCCGTCTCCAGAGCGGTCGCTCGATCTTCAATGTCGAAAAAGTATTCGATGGGAAAAACCAAGTGACGCAGAACATCGGAGAACATGAGCCCAACAATCGTCGGGGCCAAAAAGTCCTGCGATAGGGCTTCGCGGGAGGGCGCCTCCAGGAACTTCGTATTGCCCACACCTGACTCGGCGAGAGCGGCACTAAAGATTGATGCGCCCAAACTACCGCCGGAAACCCCGCTCACTGCGAATAGATGTTGATGGAAGCAACTATCATCGCCAAATCCCGTGTCTTCCAGTGCGCCGAGGATTGTTGCCGTCCAGTGCGCGGCCGGCAGGCCACCGCCCGCCGTTGCAACCACCACAAGCGGTTTGACCTCCCGCCCTTCATATTGAACGCTCGGGGCCTGTTGGTACCAGTCCGCAAGGGCCTGTTCGACTGTTGGACGTTGTTCGGGGGGCGTGTTCGTCACGCGAATATCGTGAAGCTCGACAAACAAGGTGCCCACAGCGCCGAATATGAGCAGTGCCCAAATCACCGGGAAGCCGCTCTCCGAAGTGAGGAACACCAAATAGCTCCCCACCGGCACCACCACCGAAAATGCCAGAAAGATGGCAGCACCCGACCCCACATAGAACCCGAAACCCACCGGATCGGTAATGGCCAGGTAGGTGAAGAGCGCCAGGGTGACGATCGACAGGGGGATCATGATCAAACCCGCCGAGCGCACTTCGGAAACATAGTTGCCGTCTGCTTCAGGCCCGCGTCCAAAGTGGCGCCGCCGAATGACGCAATAGGCAAACGACGCCGCCGAAAGGGACAGCACGCCGATCAGCAAGATCGCATCTCGCTCCATGCGCTCCGCAACGGTCTGATCCACAATGACCGTGGAGACGATGGCCACACCAAACACCGCAAGGCCCAGCAGGCGGGGAACCCAATTGACCGCGAACTGCAACCGGCCATGTTGGCGATGATCGGCGGCGGGTGCCGAGGACGGCACCGTGTCGAGCAGTTGGTTGTGGACATCGCGTGGAAACCGGTCGGCCAATATGAGCCGCGCCCAAAACCAAGTTTGGAAGGCGAGCAGCCAGGTGGCTGCAACGAAGATGATGCCTTGGCGAAACGCCGTTCCTTCAAGCTCGCGGCCTTGGCCCGTGCCATAGACAACGAACAGCGCCCCCAAAACGACCACGACACTGAATCGGGCGAAAGGCAGCACACGGAAGAATTCGCGCACCGGTGCCCAAAACATGTTCAGAACAGCCACCACCGGCGTGAGCCGGAACAGGGTGGGGGGACGCAAACGGCCCCGATTGTCGTGTAAATCGGAGATCTTCGTTTTCTCCCGTGACGCCATTACCACCCCCTGGTCCACCAATCCTGTCACAGGAGTCTAGGCGGGCGGCCAGGGGGCCTACAAATCACTTCTCCTTTAGAGCCTATCGGCCCGTTGTGACACCTTCGTGCGCGAGAGGCCCTTACGCCGCCGTGTCCGGCCCAAGCTTCACCAGCATCTTGCCCTTATTGGCGCCGCTGAACAGCCCTAAAAACGCTTGCGGTGCGTTCTCGACGCCGTCCAGCACGGTTTCCTCATATTTGAGCTGGCCGCTTTTCACCATGGGCCCCACCTCACTGATGAAAGGTCCCAGTTGATCGAAATGATCGGACACGATAAAGCCCTTTATGTGCAGGCGCCGCGGCACCGCCATAATGATGTTGTGAATGCCCGGCGGTTTTGTCGTGTTGTATTGATCGATCATGCCGCACAGCGCCATACGCCCGAAATCATTCATGTGGAAAAGGGCTGCATCCAAATGGTCGGATCCCACATTGTCGAAATACATGTCGACCCCATTGGGCGCGAGCTTGCCCAAGGTTTCAGTGATGTTGTCCGTCTTTTTGTAGTTGAAGGCTTCGTCCACGCCCGCTTCCTCTTTCAGCCAGGCGATCTTGTCATCTGACCCTGCCGAGCCGATCACCTTGACGCCTTTGGCCTTGGCGAGCTGGCAAACAACCGAGCCCACGGCGCCGCTAGCGGCCGACACGAACAGGGTCTCACCCTCTTTAGGCTGACAAATCAGATTAAGACCCGCATAGGCCGTCAGCCCCGGCATGCCCAACACGCCGAGAAACGCCGATAGAGGTGCCACACTCGCATCGATAGGCGTAACCATCTCGCCATTGGTGAGATACATTTCGCGCCAGCCCAACATGCTTTGCACGTAAGAGCCTTCGGGAAACTTGTCGTTTTCCGACTCGACAACCTGTCCTACCGCGCCGCCTTCCAAGGGCTTGCCGAGCTGGAAACCGGGCACATAGCTTTTGCGCGTGGTCATGCGCCCCCGCATATAGGGGTCCACGGACATATAGATATTCCGTACAATGAATTCGCCCGATTTGGGGGCCGGAATATCGACTTCCTCCAGCGCGAAAGTGCTTTCATCGGGCATGCCCTCGGGCGCCTCAGCGAAGAGTATTTGTTTTGATTTTCTGTTCGACATGTCTGTCTCCTGTTGGTGATGTATTGACGTAATTCCTTGAACTTCGCCGGCTCCATGGCCGCCTTTATCGCGCGTTAAGCCTCTTTTTCTATGGTCATTACAAATCGGGATGGCCCCGATTTGTGTGCCTTGCCGGCCCACTCCCCCTTCCCAACCACCCCAACGGTACCCTGGCGGGCGGTTGGTAAGGGGGAGTGGGCGGCCGGGTCTTCCTAATAAAGCGGCGTCACCGATTATGTTGCGTTCTTTGCGTCTCCCAGCGGCCGTTGCCGCCATATTCGTTCTTTTTCTCCTACCATCATACGTACCGGCACATGCAGAAAGCCAGACTGCATTTGCAGGATCGCGCCTTGACACCAAAGCGACGGGGCAGCCGGGGCTGTGGCGAGTTAAAGGGGCCGGCGGGCCCGTGTGGATCTTCGGGACGATCCATTTGTTGCCGGCGAACTATTCTTGGCGCACGGCGCAAGTGGATGCGGCCCTGGCGCGCACCGATGTGATCGTCCTGGAAGCGCCTGTGGGCGGCGAACATTCCCAGCGGACCGTGGCGGCGATCCAGAAACATGCCCGGGTGCATCCCAACCAATCAATCCGCGCCCTGATCCCCGATTTTCATCAGCCGCGTGCGGAAGAAATCTCCTCCCAATTCGGATTGCCCTGGGGGCGCATCCAGAATCTGCCGCCGTGGCTGGGCGGTGTCATGCTGGCGCAAAGCCTTTATGCGTCGCTGGGGTTCAACCCCGAATCCGGCGTCGAACATTCTTTGCGCACCGACCCGGCATTGACGCGCAAGGGGTGGGACTATTTCGAAACGCCTGAAGAGCAGCTTGGCTTCTTTGCCAAACAGCCTGCCGATGTGCAGGTGGACATGTTCCTGTCGACCCTCACCCAAATGGAAGAAGGGCGCGACCTGGTGGACGAGATGTTTGGGGCCTGGGCCTCGGGCGATATCGAGGCAATGGACCGGCTGTTCAACAAGAACATGAAAGAACAATCGCCGGAGCTGTTCGAAACCCTGGTGGTGGAGCGCAACATCCGCTGGATCCCGAAGATCGAAGCCATGCTGCGCGACAGCCGCAGCTTCTTTGTGGCGGTGGGCGCGGGCCATTTGGGCGGCCGTCAGGGGGTACTGGCCCTGCTGGAAATGCGCGGTTACGTGGTGGTCGCTGAATAATCGGGAAATTGGCTGGGGTGGAAGGATTCGAACCTTCGAATGCCGGTACCAAAAACCGGTGCCTTAACCACTTGGCCACACCCCAACAGATCGAGACTCGCTTGAGAGAGAGCGGAAAATAACCACTTCGTTTGGCGATCTCAAGCCTTTCCATATAGGTGAGTTCTTAACGAACTCTATGGCCGGTTTCGGGCACGAGCCCTGTATTGAGATGGGTGCATGGGGTTCATACGGTGTTTAAGGACCTGGCCAGCCCACTCCCCCTTCCCAGCCACCCGGTGCGCGGGCCTTTTCAGGCACGCGCACCGTTTTTTTGTCGCGTTTCCGGACGGCGAACCGGAAGTCCACTTCGCCTGGAAACGCTTGCGGGTACCCTGTGGGTGGTTTGGGAGGGGGAGTGGGTGGACGTGCCTATCAACATTGGGTGGTTGGGCCGGGGGAGTGGGCTGGCGATGCCTTCAGAAGATGGGCGCATGGGGTCCATCCAGATCTGGGGTAATCCACCGGATGCCGATCAACCCATTTTGTCGCCCCTGCGCAAGCAGGGGCCCATAACCCCAGGATTTTCAGTTCGGAGGGCAGTGGGTATGGATCCCAGCTTTCGCTGGGATGACGAATGTGGTGGGTGGCACCGTCTTTATCCTCCTCGATTTCTGCGGAGGGGTGGATTGGGGCATTCGCGCGTCGCCTCGCCAGGCAGGTGCGTGCGGTCCGTCCTATTCACATCTCAAAGAGCGGCCCCGGATCAATATAAGCTAAACTTATTTTAAGTGCCGGGCAAGTCCCGCATGTAGACCGTCTTGCCATCCCACGTCTTAGCCGCCTCGCGAATGCTATCGAAGATCTGCTTGGTGCCGGGCGACAGATCCGCCATCTCGAACACCGTGCCGTAATCAAGGGCCGTGTCGAAATAGACGAAGCGCGTGCGGCCGCCGCGCCCTTCAAACAAGATCCGGCCGCCCTTGCCGGTGAACTCTTCAAGGTGCCGGTCGTAGTCATCGGCGGTGGGCCAGGACGATACGTGCTGAAGACCGCCTTTGCCGCCGGTTGCGTCCAGGAACTCCCGATAGCAGGACGGCTCCTGATCCAGGGGCTCGATCAATTCGATTTGCAAATCGCCGCTATTGGCAAGCGCGATGCGCACTTTGGGGTCGGTCGGCGCGCCGCGATAGCGCATGTCTTCGAAAGGCGGAACGCCCATGTCGAACCAGGGCCCGACACCCAACACGTCCGTCCAGTGTTTTATGGCCGCCTCCAAATCCGGCACCACATAACCGTTTTGGGTGATCGCCCCAAATCGATGGCTCATTGACGGCCCTCCGTTTGTTTTGAGCCAGTTTACTGCGCTTGACGGGGAGTTGAAGCGGCAATTTGGGCCCAAGTCGGAATGCCTAAGATCTCAATCGGGCGCGTCAGGATCTTGTCCCAATTTGGGAGTGGCCGAAATCTTGCGAAATGCGTCGCTGCGCCCACGACCCTCGCGCTCGCCATATTTGTGCCTTTTGACTCTCATTTAATCGGCTTTCTAATCCGCGGCACTTAAGTCTGTAGGCTGATCACCTGCGTGGCATGGGTGTTGCTTCGACAGGGAACAGCGGTGTGCGACGTGCCAAAACGAAACGACGCGGCGCCGTTAACCAAGAGAGTCGGAAGGCTGCAAGAGTAACAAGAGTAAGCAGTAGAGCAGCCAGCCCGTATGACCGACCGATGCGACTGTGGAGGGTTTCGGTGCTTGATGCGATCGAAGAGGTGATCAAAGAACTTCGCCAGCGGCATGTGTTTCGCGTTGCCGCCATCTATGGCGTCCTTGGCTGGCTTGTGGTGCAACTGGCAACCGTCATTGAAACGAATTTTCTGCTGGCCGAATCCTTCGACTCGATCGTGACCGCCGTTTTATTCGCCGGCCTGCCGGTTGCCTTGGTGATGGCGTGGACATTGGAAATGACCCCGGACGGCATTCGGCCTGCGGGTACGAACGCCGCATTAGGCGAGCCGGATCTTAATGAGTCGTCTACGGACTATGTCTTCGCTGGGGCCAGCGCGCTTCTAATCGCGTTTCTGGCGACGGACATCATCGTACCGGATCGGGCAGTGCCCCAATCGGCGGAAGCGCTTGCCCGGGAAGAGGCCTTGCGGCTTCAACAGGAAGACGTGGTGAAACTGCCGGCGGCTACATCCGCCCCGTCCGACGTGGAAACGGCCGGTGACATTGCCGAGACCGACCCGCCCACGGGCAGCGTTGTCCCGCACCCGTAACGCCGTCAACTTGCGATGCGATAGCGATCGACTTGAATGTCGTCCTCGCCGATATTGGCGTAGTTGTCGTCGATGCGTCCTTGTATGAACTCTTTCCAGGTAAACGCCCGGTAGTTGGGGGCGCCCATGGCCGCCAACGGCTCGATGACGGCTTTTGAGCCCGGCTGGTAGAAAAAGGGCATGCTGTAGCGCGATTTGCCCGCCGGTACCGGCACCACCCGATGGACCGCTGCTTTGTATTGTCCGTTCGACCAAACCTGAACGATGTCGCCGATATTGACCACGATGGCTCCAGGTTTGGGCGGCACGGGGATCCAGCCCTTTTCGTCGGACAGGGTTTCAAGGCCGCCCACATCGTCTTGATAAAGCAGGGTGATAGCGCCCGGGTCCGTATGATGACCCAGGGCCAAATCGCCCAGCGGTTCTACCTTGGTGCGTTCTTCCGGCTCCAAATGATCTGAGGACGGATAATGGTTGAGCCGTGCCGTGCTGGTCGGCGCGCTGGCAAAGGCGGCGTCCAACGCATCTTCCGGCAGGCCCAGCGTTTTGCACAAAAGGCGCAGCAAGCGTTTCGACAAATCGGCGCTGGCGTAGAAATAGGCGCAGAGCGTATCGCGGAATTCGGGCGCATCTTCCGGCCAGGGCATGCGGCCGAAACTTCCTTCCGTGCGCGGGGCGTAGAAGTCGAACACCTCCTTAAGGTCGCGCTTCTGCTTGGTGAGCTCCCGGTCGTAATAGCCCATGGGATTGTCCGCGGATCGCATCACCTTGCGCTTGGCCGCCATGGGCTGGGCGAAGAATTTCTCCGCCGCGCGCTGCAAATTCGTCAGATGACCTTCCAGGCCATGATTGACCACCAAAAAGAAGCCATGGTCCCGGCACGCTTGGTCGATTTGATCCAGCGCCGCTTGGTCGACGTTTGCAAGATCGATTGTTGGGACATTTGGCATGGGCGCTTCCTTTTTTCCCTCACCCCCCACCTAACCTCCCCCCATCAAGGGGGGAGGAATCCGGTTGCACCAAACCGCAGCGCAGTTCCCCTCCCTTGATGGGAGGGGTTAGGGGAGGGTGATGAACAATTCTCTACTCCGCCGCCAGCGCTTGAGGCGCGGACTGGGCGCCGCGGATGAGCTTGCCGGGTAGGGCGCCGGTGGCCGTGCCGTTCTCGTAGATCACCTCGCCATTGACGATGGTGGCCACATAGCCTTCGGCCTCCTGCACCAGGCGGCGGCCGTTTGCCGGCAAATCATAGACCATCCGTGGGCGTTTGATTTTGAGATTGTCAAAGTCGATGACGTTGATGTCCGCCTTCATGCCGGGCGCGATCAAGCCGCGGTCATGCAAGCCATAAGCTTCCGCCGTTTCGCGGGTTTGCATTTGCACCGCCCGCTCGACACTGATGGTGGGGCCGCGTTTCCGGTCCCGTGCCCAGTGGGTGAGCATGAAGGTTGTGTAGCTGGCATCGCAGATCACACCGCAATGGGCACCGCCATCGGACAGAGAGAGGCGGGTGTACGGATGTTTCATCATCTCGTACACATGATCCAGATTGAATTGCGCGTAATTGAGCAGCGGCAGGTAAATAAAGCCGCGGCCGTCATCTTCCAGCAAAATGTCATAGGCAAGTTCTTGCGGTGTGACACCCTTGCGCTTGGCAATCGCTTCCAAGCTGTCATCTGAGCTTGGCTCGTAATTCGGCTCGTCGCCCAGCGGGAACATGTGGCCGAAGCTGTCGAGGACTTGCAGTGCAATGGTGCTGTCAGATTGCGGTTGTTCGCTCAACAGTTTGGCGCGGATCTCCGGGTCGCGCATTTTTTCAAGCCGTTGCTCGAACGGTAGGTGCGCAAAAGTTTGGTAGGTCGGGTGCCGGCTGAAGGGGTGGATGGAGCCGTCCAAGCTCAGCAAAAGCCCGTTGCCGCGCACCGCTATCTGCGCCGTGACTTGTGCGCCGTCCGCATTGGCTTTGTCCATCGTGTCCAGATAGCGGCGCCAATTGTCCGGGTCCAGAGGGCTTTGCAGACAGGCAAAGCTCACAGGCATGCCGCTTTCGCGGCTCATCTGCGCCATGATGTCGAATTCTTTTTCTTCCGGGTTGAGGTCCGACGCCATCTCGAAAACCCCGTGGGGGAACTCGCCCAGCACGCGGGCAATGCCCAGCATTTCGTCGTTGTCGGCAGTGGTTCCCGGCACCACTTCGCCGTCCACGGCGCGGTGCAACACCGTGCGCGAGGTCGAGAAGCCAAGGGCGCCGGCGGCCATGCCGTCGCGCACCACATCGGCCATCTTTTCAATGTCTTCCGGCGTCGCCTTTTCGTTCTTCGCGCCCCGGTCGCCCATCACATAGGCGCGCACGGCGCCATGAGGCACTTGGGCTGCCACATCAATGGCCAAGGGTTTGCGGTCAAGCGCGTCCATATATTCGCTAAAGGATTCCCATTCCCATTGGATGCCTTCGGCCAGCGCCGTGCCCGGTATATCTTCCACGCCTTCCATCAGACCGATCAGCCAGTCGTGCCGGTCGGGCGCAGCAGGTGCAAACCCCACACCGCAATTGCCCATGACCACCGTGGTTGCTCCGTGCCAAGAGGAGGGAGTGAGATAGGGATCCCATGTCACCTGACCATCATAATGGGTGTGAATGTCGACCCAGCCGGGGGCGACCATCAAGCCCTTTGCGTCGATCTCTTTTTTGGCCTCGCCAAGATTGTCGCCCACGGCGGCAATGCGGCCGTCCTTGATCGCCACATCCGCTTTTTTGGCGGGGTTGCCGGATCCGTCCACCACGGTGCCGTTCTTGATGATGAGATCGTGCATGGGTCTGTTTCCTTACGTCTTATGGGAATGGCGAAATTCGGCGCAATGATGCCGCGTTTAGGCCGTTAACACAATGACATTTTGTCACTTTGGTCCCGTGACGGCTTCCCCGGCTGTGCTGCGCGGCAAACTGCCCGCTTCAAAAACGCCCCTTTTGTCACAATATCTATTCTTTCCCGGGCATCTGAGCGCTGACCCGGTGATGGAAGGGCAGGTCTGTACCCATGTGGGAGGCACTCCCTCAAGTCCTCTTGGCTATTGGCGGACTCGGCCTTTTCTTGCTGGGTATGATGACCCTTACCGACGGGCTACACGGGCTTGCCGGCAATGTGCTGCGCCGGGTGTTGCGGCGGTTCACCACCAGCCCGTTGAGTGGCGCCTTGACCGGGGCAGGGGTGACGGCGGTGTTGCAATCGTCCAGTGCGACCACGGTCGCCGCCGTTGGGTTTGTGGGCGCGGGCCTCATGACGTTCCCGCAAGCATTGGGCATCATCTTCGGTGCCAATATCGGCACAACCATGACCGGTTGGATCGTCGCGATCGTGGGGTTCAAGCTGGATCTGGCGCAAGCGGTCATGCCGCTCATTCTTTTAGGCGCGCTGATCCGTATGTTCGGGGAAGGCCGGCTGCGCCATTTCGGCACCGCGCTGGCGGGGTTCAGCCTGCTCTTTATCGGCATCGAAGCCATGCAAAGCGGCATGGCGCCGTTTCAAGGCGCGGTGACGCCGGACAGTTTTCCGCAAGACACATTGATTGGCCGATTGCAACTGGTGATGATCGGTGTAGGGATCACTTTGATCACTCAATCGTCCAGCGCGGGCGTGGTGACCGCCTTGGTGGCGTTGGACGCGGGCGCGATTTCGTTTCCGCAAGCGGCCGCCATGGTAATCGGTATGGATGTGGGTACCACCGCCACCACCGCGCTTGCCACCATTGGCGGATCGACCGCCACCAAGCGCACCGGCTATTCCCATGTGGTCTATAATTGCTTGACCGCCGTGATGGCGCTGTTGCTGTTGACGCCCTACACCCAAGTGATGGGCAATTGGTTCGACCTGGCAACGCCCGCCGATGCGCAAGTGGCCTTGGTGGGGTTCCACAGCGGGTTCAATGTTTTGGGCGTGGTTCTCATTGTCGGCTTTACGCACAGGTTTGCCGATTTTATCCGCGCCTTGGTGCCGGATTCCGGCCCCAAAATGACCGAACGCCTTGATCGGCGTTTTCTGAAAGATCCGGCGGCGGCCGTCGATGCGGTGGCGGCGACCTCGCGGGAAATCGCCCGGGAAATGTCCAACGTGGTGGTGCGGCTGTTAACGCCGGATACGCGCGATTCCGTCAAAGAGAGCCTGGATGCAGTGCGCCGGGCGCTGGAGGAGACGGGCGATTTCACGGATCAAATTAAGACGACTCTCGATCAGGAAAGCGCCCACCGCCGACATGTCGCCGCCTTGCACGCGCTTGATCATTTGCGGCGGCTTTATGATCGCTGCACCCAAACCGATCGGATCGATCTTATTCGCCTCAACGAGGACTTACAGGCCTTGTCGCGCCAATTGACCGGACGCTTGGCAGCGGAAAATGCGCTGCAGTCTTTCGATGCCGGATTTGTGGACGATCTGAACGGCATTCGAAAGGCTTATCGGGAGGCGCGCGAGACTTACCGTACAAAGACGATTGGCGCCACGTCGCTGGGCGAGATCGAAACCGAACGGGCGGTCTTGCGGCTCGACAGCGTCCGCTGGCTGCACCGTGTGGCCTATCACGCCTGGCGCATCGCCCATCACCTGCAACGGGCGGAGACGGAGCAACCGGAAAAGACAGGGCGCATCGAGCTTGAATCGGAACGGGATCTCGATTAGGGGTGCCCAGGGAAGGGGATTGGAGGTCACCCATGGGCAATCTTGTCCGCGTCGTCGCGGTTTTGTTGGTCTTTGTCGGGGGGGCATGCTCCGAAGAACAGGCCGTCCGAGTAACAACACCCTCAACGGTGGGGATTAGCGTCGACGGCGACTTTGTTCTCGCTGCAAGCTGGCAGGCAGCGTTCTGCGAAACCCGTCCCAACAAGCCCGAATGCCGGTCGCAAACCGCCAATCGGTATGATGCTACGCATTTCGCGCTTCATGGTCTGTGGCCTCAACCTCGGGACAATATTTATTGCGACGTGAATAAAGGGATCGTGGCGGTCGACAAGGCCGGCCGCTGGCGTGACCTTCCCCGCATCGGTTTGGCGGACGAAACGCGCGAGACGCTCGACAAAGTCATGCCGGGCGCGCGGTCTTATCTGGACCGGCATGAATGGATCAAACACGGCACCTGCTATTCGCCGGGCGATCCGCAGGAATATTTCGCCGAATCCCTCACCCTGCTGGAGCAGTTGAACGCATCGCCGGCGCGCTCTCTGTTTGTGGTGCGCACGGGTAAAGTGGTGACCCGGGATCAAATCGTCTCGGCCTTCGAGGAGGCCTTTGGCGCCGGGGCCGGCGACCGGGTGGAACTGGTGTGCCGGCAAGACGGTATGCGCCAGTTGATCGTCGAGCTGCGGATTAATTTGTCAGGCAAAATCACGCCGGAAAGCGCGCTCGGCGATTTAATCGGTAACGCCGAGCGGCGGCGTAATGACTGTCAGGCCGGGCTGATCGACGGCGTCGGACTGCAATGAGCAAAAGAAAAGACCGCCGGGACGGAGCTTCCTAAAAGAGCACTCCGGCCCGACGGCCTTCTTCCTCCCAAGATTTTGGAGCGTCGTACGGTAAAATGGAACCATTCTGCCGTACGACGCACTCGGCTTGGTTTTCCTTATTTCACGACCGCCTTGCGGTAGAGGTGCCACGAGGCGTGCCCCAGCACGGGCATCACGACGGCCAACCCCAAAAACGCGGGCACCATGCCGACGACCAACAGGGCCGCCACCATAAAGCCCCACAGCAGCATGGTGAACGGGTTGGTCATCAGGGTGCGTACGGATGTGCGAATGGCAACCACCGCGCCCACGGGTTTGTCCACCAGCATCGGGAAGGATACGGCGGCAACCGCCAAAACAAAGAGTGCAAACAAGAACCCGACGCCGCATCCAACGAGGATCAGCATCTGACCTTCGGCCGTCGTCAGAACTTGATTCATCAGTGTGCCGATGGACTCGGGCGTCCACGAGCCGAACAGCGCAAGATAAATAAACTGCGCCGCCACGATCCATGTAACGTAAACGCCCCCAAGTACCAGGCTGAGATAAACGATGGATGGAAAAGAGGGCGAGCGCACCACATTTATCGCGTCACGCACCGAATGGCTTTCGCCTTGCTCCTTGCGGCGGCTCAATTCGTAAAGGCCGACCGCAACAATCGGACCCACCAGGGCGAACCCCGAGACCAGCGGAAACAGCAAGGGCAGCAAATCTTGTCCCGCGACCATCCGAGCAATGACTAAGCCGACAATAGGATAGATGATCACCAGCATCATGTAGTGGGTCGGATGCTCGGTGAAATCGGTCCAACCACTGCTCAGTGCGTCGAACAGGTCGTTGGACGTGATTTTGTTGATCGGATGATCTTCGACGTGGTCGTCAACTGCTCCGAAGAGTTGTTGTTCTGCCATGGGGTAACCTCCTGACGGTCGTCATGGACGCGTGCTCGCGGGACCAGAGAGGCAATGGCGCGTGCTTCGAGGGACCTCTCGTTCACGTTGAGACACGGGCCCAGTTGTCCTTCAAAGTTTAGACCAGATAGGACAATTTGTCGCCCCCCATATGGGGTACGCAAAACCACAAAAAAGTGAGGGATTTCAAGGGGGCATGACGTCCGCGCCGCTGATTGGGCGCCGTCGGGACGTGGCTAGGGCGCGGGCAGGGTGGCCAGCGCCGGCATCACTAAGCTGCCCACATAAAGCCGGCCGTCGATCTCGTTGACACTGGTGACCGCATAGATCCGGCCGGAACCGTCCTGGAGGTTTTTGGTGACGCGGCCGGCCGTATCGAGCCCAATGGTCCAGCCGAAAGGTTCGATTAGGTCCTGCGCGCCGATCAGGTATTGGGCGCGCACGAGCACTTTTCGCATAAACACGTTCTGCCACAAATCGTCGGTCCGCTGGGTGCGCGGCGTGACCAGTGCGACCCAGAACGTATCATCGCCATTGTAGGACAGATTGTCCGGATAGGCCGGCAGCCCGTCGATGAATATATCGTCCTGGCCCGCCTTGTCGCCTTTCAGCCAAAGGCGGCGCACCCGGTGGCCCATGGTCTCGTTCACCAGAACGTAGGCATCGTCGGGGCCAAGGGCGACGCCGTTGGCAAAGCGCAAGCCGTCCAGATGGAGGGAGACAACCTCCGTATAGGGATTATACGAAAAGAGCCGGCCGGTCGGCTGCCCTTCCCAGAAATCCATCAAGTTCTGCTCGATGGGAAACCGGGTCGACGCATCGGAGAACCAGATTGTGCCGTCTTGCGCAATGTCCAGATCGTCGACGAACAGCATGGGCGCGCCGTCGAACTGGGCGGCCAGCACGGTGATCTCCGCGGTGTACGGATCGATCGACAGGAGGCCCTTTTTGGCATCCGCCACGATGAGCTGACCGTCCGCATCGAACTGCATCCCCAGGGGACGGCCCCCCGTATCAACCACCCGGTCCACCGTGCCGTCTTCCAGCAGGCGCACCACATGACCGTCTTCCAGGCCCGTATAGATCAGGCCGTCGGGGCCGACGGTGACATCTTCGGGGCCGTGGCCGCCTTCCAAATTGTGCAATGTGGCTTGTCCCAGCGCCTCATTGGCCGAGAATGGGCCCGTTTTGCCGGGGTTGTCCTTAGGGGTCCACGCCACCGGATCGATGGAGAGCGGCCACAGCAGCAAATAGGCCGCCAGCAGCACGATCAGCCCCAAGATCCCAATGAGTGCGCGTGTCAGCATGGGTGTCCCTCCCGAAATCCCCAACCGGCCCTTGGTTACCGAAATATTAGCATGGATGGGCGCGCGGGGTCGACTGAACAGCGCCATTGCGGAGGCCCGCGCTCGGGGGTATAACGCCGTCCTTCAAAACGCGCGATCAGGCGAAATGGTTTGCGGTTCGCCGTCCGGATCGCGCAGGTGAAGACAAGGTCGGGGCGTGGCGCAGCCTGGTAGCGCACATCGTTCGGGACGATGGGGTCGGTGGTTCGAATCCACTCGCCCCGACCATTCAACACCGGTTTGGTCCTTTTGTTGGGACCAAATCAAAAGGTCCGGTGGGCCTTTCGAAGGTGGAGAATGCCCCGAGCTCCTGCGAGGGGCCAAGCCGGGTCCCTTCCGGACACATGGTTTACAGACCAGCCTACGCCAAGGCTTCGGCTTGGCAGGTTATACCGGAGACATAGGTAACACTCTCTCCGGGGTGATGCCCAAACGCCGATTGCGGCCTTGTGAAACGCGGGCAGCACGGCCTCTGCGAACGGGCGTTTGTTCTCGACCATGTAGTCCGACGGACAGGCCGAATTGACTAAAATCATGCGCGCGCCGGCGTCCACATCTTCGCGCAAGTGCGCGATGCCGTTGGCCTGCGGGCACATCTCCGTTAACCTGAGGCGGGCCTCGAACTAGACCGTCCCGGAGGCACACCATGGCCGGTATCGAAGATGTTCGCGACATTTCCCGCATTGCGTATGGTTTCATGGCGTCGAAGGCACTGTTTGCGGCGCTTAATCTGGACCTTTTCACCAAGCTCGAAGGGCAGGCGAAATCGCTTGCGGTGCTTTCAGAGGAAACGGGTGTCGCAGAAAACCGCTTGTCCACGTTGCTGACCGCGCTTACCGGCACCGGACTGCTGGTTGCCGACGGTGCTGCCTACGCCAATTCCGACGGGGCGTCGCGCTATCTCATACCCGGTAAGCCCGCCTATTTTGGAGATTACTACCGCTATCAGATCGACCGGCAGATCTACGGCATTATGGGGCGGCTCGATGCCGGTCTTCGCGGCGATCGGGTCGACGGCATGTACACGAACGCATTCGAAAGTGCTCAGGAGGCGGAGGATTTTTCCAACGGGCAGCATTCGGGCTCCATGGGGCCCGCTTTCCTGTTATCCCGGTCCGTGGATCTGGGTGATGCGAATTCCTTGCTCGATGTGGCCGGGGGCAGCGGTGCCTTCAGCATAACGTTGTGCCGGGCCCATGACGGCCTTTCCGCAACCATTTTGGACTTTCCCAATGTGTGCGATGTGGGCGTGGGGTTTGTGAAGGATGCCGGGCTTGCGGGTCGTATTACCTTCAGACCGGGCAACGCGATTACCAGCGAATGGCCGACGGCAGACGTCATCCTCATTTCCTACTTGCTCAGTGCCATCGGCAAGGATGACATCGAAACCGTGCTGGACAAGGCCTGGGCGGCGCTCTCCCCCGGTGGCCTGCTGGTCGTTCATGATTTCATGCTTGACGACGACGGACGGGGGCCGACCCTATCCGCGCTCTGGGGTCTTGTGTCTTTCATCGGCAATCCGGAGGCGATGATGCTGCGGCCCGGCTGGGTAAAGGAATGGCTGGACGCGCGCGGATTTGCGCAAGCGGAGAGCCGCGAACTGATCGAGGAAATCACGCATGTAGTAACCGCGCGCAAGCCGGGGTGATCGGCATTCGGGCCTTCTGTACCTTCTCCCCATACAGATGCACAAAGCGCACGGTGCCGGCCGCCAGTAAGTTCATTTTAGTTTCGAAGAATTTGGGCCGGTCCTTGTCGCTCTGGGATGCTACGGTCGTATGCGCCTCTCCGGAAGAAAGTGCGGTCCATTCATGTCGCATGGTTCACAAAAAATGGGTGACACATTTGGACCGATACGCCGCGTCAGTCTTTACGCTGGTGCGTTTCGCTTTACTCGAAGTTGAAGGTGCGGCGCACGTTGGTCACCGTGACGGCCTTACCGTTGACGATCACGGGTTTGTAGCGGCTCTGCGTCATAGCGCGCAGGGCAGACCGGTCGAAGAGGTTGGGCGGTGTTGCCTCAACCACAACCGCGTCTTTAACGGCCCCGGTTGGATCGATTGTGAATTCGACCGTAACGCTCCCTTTGGTCGGCCCTTGCCCTCCGCGCGCCGATGCCCGCATGGAAATTTTGGGCGCTGCTTGCACCAGAATCTCCGGCTGATTGTCTTGCGAAAGAGAAGCGAAACGAACGGTATCGGGCGCAGCATTGGTCTGTGACGGTTGTGCCGGGGCGTTGGACGGTACCGGGCCGCCCGTTTTTTCGGAAAGCGGATGCAGTCTTTCCTTTCCTGAATGGAGGCTGCCGTCTTCGTAAAGCACGTAACTTTCCGAAATGGTGAGGCCCCCTTCTTCACGGCTCGTTATAAGCCGCGCATCTTTCTTGATCCGGCCGTCCACATAGCCGAAACCTGACAGTGTTTTGCCGTCCTTGACCCACGTAATTTGGAAATTTCCGAAGGCGTCATGAGCTTCGATGGTAACGCGGCCTTCCCGTTGGTTGACCCCCACACCCCAGGACAGTTTGTATGTGCCGGTAATGTCGAGCACGGGAATGCCGGCGAAGATTTGCGCAGCTTCACTGCCGGTCGCGGGGCATTCATCGCGTGCCGGAGCGACAAACTCGACCAGCGGATGCACCGGCAGCCGTGTGCGCAAATACTCAGCCCTGCCGGCGTCGGGTGTGGTTTTGTACCAGAAGTATGTTTGGCCGATTGAATGGTAGTCGCACATCAGCAGGCGCGCCTGCGCACCAATGAGAGAAGCGTCGTCTTCAATGAGTCGTGTCTTGTGGGGCTCTTTATACTTTTCCGGATCTTGGGTGAAACGGCGTTTGAGTTTGTCATAGCTCTCAACCCCAAAGCTTCGCAATTGCTCCGGATTGGCGGGGGCGTAGCTGAACGATCGCCATGTATACACCGCGTCGGCGTTATCGAGTTCCGTAGACGGAAAGTCTGGAACGAAATCGGGCGTCGTGTACCCGAAATTATGCACCACCGTTCCGTTGGGCAATTGCTCGCTCTTCTTGATTTGCGGACTTTGCGGTACGTCAAAATTACGTCTCGCAATCTCCCTAATGCAGTCATACGCTTTTTCGTTGCTGCAAGAGAGGACGCCGGGATCGCTTAAAACGAAAGGATGTCTCATGCCTTTTTTGGGCGCCTGGAAAACTTGTTCGGCAGCATTCGCGACCAAGTCTTCGCCTAAGTAAAATGTCATATCGTCCAGCGTTTTGCGCCAATTCGATCGATCACCACGAGGGTCGCTCAAACGAATTGCATTGTGCAAATAGGTTTCGGAATCGGTAAAGTCGATGGTCAGGAGCGGGCGTCGGCTCCACTCCGATTTGTCCCGGCACGTCCTATACAAGTCGTAGCTTGGCTGGCTTGCGGTAAGCGCGCCATCCAAATTGTCGATGTTGAAGACGACGGGTCCGTCGCCCATATTGCTTTTTACGGTCGACACCCATCCTGCAAAATGAAATAGGCAATCTTTTGTGACGCCGCCGTCGACATCCCCCGCTAAGCGTTCAATGGCGGCGACGGGGTCCGAACCGCCAAACTGGTTCTGTGCAAGTCCCAGGGTCAGATAGTACCAATCTTTGCGAAACAGCCAGGCCGCGAATTGTTCCGTTACTTGGTCCTTCTGATCGCAATCGGGGCGGCATTCAAAATAGGCGCGTCGCGCCGTGCGGATGTTTTTCGTGAATTCTGCATTAGACACTTGGGCGTCGATGATCGACCGGTAGGCATCTGCTATTTGCCCGCCGATGACTTCGCCCGCCGTCGGCGGTTCAAAATCGATCGCGTAAGACAGATTGATCCCCAGAAACATTGGCAGCACAAAGCCGACCATCCGATTAAATCTATTCGGTCCCCTCAGCACGACGTCCCCCTTGGTTTTGTCTTCCGGCTTGTCACACGCAATTTTGACGGCTTGGCAAAGCCGCCCTGGCAAACGCAAACTTCCATCGTCCCAAGTTTGATTGGAGTGATTTGCCTTTCGCACTTTAGAGCGGCCAATATCTAAGGTTGCACAAGAAAATCGTCATTGCGCGAGCCAGAATGACAAGTGCCGAAGGATTTCCGCCAATTGGCGGGGTGGGGAACGGCTGAATGGGGCGCTTTAGGCCCCCTCCACCGCTGCAGCGATGTCCGAGAATGCGCGGCGCAGGCGGCGGGCGGCGGTTGGCACCAGCCTGTGCTCAAACAAGGTGAGGTGCTGCGCGAAGATCTGGCGGATTGTTTCCGCTGTTGATGGGTGCTCTTCGCCGATCTCGCGAAAATATTCCAGCCCATAGCGCAAGATGATTGATGCATTGACGGCCAGGTCACCCAATTGCTTTTCCGGCCAGTCGAGCAGCCCGGTGCGCACCATCACGCTGAAGAATTCGCGGAATTGGCGCTGGCTTTCCCCGTAAAGCTTGGGCAGTTCCTCTAACAATGCGGCGCTGTGCTCGCCGTAATCGGCTTGGTCCCGGTATAGAAAACTGTATTCGGTGATCTCGCGGGCAAAGGCCTCCAGAAACGCGGCATATTCGTCGATTACCTTGTCATCATCGACCGGGCGCAGCTCCAGCCGGCCATTGGCGCTCTTGATGAAATCAAGCGTAATCGCTTCCACCAGCGCGCGCTTGTTGTTGAAGTGGTACCAAAGATTGCCCTCGGCAATCCCCACCGCCTGCGCCAACGCTGCCGTGGTGACATTCCCGAACCCCTGTTCGTTAAACAGGCGGCGCGCTTCGTTCAGTATGCGGTCTTTGGTTTTCATGTGACTCTAATGTTGAGATTCCGGAAGCTGCGCAATCAGGCCGTCAAGCTCCGCAGACAGAGTGATTTGGCACGCAAGACGGGAGCTGTCCTGTACGCCTTCGGCAAAATCGAGCATGGAGGTTTCCATGTCTGTCTTGTCGCCGACCTTGCCGAGCCAACTCTCGTCCACATAGACGTGGCAGGTGGCGCATGCACAGGCGCCGCCGCAATCGGCATCGATGCCGGGCACGCTGTTGGCCACCGCCACTTCCATGAGAGACAAGCCGGAATCGGCGTCCAATTCGTGGCGCGTGCCATTGTGTTCAATAAAGGTCACTTTGGGCATGGGGCAATCCTATTTGGCGTGAACGATGACGGGTACATCCGTGTACCCTAGAACGAAGTTGGACGTGACCCGCTCGGGCTCACCCACCAGCTCGATCTTGTGGAAGCGCTTCATGATTTCTTCCCAAAGAATGCGGAGCTGCATTTCGGCAACCCGATTGCCCATGCAGCGGTGGATGCCGAAGCCGAAGGACACATGGTGGCGGGCCTTGTCGCGGTCGATGATGAATTCGTCCGGCCGGTCGATCACTTCTTCGTCGCGATTGCCCGAGACGTACCACATGACAACACGATCGCCCTTTTTGATTTGCTTGCCTTGGAATTCGATGTCTTCCAAGGCGGTGCGCCGCATATGGGCGAGCGGCGTTTGAAACCGGATGATTTCCGAGACCATGTTCGGGATGAGCGATACGTCCGCCCGCAACTTGTCATATTCCTTAGGAAACTTATTGAGGAAGATAACGCCGCCCGAAATGGAGTTTCGCGTGGTGTCATTGCCACCCACAATGAGAAGGATCAAATTCCCCAAGAACTCCATCGGGTCCTTGATCATATCTTTGGTTTTCGGATTGTGGGCGAGCAAGGAAATGAAATCGAACTTGGGCGGCTGCTCGGCGCGCTCCTGCCACAGGCGGCCGAAATAGTTCAAGCATTCCTGAAGGATCTCGTGGCGCTGTTCATACGTAACATCGGGCGCTCCAACGGCGGGAGAGGTAGTCGATGCGTCCGACCAGTAGGGCAATAAGTGCCGGTCTTCAAAGGGAAAGTCGAACAGTGTCGCGAGCATTTGTGTGGTGAGTTCTTTGGAAATGTGCTCGACCCAATTGATGCGTTCGCCGACGGGCAGGTCGTCAAGCAGCGCGCAGACACGCTGACGGATCAGCCCTTCAAGATCCGCAAGCTGACCCGGTGTGACCGCTGGCGTCACGGCCTTGCGTTGGTAGTCGTGTTTCGGCGGATCTTCCGCGATGAACATGGGCGTGAGGAATTCAGGCTCCGCGTCGCCGATGACAATGTTGTCCTGAGACGAGAAGACTTTGTGGTTCGAATCCACGGCAACGATGTCGTTGAACTTGGTGATCGACCAATAGGCGCCGAATTCGCTGTCCGGGCAGTAGTGAACCGGATCTTCCTTGCGCAGGCGCCGGAAATATTCGCCATGCTTGTCATGTTTGAACAATTCGGCATTGGCCACGTTCATTTTGTCCAGCGGCACGGTCCAAGGGTCCGGCAGATCCGACGCGGTTGGAACTTGAATTGCTTCAGCCATGATTTCCTCCCTTTTAGGGTCTGTGCCCTAATTTAGGGTAATAACCCTAATTTTTGTTCTTTACAAGTGTTTTCGATTTTGCCCAATGAAGGGGCGTAAGGCCAAGTAAAAGGGTGGGCTGCGGCTTCCAAGGATGGGGCCAGCGCCACATTTTTCTTGCGAATCCGCCATGAACGCCCATGATGGAGATCGGTCGGTCCCGATCAGAGCGACCGTCTCTGGCGGGGAATAGGGGGGGCCGGAACCTTGCGCGCATCATGGCTTTCCGCCATTCAGACGGGTTTCACGACAATTTTGATCCTGTTTTTTATTGGCGTTTCCGCCTGGTCGATCCGATCGATTGTGAACCAAGACGGACAGGCGGGGCCGGTTCAGCAGCAAGCCGCACCGGCGCCCGTGACGGCACCGGAACCGGCACCTCAGCCGCGCCGTACCAATGCGGGCGACAATTGGTATCTGGACTCACCTCCCTAGGAGGCAGGCGCTTTTCATTATGGCCGATGGTGTTGTCATACTGTTTCTGTTGGGTGCTCTGACCGCCTTGTTGGCGCTCCAACCGGTGCTTGATCGATTTGCGAAGAGGCGCCGCCGTCAGTTCCACTATTTGGACGCACGCAAGGCGCCGCCCAGCGTTACCTTCTTGAGACAAAAGCCGGGTCCCGCCAACCGGCCTCAACGCAAAGGCGGACCGCACACGCTGGAAAGCTATCTGGGCCCCATTCATTTTAAGAGTACCCGGCAACAGGGCGATTTTGGGGAGATGCTGACCGCCGTGATGGTAACGGCGCAAGGGTATGTTCAACTGCCATCCCAATATGGCCGTAACAATGGGCTCGACGGGGTATTCGTCAAAAGAGAAAAGCCGGGCGCGTTTTCGGAAGTTCTGATTACGGAAACAAAAACGGGCCAAGCCAAGATCAACAGCGACATTATGACCGATGCGGGTGTGCGCCGGCGGCTCGATAAGATGTATGCGGAAGGTTTGCTTACTTATGAAACTGCCGATGCACTCATCAAGTTGCTCGATGCGCGTGCGCCCAATTTCAAGAAACAGCTCTGGCAACACCGCATCGCGACCGGCGAGTGCTTTGCGTACGATTTGGATGCGAAACAGAATTTCATCGGCACGCCGACCGAGGCCACCAATAAAGGATTATTCGAAGCCCTGGTGCGCAATCTGGTCACCGTCGGCAAGTTGTCAGCCGATTTGCGCAACACGCCGCGTTAAACGCGCCTCAATCCATTGGGATCAACTTTTTCCCATAAGGTGCAGGGCGAAGGCATAAGAAAGCGCCACTTCTTTCAGGCGGTCGAAACGGCCCGACGCGCCCCCATGGCCCGCATCCATATTGGTCTTCAACAGAATGGTGGCCTGACTGGTGTTCAGCGTTCGCAGCTTCGCGACCCACTTGGCCGGCTCCCAATAGGTGACGCGCGGATCGGTGAGGCCGGCCAGGGCTAGTATGGCCGGGTAATCTTGGGCCGCTACATTGTCGTAGGGACTGTAGGATTTGATCGTTTCGAAAGCCGCTTCGCTGGTGATGGGGTTGCCCCATTCGCCCCATTCAGGGGGCGTCAGCGGCAGGGTGTCGTCGCAAATGGTGGTCAATACGTCCACAAAGGGCACTTCGGCGATGATGCCGCCGAACAAATGGGGGGCCATGTTGCTGACGGCGCCCATAAGCATACCGCCGGCGCTGCCGCCATGGGCCACGATCTCGCGCGTTTGCGTGTAGTTCTCGGCAACCAAGTGTTCGGCGCAATCGATAAAGTCGGTGAAGGTGTTGGTCTTCTTGTCGAGCTTACCATCCGTATACCAACGGTAACCCTTATCTTTGCCGCCGCGGATATGTGCAATGGCATAGATAAAACCTCGGTCCACCAGGCTGAGGCGCGCGGTCGCAAAGGACGCCGGCATGGAGATGCCATAGCTGCCGTAACCGTAAAGCAAGAGTGGTGCGGTGCCGTCGATCGGTGTGGTCTTGCGGTAGAGCAAAGTGATGGGCACGGTTTCCCCGTCACGCGCGTGGGCCTGAATGCGGCGGGTCACGTAATCTTCCGGATCGTGTCCGCTGGGCACTTCCTGGGTCTTGCGCAATGTGCGGTCCCGCGTCGCCATGTCATAGTCGAAGATCTGCGCAGGCGTTGTGGGGGAGCTGTAGGAGAAGCGTAAGGAGGTGGTATCGAACTCATAGCCGGCGGACGCCCCCAAATCATAGGCTTCCTCGGGAAAATCGATGATGTGGGAGTCCGTGACCGAAAGCCCGTCGGTGACCTGGCGGATCACCAGGCGCGGCAAGGCGTCCACCCGCTCCATGGCCACTACAAAGTCCTTGAACGCCAGCATGCTGAGGATCAGCGTGCCGGATTTGTGGGGCACCCAATCCCGCCACGTATCGCGCGCCGCATTGTCCAGCGGCGCGGTCATGATCTTGAAATCCTCCGCGCCGTCGCAATTGGTGTGGATCAGAAGCAGGTCGTTCCAATCGCTTACATCGTACTCGTGGCCTTGCTCGCGCGGCGCGACAACCCGCGGCGGGGTGTCGGGCGCCTCTTGCGGGATCAGGTGCACTTCCGACGTGGTGTGGTCGTGGGCGGTAATCAGGATGAAACGCCGGCTTTCCGTTTCATCAACGGAAACGAAGAACGACGGGTCCTTTTCTTCATAGACCACGCGGTCGGACGCAACGTCCGTCCCCAGCACATGGTGCAGCACTTTGATGGGGCGATGATTGTCGTCGAGGATGGTGTAGAAGAGCCCCTTGCCGTCGGCGGTCCAGACGAAATCTCCGTGGCCGTTGGGTAATTCATCCTTGAGCTGATCGCCGGTGGCAATGTCGCGCACGAAGATGGTGTAGAATTCGGAACCGTTCGTGTCGAGTGAGAAGGCAATTTTGGAATGGTCCGGGCTGTGCTCCAGGCCGCCGATTTGAAAGTAGGAATGGTTGGCCGCTTCCTTGTCGCCGTGCAAAATCGTTTCAATTCGGTCTTCGGGCGCGCCGTGCTCCCTGCGGCAAAAGATCGGATGTTGCCCGCCGGTTTCATAGCGTACAAAATATTCGTAAGGTCCGTGCCGTGACGGCACGGTGGAATCGTCTTCCTTGATCCGGCCCTTCATCTCCTCGAACAGCGTGTTCTGCAGCGCTTCGGTCGGCGCCATGATATCCGCCGTATAGGCGTTTTCCGCTTCCAGATAGGCGCGAATATCCGCCTGCAGAACATCCGGATCGCGCATGACCTGTTGCCAGTTTTCGTCGCGCAGCCAGTAATAGGGGTCGTCGCGCCTCTTTCCGTGTTGTTCGAGAATGTGCGGGCGCTGTTCGGCGATGGGCGGAGTGGGCATGGGGATCTCGATCAAACTATTCGGAACAGAAAACGTGTCATCCCGTACACACCGCAGCATCTCTAATGGTGCGGTGCGGCCGGCGTGATACAATGCGACTGGTCACCGCCCGTCCAGACTACTTTTCTTCTTTGTCGAGCTTGAGCGCCGTGCCGTTCATGCAATAACGCAATCCCGTTGGATGTGGGCCGTCGGGAAAGACATGCCCCAAATGCGCATCGCACGTGGCGCACAGCACCTCCGTGCGCCGCATGAACAGGCTGCGGTCGTCCTTCTCGGTGACCGCATCCTTTTCGATGGGTTGGTAGAAGCTGGGCCAACCGGTGCCGGAATCATATTTCGTGTCCGACTTGAACAGTGGTGCGCCGCAGCAGACGCAGCGGTAAACGCCTTCTTCCTTCGAGTCATGGTAGGGGCCGGTAAAGGCGCGTTCCGTGCCATGTTCGCGGGTGACGTAATATTGCTCGGGCGTCAGTTGCTTGCGCCACTCTTCGTCGGATTTGACGACTTTCGGTGATTTTGTCGTCTGGTCGGTCATGTAGCCCTCTTGCTCTACTTTTTGCCGCGTTTCCAAATGGGAAACCACTTTACACTTTCCCTGGAAACGCTTGCCTAGGGATAAACGATACTGATGGTTTCGGCGATACAGGCCGGACGGTCCTGGCCTTCAATCTCGATGGTCACTTCATTGATGAGCTGCGTGCCGCCGGCTTTCGGTTCTGCACTTAGAAGCTTGGACTTGGCACGTACTTTCGATCCCACCGGCACCATATTGGTGAAGCGGATTTTGTTCGACCCATAATTGATGCCGCGGGAGACACCTTTGATGGTGCTGATTTGGCCGCTGAGCCACGGCACAAGCGACAGGGTCAAATAGCCGTGCGCGATCGGGCCGCCCGTCGGAAGTTCTTTTTTCGCCCGTTCCACATCCACATGGATCCACTGGTGATCGCCCGTGGCGTCCGCGAACATGTTGACCCGTTCCTGGTCGATTTCGACCCAATCGGACACGCCGATTTCCTCCCCAACGCAAGCCTTCATATCCTCAATGGTTTCGAATACGCGCATGATGTTCTCCTTTAGATGCGTAATATGGTTTTCGGTTACACAATTTTCGATTCTTTCTTGCCCCAATAGCGGTCGCGGATGAGCCGCTTGTAAAGCTTGCCCGTCGGGTGGCGGGGCAGCTCTTCGTCAAAGTCGATGGAGCGCGGGCATTTGATGGCCGACAGATTGTCCTTGGCATAGGCCATCAGCTCTTCCGCTAGATCGGGGCCCGCGTCGCGCCACTCCATGGGCTGAACCACCGCTTTTACCTCTTCCCCGAAATCTTCATTGGGCACGCCGATAACAGCCACATCCATCACCTTGGGGTGCCCAATCAACACATTCTCTGCTTCCTGCGGATAGATGTTGACGCCGCCCGAGATGATCATGAACGCCTTGCGGTCGGTGAGATACAGGAACCCGTCCTCGTCCAGGCGGCCCACATCGCCCAGCGTGCTCCAGCCCTTGTCGTTGTAGCTCTCTTTCGTCTTTTCCGGGTCGTTGTGATACTCGAAGTCGTTGCCGCCCGCGAAATAGACTGTACCTTCTTCGCCGATCGGCACTTCGTTTCCGTCTTCGCCGACAATGTGAATTTCGCCCATCAGCGTTTTGCCGACCGATCCGGGATGGGCCAGCCATTCTTCCGTGTTGATCACGCAAATGCCGTTGCCTTCGGTGCCGCCATAATACTCATTGATGATGGGGCCCCACCAATCGATCATTTGGTGTTTGACATCCACCGGGCAGGGGGCGGCCGCATGGATCGCGCATTTCATGGATGACACGTCGTATTTTTGCCGCACCTCCTCCGGTAATTTCAGCATACGGACGAACATGGTAGGCACCCACTGGCTGCAATTGGCCTTGTACCTTTCGATGAACTTGAGCGCTTCTTCTGCATCGAAATGTTCCATGATCACCGTGGTGCCGCCCATGCGATGGATGACCATGTTGTAGCGCAATGGGGCCGCGTGATAGAGCGGCGCCGGCGATAGGTAGATGGACTCTTCGTTGAAACCATAAAGCATGGCCAGAAGGGCCAGCATGGGGCTGTTGGCATCGATCGCCTCGCCGCTCAACGCGGGACGGACCCCTTTCGGGCGACCCGTCGTGCCGGACGAATAGAGCATATCCGCCCCGGATGTTTCGTCGGTAATGCGCTCCGTGGGCATGCTGGCCGTGGCGCTTTCCCATGACTCGAAACCGGCAATGTCGCCGCCGACCGCATATCTTTTCTCCAATTTGGGAAGGCCGGTCGCAAGCTCCCGTGCCACAGACGCAAGGGCGTTCGAGGCGATGAACACCTTTGCCCCGCAATCACCGACAATGTATTCCACCTCCGGCGCGGTCAGCCGTGAACTGATGCAGGTATAGTATAGTCCCGCGCGCTGGGCGGCCCAGCAAATGGGCAGGAAGAGTTCGTTATTGTCCATGAAAATGGCGATGCCGTCGCCCGTCTTCAGGCCCAGCTTTCTAAAGAGCTGTGCTCCCTGATTGGAAAGATCTTCAAGCTGCCGGTACGTCAATGTCTTTCCGGTGGACGCCATGATAATGGCGGGTCTGTCCGGCGTTTTTTCCGCGTGGAGGAATGGATGCATGGGCGCGCCTCTAAGCTATCGATCTTTCTGATTTCTTGTGGCCCAGGATCTATCAGGATTGCCCCCCACTGACAATGTTCCGAACGGGCGCGGCTATTGCGGTCTATGCCCTTGAAGAAATCCCGAATAGACTGCGCGCCAACAAAGCTATTCCTTATCCAAAAATATCGGAGGCGATCCTATGACAACTGCTTACGAAACCATCAAATACGACGTAGAGGACCGCATCCTCACCATCACCCTTAACCGGCCCGACAAGCTCAACGCCTTTAACCGGCAGATGATGGAAGATTTGATCGACGCTTTCGACAAAGCCGATGCGGACGATAATGTGCGCGCCATCATTGTGACCGGCGCCGGGCGAGGGTTTTGTGCCGGCGCGGATCTCAGCCCCAGCCGTGGCGGGACCTTCGACCGGGGCGGCGAATTCGAATGGAGCGACGAGGCGATCCGCGACGGGGGTGGGCTGCTCACCTTGCGCATCTACGAATGCTTGAAACCGGTGATCGCGGCCGTCAATGGACCGGCTGTGGGCGTGGGCGCCACCATGCAATTGGCCATGGACATTCGTTTGGCATCGGAAGAGGCGCGCTTTGGGTTCGTCTTCGCCCGCCGCGGCATTGTGCCGGAAGCGTGTTCAAGCTGGTTCCTGCCGCGTGCGGTGGGCATTCAGCAAGCACTCGAGTGGACCTATTCGGGGCGCGTGTTCCCGGCACAGGAGGCGCATCAGGCGGGGCTGGTGCGTTCGCTCCATAAGCCGGACGATCTCCTTCCGGCCGCCCGAGCCATCGCTGCGGAAATTGCCGAAAACACTTCTGCCGTGTCCGTGGCGCTCACCCGGCATATGTTGTGGCGTTGTTTGGGCGCGGACCATCCCATGGAGGCCCACAAGCTGGACAGCCGGGGTGTCTACTACATGGGCAAGTCGCCGGATTCCAAAGAAGGTGTGCAATCCTTCCTGGAGAAACGGCCGGCTGAATTCAACATGAATCCGTCAAAGGACATGCCCGGCTATTTCCCTTGGTGGGATGACCCGAAATATTCGTAGACGGACAAAAAAACCATGCTTGAGCTTGCCAAACATCAGTTGGACATCGGGCTGCTGACCAACCGGCGAGATGAGATGCTGTCCTTTTGGCAAGCGCAGCCGGGCGTGGAATATGAGGGGCCCTTGTCGGTGGGTGGCGGTGTGCAGCAGCACCGCCACCAATTGCGTGGGTCCATCATCAAGGTCAACCATTCCCGCAATGACTTACCCAGCAATCCTGCGACCGGGTACTCAGAGGTCCTGATCGCCGTGTCCGACGTGGAAGCGCCTGTGGCGGCAACGGATCCGGAAGGGGTCAGCATTCAGTGTGTCCCGCCAGGCTATCGCGGCATCACTCAAATGGGTGTGGTCACGCGCGTACGGGATTTGGCAGCCCACCGTAATTTTTGGGGAGAGGTCATCGGTCTGCCGCCGGCCCCACAGTCGGGCGCGAATGCCTTTCGCATCGGTGACAGTGTGTTGTTTCTCGAACAAGACGATCGCGCACCTGCAGACGCCTCGATGGAAGGACCGGGCTTCCGCTATCTCACTCTGCAGGTTTGGAATGCGGATCAAGTTCACGGGGATGTGCTGAAACGCGGCGGTGCCGAAGGCCGCCCGCCCATCACACTGGGCGCTGTGGCGCGCTTCTCCTTTGTCCGCGACCCGGACGGCAATTGGATCGAACTCTCGCAACGCGCCTCGCTAACGGGACCCGTCGCTTAGATCACCCAGGGCCATTGGGAGAAGGCAATTCTTGCATTAGAGCGAGCGCGGCTGTTTTCAAACTCGCCAAATGACTTCCTTCCTTGTCGGCTACGGCCAATCGCATTAATCGTGTGATTTCGACGAGCTGCCCCACCTTTGTGTTTTCGTCAGGACTCCATGTTTTTCCGGCTAAGTCACGACCGACCGAAAAATGATAGGTGGTACCGTCAATGCCAACTCGGTCCACTCGCGGAAATTTTGTCTCAAACAACATCTCTGAAAAGACGTGGACTAAATTTGTCGCCAAGTCTTCTTCAACCGGAATCTCAGATGTCTCAACTTTGGCGGTTTCCAATATAGACAAATATTTGTATGTGCACTCCTTATCTTCTTCGTTTGTGTCAGCGGTTTCCGCTGCGTCCTCATCAATGTTCTCGGCTTCGTCAGCCCTGTGAAGCATCATGACAGGTAGCCAAATGTCTATGTTTGGTCGTATGTAGAAGAGATAATACCTGCCGTTTTTTCGGCGTATTCCAATTGCGTGTTCATTTTCGAATGATGGTATGACAATCACTCGTGCCAATACTTCAGGAGAATACGCATCATTAAGTACCCGCGTTACTAAGTCGGCGTATTCGCCGCCCCACCAAGTGTCTGCTAGTCCAGGGTTTCCAAACATCGAGTCTTCCGGTATCAGATGATCATAGGATTGTTGCCGTTGGGGTGGGTCGGCAGCATAAGCAGATATTTGTCCCGTCCAAGTTACAGACAGCCCCACAAGCAAAGTCGCCAAAACTGACTGAATGGCGAAGCACTCCATTTTAGTTGAACCGAAGTTTTCCATCTTGCCTTTTTGGTGTCTTAGACTGTTCTATTGGGGTCGCTTAAAGAAGTGAACAACCATTGGCCGCTCAGTTCGCTGCTGCATTCATAAAGCGCGCCGATGATGGGGTAATCCCGTGGTTGAATGACAAAAAATAGCAGCGCGGAAGGCCTTTGGTCCAAGGTGTTCGTCTATTTCGGTTCTACATCTGTATACGCACTAGTCAGTATCGCCAGAGGCGTCGACCTCTGCTGGTCTGTTTCCAGATAGAAGTTGATTGGTGGATTCTTGAAATAGTAACGGCTTCGGGGAGGAATCTCGTTGATAATCGATTCAACAATTGCTGGAGTACCGCTTACGAGTTTTCCTACTTTCTCAATATCAATTACGAAGAAGTATGTATTCCGATTGATTGCTGGTAGCGACTTGTTCCGCTGCAATGGTACCAACGTTCCTGCGTGTGTTTCGCTAGCGAGTAGCGTCACGGTTATGTCGCCTAAGTCTGGTTCGTGTCCCTTGAGCTCAGTTTCGTTCCAAGAAAGTGCGCGAGGTCCCAGATGATGGCCGACAATTTCGGAGTCCCCGGTTCCGGTAAGCGTGAGTTCGTATGATTTGTTCAATGCGGGAACGTTTATGGTAGGTTTACAAGTATGTTGGTTTCCTTTGCATGCCAACCGTTTGGACAATGAAGGATCTTTCCAGTCCACGTCGGCCTGATCGTGGAGTTGCTTAACATACTCTCCATGCTGATCGTCTAAGAGTTTCTGAATCTCAGAGAGACTATCGCTGGTGGCCCGTAACTCCCATTTCACATTCGGCATGAATTCCTCCGAAATAGGCTCAACAAAATCGTCGCCAATGTCCGCGTTGGACAGCTAGTTGAAAAGTGACATCTACCAGGGAAACACAACTTTCGAATGGTGTCGAATCGGAAAACACTCTTTAGTTTCCGTGGGGGAGGTGTGCTGTTTTTTGGAACAAGATGGCATTGCACCCGCAGACGCCTCGATGGAAGGGCCTGGCTTCCGCTATCTCACTTTGCAGGTTTGGAACGCGGATCAAGTTCACGGGGATGTGCTGAAACGCGGTGGTGCCGAAGGCCGCCCGCCCATCACACTGGGCGCGGTGGCGCGCTTCTCCTTTGTCCGCGACCCGGACGGCAATTGGATCGAACTCTCGCAACGCGCCTCGCTAACGGGACCGGTTGTTTGACGCTATCTTCTTTGTGCGGCATGAAACAATCTCGTAATAATCACGTCGCTGTTGACAACTTCATAAACAATGATGTGGCGGCCATGAATGAACTGGCGCGTAGTGGCGTGATAGGCGTGGCCAATGTGAGGGTTTGAACTGATCATCTCGAAAACACCGCTGAGTTCCTTCAAATATTTTTCAGCTTGGGCTTCGCCAAAAGTGTCAGCGGTGTAGTCGAAGATCTCAAATAGCTGCTGTTTGACCAGCGGGCGAAGCTTAAACGCCATGCTCTCGACGTTTTTTAGCCTCGTCAACGATGCTCTCGGCATCAGTTTGTTCAGGCGGCCCGCTGTCTACACCTTCCTTTATCGACTGTTCGATCATGCGGCGTTTCTCTTCCGGCGGAAGAGCGTCGAAGAATTTCTTCTGTTCCTCGGTCGGCTCCGCCCAGGGATATACGTCAACGATGATCGTCTCAGTCTTGTTCATGTGCTCATTATAACAGCAAGAGGTATTTACGGTCCATGGAAGGCAGGTGGCCCCATTCCTTTGCCGGGTAAAGTTCGTCCGCAATTGACGTCGATCAAGGTGCTTTCCGCCGGCCTGGTGTTTGTTACCTCCACACCGAAACGCTGGAGGATGCGAGATGAGCACCGTACTGGTTGGTTATGGATCGATCGAAGGACAGACGCGCAAGATTTCCCGGCGGGTTGCCCAGAAGGTGGAGGCCATGGGGCATCAAGCCGTGTTGTACGATCTGTCCGAGAAACATGATGACGCCGAATGGCCAAATCCGGATGCCGTGATCATCGGTGCGCCCATTCACGAGCATCATTTCCCAGCCGCGGTCAAACGTTACCTAAAAGCCCATTCGGACCGCCTGAAGGAACTGCCCGGCATGTTTTTATCCGTCAGCCTTGGTGCCATGAGCGATGACGAGGGCGACAAGGCGGATCTTCGTAAGCTCTGCCAGGACTTTGCGAAATCCGTTCATTGGGCGTCTATTGAAGTGCATCAGATCCCCGGCGCGCTGCGGTACACGGAGTATAATTTCTTCAAGCGCTTCATCTTGCAGCAAATCATGCGCGCCGCCGGCGGCCCCACGGACACGCACCAGGATTATGAGTTCACAAAGTGGGATGAGCTTGACGATATCGTCGAAGGCTTTGTGAAACGCGAGCTTGACGAAAAAGCGGTCGCCTAAGGATCGGTATACCGGTGCGCTGCTTCACAGCGTCGACGTGGGGACTTCGGGAACCGGGTCTCGCTTTTGAGCTGACGGTTCTGCATCGCCAATGGCCGCTTCTCTCGCCAGCCGCGCGGTCATTTGATCCAGCGACCACAGATGTGAGCGCAACGTCATCACCGTGAGGGCAACGGTCATGGCGGCGGCGGGGATCAAAACGGCCGTCCGTGCACCGTAAGCCTCTATCAGAAAACCCATCATCAAAGACCCAAGCGGCATCCCACCGCTGAACCCGAGCTGATAGATCGCCAAAATCCGTGCGCGGTGGCTTGCGGGCGCCACCTCTTGGACGATGCCGCGGGACAGGGTGAGGGCAACGCCCGCGCCAAGGCCCCATCCCAAAAACGTCAGGCACAATAGGGCAAAGGGCAGGGGGATCGACATGGAGGCGAGCAGGACCACGCCGCTGGCCAAAGCCAAAAGCAGCGCCCGGCCCCGATGGGCGATGTGTCCCATACGGATCAATGTGAGGGAGGAGATGATCGTGCCCACCCAGAAACTGACGGTCGCCAGCGAGAATTTGGAAATGCCGCCGCCATAATCCTCTCGAATGAGGACCGGCAGCGTCACCATGAAGGAGCCTGCGAAAAACAATCCGACAGACAGAGCCGTCAACACCAGCGGCAAAAGGATGGGCGAGCGGTACACTTCGGACAACCCTTCCCGGATCGCTTTGAGCGGATGAACGGCAATATCGTCTTTGGCCCTTGCATGGACCGCCGGATGGAGGCGCTGAGAAGCGATCATGCCAATAGCAGCGACAATGGCGTGAAAGAAGATCAATGGCGCCGTGCCCAATATGGCGGCGGCACCCGCGATGATCATACCGGCGGTCTGTCCGCCGAATTGGGTCATGTTCGACAAGGCGACGGCGCGCTGAACTTTCGACGCTTCGTCCGCGTTCGTCTCGCGGATCTGCGCCACCACATCGTTCAGCAGAGAGTCCCGCGTCGGCATGGAGAAGGCGCTCAGGACGCCCATGGACAAGGCATAAGCGATGATCAGCCAATAGGTGAGCGTGCCGCCCCCCACCACAAGGGAAAGTACCAAAGGTGGCAGGATGGCGGCTGCATTCATAACGATTAGCATGCGCCGCCCGTCTTGCCGGTCGGCAATGGCGCCCGCAAACAGCATGAGAACCCAAGTGGGTGCCAGCAGTGCCATTTGGGCAATGCCGATCATTTTGGGGGAGCCCAGCAGCACTTCGGTCACCAAATAGGGGAAAATCACCATTTGGAGACCCATGCCCACAAACCAGGTGCCGTGGGTCGTGAGATACCACCGAAAATCCGTGGAATCGGATAGAGTCGCAACGGTATCGATCTGGTTGGCGGGTTTTTCCATAATCGGCAGGTTGTGGCTGGCTTTTCGGCTTCTCGCCAGGCGATTGATTGTTGGTGGTCGTGCCCCATCCGGGCGGGCCAAAGGTGCTTATACGTGTGGATTTGGCGGCTGTATACAAGGCGCTGACCTTGCAGGTTCGTCTCGCAGACTTGCCAAGGATGTCCAGCAGGGCGAAAAAAACCGCAGAATGGATGGATCAGCGCTCATAGTATTCGGCGTGACGGGGCTTTTGGGCATCGTCAGCGTGTTGCTGCCGATCGCCCGCCGCATCCAGATGCCCTATACCTTCTTGCTGGCGCTTTTGGGCGTGGCTCTTGGCGTCATGCTGAGCGACACCATGATGTCGGAAGCCTCGGCCGGCGACTTCGTGGCCGCCCTGCGCAGCGTGGGCATGTCGGGCGACACGCTGCTCAATCTATTCCTGCCGCCGCTTTTATTCGCTGCCGGCTTGACCATCAATGTGCGCCGGATGATGGACGACTTCGCGCCCATCGTGTTGTTGGCGGTGGTCGGGGTCATTTTCTGTACCGCCATTGTGGGCGTGTCGATTTACTTCACCGCGGAAATGGGGTTGCTGGCGGCGTTGCTCATCGGTGCCATCGTGTCCACCACGGACACGGCGGCGGTGGTGGCGGTGTTCCGCGATATAGGCGCACCGCAGCGTTTGTCGATCCTGGTGGAAGGGGAAAGCCTGTTCAACGACGCGGCAGCGATCGCCATCTTCGCGATCCTGATCAGCCTGTTGACGGGCACCTCGCAAAACCCAGTGGCTTTGGGGATCGGCCTGTTCTTCCAAGGACTGATCGGCGGCATCATTGTGGGCTATTTGTTCGGCCGGCTGGTGTGCTGGCTGATCGGCGTATTGCAGGACGCGGCGGTGACGGAAATCACGCTCACCGTGTCGCTTGCTTATCTGAGTTACCTCATCGCCAACGAATATCTCAACGTGTCCGGTGTCATCGCCTGTGTGGTCGCGGCCATGGTGATGGGCACGGACGGGCGCACGCGGGTATCGCCCAATTCGTGGGAGGCGCTCAAGACCACCTGGCGTCAATTGGATTTCTGGGCAACGTCGCTCATCTTCGTGCTCGCGGCCATGTATTCCCCCCTGGTGCTGCGCGACGCGGTTATGTCGGATTTCTGGTTGCTCCTGGTACTGATCGCAGCAACCCTGGCGGCGCGCGCCTTCATCATATTCGGTTTCATGCCGGTTTTGAGTTATTGCAAATTGGCCGAACCGGTATCCGGCGCTTACAACGCCGTTCTCTGGTGGGGCGGGTTGCGCGGGGCCGTCACGGTGGCTCTCGCGCTTGCGGCCAGCGAAACACCTTACCTCACGCCGGAAGTGCAGCGCATGGTGTTGGTGTCATCCATCGGCTATGTGCTGTTTACGTTGTTCTTCAAGGCGCCCACATTGCGGCCCCTCATGAAGATTGTCGATCTGAATTTGCTGTCGCCGCAGCAGAAGCTGATCCAAACGCGGATTCTGCAGGTCTCGCGGGACAATATTCGTCAGCGGCTGAAAGACATTGCCGAAGAAACCGGCATGACCGGATCCATGGACGATATGGCCCTGTTTCAGCAAGACGAAACCCCGGCGGAGCCCATAGACCCCAAGATCCTGTCGTCTCAGGAAATCGTCAATGTGGGGCTCATATCGCTTGCAACCCGGGAGAACGAACTTTACCTGGAACTTTACAGCCGGGGCATCTTGGATCGCCGCATGACCGACATTATGCGGGCCCATGCCGGACGCCTGATCGACGCGGTCAAGTCCAACGGTCTTGATGGTTACAATGAGGTCAGCGACAAGTTCTTGCAGCCGAGCCGGTATCTCAATACAGCTCTTTGGCTGCAGCGGCGTTTCGGTTTCACGCGCTTTCTCACCGATCAGCTTGCGGATCAATTCGAGGCTCTGTTGATCGCGGAGATCGCGCTTCGGGAATTGCGGCGCGTCAGTATCGCAAACATACAAGCCCTTGTGGGGCCAAAGGTGGCCAGCAGTCTTGACGATGTGCTGGAACGCCGGCTAAGCGCCGTGCGGGGCAGCCTGCGGGCGCTCGACATTCAATATGCGGATTATGCAAAGGCCCTGCGCACACAGTATTTCGAGAAGCTGGCACTGGGCTTTGAAGAGTCGGAATATAAACAACGCTTCGAACAGTCTTTAATCGATGGTGAGGTCTACCGAACCTTAGAAGACAACCGCGAACAGCGCAGCCGGGCGCTCAAGCGACGGCCGTCTTTGGATCTTGGCTTGCAGCTCACGCAAATGCTCAAACGCGTGCCGTTGTTCCATAAATTTTCGGAATCTGAAATTGGCAAGATCGCGCGGGTGCTGCGCCCTTATCTGGCGTTGCCGGGGCAGGCCATCGTGTCCCAGGGGGAAACGGGCGATGCCATGTATTTTATCGCCTCCGGCGATGCGGTCGTCATGCTGGAAGCGGGCACGGTGCCGCTGAAGAAAGGCGACTATTTCGGCGAAATGGCATTACTCAACGATCAGCCGCGCAACGCCACCGTTATGTCTACAGGCTATAGCAACTTGTTGGTATTGCAGCGGGCCGATTTCGAACGTGTGCTGAAAGCCAACCGCAAAATGGCGGAAGAAATAGAGGCCACGGCGCAAGCGCGGTCGGCGTCCAACATGGCTGCGGCCACCGACACGGGGGCAAGTCATTTACGGTAGGATGCGCTCCGACCAAACACCGACCAGTTCTTCCACACATTCACCCGTCGAGTACTGGCTGGTTTCCAGGCGATACCAAGGTTCCGTATCGATGCCCAGCGTGTGCGGCCAAGTGCCTTCTTTGTTGGATTGCATGGCGTAATCTTTGGCCAGCATGCGGCAGGGATCCACCTCTCCATAGAACGCCAAGGCTGTGCCAACAGTCATCGACAGCAGAATGAGCACGAACAGGGCGATGCGGCCGATCATGTCTCCCTCACACGACGATCACTAGGGCATGATCATTTCCATTGAAATCATGATCATGCCCTGGATTCTTTGTTGGTCGCGCGATCGGACGGTTAACCGTTCGGCAAGCCTCACTCCACTTAACCTGATCGCGCTCTAACGACTCTAAACATAGTGTCCCAATCAAGAACGTCAAAAACGTACGGTCGTCACAGTCTTGGCGATAATTCCTGGAAGAGCCCGATTTCAGATCCCAAATCCGTCGGGATTCTGCCGATCGCCGCAGGCCACATAGCCGTCGCGCCAGCCCCGCTGATAGACCTTTTCTTCTTTGAACAGCGTGTCGTTTCGGTAGATCTTGTTATGGCCGCCACGCACCCGTGAGTTGGCCGTAGAACACCCGTCATTGTAACCGTGCTTGTAAAGCGGGTCCTGCAACAGTTCGGGGTCGGTACCGCAAGCCGCCAACAGCGGCAGACACATGACGGCAATGGTTGCAAATCTTTTCATGCGGATCTTTCCCCTATCGATGGCAGAGATTGCACCACCCTTGTGCCGGAGCATTTAGCCCTATTCAGCGCATTTTGAAACATCTTTAAGTCAAAACAAGCCGGTCGCTCTATCCGATCGTTAAAGGGTTTCTGGAACACTTACGACTGTGAGGCATTACCGGCGCAAAAAATGCGCGCCGGAACTGGGCTGGGAGCAGAAGTACGATGGCAGGAAAGCCTGTGGCAGTGGATGCTGCAGCCAATGCCGTCGAGACGCCGGACCCTAGGGCATTCCCTCCCGAACCATCGGAGGGCAGCGTGGTGTCCCTCACCGGACACCACGCTTTATTCCCGATTGATGACATCGTTCGGCGGTTGGCGGATCGCGCTCTGATGCCGTCCTCGCAAATTTCGCAAAGCGAGAGGCAGCTCATCGACGATGTATTGGCGGCATTGTTGCCCAAACTCGATTATGGACATCGGGCGATGCTGTGCGAGCGGTTTCAAACCGGAACGGATGTGCCGAAGCGAACCGTTTGCGACTTGGCGAAGGGCGACAGCGATTTGGCGCTGGACTTGCTGGCGCAATCGCCTGCGCTTTGTGATTTGGATTTGGCGGAGATTATGCGCCATGGGTCGGAGGCGCAGCACATTGCGGTTGCCCGGCGCCGATCCTTGTCCGCCCCTATCGTGGCAGCGTTCGCCGAGGCCCACATAACGCCGGCAGTGCTGAAGGAACTGTTGGGCAATGAGAGCATCACGATCCCGGACAAGGTTCTGTCGCGCCTTGTGGATCGCACCGAGTCAGAGCAGGACCTTGTTTCCGTTCTGATGAAGCGGCAGGAGTTAGGGCCATCCGTCGCGCTGCGGCTTTTTTGGCATGCGGAGCCGAAAGAACGGGTGGCCATAGCAAAAAAATACTCTGTCGATCGTCGTAGCCTAGAGTTTGGATCGGTACCTGATATGAAAGACGCCATTGATAGCCTGAATCCCGAGACCATTGCGGCGCTTGAGATCATTGTAGGACCGCAGCGCAAAAGCGAATTCGATGCCGACGAAGCGCTCGATGCCATTCAGCATGGACATGCAGAGGCGTTTTTCGAAACCGTTGCCGACGGCGCCGGCCTGTCTCATGGATTGGTCCGAAAGATCGTCGCCGATCCGTCGGGCGAGCCTTTGGCCATTTTGTGCAAGGCGCTGCGCTTCGGCCGCGGCCGCTTCCTGACCGTTTTGAGTTTGTTTCAAAAGGCCTGGGGTGTTGATGCCGACCAACGTGCCCAGGAAGAGCGGCTTGTTATGATCTATGACTCACTGTCGGTCGACCGGGCGGATTTGATTTTGCGGTACTGGAACTATGCACCGGATAAAATCACCGATCATTAGAACTTGACCTGTGTTTTAAAATCGTCAGTGTTTAGATAATTTGTCTACAGAATTATTTTCCTTAAATGCTCAGTTTTACACCGCATTAATTTCTGTTCATTTAGTGTCAACATGCTGATGACGACCGTGGCTGGGAGGTCATTCAGCTTACAGGTGAGGCAAGTGCTCATCCTTCAGGAAGATGCAGCACGCAGGCGCGCGACGCTTATCGGTGTGACACCGGTGCGCCCGCCAATTGGACAGGAGCAGACATGATACCGCACATTTTTGGATCGATCCGCGACGGATGTGGATGACCGCTCGGGGATGCCCGGCGTTTTCAGCCGTATACAAACACTTGACTGTTGGCCGAACTGTTTAGGCGCGCTGCCGTGCGCCGTGTTGAGGAGGAATTTGGGCCATGCTTCCATCGATGCGTGTCATCGTTTTTGCGTCTCAGAAAGGTGGGTCGGGAAAGACCACGTTGGCCGGCCATTTGGCGGTTCAGGCCGAAGCGTGCGGCGCCGGTCCCGTTGCGGTGTTCGACATGGACCCCCAAGGCAGCCTTGCCAAATGGTGGAATGTGCGGGCGGCTGAAACGCCGGTGTTCATTCATTCCGAATTTGCGAACCTTGCTCAAAATCTGGAGCAGGTTCGCGAAAAGAACTTCTCCCTTGCGGTGATCGACACGCCGCCGGCGGTCACTCGGGCCATCGCCGAAGTCGTCGACTTTGCGGATCTGGTGGTGTTGCCGACACGGCCCAGTCCGCACGATTTGCGGGCGGTGGGCGCCACTGTCGACATTGTCGAAGCCAAGAACAAACCCATGATCTTCGTGGTCAACGCAGCAACCGCTCGGGCACGCATCACGTCGGAAGCCGCCGTGGCCCTGTCGCAGCACGGCACGGTCGCGCCCGTCAACATTCACCACCGGGTGGATTTCGCCGCCAGTATGATCGATGGCCGCACGGTCATGGAAGCAAGCCCGAACGGCCGGTCGGCAAAGGAGATTTCGGCGTTGTGGGAATATCTGGACCTTCGGCTTGCCAAACTCGATAGGGCGATCTTGACGTCCTCCGACGGGACCTTCGGGGCTGCCAATGGCGCGGCCGCCAGCGGAATGGCGCGCCATGCGCCGGCGTTCGGACGCCGGGCCATGACCTCCAACCGGGCCTAAAGATATACAGATCGGGTTCTTCCTATGACGAAACCAAGATTTGCAAGTTTGACAGCGGGGCTTCTTGCGCGCAAAGGCGAAGCGGCACCGCCGGTTGCTCTGTTCAACAAAGCGCCGGCGGCTCCAGAAAGCCCGGCCCAGTTCGACGATGTGTCGCCGGAAATGCAAGAACGCATCGACTCCATTGTTGAAAGCCCAAATGCGCCATCCAATTGGACACACCCCCCCGAGAATCCCGAGCCTGCGCCCTCCTCTTTAGATCTTGAGACAGAGTATGGCATGGATGATCAGCGTACCGAGGAAAGTCTCGCGCGCGCTCATCAAGCCGGCGGATTGCTGTCCAAGAGCGCGCAAGCATTGGCACGCGCGTCAGACAGTACGCTGTTTTCGCGCGTGACACCCACAGTGCTGCCGAAATTCGGCCGGCGAAAGGACGACAACAAATCGGAACCCAGCAGCGTCATTGTAAGTTTGCAGCCAAAAAAAAATCAGCAGCAAAAACCTGAAGAAAACGACCAAGACGAAGAAAAAGGGCAAAATGACGAAGAAGGGCGCACGCTTATCGTCTCGCGCGCTCGGGCGCCCTCGGCGCGTCGTACCGCGATCACGCTCAGGCTCGATGAAGCGCGGTATCTGAGGTTGAAATATGCGGGCGCCAGTCTTGGCAAAACCAGCCAAGCGATCTTGGAAGCGGCTTTGGACGAATACCTCGTGTCTCTGGGCGAGGAATTTACCCACGACGCCGCATGGCTCCGCCGCACCGTGTCGATCGTCAGCAAACCACGGAAACCGTGATGAGGTGCGCGGATGATTGATTGGCGCATACGCAAGAGCTAGGCACCGCCCCGTGCTTTGTCCACATCCGCTGCGGATTCCCCCGTCCCTGCGGCTCGCGACAAAGATGACCCAATTCTGGCCAACCTGCACACAAGGCCACACACTTTCGGGCCGGGGCGGTGCCGCCCGCTGATGATCCGCCATGTCATCACCGTGTAACCGACCATTGATTTCGTGTTTACCGATTTCGTCAATAGTAGTGTGATGGACCGAACCCGGTCGCACACCACAATAGGGGCCACGCAGTGGAGGGGGATTTGCAGCATACAGACATCGTTGACGGCGCCCATTGCGACTTTGCGGATTTGGCGCGGGCCGGCAAGAACGACTGGTGGCGATATTTGTTGTCGTTCGCGTCCTTCATTGCTGTTGGGTTCGTTCTGCTGCTTGGGGTGTTTCTCGTTTTGCAGCAATTCACGCCGACCAATCTCGGCGGGCTGGTCTTAGCACCGGGAAGCGATTTTTCGACACCTGAAGCGATCCGCGATGCGCTGTTGGAATTCGTCGTGTTGATGGCGTCGCTGATTGTATTTCTGATTTCTGCGCGGATCCTTTTTCCGCTGATCCACCGGCGTCCGTGGCGCACTTATCTGACAGCCTTTGGCCGGTTTCGGTACGGAGACTTTTGGCGCAGCTTTTGGGTCCTCGCCGTCATTTTGACTGGGGCCACGCTGATCCAGTTCTTCGCTTTTCCGGGGTCGTTGGAAGTATCGCTTCAACCAGGCGCTTTTCTGTTCTTCCTGCCGATCGTGCTGGTCCTGACCACGTTTCAGGTGCTGACGGAAGAGGTCATCGTCCGGGGTTACTTATTGCAAGCAGTCGGTCTGGTCACCCGCGTTTATTTGGTCCGGCTGATTATCCCCGGGACGCTGTTTGGCTTGTTGCACCTGGCCAATCCGGAAATAGGCGCGGGCGGGAATACAGCGCTCGCCATCTATATTCTGGTGGGCCTTTATTTGACATTCTTAGTATTGCGCAGCAGCGGTCTCGAACAGGCTGTCGGGTTTCACTTGGCCAACAACATCTTCAGCTTTTCTATAGTGGGCTACGCGGCCGGCGACTTTAACGTACCGTCTATACTGTACGATCCTTCCACCACGATCGATTTGCTTGATTTGGGCGTGCTCGCGGTCGCTCTTTTCTTGCACTTTATTGGGATGTGGATTTGGGAGCGCCGTAATGCGACAAAACCCTATCAAGCGCCAAGAACCGCTCTTTAGAGCTGCTCTATACTTGCGTTGGTGAGTGCTGCAAAGCAACAAAACCCCATTCTACGCTGACCTCTAAATGATCGCGATATATTCGTGGGCCACTTTCGGGCGTTTTCGTTAATAGAGGTTAACAAAGAGCCAAAGTAATTTCTTGAACACTTGGGCAAATCATGTGTATAAAAGCTTTGGCGTCTTGATTATTTGAAATAGTAACCATAAATTATATAAAAACAATGGTCGCCAATTGGGGATATTCTTATGGAAGACAAGGCGGACTTGGTCGATATGACAGCGGAAATTGTTTCCGCGTATGTTGGCAACAACACGATCGGCGCCCAGGAATTACCGAGCCTTATTCAGCAGGTCTATTCGGCCCTTAATCAAGCAACGCGCAATGTAGAAGCCGGTGTGGCACCGGAACCGCGGCGCCCGGCCATCAACATCAAGAAGTCAATCATGCCTGATTACTTGATTTGTTTGGAGGACGGTAAGAAGTTCAAGTCGCTAAAACGGCACTTGCGCACTCACTACAATCTGTCCCCAGACGAATACAGGGCAAAATGGGGGCTGCCGAAAGATTATCCAATGGTCGCCCCGCGTTATGCGGAAGCGCGATCTGCTTTGGCAAAAGAAATGGGCCTTGGACAAAAAGGGCGGCCAAAGAAAAAGAAGATGGCCGAAGCAACTGGCTAGTCCAGGTGCTGCCGATTATTTGGCAACATCCAAATAAAAAGCCGTCGCTTTCGTCGAGATCTTAGCCGAAATTCTGCTGAGTTCTTTGAGGCGCGTCTTGTTGTGGATTTTTTTGCTTCAAACCGTACGTGTTTTTCCAAGGGGCTGGAAATGCGGGATGATACGATCGATCGCTGGCAACTGACGTTTCGCCGTCAGCTCATTCTCACGGAGCAAAAAGACGTTTTCGATTACTGGCAGGAGTTGCGCCGTGGCCGCCCCATGCCCAGCCGGGCGGATGTGGAACCTCAGCACCTGAAACGCCATTTGCCGACCATATTGTTGTTCAATGTGGCCGGCGACGGCGACCTCTCGGTGCGCCTGGCCGGCACCGGGATCCGGGACGTCCTAGATGAAGAAATCACCGGAAAATCGCTCTCGGAGATCGATTTTGGCCAATACCGGGACTATTGGATGTCGGCCCATGCCCGCGTGGTGTCGGAAAAACGGCCCGCCCAGGGAGTGGCGCCTGTCACCTGGCGAGAAAAGGGCAATCTTTTCGTCTTTTGGCTTCGGCTCCCTCTGTCTGCGGACGGTGACAACGTCAATATGATCTTGGGATACGATCTCTACCTGGCCGCGGCCAAAGTCGATGCCTTGTCGAAGCAAAAAAAGTTGGCCGGGGCCCGCGCGTAATCGCGGCACGGTCATCTGATCGGTTCACGGATCTTTATTTCCGCCTATACTAAGGCATGATCATATTTCCATGAAAAATGATCATGCCTATGATTCACCGTTGGTCGCGCGATCGGACGGTTAACCGGATTCCACTTAACCTGATCGCGCTCTATGACCACGGCCTCATTTCGGTGTTCCATGTTGGGGCTGCGTTGCGGGAGGGCCGTTTCGGCCGGAGATGACACATGAAGGCGGGGTTTGCGTTGGCAAGTGTGGGTGCCGCGGTAATTTTGGCCGCTGCTCTGTCCCTGTCTTTTTTTGCAGCCGGCGGGTCCGGATCGCTTAGGCCACAAACGACCGCAATCGACCGGGCGCAGCTACAGAGAATCTTGTCGACGTCGGTCGGCTGCGATGCCTGCTTTGCGCTCGACTCTCTCACCAAAAGGTTTGCCCGGTCGGAAGGTGCGCTTGCCCACGGATTTACGCGCCGCCTGGCTGCGTGGCGTATGGCGTGCTCGCGGGAGGAGCTTTGCCGCGTGCCGCAGATGATGGCGCTTGCATCCAATGAAGCGGGCGCGTGCGCCAACGAGTCGGGCGATGTGGATCATATGTCCGTATACGGTGAAATTCATGGTCTGGCACGCATGGTGCTACAGCGTGGCGAGCATTGCAGCGCCATGTCGTGTCCAATCGTCGATTGCGCGGAAAAATCCGAAGCGTATGCGGAGCTTGAGCAATTGGCTCTCATGCTCGAACAAAGGGGCCAGCTTGCTGAAGAGCCGCCCATCATCGACGACCAGGACCATGCGGCCATGGAACGTATGAAGCGGGCATTTCGCCGATCGGCCCGCGATCAAATTTCGACCATCGCCGCTGAGTTTCGGAAACTGTCGACGCTCATCAATGATCCGCCGAATGAAATGCGCGGCCTCGCGGATCTGGAAGAGTGGCTGAAGTGGCGTCAGCGGCACATTCATCGCTTGGCGGACGACATCGACTTTGCGGCGGCGGAAACCTCGCTCCCTTACGACAGTCTTTCGGAGGGACTTTGGCGGGTCAGGACGCTGGCCATTGTGCTCGGCAATGTGACGGACGCCACCGGTCTCATCCGAGAAAAACAGCGCGAGCATGTGGGGCCCATCGGTTCGGCCAAAGAAATCTCGCGCACGGGCCAAGTTGAAATTTATCGTGCCTGGCAGGGGCTAGGCGATGCGGTGGGAGAGGCCATGCTGTACATGGCGCGGATTACGGCGGTGCTCGATCGTCTTGAAAAAAAACCCGATTGGCAACTGGCCCTTGCCGATCCAATGACGCAAGACCCGTGCGCCGCTTTGGAACGCCGTCAGTCAAAGGATGCCGCCAAGAAAATTCGTCACGCCATCGCCAAGCTTGATTTCTGTGGCATGCGTGGCGGGTGCTCCGCCAGTAAAGAACGCAACACCACGCAAGATCCGGCTGCGGCGAACCGGTTTGATGGCCTCGCCGATCAGGACTTGCGCCAACAAGTGACGACGCTTCGCGACCGTATTCTTGCGGTGGACCTGGAAGACAGCCCCCCCGTTGAGCTGTCCGGGGAATATGCCAGCTACCGGCCCGGCGAGGCGGTCACGATCCGCACGCGGGGTTCCAACAATATGTGCTTTGCCGCCGGAGGAAGCTGGATCGGTATTTACCGGGATGGTTTGCCGCGAGTGGCGGCCAATCGTGAACCGACTGGGCCCGTACAACGGCGTCACCTGGAGGCCATCGTGGAACACGAGACAGAAGCGCCCAAGCGGTCGGAGGTTATGTTGGAAGCCCCCACAATGCCGGGCACTTATACGGTGCGGTTGTTTTCCGGACCGGTTCTGGGCGGCGTGGAAATCGGCAAGATGCCGCTTATCGTTGAAGGTGCAGAATTGGCGGGATGCGACGGTTTCAATGGACATTGGCAATCCAAGAAGTCGGGCAATGTGTGGCTTTCTGTCAGGGGAAACAAAGTCACGGGCACCTATCAGCGCAGCAGAGGGGTAAAGCCTGGGATTATCGTCGGTCGCATTCGTCAGAACACGCTGCGGGGACATTGGACGACCGAATTTGGCTCCGGCGGCATTGTGCTGACGCTTGCCGATGACGGTGACAGTTTCACGGGCACGGCCGGGTGGGCGCGTGATCAGGTCACCGGGGCCGGCGATTGGGAAGGCTATTGCGTGGTGAGCGACAGCCCGTCCTAGTACTTAAAATTTGTATACAGAGGACCTATTTAGGCCCCGATAAATCAGGTGCCTCATCCCAAACATACCGGCGTCCGTGGATTTGGCCGCCGCCCGGCGGTTCGGAAAACTCACCGCCAAGGCTTCCCCCAGCCGTATGTTTAGATCAAGGGCGTCGGTCACAATACAGACATGGTGATGGTTTGGTCACCGTACCGAAGCCGCACCCAACTGTTCCCAACCGCTTCAAAGAAGCTTTGCCCTGAACGGTCAGCGACACAGCCTACTCATGGGTTGGTTAGTTTTTGGCCGAAAAGCAGGCATTCGTCCTCTGGCCGCAAGACGCTCTGGGCGCCGGGAACAGTCATAGGACGATCACCCGTGACCCCATTGCCGTTGTGGTTTGTTTCCCGACTCCGACTTGCAGCTCGGCTGCTTGTTAAGGCCGTGTGACATCTGTGCAATTGACTCGCACTCTCACATACTATACCAGCAATTGCGAAGCATTCGCATTCACATCTGGGTGAGCGCAAGCGGGCGCCTTTTCAGATGTTACGGGTAAAAGAATTATTGGGGGTTATTTCAAACAATGACACGCTTATTTTCGCGACTAATGGGCGCTACTGCGCTTTCTCTCACGTTCGCTGCGCCTTTGGCGATGGCTCAGACCGCCGGCGATGCTGGCTCGGCTGAGGTAAAGGCGAAAGATGAAATCATCGTCACGGGCCGGGTACTGCAGCAGGATCAGGTCAATGCGCTGAAAACACCGACGCCGATCATCGACGTTCCGCAAAGTCTTTCAATTGTCACCGCTGACCAAATCGAACGACGGGGTTTTACAAGCATCGGCCAAATTATCGACTACACACCGGGTGTGAATACGTCACAGGGTGAGGGGCACCGGGACGCCGTTGTGTTTCGGGGGGTCCGCTCAACGGCTGACTTCTACATTGATGGGTTTCGGGACGACGTCCAGTATTACCGTCCACTCTACAATCTGGAGCAGATAGAAATTCTTCGCGGCCCGAATGCGCTCTTATTCGGACGTGGCGGCACAGGCGGCATTCTGAACCGCGTGACGAAGAAAGGTGTCATTGGCGAGGCGTTCCTGGGTTACAAAGCGGGTGTCGACACATTTGGCGAATTTGGCTTTGAGCTGGATGGCAACTACGCCGTAAGCGACAATGCTGCGATCCGCATCAATGCGATGTATGAGAACTTGAACAATCATAGAGACTTCTATGATGGGGATCGGTTCGGCGTGAACCCGACCGGCCGGCTCAAGATCGGTTCATCCACAACGCTGGATGTATCCTACGAATACATAAACCATGATCGCTTTATTGATCGCGGTATTCCAACGGGTGCGGATGGCCGTCCGGTGGAAGCCTTCCAAGATATCGTCTTTGGTGATGAAGAACTGAACTTTCATGAGCTTGAAGCGCATCTCTTCCGCGCGGCTTTGCAGCATGAGTTCACGGATTACTTGAAGGCAAATGTGGGCGTCTTCTATGGCGATTATGACAAGCTGTATAGCAACTTCTACGCTTCAGGTTACAATCAGGCGGCTACGCCCGATGAGGTCACGTTGGATGGATATGTTGATGCAACAGACCGCCAAAATCTTATTGTGTCAGGGAACTTGGTCAGCGAATTTGACACCGGCGGCATCGGCCATACGCTGATCTTTGGTGGCGAATACATCAACACCTCGTCGCGGCAAGATCGGTTAAATGCCTTTTGGGATA
>JANQPL010000018.1 GCA_028289425.1 Alphaproteobacteria bacterium | reverse complement strand
CGGCTCCGGCAATGTGGTCACCACCGGTCCGTTCGAGATCGATCCCAATACGGGCGTGATCACCGTGCGGGACAATACCCAGCTCGACCGGGAGGCGGGGCCGACGGTCGATGTGATCGTCCGGGCCACGTCGGACGATGGTTCCCAGAGCCAAGCGACCTTCACCGTCAACCTCACCGACGACACGTCGGAGCACTCGGTCTCCGCCGTCTCGGACAATGACGGGACGGCCAATACCATCAGCGAATCCGTCGCCAACGGCTCCACCGTGGGGATCACGGCGCTGGCGACGGATGCGGATGCCACGGACGATGTGTCTTACGAGATCGTCGACGGCAGCGGCAACGTCGTCACGACAGGTCCCTTCGAGGTCGACCCCAACACGGGCGTGATCACCGTGCGGGACAACACCCAGTTGGATCGCGAGGCGGGCCCCACGGTCGATGTGATCGTGCGCGCCACGTCGGACGACGGTTCCCAGAGCCAGGCGACGTTTACGGTCAATCTGACGGACGACACGTCGGAACATGCCGTCAGTGCGGTGAGCGATAATGACGGCACGGCGAACACGATCTCCGAGAGCGTGGCCAACGGGTCGACGGTAGGCATCACCGCGCTGGCGACGGACGCCGATGCCACCGACGATGTCTCTTACGAGATCATCGACGGTTCAGGGAACGTGGTGACCACCGGTCCCTTTGAGATCGACCCCAATACGGGCGTGATCACGGTGCGGGATAATACTCAGTTGGATCGCGAGGCGGGCCCCACGGTCGATGTGATCGTGCGCGCAACCTCCGATGACGGCTCTCAGAGCCAGGCGACCTTCACGGTCAACCTGACCGACGACACGTCCGAGCACTCGGTCTCTGCTGTCTCCGACAATGACGGCACGGCGAATACCGTCAGTGAATCCGTCGCCAACGGTTCGACGGTGGGCATCACGGCGCTGGCCACCGATGCGGATGCGACCGATGATGTCTCTTACGAGATCATCGACGGCTCCGGCAATGTAGTAACCACGGGTCCGTTTGAGATCGATCCCAATACGGGCGTGATCACCGTCCGCGACAACACCCAGCTCGACCGCGAAGCCGGTCCCACGGTGGATGTGATCGTCCGGGCAACGTCCGATGACGGCTCCCAAAGTCAGGCGACCTTTACGGTGAACCTCACGGACGACACCTCGGAACACTCCATCAGTGCTCAGAGCGACTCCGACGGCTCCACCAATCAAGTTTCCGAGGCGGCGGCGAACGGGACAGCCATCGGGATCACGGCGCTGGCCACCGACGCCGATGCAACCGATACGGTCACCTATGAGATCGTCGACGGGTCCGGCAATGTCATCACGACCGGTCCGTTCGAGATCGATACCAATTCCGGTGTCATTACTGTCCGGGACAATACGCAAATCGATTACGACAATGGGTCGTCCATGGACATCCATGTGCGTGCCACATCCACCGATGGCAGCAACGTCACAGCAACGCACAGTGTCAACATTCTGGACTACAATTATGCGCCAACCGACATCGGGGTTTCAGCAAATGCGTCGGTAACATCGAGTGCTTCGACGGGAACCGTCGTGGCCAGCCTGAATACCGTCGATCCGGATTCTAGTGATACCCATACATATACGCTCACAAACGATGCAGGCGGGTTATTCACGATCGACTCTTCGACCGGTGACATTAAATTGGGTGCTGCCTCAACGCCGGAGTTCACACAACGCACCGGATCGAGCAACCCGTTCAATGGCATCGATGTGGGTAATGACGCAACGCCGGTGCTGGTGGATATCGACAATGACGGCGATTTAGATGCCTTCATCGGCGAAGCCGGCGGCAATCTGAACTATTACGAAAATACCGGCACATCGACTAATCCAAACTTTGTGGCGGGGTCGAACCCATTCGGGTCAACCGATGTGGGGACTGATTCAAACATCACTTTCGTCGATATCGACAATGATGGAGATATGGACGCGTTTGTCGGTGAAAACGACGGCGTGATGAACTACTTCGAGAATACGGGCACCGCGTCCAGCCCCATATTTGGATCACCGTCGACGGGTGCCTTTGGTATTCCGGATGTGGGCAGCGATTCGGCGCCAACCTTTGTCGATATCGACAATGACGGCGACATGGATCTGTTCGTCGGTGAAAATGATGGCCACATCAACTATTTCGAGAATACGGGCACGGCTTCCAGCGCAAGCTTTGCATCGGGCTCGACCAATCCGTTTGGTTTTTTTGATGTCGGCAGTGATTCCGAGATCACATTTTCCGATATGGATGGCGATGGTGATCTGGACGCGATTATCGGTGAAAGCGACGGCACTCTGAACTATTTCCGGAATGACGGAACGGTCACCAGCCCAAGTTTCGTGTCTGCCGGAAGCAACCCGTTTGGTCTTTCGGATGTGGGAACGGACTCATCCCCCACATTCGCCGATATCGATGGCGATGGCGATCTGGACTTGTTCGTCGGTGAGGGCAGCGACGGCGATGATGGGTCTTCTGAAGATGGACGAATCAATTACTTCGAAAATACAGCGTCCCCGATCGACTTTTCCTCGGCCAGCTCTCACACGGTAACCGTTCAAACATCGGACGGTAGCAACAACTACTCTGAAGACATCACTTTCCGTTTTGGGACAGACAGCGGGCAGACGATAAACGGCGGGACCGGCACCGACGCGATTTACGGCCTTGACGGCAACGACAATATAAACGCCGGTACGGGTGATGACACAATCGATGGGGGCGCGGGCGACGACACGATCGACGGCGGTCTCGGTGATGACGAGGTTGTATTTGTCGGCTCTCGTTCTCAGTATATCGTCACCGACAATGGTAACGGCTCGTACACCATTACCGATACCGTCGCAGGGCGTGACGGCACGGATACTGTGTCGAATGTGGAACGTTTCTCCTTCGGCGATGGTGAAGTGGCGCTGGCCGATATCATGGACGGCAATCCGTTGGCGCCGACGGATATCAAAGTAGACGGGAATGCTTCACTTTCGACGAACGCGTCGGGAGGCGCGGTGGTTGCCACAGTCAGCGCCGTGGATCCAAATGAGGGGGACACACATACGTTCACTTTGACGAGCGATGCTGGAGGTCTGTTCTCGATCGACTCGTCAACGGGTGAAATTAAAATTTCGGTGCCGACACCGTCGTTTAGCCAACAGTCGGGTTCGAACAATCCGCTTAACGGTATCGATGTGGGCAATGACGCGACGCCGGTCTTCGTTGATATCGACAATGACGGTGACTTGGATGCGTTCATCGGCGAATCCAACGGCAACCTGAACTACTACGAGAATACCGGAACGTCGAGTAATCCGAACTTTGTGTCTGCGACGAACCCCTTTGGATCGACAGACGTGGGCGGCGACTCGAACATTACTTTTGTCGACATCGATAATGATGGCGATATGGACGCATTCGTCGGTGAAGAAACTGGTGTCATGAACTATTTCGAGAATACCGGCACCGCATCGAGCCCCACATTTGGGTCGCCCTCAACGGGTGCCTTCGGCATTCCGGATATTGGGAGCGATTCTGCACCAACCTTCGTCGATATCGATAATGACGGCGATATGGATCTGTTTGTCGGCGAAAGTGATGGTCACATCAACTACTTTGAAAATACCGGGACTGCGTCGAGCGCCAGCTTTGCGGCCAACTCGACGAACCCATTCGGTTTCTATGATGTGGGCTCTGACTCAGAAATTACCTTCGCTGACATTGACGGAGATGGTGATTTTGATGCCCTCATCGGTGAGAGCGATGGCACGCTGAACTATTTTGAAAATACCGGAACCGAGTCTAGTCCTTCTTTCACTGCCTCGGGCACCAATCCCTTCGGACTTACAGATGTCGGCACGGACGCATCACCCACCTTTGCCGACATTGATGGCGATGGCGATCTCGATCTGTTTGTCGGCGAGGGCAGTGATGGTGACGATGGATCTTCCGAAGATGGCCAGATTAACTTCTTCGAAAACACATCTAATCCCATCGATTTTTCGTCGTCCAATTCTTACACCGTAACCGTCGAAGCGTCGGACGGAGCGCTCACCTATTCGGAAGACATTACGTTTGAATTCGGCACCGATGGTAACGACACCATCACCGGTGGGACCGGAAGTGATGTCGTTTACGGTTTCGACGGCAACGATACTTTGAACGGCGGTGCTGGCGATGACACCATTATAGGCGGTGGCGGAAACGATATCGCTACAGGTGGTACCGGAGACGATATCTACATTTTTGAACTCGGTGACGGCAGCGACAGTTTCGATGGCGGAACGGGATGGACCGACGGTGTCGAGCTTGAGGGAGCCATCGGCACCTACGGCGTCGATTGGACCGTTTCCATCGATTCAGGCAGCATTACCAATACGGGCGCCAATCAGATCGATCTGAGCGCCGATGCGTCTGGGACGATTACACTCTCCGACGGCAGCGAGCTCGACTTCGACAATCTGGAACAGATTAACTGGTAGAACGCCCAAATGCTGCGGGTAAATGGGGTCCTGGAACAGGACCGGTTGCTAAATCTTTATTTAGTCCTACCTGGCATGCTGACGGCCGGATTGCGTTAGGCACCTCTATTTAGGTCGTTGGTTTAAGAGCCCGTTAAGGAGCGTCGAGCAGTGGCATCTGTCGCCCGTTTTGGCCGCGTTCTAGAAAGCCAAAAACTTCAGCCGATCATTAGGATCAATCGGCGCATAGCAGATCTGTTTTTGTCGCGATCGGAGGCGGTCGGCGAAATTACGGACCGTATGGTCCAGATACTGAATAACTATCCCCACTTCTTTGTGCTTCGTGGTCCACCACCGATTGAGACGCCAGACCTGACCATACATATTGCGCGCGCGATTGCCTGCCGATCTCCGCATCCGTTTATCAAGTCGCCGGAAAGACTCGGGCATGTGTCGCAAACACGCATTGAAATTGAGCCGAAAGCGCAGCTATCCACCGCCGTCACACGGTACAGCCGAACCAATCGGGCGCTGATGTTGCACACAGATTCGAGCTACGATGCTGTGCCCCATGAACTGGTGGCCTTCCAAATGGTTCGGCCGGATTTTCAGGGGGGGCACACGATTGTCGGGCCGGTTGAGGATATTCTAAGTGGCCTCGACGAAGAGACCATCATTGCACTTCACAAAACCGAAGTTCCGTTTGGCCGCGGCCTGCATCCCATTCTATGGCGACATCGCGGGGCGCAACATATCCGCTTTTATGACCACCAGATTCTGAATGCGATCAAGAGCGGTGCCTTTGTGGACGAGACGACAAAGAAAGTCCTGCGCGCTGTGTTGGATGTCCTTAAGGATACGGGTCGCTTCCAGACCTTTCCGCTCGGTGCCGGCGACACCCTGTTTATGCACAACACGCGGGCGCTCCATGGCCGTACGGGGTTTGCGCCGGATAGCCAAAGGCTGATGTTGCGTATGCGTGTCTATGCCGGGTGTCTTGCGTGAACACCGAGCGAGACCCAATCGACAAGCAAGATACATTATCGCACTTACAAGCTGTCCGCGATTTGTTGGAACAGGGCAGGCGCGAAGATGCGTTCTATCGATTGCGCGAGATTTCGCATTTGCATACGGATGATTGGCGTCTGCAGTTCGAGTTCGGCATTAGGTACTTTCAAATTGGGGCACTTGATCGCGCCGAATGGGCCCTGCGGCAAAGCTTGTCAGAAAGAGGCGATAACGCGACCGCTCTGCGCTATCTATCTGCGCTGCTTTCCCAAAAAGGAGACCGCACCGCAGCGGAACGAGCAGCTCGAATATCGACACAAATCAATCCGATCATACCACCCGATCGTCATGATCCGGGTCGCCCAACAGTTTTGAGGCTGCGATCAATCGACAAAAGTTATCACGCCATCACTTGGAACGCTGAACAAGGGGTGAATGAATGCGGCTTGAGGCGCGGTCACTTTTCCACACGCGCACTTATCGATCGAGAGAGTGTTAATCTGTATACGGCCACGATTTTCGGCAACAATCTGATCGATCATGAGGGGCTTCCACCGTTCGATGTCATTGTAAACACCGTCAGTTGTGCAGATCTCAAGCAATCAGCGTTGAGTGACATTCAAAGGTTTGTCGATCACTTTTCCAACATCCCTGTAATCAATCCGCCTGACCGTGTCGTGAATACCACGCGATACGATATTGCCGAGCGGTTGCGTGCCGTTGATGGTATTTGCATGCCGCGAGTACTCAAGACCCGTGTAAATGCGTCTACTGACGAACTAATTGCTCGCATATTGGATGGTGGAATCGAACCGCCCCTGATTATGAGGGAGGCCGGAACACAAACGGGCAGCACCGTTGCGTTGATTGAGAATGTCGAAGATCTCGAGAAGGCGCTACTGGAATTCGAGAGCAGCGCCGAAATCTACGCCATTCAGTACGTGGATTGCCGGGGTTCAGATGGATATTTCCACAAGACCCGAGCCTTTTTTGTGGATGGTGCATTTTATCCGGTTGCGAACCTCACAAGCGATCATTGGCAAATCCACTCGGGCGATCGATACCGTGTGATGGACAGGCTTCCCCATGCGCAAAAGGCGGAGCGTGCATATCTTGCGGACCCTTTGACTTATCTGGGCAAGGACAACTTCCGGCGCTTGGCGGAGATTTCACAAATCATTGGTCTGGATTTCTTCGGCGTTGATTTCACGGTCAACAAAAACGGGCAACTGGTCATCTTCGAAGCAAATGCGGCCATGCGGCACAATTTCGATCACGCGGGAAACTTTCCGTACACGGCACCTTATCTTCGACGGATATCCAATGCCTTTATGTCCATGGTGAATTGCCGGATTTCGGCAGCCGGGAATGCAATAGAGAGGCCTGTGCAGCCGGTCGCGGGACGGAAAAGTGCCGTCAGGCAATGATCCGTGACTCGCAGTGGCTAAGGGCTGGTGCGGCGTAGTCGATGGCAGCGCCACAAGAACAGCGGATTGCCGATGACGTAACGGTCAAACATGCGACGCGGTTCCAAGGCGAGTCTGTAAAGCCATTCCATCTTCATGCGTCGTATGAAAACCGGCGCACGTGAGACTTTGCCCGCCATAAAATCAATGACGGCACCGCCATTTACAATCAGGCAAGGGTGGTCGAGCTCATTCTTGAGGCGTTGTGACTGGAGCTCTTGTTTTGGCATTCCCATTGCCAGAACAATCAACTCAGGTTCGTGTTCCTTAGCAAGGTTTAGATAGTGGTTCGAATCCTGAAAACCGTCGCTGGTGCAAACCACATTGCCGCCTTGTTCCCGAATGATGTTCGCCGCTGTATCGAGCCATGGGGGGCGGGTACCGAATACGGCAATACGGCGTCCCCTGAACGCGGTTATGATTTTTGGGATAAAGTCGGTGCCATTCATGTTCAACCCAGGCTGAACAGAAAACCAGGGTAACACAACCTCAACACCGATCCCATCGCGAAGCAGAACGTCCGACGCAATTAGCGTTCTACGGAGCGCGCTGTCATGCCAACTTAAGTTAATGGCGTGAGCGTTGACAAACGACAGGACCGTCGGGGCGTCCAATCCCGTGAGATCATGCAGCAACTGGTTTTCCGTCGCGTCGTCGGGAATGGAACGGACGGTTTTCAGGATACGAATGATTTCTTCGGGGTTTTCCGACATGGAATGGAAGACACTTATTCGAGATTAGCGCCGTTTGTGATTTTCACAGCGAACAGCGATTCTCATAATAACCATGTTTTGGTAAATTGTTGATGCAAGCAAGCCGCGTCCAATAAGGCAGCGTTCTAATAGCGAACCGCGAATCCTCCGGCGCACATAAAGATATGTGAGCGATTCAGTCTTTGCCTTTGAACAAAATCTGATAGAAGACCTGTCGGATGGCGACCTGTCGAAGAGCGGCCATCGATGCTCTCTGACTAATCCGCATAATGTTCTTGTCTAACGTTTGGGGGCGTTGGTACCGCCTTGCTGGTACAACAAACATACTTATACGGCGTGGGCCGCTTCCTGACGGCCGCGATCACCTTCGCTTTGATAGCGTTCTACACGCGCATTCTCTCGCCCGACGAATATGGGATTTACACATTTGTTCTTGCGATCGTTGCGTTGTTGCAGGGCGCGGGTCTCGGCTGGTTGTCTATGGGCGCGCTGCGGCTTTCGGAGCGGGAAGGCAAACGGGAACAGACGCTTGCGGCAATTCTGGTGTGTTTCGTTGTGGCCACCGCTCTTTCATTGATCGGCTTGTTTGTTTTGTGGGCGATTGAAGGATCTGAACGTACAAGATGGCTGTTGATCATTGGTGCTGCTTTTTTCCTGACGCAAGGTTGGTACGAAATCAATCTGTCGCTGCTGCGTGCGAGGCTCCTCGTCAGCCACTACGTTGTTTTCACCATTATCAGAACCGTCGTTGCATCCGCCGTTGGAGCGGTGCTTGCCTGGATTGGGTGGGGGGCGGAGGGCATTCTGATTGGCGGCGTGCTTGGTGTCTTTGTGCCGGCGTGCGTTCTCACAGTCAGGCTATGGGTCAATGCGCAGATACAGAAGCCGCGGAAGGAAGACCTTCAGGACATGGTGCGTTTTGGCGTGCCGCTTGGCATGGGGTTCACCGTGGGTGCCGTAATTCTCGTAACCGACCGGTTTTTGATCGAACTGTATCTTGGGGTGTACCTGCTTGGGATCTACGGCGCTGCGTATCATGTGGCGGACCGGATCATTCGATCCATCGCCGAACCGATTGGCTCTGCTTCGCTTCCGCTGGCGATCACTAAATTTGAAACCGAGGGCGTTGAGGCGACACGGCGACAACTCGTCCAAAATTGGGGACTGCTGATCATCGTGTTGTTACCGTCGACAGTGGGCCTGTCGGTGGTTATGCCCAGTCTGGTGCAGATTATGGTTGGCCCCGAATACCGGGAAGGTGCGAATGCGGTTGCCCCTATCATCGCCTTTGCGACTTTCTTGAATGGGATCCGCGCCGGCTATTTGGACACCGCGTATCATCTGGGTCAAAAGACTCAACTGTTGCTCATACAATCCACGAGCGTCGCGGTCGTGAACATCGCTATTTCAATTCCGTTGGTTCTTGAGTTCGGCATCATTGGGGCCGCGTATGGCACATTGATATCCCAATTTGTGGGTGTCGTTATGTCTTCCATGTTGGGGCGTCTGTCCTTCGACATCCCATTGGAATTGGCGGACACAACGAAGGTCTTTGGTGCCGCGGCGGTGATGTGGGTGTCCTTGGCCTTCCTTCCGCTGGAAGTTGGACTTGTGACGCTAATAGCGCAGGTCCTGATCGGTGGCGCGGTATATGCAGGGATCTTGTGGCTTCTCAACCCATTCGATCTCAGGCCTCAAGTCCTCGAATACCTCGGTCCAAATGCGGTGCGACATTCGCCCGGGAACTGACTACGACCGCGCAAAGAAAACCTTTGGCTGCCGGTTTTGCCGCCAATTGTTGCCCAAATATTAACCAAGAGTGTTGGTATTGCCGGCTTGCGCGCAGGGCCTTCGCGCCGTCGTCAGACGAAATTTCCGGTCGAATAACCAGATTCTGTGAAAAGATACTGACTTTGATGAGACGCCAGCCTAAAAAAGGTCTGAAACCTGCATGATCGATGCGACCGTCCAAAGAACAGACCAGCCCGGGGGGCATAAGGTCTGGCGAGGGTAGAGTTAAAGTGGGGTATTAAATGACGAGTGAGGGGCTTCGATACTGGATCGACACGCAGCTCTTGGCAATGCTGCCGGAAAGCGTCACTGGGCAATTCGTCGTGCTGATGGTGGTGATCGTTGCAACGCTTTGTCTGGCCGCTCTTTTTCGCGCATTTGCACGAATTTTCCCCATTGAGCGGCCCGGCGGTAGCGCCGGGGATCAGGTGGCTCAGCCGATCAGATTGCCCGCTTCGGCGCTAAAATCGACGCCATTAGGTGAGGTAAATGGTCGGTCTGCGTCCAAATCACTAGATTTGTCTAGCCGCCAAAAGAAGAAGATGGTCAAGATCAAGCCGAAGAAGAATCGGACGGCTGGCGAAACCGGACCGGATCCTATGTTCCTGCCCCCATATGATACAAATGTGCCATATCGGGACAGGATCGCCATGATCGGCGCTGGAAAGGCGCCATAGGCAGGAACCGGCGCCGAAAAAGAGGCTCGAAACGAGTCCACGGGGTGATGACCGGTGTCGAGCGCGTGCGAAATTGATGGTCGCGCGGCGCACGACACCTATGTTTGGTCAGAGCTTCTTGAGTGAGGAACCATGGTGTTTGGACGTCTTTTCAGGAAAAAGAGTAGGGATGAAGAGGCTCCGCGCCGAAGCATTGCATCGACACCAGCGAACATGCGTGTTTATGCGGTCGGCGACGTTCATGGGCGTTTAGACCTGCTGGAAGATCTAGTGGGTCGTATCAAAGACGATGTCGAAGACTCCGCTCGAGACAAGCAGATTAAAATCATATTTCTGGGAGATTATGTGGATCGCGGCATGGATTCCCGCGGCGTCTTGGATTTGCTCATCGCCAATCCCTTCCCGGATTACGAGACGATCTATCTGAAAGGCAATCACGAGCAAGCGATCCTCGATTTTCTACGGGAACCTTCATTCGGCACAACCTGGAAATATTATGGGGGCCTAGAAACTCTTCACAGCTACGGTTTGACCGATGCGCTTGCCGCCACCACGCCGGAAGATTTTGAAGATGTTGCCGAAGAGTTTCGAAGCATCCTGCCAGCCGAGCATTTGAAATTCCTCTCCAATCTGCCTGCTAGGGAAACGGTTGGCGACTTCTGTTTCGTTCATGCGGGCTTCCGACCGGGAATTCCACTGGATCGCCAGGTGGAAGAGGACATGCTTTGGATTCGGGACTCGTTTTTGAGTTCGAAGCATGATTTTGGCAAGGTCATTGTCCACGGACATACGCCTACCGAAGCGCCCGTGCTCGCGCGCAACCGTATTGGCATTGATACCGGCGCCTATATGACCGGTGTGTTGACTGCCTTGGTGTTGGAAGGGGATGAATACCGGTTTCTCCAAACGGGCGAAGCAAAGGCAAAAAGGCGCCGAGCCAAGGCAGGGGCGTGAGCTGAGGCGGGGGTAGGTTCCGACGGACTTATCGCCGCGGAAGATTGTAAGAGCTTGCAAATTTTTTCACTTTAGGATGCTTGTTCTGCGACCCGTTCGGGTTGTGGATGTGTTGCGTCGGCCACTTTTGTCGAAATCGGTTCTTAGAGCGCCGCACGAAAAAGTGGAATCCGGTTTTTCGCATGACCGGCGCGGCCACCAAAGAATCCGTAGCATCGGACGATTTGGATAAATCGCCCGATGCCATAGTAGAGAGACGATTGAGCCATGGAGCCAAAGACAAAAACCCTTGTGATCGGAGTGGATGCCGCGGAACCGACCATGCTGGAGAGTATGATGGCCGCTGGTGACCTGCCGAACCTGTCATCGCTGCAGAGCAAGGGAATGAGCGGCGGCGTTCAAAACCCTGTCGGTTTTGAAGCCGGCGCGGTATGGCCGACCTTTCATACTGGTAAATTGCCCGGGCAACAGCAGCAATATGACGGGCTGAGACGATTCAATCCCAACACGTACCGCTTTGATTGGTACAGCGGCGACCAAATTCAAAACGACTACATCTGGCAATATCTTTCCAAGCAGGGGAAGCGGTGTGCCGTGATCGACGCGCCCTATTGCCAAATCGATCCCAGTATTAATGGGATGATGATCCTGGATTGGGCGTCGCACGTGCCGGCAAAGGGCATGGGCATGGAATTTGTGACGCACCCTCCCGAAATCGCTCAGGAGGTTCTGGATCTTGTTGGTCCAGATCCGACAGGCGGCATTGCTTGCGACGATCGCTTGCTTGAAAGCGTCGCAGACTTTGTCGCCTTCCGAGACGACTATATGGATCGGCTGGAAAAGAAGGGGCGACTTGCGGCGCATTTTCTGAGCAAGGGCGGATGGGATTATTTCGAAACGGTGTTTACCGACTGTCATTGCATTGGCCACCGTCTATGGCACGTGAATAAGCCGGATCATCCGGCTTATTCGAAGCGGCTGGAAGCGGCAATGGGCGATCCGGTATCCGATGCTTATCGTGCGCTCGACAGATCCATTGGAAAGCTGCTGGAGCATGTGGATGACAGGACGTTAACGCTCTTGTTTGTGAGCCACGGCATGGGCCATCACTATACGGCCACGGAAATACTCGACCGTGCACTGAGCAATATCGAGAACAACATTCAGACTGACGGCAAAAAAACGCTGAAAGAAAACGTTCGCAGCATCTGGCGCTTGGTCCCCCCGGAAACGCGCGCCAAATTGCGCCCCGTCAAGAAGTACTTCAATGGGGCATTGTCGCCAAAAGTCGGGGAGTTCTCCGGCGGACGGGATAACCGCCGTTTTTTCGAGGTCTTTGTGAACAATCGGACCGGCGGGGTGAGGGTCAATCTCAAGGGCCGCGAAGCGAATGGAATTGTCGAGCCGGCGGAGTATGACCAAGTGCTCGACGATCTTTCGAAAGACTTGATGGAAATCAAGAATCTGGAAACAGGTGAGCCGCTCGTGGAAGAAATCATCAAAACGAAACACGAATACAAGGGCGACTTTGTCGACTCGCTGCCGGATCTGCTGGTCACCTGGAACCGGGACAAACCGATTAACGCGATCTATTCGGACAAGATCGGCACGGTTCGGCGAGCATTTCTCGACGAACGCACGGGTGATCACACCCCCTACGGTTTATTCATGGCTGCCGGGGCGGGCATCGAACACGTCAAGTTAAACGCAAGGGCGGATGCCATCGATTTCTTTCCGACCCTGGCTGCCTCGGTCGGCGTTGAACCTGATGGATTTGACGGGCGGCAACTCGCCGAGGTTTCAAGGGAAGGTGCCGAGGTCAGCGAAAGCTAGTCGTTGGTTCCGGAAAGGCGTCGCCAAGCGGCGCCAGACAGCCTTCGTGCAAATTTGAAGGCATAGCCTGGCTCGCCGATCAGCTCAGCCAGTGCTTTGCCATATTGTTTGTCCTTCAGAGGACCAACAACCCGTCGGTAATGAAGGCATTCTTGAATGAATGCACTTCGCTGCTCGAGGGCCCGGGTAACGTCCGGATCGTCTGTGCCGAAAATCTCTTCCAACGCACTTTGGACTTCGACAATGCTCAGCAATCCGGGCAGTCCCACCGTGTTTGCGGTTGTCGACCCCTCTCGATGAATTCGATAATAGTAATAGGGTTCGTTGGTGAGCATGACATGCGCGCCGCGGGCGAGGCATTCACAATAAAACACACAGTCCTGTCCGCGCGGGAAATCAGTCCGGTAACGCAGTTTGTGTTCCTCGATGAATGACCGCTTGAACAAAGGCTTCAACAATCCATAGCCCTTGATTTCAGGAAGATCGTGCATCAAGAAATCGACTGCCGTCATGTGATCGATGGGGCGTTCGCCGTTAATCATGAGGTGCCCGAAGGTTTCTTCTGTTTCGGCATTCACGAAATACTGATTGTCGACAACACCTTCCGCATCGTGAGCTTCTACAATGTCGACAAGTCTCTCGAAGCGTTCGGAGGCGATCCAGTCGTCAGGGTCGACGACCGCGATCCATTCGCCAGTGGCATTATCCAGTGCGGTGTTCCGGGCTGCGCTCACACCCTTATTTTCCGGGTGAAAGAATGCCTTAACCCTTGGGTCTTCCTGAGCAAACTGTTCTATGATTTCTCTGGTGTGGTCTTGAGAACAATCGTCCACGACGATAATTTCGATTTCCGGCAGCGTTTGAACCTGTACGGATCGAATGGATTTCGAGATGTAGTTCCCCACATTGTAGGCCGGCATGACAACCGACACTTTGGGCCGACCATTTTCGACCGCGACAACGCCGGATGATTTGGCGTTCTTTGATACTTCAATGGAGTCGGAACTCATTCAGGTCACGCTTTACTAACGATGAGACACCAGCAGGCTGATGCTGGACTTTATGCGCTAATTGGTTGCTATTCTGTTGTGGGGCAAAACAGAATTCAAAAATCTTGCGATAGTTTTTGTCCTGTTAACCATAATACAGCCTGATTTAGCATCGCGAGGTAGGCCGGCAATAGGGTTGGCTAGGAGCGTTGCCGATTCAAGTATTTCAAATTGTGTGGGGTGGGCAATTCGCGCGCATTCATTGCATACGCAATGTGGTTGGGAGCGGCCCGCTAGGTGCGCTCAAATTCGGCGAGGCAGTCCGCGTAAATATCCGCAAGCTGATCAGCAACGACTTCCAGGGAAAGCCGGTTGCGGATTAGTGCATGTCCGTTGACTGACAATTTCTCTCGGAGGGCGCCATCGCTCATGAGATTGAACAACTCGCCGGCAAGCTGATCGATGGCACCGGGCTCGACCAGCAAACCGTTATCGCCATGTACCAGCACTTCCGGTATCGCGCCGACGGGCGTCGTTAAAACCGGGATGCCGTAGGCGAGCGATTCAAGAACGGCAAGCGGCAAGCCCTCATCGTGCGAGGGCAGGACCATGCCATCAGCATCCTGGATCAGGGCATTCACTTTCTGGCTGTCCACCCAACCGACAAATGTCAGGCGATCCAATATGCCCAGCTCTTGTGCCCGTGCCCGGTAGCGATCCGCATCCCCGCCGCCCGCCAATGTGACGTGCCAGTTGATGGAGTTGAGGCGAGGATCCGCCAGCGCTTCTATGAGTTCCGGGACGCCTTTGCGCTCGATTAGGTTACCGACAAAAAGCAATTTAAAGGGATCCGGATCCCCCCGCAGGGTCACTTTTGGTTGGCTGGGCACGCCGTTGTAGACAACGATGCTTTTCTCCCGTGAAACGCCGATCGTGTCCACGAAGTAGTCTCGAAAGCCTTCGCCCAGGACCACGCAGCGCTCTGCATTCTGAAAAAGCCAGCGTGTTTGCTTTTGGAAGAAGGGCGAGAGCTTTTCATAGAAAGCCGGGAAGCCCGCCGCATGAACATGGAGCACAACGGGAATCCGAAGCAGCTTTGCCAGCTTCGTGAGAAACCATTTTCGGGCAACACTGCCTTTAATGGTGACCTGCAAATGCATCAGGTCTGCACGACCGACCATCGCCAAATAGAGGACTCTGATTGTGGTCAGCGCCAGAAAAAATGGAGAGACCAAAATGTGAATCTCGCCCCTGGGATCAAGGGAAATCATGGAAGAGTCTTTGTCCGATTGGGCCCAGAGAGCATCGATGTATCGGATGAACTGGCCCACGCCCCCTTGCTCGTGGCCTGGCCCGATCATCAGGATATGGCGGCCGGTCAAATCAGGTTCACTCAATGAGTCCGGCCTTCCAACATCAATCTGGTGCAGCATCTTACAATCTACTTGCGTGTTGATTGTATCGAACCGCCAGGCGGCTCGATGTTGAAACCCCAATTGTCAACCGAACGCAATCCAATTGACGGCGAAATCCTATACTTTGATTGCTCGGCCTTGGTAAGTCCGTATTTTGCCTCAGTGATCGTCACGAATTGCTTAATGTGCCATCAACCAGTATGGGCAGATCGCAGCAACGTATGATCAAGAGGTGCTTAGGGTGCCGAATTGGCGCCGGTCCCTAGAGGTCCTGGCGCTCAGCCCGGCGGTCGAACGCCTCAGCAAGAACCTTCCAGCTCTTCTTCCGTCGCATTTTGTGGTCTAGAGGCAGGGGCCGCTGCGGTAACCCGTCTAGACGGCGACCGTAGTGATTCCACCATGTGTACTTGTCGCTCAGGCCCCAGGCAACGATCATGTCCACGGCCGGATGTTCGACCAGAATATCCACAAGCTTCTTATATTCATCCGCAACCAACTGGTCTCTGAGCGCAAGATCCGCCGGGGCGTTCTGATCGCCCACATCCATTTCGGTGGAATAGACCCGCATTCCTAACTCCGCCGCATCGTCAAGGAACCGAACAAAGGCCTCTTCATTGAACGGATGTTTGCCCACGGAAAGATGCATTTGAAGCCCAATTCCGTGAATTGGGATGCCGTTTCCTTGCAAGCGTTTTACGAGTTTAATGACGGCGGCGCGGCGAAGATCATGGCGTTCGCGGCCATAGGTCAGCGCATGATCGTTGTAGATCAGCAATGCGTCCGGGTCGGCCTTGGCCGCCGTCTCGAAAGCCATATCCACATATTCCGGCCCCATCGCCCGAAGCCAGACAGTGTCCCGAAGTCCGTCTTCTCTGCCATCTTCCGGATCAATGGCTTCATTCAGCACGTCCCAAGAATGCATGCGGCCCGCATATCGCCTCACGACCTTGTTGATGTGCTCGATCATGATTTGCGGGCCGGTTGTCGCGTTGACGCTATTTTCCACCCGGTCCGGCAATCCGTAATGCCAAACCAAGGGCAGGCCGCGGAGGGTCATGTTGTGTTGTTGGGCAAAATCCACCACATAGTCAGCGTTCCTGAAATCGTATTCAGCGCCGGCTTTCCGTTGCAAAAACGGCCATTTTAGTTCGTTTTCGTGTACCAGCATGTTGCATTCGCGAATTATGGCTTCTCGAAACGGCTTATCGTCGCGGAGCTGATCCGCCATCACCGCAGCGCCGAAGTAGAACCCGCTTTTTTCCGCACGAACCCGGAGGCTCTCCTCAGTTTCGAGGCTTTGTTCACCGGATCCGGCTCTTGAGCATCCAGCGGTCGCCAATAAGGGTGCGACAGGAGCGGAAAGGGCTGCCAATCCGCCGACAACCTGGCGGCGAGATGGCTTAATTGGATTATTTGGGGAGGTTTTTCGGGCCACGTGGTACATGCTCTTCAGTTGGAGATTGCCCTTTCGGGCGACGATGCATCAGTATTGGTCAATGGTCACTAAACAGCTTAACGATCGACTTGCCTAAATAGCATTCGTCTTAAGTATGTTCTAAGTATTTTTAACGTAAATATTTACTTTGCATACAGTGTTTGGCTAAGGAGCTGTGATTGGTTTTTTGTTTTGACAGCCGGGACGGTCGCCGTGCAAATGCTTGAACGTGGCACTTCGCCGATACAACCGACGGAGAAAGTCCCTGGGGAACGAAGTGCAATGTCAATCGCTAAGATTGCATCAGATTATGACAATAGACGGTCCCTCGGCAGTCGGCTTCGCTCCCGTCGCATCAAGCCATTTATGGACTTGGTCGTGGAATGCTTCCAATCAAAAGGGGAAGTGTCGATCATCGATGTGGGGGGCACTCAGAACTATTGGAACATCGTGCCGGATGAGTTTCTTCGGGCGCACAACGCCAAGGTCACGATCGTTAATCTTCCCGGCAAGGAACTTCCCGAGGGCGACGATATCTATTCGTTTGTGTCGGGAGATGCGTGCGATTTGAAAGAGTTTTCGGCGAACCAATTCGATATCGCTCATTCGAATTCGGTGGTGGAGCATGTGGGTGACTGGGCGAAGATGAAGGCATATGGCGCTGAAATCAGACGGGTGGCGCGTACATACTTCGTTCAGACGCCTAGCTTTTGGTTTCCGGTCGAGCCGCACTTTATGCGGCCGTTTTTCCATTGGTTGCCCAAGCCGATGCGCGTTTCTTGGGTTAGCCGTGTGTCGGTCGGCCATTTTCCAAAGGCGCAATCGATTGACGAGGCGGTTTCCATCGTCGACAGCGCCCGTCTCCTCGACAAAAAGATGTTCCGTTCGCTGTTTCCGGATGCGGAAATCGTCCACGAACGGTTCCTTCTGTGGACGAAATCCTACATCGCCGTTAAGCGCTGAGGCGACCGATGGATCAAGATATCTATCACTCCGGAGAATATTGGGAGCAGAACGCCACGTTTCACGAGGAAGATGCGCTCCACAAGGCCGAAAACTGCCGCGATCTTCTGCAGAAACATAGTCTATTGGGCAAGCCCCTGCGCGTGGCAGACATTGGTTGTGGAAGCGGCAAGTTCCTCTACGAGCTGTCGTCCATGATTGACGGAACATTTCGTGGGATAGATGTGTCCACGCAATCGATCACGGCTGCCAACGAGCGCCACAAACGGGAAAACATCACGTTTGAACGGAGCGACCTGGCGGAAATCACCGACACATTCGATTTGGTAACCATGAATGATGTTTTCGAACATGTGGACGATTACATCGGATTCTTGAGGATGGCGCGCGGCAGGGCAGCCTATTTCTATTTCAACATCCCGTTGGATATGACCGCCGTAAGCGTCCTGCGCCATTCGTACATGAAGTGGCGGGAAAGCGTTGGTCACTTGCACTACTTTTCAAAGAACTCGGCCCTGGCGACGTTGGAGTATGCGGGCTTTGAGATCATCGGGTGGCAGTACAACCAGCTGTTTCTTCACGAAATCAAAACGCGGCCAACCGTAAAAAGCTGGATTGGGGCGCTGCCACGCTGGGTGTCCTACAAGATCTCTCCGGATTTCTCGGTGAAGCTTTTGGGAGGTGCCAGCCTCAGTGTGGTTTGTGGGGCCGGCAAATAGATGGATCGTATTTTCGAATGACTCGAGATTATTTCTTGCGGTTAACCAACCTAAGTGCTTACGGCTCTTAAAGGGCCGGCGTTGATAATGGGTGGTGTAGGCTTATTGGAATTTTGGCGTAAACGGTGTTGGCGGTCGGGCGAAGCACAGTCTTGGCTCGCATTTACCTTCGGACAGACAAATGAGTGTGACGCAATCTGAAAATACGGGCGCTTTGAAGGCGATCAAGCCTTATGTGTCGATCGCTCGGCCGGATCATTGGTTTAAGAACATTTTTGTGTTGCCGGGCGTGATCCTGGGCATACTTGTTAACGGAACGGTCGGGCTCGTTGATCTGACCAACACGGTGTTGTGTTTGATCTCCGTTTGTCTGGTTGCATCCGCCAACTACACGATTAACGAATGGCTTGATGCAGAGTTCGATCGCCATCATCCGATTAAAAAGAGCCGCGCTTCGGTTGCCGGACAGGTAAGCCGAAATCTGGTTTATCTTCAGTATGCGGTACTAAGTATTTCTGGCATTGCGTTGGCCTATGCCGCCTCTGTCAGCGCAATGTACACCATGGTGTTTTTGCTGGTCATGGGCATCATTTACAATGTGCCTCCCATCCGCAGCAAAGATCGGGCGTATCTGGATGTTCTGAGCGAGTCCATCAACAATCCTATTCGTTTTATGTTGGGGTGGTTCGCCGTTGTGGACGGCGTCCTTCCACCGTCAAGTATTCTGTTGGCCTATTGGATGGGGGGCGCTTTCTTGATGGGGGCCAAAAGGCTTTCCGAGTACAGATTCATTGATGACGCCGATCGGGCGGGGCTCTATCGGCGGTCGTTCAAATTCTATGATGAGGAACGACTTCTCCTGTCGACGGTCTTTTATGCGTTGATGTCCGCCTTCTTCTTTGGTGTCTTTTTGATCAAGTATCGCATCGAGTTGCTGCTGGTGAGTCCGGCCTTGGCTCTTTTGTTCGCCTGGTATTTGCAAATCGCACTTAAGCCTCGGTCGACCGCTCAAGCGCCTGAGAAATTATACAAAGAGAAGGGGTTTGTTTTGTTCCTCGCCTTCCTCTGTCTCTTTATCGGATTACTTTTATTCGTCGATCTGCCGTGGCTTGATTTCCTAGTCGAATACACGGCTTATGGGGCAACTCAGTAAGGCATTAACCTGAAGACTGGCAACAGAGAAGATAACGGTCACGCAATCCGACAGCCGACCAATCAAGGGGCCGCGCAAGTGCAAAATGGCCAAGATAACGAAGCTCATGTCTCAGTCATCATGCCGGCCTACAATGTAGAGCCATTCATCGAGCACTCCGTATCGACCATCCTTGGCCAATCCCTGACTGATCTTGAAGTTATTATAGTGGATGACGGGTCTACAGATGGGACCCGTGACGTCATTCAGAAACTAGCGCGAAGCGACGAACGCGTTAGAGCCAAGCTGTTTGATGAGAACCGGGGTGTCAGCGCAACCAGAAACACCGCGCTGGATTTGGCACGAGGCAGATGGATCGCCATCGTCGATCCCGACGATTGGGTGTCAACCGACCGCCTTGAGGCGCTGACGCAAATCGGCGAGGCGGAAGAAGCGGACGCGGTCTGTGATAATCAGTACTTTATCGCGTCCGAGGATGAAGCGCCTTTTGGCGAGCTGATATCAACGTCCATGGAAAATACGTGGCAACTCTCGCCGGCCGAATTCGTGATGCATGACTTGCCTGATATGATCGGCTATGGCGTGTTGAAACCGGTCTTTCGAAGGTCTTTCCTGGAAAAAAACGGTCTTCGGTATCGGGAAGACTGCTCCAGAGGCGAAGACTGCCTTTTCATGTGCGAGTGTCTTGCCCGACACGCCAAAGTGTTTTTGACTACGGCGGCGCACTACTATTATCGCGTAAATCGGCCGGGTTCAGCCACCAACCTGACGATCGGATTGCCATCTATTCTGAATGCGGATGAAATTCATCGGGAAATTGAGAGAATATTCGCTGACATTACGGACCCCCGCTTGAAGGACGCTTTGGCTTTCAGATCCCGAGCCATCGACGAATGTATGAAATACCGGCGGATCGCCGATCCCCTTAAGTCGAAGCAATATGGAACGGCCGCGGCGCGGCTTCTGTCTAATCCCACACATATCCCGCCGGTTACGAAACGCTTTCTTTTGGCTGTATTGGCCCGACTGCAAAAATAGGCATCCCCTTGGCTCGACTTGATCGATCACGCCGCATCCGTGTTGGTGGGGATTTATTCTGTATTCTGACGAATGGTCCTCACGCCGCCACAACATCCTCAAATATTTTCTTAGCCATTTTGCCGACAGTCGTGGGGCTGCGGGGACCGAATGCCGAGGATATGGCATTCTCAGAAAACATTTTTCTTGCATCGCAATCGCTCGCCATTCTAATGAGCGCTTCAGCAAAGGCCTCGGCATTATCGGGCGGTACGACCAGACCAATCGGACCTGTTTCCTCTTGTTCGACCACCTCCCGAAAATCCCCTACGTCGGTTGCAACGACGGGTACGCCAAAACACGCGGCGATGGCCGTCACGCCACTCTGTGATGCTTCGATGTGGGGCAGGGCCACGACATCGCAATTCAGAAAATATTGAGCGGCATCCGGCTCTTCAATGTAGCCCTCGTGAATATGAAAGAGTTCCGAATTGGTGATCATCTTCCGGCAACGCTCAAGGTCGGGTCCGGATCCGGCGATGGTTACGCTAATTTCGGGAACCTTCTGGCTGGCAAGCTCCGCGGCTTGGATAAGCGTGCCAAGTCCTTTGTAGTAGAGGATGCGCCCAAAGAAGAGCACGTTGAATTCGGTCTTTTCGGCGACGAGATTCTCTTTAGACGCCAGCCACCGGTACCGGTCGAGCACAACGTGCGGAATGACAAACAACTCTTCGAGCCGACGATCGAGCTTTTCGACGGCTTGGAGTTTCAGTTTCTCGCTGTGGAGTATCAAACCGTCAGCTTTGTCGCGCACCAAATTGTTTACGAATGACGGAACGCGCTGGGTGTAGACGTCCCCCGGATGTATCTCAACATCGTGGACGGTGGCAACGATGCGGCATTTCGGCAGCAACCACAGGAAGGGCCCGATCCACGCGTTCGTCACGCCCGGGAAGTAAATGACATCCGGCCGTTCGATCCAGATGCGTCGGCAAAACTGTAAGACAAGCCAAAGGTTGCGCGGCGAGCGGAGGCGAGGCCAGTCATACAGGAATTTGCGGATTTTGGGACCGACATAGGCGTCGAGCTTCGGCTTGATTGTTTTGGGCCCGATGTAGATTAGGTCGATGTCTTCGTCCGCGACGCCGAGTTCCAGCGACTTCATCATCTCCAAACTGTAGTCATGCATTCCGGTATCAATGCAGACGACTTTTTTGAGTTTTGACATCTTGAAAAACTTAACGGTTCGGAAATTTTAGCGTCCAGACGCACCCGACTTGTTTCTGATTTCTTCCGCGTTTCGATCGGGATGCTTCTTGTTGATCTGTCAGAAATACTTGTTGGGGCACAAAGAAAAAACCCACTTCGCCTGCATGAATAGACCGAATCGCTTGATAAACCGTTCAGACGATCTGTCCAGCATCAACGAAATCGATACTTCGAGCTTGTAACCCATATAAAGGGCCATCGTCTTGGGTGTGGTGAATTGGTGAAATTCACACGAACGGAGGCCATTTGAAATGGCTCTTGCTATTTCGAGGGTTCTCACTAGGTTGCGGCGCCGGTTGGTGACGACGAATTGGGTAAGTGCAGGTTGGTGGAAGTAAGTCATTTCTTCAAAAAGCTTCTGGTGCGGGTGGCGCCGGGCCTCATCTTGCGCGTGCAAAACCTCAAGGGTCCCATCGAGCCGGAATTGGAGCATGTCCGGCGGTTCTGTTCACCAGACAAAACGGCCATCGATATCGGTGCCGATAACGGAAATTACGCCTTGAGAATGCTGCCCTACTCGAAGAATTGTTTCGTCTTCGAACCACGGCTCGATCGATTTGAGAGGCTTAACTCTTTGTTCGGATTGGTTAAGGACAAAGTCAGAATTGAGAACATCGCCTTGTCTAGCGAACCGGGTGAAACGGAGTTGGTCATTCCAATTGGCGATGGGGGCCGGGCAAGTATTGAGGCGCTGAACCCTGTCGCAGAACTTGGCGATTTCAAAAAGCAGGCCGTCACCGTGCGAACACTCGATGACTACGATATCGAAAGCGTCGGCTTCATAAAGATTGATGTCGAAGGCCACGAATTGCAGGTGTTGAAAGGCGGCGAAGCCATGATCCGGAAACACCGGCCCACCATCTTGGTTGAAAGTGAGCGACGACATAATCCGAATTGTCCGCAATCCGTGTTCGATTGGCTGACCGGACTAGGTTATTCGGGATACTATTTGATCGCTGGGGAGTGGCATCCTGTCGCCGAGTTTGAGATCGACCGTCACCAAATCTCCGATGGCGTGGAACGCAAGCGACTCGGCAATGCGTATGTGAACAATTTCTTTTTTGTTCACCAAAACGAACCTCAGCCGCAGACTGTGAAATCGGAACTTGTCGGCAACGCCGCTTAGCGCTCGGCAATATGGCTACGCTTAGTTAAGACAGAGAATTCGCAGACCTAGCTGCACGCCTGGATTGCGGGCTTGTTATTACAACTGCGCCAACGTAGGGCGAAGTAATCACGAAATAGTTAGCTAAGTTTTTAAATAATTCTTAGCTATTTTGATTATCAGAAGCAGAAATATTCTTGAATTTTCAACGCTTTTATAGTTTTATCCTACGGAGTTGATCGGATTTGCTGTGTAGTATGCGTCAATCTTCCAACGCCTGAGGGGGATCATGGGCAAAGCGCTGGTAATCAATCCGTCTTATTTTCGCACGTATGGGTCGAATGAAGGGGGTATCGCTTTTCCGGTGTACCCAATTCTCAGCCTGTCAGCGATTGCGGGCGCCGTCAAAGCGCGAGGGCATGAAGTCAAGATCGTTGACCTTTCCTATCGTCGCTACGAACCTGATCACATTCGTCAGCTGATTCTGGAGGAAAAGCCAGACCTGGTTGGCGTTACAGCAACAACGCCTCTGGCAAACCAGATGCGCGATCTCTCCTACCTGGTGAAAGACATATCGGAAGACATCATTACGGTTGCGGGCGGTGCACATCCGTCGGCGTTGCCTTTCGAAACCATGCAGCAGTCCGCTCTGGATGCCATCGTTTGCGGCGAAGGAGATTTCGTCGCGGCGGACCTGCTGGACGGCAAAAGCATGAGCGACATAGCCGGTCTCTATTGGCGTGACGGCGAAGAGATACGCGTCAATCAGCCTGGCGGCTTGATGTCCAATCTGGACGATCTGCCGATTCCGGCTTGGGAAGACTATCCGGTCGAATGCAATGAGCGGGTGACGAAGATCATCGCGCGTCATCGGCCGGTCACGACGATCGAGTTTTCCCGCGGCTGCGTTTTCAAATGTGATTTCTGCGGCAGCAAAAACACGATGGGCTTGGGCTACCGGAAAAAATCTCCAGAGCGCTGCGCTGACGAGGTCGAGCTGCTTCAGCGACTGGGATATAGGGAGCTGGTGCTGGTGGACGATATCTTTACCAGCGACAACAATTGGGCGGCTCAAGTCTGTGAAGAATTCATTCGCCGCGATTTGGACATGGCGTGGACGTGCACCAACGGCATTCGGGTCGACAGTGCGAATCCGGAGCTGTTTAGTCTGATGAAACGGGCAGGGTGCTACCGGGTCTATTTCGGCTTCGAAAGTGGTAACGATCAAGTGCTCCAGGCGTTCGGCAAGGGGGGCAAGGCGACACTTGAGAAAGGTATTACGGCAGTTGAAATGGCGCGCGAAGCGGGCCTGGAGCCCAATGGTTTCTTTATGGTGGGCCTCACCGGCGATACCGAAGAAACGATGCAAGATACCATCGACTATGCGAAGAAAGTCCGTCTAGAGACGATGAAATGCGGCATGACCACGCCATTCCCCGGCACGCCCAGCTTCAATGCGCTGCGTGAGCAAGGCCGTATCAAGACGCTCGATTGGGATCAGTACACGGTCTATAACAGCGCAGAGAACATCTACGATCATCCCAATTTGGATTGGGCGACGATCAAAAAATACTTCAAGAAGTTCTATGCGGAAGCCTATTTTGGCAACCCTGCTTACATGTTCCGCCGGCTCAAATTCGTTTTGAAGAATAACGAGATCTTCTGGAACGCTTACTACACAGTCAAATTCCTTGTGATGCTGTGGGGTAAGGAAAAAGGTCCGCAGGAAGAACAATATGCATTCGAGGAAAAGTGGCGCCCACTGGACCTTAAGCTGGATGCCGAGCTTCGTGACTATCCAGTGCCGCAGGCCAAAGGTGCAGCTTCGCGAAAATCCGTCTTGAAGGAAGACAAGAAGCCCGATGGCCGGACGATTTACTCGGCCGTGCCGGAAGGCGCTTCTTCCTAGGGGACTACAAAGCCAGAACGCTTACTTCTCCGGCGGCCAGCGCCCGAATGATCCGCTGTTGCTGTCCGCCCAGTCGGTCTTCTCATTCTTTGTCGACAAGATAAGGTGCCGCTCATCTAGACGTATGTCTTTACAGTGAATGTGGCGGCACCGACGACAGCGAGGACGATCATAGGTACGAATTGCCACCACGCCGCCTTGCGATCATCGAGCAAACTCAATGTGCTCAGAGCAAGACAGGCAATCGTCAGAGGCTCTGAGTATCGCTGATACGCGACATACGCCAAACCGAGGAAGAGGATGTTGACGATAAGGGCGCCCATATAGGCTGGGTCACGTTTCTCGCGTAGGAGCAGAAACGTATAGAGCACAAAGACCCAAGCACCGGTGAGCGCCGCCAACAAGACAACAATCGATTTTTCGCCAATGGCAATGACGTGGGCAAACCGCCACAAAACGTTTCCGAAGCGTCCGCCTTCAATTGAAAATGTGGTGTCGGATACCAGCCAGAAGGCCAGAACCACTGCGGAGGCGAGTCCCCCGGCAACAAGAATGGCGTTGGGGTTCGTGCGCAAAGGCAGAAAGCGGTGATAAATCAATGCGCCGAAAGCCACACCCCACATGCCGAGAATACCCAGATGACCCAAGATGCTGTGAGGGTTAAATCCAAGCGGCGTTTCGCCTCTGATCCAACCTGGCGGCGTGGCGCCTTCCCAAATGAGGAAATAGGTTATCATCAGCGCCAACGCCGGTAGGAAGATCAGCGCATTACGAATGAAGTTGCCCACCGTCATCGAAAACAAGAACCGAACGCCATAGGCGCCGGCAATGGCAGGCATATACAAGTGGCGCATGCCGGCGAGAGCCATGGCATAGGCTGATGCCGACCAGCGGGTCTGGAACTCGCTGTGTAAAGCGACCAACAGCAACAACAGGAGCGAGAAACCGGGGCCATCCGTTCCGAAATAAAGAAGCCCCGACAGGACGTACCAAGACGTTATCAGCGGCAGACAGAGCGCAAGGGTCATGACATCCCGGCGCTCTGCCAATAGCGTGCGCAGAAGGAATACGATGCCCACAAGGGACACCACAAAATGAAGCAGCCTGGGCAGCAGGGAATCGTTGTCTATGACCGATAGGCCCAGCAGATTGCCGAAACCGGCCATGATGATGTGATAAACCGGCAGTGTGGGGGCGGTTGCCTCATAACCAAACCAGTTGAACGGCTCGGCGAGAAACTTGTTGATTTGCGGCAAGTGGAGATACAGCCCATCGGTTGCAAGCCCATTGTCAGGGCCGTCGGTCCCGGCGAGAATCAACGGTAACGTCACGACACAGACGAACGATGTCATCAGTATCACAGCATGTTCGTTTGCCTTATTGAGCCAGTCGTTCATAAATGCCTCTGGAGCCTCGCCTAAGCGAAAATCTCGATTGCTGAAATCTAACCCGTCCCAACAGTTTGACGACGTCAGTTTGATCACTACGCAGTAGAGGCTAGGTCAAAATGCTTGCCGGAAGATTGTCCGCGTCGCCTCTTATCGCTTCGACCATAAATCTTTCGTGGTTCATCCCCACTGTTCGGGATTTTTCCTCTTACGTGCCACCGTCTATCTCGGCAGGAGCTGGTGTTCGTGTGCGCTCGCTAAAGACCAATATGGCCGAACCGAAGTAATTGACTGCAAGTCCGCCGGCCGACCCAAAGGCCAATGGCACAATGAGATAGTCCCGTAACGGGTCGAAAGAGACCAGCATCAACGTATAGATGGCGAAATTGAGGGCCGCCCCGGTCAAGACCACCGCGGCATACTTGGAGAATTCCTTCGCCTTGTTGTCGGATCGTTTCGAAGCAAATGTCCAATGGCGGTTGGCAAGCCACGTTGCTGCCAGGGCGGTCGGAAATGAAACGGTTCGGGACCAGTAAGGGCCGAATCCCAAATAATCCAGGAAGTAGAGAAGGCTCGCGTCAATCGCAAAACCCATCGCGCCTGCGACAAAAAACCGGCCAAACTGCTGCAGGCCTTGACCACTCAACAAATTCTGCACTTTATGACACCAAATACTTGAACAATGCGTCGGTTTACCCGGCGCTAAAATAAATCAGCACAAGAAATCCCGGATTTACTGGCGTCGCTCAACATTACGCATGTCCAATGGGCTTAATTTGTGCAAACTCTTTTTACTTTGGGTCTTTTAATAATCGATCAATTTCATCCGCCAACAGTGGCAATCTGATGCAGGGTTTGATTGTTTTCGCTGAATCTGAGTATTGGGACAATTCCGGAACAGGTGCATTCCCGAGTTGGCATAAACCTCCAATTAGTTCGCAACCGCTAAAAGCAACTCCATGTCCAGAATAGCTGCCTATGGCAGAAACGTCCCCGTAAGTACATCGCACGCCGGTTTCCGGCTGTTTGAAGCGATCTTTTTCGCTTTTGTGTTGATGTATTCGTCCGGCATCCTCATTCAGGTCTTGTTTCTCGGGAACGACCCAACAGTTCGTCTAGAGGATCACCCGGCGCGCGGCACGCTCCAGATGATCTGGGCCGTCGTATACTTGGTCCTGATTGGGTTGATTGTCAGCTTCCGAAATGAGCTCTACGGGTCCGTTCGACAGCAACCAGTGGTGATTGCTCTTTCCCTTTACATTCTCGCGTCGGTTATTTGGTCCTCGGCCCCTGATGTCACGTTGCAGAACGCTGTTGTTCTGGGACTTGGCACAGTAATCGGCGCCTATATCGGAACGCGCTTCAGCACGGAACAGATCTTCTATCTGATGAAGTATCCCGTTCTTATTGGGATGGTATCGAGCATATTCTTAGTGGTTTTTGTACCTGATCTTGGGTTGATGAAAACGACGGTGCATAACGGTCTGTGGAAAGGCGCGTATGTCCATAAGAACGTCACCGGCCTGGCTGCTCTAATTGCAATCGTTGTGTTCCTGTACTGCTACCGAGCCAACATCTACGTGATGAGTGCGTTGGTAGCCTGCGCGACGATTGTTCTTATCGGTGCTCGATCTTCAACCAGCTTTATCGCGTTGGCGGTACTTGCCGGCATTTATATTGCGCGCAGGCCATTATCCGTGCGGGGCCTCGACGTCTTTTTGGTGATTTGTGGCGGCCTGCTTCTATCCTCGATGATAGCGTTTGTGCTGATTTTGAACCTAGAGGCGTTTGTCGGCCTATTCGGAAAAGACCTAACGTTTACGGGGCGAACTTTTCTTTGGGAATACGGATTTAGGGCGTTCTTGTCTCGACCTTTGTTGGGGTTTGGCTTCGACGCATTTTGGTATGACACAAGCCAATATGGCGGCGTTGCCATTCGGGCCCTTGCCGGCTGGCAAACACCAGGTATTCACAATGGCTGGCTTGAGCTACTTCTCTCGGTCGGACTTGTGGGGACGGTATTGTTTGCATCGATCTTCTTCGGCCTGATGCAGCGAACCTATTATCTGCTAAGACTGTATCCTCTTTCCGAATACCTTTACGTCCTGATGTTTTGCGTGCTGCTGCTCGTCTACAGCATCGCAGAAGGTGTGTTTCTATTAAGAAATTCTGTCGTGCATGTGTTGGTCATTGCGTTTGTGTTTTCCACCTATCGAGAGTTACTGGAGGCACGGATCTCAGAAAGAGCAGCAAGTGAGTGACCGCCGCCAATCTGTGATCGCTGTGCAATATTGTCCCGCCCAATGAAACTGTTGTGAGAAAACTTTATCTCACTTTGGCCACAATATTAGCTATGTTTTTGAAAAATAGGGGTTTCTAGCTTTCTTTTCCTCGTTGAGAGATGGAGAGCCGGGCAAATCTCGCGCCACCGAATGTCGGCCGGTTACTGCCCCTATTTGGACGCGTTTGTCGCATCAAGGAACGAGCAATATTGCCGAGAATCGCGTAGAACCGAGGCTTCGGACTGGATCGGCCAGCGATCGTTAGCCCGTGGCAATGTGCGTATCGGAAACCTCGAAGGGGTTTTCGAAGTGTACTATGATGTCGTGTGGAGGCACGCGAAACAGGCAACTATCCGCCTAAACGCCTGTCGCTATGTGATGTCAGGGACAGCAAAAAACAGTGGTTAACAGCCATTTAACCACAATTGAGACGTCGGTAGACAGTCGATTAACCTAAATGCCCTATGACATGAGATAGGAAACCTATCGGAGTAAGGCAGATGAATGTGTGGGTACAGCAAATGACACAGAAGGTATCAGCCACTTTCGTTGCGCTCACCGTGGCGGCCATGATTGCCGGCTGCTCAACCCCAAGCGGCAGTTCAGGGGGGGGGCAGCAAGCAAGCCAGGCGCCTCAACCGGCAAGCGCTCAAACCGGCACGAACAGCGCCTCCGAAATCAACCAAGCAATTGCCGAGAACGAGTCGAACGCCGCCAAAGCGTTTGAAAAGAGCTATCGGCTAGGGCCCGGCGACCGACTTCGGGTGATTGTGTTCGGCGAAGAAGATCTCTCCGGGGAGTTTGAAGTCGATAGTGTCGGTGTTGTTTCGTTGCCTCTAATCAAGCCGATCAACACCAAAGGTATGACACTGTCCGAGCTTCGGACACAGATCGAAACCCAATTGCAGGCCGGTTACTTGGTCGAGCCGCGCGTGAGTGTCGAAATCCTGAACTATCGGCCATTCTACATCACTGGAGAAGTGGGACGTCCTGGAGAATACCCCTATGTTGCCGGGATGAACGTTCTGAAAGCGATTGCCATGGCTGGTGGCTATACTTATCGAGCCAACACGCGGCGGGTGCTGCTCACACGCGCTGACACCAATCGGGAAGAAGAGGAGCGGCCGACGCAAGATCTGCTTATCCTGCCGGGAGATTATATTCGGGTTCCCGAAAGATTTTTCTGATTTTTTATAGTGTTTAGCTATCTAGCCTGAGATTTTAACGCAAGGACACAAGTACTATAGCTCAAATAAACACTAATGATCGCAGATATATTACTTGACGTTAGTATAGATTTGGGAAAAGACTGAAGACCTCATGTAAATAGTTAACAGAATCCGTTAACTATTGTTATATTTTAATCTTGCGTTAACTATACCCATGACCTAATTTGAGACGTAATGTTATAGGTCTCATTTCAAAGAGATGATGGTCATGGATAGTAAAAAAATTGGCCGCCGCGTATTGGTGGCAGCGGTGCTTGGTGGTTTTGCGGCAACCGGGCCTGCACTTGCGCTTACAGATCAGCAAATCGCTACAATTAACAGTGGTGTGCTCGAAGCGGTTTCCACGTGTGCAATCGACCCGATTTCGGCCGCTGGCCAGATCCAAGGCGTTGCCTCAGGGACCCTGGTCAACAACTCAGAAGCTTCTGAAATTGCGGCAACGATCGTTGCCACCGCTCAAGGCGCGACGGAAAGCCCGTCTTGCTTGTTTGCGGTTGGAGAAGGACTGACGCGCTGGGCGTTGACTTTTGGAGTAAACAACTCGACGGCACTCCAAATTGGGACCGTAATAGGTCAAGATGGCGAAATTCCGCTGGTCAATGCGTGCGTAAATATTGCTGGCGTGCAGACGGATCTGGGCTTGGCCTGCGATCCTTCCACCGGCGATATCGATGACGGTTTTCAGCGGGGCGCAGCGCCGTTTGGGTCGTCTGGCGAAAATCCAAACCAGGACAGCGTTAGCCCAAACTAGGCAAGCGTGCGCGGCTTTGTCGCGCTGACCCGTGTGATTTTTTGCGTACGTAGGCTTTGATTAAGACGGCGGTATCGAAAGGTGCCGCCGTTGTTATTTTGAGCATGTGAATTGTGTGGTGTTGAGGCTGGCAGGGTGTGCGTCCGAAAGGAGGTCAGACTCCTTGCCAGGCGAGTTTATGGGTGAGATAGGGCGAACATCATTGGTCGAGAAGTCAACGCTCGGTGAACATACCTTCCTGAAATCGAGTGCTTTATCAGTGAGCTGATTGTTAACAGCAGGGCCGGACGTTCAATCTCATAGTGGTTTGTGTGACGCGTCACGAATGCCGGAGACGGGTTTCTGAGACTGCCTGAGGGGGAGGCAAGCGTTGATATCAGATACGCTCGACGGTCTGGAAGAAGTTCAGCATGACTACTGCGTTGTCGGTGGTGGTCCTGCGGGGATTTCTTTTGCCTTGGAAGTCGCGTCGCTCGGCAAGAGCGTACTTTTGCTCGAATCGGGCGGCATGTCCGAAAGCGCTGCCCAACAGTCCCTCTCTAACGCGGAAATCATCACCCCCGACCTTCATGAAGATATGACGATCGTGGTGTCGCGACAATTGGGCGGCACCTCGAACCTGTGGGCCGGCAGATTGGTTCCCTTCGACCCGATCGACTTTCGCCGTCGATCGTATTTGGGCGAGGTCGCGTGGCCGATCGATTTTCACGAAATCGCCGAACACTACCAAAAAGCGAGTGATTATCTGACGGGCGGGCAAATGAAATACGACGATCCCGTTCCCGGTGTCGAAATCCCGGAGCAAGACTTCACCTATACCAGGCTCAAGCGATACTCTAAATATCCAGCCCTAAAGGTCTATCACCGCAGCGTTCTTCGCAAGAGCGACCTGATCGATATTCGGCTCAACAGCACTGTCATCGAACTTATGATCGATGCCGAAGGTCAGGTGTCCTATCTGTTGGTCGCGCGGCCGGACGGCAGCCGCCACAAATTACCGGTCAAGGACATTGTTTTGGCTTGTGGGGGGCTCGAGACAACCAGGTTGCTGCTTGCGACGCAGCGGGCGAGCCCGCACCTCTTCGGCGGTCAAGACGGTCCCCTTGGCAAGTACTATATGGGCCATTTGACCGGAGAAATCGCCGACATCACGTTTTCAGACACAAACATGGAAGCGGCCTTCGACTATTATCTAGACGCAGATTCCCATTATGTCCGCCGTCGCATTGTTCCTTCTGACCAAGTGCAACTGGATCACGAGCTGCCGAACATAGCGTTTTGGCCGGTGGTACCTCCCATTTCGAATGCCGACCACAGAAGCGGCATTCTGTCCTTGTTGTTTTTGGCAATGGCCACAAAGCGGTTCGGGTCGGCTTTTGTCGCCGAAGCCATACGCCGAAAACATGTCCCCAATGGCGTAAGCAAATGGCCCCATCTGGCCAATCTCATCCGCGAGCTTCCAAAGACCGCTCTCTACGGCCTCGGGTTTTTGTACAAACGATTCGCATCAAGCCCTGCCATTCCGGGTTTTTTCGTTCCCAATCCGGGCCACCGCTATGGCTTGTCATATCATTCCGAACAAAGCCCGACCGAAAAGAGCAAGGTTTACCTGTCAAATGAAACCGACAGGTTCGGCTTGCCCAAATTGGTTATTGATTTCCAATATTCCGAAGACGATGCCCAAGCGATTGTGCGGGCTCATGATTTGTTGGGGCAGTGGCTTGAGACCCACAAAATCGGTCGACTGGACTATCGTGTCCCTAGATCAAATGCGGCAGAAGCCGTGTTGGCAGGCGCGCCGCACGGGACCCATCAAATTGGAACGGCACGCATCGGCGAAGATCGATTCAGTGCGGTCGTTGATAAGAACCTCAGAACCTTTGACTGCAAGAATTTGTATTTGCTGTCGTCGGCCGTCTTTCGGGGGTCGGGGCAGTGCAACCCGACACTTACTATCGCGGCCCTGGGCATTAGACTGGCGAAGCACCTGTCTGCCCAGGCGAATACTGAAAAGCGCAAGTAAAAGCCCGGTGTGGCCGTTTGCGCAGTAGTAAATCCTGGGAATCTGAGTATGATGCGCCGGACAGTACGAAAAATAAGGCGGTGTTTCTGCTTCAATTGCCTAGTCCTTTAACTAAGACTTAGGCGACCACTTGTCGTGTGGCACGAACCAGCACAATGGTGGTAATGAACTCAACGAATCGTTAACTTACAAAACGTATGGTCACATCCAAATTGTACCCTTCCGACATCACTGGAAGGGGCATCAATGTTTCCCGTTCGGCCTGAAATTGAGGGGATTTGCGGTGAAAATAGTCACAAAGTTTGCGATCGCTTTGGCGATAGCATTTACGAGTTCGTCGGCCTTTGCACAAACGGAAGAACGACTGCGCCAGGGCGTGCAGGATCGTGACCGTCCGGCCTTTCAGGCTGTTGGTGTGCGTTTGGGTTCCTTCCTGGTGTACCCATCGGTCGACCTTTCCGTCATCTACGATGACAATCTGTTTGCTGATGCGACGGATACGGATGATTTCTTTTTCCGTGTGAGTCCGCAGCTCCGGGTCGAGTCGAATTTTCCGCGCCACGCGCTCAACTTTCAGGCTGATCTAAACAACGACACTTACTTTGATCAGTCGAGCGAAGACCGCGTAGAATACGGTGTGCGCAGCACGGGACGGCTCGATATTACAGAAGGAACCTCCTTCCGCGGCGACGTTCAGTTTGAAGAGCGCCGTGAGGATCGGGGCTCTCCGGACGCGGTTGGCGCAGCAGCCGACCCGGTCGAATTCAACCGGTTTCAGGGCACGGGTGAGCTTTCTTACCGCCCGGGACGGGGCAGTATCTCGATCGGTGGTACGTACGAGAACTTCGATTTCGATGACGTTTCTCTGATTGGCGGCGGCGTTCAGAACAACGATGACCGGGACCGGGACGTCTTCAGCGGCTTTGGCCGTATCGGTTATGAGGTTTCACCTGGCTACGAAGTGTTTGCGTTGGGTATTTACGGTCAGACCGATTACGATTCGGCGCTTGACGACAACGGTGTGAACCGCGACTCGGATTTCTACACGGTCGAAGGCGGTACTCGGTTTGAACTGACAAATGTCATCGCCGGTGAAGTTTCGGTCGGTTACACGAATGAAGATTTCGACGATCCGGCCCTGGTGACCGTTGACGGTATATCCGCGAATGCGGATGTTGAGTGGTATGTCACGCGGCTGACCACAATCTTGCTTGGCGCATCACGGCGCGTTCAGGAAACCACCATTGCCGGATTTGACGGTGGTGGAGCGCCCGCGGTTGCCTCGGCATTCATCAATACTGTTATCGATGTTGGGGTTGATCACGAGCTCATGCGGAATGTGATCTTGAGCGCCGGCTTTAGATATGACCTAAGGGAATATGAAGGCATCGTCCGTGAAGACGATACCTACGAAGCCGACGTGCGGGCCATCTATCTGCTGAACAGAAACCTATCGATCGCGGCTGAGTATCGCTACGAGCAGCGGGATTCGACGACGCCTACGGAGGACTTCGAAAGCAATATCGTCGGCCTGACGCTTCGCGTGCAGCTGTAAGTCAGATCCGGCTAATCACAAGACGGGCCAGCTGCTGCTTCAACGCAGTCAGCTGGCCTTTTTCTTGGTTAATGCGCGATTCGGGTGGACTGGCCGTTTTGGTCTATATTGTCCGCCGGCCCAGGGAATTGGTGCGGCAATTGATGCAAAATTAGGTATTTCTTAAGGTTTTTTGCTCCGGGGCAAAGCAAATTCTTTATAGTTCTGGTATAACGTCGCGTTATTACTCATAAGTCGAGGTCGTTATACGACTGCCTGGTCTAGTGCAGGGGCGCAGAGAAGATTTTAGAGTTTGGGAACAAGCAGCATGAAGATGGGTGATATTCCAGGGCAGACACCGACGGCGCGCTCTTTTGCGCTGCCGACGGAAGGGGTCGATCTCACCGCCGACCTGATGCGGCTAATCAGGATCATCAGGGAACGTAAGGCAATCGTGATCGGGACCATGGTCGTGGTGACCACCCTGGTTGCTCTCCTCACCTGGCAATTAACCCCGCGTTATAGCGCCACGACACAGATCCTCATCGATCCGCGCGAAAATCAGATATTGGACCTGCAATCGGTCTTCTCCGGTCTGTCGCCCGATACGTCGACTGTCGAGAGCCAAGTGCAGGTTTTAAAGTCCCGCTCGCTGCTCAAGCGTGTCGTCCAGGATCTTCAGTTGCATGAGGACCCCGAGTTCAATCCTGATGTGGCCGAAGAGCGGACTTCGGTCGTTTCCGCCGTCTTGTCGTTTGCCAATCCGCTCAACTGGTTGCCGGAGGCATGGCGTAATGCGGTTGACGGGGATGAACCGGAAACATTTCTGACCCAAGAGCAAAGCGAAGCGATTGTCGAAGACAGCGTCATTGGCGGTGTCGTAAGCGGATTGGATGTAACCCGAATCGGCACGTCGTTTGCGATCGACATAACATTTGAATCGGTCAGCCCAACCAAGGCCGCGCGCATCGCGAATGTCATTGCCGAGTCATACATCGTCGATCAGCTTGAAACCAAATTCGAAGCAACGCGCAGAGCGACCAATTGGTTGAATGACCGGCTTCGTCTGTTGCGGGAAGAGCTTCGCGCGTCGGAAGAGGCCGTTGAAGCTTTCAAGGCACAGCACAGCCTGATCGGCACCCAGGATGGCAACACGCTAAACACGGAGCAACTCCAAGAATTCAACCGCGCCCTTGTGGAAGCGCGAACAGCACGCGCCGAAGCGGAAGTTCGCCTTCAGCAGATTGAAGAAATCTATCAATCGGGTGGTGGTGTGACGCGCGCGTCCAAAGTGATCAACTCCGCTTTGATCAATCAGTTGCGCGAGCAGGAGGCAGATCTCTACCAACGCGAAAGTAACTTGGCGACCCGCTATCAGGCCCGCCACCCGCAGATGGTTCAGATCCGAAATGAACTCCGCCAGATCCGCTCCAAGATTAACCAGGAAGTGGAGCGCTATATTCAAGAGCTGCGGAACGACGTTGCTGTGGCGCGGGCGCGGGAAAAATCCCTCGAGGGCAGCGTTGCAAAGCAGCAAGTTAGGAATGCGGAACAGAACCGTCTAGAAATTCAGCTTCGCGAACTGGAGCTTGAGGCGGACGGCAATCGCCAAATCTACGAAGTCTTTCTTAGCCGGTTCAAGGCAACCACCGACCAGGATTCGATCCAGGAATCCGATGCGCGGATTATTTCCGTTGCAACGGTGCCCCAGGGGCCCAGCTTCCCGAACAAGAGATTGTTTGTGGCAGGAGGGTTCATGGCCTCGGCCCTGTTGGGAATCATGTTGGCTCTTATCGCCGAGCGCCTGGACAACGGTTTCCGTTCCGTCGAACAATTGGAATCCACGACAGGGGTGAGAAATCTGAGCGTGATCCCGTCCGTGAAGCGCGGCAACAAGGAACTCGAGCCCCACGAATATATTCTGGACAAGCCGCTGTCGGCCTATAGCGAGGCCATACGAAGTATTCAGAACAGTGTGTTGCTGTCGAACTCGGAAAAACCGATCCGATGTATGCTGACCACATCGGCGCTGCCCAGTGAAGGTAAGTCAACCTTGTCGATTTCACTGGCCCGCCTTTTTGCTCGGTCTGGCACCAAGACGGTTCTGCTGGATGCCGACTTAAGGCGGCCTCGCGTCCGTGAATTCGTGGACGAGCCGGCCCATGAACGCGGCCTTCTGGAAGTTCTGAACGGGACCTGCTCGATCGAGCAAGCGATTCTGAGGGACGACCGCACGGGTCTCCATATCTTGACCACGAAAGAGGGCGGTGCGGACACGCCTGACCTGCTCAACTCGAACGCCATGCGCGATTTGCTTGCGGAATTGCGCGAGAGCTACGAGATGGTGATTGTCGACGCGCCGCCGGTCCTACCGGTTGGCGATACCAAACTGCTGTCTCGTCATGTGGATACGGTGGTTTTCGTGATCCGTTGGGAACGGACCCCGCGCGTTGCGTCAATTAAGGCAATGGAAGCATTGGACGAAGCCGGAATTTCCGTACTGGGAACGTGCCTATCGCAGGTGGATTTCGAGCGCTATTCCCGCTACGGCCAAACGGATGCCGGCCACTATTACGGCCGCTACAGCAACTACTATTTGGATTAACCTCTCGGCGGTTGGCGAGCCTGACCAAGTTCTCTAGACTCACGGGTAGGGAACGAGTCGCCTTTGAGGCCTTTTTGAATGTTAAAAAGATTCGGGTTGCCGCCGCGTCTTTCCAAATCCATAGACCGGCATTTCTCTTATATCATGCCACTTTTGGTCGGCGTGGCCTTGGTGACGCTTGCCGTACCAAGACTAATAACCGAGGTTCGGGTAATTCCGGCGGACAGCGTCTTGGAGAGAATCCGAAAAACGCCGGTGGAACAATTGGAGTCCCCCAGCAACCAAAAAAGACTTCAGGCAGCGGTTCAAGGATTGGAAGCGGCCGCTCAAATCCACGACGGAAATGCAGATCTTTTTGCCGACGCCGCGTTTGCCCAATTGCGCCAATTGGATGCTATCGGAGTGAGTACCCGCGAAGGCCAGGCGCTCCTTTCCGAAGCGATCAGCAATCTCGAGGCGAGCTTACGGCGGAACCCTGCCAACAGCTTCGTTTGGGTTCGGCTGTCATCGGCTTTGATCTATCGGGACGGTAAAGTCACCCAGGACGCACTGGAGGCGCTCAGATGGTCCTACAGGACAGGACCACTCATCGAAAAACTGGCCTATTTCCGAACGGATTTGGGGATCCGCATTTATCGAGACTTGGACTTTGATCTAAAGCAGAGCCTGAGCGAGGAAATCGAGTTTTTCTTTCAGATCAACTGGGAGGCTCGCCTCGATCTGATGTTCTTAGCCTGCAAACACGAAGCGGCGTTCATAGTACAAAATGCGATCGCAGGCATTTTGGAACCGGAAGAACTTGACGAGTACTACCGAGATTTCATGAGCCCTGCGGCCTGCGCGAACAGCTCTAGGTCTAATAAAAGCCAGAAGCGCTCCGAAAGGAAATCTGAGGACGGGGCAAGCCTATTGCGGTGAGAGCTTTGCCGCGTCTTCTTCCGCTGTCGCGTTATTGTTCTGCCTACGGAGTGTTGACCTGATTACCATCGGGCCAAACAGCGTAAAGCGCCGTCAAACGTTGAACCGCAATGCCCGCGTCACATTCGAAAAACAACCGAAATCAAGATTTCACAGCATCAATGACATCGCTGTTCTAACGCGCCGTTGGATGCGATGGAGGGGGCGCGGGATCGGGGTCCGGCGTTTCGTTCCCAACGGTCGGCGGCGGGGCTTCGTCCGGTTGGGGCATAGAACGCTCTGGAAGCGGTGCAGGCGGAGCGTCCATGGCGCTCACCAGCTTGGCATCCGAATCGTCGTCCTGCTGTTGCGTCCGGTGCTTGCGCCGTCGCCGCGAGCTAAACGATTGCGCACAGGCGATCCCCATCACGAAGGCGAATGTTGCGGTCACGGCCGGGATCTCCATGCTAAAATCCACCAGCGCATGGAAGGCGATGAGTGTCAGCACCGATAGCCCGATCGCCGCAAAGATCTTGGCACGGCGGCGGCGAATAAGACCGAATAGGCAAAGCTCGCCCATAGACGCGATGGAGACGATCAGGAGCAACGTCGCCGGGATTCCGAGCTCTAGAGCATTCTCCAGATAAGTATTGTGCGTATCCTGCCAAGGCGGCCCTGGCGGCAGCCGTGAATCGCGAAAAATCGGATAGACATCGGTAAACGTGCCCAATCCCGATCCGGTGACCGGCGCGGCATTAATGGCTTCCCAGGTGAGCCGGTAAATGTCGGTACGCCCGCCGCCGGAGGCTTCGGTTTCGGACAGGCGGTCAATTATGGATCCACCGCTCACCGCCAGGAAGAGGAAGGCGCTTACGAATGCTGCCGTGACGAACATCCAAGTATGATTTCGGGGGATCACCTTCGCGTAGCCGCAACAGAGGATTAACACAATCACGCCCAAAAGCGTGCTGGCGACGCCGGCCCGCGACCCGCTTAAGAGAAGGGCAGTGCACAACACCACTGCTGTGACCACCAAATAGGCGGATTTGCCCGTCAGCATTTCCAGTGTCAATTCTACTTTTGTCCGGCTTGCCGCTTTCAGCCGTAGGACCGTCCCCAAATCATGGAGCAGCAGGCCGGCCACGCAGATGAGGCCAATGCCGGCATAGGTTGCGTATGAGTTTCGATTGACAAATGTGCTTGCCAGATATCCTTCATAAGCCCATTTGTGAAACCATAGGATCCTTTCCCAGCCGCCTAAATGAACGATCACGCCATAGGCGCCATAGACAAGGGAAATGACGATGATTGCCCGAAGTCCTTTTTGAGCCAGCGCGTTGTCGCGTCCCAATTGAAGGGCAATCCAAAAAATGGCGCCATAGGTGAGCAGGCGCATGACGCCGGTGCCTGTCTCATAGGGATTGATCGAGATGGTGGAAGAAAGATCCCCCTGCAGGAAATCGCCGGCTTCCATCCACAAAGGGTGGGCCACCGAGTCCGGCATCCAGGGAAAAATCTGAAGAAGTGCCCAACCGATCGCCAGCAAGAACGGAATGACGATCGCGAGGACTTTGCTTGCGGGCACAAATTCGTTGGAACGTGCTTGCCAACGCAAAAATGCGTAGACCAAGAACAAGAGGCCAACCCAAACGCCCAGGAAGGACCACCAAACCGGCCGGTTGCTACCCAGCGGCAGGGGCGCAAATGCGATGAGAGCGACCAAGCCCCAAAACAGAGCGGCTTCGGAAAGCGCGCCAACTCTGACTGGTCTATGTACAGTTTCGCTGGTGGTCGATCCAGGCACAAGCGACTCGGTAACCAATTCTCTCTCCGCAACCGCCTTGTTGGTCAGCTTTATGATAACTGATTCCGACCCTGCAGCCTTAACCGTTAATAAAGTATGTCTGAAAAATGCCGGAATACTGACCGGCAAAAACGCGGATCGTACTGGAGGGCTTGGCTATGGAGCCGGCCCCGACGCTTTACTCAAATATGGTGGTGATCAGTATGCGTTCTTGTGGAAGAAGCCCTTCACCAGGGTGAGAGCCATGATCTTCCAATCAAACCAGATCGACCAATTCTGGATGTAATAGATATCGCACTCGATGCGGCCCTGCAATTTTTCCAGCGTATTGGTTTCACCGCGATAGCCATTGACCTGTGCCCAGCCGGTAATGCCGGGTTTCACCCGGTGCCGCCACTGGTACTCTTCGATGGCGCGGGCGAACTCCTCGTCCATCGCGAGGGCATGAGGGCGCGGGCCGACGATCGACATATTGCCTTGAAGCACGTTGAACAGCTGGGGCAGCTCATCCAGACTCGTCTGACGGAGAATCTGTCCAACCCGGGTGATGCGGCTGTCGTTCTTCGTGGCTTGAGCCATGTTTTGATCGCAGTCTTCCGTAACGGTCATCGTACGGAATTTTAGGACGCGAATAACGTTCTCATTGTAGCCACGCCGGCGTTGCGTGAAGAACACCGGACCGGGCGTGTCGATTTTGATGGCCAGTGCAATGAGGCCCATCAGCGGCGCGGTCGCTATCAGCGCAAGCGTCGCCAGAACATAGTCCTGCACAACTTTCGCCATGAGCCACCATTGGCGGATTGGCTTCTGGTTGAGGTCCATCAGGACCATCCCGCCAATCCGGCTGACCGGTCGGTTTTTGTACTTAATGCCAACCAGGTCAGGGACAAGTCGGATGTCGCAGGGCAGGGAAGATAAGGCGCGCTCTAGCTTTGCGATTCGCTCATCAGCAGACCAAGGCAGTGCGATGAAAATCTCATCCAGGCGATTGTTCCGGGCGTATTGGACCAAATCGTCAATGGTCCCCAAAAAGGGTTCCACGCTCGGACTGCTCTCCCGCTGGGAGGCGCGGTCATCAAAGAAGCCGATGACTTTGATACCGGTCGTATCGCGATGTGCCTTCAAATGTTCGAAGAGGCGGAGGCTGAGCGAGCCGATTCCTACAATGGCTACGTGGCGGGAAATCCGCTCGCTTTGGATCATCTGCGCGATAGTCCGCGCCATAATTGTTCGGCCAACGAGCAACACAAACGGCGCCAGCGCAAACCAGGTAATGAGCCAGCCGCGCGAATAGCTTGCCGAGATCTTGAGAACAAAGGCGATGGCGATCAGGCCGAGAATTGCGGCCGTCCAGCTCAGAGCGAGCCTTCCAAGCTGGCTGCCCAGATCGACCAGTCGGTCGAACACGTAGCCGCTCATGCCCCGATAGATGGCCGCAAATATGCCGGCCGCGAAGAATCCGACTGCTCCTAAGCGCAAAAGGTCTGCCGGTGCCTTAAGGTAAGAGACTTCGTATCCGATGTGAGCGATCAGGCAGGTCGCGATGATGATGCCGATATCAAGAACCATGACGGCATCGCCGACCATCTCAGGCGAAGAGAATATGGGGCTGGAATGGCCCCCTAGGCGCGCGGCATTCGCTTGTGGGTTGTCTGTCGCCGTCATTCAGTACTTCCCCCTGGGTGCGTCGCTTTAGACCGTCAGCAGGCTGCGATTTTAAAAGTCATATCCACCAATGCAGTACTCCCCAGACAGGTGCAAAAACCGCGCCGAAACGCTTTTGCTTAATTTGAGAAGGTTTTTGCTTATTACTGCCTGTTTCTAAAGCATTTGCCCCAGCTATTACAACAGGTATTGCTTAACGTCCCAAAAAAATACAGGAACTGCGCCAATTATTTCTGTCGTTTTAAGTATTCAATGCCGATTATTCTTGAGTTCTAAAGAATCGATTTCTTACTTTCATAGCAAACTTGTCTCCGCCCCCTACGTCAATTAACCATATTTTGTGGCAACGGCATGGCGGCTGTTACCGATGGCAAATGGCCCCCATCGCTGCCGGTACGCCAGTGTTTCATATTGGCGCATGCGGGTATCCAACGTATCGAATCGACACACAATTCGCCTATGAAAGTAAGGATTCCGAAATGGCGACAGCGCCAATCTGACGTGGTCGGATTATACAGCAGAACGAGCGGGTGGGCGCGTCCTGTCTCTGCTTCACTGCAACGGTGTCGGCTCAGCAGCAGCAGATTTTCATCTCGCGGGGTTTGTGGCGGGGCTTCAATGACAAGTGTGTCGAGGATTTGTGGATGGCGATCCTAGTAACGGGCGGGGCCGGGTATATCGGCAGCCACATGACATGGCGATTGGTGGATGAGGGCGAAGAGGTTGTCGTGCTGGACAATCTTTCAACCGGATTCAAAGGGCTTGTGCCGCCATCGGTGAAGCTTGTGCAGGGCGATGTGGGGGATGTGGACCTGCTCTCCAAGCTTCTGCCCAGCGAGAACATCGACGCGGTGATTCACTTTGCCGGCTCGATCGTCGTGCCCGAATCGGTGAGCGACCCGCTGAAGTACTATGAGAATAACACGGTTAAAAGCCGGAACCTGATGGAGGCGTGTGTTAACGCCGGCGTGGACAAGTTCATTTTCTCGTCAACGGCGACCGTCTACGGCGAACCCGACCTGGGACAGCTGGATGAAGAGCTGCCCCTGCTTCCCATTAACCCGTATGCCACATCCAAGGTTATGACGGAATGGATGCTGAGGGATGTAGCAGCGGCCCATGATTTCCGCTACATCGCCATTCGCTATTTCAATGTGGCCGGAGCGGATCCCCAGGGGCGTTCGGGCCAGTCGTCGAAGAATGCCACCCATCTGATCAAGGTCGCCAGTCAGGTTGCCCTGGGAGAGCGCGAAAAGCTGCAGGTGTTCGGCACGGACTACGATACACCCGACGGCACATGCATTCGCGACTATGTACACGTGACCGATCTTATCAGCGCTCACATGGACGGTCTGACGTATCTCCGGAACGGTGGGGCGTCCGTTGCTGCAAATTGCGGATACGGCCACGGCTATTCGGTGTTGGAAGTCATACGGGCGCTCAACAACGTCATTGGCCGAGAAATACCAGTGGAGATTGTTGGCCGGCGTCCAGGTGATGCATTGTCTCTTGTGGCAAACGCAAACAAGATAAAATCGCTTCTGGGTTGGCAGCCAAAACATGATGACCTGGAATTTGTGGTCAAGACGGCGCTCGATTGGGAGCGTGCGCTGCCGGATCGTAACTGGTACTGATCAATGACTATCGTTGTTACAGGCGCTGCGGGCTTTATCGGCTTTCATTTGTGCGGGGCTTTGTTGCGCCAAGGCCATCACGTGGTGGGCTTGGACAGTCTCAACGACTACTACGATGTCAGCCTTAAAACGGCGCGCTTGAGTATTCTTGAAACAAACACCAACTTTACGTTTGCGAAAGTGAACATCGCCGATATGGATGCGCTGACGGCGGCGTTGCAGCCCTACAAGTTCAAGCAAATGTTTCACTTGGCGGCGCAGGCCGGTGTCCGCTATTCCCTTGAAAATCCCTCCGCTTACATACAATCGAATCTGGTTGGCCATGCCAATATTCTGGAAATCTGCCGGCATCATGATGGCTTCATGCATCTTATTTATGCGTCATCTAGTTCCGTCTATGGCGGAAATCAGAAGATACCGTTTGCCGAAGACGACCCGGTTGACAGGCCCGTTTCTCTTTACGCCGCCACGAAAAAGGCCGACGAGCTAATGAGCCACACCTATGGTCACCTTTATGACCTGGCGCAGACGGGCGTGCGGTTCTTCACCGTTTACGGCCCTTGGGGGCGGCCCGACATGGCGTACTGGATGTTTACCCGCAATCTTCTGGAAGGACGCCCCATTCGCATCTTCAATAACGGCGACATGCGGCGGGATTTCACCTTCATCGACGACGTGATTGAAGGCCTTCTGACGATCTTGGAAAAAGGGCCTGTGCGGCACGATAAGGGCGCAAATCCTCATCGGGTCTACAATATGGGGAACAACCGGCCGGAAGAGTTGCTGCACATGGTTGAGGTCTTAGAGAAGGCAACCCGCCGAACTGCCGTCCAGAAGCTGGAACCGATGCAGCCGGGAGACGTCAAAGAGACGTTTGCCGATCTGACGGCGATCCAAGCTGACTATGGATTTCAGCCGAAGGTCAGCATCGAAGAAGGGCTGCCGAAGTTTGTGCAGTGGTATCGGCAATTCGCCGATCTGTAACTACAATGGCGCGTTTTCGCTGAGCAGCGTGTCGAAGTAAGGGATGGTTCTCTTCAATCCCTCTTCCAGTTCCACCTTCGGCGACCACCTAATGTCGGCTTGGGCTTTCGCGATATCGGGTTGGCGTTGCTTAGGATCGTCTTGCGGCAACGGTTTGTATTCGAGCGAGGACTTCGATCCGGTCAGATCAAGAATCTTCTGAGCCAAGTCGAGGATTGTAAACTCTTTCGGATTGCCCAGATTCACCGGACCCGTATACGGATCGTTCTTGTTCATCAATCCCAACAAGCCATCCACCAAATCGTCCACGAAGCAGAACGATCGCGTTTGGCTGCCGTCGCCAAAGATGGTGATGGGCTGGTTGCGCAGTGCTTGGACGATAAAATTAGAAACCACCCGCCCGTCATTGGGGTGCATTCTGGGGCCATAGGTGTTGAATATACGGGCGACACGAATGCTCAATTTGTGCTGCCGGTGATAGTCGAAAAACAAAGTCTCGGCACAACGCTTGCCTTCATCATAGCAAGCCCTCACACCAATCGGGTTGACGTTGCCCCAATAGTCCTCCGTCTGCGGATGGACGTTTGGATCGCCGTACACTTCGCTGGTTGAGGCCTGCAATATGCGCGCCCGCAAGCGCTTGGCCAGGCCCAACATATTGATGGCGCCATGGACGCTGGTTTTCGTCGTCTGCACGGGGTCGTGTTGATAATGAACAGGCGAGGCGGGGCAAGCCAGATTGAAGATCTGATCGACCTCAAGATAAAGAGGGAACGTCACATCATGGCGCATTAGTTCGAAACGATAGTCATCCAGCAAATGGCGGACATTGCGCCGGGTACCGGTAAAGAAATTATCGACGCAAATGACTTCGCACCCTTGTTCGATCAGCCGTTCGCACAAGAACGAACCGATAAATCCGGCACCGCCACTGACCAAGACCCGTTTTGTTTCATGCATGTGGGCGACCTACCGCGTTGCCGGATCCGATGTCACAGGCTGCCGCCCAATGGAATGGTACTCAAACCCGGCACTTGCCATTTCTTGCGGGGTATAGATGTTGCGGAGATCGATGACTAGAGGTGTTTTCAAAAGCTTTCGTGTGCGCTCCATATCGAGGGCACGGAACTCATTCCATTCTGTCAGAAGGACGACGGCGTCGGCCCCTTCCATTGCATCGTAGGCATTTTCACAAAAGCCGACACCCGACATCAGGTTTTGGGCTTCCTCCATGCCCTCCGGGTCGAAGGCACGAACGGCGGCGCCTTTGGCTTGGAGCAGGGGGATGATGTCTAAACTTGGTGAATCGCGCATATCGTCCGTGTTCGGCTTAAACGTAAGCCCCAAAATGGCGATCGTCTTGCCGTCAAGATCTCCGTGGCACGCTTCGAATATCTTTTCTGCCATGCGCTTCTTGCGCTGATCGTTCACGTCGACAACGGCTTCGACAATCCGGGTTGGGGCGCCGGCCTCCTCGGCGGTGCGGACAAGGGCGAGTGTGTCCTTCGGAAAACAAGAACCGCCGTAGCCGGGGCCAGCATGCAGGAATTTGCCGCCGATCCGCCCGTCGAGACCAATGCCACGGGATACTTCCTGCACATTGGCGCCGACTCTCTCACAGATGTCCGCCATTTCATTGATGAACGTGATCTTTGTCGCCAAAAAGGCGTTGGCCGCATATTTGATCAGTTCGGCCGTCTCCCTAGAGGTGAACAGAACGGGGGTCTCGTTCAGGTAAAGCGGCCGATAAAGTGCGCGCATCAGGTCGCGCGCTTTTTCCGTATCTGCCCCCACCACAACCCGGTCGGGACGTTTGAAATCTTCGATGGCCGACCCCTCGCGCAAGAATTCAGGATTGGAGGCCATATCAAAATCAGCGTCCGGACGTACATCTTTGATGATGGTTTCTACTTTGCGGCTGGTGCCCACCGGCACGGTGGATTTCGTGACCACAACCGTATAGCCGTCGAGCGCCCTGGCGATGTCTTTCGCGGCGGATTCTACGTAAGATAAGTCCGCATACCCATCACCGCGTCGGCTGGGTGTGCCGACGGCAATGAAGACGGCGTCTGCATTGGCCACGGCACTGGGAAGATCGGTCGAGAAGAACAGCCGTCCGGCGGCGACATTATCGCTCACCAGCGAGTCGAGGCCCGGCTCGAAAATCGGAATCTTGCCGCCATTGAGACCATCTATTTTGTTGGCGTCCAGGTCGACGCAAGTGACCTCATGTCCGAAATCCGAAAAACAGGCGCCGGAGACCAGGCCCACATACCCCGTTCCAATCATTGTTACGCGCATTTGGAAATTCCACTATTCAATTTACCGGTTACCCCTGTCATTGATTGGGGTACAGAATATTCTTAGTCAGCCAGGTACTTGTCCAATACCTCGCCGAAGCGGTCTTTAAGGTCGTCTCTGCGAAGGGCAAACGCAACATTTGCTTCCAGAAACCCGACCTTGTCACCGCAATCATAGCGAATGCCTTCGAAATGATAGCCGTGGAAGGGATGCGTGCCGATCATTCGGGCCATAGCGTCGGTAAGCTGGATTTCATTCCCCGCGCCCCGAGTTTGGTTTTCCAGCAAACCGAAAATCTCTGGCAGAAGGACATAGCGGCCCACAAGGGCAAGGGTTGACGGTGCTTCGGCAGGCTGAGGTTTCTCGATCATGCCCTTGGTTTCGATCAGCTGGCCATCCCGTGTGCCGGGATCCAATATGCCATAACGATTTGTGTGTTCGCGGGGTACATCCAGAACGGCGACGATGTTGCCGTTCGTACGTTCAAAAGCATCCACCATTTGGGCAAGGCAGCCGGGCGTGTCGTGCAGCAACTCGTCCGGCAGCATGACCGCGAACGGTTCATTGCCGACCAGATGCCGGGCACACCAAACCGCATGACCAAGACCTGCCGGTTCTTGTTGCCGGGTAAAGGTGACATTGCCTGCGAGGTGCCGGGATGACGCAATTGATTCTATTTCGCTCGTCTTGTTCTTAGTATGGAGCTGATCCTCAAGTTCATACGCTTTGTCGAAATAGTCCTCGATGGCGGCCTTGCCGCGGCCGGTGACAAATATGATCTGTTCGATGCCGGCCTCGACAGCTTCATCGACCGCATATTGAACCAGGGGACGGTCCACCACCGGCAGTAACTCCTTCGGAACGGCCTTTGTGGCCGGCAGAAACCGCGTGCCGAGCCCCGCAACTGGCAAAACAACTTTCCTTACTTTTCGCGCCATCTGGTTCCTTTCATTGGCCGGTCGGCATATTCATTGGTCGGCAGCATTGTTCTTATGCTTAGGCAAAGCTTCACGACGTTTGCGAGATCCAACGAATACTTTCCAAAACAACAAAAAAACAGTGAAGTTTTACCTTTGGGGGTGCGGACTTGTATTTCGCCTGTCTCGAATCGTCTATAATTTTGGTTAATATGACCTTCAGAATTAGAACTATTTCCGCTCTGGTTGCAACGCTCGCCATTGCTACACCTGCAGGGGTGTGGGCCGGCAACGAGCCGTCTCTGCATCTTACGCGCGCGGCCAATTTGGTCGCCCAGGAACAGTTCACTGAGGCGATCGAACTCTATACGCAGATTCTCGATGGCGATACGCCCAACGCCGAAGACAGAGGGGCTGCCTACTTTCAGCGGGGAATTGCCGAGCAAGAAATTGGCATGACCGGGCACGCGATCGCGGATTTTACCCAAGCGATCTGGCTGGGGCATCTCGATAATAAGCAGCTTGCTACCGCGCATTATCGGCGGGGCAAGGGATATTCTCTGCTCAAGCAATACAGCCGGGCGATTACCGACTTTGACCGCGCCATCCAATTGGAGCCCGCCTTTGCCCAGGCCTATAGCGAGCGGGGTGATGCCTATCGGAACCGAGGCATCTATAAGCTGGCTTTGCAGGATTACAGTACATCCATCCGCCTGCTCAATCCGGAGCTGCATATCCCTTATTTTGGGCGGGGGTTGACCCATGAAGCGATGGGGAATGAACGGTTGGCAGCGGCTGACTTTCGGCGCGCCTCGGAGTTAAAACCGGACACCGATGCGGCCATCGCTCAATTGACACAGACTCCTGAAGTGCAGCTTGCCTCAACCGCAACGGTCCCGGGACCATCGGCGGTCGCGGAGCCAAAGCCCGCCATAGTCGACGACGGACCACCTGCGCAGGTTGAGGTGGCGGCGGCCGATGCGCCGCGCCCGCCCTCTCAAGAAGCGATGGCCGATGCTACGCCGCCTTTGGCGTCTGACACCCAATCGGAAACGGCAGTGGCAGCGGCCGTTGAGCCGCCGGCGATTCCCACAGAACCGCAGCAGGTCGCTATGGCGGAGCCGGCCCCGGTGCATGCCTCGGGAGAGCCTGATCGGCCGCAGGGCGCCCCCTCGAACGACTTGGCATCAAAGTCGACGTCCGCCTCAAAGGATATAAATGAAGTTGCTAGAGCCGCGGAGTTACCTGACGCACCACATACGAGCTCAACCGCTCAGAATGAAATACGGTCGGCGGAAGTCCGGAATGTGGTGACACGAACCGACAATGAGCCGACCGGTGCGATTGCAGCTCAAGACCGTCAGGTTTCGGCGACCGATTTAAGAGAAGAGCAGCGGGAACAGGCTACGGCCGCACTGCCACCAAGTCAGACGCAAACTGCGGTAGCAACGGCAGCCGATCCGCAGCCGCCGCAGGCCGCTCCGACAACCAAAATGGCGGCATTCTCCGCGCAACCGGAAACCGGCCGGTTTCTTGTTCAGATCGCATCCTACCGCGAAAAAGACGACGCGCTGCGGCGCTTCGACAAGCTTGCAAGCCAGCACAGTGATCTGTTGTCGGCGTTGGCCCCAGATATCCTCAAAGCGGATTTGGGGGATAAAGGGGTCTACTACCGCCTTAGACTTGGCCCTTTTGACTCGTTCGATCGTTCCATCGATCTTTGTAATGCGCTCAAGGAACGGCAATTGGATTGCTTGGTAATCCAGCGGAAAAACGCGGGCTAGACCGGTAAAACACGACGAGCGGCCCGGCCTTATCGGACGTTTCTAATAAGTTGCCTGTAAAAATCACTCTTCTCGGTTGAGACGCAGGTCCAATTCTGTAAACTCCCGGCCAAATCGAACGCATAAGTCAAGAACTCGGTCTAAGAAGAGGAACGCGGTGATGGTCGGCATCAAGGCATATGGAGGATATATCCCCCGGTTGAGGTTAAGCCGGAAAGCAATGGCGCAAGCCAATGCGTGGTTCAGCCCCGGATTGATGGGGCAGGCGAAGGGGGAACGGTCTCTCGCCAATTGGGATGAAGACAGCGTGACCATGGCCGTCGAGGCCGCGCGGGATTGCCTCAATGGCACCACGCGAGATGATATCGATGGGGTCTATTTCGCCTCCACCACCATGCCCTTCGCCGACCGGCAAAATTCCGGGATACTCTCCGCCGCGCTAACGCTGAGCGAAGACATCCCGGCCGCGGACGTGACATCGTCTCAGCGGGCGGGCACCACCGCGCTGCTGACGGCGCTCAATGCCGTGAATGGCGGTGCAGGGAAGTGCCAGCTGGTTGCGGCTGGCGACAAACGCAAGGCCCGCTCGGCCAGCAACCAGGAATTCCAGTTCGGCGACGGGGCCGCTGCTTTGCTAGTTTCCGGAGATGACGGCATTGCCAGATTCCTCGGGAGCCATTCGATAACGGTCGATTTTGTCGATCACTTCCGGGGTGAAGAAGAAGAGTTCGATTATGGCTGGGAAGAACGCTGGATCAGGGATGAAGGCCTCATAAAGATCGTTCCCCGAGCGGTTAAGGGGGCTCTTGAGAAAGCGGGCGTAAGTGGCGACCAAATAGATCATTTTGTCTTTCCATGTACGTTCCCGCGCATACCTCAAACCATTGCCAAACAATGCGGGATTGACCCTGAGAAAGTGCGCGATAATCTCGGCGCGGTCTGCGGCGAAACGGGAACGGCACACGCGCTCGTCATGTTGGTGGACGCTCTCCAGGATGCGGAGCCCGGACAAAAGATCGTCGTCGCCGGCTTTGGACAGGGCTGCGACGCGCTCGTCTTCGAGACCACTCCGGCGCTCAAGGATTTGTCCGGCCGCAACGGTGTGAAGGGTTCTCTCGCCAACCGAAAGGAAGAGACCAATTACATGAAATACTTGGCCTTTAACGGGCTCGTAGAGCTCGAAAAAGGCATGCGGGCCGAGGTCGACAAGAAGACCGCGCTCACCACCACATACCGCAAGCGGGACATGCTGTTCGGTCTGGTGGGCGGGCGCTGCACCAAATGCGGCACGGCTCAATTCCCGCGCTCTCGGATTTGTGTCAATCCGAACTGTCAAGCGGTCGACAGTCAGGAACCCTATAGCTTTGCCGACAAGAAGGGCCAAATCCTCTCCTGGTCGGCGGACTATCTGGCCTATTCGATGGATCCGCCGTCCCATTACGGCATGATCACTTTCGAGGAAGGGGGCCGCTTCCTGTGCGATATCACCGATGTGGAGCCGGGTACCATCGATTCCGGAATGAATGTTAGGATGGTGTTTCGGATCAAGGATTTTGACGATCGCCGCGGCTTCCGGAGATATTTCTGGAAAGCTGTTCCGGAGCTCTGATCGACCAATTTGAATTGAGGAAAACCCGACAAAGGAGAAAGTAATGGCGAGTGGCATCAAAGATAAAGTGGCCGTGCTGGGCATGGGCTGCTCCAAATTCGGCGAACGCTGGGATTGCGGCGGCGAAGAGCTCATGGTCGAGGCCTATCTCGAAGCCATGGAAGATGCCGGCATCGAAACCAATCAAGTGGAAGCTGCCTGGTTTTCCACGCACATCGACGAAATCGGCGTGGGCAAGGGTGGCACACCGCTTTCAACGGCGCTGCGCCTGCCGAACATTCCGGTCACCCGCGTTGAGAATTTCTGCGCCAGTGGGTCCGAAGCGTTCCGCGGCGCGGTTTATGCGGTCGCGGCCGGCGCCTGCGATATCGCCTTGGCGCTGGGCATGGAGAAGTTGAAAGACACGGGCTATGGCGGTTTGCCGGCGGGCCAACAAGGCACGCTTAATCCACTGTGGTCGGCCAACGGCTCGGCGCCCGGCAACTTCGCACAGTTGGCCTCCGCCTATCGTGCCAAGCATGGCGTTTCCAAAGAAGACCTCAAGCGCGCCATTGCCCATGTTTCCGTGAAGTCTCACGAAAACGGTGCCAAGAACCCGAAAGCGCATCTGCGCCGTCCGGTGACGGAAGAGCAGGTAATGAATGCGCCTATGATCGCCGAGCCACTTGGGCTCTTCGATTGCTGTGGCGTGTCCGACGGCGCGGCCGCGGCGATCGTCACCACGCCTGAAATTGCCAAATCCATGGGCAAGGACAATCTCATTACCGTGAAGGCGCTGCAGCTTGCGCTGTCCAACGGTCTTGAGTCCCAGCACAATTCCTGGGACGGCAGCTACTTCCACACGGCGCGAATCGCCGCCAAGCGCGCTTATGAAGAAGCCGGCATCAAAAATCCGCGCGAAGAAGTCAGCATGATGGAAGTGCATGACTGCTTCTCCATCACTGAAATGGTGACCATGGAAGATCTATTCATCTCGCCAGAAGGCGGTGCGGTGAAAGACGTCATGGACGGCTTCTACGATGCGGACGGCCAAGTGCCCTGCCAGATTGATGGCGGTCTTAAGTGCTTTGGTCATCCGATCGGGGCCAGTGGCTTGCGGATGCTTTATGAAATGTATCTGCAGCTTCAAGGCCGCGCCGGCGAGCGTCAGCTCAAAGATCCGAAGATCGGCCTGACCCACAATCTGGGTGGCGCGCCCATGTCGAATGTCTGTTCGGTCGCCATCATCGGTGCTCAGGGCGTTTAAGACGTACACAGATTAAATGATAGACCGGGGGCTTTGGCCCCCGGTTTTTTATGTGCTGATCTCAAGCGGACCGTGGTTGAGTTCCGGCAGCACATAGCGCGAAAACAAATCGCACTCTTGGGCATGCGGGTAACCGGAAAAGATAAAGGCCTCAAAGCCCATCTCCTGATAGGATTTGATCTTCGCCAACACCTGATCCGGATCGCCGACGATGGCGGCGCCGCAACCGGAGCGGGCGCGGCCAATGCCTGTCCACAAATGATCTTCGGCAAAACCTTCGTCATCCGCGACATCGCGCATTTGGGCTTGGCGTTGGACACCGACGGAGGCATGGTCGAGAGATTTCTGTCGCGTCGCAGTACCAACGTCATCGTCGAGCTTACTCATAAGGCGTGCGGCGTAGGCGCGGGCTTCGGTCTCCGTTTCCCGGACAATCACATGCACCCGATAGCCAAACTTTAATGTCCGATTGTACGACGCTGCGCGGGCCCGCATGTCGTCGAGTATCTCTTTCACATTTGCGACCGTGTCGGGCCACATGAGGAAGACGTCCGCCGCTTTCGCTGCCACATCACGGGCATTGTCGGACAGGCCGCCGAAATAGTAGGGCGGGGCGCGGCGCCGTTCCTTGCAAAAGCGGGGTGCCTCCAAATCAAGCTGGAAGAATTCACCGTCGAAGGAAAGATCCCGGCCGCTCATCAGCGTGCGCACAATCTCCATGACTTCGAGCGTTCGGCGATACCGCGGTGCCGACTCAAGCGGTGCGCCCGGCAGGTCACTTGAAATGATGTTGATGGTCAATCGGCCATCCAAAATCTGATCCAAGGTCGCAAGCTGGCGCGCCAGTTGAGGCGGCCACATCTCGCCGCAGCGCACGGCGAGCAGCATGCGGATCTGGGATGTCAGCGCACCCACCGCCCCAGCGATGGCGGTGCCGTCAATGCCCAGGGCAAAACCCGAAGGCAAAAGGATATTGTCGAAACCGCCTTTCTCGGCGCCTAAAATGATGTTCCGGCAATGTTCGAAGGAGCTTTGCAGGCGCGGGTCGGGGTTTCCCAGGAACTCGTAATCATCGTCGCAGAGCGCCGAGAACCAGGAGACTTCGCAAGGCTTGGTCATGGGCGGGCCTACGGCATGGGCGCGCCTTGACGCGCTTCGACGATGTCGTACCAGTCGCGGCGGGTAAGGCGCACATCAAGCGCCTGCGCGCTCTCCCGGATACGTTCAATAGTCTGTGTACCGATGATCGGAATGACATTGGCCGGATGAGCCAGCACAAAGGCAAGGGCGATATTGGCGGTGCTCGTCTCTTCCCGGTCGGCGAGACGTTTCAATACCCCCATGACGTTCTCAAAACACAGGACTTCTTGCAGACCGTCATCCGGTTTGCCGACGGCCAGCATGCCCCGCCCCAAAGGCGACCAGGCCAATGTGGCCAATCCCAATTCTTGAGACAGATCCAGCGTGCCGTCCCAAAGCGGCTCTTGATGCCACGCAGAGAACTCCGGCTGCTGACTGACAAGCGGAAAATCCAAATGCGCCTGAAGCGCGCGGAACTGAGAGCAGGTCTGGTTGCTCAGTCCCACCTCTTTGATTTTGCCTAAGGCGCGCAGCGAGGTGAGCGCATCGGCCACCTCTGCCACGGGCGCTAGCAAGTCCGGTCGATGGATTTGATAAAGATCGATGGTGTCGATTTTCAGGCGCTTGAGCGACGCATCGACGGCCGATGTCAGATAAGCTCTGGTGGAGTTATAGGGCACGCCGAGCGCGATCCCGCCCTTGGTGGCCAATACCATTCTCTCGCGAAGACCAGGCGCCGTTTTAAAAACATCACCCAACAGCTCTTCGGAATCGCCGAACTGGCCGCCGCCGTCCACGCCGTAAATGTCGGCCGTGTCGATCAAGGTCATGCCGCATGCCAAGGCTGTCTCGATCTTGGCTTGGGCAGTGGCCACATCGGTCCCGGCAAAACGCCAGCATCCATAGGCGATGGGCCCCACTTCAAAATTGCTCGGACCAAGTTTTCTTGGCGATTTGGAAAGCTCAATGGGCGTGTCCATAAAGCGACGTCAATCCTATCCCGGAACCGGCGGCGGTGCTGTGAGCGCGCCCAAAGCACTCAGGGCGGCGGTGTGACCGGACCGCACGGCACCATCCATGTAGCCGGTCCACAACAGCGAGGTTTCGGTGCCCGACCAATGGAGCCGGCCGAGGGACGGGCGCAAGGCTTCGCCGAGGGTTGAAAGCTGCCCCGGCGCCAAGGGCGAAACGCAGCCCTTGCTCCAGGGTTCGTCACTCCAGTCCTTTTCCACATAGGCCAACGGTTTTGCGGCCTCTTCGCCAAAACATGCCGCAAGTGCTTGGGTGATTTGGAGTTTCCGGCTTTCCGGATCACGGGGTGCCGCATCCGTATCCACAAAGCAGAGCAAAACGCCAGATGATCCGTCCGCAGGGGAATTATCGACAGACCACACATAGGGCCCGGCATCGGTAAAGGATTGGCCGTTCAGTCCTTTGTCCCGCCAAAACGGTGTGCTGTAGCGCATCTGTGCTTTAATGCCGGTGCCCACCACGGGCCAGGTGCGGTGCAAATCAGCCCTCTTTGGCGGGAGAGGTGAATCGAAGACGATTTGGTTACAGAGGGATGGCGCCAACGCCAAAACCACCTGCTTGGCCTGAATGATTTCTTCGTCCGTTATCACTTGGCAGACTTCAGATGCGGTTTCCCAATTGATAATACGCTTGACGGCCGTGTCCAGTTGGACATGGTCCCGCAGCTCCTCAAACATCTTTAGGCTGAGGGTTTGTGACCCGCCCACAAACCGGTCTTGCTGGGCGCCACCCTCAATCGACTCGAGAACGCCGTAACCGCCCGCGGATTTGATGTAATAGAGCACATAGAGGAACGAGATTGCGTCGGGCGGCGCGCCGAAGGTCAAATATGTGGATGCGTCGACGGACAATTGATCTTCTTCGGAGAGCGCCTGTGCTGCGATCCACTCCCGAAACGTCATGGAGTCGTATTCCGCCGCCCGCGGGGACGTCCAAGGGGTTTCGACCGATATGTCCGCAGCCAATTCATCGAGCTTTTCGATGAATGTGCCGTCCGCCACCAAGGTTCGGCCCCCCTCCACCGTGGTGGCGCTTCGCTGCATGAGGAGCGTCAATTTCCCTTCGTTAAAGGTTGGGAATGTCTCAACGTCCAGCTCTTGCGCGAGCTCTAAAATCGCATGTTGCGTCGGGCCGACCCACTGTCCGCCGCCATCAACCGTCGTCCCCTGACCCAGGTCTTGATTGAGCGTCCGGCCCCCCACACGGTCGCGCGCTTCCAGCACCATGAAGGAGTTAAGCCCCGCCTTTTTGAGGTCCCGGGCCGCCGTCAGGCCTGCGAGCCCGGCTCCAACAATGACGACGTCGTATGCAGCGACGGCCGTTTGCGCATGGGCCTTAAGCGGCGCCAACGAGGCGGCCGCGGCCACCGCGCCCGTCGCCAATACATTGCGGCGCGAAATGCTGTTCTTTGGATTCGCTCTACTCGGCATCTACCTCATGATCCGCTTGCGGCGCGAACGGTTGCTTTGTGGCCGGCAACCCCTTTGTCGTCGAACGCCGTTAGCTGCCAGTTCAATGCGTGCTCGCTATCGTGGGTCACGCCCAGGGTCATCGACCGGTTAACAAAGAAGGGGGCCGACCCGCGAAACTCATAAAACTCGACGGTTTGTTCGGGATTCTCTTTATGAAACAAATCGAGCAGCAATATGGCGGTCAATGGACCGTGCACGACCAGATCGGGGTAAAACTCTTCATTCACCGCATAATCCCGGTCGTAGTGGATGCGGTGGGCATTGTAGGTCAGCGCCGAATAGCGAAATAGCATCACATTGTCCGGCATGACCTGCGCTTTTGTATCCTGTTTCGGAAGGGGTTTGGCGCGTTTGGTAGGTGCTTCCTCCGCCGGGCCGGTGGCCGCCTCGCGATAGACGATGGTTTGTTCTTCTGTCAGCGCAAGTTTTCCCGACTGCTCGTATTCATGTGCAACCGTTATGAAGACCAGCTTGCCGGTCTTGCCGTCTTTTTCGTCGATGGAAATGATCTGCGATTGGCGGTGGGCAGTCTGTCCCAGCACCAGCGGTGTTTCGTAGGTGACCCGCGCGCCGGCGAACATGCGGCGGGGAAGCCCCGTATCAGGCAGAAATCCGCCGAGCTTTGGGTGACCGTCGGGTCCCATCTCGCTTTGAGGGGCGGCCGGCAGAAAATACAGCCAATGCCATTGGGGCGGCAGCGGGTCGCCGTCTTGAAAGGCGGGCCAATGGCTGCCGATCAATCCGCGCAGGGCATTGGCGGGGGCCGGTGCCAGATAGTCCTTCGCTTCTTCCGTGCGGCCGATATAGTCGCCCAAATCCTGTGTCATGTGCCCTCCGGTCCGGCAATCACGCCGTCATCATGAAGGTTACCGATTTCGCCCGACGCCATGCCCAATACCTCGGCCAGCACCTCGTCCGTATGCTGACCAAGAAGCGGCGCTGTCATGGGCGCGTCCTTTTCGATTGCGCTGAACCGCAAGGGCGATCCGGGCGCCAAATAGGTGCCGACGCCCGGCTGGTCGATGCGCGCGAAGACCGGATTGGCTTCCGATGCACGGGGATCTTCCGCCAGCAAGTTTTGCACGGTGCGGTAAGGGCCCCAGCAAACCCCATTGGCATCGAACAGCTTGCGGATCTCGGGCAGGGTGTGCGCGGCACACCAAGCGCCAATGATCTCGAACAATTGCTCCCGGCCGTGATATCGGTCGCCTTCTTTTGAGAAGTCCAAACCGAGGCTCTTCTCCACCGCCGAGACCGCGTCATGGGTGCCGGTCGCTTCCAGCAGGCCCGTCCATTGGCGCATGGTGATGGCCACGATCATCACCCGCCGGCCGTCTTTGGTTGGGAAATCGCGGCCGAAGGACCCCAGCATATCGTTGCCAATCCTGGGCCTTGTCTCGCCGTTGATCGCGGCCTCGGCGAAATAACCGAGATTACCGGTTGTGGCAAAGGCCACATCCGACAAGGCCACCTGCACCAATTGACCGTTGCCTGTTTGAAGGCGGTGGCGGTCGGCGGCCAGGAACGAGATGGCGGCATAAAGGCCGGTGGAGACATCCCAGGCCGGCAATACATGATTGACCGGGTCCTCCGTGTCGGATGGTCCCGTAATATGGGGGAAGCCCGCCGCGCAATTCACCGTGTAATCCAGCTCCGACGAGCCGTCCGGATTTCCTTGCACATTGATCATCACCAAATCCGGCGCCGAGGCACTCAGCTTTTCGTAGTCGAGCCAGCCTTTCGCCGGGAAGTTGGTAATGAAGTTCTTCGCCGTTTGAACAAGGGCATGTATGAGCTCCTGTCCGCGAGCGTTGCGAATGTCGATGGCAATCGACTTCTTGCCTTTGTTGAGGCTTGGCCAATAGAGGCTGTTGCCGTCTTGGGTGACGGGCCAGCGGCGGTAATCGAGGCCCCCGCCAATCATATCGAACCGAATGACATTGGCGCCCAATTGGGCAAGCGTCATGCCGCCCAGCGGTGCCGCCACAAAGGCGGACCCCTCAACAATGGTCAGGCCTGAAAGAATTCCGGTCATAAAGGGACAGTTTCTTGCGTTGGGTCTCTTTTTATACGCTGCCGCGACCGTCCCGAAAAGGGACGTATTGAGGAATTTAAGACGCGATTTTCTCTTGACGAGATGGGTGCATGGGGTTCATCCAACTTTTGTTTGTGCATTCCCCAATCGGCATCCGGCGGCTCTAATTCGTTAACGTATTAACCATGTCAAAGAGCGCCGCCTCCAAGACAAGGATACGCCATCTCCTGGGCGATTGCTACATCATCCGCATGCGGAAGAGGCGACGAATTGCTGGGTTTCCCCGGCGAGATGAAGCGACAGGCGGCCGGCCTGTTCGAATTCTCTAACCGCCTTGCAGGTGCCATGGTCCCGGTGATTTGGGTCTTCCGCCCAGTCGTCGCCGATGATAAAGCCCGAGCTTTTCACCTTTCTGACCGCAAGCTCCAGTTCGGCCAGTGTGCTTTCATATTTGTGGTCGGTATCTATGTAAATCCAATCAAAATAGCCGTCGGGTTTTGACTCTAGGAACTCGGTGCTGAATTGAACGCAGGGTTCAATGACGCCGCGTTCAATTTCAGGGCGGAATTCATGGATGATCCGCTCGTAGGCCTTGACGGTCGAGCCGTTCCCAACAGCCCAGCTCCATTCGGGTGCCAGCCGGTACCACGGATCGACCAAATACAGTTTTGAGGGTTGCGACGAGAGAAGGTAGTCGACGAAGGCGCCCTTAAAGACGCCGAGTTCGGCGCCCACACCATCGGGTTTCAGGTATGGTTTGATCGTTTCGAAACGCTCTAGGCATCGGTTTGGCGCGGAACTTGGCTCATCATACGCGGGCAATCGGCGTCGCGGCTGCGATAGGGACAGCAAATATCGACCGGCGCCGCCAATCCACCTGTTGTTCCTCATTCCGGAAATCAAGGATAAAACTCCCACTTCTTGCCCATCGGGGGTTCATTCTCATGAATTGCCCGTTCCGCCAATGGCACATTATGTCTAAGCGCAACCGGCGTCCACCACGCCAAGGTAAGGCAACGGTCCACGGCAGGCCTGGAGCTATTCATATCTTCCGCATACGGATGAGCAAGGTGCTGCCGCTTGCGTCGGGCGGTATGGCAAGGCGGCCAAGGGCGCTTCCGCCCAGATAGGATGCGACCCGGCCAAGCTGCTGGGGCCAACCGTGACGCCACTGGAGGCGGCCGGATTGGCGGACCAGGGTGCTTTCAAGGCGTGCCATATGGAATAAGGCGCGTTCCCAAGGTTCGAGCGGAGCCTGACGAACGAGTTCCACTTTTAGCCCAATCGTCTCCACAAGGGAGCGCAGGGCTGCGTCCGACCAGCGCGTTACATGGTGGGGCGGCAGTTCCAGGGGGAAGGTAGGAAAAAGGGCCAGGTAACTGTTGCGGTTCGGCACGCCCAAAAACATCTGGCCCCCCGGTTTCAGGTATTCGGCCGCGCGCGCAACAAAGCCCTTCGGGTCAGGGACATGCTCCAAGACTTGAAACGCGCAAACCACATGAAACTGTTCTTCCGCGGCAATCGCCGATTTGATGTGCCGGCCGATGGGGAAAGCATCGACCCCGTGATAAGTGGCTTCCGGGATATACTCCCGAAAGGCTCCCGTGCCCGCGCCCAATTCGAGAACGTCCGCGCCCGGCGGGACCCATTTTGCCGTCTCCCAGAATTCCCACTTGTCATCCTGGGTGTACCAACTCTTTGCGCGTAAGGCATCGTACAGCGGCCGTCCGCCGGGGCAGGGCGGATCGAAGAATTGTAAATCCGACCCGTGGGCATGCCACAGGCGAAGACGCCCCACCCCGCGGAAGTTCGGCGTCACGTCGATCCCCAAATCGCGGTGCCAGATGCGCCGAATGTCCTCTGTTGGGATTTCGGCCACCAAAGAGACGTCGATATCGCCTGTGATTGGGCAGGGCGGCGGGCTCTGTGGCTGGGGTGGCGAAAGGGTCATCGGCGCATTAAGGTTGCAAAAAATTCATCACAACGCTGAAGGAGAGAGGCCACCATGGCAAGCAACATCATCGACATGACCGGTAAGAAAGTATTGATCACGGGGGGCAGCCGGGGGCTTGGCCGGTCCATGGCGCTGGGATTTGCCGAAGCCGGTGCCGATGTGGCGATCACCAGCCGCAAAATCGAAAGCTGTGAAGAGACAGCCAAGGAAGTGGAGGCGTTTGGCCGCAAAGCCTTTCCTTATGCCTGCCATGTCGGTTATTGGGACCAATGCGACGGGCTGGTGGATGCGGTTTACAAGGAGTTCGGCAAGCTCGATGTGCTGATCAACAATGCGGGCATGTCGCCGCTCTACGACTCGCTTGCCGATATTCCGGAAGCCTTGTGGGACAAGGTGATGGACGTGAATTTGAAAGGCACATTCCGAATGGGCGCCCTGGTGGGACAGCGCATGGCGGCCGGCGATGGCGGCGCGATCATCAATGTGTCTAGTGTGGCGGCGATCCGTCCACGGAAGGATGTGGCGCCCTATTCGGCAGCCAAAGCGGGCGTCAATGCGCTCACCGAAGCGCTGGCCGATGCTTATGGGCCGAAGGTGCGCGTCAATTGCATTATGCCCGGCCCCTTCCTCACGGACATTTCGAAAGCGTGGGACATGGACGCCTTCGCGGCCCGGGCCCGCGACAACATTGCGCTTCACCGGGGTGGTGAGCCGGAAGAAATCGTCGGTGCCGCGCTCTATCTGGCGTCGGACCATGCGAGCTACACCACCGGTGCCATCCTCAAGATCGACGGCGGCTCGAAGTGACGGAAAATGTTCGTCAATTAGTGAGATACGAGTGAAATCTAACACGGGGACGTAATCGTTGAGGCCCGTTGTAACGCTCTGGATGCCAGGGACAAGCCCTGGCATGACGGAGGAGAGATTGGTCTTGAAATGACTGGGTTTGTCTACATCCTGGCAAACAAACGAAACGGTACCTTGTATGTTGGTGTAACAAACGATCTAAGACGAAGGGTGTTTGAACACAAGTCAGGCATTGTCCCCGGATTCACCAAACGATACGGAGTCAATCGGCTTGTTTGGTTTGAGCAACATGAACTCGTAACCGCCGCGATAAGAAAAGAAAAATTGATCAAATCTTGGCCCCGCCGCTGGAAACTGAACAAAATTGAAGAGGCAAATCCGTCGTGGAATGATCTGTATGAAGAGCTGGGCGTCTTTTGAACCCTCTCTGCGTCATCCCAGGCGAGCGATAGCGAGTTCCTGGATCCAGAGCGGCGGTTAAGGGGCCTACGTTTGTTGAGTGCCCACTCCGAAGTAAGGCGGTGTGATTGGCCTTCACATTACTACTTCTTTGGTAATTGCCGCGGCATCAAAAACATAAGAGGAAACTCCCATGGCCTTTTTCCTTGTCAGTCTTGTCGCTTTGTTTTTCCTCGTTATGGGGCTGTGGGCGATTTTCTTGCCCGACAGCCTCGCCGATCTTGTGGGCTTCTCCCTGGACGTGGATCGCGGGCCTAATGAAATTCGGGCCGTCTATGGCGGTTTCGGCATCGCCATGGCAGGCATGGCTTGGTGGGCGGTTCTGTCTTCACCCGCCGCTACCGGAATGCTGGTGGCGCTGGGCATTGCGCTGATCGGCATGGCGGCGGGACGCGTCATCTCCCTGGCATTGGAAGGGCGTCTGCCCACCTTCGGTTTGTTGGCAGGGACCGGCGAATTGGCGCTTGCTTGCGCGCTCTTTTGGTCGGTGGCGCTGCTCGGCGCTTGACGATACTCTGCCCGAAACAATTCAACACCAATCGGGAGAAAACCACATGGCGCGTCTGTCGAAGCTGAGCCGGTCCGTGAAGGACCGGGTTGTTCTAATCACCGGAGCCGGCAGCGGCATGGGTCGGGCCACAGCCCATCTCTTTGCGGACGAAGGCGCCAAGGTGGCCGTCACCGACATCAACCAAGCCGGCATCGATCAAGTCGTTAAGGAGATCACCGATGCGGGCGGCGACGCGCGCGGCTGGAATTTGGACGTGTCAGACGGTGCCGCCATCAAGCAAGTGGTGGGCGATGTGGTCGGCCATTTCGGCAAACTGGATTACCTCATCAACAATGCGGGTTTCGGCGCCGGTGGGCCGGTGGATAGCGACGACTACGAAGCTGTCTGGAAAAAGTCCCTCGACGCGATGCTGACGGGTCAAGTATTGCTCATTCGCGCCGCGCTGCCGCATCTGCGGGAGTCGGACGCGGCGCGCGTGGTCAACATCGCGTCGACGGAAGCGCTGGGCGCAACGCCTTACGGGTCGCCATACACGGTGGCGAAGCATGGCGTGGTGGGTTTGACCCGCGGTCTTGCGGTTGATCTGGGCAAAGAGGGGAACATCACCGTCAATTGTGTCTGCCCTGGCGCCGTACGAACCGGCATCACCAAAGACATTCCCGAAGAACACAAGACAAAGTTTGTGCGCCGCCGGGTTCCCCTTGTGCGCTATGCGGAGCCGGAAGAAGTGGCACATATGACCTTCAGCATCTGCCTGCCCGCCATGAGCTATCTCAACGGCGCCGTCATTCCGGTGGACGCGGGGCTGACGATCAAGAATGCTTAACTCGTCATTACCCGGCAAGCGTTAGCGCGCCCGGGTAATCCATGCAAAGAAGAACAATTTATGTGGATTGCCCGGACTGGAGTTTATGCTTGTGCTGGCCGAAGGCCAGACACGGGCACGGGGCAATACTTTGGCTAGACGCGTTCTTACCCCACCTCTTTCATGAACGTTTCCAGCGCATCGATGTGCTGTTGCGGCGTGGTGAAGCCGGGGTCCACATCGCCGGTGAACTTTGCGCCTGTGGACATGGCGCGCATGGAAAAGTGGGTCGCGCCAAGCTTCTCCCAGGTTTCGATCGTTTGTGCCCAACCGTCATTGGGCCCATTGCCATAGCCCATCAAGGCATCGATGCCGAACGTCTCCCGGTCGCGACCGGCCTTATCCAATAGGTCCGTTAGTTCCTGACAAAGGCCTTGCATGATCGGGGCGCTGGACCCGAACAGAAATCCGTCGCCTTTCTTGGCGGCACGTTTGAGCGCCGGCGGCGAGAAGCCACCGAACCACAACGGAATGCGGTTCTTCGGCAGGGGTTTGATGCCCGCCCGGTCGATGCGGTGATAGTCGCCCGTGTAATCGAGCACCGGCTCCGACCAAAGCTCGCGCAACACGTCCACTTGTTCGTCCAGGCGCTTGCCGCGATCCGCATAATTGGTGCCGAGGGAGTCGTACTCCACAAAATTCCAGCCGGTGCCCACACCGACACGCAAGCGCCCGCTGGAGAGATAATCGATTTCGGCCACTTGCTTTGCCACCAGCGCCGTTTGCCGCTGGGGCAGGATGAGCACGCCCGTCATGAATTCGATGGTGCTGGTCACCCCGGCCATAAAACTGAACAAGGTGAGCGGTTCGTGATAATCGTCTTTTTCCGTATACGGACCACCAAGGGGAGGCTCGCGGCCCTCATGAACGGCGCCCAGAACATGGTCATAAGCAATGATGTGCGTATAGCCCAAGGCTTCGGCGGTTTGCGCAAAATCGCGCACGGCCATCGGGTCATTGCCGATTTCGCAGGTGGGGAACACGGCGCCGAATTTCATGAGCTTATCCTTAAATGTGCAGACGGGACGAACAGCATATTGAGCCCCGGACCAGCCCGCAAGCAAGACTGGGCGGCGACCTCTAGCGCTTAGCGGAAGGTGACGGTGATCGTTTTCTCTTGGCCCCGGCGTAAAACCGTGACGGTCGCCGGGCCGGCGCTTTGATCGATGGCGCGCAGCTTCGCGACTGCATCCGCCGCCGTGCCCACCGGTTGGCCGTTCACGGCGATGATCACATCGTCAACCAGAATGTTGGCGTAGAACGCCGGCGTGTCGTCAAACACCTTGACGACGACCGCGCCCGTATTGCGTTCCAGCCGACGGCGTTGAACGTCGGTCAAATCCACGAGGCGCAAGCCGAACCGGCCATGTTGGGCACGCGCGGCAAATGCCGGCGCCTCGGGCACATCCGGCGGCGCGATCCATGCGGCTTGAGTTGAAGACTGAAATCCTGAAGGTACGCCCAGGAAACCGACAAACGCACACACAAAGACGCTCGAGGCTAAACCTACGCTCCGCATCATCTTCGTCCTTCGGCTGAGTTCCCAGCGGCTAATGTAGCGGCAAAAAAAGCGAACGCAACGGATGGCTCATGCAAGTTTGTCAAATTTAATGTGAAGCTTTTTTAAAGCGAAGAGAAAGATGCTGGGTTCGATCGGATGGTCGGGCATGGGGGAAGCCAGTTCGATGTTGCCCAAGCGCGATACCAGCACACGATAGGCGCTTTGAAGTTCTTCGCGCGCCAGCACGGCCCCGATGCACCGATGCACGCCGGCGCCGAAGGCCACGTGGGTGCCCAGCTTGTCCCGATGTATGTCCAGCGTGTCCGGATCGTCGAAATTGCTTTCGTCCCGATTGGCGGCGGCGTAGCGCACGATGACGACCGAGTTCGCCGGTATGGTCACGTCGCCCACCTTGGCGTCGCGGGTGGTTTGGCGGAACAGTCCCTGCACCGGACTTTTGTAGCGCAAGGATTCCTCGACGAACTTATCCACAAGCGACAGGTCGCTGCGTAATTCTTCCACCAGTTTCGGGTTTTGCACCAGCAGCCACATGCCATGTGACAAAGCGCTGGTTGTGGTTTCATAGCCGCCGGTGATGAGCTGATGCATGAGGTTCTGGAGCTCATGCATGGAATAGGGCTCTTCGCCTTCTATTTCCGCAGTCACCAGGCCCGACATAATGTCGTCGCGCGGGTTCTTGCGGCGGTCCTCGAACACCTTTGCCAGGTAATGCTGCGCTTCCAACTCAGTCTCGGTCACCTCCGCGACTTCTTCCTGGGTGAGAGGGCGCTGGGCGGTGGCCAGCATGGCGTCCGCCCATTTCTTGAAGGTAAGGATTTCTTTCGGGTCGAGACCGATTTGCTCGGCGATGATGATGCCGGGCAAGGGCAGGGCAAATTCGCTGACGAATTCGCATTCCCCCTTGTCGATAAAGCTGTCCACAAGCTCGTTCACCAGCTCTTGGATGCGGGGCGCCAATTGTGCCACCCGCGGGCCTGTGAAGACCTGGTTGAGCAGCTTGCGGTAGCGGCCGTGATGGGGCGGGTCGGCCCGCTGCAAGGTTTGCACATGTTCCCAGCCGCGCTCCTTCAGCATTTCTTGCTGAATGTTGCCGCCTTCCCCTTGGAAGGAGCCGATCACCCGTATGTCGTTGGAAAACGTTTCCGTATCGCGCAGCACGTCGCGGACGTCATTATAGCGCGTCACCATATAGAAACCGGTCTCGGGCATTTGGAACACCGGCGCTTCGTCGCGCAGAGTGCGATAGGCCGGGTACGGATCGCTTTGAATAGCCGGATCGAGGAAGCTGATCTGATCAAGTGTCGGCGCTGTTTGGCTCATGGCGTTTTGCCCTAAGGGTTGTTGGAATGATTTCGTTTGACTGGGAAATGCTTGCGGAAATCTTCGGTAGAGTTCGCGTGCGGATAGTCCGTCGTCGGCACCGGCAATCCGAGAAAGTCGCAAATCGGTTCCCAGCCGCTGCCCACCTCATAGACGAGCAGACGGTCGGCGGGGATGGTTGCCTTCACTTCTTCCGCGTGCCGGTTGAACACACCCATAGCGTAGTCTTTATCTAATAGTTTGCCGTCGAAGGTGGTGTCAAAGAGGCGGTTGTACATGATCTTCGACGGGTGATCGTCCGGCAGTTTGGCGAAACGTTCCTGGTTGTCCTGCCCGAAAATCGTGTTCAGGACACTTTTGTGCCAGCCGCCGGGCTCGCGCACGCTCAACAGGACTTTTGCCTCAGGATAATGATCGGCAAGTTCGCGCCAATAGGTGGCGCCGGGCCAGTCGACGGTGGCTTCGTATCCCTCGAACACCTCGTCCCAATCAACCGGTTCCCCCTTCGCGGCGGCCGCCCAATAATTCACAAACCCCTCATTCGAGAACACTTCGTGCATGTGATAGCAGGGGTCGAACCCTAGCTGCTCCAATGCCATCTTCAACGACAAAGTGCCGGTGCGGCCGAAGCCCGCGCCGATAATCTTCAAGGCCATATAGATCTCCTAAGGGCGTAATTTGGCGGGAAAGGTCAGTAGGGTTCAAGGAAAAGCGCCAAAAGGGCGAAAAATAACAACGAAGGGCGTTATACTCGCAAAGAGTGCTCCGCACCGGGACAACGGGAGGTTCGGCCATGGCAGATGTGGTCTTTGTGGGAACGGGCAAGGGGGCCGTGGCGCTCCGCCGCAATGGCCGCGGCTGGACCCATGACGGGCTTGAGCTTCAGGGCTGGTTGGTGACCGCCGCCACCCAAGGGCCCGATGGCCGCTATTACATCGGCGTCACCAGCGATGTGTATGGCTGCACCGTGGTGGTGACGGACGATTTCAAGACCTACACCCCGCTCGAAAACGGCCCGCGCTACGAAGAGGGCGAGCGCGGCAACGACATGCATAACCGGCTGATGGGCGCCATGGACCCGATGGGGGCGAAGCAGGCGACGCAGCGTTATGTGGATCAGATTTGGAAGCTGCATAGCGACAGTAAGCGGCTTTATGCAGGCGTGTCGGAGGCGGGATTGTTCGTGTCCAACGATTTGGGGCAAAGCTGGCAGCCGGTAAAGGGCCTCAACGATCATCCGTCCCGGGATAATTGGAACGCGGGCTTTGGCGGCCTGTGCTGCCACAGCATCCTCACCGATGACGTGAATGCCGACCGCCTGTGGGTGGGCATTTCCGCCGCCGGCGTTTTCCGCACCGATGACGGCGGCACATCATGGGTGTCGGCCAATGAGGGCGTGTCGTCCGACGAAGGGTATTGCGTGCATGGCCTGGCCCACGACCCGCAAAACGCGGGCGTGATCTATCGCCAGGACCATCGGGGGTTCTACCGCTCCGACGATGGGGGCGACCATTGGGTGCTGATCGAAGATGGCCTACCCATCGCGGAACTCACCGATAAGCACAAATGCGTTTTCGGCTTTCCGGTGGTGATGAATGTGGAAACCGATTCAGTGTTCGCCATTCCCCTGGCGGGGGACAATTTTCGTTTTCCAAAAGACGGCGAGCTGGCCGTGTTCCGCACAAGGAACAAGGGAAAAAGTTGGGAGCGGCTCGATAACGGCCTGCCGACCGAGTTCTACACCAGCATCTTAAGGGGCGCGATGGCGATCGATCAGGGGCCGGCGTTCGGCGTCTATTTCGGTACGTCGGCGGGGCAAGTCTATGCCAGCACCGATGGGGGCGACACTTGGCGGGAAGCCGTTCAAGGCCTTCCCAAAGTGCTGTGCGTGGAAAGCTTCCATTGACGGTAACGGTGGAGTTGCCGCGGGTGCTCGCCAACCTGACGGGCGTGTCAGAGGCCACAGGCGAGGGTGCAACCTTAGGCGACGTCTTGCAAGATATTATCGCGCGCGCGCCCGGCCTCAAGACCCACTTCTTCGATGAGGCAGGGAATGTGCGCCGCCACATCCGCTTCATCAAGAATGAGGAATTCTGGCGCACCGCCGACCCGCTCGCCATGCCGTTATCCCCCGGCGACCGGGTGACCGTGATCAATTCCGTTTCGGGGGGCTAACGCACCTTCGCGAAAAACGCGCGCACGTCGCCCACGAACGCCTCGGGCTGTTCGAAGGCAGCGAAATGGCCGCCCTTGTCGTGCTCGTTCCAGAACTGAATGTCCGTGTACCGCTTTTTGGCCCAGCGCTGGGAGGCGCGCATGATCTCCTTGGGGAACACGCTGCACCCGGTGGGCACATTGATCACGCCGGCGGTGAAATTGTTGAAGCTCTGCCAGTAAAGCCGGCCCGATGAGGCGCCCGCGCCAGGCAGCCAATACATCATCACATTGTCCAGTATTTCGTCTTTGGTCAGAATGTTTTCAGGGTGGCCGTCGCAATCCATCCAGGACCAGAATTTCTCCACAATCCAGGCGCATTGGCCGGCGGGGGAATCCACCAGGCCATAGCCAAGCGTTTGCGGCCGCGTGGACTGTTGTTTCGAATAACCGGAATCCCAATCCTGATAATGCTGCAGGCTTGCAAGGGCGGCCTGCTCTTTATCGGTTAGGTCGTTCATGGTGTCGGGATCAGGGGCGGCCGCCACCATGTTCACGTGGATGCCGGCGCAATGGTCGGGATCCTTGGCACCAATGGCGGAGGTAATGGCAGAGCCCCAGTCGCCCCCTTGCGCGCCGTACCGGTCGTAACCGAGACGCCCCATAAGCTGCGCCCACGCGGTGCCGATTTTTTCGATGTTCCATCCCGGCTTGGTGGGCTTGCCGGAAAAGCCGTAGCCGGGAATGGTCGGCAGCACCAGGTGGAACGCATCCGCTTCCTTGCCGCCATGGGCCGTCGGGTCGGTGAGGGGGCCGATCACTTTATGGAATTCGATGACGGAACCCGGCCAGCCATGGGTGATGACCAAAGGCAGCGCATCTTCGTGTTTGGACTTGATGTGCAGGAAGTGAATGTCCAGGCCGTCGATCTCGGTGATGAACTGGTCGTACTGATTGAGCATGGCTTCACAGCGGCGCCAATCATATTGGTCCGCCCAATAGGCACACAGCTCCTGGGCATAGGCGAGGGGCAGCCCCTGGCTCCAATCGTCTGGCGTTTCCTTGTCCGGCCAGCGTGTGTTCTTTAGGCGCTGCTTCAGGTCATCGAGTTCGCTTTGCGGGATTTCCAGGGAAAAGGGGCGGATTTCGGAAGACATGAAGGGGCCTCGCTGTGATCGATTGGCGTTTTGCGGTGACGCTATCATTTGGGTTTGCACGCTCGCAAGCAGCCTCTCACCCATTTTTAAGAGGCCCCGCTTACCCTTGCCAAATCGTCGTGAAAGCTTGCGGAAAGCTTGACAGATCTTGGCTCGCGGGGGACCTTTAACCAAGAGGGTTCCCGGTCAAAGGGATGGGGTGAGGTGTTGCGATATTTTTGGGTTGTTTGTGTTTCGCTGGGCTTGATGGGGGCTGCCCCCACCGCCGCTTGGGCAAATCCGTTCGCCTGGAAAATCACCAAGGAAAGCTGGTCCCAACAGGATGAGCTGGAGTTCCAGCAGCTCGTCATCAGCATGGGCAATAGCGATTGTGCCACCGTCACGGAATGCATGTCCGACCCGCAGGCCAATCCCTATCGCCGGTCCGACCCGCCGGGCCTCACCTTCACCGGCGACTGCGCCGATTTTCCGTATTATCTGCGCGCTTATTTTGCCTGGAAGAAAGGGCTGCCTTTCGCCTTTGCCGATACAATGGCACCGGTAGCAGTGGGGGATGACCCGCGCTTTTCCACCAAGGGGAATGTGGTTGTCTCCCGCACCCAGGTGACCACCCCTTATCTGGGCGCCGAGAAAGATTTCCGCTGGGTGCGCACGCGCATTCGCGACTATGTCTATTCCGCCACCTTCAGAACCCACCCGGAACTGAATGACGGACGGGACACCGACACCTATCCCATCAAGATCAGCCGCGGCGCCATTCGCCCGGGCACCATGATTTACGACATCAACGCTCATGTGGTGATCGTTTATGAGGTGAAGCCCGACGGCCGCATATTGTGGGTCGACGCAAGCCCCGACAATTCAGTTGCCCGCGGCACTTATGGCCGGGGCATACCGCGCACGGCGGCGGATTTGGGGTCGGGCTTCCGTAACTGGCGCCCCATTCAATTGGTGGGGGCGAGCCGCCAGGCCGATGGCTCTCTTGTGGGCGGCTGGATTGAGCTCGCTCAAAACGAGACATTGGCAGACTATTCCGTCGAGCAATATGTGGGCACCCATCCACAGGCGGAGGAAGAACCTAAAAGAGAGCGCAAGCGCTGGCGGCGTAAGAAAGAACAAGAACAACCAAAGCCCGAGCCATGGCAGACCGCCCGTTTCGTTCATGACGGTCTTGACCACAATTTCTACGAATATGTGCGCCATACTATGGCCCTGGACGGCCAAGCGGTGCCCGACCCGCTGGTCACGCTGCGCACCGGGCTTCGAAACATTTGCACGCAACTGCAATCGCGTATGACGTTGGTGGAAGCCACCCGCAGGGCGCGCATTCATAGGCTGGAGCATCCGCAAAGGCTGCCCAAGAGTATTTTCAATGGAGACGACGAGGTTTGGGCCACACATGCGACGGCAAGGCTCGATGCTGAGATCAAGCGCGCCTATGTGACGTTGCACCGGGACATGTCGGCCATGGTCGACCAGTATTACGGCTGGGACGAAACCCTGGCCTATAGCGGCATTAGTTTGAAACGCGATCTTGCGCAAATCATGCTCGATGAAAACGCGGCTTGTGCGCTTCACTACCGCACTTCCAGCGGGCGCAAGCGGGTGGTCACCCTGTCGCAAATGGGCCGGCGTCTGTTCGATATGTCGTTCGATCCGTATCATTGCCCGGAAATGCGCTGGGGCGAGGCGACGTTCGATGAAGGCCATGCCTGCATCAAGGATCAAGCGAAGGCCGATTGGTATCGCGCCCAACGCTTCATGCGTCGGATGATCGATGTGACGGACGATCGCAATACGGGCTACGGGTTGACCATGATCGGCCTGTCCGGCCCGCGCAAGGGTTTAAAGCAAAGTCCGCCTGCGGACATTGGCGCGCTCGTTGCGTCGGTCACCCTGCGCCCCATGCCGCCCCAGTTTGAGCGGACCGCGCAGCGCTAGTCCTCTGACCACGCACCGGGACGGCGTATCACCGTGAATTTGTGGTTTCCAACCGACTGAGGAGCACGTCTTCGGCGGATGTGCCATCTGAGCTTTGGTTCGGCGGCCGCAATTTTCGCGCAGACGTGCCTGTCAAACTTATCAATTTCGTCGATGACCGCCTTTGCCGGTAGTGTTACTGCCGTGAGCCGTTGTCTGCGAGCTACCAGCCATGAGACCTGGATCTTATCCGAAACGCGTTTCAGGCCGATATGCGTATCGTAATCCGGGATCAGCACATCCCAAGAGGCGAGCGAGTTATTTGGGTTTTGTAAAGCGTGCACGACCGAAGACAAACTGGAAGAAATCCAGGGCAGCCAGACATCTTCGAAGGTCCCATGCCGTCCACCAATGCGTAGCCGCATGTCACCGGTCAAAGCGACATCAATGGCTGTGTCGAGTTCTAGAGATTGGCGCGCTTCGTCGAAGCCACCCCATTTCGACCTCAGGATTTCAATCTTGAACAAAAGCCTGGCCTCACGACTGGTCAGAACCCTTGTTCATTCATTAGGCCTATCACGTCAACGCATCAAACAGCGTAAGAGAGAACAACAATCGCACAGCGCTCAGCAGGGCGACCAGAACCACCAGCACCAGCGCCGTCACAAACCAGAACGGCGGGTGATCGGCGACCACGCCCAGCAGGAAGCAGCCGAATGTGGCGCCGCTCAACATCAAAGATGCCGCAATGACGGTCTTGCTGGTTTGTTCGATGGACCGGGCCGTGCGCGCTGTTTGGAGACCGACAAAATTCGATGCCAAGGTAACCACGGCAGCCAGACCCGCGGCGATGCGCCAGGCCAAATCATCCGCCAGTCCCAAAAGAAGAATAGGCAGGGGGATAAGCGCCGCGATGAGCAGGGCGAAACTGGTGATCAGCACATTGCGCAGCCGAATGGCTTGACGTGCGTCGAGCGGATGGTCCGCATTGCCGGCGATGGCGGCGGCAATCGTCGTAAAGGCGGCAAGGAGAAGGGCGAGCACGGCAATTGTCAGCACAATGGCAAGTTCTTGCATAGGCGTTCTCCTTGTGCAGCAGCGCAGTGGGCATTTCCGCGCGTTCCAATCAGCATACGCCTTAATCGCAAGAATGTCGCCCCGCTCTGTGGGGCGACATCGACCGTGTATCCGAAAATTTTGCTTGAGGACCGTGATTATTCCGCAGCCTGACAGCACAGGTCGGAGCATCCCTCACCGCCGGAGAGCAGTTCGATCACTGAAGCGTGTTCGTGACGAACGGCGTCATCGAGCGGCGTGTTGCCCCATCGGTCTTCCGGCTTGTAGGCAACGCCTTGACTACACAAATACTTCACCACATTCGCATGACCTTCGGCGGCGGCGAGATGTAGCGGGGTTCGCCCGTCATAATCTTCGCAGTCCAGCGAATGCCCATACGCCACCAAGCGCTGAAGCGAGTCGATGTCGCCCGTGCTGGCCGCATGAATGGCGCTGAAGGTGGCATTAAGGTCCGTGGTCTGGCGCCGGCGCCGGGGATCGATCTTCCGCGTTTCCACAAGGCTGTCGTAGTTATGGAAATTAAACGTGGCGACCACACGCTCCAAGAACTCGACCGCGCGGACGCTGTTGCCCGTTTCGTCGATCCGCGGCGACCAGATGGCCATACCCATGACATTCGGAATGACCGCCATGATCACGCCGGATACGGATGATTTTGCCGGTATGCCGACGCGGAAAGCGAATTCGCCCGAATAGTCATACATGCCGCAGGAATACATCATCGACAGGCAATTTTTGACCGTGTCGTTGCGGAACACCCGCGTGCCGGTTTGCGGGACAACGCCGCCATTGGCGAAGGTGGCCGCAGCCGTTGCCATGTCCCGCGCCGTGGTTTCGATGGAACAGACGGCGAAGTAAAAGTCGAGCGTTTTGAAGATGTCGGTTTCTTCCGGAAACGCGCCAACCTCCCGCATGTAGTGGGCCAAGGCGAAGTTGCGATCTGCGGTTTCCCGTTCGGAATGGTAGATCGCATTGTTAAAACCGGGACGACGGCCGCCCGATATCCGTGTCAGCAATTTCGTAAACGCTTCGAAACGCTCCGCCATGGGCAAGTTGGGCAAGATCAAGCTCGCGCTCATAATCGCGCCCGCATTGATCATGGGATTGTGGGGCAGGCCGATTTTGTTGAGCGTGAGCTCGTTGAAAGTCTGGCCGCTTGGCTCGCGGCCCACATGGCGATGAACACGTTCTTCACCCAGATTCTCAAGCGCCGCGCTGTACAGGAACGGCTTCGAACTTGATTGAAACGTGAACGGAATATCCGTGTCGCCGATGACGGCCCGTTGTCCGTCGATCGTGCAGACAGCGACGCCGAATTGGTCCGGGTCGACCCGCGCCAATTGCGGTATGTAGGACGCCACCCGTCCCCCTTTATTGGCGGCGGTAACGTCGTAGATCTCTTGAAACCTTTCGGTAAACTCGCCAAATTGGGGTATGACCAATTCTTCTTTCACGATCCGTTCGATCAACGAGTGGCCCGGATAGGTCAAGTTTTCGAACTCATCCGGATTGACCAGATCGCCCAGCCCATAGAGTTGATCAAGCGTGCCTGCAAGCCGGGGATCGTCGCTTTTAAAGCCGGCCAAATTGAGCCGCCCGACAATATCTTGAACCGGCACGACTCCGGTCCCTGTCTTGTCGAGAGCTTGAAATACGGATTGTGGGGCGTGTGCGGTCATCATCCAGTCTCCTCTACTGCGCAAACGCTTTCTCCTTGTTAAGGGAGAGGTTTGAGGTAACCCTGATATGTTCAAGGGGCGTGAGAGCAACCGTTGGAGCGCGCGTGTGAGAAAACGTGGAAAACGCAAGGTCAGCGATTTTTGGCAAATATGCCCTGCATTCCTGCGATTTTGCGGTGATAGGTTGAGTTTACGGATCAACCTTATTGATGCCCCATGCCGCAACAATGCGCGTCGTTACTCGGCCCTCGTGTCTGGCCTTTAGCTAGCACAAGGATAATCTCCGATCGGGTAATCCATGAACGATCCTCACTCCCGAATGGATTGCCCGGACTGGCGCCGGGCAATGACGCAAAAGGGGTTATAGTGTCTGGTAAAGATCGATCCACTTGGGATTTTCTTTTTCAATCAGCCGGGTTTTCATTGCGCGTGACCACTTCTTCATCCGTTTTTCCCTGTGGATTGCGTGTCCGATCTCCTGATGGACTTCGAAGTAAACAAGCTGCTTGACACCGTAACGTTTCGTGAATCCTGGAACGATGCCTTCTTTATGTTCCCAGACACGCCTGATCAAGTCGCTCGTTACGCCGACATAGAGCGTGCCATTGTACTTGCTTGCAAGGATGTAGACGTATGAAGGCATCGTCCAATAACAGTTCGTCATTACCCGGCAAGCGAAGCGCGTCCGGGTAATCCATGAACCATTCTCATTTCCAATTGGATTGCACAGGCTCGCGAAGCCTGTCCTCCGGCCGCGCAAAGCGCGGACCGGGGGGGGGCCGGGGTAGTAACGAGTTTCATTCTATGATCCTACCTTATTGATGTCCTCGCCCTGGGCGAGGAAGGCCTCCATCAGGTGTTTGGAGCCGTCATCGTCGCGGATGAGCGCCGCAAACCCCTCATATTCCATCCTTAGCCCCTCGGCCAGTGTGCGGTCGGGGGCCGGCTTAATGAGCTCTTTGATGATCGTAAGAGACGCCGGCGTTTTGGAGGCCAGATCGCGGGCGATGACCAAGGCGTGGTCGAGCACATTGCTGCCCGGGGCGACTTCGTGGATCATGCCCACTTCCGCCGCTTCGCGGGGACCGACCGTCCGCCCCCGGAGGATCATCTCCAGGGCGCGCGACACGCCAATATGCCGCGTCAGCCGCTGGGTCCCGCCCGCGCCCGGAAAGATGCCGATGTTGGACTCCGGCAGGCCGATGCGATAGTCGCCGTCCTGAGCAACGCGGATATCGCAGGAAAGCGCAAACTCAAATCCGCCGCCTTGGCAAAACCCGTTGATCGCCGCAATCGTCGGTTTCCGCCAAAAATCGATCACATTGTAGAAGGCCTGCACGGCAGGTTCGGGCGCCGGATCGGTGTTGCCCTCAGCAGCGGCCTTCCGCGCTATGTCCTGGTAGACTAGAATTTCGCCCACATCATAATGGCGTATAAAGACGCCCGGCACGCCGCCGGTGAAGACCACCACCCGCACGTCGTCATTGGCATCCAATTCCTTCTGTGCCGCGATCAATTCCTGAACGGTTTCATTGTTCATGTAGCCCCGTGGCGGGTTGGTGATGGTCACAAGCGCGATATGGTCTTGAATGTCGGTCTTGAGCTGCGGCATGGCGTGTCCTCACAAGGTGTTGTTGGCGCATCCTAACCCAGCGCGTTGCGATGACTAAATTAACTTGGCGTCAATGTTCTGCCTAATTCGCAGGCAATGCTGAGCCATAGATTGCGTAACTCTTAACGGCGCACACGCGCAGCTGTGCCGCTTAGGAAGTTTCTAACGGCTTTCGGGGTCTAATTTCGCGGGGCCAGTTGACAGATCGTGAAAAGACCCGACCTATGGACGATATGGCACGTAAGAAACGGGAATTCGGTGACGAGCCGCCACCGCCACCGTCGCGCATGGCGCGGGCGTTCGGCAGCTTGCGCAATAATTTTCTGACCGGCCTGGTTGTCGCGGCCCCCATCGGCATTACGATCTACCTCACCTGGAATTTTATTGCCTTTGTGGACAACCGGGTAACACCGCTGATCCCGGAGCAATACAGCCCGCCGTTCACGATCCCCGGCTTGGGCTTGCTGATCGTGTTCATCGCCCTGCTGATGCTGGGCATTTTCACCAAGAACCTGTTCGGCCGGTCGATCATCAATCTAGGCGACCGGATCATTGCGCGCATGCCGGTTGTGCGCAGCATTTACGGCGCGCTCAAACAGATTTTCGAGACGGTGGCGGCCGACCATCAGTCAAGCTTCCAACAAGTGGGGCTCATCCAATACCCGCGAGAGAACATCTGGGCGGTGGTGTTCGTCACCACACAGACCAAAGGTGAGATCACGGCCCATGCGGATCCCGAAATGGTCAGCGTGTTTCTTCCCACCACACCCAACCCCACATCGGGCTTTTTGCTGTTCGTACCCAAATCCGAAATCGTGATTTTGGATATGACCGTGGAGCAGGCGGCGAAGCTTATAATCTCCGCCGGCATTGTGGAACCCGACCATCCCAACGGCGTCGCCTCCATCAACTCCACCACCATCGAAGGCGCCCGCCGCATTCTCGAAGAGCGCATGGCGGATGAAGAGGGGGCGGACGCAACCGCGCCCAAAGACGCCGCCAACACCGACGACGACAAAGAGAAAGTGGCGTAGGCGAGGGCGTCCTACTCCCTTACTGTCATTCGCCAACCAAGTCGGCGAATGACCCGAGGAGGTTCATCCTCACCCCGACCTCAGGCGCTTCACCGCCTCGTCGCGCTCGAACAGATAGAGCAGGGTGCGTAGCGCCGCACCACGGTCGGACTCCAACTCCGGATCTTTCTGCAAAATCATCACCGCATCGTCGCGGGCGGCGGCCAGCAGCTCTCCGTGGACGGACAAGTCCGCCAAACGGAACACGGGCATGCCGCTTTGCCGCGTGCCCAGCAATTCGCCGCTGCCGCGCAAGCGCAAATCTTCCTCGGCGATTTTGAAGCCGTCTTCGGTCTCGCGCATGATCTTCAACCGCGCTTTGGCGGTTTCGCCCAAAGGGCCTTGATAAAGCAGCAAGCAGCTTGAGGGTTTGTCGCCGCGGCCCACGCGTCCACGTAGCTGGTGGAGTTGGGCGAGGCCAAAGCGTTCCGCATCCTCGATAATCATGATCGTCGCTTCGGGCACGTTGACGCCCACCTCAATCACCGTGGTTGCCACCAACACGTTGAGGCGGCCCGTCTGGAAGTCATGCATGACTTCATCTTTTTCCGGCCCTTTCATGCGCCCGTGCACGAGGCCCACCTTGCCTTTAAGCGTTGCCGACAAATGCCGGTAGCGTTCTTCGGCGGCGGTGACGTCCAGCGCCTCGGAATCTTCCACCAGCGGGCACACCCAATAGGCGCGGGCACCTGCATCCAGCGCCTTTTGCAAGTGCGCGATCACATCTTCCAGTCGGTCGCTGGGCATGACGCGGGTTTCGATAGGCTTGCGCCCCGCCGGCTTGTCGCGCAATTGGGAATTGTCCATGTCTCCATAAATGGTGAGCGTCAGGGTGCGGGGGATCGGCGTTGCCGTCATCACCAGCACATCCGTCAACTGACCTTTGCCCGACAGCGCAAGCCGCTGATGCACCCCGAAGCGGTGCTGTTCGTCTACCACGGCGATGGCGAGATCTTTGAACGCTACATCTTCTTGGAAGAGGGCATGGGTGCCGATCAGAATGGGCAGGCTGCCATCGGCTACATGAGTCAAAATGCCGTCGCGTACCTTGCCCTTATCGCGGCCGGTGAGCAGAGCGATGCCCACGCCGGCGGCCTCCGCCAAAGGCTGCACCGTTTCATAATGCTGGCGCGCCAGTATTTCCGTAGGCGCCATGATGGCGGCCTGGGCGCCTGCTTCCACCGCGTTGAGCATGGCGAGCAAAGCCACAATCGTTTTGCCCGAGCCCACATCCCCCTGAAGCATGCGCAACATGCGCAAATCGGATGCCATGTCCGCATCGATCTCTTCCATGGCCTGTTTCTGGGACCCGGTGAGTTCAAAGGGCAGGGCGGCGATCACTTTGCGCCGCAACTCGCCCGTGCCTTTGATCGGCCGGCCCGACAGGCGCTTCATCCGCGCGCGGACAAGGCCAAGCGCGAGCTGGTTGGCAAGCAACTCGTCATAGGCCAGGCGCTGACGGGCGGGTGTCAGGGGGTCGAGGCTCGAGAGCGCCTCCGGCTGATGTGCCTCGCGCAGGGCGGCAAGCCAATTCTGCCAATCCTGTTGCTTAAGCCAGGATGCATCTTGCCATTCGGGCAGATCGGCCGCGCGGTCCACTGCCTGGCCAACCGCTTTCGCCATGGTCTTTTGGGTGAGGCCCGCCGTCAGCGGATAGACCGGCTCGTAAGGGGGCAGGTCGGCGAATTCTTCTTCGGTGAGAATATGGTCGGGATGTGTCATTTGCGGCTCGCCCCGGTAATAGTCCACCTTGCCGCTCACAATCCGCGTTTCCCCAACGGGCAGAACGCTTTGCAGGTATTTCTTGTCGCCCCGAAAGAAGACCAGATCGATCACGCCGGTTTCGTCCGAACAGCGCACCCGATAAGGCACCCGCGGGTTTCGCGGCACCTGATGCTGCTCCACCCGCACGGTGATGGTCGCCAGCGCGCCGTCTTGAGCGGCGGTGATCTGAGGACGATGACTGCGATCGATCACACCCGTGGGCAGGGTCCACAGCAGATCGACAATTTTGGGCCCCGCCACCCGCTCCACCAGCTTTTCGATGCGCGGGCCCACGCCTTTCAGGGTTCGGATCTGGACGAACAGGGGAAACAGAATGTCGGGGCGTTGAGCCATAAAAGGGCACGATTTCGCGGAAATTGGCGGCAAGGCAGGTCTTGCGGCTGACAAAAAGGGATGCGCCTATTATATCGCTAGCAAGGCAAGGATCTAAGGAAAGTGATGCATGGACGGGGTGAGTGATCGGGAACGCCGCCTAAAGCGCTTAAAATATCAATCTTGGCATCGGGGGACCCGCGAAATGGACCTGATTTTGGGGCAATTCGCCGATGCGCGCTTGAGCAGCCTGTCCGATGCGGATCTGGATGAATACACGGCGCTGATTTCCTTGCCCGACACGCAACTCTACAAATGGATCTCGGGCCGGGAAGAAATTCCCCGCAAATATAACACCCCGCTCATGCAGGCTATTTGTAGGCTCGATTATCTCGACCGCAGCGGCGTTTCGACGTAAAAGGCTCCCCTTAATTTCTTTGTTTTAATGAGGGCTAAGCCATCCCACTCCCCCGTCCCAACCACCCGATACAGGGTACCCTTGGGGTGGTTGGGACGGGGGAGTGGGATGGCCTGGGCCAATTCTGATACATGACTCTTGATCTCGCATCGCAGGAAGGCCGGCTGACCGTCGGCGGGGTGCCCGAAGGGTTCGACGCCCTGGTGGTGGCCGATCTGGCGCGCGCCCGCTCGGCACCGGTGCTGCACATTGCGCGCGACGATGCGCGGGCCGCCGCGTTTTCGGAAGCTGTGCGCTTCTTCGCCCCCGATTACGAGATCATTTTCTTCCCGGCCTGGGACTGTCTGCCTTATGACCGGGTGTCGCCCAAAGCGGAGATCGCGTCGGAACGCCTGGCGGCGCTGAGCGCGCTTGAGCGTCACCGGGCGTCCGAAAACCCACCGCCACTCATTGTCGTCACCACGGTCAACGCCGCCATCCAGCGCGTGCCGACGGCGGACTTCGTCACCGGCGCCACGTTCCACGCCCATGTGGGCAACCGTATCGCGCTCGATGAGTTAACCGCTTATCTGGAAACCAACGCCTATCACCGGGCGAGCGTGGTTGCCGAATATGGTGACTACGCGGTGCGCGGCGGCATTGTAGATGTATTCCCGCCCGGCGCGGCAGCACCGCTTCGCTTTGATTTCTTCGGCGACACGCTCGATGCCTTGCGCACCTTCGATGTGGACAGTCAGACCACCACGGGCCAAGTGAACGAAATCGACCTGGTGCCGGTGAGTGAAGTGCTGCTGGACGAAGACACCATCAACCGCTTCCGCCGCGGCTACCGCGCGCAGTTCGGCAGCGTTACCGATGAAGACCAGCTTTATGAATCGGTCAGCGCCGGCCGCAAGCATATCGGCATGGAACATTGGCTGCCGCTCTTCCACGAAGAGCTGGTGACCGTTTTCGACTATGTGCCGAATGCCATCGTGTCTCTCGACACGCTGGACGAAGAAGCGGTAGCAAGCCGCTACGACATCATCAACGATTATTATGACAGCCGTAAAGCGGCCATGGATCAGCCCAGGAACAAGCTGTCCTTGAGCGGCGTGGTCTACAAGCCATTGCCGCCAACGCTGCTTTATCTGTCCAAGGAGGAATGGACCGACCGGCTGTCGGCGCTCAATGCGCGGGCCTTCACGCCGTTCCAACGGCCCGAGGGCGCGGAAGGCGAACAGATCCTCAACCTCACCGGTAAGCGCGGGCGCAATTTCGCCGCCGAGCGGGCGCAGGAAGGCGTCAATGTGTTTGACGCTGTGGCGGGACACATCGCAACACTGCGGTCCGCCAAGAAACGCGTGTTGCTCGCAAGCTGGAGCGTCGGTGCCCGCGAACGGTTGAAGGGCGTGCTGGCCGATCACGGTGTGGAAAACACGGTGCTGGTGAAGGACTGGCCTTCGGCGCAAGCGACCCGCGGCGATGAAATCGGTTTGGCCGTGCTCGGCCTTGAAAACGGCTTTGAGACGGAAGATCTCGCCGTCATCAGCGAACAGGACATTCTGGGCGACCGGCTCATCCGTTCACGGAAGAAAACCAAACGCGGCGCCGACTTCATCCAAGATGCGGGCACCTTGGAGCTGGGGGACCTGGTGGTTCATGTGGACCACGGCATTGGCCGCTACGACGGGCTCAAAACCTTGGAAGTCTCCGGCGCGCCCCATGACTGCCTGCTCATCCTCTACCACAATGACGACAAGCTCTATTTGCCGGTTGAAAACATTGAGCTTTTGAGCCGCTACGGGTCGGAAGACGAAGGCATTCAGCTGGACCGGCTGGGCGGCGGCGCCTGGCAGGCGCGCAAGGCGAAGCTCAAAGAGCGCATCCGCGATATGGCGGAACAGCTGATCAAAGTGGCCGCCGCGCGGGAATTACGCCACTCCCAATCGATCCCGACGCCGGACGGGGTCTATGCGGAATTTTGCGCCCGCTTCCCGTTCGAGGAAACGGAAGATCAGGAAAACGCCATCGAAGACGTGCTGGAAGATTTGGGCCAACAGCGCCCCATGGACCGGCTGGTCTGCGGCGATGTGGGCTTCGGCAAAACCGAAGTGGCGCTGCGATCGGCATTCGTGGCGGCCATGTCCGGCCATCAAGTGGCCGTGGTGGTGCCGACCACGCTCTTGTGCCGCCAGCATTATCAGACGTTCACGGATCGTTTTGCCGATTGGCCGCTCAAAATCCGGCAGCTCTCGCGCCTGGTGTCGGCGAAGGATATTGCTGAAACCAAAGAGGGCATGGCCTCGGGCGACATAGATATCGTCATTGGGACCCACGCTCTGTTGGGCAAGACCGTTAAGTTCAAAGATCTGGGCCTGCTGATCGTCGATGAAGAACAACATTTCGGCGTGGCCCACAAAGAAAAGCTCAAGCAGCTCCGGGCCGATGTGCATGTGCTGACCCTCACGGCAACGCCCATTCCGCGCACCCTGCAATTGGCGCTATCGGGGGTACGCGAGATGTCGCTGATCGCCACGCCGCCGGTGGACCGGCTGGCCGTGCGCACCTTTGTGAGCCCCTTCGATCCCATGATCGTGCGGGAAGCGCTGCTGCGTGAACATTACCGGGGCGGCCAAAGCTTTTATGTTTGCCCGCGCATTGCGGATCTCACCGACGCGGCCGAGTTCCTGCGGGAACATGTGCCTGAGGTGAAGTTCGTCACCGCTCACGGGCAGATGCCGCCGTCGGAGCTCGACGAGGTGATGAACGCGTTCTACGACGGCAAGTTCGATGTGCTGGTGTCCACCACCATTGTGGAATCGGGCCTCGACATCCCGACCGCCAACACCATGATCATCCACCGGGCGGACATGTTTGGGCTTTCCCAGCTCTATCAGTTACGCGGCCGGGTGGGGCGCGCCAAGTCGCGGGCATACGCCTATTTCACGGTACCGCCCAACAAGAAACTCACCGCCAATGCGGAGCGGCGGCTGGAAGTGCTGCAGTCGCTCGACCATCTTGGGGCGGGCTTCAGCCTGGCGAGCCACGATCTGGATATTCGCGGCGCCGGCAACCTTCTGGGGGAGGAGCAATCGGGCCACATCAAAGAGGTGGGCCTGGAGCTTTACCAGGAAATGCTCGAAGAAGCGGTGAGCGCCCTGCGCGACGGCGCCGACGATGCGAGCGAAGACGGCCAATGGTCGCCACAGATCAATATCGGCACGGCGGTGCTTATCCCCGAAAACTATGTGCCGGATTTGAATGTGCGTCTGTCGCTCTACCGCCGCCTGTCGGAAGTAGAAGACGCCCAAGACATCGATGCTTTCGCCGCGGAACTGATCGACCGCTTCGGCGCCCTGCCGGAAGAGGTGGAGCACCTGCTCAAAATCGTCACCATTAAGAAGCTCTGCCGCGAGGCCAATGTGGAGAAGGTGGAGGCGGGGCCGAAAGGCGTGGTGGTGAGTTTCCGCAACAACGACTTTGCCAATCCGGCGGGCCTGGTGGAATTCATCAGTACCCATCAGAAAACGGTCAAACTGCGCCCCGACCAAACCGTGGTCTATATGCGCGATTGGCCCACGCCCGACGACCGGCTGGCGGGTACTCAAAAGCTGCTGAAGGGTCTGGTGGACCTGGCGGAGCAGGCGAAGAAAGCGGCTTAGTTCACTTCCAGCCCCAAATTTTAGCGTTATCATTAGCCCCATCAAAATTTGGGGGACCTATGTTTGAACCACTTTTGTGGATATTCGGTCTTTTGATCTCGCTTGTTAGCATGGTGGCCTACGATTGGCGGGCATATCGTTCTCTGACCGAACCGCACTACCCAATTTGGATGATGGTCGGATCCTTCATTGGTTTTATCTGCTATCTGTTTTGTTTTGCTCGCTTGGGCGGCATAGTCGGAAGCTTCCTTCTTGATGAGGCAACTTACGTCGATCTATACATCAACAGTTGGCCGGAAGCGGTAGCGCTAGTTGTTGGCTACCTGGCTCTCACTCTGACGCGAAACCGGATTGAATCCATTGCCATCAAGCTTCGAGAAGCAGAGGTAGAAGCGTCCGGCAAGGCAGGACTGTTTTGGGCCTACTCTACAAATCAAAATGGAAGATTGCATTCGGAGCCCGTTACCAAAGAACAAGCACTCGATTTTGCTAGGAGGAAAATTTCTGAGTACGCTGCATACTGGAGAACTGGTCGGGAGCCACCTGGAACTGGAATGTTTGGGTTCTATAGGGTGAGGGAAGAGTTCCTTCAGGTTATGACTGCCGAACAGGAAGATGAATCTTCTTTGTGGTTCGAAGGAACCGAAGAAACCAGCGGTTTGTTTGGTCTTCGCGACTCTTTTTGTCAATATGAGATCGCTCTAGCGCCACGAAGCTTCGTCTTCGAGTGCATAGAGAAATTTCACGACCTGCCGAAGAATGAGTTCCTGTCCTTCTTCAAGAAAGAAGGGGCCGGCAAAGTGTCTTGAGAGGTTGCGCTTTTCGAATAGCAACCCAAGAAAGCGGCGTAACGATTGCGCTTGGCAAGGGCACACCTTTCACCCTAACATCCACCCGGGGCCGATATTTGGGGATTGATTGGATGCATTATGCGTCCGATCCGGTCATAAGGATTCCCCAATGCGAGTTGCTGCTCTTGGACTGATACTGGTCCTCACTTCCTGTTCCGTTTTCAGAGACGATGCCGCCGAGGCCGAAAAGGCCGAAGCGTTGGCACTGGGCGCCGAGGCCTATCGCGATAATTGCGCGTCCTGCCACGGGATGGACGGCAAGGGAACGGAGGCCATCCCGGATACGGAACAAGTGGGTGGGCCTGACCTCACTTTGCTGACCGTCCGTTACGGAGGGGATTATCCGCGGAAATTTGTCACCCATGTTATCGACGGCCGATTGGAGATCTTCGCTCACGGCACGCGTCAGATGCCGCTTTGGGGAACTCAGATGGACGATCCGGAGGCACAATCCACCTTAAGCGCAATTGTCGAACACGTTGAAACGCTCCAACGAGCGCCGGATAAGTGATCCGTACCGCGACCTAATAGCGTCGACAACTTGTTTTTATTGATACCGGACCTGGCGGGGCCGGCCTTTTCTGCCTTGCGCGTCAAAGTTGGTTAATACGGGTTGTGAACTTTTTAACAAAAGGTTCAATACAATACGGTGCGTGGCGGAGCAGGCGCCCAACCCATGATGAGGCAACTTGTCATGATCATCTTCGACACCAGCGTTTTATCGGAACTCATTCGTCCAAAACCGGCGGTGCAGGTGGTCGGCTGGCTGGCGGCGCTTGAGCGCGTCAAGATCGCCACGACGGCGGTGTCCATCGCGGAAATCGAATACCAAGTTTACCGCCTTCCGGAAGGCGAGCGGCGCAACGAATTCCGCGGCCGCCTCGTCCAATTGGTGTCCTCCAAACTGTCCTTGCCCATTCTGCCCTTCGACGACCGTGCTGCGCGCATCTATCCCGTCTGTGCGTTTGCGCGCAAGAGCGCAGGCCGGCGGCGGGAAATACCCAGCCTGATGATTGCCGCGATCGCCCGTGTCCATGATGCGCAAGTGGCCGCCCGAAGTGCCCGCAGTTTTCACGAAACAGGCGTCGATGTAATCAATCCGTGGAGGGAATAAATACCGGCATGCACTCCGCAGCGGGCACCTCACCTCCATAGACAGGTCGTTTTGCACCCGATCCGTTAATGGTGTTAGTGTCGGCGCACTTAACGGCTTGCTTTTTGGGGGGATTTCATGATTTCGGTTTTCAAATCGTTGTGGGTTGGTGTTGTTTGCGCGGTCTTGGCAGGCAACGTCGCTGTGGCACAGGGGCGTCTTAGCGACAGTATGTCCGAACAGGGGACGGTATTGATGGGAGACTACACCACCGAGAATATCGGCGCGGTTCTGTCGGGGCTCCAAATCCGGTGGAGAGTCGACACTATGGAAGGCGGCGTTCAGGCCGTTTCAGCCGTTGTGGGCGGGCATCTCCTCATATTTTTTCCGCGCGATTGCGGGCAGGGCGCCGGCGGAAGATGCACGGAGCTGCATATGGTATCGGTGCTCCAAGGCCGTGCACCGTCGGCTCGACAAATTCTGGAGTACAACGAAGAAACCAGTTTTGTTTACGTGTCAGAGGATGAAGGCACCGTCTTTGTTCAGCGGTATGACTTTGAACATGCGGGCGTTCCCGTGCTGAATCTTGCAGCAAGTATCCTGGCGTTTCGTAACAATGTGAACGATGTCGTAAACACTTTTGGTCTGACATCGGATGCAGGAGAGATTCTTGGCGATACGCCTGATGTGGCGGCGAGTGATTTGCTCGGTGATGTGGACCTGATGGCACTGCGGAACCAAGTCGGGCCCTTTGTCGGCGGCCTTCCCGATGACGGCATCACGAGTCTTGTGGAACAGATTTTGAAGAACGGCATTCTGTCAAATGACACGCGGTAGGGCCGGTTCGCCGTACCACACATGTATGCTGGGAAGGCCCCATCACTCATGGCCAGCCATTCGCTTTGATGGTATGTGAGGAAGCAGGTCAATCGACGGTTTCTGATTACGGGGGAAGTATCGTGCGTATTTTTCAATGGCTGGCTATTGTTTGTGGCGTTCTAACGTTGGGTGCAATCCAATTCGTTCATGCCCAATCGTTGACGGTAGAGGAGCCACAAACCAGTACGATTCCGGAGATCAGCAATCCCGGGGGAATGGTGGCCGACTATTCCGTGACATCGGTCGGCCGAATTCTAACGGACATGCAGTTGCAATGGAGCGTCGAAACCCTCGACAACGGCCAGCAGGCCATCCTTGCAAACGTTTATGGCGTGCGGGTTCTGTTTCTGATGGGCACCTGCGGAGAGGCAGACGGGGCTCAATGTACGGACCTGCGTATGATCTCTGCCTTTGAAGGGCGTACTTTATCGCCGGTGACCGTGTTGCGATTTAACGCCGACCATGCCTTTGCGTTTGCCGGGTTGGGCCGCGAAAACGGCTTCTTCTTGCGGCGCTATGATTTCGAAGAGCAAGGGGTGACGCGCGCCAATATCCGGGGCGGCATTCTGAATTTCCGCGTCTACGCCCAGCAATTCTTCGAGGCATTTAGACTACAGTTCCCGGCGATTTCCTCAATCGGGCCGGACCCGGCTTTGCCGCCCGTCAGCCTGCGGCCCGGAAGCCTTCCGGACGATCCGGTCGCTCAAACGGAACAATCGTTTGGCGGACGGCATGTGGACAATCAATCGGACATGAATGGCCTGCTCGATCAAATGTTGGGGAATGACCGGCTGATCAATCAGATCCCTGCGCCCTAGAGCCGTTGTTGTTTTGATTGGGTCATAAAACGGTTCCAGAGTCATTGTATTGCGCGTTTCCGGACAACGAACCGGTTTGCATGTCGCCCAGAACCGTTCTGAGCAAAAGTGCAACAACTTGCGCGCGGGTGAGAGAGTTCGCCCGCAGGCTTCTCAAACTTCGGAAATCCGCGCTATCGTGACGGGACACCACGTCACCAACAACAGCATGGGAAACGCGCGGAGATGAAAAACGTATCTGGCAAGACGGCCGCCATAACAGGCGGCGCAAGCGGTATCGGTTTTGGCATGGCGCAAGTCTTTGCCGAGGCCGGAATGAACTTGGTCTTACTGGACATTGAGGAAACTGCGCTTACGGCCGCCGCGCAAGAATTGCGTGGCAAGGGAGCGAAAGTAGAAACAGTTCAAGCCGACGTGGCGGATCGTGACTCGATGGCTCAGGCCGCGGCAGAGTGCACCCGTGCTTTCGGTGCTGTCCACCTGCTGTGTAACAATGCAGGTGTGAACGCTATGGGGCCCTTCGAAGACATGTCCTACAAGGACTGGGACTGGGTGATGAGTGTTAATCTCAACGGCGTCGTCAACGGTGTGAAGTGCTTTTTGCCCGAACTGAAGCGTCATGGGGCAGACGCGCATATTGTGAACACCGCCTCCGTTGGCGGCTTGCTCGGTATGCCCAATCTGACAATTTACAATGCCAGCAAGTTTGCCGTTGTCGGTTTTTCCGAAGCGTTGCGTGCGGATCTTTTGGAGTCCGGCGTCGGCGTGTCCGTATTGTGCCCCGGTGTGGTGCGGTCAAATCTCGGCACCAGCTCGCGCAACCGGCCCGACAAGTTGAAAGACGATCCAAATGAGGGAACGGTCGCTGACGCCGCGTCGGAGAGCATAGCGGCCGGCACCGACCCCATCGATCTGGGGCGGCACGTACTACAATCCATTCAAGACAATGAATTCTTCATTTGCACCCACCCGGAATTTCAAGAGGTGCTGCGCAAACGGGCCGATGCGATTGATCGCGCTTTTCGGGGGGAAGCCGATCCGGCAGCGCTGGACTCCGTCAACGGAATGACGCGGGCGTTTTAGACCGAACGGCCGACGCTGAAACGTTATCGATCGGCTATTCGCCGGCGTTCGCTTGTGCGCCGGGACCTGCTTCGATGGTTTGTTTCATATGGGCCAGCGTTCCCTCCATGAGGGTTTTGTACTCCTCCTCCAGGAAGTTCTTGCGAAAGAGCCAGCGCCCGATGCCGCCAAGTGCGCCGGGAATCTCGTCCGGCTTAAGCGCGAACCCTTGGGTCCAAGTGACTTGCGTTCGGTCATCGCCGATCATCGTGTAGACAAACTGCCCCACGGAATAGTCGATGGCGCGGGACCGTTCCGATGTGTAGTCCCACAGCTGGTACCGCATGACATGGCTGTCGCCGCTACTTTCTACGTCCAGTACGGTCTGCAACATCGTTGAACCGTCATCCAGGCACACAAGCCGGCGCGATCCCGGTTCGCCATAGTCGCCTTGCGTGAGCGTCGCCGTGCCGACAACGCGGGGCAGGGGGCTGTTTGGATCGACTTGATCTTCCATGGGCAAGGCGGCCACCGCATTGACCACGGGCTGGAGCGCAAGGCGCACATCCACGGTTTCAGCGCGCGACAGCAGATCTTCCATCGGTGCCACGATGGGCGCTTGGGGCGCAATGTAGCCTGGCGGAACCTCGCACGCCTGCGCCGCCGCGCCGTGGCAAGCAAAGGCAAAGCAAGCAAGTGTGAAAAGGCTATTGGCTGCGCGCGTCATCATCCCTCTCCGTGAATAGAATCTGGGAGGGGATACTAACATCTATGGCGAGATCTTCTCCAGCGGCGGCATGCCCAACGCATCCCGGAATGTATTGTGATAGTGATGCAGCGCCGGTTCGTTGCGCCCGAAGATCACGTGATCAAGCAGACCATTCTCCGCGGCCTTCTGCTGATGCTCGCCCATCACATAGTCTTCTTGCTCGATCGTGCTGTCGAAGACTTCCGTAATGGCTTCAAGACTAAGAATGGCATTCTCACGCACTTCGCCGTCATAGACGTTTTCGCGGGTGACTGTTTCGCCCGCATTGGCGTCATTTGCGGCGGCGGTGATGGCCTCTTCCGAAAAATAGTGTCCCACCCGGGTGAGCGAGCGGCCCGGGTGATCGGGGTCGGGGTAGATCTTGATGAGGGCTATGCTGTCACGGCCCACATTGAATTGAATGTTCGGAAACAGGAAGTAGAGCAAATTGGCATGACCGCGCAGCTCCCATTCCTGCTCGGGTATGTCGCGTAACTGGTCGATCGCCTTGGCGGCGAAAACAAATCTGTGATTCCGTCCGATTTCTTCATAGGCCAGATTATCGCCGTAGAAAATCTGACCCAACGTGTTCCGGTGCAGCTTTTGGAAGTGGTACGTTTCGCCAAACGTGTCGTTGGCGAGCTTCCAGTTCAGGTTTTTGTGGATGACCGACTCACCCACATAGGTGAGGTCCTGACAGTTCAGCGTTTTCATTTCCTCCAGTAGAGGGCCTAACTGAGCTTCCAGATCTATTTTTCCATCCGGCTGCGGATGAACCCAAAGGAGGCCGTTGCTTTCTTTTGCCGGAAGCTCGATGAGCCCGTGGCATGATTTATCGATCGCACCGAACTGATCTTCTTGGGGAATGGAGACCAATTCGCCGCCGGCGGAATAGGTCCAGGCATGGAAGGGACAGCTAAACCGTTTGGCATCGCCCCGGCCTTCGGCAACGCGCGCGCCCCTGTGGCGGCACGCATTTAGAAAGGCACGAAACTTTCCGTCCAGGTCGCGGGTCGCAAGCACAGGCGTGCCGAAATCGTCATTCGTTACGTAGGTGCCCGGCTGCGGCAGGTCCCCGGAAAGGCCGATCAGTTGCGGGTGGTTTTGAAAAAAGGCGGCCCATTCCTTGTTGGCAATGTCCGGACATACATAGGCTGACGTCGGGTTCCGGTATTGCACACCCGAATCCACGTTCTTGCCCGCATCCAATTGGCGCATGAGTTCTTTGAGGATCGATACTTGAAGGTCGTGTTTCATTTTTTGAACTCCTTCGGAGTATTAGTACTTCACCGTCCCACGCCCCCGTCCCAACCACCCCAAGGGTATCCTTATCGGGTGCCCCCGGATCCGCGCATTGCGCGGCCCGAGGACATGGTTCACGGGACGGGGGCGTGGGACGGCTTAGCAATCATTCATCAAAGTCCAAGTTCTAACTTTGCCAAAATGTTTCGCTGAACCTCGCCCGTGCCGCCGGCAATGGTGCTCATCCGCCCCGTCAGGTAGGACGCCACATTGTTCCTTGAGGTATCTGGGCCGATCGGACCGAAATTGGGACCGAATTCCTCAAGCACGATGTGGTTCGGCACCCCGTAATAGCCTGCGGCCTCCATGGCCAGTTCCTGAATTTGTTGCTGCGTCTCCGAACTCAGGATCTTGCTCACATTGGCGGCCGATCCGGGGTTCTGATTGGCGGACAAGGAACTCAGCACAATCTTTTCGGTCATGGCGATGGCATCCGCCGCCACTTCCAGTTCGTGCAAGCGGGTGCGGAAGCCTGCCTCATCGATGAGCGCGGGGCCGCTCTCGGAGTCGCGCTCGCTGGCAAACGATTTTAATTTCGTCAACGCATTGGCGAGCGACGCACCGGCGGACAAGGAACCGCGCTCGAATTCCAAAAGATATTTGGCAACCGTCCAGCCCTGGCCTTCTTCGCCGACACGGCCCGACTGGGGCACGCGCACATCGGTAAAGAACACTTGGTTGAACTCATGCTCGCCCGCCATGTTGATGATGGGCTCTACTTCAATGCCGGGCGTGTCCATTTCCAGCATCAGGAAAGTGATGCCTTTCTGGGGCTTGTCCTCGGCAGAGGTGCGCACCAGGGCGAACATGCGGTTGGCATGATGCGCGGTAGACGTCCAAATTTTTGTACCGTTGATGATGTAATCACCCCCGTCTTTGACGGCTTTTGTCTGAAGGGAGGCGAGGTCCGATCCGGATCCTGGTTCGGAGTACCCCTGGCACCACAAATCTTCCCCCGACAGGATGCGCGGCATGTAGTAGCTCTGTTGTTCTTCCGTACCATGACCGATGAGTGTCGGACCGAGCATCATGATGCCTTGCGGGTAAAGGCGCGGTGTGCCGGCCGCCACACATTCCTGCTGATAGATGAAGCGCTGCATCACGGACCAGCCCGTGCCGCCATGTTCCTTGGGCCAGGCCGGCGCCACCCACCCTTGCTCATGAAGGATCGATTGCCACTCCATTGCCAAGCCGTGATCGGTGAAGGTGCGCCATCCGGCGGCCCGGGCCCGCTGTTTCAAATCGTCGGTCAGTTTGTTCGCCAGAAAGTCTTGAACTTCCTGACGGAATAGATCGTCTTCTTTCGAGTGCGCGAAATCCATTTGGGCGTTTCCGGTCTATATGTCTTGTTATTGGGTCAAGACCTTAAACTCCGCCGCCGCTCCCAGAAACCCCTGGAACGTCCGTTATGTAATGCTCAAAGCTCGTGAACATTGCAGCCCCGCGCTTCTAGGATCGGCCGCATTTGCCAATAGGCCCGCGGCGTGCGGTAGAGCGGAATCCGCGGATGCAGGTGATGAATGATGTGGTACTGCATGCCGAGTGACCCAATGTTTCCGAACAGTGCTTTGAAACTGCGTGTGTCTTTGTAGCGACCCTTTTCCTTGCCCGGATGATGGGGTGCCCAACTGAGATAGTATTGGATGTAGGTAAGTCCCAGATGACGCGGCAGCCACCACAATAATGCAGCCTCGATTGCATAGCCGGACCAGGCGAGCGCAAACAGAATGCCGTAGAACACAAGCTGGTAAACGATGGCGTCCATGATCACGTCTTCCCGGCCGATGCGTTTTAAAGCCCCGGCATAGGCGTCGTTAAAGCCTTTCGACCGGGGCTGTCTGATCTTGATGGTTTGCCATAGAGCTGCCAACGGCCCCGGCGCGTGCGTTCCGTAATCCGGGTCAAGTTGCGGGTCGTTGGCGTGTTTGTGATGTTCCATATGGGTCAGCTTCAAGAAGCGATAGGGGAACACCAGCGGAATGGTCGAGACATGACCCAAGAGTTCATTAAGCCACCTTAGCGGTTCGCCGGGACGCGCGACAATATCGTGCTGCGCCTCGTGTGATGGCAGATAGCTGAGCGTGACGTTCAGTGTCGCGATGACAAATCCCGCCCAAAGCGGAAGAACACCCGTGAGCACTAGCGGCCACAGGGCAAGCCAGACCGTCAGGTTGGAAAAGCCCCAGAAAATTGCGAGCCACGGAGTCTTTCCCACATGTTCTTTGGCGACATCCCGTTCCAGCCTCATAAGATCCGCCTCAGTTAGGCTGGACAGATCCGCTTTGACGGTATCGGTGTGGTTTGCGTGCATGGCGAGGCTCATATCCAGCTCCCCCGAACCTGTGCGGCGGTGCCCCAAAGGGCCGCCAGCAGAAGTCCGACCGCCAACGGGCTCAGTTCCAAGGGCGGTGTCCATCCGGCCCGCTCGATGATTTGTGCGGCGAGCGGGGCGATAAAGCCGAATGCGAACAACAACGGCCCAAAATAGAAAATCCATTTCAGGATGATCATCTCACTGTCCTCTATCCGGTCCTTCTAAGTGGTGCTTTTGTCAGCTTACGAATTTTCCTGAGAAGCTGTGCGCGGAAGGTTTCCACCGCATCCGCCGCCAGGCACATGTAGAACCCACGTAACGCCTGACGCGCGAATTCGTCCAAGTCGATTAGCCCAAAAGCCCAATCGCGAAACGGCGAACGGTAACAGATGAACATTTGCTCCCCCAATGCCTGCGCCGAAACATTGCCCCGCAGCAAACCTTGAGAAATGGCGGCGGCGGAGGCGCGGGCCGCCATTTGAACCGAGCGCTCGCTAATAAGAGACGAGCCGCCGGACTGTCCGAAACTTACGCTCACGCGGTCGCTGGCGATGACGGCAGCCCTGTAGAAATTCTCGTCCTCGCGATACAAATCCGTGGATTGAAGCACGATCGCTTCGGCCATTTCGAGCGGCGGCGCATTGTCAAACGACACAAGGCGCTCTTCAATACGTTCCACCGCTTCCATGAGAAGGCCGTGGAGGATTTGCTCCTTATTGCCGATGAGGTTGTAAAGGGTGGGGGCGGTCACGCCGGCGGCCTTGGCGAGGTCCCGGGTGTTGAGGGCATCAAACCCCTTTTCGGCGATCACGCGCCGCGCTTCCGTCAGGATGCGGTCTCGCCGCTTCTGCATGTTGATGGCGCGTGTGTTCATGATTTGAAAATGGCATACGAAAATTGTTTTATCAATGATAAAATTTAATCAATGATAAAAAATACGTCAACTTCATTGACGTGTGCCTTGACCCGGGCAGTTTTCCCAGGCGGGCGGGCCCGAAACCGGATAAAATACGGCTTCAGCCAAGGTGGGGGTCGCCATGCGCCTTCTCGTGATGATTGTCGGTTTGATCGTGCTCGGGCTGACCGTGAGCTATTTGGGCATGGGCATTACAAGGCCAGCCCTTAATGACGCAGAACGGGCAGCGCTTCAGTCCGACGGCACAGCCCATGCGTTCATATCAACCGAAGTGGGCATGGTGCATTACCGGGATGAAGGTGCGAAAGCGGCACCAACTATTCTGCTGGTGCATGGCTTCTCGACGCCGTCCATCGTCTATCAGGATTACTTTCAGAAACTCACCAGCGCCGGCTATCGGGTGATTGCCTTCGACACTATTGGGCGCGGTTACTCGGACCGGCCAGCCACCACTTATGACGAAGATCTGTTTCTTGTGCAGATAAAGAGCCTGAAAGAGACGCTGGAGGTTCAAACGCCGTTTCACCTGGTGGGCTATTCCATGGGCGGCGGGATTGTTGCGGATTACGCGGCGCGCTATCCCGAAGATGCAGCCAGTGTCACGTTCTTAGCGGCCGTCGGTTTCTCGGACGTGGACGGCGTGCCCGGATATTTGCTGTGGCCGGGTGTCGGCGATTGGGTGTTTCGGGTCTTGGGACCTCAGGTCATATTGCCTCGTTTGGAGGATGGCCTGGAGGCGGCGGCGGACCCGGATGATTTTGTCCGCCGGTTTCGGCACCAGGCCGCTTATGGCGGTTATTACGAAGCGTTGCTGTCAACCATGCGAAACTATTCGTTTGGGTCACGTGAGCAGAAACACAGATCCTTTGGCAGTGCCGGTTTACGCATTCTGTCCGTCTGGGGCGATGAAGATACCACCGTACCTATTGAAGGGGCCGATCGCTTGGCCGCCTGGAATGAAGAGGCCAAGACACTTATCATCGACGGCGGTACCCACTCCATAACTTATTCCCATGCGGACGAAATAACCGACTTTATGATCGCAAATCTCCGATGAAAGACGGGACATGGCACGACAGACGGAACTGACGGGGCAACAAGCTGAAGCGTATTATCGGGAGTGGGCCGGTCGGTCCGCGGCGCTTTACGAAGAAGCGGCGGAAGTGTTTCCGGGCGGCGATACCCGGGCCAGTGCTCATTACGCGCCCTTTCCGAATTTCATCGAGCGCGGGCGCGGCCCAATCTTGTTCGATGCGGAGGGGCATACGCTGATCGACTTTATGAACAATTTTACGTCGCTGCTGCACGGCCACGCATTCCCACCCATCGTGCGCGCGGTGACGGATCAAATTCAAAACGGCAGCGCCTATGCAGCGCCTGTCCGTAATCAAGTTTCTTTGGCGAATCTGCTGGTGGAACGGGTGCCGTCGCTCGAACGCATGCGGTTTTGTTCTTCCGGAAGCGAAGCCACCCTCATGACCTTGCGGTGCGCGCGGGCGCATACGGGCCGCGACAAGATCATGAAGATCGAGGGCGGGTATCACGGCTCTTACGAATTGGCGGAAGTGAGCCTTGTTCCGTTCCCGCAACAATGCGGTCAGCTCAATCGGCCAACGTCCATCGGCGTGGATAAGAGCTTTCCCCAAAGCGTGCTCGATGACACGATCGTTGCCCCTTATAATCATATTGACTACACGGTCACCCTGCTGCGCGAACATGCCGATGACTTGGCCGCCGTGATCCTGGAGCCGATTTTGGGCTCCATGGGCATGATCCCGGCCACTCGCGATTATCTTGGCGCGCTTCGGGAAGAGACCGAACGGCTCGGCGTCCTACTCATTTTTGATGAGGTGATCTCGTTGCGGGTTGATCTAGGGGGCGCTCAACGCCTGCAAGGCGTCACCCCGGACCTTACCGCCATGGGCAAAATTGTCGGCGGCGGATTACCCGTTGGCGCCTTTGGCGGGCGCGAGGATCTGATGGCTCATTTCGATCCACGTACGAAACAGCCGGTGATGCATGCCAGCACCTTCAGCGGCAATCCGCTCACCATGGCGGCGGGCCATGCGGCCATGTCCAATTTCGGCTCAGACGATTGTGCACGGATTAACCGCCTCGGGGAACGGCTGCGCGACGGCTTCAACAATGTGTTCGAAGCAAAGGGCATCAAAGGTCAGGCGATCGGGCTGGGGTCGCTGACCAATCTGCACCTGACCGATCGGCCCTTGAACCATGCCCGAGATACGTTTGAAGGCATTCTGGAAGCGGGTCACATCACCAAACTGATCCATTTGGGGCTGCTGCGCCGGGGCGTTTTCGCAGCACCGCGCTTGATGTTCTGCACATCGACGGTGCTGGAAGACCAGCACGTCGATACAGCAATATCCGCGTTCGACGACACGCTTGATGAACTAAGGCCCGTGATCCAAGCGGAACGCTCGGCGCTGATCATCTAGCATTGGTGGTATTGGCCTAACGGCTGCTGGCGCGGAACACCCAATTGCGCGACAGAAAAAACATCGAAACGATGTAAACGCCAATCGCCGTCAGTTGCGCAAGATAGGGGTTCACACCCAATGACAACAGGGCATAGAGCGTGAGCTGATTGGCGCTGAACGCGAGCACGAACGCCACGACGAAACGTTTAAGCTCTGACGACATGCGTTCCGCAGATTCAAAAACAAAAACCTTCTGCAGCGTGAAGGCAATGACAAAGCCTATGGCGTACCCGATGGCGTTCGCAATCCAAGGCAGCACACCCAGCGCTTGAAGCCCAAAAATGACGGAGAAGCCGACCACCGAGTTCAGCGCACCGGCAATGCCATAACGCCCGACTTGCTGCGTGACATTACCGTTTTCGGGCGACGACAACGTATTGCCCCCCTAATGGCAGCCACCCAAGCCACCGTTCGACGGACTGCAAGCCCCTGAGCGCTTCGGGGAAGAACAGGCAGTAATGTTGTTCCTGAACAGCAATATCTTTTGCTTGGCTCAGAAGGGCGGACATCTCCCGTCGCGTTAACAACACCGCATCAGTGTCAAAGGGACAGGTGGAGACCATCCGTTGGGTCACGGGATTGTAGGGATTGTGATCGAAAACGCACACCGTGCCACCAGGTTCTAAAAGATTTGAGAGGCGCTTGACGACCGCGGGCCGCTCGCCCGGCGGAATGTGATGAAAAACACCGGCAACGAAAATAAGATCAAAGCGTTTTTCGTTTAGCACATCATCGCGCAGCACCTGCACCTGCGGATAGGCGCGCGCGACATGATCCAGACTTTTGTTGGACAGGTCTGTTGCAGAGATCTCCGCCGCGGGAAAGTATGACGTCAAATAGGGCAGGGTAAGTCCGATGCCGCATCCGAAATCGAGGATCTTTTTCGGCGGTGTTTGGATCAATCGCGCTGTAAGCGCCGCCTTGTATTCTGAAAAGTATCCCCTGTCGCTACTGAAAAAGGCCAGTTGCTCTTGGAGCAAGCCTTCATATTCGTCCGCATACTCATCAAAATCGACACGCTGTTGCGACTTACTCATTGCGGGTCGGGTCCCCCACAATCGTATCGACAAAGAAGCGTGGGCGTTGCTTGGCTTCCAAGAACAGCTTGGCGATGTATTCGCCGACCATGCCCAAAGAGATCATCAGTAGACCCCCAAGCAGGTAAAGCGGAATGACGACCGATGCCCAGCCGGGAATAACTTGGCCGGAAAAAACGCCAACCATTGCGTAGGCCAACAGGGCAAGGGTGATGAAAAACACAAGAAAGCCCATCGCCGAAATAAATCGCAACGGTTGGACGGAAAACGACGTGATGCCGTTCCACGCAAGGGACAGCATTTTGCGCGTGGGATATTTGGTTTCGCCGGCGGCGCGTTCGGAGCGGTCATAGGTCACGGTCTCAATGCGACTGTGAAGCATCGGCACCAAACCGCGCAGAAACAAATTGTACTCGGAAAACTCGCTCAAATGCCGGAGGGCGGCGGCCGACATCAGCCTGAAATCCGCGTGATTTTCAACAAGGTCCACGCCCATCCAGCGCAGCACGCGATAAAACCCCACGGCACTATTTCGCTTGAACCAAGTATCCACATCTCGCGATTTACGCACGCCCAAAACCAGTTCCGCGCCCGTTCGATAGGCGTCGATCATGCGCGGCATGGCGTCGATATCGTCCTGAAGGTCGGCATCTATGCTGATGGCCGCATCACAGCGCCCATTGGCATAATCAAGTCCCGCCAGCAGGGCTGCTTGGTGTCCCACATTGCGGGCAAGACGCAAACCGCGGAAAGACCCCACATGGTCGTTCACGGCTTCTTCGATAACGTCCCATGTGCTGTCGGATGATCCATCATCCACCAGGACCACATAGCTGTCCTTCGTACACTGATCAGCATCGATCATTTCCCGGAGCTGTTGGAGCAAAGTAGCAATGCTGAGCGGCAGCACGTCTTCTTCGTTAAAGCAGGGAACAACAATGGCCAGATGACAGGGCCGATCCCGCCGCTTCTGAAGACTCGATTGTGGCATGACTCCAATAGGTCCTCGTCGATTCAGCGGGACTATAGAAGGCGTGCAATCACCCCGCAAGGCGCGGAGATTGGTTAACGGCGCGGGCCTCTCTCAGGGATTGGCGATGACCTGATCGCCCGGCTGCCATTTTTCGTGCGCCTTTTTCCAGCCGGCAAAGGTCTCAAGGATGTGCGGCGGGTCGCCGTGAATCTCCGTAAAACAGCCGTTCCAAGCGCGCGTATCGAAATAGGTGGCGTTGACACCGTCGGCGTAAAGGGCGGTCCCGATCTCAAAGCCAAGGTCCAGCAAGCGCTGCTGTTCCGCTTGGAAGTCAGACACCAGCACACCGATGTGGTGGAACCCTTCTTCGCCGGGACCGTACATGTCGCGGTAGATGGACGGTGAGTCGTCATGCTGCTCGATGAGCTGCACTTGCGTTTCGCCGCAATAGGCGAATGCATAAGATACATCCGCCTCGATATTCTGTCCGCGGTAGGAGAATTCATCGGTCTTGTGGTGACGTGCCACAAAGAAGGGGCCGGCACCCAGAAACTTGCTCCATTTTTCGATGCCGTCGTCCAGATTGTTGACGAAGAATGCGTATTGAAAGATCGGGTATTTGCCCATCAACATAGCGGTCACCGCACCTGGATCGCTTCGTTTCCCCACGGACTAATAGTGCCGGGTTCGGTTTTGAAACTTTCCGGCAGCTCTTCAACCATGTGGTAGGTTGCCGCGAGGCGTCCAAAGCCCACAAAGAAAGCGACCGTCATGCCGAGTTCGACGATCTGGCTTTCATTGAAGTGTTTGCGCAGCTCTTCATACATGTTGTCGTCAATGGCTAAATGGTCTGTGGCCATCAATTCTCCGTAACGGATGGCGGCTTTCTCCGCGGGTGTGAGGTCGTCAGCTTCTTGCGGTTTCTCTAAAGAGCATACCAACCCTTCGGTTACGCCATCTTCAACCGCATCGGTGTAGCGAATGGCCATGCAACTTCGGCATTGATTGAAGAAAGCAACCCGCAAACGCACCAATTCAACAAGCCGCTCCGGAAGCGTGCGATTGACTTTGAGCGCGCCGGCGAAGGACATCATCCCCAGCGCTTGGTCCGGACAATGGGCAAAAAAGCGCGTCAGGCCCTGCTCCAGATCGGTCAGATTTTCGGGCTTGATGGCGGATTTCAATCGCGGATCCCAATCCTTCGGGGCAATCTGTTCTAACCGGCTCATATCTCTCCTCCACTGGTGCCAAAGGCGGTTGATTTCGGTTCAATTGCGCTCAAAACTGCATCTTAGGGCTTTGAAACCGCTTCGAAATCCGAAACGGGCTTTGCGACGACAATTCTAAGCTTTCGCGCGGTGGCAAACTATGTTTTGCTGCGTAAATCCAGCCTGATTGGCCTTCGGGGGTGAGAGCGGCACGCTCTCTTGATGCAAAATTGCAGAGAAGCCGATTTTGGTTGAATGCTATTGTCGGAGGTCCCGATCAGCCGGATGCGTTTTGGACGAAGGCTCGCGGTCGTCCGTGCGTCATGGGAAGCATAACAGGGGTGAAGGCCAAATGAAGTTGTTAGTATCCGTTTCCGTTGCGGTGTTCTTGGGCATATGTAGCGCATGGGCCCTTAGCGTCCCTGACGATGGCGCGGGCCAGACCGGCGCGGGGTCTCACGCCCAATCGGTTAGAAATCCAACCACTCTGCTGTCAAATCTCGATGTCTCCAGCATCGGCCCGATTGTCACCGAAATGGGCTACAGCTGGGAAACGCACACGACACAGTCGGGCAAACAATTTATCGCGGCGAATGTGCGCAGTATCAAAATGGTGCTGCTGCCAAGTGCATGCTCAAACGGTAACAATTCCGGCTGTCTCGGTTTGCAGCTGGTGGCCTATTTCGACGGTCAACGGTTAAGCCCTGGCCTGGTGTGGCGTTACAATAACGACAATGTGTTCTCTTATATCGGCCTTGAAAACGACGATGCTTTTTTCGTGCGGCGGTATGAAATCGCCGATTACGGCATTCCCCGCGGCAATCTTGAAGCGAGTATTCAAAACTTCAGGGCTTCCATCGACAATCTGCGCCGGGCCTTTTCTTCCGCCGGCGCTGGGGTGGATGCGACCCCCAATCTGCCGGACACACCAGTCGGTCTGGTTCAGCGGCGTGTCGAGGAAGCTGAGTTCTTGAGCGGCAACCGGAAGATCGTACCTTCCGTACACGCCTATCAAGAACTGGTGGACGACACCTTATTCGATGTGCTCTCAGATCCGGCTGTTCCCACAAACCAAATTTACGAACGTATCCCGGCGGACGAAGCTGCGGATCAAACTGCCGACTGACTTAAGGCCGGATTGACGCCTAAGCCGCGCGCTCGAATTTGAGATTAAGTTCCAGCGTGCCCAACATGATGCCCGGTTGGTGCGCGAACGTATTGTTCGGTGCGTATTCCAGGGTCGACAGCCTGTCGAACAGCCGGTTCCAAGCGATATTCTGCTCAAGCCGGGAAATACCTGAACCGGGGCAACTGCGTGGCCCTTGCGAAAAAGTCAGGTGCCGGGTGAGGCCCTTGCGGTCGAGCTTGATCTGACGCGGGCACTCATACTCACTAGGATCGATATTGCCGGCGGCCCATCTCATATGAAGGATCGATCCTTTGGGCACCTTCACCCCTTGGAACTCCTCATCTTGCGAGGTCATGCGCGTGGAAAGCCCTTGTGTTGGGGCACGGACCCGCAGACCCTCCTCCACAAAAAAGCGGATCTTGCTCCGATCGTTTTTAAGTTCGGCGAACAGAGCCGGATCGTCACACAAAAGCTGGGCTTGTTCGGCAATGGCATATTGAGTGGTTTCGAGCCCGCCCAGATGCATGGCGTAGACAATGCCAATGATCTCAAGATCGGTGAGCTTGCGGTCGAGCGCTTCGTAAGTCACCTGGGTGAGCCAAGAGATCATGTCGTCTTTGGGTTCGCGCCGTTTGTCGGCGACTTGTTGCTGCACGTAATCGCTGAACTCGGACAACACCTCCATCTGCTCGGCTTCTTCTTCCGGCGTCAGAAGGTTCCGGTGACCGCGTCCATAGACGTAGCGCCGCACCTGGGCCACACCCCAGGCGCGCAGGCGCTCCATGTCTTCCATTGGGAAGCCCAACACATTGTTCATGACAATCTGGGGGAGGGGGGCTGCAAACTCGTTCACGAATTCCACAGTGCCGCGATCGATCCAGTTATCGATCAGGTCATCCACGGCCTTCGTCACCATTTCTTCGTGGCGGCCGGCGCCGGGCCCCACCCAAGGATCGGTGAGTTGCTGACGGTGCGCACGCCACAGCTCCATATTGGGCCGCAGCGACTGCATGGAGATCATCATGGCATTCATCGCAGGCGTGAATTCCGGCGCAGCCTTTCTTTCCGAACCTTCAGGCACTTCGGACGGAGCCATCATCGGTTTGTCAAACCGGACGGGTGGGAAGCGGGCAGGATCGCGCACCACGCGTGAGATGTCTTCATGCTTGCTTAAGATAAAGCCGTCCGTGTCCGGACTTGTTCCTTCACCGGGGATGCGATGTACGGGTGCCTCCGTATGCAAAATCTCATAGGCTTCGTACCAATGCTCTTGCGCGCCCTCAGAGAACAGGTCCACATCTTGAAGCGTGACGGGGCACTTCATGGGACCAAGCGAGTGGTTTGGGGTTTTGGATTGCGCCATCGCGCCCTCTTTCGCGTTTTGTCTCGTTTGACGATAACCCTAGAGGCGGCAGCAGATGCATTCAATCAAAGAGGCGCCGAAACGCCTGCTTTTGAGCGCCTTTCGCGCCTTGCCAATGCAATTTTCGCACGGCGATCTTAGTTGTAGAAAAAACCGGTCGGTTGGCTCTTAGGGGCCGGCCGCATCAGACGGCGGCAGCGCTTTGTCAGCGAAGAACTGCCAGACATAGTCCGCGCCCGAAAAATCGCCCGTGGCGCTTTTCAATATCGAGTCCGGATCGCTCGCCGTGGGCATAGGCAAATCGGCTCCCGGCCAACCGTGCGTTCCGCCGACCAGTGTGACGAAGTGAATGGTCGCGCTGTCCTCGCAGTCTTTCCAAATCTGTGTCCAAACCCGCACTTGGTCTTCCGGATCCACGTCTTCCAACGCGTCCTTTTCGTCCACTTCGCCACAGCTATTGGCCTGTCGCCAAAAGGTGGCAGTATCGAAGGCCGAAGCCATTTCGAGTCCTTGGGGCCGGTTCGGATCGCCAAAATGGCCCCCGGAAAACCGAACGCTGCTGTCGGCCGTTCCGTTGAGCATCATCAAAGGAATGGGGCGTTCCGGTGCGCAGTCTTCGATCAGAGTCCTGGGCATGGCGGCCGAAATCGTCGCCACGGCCGAAACAAGGTGCGACAGCTCACACATGAAATAAAAGGTCGCAACTCCGCCGTCGGAAAAGCCCGTGAGATAGATGCGCGACGGATCAAGACCTTCGTTCACGATAAGTTCTTCGAAAAGCTGATGAACGAAGTTGACGGTGTCAACATCAAACGCGGTATCGGTCTCTTCGCCTTTCAGAGCCGCGTCCAACAGCCAGCTCGGCGTACGCAACGGCAGATAGATCACGACAAGATTCTCGCGGTCGGCAACCGTCTCAAATCCCACATTTCTCATGGCAAGCGCTTTGACGCCGCTGCCTTGCAGCACCAGAATGGCCGGGCGCTTTTCATCTGTATCAAGATCATTTGTGTAGAGATAATAAGGCTGCTTTGCGCCGTTGAGTTGGACGCTGCCTTCTTTCAATCCCTCTGTCAGCGGATCGGGCCCGCCCATAAGTCCGAACTTCTGCAGATTTGACGTGATGGTGATGATGGAAATGAACACGACGATGAGGAATATGGCGACCGCGATGGAACGCCCAATTTTTTCTTCCATATGTTCTCCTTTAACCGTGTTGGTACCGGCTCTTACGATGCGGCGTCTTCTTGGGCTAAGGCGGTAACACGGTCATACATATGGATGAGGGCTTCTGGATCTTGAGCGCCTACAAGCACGTATTTTTGATTGAAAAGAAAGGTAGGGACGCCGGAAATGCCCATGGTCCGGGCCAGCTTGTCTTCTCGCCGCACTAAATCTAAATCGGATTCGGACGCCAGCAAGTCGTGGACGATGGCGGTGTCCATGCCCGCCTCCCGCGCGATGCTCTCCAGAACGTCCTTATCGCCAATGTCCTGCCCCAACTCGAAATAGGCCTCGAACAGCAGGGAGACGACGCTGTCCTGACATCCCGCGCTTTCCGACCAGCGGATCAGGCGATGGGAATCAAGGGTGTTGGGCGTTTTTTCGATGCGATCGAATTGGAATTCGATTCCTTCCTCAACGCCGGCTTCCACAAGCGCCTCATAGATCGCTTTTGAGCGCCCGCTGTCGCCGAATTTGCGCTGAAGATAGATTTTTCGGTCGAGGCCGTCTGCCGGAATCTCAGGGTCCAATTGGAACGGCCGCCAGCGTATGTCGACGGTAAAGTCACGGCGCGCCTGCCGGGCCTTATCCAGACGTCTCTTACCGATGTAACACCAGGGGCAAATAGTATCGGAAACCACATCGAGTTGCATAGTATCTCCAAAAAGACGTTGCAAATCCCTGATACATGGGGATTTTAGGGGCACGCGAGCCGCAGGGGATTCCGGCGGTGCCGTCTGAATGGGAAACTTATGGGTGAGGCGCGTGAATGTCCAATCGGCAGCTTGAAGAGACATTTAGCCTGGAAGGCAGAAACATCTTCATCACAGGCGCCACAAGCGGTCTGGGGCGTCATTTTGCCAAGATCATGTCGGCAGCCGGCGGACGTGTCATCGTTACGGGGCGGCGCATAGCCCGACTTGAGGAGGTGTGCCAGGAGATCACCGAAGCGGGCGGGCAGGCCGTTCCTTATGCGCTCGATGTGACCGATCTTACCCAACTTGAGAAAGTCGTTACGGCTGCGGAAAATGAATGTGGTCCCACAGATGTTTTGATCAACAATTCCGGCATGAATGTAGAAGGGTTTGCGCTGGAGGTGACGGAAGAAACCTATGACAGCATCATGGCGACCAACCAAAAGGGCGCTTTTTTTGTGGCACAAGCCTTCGGCAAGCGCATGGTGGCCCGCGAAAGCGGTATGATCATCAACATCGCCTCGGTCGGGGCGACCAATGTGTTGCCGGGTCTGGCGCTTTATTGCATGTCGAAATCCGCCGTCGCCATGATGTCGCGCGTGCTGGCGCGCGAATGGGCACGGTCCAAGGTCAACGTGAACGCGGTATGCCCGGGCTATATCGAAACGGAACTCAATTCGGACTGGTTCAACAGCGAGGGCGGCCATAAGCAGATTAAATCCTGGCCACGCCGCCGGCTGATGGAGATCGAAAGCTTGGACGGCATGATGCTGTTTTTGGCATCCCCCGCCGGACGCTTCACGACCGGATCGGTTCTGACCGTTGATGACGGCCAATATATCTGAGCAATAACCAACAATCTAAATCATATCCAAAAAGGAGAAAATGCGATGGGGCCATTAGCCGGAGTAAAGGTGATCGAGATTGCGGGAATAGGACCGGGTCCGTTCTGCGCAATGATGTTGTCCGATATGGGCGCCGACGTCATCCGCGTCGACCGCAAAGGGGCTCGGGGCGGTACCAAATATGACATTCTGAGTCGCGGGCGAAAATCGATCGCCGTAGATCTTAAAAAGCCCGAGGGCGTCGAAACCGTCCTTAAGCTGATTGAACAGGCGGATGCCTTGATCGAAGGATTCCGGCCCGGCGTGATGGAGCGCTTGGGCCTGGGGCCGGACGTGGCGTTGCAGCGCAATCCGAAGCTCATCTTTGGCCGCATGACCGGGTGGGGGCAAGACGGCCCCATGGCCCATGCCGCCGGTCACGATCTTAACTACATCGCCTTGACCGGCATGCTGCATTCCATGGGACGGGCGGACCAGCCGCCGACGCCTCCCTTAAACTTGGTGGGCGATTTTGGCGGCGGCGGCATGATGCTCGCCTTTGGGGTCGTCTGTGCAGTTCTGGAAGCCCAAAAGTCCGGCAAAGGCCAAGTCGTGGATGCGGCCATGACCGATGGGGCATCCGTTTTGGGCGCCATGATGTATGGCTTTAACGCCTCAGGCATGTGGAGCAATGAGCGATATTCGAACTTGCTCGATGGCGGTGCGCATTTCTACGACTGTTATGAATGCGCCGACGGCAGGTATGTCTCCATCGGCTCCATTGAGCCGCAATTCTACGCGCTACTGCTGGAAAAAACGGGCATCAACGATCCGGAATTCGAGCACCAGATGGACAAGACCAAATGGGCGTCGCTGAAAGAAAAGATCGCAACGGTGATCAAGACCAAAACCCGTGACGAGTGGAGCCAAATCATGGAAGGCACCGATGTCTGCTTTGCGCCCGTGTTGAACGTGCCGGAAGCCGTCGCCCATCCGCACAATGTGGCGCGCAAGACCTATGTGGAGGTCGAGGGCGTTCCGCAACCGGCACCCGCCCCGCGTTTCAGCCGGACGGAAGCGACCATTCAACGGCCACCCGCCCAAGCCGGGGAGCACACGGAAGAAGCCCTCAAGGAATGGGGGCTGACGGACGATGATTTGGCGGCCTTGAGAACTGCGGAAGCCATATGAGTCTTTCTCCCACGGCCCATGACCGGCGCCGCATCTACCTGATGCGGCACGGCCATGTGGACTATTTTCGGGATATCCCGAAAGTGGGGCACCCGCGCCTGGTGCCGCTGACGGACCTTGGCCGGGAACAGGCCATGGCCGCCGGTGAGGCACTGGCGGCGATCCCGCTCGACCGGGCGGTGTGTTCGGGTCTTCCCCGGACGCGCGGCACGGCCGAATGGGTTCTCAAGGAACAGAGGAAGACCAATATCCCGGTGACGCTTCGCGAAGACGCACGCCTCGAAGAGATCCACGGCAGTGGCCGCGGCACCTTTCCTGAAAGTCGAAAGGAGGCAGCCGCCTTGATGCAAGGGGCGTTCGATAATGCATCCGTTGAAGGGGCCCGCATCGGTGATGGAGGAGAGCCATTCGCCGAGGCGCAAGCCCGCGCGAGTGAAGCGATCGAAGAATTGTTGCAGGAACCGGATTGGACCCAGGCGCTAGTGGTGGCCCATGAAGGAATCAATCGATTGTTGCTCAGTTGGCTGATCGGTTCGGGGCTAAGCGCCGTTGCGGCATTTGAACAGGACCTTGCGTGTATCAATGTGCTGGACCTTGATTTGGTTCATTCGGATGTCCAGGCCGACGGGCCGATCGATCATGCGCGATTACGTGCCGTCAATGTTACCCCATACAACTACATTAAAGCAGGGATGCATCAGACCACCCTGGAACATATATTTGGCGTACACGAATAACTGGGCAAAGGCGGAGTTCGTTGCCAAGAGTTTCCACCGCAGAGCTTCTACGTGATGCGATCGGCGGATCGGATGCCGACAGATTCTCGATTCATGATTTGGTCGGCATGATGCATAACCGGGCCTTCGGGCTTGGTTTGTTTATGGCGTCATTGCTGGCCTGCTTGCCCATGCCGCCGCCCATACCGGCCATAGGCGGTGTCATCATCGGCTTCTTTTCCATTCAAATGATGCTTGGTCATCGGGCCCTCAAGCTGCCCCGTTGGCTGGGGCGCCGCGAAATCGGCCGGGAAAGGCTATTGGCGGCCATCGCTCGGGTTGAAAAGTGGATCACCTGGATTGAACGGCTGAGCCGTTCGCGCCTTTTGTTTCTAACAGGCGATGCGGGGAAGTTCTTGCTGGGTCTTGTGACTCTCACCATGGGCATATTGCTGTTTCTTCCCATACCGGTGTTGGGGAACTTTCCGCCGGGAATTGCGGTGGCCGTCATTGCCCTCGCGCTCATCCAGCGGGACGGCGTCTTGTTGCTCTTGGGGTACATTACGGCCGCTGTCGCGTTTGCGGTCAGCGGTGGGACAGCCCTTTTGGCGCTCAGGGCCATCATGTCCCTGGAATGGCTATGACATCGGCGCCCCAGCGATCTGCCGAAGGCGCCGATGCTTTTGTTTTGTGGCTAACTAGATCATCTGATCGCGTTGCGTTTCGAGAAGGCGCCGGTAGACGCCGTCTGGTTTGGTCGCAAGAGACTCGTGGGTTCCTTGTTCCACAATGCTTCCCTTTGAAAAAACAAGAATGCGGTCGACCTTGCGGATGGTGGACAGCCGGTGCGCAATGAGAATGGTGGTTCGGCCTTCCATCAAGGCCCCAATCGCCGATTGGATTTCGGCTTCGGTCACGGAGTCCAAGCTGGACGTTGCTTCGTCCAACACCAGGATCGGGGCATCGGCGATAAACGCACGCGCAATGGCCACCCGTTGGCGTTCACCGCCGGACAGTTTCACGCCGCGCTCGCCCACCAACGTGTCATAGCCTTGCGGCAGGCTGGAAATGAACGCGTGGGCATGGGCCTGTTTGGCGGCCCGCACCACTTCTTCTTTGGAAGCCCCTGGGCGGCAATAGGCAATGTTTTCCGACAAAGACCGGTGGAACAGTATGGGCTCCTGCGGCACAATCGAGATAGTTTGACGCAAGCTCGATTGAGTCACGGCCAAAACGTCCTGGCCATCGATCAAGATGCGGCCCGCCTCAAGGTCATATAGCCGCTGCATGAGCTTAACGAACGTGCTTTTGCCGCTGCCGGATTCGCCGACCAGGGCAATCCGCTCCCCAGGCGCAATCCGCAAGCAGAAGTCTTTATACAGAGCGTTTGTCTGATTGGCGTACGTAAAACCGACGCGGTCGAAAAGAATCTCGCCGCGATCCGGCTTCAGCTCGACCGCACCCGGCTGATCTTCCACCTCGAGGGGGGCCGATTCGAAAGCCACGATATCTTCGATATCGTTGACGGCTTGCTGCAAGGTTCGCACATGATAGCCCAAATCCTTTATGTAGCCCTCGATGAGAAAGAAGCTCGTAATTACCAACGTCACCTGACCCGGTGTCGCATCGCCCCGTGACCAAAACCATAGGACCAGGCCGATCAGGCTTGCTTGCATGGCAAGGGACAGGAAGGTCTGTACCGCGTCCATGTTTTCATGGCGCCGCCAGCTTCTCCGGGTGAGGTGGAGCCATTTATCTGTTGCGTGGGAAAATCGTGCCTCTTCGCGTTTTTCCGCGGCGAAGGCTTTGACCACGGCGTTACACGCGACCGCATCCGCCAGAATGGCCCCCAATTCCGAGTCCTGCTGCACTGCTCGCCTGTTGGCGGGGGCAACGAAGTATGTTGCCAGTGCCGCACTGGCTGACACATACAGCACCAATGTCAACGCAAGGGTGAGCCCGATCAACGGCCAGTGATAGGCTAACATGATTGTCAGCCCCGAAACGATTAAGAGCGCGGGAATCAATCCCAGATAGATGGAATCCCCCAAATCGTCGAAGGCCCACATGCCGCGCGAAATTTTTCGAACGGTCGATCCGGCAAAATTATTCGCATGCCAATCGGTGCTAAAACGTTGCACCCGGACGAAGGCGTCTCGGGCAAGCCGTTCCATGATGGACGTGGCCAGTCGAATCCAAATCCGCAAGCCAATGTGAAAAGCAATGCGGCCCAAGACCGCAAGACCAACAAATACGGCGAAGGCATAGATTGCCGCGCGCAGCGCATCTTGCCCGTCCATCTGCAATGCAATGGCGTCGATAATGCGGCCTGCGAAGACAGGCTGAAGCACTTGGGTGGCCAACGTTACAGTGAGAACGGCGCCCAATCCGCACAGGGCCAGAGGGTATCGGCGCCAATGGGACCAAGCAAACCCCAACACTTGGGGCAGAGTTGTCATATCCATTTGTGTGAAACCATGGTCACCGGTGACCACGGTTCTCCTAGTCAAAATGAGTGAGGAAACATCATCCCCGACCGCCTGCGATGCGCTGCGGGGGGCGCCGTGAACTCAGCCAGACTGTTGAAAGTCGCTGAGCCGGCGCCACACATGCTGGCGGGCAGCGCGCACGCAAATTTGCGCGCTGCCCGCACCAGTAGTGCCGGAACGCGTGAGGTCGGCGCGGCGCATGCCGATCGTGTTAACGATAGCGGCCGCTGTGTGGATTGATGTGTAAGATGCTCATTGTCGCCATACAAACGGTTGACAAAATAACGGCGCGGACCTTCGCACAGTTCGCGCCAACAATCCAGATGTAAGATTGATCGCCAAAATTTAAAGGGAACTTCGTCTTTTAGGGGGGCGCCGCATGTTCAGAGTGTTGGGAAGGTTACTGCTTTTTGTCCTTGTCGTGGCGGCTCTAAGCACAGCGACTTTGGCGTGGCTTACCCTAGAGTTTGGCCCACGGCCTGAGAGCTCCGTGCAACCGCTGCCAGATCGCCAAGACGTGCGATTTATCGAAGCCAATGGCATCCGATTTGGCTATCTGGAAAAGGGCAGTGGCCCCTTGATCCTGTTGTTTCACGGCTATCCGGAAACCGCGCGCTCCTGGAAAGCCGTGCAAGACCGCTTGGCGGCCGACGGCTATCGCGTCATTGCGCCGTTTTTGCGTGGCTATCCTCCGACGAGCTTTGCGGAGGACGGCAATTATTCCGTGGCCGCCTTGAGCCAAGATGTGGTGAGCCTGATTGAGGCCTTTGGCGAGGAGAAGGCGATCATCGTCGGGCATGATTGGGGCGCCTCGGCCGTCTACAGGACCGCGATGCAACGGCCGGATAAAGTCTCGGTCATGGTTGCGCTCTCAATCCCGCATCCGGTGGCGATTTCAGGTGATCCGTCGGTGCTCATCGGGGCCAATCACTTTCTTTACTATCAGCTTCCCGTCGCGCGCCGATTGATTTGGAGCTACGATTTCGCACATATCGACTGGATCTACCGGCAGTGGTCCCCCACCTATGATCCGCCACAAGAGGAATTGGAGGACATTAAGGCGACACTGCGGGTGCCGGGCGCGATTGACGGTGCGCTGGGATACTACTGGTCGTTCTTCGGTGCACCGGCAATCGATCCCACCATAAAGATTAGTGTGCCTTCCTTGGTGATCGCGGGGAGTGACGACGGGACCATCGATTACCGCCGGTTTTACGATGCGGAGATCGGGTTTGACAGTCCTTACCGGCTTGTGATGATGGGCGGTGTCGGGCATTTCCCTCAACTGGAAGCGCCGGATCTGGTTGCTGATGGAATTTCGATGTTTTTGCGGAGCTTAGAACGCCCCGAATTAGATGAGTAACTGGCAACACAGACAATGAGCTTGTTCGATACCGTTCGATCCTATCAGCAGCGCCTCTTGGGTATGGCTCGGGCAGAGCCGTACGACGAGGAGGAAGAGTTCGACTTTGCGCCGGGGGAGTTTCTGGATTTTCCCGAAAACCTTGGCGCGGATCGCGGAAAAAACCGTTCCGTCCACGAGGATTACTGGGTCTATACGAAACGGTTCGACTTAGAAGTGCGCGGCGAACGGCTGCATAAATTTCTTAAGTCCGAAACCGGCCGCAGCCTGACGGAAATGAGGAGCATGCTGCAGGCGCGGCCTCGGTTGCAAAGAGAAATGGGAGAGGCTTTTCGGCTCGATGCCATCCGGCAGATGCGGCTCCTCTATGAAGAACTGTCGCCTCACCAGGTAAGAAATACCGTGCTGACCTTGTTGATCGATCATTCCGGATCGACCCGGGGGCGCATTGCCGAAACGATGCTCATGCTTGCGGAAGGCATGTCGGCGGCGTGCAACGACATCGGTCTATCATACGAAATCCTTGGATTTACCACCACCGCCTGGAAAGGGGGCCGTTCCCGAAGAATGTGGATTGAAGACGGCCGTCCGGCAGATCCGGGCCGGCTCAATGATGTTCTCCACATCATCTACCGGTCAGCGGATGATATGTCCCACAGGGTGCCTTGGTCTTTGCAGTATTTGTTGCGGGACGCTCTTCTCAAAGAAAATATAGATGGAGAGGCGGTCGAATGGGCCGCCAAGCGCCTGCTGGAGCGGCCGGAACGAAGGCGAAAGCTCGTCGTCGTTTCCGACGGTGCGCCCGTTGATGATTCAACAATGCTGGAAAACCACAATAGCTATCTATGGAATCATCTGGTGAGGGTGGTCGACGCCTTGGAACAGGACGATGAGATAGACATCGCTGGGATGGGGATGGCGTATGATGTGGGGTCGGTTTACGCCCAACATGTGCACATTGCGAATGAAGAGGCGCTCAGTTCCCGTGCATTGCCCTTTCTGTTCGATTTTATCGTGAGCGAGTTTTGATCGCCGGAACAAAGTGATTATGAATCAACACATTGCCAGTATGACAGTCGTCGTTCGTGATTATGACGAAGCGATAGCGTTTTATACGAAAAAGCTGCGATTTTATTTGATCGAAAATACGGATCTAGGCGGCGGCAAGCGCTGGGTGCTGGTTGCGCCGCGCGGGTCAACCGAGACACGCTTGCTGCTGGCCAAGGCGGACGGACCGGACCAAGAAGCGGCGATCGGCCACCAAACCGGGGGGCGGGTGATGTTCCTTCTGTTTACGGATGACTTTGCACGAGACCATGCCGCCATGGTGGGGGCGGGTGTGACGTTTCTCGAAGACCCCCGACTCGAGGTTTACGGCACGGTTGCCGTTTTCGAAGACCTTTACGGAAACAAATGGGATCTGCTCGAGCCGAAAGAGCCGTGACGGTTAGCCCAATAGCTCGCGGAATTGAGTGCGCATACCGCGCTTGGTCTCTAGATAGGCGGCTTCGTTGAGGGCCGCGAGGCGTTCCGCTTCTTCTTGTGCTTGGCTCAGGGCTTCTTCTCTGCTGTTGTGGAGGCTGTCCAAAAAACCAATCGCCTGTGCTTCAGGATAAGTGCACAAACTTGCAAGCGCGGTCGTCGCCAGTTGGGCCGAATTCACGATCCGGTCGCGCACCAATTGTTGGGTGAGCGGCGGCACCGGCAACCCCACGCGCACTTCCGACAGACCGATCTTGCCCTTGCCGTCAACGCCGAGACGGCGGTCGGCAGTCAACAGCAACATGGCACCGGCAGCCGTTGCGTGGCCTTGCGCGACAACAATGCTCCGCAATCTGGAAAGGTAAAGTGTCTGCAGAACGGCGCCCATACCGGCCAGCAACGCCTTTGCGGTGTCGTCCTGATTGAGCACCGCTTCCGTATCAAGGCCAACGGAAAGCGCCTTCTCATTGCCTTCTATAATCAGTACAGAGATGGATGTATCGTCAACGCACTGGGTGAGGCAGGCGTTGAGCGCATCGACAATGGACGGGGTCAGAACATTAAGGCTGCCGTCATCCAGCTTAATGTGCGCGAAAGGCGGCGAAAGCTCAAAGGCGACAGTTTTGTCCATTTTTAATACATCGTCTTCTTCAAACGTTCAGGATACTCGTCATCATAGGCTTTACCATCGAAGCCCTCCGCCATCGCCTGCAACATGGTTCCCGTGCTGGGAAGTTCTTTGCGTTCGATCTGAACATCGGGGTCCCAAAGCTTAGAGCGCACCAGTGCCTTTTGGCATTGGAAATAGACGCTGCCCACAGAGATGACGATCACGCAACGGGGCAGCTTGCCTTGCATTTCGAAGGATGCACAAAGTTCTGGGTCGGTTGATAGTGTTGCGGTGCCGTTGATCCGCAGGGTCTCGCCTACGCCCGGGACCAGGAATAGCAAAGAGATGCGCGGATCGCGGACGATGTTCTTGAGCGTGTCTAGCCGATTATTGCCGCGCCGGTCCGGCAGCACGACCGTCTTCTCGTCCACCACGCGCACAAAGCCCGGCGGATCACCGCGGGGCGAACAATCCAGACCTTCCTCCGCAACCGTCGCTACCAACGCAAAGGGTGATTTCTCAATAAACGCCCGATAATGATCGGAAATGTGGTCGATCTCTTTGATCAACGCGTTGGGGTTCACGGGCCCGTAGAGCGCTTCCAATGCATCTATGGAATCGATCGTATGTTCGCCGCCTGTCGAGACTTTGGCCATATTCCCTTCCTTTTGGGCTGTCTGTCCTCACAGATTTGCGCGCTTGTGTGAACAAGTTCAAGCCCCGAGTGTGGCAAGCGTCATTGAACTGTACCGGCAGACGGGTATCCTGCTCGTTGGGGGGTCAGTTTTCCCCAGTTTAGGTGCGGGCGCATAGCCCGAAGTGAATGGAGAGCGTCATGTCTGAACCGATCGAAGATCGGCCGGCTGCCGCTGTCGCGTTGTCCTCCGCAATCGGTGGTTTGATTGCGGTTCTGGCGGATTTGGTCCAGAAAGAACAAGCGTCGGCGATTGTCCAGCTTACAACTGTCATCAATCAATTCTCGGAAGGATTTGCAGTGCCCGTCGGCGGTGTGGGCCTGTTGCTTGTCGTCTTGGCGGTAGGCATGAACTTTGTCCTTCAGCCACGCAATCGGCTTGCGGGCTTCTATACCGGCGCCAGCATCATCACCGTGGTGATGACCGGCGTCCCTTACGATCGTCCGCCACCGATCGATGTGATCGAGGATCTGTCAGGAGGCGGCATGGAACAACCCGCAGCCTTCCAGACCTATCCACACGGCATACGGAAACCGGTGTATCCGGTAGAAAAGGTCCAACAGGATGGCCGTATTCCCGTGGTTGTCACCATCAGCGGTCCTGCGGATGCCTGGGACCCGGATGCGGTGTTGACCGGCAAACTTCATGAGAAAATCTCCGGACGCACATGGGAGCTTCATCAAAATGCGGCAACCCGCCGTTCGGCCGACGGAGACGTGTCATTTGTTTATCGCTTTTATGTGGATGCCAATGAGCGCGTAAATGGCGCCTACGCGTATCTATATGTGCGCGTTGAAGTGCCCGGCTACGGGATCGGCAAAGCGAAACAGGAAGTGCGGCGGCTTGGCGAAACGGTCGAGCTCAATGTGAGGCTGCGGCCGTCTGCCGTGCCGATCTGGCTCCAGCGAACAATGGAGTCTCCCGACTTTTAGCGGGAAACAAATCAGGAAGGGCCGCCAAGCGCGGCCCTTTTTTGACTTGGAGAAGTGGCAGTCGGGCAGCGCCAACGGGGGGGCGTGATGCCTTTGAAATCGCCCACAGAATCGCGCTAGGCGTTGTAGAGAAAGGGCCACCACCGGCTTAAGGTTTCGGCGCGTCCCCATGAAGAACGGACAGATCGACGATATCGATGTGAAGATCCTGGAGATCCTGCAAAAGGATGGCCGGATCACCAATCAGCGTTTGTCCGAACATATCGGTTTATCGGCCAGCGCCTGCCTGGAGCGGGTGAAGGCGCTCGAAAAGGCAAAGGTCATTTCCGGATACCGCGCCGATATCGATCTCCAAAAACTGCGACCCCAAGTGATTGTCTTTGCGGAAGTGACACTTGAGAAGCAGGGCGCCCAGCAACAGTGTAGTTTTGAGCAGCACCTCAAAAAGGTCAGTGCGGTGATTGAATGCTATGAGGTGAGCGGTCAATGCGACTATGTGATGAAAGTTCTGTGCCGAGACATTGAAGAATATCGCGACCTGACCGCCGACATTCTGGATGACCCAAAGTACGGTGTGTCGAACATCAAAAGCCGGATCACCTTGCGCCCCGTTCGTGCTTTTGAAGGCTATGGGCGCGCGACGCTGACCAAGTCCTGATTGGTAAATTAGTTACCGAAGATTCTGCGGTCTAACATCGTTAATCCTTGCGGTATCTGCGGTCCGATCGGCTAAGTACCGGCCCAAATCCTGCAAAAAATCTACATATTTAGTGCTGATCTCCCGGCATGTCTCATTATGAGCAGGATTGACCCAAAATGGACCATCTGAAGACGGAAAATCAGTACTGCGCCCAAAACTACAAGCCGCTTCCGGTCGTGTTGACACGCGGCGAAGGGGTTTGGCTTTGGGATGACAAGGGCAACAAGTATCTCGACATGATGAGCGCCTATTCGGCGGTCAGCCACGGGCACAGCAATCCGAAATTGGTTGAGGTGCTGACCCGTCAGGCATCCCGGCTGGCGATCACGTCACGCGCCTTTCACAACGATCAACTGGGCAGGTTTCTCGAAAAGCTGTGCAAAGTGTCCGGGTTCGACAAGGCACTCCCCATGAACACCGGTGCCGAGGCGGTGGAAACGGCCATAAAAGCGGCGCGCCGTTGGGGCTATCGGGTGAAAGGTATACCGGCAGGTCAGGCGGAAATCATCGTTGCCGATCAGAACTTCCACGGACGTACCACCACGATCATCAGCTTCTCATCAGAAGCCGATTACAAGGCAGATTTCGGCCCGCTGACGCGCGGCTTTACCACCGTGCCGTTTGGTGATTCGGATGCGCTGGAGGCGGCCATCACGCCCCATACCTGTGCTGTGCTCATGGAACCCATCCAGGGTGAAGCGGGCATCCGGGTGCCGCCCCAGGGTTGGCTGCGGCGCGTAAGAGACATTTGCGACCGCCACAATGTGCTGCTCATTCTGGATGAGATTCAGTCGGGCCTCGGGCGCACCGGACGCATGTTTGCGTTTCAACATGAAGCGATCAAGCCCGATGCCATCACCCTCGGCAAGGCGCTGGGCGGCGGACTGTTGCCGGTGTCGGCATTCCTTGCCCGGAACGAGGTGATGGATGTGTTTAACGCCGGCAGTCATGGCTCCACCTTTGGCGGCAATCCCCTGGCGGCGGCGGTCGCCCATGAATCGTTGTGGTTGTTGGAAGAAGGGCGCCTGCCGGAACGTTCAGCGGAACTGGGGGCTTACCTAATGGACGGCCTCAAGGAAATTGGCCGGGACATTTTTACGGATGTGCGCGGGCGCGGCCTTTGGGTAGGCGTCGATCTCGACCCAAAATTCATGTCCGCCAGCGCATTGTGCCACGCCCTCATGCATCTTGGCATCCTGACCAAGGAAACCCATGACCGCACCATTCGCTTTGCCCCGCCCCTAATTATTCGGCAGGAGGAAATCGACTGGGCGTTAGAGAAAATCTCATCTGTTCTTGCGAGTGTCCGCGAAGTGCATTCGGGCACTGCTGCACCCACATCACCGGAATTGGAGTTGGCGTAATGTCGGTTCACACCAAGCCTGCAGACTTGTTGAAGCATCGCGCGCATATCGCCATGTGCCCGCCTCATTTCTTCGAGGTTTCCTACAGCATTAATCCGTTCATGGAGCCCACCCGGTGGGAACAGGATCCTCTGGCCTATCAAACCGAGGCAACCCATCAGTGGAACCAGCTCGCCGATGTGCTGGCGCGCCTGGGAGTTAAGGTCGAGCTGTTGCAGCCGCATCCGGGGGTCCCCGATCTCGTGTTTACGGCGAATGCCGCAATCGTGCTGAACAAGAAGGTCCTGATGGCCCGGTTCAAGCATCCGGAGCGTCAGGCTGAAGAACCCTTCTTCAAGGCGTTCTTTCAAATGCTGAAAACCCGAGGCTTGATCGAAGAAATCGCTGACCTGCCGCCCAGCATTCATCAGGAAGGAGCCGGCGATTGCGTGTGGGATCCGGCGCGGCAAATGTTCTGGGCTGGCTACGGACCGCGCTCAGACATGGGGGCTGCCAGTTTTGTAAGCGAGTTCTTCGGCAAGAAGGTGGTGCCGCTGAAGCTCCAGACTGCTCAGTTCTATCATTTGGATGTGAGCATGGCGCCACTCACCGGTGGTGAGCTGGTGTACTTTCCGGGCGCGTTTTCGGCGGCCAGTGTGGCCCAGATTCGTGAGCACGTGGCAGAGCAAGACCTGATCGAGGCTTCGCTGGAGGACGCTTCGCAGCTTTGCGTTAATGCGGTGAACATCGAAAAGGACATCGTCATGGCGCCATGTTCGGACCGTTTGCGCGGTCAGTTGGAGGACCGGGGCTATTGTGTGCACCAGGTGCCCCTGGGCGAGTTTTGGAAGAGCGGTGGGGCTGCGTTTTGTTTGACCTTGCGATTGGATCGCTTCTCCAGCGATTTCTCACACCAAGACTCAAGTAAGGCTAAATTACAAGTTGTACAAACGGTTTAGCGTAGGTCCCTCGTATCAAACAACAACTTCATAAGTCGCTTTAATTACCTGCCATTTTTATATTTTTTATAGGCTTCTAACAAACATTTTGATGATGTTATATGAAAATGGTGGCACCCCTATTGCGGGCACGAAGATGTCTGTCCGATTGCGCCTTTTCCCGGCCCCTGATATTCAATTGCGTAGCATGACGGATCTAATTGACACGCTGACGAAGGGTGCACGGTTCAGGGATGACCGGATTTGGGAAGCGGTTTTGGGCGGTCTTCACGCTCCTCGCGGTTCTGGCGGGTGGGCTCGGGGCGGCACATGCGCGGCTCGACTATTCGGTTGAGGTGGGCGCCGAACTTAGAACCTTTCCCAATGATCCGGCCTTCAGCGACCAAGACGACACCACATTCTCGCCTTCGGCTTTTTTGAAACCTGAATTCCTCTACGAGTGGGAAGACAGCCGAACCACGCTCGCCGTCGAAGTGTTTGCCCGGGCCGATCTGGATGACGATGAGCGCACCCACATAGACATTCGCGAAGCAAGCATCCTGCATGATGGCGGCAGCTGGTCCATCGTGGCGGGCATCAGCAAAGTGTTTTGGGGCGTCACCGAGTCGAGGCACCTGGTCGACATCATCAACCAGGACGATTTTGTCGAAGACATTGATGGCGAGGACAAGCTTGGCCAACCCATGGTGAATATCGGCTTGTCGATTGGGGTGGGGACGCTCGACTTGTTCTATCTGCCCTATTTCCGTGAGCGCACGTTTCCCGATGGTCCGGCACGCCTTCGGGGCCCGGTGCCGATCATCGCTGACCAATCGGTGTTTGAATCGCCGGCCGAGCAATGGACCCAAAGTTTTGCGGGCCGCTGGTCGGCAAGTGTCGGGGCCTTTGACATCGGCCTAGCCCATTTCCATGGAACCAGCCGGGAGCCACGTTTCACGCCGGTCTTTGTGAGCGCCACAAATGTGGTGTTGCTGCCGGTTTACGATCAAATCGATCAGTCCAGCGCGGATCTCCAGTTCACCCAGGATGCAACGCTCTGGAAGGTGGAAGCGCTCACTCGAGCAGGCCAAGGAAAGCGCTTTGCGGCCGTGGTGGCGGGCCTGGAGCACACGCTGTACCAGGTCTTCGGAACGGCCGCGGATGTGGGTCTGTTGGCGGAATATCTTTATGACGGACGGGACGAGGCGCGTGCACCGCCGATCTTTCAGAACAATGACGTTTTTGCCGGCGCGCGGCTGACGCTAAACGATGCTCAGGACACGGCGGTTCTGGTGGGTGCTATTGTGGATGCCGAAGACGGATCTACCTTCGTTTCGGCCGAAGCGGAACGGAGGATCGGTGATGACTGGAAAGTCGAGCTGGAGGCCCGGTTTTTTGTGAATTTCGACCCCAGAGAGTTCGAAACGGCACTTGCCGAAGATGATTTCGTGACCCTGCGCCTAACGAAATACATCTAGGGCATGATCATTTTCTTACACAAAAAGATCATGCACAAGATTCTTTGTTGGTCGCGCCTGCCTGCGCGAAGCCAAAGCTCCGCTTCGGCGAAGGTAGGCGATCGGACGGTTAACCGGACTCCACTTAACCTGATCGCGCTCGTGCGTATCGGGACGAATTTGCGCAGCGCCGAGTTGTCGCACGGGCCCCTAACGCCCATCTCAGGCGATAGAATGGGCTGTGAACTTGTTTATTGGTTTCATGGAGCAATCCAATGAGCATAGCGGATGTGTTAGTCGACGATCGAACCGAAGAAGAAAAGCAGCGTCAGAAGATCCCGGCGCGGTATGAACCTGAAGACAACTGGCGGTCCCCGATAAAACTTTTTCGGGGCATTCAGGACTCATTGCTGTCCATCATGCCGATTGAGGGCTTTCGCGAGCCCATGGTGCTCAAGGAAACCCCGATCGCGAACATCCTGTTTTTGTTCGATCCGGACGGTCTGCGCCACGTGTTGATGGACCATGTGGAAGACTATCCCAAATCGCCCTTGCAGCAGCGTTTCCTGAAGCCTGCCTTGGGGGAGGGCATGCTCACCTCGGAAGGGGAATCCTGGCGCATGCAGCGGCATGCGGCCAATCCGTCCTTCCGGGCGGAACAGCTCACCGAGCTGGTGCCGGCCATGATCGCAGGCATCGAGGACAGGTTTGCCGTCTGGCGGGCGGACAATGGCAACGTGACCTATGAGGCCCGCTCGGAAATGATGGAGCTCATCATCGAGATCCTCTGTCAGGCGCTCTTTTCGGGCATCAAAGTTGATCGTAAGGCGCTTGGACAGGCTGTGTCCGCCTATGTGGACCGGATCGGGCAGGTGGATATTTTTGATTTCCTCAACCTGCCCACCTGGATCCCGGCGCCGAAGTTCCGGCAAATAAAGTGGTCCATCGATTATCTCAAAGGCGAAACGGACCGCATTTCAAAAGCGCGCCGGGCCCAATCACCCATGCCCAGCGATTTGCTGACCAGCCTCATTCACGCGCGGGATGAGCAAACCGGCAAAGGCTATACGGAGGAACAGCTCAAGGACACCATCGCGACCTTGTTGTCGGCTGGGTTCGAGACCACCGCCAATGCGATGACCATGACCATGTATTTGTTGTGTGAATATCCCTGGGCGGCGGAAAAGATCCGCGAAGAGGCGAGGGAGGTTCTGGGCGACAGAACCCCCGTTGCCGGCGACATCAAGAATCTGAAGTTCACCCGCATGGTTCTCGAAGAATCCATGCGGCTCTATCCGCCGTCATCCATCGTTATTCGCGTGGCGGCGAAGGATGATGTGATCTGTGGACAGAAGATCAAAAAGGGCACGACCATCGCTGTCTCTCAATATGTACTGCATCGGCATGAAAAGCTTTGGGACAATCCGGATGTTTTCGATCCCTATCGTTTCTCGCCCGAAAACAAAAAGGACCGGCACCGTTTCGCTTACATGCCGTTTTCCATCGGGCCGCGAGGCTGCATCGGCTCGTCCTTCGCCATGATGGAAACCACCTTGGCGATTGCCATGATGATGCGAGAGTTCGAGGTTTATCGCGTGGATGACGATCCGGTGGAGTTTCAGCTGCGCATTTCCTTGCGGATCAAAAATCCGTTGCCGATCGTTATTAAGCCGCGTGCGGCCGCGCAAAAGGCCGCCGAATAAGGCTCATTCTCAGCTCCTCCGTGCGGCTTTGTCCTTGTCAAGCCACAGCAACAGGGCGGGTAGAATGAGCAGATCGACAAGTAATGCCCCGGTGATCACCATCGACGTGAACAGCCCCAGACTACGGTTGAACTGGAAGCCCGATGTGGTCAGCACCAAGAAGCCGATCATCAGGGATACGGTGGTGATGATGATTGCCTTGCCCACGAGATTCATGGCGTATTTGACGGCATCAATGGTGGGCAATCCCAACTCTCTGCGCGCCCGCTGATACTTCACAAGGAAGTGGATGGTGTCATCGACGATCAGTCCCAGTGTTATGGCTGGCACCGCGGCGGCGACCAGGTCCACAATGCCGATCAAATATCCCCAAAAGCCAAAGCCGATCGCAATGGGCAGCATGTTGGTGAGCATTCCCATGGCGCCCAGCTTCGCGCTGCGCAACGAGGCCAGAATGATCAATGAAATGATAAACAGGGCCAGGAAAGTGGCAAAGATCATGGGACGGACATTTTTGATCACCGAATAGGCGAAGACCACATTGATCGACACGCCCGAGGTCCAGGCGGATTCTGGCGCATTGTCCTTGAGCCATTGTGTGGCCTGCTGATCGAGTTCAGTGATGTCTTTGGACGTCGCACCTCTGAGCACGGCGGTCACCCGCGTGGAGGATTTATCCGAACTAATGCGGTCTTTAAGGTCGAGACCTTCGGGCAACGATATTTCGTACAACAGGAGGAATTGGGCGATCTCTTCCCTTTCCGCCGGAAGGAGGCCTGATCGATCGTCAGCCGCCACCATATTCCGATAGATCAGTTTCAACGTTTCGGACATGGAACTCACATGGGCCACGTCCTGCTGCGATTTCAGCCACTGGGTAAAGCGATCGAGATTGGCCATATAGTCCGGTGCATTGATGCCATTGGCTTTGCCGCTGTCGAATTCAAACTCGATCAGGTTAAGGCCTGTGAGCCGTTCTTCAACAAAGTCCGATGCCTGCCGGTACTCGTAGCGTTCATCGAAATAGCGTACAAAATCCGCATCCAGAATAAGGCGCGAGACGCCCATCAAAATGACCAGAGTTACAATCACCGACGCGAACAATACTTGGCGCGCGTTCCGTTCCAGAAAGTCTACAAGCCCGGCTAAGAAGGCCTGCGCCTCAACGGGCTTCTTGGATTTCTTCGGCGGAAAGAGGGCTAGTCCGGCCGCAATCCAGGTGAAGCACAAAACGAAGCCCGCGCCCACCCCAACCGTCACGATGTTCGCCAACGCATGAAACGACGGTGCATCGGCAAAATTGAGAACAAAGAAACCGATCGACGTTGTTAGGGCTGTGAGAAAAATCGGGAAAAAATTTTCGTCGATCGCCGAAGCAACCGCGTCCGGTCCATTTTGCCCCTTGTCGATATATTTCTGTGTACCGATGACAAAGTGAACGCCGCTGGCAAGTGCCAGGATCATGACGATGACCGGCACCGTCGCAAAGTTGGGGTCGATAACCCGGCCGCTATAGCCTGCAAAGCCGACCGCGATAAGCGTGGCCATGAGAACCGAGGTGAGAATGAAAAGGGTCGCCGGCGAAAACCAAAAGAAAATGATCACCATGACGCCGATCAACATGAAGCAGAGCGGCACAATCGAGGCGGTGTCCCGTTCCGATGCTTCGGCAAACAAGGCCATCAAGGCGATATTGCCCGTGACATAGGCGTCAAGGGTGCCGCTCTCCTGAGCTTGCATATCAGCGACAAGCTCGCGCACGGCAGCCATAATCTCGGCGACTTCCAGTGTTGCATCCGTGGGGATTTGAAAATTGATGTTCAAAGCCGCCGTCGTTCCGTCCGCCGAGACCAGCCAGTTCTGCAACAGATCTTCTTCAGCGACACGGTCTCGAAATTGCCGAAGCCGTTCCTCTGGGTCCATGTCAGCCCGGTTCGGGTCATAGGCAAAGGGGCTTAGTGCCTGTATTTCAACGAGATCGCCCTGGCCGTCCAGGAATTGATAGTTGGTGATTGAATCGACTCGGATTGCATGGGGCAATTTCCATGCATTCTCCGTCAACTGATGGATCGTCTGGATGCGGTCCATCGTAAATACGTCGCCATCGGGCGCGGCCAGGGCGATAAAAACGTTATTGTTCTGTGTGAAGACGGATTCGAATTTTTCCAGTCGGATAAGGTCCGTATTCTCCGACCCGAAGCGCCGCGTATCCGATGAAATGGTCAGCCGTCCGGCGCCTGCCGCAATGACCAATGTGGCCAGAAGGCAGACCAAGAGGGTTAGCCGCGGAAAGGTCACCGCGACAAAAAGTTGCCCGAAGCGATGCTGGCTGTGCATCTTATTTTGTTCTTGCGCCACGGGTGTCCCCTCACAACTTCTGATGGCGGGCTTATTGTATTTTCGAATCTTGTGCCCATTCAACGCCTGACAGGCGCGCGCCGCCAAAAGATCTCATTTTGTTGTTTTGAGAAAAACTCTGCGGATTTGGCGTTTGAATCCACCACCTTCTAGTGATTGAGCGGCTTTTTGTGTATTCGTCGAATAGCCCCAAGTTTAAACGCAGCAATTTACAACGCACCGCATTCCCGCGTCGCATATCTTGTGGTCCACCGGTTGCTCAGCCGTCACATGTCGGTGTTGCCTGCGTTTAAACACTTATCGATAATCCCTACACTACGGAAACTACTTTTGCGGTTACCAGCGCTGGCCAGGGTATAGTGTGGCCGGAGCGCCATTTTTCACCGAATTCCAGGTGTGAGGGTATATTGGGTGAGGATGTCTATCTTTGGTTGTTAAGTAATTCACAAGGCTTATACTCTTCTTCAAAGTATAAAATGAAGGTGGAAACAGGTTGCGTATCGAGCTTCAAAAGTAATCTTTGCAAAACTGAAATTAACCAAGATTAATATGAGAAATGTAGAGCCGCGACCACTGTCGACTGAGTGTTAACGAAACATTTGTCGTGCATGATTTGAATATAATTAACAAAAAATTAAGCTATCTTTTGGCGAAAGCTTAAAATTTGGTTAACGGTGAGTGGCGGCGCTTATGGCGCGGAACTATCACGAATTGACGGGCGCGGAAGGACGCGAGATTTTTTTTCGCGCCGAACGCTTTCCTGCGCGCTCTTTTTTTGGCGAGCGGCTACCCGAAGTGCGCTTACGCCAGGAGAAGGTTCAGCTCATCGATTTAAGCATGAGCGGCCTCGCCCTAGAGGTCAATGCCGACCGAACCGCTGATTTCGCACCGGACCAAGAGTTCCCACTCACCTTGGCTTTTCGCGACAGCACCCTGTTCAGCGGCACGGCACGGATAGCGCGCGTTGAAGCAACTGACCGGGGCGCAAAGTTGGGGGTCAGCCTGCCGGAGAGTTACCTCGATCTGCCGGCCATCAAAACCAAAATGCTGCAAGTCTCCGCCGCGTCCCGGGAGAAGCTCTGCATTCAAAAAATTCGGCAATCGGTTTCGGCCGAGTATCGCACCTTCATCAGCGATCTGACTTATCTGCTCCGGGAAAACCGGCGCGAGATTGACGACTTCGTCCGCCAATCCAATCCGACCAGTGATCAGGTCGAAGGGTTCTTGCAGGCGTGCGAAGAAAAAGCGGTACCTCAGTGGCGGGCCTTTTGCGAAGAGGGCAATGCTCTGGCCAAGACCATGTCCAGCACGGATGAGTTTCGCTGGGCCAAGACATTCACCGAAGCACTTATCACTACCGAAACGCTGGTATCGCCCCTGCAACGGCGTGCATATGAAAAGCCGCTGGGCTACCCGGGCGATTACAAGGTGATGGACTATTGTTATGAGTGGCGGCGAGAAGGTGAGGGACCTTATGCCCAACTTGTTCACCGTTTGGCATTGGAACCAATGCGGTGCGTGCGCACGCGGCTCGAAAAACAGCAAGACATCATCCTTTCGGAATTGCAGACCTTCTCGGACGAGCGTCCTTTCAGAATGGCGAACCTTGCCTGCGGGACAGCGCAGGAGATACAAAACTTGCTGGCCGCCGACGCCTTTTCGAAACCGATCGACATGACACTCATCGATCAAGAAAAGAATACGCTCGCCTACGCCTATGAACGGACATATCCGGCGGTCCAGCGCCTTAAAGGGTTGGTCACGCTCAAATACTGGAACACGAGCTTCAAGCAGTTGATGAAGCCGGACAATTTGTTTGGGCAAATGGCTGACCAGGACCTGATTTACTCACTTGGGCTGTTCGATTATCTGAAGGAGAAAAGAGCGAAATCGCTGGTCGGCGACTTATATCAACACGTAGCGCCAGGTGGGCTTTTGGTGATCGCAAACCTAAAAGAGGGTGGGATTTCCAAATGGACGTCTGAATTCACCTCCGACTGGAGCATGATCTACCGAACCCAGAAAGAGATGCGGTCACTGGCTGACGGTCTGGACGGTGCGGATGTGTCGTTGCTTCAGGATTCACTTGAGGAGGTCTTGTTTCTGTGCGTACGCAGAAAAAACTGATTTCAGGCTGATGGACACGACAACCCGACATATCTCGCATCAACAAAGATAACTGGCGAATTATATGCTTCATTTTTCCGAATTCAGCGGTGATCCGAAAAAGGCAGGCAAGGGGGACTTTGCCGGTGCTTCCCAGGATTCGATCTCCTATCACTATGATCGCGGTGTGGACTTTTATCGGCTGTGGCTGGGGGAAGCATTCTGTTACAGCGCAGCGGCCTTCATCGATCCCATTTCAGGTACTGTTGCCAACGAAGACTACAAGGCAGCCCAGTTTGCCAATGTGGACAATCATCTCAAAGCCGTCCGGGCGCAGAGCGACTTCCGCCTACTTGATATCGGATTTGGCTGGGGCACCTTGCTTCAGCGGGCGCACCAAGAATTTGGTGTCAAAGAGTTGGTGGGATTGACGCTCAGCCGGGAACAGCAGGAGTTTGTGGCAGAACTTCGGATTCCGGGTACGGAGCTGCATCTTCAGTCCTATGAGAACTTTGTGCCGGAAGGGTCATTTGACGGCATTACTTGCGTTGAGGCGTTCGAGCACTTTGCCAAGGCCGGCATGTCGCGGGAGCAAAAAGTGGCCGCCTATAAAGGATTTTTCGAGCGCTGCCATGCCTGGCTTCGCCCGAAAGGCTTTTTGTCGATGCAATTCGGTGTGTGGGGCACAGCATCCCGCGAGATGGCGGACCGCATCGTGCCGCGCGACGTGTTTCCGGAGTCCGACCTGCCGTATTTCGACGAGGTCACGGAATCCTCCCAACACCATTTCGACCTGACATACTCGTTTCTCAATACGGAGGATTATGTCAGGACACTAAACCACTGGCGCTTGGAGCTGAAAAACAAGATGAACGCCGTGGTCAGCGAAAGTGACGTGGATACCTATCGCTTTTACGACCGTTATCTGCGGCGCGCCGTGGCCGGGTTTAAGCGCGACAGGATCCGCTTGTGCCGCTGTGTCTTCAAAGCAAAGTAGCCGCCGCCAATCGTAAATGCGCTAAACGGCGCTCACCTGCTGTTTCCCAACAATGTCGCCGGATTTGCATTCGAGTATCCTCGATTGCGGCAGCGTGATGCACACTTCCGTGCCCTTATCGACCTGGCTATCGATCGTCAGCTTGCCACCATGCAATTCGGTTAGTTTCTTGACCAGTGGCAGGCCAAGTCCCGTACCGCCAAACTGCCGCGTTTGGGCATTTTCTACCTGCACGAAGGGTTCGAGCACGGCGTCAATCTGATCGCTCGGGATACCAATGCCGGTGTCGGCCACCCGAATACAGCAGGTGCCCACATTGGTGATCTCTACGCTGACGGTGACCTTACCGCCCTTAGGCGTGAATTTGATAGCATTCGTAATCAAATTGATAAGTGCCTGTTTCAGGCGGCGCATGTCCGCATTGACAAGGATTTGCGTCTCGGGAACGCGTGAGTTGAGTTGGATTTCTTCCTCGTTGGCCTTGTCGATCACCATACGGAACGACTGCTCCACCAGGTCGTTCAGGTAGAATTCGTCCTCGTCCAGCGACAAGTGCCCCACATCGGCTTTGGATAGGTCCAGAATGTCGTTGATAATGCCCAATAGGTGTCGACCGCTGGAGTTAATGTCGCTTGCATAATCCCGGTATTGCGCCTGGCCGACACTGCCGAACATCTCGTCCTTGATGATGTCGGAGAACCCGATAATGGCATTGAGCGGGGTGCGCAGCTCATGGCTCATGACCGCCAAGAACTCACTCTTGGCATGGTTGGCCGCCTCCGCTTCCAACCGAAGGAGGTTGGCCTCGGTCTTCTCGTCCGCAAGCGCCTGGCTTTGCACAAACTCGGAGCGGACATAATACTCAAGCACGTATTTGGAGAAGATCGACATAAGTAAACAGCCGAGCAGGAAAGCGCTGTTGTTCACCAATGCCCAAAACGGAATGGGGTTGAGCAAAGTGGCGCTGACCAAATAGGCCACATAGACGATCATCAGTAGGGGCGCATACAGAATGAGCCGTAACTGGATCAAACTGACGTAATGGCCGGTCACCAGCGAGATGCCGGCGTAATACATGTGATTGGCGGGAAACGACAGGAATGACGTCATGGCGACAATCGCCAAACCGCCCAAAACCAGACAGACCGCGAGAAACTTCTCGTAGTGTTTTTTGAGACTGCTGTAGTAAAGCGGAAGGCCGAGGAAAATGAGTGTTCCCGGGCCGACGATCAGAAAGCGTACCGCCCAGATCGTCATGAGCGTATCGACGTCATCGATGACGAAATAATCGACAACCCCGAACAACACGAACAGCACCAGGCCGAACATGAGGAAATACCGAACGACGTACAACGTCTGTTCGGCCGTTTGCAGCATGAACTTTTCTTCGAGACCGCTATCCTCGAAACGGAGTGTGTACAGCGACATCTCGGCCTTTTGCGTTCCTTGGGAACGGTTAGGTCCTATGAACATCCATTACACTCCGTCCGGATCCGGGATCCGTCGCAGAAAATTCCAGCCACGTTCGGTCGATGCGGGATAAAATCGCGCTGCCGTTATGAAAGAATTGGGTGAATTTCACCCTTATCATTCGCGTACTGAATCTAGGGACTCAGGGTTAAGCTGCGCTTAAGTTGCGGTGCGATCGGGGCAACCATCGCCCCAATCCCGTAAACGGGAATTAACTTTCGTCGTCGCGGTAACGAATAAGGCCTTCTTGCGCGACAGACGCCACCAGGGTGCCGTCCTGTGTGAAGAAACTACCCCGGTTAAGGCCGCGAGCGCCCGAAGAAGAGGGGCTATCCTGTGCATAAAGAAGCCATTCATCGGCGCGAAACGGCCGATGAAACCACATGGCGTGGTCGAGGCTTGCGGTCTGTAACCTTTCGTTAAGCCAACTGACGCCGTGGGGGAAGATGCAAGTGTCCATGAGCGTCATGTCCGAGGCATAGGCCATCACACATTGATGAAGGCTCTGATCGTCGGGTAGCTTTCCCGTTGCGCGCACCCATACATTTTGTACGGGGGCTAATTTTTCGGGGTTGAGAAGGTCCGGCGGATCGATCAGGCGGGTTTCAATCGGATGCTCCCGCGAAAACCATTTTCGATATTCCTCCGGTAAGTGATGAGCGATCGCTTGCCGACGTTCTTGTTCCGTGGGCAACTGGTCCGGCGGCGGTACCTTCGGCATGGGGAACTGATGTTCGAACCCTGTCTCTTCCACTTGGAAGGAAACCGCCATGTTAAAAATCGGACGGCCATGCTGTATGGCAACGACACGCCGTACGGAAAAACTCCGGCCATCGCGGCTGCGGTCGACTTCGTAGAGGATGGGAACCTTGGGATCGCCGGCGCGCAGAAAATAGGCGTGAAGGGAATGGGCCAGCCGTCCATCTACTGTTCGGGTCGCGGCGACCATCGCTTGGCCCAGAACTTGCCCGCCATAAACCCGCTGCCAACTATCTTCAGGGCTGACGCCGCGAAACAGATTCACTTCAATCTGTTCCAAATCGAGCAAATCCAGCAAGCCGGCCAATGCACCGCTCATAGAAACCCTTCCTCTGCTCCCTGACGCAAAAAAACAAAGCGCGGGTATAGAGTGATATGGCGGGAAATGGAACCATGGGCGCTTATTTGCCGCGCCGATTCCTATGGTAAGCGCCGGGTCGGCAACGCTATATGGGCGCTCCATGAAAAAACCCAGTGAAACTAAGAAGCGTATTATCGCAGCGGCGTCCAACCTATTCCGCCGTAAGGGCTATTACGGCACCGGCCTGTCCGAAATTCTGAAGGAAAGCGGCGCGCCGAAAGGGTCTTTCTACTTCCACTTTCCGGACGGCAAAGATCAACTGACCGCCGCTACGATCGATGCAGCGGCGGAAGATACCGAGCGCCTTCTGGATACGATTGCGGCCGAGGCCGAGGGGCTGCCGGACTTTATTGATCGGGTCGCCAGCAGTTATGAACGTCTCCTGGAACGCTCGGATTTCAAGGCAAGCTCGCTCTTTGCCAATACCACGCTCGATATCGCGCCGACCAATGAGATGGTCGCGGAACATTTACGCGCCGGCTATCGGCGCTGGCATAGATCCATCGCCGCTTATTGCAGCGATCAATTGGGCTCGCGGCAGCGTGGGGCCGATATGGCAGTGATCATCATCGCCGGCCTAGAAGGCGCGCTGAGCTTGTGCCGCGCGGAAAAGTCGACGGCGCCGCTCGATGCCGTCGCCCGTCAACTAAAGCAGGCCGCCTTGAATACGGTTGAAAACGACTCAGGCGCCGCCAGATGATGCTTCCGGATCGCGTGGCTCAAGCTTCTCGAACTCGTTGAGGCCGCAGCTTCCGAGTGTCCCGGTGGTGAACGTGTCGACGACGCTTATGATCTCGTTCGCGCACAGCTCCGCAAGACGATTTCGGTATTGGTAGGTTTGGTTGGACCGTAAACCCACACAGCCGCCGCCAAGACGGTTCAAATACATGTCACCATTACGCAACTTGAAGACAATGTGTCGATCGTCGAGCGGTTCTGAATCGGAGATATTGACCGTGCGAATGCACCGGCGTGTTTCGCCGGTCAGCGTGTAGTCGGACAGTTCTCTTGGGAGCTCTTTGTCCCCTGACAGCACACTGCCGGAAAAGCCAATCAAGGAGGCCGAAACGGCGGCGAGGAGGGCGGTTGTTTTTTTCATGATCGGTCACCTCAGGAACCATTGGCGGCCCTTATAATAGCGCTGCCAAGGGGTCAGACATAGGTGTTTCGCCGTCCCGGCGATCACAAACCCGCCAGCACTCTAATGGGAATGGGCAATACTGGCGGCTGAGGGAATACGGATGTCGTCGACCATATCGCGCACATTCGCAGGGGTGGGGGCCGATAGGCGCGCCACAATGAGCGCAACGGTGAAATTGACCAGCATGCCAATCGTGCCGATACCTTCCGGCGAAATGCCAAAAAGCCAGTATTCGGCAGAGTTCACCGCCCCAAACCAAGGCGATTTGAAATAGGCGATATAGGCGAGCGTCACTGTCAGGCCTGCGACCATGCCGGCGATCGCCCCTTCTTTGTTCATGTTCTTATAGAAGATGCCCATGAGGATGGCCGGGAAGAGGGAAGCAGCCGCAAGGCCAAAAGCAAGGGCCACCACTTGGGCCACAAATCCGGGCGGATTGATGCCCAAATAGCCGGCAATCAATATGGCAAACACAGCGGCTCCGCGTGCCGCGAGCAACTCGCCCCGTTCCGACACATCGGGCCGGAAGGTCTTTTTCAATAGATCGTGGCTAATCGATGTGGAAATGACGAGCAGCAGTCCGGCCGCCGTTGACAGGGCCGCAGCGATACCGCCTGCCGCCACCAAAGCAATCACCCAGGGGGGCAATTTGGCAATTTCCGGATTGGCGAGCACCATGATGTCCCGGTCCACATCCACTTCGTTCAAATTGCTCGTGGGCGTGTTGGCCAACAAGCGTTCGCCACTTGGTCCGGTTTCTCCAGTGAATAGGGGCTTGCCCTCAAAGGCTTTGCCGGCAGAGTACTGAACAATGCCATCGCCGTTTTTGTCGAGCCATCGGATGAGGTCGATGCTCTCAAATGTCTTGAAGAATTGCGGGGTGCCACCTTCTTCTTCGGCGGCCGCATAAGTCGAGCCGTTGACCGTCTCGATGAAATTGATCCGGGCGAAGGCCCCAACAGCCGGTGCCGTCGTATAGAGAAGTGCGATGAATACGAGGGCATAACCTGCGGACATGCGCGCATCGGAAACTTTGGGCACCGTAAAGAACCGCACAATCACATGGGGAAGGCCGGCCGTACCCACCATCAGGGCAAGGGTAATGGCGAAAACATCCACCATCGTTTTGGAGCCGAGCGTGTACGGATTAAACCCAAGGTCCACTAAGGTCTGATCGAGCTTCTGCAAAACGGTGAGTCCGGAGCCGTCGGCCACCATCGATCCCAAACCCAATTGGGGAATCGGATTGCCGGTGATCAGAATGGAGATGAAGATGGCGGGCGTCATATAGGCGACGATGAGCACGCAATATTGCGCTACTTGAGTGTAGGTGATGCCCTTCATTCCCCCCAACACCGCATAGAAAAACACCACGCCCATGCCGACCATCACGCCGATATGGATGGGCACGTCCAGAAAATGGGAAAACACCACGCCAACGCCCCTCATCTGTCCGGCGATGTAGGTGAAGGAAATCACCACCAGGCAGACAACGGCGACCACGCGGGCGCTTTTGGAGTAGTACCGCTCGCCGATAAAGTCCGGCACGGTGAACTGGCCGAACTTGCGCAAGTAAGGCGCCAGCAAAAGAGCCAGCAACACGTAGCCGCCGGTCCATCCCATGAGGAAGGTGGATCCGTCATAGCCGGCAAACGCAATGATACCGGCCATGGAAATAAACGACGCGGCGCTCATCCAATCGGCGGCCGTCGCCATGCCGTTGGCGACCGGATGTACACCGCCGCCGGCCACGTAGAATTCATTGGTGGACGAGGCGCGCGACCAAATTGCGATCCCGATGTAGAGCGCAAACGAAGCGCCAACAACCAAATAGGTCAGATGTTCAGTGCTCATCTGCCGCCCTAATCGTCATCATCGACGCCAAAAGCGCGCTCGATCGTTTTCATCCGGTAGGCGTAGTAAAAAATGAGCGCCACAAAGACGAAGATCGACCCTTGTTGAGCAAACCAGAAGCCAAGCGGGAAACCGCCCAGGGAGAACGTATTTAGTGGATGAACGAAGAGTATGCCGGCGCCGAACGACACCACAAACCAAATGGCCAGAAGGGCAAGCATTAGCTTCACGTTTGCCGCCCAATATTCTTTGGCGCGCGCCTCGCTCAGCACCTCTTCGTCATGGTGGCCATGAGCGGGCTGGTTGCTCTGTGCCGCGAACTGCCCGGGTGGTGGAGGGTTCGTTGCGGTCGCCGGTGTTTTTTCCGATGTCGGCTTGGGTGGTTCGGGTGGATTGGTCTCCAAGGATGTATTCCCCACAATTAATCTTACTTCTCGTTCGAAGGGCGGGAGAGTACGCTGGCCACGACAGGCAGACAACCATGGCACGCGCGCTACGGCTCCATCGAGACTTCGACGAAAGACGAAGATGATGACAGAAGATATTGTTTTTTATACGAATCCTCAATCCAGAGGGCGGATCGCCCGGTGGGCGCTGGAAGAAGTCGGCGCAGCCTACGAAACCAAGGTCTTAGACTATGGCACCAGCATGAAGGAGGCCGATTATTTATCCATCAATCCCATGGGCAAGGTGCCGGCCATCCAATATGGAAATCAGGTGGTCACCGAATGCGCTGCAATTTGCGCTTTTTTGGCGGACGCCTTTCCGGACAAAGGACTGGCACCGCCGCTAGCCGAGCGTGGAGCCTATTACCGATGGCTGTTTTTTGCCGCCGGACCCCTTGAGGCGGCCGTCATCAACAATGCTCTCGGTTTTGTGGCGCCCAAAGACCGCGAGATAATGGTAGGGTACGGCAATATGGAATCGGTATTGGGCGCCTTGCAAAACGCATTGTCCGCCAACGAATATATAACGTCGGACCGATTCACTGCTGCCGATATTTACGTCGGTGCCCAGATCACTTGGGGTCTGCAACAGGGAACCGTCGAAGCACGGGAATGCTTCAAGCGTTATTCGGAGCGCGTTACGGCACGGGAGGCCTACAAAAAAGCGAATGCGCTGGACGACGCCTTGGTTCAGTAACCGTGCAAACAAAAGAAAGACAACAACAGACGTGTTAAGGCGTACAACCGGTCAAATCGGAAGGCCTGTGTTTCCGTCCGCGAGCGACTTTCTACATTATTCGATAGCTTGCGCGACCCTTCCGGATGGCGAATGTGAGACCGTTCGCGGGTACTACCGGAATTGGGCCGATTTTGAGTCCCCCCGTCTTCGGTTTTGGTACGATTTCCAGCTTCTGGAGATCAATCGGCTGGTGCAAACGCTCGATGCTCCACGTCTTCTTGATGCCGGGTGTGGCATTGGAACCGAATCACTGTGGTTCGCGCTCAACGGCGCATCCGTCACGGCCATCGACATCGATAACCGATTTTTGAGTGTTGCCGCCAGCCGCCTGCTTGACCTGGAGCGCTTCTGCGGGGGCTCATTGTCGTGTACGTTCGAAAGAAGATCGATTTCTCAGATGGAGGGGGAATTCGATCTAATTTGGCTCGAGCACTCCTTCCACCACATGGAGCCGCGCAACGAGGTCGTCCGAAAGTTGGAATCGCTTCTGGCACCAGGCGGCTACCTGGTGTTTTGCGAGACCAATGCCTGGAACCCGCTGCTTCAATGGCAATTCTTCCTGTTGCGTGGGTTGAGAACAATCATCGAGCACAAAGGAGAAACGTGGGGCAATGAGCGTGTGCTCACACCTGGCAACCTGTCACGCTTGCTCGAGCGCGCAGGCCTGCAAACCGTCAGTACACAGTATTATCGAGTCTTTCCCGCCGGTCCCCGTTTTGAATGGACGTTAGGCCTCGAGAAAGCTGCGGAAAGACCTGCCGTGCAACGGATGCTGCCGTCACTCTTTACGCATTACAGTCTCGTGGCCCAAAAGCCCCTCTAGTGTCCTCAAAAATCCAAAGTTCGTAAGGAGCAAGCCGTTTTAATGTAACGAACTTCGGATTCGGGACACTAGAGTTGCGCGGCAACAAAAGTGTCGCAAGCCTCAACACTGCCGCTCTCATATCCCTTCATGAACCAGCGCCGTCGCTGAGCGGACGTACCATGAGTGAATGACTCGGGCGTTACGTGGCGCCCCGCATTGCGTTGCAAGGTATCGTCACCGATCGCTGAGGCCGCGCGCAGTCCTTCGTCAATATCTCCTTGCTCTAAGATCCGCGCCTGGCGGTCAGCATCATGTGCCCAGATGCCCGCATAACAGTCTGCTTGGAGTTCCATGCGCACTTGAAGCTGATTGCTCTCCACCTGGCCAATAGCGGCTTGCCGCTGGCGCACTTGTGCCGAGATACCGGTAATCGTTTGGATGTGGTGGCCAACCTCGTGGGCAATCACATAAGCGGAACCAAAATCTCCGGGCGCCCCAAATCGCGTAGCCAGTTCGTCGAAGAACTGTGTATCCAGGTAAACGCTCTTATCGCCGGGGCAATAAAATGGTCCCACGGCAGAGCTCTGCTGTCCGCATGCGGATTGCACATAACCTGTAAAAACCACCATCTTGGGCGGCGCGTATCTCTGTCCAGCTGCCGCAAACTTGCGTCCCCAAACATCTTCCGTTTCGGCGAGCATGGTGCTCGCGAAGGCAAATTGCTCGTTGCTTTTGGCTGATGGAGGTTGCGCCGCTTGTTGGGGGGCAGGAGCCAGAAGAGCCAAGGGATTAACGCCGATGGCTTGAAGACCGATGTAGCCCACAACAAGGAGCGCAATGCCACCAACACCAAATCGACCGATCACAAACCGCAACACGGGAACAAGCAATCCTGCTGCCGGCATGCCCGCCGATCGTGACATGCCCCGCCGATCTTCCACATTGTCGCTTTGGCGACGGCCCCGCCATTTCACCATGATGCTTCCGCTCCCTGTGTTGGCACCCCTGCTAGGGTTTTAGCCGTTTTCAGGGATCTAGAGCAAACCTGACCCAGACACATGAATGTCTCTAGGTTGTTAGGCAGGTTCCGACGTTGACGTGGTCGTCTCGCCACGGGAATATTGGCACGTCAAGCGCCAAGCTTGGTGTGGGGCGCCAGCATTGGCGTGATGGTGTCTCGCCAAGGGGGATCTATGCCGCAGTCAATATGTGCCGGTGACAAACACACCGATGCGTGCCGGAGGGACCGTCGCTCATGAGGGTATTGTCGCGCGCCGTCCTATGGCTCTTCCGCATGATGTTCCGATTGCTCTTCATTCTGTTGATCGGGGTGGTTGGCCTCGCGGTTGCCGGATATCTCTATCCCGTTGCCGTCGTCGGTTTTCTGCTTCAACAAGGCCTGGCGCTGGGCGGCTACCCGGATGCGCGCTTTCAGATTGATGAAATCTCGACCCAACGCATCCAGCTCACATCTGTGGATTTGGGGCAGAACGCCCCTTCTCTGCAATCTGCGTCGGTTACCTACGACATCGGCGACGTCTGGCGTGGGCGCCTACAATCGGTGACCGTCGAGGGCATTCGTACCTATGTGGATGCAACCCAATCCTACGAACGGCCGACCATGCAGCTCAATTTTCCCTGGCTGGTGGAACCTATTTTCGGTTCCGGCGCGGTTGTTACCATTCGGGACAGTGTCACAAATCTGTCCAATACGCCCATTGGCGATGTTGTTTTCGATTTTGACGGAGAAGCGGATTTCAGTCGATCGCCGGCGATGTTCAATGTACGGATGAATGCCCGGCCGGGCGCCGGAGGATCGTCCCTTCGCACGTTTTCATTCGACGGGTCGGGCAGCGCCAGCCCCAGCGATATTGAAATCAGCGGTCCCACAGAAGTTGCTTTTGAAAATGGCGAGCTAGGTGTCTGGGGAATTGATCGCCTTAGTTATGCAGATGCGGCACGTCTCGAAATCAGTGAACAAAGTCTGCTGTTCGTTCTGGAAGCGCCGGTCGATATCGTTTTGACCCAGCTTATTGAGGCAAATGGGGCGCCGGACGCCGAACCGCTCTCCATCGAATTGCGCACCGGCACGACCGAGCTCAATGCAAGCTGGAAGCAGGGCCTAGCGGGCGGCGCCGTTATTCGTGACGGATCCGTCGAAGTTAGAGCTTGGCAGTTAAGAGGGGAGGGGATCGACCTTGCCGTGCCCTTCGAAGGGGATCGGATTTCCGGCACGGCGGCCATCACAGGCCGGGTCATCGACCTTTCTGCAGCGCCGCGGTTTACACCGCAAAACATCGGCGCATCGATGATGCGCGACGGCGATGTGTTCTTTGTTGACGGGTCAGCGGCGCCGGTCGGATATCCGGTCCTGCTCACCCTTACCGGCCATTACGATTTGGCCGACGGCACAGGACGTTTCAAAATCGGCCAGGATACGCTGCGTTTTGCGCCCGGTGGCCTTCAGCCTCAGAAGTTAAGCCCGCTCCTTGCGCTCTTACAGAACACCACCGGCACTGTCGACGTAGAGGGGGAGATCACGGTCGACCCGGAAGAACCGCTCACAAGCCCCGCAACCATTAAGGTGACGGACTTGAATTCGGACATCTCCGTCTTCACGGCAAACGGCATTTCGGGGCGCATCAGGCTGCGCGATATTTTCAATCCGCGCACGCCGCCGGGCCAAAAACTAGTCGCTGACCGCATCACGGCGCCAATCCCCATGGAGGACCCCGAACTCGTCTATCATTGGGTGCGCAGCGGAAATGATCCTGTTGTCCGCATAGAGTCGGCGGAGGCAAAGTTCGCCGACGGCACCATCGGCATCGAAACCACCTCCATCCGCCTTGCCGCCGAGGAATACAAGATCACCCTTGTGTTTGACGGTATCTCTCTCGAAACCTTGTTCGAGGAATGGGGTGGCGGCCGGGTGAGTGGCTCCGGCACCCTTTCCGGCACCATTCCCGTGACATTGGGCCCGGACGGCCCGATCATCACCGAGGGCGAGTTGGTGGCCGAAGAAGACGGGTTCATCAAGGTCCATTGGGGGGAGGAACGGGAATCGCTTGAAGCTCAAGGCCAAGAAGTGTCGTTGATGGTGCAAGCGCTGGATAACTTCCAGTACCGGGTGTTGAAAGTGGGCGTGCGGCGCCCGGCAAATGATGAACTTGGCCTGCAGGTGGTGCTGGAAGGCGCCAACCCCAAAGTGCTCAACGGCTATCCGTTCCGCATTAATGCCAATATTACGGGGGATCTTGAGGAAGTGTTGAATGCCCTTGCAACCGGCCAAGCCTTGACCCAAGACCTTTTGCGCGCCCGCATGAAGGATGCTAACTAAAGGGACGTCTTTTAGGGGAAATTCCGGAAAGGGATTAGGACTCTGACCATGCGCTCATTCCAATCAATATGGCGCCGATCGCGCGCGCCCAACCCGGCCTTCGGAAGCTTGCCATTGGCGGTGCTTGTTGTTCTGAGTCTACCGGCATGCCAGCCCACGGTGAAAGTGGAAGCACCGGATGAACCGATTGAGATCAATCTCAACGTTAAGCTCGATGCAGATGTGCGGGTGAAGCTCGAGGAGCAAGCCCAAGAAGACATCGATCGCAACGATGACATTTTCTAGGATGGATTTCATGCGACATATTTCAGCTTCATGGCGCGCCGTAACCGCAGCCTTCTTTGCACTGATTATTTTCGCCGGCCCCGTTTTTGCAGACGCATTGGACGATTACCGGCGCGCGGGCCACATTATCGAACGGGCTGACGGTCTGGTGGAGGCTGCCTCCAATGCACCGCCCGCCGCACGGGCCTTGGTGGATCGCGTCAATGCCCAACGCATAAACCTTTATGAAGAGCGGGCGGCACAGCAAGGCGTTTCTGTGGAAGCGGTTGCCGTGATCTACGCACAGCAGATCCGCGCCTCAGCGCCGCGCGGCACTCTGTTCCGAGAGGCAAACGGCCGCGTCGTCCGGAAATAAACAATCTATTGTCGTTCGCCGGTTTAGCCGGCGAACCTAACCATCGGCGAGCGCCCCGCCATGTTATTGGGTCACGGAGGTGCAGGAGAGTTGGATTCGCCGGCCTCGCAAGTTCGCCGGCGAATGACAACAAAGGATACAAGCCGCTCGGATTCCTGCCGTCTCGGTGACAACAAGACGGGCGGCCGGTGCCGGCGGGCACAGACCGCCCTTATTTTGTCTATGCGCTTTGACGACGCCCTAACAGGGCCGACACCGGGGACTGGTAAAGCCCATCAAGCCGGAAGGCCTTGCCGCCCTGATAAACGAACAACACAGCGCAGGCCGCAAGAAAAGCCAGTTCCCGTTTAATGGCGTTGAAGTTGTTCCAGAAGGTGGCATCCAGACCAATCTTGGCGACGCAATACCAGGCAATACAGGCAAAGGCCGCCACGGCGGCGGGGCGCATACCGTGACCGCTCGCGAGCACAAGGCCGATCACCGCCATCAGGATCGGCAGATCGACGAAGATTTTAATGTAGCTATAGCCGGCAAAGAAGCCGCCTACGATAAAGACCGCCGCCACAGACAACCGCAGCAACAAGCCATAGGCATTCCAGTCCACCTCTGAAGGGGCGGCGCCCCGCTTGAGCACCATCTGGTCTGCGGAAAAGGCGCCGGACCCTAAATTGAGCAGTACAAAGAACATGCCCGACAGGCCCACATCCCGGATCTGCACCAGCAAGGCCGGTGAGAAATGGGTGGCTCCGTCAATCTCCGCTCCCGGCGCCGTCACAACGGGCAGGGCAATGACGAAAGTCCACAGCAGGAAGGCGTAGATAAAGCTCAACGCCCTGACAAAAAGACCCGCCAACAGCGCAAGACCTGAGACGAGCTCGAAGGCCGACAGCAAGATCAGAAACGTCAGAGGCGACAGCAAAGCATCGCCGCCGGCGAATAGATATTGCTCGAAGAAAGCGTTGATATAGCCGTTGTCGGCCATGTATTTGGCGACCAGCGCGTCGGCTTGTGCCGGGTCGATGGCGCGGGACAGTTTCCACCAGCCGCCGGCCACAAAGACCAGGCCCAGGCCGATGCGCAAAGTAAGGGCAATCATGTCCGCTTGGGCGGACGAGACACGCGCAGGCGCGTCGTCAAACAATTTGAATGTCATGACTCTTTTCCAAGAATAGAATTTCGCAATGTGAGGGTCGCGCGCGAGCCGCACGCGAGATTATGCGAAGGCTCTTGGAGGGGTGGGATCGGGCCCGAAGGTGAGACCGTGGCGGTCCTCCGCCGAAATGGTACGGCGTCCATACACGGCCGAATGTGCATCGGGGCTGACACTGGACAGCAGGCCGGTCCCGCAAAATCCGTCGCCACAGTCGAAATCTTGATTTTCAGAGGGACAGGGGCAATTGCTGATTTCGGCGGCGACATCTTCCGCCGCAAGTAGAGCGAGGTTGGGCGTGCTATCGCCGATGGTTAATGCCTGGGCCGATGCCGGTGCGATCAGCGCAAGGCCCGCTATCAAAACCGCCACGGCCATAAACAGCCGTCCAATGCTCCCCGTCGCAATCATCCCTGGAGTATACGGTCTTGCCGGATTGCAAAAAACCAAATCGCCATCACGAAAAAGTCAGGAGATTTCGTGGTTGGTTGGTACATTGGAGCCGGACACCTTCACCTGGGCGCATCGAGACAAACCAAAATCGAGACATGACCGACCAGCACGCCTCTGGAACATCAGAATCGGCTTCAACTCCACGGCGGACCCTTCTGTTCGGCGCAACCGGCACGATCGGCCGTGCAACGGCTCGTGCGCTGATCGCTCGGGGACATGAGGTGGTGTGTTTTGTCCGTCCACGGTCGGAAAGCGAGGCGCCGCGCGATGAGGCGTTTACCGGCGCGACCGTCAGAGTTGGGGAGGTGACTGATCCGGAATCGCTTGCCCGCGACGGTTTTGCCGGTGAGCGGTTCGATGCGGTGGTTTCGTGCCTGGCGTCGCGTACCGGCGCGCCGAGGGATGCCTGGGCGGTCGATTACGAAGCCCATGTGCAGATTCTGAACGCCGCAAAAGAGGCAGGGGTTCGACAGTTCGTTCTGTTGTCTGCCATTTGCGTGCAGAATCCAAAACTCGCGTTCCAACAAGCAAAGCTTGCGTTCGAAAAGGCACTTGCGGAGTCAGGTTTGATCTATTCCATCGTCCGGCCCACGGCGTTCTTCAAATCTCTGTCCGGTCAGTTGGAGCGGGTGAAAAGCGGCAAGCCGTTCCTCGTTTTCGGCGACGGCCGGCAGACCGCCTGCAAGCCCATCAGCGATGAGGATTTGGGCGGCTACATCGCCGATTGCTTAGGTGATCCGTCCTTGCAAAACCGCATCCTTCCCATCGGCGGGCCGGGACCCGCCATCACGCCGCGGGAACAGGGGGAACGCTTGTGTGCGCTTGCGGGGCAAGAACCGCATATTCGCGAAGTGCCGCTTGCCCTGCTGGATGTGATCGTGGCAATGCTTGCGACCCTTGGTGTGGTGATACCGCCCCTCAAAGAGAAGGCGGAGCTTGCCCGCATCGGCCGGTACTACGCCACAGAGTCCATGCTGGTGCTCGACCCGGAGACCGGCCGCTACGACGCGGACGCAACCCCATCGACCGGAAGCGACACTTTGTTCGACTTCTACGAACAGCTTCTGGCCGGCACGGCCACCGTCGACCGCGGCGCGCACAAAGTGTTTTAAGAGAAGGCTGGGACCATACCGACGCGTATGAAACGGCGACGATGAAACAAGACTCTGATCCCCTCCGTTTCTTCGGGTTGCTCTTTCTTCTGTCCGCGCCGTTTTGGGTGCTGGGGGCCGTTGCAGGCCACGACCTTCTGCCCGGCCTGCCCATAAGCGCTTTCATGGCAATCTGTCCGGCTCTGGCCGCAATTCTGATGGTGTGGCGCACAAACGGACCCGGCGCCATAAAGTCGTTTCTGCGCATGACCGGCGATGGCTTTCAGATCCGGCCATGGGTTTGGATTGTCGCGCTCGCGACAATGCCTGCCGTGATGGTTCTGTCCGGTACTGTTCTTCTGTTTATGGGCAAGGACTTGCCGGCACCGCAAATAAGTCTGTTCCAGGCGCTTGCGCTCTTTACACTCTTCTTTGTGGCGGCGCTGGCGGAAGAAATCGGCTGGACCGGATATGCCACTCGTCCGCTGGTGAAGGCGCATGGGCTGATCGCCGCCGGTCTGACAATCGGCTTGGTCTCTGCCGTGTGGCACGTGATCCCCCTTCTGCAAGTCGAGCGGAGTTGGGATTGGATTGCCTGGTGGGCGCTTGGTTCCATCGCTCGGCGGATGATCATTGCTTGGCTATACGTTGTCGGCGGCCAAAGTGTATTTGCCGCATCGCTGTTTCACACCATGAGCAATGTGAGCTGGATGCTGTTTCCCGTGTTGGGGTCGCATTACGATCCCGTCAGCACGGCGCTCATATTGGTTGTCTTGGCCGCTATTTTGATTGGCCCAATTGGAAATTCGCGGGAGCTAAAGTAATGCGGACGGAACGCGAGATCCGACTTGCGGAGAGGGCCGGGCTGTGCGCGACAAAACGCGAATTCAAAATCTTAGGCCTCGTTCAGTCCGCTGCAGCGAAGTGGGCCATTTGATCAGCATAAGCTTTTACGAAGGCCGGGCGCGCGGTTGCGCGTGCAACATAGCTGCGGCACCGTGGGAAAGGGGCAAGTCCATTCCACTCATCTACAAAGCGCAGGACATCGGCCATAAGTATGTCGGCGGCCGAGAACTTGCCGGTCAGCCATTCACGGCCTTCCAGCACGGCCTCCATGTGTTCTAGCCGCTCATTCAGAAACGCGTCGTGCTTCTTGCGGTAGTCTGGCGGGACCTTCACCTCGGAAAAAATCTCTAAGAACGAGACCGGCTGTGAGGCCATCTCGACCGAATTGAGCGCAGCAAACATCCAGCTGATGACATCGCCCCGGCCTTTGGGGTCGGCCGGCATCAGTACCTCACTGCGTTCGGCGACGTAGAGCATCATGGCGCCGCTTTCGAATATTGAGACCGTCCCATCGGTCAGCCAAGGCACCTGTCCGAAAGGTTGATGCTCGAAGTGTTCGAACGTTCGATCTCTGGACGGCGTGGTGCGGATAGAATACGGCAGTCGGGCTTCTTCCAGCGCCCACCGCAGGCGCAGATCCCGAACAAACCCGCGAGGGCCCTCCGGCACCCAATCGAAAGTGGTCAGCGTCAGTTCGGTCATTGTCCTGTCATTGCTCTGTCAAGTCTTCGGCCAACATTAAGGCGTTGCCGTCGGGATCGTAGAATGTGGCTGTACTGACCATTCCCTCAATGGTCTCCGTTTCGCCATCGAACTTCACGCCCGCCGCCTCCAAAGACCGGCGCGCCGTCTTGATATCGGCGACGCCAAAAACCGGGACCGTATTGCCCGGGGAAGGTTCTGACTGTTCGCCGAGCCCCAGAACCACGCCGTCTGTTTTGGTCTCCATCTCGCTCCAGCCGGCTTCGTCCACATGGCGGATCAGCTCAAATCCGAGCTTGGCGTGATACCACTCTGCGCTGGCATGACGGTCCCGAACCGACATCGCGAGCGTGATGGTGTTTTCCAAAGAGACAAGCGGCATAGGGGTTTCCTTCGATCTGAAAATAAAGTAACTATATTTTATGGACATACAGATGCTTGTCAAGCTCACGTCCCGAGCATGGTCGTTGAAAATTCTGGCTTTGCTACACGCCGGCGTTCCCGGCCGGCAGGCCCCCTTGCTGTCGGCAACAAGCGCGAGCCGAACCTCGTTCGCTTCAAGTCTTGAACACCTTGTCCAGCTCGGGCTTCTGGAGAGGAATCCGGGTCATGGCCATCCTCTGCGTCCGGAATTCCGGTTGACGGTGAAGGGAGTCGAAGCCGCCGAAATCGCCAGCCGGATCGTGACGGCCGTCCCTGATGACGGGGGATTTGCCTTGCTGCGGCGGAGTTGGACGGTTCCCATTCTGGCGCTAACAGACACGCCTCAGCGATTCTCAGTGATCAAATCAAATTTGGCCACTATCACAGATCGGGCACTTTCAACGTCGTTGCATCAGTTGGAGGAACGGGATTGGCTTCAGCGTGATATTGACACCTCGGAACGGGTGCCTTTCCCAACCTATCTGGCCGTGAATAGAGGCATTGAGATCAACCGGGCGATTGATCTAACCGCGTAAGCAAGTTTGCCGGTCTCAGGCCGCCGTCTTGCGCTCGTGGTAGACCGTGCGCGCCAACATCAGGAACAGCCCGATGCTGCCGGTGAAGATGACGGCGAGCACCCAGACCTCCGATTTCATGCCGGCTGCCCGCGCGCGGTCTTGGAGAAGGAAGAAAGCCGCAGCCACACTCATCAGGCGGTCGAACCAGATCTGAAGCCCCCAATGCGTTCCCAAAAGGGTTGGAAACAAGCCCAAAAGTCCCTCTTCGACGATCGCGACGCCGGTCCACACCGCAAAGGGCACCACGACCACCAACGGGATGAGCCAAGCCGGGGCGGAAACCCGTTCCTTGGTCTGGGTGACGAGCAGCATGGCGATGGCGGCGACGACAAAACCAGCGAGCGCGGCGAACTCGGTATGCGACATCCTCAATTCTCCATATCAGTCAGGAATCTGCGACACTCAAGGGAAGTTCGTCAGACGCTGCAAGGCGGACGGGTCTGGCTCCCGCGGGCAATCACCATCGCCATACGGTTCAACAAGCGTAAGAAATGCCACCCTGCCGGATTATGGGATCACGAAAGGGGCCGGTCCAGGTTCTGACGTCCTCAAATGCGATAGAATTGACGGCAAGCCGCGTTAACCCCGGAGAAGGTGTAAACCATGTGACAAGAATGGACCCTTGAGGAGATGGCGGATGGGGTGGGATTCGAACCACCGCGATGCTTTAGCATCGCGGATTCTTAGATGGTGGGTTCGAAACCCACTCATCAATGCTGCGCATAATTGAATAAGTGGCGGATGGGGTGGGATTCGAACCCACGAGACGCTCGCACGCCTGCCGGTTTTCAAGACCGGTGCCTTCAACCACTCGGCCACCCATCCGTCTGGTAGGTTCAATGACTTAGCGGAACAGGGCTAAACCATCGGCGAAATATCTAACGCTTGGGTTTTTGGACCCAAATGATTTAGAAATTCTGGACGCCGTTCTAATGATGTTCGCCGGGCGGATCAAGTTCGCCCCACACCCTCTAACCACTTTACGGTTTCTCCACCCAGGATTGCTAAACACGATGCCTTGTATCTGATGAGGTGTGGAGCGTGTTGAAACCTATTTTGTTGGCCGCTGTGTTGTTCGTGGCGTGTGCCGGACAGGCGGCGGCCGAAGACAGAAAGACGCTGGAATTCAGGGTTCACGGCGCGAAAGTAACTTACGACTTGTCTACATTGAAACGCATCGACAAGAACCGGGTGTCGCTCGTCTCTCACAGCGTGTCCGACAAAGATGTCATCGATTATCGGATGAGAGTAGCGGTTCGGCTCTACGCGTTTTGTGAGCGGCCGGCCGGCCGATATCGTGTGCCGCAAGAGCTGATGGGCTGGGGACGCGCGTCCACGCCCATAACGCCTGTCAGAGTTTGGCAGAGTGGTCCAATCAAAAACGTTTCGTGGACCTATCCCTATCTTGAGTTTTCGTATCGGACGTTTGGCCGGGAACGCCGCATGGCTCAGATGATCGAATCCGTGCCTTGCGTGGACGAATTCCCATTTTCCGGAAAGAACTTGGACGACCTTCGCCGATGGATGGGAGAGGGCAAAAAGAACTTCTGGGTTTTCGATTGCAAGAACTCAAAATTCGGCAGCGTTCCTCTCGACTATATTGAGAAAGGCGTCTCCCCCGAAAACGTATCCCTCATCCGGTTCCGCAACAGCCGCTATCACACCCGCGAGATAGAAGTTTGTCGTGCCTTGGCGCAACGCTCGGCGCGACTGTCACAACAATAGCAGCACGCCCCGGCTATCTGGTCGCACGGTCTTGGGTTGTGCGGCACGCCTCCCCATATCTTAGGTTCGGATCCACCGTTCTCACAAGGCGCGCGCCGCATCCGACCGGGCGCCGACCAAGAAAAGGGAGTGACGCCAATGGACCGGTTCACCGTAAAACACGCACAAGACTCCATTACGCAAGCGCTGGACACCGGAACGGCGCCGCTGGGGTTGCCCGCCGCCCAACTCGCTGAGCGCGGAAGCATGAAACTCTACTTCTACACGCCGCGCGGCGAAGACAATCAGACACCTCATGTGCAGGATGAGATTTATGTGGTGGTGTCGGGCGCCGGCACGTTTGCCACCGGCAAGAGCGAAGAGACGCTGGAGCGCTTTCGCTTTGGCGCAGGCGATGCCCTGTTCGTTCCCGCGGGGCACATCCACCGGTTTGAAAACTTCACCGACGACTTCGGCACTTGGGTCGTAATGTATGGACCCAATGGCGGCGAAACAGGTGCTTAGCCTTCGTGCTTAGCCCATACTTTCCAGGGCGGGCTGCCTGAATTCCAAAGCTGCTCGAGAATGTGTTTCTCGCGCAGCGTATCCATGCATTGCCAGAAGCCGTCATGCTTGTAGGCCATGAGCTGGCCGTCGCTCGCAAGGCCTTCCATGGGCTCTTTTTCCCATTGGGTATGGTCGCCCTCGATGTAATCGAAGACCTGCGGTTCAAGCACGAAGAACGCGCCGTTGATCCAACCTTCCGCAGTCTGAGGTTTTTCTGAGAAAGAGGCGACCCGGTCACCGTCGAATTCAAGGTGGCCATAGCGGGCCGGTGGGCGCACCGCCGTCACGGTTGCCAATTTGCCGTGAGCGCGGTGGAAATTCATAAGCTCGTGCAGGTTGACGTCCGACAGGCCGTCGCCCCAGGTGAGCAAGAAGGTGGCATCGCCGATATATGGCTGCAGCCGCTTGATGCGGCCGCCGGTCATGGTTTGGGCACCGGTTTCGATCAAATCCACTTGCCAGTCGAGACCGTTGTTGTTTTCGTATTCGACGGAGCCCTTGCCGAAATCAACGCGCATATTGGCGCTGCGGTGACCGTAAGAGGCCATATAGTCTTTGATCACTTCGCCCTTATAGCCAAGGGCGATCGCAAACTCATTGAAGCCGTAGTGATAATAATGGCGCATGATGTGCCACAGGATCGGATAGCCGCCGATCTCTACCATGGGCTTGGGGCGAATTTGTGTCTCTTCCGCCAATCTGGTGCCGGCACCGCCGGCGAGAATTGCGACTTTCATGACGCCCTCCGTCTCGCAGCCTTACCGTCTCAGGAAATTCAAGAATTGCACCACTTGACCCAGGCGTCACGAAACGCCGCTTCCAAATGGCCGCAGAATTTCTTGGCGTCGCACATGGGGGACGCAACGACTCGTTCCCGCTGGGCCGCTCTCATATCGGCGAGCTTCTGAGGATCGGACGCAAGTTTCGCGGCTATGTTCACAAACTCTTGGCGTGAGGATGCGATCCATTCATCGCGGCCAATGGCTTTCAGGAACCCATAGGTCTGACGCGACGACGGGCGGCGGCCGGGCAAGGCTACAATGGGCACGCCCATGGACAGGGCCTCGCAAGTGGTGATGCAGCCCGAGAAGGGGAAGGTATCGAGCGCAATATCAACCGTGTCGTACTCTTCCAATACCGAGCGGCCATCCACATGACCGTGGGTAAGGATCAGCCGGTCCGCCGGCACACCATAGTCTGCAAAGCGCCGCGCAATGCGGTCCTGCTCGCGGGTTTCCGCTAACGAGCGCCAGCTTAAGATCATCTTGGCGTCGGGCACCGCATTGAGAACGGCCGCCCACAGCTCGATCACATCATCGTTCACCTTGGTCAAATTGTTGAAACTGCCGAATGTGATGTGGCCGTTTTTCAAAGCGGGCGGCGGGGCCGTGTCCGGCAGATTGTCACGCAGCTTATAGACCCAGCGAATGTCGGGCAGGCGAATGAATTCCTCCGTAAACAGATCTTCATCGCCCGGACGCACATAATGAGGATCCAGAATGATGTAGTCGATGGTGGACATGCCGGTGGTGTGACAGGAGCCAAGCCAGGTCATTTGAATGGGCGCCGGCCGTTGGGCGAAACAATCAAGCCGGGTCTCCGCCGTATAGCCTGACAAATCGATCAGAATATCGATTTCGTCCTTCTCGATCAGCGCGCACATATCGTCCGCCGACAGCCCGTGAATGGGCCGCCAAGCATCGGCGTAGCCCTTGAGGCGCGCCGTCAGCTCGTCTTCTTTGTGCCGGTTTGAATAGCAGTAATAGGCGACCTCTTTCGGGTCCGCATAGCGCAGCACGCCTTCCAGAAAATAGCCTGTAGGGTGGCGGCCAAAATCGCCCGACACCAAGCCGATCCGAAGCCGTTTGTCCGGGTCCTTTTCGTTGGTGTGGGCGGTTTTGGGAACAATCCCTTCCTGAAGCTGAGCGGCCATTTGACGATGAAGGTCCGCCAGGTCTTCTTCACTCACATCAGGATCGTAATTGGCACAGAACAAAAGATTGCCGGTGAAGTTCAGGTTCTTCGGCGACAATTGCAATGACTGGTCGTAAAGGTCGCGGGCCCTCTTGAACACGGCGAGCCCTTTGTAGATGCCCGCCAGATTGTTGACCGCCGCATCCAAATTCGGGTCGAGCTCAAGCGCTTTCTCGAAAGCATCGCGGGCGGCATGGAGTTGCCATTTGACTTTCGCAACATTGCCAAGGCTGTTCCACAGCTCCGCCAAATCGGGCTTGATCTCGATCGCCTTCATTACCGCGTCTAGAGCTTCGTCCAGCCGTCCGGCTTTACGCAGCAGATTGGATTTGTGGAAATAGGCGAGCAGTAGTTTCGGATTGAGGTCCAGAGATTTGTTGAACGCGTGCAGGGCTTCCTGTTTGTGACCTAAGAACGCACACGCAATACCGAGCTGAACGTAGCTCTCATCGGACGGGAGCAGCTTTACCGCCAACGTCAAAACCTCTTTTGCCTCTGGGTAACGTTTGAGGTCGATCAGGCAGCGGCCGCGGCACAGTTGACCGGCATCGTGGTCAGGCACCAGGGCGACCACCTGTTCAAACACACTCAACGCCTCATCAAAGCGGTTGAGCCGGTGAAAGGATTTACCCAAACCGACCATTGTGGGCAGATGCTGTGGGTTCAGCTGATGTGCTTTTTCGTAGGCGGCAAGCGCATCGTCCCCTTGCTTCAAGGAATAGAGACATTCACCCAAATGGCTGAAAGCCATCCAAAACTTGGGACTGTGGGTGACTGCCGATTGATAAGCGGTAACAGCGTCGGCAAGCTTTTCGCTGTCTTTCAGTGCGTTGCCGAGATTGAAGTAGGCCTCGCTATATGAGGGGTTGAGCGACGTTGCCTTTTCGAAGGATGCAATGGCATCGGCGATCCGCCCGGCTTGGGCCAGCGCGTTGCCGCGATTGTTCCAATAGACCGCATTATCGGGTGCCAGCGCGATCGCCTTGCCGGACGCCTCCAAAGCTTCGTTCACCCGGTTAAGGGACCGGGCAAAAACACTAAGATTGCCGTAGAATTTTGCTTGGTCAGGGTCTACTTCGATTGCGGATTTGATGAGGTCGACCGCACGCTCGGTTTGGCCTTGCTGGCCGGCGGCAAGCCCCAGCCCGTGCAGAGCTTCGGCGTCCTGCGGGTGATCGTCCAAGATATTCTTGAAAAGCTGTTCAGCCTCTTTGAAGGCGCCGCTTTTCAGCCGGTCCTGTGCCTGGCCGAGCGCAATGTCCATCTTTATGCCCACCATCTGTTGCTATCAATCACCTGGGGCGAAGTCCAAGTGTTTGTGTGGTTCGGTTGGGCAGCAAATCTCATTCCTTTTTGACCGTGTCTTAGAGGAGGCGGTAAGGCGCGGCCTGTTTCAATCCAAGACAGTCAGGCAGTTGTCGCGACGGCTTCCGTGTCATTTTGGGCCGTCATCGTTTCATTCACGAACAGGGGTGTTTGTTGTCATTATATATAGGCCTATTCACCGGCGCCTGACCTCATGATAAATCTCGCATTAGGACACAATGGGAAGAGGGGTTCCTCGACCTTAGAGCAACTTTGTCCGATCAACTGGATCGCAGAATATGAGTTCAGCCGATCGCATGATGATTTAGAGCAGGGAGGCAGACACACCGATGGACAAGTCAATTTTCGAGGGGCTGGATCTCAAATCCGAATTGCTCTGTGAAGCGGCAATTTATGTGGCACCGGAATCCCCGGGGCCCATTGGTCCCACACCTTGGGGCAATCGCGTTGTTGCTTACATCAGTGAGGGCGAATTCGAGGGCCCCCGCATGAAGGGCAGAGTAATGCCCGGCGGCGGCGACTGGCTCATCCTGGATCCCGAACGGCCAAACGCCACCAAACCGGATGTGCGGGCCGTCTGGGAAACCCATGACGGCGCGAAGCTCTACTTATCTTATACTGGGCGAATTATTCAGCCGGCCGATCCGGCCAACGCCGATCCTTCCGAATACTATTTCAGGGTCGCGCCCAATTTCGAAACCAGCGACAGCAGATATGCGTGGCTGAACGACATCCAGGCCGTCGGCGTGGGCCGGCTGCTCGGAAACGGTGTCGCCTACCGGATTTATCACATCCTGTAAGACCGGCCCGACATGGTGATCGATTCGGCTGCGGCGCCCCTTGGGGCGCCGCATTTGATTCCGTCTGTCGCCATCGGAACAATCCGCACTCACATTCACTGATACACACCTACATAAGCGTGGGCGTGACCACGTGACATAATATTTAAGCGCCAAGTATATCTGTGGGCGCCTTGAGTAATAATCCGGGAATATTTGCATTTCTGCTTGGACTGAAACCGGCGAATGACAGATTCGCATCAATGAAGTTCAAGGTGTTTAATTTGTTAACTTCTGCTTTTTTATTTTCACCGGTTAAGATGATTTATCGAATCTTCTGACCCGAGATGAAACATTTAGGTGTTCGCGTCACTACTCTAAATATTAACTCTGCTATTAGAACTAGAACGAAGCTCAATCTGTTTTTTTTGTCTAGAAACCGGTCTGATTCGGCACAAAAAAGCCGTCAAAATATTTGTTTGTTAATCATAAAACCTTCTTGCGTTAAGCATATTTCGGGAGCATTGTCTGACTCGGATGACTGAGGCTTTGGTGTAGCTCAACGGCAAATACCGGGGGGCCCCAGTAGTGAAAACCTTAACTGGAGAGTGACGATGAAAAGCAATTTGCTTGTGGGCGCTTCCGTTATTGCGCTTGGGTTGGCGATGACGCCGGCTCTTGCTGATGACATTGACGTAAGCACCGACGATACCGCAAATGGCAATGGTATCCTGAATGACACCCAGACGGATATTGAAGGCACGGCCATCAATTCACCGCAAACGGGTTCCGGCAACTTCGATGGCGACGTTGCAAGCAACAATGGCGTTAGCATTGACGTAGAAGTCGATCCTGATGGCAACGGTCTTGCGAACGACACCTTCCAAAACACCGGTGATGCAAACAATGCTCCGCAAACGGGCATTGCAAACGTTGGCGGCAACGCTCTGAGCGACAACACGCTGACCGACAACAGCAACGAGTTTAACCACTCTGCAGCTGGTGCGGACGATGTCGCAAATGACGGCGGCACGATCGACAACAACTACGCAAACAACAGCTCCATCGGCGTCAATGACTCCGAAGATGCTGCTGTTGCGGGCCACTTGGCGTTGGACGAGTCAGAAATCGACAATTCGATGGCTGCTTCCGGCACGAACGCTGCGAACAACGAAAGTTCTGCTAGCGGCAATGCTACGGCAACGGCTACGGACTCGCAGGCCAACAGCAACGACAGCGACTACAATGTAAACGCTGGCGAAAATGCAATGGCTAACTCCGGCTCGAACGGCAATGCACAAGCAGACGCAGGCTCTGTTTCTGTCGCTGGATCGGACCACACGGTTGCTGACGACATGTCAATCGCCGCTTCTGACGGTGCAGACGTAGCTGGTGGCGATATCGCCGGCGGCAGCATCGACAAGAACAATGCGACCGACAGCGCTGTGATCGTCAACGACAGCAACGACACCAATGTTGCAGGTGAAGACATTGCAACGGACGCTGCAATTGTCGACAACAGCACGTCTGAAGGCGCTGCTGCAACGGCAACGAGCGGTGGTTTCGCTCTGTCGATCAACGACGTAAGCCTGGAGATCCAAACGGACGTTGTTGCTTCTAACACCGAACTGAACGCGTACAACGTTCTGAACATCGGTTCCGGCAACGCCATCTACTCTGAAGGAAGCAGTGCAGAGTTGACGGCTGACGCAACGATCTCAGGCGGTGCGACCGACTCTGTCATGGTTCAAATGTCTGCAAATTCCGGCGCAAATGCCATCACGCAGCAGAGCCAGACGGTTACGGCAAACATCGACAATCTGACGGTTAACTAATTCGCTACTGGGGCAGCGGCTGACAGCTATTGCTTGGCAGCCGCGCCTCCGACTTAGCGAAATAACCGGCAAGGTATTGGAGTTAGGAAAATGAAAAGCAAGTACTTGATGGGCATTTCGGTCATCGCTCTTGGCCTGGCAATGTCTCCAGCTGCTTTCGCTGATCCGGTCACTGTGGATCTCGATGACACGCTGAACGGTAACGGTGCCGGCAACGACACCCAAACCGACGTTTCTGAAACCGGCTATGCAGAGAATTCTCCGCAGACCGGCGAAGAAAACTGGAGCGGCGACGTTCTTAGCGGCAACGAAATTGACGCTTCGGCAACTTTCGACCCCGATGGGAATGGCGAGTTGAACGACACCTTCCAAAACGGTGGTGTTGCTAACAACGCACCGCAAACCGGTGCGGGCAATGTTCGCGGCAATCTCGGCAGCAACAACATGATTGAAGACAACAGCGTCCACACGGAAGGCTCTGCTCTGTCTTTGAACGACGATGTTGCAAATGGCGAAGATAGCTCTATCGACAACAACACGGCTGACAACAGCTCGATCGCGGCTAACGATGTTGGCGGATCTGCAGTTGCTGGCGATACGGCGTTGAACGATGACAGCTTGATCGACGACTCACAGGCCATGGCTGGCCACAATTCGGCCAATGGCGGTGGCGATGCGAACGAAAACGCAGTAGCGGCTGGCGAAGACTCGCAAGCTAACACTGAGTTCAGCGATGGCAACGTCAACGTTGGCGACAACAGCCAAGTTAACACGGACAGCAACGGCAATGCCCAAGCTGACCATGGTAGCCTGGCGGTTGCTGGCGGCCAGGGCGGCCGGGGTGGTCCTCCTCCGCATGACGACTGTAAGGTCCAGGTCTGCACGAACGACGTTAGCAGCAGAGGCAAAGGCGGCAATGGCGGCGACGGCAACACGGTTGCTCGCAACGGCTCCATCGCAGCTTCTGGTGAAGGCACCGACGTAGCAGGTGGCGACATCACTGGCGAAGGTGGCATCGACAAGAACAACGCATCCGGCGAAGCTGTGATCGTCAATGACGGTGGCAACAGCGAGTGGGGCGAAGGCCTTGACGGTGTTAACGTCGCTGGCGGCAACGTTGCTGAGGAAGAGGGCGTCATCGACAACTCTGACTCTGACGGTGCGAAGACCCTCGCTACCGGCGAAAGCACGGCGATCGCAGCGGATGATGTTGTCATCCTCTTCGACACCGATGCAGTTGCCTCGAACACCGAAATGTCTGCAGCTAACGTTCTGAACGTTGCGGCAGCCAATCTGGTGATCGCTGACGACGACTCCGAAGCGACCATGAGTTCTTCGGCTGATGTCATGGGCATGGCTGATGGCGTATCGCTTGGCCAGTTCTCGGCAAACTCTGGTTCTCAGGGCGTCACCGAGCAAAGCCAAACCGTTACCGCCAACATCGGCAACGGCGCATTCTAATTTAGCAATCACTCGGCGGGCTTCGGCCCGCCGAGACCTAATTGGATTAAATCGTTCAACCCTTTTGGCCCAAGCGTATCTTGGGGGGCAGTGGTTCGATGAAGTATGGATTTGTGTGCAGACTGGCCCTTGGTGCTTCTCTTTCGTTCGGCGCAGCTTCGGCATTCGCAATGGACGACATGCGGTCTCACGATGTTCCGGGTGCTCCACAAGCATTCCTGAACGAAGACGGGGATCTGCTGGAGGACGCATTCGGTGTCGAGGCAATGTCAGCGGAAGCTGACGACCAAGCCCGCGGCAAGGAAGGTCTTAATTTTGTAACAACCGTTCAAAACAGTGATCTGGATGCCTACAACGCCGGCAATACGTCGGTGGGCGATACCGGTCATTCTTTGATCACAGACGGGGCGTTTTCGAATTCCACATTCGGCCAAGCCGCCGTGGTTTCGGGGAACAATAACAACGTTCAAATGAACACGACGATTAACGTGAACCTGTTCTAGAGAATAGGCACAAAGATTGCGTAGATAGAGAGACAACGGATTCGGTTCTTAGAGGTCACAATGTCTTCGATTTCCAAAAAAACGCTTTCTTTCTGTGCTGCGGCCGCTTTCGGTGCGGCGGCGCTGTTCTCCCAGCCTATGGATGCGCAAGCTGTTGAAACGCGCATCTTTGCCGGCGCTTTTCCTGTCAATGTCACCGTAATGAGCTTGAAGGAAAAGAAGTTCGATTCTGTCATAAAGCAGAATTACGACTTCAGCTGCGGCTCTGCGGCGCTGGCAACGCTCCTAACCTATCACTATGACACTCCCGTCACTGAAGGTGCCCTGTTCGACCAAATGTGGGCGTCAGGCGATAAAGATAAAATCAGACGGGAAGGGTTCTCGCTTCTAGACATGAAGCGGTATCTCCAAGGTATTGGCATGCGCTCGGACGGATTTCGTGTGCCATTGGAGAAGCTCCGCCAAGTTGGCGTTCCCACAATCACGTTGATTACGACGCGTGGGTACACTCACTTTGTGGTTCTTCGCGGCATCACGGACACCCATGTTGTGGTGGGTGACCCAGCTCTCGGTTCCCGCATGGTGACCCGCGAGCAGTTTGAGAAAGAATGGAGTGGCATTGCCTTCGCTATTCACAACAAAGCGAGGCTTGCGCGCTCACAATTTAACCTGAAACGCGACCTGCCTTTTGAAAGCAAGGCTTATCTGGGAATGGCGATCGATCGGAGCGGCCTGGAAGCCGTAACCGTGTTGGCGCCTTCGGCGAACCAGTTCTAAAGGGCAGGCGGGCACTTCGGGGGGTGCTGGTAATGAGTATTGAGTTGAAAATGGGAAGGACGGTCGGCGCAGCAGTTGCCCTTTCTGCTGCTGTCCTACTGAGCCATAACGCCCACGCAGTAACAGAGCTCGAAGAGCTCATGGGCGAGCCGGTAGAAGCGCTGAGCGACAATGAACTAGGCGAGCTACGAGGTGGTTTTGTCACTGTCGATGGTGTGAAATTCAACATCGGCATGGATGTGTCCGAATCGGTCAATGGAGAGATCTTGCGCCGGTCTACGGCTGTCCTAACGACCGTGCAGGATCGTCTAAACCAGATACAGACGCAGTTCGCCATACGCCGCCGTGAAGAAACCGGTGAGCAGATCCAAACGGAACAGAAGATAGAAACGTCGGTCGGCGGTTCCCCTGTTTCCACGTCGAGTTCTCTCTCTCAGGTGACGGACAACGGCGTGGCACTCGAGGCAACGACGACGGATGCTTCGACGGGCATGGATCAAACGGCAACCCTGACGGACGACACCATGTCGTTCTCAACGGGTACCGGCCCGGCAACAGCGGACGCCCCGGAAATCGGGTCGAGCGCAGCCGCCGCAGCGGCGCCTAGCAGCAGTGTGTTTGACGTGCAAATGGCCGTCATCGAGACCAACAACTCGAATGTTTTGTTGAACCGAGTGATCAACCTGGACATCGCCAACTATTCGATGATCGACGCGATGGCTGCCAGGGCACGGGTGGAAAGCAAGATCACCAGCGTGGTGCACTCACAAGTCCTGTTCCAGCTGGGTCAACAATTCTAGTTTTAAAAGCTTCCGAGCGTGTAGCTAGGGCGGCTCTGTTCGAGCCGCCCCTTTTTTATCGGCGACGCTCTAGCCAAAAGAAAAGGGCGGCATCATTGCGCCGCCCTCTCTGCAGACCGACTGGTCTGTCAAGTACTTAGGTGGATTAGTCCAGACGGAAGTTGAACGGCCGTCTAAACGTGATCGCCACATCCGGGGCGTCATCCGTCACGCCGATACCCACTTGAAGGCTGGCCGAGCCACGCTTCAACCGGTTGTTCAGCGAGAAGTTGAGCGTCCCCACTTGCAGGTCGCCGGTACGGCTCACAGCCGTCGATTCCAGCAAGGGCCCTGGTCCGGGCGGCAGAGCGAAAATGGTAGACGTCTGCTCGGACGGGAAGATGTAGAAGTGCTGGTAGCTAAAGCTAGCCGACACCTTCTCCGTAATCCCCAGAGCGGCACCGAAGTTAATCCCGAGGGAGTTACCGGGATCAAACTTTTCAGCCACTTGAAGATTGGCCACCGGAGCGGCCGGGCTGGTCGACATGTTTATCAAATAGCTGACATTGCCGAAATAGACCAAGGGGTCCGTCGGTTTGATCACCGTGATGCTCGGCTGAACGGTCCAGAACCCCGAGCCGGTGGTCGACTCGGTAGGATCAAAGGTGCCGTCCCGCTCTACATCGAAGGGACCCTCGCCCGTCGGTGCACGGGCCCGCACATTGGCCACAAAGAACGGCCAATCGCCTTTTGGCTTGTTCAGCTGATACTGAAGGCCGAAGTCGATATCACCCAGGCCAAACGCTTCCAACGTGGTCTCTTCCGTCGCGGTTGAGGCCGTAACGCCGGAAATCGTCGATTCCACAATGTCATCGTTACGGTATACGCCCGGAACTTGAACCGATACTTCAAGTCGGTCCGTCACACCGTATCGTGCCGCCAGCGAAGCAGAGACGAAATCACGATCGGACTCATTCGCTTCGATCGCACCAATCAGGAATGCGTCCAGGATTTGCACACCGCGGAAGCTGAACTGACTGACGTTACTGTTGGAGTAGGTGATGGCCGGGTCGATGGTCAGAACCCCTTTGGGCGTAAGAACACCCCCTGAGTCTGCCAAAGCCAGAATTTCCGGCGGCCGGTCTTCTTCTTCAACCGGCGGACGTTCACCTACAAATTCGCGGCCTTGCCCGTTGCCGTTATTGTCCGCAACGGTCTGATAGGCCGGTCCGGATTGGCCAGCTGAGCCCGGGTTCACCCAGCTTGCTTGCTGAGCCGAGCTTCCGCTGTAGCGGGCCTTGAGGCCGTTTTGGTCAGGCAATGAATAGATCGGCACATTCTCCTGGCCGGGGGCCGCATAGGGCTCCGACGAGGCTTGTTGCGCCTGCAGCCTGCTGTGCGCATCAATGCGCTGTTCCAATTGTGCAATACGATCTTGTTGAACTTTCAGAGCTTCTTTTTGCTCGCTCAGTTCGGACGTTAAGACCGCCAGACTGTCGCCGGAACCATTCGTCCGCGTGGAACTTGTCTGGGAGGTAGGTGTTTCGGTTTCAACGCTTTGAGAGCCGGACCCAACGCCTGCACATGCGCTCAGACCAATTCCCACGGCGGCTACGAGACTAAGTGTGAGACACTTGGGTCGTCGTATACCTATTCTACTTATCGACACGTTTCGCGCCCCCTTTCCCTCATGTAGAAATTCAGGACACATTCAATTTGGGTTTTAAAAATAATTGCTTACCCGGCCTTCTTAGACCTGATAGGCAATTTCGAATGGTCTGAACGCGTTGAACCGAATGGTCTATTATCGTGGAGTGTACAGTGCGGATCCCAAACTCATCTTAGCGTGATTCGCTAAGCAGTCCGGGAGCTTATACCATACAAGCCTGCACCAATTGGTTCAAAACATTGACCAGTTCGGCGCGAAGCGTCGCATGGTTTTCTTAAGTTAACCTTTATGGGGGCTTCCGGCGCGGTTGGTCCCGTTTGGTCTCTGAAGCCGGTTCTCAAATGCTTCAGGGCGTGCATAATCCTTTGCCGGGCGGCGTGGGCTGTGTTTGATGGCGGGGATGCCATCCGGGAAGATGGAGTTGGGCCATGAATGTTGTTTTGCGTATCCTGGGGGCAGGGGCGGTCATGCTGGTTGGGTTGACGGCCGCCTGTGCGCAAAATGAACAGCCGGTCGAACCCGCTCAAGCGGTGGAACCGCCACCTCAACCGGAACCGGTCCAAACACAACAAGATTTCGATACATGGCTCGCCGACCTCAAGAGCGAGGCGCTCAAGAAGGGAATTGGCGAAGCGACATTCGATGCCGCGCTGGCCGACACCCAACCCATACAACGGGTCATCGAGCTTGACCGAAACCAGCCAGAATTCACGCTGACTTTCCGCCAATATCTCAACCGCACGGTTCCTCAGAGCCGGGTTGATACGGGGCGACGATTACTGAATGAAAACAGGGTGTTGCTGGAACAAGTATCCGCCGCATACGAGGTTCAGCCCCGTTTTCTTGTGGCATTTTGGGGAATAGAATCCGACTTTGGCCGTATCACAGGTGGGTTTTCCGTGCCCAAGGCGTTGGCCACATTGGCTTATGACGGCCGGCGGGCCCAGTTCTTTAGAGACGAGCTCTTGAACGCTCTACAAATCCTTGAAGAAAAACACATTGCCCCCCACCGCATGAAAGGGTCGTGGGCCGGCGCAATGGGTCAGACGCAGTTTATGCCGTCGAGCTTTTTGCGGTTTGCCGTCGATTTCAATAAAGACGGACGGCGCGATATTTGGACCACACCGGGTGACGTCTTTGCCTCCGCCGCCAACTATCTGAGTAGTTCCGGATGGAAAGGGGACGAAACGTGGGGCCGGGCTGTGTCACTGCCGGCGGGTTTCGATGCTTCTTTGATTTCACTGGACGTGGTCAAGGATTTGTCCGAATGGCAAGCGCTTGGTGTGCGGCGGCCCAATGGGGCCGATCTGCCGATGGTGGACATCCAAGCATCGCTCGTTCGGCCCAGTGAAGAAAACGCCGATGTGTTCATCGTCTACGACAATTACCGTACGACTCTGAAGTGGAATCGTTCCACCTATTTTGCCTTGGCGGTCGGCCACCTTGCTGACCGGATCGGCGGTCAGTAGAATCTTAAGTGATTCAAGTTTGAACCAAGGTCCAGATCGCTTCACCCCGGCAAAGCGAGTTTTAAATCAAAATGATCCGTTTTCAGTTTGACGTTTTGAAGCAACGCCATCTTGCGTTCTTATTGGCGGCGCTGTTCCTTGCGGCTTGCGTACAGCCCCAGCCCCCTTCGGGTGGCGGCAGATACAAGGTCGGCACACCTTATAAGATCGATGGCGTCTGGTATTACCCCAAGGAAGATCCGGACTACGACCGTACCGGTGTGGCTTCCTGGTATGGCCGGGACTTTCACGGCAAAAAAACCGCCAATGGCGAGAAATATGACATGCACGCCCTCACGGCGGCTCATCCCACCTTGCCCATGCCCACCCGGGTGCGCGTCACCAATCTCGAAAACGGCCGGTCCCTGGAGCTTCGTGTGAATGACCGGGGTCCCTTCAGAAAGGGGCGCATCATCGATGTGTCAAAGCGGGCCTCTCAATTGCTCGGCTTCCAGGAACAAGGCACCGCCAAGGTGCGCGTGCAGTTTCTTGGCCGGGCCGATATGGAAACGGAAATCGTCTCCAAACCGCGGACCCCACGGGAGGAGCGCCGCGCCGCCAAGGCTGCACCGGTCGAGGAAGTAGCCGAGGCCGAACTACCGCCGATCCCCGGTGTCAAAGTGGCGGAAGCCCCCGACCCGGCGCCTGAACCCAGCACGCCGGCGGCAGCCGCCCCGGCAGAAGAGGGGGCCGTTGTCGAGTTTGTCCCAATTCCGCAATCGACGGATCTTTATGTACAGGCCGGCGCCTTTGTTGCCCCCGCCAATGCCAGGCGGTTAGCGGGCGAGTTGGCGTCCGTGGGCCGGCCGGTGAAGGTCAATCGCAAGGATTTGGACGGCCGCAACTTTTACCAAGTTCGGCTGGGCCCCATGTCCACCCTGGCGGAGGCGGACGAAACCCTCGAGCAGGTAGTTGCCCTTGGCCATAATGATGCCCGGATCATTGTCGATTAAAGACGGCGGGGCCGCCGTAACCCCTGGTTAGGAATTGCTAACTATCTTTCGAAAGCAGCCAACTAGGCCAAACAGGTGAGTTTTCGGGCAGAAGCCCACAAGTACCGAGAAGGATATGATGAGCCGGTTCATGATTGATCGATTTGCTCCCTTATTCGTCATGCTTTGCTTTGCGATCGCTGCGGTTTCGCCGGCGCGCGCTCAAGAGGTGACCACCGAAGCGGACTTCGCCATTCTCATGGATGCGAGAACCGGCAACGTTCTTTACGAGAAGAACGGTACCGAGCAGATGGCGCCGGCTTCCATGACCAAGCTGATGACCAGCTTGCTGGTGTTCGACCGGTTGAAGACTGGCGAGCTGTCGTTGGACGACAAGTTTTTTGTCAGCGTCAATGCCTGGAAGAAGGGCGGCTCGAAGATGTGGGTTCAGGAAGGGACCCAAATCCGGGTGGAAGACCTGCTGCGGGGCATCATCGTTCAATCGGGCAACGACGCCTGTATCGTGGTGGCTGAGGCCTTGGCCGGCACCGAGTCTCGTTTTGCGGAAATGATGACAGAACGTGGCCAAGAAATCGGCCTCGAAAACACGGTGTTCAAAAACTCCACCGGATGGCCGGACCCGGAACACATGACCACCGCCAGGGATTTGGCGCTGATCGCCCGCTACATCATTCAGAACCACGGGGACTTTTACGACTACTACAAAGAGGTGGAGTTCACCTGGGAAGGCATCCGCCAACCTAACCGAAATCCACTGCTTTATGTGGATTCCACTGCAGACGGTCTTAAGACGGGACACACGGAAGCGTCCGGTTACGGGCTGGTCGGATCGGCGGTGCGCAAGGGGCGCCGGTTGATCGTTGTAGTGAACGGTCTTGAGTCAGAAAAGCAGCGAAAAATGGAGTCTAAGCGTTTGCTGGATATCGGTTTTCGCGAATTCAAGGACTACGATCTCTACGCTGCCGGCGATAAGCTCGACAAAGCGAAAGTGTGGAACGGTCGCAGACCTTCCGTGGGTCTAGAGGTGCGTGAGCCCATCTCAGTGGTGATGCACCGGCGCGCGCGCAAAAACATCAAAGCCGTCGTCACCTATGACGGACCGCTTTCGGCGCCCATCGACTCAGCCCAACAAGTGGCCACGTTGACCATAACAGCACCCGGCTTGGGCCCACTGGAGTACCCGGTCTATCCCACAGACGACGTCAAGCGGACGGGTGTTCTTGGCCAAATGGGGACAGCCCTAAAGCACCTCCTGCTGCCGAAACCCCAACAGGTTTCCGACGCTACCGAACCTGCAGATGGGTAAACGCGGCCGCTTCATCTCGTTCGAAGGCGGTGAAGGTGTCGGAAAATCGACCCAAATCAAACTATTAGCGGAATATCTTGAGAAACAAGGTATTCCTCATATGGTCACACGGGAGCCCGGCGGGTCTCCAGGAGCCGAAGAGATCCGCACACTTTTAGTGACCGGCGCCCCGGGCCGTTGGGACGTGGTCAGCGAGACGCTCCTTCTGTTTGCAGCCCGGCAGGACCTTCTCAACACAGTGATCCGTCCTGCCCTGTCGACCGGCGAATGGGTTCTATGCGACCGCTTTGTCGATTCTTCCTATGTGTATCAAGGCGACGCCCGGGGCATGCCCAAAGAGCAACTCGATCGACTGACCGAAATGGTGGTTGGCGAGACCATGCCGGACCTGACCTTCGTGATGGATATTGATCCGTCGGTGGCGCTTGCGCGAACCCAGGAACGTGGCCACGCAGAAAACCGGTTCGAGCAATTTCCCCTGGACTGGCACAAAAAACTGGCGAGCGCCTTTCGCGCCCTTGCGGAAAACAATCAGGATCGCTGTTGTTTGATCGATGCAAGCGCCCCAAAAGACGCCGTCGCGGAAGCTATTCGCGACCGGGTCCAGCGCCAATTCCTCGAGAAATAGGTTGAAATCCGCGCCTGCGCTCACAATAGTCCCGCTTCATGGATCCGCTCGAAAGTGACCGTCTCGGCAGCTTCCCCCATCCGCGGGAAGTCTACCGGCTATTTGGCCATGACGACGCGGTGGCAACCCTCAACCAGGCCCTTTCGCAAGACCGCTTTCCGCATGCATGGCTCATCACCGGCCCCAAGGGAATCGGAAAGGCGACGTTCGCCTATCAAATCGCCCGAACGCTGCTGGCCGGGCAGACGACCCTGGGCACCGTGGGGCCGGACCATCCGGTTGCCCGCCGCATTGAGGCCTTGGGTCATACGGACTTGTTGCTCCTGCGCCGGCCCTGGGACGACAAGGCCAGCCGGTTGAAACGGGACATAACCGTCGACGAGGTGCGCCGGACCAACAGCTTCTTCGGTTCCCATGCAGGAGAGGGCGGCTGGCGCGTCTGCATCGTCGACTGTGTCGACGAGTTCAATGGAAATGCGGCTAACGCGCTCTTGAAGATTCTCGAAGAGCCGCCCGAACGGTCCGTCTTCCTGATGGTATGCCACAATGCGGGCCGCACATTGGCGACCATCCGCTCGCGCTGCCGGATGCTGAAGCTTGGCCGCCTTGCACCTGAGGTGATTGCCCAAGCGCTGGCCGATGCTTTTCCGGATCTGGGCGCCGACGGCCAACAGACGATCGCCTCGCTTGCGGAAGGAAGCATCGGCTATGCCTACCAGCTGGCGGCCGAAGACGGCCTGCCGCTTTACCAAGAGCTCACGGAAATGGTGGCCGGACTGCCGCAGGTGGATACGCTGCGGGTCATGGATCTGGGGGATCGGCTGAGCCGGCCGGCGGCCGAGCAAAGCTATCAATTGATGAGCGCACTTCTGATCGGCCTGCTCGAGCGCCTCATTAAGGGTGCGGCAACCGGGGGCGGTGCAACGTTTTCTACCGGTCCCGAGAAAACAGCCTATGCCCACGTGGCCGGAACCGGCAGCCTTGATGATTGGCTGTTGGTGTGGGAGAACCTTCGCCGCCTGTTTGCCCGGGCCGACGCGGTGTCGCTCGACAAGCGCCAGGTGATTCTCTCCGCATTTAATCAGTTGGGGAGTGTGAGCGCAGGCGCCGCGCGGCCGCTGGCATTTTAGGGCTTAAAGTTTGTATGTGTGCTGAATGATTGTTGACAGCCATTGCCACCTAGACTTCGACAAGTTCGACGATGACCTAACGGACGTGGTCGTGCGTGCTCGGTCCGCGCGCGTCTCCCATATGTTAACAATTTCAACAACCCTTGCCGGTTTCGACAAAGTCTTCGGCGTGGCCAACCGGTTCGACAACGTTTTCTGTTCGGTGGGCGTCCACCCGCACGAGGCAGCCCAGGAGCCCGACACAACGGTCACCGATCTCAAAAGCAGGGCTGCCCATCCGAAGGTAGTCGGCATCGGTGAAACCGGTCTTGATTATTATTACGACAACAGCCCCCGTGACATGCAGAAGGCCTGCTTTCAAACCCATGTGGAAGCTGCTCAGGAAACCGGGCTTCCGCTGATTGTCCATACACGCGACTCGGATGACGACATGGCGGCCATCTTGTCGACCAACATGGCCAAGGCCTCGTTTTCCGGCGTACTTCATTGTTTCAGCAGCAGTGCGGCCCTCGCGAAGACGGCGATCGAGCTTGGTCTCTATATTTCGTTCTCGGGCATTTTGACGTTCAAGAACGCGCAAGACCTGCGGGACATCGCGGCAACGGTCCCCGAAGATCGGTTATTGGTGGAGACCGATGCGCCTTTCTTGGCACCCATGCCTCATCGCGGCAAACGCAACGAACCATCCTTCGTGGTGCATACGCTCAACCGGTTGGCTGAAGTGCGCGGCGTGTCACCGGAGCACATGGCGGCCCGCACCACCGAGAACTTCTTTTCCTTGTTCAGCAAGGCCGCGCCCCGGGACGCTGCCTGATGGAGCGGCCTTTCCTTCGCTTTACGATATTAGGCTGCGGGTCGTCCGGCGGGGTGCCGCGTATTGGCGGCCATTGGGGCGCCTGTGATCCTGCCGAACCCAAAAACCGGCGCCGGCGCTGTTCCTTGCTGGTCGAGCGGTTCGATCAGGGGGATGAGCCGACGACCGTGCTCATCGATACCTCACCCGACATTCGCGAACAGTTGCTCGACGCCAACGTGTCCAAAATCGATGCCGTGCTGTTTACCCATGAACATGCGGACCAGATGCACGGGATCGACGATCTGCGTATGGTGGCCATGAATATGTGGCGTCGTGTGGACGTCTATGCCGACACGCGCACCCACGAAGTCCTCATGGATCGCTTTGGCTATTGTTTCAAAACGCCACCGGGCAGCGATTATCCCCCCATCCTCAACGACCACTTGATTTCCGACACGTTAGATCCGGTTGTGATTGACGGGGCAGGGGGCACCATCGAAGCCATTCCCTTTTGGCAAGATCACGGCAAGATCCCCTCCCTGGGATTTCGCATCGGCGGGCTTGCCTATTCCAGCGATGTGGTGGGGATTTCCGATGAAGGTTTCGAACGCCTTCAGAATTTGGATTGTTGGATTGTGGATGCGTTGCGCTATACCCGCCATCCCACCCATGCCAATGTGGATATGGCGCTTCATTGGATTACCCGCGCCAAACCAAAACACAGTATACTGACGAATATGCATGTGGACTTGGACTACCAGACACTACGGTCGACCTTGCCGGTGGGCGTGGAGCCTGCGTATGACGGCATGGTCATAGAGTTGCCGGCGTGATGACCGCCCCCAAGCCCAGGCATTGGCAGCGCGGCACTTTCGAAATTTCCACGGATGCCAAGCGCCTTGACCGCGGGCGGGTCTTACAAGAGCTCGGCGCCAGCTATTGGGCGGCCACATTGCCGTCCGATCTCGTTTGGAAATCCGTTGAAGGGTCCGTGCCGTTCGGGCTTTATGAAGCGGCTGCGGGGCAAATTGGCTTTGCACGGGTGGCGACCGATCTTGCACGCTTTGCGTGGATCAGCGACGTTTACGTGAACGACGCCTGGCAGGGGCAGGGATTAGGCGCTTGGCTGATGGAATGCGTATTGAATCATCCCGACTTTCAGACCATGCGCCGCTGGATGCTTTCCACCGACGACGCTTTCGATTTCTATGCGCGCTTTGGCTTTGAGCGAATTGCCGATTCAAAATTCATGGGCCTGAAAACCAATCAGACAGGATAGGCCATGACCGGCAAGACGATTGATTTCTACTGGGACATCGGCAGCACAAACACCTACTTCGCGCTAAAGCTCATTCAGCCACTCGCTGCGACATACGACGCTCAGATCAGTTGGCATCCGTTCAATCTGGGGTACGTCTTCCAATCCAACAATTACGTGCTTATGGAGGAACCCAAAGCAAAGCTCAGGAATCGGCGCGACGACCTGATGCGCTGGGCCAGGAAATACAATCTGCCGTTTCGCATGCCCGACAAGTTTCCCATCAAGACCAGCCGGGCACTGCGCGGGGCGATTGCCATGCGCCAGTGGGACAAAGAGCTCGAATTCATGGAAGCAATCTTTTCGGCCTATTGGGAAAACAATGTGGGGACGATTGGCGACTACGGCACGTTGAGGCCCCTTGCCCAGTCCCTCGGGGTTGACGGGCAAGCCTTCGAGGACGCCGCCGAAAGCGAGACAGTGCGTCAAGCGCTCATTGACTCGACCAACAATGCCATGGAGCGGGGCGTATTCGGTGTCCCCTCGATTGCCATTGGCGACGAGCTTTACTGGGGCAAAGACCGCATGGAGTTCATCGAGGATCAACTGGCGGCCCGCCAATAGCGCTGAAGGTTCGACGCACCTCGAACCATCCACACCCGTTGCCTGCTATAAGACCGTGAGGAGGCATACCCATGGTCAGTCCAAATCGCCTTGCCGCGATCGGTCAGCTGGTGGGGGATCCAACCCGCGCCGCCATGATCACGGCCCTTATGGATGGACGGGCGCTCACCGCATCGGAACTTGCGCGCTGCGCCAATATCACGCCCCAGACGGCAAGCAGCCATCTGTCTCGTTTGACGGAAGCCGAACTGCTGCGCGTTGAAAAGCAAGGGCGCCATCGCTACCACCGGCTGGCCTCGGCAGAGGTGGCACAGGTGATCGAAGATATGATGGCGTTGTCGCTACGCACGGCGCCGCAGACCCAAAAACTCTCTGTAGGGACGAAAGATGTCGCATTGAGAACGGCGCGTACATGCTACGACCATTTTGCCGGCAGGCTGGGTGTCGCCATTACCGATGCTTTACGGGCAAAAGGCGTGATTGAGTTCGACGATGAGGCAGGAGCCATAACGGAGCAGGGTCATCTATTCCTTACCCGTGCCGGCATCGATCCGAAATTCGCCAAGACCAAATCCCGCCGCCCCATTTGCCGCCCGTGTCTCGATTGGACCGAGCGTAGGCCACATGTGGCCGGGAAGCTGGGCGCCGCCATATGCACGCACTTCCTGGAGCACCACTATGTCCGTAGGCTGAAGGATAGTCGGGCCGTAACGATAACGCCGGCTGGTCAAACGGCCTTGCGCGACGTGTTCGGCATTGGTGAGGTTTAGCCCCCTGGAGTGTCGGGCGGTTAAAGCTTGTGTAACCAGCGGTTGCTAGTGTCGCCGCTATAACCACGGAAACCCTGCAGGCGATGTCATGGCTAAGTGCTTGATTGTTGAAGACAATTTGGTAAATCGCGAGATATTTGTCGAGTTATTGGGCGATGAGGGGCACGACATTGTTGAAACAAGCAACGGCCAAGACGCCATTCGTGCTCTTGACGAGCGGGCCTTCGATTTGATCGTGCTAGATCTTTACATGCCTGATGTGGACGGGTTCGCGGTCGGAAAACATGCTCGCGCTTCCGAACGAAATCGGGATGTGAAAATATTGGTCGTTTCCGCCGCAGACGGGAGCGATTTAACCCGCACTAAATCCGAGTTTGCGGCCGACGCGATCGTTAGAAAACCGCTCGACCTAGAAGAGTTCATATCCGTATCCAGCCAACTCCTTTCGGAGGAAGTTGTCTAACGCAAGAGCGTCGGGCGGCTTTTGACTACACGCGCACGCGGTCAAAGTGTGCATTCGCCAAATCGACAGACAACGGAACGTCTGATGCGATCGTAAATGCATGAACGGCCGACCCGCAAACGAAGTCCACATTTAGCGCTTTCGCAATTGCCAGATCTTCTTGTGTCTCAATGCCATGTCCTAGCACGCGGCTTTTTGTGTTGTTACTGGCAAGGCTCAGCTTCCGATGAACGGCGTTGAGGGGCTCCCCCTCCATGCCCCGCAGAAACGGGATATAGACACATGTCAAAGTTCGTTGCGTGGCGTCGTCGACCACGATCTTTGGTGTGCGTTTTGAGTAGGAGGCTTCGACCGCCAAATAGTTAAAGTAGTGTCGGATCGTTGCGATGCTGTTTTCCACAGTTGACGTAGGCGTATTCTGGGGCACACGGACAAGTTTCGGAATGAGCCGCTCAAGAGTGTTTTTGGGGGCCTGTTTTAGGGCGTGCTCATATTCTTGTCGGAACTGTGGAACTTTCAAATTGTTGAAGTTGATCGAAAAGACGATGCGGCGCGCATCCTTCTTCCGCGCCATACGGTAGGCGATGCTTAGGGCATGTTCGAATGCCAGCAAGTCGATCTGCTTCGATTCCAGGCTCTCGGACAAATATTTTTTTTCGGTTGCTTGTTTGGTGCTTCGGATCAATTCGCGCGGCATGCAGTTTAGCGCGATCGTAGATTGCCGGCCAAGAGCCACAACAGCTTGATACAGAACCTCATTGGTCTTGCTGTCGGCATTGCCGTCGTCGCCCCACGCGCCATTGTCACTCTCCTTTGCTTGTCCAGGCACAAGCAAGCTTTTCAGTTCTTCGGGTCCCAGGGTGCTAGCGCGGCAGTCGATTTCGGCGTTTGTGAAATCCGGATGGGACTTGATCGCCATATCGATCTGCCGCGCAACCTCCACCATTAGGTTGTTTTGGATTTTTCCAAAATTGTTGAAGAAGAGGGCGACAAAGGACTCACCCAAATCGATCATGGCTGAGTTGCCGTCAAGTTTTTCGTTCAATACTTTAAGGCAAATCTTGCGCAAGGTCGCGAGGCGGGCGGGCCAATCACTCTTATATGTCTGCTTATAGTCTGCAAGGTTGATAAACGAGACCCGAGACCCGAATATCTCCGCTTGCGTTTCCAACAGTCCACTGAGTGTTTGTTTTTGTTGCTCTGTAACAAAAACTTTCGGCGCCATGGACATGGCAGATCTTTTGCCTCCTTATGTCCAAATTTGCTCTTCTCAACTTTTACAAGTATTTGTGAAAAACATTTATAATTTATTTTGGTTATCATACCTAAAGTGGCGTACAGGCTTTTTGGTACAATTAAGATATATTCATCTTGAGTCTAAAATCGTATTATAATCAATTACTTAGAATATACTCCATGGGCGGATTCTCCATCTGCGTTTCGATTACGGGCTTCAATTAAAGTCTACAGTTGTCCTCTCGAACAACCGCAAGTGAGGGGCTGTTTGTTCTTGACAACTAGACCGGTGGGCGGACCAGACGTTGTAGTGTTTGGTTGCGCGGCAACACGCCATCCGGATCTTAAACTTTTACTTAGTCTATAGGTTGTATCTTAAACAGTCACTCTTCCCACATTGCGAAGTGACGGGCAGATGACTGAAATCGAACACAGCGTCTCAGAATTACCGAACCGCGAACCGGTTCGAAAGGCGTTCATGTGGTCGGCCTTCGGTTTCGCCGCTCTAATCGGTCTGTATCTGTTGGGCGTGTTCATTCTGTTCGGGCAAGTGCGGGGCGGGATGATCGTCGGGCTGATTGCTGTCGTCACATTCCTCGTGGTCGGTTTCTGGTCTCTGGTCACCAGAACCATTACGCGCCCCGCTGCTGTATTTATCTTTACAATGATGATATGCGCAGCGGGAGCCGCCTCAATTAATGGCGGTGCCGACGGTTACGTTGCGCCTCTTCTCATTGTGCCGACAATTGCAGCCGGTTTCTTCCTTGGAATGCGTTCCACATTTGTATTCGGACTTTTGTCGATCGTCTGCGTGGTCGCATTGTATATTGCCGACGTCGGCGGATTGGTTATGGAGTCTCCCTTCGAACCAGAAGCCATCCGTTTTGCCGCCGCATTTCTGTTATGCATCGCAATAACACTTGTCCTTGTGGCGTCAACAATTTCGGCGCGTCAGATGAGCCTCAGCGGAATGGATGTGCAACAAAAACAATCCATGCTTACAAGCATGTCCAAAGCGGCGAATGTGGGGGCTTGGGAATGGGATCTACAGAACGGGACGATAATTTGGAGCGACCAGATGCGTTCCATTCACGACGTGGAAGCGGATTACGTTCCAACAATGGAGCAGGTGGCTGAGTTTATTCCCAAGGAAGTTCAGCCGGAACTCAATGTAGAGGTCCAAAAGTGCATCAAATACGGAGAACCGTTTGACTTAGAAATCCCGGTGATTACGGCTAAAGGACGTCACATCTGGGTACGAACTGTTGGTCATCGCGTGCTTCAGAATGGGGCCCCATACAAACTTTTTGGCGCATTCCAAGACATCACCGTGCAGCAGCAAGAACGCGCCTCCTTGGCAGAGGCTCTGGAGAAGGCAGATCAGGCCTTGGCGGACCTCAGCGCGTACCAATCCGCGCTCGACCGCATGATGATTGTCGCCATGACGGACATAAACGGCACAATCACATTTGCCAATAACCGTTTCTGCGAAGTAAGCGGCTATGACCGGGAAGAACTTCTCGGTCAAGACCATCGGATTTTGAACTCGGGAACCCATTCGAAAGATTTTTTCGAAGACATGTGGCGCACCATTAGATGTGGAAAGCCATGGCAAGGGGAAATCTGCAACCGGGCAAAGGACGGTCGCCTGTATTGGGTGGACTCGATGATCATTCCGATTTGCGACCTGGCTGGCCATCCGAAAAAGTTCGTGTCCATTCGTTATGACATCACCGATCGCGTTGCGAATGCTGAAGAATTGGAGACCAGGCGGCGCGAAGCTGAGGCCGCCAATGAAGCGAAAAGCCAATTTTTGGCCAATATGAGCCATGAGATCCGGACGCCCTTGAACGGGGTGCTGGGCATGGCGCAGCTTCTGGAACGCAGTCCCTTAAACGAAAAACAAAAACGATTTACACAAACCATTCAGAGTTCCGGCAAAGCGTTGCTGGCGCTCATCAATGACATTCTGGACATTTCCAAAATCGAAGCGGGGCTCATGCACCTTGACGAAGATATCTTCGATTTGGACGAGATTTTGCAAGAGGTGGTCGATTCGGTCTTAGGCATCGCCCAGCAAAAAGGCTTGACCATTAGGGCGGAGCGCGTCTTTGACGGAACAAGCCTGTTCTTTGGTGATGGCAACCGGATCCGGCAAGTGCTGATCAATCTGACCGGAAATGCCGTGAAGTTCACGGATGAAGGCTGCATTGACATAAAGGCCGACCGCACGGGCGACGGCGCCATTCGAATTGACGTGACCGATTGTGGTCCCGGCATTGCCCCTGATCAACAACGCGCCATATTTGAGCGGTTCGTGCAGGCTGACGGCTCGGTGACCCGCAAGCATGGTGGTACGGGCTTAGGGCTAGCGATTTCGTACGATTTGGTGACCCTGATGCAGGGTCAAATCGGCGTTGAGAGCGCCATGGGGGAGGGGGCGACCTTCTGGATCGCGCTCCCTTTGAAAACCGCCGAGCAACAATTGGATACGGCAATTGATGAGCTGAAGTCGGTTGCCGACAGAAACGGTGGGACCTCAGGCCAAGACAATGTGCCGATAACCCGGGTGCTGGTGGCGGAGGACAACCCGGTCAATCAAGAGGTGGTGCGCCAAGCGCTCTCGGCATGCGTGGACCACAATTTCGAATGCCACATGGTCGAAAACGGGGCAGAAGCCATTGAGGCCCTAGACCGAGAACCGTTTGACATCGTCCTGATGGACATCAACATGCCGGTTATGAACGGCGAAGAGGCAACTCGAAAGATTCGCACATCAAACAAGGCGTATGCGGATGTTCCCATTATTGTCATCACGGCTAACGCGCTGACCGGTCAAAGTAGTCGATATCTTCGCGCCGGCGCTTCAAGCTATCTCTCAAAGCCGCTAGATTTGGCGGAGCTAACCACAGTGATGTCTGAATTGCTGGACAATGACGACCAGAAAAAATCGGTCGTTGCATAAGCGAACTTCGAAGCACACACCCGCCGTCATAATCCTTGTGTTTGAGCCAATCATCTTGGCAACATGTTTCTTGTTCGATCCATCACAAGACACGGGACCGTAACCCACATGACCTTAGAAACGATCGAAGCTAAGGCTTTCGTGCCGGCGAAGAGTTTTGAAACGTCGAAAACGTTCTACGAGACCATGGGCTTTACCTGTGCATGGTCGTCTGAGGATCTGGCGTATTTCCATCACGGCACGTCTTCGTTCCTGTTGCAGAATTATTTTGAACAGCGTTTCGCCGAAAGCTTTCAGATGCACCTGTTGGTCAAGAATGCAGATGCCTGGTCGGCGCACATCCAACATACAGGCCTTCTGAAAGTGTTCGATGCCCGCGCCGAGCCTCCAGCGGACCGGGATTGGGGGCTGCGGGATTTCGTGCTGATCGACCCAAGCGGTGTTTGTTGGCGGATTGGGCACAATATTGAGAGTGGTTAGAAGCCGTTACGCGAACATCTCACGGTTTTGACTGCTGCCGCGGCCACATAAATAATTTTCCATAATATATATTATGCGCCTTTGATTTGGTAGCAGATACACAAAGAAGCTTGCCCACTCTATGGTCAATTCTTCTTGGCTGTGTTGGACACGCCGACGATCAAGAAGACGCCCAGCGGACGCCTTTGGCGTCTATTTCCAGCATAAAGCGCCGGGTCAGTTCTCTCCACGGTCTTGTGGAAACGTCATATTCCACGATTTCATATCGGCGGCCGCAGTTTCGCCAATTTGTGCACGGAGCAGCATTGGGCGCTTCATCCCAAGGTATCGATGCCCTCCTCCGCAATTCGGCCATGGCATCTTCGCGGGTCTGGAAGTCACCGCGCTGACGTTCAGCATGGGCTTCATCCTCAATAACAAACATGGATCACCTTCGAACTTGCAGCGCATGAGCCCCTAATGGGCTCGCGGGCCGTTGATATCATGAACCTACGACCTTGGCGACAAGTTGCGATTGTGGTGATCCGGTTCATCGGCGGATGTCAAGGCCACGCAGGACCAAGGCGCAAAGGACGCACGCGGCAGATGGTATTCCGGCGAACGCGCCGAGAAGAAAGTTTCTCACGCCCTCAGACTGCACTTCATTGGGAACATAGCCGCCAAAACTGAGCAGCAGACCGATCAAGACCGTCACCAAAGCCGCGCCTATTTTGCTGACAAGGGTGAAGAGCGATGCGTAAGCTCCCTCCTTCCTCTCTCCGGTTCGGCGTTCATCGTCATCAATCACGTCGGCCAGAACCGACGGGCCGAGTACCGTGGACGCGGCCAGAAAAAAACCCGCCGCTGCAACAGCGCCGACGAACCAATAAACGTTGCCGCCGGTCGGCAGAAACAAACTAAGCATCGCCACGGCGCCGCCGACAAGGCCCCAATGCCACGTACGGATCTTGCCGAAGGTGCCCGCAAGGCGGATCCACAAAGGGATGGACACAAGGCTCGCAATCAGGAAAACGCCGGGAATAACAGCGATGAGGTCGGGCCGCCCCAGTACATATTCGGCCGCGAAAGGCCCCATAATGCCAAGGCTGCTCAAGCCGAAAAGCACCAAGGCCCAAGCGGCAAACAGTCTTGTGGCATGGGGATTGAGGAAGATGTCCCGCAAGGAAGATCTGATCGCGCGGCGCCTGCGCCGGTGTTCCGCGTATTCCGGTTGAAGGATTGGTGTTCCAAGTAGGAACACCATGGCTAGCAATGCCAGTGGGATCATGACGGTGCCTGCCGTTTCCCTCGGCACACTCGCGGTCGAAACCGCTTGCATAACGGCGAAAGCAATCAACATGCCCACGGTTTCCACCATCTGCCTGGCGCCATAGAGGCGTGTCTTGCTGTGGGGCGATTTCGAAATCTCCGCCCCCAGAGCAAAGTGCGGCACGTTATAGGCGGTAAAAATCACGTAGAAAAAAATGAGCCAGACCGTCACCCACATCATGGTCGAAAGGTGATCCATCTGCGGCGGTAGCCAGATTGCCACGAAACACAATCCAAGCAATGGCGTTGCACCGAACAACCAGGGCCTCCGGCGCCCCAGCCCGTGTTTGGTCCGATCGCTCCAAAGACCGATGAGCGGATCGGTGATGGCGTCGACAATCTTTGAGGCGCCAAACAATAGTCCGAGGGCCGCAGGCGACAGCAACAAAACGTCAGTGCCGTATTTGAGGAAGAAAAACTGCACCGTAAACAACATGACCGCACCGCCGAGAAACGGTCCCGCGTACACAATCACCGATATCGCACCGGCTTCCTCGGGAGCGCGGTGCTGGGGGGCGTTCATGGATTACCGGCGGCCGAACATGGCAGCCAAATTGAGATAGGTCACATACAACCTGGTGAGGCGTGGAAAGCGCGTGATCTGAAACAGATATCCGTCCGGGTCCCGAAAGAACAGGCTTGGCACCCATTTGGCGATGTCCGCGCGGCCGACAAAAGTGCCCCCTGCCTTTTCGATCTTGGTGCGCAACCGATCCAAATTTGTTCCGGCGCTGACAAAAAAGCCGAAATGGTCGATGCCCCCATGCATGCCGGGCTCGTTCAAATTATGCCCGGCCTCCCCCTCCTCTTCTTTCGTCACCAGCGTGATTTGATCGCGCATACGCGGCGACACAAGCGGCATCGTTCTTCCGTCATTCTTGACCGGCCCAAACGGAATCATGCCGAATGCGTCCATGTAGAATTTGGCCGACCGTTTCAGATCGGAAACGACAATGGCGATATGCCGCATACCAAGAAATCTCATCACTGTACCTCCTGTCGTACGAGCGCTGATGTTACGAAGCGGACGATTTCGGGGATGGCTTCGTCGATGGTTTCGTGGTCGATCCGATCGACACCCGCATGTAAAACACCAAGGATGAGTTGGGCGGCAATGGGTGCCGACACATCTGGTGACACCAGCGAATATTCCTGCCCGATTTCAATGAGCTTAGCGATCGTGCCGGTTGCTGCTAACTCGGAAGGGATCGGCGGCCCTGCTTCCGCGCCGTGAAAAACCACACGGTGAATGCGCCCATGGCTCATCAGCCAACGGACGAACAGCTCAATTTCGGTTTCCAGGATGTGCCAATAGGTGTCTTTGCTCATCGCCACCAAACGGATCTGCATGTCCATTTGGTAGTCTTCGAGCAGACGGTCTCTCACCGCCGCCAGGAAAGTCTCCCAGCGGTCAAAATAGAGATAGAACGTGCCCTTCCCCGTCCGGGCCGCTGCGGTGATGTCCTCGACCCGTGGCAGCGTCTCACGCGCAAGTAAGGCGATGCCCGCCTCGATCAGGTCCGACCGCCGGTCCCTCTTCTGCCTTCTTCTTGCTGCCTGGCTCATGCTCTTACAAAAATGACTGACGGTCAGTCAGTTTAATTAAAGGCGAGAGAAATGCAAGTGAATTTGCGAGTTTGGTTGGATTTGTTTGAGCCGGGAACCGACCTACGATTTAAGCCGAAATCGGCGCGGCGGTAATGGAACTCAATCTGGCCAAGATGATAAGAGTGGTGCTGGGAACCATTTGAGAGCGCAAGCGTCTAAGCGGTCAGGAAACACTCATGCGCTACCAACTTGAACTGGACATCGACCGGCCCCGCGAGCGTGTTGTCGAGTTATTCCTCGACCCCGACAATCTCACTAAATGGCAGCCTGATCTCGTGAGTGTTGAGCGCATCAGCGGCGATGGGCCACGTGATGTGGGCGCCAAGACGAAGCAAACTCACAAAATGGGCGGACGCGACGTGGAGGTCATAGAGACCATTACGGCCCACAACTACCCGGACGAGTTCTCCGCGACTTATGAATCGGATGGTGTTTGGAATCTCATCGAGAACCGCCTTCTGGAGGCAGGCGCCGAAAGGACTCATTGGATACTTCAGTCTGAATTGAAGTGTTCGAACTTTGTCATGAGACTGATGACCATTTTTTTGCCGGGTATGTTCAAAAGACAAACCCTCACCTTCATGAAACGGTTCAAAGAGTTTGCCGAAAGTTCCGGGGCCTGATGATCAACAGTTCGATCAAACCGAGAGTCCGCCGGCGCTTCTGCATGAGCGAGTGTTTTTGTGAAGCACGGTAACTGGCTCCTCCTGTTTGGCGTTTGGCTGCTCTACGGGTCCTTTGGGCTGACGGTGACGAGCCTGGCTCCCATGGCGTCGCTCATGATCGCGGACCTCAACATGTCCCATGGCCAAATGGGCATGGCCATGGGCGCATGGCAATTGGTCTACATCTTTGCAGCCGTGCCCGCGGGCGCGTTGCTCGACCGGGTCGAACCCCGCTTCGCCCTGGCGCTGGGCGGAGGACTGATCGCCCTGTCGGCCTTGGCGCGCATGTTTGCCGTCGATTCCACCACATTGATCCTGGCCGTCATGTTATTCGGCCTCGGCGGCCCCATCATCTCTGCGGGCGCCCCCAAAGTGGTGGTGTCCTCCTTCGAAGGACAATCGCGCGGCTTGGCCATGGGCATCTACATGACCGGTCCGGCCATTGGGGGCGTTGTCTCGCTGACGGCGACCCACGCCCTGCTCTTGCCTCTGTTTGACAATTCCTGGCGGTCGGTGATGGGCCTGTGGGGCGGCGTTTCTCTAGCAGCGACGGTGATCTGGTTCTTGTTGGCCACATTCGTGCGTGCGGACGCCGATGGTGACACTAAGCGGAAGGGACCGCCACAGCTACAGGTGATTTCCGAGTTAGTTCGTAAGCAGACGGTCATCATCGTCTTGTTCATGAGCATCTTCGTGTTCATGTTCAATCACGGTCTCAACAATTGGCTGCCCGCGCTGCTGCAATCCCACGGTCTGTCGCCTACAAATGCTGGATATTGGGCGGCGATCCCCACCGTGATCGGCATTGCCGGCTCCCTCATCATTCCGCGGCTCGCCACACCCGAACGACGGTTTCATATCTTGATCGGATTAAGTGTTGTTGCCGTGTTGGCGAGCCTTCTGCTCCGCTTTAGCGAGCCCAGCACCATGCTTTCCGGCCTGTTGCTGCAAGGCATCGCGCGGTCGAGCTTGATGACCGTCCTGATCTTAACCCTCGTCGAATTGCCTGAAATCGGGGAGCGTTACGCGGGCGTTGCAAGCGGTCTGTTTTTCTCCGCCGCCGAGATTGGCGGCGTGTTGGGACCCCTCACTCTCGGACTCTTGCACGACCCCAGCGCGGGATTCTCCGCCGGCCTGTTATTGCTGACGGCGATCGCAGTTTCCATGACCGCCGGTGCAATCCTGTTACAGCAGAGGGTCCGGCGGCCAACCTGATTTGGACAAGTTGGCCGCCGTTTCCCTACCACATTTCGTGCTTTTGCAGCTCGGCGCGGCCGACCACCATGTGGTGCACTTCGTCGGGACCGTCGGCGAAGCGCAGATGGCGCATGTCGGTGTACATGTCCGCCAGCGGTGTCCATTGGGAAACGCCCGCCGCGCCATGCACTTGGATCGCCTGATCGATGATCAGACACACTTTCTCGGGCACCATGGCTTTCACGGCACTTACATAGACGCGGGCTTCCTTGTTGCCCAGCACGTCCATGGCTTTGGCGGCTTGTAGCACCATGAGGCGCATGGCGTCGATTTCGATCCGGGCGCGGGAGATCACTTCCACATTCTTGCCGAGCTTGGCGATGGGCTTGCCGAACGCAACCCGCGAGCCGGCCCGCTTGCACAGCAGTTCCAGTGCTTTTTCCGCCTTGCCGATGGAGCGCATGCAGTGGTGGATGCGTCCGGGGCCGAGCCGCACTTGTGAGATCTCAAATCCCCTGCCCTCACCCAGCAACATGTTTTCCTTCGGTACACGGACATTATTGAACTTAATGTGCATGTGGCCGCGCGGTGCGTGATCGTGTCCGAACACCTCCATGCCTTCCAGGATTTCAACGCCGGGCGTGTCGATGGGCACCAGAATTTGCGACTGCTGCCGGCTCGGCGCCGCGTTCGGATCGGTCTTCACCATGGTGATCATGATCTTGCAGCGGGGGTCGCCGGCACCAGAGATGTAGAACTTTTCGCCGTTGATCACCCATTCGTCACCTTCCAGCACAGCGCTGGTGCTGATGTTCTTGGCATCCGATGAGGGCAGCCCCGGTTCGGTCATGGCATAGGCCGAGCGGATCTCTCCATTGAGTAACGGCTCCAGCCATTGCTTCTTTTGCTCCGGCGTGCCGACCCGCTCCAGCACTTCCATATTGCCCGTGTCCGGCGCGCTGCAGTTAAGAGATTCCGAGGCGAGCGGCGACTTGCCGAGTTCGGCGGCGATATAGGCATAATCCAGATTGGTCAGGCCCTGTCCGATTTCGGATTCGGGCAGGAAGAAGTTCCACAGCCCGCTTTCCTTGGCCTTGTTCTTTGCCCCCTCCAGCAAGTCAAGCTGTCTTGGGTGCCAGCTCCACCGATCCTTCTTTTCCGCGTCCAACGCGAAGAATTCTTCGGTGATGGGGTCCACATTTTCGGCCATGTGGGTCTTGACCGCCGCCATCAGCGGCCGCGCCTCGTCCGACATGGCCAGATTGAATAGTTCTTGGTTGAGTTCTGCCATTTCCTTGGGTCTCCTGGGGTACTGGATTTCTTGATGGCCTATGCATACCAGCGAACGGGCCGCACGTTAAGCGCGGCGGTGGGAGACCCTGTGGCAATGAGGCGATCGTCGCCTGAAATCCTGTCGAACGGGCGGAGCGACGGCGCTACGAGCCACCCGCGGCCCGGTCCAATTGTCCTTCAATCGCACTTGTCACGGCGCCCGAGGTGGGGGCGACGGGCGAGGCGAACCAGTCCACCAATTCGCCTGTCGGACCGATCAAATATTTGTGGAAGTTCCAACCGGGTACGGCCTGGGGGCCTAAGGTTTGGGCCGCCCACTGATAGAATGGGTGTGCGCCGGCGCCCTTCACGGTGACTTTCTCCGTCATCGGAAAATCCACGTTGAAGTTCACTTCGCAAAACCGTTTGATCTCCGCTTCCGTGCCCGGCTCTTGATTACCGAAATCGTTTGACGGCACCCCCAGCACCACCAGGCCGCGGTCCCGATAGGTCTGCCACACGCTCTGCAAATCGCCGTATTGCCGGGTAAAGCCACAGCGCGACGCCGTGTTGACGATCAACACCGTCTTGCCCTGATAGGTGGAGAGAGGCAAAGGGTCCCCGTCAATGGATGTGAAGCTGAAATCATAGGCGGATTGTTCTGCCGCAATGGCGGTAGAAGCGAAGAAGGCAACGAATGCGGTTAAAAGCAGGCGTAGGCGCATCATGAGGTCCCTTCGATGAGTGATTTCAAATCCTTACGTATCCGCGCCGGCGGCAGATCATGCCCCAGGGCGCCCTGATGTGAGCTGTGAGCACTGTATCTGCTGCGGCAACCCCTTGCTTGGGTGCAACGTTGGATTGGGTCGGGCCCTTCTGTGCAATACTTCCGCCTTGTTCGGACACATCGACTCATTCTTGAGCTGCCGCCATGCCTCTTACAGATTACCTTGAATCGATTGACTTTGACCAACCCGGCTTCTGCGACTTCTATGACGAGCTGCCGCTGTGGTCTGCCCCTTTTGCGGCACTGTTGCTTGAGCGCGTACCGCTACAGGCCGGGCAGACCATACTGGATGTGGGGTGCGGAACCGGGTTCCTGTCGATCGAACTGGCCCAACGTTGCGGCGCGCAATCCAAAGTCATAGCAGTCGATCCGTGGGCGGCGGCGGTTGACCGCCTTCGGCAAAAAACCGCTTTCTACGGCCTTTCGAATATCCAAATCATCGAAGCCGATGCCGCCCAGTCCGGCTTGCCGGATACTTCGGTCGACGTGATCGTGTCGAATCTGGGCATTAACAATTTCGATGATCCGCATGGCGTCCTGCGCGAATGCTTCAGGATCGTTAAGCCCGGCGGGCGGCTGATCGTCACCACCAATACGGTGGGGCATATGCGGGAATTCTATGACGGTTTCCGCGCGACACTTTTGGACCTTCGGTTGGAGGACTGTCTAGCCGCCGTCGATGAGAATGAAGCCCACCGTGGCACCGAAGAAGAGGCTCGGCAATTGCTCCAGACTTCCGGGTTTCGCGTGACGTCGGAGGCGTCCACATCCTTTATCATGCGGTATGCAAACGGCTCCGCGTTTCTCAATCATTGGTTCATCCGCCTGGGTTTCCTGCCGGCTTGGAAGTCGATTGTTCCGAAAGCGGATCAAGTCAGAGTGTTCGCGGCGCTAGAGAAAAACCTAAATGATCGCGCAAGAGAAGACGGTGATTTGGCCATGACGATCCCCGCGTTGTGCCTTGAAGCTACGAAATAGGCCTCGATGCACACAGTTCATCGCACACATTCAGCTTCTATTTTCACCATAAGTTCAAAGGCTTAAATGCCCTCTTTAAGGACCAGGTCCACTCGGACACAGGACAAGGCGTTTCCGTTAGGCGATTGCCGCCGGATCAGTTACGGTCGGCATATCGCTGATCCCTGGCCGGACCCGCCACGCTTCTTTGTCCGTCAGCTTACCAACGGTTAGCGGCGGAGCCATTGGAGGGGCACCAGGATGACGGGCAAGAAGAAGCTCAAGGTCGGCATACTTGACATCGTTACAAGGCGACCGCGACCGACGCTTTACGGGCGCGTGATGCATGGCAATCTCGCCAGCATTATGCCCCAGGCCATTGCCGTTTGGTGCGAAGAGGAAGGGCACGACGTCACCTTCGTCTGTTATACGGCGGTCGAAGATCTGTTCACGGCCTTTCCGGATGAGCTGGACATACTGTTCATCGGTGCATTCACCCAAAGTGCGCAGCTCGCCTATGCGGTGAGTAATCTATTCCGCAAGAAAGGGGTCGCTACGGTCCTGGGCGGGCCCCATGCGCGCTGTTATCCGGAAGATGCGCAGCTTTATTTCGATTATGTGTTGGGCTTCACCGACAAACCACTTGTAACTGACGTGTTGGCCGATTGCAGCCAGCATCGGCCCATGGGGCTGTTGATGAGCGCGCGGGGGCAGCCGGTGGATCTGCCCGGCGTGCGCGAGCGTTGGAAATTCATCGAGGCAACGCTTGCAAAGACCGCGACAAATTTCAAAATCGTGCCCATGATCGGCAGTCTTGGCTGTCCGTATACGTGCAGTTTCTGTATTGACTCTGTCGTCAAATATCAGCCGCTCGATTTTGGGGTCATCCGCGACGATCTCCAATTTCTGCTGACGAAATTCAAACGCCCCATTGTCGGCTGGCACGACCCGAATTTCGGCGTGCGGTTCGACGATTATCTGTCGGTGATTGAACAAGCAGACCCCGACCGCCGCATGCGTTTTATCGCCGAGAGCAGCCTTTCCTTGATGTCGGAAGAAAAGGTAAAGCGCCTGGCCAATGCGGGATTTGAAGCCGTTCTGCCCGGTATTGAATCCTGGTACGACATGGGGGCCAAATCGAAGACGGGCGCTAAGCAGGCGCGCGAGAAAATGCTTCAAGTGGCCGATCATGTGAACATGATCATGCGCCACATTCCCTATGTGCAGGCGAATTTCGTCATGGGTCTGGATTCGGATGAGGGCCCCGAGCCGTTTGAACTCACCAAGGAATTTCTGGACCGCACCCCGGGGGCGTTTCCCGCCTATTCCCTATTCTCGGCGTTCGGCGAAGCAGCGCCGCTCAATCTGGAACTTCAAAAGCAGAACCGCGTGTTGCGGTTTCCCTTCCATTTCTTGAACAACAATCAGGCCATGAATGTCAAACCGCTCCATTATTCGTGGCCGGAGTTTTATTCACGTCTTATCGATCTGAAGAAGCATTCCTTCAGCGTGAAGGCCATAGCGCGGCGGGCCCAGGCGACCGCTGGTTGGATTCCCAAATGGATGAATGTGGTGCGCGCCATCTCGTCCGAAGGTTGGGGACGGATCAAATATCATTCGGACATGCTGGCACGGCTCGAGACCGATAAATCTCTACGCGCTTTCTTCGAGCGCGAGACCGAAGCCGTTCCGCAGTTCTACGTGGACCGCGTGCGAAATGATCTGGGCGCGTTTTGGGACCATTTGCCGGATGGCGCTCTTGAACACGAACAAAACGCTTATCTCCACAAGGTGCAGAGCGCCGCGGTCGCTGCGCAATGAAAAAGGCGGCCGAAGCAAGCCGCCTTTCGCCAATGTTCCAAACCGGCTGAGCTAGTTCTTGCCGTCACCTTCGCCGCGTACATTTTCCAGCGGATCGAAATTGCCGTCTCCTTCGCTTTGCTCGTCGGCGATCACATAGCCCGCACCGGCCGCGGCGATCGCGCCGGCCACGCAGCCGCTGGTTCCGAGCCCCGCCACCAACAGCAGCGAGATAACCTTTAGCTCTTTGAGTGAGAGTTGCACTTTGTCCTCCTTGTCACCCTCTAACGCCTCAACAACACGCGTTTAATGAGGAAAAATATTGAGATCACGATCACAAATCCAACGAACAACGACAACGCATATTCCCAATACCATCGAGCGAATATGTCGGGCAGGCTAAACGCCGCATTGTCGGCCAAAACCGGCAACATCAGATCGACCGCAAGATGGACCAGAGTTGCCCCTAAAGATATGGCCAAAATGCGACGGTAATCGTGCAGCAGATAAGTAGCGACAAGGGCAATTAACAAACCCTGAACGGCGTTCACATTGGCATAGCCACGCCGCATGAAATCCAGGGCTTGATCCAAATAAAGCCACACCGTTTCCATATGCTGCCCCCCGCCCCATGATGGTTAGCGGGGGTCAGCATACCGGATGTGTGGGCGTTGAGAAACCAGTGCGATCCAGCTTTGGCCCCAAGGGAACGGCGTTCGCTGGGCCAGTAGAAACGCTAATTTGCCTCGGGGCCTACTGAGCGGCCGACGCGGCCTCCAGACTCCGTTGTGCCTCGAGCAGTTCGGTCTGCGACTTGAAGAGTTCGGCTTGGGCCTTCAGAAGGTCAGATTCGTTTGTCACTTGCTTCGTTTGGAAAGGAACGAGCTTCGACAGCCCCTCAAAGATGCCATCGACGATGTCAAGTGGCACACGAACGATTGCTAAGATCTCGCTTGGTTTGTTTGTATCCCATTTGGTCAAAAGGCCGTTCTTGAATTCCACATCATGGACTGTTTTTACAAATGAACCGGCCTTGAAAGGGATGAGACCCACGGGCCCCTTGTTAGGCAAAAGAACGATTGAAGAGTCGATTGGATGCCCGCTAGGTTTCATGGTGGCGTTTGTATCTTTTAAACTTCTTGTTTGGACGCCGCATAATTCGTTAGGAAGACCTGCTGAGTCCTTAATGATTGGGTCTGGGTCTGTAAGCTCAATAATTTCAACCTTGTATGGCAACCGGCTGCGATAAACCAGACCAGGCACGCCACGATTCTTCTCGATGCCAACGGAATGGGGCGAACTGGTTTTGTTCGACGCCACTCCAGTAACACGCAAGCAGTACGGTGCTAGATGATGTGTCAGGAGTTTCACATTTATGTCGTCGATTTCAGGCGGATTTGTCGGGTCAAAGATCGGTTTGTAGACGAACGGTTTGGCGAAGACGGTCGGACGTGATTTGTCGTCGGGGCCCTTAAGAAACTGAACTGTTTGAGGAACGCTGGGCGTTCCCGAAACAAAAAAAGCGACGGTTTTTGCGATTTGGACCAAGATTTCTCCGGTTTGATCTGTCGATTCCGTCTTGCTGGATGACAGCAGCCCGTCTTCCGTAACACTAAGCTTTAGATCGTCGTCCCGCCACGGCATATGACGAAAATCAGCTTGCAGAGCGAACGCCGGATCCGGCTCAGGGGCTTGCAATTTTAGATCGAATTTGTATTGAGGAATAAGAGCGTTGTCGTCATTCGGCGCGACCGCCAATGCCTCATCCAAGACGGACTTGGCTTTGGTGAGCCGGGCCTTGTCATTCTTCAAAGTCTTAAGTCTTGCTCCTAACAAGTCGATCACGGTCCGCTGCTTCTGGACGGAGAATTCTTTCTCCTTAGTCTTTTTGGGATCTGTCTTTGTTAGCGTTTCCAGATCTTTCGTTTCGACCTTTATCCGCTGCTCAGTATCTTCGATGGATTTTTCGACAGTTTGGAGGTTCTGTTCGACTTCGGCTTTTTGCTTTTTTATATCCCCCACCTTTTTGAAGCTGCGTGATGCTTCAAACTTCAACCTTTGCAATGGCAGGAAGTAGTTCGCGCCATGTGAGACTCTCTTAAGATCCAGATTGCGCTCCGGAGAATCTTGGGCAACCGGACAGATGAGGGGGCCCTTTTTTGGACAGGCTAGATCGGCTTGTTGTTGGGTTGTTTTGATGACAGAACATCCTGCCACCGCCATAATAAGAACTGCCGCTGCACATCGGATCCCAAGCGTCGACATCACCGCCCCCCAATGACCTTTGCTGCCCGAAAGCAATTCTGTCACTCATTGGAGGGCGACGATGTGAATTGGTTCATCCAAGAAATGCTGTCTGGCTCATAGCCAACTTATAAACACACAACAATTGCCTATGACTTGCACGGAATTAACAGCACCCGCCGCTGGAAAACGTCTTCTGCGCTTTTGTTTCCGTCGGGATTTGCGCCGTGCCGAATGTCTCTAGATCTTCGTGGGTGTGGAAGAATTCCCACGTCACGCCGGCCGGGTCCTTGGACCAATGTTTGTCCGACCGGGCGTAACAACAAATGGCGTCGGCATCTTCCACAGTGGTTTGTTCGGCGGCCTGCATGCGATCATTGAGTTCTGTCAGCGCGTCATCGCTGTCCACCTGAATGCCCAGATGGCTGAGCCCCGGCTGTTCGCTGTCGCCGCACGCGGTGGAGATGGCAAAGTTGACGCTGGGATTATCCAGGCGCCACTGGGCGTAACTGGGCTTTTCGCGGGTCGGGCCTGTGCCAAAAAGGGCGCTGTAATAGGCAACCGACTCTTCAAGATTGTTGACGGTCATGTGCACATGAAGCCTGTTTGGGATGGTCATCGGATTTTCCTTTCTTTAGATCGATAAAACTAGTTTTCTGGTTATTTAGGGCCAAATTTTTTTACGCCGCATCCTCACGGGTCGAAGCAAGACCGGCGCAACAATTCTCGAGCAAGTGACCGGAGAGCTGCTCAATCGTGGCGAAATTGACCCGATTGATCATTTCCCGACCCTGCTTTTCCTGATCCACGATCCCCACGGACACTAGGGACGCCAGGTGATGGGCCAAAGTGGAGGCCGGGACATCTGTGAGGCGTTGAATATCGCCGACGGTCAGGCCCTCTGGGGCGGCTTGAACCAATTGGCGCAGCACCATTAGCCGTGTGGAGTTTCCAAGAGCCGCGAAGGTTTTTGCGGCGTTTTGGTCGGTCAGTTTGCTCATACTGGACTATATAACTAGTTTTCTAGTTATTTCAAGGTCAAATCCAATCGGCATTTTTCAACGTAGAATTCTTCGACTCTATGACACCACGGGCAGTCTGCCGACTTATGACGAAACCGCGTTTTTCTGTCTCCCATGTAAGCCACTTTGCCGGTCGGGTTCCCACGTGGCGCCTTGCAGGGTACGCAGCGCCCGCTGCCGCTTTGGCCATGTTGGCCCTTCCCCTTCAAGTGTTCGTGCCAACCCTGTACGCCCAAGAAATCGGCATCAGCCTGACCACCATCGGCACTGTTTTGCTTATCGCCCGCCTGTGGGACATGTTCACCGATCCGGTCATTGGTATACTGAGCGATCGCTTGCCCACACCCTTCGGCCGCCGCAGGACCTGGATGGTCGCCGGATTGCCGCTTCTTCTCGTTTCCGCATGGATGTTGTTCCTGCCTCCTGACAATGCCGGGTTTTGGCATTTGCTGTTGAGTCTGATCGGGGTCTATACCTTCGGCACCATGCTGGTGGTGCCCATGAACGCCTGGGGCGCCGAACTTACCGACGATGTACATGAGCGCACGCGCGTGCAGGCCTTCCGCATCGGCACCGGATTGATTGGCGTCGTCATCGCCTTGGTGACCCCCGCTCTGTTGGGCTACGGCACGGATGAAGTGCGCAAGAGCAGCGCCCTGATCGGAACCATGGGCGTTATTGCCCTGCCGTTTCTTTTGTTGGCCGCCATTTCAAGTGCCCCCGATCCGGCGCATCACCGCAATTTGCGCAAAGACCGATTTTTCGTTGTGCCGATCGTGAAGGACCTTTGGGCAAACCGCCCATTGCGCACCTTGTATGGGTCGTTCTTGCTCAACAACATTGCCACCGGACTGCCGGCGGGGCTCTTTCTGCTTTATGCGAAGCACAAGATCGAAGCGCCGGAGTCGGCCGGCCTATGGCTCGTTCTTTTCTTCGGATCGACCATCGCCTCCCTGCCCCTGTGGCCCTGGCTTTCCCGCCGCGTCGGCAAGCGCAATGCTTGGGTGGCGGGCATGATCGGAGCGTGCGCGCTGTTTGTCTGGAGCCCGTTTTTGGGCGCAGGCGATGATATGATCTACACCATCATCGTCATTGCCACGGGCATTTGTTCCGGGGCCAATCTCACCCTGCCCGCATCGATGCTGGCGGATATTGTGGAGCAAGATCGCGGCGGTTCCGGCCCCTCGCGCGCCGGCATCTTATTCTCCGTGTGGGGATCAATCGCGAAACTCTCCGCTGCCCTTGCGGCCGGCGTCTCGTTTCTTGTGCTGGGATGGGTCGGGTTCGATGCCCAGGGCGAAAATGGACGTCTTGGCCTGTTCGCCTTGGCGGCGCTCTACGGCCTGGTGCCGGTGATCTTAAACCTGGCAGCGGCAATGGTCATGATGCGCTACAGCTTGGAAACCGGGTCACCGCCTGTTGCAGCCCGCCCAGCGCAGGCGTAATGACCCGCGACGTCCCAAGCCCGGTTGATCCATATCATCAGGATGACGTTCCCTCATGGTAGAGTGCTCCAATAAACAGGAGGTCTCCCATGGACAACAACGAAAAAGTAGTGCGGGACTTTATTGCGGCTTGGTCCCGCTTGGATGTGGACGAACTGGTCGGCTATTTCACTGACGACGGCATTTATCACAACATGCCCATCGACCCGGTTCAGGGTACGGATGCCCTGCGCGGTTTCATCAAAGCCTTCCTCGCCAATTGGAGCAAAACGGATTGGGAAATTGTCACCCTGATCGCGCAAGGCGACACGGTCATCGCAGAGCGCATGGACAAGACCATTGCCGACGGCAAGCCCGTCAATCTGCCTTGTGTGGGTGTGTTTGAAATGCGGGATAGCAAGATTGCCGTGTGGCGCGACTATTTTGATATGGGCACCTATACAAAAGCCCTAAGCGCCTAAGCGCGCCGCTTAACGGGGCGGCGCTCCAAACGGCGGCGGTGGCCGGTCCGGCGGACCAAGGAACCGGGGGGTCTGCGTTCTGATGGGTGTCCCCCGGAAGCACCCCACCGTATACGGATAATCATAGGTGAAATGGTAGTGATATAGGGTCGTCGCCACACCATCCCATGTCACGTCATGCGAATGTCCGTGGCAGGCGTCCAAATCGCTTGTGGACAGCTCCGCGCCCTGTTCGCCGTAAATCCCAAAAATGCCGAAGCCGTCAAGCGCATAGCCCAATAGGTCAGAATGGCCGCCCGCTTGGGATCGGGTGTCGGTCTGGCAGTCGGAATAATTGTGATAGTGATATTGCCCCGTCTGTTGAGGGTGGCCGTTGCATTTGTCTTGGATTTCGTGGGCGGGCGCATCGTTGCCCCGCGCATCCACGGCGTTGTAGAGCGCAGCTCCCGACAGCGTAAACCCAATCATCCCCATGGGCACACAGCTTAGCGTATTGGCGACTTTCGGAACCCGAGGCAGGTCGAGCAGAATGATCTGTTCCTCAATGCGCCCAGGATTGCGGTCATAGCGATAGGCGTCATCGTCCCTGCGGATGGGGAACATGCCGGTTTCATGGAGCGGCAAATTGTTGGCGCTGACAATCCGCCGGCCGCCTTCTACAGTGATTTCGATCTTGGCGTTTGGCCAGGCCACGGCGCCGTCCACCGTCACTTTTTGAGCCGGATACCACTCATCGCCCTTGATCCAATCGCCGCGCCGATGGGCGCCCGGCGCATTAGGATTGAAGCGCTGTTGGCACGCAAACAAGTATCCTGCTTCGGGGCCGTTGCTGATCTTGCCATCCCCCAGGGGCAGCACGTCATGCGCCGTCGCGGATGTAAGCCAAGCAAACCAGTACATCATCAAAAAGGCTAAGGCCGATTTCGCGCCCATCAACATCACACTCTTGAACATCGATCCCGCAAGCCTAATCGGCAATTTGTCCCCTGTCCTGACCGATCCGCCCTCTGATACACTTTGGGACCGATTGCGACAGCTTTAGAGAAAGAAGAGTTTATGCCGCCACAGATTGAACCGCCTGTCGACCTTGAGGCGTTTGCGCAAGAGGTACGCGATTTTTTGGACCGCCGTCTAACGCCGGAGCTCAAGCGCGCCGGTGAACTCTGCGCCGGCATCTATTCGGACCGTCCGGTGGCGCAAGAATGGCTTGGTATTCTCAACGAGCAAGGGTGGGCCGTGCCCGCTTGGCCGGTCGAACATGGCGGCACCGGCTGGACGTTGGCGCAGCATCACGTGTTTCAGCGGGAATTGATGTTGGCATCGGCGCCTGTCGTGACCCCCAACGCCACCCGTATGGTGGGGCCGGTGGTTATCGCGTTTGGAACGGAAGAACAGAAAACGGAAATCCTGCCGCGCATTCGCACCGGCGAGGATTGGTGGGCCCAAGGGTATTCCGAACCCGGATCAGGCTCCGATCTTGCATCGCTCCAATGCCAGGCCAAACGGGAGGGCGACCACTACATCATCAACGGCACCAAAATCTGGACCACACATGCTCAGTGGTCGAACAAAATGTTCTGTTTGGTGCGCACGGACAATAGCGGCAAGCCCCAGCAAGGCATTACATTCCTTTTGTTCGATTTGGGTCTGCCGGGCATTACCATTAAGCCGATCATTTCCATCTCCGGCGATCACGAATTGAACCAGGTGTTTTTCGACGACGTGAAGGTGCCGGTCTCCGGCCTCTTAGGCGACGAGAATGACGGCTGGACCGTGGCCAAGTACCTTCTGCAGTTTGAGCGTGGCAATGCCGCTTCGCCCAGTCTGCAGGTTAAATTGGCGGAAGTGAAACGATTGGCCACTGCCGAATTCGAAGAGACGGGCGCCCCGCTGACAAGCGACCCGGCTTTTGCCCAAAAGCTCGCAGACGCGTCCATTCAATTGGATACGCTCGAGGCGCTGGAATCGAAAGTGTTTGGGGCGGCAGGCCGCGGCGAACCCACGGGAGCCATGTCATCGGTGCTCAAAGTACGCAACACCGAGTTGCGTCAGCGCGTGACGGAATTGGCCATCGAAGCCGCGGCTTATTACTCGGGCGTCTTTCAGCCCGCAGCACTTGATCCCGGCGCCAATGTCGCGCCGGTTGGACCCGACAACGCTTTGACGGCCATGCCTCAGTATCTCAACGACCGCGCCGCGTCGATTTATGCAGGATCGAACGAAATCCAGCGCAATATCATGGCCAAGGCGATCTTGGGCTTGTAGGGTACCTACTCCGTCACCGTCACTCCTGCGGACGTGCACACCTCACAATTGGGGTCGAGCGCTTTGGCGCGCGCACACGCGGCTTCGGCTTCTGTCGGCCTGCCGTCGCGCCGATACCATTTGCACGCGGATGACCAGGCCGTGCTTTGTTCCGGGTTCTCTTCCGCCGCACGCTGACAATCGGCGGCCGCTTTGTCGTATTGCTCAAGCGCCCCATAGGCGTTGCCGCGGTCGCACAAAATCATACTGCTTTCATAGCCATAGGTGATCGCTTGGTTGTAATCCGAAATCGCTTCCGAGTGATTTCCCAGAGCCGCCTGCGCACGTCCGCGATGGTAATGGGCAAGGGCCATCTGTTCGCCGTTCGCATCTCCCGAGTCGATGACCTTGGTGCAGAAATGAACCACATGGTCCGCGCTTTCCTCTGGCGACGTGCACCGCAAACCGTCTTTGTACGTTTCCGCGAAGAGTGACAGTGTTGACATCGTCAACATAGCAGTTAGGAACAAACCAAAAACAAAGCTCATGGACTTTAGAGTCATGGTGCCCTCCCCTTTTTTAGCAATTAACGCAGTCTATTAGCTCTTGTGGCTGAGATCGAACTCCAATGCCATTTGCCCGACGCCCACTTCCGTGGTGTGTCCACCGAAACTCCGCGCCAATCCTTGAACCGCGTCATTATCCCCCAAGACACTCGCGCTGAACTTATCGATCCCATTTGCCCGCGCCGATTTGGCCAGTTGCTGCACCAAATGGGTGGCCACACCGCGGTGTTGATGACTGTCGACGACCGTGATGGCCACTTCCGCCGTATGCGGATCATCGTCCGAGCGGATGTACCGCGCCACGCCCACGCCGATCGGATGATCCGTCGACACATCGATCGCCACCCAGGCTTCGTGGTCATGGTGATCGACACGTGTCAGCTGGGTTGCCATCCAATCGGGCATCTTTTTCATGTGGGAGAAAAAGCGGAAATAGCGCGATTGTTTCGAAAGCCGTTCAAGGCCCTCCTTGAAATCGGCGGCATCGGACGCGCTGATGGGGCGCATCAAAAGTCGGGTGCCGTCTTCCAGCGTGATCGGCACCGCACGGGAAAGAGCATCTTCGATCGGCATGGCAGTGTCCTTCGGACTGGCCGCCCCTAATCATCGCTCTCAACAACGCGTTCGACAAAGGCGATGACCGCGTCTGCGACCTGATCGGGCTGTTCCGGCAGAATAGCATGACCGGCGGGGTCGAGCACGACCACGTCAACGCGGTCGCCCAGACTAGCAGCCAAAACATCCGCTGCGTCTTCCTTGGGCGCAATCCGGTCCTGTGCGCCCTGAAGGATGAGGATCGGCGCAGTGCCGGCCTGTTGCCAGAGGTCATCTGGCGTTGCCGGTGACGCCTTCCCTTGCAAAATCGCCGTATTGCCATGCCAACCGCGCAACCAAAACCGCGGAATACCGTTATCCATGGCGAAAAAGGCATAGCGCACATCTTCCAAGCGCTGGGCGCCGGTGCGCAAAGGGTCGAAACAGTTCCTCAGCGCGATGGCGGCATCTTCCGGCACCGGCTTTTGTCCGCCCGCCGCAATCAGAACCACGCCTTGAATGCCGCCCGGATATTTGTGCGCGGTGGCCCGCATGACCCGATTGCCGAATGCATGGCCTACCAGAATAGTGGCGGCCCCGCCGACAGCCGCGCGATCTGCTTTCAGAACCGCATCGATGTCGGCCGCCAGGTCATAGAGGTTGAATACTTCTCGTGGCATACGCGTGCCGTTGATACCAGGCGCCTCGATGGCGACAGTGCGGTAACCCGCTGTGACGAGAGCGATTGTCAATTCGTTGAAGTCGCTGGCTTCACGCCCGGCGCTCGCGGCAAAGGCCACACGCGGACCGGTCCCTTGGGTGTAATAGACGATGGTTCGGCCGTCCCGCTCGACGGTTTGGCGGTCGCCCAGCGCGTCGCGCGCGGTCGATCCGGGAAACGGTTGGATCAAATAGATCCAGCCGCCCACCATTGCAATGATGAGGGCGCCAAAGGCCCAAACAAAACGCATTACCTTAGAGTGTCCTTATGCGACGCGGGCCTCGGGGAACAGCCGCAGGAAATTCTCCGTATAGAACTGAGTTTTGACCTGCTCGTCGAGATCCCCGATCGTGCGTTCGAAACGGCCGATGGGGTCGCGTGTGCCTTCGATATGCGGATAGTCGCTGGAGAACAAATAAAGCTCCGCATTGGATTGAGCGATCATGTTTGCGACGTCTTCGTGGGGCATCGGCGTGAAGCCCATCTGCTGAGTGAGCTGCTCCGTCGGCGTCCGTTCAAAACGCACCGACGTGTCATTGCGGCTGTAGACCTTGGTGATGGCATCCAGCCGGCGCAACATTTCGGGCACCCACCCTGCCCCCAGTTCCACGGCCGCGCCCTTCAGAGTGGGGTGCCGCTCGAACACGCCGTCGATGACCATCATACTCAGGAACATTTCCGGTGCCTGGTGGAGGACCGTGGCATCCTTGGTTCGTACATTTTCGCCGCCGCCCAGCCAATCCTTCGTGGCACCCCGGCCGTTATTGCTCCACGGATCGCGGACCTGCAGCGGCGCGCCGCCCACATGCAGAAGGAATGGCACACCCGCTTCCGCGAGCCGGGCCCAGAAGCCTTCCAGCTCCACATGCCCGGGGGCCCGCTCAAGCGGCGCCCGGTGCGGCACCCAAATGGCTTTGAGGCCCTGCTCGATTGCCCACTCTAATTCTGAAATGGCGTACTCGGGGTCGTCGATGGGCACGATCCCCACCCCCATAAGCCGTGCATCCTCCGCACAGAAATCGACCATATGGCGATTGTGCGCCCGCGTTGCCCCATAGCGCAGGTGAAGCGGTTTCTTGGAGCTGGGGTGAAACGGAAAGGCCACGCTGTGGGTGGCAAACACCAATTGTTTCTTGAAGCCCAGCAGGTCCATGGCCACGGATCGGTCGGCCGCCGTGAAAGCGCCTAATGCCTGAATCTCTTTCGATTTCTCGATGAGGCGGTCGCCCAAATCGATCTGGGTCTGGCGGTGAGCATCGCTGTGCTTGCCCCCTTGGGCCATGATTTCCGCCACCTCTTCATCGGTGACGATAGAGGCCGAATAGCTGACGTCAGGGATTTCGCTGCGGATATCCGGGTCGGCATACTTCGTCAGAAAGTCCGGCAGCTCCATGATGTGGCTGTCGGCATCGTAAAAGTCATAGGTCGCGGGGGCATAGGCCATGAGGGTCCTCACCATCTGTTCTTTGTTTGGCGCCATTTAACCGGGAATCCTTGGGAGCGACAAGCTTCGGCTCCGTTACAGCCATGCATCGATGTCTCTCACAACCAGGAGCTGATAGCAGGCACGCTGCGGATCGAAAGTGCTAACCTTCAGACTCCACATGGGCGTAGTCGCCAACCACCCATCCGACGACTGTTCCCATGATTGTTGTGTAGTAAGTGCCTCGGAAATGGCGACGGTACCGCTCCGTCCACGCATCAATCATGTCTCGTGCGTAGAGCCTGCCGTCGGCGATCAATACCTTCCAATCCCGCAGAGCATTGAGATCTTCAATTGGATCGTCGGCCAACAACAAAATGTCGGCCCGAGCACCAGTATTGAGACCCCCGATCACACCCTCGTCGATGTGCGTTCCGTTAATGTGCGTTGCAGCCGTAAGCGCCGCTTCGCTATCTCCGAAGGCCTCTGCCAGTGCCGCCATTTCCAGATGCAGCGCTTCGCCCGGCACCACCCAAGGCATGAGCGTGTCTGTGCCTGCCAAAACATCGACGCCTTTCTCGCGCGCTTTGGCGGCAAGTGCCCGCATCAAGGGTTGGGTCGCCACGCGTAGTGCGATCGCCGCTTCCGTTTTTGGGTGGCCGGCAATCAGGTTCCAAGCGCCCGCCCAAAATGTCGGCAAATCTGCTGCACCTTCTGACGGTGGAAAGCGGCTGCGGTCCGACGCCGTCAATCGAAGGCTAAGATTGGCAAGAGTTGGCGTGAACGAAACATTGTTGGCCTTGGCGATGTCGAAGACGGACTCGATTTCCTGCATCCCCATATCTTGCACGTCTTCGTCCCGGAAATCCGTGCCATGAGGCGGCCGCGGCCGGGTGAGATAGGGCACGCCGGTAAAGTGCTGGCTTTCAAAGTCGGATAGTTCGTTGAGCAACAAAACGTGGGGCACATGCCCGATCAAGGGGAGCCCTCGCTCCCGCGCCGCATCGGCAATGGCGTCGAAGGCCTCGCGTGTCAGTTCGTTGTAAACCTTGATGCAATCGGCCCCTTCGCCGGCCAACTGCTCTACAGCCGCACGCCCTTCGTCTGCGTTGGTCACCACCTTTGCCAAGGGCCAAGAAGTGGGCGGGCTTTCGATGATGGGACCGCAGCGATACATGCGGGGACCGACGAGCTTGCCCCCGTTCAGCTTTGCGGCCAGCGCCGCCACGCTGTTTTCCGACTGCCCCACATCCCGCACGCTGGTAACGCCGTACCGAAGATAGAGCAACGCGAACAGCTCCTGGTTACCGATGGCGATGCGCGGGGGTGTGTGCACATGGGCATCAATCAATCCGGGCACGGCAAAACAGTTCGGGCAAAGAGGCTCCGGGTCGCCCGCCTGTCGATCTCTGATGTCGACGATGCTCCCGTCTTCGACAACGATTGATTGGTTTGCTTTGCGGACTTGACCTGGATTGATGACCGTGACACCGCTGATCACCAGGTCCTTCTGAGGCGGAACCGGCAGCCGGGGCGGAAACAGGTTCGAATAACCAACGCCGAGGATAGCGGCAATAACGCCTAGCCCCAGAAGCCCCCGCCAAACCCAACGCATGCTTTAATCCTTGATTGATTGGTTAACCACCACCCTAGCCCATTCCTCGAAACAGTTCATCCAGAGCCGTTTTGGTTTTCTTGGAGACACAAACCGGCACCGGATTCTTTGTTTTGCGCGTTTCCTGGCGGTAAACGTTCAGGGCCTACGGCGCTTCACTCCATTTCACCTGGAAACGCAATAGGACGCTATAGTGGCGCCATGCGCTTAGCGAGACTCATTCTTCGGTGCCAATCACCACGACTGCTTGCCGATTTCTACACGGAACATTTGGGCATGCAGGCGCGCGAGGAGGATGCAAAGATCACTCTGTCATATGGCGAACCGGATGTTGAGATCGAACTGCATGAGGCCAACGCCCAAAAATCCTACCAACACAAAGACACGGACCGGTATTGGAAGATCGGCATCTCAGTGCCGGATCTCGATCTTGCATGGTCGGCCCTGCGCAGCGCCGGTATAGAGGTAAGCGACCCGCACCAGTTTCACGACATCGGCTATATGGCGCATCTGGACGATCCGGAAGGCTTCAAAATCGAGCTGTTGCAGCAGACCTTCCAGGGACGTCCGAAGAAGTTGGGCTATCTGGTTTCAAACCATGTGTTTTCGGGAATCGGTCAGGTGACCTTGCGGACCCATGACGTTGACCAGGCCTTGGCCTTTTATCGAGACCGGCTAGGCATGCGGCTTCTGTCGATCCAACCTGTGCCTCAACACGGTTTCACGCTCTATTTCCTGGCCTTTACCGACGACACACCGCCCCGTGAGGATCTTCGAGCGGTCGAAAACCGGGAATGGCTTTGGCAGCGCCCCTATACAAGCCTGGAACTGCAGGTATTCGACGCACCGCGTTCGTCCTACGCACTACCTTCAGAGGACACCGCAGGGTTTGCAGGTTTGGTCATCGACGATCCAAACCGGTCCGGCGAAATCCTGACTGATGATGGTGGCGGTCCAGTTTCAATAGGGTCAGACCCTATTGAAACTCCAATTTACGGCGCGCCGTCGATGAGGAACTGTTTGAACCAATGACGGATTTCCATGATCGGACCGTCGCCATCACACAAACGCAGGCGATGGAGATACTTCTTGTTCTCCCAAATGGGAATGTCTTCGTTCAGCTGACGGACGATTTCCTGAACAAAGGCCTTGGCCACCCCGCCCCGCGGCCCATCCACATCGGCTTTTGGTTGGGTGAAAGCAAATCGTGTGTGTACCAGTTCGCGGCTAACCGGCGTGATCGACGCCATGAGGAACGTGTCGCAAATGCCGGAAAACCGGGTCCAAGCCTGCCCCGGCCCGTCATTGCCATTTTCGATGCGACCCGTCACGCTGCCCTTGGGTGTATCCATCTTCATTTCAAGCCAGGCATGGCGTAGAGGCCCGTCATAGGACGACGTCCAATCGGAGGGATAATCGGCGGCCTTGTGCACATAACGGAAATGGGCGGCATCTACCGAGTTTTCCGCCATTTCCTGGGGATGGGTTTTGATCATCCAGTCATAGGTTTCAAAGTCGCTCCAATTTTCGTCATTGCATTCGGCATAGACCGGCGGCTCCCATAGGGGCGCCACATTATCCGGGTGATACCAGATCCAAATCATCTGGTTTACTTCCGCGCAGAACCACGTTTTCAAACAAGGCTCTTTTGCTGCCGCGGGAATTTTGGTCGCATACGGAATATGGACGCACTTACCCTCGTCATCGTACTGCCAGGCATGAAAGGGACAGGCGAGCGTATTGCCGATCACCTCGCCCCCCACACCCAAGTGAGCGCCCATATGGACGCAGTAGGCATCAAGGGCCCGGGGCGTGCCGTCCTCTCCGCGGTAAAGCGCGATATGACTGTCAAAATATTCGAGCGCCTTAACGCCTTTCTCCGGCAGGTCGTTCGAATAGCACACGCCGAACCAGCCAAAGGGCATGGGTAAGGGGATACGGTCTTCCTGTTTTGCCAGTGCTGTCATGACCTTGCCTCGTAACCTTCCGTTAGAGCTTAAAGACGCGAATGGCGTTTTCGCGTAAGAATTTGGGCCACACTTCATCCTTAAACGGAACGTTTGGCATATCCCGCGCAATCCGTTCCAGGCTCAGCCCCATGGGGAAATAGCCGGCATACATGACCTTGTCGGGCCCGCGCTTGTTGGCATAGTCGACGATGGCTTTCGGGTAATGTTTGGGCGCAAAGGCGCTGGTTGAATAATAGAGATTGGGGTATTTCAGCATCAGCTTGACGGCCATGTCCTCCCAAGGCTCGGCGCCGTGGCGCATAACAAATTTGAGCTCCGGAAAAAACCAACACACCTCGTCGATCAAATCGACACGCTGGGCCTCCATGGGCAGGCGGGGACCCGGCACGCCGACGCAGCAACAAAACGGAATGTCCAATTCCACGCAGGTGGCGTAGATCGGGTACCATTTCTTGTCATTGATGGGCACTTGCGGGTTGATGCCGCAGGGAAACGCGCTCACCGCCTTAATGTTATATTCCTTCTGCAGGCGTTTGATCCTGCGCACTTCGTCCATGCCCAGATTAGCGTTGACCGGCAGGTCGAAGAAGAACCGATCCTGATGGTCCTTCCAGGCCGTTTGCAGGATGGGTGAGTCTTCGTAGAAGCCCACCATGGCTCTTTCTACTCCATGGGCATCCATTTGGCCGGTGACATAACCGATAAAGTCTTCATGGCCCCCGGTCTGGGGCAGGTCCTTAAACAGGAATTGGGCCGGCATTTGCATCATGGTGCGGCTTTCCTCATCCATGAGCAGCGGCTTCATGAATTCGTACCACTCACGCCGATCTTCATCGGACGGGATGCCCATCATCAAATCGATAGCTTTGAAGTTTGGATGCATGTCAGAACCCTTGCAGAATGCGTTTAAGGCTCGCTTCGAATTCCGTGTCCGACAAAGGGGTCGCCAAGTGCCGCGCGGCACGGGCCACAGATGGGTGCGATGCGGCGAGCTCCTTCTTCGTCGGCAGTTTTTTGTTCGTCAGCTTGCGGAACTTGAATTGCTCATAGGCCAGCGACCCGAAGGTAAAACTGACGGTCACATGGAAGGCTTTGGCCGCCATTTCATCGGACAGCCCTGCTTCGCTTAAGCGGGACAGCACCCGGTCGAAGCTTGCAAGTTCCGCCGCCGACATGCGGTCGGTTTCGGCAAAGATCGGAATAATCTCTGGGTTTTGCATGAGCGAGCGCCGCATGCGCTTGCACGTTTCCACAAGCCAGGCGCGCCAATCCGTTTCATCATGGGCGGCGATATCGTCGTGCCGGATGATGTCGACCAGCACGGCTTCCAGCAGATCCTGCCGGTCGGCCACATGGCGATAGAGCGCCATCGGTGACACGGACAAACGGCCCGCCAGCCGACGAATGGAAAGGGCGCCGATCCCCTCCTCTTGAAGAAGGGTGCGGGCCTTGCTCACGATGGCATTGCGGGTGAGGGTTCGTGATTTTGTGGGCGAAGCTGCTTGTCTTTTCGGTGCTGCCGCGGGCATAGGCTGTTTCCTCAAGTGTACGGTGTATACATACAAGTATACGCTGTACACTTGAGTGTCAAGTGGTGTTTCAAGTCACGTAGTGATGAACAGAATGAGTGACGAATGCAGACCTGCGGCATGTTAAACTAATGCCGTGAGCAAGAAAGACACACCCAAACTGTTGTCCAGCGGCAACCCGCAGATCCCCAAAGGACACGGGGACGCGCCGGTACAGGCGTATATCGCCGCCATGCCGGGCTGGAAGAGCGACATCGGACGACGGATCGACCAAATCGTGGAGGGTGTGTTCCCTGAGGTGCAAAAGGCCGTCAAATGGAATACCCCGCTTTTTGGCAAGGAAGACGGCTACTTCATGGGGATGTACTGCTACAAAAAATATGTCCAGTTGACGTTCATGCGCGGCACCGGGCTTAAGCCCATGCCGCCCGTCACATCCAAAGTGGACGGCACGCGCTATTACAATATTTATGAAGATGACGGGTTGGATGAAGCGCAGATTGAAGACTGGGTAAAGCAAGCCATCAAGCTACCCGGCGAAGCCTTGTAACCAAAACAGCTCGAAGGCAGGCGAAGCGCAATGCACCCTACACCGCTACACGATATTAAACCGGGATGTTTTCATAGTACGGAATGGCGATTTCGTTTTCCGCATTGATGTCGCCGATCATTGTCGCCGTCACCGGATGGGCGATGTCCGGATCGGTCACAATGTTAAGACATGTGGGTTTGCCCGACGCTTGGGCGCGTTTGACGGCGGCGGCGATGTCCTCGAACCGGTCGATCCGCTCTCCATCGGCACCGAAGCCGCGCGCTACTTGATCGTAATTGGTATCGCCCAAGGCAACGGCACTGCGCCGATTAGGGCCGAACACCAGATCCTGTCCGTGCTGTGACATGCCCCAGCAGGAATTGTTGAAGACAAAGGTGAGGATCGGCAGCTTGTGCCGCACCATGGTGTCAAATTCTTGAATGTTGAAGCCGGCGGCGCCGTCGCCCATCACCACGGCCACCGGCCGCTCCGGTTCGGCGACGGCCGCCCCAATGGCCATGCCGGGGCCAACCCCAAGACATCCCAGGTAGCCATTGGCCATGAATCGCCCGGGCGCCGGAATACGCAAGTGCATGGACGCCCAAGACACGGCCTCGCCGCCGTCGCAGACGATGGCGGTTTCTGGTTTTAACGCCTGCATCGCCGCTTTGGCGGCATGGTAGGGGTGGATCGCACCCGCACGGGATTGAGCCAGCGCTTCCTCGAACAGCGTGTTTACCGCTCCCCTGCTTTGTTGCAGGGTGTTGCGCCACGCGGACAGATCTTGCCATTTGGTCTCACCTGCGGCCCGAACGAGTGCTTCGAAGGTCTCGGCGCAATCGGCGATGATGGGAATGTCGGGCGTTTTCAACCGGCCGAGCTCTCTCCCATCCGTATCGATTTGAATAAGCTTGGCATCCGGTGGGATCACGCCCCCGGTCCGGCCGCCGGTGAACAGTCCTTGGCGCGCGCCGGCCAGCACCACCACATCGGGCATCTCACCCGACAGAGCTGCCACCCCGATCGCATCCACACCGCCGCAATAGTTCGGATGATCCGGCGGCAGCACCCCATGCGCACGTCCATTGGCGACGACCGGAATGCCGCTGATCTCCGCGAAGCGGCGCAATGGTTCGGACGTGGGCGACAAGATGGTGCCGCCGCCCGCGATGATGACGGGCTTCGACGCCGATGTCAGCAATTGAAGTGCCTCCGCCACCGCTTGAGTGGACGGTGCCGGCGCCCGCAGCCGGTCGATCCCCCGTGCGTCTTCCACGGGCAGCATCAAGGGTCTGCCGGGTGCAAACATGATGTCGATGGGTACTTCCAGGAACACCGGTCCGGGCCGGCCGGTCTTGGCGATGCGCATGGCCTTCTCGATAAGGTCGGGAATGCGCTCCACATCGGTGATCCGGTGGGCCCATTTGCAGACCGGCGCCGCCATGGCCACTTGGTCGAAGCCGCCTTGCAACGGATTGGTTTCTGTCTCCCGCAAGGGCGGCGCACCGGCGAAGAACAGTGTGGGAATGGCGTCAAGATAGGCGCTTGCCATGGGGGTCAGACCATTGGTAAAGCCCGGACCGGCGGTGATTACCGCGACGCCCACCTTACCGCCGGTGACCCGCGCATAGCCGTCGGCGGCATGTCCGCACGTGGCTTCGTGGCGGGTGTCGATCAGTGTAATCCCCTCATCCACGGCCGCCACAAGAAAAGCGTCCAGATGCCCGCCATGTAGAGCGAAAACGTGGGCAACCCCCAACCGCGCCAAGGTCTGCGCCATGAGCCCGCCGCCGTTCAGAGTCGCCATCAGCTTATTCCCACTGGCCTAAGACCGTTTCGTGTATCTGAAATCGCAATGGCTGGCGCCCTGCATGCATGTTTGGGTGCGTGTCAACGTCATTCCCTGTTGTTCCGCAAACGGAATATCGAAGCCGCAGATCAGTTGGTAACCGAGGTCTTGCGCGTCAAGGTCTTCCATCAGCTTGGCGTACTGGCAGCCGGTTACGTTTATATCGAAGTGATCCTTGTCGGCGCGCAAGACGTCATACTCGAGGGCACCGCCGGCCGCATAGGTTTTGACCCCATCGACCATCTGCGACAAGTCCTCGTACATTGCGTCCGACTTCTTGGCCTCACTCGTTAGATCCTTAATACGTTGTGCCAAAGCCGCATTCACCGCCTCTTCGCCCAGTATGCGCTGCAGGTCACGAATGAGCGGCACCACATATTCCATTTGGATCCTTGTGCGTTCGAGAAACGTTAAGTCATCTGCCGACATCTTATGCCTCCTCTTGGTCGCGCGATAACGGCAGAATACATGCCAACGGTCGGCGCAGACACAAAAAAGCGCGGCGAAGTTTCCTCCGCCGCGCCCTAAGTGCCGATGTCAGTCGGCTCAATTCAATCGCTATTCTTGAACGTCCACGATCTTTGCAGTGCCGGTGCGGCCGTCATTCGTCGTGTAGTCAGAGGCGTCGCCCACATTTTCGCCCGGGTTCGCGAAGGTCACACAGACTTCTTTACCTTCGTTGTCCGATCCGCAAATCGTATTGGTTGCCTCATCGTAGGTATAAGGTGCTGACTGGCCATCACTCTCACCACCGACAACCGTCGCCGTGTTGGTCGAATCGTCATAGGCAATCGTTGCGGAGTTACCGTCCGAGCCAGTGTATTCAATGGTGGTTACAGCGGCATGAGCAGCGGTTGCAAACATGGCAGAGGCAAAAAGGACACCTAAAGTTCTCATCATGGATAGTTTCCCCTATCTGGAAAAGGGCGCACAGCGGACAGCCGCCGAACGCAGGTGACTCCCCAAAAAAACCAATACGCATTTTGGGACAGGATGATTGCTCAGTATACGCAACACATGTCGGCGCAAAGAGCGTTTCGCCAATCGCGCCGGGTACTCGTGACCCAGTCCTAAAGTGAGAGTTATTCGACGGAGACGATGGTCGCAGTGCCGGACCGGCCGTCATTGGTGGTGAATGGTGTTTTGTGGCCGACTTCGGTGCCCGCGCTTTCGAAGGTCACGCACACTTCATTGCCGTCCGCATCATTGCTGCAAACCGTGCTGGACGCTTCGTCCCAAGTGTAGGGACCCGAGTTACCGCTCGTTTTGTTTGTCGCCGTTGAGGTTGCATCGTCATAGGCGACGACGACCGCGTCCCCTTCCGCCGGTTGGTATTCGATGGTGGTCACCGCGGCATGGGCCGCCGTGGCGAAAAGACCGGCAACGGCAATTAGTCCAAATGTTCTGATCATGAGTGCTTCCCCACTGCTTGGTTGTTTTGCGCCGGGGAGATAATCACAAAACGAGGCAAACGTTAACCATTATTTGCCGCCAAAAGATGAAGGTTTTTCAATAGCCTACTCGTATTGCGTTAGCTGAACTATGAAGATGCGGTAAAAAACAGCGGCAAAACTGGAGAATCAATGGGCCGCGACGGGAGGGGCCCCGGTTGCCGGGCGTCGCAGGAAGGCCACCAGGAATGTACTCACCGCGATGATCGCCGTCAGCACCAACCACACATCGTTGTAGGCCATCACGAGCGCCTCCCGTTCTGCCATGCCTGTCGCCATTTCGATGATGGCCGTTTGAGAGCGGTCGAATCCTGGAAGTTTCTCGTCCAACGAAATGTCGGGTACCGGCAAGCCTTGAACGGCGTCGATCGACAGTTTTCCAGACGTCAGATTTTCGGATAGGCGGTGATAGTGAAGGTCCTGTCTCACTTGAATAAGCCAAGTGATAATCGCGAGCCCCACGGCGCCTCCCAAATTGCGCATCAGATTGTAAAGCCCGCTGCCATTGCGCACGTCTTTTTCCGCAAGGCCACCAATAGTGATGTTAGTGACAGTGAGCATAATCATCGCGAGCCCAAACCCGCGCAGCGCCTGACCGAGGAACAGCTGTGCGCTCCCCACTTCATTGGTGAGGTCCCCGTCAACCCAGATCCCAACGGCGGTGACCAACAATCCGGCAGCCATGATGACACGCTCGTCCACCTTTCGCGCAGCAATGTTGGCGGTCATCATTCCGAGGGCCAGGAATACGCCCATGACAAACATGGTGTTGCCGATCTGCAAACTATTGAACCCGCGAATGGTCGCGAGAATTGCCGGTATCAAATAGATGGACCCAAATTGGACCAAACCGGTCGCGAAGGAGAGAACGCAGCCGACCGCAAAATTTCGATCTTGAAACAGCCTCAAATTGACCACGGGCTCTTCTATTGTGAGTTCGCGATATATCAAAAACGCAAACGAAATGACGGCCACGATTGTCAGCCGGAAGATGGCGTCGGATTCAAACCAGTCGTGCTTGGTGCCCTCTTTCAAAACGAATTCGCTGCTTCCCAAGAACAGGGCGATGAACAGGACGCCCCAACCATCAAAGCGCTTCAACAAGCTGAAGTCAGGTTCGTCAAAGTCCACAAAAAAGTAGACCCCCAGGGCAACCAAGATGCCCAACGGCACGTTGATCAGAAACAGCCAATGCCATGACAAAAGCTCGGTGATCCATCCGCCGATAACCGGGCCCGAAATCGCTGAAAAGAGAACTGAGAACCCGGCGATCGCTAAAGCGGTTCTTTGCCTAGAGGGTGGAAAAATAATGTAGACCGCCGACATCACGATAGGAACCATCATGCCGCCGGTGGCGCCTTGGATGAGGCGAAAAATGATCATGGACGGCAGATCCCACGCGGCGGCACAGGCGATGCTCATCACCGTGAAACCGCTGATGGCGATCAGGTACAAGTAACGGGTCGACAGCGCCGCCGTGAGCCAGGCGGCAAGCGGAATGACGATGACCTCGGCGATCAGATAGGCCGACTGGACCCAGGCCACTTCCTCGATGGTGGCGCCCAACGCCACACTCAGTGGACCGATGGAACTTGCCACAATCTGGATGTCGAGCATCGCGAGAAACACGCCCAAAACGATGGCGGCAAAGGCCAGCACCTGTTTAGCTGTCAGCTCAAACTCCGCCTCGCGGGCGTCAAGCGCAGCGTCTGTCATCGTTCTTGGGCGAGCTGTTCCGTGTGCTGTGGTTTACTTTTCGTGTCGATCGACACCACGGATGACATACCCGGGCGCAACCGGCCGATCATCGGATCGTCCTCATCGATGGCGATCTTCACAGGGATCCGCTGGACGATCTTCGTGAAGTTCCCGGTCGCATTCTGGGGCGGCAATATGCTGAACTCCGCCCCGCTTGCCGGCGCAACGCTGGCGACGACGCCCTTGATAGGCTGATTGGGAAACGTATCGATGCGTATTTCGGCTTCCTGGCCCACTTCCACATGGGTGAGCTGCGTTTCCTTGAAGTTCGCATCGACCCAAACCTTGTCGAGCGGCACGATCGCCATCAGGAAGCGGCCGGGCTCCACCAACTGACCGGCCCGAACGGATCTGTTACCTACCACCCCGTCAATGGGGGCCTTCAAAAACGTATCGTCCAATCGAATATTCAGAATGGCAAGGTCGGCACGCGTCTTTTGGATCAGCGCCGTAAGCTTCTGTTCTTCCGCATCCAACACCGACACTTCCAGCTTGGCGGCTTCCAACTGGGCCGCCGCCCGCGCCACGGCCCCGATGGCCTGGCTGTGGGCAGCCACATTGATTTCGTGGGCCTGTTTGCTGGTATTGCCTGCCTTTGCCAATCTTTGAGAGCGTGCAAGTTCCGCCTTCGCGCGATCTTGTTCCGCTTGGGCGATGGCGACTTCCGCGTCCGCCTGTTCGATCGCCAATTCCTGGAGCTTCTTCCGCTGCGTGAGCGCTACCATTTCCGCCTGATAGCGCTTCAGGTCCGCTTCCACGCCGGCGATTTGCTGGCGGACTTCCGCATCCTCAATGCGCAGCAGTGGATCGCCCTTACGCACCTGTTGGTTGTCGGTGACGTACAGGTCTTTCACATAGCCCGATACTTTCGGCCGGATGGCCGTGATCTCGCCCTGAACATAGGCATTATTGGTGGTCTCAACGAACCGCCAATCGGTAACCCAGAGCCACCCGGCCGCCGCCAGACAAAACACTGCGAACCCGGCGCCTCCCAACAACACGCCAAGCGACAGCGACTGCCTCGTCATCGTCGGTTTCTTGGGCCTCGCTTTTTCGCCCTGTTGGTCTGTCGCGGAGGGATCGTCCCTTGAACTTTGCTCCATAATCGATATACTACACCGTACCGTTTACTTTCTCAAGAGGTCTTCACCCCGTCCGTGTCCGAAAGTGCAGAAAATCTGGGCCTAACTACCTCCCCAACTGGCTGGGAGCGGCGCCGCCGGATCAAGCAGCAGCAGATCATCGGTGCCGCTACCCAGCTTTTTCTGGAGCACGGCTTTGGCGGCGTGAGCATGGATGCGATTGTGGACGCGGCCAGCGTCTCCAAACGCACGCTCTATAACTATTACGACAGCAAAGAGCAGCTGTTTCTGGATGTGATGCAGGTCCAGCTTGAAGAGATTTGGCCGGCCCTTGAACCGGACCACGCAAACGTCTCGCTTGAAGGGAAACTGCAGCGGATCGCCCACGATATGTTCGCCGTGGCCATGAAACCTGAACCTGTCGCGCTTTACCGCATGATGATTGCGGAAGCGGTGCGCTTTCCCGAGCTCACGGATCAGTTCTACCGGGCCAGCATGGGGCGCGTGAAGCAATCCCTCGCACATCTCTTTGCAACAGAAGGCGAGGAAGCCGGCCTAGACATCGACAACCGCCACGACGCGGCGGATGCGTTTTTGGATCTGCTGGTGGGATCCGCCTTGATGCGCGTGGTTTTGGGTGTCGATCCGCCTATGCAAGGAACGGCGCTTAATGCCCATGCCGAACGCGCCGTTAGATTGTTCCTGCGTGCCTACAGCGCTTAATGATCGCCCTTCGGGGTTTCCATCAACTCCACCAGCACCCCGTCCGTATTCTTCGGATGCACAAAAATAATCAGTGTACCGTGGGCACCGATACGCGGCTCGTTCAGCACCGTGGCGCCACGCTTTTCCATCAACGCTTTGGCTTCGTAGATATCCGGCACTTCAAAACACACATGGTGCTGACCGCCCTTTGGGTTTTTCTTGAGGAAATTCGTGATGGGCGAGTCGTCATTGATCGGCTCGATCAGCTCGATCTGGCTGTTCGGCAGGTTGACGAAACAGAAGCGCACCCCCTGCTCCGGCAGCTCGCCCGGTTCGGTAATGTCGTCACAGCCATAAAGCTCCCGATAGGTCTGCGCTGCCTTCTCGATCGAGGGAACAGCCACGCCCACATGATTTAGCGGTCCAATGTCCATGCGCGTACTCTCCAAAATTGCGGTGGATTTGGCCCGAGTTGTTCCCAAATCCGGCTTCCTAGTCAATGGGAAACCGGCAAATCGCTGGGCTGTTCCGTGATCTCTGGGGCTTTGCACGTGGCTTTAGGGCAACAGAGCGTCATGAGAATAGGCTCAAAGGCTCAAGCATCATCGAAATCAAAGGCTTGAAGCGCTAAACTGAAGCCATGTCTTGGTTTCACGCGTCGATTGTGGGGCTTGTGGCGATGGTGGCCGTCAGTGCCGTTATCGCGATTGTGGTGGTCGGCAGCACCAATGTGACCGTCACCAACACAATCACGGAAGTGGAAGGGCCTGTGCACCAAACACCCTTCAAAGTGAAATCCATGGAGATGGTATTTGAATGCCCTGCCCTCATCCAGTGCTGCAGTGTTCAACTGGACGATGTGCTTCTCGATTTGGATAGCCTGACGATTTCCTGCGGGGAGGCGCAACCAGGCGCCAATGCACCGAATTGTCAGTGCAAGGAAGTCGAGCAGACGGACCTGCCGGTCCCGGAGCCCGAGGCGTAGGCGGAAAGTAACCCCATCGGCGCCTTTTGCCTTGCCCCTTTGACGCCCACGGCAGAGCGCCTATCATAGACCAAACACCGTAAAACAAGGGAACGCTTATGCCATTGCAAATTTCCATCGAGCTTAGCGACAAAGACCTCGAGCACTTCAAGTCTGTCGCCCAGACAGCTCAGCAAGCCGTGACTGACGGAAAAGTCGATGGCGACACCATTGTGTCGGAAGCCCGTAAGGTCTTCGAACAATCCACCAGCAACACGGATCTGCCTGAGTTCATTTCAACCCGGCTCGCCAAACTCGAAATTTTGGTCGACATGGTATCCGACAAGGAATGGCAATTGCCCGACGACGAACTAGCACGGGTACGCGGCGCCATGGCCTATTTTGCCAATCCGAACGATATGATCCACGACCACATTCCGGGCATCGGTTTTCTGGATGACGCGATCATGGTGGAACTAATTGTGGAGAACCTGCAGGACGATATCGACGCCTACCAGGAATTCTGCCAGTTCCGCACCCTGGAAGCGGAAAAACGGGCCAAACAGGGGCTGTCCACCGACATCGGCAAAGAAGATTGGCTCGCCGACCAACGCGCCGTTCTACACCATCGCATGCGGCAACGACGCAACAAACGGCGTGGCCGGGTCTGGTAGGAGAGGTTCAGCCGTTGACGATGACCCCGCCCCTTTCGGTCCAAACCGTCGACGCCACCTTTGGCGCCGTGATCAAGGGGCCGAAACTTGCCACGCTGGAGGCATCGGAATTCGCGCGTCTTTACGATTTGTGGCTCGACTACGCCCTGCTGATCTTTCCGGACCAACATCTGACGAATGCGGAGCAAATCACCTTTGCCAAACGCTTCGGCGCTCTGGAATTCGACATCGCGGCACTCAGCAATGTGAAGGAAGACGGCAGTTTACGGCCCGATGACGGCAGCGACGACATCATGAAGATCCTGCACGGCAATATGGGCTGGCATTGCGACAGCACTTATATGCCGGTGCAAGCGAAAGGAGCCGTGTTCACGGCGCATGTGGTTCCGTCCGCAGGCGGAGAAACGGGCTTTGCCGATATGCGCGCAGCCTACGACGCGCTGGACGATGAGATGAAGGCACGGATTGAGGGCCTGTCGGCCTATCATTCGCTCTATCACAGCGAAGCCAAAGCGGGCCATGTCTACAAACAAGACAAGGACAGCGAATATAGCGGCTATGGCTTCCACGGGCAGGACCCGCCGCTGCGCCCCCTGGTGAAGACCCATCCGGAAACTGGGCGCAAATCGCTGGTCATTGGCCGCCACGCCTATGGCATTCCTGGGCTGTCAGAGGCGGAGTCCGAAGCGCTGTTGGACGAACTGGTGACATTCGCCTGCCGCCCGCCGCGGGTCTATCACCACCATTGGACCGCCGGGGACGCCATTCTTTGGGATAATCGGTGCCTACTCCACCAGGCCTGCCCCTGGGATATGAGCGAGCCCCGGGTCATGTATCACTCTCGGATTGCCGGCGACCCCGTGTCCGAATTCGCGGCCCATGGGTGAGCCGCGCCACGCAGCCAAGGCCGAGATTCAGCTTTCGCTGATGTCTTCGTGCCACAAGTCAGGCCGCTCGTTGATGCAGCGGGCCATCAGCGCCTTGCAATCGGCGTGATCCAAGATCACCACCTCCACCCCCCGGCTCTTAAGAAACTCTTCATTGCCGCCGAAGTTTTCGTTTTCGCCGATCACCACTTTGGGCACACCGAACTGGACGATCGTACCGGCGCACATCATGCAAGGTGAGAGCGACGTATACAGAACAGTATCGGTATAGGTTTTCTGGCGGCCGGCCTTGCGGAAACAATCCATCTCCCCGTGGGCGATCGGATCTCCCTGTTGAACCCGCTGATTATGGCCTTCCCCGATCACCTGGCCGTCACGCACCAAAACGGCGCCGATAGGAAGCCCCCCTTCATTGAAACTTTTCAGCGCGAGCCCGTAGGCCCGATCCATAAATGTGCTGTCCATGGGCTGTGAGTGCCTTATCGTAACCGCTAAGCCGCCTCTTGCTCGGCATCGATGTTCTGCCGCTTAAGGAAATCCAGGATCGCCTGATTGACCGTAGCCGGATCGTCCTCATGCATGAAGTGGGACGCGCCTTTGACTTCCAGCCGTTCTACATTCGGCAGCAGGAATTCCAGCCGCTCCAGCAAGCGGACCAGCAGGTCCGGGCTCTCTGTGCCATTGATCAGCAATGTGGGGATCGGCATATGGCGCACCGGCCCTTCCGATAAAGGGGGCAAGTCGGCCCGCAAGGCCAAAGCTTTCAACGTGCTTATGTTTTCGTCAATCTGATGAAGCCGGGGCACCGGCAGCTTTTCATAAGCCTTATCCCCCAGGACGCCCCGCACGAAAATCTCCACCGCTTCTTCATCATCGCCGCGCTTAAAGGCGCGCTGCATGGGAATCTGCATGCTAATGGCGGAGCGCAAAAGTGCTAATGCCGATTGCGGCTGTGACAGGGCAAGGCGCACAAGTTCGGATAGTTTCGGCGGAATGCTCACCCCCCAGATCGAGATCGCCGCCGGCTCTTCCAAAACCAGACTGCGCACCACCGTGGGATGATGTAACGCCGTCAGTAGACTGATGAAAGCCCCTTGCGAATTGCCCACCAGATGGGCGGGCGCTGCCCCCACTTCCTTAAGGAACGCAACCAAGTCATGAACGTGGCGCCCCCACGGATCCTCTCCCGACGGCTGCAAGTCCACATTGGGGCGCGCGAACCGCCGGCTGTAGGCAATGGCGCGATACCGCGATCCAATGGCCGGCAGCTGATTCTCCCAGGTGCGCAGATCGCTAATCGCCCCATGGACAAAGACCACAGGGTCGCCGCCGCCCTGTTCCACATACGCAAGTTCTACCCCGTTGGCCCGTACGGTCTTGGTTCCCTCGAAGCCTGCCATGGCTCGCCTCCCCTATTGAACCGCGTCCTGTTCGTTGATGTAGATTACCTCTTGGACGCGTTGAAAAGCAAAATCGGTGACTGCCGAAGCATGCACCTGCGCAAAGCTTCATCATGATCGCCTAAACAAGGAGTGAATTCGTGGCCTATCCCCTTTACATCCTCGCTGCCATTGCGGTGGGCGCCGCCTTGTCCTTTCAGCCGCCGATCAATTCGGCCATGGCCGGGCGCTTGGACAGCACCTTACTGGCCGCCGCCATTTCGGTGGCGATCAGTCTTGCCTTGGTTGTGGCGATTTGGCTGACGCTCGGGAAAGGGCACGGAGATCTCTCCCAGGTGCGAAGTTTGCCCTGGTGGGTCGCCCTGGGCGGGCTGATCGGCGTTTTCTTTGTGGTGGGCGGCGTCATGATCGCGCCGGTACTGGGGGTTGCCCTGTTCTTTGTGTGTATCGTCGGGGGACAATTGCTGGGCGCAACGCTGGCGGACCATGTGGGGGCCTTCGGTGTGCAACAACAGCCCGTCAATGCCCTTAAGCTTTTGGGCCTTGGTCTTGTGCTCGCCGGCGCCGCGCTGGTGGAGAGCAGCGGTTAGAGCGCTGCCACCAGGAGTAGTTCTTCTTTGTTAAGCACGATGTTCGTCCCACCACGCTCCGTGACATCGGCCACGAAACGCCGATGCAATTGTGATAGTCTGACAGGATGGGGAGGCCGCCGTCGACACGAAGGAAGGCCGACATGGAACCGAAATCCGAAACACTATTGGGGCCCGCGAATGCGGGCCTTTGGTGTATTTGGACATCAATCAAGGGGGTCACCGGCAAAAACTTGGATGAACCCCATGCACCCATTGTTGATCGAGCCTCTCCTCCCCGCTCCCCCGGCCCAACCACCCCAAGGGTACCCTGCTACGGGTGGTTGGGCCGGGGGAGCGGGGAGGTGCGGGGGCCAATATGCGGATGAACCCCATGCACCCATCTCCATGCGAAACCTTGTTAGAGTTAACGGTCCCGGACGAAACAACAAAAAGAAAAGGAAATGATCATGACCAAGATTGAAGGCGGCTGTTTGTGCGGCAAGGTCCGCTACCGAACGGACGCGGAGCCCATCACCACGGCTGTTTGTCACTGCCGTAACTGCCAGAAACAAAGCGGGTCGGCGTTGAGTGTTGTGGTGGCTTTCCCGGCAGGCTCATTGGACGCGTCCGGTGACAGTTTGACCGCCTACCAGGACATAGGCGAAAGCGGCGGCGCTGTGCTGCGCTATTTCTGCAACCAATGCGGATCGCCGCTGATCACCCGCGCCGAATTCTCGCCGGAAGTGGAATTCATCAAGGCCGGCACGCTGGATGACCCGTCTTGGCTGAAGCCCGATGCCGCCTATTGGGGGGAACGGGAGCACGAATGGCTGAAAGGCGCGCCAAGCTGGCCCATCTTCCCGCGCAATCCGGAAAGCTGACCATGGGCCCTCCTATCGAAAAATTGTGTAACAATGCCGTAACAGCGTGCGGCTTTCTCTTTTCAAGGCCTGTTCCCATGCCATATGTCTACCCATCTGCGCGCACAACGTGTCCGATGACCCAATGGGAGACTGAATGACGGCCCAAGAACAGAAACTAAAGGGCTGGCAAATTGCAGCCTTCGTGCTGCCCGCCATTCCGATTTCCGCGCTGGGCCTGCCGCTGGTGGTGCACCTGCCTTTCTTCTACGAAAACCATGTGGGCATGAGCGCCGCCGCCGTCGGCTATGTTTTGTTCTTCATGCGGCTTTGGGATGTGGTGACAGACCCGGTCTTGGGGGTGGTGAGCGACCGCTACTCGACAAGATGGGGGCGCCGCCGCCACTGGTTGGTCATTGCCGTGCCGATCATCGCGCTGGCCACCTATTACCTGTTTATGCCGCCCGAGGGTGCGGGGGCCTTCCATTTGGGCTTCTGGATGTTCGTCCTCTATATCGGCTGGACGCTCATCACCATCTCCCACATGTCTTGGGGCGCCGAACTTTCGGGCGATTATCATGAACGCAGCCGCATTCAGGGTTGGCGTGAATTCGCTTTGATCGGCGGCATGTTCGGGGTGCTCGCCATGCCGGCGGTCATGGAACTGGTTATGGACGAAGTGGCCAAGGTGGATGTGGTCCGCAATATGGGCCTGTTCATCATCATCTTGCTGCCGATTGGTGTTGCGGCTGCCGTGTCTCTGGTTCACGAACGGCCCGCGCCGCCGAAAGAACCGATCGACTGGCGTGAAGCCTTGCGGGTCATCGCAAACAACAGGCCGTTGCGCTATTTGCTTGCGGCGGATTTTCTACAGGCGGCTGCCACCGGCGTGACGGGCACGCTCTATTTCTGGTTCGTGCCCTTGATCCTTCAAATGCATGGCATGGCGAATTTCCTGCTCCTGTTTTACTTCCTCGCTGGCGTCATTGCCGTGCCGGCCTGGATCCATCTGAGTTATAAGATCGGCAAACATCGCACCTTTGCCTGGGCCATGTTTTATGGCGCGCTTGCGGCCCTGCCCTTGCTGATCATCCCGCCGGGCCATTTCTGGATCACCCTTACGGGTTTCACGCTGTTCGGGCTGGCCTATGGCGCGGCCTCGTTCCTGTTGCGCGCGATGATGGCCGACATCAAAGACCAAGACGCCGTTGAATCCGGTCAAGACAAAACCGGTATCTATTATTCGCTCCTCACACTGACGAACAAGATCGGTTATGCCACGGCACTGCTGACCCTTCCGGTGATCCAGTATTTCGGTGTTGAGACCGGGGCCGATGCTCAAAACACGGCGCAGGGTCTGTTGGCGTTGAAGGTCATCTATGTGGGCGTTCCGGCAGTGCTTCTGGCCTTGGCAGGGTGGATCATGTGGGACTTCCCGCTCGATCAGCGGGTTCAAGAAGGGCTGCAAGACGCGCTTCAAGGGCGCCAGCCCAATCTGGCCTTCGCCAAAGGGGGTAAGAGCGTGTCGATTGGCGGACCTGCGCCCCAGCCCATGCCGAGCCTGTCGGCGGCCGCGGTGACGGCAAAAGACCAGACCAGTCCGGTCGCAGAACAGAAGACCGATCTTAGGCCGGACCCGGATGCGCCGGAGAAATCATGACGACAGGCGACGACGAATCCCAAGCAAATGCCGGGGTCACTGCGCTGCTTGAGATCATGGCGCGCCTGCGGGACCCCAAGGGCGGCTGCCCGTGGGATCTGGAGCAAACCTTTAAGACCATCGCCCCCTACACCATCGAAGAAGCCTATGAAGTGGCCGATGCCATCGAGCAGAACGACCCGGCCGCGATCAAAGATGAATTAGGGGACCTCTTGTTCCAGGTGGTCTTCCACGCCCAGATGGCCAAGGAAGCCGGCCATTTCGACTTCGGTGATGTGGCTGACGCCATCAGCGACAAGATGATCCGTCGGCATCCGCACGTATTTGCCGATGCGGAAGAACGCACATCGGAAGGTCAAACCGCCGCGTGGGAGGATCAGAAGGCGGCCGAACGCGCGGCCAAAGGAGAAGCGCGCAGTATTCTCGATGATGTGCCGGTGGGCCTTCCCGCATTGACCCGGGCCGTGAAACTTCAGAAGCGGGCCGCCCGGGTCGGGTTCGATTGGTCGGAAGCAGCCCCCATTTTCGACAAGCTCACCGAAGAGGTGGGCGAACTGAAACACGAAATGGCAAACGGGGCGGCACCCGAACGCCTTGAAGACGAGATGGGGGATGTTTTGTTCGTGGTGGCCAATCTGTGCCGGCACCTGCAAATCGATCCGGAAGCGGCCTTACGCAGTACGAACGCGAAGTTCCGCCGGCGTTTTCGTGAGATCGAAAGCCGGCTTGAAGCCAAGGGAACCTCACCGCAAGAAGCAGATTTGGATGAAATGGAGGCGTTGTGGCAGTCGATCAAGAAAGAGGAGCACGCGTCAAAAGACTAGGTCTTTGATAATCTCTGTACGGACGGACTGCCAAACGGCTTCCGAGCTTGCGGCAATGAGGCCGATGCGGTCGCCACGGTCCGCCACATAGGTGACACCATCATTCGTAAAGGCGGTATGTCCGCCGGCCTCGGCCAAAATGAGCGCCCCGGCGGCATGATCCCAAGGCTTGGTGCGGCCGAAAAAGGAACAGTCCAGGTCACCCCGCGCTAGTTGCTGATAGACCATCCCGGCGCAATAAAGGGGTTGGTTGGACGCGAAAATCTCGGCTCTTTCATTAAGAAGGGGCCGACGCTCTTTGACAATGTTTCCTGTATGTATGGCGGCCCGCATGTCGCGCAGCTCTGTTGTGTCCGACGTGAAAAGGCGGCGGTCTCCTTCATGGGCCCCTGCCCCCTTCTCCGCCACGGTCATTTTTTCTTCCGTTGGCTGATAAATCCATCCGGCGACCGTTTGCCGAGCTTTTAACAGCGCCACGATGACCACAAAGTTGGGTGACCCGTTGGTGAAGTTTTTGGTGCCGTCCACCGGATCGACAATCCACAAGGGATCGTCGTCCGCCAAGTCGTCGAGAAGCTTGGGGTTTTCGTGAACCGCTTCTTCGCCAATGACCCGGCTGCCCGGCACCAGCGCCATCAGTCTTGGGGTGAGGGCTTGTTCGGCCTCAATGTCCGCAATGGTGACTGGGTCGCCGCCGCCCTTATCATCAATGTCGGATTTAGATAGCTGCCGAAACCGCGGCAAGATTTTGTCCGCCGCCACCTCGGCGATCAACGCCGAGACTTTATCGGTGAGTGAACTCATCCAATGACGGCACTTTCAGGCATCTTAAGACCGGAGGGCGGGTCCGCACGCTCGATGCGGCACCCATCAGGCAGTTTCGCCTTCAGCCGTTCCAGATTATCGACGTCCATGCTTACCGTAAGGCGCGTAACCCCGTCGTCATCGACCGAACGGGCTTTAACATCCCCGTGGCGGTAGAGCCACGCCATCAAGGCGCCATTCTGCGGCGGCAGCGAGACGGCGACCACTTTCTGCGCGTGGGCAAGCACGTCATCGAGCGTCGCCAGAAGGTCGCCGACCCCGTCACCATCGGTGGCGGACATCAGCACCACATGCGACCGCCCGGATTTTTCCGCATAAAGCTGTCGCGACCGCAAATGCTCCGTTTCATCGTCATCGAGTAAATCGATCTTGTTTTGAACCTCAATGAACTGACGATCGTCTTGGTCCGGCGCAATGCCCAGATCTTCCAGAATCGTAAGGACATCTTGGCGCTGTGCCACCGTATCCTGATCCGCCATGTTCCGTACATGGATGATCACATCTGCCTCAAGCACCTCTTCCAAGGTGGCCCGGAACGCCGCCACCAATTGGGTCGGCAGATCGGACACAAAGCCCACCGTGTCCGACAAGATGACTTGCCGGCCGCTGGGCAGCACCAATTGGCGCATGGTGGGATCTAGGGTTGCGAACAGTTGATCCCGCGCCATCACATCAGCAGATGTGAGCAGATTGAAGAGAGTGGATTTGCCCGCATTCGTGTAGCCCACCAGGGCGACAATCGGATAAGGCACTTTCTTGCGCGCCTTGCGATGCAATTGCCGCGTTTTAACAACACCTTCCAACTGTTTCTTGAGCTTGGCAATCTTGTCGTCAATGACCCGGCGATCCGCTTCGATCTGGGTCTCGCCAGGACCGCCCAAGAATCCGGCGCCGCCGCGCTGCCGTTCCAGGTGGGTCCAGGATCGGACCAAACGGCTCTTCTGATAGGTGAGATGGGCGAGTTCCACCTGGAGACGTCCCTCACGGGTGGCTGCCCTGGCACCGAAAATTTCCAAGATCAGCCCCGTCCGGTCGATCACCTTACAGCCCAGCTCTTTTTCCAAATTGCGCTGCTGGATCGGGGACAGGCCGGCATTGATCACCACAAGTCCGATGTCCTGCCCCGCGACCTGGGCCTTCACCCCTTCAACTTGACCCGATTTCAGAAAGGTCGAGGGTCGAATCTGATCGATGTGAAGTGTCAGCCCCTCCACGATGTTCAAATCGATGGCCCGGGAAAGCCCCAGAATTTCGTCAAGCTGAGCATCATCGGAACGTGGCGCAGCGGGCGCACCCCGCCCTGACGCAGCCCGCATGGCCGCATGGACGACCAGGCAACGAGTCGTTTGTTGCCGTGTCTCAATGAGTTCGGTTTTTTTTCGGCTCATATTGTGTCGTGCGGGGCCGTCGTCTTACTGCCCGCGCTGAAGCCGACCGTCACTCCGTAGATGCGGATTGCTCGACTTCCGGCTCAAATAGTTGCACTGGCGTCGATGGCATCACCGTCGAAATCGCATGCTTGTAGACAAGCTGCGAATTTCCATCCCGCCGTAACAACACACAAAAATTGTCAAACCAGGTGATCACGCCCTGCAGCTTGACTCCATTGATGAGAAATACGGTGAGTGGTGTTTTGCTTTTTCTAACGCTATTTAAAAAAGTATCTTGCAGATTCTGAATCTTCTCAGAAGACATGGGTGAACCCCATTTTATAGTTTGGCCCAAATATGCGCTGGTGCTTTTGCTTTCTTCGCTAGGATTCTTCCGGCATGGAACGCAACGCGCCGATCGCACAAGAAAGATGATACACCATGGGGCGTGCTGCAAGTGCGAAACATCACAAAAGGCTTATTTTTTGTTGTTTTGTGATTGAATTCGCTTTTATGACGCACCGTTGCCTGTTTGATAAGCACTCTGCAACAATCGCGTGACCTGACCCGGCGTGCCATCACCGATGACGACGCCGTTGATCGTCACAACCGGGGTCACCGGGTTGTTTGCGCTGGTCAAAAACGCCTCTTTGGCGAACTCGGCTTCCTGGACCGTAAATGGTCGTTCGACGCATTCGATCTGCATTTGTTTCAAAACCGCGAGAAGGTTGAGGCGTGTGACCCCCGGCAGGATGCGTGTGGACAACGGTCTCGTCACCACGTGACCGTTCTCAAGGACAATCCAAGCCGTTGAGCTGGTGCCTTCAGTAATAAAGCCCTCTTCGTCGACCAGCCAAGCTTCCCGCGCACCCGCATCGATTGCAGTCTGCTTCGCCAATACATTTGGAAGGAGATTAGTCGACTTAATATCGCAGTGTCGCCAACGCGCATCCTCCAGCGTTACAACGGTGACCCCCTCGCGCAGCGCCATTAGCTGATCGGTGCTTGTTCGCTGTGCGCCGGTCACGATCAATGTGGACCGCACGGTCCGATCGGGAAATTTGTGGTTGCGCGGCGCAATTCCCCGCGTGATCTGAAGATAGAGGAGGCCGTCTTGCACGTGATTCCGCCGTTTGATTTCCCGCAATACAATGCGAAGGGCGGGCTCCGACACCGGAGAAGCCATTCGTAGTGCCTCCAGCGAGCGCCACAGACGTGCCAAATGATCGTCCAGTTCGACAAACCGGTCGTGCCGGACAGCAATCACCTCGTAAACGCTGTCGCCAAATTGCAGACCGCGATCGTCGATTGACAAGGTCGCGTTCGGATAACGCAAATATCGACCGTTTACATAGGCTATGCGCGGCATGCGCGTCCCTTTTCCGCCCTTTAGTCGCGCCAGTACATCAAACTGAAAAGGCTCAGAATAATCATCACTTCAAGTCGGCCCAGAATCATTCCAAAGCACATGACGTATTTGAGAGCCGGACTGAATTCCGAAAAGGCCAAAGCGTCCTCGCCGGCCAAACCGTACAACGGCCCAATATTACTCAGTAAACTGATGGCCCCCAACAGCGCATGTTCAAGCCGCAAGCCGGACCCCGCGAAAATAATACTTAAGCAAGCAAGCGCCAAAAGGAAGCTCACGAACACACCCCAAACGCCAAACATCATCTGATCGGACACCGCCCATCGTCCGTAATGGATACCCACCACCCCATGAGGATGGGCCAGGCGGCTGAGTTCGCCCAAGCTTTGTCGGATAAGCAGGAGGATCCGCATGACGCGCACGCCGCCTGCTGTGGACACCGAGCATCCGCCGATCAACGCGCCGAGGATGAGGATGATGAGGGGCAGCTCATACAACACGGTAAGATCGCCGACCCAAAAACCCGTCGTGGTAAGGAGCGATGCCGCATTGAATACGGCAAACCCAAAATTGCTGACCGCCCGATCCGCTGACGCGTTTCCACCCGTCGCAAAAAACAGGACGACCGCAACACCGAAAATGGTCAGCAACAGATATGAGGGCTCCGGGTCGCGCACATAGGTCAAGGGACGCCCTCTCAAGACCGCCCAGTGCAGCAAGAAATTGATGGCCCCATATATCATGAGGAAGGCGATGATCAGTTCGGCCAAGGGGGAATGCAGGTTCTGTGTGCCCCCTTCCGAACAGGTGAACCCACCCGTTGAAATGGCGGAAAGGCTTAAACACATAGCGTTGAAGAATGAAATACCGCTGAGCCAGATGCCCGCCAGGCCCAACAGTGTAACGGTGCCATAGATGTAGGTCACTGTCTGCGCGGTGAAGGCGAATGTATCGGTCGATGACGCAAAACGGCCGGACCCCGGCAAGGGGCCATGGGCTTCATCTTGTCCCCGGCCAAGACCCGACAGGATTGAGATGGTCATGATGATGGCCCCCAATCCGCCGAGCCATTGTAGCAGCGCGCGCCAGATCAAGACGGATTCGGGCAGCGTCTCGATGGGCCCCAACACAGTTGCTCCGGTGGTGGTCAGACCGGAGACCGCCTCGAAATAGGCCGACGAGAATGACACGGTGCTCTGTGTCGCAATGAATGGTAGTGCCGCGAAAACCGGAAGCGCGAGCCAAGCGATGGCCACGAGCAGAATGTTTTCGCGTGTCGACGCAAGTCTGGTCGCCCCTCTCAGCGCCAAGACAAAGCTGCCCCCCACAAACGCCGTCAGCCCACTGAGGAAGACGAATGCAATAGCTGAGTCGTTATCTTCAAAGTAAAGGGCGAATGACGCCGGAATCAGCATGGCCCCCGCAAGCACTGTCACGAGCCATCCGGACACGTAAAAGGCACTTGCGTACCGCATTAATGCCTGTCCATCGAAAGGGGCGCCACCATGCGGAGGAAATTGGGCTTAGAAGAAATCAATGCTGACACGGAACAGCTGCTCCACTTTCCGCACCATGTCGGACAGCGCAAAGATGATCACCTTATCGCCAGTCTGGATGCGTGTGTCGCCTCGGGGATTGATCACTTCGTCGCCATGAACGATGGCGCCGACGATAATACCATCGGGCAACGACACTTCCCGCAAGGGTTTTCCGACCATCGGTGATGTCTCGAGGGCTTCCGCCTCAATCATTTCGGCAGACCCATCGTGGACGCTGTAGAGGCCCCGAATACGTCCGCGCCGTACGTGGCGCAGGATCGTAGAGACGGTGGTCGCCCTCGGGTCGATGGACGAGTCGATCCCCAACGACTTCGCCAACGGGGAATAGGTCGAATTGTTCACCAATGACAGTGTTCTCTGCCCGCCAAGGCGCTTCGCGATCAACGAGGCCAAAATGTTCACTTCATCGTCATTGGTCAGAGCAAGAACCGCCTCCGCATTGCTTGCGCCGGCCTCGGACAGCACGGTTTCGTCAAGGCCATCGCCCCACAAAACGACGGTCCGTTGTAGCTCGTCGGCTGCCGCTTCGGCGCGTTCTTTGTCAGCCTCAATGATTTTTACGCGGATGCCGCTATTGGTGACCTCAAGCTGCTGAGCAACATAAAGACCAATATTGCCGCCACCGATGATGACCACACGGCGCGCCTCCGTCTCGGTATGACCAAAGACATCCAAAGCCCGCGTCACGCGTTCCTGCGCACAAACAAAATAGACGTCGTCGCCGATCATCATTTGGTCTGACTTGTCGGGCACAAACATTTTGTCGTCCCGGCTGATGCCGACCACCGTAATATTGAGATCCGGAAAAAGCTCCGAAAGCTGACTGAGCGGTGTGTCGACGATCGGGCAATCGTCTTCCAAATGCACACCGATCATCTGCACACGTTCGTCCGCAAATCCGCGCGTTTCGAACGCGCCGGGCACGTTGAGACGCCGCAAGACGGAGCGCCCCACTTCCAGTTCGGGCGAGATGATAACATCGATCGGCATCTGGTCGCGCGAGAACAAATCCTGCCAGATCGGCGACAGATAGCTTTGTGCGCGCACGCGGGCAATTTTCGTCGGCACATTGAACAATGAATGTGCCACTTGGCACGACACCATGTTGACTTCGTCGAAGAAGGTGACGGCAATGAGCATGTCCGCATCCGCCGCCCCCGCCCGGTCGAGGGTATCCGGGTGAGATCCATGGCCCACCACACCGCGCACGTCGAGTTGATCACCGATACGGCGAACTAAATCCGGCGATTGGTCGATGACCGTTACCGTGTTTTGTTCGAGGGACAGTTGGCGCGCGATTCCGAAACCAACCTGGCCGGCGCCACAAATGATAACTTTCATCGATTAGAAGCTCTTCAAACTTTCCATTTTAGAGCGCCGGCGAAAAAGTGGACTCCGGTTTTTCGCTTCACCGGCGCGACCATCAAAGAAACTGTGACATCGGACGATTTGGATTAGGCGCCCGATGCCCAAGTCGAGACTACAGCGAGTCGGGACGCTGACCTCACTGCGATCCGGTGGCCTCACAGACTTGCCTCTGGCGCGCGCCCATTTCCGGAGACGCCCAGGGATTTCAGTTTCCGATGGAGCGCCGAACGCTCCATACCGATAAAGGCCGCCGTGCGCGAGATGTTACCGCCAAATCGGTTAATTTGGGCTACCAAATACTCCCGCTCAAACAATTCCCGTGCTTCTCTCAAGGGTAAAGAGATGATGTTCTCGCCACTGGTTCCTGGATGCAGGGACGGTGCGGATGCACCGATTTCGGCGGGCAGCATTTCGGCTGTGATCGTTTCGTCAGCATCGCCGGAAGCTAGGATTAAGAGACGTTCTACATTGTTACGCAGCTGCCGGACATTCCCCGGCCAATGGTGCGTCTGCAGGGCGGCCATGGCGTCATCGCCAATCTTGCGGCTGGGAAGTCCGGTCGAGGCGCAAATTTTCTCCATAAAATGCCCAACCAAAAGCGGAATATCTTCCCGTCGCTCGGACAAGGATGGCACCCTCAGCGGCACCACGTTGAGACGGTGAAACAGATCTTCTCGAAATCGGTTTTCAGCGATTTCTTCTCTGAGATCGCGGGACGAAGAACTGATGACCCGAACATCGACTTGAACCTTCTTGTTTCCACCGACCCGTTCAAAACTCTGATCCACCAGTACGCGGAGTATTTTACCCTGAGTTTCGAGGGGCATGTCGGCCACTTCATCAAGAAGCAGCGTGCCGCCATGGGCTTGTTCAAATACGCCGACCTTCCGCGCCGTATTGACGCCTTCTTCCACGCCGAACAGCTCACTTTCGACACGGTCCGGCGCCATGGTCGCGGCGTTGATGGCGATGAACGGATTCTCGGCCCGTTTGGAGTTGTGATGGATTAAGCGAGCGACAACTTCTTTGCCCGATCCGGCCGCGCCCGTTATGAGAACACGGCTGCCCGTGGGCGCCACCCGGTCGATCATCTGACGCACATTGGCGATCGCCGCCGAGTTACCGCAGAGTTCGCGATCTTCGCCCGCGCGCGCACGCAACTCGTCTACTTCACGCCGCAGCCGATTGGCTTCCAGGGCGCGTTGGACGATGAGAATAAGACGGTCTGCCTTGAACGGTTTCTCGATAAAATCATAGGCACCTTTCTTGATGGCGGAAACAGCCGTTTCAATGTTCCCGTGCCCACTGATGATGATGACGGGAACACCGGGATGTTCCGTCCGAATGACATCCAGCAATTCAAGACCGTCCAACCGGCTGCCTTGAAGCCATATATCCAAGATGATGAGAGCCGGCCGGCGTTCCGCGATCGCTTCCAGACAGGCATCGCAATCGGCCGCGGTTCGGGTGCTATATCCGTCGTCTTCCAAAATGCCAGAAATGAGATCTCGGATATCTTCCTCATCGTCTACAATCAAGATATCAGGCGCCATTACTTACTTCCTGTTGCCCCTTGGTAACTGGTTGGTCGTTTGTTGCTGACAAATCTCGCGGAAGAGTAAGCCGCGCTAGGGCGCCCGTCAGCTCTTCCGAAAATTCTGATTGATGTTTGTCCGCATCTTCCAGCGTGAGCGTTCCCCCATGGTCTTCCATGACTTTCTTCACGATCGCCAGGCCAAGACCGGTGCCTTTTGCCCGTGTGGTCATGTAGGGTTCGGTCAGCCTGTTTCGATCGGCTTTTGGCAGACCACATCCATTATCCACCACATTGATGATGGTGTTTGTTGCGTCCTGAGACAGCGATATGAGAATTCGTCCTTCGCTAATGTCGGGCTGATCGCTGTTGAGTCGCGCGGCGACGGCTTCGGTCGCGTTTTTAAGCAAATTGGTGAGCGCTTGAGAAATGAGGCGCCCATCGCAGGTTTGCATCGTTGCCTCATCAACGCCCTTCATATCAATCGTCGTGTTTTGAGCCGCGACCCGCTGCAGAAATACAGCCTGACGGACAATTTCCGATAAATCATGAGGCTTTAGGACCGGAGTCGGCATGCGCGCAAAGGATGAAAACTCGTCTACCATGCGTCCGATATCGCTCACCTGACGGATAATTGTCTCTGTACACTGTTCGAATACAGATGGATCAGAGTCGATCTCTTTCCGATATTTCCGGCGCAGCCGTTCTGCCGACAATTGAATGGGGGTGAGAGGATTCTTGATTTCATGCGCAATCCTGCGCGCGACATCTGCCCACGCGGACATTCTTTGTGCGGACACGAGTTCCGTTATGTCGTCGAATGTAACCACCAACCCTTGTGCGTCTTCAATGCCGGGATCACGGGCGATTCGGACCATCAAATTGTGTGCCCGCCCGCCTCGCACAAGATCGATCTGTTCTTGGGCAATGCCGTCAGATTTGGCAAAGGGTTCATCAAGCAAAGGGGCAAATTCCGGAACCGCTGTTTTGAGCGGTTTTCCGATTAGGTCTCTCAAGTCGGTGTCGAGGAGCTGAGTGCCCGACCGATTCACCAGATTAATATTGCCGCTTGCGTCCAAGCCGATCACGCCCGCGGTTACCCCAGACAACACCGCCTCGGTAAACCGCCGACGCAGATCGAATTGGCGGTTTGCTTCGATAAGCTCATCGCGCTGACTTTCGAGCTGGCCGGTCATGCGATTGAAGGCACGCCCCAGCGTACCGAGTTCGTCGTCGTCCGGCCCCACCTCCACGCGCACGGACAAATCGCCTTCACTGACTTTTTCGGCGGCGTCTACAAGGCCCCCGATCGGTGTCACGATCCGATTGGCAGCGCGGAACCCGCTGTTAATTGCCACGAACAAAACCAGCAATACGGCGACAGAATAAGCAAGTCCGTATTGTATCTGGGTTCTGGTCTGGTTCTGAACCGCTGACAGGTACTGCGATTTTGCTTCGCCGGTTTGAACCAGGTAGCTGACAACCTGTGGGTCAAGCAGGCGAACCGCATAAAGGTAAACCGGATCCGCATAATCCAGCTTCACGAGGCCGCGGAATTCGGTCCTGCCATCGTCCCAAATGGCGAGCTTGCCGTCGTCCGCCAACGCAAATGCATCTTGGGTGCCCCCTTCCGATCCTTCCGGGCGCGGCACTTCGAAGATCTCGGGAAAGATATAAGTGGGTTGCTCAACGCCGCCATCCACGCCTTCGGTGACGCTGGCCGGCACCTGAATGCCCTTTTGGGTCTGTACAAGGATCGCCCCGGTGCCGTCGATGATGTATACGCCGTCCAATCCTTGCTCGCTCGCAAGGCGGCTAATCAGCGACTGAAACTGATCCGATTGAGATAGAAATGATCGCTCCACCGTGTTCAGCGTCGAAGCCACATTCAGCATATTGACGCTCAACGTTTTGCGATGGGCACTGACGAATTCCCGAGAAACCGCAATGGCCGTATCGAAGGCCGTTTGAATTGGCTCACTGAAGCGCTGCTCAACCCCACGGTTTAAGGTGAGGGTGGCAAATGTGGCCAGGACGATGGCAGGCGTTACCGTTACCAAGGCGAACCGTGTGACCAGCTTGCCATGAAGGCGGGCACCGGCAAGCCCGGATCGCCGCGCCATCACAATGCCGATGAGCCGCGACCCAAGCAGCGTCCCAAGAAGAAGGAGGACCGCCACGTTAACCATGGCGAGAACAGTGACCGTCTCCTCGCCAAGGCCGAAAGGCGCCAGGCCTAGTAGCGTTGAATAGAACAGCGCGAATGCGACGCAAGCCGATAGGAATAGGAGAAGCGCCAAAACCCGGGCGCGCGCCAGGGACCGGACCCACCTTACGAGGTCTTCGCCAAAGCCCTTCTCACCTAATCCCGTGATCGAGGACACTACCCCGGCCGCCTGTGTTGCAAATCCACCGCAAATCGCCAGAATCGTGCCTACAATACATCAGTACCGTAGGGTGAACCAGGCGACTAGCGTGCCACTATAACAACAATGTTGCGTGGGTGCATCATTTCAATCCGCGAATGACACGTATGTCTAAGTCGCGGATTTTCTTACGCAATGTGTTCCGGTTGAGCCCCAGCATCTCTGCCGCCCGGATCTGATTTCCTCGCGTCGCACTCAGGCTCATATTGATCAGAGGCTTCTCCACCTCTTTTAAGATTCGGTCATAGAGGCCCGGCGGTGGCAGGGCCTCACCAAATTCCTCAAAATACTGCACCAATTGCCGCTCGACGGCAGCGCTCAGCGTTTCCGCCGGCGTATCAGGGGCTGGACCGTCCAGGGGCGCTGTGTCCGCTAATTCCGTGGCCACTGCCTCCGCGCTGATCACTTCTTCGGTGTATAGTGCCGCCAGGCGGCGAATAAGGTTCTCAAGCTCCCGAACATTGCCGGGCCATCTGTAGCGCTTCAATACCTCCATGGCATCCGCATCAATGGTCTTAAGCGGCAGCCCTTCTTCGTGGGCCAGGCGCAGGAAATGGCGGGCAAGGTCCGAAATGTCCTCGGCACGTTCTCGAAGCGGCGGAAGACGCAGCGGCACAACGTTGAGACGAAAGAACAGATCCTCGCGAAACAGCCCCTGATTAATTTGCTGACGAAGATCCCTATTGGTGGCGGCAATAATCCGCACGTCTGTCTTGATGGACGCCCGACCGCCCACAGTGGTGTACTCGCCTTCTTGCAGCACACGGAGCAATCGGGTCTGTGCCTCCATGGGCATGTCCCCGATTTCGTCCAGGAACAGTGTGCCGCCATCGGCCAGCTCGAAGCGGCCGGCACTTTTGTTGGCCGCCCCTGTAAAAGCCCCTTTCTCGTGTCCGAAGAGTTCGCTTTCAATGAGCTCCCTCGGGATCGCCGCCATGTTGACGGCCACGAACGGCCCCTTCCGCCGGCGGCCATATTCATGGAGCGCGCGGGCAACAAGTTCCTTGCCGGTGCCGGATTCGCCTGAGATCATGACGGTCAAATCGGTCTGCATCAGCCGGGCGAGCACCCGGTAGATCTCCTGCATGGCCGGAGAGCGACCGATCAAGGGCATTTCTTCATCGCCCTCGATGTCACCGGACGACGGGGTTGATTTTGGCCGCGACATGGCGCGCTCGACCACGTTCATCAACTCGTTCAAATCGAACGGCTTGGGCAAATATTCGTAGGCGCCTTTTTCGGCTGCTGTGATGGCGGTCATCAAGGTGTTCTGAGCGCTCATCACAATCACCGGCAGGTCCGGCCGGAGTTTCTTGATACGCGGCAGCAGGTCGAACGCATTTTCGTCGGGCATGATGACATCGGATATGATGAGATCGCCATCGCCCTGCTGCGTCCAACGCCACAATGTGGAGGCATTCCCCGTCGCGCGCACATTGTAACCCACCTGACCTAATGCGCGATTGAGCACGGTCCGGATCGAGACATCGTCATCGGCGACAAGTATGGTTCCTGCAGGCATCTAATCGGTTTCTTTCTCTGAAGAGATGTACATGGGCAACAAGACCCTAAAGACCGTCCGTTGGGGAATTGAATCGCATTCGATGACCCCACCGTGATCCCCCACGATTTTTGCCACCAGCGCCAGGCCCAAACCGGTGCCCGAATTCTTGGTGGTGACGAACGGCTCGAACAAGTGCTGTTTGAGATCCGGGGGCACGCCCACCCCGTTGTCGCGAACGCAGACTTCCAGCGGCAGGCTCACCCTGTCCCGGCTGGACATGACGGACAGTCTGATTCCCGGGCGGAAAGCAGTGGAGAGCACAATTTCTCCGCCTTCTGACGGCACGGCGTCGCAGGCGTTTTTGTAGAGGTTCAAGAATACTTGGATCAGTTGATCCTCATTGCCGTACACCGGTGGCAGCGATGGATCGTATTCCTCTTGGATTTTGATGTTCTTCGCGAAGCTGGTGTCGCCGATGGCGCGCACCCGCTCCAGCACTTTGTGGATATTGACCGGCGAACGCTCCACCGGACGGCTGTCGCTGAAGATCTCCATCCGGTCGACGAGCTTGCGAATGCGGTCAGCCTCATCGCAGATAAGGCGGGTCATCACGCGGTCATCCGTATCCGCCTTAATCTCAAGAAGCTGGGCTGCCGCGCGGATGCCAGCCAGCGGGTTCTTGATCTCGTGCGCCAGAACCGCGGCCATGCCGGTGACCGATCTGGCGGCGCCCCGGTGGGTTAATTGCCGGTTCATCTTCTGGGCCATGGTGCGTTCAAGCATCATGAGCAGAACGGTGCCCGGCTGTTCCGGCACGCCGGCCACTTGAACATCGACGGTTTTTTCCCCGATGCGAGGCGAGGACAAGTCGATCCCGTATTCCGCGACCGATGAGCCGGCGCTCTGAACTTGTTCGATAAGACCAATGAGAGGGCTGCCGAACGGCACCAGTTCTTCCATCTGCTGCCGGCGCAGCATGACGGCACTTGTGTCAAAGAATTGTTCCGCCGCCGCGTTGGCAAAGATAATCCGCCCCTCCGCATTGATATGCAGAATAGGGTGCGCCAACGCGTTAAGCAGGGCGCCGTGATCGCTTAAGAAGGCGTTCACTGTAGACCCTGAAATCGGCGCCGCTTCGACCATCTCTCACGCCGCCTCCCGCAAACAGGGTTCCGGATCGCGCGAGAAAAAGTCCGTCAGCTCGTTGATGACCTCATTCGGGTTTTCCATTCGGCAAACACGTTGACGGGTTGCTTCGGCGCCCGCATGCGGCTCCAGATACCAGCACAAGTGCTTTCGGGCATTGCGCATGCCTCTTTCCGTGCCGTAATGGTGAAGCATGTCCGTGTAGTGACGAAGAATGATTTCAAGCTTTTGGTCGCCGGTCGGATCTTCAACAGTTGACCCATCCTCCAGATAGGCCTCGACCTGCGACGGAAACCAGGGGCGGCCATAGGCACCGCGTCCGATCATCACGCCATCCGCGCCGGAATTGCGCAGCATGGGCTCCGCATCTTCGCATCGCACCAGATCACCATTGGCAATGACGGGGATGGAGACCCGGCGTTTTACTTCGCCGATAAAATCCCAGTCCGCTTTACCTTTGTAGAATTGCGAACGGGTGCGGCCATGCACCGTGACCAGTTGCACACCCGCCTGTTCCGCGCGCCATGCAAGCTCAGGCGCGTTTCGGTTGGCTTCATTCCAGCCGGTACGCATTTTCAAGGTCACGGGGACATTCACGGCCTCGACGGTCGCCTCGATCAGGGTGAGCGCATGATCCAGATCGCGCATCAGCGCCGACCCCGAATAGCCATTGGTGACCTGCTTGGCCGGGCATCCCATATTGATGTCGATAATGGCGGCTCCTTCCGCCTCGGCGATGCGGGCCGCCTCTGCCATCCAACGGGCCTCACGCCCGGCAATTTGCACGGACATAGACCCATGGCGTTCAACGCCGGCCACTTTGCGCTGAGCGACCGCACGCCGCTGGATCATTTCCTGACTGGCGATCATTTCGGACACCACAAGACCGACCCCCAGCTCGCTCACCAGGGCGCGGAACGGCGCATCCGTGATGCCCGACATGGGCGCCAGGATGACGCGGCTCGATAGCCTTACTGGACCGATAGAAATGGTCATTATTTGTGCAACTTAACCTACTGCCCACCAAATAAGCAAAATAGTGCATTCCCACCGGTCTGGCAAGCGTGGAAAGGCGCCTTGGCAGCCGGCCTTCCCGAAGATAGGGTGCGCCGCTCAATCAGGAATTAATGCCCATGCTACCCGCTAAAACAGTTGCTCTTATTGTGTCGGCCGGACGCGGAATTCGCGCCGGAGGCGGCATGCCCAAGCAATATCGGCGGATTTCGGGGAAAGCCGTTCTTACCCACACACTGCATGCTTTCTCAAGCCATGAAGCGATCGATGCTGTGCGCGTGGTGATACATCCCGATGATCAGGCTCTTTACGATGGCGCCGCGGCCGGACACGACCTCTTGCCGCCGGTCCATGGGGGAGCGACCCGCCAAGACTCAGTGAGGCTCGGGCTGGAAAGTTTGAGCGAGCTCGAACCGGACTACGTTCTCATTCACGATGCCGCCCGCCCCTTCATCTCAGCGAACACCATTTCGGATGTGATCGGCGCTTTGACGGAGTACCAGGGTGCCATACCCGCTCTGGCCGTGACCGACACCATCAAACGCGCGGATGACGGCATCATCAGCCAGACGGTGGATCGGTCCGCGCTGTGGCGCGCACAGACGCCTCAGGGGTTCCATTTCGGCCCCATCCTCGCTGCGCACCAAGAGGCCAAGGGCCGCGAACTGACCGATGATGCTGCCGTCGCCGAAGCGGCCGGGCTTCAGGTGAAGATCGTTTTAGGCAGCGATCGAAACATCAAAATCACGTCCACGGAGGATTTTGCGCGTGCGGAAACCCTCGTCCAGGCAAATCAAGAGTCTGCCATGATGAGTTCAAAAACAGGATTAGGATATGACGTACACAGATTCGAGCCCGGCGATGCGGTGACGTTGTGCGGTATTGACGTGCCGCACACCGCTAAGCTTGCCGGCCATTCCGATGCCGACGTTGCGCTTCATGCGATTACCGACGCGGTACTCGGGGCGCTGGGTGATGGGGACATCGGTGATCATTTTCCGCCGAGCGATCCGCAATGGAAGGGTGCCCCGTCGCACAAGTTCCTTGAGTTCGCAGCAGAGCGTGTGCGTCAACGAGAGGGCGAAATCACCCATGTTGACGTGACCATTATCTGTGAGCGTCCAAAAGTCGGCCCCCATCGGGACGCGATGCGGCGGCGCCTATCGGAAATTCTGTCGATACCGGTCGCGGATATCAGCGTCAAAGCCACGACCACCGAAAAACTGGGGTTCACTGGGCGCGAGGAAGGAATTGCCGCGCAAGCCGTCGCCACCATTTCGGTGCCACGCTGATCATCGATGAAGCTGGTCAGCCCCCTGCCCTCAAATCTGAAGTTCTTCAGCGCAGCGGTTCTGATTGCCACATGGGGCGGCATTGGATTGCTTCGTCCGGCACCCGGAACCTGGGGGTCACTAGCGGCCCTGCCGGTCGCCTGGTTGATAATGTGGCTGGGGGGCGCAGGTCTTTTGGTCATCGCTTGTTTTGCTGCCTTCGGCGCCGGCCTTTGGGCGGCCGCCGCTTATGGGCAGTCGACCGGTGAGCACGATGCCTCCGCCATCGTCATCGATGAGGTGGTCGGGCAATGGATCGCAGTTCTATTCCTTCCGCTGAATGTGTGGGCTTTTTTGCTCGCTTTCGCCTTGTTTCGAATTTTCGATATCTTGAAGCCATGGCCCATCGGCTGGCTCGATAAAAACATTGAGGGGGCCATGGGCGTTATGGTTGATGATGTTGCTGCCGGAATTGTTGCCCTGATACTTTCGTGGGCCGCTTGGTCTTTCTTTGTGGGATAGCCGATGTTCGAAAACACCTTCATTCGCCATGCGCAACTCATCTTGGCCCAATGCCGTGAACAGGAAATCAAACTTGCGACGGCCGAATCCTGCACCGGCGGAATGATTGCGGCCTGCCTTACCGAAATTGCCGGTTCATCGGATGTTGTGGATAGAGGCTTTGTGACCTACTCCAATGAAGCCAAGCGCGACATGCTGGGCGTGCCCGGCGATCTGATTGCAGACTACGGTGCGGTTTCCGAACCCGTGGCCCGAGCCATGGCGGAAGGCGCCATCAACAATTCCCTGGCGTCTATTGCGGTATCGGTGACGGGCGTGGCGGGGCCTGGAGGCGGCACCGATCTGAAACCGGTCGGATTGGTGCATTTAGCATGTGCCCGCACAGGACGAAGCATCATTCACGAGAAATGCCTATTCGGGGATATTGGGCGCGGCGAGGTGCGCATGAAATCGCTGGAGATGGCGCTCACGCTTCTCCAACGTCAATTGGATTAAGGGGGCCCAAAGGCAACGGCGCCGCGTCTTTGTAAAGGGCGTGTGCCCGATTTTCGAAGGCCGTCACCATTTTCAGAACCGCGCTGGTGAACACTTTCGACATCATCTTCTGCAGGGTCCGGCTGCGAAACTCGAACTCGATAAAGAAGTCGACCGTGCATCCCCCTTCTGCATTCGGTTCAAAGCGCCAACGGTTGATCAAATACCGAAACGGACCGTTGATGTACTGAACATCGATTTCCTGAGCATTGGAATTCAGGGCAACCCGGCTTGTGAACTGCTCGCGGAATACTTTGAACGCGACCGCCATATCGGCCGTCAACATCTCAAGCTCGTCCTTCATTTCCCGTTGCCGAACGCGCAGACCGACGCACCACGGCAGAAAGGATGGGTAATTCTCCACATCCGCCACCAGATCGAACATTTGATCTGCGCGGTATGGCAGCGCCCTTCTCTCTTGATGTGTCGTCATCGGATTAGTGCGCCTGTCCCGACGCCTTCGATCGCGCCGCCTTGAGCCTTTGAAAATCATCGCCCGCATGATGAGACGATCTGGTTAGCGGACTTGCGGATACCATCAAGAAGCCTTTGGCATAGGCCGTTGCTTCAAACGCCTTAAACTCTTCCGGCGTCACAAACCGATCAATGGGGTGATGCTTGCGCGTGGGCTGTAGATACTGCCCAATGGTCAGAAAATCCACATCCGCCGCTCGCAGATCGTCCATCACTTGCATCACTTCTTCTCGGGATTCACCGAGGCCCACCATAATGCCGGACTTGGTGAAAATGCTGGGATTGATCTCTTTGGCATTTTGCAGCAAACGAAGAGAGGCAAAATATCGCGCACCAGGCCGTACACGGAGATAAAGCGCGGGTACGGTCTCCAGATTGTGGTTAAAGACGTCCGGTTTTGCGTTAACGACAACGTCAAGGGCACCGTCCTTGCGCAGGAAATCGGGTGTCAAAACTTCAATGGTGGTTGACGGCGATGCAGCGCGGATCTCCGCAATTACGTGCGCAAAATGAGCGGCCCCACCATCCGCCAAATCATCTCTATCGACCGAAGTGATCACCACATGTGATAGACCAAGCTTTTGAACAGCCTTGGCGACATTGTCGGGCTCATTCGCATCGAGCGGTTCTGGCAGGCCTGTTTTGACATTGCAGAACGCGCAGGCACGGGTGCAGGTATCGCCCATGATCATCATGGTGGCGTGTTTCTTCTCCCAGCACTCGCCGATATTCGGGCAACCCGCTTCCTCGCAAACAGTCACCAAATTGTGGTCGCGAACGATCTTCCGTGTACCTTGATAACCGGGAGATGTGGGCGCTTTCACCCGAAGCCATGGTGGTTTGCGGAGTACCGGGGAATCAGGATTTGACATCTTTTCGGGATGCCGTGGCCGGTCCCGTTGCTCAGCTGCCTCTTTAACACTTTCGTAGATGACGGCCATTTTGTGCTTGTCTCAATCCCGAAAAACTTGGCTTCCCCGCTTGGCTCGTACATTTGCGCGAGCCTTTCTCTAAAGAGAATGGCCATCCGTGTCGCACAGTCAAGGGGGTGCGGCCCAGTGTTCCAAATTGACCCATCAGCTTTGACCAAACCCCGGTTCGGACGGCGAGACGTACCAAAACGGCGCAATTGTTTCAAATTGAACTGATTTTCTTAAGAAATAGCTCGGCACGAGATTTGCGGTTCGCCCAGCGGTGGAAAACAACATTTTTCAGGGGGAACTGCAATGCAGCCTTCCGTTATTGCGCGCTTCAGCCGAAGCAAACGCGGCAACATCGCCCTTCTGTCCGCTTTGTTGGCCGTGCCGTTGCTGGTTCTGGCCGGTGGCGCCGTCGATTTAATGAAAATCGCAGGCGCGCGCAGCGAAGTTCTCGGCGCGCTCGATGCCGGCATCTTGGCCGCGGCCTCCCTGACAAACCCACGCGATCCCGAAACCGTGATCCGTGAGTATCTGGACACCAATGTGGACCCCACCATTATCGATCCTGCTTCCATCACGCTGAATGTAACGGCCGAAAAGACAGGTCGGTTTTCGAACATAGAAGTCGCGGCGAATTTCAATATCGATACGGACTTTGTCGATGTTATTGGGTTTCATACGGTGCCCGTTGCGGTGACATCGAGTGCGACACACGGCATCGCCAATGTGGAAATTTCTTTGGTGCTTGACGTTTCCGGATCGATGAGTGGCGACAAGATCGCTGCGCTGCGCACGGATGCCGCCAACTTCGTGACCGAAATGCTGGACGCGTCACCGGCCGATTCGACATCAATCAGTGTCGTTCCCTATTCAAGCAACGTAACGCTCAACAAAGCGACTTTCTCAAACTATTTAGACAAAGACTCAATCGACGAAGATGCAATCGAAGATCATCTTTGTGAAAGCGCGGGCCCTGGCTGCAGCATCGACGACTTCACCGATGAAGAGAAGGAAGTCGCGGCGGTTGCGGTATGGAACGGTTGTCTTGAGTATGAATCAACCGATTTTGACGGCAGTCTGCTCCCATTCAACGGTCGCAACGAAACGGCTTCCCCAAATGAAGACAATGGCAAGGATGATTGCCGTCCCGGTGTGGAACCCATCTTTCTATCGCAGAACGTGACAACGCTGACGAACCAAATCGGCAGCTATGTTGCCAGTGGCGAAACCGCCATGCATGTGGCGACCATGTGGGGTTACAATGCTCTTTCCGATAGCTGGCGTGGCCGGCTTGGCGGCGACGCAGTATTCGCCGACCGCCCCACCCAACTCGGTGGAGATGAAGCCTATAAGATCCTTGTCGTGATGACGGACGGTAAGATCAATCCTCACGATGCGGATGTTTCTAAAGCCGTCGCTGGGAATCGTTTTCTCGCTGTCTGCAACGCTGCAAAAGCCAACGATGTGTCCGTCTGGGCCATCGGCTTTCAGATCGATGAAGGCGGTGAAGCAGACCAACTGCTCAGCCAGTGCCCCAACAATGCCAGCCAGTATCTGCTTTCCGGTGACAGCAGCTTGGCGGATGAATTCGACACCATTTTTGAAAGCATCGCGAAGCTCCGCGTGACGAGCTGAGGAAGAGTCCATGTTGAGATTGTTTGGAAACCTCCGCCGCAATATCAAGCGCTTAAGCGGCAACAGCCGCGGCGCCACAGCGGTCGAGTTTGCCTTGGTAAGCCCGTTGTTCTTCGCCTTCATATTTTCGCTGGTCGAAGCTGGGCTGCTGTTTACGCGGATCGCATTGGTTGAAGACGCTACGCGAACAGCGTCGCGGCAGATTTATACTGGCGCTGCCCAAACCGGCGGTGTCACCCAAGACGACCTAAAGCAAATTATCTGTGACAACACGTACGGGTTTATTTCCTGCGCGGACAGCATCACCCTCGAAGTCCAAACCATTACGGATTTCTCGTCCATTCCAAATACCAATGCGGTCTGCGACGAAAGCGACGACGAGATCAATCCGGTGGTGGAATACACGCCGGGGGCAACAACCGAAACAACCTTTGTACGCGTTTGTGTGACCGTGCCGATCCTAACTCCCGGTTTAGGGCTAGGCCTGGCGCTTCCGAAATCCGCCGGCAACAAGTATTCGATCGTCACGTCACTTGCCTTCGAAAACGAGCCATTCTAAGGGGCGACCAACAATGACCTCGACAATCTCTCAACTCATCCGCAAATTTGTGCGCAACATTCGTGGCGTCGCGACCGTTGAATTTGCGATAATCGGCCCGGTGCTGGTGGCATTGCTTATCTTTTCCGTGAACGGATTTGATGCTTATCGCGGCCTTCGGCGTGCTTCCGTCGCCGTAGATACCGTGAGTGATTTGGTCAGCCGCAAACAGGTCATGAATGATGCTCAGCGCGATGCTCTCTTTGTCACGGCTGAAGCCCTTCTCGACAGATATGCAACGGGCAATACCCTTGGCATGACCATTTCGAGCGTGGAACAGGACGAAGACGACAATTACGTCATTCTCTGGAGCGTCGCGAATGATAACGCCACCGCTCATGGCGAGTTTTTGCCGGCAGAGGTGGCCAGCGAACTCCCGGCCATTCCCGACGGCGAAAGCGTCATATTGACGGAGCTGGACTTTTCATTCCGCCCCACATTTCAAGATTTGTGGGTTGGCGCTGTGGATGCAGATCAAATCTCCATCTCCCGACCGCGCCTTCTGGCGAAAATTGCGTACGAGTAAAATGAGGGAACGCCAAACTACATAAAAAGCCGTCGGCCCCGAGATATGGGCCAAGTTTGGGATGACTGAGGCTTTCAAGAAACCTTCTCCATGGAGAGCGAAAGAACTAACAAAAATTAACCTTTAGCGACACATTGGTACCTGTTCGATATTGCAACACAGTGCACGGACAGCCTGCCCCATACTGAAACGCTTGGCGATAACTTTAGTCAAATCCGGCGGCTTTGAGCCACCGGCACGCTTGTTGCTGCAACCGCACCGATATGTGAATTCAACGGTGTGGACATTGACTCATGTTTCAGTCACTCCTCAAGCGATTTATCGCCGACAAGCGCGGCAACATTCTTATCTTGGCCTCATTGATTGCTGTGCCCCTTTTTGTCTTTGCCGGCGGCGCAGTCGATCTAATGCGCATTGCCGGGGCAAAAACGGAAATCCAAGGCGCGATTGATGCGGGCGTTCTTGCTGCCGCATCCATGACGAATGATCGCGACCCGGAAACCGTTATCCGCGACTATCTGATGTCGAATATCCACTCTTCGATCATCGATCCGGCGTCCGTCACTGTAAATGTAACATCAACGAAGACGATCAATTCATCGATCGTGAATGTTGATGCCAGCTTTAGCATAGACACCATGTTTCTCGGCGCGATCGGGATGCATAGCGTTCCGATCTCGGTCTCGGCCGTCGGCAAAGAAGCCATCGGCAACGTGGAAGTCTCCGTCGTGCTTGACGTGTCGGGATCTATGTCCGGATCCAAAATTTCCAATCTGCGTTCGGCGACCACGTCATTTGTTACAGAAATGCTGGCGGGCGATGCTGCCTTAACAACGTCTGTAAGCCTCATCCCTTACTCGACAAATGTGCGTCTGGGGCCGGACTTCAACGAATTCGTCGAATGGGATTCGCTCGATTGTAATCGTGAAGACGATGATGACGACGATGATGACGACGACGATGATGATGACGACGATGACGATGATGACGACGACGATGATGATGATGGTGGCGCAAGCTGCGACCCCGACACCATGACCGATGAAGAAATTGAAGAAGTTTACAACAGCTGGAATGGCTGCATGGACTACGAAGCTTCTGATTTCGACGGTGAACTCATCACTTTCGGCGGCCGGGAAGAATCCAGCAACGGCGACTGCAAGCCGGATTTCTATCCGATCTTTATCTCTAACAATGTTACCACACTGACGAATGCCGTTTCAAACTACGATGCTGACGGCGCAACGTCTTTGCACATCGGTGCCATGTGGGGTTACAAAGCCCTGTCGGATGCCTGGACCGGGCGCTTCAATGGCGACTTCGATGACCGCCCCAAGCCGTTCAATGACAACGACACGCTCAAAGTGTTGGTGGTTATGAGCGACGGTAAGATCAACCCGTACGATGTGTCTGACTCCACCGCGGAAAGCCGCTTCTTGTCGATCTGCAGTCAAGCGCGCGCCAATGACGTGCTGGTGTTCTCGATCGGTTTCGATATCGAGGATGGCAGCGACGCGGACAATCTGCTCAGCCAGTGCCCGCAAAACAGCAGCCAATACCTGTTCGTTGAGGGCCTGAATTTGGCAGAAGCGTTCAGCGTCATCTCCGCGTCCATCAGAACGCTTCGTATCAGTCAGTAGGTAAACCGATGTTTAGTATCTACAGAAAAGTGCGGCGGAAGGTGAAACGCCTTACCGCCGACAACAAAGGCGGCGCCGCCGTCGAGTTTGCCATGGTGAGCCCGGTTTTCTTCGGTTTCCTGTTTTCCTTGTTCGAAGCGGGTCTGCTTTTCACCCGTATCGCCATCATCGAGGACGCGACCCAGGCAGCCTCACGTCAAATCTATACGGGTGCAGCACAGTCCGGCGGACTCACCCAGACCGATGTAGCAAACATGATCTGTGCGGGGACGGCCGGTTTTGTTTCCTGTGCGGATAGTATTGAAGTTGAGGTTCAGACCGTTACGGGATTCGATGCGCTTCCGGAAACAGATGCGGTTTGCGATGAAAGCGGCGACGACATTAATCCAACCACCACGTTTAACCCGGGCGCACAACAGGAAATCGTTTTTGTTCGTGTGTGCGTAACAGTTCCCATCCTCACGCCGGGTCTCGGCCTTGGTTTGGCCCTCCCCAAAACGGCAAACGACAATTATGCGATCGTCACGTCGCTGGCGTTTGTCAACGAGCCCTTCTAGGAAGCACCCCATGATCAATTTCTTCGGTAATGCCCTCAATAGGCTGGTTGGAAATGCACGTGGCGCTGCCACGGTGGAGTTTGCGATTATCGCACCGGTGCTGGTCTCGCTGTTGATGTTCTCGGTAAACGGGTTTGACGCTTATCGTGGTGTGCGGCGCGCCTCCAACGCGGTTGATATCGTGGCTGACCTTACCAGCCGCCTTCAGGTGTTGGATGCGGCCAATCGCGATGCCATGTTCGTGACGGCCGATGCTCTGCTGGACCGCTACGCAGTGCCGGGACAGGTGGAGGTCATCCTCAGCAGCATCGAACAAGATGCGGACGGCAACTACCAGGTCCTTTGGAGTGTCGCGAATGAAGACGGGCTGGAACGTTCCGGAACACTACCCAACGATTTTGAGATCTCTCTGCCTCCAATCCCCGTCGGCGAGAGCATCATCCTAGCGGAGCTGGATGCGGAGTTTCAGCCGGTCTTCCTGGATCTTTGGTCGGGTGTCGTCGATGCGGATCAATTCGCCATCCGCCGGCCTCGGCTCATCTCCCAAATTGCCTACGAGCCATAAGCCAATTCTGACGTACACGATTTGATTTGTACGTATCAGGAGTTCTTCGACTTATTGGGGAAGTTCTGCTGGCGGCCGGCGGCCCCGAGAAAGGGCCAAGTTTGGGATGACTGAGGCTTTAAACCTTTCCTGGAGAGGAACCACCGACCATAAGCATGAGTGCGCCACTATTGCGGCCACTGATCATTAGTTCATTAATGTAAATATTATGTTCAGACCACGGCTTATCAAGTCACATAATTAATGTATTATATTTCAATGCCTTAGTGACGGGACTTAATGCGGATTATAGGAAAAATTGAGCCTCAATCGTGCACGACCCTAGATATGGATCACTTTTCCAAAGGCATCCAACACAGATTCATGCATCATCTCACTAAGCGTCGGGTGCGGAAATACCGTGTGCATCAGATCCGCTTCGGTCGACTCGAGCGTTCTCGCCACCGTGTACCCCTGAATGAGTTCTGTGACCTCCGCCCCAATCATGTGGGCGCCAAGAAGTTCCCCCGTTTTTGAATCAAAAACCGTTTTTACCAATCCTTCCGGCTCGCCAAGAGCAATCGCCTTTCCGTTTCCCAAAAAGGGAAACCGGCCAACGTTAACCTTATACCCTTCAGACCGCGCTTTTTCTTCGGTAAGCCCTACCGAAGCTACTTGTGGGTGGCAGTAGGTACACCCCGGAATGTTCGACATATTGAGGGGATGAAGCCCCTGAACGCCCGCGATTTTCTCAACGCAGACAACCCCTTCATGGCTTGCTTTGTGGGCCAGCCAGGGTGGGCCGGCAACATCACCGATCGCGTAGACACCGGGAACGCCGGTCTCTCCCCATTCATTGATGACAATGTGGCCACGATCCACATTAACGCCGATCTTCTCCAGACCAATATTCTCCGTATTGCCCGTGATACCGATCGCCAGGATCACCCGCTCAAAATCTTTGGACTGTTCTTCGCCTGTCGTGGTCTTAATCGTAGCGGTTACGGATTTTCCGGATGGCTTCAAAGACTCAACGCTCGCGCCGGTGAGGATTTCCATCCCCTGCTTCTTGAAGGCCTTTGCCGCCAATTCTGAGATTTCAGCGTCTTCGACCGGCAAAACCCGGTCGAGCACCTCAACCACGGTCACCTGAGCCCCGAGTGTTTGGAAGAAACTCGCGAATTCTATTCCGATCGCACCGGACCCAATAACCAAAAGAGATTTTGGCATGACATCTGGAACCATCGCCTCTTTGTAGGTCCAGATCAGTTTTCCGTCGGGCTCCAAACCTGGAAGTGTTCGCGCGCGGGCGCCCGTAGCAATGATCGTGTTGTTGGCACTAACCGATGTTTCCCCTTTCTTACTTCGAACACTAATCGAATTTGGTGTGTCAAATGAGGCCTCACCGTCGATCACATCGACTTTGTTCTTCTTCAACAGGAATTTGACACCGTTCGAGAGTTGATCCGCGACCGCTCGACTCCGCTGAACCACCTTTTCTATGTCGAAGGAGAGCTCCTTTGCGCTCAAGCCGAATTCCTCCAGGCGGTGCAATGTGTGAAAGATCTCAGACGAGCGCAAAAGCGCCTTGGTTGGAATACATCCCCAATTGAGGCATATGCCGCCCAAATGTTCCCGCTCGATGACGGCCGTTTTCATACCTAGTTGGGCACTGCGGATGGCTGCAACATATCCGCCGGGCCCGGAGCCAATCACCACCAGGTCGTAGTTCTTTTCCGACATAAGGAATCCTTCGAAACACCCACACTCTTGCGGTGGGCTAATGTTTGATTGTCTTGCCCACGTGAAAGTCAAACGTGGTGAGATAAGGGTCAAGCTTGTCCGCAATGAGCTCGACGGACGAAACCCCGGCAAGCTGCCGGCACACACCGAAATCGCGAAGCTCATCGCCATAGCGGCCCTTTAGCAAAGCGACGACCAAACGATCGTAATCCTCAAGGGCGTTTAGTTCGATCAATATGCCGCAAACGCTCGCCAAAATAATACGGACGTCATTCTTGTAGCGGTCTCTGCTCGCCGCAAAGCTCTCCATCGAACGGTCGGTCGCCTCCGGCACCGTGACTGAGATGGCCAAGACCGAGCCTTCAAGATCTTCAAAGTCTTCGTAAGAGATGCGCGCCGTTTCGACATATTCAAAGTCAAAACTCTCACGCTCGAACGAGCGAATGACTTGGGGCAGAGACGGCGGCGCCGAATTGAAGGTGCTATCGTAGGAATAGACGGGCCCATTTGGCGCCAATCCAATCAAGCACACGAGCATTGCCATGATCGCAAACCGAATAATGATGACCCCTCCCCGCCTGAATTGACCCGGCCTGCACCCAGACAAGGGCGCTTCGTTACAATAGCATTGTCGAGGGATCTTCAACATATCCTTTAAAAACGCCAAGCAGTTCTGCGCCCAGGGCGCCGTCAATGACACGGTGATCGCAGGACATTGTCACATTCATGACAGTTGCGATGGACAGCGCCCCGTCTTTGACGACGGGCTGCTGCGCGCCGGCACCGATTGCCAGGATGCCTGCATGGGGCGGATTGATCACCGCATCGAAATGGTCGATGCCATACATGCCCAAATTCGAAACGGCGAACGATCCGCCTTCGAACTCGTTGGGCTTGAGTTTTCTCTCTCGCGCCCGCCCGGCCAGGTCGACCATTTCCCCCGAAATCGTGGAAAGGCCTTTGGTGTCTGCCATTCTGACGATGGGGGTGATGAGCCCCCCTTCGATCGCCACGGCGACACCAATATCGGCATGCTTGTGACGGAGCATTGACTCGTCGGTCCAGCTCGCGTTGGCGGCGGGCACACGCATCAAAGCCATCGCCAGCGCCTTGATGATGAAGTCATTGACGCTGATCTTGAACGCTCCGTCGCCTTCGGGCGACTTTGCGTTGAGTTCTCTCCGCACGGCCAGCAGCTTGTCAATTTCACATGAAATGTTGAGCCGGAAATGCGGCATGCCTTGCTTAGCGGCCGTCAGACGCTTTGCAATGGTCTTGCGCATTTGGTCATGGGGCACTTCCTCGAAGCTGCCGTCTTCGAAGAATGCACGGGCGTCCGGCAGTCCGGCCGGTAATGGGGCCGACGGTGTTGGCGCCGGCGCTTGCTTGGCCTGCGCAGGTTTCGTTCCCACACCCGCCGCCAGTGCCGCATCAACATCCCGCTTAATGATCCGCCCCCGGGGACCCGACCCCTCTAGCGCATCAATGGAAAGGTTGTTTTGTGTGGCGATACGGCGTGCAAGGGGACTTGCAAAAACCCGTGTGCCGTTGCTTCGCGAAGATAAGGCCGGTGGGCTGGCCGTCCCCGAGGGGGCCGGTCCCGCATCGGCCGCTTCTTTCGCCGGTTTGCCTTCTTCTTGCGGCTTTGGCGCAGTCGGTGGGGATTCTACGGCGTCTAAATCAGCACCCTCCTCCCCCTCTTGAAGGATAACAGCAATCACATTGTTGACCGGCACGTTTTCGGTGCCTTCATCGACGACGATTTTGGCAAGCGTGCCTTCGTCGACCGCCTCTACTTCCATGGTCGCTTTGTCGGTTTCAATTTCGGCGATCACGTCGCCGGGCTCGATGGTGTCGCCTTCCTTCACCAGCCATTTGGCAAGTGTCCCCTCTTCCATGGTGGGCGACAGGGCGGGCATGAGAATATCGATCGGCATGGCGGTACGTCCTACCGATAGCAGACAGCTTTGACGGCCGTCACAATCTCGGCCGGTGTCGGGAGCGCCAATGACTCCAGATTTGCCGCATAGGGCATCGGAACATCTTCGCCGGAAACGCGCGTAACCGGCGCGTCCAGATAATCAAATGCGTGTTCCATGACCGTTGCGGATATCTCGGCGCCGATCCCACAGGTGGGCCACCCTTCTTCCACCGTGACAAGGCGGTTGGTTTTACGGACCGATTCTAGGACCGTCCCGGTGTCGAGCGGCCGAAGAGTGCGCAAATCGATAATCTCGACGTTAATGCCTTCTTGCTCAAGAAGCTGTGCGGCTTCCATCGCATACGCAACGGCCCGGCTGTGAGCGGTGATCGTTGCATCGGTCCCACTGCGTACGACCTTTGCTTTGCCGATCGGAACGATCCAGTCATCCGTATCGGGAACATCAAACTTTTGGCCGTACATGATTTCGTTTTCAAGAAAGACGACCGGGTTCGGATCGCGTATGGCTGCTTTCAGCAAGCCCTTCGCATCCGCGGCGCTATAGGGGGCAACCACTTTCAACCCAGGAACATGAGCATACCAAGACGAATAGTCTTGAGAGTGCTGGGCGGCAACCCGCGATGCAGCGCCATTCGGCCCTCTAAACACGATGGGACAGCCCATCTGTCCACCGGACATGTAGAGCGTTTTGGCTGCCGAATTGATAATCTGATCAATGGCTTGCATGGCAAAGTTCATGGTCATGAACTCAACGATGGGCCGCAAGCCGGCAAACCCGGCGCCCACACCAAGGCCGGCGAATCCATGCTCGGTAATCGGCGTATCGATCACCCGCTTAGCGCCGAATTCTTCCAGCAGGCCTTGAGTTACCTTGTAAGCCCCCTGATACTCGGCAACCTCCTCGCCCATTACGAATACGGCCGGGTCCCGGCGCATTTCCTCAGCCATGGCATCACGCAAGGCCTCGCGAACGGTTTGGGTAATCACGGGACCGTCAAACTCCGGCTCCGCTGCCGGCGCCTGGACCTGCGGCTTTGTCGGCTCGACCGCCTTAGGTTTAGGTGGCGCAGGTGCTTTAGCCTTTGCCTCCTTCGGTGCCGGCGGCTGTACGGGCGTGCTGTCATCGTCGCTGGCTATTTGAGCGATCGGTACATTTACCTTGACGCCTTCACTGCCTTCAGGAACGAGAATCTTGCTAATTGTTCCCTCATCAACGGCTTCCACTTCCATGGTCGCCTTATCGGTTTCTATTTCAGCAATCACATCGCCGGATGAAACGGAATCGCCTTCTTTGACAAACCATTTTGCCAGCGTGCCTTCTTCCATGGTGGGCGACAGGGCGGGCATGAGAATATCGATGGCCATTGGTTTACGATCTCCAGCGCGCCTAATCCGGAACCGCTTCAAGCAAAATGTCCGTATACAACTCAGTCGGATCAGGTTCCGGGCTCGTCTGAGCAAAATCGGCTGAATCTGCCACGACCGCCCTGATCTCTTTGTCGATCTCTTTAAGATCAGTTTCTGTTGCGTGGCCCTCTACCATCAACCGCTCTTTCACCAGTTCAATCGGGTCATGGTGCTCGCGCACTTCTTTGACTTCTTCTTTCGTTCGGTATTTGGCGGGATCGGACATGGAGTGGCCGCGATAGCGATAGGTCTTCATTTCCAATATGTAGGGGCCGTTGCCCTCTCTACACGACTGGACCGCTTTCTTACCCGCTTCATTCACGGCAACCACATCCATGCCATCCACTTCTTCACCCGGGATATTGAAGCTTGCGCCACGACGGTAAAGATGGGTTTCGGCGCTGGCGCGTTGTACCGAGGTTCCCATCGCATATTGATTGTTTTCAATGATGTAAACGACGGGCAGCGACCAGAGTTCCGCCATGTTGAAGCTTTCGTAAACCTGCCCTTGATTTGCGGCCCCATCGCCGAAATAGGTCAAGCAAACACGCCCATTGTCATTGTAGGAATTGGCGAAGGCGATGCCGGTTCCCAACGACACCTGCGCCGCCACGATGCCGTGCCCGCCGAAGAAATTCTTTTCGCGGCTGAACATGTGCATAGACCCGCCTTTGCCCTTTGACAGGCCGCCCGACCGCCCCGTGAGCTCCGCCATCACACCGCGCGGGTCCATGCCGCAGGCAAGCATGTGGCCGTGGTCTCGGTAACCGGTGATGACCTGGTCGCCGTCTTCGATCGCTGCCTGCATGCCCACCACGACGGCCTCTTGTCCGATATAGAGGTGGCAGAAACCCCCGATCAGGCCCATGCCATACATCTGGCCCGCTTTTTCTTCAAAACGCCGGATCAGCAGCATGTCCCGGTAGTATTGGAGCAAGACGTCTTTGTCAGGCGACGCCGCCTTGCCGTTTCCCTTTTTTGAGGCGGATTTGCTTCGGGGGGTTTTGGATGTGGTCATATTGGTCGGGCAAACTCTGCAAGCACCATAACGAAAGGCAATTATTTCAGGGCGAGCTATAGCACGCCGATTTCAACAAGTCCTCGACGATCCAACCCAAGCATCATCACATATGGATTAGCGATCCCTGAAAATTACAATCTCGTCCGAGCGGCCATAACCGAGCAAAGCGCGAAGGCGCTCGTCGAGGATGTCGGGCTCCACTTGTCCCGGTTTCATCAACTCGATACGCCGCTCGATTTCCTGCCTCTGAGAAACAAGCTGGTTAAGCTGTTCTTCCTTATGGGCAATACGCTTTTCAAATTCGACACGGGTGATCAAGCCATGGGCGCCGTAGATGGCGTGATAAGCGTAATACAGCACAATAGCGCTGCAAATCAGTGGCAAGCGTCCCTGAGTTAACAATCGGCGGAAGAGTGTTTGGTTCATTTGGGCGTTGAAACTACCAATAGATTCGGGGCGTTACCTGCGTCTTTTGCAAATAGGCTTAAGTCTTTCTCAAGGAAAACGGTTAACAAAGCGTTACATGTTGACGGTGTTAACATGGAAATGAAGAACAATTATCGAACCTGTAGTTTCAACTCTCAGTGTTCGAAAACTCGCAAACCAAAGCGCGGAAATGCTCCTTAACGCCCACCGGTTAATCTGGCAAAGTATTAACTTAAGACCTACTAGTCTGAGGGGGTGGCCATGGCCGATATTCGTATCTTCTCATACCTGCCAAATCCCAGATTGTTTAAAGCAACCATCGCGGCGCGCTATTCCGGTGCAACCATCGAAATCATCGGGACGAAACCGCGTGAATTGGCCACCTGGCTTTGGGATTACGACGCCCGCGAACTGCCGGAGGAAGAACGCTCACAAGAGTCCCCCTATGCCAGGATCGCAAAGACCGGTTTTCAGGGAACTTTGTTCAAAACCGATGCATTTCTTAAAGCGAACCCGTTTGGCGACGTGCCGGCGGCCTTCGGCGATGATGGCGCGGTGGGGTTGTTTGAGTCGAACAGCATTATGCGGGCCGCCGCCCGGCTTGGCAGCGATGCGCCCGCCCTTTATGGCGGCGGTCCGCTACAGCAGTCCCGTATCGACGGATTTCTTGATCGCGCCTTGATATTTGCAAGAGATTCACAACGCTATCTCTTATCCCGCCAGTCGGGAATCAGCAAAGCTCTGTACACGGATATGGACAACGCCCTTACTTCGTATTTGAGTGGGGTCGATCAGGCGCTAAGCGCCGATCAATATTTGGCGGGGCCGGACCTCACATTGGCTGACATCGCATTTGCGTGCGAGATTTGTCTGTTTTCGAACGAGATCTATATGCAGCCAGCACTCGACGACGCAAATGTGCCGCCATTGCTGCCCAAACTGTTTGACTACAAAAATGCATCAGCACATTTAGGATCGCTCAGCAATGAGCCTAATTTTTCGCAGGACCTTGGGTCTTATTTTGAGAAGATCTTCGAAAGGCAACCGACTAAGGCATGATCATTTTTCATGGAAACATGATCATGCCCCGGATTCTTTGTTGGTCGCGCGACCGGACGGTTAACCGGATTCCACTTAACCTGATCGCGCTCTTGTGTCTAATCGCGCAGGATTGAGCGGCCGGCATATTCCGCGGCCGGACCAAGTTCTTCCTCAATGCGGATGAGCTGGTTGTACTTCGCCAGCCGGTCGGAACGTGCAAGCGAGCCGGTTTTGATTTGGCCGCAATTCGTCCCCACCGCAAGGTCGGCAATGGTTGAATCTTCGGTCTCGCCGGACCGGTGAGACATGACGGCCGTGTAGGAGGCGCGGTGGGCCATATCCACAGCCTCAAGCGTCTCCGTGAGCGTGCCGATTTGGTTGACCTTCACCAAAATGGAGTTGGCCGTCCCTTTTTCGATACCGTCGGCAAGACGCATCGGATTGGTAACAAACAAATCATCGCCCACCAATTGAACTTTACCGCCAAGAGACGCGGTCAATTCAGCCCAGCCATCCCAATCATCCTCGGCCAGGCCGTCCTCGATGCTGATGATCGGATACCGGGATACAAGATCTTCGTAATACGCCGTCATGCCGCCGGCATCCAGTGTCTTGCCCTCGCCCTCCAGCACGTATTTTCCATTTTTGAAGAATTCTGTGGAGGCAGCATCAAGCGCCAAATAAATATCTGCACCCGGATTATAATCGGCAGCCTCGATTGCTTTCATGATGAAACCAAGCGCCTCGTCGGTTGACTTCAGGGCGGGGGCAAAGCCACCTTCATCACCCACGTTGGTGTTGTGCCCGGCTTCTTTTAGAAGCTTCTTGAGCGTCTGAAACACTTCCGCCCCCATGCGGACGCCTTCCGAGATTGAGTCGGCCGACACCGGCATGATCATGAATTCTTGAATATCGATGGGGTTGTCCGCGTGTGCGCCCCCATTGAGAATATTCATCATCGGAACAGGCAGGATGCGGGCGCTGGGTCCACCGACATACCGATAGAGAGGCAAACCTGCCGAAGCGCCGGCCGCTTTCGCCACGGCCAATGACACACCGAGAATGGCGTTGGCGCCGAGGGCGGATTTGTTCTCGGTCCCATCAAGCTCCATCATCACCCGGTCAATGGCAATCTGTTCGGTGGCATCAAGGCCTTGCAACGCCTCAAAAATGGGCCCCATGACCGCCTCGACGGCCTTCTGGACCCCTTTGCCGCCATAGCGATCATCTTCATCGCGCAGCTCGACGGCTTCATGGGCCCCCGTTGACGCGCCGGAAGGCACCGCTGCGCGACCCGCGCCGCCATCTTCCAACACCACATCCACTTCGACGGTCGGATTGCCGCGACTGTCCAGGATTTCGCGGGCCATTATGTCGGCAATAGCACTCATCGGATTGTCTTTCGTTAGTCGATTGGATTGGCGTGGTACCTGGATACTGCCGGTGCCGCCTACCGTCTAGGTCAAATTGACGAGAAATACAGCACCAATCGCAATAGGTGCGGCAAAACGGATCAGGAAGAACCACAGGCGGAACAAGGCGTTCTCCTGCATTCCCGTTTCCTCGAGAACCGAGGATTTGGACATAATCCAACCGGTGAAAATGGCGATGAGCATGCCGCCCAACGGCAAGAGTATGTTGGAAGCAATGTAGTCGAATGTGTCGAACCAATTCTTACCTTCCAACAGAGGGATGAAACCCAGCGGTTGCCACTCGGCCCACAAATTGAAGGACAACACTGACCCGAGCCCAATCACCCAAGCCGTGGAGGATCCCGCGATTGCGGCGGTCCGACGGCTGATATCGAGATTTTCTTCCACCCACGCCACGAAGATTTCCAGCAATGAAATAGACGACGTGATCGCTGCGACCAGTAGCAACAGGAAGAACACAAACGAAACCACGCCGCCGAACGGCATTTGGCCGAACGCGACCGGAAGCGTGACAAAGACCAATCCGGGGCCCTGTCCCGGCTCCAGACCAAACTGGAATACGATCGGGAAAATGAGCAAACCCGCCAAGATGGCGATGCCCGTATCGGCCAATGAAATGACGACTGCGGATTGAGGCAGATTCACGTCCTTGTTCAAATAGGATCCGTAGGTGAGCATGATCGCAGCGCCCACGCCGACGGAGAAGAATGCCTGACCGATGGCTGCCAGAATGACTTGCGGCGTGATCTTCGAGAAGTCAGCGTAGAACAGAAACTCGATAGCGCCGGCAAAATCCCCGACGACTGCCGCAAATATCACGAGACCCAACATCATCAGTGCAAGCGACGGCATCAGGATTTCGACCGCAGGCTCGATTCCGCGTTGCAGACCGCGAGAGACGATGAATCCTGTTAGCGCCATAAACGCTGCGTGATAGAGGGTCAGCTGCCATGGGTCGCTGAGCAGATCTTCAAACTGTTTTGCCACCGCGGCGGGGGTTGCCGTTGCGAAGGTGCCTTGTGCGGCGCTGATAACGTAAGAGATCACCCATCCGCCGATCACGGAATAAAACGTCAGCACCATGAACGCCGCTATCATACCGGTCCAGCCGAATATGGACCAGGCGGGGGAACGTCCCTCGTCCTTTGCGACCTTCTTGACGCTGTCCACCGCGTTCAGACCACCCCGACGGCCGATCGACAGCTCTGCCAAAACCAGTGGCATCGCGATCAATAAAATGCATGCGAGATACACAATGACAAAAGCGCCGCCGCCATTCTGGCCCGCTTCATAAGGAAAACGCCAAAAGTTGCCGAGCCCCACAGCCGAACCGACCGCGGCAAGTAAGAAGCCGACCCGCGACGACCAATGACTATGATGACCTGCTGCTACCGCCAACTTCCCCTCCCATTATTCAAACGCGTCATGTACGGCCCCTAGTGGGCTATCTCCCGCGCGACTTTGTCAGTTTGTCAATTTCAGACAATTCTTCGAGAAGACCTTGAAGATCCTTTAAACGAAGCATGTTCGGCCCATCTGACGGGGCATTGTCCGGATCTTGGTGGGTTTCAAGAAATACGGCCGCGACCCCTACCGCAACGGCGGCACGTGCCAAGACAGGCACAAAGCGCCGATCGCCCCCGGTAGACGCTCCCTGGCCGCCTGGTTGCTGAACGGAGTGTGTTGCATCGAAAACCACAGGCGCTCCGGTCTCCGCAAGAACCGGCAATGCGCGCATGTCGGATACGAGCGTGTTGTAACCGAAGCTGGCACCGCGTTCCGTGACGAGAACATTCGGATTACCGGTCTCCGTCACTTTGGCGACCACATTCTTCATGTCCCAGGGCGCAAGAAACTGTCCCTTCTTAACATTCACGACCCGTCCCGTTTTCGCGGCTGCAACGACCAAATTAGTTTGTCTGCAGAGGAATGCAGGTATTTGCAGCACGTCGACAACGGCGGCAACTTCCGCACATTGCTGCACTTCGTGTACATCGGTCAGAACAGGAAGGCCGGTACGTTCCTTAACCTCCCCAAAAATCGGCAAAGCTTTTTCAAGGCCTATTCCCCTGCCCGACGTAAGGCTGGTGCGATTGGCCTTGTCAAATGACGTCTTGTAAACAATGCCGATGCCCGTCTTGTCCGAGATTTCCTTAAGCGCTGTTGCCATCTCAATCGCATGGTCTCGACTTTCGAGCGCGCAAGGCCCAGCAATCACCGACAAAGGGCGATCGTTACCTACCTTTATGGAACCGATTTCGACGGTTTGGTTTGCTTGGGTCAAACTCGACACCCTTTGCCATTATGAAAGCCGTTCAAACCAGACGGGACTGAGCGACTGCCGCCTCTATAAATGAAGCGAAAAGGGGATGTGGATCAAACGGTTTTGACTTGAGTTCCGGATGAAACTGAACGCCAACAAACCAAGGGTGATCGGGAATTTCGATGATCTCGGGTAACAGGCCATCCGGCGACACCCCGGAAACCTGCACGCCAACCTCTTCCAGCTGTGATCGGTACTGCATGTTCACTTCGTAACGATGACGGTGGCGTTCCTGGATCTGTTCACGGCCATAGATCTTGGCTGCCTGGCTGCCGTGCGCCAAAATGGCGTCATATGAACCAAGGCGCATGGTGCCGCCCAAATCGCTGCGTTCACTACGGCTTTGCAGCTCGCCCTCTTTCATCCATTCTTTCATGAGACCGACAACCGGATTTTGACACGGCCCGAATTCGGAAGAGCCGGCCTGCGGCATTCCCGCCAAATTTCGCAGGGCTTCAATCACCGCCATTTGCATACCAAAACAAATGCCGAAATAGGGGATCTGGCGGGTTCGCGCAAAATGGGCCGCCGCTATTTTTCCTTCCGATCCCCGCTCCCCGAACCCGCCTGGCACGAGAATGCCGTGAACATTCTCGAGGTCTTGGACGGCCGAATCCTGTTCGAATATCTCAGATTCGAACCATTCGAGATTGACTTCTACATTGTTAGCAATGCCGCCATGCACCAGTGCCTCGGTCAGGGATTTGTAGGCATCCTTCAGGCCCATATATTTGCCCACGATACCGATGCGAACCTTGCCTTCCGGCTCCCGAACACGACGACTAATCTCCTGCCATTTTGACAGATCCGGCGGAGTGACTCCGTTCATGCCGAACACAGCAAGCACCTGATCGTCGAACCCTTCGTCGTGATAGCTGATCGGGACATCGTAAATGGAGCCCACATCGAGTGCTTGAATCACGGCTTCAGGGCGGACATTGCAAAACAGGGCAATTTTGCGCCGTTCGTCGGGAGGGATTGCCCGATCACATCGGCACAACAGCACATCGGGCTGGATACCGATTGATCTCAGCTCTTTGACGGAGTGTTGCGTTGGTTTCGTTTTGAGTTCGCCGGCGCTCGCCACAAAGGGAATGAGTGTCAGATGCACAAACATTGTGCTCTGCCGAGGGAGCTCATTATTGAGCTGGCGGATCGCCTCGAAGAAGGGCAGCCCCTCTATGTCACCGACCGTGCCGCCGATTTCGCACAACACGAAATCCAGATCGTCCGTGTCGTTGACGATGAATTCTTTGATGGCGTCGGTCACATGCGGGATGACCTGCACCGTTCCGCCCAGATAGTCGCCGCGCCGTTCGCGTGCAATGATTTCTTGGTAGATCTTGCCGGTGGTAACGTTGTCCGCCCGGGACGACGGCACACCCGTAAAGCGCTCATAATGCCCCAGATCAAGGTCCGTCTCTGCGCCATCATCAGTGACAAACACTTCGCCGTGCTGGTGTGGGCTCATGGTCCCCGGATCCACGTTCAGATAGGGGTCCAGCTTTCGGAGCCGCACGCGGAATCCGCGCGCTTGAAGCAACGCCCCGAGTGCCGCTGACGCCAACCCTTTTCCGAGTGAAGAGACCACGCCGCCAGTTATGAATATGAACCGCGCCATGGAACAACAGGTTACAACATTGAAAGCGCGAACAATAGCGTTCGGCGCCAGCAATCAAAAAACAACGCATCGGCACCCCAAAAACCTTCAAGGAATCAGGGGGTTATGACAGTGTTTGAATCTGACCTATTGGGGGGTCGGGATGCCTGGAATTTCGGATTCTGCGGGCGGACTTGGTTCGGCCGGTTCAGATTGTGCCGGCACCGGCGAATCATCGACCACGTCCAGGATCGAACCGGGTTGTTCGCCGCCCCGGCTTAGAACAGATAGAGTAATGCTCGTCGCGAAGAAGGCCGCCGCAAGATAGGCCGTTGTACGGGTCAAGGCATCGGCCGCGCCCCGGGTTGTCATGAAGCCACCGGCACCGCCACCTCCACCGCCGCCAATGCCGAGGCCGCCCCCTTCGGAGCGTTGCAATAGAACGACCACGACGAGAGCCACTGCGATTATGATGTGTACAACTAGGACGACGGTTTCCATCGGTTCTTCATTCCATCAGCAGGCCAAGGCCGGACATATAGTCAGGATGGCCGGTAACTGCAAATAAATTGATACGTTCCAGTCCGCCTGGGGCCACAGTTCTGCAACAAAAAGATGGCCGAAACTCGGGCATTCCATGCGCGGTTATTACTTCGCCGCGCGAATAATTGGCACAAAATCCGAAGATTTGAGGCTTGCCCCTCCAACCAAGGCGCCGTTCACATTATCTAACGCCAAAATCTCTTCCGCGTTGCCGGGTTTGACCGATCCCCCATAAAGCAGCCGGAACTTGGCCCCATCAGGACCAAAACGCTTCTCAAGTCTTGTTCGCAGAGCCTTGTGAGCCTTCTTTATGTCATCAGAAGTGGGCGTTCGACCGGTGCCGATTGCCCAAACCGGCTCGTAGGCGATGACCGTGTTTTTGGCCGTGCTGCCATTTGGCACCGACTCCTTGAGTTGTTTGCTGATCACGCGAATTGTCTGGCCAGCATCCCGCTCCTTTTCGGTTTCACCAAGACAGATAATGGCGATGAGACCGGCGGCATGCACGGCTTCGGCCTTCGCCCGCACCAGAACGTTCGTTTCTCCATGATCTGTGCGGCGTTCCGAATGTCCGACGATGATTGCCGTCGCGCCAATATCCGCGAGCATTTCCGCCGACACATCCCCGGTATGCGCGCCAGAAACGCTGGTATGGCAGTCTTGGCCGCCCAGCCGCACCGGCGAGCCCTTTACAGCCTCTTTGTAAGGCCACAATACCTGAAACGGTGGACAGATCAGCACGTCGCCGCGCGGTTTTGGGGCTTTCTTGCAGGCCTCAGCGATGCGTTTGAGTTCCCGCATATTGCTGCGTACACCATTCATTTTCCAATTGCCGGCGATAAGGGGCTTCACACGGGATTGCGGCATGGGTGTTTGATCCTCTTTTTTGCGGGTTAGAACGGCACCATCTTAGCGACACAAGATGGGCCCAATCCCGTCAGATATTGGTTGCGCGATAATTGTTCCTGGCTCATTAATCACGCGCCTGAAACTTGGCAATACCTGAATGGAAGAATAACTGAGACCGGTCGATCATGCTCAAATCGATACGCAGCTTTGTTGGAAGCGCCTTTGCCCTCGTCCTCATCGTGCCTTTGGTCTTGGCCTTTGGCTTGTGGGGGGTAAACGACATATTTCGTGGCCGTATGGCCGATGCGGTCGCGAAGATTGGCGAGGTGGATATCGCCAGCGATGAATTGGCGCGGGAGTTCCGCCTCCAAGTCCGGCAGTTGGCCCAAAACTCCGGCGGCCAAATCGACACGCAAGTCGCCATCGCCTTTGGCGAGCATCGGCGGGTACTCGAACGCATTATCAACCGTACAGCCCTGGACATAAAAACCAACGAGCTGGGATTGGCGACACCCGATGAAGCCATTCGCACCAATGTTCAAACCGACCCGGCCTTTCAAGGCGCCTTCGGCACATTCGACCGGGCCATCTTTCAACAGCAAATGTCGTCAGCGGGTATCAACGAAGCATTTTACCTGGACGGCGTGCGCAAAGATCTGTCGCGCGCGCAGCTCCTTGACAGCATCGAGTCCGGCGTGACCGCGCCCAAAGGCTACATCGAAACGCTGTTTATTCATCGTCAACAAAAGCGCAAGACCAAATTCCTGGTGCTGGCGCCCGAACTTGCCGGCACGATCCCGGAGCCAAGCCCATCAGACTTGGAAGCCTATTATCAAGAAAACGAAGCTGAGTTTCGGACCCCCGAATACCGGGCGTTCGATTTCATCCACGTCACGTCGGAAAGTTTGATTCCCCTGGTAGAAGTCACCGATGAAGAGGTGAGCAAACAGTTCGAGTTCAACCGGTCAAACTACGAAACGCCGGAGGAACGGGACATCGAGCAGATTCGTTTCGGCAGCGAAGAAGAAGCACGCGCGGCAGCCGCTAGCCTTGCGGAAGGCACACGGTTCCTCAAGATCGCATTGGATAAGGGGCTGACGCCCGATGACATTGCTATCGGTGATGTGACCCGCAACGATCTCGACGACGAAATTGCAGAAGTGGTGTTTGCCACCGAAGCCGGCGCCATTACCGAACCGATCGATGGGCCATTCGGTTGGGTAATTGTTCGTGTTCTGACGGTTACGGAAGGTACGACGGTAACCTTCGAAGAAGTTAAGGACCAGATCAAGCGCCAGCTGGCGCTCGAACGCGCGCAAGCGGAACTCTTCGACATATATAACGCTATCGAAGATCAGCTTGCCGGAGGCGCAACACTTAGTGAAGTGGCCGACGAGTTGGGCCTCACCCTGACCCAAGTAGAAGCGGCCGACCGCAATGGACAAGATAAGGCCGGCAAAGAAATCGAATCCCTCGCGAACCATCCGGCAATCGTGCAGGAAGCGTTTCAAAATGAAATTGGCCAAGAGAATTACATGCAGGAAGCCGCCGATGGATCGTACTTTGTCGTGGAGGTTAAGGATTCCGAGCCGTCACGGCTTCAAGATTTCGACGAAGTGAAGGAAGAGGTGATGTCAAACTGGCTCACCGCGGAACGTAAGAACAAACTGCTGTCGCTTGCAAACAACCTTGCGGAACGGGGCAACAATGGCGCGAAATTCGAGGAGCTGGGCGCAGAGCTCGAACGAGCAATCACCATAAGCCCACCCATTCCACGTGGTGGATCGAACGAAACATTCTCACGGGAATTGGTGGATGATCTTTTTGCGGCCGAAAAGGATCAGTTCGTCGTGGGGCCCGTCGGCATTGGCGAGAGCTTCGTCGTGGCGCAAGTCATCGAGATTATTGAGCCCGAACTGTCCGCCAGCGCCGAAGGCATCGCCCGCATGCAAATTGAAACGAGCGGCTCGTTCTCCAATGAGTTGATAACGCATTATATCAATGATGTCCGCACAGGACTTGGTGTCGAAACCTATCCAACAATGATCGACCGCGCCGTAGGAGCGGTGAACTGAGGAAGAAATGCGCGTTGAACCCGCTTACAAAAAGTTTGAGGAACAGTATTTAGCGGGCGCGCCACAAGCAGTCTGGACGGAACTTGTTTCGGATTTGATGACGCCGGTTGGCGCATTCCTCAAGCTGGCGGAAGATCGCGCCAACTCTTTCCTTTTGGAATCGATCCGCATCGCCGATGGCGCCGAAGTACGGGACCGCTATTCCATAATTGGGCTAAAGCCCGATCTCATCTGGCGCTGTTGTGACGGAACCGCCGAAGTAAACCGCAAAGCGCTCTATCAACCGGACGGATTCGAACCGGTGCAGCTACCGCCGCTGGACTCTTTGCGGGAGCTGGTGGAGAGCTCAAAGATTGCGCTGCCGTCAAACCTTCCTCCTATGTCCGCCGGGCTATTTGGTTATCTCGGGTATGACATGGTGCGGCTGATGGAGCATTTGCCGGACGTCAATCCAGATATATTGAACGTTCCGGATGCGATACTCATGCGGCCGAGTATCGTCGCCATATTCGACGTGGTTCGCGATGTGGTCACGATTGTGACACCGGTCAGGGCGGAAGACGGCGTGTCCGCACGGGCCGCCTATGCGCGGGCGGGCGAACGGCTGAACGATGTTGTAGCCGATTTGGAGCGCTCCCTGCCCCAAACCATTGCACCGGAAACAGCACTGGAATCCGTCTCTGAACCTGTTTCCAATACGACCCATGAAGAATATGTGGCGATGGTGGAAAAAGCGAAAGAATACATTCGCGCTGGCGACGCCTTCCAGATCGTTCCAAGCCAACGATTTCGTGTGCCGTTTTCATTGCCGCCGATTGCTCTCTACCGTGCGTTACGCCGTATCAACCCGTCGCCCTACATGTTCTTTCTAAATTTTGGGGAGTTTTCGATTGTCGGGTCGAGCCCGGAGATCCTGGTCCGTACTGAAGGCAAAAAGGTCACCATACGTCCTATTGCCGGTACACGCCCGCGAGGCAACACGCGAGAGCATGACAAACAGTTGGAAAAAGAAATGTTGGAGGACCCCAAGGAAATCGCAGAGCACATGATGCTGCTGGATTTGGGGCGCAACGACACAGGCCGGGTCTCTGAAGTGGGGTCGGTGAATGTGACCGACTCATTCTTTGTCGAATATTTCTCCCACGTCATGCACATCACATCAAATGTGGAAGGCCAATTGTCGGACGAATACGATTCCCTTTCCGCACTCATTGCCGGCTTTCCGGCCGGCACCGTATCCGGCGCCCCAAAGATCCGGGCCATGGAAATCATCGATGAAATTGAGAAAGAAAAGCGCGGTGTCTATGCGGGCGCCGTTGGGTATTTCTCTGCAGACGGATCGATGGACAACTGCATCGCCTTAAGAACGGCCGTGATCAAGGACGGCACGCTCTACGTTCAAGCCGGCGGCGGCGTGGTGGCAGACTCCGTGGGAGAGACCGAATACGAGGAAACGGTCAATAAGGCAAAAGCTCTATTTCAGGCAGCGGAAGAAGCCGTCAGGTTTGCCTCGGCGGACGGCAAGAACCGATAGCTCAACTGTCGATTTGATTCATCGTCGGAGTGCCTTGGGCCATACTGTCCAAACTGAGAAACTGCCCGGCGATAAAGCCGATCAACAGCCCCAGCAGAATGGTAACCGCGGATGCGAGATAGAGCTGGCGCCGGCCCTGTTGGGCCTCAAACCACCAAACACTGCGCCGGCGTTCCGAGTGAACGATGTCAAATTGCATTGGAAGTCAGTCTCCGGAGGGCGTGGTTCGAGAATCGGGATTAACCCTGTTTTACACTAAAAAGCGGCTGTCCGGGGACCGCTATTGTCCCAGCCGATTTACACCATCTTTCCTCTCAGTCCACAGTTTGCTAGGAAGGCAGGCTTTGTAAAAAACTGGCGCCTCGTTACGTGCGCCTGGCCTCGAGTTTGAACTGCCATGATCCTGTTGATCGATAATTACGACAGCTTCACCTACAACCTCGTCCAGTATTTGGGCGAGCTAGGCGCAGAAGTCAGCGTGTTTCGCAATGACAAGATCTCGGTCGACGCAGCGCTGGCCCGCCAACCGTCAGCAATCGTCCTGTCGCCAGGGCCCTGCGACCCCGACAAAGCGGGAATCTGCTTGGAACTCATTTCTCAGAACAACGGTCAAATTCCGCTTTTGGGCGTTTGCCTGGGGCATCAGTCTATCGGCCAGGCCTATGGTGGCACGATTATACGCGCGCCGGAATGTATGCATGGCAAATCAAGTAAGATTTTTCATGACAATCGTGGGGTGTTTCGAGGACTAACGAGCGGATTTGAAGCGATCCGATATCACAGCCTGATTGTAGACCCTGACAAAGTTCCAGACTGCTTAGAAGTTACGGCGAAAACGGAAGATGGCGTGATTATGGGGCTGCAGCACAAGGATCACCCGGTCCACGGTGTACAATTCCACCCGGAAAGCATCGGCACCTTCGAGGGCAAAATGCTCTTGCAGAACTTTTTGGATCTTTCCACCGGCAAACTCGCTGCCTGAGGACACACAATGGATGCTCTAAAGCCCATCCTTGCAAAAATTGCCAGCGGGGCTTCGCTAGAGCCCGAGGAAGCCATGGGTGCTTTTGAGGCAATCATGTCGGGCGAAGCGACACCATCCCAGATCGGGGCCTTCCTCATGGGTCTACGGGTACGCGGCGAATCCGTCACCGAAATTGCCGCAGGCGCACGTATCATGCGGCAGAAAGCTGTCCACGTTACCGTGCCGGAAGATGCCATCGATACCTGCGGCACCGGAGGCGACGCCAAAGGCACCTACAACATTTCGACGGCGGCGAGTTTTGTTGTTGCGGGTTCCGGCGTACGGATCGCAAAGCACGGCAACAGAGCCTTATCGTCCAAGTCAGGCTCCGCCGAAGTGCTGTCCGAGCTGGGCGTGAAAATCGATCTAAGCCCAACAGACATAACCCGGTGCGTCGAGCAAGCAGGCATCGGTTTCATGATGGCCCCCCTGCACCATTCGGCCATGAAGCATGTGGGTCCTACGCGTCAGGAACTTGGGACACGGACGATCTTCAATCTGCTTGGCCCTTTGTCCAACCCGGCCGGCACCAAAAGACAGCTCATTGGCGTCTTTGACCGGCAATGGCTGCGCCCATTGGCGGAGGTACTGCAAGAACTAGGCACGACCCGTGCGTGGATTGTGCACGGTTCGGACGGACTGGATGAGCTGACAACAACGGGAAAATCAGCGGTTGTGGCGCTTGAAGATGGAAAGATCAGGGAATTTGAAGTTACGCCGGAGGAAGTAGGCCTCGATACGGTGGAGCCGGGCGAATTGGTGGGGGGAACGCCATCGGAGAACGCCAAGGCCCTGCGACAAGTCTTGGAAGGACACCCGGGCGCCTATCGGGACATCGTTCTGCTAAACAGCGCGGCGGCATTGATCGTCGCAGAGAAGGCAGATCATCTTCAGGACGGATTGTCTATGGCGCGGCAATCGATCGATAGCGGCAAGGCACTGGAAAAACTGGATTTACTTGTGCGAACATCTCAAGAAAGCACAAGTAAATGATGGATATTCTTGAGAAAATTTCAGCCTACAAGCGTCAGGAAATCGCTCAGGCGAAAGAGCGCATTCCGATGGCAGAGATCCGGCAGCGGGCACTCGACGCAAGCCCCCCACGCGGCTTCTTGGGCGCTATTGAAGAGACAATAAAATCCGGCAAGCCGGCCCTCATTGCGGAGATCAAAAAGGCAAGCCCATCGAAGGGACTCATTCGCGAGGATTTTGACCCGGCCGACCTGGCGCGCGCCTACGCGCGAGGCGGTGCCACATGCCTTTCTGTTTTGACAGACACGCCGTCGTTCCAAGGCGCCCCACATTATTTGGAGCAAGCCCGGGAGGCGTGTTCCCTTCCCGTATTACGCAAGGACTTTATGTTCGAGCCTTACCAAGTGTACGAAGCACGCTCCTGGTCAGCCGATTGCATTCTCATCATCATCGGGGCTGTCACTGACGATGAGGCCAAGGCATTGGAGGCAGCGGCCATAGAGTGCGAAATGGATGTCCTTGTTGAAGTGCACAATAAAGAAGAGCTCGATAGGGCTTTGATTCTGCAAAGCAAGCTTATCGGAATCAACAACCGCGATTTGAAGTCGTTCAAGACAACCCTGGAAACCACAGAGCAATTGGCCCCTCTTGTGCCGAGCGACAAAACACTGGTCGGCGAAAGTGGGATTGCCTCGCAGGCCGACATTAAGCGGCTGCGGCAAATCGGCGTTTCTTGTTTCCTCGTTGGTGAAAGTTTGATGCGCCAAGCAGATGTCGAAAAAGCAACCGCAGATCTTCTTGGAAAAGGCACCGGCTGAGAGTAGTCATGACTAAGAAGCTCTCGCACATCGACGATGACGGCAATGCCACAATGGTGGACATCTCGGACAAAGAGACGACCGAGCGGGTTGCAGTCGCTAAGGGCCGCATCATGATGAGCAAAGAAACTCTCAACCTCATAAAGGCCGGCGGCATCGCCAAGGGAGACGTGCTGTCTGTGGCAAGGCTGGCGGGTATTATGGCCGCAAAGAAAACCTCCGACTTGATCCCATTGTGCCATCCACTGGCGCTGAGCAGGGTCTCTGTAGAATTTGAAATCGATGACGCCAACTGCGCCATCGAAATTTCCGGAACTGCCAAAGTAGCTGGACGGACCGGCGTTGAGATGGAAGCCCTGACTGCCGTGTCGGTAGCCGCCCTGACGATTTACGATATGGCCAAGGCAGTTGATCGTGCCATGTCGATCAGCGACATACGCCTGGCTCACAAAAGCGGCGGCAAGTCAGGCACATATAACGAAAACCGATGATATCCGTCGAAGAAGCTTTAACGCGCATCACGAAAGCGATCACCCCGGTTTCGAGCGAAACGATTTCGCTTTCTGAAGCTGCCGGCCGCGTGCTCTCTGAAGACCTGATATCTAGGCGAACACATCCACCCCATGATGTTTCGGCGATGGACGGCTATGCCGTGCGGGCAGCGGATGTTACCGCGGCGCCTGCAACCCTGAAGCAGGTCGGAGAAGCCGCAGCGGGCGGTGCCTTCACTGGGACAGTTGGCCCCAAGGAAGCCGTGCGCATCTTTACCGGCGGGACAGTGCCGAAGGGGGCGGACACGATTGTGCTGCAGGAAGACGTCACCGCCGCTGGCGAAACTATCACGGTAAACGAAGGGACTGTTGCCGGTCGCCATATTCGGCGCGGAGGTCTGGACCTCCAAGCCGGTAGGGTCGCGCTGGAGAGGGGCCAAAAGCTTTCGCCCAGGGATATTAGTTTGGCGGCGGCGATGAACATGCCGTGGCTTTCGGTCTATCGGCGCCCCCGGATCGCGCTACTTGCCAATGGTAACGAGCTTGTGCAACCCGGTGATCCCATTGGGGAAAACCAGATCGTCTCGTCGAATTCACTGGGGCTTGCCGCCATGATTGAACAGTCCGGCGGCATGGCAATCGACTTGGGCATTGCCCGGGATGAGGTGGAGGATCTGCAGGAACGTGCGTCGCGCGCCCTAGAGGCGGATCTTTTAGTGACCATCGGCGGTGCATCGGTGGGAGATCACGATCTCGTCCAATCAAGCCTCGTACCGATCGGACTTGAAGTCGATTTTTGGAAAATTGCCATGCGGCCCGGCAAACCGCTCATGTTTGGATCAATCAACAAAACGATCGTCATTGGCCTCCCGGGAAATCCGGTTTCCGCTTACGTGGGAGCCTTACTGTTCCTCAATCCCGCTATAGCCAAACTGAGCGGACAAACAAACTATCGGCATTCCCTCGCCTCCTATCCCCTTGGAACAGATATCTCGGCGAACGGGTCACGAAAGGACTTCATGCGCTCGAAGCTCGTGACAGACGAACAGGGCAAAGAAACCGTGGTTCCCTTCGAAACTCAAGACAGCTCAATGTTGTCGATCCTGGCGCGCTCAGACTGTTTGCTGATTCGCGAGGCGGGGGCCCCGGCAGCAAAAAAAGGTGATCTGGCGAACGTGCTTCTGTTTGCGGATCTCTAGAGTCAATTCGCCCCTCCGCAACGACTTTATTGTGGAAAAGCTCGAATTTGGTCGAAAGTTCTCCCGTTTACTTTCTGTTGCTTGACGAACCCGAAGAACCAAACTAGAACATTTCGTATGTTTTTGTTTTGTTCTATCAAGATTTGGGTGGAAACATGCTGACGCGAAAGCAGTATGAGCTCCTTCTTTTCATCAATCAGCGGATCAAAGAGACGGGTGTTTCCCCATCCTTCGACGAAATGAAAGAAGCTCTCGACCTTCGATCGAAGTCGGGCATTCATCGTTTGATTACGGCGCTGGAGGAGCGTGGGTTTATCCGTCGCCTCGCCCACCGGGCGCGCGCGCTCGAAGTGGTTCGGCTGCCCGAGACATCTTCCCAAACGCCTCCAAGGCCGAAGGGCTTTTCACCCAGCGTTATCGAAGGGGGTAGTCGATGGCGCCCTGACGAGAGCAATGAACCGCCTGAACTTTCGCCCCACTATGCGGGTACGGTTGATGTGCCGGTCCTGGGCAGAATTGCTGCGGGTACGCCCATCGAAGCTCTGTCCGAAAAAGGTAATCAAGTGGGCGTGCCGGCCGACATGATTGCCGGCGGAGAACATTACGCTCTTGAGGTGACCGGCGATTCGATGATCGATGCCGGCATTTTGGACGGGGATGTGGTGATCTTGAGGCGATGCGAAACCGCCGTGAACGGCGAAATCGTCGTGGCGTTGATCGATGATGTGGAGGCGACCCTTAAAAGGCTGCGCAAAAAGGGTAACTCGGTAGCTCTCGAAGCCGCCAATCCGGCCTATGAGACCCGCATCTTTGGCCCCGACCGGGTGAAGGTTCAAGGCAAACTGGTGGGCTTGCTGCGCCGTTATTAAATGCGACAATTAGGAGCCGCGGCGCGTCCACAACCGATCGCCTTCCGCAGCCTTATTTGTTGTGTAGGAAATGGCGTCCCGTGTCAGCCAGATGGCATAGGTGCCGTTGCGCCATAGATCGAACTTGTCGATAACAAGCTCCGGGCCGACGCACCGATTGCGGATGGGACGTATGCTAATCACGATATCGGCCCTCATACAATCCTCATACAATGACTCCAAATCAAGCGATATGGCCATCAAATGCTGTGTGTGGAGCGTCGCCGCGCAACCGGTCGCATCACATTTGTGAGGGACGGAGTCCTTCGATGCTGCAGCTTTCAGGGAGCGCAAATCCCCGGCCCGCCTGAGCCAGGATTCAGCTTCAAATTTCTTGCGCCGCGCATCCAATGCAACGAATCCGGACGGACCGCGGTACAAAACCTGATTTCCGTCACCGGACACGAGGATATCAGGTTGGTCCGCCACCAGACCGACCGTTAGACCAGCCGCCATGATCGGCAGCCCAAGCACGCGCCATGTTTCGCGCCAAAGGCATAACCAAAGGCCGCCAAACACAATCAGCCCGAACGCCACGGGTGGCCAAGCCGGCACGCCGGTCACGGCGCCGGGGATTGATGAAACAAACTGGCCGACAGAAAGGATTTGGCGGATGCCCCAGCCCATCAGCTGAAGGGGCGCATATTCAAGGCCAAAGGGCATGGTCAAAAACGTGACGATTGCGCTTGGCATGACCACAAAGGCCATGAGCGGCATGGCCACCAGATCCCCAATGACACTGTAATGGGGCACCCGGTGAAAATGGTATGCAGCCATTGGCGACGTAGCCATGCTGGCCACGAGACTGGTGACGATTATGCCGACAACATAGATCGCGGCCCAAGCAATCGGGCGATCCCAAATCCGTGCGGCGTAAGAATAATTCCGTGATCGGATAAACTCATAGGCCGCCACTAGACAAATCACCGCAGAGAACGACATCTGAAATCCGGCTTCAACCACCACTTCTGGTGTGACGCAAATAATCGCGGTCGCGGCAATAGCGACCGTGCGTAGCGTGATCGCAGACCGATCTAACATCATTGCGATGAAGACAATCCCCGCCATGATGAACGCTCTTTGTGCGGACACGGCCATGCCGGACGCGACAAGATAGAAGAGGATGCCGAATAGGGCTGCGCCCGCCGCCCATTTTTTTATCGGAAAGTTAAGTGTCAGCCTTTCGGATAGGGACAACAGAAACCTGACGGCTAGAAAGATACCAAACCCCGCAAGTCCCATATGGAGCCCTGAAATCGCCAGCAAATGCGCCAAGCCTGAATCTCTCAGTGCTTGCAAGTCATCTTTCGAGATCGCTGTCCGTTCGCCTGTCATGAGGGCAGAGGCAACCGCCCCTTCCTCTCCGGGCAGCGATAATTGAATTTTGTTTGTGACTCCTGCGCGAAAACGGGCGGCCGCGAGGGCGCTGCTTTCCCAAAACGTATTCTTCCGTTGCGGATCGACCAGATTGACAGTTCCTACTGCGAATCCAACGCCGCCGATTTGATCAAACCAATAAAGCCGGCGGAAATCGAAAGCTCCGGGAGCAACAGGGCCTGGCGGGGGCCCAAGGATAGCGGGGAACTCTACCCAATCTCCCGGCATCAGGTCAGGCCGCTTGGATCGGACCGTTACTTTGAGGCGGCGCGGCAAGTCTTCCGCATTGACATGCTCGATCGAGCTGGGGCTCAGCAGGAGTTTGACGCCCGACGGTGACATTTGGGACACCTTGAAGACCTGTCCCGAAACCGTTCGCGGGCGGTCGACGTCTGACAATGTGGGCGCTGTCAACGACCACGTACGCAATTGCGCCAGCTCAAACCCGATTGCCACAAGCAGCGCCGCGAACAGCCACATGCGAACGAGTGGCAAACGACCTCGCCAGAGGCCCATCAATCCCAAGATTATTGGCAGCGCCACCACGAGCGCCGAATGAGCTGGCGGCTCCGTGTGTATGGAAAAATACAGCGCAACGCCCGCCCCCAGAAAAACCGGTATCCAAAGAACGACACGATCTTTGTCGCGCGTCCACTGATCCGCACACCACGCAGTAACGGCAGATAGCTTGTGACCGAACTGCCTTACAACTCCTGAGGCGGCCCCAGGAAGCAACTTCCATGCGGATGAAAGACTTGATGTGGCCATCTGATGAAGACACAAGGCGGAGAGTGTTGCCAGGAGTGTGACATACGCCGAGTGCAGCGGCCAAACTAATATTCTCGACGTAACCCTTGGCGAGAACGAATACGGAACACATGAGAGGGATTGGTTTGGATGCTCAAACCATTGACCTGTGCAGCATCGGCGACGTCATGCGCGGCTAATGTGAGAACCTTCCCCAGAGGTCAGGCTACCCGTTCCAACTGACACAGCGTGTATTTGTGGTGCGGGCATCCGGAAATCGGATCGCGGTCGGCAACATCCGTCAATTCATTGGTGTTGACGCCGTCCAGCACGGGCCGTTTGGGATCAGAGTTCGGCGTAATCATGCCAAATCCATTTGGGATCCACACATGACCTCGCTGGCACCGCTTATCCACTTCGGCGGGAAGCTCAACCTGGCCGCGCCGTGTGGACACCCGAATGGGGTCTCCTGTCTCTATGCTCAGGCTTTGCGCATCTTCAGGAGAAAGATGCAGCGTGCAGTGTGGCCCTCTTCCTTTGCGCCAGGATGGGTCTCGTTGAATGGTGTTCGCCGTCCACGATGTGCGCAGACCCGCCGCAAGAACGAATGGGAAATTGTCATCCGTTTCAGGCGGCGTTGACTTGCACCGGGCAATTTCCGTCGTCAGCTCTTGCGGCAACAGCCTAATCTTTTTGTCTTCCCACCCTGTGTGATCTTGCAGATTCGTTTCCGGATTCAAGCGGGCGATTTCAAGCCCCTCCGGATGGGCAAGGATTTCCTCGAATAGCTGATGTCCGATTTCGAAAGGATCGTCCGTATCCATTCGTTTGCCAAAGACACGCTTAATCGCGTCAGGTCTTACAAGCGCGTTGCCAAAGGCTTGCAGCCATATGGCGGCAAGCGCGGGCGATGGTAAGTATTCCCCGACGGTGCGATAGGTCCAAGCGATCATCGCCGCTGCATTAGGTGCCGATTGCTGCGCTTCCATCAAAAATGCGGCGGCCCCTTTTGCGGTTCGCGCCCCTTTAGCAAGTTCATGCAGCTTTGCCGGAACCGACGGTACCAAGCTCATTTTCTCAGCAAGCTGAATATAGATTTCAGGCTCAGGCAGCACGTCGCCTTCGGCGGCCAGCACAGGCGGCCGAAGCTGCATGTAAATCCCAGGGAACCCCTTTGGAAAGCCCGCCTGCTCCCATTTTTCATATCCCGTTGGGACCGGCAGAACGTAGTCCGCGTCCCATGCGGTTTCCGTCATCGCAGGTTCGATCACGACCATCAAATCGAGCTTCTTGCGCGCCTCGCGCCAACGGGACGTATCTGAGTAAGACAAATATGGATTGGACCCTTCAACGATCACGGCCCGCAGCCGATCGTCTCTGTCCGACAAAATTTCCTCGGGCACCAGGGTCGGCGAAAACATGGCAAATCCACCCAAAGCCGAAATCGCGCGAATGCCCGACACATGGGCGCGCACCGGCTCATCAAACCGCTTGGAATTCCACTCGGGCGGCGTTGCGGTACCCATGAAATGCATACCACCTTCTTTGCCCACATTGCCGGTGATGGCCGGAATCATATGAAGGAAATAAGACACGAGCGTTGAGAATGGTATCTGCTCGATCGCCAGGTCCCACATAATGGCGGCCCGCTCTGCCCTGGCGAAGTCCCTTGCCGTTTCTTCAATAATTTCCCGAGTGAGACCGCACCGCCGCGCCATCTCATCCAAATCGACATCCGCAAGAGCTGCGCACAATGCATCGTAGTCCACCGTGTTTTGTTCGATGTAATCAGGATCGATCAGTCCCCCTTCGCGAGTCAGAGTTGCGGCGATGCCAAGTAGTAAATATGCGTCCGTTCCAGGCTTTGCTTTCAGATGCCGATTGGCGAGGCGGGTTGTCTCCGTGTCACGGGGATCAACGATAACAATCTGAACCGAGTCATCTTTTGCGAGATCTCGGAACGTGTCGTTCGCATTGTGACCCCGATTGCTGATTTTGGGATTTGTGCCCATAACCAGCAGATAATCCGTGTTCGCGGTATCCGGATGGTAGAATGCCGTTGGCGGAGCGTCGAACATCCAGTGGCTAATCAAGAAATGCTGATGCTTTTCTTGAGCAAATGCATTGAACCACCGCTTAGACCCAAGAGCCGAAAGAAAATTCAGCCCATATGCGCCATCCATATGGTTCGCCTGACCACCAATGCCGATGAGGCCGATCGCTTCCGGCGAATGTGTGTGGCGGATGTCGCTGAGCTTCTGCGCGATCTCGGAAAGCGCCGTGTCCCAACTGACTTGCTCAAACGTCCCATCTGGCCGCCGCCTCATCGGGTATTCAAGACGTTGGGCGTGCCGGGCATATTTGTCCACCGACATAACCTTGTTGCAGATATACCCTTCGGTGATTGGATTGGATTTATCCGGCTGAATTTTCGTGATTTGTCCGTCGCTCACGTCGACCGTGATTCCGCAATTGTGGCTGCACAGCACGCACACCGTAGGAAGATCCTTGGCTTCGCTTGGAATGGGTGTTCTGGAAATTGACCGATGCACGACGACTTCAGCTCCCATGGCGCTCTCCTTTGGACGGTTGGAGGACCATGCTTCCTGATTTTGGGTCTTATTTCAAGACTAACTTTCCGACCCAGGTGAGCAGCAAATGGGCATTTTTGTCGCTGTTCATGAGGATGGGACAAATGTGCTAAGAAAGCCCGGTTTCTCCCGAAAGCTAAACAGCCACCTTCAACACGGTCATTTTGCATGTCCAGCCCCGTCGTCACTCGCTTCGCCCCATCACCAACTGGATTCCTTCACATCGGCGGCGCACGTACGGCCCTTTTCAACTGGCTGTATGCGCGGAATCAAGGCGGAAAGTACCTTCTACGGGTCGAAGATACCGACCGTGCCCGATCCACCCAAGAAGCCATAGATGCCATTCTAGAGGGGCTGATCTGGCTGGGCCTGGATTGGGACGAGGCACCGCTCTTTCAACACAAACAGGCGGAACGCCATTTGGAGGTGGCCCAAACCTTATTGGCGGCTGGGCATGCCTATCATTGCTATGCGACACCGGAGGAACTGCAGGAGATGCGCGATAAGGCGCGCAGCGAAGGCCGCCCCCTCAAGTATGACGGCCGCTGGCGCGACCGTCCGGCTAACGAAGCGCCTCCCGGCCGGCCGCCGGCAATTCGGTTCCGCGCCCCAGAAAGCGGGGTCACGGTTATTCGAGACAGTGTTCAAGGCGAGGTTACGTTTTCAAACGATCAGCTCGACGACATGATCTTGGTGCGGAGTGATGGTACGCCGACATATATGCTTGCGGTCGTGGTTGACGACCACGACATGGGTGTGACTCACTTGATCCGCGGCGATGACCATTTAAACAATGCGGCGCGTCAGGCGCAGCTCATCGATGCTTTGCAGTGGCCGCGTCCTCAATACGCACACATTCCCCTCATTCATGGGGACGATGGCGCAAAACTCTCGAAGCGCCACGGCGCGCTGGGTGTCGATGCTTATCGCGATATGGGCATGTTGCCTGAGGCCGTGAGAAACTACCTCCTGCGCTTGGGATGGAGCCACGGTGATGACGAGATCATCTCAACTGCACAAGCCATTGAGTGGTTCAACCTCGAGGCCATCGGCAAAGGCCCGGCGCGGTTTGATTTAGCGAAATTGGAAAACCTGAACGCCCACTATCTCCGCACCACGCCGGACGCTGACTTAGCCAAGACATTGATTTGGTTCAAAAACTGGTCGCTTGATCCACCACAAGAGCAGCTCGTGGCGCGCGCTATGCCACTGGTTAAGGAGCGGTCGAAAACGCTCATCGATCTTGCCGATCAGGTTGACTTTGTTTTGGCGGAACGCCCCATCCAGCCGGATGATAAAGGTCAAAATCTATTGACGCCGGAAACCCGGGCACTCATTGGGAATCTAGCGACTGAGCTGGGGGCCGTGGATGATTGGACCGTCGACAATATCGGCAGCACCATTCGAGGCTTTGCGGAAAATGCCGGCCTCAAACTGGGCAAGATCGGTCCCGCCCTGCGGGTTGCCTTGACCGGCAAGACAGCAGCCCCCGGCATCTTTGATATTGCTGCATTGATCGGCAAAAAGGAGACAATTGATCGCCTAAGAGACATCTAACATAATGATTTTATTGTACTTCTTGCCCTCAAGCATCGTATTATGACGGGGCAGCAATTCTCACAATCAAATGCGTACTTGCCTTCCCGCCAAGGGCCGGACATATAAGGCGCAAGATTTCACATAGATGAGGACGGTATGGACGGACTGCTAAAGCCAGGGAAGCCGGTCGGCACGGCCACAATTACGGCCAACAACAAATCGGTGGAAGCGCCAATATTAGGGGGCAGCGTCGGCCCCGAAGTCATTGACGTTCGTAAGCTTTACGCTCAGACGGGCATGTTTACCTATGATCCGGGTTTTACGTCCACGGCAAGCACAGAGAGTTCAATCACCTATATCGATGGCAACGAAGGCGTCCTCCTGTATCGCGGTTATCCTATCGAACAGCTCGCGGAACAGGGCAACTTCATGGAAACCTGCTATGTTCTACTGTACGGCGATCTTCCGACCAAAGAGCAACTAGAAGACTTCGATCACGCCATCACTTACCATTCCATGGTTCATGAGCAGCTCATGAACTTCTATCGGGGCTTCCGACGGGATGCCCACCCGATGGCGATCGTATGCGGTGTGGTTGGCGCCCTTTCGGCGTTCTATCACGACTCGACCGATATCAACGACCCGCAGCAACGGATGATTGCGAGCCGTCGCATGATCGCGAAAATGCCGACCATTGCGGCCATGGCCTACAAGTACTCGCAAGGCCAACCTTTCATTTATCCGCGCAACGACCTTGATTACTCGGACAATTTCTTGCGCATGTGTTTTGCCGTACCCTGTGAAGAATATCAGTCCAATCCTGTGCTGGCGCGCGCCATGGACCGGATTTTCATTCTGCACGCGGATCACGAGCAAAATGCATCCACATCGACTGTGCGATTGGCGGGGTCCTCAGGTGCAAACCCCTTCGCGTGCATCGCAGCCGGAATCGCATGCCTGTGGGGTCCGGCACACGGTGGAGCGAATGAAGCTGCCCTCAATATGCTTGAGGAAATCGGAACAAAAGACCGCATCTCTGAATATGTGGGCAAGGCAAAAGACAAGGACGATCCCTTCCGCCTCATGGGATTTGGACACCGCGTCTACAAGAACTACGACCCTCGTGCGCGCGTCATGCAGCAAACCTGTCATGAGGTGCTTGAAGTGCTGGGCATTAAAGACGATCCGCTACTTGATGTGGCGATGGAATTGGAACGGATTGCCTTGGAAGATGAGTACTTCGTCGAAAAGAAGCTCTATCCCAACATCGATTTCTATTCCGGCATAACCCTTCGGGCGCTGGGCTTTCCGACCGAAATGTTCACCGTATTGTTCGCGTTGGCAAGAACCGTTGGTTGGATCGCCCAATGGGCTGAAATGATCGCGGATCCCAATCAGAAAATCGGCCGCCCGCGTCAGCTCTACACCGGTGAAGAGCGCCGCGACTACGTGGCGATTACATCGCGATAGACCGCGGCAACAAGCATTGATGGGCGTTAGGGGCTGGCCTTGGCGCCCTTTTTCTCGAGCAATGCCAGAACGGCGCGCGCCGCGCGGATACTTGGTGCCAGATCGTCCGTACCAAGAGCTGAGACCGCTTTGTCCACATAAGAAAGTTGTTCTTTGCGGGCCGCCTCAGAGCGAAGGAGTTCACCCACGGCATGAGCCAACTTGTCGGCTGTACAATTCTCTTGCAAAAGCTCGGGAATGGCCGGGTGGTCCACAATGAGGTTGATCAGGTTCACAAAGCGCGTCGTGATAATCCGGCGGGCGACAAATGCCGTAACAGGATCGACCCGATAGGCAATAACCGCAGGTGTTCTAGCAAGAGCCAATTCCAGGGCGACTGTGCCGGACGCGGCGAGCGCCACGTCAGCCGCATTAAACAGGGCGTACTTTTCAGCCTCTTCTTCAACAATTATTGGCGCCCGGGCCCACTCCTTTAGTCGCGGCAAAACGTGTTCTCGCACATGAGGAACGACGGGGACCGCGACCTTAGTATCCGGAAACTCTTCCAGAAGCAGTTCCAAGGCGCCTTCGAAAATCGGTAAAAGACGACGAACTTCGTTTAAGCGGCTTCCCGGCAACAAGCAGATCAAGTTCGATGTCGAGAGAATGTCATGGGTCTGACGAAATGCCATTCCGCCTACCATCATATTCTTTCTTTCGACCACCGGATGGCCAACGATGGTGCAGGGAATGCCTGCCTCTTCAAAGAACGTCTTTTCAAATGGGAACAGGGCAAAGATATGATCGACGAACTTTGCCATTTTTCGGACACGGCCGGGGCGTGACGCCCAAACCTGAGGAGCCACATACAACGTTACAGGAATCGAGGGGTTGCGCCGCTTTATCCGTTTCGCCAGCCGGAGATTGAATTCCGGAGAGTCGATAAGGACGACCAAATCAGGTACCGATTTTGCGGCGATCTTAGCCGTCGCATTCATGCGCTGAAAAATGTTCCTAAGACGCGGAACGATCTCCGCCGCCCCCATGAGCGCAATGTCGCGCATCGGAAACACGGGGTAGAGCCCGGCCTCCTGCATCTTGTGCCCCCCGACACCGGAGAACCGAACCGGCGCCTTCGAAGTTTCGGATATGGCACGCATGAGCTGCGCACCCAATAGATCGCCGGAAGTCTCGCCCGCGACAATGAAGATGCTTCTAGGTTGAGACATATCCAGACGGCGTCATCGACCGGCGCCCCTGTTAACGCCGACAACGAACAAGTTCAGAGCATCCGCACGCTCTGCCACCCGCTTACGGTTAAGCACCAGGGCGTTGCCCGCTTCCAATGCGATGCCCGCCAGACCGGCATCTGCAGCGCGATCGACAGTTTCCACCCCAATAACCGGAAGATCTGTGCGGCGCTCTTGATTGGGCTTTTTTACTTTGACCAATACGCCATCGCGCGCGCCCACAGTCCCCCTGACATTCTCCGGCAGGGCAGCGCATCTGCGGAGCATTTGGTCCGTTCCCTCGGCGGCTTCCACTGCCAGAACAACCCCGCGGCATACCACGGCCGCTTGTCCAATATCGAGACGCCCAAGCTCCTTCGCCGCATTAAATGCCTTCTCAATATCAGCCTGCTGGGCATCATTGGGCTGTGATTTCGTTAGACATTCACCCCCAATGAGCAGGCTTTCAACCACATCATCCGCACCAAGAACCGTAAACCCAAACGCTTCAAACTGATCGACCAAAACCCGCAAAAGAGCGTCATCGCCATTCCGCGCGGCCAAAACCACCTTCGGCAGAAGTTTAGCCCCCAGCATGTCGACTTTCAGATTTGCGAAGTTCGGACGCGCCACCCGGCCCACCATGACAATGGCATCGCAGCCCTCATCTTCCAGTATCGACCGAGTCCGCTTTAGTGTCCCCATTTGAATGACGTGGTGAGGCAGCTTTTGCAGCCATGCAAGGCCGCAAGCACCGTCAATTGCCAGAACATGAAATGGTTTGTCAGCCTCGAGGCACGCGTCTACCAGGATCTTGGGCAATTCGCCGCCACCCGAGAGGATTCCCAGTTTTCCGTAAGTCACAGTGCCTCTGCGATCGCTATCCCGTGCGGTTGTTCTTGGGCATGGTCAGGCCCCTTGCTGAATCGGCGCGAACGAAATTGACGATCTCCATCGCCTCTTTGTTGGCGGCAAACAATTCGGCCACGTCTACCAGACGTTCTTGGAACGTGCCCTCTTCCGCAAACAACAATCGGTAAGCATTCCGCAAATCATGAATCTGTCCGCGTGTATACCCTCTGCGCTTGAGACCGATGAGGTTTAGTCCGGCCAGATAGGCCCGGTTACCCATAATTGATCCGTAGGGGATCACATCAAATTCAACGCCCGTCATCCCTCCGATAATGGCGTGCTTGCCCACCCGCACATGCTGGTGCACGGCTGCCAAGCCGCCAATGATTACATGGTCATCCACATGCGCGTGCCCCCCCAGCGTGGCACAGTTGGCGAACACAACGCTGTCTCCGACAACGCAGTCATGGGCTACATGCGAATTCGCCATAAAGTAACCACCATCACCCACCCGCGTGACGCCCGAACCGGTTTTCGTGCCGGGATTCATGGTTACGCTTTCCCGAATTACGTTGTTCTTTCCGATCACCAGTTTCGTGGTCGGATCAATTTGGGAAAGATGCTGCGGTGGATGCCCGAGAGATACGAAAGGAAACACTTCGGTACTGTCGCCAATCTCCGTGTCGCCGGCGACAACTACGTGGGAATGGAGCTTGACGCCGTCATGCAGTGCCACCTGTGGACCTATGCACGAAAAAGGACCCACAAAGACACTATCGCCAATGACCGCCCCGTCTTCGATTACCGCCGTCGGATGAACAAAACTCATGCGCGCTGGCCCTTAGGGTCAACGATCATCGCGCTGTATTCCGCTTCGGCCACCAACGTGTCGCCGACTTTCGCTTGTCCAGAAAATTTCCACACGCTGCCATGACCGCGCAATACCGTGACGGGCATATGAAGTGTGTCGCCCGGCGCAACGGGCTGCCGAAACCTGCCCTTATCGACGGTCATGAAGTAAACGATCTTACCGTCCATATCGGTACCTAGGGAATGCACAACCAGTGCTGCGGCTGTTTGGGCCATCGACTCGATGATCAGCACACCCGGCATCACAGGTTGGGCCGGAAAATGTCCTGTGAAGAATGGTTCGTTTATGGTGACATTCTTGATACCGGTTGCGCTCTTGCCCGGTACCATATCCACTACTTTGTCCACCAGCAGCATCGGGTAACGATGCGGAAGCAGTTCCATGATGCGTGCAATTTCGGCAACCCCCATGGCGTCCGGCGCAGCAACATCACTCATTCTTCGTCCTCTTCCCTCTTGCCTGCGCGAGCTTGGTCAGGGTGGCGACCTCGCGCATGAATTCGCGAATAGGTTTGGCGGGCGCCCCGCAATAGACGGCGCCGGCCGGAATATCGCGCATTACGCCGGCGTTCGCGGCAACCTGTGCGCCCGCGCCGATCGTTACGTGATCCGCCAACCCAACCTGGCCACCCAGCGCGACAAAGTCGCCAAGCACCGTGCTGCCCGAAACACCAGCCTGCCCGGCAATAATACAACCTCGGCCAATTTGTACGTTGTGCCCGATCTGAACCAGATTATCAATCTTTGAGCCTTCACCGATGACCGTGTCGCGGCCCGCACCCCTGTCAATCGTTGTGTTGGCGCCAATTTCCACGTCATCCTGAATGATGACCCGGCCCAGTTGAGGTATTTTTTGGTGTCCCTGGGGGCCCATGGCAAATCCGAAGCCGTCTTCTCCGATGCGCGCCCCGGCATGAATGATGACCCGATCTCCCACCAAGGCATAGCCGATGGAAGCATGGGCGCCGATATGGACATTCTGGCCGATTTGGACCCCAGGCCCGATCACAGCACAGGAGCAGACATGGCTGCCCTGACCGATCGACGCCCCCGGCCCCACAACCGCCCCCGCCTCAATGGTCACATCATCGCCAAGAGAAGCCGCCTCATCGACCAGCGCATGCCTATCGATCGATCCTCTCTTTAGAGGTGACTGGGGATAGAAAGCATGTGCAATTTTAGCAAAGGCACGTTCGGGATCGTCGGAGATCAGGAGATTGAGCCCGCCGGGCGCCTTTTCGAGGAAATCCTTCGTCAACACGCAGACACCCGCCCGGGTCTCCGCAAGGCTCTCTAAGTACTTCTTATCCTTGAGGAATGTCAGGTGAGACGCCTCAGCGTCGTCCAGTCCCGAGACATCTCGCACAAGAAATGAGGGATCGGCTCCCTCACCCAAAGACCCTGAAACCAATTCTGCCAGAGTTTCCAGCTTAAAGGGCCCGCGATTCTCAAAGAAGCGGGGATCGGCCATTCACCTCGCGCCTCTTTGGCACCTAATTGCCGGCCTTTGCCTGCGCAAGCTCCACTTTGACGGTGGGCAGCTTTTCATTAAGTCGCAACATCGCTGTCGCGGTCACATCAATATCCACCGCGCCCTTAACGATTATGCCGCGCTCAAGCATGAGGTTGGCATTCTTTTCTTTAAGGATCTCATCCAAAATCGGAGATACGGCTTCCAATATCTTTGACTGCGCTTTTGCGACGGCTGCCTGAAGCTGACGTTGCTTATTCTCCGCTTCGGCTTGAAGCGCCACAAAACGTTCCTGCAGCTGCTTTGCTTTCTCTTCGAAGACTTCTTGCGTCAGGATGGTTTGCTGTCCGGCCAATTGATCACGTTCCGTGGTCAAAGCTTCCATCTTCTTGTTGAGTTCAGATTCGATGCCCTCGCGCAGTGTTTTAACCTGCTTCGCGATGTCTTTGGCCGCCTCTGAGTCTACAAAGAAAGAGTTCCGATCGACGGTGATGATTTTGGCGTTGCTGTCGGCTTGCGCGTAGGTCGCCGCCGTTCCCATAGCCAACATTGCCAAAGAGGCAAATGCAGCAAAGGTAATCAGAGCCAGATTTTTGTATGTACGCGTCATTTCTAAAACCTTGTACCAGCGCTAAATCGGAACGCTTCTTCCTGATCGAAGGGTTCCCGTATCAGCGGATTTGCGAAGTCCAGGCGAATAGGCCCAAAAGGAGAATCCCACAGAACACTAAAGCCCACGGATAACCTTAAGCCGAGCGAATCGTCAACATTTGTCGTGAATTGATCTTCGTCGACAATGCCCAGCGTACCAACATCCGAAAAAATCGCCCCTTTTATGCCAAATTCGTCCGGCAAGCCCAGAGGAAAGACGATCTCAGCGGTACCGATCCCGAACAACTGGCCACCAACAGCATCACTGGTGACCACATCTCGTGGGCCAATACCGGAGGTCTCAAAGCCGCGGAACGAGGGCCCCCCACGGAAGAAACGGTCATTTAGGCGAACATCGCGGCCAAGGCCGAAGATGTAACCGCCGGTCGCTCTCAGATTTGCAATAATGTTCTCGGCACCGAATATCGGTATCGGATGGTACCAATTGGCGCGGACTTCAGAGCGTAGATACGCTTCGGTACCACCAACACCGGCAACATCCTGTGACAGGTTGAAATCCCAGCCGCGCGTCGGCTCGATTGGATCGTCCCGGCGGTCGTAAAAATAGGTGTACCCCAAGATCGATGACGTGGTTTCCCCTGCTGCGGAACACACAGACAGCGAGATGAACCCGAACTGACAGGAAAAGTCATCGACCCGGATGTCATCCTGCCGAAGCGTGTATCGCGTCGAGATCTTACCGAAGCGGGTTAACGGGAAACCCGCTCGAAGTCCCAAACCGATACTGTCGGTGTCAAACCCCGATTCATCCTCAAAATCCGTTCGAATGCGGAACAAGTCAAAACCAGCGGCCAGATTTCTCCCAAGGAAATATGGTTCCGTAAATCGGATGTCCACTTGCTGGCGGCGCCGGCTCACAGAAACGCGCAAGCGGATGAACTGCCCGCGACCGAGCAGGTTCCGCTCTGACACGCTGAAGTCGCCGATAATGCTATCCGTCGACGAAAAGCCCGCACCGATCGAAAGTTCACCCGTCGATTGTTCTTCGACCTCAACCGTCAATACGGTTCTGTCGGCGGCGGACCCCGGCTCTTCATTGATTTCGACTTCGCTGAAGAACGTCAATCCACGAATTGCCGCTTTCGAACGATCAATCAGTACACGGTTAAACGCATCACCCTCAACCAAACTGATTTGACGGCGAATGACACGATCCAAGGTGCGCGTATTGCCAACGATATCGATCCGTTCGATGTAGACGCGCGGTCCCTCATTGACCTCAAAGGTGATGTTAATCAGTTGGTTGTCTCGATCGCGGCGAACCCTTGGCCGCACATCAACAAATGCAAAACCGCGAACACCCGCAGCAAACGTTAATGCATCAATCGTGTCGTCAATGAGCTCTGCGTTATAAATTTCGCCGCTCTCAAATCTTATCAGAGGACGGAGCGTTTCAGGGTCGAGTTCCGCAAGCTGGGTGTTGATGTTCACCTCACCTATGCGATACCGCTCCCCTTCATCGACAGTGAAGGTGATGAAAAAATCCTTGCCGTCTCGGGTCAATTCCGCAACGGCCGAAATCACCCGGAAATCGGCATAGCCGCGCTCCAAATAGAAACGCCGCAACACCTCCCGGTCGAACGTCAGCCTGTCGGGGTCGTAATTGTCGTTCGACGTGAGAAAACGCCAAAACCTGGTTTCTTTGGTAGCAATTTCCTGGCGCAACCGGCCCGCACTGTATTTCTTGTTCCCAAGAAAGTTGATGCGCCGAACACCTGTCACCGGTCCTTCATTGATTTCAAAGACCAGGTCGACCCGGTTCTGTGGCAGTTGTATGACTTTGGGTTCTACGGTCGCGGCAAACCGTCCGGAACGCCGATACAATTCAATGATACGTTGAACGTCCGTTTGCACTTTCGAGCGGGTATAGACAATGCGCGGCTTGAGCTGGATTTCTTCTTCGAAATCGTCCGAATCAAGTTTCCGGTTTCCTTCAAAGGCGACGCGATTGATGATCGGGTTCTCGACCACACTGACCACAAGAACGTCGCCTTCCTGGCGCAAGGTCACGTCCGCGAAAAGACCGGTAACAAAAAGTGTCTTCAGCGAACGGTCGATCTCGGCGGCATCGACGGGGTCACCGGGCGCAATCGTCAGGTAAGAGACAACGGTCGCCGCTTCAATCCGCTGATTCCCTTCAACACGGATCTGTTGAATAACCGATTGCTGGGCGGCAGCGCCGGAAACAAACCCCGATAGAACGCCTGCGACAAACAGACAGAGAATTGCCCCCACAACGGTGGTCACGCGTGTCATATGCAGCTCTTACCCACTTTACCCCTAAACGAAGCGACTTTTGTTTTTGTTGGCTGTCTTCTAACCGAAAATCCTAAACTTTACGAGATCATTCCAGGTCGCAAACAGCATTAAGGAAATCACCAAGGCCAGCCCTATTCTAAACCCAACTTCCTGTGCCCGCTCGCCCAATGGCTGTCCAGCCACTGCCTCATAGGCATAATAGAGCAGGTGCCCACCATCAAGCATGGGAATCGGGAACAAATTCAGAAGACCGATACTCACCGACAGGATCGCAGCGAGCGATATCAAGGGAACGAGGCCCCCTTGAGCCACCTCACCCGAAACTTTTGCAATTCCCAACGGTCCGCTCAGTTGGCTTGCATCTTCATGCCCAACGAATAGCCCACCGAGAAAATCGAATGTCCTTTCGATGATGAACCAAGTCCGACCGACCCCCATCACGAGCCCTTCGAAGAAATTGACACGGACAATGTCATAATCGGTAATGTTGTCGTGTCCTTGGATGCCGATCCTGCCCACGTCAACTTCTTTGCCGTCTCTATCGGTAATCTTTACGGGGGCCGGCGTAATCTCGACTTCAATCAGTCTGCCGTCCCGCTCGATCGTGAATTGAAGCGGTATACCTGCACTTTTCTCCACGACCTGTTGCATTGCCAGGAAACTGTTTATTTCCTCGCCATTGATCTGTCGCACAATATCTCCCGGTTGCAGCCCTGCCGTCTCTGCTGGACCGGCAGGACTAAGCGCATCGACAACTGGCGGTAACACGCGTTCGACACCAATCTGTCCGACCTTGTGCGTATTCCCGAATTGGTCTGTCACTGTGACCTGCTCGGGCATTACCCGGATTTCGACAAGTTCACCTTGACGCTCAACAACAATCGTCAAAGGCTCATTTGCGCTTATGCTGACGATCTCGTGCACTTGAGAAAAATTGGTAATCTTGCGGCCGTTTATTTCCTTGACCACGTCGCCGACCAAAAACCCGGCTAGCTGAGCGGGGCTGTCGTCGATGATGGCGTCGATCCGAGGGGGAATCATTCTCTGGCCGACGACGCTGAACAAAATTGCGAAAATGAAAACGGCCAGGATGAAGTTTGCGATCGGGCCAGCAGCGACGATCAACGCTCGCTGGTAAAGTGGCTTGAAATGGAAACACTGCTCTTGCTCGGCGGCCGACATACCCTGCGCTTCGGCCAAATGACTTTCCGAACCTGCGGTCTGAAGTGGCGAGGTGGCGCCGGAAGCAATCTCGCCTAACTTCTCACGATCGGGAGTGGAGGCGACACTTTCGTCACCATGGAACTTGACGTAGCCTCCGAGTGGGATCCAACCGATTTTCCAAACAGTGCCCTTTCGATCGACCCAGCCGAATATCTTACCGCCAAATCCAATTGAAAACGTGTCGACACGGACATCGAACCAACGCGCTACGGAAAAATGACCCAATTCGTGGAAAAACACGACAATCGTTAGGACGAACAAGAATGGAATGACGTAGCCAAGCAGTTCCATGTTTTAACTTCCAAATCGAATGTCCATCCGTCGCCGCGAAATCCCGGCTCGGAGGCTTCAGGTGCAGCCCGGCATTCGCAGCCAGACATGCGCTGTCAATTCGGTGGTTCGCTTGAAGCTGTACGCCGACTAAACATTGGACACCACCCTAACCCGTTTCCGCTTTCCCCGAGATTTGCTCGATTTTTGAAGGCAATTTTCTTTCAAGCAGAAGCCCGGATAGTAGGGGGCGGCACCCGCCATTGCAAGCAAACCGACCCATTCCGGGTCACTTCCGCGTCAGAACTTTCAGGTTAGGTAAATTTAACCAAAACTGGCGGTTTCGAACGGGCCTGAGCCAAATCCTGCTATTAGCACCACAAGGATGATTGCCGCCAGCGCGAGCCCATCAACCCGGTCCAGGACACCGCCATGGCCGGGAATCAGGTTGCTGGAATCTTTGACGTCGAAATGCCTCTTGAAGGCAGATTCCAGCAAATCTCCCAATTGGCCACTTAGGGCCAAGAACAGTCCCAGGAAGCCGAGCGCAACGGTGTTTTCGAAGCCGGCTTGCAGCACCAAGCCTGTTAGCACGCCAACCGTGGCCGCGCCTGCCATACCGCCGATAAGACCGCTCCACGTCTTGTTGGGCGAGGTGATGGGCGCAAGTTTCGGACCGCCAACGCGGCGACCGACGATCTGAGCAAAGCTGTCTGTTGCCCAAATCGAAACGAAAAGCCAGATCGTAATCAGTGCGCCGTTTTGCTGGTCGCGTAGCCAAACGACCGCCATCAACGCCAGCCCAATGTAGACGACGGCTCCACCACCCCAACGCTTCGAGGTTCCGCTGGCTTTGGCCCGAAATGTCACTGCTAAGGCTATCAGGCACACAAGTCCGATCGCCAGAAGGGGCATCGACGCAGCCATCAATAAAGGGGCTGCAGCAAGTGCCCCGCCTTCCAAAAGCAATTCGAAACGGGCCCTTTCTCCGAAAACGATCGTAGCGTGCTCATAAGCCATAAGGGCTGCGATAACCGCCACCAAAGCCGCAAAAGGCCAAAGTCCCGCAAATATGCAAAAGGCGGCGCCCGCCGCCATCACCGCTCCGGCAATGTATGAGATCATTCTAGTCTATCTTTATCATCAGCATACAAATTGCCTCGCCGAGCATTGGCTTGCGACTTGCTGCTGCCGGTCTATCGAGCGCCAAATCTGCGCTCCCGGCCCGCGAAATGTGAGACGGCCTGCTCTAGGTCTTCCTTACGAAAGTCTGGCCAGAGCTTTTCACAGAAGAAAAGTTCCGCATAGGCTGCCTGCCATAGCAGAAAGTTGCTCAGCCTCTGTTCGCCACTGGTACGGATAATAAGATCCGGATCCGGAATACCTTTGGTGTCCAGATAACACTCGAAATCGGCCTGTGACACCGCATCCACGCCCAGTTTGCCAATTGCAACATCGTTCGCAAATCTCTTGGCAGCCTCAAAGATCTCGGTGCGGCCCCCGTAGTTAAATGCGATGACCAAAAATAGCCGATCATTGTTTCGGGTTTGCCGTTCCGCATTATCGATTATGTCTATGATGTGCGGCGCGAGACCGGAACGTTCACCAATGATCCGAACATTTACTCCATTCTCATCCAGTTCCTTCAGATGCCGGCGGACAAACTCCTGCAACAACCCCATCAGATCGTTGACTTCGTCCACGGGACGTTTCCAGTTTTCCGACGAGAAGCTGTACAGAGTGAGGTACCGAATCCCAAGATCACCGGCGGCGCGCACAATATTGCGCACCGTTTCGACGCCTTGGCGATGGCCCAGGCGCCGCGGCAAATGGCGGGCTGCAGCCCATCGGCCATTGCCATCCATGATAATGGCGACGTGGTGCGGGACCGTTGAGCCGCGATCTAGCTCCTCTGCAGGGCTGTTAATCTTCCGGGCCTTTCCTTAACGCGAATTCGGTCAGCGTAGGATCACAACAGTTCCTACACCTGCATAATCTCTGCTTCTTTGACGCCCAGCGCATCATCGATCTTTTTGATCAACTCGTCGGTCATTGACTGAATTTCGTCCGCATAGATCTTATGATCATCTTCACTGATCTGATGGTTTTTCTCCATCCGTTTCAGCCCATCCATGCCATCGCGACGGACATTGCGCACGGCGACACGTGCTTGCTCCGCATATTTGCTCGCGATCTTTGTGAGCTCTCTGCGCCGCTCTTCATTCAGTTCAGGAATGGGAATGCGAATGAGCTGGCCATCGACCACCGGGTTTATGCCTAGACCTGCATTACGGATGGCCTTTTCCGTAGCGCCCACCAATCCCTTGTCCCATACCTGAACCGTCAACATGCGCGGCTCGGGAACGCCTACAGTCCCCACCTGGTTGATCGGCATTTGGCTGCCATACGCCTCAACCATGACGGGTTCGAGCAGGCTCACTGACGCGCGTCCGGTTCTTAAACCGCCGAACTCAGCCTTCAAGGCGGTCAGTGCTCCATCCATTCGTCTTTGAAGGTCGTCAATATCCGGTTCGCTATCATCTGACATGGCTTCTTATCCCTTCTCTGCGGGGTCCGATGAGATGATTGTACACCGTCCGGTGCCGTTTAACACGCTCCCTAAAGAGCCCCGATCGTGAATGGAAAACACGATCATAGGGATCTCGTTTTGCCGGGCCAGACTGACGGCCGGGGCGTCCATGACGCCCAGATCCTTCGAAAGCACATCCAAATAAGTAAGCCTTTCGAAGCGGGTCGCCTGGGGGTCGATCTTTGGATCGGCGCTGTAAACACCGTCCACCTGGGTCCCTTTCAACAGACAGTCGCACCCCATTTCAGACGCGCGCAGGGCTGCTGCCGTATCGGTCGTGAAAAACGGGTTCCCGGTACCGGCCGCGAAAATCACTACGCGGCCGCGCTCCAAATGGCGGATTGCCCGGCGGCGAATATAGGGTTCGCACACCGATGTCATGGGAATGGCGGAAAGCACCCGCGTTTGAATATCAAGGCGCTCAAGCGCATTCTGCATCGCAAGCGCATTCATGACAGTGGCGAGCATGCCCATGTAATCGGCGGTCGCCCGCTCCATGCCCTGAGCCGCTCCCGAAAGACCACGGAAAATGTTGCCACCACCGATGACTAAACAGACTTCTATCCCGGACTTGTGGGCGTCTTGAATGTCCGCGGCAATTCTGTCGACGGTCTCGAGATCGATCCCGAACGCCTGGGATCCCATAAGCGCTTCCCCCGAAACTTTGAGAAGGACACGCTTGTAGCCGGTTTCTGGGGATCCCATGGACTCAATTCCGAAGAGCAATCAGGGTTATGGTGAAATGTTAATTGGATGCAGCAGCGGCCACCTCGGCCGCAAAATCATCCTCTTCCTTTTCGATGCCTTCGCCCAGGGCAAAACGGCAAAAGCCGGTGATCTTCACAGGACTTCCAACCTCTGCCTCAGCGTTTTTCACTGCTTTCTCGATACGTGTTTCACCATCGATGACGAAGGTTTGGGACAGAAGGACAACTTCTTCGTAGTACTTCCGAAGACGGCCTTCGATCATCTTTTCGATCACGTTGTCCGGCTTGCCTGATTCCCGGGCCTGTTCCGCTAAAACGGTCCGCTCACGCTCGACCGTTTCCGCATCCAGCTCCTCAACGCTGACGGCCAACGGGTTTGTCGCAGCAATATGCATGGCCAATTGCTTTCCGAACGCGGAGAGTTTCGACTTGTCCCCGTCCGACTCCAAACCAACAATGACCCCAATTTTGCCAAGGCCGTCCACAATCTGATTATGCACATAGGACGCCACAATACCGTTTTCGACGGTAACCGCCTGCGACCGGCGAAGTGACATGTTTTCGCCGATTGTTGCGACCATTTCGGTGACGTAATCCGAAATCGTCTGGGTCGTTCCGGGATATGGCGCGGCGGCCAGCTTGTCCATATCACCACCGACAGACAACGCGGCTTCCGCTATATCAGCCACAAGTTTTTGAAACTGATCGTTACGCGCAACAAAATCCGTTTCGGAATTGACCTCTACAACCACTGCGATTGCGCCCGTTCCGGAGTCTTGCCCGGCAACACCCACGAGCCCTTCGGCAGCGACCCGCCCAGCTTTTTTGGCAGCTTTGGCGAGGCCCTTTGTGCGCAGCCAATCCACCGCCGCTTCCAGGTCACCGTCCGTTTCCTGGAGCGCCTTTTTGCAGTCCATCATGCCCGCGCCACTTTGGTCTCGGAGCTGCTTCACCAAGCTGGCCGATATCGCTGTCATCAATTTGCCTCTTTACCTGGATGAGTGGAGAACCGACGGGACACATCGATTTTTCCGGTTAGCAAACACTTAGCTGGTTAATGCTAAGAAAGCCCTATTGTGCCGCCGGCGCCTCTGCCGGTGGCTCTGCAGCCGTATCCGCACCGGCGTCCCCGGTCGGCGGGACCGCTTCTTCGGTCTCAGGCGGCAATTCCTCGGCAATCGGCTGCTCGGACTCACCAATATCGGCGCCGCCTGCCTGGGCGCTTTCAGAAATCCCGTCGATTACCGACCGGGCCATGAGATCGCAATAGAGACTGATGGCCCTGGAGGCGTCGTCATTGCCGGGAATCGGGTAAGTGATGCCGTCCGGATCGCAATTGGTATCGAGTACGGCCACTACCGGTATGCCCAACTTGGAAGCTTCCCGAATGGCAATGGCTTCCTTGTTGGTGTCGATCACGAACATCAAATCCGGCAAGCCGCCCATATCTTTGATGCCGCCGAGCGCCCGCTCCAACTTGTCCTTCTCTCGAGTCAATTGAAGCAGTTCTTTCTTGGTGCGGCCCACAACTTCGGCACTCAATGTCTCTTCCAGTGTCCTTAGCTGTTTGATCGAGTTGGAAATGGTTTTCCAATTCGTCAGCGTGCCCCCAAGCCAGCGATGATTGATGTAGTACTGAGCGCAGCGTTGAGCCGCATCGGAAATGGGCTCCGACGCCTGTCGTTTCGTGCCCACAAACAGCACACGTCCACCGGACGCCACAGTGTTTCGCACCGCCAGTAGAGCTTGATGCAACAGTGGAACCGATTGAGCTAAGTCAATGATATGTATGTTGTTTCGGACCCCGAAAATGTATTGACCCATTTTTGGATTCCAACGATGGGTCTGGTGTCCGAAGTGCACGCCAGCTTCTAGAAGCTGCCGCATGGTAAATTCTGGCAACGCCATTCAATTTCTCCTTATCCGGTTGGCCTCCGCGGGCATAGCCCTGAAAAAATCAAGACACCGGATCGGGCTGGCATGCCCGTTCACCCGCGTGCGGAATGGCGGCTGTTATAGGGAGTTGCCGGTTTTCTTGCAAGCCCCGACATTTACAGTCACGTCCATTAAGGAAACGGCAGAAAACTGCTATTTTTCTGTCCACGCGACTGGCTAAACCTCTTCGACCTCCATCACGCCGGGCAGGACTTTGATTGCGCCTCGAATTTGGGGCGTTACGGCGTATCCACCGGGGACCTGAAGTTCCACTTCTTGGGCGGTAGAGTCGGCCAAAACCACAACGCTGATCACCCCACGCCCTGGAGGCGGAAGACGCTTCTTGATGCCTTCAAATACCTCTTCGCGATCGGCAAAAATGCGCAGGCCCGCCGCGGCTTTGGACGTCACATCGTCAATGGCGCGGACCGATTGCACCCTGATTTTGATGTCATCACCCTGCTGGTCGATTTCCGTGTTGATCACCACCCCTTTGCCAGGCTCGAGCAATTGCCGGCTGGCATTGAGAACGTCGGAAAACACAACCGCCTCGAAACGGCCTGATGCATCAGAAAACTCAACAAAAGCAAAAGGATTGCCTTTTTTTGACTTGCGTTCTTGGCGGCGCATGACAATCCCCGCAAGCTGCACCTCGCGTGTCGAACCTTCACGGACCTGCATTAATGCGTCGGCGTAGGAGGGTACGCGGCACCGGCGCAAGGCGTTTTTGTATTCGTCCAACGGATGCCCGGACAGATAAAAGCCGACCGCTTCGAACTCGAACGACAGCCGGTCCATGGGAAGCCAGTCATCCGTTTCCGGTAGAACCATGCCGACTTCAGCTGCCTGGTCGCCTCCGAATAGGCTCGACTGCGCACTTTCCCGATCATCGGCCGCCCGATTTGCTTCCGACAGGATCAGGTCGATTGAAGAGAACAATTGAGCGCGGTTGGCGTTCAAGGAGTCAAAGGCGCCCGCCTTTGTGAGACTTTCCAATGCGCGCCTGTTCATCAGCTTTGGATCGATGCGTGCGGCTAGGTCCTGTATCGAGGCGAAGGGTCCATTCTTGTCACGTTCAGCCACCAAACCCTCGATGGCTTGTTTGCCCACATTCTTTAGAGCGGCCAACGCATAGTAAATTTCTCCCTCAGCCACTGAGAAGTCGGCAGTCGATTTGTTGATGTCCGGCGGAAGCAGTTTGATCTCAAGACGTTCCGCTTCCTGTTTGAATACATTCAATTTATCCGTATTGCCCATATCGAGAGTCATTGACGCAGCCAAAAACTCTACAGGGTAGTTGGCCTTCAGATAGGCGGTTTGATAGGCAACCAGAGCGTAGGCCGCCGCATGACTTTTGTTGAAACCGTATCCTGCAAACTTCTCCACCAGCTCGAAGATGAAACCGGCGCGTCCGCGGTCCACATCGTTCTTGACCGCGCCTTCGACAAATCGCTCCTTTTGCTGATCCATCTCGGCTTTGATCTTTTTGCCCATGGCACGACGGAGCAAATCCGCTTCACCGAGGGAATAGCCGGACAGAATCTGAGCAATCTGCATTACCTGTTCTTGGTAGATGATGACGCCGTATGTTTCCTTCAAAACCGGTTCCAGGAGAGGATGCAGATAGTCGGGCTTTTTGTCGCCACGTTTGCGTTCGATATAGGCCGGAATATTGTCCATCGGACCGGGACGGTAGAGCGCGACAAGAGCGATGATGTCTTCGACGCAGTCGGGCTTAAGCCTGCGCAACGTGTCCCGCATACCGGAACTTTCAAGCTGAAACACGCCCGTGGCGTCGCCTTTTCCGAGCATTTCGAAGGTTCTGGCGTCGTCTAACGGAATGGCCGACAGGTCAATATCGATGCCCCGCGCCTTCACCAAATTCACGGCGCGTTCCAAAACGGTGAGCGTTTTCAAGCCCAGAAAATCAAACTTCACCAACCCGGCCGGCTCGACCCATTTCATACTGTATTGGGTCACTCGCATTTCGGACCGCGGGTCTCGGTAGAGCGGAACCAACTCTTCAAGAGGCCGATCCCCAATAACAACGCCGGCTGCGTGGGTTGATGCGTGCCGATAAAGCCCCTCAAGCACCAAAGAAACGTCCAGCATGCGCGCGACGGACTCGTCTTCTTGCCTCGCCTCTTGCAGTCTCGGCTCGCCGTCGATCGCTTCCGTCAGCGTTACGGGATTGGACGGATTGTTGGGAACCATCTTGCAAAGCCGATCCACTTGGCCGTAGGGCAATTGAAGCACCCGCCCCACATCACGCATGACCGCCCGCGGCTTTAGCTTTCCGAATGTGATGATTTGGGCGACCCGATCCTCGCCGTACTTTTCTTGAACATAGCGGATCACTTCGTCACGACGATCCTGACAAAAATCGATATCGAAATCGGGCATTGACACCCTTTCCGGATTTAGGAACCGTTCGAACAGCAACCCAAATCGAAGCGGATCGAGATCGGTAATGGTCAGCGCCCAAGCGACAACGGACCCGGCCCCCGACCCGCGCCCGGGGCCGACCGGGATCCCTTGGTTCTTCGACCACTGAATAAAATCCGCGACGATCAAAAAATAGCCTGGGAAATCCATTCGGGTGATGATGTCGATCTCATACTCCAACCGATCCCAATATTCTTTTTCCGGCGCGAACAGCTCGACCTGCGATAGGCGCTTTTTCAATCCCGATCTGGCCTGTTCCGCAAAAGCGGCTGCCTCATCGCGCCCGTCTTCCAGGTCAAAGCTAGGCAAGATTGCCTTCCGCATGTTGACCCTGAACGCGCACCGATGGGCGATCTCAATGGTGTTCTGGGTGGCTTCAGGAATGTCCGCGAACAACGCCAACATTTCGGACTGGGATTTCAATCGGTGATCGGGGGTCAGACGGCGCCTGTCATCCTGCATGACATACGCACCATCAGCGATGCACAGAAGCGCGTCATGAGCCTCATACTCCCTCTCTTCAAGGAAGTAGGCCTCATTTGTTGCCACAATCGGCACTGAATGCGAATAAGCAAGATCGATCAGTTGTTCTTCGGCATGCAGCTCATTGTCGAGATTGTGCCGCTGGAGTTCGACGTAGAAACGATCTTCGAACAATTCGTGCAACAGACCAAATAGGTCTTCGGCAAACTCCGTCTGCCCATCGACCAGCGCTTTGTTAAGGGGCCCCCGCGGACCACCAGACAAAGCGATAACACCCTCTGTACGACCACCCAAAAGCGAAATCGGGATGCATGGCGACGTGCTGTCGGCGGACTGCAGATAGGCCTGTGAAGCAAGGTCCATCAAGTGAAGAAAACCGCATTCATTCTGGGCAAGCAGGGTGAGATAAGTTGGCGCGCCAGCCCGCTGCCCTACCCCGGCCGGCCGCTGATCGTCGCCCCGTTCCCCCGTACCGACGATGGGCAAGCTGCAGCCGACAATCGGCTGAATTCCTTCCGCGGCCATTGCCTCTGAGAACTCAAGAGCGCCGAAAAGATTGCCCGTATCGGTGATCGCGATGGCCGGCATTTGAAGTTCTTTGCACACCTTCGCCAGCGATTTGATCCGTATGGCGCCTTCCAGCAACGAGTAAGCCGTTCGAACATTGAGATGAACAAATCGAGGATCAGCCGCCACGTCACGTACTCCGGTTGGTGGAGAGATTTTGTATCGCGATTCTTGGTTGGTTCTTGCAGACAGACGCCGACACATGCGTGTCGGCGGAGGGTTGGAAGAGCCTATGCCATCATCGCCATGAGAGAAACAAGTCCACCGAGAAAAAGGGCGACGCTAACCCCAGCGCAAAGGTCCTTAACAGGCAGTCCAGTCGATTTCATAAAACACTCCGGCTGTGAGATTGTGGTCGAATGGACTGCCCAAGTGTTCATGTTTTGTTCTTGGTGTCAAATCTTTTTTGACGGCTGGTTTAAACCTCCTCCAACCGACCGTTTTCCAGAACAAAAGTGCGGTCCATGACCTCGGCCAGCGCCATATTGTGGGTCGCGATGATCGCCGCAAGCCCATCATCACGCACGAAAGAAACCAACTCGCTGTACACATGATCTGCTGTTTTGGGATCCAGATTTCCTGTGGGCTCGTCTGCTAACAACAGGCTTGGTTGGTTGGCAACTGCGCGTGCGATGGCAACGCGTTGCTGCTCGCCACCCGACAATTGGGCCGGCCGGTGGTTCAGCCGTTCACTCAAACCAAACTTCGACAATAAATCCGTTGCCTTGTCGTTCGCGGCGTTCTGGCGCGCACCGGCAATCATTTGGGGCAGCGCGACGTTTTCAAGCGCCGACAGCTCCGGCAACAGATGATGGAACTGATAAACGAAACCGATGTATTCACGGCGCAATTGCGTTCGGACCTTGTCGGCTAAAGCGCCACATTCGGCGCCGTTAACGATCACGTCGCCGGACGTTGGTTGTTCCAGCAAACCGGCAATGTGCAGCAATGTCGATTTGCCGGAACCTGACGGTCCCACAAGGGCCACAACCTCACCTTTTTCGATTTTGAAGCTTACACCTGAAAGGACATGAAGCTCAGAGGTTCCTTGTTTGTAGGATTTCTTGACGTCCCGCAGCTCCATCGTTGTTTCACTTGGAACCCTATTCATAACGAAGCGCCTCAACCGGATCCAATTGAGCGGCCCGCCAGGCCGGATAGAGTGTGGCCAAAAGGGAAAGACCGAATCCCAATACAACGACGAATGTAACTTCCATAGGATCGATTACCGCCGGCAACTGCGCAACGAAAGAAACCTGGCCTTCGCCGGCAATGGTGCCGATGAGACGTGCGAGCGGAACGCGGATCGATTCAAGGTTGAGGCAGAACAGAATGCCCACGAGAAATCCAAAAAGAGTGCCAAAAAAACCAATACTGCCGCCGGCAACCACAAATATGCGCATTACGGATGTTTGGGTCGCGCCCATAGTTCGAAGAATGGCGATGTCGCGCGCCTTGTCTTTGACCAACATGGCCAACCCCGACACAATGTTCATGGACGCAACCAACACAATCAGTACCAAGATGAAGAACATCATGTTGCGTTCCACATACAACGCGTTCACCAGCGATTTGTTGATCTGCTGCCAATCGCGCAATCGCTGACCAGGGCCGAGCATTGCTTCAATGGCCGCGCGGTGGGCGTCGACAGCCAGCGGCTCGTCCACCAAAACCTCAAGGGCGCTAATGCCGCCATTCGTTTCGAAATACCCTTTGGCAGTCTCCAGTGGCATGAGTATTTCGGGGAACTCGTAGTCATATTCGACGTAAAATAAAGCCACGATTTCAAAACTGCGAGTAAGCGGAACACCCGGAAAATCACCCTCAGGCTCCCCCGGCGTCAGAAGCGTAACGGTGTCTCCCACCCGCAAACCTAGTTGGGAAGAGATGCCCAGCCAGAGCACCACAACATCCCCTTCAAAATCATCGAGCGACCCACGACGGACCCGCTGAGAAAACTCACTTTGGTCACTGAAATAGCTTGGTTCGACGCCGCGAACCCGACCGGGTACAACGCGCGATCTTTTCGACGCCATGGCCTGCCCATTGATGATCGGGGCCACGCGCGCCACATGCGGTGATTGTTGAATTTTGTTTTGCAATTCTTCGTACCCGGCAAAATATCGGCTGTCGGCTTCGACAATGATGTGCCCTTCGGTACCCAGAATGAGGTCCAGCAATTGTTGGCGTAGACCGGTCATGACGGACATGACGATTATGAGCGTTGCGACGCCAAGCATGATCCCGAGAAACGAAAACACAGCCGTCACGGAAGCCGAGCCCTCGCGGCGGCGGGCACGTAGATATCTCGAGGCCAACATCTGTTCGTGGCGATTGAAAACGATCATTTCAAACAGCGTCCGGCCTATTTTTCACAAGCACCATCGGTTCACCGACAAACGTGTCACTCATAGCGCAGCGCTTCCACGGGGTCAGTTCTGGCCGCGCGTCGGGACGGCAGCAGTGTTGCAACAAAGGAGACCAAAATGGCGAACGAAACGACGAGCCCGGTTTCCCAAGGATCGAGGCGCGCCGGTAGTTTGTCGATGAAATAGATCTCTGGAGAGAAGGGGTCGGCGCCGGTCAGGGAAGTTATGACGGCCCGCAGCGTTTCGATGTTCGACGTGACGCCGACACCGAGCAACAGCCCGAGCAAAGCCCCCACAACCCCGATCGACGTGCCGGAAATGAGAAAGACCCGCATCACGGAACCACGGGACGTTCCCATGGTGCGCAGTACGGCAATGTCTTCGACTTTGTCTTTGACCAATATGGTCAGGCTCGAGATGATGTTGAGCGCCGCCACAAGCACGATCAGGCCCAGGACCAAAGCGACCACATTGCGCTGTTCTTTGACAAAATTGAGAAATCCCTCGCTGGAATGCCGCCAATCCCGCAAATAGACCTGGTCGTTCCCGGCCATCAGAAGGCGCCGCAGAACGCAGGATTGGGCTTGAGGGTCCGGACATTCCACATCATTTGGATCGGCCAGCATGATTTCAATCGATGTGGCGTTCCCCCCATAGCCGAAGAACAATTGAGCCTCGTCGAAATCGAGGAATGCAAATGTATTGTCGATTGTGAACATTCCCGCTTCGAAGATGCCCGAGACCGTATAGTCTTTGGTGCGCGGAATAATGCCGAAGGGCGTTCGATCGCCTTCGGGGGAAACGAGTTTTATGAGATCCCCCACGCCGACCCCGGCGGTCTCAGCCAGCCTCCTTCCGAGAATGACGCCTTTTCCCGCGCTGAGCGACTCCAGCGCCGTTTCGTCTATCTGTTCGGATAGGAGCTTGTTGTTTCGAAGTCCGTCAGTATCGAGCCCCCGTACCAGAATACCTAGGCTCGCCCGCCTGCTCTGTGCAATTGCGGCCCCTTCAGTATACGGAATAGCTGCCGTAACATCCCGATCGTTTAGGACTTTCGCGACAATTTCTCCATGTCCAAAGATCAATCCTCGTCCATCGGCTCCTTCATAGGCCCGCATGACCACATGACCGTTAAAGCCCAATACACGGTCGAGGAACTCGCGTTCGAAGCCATTCCAAACCGCGAGCACGATGATCAGGGTGGCAACGCCCAGCGAAATACCCAAGATGGAGAACCCGGCTATTAGAGACAAGAACCCCTCTTGCCGTCGGGCCCTCAAATAGCGCCAAGCAAGTCCCCATTCGAAAGCAGCAAAAGGCCTAGTTTCCGCCACGATGCCAAGCGTCCTAAGCTGCGATCAGGTTCATTGCCGCCTCGCGAGACAGCTCCTCGCGCTTGCCGGTATCGCGCCTCTTGACCTCAACGACGCCGGACTTGAGGCCTCTTGGCCCAACAATCAGCTGCCAAGGCAATCCAATCAGGTCCATCTGACCAAATTTAGCGCCTGCCCGTTCATCGGTGTCGTCGTAGAGAACCGAGAAGCCTCTGTTCGTAAGCTCGGCATAAATGGCCTCACACTCATTGTCCGTGCCCGTATCGCCTGACTTGAGGTTTATGAGCCCCACCGAGAACGGCGCAACGCTGTCCGGCCAAATAATTCCATTGTCATCGTGACACGCCTCAACAATGCCGCCCACCAATCGAGATACCCCAATGCCATAGGACCCCATTTCCACGGGCACGTCCTTGCCGTCCGGCCCTGTAACGACGGCACCCATAGAGGCAGAGTACTTTGTCCCGAAGTAGAAAATATGACCCACCTCTATGCCACGGGCGGTCAACCGGTCACTTTCCGGGATTTTGTTAAACTCACTCTCATCGTGCAGTTCATCGGTTGCCGCATAAAGCGCCGTGCGCTGATTAATGAGGGGTTGCAGGTCAGACTCGTAGTCGATGCCCGCATCCGGTGGGTCCATGGCCACAAGATCTTTGTGGCAAAACACCTCGGATTCACCGGTATCGGCAAGCACAATGAACTCGTGGCTCATATCGCCGCCAATTGGCCCCGTGTCCGCCGCCATGGGGATCGCCTTTAGTCCCATTCGGTCAAAGGTGCGCAAGTAAGCGACAAACATCTTGTTGTAGGCCTGACGCGCCCCTTCTTTGTCGATATCAAAGGAATAGGCGTCTTTCATAAGGAACTCGCGGCCACGCATCACGCCAAATCTGGGGCGGATCTCATCGCGGAATTTCCATTGGATGTGATAGAGATTGAGAGGAAGGTCTTTGTACGACTTTACAGCGCTGCGAAATATGTCCGTGATCAGTTCTTCGTTTGTGGGACCGTACAGCATTTCCCGATCGTGCCGATCGGTAATCCGCAGCATCTCTTTTCCATAATCATCGTAGCGTCCGCTTTCCCGCCACAGGTCCGCTGATTGAATTGTCGGCATTAACAACTCAACCGCCCCGGCCCGATCCTGCTCTTCGCGCACGATTTGCTCAATGTTCTTGAGCACCCGGTAGCCAAGGGGTAGCCAAGAATAGATACCGGCGGAAGACTGCCGCATTAGTCCTGCGCGAAGCATCAAGCGATGGGACATGATTTGCGCTTCGGCCGGGTTCTCTTTCAAAGTCGGCAGGAAATAACGGGAAAGTCTCATAAGAGGGCGTCTGTTACGGCAAAAAGACGATCATCCGAATCGATGACCGCCGTTAAACCATACTATGAAAAGATTGCCCGAACACCCTAGAGGAGAAAAGGTCAGCTTTCGCTTTCGCGCTCCGGTCCCGGCGGTACGGGGCGAATGTGAAAACTCTCGATCAACGATTTCACGTCGATATCCGGGGCTTCCGCCACGCCTTTGCCCTCGCCGCCCGGCTGAAGGAGCTCTTCCGCCGAATGTCCCATAAACGCATCGTAGGTGCGGTCTATTTGATTGCGTAGATTTTGTTGGGCCTCGTACCAGCGGCGCTTCTTGCGGCCATCTTTACAGGAAGAAATCTCCGGCCGTTCCGTGGCCCCCCAACGGCGTTCAATGCAGTGGTAGGGGTCGAAAGACAGATCGAAGAGTCGGTCCGATATTTGTTGAAAACTCAGTGTCACCGGTTTGCCGCTGCTGTTCGTGTAGGTGTACGTGCACGCAGCAGCTTCTTCCTCGTAGACCGGCAAGAGCGCGCGCTTCAGGCTTGAGCCCGAAAATACCACGCGCGAATCCCATTGGTAGTATAGGTCCGCGAAATAGGCGATTTGATCGCGCAGCTCTTTGAACTTGGTCTTCAGACGTGCATCCCGAGAGGGAGACGAATAGATTTCCCATTCCCCATGGGTGCCATAAATATTGTCTGGCAACCGATCCGGGGCCGGCTTTTGATGGATCCCTTGCCGAATGGCGGCGTCAACCGCCAACCCGCGATCCTGGATGTCCTGACACAGGCCCTGCATCATGGCCCGGAGCTCGAAGATCGGGTCATAAACCAGATCGCCGTCGGCCATGGCATGACGGACGAATTCGTAATACTGGACCGCTTGGTCGCCATAGGTGTATTCGGCCAGCTCCCAGTTTTCGTCGGGATTGGGTTCGGTGCCGAAGTACTGGACCGTTGAATGGTCGGGGATGTTCTCGTTCTTCTCTAGTGTGATCTTGCCCCCGACGACCGTGCCGTTATCGTCGCGCTCAGCATTGATCACCTTGACGGGTCGCCAGTTTTTAAACCCTGCGCCGAGTTCCGGGTCCGTACGAGGGATTTGCCGGCCATAAATGCTTCTGGTCAGCGTGTTATCGGGATGAGCATCAATGTAGTAGATCCGCCCATCTGTTCCGACTTTGTAAACCACAGCTACATGGCCATTAATGTCATAAATGACTGTGCCCGCACGAACGGACTCTCTATTGATCTCGGGAGAATAGAAGTCCGAATAAGGATATCGATTGAATTCGGGTGATGTGCGGAACGTGGCCGAAGAAACCACATTGCGGATGGTCTTCAGAAACGAAACAGCGTTCGTCCCGCCTCCCGTCGGCGCCAGTTTAACCGACGTACGCGATCCAACACGGTTTCCGGATTTCGAAAAGCGCGGATCCCCGTCCGCCGCGCTGTTCAAATAAACGCTGTTCACGTAAGTGAAGGGGAGCTCCATTTTCCAGGCAAAATAGCCCCGAAGCAGATACGGCAGATCCGCACAGTCGGCAACGAAACGCAACCCCTTTGGATCGGTGCTTCGATAAGGATTTGCAGAGCCGGCCAAACAGGAAGTGACCGTGTTACAATCACTTTCGCCGATCGACCGGACAAATTCCCCAAACTTCTCTTCATCGGCTGCAGACCAACTGGTCTTGCTAACGCGCCATTCGGCGGCCGCGGCCTCTCCAAACGCAAGGAGAACGCTCAGCAATCCGCCGATCACTACCCCCTTTTTCACCAACTACCTCACTCAAATACTGGAATTTTGGACCCACTTTCCAAGGAGGGTCGCGTGGAGACTGGCCGCTGTCAAGGCCCGGGAATCAAACTTGGTTTACAAGCGGCCCCAAGGTGCTCACCTTCCCGACCAAGGCGCCTCCGTCAACCATATGGCTGTGACGTTTTCGCAATAGTTTGTCGTTTTTTTTTCGGCCCAAATAACAAAGTTGCGTGACAGGCTTAAAACCTGGACTTATTATTGCGACACCTTTGAAAGGGAACTGCTCAAAGCAGCCAAAGTCTGGGGAGGCTACCTTGATTTCGCCCCAATTGCGGGTAGTTCAGCGAAATTGAGATGGAAAAAGGTCATTTAAGCAGAGCTCCGGAAACGGGCTCTGCTTATTTGTTTTGGTAAAACCGATCAAAAAGCCCGAGATTAATCCCGGCGATAATCGCGATCGAGACTACCAATGCGATGGCGGTTGTTAGTAGGAATTTGCGGCCAAGGTTTGGATTAACCGGAGCGCCCGGATCCGTTCCAGGCTCGACTTCCTCTTGCTCGACTTGCCCTTGAACCCATAGTGGCAACGTCACGAAAAGCACAACCCACCAAACAATAAAGAAAATACCGATCTGAGTGAATATGGACATAAATGCCGTCCCTATCTGTCCAAGCTTACGAGGCGTACGACGGTGGTCGGCTTTTTGCCGGTCAGTTCCTTGGCCTTTTGGCGAACGGCCCGGCGAACGAGTTCCTCCATGGAATGACCTTTATGGAACTTTCGATAGCGTTCGCGCTGGAAGACCTGGTCGATAACCTCTTCGATTTCTACCGAAAGGGGTTCCCCAGGCACACTAGGGACACCGACAATTTCAATGGCGGGCTCTGCTGCCAATCGTCCTTCGCCATCAACCACTAGAACCACTGAAATCAACCCCGAATACGCGACCCTGCGACGCTCCTTTAACGGCTCGTCGTCTGAGGACAAAAGTATGTCCCCATCCAGGTAGAGCCGTCCTGTGGGCACATGATCGATCACTTCCGGCGCTCCCGGTGCCAACCGGAGAAGTGTTCCGTTGGGTGCCACGAATACGTTCGGAACTTGAAGCTCTTTTGCGAGGTTGGCGTGTGCTTGGAGATGTCTCAACTCACCATGAACCGGAATAGAGATTTCGGGCCGCACCCATTGGTACATTCTTGTCAACTCATCCCGACACGGATGACCTGAAACATGGATGTCGTTGTCTTTTTCCGTATGAATTTGAACGCCCTGCGCGACAAGTTCGTTTTGCAAAGCGAAAATACTTTTTTCATTACCCGGAATAATTCTGGATGAAAAGATGACGGCATCGCCTTCCTCGAGAACGATATGGGGATGGGTGCCGCTGGCTATTCTGGCAAGGGCTGCACGAGGTTCGCCCTGGCTTCCAGTGCAAAGATAAAGCACCTTGTCCGGTGGTAGGAATCCGGCATCGCGCTCATCGACCAGATTCGGAAAATCGCTCAAGTAACCGTTCTCACGGGCGGCAGCCACAATGCGGTGCATGGACCGCCCCATCAACACCAAGTGACGATCGCATTCTGCCGCCGCATGTGCCGCTGTTGCCACACGGGCAACGTTCGAGGCAAATGCGGTAATCACAACCCGGCCGGTCATGTCACGGACAAGGTCGACCAGATTGCGCCGCACGTCTCCTTCCGATCCGGATATGCCTTCGCTCAAAGCGTTGGTTGAATCGCAGACAATTGCCAAAACTCCCGCATCCCCCAAGTCTTTGAGGGCTTTTTCATCCGTAGTCTGCCCAATCAGTGGCTCGTCGTCGATTTTCCAATCACCGCTGTGCAACACGGTGCCGGCTGGCGTTCGGATCGCCAGCGCGTTCGGTTCCGGGATCGAGTGGGTCAGAGAAATCAACTCAACGGAAAACGGATCTAGGTCGATGACGCCGCCAAGTGGGACCACATTAAGCGGCACATCGTTCAGCCCTTCTTCATCCAGTTTCCGCCGTACTAAAGAAGCCGTGAACGGTGTTGCGTAAAGCGGGCATTCCAATTCCGGCCACAAATAGGGCACAGCGCCAATGTGATCTTCATGGCCATGAGTCAGGATCAACGCGACCAGATTCTCGCGATTATCGGCGATGAATTGCGGGTCCGCCATGATGATGTCGATGCCTGGCGTCGCCTCATTACCGAACGTCACGCCCAGATCCACCATGATCCATTTCCGGTCATGGTCCGGTCCATAGCCGTAGAGATTGAGATTCATGCCGATTTCGCCCGCACCGCCGAGAGGGAGAAAAACCAATTCAGCATTCTCGTGGGCAGAGCGAGACCCTTGCTGAGTTGCCGTGTCCGATGTCACGATCGACCGGTGTTCTTGCGATAGATTTCGAGCAGTCCTCGGATTGTAAGATCCTGATCCACCTGCTCAATCACATTGGTTGCGTTTTTGAACAGGCTGGCCAGCCCCCCCGTGGCGATGACTTTCATCGGCTCATCGTATTCTGCTCGAATGCGGCTTACCAAGCCTTCTATCAACCCAACATATCCCCAAAACGTTCCCGACTGCATTGCGGGTATGGTCCCATCACCGATGACCCGCTGCGGCTGTGCAACTTCGATGCGGGGGAGTTTCGCCGCCGCCAAGTGAAGCGCCTCAAGCGAGGTGTTAATGCCGGGGGCGATCACGCCCCCTTCATAGTCACCCTCAGCACTCACCACATCGAATGTGGTCGCAGTGCCGAAATCGATTATGATTAATGCGCCTTTGTACGATTTGTGCGCGGCAACCGCGTTCACAAGCCTGTCGGCCCCAACATCTTGCGCACGAACACCGATGCCTAAATCGACATTGGCGTCCCCGATGACCATCGGCTCGACACTGAAATAGTTCCTGCACAACGAACGCAAATTAAACAGCGATTGGGGAACCACGGTTGAAATAATGGCGGCAGAGATTTCTTCCTTCCCGATACCGTTAAGCGTCATAAGATGGCTCAACCAAACAAAGTGCTCGTCGGCCGTACGCACTTCTTTCGTGGAGCTGCGCCACTGAGATTTCACCTCAGTGCCATTCAGCACAGCAAAAACGGTGTTTGTATTGCCTGCATCGATTGCTAGCAGCATTTCATCTACCGGTTCTTTTCCACGGCACCGAAATAGACCTCGCCCGCATTTATTTCGCGACAAGTGCCATTGCCAAGTTCAAGCAGCAGGGTGCCGGACGCATCAAGCCCCTTAAAGAGGCCTTCAAGGGTTTCGTTTGGCAAGCGCACTTGAATATCCTGCCCCACGCCCTTTGCACGCGCAAGCCAGGCTTCTCTGATCGGGCTAAACCCCTCTTCTTGCCAAGGGTTAAGCCAGCGCACCCATGCCTTTGCAAGATGAGCCAGGGCCTTGTCCGGTGTGGGCACTTCCATATTCTCAGCCCGGAGTGACGTGGCAGCCAATTCCACATCCGTTGGATGCGATCGGAGATTAATTCCTATACCGATGGATAGAACGATCTCCGAACTGTCATTTGACATGGCGGATTCGAGCAGTATTCCGACAATCTTCTTGCCGTCTAATAGAACGTCGTTTGGCCATTTCAACTGAATGTCCGCATTTGGCGCGAAATGAGACACCGCGTCGGCCGCTGAAAGTGCGGCAACGAATGAAAGTGTCGCCGCCTGCGCAGCGGTACGGTCAACGGTGATTAGCAATGTGCAGAACAAGTTCCCTGACTGGGATACCCACGTCCGCCCGCGCCGTCCGCGTCCGGCGTTTTGCCGATCGGCCAATATCCAAAGGGGACCCCGCGCCCCCGCTGCGGCTTGCCGGAGCGCCTCGGCATTCGTGCTGTCGATTTCCTCACAATGGAGGAGTTCGTAACCCGCCGGAAGACTTGGACGCGATGCCGCCAATTTCCTTAATCCCACTTCGAGTTAAAAGAGGGCTGATGCTGCCGACGTTGCCGTTGCAACCAACAAAGAAGGGTAAAGGAAAAACAATGCGGTAAATGCAACCGAGCCAAAAAGAATAACCCGCATCTCGCCGGACATTGGATAGGCAAACGCCTCCGCCGGTTCGTCGAAGTACATTACCTTCACGATACGGATATAATAGAACGCTCCCACAACACTCGACAAGACGCCCAGGACCGCAAGTGTGTAGAGCTCTGCCTGGATGGCCGCAAGGAACACATAGAATTTCGCAAAAAAGCCAGCCATCGGCGGTATACCCGCGAGCGAAAACATAAGAATGAGAAGCGACAGAGCCATAAGCGGTTTGGTTTGTGACAACCCCGCCAGATCATCAATGTCTTCGACCATGCCTTCTGTTCTTCGCATGGAAAGAATGCAGACGAAGGTTCCAATTGTCATCGCGAGATAGATCGCGAGATATATTAGAACACCCCGCACCCCGTCCTCGGTTCCGGCGGCGAGTCCCACCAATGCAAAACCCATGTGTCCGATGGAGCTGTAGGCCATCAGGCGCTTTATATTGGTCTGGCCGATTGCAGCGAACGCGCCCAACAGCATGGAAGCAATCGATATGAACACAATAATCTGCTGCCACTCAGGCGTCAGATCCGGAAACGGCCCGACAAGAGCCCTGACAAAAAGTGCCATAGCCGCCATCTTTGGGGCACCCGCAAAGAAAGCCGTAATCGGGGTAGGTGCACCTTCATATACGTCCGGTGTCCACATATGGAATGGGACGGCCGACACTTTGAAGGCCAACCCTGCGGTCAAAAACACGAGGCCAAAAATGAGACCAATGTTCTGTGCACTGCTCGCGCCGTCACTGGTAAGCGCAAGTGCGATACCTTCAAATGTGGTGGTCCCACTGAACCCATAAACCAGTGAGCAACCATAGAGGAGCAGGCCGGACGACAACGCGCCGAGAACGAAGTACTTCAGTCCCGCTTCGGTCGACCGCAGGGAGTCCCTGTTGAATGCCGCCAACACATACAAGGCCAAGCTTTGAAGCTCGATCCCCATGTATAGCGAGATGAGGTCGTTGGCGGAGACCATCATGCACATGCCCAGTGTCGCGAAAACGATCAGAATCGGAAACTCAAACCGTTCGATCTTCTCTGAGCGGATGAACCCGTGCGACATGATGAGCGCAACGGAAGATCCCAAGAGCACGAGGACCTTCACGAATTTGGAGAATGCGTCGACGACAAAAGTCGATCCAAAGGCCACAACTCTGTCGCCTGGTTGTTGAATAACGACGACCGCCGCAATCAGAAATGTGAGAACCGCAAGCCAGGACACCGTGCGCGTCGAACGGTCCCCCCGAAATACCCCAAGCATCAGCAGCGCCATGCCGCCGACAGCAAGGATAACCTCCGGCAATGCAACTACAATGTCGGGAATGGGAAAGTCTGAATTGAGTTGCTGCGACATGGCCTAATTGCCTTCTGTCTGGTCGGGGCCGACAACCGCTACACTGTTCGCGGAATGATACGAAGCCATGGAACTTTGATGCTCTTCGACCAGGTTATCGACGGAAACCTTGGTCACGTCGAAAAGGGGTTTTGGATAGATGCCAAAAAAGAGCGTTGCGATGATGAGTGGTGCAAGAACGGCAATTTCCCTCGGACTCAAATCGGCGATTTGTTTGAGCGACTCTTTCTGCAACTCGCCAAACACCACTTGCCGGTAAAGCCACAAAGCATAGGCCGCACTTAGGATGACGCCGGTCGTGGCAAAGAACGCGACCCAAGTGTTAACCTGATAGGCGCCTAACAGGGTCAGAAATTCGCCCACGAATCCGCTTGTACCGGGCAGTCCCACATTCGCCATGGTGAACACCATGAAGGCGAACGCATAAATCGGCATGCGGTTGACCAGCCCTCCATACGCGGCGATTTCCCGTGTATGCATTCGGTCGTAGATCACGCCCACACATAGGAAGAGGGCCCCTGAAATGAATCCGTGGCTCAGCATCTGGATAATGCCGCCCTGAAGTCCCTGGACTACATAGGCACCTGTGTCCGGTCTTGGGACCGCCGCCGAGAAAATACCCATGGTGACGAAGCCCATATGCGCCACCGATGAATAGGCGATGAGCTTCTTCATGTCCTCCTGCGCGAGCGCAACGAGGGAGGTGTAGATGATGGCAACAACACTCAGCGTGAAGACAAGCGGTGCAAAAACCTCCGACGCGACCGGAAACATGGGGAGGGAAAAACGGATAAAGCCGTAGCCGCCCATTTTCAGCAGGATGCCCGCCAAAATGACCGAGCCGGCCGTTGGCGCTTCAACGTGAGCGTCGGGAAGCCAGGTATGAACCGGCCACATGGGCATCTTGACGGCAAATGATGCAAAGAATGCCAGCCACAACCACGTCTGCATGCTGGCGGGGAAGTCGTGGGCCAACAGAGTCGGAATATCCGTCGTCCCCGCATTCCAATACATGGCCATCATCGCCAGCAGCATTAGCACCGAGCCGAGCAATGTGTACAAGAAGAACTTAAACGTGGCGTAGATCCGCCGGGCACCGCCCCATATTCCGATGATCAGGAACATGGGTATGAGGCCACCTTCGAAGAACACATAAAACAGCACAAGATCGAGAGCGCAGAAAACACCGATCATCAGCGTTTCCAGCACAAGAAACGCCATCATGTATTGGCTTACGCGTTCGTTGATCGCATTCCAGCTCGCCAAGATGCAAAACGGCATCAGGAAAGTGGTCAAGATGACGAACAACATCGAAATGCCGTCCACGCCCATATGGTAACACGGGAGTTGCAGGCTTCCATCGGATGGAACCGCTCCGTCGACAGAGCATTGCCCGCCCGCCCCCAACCAGTCGAATTTTTCAACGAATTGAAATTCCGCCGTGGTGTAGTCAAAGTTTACCCAGATGAAGAGCGACACGATGAACGTTGCAATGGTCGTGAACAGCGCGACGTTACGTACGTTTCGTTTGATGATTTCGCTGTCGTCTGAACCGAGCGTTGCAATCAAAAGAACGCCGACAAGCGGCAGAAACGTAATCAATGAAAGCCAGGGCACCGTATCCATTAGAATGCCCTCACAGCGAAGACGGTGGTGAGGATAGCCACCCCAATCAACATCGCGAATGCGTAGTGATAGATGTAACCGGTTTGAAGTTGGATGACCCGCTTGGTCGTATCCAGAACCCGCGCGGACACGCCGTCAGGCCCAAAGCCATCAATGAACCAACCGTCCCCTTGCTTCCAAAGCATACGCCCTAACCAGCGGGCCGGACGTACAAAGATGAAATCGTAGAGCTCGTCGAAATACCATTTGTTGTACAGGAACAAATAGATCGGGTTCCTGCGCGCCGCGATCTTAGGCGGCAGGTCTGGTCGTGAAATGTAAAAATACCACGCAATCGCAAAGCCCAGAACGGTCACCAAGACCGGCATCAAGACGACCCAATCTGGTGGGTGGTGTCCGTGACCACCTCCGTGCCCGGCATCTTCTGCATGACTGTCGGTGTGTGTGTCCACAGCCGTTCCATGTTCATCCGCAGCAGCATGTTCTGCCGTATCCGATCCGTGAGCGTCGTGATCAATGGCTGCATGATCATATTTTGCATGCGCGCCATGATCGGCCACATAGATCGCTTCCCCCCAGAAGCTGTCTGACTTGCTGCCGATGAAGAAGTCCTTGAAGAAGGCGCCCGCGACAATCGACCCCGCAACCAACACAACGAGCGGTATCAGCATGACGTTGCCGGATTCATGGACCTTCTTGATCACTTCGTTCGACGCGCGGTGGGGCCCATGGAATGTCATGAAGATCAAGCGCCAGGAATAGAATGAGGTCATCAAGGCAGCCACTACCCCCATCACAAAGGCATACATGCCCACACTCGTGCCCGCTGCATAGGCCAACTCGATGACCGCATCTTTCGAGGCAAATCCGGCAAAACCAATAGATGTGAAGGGTATCCCGACACCGGTCAGCGCCAAGGTGCCGACGACCATAAAGCTCCACGTGATGGGCAGCATGGTCTGCAACCCGCCCATTTTGCGCATGTCTTGTTCATCGGACATGGCATGGATGACCGATCCTGCTCCTAGGAAAAGCAGCGCTTTGAAGAATGCGTGGGTAAACAAATGGAACATGGCTGCGCCATAGGCCGAAACTCCAGCCGCAAAAAACATGTACCCCAACTGGCTGCAGGTTGAGTACGCGATGACCCGCTTAATGTCGTTTTGGAACAAGCCGATTGTTGCCGCAAAAAATGCGGTGGTTGCACCGATCACGGTCACGACCGCTAATGCACCGGGCGCGTATTCAAACATGGGCGAACACCGGCAAACCAAGAAGACGCCCGCCGTCACCATGGTCGCCGCATGAATCAACGCAGATACTGGCGTGGGGCCTTCCATGGCATCCGGCAGCCATGTGTGAAGGAAGAACTGAGCCGACTTGCCCATCGCGCCCATAAAGAGCAGCAGACAAATCGTCGTCATCACATGGACTTCGAAACCCAAGAAAAAGAAGGTGTCATCTGCCTTGCTTGGCACCGCCTGAAACACGGACGTAAAATCGACCGTGTCGAAGACGAAGAAAGTTGCCATGATCCCCAAGGCAAACCCGAAATCACCAACGCGGTTGACGATGAAGGCCTTAATAGCTGCAGCATTCGCCGAGGGTTTTTTGTACCAAAAGCCGATCAGCAAATAGGATGCCAGGCCAACGCCTTCCCAACCGAAAAAGAGCTGCAGGAAATTGTCCGCGGTTACCAACATCAGCATGGCAAACGTGAACAAAGAAAGATAAGCGAAAAAACGCGGCCGGTGTGGGTCGTGGGACATGTAGCCGATCGAGTAGACATGTACCACTGACGAAACAACGGTCACAACGACAAGCATTACGCGTGTCAGCGCGTCAATCCGCAGCGACCAGTCGACCGCAAAACTACCGGACTCCATCCAAGGTAAAACCGTGACCACCTGCGTGCCGCCGCCTTGAGTAAAGGCAATGCAAGCGAGGATGGCGGAGATTATGAGGAATCCGCTTGTGACCACCTCGCTCCCGCGCGGTCCGAGAGCGCGGCCAAAGAAGCCTGCGATTATCGCACCCGCGAGGGGCAGAAAGACGATTGCAGAATACATAGACGAGTTGCCCCTACCCTTAACCGCGCATCTGATTGATATCCTGCACCGCGATCGTTCCCCGATTTCGGAAATACACCACTAGCACCGCCAACCCGATGGCGGCCTCCGCCGCGGCAACTGTCAGCACAAAGAGCGCAAACACCTGGCCCACAAGATCTTGAAGATGAGTGGAAAAGGCGACCAGATTGATGTTGACGGCAAGCAACATGAGCTCGATCGACATCAAAATGATGATGACATTCTTCTGATTGAGGAAAATCCCGAACACACCCAAGGTAAACAGTATTGCCGCCACCGTGAGGTAATGCCCAAGCCCGATCTCCAACATGTTGCCGTCCGCCCTAAAGTCCCTGACCCGGTTTGATATCAACCAGCTCGACAGATTCTTTCACCGACCGATTCACCTGTGCCCCGATATTCTGTTTCTTAACGCCTTCCCGCTGCCGCAACGTCAAGACGATGGCGCCGATCATGGCGATCAATAGAACGATTCCTGCCGCTTGGAAAAAGTAGACGTATTTGGTGTAGATGATTTGTCCCAAAGCTTCGGCGTTGGTTATGCCAGATTCGACCGGGGGCTGCTTTGCCACAACCGTCTCTTCGATCGCGCCGGAAAACTGCCAGGATGCGAGAAAAATCACCAGCTCGACAATGAGAAGAAGTCCAACAGCAATGCCCCAATGGAGGTTGTCTCTAAAGCCTTGCCGAAGTTCTGTGAAATTGATGTCCAACATCATGACGACGAAGAGAAACAGCACCGCCACGGCACCCACATAGACGATCACGAGTGTCATCGCCAACAATTCCGCCCCTTGCAGGACAAACAGTCCGGCCGAATTGAAAAAGGCAAGGATAAGAAAAAGCACCGAATGGACGGGATTGCGCGCGGAAATCACCATCACCGCCGAAGCAATGACGATGCCCGCAAAAAAATAGAAGGCCAAGGCCTGCAATACCATTTCCTAACTCCTGAAGCCGATTGGCGGCAACCGAAGGAACGCCGGTTGCGGAGATTGGGTGTATCCGCGATTTGCTATGTACAAAGACGAATACACATTCGTGAATGCTCGCTCAGACAATTAACGGTAGGGAGCATCCAATTCTAGGTTTCGGGCAATCTCCCGCTCCCAACGATCGCCGTTCGCGAGCAGCTTGTCCTTGTCGTAAAGAAGTTCTTCGCGCGTTTCTGTCGCAAACTCGAAATTGGGCCCCTCTACTATCGCATCGACAGGGCACGCTTCCTGACAAAACCCACAATAGATGCACTTGACCATATCGATGTCGTAGCGCGTGGTCCGCCGGCTGCCATCTTCCCGCGGTTCCGCCTCGATGGTTATGGCTTGCGCAGGACAAATCGCTTCACAAAGTTTGCAGGCGATGCAGCGCTCCTCACCATTGGGGTAACGGCGAAGTGCATGCTCCCCGCGGAACCGGGGACTGAGCGGTCCCTTCTCGAACGGATAGTTCACTGTCGCCTTGGGCTTGAAGAAATAGCGCATAGCCAACAGGAAGCTCGACACAAACTCCTGCAGCATGATGGTGCGCGCTGTTCTATCCAAAAATGCCATCCTCAGAACCTCATACGGACTAACGCGCCAAATCGAAATACTGCAAAACGGCCGCCGTGATCACGACCCACGCAAGCGATAGCGGCAAGAACACTTTCCACCCCAGCCTCATCAATTGATCGTAGCGGTATCTGGGCACCATGGCCTTGACCATGGCGAACATGAAGAAAATCGCGATGACTTTGAACGCAAACCAAAACTGCCCCGGCAACCAATTGAACGGCGCCACATCGAGGGGCGGCAGCCACCCCCCGAGAAACAGGATTGTGGTCATCGCGCACATCAGCACGATGTTGAGATATTCACCGATCATGAAGAGCAGATAGGGCGTCGACGAATATTCGACCTGATACCCCGCCACCAACTCGGATTCTGCTTCCGGCAAATCAAATGGCGGTCGGTTCGTTTCCGCGAGTGCCGAGATAAAGAAAACAACGAACATCGGAAAATGCGGAATGAAGTACCAAATCGATTCCTCTTGCGCGCGTACGATACCCGATAGGTTCAGTGTTCCCGCCGTCAGCAAAACGGTGACGATGACAAATCCGATGGACACTTCGTAAGACACCATTTGCGCCGCCGACCGAAGACCACCCAAGAACGGATATTTCGAGTTGGACGCCCAGCCCCCCATAATAATGCCGTATACACCGAGAGACGATATGGCGAAGAGATACAAGATCCCCACATTGATATCCGCGATAACCCAGCCATCAGCAACCGGCACAACAACCCAGGCTGCCATTGCCAGTGTGAAGGTGATCAGTGGTGCTAACAAGTAGACGGCTTTGTTAGCGCTTGACGGAATCAACGCTTCTTTGAACACAAACTTTAAGAAGTCGGCGAACGATTGCAACAGCCCGAATGCGCCTACCACATTAGGGCCGCGTCTGAGCTGAACGGCTGCCCAGATCTTCCGGTCCGCCAGAAGAAGGAAGGCAAGCGATACCAGCAATACGATCATTAGCGCCAATGATTGACCGACAATCCAGAGGAACGGCCACCCATAATCCGTCATGAATTGCTCATCCATGGGTGCCCGTCACTTTCCCGTCACTTTGACGCTGTGCAAATAGTGCCGAGCATTCGGCCATGGTCTCACTCGCACGAGCAATTGGATTGGTGAGGTAGTAGTCCTTGATCGGCAATGCGAAGGGATCGCCCGAAAGTTGCCCGACGGACTGTTCGCCCAATGCCCGAATAGACGATATGTCGCCGGGCGAGATGTCGTCGATCGCGGCCAGATGCGGATGCGCATCAAAGAGAGAGGCTCGAAGTTCTGCTAAGGTGTTGTAGTCCAAAGGCTTGCCGATCGCAGAAGACAGCGCTCGGATGATTTTCCAGTCTTCTCGGGCTTCGCCCGGAGGAAAGCTCGCAGCTTTTGCCTCTTGAACCCGTCCTTCGGTATTGACCCACAGTCCGTGCTTTTCCGTATACGCGGCGCCCGGCAAGATCACATCGGCGAAATGGGCGCCTGAGTCCCCGTGGCTTCCCTGGTACACCACAAAAGCCTCGCCAAAGACATCCGCCTTGTCCCCCGCCTCGGGCAGGTCGTCCGCCCCAAGAAGATAAACCAGCTCTATGTCACCGGAACGGCACCCACTCAAAATTTGTTTCGTGTCGCGCCCACCATCCGCGGGGATAAACCCCAAGTCCAAGCCACCAACACGTGAAGCCGCTGTGTGGAGAACATTAAAGCCATTCCAGTCTTCCCGCAGCATCCCATTGGTATCTGCAATGCGCGCGGCAAGAGTAATGGCCGCCTTTCCATCTGGCCCTGCCAGAGCTCCCTGGCCAAGGATCAACATGGGCCGCTCCGCCGCCTTCAGTTTTTCAGCAAATGTATGTTGACCGTTCGCAATTTGCTCCAGCGTCTGAGCGCCGGCACCGAACACCTCGTGGGGATAGGTTAGATCGGTCTGTGGTCCAACGGCGCCAATCGGAATCAAGCGGTCAAGATATGCCTTGCGAATGCGCGCATTCAGGACCGGTGCCTCCCACCGGGGATTCGCCCCGACCAAGAGCACCGCGTCAGTCTGATTGGCGGCCGCAATCGTCGAATTGAACAGATACGTACCGCGGCCGCCCCCCAAGGGCGTGCCATCCTGCCTGCAATCCAAATGTGGGCTCTCAAGGGCTGACCACAAGTCCTTTAGGGCCTTCATGGACTCGAGGCAGACCTGATCTCCTGTAATCGCAGCAATCTTTTCGCCGCCAACGGCCGAAATTTTTGAGGTAATTAGGTTGAAGGCTTCATCCCAGCTTGCGGGCTTAAGCTTTCCATCGACCCGTATGTAAGGGCGATCCAATCGCTGCCGATTGAGACCATCGCAAGCAAACCGAGCCTTGTCTGATATCCACTCTTCATTGACGTCTTCGTGAAGGCGCGGCAGTACGCGCATGACTTCGCGCCCACGGCTGTCCACACGAATGGCCGAGCCGACCGCATCCATCACATCGACGGATTCAGTTTTTCGCAGTTCCCAGGGTCGTGCAGAAAATGCGTAGGGTTTGGATGTCAGGGCCCCAACAGGACAGAGGTCGATGACATTGCCCGAAAGCTCGGAGTTAACCGCTTGCTCTAGATAGGTCGTGATCTCCATGTCTTCGCCGCGGCCGATCGCGCCAATCTCTTCGACACCCGCAACTTCCGTGGAAAATCGGACGCATCGCGTGCAGTGAATGCATCGGGTCATGATCGTCTTGATCAGTGGACCCATATATTTCTCTTCGACAGCGCGCTTGTTTTCGTCATATCGCGAACTGTCGACACCATAGGCCATTGCCTGGTCTTGCAGATCGCACTCCCCACCCTGATCGCAAATCGGACAATCGAGCGGATGGTTGATGAGCAAGAACTCCATAACGCCTTCGCGCGCCTTTTTGACGGTGGGGGTGTTGGTGTGCACCACCATCCCTTCCGCAACCGGCATCGCACAGGAAGCGATAGGCTTCGCTGACTTTTCCAGTTCCACAAGGCACATGCGGCAATTGCCGGCAATCGACAGTCTCTCGTGATAGCAGAACCGCGGTATTTCGGCGCCGGCCATTTCGCAGGCCTGAAGCACTGTGAGGCCGGCTTCAACTTCTATTTCGTTCCCGTCAACGGTGATGGTTGGCATCGCGCTCTACTCCGCCGCTACCGCGGGGACAGCCCCGATCCGTTCTTCAATCTCGTGCCGGAAGTGCCGGATGAGACCTTGGATCGGCCACGCAGCCGCGTCACCCAGGGCACAGATCGTGTGTCCTTCGACCTGCTTTGTCACTTCATACAACATATCGATTTCTTCGACCTGCGCTTCGCCGCGCACCATACGTTCCAGCACACGCCACATCCAGCCGGTTCCTTCCCGACACGGCGTACACTGACCGCAACTTTCATGCTTATAGAAATAGGCGAGTCGGGCAATTGCCTTAATCAGATCCGTAGATTTGTCCATCACAATAACTGCAGCGGTACCCAGACCACTTTGGACGTCGCGCAATGAATCGAAATCCATCAAAACGGTATCGCAAATCTCTTTGGGGATCATGGGTACGGATGATCCGCCCGGGATAACCGCTTTCAGATTATCCCATCCGCCGCGCACACCGCCCGCGTGTTTCTCTATAAGCTCCTTAAGCGGAATACCCATTTCTTCTTCGACATTGCACGGATTGTTCACATGACCGGAAATACAAAACACTTTCGTGCCCGTATTGTTCGGACGGCCGAGGCCGGCAAACCAATCTGCGCCGCGCCTAAGTATCGTGGGCGTGACCGCTATGGATTCCACATTGTTGACCGTCGTCGGACAGCCATACAGGCCCACATTGGCGGGAAATGGCGGCTTTAGGCGAGGCTGCCCCTTTTTCCCCTCAAGGCTTTCCAATAGCGCCGTTTCCTCGCCGCAAATGTAGGCCCCTGCCCCATGGTGCAAGTAGAGATCGAAGTCCCATCCCGACCCGGCGGCGTTTTTGCCGATAAGGCCCGCTTCATAGGCCTCGTCAACGGCGGCCTGAAGGCGTTCGCGTTCCCGAATGAACTCACCACGCAAATAGATGTAGCAAGTGTGGGCGCGCATGGCGAAGCTGGCAACCAAGCAACCCTCGATAAGGATGTGAGGGTCGTGACGCATGATGTCCCGGTCCTTACACGTTCCGGGCTCGGACTCATCCGCATTGACCACCAGATAGTGGGGGCGCTCTCCAACCTCTTTGGGCATGAATGTCCATTTAAGGCCCGTCGGGAACCCGGCGCCGCCCCGCCCCCTCAGCCCGGACTCTTTGATGACCTCTGCGATTTCGTCATGGCCGCGTTCAAGCAATTTCGCGGTGCCGTCCCAAGCGCCGCGGCTGCGCGCTGCCGGCAAACGCCAATCATGTAAGCCGTACAGGTTCGTAAAAATGCGGTCTTTATCTTGCAGCATCAGTTCTCCCCCTGCGCTGCATAGATTTCTTTGTCCAACAAGGTGGTCGCGCCGCCCATCGGTTCGGACGAGTGCCGTTCATTTTGCGGACCCGGCTCCGGGTTTTTTCCAGCACGCAGATCACTTAGCAAGGCTTCCATCTTGGGGCCATCCAAGTCCTCAAAGAAATCATCACCGACTTGCACCATTGGCGCATTCACACACGCTCCGAGACATTCCACTTCCATCCACGAGAATGTTCCGTCTTCGGATACAGTGTGCGGTTTTTCGTGGATGTGTTTTTTACAAGCATTGACCACATCGTCCGATCCGCGCAGCCAACACGGCGTTGTGGTGCAAACTTGGACTAAGTGCTTACCCACGGGCGACAGATTGAACATGGTATAAAACGTCGCGATCTCGTAGACCCGGATATACGCCATCCCCAGCATATCGGCGACACAACGCATTGCAGGCTCGCTAAGCCATCCGTCTCCTTGTCGCTGCGCAATCCAGAGAAGCGGGATGACGGCGCTTGCCTGACGTCCTTCCGGATACTTGGCAATCTGCTGCTTTGCAATTTCCAGATTTTCCGCTGAAAATGAAAATTCGGTTGGTTGCTCCTTAGCAAGACGACGCGCACTCATCTATCAATCTCCCCGAACACGACGTCCAGCGAACCAAGAATTGCGGATACATCGGCCAGCATATGTCCCTTGGTCATGTAATCCATGGCCTGAAGATGCGGGAACCCCGGTGCTCGTATCTTGCACCGATAGGGTTTGTTCGAACCATCGGACACCAAGTAAACGCCGAATTCGCCTTTGGGCGCCTCAACAGCCGCATACACTTCGCCTTCGGGAACCTTGTACCCTTCCGTATACAGCTTAAAGTGATGAATGAGCGCTTCCATCGATTGCTTCATCTCAGCGCGGCGCGGCGGTGACACCTTGCCGTCCGTCGTCGTCACGGGACCTTCAGGCATTTTTTCAATGCACTGCTTCATAATGCGGATGCTCTGCCGCATCTCCTCCATGCGACACAGATAGCGATCGTAGCAATCCCCGTTTTTGCCGATCGGCACTTCAAATTCCAGCTCCGAATAGCACTCATATGGCTGGTTCCGGCGCAGATCCCACGGGATGCCCGAGCCGCGCACCATAACGCCGGAGAATCCCCATGCGAATGCATCATCCGCAGAGATCACGCCAATATCCACGTTGCGTTGTTTGAAGATTCTGTTTTCCGTAATCAGCGCATCGATATCGTCGATAACTTTGGGAAACTCTTCGCAAAACGTGTAGATATCTTCGAGCAGTTTAGGCGGAAGATCCTGATGCACCCCGCCGGGACGAACATAGGCTGCGTGCATTCGTGAGCCCGACGCACGCTCGTAAAACACCATGAGCTTTTCGCGCTCTTCAAACCCCCAAAGCGGCGGCGTCAACGCGCCAACGTCCATCGCCTGTGTGGTGACGTTTAGCAGGTGGTTCAGAAGCCGCCCAATCTCACTATACAGCACACGGATAAACTGGCCCCGCCGCGGCACTTCGATGTCGAGTAGTTTTTCGACCGCCAAAGCAAACGCATGTTCTTGATTCATCGGCGCGACATAATCCAGCCGATCGAAATACGGCACGGCTTGCAGGTAGGTCTTGTGCTCGATGAGCTTTTCGGTCCCCCGGTGCAATAGGCCGATATGCGGATCTACCCGTTCGACGATTTCTCCATCGAGCTCGAGCACCAAACGCAACACCCCGTGGGCAGCCGGGTGCTGAGGCCCAAAATTCAGACTGAGATTGCGAATTTCTGTTTCGGCCATCTTACGCCCTAATTTCCCTTCGCGTCCGCGTCATCGGCAGTGGCCTTTTCGTCACCGGGCAGAATGTATTCGGCTCCCTCCCAGGGACTCATAAAGTCAAATCGTCTAAACTCTTGATTGAGCTTCACCGGTTCATAGGCAACCCGTTTCTGCTCCTCGTCATATCTGACTTCAACGAAACCGGTGAGGGGGAAATCCTTCCGCAACGGAAATCCGTCGAAACCGTAATCCGTGAGCAAGCGCCGAAGATCTGGATGGTTCGAAAAGAAGATGCCGTACATGTCGTACGCTTCCCGTTCATACCAATCCGCAGCCGGAAAGATTTCGGCACAACTTGGTATCGGTGTCTCTTCGTCCACCTGCAGTTTAATGCGCACGCGCTGGTTTTGGTGAAGGCTTAGAAGGTGATAGACGACATTAAATCTCTCAGCCCGCTCCGGAAAATCGGCACCGCAGATATCGATGAGCACGAGAAAACGGCACATGCCGTCGTCCCGCAAAAACTTCATCAACGGCACAATCTGATCCGATTTGGCATTGATCGTCAGCTCACCGAACGCCAGGTGAGTGCTTTTGACGGCTTGCTCCATATTGACTGCAATGTGCTCGCCGAGTTCTTTGAGGCCGTTTTCGTCCATAATCAAAGCCAACAGGCCAAAACCCAAGAGAAGGGCCGCCCTTATCTTTCTATTGTGCCTGTCCGGCGGATCTTCCGCTGAAGCTGCAAAATCCCATAAAGCAATGCTTCTGCGGTGGGTGGGCATCCAGGCACATAAACGTCAACGGGTACGATCCGATCGCAACCGCGCACAACCGCATATGAATAGTGATAGTAACCGCCACCATTGGCGCAGCTGCCCATGGAAATCACGTAACGCGGCTCTGGCATCTGGTCGTAAAGCTTACGCAGTGCCGGCGCCATCTTGTTCGTCAGTGTCCCCGCCACAATCATCACATCCGACTGCCGAGGTGATGCACGCGGCGCGACACCAAATCGTTCTAGGTCATAGCGCGGCATGTTGGTTTGCATCATCTCGACGCCGCAACACGCGAGCCCGAACGTCATCCACATGAGCGAGCCCGTGCGCGCCCAGTTCACGAGGTCGTCAAAACGCGCAACCAAAAAGCCTTTGTCGCCAAGCTCATTGGAAAACTGTTCGAAGGCGGGATCGCCGGTTCTCAAAGTTGTCGTTCCGACAGCGAGCGGAGCGGACTGCACCGTGTCTACTCCCATTCGAGAGCTCCCTTCTTCCACTCGTAAATGAACCCAATCGTAAGCACGGCGAGAAAGACCATCATCGACCAGAAACCGAACAGGCCGACCTCTTTAAACGCGACAGACCATGGGAATAAGAACGCCACTTCCAAATCGAAGATGATGAAGAGAATGGCCACCAGATAGAACCGAACGTCGAACTGCATGCGCGCATCATCAAAAGCATTGAAGCCGCACTCATAAGCGGAGTTCTTTTCAGGGTCTGGCCTTTGCACTGCAACAATGAACGACGCCAGAAGTAGAACGAGGCCCAGCGCCAGCGACAAGCCCAGAAATATGATGATAGGTAAATAGCTTAGCAGGAGCTCTTCCACGGCAAACCTCTGTCCTCGAAACACTGTCAGGCTGCCCGCATGACGATTCGGATTTTCGCGGCGCAGTATATCTTCGCCCCCCCAGGATGCAATGGTTCCCGGTGACGCGGGCGTCATCGAATTTGACGACCAAATGGATGCTAATACGTAAAGAAACTTGGGATGAATGGCGGGAGTGACGGGACTCGAACCCGCGACCTCCGGCGTGACAGGCCGGCGCTCTAACCAACTGAGCTACACCCCCGTGCGATCCAGCAAACACCGTCTGAGCGTCCGACCGACACAGCGAAGCGCGTGATGTATGACAGCGCTCACGACGAGTCAAGAATAGCGCCGAACCGTAGCTGAAACCTTACCTGAGACATGATCATTGTTCACTGAACAAGGTCCATGTCGAAAGATTATGTCCGCCACACAACCGACCGTGACAAGAGTCCCACGAATTGCAATCGAATTGCCACCAACCGGGATCGGTTTCAGATGGTGGGCGATGACGGGCTCGAACCGCCGACCCTCTCGGTGTAAACGAGATGCTCTTCCAGCTGAGCTAATCGCCCCCAGGGGGCGGCAAAAAAACACACATCTGAGAAAAAGTCCACATGAACAATTCGGTGATTTTCCAGGGTTCGCGTGGACGATCAGCGGGTCATTGCGGCCCCTATTGGGGCCGCAGTCATGATTGTTAGTTCACAGAATCTTTGAGCTGCTTGCCAGCCTTGAACTTCGGCTGGTTTGAAGCGGGGATCTGAATTTTCTCACCCGTCCGGGGATTTCGTCCCTCGCTGGCTTGCCGGCGCGTTACCGAAAACGTCCCGAAACCAACCAGACGAACTTCGTCTCCGTTTTTCAGAGTATCAGTGATGATGTCAAAAACGCTGTCGACGGCCTTGGTGGCTTCCGCCTTGGCGAGGTCAGTTACATCAGCAACTTTTGCAATTAGATCATTTTTGTTCACGTGGAGTTCCCTTTCATCAGGACGCTCAATTTATCCGGCGATATTATCCCCTGCCCAACCTTGCGGCAAAGTAAAACGGCAGAAAACCGTCAATTTTCAGAGGTCAAGCGCCTAATCATCACGGGACTCTTGGCTTGATTCTGGGGGAAAAGTCAAAAAAACCGCGAAAATGCGTCCTGCCCGCACTTTGGAAGAGTGCAGGCAGGGAAAAAATGGCTGAATTTAGGGCGTTAGTGAGTTAGGGATTGGCTTTTGTCGCCGCCTTCACCCTTCACGGCGCCGAGTTCGACAGACTCATCCCATTCAATGGGGACCAGAGGCCGAACCAGTGCGTTTTTCAGCACTTCCTCGACTGTCGCCACAGGAATGATGGTGAGGGCGTCTTTAACATTGTCAGGAATCTCGGCGAGGTCCTTTTCGTTTTCTTCCGGGATCAGCACCGTTTTCAGACCGCCACGAAGCGCCGCCAACAACTTCTCCTTAAGCCCACCAATCGGCAATACGCGGCCACGGAGGGTCACTTCGCCCGTCATCGCCACCTCACGGCGAACCGGCGTCCCGGTAAGCACTGACACGATAGAGGTCACCATGGCGACGCCCGCCGACGGACCGTCTTTTGGCGTCGCCCCCTCGGGCACGTGGACGTGGATATCGACCACATCGAAGCGCGGGGGCTCAATTCCGAAGTCCACACTTTTCGACCGCACATAAGAACGCGCCGCGTCGATCGACTCCTTCATAACCTCGCCAAGCTTACCTGTCGTGGTCATCTTGCCCTTGCCGGGAAGTTTGACGGCTTCGATCGCCAGAATGTCGCCGCCCACTTCGGTCCAAGCCAGGCCGGTAACGACGCCCACTTGGTCTTCGGTATCCGCCTGACCGTACCGGAAGCGGCGTACGCCGGCATAGTCGTTGAGATTTTCGGGCGTGACCTCGACAATCTCCGCTTTCGTAGAGAGGATTTCTTTGATGGCCTTCCGCGTCAGGTTGGCGATTTCTCTTTCAAGATTACGGACACCCGCCTCGCGCGTGTAATACCGAATGAGATCACGCAAGGCATCATCCGTAATCGACCACTCGCCTTTCCGAACGCCGTGGGCTTCCACTTGCTTTGGAATCAAATGGCGTTTGGCAATCTCGACTTTCTCATCTTCCGTGTACCCCGGAATGCGAATGATCTCCATGCGGTCCATAAGGGGCTGCGGCATGTTCAGCGAGTTTGCCGTGGTCACGAACATGACATCGGACAGATCGTAGTCGACCTCTAGATAGTGATCGTTGAACGTCCCGTTTTGTTCCGGGTCCAACACTTCGAGAAGAGCCGATGACGGATCACCGCGGAAATCGGCGCCCATCTTGTCAATCTCATCAAGCAAAAACAGCGGATTGCTATGTTTCGCCTTCTTCATCGACTGGATGATCTTGCCCGGCATAGAGCCAATATAGGTGCGCCGGTGCCCGCGAATTTCGGCCTCATCGCGAACGCCGCCCAGGGACATACGGACGAATTCCCGGCCCGTGCATCGTGCTATGGACTTACCGAGTGACGTCTTACCAACGCCCGGAGGCCCGACAAGGCAAAGTATTGGCCCTTTGAGCTTTTTGGCGCGCTGTTGCACGGCCAGATACTCAAGTATCCGCTCTTTCACTTTCTCCAGGCCATAATGATCTTCGTTTAAAATCTCTTCGGCCCGGATCAGATCTTTCTTTATGCGACCGCGTTTGGCCCATGGGATCGACAGCAACCAGTCGAGATAGTTGCGAACGACCGTTGCTTCCGCAGACATGGGGCTCATATTGCGGAGCTTTTTCATCTCCGCCTGAGCTTTTTCTTTAGCCTCCTTGGAAAGCTTGGTTTCGTTGATCCGTTCTTCCAACTCGCCCAGTTCGTCGCGGCCGTCCTCGCCCTCGCCAAGTTCTTTTTGAATCGCCTTGAGCTGCTCATTCAAATAATACTCACGTTGAGTCTTCTCCATTTGCCGTTTGACGCGGCTTCGAATTTTCTTCTCAACGTGCAGGACACTGATCTCGCCTTCCATCAGCGAGTAGACTTTCTCCAAACGCGACGGCACGCTGGAGATTTCCAGAAGCTCCTGTTTTTCCGGAATCTTTATCGCGAGATGCGACGCAACCGTGTCGGCCAGTTTTGACGCATCTTCAATTTGATTGATGGACACCAATACTTCCGGCGGGATCTTTTTGTTAAGTTTGACGTATTGTTCAAACTGAGAGATCACGGACCGGCTAAGCGCTTCCAGCTCTTTCTCTGTGCCCTGATCTTCGACAATCGCCTCTGCATGCGCTTCAAAGAAATCTTCGTTCTCGGTAAACGAGGTTATCTGTGCGCGCGCGCCGCCTTCCACCAACACCTTTACGGTTTGGTCTGGCAGCTTCAACAATTGAAGAACCGAAGCGATGGTTCCGACTTGGTATATATCGTCTGTTGTCGGATCGTCTTCTGCTGCATTTTTCTGAGCAACAAGAAGAATTTTCTTATCATCCAACATGACGTCTTCGAGCGCACGTACCGACTTGTCGCGACCGACGAAAAGCGGAACGATCATGTGGGGGAAAACCACAATGTCCCGAAGCGGTAGCACGGGATAGACCCGGCCGTTTTCATCGATGGCACGTTTGCTGAAGTCTTCGTCACGTTCGTCCATATTGGAATCCTACTGTCTGGCGCCGATGAGGGTGATTCTAGCCGAAAGAAGTTTGACAACCGATAACGGCCGATCAAGCGCTAATTTTGGTTTGTGCGTGTTAAGGGTTAATTGGAGGTCAATTCAACATAGATCAAGGGGGCCTCGCGCCCTTTTTTTCCGCAGGCGCGAAATCCTCAAAATCAAAACGAAATCAAAGCACTAAGCGCTGGTTTCAACCTCATCTCTACGATCTGCATAGATGTAGAGAGGACGCGCACGACCTTCAACCACCTCACCGTTGATCACGACTTCTTCAACGCCATCAAGCGCCGGCAGTTCATACATCGTGTCCAGAAGAATACCCTCCATGATGGAACGAAGTCCGCGGGCACCCGTCTTTCTAGCAATTGCCTTGCGAGCAACGGCGTTCATGGCATCGTCCGAGAAAGTCAGGCTGGTATCTTCCATTTCGAAGAGACGTTGATACTGCTTAACAAGCGCGTTCTTGGGCCGCGTGAGAATTTCCACCAGAGCATCTTCGCTCAAGTCTTCAAGGGTCGCTATTACCGGTAGACGACCGACAAATTCGGGAATAAGGCCGAATTTCAAGAGATCCTCCGGCTCCACATCCTTCAAGATCTCTCCCATATTACGCTCGTCCAGCCCCTTCACATCGGCCCCGAAGCCGATCGAGGTTCCACGTCCGCGGCCGGAAATAATCTTGTCGAGCCCCGCAAAGGCGCCACCGCAAATGAACAAAATATTCGTCGTGTCGACTTGCAGGAATTCCTGTTGCGGATGCTTGCGACCCCCTTGGGGCGGAACACTTGCAACTGTTCCTTCCATTATCTTCAACAGGGCCTGCTGCACACCCTCACCCGATACATCTCGTGTGATGGACGGATTGTCGGATTTGCGGCTGATCTTATCGACCTCGTCAATATAAACGATGCCGCGCTGGGCACGCTCCACATTGTAATCGGCGGACTGAAGCAGCTTGAGAATAATGTTCTCGACGTCTTCGCCCACATAGCCCGCTTCCGTGAGCGTCGTCGCATCGGCCATCGTGAAGGGCACGTCCAAAATGCGTGCAAGGGTTTGCGCCAATAAGGTCTTACCGCACCCCGTCGGACCAATGAGCAGAATGTTGGATTTGGCGAGCTCGACGTCATTGTTCTTCGCCGAGTGATTCAACCGCTTGTAGTGATTGTGGACGGCGACGGAAAGAACGCGTTTTGCCTGCGCCTGGCCAATCACATAGTCATCCAAAACGCGGCAGATTTCCTGAGGCGTCGGCACCCCATCCCGGGACTTTACCAGTGAGCTCTTATTTTCCTCACGGATAATGTCCATGCAGAGTTCGACACACTCGTCGCAGATAAAAACCGTCGGCCCCGCGATGAGCTTGCGAACTTCGTGCTGACTCTTACCGCAAAACGAACAGTAGAGCGTGTTCTTCGAATCGCCACCACTAACTTTGCTCATGCATGCTCCTTGGTCCGTTACGCCACCATCTGCCCAGGCCGCCAGCGAAAGACACCAAATATAGTGGCCTTGCCGGCAAATATCCAAGTTTTTGGGCTTCTGGTGGGGCCCTTACCCGTTACTCCTTATTCGACCACGATATGGAACCATGGATCAAGAATTGATTAAGTGGAAGTGTTCGTTGCCTCTTCAACTGTGCGTTCTTCGACCACTGTGTCAACCAATCCAAACTCCTTGGCCTCGAGCGCCGTCAAAAAGCTATCTCGATCCAGGGTTTTTTCAACAATTTCAATATCTTGACCGGTGTGTTTAACATAAATTCTATTCAATCGGTCTTTGATTGCCAAAATGTCCTGCGCGTGGCGTTCAATATCTGCCGCCTGGCCCTGAAAGCCGCCGGACGGCTGGTGAACCATTATGCGTGCATTCGGCAGAGCAAATCTCATGCCCTTCTCACCTGCCGCCAACAGCAAAGACCCCATGGATGCGGCCTGTCCGACGCAAAACGTGGAGACAGGTGGCCGGATGTACTGCATCGTGTCGTAGATTGCGAGGCCCGAGGTGACGATTCCCCCGGGGGAATTGATGTACATTGCGATCTCTTTTTTGGGATTTTCGCTTTCCAACAGCAGCAATTGGGCTGTCACCAGCGTCGCCACCATGTCGTTGATCGGCCCGCTTACGAAGATGATTCGCTCCTTCAACAAGCGCGAATAAAGGTCCATAGCGCGCTCGCCGCGGTTCGTTTGTTCGACCACCATGGGGACCAAGGTGTTCATCATGATATCTGAGGGGTGGCTCATTCTTCTTCCTGCCCTTTTGGAATGTAATGTCGGGGCCGCGGGAGTTTGATCATAGGTCCCGAAAGTAAAAATTTGGTCTGAGTCGCCTTGTTCACAGGGATCGTCCAGCTTTGGGCTTCACCCATAGCAGATTCCGCCAGCATATCTCAAAATGACACGCGGACGCGGCCAATTTGTGTCAGGCTAGAACGGCAGGAAACCTAGACTGCCGCAACATTTGAGCAGTGGGCCCGCCCCTATTCCGCCTCATCCGATGCCTTTTTGGCCTTCGGCGCGGCTTTTTTCTTCGCAGTGGTCTTGGCCTTCTTTTTGGACGCGGCCTTCTTCTCAACCTCCGCTTCTTCTTCGTCGGGATCCTTCATCAGCTCGTCCCGGCCTACAGAGACATCGTTTATCGTTGCAAGCTCGGAAACGAAGTCCACCACCTTGTCTTCAAAAAGCGGCGCCCTGATTTCCGCCATGGCCGCTTGGTTCTGCTGATAAAACTGAAAAATCTGGGATTCCTGCCCCGGATACTGCCGAGCACGTTCGGCGATGGCTCGATTGATCTCTTCTTGGCTCACCGTAATGTTGTTCTTACGCCCAACTTCAGCCAACAAGAGACCAAGGCGGACACGACGTTCCGCGATCGTCCGGTATTCGGCCTTGAGTTCTTCCTCCGGCTTGTCTTCTTTTTCTTCTTCTGGTTGTTGTTGCACTTGATGCCAGATCTGATCGAACTCGGACTCGACCATCCCAGGCGGTAGCTCGAAGTCGTGCAACTCATCCAAACGGTCAAGCATATTGCGCTTCAAGCGCGCGCGCGAAACCGACTTATAGTCCTCGCCGATCTGCCCTGACAAGGTCTCCCGGAGCTTGTCTAACGACTCGAGGCCTAGCTTCTCTGCCAGCGCATCGTCCACAGAGATGTCGTCGGGAGCGCTGATGCTGTGAACAGTGACGTCAAACTCCGCCTTCTTTCCGGCGAGATGCTCCGCACCGTAGTCCTCAGGAAAGGTCACCTTGATGGTTTTTTCATCCCCCTTCTTCGTCCCGACCAATTGGTCTTCGAAGCCGGGAATGAATTGGTTGGTGCCAATGGTCAGGCGGATATCTTCGCCTTTGCCCCCTTCAAACTCTTCACCATCCACCCGGCCAATGAAATCGATCTGAAGCGCATCGCCGTCTTTGGCTTTCTCTTTTTCGCCCCGCTCCGTATAGCTACGGTTTTGCTCCGCTAACCGATTAAGCATTTCGTCCAAGTCTTCGTCTGAGACTTCCGCAACGGGCCGATCCAACTCCAATTTCGCCAGATCCGTAATTTCAAAGTCGGGCATTACTTCGACAGCCACTTTGAAACTGAGGTCTTCAGAACCTTCCACGACCGGTTCGATCTCGCCGTCCATCTCCACTTTAGGCTGGAGAGCGGGGCGCAGCTCATTATCGTTGATGGCTTTCTGAGTGCCCTCATTCATAGCTTCCTGGATGATGTCGCCCATCATTGCTTTGCCATAGGTCTTCTTCAAAAACGGAACCGGTACCTTGCCCGGCCGAAATCCGTTCATGCGCACCTGACCTTTAATCGACTCCAGATGATTCATAAGGCGTTCGTCGAGATCCTCGCGCGTGATCGTAATTTGATACTCGCGGCTGAGGCCTTCGGAAATCGTTTCTGTAACTTGCATAGTGGAGCGCCTGTAAATGGCCGGCTGCTCGATTGCATGCCGGCAAGCTGTCTGAAAACAATGGTGCGGGCGGAGGGACTTGAACCCCCACGACTTGCGTCACCAGAACCTAAATCTGGCGTGTCTACCAATTCCACCACGCCCGCGCGAAGCCCAGTGGGCCTGAGAAATTGGGCGCTTTCTATAACACGAGTGGTTTAAAAATCACCAGCGATATGGCGCCGGTCAGGCGATTTTGTTCAATCCGCTGTTTTCCAAGGCTTCCAGCACATCCGGCAACGCCCAGGAAAGGTCTTCCGCTATCACGGCACGGCCAAGATTGGTCGCGCATTCCCCATGGAGCCAAACGCCTGCGCAGGCCGCCTCCCATGTCGGCATGCCCTGGGCAAGGAGCCCGCCAATCATACCGGCCAGAACATCCCCGGCGCCGGCGGTTGCCAGGGTTGGCGGCGCGTTACGGTTGATCGCGGCGCGGCCATCTGGTGCGGCAATGACCGTATCGGGGCCCTTGAACACCACCACACCGCCACTTCGTTCTGCCGCCTTGCGAGCTGACTGCAGCTTGCCATGTTCATCAGGTGGGAACTCAGGAAACAGACGCATGAACTCCCCGCCATGAGGTGTCAGGACCGACTTATCGTGTATCCCCTTGAATAGCTGGTCTGCGCGACTTTCAAACGAACTCAAAGCATCCGCGTCCAACACGGCGGAACAGTTAGCGCTCAAAACCGCGCCCACGAAGTCTCGCGTGACACCGCCAACGCCGAGCCCGGGCCCAATCACCACGGCATTCTTCCGTTGATCCGCCAGAATGTCGCGAAGCGCGTCAGGCTGATCAGCTTCCGTGACCATCACTGTGGTGAGCTGACTGGCAAGCTCGAGCATTGCCGCGGGGGGACCCGCAACCGTCACAAGACCCGCCCCCACGCGGAGAGCCGTTATGGCAGCCAGACGGGCAGCCCCTGTTTTGCCGGCGTTGCCACTCACAACAAGGGCGTGCCCTTTCGTATATTTGTGATCGTCACGCGAAGGCCGCGGAAATTTCTCCCACCACAACGCCGGTACGTTCTGAAACGTCCGGCATCCGATCTCAGAAAGATGAGCCGACTTGATGCCAATATCGGCGCAGACCACATTCCCGCAGTTCATACGCCCCGGCAAAAGCATATGCGCCGGTTTCATTCGAAAGAAAGTGACGGTCTTGGTCGCCTGAACGGCCGCTCCAAGTGCCTGACCGGTATTGCCATCAATGCCACTCGGCACGTCCACCGAAACTACCGTACACTGAGGGGCTGAGTTCAAGTTAGAAATGACGGTTTGCGCAATTCCCTCGATCGGCCGGGCTAGACCTGCCCCGAAAAGAGCATCAATGACCAAATCTGCTCCCGCGAGACACTCAGTGTCTATCGGATGGATCTCGCCTCCCGGCATCGCAAGCCATTGATCCGCCGCCCATTTGGCATCTCCCTTCAGAGTTTCCACATTGCCAAGAAGGCAAACGCGAATGTCGAAGGACGGGTCGGCTCGATCTCCGTTTCGCTCAGCCAAGGCCCGTGCCGCGATGAACCCGTCTCCGCCATTGTTGCCCGGTCCGCACAACACAACAATCCGCCCTGACTGACAAAGACCTGCAGCCTCGTCCGCAAGCGCCCTGCCCGCATTGTCCATGAGCTCCGTACCAGGAATACCCGATGAGATGGCGAGACTGTCTGCGGTGTACATTTCCTCTACGGAGAGGAGTTCTGTCTTTTCTTCGGTCGGATTCTTGTTGGGACGCACACCCATGGCCGGCCTCAACCCACGTGCGTCGAAGCTTCGGCGCCAAGCTCTACAAGGTCAATGTTCCCGTTTCGCACATCGACGACCGTGACTGAACAATTGTCCGGCCGGAAGACAACCATACGGTCATCGTTCTGCATATGGCCCACGATCACGTTGATCGCAATGAAGTGAGAAAACACAACCGTATCTTGGGTCAAAGTGGCCACCGCTCCAATCGCTTGTTCGCGCCAGTCGGCAAGTGTGGGATCATCCACATCCCCCCACGTCCCCGGCATGATCGACCGCAGCCATTCGGTTCTATTTGTAAGGTCATCCGTAGGCGATGGAATTTCAGCAACTTCCGAAACAATCCTTGGCGTGACCTTCCAAAAATCACATAGGGGCTGTGCAGTTTCGCGGCATCGGCGGAGCGGACTCGAGATGACCCCCATGGGATCTTTTTGTCCAAGTTTTTGGCAGACCGCCTGCGCTTGATCGTGACCAAGTTCGTTCAATCCGGGATCATGATCGGCATCAAAACCGGCGGCCGCTTGTCCGTGTCGAACAAGATAAATGCGCGCCATGCTCAGGCCCCTTCGTAAACAAAGGTATTGGTCTTTTCACCGGTCGAAACAACGCCCGTGCGCCCTATGCAGTCCACCTCCATCATACCGTTCAGTGTTTCGGCGTCGTTCGGTGTATGGGCGATAAACCGGTCCCCGTTGCCAAGGCGGCCGACGATAATACCCATCATGGGCCCATCCCGTCCGTTCACCACAGTGTAGGTTTCAACTTTGCCCGCACCCTCAGGCGCCGTTTCAAATCGCGGATGAGACATGGCATCCAACTCACGCTGGTAGCTCGCCGGATCTTCACGTTGCCATACACCTTCAAAAGGCTTGGTTGAATAGATCCCCATGGAGTGCTTTGTCACATACCAACCGTTTCCGGTTACCAGGCCGGACGAGTTGGGCTTCCCTCTCAACCGGTCCATCATCGTGACGATTGAATGCATGACATAGTTGTTGCCGGCACCGCCAAAATAGGGAAGTCCGCCGGTAACGGTCAGCCCTCGCGGATCATTGAGGTCGATCCCAATTTCTTGAGCCCCAATCTGGACGGCGGAGGGGAAACAAGAATAAAGATCAAAGAAATCGATCTGATCGACCGATGTGCCGGCCATGCCGAACGACTTTCGGGCGAGCGTTCTGATCGCCGGCGAAGAATGAAGATCGATGCGGTCGGTGAAGTACCAAAGATCGTGCGCGTCGCCGCAGCCGTGAAGGTACACCCATTTCGATTCATCAATGCCGAGTTCTCTTGCCGTCTTGACATTTGTCATGATTACGGCGGCCGCCATGTCGATCCGGATAATCGCATTCATATACTTCGTGTACGGAAAACCGACGTAACGGTTGGAAGCGCTTGGTGTCGCAATTTCTTCAGGCGAACGGTATGTCGGGAACCAGGAATGAGGGTTCTCTGATGCTACTTTTGAGAACCTGGAAAAAAGTTCGCCAATCTTTGTCTGATGTTCCTCCAGGCTGCGGCCGTGTTCAGCCCTGATGGCATTTTCAAAGAGGGGATACACATTCACCGGAAAGTAAAGCCCATGCGCCTTTTCTTGAGCGTTTGTGCCGCTGCGGTCTTCCCCAATGTGAATGGGTTCGCCTCCGGGATCGTCTCCCCAATCAAGTTGCGCCCCTTCGTTGAGCGCAGACGTCATTGTGGCCAGGTCTTCAGATCCGCCCAAAATAGCGATGTTAGTTTCCCCTCTGGCAATCTCCTCCGCAGTGCGATTGACCAACCATTGAGGTGTGCTCCCTCCGCCGCAGGTGTAATACTCCTTGGCGGGCGATGCACCTATTGCATTGGCTACAGAGCGCGGCGGGTTTTTGTATTGGCCGACGGGAAGTCGGCCGACCTCTGACGTATCTGCGGTGAAACGCACCACAGAGATATTGTCAGCATTCTTCAAAACCGAGTTGGCCACGCCAGTGTCATCGGCCGCCAATCTTACAGCTTGAATAAGCATCTGCATGGGGGACTGGGACGCCCGCCAGTTTTTCTGCTGCGCGGTTCGCTGGGTGAACTGACCGCCGCCAACCAAAATTGGCGTATTGTCATGAGGCATAAATCCGTTTCCTTACCTTTATTTGGCGTTGTTCGAAAAATACGTTGCGAGGCGATCAATCGCCTCATGAAGCACCTCGGGCTTCTTGCAGAAACAAAAGCGCAAAATGTTTCCGCCGTTCCCATCGGAATAAAACGGCCCCATTGGGATCGTTGCCACTTTGGCGTCGATCGTCAGTTTTCGGCAAACGTCATCGGCAGTGCCTTCCAATGGCAAACCACTGAAGTCACCGGTCACGAAGTATGTGCCCTGGCAAGGCGCCATTTCAAATCCCAGCGCTGAGAGCCCATTACAAATGAGATCCCGCTTGCCCTGCATATCCATTGCGAGATCTGAAAAATAAGAGTCCGGCTTTCCGAGCCCGTAAGCGACGCCCGCCTGAAGTCCCGGCGCCGTCGTATAGGTCGTATATTGATGGGCGCGGCTAATACCCTTCATCACCTCCGCAGATGCGGTGATATAGCCAATCTTCCAGCCCGTGAGCGAAAAGGTTTTGCCCGCAGAACCGATCCGTGCGGTACGTTCCCGCATCCCGGGGAGTGTCATGATCGGCACATGCTTGATGGAGTCGAAGACGAGATGTTCGTACACCTCGTCGCAGATTGCATAGGCGTCGTGCGAAATCGTTAAATCGGCAATCAGTGCGAGCTCTTCAGCGGTAAATACTTTTCCCGTGGGGTTCATTGGGGAATTGATCACGACTGCTTTTGTCTTGGGACCGAAGGCCCTGACAAGACGCTCGGTCGGAATCTGCCAGTTTGGAGGGATCAGAGGGACGATAACCGCCGACGCCCCCGCCCGCTCTATGATCGGCAAGTAGCTGTCATAGGCAGGCTCAAAAACGATCACTTCATCCCCAGGGTTCAAGAGACCGAAGAAGCAGTCGGCAAGCGCTTCTGTGGCACCCGATGTGACCATTACTTCGGTGGCCCAATCCACATCCAGCCCATAGAATCGTTTGTTATGATTGGCGACGGCTTGGCGCAACTCGGATATTCCCATCATTGGCGGATACTGGTTGTCGCCCGTCAGCATGGCCCGGGTCGCTTCGGCAATGATGTCTTCCGGGCCGTCTTCGTCGGGAAACCCCTGCCCCAAATTGATGGCGCCCTCGTCGACCGCAAGGGAGGACATTATCGCGAATATTGTCGTTCCTCTTCCGGCAAGCCCTTGATTAGGTTCTTTCATCACCGATTGCTTTCATGCTTCCGATCAATTTTTCTGCACAAATTTTCTGCAGATAGGCTATTTATTGGGCACAAATAGACGTCATTATAGTCCAACGCATACGGCCTAACCTCCCAAACGCCAGATTCTGCCTAGTATTTGAGGCAATGCCCAACGCTTGGCACGACACATGCTTTCACCATCGCCGCGGGGTGGTTTTTAGTCCAGGATTAGCGGAGATCAACAGATCGATGAAAAAAATTGAGGCCATAATCAAGCCTTTCAAATTGGACGAAGTAAAGGAAGCACTTCAGGAAGTAGGCCTGCAAGGCATTACCGTCACCGAAGCCAAGGGCTTTGGTCGACAGAAAGGCCATACGGAATTGTATCGTGGCGCCGAATATGTGGTGGATTTCCTTCCCAAGGTGAAGATAGAAATTGTGCTTCAAGACGACATCGTGGACCGCGCTGTGGAAGCAATCCAGCAATCTGCCAAGACCGGCAGGATCGGCGACGGAAAGATCTTTATCAGTGGGGTTGAAGAAGTAATCCGAATTAGAACTGGGGAAACAGGCCAAGAAGCAATTTAAGCTTGGGTCTCCACCAACCGCCCGTATGGGCAATCAAGCCAATCGAAATCACAAATTACAGGAAGCAAGCAAATGGCCAACGTAAGATCGGTGCTGCAAACCATATCTGAGAAGGACGTGAAATACGTAGATTTGCGTTTCACTGATCCAAAGGGGAAATGGCAACACGTTAGTTTTGACACGGGCATGGTCGATGAAGAGTTTTTCGCCAACGGGCAAATGTTTGACGGCTCGTCAATCTCCGGGTGGAAGGCGATCAACGAGTCCGACATGAACCTTATGCCGGATATTTCGACGGCCGTTATTGATCCGTTTATGGCGCAGCCGACCCTCGCCATTTTCTGCGATGTGCTGGAACCGTCTACCGGACAGCCTTATGGCCGCGATCCGCGCTCGACTGCCAAGAAGGCGGAAGCATACTTGCAGTCCACAGGTGTTGGCGATGCCGCTTTCTTTGGACCGGAAGCCGAGTTCTTTGTCTTCGACGATGTGCGTTTCAGCGTCGAACAGAACAAAACGGGCTTTGAAATCGACTCCGCCGAAGGGCCATACAACACCAGTACAGAGTACGAAATCGGCAATATGGGTCACCGGCCGAAAGCCAAAGGGGGCTACTTCCCTGTCCCTCCTGTAGATAGCGGTCAGGACCTGCGCTCGGAAATGCTCACCGTCATGAAAGAGATGGGCATCGATACCGAGAAACATCACCATGAGGTCGCGCCCAGTCAGCATGAGCTGGGGATGAAATTCGACACGCTGGTGAGCATTGCCGACAAGCTGCAAATCTACAAATATGTGATCCACATGGTGGCGGCAGCATACGGTAAGTCGGCCACGTTCATGCCGAAGCCGGTCATGAACGACAACGGCTCGGGCATGCACGTTCACCAATCGATCTGGAAGAGCGGCAAGCCGACATTTGCCGGTTCCGGCTATTCGGACCTTTCGGAAACCGCTCTTTATTACATTGGCGGCATCATCAAGCATGCACGGGCAATCAACGCCTTCACGAATTCGACGACCAACAGCTACAAGCGGCTGGTCCCAGGATTTGAGGCGCCCGTTCTGCTCGCCTACTCTGCACGGAATAGATCGGCGTCTTGCCGTATTCCATTCGCGCCGAGCGCAAACGGCAAGCGTGTGGAAGTGCGTTTCCCGGATCCGGCATCGAACCCATACTACGCCTTCTCCGCCATGTTGATGGCCGGACTTGATGGCATCGAAAACCAAATCCATCCGGGCGATCCGATGGACAAGGATCTTTACGCGTTGCCGCCGGAAGAGCTTCAAGACGTTCCCACCGTATGCGGATCATTACGTCAAGCGATTGAGTCGTTGGACACCGACCGCGCGTTCCTTACAAAGGGCGGCGTCTTCAGCGACGATCAGTTGGATGCATACATCGAACTCAAGATGGAAGAGGTGGTTGAGTTCGAAACAACCCCCCACCCTGTCGAGTTCAAGAACTACTACAGCGTCTAAAAAGACTGTCATATTCTGAGAGTGGGCCGCCCATGAGCGGCCCATTTTCTTTTTTCTGCCTTTAATTCGTCGCAATCGCTATAAACAACAGACCTCCGCTTGTTGAACGGCTTTGGACGCCGTAAGAACAAGCGATATTCTTCATTGCTGCGAATCAATCTTCAGGTTTCCGCGTTCACGCATGGCTCAAGCACGTTCTCTTTTCGACAAAAAGTCCGCCAGTAAGTCCGAAAAAGCCTACACGGCCCGAGACATCGAAGTCCTAGAGGGGCTCGAACCGGTTCGTCGGCGGCCCGGAATGTATATTGGTGGGACGGACGAACGCGCGCTACACCATCTAGCCGCCGAGGTCCTGGACAATGCCATGGATGAAGCCGTTGCCGGTCACGCGACCCGCATTGAGGTGGAAGTTCTGGCCGATGGAGGCTTGTCAGTTACCGACAATGGCCGCGGTATCCCGGTCGACCCGCACCCGAAGTTTAAGAACAAGTCTGCGTTAGAAGTGATCATGACGACGCTCCATTCGGGCGGCAAATTCTCGGACAAGGCCTATGAAACAGCCGGTGGTCTGCACGGCGTTGGCATATCCGTCGTCAACGCCCTGTCGGAATCGCTGTCCGTGGAAGTTGCCCGCAATCAGAAACTCTACACCCAGACATTTTCGAGAGGCATTCCGAAGTCGAAACTGAAGAACGCGGGATCGGCGAAGAACCGGCGTGGCACAAAGGTGGTTTTCCTTCCCGACCCAAAAATATTTGGTGAGAAGACTCGCTTCAAGCCCGCGCGATTGTATCGGATGGCCCGGTCAAAAGCCTATCTGTTTCGTGGTGTGGAAATCCGCTGGAGCTGCGATAAATCACTTCTTCAGGGTAAAGACGAAACGCCGGAAAAAGAAACCCTGCATTTCCCAGGAGGATTGCAGGATTTTCTCATCGCAACTGTAGGCGACCAGCAAACCGTCACCAGCGCCCCATTTAGCGGCTCGGCAAAGAACAAAAACGGCCAATCGGTTGAATGGGCTGTCAACTGGGTCGTCAGTATGGACCCTTTCGTCAACTCATATTGCAACACGATTGCCACGGTCGACGGCGGTACGCACGTAGCGGGCCTGCGGGCAGCCCTCACCAAAGGGCTCAAATCCTACGGTGAATTGACCAATCACAAAAAGGCGGCGCAATTCACGCAGGATGACGTGATGAGCACAGCGGCAGGCATGCTGTCGGTATTCATTCGCGAACCGGCATTCCAAGGACAAACCAAGGAAAAGCTCTCCAGCCCCGAAGCGACCAAGCTTGTGGAAACAACAGTGCGCGACCATTTCGAACACTGGCTGACCGCATCGCCGGCACAAGCCAATCAACTGTTGCAATGGGTGGTCGACCGGTCTGAAGAACGGTTGCGCCGGAAGCTTGAAAAGGACGTTTCTAGAAAAACGGCGCTCCGGAAACTGCGTCTGCCCGGAAAACTGTCCGATTGTTCGCAATCCAACGCGGACGGTACGGAGATCTTTTTGGTCGAAGGCGATTCCGCCGGAGGATCCGCAAAGCAAGCGCGCGACCGGGCAACACAGGCAATTCTTCCGCTGCGGGGCAAGATTCTCAACGTCGCCAGTGCGGCCAGCGGAAAGGTCCAGGCCAATCAAGAACTCAACGATTTGCTGCAAGCTTTGGGCTGTGCGGTGGGCGACCGCTATCGGGAAGAGGATCTGCGGTACGAAAAAGTCATCATCATGACGGACGCGGATGTTGACGGTGCACACATCGCGTCTCTTCTCATCACCTATTTCTATCGGGAGATTCCCAAGCTCATCCAGGACGGCCATTTATACCTTGCCATTCCCCCGCTCTATCGCCTGTCTCAAGGCGGCAAGATCCACTACGCACGCGATGACGAGCATCGGGATGAACTGCTTGCAAGCGAATTCAAGAACGGCAGCAAGGTGGAAATCTCGCGCTTTAAGGGTCTGGGTGAGATGCTGCCGTCGCAACTCAAGGAAACCACCATGAGGCCGGGACAAAGATCTCTCCTGCGCGTGGTCATTCCCGAAGATGAATCCAAGGAAACTGGCAGTTTAGTTGAACAATTAATGGGCCGAAAACCGGAATTGCGCTTCCAATACATTCAAGAAAACGCCAGTTTTGTAGAAGATCTCGATATTTAAGGCATGCACGCATTGACAAGCGCCTGAAAAATCTTATGTTTCAGCCAACTTTTGTGCAGTGCGAAATAACCGCTGTGGCGCTGCAAGACAATATTTACCTAATGACTTCGTAAATGGGGCCTTTCCCAAACCGAACGCCCAAGACAGCAAAGATTCGAAGCGTTTAATGACATTTACCGAACTCGGATTGAGTGACCGCGTATTGAAGGCGGTCGACGAAGCAGGTTACCAGGACCCCACCCCTATTCAGGCTCAAGCTATTCCGCCCGCGCTGCGTGGCCGGGACGTATTGGGCATTGCACAGACGGGCACGGGGAAAACGGCTTCGTTTGTGTTGCCGATGATTGATCGCCTCGAGCGGGGGCGCGCACGGGCACGCATGCCGCGCTCACTGATTTTGGCGCCGACACGAGAACTGGCCGCACAGGTTGCTGACGCGTTCCAAACCTATGGCAAGCAACACAAGCTCACCATGGCTCTGCTCATTGGCGGCGTTTCTTTCGCCGATCAAGAGCGATTGCTGGACCGCGGTGTCGACGTGCTCATTGCAACGCCGGGCCGACTGATCGATCACTTTGAACGGGGCAAGCTCGTCTTAACGGGCGTCGAAATTCTAGTCATCGACGAGGCCGACCGGATGCTCGATATGGGATTCATTCCCGATGTAGAACGTATCGTTGGCCTGCTACCCTTCACACGCCAAACACTCTTCTTCTCGGCAACAATGCCGCCCGAGATCACGCGGCTGACGCAAGCGTTTCTGCAGAACCCGGAACGTGTTGAGGTAGCGCGTCAGGCCACAACGGCCGAAACCGTAAAGCAGCATTTGCTTTATGTGCACAAAGACGACAAGCGCGAAGCGCTGCGTCAGCTCATCCGAACCCATGAAGTTAACAACGGCATCATCTTCTGCAATCGCAAGCGAGATGTTTCTATTGTTTTCCGCTCACTGATCAAACATGATTTTAGTGCCGCCGCGCTTCACGGGGACCTTGATCAGCGCGTACGCATGCAAACGCTGGATGCATTCCGCGCTGGCGAAATCAAGCTGTTGGTCGCCAGCGACGTGGCCGCCCGTGGCCTCGACATTCCCGACGTAAGCCACGTGTTTAACTTCGATGTCCCTTTCAACGCCGAAGACTACGTGCACCGGATCGGAAGAACCGGTCGCGCAGGACGTGAAGGGGCTTCGTTTACAATCGCCATCAATGCGGAAAAAAAATACGTCACGGCAATCGAAGAACTTATCGATAGCAAAATCCCGGTAGTGGAAATCGACGGCCTGACGGGTGAGGACAAGAAATCCGCTGACTCTGACGGCAAGACGAAACGGTCACGCTCACGCCGACGAGACGACCGGGACCCGCCCAAAGATGACCGCAAAGGTAGACGGCGCAACGATCGCAGAGATCAAGAACCGGACGAACCCGTCGTCGGTATGGGAGAGCACGTCCCGGCCTTTATGTCGATCCCACTGCCTAGCCGCAAATCAAAAGAAACGAGCGAAGAAACGGTCGGTTAGCCGGTTCGTTTGATCCGTCCCCCAATAAACTTTTCAAACTTCTCGCCATAGGGCGGGCGCAACATCGCCCCCAAATCCATCTTGGCCTGTGAGAAAATCGCCTTAGCGTGGCTGAAGGTTTTGAATCCGTCCCGGCCGTGATAGGAGCCCATCCCACTGGGACCGACACCACCAAAGGGCAAATCCTCCATGCTCACATGCATGACCACATCGTTCACTGTCACGCCGCCCGACGTGGTCCGGCTGAGCACTCTGTCCCGCTGTTCGCCATCATCTCCGAAAAAGTACAGGCCGAGTGGTCGAGGACGGGCGTTTATGTAATCGACCGCCTCGTCAAGCTGCTTGTAGGTCTTAACTGGCATGACCGGACCGAATATCTCGTCCTGCATAACGGTCATATCATCCGTCGGATTCAAAACCAGTGTCGGCGGAATCTTGTGCGTTGGCTGTTGGGTGAAATCCTCATTCGCCGGATTGATTTCTACGATTTCGGCGCCTTTGGATTTGGCGTCGTCAATATAGCCACTCAGGCGATCGAAATGCCGTTGATTGATGACCGACGTGTAGTCGGGATTGAACTTAAGAGTGGCGTACATATTCTGAACGGAGTCCGTCGCCGACTGAACAAAACTGTCCTGGTCGCTCTCTGGCACCATCACATAGTCCGGTGCCAAGCAGATTTGCCCGGCATTCATCATTTTGCCGGCCATGATGCGATCGGTCGTTTTCTTCATATCCGCCCCCTGACCAATGATCACAGGCGATTTTCCACCAAGTTCCAGGGTCACGGGAACCAGGTTCTCGGCTGCTGCTCGCATGACATGACGACCAATCGATGTCGCGCCGGTGAACAATAGATGGTCGAAGGGCTGCTTGGTGAAGGCCGAACCGGTTTCCGGCCCGCCCATAATCACCGCCACGTCAGTTTCGTCGAAGGCTTTTCGGAACATAGCTGCCATTAACTCGGACGACGCCGGCGTGAATTCGGACGGCTTGATCATTACGCGGTTGCCTGCGGCAAATATCCCGGCAAGTGGTGAAAATGTCAGATTTACCGGGAAGTTCCAGGGACTGATGACGCCAACCACACCTAAGGGTTGATATTCGACCCGCGCGCTTGCGCCGAACAGCCCGAGGGGAAACTGCACAGATCTGCGCTCGCCACGCATCCACCGTCTCACATTCTTTTTGGCGTGTTTCAATGGCTCGATGGATCCGTAAACATCCGTCAATTCAGTCTGGTGGTGCGACCGATGCCCAAAATCCGCAGACAGAGCATCGACGATTTCCTGCTTGTGGTCGACTAACAGCCCAATCGCTCGGTCGATCATTTCGATCCGCACTTCGGCGCTGGGAGGGCCCTTCCTCAAATAATCAGCGCGCTGCTTCTCCAAGATTTCACGGATTGAGGTTTCCGTATGCTCATTTGCTCCACCAGATGTATGTTCCGCCGCGCTCATTTGTTTTTGGTCTCCGTCACTACTCGCTTAACCGTCTCCGGCGTTCAGATTTGACATCCGGATTCGTTCCTTCATTTACCCAGATCTGAAGTCGCAGATCAAATCGCAATGTGCAAGTTTACCAACCTATGCATGCAGAAAACCTAGGTTTCGCGCCATTTTTGCCGATTGAGTTAAGGGCTTGTTTCCATTTTCTCGGTATGAACCACCTAACCGTGGCCAACGGAACCCGTGTGGATTTGGTAGGGAATGTACCGTGCGAAAATTTGAAGATTTCGATCAATGCCGCTCACTCAGTGAGCAAGCTCTCCAGTCAATGGCCGAATGCGGAGTACCTACCAATCCTCAGAATTTTGAGGTTTGGTTCCACTATGCCGCAGGATCAAACCCAGATCTTAAGAAAGCACTGGAAGAGATCAAAGGCAACGGAAGTGAAATTGATCCTGCAGTGATCGATGAAATTCGCGAAGAATTCTTCGGCGACAAGAACACCAAGGATGCGGTGCTGGACATCAGTTCGAAAATGTCCGGCGAACTCAATCGCGTCCTCGAAATTATCCAAGCGACAGGCGAAGACACAACACAATTCGGCAACACTTTGGCCGGAGCCGCCGATGTCCTTGGCAAGTCTGACACCGGTGATGTGCGCCAGATGGTAGAAGAGTTGGTTACGGCCACGAAGAAGATGGAGGCACGCAGCCAAGCGCTTGAACAGGAACTCCAAAAATCGACAGCCGAAGTTAATCAGCTTAAAGAAAATCTGGAAACGGTTACCCACGAAGCGTTGACGGACGAACTTACCAATTTGGCAAACCGAAAATCATTTGACAAAGAACTGCGGGATGCCGCCCGAAATGCCGCAAACTCGGACGAACCTCTTTGCCTTATCATGAGCGACATCGATCACTTCAAAAAATTCAATGACACATGGGGTCATCAGACCGGTGATCAAGTCTTGAGGTTGGTCGCACACTGCCTCAAAACCAGCGTTACGGAAGGTCAGATGCCGGCCAGATATGGCGGAGAGGAATTTGGCGTGATTTTGCCAAATGTGAGTCTCGAACAAGCGTCGGAAGTCGCCGAGAAGATTCGCAGTACAGTTCAAAGCAAGAAGGTTGTGAAGAAAACAACCGGGGAGTCGTTAGGAACAATTACCCTTTCATTGGGAATTTCCCAAATGAAGAAGGACGATACCCTTGATAGTTTGATCAAACGGGCGGATGCATGCCTTTACGCAGCGAAACACTCGGGTCGTAACTGCGTCAAAACGGAAGACGAAGTCGATCCCGACAAGGTTCTCGATCCACAAGCAGCCAGCGGCTAGGATCGCCGCCCATTTGCGCTTTTCAAGCGCATTAAGCCACTCTATTCTGCCCGCAAATGACTTTAATCGCCGGTCCTCTGAAAGGTCCGGCGAGATTCTTTGCGGGAACATTTTCATGACATACGAACGCATTCGGCTCGACTTTGCGGACAACGGAATTGCCACGCTGACTTTGGCTCATCCGCAAGTACTGAACGCGGTTTCGCTGCAAATGATCAGCGAACTGTCCGACGCAATTGCCGAAATTGAAAATCCTGCGAATGGGGCACGATGCCTGGTTCTGACCGGCGAAGGTCGCGGCTTTTGCGCCGGCGCCAATCTAGCGGACGACGCAAGCAAGGATCGCCTTGCGAATGAATTTCCCGATTCCGGTTCTGTGTTGGACACTCACTACCACCCATTCCTGAAAAGACTTCAGAACCTGGACATTCCTTTCATCACATCGGTAAACGGCGTGGCTGCGGGTGTGGGGATGAGTTTCGCGCTGATGGGAGATTTGGTGCTCGCGGCACGCAGTGCTTACTTCTTGCAGGCATTCAAGCGAATCGGATTAGTTCCGGACGGCGGTTCAACGTTCATGCTACCACGGCTTATCGGTCTTGCGCGCTCCATGGAGCTCTCAATGCTTGCCGACAAGCTTCCGGCGGAAACAGCTCTTGAGTGGGGCTTGATTAACCGTGTCTATGACGACGAAGAGCTTGCCGCGAAAACCCAAGAACTTGCCCTGGAGCTCGCTTCCGGGCCGACAAAGACCTATGGCCTCATCCGAAAGCTCTATTGGGCAAGTGCCTCCAACAATTACGAAGCTCAATTGGATATGGAGCGTCGGTCCCAGGCTATCGCAGGACGCACCGCGGATTCGAAGGAAGGGATAAAGGCATTTATTGAAAAACGGCCGGCGAAATTCACCGGCCAATAATTGAGGCGCCGCCTTATTTTACGCGGGTTTTCTGCGGCGCGCCTTTTTAGGCTTTTTGGATCGAAGCGCAATCTCGATGCTCTTTTGCGCCCATTCGATCAGTTCCTCGGGATCATCCAATAACCGTTCGGGAAGTTCGTAGTACGACATCTCGATCGGCTTGTTCTTGCCGTCATACTTAAACGGTCCACAACCTTCCTGTTCGAATGCCGCTTTGTTTGACTGATCTACTTTAAGGAACAGTGTCTCGTTTGCGATGAGCGCAAACATTGTGTCTTTGTAATAGACACCACCGCCACCGAACATCGAGCGTACTTTGATTGCGCCCAAGGACGAGAAAAGATCGACGACGAAAGAGCGAAACTCCGCACTGAGCGCCATACCAACCTGTGAATTTATGCGAGTGATTTTGCGGGGGTTATGCTCACAGACTCACCGCAACCGCATGCATCGGTTTGGTTAGGATTGTTGAACACAAAGCCAGATGAAAGCTTGCCTTCTTGATAGTCCATTTCGGTGCCGAGCAGAAAAAGCACGGCCTTGGCTTCAATCAGGATCTTGACGCCTTTGTCTTCGACAATTTCGTCCAGAGGATCTTGGGTGTCGGCATATTCCATCGTGTACGACATACCCGCACACCCACCGTTTTTAACGCCCACTCGGACGCCGATGTAGTCATTATCGGCGCTGGACATAATCGACTTTACGCGGTCGGCGGCCATCTCCGTCAGCGTGACTACTTTTGGGCGTTCCAAACCTGCCATGACGAATTACTCCAATATCACTCATCAAGGAGAGCACATATGGCTCAAAACATATTTAATTCAAGCTTCGCCTCTTCAGACATGCGCGACGGATCCCAGGGCGGGTCGAACACCATGTTTACCCGAACGTCACCAACGCCTTCCACATCGGCAACCGCCGCCTGAACCCAGCCCGGCATTTCACCCGCAACCGGACACCCCGGCGCGGTTAAAGTCATGTCGATCGTGACGTCGTTGTCATCGGAGACATCAACTCTGTAAATCAGCCCCAGATCAAAAATATTCACCGGAATTTCCGGGTCATAAACGGTCTTTATGGCGTCAATAATTTCATCTGCCATCGCGTCGAACTTCGACTCTTGATCGAGCGTTTCCGTATTCTCCGCCGGCGAATTATCTGTCACGTCCGTCATTCTACCTTTTCACCTATTCGGTGGTCGCCTCTTGGGTGCCATCGGCCGCCGCCGCAAATGTATGCCAAGCCAAGGTGGCGCATTTGACTCGCATTGGAAATTCGCTCACGCCCGACATAGCTTGAAGCTGATCAAGATCATCTTCATCAACGCCTTCAAAACACGCATCTTCGCCTTTCACCATGCTCAGAAACGCATCCATAAGCGCCTTTCCTTCCGATACGTTCTTACCCGTGAGAAGTTCCGTCATCATTGAGGCTGACGCGATAGAAATAGCGCACCCTCGCCCGTCGAACATGACATCTTCAATCTTGTCATCGTTATCTACCCGGAGATACACGCGCACTTTGTCCCCACAAAGAGGGTTATGCCCGTCCGCTTCACGGTTTGCGCCCTCCAATTGACCGAAGTGCCTTGGATGACGCCCATGATCGAGGATGATCTCCTGATACAGCTCCCTCAACTCCGGATCGATCATCTAAAGAACTCCACGGCTTCCTTCACCGACTCCACCAGCACATCCACCTCTTGCAACGTGTTGTAGAGGCCAAAGGAAGCGCGTGCGGTCGACGCAACACCAAAGCGATCCATCAGCGGCTGAGCGCAATGGTGCCCCGCACGTACAGCGACGCCAGAACGGTCCATAATCGTCGAAATGTCGTGGGCATGGGTTCCCTCGATTTCAAACGATATGATGGCTCCCTTACCCGGCGCCTTTCCGAATATGCGCAGTGAGTTGAGGCCAACCAATTTCCCTGTTGCGTACTGAAGCAGCTGCGCTTCATGCTGGTGAACGTTCTCGCGACCAATGCTCTCGATGTAGTCCACCGCGGCTCCCAAACCGATCGCTTGCACGATCGGTGGCGTTCCAGCTTCGAACCGATTTGGCGGATCGGCGTATGTGACACCCTCAGTGGTCACCTCACGGATCATTTCGCCACCGCCGCGATAAGGTGGCAGTTTCCGCAAATGCTCCGCCTTGCCGTAGAGCGCCCCAATGCCACTGGGGCCATAAAGCTTATGGCCGGTAACGACATAAAAATCACAATCCAGTGCCTGAACATCGACCGGCAAGTGAACCGCGCCTTGGCATCCATCGACGACCACTGCAGCGCCTTTGTTATGCGCCAAGCGGACAATTTCGGCGACTGGCGTTATGGTCCCCAAGGCGTTGGACATGTGGGTCACCGCTACAATCTTCGTTTTGTCAGAGAGCAGTTTCTCGAACTCATCCAACAGAAACTCACCATCGTCCGAGATTGGCGCCCATTTGAGTACGGCGCCGTTTCTCTGGCGCAAATAATCCCACGGCACAATGTTGGAGTGATGCTCCATAATCGACAGGATTATTTCGTCGCCCGGTTCGATTATTGAACCGCCAAATGACGACGCTACAAGGTTTAGCGCATCGGTTCCACCGGACGTGAATATGATCTCCTCGTCGTTACGGGCATTCAAAAACCGACGGACCTTAGTTCGTGCGCCCTCATAGGCCAGGGTCGCAGTGCTCGAAAGATAATGTAGCCCGCGATGAACATTTGCATATTCGTTCTCATACGCATTTTGGACGGCATCAAGAACGGCTTTTGGCTTCTGCGCCGATGCCGCATTGTCGAGATAGACAAGCGGCCTACCGTACACCTCGGTCGATAGGATTGGAAAGTCCTTGCGGATCTGTTCTACGTCAAATACCGAAACGTCGGTCGCAAGCTTCTTATCCAACATTCCGGGCACCCCTGCCATGAGCATCCAACCAGGATACGATTTGCTGCTGACAAAACTCTCGGATTTTTTGGTCTTCCAGCCGCTCGAGAACTTCCGTTAAGAATGCCTCCACCAGAAGCGCCCGGGCCGTAACTTCATCGATACCACGGGACCGTAGATAAAAAAGCTGTTCGTCATCGATGTCGCCGGCTGTTGCTCCGTGAGCGCACTTAACATCATCGGCAAAGATCTTCAGCTCGGGCTTTGCATCGATTTCCGCTTGGTCGGAAAGCAGCAGTGTTTTGACCAGTTGCCGGCCATCCGTTTGCTGTGCGTCTTTCGCGACCGTCACTTGGCCTTGATAGACGCCCCTCGATTGTTCGTCGAGCACGCCCTTAAAGACCTGGCTGCTCGTACAGGACGGAACCGCGTGGTTGACGAAAGTGGTATTGTCGCAATGTTGTGAGCCCGCCCCCAAGAACACGCCATCAAGCTGGAGATGAGCGCCTTCGCCGCCGAATGTTCCATGAATCTCATTTCGACTGACGGCCGAACCCCCGCTTAGATAAAATCCGCCGAACGAACTTTTCGCGGAAAGTGAAACCATTTGTGTCGCCAGATGCGTGGAACCCACACCTTCTTTTTGCAGCTTGATGTGACGGACAGTTGCGCTTTCTAAAACAACAAACTGGGATGCAGTGCTGGTAAAGTAATCTGCGTCATCACTGCCTTTATAGGATTCGACAATCGTCACGGACGCGTTTTGGTCCACCAGCACAGTATTGCGCAAGAAGCTTGACGGGTTCGGCGCATCATCGGTTGCGGTCGTGATAAAGCGAAGATGTATCGGCCGCTCAACCTTTATGTCAGCGCCAATTCGCAAAACGACCCCATCTCTCATCAATGCTGAATTTAGGGCCAAGACGGAATGGTCTTCAGGGGCGCTGCTGCTTGCGAGGACTTGTTCTGCCCAATCTGGAACCGTTTCCATGCCAGCCAAGGAATCGATGGCCACACCGGCGGGGGCATCGGAGATGGACGAGAGGTCTTCACGAAAAAACCCATTCACGAAGACGGCAGTCAACGCATCTCCCGTTTCGAACAAAGGGCCCTGACTTACATCGCCAGAATATTGGACAGGCTTAGAAAAAGACTTCTTGGAAAGCGATGTGAGGTCCGTGTACTTCCATTCCTCCCACCGTTTGGTCGGAAGCCCCAGGGTTTGATAGGTGGCAAGGCCCGACGCCCTCAGGCGCTGTATCAGGGAGTCGCCCTCCGTCTCAACCTTAGGACCATAGAATTCAACAAAAGGGTGCTTAGATTCGGGCAAGCTTGACATGGATACCACTCACCCTTCCTAGGCCGCATTCGGCACGATTGCGCCGTAACCCGAATCTTCAAGCTCTTTTGCGAGCTCTTTGCCGCCGGATCGGACGATCTGACCGTCTGCAAGCACATGAACTTGGTCCGGCACAATGTAATCGAGCAGCCGCTGATAGTGCGTAATGACCAGCATCGCACGCTCCGGCGAACGCAACATATTCACGCCGTCCGATACAATCTTGAGCGCATCGATGTCCAACCCGGAATCCGTCTCGTCCAAGATGGCTAGCGTGGGTTCGAACAGAGACATTTGAAGAACTTCGTTACGTTTCTTCTCACCGCCGGAGAAACCAACATTGAGAGGACGCTTCAGCATTTCTTCCTTGATCTGAAGTTCTTTCGCCTTCCCACGAACGAGCTTCAGGAATTTGACAGCGTCAAGCTCCTTTTCGCCCCGCGCTCGCCGCTGCGCATTCAATGCGGTTCTCAAGAAAGTCATTGTGGGCACGCCGGGGATCTCAAGCGGGTATTGAAAAGCCAAAAACATACCGCTGGCGGCGCGCTCGTCGGGCGATTGCTCGACAATGCTCTCACCCTTGTACAGAATATCGCCCTCTGTGATCTCATAACCGTCACGTCCGGACAGCACATAAGACAGCGTGCTTTTGCCCGATCCGTTCGGGCCCATAATCGCGTGCACCTCACCCGCATTGATCGTGAGGTTGACACCTTTCAAAATCTGCTTGCCGTCCACAGCGGCTTGTAAGTTTTTAATCTCGAGCATTTTTTGTTCCACTTAACTTTTGGCTTAGCCTACACTTCCTTCGAGGCTGATCCCCACAAGCTTTTGCGCCTCGACCGCAAACTCCATCGGGAGTTGCTGTAACACTTCACGGCAAAAACCATTGACGATTAGGGCCACGGCTTCTTCTTCATCGATGCCTCTTTGCTGGCAATAAAACAGTTGGTCTTCGCTGATCTTTGATGTGGTGGCTTCATGCTCCACAATGGCCGACGGGTTCTTGGATTCGATATAGGGCACTGTATGTGCACCGCATTCGTCTCCAATCAGCAAAGAATCGCATTGGGTATAATTGCGCGCGCCCTTTGACTTGGTATGCATGCTAACTAGGCCGCGATAGGTGTTTTGCGCCTTGCCGGCCGAAATCCCCTTCGAAATAATCCGACTGCTGGTGTTCTTTCCAAGATGAATCATCTTGGTCCCAGTATCCGCCTGCTGATAATTATTGGCGATGGCAATCGAATAAAATTCGCCTGTCGTGTTGTCGCCGCGTAATATGCAGCTCGGGTATTTCCAGGTGACGGCCGAGCCGGTTTCCACTTGTGTCCAGGAAATCTTTGCATTCCTTTCCCGGCAATCGCCCCGTTTAGTGACAAAGTTGTAAATGCCACCGACGCCGTTTTCATCCCCCGGATACCAGTTTTGCACCGTTGAGTATTTGATTTCCGCGTCTTCAAGGGCCACCAGTTCTACCACGGCAGCATGAAGTTGGTTTTCATCCCGCATGGGCGCCGTACATCCTTCGAGGTAGCTTACATATGACCCCTTATCGGCAATGATCAGTGTGCGTTCGAATTGGCCCGTTTGCGCCTGATTGATCCGGAAGTAGGTCGACAATTCCATCGGACAGCGAACGCCTTCCGGAATGTAAACAAACGATCCATCGCTAAAGACCGCCGAATTGAGTGTGGCGTAGAAATTATCCGAATACGGAACCACGGTCCCAAGATATTTCTTCACAAGATCCGGATGGCTCTTCAGCGCTTCCGAAATGGGGCAAAAAATGACCCCGGCTTCTTCAAGCTTGGCCTTAAACGTTGTCGCAACGGAAACACTGTCAAAAACAGCATCAACAGCGACGCCGGCCAACATTTTTTGTTCCGACAGCGGAATACCAAGCTTCTCGTAGGTTTTTAGAAGCTCAGGGTCCACTTCATCCAAGCTCTTTGGGCGTTCTTGGTTGGACTTCGGCGCCGCGTAGTAATACGCATCCTGGAAATCGATATCCGGATAATTCACCATTGCCCATTTGGGCTCGTCCATTTCCAGCCAGCGGCGATAGGCCTTCAGGCGCCACTCCAACATCCATTCCGGTTCTTCCTTCTTTGCGGAGATGAACCGAATGATGTCTTCGTTGAGCCCCTTTGGCGCAAGTTCCGTTTCGATATCCGTGACAAAGCCATATTTGTACTTGTCAGACGCAACGGAACTCACCTGATCCACTGTTTCGCGAACAGCACCCATACTTCGATACTCCTCTCAGGCCGATTTTCCGGCCGCAACGACACTCGCCCTCGCACAGCCGTCCGACAAGAGCCGACCGCGCACTTCCTTCCACGCGCTCAGAAAGCGCTCCACATCCTGTTCTTGCGACCCCCACCCCATGCTGACGCGAATGGAGGCAGAGGCAAGTTGATCATCCCACCCCATGGCGGAAATCACCTGTGACCTGGCAGCTTTCCCGCTCGAGCAAGCGGATCCCGCACTCACGGCCACTCCCGCCAGGTCGAGGGACATGACAGCCGTCTCTGCGGCTATTCCTTGCTCGCCAAAACACGTGGTGTTCGGCAGGCGGTTAACCGTTTCGCCAAAAATGACCACGTCGGATGAAAGGTTCCGAAGCCCGTCTTCCAACTGACCCCGCAAGAGGGCCAATCGCGGCCCAAGAGCCTTGTCCGCGCTGGATTGTTTTGCCGCTTCGGCAAACCCCAAAACACCGGCCAGGTTTTCCGTGCCGCTGCGATACCCAAGCTCCTGGCCGCCGCCCACAATCGACGCAGCCGGATGCAAGTCAGATCTGAAAAGCAGCGCGCCAATTCCCAAGGGACCGCCAAATTTATGGGCGGAAATCGACACCATGTCTGCGCTCTCAAGGGCAACATCCAAATCCGCTTTCGCAAAGACCTGCACAGCGTCGGTATGAAACAAGGCCCCATGGGCGCGGCAAAGGTCACCGATGGCTGCTACAGGCTGGATGACCCCCGTTTCATTGTTGGCGGACATCACCGATACAAGTGCTGGCGTGTCACTGGAGGACAGTCGTTCCTGGATCTCATCAAGGTCAACGATTCCATCTCGGCCGGTTGCGACGGTTTCGACTGTAAGGCCGGACTTTTGGGCCGATTGAGCAACCGACGGGTGCTCAATGCCCGCATGAATGATGCGCGTGATGCCCATTTGTCCGGCGCCGCAAAGCGCCAGATTGTTTGCTTCCGTACCGCCAGAGGTGAAAACCAATCGAAACTCAGCACGGTTCGCGATCTTAAGAATGGCGTCGCGGGATTCCTCAAGAAGGCGCCGGGCGACGCGACCGGTTCGGTGAACCGAGGATGGATTTCCGGGCGTTTCAAGCCCTCGGCGTACGGCCTCCGACACCCCCGGCCGCAACGGTGCGCTGGCGTTGTAGTCCAGATATGTGGAGATTGCGGCCATTCAGCTCAGACCCGTTCGGCGACGGACCCGCCGACCAGCGTTGCTGCCTGGGGCGTCTCGATCGATGGAGCCGCCGGTTGGGCGTTGAAACGTCCCGCCGTGCCGATGATCCGCTTGTTGACGACGTCATCGAGCGTCACAGAACTCAGATAAAGGTGAACCTGTTGGCTCAACTCCTCCCACAAATCGTGGGTGAGGCAGCGGCCGCGATTACCAATGCAGCCTTGAGGCGATCCTGTATGGCAGCGCGTGGCCTTAAGAGGCTCGTCAGCGGCCAAAATGATGTCCGAAATGCGGATTTCAGCCGCCGGACGGCTCAACATGTATCCGCCGCCTGGCCCGCGAACGCTGTCCAAAAGACCGCATCGTCGGAGCTTGGCAAACAACTGCTCCAGATAGGACTGAGAGATTTCCTGGCGGTCGGCAATGTCGGACAGGGCGACAGGTTTGTCATCAACACACGTCGCCAGATCCACCATCGCCATCACAGCGTAGCGCCCTTTGGTCGTCAGCTTCATTTCGAATACTCCGGCAACAAAAACCTCATAATGTGAGCTCCTTCGGCTCAACAGGGGGAAAATCCGCTCCAAAAATGGGCCCCAACGCGAAAACTTACTTGTCATCAGAGGGTTGGCTTCTGTATGACACTTTCTTCCGCCCCGCGGGTCCGAGAAAAAAGCCGAATGGCCACCACTCGATTTCTCGGAACACCTGTCCGGCGATATAGAGAAACCCAGTAAAAAAGTCAAGAAATTGGGGTGATCGACCGGGGAAAGTGTTGGATTTTAGCGAAAAATGGCCAGCAAAGACCGATAAAATTGGTCGGGTAATGTTTCAAAAGCGCAAACCAAGGGCAGAACACGCTTACTATGCCAGAAGTCATCTTTACCGGGCCCTCGGGCCGACTTGAGGGCCGGTACCAACACACCGAAGGCGAGAAAACGCCTGTCGCTCTGATCCTTCATCCTCACCCGCAGTTCGGCGGCACGATGAACAATCAGATCACGTATGAGCTTTTCTACACCTTCAAAAAACGCGGCTTCTCCGTTCTCCGGTTCAATTTCAGGGGGGTCGGGCGAAGCCAAGGCGTATTCGACAATGGGGTTGGAGAATTGTCGGACGCCGCATCTGCGCTTGATTGGTTGCAAAGTATCAACTCCAACGCATCCGATTGCTGGATTGCCGGCTTTTCATTCGGCGCTTGGATCGGCATGCAGCTCCTTATGAGGCGGCCCGAGATTTCAGGATTTTTGTCGATCTCGCCGCCGGCAAACATGTACGACTTCTCATTTCTGGCACCTTGCCCCTCCTCCGGACTCATCGTTAATGGGCAAGCAGACCAGGTGGTCCCCGAACCCGACGTGGACAAGCTGGTCGAGAAACTGAAACAGCAAAAGGGGATCGTTATCGATCACGAAAAGATCCCTAGCGCCAACCACTTCTATGACGACCAGGTTCCGGAACTGATGAGTCGCGTAGAGGCGTATTTGGATAAAAGACTAGGGCCGCAGGATAACTAGCCTCTATTTCACCGATGCATCCGCGCCCGATGATAGAAATTCACCATCGGCGCCCACACAAATGACGCCCGGCTGATGACCAAGCTAAAATCTGACCTGCTGCACATTCTCACCGAACGCGGATACATTCATCAGTGTACGGATACCGAGGCATTGGATGCTGCGGCGGCCGACGGCTGCATCACGGCCTATAACGGTTTTGATTGTACGGGGCCAAGCCTTCATGTCGGCCATTTGTTGCCGATCATGATGCTGCGTATTCTTCAGCGCACCGGCCATAAACCGATCATTCTATTGGGTGGAGGCACCACCAAAATCGGGGATCCGAGTGGCAAAGACGAAAGCCGCAAAATGCTGGACGACAAAGCGATCGACGACAACATTGCGTCCATCGGCCGATCTTTCAGCCGCTTCTTAACCATCGGCGACCGAGCGACCGATGCCCAAATGGTCAATAATTCAGATTGGCTAGAAGGTCTCGGTTACATCTCGCTTCTGCGGGACATCGGACCGCACTTCACAATCAACCGTATGCTGACGTTCGACAGTGTCAAGCTGCGCTTGGACCGAGAACAGCCGCTTACGTTCCTGGAATTCAATTATATGATCCTGCAAGCCTACGATTTTGTCGTGCTGAACCAGCGGTATGGGTGCACGCTACAGACCGGCGGCTCGGATCAATGGGGCAATATTGTCAACGGCGTGGAGCTGGGGCGCCGACTCAACGGGACATCCCTCTATGGCCTTACCTGCCCCCTCATAACCACATCTTCCGGCGCAAAAATGGGTAAGACGGCGTCGGGTGCCGTTTGGCTCAACGAAGATGAGCTGTCACCCTATGACTACTGGCAATATTGGCGCAACACAGAGGATGCGGATGTTGGACGTTTCCTGAGACTGTTTACGGATTTGCCGATGGACGAAATCGGCAAACTGGAAGCGCTTGCGGGAAACGAGATCAACGAAGCGAAGAAGGTATTGGCCAATGAGGCCACAGCATTGGCCCATGGCAGGGAAGCTGCTGACCTTGCTGCGGAAACGGCACGCCAGACGTTCGAACAAGGCCTCACCTCGACGGACCTGCCGACGATCGAACTGGAGAAGGACGTTCTCGCGCAAGGCTTGTTGACCGCGAAGCTGGTGCATCATGCGGGATTAAGCGCTTCAGCCAGTGCCGCGAGGCGCGACATTAAGGGCGGCGGCGTCCGCATCAATGACAAGGCCGTGACGGACGAAAAGGCGACTGTCAGCGAGGGCGACCTGAATGCGGACGGCATGATAAAGGTCTCGCTTGGCAAGAAGAAACACGTCTTGATCAAGCCGGTATGAACCGGGATCAAGGCTCGCCCGGTTTTATCTTGGGAACGATCGGCCCGTTTTGGCCGATCTGGAAAATGCGCCGCAGGAAACCAGGCGCAAGTCCCGACAGCGGGTTGACGGCAATTCTCGGCTCCTCGACCGGTCCCTCAATATTGTAGGTGAAGGCAAATAGTCCTTCGCCATCTCGCGATACCAGAAGTTGACCAACCACCGGAACATAGCCGATGGCGCTATTGATCGAATAGGACGGCACGATGGTTCCTGTGAGATCCAATGTATCGTCATTCTGATCAATTGATCCGCCTACGGTAATGCCAATCGCGGGACCGAGTGCTTGGCTCCGGTCAAAACTAATGCGGCCATTCTTGATCATGAAGGGCACAAAAAAACGGTCAAATCCGATGCCGTCTCGGTTCAGCAAATCCTGAGCACCTTGGGGCGACCCCGCGATTAGCAGTTGGGCTAAGATCGGCGCGTTGACCACACGAAAGTTCTCGATGGACAGTTCACCATTCGTCACCAACGAGAAATCAGTGCCGTCACCCTGGCTTCGCACAGGTTCGTCATTTGCAAGCTCCGTGAGCTTTGCGAAAACATTGAGCCGTCCATCCAGCAATTGATCCGTGAAATCAACGCCACGAAGCAGTTTACCCGCATCCGATGCCGTCAGCCGCATGCCACGCTCGAACTCGCTCATCGCTTCGATCTTCGCAAAGACGACGCCACCGTCGACGAACGATCCTTCAAAATCAGCTTCTTCGATCCGCCCACCGCTGTCGTGAAGTTCGCCTTTAACGTCTTTGAGTATGACGCCATTCGCCAACGTCAATTCATCAAGAGAAAGCTCCACATCGAGCGATTTGAATCGATCAGCCTCTTCCGTCGATGAGGTTGTGTTTTCGAGTATCCGATCGATCAGGCCGCTGATGTTGAGCGCCTCTCCTTTGACCGACAAAGCCGTGGCCCTTGGCGAGTTCGTATAATCGATGACCGCATCCGTTTCCTCGCCAAGCTTAAATGTATCGAATTCTGCTTTTTCGATAATCCCCGATGGGGCAACTTCGACACGCCCCCGCAAACTCGAGTCTTCAGCATCAAAATCAATGCGCTTGAAATCCCAACCGCCCGAGGCCCTGGGCTCAACCTCTATCTGACCCCTGGCGGGCCGGCCTGCTTGTTTCCGCCACCCCATCTCGCCAATATCAATGACTGCGTTGGTGAAGTCCGCTTCGAGCATGGCCAACTTAACGTCCTGACCATTTCCCTGCAGATTCAACTCAACCCTTGCATCCGACATAAGCACATTAGTTAAGTCGACTCCGAACACCTTCGCGTCCGCGCCATCCAAATTGGACGTCAACATTATTTCAGTTGACAGGTCGGTCGTCTCGAAGTCCTCGCGCCATGTAACACTTACGTCGAGTGTGCCGATGTTCAGTACACCGATTGCATCGAGGTGCGTATTGGTCACCTTTATCTCAGCAGCGCCGTCGTCGACACCGACGTCATTGATCACGTCGGGAATACTCAACCGTGACAGCGCGGCCTGGCCATCGAAATCTACGTCCCGAAATGCCAAATCGCGGATCATTGGTAATGCCACCTCGAGCTTCAGGACCGTCGTACCGCCGACCGACTCAGGATCCACGCCAAAATCACTGGGATAGCCCAATGGTTCCATATCGAGAATTCTCAAGAGTTCTGACGTATCTCCACTGAGCAGAACGGAGATATTTCCCAGAGAAGGCTTGCGGTGTAATTCCGTAATGACGACCCGGCCGTTACTAACGTTCATGTCTCCCGTGGCGCCGCCACTCATGTTGAGCTCGAAACGGTCGCCAAACAGGGTCGCGTTGCCCTTGCCGCGTTTTATCGGGGGCAGGCCGTTGATGTAGCGAGCCGTGATACCCGAATAAGAGAAATCAAGCCTCAACGCCTCGTCAGGCAGTTTCGGATTGTCGAGTGCCCCGGCTGGCAAATCTACTACCAACTTACCGTCATAAAGTTGCCCGTCCTTAAGGTTGGCGACAACCCAGTCATGGGCACCATTGGCCATGCGAATGGGCCAAAGTGACGGCAGCCGATCCACATCAAACTTTGTGAATTGCCCCTCTAACTTTATCGGTGGGGACTCCGTTCCAAAATCTTCGATCAAACCGGAGACTTGAAGATTGCTGTCGCCCGCACGCAGAAACGCCGACTCGATTTCCAGCTTATCGGTAGCCGATGCCCACCGCCCTCTCAGGGCCAAATGGTCGACCCCGCCAGGTTCGGTGAAAACATTCGGCAAATTCAGCCAAATGTCCGATACCTGCACATCAAAGTAAGCCGCCTTCAATGCGCCCCTGTTGCTGCGGGCAAGGTCAAGCGTGCCAACCGCGCCAAACGAGCCCTCTACAGCTTGAACTTGAAGATGATCGATCAGCACTCGGCCGGTTGATGCGTCAAACTCAATATCGGCCGTCGCCGTTTCAACATTCAAAGCATCGCCATTGAAAAATGGGGGCGCAATCGCCCCCATCTGAGACGAAAGCTCGGCTTCGGCCGTTACCAATTCGCCGTCCGATTTCATGACCAGGGTATAGGTCCCGGAGAGAGGGAGGTTCACCCCTTTGAAAATGTCAAACCCCTCGCCCACGCTTTGAAGTTTCGACAAAACGACGCTCTCGAATTGGCCTTCGATATCAAGGAATTTGGTTGCCGGGTCGAGAAACCCCGAAACATCCAATCGCCAAGGATCGCCGCCAAAGTCTAGTGCCGCCGAGACGTATCCAGAGATACCTTCCTTTTGTTTCCGCAAACCCAGCACCGCATCAGGGGCCTGCCAATATGTGCGGCTAGGCTGATCGTAAAAAACGAGCTTGGCATTTGTGATTTCGATTGCGTGAAGGTAGGCGCCTGGATCGTTTGCCGCCTTATTGGCGAGAAACAGCTCCATAACCCGTTCGAGAATTGGCTTGGTTTCGTCCGCCGCCGATGTCGCGTTCACGTCCTCACCACCCACACCGACATTAAAAGAGCCATCATTCCGCCTGATGATGGTCGCCGAAGGACCAATCAACTGAATGCGCGTGGGTGCGATTACGCCGCGCACGACGCCGATGGCGCTCAGCGCCACTTCCATTTCCGGAACCTTGGCAACCGTGCTGCCTCTGTCCGCCTGGAGCAACACATCGACCAATCTTATCTGCAGGTCGCGCTCGGCAGCGGACCAGCGCACAACGAGATCGCCAACCTCAACCTGCAGACCCTCTAGGGTTTCGTTTAGATTGCGTTCTACGTAAGTGGTGAGGGGCCCCAGCGAGACCGGCCCAGTCATGAGCCGACCGGCGAGCAGAGTCGTCAAAACAATGACGACCAGTCCCGTGAAGGCGGCAAACCGCCACAAAAACTTTGAGGCAAATGATTTCACAAAGCTACTTTGCCCCTTGCGCCCTATGCTCCAGAAGGCGGTTTTCCTGCCCGCCAAGCCAAATTTTCAGTTTGGCGCCCCCCTCGGCCCCAAATGGATGCCAAATGATCGACCGAAAGAATGTCGCGTCGATTAAGATTGGTAATTGTCGTAAATGCTCTATTTCACATTAACCGTCTTGCGCCCGCGGGTCCTCAAGGCATGCGCGATCTCACCACCAGATTAAGGGCTTATTACCATGGCAAAACCGCTAGAAGAAGGTTCCAAGGCACCTGCATTCAATCTACCCACTGACACCGGCGAAAAAATCGCCCTTAAGGACCTGAAGGGCCAGAACGTCGTCCTGTATTTCTACCCCAAAGATGATACGCCTGGGTGCACAAAAGAAGCCATCGGCTTCACCGAAAAGTTAAAGGATTTCAAGAAGCTTGAGACCGTTGTTGTCGGCGTTTCCAAGGATACTGTGGCGAAACACGGCAAGTTCCGAGATAAGCACAACCTCAAGATTGTCTTGGGATCGGACGCCGAAAGCGATGTCGTCGAACGGTACGGCGCCTGGGTCGAGAAGAACATGTATGGCAGAAAATACATGGGCATTGACCGATCCACATTTCTGATCGACGGAAGCGGCAAAATCCGCAAGATCTGGCGGAAGGTAAAGGTGGCGGGGCATGTGGATACGGTACTCGGGGCGATCAAAGAGCTTTGAGGTGTTCGTCGGCAGTGTCTCGTGACTGGGCCTTTTTCCGCTGACACCGTAACCGGCGCCGCGGCTGATGTGCTGATGACCGCTGATCCACAGCAAAAAGCACAGGCAGCCACGCGTGTGTATCGTTTGTGGCTCGACTCAAAGGGTAGATTGGCACTTGGCGACACCAAACCACCCGCTCGTCCGGCACGCCCTGCCAGACCCCGATTGCTGGCACCTCGCGAGATGCCGAAACGGCGGGCCAGAGGTCTAACCGGCCGTATCGCCTTGCTGCATTCCGTGGCTCATATCGAACTGAATGCTATCGATCTTGCATTCGACTTGGTGGGCCGGTTTTCGAGCGAACTCGGTCCAAATGCGAACGAGTTTGTCACCGACTGGCTCAAGATCGGAGCGGAAGAAGCCAAACACTTCCTACTTGTCCAAAACTGCCTGGTGGGCCTCGGTGCTGCTTATGGCGACCTGCCGGCTCATGATGGCCTCTGGGAGGCCGCTCAAAACACAAGCTCCGATTTGCTGGCCCGTTTGGCGGTCGTTCCAATGGTTCTTGAGGCACGTGGACTTGATGTCACGCCAGCGATGATTGAGCGTTTTCGTAAGCAGGGGGACGAGGCGGCTGTAGCTGCGTTGGAGACGATTTTTCGGGATGAAATAGGCCATGTCGAGGCCGGTACAAAATGGTTTCGCAGGCTTTGCCAGCGTCAACAATTGGACCCGATCAAGGCCTTCAAACAGCTGGTCGAACAATACTTTAAAGGGAGCCTCAAACCGCCTTTCAACGAAGCCGCGCGTTCGAGGGCAGGTCTTTTACCTCAATTTTACCAAAACTCGATTGACTAGCTTCTGGGTTCATTGACCTCGATTGCTGAAATCATAGGCCAGGAGCCACTTAATTTCGTCTAAGAGCTTGCAATTTCGACAAGGATTCGGTGGAATGCCATTTGCGTGGGGCGTTAAAAAGTGAATCGAGGGAAGCTTCCTATGACCACAAGCGTTGTGGCCGGCGTTAGGGACTTTTTCCAGAGGTATTTCCCGGAGCGTCAACTGTACCATCGATGCCATGGTTCAGTGCAATTTATGACGTTGTCGGCACCCGTGCAGGTTGGCCTTTTGGTGATTTCACTGGGCTTTCTATGCTGGGTCGCGTTTGCCTCTGTAAATGTAGTCTTTAAAGACCAGATAATCACCGCAAAAGAACAACATTTTGTCCGTATGCAGACCGCCTATGAAGGGCGTTTGGCAGAAATGCAATCGGCATATGACGAACTGAATGCCGCTCTTGTCCTGACCCAGGAGCGTTTCGCGGATGCCACCTCGGAACTAGAGGCAAAGCATCTCCAACTTTCCCAAATCATCGCACATCAGCAAACGATCCAAAACGGCATCGAAACGATGCGCACGAAGCTGGCCGCCATGGCTCAGTCGGAACAGAAGTTTGCTGCTGTCGATCAGAGTGTCGGCGGTTCGTCCAACAAACTGTTGATGAGTGTCACCGAGCTTGAAGTGGCACCGCGGCAGTCGAAGGTTCAAGGCTCCTTCTTGGGAGGTGCCCTTGCAACCGTGACCGCGGCCGTTCAGAGTGCTCGTGGGTCGGACGACGAGCCCGAAGTTGCCACGGCACTCGGTGCGGAAACACAGAGAATCGACCTGCGTCTGTCCAGTCTCACCGCAGCCCAAAAAGAGTTTGTGAACTCGCTCGAAGAAAACACAGTCGAGACGGTGACCGAACTTGAATCGATCATGGCCGTCACGGGGCTTGACGTAGGCCAGTTGATGGAACGGACGGAATCGGCTGCCGCAACGCGCGGCACCGGCGGTCCGGTGATCAGCTTGTCAGATATGGATCGCCTTACGGAAGTCGACTACGAAGACAGTGATTTCGGTAAGCAGATCTATCGGTTAGTCCGGCATTTGGACCGCCTCTCAACACTCCACTCGACACTTTCGTCCATGCCCCTCATTACGCCGATCGATCCCAACTCACGCATTTCTAGCGGATTTGGCCGGCGATTTGATCCTTACACCAAGCGTCCCGCGTTCCATTCCGGCGTCGACTTGGTTGGGCCCTATAGAACACCCGTTCTGGCGACCGCACCGGGCAAAGTTACTTTTGCCGGGCGCCGTGGACCTTACGGACGCCTTGTAGAGGTTGATCACGGCAACGGATTCAAAACGAGATACGGCCATCTCTATCGCATTTCCGTAAAGAAGGGCGAGGAGATTGATCTTCAGCAACAGGTGGGATTGCTGGGGTCGTCCGGAAGAAGTACTGGGCCACACGTTCACTACGAAGTTTGGTACAACGGCAAACTCAGAAACCCGAGCAAGTTCTTCGAGGCTGGTCGTTATGTTTTCAAAGAATAAGAACAATAACAGTGCAAATCAGGCTGCACCGGCCAACGCTGCTGCGGCCTCTCAAAAAAAGGGCGGGCGGGCAGCGCCTTCTCTCATCTCAGTAGATGTAGTTCTGACGGGCAATATCACCGCCGGCGGCGATATGCAGGTTGACGGAACCATTGAAGGCGACATTCACAGCAATTCATTGACCGTCGGGGACAAAGCTTCGATACAAGGCGAAATCGTTGCCGACGAAGTAATCGTTCGTGGTCGGATTATCGGTAGTATACGCGCTCGCCGCGTCCAGCTCTGCAGCACATGCCATGTAGAAGGCAATATCCTACATGAAGCTCTGGCAGTAGAGACGGGAGCATTCTTCGAGGGGAATTGCCGCCACTCGTCCGATCCGATGTCAGAGGGTACGAAATCTGCCGCCGCCAAGCCTGCCACGCGAGAGTCAATTTTCTCGCCGTCAGCGGATAAGAAAGACGGTGCGGAGGCTTCGAAAGAAGCCGCAGGCGTCAAATCTACTCAACGCAAAGACCCCAAAACGGGCGCGGACCGCAGACCCCAGCCGGCGGGAGCACCGGACGGCCCCAAGAAGCCTTAAACGAAATTTGACCTGGAGCGCAAAGCTTCGAGATATTGAAAGAGCCGGCCATTGTGCCGGCTTTTTTCGTCGCTAATCGAGATCTGCTATGTCGGCGGAGTCTCCCTCGACACGCGCCGCCAGCGCGGCAGCCATGAAGTCGTCCAAATCGCCATCCAGCACATTCTGGGGGCTGGAACTTTCGACGCCTGTTCGAAGATCCTTGACCATCTGATAGGGCTGAAGAACGTAGGACCGGATCTGGTGCCCCCACCCGATTTCGGTCTTGCTTTCGGCTGCTGCCTGTGCGGCCTCTTCACGTTTCTGCAATTCCATTTCGTAAAGACGCGCGCGCAACATATCCCACGCCTGAGCCCGGTTCTTGTGCTGGGATCTTTCGTTTTGGCACTGGACGACAATTCCGGACGGTTCGTGAGTCAGTCTGACGGCACTGTCCGTCTTGTTGACATGCTGGCCTCCGGCACCACTTGCCCGATAGGTGTCGACCCGAACGTCTTTCTCGTTGATCTCGATGTTGATCGTCTCATCCACCACTGGATACACCCAAACACTTGCAAAGCTGGTGTGCCGGCGGGCGTTGGAGTCGAAAGGCGAAATCCTGACCAACCGGTGGACACCAGATTCGGTCTTCAGCCAGCCATAGGCATTGGCGCCTTTGATCAGCAGGGTCGCCGACTTGATTCCCGCCTCTTCGCCTGCATTTTCTTCGATCACTTCGAGCTTGTGACCATGCGCATCCGCCCATCTTTTGTACATGCGCAGCAACATACTGGCCCAATCCTGGCTCTCTGTGCCTCCTGCCCCGGCATGCACTTCCAGATAAGTGTCGTTGGCATCCGCTTCGCCAGATAAGAGGGTCTGTAGCTCCATCTTGCCGGCCTTCTCGCCGAGGACCACAATGGCAGCTTCTGCTTCCTGCACGACTTCTTCGTCGCCCTCGGCGGTGCCCAGCTCGATGAGCTCAATGTTGTCATTGAGTTCGGTTTCGACGCTAAGGTATTCGTTGATCGCCGCTTCGAGTTGCGTTCGCTCACGCATCATCGACTGCGCCTTGGAGGCATCATTCCAAAAGTCAGGATCCTCCGAGAGAGCGTTTAGCTCTTCGAGGCGCTTTTGGGCATTCTCCCAGTCAAAGATGCCTCCTCAGCAGTTCGAGCGACTGCTTGATCTCGTTGACAGTATTCTGTGTTTCCGTACGCATGTGTTGTTATGGCCCGGCTAAGTGTCGGGCAGGACCCTACTGAACGATTCCGAGTGGGTAAAGCGGGCTACGGCGCGTCTATTTGGCCAATGATCTAGTAGAGGCCACCCGTGCCGGACCCAAGCGCACCGTTGCCCCCATTGCTGTCTGACGCCCCGATGACCGGTTGGGGGCCCCCAGGCTCCGTCCCCGGCTTGAATGCTTCCAAGATCACTGGATAGTCGCCCGGCTGAGCTAATAGACCCGTCTTGGCATTGACTCGCACCAGCCGTATTCCCGGTGGAATTCTGAACGGGATGGCCGGCTGTTCGCCGATCGCTTCCTTCATGAAATCTCGGAAGATCGGCGCCGCTACACGGCCGCCCGTCTCCGCGCGACCCATCTTCCGAGGGTTGTCGAAGCCCACATAAACGCCCACGGCCAGATCAGGTGAGAAACCGACGAACCAGGCGTCCCGTTCTTCGTTGGTGGTGCCGGTTTTACCCGCCAAAGGTTTCCCCACCGCACGAATCGATCCGCCCGTACCCCGCTGCACAACACCTTCCAGCATCGAAACCACCTGATAGGCGGTGCCGGAATCGATCACTTCTTCCCGAATATCGGGTATTTCCGGCTCCTCCTGATCGCGCCAGGATCTGGCATTGCATTCATCGCAGGGGCGATTGTCATGTTTGAAGATGGTTTTGCCGCGACGGTCTTGAATTCGGTCAATCAGCGTTGGCGTGATACGTCGACCGCCATTGACCAGCATGGCGTAGGCCGCCGTCAGTTTTTGGAGTGTCGTCTCTCCCGCACCCAACGCCATGGACAACTGCAATGGCATGTCATCGTTGATGCCAAACCGCCGCGCAAGCTCTACGATCGGCTCCATACCGATATTCTGTGCAAGGCGCACGGTCATAACGTTGCGCGACTTTTCAACCCCCAGCCGAAGCGTCGAGGGTCCATAGAATTCAAGGCTGTAGTTTTCGGGCTTCCAAAGGTCAAGTCCCGGCCCCTGATCCATGACAAAGGGCGCATCAAGAACCAAGCTCGATGGCGTGAAACCGCGGTCCAGTGCGGCTGCATATACAAAGGGTTTGAAAGCAGAACCGGTCTGGCGGTCCGCCTGGCTGGTGCGGTTGAACTCACTTTCCTGGAAACTGAACCCACCGGCCATGGCAAGGATGCGGCCGGTATGCGGATCCAACGCGATGAGACCGCCATTGACCGCAGGCATTTGACGCAACGCGAACAGCGGTTCTCCATCCGCGGGTTCCGCGCCCTCCGACTCCAACGCCTCTACGTAAACCACATCGCCTTTTTTCACGACATCGCTGGGCTTGCGCACTTCGCCACCGACTTTTTCGTCTTTGAGCCACGGGCGCGCCCACTCCATCTCCTCCATGGGAATACGGCCCGACTCTCCGTCTTTCAGTCCGACCAAAGCGGCGTCTTCTCGCAACGCCAGCACAACCGCCGGACGCCACGGATCGATATCCCCCGGAGTGCGCAATGCCTTCAGCTGCTCGAGCCAGTCCTCATCTGCGCTAATACGGGCAACCGGGCCCCGCCAGCCATGCCGACGGTCATAGGCGACCAGGCCCTTGCGCAAAGCGCGGTGTGCAATGTTTTGAAGACTGGTGTCGAGTGTTGTGCGGATGGACAAACCACCGTCATAGAGCTTGTCTTCGCCGTAAATCTCAAAAACCTCACGGCGCACTTCTTCGGCAAAGTACTCCGCCTCCACCACCTGGGCACCGTACGCCCTCGGGAACACGATCAGCTCCTCAGCGGACGCCGTTTCAACTTGCTCAGCGCTGATGTAGCCGTTCTCCGCCATCCGATCGAGCACCCAATTGCGGCGTGCGATGGCCTGCTCTTTTCGGCGCACCGGATGGTAGTTGTTAGGCGCCTTTGGCAAAGCGGCAAGGTAAGCGATTTCACCGAGGGTGAGCTGGTCGAGCGACTTTTCGAAGTAATTCAATGCCGCCGCCGCAACGCCGTAGGATGCGAAGCCCAGATAGATCTCATTGAGATACAATTCCAGGATTTCGTCCTTGGAGAAGGTCTGTTCAATCTTGAGGGCTATTAACGCTTCTTTGAGTTTCCGGTTAAGCGTGACTTCGCTGGTGAGAAGGAAGTTCTTGGCAACCTGCTGCGTTATGGTCGACGCGCCTTCCAAGCGTCGCCCGTTCATATAGTTCGAGACATTCTCGATGGACGCACGCAACACGCCTTGAACGTCAATGCCGGGGTGCGAGTAGAAGTTTTTGTCTTCGGCCGAAAGGAACGCTGCCTTAACAGCATCCGGGATCGATGTGATGGGTACAAACAGGCGCCGCTCGCGGGCGTATTCTGCGATCAAACTCCCATCACCCGCATGGACACGGGTGGTCACCGGCGGCTGATAGTTGGAAAGCTGGTCGTATTCGGGCAGTTCCTCGTTCAGCTGCCACAAATAGTAGGCGCCGGCGATGGCCGTCCCCACGGCCACGATCGTCAACGACGCAAAGACAAAAGCCGCAATCCTTATCAGCATATTCTCGGCCCTAATTGATCCCCTGGGCGGCGCGCCCCACGCTCGCCCCTAGCTGCCGGTCACTCTAACACTACCTTCGTGGCAAAGCTGTCACGATGTTCGGATTTTTCCAGGAAAAATCGAAGATTTGGTGGATTTATTTGGTGAATGTGGCGGCGAAATGGCAGTAATTCATTAACCTGCCCGCGCCGCCCGTTTTTCCGCCGGTAGATTCTCGAAAAATGTGTCGATCGCGTCGGTAATCGCCTTTGACAACTGCTCGCGCCATTTCCGGGAACCAAGGTTCTGTTCGTCATGGGAGTTCGAAAGGTACCCAAGCTCCACCAGAACAGACGGCACGTCCGGCGCCTTGAGCACACGAAATCCCGCAAACCGGTGGGTGTTCTTAATCAAGCGGGTTACGCGACCGAGTTGGGGCGTCAATGTTCTGGCAAAGGTAACCGAATGGTTCATGGTTTCCCGCTGGGCCAGATCGATAAGAATGCTCGTGACATCGTCTGTTTCATTGCGGAGATCGACGCCAGCGATTAAGTCAGCCCGGTTCTCCTTTCGGGCGAGCGCAGCCGCTTCCTTATCCGAAGCCGTTTCGGAAAGCGTATAGACCGACGCCCCCCGCAAACTTGACCGATTGGAAAGGGAATCCGCGTGGAGTGAAATAAACAGATCCGCCTGAGCGCGGCGGGCCACATCCACACGTTCTCTCAACTCAAGGAAAATGTCGCGATCTCGTGTCAAGATCGCTTCGTAACGCCCTGTATTTTCAAGGGTTTCTTTCAACTTCTTTGCAGTAGCAAGCACAACGGCCTTTTCATACGTGCCTTTCTTGCCGATCGCACCTGAGTCAATGCCGCCATGTCCCGGATCGATGACAATAACTTTCTTTTTCCGCGCCGGACGTTGTAGTGCGCCGATTTGCGGCTTTGGCGTTGGCTGAGCGATGCCAGCAGTCTGCCGTTCCGGCCACCCCGCGATCTTCGCGAAAGTCTCAAGGTCCGTGGGCGCCAGATCTACGACAAGACGATAGCCTTTACTGCCCTCCGGCTGGAGGACGTGCGCCCGTTCAACTTGAACCGGCCCTTCCATATCCAGCACGATCCGGGAATTTCCAGGCCGAAACAAACCGTAGCGATAGCCGCTGATCTGTCCCCGGCCCAGCAGCTCCTGGCCCGGCTCCAAGTCCCAGGCAACTTCGGGCAAATCAATCACCACTCTGTAAGGGTCCGGGAGCAAAAATACAGTAAAATCAACGGACTGCGTAAGCTCAATAACAAACCGTGTCGCGTCCGAATGGGCTCCGAGGCGAACATCTACCACTTTGGAGGTGGGCTTTGCGGAAAGCTGGTGTGGTTGGCCGATTACCAAGAGGGCAGTGGCAAGGGCTGCAAACAAAAACGCATTGATTACGAAGCGGATCATCGACCTGATTGGATTGATAATTGAGATGTTGATTTGGTTTGCTGGAAATTGTTTACCATTTGGTTACTAATTGCCGCTGGCGCTAATTAAGGCGGTTTTAAGCACAATTGAACGATCGTCTGCAGAATGTGCTGAGACCACTGTTCTCCTTTGCTTAGGAGGGCCTTAAAGGCGGGCGGATGAAAACGTGATTGTGCCGCGCCATGCGCTCAGCATATCATAGGGACGATTGAGTCGATTAATCGATTTCATTCGACACAGGGATTGCCTTTTCTTTTTTTGATTGGGCATGATCGATTTGAAGAATTCTCGGCCTTCGGCCTCCGCGATAGCAATATTGGCCATCGCGGCAGTGCCACCCACACCATTTGCGGTGAGCTGGCTTGAAGACCGGAAATTGCCAGGCTTAGGCCGCCTTCGACGCAAGGCGCCATGGCAGGGCGCGCATCGATCCCGATGCGCAGGCCAATTGTGGCCAACTGACCTGAACCGCCAATTGTACGAATTGGCACCGAACTGATTTGATGACTGACCTTAAAGGCCCACATAGTCGAAAGATCGATGCCACCCCCCGGCATACGCCGAAGCACGATCTGACACGGGGATTCACAGCCGACACATTGCTGGAGGCTGCTTATCTGACCCCTATGGGCTCCAAACCAATCGGCACGATACCGACGCGTTCCATCGCGTTCTCGCATGCAACGCTGAGACGCGCTGAGCGCGCCGCGCATTTGTGCCGCGGAGAATTTTTTAATGGGAAACAAAATGCTAATCGATGCGGCCCACCCGGAGGAAACTCGGGTGGTCGTATGTCATGGGAACCGTGTAGACGAATTTGATTTCGAGTCCGCTGCGAAGCAACAACTTCGTGGAAACATCTACCTAGCCAAAGTCACCCGCGTGGAGCCGTCGCTCCAGGCTGCATTCGTCGATTATGGGGGCAACCGTCACGGTTTCCTCGCCTTCAACGAAATACACCCTGACTACTATCAGATCCCGGTTTCCGATCGGGAAGCACTGATTGCCGAACAGCAAGAAGCGACCAGCCGCGCGGCCGAGCAAGATGAGCTAGACGATCCTCACATTGCCGAAGACGACGAAGAATACGATGACGGCAGCTCCGACGACTCTGTCGCGGAACCGAGCGAAGCGGACATCGACGATCTGGAAATCGTCGATTTGTCGGCGGACGGGGAAGATGTGGACGGCGACGACCTGGACGCCGAAGCGGCCGACAGCGAATTCGGTGACGAGGGAGCAGTTACAGCATCCGCTGAGGACGAAAGCGCCCCCACAGATTTGACTGCAGAAGAGAGCGAGGGCCAGGCCGACGACGCCGATCAAGCGGACGAAGTTGAAGGGGTCGTTGACGAGGCCGAAGCCGACGGCACCTTAGAGGCCGCAGGCGAGTCGGACCTCGGTTTGTCGGCCTCCGAACAGGAGCCGGCATCGGACGTTGACGAAGCCGACGACGAAACACATCCGGAAGCAGTATCCGAAGAAACCGCCACAGAGGGTGAATCGGTTGCGCGGGCTACCGAGGAAACGGGCCTCGATGTAGAAACGGTCACCAGCGAAGAAATCGTCGCTGACGGCTCTGTAAAACCCGAGACGAAAAAGAAGGAATCTAAGTCTGCCAGCCGGCGGAGTTCGCGCCCGCGGCGCAGACCGTACAAGATCCAAGAGGTTATCAAACGCCGTCAGATCCTTTTGGTGCAAGTCGTCAAAGAAGAGCGTGGAAACAAGGGGGCCGCCCTCACAACCTATCTGTCGCTTGCAGGCAGGTATTGCGTCCTCATGCCGAACACCGCTCGCGGCGGCGGCATTTCACGTAAAATTACCAACGCGCGGGACCGCAAGCGGCTTAAGGGAATAGCCAACGAACTCGAAATTCCGCAAGGCATGGGTCTGATCATCCGGACGGCTGGCGCAAACAGAACCAAGTCCGAGATCCGGCGCGACTTCGACTATCTGATGCGCTTGTGGGAGAATGTCCGTGATCTGACGTTAAAATCCACAGCGCCCACTCTTGTTCACGAAGAAGGCAGCTTAGTAAAGCGGTCGATCCGGGACCTTTATTCGAAGGAAATCGAAAGCGTCCTTGTTGAAGGTGAGAGTGGTTATAAAGATGCCAAGGCGTTCATGCGCATGCTCATGCCGAGTCATGCGAAGAATGTAAAACGGTACAAAGATCGTGTGCCTTTGTTCCAGCGCTATCAGGTCGAGCAGCAGCTGGATTCCATGTTCAGTCCGACAGTGGAACTGCCATCGGGCGGTTACATCGTCATCAACCCTACCGAGGCACTTGTTTCCATTGACGTGAACTCCGGACGGGCAACGCGGGAACACAACATCGAGGATACGGCGCTCAAAACGAACCTCGAGGCTGCAGAAGAAGTTTCGCGCCAGCTTCGTCTGCGCGATATGGCCGGGTTGATCGTCATCGACTTCATCGACATGGAGGACAATCGCAACAACCGCGCCGTAGAAAAGAAACTAAAAGAGTGTTTGCGTACGGATCGCGCGCGCATTCAAGTTGGGCGCATCAGCATGTTCGGATTGCTGGAAATGTCCCGTCAGCGCATGCGGTCAGGCGTGCTTGAAGGCAGTACAACCACCTGCCCGCATTGTGAAGGCTCGGGACTGATCCGCTCGACAGAATCGACAGCCCTTTACGTGCTGCGCGCCATTGAAGAAGAATGCCTGAAGAAATCACCTGCTTCTTTAGGGGTGAAAGTCCCCTATGCGGTGGCAAACTACATCGTCAACCAAAAGCGCGAAGACCTGCTCGCGATCGAAGAACGGTACGGCGTATCTTGCTTTGTCGAGGGCGACGGTGAACTGTCGGGTACTGATTATATGATCGAACGGGACGGAACGCGAACCTCCCTGCCACGGCGCCTCAACGGCCAAGATCAGATCAGCCTGGACGAAACAGATTCGACCACAGAAGATTTGGATCTGACCGACAGCGCTGAAGACGAAGACGCCGAACGTGGAGGAAAGAAGAAGCGCCGCCGCCGCCGTCGTCGCGGAGGGCGCCGCGACGATGAACGTGCGGAGGACACCGCAGAAGCGTCGGCTGAAGAACCCGAAAGCGGTGCAGAAGCTAAAGCCGACGCCGATGATGAAGAAGATCGCCCGAAAAAGAGAAGACGTCGCGGCAAACGAGGCGGACGGCGCAATCGCTCCCGTAATAGAGATCAGGACTCTCAGGAGACAGCGGCAAGCGATTCTGCCCCGGAGACGGATGACGATGCTGAAAAGGACACTGTTGTAACAATCCCCATCACTACCCCGGCAGATTTTTCGTTTTACGGACAGCCGGATGAAAGTGATCTTGAGCAAGAAGGTTCAGAACCGGAAGCCAATGGTCACGACGATCCCACACCAGCCGACAACCAACCTGATCCTGTGGAAGCGGATGCCGCTGACGAAGGCATGGCCGACGAACCAACCGCCAGCGCCCCGCCTTCGGAGATTGCAATCGACGAAGATGAGACACCCCCGTCTGTCGAAGCCGAAGATGCGGAATCAGGTGAGGATCTATCGCCTGTGCCGGAAACAAAACCGCGCCGGCGCGGTTGGTGGCAGCGCCGGGTCTAAACTTATCAGCGGCTGAAGAACTTCTTCAGCCGCTCCCCTGCCTCCGCCGTTTCGTCAACGCGGCCGCAGAATGACGCCCTAAGGAACCGGCTACCGTCGACCGGATCGAAATCCGCGCCCGGCGCGAGGGCAACGCCCGTCTCCCGCAGGATCTCCTGGCAAAACTCGAATGAGTCGTTGGTGAACTCACTTACATCAGCATACAGATAGAATGCACCGTCGGGCGGTGCAATCTTAGACAGGCCCGCTCGCCTGAGTTCCCGCAAGAGAATGGATCGGTTCTCCGCGTAGCGAGCCACATTGGCATCAAGTTCCTCGCGCGCATCGAACGCAGCCAATGCGGCCGTCTGACTTATTGCAGCGGGGCAGATAAACAGGTTTTGGGAAAGCCGCTCGAATGTGCGATCGCATCCTTCTGGAACGACCAACCACCCGACGCGCCAGCCTGTCATTGAGAAGTATTTTGAGAAGCTGTTGACGACAATCGCCGTATCGGAAAATTCGAGCGCCGAATGGGCAGGCTCGTCATAGGTGATGCCGTGATAGATTTCATCCGAAACCAGTGACAAACCGCGATCGTCACAATATTGGCAAAGGGCCTCCAGCTCTTCGGCACGGAGCATGGTGCCGGTGGGGTTCGCCGGACTTGCCACCAACAATCCATCCAAACCAGGCACCGCTTCCAATTGCTCGATCGTCGGCTGAAACCTTGTTTCTGCGGTGGTTGTAACTTCGTGCCGCGAAAGACCCAGCGCATCCAAGATGTTCCGATAAGCGGGGTATCCCGGATTGCCCAACGCCACAGAAGCACCGGCGTCAAACAAGGCGAGAAACGCCATGATGAACCCGCCGGAAGCGCCAGCCGTTATGACAACGCGCGATGGATTTAGGTCGATCCCATAGGTTTCACCATAGTAGAGCGCAATGCGTTCACGCAGTGCATCCGTACCCAATCCCACGGTGTATCCCAGCGGATCCGTCTCAAGGGCGCCGCGCGCCGCCATTAGAGCCGTCTGAGGCGCAGGCGTTCCCGGCTGCCCCACCTCCAGGTGGATGACGTCATTGCCAGCGGCCGCCCTTTCATTAGCGGCCCGCAGCATGTCCATTGCGATGAATGGTTTGACTTGGCTTCTATTTGAAAGGGTCAAAAGAAATCCAACACACCGCTCGACGACTTTCCGCCCTGTACGGTCAACCCATAGGCGTGAGGATCCGCGCTAATTTCGCACGATCTGGGCCGTTCCGGCCAGCCATCGCTGCAATAGAATGCGTTCACCGTATCAGTGGGCGAGGATGGAACCGGGCCCATGACGTCGGCTAAGCTTGCTTTGTTGCGCGCGCCAAACCGCGCTGCAAGATAGAAGGCACTTTCGACGGCTTCTCGGCCTCCGGACGCGGCGCCTACGAAATACAGGCTCTCACCATCGTCGCTGATGACCATGGTTGGCATCAGAAAAGCAGCCGACAGCCCTTCCGCCGCGCTGGTTGGGGCCGGTGCCATGGCAAAGCCGGCGGTCTTCACCGATCTCCCCAATCCGAATGGTCCATTCATCGTCACGGAGCAAGCCACTGCATCGCCCTCAGGTCCGACGGCGACAAAACTTGTGGAGCCAAAATCATCGGGCATGGCCGTCGAAACACCAAATCCGCCAAGGGCGCTATCCAATGCCGACTTCGATGCAGAGAGCCCCTGCGCGGGTTCGAGTTTCCCCGCATCCGATGTCGCAAGGCTTCCTAGAACCTCCGTCGCAAGGGTGCCGGCACCGATACGTCCAGCTGGAGCTAGAATTGTTCGGTTACCGACCACGATCTTGGTGGGGTCCGCTGAAATTGCCCGATAATTGCGCAGGTCTTCCTTGGTAATCTTGCCCTTGGCGCTCGTGTTTGTGGCCACAAGATCCGTGCCTGGTGACCTTAGATAGAAGCCTGAGGGACCTTGGCTGCGGATCAATGCAATCGTCGCTGCCAACTCCACATGGCTAACTTGGTCTCCAGCGCCCTTAATCAGCGTACTGGGCAACACATACGAGTTCGACAGGGCGATATCCGCACGAATCCTTTCAGCATTCGCAGCAACACGTTCCGCAAGAGCCCGCGTAATTGGAAACCCTTTCGCCGCTAATATCTCTGCCGGCTCCAGAACATCCGCCCAGTCGGAGTCACCGTAGCGCGCATGAAGTAAGGCAAATCCCCGAACAGCCCCCGGCACCGCGACCGCGCCACCTGCCGACGGGTTTCTCGGCAAGAAATCGATGCTCTCGGAAACGCCGGTTTCCGTATTGTGATAGAGGCACACACCACCTCCGCCCAATCCGGCCGCATTCGGATATGTCACTGACAAAGCAAAATAAGTGGCTGCTGCCGCATCGGCCGCGTTCCCACCTCTGTCCAGAATTTCTTTCCCTGCCAGCGCCGCTCGCGGCTCGTCGGCGGCGACCGCCCCTTTGGCGCCCTTCAGCAGCTCTTGGGCGCCCTGGGTCGCCGGAGCGCTTGCAAGGACCACAAGCGACGGCAGGTCAAATTGAGCGCCGGACCGGGGCGCTGCGGCGTTTGCCTGCCCCAAGCCAATCAGGCTTGCGGCACAGATGGAAACGAAAGTACGCGTGAGAGCTGTTTTATTCTTATTGTGGCCAGATTTCATCGATACTGCCTTACTATCTATACGATTTCGTGAGGAGCCCATTCACTACATTGACGGCACAGGAGTCCAGTCATACCGTGCAACGACATAGCCAAAATTGGGGCGCCTAATCAAGCGAGGCCCGCCAAAACGAACCGATAGCCAACTATTAACCAAATTTGGGCGTTTTGGAGGCGAATGAATCGATCTGGAAAGAAGTTAGTTTGGGTACTATGGCAGCTATTCGACGCAAGACCTTCGCGGCGGCTTTTTCCGCCCTTTTTGCCCTTGGAACCGCGCTTAGCCCCGCTTCAGCGCAATCCCTGATTCGAGACGCGGAAATTGAAGAGACCATTCGGATTTATTCCGAACCAATCTTCGCCGCCGCCGGCTTGGTTCCCGAAAACGTTGAAACCTACATCATCAACGACCCCACATTGAATGCCTTCGTTGCAGGTGGGCAACGCGTCTTCTTACACACCGGGCTGATCACCGAACTTGACCGGCCGGCCCAACTGATCGGGGTTATCGCACACGAAACCGGCCATATCTCCGGCGGCCACCTTTCGCGAACACAGGAAGCCCTGGCCGGCGCCACGCTGCCGATCATCATCGGCACCCTGCTCGGTGCCGCGGCAATCGCAGCCGGCTCTCCCGATGCGGGCATTGCAGGCATTCAACTTGGCCAACACGTCGCGCAAAGATCCGTCTTGGCCTATTCAAGAACGCAAGAATCGGCAGCCGACCAAGCCGCGGTCAAATTTCTAAATGCCACTGGGCAGTCTTCTGCCGGTCTGCTTGAAACGTTCGATCGGTTCAGCGATCAGGAAGTTTTGGCCGGACGCAATCAAGACCCTTATGTGCGTTCCCACCCGTTATCTCGGGAACGCATCGGTGCGCTTGAAAACCTCGTGAATAATTCTCCGTACACAGATCGGCCAGACAAACCTGATCATGTGACGCGCTACAACATGATGAAGGCCAAAATCATCGGCTTCCTCGGCAAACCACAAACCACGTTTCGAATCTATCCGGAATCAGATCAAAGCCTCCATGCCCGATATGCCCGTGCGCTCGCCTATTACCGGATTCCGGAAATTGAGACTGCACTGGCCGCGATGGATGAACTCGTCGCCGAGCAGCCGCAAAACCCCTATTTTCATGAGCTCCGTGGCCAGGTTCTCCTTGAATTCGGGCAGCCGGCCAACGCCATACCGTCCTATCGTGAAGCTGTGAAACTGGCCCCCCATCAACCGCTCCTCCGCGTGGGGCTTGCCCAAGCGATCATCGCCACTGAAAACCCCGGCACCAACAAGGAAGCGATGGACCACCTTGTTAAGTCCCTTCGGGACGACCCGGAGAACTTCTTTGCCTGGCATCAGCTTGCGATCGCCTACCATCGAGACGGCCAAGTGGGTATGGCCGACTATGCCACCGCCGAACGGCACTACCGCGCCAACAATCTGGGACAGGCTCAGGTTCACGCGCAGCGCGCCATCAAGGTGCTCCCTCAAGGGTCACCCGCTTGGAATCGGACGTTGGATATCCAGCAGTCGATCCAGCAAAGCCAAAAGAAGAAACGGCGCAGCTAGCCGATCCGCACTCAAAACCAATTTCGTTCAACGAAGGAAGGTCCTATGCGTCTTCGCAAACCCAACAATAAACTCGGCCAATTCGGCATCGCTTGCGTATTTGCGCTTGCCGCCTGTGGCGATCCAGCAGACACCCTTGCCGAGAGCGAATCCCCATCGGCCGCTGCGGGTGAAAACACTCCGCTGACAAAAGCAGACATCGAAAAAATCGTTCACGAATACATCGTTTCAAATCCACAAGTTTTGGTCGAGGCATTCGATGAGTTGGAAAGGCAAGAGGTCGCCAAAAAGGAAAAACAGTTCGAAGAGAATTTGGTCACTGCAAAAGATGATCTGTGGAGTGACGGGTTTTCCTACGTGGCCGGCAATCCAGATGCAGATGTCACGATCGTGGAATTCTTTGACTACAATTGCGGCTATTGCCGACGCGCCCTACCGACTGTTCTACGGCTGCTCGATCAGGACAAAAATTTGAGAGTCGTTTTCAAGGAGTGGCCGATCCAGGGACCGGATTCAGTCGTGGCCGCGCGAGCCTCGATGGCGGCGACCAAGCAAGGGAAATTCATGGAACTGCACGAAGCGCTCATGAATTCCGCTGATGCGGTTACTGAAGCCTCGGTCATGAAAACCGCGGCATCGGTCGGTATTGACGTTGTGCAACTCCAGAAGGACATGGAGGCACCGGAACTGGACGAGATGCTCTCTAGAAATCGGCAGCTTGCGGAGATGCTTGGGATTTCCGGCACGCCGGCCTTCGTCGTGGGCGACCAACTCATCCCGGGGGCCGCGCCGATCGACCAATTCAAAGCGGTCATTGACGAAGTTCGAACAGATTGCAAAATCTGCTGATACTTCAGATTAACCCGCCAAGCGGAGATGACGGATCGGCGTAGAGTTTCCGCTTCATTCTGCCGGCACGGTAGGCCAGACGTCCCGCCTCCACCGCATGCTTCATAGCGCGCGCCATCAGAATTGGCTCCTTCGCCTCCGCAATGGCCGTATTCATCAGGACGCCATCGCAACCAAGTTCCATCGCCTCTGCGGCGTCAGACGCCGTGCCGACTCCTGCATCCACCAATACCGGCACCGATGCCTGTTCCACAATCAAACGAATGTTGACAGCGTTCTGAATGCCTAGACCGGATCCGATGGGCGCGGCCAAAGGCATGATCGCACAGCACCCCAATTCTTCGAGACGCTTGGCCATGATCGGGTCGTCGCTGCAATAGACCATCACCTCAAAGCCATCACTGATCAGAATCTCCGCAGCCCGAAGCGTTTCCGTCATATCCGGGTACAGCGTCTTCTGATCCCCCAAGACTTCCAGCTTGACGAGCGACCAGCCCCCCGCCTCTCGTGCAAGCCTGAGGGTACGGACGGCGTCTTCGCCCGTGTAACAACCCGCCGTGTTGGGTAGGTAGGTTACTTTCGCTGGATCGATGAAATCGACCAGGTTGGGCTCATCCGGGTTCGTCACATTCACCCGCCGTATGGCTACAGTGACGATCTCAGCGCCGGCCGCGTCCATTGCCGCTGCGTTTACGGAAAAATCTTTGTACTTTCCAGTCCCTATTATCAGCCGGGAGTTGTATTTCTTGCCGGCTATTTCAAGCTGATCGTCTCCAGATCCCATGTCCACAGATGGCTCCACATTACCGCCCCCGACAAATTTGACGATTTCCAGCTTGTCGCCATTGCCCACCGTGGTTTCGCCATAGAGGGAGCGCGGCACAATCTCCAAATTGCGCTCGACAGCTATTTTTTTTGGGTCAAGGCCCAGGTTGGTCAACAGCTGGGCAAGCGACATCGGTGCAGGAAAACTGTGTCCTTCCCCATTAATCGTTACGTTCATCTTGGGCACACGCCTTCTGTGGATGAGCTTGAACTTTCTCCGGATAATGATAGAGAGGCTCTAAGGATTCAACTGGGTGATGACCCCAGGCGACGCCCGGCCCGCCGGATCGGACAATATATTGGACATTTCCAGACATGCCTAAATCCGTTTACGTCCTAAATGGGCCAAATCTCAATCTTCTCGGCCAACGTGAGCCCGAGATTTACGGCCGGGACACATTGGACGAAATTCGGCTTCGGGTGGAAAAACACCTGAAATCACTTGGATTTAACTGTGAATTCAGGCAAACCAATAGTGAATCGGAGCTTATCGACTGGATCCAGGAAGCTGGGCAAAATGGCGACGGCCTTATTATCAATGCAGCCGCCTATTCGCACACTTCCATCGCGATCCGGGATGCATTGGGAGCCGTGTCAAAACCAGTTATTGAAGTTCATTTGTCCAACATATTTGCACGTGAAGAATACAGGCATCATTCGTTCGTTAGTGAAGTGGCAGCCGGCGTGATTTGTGGTTTAGGGCCCCAGGGCTATCTCCTGGCCGCCGATGCCCTTAGTGAGTTGATTGCTTAAGAAGGAGCGACACCCAGGTGACAGAACAGTCAGAGAAAAAGGCGGGTAACCTGAGTAAGACCAGCAAGATCGACGGGGGTGCCGTTCGCGAACTTGCAAGCTTGCTGAACGAGACCGGACTTACGGAAATCGAATTAGAACAAGACGGGCTGCGCTTGCGCGTGGCCAAATCTGTTGCTGCCTCTGTTGTCGCAGCGCCGGCACCCGCAGCAGCCGCGCCGGCTGCAGCGCCCGCCGCTGCCGCGGCGCCGGCGCCCTCAGCAGAAGGTGCTGATCATCCAGGCGCCGTGACATCGCCGATGGTCGGTACGGTTTATGTGGCTCCGGAACCCGGTGCGAAGGCTTTCGTGTCGGTGGGCGACAGCGTCACGGAAGGACAAACCCTTCTGATCGTTGAAGCCATGAAAACAATGAACCAAATTCCGGCTCCCCGTGCCGGCAAAATCACGAGCATATTGGTGTCCAATGGCCAGCCCGTAGAGTACGGAGAGCCGCTCGTTGTCATTGAATAGAAGAAGACGGCGGGTATCGGTCCCATGTTCGAAAAAGTCCTCATAGCCAATCGCGGTGAAATCGCCCTTCGCGTCCATCGGGCGTGCCAGGAAATGGGTATCTCTACCGTCGCGATCCACTCGACGGCCGATGCCGATGCCATGCATGTGCGTCTGGCCGACGAAAGTGTCTGTGTCGGCCCTCCGGCGGCGACCGACAGCTACCTCAACATCCCGGCAATCATCTCAGCGTGCGAAATCACCGGCGCGGAGGCCGTGCATCCGGGCTACGGCTTCCTGTCAGAGAATGCCAAGTTTGTCGAAATTCTAAACGAGCACGATATCGGGTTTATTGGTCCGTCTGCTGAGCATATTCGCCTGATGGGCGACAAGGTCACCGCGAAAACGACCGTCAAGAATCTTGGAATTCCCGTTGTACCCGGATCCGATGGGGCCGTGACCAGTGACGAGCAAGCACGGGCCGTGGCCGCCGATGTGGGCTATCCGTTGCTGATCAAAGCAGCTGCCGGCGGCGGGGGCCGCGGTATGAAAATTGCCCGTACCGCCGATGATTTGGAGGAAGCGATCTCCACCGCAAAGGCGGAATCCAAGGCTGCCTTTAACGATGACGCGATCTATATCGAGAAATATCTGGGGCGGCCCCGGCACATCGAAGTGCAGATCATCGGCGATTCCAACGGCAAGGTCCTGCATTTGGGTGAGCGGGATTGTTCTCTCCAACGGCGTCACCAGAAGGTTCTTGAAGAAGCACGGTCACCGGCGCTCAACGATCAGGAACGCGAACGCATTGGCAACGTCGTGACGACGGCGCTGTCACAGATTGGATATTTGGGCGTCGGCACCGTCGAGTTCCTTTATGAGAACGGCGAGTTTTATTTCATTGAAATGAACACCCGCCTCCAAGTGGAACATCCCGTGACGGAAATGATCACCGGGCTTGATTTGGTGCGGGAACAGATCCGCATCGCCGACGGCATGCCCCTGTCCTTCGATCAGGAAGATGTGACCTATTACGGCCACGCCATTGAGTGCCGCGTGAACGCTGAAAATCCAAAGACATTCACACCGTCACCGGGCCTCATCCGCGACTTTCATGCGCCGGGTGGATTAGGTGTGCGGATCGACTCGGCTGTCTATTCCGGCTATCGCATTCCGCCATACTACGACAGCCTGATCGGTAAACTCATCGTACACGGACGAAACCGGAACGAATGCCTGATGCGCCTGAAGCGCGCACTGCAGGAAATTGTCGTGGTCGGCATTGACACAACCATTCCTCTGTTCCTGGACCTGATCAATCATCCGGACTTTGTGAATGGCGATTACCACATTCACTGGCTTGAAGAGTTTTTGTCAGAAGCCGCATAACGCATGCCGGCCCTATCGCCAGATCTTCTATTGCGCGCCTACGCGTATGGGGTGTTTCCCATGGGCGAAGACCGCGACGATCCCACTGTTTTTTGGGTCGACCCGGAGGTGCGCGGCATCATCCCGCTCGACGAATTTCACGTTCCCCGGCGTCTCGCGAGGACCATTCGCGCAGACAAGTTCAAGACAACCATCGATGCGGATTTCGGCGCAACCATTGAGGCATGCGCCGAACGCCGTTCTGAACGGCTAAGCACCTGGATCAACGACGACATCATCAAGAACTACACAGCGCTGCACGAAATGGGTCATGCGCACAGCGTTGAAACCTGGCACGACGGAAAGATGGTCGGGGGCCTTTACGGCGTCTCGCTGGGGGCAGCATTTTTTGGTGAGAGTATGTTTAGCCACGCGCGCGACGCCAGCAAGGTCGCTTTGGTACGCCTAGTCGCTCAGCTCAAATCAGGTGGTTTTAAGTTGCTCGACACGCAATTTTTGACGGAGCACCTTTCACAATTCGGTGCTTGCGAGATTACTCGCGACAAATATCAGCAATTGTTGCGAGGGGCGGTGGCTCAGCCAGCCGAATTCACGTCACTTTCGTCGAGTATTTCAGGCTCGAGGATTATGCAATCGATCAGCCAAATGTCGTAGACCGGATGCTCCAACGCATTCAACGCAGGGCTCGAGGCAAACATCCAACCCGTAAAGAGGTCTTCTTCGCTTTGGTCGGGCTTGACGTCTTTTACTTCTAAGAACGCGGTCTTTTCTGGTGTTTCTTCCGGCGGACGCTTGTTGCATTGACGGGTTACGAAACGCAGCGACCCGAAAGAAACAACCTCATCAATTGGCGCATAGACCGTGGACACCCGCGCCGTAATCTTATCGAGCCCCCGGTAGACGGCACCACCTTCGGTTTCCACCATTTGCTGCAAAGCTTCCTGGCTGGGTCCTGGTGCAGGCTTGGGCTCTTCGACGCGTAATTGCACTTCCGGCGCCGCTTCATCTGCAGGCGCTGCCGGCCCGATCGAAATGCCGCCTTCTTCTTGGGCGTTCGGTGATTGAGGCAGCGCGACTGCAAGCCCAACGGCGCCGGCGATTGCAAATGCCAAACCGCACGATCGCCTCAGAACACGAAAAGGCGCTTCTGCTTTCATTGCGATGATCCCCCTATAGCGTTTCCAGGTGAAGTGGAATCCGGTTCACTATCCGGAAACGCGCAAACAAAGAATCTGGAGCCGTTTTGGTTTTCTTGGAAAAGCAAAACGGCTCTAGAGAAGCCGGAATGCATGTGCTGTGCCCCTACTTCACTCAGTTTACCTGACAAGCACCCCAAGACAATGCCTTGCCATTCCCTTTAGTCGCCGATGCACATGGCAAAACTGTGATCTTTCGCCGCTATTCGTCACTGTCGTCAGAGCTGCCCCCGGCGCTGAATATCGCTTGACCGACCAGGCCGATGAGATCGATCGACCCTTGGGTGAACTGAATTTTGCCGCCATCCGCAATCAAGTCTTCGCTGCCGCCCGGTTCGATGGACAGGTAATTGCCACCGAGCAAGCCTTCGGCGGTGATCTTGATCGAGGAGTCGTCTGGCAATTGCACTTTCGGGTCGATCGACATGGTCACGCGCGCCAGATAGGTATTCGGATCAAGTTCTTGCGATGTCACGGTGCCGATCTTGATGCCCGACATTCTGACATCGCTGCCGACTGTCAAACCATCCACACTGTCAAAATCCGCCGTGACACTGTAGCCCGCCACATCAGCCACGTCGGCGGTGGTATAGGCGAAGAACAAAAACGCACCGGCCACAAATATGACCACGGCCCCCACCAGCGTTTCCACCATGTTGTTTGCCATCTACTACTCTCCTCAAAGGGCCACAGGCGCCCTTCCCTTTTGTCCGTTACTCGGGCTGCCAGGCTTCATAGTCGCCGGTCGCTTCCGGCCGTTGTCCTGAACGATAAAGACTACCTGCCGGACGATAGGCGTTAGGCGTGCCCGTTTGATTTGGCACATGCTCTTTTTCCCAAGATTTGATCTTGAAGGGATCGACCGTCGGCGGCTCGTCGAACGTGTAGTGTAGCCAGCCGTGCCAATCAGGCGGCACCTTGGATGCCTCGGCCTCGCCATTGTATAGAACCCAGCGCCGCTTCATGCCGTTGTAGCGCGGCTTCTTCTCCTCATAATATTTGTTGCCTTGTTCGTCCTCCCCGACAAAGACGCCTTTGCGCATGGTGAACAGCCGGGTGCCTATGGTCTGCCCCCGCCACCAAACAAATATCTCAGAGAAAAGACCCATAACTACTTCCAGTGTCTTCGAAGATCTTCAGCAATTCTTGCCGCCCGCTGATTCCCGGCGGAATATTGCATTGCCAAAAGACACAGTCCAGCGCGAACGCCCTGGCCGCTCGACTCATTGGGCGATTGCTCGCGCGTACGGTGACCCAGCGTTGCAAATGTCGATTTCATTTCCGGTCCAGCGATTTAGTCCGACGGTCTTAATTCTGCGCCTTCAGGGACCGCATTTTGCCGTGGTCCGGTTGCCACTTCATGACCGTCCGCACAAGAAAAAAAATTTTCAAAGTTTGGGACTCAGAACCTCGAATTAAGGCGTTGATTTAGCTCACCAAGTGCCCGCCCAAAATTTCTGTGCAAATCCCACATTTTGGGGTCACTCAACCGTTTTAACCAAAATGTAGTTGCAACCCGAAAACGGCTTTTCTAGACTTTGTATCCGTTGAGGGCTGGAGGTCTATATTTGGTGTTTGGCAGGCGGTGGTTTTTGTTTCCCACGCACTGCCGTCTGACCAAGCACTTCATTAGCTCACAATCGGGTTTGGGTTGGTAACGCCGAAAAATGACGTTTTGGGCGGCTGGGGAACTCGTCCTAAAGCGTCGTTTTCAAGGCTCTTTCTTCAAGATTTAAGAGGATTTCATGCGCTTTTCGCGTCGCTTTACGAAGGATGGTGTGTCGCCTTACGAAGGGCTTGAGTTCAAAAAAACCAATAGTGAAATCAGAAATCCCGACGGCTCATTGGTCTTCAAACTTGACGAGATCGAAGTGCCGGCAAGCTGGAGCCAGGTGGCCGCCGATATATTGGCCCAAAAATACTTTCGAAAGGCGGGCGTTGCCTCGAAACTTAAGCCGGTTGCAGAAAACGCCGTTCCGGAATGGTTGTGGCGCCATGTGCCCGATAGCGGACCGGACGTCACCTTCGGATCCGAGACCGACGCGCGGCAGGTCTTCGACCGTCTGGCGGGCACGTGGACCTATTGGGGCTGGAAAGGCAATTACTTTGAGAGCGAAGAAGACGCGCGCATCTTTTTCGACGAGCTGCGCTACATGCTGGCCACGCAACGGGTCGCGCCCAACAGCCCCCAATGGTTCAACACTGGGCTCCATTGGGCCTATGGCATCGATGGGCCGGCGCAAGGCCATCACTATGTGCACCACGCCACCGGACGCCTGGCCCAATCAGAAAGCGCCTATGAACGCCCGCAGCCGCACGCCTGCTTCATTCAGAGCGTCAATGACGACCTAGTCAATGAAGGCGGCATCATGGATTTGTGGGTGCGCGAGGCGCGCTTGTTCAAATACGGCTCGGGCACCGGCACTAATTTTTCCCATATTCGGGGCGAGAATGAACCGCTTTCCGGCGGCGGCAAATCCTCCGGCCTGATGAGCTTCCTAAAGATCGGCGACCGGGCGGCCGGGGCCATCAAATCGGGCGGCACCACAAGGCGCGCCGCCAAAATGGTTGTGGTCGACGTGGACCATCCCGACATCGAAGACTTCGTCGAATGGAAGGTCATAGAAGAGCAAAAAGTTGCCGCCCTGGTGACCGGCTCAAAGGTCTCGGAGAAACATCTTTCTGCCGTGATGCGCGCATGCATCAATTGCGAGGGCGACGGTGACGATTGCTTTGATCCCAAAAAGAACGTAGCGCTGAAGCGGGAGATCAAGGCGGCGCGACGCGCCATGGTTCCAGAGAATTACATTGGCCGCGTCATTCAGTTTGCCAAACAAGGCTACACCAGCATCGATTTTCGCACCTATGACACGGATTGGGACAGCGACGCCTACCTCACCGTGGCGGGTCAAAACTCAAACAATTCCATACGCGTTACGGACGAGTTTCTCCAGTCGGTGGAAGCGGGTAAGCAGTGGGCGCTTAAGCGGCGGACGGATGGCGCCGTTCACAAAGAGATCAATGCCAAAGATCTGTGGGAAAAGGTTGGATACGCGGCCTGGGCATGCGCCGATCCGGGCATCCAATTCCACACAACCATCAACGATTGGCATACATGTCCGGCGGCCGGCGAAATCCGCGCGTCTAATCCGTGTTCGGAATATATGTTCTTGGACAACACGGCCTGCAATCTCGCCTCGCTCAACCTGTTGGCCTTCCGCAACGACGACAAGTCGTTCGATGCACACGGATTTGAACACGCCGTAAGACTGTGGACCCTCGTCCTTGAAATCTCTGTGATGATGGCGCAGTTCCCGTCCAAGGAAATCGCCGAGCTATCGTACAAATACCGCACGTTGGGACTTGGTTTTGCGAATATCGGCGGCCTGCTCATGTCGTCGGGCCTTTCCTACGATAGCGACGAAGGCCGGACCCTTTGTGGCGCAATCACCGCGCTTATGACAGGCACGGCCTATGCTACGTCGGCGGAAATTGCTCAGCGGCTCGAGGCTTTTCCTGAATATTGGCACAATGAAGAGTCCATGCTGAGGGTTATCAGAAACCATCGGCGCGCTACTTACGGCGAAACCAGCGGCTATGAGGCCCTCAACACACCGCCCGTTGCGCTCAACATTGACCTATGCCCCGAGCCGGAGTTGGTGCAGCGGGCCCGCAACGCCTGGGACCGCGCCTTGTCATTAGGTGAAGAACACGGCTACCGCAATGCGCAGACCACTGTCATTGCGCCCACGGGCACTATTGGCTTGGTCATGGATTGCGACACCACGGGTATCGAGCCCGACTTCGCTCTGGTGAAGTATAAGAAGCTCGCCGGGGGCGGCTACTTCAAGATAATCAATCGGGTAGTACCCGACGCGTTGCAAACGCTTGGCTACGCCCAAGACCAGATCAACGACATCATCGATTATGCGGTCGGCCACGGCACGCTCGAAGACGCACCGGGCATCAATCATCAATTGCTGCGGTCGAAAGGACTGACCGACGAACAGCTCGATTTGGTCGAGGGATCGCTCGCCACCAGCTTCGACGTGCGCTACGCCTTCACCAAATACACGCTGGGCGACGAGTTTTGCGAGATGGTCTTGGGATTGTCACAGGAACAGCTTGCCGATCCAACGCTCGACATTCTGTCCGCCATCGGATTTTCGAAAGAAGATATCGACCTGGCCAACCTTTATTGCTGCGGTGCCATGACTTTGGAGGGGGCACCGCATCTTAAGCAGGAACACCTGCCCGTATTCGATTGTGCGAACCCGTGCGGCCATCTGGGGACGCGCTACTTGTCCGTCGAAAGCCATATTCGCATGATGGCGGCGGCGCAGCCGTTTATTTCGGGCGCAATTTCCAAGACCATCAACATGCCAAGCGACGCGACAATCGACGACTGCACGCAAAGTTACATGCTGTCCTGGCGCCTTGGCTTGAAGGCAAACGCCCTATATCGCGATGGCTCCAAGCTAAGTCAGCCCCTGAATGCGTCTCTCCTGAGTGCGGACGATGACGATGAAGAAGATTTCATCGAACAAGTGGCCAGTGATCAGCCGGCCGCTTCTCGTGCCCAGGTCATCACGGAGCGGATCGTCGAACGCATTGTAGAGCGGGAACGCGAACAGGCCCGCCGCCGCCTCCCCAGCCGCCGCAAAGGCTACACCCAAAAGGCGACCGTAGGCGGGCACAAAGTTTATCTGCGCACGGGCGAATATGAAGAAGGTGAGCTCGGCGAAATATTTATCGACATGCACAAAGAAGGTGCTGCCTTCCGTAGTCTGATGAATAATTTCGCGATCGCCATTTCCATCGGCCTGCAATACGGCGTACCGCTGGAAGAGTTTGTGGAGGCCTTCACCTTCACCCGCTTTGAACCCGCAGGTTTGGTGCAAGGAAACGACACCATCAAGAACGCCACGTCTATTCTGGACTATGTCTTCCGTGAACTTGCGGTGAGCTATTTGGGCCGTGACGATCTTGCCCATGTGGAACCGGACGAAATCAGGCTCGATGCACTTGGCACGGGCGAGGACGAAGGCCGTACACCTGACGCGGACCCCGCGGCGGTGGAAAATGTGGTGCGCCGCTTTGCATCTAACGGCTATATGCGCAGTTCGCTGGTCCTGATGAATGGTGGTGCCATTGCTGACTCTCAAGACGCGGCAGCCGGAGAAATCGGTGCGCTGGCCGTCGGGTCGGACCTTACCGCAAGTGAATCGGTAGATTATGAGGTTTCAGCCCATATCGATGGTGCTCTCCTGCCGGACCAAGACAGCACGGTGTTGCTTCGGCAAGCGGCGCGGATGAAAGGGTATGAGGGCGACCCCTGCGGTGAATGCGGCAACTTCACTTTGGTGCGCAACGGCACCTGCATGAAGTGCGATACGTGTGGGGCCACGAGCGGGTGTTCATAGACAACCCACACAACACAGAGAGAAGGGGCGTGGGCCCCTTTTTTTGTCATCTGTTGGTCAACTTGAATTCGATGCGGCGGTTGCGGCGGTAGGCTTCGGCCGACGCTCCCGTCTCTCGCGGCTGAAACTCGCCAAAGCCGGCCGCCACCAACCGCTTCGGATCCACACCGTGATCCGTCAAAAACTGGACGACGGCAATCGCACGCGCCGCGGACAGGTGCCAATTGCTGGGAAAGCGGGAACTGCTGATGGGCTGTTTGTCGGAGTGGCCGTCAACCCTCAAAATCCAACTGATGTCGGCGGGGATCGATCGTGAAATCTCCCGCATGACGGCAGCAATTTTTTTGAGGTTTTCTTGGCCTGCGGCATTGATCACTGCCGATCCTGAATCGAACAAAACCTCAGACTGCAGAATAAACCGGTCGCCCACGACTTCTATGTCTTCGCGGGTGCCCAACGCTTCCGCCAATTGCGCGAAGAATTCAGATTGATATTGGGAAAGCGCCTGTTCGTTGGCCGCCTTCGCATCTGCAAGCTCTTGCGAGAGCGAACTGATCTTGGCTTCGTCTTCGGCGGCCTTGGCTTGTGCCGCCGCTAATTCATCTTCTGTCCCTTTGAGCCGGACGCGCAGACTTGCAAGTTCTTCATTGAGCAGCGATAGCTGCGCCTGCGCCTCTTCGCCTTCTTCTTTCTGCTGCGCGGCGGAGGCCTTTAAGGTCTCGATTTCGGACCCCGCCAGCGCCTTGTCCTGGTCCGCCGCTTCAAGCAATGCCAGCAGCCGCGCAATTTCGGCCTTCTGGTCTTCGCCGGTCGTGACCTCTGCCTCGAGGGACGCCTTAAGGCCGTCGATCTCCGCAGCGGCAGCGGCCTCTTGTTCCTTGAGGGAGGCTATCAAGGCCCCCAAGCGCTCTTCTTCGGCCTTGGCATCTTCAAGGGCTGCGTTGGCTTGAGCGATCTGAGTTTCCAGAGCGGCAATGCGTTCGGCTTGGGTCTGCTTCTCATCCTCTAAAGTGGCGACGCTCGATTCAAGTTCCGTTGCCCGCGTCTCGGCACGCGAAGCCGAGTCCTTTGTTTCCGCCAAATCGGTCTCAAGGGATTTCTTATCTTCCTCCAATGTTTCGACTTGTCCTGCACGCTCGTCTAGTTCGGTGGACAGGGTGGATACTTGGGTGCGTGTTTCTTCAAGCTCCTGCGTGCGCAGGAAAAGCGCCTCACGCACGAAGAAACGCGCGGCGGCAAACACCACCAACAGGAAGATCATGATCAGCAGAAGCGTGGCCAGTGCATCCACATAGCCAGGCCAAAAATTTACCGCCTCGTGGCGCGCGCGCCGCTGCGTGAAAGCCATCGCGTGTCCCCCCGTTCCCGCTGCCCGCGAGCTAGTAGTCGTCTAGTCCGCCTGGCCGCGGCGCGCCGAGTTCGGACGCACGCGACAAATACTCTTCGAAATTGTTGAAGAAGCGATTCTGCGCTTGAGACGCTTGTAAGTCTAGAAAGCCAAGCACCAATGAACCCGCCAACCCAAGTAGTGATGAGGAAAACGCGGTGCCCATTCCGTTGATGGGTTCGCGAAGATCATCTAAGAACTTAGAGAAGACGGCTTCGGATGCATCTCCCGCCTGGGCGAGCGCGTCGATGGTGCCCCCGACCGACGAGACCGTCTTCAATAAACCCCAGAACGTGCCAAGCAGGCCTAAGAAGATCAGTAGGCCGATCATGTAGCGGGTTATTTCACGGGACTCGTCGAGCCTGGTGCCGACGGAATCAAGGATCGAACGGAACTCAAAGGTGTCGAAAACAATGGGTCCGGGACGTTCTGCGAAAAGCGCGCCGACTGCCGACAACAAGGGCGGAGCGCCTCCTGGATTGGCAACCATCAAACCAGGTTGTTCTGCGTGACCGAATCGCCAAGAACGTCGAATCCACCAAGTTGCGCGGCCAACTTGAACAACCTGCCCAAAGCTGTAGAGGATACCTATGAACAGAACAGCGACTATTGTTGAGTTCAAAGCCCAGTTGTATGCAAAGGCTCGGAGTAACACGCCATCGGTTGAAATTAGGTCGAAATAGACAAGTCCACTTACTACGGCCAAAAAAACGAGCATCCAGGCGATGTATCCACCCGCGCCGAGCTTAGCCATGCTCCCGTCTTTTCTCGCCATTCAACAACCCCCTCGCTGTGTTGGGCAGTTTCCGCACCCCTGCTCTGCCCTATACAAGCAGCTTACAACGCTTTGATGTCAGCTCAAATGTCAAAAATTGGCGCTATTGTGCCGCGCAGCCCGGTTATCCCCGGGGCGTTTGCACTCTAAAAGAGCGGGGATCGTCGCGCTACGCGCCCTGGCAGCAAATTGAGCGGCAGCGGGACTCACCGTATCCCACCACCGTTTTCGTGAGACCTTTTCCCAAAAATTGCGGTTACAGGAGCTCGATAACGATCATTCCCATGCCCACGACACCGGCGGCCCAAAAAAGCGGCCGGATGAGGGGGAAACCCGCAATGTACACAACGGCGTGCAGCACCCGCGCGAAGAAAAATATCTGTGCGCCTAACACCGTCATGGGCGACGTCACACCGGCCACATGGGCCACCAGCACGATGCCGGTAAACATCACCATGTTTTCAAGCATGTTGTTCCTGAGGCGGACGCACCGCGCATTGAACGCGCCGGGTTCCGGAAGATTGTCCCTTGGGCCGGCTTGCGTTAGCAATCCGTTGGCGAGCACGGACGCGGTCGCCGGTACAAGGATCAGCGCGAATGTCAGGATGATGCTGTAGACAAGATAGGTTAGTTCTGGCGTCATTTCTGTTCCCCTTTTTTGTTGTTGCCTTTATTGCCCGGCAGCATTTGGCTGCACTTGGTGAAACAATAGCAAGAAACAACGGGTACGGAAACTCCGCCTATGTACTATATTTGTGGTACGTCCGAATTCAGGTTTTGCTCAAATGAGCAAGCCGCCCGGCATTCTGCTCCCAGTTTTGGCCATCGAAGGCGTTAACCTTCATTGACTTTGGTTTTGGTTCCAAACACCGGGCGTTCACGCTGACGCCATCAGGATTTGAGCGCGGCGTGTAAAATGCCTTGACCCCACACCGCCGGCAAAACGTATGGTCTGCAACACCCGTGTTGAAACGATAATGCGTAAGCTGATCTTCGCCGCTGAGGAGTTTGAAACACGCCAACGGCACAATCAAATGCAGAAAACCGGTCTTCGCACAGATAGAGCAGTTACAGTCTTCCACTTCGAGGTCTTCGGGCGCGTCGACGTCGAAGGTCACCGCGCCGCAATGGCAGCTTCCGCGGTATTTCATCGGATCCTCATTTCAAAGCAACCCTATCGGATTGGGCACAGGCATTACATTCCCCTAGAGGGACGTGTAAAGGAGGAATCCGCCAAACGCAGCGCCGAAGGCAAATGCGGTCCGCAATGTGGTGGCGGGGGCCTCAGCGAACCAGTTGAGCAGGCCGGTCACCCGCTCCCACCCCATAATCACGATTCCCACTGCCGCCAGAAGAGCGATGACGCCCAATGCAAAGACGATTTGCGGAAACGGTGTGGCGGGGGCGGCCAAGATGAGGGCGAACCCCAATACAAGCCGGAGGCCGACGGCGAAGGTCATGCCGAACCGGTGCAGTCCGACATATTGCACCCATGAAACGACCGTCCTCGGCCGGTAAAGTCCCCATAGACTGACGGCCGCCAACAGAACGCCGAAAACTGCGATGAGGGTCAACATGGGTCAAACTCCTTCCAATGAAGTTGACCCTATAAATGGGGATTGGCCGCTATCCGCACAAGGATGACGCCACAATCGCGCCTTAATTGCCGGCCTGGCCTTTAGGTTCTTCCGGCAAAGCCAGGCGCAGATGAACTTCGCGCAAGGCGTGATTTGGCACGGTACTGGGCGCGTTCATCATCAAATCTTCCGCCTGCTGATTCATGGGGAACATTGTGACTTCCCGCAGGTTTTCTTCGCCCGCCAGCAACATGACAATGCGATCCACACCAGGGGCGAACCCGCCATGAGGCGGTGCGCCATACCGGAAAGCATTCAGCATACCTCGGAATTCTTCCTCGACCGTGCCGGCTTCGTAGCCCGCAATCTCAAAGGCCTTCAGCATGATGTCCGGCAAATGGTTCCGGATTGCACCGGATGACAACTCCACGCCATTGCACACGATATCGTACTGATAGGCGAGGATATCGAGCGGGTCTTTGGTTTCCAGTGCTTCCATACCGCCTTGGGGCATGGAGAACGGGTTGTGGCTGAAATCGATCTTCTTGTCGGTCTCGTTGTATTCGAACATGGGGAAGTCGACGATCCAGCAAAAGCGGAATGTGTCCTTCTCGCAAAGGTCGAGTTCCTCACCAATCCTAATGCGCGCTGATCCCGCAAACGGCGCGAATGACTTTGGCGTGCCCGCAACGAAGAAAACGGCATCGCCATCTTTCAAGCCAAGCTGATCGCGCAAGGCAATGGTCCGTTCTTCGCCGATATTTTTCGCAACTGGACCGGCGCCCTCGCCTTCCCGGAAGAAGATATAGCCAAGTCCCGGCTGCCCTTCCGACTGGGCCCAGGAATTCATCCGGTCACAGAAGGCTCTGCTGCCGCCCGTTGGTGCGGGGATGGCCCAGACTTGCGCGCTTACATCCTTTTCAAGCATGTTCGCAAAGATTTTGAAGCCCGACCCCCGGAAGGTCTCGCTCACATCGCACATCTCGATCGGATTACGCAGATCGGGTTTGTCGGATCCATATTTCGCCATTGCTTCCGCATACGGAATACGTGGAAACGGGGCCGGAGACACTTTCCGGTCGGCCGCAAATTCCTCGAACAGCCCATGGAGAACCGGTTCCATGGTTTGGAACACGTCTTCTTGGGTGACGTAGCTCATTTCCAAGTCGAGCTGATAAAACTCGCCGGGGCTGCGGTCGGCGCGCGCATCTTCGTCGCGGAAACACGGCGCGATTTGAAAATACTTGTCGAAGCCCGCCACCATGATGAGCTGCTTGAACTGCTGAGGCGCTTGCGGCAGGGCGTAAAACTTGCCCGGGTGCAGGCGGCTTGGCACCAAAAAATCCCGTGCGCCTTCCGGGCTGGATGCCGTTAGAATGGGCGTTTGGAATTCCATAAAGCCGGCATCGGTCATACGCCGGCGGATTGATGAAATCACCTGCGAGCGAAGCACAATATTCTGGTGCAGCCTGTCGCGGCGCAAATCCAGGAAACGGTATTTCAGACGCGTTTCCTCGGGATATTCCTGATCGCCGAACACCGGCAGCGGCAGCTCATCCGCGGAAGACTGCAACGTCCATTCCTGAATGCGCACTTCCACATGCCCCGTGGGCAGGTCCGTATTCACGGTTTCGTCCGACCGGGCAACCACCGGACCGGTTACGGTAATCACGCTTTCGGCGCGCACCGCTTCCACCGCGCTGAAGATTTCGTTGTCGGGCTCGATCACGCATTGGGTGATGCCGTAATGGTCCCGCAAATCGATGAACAGCAGGCCCCCATGATCGCGCTTCCGGTGCACCCAGCCGGAGAGGCGTACAGTGTCGCCGACATGGTCTGCGCGCAATTCGCCGCAGGTGTGAGTGCGATAGGCATGCATCGTCATGGATCCTCGTTAATTAGGCCGATTTTTTGGGGTGGACCGTCCGGCCGAAGAAGCACATAGATTCTCAATCGCTGTCAAGCGCGACAGAGCATGCCACATAGGCTATAGCTCACCCGTATGCAAATCATTACTGCCACCAAAGAACTCAAGGAAATCTGCAAAAAATTGAGCCGGGCCGACTTCATTACAGTCGATACGGAATTCATGCGCGATTCGACATACTGGCCAAAGCTGTGCCTCATCCAGATCGCCGGACCCGACGACGAAGTGATTGTGGACCCGTTGGCAGACAAGATCGACCTCGCCCCCTTCCTTCAGCTCCTCAAGAACCAAAAAGTTAAGAAAGTCTTCCACGCGGCCCGGCAGGACATCGAGATCTTTTATCACCTGGACAAGGTGATCCCCGCCCCGTTGTTCGATACCCAGGTAGCTGCCATGGTGTGCGGCTTCGGCGATGCGGTCAGCTACGAGAACCTCATCAAGCGCACCCTCAAGGTACCGGTGGACAAATCTTCCCGTTTCACCGATTGGGCCCGCCGGCCCCTGACGGAAAAGCAACTCGCTTACGCCATGTCCGACGTCACGCATCTTCGGGGCGCCTATGAGGAGATCTTCGAGCAACTCAAGAAGGCGGAGCGAGAAGCCTGGGTGGACGAGGAAATGGCCATCCTTCTCAATCCAAGCACCTATGATCTTGCACCAGCAGATGCCTGGAAGCGGTTGAAGGCACGGCATAATGGGCGCCGCGCTGCTGCAATATTGCAGAAGGTTGCCGCCTGGCGCGAGGCCGAAGCGCAAGAGCGGGATTTGCCCCGTGGACGTATTCTTAAGGACGACGCGCTTTACGAAATCGCCAATCAGGCGCCGAAAAACAAGTCGGAGCTCGACTCGTTGCGCGCCGTGCCGAAGGGATTTGCCAATTCAAAGGCCGCCCAATCCCTCCTGAAGGCCGTAAAGCAGGGGCTCGATATTCCGAAAGACGATCTGCCATCGGTCTCAAAACCCAAGCCCACACCGCCCGGCCTTGCGCCGGTGATCGAGCTTTTGAAAGTGCTGTTGAAGATGAAATGCGAAGAGCATCGCGTTGCCCAGAAGCTCGTTGCGAATGTGAGCGACCTGGAGCTGCTTGCCGCCGACGACGATGCGTCCATTTCAGCGCTCAAAGGCTGGCGGCGGGAAATCTTCGGTGATACGGCCCTGGCGCTGAAGCATGGCGACATTAGCCTTGGCCTCAACGGCCGCCGGGTTGTCACCATCAAAAGCAAGAGAAGCGGTCACAAAGAAACACCACCTAGGAAAGCGAGTTAGGCTCTGCTCCGCTGGGGGGCAGAGACGCTTTCCGAGATTTCGACGTTCGTTTCCAATTCGAAAACGCGCCCGAGGGATGCGAGTCGTTTGCGTACCGTGTCCCCTTTCATGAGCTGGGTGGCTTCTTCAGACAAGGTGACAACGATACCTTCGGGCGTCATGCTCAGTGATGATTGCGACAAGAGATCCGAGACACCGCCGCATAATGTGTGGGCGAACCGCAAGGCCACCCCAAACCGCCGCGCCCATAATTGTTCTTCATCGTTCAGCAGATCGCTCACTTCGTTCAAACGAATGTCTTGGTCGCCCGTATAGCGCACCATCACGGCACGCGCGATCATCGTACGTTCGCGATGGTCAACACCCGTCAAGGGCATGCGGAGCACCTCGTAGTAGGAGTGGATGCCGCGATAGTCGGGGTGACCACGCCAACCGATGTCGGACAGTAAACAGGCAGCCTTCCCTAACCGGCGCCACTCCGGCGGTTGATCATTGAAAAGTTCCGCAAGCCAATCTGCAAGTTTTGCGTTGATGGCAGGGTTACGCGACAGCCGCTCCGAATAAGCGCCAGCACCGCCCAACAGGGGGTCGTCCGATCTGGCGCGTTTTGGCAACAAATTGAATAGAAGCCCTTCACGCAGACCGAAGGCAGATACCACCACATCCTTTGCCTGAATCGCTGAAATCAATTCATCCAGCACGATTGCGCCATAGGGCAATGAATCGATCCGGCGCTTCGACAACCCCTCGATGCGTTCAAGCGACTTACGCCCCAAACGCGCCAGCACTTCAGACAATGCCTTCGCACGCGCATTGGGGATGGTGTAGTGGTGCAATATGTGAAGCGGATACTTCAATTGCGCCATGTCGATCCGGGCAAGGCTTCGCCATGTGCCCCCGACTGCATAAAGCGTTCCGCCGCGATGCTCGGGAAGCCAATTGAGGTTGGAGAATGTTTCGCGCGCAATTTGCCGCGCCCGATCAATGTTTCCATCGGCTGCATCCATCAAACGCAAAGGCCCCAGGGGAACGGTCACGCCGCGGCCGATCGTGCCACGGCCAACCTCGCAAAGCTCCAAACTGCCGCCACCAAGATCGCCAACGATTCCTTGGGCGGCCGGGATTGCCGACAACACGCCCTCTGCCCCCAGTTTGGCTTCCTCTTCGCCGGACAGCACGCGCACTTCTTGGCCCAATTGCGCTGCTGCCTTATTCACAAACTCTTTGCCGTTGGCAGCGTCACGGACCGCCGCTGTCGCTACCGCAAACACACGCACACCCTCGACCGAGTCCAAGATCATCTTAAAGCGGCCAAGCGCATCAAGCGCGCCTTCCATGCCCGGCTGATCAAGTTGCCCCGTATGAACAAGGCCCCGGCCAATGCCGCACATGGCCTTCTCGTTAAAAACCGGTATCGGGCTTCTGCTTAGAGATTCATAGACAATGAGGCGTACGGAGTTCGATCCGATATCGACCACACCGACGGGCTGTTCGCCGAGCTGAACCCGCTGCCTCATATTTCGGAATGGCATGCACTGCCCTATCAGTGTTCAAGCGCTAACGGCACCTTTGGCGGAGGATCGTATTTAAGCGCAGTTCCCCGCCCGGACAAGCTCGGATTTGTCATGAAATAGTCATGTGCGCTGAAAACGTCACGATTTGCGTCTACGACGGACCGCACAAAGTCCCCATTTGGCTGCAAAGTCCAGCTTTGGGCCTCATCCAACAGATTGGCCACCATGATCTGGTCCAAGATCTGCCGGTGAACCGTCGGATTTTCAACCGGCAGCAGGACTTCCACGCGCCGGTTGAGATTGCGTGGCATCCAGTCCGCCGAGGAAATGTAGACCTTTGCCTTGGGCGACGGCAGCTCATAGCCGCCGCCGAAACAGACGATTCGCGAATGCTCGAGAAACCGCCCGACGATACTTTTGACCCGAATGTTTTCGGACATGCCCGACACGCCGGGCCGCAAACAGCAAATGCCCCGAATGACACAATCGATTCGCACGCCGGCGCAGGATGCTCGGTAGAGCGCATCGATTACCTCCGCATCGACTAGCGAATTGAGCTTGAGCCAAATCGCGGCCGGGCGCCCAGCTTTGGAATGTTCGATTTCCTCTTCTATCTTTTCCATAATCGTCGAGCGCAGATTCAATGGAGAAATGGAAATCTTTTCAAAGCTGGGCGGCGTGGCGTACCCGGTGACAAAATTAAACACACGTGCCGCATCGCGGCCCAGTTCGGGCTGCGCTGTGAAGATGGAAAGGTCTGTATATATCTTCGCCGTCTGCGGGTGATAGTTACCCGTACCGAAATGCGCATATGTGCGCAACGTCTTGCCCTCGCGCCGCACCACATAGCTCACCTTGGCGTGGGTCTTCAGTTCAATGAATCCGTACACCACTTGAACACCGGCGCGCTCCAGATCGCGCGCCCAACGAATGTTCGCTTCCTCATCGAAACGGGCTTTTAGTTCGACCAATGCGGTGACGGATTTGCCGGCTTCGGCGGCGCGGATCAAAGCTGACACAATCGGCGAGTCATCGCTTGTCCGGTAGAGCGTTTGCTTGATCGCCAGCACGTTGGGATCATCCGCTGCCTGGCGAAGAAATTGCACCACCACGTCGAACGACTCATAGGGATGGTGAACGATAATGTCTTTCTCCCGAATGGCGGCAAAGCAGTCGCCCCCATGGTCGCGAATGCGTTCCGGAAAACGCGCATTAAAGGGCGTGAATTTCAGATCTGGGAAATCGTCGATAATGAGCTGCGATATTTCCGCAAGGCCTAATAGTCCGTGTACGATCACAGGCTCGCTGTCGAGCTCCAACTGAGAGGCGACAAACTCGCGCAACCCCTCCGGCATAGATGCATCGGTTGTAAGCCGTATGACACTGCCGCGCCGACGCCGCTTCAACGCCGTCTCGAACACGCGGACCAGATCTTCCGCTTCTTCCTCGATCTCGATGTCGCTGTCTCGAATGACGCGGAACACCCCCTTCCCCACCACGTCATAGCCGGGAAAAAGATGATTGAGAAAACTTCCGATAATGTTTTCCATCGACACGAAACGAACCGTTGCCGCTCCGTCCGCTGCGGGCAGTTGAACAAACCGGCCGATCTTGGCCGGGATCGGCAGCAGGGCGTTCATCGTTTCGCCGTCATCACCGCGCTTAAGCTCCAAAGCCAGTGAGAACCCAAGATTGGGAAGGAATGGGAACGGGTGCGCCGGGTCGACCGCCAAGGGTGTCAGCACGGGAAAGACTTGCTCGGAAAAGTACTCCTGCATCCATTGCAGTTCCTTGGCAGTCATTTCGCTCGGCTCGATCACTTCGATGCCGGCGCCGCGCAATTCCAATTTGAGCGTTTCCCAAACCTGTTGCTGGACCGTCATCAACTCACCGGCCTTCGCATTTATTTCCTTGAGTTGTTGCGCAGGCGTGAGACCATCGTCGCTCACCGTTTCGACACCGGCCATGACCAATTCATGCAAGCCGGCGACGCGGACCATGTAAAACTCATCCAGATTGCTGGCTGAAATCGACAGGAAGCGAACGCGCTCCAGAAGCGGATGGCGCTCGTTTTGAGCCTCTTCGATCACGCGCGTGTTGAATGTGAGCCAGGACACTTCCCGGTTGATGAAACGCCGCGGCGTGTTCATATCAATCAGGCTGGCAGCGGGGGCCGCCTTTTTGCGCCGCGCGGGAGCCGGTGCTTTGGTGGTCGCTGAACTCATTGTTCACCCTGTTTGTCACCCTGGGCCATCATTACCCATTGAAATTCAAAAGAAAATTTGACTGTTACGGTATTGTGAAAAGGTAACAAAGTCATGACGATGCAGGAAAGCCTGCAAGTACCGTCATCAGAATTGACCGGCTCTAACCGCCGGCCGGTTCCAGTACCTCTCTTGCATGGCCCAGATTGACCGCCTGGCGCCGGGACAGCGCAACCCGATCAATCGCCGCTACTACTGTCTCTGCAGCCGACAACGTGCGCTCGATGCGTTTGGTAATATACCCGATAATGCTTGGGTCCGGCGCCATCTGCCGATCCTCGAAGAGCTTAATGAGGACAGCCTCCAACAACTCCTCGTCAGGCCGCGCCAGATGGCATCTGGGCGCCCCATTAAGCCTGGACCGCAAGTCGGGCAGCTTGAACATCATCTGCGCGGGCTCCTGGTCGATGGTCATCAACAACCAGCAACGCCGCTGGGCGGCAACATTCAAAAAATGAAACAAGGCCCGTTCGGACCGCGCACACTGGACATCATCCACCACGAAGGCGGTGGATCGGCCCGGATCCACCCCTTTTTCGACCGTAAGCGTCCGTGCATCGATAAATTGGGCACCAGCTTTCTCGGCCCAAATATGGGCAAGATGAGTCTTGCCGCTGCCCCCAGGACCGACCAAAAGAAGCCGCTGGGCCGGCCATTGGGGCCAATTTTCCACAAACGCCAACGCACTGCGGTTTGCAGCCGTAGCGGTGAAAGCCGCACGTGAATAGCGGGGCGCCGGAATCAGATTTAACGGTATCTGTTGGGACGTCATACCCAGTCGAATTTGGTCAGGTGTATTTGTTCACTTAGGCCGACATGATGATCACCGGCCTCCAATATCGGACGCCGAAACGGACTGAGTCCAGACGCGGAGATAACTGCCTCCGGACCACACGGTCGTTACCCCTACCAAGACACTCAGCCCGAACACCACATCTGCGATCAGCACGGTCGCCCATTCGCTGTCAATGAGGATATCGGCCGCGGTAAATCCAAACGCCAATGCCCCCAGCACGCACGCGGCGAGAACTATTTGAAATGTGGTGTTCACCTTGCTGATCATAAGTGGGGCAACAACCAACCGTTGCCCAATAAGGATCGACAGCAACACCGCCCCGATGATCAGAACATCACGTGAGACGACCAGAATAACCAGCCACGACGCCAGCGCTTCTTGTAGCCCCAGCGTCACATATATACTCACCAGCAAGGCCTTGTCGGCGATCGGGTCCAGATAGGCGCCTAACTGCGTTGCGGCATTAAAGTTTTTTGCAATCCACCCGTCCAGGGCGTCGGATACGCCGGCAAACACAAATATGCCGAACGCAGCAAGATAGGCCCCGCTCAAGATCAGCCAAATTATAATTGGTACACAGATGATGCGCCCAAGCGTGATGATATTCGGAATTGTCACAGGTCCGCCGTCTTATTTTTTGAGTGCCGGTGGCTCTGCCGCTATCCGTCAATCACCAAGCGGTGCAATTTCTTCAAATTGTCGGACTGCCTCAGCCTCTTGGCCCTGCGACGGATATCCAGCTTCCGGTTGCTGATAGTACAAATCGCCGCTTCCGCCAACCACTGGCAACGATCCGGTACCGGGTATCCATGGCTGAATGTCTCCCGTCGCTTCGCCATAGCCGGTCGGGGCGCTAATTCCTGGGACGGCGCGTGCCACCTGCTGGAACGCCGGTGAGAACGAGTTCGTCGCTTTCTGCGCGGTATCGGCGGATCTCGGCCTGATCAACAAGAATCGGGTCGCGTCCAACAGCTCAAGGTCAGACTGCGCCAGCGCAATCGACAGATTTTCAAGCGATCCGGCAATCTTCATATTGACCTGGGCGCCTTCTACCGTGAGCCCGACCAAATGCAATTCGGTGATCGAGGGAATATCAGCCAAGCGCTGCCGAATGCTCAGCCATTCGTTAAATGACCGAAATACAATCGTGGCTTCGAATATGTCCTCGCTGCCGTATTGAATGATGGTGCGGCGCTTCCAGCTTTCCTGCTTCTCCCCGCCGATCGAGTTGACGGCTTCCAGTAGAGTTTCCTCTTCAGTGGCAGCGGAGAACGAGACGGAATATTGGCTGGTACCGTTAGCGGACATCTGCACCACATCGACCGAGGTGATAACGCCACCCGGCTCATCAATGGTTGTCGCCTGCGGGATTATCACATCCCCGGCGCCATAGCGCGCGGCCACCGGCCCAAGCTGGTTCCAATCCGCCGTTCCAACCGATTGGGGAGAAATTGCTGCTATATCCTCCAGATCTCCCAGCGGCATGACAATTGGCGCAAGGGCCTGGGCAAAACCGCTTTTGGACCAGGTTTCGGCCCAAAGGTTTTCTTCAGCCCAAATGATCGGCCCATCTTCCGTCGAGTAAACCGGGATCAGCAGTGTGGCCTTGGCCCGTATTTCACTGAAGGGAATGTCATAGCGACGCAAAAGGCTCCTTACATTGCCGGCCTTAAACGCGAAGGACAGCTTACCCAAATAGCGGGTTTGGCTGTTTTTCTCTTCTTCAACCTCAAACCCCTTGATCAGGGACGTGATCTCGGCACCGGACGGCTGGGGCAGCCGCTCCCAATCATCCTTGAGTGTCAGGCGACGCAACAGGTCACGAAGCGCAATACGCTGACCTTGCGCGATCGCAATATCCCGCGCTTTTGCTGCGGCCTCCGCGGTGGCATCCACCTCCACATCACGGACGGTGAAGATTTCGGCTTCTTCGGCCACCGCGAATCCAGGTACAGAGACGACAAGGAGCATGGCGGCGAGCGCGCAAGCGATTTTGAAAGAGTTCACGACAGTATCCCCCGTAAGTCGACCACTATAACACTTGCACCAATCACAAAAAGGGCTCTCGTTGGGTCTTTATCAGCTTAAACAAACATATTGTGCGGCAGCCTCCAGCCGCTTAAAGCTGTCGGCGCGCTAATATGCCCTGCCCGGTTCGCAAATTAGGAAACAAACATGGTTAAAGCGACCCCCAAATCGCAGCCGAGCCCATATACATATGCAAATGCTGGTGTCGACATTAAGGCGGGCAACGATTTAGTGGACGCCATCAAGGACCTGGCTGCCTCTACGCGTCGGCCGGGCGCAGATTCCAACCTTGGCGGATTTGGGGGCATTTTTGACCTCAATGCCTTGGGCATGTCGGATCCGCTTCTGGTGGCAGCCACCGACGGCGTGGGCACCAAGCTGAGATTGGCAATCGATCACAACCGCCACGACACGATTGGGGTCGATCTGGTTGCCATGTGCGTTAACGATTTGATCGTCCAAGGGGCAACGCCTCTCTTCTTTTTAGACTATCTCGCCACCGGCAAACTTGAGCCCCCCGTCGCCCGAGACATCGTTTCAGGCGTGGCGCACGGGTGCCGCCAGGCGGGCTGCGCGCTTATCGGTGGCGAGACTGCCGAAATGCCGGGCCATTATGCTGGGAAGGATTATGATCTCGCGGGCTTCTCGGTTGGAGCGGTAGAGCGCGACAAGCTATTGCCGCGCACCAACGATTTGGCCGCCGGTGATGTCCTCATTGGCGTGAGGTCCTCGGGCCTTCACTCCAACGGCTATTCCTTAGTTCGCAAACTGCTCGACGATTTTGACGTGGACCCGTCCGCACCCTTCGAGGGCGAAACACTTCTCGACACGCTGCTCACGCCCACCAAGATCTATGCAAAGCCCCTGTTGGGGATGATGGCGCAATCTCAGTTCAAGGCGGCGGCCCATGTCACAGGCGGCGGACTGACGGAGAATGTGCCTCGCGTTTTACCGGCCCATTTGGATGCGCAGATCGATCTCGCGGCGATCAAGCCACCCCCCATTTTTGGCTGGCTCGCGGCAACCGGAAAGATTTCCGAACAGGAAATGCTCCGGACCTTCAATTGCGGCATCGGTATGGTGTTGGTGGTCGCTGCTGACTTGGCCCCAAGTGTCGTATCGACACTTCATGCTGACGGCGAAGATGCCCACATCGTCGGTCAATTGGTGGCCAATAATGATGGCGCCCCTTCAATGACCGCCTATGTGGGCACCATAGATTTTCAGCAAGCCGGCCATGTCTAAATTTCGACTTGGTGTCCTCATTTCCGGTCGCGGTTCCAACCTTCAATCACTCATCGATGCCTGCGCCGACAGCGACTTTCCGGCGGAGATTGCTTGCGTTATTTCGAACAAGCCACACGCCCCTGGCTTAGATCGCGCCAAATCCGCAAAAATCGAAACCGTCAGCATACCCCATAAATCCTATGACAGCCGGGAGGCGTTCGAAACCGACCTGACGGATGCGTTGGAATCGCGGCAGGTAGACCTGGTGTGCAATGCCGGCTTCATGCGGTTGCTGACAGCCGGCTTCGTCGATCATTGGTTCAACCGGCAAATAAACATTCACCCGTCCCTTTTGCCCGCCTTCAAAGGGCTGCATGTACACGAACAAGTTTTGGAAGCAGGGGCAAGGATCAGCGGCTGCACCATCCATTATGTAAGGGCAGAAATGGATGACGGTCCGATCATTGCGCAGGCGGCGGTGCCGGTGTTGCCCGATGACACCGCGGATAGCCTTGCCGCCCGCGTTTTGACCGCGGAACACACCCTATACCCAAAAGTCGTGAAAGGTATCGCCGAAGGGACCATCACCATTAACGGCGACGACGTCACTTTCCGGGACGCTGCGGAGGGTTTTTCGGCCCCGATGATCAGTCCACTGCGTTAGCCGACGATTTCGATGTCTGAGAAGAAGTACGAGATCTCAACAGCGGCCGTTTCGGGGGCATCGGACCCGTGCACTGAATTTGCTTCAATCGATTCAGCAAAATCCTTACGGATGGTGCCCGCAGCCGCTTCGGACGGGTTCGTAGCGCCCATGACTTCCCGGTTCTTGAGAATGGCATTTTCGCCTTCGAGCACCTGAACAACCACAGGGCCTGAGGTCATAAAAGTGCACAGGTCATTGAAGAAAGGCCGTTCCCGGTGGACCGCGTAGAAGCCTTCCGCTTGTTCACGGGTGAGCCGCACGCGTTTTTGCGCGACAATCCGCAAGCCCGCCTCTTCAAACCGGGCATTGATCTGGCCGGTGAGGTTGCGGCGGGTGGCATCCGGCTTAATGATGGACAGCGTGCGTTCTGCAGACATGGTTTCGGTCCCCTGCTAAATCTATTGGCGCCGGGTTATAGCGGCGCCATCGAGCAGGGGCAAGCACCCACTGGGCGCGCGTGACATGCGGTGATAATAAGCCGCATGCTCCAACTGACAGACATTGTATTCCGGATTGAAGGACGGCTGCTGCTAGACGGCGCCGGCGCGACCATCCCGGCCGGCCATAAAGTCGGGTTGGTGGGGCGCAATGGCGTCGGCAAAACGACACTTCTCAATATCATCTCAGGGACGCTCCATGCCGATCAGGGCGAGGTGACCGTGCCGACGGGGTGGCGCATTGGGCGTCTGCGCCAAGAAGCCCCGGACGGTCCGGAAACTCTGTTGGAGACTGTGCTCGGCTTTGACACGGAGCGCACCGCACTGCTGGCGGAAGCGGAAACGGCGACCGATCCCCAAAGAATTACGGATATACATTTGAGGCTCGACGATATCGGGGCTCACAGCGCTCCCGCGCGTGCCGCATCGATCTTGGCGGGGCTGGGCTTCTCGGAAGAAGATCAACAGCAGCCCTGCGCGTCCTTCTCCGGGGGATGGCGCATGCGTGTGGCCCTCGCCGGCCTTCTGTTTACGGCGCCGGACGTGCTGCTCTTGGACGAACCGACCAACTATCTCGATTTGGAAGGCACAATCTGGCTCAAAACCTATTTGCGAAATTATCCGCATACAATCCTAATTGTCAGCCACGATCGCACGCTGCTCAATTCCTCCGTACAGAGTATTCTTCATTTGAACGACCGCAAACTGTCGCTGTTTACGGGCGGATACGATCGTTTCGAGAAAACACGGGCGCTGCAGCAAGAACATTTGGTCAAGCTTCGGGAAAAGCAGGATGCCCAGCGGAAACATATGGAGAAGTTCGTCGAACGCTTTCGGTACAAGGCATCGAAGGCAAGACAAGCCCAAAGCCGCCTGAAAGCGCTGGCAAAGCTTGAACCCATATCGGCCATTGTCGACAGCGCCATCCGCCCCATTACTCTGCCGCAACCAAAAGAACTGGCCCCGCCCATTCTGACAGTGGAAAACGCCTCAACCGGCTACGCGGCCGACACGCCGATCCTGGGCGGACTCAATTTCCGCATTGATATGGACGACCGGATTGCCTTGCTGGGCAAAAACGGCAACGGCAAATCGACGCTGGCAAAGCTGTTCGCCGGCCGCCTTGAGGTGTTCGACGGCAAACTCATTCGCGACCGCAAGCTTCAAGTGGGCTATTTCGCACAGCATCAACTTGACGAGATGAATGAAGACGGCACGCCGCTTAGCGAGATCGCGACTCTCTTGCCGGATCTCTCCACCGGGGAACTACGAACCAAACTAGGCGGTATGGGGTTCGGCGCGGAGAAGTTTGAAACTCCCATCGCAGTTCTTTCCGGCGGCGAGCGCGCCCGGCTCCTGTTGGGCCTTGCTACCCTCCATGCGCCGCATATGTTGATTTTGGACGAGCCCACAAACCATTTGGACGTGGACACGCGTGAATCGCTCATCCATGCATTGAACGATTATGGGGGCGCCGTCATCCTGATCAGTCACGACATCCATTTAATTGAAACATGTGTCGACCGCTTGTGGCTTGTGGCGGACGGAACGGTACGCCCCTATGAAGAAGATCTTCAAGCCTATCAAGATTTGGTCTTGCGAAAAGAGCGCGACGACAATCCGGAAGCTTCTACAAAGAGCGCCAATGACAAGAAGGAACAGCGCCGGGTGACGGCCCGCAAACGCGCAGAGCTTGCGCCCCTCAAGAAAAAGGTGACGCAGCTCGAACGTGAAATCGCCGCAATTGAATCGGAAATCTCAACCATCGATGCAACGCTTGCCGATGAAACGCTTTACACGGATGATCCGGGTCGCGTGCAGGATCTAACCCGGCAGCGTGGTGATTTGCAAAAGCGCATGGAAACTAAAGAGGCCGAATGGATGGTCGCTCAGGAACACTTTGAAGCGGCGCAATCCGAAACTGAAACGTCCTAAGCACGTTTTTCCCATTTGCCGTTGGCGGCTTGCTGCCAATAAGTGACTTCATGACCGGCCTCCTTGGCGCCCGTCCAGTCTTCCCGGGCCGCCGCCACCGCCGCATCTAGATTTCCATCAAAGATGAAGATGCATCGGTCACGCTCCTGTACATCCGGCGCTTGCCAATCCGACGGACGAGCGCCGTCCACAAAGAAAATAAGGTTGGCGCCGTTCTGGACCGATACGTCGGTACCGATCAAGACGGGCTGGTCCGGCGCCTGAAGCTGGCCGGTGCGCCCATGCGGCAGAAAGGATTCGTCTCGGTAGGTCCACAGAAAGCTATCAATCATGTCGGCGCGTTCTTCCGAACCGGCGACAATCAAAGCGCGCCATCCCCGCTCCAAAGTCTTTTCGAGCAAGCCCGGCAGGACCCGCTCAAGCGTGGCGCGTTCCAAGTGATAGAACCAGACCTCCGTCATGGTGCAGTCCTTGCGTTAGCGGCCCTCGTAGTAGTCCGATACCAGCCGATCTAGCAGGCGCACGCCGAATCCCGTCGCCCCTTTGGGGCACAGCGGCTTGTCGGCCTTGGTCCAGGCCGTGCCGGCAATATCCAAATGAGCCCACGGCACCTTGTTGGTGAAACGCTGCAGGAATTGGGCGGCGGTAATCGATCCAGCGCCACGGCCATCGCTGATGTTCTGCATATCGGCGATTTGTGAGTTAATGGTGCGGTCATAGGTGTCTTCCAGCGGCAACCGCCAAACCGTCTCATCCACTTTGTTGCCCGTTTCAAACAAACGATCGGCAAGCTCGTCATTGCTTGCGAACAGTCCCGCTTTGTGCGTGCCCAACGAGATGATGATCGCGCCCGTAAGAGTTGCCAGATCGATCATGAATTTGGGCTTGAAGCGGTTCTGGCAATACCAAAGTGCGTCCGCCAGAACCAGGCGTCCTTCCGCATCCGTGTTCAACACTTCGATCGTTTGGCCCGACATGGACGTGACCACATCCCCCGGGCGCTGCGCCGTACCGTCCGGCATGTTTTCAACCAGTCCGATAATGCCGATCACATTTGCTTTCGCTTTGCGGCCGGCCAGTGCATGCATCAGCCCGGTGACCGTGCCGGCACCCCCCATGTCGTATTTCATCTCGCCCATGCCGGCGGACGGTTTGAGGGAAATGCCGCCCGTATCGAACGTCACCCCTTTGCCGATGAAAGCGACCGGCTGTGCCTTTTTATTTGAGGCCCCGAGCCATTGCATCACCACAAGCTGACTTTCGTGCTGGCTGCCCCGGCCCACACCCAACAATGACCCCATGCCGAGTCTTTCCATTTGCTTTTCGCCAAGCACCTCGACCTTGACACCAAGCTTGGTGAGCGACTTGGCGCGCGTTGCAAATTCCTTTGGGTACAGAACATTGGCAGGTTCGGAAACCAAATCGCGTGCGAAGAACACGCCTTCCGTAACCGACCGCCGTGCGGCCCACCTGGACCGCGCTTTCGGCAAGGCGTCGGTCATGACCGTTAACTTTTCCAATGACGGCTTTTTGCCTTTGCTTGCTTTGGTTCTGTAAACGTCAAACCGGTAGCTGCGCAACAGCACCCCTTCCGCAACGGCCGCCGCGAAATCCTCCGCAGGCAGCTTAACTTTTGCAGGCGGCTCTGCAGCAACCGCGGCGGTTTTCACGCCCAGGGATGAGAGCCTTGCGGTAATCCGTCCACCGAGGGATCGCGCCTCTTTCTCGCCGACTTTGGCCGGATCCCCGATGCCAAACAGCAAAATGCGGTCGGCAGTAAACCCTTGCGGTGCCAAGACCTCCACAGATTGGCCGCTATCGCCCGAAAAATCGGCCGCTTTCGCCGCTTTGGCGATCGCACCGCCGGACTTTTTATCCCATTCCGCGGCAATCCCCGACAACTTGCGTCCCGAAGGCACCGGAACGAGCAGCGCGCTGACTTTTGGGAATCCTGGTTTCGAGAATGTGATGTTCATTTTTTCGGCAGCTCCTGGCTAAGCGGATGGTCGGTGGCCATTCCCATCTTGTTGACAAATTGATCGGCGGCTAGGATGAGATTTCCTGAAGGAAAAACAGCGGTTTGAGCGCTCTCCGTCGGGCGCCCGCATGTGTCTCACACAGCGCCAAAAGTTAACGGCACCTGCGGCATCAACGACTTGGGACGCCTCGGAAAGAGGCTGATGGATTTTGTGACATACAATATAGTCCAAGTCCATCCGACGGGCAGCCACGGCTGGACAGACCCTTTGTGTGAAGTGACGGTTCGACAAAACAGAACGCTATGAACAGTCTTGGATATTATGTCTTCCGGCAGATCACCGGTCCGTTGATTTTCTTCACCTGTGCGTTAACGGCCTTGGTCTGGCTCACCCAGTCGCTGCGCCTTCTTGACGTGGTGATCCAGCAAGGTCAAAGCGCCGGCACGTTTATCGAGCTTTCCGTTCTGGTCATGCCAAGCTTGCTCGGCATCATCCTGCCTGTGTCGTTTTTCTGTGCCGCCATCTACGCGCTTAACCGATTGCATACGGACAGCGAGTTGGTGGTGATGTGGTCTGCCGGCATGGGCCGCTGGGGAATTGCAAAGCCGGTCATCGCGCTTGGCCTGCTGGTTGCCATGATTGTGCTGGCGGTGAACCTCTATTTCATGCCGGCCGGCATGCGTGCCATGAAAGACCGCGTCTTTGAGATCCGTGCCGACCTGGTGGCGTTCCTTCTGCGCGAAGGTCAGTTCACAAATCCCATCAAGGGGCTCACTGTTTATGTGCGGGAAATGAATTCCACTGGTGAGATCAAAGGTCTGCTTGTCTACGACGACCGCAACGCGGCGGAACCGGTCACCTATCTTGCGGAACGCGGTGCCGTTGCGCAAACCGAAGACGGACCGCGATTGCTGATGATCAATGGCAATGTGCAGCGCAAGTCGGCCGACAACGAAAACCAAATCGCGTTCCTGCAGTTTGACCGCTATGTGCTGGATTTGAGTCAGTTCACACAAGAGGTCGGCGTTCACACACGAGAAACCAGCGAACGCTTCTTGCCCGAATTATTTTATCCCGATCCGAACCATCCCTGGGATTCGGCATATTGGGACCGCTTGATCGCGGAAGGTCACAACCGGCTCGCCTCGCCGCTCTACGCCATTGCCTTTGCGATGATCTCTTTGGCGGCGCTTATCGGCGGTGATTTTTCTAGGCGCGGCTATGTCAATCGCATCGGCCTTGGTGTTCTGTTTGCCGTTGCCATTCGCATGGGCGGCGTGGGCGTGCAAAGTGCGGCCAACAAGATCCCGCTGGTGAACATTGCCCAATACGCAATCCCCATCGCTGCGATCATTCTGTGTGCCTTGATCATTGACCGGGGCGGATTGCCGTTCACGCGATACTTCGCACGCAAATCAAACGAGCCGTTAGCGGCGCCAACGGGATCGTGACGGCACCATGCGCTTTTCTTGGACCCTCTCAAGATATATCGGCGTTCAGTTTCTGATCGGCATTGGCGTCGTGTTCGGCGCGTGCCTCTGCCTTATCTTCTTGGTCGATTTGGTTCAATTGCTGCAGCGTGCCTCCAGCCGCGGCCCCATTCCCTTCAGCACATTGGCCACCATGGCGTTTTACAAGCTGCCGAACATCTCCGAAGTCGCGTTACCCTTCGCGGTTTTGTTCGGGGCCATATGGACCTTCATTCGGTTAAGCCGGAGCCACGAATTGGTGGTCGCACGTGCGACCGGCGTGTCGGTGTGGCAATTCCTCACCCCGGCGATTTTCATCACCATGGTTGGCGGCATATTTGTCGTGACCGTTTACAATCCGATTGCCGCGTCTCTGGTGTCGCGCTTCGAACAGCTTGAGTCGCGTCATATGCGCGGCCAGTCGAGTTCCCTCACTGTCTCGTCGTCGGGTCTCTGGCTGCGCCAGGGAGACGAAATCGGCCAGTCGGTCATCCACGCACTGAAGGTGGACGGCGAAGGCATGATTCTCGAAGACGTTACATTCATGTTCTACGAAGGGGCAGACAAGTTTCGCGCCCGAATCGATGCCAAGTCCGCCGAGCTCAAAGACGGTTATTGGGACATTCGCGACGCCCGGCTCAACGTTCTCGACCCATTTCCCGAAAACAGTTTCCATGAACGCTACAGCGTCACAACGTCGCTGACCCAAGAACGCATCCAAGATAGTTTCGCCTCACCGCAGACCATGTCGTTCTGGCAACTGCCCCGATTCATCGAATTGGCGGAGCAGGCCGGCTTCTCCGCCACCGCCCACCGCCTGCATTGGCACACTATTTTGGCTACCCCTTTCCTGCTTTCCGCGATGATTCTGTTGGCGGCCACATTTTCCATGCGGGTGTACCGCCTGGGAGGTATGGCACGGCTTGCGGGAGCCGGCGTGCTGGCTGGTTTCGCCCTTTATTTCCTGTCGGACGTGGCCTCTGCCCTAGGCTTGTCCGGACATCTCCCTATCATTCTCGCTGCCTGGAGCCCAACCATCGTTGCCATGTTACTGGGGGTTGCAACGCTGCTTCATTTGGAGGACGGTTAGGCGGGTTGTTTGGGGTTCAAAATTATTAACACGCACAGAAAAGAACGTTCACGATCTCTCGAAGGACGTTGGTTTACGGAAGGAATTTGGCGATTAGTGCTGGCGGCGGTCCTCGCCGCCTTGCCCCTTGGCCTGCCTGTCGATTACGCCGCGGCCCAGTTCTCCGAATTGGCCGGTGGCGACGACAAGGGAGGCGAAGACGGTGAGGACATCGCCTTTCTTCAGGCAGACACGCTCACCTATGACCGGTCTAACAACACGGTCATTGCCGAAGGTAATGTGGAAGTCACATACGGCACGCGCGTCTTGTTCGCTGACCGCATTACCTACGATCAGGAAGCGGACATTATTTCAGCCGACGGCAACATCGCCATTCTGGAAGAATCGGGCCAAGTGACGTTTGCCGACACGGCCGAACTGAAAGGCGACCTTGCAGAAGGTGTCGTCGAAAACATCCGGATGCTTCTTGCCGACAATTCGAAGTTTGCGGCGAACAGAGCCACACGTGTACGCGACCGCGTATCGGTCTTGAACAAAGCTGTGTTTAGTCCGTGCAAAGTGTGCAAGGACGGCTCGCGCCCACCTTTGTGGCAGATCAAAGCGTACCGGGTCATACATGATCAAGAGATCAAAGAAATTCGCTATCAGGATGCGGTGTTCGAAGTCTTCGGTGTGCCCGTCGGCTACTTTCCTTACTTCAGTCACCCCGACCCGACCGTCAAACGCAAGTCCGGTTTTCTCACGCCGTCCATCGGTAATTCGTCCGACCTCGGCACATTATTCGAGATCCCTTATTATTTCGCTTTGTCGGATCATTACGACGCCACGTTCACGCCGTTGTTCACAACGGATGCAGGCATTCTTCTTCAGGGAGAGTTCCGGCAGAAAACACGGCGCGGCCAATATTTGGTCGAAGGCAGCATCACCCGCGCTGACGAGCTGAATGATTTGGGTGTTAAAACCGGCGAAAAGGACACCCGCGGCCACATCTTTGCCAATGGCCGCTTTCGTTTGAGCCCAAACTGGAATTCCAAATTCACGCTCGAGCAAACGACCGACGACACTTTTCTGGAACGCTATGACATCACCCAAGAAGACCGGCTTGAAAGCCGGTTGAATTTCACACGCATGAAAGATCGCAATCTGTTGTCGATCGACTCATTCGCGTTTCGCGACCTCAGGCTCGAACAAGAACCCGGCCAGACACCCATCGTCGTCCCCCTCATCGATTATGGCCATGTGTTTCAGCAATCGGTTGGGGGCGGAACGGTCAAGCTCAACGCCAATCTGCTGAACTTCTTTCGCACCAGCGGCACGGACGTGACACGCATTTCCGGCACCGCAAGTTGGGACCGGATAGAGACAAACCGTTTCGGCCAAATCTTTAACTACTTCGCCAGTGTCCGCTCAGACGGCTATTTCATCAAAGATTCGGATGTGACCACAACCGGCGAAAACAGAGACACGGTAGGACGCGTGCTGCCACAGCTCGGTGTCGACGTGCGCTGGCCGTTTGCGCGCACGGCCTGGTCGACCTACCAAACAATTGAACCGATCGTTCAGGTGATCTATTCGCCGGTTGGCGGCAACCCGACCGAAATTCCCAACGAAGATAGTTTGAGCTTCGAGTTTGACGACACCAATCTGTTCAGCCGAAACCGGTTTCCCGGACTGGATCAGTTCGAGGACGGTTCGCGGATCAACTTCGGGCTGCGTGGATCGCTTCACACGCAGAGTGGCGGGTTCGCCGAGTTTCTAATCGGCCAGACCTATCGGTTCGTCGAGAACGCGACTTTCGCCGTGGGCACAGGTCTTGACGACCGACAGTCGGATTTTGTTGGCCGGGTTATTATATCGCCCATCGACAATCTCAGCATTGTGAACCGGTTCCGGTTCGACCGACGGAATTTGAATTTGGACCGCAATGAACTCCAGCTAAGTTGGAACTATTGGCGCGTGAACGGGGGCGTGCTCTACACCCGACTGGCGGCGGAAGCGACGGACGAGTCTCTCGTTGAACGCCAAGAGATTTCCCTGGTCGCCGGGATCGACATGACCCGAAAATGGCGGCTCTTCGGTTCGTATCGCCGGGACCTGGAGGCGAACCGCAATATCCGCTCGGATATTGGTCTGCAATACGAGGACGAATGCACCCTGTTGCAGGTCACCTTCCGGCGCGACTTTACCCGCGACCGGGATGTCTCCGCCGACAGCACGGTGTTCTTCACAATCAGGTTGAAAAACCTGGGTTAGCCCCAAAAATTCGTGAGAAGCCCGTTGTGGAATTCACAAATAGCGGATAGTGAGATATTGTCCGGCGCACACTAGAATATGGCTGAAAAGCCCCAAAAATGGGGCTGACTTAGAGGCGTTTTGCGTAGCAAGGGTACGGGTTCGGAAAAATGAGCATTCACACTTCTCGGCTCGATAAAAACGGCAAACTTCAAAGGACAAGCGGAGGATTTTGGCAGACAGGCGTGCTGGCCTGCCTCGGCCTGCTGATTGTTGGATCTCTGAGCGCTGCGTGGGCCCAATCCGTTCAGCGGATTGCCGCCATCGTCAATGACGAAGTGATCTCTGGCTATGATCTCCAGCAACGCATGTCGCTGGTACTTTCTTCTTCCGGGCTGCAACCCTCTCCGGAAGCACTCAAACGATTGGAGCCACAGGTCCTGCGCACCCTTGTTGATGAACGGCTGCAGCTCCAAGAGGCTCAGCGCAATGAGATTGAAGTGGATTCGAGAGAAATCGCGGAGGCCATCGCAAATATCGGTGCGCGCAACAATCTGAGCCCTGAGCAAATTGAAAGCTTCCTCAACCAAGCAGGCATTGATCTCATGACTCTCCGCCGGCAGGTCTATGCTGAACTTGCTTGGAACAAACTGATCGGCCAGCGATTTGGTGCACGCGTCTACATAAGCGACGAACAGGTGGATGCGGCGTACAACCGTTTCCTGGAAAACTCCTCGAAACCTCAGTATCGCGTTGCTGAGATTTTTCTGTCCGTCGACTCGCCCGATCAGGATGAAGAGGTCCGCCGTACCGGACAACGTTTGGTCGAGCAGATCATCGCTGGTGCACCGTTCGACGCCGTCGCCCAACAATTCAGTCAATCGTCCACCGCGGCCAATGGCGGCGATGTGGGATGGGTCCAAGAAGGTCAGCTCGCGGCCGAGCTCGACCAGCAACTGTTAAAGATGCGTCCGGGATCGGTGTCGGCCCCCATTCGTACCATCGGCGGCTATTACATCATCGCTTTGCTCGACCGGCGGGAAACTGCTGCCGGCGCGGATGCCATGAGATCCAAGGTTTCGCTGAAACAGATCCTGTTTCCCTTGAGCCCGGAAGCAGACCAAAATGAGATCTCTCGTACGGCAAATAAGGCACAGCGGGCAACCTCGACGCTTAGGGGGTGCAGCAATGTGGAGGAAGTTGCCGCCATGTTCCCGGGTGCAACACCTATCGATATTGGCAAAGTTGCAGGCAGCCAGCTCACAGCCAACTTTAGAGGGGCCGTGATGTCTTTGCGGCGAGGAGAAGTCAGTGCGCCTGTGCGCAGCGCCAATGGATTCCATCTGTTGATCGTCTGCGACAAAGAAGAAGAACTGGTGGAGCTTCCGTCGCGGAATGACATTCACAACCGGCTGTTTAATCAACAGATTGGCATGATGCAGCGGCGCTACCTGCGTGATCTTCGGCGGGATGCGGTTGTCGAAATCCGCTAACACGCAGCACGCGGCCAAAACCCTCCCAATCGTCGTCACTATGGGGGATGTTAAAGGCATCGGCGGCGAGCTCACGCTGAAAGCCTGGCACGCAAGAAAGCGTGCGAATCTTCCGTGTTTCTACGCCATTGACGATCCGGACAGATTGACCGCGCTGGCGCACGAGATTGGTGTTTCGGTGCCAGTCAAAGTCATTGATGATCCGCCGGACGCAGCATCCGTGTTCGAAACGGCGTTGCCCGTAAGCGCAATAGATGCACCCGGCAGCGAACTTGAAATGACGCTTGCCTCCATTGACCGGGCGGTCGAACATGTGTTCGGCGGGCAGGCAAAAGCCGTCGTCACAAATCCCATTCACAAAAAAGCGCTCTACGACATCGGGTTTGAATTTCAGGGGCATACGGACTATTTGGAACACCTTGCCGAGTCCCTCACAAACACCTGTTTCAAATCGGTCATGATGCTTGCGTCACGCCAATTGCGGACGGTGCCGTTGACGGTGCATGTGCCCCTGCAATCTGTTCCTGATCTGCTCTCCCAAGAGCTGATCGTCGACACGGCGGAAATTGTCCTGCGCGCCTTGTCGGAAGATTTCGGGGTCGAAACGCCTCGATTGGCAGTGACAGGATTGAATCCCCATGCAGGTGAAAACGGTGGTCTTGGGCGCGAAGATCTGGACATCATCGCACCGGCCATTGAAACGCTTAAGAAGCGCGGATATTCCGTGACGGGCCCGCATTCCGCAGACACGCTTTTCCATGACAAAGCACGCCGTACCTATGACGCCGCTCTGTGCATGTATCATGATCAAGCGCTGATCCCCATCAAAACACTCGACTTCGACCAAGGCGTCAATGTCTCGCTAGGGCTGCCGTTCATTCGAACGTCTCCGGATCATGGCACCGCACGGGACATTGCCGGTACCGGTACGGCAAACCCCACAAGCTTTATGGAAGCGTTGCGGCTTGCCGATACGCTCGCGAACAATCGGGCGCGCAGCTCAACCGCTCCTCGCTAGCGCTTATGGCCGACCTGCCTCCCCTACGCGATGTCATACGGGTACATGATCTCCGTGCCAAAAAGTCTTTAGGCCAGAATTTCCTTTTGGACCTCAACCTGACCGATCGGATTGCGCAAGCCGCCGGTCCGCTGAATGAGGTTGATGTCCTTGAAATCGGACCCGGTCCCGGCGGATTGACACGCAGCCTTTTGCGCCATGGGGCACGAAGCGTCATCGCCATAGAGCGCGACACCCGCTGCATCGACGCCCTCAATGAAGTTGCGGAACATTTTCCAAACCGGCTCACGGTGGTAGCGGCAGACGCCCTTGCGGTCGACGAAGCGGATATTCTTGGCAATCATGGAATAGGCCGGGCGCGGGTCATCGCCAACTTGCCCTACAACATCGGATCAAAGCTTCTCATAAAATGGCTTCTCTCCGAAAGGTGGCCGCCGTGGTATTCCTCCTTATCCCTCCTGTTTCAGAAAGAAGTTGCGGAACGCATCATTGCAGCACCCGGCAGCAAGACATACGGACGGCTGAGCGTTATGGCCAATTGGCGCTGCACGACTCGTATGGCCTTTGACATCCCGGCCCGGGCATTCACGCCACCACCAAACGTAACTTCGTCGCTTGTGATCATATCGCCACGCGTTGACGTTGGGGAAAGTGTCAATCCAAGAGATCTTGAACATGTCGTTGGGCAAGCCTTCGGTCAACGCCGAAAGATGATCAAATCGAGTCTGAGAAGCCTCGGCGTATCGGTCGATGAACTGCTGCGGGCGGCCGAAATCGACCCCACGCTTCGGGCGGAAGACGTTGGCGTTCAGGGATTTGTGAACTTGGCGCGCGCGTATTGCCGCATTCGCAACGACGTGGAAAAATCATAACAAGGAGCGCACGAAAGCGCCGCAGGAGAACAAACAATGAAAAGCCAAGCCATCGTCGCCTTAGGTGAACCCCTTCAAGAGGTAGATGCACCGACGCCGGATCCCAAAGGCAGCGAAGTATTGCTGAAGGTGACCGCTTGCGGCGTTTGCCACAGCGATGTGCACATTCACGATGGGTACTTCGACCTCGGCGGCGGCAACAAGCTGCCTTTGGGCGCAAAAGACGCGCTGCCCCACATCATGGGTCATGAAATCGCAGGCGAGGTTGTCGCCCTTGGGCCGGACGCAAAAGGTGTCTCGGTGGGCGATCGCCGTGTGGCGTTTCCCTGGATCGGCTGCGGCAAGTGTTCGGTTTGTCAGTCCGGCGATGAACATTATTGCCGTGCACCTCGCAGTCTAGGTGTCAATGTTGCCGGCGGCTACAGCGATCACGTGCTGGTGCCGGATGCGAAATATCTTCTCGACTATGGCGATATGTCGGAATCTCTTGCCGCTACTTATATGTGCAGTGGGCTGACGGCTTTCGGCGCGCTTAAGAAACTGGGAACACCCGGGCCAAACGACAAAGTACTCGTGGTCGGCGCCGGCGGCGTCGGCATGATGGGCATACAGTTCGCAAAAGCTTTGTTCCCAAGCGCACCTCTCGCCGCAGACATCGACGAGGGCAAGCTTGAAGCAGCTAAGAAAGCTGGGGCGGCACAAGCCTACAACAGCAAGGACCAATCGGCCGTAAAACAGATTCTGGCCGACACGGATGGCGGCGTCTTCGGCGCCATCGACTTTGTCGGCTCCGAAGCATCACTTAACTTCGCAAGCGCCACTGTCCGCAAAGGCGGCAAGGTGGTTGTGGTGGGACTGTTCGGCGGCGGCTTTTCCATGCCCATTCCCATGTTCCCGCTGCGCGTCATTACAATAGGCGGTTCCTATGTGGGCTCGCTTGCAGAAACAAAAGAAATGATGGACTTGGTCAAGGCTGGCAAGATCGATCCCATTCCGGTCGAAACGCGGCCCTTGTCGCAGGCGGGTCAAACGCTTGATGACTTGCGCGCCGGCAACATTGTCGGCCGGGTGGTGCTTCAGCCTTAAAGACCTTCGCGGAGCTGTTTGGCGAAATCGCTCAATCCGGTCTGACGCTCGCGCTTACATCGCTCCGCCGTGAGGATCGCCTGCAACTTCGCGAAGCTTGAGTCGATGTCATTGTTGACGATCACATAATCGTATTCCGCCCAGTGGCTCATTTCTTCTGACGCTTTTGCCATCCGGGAAGCGACAACATCATCGCTGTCTTGCGCACGCGCGCGAAGCCGGCGCTCCAATTCCATGGTCGACGGCGGCAAGATGAAAACACGCACCAAGTCCGCGCGCGCATTCTCTTCGAGCTGCTGAGTACCCTGCCAGTCAATGTCGAAAAGAACGTCTTGACCAACCTGCAATGCCTGCTCCACCGGCGCCTTGGGCGTCCCGTAGTAATTGCCGAAGACTTTGGCATGCTCCAGTAGTTCACCGCGATTGACCATCAGGCCAAAATCTTCCGTGGACACGAAGTAATAGTCTTTGCCTTCCTGTTCGCCGGGGCGCGGACGGCGGGTGGTCGCTGAGACGGACATGATCACGCCGGGGTCCGTCTCCAGAAGCATGCGCGACAGCGTCGTCTTGCCGGCACCGCTCGGGGACGACAACACAAACATCAGTCCACGCCTTGAGATCTCAACCATTCATCCGCCTCTTGTTGATTCTTTTGTTGCGGCGCAGACTACTCCACATTCTGAACCTGTTCACGGATTTGATCGACCGTCGCTTTCAAGTCCAAGCCGATCCGGGTCAGTTCCACACTCGACGATTTTGAGCAAATCGTATTGGTTTCCCGGTTCAGTTCCTGGGTAAGGAAATCCATCCGGCGGCCAACGGGCTCGTCAAGCGCAATAAGATCGCGCGCGGCGGATATATGCGCTTCAAGCCGGTCGAGCTCTTCGGTCACATCGGCTTTCGTGGCCAGCAGCGCCACTTCGTGGGCAAGCTTCTCTTCCGGTAGCGTTTTGCCGCCTTCCAAAAGCTTCTCTAACTGTGCGGTTAAGCGCGCCTGTATGGCCGCGGGCTGCTGTTCCGCGGACGTCGACGCTTGCTTGCTGAGCGCCTCCGCCTTGTCCAGCTGACCACGGATCATCGTTTCAAGTTTGCCGCCCTCTTCCGCACGCATGGCAACCAGCCCGTCAAGCGTCGCCTGGTACGATTTTTCCAATTCCCCGTCCCGTGCCTGCACCGCGTCTTCATCCGGCTGGGCATCGACAATATCCATCACGCCTTTGATCGCCAAAATGCCGTCCAGGGTCGGCCGCTCGGCTTCAACAGACACGGATAAATCATTCAGTACAGAGATGACTTGCCGGAGCACTTCATCATTGACCTCAACGGTCGTCGCGCCACGCTCGCGGCTGATGGTCAGCGACACTTGCAGGTTTCCCCGGCCGAGCTTTGACGCGGTGAGTTGCCGAAGCTTTTGTTCCCACCCCTCAAAACCTGCCGGCAGCCGGCAACGCAGATCGAGGTTCTTGCCGTTAACGCTTTTGACTTCCCATACCCAACTGAACCCCCCGGCTTGGTGTTCCGGGCTGCGGGCAAATCCTGTCATACTTTTTAGCGGCATTGAGCTCTCATCGCGGTTGAAGCGGCCAGCCGATTGAACGACTCACTGGCCTCTTACGGCAAAGGAGACCATTGATGGCAACGCAGCGCAACGGCCGCGGTAGCGCCTATTGCTGCGTGCGTTTCCGCTCGCGCTCGATCCGGCGCCATTGAGCCACATTGCGCTGGTGCTGACCGAAAGTCTCCGCGAACACATGGCCGCCCGTGCCATCCGCCACGAAGTACAGGTCCTTGGTCACCGGAGGATCCAGCACCGCCGCCAACGCCGCCCGGCCAGGATTGGCAATCGGCGTGGGCGGCAGACCATCGATGAAATAGGTATTGTACGGTGTCTCTTTGTCCAGCTCGCTTTGGCGCAAACCGCGCCCCAAAGGTTCGCCTTGGGTGAGGCCGTAAATGATTGTCGGGTCCGATTGGAGACGCATACCCCGGTTCAGGCGATTGATGAACACGCCCGCCACCCGTGGCCGCTCTTCGGCGATACCGGTTTCTTTTTCCACGATGGAAGCTAGGATCACAGCCTCGTAAGGTGTCTTGAGCGGCAGGCCGTCCTGCCGTTCAGCCCAAAGTTCGGCGAGCACATCGTCATGGGCCTTTATCATTTGCCGAACCACGCCTTGGCGAGTTTCACCGCGGGTAAATAGATAGGTCTCGGGCAGGAGCGCTCCCTCTTCAGGTACCTCCTCCGGCATGTCGCCCACCAGCACCTCATGGGCTTCCACCAGCCGCATGATCTGAGAAGATGTAAGGCCTTCAGGCACGGTTAGCCGGTGCAGGATCGATTGGCCAGATATGAACAGGTCCATGATGTCCCGGGGGCTCGCGCCGGGGGGAATGGCATATTCGCCGGCTTTAAGGTCTTTGGATCCCCCCGAGATCCACACGCCCAGCTGGAATACCGTGGCGCTGTCGACAACGCCCTCTTCTTCCAAATTGTCGGCGATGGCCGAAAGCCCGGTCCCGCGGGGGATATCGATGACGGTCTCGGCTTCTCCATTCGGCATGGGTCCGGCCGCGTTGAAGCTGTAGTTTAACAGGCCCAACAGACCCAAAACCCCCAGCGCCACCGACAAGACAAGCGTGCCGAAAACCCCAAACAGAACGCGGGACATCCCCATGGATACTCTAGCTGTCGAATTTCGTCATAACCAAGGTGGCGTTTGTACCACCAAATCCAAACGAATTCGATAACACCGCCTCGATTGGCCGCTCCCGTGGCTTTAAGGGCACAAGGTCGATATGGCTGTCGATCGAGGGGTTCTCAAGATTAATGGTCGGGGGAGCTACCCCGTCGCGCATGGCGAGAATGCAGAAAATCGCTTCGACCGCCCCCGCCGCCCCCAGCAAGTGCCCGATGGAGGACTTGGTGGACGACATGGACAGGCGGTTCGAGGCCTCGCCAAACAGGCGCTGGACGGCACTCAACTCGATCTCATCGCCCACCGGCGTAGAGGTGCCGTGGGCATTCACGTAATCGATTTCGGAGGCTTTGAGGCCCGCGCTCTTAAGCGCCGCTTTCATGGAGCGGAAGCCCCCATCGCCGTCTTCGGCCGGCGAGGTGATGTGGTAGGCATCGCCCGACATGCCATAGCCTTTGATTTCGGCATAGATCTTGGCGCCACGCGCTTTTGCATGTTCCAGTTCTTCCAAAACCACAACGCCGGCACCCTCACCCATCAAAAAGCCGTCCCGATCCCGGTCATAGGGACGCGAGGCGCGGTGGGGTTCATCATTGTATCCGGTGGAAAGCGCCCGGCAGGCGGCAAAGCCCGCAATGCCCAGTCGGCTGATGGCGGCTTCGGTGCCGCCGGCCACCATCACATCCGCATCGTCCAGCATGATGAGCCGTGATGCGTCCCCAATGGCGTGGGCACCGGTAGAACACGCCGTCACCACGGCATGGTTCGGGCCTTTGAAGCCGAATTCGATAGAAACATGGCCCGAGGCCAGGTTGATCAAACGGCCCGGAATGAAAAACGGGCTGATGCGCCGAGGGCCTTTTTCGTGCAGGGTAATTGAGGCTTCTTCAATGCCTGGCAGTCCGCCAATGCCCGACCCGATCAGCACGCCGGTGCGGCAGCGCGCCTCCTCTTCATCCGGCATCCAATCGGCATCCTTCACCGCCTGTTTGGCGGCGGCGATCGCGAAGGTGATGAAGTCGTCCACCTTGCGGGCTTCCTTGGCGGGAATCCAGTCGTCGGGATTGAACGTGCCGTTGGACCCGTCCCCGCGCGGCACTTCGGCCGCGATTTTGGCCGGCAAGTCGGAGGTGTCGAATTTCTCAATGCGCCCGGCGCCGGACTCGCCTGCCAACAGCCGGCGCCAGCTATCCTGCACACCGCAGGCAAGCGGCGTCACCATGCCGAGCCCGGTGACAACAACGCGCCGCATCAGGTCTGGCCCCCTTTGCGCTCTAGTTGCTTCATAAGATCAGATCCGCGGCGGGGTTTTTGTGGCAGGCCCTATAGCCTTGCCGAACCGCTCCGCCGCTCGTAACAGCCCCGTTAGGCTGCTTGGTTGGTTTGGATGAATTTGATGGCGTCGCCGACCGTCAGGATGGTTTCAGCGGCATCATCGGGGATTTCGCAGCCAAATTCTTCTTCGAATGCCATAACGAGCTCGACCGTGTCCAAGCTATCTGCGCCAAGATCGTCGATGAAGCTCGCATTCTCAGCCACCTTCTCGGGCTCGACCCCCAGATGCTCGACTACAATCTTTTTCACCCGATCCGAAACGTCAGTCATATTCAGCCCTCAATATAGTGGTGTTTTTTCTGAGTAAATTAGCGCGGCTTCAAGCCCAGATTATCCTTGGTGGACCGCTGTTTCCAATGATTCCGCGGAAATTTCGGGGCCTAGTTAGCACACTTTATATTGGTTTCCTAGCGCGGGCCACACTTCGAAGGGTGTGACCCAAAACCCGCAGGAAACCTGAATTTATGGAGGATTCGGACCCTCAAAATGGGCCGATTCTCTCAAATCATTGCCATTCCCCCATTTATGTGAAGGGTCTGACCCGTAATATAGGCGGCTTCGTCGCTCGCCAAATAGACGGCACCCGCCGCCACGTCCTCCGGCGACCCCAACCTTCCGGCGGGGATGACGGACGTAGCGGCCTCCTTGGCTTTGTCGCCAATGGCATCCGTCATAGCGGTTTCGATGAAGCCTGGGGCGATGCAATTGACGGTGACGTTGCGGCTCGCCAATTCCTGGGCAAGCGATTTCGACATGCCGATCATGCCGGCCTTGGAAGCCGCATAGTTGCCCTGCCCCGGATTACCCGTCACACCGACCACCGACGTGATTGAAATGATCCGGCCACTGCGCCGGCGCATCATGCCCTTGGCGGCCGCCCGCATGAGATGGAACGTGGCCGTCAGATTGACCGCAATCACCTGGTCCCAGTCTTCGTCCTTGAGGCGCATGAAAATGTTGTCTTTGGTGATGCCCGCATTGTTGACCAGAATATCAAGCGGTGCCCCCAAGGCCTCTTCCGCCCGATCGATGAGCTGATCAACCTCTTCAAGGTTCGACAGGTTCGCCGTCAAAGTGTGGACCCGGTGGCCGCCCAGTTCGCCGGCCAAAGCCGTCAATGCCCCTTCGCGGGTGCCCGAGATCGCCACATTGGCGCCGCTGCCGTGCAGCGCCTTGGCAATGGCACCGCCGATGCCGCCGCTGGCGCCGGTGACTAATGCTGTCTTTCCGCTCAAATCAAACATGGTATCTCACTGATCCTTTTGTCATTTAGCCCGGCCGCAATTCATCAAACGGCTTTCGCGAAGGCCTCCAGCTCCTCCGGCTTGCCCACATTGACCAACGTCAACTCGCGGTCGATACGTTTTGCCATACCGGTCAATATCTTACCGGCGCCAAGCTCAACAGCCGTCTCAACACCATTGGGCTTCAGAAATTCAATGGTTTCCCGCCAGCGCACCATGGCCGTCACTTGTTCCACCAGCAGCGTTTGGATCTGAGCCGGATCGCTCACCGGTTCCACAGTGACATTGGCAATCACGGGCACTTTGGGCGGCGCGATGGTGACCTGTTCAAGCGCTTCTTCCATTTCATCCGCCGCCGGCTTCATGAGGCTGCAATGGAAAGGCGCGCTCACCGGCAGCGGCATGGCCCGCTTGGCCCCTTGCTCCACGGCAAGCTCACCGGCCGCCTTCACCGCTTCCGCCGTGCCACTGATCACCACTTGGCCACCGCCATTGTCATTGGCCACAGCGCATACCGCGTCACCGCCCAACGTCTCAACGGTTTCGGCCGTCACCTTGGCGGCCTGGTCGGGCTGAATACCCAAAAGCGCCGACATGGCGCCCTCGCCCACCGGCACCGCCCGCTGCATGGCTTCGCCCCGCCGCCTCAGGAGCCGCGCGGCGGAGGTCAAGTCGATCGCATCGGCCGCGGCCAGGGCCGAATACTCCCCAAGGGAATGGCCCGCGACGAACCGAGCTGCAGAGCCCACCTCAACGCCGAATTCGCTTTTCAGTACCCGAACCACTGCCAGGCTTACGCCCATAATTGCGGGTTGAGCGTTTTGGGTGAGGGTCAGGTCATCCAGCGGCCCGTCGAACATCAACTTGGAGAGCTTTTCACTGAGCGCGTCGTCGATTTCTTCAAACACTTCACGCGCGGCGCCGAACGCCTCCGCCAAGTCTTTCCCCATGCCGACCGCTTGGCTACCTTGTCCCGGAAACGTGAATGCCCGTGCCATGTTTTGCTTATCCCCTCAAATCAGCACTGAGATGAATTGTGCCGGTTTGGCACATTTGAGTCCGGCCCGGCAAGGGTGTTGTTGCGAGCCACCCCTCTCCTAACCTCCCCCCGCAAGCCAGGGCAATCGCATATGGCCGAATTGGGATTTCCCATCCTTCGAGACGCTCGCTTTGCTCGCCCTCAGGATGAGGAAATCCTTCGGGCCTCTTCGTGACCTCACCCTGAGGAACCGCCCTGCGGGCGGTGTCTCGAAGGGCGAGGTCACCCATATGCGATTGGCCTGCGTTTACGGGGGAAGGTTGGGAGGGGGCATGTCCGGAGAGCCCGGTCCAAAAAGATGGGTGCATGGGGTTCATCCGATGTTTGAACACCTGGCCGGCCCACGCCCCCTCCCAGCCACCCGCTAGGGTACCGTATCCGGGTGGTTGGGAGGGGGAGCGGGCCGGTGATGCACTCAACAAAGATGGGTGCATGGGGTTCATCCCAAATTTGACGTGAACTGCCTCTTCATCGTCATCCCAAGGCGCAAGCGTAGCTTGCGAGCTTGGGATCCATACGCCGCAGCGGCCCTGTTCTGGAATGATTGCGTGTCTTTGACAGCCGTCGGCCGATTCATTGGCGCTTGCGGCTATTGGCCCCTGCCTGCGCGAAGCTGAAGCTCCGCCCTGCGGGCCATAGCCCTTCGGGCGACGGACCGTTCGGCGAAGGCAGCCCAAACCAAGTTTGGGGCGACAAATGGGTGGTCTCTTCGAGGCCATGGAGGTCTCCGGTCACCAAAGCCTCCCCTTACTTAAAACAATAGCACACATCCGCTGCAACCGCACACGAATGACCCAAAAGAGTTTACATGTGAAGAGTTAGTCAGAACACGAACAAGAATCTAATCCAGGTCGCGCGCAACTCGAAACCCGACGTTGTAGTCTCGGCCGACGGGCCTGCCCCTGAAGCGGAACGCAGATCGCAGGTTCTGAGGATTGAAGTACCAGGACCCGCCCCGCAAAACACGGGTGGAGCAAGCGGACGGATCGTCCGGCTCCACCGCGGACCCGTCGCCTGGGTTGTTGGCATAGGACGGCTCATAACAGTCTTGCACCCACTCCCATACGTTGCCGTGGGTGTCATGCAGGCCAAATCCATTGGCGGGGTAGGACCCGACCACTCGCGTGCGTGCCCCCTGGAAATTTGCTTGGCCCGTGGTGATGCTGGTGCCGAACCAATAGGGCGTCGGTGGGTCCGCATTGGCACGCGCCGCATATTCCCATTCGGCTTCCGAAAGCAGACGGTAGGGTTTACCCGTTTTCAGTGAAAGCCAGGCCACATAGGCTTGTGCATCGTCCCAAGAAACGTCAATCACCGGCCTTGTGCCGCGGCCCCAGCGTTGATCTTGTGGCCTGTGTTCGCACCCCTTGTCGGCCACGCAGTGATCCCATTCACTAAACGTAACTTCAAATCGGCCCACAGCAAAGGGCCTAGCGATGGTGACCAGCCTGAGTGGGCCTTCATTACGATAGCGCCCCGCTTCGCCCTCGGGCGAGCCCATGGTGAAGCTTCCAGCCGGCACAACCACCATTTCCGGGCAAGAGGAGCAATCTTTGAAGATCTCGGGCCCTGAGGGCTTTTGCGCCTCGTCCTCAAGCGAGCTGAATGCCGTTAGGGTTAGGCCCATCAGCAAAATGGCCAGCGACGTGATAATGCCAAGGGCGGTAAAGGGGCGGTCTTCCGCGCCTAAGGCCCTGCCCACCAAAGAAACGCGTCCATCCCGACCCAAGAAGAGCTTTACGACCGGCCCGCCAATGGCCACCAGCCACAACCAAATAGACGTCACATAGGTGGTCGCGATAGAAAACACCACAAACCATTGTTCGGCTGGTAGCGACAAGGAGTCGGTTGGTTCTGGCACAAGCGTGAAAAATAAATCAAACAAAGTGAGTTCGCGATAACCTTCCTCCGTGAAAGCAAACGTCAGAAAGTCTGAGAACAAGAGTTGAAGTGCGAAGAACGAACCTAGGAAAACGAACGTAAAAAGCAACGCAGTGAGGAAATAGTCGGCGACAATAATAAATGGAAGTGACCACGGCCAGCGCTTTGCCCACCGAAGGAAAATGCGCGTCTGCCAGAGCGACACATAGTCCCCCAACAGATTGGTGGCGACAGTGAGTAAGATCGTTATCAAGGCGAATTGCCCGAAGCTGCCTAGTGACCGCTTGAAATCAGGAATTAACAGCCAAGCAAGCCCTGTGATGACGGCAAGAGCCAACATCGATGCAAGAAACGAACTTGAAACGCAGCGCACAGAAAGATGCCGGCGGCCGAACACCGCTTCGAACAGATTATTGAAGGCTTCCGCTACACTCACGCGCACGCCATCGCGTTCGGGCAACAACCAACGCGCGGAAATCGCTTTCAAATGGGGCGATAGGCGTTCATCGGCCGCCCAGAACAGCAAAAAGAAAAATCCGGCAAAGGCGAGCACGCCCGCATAAGGCCCAATATCAAGATTAAGCGGGCCGCCCAAGCCCGCAGGCGCCAACAACGCCAGCGCTCCCACTGGGGCCCAGCCACCCATTTGCTGAGCCGGCTCACCGCCACCGTCTTCTTGGGTCACCAGGGCCTTTAGCTGAAGCACAAGCCGCTGCCAAGCATCTGTCGCCAGGTCACCCGCCCAGTCTATGAAGTTCTCCGCTTGTATGGTGCGAAAGCCAAACGGTACCGCCCCCGCATCCAGCACGAGAGGGACGCACTTTTCTTGGGCGATGGCTTCGTTGGCTTCTTCTTTGACGAAGCGGCTTTTCTTGGAATTTTGTGTCCAAACGACAATGACAGCTTTCGCGGCCGTTAGGGCTTCTTCGATGCTGTTGAGCCATTCATCGCCGCCCTTGATGCCTTCTTCTATGCCGCGGTCCCACCACAAGGTGAACCCTTGGGCCTTTAATGCGCGCACCAGCGGTTGCACCCGCTCTTGGTCGTCATGCGCATAAGACAAGAAGATTTCGGCCACGGAAGTCCCCCCTATTCCGCCGGGTTATAAAACACGGAAAACGGGGAAAATTCAAGGTTTCGGAGATTGTTCCCCCACCGTCATCCCCGACCGCATCGCGCGTCGGGGATCTAATGGCCGTAACCAAGTAGCAAAGAATTGATCGGATGAGTCCGGAGTGACCAGCTTGGCAGTGCCTGAACCAACCGCCAGTGAAGCTCCACGGGGCAAGCCCCGTGGTATCACCGCTTCGCGCGTGACCTTCGGTCACGACAGGTCAAGCTGCGCTTGCCCGCTATCCTCTTTTCCTT
>JANQPL010000016.1 GCA_028289425.1 Alphaproteobacteria bacterium | reverse complement strand
TCTTATTGTAACGGCCATATCCGCTGTTCTGTCGGGGCCGGCGCTGGCAGGCCCGGAGCCCGTCACCGACGACATCGAAGTCACGCCAGACTTCACCATTAATCGGGGCAAGGACGGTAATTGGGGCTTCAACAATGGCGGCTCCGATAATGTGGGCTTCGGCAATGAAGGCACCGGCAACAAAGGCGGCTATAACGGCGTCAGTTCCACGTCCGACGACATGTCCGAGGCCGGCTCCCATAATGTGGGGTATTACAATGGCGTCAACTCGAGAGCCTTAGGCGGTGGACGCGCGGGTAGCGGCAATGTGGGGACGGGCAATGGGTCCGGCGTGCCGACAACCACGGCAGAAGTTATTGCATCTGGAAATGGCATGGAGGCCGGGAACGACAATATTGGCCACGGAAACGGCGCCGCCAGCGACGGCGGAATGGTAAGTGCCACACGAATTCCAGGTAATACGAACAATGCATCCAGAGTGGCCAGTGGCAATGTGGGGACGGGCAACGGCGCCGCAAGCGGAAGCGGATCTTCCGTTTCGACGAGCTTCTTTCAGGGGGTTAATGGCGTTGATTCTACCGTCGCCAGCGACAATGTCGGTCACGGAAATGGCGCCGCCAACAACGGTTCCACAGTGACTGGCGGAGCGTTTCAAAACGTTACCGACAGCACTGTAAAGAACGCGAGCGGTAATGTTGGAACAGGAAATGGCGCCGCAAGCGGAACAAGTTCGCGAGTGTCCGGAATCATTTTCCAACAGGGGAACGGCGTCGACCTCACCGTCGCCAGCGACAATATCGGTCATGGAAATGGCGCCGGCACCGATGGAGGCTCTGTGTCTGGTGGAACCTTGGCAGGTGTTGGGGACAGCTCCGTCAGGTCGGCCAGCGGAAATGTGGGCTCAGGAAATGGCGCCGCAACGGGATCATCCGCCGGCCTAACGGGGTCCATCGGAACGGACGCAAGCGGCGGCGACGTCACATTGGGCAGCGACAATATTGGTCATAACAACGGGACAGCAAACAGCGCTTCGTCCCTGTTGGCCGCTTCGACCGGCAGAAACAGCCAGAATTCCAGCGCCACCAATGGCAGTTACAACATTGGCGCAGGGAACGGTGCCGTAGACGACGGAACAAGCAGTGCATCGACCTCAAATGGTTCGACCGATGCTTCTGCTGTGACAAGCAGCAAAAATATTGGCCATAACAACGGTTCTGCCGAAAACGGCTCCATAGCCTCGAGCGCACCCAGTGGATCGGACGGCGCGCCGGTGACGGCGGCCAGCGGCAATCTTGGCGTTGGAAACGCGCGTGCCCTCGATGATGGCACCCTAACGGCCTTTGGCATCGACTCAAGTGCCGGCAACAATAATCTCGGTTTGGGCAACGCCGTTGCGAATGGAAACCAACTTCTCGCATTGACCGGTGGTAGCGCATCAAACGGCAATGTGGGCAGCTTTAACGGTAGTGCAGTCTCGGGCGATATCCTTGCGGTTGGTCCGGGAGCCATTGCGGGTACCGGGAACATTGGCGTCGGCTTCGGACAGGGACCGCTTTCCGCAGGGCCGGGCGATGTGGTGGGCAGTTTCAATCTGCCGTCCCTCCCCTAACAGGACGCATTCGGACCTATTCCAAAGCCGGGCACACCTCCTTCCCGACTCCAATCCTAACACCCAATCAACACACAGGGATCCATACGCCCCGTACCAGCAAACGAAACTTCGGTGGTTATGGGCCCCTGCCTGAGTTTATGCTCGTGCTGGCCGGAGGCCAGACACGGGTGCTGGGGCGACAGCTGAGATTCCCATTAACCACAAACCGCGAAACATACGCGTTTGCCGGGTATGCCGCCGGTTTTACCTTCTCTTAACCAAGATCTCTGCGTACAAACTGTCTTAGTTTGGGACTCGTATGACTGAGGGACGCTATGCGTACGCGCAACGCTGAGTGGTTGATTGCGACAGCTTTGTCCATCGTTCTGGCCGCACCGGGCTTGGCACAGGCGCAAGCCATCAAAGACTTCGAAGTCTTTCCGGGCTGGACCATCAATGCCGGCGAAAAAGGCAATGTGGGCGTCAACAATGAAGGCTACGACAATGTGGGCGTCAGCAATGGCGTTGGTTCCCATGCGGACGAACATTCCCGCGCCGGATCGGGCAATGTGGGCACCTATAACGGCGTCGGTGTAGAAGCGACGGAAGGCGGCAGCGCCGGCAACGACAATGTGGGTGTTGCGAACGCGAAGAATCTCGGCGACGATTCCGGACTGTTCGCCTCCGGTGCCGGATCGGAAGCCGGCAATGGCAATATCGGTGCCGGCAACGCGACACGCAAAGGCATCAACGGTGGCCTCGAAGTTGTAGATGGCGGCACCACCGGCAGCCACAACGTCGGTGTGGGCAACGCAACACGCGATGGCACCGGCGGCGGCCTCGATGTTATGAACGGCGGCACCGCGGGAAGTAACAATATTGGCGTCGGCAATGCGACACGCAACGGTTCCAGCTCAGGCCTGTTCGCGGAAAATGGCGGCACCACGGGAAGCAACAATATCGGTGTGGGCAACGCAAAACGAGACGGCATCCAGGGTGGACTCGCCAGTTTCGGAGAAGGCAGCACCACTGGTAGCGACAACATCGGTGTGGGCAACGCGACACGCGACGGGGACAGGAGCGGCCTATCCTCTTCTGGCGGAGGTACGAGCGGCAGCGGCAATATCGGCATTGGCAACGCCACCCGAGACGGCACCACTGGCGGCCTGAGCGCCGGCAACGACAGCACCACCGGCAGCGGCAATATCGGCGTCTGGAACGCAACGCGGAAGGGCTCCGGTGGCGGACTCACCGCAGAAGATGGCAGCACGAGCGGCAGCAACAATATCGGTCTTGGAAACGCAACCCGAGAGGGATCGGGCGGTGGCCTCGAGGCAGAAAACGGCAGTACGAGCGGCAGCAACAATACTGGCGTCATGAACGCCACGCGCGAAGGATCGGGCGGTGGGCTCGAAGCGGAAAGCGGCGGTGAGGTGGGTAACGGCAATATTGGCGTCAAGAATGCAACCCGAACAGGAATGGCTGGTGGCCTCAGCGCCAATGAGGGCATTTCCGACGGCGCACCCGCCTTCGCCGGCAACAACAATATCGGTTACGGCAACGCGCGGCGAACGGGGTCTCGAAGCGGTTTGAGCGCCGACGATGGCGGCACCAGTGCCAGCAACAATATCGGCGCCGGAAACGCCATGAGAGATGGCACCGCCGGCGATAACGGCGGCGGTTTCGATGCCATCGGCGCCGACAGTGTCGCGGCGAGCGGCAATGTGGGCACCGCGAATGCGATCTTCAGAGGCGACACGAGCGGGTCGGATGCGCTCGATGGCGGCACCATCGCGTCAGGCAACACCGGCTTCGGCAATGCCATCGCTCTGGATGACGGCATCTTGTCCGCCAGCGGCTCGGGGTCCTGGTCGGGTGTGGGCAATATCGGCACCGGCAACGCGCTGGCCTTCGGCAATGACATTGAAGCGACCGGCGGCGGCACGGCATCCAGCAACAATGTGGGCAGACTGAACGGCACGGCCCTCGGCGGCGACATTTCCGCCATGGGCGCGGGTTCTTTCGCCGGCAGCGGAAACACGGGAATTGGGTTTGGACAAGGGCCACTCAGCGCGGGCCCAGGTCAGGCCGTGGGCAGCTTCAATCTGCCCAGCTTGCCCTGATCCTTCCGGTCACAGACAAAATAAAAGCCGGGCAACGCCTCCTGCCCGGCTTTTTTGTGGCTGGACGTTCCATACCCTCCGACGTCATGCCAGGGCGCGCAACGCATCCGCGATCCATACACGCTGTTCCAGCAGACGAAACTTCGGTGGCTATGGGCCTCTGCTGGGGTTTATGCTCGTGCTGGGGCGACAGTTGAGATTCCCTTTAACCACAAACCGCGAAACATACGCGTTTGCCACGTATTCTGCGGGTTTCACCTTCTCTTAACCAAGATCTCCGCGTACAAATTGTCTTAGTTTGGGACTCTTATGACTGGGGGACGCCATGCGTGCGCACACTTCGCCGTGGCTGATCGCTACCGCTGTATCATTTGTTCTGACCGTGCCGGGATTGGCCCAGGCGCAGGCCATCAAAGATTTCGAAGTCTTTCCCGGCTGGAAGATCAATGCCGGCGAAAAAGGCAATGTGGGCGTCAACAATGAAGGCTACGACAATGTGGGCGTCGGCAACGGCGTTGGTTCCCATGCGGACGAACATTCCCGCGCCGGCTCCGGCAATGTGGGTACCTATAACGGCGCCGGCGTCACGGCCGTCGAAGGCGGCAGCGCCGGCAACGACAATGTGGGGACCCGTAATGCCTACAATGGCGGCGACGATACCGGACTGACGGCGACGGGCAAAGGATCCAGCGCAGGCGACGGCAATATCGGCGTGGGCAATGCGCTTCGGAAAGGTACCAGCGGCGGCCTTGATGCTGTAAACGGTAGCACCACTGGCAGCCACAACATCGGCGTGGCCAATGCGACAAGAGATGGTACTCAAGGTGGTTTGTTTGCGGAAAATGGCGGCACCGCCGGTAGCTACAATATCGGTGTGGGCAACGCGAAAAGAGACGGCGTCCAGGGCGGCCTCTCCAGTTTTGGAGAGGGCGGCACTAGTGGAAGCCACAACATCGGTGTTGCGAACGCCACGCGAAAAGGCTCAAGCGGCGGCCTCGCTGCGATCGATGGCGGCACAACAGGCAGCCACAATATCGGTGTGCAAAACGCGACTCGGGAGGGTGCCGGTAGTGGATCGCGCGCAGTCGATGGCAGCACGGCGGCGAGCTACAATATTGGCTATGGAAACGCGACCCGAGAAGGAACCGGCGGTGGCTTGAGCGCAAACGATGATTTTGGCGGCGCGCCCAGCACGACCGGCAGCCATAATATCGGCGTCTGGAATGCAACGCGAAAAGGCAGCGGCGGTGGTCTCAGCGCGGACGACGGCGGCACGAGCGGCAGCAACAATATCGGCTTTAGAAATGCCACACGCGACGGCGAAGGTGGCGGCCTCAACGCCGAGCCCAGCGGCAGCACGACCGGCAGCAACAATATCGGCTCATACAACGCGACGCGCGACGGATCGGGCGGTGGCTTGAATGCCGCCGGTGGCGGTGAAGCCGGTAGCGGCAATATCGGCAGCAAGAATGCAACGCGAGAGGGATCCGGTGGCGGGCTTAGCGCCAATGACGGCGAATCCGATGCGGCGCCCGCGTTCGCCGGCAACAACAATATCGGTTATGCCAATGCCCAACGGCGCGGTTCGCGAGGTGGCCTGAGCGCAGAAGACGGCGGCATCACCGCCAGCGACAATATTGGCACTGGAAATGCTCAAAGAGACGGAACCGCCGGCGATAACGGCGGCGGATTTGAAGCCATTGGCGATGGCAGTGTCGCAGCGAGCGGCAATGTGGGCACCGCGAACGCGATTTTCCGAGGCGACACGGGCGGTTCGGATGCATTAGACGGCGGCACGATTGCCAGCAGCAATATCGGCTTCGGGAATGCCCTGGCGCTCGATGATGGCATTTTGTCCGCCAGCGGCACGGGGTCCTGGTCGGGTGTCGGCAATATCGGCACCGGCAACGCGCTGGCCTTCGGCAACGACATTGAAGCAACCGGCGGCGGCACTGCGTCGACCGGCAATGTGGGGCGTTTGAACGGTGGCGCGCTCGGTGGCGACATCTCCGCCGTGGGGCCGGGCTCGTTTGCGGGCAGTGGGAATACAGGCCTTGGCTTTGGACAAGGGCCGCTGAACGCGGGCCCTGGCGAAGCCGTGGGCAGCTTCAATTTGCCAGGGTTGCCTTAAAGAGTTGAGGTTTGGGAGTAGTACCATGCGTATCAAAACACAACTTCTCAGTACAGTGATGGTCATGGCGGTACTTGCCCTGCCCGCTGCGGCGAGCGCGCAGGCGTTGAGCGATTTCCAGCTCGGCGACATCACCATCAATGCGGGCGACAATTGGGGCATCAACAATACGGGCAGCGGCAATGCCGGCATCGGCAATGGCAGCTCCGGCAATAAGGGTATCGGCAACGGTGTCGGCTCCGGTGGCGGCAGTGGCGCAAATAACAAAGGCCTGTGGAATGGTGTCGGAAATGGCAGCCCAGAGGACAATGATGAGCCCAGCGGAACGGGGAATGCCGGCCTCTGGAATGGCAATTTCAATCCCAACGCCATTGATAGCGGCAATGACAATGCCGGTATCCGGAATGGCAGTCACTCGCCGCGCGCCGGTGTGGCCAGTTCGCGCAATAAGGGGATCGACAACGGCAATTTCAATACCGAATGCGGCAGCTGCGGGGAAGACAATTTCGGCGTCGGCAATGGCAATCACAACGAACAATCCGGCAATGGTGGCGAACGCAATGCGGGCCTGTATAACGGCAACTTCAATGAGCAATCCGGGAGCGGCGGCACGGACAACGCCGGCATCGGGAACGGCAATTACAATCCACGGTCCGGGAGCGGCGGCACATTCAATAAGGGCATCGGCAACGGTAACTTCAACGAAGCGGCTGGCGATACAGGCGGCTTTAATTACGGCATCGGAAACGGAAACTTCAACGAACGAGCCGGTGACACCAGCAACGAAAACAAGGGAATCGGCAACGGTAATTTCAATCCGTCCCCGGACGGTGGGTCCACACAAGACGTAGGCAACAGGAACGCCGGCATCTATAGCGGCAACCTAAACCCTGGGTCATTTCAAACCGGTAACGACAACAAGGGCGCACTGAACGGCAACGACAACCCGGACAGCTTTGCGGGCGGTTTTGGAAACAAGGGGCTGTTCAACGGTAATTTCAACGCCAACAGTAACGAGGGCTCCGGAAGCGTGAACACGGGCGCCTTTAACGGGAACAACAACCCAAATTCGGTCGAAAGCGGTAATTTCAATAAGGGCGCATTTAGCGGCAACCTTAATCCGCGCGGTCAGAACAGTGGGATGATGAATTTGGGATTTGGAAATGGAGTCGGCAATTCCGGTGGCATTTTGATGGGCAACATGAATGTGGGCGCGGGTCAGACCACCACCAATGGCAGCATCGGCGCGCCGAACATCAGCTTGCCCGGTCTGCCTTAAACCCTCATTAGACGGATCAAAAGCCGGGCGGCCCCACACCCGGCTTTCTTCCGTCCGCTCTTCTCCCTGCGTCATCCCAGCGAACGCTGGCCTGCCTTCGCCGAAGCGGAGCTTCAGCTTCGCGCAGGCAGGGAACCATAACCACGGTCGTTTGCCCCTTGGACACAGGGGATATGGGCCCCTGCTGTTGCAGGGGCGACAATATGGGACTTCCTGCTATCGCTTGTCGAAAGTGATCTGCAGTTCCGGCACGTTGCGCAGGATGATGCTGGCTTCCGCCTGGGGCACGAAGCCGGGCTTCAAGCGAATGTTCTCCATCTTGTCGAGCAGTGCCATCCAACCCAGATTGAGCTCTTGCCGGGCGAGCGGCGCGCCGATGCAGTGATGCACGCCCGACCCGAAGGCAAGCTGCATACCCACTTTGGCGCGGTCGAGATCGACCTTTTCGGGTTCCGGGAATTGCCGCTCGTCACGATTGGCGGCTGCATAGCGCAGCATAATCAGGTCGCCCGCTTTCAGCACGTAGCCGTCAAGTTCCGTGTCTTTCGTCACCAATCGGGGCAGGCCGGCCACCGGCGTTTCGACGCGCAAGGCTTCTTCAACGAAGGTTTTGATGTTGCCCGCATTGCCGCGCAACTGGTCTTGCAGGTCGGGCTGCTTGCATTGGCACAGCATGCCCCACCCGAAACTGCTGGTGGTGGTTTCATGTCCGGCCACAAGGAATTGGTTGAGGATCGAGATACATTCCCCGTGGGTCAGGTAACGGTCTTCATCTTCCAGCTTGCTGTTGGCCAACACCGTGATCATGTCGTCTTGGGGCTGGGCCCGTCGTGCTTCCACGATCCGTACCAGGAGTTTTTGCAGATCAAGCCCCACTTGCGCCCGACGCAGCATTTCATCCGGCGGCAACGGCGTCATGCGCAGTGCAGCCGCCGCGCAGGTGGCAGCATCGTCAAAGAATTCGCGGTCCTCTTCCGGAATGCCCAGCCGATCGGCGATGATCCGCAACGGCACCGGGAAGGCGAAGGCTTGCATGAAGTCGATCTCTGTCGGTCCGTCGATGAACGATGCAATTGTTTCATCGATCACCCGCTGGACATGCGGTTCCATGCTGCGCACGCTGCCGGCAGTGAACAGCTTCGACACCAGCGAGCGGTATTTGGTGTGTTCCGGCTCGTCCAGCGTCAGCATGGTGGGCGGCACATCGATCATTTCTTCGTTGATGGCCACCAGTTTCGCTTGCACATCCGACGGCGACATCTCGAAAGCCAATTCCTGTGCCACGCGCAGTACCTTATCGTACTTGCTGGAGAAGGTTTCCGTGTCGTTGATCGCCTGGCGCACCAAATCGTAGCGGGTGATCATGTGCATGTTGAGGTCTTCCACGAAAAAGATCGGCGCCTCGTCGCGCAGCTTCTGATAGGCGTCATAAGGCTCGAGCAAAACCGCGGGATCCATGAATTTGATGTCAGAGAGCGCTTGAATGGTCACGGGCATTTCCTCCTCTGCGCGATTGATCCGGGCATCTTGGTTTTGACAAGAATAGACAATATTGTATCATGGTACAATATTTAAATTTGTCCACCGGACCGCCCATGACCGAGCAAACCGTCGCCCCGTCCCGCTACGCCAGCAGCAAAATGGCCGACCGCCGGGAACGCATCCTGGATGCGGCGCGGGACTATGTGGCGGAGGTGGGCTATGAGCGGGCCACCACGCGGGGGCTGGCCGAACGCGCCGGCGTGTCGCCGGCCACCCTGTTCAACATCTATGGCTCCAAAGAAGGCGTGATCGCCGCGGCGGTGGAGGACCATCTGGCGGGATTTTTGGGGGGCGACGGACCGCCGCTCACCTCGATTGCGCAATTGATCGGGTCGGTAAAGCGCATGCCCAAAGAGATTCTGCGCATTCCACACTATTCGGAAGCGATGGCGGCGATCTATTTTTCGCCGGATGTCGACAACGCCGTGCGAGACACCTTGCGGGCCACGGCTCAATCCAAACAAAGCGCGCTGATCACCCATTTGGGTGAGACAGACCAGCTTGCGGATTGGGTCGATCCGGCGCCGCTGAACGATCAGCTCACGAACGGACTGTTTGCGGTTATTCACGACTGGGCGATTGGCCGGATTTCGAACAGTGAGCTCAAGAAGCGCTTATTGTCGACAGCGCTGGTCATTCTGTCCGCGGCAACAACCGGCGCCGCGGCCGATGAAGTGGCGCGAGCGACAGACAAAACTGACTCACGCTAATGCCGAAACTGAGCTATCACCCTCCCCTAACCCCTCCCATCAAGGGAGGGGAACACCTCCGAGCTTGCCACAATAATGTTCCTCCCCCCTTGATTGGGGGAGGTTAGGAGGGGGTGAGCAACGTGGGGGCTACAGCAACCGCATATCTTTGGCCGCGGCGGTAAGCTCGCTGCGATGATCCGGGTGGGCAAGCGCGATGAGCCGCTCGGCGCGCTCTGCCAAGGAACATCCTTTCAGGTTCGCAATGCCGAATTCGGTCACCACATAGTGGGCATCCATGCGCGTGTCCGTCACCGCGCCGCCTTCCAGCTTGGGGACAATTTTGGAAATCGTCCCTTTCTTGCGGGTCGAGGGCATGGCAATAAACGACTTCCCCCCTGGCGAGGCATAGGCACCGCGCACGAAATCCAACTGGCCGCCCGTGCCGCTATAGGGGACGCCGGCAATCGACTCCGCATTCACCTGCCCCGTCAGATCCACTTCAATGGCTGCGTTCACGGACATCATATTGGCGTTTTTACGGATAACCGGCGGCGCGTTCACATAATCGGCCGGATAACCGACAATGCTGGGATTGTCGTCCATAAAATCGTAGGTAGGGGCATCACCGATGGCGAGCGTGTAGACGTGCTTGTACGGCAGCACGTTCTTACGCCGCCCGTTAATGACACCGCTTTGGATGAGCGGCACCATGGCAGGTGAAAAGAGTTCCGAATGGAGGCCCAAGTCTGTGTGATCCTTCAGCTCACGGAGGACCACCGCAGGCACGGCCCCAATCCCCATCTGCAAAGTTGCGCCGTCCGGAATTTCCCGGGCGATTTGTTGGGCGATCGTGATGTCCGTGTCGCCAGGCGTGGCGGCCGCGGCTTCCATCAACGGTGCGTCGTTTTCCACCACCAAATCTACGTCGTCCACATGCAGCAGACATTCGCCAAAGGTGCGGGGCATGTTTTTGTTCACTTCGACGATCACCTTTTTCGCCTTGCGCACCACCGTGGCGCCGTAATCGGGGTTGGTGCCCAGGCTGAAAAAGCCCGCCCGGTCCATTGGCGAGACCGTGGTGACGAAGCAATCGGGAGATATGTTCTCCGTGAGCAGGCGGCCTGCCTGATGGAACAGGCACGGCACGAAACGCACCCACTCTTCGCCCTGCTCGCGGCCCTGTTTCGCCAAATCGCGGTCGATATGGCTCATAAACAAGGGATGGGGATGCAGCCGGTCCATCAGCTCGGGCCGCAACATAGTCTCGCCCGCCGCCGGCGGCGCATGCATGTAATAGAGATTGAGATCTGTGACCCCACCGGCTTGGGTCTTTTCCGCCAGCGCCGCCATCAGGGCCGGCGGCATGGCCACGCACATGCCCAGAATGAGATTGGATTTATCGGGAATCGTCTCAACGGCGGCGGCCGGTGTTACGCGTTTTGCTTGATACGCCTCTTGATAAGCGGACATGGATTTCTCGTGCTCGATTGCGTTTGCTGCACCATATACAAGAAAGACGTCAGTTTGTTTCGAGCGCGTTGATCTTTTTCGCCAGCACTTTGCGAAATTCGGGCGTGGCATCGGCGGAAAAATAGAGATAGACGCCCAGCAAGGCGATGTGCCGGAATTCCTCCAAGCTGATCCGGCGATGGGCCCAATCCGATGAGGCGGATTGATAGTTGCGGAAGATCTGGTCTCCCAAAAGCCGGGCCGAGATGTTGCCTTCCATCAGACCAATCTTTTGGGCGGCCCGTGCCGCATTTTCCTGCATGGTCGCGGCCCGCCGGCCCAGCGCGCGCCATTTTTGATGGGCGATATCGCTGCGGTCAAAATAATGGCCTGCCAGCAGCGCGGCGCGATGAAAGTCCGGGTCCTTTTCGATTTCCCCCGTGGCGACGATGACAACCGCTTCCGCCTTCTCCAACGGACGGTCTTCGTCAATTTTTTCCAGCGCCCGCTCGATGCCTTTGATCAACTCGCCCGAGAAAGCGAACAGGATTTGGTCCTTGCCACCGATAAGATTGTAAATCGTCGGCACCGTCACTTGCGCTGCGGCCGCAAGCTTCCGCAGTGACAGGCCTTCAAATCCCCCCTCTCCCATAAGCTGGCGGGCGCACGCCAAGATGCGCAGGCGGCGGTCTTCTTTCGTTTCGGGGGCTTTTGGCTGGGCGAGCGCGGTCACGGGCGGTGCCTATAAATATGGGGACTCAGACGCTGAATTTTAACACTGTACAAATCGAAAAAGCCAGACTATGTTTTAACAGTGTTAAAAATGATGTCATTGGGCAAGCATAGGGAAACAGACAATGCGCCATGATGAACAAATCCGCGTTCTGGAAGGCCTCATGAACCATTTGGACAACGACACCAATGTGGATGTGGGCCATCAGCTCAAAAACCCGGTCACCGCCTATACCGACCCCGCGCGCGCCGCCCTTGAATGGGAGAAGCTCTTTCAATCCTATCCGCAAGTCCTCGGACTGTCGGCCGACCTTCCTGAGCCCGGCTCTTTCTTCACCAACCGGGATCTGGGCAAGCCTATCCTCTGTACACGGGATAAATCAGGTGCCTTCCGCGCCTTTTTGAATGTGTGCACCCACAGGGGAACCATGCTGGAAAGCGAGCCGCGCGGCAGAAAGAATGTCTTCTCGTGCCCGTTCCATGCCTGGTCCTTCAGCACCTCGGGCGACTTGGTAGCTGTCCCGAAGGAGGATCATTTCGGCACGGTGGACAAAGCATGCCATGGTCTCACCTCTCTGCCGGCTGTGGAGAAATACGGCCTCCTCTGGGTGTCGCCGGACAAAGACGTGCCCATCGACCTGGACGATCTTCTGGGTCCGGAGCTTTCGGACGAACTTGCCGCTTGGAACATGAATGAGGCCACGTGGCACAACGACACCACCTATCCCCATGCCTGCAATTGGAAGCTGGCGGTGGATACCTATGGCGAGACCTATCATTTTTCGACGCTGCATCGGGACACGCTGTTCCCGCGCTTTTACGGCAATTGCCAAATGTACGACACGTATAAGCGCAATCACCGCATGACGTTGTGCATCCGGCCCATCGACAAGATGCGGAATGAACCGCACGATAAATGGCACGTTCTGCGCGGCACGGTGCCGGTCTATTATCTGTTTCCCAATATCCAGCTCATCATGAACGCGGGGGGCGTGACTTTGGTGCGCATCTATCCGGATGCCAAAGACCCCCACAACAGCCGGTCGGAAATCAGCTTTTACACCTTTCCGGAAGAACGCCGGCTGAAGGTGGGCCCGATCTTCGAAGAGAACTATTCCATCACCACACAGATGGAATCGTTTGCGTCGATCATCCAAGCGGAAGATTATGTGGCGGCCGCCAAAGGCCATATCGGGGCTACCTCGGGCGCGCTTCTACACGTGACCTTCGGGCGCAATGAGCCGGCGCTGCACCACTACCATTCGACCTTTAACGAAGCGCTAGGGCTGCCTCCGTTGGAAAAGGTGGGGGGATAAAGGAATCGGCGCGGCCACTCCTAAAATCACCCTCCCCTAACCTCTCCCATCAAGGGAGGGGAACGCGCCTGAAAACCTTGCGACGTTATTCCTCCCCCCTTGATGGGGGGAGGTCAGGACGGGGGTGAAGTAGATCTTGCAACCACGATAATGGTCACGCATCCCAGCTTGGGCGGGCGCGCATGCGCTGATCCCACTTGCGCAGATTGGGGCAGGATGCCGGCACACCCACCTCCAGCACCTCCGCCAAGCCGGACGCGACCATGCCGGTAATGTCGGCGACAGAAAAACGATCTCCTGAAATGAACTCGCGGCCGTCGCTCATCTCGCCTTCGAGCCACTGCCATTTTTCCGGTACTGTTTTACGTTGGGCCGCCGCGAATTCCGGCACCTGGCGCACCTTATCGGCGAAAAATTCAAACGTGTGCTGAGCAATGTTGCCGCAAGGATTAAAAATCTCGATTTCCATGCGGCGGTTCCACATTTCCACGCGAGCGCGATCCACCTGGTCCGCACCAAAAAGCGGCGGGTCGGCGAACGTCTCTTCCAAAAACCGGCATATGGCCACGCTTTCGGTGATGACCGTGCCGTCGTCCAATTTGAGGACCGGCGTGTGTCCCAGGGAATTCATGGCCAGGAAGTCCGGTGTCCGGCTTTCCCCTTCGGTGAGGTTGACGTCCGTTGTGGGAAGTGTTGCGCCTTTTTCTGCCAGGAAGATGCGCACCCGGCGCGGGTTCGGGGCAGTGGCATTGAACAATTTCATGAGTGTCTCCACGATTGCTTTTGAATTCCGGCCTCGCTAATATATTGATCATATCAACATATGATCAATAGGTGATATATTCAATGCTCGATACAACTTTTGCCGCCCTGTCGGACCCGACCCGGCGCGGCATTCTGGAAATGCTGCAATCGGGAGACCGATCCGTGGGCGAATTGGTGGATGAATTTCCCATCACACAATCGGCCGTTTCCCGCCACTTGCAGGTATTGGAACATGCCGGTCTGGTGACCCGGCAACAAGACGGACAGCGGCGCTTATGCCGGCTCAACCCCGACCCGCTGCAAGAGGCCAATGAATGGATCGAAACCTATCGGGCCCAATGGGAAGCGCGCTTCGACCGGCTGGACGCGCTGCTCAGCAAGGATCAAGAACCGGCCGCGGCCCGCAGAAAGGACAAACGAAAATGAAACCCGACACGTCAACACTCGTCGCGCCGCGCAAGCTCGTCATCGAGCGGCGATTTAATGCCCACATCGAACGCATTTTTGATGCATGGACCCAAGCGCACTTGGTGGAGCAGTGGTGGGGGCCGGAGGTGATGCGCACGGTGGTGATGTCGCTTGACCTGCGGGTGGGCGGCAAATTCTTCTATGAGATGACGTCGCTTGAAACAGGCGCAGTGAGCAAAACGGCGGGCACGTTTACTCGTATAGAGCGGCCCACGCGCCTCACCTTCGACATGACCGAACACTGCAATTGCGATCTGGGGCCGGACGACGAACCCCAACTCGATCCCACGGTGGTCGACGTCCAGTTCACGGCGGCGGGCGCATCGACGCTGATGGTCATGACCCAAACCGGTCTGTCGTCGGATGCCATCGTTACGCGCATGAACGGCGGCTGGTCCTCCAGCTTCGGCAGATTGTCAGACCGCGGTGCCGCATTACACTGACGAATTGGCACACAATCCTGTTGGGAATCGGGCCATTCCTTGGGTTATGATGGGCCGATGAACAGGCCCGAGACCATCGACCAAGGCCAATCGGCGCAGCCGCCCCTATGGTCGGCCCTCAAGCCGTTCGACCGGCCCGGCTGGCAGCCCGCATTGCTGGCCACGGGCATCTTCCTCGCCGTCATGTTGGGAGCCCTGGGACACATTGCCCTGTCGGATCAGGCAAACCTGTTCTTCTCGGAACGGCCGGAGGCGACGACCTTCCAAGGCGATTACATAATCCTCGGTATCCTGACGGCCGGCTTCTGTTACCTATGCGCCGTTCTTGTGTACCAGCATCGGCTCTATACCCAAGTGCTCGAAGGGTTGGCCCCGTCGATTGACCTCATTCCGGGCGACTACGCAGCGCTGGTGAGAAAACACGCCGCCCCCAATCAGCGGTCTATGTGGGTCGGCGCATCGGCGGGGGTGATATTAAGCTTCCTCTGGCTGTTGCTCGACCCGCGCGTTGCAGCCGGTGACTACAATCCGTTCGATCTGCCGTCTCTTGGGATTTTGGCGCCGTGGCACCGGCTGATGGGCGCGCTGATGGGCGCAATGATCGGCGCGTTTATGAATTCCACCGTGCACTCCGCCATTTTCTTAAGCCGGCTGGGCGACCGACTCAAACCGCTTGACCTGTTCGACTTGTCGCCCTTGCGTCCCTTTGCCCGCCAGGGTGTGGCCAATGTGCTTTGGCTGACCGGATTTACGACCATATTCGCCACGTCCTATTTTCTGTCCCCGGACGTGTTTTTCTGGATGATCGTGGCCTTTGTAGTGTTCAACGCCGTGCTTTCCGTTGGTGGACTGATGATTCCCGTCTTCGGCATGGCGCGGCGCATTCACCAACGCAAAGAACTTGAACTCGCCGGAATCCAACGGGCCTTGAAGGAGCTGGGGCCCGCACGTGAACTAGCTCACAGCAGTCACCTGACGAAGGGCGCCGAGCTGTTATCCTATCGCAGTTTTGTGCTGTCCGTGCCGATTTTCCCCTACGACATCGCCACATTCGTCCGTATGGGGCTTTTTCTGCTGATCCCGCTTTGGTCCTGGGTCGCCTCTGCCATTGTCGACCGCGGCGTGGGGTCGATTTTCGGCTGGGAGTGACCCTATGGCCGGGGCGTTTACCTTATAAAGTTGCTCTATGTTAATGAACTAACTTTAAAGTGCGTCGTCTACTTTGCATGTGAGGCGACGATTGGCAGCAAATCTCCTTATTGCCGACCAACAATTCATCGATTCGGTGGAATGTCTCGGCCGGACGCACAAAATTGTCGACCGGCTCACCGTACGTCATGAGATCTTAGTCGGTGAACTGACGGCAATTACGGCGCCCTATTTGGGTGTCTCCGATGACATGGCGAAGACCATGGGCATCGCCGCGCGTCTTCACGACATCGGCAAAATCGCCATTCCCCAAACCATTCTCCACAAGCAGGGCCCGCTGACCGAAGACGAACGGCAGCAGGTTCATGCCCATGCCTCATACGGTGCCGAAATCTTGAGCATCTCGGACAATCCGCTCTATCAGTTTGCCGCCGAAATCGCGCAGCATCATCACGAGCACATGGATGGCACCGGCTACCCCCATGGCCTGCAGGGCAATGAAATTCCACTGGCGGCGCGCATTGTGGCTGTTTGCGATACGTATGAAGCCCTGCGCTCACCGCGCAGCTACAAATCCGCCCTTAGTCATGAACAGGCTCTTGAAATCTTGACCTGCGGCGACGATCGGGTGTCCCCAAATTCATTCGATGAAAAAGTGCTGAAGGCATTCTGCGATATCGAGGATGTGCTCGAAGCGGCCTACAATGCTCATGTGGCCGCCGAGGCCTAGAGCTCTGTCTACGCAAAAATTTCATTTGGGGGCGCACACCGAACGCGATAGCCTCTCAGAGCGACACAAGGACTGCGGTGCCGCTTATCTCGGGAGGTTGTCATGTCACTCAACGTCTATCTCAATTTTGATGGCCAATGCGCTGAGGCATTCAATTTCTACAAATCAATTTTCGGCGGCGACTACGACATCATCCAAACCTTCGCGGACGGTCCGCCGGACATGCCGGTCGCCGATGGCGACAAAAACAAAATCATGCATGTATCGCTGCCGGTGGGGGATGCGGTCCTGATGGGATCGGACGTCCCGGCACAGAACCCGACTCCTTTCCAGGCCGGCAACAATTTCGCCATTTCCTACGCTCCGCCGTCGCGCGACGAAGCCGACCGTGTTTTCGCGGCCCTCACCCAGGGCGGAAATGTGTCCATGCCTATGGCAGATATGTTTTGGGGCGATTATTTCGGTTCGGGCACGGACAAATTCGGCATCAACTGGATGATCAATTTCCCGAGCGACCAGACATAACCCACCGTAGCTTGGGGGTCTTCGCGCCCGGAAATAGTCGTCAATCGTTTGCCGAATAACTGCAGTTTTCTGCGGTTAATCACGCTATCGCGCGCTTCTCAAAAAATTCCACGGTCACGCTCACGGCCACTTCCACGGTCTTTCACACGCTGCCCGCTTACTTCAGGCAGGAGCGAGAGACCCGATGACGTACCCGGACCGACTGTCCATTTTGAGGAGTTTGCTTATGTCACGTCCATTCCCAACCGACGGCCGCCTGTTTCTGACCGACGGCGGCATCGAAACAACCTTGATCTTTCACAATGGCGTCGATCTTCCCCATTTTGCCGCGTTCCATCTGTTGCGGGATACGGCGGGCCGCGAGATTCTGGCGCGCTATTATCTGCCCTATTTGATGATCGCGCAAAATTCAGGCACCGGCTTCATACTGGAAAGCCCCACCTGGCGGGCCAGCGCCGATTGGGGAAAGAAACTCGGCTACTCGAAAGGCGCCCTGGCCGCGGCCAATTTCGAAGCGATCAACCTAATGAAGGAATTGCGGCTCGACTACGAAACCCGGCAAACCCCCATCGTCATCAGCGGCTGCGTCGGCCCGCGGGGCGACGGCTATGATCCCGGCGCGGTCATGAGTGTCCAGGAAGCCGAAGCCTATCACCGGGAACAAATCGTGTCGTTTTCGCAGACCGATGCCGACATGGTGACCGCGATCACCATGACCAACACCCAAGAGGCGACGGGCCTTGCCCGGGCTGCTCTCAAAATGGGAATGCCGGTGGTCCTCTCCTTCACAGTGGAAACCGACGGCAAGCTGCCCACGGGACAGTCCCTTAGCGAGGCGATCGAACAGGTCGATCAAGAGACCGACGGCTACCCGGCCTATTACATGATCAATTGCGCGCATCCGACGCATTTTGAGGCGGAATTGTCAAAACGCGGCGATTGGGTCAACAGAATTCGGGGGTTACGTGCCAATGCCTCGCGCATGAGCCATGCCGAATTAGACGAGGCCGAATATCTGGACGACGGCAATCCGAGCGAATTTGGCCGTCAGCATGCGGATCTTCGCAGCGTGTTGCCGAATCTGAACGTGATCGGCGGGTGCTGTGGCACAGATCATCGCCATATTCGCGAGATCGCCGACTGCTGCGGACCAGAGGGAGAAACCGCTGATCGCGGCGGCTCATCCATCGCCGCCGCCTAAAAAGGATCGCACCTCCTGGACGAACCGGTGCCACGCCGGTTCGTCTTCCAACATCAGATGGTTCTTTGTTTCGAGGGGCACGAAGCGGGCATTGGGAATGCCTTGCGCAAGTTCCTTGCCCGCGCTGAACGGCACCATGGCATCGTGACGTCCGTGTAGGATCAGCGTCGGCACCTTCAGTTGAGACATAACGTCTGACACATCCGACACGCCCAGCGCATGAGAAATTCGGTAGGCCGTCTCTGGCGATGTGGTGTTCCGCTCAAGTTCATTCATCCAGTCCATGTGTTCCGGCCCGCCCTCCGGGAAAAACAGAGACGTAAACATCTGCCGGAATGCCGGATTGTTCCGTCCCCATCCCACTTTCATCAGCATCAACATGGCATCGATGGTCTCAATCGTTTTGGCCGACCCGCGCACGCGCCACCCCCGCGCCCAACCGCCATAGAGGATCAGTTTTGACACCCGTTCCGGGTGCCGTACCGCATAGGCGACTGCCACAGCGCAGCCTTGGGATATGCCGAGCAACTCGAACCGGTCCGCTTCTGCCGCGTCAACGACCACTTCAAGATCGTTGACAAAGGCGTCGAGCGACAGCTCTTCCACATCCCAGTCGGATAAGCCGTTGCCCCGCTCGTCATAGCGAATAAATGTTCGATCACGCGAAAACTCTTGGATCCAGTGGCGCCACACCGGACTATCCCATTCGAATTCCAAATGGTTGAGCCAATTGGCCGTCTTTACCAAGGGCGAGCCGGATCCCACGGTAGAGTAAGCGATGTTGACACCGTCTTTGGCGCGGCAATAGCGAATATCCTGGGTAAGCGTTGAGGTGGCCGGCAGCGCTTTGGCAATGTCCGGTACGGCGGGGGCTTTTCCAGGTGTTTGCAGCGCTTCATCCAGAACCGGTGCTTGGTCCTGTTCCATTTCCGCAAGCAGAGATTTCGCCACCTGGACATGGTCTTCCGCTTCTTGATTGCGGCCGGCATGTCTCAGCAAGCGAACCAATTCCGCATGCCGGCGATCATTCTGAGGTTCCAAGAGTGTCAAGGTGCGCGCGTGGGGAATCGCTTTCTCCGGGTCGTCCCCTAAGCGGCTCAGCAATTGCTCCAAAACGGAAGCGCGCAGGGTTTCGGCCTCGCCCCGCTCGGCCACCAGCCAAGCCTGATATTCCGGCTGCCGGGGCAGATCGAGACCGTCCAGAAGCGCACCGCTGAAACCGTCCGCCAAGGATTCTAGCGCTTCGACGCTAAGCTGCTCGGGTTTGGCCAGCGCCGCCCGTGCCCCGTGCAAATCGACGGACACATCGGAAACGTCCAGCTTGACTGTTTCCCGATTGGCGACGATCCGCTCCCGATCGGGGCTGTTGAGGAGCTGACGCAGCTTGGTAAGGCTCCATCGCAAAGCCGCCCTGGGGTCGTCGGGCATCTCCCAAAACAGGTCGCACAGGCGCTCGCGCCGGTATTCCTTGGGATTGAGGGCCAAAAAGGCGAGCAGCGCCCGGGTTTTTTTGGATTGGGGCAGGGTCAAGGGCTCGCCGTCGCGTGTGAGCCGTAAAGGCCCCAGCACTTGAAAGGAAATCTGGCTGTTTTCCCCCAATTTTCTCTCCCTGCCGGCTCTTTGTGATCCATTCAAACGATTGCCGGACCAAAATACAACGCTCTTGCCCGGCCCTACGGTGCATTTTCAACGGTGGTTACAACGCTGATTTCAACGGCGCCTCTCCATTTTCTCATCATCGAAACGGACGCAACGCCGTCCAAACCACAAGGAGAGAGAAAATGAGAGCTGGATTTGACTTCTACGCAAAGTGCTTCCTGGCCATGGCCACGAGCACCGTCATGGTCAGCACCTTCGCATCGATCGTTTGATGCGGGCCTGGACAAAAAGGGGCGCCGCCCCAACCCCAGAATTCGCGGCGCCCCATTCGATCCATCAACAATGATAACGCCTGGCCGTCGAGCGCCGCTCGGAACATCCCAGGTACGACCTTTCAAAGGGAAGTTCAAAATGACCCATCAATTCAATTACAAAGACGCCCTGGCGGCTTCCGAAAAAGTAACATGGCGCGTGGAAGACATAATTGGGGGCGAGCGCAAGCTTGATTTCTCTAAGCCGTTTCTGCCGGACAGTCTTGCCCGCGTGAGCGATATGACATTCCTCGACCGGGAAGAACAGATCACTCTTAATCAGATTCGCGGACACGGCTATCTCTGCATGTTCGGCCTGGTAGAAGAATTCATTCTGCCGTTTGTGCTCGATCACGTGCAGCCCACGCTTCATGGCGACGACCACCAAGTGCGCGCATTTCTCAACTTCGCGGCGGAAGAAGCCAAACACATTCACCTGTTCAACCGCTTCCGCGAAGAATTCCAAAAAGGTTTTGGCACGCCGTGCGACTTCGTGGGGCCGGCCGACGAAATCTCCAAAGCCGTTCTCGCCCATCATCCGCTGGCCGTCGCCCTGGTGACCCTGGGCATCGAATGGATGACCCAAAAACATTTCACGGAAAGTGTACGTGACAATCAGACACTCGATCCCCAATTTAAGAGCATGCTGAAACATCATTGGATGGAAGAATTGCAGCACGCGCAGCTCGACACGCTAATGGTGGAAGCGATTGCCGCCCGGTGCACGCCGGAAGAAATCGATCAGGCCGTTGAAGACTATATGAAGATTGGCGGCATGGTGGATGGCGCCCTTCAACAGCAGACCGAATTCGACCTGGATGCCTTCGAGCGGGCGACGGGACGCACGCTGACGCAGACGGAACAAGACGTGTTCCGCGGCGTGCAGCACCAAGCCATGCGCTGGACGTTCCTGGGCTCCGGCATGACCCATCCGCAATTTGTCGCCAGCGTCGGCAAGCTGGGTGATGGCGTCAAGCAAACCTTCGCCAATGTGGCGCCGAATTTTTGCTGATCACCGATTCCAAAAAATATCATCGAGAGAAGGAGAGTAAGATATGTCAGCCGCAGAAGAAATCACCCCGAACATCGTCAACGGCATTGACCTGGACGCCGTTGGGCAAGTGGTTGAGGACATCAAGCAAGATGCTTCCAAGGCGAAAGTGGGGTTCCGTGTGACCTCCCAATGGAAGGGTAAAACCAAAAGCGAAGCCACGGTGGACAGCTACACCATTGGCGGCAAGAAAGTAGACCGAAACTTCAAGATCGAAGTTGACGAGCCTTTCGAGTTATTGGGCGACGACACGGCGCCAAACCCACAAGAAATGCTTATGACGGCGCTCAACGCCTGCATCATGGTGGGCTACGTGGCCGGTGCCGCCACCAAAGGGATCACTCTTGAAAAACTCGAGATTGAAACCCAAGGCGAATTGGATTTGCGCGGCTTCTTAGGCCTCGATCAGACGGTGAAGCCCGGATATGAAAGCATTCAGTATACGGTGCGTATGAAAGGCAATGGCTCGCCCGAAGATTTCCAAGCGATCCACGACAATGTGGTGCGCACCTCGCCTAACTATTTCAATATCGCCAATCCCATTCGGATCGACGCAACGTTAGAGGTTGAATAACTCACCCCGAGAGCTTCCGAAGGACCTCCCAGTGCCTCCCCAGGCACCCCTCCCCGGCGGCCCCATCAACTTGATGGGGCCGTTGGAATAAAGGGGGAATGGAATAGAATAAAGGGGACTCAATACTTAACTCGATAGGGAATAAAGGGGACACAATACTTAATTCGGATGCCGATCAAGTTGATCACCGTCCGTATCTATCGAATTAAGTATTGTGTCCCCTTTATTCGTGTCTCCTTTATTCGTGTCCCCTTTATTCGTGTCCCCTTTTTATACCACGCGGATCGATGGGCTGTATGCCCCTGCCTTTATTTAGGGTCCAGCACCACCACGGGGATGACCCGGCTGCCCGCCGCTTCCTGATAGTCATTATACGGCGGATAGACGGCCGCCATTTTCGCCCACAACTCTTCCCGTTCCGGGCTGTCGGCCGTGCGGGCCACGCAATCATATTGATCCGTCCCCACACGAATGTGGCAGGCCGGCGTTTTGACCAGATTGACATACCAGGCCGGATGGTCGGGCGCGCCGCCTTTCGACGCGATGATCACGAAACGGTCGCCCACTTTTTGATAGATCAGCGGCAGCATGCGTTTTTGTCCGGATTTGGCGCCTGTCATCTCAAGCAACAGGGTGGGCAACGGCCCGGGGCCGCCGGCAACGCCCGAATCCCACATATGCGCCTTTTCAGGGTCTTCCAAATAGAGATTGATGTGATCGCGTATCCAATCGGGCAATCCTGCGGGAAGGTCGGCCGCGCTTTCGGTGCTCATTGGGGGGTCTCCTGTGTTGTTGGTTGAGGGGAACGTAACCCAACCATTTGGGAGTGTAAATCCGCGCCAACGCAACACGGCTGTGCGATTTCGATTTCCAAGACATGTCAAAAGTGAGACGATTACAGGCGCGCAGAACAACACAACGCGCCTATTCGGAGGAAACGGCCATGACCATACGTCCTGACCCGACGTTCCATGCCTCCCCCAGACTTGCCATGGAGGCAGCGCCGGAAACATTCGCGTACACAGTTTTGCTTTGCCCTGATTTCTCGAAACCGGATGCCCTTGCGGTCATTGATGTGGACCCGAAGTCGGGCGACTACGGAAACATCGTTCATCAAATTACCATGCCCAATACGGGCGATGAGTTTCATCACTTTGGCTGGAATGCCTGTTCATCCGCCCTGTCCCCTTTAACGGGACACGCCCATCAAGAAAGGCGGTTTCTCATCATCCCGGGCTTGCGCTCGTCGCGCATTTATATCGTCGATACCCATCCCCATCCGACAAAAGCCAAGATCCACAAAATCATCGAACCGGAGGAAGTGTTCGCCAAGACCGGCTATTCCCGTCCGCATACGGTACATTGCGGGCCGGAAGGGATCTATATCAGCACACTGGGCGGTGGCGGGGCCGACGGCACGGACGGCCCGCCCGGTGTCTTCATTATGGATTGCGAAACCTTCGACATTCTGGGGCGCTGGGAAATCGAACGCGGCCCTCAGGAAAAGCATTATGATTTTTGGTGGAACCTGCCGCGCGACTACATGGTGTCGAGCGAATGGGCTCTGCCGCCCCAGTTCGAGGGCGGCATCGTGCCCGAAGAGTTGCTGTCCAATAAATACGGCCACACGCTTCACTTCTGGGATTTAAGAGAGCGGCGTCATGCCCAAAGCATCGACATCGGCGCCAACCACCAAATGTCTCTGGAGGTCCGTCCCGCCCATGACCCTACACGGGAATACGGCTTCTTGGGCGTCGTGGTCGACACCACCAATTTGGAAGGCTCCATCTGGACCTGGTGGCGCGACAACGGAAAATTCCACGCGGAAAAAACCGCCACCATTCCGGCGGAGCCGGCCGACGCCGACGACCTGCCCGAATTGCTGAAAGGGTTCGGTGCCGTGCCGCCTCTGGTGACAGATATCGACCTGTCCATGGACGACCGGTTCCTCTACGTGGCCTGTTGGGGCACGGGTGAGATGCGCCAATACGATGTGTCGGACCCGCGCAAGCCCGAATTGACCGGGTCGGTGCACATTGGCGGGATCACCCGAAAAACGCCCCACCCCAACGGCAATCCGTTTGGCGGCGGCCCGCAAATGGTAGAGATCAGCCGGGACAGCAAGCGGGTCTACTTCACCAATTCGCTTTATTCCACCTGGGATCAGCAGTTTTATCCCGACGGATTGCCTGGGGCGCAGGTTCTGGCGCACGCGGGAGAGACTGGCGGCCTGACCATCGCCGAAGATTACTGGGTGGATTTCCCCGATGGCTACGCAGCCCATCAGATCCGGCTGGAAGGCGGCGACTGTTCCACGGATTCTTTCTGCTATCCGTCCGTGTGACCTTGGGCGGAAATGATTGGCAGACGGAGCTTTGGTTTGCGGTCATCCTGAGCGGGCTCTACCACGGGATAAGCCCCGGCATGGGATGGCCGCTGGCGGTGTCTGCCGGTCTGATGGACAAACAACCGGCGGCGGTGTTGAGAGCCTTGGGGCCGCTTGCCGCCGGTCACTTTGCCGCCATGGCGATAATCCTGATGCCCTTTGCGTTGCTCACCATGGCGCTCACCTGGCAGCGCGAAATCCAACTGGCGTCGGCGTTGCTGGTGATCGGGTTCGGCACCTATCTGCTGATCAACCGGCGCCACCCGCGATTCCTTGCACGCATTCCGCCGCACCGGCTGGCGCTGTGGTCGTTCCTCATTGCGATTGCCCACGGCGCCGGTTTGATGCTGGTGCCCATCTACTTAGGAATCTGTTCAACGGTGGCCGATGCCGGCCATGCCGCGGCGGGGACGCTCATGAACAACACGCTGGTGATGGCGGTGGTGGTGTCCGCCATTCACACGGCCGCCATGATCGGCGCCGGGGGCGTGATCGCCTGGGCCGTCTATCGTTATCTGGGCCTTACCTTCATTTCCAAAAGCTGGTTCAATCTGGACATTGTCTGGGCACTGACATTGATCGGCGTCGGCCTCATCAGCCTGGCTGCGCTGGCTTAGGAGCCTTCTTCCGCCGTCAGCAAGACGCCCAAGGCGCCGCCATAAGCACTGCCTAGATCGGCCGCGCGAAACCAAAGCCACCGTTCGTTCCACGTGACATCCGCTTCGATGGCAAGACCGAATGCGGCGCGCGCAGCTTGAACCGCCTGGGCTTGATGTCCACGGCCCAAGAATTCTTTGGCAAGGCGTGTATAGGCATTGGAGAGGCGGGCCCAGCGATTGCCTCCCACGCCGAAGCCCGTATTGAAATTGGGCTCGAACTCCCATTGGCAGGCGAGCCACGCTGAAAGCCACCTGTTGGCTTCATCAAAATTTGCGTCTTGAAATGCGCGCTGAAGTGCATCGAACGTGGTGAACTGAAAACAATCGCCGCTGTCAAACCCCTGCAGCAGACGGCGGGCGGACGCAAAATCCCCCGCAAGCGCGTAGGCACTCGCCACCTCTTCCCATTCCCAACTTTGCCGCCTGTCCGTCAGGCGCTGTTCCGCGCGCACCGCAACGTCGGCAAGACACGCGTCATCCGCCAATGCCTGGCACGCGGCGATCTCGAAGGGGCTTGGTGTCACCCGATCGGGTTCGGCGATGGCGTGGATGACGCGGCCATCCGCGACAAACGCGCGTGCAGCAGCAGGCAGCAGAAGCGCCAATTTCTCACCCATATAGAGTAACGCCTGCCCGTGCAGTGGCAGGGGGGCATAGCGGTGCATGAGCGATTGTTGCAGGCGTTCGGTCTCGGCCGCCACGTCTTTAGCTTGCGCCAGCCGGCTTTCAATGAGCAGCAGGCGCGCTTTAAGGTCCGGATCGTTCAGAATGCCGTGCGCCAATTGAGGTTCTTGTGGCGCGGATTTGATGGCGAGCGACGCCGCAAACTCCGCATACCTATGTTTTCCACTTGTCAGGTGAATCTGTGCGACCTCCAAATTGGCGCGAGATATGCCCGGTGGATGAGCGGCATGCCCCTCGTCAAGAATTTTGAGCGCCGTTTCGTAATCGCCGAACAGGGCGGCATCTTTGGCGGTCTGAAACCACGCCTCGCGATGGGTGATGTGTTCCACAAGATCCCGATGCGAGCGAAACCAGGGGTCGTCCGAACCGCGCCCGCGAATGGCCGTCACCCGAAGCCGAATGGTATCAAACGCCGCCGGCCGATCGCCCGCCTGGTGCGCGATTTGGCCGAACTGCCGGGCGGCCACATAGGACGGGCCGTCCCACGTCTCCGCGCCCTCCACCAGGGATAGCGCCCGGTCGCGCAAGCGCACATAGACGGGATGGTCCGATGAGAGTGCGGCATATCCCACACTATCGAGCGCAAATTTTCGCGCCGCTTCGTTCGGCGACGACGGCGCCCCTGGGCGCGGGGGACGCTTCTGTCGCGCTTCACGGGCTTGGATATTGTCGAATTCCGTATCGATGCGTTCGAGGGCAGCGGCGGCGGTGAGATCGCCCGCTTCCATGGAACAATACTGCAAAGAGGGAACAACCGTACACGGATCAAGGGGCGCCACGATTTCTTGCGCGCCGGAAGGCACCGTCCAAAAGACAGCCCCAACACTTACCAAAACCCCAAGAATACGCCGCACACTTGCCCCCTCGGCGCCGACCCCCCGGCGCCATTCGTGAGGCCAAGTATACCGCCGACGCGGCCTGTTTACCTCAAAAAACGACGAGTTTTGGCTGATTAGCTGGCTTTTCTGCGCCTGGATCTGCCCGGGGAAAGCTCCCCCAGATGCACTTCACGCAAACGGCGCATCATGGCCGCCCACAATTTGGGTCCGCCGTCTTCCAGCGTCTTCGCCATGGCGGCGAGTTCAGGCGAGGCTGGCAAATATTTGCGGCCCCAAATGGCCATTTGCGCCAACACGGGCACCAGCTCAATGCCTTTTTCGGTGAGGCTGTAAATGGCCTTTTGCTTATGGCTGGGATCGTCCGCTTTGGTGATCAGCCCATGGGTCATGAGCAGCTTCAACCGGTCGGCAAGCATGTTAGGCGCAATCCCTTCATCGGACAGGGTGAGCAATTCGCGAAAGTGGCGCCGCCCGCCCAGCGCCATGTCGCGGATCACCACCAGGGTCCACTTATCCCCCAAGATTTCGAGGGACAGATTGATGGGACATCCTGAGCGCTGTTGTTTCATAGGCACGCCATTCAACGGGGTGGTTGCGCTATTCTAATGTCGATAGTAAGTTGGAACCAGTCTTTTTTCTTAATCAGTTTGTCATGACCGGGAGGGGCATACGGTGACATACGACAAGGCGATCGTTCTTGGCACCGGCATTGCGGGACTGGCAACGGCGCGCGTGCTCGCAAAACACTTCCGCACCGTCACCATGATCGACCGGGACGATGTTCCGTCCAACCCGCAAGTTCGCACAGGCGCCGCCCAGGGATTTCATATTCACACGCTTCTGCCCGGCGGCCTCGATATTTTGAATGACCTGTTTCCCACACTGGAAGGCGACCTGGACGCGCAAGGCGGTCACAGCGCGGGGCCCACCCAATGGTATGCCTACACGGCATTCGGCAAGACCTATCGCCTGTCGCGGTTTCAGCCCACGCCCATCGACGATGGGGCCTCGCGCATGCGCGCGCAAACCCGGCCGCTGCTGGAACACTGCATCCGTGCCCAAGTGGAGGCGCTGCCCAATGTCACGGCGCGATACAAAACGATGGTCGACCGGCCTTTGGTGGAGAACGGCCGCATAACCGGCGTCGCACTTGCCACAGGAGAAGCTCTGCAGGCGGACCTTGTGGTCGATGCCACCGGCCGGGAAAGCCAAACGCTGCGTTGGCTCGATGCGCTGGGCCTCAATCGTCCCGGCGAAACCACCGTCAATTGCGATTTCGCCTATGGCACCGCCCTGTTCCGCCCGAACGACGGCGCGCAATTCGACGATGTGTGCTTTCTCATTTCATCTGCGCGTAAAGGAGAGTATGTGAAGCGCGGCGGGTCGCTCACCAAAGTGGAAGGCGGCAACTGGCTGGTCACGCTGGCGGGCCGGCTTGGCGATTACCCGCCGAAAGACAGTGCCGGGTTTATGACGTTCATCGACACGCTCCACAATCCGCGCCTGGGCGATCTGCTCAAGCACGCCGACCTGCTGGTGGCGCCCAAGCAGTACCTCTTCCCCAAAAGCGTACGGCGCCACTTTGAGAAGCTGTCGGCGTTTCCCGACGGCCTGTTGCCGATCGGCGATGCCCTGTGCCACATCAATCCGGGCTATGCCCAAGGCATGTCACTGGCGTGCCGCCAGGTGGCCGAATTGGACCGCGTGCTTTCTGAGCGCCGCGATACATCGCAGCCGCTTGGCGGATTGTGGCGCGATTTCTTTCCGCGGGCCCATGAACAAACCCGCGCGCCTTGGGTGTTCGCAGCGCTGACGGATTTTTCTAAGAAGGGCACCACCGGTGATTTTCCGGAGGAAGAGGCAGACGCCATTGCGGACCTAAAGCGCCTCAACAAGCTTGCCGATGAAGGCGACCGGGACGCCGCTCAATTGGTCGATTCCGTTTTCGATATGCAGGCGCCGCTATCGGCTTTGTAGTCCGGCAGACATCCCACCGCGCCTGGATTGAAATTGTGATAATCCGAGTCGATAAAATATGTGTCATTGCGAGGGCGCGAACGCGCCCGCGGCAATCCAGGGTGACAAGCAATGAGCAAGCGGCTCTGGATCGCCACGCATTCCTTTGGAATGCTCGCGATGACAGCTGCAATGTGGATCCGACCTAAATGTAAATGGGCCTATCTCAATAGCGCAGAAAGGGCTGACGTTCGTTGAGCCAGGCCTGTTCGTCGGCCTGTGTGAGCGCCTCTAAGTCTTGAGGCATCGCGGCGGCATCGTCCACCCATTCGCGCATGAGCGGGCTGCCATTGATCACATCGATGGCAAGCTTGCCGTGTTCGTATTCGTAATCGAAGTCACGCCAGATCTTATAGTCCGTATACAGACGGCGAACGGCCTTGAACCCCAAAACTTGTAAGTGCCAAGGCTTGAAGGCTGCGTGATCGTAGCTCGGGTCTTCCGTGTGGATCTGAATGCCGTGGCACAGGGCACCGCTATGTTTATGAAATGTGGGCTCAAACCAGCATTCGCGGAGGCGACAGCCTTGCAGCCACCGAGGCGCGAGCGCCTGCATTTCGCGGAGCACGGCGCGCGCATCGATGTCTGCCGCGCCGAACAGCTCGAGCGACCGTGTGGTACCCCGCCCTTCGGACAGCGTAGTGCCTTCCACCATGACCGTGCCGGGAAAGGCCCGCGCCATCCACAGATTGGGCGCGTTGGGGCTGGGGTTGACCCAGGCACGCGCGCCGAGCGGCCAGCCAAAGCCGGGTCCTTCGTGCGGCTGCCAGCCTTCCATCTCAATGATTTGATAGTCCACAGAAAGGTTGAGCGTCTTGATGAACCACAGGCCCAGCTCACCCAAGGTAAGTCCGTGGCGCATGGGGATCGCTCCCGAGCCCACAAAGCTTTCCCAGCCGGGCCGAAGCGCCAAGCCCTCCGCCGGGCGCCCGATGGGATTGGGCCGGTCCAGCACCCACACGGACTTGCCGTGTTCAGCGGCAGCCTCCAGCATGTAGCGCAAGGTGGTCACATAGGTGTAGATGCGGCAGCCCACATCTTGCAGATCCACCAGCACCACGTCGAATGTGTCCATCATGGCGTCGGTGGGCTTGCGCACATCGCCATAAAGGCTGAACACCGGGATGTTGTGGACCGGGTCCACAAAATCATCCGTCTCAATCATATTGTCTTGCTTGTCACCGCGCAGGCCGTGCTGCGGACCGAACGCCGAGGCAAGATCGATGTCATTACAGGCGGCAAGCCCGTCGAGGGAATGGGTCAGATCCGCAGTCACGGAGGCGGGATGCGCCAGCAACGCCACACGCCGGCCATGAAGCGGTTTGCGTAGCGCGGGATCGGCCAGCAACCGGTCGATGCCGAACTTCATGCATCCTCCAGCAAAATCAATTCGTCCACAAAGCAATCGCTGTGGTGAAAATCGGGCTTGCCCGGCGGGTGCGACAACGCCCAATAAGAAAACTCACCGTCCGTATCTTCGATCACAGCCGACACCCCAACCCGCCAGGGCGTGCGCGCCGTCAATTGTGGCATGCGATCGAGCATCAAGGACGCGCGCAGCTGATATTCATCCCCCGATTCCTGCGCACACACTTGCGGCGCGGAAATAGTAGCCACGTCGTTCATCCCTTCGCGATAATCCGTAAACTGATAGGCTGCCCATTCGCGCGAGGGGGAAAAGTTAAACTCGAAATAGGCGTCCTGATCGTGGGGCTTCAAGAAAACCTCAAAACAGGTGTGACGCCACAATTCATTCCCTCGGGACGGAGCGGCCGCTTGGGGCAAGGACACTGCGTCGAGCAGACCCGATAAGGTGTAGCTGAGTTCCAGCCGTTCCGGCCGGGTGCGGCGGAGCTCCACCAATATGTGGGAAACCACATCGCAGGGGGCGTTGGGATGTTTGAGAAGGGGGTGCTTCATGGCCTTAGTCTAGCGGTAAAGAGGTTTAAAATCCGGCAAACAGTCTATCCCCCTTCGCCGCCCACGCCAGGAATTTCCGCCCTTCTCAACCGTGTGACCGCCGGTCGGTGGTCTTCACGCGGTAACCGTCGCCGGCCGGCCACCCATCACAAGGGCGGCAAGACAGACAAGACCGATGACCAATTCCAAGCCGGTGGCGGTCAGCAAAGTGGGGGCCGGCAGGCCGTCCAGGCTCATACTGACCAAGCGCGCACCCCCGTAGGACAGATTCAGCACGCCCACCAACAAAATTGCCGTAAAGCGCAGTCGGGCGACAAACCCGCCGGCAATGGCAATCGCCCCGGCCCCGATCAATCCGCCACCCATGGCGCGCATTTCATTCATCAGGCTCACATTGTCGCCAAGGGCGATGCCCGACGAAGCATGAAAGCTGATCGGCGTGAGGAGCATCGCGACACCAATGCCGCCCACCAACGCCCCGGAGACCACCAGCAGAGCTTGAATCCAAAACTGGTTCTTCATGATACGTCCTTTCTCTGGAGCCTACTGAGTTACAGGGATCAAATAGGTGACCGCGGCGAGGTAGCAGGAAGCCGACACCGCTGCGGCGAGCGCGCGCACATAATTCCAAAACGTCCAATCGGGAAAATAGGTGCCCGCCCAATAGGCGGCCGCTTCGGCGCTGCCATGGTCCATGGCGTCGAGCTGCACATTCATGGGCACGTTGAACACCATGGTCACGGCAAAAGTGCCGACGAAATAGGAAAGCGCCCCCGCCATCACCAGAAAGCCGGCGGGCCCGTCCAAGTGAGAATGGGCGAGCCAGAACATCACCGGCGATAGAGCCGACATGCCCAGCAGCAGCACCATAAAGACCGTGCGGAAGACTTCCCGGTTGATTACTTGCATCACTTCGATCCCAGCGGGGGCCTCGGCGCCGTTCAGCGAGCGCATGACAAAATCGGAAAATGTGAGAAACACGCCCGCCACCACGGCACAGGCGATGATGGAAAACTGGCAAAGCAAGAAGATCCCTGTGGATGACATTGCACCCCTCCCTTTGGTTTCGCCACTTGACACCATGTCAATTGACACCGTGACAAGTATGTGAGACTTTACACCATGTCAAGCAAAAATTTGGAAACAAGAGAACGAATTTTGGCGGCCGCCTTGGAGCTGCTGGAATCCGGCGAGGCCCGAGCGGTTCGCATGGCCGATATCGCCAAGAAAACGGGGATTTCCCGGCAGGCGGTCTATCTTCACTTCCCCACCCGAGCAGAACTGCTCATCGCCACCACACGCTATTTGGACCAAATCCAAGACGTGGATCGCGGCCTCATCCCCAGCCGGACGGCAAAGACCGGCGTCGAGCGGTTGGACGCTTACATCGACGCGTGGGGCAATTACATTCCGGTGATGTATGGGGTCGGCCGCGCGCTATTGGCCATGCGCGATACGGATGAAGCGGCTGCGGAAGCCTGGGATGAACGCATGGGCGCCATGCGCGAGGGATGCGAAGCGGCGATCCTGGCGCTCGAACGCGACGGCACGCTGGCGCAGGGCTATTCGGTGGAGGACGCCACCAATCTTTTCTGGATGCTGGTTTCCGTACGCAATTGGGAGCTGCTGCGGCAGGAATGCGGCTGGTCGCAAAAGAAATATGTCGAGACCATGAAAGACACGGCGCGAAAGCTATTCGTCCAAGCGGAGCGATAGACCGACTGAAGCTTTCGGCCCATTCCCATTATCCGTCTCCTGAGTAACGCCAACCGCCAATCGGAACATTCCAAGTTATCGATCCGATCACCGTCGGCTCGCACCAGTCGGTAAAGAAGCACTGTGACCGTTCCAAATTAGTGTCCACGTATCGTATATCGAAGGCGAACTGTTGCGTCCGTGCGGTGAGCGCCGCTTCCCAATAGCGCCGGCTCTGCCCCCGCTGGGACCGTACCGTACCATACATGCCCCCAACCGTCAGCCATTCTTCCGTCTGCAGATCAATGCCTCCTTCCAAACGAAACTGATCTCCGACGCCGGTCGACCCATTCGGGCTCCAGGCCGTTTCCGCCCGCATTGTGGCCGGCCCCACCTTGTGTTCGTATTTTGCAATCCCTTGAAAGAAATTAAGCGTCGGTCCCGGCAAGTCGTTGTCTGGAAAGAACGTGCCCATGCCTTCCACGGATAGTTTCGACGATGCGAATTCGAACCTTCTGCCTACATACACATCGATTTCATAGGACGGGCTGCCGGGCGCCAAAAAGTCCACATTGCTCGCCCATATGCCGCTGTACCAATTGTCCGGGTGCATGATGTAGAGCGACGGCTGCACGGCCGGCTCTCGATCCGACGAGCTGATCCCAAAATAGCGATAATCGCTGGTCACGGTGACTTGGGGAAACGGAACCGCGAAGGGCTCCCCAGCGGCCGGGTTAGATCCACCGATCCCTAAAAACACAATAACGAGCCCCAAAAACGTTCTCATACCTGCCTCCCCATCCTGTCCCGGGAAAACAGCTATCACTCGCCATGAAATTAGGATAATGAATAAGTATCATGATTGATCTCGATTATAATAATATCAGGAGGCTCGACGGTGGGTTGCTGATCGTGTTTCGGGAGTTACTCCGCAAACGGCGCACGACCGATGTTGCGCGCACGATGGGACTCAGCCAGTCGGCCGTCAGTCATGCGCTCGCGCGCCTTCGAGACGTATTCGGAGACCCCTTATTCATTCGGCGATCCCACACCTTGGAGCCAACCCGCCGGGCCATAGAACTGGGGCCACAGATCGAAGCACTGCTGGAGCTCACGGCGTCCACCCTCTCCGGCACCGATCAATTCGCGCCCGAAACGAGCACGAGACACTTTGCCATTGCGTGGCCGGAGACCTTCGCTGTGATTTTCGGGGCCGCCCTCATTCGAGTGCTACAGCGGCAAGCACCAAACGCTGCTTTCGCAAGCCGCGATCTATTGTTGGAGGCGGCCTTGGAGGGTGTCTTGCGCGGGGATGTCGATTTGGCGATCGGCCAATTTGCTCATATACCCACCGGACTAACAGCTAACACTCTTTATACAGATCAGTATTGCTGTGTTGCCCGAAAAGGCCACCCCCACATCAAAGGATTGGTTTCATTAGAATCCTACGCAAATACCGGACTGATTTATTTCGGACTGCCGGCTAGTTTACGTGTTGTGGACCCAACCTATGATCGGCAGCAAAGTGACAGGGCTTATGGGTCAATACCCGATCCGAATACGGTCAACGTGACAGCCTATGTCACTTCGTGGCCTGCGGCCCTTATGATGGCGTCCCAATCGGATGGTATTGTCGATTGTCCGCGGCGGCTTGCGGAACAATTTGCCTTGACACTTGATCTGCAAATACTCGATTTGCCGTACGAGGCGCCCCAATACGACGTTCAACTCATTCGCCGTGACGGCGCCACGGACCAGGGGCTCGACTGGCTAGAGTCAAGACTGTTCGACATCGCCCGCGGCGAAAGGCCGACAAGTCGCTGATTTGCCGATAAATGGATTAGGACGCTAATTCCGGCGCGCGGCGGCCGGGAATAAACAGGTACACAAACATCATCAGGGTGCTGGCGAACGGGATGAGGCCCATGACCAACAGCCAGCCGGACAGGCCGATGTCGCGCAAACGGCGCGCATGAGACGCCAGCGCCATCAACAGGCCGGGAATGGCGAGCAACATTGCCATCATGGCGAATTGGGCATCGCCCAATTGAATGCCCACAAACAAGGGCGCAATCAAAAGCCCGCCGGCCACATTGTAGCCCAGCCAGCCTAAGCGCGACGTCCGACCATTGAATGAAAAAGCACTTTCCAACGCTCTGCCCCGATCTGATCTATCAAACGAGCCCGTCTGTGGCGGGCGCCTTAAGTCCTTAGCGCTGCAAGCCGGGTGCCACCCCTCTTGGGGGGACCGGCAGATCCGAATTGAGACAATTTTAGACAAATCCGCCGGTTTTGCTGCGCGTTCGGCCGGCAAACCGTCCCAGTTTTGAAAGCCACATGCCACACGTTTCAATTCGGCACAGGCCGTATTTGAAACAATTGACACTCTTTATGTCAATAGATACAGTTCGATCCGGCAACAACTGACCACCGGAACAAATCTGCCGGCGTCCGACGTCTCATCGGATGACACACGCAAGGGGAAGAACATGCAGCGTCGCTATGTCATTTGGGGTGTGCCCGCGTTGGTGTTTGTCGTCTTCACGCTCTGGTACACGGATTTCGGCGGGCCTTTGACGGAAGCCGAAATCTCCACCTATATGAACAAACTCGAAGCGCACAACGCGCCGCCTGAAATGCGCGACCGACTGCGTGCCTTCATGGAGACGGATACGGGCCGTCAGTTCTTGATGGTCAATATTATCGACTTCAATGAAAACCCGCCAGACGTCCCCGGCGCAGAACCAGGCGAGACGGCGCAGCAACTCATGGACCGCTACATGGAACATATGTATGCGGAGCTTTTTAAGCGCGCCTGTCACCCCACGACGATGGGAAACGCGGTGTTTGCGGCGATGGATCTGGTGGGCATGGAGCACATGGACACCGCGGGCGTGTGGGATGCGGGCGCATTTATGCGCTACCGCAGCCGCCGCACCTTCATGGAGATCGTTTCCATCCCCGAGACGCGTGACCGCCACGCGTTCAAAGTGGCCGCACTGGACAAGACCATCGCCTATCCTATCGAAACGCAAATCTACATCGGCGATCCCCGGCTTTTGCTGGGGCTTTTGCTGCTGTCGCTGGCCGCGCTGCTGGACATCGCATTCGGAAGACAGCCTCAAGGTCGGCAGTAATTTTCCATATCTTACCGACAGTGGTTTTCCTCATCCTTCGAGATGCTCGCTTACGCTCGCCCTCAGGATGAGGAAACAATCGCATCAAAAGATGACCTCGAATCTCAAAACATTGCCTATTGGGGACTTGAAAAGTGATAGAGCTTAGCCCATTTTCATAGCGAACGATATGGAATACGAAAAATGGCACGTCCCCGAGAATTCGACGCTGATCAAGCCCTGGAAAAGGCCATGAATCTGTTTTGGGCCAAGGGCTATCACGACAGCTCCATCCGCGATCTGGTGGACGCCACCGGCGTCAACTACTACGGGCTCTATTCGGTCTTTAAAGACAAGCAGGGCCTGTTCCTGTCCTCCCTCGACCTCTACACCCGGCGGGTTACGCGGGAGGTGCTGGCGGAATTGGACCGGCCCGGCCCCGCCAACGACGCCATCGCGGCGGCTTTCCAGAAGTTGGTCGGTTTCGTCAAACCAAAGGCGGGCCACGCGGGCTGCATGATCGCAACGGCGGCCATTGAAGTGGCGCCCTATGACAAGAAAGCGGCCGCCAAAGTGCGCGCCCATATGGATCGGCTTACCCGGGCGTTCAAGCGAAGGTTGGAAGAAGACGCAGCGCATAAGAAGAACGCCGGCAGCCTTGGAGAATTTTTTGCGACCAACGCCTATGCCTTAGGTGTGCTCGCCCGTGCCGGGAAAAATACGGAGTTCATGAACCGGCATGTTCAAACCACCCTCACCGTATTGAGCTAAATTTTTTTGGATACTTTCATAGCGAACGATATGAAACAAAGGAAACCGACATGTTGACCACCACACACGTGAATTTCGATCACGCCACCTTTTCAAAGCAACCCGATTACAGTGAAAAAGATATGCGCAAGGAGTTTGCGGGCCTCATGCCCCTGCGCACCATTGTCATCTATTGCTACGACCCGCGCGTCAAAGGCATCCCCGCCGCCGTCGCGCGTGAATTCGGCGATACCTATCCCGGCGAAGTAATCCTCGATGCCGACGGTAACGAAGCCGGAACATCCGCCTCCATGCTGGAAGTGGTGGTGGCCGGCGGGCGCGCCATGGACGGGCTTCGGTCGATTTCCGTAGGCCAACATCTGTTCGGTGTCGAAAACATCGTGGTCGTCCACCACACCCATTGCGGCGCCACCTCGTTCACGCCGGACGGCATCATCGATGCGTTTGCTCACGAACACGGCAAAGATATTTCCAATGCCTATCCGCGCGAAAGCATTTCCATCGCGGACTTTAACGATTCTTTGCAGCACGATGTGGCGCTCGTGCGCAACGCGCCGGGCGTGCCCAATAGCGTGAATGTCTATGGCTATGTCTACGACATCGACACGGGCGAGCTCACCAAAGCGGTCGAAGACATCGCAGACTGAATTGCAGCGGCGGAACAGAGTTTCCGCCCTTTGCCAAAGATGGTAGATGATGCCGCGCAACGAATATGGAGGCAGTATGAGCGTCTTGCTCGACGAACAGGATGGGGTGACACGGATCACGCTGGACCGGCCGCCCCTCAATGCGCTGGATCTACCTATGATCGACGCGATTGGGGACACCGCAGCGCGGGTGCCCACCGACAAACCGGTCATCCTGCGCGCCAATGGCCGCGCCTTTTCCGCCGGCGTGGACACGAAAGCCTTCGAAAGCTATTCGCCCAAACAACGCGATGACATGATCGCGGCGATCACTGCCATGACCGCGAAACTGCTTGCGATCCCCACGCCGATTGTCGCGGCGATCAACGGCCATGCGCTGGGCGGCGGCCTGGTACTTCCTCTGTGCACCGATTATCGCCTTTGCGCGCTGGGCGATGATCACAAGTTCGGCCTGACCGAGGCGCGGGCGGGCGTGCCGTTTCCGGCCGGTCCTGCGGCAATCATTCGCCACCAAATCCCCGCACCCTTCCTGCGCCAACTGACCCTGTCGAGCCGCGTGGTCGATGCAGAGACACTACTGCAACACACGCTTGTGGACGAGCTGGTGCCGGCCGAGGTGCTTGATGCCCTAGCGCTCGACCGCGCACGGGATCTTGCCAGCCAACCGGCCTTTGCGCTCGTCAAGCAACAGGTGCGCGGCGCCCTTGCCCAGGAAGTAGCGGCGCTCGCCGACGCATAGCCGCCAAGTAAAAGAAAAAACCGTCCAAAAACAAAAATGCAATTGGTTCCTGCCTGCGATATGGTGGCCCGCAACAGGCAACAAAAATCATCACAAGGACGGAAACCATGGCAAAAATTCTGATCGCCGGCGCAAGCCGCGGCATCGGACTTCAATTGGCACAACAGCACGCCGCCGCGGGCAATCAGGTGATCGCCTGCGCGCGCGATCCGCAAGGCGCCAAACTGCTCGCCGAAGCGGCGGGCGCAAGCGACAACATCAGCGTGGAACAGATAGATGTGGCGGACCCGGCATCGGTAGAAGCGGCCGCCGCCAAAATCTCCGGCCCGATTGACGAAGTGTATGTGGTGGCGGGCGCGGTCGGCGGCATGAAACAATCGCTCGACGACATCGACATTCAAGAATGGCACCGCACGCTCGACGTCAACACCATCGGCCCGTTCCTGGTGGCGCGCGCTTTCAAACCGCATCTCGCCCAATCCGGCAATGGCAAGCTAATGATCATCACCAGCCAGCTCGCGGCCTCCACCTGGCCGTTTGGCGGCTTGTACATTTACGGCACCACCAAAGCCGCCGTGAACAAGGTGGGCCAGATCCTGGCGCTCGATTGGAAGGAAGACCCGATCACCGTCGCGCTCATGCACCCCGGATATGTGAAGACCGACATGGGCGGCCCTAATGCGGAAATCACGCCGGAAGAAAGCGCGTCAGGCATTCGGTCGGTGATGTCGGGCCTTTCAAAGGCCGATTCCGGCAAGTTCTATAAGTGGAACGGCGACATTCACCCCTGGTAATCCACCGCATCCCATCTCCGACGGGCAACTACTTGCGATTGCTGGCGGCGTTGACGGCGATGGCCGTCGTGCCGCCATCCACGGTTACGATGGAGCCGGTCATAAAGGAAGATGTGTCGGAACACAGCCAGTAAATCGGTTCCGCCACTTCACGCGGGTCTGCGACACGCTCCAGAACGTTCGTTTGTGCAAGAGCCGTTAGAAAGTTCGGATCGCCGCCGAAACTGACATCCAGCATTGGGGTTCTGACCGCGCCGGGACAAATAGCGTTCACGCGAATGTCGAAGGGGCCGCATTCAATGGCGGCTTGTTTTGTAAGGCCGACAACCGCATGCTTGCCCGCGGTGTAAGCCGCGTTGGATCCGGACCCGCCCAATCCGGCAATAGAGGACACATTGACGATGCACCCACCGCCACCCGCTTTCATCATCCGGATCTCATGGCTCATGCACAAGAATGTGGAGTTGATGTTGAGGGCAAGCTCCGCCTGCCATTCGTCAAAGCTCAAATCTCCAAGCGGTTTTTCACCGCCGGGAACGCTGCCGCCAACGGCATTTACCGCATAGTCGATCTTCCCATATGTCTCCGAGATCTCAGCGAAAAGATCCGCCACATCGTCCGGACGCGTCACGTCACACACAAAGACCTCCGCCGACGCCAGCTTTTGTTTCAAACATTCATTCAGGCGCCGCAGGGGATCGTCCGCGATGTCCACCATGAGCACGTGACATCCACATTCGGCGAATTTCTCCGCCGTGGCGCGGCCAATGCCATTCGCCGCCGCCGTGATGAAAGCGATCTTCTTTTCCATCTGATCGGCACCCCATTTTAGGCAGCAGAATCGGCGAGGTTGCTGATGCCGTCGGCGCCGTTCCCGCCGCTTGCATTGTCGAGAAATTCCGGACGGATGTGATGCCCCACCAGCCGCGCGCTTTGTATTGCGGCTTCTTGGGGCACGTTGCCCATCTGCATCAGGCAGAGCAGCCGATTGCATCCGATGCTTTCGTATTTCCGCATCTTCTGGATGCAGTGATCCACATCGCCGATAATGACGGAATCCAGTTCCTCGAGAACTTCGTGCGCTTCGTCACGGGAAATTTCGTCGCCACGCGCCATGCGTTTCAGCAGTGCGATGACAGGAAGTTCATCCGGCGCAATCTCAAGATCCGTCGTGTCGCGGTCTTTGAGGGCGGCGGTCATCTCCGGCGAATTTGGATGCAAGCCGGAACGGATCGCGTCATACCAAACCGAGCGCGGGACTTTAAACACCACGGGCGCCGCATTGACGTACCAAAGGGCCGACCAGGCGGCGCTGTTTTCGATGGCCTTCGCCCGTGTTTCCGCCACATGGACAAAGGTGAAAACACCGCGTTCCGCATTGACGAATTTGCCGGCCGGTTCTGCGCATTCCTTAAGCCCGGCGTTATACGCACCGATCAAATCGGCCATATAGTCGACTGGGCTCAGCAAGGTTGTCCCCAAAACCCCCACACCCATCTGACCGGCGAGGCGGAAGGAATCCGGGCTGCCGGCGGTTTGCCACAAGCGCGGGTGCGGTTTTTGAAGGGGTTTGGGAAGCACATTCCGTTCGGGTACGGAGAAATCGTCGCTGTCCCAACTGAACGGCGTATCGTCCCACATGCGCGGGATCATGCGGAAGGCTTCACACACTTGATCGCGGGCGCGAGCCGGATCGACCCCGAAGGTCTCCCATTCCTTGCCGCCGGATTTTGCAAGACCCAATTCGAACCGTCCGCCACTGAGCAGGTCGATCGTCGCGGCACGTTCAGCGACCCGAAGAGGATTATTGATGTTGAACGGCGCCAGCACCCCCGCATGCCCCACATGCAGGCGATGGGTCGCTTGGGCAATCGCCATCAACACGATTTCCGGCGCAGCGCTGTAGCTGAATTCGGGCGATGCGTGATGTTCGACCTGCCACCACGTATCGAAACCGGCCGCGTCGGCTTCCCGGGCCAGCTCTATGGTGTCTTTGAACAGCCGTTGCTCAAATCCGTCATCAAACGGCTTGCTTCTTTGGATCTCGCAAAAGACATCAAACTTCATGTGGTCCTCCAACTGGCCCTCTATTTTCTAACACGTGTTATAAATAAAATCAAAAAAACATCCGGTTTCACGTTGGGCGCGGCAACTCCGCCATTCAAAAGACCGCAAGCGGGTTGATGGGCGACCCGGTGCCCCCCGCGATGCGCAAGGGCGCGAATGTGAACAGAAAATCGTGGCGTTGCTCGCGGCGGCACGTTTCCGCCAGATCCTCCAGGTAAAGATTGTCCATCAGGTGCAACCCCATCCCCGCCAGCGCACACATATGAATGGGGATCGGCCATTCCTTGCTCAACTGGCCGGGCGGCATGGGGTCGTGCACCGCGTCGGATCCGAGCACCGCAATTTTTCGCTCATGAAACCACTCAACACATTCCGGGTGCAGACCGGCCAGTTCGCCCCGTTGCGGATCTGTAGGCGCAAGGCCCGCATCTCTTTGGTCGCGGCCCGTCCGAATGAGAAGCAGATCCCCTTCCGATACGGTCACGCCGCTTGTCCCCTCCGCCAATTGCAGGTCGTCAACGGTGACAAACTTGGTGGACGGCACATGATCAATGCCCAAGCTTTGGGGGATGTCGAGCAACACGCCGCGTCCGAACACGCCGTCGGCCAAGCGATGAATCGAATTTCGCGTGGCACCCGTGCTCTTCACATCCATTGCCGGGTGACCGTTATACATAATCCCATCGACGAACGAGTGACACAGCGCGTCGATATGAGTGGACGCGAGCCCGTGAAACATAATGCCGATAAAGTCGGTCGACACTTCCATGCCGGGCACGCCGGAACCGCACGGGTCATCGCCGCCGATCACCATGTGATGAAGCGCCGGTGTGGGGTTGGTGGGTCCTGGGGTTACCGGAAAATCCCGGGCGCAGCTCACCGCTTTCCCCAACCGTACGTCCTGGGCTGCCTTTGTCCGCAACGTATCGGTCAAATAGTTCAATGTGCCCCGTTCGTCATCCCGGCCCCATTGTCCCCAATTCTTCGTGCGTTCGAAGTATGTATGGATTTGCTCGTCAGTTATGTCGGCCGCGCTACAATCGATCATCACCCTCTCTTGCCCCCTTCCCCGGCCACGACGATCATTTGGCAAGCTTGTTCGGTTGGCTGTGACGCAGACCGGGGGCGAGCTCGATCAATTCGACGATGGTGCCGTCCGGATCGCGGCAGCAGGCAACGCCGACCACACCCAAATCCTCGAACGGACCCGTCAGTTCGTTCGTGAACTGAATGCCGTCACGCTTTAGGTCTTCATAGGCAGCGGCAACGTTCTTAACGCGCAACGCAACAATTCGAGGGACGTCTCTGGTCCGACCCGCCCGGACCGGCGGGAACGCCTTCTTGGGCTCGACCCATTCAATCAAGTCGAGCATGGTGGCGCCGGGTTCGTCGGACACACACATCAACGTGCCCCGCCCCTGTGCGCGTTCCATACCGAAATTCTTGGCAACGAAATCCGGCCATTTGGCATCGCGCCGGTCGTCCAGCACTTTGAAACCGAGCTTGGAATAGAACGCGATGGACGCATCAAGGTCCGATACGTCCAGCACCGTGTGATAGAACGCTTCCGTCGACCACCCGGTCATGCGGACCCTCCGTGAGTCAAAAGGATGTTCAAATAGAGCATTGGACCGGCAGGCCGCGAGGACAACCGCAAAATGGCCCACCGATCCAATGGGGAGGAAGTGCCCACCGTTACGTCCTAAACCCGAGCCGGAAGCCCCAGGTGCGCGGTGGGTTGAGCGTGACCTGCGTCAGCGGCTGGCCCAAGGTCACCGCCGGCAAAGACAGGCTGGAAAACACATCGTCGTTCTCGATATTTTTGACAAACCCTTCCGCAATGAAGTTGCCATTGGGGTGTTCATACACCAAGCGAAAGTCCGTTTTCGTGAAACCGCCTTGGCGGTCCAAATCCGGATCGTTCTGAGCACGGAAGAACTGTTCGTCCTGCCAATTGAAGTCCACTCGGGGGATGAACGTGCCCGCCGTCGTTTCAATCACATATTCAACGCCCAACACCACCGAGAATTCCGGCGTGCGGTTGAGGCGATTGCCCGACAGATCTTCCAAGGGGCCGGCAAAGGTGCGGTTGTCCGATGAGAAGAATTCATCATACGTGGCATCGACCCAAGAAAACCCTCCATTGACCGTCAAATTCTCCATCGGGTTTGCCACCAGATCGATCTCGATCCCTTTGATGGTGGCTTGGGCAGCGTTCTCGATTCGGGAGGCCGAAATCTCCTGCACGAACACCTGGATGTCTTTGTAGTCGTTGTAGAAGCCGGTGAGGTTGAGCTGAAGCCGATCATCGAAAAGCTGGGTTTTGACCCCGCCTTCATAGGACCAAATGAATTCCGGGTCATAGTCGCCGGGGAAATTGCCGATCAAGAAGCCGCCACTGCGGTAGCCGCGGGAAATACTGGCATAGGCCATCACATCGTCCGTGGCATGATAATCAATACTGGCTTTACCGGTGAGCTGATCCCAGCTTTCTTCCTGCTGCTTCGACAAACTCACAAAGAAAGCGGGTGTCTCCTGAAAATCATCCACTTCCTTTTTGTCGTAACTCCAGCGCAATCCGCCATTCAGCTTGATGGGAATGTTCGAATTGGTCTTCCGAAGGTCGTAGCCAAGCTGCACGAATGGCGCGAGCGAGGTGGTTTCCACCGTGCCGCCATTTGTGAAGGTGAAGACCGCCGTATCCACAAACTGGAAATTCTGTTCGGTCTCTTCGGTGTAATAGAAGAAGCCCACCAGCCACTCGAATGGGTCCGCCTCGCTGGTGGAGGTCAGGCGAATTTCTTCCGAAAACTGGGTCGACTGATTACGCCAGAAATTCGTGAAGGCAAGCGACAATTCCGACCCGTCGCCGTCATTGGTCTGGGTCCACTCCATTGCCTGATAGCCGAAGATTGAGGTGAGTTCGGCCGGGCCTAAATCGATGGTGATGGTGGCGCTGGCAAAATGGGAATCGAGATCCAGCGTTTCCGAAAAATCCTTGCGTACTTGGCGCAGATCCCCCGGGTTGGGAAGCGCGCCCGCAAAACGCACCCCCGGAAACGGTTCGACCATTTTGGTCGCTACCGGTTCATTGTCTCGCAACGCGCTTCCCGAAAGCAGAATACTGATCGACTCCGTCGGATCGAATTGAAGATGGCCGCGGGCCACATAAAACTCTTCCGCATCGGCCCCATCGCAGTCACCGCAGATGGGTGCCCCCGCGATATTGTCCTGAAACCCGTCGCGCCGGCTGCCGACGAATGACAGCCGCGTCGACAGCTTGTCTTCAATAAGCGGCACGTTGACCATGGCGCGGCCGCGCACTTGCAATTCATTGCCGAACAAGATGTCGGCGGCTGCTTCGAATTCATCCGTAGGCTTACGGGTTATCACATTGATGGTGCCGCCGGTGGAGTTGCGCCCGTAAAGCGTGCCCTGGGGTCCACGCAGAACTTCAACCCGATCGATATCGAAAAACCCGCGGTCCACCGCCGTCGAGCGGCCGAGATACACCCCGTCCACATGATAAGCCACGCCAGGGTCACCGCCGCTGGTCACGTTTTCATTGCCGACACCGCGCAGAACAATAAAACTCTCGCCACCGGTGACCGCGCTGCCGAAATTGAAGGACGGCACGCGAAACTTCAGATCGGCAAACCCATCAATACCCCGCCGGTCCAGTTGAACGCCGTCAAACAGGGACATGGCAATGGGCACGTCTTGGGCCGATGCCTCTCTCTTTTGCGCCGTGACGATGATTTCATCAATTTGGGCGACCGCGCTTGTGCTGACCGCCGCCGAGATGATGGCCGTGCTCAGCAGCAATGACAGCTTGTATCCCTTCCCCAATGGCTCTCCCGCTTTCATAACGTTTCCCCGTTTTTGTCTCGTTTCTTGAGCGGTCCTACTCCCGCATGTATTTTTTTATAACACGAGTTCGAAATAAGCAAGCTTTTTTATTACACGTGTTCAAAATAAATTCGCTATTTGTGGTATCGGCCCAATTCGCAGGTTGAGCTGTTCCGTCATAATGACTATTGATCAGGTGAGGAGTTTCGCGAACAAGCCAATGCCCAAGATTGTCGACCATGACGAACGCCGGGAAGATTTTGCCCGCGCCGCCTTTGAAGTGATTGCCGAACACGGCATTGACAGCGCCACCTTTCGGTCCGTGGCGCAGAAGGCGGGGTATACCACCGGCGCGCTGGTCTACTACATCAAAGAAAAGGACGACCTGCTTCTTAACGCGGCGGAGTACAGCCGCGATTTGGTCCGTGCCCGAATGGTCGACTTCGAGAACAAGCTGCAAGGGATCGAAGCGCTGCGCTACGTGCTCTACGAATCGTTGCCGCGGGACAAAGAGCGCAAGGGCAATTGGAAGATCTGGATCGGGTTCTGGGACCGCTCGCTCAAGAACCCGAAAGTTCACAAGCAAACCATGGAACGCTATGCCGAATGGCACGACCGCATTCTGCGTTTGCTGAAGGAAGCCCAGTCGCTCAACGAAATCTCTGCCGATCTCGATATCGAGAAGACGGCCAATTCGCTTGTCTCGCTCGTGGACGGCATAGGCGTGCAGGTTTTGCTGACCGGCGGTAAGGTCTCCAGCAAGGCGCAGATCGCGCTGGTGGACTATTGGCTCGACCTCATCGTCAACGAGGCGAAGCGGTAGAACGCGGGCAGCGCCATCACTCCTTCATAAACGCCTCAAACGCTTCCTTATAGTCATCATGCCAGCGGGAGAGGGGTGGACGGTTTTCGATGATGTCTTGGGCCGCCCACAACATGCGCTTGTTGTCGGTTTCCCGGTCCACATCATTGTCCGGGCAGATGATATAAAAGTCGCCGTCGGCCAGGCGCTCCATCATGAAATCCACCACTTGTTCCGCATCCCATGCGCCCGGCGGCTTTTCAGGCACGAAGCGGCGGATCATGGCGGTGAAGGTAAAGCCCGGCACCAGCAAGTGGGCCGTCACTTTGCAGCCTTCCGTGTTGCGCAAGGAATGCTGTAGCCCTTCGGTGAGCACCTTGATGCCGGCCTTGCTCACATTATAGGCCGTGTCGCCCGGCGGCGTGGTGATGCCTTGCTTTGAGCCCGTGTTGATCACGGTGCAGGGCGTGTTCTGGGCGATCATGTCGGGCACGAAGGTCTGCACGCCGTTGATCACGCCCCACAGATTGGTGTTGAGCACTTTCTGCCAGCCGTCATAGTTTTCATGGGCCGCACCGCCGCCGCCCCGGCCCGCATTGTTCATAAGCACGGCCACTTCCCCGAAGGTTTCGTAGGCCATTTCTTTGAGTTGTTGGATCTGCCCAAGGTCGGACACGTCGGTGGCCACCGGCAGCACCGCGATGTGGCCATCCTTGGCGATGGCCCGCACCTCTTCCGCCGCCGCATTGAGCGTTTCTTCGTCCAAGTCGGCCATGCACACTTTCATGCCCAGGCTTGCATATTTCTTCGCAGCGGCCAGGCCGATGCCGTTGGCGGCGCCGGTGATGACAGCGGCACGGTCTTTTTGGAAAGCGGGGTGGGTCATGAGTTTTCTTCCTTGGGTTTCGGATAGGTCACTTTTTTCATGTTCGTTGTTTCGGTGTATTCCCGCACCCCATGCACACGGAATTGGCGCAAGCCCTTGCGGGGATAATTGCAAATGTCGATCGGCGCGCGGGTGCCGCCCACCAAATAGACAAAGTCCTCCGCATGGGGATTATGAATGTAATGGGCCGGTGACTTTTTGGGAAAGGCCATGAAATCGCCGGGGCCCACATCATACACCTCATCGCCGATATGGGCCTGGGCGTGCCCGGAAATCACATAGATGAACTCCTCATCTTCCTCATGGAAGTGGTGTTCCGAACTGTCATGACCTTGGGTGACGCGCACCAAATGCACACCCATATCCTCAAGCCCCAGCGGGTCGGTGAGGTTGCGCTTGTGGCGCACGCCATTGGGATTGTGCTGATGCACGAAGTGCACTTCCTTGACCGCTTGCTGGTCGGAAGGCCGCAATAGAAAGGGGGAGTGTTTTTGCGTCATGACATCACTTTCCCGGTTGACGAATGGGGTGCGCGGGATGACGATAAATGCATGACGGCCTTTCGCAAGGCAAGGACGTCTTTACACCGCTTTGCATTTGTTGTCTTAACCGCTGCCCGCACAAATTTCCGCTTTGGAGGTCCACCATGCCCGCAAGGAAGCCCACCGCAAAGACCACCCGCCGTTCCACCGCTCGAAAAACAACTGCCCGTAAGACCACTGCGCAAAAGAAGACGGCGCGCAAACCGGCCGCCCTGTCCAAGCAGCAATATGCGGATCTGCGCAAAGCCGCCAACAAGCTGGAATTGGAAGCGGGGCGGATGGCCGGCCGCATGTCCTTGCAGCTTGAAAAAGTAGCCGCCGATCTCGACAAGTCCTACCAGAAGTCCGACGCGGCCAAGGTGGTCAAGCAACTGGAAAAGCAGTTGAACGCCTGGGGCCGAGTGGCCGAACAGGAACTCAAAAAGGTGGAAAAGGCGCTGCAGGCCGAATTCGCCAATGTGGCCAAGGGCTTCAATGAAGCCAAGGCCGAGGTCGAAAAATCGGCGGCCAAACCGGCGGCGAAGAAACCGGCAACACGGCGTAAGACACCGGCGAAGGCCGCCGCCAAGTCGACGTCAAAATCCACTCGGGCAAAGCCGCGGACGCGGCGCGCGCCCGCCAAACGGGCATCGGCCTAAGCCCCCCGCATGCTGCCCACTCTATTGGACGAGGCGCTGCCCCTTGCAGAACTGACCGATCTTGGCAGGACTTACGCGCTTAAATGGTGGGTGGCGGTGAAATCGGACGGCACCTGGCTGCCATTGACCGAACAGGAATTGGCTCTGGTGCCGCCCGACGCGACACGCGCGGCGCTTTCCGAACACCTCTTTGTGCTGAGCGTCTTTCGCGACGGCGAACCGCTCTTTCACCGCACGGCGACCGCCCGCGCCTTTGCCGGCGGCAGCGCCACGGACGCAACGGCCCTGCTAAAATCTCTCGCCCGCATCCCCTAGCGCCCATTCCCCACGCAATTGTTAACCATTGGCCGCTGGCCAGGCGCGGGTGAGACCCCTAGACTCGTCCCCACAACCATTTGGGGACACAAGACCATGATGATTTCTTCGATTATTTGTATGGGGCTTCTGGGCCTGTTGGTGTTCGGGCTGGGCCTTGCCGTTTCTCTTACGCGCGCCCGCACGGAAACGCTCTACGGCGTCGGGGACGACCCCACCAGCATTCTCTACAAAATGAACCGGGCCCACGGCAACACCATCGAATATGCGCCCATGCTGGCGGTATTGATGGGGTATATCGGCGTGCATCAACCCTCCCATTGGATTGCCTGGGTGATCATCGCGGCCACGGTGTTCCGCTATCTGATCGTCATCGGTCTCGTCACCGGGTCGACCATGAACCAGTTCAACGTGCTGCGCTTCATCGGCGCACTCGGCACCTACATTACGGGCCTTGTTCTCGCGCTCTATGTGATTATCGGTTAGAAAAAAACTCCCTCCCCCCCCGCTTGCGGGGGGAGGTTAGGTGGGGGGCTTTTCTAATCCGTCAAACAAGCCGGGTCGAATTTGTAGACTCCATTCAGCCAATCCACCACTTCGCGGGCGAAGGGGCAATCGGTCATGGCGCCGTATTTCGCCACCAATTGCGCCTTTTGATCGTCCGTCAGCTGATCAAGACCCGCATCGTGCAGCAATGGCAAATCCGCACACAGCGCTTCCGCCGACGCAGTGGGGCATTGGTCGCGCACGGCGCGCTCGAATGCCTTGTCCGGGTCGTACATGTCCCCCAAATGATAGCTCTCGCTCAAAGTTTGCAGCGGCAAGCGGGTAAGCCACGGCTGCAGCATGGGGTTCACCGCATGGCCCGACAGCAGGTCGCGCAAGCTATGGGGCCGGCCCGTAAAGCTGCGCAGATGCAAATGCTTTGACATTTTTTCGCTGTCGTTGACCGGGTAATTGTCCCATAGAAACGGTTTGCGCCGCAGCTTTTCAGTTACCGCTTCAAGGTGGGCCGCAGGGTAGTCGTCCGACACCACATTCGGTCCCGTCCAAAACACATCGATCGCGGGGTCAAGGGTCGCCCCCAACTCCTCCAAATATCCCGCAGGCATGGTGCCGAACACACGTTCCAGCACCGGATCGTCCGAATAATAGGTGGGACAAAAGACGATCTGTGCCGCCGTCGTCGTTTGCTGGATGAAATGAAGGATCTCCACCTGGGTTTGGGCCAGCGTCGGCACATCGCCCTTCATATCGTCAAACAGAATAGCGAGCATATCGCAGCCCACATCGTTCAACTGACGGATCTTCTGCGCCAGCAATTCCTTTTCCGCTGCGCTAAAGTCCACATAGACTTCGAAGGGGCTCAACCCCACGCCGAACAACACGCCTTGGGCGCGGTACGCCGCCGACAAAGCGGCAAGCTGTTCCATGTCGTCCTCGGGAATCGGCTCGCGCCAGGCCTTGCGCAAATAGGCATCGGCTTTGGGGGCATAGAGATAAAACCCGAACCCGTGCGCGGCCATAAACTCGGCGAACCCACAGCGGTCCTCATGGGACCAGGGCGTGCCGTAAAAGCCTTCGATCACGCCCAGTCGAAAGGGGTGCGGGTTGGGGGTCGCGCTCATGCCGTGACTCTAGTACCGCCGGCTTTCCACCCACTTAACCGTCACGTATCCACGGTGGCGTAAGTGTCCAGAGTGAAAGCCACCTTGCCCGATTTCATCAGCGCTTCGAATTTGGAGTTGGTCGCGGCGAAATCGGCACTCTGCATACAGGCCAAATGGTCCGCTTCGGTCTCCCACAACAAATACATCATGGTTTGCGTACCGTCGGTCGATTCATGGGCCCACACCCCTTGATTGCCTTTTTGCCGGCGGAAGATGGGCGCCGTGTCCTTCGCAAGGGCGATCGCCTCGTCTTTCAGCGCGGGATCGAAATCGAGCTTTGTCACCGCAACGAACATGGGCACACCCCTTTCTGATGGTTGGCCGGAGCCAAACCCTATCACAGAGCGCGCAAAGAGAAGAAGAAACGGCAGCGGGGGCCCGGCCCTAGGCCGGCGCCCCCACCCCACCAAATGTTCAAAGAGTTGCCTGTTCATATGGCCGCGATGTGCATCGGGCCCATATGCTCCTCTGAGGCGAAAGGTAAGAAAGTCTTTAGGTTAATTGAAGCTAAAAATGCGCCGAACTCGCAAGCGCGATCAGGTTAAGTGGATTCCGGTTAACCGTCCGATCGCCTGCCTTCGCCGAACGACCCGTCGCCCGAAGGGCTATGGCCCGCAGGGCGAAGCTTAGGCTTCGCGCAGGCAGGCGCGGCCAACAATGACTCCTTGGCATCTAAGAAAAATGATCATGCCTTAGTTAACGGACCGCTTTTTCGGGCGGCTCTTGGACGGCGAGCAACTCGCAATAGATGACGCTGGTGGTAAAGCACAAGATCACCCCCGTGGCCGTCAGCAAGGGGACGATGCCCTCGCCTTCCACCGGCAGCCAAAGAGAACCGAAGGCGACCGGAAAGCATAACAATCCGCCCACCGACAATGCCGGCCAGTCGGGAAAGAAGCGGTCGGCACGGCTAATGCCTTTGCGCTGCAGAGTCCATTTGGTGAGCGTGCCGCTGCACATGAGGAACCAGGCAAACGGGATAAACAGCAGCAAATAGGTGGCGTAGAGATCCATGAAGTTGAGAAACAGGAAGACGAATTCCGTCCGCGTTACGCCAGTGCCCTTGAGCAGGAACAGCACCGTCGATGCGCCGGCGGCGATCAGCAGCCACACGGCCGCGGCGGATACGGGGGCAAGAAAAATTACGAACAGATTTGTCCAGAACTTTGCCCCAAGCATCGGTTCGCCCCCAAGTGTCCCCGGTTGAAACAGTGCGGGAGGGGGCGGGATAAGTCAACGAGAGTGCGCGCGTTAGTTATGTGTATGGTTAATGGGGAATAATTTGTGGGCTGACTTTGTTGTATGGGCCGGTGATGCCTTCAAACAAACTAAGCCGCAGCGCCGAACATCGGCAGGCCGTGAGAACCGCCCGTGGCATTCGGGTCCCGCCACAGGTGAAAGAACACGGCACTCGTGGCCGCGCACAGCACCAGGCCCGTTGCGGTCAGAAGACCGATCAGTCCCGGCGCATCGCCCAAGGGCAGCGACGTGGTAAATGCCGTCACCGGAATGCTCAACACCAGGGCGAACCAGGCCATGCGGCCTTCTTCCGGCAGGCTCAAATCAAGCTTGATGCCCTTGCGCTTCAAAAACCACATGCCGCCCAAGAAGGCTGCCGACAGCACCCAAATGAGCGGCAGCCACAGCAGCATATAGGCAAGGTAGATTTCAATCAGCGCCGAGGCGATGGTGCCGAAGCGGGAGGCCGCCACCGCATCGCCCAGCATATTGGCTTGCACACCGATCGTCACACTGGCCGCCGCCACCCCGACCATCAGAAAAACGATGGACGCGGAAAGAGGTGACAAAAAGACAGCCAGTGTTTTCGACATGTGCAAGCCCCAACAGATGCCAACTAAACCACTTGTTCAGAGGTCTTAAGACTCGCACAGGAACTTAAAGAAAGCCTAACGGAATTCGGTAGAAGGGTATAGATCGGGATTTGATTAAAATTGCCCACAAATTTCTGCGGCGCAATTTAATGATGCTATGACTGAACGTCATGGCGATTGACGGGAGAAAGAAGGTTTCCTGAGCCGAAGTTAATCAGTGTCGAAATCAGTGACGCGACCGCAAAAATGCATGAGGCGGTTAGGAGCCCCCGGCTAGAAATAGATGTTGCCCCGACGAGCATTGGCAAAAGCAGCAATGTCGGGACGGCCCACAAATATAGAAAGTGGAGCAATACGCTCCAAGTCGACGTATGCAACAGCCACCTCGATGGGAGCCACGCGAGAAGTAAAGGCGCCGATTTTTTCATCACGAACATGGAGGACCAGGCAGCAAGAACCCAAACGGCGTGAAGAGCCTGCAAAGGGCCAGAACTAAGCAGAAGTGCTAAGAAAATTCCTCCGGCAGGCTCTTCCGAGTAGTTGAAAATCAGAAAGCCAATCATGAACACGTATGACACTAAAACTGTCAACGGGGGCGACAAATAGGCGCCCAAAGGCAACCGCACGCCCACGCGAACCGAAGGCGCGGACTTGTATACGAACCGCAATAGCAGCAGAAAACCAATCAGCAGGAAGATCGAAAGTGGGTGGTGGGTAACCAGCCACCAAATATTTATTGGAGATTCATCCACTAGGTTAGCCCCCGCCAACTTCCGAATAACGCTGAACCAAGACATTCGACCTTGGTGTTATGAGACTGACTTACCTATCTGTGGTTTAATCTAGCTTAAACAGCATCCGAGTCGTTAGCTTTCACATCAGCAAAGAAGTGCGTCTTTTCCGACCAGTTGGCCAGAAAGAACTTGATCTCATCGAAGCATCCGTGTGGGCGACGTTCCCCCCGCGCCTGCCCGAGCAGCCGATTTTTTATCCGGTGATGAACTTCGAATATGCCGAACAGATCGCGCGCGATTGGAACTCCAAAGAGGCCCCGCCGAACAATGTGGGCTATGTGACAGCGTTCGAGGTGGACGACGCGTATGTTTCGAAATTCGAAGCAAAAACCGTCGGCGCCGGCAACCTTCATCGGGAACTTTGGGTTCCCGCTGAGGAGCTGAACGAGTTTAATAAGCACATCATCGGCACTATTGAGTGCATCGCAATGTATCGCGACGGACGGCGAGTGGACAGGTAGTCCAACCTTCCCCTCTCGGAATTGCCCGTCCCGGACCTGATCCGGGATCGAAACAGCTGAATGCCTCGTGATGTTGCTCGACACCTACCTCAGATTTATAGCGTCATCCTCGCGCAAAGCGCGGGGATCCATCGGCGTTGCCACTTGTAAATCACCTTCCAAGGTTGACCTTGGTCGATAAGTGGATTGGATGCCCGCCTAACGGCGAGCATGACAGCCGGTGATTTTGAACACCCGTACCACCTAACCCCACCCGAAAACTGTTTTACAAACAGTTTTCGACCTCCCCACAGGGGGGAGGTTAGGCTAACTTCCTGTGGGGGGACGCCATGAAAATCCGCGAGAACACATCGAGCCGCTTGGTTGTCACGGAAAAGCCGGTACTGATCGGGGCGCTGATGCTCACCCTGTTCGGCATTAACGGATTTTTCGTGATCACCGAGGGCCCCGATCTGTCTTGGTTTTTGTGGTCCATCATGATGATCTTCGTCGTGGTGATCCCGCTCGTGATGCATTACTCGGTGCATTGGGTGACGGCGAGTTTCAACCGCCCCAGTGGGCGCGTGGAAATAACCCGCAATGGCATTGCCTATTACAAGCGGGACGTGCTGCCCTTGCGCAGCTTCGATCATGCGCGGATTGACGAACAATCGGACAGCGATGGAACCACGGCGCGCGTCGTTTTGGTGTTCAATGAGGATGTATTCGACGAACTACCCACATCTCGGCGTCCCAAATCGGCACCGCGCGCCCCGAACAAAAGATGGTCCATCGGCGATCTTGAGCCCCACGAAATTCCGATCACCTACTATTTCTCGGGCGGCAACGAACACGAAGCGATTGCCGACGCGATCAATGAATGGGTGGCGGGGTGATGAATCCAACCTCCCCCTTGTGGGGAGGTTAAGTCCACAACTATCTCCAGTTAACGCGGTTCACACCCTCCCGTGCCTACACTCCACCTCATGAGAGTGGTGGAGAAAAATCCCGGCCGGCTGGTGCTTGCGGAACATCCGCGCTTCGTTGCGGCGCTGTTCTTGATGTTCATCTTGGCGCTGGCCTATGCCTTGTTCGACCAATGGCACACCATGGACGGGGCGACACGGGGCATTATCATCTTTATGCTGGCGAGCCTGCCGATCATCATGCATTTCTCTATCCACTGGGTGGATGTGCGCTTCAGCCGGGCGCTGGGACGCATCCAGATCATCCGCCGCGGCCTGTTCTACAACCGCAAACGGTCCTATCGCCTGGACCAGTTCGAACGCGCCCGCCTCGACACCAATTCCAGCGGGGACGGTGCCGATACCTATCGCGTGGTGCTCATCTTCGATGAAGCCATGGTGAACGACATGGCGCCCGACCTACGTCATGAGGTGGAGAAACTCAACCGCTGGGGCTTCCGCCAAACGCGCTCTCACGAAGTTCCGCTTACGTATTATTACTCGAGCACCGAACCGCTGGATATCCTCAAGACGATCAATGAGTGGGCGCAGGCGGGCTAGCAATGTGGCCACACCTCCCCGTAAGGGCGAGTTTGTGGTAAACTTGTCGACGAGAGGGAGGTGCCGTTAGGAGTGCCTCTGAATGAGTGCAAGAAACATCATCGCCGTTATGACAAAAGGGGCCAAATGGTCCCTTTTTTGTTGGGCGCCGATTGGGAGCCTTCACCAAAACTTGGATGAACCCCATGCACCCATTGTTTATCGGGCTTTGCCATCCCACGCCCCCATCCCATCCACCCCTAGGGTACCCTTATCGGGTGGATGGGATGGGGGCGTGGGCCGGCCGGGTGTTCAAACATCGGATGAACCCCATGCACCCATCTTTTTGGGGGCAGCTCCGGCATCTGAAGCGTCTCAAATTGGGACTCTGACGCGCCTTAAACTCGTTCGTCATTGCCGGGTTTATCCCGGCAATCCAATGGCGGTTGCCGATAACTTACCCACTAGTGGTAAGCGCCCGACGTTGCAGCAACGCCAATGGATCCCCGGGACAAGCCCGGGGATGACGGTCGGACGATGTGGTAGGTCAGAAGCAAACGACTCCGCTGTCGTCCCAGCGCCCGTGTCTGGCCTACGGCCAGCACGAGCATCAACTACAGCTGGCCTGCTTTCGCCGAACGGCCCGTCGCCCGAAGGGCTTTGGCCCGCAGGGCGGAGCTTCAGCTTCGGGCAGGCGGGGACCCATATCCCCGGTACCAATTGGGCAAACGGCGGTGGTTATAGATCCCGGATAACGCCTTAAGGCGTTTCCGGGATGACAGTTGATGATTGTAGAGAGGCCGCCCTACTCCGCCGGGCCGGAAAGCGCGGCGTTGGAGGTTTTGATAGCAACCATATCCTCCACTTTCTCCGTGGGCTGATAGATAAGTCCGCCGCCTTCCTTGAACTTCTCGGACATTTCCGCCATGCCGCTTTGGGCATAGTCGCGCACTTCCGCCGAGATCTTCATGGAGCAGAATTTCGGACCGCACATGGAACAGAAATGCGCCACCTTGTGGGCTTCCTTCGGCAAGGTCTGGTCGTGGAAATCCTTTGCCGTATCCGGGTCGAGGGAGAGGTTGAACTGATCCTCCCAGCGGAACTCGAACCGCGCACGGGAAAGCGCGTCGTCGCGCCGTTGCGCCCCTGGATGACCCTTGGCCAAATCCGCCGCATGAGCCGCGATCTTGTAGGTGACCACACCCACTTTCACATCGTCCCGGTCCGGCAGACCCAAATGTTCCTTGGGCGTCACATAGCAGAGCATGGCGCAGCCAAACCAGCCGATCATGGCTGCACCGATGCCGGACGTGATGTGGTCGTAGCCCGGCGCGATATCGGTGGTCAGCGGCCCCAGCGTGTAGAACGGCGCTTCGCCGCATTCCTCCAGCTGCTTGTCCATATTGATCTTGATCTTGTGCATGGGCACATGCCCGGGCCCTTCGATCATGACTTGACAGTCTTTGTCCCAGGCAATCTTCGTCAGCTCACCGAGGGTTTCCAGTTCCGCGAACTGTGCCCGGTCATTGGCATCGGCGATGGCGCCTGGCCGCAAACCATCCCCCAAAGAGAAGCTCACATCATACGCCCGGCAAATATCGCAGATTTCGTCGAAGTGGGTGTAGAGGAAGCTTTCACGGTGATGGGCCAAGCACCATTTGGCCATGATCGACCCGCCCCGGCTGACAATGCCCGTCACCCGGTCCGCCGTCAGATGGATGTAGGGCAACCGCACGCCGGCATGAATGGTGAAATAGTCGACGCCCTGTTCGGCTTGCTCGATCAGCGTGTCGCGGAACACCTCCCAATTGAGGTCTTCGGCCACGCCACCCACTTTTTCCAGCGCCTGATAAATCGGCACCGTGCCGATGGGCACCGGGCTATTGCGCATGATCCATTCGCGGATGTTGTGGATGTTGCGGCCTGTGCTGAGGTCCATCACGGTGTCGGCGCCCCAGCGGATCGCCCAGACCATCTTGTCCACTTCCTCCGCCACGCTGGAGGTGACGGCCGAATTGCCGATATTGGCGTTGATCTTCACCAGGAAGTTCCGCCCAATGATCATGGGTTCGGTTTCCGGGTGGTTGATGTTGGACGGGATGATGGCGCGGCCGCGCGCCACCTCGTCGCGCACGAATTCGGGCGTCACATAATCGGGGATGGCGGCGCCGAAACTTTCCCCGTCCTTCGCCAAATCCTTCGCTTTCTCGCTTATTTGCTCTCTGGCGATATTTTCGCGAATGGCGATGTATTCCATTTCCGGCGTCACGATGCCCGCCCGGGCATAAGCGATTTGCGTGACCGCCTTGCCGTCTTTGGCACGCAAAGGCTTACGCAGGTTTGGGAATTCCGAGACCAGCTTGTCGCCGGTGACATTGCCATTGTCTTCCGGCTTCACCACACGGCCGTCATATTCTTCCACATCGCCGCGCGCCATGATCCAGTCGCGGCGCAGCGGGGCAAGCCCCTTGTAGATATCAATCTCTACATCCGGATCCGTATACGGACCGGAGGTGTCGTAGACCACCACCGGCGGTTCGTTCGCCGTTTCGTGCAACGAGATTTCGCGCATGGGCACGCGCACGGTTTCATGCTGATCGCCGCTCACATAAATTTTGCGCGAGGCGGGCAACGAGCCCGTCGTCACCGTCATCTTTGGTGCTTTTTGATGAATGTTCATACTGGACCTCCTAACGGTTTCACTCTGTCGGAGATCCGGAAAGCCGCGAGAAGCGCGGGTATGGATGGATGGGAGCAGTTTCCCAAGCGTTCCGTTTCCCTCCGCCGGCATAACCCGGATCAGGTTCTAAGGGTTCCCACAGCCCCGACGGACCTGCGCTCCGCCCGGATGGTGGTATCTCAGCCTGCGCGCCAGACACCCCTTGGAACTAGGGCGGCATTCTTTGCGGGTTCGGGCGCAAGGTCAAGCAGAACTGGCCGCTTTGATTGCGGACCGCATTCCGATTCCGGCAAGCGGTATGCGCGGCCCAGCCAGCCCACTCCCCCTCCCAGCCACCCGCCAGGGTACCGTATCCGGGTGGCTGGGAGGGGGAGCGGGTGGCCGGGTGCGTCTCGCAAAAGGGTGACCCGCAACAGAATCCGCATTACGATCGCCGGTCATACAAAAAAACGATCACGAATGACGACAACAAACAAAATAACAACGTCAGCGGGACATGTGACGATCTGGGAGCGGGGGCCACAAGACAGGCCGGCGGTGCTGCTCATCCACGGCAATTCATCCTGCAAGGAAATCTTCGATTATCAGATGGCGCGGCCGTTTATCGACCGGTATCGGATGATCGCGGTGGATCTACCGGGCCATGGCGGCTCCGACCCGGATTTCGAACCCCATTTCGATCCCCAAACGAGCTACACCATGAAGGGCTATGCGGGCGTGATGGCGGAGGTTTTGGCGGCGCTCGAGATCGATCAAGTGGCGGTTTTGGGTTGGTCTTTAGGCGGCCACATCGCCTTGGAAATGGTGCCGCTTTATCCCGGCCTGCGCGGTTTGATGATCACCGGCACGCCGCCTTTGTCCCACGACCCGGCGGAGGCGGCCGTGGCCTTTTTGCCAAGCCCCCATATGGCGCTCACCGGCAAGGAAGTGCTGGAAGACCGGGAAATCGAAGCCTATGCCACGGCGAATTGCGGAGAAGATCCCCCGCCCTTCATGGTGGATGCGGTCAAGCGCACCGACGGCCGGGCGCGCGCCATCATGATCGCCGATGCCCGCTCGGGCGGCGCCTCGGATCAAAAGGCTATTGCCGCGGGGATGAAGGTGCCCTTTGCCATCGTCAACGGGGCGGAAGAGCCCTTTGTAAGCAATGCCTATCTGCAGGGTTTGGGGTTCACTCATTTGTGGGGCGGCGGCCCCCACTTCATCGAAAAAGCGGGTCATGCCCCGTTTTGGGAGCGCCCGCCGGAATTCAACGTGCTGTTGAGCCGCTTTTTGGCCGAGGTGTGGCGCTCATGAGGCTGGACGGGCGCCGGAAATATGATAAGCAGCCTGGACGCCTTGGGCGGCAGAATGTGTGCGGCCAAGTGAGGGGGCCAGTGTGATGCTTATGTTGACGAAAAAACTCGACCGGCGGACTTTTTTGGTGGGCGCCGGCGCGGCCGGTGCCTGTCTCGCCTGTACCCGCGCTTTCGCTCAAGAAGATCCGTTCAAAGCACCGGATTCGGGCGATACCCTCACGGAACAGGGACAAGCCCTGCACCAGAGCGGCAGCCACGATGCGCCCTGGGGCTATGAAGGCGCCAAGGGGCCGGAAAACTGGGGCGAGCTTGATCCCACTTACAGTGCGTGCAGCGAGGGAATGCAGCAATCGCCGATCGATTTGGCGGGCAGCGTGCGTGCGCAGCTGCCGGCGATCAATACCAATTACGTCAGCGGCCCGTTGCGCATCATCAATAACGGCCACACCATTCAGTGCAATTGCCCGGAAGGCAGCACCCTGTCGCTGGAAGGCAAGACCTATCAACTCAAGCAATTTCACTTTCACGCCCCGAGCGAACATCAAGTCAATGGCATCGCTTTTGACATGGAAATCCACTTCGTGCATGCCGCGGAGGACGGATCCCTCGCCGTGTTGGGTCTGATGGTGCGCCAAGGCGGCGCCAATAAGGGGCTGTCCAGTATTGTGGAAGGCATGCCCGCAACGGTCGGCGAAGAGGTGGAAGTGCCGGGGGTCAATTTTTGGCCCGCAAGCCTGCTGCCGCGCGAACGCACCCATTACCGCTATTTCGGATCGCTTACCACGCCGCCCTGTTCGGAGATCGTGACATGGCTGGTGCTGAAAACGCCGGTGCAGGCGTCCGCCGCGCAAATCGCCGCGTTCAAGACCGCCTTCACCAACAATGCCCGGCCGGTGCAGCCGCGCAACAGGCGGTTTTTGCTGGGCACGTTATAGCCGCGCAGATTTGCGGAGGCCCTGTGCACTTCACACCCCAATGACAGGTGTGTGAGGGGGCTTGTTTCCCGAAATCCAATCCTTATTTGACGGGTACCCAAACAAGATCCCCGTGTGTCACGGGGGGTGGGTGGCGCTCTCCAGGCCCCGAAACCCGATCCGCGCACACCGAGTTCTTATCGTACCCCGCGGGACAAGCGGCCTCCCCCCAACACGCTTGTCCGCTACATGCCCCTCCCATCCCTCGGGAGGGGCATTGTTTTTCCGCTAGGTGTTGTTTTGGGCGCCTACCCAAACCCCGCCTCTTTCAGGAAACGGTCGAACCCCTCGGCCTGTTCGTCGTCAAGGCCGGCAGCCCAGCGGGCGCCACCGACAATTTCTTCCCGCGTTGTCCCCGGGCTGACATCACGGATCCGCTTGAGTTGCGCGCGCGCTTCCTTCTCTCGCCCCAGTTCACGAAGAACCCCGGCGTAGATCGCCAGACTAGCCGGAAATTCGTCAAACAGCTCTACCGACCGTTTTGCGTGGAAATGCGCCTTCTCCGTATCCCCAATGGAGAGGGCGGCGGCGGCGGCGGCGAAGTGATTCATATGCCGCGTCGGGTCGCGGGGCGATAGGCGCAACGCCCGCTCGATTAAGTCGATCCCGTCTTGCGCATGGCCAAGCCGTGTGGCGGTAAGGCCAAGCAGCGCGAGAACCAGCACATTATTGGGGTTGCGCTCATAGGCCCCTTTGAGCGCCGTCAAAGCCAGTTCTATCTCATCATTCGCAAGCGCAAGCTGGCCTTGCGTAAAAAACGTATCCGCATGATTTGGCGCCAAGTCACGCATTCGAAAATAGGCTTCTTCCGCAAGCTGAAGATCGCGCTCCTTGTCGTTCGTTTCGCCGAAAATCACGGCGACCGAATAGGCGCGCGACAACAGCCCATGGGCATCCGGATAATCGCTGTCCAGCTCGATCGCCTTCTGCGCAAACTCTATGATCCGGTCGAGATTGGGGCGGGTATTCCGCTCACTGTTAAAGATGACATTCGCCCGCCGCACCAGCGCCCACGCCCCTAGATCACTCGTTGCATGCTGATTGTCGCGGCTTAACTCGACCCGCTCGATTTCCGGGCCGATCTGACAGGTAATGGAATCCACCACGTCATCCTGAATATCCAGGAACGACGCCATGGGCTGGTCGAACTTCTCGGCCCAGATCTGACCGCCCGTTTCGGCATCATTGACTTGAACAGTAACACGGACATTTTCCCCAATCGTCCGAAGGCTTCCTTCGACCACGTAAGTGGCACCTAGATTCTCACCCACCTCGCGAATATCGATCGGCTGCCCTTTATAGGCAAAGGTGGAGTTGCGCGCGATAACATCGAACCCCGACCCGTAAGAGAGTGTGGTGATCACATCTTCAGTCAGACCGTCGGCCAAATAATTTTGATCGGCTTCGCCGCTGCTGTTCTTGAACGGCAAAACCGCCACGGTTGGCCGAGACGATCGATGGGGCGCTTCCCCCGTCTTGCGCTCCGCAGTGGGTCTGCCAAAAAGGACGCGTCCCCGAAGACCTTTCCCCAAGGGGCTCAAGACAAACCCCAAAATGGCAACCAAGGCTGCCAGGCCGGACAATAGCTGCCGATTGGCCGAAATCCATTCCGCTACATACTCAAACATGGCCTAAATACTCCAGGCTCTCAAACACCGCGGCAAAGGATCCGCAATAGGCGGGCCTTGTATGGTCTCGCCGAAAACGGCCATACTCTAGCAAATAGGCGCGTTTGCGGAAATAGCGGGAGAAAGCGGTGAAATTCGGAATCTTCTATGAGCATCAACTGCCACGGCCCTGGACTGAAAGAAGCGAGCACAAGCTGCTCAAGAATTCGCTGGACCAAATCGAACTGGCAGACCGACTGGGGTTTGACTATGCCTGGGAAGTCGAACACCATTTTCTCGAAGAGTACTCTCATTCATCCGCACCCGAAGTATTTCTGGCGGCTGCAAGCCAGCGCACGCAGAATATCCGGCTGGGCCACGGGATCGTTCAGCTCACCACCAACCATCCGGCGCGCGTTGCAGAAAGGGTCTCTACACTTGATCTTCTGAGCGACGGCCGGGTGGAACTGGGCATAGGAGAAGGATCGAGCGTAACCGAACTTCACCCCTTCGATCGGCGCTTCAGGGACAAAAGGGACGTATGGGAGGATGCGGTGAAAGCGTGCCTCCCCATGTTCTACAACGACGCCTGGGAGTATCATGGCGAGTTCTTCGACTTTCCGCTACGCAATGTGATTCCCAAGCCCTATCAAAAACCCCATCCGCCTTTATGGGTCGCCTGCTCACAAATGGAAACCATCAAAATGGCCGGCAGGCGCGGCATGGGTGCGTTGGGATTTCAGTTTGTCAGTTCAGAAGCTGCGCAAGCCTGGGTGCATGCTTACTACAATCAGTACACTAAGCACCTCGACAAGCTTTGCGACTATCAAACCAATCCCGGCATTGCCGTGGTGAGCGGCTTCATGTGTTGCGAGACGGATGAAGAAGCCCAACAAAAAGCAGAGGGCTGGACATTCTTTCAATTCGCGCTTGTCTTCTACAACAAACATGGACCGGTCGCGCCGGGCACGGTTAATCTTTGGGACGAATATCAGACGTGGAAAGCCTCGCCAGAAGGCCAAAAGCGTGCCGGCGGCGGCCTCATCGGGTCGCCCAAGACCGTGCGCGAGCGTTTGCTCAAATTCGAAGAGTCGCATGTGGATCAGGTGATCCTGCTCAATCAGGCCGGCAAGAACAAGCACGAAGACATCTGTTCGAGCCTTGAGCTGTTCGCCAAGGAAGTGATGCCGGAATTCCACGAGCGGGACCCCCAACACCAGGAATGGAAGAAGGCCGTCTTGGCAGGCGACATTGAACTGGAAGAAATCGACACGGATCCCTACACCATGCGGACCAACCAAACGCCGACGGGTGTTGCCAAGAAAAAGACTGCGGCCGCGGAATAGGCTTTAGGTGGCGGGGCTTGGTTCGTCCAAGAACCCGGCCTCGTCGAGCAGCTGATTGAAACTATTTTCTTGCTCGATCTTGAGGCCAAGACTGTAGCCAATTCTCATGGACAAAAGCTTGCGCGTCATATTCGGGTTGAGCGACTGCAGTCTTGCGAGCTGGGCTTTCGCCGCCTCTTTCTCTCCGTGTGCGAACAGTAACCCCGCATAAAGAGCCAACGCCGCTGGGAACTGATCGAAGAGCTGTACGGACGATCGAGCGTGATCTAACGCTTCTTCCAATCGCTGCTGATTAAGCTGGGCCATGGACATTAGGAAATGCAACCGATGCCGGCCTGGATCATGCGGTGATAAGTCGAGGGCGCGCTGAAGCTTTGCGAGCCCTTCTTCGGCCCGGCCCACTTGCACCATGTGGTATCCAAGTGCTGCAAGGATCAGCACGTCGTTTGGATTTCGCTTTACCGCTTCTTCCAATGCCGGAACCGCTTTTTCCGATCCCTCCGTGGCAAGCGCGTGTTGACCGATGGCGTGATAAGTGACTGCTTCGTTGGGGGCTAAACGGCGCAACGTGTCGATGGCCTCTTGCGCTCTTTGTTTCGAGTTTTCCGGATCGGCCGCCTCGTTGTAGAAGACGGCCAGTGAGTGGGCGCGTGCCAGCGTTCCGTAAGCGTCCGCATAACTGGGATCGATGGCGAGCGCTTGTTCCGACAGCTTCACTGCTTTTTCAAGGTTCTCTTGATTGTTTCGCTCAGACCGCAAAATCGTGTAGGCGCGCCGTGTCAGCGCCCACGCTTTGAGCGTATCGTCTGAATGATTCATGTGCCGCGCAATCGCCGCCGTGTCCAAATGGGGCAGCAATTGAGCGGCGATTGCAGCGACAACTTCATCTTGCAGGTCGAAGAACTCGTCGATAGGCCGGTCATACTTTTCCGCCCAGACATGATTGCCGTTTTCCGCATCAATCAACTGAACGGTCACACGGAGCTGTTGGCCCATCTGCCGCAAACTGCCTTCCACCACATAACTCGCGTTTAAGCGCCGTCCAACCTCCCGAACATCAGGATGCTGACCTTTAAAGGCAAAGGTTGAATTGCGGGCGATGACGTCGAACCCTTCAATCCGCGACACAAGCGTGATGAGGTCTTCTGTAAGCCCGTCGGCGAGATATTCTTGCGACTCATCTCCACTCATATTGTTGAGCGGCAAGATTGCGATTGACGGCCGTTGGCGTTTGGGACTGGCCGCCTTATCGCCAGCCGATCCCACAATAGGCACGCCAGATGAATCGACCGCAGTATCGGTCCCGCTCGGGCGCAGCTTGCCGATAAGCGAGCGAAAGTGAGCACCGAACGGAGATACGATGACGCCACCCAACACAATCATCGCCGCCAAGCCCGACAGAAGGCCTTCGTTTTCGACGATCCAGTTGGTGATGGGCGAAATGAAATCCATAAAGCCTCTCCGCAGAGGAGAGTCTACCGCTTGCCGTGCTGAACGAGAAGTCCCGGAGCGGTTTCAAGCCATTTCGCCCATGGCACCTGTCGACTTTTAACTCGGCACGGAATCCTCGTCATATTGCGCCGCATATTCCGCTGACGGCGGAATGAGCTTGATCACATCTATGAGAACGCCCGCAGGGTCCCGCATGATGAAATGGCGCTGCCCCCAAGGTTCATCCCTCAAGGGCAACAAGATTTCCACATCGGACGCTTGCATACGGGCGTAAACCGCATCCACGTCGTCTAGTTCAAAATTGAGCAATAGCCCTTGCACATTCTCGCCCCGGCCTGCCGGCAGAGATTCATGGGACGACTCCATGATTGCCAGGTTTACAGCGGATTGTTCGGGCATGACTAAATGCACATACCAACCGGAATCGAACCCCTTCTTGAAGCCGAAATGGGTTTCGTAGAACGCCGCTGTCGACGCAACGTCAGACACCCGAAGCACCGGATAGTAGCTCGAAATGTTCATGTCACACTCCTTTTGCCCGACCTTGATCAACAAGGTCATAATGTTTACAAACAGACTGTATGTTTATTAAATACAAACAGTCTGTTTGTTTGTCAAGACCGGGAGACTCCCATGCGCCAGCAGGACCGATCCAACGCCACCCAATCGACCCTCATCGCGGCGGGGAGGCGGGAATTTGCGGAAAATGGCTATGCTGCGACGTCGACCCCTGCCCTGGCCAAGGCGACCGGCATCAGCCGGGGGGCGCTTTATCACCATTACGAGGATAAGAAGGCCCTGTTCCGGGCGGTGGTGGAGACGATCCAGACCGAGGTGCTCAACGCCATCGAGGAACGGGCCGTGGCGGCCAATGATCCGGTCGAGGGGTTAAAACTGGGCTCGCGGGCATTTCTGGAGGAAGCGTCCAAAGCCGAATTCGTCCGCATCGTGATGATGGATGGGCCGGCCGTGCTGGGCTTCAACGACTGGCGCGCCATCGAGCGAAAGACGGGCATTCAGTCCCTGGTGGAGGGGCTTCAATACGCGGTAGAAAATGGCGCGATGAAAGTGCCGTCAGTTGAAATCATGGCAGCGCTGCTGTCCGGAGCGCTTAACGAAGGGATCATGACGCTTTTTGCCGGCGATAACGATGCGGCGACGCTTGAAAGCGTTTATGAAAACATCTGCACACTGATCGATGGCTTGGCCAGCCAAGCTCAGGCGTCCTGATAGTTGGGCTTGCGCTTTTCCAGAAATGCCATGATCCCCTCTCGGAAATCGCCACTGGTGGTGCACAGTATCTGCTGGCGATCTTCGATAGCGACGGCAGCTTCCAAACTGTCCGCATCGGCGGCCATCGTCGCCCCCTCTTTGGTGAGCCTTAAGCCCAAAGGGCTCAACATCAACATGTCTTCGGCCAATTCCTTGCCCACTTTGTCAAGATCGCCGTCCGGCACCACTTGAGAAACAAGACCCGTCTGCAGCGCCCGTTCCGAATCGATAAAGCGGCCCGTCATCATGAGTTCCATGGCGGTCGAACGCCCCACGGCCCGCGGCAGAAAGTAACTGATCCCCACATCGCATCCGGATAGACCGATGCGCGCCATCGCCACGTTCATGCGGGCGCTTTCTCCCGCGATCCGCACATCGGACGCAAGCGCAAAAGCGAAGCCGCCGCCGCTTGCCGCCCCATGGACCAAAGAAATAATGGGCTGAGGGCAGCGCCGCATCCGCAATACGACCTCGCTGACCCGGCGCTGTCCGCGCATGCCGTTCGCCGAGGAATTCGCCTCCGTGCCGCCACGGTCTTTCAGGTCCAGGCCTGCACAAAAGGCGCGGCCCGCCCCCTTCAGGATCACGACCCGCACGTCATGATCGGTATAAAGATTTCCGAAGTAATGCTGCATCTCCAGCATCATGCGCGTACTGATGGCATTGAGCCGGTCCGGACGGTTGAGGGTCACCCAGTCGATGGGCCCGTCTTTTTCAACGAGAAAAGTTTCGTACGGAGGCGTGATGCCTTCCAGTTCCTTCGACATGCGCGCCTCCTCAGACTGCGTATTGCCTGACTAAACCGTCCAGGTATTACCCTTGCGCAGAAGCGCATTTATGTCGGCGGGACCGGCTTTTTCTTTTTCCGCCTCTGTTTGCTTGGTCACTTCCGACACGTATTCCAAATCAGGATCGCAGTAGAGCACACCAATGACAACCGGAAAGTCCGGCGGCTGAAACGCGGCCAGCATTTGCGCCAGCATCTTGTTGGTTTCGTCATGCACGACGATGTCTGACAATGCCGCACCCCCTTCGCCGACCGTCACCACTTCCAGACTGAAGCTCTGCGGATTGAACCGGATGCCTTTTTCTTTGTCCTTGCCGAACAAAAGCGGCTCGCCATGTTCCACATGAAGCTGGGTGTCGGCGGCCGACTTCTTTTCGGTGAAGTGGTCGAAAACCCCGTCATTGTAGACAATGCAGTTCTGAAAGATTTCGACGATCGACGCTCCTTTGTGGGCATGGGCTCGCTTGAGCACGCCCGGCAGGTGTTTTTGGGCCGTATCGATCGACCGCGCCACAAAGCGCGCACCGGCGCCAAGCGCGAATTCCAACGCCGACAAGGGCCTGTCCACGGATCCGTCCGGCGTGGAAGGTGATCGCGTTCCAACCCGCGACGTAGGCGAGTACTGGCCTTTGGTCAGCCCGTAGATTTCATTGTTGAAGAGCAGAATGTTCAGATCAACATTGCGGCGCAACGCATGCATGGTGTGATTACCGCCGATCGACAACATGTCGCCATCGCCGCCCACGACCCACACATCCAGATCCGGGTTTTGCAGTTTCACGCCGGTAGCAATCGCAGGCGCGCGGCCGTGAATGGTGTGAAAGCCGTAACTTGAAATGTAATAGGGGAAACGCGCCGCACAGCCGATGCCGGAAACAAACACCACATCTTCCGGCGGCGTGCCGATGTCGGCAAGCGTCGCGCGCACGGCTTTCAGGATGGCGTAATCGCCGCAGCCGGGGCACCAACGCACTTCTTGGTCGGTGGTGAAATCTTTTGCGGTGAAATTCTTGGGGTCAGGCGCGACGTTCATGTTGGGATTCCCAAGCCTTTAAGAGGCGTCTTTTATGAGGCGATAAATGCGGTCTGCCTTAAACGGCCGACCGGTGATTTGGGTAAGCGGCTCCGCATCAATGGCGTACTCGCTGCGCAACAAGGTCACGAGCTGACCGTTGTTCATTTCCGGCACGATCACCCGCTCGAAGCCCGAAAGCAAGTCGCCCAAATTTCGCGGCAGCGGCCAGATGTGACGCAAATGAATGTGCGAGGCTTCCAGGCCGTCGGCCAATGCCCGCTTCACGCCGCTGCTGATGGATCCATAGGTAGATCCCCAGCTTACAAACGCGATCTTGCCGGTCGGCGGGCCGGAGTCGACGATCTGATCGGGAATATCCTGCGCCGCATTCAAAACCTTCTGTGCACGAATTTTTGTCATGCGTTCGTGGTTTTCCGGTTCGTAGGAAATGTTCCCGCTGTCCTCGGCACGCTCGATACCGCCAATTCTGTGTTCCAACCCCGGCGTGCCCGGTTTTGCCCATGGGCGGGCAAGCGTATCCGCATTCCGGCCAAACGGCTGGAAGCCTTCGGGATCGTCGCGGAACTTCACTGGGAACGGTGCGTAGTCGTTGAAGTCGGGCACTTGCCACGGCTCGGACGCATTGGCGATGAAGCCATCGCTCAACAAAATGACGGGCACCATGTATTTGGTGGACAGCTTGACCGCTTCGATGGCCGTATCGAAACAATCGGCCGGCGAACGTGCGGCCAACACAATCAGCGGCGCATCGGCATTTCGTCCGAAGACGGATTGATAAAGGTCCGACTGTTCCGTTTTGGTGGGCATGCCCGTCGATGGACCGGCCCGTTGAGCATTGACGATGACCAGGGGGAGTTCCACGCCGATGGCAAGCCCGATGGCCTCCGTCTTGAGGGCAATGCCCGGCCCGGAGCTTGAGGTAACGCCAAGGCCGCCCGCGTAAGACGCCCCAATGGCGGCGCATACAGCGGCAATTTCGTCTTCCGCTTGAAATGTGGTGACGCCGAACGATTTCAGCTTCGCAAGTTCGTGCAGCAGCGAAGAGGCCGGCGTGATCGGATAAGAACAGAACTTCATGGGAAGATCCGCGAGCTGTGCGCCGGCCACCAATCCGATGGACAAGGCCTCAGCCCCCGTGATGTTCCGATAAAGTCCTTGTTCCAATGGCGCCGGCGACACATGCACCGCGCTGATATCGGCACCGAGTTCTGCCGTTTCAGCGGCGGCGTGCCCCGCATTTAAGGCAGCAATATTTGCCGCCGCAATTTCGGGGCGCTTTTGTCCAAACTTTCCATTGATCCAATCAACAGTCGCGGCACGGTCCCGGCCATACAGCCAATAGACAAATCCCAGTGTCCAAAAGTTTTTGCAGCGTCCGGCTTCCTTGTTGGTGATGCCCAACCCCTCAACCGCATTGTGAGTTTGGGCGGTGATGTCGATTTCGAGCACGCGATAGCCATCCAGGCTGCCGTCTTCGCGCGGATCTTGGTCAAAACCTGCTTTGGCCAAGTTGCGTTTGTTGAACGTGCCTGAATCCAGAATGACCAGCCCGCCCTTTACCAGGTCCGGTAAGTTGACTTTCAGCGCCGCCGGATTGAACACCACCAGCACGTCGGGAGCGTCCCCCGGTGTATAGATGCGGCGCGCGCCGAAGTGAATCTGAAACGCGGAAACGCCAAACGTCGTGCCCACAGGCGCTCTGATTTCTGCCGGAAAGTCCGGAAAGGTGGCCAGGTCGTTGCCGGCAAGGGCAGTCGCTTCGGTAAATCGTCCGCCCGTGAGCTGCACCCCATCGCCGGAGTCGCCGGCAAAGCGCACGGTCACTTCGTCGATTTCTTGGCGCTTAACTTCCGCCGCGGGACCTTCGTCCGCGCGGGTTGCGACGTCGGTAACGCTCATCATATGTCCCTGTCGTTGTAAGAGCTCTCAGCCTTGTTGGACGCGATGCTTATGTCCGTATTAATTTTTTGCACAGGTGTTCTTCTTTTTAATCGATCCCAGCGGCCGATGCCAGCAATCCTCGAAAAGTACCTTCGCCAATACGCCTGTCGCGATGACACATAAGGGACTACCGATCTAATTACCAGTATTTTTTCGATAATTGTTATATTCCACATAAAAAAATGGTAATAAATGCATCTTATTTTAAGATGCTTTCCTTGATGGCAGTCTTATGCCCATCCTTAGGCCGCGGTAATCAATTTTTCGATTTCCGGCAACACGTTGCCGCCCTCGCCGCGAAACGCTTCGACCACAGCGGGCGGCGCATATTTGATCACCCCTTCTTCAAAGGACGGCCGCGCCTTGATCCGCTCATACCAAGCCGCCAACAGGGGCAGGTCCGGGCTTTCAAGCAACGGCATCAGTCCCAGATGATCGATGCGCAGCACATAGGGCATGGCCGCAATATCCGCGAGGCTCAGGTCGGGGCCCGCAAGCCAGGTGTGGTTCTGAAGCCGGTCTTCCATGCCCTTAAAAACGGCGATGAACGTCTTGATGGCGGCGGCCACTTCCGGCGCCTTCACGCCGTGCTCATAGACGCTGGTCCGCGCCTTGCGCTTTGCTTCAAGCGGTATCTTGGCAAACATAGCCATGACCTCGTCCTTGGGCTGTGCCAGCAGCATAGGCCGCGCCCCGATCGCGTAAGTGAGAACGGCGATGGCCGGTTGCGCTGTATCGTCCGTCTGCTTCGTAAACAGCCGCATGCCATGACGCCCGTCCGCACCGTCCGGCTTCAATGATCCGGCATCATATTTGTCGTCCAAATATTCATTGATGAGGGTGGACTCGATGAGCACCGTGCCGTCATCCACAAGCGTCGGCACCACCGCATTGGGATTGAGTTTCAAATAGTCCGGCGAGAATTGCTCGCCGCTTTGCAAGTTCACCAGATTGTCCTGCCAGCCCAGTCCTTTTTCGCACAACGCCATGCGCACTTTCTGAGAACATGTGGAGATGGGGGCATGATAGAGTTCGAGCATCGGATCCATCCTTTGAGTTATCCGGGGACTGCTTTCCATTTGCGCAAGCGTCTCGCGTAAACGCCATAAGGACGCAGGCACAAGACCCACGCGGCGATGGCCAAAGAGGTGCCAACCGCCGCAAAAATCACCATCGAATATTTGACCGCCTTCGGATCTCCAAAAGCATAGTCCGTAAGCAGAGCAATACCCACCGGGCCAAAGCCGAGCCCCACCAAGTTGAGGATGCCGGTATAGATGGCGGTAATCTGCGCGCGCATGGGACCCGGCGACAAATCTTGAATAACCGCGGCGCCGGTGGACCAAATGGCATAGGAAAAGAAAAGGAAAATACTCAGGAAGAAGAAGGACCAGTAAATATCGGTCACCAGCGGAAAGACGAGCGCAGGTATCAGAGAGCCGGTAATGGCAATGAGCGGCGCGCGCATCTTGCCGTCCGAATTGCCCCGACCGTCCCAGTAATCGGAAAACCAGCCGGCAATGATGATGGACGTGACGCCGAAAACCAGGGTCAGCAGCCCATAGACAATACCCATATCGCCTGACGAGATCTCGAAATTGCGCATATACATGGCGGGGATCCAGGCCACATAGCCATAGCCCACCATGGAGGCAAAACAGACGGCACCGAAATGCAAACCAAAGGCCCACCGGTAGCGGCCCATATGACGCAACACATCGCGGATCGGAACGCTGTCGCCGTCTTGCGTTGTTTGCTTGCGGGGCGGATCGATCATGGTCATGGCCAGCACGGCGACGAACAGGCCGGGAATACCGACGGACAAGAACACGAGCTGCCAGGGTTTGAGGATACCCACGCCCGGTACTTCCAATGTGACGCCTTCGAAGGAATTGATCAGCACACCGCCGAACAAAACCGACAGGCCGATGCCAATGGGCAGACCCACATTGAACAGCGCCGTTGCAAGGCCCCTGCGTTCCGGCGGAAACGCATCACCGATCATGGAATTCATGGCCGGCAATAGAGTGGCCTCGCCCACCGCGACGCCGATGCGCAAGAGCAGAAGCTGCCAATAACGAAAAGCAATGCCACACAAGGCGGTCGTCAAACTCCACGCGAAAATGCCCACGGCCAATATGGCCCGGCGCGGCCCCACATCGATGGCGCGGGCAATCGGCAATCCGGCAATCGAATAAAACACCGCGAAGGTGAAGCCATGCAGGATCCCCATGGCCGTGTCGTTCACATGCAGATCGTGCTGGATGTCATGCACCAGCAGGGTCAGGATCTGCCGGTCGATGAAAGAGAAGGTGTAGGCCAGCACCAAAACGGCGACCATGTACCAGGCGGCAAAGGCGCCGGGATACGCACCCGCCGCGGCCTGCCTCTCCTGGCCGGAAAAGCCCACTGGTTCGGATTGATCTACAGCCACGCCACCCCCTTGGTTTTTATCGTTTTAACCCCTTGACGAGATGGGTGCATGGGGTTGATGCGATGTTGACGGTCCAGGCCACCCACTCCCCCTGCCCAACCACCCCAAGGGTACCCTGGTTCGGGTGGTTGGGCAGGGGGAGTGGGCTGGCCGGGTGCAATAGACAATGGGTGCATGGGGTTGATCCACAATTTTGTGAGACCCCCTCCGCAATCGTGCGTGAGCGCTGTGCCATTTCGGGATGACGGGGACAGATTGATGAATGCGGCCATGGCCTGCTCCTGCACCAAGACCTCCCCTTCTGGGCAGTGTATCACAAATCAGGATTAGCCTCCTCCGTACGAAGGGGTAAAGTAGGCTTTTTGCGAGACCCCCCATGATCATCGATGCCTGGGCTCAGCACCCCACCCTGCGCCATATCCAAGACCCTATCTTCGAGTCCTTGCGGCGCTGGACGAAGGGGCAGATCCCGCAGGAAGCCCCGCCGGTTGACGCAACGGTTGCGTTGATGGATCAGGCCAGTGTCGACAAGAGCCTCCTTTCCGCGTGGGTGGCACCGCGCAATGTGATGATCTCCAACGATGAAGTGGCCGATTTCGTGGCTGCCCATCCGGACCGTCTGATCGGCGTGGGGTCCGTCGACATCTCCAAACCCATGGAGGCGGTGCGCGAGATCCGCCGCTGTGTCAACGAACTCGGCTTCAAGGCAATCCGGGTGCTGCCGTGGTTGTGGGAATCACCCCCCACCGACCGGCGCTTCTATCCTGTCTACACCGCCTGTTGCGATGTGGGCGTGCCGTTTTGCACCCAAATCGGCCATACCGGACCCCTGATGCCGTCGGAAGTGGGGCGGCCCATCTATCTCGACCAGGTGGCGCTCGACTTTCCCGAACTTAGGATTGTCGGGGGCCATATCGGCTATCCGTGGACGGAGGAAGCCATCGCCGTCGCCACCAAACACGAAAATGTCTATATCGACACATCAGCCTATACCGCGAAACGCTATCCGGAAGCGCTAGTCGCGTATATGAAGGCACACGGTCGCGGCAAAGTACTGTTTGGCACCAACTATCCCATGATCACCCCCGCCGCGGCACTCCAAGATCTGGGCGGCTTAGGCCTCGACCCGGAAGCGCAAGACCTGTTTTTGTCCGGCAATGCCCGGCGGGTTTTCGACCTGTAAGAACAACATGGAAACACTGTCAGGCTAATTTGGTTTGACTTGTCTTGAATCGCCTTGGTTAACGTCCAAGGTAACCAAGATGGACGCCGACGTAACAATAGTCAGCTTGGTCGTTGCGGCGGCAATTGCCCTCGTGGTTCCGCTTGCCTTCCGACACCTCTTCGGAAAGCACGTTGTTTTTGGCGCTTGGGTGGCAACAGGCGTGTACTTTCTCATTCCGTTCCTTGTGGCAAACTTCGCCTCGAAGGTTATTCCCGAACACTATCGAAGTCCGGTCAAACGTGAAAAAGCGGGAATTGTTTTGGACGGATCGGACGGTTGGGAGGTCTCGATTGATGTGCTCATGCAACTGCATCAGCCGCTGCTTCTGGCATATGCTCTGACGACGGTGGGATTTGTCGTGTTGAGCGGCGTTCGGGACTGGACATATGTTCTTGGGTCAATTGCCCTCTTTCCGATTCTTGCCGCCTGGACTTTCTTAGTCGTCGCATTGCTGGGATGCGGTTTTTACAACCTCTGCCTCTGATTCAGCGCTACTAATTGACCAAAGATCAAATTCGTTTGACGTTTCCGTACCGCTTAACCTCACATTCATCCCGTGGTAGCGTGCGCCGCAAGGGACATCATTAGGGGAGAGTAGGATGCGTTTTCGTCCAGTTTTGTTTGCTTTAGCCGCGTTCGCAGTAGGGTCCATGGGAGTCAGCCAAGCGCAGGCTTGTTCATGCTTGGCGCCGGTGGAAGCCTTTCCCGATGCCGAGTCCGTGTTTGTGGGCCAGGTGCTGTCGACAGAGAAATGCAATCCCAAAAAGCACGGTCTGGAAACGCCGCAAAGCGACCGCGGGTTCTTCCGGCGCATCACCGGCAACATGTTTAAGAGTTACACCTGCTATCGGGTGGCCGTGGTGGACCGGCTGCGCGGCGAGATCGGCGAGCGCATCGAAGTGGTCGGCAAAACCAATCCGGAGGGCGCCGCCTGTGAAGTCGGCTATATGGTGGGCCAGCACATTCTGTTTCTTGAGCGGGGTAGCGGACCCTATTGGGCTAACATGTGCTCGTCCTTTGGCGTGGGCAAGGACGACGCCTTGCTGAAAGATCTTGAGGCCGCCCATGGCGTTTCCTTCGACATCGAAGGCATCTACAAAACCGAAACCGCCCCGGCGGCGGATGAGGGGAGCTAAAGCTGCCCGGAGAACAAGCTTGGACCTTTCCAACTTGAAACTTCGAGTCGTCGCCACTTGGTTGCCGGTGCTGCTCGTGGTGGGGATATCGGATGACACCGCGCTGGCTGCTCGCTGCTTAAATCTGGATAAACAATATGAGCATGCGGACCGAATTTTCGTCGGCCGACTATCAAGAGCTGAACTCTGCACACCCTCCGAAAACGGTTGGACTCAAATTGCAAACGATTGGGACGTCCCGGAAACACCTGTGGATCTAAGCGTCGAACATGTTTGTTATGTATTTGATGTGCGCGTCACGTTTCGTGGACCGAGTGCAACATCCGTTACCTTCGTAAGACCAACAAAAGCAACGACAGACTCCGCTGCCCGCTTTTCATTCGGTCGCGATTACTTTTTCATGCAAAAAGGCGCACCTCCCTATTGGGCTGGCCCTTGCCGCGCACTTCGCCCAATGCTTCGGACGGACGCTGTTTCGGAACTGATCAAAAGCAAATCTCTGCCCATTGACCTCGAAACGTGGATCGAAACGGGCGAGTACAGCCAAATCACAGCCGATGATTAATGAGATATCCCGAGGCCTTCAGCATAAATCGCTGAAGCGCATCTCGCGCGAAGACAGGATTCTTCTCGTCGGCGATTTGATGAGCACAGTATCGGAAGACTGCTTTCTCGCGGGCTAGACGGCGGGCACGGAATTCGCCGTGCCGGCTTTGTGTAAACGTGCGTCAGAGGGCGTTGCGGTAAGGCAGCTGGTTTGGGGACAGGGCGACGTATCCCCATCGCTCGCACACCTGATGGGTGCCATCACCAACAAGCTGGGCCATTGGGTCGCCCTCGATGAAGATACCCTTGAATACGTGCCCTTCAAACCCTTCCCCACACCGCCCAATGTCCTCAAGGATCTTGATTTCTGGCGCCGGAAAGCGCAGGACGAGCGCAAGCAAATCCGCATCGCCAAAAAATCCGGCTGACGCATAACTTGATCCAAAATGCCAATGACCTCACTCCACATCCTGCTGAAAAGCCCCAATCCGGGCTTCGATTTCGAAGAGGACGACTTCGCGCCGCTGCGCAGCGCTAAGCCCAACCTGGACATCGTATTTCACGAATCCCAAGCAAGCTTTATCGAGGGGCTCACACGGGCGGACATCGTCGATTGCTGGCAATTCAAACCGGAGTGGTTTGATTTAGCGCCCCACTTGAAAGCAGTGTTTACGCCGGCGGCGGGCAAGGATTGGGTGGCGGAAGACGCCACCGGCCGTGTGCGGACGATCTTCGGGACCTTTCACGGACCTATGATCGCCGAAAGCCTGCTGGGCACCATGCTCTATTTCAATCGGATGATGCCGAGGATCTTGGAGAATCAGAAGCTGCACGTTTGGGACTCAGGCCTGCAAGCCAGCGGCCGCTTGCTCGCCAATCAGCGGGCGGTGATTGTGGGTTATGGCAGCATCGGCAAGGTGTGCGCGAAACAACTGGCCGGTTTGGGAATGGAAGTGGCAGGCTATCAGCGCAAGATCCAAGAGGGCATTGATCCCGAGACCGGTACTACCTACATCACCGACCGTACACTGATGGAAGAACTGGGCTTGGCCGACCACGTAATTGTGCTGCTGCCGGGCGGCGATGAGACACGTGGGTTCATGACCCGTGAAAAACTCGGCGCCATGAAACCCGGCAGCATCCTCTACAATTTCGGCCGGGGCACGACCACGCTCACCGACGATGTGCTGTGGGCGCTGGACCACGGGCCCGTGGCCGGCGCAGGTCTCGACGTGACGGAAGTGGAACCCCTGCCGGCCACATCCCCGTTGTGGGATCACCCCAAGGTTCTCGTCATGCCCCATTCGTCGTGTGTCTATCAAGAGTATCGCGCAATGCATGTGGCGGAACTGACCGAGAAGATCGGTGCGTTCTTGTAGGCGATTGCCAAAAAAATGATGTCATCCCGTACGCGATGCGGCATGTAATGCTGCGTCGCAGATACGGGATCCAGTAATCAGTGTGCTTTTGGGAGAAGGAACGGGATCCCGGCTCTACACCGCATCATCAAAGATGCCGCGGTGTGTCCGGGATGACGCGCACTGAGAGCTTCAATACCCCTCAAAGAATTCCCACATGACTTTAGTGAGCTGAAACGTCTCCGTGTACGGACCAACGACTTCCGGCGGCAGGGGCAAAGCGCCGGCGCCAGGCCAATGGTGTCCGAACCCGTCGATAAAATAGGCGTCAAGCCGCTTGCCCTCGTAACAGGTGTCGATGCTGAGCTTCTGGGTGTTCTGGAAAGGCGCGCTTTCCGTAAACTCCCCCTCATAACATTCCAAAAGGTCCGCCCATTTCAGGTGCGTGGCGCTGGGCGACGGTTTATCGAGGGTAACCCCGCTTCGGGCATACTCCACCGGCCCACCGTCTTTGGGATTGAGCGGGTCCGCCATTCCCCAAACCAGCAGCAGATCGGTGGGCCGCTTCGCCCCTTCGGCCGGCACCCACAGATGACCGGCAACGGCCGTTATTGCCGCCCACGGATAATCGCTCTGCAGCGCCATGCGCTGGGCCATGGCACCGCCGCTTGAAAACCCGGCGAGGAACATTCTGTCGCCATCGATATTGGCGCGCGCGCGGATGTGGTCGGCGACCGCCTCGATAAACGCCACATCATCCACGCCTTTCACGTCCGGCCCGCCGCGCCCCGAGCCTTCATTGAACGCAAGGCCCAGGGAGTTTGGGGCAACAAGAATATAGCCCTGCTCGGCTGCATGGTCCTGAAAGCCGCCCAACGCCAACATTTGTGTGCCATTGGAGCCCGTACCGTGAAGGACGATGAGCATGGGGGATGGTTTTTGCCCCCCTGTCTTCTCCGGCACGAAGACCTGATAGCTTCTCGCCGTGCCCGCACCATTCAACTGGATCTCATGGACGCCGGACGGCAACGGGACCTCTTCCGCCCAAACGCTTGCCGGCCACATGACCGATATCCATGCAGCCCAAAGGGCCGCGCCAAAGAGTGAGTTTCGGGGCATACGTTCACCTCCCAAAGCCAAGGTCTTTCTTGTGGCAGATCACATCTTGAAAAACCAGGCACGCTGACGGAATGGCACTTCGCCTTGCGCACCGACGAGATCGGGCCGCGAAAGAAGATATCTAAGTTGGCTTAGTGCGTGGTTTAACAGGCATTTCGTCCCCTTCCACATCGCGGGCCTCAACCAATGCCGGCCGGTCGCCAAACATTCGGTAATAGAGCTTGATCCAGAAGGGAGATAACAAGGTCGTATAGGCGATGACCAAAACCATCCCGGCATAAGTGGCCCCATCGAAGATCCCGGCGGCCCGTCCCAGTTCGGCAAAGATTAGGCCCACTTCACCGCGGGGCACCATGGCCATGCCCACCGCATTGCGGACAAGCCAATGTTCGCCCGTGAGGCAGAAGCCACCGGCGATCTTGCCCGCGATGGCAACAAACCCCATCGACAGAGAAAACACCCAGATGTAGGCAGAGGTCCACTCAACCTCCCTCAAGTCGAGGGACAGCCCCACCGTGACAAAGAAGATGGGCGTGAAGAGTTGCACGATCGGCTTCATATCCCGTTCGACTTCATCCGAAAACTGACGATCGCGGGCCAGTGCCGCACCGAAGGGCAGGAAGAACCGCCGGGACAGCGCAAGCCCCGCGGAAAACCCGCCCAGTAATTCCGGCGCCCCCACCACATGGGCGAGCCAAGCGAACACCAAAACGAGCGAGACGATCGATGTGGCCACCAGCCCCGGCAATTGGGATGCTTTGTGGTAGTGGCCGATGATGAACGAAACCGCCTTTGCGGCCACCGGCGCGAGCACAAAAAAGATTCCGATGAAGGCCGCCAACCGCACCACATTGGTGCCGCTCAAATCGCCTGTGCGCGAAAATTCATAGAGCATGGCCAGCAGCAACACGCCCAAAATGTCGTCGATGACCGCGGCGCCCAGAACGATCTGGCCCTCGGCACTGTTTTGCCGCCCCACGTCCCGAAGGATGCGGACCGTGACGCCAATGCTGGTGGCTGTGAGCGTGCCGCCGATGAAGAGCGCGAGCAATAGATCGTGATCGAAAAGAAGGCGGCTTACCCCAAAGCCCAAGATGAAGGGAATGACGAAGCCGCCAAGCGCCGCCGCCACCGACCGGCCGCCCGTTTTCGCAAGGCGGCTAATGTCGGTCTCAAGCCCCACTTCAAACAGCAGCAGAATGATGCCGATTTCCGCCAGCAGGTGGATGGTTTCGGTGGGGTGCACCCAGCCCAACAGGCTTGGCCCAAGAATAATGCCGGCGCACAGTTCGCCGATAACCGACGGCGCGCCAAATCGGCCGGCGATTTCTCCGGCAATCCGCGCTGCGATCAGTATGCCCGCAAGCTGAATAAAAAATTGCGCTGTTTCCATGACGGCCACTTACGTGCAGCCAGACCGCCATGTGGCACCAACTTCCGACACGGCGCGCCAAAAACACGCGCCGCCGAAACCGTCCGGACACACCGCTCGCATAGTGGCGCATTGCCCCGCTGCGCCATTGACCTAGGTCAAGACGGAGCAAGTTCCGGGGCCATCGCCCAAGACCATGCTGCTGCTTTAAAGATCGGGCAGAGACTCAAACGGTTTCATAGGCCTTGCCCTTTTCGGCCGAAGACGCTGCCGGTTGCGTGGTTTGCATCACGCCAAACAACCAACGGCACACACCTAAGGCGAGGACGGCGCCAATGATCTGCGCCGCGATGAAGGGCGGCATGTCCATGGGCCGGATGCCGGAAAACGTGTCGGTCAACGTCCGCGCGACAGTCACCGCCGGATTGGCAAACGAGGTGGAGGCGGTGAACCAATAAGCGGCCGTGATGTAGAGGCCCACCGAGGCCGCGACCGTGTCGGCGCGGGCGCGCAAGGTGGCAAGGATCGTGAACACCAGACCGAACGTGGCGACGATTTCCGATGTCCATTGGGCGGGGCCGGCGCGTACCGTCTGCGACACCTGCATCAACTCATCGTCGAACATGATATGGGCCAGAAAGGCGCCCGCGACGCCCCCGGCAATTTGGGCAACCACATAGGCGCAGGCAATTGCAACGGGCAGCTCTTTCGTCAGCATAAAGACGAGCGTGACGGCCGGATTGAAATGTGCGCCTGAAATGGGCGCCAGCATGGTGATCAACACCACCAGGATCGCGCCCGTTGCAATGGCGTTGGCGAGCAGCGCAAGCGCCACATTTCCGCCCGCCAGGTTCTCCGCCATCATGCCCGACCCCACCACAGTGGCGAGCAACAAGGCCGTGCCAAGAAACTCCGCCCCCAGGCGGCGGTCGAGTGGAATGGCTGTCTGATCCATGAAGCCCCTCTTCAAGCTGCGCAGATAAGTTCATCAAGCACCGGCGCACACCGTTCCGGTTGGCCGCCGCAACAATCTTCCATCAAGAAGCCGAGCAGCCCGCGCATGCCATCGAAATCTGCAAAGTAAAGAACGCTGCGCCCACGCCGTTCGCTCTTCAACAAGCCGGCACGGGTCAGGATGGCCAGATTGCTGGACATGGTGTTTTGCCGAACCGCCAAGGCGTCCGCGATGTCACCGGCGGCCATGCCGTCCGGCCCAGCCCGCACCAGCAGGCGGAAAACGTCAAGCCTGGTGTCTTGGGCAAGCGCGGAGAGGGCATCGATTGCTTTTATCTTTTCCATATATCGAGATATATCGATATATTATATCACCGTCAACGAAATTTCGTGAGCTGACTGTCACCAAGCAGCCAGGCTTACTTCACTACGCCGGCCTCCAAAAACTCGCGGATATCGCCGTCCTCATAGCCCAGATCGGCCAATATGGCGCCGGTCTGCTCGCCCAGCTTCGGTACCCCTAAGTCCCTATCCGCCGCAAAGACCTGATTGTTGATGCGATAACCCGCGGTCGTCACTTTGAAAGGGCCTGCGGCACTGCCGACGTCGCTGACAAGGCCTCGCGCATTCGGCTGGCCGGTCTCAAAAACTTCCACGAGGTCCCGCACGCCGCCGGCCACCACGCCGGCCCTGCTGAAGATCCCGTCCCACTCCTCGGAGGATTTTTCGAGCAGACGTTCTTCAACGCGCCGTTCAACTTCCTCTGCCCTCTGATAAAAAGTGGCAGTGTCGAGTGCCGCCAGATCGTCCAAGCCGATCGCTTTGCAAATCGACTTACAGTGGTGCGGCAAATAGCCTGCCAACATCACATACCCATCCTTGGTCTTGAAGCGGCCCAGCATGGTGCCTTCACGATTGCCCGGCGGCGGCAAGGCGCTGCCCGTGGTGGCCGCGGCGCTGGTATTGCGGTTCATCAACAGCATGGCCACGTCTTGCATGGCAATGTCCACACGTTGGCTCTCGCCCGTCTTGTCGCGCAGCAACAGCGCCGCCATGGTGGCCGCTGCCGCCTGCATGCCGGTGGAATAGTCGAGCACCGGCCCGCCCGTGCGGATCGGCCCGTCGCCGCGCACATTGATCGACATGAAGCCGGACGTTGCTTGGATCACATCATCGAAGCCGGGCCGGTGGCCATGGGGGCCATCCTGGCCGAATGCGGAAATGGACACGTAAATGATCCGGCCGTTCCGGCTCATGACTGTGTCGTAATCCAGATCGAATTTCTTCATCGTTCCCGGACGGAAGTTTTCGATGAAGACATCCGCTTGATCCGCAAGCTTACGGACGATTTCCGCACCCGCCGGCTTTTTGATGTCGACACACAGGCTTCGCTTGCCTGCATTCTGCGCCGCGAAATTGTTCGTGATCCCCTGCTCCAGCTGGGCCGGGTCGTCCCCCCAAAGCCGGATCATATCGCCATAAGGGGATTCGACCTTGATCACATCCGCACCCAGCAGCCCAAGCTGGTACCCGCAATAGGGTCCCGCCAGGACATGCGTCATGTCGATAACCTTCACACCGTCGAGAGGTTTCATGAGCTAATCCTTCCGCTGCCGTCATATCCAACAGCATGAAGGGTAATCGCAAACGCCTCCGGTGAGAAACCGCAAAGGGTACGGTGGCGGTCAGCCGCGATATTTGTCGGCGTTCTTCAACAAGTGAGCCGCGCCGTGTTCGGCGTTCAGGATCGCGCCCTTGCCGAACAGTTTTTCTTTTTGGCCGCCAAGGTTGTTAGCCCGCTCGCCCTTTGCGAGAGCAAATCATTGACTCTACCTATAAGAGTTCTGTAGGGTTTTATTATTAGAGGGGGGATATGGGCGATGGCAACATCCGGAAATTGGCTGTTTGGCACCATCTCCATTTGGGTAAGTTCAGTGATCTTGCTGACAGGGTGCGCCGCTTCTGTCGACGAAAAGCACTATTTTGCAGCAGTTGGCAGACCGACGGCGGAAAACCCTGCCGGAATTGTCAATATCTTCAGGTTAAAGGTAAACGCCAAAACCGGCTTAGCGAATGCTCGTTACATTGCGGGCACATATGACGAACGCGCTGTCGATTTCTTTTTCAACGAAGTGAAATCTGAAGATTACAAACCATCCGGCGGTCTTGGTTTCGGACCCGACAAGATCTTCCCCCTAACGTGTCCCACGAAGGACGATTCGAACACCGAAAAAGATGAATGCAAGGAGGCCTACCAGCAGGCTATCAAGGTCATCCCATTGTCCCCGAATACTCCGGATGATGACTTTAGTGCCTTTGTCATCATACTGAGTACAAATGCGAACGCCATTGCTGAAACAATTGGTGCGATCGCCGAAAGCGAAGTGGCAATTCAAAGTGTCAATTATCTCATCAACAAAGATACGTTTGAGTCGGCAGAACGTTTCAAGGCCGAAAAGGCGCTACTTAACAGGGAACGAAATGCGCTCGTTGAGGATTTGACGGCCCGCTTCGCAAAGCTTGAAAGCGATGAATCGCCAAATAGCCGAAGTGAAATGGCAATCTTGCGCGCGATTGCCATCGCACTGGAACCAGACAAGCAAATATCATTCGACACTACGAAGGAAGCGGATGCATGGTTCTCCACCGTAAACTGAGGATTCTTTGTCATCTATCAGTGCTTACCTCGTTGGGCATTGCGGCGTGCGCCCGGCTTAATGTGGAAGTTGACGTCCTGAATCCTCAGTACTTCATGAAGATACAAGAGGACATCGCGCTAGGCCGAATAGTGGCACTGGCGGAAGCCGGGGATCAGTCGTCGGTCATTTCAGTGGTCGACAACATTTGCAGGAACTATCATGCGGGCCGCGTCAGATTTTACACAATCGCAATAGACTTGGCTGAGCGCGAGATAAAGACTGCCGAAGATGAGCAAGCACGACCCATAAAAACTGCGATAAGTGCTTCGAAGGAGTCGCGTGAACAAATCCAAAATGTGATCGAATCCGGCGATGTTTTGAAAGACTGCGCCGATGGATCTAAACACAGCTTTGGCACATTGACGGAACTTGTGAATCGATTCCAAAATATAGCCTGTCCTGATGGTGAATGCTCCGATAACACTCACGATTTCGAACAGCGCCGTCTAGCAGCTATCGCTAAGTATCAAGGTGCGTTGATCGCTTTCGAACGTCGAGTGGGGGAGGGACTAACAGATCAAGCAACAGCTGTTTTTGAGGCTTACAAGGCGCCATTCGCCAAAGCCGACAAAGACGCCAAATCTTTGTTGATGCGAAAGCAGCTAAGTTTGTCGACTGCCCAATCGATTCGAGGGTTGGCGTTGGCTGCAGCCGAGGGGCGAGGATTTCTTGGCGTCGACGGGCGAACACTCGCTCAATCAGACCTTGCCTTTGCAGCAGCGGATGCCAAACGAGAGCACTGGGAAAAGAAATACAACGTCGCGAGGGGATTAGGGTTTGGCGGCTCGACCGACATGGTCGTGAAGCTCAACAGTACCGCCGATTTCTCTGTGAAGGGACTGGTTTTTGATGCAAGAGCAACAGCCCTCACTGCACGCAAACTAACTATTTCCGCGCTGCAATTACTCGCTTCAGGGTCAGGCGTTCCGATCACTGCAATTTCCTCGGACAATAAGCCGGCAGGTAGCTCGGAAGGCGGGGGGCAAACTTCCGGCAAAGTGTTAGACGACAATCGCAGAATTGTCGAAGCCCGAAATACAATTCACACGGAGGAACTCAGCCGGACCCATTTTCGCGCTGCCTTACGACGGATCGCCAGCGCTGTACTCGCTTCAGCGGAGGCCGCGGAGTTAGAGGACAATGCTGCCAACCTGAAGGCAGCGCGGGAAACCGCAAAAGCAGTGTTTGACGCAAACGAACGGCAGCTGAAGGCAATCGCTGGTGACTGAGGGAGTATCTGCAAATGCCATTTCAGCCAGGTGAAACAGTATATCTCTGCCATTCCGACAGTGCGGTCGCCGCCACGTTCGAGGACCAGTCCGGACCGGATTGTTTGATCTCCGTTGAAGGGACCGCCGTACTCGTCCTGTGCAGCCTGCTGCGCAAGTCACCCGAAGAATGTCATGCGGCAGAAATTGCATTTACACCGGGACAAAAAGTGGCGTTTCTGTCCAGCGACGAAAACGCAAAGCCTCGAATCTGGCCAGCGCGCATTGTCAGAAAATACAACAACGGCAACTACAACGTGAAGATGGATGACCTAACGGGCTCACAATCCATCACTCCCAATAAACTGATTGCCCTTGAATAAAAGTGCTTCACCGGCCGACACTTTCTAGCCCCGATATTTGTCGGCGTTCTTCAACAGGTGGGCCGCGCCGTGTTCGGCGTTCAGGATCGCGCCCTTGCCGAACAGTTTTTCTTTTTGGCCGCCAAACACCTCGCGATTAGCGGCAAGCGGCGCCAACTCCTCGGCCAGTTTTTCCGCCAAGGGAAGAATCTTGTCGAGGTCCACCGCATGCTGAACAATGCCGGCGCCAAGCGCATCTTCCCCGGTCCAGCGGCGCGCCAACTGCACCGTTTCGTAAAATACATTGGCGGGCAGCTTGTGCCGGAAGAGCGCCAGTTCCGGCAGCGGGATCGCCATGCCAAGCTGCATTTCATTGGCGCACACAAAGCCCCGATCGATCCGTTGGATGCGCACATCGTGACACAAAGCCGTCATGAACCCCGCCCCGAAGGCATGACCGTTGATCGCGCAGATGGTCGGCACCGGCAGGGTGATGATGCGGCCCATCAGCCCCATGAATTCATTGCCGAAGACCATGCGGTCGCCGCCTTCCGGATGATCGTCGGGCGCCTGTACCCAATCTAAATCGAGCCCGTTGGAAAAGAACTTTTCATTGGCCGACCGGGTGATCAGGGCAGCGGGACCGCTCGAGGCCTCCACTTCGTCCAGCGCCTTGGCGATTTCCCGCACGAATGTGGTGTTCCAGCGGTTTTCACCCGCATTCATGGTGAGAGTGAAGACGTTTCCCTGTTTTTCCAGCTCGATCACGCGGTTTGCTCCTTTTTGCACAGGCGCAGGGCCCCATATGCCGGGATCTTTATTGGCATCTTCAGGCGATGTAAACTCGGGCCAAACCTTATTTATGCACACGCAAGTTGCACGGTAGGAGCGCCCATGTCTGATTTCGATCTCATCATCCGCAACGGTCACATCCATGACGGCAGCGGCAGCCAATCCTTTCACGGCGATGTCGCGGTCAAAGACGGGCGCATCGCAGTGGTCGCGGAAAAAATCGACGGTTCCGCTGCGGAAGAAGTGGACGCAGGCGGCAAAGCCGTCACACCAGGCTTTGTGGATGTGCACACCCATTATGACGGTCAAGCGTCATGGGATCAGCACCTCACCCCATCGTCCAATCTGGGTACCACCACGGTGGTGATGGGCAATTGCGGCGTGGGTTTTGCGCCCTGCCGGCCGGAAGACAGGGACGTGCTTGTCCAACTCATGGAAGGGGTTGAGGAAATTCCGGGCACCGCCCTTGCCGCCGGCATTCCGTGGAACTGGGAAAGCTTCCCCGAATATATGGACGCACTGGACGCAAAAGAGCGCGACATCGATGTGGCGGTGTTCCTGCCCCACGGACCGTTGCGGGTTTACGTGATGGGCGAGCGCGGGGTGAACCGCGAAACCGCCACCCCCGAAGACATCGAACAAATGAAAGTCTTGCTCAAGGAAGGCGTGGATGCGGGCGCCATCGGCCTGTCCAGCTCGCGCACCCTGGTGCATTTGAGCAGCAGCGGCGATCATGTGCCCACCTTCCAGGCCGCCGCCAATGAAATGAAACAACTCGGCGAGGCCCTGTCCGGCGACAAAGGCCAGGTGATGCAGTTCATCTCCGACTTCGAAAACGCCGAGGAAGAGTTCAGCATCCTGCGCGACACAAGCCAAAAAACCGGCGCGAAAGGCACGTTCACTTTGGTGCCCATCAGCAGCCCATCGCAAGGCATGAATCCGAACAAGCAACTTTGGAAAGAACATCTGGAACGGATCGAGGCGGCGCAAGCGGATGGACTGGACATTCGCGGTCAGGTCATCACCCGGCCCATCGGCATTTTGATGGGGCACCCGGCCACCATGAGCCCCTTCTACCGGCGCCCCACTTTCCTAAAATATGCCGACCTGCCTTGGGACCAGCGGATCGCCAAGCTGAAAGAGCCTGAAGTCAAGGCGCAGATCCTGAAGGAAGACAACGACAATCCGCACATCTTCGTGCAGCTCCTGTCGAAGAATTTCAGCGCCATGTACCCCATGGAAGAACCCATCAATTATCTTCCGGACTCGAACAATTGCGTGGCCGCGCAAGCCGAACAGGCCGGCCGGGAGCCGCTTGACTGGCTTTACGATTATTTCCTGGAGAATAACGGCAATAATCTCATCTACATCCCGGCCACCAGCAAATCGAAACCGATTATCTCGGAACTGCTAAAACATCCGTACACGGTGACGGCACTGGGTGACGGCGGCGCCCATGTGGGATCGATTTGCGATACCAGCGCGAACATTTATCTGCTGACCAAATGGGTCAAAGACGAAGGCCTGTTCGACTACGCCAAGGCCGTCCGCATGATCACGCGGGAACCCGCCGAGTTTTTCTCATTGAAAGACCGGGGCCTGCTGAAGCCCGGCATGAAGGCCGACATCAACATTATCGATTTCGACAGGCTCGCCCTTAAGACGCCGCATATTGTCAGCGACCTGCCCGGCGGCGGCAACCGCTTCCTGCAAAATGCCGATGGCATCGAAGCCACTTTCGTCTCCGGCCAGATGATTTACCAGAAGGGTGAAGCCACCGGCGCCTTGCCCGGCAAATTGCTGCGCGGCATGCAAGAGGCGCCGGCGCATTAATATGGCGATGCGCGATGTGGCTATGCCGGCCAACGACACAACCGGCAAGCTGAATTATCTCGCGCCAGAGGTGTCATCATCTCTCTTTCGCAACGGTGCGGTGCTCATCCACCGCAACACGGAAGGCAGCGACAGCGACTCCAAGGGCATCGTTCTGGAAGACAAAACACTTCCCATTGCCGATGCCCGGGCAATGGAAAACGGCAACAAGCGCACCGTTGAGAAAAACGGCTTCGAATTGATCGACGCGCCCTTGTCGGACCCGGCCCTCGATTTTCTCAATCACGAGCAAGTGGTGCGGAACTACTATCCGCAATGCGTTCGGGCGGTCGAAGCGGCGACCGGTGCGCAGGCCTTCGCCTTTGACCACAATGTGCGCTCGGCGACCGGCAAGGAAGACAAAAAACAGATTAAGGGCGGCCAAGAGGTGCAAGGCCCTGCCCATTTGGTGCATGGCGACTACACACTCACCAGCGCGCCACAGCGGATGCGCGATCTGTCAAACCCGCCCAGCGTAAACGACACCTATCGCCTGACCTTAAAAGACGGCGAGACGCTGATCGATGCGGCAAAGGTAAAGCGGGCGCTCACCGACGGCGGACGGTTCGCCATCATCAATGTATGGCGCAATATTGCGCAAGAACCCGTGGCCACCCACCCCATGGCGTTTTGTGATGGTCAAAGCGTCGTGCCCGACGATCTGGTGGTATTTGAAATTCATTATGCGGATCGAATCGGCGAAAACTATTTTGCAAAGTTCTCGCCGGATCATCGATGGTATTATTTCCCGCAGGTAACGCGCGATGAAGCGATCCTCATAAAACAATGGGATTCGGCAGGCACCATGGCCGCTTCCAACGGTGCGTCCAGCGATGCAAGCGATCCCACTGCCCCCTGCAGCTTCAGTTTCCACAGTGCATTCGAGGACCCGCACACGCCGGATGATGCCCCCGACCGCTGGAGCATCGAAGTGCGGTGCCTGGTGATTTATCCATAGCCATCATTTGACTCATGATGTCGTCCTCGCAGAAGCGAGGATCTAGTAATCCCAGCGCCAGCTTACTGACTTTTGAGGATACTGGATTCCCGATAGGCGCTTTCGCGCCTTCGGGAATGACAAGAGTAATAGTTAACGTACTTTGGCGAGATGCGCCGGCGGAAAACCATGCATCGTGTCCGCCGTTGATGCAAAAAGAAGGCATTTAATGGGACCTTTCCGACGCCTCATCAGCCCATAAGGCTTGCCAAGTTTCGGCCGGTCGGGGACAGTAAGTTCCAGACAACAACAGAAAGGCGTCATATGGCGGGGTCTCCACGTGCATACGATATCGTACTTTACGGTGCGACCGGGTTTACCGGCGAATTGACGGCGCGGGAACTTGCGAAGCGCCAGGAAGTGCACGACTTCGCCTGGGCCATCGCGGGACGCAATTACGAGAAGCTGCACGCGCTGAAAGACGATCTGGACGAACATTACGGCGTCAATGTCGATGTGATCGTCGCGGACTCGTCCCTACCCTCTCAGCTCGATGAAATGGCCCGCGCAACACGCGTGGTTATCTCCACCGTCGGTCCCTACATGCAGTACGGCCCGCCACTGGTGGAAGCCTGTGTGGAGAATGGGACCGATTACATCGACCTGACCGGCGAAGGCGGCTTCGTCGACGACATGGCCACCGAATACAACGAAGAGGCCATGGATACCGGCGCGCGCATCGTCAATTGCTGTGGCTATGACAGCATCCCGGCGGATCTGGGCACACGGCTGACGGTGGAACAATTGCCGGCTGACGGACCAATCGAGGTTTACAGTTTTGCGACGTTCGGGTCGAAGTCCGGACGTTTCTCCAACCCGTTCAATTCCATTTCCGGCGGCACTTGGGCGTCGGCCATCGGCTTTATGAATTTTTCCGAACCGTTGCGGGCGCGCCGCGCCATTGCGCGCGCGAATTTCATGGCGGGGTCCGACCGCCGGCTGCGCGCAGCGGCGCCCATTTTGCGGCGCAGCCCCAATGCCGGGTATTGGGGCATTCCGTTGCCGATCATCGATGTGGAAATTGTGTTGCGGTCGGCCGCGGCCAACGAGCGTTACGGTCCTGATTTCACCTATGGTCATCATGCGGAGATTCCAAGCTCCTATTTGCCGTTGTTGCCCGCTGGGGCCATGGGGATGGGCGGATTGTTCATGGCGGCTCAAATTCCCATGACACGATCGTTCCTGTTGTCGCTCAAATCGTCCGGAGACGGACCAGATGCGGAAACACGGCGCGACAACATGTTCAAAACCACCTTCCTGGGCCGCGGCGGGGGCAAGGAAGTGATCACGCAAATCTCGGGCGGCGATCCGGGCTATGGCGACACATCAAAAATGCTGGCGGAAACCGCGTTGTGCCTTGTGGAAGATGGGCGCAAGACGCCGCAGACGGCAGGTGTGCTGACGCCGGTGATGGCAACAGGCATGGCGTTGGAAGAACGCTTGAACAAGTCCGGTATTGTGTTCGAAGTGCTGTCGGAGGAAACCAGCAAGTCGGCCGCGTAGGGCGCGTGGCCTCGGGGGGAGGACCAACATGGCAAAGCCACTGTGGCAATGGAGCGCCTGCGACCTGGCCGCCGCCATACGCACGAAGGATCTGTCCTGTGTGGAGGTAACCCAAGCCGCTGTTGCGCACATGCGCGATGCCAACCCGCCGCTTAATGCGGTGACCGTCGATTCGGGCGACCAGGCCATCGAAGACGCCAAAAAAGCGGATGCCATTGCCGCGAGCAACGTAGCTCTAGGCCCGCTGCATGGGGTGCCCATCACCATCAAGGAAAACGTGGATGTAAAAGGTCAGGCCACCCCCAACGGGGTGAAGGCGTTTGAAAACCTGATCGCACCGGCAGACTCCCCCATTACCCGGCATTTGAAGGAAGCCGGCGCGATCATCATTGGACGGACGAATACGCCGGAATTTTCCTTCCGCGCTTTCACCGACAACCCCTTGCGGGGCCTTACCAAAAACCCCTGGGATGAGACAATCACCTGTGGCGGCTCGTCCGGTGGGGCGGGCTCCAGTGTGGCGGCCGGCATCGGCGCCATCGGCCACGGCAATGATATTGGCGGGTCCTTGCGGATTCCCGCCTATTGCAATGGGGTGACGACCATCAAACCGACGCTCGGCCGCGTGCCGGCCTACAACCCCAGCGCACCGGAAGAACGGCCGCCGCTCATGCAAATCATGTCCGTGCAGGGACCAATCACACGAGAAGTGCGCGATTCACGGCTGGCTCTATCGGTCATGGCGCAGGGCGATCCGAACGATCCCTGGTGGGTGCCGGCACCGTTGGAGGGCCCGCGGCCTGCGGAACCCATCCGCGTTGCCAAAACCACCAATGCGTTTGGCTTCCCCATGCACCCTGCCGTCACGCAAGCGATCGACACCGCAGCCAAATATCTGGAAGACGCCGGATACGTGCTTGAAGAAATAGATCCCCCCGATGTGGAAGACGTGCTGACCTTGTGGCGGGATCTCATCTTCACGGAAATGCATGTGATGATGGGAAAAATCATCGACGAATATGCCGGCGCCGACATGAAACAAGTGGTGGCCGCCTATTACCGCTGGGCCGATGTGCGCGATCACGAAGGCTATATGCGCGGGCTTGCGGAACGCACGCGGCTGCTGCGCCAATGGACCGTATTCCTGGAGAAGTATCCGCTGGTCTTATGCCCGGCTTCCCTGCAACCGCCTTTCCCCGTAAACGCAGATTTGGAGGATGATGACAGCGCCCGCAAGGTGTTCGAGGCGCTCACCTACATTTCCAGCATGAATTTATTGGGCCTGCCCGCCTCGATCGTTCCTGTCCTGATGAATGAAGGCCTGCCCATCGGCGTGCAATTTGTGGGCGGCCGCTATCGGGAAGATCTGTGCCTTGATGCAGCCCAAGCGGTGGAAGCGCGCGCCGGCATATTGGTCGAACAATTGTGGGCGCGCGTCTAGCATGAACCGCGGGAACCCCATCGCCGTTGCCCAAGCGTTCATTGACGAAATCAATGAGGGCAATATTGACGGGCTGACCGCTCTGATGACGGACGATCACGTGTTCGTCGATATGGCCGACGGGCGCTCCCAAGGCCGTGACAAGATGCGGGGCAACTGGGAAGGTTATTTCAAGCTGTTCCCGGATTATCAGATCGACATTTTCGAAACCCATTTTGCAGGCAACGACATCATCTTAGTGGGCATGTCGACAGGATCGCTGTCGGACTTTGGGCGGGAGATGCTCGAAAAAGCCGGCAAGAAGGCAGTTAACGGCGAAGAGTTTCAGGGGCCGGCCATTTGGCGGGCAAAGATCCAGCGTGGTCTTGTGGCCGAATGGCAGGTCTATCGCGACACGAAACAAGTGCGCGATCAGTTTAACATCCCCGAATTGGTCACCTTCGAAGACGATGACGATGTAGCGGCATTGACCGGCGGCGGCCAAGGCAGCCCGTGGTACCGCTGGTACGTCCTGTTTTTTCTGACCATCGCCAGCACCTTCTCCATCATCGACCGCCAGATTATCGCGCTGATGGTGGGGCCATTGAAACGCGATTTGGGCATCACCGATGGACAGGTCGGCCTTTTGATGGGCCTGATTTTCGTGGGGTCTTACACACTGGTCACTCTGCCCATGGCGCGCTATGCGGACCGCCACAGCCGACGGCTCATCATGGCGATCGGCATATTCAGTTGGAGTGTGATTACGGCGGCGAGCGGCTTTGCGAAAACCTTCTGGCAGCTGGCTTTCTTGCGCGCCGGCGTCGGCGTGGGCGAAGCGACTTTGGGGCCGGCCACCACATCCATGCTGACCGATTATTTTCCCAAACACCGCTTGCCGCTAGCGTTGGGGATTGTCTCCAGTGCGCCCTTTGTGGGCGTGGCCCTGGCATCGATTGTCGGCGGGCAGGTTATTCAGCACCTGGAAGCAACCCCGATGGCGCTTCCCATTGTGGGTGAGCTCAAGAGTTGGCAGGCCCTGTTTATCATCGTCGGCTTACCCGGGGTTTTGTTGGCGCTGATGATGTTCACGGTCGCGGAACCGAAACGATTGGGCCGCTCCGGTCAATTCTCCAATGATGGTGGCAAGGGCGCGGTCCCCATGCGCGAAGTAATAGGCTTCATGCTAGAGCGCTGGCCGGTCTTCCTTTTCCACTTTAGCGGTCTTTTGTGCTTGGCGACGTTCGGCTGGGGCCTTCTGTCTTGGAACATTGAGTTCCTGGTCCGTGTCCATGGCATGACCAAGGCCGATGCAGGCATGACCTATGGGCTAATTTCATTCTTCTTTGGCATCACCGGCAGCGTATTCGCCGGCTGGCTTGCCAGCATGTTGATGGCACGCAACGTGCCTGATGCAACGCTGCGCGTTATCCGTTGGGCTGCAATTGTTGTGGTGGTGCCGGCCGTCGCAATGCTGCTTTGGGGCAACTGGCTGATCACGATCATATTGTTGTGCCCGATTACCTTCATCATGGCGATGCCGGCCGGACTGGCTACGTCCGCTTTGCAAGTGATTGCGCCAAACGAACTTCGTGCACAGATGATCGCGTTCTACTTGATTTTTGTTAATTTCATCGGATACGCCATGGGACCGTGGCTGGTCGGGTTTATGTCTGACATATTCTCGACCGGTCAGCCAAACGATGAAGGGCTTCGTTATGCGCTGGCATTGCTTGCAGCACTGTTCTATCCCACGGCGGCCATATGCCTATCTCTGTGTCTCGGCCCCTTCCGAAAGGCCGTCAAACAGGCGGAAGCGTGGGCGTGACGACGCTTCCGCTAAGGAAAGCATCGAAGATTGAACAAGAACGTCGGGTGTTGCGATCAGCCGAAGAACATTTGCAGCAGCGCAACCTCTTCCGGAGCCGGCAGGTAGTTGGCGTTGTAATACCGTGCCCCGCCATAACCGGCGGCTACCGTCAGCATGTAAAGCCAGAAGATGACCGAATGGTCGCGCGCGAACGTGCTGACCGTGCGGCCGCGAAATGCTTGCGTGACAAATCCCCACACACTCAACGGCCAGGACAGCGACACGCTGCCTGCGCCCAAACCGCCCAGAAATGTTTGGCGTTGCGTAACACCCATGCCCGATGCAGCCACCGCCAAGGCGGTCGAGGCATATAGGACGAAGGCGTGGGTGCTCCATTCGGGCAGGTCGAAACCGAACTGACCGCTGACGAAAGAATTGGCAACGGCAAATCCGGCGGCCGCCAGTTCCGAATAAAGATTGCCGAAGTCGCTGATCGGCGACCGCCACTCGGTGTCGGCAAAACCCACGCCTTCGAGCAAACCCGCCAGCGCGAACATGTTGACCGCGATCGTGGCCAGCACGATCGGAAGACAGAAAATTCTAATCAGTGCACTCATACGCCCCCTCCTGAAGTGCGGGATCCTGCATTCCCTTCCGGCATATTAATTCATGAGCGCGTCGCTGTGAATGCGCGATGAATAGCGAAATCTTCGCGATACGGTGCGCAGCGCCACCGGGCTACAGTCGTTCCGGCGGGCAACAGCCCTATGAACTCGCCGCAGTGCAACACAACAAAAAACCAGCTTTTCTTTCGGAAATGGCATCGACTAATTGTCGAGCTGTTGCAGCAATTTAGTAACGGCCATTAGAAGCTGGGTGTCACTTCCCAAGGCGGCCGATTTGGGGTCCAAATTCACTAAGTGGTCCGGCTCCAGCTGTTGATTTTCGAGATATGTGCCGTCATCGATCCGCATTCCAATCTGAGGGATACCGAACGTAATGTCTCCCGTGTGCAGCGTCTCCCACCAAACCGCCGTTCCGGTTCCGGGAATGGGCATGCCCACAATGTCGCCTAAGCCAAGGTGCCGATAGGCATAGGGGAACATGTGCGCGTCGGAATAGTTGCCTTCGCTGACAACAAGAATCGACGGTTTGTGCCAACGCTCCTCCGGCTCTTCGCGCAGTTCTTGACCGCGCGCGACAAAGTACATGTAAGGTCGTCCGTTCAACATGACGATCAGGTCGTCGTGTAACCAGCCGCCGGTATTAAAGCGCGTATCGACCACCAGGCCTTCTTTGTCGATGTTTCTCCCGAAAGTTTCCGAGAACGCCTCCCGATAACTTTCATCATCCATGCTGCGCACATGCACATATCCAAGCCGACCGTTTGATGCGTTTTGGACGATGTCTCGCCTTTTCTTCACCCATCGCCGATAAAGCAGCTCCGCTTCATCGCTCAACGAAATCGGACGCACAAAGACATCGCGCTCAAGCGCCCCGGCATGGTCGGCCACCGTCACGCGCACAATTCTGTTCTGCTGATGATTTAAAAGGGCATAGATGTTCGCTTCCCGATCCAATCGCTGGCCGTTGACGGCCAATATGATGGCGCCGTCAGGCACGGCAACGTCCGAGCGCGACAGCGGTCCGCCTTCGATAACTTCTTTTATTTTGACCCCTTTTCGGCCAAACGTATCGTCGTAGAAGGCGCCGAGTGACGATGTGGAGTCCGCGTTACCGTCTGTCGAGTGAAACCGGGCGCCCGTGTGCGACGCATTTAGTTCACCTAACATTTCCGAAAGCAGCACCGCAAAATCGCGGGAGTTTTCAATTTCCGGAAGCTTCTTTCGATAGGCCTCCACAAAAAAATCCCAGTCAACGCCATGCATGTCCGTCTTGTAGAACTTTTGCCGCACTTGGCGTGCCACATGTTCGAACGAATGAAGGCGTTCCTTGTGCCGATCAATTAAGATGATCCCGTCATTGCCCACTTTGGCAATTTCCTTGTTGGACAGGTCCAACTTGTAGATCGCTCCGTTCGCAAGGATGTAGGCCGTCTTACCGTCTTCACTCAGTGTCAGCTGAATTGGGTCGCTGTCGCCTGCGCCAATAGATTTCACAAAGCTGGTGCTACCGGAGAGGAAATCGTGTCGCCAAAGATCGTAGTCATTTTCAAACCTGCTCAGGTAGTAAAGACTGGTGCCATCTTCCGTCAGCGCAAAATCGGCAAGGTCGGAACTGTGCATGGTCAGTCGCAAACGACGGTCCTCAAATCCGCTCCATTCGACAACTGACTCATCGTCGGCGATCAAGCCGGTTGGATGAGGGTGAACCGATACCTGCCCACGAGGTGAGGCATTATTTCCGATGCCGCCATGTCGGCCCGATCCATTCTCTTCCTGTTCTTTGCGATATTCCCGGTCTTCTTTCGTTTCCGTGAACTTTTCATACGTGGCCCGATCTAAGAAGGCCGCCATGACATCCACTTCGCCGCCCCAACTTCCGTGGGACCGTTCGCCGTATCGCCGTGTCGTCCAAAGCACGGCGCTGCCGTCCATCGCCCATTTGGGGTTAAGTTCCTCATAACCGGTGAGCGAAATATCGACCGGTGTTCCGCCGGTTTTCGCCGGCACCAACCCGATATTGGTGCGCCAACGACCGCGAGCGAGAAATTGGGTCGCGATCCACCGCCCATCATCAGACCAATTGAACAGAATATCGCCGTCTTGGTACGAATTATTGTGTTTTGCGGCCACGACGGTACGCGTCTTGCCACTTTCCAAGTCCACCACCCGGATTTCATTTCGATTGTGAAGATAGGCAACCGCATCGTCCATTGGCGATGGGACCGGTTGAAACTCGTCGGCCTCGGTCGTTACAAGCGCCTGCTCCTGCAACAGCGTAGACCGAGAGAACCGAAGCTCGTTTTCGTCGACAAGCGATGTCGCATAAATGCCCCAACTTCCGTCGCGCTCAGACGCGTACACCAGAGTCCGTCCATCTGACAAATATGAAACGGATCTTTCTTGCTCGGGCGTATTTGTAATCCGCTTGGTCGAATCATGATCCACAGAGGTTACGAAAACTTCGCCGCGGTAAACAAAAGCGATCTCCATTTCGTCCGGCGACAAAGCCATCTCGGCAATACCGTCTCCCAGCCCGAAAGCCACCGGACCTTTCCCCCGATGATCCACAGATATCCGAACATCACATAATTCCGGATCGCCGCCATTCTTCAGAGTAAAGATCGATCCGTGAAACGTGAAAGCAAGAGTTCCATCGTTTGCCCGGCTCAAATGGCGGATTGGGTGGGTATCGAATTCGGTTATCTGTTCTTGTACGGATGGATCCGCCGTGCTGCCACGCCAGATGTTGAACGAACCGCTTTTCTCTGAAAGAAAGTAGTACGCATCTCCGTTGCCCCATACAGGGTTTCGGTCTTCCCCCGCAAAGGTGGAAAGCTTGGTATGGTCACCCGTCCCTTTATCCAAAAGCCAAATGTCGCTGGCAATTGCCGATACGTGATGTTTGCGAAACGGATCTTCGTATCCTTTACGGTCATGGTAGAGCAGTCGATTTCCGTCTGAAGCAATGTCAACGTCAATGGCGGGCGTCGTCAGGAATTGTTTGGGCCTTTTCCCACCTTCCAGCGACACAGCGTATAACTCGGGCAGCAAGCTGGTGGGGAATTGGGCATTGTCTGGGTGATCCAGGCGTCGCGATCCAAACAAAACCACTCCGCCGGTGGTGACCGTATACGGAATGTCATCTGTGGAATGGAATGTAAGGCGGGTTGCGGGTCCCCCTTGGGCAGGCATAACGAATATATCGAAATCACCGTGCCGGTCTGATGCAAATACCAGTTGCGATCCATCGGAACTCCAGGTCGGAAATCCGTCATAGGAATGGCTCGTGGTCAACAATCGTGCCGTTCCGCCCGCCGCCGGAACAGTCCAAATATCGCCCCGGTAGCTGAATGCAATACTGTCCCCGGAAGGCGATATTGCCGCTTGCCGAAACCAGCTCTCGTCTGCGTTTGCCGGAGAGGCCGCGGCCTCAAAAAGAAAAAGAAGAAATGCAAACAGGTATGCCGATCGCCCAGCCTGTTTCATAGCCGCCCCCCAGCGCATCAACCCAGGGCGACATGTTTACAAATTCGCGCTTCAATTGCCACATCTAAAAGGCGCGCGTCCCTGCGAATGCGCGACGGATGGTGATTTTCCGTGGTGCCAACAGTCGCACAACCGCTTGTAAGAATCGCACTTCGCAATTGCACAATTCGCTAGAGCAAAACTGAGCTAGGCCGCCGCCATCACCAAGAACACATAACCGTAGTAGTCCGAATAGGTGCGGTAGACATCAATTTCTTCCTGGCTTTCCGCCAAAACATCTTGAGCCGCGCGATCGCCCCGATACCGGTCCTTGATCGTGTCGAGGCGCTTCTGCATGGGTCCATAATAGTCGTCGAGCCATGCGCTCTTCGGCAGCAGGAAATCACCGATCAGCTTGTAGCCGCAGGTCGCAACGAGTTGCCTGTTAAACGCGACATCTTTCATTGCGGGATATTCCAGCCAACACCGACGGACGCGCGACGGCGGGTCGCCGCGGAGCCATACCGCTTCGGTGATCGCGAGCTTACCGTTTGCGCGGAGCAGCGGTTTCCACGCGCGCAAGGCGTTTTCGACACCCATGATGTAGGCAGCCCCTTCGCACCAAATAAGATCGAAGCTCGCGGGGGCGAACGGCAAGTCCGCCATATCACCCACCATCGCCACAACTCTGTCCGTAGCGCCCTGCGCGGCCGCGCGCCGTTCAACTTCTTTCACGTAGGGCGCGTGAAAATCGACCGCGGTAATGATTGCTGTTGGGAGCAACTTCGCCAGGTCGATGGTTTGCATGCCTGGTCCGCAGGCAATGTCTAATACGCGCGGCGACGACGGAAGCTCGCCCGCCAGCGTCAGTGCCTGTTTTGTGCTGTCGAAATTTCCCGGTCCCTCGCGCGGAAGGTCCGTGTGGACATCGAAGAACACGGACCGTTGTTTTGGATCATCGAAGTCCATGTGGGCCCCACACCGTCAGGTCCCGTCTACAGCGACAGCTTATCCGGCGTGAAGGCGTCAAACGTACGCTGAACGTCTTCTGCGCTGGCGGCCATGGGCGCGATGATGTGGGTGTGGATACCACCCGCGGCGCATTCCTGGATGCGTTCCCGGCATTCTTCAGCCGGCCCAATGATGGCGATTTCGTCCACCAATTCGTCGCTGATGGCGCCGGTGGTTTTGGCGCGGTCTTTGGCGGCCCACCCTTCGGTGATCACATTGGCCACATCCTCGTAGCCTGCCCAAGCAAGGAAGTTGTTGTAGACAGGCGTTGCGTAATAAGGCGCAAAAGCGGCCCGGAACAGATTGCGCGCCCCTTCCTTATCGTCCGTCACCAGCACCATGGCCCGGTTGACCACTTCCACATCTTCGAACTTTTTGCCTGCACGCTCGGCCCCGATCTTCACATGCTCCATCATTTTGGGAAGCGCGCCTTTGGGCCAAAGATTGAAGATCACGCCGTCGCCCACTTCCGCCGCCATCTCAATCATCTTGGCCCGCAGGGCCGCCAGATAGACCGGCACGGGCTGTTCCATGGGCGCTTGGCGATAACCGCGGCTGCGCAATGTGGAGAGGTCGAAGTTCGATTTTTCGCCCGCCAGCATGGACTTGACCATGATTGCCGTTTCCTTGACCCGGGTGACCGGCTTATCGAGCGGCACGCCGTGCCAGCCATCCATCATGGTTTGGCTGGAAGACCCCAACCCCATAACGAAGCGCCCCGGCAGTACCTGTCCCAGCGTGTTGGCGGTGGCCGCCAGAACGGCGGGCGTTCGCGTATAAACCGGCGTGACGGCGACGCCGATGCGGATCAATTTCGTGTGCGCCGCCAAAATGCCCGCCGTGGTCAGCGAGTCGGGGGCCCCGGAATCGCCAAACCAGGCGTCTGGAATGCCGTTGGCTTCCGCCCATTTCACACGCTTGATCGTGTCCTGCACGCGCGGGCCGGCGGGTAGCGTGACGGCAATTTTTTGGGTGGGGGCCATGGACGTCTCTCCTGCATTTTTATGGGGTGAATTTGCCGGCCATGCGTGGACGGCAGGGCCCGTCTGACTTATCGCATCTTGTGTGGATGTCCAAACTCTGATTTGGTCGCCGCCCTTTGTCATTGTTAGGTGACTACCTAGCCGGCCCACTCCCCCTCCCAATCACCCCAAGGTACCCTGGTTCGGGTGGTTGGGAGGGGGAGTGGGCCGGCCAAGCTGAGGTCAAACTCAAAATGTACACGCCGCCGGCATTCGAGATCACGGATCAAACCCTCATTCACACATTCCTCGCGAAGAACAGTTTTGGCGTACTGATCACGGCGCGGCAGGGCGAAGCCCCCACCGGCACGCATTTGCCCTTCCTGTTCGATTGGTCGCACGGACCGAATGGCCGCCTCTGTGCCCACATGGCCCGCGCCAATCCCCATTGGCGGGTCCTGCAGGACATGCATGACAGGGTGGAAGAAGCGCTCGTTATTTTCTTCGGGGCACATGGTTATGTGTCGCCGCGATATTACGAACCCGGTGCCGCCGTACCCACATGGAACTACGAAACCGCTCATGTGTACGGGGTGCCGTCTTTGCCGGCCGACACAACTGAGTTTCGTCATCACCTGGAAACGCTCGCGGCGTTTCACGAGGGAGGCGCTGCCAATCCGTGGCGCATGGAGAACGAAGATCCACAATTCATTGACAAAATGATGGCGGCGATCGTTCCGTTTGAGATCGATATCACACGCATCGAAATGAAGGCGAAGATGAGTCAGAACAAGCCGGAAAAGACGCAGCAGAAAGTTGTCGGCTGCTTGCGCAACTCATCACATGCGCACGACCGCACACTCGCCGACGCCATGGAACACTACCTGTCAAACAAATAGGCAAACCGTCACGGGCTTGTCAGAATTCTGTGGGATGTAGCGGACGCAATTAAGGAGGCCCCCCGTGAACTCCCACACCCCAGCCAGTTTCGTTGTCGATGTAGATGCGGCCGAATTTCCCCCGATCGACGCCCCGATTGCCGCTAAGTCGGTGCCCGACCCGCAATCGCATATGTCGCTCGACTCCCGTGCCTTGCGCGATCTCGCGCGTCTGGCCATCGACCAGTTGAATGCGGTGAAGCTCCGCATGCGTCATGACCCAACCTTGACCGATGCGGCGCACAAAAAAGCACTGGACCGCATCGCCCTGCAGGAGAGTTACGCCTGGACTTTGTTGGACGAGTTGTCGGGCCGCTCAAACCCCTAGCAGAATTCTGGCGCCACGAAGCGATTACTCCGATTTCTTAGTTGTCGAAGATCATTTTGTTCCAGATCTCCGCCGACACCTGACCGACTTCGATGGGGTCGTCAGGCTCCGCGCGCTGGATGTTGTCATTCATGAGCGCGTTGTTCAGAAGGTTCAGCGCGCGCGCTAGTCGATCGGGATCGGTGACGCGTGAACGGCCCAGTGCGCACTGACGGCGAATAAAGGCCGCCGTCATGTGGGAGAAATTGTCGATCAGGCGCGCCCGCCATTGTTCCTGCACGATCTGGTTCTTGTTGGAGGCTTGGGCAAGCGCCCGGAACGCCGTGTAATGCTTTTCCGTCAACACGAACATGTCCGTCAAATGACGTTGCGTGGCGCCGCGATAATCTTCTGTGCCGTCGCCATCAAGCAGCTCATCCACGGCGCCGTGAATTTCTTTTTCGACTCGGTCGAGAAAGCCGAGCACAAGCTCATCGAGACCGCTGAAGTAATGATAGAAGGACGACCGGGTCATGTCGGTGCGCTGCATAATCAGATCGACCGTAAGCTCACCAAAACTCATATCGTTAAGCGCGGATTCCGTTGCATCGATGATTTCTTCCCGCGCCGCTTCTGGACTGCGGCGAATTCTTTGTGCTTTGGCGGGCATGAGAGTGCCTATTTTTCTTTAGTTTCTGCCGTTTCTTAGAGAGTCGTGATTTTGAGTCTATTTTACTATTGACACGCCGTCAATATTATTGACAATGCGTCAATAGTAAATGACACTGTGTCAATAAGAGCGGAAGAAACCGCAACAAATCTTGGAGACGAGGATCATGAACGCCCACGATAGGACCCCATTCTCCCTTCCCCAGCAGACGGGCTGGGCTAAGTCTGGAAAGCAGCCTTCCATCGCAATTATCGGGGCAGGCATGTCCGGCATCGCGGCGGTGGTGAAACTGCGCAAGGCCGGCTACGCCAATTTGACGGTGTATGAAAAAGCGGACCGCGTCGGCGGCACCTGGCGGGAAAACCAATATCCGGGCCTGTCCTGCGACGTCCCCTCGCGCTGGTATTCGTTTTCCTTCGCGCTCAATCCCGATTGGAATTACCGCTATTCCTACGGGCCCGAAATCCAAGCCTATATGGAAAAGACCGCAAACGACTTCGGCGTCACCAACATTGTGAAGTTCAACACACCGGTCGTCGATCTCACCTATGAAGGCCCGAAATGGCGGCTCACGACCGAAAATGGTGACATAACCCATTACGACATCGTCATCTCTGCAACCGGCGTTCTGCACAAACCGGCCCATCCGAACATTGACGGCCTTGAAACCTTCAAAGGTCACATGTTCCATACCGCGCGCTGGGATCATTCCGTAGATCTGAAAGGCAAACGCGTCGGCATCATCGGCACCGGCTCCACCGCAGCGCAAATCATCGGCGACATCACCGACAAGGTCGGCGCCATGCACGTGTTCCAGCGCACCCCGCGATGGATGGTGCCCTTGCCGCAAACGAAATACAAAGCGGCGTGGAAATGGCTCATGCGCAAACTGCCATTCCTGCAGCGGCGGGCGTATCAATTTTATTTTGATGCCATGGTCAATCACTTTTCGGCCGCGACCGTCGGCAACCAGAAGAAGCTGGCGCGCATCCAACAGATTTGCCTGAGACACTTAAAGAAGGGCGTGGCCGATCCGGAATTGCGTGCCAAGCTCACGCCGGATTACAAGGCCGGATGTAAGCGGCTGATCTTTTGCTCGACATTCTATCCGGCGATCACCCGTCCCAACGCACATCTGATCACGGACCGCATCGCACGCATTACGCCGACCGACATCGAGACGGAAGACGGTAAGGTGCACGAGCTCGACGCCTTGATTCTCGCGACGGGCTTCGATCCCACCGCCTTCATATTGCCAACCAAAGTCACCGGCGAAAACGGCGCGGATCTGGGTACCTTTTGGAATGGTGCCCCCCGCGCACACCGCGCCGTCAGCATGCCGGGCTTCCCGAATTTCTGGATGGTGGAAGGCCCCACCGGACCTGTCGGCAATCTGTCGTTGATCACCATCAGTGAGTACCAGATCGACTACATCATCAGCATGCTGGATAAAATGCGCGATGAGGGATTGGCCGCAATTGCGCCAAGGCAAGAGGCCTTTGCCGCCTATAACCAGCAAATGCAGGAACGTGTTCCGGAAACCATTTGGGCGAGCGGAGGCTGCGATAGCTGGTATATCGATAAATCCGGCACGCCCAATCTTTATCCGTTTCTACCGACGAAGTATTTGGAAGACATGCACGCGCCAAACTTTGGAGAGTATCGGCTGATGCGCGAGGAAGAGATTGCCAACTGCATCCCGGCAACTGAAGAGAAGGCTCTCGTCTACGCTTAATCGTCATCGCGAGCCCGCGAAGCGGGCGCGGCGATCCAGGAGCGGCTGTCACCGAGCAATTCGCCCTGGATTGCTTCGTCGCGCACGCGCTCCTCGCAATGACGGAATCATTAGAGACTAGGCCGCCAGACCGCCTTTTTCCTGAATCGTCTCGATCACTTGTTGCACGCCGATGCCTTCTTTCACGTTTGTGAACAGGAAGGGCCGGTCGCCGCGCATCTTTTTAGCGTCCCGGTCCATCACACCCAGGTCCGCACCCACCAGGGGCGCCAGATCGATCTTGTTGATGACAAGCAAGTCCGACCGCGTGATGCCGGGCCCACCCTTGCGGGGAATTTTGTCACCGGCGGACACATCGATCACATAAATGGTGATGTCCGCCAATTCCGGACTGAAGGTAGCCGCCAAATTGTCGCCGCCGGATTCGATCAGGATCACATCAAGCTTTGGAAACTTGGTGTTGAGGTCTGCAACCGCCGCCAGATTGATCGACGCATCTTCGCGGATCGCCGTGTGGGGACAGCCGCCGGTTTCAACGCCGACAATGCGGTCATCGTCCAGCGCGCCGGAGCGCAGCAGAAACTGCGCATCTTCCTTCGTGTAAATGTCGTTGGTGATGGCGGCGATGTCATAACGGTCGCGCAAGCCCTTGCACAACGCATCCATGAGCGCGGTTTTTCCGGACCCGACCGGTCCGCCGATGCCCACTCTCAAAGGTCCATTCGGTGATGTCATGAACGAAACAACCTCGTGTACTGTGTTTCATGATGCATGGAGGCAATGTCGACCATGAACGCCGCCGCCCCCATATCATCAAGCTCTTGTGTGATCGCTTTTTCCGAAGCGATAAGAAGTTCCGGTTCACAGCGCGCCAGCACCCGCTGGCCGTCGGTTTGACCAAGCGGAATGAGGCGCACACCGGCGGACACAAGATTGGCCGCAATGGCGTGGAGATACGCTAGTACCGATTGATCCAAAGCCAAATGGTGTCCACCGGCGGCCACCCCAACGGCGACCGGATAAGCCACCTTGTCCCGCCAGACGCGTGGAAACCACTCAATGGCATCGCAGGGCCACACCTCTTTGGTGGTGTCGAAAAAGGCTTGGCCTTGCAGGACCGTTTCCTGGCGCAACTCCTTTGTCGCCCCATAGGCAATGGCCAATTCGGCCACGTGGCGCATGAGCGATGCATCCCGCGCCGCCGCAGCGCGATGGGCGTGTGCCAGCAAGCAAGCATCCATTTGCGCCGCGCCATGAGAAACCACATCCACCACGTAAGCGTACAAACGGTCCGCGTCTGACACATCTCCCGTTTCGACACACCATTCCAGACCGTGGGAATAGCTGAAGGCGCCAACCGGAAAAGACGGTGACGTCCAGGTGAGCAGCCGCAGAAAGGTGGTCATGTCAGTCATGGCTATGCCCCATAACGGATCCGTGACCATATGCGCCGCCTTCCGGTTCGAACGGTGCGTTGATCCGTTTGACGTGCGCCCCCAACCGTTCGACCATGTCGACAATCACATGATCTTCCCGAATGCGTAAGGCGCCGTCCAAAATTTGAGTCGGCAGATGGCGGTTGCCCAAATGCCACGCGACCCGCGTGAATTCGTGGGGCGAATGACACGTGATCTCCACAAGCGCTTCCGGCGCTGCTTCCACCGCCACGCATCTTCCGTCTTCCAGTTGAAGGCCGTCTCCAGACTGCAAGGACGGCACGTCCGGCAAATCCAGCAAAAACGACAGACCGTTCTTGCCTTCCATCTTCAAGCGCCGTTTGCGCCGGTGATCGAGATCGAGCACCACCGTATCGGCCGCTTCGGCGGCGTCCCAATCGCCGTTGTTGACAATTGTGCCCGCCCGCAGCATGTCAAAACAAGAAATAACGCTGCGCCATGGGCAGCACTTTGGCCGGTTCGCAAGTCAGCAAATCCCCATCCGCGCGCACTTCATAGGTTTCCGGATCAACTTCGATCATGGGTGTCAGATCGTTGAGCACCATGGTGGATTTGCCGATTCCGCCGCGCGTGTTTTCCACCGGCAGCACATTTTTCTGAAGCCCCAGCGAGTCTCCAATGCCTGCATCTGCGGCCGCTTTCGAGACAAAGGTCACGGCACTTTCGGTCTTGGATTTACCGAACGCACCGAACATGGGCCGGTAATGCACCGGCTGCGGCGTCGGGATCGACGCGTTGGGATCGCCCATGGGGGCGGCCGCGATGGTCCCGCACTTCAACACCAAATCGGGCTTCACGCCGAAAAAGGCCGGATGCCACAACACCAGATCCGCGAGCTTGCCCACCTCAACGGAGCCGATATGGGCATTCATCCCGTGCGCGATGGCCGGGTTGATGGTGTATTTGGCGATGTAACGCTTCACCCGGAAATTGTCGTTGTCACCTTTTTCCTCGGGCAAGCGGCCGCGCTGCTTTTTCATTTTGTCCGCAGTCTGCCAGGTGCGGATCAGCACCTCACCCACACGCCCCATGGCCTGACTGTCCGACGCGATAATCGAAAAGGCGCCCATGTCGTGGAGAATGTCTTCGGCGGCAATTGTCTCGCGCCGGATGCGGCTTTCGGCAAACGCCACATCTTCGGGAATGTTCGAATCCAGATGATGGCACACCATCAACATGTCCAAATGTTCATCCAGCGTGTTGACCGTGAAGGGGCGCGTGGGATTGGTGGACGACGGCAGCACATTGTTCAGGCCACAGACTTTAATGATGTCGGGCGCATGGCCGCCGCCTGCGCCTTCCGTATGGAACGCATGAATGGTGCGGTCTTTGAAGGCCGCAATGGTGTCTTCCACAAAGCCGCTTTCATTGAGCGTGTCCGTGTGGATCATCACTTGGACGTCGTATCGGTCGGCCACATTCAAACAACAATCGATGGCGCCGGGTGTGGTACCCCAATCCTCATGAAGCTTGAGGGCGCAAGCACCGCCGACCACTTGTTCCACCAGCGAGTCCGGCTGCGAGGCATTGCCCTTGCCGGCAAAGGCCAAGTTCATGGGAAAATCGTCCGCGGCTTGCAGCATACGCCCGATATGCCACGCGCCCGGCGTGCAGGTGGTGGCGTTGGTGCCGGTCGCCGGTCCCGTGCCGCCGCCCAGCATGGTGGTGACGCCGGACATCAAGGCTTCTTCAATCTGCTGGGGGCAGATGAAATGAATGTGGGCATCGAAGCCGCCGGCCGTCAGAATTTTGCCTTCGCCGGCAATCGCTTCCGTAGACGGACCAATAATGATGTCCACATTGGGCTGCACATCGGGGTTGCCGGCTTTGCCGATGGCAGCGATCCGGCCGTCTTTCAGCCCCACATCCGCTTTGATAATGCCCCAATGATCGATGATCAGCGCATTTGTGATGACCGTGTCCACGGCGCCGCCCGCGCGCGTGACTTGCGACTGCCCCATGCCGTCGCGGATCACCTTGCCGCCGCCGAATTTCACTTCATCGCCATAGGTGGTGCGATCGTCCTCCACCTCGACAATCAGATCCGTGTCCGCCAGCCGCACTTTGTCGCCGGTGGTCGGTCCGAACATGTCGGCATAGGCTGCCCGCGAAATTCGTGCTGGCATGAAAACTCCTGAAGTCTAGAGCGGGCCCATCACCTGTTGGCGAAAACCGAACACGGTGCGTTTGCCGCCATAAGGAACCAGCGTGACATCGCGCGACTGGCCGGGCTCGAAGCGGATGGCCGTTCCGGCGGGAATGTCGAGACGATGCCCGCGCGCTTTGGCGCGGTCGAATTTCAAAGCAGGGTTGGTTTCGAAGAAGTGGTAATGGCTGCCCACTTGGACGGGACGGTCGCCGGTATTTTCCACCGTTAGTGTCAGGACGGTCGCGCCGGCATTGAGTTCAATGTCTCCCGCGGCGGGAAAAACCTCGCCTGGGATCATCTGCGCCGCACCTTTTCTTTTTTGAATTGTGCCTGGCGGTATCGAAAATAGGCAATCGCCAATGCGGCCGCCGTAAGGCCCGCGGCGATTTCAAGCCAAGAGACGTAAAACGCCCCCTCCACCGGGTGCACGTGAGGTGTGAGGGATTGGTGTGCCAAGGCGGTCTGCGCCGCCACAATCGTCAGTACGCTGGATACAAACATACGCTTCAACACCATGACACCCTCTTTCTAACGAATTGGATTATGGACAGTAACAAGCTTGACGCCATCTGGAAACGTGGCTTCCACCTGAACGTCGTGAATCATTTCGGGAATGCCTTCCATCACCTGCGCGCGTGTGATTACGTGGGCGCCCGCTTCCATCAGATCGGCAACCGAGCGGCCGTCGCGGGCGCCTTCCACAACAAAATCGGAAATGAGCGCGATGGCCTCCGGATGATTGAGCTTCACCCCGCGTTCCAATCGGCGGCGAGCCACCATTGCAGCAGTTGCAATGAGCAGCTTGTCTTTCTCGCGCGGCGTTAGATTCATAAGCGCGTCCTCGGAACTCTAAACCGACCAAACCTTGGGAAGAGCACGACCCGAACGGATCGTGTCCAGAACAAACGTTAGATCAGCCCGCAGCTTTTGGCCAGTCACATTCAAGAAGCGCGCCACCATGATGTCGTCCCAGGCCGAGGCCCCGAATGTTCCGGCGGCGGACGCTTTGAGAGACTGAATGGCGGTGGCCATGTCTTGGGCATCGTCGTTCACATAGATGAGGGTTGCGACAGCCCGATGACCATTCGCCAGAAAAGGACGCGAGAGCTGTTCCGCGATCTGACCCTCGAGCCGCGTGTCATCTGCAAACAGAAGCCGACCCTTGTGATACACGCGCCATCGGTCGTGAAGAGCGCCCTCGCGGACCGTTTCGCCCATGGCTGTGCGGCCGAAAACCGTCGCTTCAAGCCCCAGAAACCGGGCGCTTTTCGCAAGATTCACCGTGGTACGGCGGCTCAGCCGGCCGCCGTTGAACAGGATGGTTTCTTGGGGAAGCCATTCCAGCGCGGCGTGGGCATCGATGCGCAACGTTGTCTCAATGACGGCGTCGTCCCCCAATGACCGGTAGATCTTCTCGGAAGCCTGTGTGGTGACGGTTGCCCGGGCCCGTGACTCGCAATGGAGGTGGTAGTGAAATTCATCCCCGCCGGTGATCCCACCCGCCGTATTGATAAGGACCGCTTCGGGCGCGGTCGCTGTATCGACTTTCGGCATGCGGACTTTTGCGGCCCCTTCCTGATACAGCCTGTGTGCATAAGGACCGGTCAGCCGATGCCTGAAGTTTAGGCAAAGCTTGCCATAGGTGCGCTGGAGTGCGGGCGCCAACACCACTCTAGTTTCGCTTATTCAATGCTCAGACCCCAAGCCAATCGGACAGGCGCAACATGGTTCTGACCCCCTGGACCCCCATCCATCGTAACGGCTCCGGCTCCCAATGGGGAAATTTAGTCAGCGGGCTGCCAGAGGTGCGCACCCATGGGGTGTCCAGTCGTTCCGTGTCCTGCCCCAACAACAGATCGGCCATGGTGCGCCCGGCAAGATTGCTGGCCGCAACCCCGTTGCCGGTGTAACCGCCCGCCCAACCCAATTTCGTTTCCGCGTCGTAGTGAACGAAGGCGGACATATCCCGGGCAACGCCCAGCGCCCCGCCCCAGCATTGGTCGACTTGCACATCTTTCAAGAAAGGGAAGAACGAGAGCAGAATCTGGTAAATACCGTCGAAAGACGGGTCGTCCGCATCAAACACATCTTTGATGCCCGAGCCGAATATATAAGACGCGCGATAGCCAAAGGCGATCCGGTTATCTGCCGTACGCTGACCATAGGTGACCAAGCCGCGCCCGTCGCCAAACACAACGCGGTTCTTCAGCCCGGTCCGCGCCATGAGTTCATCACTGAGCGGTTCCGTGACGATGAGTTGCGAATGAACCGGCACCAGGCGCCGCGACAAGCCGTCGATCTTGGCACTGTAGGCTTCCGTCGCGATCACCACTTGGGCTGCGGTGACCGACCCTTGACCCGTCCGTACACGGCCAGCCTCAACATGTGTGACCGGGCTTTGTTCATAGATGCGGACGCCTTTCTTCTCGACCGTTGCCGCGACGCCCGTCACCAATTTGGCTGGATGAATGACAGCGCATTGGGGCGTGTAGAGCGCCCCGCGGCTTCCTTGAATGTTGATGAATTCTTTTGTGGCGCTTTCGTCCAGCCATTGAACGCTGTCCCCGAGCCCTTGCTCGACAACAAAGTCATATTCCTTCTTCAGCTTCTTTTCCTGGGCAGCCGTGGTGGCCACGTTGAGTTCACCGTCCTTGGCATAGTCGAAATCGATGTTTTCCCGCTGGGCGACACGCCCCACCTCGTCCACCGCATCGAACATCAAATGCTGCAAATGGAGGGCGCGGTCGTGGTGTGTCGGATTTTCAAGCCATTCGTCCAGGCCCGCCAGCGCCGGCGAGCACCAACCGCCATTGCGTCCCGACGCGCCGAAGCCGACGAAGTTTGCTTCCAGCACGATGATTTTGAGATCGGGCGATTGCTCCATCAGGTAATAGGCCGTCCACAGCCCCGTATAGCCGGCGCCGACGATCACCACATCTGCGGTCATGTCCCCTTCTAACGCTGGGCGGCGGGGCGACGGGTCGATGCTCGCATGCCAATGGCTGATCTGTTTGGGGTCATACATCGACGGCATCCCGCGCAACGCTCAGAAAACGATCCACATCCTCCGGCGTTGTGGAGAAGTTCGTCACCAGGCGGATCATTTTGCCGTTTGCTGCATCGCCCGGCACCATCCAGGGATGATACTGCGCACCGGCGGCCTTCAACGCCTTGTCGACCCCGCGCGGCAGGATAGCAAAGACCAGATTGGCATCTACCGGATGGCAGATTTCGACCCCGTCGATATCGGCAAGCCCCCGCGCCAAACGTTGGGCCGTTTCATTGGCCTGATGGGCCAGCCGCAGCCACAAATCGTCTTTCAGATAGGCCAGCATTTGGACCGCCAAGAACCGGCTTTTCGAAAACAAATGCCCGCCGCGTTTGCGCCGGAATTCGAACTCTGCTGCCAGTTCCTTCTTGAAAAAGATGACCGCTTCGACGCCCAGCGCTCCGTTCTTGGTCGCTCCAAAAACGAGGATATCAACTCCGGCGCGCCAGGTGAGCTCGGCAGGCGAACGGCCGAGCTGGGCCACCGCATTGGCAATGCGCGCCCCATCCATGTGGAAGACGATCTCGTGCGTGCGGCAAACCTCTGACAGAGCGCTAAGGTCGTCACGCGAATACACGGTGCCCGCTTCCGTTGCCTGGGCCACGGACAAGGCGGCGGGCTGGGCCCGGTGCACAATGCCTTTGCCGTATTTTGTCAGCACACGGTTCACATCTTCCGCGGACAGCTTGCCGTGGGCGCCGGCGATCCCGGTCAGTTTCGCGCCGGACATGTAGAATTCGGGCGCATTGCACTCGTCATAGGCAATGTGGGAAGCTTCATGGGCAATGACCGCACCAAAGGGCGGGACCGCACAGGCAAGGCTGAGGGAATTGCCCGCTGTGCCCGTGGCCACCAGATAGGCGGCAAGATCCGTTTCGAAAACGTCTTTGAAACGATCGGTGACGGATGCGGTCAAATCATCGGCGCCGTAACTCGGCACCTGTCCGTCATTGGCCTGAGCGATCGCCTCAAGAATTTCCGGCGCGGCACCGCTTGTGTTGTCACTGGCAAAATTCATGGAGGCCATGATGGGGGGCTGCCGCGGACACATCAAGTAGCAATGCGTCGGCAAGCCATTGATACCGTCATCCTCGCCCATGCGAGGATCCAGTAACCACTAAGGTTGCTTTGACGCTTCAGCAGAACTGATGGGACACGAGATACTGGGTCCCCGTTTTCACGGGGACGACAGTTCGGAATCAAGGCACGTTATCCCGCAGCTCTTTGAGCCACGGTTCGGGGCGGCTATCGCTGGGGGCGCGCCAATCGCCACGCGGGCTTAATGAGCCGCCGGAGCTGATCTTGGGCGCATTGGGCACGCAGGAACGCTTGAACTGGCTGATGGCAAAAAAGCGGAACAAAAATACTTCCATCCACTTTTTGATGTCGCCCAAGCTGTACGCCACTTTTTCTTCTTCCCGCAGATTTACTGGCCAAGTGCCCGAATCTTTGTCGCTCCAAGCATGCTGGGCGAGGAAGGCGATCTTGCTGGGGCGAAAGCCGTAGCGGGTGATGTAGTAGAGCGTGAAGTCCTGCAGATTATACGGGCCGATCTTTTCCTGGGTGCTTTGCAGATTGCCCGCATCATCCGCGGGCACCAGTTCCGGCGTGATTTCCGTATCCAGGATCGAGATCAGGGTTTGCGACAGATCATCGCTATACTGAGACGTTTTGATCACCCAGCGGATCAAATGCTGGATCAGCGTTTTCGGCACCGATGCATTTACGTTGTAGTGGGACATGTGATCGCCCACGCCATAGGTACACCAGCCAAGCGCCAGTTCCGACAAATCACCGGTGCCCACCACCAGCCCGTTTTCGTGATTAGCAATGCGGAACAGGTAATCCGTACGCAGACCGGCCTGCACATTTTCAAAGGCCACATCGTAGACCGGATTGTTGGTGGACGCGGAATGGCCCATGTCGGCAAACATCTGATTGGCCGCCGGGCGAATGTCGATCTCGCGCGCGTCCACGCCCAGGCCCTTCATCAAATCCCAAGCGTTGCTTTTGGTGTGACTGCTGGTGGCGAAGCCCGGCATGGTAATCGCTACCACATTCTTGCGCGGCAGGCTGAGCAGATCCATCGCCTTGGTGGACACCAGCAAAGCGTGAGTCGAATCCAAGCCACCGGAAATGCCGATCACAACCCGCTTAATGCCCGACGCCTTAAGCCGCGTGGCAAGCCCGTGAACTTGGATGTTGTAAGCCTCGTAACAATCTTGATCGAGGCGCGCCGGATCCGACGGCACATAGGGAAAGCGCTGTACGTCGCGCTCCAGCGGAATGCCCGCATCAAGCGGCGGATTGAACGTGAACGGAATGCGCCGGACCGACTTGACCTCCGCCGGAAACATGTGGGCGGTATCGCGGAACGTGCCAAACCGAACCCGCTCCTGCACCAGCCGGTCCAAGTCTATGTCGGCGGTGAGTAAGGTGGAAGTCATGGAGAAACGGTCCGACTGGGCAAGCCGCCTGCCGTTCTCGAAAATTGCCAAATGCCCGTCCCAGGCCAAATCCGTGGTGCTTTCGCCTTGGCCGGCCGCTGAATACAGATAAGCAGCCACGCAGCGGCGCGATTGCGCGTCGCTCAGTACATTGCGGTCTTCCGCCTTGCCGATGGTGATGTTGCTTGCGGACAGATTGCACAGAATGTTGCCGCCGGCGAACGCCACTACCGTGCTGGGCGGCACGGGCCCCCACATATCTTCGCAAATCTCGGCCCCAAATGAGAAATTGGGAAGATCGTCCGCTTCGAACAAAAGGCTGGGGCCGAACGGAACCGTCTGCCCACAAAGCTCTATCGTTTCTTCCGCAGCATAGGCGCCGGAGGCGAAGTAACGCTTCTCGTAGAACTCGCGGTAATTGGGCAGGAAAACTTTCGGCACCACACCCAGAATGATGCCGTTGTGGATCACCACAGCCGCATTGTAGACCGAATACCCCACCTTGATCGGTGCACCGACTATCAGCACCGGCATCAGATTACGGCTTTCCTTCACAAGCGCGCCAATCGCCGAACGCACATCATCGAGCAGCGCGTCTTGATGGTGGAGGTCATCCAGCGCATAGCCCGAAAGCCCCAGCTCCGGAAAAATCGTCAGCGCCACTTTGCGCTCGTGAGCTTCTTTGGCCAGTACCACGGTTTCGGCCAAATTGCTGGCTGGGTCCGCCACAAAGATTTCAGGCGCGCAGGTGGCCACACGGACAAAACCGTGCCGGTACAAACAATTAAACGGGCCTTTGCTGGCGCTGGTGGACACTTTGGTTCTCGCCTGGTTCAACGTACCGATAATATGAGAGCTCTGGCACAGCCCTGCAATGCGCATTTAAGCCCGGATTAGCCTTAATCTTTGTTAACGCAAAGCGGGAACGAGCCGCTAAGAATCGCAGAAATCTAAGGTTTCCGCGAAGGCCAGCATCAAATGATAAAGGCTGCTGGCGGGCATAGAGGTGGCCATGGGGGCGCCGCTCTCGTCGAATTGGTCTTGCCAGCCGCCCGGGGGCGTGACGTTCAGATATGTGTCGAACAGCCCCGCCACCAGCCCTTCCACTTTGTCGGACGTCTCCGCGTCCCACCAACGCGCGGCGGTGATGTGCGCTTTAAGCGCTTCGGTCTGCGGCCAGCACCGGCGCGATGCGCGCACAACCCGGCCCGCCCGATTGACTTCGTCGACGGCAAAGCCGGTCTTCGGGTCAAGCCCACGGGCACACGCAAAGTCATAAAGCCGCTTCGCGTGTTCCTTCACCGAATGCCGCCCGCCCAAACGTCTGTATTTGTGCAAGAGCCATACCCATTCGAAATGGTGACCCGGCTCGACCACTTGGCCCTCCGGTCCGGGCACCACCTGCCAGTCGTCTTGGAAGTATTCCCCAAGCGTGCCTGTCGCATTGTCAAAGAAAAATGTGCGGAACAAATCCACAATGGAATCGGCGCGGCCGATCAGATGATCGTCGCCGGTCGCTTCATAAAGCGCAAGCAAGGCCTCCAGCCAATGCATGTGCGGATTCTGCCGGCGCGGCAGTTCTTGAAGATCGGATTCGACATACCCGCCCTGGCTGTTGTGACGCAATTGGGCATCGACGAACATCAGGGTCGCGTCGATATGTTCTTTGATCTGATCATTACCCGTCGCCCGTACCGCCCAGGCCAGCCCATGCAGCACGAACGCTTGGTCATACATATCGCGTCTGGCATCGGCCACCGTACCGTCGGGTGACAACAGATGCACCCAGCCACCGCGCGCATGGTCGCTTGCATGGGACAGGAGATACGTCAGGATGCGATCGGTTTCCGTGTCCGCCCCATCAAAGCCCAAGAGCTGCGCGTGTGAATACACATAGAGCTGACGGGCCTGCACACGGACGCGTTTATTCACCTCGAGGTTTGCGGCGCCCGACAAATCCAGGCTTTCCACGCAGCCGCCATGGGTTTGATCCCAGCCCGCCTCGGAGGACCATAGGGGCAAGGCGTCATCCCGCAACCAATTGACAATCCTTTGCGCGGTCGGATGATCCGTTCCAAAACCGTGGGCAAGATTGGGCTTCATGGAGCCTAATCGTCCGCTTCCGGACCATCCACCAAATGCAGCTGGTCCGTGTCCTTCAGATGGGCAACCACGTCCTTTACCTCTTGCGCCCGTGATTGATCCATCACCAGCACCGCATGCTCGGTCGCCACGATCACCACATCCTTCACACCGACAGCGGCAACAAAATGCCCATCGCTGTGAATGATGGTGCGTTCCGTATCGACGGCATGTATGGGCCCCGTATGCACATTATCGCCCGCCGATTTGTCCAACGCTTCCCACAAAGCATTCCACGCCCCCACATCGCTCCAACCGATATCAGACGGCACGACAACACCGTCCGAAATACGTTCCATGACGGCATAGTCGATGGAGTCGGACGGACAAGCGGTGAAGCTTTTTTCATCGAGCCAGATAAAGTCGTGTTCGCGTTCGGCGTTCTGCCACGCCGCAGTCGCCGCTTTGAGCATTTCAGGTGCATGTTCACCGATATCGCTCAAGAACCGCTTTGCAGGAAACAGGAACATGCCGCTGTTCCAATAAAAATTGCCGGAGGAAAAATAGGTCTCTGCCGTTTTTTGATCCGGCTTTTCCTTAAACGCTTTTATGCCGAACGCCTTGCCACCCTCGCCGACCGCTGCCCCCTTTTCGATATAGCCATAGCCGGTCTCCGGCGCCGTGGGCACAATGCCGAATGTCGCTGGATGTCCTTGCACCGCCTGCTTGCGCGCGTGTTCCAAGACGGTGTGGAACTCAGCCAAATCGCGAATGAGGTGGTCCGCAGGCAGAATAAGGAGAAGGGCGTCGGGATCGATCTCCCGCGCATAGAGCGCGGCGACCACCGCCGCCGGCGCCGTATTGCGCCCTTGAGGCTCGAGAGCAATCGCCGGCACATGCCCCAGAACATGCTCACATTGCTGGGCGATCAAAAATCGCTGTTTAGCGTTTGCCACCACAAGCAGGTTTTTCGTATCGAACGTTTCCGGCAGCCGATCGAGAGTTTCCTGAAACAGAGAAAGATCTCCTCCCAGCGCGTGAAACTGCTTCGGCTTGTGGGTGGTCGACAAGGGCCACAATCGCGTCCCGCTGCCGCCAGACAAAATGACTGGAATGAGAGTTGCCATAGACCAAACAAGTCGAATCGAGTGTTACCGCGCAGAGATATCGCATCTTCGCGACTCCGCTGATACAAATTTCTAACGAAGTGGCGACACCTAGAGCAAGGTCGGCCTAGTTCGACCTTGCTCTAGATTCTCTAATTTGCGCGCGATCCTGGCGGTGAACCGGTGTCCACTTCACCTGATCGCGCTTAAGGATACGACATTCTATGGGCGCCGCCCTGGAAAAACCCTTAATTTCGGTGATCATTCCCGCTTTTGAGCGGCAGGCCACGTTGACGGCGGCGGTTGCGTCGGTCAAAGCGCAGGAAGGCTTGGGCGACGCTTTCCATATTGAATTGCTGATCATCGACGATGCATCGCCCACGCCCCAGGGCCAAGACCTGTCCTTTGAAGGCCTGTCCGGCAGAATCGAGCGCCACGACGAAAACCAAGGCCCCTCTGCGGCGCGCAATACCGGCGTGTCGCTGGCCACCGGAAACTATCTAGCGTTTCTTGATTCGGACGACATCTGGCGGCCGCAAAAACTGATACGCCAATTGGCGAAAGCGAAAACACTGGACACGGACGGCGTTTGGGCGCTGGCCACCGGGTTCCATATCAAACGCAGCCGCACCCAACAATGGGAAGACCTCATCCCCGTGGACATCACCGCGCCTGCCGACTTCCTAAAAGGCTGCCGTCATTCGCCAGGCACCACCTCATTTCTGCCGCGCCACGTGTTCGACGTGGTGGGGCCCTTCGATGCCGCCCTCGCCCGGTTGGAAGACTATGATTGGTATGCCCGTTTTGGGCGCGCCGGCGGAAAGCTTTTTGTGGTTCCGGAGGTTTTGGCCGACATCGACCCGAGCAACAGCGTGGCGAAAGACAAAGTGCTACGGGCCCTCAACCAAATAGATGCCAAACACACAGCGGCCGGCCTGAACCCGAGCGACATTGCCGTTATGCGCGCCTATTTGATGTTCGAACGCGGCGCCACCTTGTTGCGGGCCGGCGACCGCCTCGGCGGTGCCTTGGCGTTGGCCCGCTCTTTCCTGCTGCATCCCCGCAGCCGGCCGCATTTGGCGCCAATTACCACAAAACCCGCGGCCACCGCTGCCCGTTGAGTTGCGACCATATGCGCGTCACCCCAGTCCTGATCTTACCCCCACAGTGCCCATATATTTCGTGGTGGCTTGCCAGTTATGATGCGTGATGAGCACAGCGCCCTACACATACCGTTCCGATCCGTCGGTGCCAGACTTCGACGACAACGGCCCCATCCTGTTCATGGATGGCGAATGCGCCATCTGCACGCGCGGGGCCCGCATCATCTCCCGCCTTGATCAGCGCCAAGAGTTTCGCATTTGTCCAACCCAAAGCACCCTCGGCCGCGCTGTGCTGCGCCATTATGGTTTGGACCCGGATGATCCGGATACGTGGCTTTTCTTGGACGACGGGCTGCCCTATGGCTCGCTCGATGCCATGATCCGCGTAGGCAATCGGCTCGGTGGCGTTGGCCGCGTAATGAACCTGTTCCGTATCTTTCCCCGGCCGGTGCAAGATTGGCTCTACCGGCGCCTTGCCCGCAACCGCTATTGGCTGTTCGGCCGCACGCAGATGTGCGAGGTGCCCGATGCCAACCTCAAAGCACGGCTGATGGAATGAAGGTTCTGATCCTGGGTGGCTATGGCGTATTCGGAAGCCGGCTTGCCCAGCTTCTCCTCAGAGACGGCCACGATGTAATTATCGCCGGCCGTTCACTGCAAAAGGCACAAACGCTCTGCATGCAGATTGGCGGGACGCCCTTTCAGATCGATATGCGCGGCGATCTTACGCCCATCGCCAGCGCCCATCCGGATGTGGTGGTGGATGCGGCGGGACCGTTTCAGCATTACGGTGACGCGCCTCTGAGGATCGCCGAATTTTGCATGCACAACCACATCCATTATCTGGATCTGTCCGACGACGCAGCATTCACAACCCGCATATCCGACCTCGACGGTTTGGCAAAATCCACCGGCTGCTTCGCTTTGTCCGGCGCCTCCAGCGTGCCTGCCTTGTCCGCCGCTGTGGTCACGGACCTCGCCCGTGACATGACGGAGATTGAATGCATCGACACAGCGATTGTCCCGGGCAACAACGCCCCGAGAGGACGTTCGGTTGTGGCCAGCGTGCTGGCGCAGATCGGCGCCCCTTTGACCATATGGCGGGGTGGGCGATGGCAGACCGTGACCGGCTGGTCCGAACCGCTCGATTGCGCCTTGCCGGGCCGGTTGCACCGGACGGCCCGATTAATCGGCGCCCCCGATCCGGCGCTGTTCCCTGATCATTTCTACGCCAAAACAGTACTCTTTCGGGCGGGAACGGAACTGGCGTTCATGAACAGGACACTGGCTATGTTGGCCGCTTTGCGCCGCGCCGGTCTGTTCCGCCCCACGGCCTGGGTCGAAAGCTTGGCCACATGGGGGTATCAGATGCTCAAGCCGCTCGGATCGCAAAAAGGCGGCATGTGCGTGACCGTCAGTGGGCCGAGTAATGCCGACAAAGTGACAAAAACCTGGTGGCTCTTGGCTGAGACCGGCGACGGCCCCTTCGTGCCTGTCATCCCCATCCGCGCGCTGTTACGAAAGCCCGACCAAATCCTGCCCGGTGCCCGCCCCTGTCTCGACGACCTAAAGCTTTGCGACGTGATTGACGCCATGGCGGATTTGGACATTGAAACGACCACGCGGCAATCGACACCAACGCCTTTGTTTAAAGACGCACTCGGCGATCAATGGGCGCGGCTGCCGGCGGAAATTCATCGGCTTCACCAATTCGGGCAAATGGAGGAATTCACGGGCGCGGCGGATGTGGAACGGGGATCGGACGTCATCGGACGTCTCATCGCCCTTCTGTTTCGGTTTCCGAGAGCAGCAGCCGGCATACCGGTGACGGTTCGGAAGCAACGGACAGCCGAGGGCGAGGTCTGGGAACGGCAATTCGGAGATCATCGGTTTCGTTCTCACCTGCGGCCCTCCTCTTCGGCGTCATCCGTGCGGGAACAGTTCTGGCCGTTCGACTTTGACCTCCCGCTGCGTGTTGAGGACAGTGTCCTGCATTTGCCGGTCGGCCGCGGCTGGCTGTTGGGCATGCCTTGGCCCCGGTTTCTGCTGCCGAAAAGCGACGCCCGCGAATATGTGGAAAACCGCCAATTCCATTTCGACGTGACGCTGTCGGCACCGCTCACGGGCGGACTGATCGTGCGCTATCGGGGCTTCCTGGTGCCGGTGGCTACTGAAGATACTCGCCGAAAACGCTCAGCCACACCGCCACCGTCACCGCCCCGCCAAGCGTTGCAATCATGATGGTGCTGGAGGCGGCGCCAGGGGCCGCGTCATAGCGTGTTGCGAACACGCTGGTGAACACACCGGTGGGCATGGCCGCCAGCACGGTCACCACGGCCACCCATAGGCCCGGCAATCCGAACACCCAAGCCGCCAGCGCATAGGCAATCAACGGATGCACGACCAATTTGATGGCGCTCACATAGGTCGCCACATTGACACTGCGCCGCACTTCCACGGTGGCGAGCGTGCCGCCCACCGCCACCAGCGCGACCGGAATGGCGGACATGCCCAACAACTCGAGAAAGCGGTCGATGGGGGCGGCAAGCCCCAGCCCCGTGGTGCTCCAAATCACGCCGGCAAGCAAGGCGATCATCACCTGCTGGCCGGACAGAGACCTCAAAACCGCTGGCACCATGTCCCGCAAGGTGGGTGCGTGCTGAGTGGCCAGTTCAAGTAGGATGGTCGTGACCGTGAAGAATAGAAGCCCATGAAAGGCCAGGATCAAGAACAGCGGTGTGCCGGCGTCCTTCCCGAAGGCCGTGAGCAGCACAGGGATGCCCAGCATTACCGTATTGGAAAAGCCGCTGCCGAAACCGATGATCGTGCGTTCCGCGAAGTTGCGCTCCGGCGAGAACAGGTAGCTGACCGCGACCCCCACCGCCATCGCAGAAAACATGCTGCCGTAATAGGAGAGCCAAAGCCCCCAAGGGATCACGTCCGGAATTTCGGTGAGCGCCGTGTTGCGGAACAACAAAGCGGGCGCTGCAATGACGAACACGAACCGGTTGAGAATGTCCGTTTGTTTTTCGGCAAACACACCGCGGCGCACGGCGAAGAAACCGACGGCGATCAAACCGATCACCGGCAATATGGCGTTCAGCGATGCGGGCATGGGCAACAGTCTCCATCACCACGCCCCGCCCGGCGCTTCAGCATCACGCGTTGATCCGTAGTTTCAATTCGTTTGTGAATCTAAAGGAGGAAAGACTGACAGGTCCTAACAAGCCAGTTACCAATTTTCACAGACCGTTTTTCCGAAACTGATCAGTCCAATCTCTTAGCAAAGTTTCATCGAAGTCTGCTTCGGGATTTAGACTGTCAAGAATCTCTCTCAGGGCGAAGATGATCTTTTGGTTTTCTTCCACATTTCTTTCTCGATCTGGCGATGGGCGCACGTTTGACCGAAAGCGGGAGAACAACAGCAATACACCTGCAGGCAAGCCGGACGCCGCCGCAAATGCTTCGATCTGCCAATAAGGCAGATCACTCAATCCGTCTTCTATTCTCGATATGTAATCGTGCTCGAGTTTCTGCGGCACATTTTTACCGGTGGGGTGGTACTTCACGTATGCGGCTTCCAAAAATGGTCTCAACTTGGTGGCAGTGCCACCATACTGATCATTGAGAATAAGAAAGAGCACTTCTCTCAACGAGTTAGGTACCCGTTTCGCTCCAGTCTCGCTCGGTTCTGGAACCCGTTTCTTTGCCACTCTTCGAACGACCTAACGATAACCCTAGACACTAACTTCGAAGTCGAGTTTGGGTCATTCGACTCCCAACGCCAGGATTCATGTGTTAACCTTGAATTGGAAACAAACGAGCCAGCGAAGAGTCCAGATCTCCGCTGGCTTGATGTGGTTTCCGAATTTAACCTACGGAGGCTACCATGGATAATGGTAAGCATGATCCTTGGTGGGTTAAGTGGGTTGTGGCTACTTTCGTTGTTACCCTAACTGCTGTTGCAGCGTTCGGATGGGCAACGGCCTTGAGTATCCACTAGCATGCCCCCAAGGGCTGGGACTCCTTTAATTTTCTACAAGTCGGAAAATTGAGGAGTCCCAGTACCGAGGAAATTGTCGTAAACCAAATTGGTTCTCTGCGCAAGAGTATTAGTTGACAAAGTTGGTGTAAGGAATATTACGCTGATTCCGCCGCCAAACCAACAATATATCGTACCTCATAGGGCAGACATGCCAATATCTTGAATCCACTGGTCCCTATCCGGTGTTTTACTCAGACACAAGCGGTTCAAGTCAACTAATCCCCAGCAGCAACATGATCTTTTCCCAAGCGTTGTATGCAAGTGTTCCAATAATGCCTGCACCGGCCGTTCCCACAACCCAACCAATCGCCGGCCTTAGTGTGGTCATGACAGGACTTACACGGATACTCACAGCAGATAGCAAACTCTGTACGGCCTTTAACTCTGCTAGGGTTCGCTCTTTCTCCTCAGGATCTCCACCAAGCGAGTTGCTTTTCGCAACTTCTTGAACGAGTTCGTTCAGAGATTCGATAGCTTCTTGATAGGTTTGAGAATTGTGGTCCAGACGAACAATGCGATCTGAAGCCGGGGCATATTGGATGTCCCGCCCTTGCGAAATCGCCTCATGGCGCCGCCTGACAAGACGCTCAAAATCCCGCGAGAATGTATCGATTAGTTGCGAGCCAATTTCTGACACCATGTCATCAAAATGCGTGCTGCTCCCAAGAAAATGATGACCAAAATCTATGTAAGCCTCGTTTTTCTCAGAAAAATGCTTAAAAAGGGCGATCTGCATCCCGAGCTTGGCATCAAGTTTTTTGGGCCATTCTAAGCGCCCTGAACCAACCATACTGCCCTTGGATTGTTTTTGGGTCTCGTACCAGGGCGGAAAGTCAGCAAGCTTTTGTAGTTCGACCGCTACGTCGGCGTATGGTGCCTGTTCATCAATAAACTCAAGAAATCGACGTAGATTTTCTTCGAAGAAAGTAGAATTGGAATACATCACCGCCTGATAGAGATCTGTGTACTCTCCATGTAGGTCATGAAAATCATACGGCATTGCTTGCAGCCTTTTTGATCCGCTGGTGATTAAGCTCCGGCTTTAAAACACTGAGCATGTCGGCACAGCTCGCAGCGAGGTCATAAGCGCGCTCAAACTCATCAAGTCCATTTTTCCTTAGAAGCTGAGTCTTCTCCTATGTCAATTCCACAGTATACGGTCGAACAAAATCGCTATAACACAGCTATTGCCAGATGATCTTCAGCTCAATCTTTGTTTCGCCCTCTTATTAAACGTGCCAGCTATGGAGAATGGAAGCCGGCCAATAGGTCGGCGTCGAGCAAGCCGACGACCAAATCTGGCTCGTCAGTTTTATGCAATACGATCTTGGATATTCTGATGATCAAACCAGAAGACTCGAACCCCGGCTAACCCATCCCGCAGCGCCAGCGCTTGCGCGGTGTGTCAATCCAAATGTGTTACCCGTGTCTCCGGTACAACCCGCCAAACCGAAGCTTTAGCGTAGGCTGGACTGTCACCTATGTGTCCGGAATGGTGGGCCAACTTGTAGAGGTTACGAAACCGGTCCGCCTTCGCTAAAGCTTCGGCGGACACAAGCATTTCTAGTGCTCGCTACGCTCGCCAAGAAACGCTAGTGGCGCACCGGGGAAGATTCGAACTCCCGACCCCTAGATTCGTAGTCTAGTGCTCTATCCAGCTGAGCTACCGGTGCCTGATTTGCCTGGCCGGTCGACGACCGGCCGCGGCCTGAGCCTTTAGGGGCTGCTTTGAAAGCGCGCGACATTAACGGGAAGCCCTGCCGAAGGCAAGCACGGCCTGGCACGCACGCCGGCTTTGCGCCGAATTGCCCAATTTGCGTCTTTGTCGGGGGCCTGTAAGATCTGGCGGCAGTTTTCAGCATTTCGGTGAAATATCGGGGGTAGAGCGCGGCCATGCACAAAATCGTCACCACATGGGGCACGATCGGCCTCCTTTGCCTGGGACTTTCCGCCTGCGACACCGTTTCCGGCGTGTTCGAGCGCGGCGATACAGGCGAATCCGCGCGAGAAACGTCGGGCAAGCGCGTTTCTAAACAGGGCGTGGGGGGCTTAAGGCCCCGGGAAGCCGTGCGCAATCGGCCTCAATACGAGTCCTCCAAATCGTCGGAAGAAACGGCAGAGGCCGAAACGCAAGACACAACCTCCGACGTGGCTGAGCAAACAGTGGCGCTTGCACCGGTCCGGCCCAGCAATTCGCCGGCGGGGCTGACCATCGCCAGCACGCAAGAGAATTTGCAGGCGGTGATCTCGCGCGCGTCCATCAGCCAACGGCAGTTTTCCCAAGTTCAAAACCGGCACCTGAAAAACATTGCCCAATATGAGATCGCCAAAAACGCTTTGGTGGGGCAATTGGATGCGGGCGCCGTTGCCGGCGACCCCGTGCTGATGGGCCAATGGAACACGACCCAATCGGCCCTGAACCAGGTCACGTCGGATTTGAATGGGCTGAATGCGGCCGCATCGTCCTTGCGCAGCGAAGACAAAAACTTGGTGGCGCTAAAGGAGCAATTGCCGCTCGAGAGCGGTATCGCGTCGGAAGACGCGCAGCAATTGGGTATCCTACGCGGCAATATCGATGAGACCGAACAGAGCATCCAAAACATGCTCTCGCGCATCCGCCCGCTCGTGGAAGAAAAAGAGCGCTTCATCTCAAAAGCGCAGACGGATTTACGCCAGCTTGAGTCCAAGGTGCGCGGCAACTAACGCGCCCGCGGATTTACAAGGCCATGGCCAACGTGCCGGTCGGATTGATCGCCGGGCTCCTCCTCTTTTTTGGCGTGTTGTTGGTGCCCCCGCCGGAGGGGCTGGCGCCTGAAGCGTGGCGGGCGCTGGCCGTCGCCGTGCTAATGGCCGTGTGGTGGACGACGGAAGCCATCCCCATCTCCGCTACGGCTCTTATTCCGCTGGCGGCATTTCCGTTGCTGGACATCATGCCTATCCGCGAAGCGGCGGCACCCTTTGCCAACCCCTTAGTGTATCTGTTCCTGGGCGGATTCCTTATTGCCGCCGCCATGCAGCGCTGGGATCTGCACCGGCGCATTGCCCTCAACATCGCCGTTCGTACCGGGACAAGCCCCAGCCGATTGGTTGCCGGGTTCATGCTGGCAACGGCTTTCTTGAGCATGTGGATCAGCAACACGGCCACCACCATGATGATGTTGCCCATCGCCTTGTCGGTCATCGCCGTGGTGACCGGTGAAAAAGACAGCGAGGCCCCGGTCCGCAGCGCATTTGCCACAAGCCTTTTGTTGGGCGTTGCCTATTCCGCCAGCATCGGCGGTATGGGCACGCTGGTGGGCACACCGCCCAATGCGTTCCTGTCGGGTTTTTTTGAAGAGACCTACAATATCGAAATCGGCTTTGCCCAGTGGATGCTGGTGGCCATGCCGGTAGTCGTGGTGCTGCTGCCCATCTGTTGGATCGTCCTGACACAGATTGTCTATCGCAGCGCACCGGCCGCAAACCCGGGTACCGGTCATCAGATATTGAAGGAGGCGCGCGATGCGTTGGGCAAAGCATCTTCCGCGGAATGGCGCATCGGCCTTGTCTTCGCGTCGGTCGCTCTTCTGTGGATCACGCGGCCGCTGTTGAGCTCCGTCCCCGGATTGTCGAATTTAACCGATCCCGGGATTGCCATCGCCGCCGGCATTCTGTTGTTCATCATTCCCGCCGGGTCTGTCGCGCCTGCCCGAAACCTGCTGGTCTGGGACGACACGCGCAAAGTGCCCTGGGGCGTTTTGATTCTGTTCGGAGGCGGCCTGTCGCTTGCGGGCGCCATCAGCAAGACGGGCCTTGCCGCCTGGCTGGGGGGCCAATTGGGCGACGCCTCGATACTACCCTCCCTCATCTTCGTTTTGCTGATCGCCGGCGTGGTCATTTTGCTGACGGAGATCACCAGCAACCTCGCCACCACGGCGGCCTTTCTGCCCGTGATCGCGGCGGTCGCCGACGGTGCGGGCATCGCGCCACTGACCCTTGCCGCGCCGGCCGCCATGGCCGCAAGTTGCGCCTTTATGCTGCCCGTGGCCACACCACCCAATGCGATTGTGTTCGGCTCAGAACGATTGCAGATCCGCGACATGATGCGCGCGGGTATCTACATGAACCTGCTGGGACTGTTGGCGATCGGCGCCGCCGCAACGATCCTTGTACCGATTATTTTTTGATTGAAGATATAGTGATGAGTAATCCGCTCGTCCCGAACTAGCGGCCGAAGGTCGCGCAGATCCGGGACCTCACTCTGTCATACGGCGAGATCCCGGTGCGCGCATTTCATGCGCGACCGGGATGAGCGGCAAAGTAGTTGACGGTCTCTAATCGGCAACGCGGTTTTCACGAAACACCAAAAACATCGCGGTAGCTTTTCATCGCACCGATGCTTTCCGCCGCATAGACGCCGCGTGCAATCGCGCGGGCCATGCAATCAGCCGCCACCGATCCGACAAGGGAGACGATGCCCGGTTGGGAGTCATCGGGCACCAACTCGCCAGTGGTCACCGAAAACACAACATCACCGTCGCCCATGGTGTGGATCGGCCGAATGGCGCGGGCATAGCCGTCCTGCGCCATCATGGCGACCCGTTTCATCTGTGCCGGCGACAGCGCCACATTGGTGGCAACAATACCGATGGTGGTGTTCGCGCCGGGAATGGGCCCTGCCTTTGTGTCTTGGGGCAGTCCCGACTGCACCGGGTCATAATCGGCCGGCGGGCGGGCGCCGCCGAATTCCTTATCCCGCTCAAACGGCCAAGCCCAAAACGCCGAACAGCCGGGCATCACCGGGGAGCCGAACGGATTGACCGCAACCAAAGCGCCAACCTGAACGCCCGCGTCATTGACGGCGGAGGCGCTGCCGACACCCCCTTTATAGGCGCCGGCCTTGGCCCCCAATCCGGCGCCCACATTGCCCAGAGGGAAGTCGACCGCCAAGGCGTCGAACGCCTCGCGCCCAAGCCGGTCATAGGGCGGATCTTCGCCCCACTCCTTGTTTCCGCCGTTAGAAAGGTCAAACAAAATTGCCGCCGGCACGATGGGCGACACAAGCGGTGCGCCGGGAATTTGATAGCCTTGCCCCTGAGCCCCCAGCTTGGCCGCCACGCCTGACGCAGCGGCAAGGCCATAGGATGAGCCGCCCGACAGCACGATTGCATCCAGCGCGTCCACCAGATTGCTGGCGTCGAGCGCATCGGTCTCCCGTGTGCCGGGCCCGCCGCCGCGCACATCCACAGCCGCGACCAGGCGCCCGGCCGATGCAAGAACGGTGGTGCCAGTGAGCGCATTTGCGTCTTGCGCATGGCCCACCTTTATCCCATTCACATCGGTGATAAGGTTGCGCGGTCCTACGTCAAACATGGGCGCATATAAGGCAGGGCGCAGGCCCCGGTCAACTCAGGCGGAAAAAACACTCATGACCAAACTCAACAGTTCGATTCGGCTTTTGGCGGCGCTGCTCATTGCTTTTGCCATTACCGCCTGCAGCAACGGCCGCGGTATTCCAGATTGGGTTCCGTTTCAGGGGGCGTCGGCCGCCCCGAAAGGCGACGGGCCGCAAATGGTCAGTTCCGCCAATCCGTTGGCAAGCCAAGCCGGCATCGACATCCTCAAAAAGGGCGGGTCGGCGGTAGATGCCGCCATTGCGATCCAAGCCGTCCTGACCCTGGTGGAACCACAATCGTCCGGCATTGGCGGCGGCGCGTTCCTCATGCATTGGTCGCCCAAGACGGAAAAAGTGATTGCCTATGACGGGCGGGAAACGGCACCGGCGGCGGCAACGCCGGAACTGTTTCTGGACGACAACGGCCAACCTTTTGATTTTCTGACCGCCGTCAAAAGTGGCCGATCGGTCGGGGTGCCCGGCGCCATCGCCATGTTGTGGCAGGCCCATCAGGAGCATGGGCGTTTGCCTTGGGCGGAACTTTTTGAGCCGGCGATCCTTCTGTCCGAAAACGGATTTGAAGTATCGCCGCGGCTTCATCGGATGATCACGCTGACGCCGGCCTTCAATGAAAGCCCGGCCGGACAGGCGTTATACTTCGACGCCGGTGGGACGCCGCTTCCGGCAGGACATTTGCTGAAGAATCCGGAACTCGCATCGTCATTACGGATCATCGCGGCCCAGGGGCCTGAGGGGTTTTACAAGGGCGTCATCGCCGACCAGATTATCCAGGCGGTGCAAAACGCCCCGATCAATCCCGGCGCCATGACGCTGGCGGATTTGGCGGCATATCAGCCCAAGATCCGCGAGGCGATCTGCAGGCCCTATCGCACCTGGACGGTGTGCGGCATGCCGCCACCGTCGTCCGGCGGCACGACGGTGATGCAAATCCTATCGCTTCTGGAAGGGTTTGATATGGCATCGCTGAAGCCTTCGTCCACTGAAGCCGTGCATTTGGTATCGGAGGCCTCCCGCCTCGCCTACGCGGATCGTGCCATGTATCTGGCGGACAGCGACTTTGTGGACATTCCGCTCGATGCCCTGCTGGACAAAACCTATCTGGCGGAGCGGGCTCGACTGATCGACACGCGCCGGTCCATGGGTATTGCCAAGCCGGGCACGCCGCTTAAGAAAGACACCAATCTTAGCCCACAGATTTCCCGCGAAGCGCCATCCACCAGCCATTTCAGTGTTGTGGACGGGGACGGCAATGCAGTGTCCATGACCACGACGGTGGAGTTTGTGTTCGGCAGCAATTTGATCGCCGGCGGGTTCATCCTCAACAATCAGCTAACGGACTTTTCACGGCAGCCGGTGATCGATGGCAGGCAAGTGGCAAATGCGCCCGATGGCGGCAAGCGCCCCCGCAGTTCCATGTCGCCTACCCTCATCTTCGATGATGAGGGAAAGCTCTACGCGCTTGTGGGCTCCCCCGGCGGCAGCCGTATCATCGCCTATGTGGCCAACACACTGGTGGGGCTGATGGATTGGCAACTTGATATGCAGTCTGCCGTTTCCCTCCCCCATCACGTGAACCGCAACGGCTTGTTGGAACTGGAAGAAGGGTCCACCCTGGTGGATCTTGCGCCGGAACTTGAACGCTTAGGCCATGAGGTGAAAGTCCGCCCTCTGAACAGTGGATTGCACGGCATTCGCATCCTGCCGGACGGCACGCTTGACGGTGGCGCCGACCCCCGCCGGGAAGGCGTAGCGCTCGGCGACTAACACAAATGGGATGCCCCATCACAGGCATAATCCCTCACCTATCTTTGATTGCAGCACTTTTCCTCGGCAGGCATAGTCTGCTTGGATCGGGCATTTACCGGTAAGAGTAGCTTGTTGGGGGACACACATGAAATGGATCGGCCGCACATTGGTGCTTTTGGTGGCGCTAGTCGGAGGTACTTATCTTGTCCTCAAGCTAATGTATGGCGGCGGTGAGCCATATCCCAATGTGAGCACAGCACCGACCGTGCCGGACGACCGCATCAGCGCGCCCATTCAATTGCCCTTCCCGCCCGGCATGGTGGCAGCATCACCCGACGGAAGGATTTTCTACACCTATCATATGCTGCACCGGCCCGAGAGATTCGTAGATGCAACCGTGTTCGAATGGGTAGACGGCAAAGGCGTGCCGTTCCCCGACAAAGAGATGCAGGTCAAATTCCATGGCGCCATGGGCATTACGGCCGACGGTCAGGGGCGGCTCTGGGTGATCAAGCCCGGCGCCTTGGACGGGCGCCGCACCGAATTGCTGGCGATTGACCGGGACAGTGGCGAATTGCTCATCGAGCACAAATTTGCCGACGGCGAGGCCGGTTTTGCCCAGGACATGCGCGTGTCCCCCAACGGCAAGACGGTCTTCCTGGCGGATACTGGTCTATTCAAATTCACGGAAGCCAATCTGATTGTGTTCGATGTGGATAGCCAATCGGCACGAACAGTGCTCAGGGGACATCCCTCGGTTAGTGCACAGGACTGGGTCATGCGCAAAACCAATGGAGATTGGTACCGGCTGGCCTTCGGTCTGCTCACTTTCGTTGTAGGCGTTGACGGCATTGCGTTGACCCAGGACGGGGCGTGGCTTTATTACGCCACCATGTCACATGACAGCGTCTATCGCATCCCCACCGCAGCACTTCTCGATGCGAGCCTTACGGATGCGGATTTAGACGTGCAGATTGAATTTATCGGCAACAAACCGTTGAGTGACGGCATTGAGTTGCTGCCGGACAACACGGTGATCTTGACCGATGTGGAAAATGGCGGACTTGCCGCCTTAGCCCCTGACGGAACGCTCAGCACACTGACCGCTGATCCAAACGTGGATTGGGCAGATAGCGTGACCGTCGATACCTCCGGCGCCATTTGGTTTACAGACAGCCGCTTGACCGATTTGATTGACCAATTCGCCCAGCCCGCCGACGAAGCGACCATGCGCGAGCGCGGCCCTTACGCGATTTACCACATCGCGCCGGAGCAAGTTGCGGTCACTCCCAACACGGTCATAGAAGCTGCGCCAGCTCTTGAAGCCGAGGCCGCCCCGATGACCGAGCCGATCATCGAACCGGAGATCATTTCGGAACCGGCACCCATTGTAGAACCGATCAAATAAATGTGTGGCTTCTGAGAGAGGCGTTGGGATGATTAGAGGAAGTTGCCTATGCGGCGCGGTCGCCTTTGAGTTAGCGCAAGCGCCGGAAATTATGAATCTGTGCCATTGCTCTATGTGCCGGAAAGCAAGCGGATCATCCTACGGCACGTTTGCTCACATTAAACGCGGCCAATTTCGATGGACGAGGGGGGACGCTGAGATCACGCGGTATGAATCGTCGCCCGGTAATTTTCGCGCCTTCTGCAAGATCTGCGGTGCCAACCTTCCGGTGTCGGACGCGGACGACGACTATGTGTGCATACCCGCCGGCACTTTCGACGACGACCCGGGGATCGCCCCGCAGGTTCAGATCTTTGCGGGTTCCAAAGCGCCGTGGCACGAGATTACAGACCAGCCCCCAAGCTTCGACGAATTCGAGCCGGAAGACTTCTTCTAGCAACTATCGGCACCTCAGTTCGTCACATCAAACAAAATCGTCAGTGGACGCATAGACTATTTCTTTGATGCAACGATATTCTAGAGAATCTGGAAATCACCTAAACGCTGTTGTGCGGTGTTTCTTTCGTTTTGCGTTCTTATACTTTTTTTGGATTTCCTTTTTAAAAGTCGTCTCAATAGTGTCTTCGATCCCTGCGAGCTGCTTCATCATGTGTCCGCCACGCTCGCCAAAAACCTTCCGGGCTCTTTTCACGTAGCTCCAAAATGTCATGTGCTTGAATGGCGTTTCGCCACTCAACAGAGATTCGCTAACCACTTCATCGAAATCTTCAACATTCATGAATTCTTGCTTAAGCTGGTTTGACGGTCGGTTCGCCAACAACCAAACCAAGTTCTTTTCTTGATGACGCCGGACGTGGCGAAAAGCAGCCGCTTTGCATGCTCGAGCGATTTTTCCGCGCAGATTAGTGATGGTACTGTTCCGTAAATACACGCGCTTTCCATCATATCTGAACCCCAAGTACGACAGCCCCTCGTTTGGTGAATTTCTACCCCGTCTAGTCTGATCACGCGAATGTCCGATTGAGTAGCACCTGCGACTACCGCTTCTCCCCAGAAAACAAACGATGTCCGTTTTCTCTGGTTTGATCTGCAGCTCTTCCCCCGCGAGGCGTATCTCTCGACAGACTGTTCGCAACGCTCCACTGCCGGCTCGACCGTCGCCGGGCAGTATTATTAATATGTCGTCTGAATACCGAAAATAATAACCATTGCGATTTTTTGCGTAGTCGCGCATTTTTCGATCGAACTCAAATAGAAACAAATTCGACAGAAGGTCGGATATTGGGGTACCTTGGGGAATACCGGATCTCTTTGAATGTTTGCGAACCAAGCCTCGGTCGACGATATGAGTTCGATAGTTCTCCGGCGTGCAAAGTTGAATCGGAATTTCTTTTGGACGGATCGAGAATCTTTTCGCACCGGAGTTGTCAATTTCCGAGTAGCCTAGTGCCAAAAGGACCTCATCCAAATTTGCGTAACGATACTGAGTTACGGAGCGAAATACGGCATAATGGTCTGGCGGTAGCCGACTTTGACCAATTAGCTCAGCCCAACAACCCTTAAGCTTCTCGTGATTGATCGAACCGAAGTAATCAGAGATGTCAATTGCAACCGCGCAACATTTTCCGGCCGAATTAATCGCATCGAACGCGTCTCTTGCGAAATGAATATTAGATTTGTTTGAGCGACCTGTTTTTCCGGACGGAATTCGGCGATAGGCCAGCACTACGTCTCCCAAATTCGCAGCTGCCAATTTCCTTTCATATCGTCGGGACAATAAGTCTCGATAATGCTTGTATATGTAAGCGTCCTTTCGACACGCATAAGATATTGGCCTCACTTTTGGGGGACGTGCTTTGCCGTTCTTTGGTGCTCGTCTCCATCTTTTTTCAAATTGAAGAAGGGGCCGGAATGAATGTCGTGAGACAGCTTTCGGGTCCCTAACAAGTTTCTTTATTTTATCAATTGGAAGGACAGCGTCGAAGTGGCTATAGGTCTTCAGGTCCCGAACGGAGGGTTCCCAATAGTCAATCGAATTCTCTGGATCGGTGTTAGGGGAAGCAAAATCGCAAGTGGCTTTGCTCAAGCTTTACTTCCCCATTCAACGACTAGGGACATCGATGTCCATTTTGGCGACGTCCACACCACATACGTACGTTATCGTTTATACTGTCATAACAGTCATCCGCCTCTGGCGTAAGCCGAAGGCAAACTGGAGACAAGCAATGCAGATAATCCTGCACAAATACCTGTCCTGCCAACTTGACAAAGTAAACGACAAGCTACTTCAGCGTGCGTAGGCACCTTTGTAGGTCTCTTAGCTGGGAATACATAATCGCAATTCAAGTCTTCAAATGGAAAATCCAAACCTATGGTTAATTGAGCTCTAGAAGTCACTTTTTACGCGATTTCAAATCGGAAATGACAAGCTAGAGGGTTCTTACTTTTGCCAACCACAGAAAAAACTATTTGGTGAGCGATTGGGCGACTAATTTTGTCGACGAAAGGCAACCGTCGCGAGCCCCCGCAGAGCCACATCTTTGGCCGTGATGAGATATGTGGGCATGGGCGCCAGATATTTATCGAACCGGCCTTTGAGCTCGAAGCGGCGGCGGAACAGAGTAGCATCGAAAAGATCCCCCCACTGAGGAACAATGCCGCCCGCGATGTAAACCCCTCCGGTGGCACCAAACGTGAGGGCTAGATCGCCCGCAAGCGCCCCAAGCCAGCCGGTGAACAACTGCACCGCCTCCAGAGCCATCGGGTCGGTGCCGCGGCGCGCCGCGCCAACAATGTCGACGGCGCTGGGGCGCGAATCGCGTGTTTGGCCATCAAGGGCCGACAGCGCCGCATAAAGCGTCTCAAGCCCGGGGCCCGACACCACCCGTTCCGGCGATACATGGCCGAATTCCTGTGCAAGCTGGTAGATGATGGAGATCTCGCGGTTACTTGCCGGCGCAAGGTCCACATGGCCGCCTTCGCCGGAGACCGGGATCCAGCCGCCCTTGCCATCCGGTACCAGGGCCGCCACGCCCAATCCGGTGCCCGGCCCCAGCACCACTTTGGGTCCCGGCCCCATAGTGGCATCGGGCGCCCCCAACGGCGTCAGGTCGTCACCGGTCACCCCGGGCAGTGCCACCGCAATGGCTGCAAAATCGTTCAACAGAAAGACCTGTTCCGTCCCAAGAATATCCGCGATTTCGTCCCGTTTGACCGTCCACGGACAATTGGTCATATGGATCTGATTGTCGATCACAGGCCCGGCCGCGCAGACGGCGGCTGCCGTGATTGAAACACCGGGATGACGCGAGACAAAATCCGCAAGCGCCGCGCCCAAACTTTCATACATGGCGGTGAGCCACACCGACGGCTCGCCGGGTCGGCCGTCTTCAGGCGCAAGCGCAAAGCGCGCGTGGGTTCCCCCAATATCGGCAACAAGAATTTGAGGTTCGGACATTTGGGAATCTAGGCGGCCTCGCGCCGCTCGATCGACCGCATGGCGTCGATGAAGTTGTCGCGCCAGATGTTCACGTCATGGGCGAGCAAGTCGGGCATCATGGTTTGGTGGCGGTCGCGCCGTTCCTGCTGGGTCATATGGAGCGCGTCATAAACGGCGTCGGCAACCCCTTTCACATCATAGGGATTGACGATCAAGGCCGAGCGTAATTGACTGGCCGCCCCGGCAAAGCGGGACAACACCAACACGCCGGGATCTTCCGGATCCTGCGCGGCGACGTATTCCTTGGCCACCAAATTCATGCCGTCGCGCAAGGGCGTTACCAGGCCAATTCGGCTTGCCCGGTAGAGGCCCGCCAATTGATGGCGCGAAAAGCTTCGGTTGAGATAGCGCAACGGCGTCCAATCGAATTCCGCAAATCGCCCATTGATGCGGCCCGACGCCCCTTCAAGCTTCTGACGAATGTCCACATACTCTTCCACTTCGGTCCGGGACACGGGCGCGACTTGCATAAAGCTCACCTTGCGGTGAATGTCCGTGTAATCCTCCAGCAGCCGTTCAAAAGCTTCGAACCGTTCGGGCAAGCCCTTGGTGTAATCCAAACGATCGACGCCGATGATCTGGTGGCGCCCTTTCAGCATTTCCCGCATGCTGGTGTACTGATTAACGGCTTCCGGCGATTCCGAGGCACCCACAAAGTGCCTGGTGTCGATGCCGATGGGAAAGGTGCGCACTTCAATGGTGCGTCCAAAAGCGCGCGCCTTGTTCTCCCAAACCTCACCGCCAAGTTCCCGCGAAACATAATCCTGAAACATGCGGCGGTCCCGGTCGGTCTGAAAGCCCAAAACATCGTAGGCGAACAAAGCCTCCACCAGCTTATCGTGGCGCGGCAAGGTGATGAACACTTCGCGCGCCGGGAATGGGATGTGCAGAAAGAATCCGATCGATTGATCGCATTTCATCCGCCGCAGTTCTTCGCCGAATGCCAGAAAATGATAATCGTGCACCCAAATAAGGTCGTTAGGCTGCAACAGCGGCACCAAGCCTTCCGCAAATTGGGCGTTCACCTGCTGATAGGTTTCATAATACCGGCGGTCGTAACTTGTGAGATCGAGCCGGTAATGAAAAAGCGGCCACAAGGTGCGGTTGGCAAAGCCGTTATAATATTGATCGTAGCCCTGTTCGGACAGATCAACGGTGGCGAGCGTCACGTCGCCATCCTGGGTCATACGCAAGCGGCCATCGGAGTCGTTGGAAATCTCACCACTCCAGCCGTACCACAAGCCGCCGCAGGCAGTCAGGGCTTCCACCAGCGCCACGGCCAAACCGCCGGCGCGGGCGGCGTCTTTCACCGGCCCAACTCTGTTCGACACCACAACCAAGCGGCTCATACACGCTCCTCCCATCGCGCGCTCAAACCGCGCGCGGCGTTTATGATCCCGACGAGAGAGTACGTTTGGGGAAAATTGCCCCACAACTCGCCGGTTTGGGGATTGACGTCTTCGGACAGTAACCCGAGATGATTGCGACAGGATAACATGGTTTCGAAGATATCGCGGGCTTCTTGTGTGCGGCCTGTTCGCACCAGCGCGTCGATGTACCAAAATGTGCAGATATTGAAGGCGTTTTCCGGCACACCGAAATCATCGGCAATTTGGTAGCGGAACAGGTGGTGCCCTTTTTTGAGGCCGTTTTCCACCGCCGCGATGGTCGATTGAAAGCGCGGATCCATGGGGTCGATAAAGCCCACTTCGCCCATCAGCAACAGGCTTGCGTCCAGACCATCGCCGTCAAAACTCTCCACAAAGGCGCCGACTTTGTCGTTCCAGCTGCGTTTGAGAATAGTTTCCTTGATGGTGTCGGCCCGGTGGCGCCAAAAGACCGCCCGGTCTTTTTGTTTGATATGCGCGGCGATCTTGGCGAGGCGGTCGCAAGCCGCCCAACACATCAGGCTCGATGAGGTGTGAACGCGCGCGCGGGTGCGCAGTTCCCACATGCCCGCATCAGGCTGGTCATGCAGGCGAAACGCTTGCTCACCCACGGTCTCCAGCCGCCAAAAATCGTCATAAGAAGTGGATTTAAGCAGCCGGCTGTCAAAGAAGGCTTGGGATTCCGCCAAGATGACGTTGCCGTAAACGTCATGCTGATAGTGTTCATAGGCCTGATTGCCCACCCGCACCGGCCCCATGCCCCGATAGCCCGCAAGATGATCGATGGTGCGTTCGGTCAATTCGGATTCAAGACCGATCCCATAGACGGGCTGCAAATGGCCGTCTTCCCGCGCCATGCCCACAATGTTGGTCATGTAACGGTGGAAGTGTTCCATCGTTTCCACTTCCGACAGGGCGTTGAGCGCGCGCACCACAAAAAACGCATCGCGCAGCCAGCAATAACGGTAATCCCAATTGCGCTCTGTATCGGGCGCCTCGGGAATGCTGGTGGTCATGGCGGCGATGATCGCGCCGGTTTCTTCGAACTCACACAGCTTGAGGGTGATGGCGGCTCGGATCACCGCTTCTTGCCATTCCAGCGGCAGGGCGAGGCGCCGCACCCAGATGCGCCAATAGTCCACCGTGCGTTCTTCGAAATCGCGCGCCGTGTCTTCAATGCCCGATTGAAGCGTTTCATCCGGCCCCAAGATCAAATCGATCGGGCGCTGCAGGACGAAGGGTGTTTCCTGCAGCACATAGGAGATCGGTGCCGATGTGGTGAGCCGCAGCGTTTGTCCACTGGACACATAGCGGATGTGATTGCTGCCATGGGTGATCTGCGGCGCGACGGCACCGTAGTTGAAACGCGGGCGTACGTGAATGCGAATGCGCGGGTTGCCATGGAGCGCCCTGACACGCCGCACAAGGGTCGTGGGACGGAACATGCGTCCACGATTGTAGAAGCGTGGCGCGAAATCGATGACCTCAACGCTGCCGCCATTATTGTCATGCAAGACGGTGCGCAGAATGGCCGTGTTGCGCAAATAAGATTGTTCCGACCGGGCAAAATTTTCGAGGACGACTTCGTAAAAGCCGCTGTCGGCGCCATTGCTATTGATCAGTTCATGGAAGACCGGGTCGCCGTCAAACCGAGGCATGCAGGACCAAACGATCCGCGCCTTCTCGTCGATCAGCGCACTGAATGAGCAGTTCCCGATGACACCGAGATTAAGTGTCGCCATACGGACATTTCCCCTTCGTCTCGCCTTCTTATCTATGCCACGGAGCCGAAGGTATCACGCATTTGCTTAAGCCAAATTAAGACATCGCCCACCGTGGCCAGCCGATGCCGGGCTGACGTTGGGCCCGGTCCGACCTTTATGGTGAGACCTTGCAAATCGTTGACCACTTTGAAGCCGTCTTCATCGGTGACGTCGTCGCCCACCATCACCGGCCGGCGTCCGCGGAAGGGGGAAGCCTGCATAAACGCTTGGATTGCCTTACCTTTATTCATGCCGCACGGTCGCGCTTCCAGCACCATTTTGCCTTCCAGAAGCTCAAGGGCTGGGCGGGCCGAGATCACCGATTGCACAGTTTTTCGGCAGTCCTCTGCCCTGTCCGGGGCGTTTCGAAAGTGCAAAGCAACCGTTAATTGCTTGTCCTCCAGAAGAAGCCGGCTATCTCCAGCGACCAAACCCGCCATCGCTTGTTTGACGTCTTCAAGCTCGGGCCGGTGGCGGTCGATCTGTTTGATCCCCTCCTCGGCCTTGCGTGTTTCAAGACCATGCAGGCCCGCCACCGCCAATCGAGCCGGCGCGAGAAATGCATCGATTTGCGAAATGCCGCGGCCGGAAACGATGGCCAGCGCACCATCCATCGCGGCCGAAAGCTGCTGCAAAAGCGCGGGAAGGTCTTGATGGATCTTGACGGCATCGGGCGTCGCCGCGATTTCCGTCAGTGTGCCATCAAAATCGAGAAACAACGCCCATGAAGAAGGCGCAGTTGGCAAGGGCAACATGGGCGTTCATACACACTAAATCGTTCACCACTGGCACCATAACGCGCCAAGCTGCCAGATGTTACTGGATTCGCTTTAACAGTTCCTGTGCCAAATCGCGAATTTCGGAGGCTGCAACGGAGCTTGGTTCGGTTTCCGTAACGCCCTTCCCCGTCATGAGGCTTGACGCATAGGCCGTGCGATTGCCCAGCGTCGAGCGCGCAATGGGGAGATCTTCCCCTTGCAGACGATCCTTCAGATTGGCCGCCAATTTGCCTCGGGCCGGCACGCGGTTGAAGACCATCAAAACCGGCCGCCGTTCTTTCTTGATGAGATCCATTGTGGACCGGGTTGCCCAAATGTCCATGGGGCTCAACTGCAACGGTACCACCACAATGTCGGCGTGCCGAATGCCGATGCGCGTCGACGTTTCCGAATGGGGCGGACTGTCGATGATGATGAGATCCGAATCTTTTTGAGCGCTTTGGATTTCGGAGTTCACTTTCCACCCGGCGCCTGTGCGCAGCGACATGGCGTCTAAGTCGACGCCTTTTTCTTCGCGGGTTTGATACCAAGTGGACAGGCTGCCTTGGGGGTCCAAATCCACAAGCGTAATGGAACGATGCTTAGGGTCATCGCGTATTGCGCCGTTCTTTGGAATGCCATTGGTATTCGACGCCCAATAGGCCGCCAAATGCGCCGCCAACGAAGTCTTGCCAGCACCGCCTTTTTGCTGGGCAATGGTGATTACCTTAGCCATCGAAACGCCTCCTGCAGCTAAGCTGGTGTAGGTCACCCATTTGTCCTGTTGGCTTAGCTTTACGGCGAGTCGTGGTTTGACTCAAGCACTTGATTTCGCTGGCGAATTACAGCAGCGGCTCAGTGCGGTGCCGGCGGCAGTTCGATGCGGAACACAGTCCCTTCGTCGCCGGTCGTCACCAAGGCAACATTGCCCCCTTGGGCGCGCGCCAATTCTTGGGCGATCGCCAGCCCAAGTCCCGTACCGCCGGGCCGTACGCTTCCCGCAAAAGCCTCGAAAAGATGCTCGCGGGCACGTTCCGGGATCCCCGGCCCGTTGTCAGCCACATCGATTGCAACCATGGTGCCCGTGGCCTCTGCCCGCAGTTTTAGCGTTCCGGGCTGATCTTGTGTCTCTAATGCCTGGATGGCATTGCGGCACAAATTCATCAAAATGCGGAAGAGATGGTCGGGGTCCGCATGGACCTGCACCTCTTTTGGCACTTCATTGGACCAGTCGATCATCTTGCCGTCGGGCACGGGAGTGGACGTGATCACTTCCTCAACCACTTCGCACACACAGACAGGCCGCAGAACAGGCGCTGCTTCTTCGGACCGCCCATATTTGAGTGTTTCCGTCGTGAGGTGGACGGCCCGGTCGATGGTCTTGAGCAGCCGGGGCGCGAGCTTCTGAACCGTCGGGTCGGTAATTCCGGCAAGCCGGTCCACCACAAGCTGACTGGACGACAAGATGTTCCGCAGATCGTGATTGATCTTGCTGACGGCGGTTCCCAGGGCGGCAAGGCGGTTCTTCTGATTGAGCGCCTCGCGAATTTTGAACTGCATCTGAGCAAGCTCGCGTTCCGCGACGCCGATTTCATGATGGCTGTCGGACGGCGCGATGACGCGGCCCGCGTCTTCCGGGTTGGCGCGAAACGCCACCATGTTGTCGGTGATCCGTTGAATGGGGCGCACCATCATGTAACTCAGTACAAAGAAAATTGCCGTGCCAGTTGCAACGGAAATAAACAGCGACAGCCAGAAGATGCGAACCGCGAATTCCCGCAGCTCGCGCTGGAGCGGCTCTTCATGCAGGATAATCTCGATCGTGTCATCGCCCCCATAGCGGCCGCCGGCAACCACCCGCAATGCTCGGTTTTCTTGAGACATCAAACTGCCCATCGCCGCCAGGATCATGTCCACGACCCCCTCTTCGCGCAGGTCGTATTGCACGTCGATGGGCGATTCCATATCCGGCCGCAATATCAGCTGGCGCGTCCCGTCGCGTTTGACAGACACGCCTTCCACTTCCGCTTTCGCGAGGATTTGGCGGCGCAGTTCATCTGAAATGATTGCCTGCTCGCCGGCCACTTCAAGGGACAGTGTGGCGATTTGCGCCGCGCCGATGCGCTCCATGAGCCATTCGTCCCGATGGCGCGCGACCGAGGGCAGAAAAACCACCACTTCGACAATCATCACCACAATGATGGTCAGCACCAACAGGCGGCCGGAAAGACTGTTGGGCAGACTCCGGATCCAGCCAAGGGCCCTGCCTAGCACTGCCACACCTGCCGAGATCCGGACGCTGTGCGTTCAAAACCGGACATAAGGTCAAAACACTTCCAATTTCTGCCGCTCTCCTCCCAAATTAGCGCAACCAGTCAGATTGGAAAGAAGGCAAGCCGCAAATGTGATCAGCCGAACCAGCTCAAAAACGCTACAAGGCGACGCACCCGTGGGCTGAACAAGGTCGGCGTGTAATAGGAACCCGCCGCTCGCTTGCTGATTTCGCCCATCGTCGGGTAAGGCGCAATCATATTAGCGAACGCGGAAATTTTCATTTTTTGGGACACCGCCAGAATCCAGGGCTGAAGCAGGTCGCCGGCATTCGGGGCGACAATGGTCGCGCCGAGGATCTTGCCGTTCGTAGCTGTCACCACTTTGATCATGCCGACCGTCTTGCGCTCGGCCTGGGCGCGGTCGTTTTCCGCAAGGGGCCAACGCAGCACGCGGATTTTTTCGCCCCCGGCGATCGCTTGTTCTTCGGACTGGCCCACATGGGCCAATTCCGGGTCGGTGTATGTCACCCAAGGCACGGCGGAGTGATCGGCCTTGGCCGGGACCCGAAACAATGCATTGCGGATGACGATTCCCGAGTGATATCCGGCCACATGAGTGAATTGCAGGCCGCCGGCCACGTCGCCGATGGCAAAAATCCGCTTGTTGCTGGTGCGCAGGCGGGCATCCACCTCGATACCGCGCTTTGTGTACTTGACGCCTGCCGCCTCCAGACTGAGGCCGTCGACCGTCGGTGCCCGGCCGGCAGCCACCAGCAGGTGAGAGCCAGTGATTCTTTGCTGTGCCCCAGCCTCGCCCACCAGGACGGCCACGCCGTCGCCGTCCTTTTCGACGCCGGTCACCGGCAGGCCTTCCAGGATATCGATCCCTTCCTTGCGCATCTCGTCCAACACGATAGCGCTCATCTCGGGGTCGTCTTTGGCAAATGCCCTGTTGCCTTCGACCACCGTCACCCGGGAACCGAGCCGGCGATGGGCCTGCGCCATCTCCATGCCGATGGGCCCACCGCCGATGATCACCAAATGGTCGGGGCGCACTGTGTTGTCGAAAATGACTTCGTTGGTGAAGTAAGGGACGTCGCCGAGCCCAGGGATAGGCGGGATCGCGGGCGTCGATCCGGTCGAAACAACAAAACGGCGTGCACTGACGATATAATCGCCGGCTTCCACTTGGCTTTTGTTCTTGAATTTCGCAGGCGCTTGAATGACGTGAACGCCCAGCCCTTCGAACCGTTCAACGGAATCGATCGGCGCGATCTCTTCGATCACTCCGTGCACGTGGTCGTGGACCGCTTGGAAATCCACATCGGCAGGCTGCGGCGCAACGCCGAACGGTTCACCCGTGGACATGTTCTTGGCGTGCTTGGCGGCGGACAGCAACGCTTTCGAAGGAACGCACCCATAGTTGAGGCAATCGCCCCCCATTTTGCCTTTTTCGATAAGAACGGTTTTGCGCCCCAGCATGGCGGCGCCTGCGGCCACCGCAAGGCCGCCGGACCCACCGCCGATTACACAAATATCCGCTTTGACGTGCTGCGCCATCGTGCCCGCGCCCCTTCTTTGTTCCGATATTGAGTGATTAGTTCGATGTGTTGTTTTTAGAGAAACGCTTCGCCACCACAGGGATCAGCGCCACCAGGCCAAGCGCGGCAAAGGCGAAGATCAGCTCGGTCGTCACCAGGGCGCTCGGCTCAATCGTAAAACTGCAGGTTTCCCCCGCAGGCAATGTGCCGGACTGCTCCTTCGCCAGACAGGCGTCGTAAAGCTCGCGCTGTTTTTCGATGACACTGTCGAGCCCGGCGCCCGCAAAGGCATAAGCAAACGTGCCGGGGATAATGCCAACAAATGTGCCGATCACATAGGTGCGCAAATTCACGCCCAGAAAGGCGGGCGCCACATTGACCAGAAAGAAGGGAAACAGCGGAACCAGACGCAAGAACAACAGATAGCTCAGGGCGTTTTCCTGGAAGCCGCGGCGGAAGTTTTCAATGGCCGGGCCCGCACGTTCCGCTAGCGTATCGCCCAGCGAGGTCTTTGCTACCAGGAAGATGACGGTGGCGCCGATGGTTGCCGCAATCACTGCAAGTGGCGGGCCGATCCAAATGCCGAAGACAAATCCGCCCGTCACCGTGAGGATCAACCCTCCCGGTACGGAGAGCGCGATGGCCGCCGCGTAAACCGCAACATAGGCCAGGGCTGCCAGAAAGAAGTTCTCAGAAACAAAATCTTTCAGGCGGTCCCGATTGTCCGCCAGTACTTCAAAGGAAAGATAGCGATGCCACCCCATGGAAAACACAAGCACCACGAAGCCAAGCAATATGACAAGCGGCAATAGTCTTTGTACGGAGAAGGCGGCTTTATCGTCAGCCTCTTCGATCTGCGGGTTATTCATCCCTGTCTCCTTCGCTCGGCATTGGCGGCCGCACGCTTATTCAACGTCGTTTAACGTCCAGTCGTAGTCGTAGCCGTTCACCCGCGAAATGTCCGCCAGTTTGGCCTTAAGATCGTCGTTTGCATACTGTGTTAAGTGGGCGATCACGCCTGCGTCGTTATTGCCGAAGTCCTCTTTGAACCATGAGTAGATGCTGGAAACCTTAAGCCGGCCATTTTCGATGCGTGCCCCGCGCGAATGATTGACATATTCCCGAGCGGCTTGGTCCAACACCTCATGCACAGTGTCTGCGCTAAACGGCTGAGGCTGAAGGTTCGGACAGCCGATCGAAGCGCAATTAACCCCGTAGTGAATGCGCGGATCTCTCCACAGCGCCCGCAAAATGCCGTGCTCGATGTCGTCCAGGGACAGGTCTTGCCCCTCGACGGTCACTAATGGCGCCTTCCACGGCCCAATCGAGAAAAACCCGGACAGGGAGATATTACGAATGGATCGGACCGGATAGTGGTCGAGGACCACATCGATGGTGAGCGCGTTATATAGGTTCATCCAATAGGCGAATTGTTCGTCTTGATTGAGGCTGGTGACCGTCACCGCTTGCAAATCCGCCAAATAGGCTTTGAGTTTGGCCCGGTCAGCATCTCTCACGGCCCCGTAGTCGAAGCGGCTGACACCGTCGTCGTCCGGCACCAAATAGGCCTCGAGAATATCGGCCCATTTTGCGTGATCGATTGCCATGGAGCTGGTTTCGTCCTTTTTCTGCCAGTGGCTCACGTCCAGGGCCGCCGCGGGCTGAGAAATGATAAGGGCGGCAAAGAGCGCGCATCCCGCAAGAAAGGCAACGATATCGCCTCTTTGCCTTGCGACGCCATTGCATTGTACGTGCTTCATCCTCATCGACAGCCTCCTCAAGCCCCTCGGCGGATTGGGAACGGGTGTGCCCCACCGCCTGCGTTTGGTAGAGCTCAAGTATTGCCGGACGGAAGCGTTTTCGACGGCAAGTCAAGGGATTGTGAAACAGCGTGACCCGGCCGATCACTCCACGATCCCCGCGTTAACATTTGGCCCCGCGGCATCCGATAGGATGACACACGCCTCGACCGCCGATTTTCGAGGGATTACATTGACTTGGGGCGGCGGACTGCGTATACAGCGCGCTCGCTAACGACCCGGCGCTGCGCCTGAAAAACGGCGTGCAGCCTGAGGAGACCACGACGTGAAACGGACATTTCAACCCAGTAAGCTTGTGCGCAAGCGCCGCCATGGCTTTCGTTCCCGCATGGCGACCAAGGCCGGCCGGGCCATCATCTCAAAGCGCCGTGCTAAAGGCCGCAAGAAACTAAGCGCGTAGCATTCCATCGGGAACGTTATCTGCGCATGCGGTCAAGCGGGCCCTGACGGGCAGCTTAAATGACCGATCCCAACCGCACCTCCGAAATTGCTGAAAAACCGGCGCTTGGACGCCTCAAAAAACGCAAAGAGTTTGTCTGGGTGGCGGGCGGCCACAAGTGGAACACCAAAACGGTGCAGCTTCAGGCAAGAAAACCCGCGGACCAAAGCGACCACCCGATCCGGTTGGGATTTACAGCAACGAAGCGGCTGGGCAACGCGGTTGCCAGAAATCGCGCAAAAAGACGGCTCCGGGCCGCCGCGGCGGCGGTTTTTCCCCTACATGGACGGCACGGCTTTGACTATGTATTGATCGCCAGGCCCGGCGCATTGACGCAGCCCTTCACGCTTCTGTTGGATGATGTAAAAGAAGCGCTTAAGAGGGTGCACGGCAAATCGCCGTCTGGGGGACGCGGCCGCCGCGCACATGCGGGCGGGCAACGGAAACAAGCGGATCAATGATCGCAGCACTAAGAAAAAGCCTCACATACGTCCTGAAGGGTCTCATTTTGGCCTATCGCTATGGGCTGTCTCCACTTTTTCCGCCGTCGTGCCGGTTCACGCCTACATGCTCGGAATACGCCCTGGAAGCGATCGAGGTGCATGGTCCCCTTCGTGGCGCTTATCTTGCCGCGCGGCGGCTCGCGCGCTGCCATCCAATCAAACTCCTAGGCGGCAGCTCCGGCTTCGATCCGGTGCCAAGACCGTCGAGCGCGGCGAATTGTGCCTGCGATGGCCCCGGCAAATCACTACACGACGCGCGCGGCACGCCGATGCACGAGAAATTCTGATCATGGGATCGTTTCGATAGATGGAAGACCAACGCAATTTCATTCTCGCCGCCACGCTGTGCATCATGGTGCTTCTTGGTTGGCAGTTCTTTTATGCGATCCCGCAAATGGAACGCCAAAAACAAATCCAAGAGGCAGAAGCGCTTCGTAACGCCGAAACGGAACAAACGGTCAGCAACACGGACATTCCGGCGCCGGGCGCAACAAATCGCGCCGCAGATCTTGTTGAAGGGCTGGACCCATCCGCGCAAGCGCTACCGCGGGAGGAAGCCCTGGCGCTCAGCCCGCGCGTTGCCATCAAGTCGGACACGGTTGATGGGTCCATCGCGCTTAAGGGTGCTTTCTTCGACGATCTGCGCCTGTTGCGATATCGCGAGACGCTGGATGAAAGCAGCAACATCATCACTCTGCTTTCTCCCGTGCAATCGCAAACCCCGTACTTTGCGAAGTTCAGTTGGCGCGGGCCCGAAGACTCAAATGTCATCGTCCCCACGGACGAGACACTTTGGACGGTCAGCGGCAATAGCACATTGGCGCCGGGTGCCCCGGTAACACTCACCTGGGCGAACGGACAGGGCCTCACCTTTGAGCGGGAAATCGCCCTCGACGACAATTACCTGTTTACCGTCACCGACCGTGTACAGAATAACAGCGGCGCGGAGGTCACGCTCTACCCGTACGCCATCATCAACCGCAAGGGGACGCCGAACATCACCGGCATCTGGATTTTGCATGAAGGTCTGATCGGTGTTTTCAACGAAACGCTCGAAACCTATGGCTACAGCTCCCTGAAAGACGGGGAGACCTTCAAACAGGAGACCACCGGCGGCTGGCTCGGCATCACCGACAAATACTGGATGACGGCGCTCATCCCCGATCAAACCAAGACATTTTTCGGGCGGTTCATCGAAAACGCAAGAGACCCCAGCGACAGCTATCAGGCTGACTTCGTCCAAAACGGCCTAACGATCGCCCCCGGCACAAACACCGAAAACGTCACCCATTTCTTTGCCGGCGCCAAAAAGGTCTCGCTCATCGATCAGTATCGCGCCGACCTCAACATCGACCGGTTCGATTTGGCCATTGACTGGGGCTGGTTCTATTTCATCACCAAACCGCTTTTCTACATTCTCGATTGGTCGAACAACGCCACCGGCAATTTCGGCGTGGCCATTCTGCTCCTCACCGTTCTCATCAAGATCGCCTTCTTCCCGCTTGCCAACAAGTCCTACGAGGCCATGAGCAAGATGAAGAAGCTGCAGCCGGAGATGATTAGGCTGCGCGACCGGTACAAAGACGACAAGATGAAACAGCAGCAAGAGCTGATGGAGCTGTACAAAAAGGAAAAGATCAATCCGCTGGCCGGGTGTTTGCCGGTCCTCATCCAAATCCCGGTCTTTTTCGCGCTCTACAAAGTGCTGTTCGTGACCATCGAAATGCGGCACGCGCCGTTCTTCGGCTGGATTCAGGATCTGGCGGCGCCCGATCCCACCTCCATTTTCAATCTGTTCGGATTGATCCCGATTGATCTGCCGCAAATTCTGATGGTGGGTATTTGGCCGATCATCATGGGCGCCACCATGTTCCTTCAAACAAAGATGAACCCAGCGCCCAACGACCCGATGCAGGAAAAAATCTTCCTGTACATGCCGATCGTATTCACCTTCGTGCTGGCAAGCTTCCCGGCGGGCCTGGTGATTTATTGGGCTTGGAACAATGTGCTGTCCATCGCCCAGCAATACATCATTATGCGGCGTAACGGCGTCGATCCAGAATGGGATAAAAAAATTGTCAGCCTGTTCACACAGATGACGGGAAAAACGAAAGAAGAGCTTGCCGCCCCCGCCGTGAGCGCTTCCGAAACGGGGGCCGAACCCGCGGAGGGCGAGGCCGAAAGCACCTCAAAGAAGCCCCGTGCCGACTGACCCTGGCGAGGCGACCGCAAACGCCGACCGGCAGAGACTTCTCGAGGCAGGGCGTCGGCTGTTTGCCCAGGAATGCACCTTTCTTCTGAGTGCCGTAAGCGTTGCTGATTTTCCGCCGCCGGACCTACCCGAGTTTGCCTTTTGCGGCCGCTCCAATGTGGGCAAGTCCAGCCTGATCAACGCGCTCACCAATCACAAATCGCTCGCGCGCACGTCCAACACGCCGGGGCGCACCCAACAAATCAACTTTTTCCTACTCGGCAGCCAATGCAGGCTGGTGGATCTGCCGGGGTATGGCTACGCCAAGGCGTCGAAATCGAAAATCCATAGTTGGACCAAGCTGATCGATCATTATCTGCGCGGCCGGCCCAATTTGCGCCGCGCTTGCATGCTGATCGATGCGCGGCACGGTCTCAAAAAAGTCGATGAAGACATTATGGAGGCGCTCGACATCGCCGCTGTCTCCTACCAGATCGTGTTCACAAAGACGGACAAGATTAAGCCGAACGAACTAACCGCCCTGGAAGAGCGGACCGCAACGGCCCTGCGCAAGCGTGCCGCAGCCTTTCCCACAACCATCGCAACGTCCGCCGTCAAATCGCTTGGTCTGGAAGAATTGCGGGCCCAGCTTGCCCAAGTAGCGGAATTCGATCCGATCGGCTATAACCCGTCAGCATAATCAGACGCACAGAGACAGCCCTCCCCGTTCGCACCCCAATCCACGAAATCATCCGATGTCGGACTCCAAAAGCAAAGACGCCAAGAAACAGACGAGAATGCCGCGGGAATGGCTGGCGACCGGCCGTATACTGACGGAAGCGCTGCCGTTCATTTTGCGCTATGACGGCAAGACGGTGCTGATCAAATATGGCGGCCATGCCATGGGCGACCGGCAATTGGCGCAGGACTTTGCGCGCGACATCGTGCTCATCAAACAGGTTGGCCTGAACCCGATCGTCGTTCATGGCGGCGGCCCCCAAATCGCGGATCTGCTGGACCGCCTCAAGATCACCTCATCCTTTGTCGACGGATTGCGGGTGACGGACGCCGCCACCGTGGAAGTGGTCGAAATGGTGTTGTCGGGCACCATCAACAAGGGGCTGGTGTCGGACATCAATCACGCGGGCGGCCGCGCGGTCGGCCTGTCGGGCAAGGACGGCAATCTAATCGTCGCGCGCAAACTGGAGCGGCCACGCAAAGACCCATCCTCGAACATCGAGAAAGTGCTGGATTTGGGCTTTGTGGGCGAACCCCACAAAGTCAGCCCCCATGTGCTGGAAACGATCCTGTCCTCCGACCTCATCCCCGTTGTCGCGCCCATCGGCATCGGCGAAGCGGGCGAAACCTACAATATCAATGCGGATACGGCGGCAGGGGCCGTGGCCGGCGCCATGGGCGCGTCGCGCTTGATCATGCTGACTGATGTGACCGGCGTGCTTGACAAAGACGGCGAGCTCATCCCAAAACTGACGGTATCCGAGGCGCGAAAGCTGATTGAAGACGGCACGATTTCCGGCGGCATGATCCCTAAAATCGAGACCTGCATGGCCGCCATCGATGCCGGCGTGGAAGGGGTCGCCATTCTGGACGGACGGGTGCCACACGCGGTTTTGCTGGAGTTATTTACGGATCGCGGCGCCGGAACCCTGATTTTGCGGGATAGCTAAAACGGATCTCGACGAGACGGTTTTACTTCCTGTAGATTGGGCCAAGTTTGGGGATCCAACACATCCTTCCAACGGTCTGTAGAAAGCGTCGTTCGAGGCTATCGTTTTCATGCCCGGAGTATCCTGTTTGAAATATGGTGTGGGGCAACGTGTGCCCGGCCTCTTAATTGCGGTGATCGCCGCCGTCGCCAGTAGCCTCGCTGCCACAAATGCGAAGGCCGAATACCAGTTCTGCAACAAGACCAGTTACGTGTTGATGTCAGCCATCGGTTATCAAGACCGGGGGCGATGGATTTCCGAAGGGTGGTGGCTGTTGCAGCCAGGCCGATGCGAAACAGTCATTGCCGATGCACTCGACAAGCCGACCTATTACACCTTCGCCAGATCGGTCGCAGCCCACAAGGGCGGCATTAAGTACTTCGCGGGCAATCAACGGCTTTGTGTGCAGCAAGACAAATTCCGCCTTGAAGGCCGGGACGACTGCGAACGCCGCGGCGCGATCGAACGTCTGTTCGCCCGCATCGATGTGGGCAACAACGACAAATGGACAACCAGCTTTACCGAGACCGCAGACTTCACGCTCGAGCGCGCGCGCATTGCCGGTGTGCAGCGTTTGTTGACTGATCTTGGTTTCCGGCCGGGCCGCATTGACGGCCTGATGGGAAGGCGCACGCGCAACGGTATTTACAAATTCAAGCGGGACCACGGGCTCAAGGTGAATCAAGAATTGACCGTCGAACTTTATACGTCCCTGCTCGAAGAAGCTGGGAAAATCCAAGATGCCACCGGCTACAATATGTGCAACGAAACCGACTTTCTGGTTTGGGCGGCGATTGGCCGGCAGGTCGAGGACGATCTTGTTTCAACCGGGTGGTTCCGTCTCGATCCGGACACATGCACGAAAGCAATCAAGGACAAGCTGGTCACGAATGTGTTCTACACCTATGCCGAGGCGCAGGGCACGGGCGGCAAACGCATTGCCTGGGGCGGGCCCCATATGCTGTGTACCATGGACAATAGGTTCACCATCGTCGGGCGGGATGATTGCGAAAAACGCGGCTTCCGAAAAACCGGTTTCGAACGGATCGACACGGGAGCCGAGTCCGGATGGACACAGACCTTTACCCTGTCTGAAGAGCCCAGCTAGAGCACGATCGTCTTTGCATGAAAAACGATCATGCCTTAGTCGGACGGCACACCGAAATGTTCCAGATGCAGTTTCATTTCTTCGGCGGACAATGGATAGTCCACGCCATTCTTCGCGGTCAGCAATTCGGAATGATGGATCTTCGCGATCCGGTGCTGAAGGGCATAGGCCACCCGCATCGACAGACCTGATTTCCACGCAAGTGCGGTGACGAAGCTGGCATTTTTCGACGCGACCATCCGTTCGACAGTCTCGTCGGACAATCCGGACAAGGATTGGAGAGAAATCAGCACAAGCTGACGATTGCCGTCCTCGATTGCGTCGAGCACAAATCCGTCGTCGAGCTCGCCGCGGTCCTGCGCCAGATCAACCATGGAGGCGTGCGACTCGCGTTCGTCCACATCTTCGCCCGCGAGCTGTTCCTTGTCGATGCGTGCCCGCACCCGGCGGCGCAAATAGGTTTCAACACCGCCATCCAATGCATTGCGCTCGGAGAGCTCATTGATGAGGGACAGACTTACGAAGCTGGCGATGCGGCGGATGGCGCGCATGGAAAGTTCCGGGCGCAAGGCGAGGGGTTCGTGCCAGGACTCGATTGCCTCTGCCTGTTCGGCAATTGTGTCCAGTGTGCCTTTGCCGATGGATGCGCTGCGGTTCTCCAACAGGGCACACACCGCGGGCACATCACCGCTGGCGGCAATCGCATCCGACACGTCTTCGCTGACATCGGCACGACGGGCGACCGCCGCAACGGTCCCCTTGTTCGGCGCGCTTGAAATGATTTCCAGAAGATCCCGATCAGACAAGAGCGGCGAATACTGAATAATCGGAATACTGACGATTTCTTCCAAATCATACGCCATTTTGCGGACGATATGAGGTGGCACCAACTGCGAGTCTTTGATTTCCTCTGCGAGGATCTGTCTCACCCGCGTCAGGTGATCCGATGCCAGCTTGGAGATGACTTCGATCGCAAGATCACGCGTCTTGGCGGTTTCATTTTCGGATAAATGCGGGACCAAACGCGAGATCTTCATGGCGAGCTCGCAACGCACCTCTTCGTCTTCGTCATCTGCCAGAATCAGATTGGCTTGCTGCGGAGCGCTTGGATTGCCGGCCACCAAGGCGCGCACGTCTGGCGATCCATCTTCGGCCAAATAGTACAGGATCTCCGGCTCGACTTCTTCGCGGCTCGCCAATTCGCGGCGCACCTGATTGGAATGCGACTGCAACGCGTCGCGCGCTTCCTGATAGGTGAGCTTTTCCGGTAGAACTTGGCGTTCGCGCCGCCAAGGCATCAGTCGGTTTAACAGAGCGTTTACCATGCCCGTCACTCGTCAGTGGGCCGAATGAATTAGCGCTAAAATCAGACTTTGGTTGAAACAACTCTAGGTGAAAGGCCATTAAATAGCCGTTAAGCCTATGCCGCGGCGGCGCCCTTGCCTTTCGTGGCAAACGCGGTCAATGTCGGGCGCTGTTTTTCAATTGGCGCCGAAATGGGAGACACATGAAGTCCGGCGGGTTCGATCACATAGAGACTTGGGTCTTCGACCTGGACAACACGCTTTACCCGTCCGAGTGCGATCTGTTCGCGCAAATCGACCGCCGCATGAGCGAGTTCGTGGCGGACTATCTTGACATGGATCTCGATGAAGCGCGCCGCATACAGAAGCAATACTATTACGATCACGGCACGACACTATCGGGCCTCATGAAACTGCACGGCCTGTCTCCCGACTTGTTCCTTGAATATGTGCACGACATCGATCTGTCGCCCGTGCCGCCCAACCCCCAACTAAACCTTGAACTCGATACGCTCCCGGGGCGCAAAGTGGTCTTTACCAATGGGTCCATGGGGCATGCGGAAAACGTGCTTCGGCATCTGAGCATCACCCATCACTTCGAGGTCATTGTCGATATTGCGGCATCGGACTACATCCCCAAATCCCAACCGCGCGCGTTTGACAAGCTGCTGGAACACGCATCGATTGATCCAACCCGGTCGGCCATGTTCGACGATCTGCACAGCAATCTTGCTCCAGCGAAGCAATTGGGCATGACCACCGTTTGGCTCAAAACCCACAAAGATTGGTCCAATGGCAAGGGAGATACCGGATCCGAAGCCCCGCCCCATGTGGACCACGCCACGGAAAATCTGACTGATTTTCTAGCCGAACTGAACGGGCGCCGCGGGAGATAGCGGTTGACTGACCTTTGGCCCCTTGTATGGTGCCGCCCCGATACGCACTTAACTGGGAATTTTCAATGACGTCATCTCTGCAAACGGCCATCGAAGCGGCATGGGAAAATCGCGACGACATTTCGTCCTCAACCCGGGGCGAGGTGCGCGACGCCGTGGACCAAACTCTCAGCGATCTAGATGGCGGAACACTGCGCGTGGCGGAGAAGACGGGAACCGACTGGCACGTCAACCAATGGGCCAAGAAGGCCGTGCTTCTTTCCTTTCGGCTGAACGATATGGCGCCCATAGAAGGTGGCCCTGGCGTTTCCACCAATTGGTTCGACAAGGTGTCGTCTAAATTCGAAGGCTGGGGCGAAAACAGGTTTCGCGCCGCGGGCTTCCGCGCCGTGCCGGGGGCCATCGTTCGCCATTCAGCCCATATTGCAAAAGGCGTTGTGCTAATGCCGAGCTTCGTCAATCTCGGCGCCTATGTGGACGAAGGCACCATGGTCGACACATGGGCAACGGTGGGGTCGTGCGCGCAAATCGGCAAGAATTGCCATATCTCCGGCGGCGCCGGCATTGGCGGGGTTCTGGAGCCGCTGCAGGCCAATCCGGTAATCATCGAGGATAACTGCTTCATTGGCGCGCGCTCGGAAGTTGCCGAAGGGGTGATTGTGGGCGAAGGCAGCGTGCTATCCATGGGCGTGTACATTGGCGCATCGACCAAAATAGTGGATCGGGCCAGCGGCGAAATCTATTATGGCCGCGTGCCGCCTTACTCTGTCATTGTCCCCGGTTCGCTGCCGGGCGATCCTGGCAAACCGTCCTTATACTGCGTTGTCATTGTAAAGACGGTCGACGAGCGCACGCGGTCCAAGACGTCCATCAACGAGTTGTTGAGGGACTGACAAAAGAATTGCGCGACCATAGAAGCGCACAAAGCAAACCCAAGAAGAGCCATATGGCGCCCCACGATCCGGATTCTCTGAAAGCACCCTTGCCGCTGGCAACGGATCTGATCCGCTGCCCCAGTGTAACCCCTGCCGACGAAGGTGCTTTGGACGTACTTCAGTCCGGTTTGACGGCGCTGGGATTTGACTGCCACCGGCTGCCGTTCGGCGATGTGGACAATCTCTACGCGCGTTTAGGCGCTAAAGCGCCGGTTTTTTGTTTCGCAGGCCACACGGATGTGGTGCCGGTGGGGGACAGAAGCGGCTGGTCGGTAGATCCCTTCGAAGCAAAAGTCGAAGACGGGCTGCTCATCGGCCGCGGCGCGTCCGACATGAAAAGCGCCATCGCTGCCTTTGTCGCCGCTGTCGCCCGTTTCCTGCCCACGACAGACCTTTCATCCAAAGGATCGATCGCCCTGTTGATCACCGGCGATGAAGAGGGCGTCGCCACAAATGGCACGGTCAAAGTGCTGGAGTGGATGGCGCAAAAGGGCGAGCAACTCGACCATTGTGTTGTGGGCGAACCCACGAACCCGCTCGAATTCGGCGAAATGGTCAAGATTGGCCGCCGCGGCAGTTTGAACGGTGTGCTGACCGTGCAGGGCACGCAAGGTCATGTGGCCTATCCCCATTTGTCCGATAATCCGGTGCCGCGCCTGCTTGAGACCCTGTCTGCCTTGGATGCCAAGGTGCTCGATGAGGGGACGCCCCATTTCCAACCGTCCAATTTGGAAATCACCAGCATCGACATCGGCAATAATGCGACCAATGTCATCCCCGCCTCTGCGACGGCACGATTCAACATCCGCTTCAATGATCAGCATACGGCCACATCTCTCGAAACGTGGATACGGGGGGTATGCGATCAGTCCGCCGGCACCTATGATCTCAAATGCGTTTCATCGGGCGGTGCGTTCGTCACCCAGCCCGGCATGTTCACCGATTTGATTTCGGGGGCCATCGAGAAAGTAACCGGCCGCAAGCCCGAACTTTCCACCAGCGGCGGCACGTCCGATGCGCGCTTTATCAAAGACCATTGTGCCGTGGCAGAGTTTGGTTTGGTCGGCAAGACCATGCACAAAATCGACGAACAATGCCGATTGGAGGATATGGAGGCACTGACCGAAGTCTACCGCGAGATTCTCGCCCGCTATTTCAGCGCGGCGGGCTGACCATGCCGTCTTACGGCGAAATATCTTCTTCCATTCGCGGGGCATGGCAGCTTTTCGTGATGGACCCGCGGGGTATGAGCCAGTTCAACTTGTCGGCGGTCGGGTTCTGGAATTCCTTTTTCGCCGCAATCATTTTGGCGCCGATCTATTTTTTCGTTCTGCTGGCGCAATATAAACTCAACCGGGAAGTCCAAAAGATTGATCTGGAACAAAATCCGGCAACGCCTACCGTCGCCCAGATTCCGGATTTGAGTGACTATTTGCTTGCCCAAGGCATTGCCTATGTGGCGTTGTGGGCGGCCTTCCCGATCGTCATGCTGTGGGCGACGCGACTCATCAATATACAGGACAAGTACATTCCGTTCGTTGTAGCGTACAATTGGTCGACCGTGGCCGTCATGACCGTCTACCTTCCGCCATTTGCGTTGTACTACTTCGGACTGGTTGGAATTGTAGGTGCGATTGCGCCGCTCCTGTCGATCTTGCTGGTTGTTGTGATTTACCGTTGGTATGTGGCCTACGCAGCCCTCGGCCTGCCGGCCGTCGCCTGTTTGGGGTTTGTTACGCTGGACTTCGTCGTGAGCGTGATCATTCAAGTGGGGGCCAACGCCCTGTTTATTTCGTAGGGCGCACTTCATAGTCGACCGACACCAAATAAAGCCCATCCGCCGGCGCAATCGCGCCACATTGGGCGCGATCTTTGGCTTCCAACACTTTCCGGATTTTCACCGGCGGCCACTTGCCCGCCCCCACCATCTTGAGACTGCCCACCATGGAACGCACCTGATGGTGCAGAAATGACAAGGCACTGGCGGTAATCTCGATCGTTGTGCCGAACCGCCTAACATCCAGCCGGTCGAGTGTGCGTATTGGGGATTTGGCTTGGCACTGGCTGGCACGAAAGGTGGTGAAGTCATGCTTGCCGATTAAGTATTGAGCCGCCTCATGCATAAGGTCCGCATCGAGCGGCTGGGGCACCAGCCAAGCGCGGCCTTTTTCAAGCGCCAGCGGCGCGCGGCGATTTTCGATCACATACCGGTAGTGCCGGGCGGTCGCCGAAAAGCGTGCTTCAAAGTCGTCGGGCACAGGCTCCGCCGAAATGATTGCGATAGGTTGGGGTTTAAGATGGAAGTTGACCGCATCTCGAATTTTGTCCGCACGCTGTTCTTTTTCAAGATCGAAATGCGCCACCTGACCCAACGCATGAACGCCTGAATCCGTGCGTCCCGCGGCCTGCAACGTCACGTGCTCGCCGCAAAACTTTTTGATCGCTTCTTCGATCTCGCCCTGTATCGAGGCACCGCTTGCCTGGCGTTGCCAGCCGACAAAAGGTCCACCGTCATATTCGATGACGATCTTGTATCTAGGCATCGCCGGCGACGCGCAAGAGCGTCCCCTTTGGCACGGGCCGCCCCCGCAAGAATTCCTCGGTATCCGCCGCACTGCGGCCTTCCCGCTGGACGCGGCGGATCGATAAGGCACCGCTACCGCACGCAATGGTCAATTGGTCATCCAACACGGTTCCGGGGGCGCCCTCAAGATCGACGGGGCGCGCTTCAAGCACTTTAATGCGTTGTCCTTCCAAATCGAACCACGCGCCCGGGAACGGTGTCAGGCCCCTGATTTCGCAATCCAATTGAGTGGCCGGTTTTACCCAATCGATTTGCGCTTCTTCCTTCGAAATTTTGTCCGCGTAGGTCACGCCCTTTTCCGGTTGGGGCGTTGGCGTCAATCCGCCGCGTTCGAGCGCCGCAAGGGCACGCACCATAAGCGAGGCACCGATATGGGACAATTGGTCGTGCAACGCGCCCGCCGTCATAGTGGGGCCAATGTCGGTGCGTTCGGCCAGAAGTACGGGTCCCGTATCCAACCCGCGCTCCATTTGCATGACCATCACGCCGGTTTCTTTATCGCCGGCCATGATCGCCCGCTGGATGGGCGCAGCACCACGCCAACGGGGCAAGAGGGATCCGTGCAGATTGAGACAACCGAGCCGGGGAGCTGCCAAAATACGCCGCGGCAGGATTAATCCGTAGGCCACCACAACCGCCACATCGAGCGCCAGTGCTTCGAACTGTGCTTTGTCTTCCTCGGCTTTGAAGTTCAGCGGGGTGAATACCGGGATGCCGGCATTTTCGGCGAAAGAATGTACCGGCGACAACTGCACTTTCTGTCCGCGCCCTGCCTTGCGCGGCGGTTGGGTGTAAACCGCGGCAATATCATGCCCTGCCCCCAATAGTTCCGACAATGTGGGAACGGAAAATTCGGGCGTACCCATAAAGGCAAGGCGCAAGGCGCACATAGGCTGTCGCTAAGCTGTTTCTTTCTGGCGGCGCAATTTCAGCAGCTTCCGAATGATCATATCCCGCTTCAGCTTCGAGAGATGATCGATAAACAGAACGCCGTTCAAATGGTCCATTTCGTGCTGAAGGCAGGTGGCCAGCATGCCCTCAATATCTTCCGATTGCGGATTGCCGTCATAGTCGAGATAGGTCACATGGGCGCGGGCGGGACGTTCCACCTCTTCATACATGTCCGGAACGGACAGGCAGCCCTCTTCATAGGTCGCCAGTTCCTCCGAGTGTTGAGAGATCTCCGGGTTCACGAAAAAGCGAGGCGCGGGCGGCTCGTCTTCCTTCGCCAGATCCATCACGATCACGCGCTTCGGGACGCCCACCTGCACCGCCGCAAGGCCAATGCCCGGCGCGTCATACATGGTTTCCAGCATGTCATCCATGAGCTTACGCAGGCCGTCGTCCACCTGATCTACGGGCTCGGAGGTCACCTTAAGCCGCGGATCTGGGGCGGTGATGATGGGTAAGATCGCCATGGCGTCCACATAGGCGACGGCCGAAGCCCCGTCAAGATCCGCACGGGTGGTATGATTCGGCCTGATTCGAAAGGAAACGGTCATGGAGATTGAGCTCTTAACGCTCGGCGTGGTTCTTCTTGTGGGGCTTGGCCTCATCCTGTTCGTCGTCAGGATCGGCGGCGCCACCGCGCGGCAGTCTGATGAATTAGCACGCCTGTCGGTGGATCAGGACAAACAGCTCGATGGCTTGAAAGATACCCTTACGGCGCTTGCCCAGCAGCAATCGGAACTCGGCGGGCGGCTCAGTCAGCTTGCGCAAAGCCAGGCGGCCGGCCAAACGGCCGTGTCGAAATCGCTGGAAGAAAGGCTCGATGCGCTCACCAAGCGGGTCAGCGACAATTTGCATGAAAGCTCGAGCAAGACGGCGAAATCTCTTGGCGAACTGCAGACCAGATTGGGCGTGATCGACAAGGCGCAACAGACCATCAACGAACTATCAGGCAATGTGGTGGGCCTGCAGCAGATCCTCGCCAACAAACAAGCCCGCGGCGCCTTCGGCCAAGTGCGCATGGAGGACATTGTGCGCGACGCGCTGCCGCCTGCAGCCTTCGAGTTTCAAGCCTCCCTCGGCAACGGCAAGCGCCCCGATTGCCTGATCAAGATGCCCATGCCCCCTGGCCCCATCGTGATCGACGCCAAATTTCCCCTTGAAGCGTATCAGGCCATGAAAAGCGCCGACGATGAAGCGGCCACGAAGACCGCTGAACGGGCCTTTCGAACGTCCACGCTGAAACACGTGCAGGACATACAGGCCCGCTACATCGTGCCGGGAGAAACGGCGGAATCGGCTCTGATGTTCCTGCCGTCGGAAGCCGTGTACGCAGAACTGCACGCCAACTTCCCGGACATAGTGCAAGAAAGCTATCGCGCCCGCGTCTGGATCGTGTCGCCGACGACGCTTATGGCAACCCTCAACACAGTTCGCGCCGTGTTGAAAGATGCTCAGATGCGGGAACAAGCCCACGTCATCCAGAAGGAAGTGGGCATGCTGCTTCAGGATGTGGGGCGGTTGCAGAACCGGGTCGAAGATCTGAAGAAGCATTTCAGGGGCGCGCAGCAAGACATCGACAAGATCGATACTTCCACGTCGAAAATCGCCACCCGATCCGAACGCATCGAAACCCTGCAAATCGAACAAGAAAACACACCCGCTGTGCTTGAAGGTCCGGTACAGATCCCCGATTTAGCCGAAAATGGGGCCGAAAAGCCCAAACAAGCCCTCAATTAGGCCGTAATCCCGGCCTAATTCGCCGGCAGAAATGCAACAACAACACGAAACTGTGACAGACCGCACTTTGAAAAGTTAACGCCAATCCCTATTTGGCAGGCAGAGCGAAATCGATTGCGCGGGCAGGAGGCGCAATGGTGATGCAAACGAACCGAAAAATATTCAATCGTATCGTTGCGTCTTGGGCGTTGGCCGGTTTTTGGTTTTTGGCCCTGATCGGCATGTCCGTCGTGTCCGACACTTACACCCTGTCGAATACCGAGGGTGTGGCCGCCGCCGATCCGGCGATTAAGGTCGTTTCGGTTGCGAGCGAGAAGTCTGTCCCGAACAGCTAAGTAGGCCGGCGAGATTTGAACGCCGCTGCCAAGGTTCCGTCATCCAGATAATCGAGTTCCCCGCCGACCGGCACGCCGTGGGCCAATCGGGATGTTTGGACGCCCGTGCCGCTCAACCTGTCCGCCAAATAGTGGGCCGTGGCCTGACCGTCTACTGTGGCATTCATGGCAAGGACCACTTCCTTCACACCGCCCTTTGCAACACGCGACATCAGCGACTCGATGTTGAGATCGTCGGGGCCAACGCCATCGAGAGCAGAAAGAATGCCGCCCAGCACATGATAGCGGCCGCGAAACACCGACGCACGCTCAAGTGCCCACAGATCGCCGACCTCTTCCACCACGCAAATAGAACCGCCGTCACGCCGCCCGTCCGCACAAATACCGCAGGGATCGATTGTATCAATATTTCCGCATACGGAACAAATCTTGACCTGCGCTGCCGTCTTGTTCAACGCATCGGCCAGCGGCACCAGCAACGAGTCCCGTTTTTTGATCAGGTCGAGCGCCGCGCGCCGCGCGGAACGCGGCCCCAGACCCGGCAGTTTGGCAAGCAGTTGAATGAGTCGGTCTATCTCGCGTCCAGAGGAAGAGTCGGACATGCGGTCCGTCACATCAGGGGCCATGATGATGTTTACCGGGCGCCGTTACGTCAGAATGGGAATTTCAAACCCGCCGGCAAACCCAGCCCGCCGGTCACATTCGCCATTTCTTCGGCCATTTGCTGCTCGAGTTTCGCTTTAGCGTCGTTGTGAGCCGCTGCGATCAGATCTTCAAGCACCTCGCGCTCGGATGGCACCAATAGGCTGTCGTCAATACTGACACGCTTGATAACGCTTTTGCCGTTGAGCGTGACACGCACCATCCCGCCGCCACTTTGACCTTCCACTTCAAGCGTGTCCAGCTTGGCCTGCATTTCGGCCATTTTGGATTGCAGGTCTTGTGCTTGTTTCAATAGGCCGCCTAGGTCTTTCATCAATCATCGTCCTCCAGATCGAGATCATCGTCGAAATCCAGTTCGCTCTCGTCTGTTTCAGGTTGGATGTCCCGTATGGCGACAATACGACCCTCGGGAAAGGAGTCAAAGAATGCCGCGACAATTGGGTCTTTCGACACATCGTCGTGGCGGCGCTTTTCTTCAGCCGCTTTTTGTTGGCTAAGTGTGGGACGCCCTTCCGCATTGGAAACCGTTACCACCCAGCGCGTATCCGTCCATTCCTGAAGTTTTGACGCAAGGCGCCCCGACAAATCGGCAGGCGCGCCGTCAGCCGGACGAAATTCTATCCGGCCGGGCTCGAAGTGCACCAGATGGACATAATCCTCCAACTGAGTCTTCAGTCCGATCTCTCGGTTCCCTTCGGCCTTTAGAACGACTTCTTCAAATGTGGCCAGCAATGGCACTGCGGGCGCCAGAGCGGTCTGCGCTTGTGCTTGAGCAACAGGCGCACTGCCGGAAGGGGGCGGCGCCGGGGCCGGTTCGCGGCGCGGCGCTATCGATGCATCCCCCGATGTGGGACGTGATGGAGCCGAGCGCGGGCTCGCGCTACCCGGAGGGCCGGACGCCGGCGAACGATCCGGATCTTGGTTCGACAATGTGCGCACCAATTCCTCCGGAGACGGAAGATCAGCCGCATAGGCCAAGCGCACCAACACCATCTCGGCGGCCGCCATAGATTGAGGGGCACTCTGCACCTCACTCAATCCCTTCAGAAGCATCGACCAACTACGGGTCAACACGTTCATCGGCAATTCCGCCGCAAGCTTCTGCCCTTGTGTGATTTCGTTTTCGGTGGCAATCGCGCTGTCGGCAGCGGTCTTGGAGACTTTCAGGCGGGTAATCCAGTGTGTCACCTCCAACAGATCCTGCAGGATCATGATCGGGTCACCGCCCCCCACATGAAGATCCCGTAAATGATCAAGGGCCGCGGCAATGTCGCCCGACATGACACATTCAAAAAGATCGAAGATGCGGCCGCGATCGACCAGACCCAGCATGTCGCGGACCGAGGCTTCCTCGACCTTGTCGCCGGCGCCATGACTGATGGCTTGGTCAAGCAATGAAAGCGCGTCCCGGGCAGACCCCTCCGCCGCGCGCACGATCATACGCAGCGCCCCCTGTTCGACAGCGATGCCTTCGGCGGCAGCCACCGACTGAAGATGGGCGATCATTTCGTCAGACTGGATGCGCCGCAGATCGAACCGCTGACAGCGGGACAGAACGGTCACCGGCACTTTGCGGATTTCCGTCGTCGCAAAGATGAACTTTACATGGGGCGGCGGCTCTTCCAGCGTTTTGAGCAAACCGTTGAACGCCGCCTTCGACAACATGTGCACTTCGTCGATGATGTAGACTTTGTAGCGCGCGGAAACCGGCGCGTATTTCACGCCTTCGATGATTTCGCGGATGTCGTCGATGCCGGTGCGCGAGGCTGCGTCCATTTCCAGCACATCCACATGCCGCGATTCCGAAATCGCTTGGCAATTGGGGCAGACGCCACAGGGGCTGACGGTGGGCGCGCCGTCATTACGGTCGGTCCCCTTCTCCCCCATACAGTTAAGGCCTTTGGCGATAATGCGCGCGGTTGTGGTTTTGCCAATGCCGCGCACGCCCGTGAGAATGAAACCGTGGGCGATGCGATCCGATTCGAACGCGTTGCGCAGCGTGCGCACCATCGCGTCTTGACCGATCAATTCATCGAAGTTAGACGGGCGATATTTTCGGGCGAGAACGCGGTATTCCTCATCCGAGGATGCGCTCATGCCGCCGCCGGCCAATCCCAGGCCGGGTTCGTCCGGCCCCGGCGATGGGCCGTCAATGTCTGGTTGATCTTCTGACATGCACTCAGGCGCGCCTATGCGATGACGTTGATTTGGTTCTATCGCCAAATGGGTGAGAGGCTGGACGACGACCCGCGCCGGCTCGTTACGGCTGCTTCCTTCCGGACCTGACCGGGTTGGCGAGTGGCTCGTCCACCGCCAACCTCTCTCGACAGAGTATAGCAGAAGCGGGCCCCGCGCAGGCAAGGGGTCAGCGCGGGGCGTCTTGCCGTGGCCCATTGCCGCGATGCGGAACTATGTGCAAAAACAAGACCCACTATAAAAAATGGGGAACGCCAGATGCCACTTCCGACCAATCCGAACACCTTCGCCAACAACCCGTTGGATCGGGCGGGAAATCTGCGCGGCGACCAAGACTGGCTGCAATCGAGGCTCGACAGCCCTGACAGTCTTTTCATTCCTTTGTGGCGCTTGAAACCGCTGATCATTCCGCCCAGAGGCCCGGACCACGGCACGGCGGCCGGTTGGCTTACCCGCGAGGCCATCAAGGCGCTCAACCTCGACAATCCCATGACCGTGTTCCTCGGTCTTGAAGACGATACGGCATATTTTGCCGTCGATATTTCAGATGCCCGCAATCCGGAGCAAAGCGGCCCGCTTGCCGGTTTGGGGACGTTCGAGGAACTGCGCCAAATGGCGGGCGAGTTGAGCGGCGATGTGGCAGCCATACTGGCCCAGGCCAAATCGATGATCGACTGGCATGCCCGCCATCGCTTTTGCGCAAACTGCGGCAGTCCAACGGAGCCGGGAGATGCGGGATACAAACGCGCTTGCCCGTCCTGCAATGCCGAACATTTCCCCCGGACCGACCCGGTGGTGATCATGCTGGCGATCAGCGGCGAGAAATGCTTGCTCGGACGGCAAAAGGCGTGGCCTGCCAAAATGTATTCAGCACTGGCAGGTTTTGTGGAACCGGGCGAGTCCATCGAAGAGGCGGTTGCCCGAGAACTTGACGAAGAGGCCGGCATCAAAGTGTCCGGCGTGCAGTACTTTGCGACCCAGCCGTGGCCCTATCCCTCTTCCCTGATGATCGGCTGTTTTGCCACTGCCGAGTCCGAGGAAATCATGCTGGACGATGTGGAACTTGAAGAAGCCGTCTGGTTCGACAAATCGACCGTGCAGGCAGCTCTTGCCGGAAACGGCGACGGCTCCCTTTACGTCCCGCCCCCCATGGCGATTGCCCATCAATTGGTGAAAGCCTGGGCGAGTTCCTGAACGCTTCTACTTGCTTTGAGTGCGGTACTTGTCCGCGTGATAGATGCCCAAGATCTTTAAGCTGGTGCTAAAGAATTCGAGCTCTTCAAGTGCCAACCGCACCAATCGGTCCTGCGGATGGCCTTCAATGTCCGCATAAAATTGAGTGGCATTGAACGACCCGTCCAACTGATAACTTTCCAGCTTGGTCATGTTGACCCCGTTGGTCGCAAAGCCCCCCATGGCTTTATATAGGGCGGCAGGAACGTTCCGTACACGGAACACAAAGCTGGTAACGGTGGGTCCGGACCCAGGTTCCGCATCGTCCGGTTCCGCGGACATGATTAAGAAGCGCGTGGTGTTATGGGTAGCATCCTCAACATCGGGCTTGAGAATATCGAGCCCATAGATTTCCGCCGCAAGGCTCGACGCTATCGCCGCTTGCGCTACATCGTTCTCTTGCGACACGCGGCGGGCCGATCCAGCCGTATCTGCTTCGACCACCGCCTTAAGCCCTAGTTCGCGGATCACAAAGCGGCATTGCCCCAACGCCATCGTATGGCTGTGAACGGTTTTAACCGTCTTTAGTGTGGCACTTGGCGGTGCCATGAGCTGATGCTGAATGCGCAGAAAATACTCGCCAACAATGTAGAGGCCTGATTCCGGCATCAAATGATGCACGTCGGCCACCCGGCCCGCCAACGAGTTTTCGATGGCGATCATCGCAAGTGCCGCCTTGCCTTCGCTGACCGCCGCAAAGGCGTCTTCGAAGGTCTGGCACGGCAACGCTTCCCGTTCGGGAAAAACCTCTTTGCACGCCAAATGGGAATAGGCGCCGGGCTCGCCCTGGAAGGCAATCTTGCCCTCCGGCAAATGCGCGAATTTATCGTTACTATCAGTCATAAGGCGGATCTTCCGTACCCGGCGCGCCTATTTCATCAGTCGACGTGCTTTTTCCAGGTCTTCCGGAGTATCGACACCGAAGGGAATCGTGTCAACGACACCCACACCGATAGCCATGCCATTTTCGAGCGCGCGCAATTGCTCCAGCCTTTCGGCCGTTTCGAGCGGCGATGGCGGCAGCCCGACAAAGCGCGCAAGGGCAGCGCGTCTATAACCGTAAATACCAATGTGGTGGTAAAGTGGCCCGTCCCCATAGGGAACGGTAGCCCTGGAAAAGTACAAAGCTTTGCCCACATCGCCAACGCCCGCATCGGGCTTTTCGAAAGACACCACCGCCTTCACCACATTCGGGTTGAGGCGTTCTTGGTTGTCCGTAATGCGGGCCACCAGTGTGGAAATGTCAAACCGACCATCGGCCAATATATCGATCACGATCCGGATCAGCGCGGGATCCAATATTGGAAGGTCTCCTTGAAGGTTAACAACAATATCGACCTCTTCGTTCGGGTCGATGATTTGCAGCGCCTCGAAAATGCGATCCGATCCCGATGGGTGATTTGGATCCGTCAGGACCGACCGGCCGCCAGCGCGGCTAATCACCTCGCAGATTTCCTGGTCGGCAGACGCCACCAACACATCGCCCACGCCCGCCTCGCAGCCGCGCCGCCACACGTGCTCGATCATCGGATGGCCATGAATGTCGGCGAGCGGTTTGTCCGGCAATCTCACCGACGCCAAGCGCGCCGGAAGTATCACAATGGATTTGGGTCCTTCAGCCACGGCACCAGCCGCTGGCGGGCAGCAGATCGCGCGCCGACTTCACCGGCCGAGATCTGTGCGACTTAAGGACGCAAGATTTGCAAATCCGTATTAACCATTTGATATTAAACAATAAATTGACCTCCCGCCGGACCGCTGCGGACCCTGGGCCGCATTGCGGCGCACACGGTCTAAACGATAGTGTCCACGCAGACAAATCGCCAGGCGATTGGTGATTCATCCATTATTTCTTTGGGCGGTCAGCGTCTTAGATCGCGCCATCCAAAGCAGGCATATTTCCGGGAAATCGGCTCAATGCATTCATCACTAATGAACATGGTCTTTATGGCGGTGCTCGGCGCCGTTTTATTTGTTTGGGGTCCGCTGAGCAAAGTTGCCGATCAGGTCTATGCCTCCAAGGCGCCCGAAACAAAAGGGTTCTTTATTGAAGGCGTTGAGCAGGAAGGGCATGGCGGCGGTGAGCCGGAAGTTGTCGAAATCACACCTTTACCTGTGTTGCTGGCATCTGCCACGGAAGCCAGCGGCGAGAAAATTTCCAAGCGCTGTGCCGCGTGTCACACCTTCGATAAAGGCGGGCCCAGCCGCACCGGTCCGAATCTGTGGGGTATCGTCGGCAGTCCTATAGCGCAGCGCGACGGGTTTTCTTATTCCTCCGCTTTGAAGGAATACGGCGCGGGGGACAAGGTCTGGAACTACGAGTCGCTCAACAGCTACATCGAAAATCCGAAAGGATACATTCCCGGCAACTCCATGAACTTCGCCGGCCTTAACAAGCCGGAACAGCGGGCCGCGTTGATCAAGTTTATGCGGTCCAAAGCGGACACCCCGTTACCGCTTCCTGAAGCGCCGGCGGCAGAGACCGCACCTGCCGAGGAAAGCGCCGGCTAGCAAAGTTTTGGTTCTAGGGACTTAGATCCGGACGTCGGATCGACGTCACCGGCCCTTCTACGGAAGCGATTCGCTCGACTGCCGCGGCGAGCGGTTCTTCGGCGACACACATATGGTGTGCGTTCGCGTGGAGCAAAGATTGGCCATCCACCATGATCCCCACATGTCGATCCCAAAAAACCAAATCGCCTCTGCGAAGACCATCGAGCGAATTACCTTCGTTGATCCGCTCGCCAATCGATTTCTCCTGTAGATCCGCGTCACGCGGGACGGTTATGCCGACGCCCAAGAATGCTTCCTGAATGAGGCCCGAGCAATCGATCCCCAAACTCGTGCGCCCGCCCCAAAGATAGGGGATTCCGAGAAAATCAAGCGCGCATTCCACCACATCTTCCGTAAACTGATCTTTCGGCGAAATGTGACCGCAAAACACATATCCGTCAGGGGTGACCGCGAACCCCTCTTGTTCCCGCTCGACCAAAACCTCCGCATTAAGGCTTAAGGTGTCGACGGGCAGGAATTTGACGGAAGGTCCCGGAAACACAAAACTTCGCAGGGCCGTGACCTTGTGCGTGGTTTGAATCGGATCTTTGTTGAGCGCATCGGCGGGCACGTAGCCCACATAGCCGTCAAACGCCGCCTGGCCCCAAGCCCAACCCTCGCGTTCTTCGTAGACAGTAAACGTCTGACCGCAATGCAATTGCGTATCGAGACCATCATCACCGCGCGGCTGAGCATAGAGATTGCAATGCCCTTTTCTGACTTGATGGGTGATGCCATCGACAAAACGGTCCGCGTCGACTTTGCCCCTCAAATGGGAAGCGGCAAGATCGGCCCGCGCAGGCGTCAGACGGCGGTCATAGGACGGCATAGTCGGCTCCAAACGCCGCAACAAATCCGCTGCGACTGCAGAAGTAGCTTACACGTCAGCCGGTTACTCAAGAATTGCTATCACCGTACCGGTCAGCGAGGAGACTGAAGAGGGCGCGTATGCCATGGGCCTCTCCGCCTAACGGCTTGCCCGGGCGGGCGCGATTGGCCCATCCGTAAATGTCGAAATGGACATAGGAAGCCGTTTTGGTGACAAACCGTTTGAGAAACAGCGCCGCCGTAATCGATCCCGCCATGGGCAAACTGCCCGTACTGCTCAGATCCGCCACGGAACTGTCGAGCCATTTGTCGTAGGCCGGCACAAGCGGCATGCGCCAAACGGGATCGGCCGCCTCGTTTGAATGTGCCGCGATTTCCCCGGCGAGATTTTCATCGGACGTATAAAACGGCGGCACATCGGGGCCCAATGCAGACCGGGCCGCGCCCGTAAGGGTCGCCATGTCGATTAACAGCTCCGGTTCTTCTTCATCGGCAATTGCGAGGGCGTCCGCCAAAATCAACCGCCCCTCGGCATCCGTATTGCCGATTTCTACGGTCAGGCCTTTCTTGCTTGTGTACACATCGCTTGTTCGAAACGCATTGGACCCGACACTGTTTTCCACCGCGGGCACCAGCACCCGAAGACGCACATCAATGCCCGCCCCCATGATCATAGCGGCAAGGCCCAACACATTAGCCGCACCCCCCATGTCTTTCTTCATAAGCGCCATGCCCGACGATGGCTTCAGGTCAAGGCCGCCACTGTCAAAACAAACACCCTTGCCCACAAGCGTGACTTTGGGCGCGTCGCTTCGGCCCCAGGTAATGTCGATGAGCCGAGGCCGGCGGTCGCTTGCTTGGCCGACGGTATAAATGAGTGTGAGGTCGCGTTCGAGCAATTCGGCATCGCGCGTCACCGCGGCTTCCGCCTTGTGCGTTTTGGCGAGCGCCAGTGCCGCCTCTTCCAATTCGTCCGGTCCCATATCGTTGGGCGGCGTATTGATTAGATCACGCGCCAAGAAAACCCCTTGCGCAAGATTGTCGATGTGGTCGGCAATGTCTTCCGGCAGACGCAGCATGGCTTTTGGTTTTTTGTCCGTCCGGTAGCGCCCGAAACGATAGCCATGGAGGGCAAATCCCAAGCAGGCCCGCTTCAACGCAACCTGTGACAGGGCCGGATCATATTGCCACACACCTTCCGGTAGTTTGTGAGCGATAGCACCGGGGGCAAACGCCTCTTCACCCTTGCCGGTGCCCACAGCGGCCGCGACAATTCCGCCGGTCTCGTCCGGCAGAAGCAGCACGTCACCCGTTGATGCTTTAAAGTTCGCCCCTTCTGCCCACTGTGCTTGGATTTCCGGCAGGTCTTTCCGCCAGTTCTGCACATCGCTTTCGCTGACCACAAAGATCTTTCGGGCATTTTCGGTTGTGTCTTGCGAAAACAAATCCAGCATACGGGCACCTTTCGAGTCTTACCGACAAACATTAACGGTGCAGCGCAAGCCAATCAAACCGAAGCCGACCCATTAAGATTTCGGTCAGGCTGTTCTGCTAGCTTTTCTTAAAACTTAAGTAACGAATGACGTTGGTCGACGATGAATCGTGTTCCCTTCCTGTGTTCTGTATCCGTCTTGGCGTTCCTCACGGCGTGCGCAACGCCACCTTCGGACGGCACTGACGCGGAAAATGGACAATCCGAAGCGCCTGCTACCGCGCCGCACGGCACGGATGGAACGGAACCAACCAGTCAGGACCTGGTGCAGACCGCGTCGTATTGGGGCACGCTTTACGACCAAAACCCCGGCAATATGGAAGCAGCGCTTAACTACGCCAAGAATCTGCGGAAACTCGGTTCGGTCGACAAAGCGCATTCAATCCTGGTGGAGGCCATTGCGCGTAATCCGGGAAGCGCTTCCATGCGTGCGGAGTATGGCAAGACACTGCTGATCCTGGGACGCACAAACGAAGCGGTGACAGTTCTGGAACAGGCAGCGAAACTGGCGCCGGCAAACTGGAAAATTCAATCGGCAACGGGCATTGCGCTCGACCAGTCCGGCGATCATTCGGGCGCGCGCCTTTACTACGAAGCAGCTCTTGCGTCGGCGCCTAACAATGCCACCGTCCTCAACAATTACGGTCTGTCGCGGGCCCTTGGTGGCGATTTGACCGAAGCCGAGATCTTCCTGAGGCGCGCTGTCGAAACCGGCGAGGCCACCCCGCAAATGCGCCAGAATCTGGCCCTTGTAATCGGGCTTCAAGGCAAGTTCGATGAAGCCGAGCAGATGGCACGGGCCGATCTACCGCCGGAAATTGCCGAAAACAATGTAGCCTATCTGCGCGAAATGCTGACCCAGCCCGACCCCTGGCGCGACCTCATGAATGTAGAGCGCAACGTACGGACCAGCGGCCCATAGGCAGCGGCGCTTAGATTTTCCAGTAGTTGATCACCGCCGGTCCCAGGATCACCACGAACAGCACCGGCAAGAAAAACACAATCATCGGTACCGTGAGCTTTGCAGGTAGCGCGGCGGCCTTCTTTTCAGCCGCAGACATGCGTAGGTCGCGATTCTCCTGTGCCAGCACCCGCAAGGCTTGTGCCAACGGCGTGCCATAGCGTTCCGCCTGGATCAGCGACGTACACACTGCTTTGACGCCTGTTGTCCCGCAGCGGCGTCCCAAATTTTCGTATGCCTGCCGCCTGTCTTGCAAATAGGACAATTCGGCTGTCGTCAGACCCAACTCCTCTGCAAGTTCCACGGACGATTGTCCGATTTCCTGCGACACGCGGTTGAAGGCGGCTTCGATGGACATACCCGCTTCCACACAGATCAGAAGCAGATCGAGCGCGTCCGGGAAGGCGCGGTTAATGGAGTCCTGGCGCCGCTGAATGATGTTTTCCACGAACACGTTCGGCAAGTAGTAGCCGGCAAACGCCGCACCAAACGAGACCAGGACGCGCCCCATCGTTTCCATGCCGTGACTGTTCACGAAGAACAGATAGATCATCGCCGCGAAGAACAGAATGAACGGCATGACTAGGCGGAAGAAAAGGAACGTGAACAACGGCGCTTGGCCGCGAAATCCCGCCTGCACGAGCTTGGATTTCGTGTCGTCGGATTCCATCAACTTCTGCAGGTTGAACCGGTCGACCGTTTCTTTCATGAAGCCCACTGGCGTCGAGCGCAGCGGCCGGCCTTTGTTCTTTTTCGCGAACGCTTCGCGCTGCTTCTGGCGCAGCTCCTCCCGTCGGTTGGTAACCGACTTTAGGCGAGCGCCCAAACGGTCGCCTTCCAACATGGGCAATGCAATGGTCAGCACGGTGGCGAAGGCCGCCACGGCCACCAAACAGGCGACCATGAAACCGGGATCCGTCAGCTTTTCAAGGAGTGCAAACATAGCGCGCCACGATCCGGTCAGAAGTTGAAGTTAATCATTTTTTTCATGATCAAAACGCCAGTCGCCATCCATAAGATGCCGCCCACCAGCATGATATTACCTGCTTGCTCCGTGAACAGAAGATTGATGTAATCCGGCGTCGTGATGTAGACCATGGTCATCACGCCGGGCGGAAGGGAGCCAATGATCATGGCGGATGCTTTTGCTTCCGACGACATGGCTTGAATCTTACTGCGCATCAGTTTGCGCGACCGCAAAACGTTGGACAGGTTGCCCAATGCTTCCGACAAATTGCCGCCGGACTTCTGCTGAATGGTCAAAACGATCATGAAAAAATTCACTTCGGCCAGCGGCATGCGTTCATACATGCGCTCCAATCCCTGCTCTAGCGAGATGCCGACCTTCTGCCCTTCCACCAGCTCGGTAAATTCGGAGCCCACAGGGTCCGCACTTTCGCGCGCGATGATCTTCAAGCACTCGCCAATAGGAAGACCGGCCTTCACACCGCGCACGATCACATCGAGCGCATTGGCAAATTCCTCCAAAAAGGCCTTCTGGCGCCGCGCCGTAAGGAAGCTCAAGAGCCAACGGGGCAACCCCAGGGCTGCCGCAAACATGGCGCCAAAGGCCACATAAGGCGGCTGGCCCGACAGAAACAGGCAGAAACCGAAAAAGACACCGAACAAGCCCGACAACACGATGAACAGGCGCGGCGATATCTCCATGCCCGCTTGTTCGATCTGATGCTTGAGGGTTTGTTTCTTCTTCTTTTCCTTTTGCTGACGCTCGAGATCCTTCAGTGTTTCCTGAACCTGTTTGCGCCGCTGCGCCGTTACGTCCGCGTTGTCCTGCCGCTTGCGCGACTTGGCAACCTTGGCGCCATGAATAACGTTCTGCACCCGGCGATTGACCCGGGACTGACGTTCCATGGAAGGCGCGAACACCACAAACCCGATGCCCCCAAATGTGAGGGCCGCCAGCATCGCAACCAAGATTGTTATTGTGACGTGATCCATCCTGCTGCTTTCTAGTCGGCCGACGCATCCAGCGCTTCGGCCAGTTCTTGCTCGCGACCGAAATAGCGTGCACGGTCCCAGAATGCCGGACGCGCAATGCCTGTGGATTTGTGCCGTCCCATGACACGGCCGGTTTCATCTTCACCATGGATGTCGAACACCATCAGGTCTTGGGTGATCACCACCTCGCCTTCCGTGCCGATCACTTCCGTTATGTGCGTGATGCGCCGCGAGCCGTCACGCAGGCGCGCGGCTTGAACGATCACGTCAATGGAACCGCAGATCATTTCCCGGATCGTTTTGGACGGTAGATTGTACCCGCCCATGGTGATCATGCTTTCCAGACGGCTGAGCGCTTCGCGCGGGCTGTTCGCGTGCAGCGTGCCCATACTGCCGTCGTGGCCGGTGTTCATGGCCTGTAGCAGATCGAACGCTTCCGAGCCACGCACCTCACCCACAATGATCCGTTCCGGACGCATCCGCAGGCAGTTTTTGACCAGATCACGCATGGTGATCTCGCCCTTGCCTTCAAGATTGGGGGGGCGCGTTTCCAAACGCACAACATGGGGCTGCTGAAGCTGAAGTTCGGCTGCGTCCTCGCAGGTGACGATGCGTTCGTCCGCTTCGATATAGGCGGTCAAGCAATTCAGCAAGGTGGTTTTACCGGAACCCGTACCGCCGGAGATCAGCACGTTACAGCGGCAATTGCCGATAATGCTCAGCACCTTCGCCCCTTCCGCGGTGATCGATCCGAAATTGACCAGGTTCTCCAGGGTGAGCTTGTCGCGCTTAAACTTTCGGATGGTGAGCGCCGGACCGTCAATGGCGAGTGGCGGCGCGATCACATTCACACGACTGCCGTCCAGCAAACGGGCATCACAAATGGGGCTTGATTCATCCACCCGCCGGCCGATCTGACTCACGATCCGTTGACAGATGTTCATAAGCTGCGCATTGTCGCGAAACCGGATGGGCGTCAGTTGAATGCGTCCACCCACTTCGATGAAACATCTGTCGGCGCCATTGACCATGATGTCGGCAATGTCGTCGCGCGCGAGCAGCGGTTCCAATGGCCCATATCCCAAAACATCATTGCAGATGTCTTCGACAAGTTGATCTTGCTCTATGGTGGACAACACCACATTTTTGATGGTGATGATTTCGGCGACGATGTCTTTGATTTCGTCGGCCGCGCTTTTTGTATCCAACTGGGCCAATTGGGCCAAATCGATCGTGTCGATCAGCGCATCGAACACGGACCGTTTAAGCTCGTAATATTCCTCCGACTTTTCGGCCATGATCATGGTGTCTTTTTCCGGCGCGGCACTGAAAGCCGGCGGAGTTGGCACCGAGATGGGTTTCGGTTCGGCCTTGGGTTTCTCCGCAACGTCTTGCTTTACGGCACTCGTGGCGGTGCCGTTGGCGGACCCATTTCCGTTGACATGGGCAGGTTTAGCTGGCGGCGGTGGCGGCGGCGCAACCGGCTGGACCGGCGGCCGACTCACCTCACCTGCAAAACCCGCATTTGACCTTTTGCCGAACATATAATCCGTACACTAACTTATGAGCTGCCGATACCCAGCATGCCCAGCAGCCCTTTGTTTTTGTCCTCCGGCGGTTCACGGCCACTGACATCATAGGCAAGCTTCTTCAGACCTTCTTTGATCTTGCTGTTGCCGGCAATTTCAGTGACCATTTGGCCGTTATTGGCCGCCGTCCCGAAGAGTTGCGCATCGAACGGGATGACCAGCGAAGGATCGATACCGGTCGCTTCCGCAAAATCCTTCTCCGGAATTTCCGGGCGCTTCGGCACGCCTACTTGATTGAGCACGATGCGCGGCGGTGAATCGTTAGGACGCGCCGCCTTCACCAAATCGATAATGTTCTTCACATTGCGCAACGAAGCCAAATCCGGCGTTGCGGTGATGACCACTTCATCGGAGGTGAACAACACATGCTTGGTCCACGGCGCCCACACATGGGGTACGTCAAGCACCACTGTGGGAACCATTTGGCGAACGATCTCCAACACGCTTTCATACGTTTGGGAATCCAGTTCGATGTCCCGGTCCAGCACGCTGGGCGACGCAAATAAACTCAAATGATCGGAGCATTTGACCAGCAAGCGGTCCAGCAACACATCGTCAAGGCGCTCGGGCGATGTAAGAGCATCCGCGATGCCCTGCGTTGCGTCTTGGTTGAAATCAAGCCCCGCCGTTCCGAAGGGAATGTCCAGATCGATGACGGTGACGTCTTCTTCGAGGCCGTCGGCCATGCACCAGCCCACATGATGGGCGATAGTGCTCGATCCGGAACCGCCCTTGGCACCCACAAACGCAACGGAACGGCCGATAGGCGGTGCTGCCGGGTCCACATAGATGGAGGACACGGACGCAATTATTTGAAGCGGAGTCAACGGGCTAACCAAATACTCGCTAACGCCTTGTTTGATGAGTTCCCGGTACAGGCCCACATCATTGGTTTTGCCGATCACCATCACCTTGGTGGAGGGATCGCACACTTCCGCAAACTTCAAAAGGTTTGCGAACAGTTCTTCGTGATGACTATGATCTTCAACCACCACTAAGTTCGGCGTTGTGGAGTTCTTGTACTGAGTAATGGCCGCCGGCAGCCCACCCATGTGAACCGTCACATGCGCCTTTGCGAGCCGTCGGTCCGATGCCGCACGCTGGATGACGACACCGGTTTCGGGCGACGCACAGAAGGCGTGAATGGCGATCCGCGGAACGGGCCGTGCTTCCATCGACAGGTTTTGATCGGAGTCGATTTCCGCAATCTGCGGCGCCTCTTCCTCTACCGTCTCGGGCAACAGGGACGCATAGGCGTCCTCATTCTCGAGGCTTTCCTGTTCTTCGTCCTCGATATCAATATCGACATCCACATCTACTTCAGTTGGCGTCTCTTGTGATGCGAGCTTGCCCATTATTCCACCTCGCTAACTTGACCAGATTCTTGTTCGGTCCGTTCGGACCCGGTCGACTGACCCGAACGGTAATCTTCGATGACCTTTTGGCGGCGATTGACATCGGCCGGATCGAGCGTGCGCGGCACTTGAAGATCGCGCGGATCGATCACCATCGCCGCCAGATTGTTTTGGGTCGCACAACCGAAATTGGGCATACGCGTATTGCTGTAGGACGTGGCCGCATCGTCGGACCAGTCGCCGCAGGCGCTGGCGGTGGCCACATAGCGCAAATAACTCAAGATAATCGGCGCGTTGTTCTGCCCATCCTCGGGCGTATAGAACGCTTGGGTCACCAAATGATCGCCCACACCTAGCTCATCGGCCAATTTGTCGATGGCCCGCGCCACGCGTGCCGCATTGCCTCGGCTGGTTTCATCGCCGGGCTTGGTAATGCTGAATGCGCCGTGTCCACGGCTTTTGTAGCTGGCCAAAAACGCGCGCACTTCGTGGCGCGTTTGCGGCGACAGCTTGCCCGGATTGGTATCCAGAGGCACCATCATGGATGCCACTTCCGAATCCACTTGGATGGGATGAGCTTCTTCCACGCTGATCGCTTGCTTGGGTCCATTTTTCAATGGTGAACAAGCAACCAGCGCCGCAACCACACCCACAAGAATTGCGCTGCGCGCACCGGCTTTTGTTTGCTTACGGACGGTTCTCATCATTGGTCGAGATGTTTGTCTGTTCATGGTAGCACCCTCTAATCCAGTATGTAGCCGACCGGCCCTTGAAGGGTCCGGGTGCGCGGCGCTTTCTTGTCAACGCCGTAGACCGCGTTCAATCGGCCAATCAGTGCTGTTTCGATGTCGGATGCGGTCGCGTACCCATCCGTCGGCTTGGCCAGCTGCTCCTGATTGACGCCGCCGACCAAATAGGGGGTCACGATGACAACCAGTTCGGTTTCCGAATTCTGATAGTCGCGGCTGCGGAAGAGCTGACCCAGTACCGGCAGGTCTTTCGCTCCCGGCACACCGTCAATGTTCGAGCGCGTCGATTCCTCCAACAGGCCCGCCATGACGATGCTGCCGCCGCTGGGCAGCTCTACGGTGGTTTCCGCCCGGCGCACACTCAGGGCCGGAATGGTGATGCCCGTACCTTGGGAAAGCTGACCCGTGGTGGGGTCTATGAACACGCCGCCTTGCAAGGTGAACGCGCCTTCGTTCGACAACTCACTCACCTCGGTCGACACCTTCAGCGAAATACGGCCTTCACCCAACACAACGGGCGTGAAACCAAGGCCCACACCGAACGGTTTGAAGACAACAATCACATTGCCGTCCCGGTCGCGCGATGCCGGCACCGGAAACTCACCGCCGGCAAGGAAATTTGCGCTTTCGCCGGAGATAGCGGTCAAGTTTGGCTCCGCCAGGGTACGAAGCAAACCTGTACGCTCCAGCGCCCGAATGGTCGCGTCATATTGGTCGCCGCCGGGCGTGAAACTTGCAATCTGCCGGCCGGCGCTTAAGGGCTGACCCACAAGACTGAAGGGGTTCGCGGTGAAGATGTCGAAGGCTACTTCACCGACGGAGAAGGCGGCTTGGGTATCCACGCCCAACTGCTTGGCGAGCGTGCGCTGCATTTCAGCGACACGCACTTTCAAGAGCACTTGTTCTTCGCCCTCGACCGTCAGCATGGACATGACCTGTTCTTCATTGCCCACATAGCGCGCGGCAATTTCGCGAGCTTGTTCGGCGGCCGCGGTGTTGGGCACCAATCCGCCCAGCACAATATTGTCGTTTATGGATTCGATCTTGATGCGGGCATCCGGGATAAACCGGCTGTACATGGCTTCAAGGCCGGCCAAGTCGCGTTCCACTTTGATTTCCAGGCTGAGGATTTGATTGCCCGATTCATCAAAGAAGAAAGCGTTGGTCTGGCCTACCTTACGGCCTAGCAGATAGGTCCGGCGCGAGGTGCGCACCACCGCATCGACGATTTCAGGATCCGAGACCAGGACATCGCGGGCAGCTACCGGCAATTCGATGATCGTAGCCTTATTGAGGGCGATATCGATCGACCGGCTCTTCGGGCCGTTGCCATTGTTGATGGTGACAGCGGTTTGACCCATGGCCGCGCTGCACATCAGGACTGTCATCACAAAAAGCGTCGTGGCAGCCCACAAGAAGTTTTTCTGTAATGCGCTCACCGTGCACCTCCTCCAACTGGGACGCGCGTCGAAGCGCCATACCGTAACAACGTGACCGACGTGGTGATCTCGTTGCCTTGATTTCTGCCTGCGTGATCCGCTTCAGAACCACCCATGTCCGCGATGCTGCGCAGGATTAAGGACAAGTCGCCCATGGCTTCGCCGAGCGCGATGGTCTCGGCTTGCTGGGGTGTGAGCTCCAGCGTGGCAATACGGCCAACGGCGGTTTGCTTGTCATCTTCTTCCTGGAAATTCTGGTCGATCGCCAAAACACGCACATTGTAGAGAATGGTTTCGCTTTCGAAGCCCTCGCGCGTGCCGCTCTCATTCATGGTCCGGCGCGTGACGATCACATCGACCCGGTCGTTTGGCAGGATGAAACCGCCGGCACCGGTCTCGGGCGAGATCTTCACGGAAACCGCGCGCATGCCTGGATCGAGAAGAGCCGCCATGAACCCGGCGCTCTCTGTACGGATGACTTTCGCCGTTGTGATGGGCTCACCCGCAAGCACCGGCTGCCTCACCGTGGCACCCACATTCTTTTGACGCGCTTGAGGCGCCTGGCGCTTGGTGATGTAGCTGGCCGTCAGCGCCTCTTCCGGCCAGGATTGCCACCGCAGATCGCTCGAACCCACTGCATGGCCGATGCTCAGATTACGGCTTGCAACAAGCACTTGCGTGACCGCCAAGTCTTGCGGCGGCGCACTTGCCACCGCGGGTCCGTTATTGGCGCCGAGCATTGTATTGACAAGAAAAGCCGCAACACCAGCTGCCACGACAGCGATGCCGAGCACTAGGATACGCATTACACTCATGGTCTCCTGACCTTTCCCAGCTTTGGACCAAGCCCCATTCCGGTCCAAACAAGCCCCAAGTTTTTTGGGTGCAGGCACGCGCGAATACTTGGCGCGCCCCTCGCCTCGCAACTATTTATTCACAGATGATTAAAAATACAGTTTCTTGGATTTGTCGCTTTTTAGTATTAAGCGACAGACATTGCGAAGACGGCGGTCTCTGGGAAAACGATCAGTCCACCGATAGACAGGGCAACGCCGTAGGGAATGTCACCCTTTGGCTCGTGCAGCCGGGTGATCCACTGATAGCGGACACAGAAGGACGGCAAGGGCAATTGCCGAAAAGAAATAATCAGCAAGCCGAACAGGCCTCCGATCATGGCAAAGGTGACGAAGAAGGGAAGCAGGCCCGACAGCCCCATCCACAAGCTTGTGGCCGCCACAAACTTTGCATCGCCGCCTCCGAGCAGGTTTAGCGCGAAAAGAATAAATCCAAGCACAAGAACGCCGAAACCCACGGCGAAGTGAATCCCGACTTCCACAAGCGGCATGCCCGTCAACAGGGCCAGAACAGTAAAGCCAGCGACCAATGCAATCGACAGACGATTGGGGATCGTCATGGTGGCCAAATCCGTGAAGGCGGCGATCAACATACAGCCGGGAAACACGGTGAGGACGGCGAGGGACAATGGCGAGATCAGGTCTTGCATTGGGACTACTTCGATTGACGAATCAAGCGCCAACCTGTTCACAGCCTGGCCGCAAGCCCTCAATCTAGCCCAGTTGCCTTACCGACCCCTTAAACGGCTTTACGAGCCCTTAGAATCAAACAAGGCCGGCGGGTCCACAAGGACGCCATCCGGCCTCGAATGGGTTGGGCGCTCGACCGGCGGGCCTAGGCGACCGCCGTCGAGCCGGTTGCCATTAACCGCCCAGGTTGGTGTTCACGTTACCGAACTGGGTGTTCAAGCCGCCGCCAAGGGTGTTGACGGTGCCGATAATCGCAACGGCGATACCTGCCGCGATGAGACCATACTCGATCGCGGTCGCCCCGGTTTGGTCGTGCCAAAAACGTGAAAGAACTTTAGTCATTACTGCCTCCTGCATTTAAGACGTCTTATCTAAGTGAGAGGTTCCGTCTCGTATGGCCGCGACGTTTCCATCGCGACCTTCCATTGCACGATAAGTAAAAGATCTTAAGAAGGTCTTAATTGCAGTAATATTTCGTAACTTAAGTCCCTGTTTTCACTTATATTTTTACATATACTTGTACTAAATACTTGTCTTTTATTTGCCTAAAATTTGAACGAACCGGTTTGACTGTCAGCCGCAACTATTCGCGTTTTAAGTAAATCTTCAATTTTGCGAAGTGTTCATTAATTGCCGCCATTTTGCTCCAAAAGCGGCTGTGGGCGTCGGGCGCACAGCCGCCAAGACAGTGAGGACGTGGCATGAAAACTCTTAGTCGGAAGCAGCCGGCCAAGGCCTGCCGGGCGGCGGTCTGGGGGGCGGTCGGAACAGCCCTGTGTGCCCTTGCGGTCGCCGGGCCCGCGCAAGCGGACGGCAGCTTCGATGATTTTGAATATGAAGAAGTACGGCAAAGCATCGTCGTTGTCCCGATCGACAACTCGACCATGCTGGAGCTGGAACGCAACGCGGCAACGGTGGTCGTCGGCAATCCGTCTATCGCGGATGTCTCCGTTCAAAAGGGCAATCTGCTTTTCGTCCTTGGACGGAACTTTGGCACGACCAATGTGATTGCTCTCGACAGCGGCAACCAACAAATTGCCAATATACCCATCAGCGTCACGACGACCATGCCGCATCACATGACATTGTATCGCGGTGCCGGGCAAGTGAGCTTCACCTGCGCTCCTCGTTGTGAACGGTCTCTGATACCCGGTGACTTCAACCAGGAATTCGTCGACGCTGAAGCGCAAGTCCGTAACAAGTTGAATATCGGCAAGGAAGCTTCCGGCCAACGCTAACGGAATTCCTTTCCCAACAACAAAGCCCCCACCCGATTTCGGATGGGGGCTTTCTTTTTATCCGCCTACGCCCTACTGACTGAGACGAAGATTACTGAGGTCCTGTGCGATCGCCTGGAATGCCAGCTCCAGCTCCGCATTGGTCGGCGAGCGGAAGTGCAGTGCCGGATCGGTAGCACAGGCATCGAAGATCGCCTCCACATCGGGATCCGTGAGCTGAAACGTGATCGTGTAGACGCGAACGCCCTGGGCCTTCACCTTCGTACACATCTCCGAGACGTTCTCATTCACGCGTGTGACGGCCGTCTCATTGTCCTGAGTTCCAAGACGCTGTTGAGACAGATATCCGTAGCCTGTGTAATCGGACACGTTGTGGGTGCTCTGCGCAACCACCTCATTGCGGCCGTCGGTCAACAGCACAATCGCTTTCTGCCAGTCTTCGTCGTCATAAGCCGTACCTTCCGTAAACGGAAGTGTCGGCGACAACACCCGCCAGCCCCAGGCGAGGCCCGCGGCAATGTTAGTGCCGCTGTTAAACCAGGGACGCATATCCCCGATGTTGTCGAGGATTTCGTCCCGGTCGTTGGTCAACGGCAACAAGGCTTGCGGGCAGCTTTTGTTCGGCCCGCGCGTGCTTGACGGATATTCGTCAATCGACACGTTGGATCCGTCATACTTCGCCCAATTGGCCTGGCGCACCTCGACCGTACCGCTCACACCGTCAGAGCGATAGCTGTTGTAGTAGCCTGAAAACCCGCTGGGTTCGTCCGGCCAAAAATAGGGTACCCACAGCGTGTTCGGATTGCCCACATCGGGCGCCGTGTCTTCGGTGTCGAACGGATCGGCACGCAGTTCCACGCAGCCCTTCCATTGCGTATTGCCGATGCCATCGAACAAATCGAAGTGATTCACTTGGCCGCCGGTCTCATCGAAATTCTCACCATGGTGGAGCGCATTGGCGTTCACATCCATCCAGTCCATTTCGAAACTGTCGGCATTGATATTGACCGAGGTGACGAAGGGTACCAACGACACTTTCAGATTTTCGGGAAACGCATTCTCGCCGAACAAAATATGGATCAGGCTGGTTGCGGAATCCCTCAGAGCCGCGATCTTGCCGTTCCAATACATTGAACCGGTGTTGTCGAGCACCAGAGCCACCTCTAGACCGCGCGATTCACGTGTGATTTCCGCCGCCGCGCCCACTGTCATCGTATGAATGCCGACAATGGACATAATCATGGTGTTCAGCGTTGCGGATGCACTCAACGAAATAATGTTGCCGGATTGCGCCACTTGCAGCGTGCCGGGAATGCCCAGTTCGCCGGCCGGATAATTGGCATCGAAATAATTCTGCGCCAATTGTTGCGTTTGCGCTTCATTGAGGCCGATCGTACCGCCAACCGCGAGGCCCGCCGCGTCAAGGGCCTGGGACAGCCTTGACCGGACGACCAGCGCCCGCGACACGTCGATCGCAGATCCGGCCGCAAGAATGATCGGCACCAGACTCAGGCCGAAGATCATGGCGACGTTCGCGCTTTGGCAGCGGCGCCATCTGGAAAACAAAGAACCTGTTGCTGGGGTTAGATATTTTTGACGGAAGATCCCGGTACAGAATAACCAAAGATCAGCCACAGCACTCCTACAGAACTGCCGCATCTTCTTCACTGCCTCACTCACTCTTTGTGCCGCCCCGTGGCACATCAGCCCCCGCGCAAGGCAGTCTCCGCCCGGCAAGTTAACAATCTCCCAACCTTAAAATTTTCGAAAATTCTTTTTGGATCAAAGGCTTCCTCAAATTTTCGATAATTCAGACCGTTTGTATAAGGAGTATATTGAGAGCTGTTGAGAAAATATAAGCGCGTGGAGAAATGGCTGAAACGCGACGCGCCGGATCGGGCTTGACCGGCCCTTCGCCTGATATGCTTGAAGAGACAGATCATGAAACAGCTAATCGAATGCGCGCGCAGCATGAGGGCGCCTGGCATTGGCAATCTTTTCCGACTGACAAAGTCATCAAGACGCCTGCGCAAAGACAAGCGCGGTGTCGCCAGTCTTGAATTTGCGATTGTCGCAACCCCGTTCTTTGCATTGTTGTTCGCCTTAATCGAAACAATGTTGGTGTTCTTTGCCACATTCACGCTCGAGAACGGCGTTTCCGAAGCGGCGCGCGACATCAGAACCGGGCAGGCGCAAGCCGCAAACTTTACGCAGCAAGATTTCCGAAACGCGATCTGCGACGAAGTGGGCTTCATGTTGAACTGCGGTTCCAGCATGGAATTCGACGTGCGCACTTTTGACGGTTTCGGCAACGTGCAAATGCCGCCGCCGCTGAATGCGCAGGGCGAATTCCAAACCAATTATGTGTTCGACCCAGGTCAGGAAGGCGACGTGGTGGTTGTCCGCGTCTTTTATTCCTATCCGGTCATGTTGCCGATCATCGGTTCCGGCATGGCCAACATGTCCGGCAACAACCGCCTGCTCGTTGCGACCGCGGTTTTCCGGAACGAGCCATTTGGAGACTTGGTCCAATGAGAAAGATGGCAAAACTTTCCACATTCTGGCGCGACGTTCGCGGCCTGTCGGCCGTCGAGTTTGCGATCCTCTCCCCCATCATGATCGCGTTCTATTTCGGCGGCGTTGAGATCTCAGATGTGATGACCGTCGACCGGCGCGTGACGACCGTGGCATCGGCCACCGCCGACATCGTCGCCCAGGCAACGCAGATCAACAACAACGACATTACCGACGTTTTCACGGCGGCAAGTTCGATCATGCAGCCTTACAACGCGGCCGGCATTCAAATCGTTGTGTCGAGCGTGGCCGACAATAACGGTGTCCCGACGGTGTTGTGGAGTGATGGCTTTCAAACCACACCGCGGGGCGTGGGCTCTACCGTCAATTTGCCGAGCGGCCTGTTGACCCCCGGCGGCAGCGTGATCATGGCGGAGGTGACCTTTGTCTATGACTCTCCCTTCGCCGATTTCTATATTCTCAATCCGGTGCTGACGGACACGTTTTATTTGAAGCCGCGCCGGGTTCTGCAGATCCCGCGCATTCCGTAAAACGCGCGACAAGCTCGCTGTCGCAAATGGCGCGGCAGCGAGCTAAGCTTCTCCCATGCAAAACGTGACTGCCTTGCGCGGCGACATTACCCAAATCCGCTGCGACGTGATCGTCAACGCCGCCAACACCACGTTGTTGGGCGGCGGCGGTGTCGACGGGGCCATCCATGGCGCGGCCGGACCCGGTCTCTTGGAGGAATGCCGCCGGCTGGGCGGCTGCAATACGGGGGATGCGAAATTGACCGCGGGGTACGATCTACCCGCCAAATACGTGGTCCACACCGTGGGTCCGGTCTGGCATGGCGGTGAACACAACGAAGAAACCTTGCTGCGCCAGTGTTACAGCCGGGCGCTGGACCTGGCCGAAGAAATTGGGGCCCGCTCCATCGCCTTCCCGGCGATCTCGACTGGGGTCTATATGTTCCCTGCTGATCTGGCAGCGGATATAGCGGTTGCCACGATCTACAACCGTAAGGCGATAATTGATGGCGAACTAGACGCAATCCTAGTGGCCTTCGATCAAAAAACCTTGGACCTTTACCAAGAACGGCTGACTTAAAGAATCGACGCGGCCCCCCGTTTTGTTTTAGACTGCTCGTGACGGAGGGGGGTATACGTCGACTAATGAATTTCAGGTGGGCGTCTCCATCTCAAGATCACGGATTTATTTCTTTTTCTGAGGCATTTTTGGCCCGGAAGATGGTGTAGCGCTGGTCTCGCGATGAGTGATTTTCTCAAGATTTATGTACCGCTGAGCATTCTTGTGTTCGTGGCCTTTGTGGTCACGTACCAATATGTGGACCCGGCACCGCCAGACAGTATTCGTATTGCAACCGGACCCGCCGACGGGGCCTATGCCGCCTTTGGCGAGCAATACAAAGAAACCTTGGAAAAATCAGGCATCTCGGTGGAATTGGTGGAAAGCGCCGGCTCGGAGGAGAACCTTGCGCTTCTGACATCAGACGTATCCGGTGTGGATGTGGCCTTCGTTCAAGGCGGCATCGGGGACCCCGAAGCCACACCGACGCTTATGTCGCTCGCAAGCCTCTATCACGAACCCATGTGGGTGTTCGTGCGCGGCGACCCGCCGGCGCAATCGCTGGCCGAACTTGATACCTACCGGGTTGCGATCGGACCGGAAGGCAGCGGCACACGCACCATTGCCTTGAAGCTTTTGCGCAAGAACGGAATCGGTAGCAGTGCTACCGAGCTTTGGTCCATTGGCGGACAAGAAGCGGCGAACGCTCTTCTGACTGGGCAAATCGATGCGGCGATCTTTGTAGCAGCCGAAACCTCGCCAGCGATTCAGTCGCTGCTTAAAGCGCCCGACATTGATCTGATGAATTTCGAGCGTGCGGAGGCCTACTACCGGCTGTTCCCGTTCTTGTCGAACGTATCGCTGCCGCAAGGCATTCTGGATTTGGACAAAAACTTGCCGCGCAACGATGTCACCTTGTTGGCGCCGGCCGCGCAATTGGTTGCGCGTGATTCGCTGCACCCGGCCGTGGGCGATCTATTGCTGATGGCAGCGGACCGCATTCACGGGCCCGCCACCCTGTTCGAACGGGCAGGCGCCTTCCCGTCTACCAGTTACGTACATTTTCCGATCAGCGCCGACGCCAAGCGTTTCCTAGAGCGGGGCCCCACCTTCCTGCACAGCGTGTTGCCCTTCTGGGCAGCCACCATGTCGGAGCGATTGTTCATTTTGCTGTTGCCGCTGCTGACCTTGCTTATTCCGCTGCTGCGGGTGGCACCCCCCACCTATCGCTGGCGGATCCGCCGAAAGATTTATCGCTGGTATGCCGACCTGATGCGGATCGAAGAGGATTTGCGCCGCGCACGCACGTTCGGCGACCGGCGGGAATCGCTGGAACAATTGGACGACCTGCAAGCGCAGATCGGACGGGTGAATGTACCCCTGTCATTCACGGATGATTTGTTCCATCTGAGGCATCATGTGGACTTCGTGAAGAAGCTGTTCGGCCAGCATGCCGGCACGGTGCATGACGGCGCGGACGCGATGCTGCTGACCATGCCGGCCCCCTCGTCGTCGGCCACCACCGGCGCAGATGACCGCGATCAAGCAGCACCGCCATCGATGGACGATGCCGACACCAAAGACGGATTACGCAAGTCCAAGAAAGGCGGCGACCCGGATGACCAACAGTTGCGCGCAGAACCACTTTCAAAGGACAACAAAGCCGCGGTCGATACCGATATTGCAGATCACCATAGCGCCCACGCCTATCGGGGTGGCCGTCTGGCGGACGACCTGGAGCCGACCCCAAATCTTGACGGTATGAAGAAAAACCGTTTCCGCCGTCCCAGGCGCAAAAAAAGATAACAATCACCTCGAAGATGCAATAACTGCTCGTTGCTCCGCCCACGGTGCAAGGTGTGGGGCGGATACCGTGCCGGCGTCGCGTAAACGCGTCGCGTTTCCCCGAATGCTCAGCTAGACTGGTCGAGAATTGTGAACGCTGGCCATTTGGCGACCAGGAGGCACCATGACGTCGCAAGACTTTGCCGCACGCATGCAAACCGTCGTCGACAAACAAGAAATATACGATCTGTGTTGCACCTATATGCGCGGTCTCGATCGGCTCGACAAAGAACTTGTGCTGAGTGTGTTTCACGAGGACGCCAACACTGACTATGGGTTCTTTCAAGGCCCGCCAAAGGACTTTGCGGGATTCGCCATGCAGGCATTGAACGACCATCTGGCCAACCACCACATGATCGGCCAAATGAAAATCGACGTCGAAGGCGACGTTGCGTTCGGAGAAATCTATTTCCAGGCGTTTCACAGAATTGTTGAGGACGGCCAGGAAAAAGACTTGTTCATCGCTGGCCGCTATGTTGACCGCTACGAAAAACGGGACGGCGTCTGGAAGATCTCCTTCCGCGCCGAAGTGAACGATTGGGCGCGAACCGATCCGGCGACGGATCAATTCTTCAAAGACACACCGAACTCGTTGCGCGGCGCGAGGGGCAAGGATGACCTTTCATCGCGCAGAGATGAACTGAGAAACCGCTGAGCAAACCACACGCTTGAGGCACGCCATGGCGACACGCCAAGATTCCCAAACACTCCTTCAACCCGGCGCGGCCCGCTGCCCCGGCCCGAGCACGAAGGACATCATTCTCGATGACAAGGACGGGACGCCCCAAGCCCTGACCGACGAAGCCTACGAATTCCTGGGCGATGGCGACCTGCCCTATAGCCGATATACCAGCCAGGAATTCTTCGATCAGGAAATCGAAAAAATGTGGTCGAAGACATGGCAATTCGCCTGTCGCGAAGAGCACATTCCCGATGTGGGCGACACCTATGTTTACGACGTGAATAAATACTCCGTGGTCGTCGTAAGATCCGCAGCGGATCAGATCAAAGCCTACGTCAATTCATGCAAGCATCGCGGCATGCAGCTGCGCCCGTCGGCCAGCCGCGGCTGCCTGAAGCAAATACGGTGTCCGTTCCACGGGTTTACCTGGAACCTGGATGGTTCATTGAAATCGATTCCGTGCGATTGGGATTTTCCGCACGTCGATAAGAACAACTTTGGTCTTGACGAAGTGCGGATTGCGCGATGGGGCGGGTTCGTTTTCATCAATTTGGATGACAACGCACCGCCCTTAGAATCCTATCTTGAAGTGGTTCCCGAACACTTCAAGAATTGGCCGTTGGAGCGACGGTACCTGACGCTTCACATTGAGAAGCTATTGCCGGCCAATTGGAAGATGGCGCAAGAGGCCTTTTTGGAGGCGTACCACGTGCTGGCCACGCACCCGCAAGGATTGCCGACAGCAGGCGACGCCAATGCTCAATATGACGTGTTCGGAGATAATATTACGCGCTTCGTACATACGATAGGGTTTCCAAGTCCCCATTGGGAACGTGACATGTCCCAACAGGATATCCTTGACGCATTGGGCGGCGGTCAGCTTGGGCTGAAAGTCAAAAACGGCCAGACGGCCCGTGAGGTGTTTGCGGAACATCTGCGCCAGAATTTGGGCAAGGAAATGGGTGTCGATCTTTCCCGCTACAGCGTCAGTGAAATGATCGACTCCATCGAGTACCACGTGTTTCCCAACCTCTTCCTGTTCCCGGGAATTTCACTGCCCATGGTGTACCGCTTCCGGCCGAATGGGGATGACGTGGATAGCTGCATCTTCGATCTAATGTTCTTGCGGCCCCTTCCTGAAGGCCAAAACGCCACTCACGCCATCGACCCTGTGAGACTTGGCTTCGAAGAGTCGTTCACGACCGTCGAAGGAATGGATACGGGCCTCGCCGTCATCTACGACCAAGACACGCAAAACCTGCTGATGCAAACGCGCGGCATCAAAGCCAGCCGCAAACCCGGGCAGACGCTGGGCAATTATCAAGAAGTGCGATTGCGCCGCATGCATATGACGCTAGACAAATATCTCAGCGCCTAGCGGGCGCCGCGCGCCATGATCGGGGAAGAACTGGGTCCGATCACTGTCTTCGGCCTGCTGGACCGGCGGAAGGATCTAACACTTGACGACTTCCGCCTGCATTGGCGCAGCACTCATGCGGATGAGGCCCTCAAGCTGACGAAGTTCTTTTCGGCCTACATCCAAAACCACCGACGCGACGAACCCCTGCCAGGCTTTGATGCGCCCTGCGACGGCATCCCACAACTTTGGTATCCGGACCTGGAAACAACCGCCGCGATGAGCGCGAGTGACGAATACTTGACGGGCGCCTATCTGGACGAACCAAACTTCATGGAAGGCCGCTCCCGCGGCGTGATCACCCGGCCGTTGCCCGGGAACGTTCAACCGGCTCTGCACCGAAGCGAGCAATCCATCAAAGCGATTGCATTCATCAAACGCGCTGAAGGTTTCTCATTCCAGCAATTTTCGGATTGGTACGAAGCACGCAGCGAACCCTTGATCGATCTTGCAGACCCGCCCAATCGCTTCCTGCGGTCACTCACCTTAAAGCCAGACCAAGAAGAACCCTTGTTCGATGCGGTCGAAGAATATTGGTGGCCGAATATGGAGGCGTTTGGCGCTAGCTGGGGTGCCGGCGCGCTTGCCGAAACCGCCGTAGCTAAAATCGATCGCGCACGCAGCGCCGGTATGCTGGTCGACGAAGTGCGCGTCCATTGGCCGGAAAATGGTGTCGTCTTCGGAAAGGCACCAAACAGCACTCACGCTTAGGTGTTCTTGAACAACATCTTAAGCCCGGACTTGGAATCCGGAAATCTCCGTATGGGGATGAAACCCGCCTGTTCAAACACGTGGGCAAGCGTGTTTTCGTCGAAGAACTGAACATGGATCGGCGGCGAAAAAACATCCCACTCCACGAGATTTTTCGGCCGCCGCGGGCTGCCGATGTCCGGCGTGGTGATATACACATAGCCGCCGGGGCGGGTTACCCGTTTGAGCAAATCCATGAAGGTGGGCAGGTCGGCCACGTGCTCGATCACTTCGGACGAATAGACAAAATCGTACTGGCCTTCATGGCCTTGAAAGTCTTCGAAGCTGGAGGCAAAGAACTGACAGTTGGGGAAACGCCGGCGCGCGTAGTCGATGGCCGTCTCGTCCACATCAAATCCGTAACCGTCGGCGCCCAATTTTGAGAGGGCACCAACCATAAACCCGCCACCACACCCGATATCCAGCACCTTTTTTCGAAAGGTGTAGGGAACAAAACGCAAGGCGCGGCCATAGGCCCGGCGCATGCGCGAACGCGCCTTCGGGTAGTCGCCGCCGCTTGTGACTGCTTGATCTTCGTAGATTTCGTTCAAATTGGTTTGGGACGGCATGGGGTTGAGAAAAACGAACCCGCATTTGCCGCATTTCGAGAAGGCGTAGCCGTCCTTGTCCACCAAATGAACGCATTCCATCGCCCCGCAGACGGCGCATTGCGGGGTCTGAACGTCTGTCATTTGCCGTGAACCAAGGCTGGTGGAGCTAGGCGGAATCGAACCGCCGACCTCTTGAATGCCATTCAAGCGCTCTCCCAACTGAGCTATAGCCCCTAAAGCCGCTGAAATTGCCCTTCGGCAGGGCGCGGGCCGCCGACCCTATGACGAGATTGGCCGCCGATCAATAGGGTGTTTGCCGGACCTCCGTCGACATCACGTCTCGTCGTCCGGTGACAGGTTTGGATCGATCAGATCGGACATATCGTCATCCACATCTTCATCATCCGCGATGAAATCATCGTCCTCATCGTCCAGCTCGGCGTCCTCCGGCCCCTCAATGTCGATGATGTTCTCATCGTCCTCGGCCGTTGGTTCCTTCCGTGCTTTCTTGCGCTTTTTCTTCTTCTTAGACGCGCCATCCTCGTCGTCGGCATCTTCGTCTGCGTCATCATCGTCGATGTCGTCGTCTTCGGGCTCTGCTTCCAGATCGATTTCTTCGCCGTCGAGCTCGTCTTCATCTTCTTCAAGCTCGTCCTCAAGCTCTTCCTCCTCTTCGGCAGCCTCCTCGCTTTCGGCGGGTTTGGGCGCCTCAGGTTCGGCTTGTTCAGGTTTTCCGCGGGTGCGCGGCCTGAATATGGCCTCCGGATCGAAGATATGCTCACATTTGGGACACTGGATCGGCCGTTTTTCTAGATCGTAGAATTTGGCGGAACAATTCGGACAAATCCGCTTCACCCCCAAAGACGTGCTTCCCACAGATGTCTATCCTTGTTTGATCAAGTAGAAATCCGACCCTACTGCCACGGTGTCGCGCGCCTGTCAAAACTTTCGTGCACCGGGCGTCCTACCGGATAATTTGCGCCCGCCCACCGAGTGAGCTAGACGATGGCAGTTCGCTTCCCTCGAAGGATTTCCGCAACCGAATGTCCGCCGCAGAGACAACAACAGATAGGCCATCCTTGAGCGGTCGCCGGCTTTCCGGCCCCTATCGTAGTAGGGCGGCAGGGCCGCTTGCGGGAACGCTGCGCGTGCCGGGGGACAAATCGATCTCGCACCGGTCGATCATCTTCGGCACGTTAGCGGTTGGCGAGACCACCGTGGAAGGCTTGCTCGAGGCGGAGGACGTGTTGTGCACGGTCGCCGCGATGCGGGCATGCGGCGCCAACATAAACAAAGATGGCAATGGTCTGTGGCGGATCTGGGGCGTCGGTACGGGCGGCCTCACAAGCCCCCATGGCGTCATCGATCTTGGCAATTCGGGCACTGCGGCGCGATTGATCCTGGGGGCCCTTACCCCGCAATCTCTGACCGCTACGCTTACGGGGGACGCCTCCTTAAGCCGGCGGCCCATGCAACGGGTGCTGACCCCCTTAGGGCAGATGGGTGCTCAATTTAACTGCCGCGCCGGCGACCGTCTGCCGATCACGATAGAGGGCGCCGCCGACCCCATGCCCATTGAATACGAGATGCCGGTGGCTTCAGCCCAGGTGAAGTCGGCCATCCTGCTCGCCGCCCTTAACACACCCGGCACCACAAGGGTGTTGGAGAAACAGGCCACCCGCGATCACACGGAACGCATGCTGCGCCATTTCGGGGTGGAAGTGACGTGCGAGCAGGCCACGTTCGGCCAAGCCATTTCCCTGACCGGACAAGTTGATCTGAAGCCCTCGCACGTGATCGTACCGGGCGATGTTTCGTCCGCCGCCTTTCCCATCGCGGCAGCCTTGTTGCTGCCGGGATCACATATCACCATTGAGAATGTGGGGATCAATCCTCTGCGGGATGGGTTCTTGCGGGCCATTGACGCCATGGGCGCCGACCTGACGATCCGCAATAAGCGCGAGCAGAACGGAGAAACCGTTGCGGATCTGGAAGTAAAGTCCGGATCTCTCAATAGTATTGAGGTGCCGCCGGAATGGGCACCATCGATGATCGATGAGTATCCCGTGCTCGCCGTCTTGGCCGCCGCGGCCAGCGGAAAGACTGTGATGCGTGGTCTTCAGGAATTGCGCGTCAAGGAAAGTGACCGCCTGGCCGCCATGGCTCAGGGCCTGAGCGCCTGCGGCATTAATGTTCAAGAGCTTGAAGACGGGCTTATCATCGAGGGCGAGCCGGATCTAAGTCTGCGTGCCGGAGGGGCCCGTGTGGAGACCTTCCTTGACCATCGCATCGCCATGTCGTTCTTGGTGCTGGGACTGGCGACCAAAGAGCCGGTCGCAATTGACGATATCGCCATGATCGCCACCAGCTTTCCGGATTTCGTGCCCTTGATGGAGACACTTGGGGCGCAGTTTGAACCTGCAGGAGAGACCCCGTGACCGGCCAACCTGCTTTTGTCGTCGCGATTGACGGGCCTGCCGCCAGCGGCAAAGGCACTCTGGCCCGCAAAATCGCCGAACATTATGGGCTGGCCCATTTGGATACGGGCGCGCTCTACCGGGCCGTGGCCTTTAAGGTTCTGGAAAACGGCGCGAATCCGGAAGATCTGGAAGCGGCCCTGGCGGCATCGGCAGCCCTGGACGCCGATCTGCTGCAGTCGGAGGCACTGCGCACCGATCAGGTCGGCAAGGCCGCGTCGGTGGTTGCCGCCATGCCGGAAGTGCGCGCTGCGATCCTCGATTATCAGCGGAATTTCGCCACAAATCCGCCCGCCGGGCTTCGGGGCGCGGTGCTCGACGGACGCGATATCGGGACCGTGGTCTGCCCCGATGCGCGGGTGAAATTCTTCATTACGGCCACGGTCGATGCCCGCACGGACCGCCGTTTCAAGGAATTGGCGGACCGCGGACTGCCCGTCACCCGTGACGAGGTCAAGCAAGACCTGGTCGCCCGCGACCGCCGGGACGCGGAACGGGACATATCCCCCTTGCGCCAGGATGCCCACGCGCACTTGCTAGACACCACCAAATTGAGTATAGAAGCCGCGTTCGCCGCGGTGCGCGCGATTATTGACGAGACGTTGTGACGGGTGCGGTCTCCCGTGGGTAATACCATTGGGCGCGCCCTATTTTGTTTGCCTCGTTTTTTAGCTTTTTCTTTGTGACGAGTGTCCGATAAACGGGCCTTGTGGCTTTTGACGAAGCGTTCGCACGGCAAAAGCGGGCATTGATGCCGTTTTTCTGCGTAATTTGAATCAAACGGCCCAACAAAAGCTTGTTCTTGGGACGCCGGCGCGTGTCCGGAGCAAGAAGACCGCCGGAAACAACCGGCAGGCCCGAATACAAACGATTGTTAACTTTAGGAGACCACATGTCCGAAGCCGCTGCCTCAGCGCCCACACCTACCCGCGAAGATTTCGCGGCCCTACTTGAAGAAAGTTTCACCGAACAAGCTGCCGAAGAAGGTTCCGTCGTCAAAGGCAAAGTCATTGCGATAGAGAATGATTTCGCCGTGGTCGACGTGGGGCTAAAGACCGAAGGCCGGATCTCGCTGAGAGAATTCTCAACCCCCGGTCAGTCTGCCGAACTGACAGTGGGCGACGAAGTTGAAGTCTATCTGGAGCGCATTGAAAACGCGCTTGGCGAAGCCATTCTGAGCCGTGAGAAAGCCCGCCGCGAAGAAGGCTGGGCGCGCCTGGCGAAATCATTCGAAGCCAATGAACGGGTGGAAGGAATGATTTCCGGCCGCGTGAAAGGCGGCTTCACCGTGGATCTCGATGGCGCGATTGCATTCCTGCCGGGCAGTCAGGTGGACGTGCGTCCCGTGCGCGACATCGGCCCGATCATGAACATTCCGCAGCCCTTCCAAATCCTGAAAATGGACAAGCGCCGCGGCAACATCGTCGTGTCACGCCGGGCAGTGCTTGAAGAAACCCGCGCCGAACAGCGCAACGAATTGGTGGCCAACCTGAAAGAAGGACAGGTCATCGAAGGCGTGGTCAAGAACATCACCGATTACGGCGCCTTCGTGGACCTTGGCGGTGTCGACGGCCTGCTTCACGTTACCGACATTGCCTGGCGCCGAGTCAACCACCCGAGCGAGGTTCTATCCATCGGCCAGTCCGTAAACGTGCAGCTCATCAAGGTGAACCCGGAAACCCAGCGCGTCAGCCTGGGCATGAAGCAGCTCGAAACCGACCCATGGGAAGGCGTCGAAGCCAAATATCCGGTGGGCACCAAGTTCACGGGCCGTGTCACCAACATCACCGACTACGGTGCGTTTGTTGAATTGGAAGCCGGCGTCGAAGGTCTGGTCCACGTGTCGGAAATGAGCTGGGTGAAGAAGAACGTGCACCCGGGCAAAATCGTGTCCACCAGCCAGGAAGTGGAAGTGATGGTTCTGGAAGTAGATGCGGGCAAGCGCCGTATCTCATTGGGTCTCAAGCAGTGCCTGGAAAACCCATGGACCGAATTCGCCGAACGCTACACGGTTGGCTCGCAGATCGAAGGCGAAGTCAAAAACATCACCGAATTTGGCCTGTTCGTAGGGCTGGAAGGCGATGTGGACGGCATGATTCACATGTCCGATCTGGACTGGAACAAGAGCGGCGAGGAGGCCATTGCCGAATACAAGAAGGGCGACATGGTCAAAGCCATCGTGCTGGATGTGGATCCGGAAAAGGAGCGCATCAGCCTGGGCGTCAAGCAGCTTGAAGGCGATCCATTCAAGAGCGTCGCCGACCTGCGCAAAGGCGCTGTGGTGACCTGTACCGTTTCCAGCATCGAAGACAATGGCATTGAGGTAACGGTCGGAGAGGACATCAAGGCCTATATTCGCCGCAGTGACCTTTCCCGGGACCGTTCCGAGCAGCGGCCCGACCGTTTCGCCGTTGGCGACAAGGTCGATGCGCGGGTCACGGCCATCGACAAAGCGGCACGTAAAGTTTCCCTTTCGATCAAGGCGCGCGAAATTGCCGACGAGAAAGAGGCCGTCGCCCAATACGGTTCGTCGGATTCCGGTGCCTCCCTCGGCGATATTTTGGGAGCCGCCCTGTCCAAGGCCGGCGCCGAGTCCGGCGAGGGCGAGAGCGAGAGCGAGTCGGACACAGCAGAACCGGAAGAAAAGAGCGAATAAGCCTTCGGCGCCGGCCCTTGTGGTGAGGGCCGGCGCCTCTGCCCTAAAGGGCACACGTTCCGAAAAACCCTTGAATTTAAATGGCTTACCCTTGACGGCCAAAATTCGATTTGGCACGCTTGCGCTTGATTCGTAACCTCAACGCTCTGTCCGGCGGGCTGTCCCGCCGCATTTGATGGGGCTATACCGGAACGCTCACGCGCCGCAGCCAAATGATAAAATCGGAACTCGTCGCCCGTCTCGCGGAAGCCAACCCACACCTGTATCAGCGCGATGTGGAGCGCATTGTCAGCACAATTCTGAATGAAATTACGGCAGCCCTTGCCCGTGGCGACAGGGTGGAATTGCGCGGCTTTGGCGCTTTTTCCGTGAAGTCGAGACCTGCGAGAATAGGGCGCAATCCAAGAACCGGCGCACCGGTCGAAGTGGAAGAAAAAACGGTGCCGTTCTTTAAGACAGGAAAAGAGCTGCGGGAGCGGCTCAACAAACCGGCCGGCGACACCACTGCTGATTGACCGTTGCCCGCCGCGCGTAAACGGGGTGCGGGATGAAACTGCTGAACCTTCTTTTCATCATCGGATTGAGCCTCATCGGCATCGTATTCGCGGTTGCCAATCGGCAGTGGGTGCCCCTGAGCATGGACCCATTCTCACAATCCGATCCGGCGCTGGCGATCAGCCTGCCGCTTTTTCTGATTATTTTTGGGGCCGTATTTCTGGGAATGCTGATCGGCGCTTCGGTGACTTGGATGGGCCAAGGACGGGTGCGCCGCGACCTGCGCGCCACCAAGCGGGAAGAAAAGGCGTTGCGCAAACAGGTGGACGCAACAAAACCCGCCGAAGAGAAATCGGGACTGCCCGTCCTACCGGCACAACCAGCGGCGCCCGCGGTCCCTGTACCGCAGCTGAAAAGTGACGAGGCTTCGAAAACCCTCTAACGTATCGGTATGCGTGTCATTCCTGCAGCCGATGTTCACCGCGCCCTACACAGTGCGAATTTGGTGGAGCGTATGCGGACGGCGTTTCGCTCCGAAACCGTGCGCTTGTCCGCCGACAGCATGGCGGCTGCTTCGCATGCCGGCCGCGACAACACCGTCGGCACCACGATTGCCTGGATTGAGGACCGTTTCGTCGGTGTGCGGATAAAATCCACCTTTCCCGAAAACAAAAATGAAGGCAGATCCCCGGACATGGGCCTTTATGTGCTGCTGTCCGGGCGCAACGGCGATGCGCTGGCCATGATTGACGGCCCAGCCCTGTTCGCTTGGGCGCGGGCGGCAGAGATGGGCTTGGCGGCCAGCTACTTTGCCCGTCCCGACTGCGAGAGATTGTTGCTGATTGGAGTGGCCCCCGATTTGCGGCCCATTCTGCAGACCTTCGATGCCATGTGGCCCATCGCCCATGTGCTGATTTGGGACCCTGACATGGCCAGGGCCCAGCAGGCGGCATCCGTCTTCGACAAGGAAGACAGGCGGGTCAGCGCGACGGAAGATTTGGAAGCGGCCATTCGCGGCGCCCATATCATCTGCCAAGTCGACCGGCTGGCCACCTTTGAAATGAAAAGCGCCTGGCTGCCCTCGGGAGCACATTTGTCGGTTCAGGGACCGGCCGTCGAGAATGGCGCGATCGTGTTGGACAGTTGGGCCAATATTCGCGCCTCGGTCGACCAGGCATCCGAAAACGGTTTGGATACTGGGGGCGGCAAGGCGTACGTTCCGGCCGACATATTTCTCGTAAGCCGGGGCGAGCATCCCGGCCGCGCCAGTTACGGAGAACGCACGGCGTTCGTGCAATCAGGCACGGGCCTTGAAGATCTCATCTCCGCGATCACCGTGCTCGAGCTGACCTGACACGGCGATTTTCTTATTCCAAATTCAAAAATGTGATACTGGTCCCCTCCAATGACCGGCGACCTGCCCAAAAATCCTGTGTTTTGCGCGATCGATACGCCCGATCTGGCGCACGCACTGAAACTTGCCCTGGACGTAAAGGACCATGTGGGCGGTTTGAAGGTGGGATTGGAATTCTTCAACCATCAGGGCCCTGACGGAGTGCGCCAGATTGTGGAGATGGGCTCGCCGGTCTTCACGGATCTTAAGTTCCACGACATTCCAAACACGGTGGCCGGCGCGGTGCGCGGCATCGCACGGCTTGGGCCCACGCTGCTGAATGTCCATGCGGCGGGCGGCCTTGCCATGATGCGGGCCGCAAAAGAGGCAGCTATTGAGACAGCCGGCGACAAGGCCCCTCTGGTCATCGGCGTGACGCTTCTTACGAGCCTCAACGAAACCGATCTTGAACGTCAAAGCATCGCCGGTTCATCGGAAGATCATGTCCGGCGCCTGGCGGCGCTAACGCAGGAGGCGGGTCTCGACGGTGTGGTGTGCAGCGCCCGGGAAATTGAAACGCTTCGGCGCGATTGCGGGAACGATTTCAGACTGGTTGTGCCCGGCATTCGGCCAGCGGGATCGTCGTTGGACGATCAAAAACGGGTCATGACCCCGGGAGAGGCCCTGGCGGCAGGCGCCGATGTGCTGGTCATCGGCCGGCCCATTACGGCAGCGGACAGCCCGTCGGAGGCGGCCCGCCAAATCGCCGCGACACTCGGCACCTAACTTCTACAGAACAGACATGCCGATCCAAGCGAAAATTTGTGGACTGAAGGATCCAGAGTCGGTCCGTGCCGCCATCGACGGCGGTGCCGCATATCTGGGCTTCAACTTCGTTGAGAAAAGCCCACGCTATCTGACGGTGGACGCCGCAGGCGAACTCTCAAAGCACGTGCCCCAAAGTACCGGGATCGTTGCGCTCACCGTCGATGCGGATGATGACCAATTGGCACGCATCGTGGACGCCGTCTCGCCTTCCATGCTGCAGCTGCATGGCAGCGAAAGCCAAGCACGCATTATACAGGTCAAACGGAAATTCGGCCTGCCGGTGATGAAAGCGGTCCCCGTGGGCGGACCGGAAGACGTTGAAATCGCTAGGAAAATCGAGCAGTCAGTGGACTGGTTGCTGTTTGACACAAAGCCCATTACATCTTCTTCGGCAGACCTTCCCGGCGGCACCGGCATTGCCTTTGACTGGCAATTGCTGCACGGGACCAGCTGGTCGCGGCCCTGGATGCTGGCCGGCGGCCTGACGGCAGAAACGGTTTGCGACGCTGCCCGGCTTACCGGCGCTCAATTCGTGGATGTTTCATCCGGCGTGGAAAGCGCTCGAGGTCAAAAAGACCCCGGGTTGATCAAGGAATTTTTGCGGCGCGTCGCCCAGTGTGACGGGGCGCGGGAGACGTGATGGTACAGTCCGACTTACAGAACTCGCTCAGGGTAGGTCCCGATGAGGAAGGGCATTTCGGCATCTATGGCGGCCGCTATGTGGCCGAAACATTGATGCCGCTGATCCTGGATCTCGAAAAGGCGTATGCGGACGCCAAAGAGGATCCCGCGTTCAAAGCGGAAATGGACAGTTTTCTAACCCATTATGTGGGCAGGCCCAGCCCGCTTTATTTCGCGGAACGCCTGACCGAACATTTGGGCGGCGCGAAAATCTATTTCAAGCGCGACGAGCTCAACCATACCGGCGCACACAAGATCAACAACTGCCTTGGGCAAATCTTGCTCGCCCGCGCCATGGGCAAAAAAAGGATCATCGCAGAGACCGGCGCCGGTCAACATGGGGTCGCCACCGCCACGGTGGCCGCCCGTTTCGGATTTCCCTGCGTCATCTTCATGGGCGAAACGGATATCGAGCGGCAAAAGCCGAATGTGTTCCGCATGCGTCTTTTAGGGGCGGAAGTGCGTTCCGTAACCAGCGGATCGCGCACGCTCAAGGATGCGATGAACGAAGCCTTGCGTGACTGGGTCACTAATGTGGAAGACACGTTCTACATCATCGGTACCGTCGCCGGACCGCACCCCTACCCCATGCTGGTCCGCGACTTCCAATCGGTCATCGGCGAAGAGGTGCGTAAACAAATGCAAGCAGCCGAAGGCCGGTTGCCCGACACGCTGGTGGCGTGTATCGGCGGCGGCTCGAACGCCATGGGCTTGTTCCATCCGTTCCTGGACGATGACTCCGTCCAGATCCACGGCGTCGAGGCGGCCGGCCTGGGCATTGACACCGGCAAGCACGCCGCATCGCTCACCGGCGGCACCCCCGGGGTGCTCCATGGCAACCGCACCTATTTGCTGCACGACGACGACGGCCAGATCACGGAAGCCCATTCGATTTCAGCCGGTCTCGATTATCCCGGCATCGGGCCAGAACATGCGTGGCTGAAGGACAATGGCCGGGTGAGTTACTATGCGGCAACCGACGACGAGGCGCTGGAGGCATTTCAAATGTCGTGCCGGCTGGAAGGGATCATTCCGGCGCTGGAGCCGTCCCATGCGCTTGCCCATGTGATCAAGATCGCCCCGGATCTGCCGAAGGATCACATCATCTGCATGAACATGTGCGGGCGGGGCGACAAAGACATCTTCACCGTGGCCGAAGCCTTGGGCGTCTCCCTATGACCGCGCCGACCCGCATCGACAAGCGCTTTGCGGCGCTCAAGCAAGAAGGGCGGTCGGGGTTCGTTGCTTATGTATCGGCGGGCGACCCGGATCATGACACATCCCTTGAGATCATCCGTGGACTGCCGAAAGCCGGTGCCGATGTGATCGAACTGGGCATGCCGTTTACGGACCCTATGGCGGACGGTCCCGCCATCCAGGCATCCGGTCTGCGGGCACTACGCGCCGGCGCCAATATGAACAAAACCCTGGACTTGGTGCGCGGCTTTCGGAGCGGCGACGACGACACACCCATTGTACTGATGGGCTATTACAATCCGATCTATGTTTATGGGGTCGACCGCTTTTTAGCGGACGCCAAACAGGCGGGCGTTGACGGCTTGATCATTGTGGATCTGCCGCCGGAAGAAGACAGCGAGCTGTGTCTTCCTGCGTTGGAAGCGGGCCTAAACTTTATTCGTTTGGCCACCCCCACCACCGACGACAAGCGCCTGCCTGCCGTGCTGAAGAACACGTCAGGATTTGTCTACTATGTGTCCATGACCGGCGTGACGGGCACCAAGGACGTGAACACGGACCATGTGACGGGCGCGGTGGCGCGATTGCGCAGCCATTCGGATTTGCCGGTGGCGGTCGGTTTCGGCATCAAAACCCCGGATCAGGTCCGCGCGGTCGGCGCAGCGGCCAATGCGGCTGTGGTCGGCTCGGCGTTGGTTTCCAAAATTGCCGAAACGCTGACGGAAGATGGCCGGCCGACCCCAAAAACGGTCCCTGAATCTCTTGCTTTTGCCGCGGAATTGGCCGCCGGGGTTCGAACGTAATATGATGCATGTCCCAGTTGTCACCAAGTATGAGGTCTCGCGATGAATTGGCTTACGAATGTCGCCCGCCCAAGAATCAAGTCGTTTTTCAGCGGCCGCGAGACGCCGGACAACCTTTGGCACAAATGCACTAATTGCGGGGAAATGGTGTTTCACCGCGATATCAAGGCCAAACAATATGTGTGCCCGGCCTGCGATTATCATATGAAAATCGGGCCGGAGGAGCGCTTCGAAGCCCTTTTCGATGGAGACTTCGAGAAGCTTACCCTGCCGCAGGCCGTGCCGGACCCGCTCAAGTTTCGGGACAAGAGCCGCTATACGGAAAGAATAAAGGATGCCCGCAACAAGACCGGGCAGGACGATGTGTTCGAGGTGGCCACAGGTCAAATCGCCAGCCAAAACGCCGTGGTCGCCGTTCAGAATTTCAAATTCATGGGCGGATCTCTGGGCATGGCCGCGGGTGAGGCCATTCTCGCCGCCGCAGAGAAGGCGGTGGAGCTGCACGCCCCGCTAGTCTTGTTCACGGCGTCCGGGGGCGCCCGCATGCAGGAAGGCATTCTGTCGCTCATGCAAATGCCACGCTCCACCATCGCGGTTCAAATGCTGCGCGACGTGCCCCTGCCCTACATTGTCGTGTTGACCGACCCCACATCCGGTGGCGTCACCGCGTCCTACGCCATGCTGGGTGACGTGCAGATCGCGGAACCGGGCGCTTTGATCGCTTTCACGGGGCCGCGGGTGATCGAACAGACCATACGCGAAAAACTCCCGGAAGGTTTTCAGCGGGCGGAATATCTGCTGGAGCACGGCATGATCGACATGATCGTGCATCGGCATGAAATGCGCGACACGCTGGCAAGACTGATTGGATTGTTCATGAACCAGCCCGATCAACCGGCCACACCCGCGCAGGATGAAGCTACTTCGGGAAGTGTGTCAACGCCCGTTGCCGCCGGCGTCAGCGGCGGCGTTGCCCCGCCAACATCCTAGGACCTCGCGCCCGGATGACCACATCACCGCCATCGCTCGACACAAATACCAGCAGCGAGGTTTTAAAGCGGTTCGACGGTCCTTCGGGGCCGGAGATTTGCCCGGGACTTGACCGCATCGAAGCGGTGCTTGCCCGGATCGGCAGTCCGCACCGCACCCTACCGCCGACCATTCACGTCGCCGGCACCAACGGCAAAGGGTCGGTGGTCGCCTATTTGAAAGCGCTGCTGGAGGCGACGGGGGCGCGGGTGCATGTGTTTAACTCACCTCATTTGATCACGATTCACGACGGCATCTTGCTGCGCGGCGTACCGGTCGACGATACGCGCCTGGCGCACGCCCTTGAGACGATCGAACAGTCCGATCCTGACAATATTCTGACCTCATTCGAAGCGCTCACGGCGGCGGCCTTTTTGTTGATGGCGGAGGAACCAGCCGACTACGCCATTGTGGAAGCGGGTCTTGGCGGCAAGGAAGACGCCACAAACGTGCTGGAGCGTCCGGCGGCAACGGTGCTAACCCCAATCGATTTGGATCACATGGAATTTCTGGGTCCCAGCATTGCCCATATCGCGGCACATAAGCTGGGCATCTTTAAACGCTCGGTTCCCGCGATTGTCGGCCCGCAACTTCACGACGTGACGGACCAAATCGAGCAGACCGCGGAACAGTTAAACGTGCCTTTGTTTTTGCACAACCGTGATTGGATGGCCTTCGAACAGCACGGACGCATGGTGTTTCAGGACGAAAAGGGATTGCTGGATCTTAGCCTGCCACCGTTGCACGGGCGGTTTCAGATTGAAAATGCCGGCACCGCCATCGCTGTCTTCCGTCAACTGGCACCCGATTGGCAAAACGATGTGGACTTGATTGATAACGGAATCGCGGGCGCGCGCTGGCCGGGCCGCTTGCAGCGCCTTACCCACGGCCCGTTGGTCGACCGGATTGCTGCCCCATCAGAGCTATGGCTGGACGGTGGACATAATGTGCACGCCGCCAACGCGCTGTCTCAGGCGCTGGCGGATATGGACGAACGGTCGCCCTTGCCAACGCACCTCATCATCGGTATGCGGAAGAACAAGGACTTGGCCGGGTTCCTGGAACCGTTCAACGATCTGGTGCGCGGCATTCAGGCGGTGCCCCTGCCCGACCCAGCGATCGGTTATGCGGCGCAGGAAATCGCCGCAACCGCCCTGTCCAAGGGCTTTGCGGTGGAGATTGCCGCAAACCTTGAGAAGGCGGTCGACAATCTGACCAAGGACGCAGCCCAACCCAAGCGCATCCTCATTTGCGGATCGCTGCTGTTGGCCGGTAAGGTTCTGGCAACACATGGCTGACGGAAGAAGCTGACCATGCCGCCGCGTCCGCTTCCCACCATGCTCACCATTCTAGAACAGGTGTGCGCGGCCGAAGGGTACGACTTTGCGTGCCTTGACGACTATTCCAAACAATTAGTGCGCGTTGCTGCTGGCGAAAAATTCTTCCTTACCGGTACGGGGCGCATCAACGCCTATCCCTTGAACGATGCGCCGGCCGCAAGCGTCGTGCGCGACAAGGTGTTTGCATATCAAGTCTTGGCGTATGCAGGGCTTCGGGTGCCGCCCTATGAGCACTATTTTCTTCACGACGCTTACCGCGCCGTGCGAGGCGACGGCCGCGAGCGAACCGACATTTCCCATGGGGCGACCAAGCTCGGCTTCCCTCTGTTCGTAAAGCCCTTGGATGGGTCGCGGGGCAACCTTGCGGAAATCGTGCGGAACACCCAAGAACTTGACGCGCAGGTCGACCGCATCGCAGCGGTGCATCATGGGCTGTTGCTGCAGCCGGTATTGACGGGACCGGAGTATCGGCTGTTTATGATCGATGACACCGGCCTTTTTCTCTACCGGCGAACACCCGCCTATTTTTTGGGAGACGGCGCCACCACACTGCTTGCGTTTCTTCAACGGGAAAACGATCGCCGGGTGGCACAGGGGCTTTCGCCGATCACCCAAGCATCGCCGTTCTTGCAAGCGCAGCTCGCAAGCGCTTGCTTAAGCCTCGACACCGTATTGCCTGAGGGGGCGGTATTTCACTTTCTGCCCACGGCGAATATCAGCGCCGGCGGCAGAATTGTCGACTTCACCGAAAGCGTGCCGGTTGACTTACGCCAATGGGGGCAGTTGGTGAACAAGGCCTTGTCTCTGCGGCTTGGGGCCATTGACTTCTTCGCGCCCGATGGACTAGCGACGCCCGAAACATTCGACATCATCGAGGTCAACAGCAACCCCAGCGTAGCGGGACTGCTGCAGGCGGGCCACGACACCACTGTCGAACGCATGTGGCGCACCGTCTGTTTCAAATACTTCGCCGCCGACCCCACGGACCGCTGATGTCTCAATCGGCCATCGATCGGCTCTATGACAGTAGCAAATGGGGACAGGGCCTGTCGCTCTACCGCAATCGCTGGCTTCACGACCAGCTGCCCTGCGCTGATTGGATAAAGCGCCAGAACGCCCTCAAGATCACGGGCTCGAACGGCAAAGGCAGTGTCGCGTTGTTCACCGGCGCAATCCTGGAGGGCTTGGGGTTTAGGACCGGCTGTTTTACGTCCCCCCATTTGTTCCACATTACGGAACGCCTGCGCATTGGGGGCACGCCCATCGGGTCCGATGATCTCGAGGGTGCGCTGGAGTCTGTATTCCCCCTCGTGGACGCTTATGAGCGCGACCATCCTCGCGATACGTTCGGCACGTTCGAAATCCTGACTGCAGCAGCCCTGGAAGCATTCGCGCGCGCCGGGTGCAAGGCGCTTGTCATCGAAGCGGGTGTGGGTGGTCGGCTGGATGTCACCCGGCTCATCCCCGGCAATATCACTGCGATCACATCGATCGATTTAGAACACCAGGCGATCTTGGGGCCGACCCGCGAGCACATCCTCTATGACAAGGCGGATTTGTGCCCGCCGGACGGCACGTTGGTCTGCGGATTGCTCGCCGGTGATTTGGAAGCGCGTCTGGCGAGTTATCTGCGGCTCACCCAGGCGACCCCCGCCTTCGTGCGCGACGCGGCCCCCCATCGAGCAACCCAAACAACGCCCGATGGCTTTCGGGCCAATTTCGAGATCGATGGTGTACCCGTTGATGATGTGACCGTGAACGCCTTGGGTGCGCATCAGATGGCGAATGCCGCCCAATCGATGCTGCTGGTAAAACGCTGGCTTGAGGCGTCGGAATGGCCCTGGGACGCGAGGGCTTTTGCGCAAGCCTGCCGGACCGCCCTGTCGGAAACCAAACTTCCCTTGCGCCTCGAACGGGTCCGGGATGAGCCCGCGGTCATAGCCGATGTGTGCCATTCGCCCGATGCAGCCCGGAAGGCAGCCCAATCCATCCAAGAGCATTTTCCGGAAACCCCGATCGTTCTCGTCACGGGTGCGTCGGAAAACAAAGACGCACGCGGCATCCTCAACGCGCTAGCGCCGATTGCCGACCATATCATCTGTACCCGCGCGCAGATGATGGGCAAGGAGGCGGAGGACCTTGCCGGTCATCTGCCCACGGACATAAAGGCTGCTGTCGACATTGAGGACACGCTTGAAACAGCCGTCACGCAAGCGCTCACACACGCTTCGACGCGCGGCGGCCTTGTTCTGATTGCGGGGGGATTGTTTTTGGCCGCGGAAGCAGTTGCGGTCTTGCGCGGCCAGAAACGGGAAACGCTAAAGTTTCTTTAGCGTGAGATCAGGCGCTGGCAGCCGATGAGGAGCCGATCGCGCTTTCGATCCATTCGACGATTTTGCTTTTCGGCAGGGCGCCAACTTTGGTGGCGGCCACTTGGCCGTCCTTGAAAATCATCAGCGTGGGAATGCCGCGTACGCCGTATTTGGTGGGCACTTTCGGATTATCGTCGATGTTCAATTTGGCGACTTGAAGCTGTCCGCCCATTTCGCTGGCAATTTCTTCAAGCGCCGGGCCGATCTGTTTGCAGGGACCGCACCACTCTGCCCAAAAGTCCACCAATACCGGGCCATTGGCCCCCAATACGTCGCTTTCGAACGAGCTGTCCGTTACCTTGCTTGTTGCCATTGCCAAACTAACCTTTCTGCAAAGCCGCGAGTGCGGCGCGAATTCCGTGATTTCCCCAATCTAGGAACGCGGTCCCCCCGGGTCAAGATGAGGGGGGCGCTACACCGGTTCCAGGGCGTCGAATGCTGCATCCAGCAACGGGCCCGGCAAGGCCATGAGGCGCGGCCCGTCGGTCCACAGCAGCGCACAATCCACCGTTTTCCGCGGAAAAAGGGTCTGCAGCAGTCTTCGATAGACCGCCATTTGCCTGAGATAAACCACGCTTACCTGGTCCACTTTTTCCGGCGGCGGTCGGTTGGTTTTGAAATCAATCACGGCCACGCGATCGTCTTTGATTAAAAGTCTATCAACTTGGCCGTTGACCGAAACCTCGCGGCCGTCGATTGTCACCTGCCCCACCAGCGGCACCTCGGCTCGGCTGCCCGGGCCGAACAAATCCTCAAAAGCCGGGTCGTTGAGCACCCCCAGCGTCTCCTCCGCGAGCGCCTGCGCGTCATCCGGCGACAGTTCCAAATAGGCCTGGCTTAAGAATCGCAAGGCGGCATCACGCCGTTGCGGGGCGTCTGTTTCCGGCAATAATTCCAACAGGCGGTGGATGAGGCGTCCCCGCTTGAACCGATTGCCCCCGCCATCCCCCACCGGCGAAAGGACGGGAGGCCCTTCATCCGCCCCGCCCAATCGGGACGGGCTGAGGGGCGCCGTCGGCTCAGCCGCGGTCACGGCCGGTGTCGTGATCCAATCCGGAAATCGTGACCGCCATTCAGGCACGCCATCGTCCCCCGATAATCTGCGCTCCAATTTCGGCTCAGTGTTCTGCGCACCGTCAATGCGCCAAACGGTCATTCCGTCCGTAAGCTGAACTTCGTCTCCCAGCGATTGGATCGCGGCTTCCGCCGCATCGTACCAGCAGCCGGCGGCCCGTTTCTTCGCACCCTCATATCCGCAAATGTAGAGGCGGTCGGATGCGCGCGTCATCGCCACGTACAGAAGGCGCTGAAACTCCGAATCGCGTTTTGCCCGTGCGTGGCTGCGCGCCTCTGCCGTCGGGGCCACGTCATAGCCGGAACTGGGCACCCAAAAGAGCGGTCCGTCGCTTGTCGGCCCGTCCGGTTCGAGCGTCAAGAGCCGCGCATCGTGCTGCCCGGACGGCACGCCACAGGTGTCCGGCAGGAACACGATGTTCGCTTCCAGCCCCTTGGCACCATGAACCGTCATAATGCGCACTTCGTTGCGGCCGTGGTCAAGGTCCCGCTTGATCTCCGCATTCGATTGTTCGATCCAGTCGAGAAAACCTTGAAGAGAAGGGATCTCGCGCCGTTCGAAATCAAGCGCCATGGCAATGAATTCATCAATCGGGTCTTGTGCATCGGGTCCTAAGCGCGCGACCAGACGAATGCGGCCGTCAAATTCCGTCAGAATGCGCGAGAAGAATTCAAACGGCGGAACCATGTCGGCCATGGCCAGCACCTTCGACAACAGATCCCGCGCTTCGGCAAACCGCGGCGTGTCGCCCGCCTTGTCGCCAAGCGCCTGCCAAATCGTCCCCGGGCGATCATAGGCAAGCTCGAACAGTTCTTCCTCTGTCAGATCAACTAGGGGGCTTCGCAAGACGGTGGCAAGGGTCAAATCGTCTTCGGGCAGCAGCGCGAAACTCGCAAGGGCCATCAGATCCATGACCGCGATTTGCTCCGTGAGCACCATGCGATCGATCCCGGCCACCGGCACGCCACCGATTTTCAGCCTGCGGATAAGTTCGTCGACAAATCGGTTGCGGCGGCGCACCAAGATAAAGATGTCGCTGGGACGGATGGCTCGCCCCTTCGACGGCAGCCGTTCGCCTGTTTTGAGCCATGTGGAAATAGTCTGCGCAATATATTCGGCAAGCCGGCTGGGCGGACTTTGCTTGCCCAGACGGTCGACCGGTGCATCCCAAGGGTCGTCTTCGTCTTCTTCGTCGGGCGAGAACACCGGCCACAACTCGATGCGCCCAGCATGTCCGAGGCGCTCTGCTTCATGGCGTACGGGCGACGCTGCGGCTGTGAGCTGGCGCCGCATGTCCTCCGTGTCGAACACGGCATCGACCGACTGCAGGACCTGTACCGTGGACCGGAAGGACAGGATCAGATCCACCGGCGACCACGCCCGCTCGGCCGCAATTGCCTTTTGTTCGAAATAGGATCTTTGGCGGTCGAATTCCGCAGGATCGGCCCCCTGGAAACTATAAATCGATTGCTTTTCATCGCCCACGGCAAAGATGGTGCGCACAATCGAGGACGCGCCCTCGCCCGCGAAGAATTCATCGGCAATCTTCTGAATAACGGTCCACTGAAGCGGGTTGGTGTCCTGCGCTTCGTCCACAAGTATGTGGTCGATGCCGCCGTCGAGTTTGAACAAGACCCACGCGGCCACATTAGCGCGCGATAGCATGTCGGCTGTTTTCTTGATCAAATCGTCATAGTCCAGCACCCCGTCGAGCCGTTTGAGACGTTCATACCGGTCGATGATCTGCTCCGCCACATACAGCATAGCCTCCGTCAATTGGCCGACGATGGCCGCTTTTTGGCACTCCAAAGCGGCAAGAACGCGATCTTGCTCCTTACACAGAACACCGTATTCGGCCGGGAAGCTTTCGCGCACGGATTTGGTGGCAAGGGATTTCCGCGGTTCTGCTTTCTGCGTGAGAAAGACCGATTGGTAGGACGACCAAAAAGCGGGGCGGTCTTGGATTTCGAGAAAAGTGCCAATGGCATCGCCCCGCGCGGCGTCCGCATCGCTGCCCGTATGAAGCGCCGCGATCGCCTTCTTCAGGGCCAGTGCCGGCGTGTCCGCACACGTTTGGTCGACCACATCCTGGGGCGACACGGGTTCATCAAAGCCAAGCCGTTGCCACGCGTCGCCAATCGACTTTCCGATCAGATTTCCTTTCGTCAGGCCCGCCAACTCAAAACGCCGGTTGCTGATTTCCGTTATCAGATCTTGTATGGCGCGCTCACCGATGAGCGGCATGATCTGTTGCCAAGCTTCACGCCCGTTCCACACTCCATCGCTTGCAGCAAAGTCCAGAAACTCGTCTTGCGCCTGCGCCAGCAACACGGACTGATTGTAGTCGTCCAATACTTGAAACTGGGGAACTACACCCGCCTCCAGCGGGAAGCGGCCAAGAATGGACTGGCAGAAGGCGTGGATGGTTTGAATTTTGAGACCGCCTGGTGTTTCCAAGGCCTTGGCAAACAATAGCCTAGCCTTTTCGAGTTCTTTTTCCGGTTTTGCGACGCCGATTTCGCGCAATTTTTTGCCAAGCTCGGCGTCGTCCAAAATGGACCATTCCCCCAATTGTTTGAAAATGCGGTTCGACATTTCCGCAGCCGCAGCTTTGGTAAAGGTGAGGCACAAGATCCGCGCCGGCGGCGTGCCGTCGAGCATCAAGCGCACCACCCGGTTCACAAGGACCGTGGTTTTGCCAGCGCCCGCATTGGCCGCCACCCATGACGATGTTGCCGGGTCCGACGCGCGCCGCTGGTCATCCAGCGTCCGTTTGAGGGCGTCGACCGTCATCCGTCGTCTCCCATATCGGCCGCCTGCCATTCCTTGACGCGCGCCAGGTGGTCGTAAGGACCCGCAATGTCGTCCCGGAAGGGCCGCAACCTTGGAAGATAAGGCATAGCGGAATCGTCATAGGCCGCAATCAACCGTTGAACACCGGCCCATGCGCTGGAGATGACGGCCTTCACATCCTTTCGAACACCTGACGCCTCTCCACCAAGCTGGCCGCCGGCGATACGGATGTACAGAAGCTCGTCAATATTCCGTACACTGAGCCCCTCAAACCCGCCATTGAGAGCCATGCCGGCCTCCAGCGGCAATTGGGGCGACAGTCCTGAAACAACTTGCTTGCCGGACGGCACGCCCCCGGTCTTGTAATCGATGACGGCGAGGCCCCCTTGGGCCGTCTTGTCCAGCCTATCCGCCCGGGCCTTCAAGACAAATTGACCGTCCCGCAATGGAAACTGGGTGCGGCCGGTCACTTCGACACGTTGCGGCCGGTTGCCGCCCGCCCGCCAACCTTGTTCATATGGAATGAACCAACGGGCGAACGATTCGAATCGGGGCCACCAAAAGGCCTCTACCTGCGGGCCCTCAACCCTTTCATCAAACATCTCGCGCCCGATGCGAAGCAGCAATTCTTCCGCATCTTCAGGGAGCACGTCGGGATATTCATCAACAAAGGCATTCAGTATGTCGTGAATGAGGATGCCGCGGTCGGCGGCGCCCGGATCCGCACCGACCGGGTCTAAGGGATCGAGCCGTAGGACATGCCGGGCGTAAATTGCAAACGGATCTCGAATCAAAGTTTCGATTTGGGTGACAGAAAGCTCCCGCGGGCGGCTTTCGATCGGCGGGCACGGCCGTGGTGGCGCGGCGGGTGTGAACTTGACCGGCGCCTCCGGCGCATCAGTGTTTTGCAGGGCGCGATGTAGGGACACCGGGCGCAGATCCGTCCGCAGCATTTGCTCCGCACCGAGACCTTCGAGCAACGTGTCCAACCGCAATAACCAGCGGGACGGGACCGTGGGTGTTCCGTCGACCTTTTCCGAGCGCGTAAGATAGACGACCGGTGCCGATGCCCCTTGGACAAAGTCATGGGCCGACAGGCCGATCCGCTGTTCCGGCGCGCTCAGACCCAGATCCGCCCGCATGGGACGGCTGAGCCACGGATCGACATTGGCCTCCATGGGCCATGTCCCCTCGTTCAGGCCGCCCAGAACGGTGATGTCCGCGCGCTGCAGCCGCGCTTCCAGCGGCCCCCAGATCGATAGGGATGGGTGCAGAGGATGCACCCCGCGAACCACTCGCCCGCGTGACAACACCTCAAACAGCTCCAGATATTGGTTCGGATCGATATCTCCCAGCATATGCCCATGCTCCAGAAGCTCGTTCACGAACAGTGCGCCCGCTTCGCCGGTGTCGCCGTGCCATAATCGCGCCGCACCGGCCGCCTCATCACTGGTTGCCAAGGCTTCCGCGGCGTCTATGTGCGCTTCCACAACATCGACAAATGGAACCGTTTCTTCTTCAAACAGTCCAGTCAGCGGTTGGAGCGCAGTCTCCAGAGCGTCCACCAATTTGTGGATTTGTGCCCTGTGTTCTTTCGGGGCGCGGAGATCTGCTTCTCTGCGAAGGCCGTCTACACCAAAATCGACAGTGGGTCCGCGCAGCACGCCGGTTTCCAATTGACGCGCCACGTGACGAAATTCTGCGGTTGCCTGACCGCCGGCCGCATACGGATTTTTCAGCAGACTGAGAAGCGTGATGGCCTCAAAATCAGTGGCGGCCGTTTTTGCGATCAACCGCAAGTAAGAGAACAAGCTGCTGGTCGCCAAGGGACGTCCGGCGGAATCGTTTACATCGATTGTCCAACGCCGGAGCTCCGCGGCGACACGTCGGGCAAGGGTTCGATCCGGCGTGACGAGCGCTGCGGTCTTGCCGGGTGTTTCGAGGGCTTCCCGCATAATCAGCGCAATAACCCCCGCCTCTTCCCCCGGATGGGCTGCATCAATGCGATGCAACCCGTCAAGCGCCGTGGGCACGGCTTCGGCCGACGCCCCAAGAGATGCGGAAACCGCCTGCCATTCGCCGGTCGCCTGCCAAGGACGAAGCGCCCGATTGATCAGCCGGGTACGGAATTCAAAAGCGGGGTCGACGGCACGTGCGTCCCAAAGGGTTACATCCTCCCGATCTGCCCCAATGCGCTGAAGCAGGCGGCGCATCCCATCCTGGGGATGGCCTTGTTCAAGCTGGTCCCAAATGCCGGGCGCCATATCCAGATCGAGACCCGGCAAAACCACATGCCCCTTAGGAAGCTGTGCAATGACCTTCAACAGCGCCGCTGTCGCCGGAATGCTACCGGTCGAACCGGCGGCGATCACCGGCTCAGCGACCGGATTTGCCTTCCAGGATTCCGCCAACGTCATGAGTAACCGATTGCGCCGGTCGCCGGGATCGATAGCGCCTTCGTCAGCAAGGATCTCCGGCCACACCGTTTTCAATATGTCGAGAAACTCAAGGCTCTGGCGCCAATGGTCAGCGAAACGGTCGGGCACCAGCTCCGGCAGGCGGTCGAGGGATACATCTTCCGTCTGCAGAACATCCAATAGATCCGACAGGGATTGCGCAAGCTCCGTTGCCAGTACGAGACTGTCGCTGCTGCCGGAGGTCTCAAGCCACGCCTTAACGAGGCGCGACAAAAGAAACTTGCGGCGAAACCGATCCATAATCAGAAGCGTGCGCCGCACGGATGAAATGGCCGGCGGAACCGCCGTATCACCGGCTCCGTCCAGCACCGGTTCATCCGCCAGCGCGAAAATGTCTTCGTCCACATCGCCGATAGGGCGCACGGTGGGCAAGATCACCGTGCCGCCTTGCGCCCGCGCAAACGCTTCGCCCAAGGCGCGCACGGCTCGCCTTGTCGGCAGCAAAATCGTAATGCGCGACAAGGCAAGCGGATCGTCCGGATCGCCATAGCGGTCCATGACTCCGCGCGCTAAGGCATCGAGAAATGACGCCCCCGAAGGAATGGTGTGAACATGTGGACCCGACTCACCCATGGCAGCCGGAAGAGTGGGGGATTATGCGGCGGAGAGCAATTCCTCCGCGCGGGACAAGCCATCCGGACTTCCCACATGCATCCAAATGCCTTCATGGCGCACACCGAACAGACGGTCCGCTTCGATGGCGCGATCCCACAACACATTGGTGGAGAAGGGCCCGGACGGGCAGTTGTCAAACAAACGTGGATGCACGATTTGCACGCCCGCCCACACAAAGGCGGAAACGCGCGCCTCTTCGCGGCGAAGCAGACGGCCTTCATCGTCCATGTCGAAGTCGCCTTTGCCGTCATAGCCCAGCGCCCGGACCGTAGGCGCCATGAGCATCAGCGCGTCCATCCGGTCGCCATCCCAATGGGCGGCCATCAAGGCAAGAGTGGAGCCCATGCCTTCAAGCCAGATGGAGTCACTATTGTGGGTGAAGAAGGGCTCCTTACCCAACAAGGGCAGGGCTTTTGCAATGCCGCCGCCCGTATCCATCAGAGCGTCGGTCTCGTCGGAGAATTGAATTTTTACGTCTTTGCGGCCGGCCAAATGTCCGCGAATTTGATCCGCTTTGTAGTGAATGTTGATGACGATGTTCTCGACACCCGCATCGGTCAGCCGGTCGATCGCCCGGTCGATCAGCGCGCGGCCGCCCACTTCCACCAATGGCTTTGGTTTTTCATTGTTGGCCGGTCGCATACGCTTTCCCAAACCGGCCGCCAAAATCATCGCGTTCTTGGGCATCTCTATCATCGACCCGCTGCTCCCGCTTTTTGCCTGGGCATGTTTTCGGCAATGGCATCCGGATCGGGCACCGACAGCCGAATCTTTCGCGGAACATTTTCGTCGAACCAGGCTTTCAAAGTGTTAAGCGATGGATGTGTCAGATTTCTCTCTAATTGACGCCAAACGCGGGGCAAATGAGGCAAGTAGCTTTTTTTGCCGTCACGCAGCCACAAACGCATGAAAATGCCGACAATTTTAGAGTTACGCTGAGCCCCCAATAGGGCATAGCGGGCCCGAAAGGCTTCCTCATCGAAGCCCGGGTCTGCGGCCTTGGCACTTTCGATGTACCGGCCCACCATCTCCGTTTCGAGCGCAGACGGCACATCGCGCCTTGCATCTTGGAGCAGTGAAACGAGATCATAGGAACGCGCCCCGATCACGGCGTCTTGGAAATCCAACAAACCAATGCGGGCCGGCCCTTTACGGTCGGGCAGCCATATGAGATTGCCGGCATGGAAATCACGCAAGCACAACACCGGGTCGGGGTCCGCCATTTGGGGCAGCAGTGAGGACCAGGCATTCTGATAGGCCGCGCGAACATCCTTGGGTGCTTCGCAGGTGCCCAGAATGCCCGGCAGGTACCAATCGATGACAAGATCCGTTTCGATCTTTAAGGCACCGTCGTCATAGGCGGCCATGTCATAGGTCGCGCCGCCCGACGCAGGCAAAGAGGTGAGCGTCTCCTGCTGATGCAATTCGACCAGCAAATCCACAGCGGCTGCGTAGAGTTGACGCTCCACCGCCTGATCCGTAGCGCCTTCGCCAAGCACCGAGACAAAAAGGTCATCGCCGAAGTCTTCCAAAAGAAGCAGGCCCCTGGGCACATCTTCCGCAAAGATTGTCGGCGCGCTGAGCCCAAGTTCTTTTAGGCGCTTGGCAAGAGAGGCGAATGGCTGGCAGTCCACTGCGAGATGGGCAATGGCGCTGTACCCGGCCGCTCGGCCATTGGTCACCTCGCCTGGTTCCGGCGGTGCATCCATGAGCACGGCCGGCCCCTTTGGCCCCGACAAGCGCTCGTAGCGCCGTGCCGACGCATCTCCCGCCAGCGGTCCGCGCTTTGCGTCGCCCCATCCCGCATCCGCCAGGAAGGATCTGATTTCTTTTTCTCGTGTCATTTGGTCATTCACAGTTTTTCTAATCTTCTTGCCCAGGCCCCATCACCGGCGATCCGAACCGCCCGACCCTTTTCAGCATGTGAAAAATGGATGTCCAGCCGTTCAGCCGGGAGAAGTCCTGCCGCCTTTTCAGGCCATTCGATGAGGGAAACACCCGTATCGAGAGCTTCTTCAACCCCAAGCTCGTATACCTCATCAGGACTTTCGATGCGGTAAAGGTCGAAATGCCAGATTGTGAAGGCCGGTGCCTCATAGGTCTGGACGAGCGTGAAGGTGGGGCTGGGGATCTCGCCATCCGGCGGTGCGCCCTGCGCCGCACGGACAAATCCGCGGGCAAACGTGGTTTTCCCGGCACCCAGGCCGCCTGACAGGCAAATGACGTCACCTATTTGCACCACAGTTGCAAAATTAGCACCGAGAGCCAATGTGGCATCCTCATCGGCCAATCGGATCTCCTTCAGCGTTTGCACTAACACCTCTTTTCATACGTCCATCGGCGACCGTATCGAATTGACCCCGCCACTGCAGCAGCTTCTCAACCGCCGCTCCTTGCCCGGCACAGACATGGCCCGTTTATGAGGCAAAGCGTCGCCATCGGCTCAAGGAAGGGTTGATTCCGGCACCCGACCGATCCATGGTACCGCGCTTCCATAATACCAAAGGCAACCGACGGAAGATGGCCGAGAAAATCGTCATAATTGGGGCCGGACAGGCTGGTGGACAGGCGGCACAAAGTCTGCGCAGCGGTGGATTTGAGGGCAGCATCACGCTGATTGGGGACGAACCCCATGCACCCTACCAGCGCCCCCCTTTGTCGAAGAAATACCTCATGGGCGAGATGGATGTGGACCGCATCGAGCTGAAGCCCAAAAGCTTCTACGCAGGCGCCGATATCGATCTGAGGCTCAAGACGCGCGCCGAACAGATTGACCGCGCGGGGCACACCGTCTCGTTGTCCACCGGCGAAATCGTCGAATATGACAAGCTAATCTTGGCCACCGGGTCGTGCGTTCGGGAGTTGCCGATTCCCGGAGCCGACCTGCCCCAAGTGTTCTACCTGCGAACGGTCGACGACGTAGACGGCATTCGGGGTGTTCTCAAGGATGGCTCGAGAATGGCCATCATCGGTGGCGGTTATATCGGCCTTGAGGTGGCGGCGGTTGCCTTGAAGCTTGGCGCCCGAGTTACCGTTGTGGAAATGGCGGACCGGGTGATGAACCGGGTGGTGGCGCCGGAAGTTTCTGCCTTTTTTGAGAAGCTCCACTCAGATGCGGGCGTCGACCTGCGGGTAAACGCGGGCGTTACCAAGATCCTGGATCAAGCCGGCAATGTTGCCGGCGTGGAATGCGGCGATGGGACAACGATACCCGCCGACATCGTTGTCATCGGCGTGGGCATCCTCCCCTGTGACGAACTTGCCAAATCTGCCGGTTTGGACGTCGACGACGGCATTGTGGTCGATGAGTTTGCCCAAACGTCCGACCCAGACATTTTGGCAGCGGGCGATTGCACAAGCCTACCAAGTGAGCTGGTCGGCCGACGCATCCGTTTGGAATCCGTTCAGAACGCCATCGACCAAGCGAAGGCCGTGGCCAACACGCTTCTGGGCAACAAGAAGTCCTATAACGAAGTGCCATGGTTCTGGTCGGACCAGTATGACATCAAACTGCAGATCGCCGGCCTTTCCTTCGGCCACGACCAGACGGTTGTGCGCGGAAATCCGGATGAAAAATCGTTTGCCGTGTTTTACTTGAAGGAAGGCGCCATCATCGCGGTGGATGCCATCAACGCCGTTCCGGAATTCATGATCGGGAAACGGCTGGTCGGTGCGGCCGCCAAAATAGATCCTTCGACCCTTGCGGACATGTCCGTGTCCATGAAAGAAATGATGCAGAAATAAGGACGAACGCGTTTATGGCTAAGATCACATACATTGAACATGACGGCACGGAGCACACGATCGACGTGGCCAACGGCCTATCCGTTATGGAAGGGGCCATTAAGAATTCCATTCCCGGCATCGATGCCGATTGCGGCGGCGCCTGCGCCTGCGCGACGTGCCACGTCTATGTAGATCCCGAATGGGTCGAAAAAACCGGCACAAAAGAAGACATGGAACAGACCATGCTGGACTTCGCCGTTGACGTGGAAGAAACAAGCCGGTTGTCGTGTCAAATAGAAGTGTCGGACGAACTGGACGGGCTGGTGGTGCGCCTGCCCCAATCCCAACACTGACCCACGCAATCAATCTGTCAGCATACTGATGATTATTCGGCCGCCGTTTGATCGTGCGGCATGGCGATCTGGCTAGGCAGGTGGCAGGTAACACGCGTGCCCTTGCCCGTGCTGGATTCAAGTTCCACCCAACCGCCGTGCAACTCGACGAAGCTTTTCACCAGCGACAGCCCCAAGCCCGCGCCGCGGCGGCCGTCGCCCCGGCCCTTGCTTTCGAAGCGATTGAAGGCGGTGGCCTGAGCCCGCGGCGCGATCCCCGCGCCATTATCTTCGACCCAAATGCGAATATCCGTGCCCAGACGTTTGGCGCCAATCGTTACCTCGCTATCGCGTGGCGAAAACGCGATGGCATTCGATGCCAGATTTAGAACCACTTGCTTGATGCGGCGGCCGTCGGCATCGACCCGGCCAAGCCCATCGCCGATGTCGGTGACGATCCGAACGTTCTGCTCTTGTGCCCATTCTTGAGCGAGCGGCACGGCCTCGTTCAGTGCTTTCGCCAGATCGATATTCTCCAGGTCGAGCACCATACGCCCTGCTTCGATGGTCGCAAGATCCAGAATGTCATCGATCAGGCGCAGCAAATGGTTGGAGGCCTGGAGCACATTGCCCACATATTCCTGCTGCTTGTCGTCAAGCGCCGCACTGTTGATGCCTTCTTGCAGCATGGTCGAGAAACCGAGAATGGTGTTGAGCGGCGTGCGTAGCTGATAGGACATGTGGCTGACAAATTCCGATTTCAGCTTGTCCGCCTGCTCCAGCGCTTCATTGCGTTCGCGCAGGGCCCGTTCCGCCCGAACGGAATCCGTCACATCCATGAAAGTGAGCAGCGTCGCACCGTCGGGCAACGGCATGGCCGCATATTGAATCATGGAGCCGTTTTGCCGTTCCAATTGCCCGGTGACCGGACGGCGCTCGGTTTCAATGTCGGTGATGGGCGCGGCCATGCGCGACCATTCCGGATCGTAACCGTGCAACGGTTCGGACCATTCGGAGATCGTCTCGAAATGGGGTTCATCGTCCAGCTGTTGCGGATCGAGTTCCCAAATACGCGCATACGCCGCGTTGAACAGTTTAAGCCGTCCGTCGCTGCCGAAAAACGCCACCGCTTCGTAAAGATTATCGAGCGTTGCCCGCTGCACATTGATCAGCAGCTTGAACGAGCTTTCGAGCGCCAGCTGATCCGTCACATCCTCATACAGATAAATCAAGCCGCCGAAGGGATGCGACTGGCAGATCACCCGCAAGGTGCGCCCGTCGGGCAAATGCCAAAGCTCTTCCGGCTGATCGATAACCTTGCTGTAAAGTTCGGCACGCTGACGCTTCCAGGCCGGAAAATTAGCCTGTTCCGGCAAGCGGCGCGCTTCACGCAACAGATCGAGGATTTCGGTTTCCTTCGGCCCCGTCTCCAGCCAGTCTTCATCCAAGCGCCATTGGCGTGCGTAGGCACGATTAGAGAAGGTAAGCCGCTGGTCCGGTCCGAAGATCGCCACGGCGCTGCGCAACTTGTTGAGAGTTTCCTTGTGTGCCGTCGTATGTCGCGTAAGATCTTGCTCCGCATCTTCCGCACGGGTTTGATCGACGGCGATAGCGCCCACCCCATCCTGTATCGGCGCCAAGAAAAGGTCCAACGCACGCCGGTCACCCTGCATGACCACATGGCGCCGTTCCGTCCGCATGCGTTCTTGTTCTTTGGCGGTCAAACACAGCGGCTTTTCATGGGAATCGAGGGTCGCTTGCTGGGCAAGCGCTTCCGCGGGCGTGGCGGCATCAACGGCCGTGGCGAATGCCGCATTGGCGTAATCCAAATTGAGATCCTTGTCCCTGTGCCAGATGGGAAAGGGCAACGCATTCAGCAATTGTTCGAGCACGTCGCGCTTGCGTTCAAGATCGTTTACGGCATTGCGCAGCGTCGAGAGTTCCTCCTGTTCGGCCGAGGCATCTCGCACCCACACCACCACCTGATCCGATGCGGGGCGGCCGTCGAAATCGTAAGCGCGCCCGTCCTCGGTCCGCACAACCATGGAAAAGGAATCGCCGTTCTCGCGCAGGCTTTTGACTGAGGCAATCAAACGCCGGCGGTCGGCCTCTTTGAAGGTCTCCAGCATGCCTGTGAAACTGCCGCCCGTCGCCGGATCCAACAGCCCGCTGACACGGCCCAACAGTCTCGGGGCATCCAACGCTTTTTCGTTGATCGATTTCTCATCAGCGTCGGGCACAGACTCGCTGCCGGATGCAGCGCTCGTCCAAACAAATAGCGCGCCGGGTTCTGCGGCAAGGATTGATTCATTCCGGTCGAACCGTGCTTCAAGCGACGCAAGCGCGCGGTTCAATTTTCCTTCGCGGCGGGCAGCTTTCTGCACTTCGCGCTGCGCCCACAGAACCGCCCCAATCGCCAACATGACGGCGGCCGTGGTCACGAAGACGGGCAAATAGAATTGGGCAATATCGATGCTCTGTAAGCCGGTTTCAGATTGGGCGACTGCGGGACCGGTGACCGCGAACAAGACACCCTGCACCGCACCGGTGTACAGCAACACTTTCTTCAGCACCGCAAGTCCGGTCGCCCGGACGTATTGGGTTGGCATTTGCTGGACCTTGACAGAAATCTGGCGTACCGCGAATCAGTTCACCGAATTAAAGCGCACACGCCCAAAAGAAGAAACCCCAGTTTTCCACCCAATGAGAGCGAAAAACCGGGGTTCGGTATTCATGTGTGGGCGGAAAGTTTATGCGCAGACTTGCCGCCGGCTCCGATCCATCAAGGATTTAATAACGGTAGTGCTCCGGCTTAAACGGCCCAACCTGCGGCACGCCGATATAGTCGGACTGTTCTTGGGTCAGTTTCGTCAGCTTCGCCCCCAATTTTTCGAGGTGCAGGCTGGCCACTTTCTCGTCCAAGTGCTTGGGCAGCACATAGACCTGCTTGTCGTAGTTCTTGTGGTTTTGCCACAGTTCAATCTGAGCCAGCACTTGGTTCGTGAACGACGCACTCATCACAAAGCTCGGATGGCCTGTTGCACAACCCAGATTCACCAGGCGCCCTTCCGCCAACAGAATAATGCGCTTGCCGTCCGGGAATTCCACTTCGTCCACCTGCGGCTTCACGTTATGCCAGGAGTAATTGCGCAGGGCATTGACCTGGATCTCGCTGTCGAAGTGACCGATGTTGCAGACAATGGCGCGGTCTTTCATGTCGCGCATGTGGTCGATGGTGATGATGTCCTTATTGCCGGTGCAGGTAACGAAGATGTCGCCTTCCGATGCCGCATCATCCATGGTGGTGACTTCATAGCCCTCCATGGCGGCTTGCAGTGCGCAAATCGGGTCGATCTCAGTGACCTTCACCCGGGCGCCCTGACTGCGCAAAGACGCGGCGGACCCTTTACCCACATCGCCATAGCCGCAGATGACGGCAGTCTTGCCCGCCAGCATCACGTCCGTCGCCCGCTTAATGCCGTCCACCAGGCTTTCGCGGCAGCCATAAAGATTGTCGAATTTGGACTTGGTGACCGAGTCATTCACGTTGATCGCGGGGATCTTCAGGGTCAGGTCGCGCGCCATGTCATAGAGACGCAGCACACCCGTCGTGGTTTCTTCGGACACGCCCAGGCAGTTTTCGATGAGTTGCGGATATTTTTCGTGCATGAGTTGGGTGAGGTCACCCCCATCGTCCAGCAGCAGATTGGGCGTCCAGCCATTGGGGCCGGTCACTGTCTGCTCCACGCACCACCAATATTCTTCTTCGGTCTCTCCCTTCCAAGCAAAGACCGGAATGCCCAAATCGGCGATAGCTGCGGCAGCGTGATCTTGTGTGGAGAAGATGTTGCAGGACGACCAGCGGATCTCGGCGCCCAGATGGTGAAGCGTTTTGATTAGCACGGCAGTCTGGATCGTCATGTGAAGGCAGCCGGTGATCCGGGCGCCATCGAGGGGCTTTGTATCGCCATATTCTTCCTGCAGCGCCATCAGACCCGGCATTTCGGTTTCCGCAATCGCGATCTCTTTGTGACCCCAGTCGGCAAGGCCGATATCTGCGACTTTGTAGTCTTGCGCCTGACTCATGGCTGCTCCTCGATCTTCGGTTCAAAACTGGCTGAAAACCTTAGTTTTTCAGCCATTTCATGTGGAATTCCGCGCTTGTATATCAAACGGCACGGAGTTTACGCAAGAGGATATAAAGAAATCTTTATATTTTTAAATGGTTGCTAAGATTCTATTCATCTTCGTCGAATTTGCGGTCGATTAGTTGAATAAGCGCTTCTAGTGCTTCCTCGGCCGCGGGTCCCGACGCGCTGATCTTTATCGTCGACCCGTTGGCAGCCGCCAGCATCATAAGGCCCATAATGGAAGTGCCGGCGACTTGCGAGCCGTCTCGAGACACGGTGATCTGTGCATCAAACTTTTCTGCGCATTGAACGAATTTGGCCGACGCCCGGGCATGCAGCCCCTTTTTGTTGGGAATGGACACAAGCAAAGACAAAGATCCGTCGTCGCCCTTCACCACATCTGCCGAGCTATTCACAGACATGGCCTCTACGACGCATCGCCGGAAAGGACGCGGGACGCCACATTGATGTATTTGCGTCCGGATTCTTGGGCCTGGGCGACGGCCTCTTCCAGACTGGCTTCTTTGCGAACGCTGGCAAGCTTGATCAGCATGGGCAGGTTCACCCCGGCAATCACTTCAACCTTGCCTTTTCCCATGAAGGAAATCGCCAGGTTTGATGGCGTTCCGCCGAACATGTCCGTCAACACAATGACGCCGTCGCCGTTTTCTACCTTTTGAAGCGCCGCTTGAATTTCCTCGCGCCGCGCTTCCATGTCGTCGTCCGGACCAATGCAGATGGCTTCCACAAATTCCTGCGGCCCGACCACATGCTCCGTTGCCCGGACAAATTCTTGGGCCAAAAGGCCGTGCGTTACCAATACCAATCCGATCATGGGCGAGAACCGTTACAGCTCATAAGCAAGGCCGATTGCATGTCGGCACTTTTTGTGTCCGGCCGGGGAGGCCGACGGTAAGGCATAGCAAAAAAACGCATCGGGGTCATAGAACTTGTTTGTTAACGGGATCGTTCCACCCGGTTTATTGGCCGCCGGCAATATTGTGCCGGAAACGCTTTTGCCCAAATGCCTTGACGGCCAAGCGCAACTTGGCGGCGGCCGAGGCATCAAAGGGACTAAGGGCAATGAGATTTATGGGCACATCGAAGAAAACTTCATTGCGCTGGTCGGGCAGACGGGGCACCTGGTCCGCCGGCACCAAATCCACAACCAGCTGCAGCCGCGCTTTTTTCACCACCGGTACATCGATGATCCCGATGCCGCGAACTTCGAGCCGGCCCAATATGGTTGACGGGGGCCGCGCGATCACACGCCCCCTTTCCAGCGAGACGATGACCTGATCGTCAGACACAAGCCGCGCCCCGCCGTCAATCAGGCGCAGCGCCAGATCGGATTTACCGGATCCGGACCGCCCACGCAGCATGATACCGGCGCCCCCGATTTCGACGCATGTGGCGTGGACAAATTTTTGTTCCGACGGCGTCATAACGGCAATTCTATCGTGAAACGTGCGCCCTGCACATCCCCTTTCGCATCACTGCGATTGCTGGCGAAGATGCGGCCCCGGTGGGCTTCGATGATCTGCTTGGAAATCGCCAAGCCCAGGCCGGAATTTTTGCCGAAATCTTCAGCAGACGGACGTTGCGTATAGAAACGATCGAAAATGGTTTCCAAATTTTCTTCCGGAATACCGGGTCCCTGATCGTCGATCGTGATGACGACGCGGTCATCGTCGAGCTGGGCGCGAATTCTGATCACATCGCCCGGCTTACTGAACGAAATAGCGTTGTCCACGATGTTTCTGATGACCTGGCCAAGCCGATGTTCAAACCCGGGTACTGTCAGGGCCTCGCGGGGCAGCGCCCCACTGTCCACGGACAGGGTAATGCGGGGCACGTCTTTCTTGCCGGTTGCGTCGTAAATCTTAATGAGTGTTTCCAGAAGCACCGGAATGCACACATCTTCCATTTGGGCGCGCGTCAGTTCCGCATCCAAACGCGATGCGTCGGAAATGTCGGTGATCAGGCGGTCGATACGCGCCACGTCTTCGATAATGATCCCCAGCAATCGCTTCTGCCGATCGGGATCAGACGTGGATTGGAAGGTTTCCACGGCACTGCGTAGCGATGTCAGCGGGTTCTTGATTTCGTGGGCCACGTCGGCCGCAAATTGTTCGATGGAATCGATCCGCGCATAAAGCGCTTCGGTCATTTCGCCCAGAGCGATCGATAAATCGCCGATTTCGTCCTGCCGCCCCTTCAGATTTGGAATGGGCACACGCCCCTCGCGCCCAAACCGAACCCGTTCGGAAACTTCCGCCAAGCGCCGCACCGGCCGCGCAATCGTTTGCGCAAGAGAAATGGAAAGCAGAATGGAGACGCCAAGGGCGACCAGGAAGGTTTGCAAAATCGATAAACGTTCCGTACGGACGATTTCGTCAATGTCCCCGCCTTCCGTCGACAACAACAACGCGCCCTGCAGAACCTTCAAGCGCTGCACGGGAACGGACACGCTGATCACCATCTCGTCTTTATCGGTAAGACGGATCATGTGATAGACGTCGCCCGCCAGCGCATAGGCCACTTCCTCATAGTTCCAGCCCGATTCCTGGCGGGATTCGTCATAGCGGGGCAGGTTCGATCGCGGCAGGAAGGCGACGATCCAATCGTAAATCCGGCCGACCACCGGCCAATCCCCGAAGGCGGTTCCCGGCGGCGGCAACCGATAGGTGCGCACGCGGTTGACCGAAATCAGGTTTCTTGAATCCAGCAGCAAATCCCCGTGATTGTTGTAGAGGCGAACCCGGGTTCCGGTCACAAGTGCCATGCGTCGAATGATCGGGATGGCCGAATTGATGGAAATCTGCGGTTCCGGATTGGTGATTTCGGGCTCGAGTATGGCGAATTCGGCCAGCGCGCCGGCGATCAACTGGCCTTGGGTCGCCAAGGATTTTATGCGCGCGTCGATCAAACCGGCTTGGTACTGGGTCAACACCAATACGCCCGTCACCAAGATCAGCAAGCCGACGATGTTGTAGGAAATAATGCGGCGGGTGAGCGAGGAAAAGGGTCCGCGCCGCACAATCGTCGACCGCATTTTAGCGTCGGCGCCCGACTCTGCCCCGCCGGACCGCCCGGTAATGCCCTTTACCTTCGAAAGAGTGTCCTTGAGCTTGCGCAGGCGATCGACCGACGGATCCTTATCCTGATCCCACAACGGGGCGGGTCTAAAGTCGGCCTGCAGCCGACCGTCATCGCGTGCACTTGCATCCATTGCAACATCAATCTTCGCGATATCGGTAACCGACCCCGTAGAGCGTTTCGATCGAATTGAAATCGTTGTCGGCCGCCTTGAACTTTTTACGCAAGCGTTTGATATGGCTGTCGATTGTGCGGTCATCCACATAGACCTGGTCGTCATATGCCGCATCCATCAGATTGTCCCGGCTCTTGACGAATCCGGGGCGGTGCGCAAGCGCCTGCAGAATAAGAAACTCCGTGACCGTTAAGACAACTTCCCTGCCGTCCCACGTGCAGGTGTGGCGCTGGGGATCCATGGTGAGCTTCCCGCGCACCAAGGCCTGGGTCTCTTCTTGCGTACCACCTGTGGCACCGACCGATTCATGGCGCCGCAAAATCGTCCGTATACGCTCTATCAGGAGCCTTTGCGAAAACGGCTTGCGGATGTAGTCGTCCGCGCCCATCCGCAAGCCCATCAGCTCGTCCACTTCTTCATCTTTGGAGGTCAAGAAGATCACCGGCAAATTGCTTTTCTGGCGGAGTCGGCGCAGCACTTCCATGCCGTCCATTCTGGGCATTTTTATATCCAGCACGGCGAGATCGGGCGGCGTTGTCGTCAGCGCCGCCAGCGCCGATGCCCCGTCCGTATAGGTGCGCACATGATGGCCTTCGTTTTCCAAGGCAATGGAAACCGAGGTCAAAATGTTCCGATCATCATCTACGAGCGCAATTGTTGCCATGAAGTCCAGCCACCCATTTTGTTGGAGCCTTGTCTGACACAAGGATCTCAAAAACATACTCAATATAAGATTTACCGTTGATGATTGCCATCACGCGAAAAAGGCGAAAACGCGGCCAAAGGGCCGAAATCTGCCGATTTCTGTTGCCCGTGTGATGGCGGACACGATGCGGGCACCGGCCGTCAGAACGACAATCGGTTGGAAACCGTGACAAATCGGGCAATGACCGCGACCAGAGAGGTGAGAATGCCGCCAAACAGGCCGTAATACAGGCCGACAGCGCCATATTGCATGTCGAACGCCAAATAGGCGCTGAGCGGCACCGATATGACCCACAACGGCGTTACCTGCAGGACCATGGCCATCAGCGTGTCGCCGGTGCCCCGCAGTGCCCCCAACGTGACCCACAACGCCCCATTGAATGTGAGCAAGGCGCCGGCAGCCCAAATGGTCCCTTTGGAGATGTCGATAACGGACGCCGCCGAGGTGAACAGCTGCGCAAACGCCGCCGGCGAAATCATGAAGGCGATGGCACCCGGAATCATAAAGCACACCCCCAAGACAATGCCGGTCCAGCCCGCAAGCTTCACGTTCTCAGGATCGCGCCGACCGATGGCATTGCCGACCCGAACGGACGTGGCGGCCGACATGCCGATCGCAACCATGACAATGAGTGTCACCAGGTTTTGGGTTATTTGGTGTGCTGCCGTGGCGGCCGCGCCAATCAGGCCTGCCATAATGACCAGCGACGAAAACGCTGCCGCATCGAGCCCCTGGCCAATGCCCATGGGATAACTGATGCGCAACATGCGGGCGGTCAGGCCCAAGTAATAGGGCCGAACCAGTTGACGCCACGAAAATTCGAGACCGTATTGTCGGCGATCGACCGCAAACAGGACCGCGGCCAACATGAAAAGAAAGATGAACCAGCGTGTGATCGACGTGGCGATGACAGCGCCTTCCGCGCCCAAGGGTGGCATCAGCCCACCCCACCCGAAGATGAAGATGAAGTTCAGACCCACATTCAAGATGTTGGCGAGCACCATCGCGATCATGGCGAAGGTCGGGCGCGTAATCCCTTCCATAAAATAGGCGCAGGCAATGTAGAGCAGCATGCCGGGCATGCCCCACGAGAAATGGAAGGCAACGCCTGCAGCGCCTGAAATCAGTTCCGGATTCTGGCCGGTAGCCACCAAGACCGATTCGGTTATCAGCGAGACGATCGCGAACACCAGGCCGATAATCGCGGCCACTACCAAGCCCACTTTCATCACCGCACCGCACCTGCGATAACGCGCGGCGCCAAAGTTCTGGGCCGTCAGAATCATCACCCCTTGCATAAAACCGATGGCAATCATCATGAGCACCATCTGGACCGTCAGCCCCAGACCCAGAAAAGCCAACTCGTTCCCGCCTGCCCGACCGACCATGAGCGTATCCACCGTAAACAGCACCAAAATGCCCATTCGGGCCGCCATGGACGGCCCGGCGAGCGACAGCGTGCGATTGACGTGATCCCACAGGGATTGGGGCGCCGGCCACCGGGGCGCCTGGGGGACGGGGACTTCAGGAGGTTGGTGTTCGACCGTCATGAGGAGACCGGTCCAGCATTACGTGACATCGTGTCTCCTGGAATTGGGTGCCTAAACATTGTGTTAACCATGATCTATCGGTGTATAGAAGGTGTGGCAAATTGCGACGGCCTCAGGGGATTTCCAATCACAACCGGTATGGTCAGGGTCTTGTTGCGCGGCCAAGTCCGGATGACTATTGTGCGGGATCTCTGCAGGTCCTAAGGGATTTGTAACCAAACAACAAAACCGAATGAGCACGACCGGCAGCCGAACTGCCGTAGATGCCGGTGAATTTTCTGGTCCATGCCGATACATGCCACCGGGGCATGGCCACAGGGTGTCAAAAAAGGATTGAGACGGTGAATCAGACAGGACCGAGTATCAGTACGAACGGCTTAGATAAGAATGGGCTTACGAATATTAAAGCGGCCCATTGGAATCACGACGCAGCGTCCCTCTATCAATTTGCTGTTCAACGCCAAGAAGGCCAAATCGCCAAGAACGGACCGTTCGTCGTCGCAACCGGACAGCACACCGGCAGATCGGCACAAGACAAATTCGTCGTGCGTGATCAGCTTACGGAAGATAGCGTCTGGTGGGACAATAACAAGCCGATGACGCCCGAACAGTTCGATGCCCTGTTTGATTCCATGACGGCATATTTGCAGGGCCGCGAAGTGTTCGTGCAAGACCTCTACGGCGGCGCGGATTTGGACCATCGGCTGCCGGTGCGCGTGATCACCGAATATGCCTGGCATTCCCTGTTCATCCAAAACCTGCTGATCGAGCCGAAGCCCGAGGAGCTCGTCAATTTCGATCCCCAATTCACCATCATCGACGTACCGGGCTTTCAAGCATCGCCCGACAAGCACGGGTGCCGGACCGAAACCGTGATTGCCGTGAATTTCGCCAAGAAAATCGTGCTGATCGGCGGCACGTCCTATGCGGGCGAAATGAAGAAGTCGGTCTTCACCATTCTGAACTTCCTGCTGCCGCCAAAGCGGATCATGCCCATGCATTGCTCGGTCAATGTGGGCACCGGCGGTGATGCCGCCATCTTTTTCGGGCTCTCGGGCACGGGCAAAACCACCCTATCCGCGGACCCGAACAGAACACTGATCGGCGACGACGAGCATGGCTGGTCGGAAAACGGTGTCTTCAATTTCGAAGGCGGCTGTTACGCGAAGATGATCCGCCTGTCGGAAGAAGCGGAGCCGGAAATCTACGCCACGACAAAGCGCTTCGGCACGGTGCTCGAAAACGTGGTCATGGACCCGGAAACACGGGAACTGGATCTCGACGACGCAACGCTCGCCGAAAATTCGCGCGGCGCCTATCCGCTGAGCTTCATTCCGAACGCTTCCGAAACCGGTCGGGCCGGACATCCGAAAAACATCATTATGCTGACGGCTGACGCTTTCGGCGTGCTGCCGCCCATCGCCAAACTCACCCCAAGCCAGGCCATGTATCACTTTTTGTCGGGCTATACGGCAAAAGTGGCGGGCACCGAAAAGGGCTTGGGCACCGAACCCCAGGCAACGTTCTCTACCTGTTTCGGCGCGCCCTTCATGCCCCGTCATCCGAGCGAATACGGCAATCTGTTAAGAGATCTGATCGCATCCCATCAAGTGGATTGCTGGCTGGTCAATACGGGCTGGACCGGCGGCGCCTACGGGGTCGGAAGCCGCATGCCAATCAAGGCAACGCGGGCGCTGCTGACGGCGGCGCTTGACGGATCGCTTTCGAATGTGGACATGCGGGCGGACCCGAATTTCGGCTTTCAGGTGCCGACCGCACTTGACGGTGTCGACAGCAAGATCCTTGACCCGCGCCAAACTTGGGCCGATCCACAAGCATACGATGCTCAAGCACAGAAGCTGGTCGGCATGTTCATCGAAAATTTCCACATTTTCGAAGGCCATGTGGACCCGGATGTGAAGGCTGCCGCCCCTTCCGCCGCCTAAACGGCGCAACCGCTGCGTGTACAGCGGTCGTTTAGTTTACGGACCTTTAAGGCAAAGGTGAGATCTTTAGGGTTGGAGATCCCACGAAAAGCTGCGTGTTGCGCGGAAGAACAACCCGATCTATGTCGAGTAAGCAGACCCACTTCGAAGTCTTTCTGCGCAAGGAGAAGTTTGGCGCGTGGACCTTGCTGGGTGCGCACTACAATCGCACAGCCGCCATCAACGAAGCAAAAGAAATTCTGAAACATCACGGCGCCATTGGCGTGCGCGTGTTGAAAGAAACCTTCGACGAAAAGACGGGCGATTTCCGCAGCATCCGAGTGTTTCAGGATGGCCAAGCCGAGGACCCGCCCGCGAAGAACGCCACCAAGCACAAGATACAACTGCCCTGCTTCAAGCCTGAAGACCTCTATTCCATGCATGCGCGGCGGACGATCGCACGCCTGCTGCGGCAGCCCCTTTCGCGATGGCGCATCACGCCCACGGAGCTGCTGCATCACCCCGGTCATATCAACCGGCTAGAGCAGGCCGGTACGGAACTTCAGCACGCCGTTCAAAAAATGGCGATCAAACATGCGGGCGCAACCGGACAGCCGGTGCAGCAGACCATGTTGAAGCTGAACGATCTGGTGGATAAGGCCATCAGCCGAGTCTTGCGCGATTCCCAGGCCAAAATGTTCCCCGACATACGCAAGGCGGGCTTCAAAGAAATCTGCTCGGCGCTGCGCGGCAAGTCGAATGTCAGCTACATCATGAATGGCGCCATCGCCAATCACATCGAAAGCGCCAACTCTTGGCGCGAAAAGCTGGCCTTGCTGTTGGAACTCATCGGTGACGTGCCAACCGAAGGAAAGATACGCGACAAAGCGTTGGCAACAATCGACTCCCTCATCGCGGAAATGTTGAGCGGGAACGCGGCGCTTGGCGATTTGCTGGGCGATCAGAAAGATTTGGGCAACGCGCTTTTGGTGATTACCGACCTGTTTCTCGGCAAAGTCGACGTGTCGGACAAATCGATCGCACAGGGCGTGCGCACGCTTTCCCAATTGTTCGCGGAAGGACATTTGTTGGAATCGCGCATCGCCATCGTGAAGCGTATTCTCAAAGAAATCAGCAGTGCCCGCCGGCTCTGTCCCACCTCCATCGAAGATGAGATCAAGATCTGCCGGCTTCTGGCAAACCGGCTCGTGCTGGGACAAGGCTCGCTCATTAGCGCGGATGAGATTCTCGATGCGTTCACCACGCGGTCGAAACAATTCGTCATGGCGGACACAGTGGATGCCTATCTCGCCTCGAGCGAAGATGCCTTCGAGCGCCTCAACAAACTGCTCGACTTGGAAGAGAACATTGTGGGCACCGCCAACAAGCGCGCGGTCGGCAAGTTCTTCCTGGGCCTTCTAACCTCACCGCGTACGGAACAATATTTCCTCAGCACGGAAGAAGCCATCTTCGGCCGCCTCGCCAAACTGGCCAGTCTCCAGAAGCGCATTGCCAAATCCAATTTTCAAGACAACAACAAGGAAAGCATGCTGGACGGCATCGACCGCATTACGATCGAAATGGAAGATCGCGCGGCCATGTTCAAATCCATTCAATTCCGCAAAGTAGGACCTGCAGAAAAAGCCTTCATCCTTTTGCGCCTGCTGACATCGGCGGTTTTGCCGGAAGGTCAGCTGGCCGAAAGAGCGCGCATGATGGTTCGGCAATTGATCCGCGATGCCGAGTTCATGCCGTCTCTGCACGAGTTGAGCCGAACCGGCAGCGAAGAGGACCGGCAAAAAAACAGCCCCCAAGAAATGGGCAATCTGCTGACACAAGCCGGCATCAATCAGTCACAAGCGAAATCGGAAAGCGCCTGACGGTTTGACCTAATGGGCCTGTTCCCAATTCGACGCCGACTTGGCCTCGACGGTAAGCGGCACGCTGAGATCCAAGGCCGGCAAGGCGGCCTGCGCCATCACATCGGACACCACCTCACAGGTTTCAGCCGCTTCTTTTTTCGGCACTTCGAACACCAATTCGTCATGCACCTGCAGAAGCATGCGGGCCGACAGTTTCTTGGCTTTCAGCACATCGGGTATGCGCACCATGGCCCGGCGGATAATATCGGCGGCCGATCCTTGGATCGGCGCGTTGATCGCCGCCCGCTCCATAAAGGCGCGCTCGGCCCCATTCTTGGAATTGATCCGCGGATAATGCATCCGCCGCCCGAAGATGGTGTAGACGCATCCTTCTTCCCGGCATTTTTCCTTCGTGGTCTTCATGTAATTTTGAATGCCCGGGAATCGCTCGAAATAGGCGTTGATGTAATTCTGCGCCTCGGTTCTCGGAATGCCGAGCTGATTGGCAAGACCGAAGGCGGAAATGCCGTAAATGATGCCGAAATTGATGGCCTTGGCCCGGCGCCGCACGCTGGGGTCCATGCCCTTGATCGGCACGTCGAACATTTGGCTTGCGGTCATGGCGTGAATGTCGAGCCCATCCGCGAAAGCCTGCTTCAACGCATCGATATCGGCAATGTGGGCGAGCACCCGCAGTTCGATCTGACTGTAATCCGCGCTGATCAGCACGTTGCTCTTGTCCGCCACAAAAGCGGTACGGATCTGGCGCCCCTCTTCCGTCCGTATGGGAATGTTCTGCAGATTGGGATCGCTTGACGACAGCCGCCCCGTGGTGGTCGCCGCCATGGAGTAGGATGTGTGAATGCGTCCCGTCTCCGGATGGATGAATTCGGGCAGCGCGTCCGTATACGTACTTTTGAGTTTCGACATTTGCCGCCACTCCAGCACACGCGCCGGCAAGTCGTGGCCGTGGGCGGCAAGCGTTTCCAGCACATCCGCGCCGGTCGCATAGGCCCCGGTCTTGGTTTTCTTGCCGCCGTCAAGCCCCATCTTGTCGAACAGGATTTCGCCCAATTGTTTCGGCGAACCCAGATTGAAGCTTTCGCCCGCAAGCTGGTGCACCTCTTCTTCCAGCGCCGCCATGCGTTGGGAAAAATCGCCGGACAGGCGCGACAGCACATTGCGGTCCACCTTGATGCCGGCGGCTTCCATGTCCACCAACACCGGCACCAGAGGCCGCTCCAAGGTTTCATAGACCGTGGTCTTACGGTCGGACACAAGCTTGGGTTTGAGCGTTTGGAAAAGCCGCAAGGTCACGTCCGCGTCTTCCGCCGCATAGGCCGTTGCCTGATCGAGCGGCACCTTGTTGAAGGTGATTTGCGACTTGCCCTTGCCCGCCACCGACTCATAGGAAATCGGCTTGTGGGCGAGATGGAGCTGCGACAGCTCGTCCATCCCATGGCCATGGAGCCCCGCATCCACCACATAGGACAGCAGCATGGTGTCTTCCACGGGGGCCACACGCACCCCGTGGCGGCTCAGCACCAGCATGTCGTATTTTATGTTCTGTCCGATCTTGATAATGCCGGGATCTTCCAAAACCGGCTTGAGCGCTTTGACGACCGCCTTAAGCTCCAACTGGTCCACATCGTCTTCCGCGCCAAGCGACAGGGTTTCCGGGTCCCCATGGCCCACCGGGATGTAGCAGGCCGCCCCCGCTTCCACCGACAAAGAAATGCCCACCAGATCGGCGGTCATGGCATCGAGCGACGTGGTTTCCGTGTCCACCGCAACGAAACCCGCTTCCTCGACCAGGCCGATCCAGCGTGCCAGATCTTCTTGGGTGACAATTGTTTCGTAGACGGAGGAGTCGATAGTCGCATCGAGACCTTCCGGTATGGCGCCCGGCGTGCCGGTGAGTTTTTCCGCTTTGGTTTTCTTGGACTTGCCCGCCTTTGCCCCTTTCTTCAGGTTGGCGGCAAGTTCTTTGGCCGGCTCGATCGCTTCGATATCGTCAATTTCGTATGCCGCTGCGATGCGTTTGGTCAGCGTGTTGAATTCCATAGCGCGCAGGAACCCGATCAGCGCCTGCGGGTCGGCTTCCACAATGCCGAAATCGCCGATGGGGTCTGCCACCTTTACATCGTCTTTCAGGGTCACGAGTTGCTTGCTCACCCGCGCCATTTCCGCATGGTCGATTAGGTTTTGGCGGCGTTTCGGCTGCTTGATTTCCTCCGCCCGGTCCAGAAGCGTTTCCAGATCCCCATACTGATGAATGAGTTCCGCCGCGGTCTTGACGCCAATCCCCGGCACGCCCGGCACGTTGTCGATGGAATCGCCCGCAAGGGACTGCACTTCGATCACTTTTTCAGGACCGACGCCGAATTTTTCCTCCACTTCCGCGGGGCCGATGGTCTTGTTCTTCATGGTGTCCAGCATGCCGATGCGCGGCCCCACAAGCTGCATCAGATCCTTGTCCGACGACACGATGGTCACCTCGGCGCCTGCGCCTTCCGCCTGGCGAGCATAAGTTGCGATCAGATCGTCGGCTTCAAAGCCGTCCATTTCGATGCAGGGCACATTGAAGGCGCGCACCGCGTCGCGAATAAGCGGGAACTGAGGAACAAGATCCTCTGGCGGTTCATCCCGGTTGCCCTTGTAGTCGGGATAGATGTCGTTGCGGAACGTCTTGGACGAGGCATCGAAGATAACGGCCAAATGAGACGGCCCCTCATCGGACCGCGCCTCATCCAGCAATTTGTAGAGCATGTTGCAGAAACCGCTGACCGCGCCCACGGGCAGCCCGTCGCTCTTACGCGTCAAGGGCGGCAGCGCGTGATAGGCGCGGAAGATGAAGGTGGAACCATCAACCAGGTACACATGATCGGACTTGTTTAAGCCCGCCGCTTTCTTTTTTGCCATCTTTCCACTTTCATCGCGCCCGGACGCGCAGTTATGACTCCGCCGCCGCGGTTTCCGCCGCACTTTTCAGCACAAACTTGCGGTCGCAATAGGGGCATTCCACAAAATCGCCCTGCCCCATCTCCAACCAGACTTTCGGGTGGCCGAGCGCCCCGCCCCCACCGTCACAGGAAATCCGGTGATCGGTCACGTAGATGATTTCAGGATTGTCACCCGGGTTTTCTTGCGGGTTGGTCATGGGGCCTGGGTCTCCGCTAAATCTGAGATTTTCGACACACTTACTAGCACAAAGCGCGGGGATTCAAGAGGTAAGGTGAAGGGCAAATGCGCCCGCGATCCCCATGCCGTCATTGCGAGCCGACCCTTTGGTCGGCGTGGCAATCCAGAGCCACTTGCATTGAGAGCCTGACCCCTGGATTGCTTCGTCGCGCAGTGCGCTTCCTCGCAATGACAAAGATGTATTTTACGGTCCCTTTGCCCTTGACGAGATGGGTGCATGGGGTTGATCCAATGTTTGAATACCCGGCCGGCCCGCTCCCCCTCCCAACCACCCGCCAGGGTACCGTATCCGGGTGCCCCCGGGTCCGCGCTTCGCGCGGCCCGAGGACAAGGTTCACGGGAGGGGGAGTGGGCCGGTGTTGCACCGAAGAAAGATGGGTGCATGGGGTACATCCCAATTTTTGCAGCCCGCCCCCTCTCGGGACCAAAGCACATGCTCGTTCGAGTCGATTGTTCGAAAATGGGACGTTGGCCGGCCATCAGAAGCACCTATGCATGGCGCCTCCCCTTCAAATCAATATAGCACAAAACTGCGCCTATTGCTTTCCGGCATTGGCGTCATGGCCCTAACGCCGGTCTGAGGATATTCCCCAGACCGCATGTTCTTACAGCGAAGCTCCGATGAACATGGGGAATGGGTTACAAACCCATTCCCGCTAGGGGTTCGCTCAGGTCCAACCCAACTCTTGAAGTGCAAGACCTGAATGCCAGATCTTGGTCATGTGTTTGATTTTATCCCCGTCAAAATCCATAACGTATACATAGTCGGTGGCGACGCTCTTACCGGTTGGAGGCACCGGCCCACCGTCGCCCGTTTGCGTGCCCTTAAAAATGGCATAGGCACAAACATTTTTTCGCTCCTCGTCGATCGCGAATGATTTCAGGTCATAATGCCCATCGGGAATGGGCCCCAACAGATCGCGCATCCAATTGACATAGCTCGAGAGGGATTTGATATCCAAAAGCGGCTCACTCTGCGCCGAAAAAGTCGCATTATCCGTACAATAACGTTTGCACGCGTCCCATCCTTTGCCTGTTTCGCACGCTTCGAAAAATTCTCTCGCGGTTTTACTTATTGATGTCATGGTCTAACTCCCGTCGTTATTAGAACTTTGTTGTCGATCTCAAAACGTGCACGAGGCGGATGTGCCAAGAGACGCGGTGTCGGTATCAGTTGCACTCGCCCCTTCTTCTTAAGTGTCATGAAGTTCATGTGAGGGTGGGATTTTCTTGTCCATATACTTATGAAAGGTGGGTTTCAGATCACTACGCGTTTGTTTGTAGAGATGAATGAAAGCGGCCTTCTTGCAAAGACGGTCGAACGAGTGGCTCCAATACTCAAATGTTTCTCGACTTACGGTACCTCGTTCTAGCAAAACGAAAAAGGTCTTGTGCGCTTCAATCGTCATACGAACTGCCACTGCCACCGCGAAACCAGGGCGACAGTTCTCACAATCCAGCGCCAATGGTTTCGATCATAGAATTCACCCGCAACGGTCTGGAGATGTTCCCCAGACCGCATGTTCCTACAGCGAAATCGCGATGAACACCGGGAATGGGTTACAAACCCATTCCCGCTAGGGAGGATCATCTGGCTTTAGCCTTGTGTTATGAGTCAGCGGATTTCCGGCTAGGGCACCTTCGTTTCAGGAAACCACTATGGAACTCACACACAGTCGCACTGTTAGAATTCTCGCCATCTTGCTGCTGCTGGCAGCCATATCGCAACCGATATACACCGCTCTCTATCTCGGGGCGCCTAACGTGAACCGCCAATTCCTGTGGGGATTGGAGGGCCTTCTCTTCGTGCTGCTGGCGGCCTTTGCGGGTTCTGCTTTGGTCATGGCCAAACGCTACACGTTGGGCTTTTCCGCGATTGCGTTCGCCGCGGTGCTCAATGTGGTGCAGGTGGGAGTGGGCTTAACGCAATTCGGCCCCTTCCGTGCCGCGGCTGAAGCGAACGCGGACCTGAGCGGTGTCGCCTCCTCGGTCGTGGCCTTCTCGTTCTTCGGCTATAACGCGGCCAAAATTCTGCTGGGCCTAGCCGCGGTCGATTTCGGTATGGCCAAAATGAACGAGGGCAGCAAAGCCCTGGGGGGCTTGACGGTACTGGTGGGCGCGGTCGCGTTTGTGGCCAACGCTTTGGTGATGATGTTCGGCTTACAGGGTTTTTTGCCATCGCCGGTCGCTGGCGCCTCCGGCGTTTTGGCAACGTTGCTCCTGTCGATTTGCTTGTTCAGCCTCAAGAACGAAGATTGATATGGTGACGGTCCACTCAATTAGATACGGCCACGGACCATCCGCTTAATAGAGACATAATTAAATGCACTGTCACCGCAACCGATAACCGGGCTGAATGACCACCACTGGTGCTAAACCGCTGATCGGATCAATTGATCCTTACGGCTGCTTTGCGGACGAACCTGCCGTCCGCCGGAAGTCCGCTTTGCCAATGCGCAGCTAGATGGCTGCCTTTATTGACTCTCAGAAAGGCTCGCGTTATGCAGCCTCATGGCTACCTATTCGTCACACCTCCCGACCATCTTTGGGGCGCTCTCTGACCCGACGCGCTTGGCCGTTGTGTCCCAACTGCTTGAGGGGCCTGCTTCGGTCTCGTCCTTGGCCGCACCGCACGGAATGGCACGTCAGTCGTTCATGAAGCACCTCAAGGTGCTAGAAGCTGCGGGGGTCGTTCGCTCAAGAAAAAAGGGCCGTGTAAGAACTGTTGCACTCAGACCGAATGCCTTGGCGCAGGTTGAAGACTGGGCAAGTCTGCATCGTGCACGTGTCGAAAGCGAATTGGATCGCCTCGGAGAGTTCCTCAAAACGGAGACCGGGAATGACAGATGAACAGCCACGTGCAGACAGTTTTGAAATAGAACGCTTTTATCCGAATTCCCGTGACCATGTCTGGGCGGCATGGGCTGATCGCGAGATGAAGTCCAAATGGTTCGGGAACGGCCTTACTGAGATGGACTTTCGTGTCGGAGGTGTCGAACGCGGAGCCTTCAGCAACGACATGGGCGAACACAGGAAAGAAGCGACGTTCTTCGAAATCAAGGAAAAGTCCCGCATCATCTACGCTTACTCCATGGCCATGAACGGAACCGTCCACACGATTTCACTTGCGACGGTTCTTTTTGAAGACGAAGGCGCTGGAACTCGACTAACCTATAAGGAACAGATGTGCGTTATTCCTCCAAGTGACGGTGCAGAGGGTCGGAAACACGGATGGGGCGCGTTGCTGGATGGGTTGCATTCGTATTTGGCTGATGACTCGGTTCCCGCCAAGTAAGTATGGTTCCAACTCCCCGCTCATCTTATGCAGCCATTCGCTGCATCCTGACGAAGGCGAGGTTGGGCTTAAGGCCGCCGCTCACCGTAGACTGGACCAACGACTGATTCCGACCGCTGGCGCCTCCGGCGTTTTGGCAACGTTGCTCCTGTCGATTTGCCTGTTCAGCCTTAAAAACGAAGATTGATATGGTGACGGTCCACCCAATTAGATATGGCCACAGACTATCCGCTTAATTGAGACATAATTAAATGCACTGTCACCGCAACTATCTTCAGCCAGCGCGCAGCGCCACGACCAAGAATAGCTAAAGCACCGGTTCCCACTGCCGGACGGGGTTTGTAACCCCGTCCGCGTGCTCGTCATTTCTCTGGTATAGCTAACGATCGGGTCGGGGTTACGAACGCCGATACGCGGGCGTGCATTTGCAAAACGGCTGAAACAGCATCATGAGAATGCTGCTAAACAGAGGAAGATGAAAAGACCGCAGAGATAAATATGAATTTCCCAGCCTTCATTGAGCTTCCTTTTGAAATGGAACGTCATGGCCCTGCGGGCATGGAGTGGTCCGATAAATACCCCGAAAGCCTTGTGCGGTATTTTCTGAAAAACTACACAAAGAAAAAAGACCGCGTTTTTGATCCGTTTTTGGGGTTTGGGACAACCGCGTTCGTGGCTGAGGAAATGGAGCGCATTCCCTATGGCATCGAAGCCAATCGCGAACGCTTTGAATGGGCGGCCGGACAGCTTGACCATTGGCAGAACATCAAGCATGGAGACGCCGCAAACAGTGCCACCTTTGGCTTTCCCAAGATGGATTTTTGCATCACCTCTCCCCCTTACATGCCGTGCCATCACAGATGGAATCCGCTGTTTGGCGGTGACCCAAAATATGCAGGGTATGATCAATATCTGAAACGCTTAGGTCTTATTTTTGAAAAGATTGCCGGATTGATGAAGAAAAATGCGCTGGTTGTCGTGCAGGCGGATAATCTTAAAGGTCGGCGCTATACACCCCTTGTCAGAGACATCGGTCACATAGTGTCAAACGTGTTGCGGCCGGAAGCGGAAATTATTCTCCGGTGGATAAACGAAAAGCCGGATTATCCGTATACCCATTGCCTTGTGTTTAAGAAAAAATAGTCGTCTGAATTTTTTGGTGGGGTGGCGTTGCCACATCCGCGCCGACGCAGAAACTCTGGATCGTTGCGATGATAGTGGTGCAAGAACAAGGGAGCGTAGCCATCAGTACGAAAATCAAAAGCGTTGTTGCGGCGGCCGTCCTGTTGATCTTTGCGATGGTTCCGGCTCATTCCCAAAAAGCCAGCAAGGCTGATATTGATTCCCCCCTTGACGGTCTTCGCTATGGGATCTCGGTGACAGACCTCGACGGCAATGTGCTTGTGGCGCATCGGGCGGACGAACGGTTTATGCCGGCCTCGAACGGCAAATTGTTCGTCACGGCGGCGGCCCTGGCGGTCGCGGCCGAATTGTCAGCTCTCGAACCGGGCCTGCGGGTCGTCTTAGAGGCGGCAGAGTCAGCTGGGTCCGGGCCGCCAACTCTTGCCCTCGTCGGGCGCGGCGACCCAACCGTTGGTTTTGGTGCGGATTGTACCGTGCGATGCATCGAAACCTTGGCAGCGGCCGTGGCGGCGTCCGGGATCAGGCAAGTCGGCGATATTGTCGGCGACGATCAATGGTTCGCTGATGAAAGGCGGCCCTTGGGGTGGAGCTGGGACGATTTGAAGTTTGGTCACGGCACATCCGTTTCGGCGATCGCCGTCAACGACAATATCTTGTCGCTAAGGGTGTCGCCCGCAGACGCCGTCGGCACCGGTGTTCGCGCGTCGTGGGTCGGCACGGGGCTAAACTATTTCGATCTCCACAACGAGGCGAAAACCAGCGCCGCAGAAAAACCGCGGGCCTTGCGGCTGGAACGGCGCATCGGCGAGCGAAACGCGCGGCTTTACGGTGAACTGCCGATGGGTTCGAGGTCGGTGACGCTCGATTTGGCAATCGACAACCCGGCGCATTTGGCCGCTTGGTCCTTCAAAAGGGCGCTGGAAGCGAAAGGCGTGTCGGTTTTGGGGGAGCTTCGCACAAGGCGCCGGCCTCTTCAGTATGCGGATGAGCCGAAACCCACCAATCCGAACGATGCAAACGACCCTGGCGCTCAATTGGCGTGTGGCCCGCGTAATCAAGACGTGTCAAACGGAACCGTCATCGCGTCCCTGCCGCCTGCGCCGCTCCAGGAAATCGTGTCGGTGATCAATCAAGAAAGTCAGAACCTGTATGCCGAAGTTCTGCTTCGCCAATTGGGCCATGTTGCCGGCACTGGGTCTTCCTTTTGCGGGCGGCTGCAGATCCAAAACTTCCTGGAAGAGGTCGGGGTACAGCGCGCCTCTTATGACATTGCGGACGGGTCGGGCCTGTCGAACTACAACCGCGTCACACCCGCCACGGTGACGGCCCTGCTGCGCCACGCGGCCGCGGCGCCTTGGGGCGACGCCTACCGTGCGAGCTTGCCCGTTGGCGGCGCAGCGGCGGGGACACTAAGATATCAGTTTAGCGGGTCCGCGTTGGACGGAAAGATCTTTGCAAAGACAGGGTCGCTCAACCATGCGGATGCCTTGTCCGGCTACATGCAGGCCCAAAGCGGACGCACCTTGGTCTTTTCCATCATTGTAAACGACCGGCCCCTCGACTCGCCGTCCGTCATGTCTCAGATCGCCTCGACCCTCTTGAACATTGCGGCACAGTATTAGGTGCGCGATCAGTTTAAGCGGGTGAGGCGCCAAAGGCGCCGAACGTTAACCGTCTGATCGCGCTTTAGCCTATTTTCATGGCGCCGAGAAAATCCATCTTGCCTAACGGCACGCCCAGCATGCGCAAAATGTCGTAGGTCGTGGTGGCATGGAAATAGAAGTTCGGCAGGGAGAAAGTCAGCAGAAAATTTTCGTTCGTGAAGGGCAGCTCATTTTTACCGAGGGCAAAGATCAGCGACTTACCCGCCAAACCGTTGGCGTCCTGTTCCGAAAAGGAAGAGACGCCCCCGCGCGCTTCCTTCACCAGGGCCTGTAATCCTTGATAGTCTTTGTCCAATTCAAAGGACGGCGGAGCGAACGTGCCGTCGCGCATGCCTTGCAGGGCGCCCCAGGAATGGTGGCAGACGGACACCACCTGAAAATGAAGCGGCATCATGTCGTCCTGCAGTTTTGCGTGAACAAACTCATTTAAATCTTTGTTGTTTTCCGTAGCGTAAGCCGCGCCTTTTTCCATGATCCCGGCCACACTGTCTAAGATGCGCCCATAGGTCTCAACGCCTGCTTCGTAAAATGAAATGCTCACCTGGGTGTCTCCTCTAACTTCGATCGGGTGACACTATGCGCAAGCCGGCCGCGGGCGCAACTCTGTCAATTCGGTGACAGTGCACTTTTTTCACGCCCCCTTCTCCGCCTTCACATGGGGCGAGGTGTACTCGCCAAGGCCCGTAAAAATAAATCCGTATGCGCACAAAAGGATGGAGACAACGATTGCGGGCAGCAGCGCATTGAGTTCGCCAAACCCTTGGATCACCAGCCCCAGAATGACCGCGCCGATGGGCATGGCCCCCATGACACCGAGGTTGAGCACACTGAGCAGGCGCGCCAAATGGTCCCGCGCGCTTGCTTCCTGAACGATGGCGCGCCCCAGATTGGTGGTCACGCCCATGTTCAGTCCCCAGATGAACATCAGGACCGACAAGAGCCACCAGCTCGGTTGAAGCCAGATGAAAAACAAGATCACCGCCCGCGTCGCCTGCATCGCCAGGAACCAAAACCCCGGCCGGGCAAGCGGCATGATCCGATACTGGATCGCATTGGAAACGGTGGCGCCGCCATAGAAGATGATCATGATGGTGGCAAAGCCCAGCGCATCGCCGTCATAGGCGTGCTTCACGATAAAAGGCACGGCGATGGCAAAGGCGCCGAAATTGAAAACACCGGAGAGAAACGTGATCACCAGCGTATAGAGCACGGGCCGGTTGGCATAGGCCGCCCGGAACCCTTCCCAAATGAGTTCCGTGGTGGGTTTTCGTGTCGGTGCCGCAGACGGCGGCAAGGCGTCGATGCCACGCACGGCCAACGCCCCCAGAACAAGGCTCGCCGCTTGAATGACGAGCACAATTTCGATGCCGACGATTTCCATCTGACCCGAAATCATCAGACCAAAGATCTGCACGACGAATGTGATGGCGGTGGCGACCGTCACCCCGCGTTGCACATCGCCGTTGGCCGTGCGGTTCAAAATGGCCTGTTGCGCGGGGCTGGCATAGGCGATGGCCGTACTCATGGCCACGCCGAACAGGCTGACCGTCCAGATGTTCAAAAGCCCCAGATAGACCATGGTGAGCAGGAAGAAGGGAAAGACCCACGCCGCCCCATACACTCGGATCAGCAGCGTACGTGGATCGATCCGATCGGCCGTGGCCCCGCCCAACAGCATGAGCACGATACCGGGCAGACCGATCAACGCTTGGGCAAGGCCAACTTGGCCGCCCGGCAGCAGCAAGATCCCCACCAGCAGCCAACTGATCAGCAATTGCTGGATGGCCATGGCGGTTCCCGTAAAGGCCGTGGAGCCGAGATAGGTTCGAAACTGGGCGTTTTGCCAAAGGCTGGGCGGCGCTTGCGTCTGTCCGGTCATCTTGGGCGCGACCACCGATGATCGTTGGATTGCATGAGGTGTTCTTTATTGTTATGCGTGACGACAAATGATCCCCATATTCATGCGGCCGTCAATTGTGCTGACCGTTTCGCGAAACGTCCCCTAGAGCAAGTCTGACCTAGTCACGCAAATGGGTTCAGGCGCGCCATTCCGGGGGCAATTCCTGTCTTGTGTTCCGAATATCGGTGATCAGGATATGGTCCGCCATCACGCGGTAAAACACGTAATGCTGTTTGTAGATGTAGCGCCGCTTTTCCGGACCATCCCAGGCTTTACCGATATGAGGGTTGTCGGCGATCAGATGGAAGCTATTAAAGAGCTCGCCGACATATTCTGCCGTCTGAGCTTCTCCGAAATTCTCGTCCGTGTAGCGGATGATATCATCGACGACGGCCGAGGCATCTCGGCTTAATTCATAGCGCACGTTTCGCTTCGGCCCTCACGCGCTTCAAGCGTTGCTCCAGAGATTCATCTGGAGCGATCCCGCTGTCAAAACCCGCCTGTTCACTTTGCGCTATGATGACGCGTTGTTCCGCCGGATCCAGGCTGTTCCAGAGCTTCATGTCAGCTTCCGTTGGAAACGCCTTAGAGACAAATTGCAGACGGGATACATCTATCGTCTTGGCCTTACTCATGAGACAATTTTATCCGAAAACGCCTCAAAATTCCATGCTGATGTATTTCGGAGTATTCGGTGACGGAGCCCTATCACCGAAACCCTCATGCAGATTTAGGCCGTTCTCGTTATTCTTAACGAATTGGGTTCAGACCAATTCTCTCATAACAACAACGCCCTGATCCAAGCCCATTTCTGCCCGTTGACCCCGGCCCGGCCCGGGTGATAGGGCTGTGCGCTTGTGTGACGGGCCGCAATCGAACCTTCCGACAAAAGAACGCACCCCATGACGCCTGAGGAAACGCCAGCTATCGAAGCGCGCGCGCTGCGCAAGACCTATGCGGGCGACCGGACAACACCGCCCAAGGACGCGCTGAAGGGCATCGACCTGGTGGTGCCGCAGGGCTCAATCTTTGGCTTGTTGGGGCCGAATGGGGCCGGAAAATCCACTTTCATCAACATTCTGGCGGGGCTGGTGGTGAAAACCAGCGGCACGGTCAAGACCTGGGGCTTCGACATCGACAAGAACCCGCGCCAGGCGCGCGCGTCCATCGGTGTGGTGCCCCAAGAGCTCAACATCGACCCGTTCTTCAACCCGGTGGAAGTGTTGGAGCTGCAGGCGGGGCTGTACGGCGTGCCCAAATCCCAGCGGCGCACCATGGAAATTCTGGAAGCCATGGGTCTGGAAGACAAGGCCGACGCTTATGCCCGCACCTTATCGGGCGGCATGCGGCGGCGCCTGCTGGTGGCCAAGGCCATGGTGCATAACCCGCCGGTACTGGTGCTGGACGAACCCACGGCGGGCGTGGACATCGAACTGCGCAAGCGGCTTTGGGATTATGTGCGCGGGCTGCATGACAGAGGCACGACCATCGTGCTCACCACCCATTATCTGGAAGAGGCGGAAGAATTGTGCGACCGCATCGCCATCATCAATCACGGAGATGTGGCGTGCTGCGAGCCCACACCTGATTTGATCGCCCGTATCGATGAAAAAACGATCATCATCACACCGGAAGCGGCGGTGACCCACATCCCGCCCACCCTTGAGCATTTGGGCGCGGAGATTAACGGCGACGGCCAAGTCGTCATGTCCTATGCGCCGAGCCGGCAGAAGATGGAAGTGCTGCTGTCCGCCGTGCATACGGCCGGCATTTCCATCAAGGATCTCACCACGCAAGAGTCCGACTTGGAAGACATATTCCTGCAGTTGACCCAATCGCCTTAGGCGACCGAAGGCAATTAAGGGGACACAATACTTAATTCACTTACATTGGAGACGGGCGATTGGAGTGATCCGTATCTGAATTAAGTATTGTGTCCCCTTAATTAAAAGTATTGTGTCCCCTTAATTACTCGCGCGAAGTTTTAGACGGCCATCTTCGACGACCGCTGTCGGCGGCGTTTCCAGTTTCAGGCCCGGGTGGTCGCGGCACGCGCCGGACGCCACATCGAAGGCGTAGCCATGCCAGGGGCAGGCGACCACACCATCTGTCACCGGTTCGTCGTCGAGCGGTCCCAGCATATGCGGGCAGCGGACCGAGAACACAACGAACGCGCCGTCCTGCCAATCGAGTTTGAAGCGCCCGCCATTGAAAGGAACGATACGCGGCAGCGCGGCGCGCACCTCCTCCACCGGACCGAGATCAAGCGCGTCCTCGCGGCCGTCTTTTGACTTTCGAAACGCGGCCCAGGCCTGCATTTCCTGTTGGCGGCGCGCCATCATGCTTTCGTCTTCGTCATACAGCTGAGCGTAAATGGTGCTCATCACCTGGCCATATTGACGGGATTGCTCATCCGTCAGGCCCGTATCCGGCACAAAAAAATCGACCTGAACCTCGATTTCATCCTTACCAAGAGCAACCGCTTGAGTGTGAATTTGATTGCCTTCGGCCACGCCGCCCAAAATGGTGGTCACCCAATGGTGCTTCTGCGTGTCCACCAGCAACTCGATAATTTGCAGCCGGTCGGGCGCCTCGGCCGATCCGGAGGGGACGGCCGCTTCCGCCTGCCAACCCCAGGGGCCTGAGTCGATCAGATCGATGGACGAAAAACTGCTGGCATGCAGCGTGGGCAGATGTTCCCAATCGAGCGCATTTTCCATCATGCGCGCCATGGTCACGGGCATCGCCCGGCGGTAGTGGCCGATTTTGACCAGCCCCTCCGTTGCGCCGAATTGCGGGGTGCGGGGGCGGGCGGCAAGCATGGCGCGTTGACTGTCGGATATCATGAAGAAGTGGGCTCCTGTTCTTTACAGAAACAATAAGTCATAAGCGCTGAAGGCTGCAAAGAGCGCTGAGGTGACGCAGCCGATCAGGGGGATGGCCGTGGGCACACGAAACACCGCCTCTCCCGGCCCGCGCTTAGCCTTCACCCGCAACAGCGCCGCGTTCACCGTTGCGAACACCACCAAAATGAGCAGCGAGGTAACTTGCGCCAACGTCGCCACGTTGAACAGCAGCGCCAACACCAGAACAACAATGATGACGAGCCCGGTTGCCGTAAGCGGCGTTTGAGTGCGCGGATTGATGGTGGCGAGAAATCCCGGCAGCAGGCGCCGCTTGCCCAGCCCATAGAGCACACGCGATGCCATAATGATCTGGATGAGAATGCCGTTGGCCACCGCCACCAGACCGATGGCTGCCAGGATCTGCGGCGGCGCGCCGCTGAGCGCCGAGAACAGCGCCGCCAGAGGCGCCCCTTCCGCCGCATAGTCTACCACGCCCCGCGCCTCTGCCGCGATGATGGCGACACCCCCATAGATCAGCGCCGTCACCACCAAGACGATCAGGATGCCCCAGGGCAAGGTGCGCCGCGGGTCGTGCACTTCTTCGGCCACATTCACCATGTCTTCGAAGCCGATGAACGCGTAAAACGCCAGCGCCGCCCCGCCCAAAACGCCCATCAGGCCGCCCAGGGCACCGGCCTCGGAGGCAAGCGCCGATGCTTCCACAGGCGGCAGATCCGCGACAATGCCGAAACCGATCAGCACCAGCAGCGCGCCCGCTTCCACAATGGTCATAACCGTCAGGACAAGGATCGATTCCTGAATGCCGAGCGCCGCAAGGCCACCCAACAAGACGACGGCCACCACCACTGTCACCATGTCGGGCATCAGCACAAAGGCGTCCACATAGCCGGCGACGCCCCGGCCCAAGGCCGCGCTGGAGACAATGCCCGCGGCCACGACGATGAGACCGACGAGCGTGGGCAGCCAGGTGACCTCAAACCCTTCGGACACATAGACCGCTTCGCCCGCGCTTTCGGGAAAGCGGGAACTGAACTCCGCGAACGACAGCGCGGTGAAGCCGGCAACCGCCGCCGACAGCAAAAAGGCGAACGGTGCCAGCGCGCCGGCTTCCACCACCACTTCGCCGATGAGCACATAAATGCCCGCGCCCAAGGTGGTGCCAAGCCCATAGAACACCAAATAAGGCAACGTAAAGGCCCGCTTGAGTTTGGCCTGCGGAACGCCATCCCCTGTTGTCGCCATGTATTGTCCCCTGCAGTCTGCGCCGAAGCCGTCGCACCGACTCTGAGGCGCTTGCCAGGCATGGGCAAGGGGGTATCGCGCCGCATTTGCCAGTGGGGTGGATTTTCGGTAGGTTGCGCCGCTCTTTTAGCGTTTCCAGGCGAAGTGCCAAAAATGGATTTTGGCGGTTCGCCGTCCGGAAACGCGACAGAAAAAATATCGGGGCTTGAGAGTTCCCCAAATGCGTTTTTGGCACCCGTAGCTCAGCTGGATAGAGCGCTGCCCTCCGAAGGCAGAGGTCAGAGGTTCGAATCCTCTCGGGTGCGCCATTTCACGGAGGTCCATACCGGACACATAGGTGACAGTTTATACCGGAGACATGGGTAACACATTTGGACCGAATGGGTTGGCTATGGGTTCGAGTCTTCCGGTTTGATCATCAAAATATCCCAGATCATGTTGCATAAAACTGACGAGCCAGATTTGGTCGTCGACCTGTTTGACGCCGACCTTTTGACCGGCAAGGACAGTTGTCAGGTTTATCTTGCGCCGTCCCATACAGATGCGTCCGCAGTTGGTGACGATGATGGTTTTGTCATGGAACGGATAGTCGAGATCGGGCAGTCCACGATAGGGCCGTGTTGAGGGTGTGTAGCGCTCGGCGGGAGTGTCCATATTGAGGGCCTGGTGGGGCCGTTCTTTGTTGTATTCCTCGATAAAATCGTCGAAGCGGGCTTGTTGCTGAAGGAAGTTTGGCGACGCCGGCCGTGTGGCTTCCTTCTTGAGAGTGAGGTGCATGCGCTCGTGTCGACCGTTCTGTTGCGGATGGCCTGGCTTGATGCGTTCGATGTCGATGCCAAGCCTGAGCCACCAGACCGAGAGTTTGCTCAAGCCGAAGAGCGCATTGGGGCTGGCAAAGGGAATGCCATTGTCGGTGCGGATGGCCTGGGGCAAGCCGAATTCCTTGAAGATGCGCTCAAACACAGTGAATGCATAGGCTTCCTTGGTGCTGGCAAGGGCATCACAGGCAATCAGATAGCGGCTGGCAAAATCCGAGATGGTCAGCGGATAGCAATAGCGCCTGTCCGCCAGCATGAACTCGCCTTTGTAATCGGTGCACCACAGATCATTGGGGGCTTTTGGCTTGGACAGGCTCGTGCCTTGCGCCTTGTAGCGACGGCGCTTCCGACGCTTGACCAAGCCATGTCGGTCGAGCACCGCATGAACGGTGCTGATGGCGGGGGTCTGGACGTCTGGATAGAGACGACGTAGTCGCTCCCGGATCTTCGGTGCCCCCCAGCTTGGCTTGTCCTGCTTGAGATGAATGATCAGCTGTTCGATCTGGAAGGGCAATTGGTTGGCGTGCCGGTAGGGCCGGCGCGAGCGGTCGGTGAGGCCCTCGAGCCCGCAATCCTTGTAGCGGGCGAAGATCTTGTAGCCGGTCTTGCGGGAGATCCCGAACTCCCGGCAGAGCCCCGCCATCTTCTCACCGTCGAGCAGGCGGGCAACGAACTTCAGCTTCTCGTCCATAGGACAACACTCCTTCCACGGCACCTTGCTCTCCTCGCAAAGGCCGAAAAGTGTTACCTATGTCTCCGGTATAAAGTGCAACCCATCTCTCGGGAAGCACATCCACAAATACAGGCTAGCGTTGGAGGACGACACGCGCCCGACATACCATCGCGTTCAGAAACAGCTCAACCCAACCTGTTGATTAAGTGCACTGTCACCGTAATCTCACCGTGATCCAAGGTTTCGTCCTTGGAGACGAGCAAAAAGCGTTCGAGCCGGTGTTCAATCCCGATCAGTTCTTTCGCTGGGCAACAATCCAAAGCGCGGAGCCTCCCTAGGCTTACTAGCGCTACGTGAGGATGACCTTGGCTGGGTTTATACCGGCTGCGCAATGAAGTTCAGGTGTGTTTGCTTCGCTGATAGAGGCGGCTGCAACGGCCACCTGACCCTGCGCAAAGGCTTTCTGCACCGGTTGCCCACTTGCCAAGGCTGCGTAAAAGCGGGGGGCGAAAGCAGCCGCAGCCACATCGGAAATTGATTCCCGCATGGTAATGATGACCTTCGCAACTGGCAGAAGGTGTTTCTTTGCAGCTGAACTCTTGCATGAATTCAGCACAACTATTTCGGGGGGGCTGTCGGTTGCAGACAATGCCTTTGCTAACAAATCAAACGAGAGCGATTGGACCGCCGGATCCTCCACTCCACCGCTATCTGTTGCAATTTCGGTTTCGTTGCCATGACCGGAAAAATGTACGATTTGGGGACGATGGTCATTTAGCCCCTCGAGTAGCGAATCCAAATTAGCTGCCGGCCTGTACTGCACTGTGATGCTGTCACGGTAGACAGTTCCTCTGATCGCTTGTTGAACCAACCTAATCTCCGCATCGATGCGCAAAGAGCATTGCGGATCGGGATTTGACGCAAGATACAGAACATTTAGGTGCTTTTTCTTCTTCAAATCGCGTTTTGTAACTCGTTGGATAGGAGCTACGCCTTCCAACGCGGGTCGGCGCTTCGTAGGAATCCGGTCAGCGGCCTTTGGGTTGTCAGCAAGTCTGATAATTTTTTTTCTATTTGCCCTGACCGATTCATCCTTCCCGTAGAGATTTCTGCTGCCGTCTGCAACCACACCATTGTTTTCAGACTTAACAATGAGATGGTGCTTCGAAAGGTGGTCTAATTCATTCTGCACCTGCTGTGCTTTTGTGCCTGTATCAGAAATTCCGGCTTTCTCCATGATCTGTCTTTTAGATCGAGGCCTAGTACCGGGCCCATAAACCGTGTCAAAAATCTTGCGACGAATCTGGCTAGTACCTAGATGCCGGGCCAACTGAATTAGTGTTTCCTCATGGTCGCCGGAAATATTGACAATGGATGTTCTTTTATTCATCGGGGGCGGCCTTACTCTTGGCGGATCCCTTTGGGAACATCCGGCTGACAGTCGGTTGGCTCACTCCTAAAGCTTGCGCCAAGAGTGCTTGCGAAAACCCTTTTTCAGCAAGCTCAAGCATTTTCAGCTTCCGGAGCATTTCAAGCTCTTTGAGGATTTGGTCGGCCTGATCGTTCGTCATCTACAAATCCGCATTCTCTGCTGAACCCATATTAGGTTTCTTGGGAACATCCTTGGATATACCTTTAGGCAGCATTCGGCTAAGCGTGGCATCACTCACCCCAAGAGCAGCCGCGATGTGTTTTTGTTTGTATCCCATCGCCAACAATTGAAGCATGAGCAGCTTCTTTACACCCTGCATTTCCTCTATAAGCGCCTTTGAATCGTCATTAGTCATCTTTTCCGCCTTTACTTTTCAGCGCGGCAGATGTGCCCTTCGGAAACATCCGACTGACATTCGTGCGATCAACATCAAGCGCCGCAGCAATCTGAGCTTGCGTCATGCCTGAGTTAGCGAGCGCCAGGATCAAAAGTTTCTTGATCGCGGAAAGCTCTTTTAAGATGTCGCTATCGTTATTTGTCATTCTTCAGTCGCTTTCTTTTTTCCTTTCGATGGCTTTCTTTCCTTTGAAAGCGTCACGTTAACGTGGTTGGGGCTTGTGCCAACAATTTCCGCGATCAGCTTTGGGCGCAGGCCAGCTTTGTTTAAGAACAAAATCTTGTCCTTGACGGAATCAAAAGAAGCGGTGAGCGCTGCCGCTTGCAGCTTGATCAATATGTCGAGTTTTTCAGAAAGTTCATCGCTCATGCGTCTGTCTTCTTTTTGCTTGGGTTCGATTTCAAATATTCCTTGGGCAGCGGATACAGATGCATGGGATTCTGATCGGTCCCGATGCGAAACATAATTCCAGCTTCTATCCACCTGGATATGGAACGGCTAAGGTTGCCCTTGTCGAGCTTTGCCTTTTTCCCAACTTCAGTCTGAGGCGTTTGTCCATCGCAAAGGTTGTAAGCTAGTAGCTGCTTTTGGCCGCCCGCGTTGGGCGAGACTATCTTGGCCAAGTCAGCCGGTGCATAAGCCTGCCTGGCCGTCATTGCCAAAATCGCTCGGAGCAATGACTCATTTGTGTTCATGTCTGTGCCCTTCCTTGCATAACTCTTCCGGAGAAAACCGCAGAAAACTTGAATTTCGAGTCGCAGATTATTCAGAGGGTAAGGAGACTAATGTCAAAGAGTCAAAGTCAAATTTCTAAGCCACTGTAAATAATGGTAAAAACGCTCTTTAAATTCGGCGGGGTGAGTAAGCTGCTCGAATAGGACGCGTCAATTTACGAATCACTTACGCGTTTTCGCCGAAGCGCCGTGTGCATTTTCTGGCGGTCGGTTTTGTCGCCGGGAAGGTTGGGCCAAGCGTTCACCCCGTCATTCTTGAACCTAGGCAGAAGGATTAAGGTGACAGTACTTAATTGGATCTTTCGCCGACATGCCATGCAATCGTCTAATTGAGTTCAGCAGTTTTGTGGGCTGTCACCGTAATCGGCGACGCATTTTAGTTAACAATAGCACGATGACTAATACTGCGTACTTAGTGACTAGCATCACATAAGCAATCGTGTTGTCGGTGGTAACTTTTTTCGAAAAAGTTGTGGGTCGACGCGATGCGGGTTTTTAGACAGCTGTCTTTGCTATTGGCTGCTTTGTCCTTGTTTGCTCTGCTCAACCAGGGGGTTAATTTAGGGCTGACAGAGCCAATGGAAGTGCTTCTCGAGTGGTGGGAAGCATTTTTGCAACTTATGTTCGGCTGGGCAGAGCCGTACCTTCGGGCGTTGGTGCTGGAGTTGTTCGGTGTAGAGATTACACTTTATCCGCATTGGCGTTATTTGATTACGCTGCTGGCTTTGTTTTTCCTTGCCGATTCTCAAATAGCATGGAGCTTTTTCAACGTAGGACAAGACCTGTCGGTCTTTAATTTTTATCGAATTAGAGCGATCATAGAGCCAGTTCTAGCCACGGTCATAGCATTGACAGCTGCAGTAGGATTAGGGGCACTTTCTCCCCAAAGTGATATGTTTGGCACTTTGTTGGTGCCCGTTTTGGGAATGTCCTTGTTGGTCCATTTCTTGGCGAGTGCTTTTTGGAAGGCAATATATTACCGATGGATCGAGGAAGAGCGCGTGACATTCTCAACAGCTTTTTTCCGTGAAGTTTTTCATTTGGATTTCGTATTTGTGCTATTCATAACAATCTTCAGTGCAGCACTAAATAACGCGATCCAACTTGGTCCATTTGAAAATATAATCCATAGCAGTGTCTGGTTTTCCGCCTTCGCCTTCTTGCTCCTGTTGGTCGTTGCTTACCTTGTTCTCGGAATGCTGAATACTGTTTCGCACCGGGCAAAAATGCGGTCGAGTGAAACTCGCGAAGCATTTGAACGAGAAAGTAATGCAGATGGAATCGAATGGCTTGAAAGGCAGATCGCTGAATCGTACTGGGAAACATTCCTGCACATGTACAATTCACGCATAGCTCTCGCAATTATACAAGTAATACTAGGAGTCGCACTGCTTGTTTTCGCAAATGCGGGACTTCGACTGTTGGGGCTTTAATTTGCAGAAGCCGCCGATCCCAAGACACTACACAAAGAATGCGGTAACAGTGCAGAAATTTGAATTGCGTATTGGTCGTCCTTCTTCTGCCCCGGTGACTCTTTTTGCGCGCTTGGTGAGGCCGAATCTCCCTCACCGAGTCACCAACGTGAGTTAAGCGCGCTGCCACCGAAATCCTCACAAAAACTTCGGCATCACTTTGTCTGTGAACAGATCAAAACTGCCTGGGCTGAGCGGCGCCGCGAGCAAGTAGTTGAGCGGCATGGTTTCTTGCAGCTCTTGCAACTGGTGGACGACCCGTTCGGGGCACCCTTTGATCACGGCGCCGTTCACATAGCGCACCACGGGATCTTCGCTTTCGTCGCGCGTCCGCATGGTAAGGCTGTTGGGGCCGGCGGCTTTTTCTTGGTTGACATACGCGCCCAGCGTCCACCCCGCCCCTCTGCGCGCGATTTCTGTGGCTTCTTCGTCACTGTCGGCCACCGCCAGCAAACGCGCCACCGGCGTTTCGCGGCCCACGGGCGAATGACCGTGCTTCGTCAGCGTCTGTTGGTAGAACGCAAACTTCTCCGAGATTTCGTCGTGGGTGGTGTGCGGATCCATGAGGATGGAGAACCCGTCCCGCGCAGCACTTTCGATGGAGCCGGGGGACGTGGCGGCGAGCCACACCGGCGGGTGCGGTGTCTGCGCCGGCTTAGGCAGCACCTCCACATCGTCATAGGCGTGAAAATCGCCCTTATAGGTGAGCTTGTCTTCCGACCAAGCGCGCAGCACAATATCGACCGCCTCGCGGAAGCGCACATGGCTTTCGTTGAACGGCACGCCGAAGGTTTGAAATTCCTTTTTGTCGAAACCGCGCCCGGCGCCCCAATTGACCCTGCCCCCGGAGATCACATCGAGCAGCGCCACTTCTTCCGCCAACCGCAGGGGATGATAAAACGCCGCCAGGGAGACGCCCGTGCCGATGCGAATGCTCTTTGTCTGCGCGGCCACCCAGGCGCCGATCATATGGATGGACGGGCAAATGCTGTAATCGTTGAAGTGATGTTCCGCGAGCCACACCGCGTCGTAGCCGGAGCAGTCCATCTTGACGATCCGTTCAAGAGACGTGCGGTACACATCCGTCGGCGTTTGCCGCCGGTTTTTCCACGAGAAGAATTGAAGAACGCCAAATTTCATGAGCAACGACCCCGCCTGCATGGTTGCGCTGGTGTGGTCACTTTCCCCGATTTTGGTGCCGGTGCAAATAAAGAATACGGCGTTCTTGCTTGAGAGGCGTTTCACCGTTCGCTGCTCTAGGGCCGCCTCGAGAACCATGATTTGTGGGCAGGCAAGGCCAGGCACAGCATGCCCAAGAACAGATAGTCCAACAATTGGTTGACGCTGGACCACTCCTGCAAAACGTAGTGGCCGACCAGCAGGCTGAGCATGAAGGCAAACCATCCGTAGACGGTGTAGCGCTTGTAGCGATTTGACAGCAACGCCACGCCGAGACCAACCTCGATGAAGGGGATGGCGGTCAGGTAGCTGTTGACCAATTTTGGCGGCAGACTTATTCTCAAGTCACCGCGAAAAAGCGCTGAGTAGTATTCAAAGAAACCGCCTTCGCTGAAGAACTTGCTCGTTCCCGCCGTTAGCAAGATAAGAATCATGGTGACGCGCACAACGCGCTCCACGTCTCTCAAAACGATAGCGTCGATGGGAAACGCACCGCGTGTCTGAGACACGATACGCTCCTTCATTCTGCCTCACATGCTGCGACCACCCGCGCAGGCCCGCCCGTACCCCCCACATGCTTCAGCGCACCGACAATAAGCGTGCAGTCGCCGGTCTCATTTGCGCGCGCTAATGCATCCACATTCGCCAGGCTTTCGACAACAAGAATGTCGCGTTGAAACAAACGCACATGAGCCGGCCAAGCGTTGCTCCACTTGTCATCCGTTCCTTTGGCCCCTTGGCCCGAATCTCCGGAGAGACTGTCGGCTGCAATGCCAGCGATCTTCACCTTATTTGCATCCATGATCTGGATCAGCCGGTCGATGGCCTCACGCGTGAAGCCGGGATGATTAAGACCGTTCACATAGCCCGGCGCCTCCCAATCTTCTCCGCCCACGCCATAAAGGTGAGACCATCCTAAATTCGCAACCACCCACACGCCGTCGTCAATGTCGTCTTTGATGGCGTCGATGTCCTCGGCACGAACAGTTGCCAGAGAGGTGTCGGAAAAGTCCGTTACTGAAACACTTGGGCTGGGAACCCCATCATTCTTGGCGAGTTCCCGCCGGACCCGCTGCGAAACGTCGATGAGAACGACTTTGCCCGTCAGCTGATCAATGGTGAGTGCGTCGCTGGTTTTGCGTTTCGCTTGTGGCACCGCACCAGCCTCGCGGCTTGCGGCGTTATTGACGTAGTGGTTGGGGGCATTGAAGCTCGTGCCGTTGTGTTCCTGAACAAGAATGGCCGCCGATTCAAAATGACCTTCATTGGTTGGCCAAATGTCTGCAGGATAGAGAACCGCCTGAGGATAAAATCCGGCGATGGGTGCGCTCTTGCCAACAGGCTTTGCAAGATCCGGTCGCGTTGGGTCGCTCGCAAGCGGGCGAAATGTCGGGACCGGATGAGTGAGGTCAATGAACACCAGGTCGGCCTGAGCCGGTCCGGCGGTACCAACGCCAAAAATGAAACACATCGACGCTATAACCGCCGCTTTGGTTCTTTTTACCGTCATGCTCGTCGCCTTTTCGCTTGGGGGCTCGCAGTGAATGCGCTTGCCACTTTCATTGAATGGGCAGATAAAGATGTTAGGGCCTATCAAAAGGCCCACTTTTTAGAAATCTGATGGGCCCATTAAATGAGTGCCAAATCTCCAGAAACGCGGCGCGCGCGCTTTCCTTTTGACGCGATCGTGTTGGACGACAACGGCTCGGAACCTATAACCGACCAGCTCGAACAACAAATCAAAGCGGCGATCCTGGAGCGGCGCCTGAAACCGGGCGACCGTCTTCCCTCCACGCGGCAATTGTCCTCAGACCTGACGGTTGCGCGCAACACTCTGAAGAATGCCTACAGCCAGCTCATCGCCGAGGGCTACTTGATTGCCGCGGCCGGATCGGGCACACGCGTTGCGGATGAGATACCCGATCGGGTGCTGCAGCCATTCACCCCGCGTCGAAAGCACAAATCAGCGAGCAGCCCCACGAAGGTTTCTTCGGCGGCAAAACGCATCCAAAGCTTCCAGCCATGGATAGAGACCAACACCAATCGGCCAGTCAGACCTTTCCTGCCGCACACCCCATCCAATGCTGATTTTCCAAGTGAAGTTTGGGCGAAACTTACCGCGCGCAGATTGCGCCAGTCTGCCGGCGGCCTGCTTGACCGCGGCGATCCGCGTGGGTTTCGCCCGCTGCGCGAAGCCATTGCCGATTATCTCGGCAGTGCACGCGGCATGTCTTGTCATGCCGATCAGGTATTCATTACCGCGGGCGCACAACAAGGCATTGATCTTCTCACCAAACTGCTTGTCGACCCGGGTGACCGCGTGTGCATGGAAGACCCGTGCTACATGCCGGCCAAGTTCGTGTTCGAATTGGCAAATGCCAAGGTAGTCACCGTGCCTGTTGATGATCAAGGCATTTCAGTTAAGCGACTCTATGAAAAGGCGCCGTCTGCAAAGCTGGCGTATGTCACGCCCAGCAGTCAGTTCCCGACAACGGCGACCATGCAGCTGTCGCGTCGCCTCTCTTTGATCGAGTGGGCCCGAGATAGCGGCGCCATGATCATCGAAGACGACTACAATGGCGAGTTTCGTTTTCGCGGCAGGCCACTTCCAGCTCTCTACGGCATTGTACCGGAAACGCAATGCGTCATTTATATGGGCAGCTTCAGTAAACTTCTGTTTCCTTCATTACGGATTGGCTACCTGGTAGTGCCAGACGATTTGATCGATCCGCTAGCATCGTCGCGCTGGTTGATCGATCGGCATTCGCCGCTTCTTGAGCAAGCAGTGCTGACGGATTTTGTCGATGAAGGCCATTTTGCCCGCCACGTAAGACGCATGCGGATAATATATGCCGAACGCCAGACAACGCTCGTTCAGGCCGCGACTGACCACTTAAGCGACGTATTGGAAGTGTCCCCCGCCGACGGCGGCCTTCACCTTGTCGGCCGACTGAACACGCGCGTGCGCGAAAAAGAACTCATGCGGGCAGCCATGGCGGCCCGCGTGGAGCTCACTCCTATGTCGCAGTTCTGTGTCCGTGAGACGGACACAAACGGCGTGATCCTGGGATTTGCGCCGTTCTCAAACACCCAAATCCGTCGTGCGGCCAAACAGTTGGCCGCAGCGTGTAAAGGAATGCAATCGCAACTGGACAGGCAAATGCCATGATTGGTGAAATGGTGCTACTTGAATTCTCATTCACGAGGCGCCGCAACCGGCTAACATCGGCACCACCAATATCCGACGTCATTGATCTGCACCAAGAGAATTTAGACAGGTTGGCCGGAACTAGAGCGTTTCATCGTCATATTGAATCGTTCTGACGGCGCGATTTTTTGCCAGGACAAGGAGGGCGCCG
>JANQPL010000004.1 GCA_028289425.1 Alphaproteobacteria bacterium | reverse complement strand
CTGTTTTCTCAGCTGCATACTATCCCGCTAACACACGGATAGCGGGGGCGCTACTCCCCCGGGCCAAGACCCGGGGTGCCATGCGCGCGGATGGATCCCAAGCTCGCAAGCTCCGCCTGCTCCTTGGGATGACAAGTGGGAGCGCCTGGCAAGAATTTGGATGAACCCCATGCACCCATTGTTTATTGGGCTAAGCCATCCCACGCCCCCATCCCATCCACCCGATAAGGGTACCCTAGGGGTGGATGGGATGGGGGCGTGGGCCGGCCGGGTGTTCAAACTTTGGATGAACCCCATGCACCCATCTTTTCGAGCGGGCGTGGCCAGGCAAACCAACAATGCCTTTAACCACGTCGACACAAAAACCGGCCATAAAATGGCCGCGCCCAATTCTTCAATTGACTTTGCCGATCGAAACGCCTATGTGGGCCGTGGGACACGCCGCCCCAACGCGGTGCGCCTATTCTGGAAGGGATAGATGACATGACAGAAGCAACACGTCCGGCTGTGCGCCCTGCACGGCCTCATTTCTCGTCTGGGCCTTGCGCGAAGCGGCCTGGATGGTCTCCTCAAACCTTAAACGATGCGTGCGTGGGCCGGTCACACCGGTCGAAAGAAGGCAAAGCCAAACTCAAGCTTGCCATCGACAAAACGCGCGTGATTCTCGGTGTGCCGGCCGATTACAAGATCGGCATCGTGCCGGCGTCGGATACCGGCGCGGTCGAGATGGCCCTGTGGTCTCTGTTGGGCGCCCGTGGCGTCGACATGCTGGCCTGGGAAAGTTTCGGTTCGGGCTGGGTCACCGATGTGATGAAGCAGCTCAAGATCGAGGGTGCGCGCAAAACCGAGGCGGGATACGGCGAGTTGCCGGATTTGGCCCAAGTGAACTTCGACAATGATGTGGTGTTCACCTGGAACGGCACCACCTCGGGCGTGCGGGTGCCCAACGGCGATTGGATCCCGGACAACCGCGCAGGCCTCACCATTTGCGATGCAACGTCCGCGGCCTTCGCTCAAGACCTGGCCTGGGACAAGCTGGATGTGACCACTTTCTCCTGGCAGAAAGTGATGGGCGGCGAAGCGGCCCACGGCATGCTGATCCTGAGCCCCCGGGCTGTGGAGCGGCTTGAAACCTACACCCCGCCTTGGCCGCTGCCCAAGATCTTCCGCTTGACCAAAGGCGGTAAGCTGATCGACGGCGTGTTCAAGGGCGAAACCATCAACACCCCGTCCATGCTGTGCGTTGAAGATTATCTGGACGCGCTGCAATGGGCTGAAAGCCTGGGTGGCCTGTCCGCCCTGCAGGCCCGGGCCGATGCGAATCTGGCCGTGATTGCCGATTTCGTTGCCAAAACCGACTGGATCGATTTTCTGTGCGCGGACGAAGCCAACCGGTCGAACACATCCGTGTGTTTGAAGGTGGTGGATCCGTGGTTTACGTCGCTTGATGCGGATGCGCAGGCGGCCGCCGCCAAGAAAATCGCGAGCCTGTTGGGTGACGAAGACATTGCGCTCGACATCGGCGCTTATCGCGACGCCCCGCCGGGCTTGCGCATTTGGGCCGGCGCCACGATCGAGAAATCGGATCTGGAAGCGCTGATGCCGTGGCTCGATTGGGCCTATGGCGAAGTGCGCCGCAGCCAAGCTGAAGCTGCATAAGGCTCAAAAGACATGAATGGTTTTTCACCCTTCAACGTCATCGCGAACCGCCGAAAGGCGGTGAAGCGATCCAGGGCCACTTGCACGGAACCAGCAGCTCTGGATTGCCGCGCCCGCTAAAGCGGGCTCGCAATGACAATTTAGGCAACATGGTCAATTCACCAGTTTAATGGAGGCAGCGATGCCCAAAGTGCTTATTTCCGACAAACTCAGCCCCGCCGCCGCTGAGATCTTCAAGAACCGCGGCATCGATGTGGACATCAAAACCGGACTGTCGAAAGAAGAGCTGATCGACATCATCGGCGACTATGACGGGCTTGCCGTGCGCTCCGCCACCAAGGCCACGCCGCCGGTCCTGGCCGCCGCCAAGAACCTGAAAGTGATCGGCCGGGCGGGCATCGGCGTCGACAATATCGACGTGAAGGAAGCCACGAACAAAGGCATCTGTGTGATGAACACGCCGTTCGGCAATTCCATCACCACGGCGGAACACGCGATTGCCATGATGTTCGCGGTGGCCCGGCAAATCCCGGAAGCGAATGGGTCGACCCATGCGGGCAAATGGGAAAAGAGCCGGTTTATGGGCGTGGAGCTTACCTCCAAAACCCTGGGCGTGATCGGCTGCGGCAATATCGGCTCCATCGTGGCAAGCCGTGCGCTTGGCCTGAAGATGAAAGTGGTTGCGTTCGACCCGTTCCTGACGCCCGAACGCGCCGAGGAGCTGCGGGTTGAAAAAGTGGAGCTGGACGATTTGCTGGCCCGCGCCGACTTCATCACCCTGCACACGCCGCTCACGGACAAGACGCGCGATATTCTGAATGCGGAGAATCTGGCCAAGACTAAACAAGGCGTGCGCATCATCAACTGCGCCCGCGGCGGCCTGATTATGGAGCAAGCATTGAAGGACGCGCTTGATTCCGGTCATGTGGCGGGCGCGGCGCTGGACGTGTTCGCGGAAGAGCCGGCCAAGGAGAACATCCTGTTCGGCCACCCGAACGTGGTGGTCACACCGCATTTGGGCGCAAGCACGACGGAAGCGCAAGAAAACGTCGCCCTGCAAGTGGCCGAGCAAATGTCCGACTTCTTGATCGACGGCAGCGTACAGAACGCGCTCAACATGCCGTCCATTTCGCCGGAAGAAGCGCCCGTGCTGCGGCCTTACGTGAAGCTTTCGGAGCAATTAGGATTGTTTGCGGGTCAGCTGATCGAATCGGCCGTCAAAGAAGTGCGCATCGAGTATGAGGGCGAATGCGCCGGTTATAATACCCAGGCGCTTGAGTCGGCGGCCATCGCCGGCCTGCTGAGCCCCACGGTCACCGAAGTCAATATGGTCAATGCCCGGGCGGTGGCGGAAAGCCGGGGCATACAGATCACTGAGACCAAGCGGCCCCAAGCCGGTGTCTATGAAAGCTATATGCGGGTGTTCGTGACCACCGAAAAACAAACCCGCAGCGTGGCCGGCACGGTGTTCTCCGACGGCCTGCCCCGGATCATTCAGGTGAAAGGCATCAACATGGACGCCGAATTAACGTCCAATATGCTGTACATCACCAACGAAGATAAGCCGGGCTTTATCGGTTCCTTGGGCACCGTATTGGGCGACGCCGGCGTCAACATTGCGAGCTTTAATCTCGGCCGCGCGGAAGAAGGCGGCGATGCCATCGCGCTTATCAGCGTGGACACGCCGGTGGACGATGCGGTGCTCGAAAAGGTGCGGGCGCTTCCCATGGTGGGCCAAGCAAAAGCGCTCGCCTTCTGAGGTTCGATGTGATACGTCGCCTCCCTTGTTCACCTCCTCGGCCGGGCGGGTACGCCCGCCGGGCTCACTCACAAGAATAAGGGAGAACTCACATGGCCAACGTGGCGGTGGTGGGGGCCCAATGGGGCGATGAAGGCAAGGGCAAGATTGTCGATTGGCTGTCTGAACGCGCCGATGTTGTGGTGCGCTTTCAGGGCGGCCACAATGCGGGTCATACGCTGGTCATTGACGGTAAGGTTTACAAGCTGAGCCTGCTGCCCTCCGGCATCGTCCGTGAGGGAACCTTATCCGTAATTGGCAATGGGGTTGTGGTGGATCCTTGGGCGCTGCTGGAAGAGATGGACACCCTGCGCGGCCAGGGGGTGTCGATCAGCCCCGACAATTTCATGATTGCCGAAAACGCCACCTTGATCTTGCCCGTGCACAGCGATTTGGATGTGCTGCGCGAAGGCAGCAATGTCAGTATGCGGATTGGTACGACCAAGCGGGGCATCGGGCCGGCCTATGAAGACAAGATCGGCCGGCGCGCCGTGCGGCTGATCGATTTGGCCGACAGAGATCTCGTCAGCCAGCGGCTCGACAGCCTGCTGGAACACCACAATGCGCTCAGGCGCGGCCATGGACGCGACGAAATCGACAAAGAACCGCTGTTCGAGAAGCTGATGACCGTGGCGCCCAAGGTGCTGCCCTTTGCCAAGCCCGTGTGGCGGGAATTGGATCGCGCCCGCGCGGCGGGCAAGCGCATTCTGTTCGAAGGTGCGCAGGGCATTCTGCTGGATGTGGATCACGGCACCTATCCGTTTGTGACCTCGTCGAACACCATTGCGGCGCAAGCCGCCGGCGGGTCGGGCTTGGGTCCCAGCGCGATCACCAATGTGTTGGGCATCACCAAATCCTACACCACACGGGTGGGCGAAGGCCCCTTCCCCACCGAACAAGACAATGAAATCGGCCAGTTATTGGGCGAGCGCGGCCATGAATTCGGCACGGTCACTGGGCGGCGGCGGCGTTGCGGCTGGTTTGATGCCGTGCTGGTTTCGCAAACGGTGAAGACCGGCGGCATTGACGGCATTGCGCTCACCAAACTCGACGTGCTGGACGGCATGGAAGAACTCAAGGTTGCCGTGGCCTATGAGCTTGACGGAGAACGGATCGATTATCTGCCCGCCGCCGCATCGCAACAAGCGCGCGTCAAGCCCATTTACGAAACGTTGGAGGGTTGGGAAGACTCGACCCAAGGTGCCCGTTCCTGGGCGGATCTTCCGGCCACGGCACTCAAATATGTGCGCCGCATCGAAGAGCTGATCGAAGCGCCGGTGACATTGCTGTCCACATCGCCCGAGCGGGACGACACGATCTTGGTACACGATCCATTCCGGGATCGTTAGAGGACCGTTTCGAAACTGTTAGACTTGTCAGAAAGCTTAACGGTTTGTGAGCGCAATCGTGCCATAAGTTAAGTGACCGGAACTCGCTCCGGTGGTACACTCTTATGGTCGCAATGCGCAACGCGTTAACAAAAGGTTGTCTGCTGCCGACCCTGCTTGCGATGGCAATGGCGGGGGCCTTTGGTGCGCATGCGGAAGAAGCACCCACGCCGCCTCAATCCAAAGCGGAAGAGATTGCCGAAGCATCGGCCAGAACGTCTCTGGGGGTCTGGAAGTCCTCCATGCGCTTGGGCGATACGCTCTTCGAAAAAGGACATTTTGCGGAAGCGGCTTCGGCTTACGAATTAGCCCTGGTACATAGTCCGGAGGGGGAGGATCGGGCGAACAATCTCTATCGCCTCGCCACCACCCTCATCGAACAGCAGTTTTTTGTGGAAGCGATTGCCCATTTGGAGCGCGCGCTGGAGATGGTGGAACAAGTGCGCACCACGGACAGTCTGTACTATGCGGTGCTGGACTCCTATGTCTTTGCCTCCATCAAATCCGGCCGCGAAAAGGAAGTGTCGCCTCAAGCGATGGAGCTGCTGGCGATTAAATCCGGCAAGCCATCGCCTTGGTTCACCCATGGCGTCGACCGTCGGCTGACCCACCGTCCCACGGGCATCATCTTTCCACTGGAACTTGCGGGTCTGATCCGCGCCGCAGAAACCACACTGGATGCGAAAGCCGGCGAGGTGTCCGTGCCCTACTTTCTTGACGCGCCGGAGGGGCGGCTATCGCTCGCGGTCTATCTTCTGCCCGCCGGGAACGACACCGCCGAAGATCACTTCAAAGCGGCGCTTAATGCGGCGCTGGACCGTCTGCCGGAAGCCCGGCGGTTGTCTGTTGGCTTCCAACGCATCGCCCATGCCAAAGGCGAAGCGGCCGGACACCACAGCCTGTTTTCCTATCAAGAGACAGCCAGCGAAACCGACTTCTTAGGACAGCTCTACGTGTTCAAGGTGGGCGAGACGATCATCAAATATCGCCTGTCCTACCCCGCCGATATGACGGACGTGGTGTCGGAACAGATGCCCGCCTTTTTGGAAGCGTTTGATTGGCCCGTCGCGCAGCCCGAGCGCGGCTAAATCAAGAACCGGCCGTCGCCATGCGCTGGTCTTTGACCTTATTGCGCATGGCCTTTTGAAGCTTCTCGAACGCACGGACTTCGATCTGGCGCACCCGCTCGCGGCTGATGTCGTAAACCTGCGACAGCTCTTCGAGCGTGGCCGGCTGATCTTTCAGGCGGCGTTCCGTCAGAATGTGCTTCTCGCGGTCGTTCAAACCGTCAAGCGCTTCCGCCAATAATTCCCGGCGCTGAGTAAGCTCTTCCTTGTCCGCAAGAATGGCGTCTTGGGTGGGCGATTCGTCCACCAACCAATCCTGCCATTCGCCTTCCGAGTCGGCGCGCAGCGGCGCGTTTAAAGAATGATCTTGCGCAGCCAGCCGGCGGTTCATGGAGATCACATCTTGCTCAGGAACGCCCAAGCGGGTCGCGATCTCGGTCACTTGTTCCGGACGCATATCGCCTTCGTCGATCGCTTGGATTTGCCCTTTGATGCGGCGCAGATTGAAGAACAGTTTTTTCTGGTTCGCGGTGGTGCCCATTTTGACGAGGCTCCAGGACCGCAGGATGTATTCTTGAATCGCCGCCCGGATCCACCACATGGCATAGGTGGCCAGACGGAAACCTTTTTCAGGCTCAAATCGCTTTACGGCCTGCATGAGGCCTACATTGCCCTCGGAGATGACTTCACCCACAGGAAGACCATAGCCGCGATAACCCATGGCGATCTTCGCCACCAGGCGCAGATGGCTCGTCACCAGCTCATGGGCTGCCTCGCCGTCTTCGTGCTCGCGCCAGCGCTTGGCCAGCATGTATTCCTGATCCGGCTCCAACATTGGGAACTTCCGGATTTCCTGCAAATAGCGCGACAGACTGCCGTCAGGCGTGATCGCCGGAAGTGATTTGGTGTTCATGTGTCTTTCCCCTCAAGAGGCGGCCCACATTACACGCGCGCCCGACACGCTTCTTGTGCAATGCACACCCAACAACAGATAGGGACGAACTTTGGCGAAATTAAGTGGCGCAAACCCTCAATATCAGCCGCCGGCTTCGAGCATGCCGATCAAATCGGCCATGTCTTCGGGCAACGCACTTCTAAACCGCAGTTTTCTGCCACTTATTGGGTGCTCAAACCCCAACTCGATGGCGTGCAAAGCTTGCCTCGGAAATGCACGCAAGGCGGCCAAAAGCGCACGGTGTTCACCCTTTGTACGCGGCACTATACCTCTTTTTGCTCTGCCGTAAAAGGGGTCACCCACCAATGGGTAGCTGCTATGCGATAAATGCACACGAATTTGATGTGTTCTTCCTGTTTCGAGACGGCATTCCACCAATGACAGCAACCCATGATAGATTTTTACAATCTCAACGTGGGTCGTCGCCGGCTTTCCGCCGGTCGACACCACGGTCATCTTTTTCCGGTTGCTCGAGCTTCTTCCAATATTGCCGATAACAGAGAACCGTCGCTCTTTGGGCACGCCCCAGACCAGCGCCTGATAAGCGCGTCTTAGGCGACCATCTCGGCCATGAATGGCGAACTGTTCCGCAAGGCCATGATGCGCCAAATCGGTTTTGGCCACCACCATCAGACCGCTGGTGTCTTTATCGAGCCGATGAACAATACCGGGCCGCGCTTCGCCGCCAATCCCAGAGAGGCTCTCACCACAATGGGCTATCAGCGCGTTGACCAGAGTACGGTCGGGATTGCCCGCCGCCGGATGCACCACCAACCCAGCCGGCTTGTCGATCACAATGAGGTCCGCATCTTCATGAACCACCGTGAGAGGGATGGATTGAGCAACGGGCTTAGCGGGCGCCGGCGCCGGGATCGTCACTTCATAGATCTCGCCCGGTTTGACCTTGCGGTTGGCGTCTTCTATCGTCCGCGCGCCCGCCGGAGAGGCCAGCGCAACGGCGCCTTCGGAGAGCAGGGCCTTAAGACGCGTTCGGCTAACGGAAAGCGATTCTTGCGCGAGCAGATCGGTGAGAACCTTGTCGAGCCGTCCTGTCGCCCCGCTTGCCGGCACCGTCAATCGGATGCACCGCGCCGCAGGAGATGAAACCGTGTCATCCATGGATGAACAAGTGCCCCAGAATACTCGGTTGCTCAAGATTATAGTGATCGTGCTAGGCATTCTGTTGGTGGTGGGCTTCGTGGTGGTGATCGCCACCATCATTATTCGCCTTGGCAGTTTGGGTGAAGAAAGCACGGCCAACTCAGCCCCCGCCGCGGCAATCGCGGCCACGCCAGAGACATTCCGCCTCCCCCTTGACGGCGGCGAGACAATCCAAAATTTCACACTGGATGGATCCCGCATGGCGGTCCATGTGAACGGCCCAAACGGCGCGCGCATGCTGATTGTCGATTTGACCAGCGGGACGGTGATCCAGACCTACACCGTCACCGCCAGTGAAGAATGAGCGCCCGCATCCGCATTGCTGAAACCGAACGGACGGCGATGAGCAACCACGCAGCAAGCGCTTTCCCCAATGAATGTTGCGGCGTTTTGTTGGGAACGCGCCAAAGTGAACAGGAATGGCAGGTTTCAGGATCTCGGCCGAGCCGGAATGTGACGACCGGCGATCCACATCGTACATTCGAGATCGATCCAGCACTTCTCATCCGCACACAGAAGGAGCTGCGCGGCACAGAAACCAGCATCATTGGTTATTATCATTCCCACCCAAAAGGGCCCGCACGCCCCAGTGAAACCGACATTAAGTCGGTGTTAGAGGCAGACAAAATTTGGCTGATTGCCGGTTATTCGGGTGAGACGGGTGAAACGGAATGGGGTGCCTTTATGTCGATCCAGTCGGAAAATGGTTTCAGGTTTGAGCCGGCTGAATTGATCATCGAAAGAGCTTAGAGCGTCGTGCACTCGCACAGAATGCCATTGCGATCACCGCACCGCCCATTGCCATTCGTTGACAGTCCGGCACGACAGGCACCATTTGCCAATCACATGGACCACGCCTATACCAATGGCCACTCCCAAGGTGACGAGTGCTGGCTCGCTCGTAGGGTTAAATCGACTGCGCGATGGTTGGCTTGTTGCCGTGCATTGGACAATTCGGTCTACAGTAGATAGTCGACGCAAAACTTCCAGCAGGTCACGCAAGCCATGAACGACAAACCGACCAAAGACGTGTTCCCCACCGAACCGACGGACGAGCAACTCTTCGAGTTCAGAAACGCCGATCAGGCCGCCCCGATCACCATGGTCAACCTGCTCAAATTTCGCGAGATTGCCCATTACGAAGACGAAGGTTTGGGCAGCAGCCCCGCGCTCACCGGTCAAGAGGCGTATCAAAAGTATGCCGATGTAGCGACCCGCAAGTTCACGGAAAATGGCGGGCGGGTCTTGTTTCTTGCTCCGACGCAACAAGTGGTGGTGGGAGACGGGGAGAAGAATGATTGGGACATGATCGCCATCGTCGAATACCCGTCGCGCGCGGCGTATTTGAAGGGATTTGATTCCGACGAGTATCAGTCAGCGATTAAACATCGCATTGCGGGGTTAGAACGCCGCGTTCTTTTTCAGTGTACGAAGAGCTTGATTTGATACGTGAGCCGTCATGCGCTAGAGCGTTTCCAGGTGAAGTGGAAACCGGTTCACCGTCCGGAAACGCGCAAAACAGAAAACCTAGAGCCGTTTTGCGATTCAATCAAAACCAAAACGGCTCTAGGCGCTTTTCAATCGCTTCGAATCCGACTATCGGTCAGAAGTCCCACCGAATCGGCAAGAGGTCGGCGCTTTCTCGTCGGCGGCTGGGCGCCAATACTGACGCTGCCAGGCCCGGGCCCCATCTCTCCCAGCCAGCCGTTCTTGTTCCGTAAGGGAACGATCAAAGTCGCGCTTGGTCACAAAATCGATGTCAACCGATTGGCCAAGCGATAGCGCCACTTGATTGGTTTCGGACAAAATCAGCCATTTAAGTGCCTCGACCTTATCCGGAGCCACGCCGGACCCCACGCGATAGGCCTCAAACAGTCGGCGTTGGGCGTCCAAATATCCGCCGTCGGCAGCGCGGCGGATCCAGCTCAAACCCCGCTCAACCGTCCGATCATCTTTCGATAGGCAGTCGCCCAAGAGAAACTGAGCCGGCGCGGCTCCCTGCCCGTCCCGGGCCAGACATCGCAGAGCGGGTATTGCGGACCGGCAATTCCCGCCTTTCGCCAGTTCGGATGCTTCCCCAAAGGCCGCGGTGCGATTGACCTGCAATATTTGAAGCAATCGCGCGGCTTCCGGATCCGCTTTAAACTCTTGAGCAACATCGGCTGGGACTTCCGGCAGCCGCTGCTTGCCGGACCCGCACGCGGCCAAGGCGATTACAGCCGCAATAAGAAAAACACACCGATAGATCACGTACCGTCCTATCCCCTGATTCATCCGAACAATTCACCATACAGCAAATATGGGCTTTCGGGAGAGGGTGTCCCAATGGCGGTCCGATATCTTGGCCCGCTCCTTAAGGGTTTGCCTTGCTGCGCAGTTCCCTGTAGGTCCAGAGGCTATGGAGCGCAATTCGAGCGACATTCAACTAAAGCCAAGCCCTTTTGGTTGGTACATGACCAACCAGGTGATCTTCTTCAACTGCGTGGGCATTGGGCTTGTTCTGTATCCGTGGCTGGTGGCCGTGGTTCTTGAGGCCTCTGCCCTTTGGGTTGGCACGGCCCAAGCGCTCCAGATGCTGCCCATGCTGTTTTTTCTGTTGCTGGGGGGTGCGAAAGCAGACCGTTCACATCTACAACGGTGGATGATGCGTCTTTATGCGATCGGCATCATACCGCCGGCGATATTGTGCTTTCTTCTGCTTACAGACAATCTGACTTACGTCACCGTGGTACTCTATGCGGTTTCCATGAGCACCATCGGGGCCTTTATCGGGCCTGCCCGCGACAGTCTTCTGACACGCGTTACGGAAACCAACACCGATATTGGCATGCAGCGGGCCGTCGGGTTTGCAACGGCGGGGCAATTCGGTGCGCAGTTCATTGGCATAACTCTGGCCGGGCAGGCGGACGCTTTGGGAGCGGCAACGTTAGCCGGGCTGATCGCGGTTGGATACGCGTGTTGCATATTTGCGATCGGCCAACTGCCGGATCATGTGTCCGAACTGAATGACGAAAATACCACCACCGACGGCAATGGCATGGGCTTGACGGAGCGCTTTCAAGAAATTCGCGAAGGATTTGAGGCTGTGTGGGCGTCCGACAGAATTCGCCCGACCATCACAATGATTGCGTTGACGGGCTTCCTCTTCATGGGCGCTGTCATGGTGTTCATGCCGCTGATGATTCGAGATGTTTACAACGGGGGTGCGTTTCACATCTCAATCCTGTTCGTGTGTTTCTTCGGCGGGATCGGCGTGTCTTCCACACTTTTGTCCCAATACCCGCTCCATCAACAAGGCAAGGCGCTGATGCTCGCCGCATCCATCGGCGCCGTCGCCATGGGCTGCTTCTTTTTCACACCGCCGCTTTGGCTCTTCTATGTGATCGTTGCCGTTTGGGGCCTTTCCGGCGGCGTTTCCATGAGCATGAGCCGGACGATCGTCCAGCGGGCCGCCCCCGAAGCGATGCGGGCGCGGGTATTGTCCATTTTCCTGCTGGCGATGATGGGGACAGGCCCCATTGGATCGGTGATCTACGGGTTTGCGATCAAAGAAATGGGATTACTCAACACCGCATTGTTGCCGGCGGGACTGATGCTGATCGTTTGGCCCGCTATGTTTTTCGCAACCGATCTATGGTCGCTTAAAGCAAAAGGCGCCCCCTATTGAGGCGCCTTGCATCGTAAGAAGCATGTAGCCCACACGGCTTATCCAGTCCAGCGGCGGCGCTTCCAACGTTTTTCTTTTGATCCAACTGCCGGCACGGAACTTTTCGACGATGCAAATGAAAGTCGTTTTGCGACTTCTTCCGACTCCGGCGCCGTATCCGTGTTGGCCGCAGGTGCGGCCGGACCGAAGATCTGCGTTTTGATTTGACGGGCCATGTCTTTGGTCGACTCGCGGGTAGAAGGCTTGTTTTCGATTTCCGACAACAGCGCGCCCAGGCGTTCTTTGAGCACGTCCATCTTCTGGCGCGACTGCGCTTTTTCCGACTGGAGCGCCATCTCAAGTTCCGCGATGCGGCGCTTGTTGTCTTCAATGAGCTGCTCCAGATCGTCCACGCGATCAGGATCGGTCAACTCCTGAACGACCGCTACCCCGTTGACCTCCAAATCATTGACTTGAACCCGCAGCTCTTCGATCAGCGTCTTTTGCCGCTCGATAATGTCGGTTTGCGCTTCGATGGTCTCGTGTTGATTTCGGGAGAGATTTTCGGTTTGACGCTTGTCCATGCGGGCGCGGTGCCGCAGCGCCTCTATATCTCTTTTTGACTGGCTTGACATACGCATCCAAACCAGAAAGCCAAACAAAATGGAAAGCAGCAAGCCCGCACCGAACCCGCTGCCAAAAATCGTGAACTCCGTCGGCATGCCGACCCCCAACTACACTTACGCCTCCACCAGGAGAAACAGTATAACCGCAGTTAGGCGGTTACGAAAAGATGGGGGAACGGATTAACGATAAATTTTCTCGCTTAGAATGGCACCCAGCGCCGAAACTTTGAGTATTTCAGATAGCCCGCATTGACCCCTTGGCGCCACCCGACACCCGTCCGCATGGGGGCCAGCACGATCCGCCCGCGCTGCTGGTAATTCACACCGATGCCCGCGATAAAGTAGACCTTGCCCTCGACACCCGGATAGCGTCGGAACATATCTTCTGTATCTTTTAGATTGTAGACGAGGGTGAATGCTTTGGAGGCATCGCCGCCAAAATCGAAGCCGGCCGATGGACCTTGCCAATAGATCTGTTCGGTCTCGCCGGACTTGCGGACCAGCTCTCCCTTGCCATAGCGCAAGCCCGCAATAAAAGCACCACTGGCCTCTTCCCCTTTAATGTAGGCATTGGGCCGGCCTTGGTCGGAGAAAATGACTTCAACCACTTCCGCTGCTTTCTGTGTGGTGATGCCGAAAAATCCAGCTACCGCATTGGCGATCTCATTCTTGGAGAATGTCTCATCGTCCTCAGCTTGCGCAGGCGTGTTCCGTTGAGCGCTGCCGTCAAGCGACGTGGCATTGGGCGGCGTTGCATGCGGCGCAACGTAAATGGATCCGGTGGCGGATCCCGGCCCATCGGCCATCGCCCCATGGCTGGCCAAGCCCATTGCCGCGGCCATCAAAAATACCCGACTCGATTGGAAAAGCTTTGTTAGGTGAATCATCCCTTAAACCTCTTACAGGTCAGCGATTGCACTCGACAGCGCGATCACTAACAGATTGGACGATCACCCCACTGCGGGCCCGCGCGCGGATTCTTGTTTTTCTTGTGCACCACGGGATCGAATCATTTTTAACACTTTAAGGCTGTCGTGACCATCCTTGAGGGTCCGCGAAAGCGCAGATATCAGCCAAATAGTGACCCCGATTTGAAACGGGCTGTGCCAAGGGGGGACATGCCCGTACAGCTCCGACGAACCGGCGTCTCACAACGGCACAATTTGGTGCACAAGACATTGTGATCGACCCGGCGGACGGGACCATGGGGCGCATTTTCGTCCGTTAAACAAAGGCACAACAATTGCTTTGGTTGGCTGTGGGGACCTTGCTTGGATGCTGGGCGCATCGCAGCGTGATTGGTTGGGCACGCTCGCTTGCAGCCCGCAGGAGTAATCTCAAGGTGGCCGCCGCCGACAAAGTGGCATATGCGGCCGGCCGGTGCGATCCGTGACTGTCGGGGGGCTTGTCAGGATTGCGCCGGCCACCCCGCCCCCCCTTCTTGCCGCACCTGGCAGCGCATCTCCGGCACATGGTGAACCGTTCCGACACCTTGGTATCCAGGACCGCCAACCCCATGTAGGATATGCCAAGCGCGCCACGGTGGCGCGGCAGGTGAGAGACTCCATAATGAAAACAGCCCTGCTTTTCGCCGTTCTCGGTGCCATTCTTGCGTTCGCTCTGTGGGGGGCGGTGGTTGCCTTCGGCAGCCTCGATGGCGCCCAAATGAGTGGACACGGCATCTTCGCGCTCATCCTGGGGATCGTTTTTTCTCTCGGACTGGGCGGGGGCCTTATGGCGCTAACCTTTTACAGCAGCCGCGCCGGCTATGACGACCAAGACACGCCTCGATAGGTCGCCTTCATTTTTTCGTTATTCGCTTTTCCCGCGGGCAACGAAATAGGGATTCTTGAATCCGTCCTCGGTCTTGCCATAGCGCAACGGCGAACCATCCAGCCGGGTAACCGAGCCACCAGCCGCATTGACGACGGCGTGTCCTGCCGCCGTATCCCATTCCATCGTGGGTCCGTGGCGCGGATAGATATCGGCCACACCTTCCGCCACCAGACAGAATTTCAGGGACGAGCCGGCAGCGACCATATCGGCAATATTGTAATGGCTTAAATACTCGTCGGTTTTGGTGTCGCGATGGGAGCGACTGGCGATGGCCACCAAAGCGCGCCGGTCACCGACCCTTGCAGAAATTGGCCGGCGCGGCGAGGCGGAGGCGAGCGGGTCGTCCAGATGTGGATCCACCTCTTGCACAAAAGCGGAATTACCGTGGCCCGCATACAGTTTCTTTTTGGCCGGAACATAGACGACGCCGGCGATGGCCTCGCCGTTCTCGATCAAGCCAATATTCACGGTGAACTCACCGTTCTTTCTGATGAATTCCTTGGTGCCGTCCAAGGGATCGACCAAAAAAAACCGGTCATCTACTTCCGGAATGTGTCCCGCAGCCGCCGCTTCTTCCGCAACAACGGGAATGTCGGGTGCGGCCTCCGTCAAGCCCTGCAAGATGATACGCTCGCCCAAGCGGTCGGCTTCGGTGACGGGTGATTTGTCGTCCTTGTGCTCGACAGCAATGTCCGACTCATACACTTTCATGATGGCGATCCCGGCCTCGACCGAGATTCGGATTAGACTGTCCAGGAGAGATGCGTGATCAACCATGTCGGAATAGAACCCCAGGGCCGGGAAAATGGATTTTTTGCCGCCCACTGTGAGGGATCACGTAGCCGGAATGGTCCGCTTCTTTCTCATGCCCATCGGATTTAAGCAACTATTTACCCTGATCAGAATAATGGCTCTGAGCCCTAACCATCTCTACTGTATTGTGTTGACCTTCTATGGAAATGCCCATGTCCGCAAATGACCTTCAACTGGCTGCTTTGTTATGTTCCCGTGTTTGCCACGACTTGATTAGTCCTGTCGGTGCCATTGCAAACGGTCTCGAAGTGCTCAATGACGATGACGACGAAATGATGCGTGAGCATGCCATGTCGCTCATCCAATCGTCGGCGCAGCAGGCTTCCGCAAAGCTTCAGTTCGCTCGGCTGGCCTTTGGGGCGGCCGGGACGGCGGGTGACCTGATTGATCTGGGCGATGCGCGTCAGGTCACGCAAGGTCTGCTCGAAAGCGGTAAGATCGAGCTTGAATGGCCGACGGACAATCAGGTTCTTCCAAAGGACGCCGTGAAACTTTTGCTTAACTTGATCCTTATCGGGATCGATAGCATTCCCCGAGGTGGGTGTTTGCGGGTCGCCAGCGACGCGGAAGACGGCGAACTGTCGCTGGAGGTGCGCGCCGAAGGCCTCAAAGCGAAAATCCCCGAAGATGTTAAAGAAGTGCTGCTGTCCAGCAACACGCCGGCCTTGGAAGACATGAGCGCCCGGTCGATCCAGCCCCATCTGTCGGCGTTGGTGGCGCGGCAACTTGGTGTACATCTGAGTGTGCAAGCTCAAGACGACACGGTGGCGATCGCCGCCAAAAAGGTAGCCTAGCGAGCGCCGCCCGATTTCATTCGATATTAAACAAAATCTAACATCCTGGCCCCGCTCAGTCTTGCGACCGAGGGAGGCCACGCCGTGCGCAAAACAGATTTCGAAGACCTGAAGGCTTTTATAGAAAGCCGCATTGGTATCGTGCTGCGGGAAGAACACAGCAAGACGCTCGAAAACCGTTTGTTGCCCATTCTCCGCCGCAATCAAATCGACGGCATGTCGAATCTCGTCACCCAGTTGATCCGGGATCCCGATAGCGAGTTGGCCATTGATGCGATCGACGTGATCACCACGCGTGAGACATTCTTCTTCCGCGACGAAAGCCCCTTCAACGCGTTGGCAGAGCGTGTCTTTCCCATCTTTTCGCAAACGCGGGAGAGGACCCGCCCATTGCGTGTTTGGTCATGTGCCACCTCCACAGGACAAGAAGCGTACTCCGTCGCCATGACGGCCGATCAGATATTGCGCCAATCTTGGGATGGCGATCTGGATATTCTCGGCACAGATGTTTCCAATTACGCTGTCGAGAAAGCGCGGCAAGCCGCCTACAGTCAAATTGACGTGCAGCGCACCGTACCGGCGCGCATCATGGTGCGCTATTTTGAGAAGAACAAATCGCGTTGGCAGCTGCAGCGCGGTATTCGAAGCCAAGTGCGGTTCCGGCAATTCAACCTGCTCGATGACTTCGCGCTATTGGGCGATTTCGACATCATCTTTTGCCGCAATGTGCTGAGCACATTCTCCGAAGCAAAGCGCGCCGACGTTTTGGACCGTCTGGCCCAGCGGCTCGCGCCGGACGGCATTCTAGTGCTGGGAACGCTGGAAACGCTGATCGGCTATCAGGGCGACTTCAAACCCGTAAAAGGTGCCCGCGGCTTTTATACCTTGGCCGATCCAGCGGAAGTGCTGCCCGACTTAAACTTGCATATGAATCGCAAACGCAACGCCGGTTAGGCGGCCAACGCGATGTGACCCGGATCAAGCAAAAAGGGCGCCTTTCGGCGCCCTTTTTTCCGGTTGATGTCGCTTACCCTTAGGCCGCGACGTCTTCCGCAGGATCCGGATCCCGCAGAACATACCCCCGGCCCCAGACCGTTTCGATGTAATGGGCACCGTCTGTCGCTGCCGCCAATTTCTTGCGGAGCTTACAGATAAAGACGTCGATGATCTTCAACTCAGGCTCATCCATACCGCCGTAAAGGTGGTTGAGGAACATCTCTTTCGTGAGCGTCGTTCCTTTGCGCAAGCTCAACAGCTCGAGCATCTGATATTCTTTGCCGGTCAGATGAACGCGCTGGCCATCGACCTCAACGGTCTTGGCGTCCAGATTGACGGACAGTTTGCCCGTGTTGATGACCGATTGGGAGTGACCTTTCGAACGGCGCACCACGGCGTGGATCCGCGCGATCAGTTCGTCCTTGTGGAACGGCTTGGTCATGTAATCGTCCGCACCGAAGCCAAGGCCCCGCACCTTGTTTTCGATTCCGGCCAACCCCGACAGAATCAAAATCGGTGTACCGATTTTTGAAACACGGAGGGTTTTGAGCACGTCAAAACCGTTCATGTCCGGCAAATTTACGTCCAGGAGAATGATGTCGTAGTCGTACAGTTTGCCGAGATCGACTCCCTCTTCTCCAAGATCGGTTGTGTAGACATTAAACCCCTCAGACTTCAGCATCAGTTCGATGCTTTGTGCTGTGGCGCTGTCATCTTCGATGAGCAATACCCGCATCGTTGTCCTCTCTCAGGCCACCTTGAATTGGCTTCCAATATGGTTAATTGATTTGCCCACACTATGCCGAAATACTTAAGAATTGTTAATCGGAATAAAAAAGTCCCAAAACTTTTTTTCTATCTTTTAAACGATTTCCTATGAATCGTTTAACCCTGCTCGCTTTAACGTTCCGTTAACGTGCCAATTTTTTCCCAGAAAACTGCGATTTTTTTGCCAAGTTGCGCGGGCCGGTTTACCGCGTCTTAAACGGTCTTTGTGATGATATTCCGCATAAGTTCGTTCCGCCTGAAGACTCTTTTTAAGAGTGGCGCGGCCGGCATCGGAGTCAGAGCGTGCAAGGACTCATCTCAGAGATCCAAGAATTACAGCCAGAGAATCAATTTGGCCGCGTCGTCAGCGTACAAGGACTATTGGTCGAGATCGCCGGCGGTATGGACTCGTTCGGTATCGGCGCGCGGATCGACATCGAATCCGCAAACGAAAGACCCGTGCCCTGCGAAGTGGTCGGTTTTCGGGGCGGCCGGGCACTCTGCATGCCGTTTGAGTCGCTTGACGGCGTGCGCATGGGCTGCCGGGCGGACATCAAAGATCAGAGTGCAACAATAAACCCGTCATTCGGCTGGCTTGGGCGTGTGGTCAACGCCTTCGGCGAACCTGTCGATGGAAAAGGCCCCCTTTTGCCGGGCAAACAAGCCTGTGCAATCCGCCAAACGCCGCCACCGGCCCATTTGCGTCAGCGCGTCGGTGAAAAAGTGGATCTGGGAGTCCGCGCCCTGAACAGTTTCGTAACCGCCTGCCGGGGCCAGCGCATGGGAATCTTTGCGGGCTCCGGCGTGGGTAAGTCGGTTCTCTTATCGATGCTTGCGCGCAACACTCAGTGCGATGTGGCCATCATCGGCCTGATCGGCGAACGGGGGCGGGAAGTCCAAGAATTCATCGAGGACGATTTGGGTGATAGTGGCCTGGAACGCAGCGTGGTTGTTGTGGCGACCTCAGACGAACCGGCCCTGCGGCGCCGTCAGGCCGCCCACATGACCATGGCGCTGGCGGAATATTTCCGCGACCAAGGCAAGCATGTGCTGTGTTTGATGGACAGCGTGACGCGGTTTGCCATGGCTCAGCGCGAAATCGGACTTTCAGGCGGCGAACCGCCGGCGGCCAAGGGTTACACCCCAACCGTCTTTGCCGAACTGCCCAAATTGCTGGAACGCGCGGGACCCGGTGCCGGCAGCGGCTCGATCACCGGGCTGTTCACCGTTCTCGTGGAAGGCGACGATCACAACGAACCCATCGCCGATGCGGTGCGCGGCATTTTGGATGGTCACATCGTGTTGGACCGAGCCATTGCCGAGCGTGGGCGCTATCCCGCAATCAACATATTGAAGTCCATTTCGCGCACCCTACCCAACTGCAACACCGACGACCAGAACGCGCTGATCAACGAAGCGCGTCGCTATATGGCGCTATACGACGACATGGCGGAACTCATTCGTTTGGGCGCTTACCGGTCCGGAACGGATCCGCAGATCGATCGGGCAATACGTTTGAATGAAAAGCTTGAAGCGTTCTTGTCGCAAGCAAAAACGGAAACCACAAACTTAACCGAAGGTTATGACCAGTTGAGCGACATTTTGCAGTCAGATGCAGAAGTTCAGCCGGAAGAACAATCCAGCCAACCCGACGCCCCTGAGACGGAAAGGACAGCGTGATGACGCCGACGAGCATTTTAGCGCGCATTCACAAATGGAAGATCGACGAACTGCGGCGTGAAATAAGTGCCCTGGAATCGCGGCGTCAGAAAACACAATTCCGCATTTTGGAGATCGACGGCAATGTTGAAGAAGAAGCGCGAAAAGCATCGGGCAATCTGGTAGGCACATTTTCGTTCGCGAACTTTGCGGATGCTTCCCGGTCTGAACGGGACCAGGCCTGCCAGTTCATCACGAACATCGATGAAAAAATCGCTCATTTGACGAATGAGCTGAACGCTGCGTTCCAGGAACTCAAGCGTTACGAAATTGCCGAAGAAACCAGACAATCGAAAGAAGCTGCGGAACTGGCCCGCAAGGAACAAATCGCTTCCGACGAACTGGGCATTGAAGGCCATCGCCGCCGACAAACCCGGCACTAGAGCATTCCAATGCGCCAACTGACGGGCGATCTGGGTATCTAGCGTTTGGCCGCAATTCTGAATATCCTTGTTTGAAAAACCAAGACAAAGGAAGAGGAACTGCGCCATGTCTACAGTGTCAACGAGCGACGGTAAAACGCCCGCCCCGGAAATCCTGGGCGTCCACCACAGCGCCTATCGCTGCCGGGATGCGGAGGAAACGCGCGCCTTCTATGAAGACGTTTTGGGCTTGCGCACCAAGGCAACCCTGTCTTTCGAGAATGACCCTTCGGGCAATGAACGGCCGTTTATGCACCTCTTCTTCGAAATGGGTGACCGAAACTTCATCGCCTTTTTCGACATTCCCGAAACTGTCGACAAACGCGATTTCAACATCAAGGACGGCATGGAAGACTATCACGTGGCCATGGAAGTAAAGGACATGGACGCGCTGATGCAATTCAAACAGCGTCTTGAAGATTATAAAGTGCCTGTCTTCGGACCGATCGATCACCAGTTTTGCCATTCAATCTACTTCTTCGATCCCAACGGCATCGCCCTTGAGTTCACGACCAAAGACAAAAACCACGATCAAATTCTCGACAAGGAAGAATCGGAAAGCCCGGCGATCATGAAAAAGTGGATTGAAGACACCGCGCCCGTTCGCGCAGAGAAATTGAAAAACGCTTCCCAAAGCCCCTAACCGCGCGCGGTCACCAACCGCCGCCGCCACCTCCGCCACCGCCGCCGCCGGAGAATCCGCCACCGCCTGAGCCGGAGCTCGACCCGGGTGCCGCCGCGGATGACGCGGCTGCCGAAGCGATTGATGATCCGAGAGACTGCGCGAAATTGGACGCACCGAACCGGTTCCAATTCGACCCCGAATACCAACGCGGACTATACGATCTGGTTTTTTCATCCATGGTGGGCAGCTGATCGGCGAAGTTCTGGCTCCATTGTTGTTCGACCCCGAGGGCCAATGCATAAGGCAAGAACTTTTCGAACAGGTCCGGCGTCATTTTCGGCGGATACATGGTGGCCAAGCGGTCTTTTTCGGCGGTCTCTAAGTACATTTTGAAACCGTCGAGCTCATCACGAACCCTGGCACCCGCAAGGGTCGGCGCCTTCAGCAAATAGAAGAACACGGCGTTCACAACGATCATCGACGCCACAAAACCAATGGCCAGGTACGAGACCATCGAGCCAAGGAAACCCAGAGCAAATACTTCACCCATAAAGAAAGGCAATCCGAACAGCGTCATCCCGCCGGCCGATAGGGCGTTTCCCACTGTCGAGCCAGGCCCGGATCGAATCGTGCGCCACCGGTTCACCACCTGACCGCCCAACAAAATGGTTCCCACAGACCAGATGGAAAGCCAAAGCGTCATAAAGGCGCTTTCTGCCGGTGCATCAGACACGATGGCTGTTAGAAACGCGATGGCCACGGTCACGGCCGCACCGATATAGAAGTATTTTGCATTGACTTCGAAATATTTCGCCTGGTACTCGCGCTCCAACCCCTCCTTCAGTGTACTGATCGCCTTCGAGATTTTTTTGTGGTTCTTTTGCTTGAGCGAGATAGTGCGGCTTTTGCCGAACAACGCACTCGAGATGCGCCGCTCGCCGCTGGACAGGCCGTCCATGCTATCCACAAGCCGGGTGAGAACATAAGAGCTGCCCGATTCCTCGATCTTGAGGTATCCCTTCACGGCCATGTTTATCAACGCGGCGGCAAACGCCGTGCGGTCGTATCCCATGCGGTTCACGAACCTGGATGCGGCGGGTGAAAATCCTTCGGGCGGAGAAAATCTGGGGATGATCGTCCCCCGCTCGGGATCTCGGCCAAATCGGTGCCAGGTGACAAGATAATATCCTAGAACGACCAAGAACCCGAGGCCGGCGACGGCGATGGGCGCATTGTCTGACAGAAAAAACCAGGTTTCGTCCGCCGCCGTGGGTTCGGCGACGAAACCTTTTGGCCAGGAAACGGCGATGGTGAGGCCCTCATACGCATCCAGTCGCCGGGTGGTTGTGAATTTGATGCGGCCGCCGGGAAGAATGGTTGACTTGTAGTCACGCCCGGCCGCTCCCTGAGGCCCGGTATAGGCATCTTCACTGCGCAGCGATGCACCTTCCGGCAGAGCAATCACCGCAGACGCACGATCGATTTCGAACTGCCAGCCATTGCCGGTCACGTTCCAATACAGCTCGTCGAAATCCTCAAAAAAACCCAGTTGCCGGGTCGTCCGGTACCGGATCGTGTATCGGTGTGTCCCGTCGGAAAGGAACCGATCCGCACTTCCGATGCGGATGCGCTTGCCGTTGGAAATCGATTCGATGGTATAGGACTCCGGGGCGCCATTGCGCAGCACACTGGTTACGTCGAAGCCCACCCGCACGCGATTACCGCGGTCATCCTTGTAGTCCGTCGGGAAATCCCGGAAGATTCCGCGCCGAATGTTCCGACCTTTCGACACCACTTCGATCCGCTCGCTCACGTCGAGACTTCCATCCGGATTTATGTAGATGTCGCTGTCAAACGACAGAATTCGCTCGTCTTCCTGGGCGATCGCGGGCCGCAATAGAGTAAGCGCTAAAATCAGTCCAAAGACGACCTTGCTGATGGTCAAAAATGTCGATCTGTTAAAGGGAGACGGACGGAACGGCCCGTTCCTTGTCGTCGTCAATTTCGAAGAACTCCGCTTTCTGAAAATTGAACATGCCGGCGATCAGATTTGACGGCACCTGCTCGATCATGGTGTTGAGATTGCGGACCGTGCCGTTGTAATAGCGGCGGGCAAGTTGGATTTGATCTTCCACTTCCGACAATGCCTGCTGAAGCTCGCTGAAGTTTTCGCTGGCTTTGAGTTCCGGATAGGCTTCCGCCACTGCCATGAGACGCGATAGGGCCGCGCCCAATTGACCTTCCGATGTGGCCCGATCACCAACAGAAGACGCCGCTTCGCTCGCTGTTCGCAGGGTAGTGACCGAATCGAAGGTCTCACGCTCGTGCGCGGCATATCCCTTGACGGATTCCACTAGGTTAGGAATGAGGTTGTAACGCCGTTTGAGCTGGGTTTCGATACCCGACCAGCCCTCCTCAACCAAATTCTTGTGTTTGACCAACCCGTTATAGGTCAATGCGGCCCAGCCGATCACGACCACCACAATCACCAATAGCAAGACGGACAAAAGCTCTCTCCCCTTAATTCACGTGCCGCATTATCGGCGGCGCGCGCGCGATTAGTCTCGCTCGAACAGAAATTGTTTTGCGAAAAACAAGACTGTGATCAGCGCCAGATAGCCGACGAATCGTACCACGATTACGTCAATCTCCAGAGCCCCAAGAATACCGGAGGCTTCCTCGGAAAGGTCATCCAGATCACGCCCCCGATAAGCGAGATGAAGCACGGCCAAGAATTGGTCGATCAGAATTGCAAGGAACCCGAAATAAAGGATCCTTGTATAGCGCGTCATGAGGAAGGCAATAAACAGAGCGATGACGACGCCCTGGAACGTGGTGACCAATGTGAAGGATCGCGCAATGAGCTCGAGGGCGTCGCTCATCTCGGCGCGCGATACCGGTTACGCAACAGATCTTCCGAACGACTTAGCGCTGCAGTACCGTCTTCACGGTAAAGATCGTCAGAATTGCTACACCGAAAAACAGGAAATAGACCATCAGCGTGCTGACGCGGAAGTCCAGGAACTGTGCGATTGTCAGGTCCACGACGGTGCCAACGGACTCGCCCGCCACCATAATGCTTTGACCCACATAAGCGACCCAATACGTGCTCAGCGCAACCGCTGTCGTAATCGCAAGATTTTGAGTCTGCTTCATGAAGAACCCGGCGATCAGCACGATCGCAACTGCCGGCAGCGGATCGATTGCGGTAACGACCGTTTCCACAACGTTCATAACTTCAGGCATGGCCCACTCCAAATCACGTCAAATTGGTCGATCTATGGACTAGATGTCCCAATCATGCCACTCGGATTCTTGTGTTTTGGTTAACCAAACCACAATTGTACACGTCCATTTTTAGCGACATTTGAACCGCACCGCTGGTTGCCGTCGGCCGTTTATGATTTGGAAAGATTTGCAGCGATTTTGGCCACATCTTTTGCGGCCGCTGTGGTTGGAAATCCGGCCAGCAACGATTTTTGCCGCCGAATGCTCTCTTTCACATTGGGGTCGCGGCGCACGATGCCGGCGAGCAACGGGTCGATCTTGAGGAAGTTCTGACAAGCCTTCTGGATGGAATGATAGGTCGCTTTGCCCGAGGCCATATCGTCCGCCATGTTCACCACAATGCGTATGTTGGGCCCGGACCCGCGCATGGCCATCATTTTGATGAGTGCGTAGGCGTCGGTAAGGGATGTGGGTTCGTCAGTAAGAACAACCACAACCAACGGCGACATTTCCTGAGCATCGGCATCCGTGGCACCGCTCAATGTCATGACGGTTTGATCAACACCTGCCCCCAAATCGACGATCAATCGGTCGTAGACATTTTCCAGCGCATGCAGGCCAAGGGAAAAGCCCTTTAGTTCCAGCTTGCTCAGCGATGCAAATGTGGCACTGCCGGACCGGCCTGCCAAAATGTCGAATCCCCCGGTCGCATCTTCCTTGTTCGCATGGGGGACATATCGCGTGATCGCATCGTCCATAGACAATTGACCGCTGATCACAGCGGCAATGTCGCGTCCCCCTGCGAGTCCAAGCTGAACGTCCACATTGGCAAGCCCCAAATCGCCGTCGACCAGCAAAACACTGTCGCCCCGTTCGGCAAGCGCGCCGGCAAGGGTAATGGCAAACCACGTTTTTCCGACCCCGCCTTTGCCGGACGCAATAGCAATGCGCTTCGGCGCCTTTTGGGCGTGGTCGGCAGGTGGGCGTTGGCGCGCCGCCTTAGCTGTGGTTTGGCCCGTCTGACCCATTACGCTGTTCCTTTGTTCATTCCGTCTACGGAGGTATCTGGCGGCCGAGTGTCACCAGCTTCCGTCGATTTGGGCGCCTCAAGAAGCCATTTGGCGAATGACATGGGATTTGCGGCCTTCAATCCGTCCGCCACATAGGGAGAGTGAGACACGTGAGACAGTTTAAGCGCGGCCACATCCGCTGCCACCAGCAGGCCTCCCAAACGGCGGGACGCGTCGAGCCGGGTGGCAATCAGGAGATCCGCGCCGAGCTTCTTGAACGCCAGTGACGAATCCGCCAACTCGGCACCATCGATGCCCGCAGGAGCAACCAGCACCGGTTCGCCCTCGCTCGCTTCTATGATCTCACCCAGCACACCCAGATCGTCGGCGGAAAAAGGATTTACCCCAGGTGTATCGATGAATGTCACCACATCCGGTGATGCTTCTTTTGACGCCTTCAGCAGGGCACACAATTCATCGGGCGTCGCCGCCGTGGAAACCGGCGTATTGGTGATCTCGGCGCTGGCCTTCAATTGATCTTCCGCACCGGAGCGCACCGTATCAGTCGTGAATACCTGAACCGGAAGACCGCCCAAGGCGGACCGCGCCATAAGCTTGGCAATGGTGGACGTCTTGCCCACACCTGGCGGCCCCACAAGCAAAACCGGACCCTTCGGACGCGCCGGCAGGGACGCAAAGCGGATGCGTGAGTCGAGGGCGCTGGCAAGCGCCAAAGTGCCGTTTTCGGTATCCATCGCCAGGGCAACCCGGCGCAAGGCCAACGCAAGCGACGCCGTTATGCCGTGAAACTTAAGCACTTCGGCGAGCCGCATGGCGGAGAGCGGTTCGGATGCCGCAGCGGACGTCGTCTCATCGCCCGCGGCGCCCAGACTTTCCACACGGCGGCGCAATTCGCTTTGCAGCTTTTGTTCGATATCGATATCGAGCAGAGGTGCTGCCTCGCCGATACCCGACAGCACCGTCTCCACCGCGGCGCGCACTTGAACCGTCGTTCCGTATTGTCGGGAAGACAAGATGATCGCATCTTCACCCAAATCCTCGCGCACGCGATCCATCGCGTCTTGCATTGTGTTCCCTGTGAAAGTCTGTATCCGCATGATCAGACCTGACCCAGAGTTTGTAAGCGCACTTGAGGATGGATCTCATTCTGCGACATTACCGCCGTTTGCGGGCGGAAGCGTTCGATGATCGATCGTACGTAAGGACGCGTTGTCGGACTGGTGAGCAGAACCGGCACTTCCCCTTGTTGGGCAATCTGCTCATACGTGGCGCGGACGGCGGCGATAAACTCCTGCAGCTTGGACGGTGCCATAGAGAGCTGGCGTTCTTCGCCCTGGCCCACTAGGCTTTCGGCAAACGCCATTTCCCATTCCGGCGACATGGCAATGAGCGGCAACAACCCTTTGTCGTTGAGATGGTTGGTGCAAATCTGACGGCCGATGCGCATGCGCACATGTTCCGTCATCATCACAATGTTCTGGGTAATCGTGGCCGCTTCGGCGATGGCTTCCAGGATGGTGGGCAGATCCCGAATGGAGACCCGCTCGTTCAACAAGGATTGCAGTATGCGCTGAATGCCGGTGACCGAGATTTGCGCGGGAATAAGGTCTTCGACCAATTTCTGCTGGTCGCTTGGCAGATCATCCAAGAGTTTCTTTGTTTCCGCATACGACAGAAGCTCCGACATGTTGGCTTTCAGGATTTCCGTCAGATGGGTCGTCAGAACCGTTGCCGGATCCACGACCGTATACCCCCGGAACGACGCTTCTTCCCGCATGCCTTGATCGATCCACATGGCCGGCAATCCGAATGCCGGCTCTGTCGTGGGGTCTCCGGGCAGGTCGATGGGTTGCCCCTTGGGATCCATCACCAGGTGATGATTGAGGCGTAATTCACCGCGGCCTACTTCAAGCTCTTTCACCCGGATTACATATTCTTCCGACTGAAGCTGCATATTGTCGAGAATGCGCACCGACGGCATGACAAAACCCATATCGATCGCCATTTGTCGGCGCAGAGATTTGATTTGATCTGTCAACCGATGACCGGCGGTGTCGTTGATCAGCGGCAGCAGGCCGTAGCCCAGTTCCAGACGCAGATTGTCCATGGCGAGCGAAGAACTGATGGGTTCTTCGGCAGGCGGTGCTTCCGCTTCTTCGGCTTCCCGTCTGAGGACGGCGTCGGCCTCTTGTTGCTTCGCTTGGGCGGATATCCAGGCAAGGGCCCCAGCCCCTACCCCTAGGGTGAGAAATGGAAGCATCGGAATGCCCGGCAGCAGGGCCATCATGACCATGACGGCCGATGACATACCCAAAGCTTGAGGATAGCCCGACAATTGCTGAAACAGGGCTTTGTCGGCGGCGCCTTCAACGCCCGCTTTAGACACCAGCAGGCCGGCGGCCACCGACACGATCAACGCGGGGATTTGGCTGACCAGCCCATCGCCCACCGTCAACAAGGTGTAAGTGCTGCCCGCTTCCATGAAGGTCAATTCGTTTTGGGCAACGCCGATGATCATGCCGCCGATCACGTTGATAAACGTGATCAGCAGGCCGGCGATCGCATCGCCGCGCACGAATTTTGACGCGCCATCCATCGACCCAAAAAAGGTCGACTCATCTTCCAAGCGGCGGCGCCGTTCCCGGGCTTCGTTTTCGTCGATGAGGCCCGACGACAAGTCCGCATCGATCGCCATTTGCTTGCCCGGCATGGCGTCCAAGGTAAAGCGCGCGGAGACTTCGGCAATCCGGCCGGAACCTTTGGTGATGACAACGAAATTCACCAGCACCAGGATCGAAAACACAATGATCCCGATCACGAAATTGCCTTGCATGATGAAGTTGCCGAACGCTTCAATAACGTGTCCCGCCGCATCGGTGCCTTCATGACCGTTCGCCAGGATCAAGCGCGTGGATGCCAGATTAAGGGCAAGGCGCAGCATGGTGGCGATCAGCAGCACGGTTGGAAAGGCGCTAAATTCCAGTGGCTTCTGAATAAAGAGCGCCGTCATCAAAATGAGCACGGCAAACGTGATCGACAGCGCCAGCATGAAGTCCAGCAGGAACTTCGGCATGGGCATGATAAGCGCGACGATGATAAAGATGATGCCGCAGGCAAGCGCAAGTTCTCCGCGCCGCGCGGAGGATACAATACGGCTCAGAAAATTTCCGGCCGTGAGAGGTGCGCTTTGATCCGACATGAGGCTACCGGCGTGAAACGACTCTTATCGGCGCTAATGACCGACGAGTTGGCTGCGCATGGCGCCCGGCATGGGCACGGTCACGCCTTCATCACCATATTGTTTGAGCTTATTTCTCAGTGTACGGATTGAAATCCCGAGAATATTGGCGGCATGGGTCCGGTTGCCGAGGCAATGATCCAGCGTGTCCAAGATCAAATCACGCTCAACTTCCGCAACCGTCTTGCCTACAAGGCGACCGCCGTCCGCCGCTTGTTCGTCTGATGTGGCAGTTGGTGAAGCCGCTAACCTGGCGCCGGCTCCGGCAACCGGTGATCCGTCCGGCAAGCGGATTGCCTCCACGGTGATTTCATCGCCCTGAGCCAGCAGGACCGCGCGGTGGATCGTGTTCTCCAATTCCCGCACATTGCCGGGCCAGGGATATTGCATCAAACCCTGCTTGGCGCTGGGCCCTAAGACACGCTGGGGCACTGCATTGACGTCCGCATAGTGGCGGGCGAAGTGCTCGGCCAGCGCCAGAATGTCTTCCGGCCGGTCACGCAAGGGCGGGATTTTTAGGTTGACCACATTGAGGCGGTACAGCAGGTCTTCGCGGAATGTGCCTTCTTTGACTTCCGCCGCAAGGTCCCGATTGGATGTGGCAATAATGCGGATATTCACCTTGATCGGTTTGTTGCCGCCCACCCGGTCGATCACCCGTTCTTGGATAGCCCGCAATAGTTTGGCCTGCAAGCGCACATCCATTTCGCTGATTTCATCCAGCAGCAGCGTGCCGCCGTCCGCTTCTTCGAACTTACCGATCCGGCGGGCGACGGCCCCAGTGAAAGCCCCCTTCTCGTGACCGAAAAGCTCCGACTCCAGAAGGTTTTCCGGAATGGCGGCACAGTTCACGGAAATAAACGGCTTGTCCGACCGGGACGACTTTTGATGCACATGCTGGGCGATAACTTCTTTACCGGTTCCGGATTCACCGGTGATCAGAATACTTGCCTCGCTGCCGGCCACTTGATCGGCAAGGGCGATGACATCCAGCATCGCCTGGTCGCGCGCGATCAATTGATGGCTGTCGTCAGCAACGGCTTGCAGAACCGCGGCAATCAGATCCGCATCGGGTGGCAAGGGCAGATATTCCTTGGCACCCGCGCGAATCGCCGCCACCGCCGCATTGGCGTCCGTGCCCAAGCCACACGCCACGATGGGCACACAGATATGTTCCGCCTCGAGCTGCACCACAAGCGACTTAATGTCTTGCGTCACCTCCACCATCAGAAGGTCTGCGCCGCGGCCCGTTCGCAACAGCTCCAACGCCGGCGCGATTTCATCCACATGGGTGACTTTTGCGCCCCGGTCCATGGCAATCTTCGTTGCCGTTCCGAGCTGACCACCAAGTTGGCCGATGATTAAGAGTCTCATATCCGGTCCCCTAGTTGAAATAGTGCAAGCGGTCTTGAGGTGGCAGCATGGTGTTCAGCCGCAATTCAAGACGGCGCGGATTCTCTTTGCGCGCGATAGACAAAATGCTGACGGCGTAAATGGACATCGTGATCCGGCCTTCGGCCGCCCGGCGTTCGAGCTTGCTGGCCAATGGCGCAAACACCATGTTGCCTAAAACGGCGCCGTAAAACGTCGTCAGCAGCGCAAGCGCCATGCCCGGTCCAATCGTGTCCGGTTCGTTCAGGCCGCTGAGCATCTGAACCAGACCGACCAAAGTGCCGATCAGGCCCATGGCGGGTGCTACTTCCGCCGCCCGCTGAAGAATAAGAACGCTTGTTCTTTGCCGATTGTCCGAGGCGGAGGCTTCCTCTGACAGCAGCGACTCGATGTCTTCCACCGGCGTGTCATCCACCACCAGCGAAAGCCCGCGGCTCAGGAACGGCGCACTCTTGAACTGCGCCAATTCATTCTCAACCGCCCGGTTCGGGTCGCGGCGCACCCTTCCCGCCAAGCGGATCATGCGCAAGGCTACCTCGCGCGGGGTCGTGTCGGTCCGGGAAAAGGTCTTGAGCGTGGCGGAACAGGCATCGGAAATTTCCGAAACGGAAAAAGAAACCGTGGTCACCGCCAAGGTGCCCCCCAATACGATCAGGGTCGACCGTAGATCGATAAAGGACTCCGGCGTGCCGCCGATGAAGATCGCCAAAAAGACGAATCCGAATCCCGCCGTCAGCCCAAGGACAGTAGCCCCGTCGATCGATCGGGCTTTGAGCGGCGCAGGTGTTGCGTTCGTAATTTGGACGTTATCGGAACTCATGAGATCCCCTAGGACTGGCCGCCTTTGATGATCTCCGTCATCGTGACACCCAAACGGTCTTCCACAACAACCACTTCACCCCGGGCGACCAGCCGGTTATTCACATAAATGTCGATCGCTTCGCCCACTTTGCGGTCGAGCTCCACCACTGCGCCACGGCCGAGGCGTAACAGCTCGCTCACTTCCATGTTGGTCTTGCCCAAAATTGCCGACACGTTGACCGGCACATCGAAGACGGCCTCAAGGTCGGTCGCGCTGTGGCCGTCGACGGCCTGTTCCACGTCTTCGTCCGTGGCCGGAGCCAGAACGCCGCCCGATTGCTCTTCGGCTGCCGCCTGATCGGCGCTCAGGTCAGAGAGCTCCATTTCTTCACCACCAGACATTCCACTCACTCCATTTTATGCTTTATGCCGCGGCCACCGTCTGATCGGTGGTTGTCGGGCTTTCATTCATATGATCGAACAAATCGCCTTGGACCGCCTGCTCCGCTTCCAAATGCTGGTTGACGATGGCTTCGACCTTCTCAATAAGGCTTTGTGTATCCCGTTCGACGCCACCATCGGCCCATTCAATTCGGCAGTCGGCGCCGTCCAGGGCAGGCTCCGGGACCACGAGAATCTTCCCGTCAAATCCTTTCTGCGCTGCCATTTCCGTAATGGTCGGTTTCAAGTCGGCGCTAACGCCTTCTGCAACCCGCACCACGATGTGCGGTTCCGCCGGCAGCGAATCCAAACAGCGTTCGATCAAGGCAATGATTTCCGTTTCCGGTTCTCGCTCAAGCATGTTGGCGCATAAGCGTTTCGCCACGGCCACGGCAAGTTGCGTGGCATCGGCCTGGATGCGTTTTACTTCCTGTTCCAGGTGAGTAATCACGCGGACCATGCTTTCGGAGATCTGCCCCATGATCTGCGCATTCTGTTGAGCCACTTGCGCTTCGACGCCGGTCAAGCCTTCCGCATAGGCGCTTTTCTTGATCTCGTCGACTTCGTCCGGCGTATAGGACCGTTTCGGCCCCGACGTTGCCGCGTCGTAAACGATTTGTCCGTCCGCATCGAACGTTGTTTCAAACAAGAATTTTTCCGTCTGCGTCATAAGGCAATCACTGCACGCTAGTAAATCAGTTCGTCGTCATCTTTCGCTTCGGCGATCATGATTTCGCCTTTCGCGGCCAGATCCTTGGCGATATTCACCATGCCGGTCTGGGCTTCATCCACATCCTTGAGGCGCACGGGCCCCATAACCTCCATGTCCTCGCGCAAGATCTTTGCGGCACGTTCCGACATGTTGGAGAAGAACAGATCCCGCAACGCGTCGGAGGCGCCTTTGAGCGCCAGCGCAAGCTTTTCCTTGTCCACGGAGCGCAGCAGCGTCTGTACACTGCCCGGATCGAGCTTGTTGAGATCTTCGAAGGTGAACATGAGCGCTTTGATGCGTTCCGCCGCTTCTACATTCCGCTCTTCCAGCGACGTCAGGAAACGTCCTTCGGTCTGGCGATCGAAATTGTTGAAAATCTCCGCCATCATTTCATGGGCGTCGCGCTTGGACGTGCGCGCAAGGTTAGACATGAACTCGGTACGCAAGGTCTGTTCTACCTTGTCCAGAATGTCTTTCTGCACCGTTTCCATACGGAGCATGCGCATGACCACTTCCAGCGCGAAATCTTCCGGCAGAACGGAGAGCACGCGTGCTGCATGTTCCGAACGGATCTTGGACAAGACCACGGCGACGGTTTGCGGGTATTCGTTTTTGAGATAGTTCGCCAGAACGGATTCGTTCACATTGGCCAGCTTGTCCCACATGGTGCGGCCGGCAGGGCCCCGGATCTCGTCCATGACGAACTGCACCCGATCATCCGGCAACAGCCCTTTCAGCAGGCGTTCGGTGGACTCATAAGATCCGACCAACGCTCCTGTCGTCGACATTTGGGACACAAAATCGAGGAGCAATTGCTCCACAAGTTTCGACGTGATCGTGCCCAGGGATGCCATCACTTGAGAGATCTCGCGAATCTCGTCGTCATCCATCATGGTCCAGAGCTGCTGGCCATATTCCTCACCCAGGGACAAGAGCAAAACCGCGGCCTTCTCTTGACCGGACAGGTTCGCTATTTCGAGCGGGACAACTTCCTGTGATTGCGACATGTTCCCCTACGCCTCCTGACTCATCCAACTGCGAACGATCGCCACCGCTTCTTCGGGGTGGTTCTGAACGATTTCGCCCACTTTCTTGACCGAGCTTGCTTTCACCTGCCCTTCGACCCGCGCAATGTCGATCATTTGCGCAACGCTGCCCTCAGGCGGCGGCAAGGCTTCCATCGGCTGATCTCCGGCATTGGCAAGCGCCAGCTGTTCGGCGCCTGCCCCGTCCGGGCCGGGCAATTGCGCCGGCGCGCCATCTTCGCTAATGGTCGCAACGCTCACGCCGGAACTATCAAGTAGCCCATTAATCAGGGGGCGGAATACAAGCAGAATAACGAGAACGCCCAATATGCCGAGAATGGCCATTTCCGCGATCCGCATATAGTCGGACTTGTACAGTCCCAACAACGGTTCTTCGGCGGCGACTTCCGCAGGCACATCCAGCGGTGCAAATTGAAGATTGATCACTTCCACCTGATCGCCGCGCGCTTCATCGAAGCCGATCGCGGACTTCACCAGGGCACTGAGTTGGGACAGCTCCTGTTCCGAGCGCGGCGTGTAGGTGGATGTCCCGTCGGGCTGTTCGGAATAAATGCCGTCAACCAACACGGCGACCGACAGTCGTTTGATGCGGCCCGCTTCAACGATCTCGGTTTTTGTGGTGCGGGAAATCTCGTAGTTGATCGTTTCTTCGGTCGTGCTGGACTGGGAGGCTGATGTGGGTCCCAAGGCGTCCACATCGGTATCCGGCAGCTCGTTGCCCGCAGAAACTGTCTCTTCCGCTTCACTTTCCGAGTTTGTTTCCGATGATTCCGTGATCTGCGTCGAGCGCACCACTTGGCTTTCAGGGTCATAGCTTTCCGAGCTTTGGGTAATGCGATTGAAGTGAAGCTCAGCCGCCACTTGAACGCGGGCTTTGCCTGGACCCACAATGCTGCCCAGAATGCCTTCGACCTGTCGGCGCAATCGGTTCTCGAATGAGGCCCCGCGTTCTTCCAGGGCGGACGCAACCATGCCGCCGTCAGCGCTTTCCCCTTCGCCGGACGCCAGCAGCACCCCTTGTTGATCGATGATCGAGACGCTGCCCGGCTCCAACCCTTCGACGGCAGATGCCACCAAATGCTGAATTGCTTTGACCTGCTGAGCGGCAACGCCCGAGCCCCGCGTGCGCAGCACGATCGATGCGCTTGGTTTCTTTTCCTCGCGCGCAAAAACTTCCCGCTTGGGCAGCACCAGATGGACCCGCGCGGCATCCACATTCCGAAGCGCGCGAATGGTGCGTGACAGCTCTCCTTCCAGCGCCCGCAAATGATTGATGTTCTGGACGAAACTGGTGGTGCCCAGCGCTTCCCGGTTATCGAAGATTTCGTAGCCAACAGAACCGCCCGCGGGCAACCCTTCTTCGGCCATGGCCATTCGGGTACGCAGCACTTTGTCGTCCGACACCAGAATGGTTGTGCCATCGCCCCGCAGCTTGTGCTCCACGCCCAACGCTTCCAGGCGCGCCACAATGCGGCCCGCATCATCCGGGTCCAGATTGCTGTATAAAGGTGTGTAAGTTGGTTCGGCCAGTCGCAGGATCAGAAAGCTAAAGAAAGCGATCAGTCCGCCTGTGATGCCGGCCATAATGCCCAATCGGGCCGGGCCTACAGCCTTGAGAAATTCCGTCAGTCCACTCACTACGCCATCCACCGTTACGCTGTCGGCCGCCGTTTCGCCATCTTGCGAAAACCTTCACCCCCACAGGTTTGAACTATGATCGGCTGCCGGTAGGAAAAAATTACCCACGGATTTTAAAGATACCTTTAACGCGCTGTTTGGATTTGACACGCGCAACAAAAAAACCCGCCTTGTTCGAGGCGGGTTTCAAAATTGTCAGAAAAAGTGTTAGGACGTTTACTGACGATATTGCTGCAGGCGGGTTGCGCGCAAGCCCGGAAGACCATATCGTTCGATGGCGCGCTGCCAGGCGATAAACTCTTCGGTGGTAAGCGAGTAGCGCTCACACGCTTCCTCAAGGGTAATCAAACCACCGCGCACGGCCGCAACAACCTCGGCTTTGCGCCGGATTACCCAGCGTCTCGTATTTGGGGGCGGCAGATCGGCAATCGTCAGTGGGCTGCCATCCGGCCCAATGACATAATTGATCCTCGCTTGAGATTGTTCCATGGCCATCGCCTACGCATTCTCTGAACTCAATACTTGCTCACTATAGGGCTGTGCTTTTAAAAAATGGCTAAGGCAGAGGGTAAATGTTTGCCTAAAGCTTTAAGACTTAAGAAAGTTTTTAAGATGCACCGGGCACGAAAGTATTCCGTACCCGGTGTTAAGTATTGCTAGACAATTCGGATGAGTTCTTCGAGCAATTCATCGGCTGTCGTGACCACCCGGGTGTTCGCCGAATAGGCCCTTTGGATGGTAATCAAGCCGGTAAACTCCTCTGCGATATCGACCGTCGAAGCCTCCAAAGCAGACGGTGCAATTAACCCTGCGCCCGCCGTTCCGGCCGCCCGCAGATTGATCGGACCACTCTCCGCGGTGATGCCGTAAGCGTTCCCTTCCACCGCATTGAGACCGTTCGGATTAACGAAAGTGGCCACCGGCAACTGATACACCCGGCGCCGCACACCATTGTCGAACAGCGCCGTGACAAATCCCTCATTGTCGATCTCGACACCCGACAGGTTGCCGAAAACGGCACCGTTAACAGAAGATGAAATCAGGATGGAGGGACTATCGAACTGAGTGAAACCGCCCGAACTCGTCGGTGATCCCAAATCGACCGCCATTGTCTGCGCGCTAACACCAAGGGCGGCCGCAAACGCCACCTGACCGGCACCCGGCGCGGCCCCCGACGCCAAGAAATCAAGGCTTGTCAGGGAGGTCGACGTACTGGCCAAGTCTATCTGACCATCGGACGTAAAGGCGAGCGTGCCGACGGCGACTTGTCCGTCCACGAGGCCGGCACCGGTCACCACATCAGAGGCCGGCACCACGTGAAACTCCGTATGCCATTGGTTTGGTGTCGAACTCTTCAAGAAGCTCATGGTGAGGGTCCGCAAACCACCCAGTGAATCGAAGAATTGAATGCTTCTCTGGAAATCCGCCGTGACATTTCCGGAAGCCATGTTCGTGCCGGACACACCTGCCGCATAGGTCGCTTCTTGGGCAGACACAGCTTGACTGGATTGCAGGTTCGCATTGGGGCTGACCAATGTGGTGGCTTCGGCCGTACCGCCGAGCTGATCGATGTTCACGGTTTCAAGCAGGGATAAATCGCTTGGATTGAACGTCACCGTGCCGTTGGCTTGTACCGGAAAACCTTGAAGGAAATAGCCGCCAGCGTTTTTCAGGTTGCCGTTTTCGTCAGTTGTGAAAGATCCAGCGCGCGTAAACAGAATTTCGTCGAGTGCGCCGGCCGACGCCGCATTCGGCGAGACCGCAAAAAAGCCGCTGCCGGAAATCGCAATGTCGGTCGACGAGGTCGAGTTCTGTAACAATCCCTGCTGGTCGATCGCGATATTGGTACCGGCCCGCACGCCCCCCGGCGAGAATTGGTCTGCCACACCGCCGCCGGTCACAAGGGTCGAAAAGTTCGCGGTGTTCCGCTTGTAGCCGACCGTGTTCACATTTGCGATATTGTCGGAAATAACACTCAAGGCTGTTGCGTTCGAGGATAGACCGGTCACACCGGCGAACAGCGCTCCAAAAATACTCATCGTTTCGCCTCCTTCACAGCTCGGAGAGTTCCTCTGTGTGCTGCGTTATACTGGGTCGGAAAGCTGTTCTGCCGGCCGAATAAGTAAAATCAATCAGCTGGTCGGATCCGGCTGCGCCACTGACAGAACATCAGATAGCGGGGCCGAAACGCCACCAAAAGATAGAATGGGTTGGTCGCCGGCAAGCGTGACGCTGGTCACGATGCCGGAAATGCTTGTCGCCACCGGGATGGGCGCTCCTTCTGAATCGAGCGCGCTCACTTCAATTGTGTAAAGACCTGCCGGCAGCTCTTCGCCCGCATTATCTTTGCCATCCCAAACGAACTCATGCCGGCCGCTCGCCGTTTCACCGGCCCCGGTGTAGACCACCTTGCCGGATTGGTCTGTGATCACAATCGACGACGACTCTGCAACCTGATCCATGGCATAAGCCCATTGGACGGTGCCGCCCTCTTCAAGGCCCAAAGTATCGCCGATGGCATCCACTTCCTGGCCGATATAGCCGACCGATCCGCCGACAATGCTGGCTTGGCCAAGCGTGATCAGAGATTCCAGGTTTTGGTTCGACTGAATTTCTTGCTCGACCGACGCAAATTGCACGAGTTGGGCCGTGAATTCATTCGAATCGAGCGGTTCCAGCGGGTCCTGGTTTTGCAGCTGGGCGGTCAGTAGGGTCAGGAACGTATCGAAGTCCGCCGCCAGTTGGGAGTTCGCCTGGGAGGCCGACCCCTGTTGACTGCTAATCCCGCTTAGAGCTGATAAGTCCATCTTTCTAAACTTCTCTTTTTTGCCGTTCCAACCGACACATCTCGCTAGACGCGAATGTCAACGCGGTCATCCTCAATAATTGCCATGTGTTGGGCATTGTCCGATGGCAGACGATCATCGTCGACCGCCTCTCCGGCCATGCCGCCTGCCGCACCGCCCGTGTCGCTATCTTTGTTCGCTGCCTGGCCGTTTTCATCCCTCAGCGAGAAATTGAGCGCGGAATCGTCCACATCAACGCCTGCCTCCGCCAGTGCCTTCTGGAGCAAACGTGCATCGCGTTGCAGCAGGTCGAGAGTTTCTGGACGGTCCACCGTCAGCGCCGCCGAAACGCGGCCATCTGCATTCATGTCCAAGCGCACATCAATGCGCCCCAATTCGGGGGGATCAAGCCGCACCTCAAACCGGTTCACGCCATTGGCAAAATTCCGCTTGATCTGAAATGCCAATTGTTGAGCCGCCAATTGGGGGCCATGGATGGTCTGATTGAACTGAACGGTTACCGTCACCGGCGGACGCTGGTCGGGCAGCAAAGCACCATCGCTGGAAACTGATTGCCCTGTTGCAATATCAAGACTTGCCGTTTGTTGGGGCAAAATGTCGGGACGGCCGGCTGGCGGGGGTGGCGCTTGCGGCGCGCTCCGCTGTTGCGCCGCGGCCTCAGCCTGCGATGTAGTTACACCATCCACAAAGGGGTTCTTATGCGCAGAAGCGCCTTCCGCATTCACACCGAACGGCTTGGCCATGGGATTAGGAGTGTCGTTGGGCCGTGCGCCATTGCGCTCGCCATTGGCGTTTGCCACCGTTGCCGCAGCGGGGTCGCGCTGCGCGGTTTCGGAAACTTGCTTCGGATCACCGACGCCTAGAAGCTTTTGAGCCGCGGGCGCCCCTTGTCCCCCTTCAAGCACGTCGCCACTGGGCTGCAAGGCCGGTGTTGCAGCTTGTGCGTTGTGGGCCCCATTCGGTGCCACGGGCTTCAACGCCCCTTCGGCGCCTGCCGGAACGGAACCCGCCGTGGCACCTGCCGCCGCAGCAGTAACTGCTGGTGCTTGTGTGGCAATCCCTTCTGCGGTTGCCGCTTGCGTCGTTTGAGCTGTTGCGGTCACGGCACCAAGGGCTTCGGCCCCGGAAATTTGGGCAACGTCACCCTCCACCGCCACCGGCGCGTCGACGGGCACGATCTCTTCCACTGTCGGCGCGATCTCTGGCGATTCCACCTCAAGCGTCGACGGATCGATCGCCGGCGCTGAACCTTGCTGTTCGGTTTCCGGCATACCCGCCAACAATGCCACAAGATCCGTCGGCTGATTTTCTGGGACGCTCGCGTCTGGTGAAAGCAAGGACGACGCCGACGTTGTCGACTTTAGTGCCGACAATTGCGTGGGTTCGTCGGACGGCACCAACAATGAGAACGGATTGGTCGCCGACCCCGTTTGGCCGCCGGCAGTCTGTCCCCCGAAATTGAAGGACGCCGACTTGGCGCTGGGCGCTGCCGGAAACAAGGCTTGTACGAGACTGAATGTGGTCATGACGCTCACGAAAAAATTGTTCGTGCTCATTGAAGCAAGGGTCAGGCCAATCCAAAACCATATGAAAACCGCGGCATTCATAATCACGCCGCAGGCGATACCGGTTTTTCCTACCGGGAGGATTTGTTCCTTGCGGTAAGAATTTCCCCCCGGAACCCGGTGCGCGATCAAAGTGGCATCGAGGTTGCACATGAAGGGGCAGGAGAAAAACGCATGACAACGCCCCACCAATCCCGACACAAGACAAATGCGAGCGATTGCACCACTTTTGCCAGCCGCACGCGCCGCGATTTGTCGAGTCGCGTCGGCATGAAATGCCCTTTCTCCCAAGCGAAGTTTGCACGGACCGGCAGATTGTGCCGGGCCATGACGGAGTAGACCGATGGCGATTGGATCTGTACTGAACAATGCGTTGACCGCATTGCAAACGAGTCAGACGGCCCTCAATGTCACGTCCAACAATATTGCGAATGTCAACACGCCCGGGTTTCAGCGCCGCGTTGTCATTCAGGAAGCCATTCAAATCGGCGGCAATGGGGGCGGCGTCGGTATCGCTGAAGTCCGGCGCATCGCCGCCACGTTTCTGACGCGCGAGGGGCTATCTTCGACCGCCGCTGCCGGCCAGTTCGAAACCGAGTTCCGCTTCCACGACCGGTTGCAAGTGCTGTTCGGCAGTCCCGACGAGAATTCGTCCCTACCGGGTCGGATCAATTCGGTGTTTTCGGCGATTGCCGATCTTACGGTCGATCCCTCTTCCTCCATCCGCCGCTCTGCCTTGCTCAATCAGCTCGGTGATTTCGGCGCCAGTGTGAGCCGCTTGTCCGAAGACATTCAGGAATTTCGGTTCGATGCGGACCAAGAGATCGAAGCGGCCGTTGCCACGATCAATCGATCGCTGGAAACGGTTTTTTCGCTCAATCCGCAGATCGAGCAGGGTTTGATCACGGGCCAAGATATCTCCGCATTGCAGGATCAGCGGGATGCGGCTTTGGACGATCTGGCGCAGTACATCGATTTCCGCCGCGATGAACAACCGGGCGGGCGCATGTTCGTGTCAACCATCGACGGCATTCCGTTGATCAACGATCGGCTCTTTCAATTCGACTACGGCGCCGCGGGTACGGTGAGTGCCTCAACCGTGTTCGATACGATTACCGTTCACCCATATGATCCGACCACAGGCCAGCTTTCGCCCCAAGGGACAGCGATCGCACCGCACATCAATTCCGGCGAACTACGCGGCCTCTTGAACGTGCGCGATCAAGTCCTGCCGGATCTAGCGGCTCGAATTGGCGAATTCTCCGCCGGTGTCGCGGATCAGCTGAACGGCATTCACAACAATAGCAGCTCGGTGCCGGCCCCGTCTTCACTGACCGGCGTCAATACCGGCTTGCTTGCTGCCGACGCACACGGATTTTCCGGCCGGACGACCCTTGCGGTGACGGATACGGCGGGCGTGCTGGTCTCGCGCATTGATATTGATTTTGATGCCGGAACGTACAGTGTCGATGGCGGCGGCGCCGTTGCGTTCGGCGGCACGGGCTCGGTCGGCGATATGATCAGTGCCATCAATACCGCGCTTGGTGCCAACGGGACCGCAAGCTTCACCAATGGGGTTCTGTCAATCAATGGCACGGGCACCAACGGCATCAGCTTTTTGAACGACGCTGCTGCGCCCAGCAGCCGGGGCGGGCGCAGTTTCTCACACTTCTTCGGGCTTAACGATGTTCTGCGTGCGGAATCGCCCACACATTTCGATACGGGCCTTACCGCTACCGATTCTCACGGCTTCGGCGCGGGTGAAACCGTCAACATTGTGCTGCGCGGCCCCAATGGCGAAACGGCGATCGACTATACGCTGACCATCGCACCGGGCACGGTGGGCGATCTGCTGACGACCCTGAATGCTGCCGGTACGGGCATGGGCGGGTTTGTCACCTTCGGTCTAGACAGCAATGGCCGTATGACGGCAACCCCGACGGCGGCGTTTCCCGGCTATCAAGTAGAAGTGGTGAGCGACTCAACCACACGCGGCAGCACCGGGCGCAGTTTCAGCGAGGTTTTCGGGATCGGAGAGCAAGCCCAAGTCGAACAAGCAAAGAATCTGGGTCTCGTCCCCTCCCTTGCCGGCAATCCTTCTGCACTCGCAGTTGCCCAGCTTGAGCTTTCGCCGGCCACTGTCGCAGGCGATGTGGTTCTGACCATTGGCGACAACAGGGGCGCGTTGGCGATGGAAGCCCTGCAGGACAATGCCGTTACCTTCGGCGCGGCCGGAGGGCTTGCGGCACGCACAACCACCCTTGAGAATTTCGCAACCACCATTATCACCGAGGCCAGCACGAATGCGGCCCGCGCAGAAACACTAAGAGATTCCAATCAGAGACTTAAGCTTGAGATCGATGAGCGCATTGCCTCGATCGAAGGCGTGAACCTGGACGAAGAACTCGCAAATCTCGTTATTTATCAGCAGTCTTACAATGCAGCCGCGCGCATCATCACAGCGGCCGACGAATTGTTCGATGCGCTGATCAACGCCGTGTAGGAGTCAAGCCCATGGTGACACGCATTGGGTCCTTCTCTCAAAGTCAAGCGCTGCTGCTGGAACTAACCCGGCAAAATGCAAAGATTTTCCGCACACAGGAACAAGTGGCCACCGGCAAGGTTGCCAATAGTTTCAACGACATTGCGGCGGACGCAGGTGTTCTGTTGACCGCTAAGAAAGTCGAAACCCGGACAGTGCAGTTCCAGAACAACATTACCGAGCTCAACGCCCGTGTGGATGTGCAGGAAATTCAGCTCACCCGGATCGAAACTGTCGCTGCAGAACTGCGCCAAGACATTCTGAATGCCATTTCTTTGGAATCGGGCGCGGCGCTCACTGAAAAAATCGAAAGTGCTTTTCAGCAAGTGCTCAATACCCTGAATGCTCAGTTTGACGATCGGTATGTATTTGGTGGCACGCGCAGCGATCAGCCCCCGGTCAACATCTCCACCATCGCTGATTTGGTCGCCGCGCCAACCGTCGATTCCGTATTCGACAACAACCAGTTGCGCCAAGCAGTCCCCATTGACGAAGGACAATCCATTACCGTGGGTTTCCTTGCGGACGCAGTAGGTCGAGACCTTCTGCAAGTGATTAAAGACCTTGCCACATTCGATGCGGGCGCCGGCGGCCCCTTCGGCGATTCGCTAACGCCCGCACAGCGCAGTTTCTTGGAGGGACAACTGCCCGCTCTTAGTTCGGCGCATGAAGCGTTGATCAACCAAACGGCCTCCAACGGATTGTTGTCCAATCAATTGGATGCGGCGCGGGATCGACACGAGAACGCGTTGATTTCTTTGCGCCAGTTCATTTCGGATATCGAAGATGTGGATTTGGCGGAAGCGGTGACCCGCCTCAACCAAGATCAAGTGGCCGTGCAGGCGTCTGCGCGCATCCTCGCGGATCTCAGCAATCTGACCCTGCTCAATTTCATCTAGAGCCGTTTTGGTTTTCTTGGAAACACAAAACGGCCCCAGATTCTTTGTTTTGCGCGTTTCCGGACGGTGAACCGGATTCCACTTCACCTGGAAACGCTATAGAGCATCGGGCGATTTATCTAAATCTCCCTATGCTGCCGACTCTTTGGTGGTCGCGCCGGTAACGCGAAAAACCGGATTCCACTTTTTCGCCCGGCGCTCCAACAAAAAAAGGGCGGACCGAAGTCCGCCCCTTCGCCGACATATGTGAAGAACATACGGATCTAATATCCGTACCCCCCGCTGGTCGCTCCACTTTCGTTGAGCAGTTCTTCCATTCGGCGCAATGTGTTGTAGTGAATCTGGGTAAGCCACATATCAAACGCTTCGCCCATTTGCTGAGCCAGCACTTGTTGCTTTTCCTGTTGCTTCCGGCCCACGGCCGACCGGTTATAGCGCGTCATTTCTTTCAGTTCGCGGCTGGTGAAATGCTCCGCATAAACACGCGCCGCATCCTCCAGCAGATCTGGTATGCCCGATTGAAACTCGGCCAAGACGGTTTCCGAGATTTGTTCAATCTTGCCGGGTTCGGCGTTCGGATAACTCTGTTTCAGCTGTTCGGAAATTCTGCCGACGATTTGCGTGATGCGGCGCTGGAGCCCCCGCTCCATCCCGGAGCTTTCCACATAGTCCCGCGCGGCCTGCATGCGTTCCGCATAGTCCGACGCCATTGCCGCCGGCGCGGTCAACACCGCCGCCGCCACGAGCATTACCGATGCCGTCACGAACCGAAAAATATGCGTGCCGGAAACCCCAATCATGTACACCCCCACGGGAATAATCTGCTCAGCAATCACGCCCGCAAGAGAACGACTGCCGTACTCACCTAATCTGCGACCGGCAGACAATGCCGGCGTGTGCGCCACAAATGCCCCTATGCGACTTAGCCAGTTCCGCTTTCGGCGCCAAAAACCCTAACGCAGCATTAACCTTAGTACAACCGCGCGTTAACCATGCCGCTAAAGGGCTGAAACTATTTGATTATTCTGTTCCATCCTTTGCCCTTGCGGGGACAATGACGCTCCCTATATTGGCGCCATGACACGCCAAACGGTTTCAGAAGCTCAAATTTCCCGTGACACGGGGGAGAATGTACTCGGCGTCAACCGGCCGCCCTGCGATACCCGTGTGGTTGTGGCCATGTCGGGTGGCGTCGATTCCTCCACCGTGGCGGCCCTGATGGCGCGGGACGGCTATGATGTGGTGGGCATTACCCTGCAGCTTTACGATCATGGGGCGGCGCTGGCCAAAAAAGGCGCTTGCTGCGCCGGACAAGACATTCACGACGCACGGCGTGTGGCCGAACGGCTCGACATGCCACACTATGTATTGGACTACGAATCCCGCTTCCAACAATCGGTTATGGAGGATTTCGCCGACAGCTACCTGGCGGGCGAAACCCCGATCCCCTGCATCCGCTGCAATGAGCGCGTGAAATTCCGCGACCTGCTGGACACGGCACGGGATTTGGGGGCAGAGGCTTTGATCACCGGTCATTATGTGCGCCGGGTGATGGGGCCTGAAGGCGCCGAGATGCACCGGGCCCGCGACCATGACCGGGATCAAAGCTATTTCCTGTTCACAACTACACAGGAACAATTGGACTATCTGCGCTTTCCCTTGGGCGATTTGACGAAAGACGAAACCCGTCAGCTCGCGGAGGAATTTGACCTGCCCGTCGCGTCCAAACCCGACAGCCAAGACATTTGCTTCGTGCCCCAAGGGCGCTACACAAGCGTTATTGAAAAATTGCGGCCAGGGGCGGCGGAACCGGGCGACATCGTGCACTTGGACGGCCGCGTTTTGGGCACTCATGACGGCATTATCCGCTACACCATCGGCCAACGCCGCCATCTGGGTGTCGCGACTGGCGAGCCGCTTTATGTGGTGGGTCTGGATGCGGACAAACGCCAAGTGCTTGTGGGGCCGAAAGAGGCGCTTTTGACCACGGATATTTACGTGAAAGAAGTCAATTGGCTCGGCGGCCCCACATTGCGGGCTGCCGCACGCGACGGCCTGCCGGTGCAGGTAAAAGTGCGCTCCACAAAAGAACCCGCGCCCGCAACTTTGTGGCTGCGCGAAGACGGCACCGCCTTGGTTGTGTTGGACGAAGGCGAAGAAGGCGTCTCGCCCGGCCAAGCCTGCGTCTTCTATGACCGGGCGCGTGCAAGCCGCGTTCTGGGCGGCGGATGGATCGCCCAAGGAACGCGTGCCGCCGTTCAACATAACGCTTAAATCAACACCATCAGGAGAGGCGCATGCAGGAAAAGGACGTCGTTATTGAAACCAAGGACGGCGCCATGCCTGCCTTTGTGACCCATCCGGACGAAGGCGGGCCTTTCCCCGTCATACTTTTTTACATGGACGCACCCGGCATTCGCGAGGAACTGCGGGACATGGCCCGGCGGCTGGGCACGGTGGGGTATTACGTGGTGCTGCCCAATCTGTACTATCGCGAGGGCTCGCCCGAGGACATTATGGTGGACCGGTCCGAGGAGACCATGAATCGAATGTTCGGCTTTATGCGTACCCTATCCAATCGGAAGATTGTGTCGGACACGGATGGCATGCTGACGTTCCTTAACGGCGAGGAAAAAGCGAGACCGGGCCCGGTGGGTATTGTCGGTTACTGCATGAGCGGACCGTTCGTAACGACAGCGGCCGCCGCCTTCCCCGATGACATTGCTGCGGCGGCATCAATCTATGGCGCAGGCTTGGTCACCGACCGAGACGACTCCCCGCACCTGCAGTTGGATAAGATCTCGGGGGAGATCTATTTTGCCTGCGCCGAGACCGATCATTGGGCGCCCAAGGAAACAATCGATGAATTGGAAAGCGCTTTGAAATCCGCCGGCACCAACCATCGGATCGAATGGTACCCCGACACCGAACACGGCTTTGCCTTTCCCGAGCGGGACGTGTTCCACAAGCTGGCGGGCGAACGCCACTGGGAACGTCTGTTCGACCTGTTTCGTCGGAACCTGGCCGCGTAACGCACGCTGTGCGTTATTCGTCGATTAATCCCAGATGAAGCGCCTTGAGAACCGCTTGGGTGCGGTTCGTCACACTGAGCTTTTGAAGAATGCTCGAAATATGATTGCGGACGGTGCCCTGCGATAAGCCAAGCTGGGCGGCGATCTTCTTGTTCTCAAGCCCCTGCTGCAGAAGATCCAGAACGTCTTCTTCCCGGTTTGTGAGTTTAGGCACCGCATCGTTCTGCGGTGTATCGGTTTTGGCCGGCAGCGACGTGCCATTGATCCTCATTGCACCGACAATTTGCCGGGAAACGTCGGCGTCCAAAACGACGCCGCCCTGCAACGCGGTTTCCAGACTGCTAACAAGGCGGTCCTTGTCAATGTCCTTGAGTAGAAATCCGGCCACATCGAACTGCAAGGCTTCGAACACGAGATCCGGCTCGTTGAACAATGTGAGAAACACCACCGGCGTTTCCAGACCACGGCTGCGCATTTCGCGCAGCGTATCGATGCCATTTAGCCCCGGCATGCGAATATCCAGCAACACAAGATCGGGCGGCGTGCACGCCACGATGTCCAGTGCCTCCTCGCCTGACGCTGCGGCCGCCATCACGTCGAAGCGGTCGGCCGCTTCGATAACATCCGATAGTCCTTGCCGCACCAATGGCTGATCGTCGACGATGAGGATCTTAGGGCGCATAATTTTGCCCCAGCGGGAGTGTGGCGGTGACGGCCGTCCCCTCATCAGCCCGCGTGTCAATTTCAAATGTGCCGTTTAGTGTTTCGATCCGTTCCGCCATGCCGCGCAGTCCGACCCCACCCTTGCCGCCGGTCCCTGCCGGATCGAATCCGACCCCATCGTCTTCGATTTTAAGGACCACTGCCTCGCCGACACGGTCAAGGGAAATGGACAACGAAGTGGCATGGGCGTGCCGCAAGGCGTTGGTGATACCTTCCTGCGCAACCCGGAGCAGGGTTTGCGCTTGTTCGGACGTAAGCCCGCGCACATTCTCTACGTCGAGCTGGCAAAGTTTGGGCGGCAGTGAATCCGTCAGTATTCGAATGGACTCCGCCAAATCAATCGCCGGGCCCTCCCCCGATTCAAGCACCAGATGCCGAAGGTCCTTCATCAGTTCCACGACGAGTGTTTTGACCCCGGCAATCTGCTCTTTCTGATGTCCATCGGCCGTATTTTCTTCCAGAAGTTCCAGCTTCAGCTTTGCTGCGGTCAGCTTGTGCCCCGACACATCGTGGATTTCGCGGGCAATACGCGCTTTCTCATAGGCAGCCGCAATTGACCGCAGAAGTTCGCGGGTCGATCCCAAATCGCGGTTGAGGCGCGACAACCGCTCGACGGATCGCCACTCGCGCATCAAATTTGCGGCAAAGAGCAAGGCCGTAACCTGAAACCCGGCAATGCCGACCGCCAGGTACCAAATCTGCGGGCGCTCCCATACATAAACAACGATCAGTACGTTGATGATTGTCCAAATCAATGTAATGGCGACGGCGCGTCTCTGCCGCAACCTTGCCATGACCGGTGTGGCACAGACGGCAAACGTAAAGACCAACGGGTGCTGAACGCTCGCAATCAGTATTGTCGCCCCCAGCAAGGTCACGCCAATGAACGCGGGCTCCAGCGATGTGGGATCGCGATACGCATTTGCTGCCCGGTGACGGAAATAGGAAAAACCGGCCGCGAAAATCAAAAGCCCCGCGCCGAACCAAACCCATGTTTCGCCGAGAAATAGGCCCGGCGCACGGAAATATTGGATCACGACGTAAAGCGTGACCAGCAGAGCCAACCCCCACCCCCACCAATAAAGCCACAACAGGCTTCTGATAAGCACGTCGCGGGAGTTGCGGGAGATGCGGGCCCCTTGCTGCAGCCCACTCTCTTTGATGTGCGTGTCTACCATTTGCCCAACGCGGATTTCCCTGAATGAGGCCGTTCGAACGCTTCAAAAAGAGTATGGGCCCCACGGCAAATGAAAACCATGACATTTGTCACTTACGGCAAAGCCGCCATTTTGCGAGACTTTACGTGGTTTTGCGTTGCGCATGCAGTGGGGGCATTGGGGGATGTCGCAAAGTCAGAGCAGTTTTGAGCGGGCGCGATTTTGCGGTGCCGCCATTGCAATCGCCCTTCTGTTGGCTATCTCACCTGTTGGAATCGCCGCCGCACAGACACCCACGCAATGGCTCTCCCAGTACTATGAAGACGCTGCATTAGGTACGACCCGCGACGAGGCGGCCGACGATGCCTACATCGCGGCAAATTTCAACCCACAAGAACAAGCCAACATAGAAGCACGCGTGATTTCTCTGGCAGGTGTGGAAGGCAGAGAAACGCGACTTGATGGACTCCTGAACCAGTTGACGGCTTTGGGCGCGCAGGCCGTTCAACTGTTCCAGGATCTGCAGGACGGCACACTCGACGCCGAAGTACTTGACAACTACGAGGAGGCGGCCGCTCCCGTGCTTTCTTTGCTGGCAGCGGTTCGCGCGGATTGGACCGAAGACGAGTGGGAAGATATGACAGGCGCCGACGGCGACCTGTCCGAGTTCAATCAACTCGAAGCATTGATCAGAACGCCGACCATCAAGGTGGACGGCGAGTACGCCCTATTCGATTGGGGAGAGCTTATCGACAGCGGCGTCCTGGAGCTCGTCGGGAATGACCCCGGCGCGCTGACAGCTGAGCACATAAGCATTCTCGGCGCTCCCGGCGTGGCGGCAATCATTTCCGGGTTACATGCGGCCGGTTTGGTCAGCGATGAACACTTTGCCGGCTACAACGCCGCCGTGGTCACGGATAGAGACGGCAATCCAATCCTGCCGGTCATGAACCAGCTTGAACAGGAAATGGAGAAAGAGCCGAAGGACCTTGAAGCGATCGCCACGCTGATCGAAGAACACGGCCAAGATTTCCGGCGCGTTCTCGCCACATACATGGACAGTTTGCCGGAAGGTCATCCGGGCCGCGCCGAAGCCATGGCAAATCTCATGCAACTCGAATTGATGACCGTGATGACCCAACGCGGAGACGATGGAGAGCTTGTCCTCGTCAAGTTGAACGAATTCAGAGAACTGCTGCAGGCTGTCCAGAGCGGAAAAGACGAAAACGGTGAGCTCACAGAACGCCTCATAGCGCTGTATGAATCAGACGGCGGGGAGATCCGGGCCTTTCTGCAGCAAATGATCGATGCGCTGCCAGAGGGCACGCCCGAGCGGGAACAGTTTGTCGAGGCGTTGGGCACCTTCGATTACATATCGCCGTTTCTCGAGCGCGGTGCGGATGGCAGGGCCCCGGCTCAAAACCCGGATCAGGTGAGCGCGTTAAACGAACGTTTCGAAGATATCGATGAAATTATCAGCGACGCCATTGGGAGCGACGGCCTAACCAAACAAGAGCGTCTGATGCTCGCCGAATTTCTGGGCGAAAGACTGGGTGTCGATCCAGAAACTGTTCAGACGATGCTGAATGAAGTAATGGCGCGCGGGGGCGAGAACGTGACGCCCGGTTTGCTGGCGGATTTGGTCGCGGAACTGCTTAACTCCCCCGGTCTTTATGCGAACATCGACGTGATCGCAGGGCGGTCTGCCATTGATCCTGACCTGTTCACACAGCAAGACGATCCGTCAACGGACTTTACAGATATTACCACTGGTGCAGCGGTCACAGCCGCAAGTGAGCTGGTGGAGGTTTACTTCATCCCGGCAGGAGGCATCGAAGGCGGCCTTACGGTCTTTATCAACCGGTCCACGGGCCGCGTGGGCGCCGTGGGCACGGTGGAAGGCGGCCCCAACCTTCCATCCAGTTATGTGGGCAGCTTTGCGGGCACGCTCAACCAATCGTCGGGCGAGATCACTGGCTTGTTCGTGGGCCATTCAGAGGCCCTGGAAGATGACGATCTGGACTACCGCCAAAGCGATGGCATGGGGACCGACGGCCGCATCATCACAACCCTGAGCATTCCCGCGTCGCTCTTCGATGGTCAGATCGGCGACGTGACCACGACGGCGATCCTCATCGATCCCACTTCTATTCCCCTCAATCAATTAGAAATCGAAGACACGGGCGATGCCGGCCCGGCCATATTGCTGCGGCAAGTGCCGGCAAGCCAGCTGGAAGACATGGACAGGGACTTCGTTGGGTATGCCGCCGGTCTCTTGATCGACCGGGACAGCGGTGGCCTGATCGATAGCGGCCGCACCACGGATGCCGGCCGCGACATGATGGTCCGGGTCAATACGGATCGAAATACGGCCTCGCTTGATGTGGGCAGCATATTCGCTATGGCGGGGCCCTTTGAAATTGGCACCATCGCGGACAGGAACGTGGCGGTGTTCGGTCCGCAGGATTTCTTTATCTCCGAAATCGAAACGCCGCTGACCGATCCCAAATTTCGCTCCGCCCAAGCGGGCTTGGTGCCGGGCTTCAGCTATGTGGGATGGGGGCGCTTTCGCGCGGATCTCGACAACATCGACCCGGGTCCGCCTGCTTCGCGCGATCAAGCCATCGCCAATATCAGTTTCGTTTTCGGCGACAGCGCCCTGTCGAAAGCCCAATTGCCCACCAGTGCGACGGCCAACTATCAAGGGCCCATTGCCGGCTCCGGATATGATTCAAGTATCGGCACAGATGGCCATTTCGACATCACCGGCACGGTCGATTTGGACGTGGATTTCGGCGGAGACACCGTAGACGGAACCTTTGCCATCGGCGCGGTCGGCAACCCAATGCCGCCGGAGATCCTCGATGTGGACAATGGCGTAATCACGCCGGACGGGGCGATTGACTTTGACCTCAACGGCACGGGCGGCTTTTCAGGTATCACGGGCAGCGGCGAAGGGCGTTTCTTCGGCACGCCCGGCGTTGCGGAAGAAGTGGGCGGCGCTTTCAATGCCGGCGATGCAGACGTGACGGTGCAGGGTGTGTTTGCGGGGCAAAAGCAATGAGCAGATACGCATCGGCCCTTGTCTTCGCCGCGCTGATCGCAAGCTCGGCACGCGTTTTTGCCGACACGGCGGATCCGCGCTTTCTGGCCATGGCCCACAACACCATGAAAGAATACAAACAAGCCTGCGATGTGTTGGAAACGCATTATCCGGCCGACACCCAAGACGTGGATGTGCTGTTTCTGCTGGGGCAGTGTAAGGCCGGGCAAGGAAAGTTCACCGAGGCGCGCCGCGCCTATAAGTCCGTGCTGGAAATTGATCCGACTGCGGATCAAGCCAAAGCGGAAATCGCGGCAAGCTACCACGCCGAAGGCCGGGACTCGGAAGCACGCGCTGCCTATCAAGATGTGCTGGAGTCCGATCCGCCCCCAGGTGTGCGCGGCAATATCGAACGGGCCATTGCGGCGCTCGATGCCCAAAAACCGTGGTATGCGCGGATAAGCCTTGGCACCATCTATGATTCCAATGTGCGGTCCGGCCCCAGCGACAGCGAAATTACCGCCTTCGGCTTGCCTTTTTCTCTGTCCGATTCAAGCCTGGAAGAAGATTCCTTTGGGTTTTCTGCGTCAGCCTTGGCGGGATATTCCCAATCCCTCAGCCCCCATTGGCGCATGTCCTATCAAGGCAGCCTCAGTCATCGCGACTACGAAAATGACGATTTCGACACTCAGACGGTGTCCATATCTGCCGGTCCGGTTTTCCAGCGCGACGCGCTGAGTTTCGCGCTGCTGCCGCGGGTCAGCGGCCAGACATTTGGCGGCGCGCTCTACCGCATGACCTACGGGTCGGACATTAGTGCCGGTTACGCCCTGGACGACAGTTGGAGCATCGAAGCATCGTCAGGCATTCAGGGCCAAGACTATTTCACCACCACAGGGCGCGATGGCTTTCTCGCTTACGGATTTGCCGGCGTGAATTACGCGGTCGGCCCCGGCCGCTTGTCGACCGGCTATCAGATCCGCACGGAAGAAGCCGATGACGATGTGAATTCCAACTTGGCCCACGGCCCCCGGGTGGCCTGGCAAGGGGCCAATAAGTGGCTGCGCTATTACTTGGCCTATCAGTTCACACGCAGCGAGTACGATGCGCCCGAGCCCGCCTTTGCGGTGACCCGGGCGGACAGCACCCACACCGTCGACGCGACCGCGAGCCTGGGCATTTTTCCCAGCGAAATTAAGAACTTATCCCTCGATTTGGGCTACAGCTACTACGACAACAGCTCCAACGTGCCGTTAAATACTTATGAAAGGCACATCTCTACCTTGGGGGTATCCAAGCGCTGGTAAGGGGCCGCCCAACAGGCATTGAGGCTTTCTTGACAGGGCCCGGCCAAAGCCTTACATCCCCGGTTTCCCAGCCCGCCGGCGCGGGCCGACCGATTGGGGCGGAGTAGCTCAGCTGGTTAGAGCAGCGGAATCATAATCCGCGTGTCGGGGGTTCAAGTCCCTCCTCCGCTACCATTCAAGCCGGTTTTTCAGAAGGAAAAAGCATTTGATCCTGTGGATCAAATGCAGGTGCAGAATGCCGGAGCGCTCTGCGCGGAGGCCCGCCGGACATCGCGCAAGCGGTGGCCGGCAATTCGATCCGGCGGATCGAATTGAGGGGAGGCTCGTTGAGTCTGCGCCGAATGGTTGCGCTTCCAGTCTATTGAAACCCTTCAAGCGACGTGCAAACGGCTTTCCCGATTGCTGATTGCACTGATATTGTGGGCACAGTAATGTGTAGTGGGGTTACTGCATTCGGGTTGACAGGGGGGTGAGTATGTCAAGCGAAGCCAGTTCGGGGCGCGCGTCGCTCAGCGGCATCTTATTGATCATTGCATTCTTTGTGTGCGTCGGGTTGGCGATCGCGTCAGCGCTCGTGACGGATGATGAGACGCTTTGCATCGCCGAAAACATCTGTGTTCAAGCGGACTACGCCCTCTTTTTCGCCGCGGTCGCCGCCTTGATCGGCATCATTTGGCTCGCGCACCCTCAAAACACCACTGGGAATGCTGCGCAAGGTGCGGCCATTGCCATTCTCGGTGTCTTCGCCGTGGTCGCGGTGATGGGAGACAATCTCAACATCGGCGGTGTCGGGCCGAGAGGCGATGATCAAGGCACGCGCGGCGATGGTGACGAAAATCTGCGCGCGCAACTTGAGCAATCCATAGAGACGGCGCGGGAGTTGGAGTTGGAGTCCGACCTTTCCTATGAGGGTCAACTCCTGCTGGAGAACAAGGTGGGCGCCGCTTTCTTCGAACTCAAAAGACCGGCTCGGTTGCGCATTGACGTGATGGCCGCCTCACACGGCGATCCGTTTACGGAGCTCTATAAAGGAGAAGATCCGGACGATCTGTTGAGCGTTGCCTCCAACGATGACGGGGGACAGGACTTGAACTCTCGCATCGAAGAGTCTCTGGAGCCGGGGAAATACTATATTGTCGTTCAGAATATCTCCGACAGCGGTGAGCTGGCAGCGAGGCAATCATTTGACGTGAAGATAACGGACGTCTCCATCGACAATACGCCTGAGAACCGTTCCACACGCCTGTCCTTGGCGGAAGACACAGCCATATTTAGTTATGACGGGAAAACGCAGGCCGATGGCACCGATGGAGATTTCCTGATCGAGGTGGCGCCAAATGACGCGCCAACCTGCCTGATCATCGATGTAACGCCGCTCGGTTTGAGCAACACTCATCCGCGGTTCAGAGATACCTTCATCGAATTGTTGGACGACCGCAATGCGGTGCTCGAGACGAATGACGATCGTGGGGAAGAAGATCTCGGGTCCCGCATCGTTTGGACAGTGCCAAGTGCAAACGGATCTGAAAGCACCCGATTTGGCCTCAAAGTGCGTGCGTTTTCAGATGATACCGAATTTGACATGTTCGTCGAACTCAGAGTTGCGGACGCCGACGGCTCTTGTCCGGACCCGGCCCAGTACGCGCGGCCTGAGCAGCCCCAATAATATGAGGAAATCTTTTCACCACATTGAATGAGTAAACATGAGATGGGTTGTTATCGGAAAACGCATTCTCCCTCGGATACAATGCACCTGTTCGGTCTCTGCAACTGGGAAGCACTGCAAAGAACAGCATTCATCTCTACTCTGATTATGTTGGCTGCGTTGTGCCTGGGGGCGGAAAAGTCGTTCGCCCAATATGTGCTGGATTGGCCGGAAGATGCCTTCAAGACCGGCGACCGGCCTGAACTTGCCCAGGAAACGCTCGAGCTTCTCCATTCTTTCGGTTACGCCGTCGGATATGACGTGCCGGTGAAGGCCGAAACATCTGAGTTCCTTGTCAGGAATGCCATCAAGTCGGTCGAAGCACGACTAGGTTGGAAAGAGACGGGCACTATCAGCAAGCAGCTCGTTGGCGCCCTTCGCCAATCCCGCGAGAACAATCAATTCATTTGTCCGACAATTCCTTCGAATTCGAAGACCAGCATGAAATATGAGGACTCCGCTGGGTCAACACCGGTACATTTCTATGTGAAGGGTCGCTACCCCCTCCGTTACGCGATTCAAATGCTGGCACGGCTTCATCAATGCACGCCCGACGCTTTGCCGGGCGTCCCCAATCAAGCCGGGTTCAGGAAAGACCCGCTTGACGAGCTGTTCGCGACGCGGATTAGACCGCCGGTCACCGACCCCATCGCCCTTCAGTCTGCAAACGACCTCGTTGAAGGCGTGTCCGCACGTTCGAACGCCACCGACGGTTCACAGGTTTTGTTACCAGCCAAACTCTATGTTTTGCCGCAGAAGACCCTGATTACGAACGTTGCGCGGGCAAGTTTTCAAGATCGTCTCCTGCGCCGCCCAATCACTCGCCCTTCCGACCAGGAGCTTGCCGCTGTTTGCAAAGCCATCGGATATAAGAGCGGCTGTGCCGAGCTGATCGAGGGTTCTTCGTTGGCGGCCGCACCAGGCGGTACCGGTCAACTTCATCAGTATAAATACGACGCTGCGATCGATCACTATGAGGTAACTCTGTCGGTCGATCTGCCCGCCGGGCAGGCCGCCTCCCTGGCCGAAGACATGAGCCAGTACCTGCTGGAGATCAATCCCCAATTGCGTCACGAGGCCTATCGCCGGCCGGGGATCCGCATCATTGACGAAACGGGCGGCAACCCCCTGCAAGGGAACACCGAGAACGACGAGACCTGCGATGAGGATTGCATCAAGAGTAAGTTGGAGAGAACCCACGATCTGATGCAAAAAAAGGCGGGATGGCCGAAGACGTTAAAACACGGCAGCACCGGCGCCGGCAACGGAAGCAATCGTTCTGACGAATTGCGAATTGTGGACGGGACATTGTGGCACCGTGGCCAATACAACAAGAGACTTCAGAGTTTTCGCGCCGTCCATGCCGCCCGCAATGACGATTCCATGCCAATGGAACTACAGTCTGGGCCCGTACATTCTGAATTCAATGTCGCTGACCTCAAGCATGTCTACATCAGTCCCGATCGAGAGATTGGTGGCGGCGATCTCGCAATGATCACCAGATCTCCACCGAAAGGAGACGAAAAAGAAGATGACCCGGGACATACGCTGTTCGCCGCCGGGTTGGTTTCGGGGTCTTTTCACCAAGGTAATATTCGTTGGGGCGGCGCGGGCCATCAAACGGCTCCAATTCCGATCGTCTCAAGCCCCGTCGGATATAGCCAATACCTGCAGTCGTTCCCAATTGACGAGTACGACGGCATGAAACTCGGGCAGGTCATGCAAAGTCATGAACAATTCACCAGCGTTTTGGTCTACGACCCGCCAAGGATCTGTAAAACCAACAAGCTCACCCCACCATTTGATGACATAAGGGATTGGCTTGCTCACTTGCTCGAAACGTTTGACAAAGCTGCCGCCAATCATCTGACAGTTGTTGCGGCACCTTACAAATGCGATCCGAACGTCGACCAGACGAAGATTCAATGTAACCCCAAGAGTACCTATGCCTACCAAAGGTCACCGACAGCTTGCTTCCCTAGCGAGGCGGGAAGCAATCATGCGCTAATCGTTGCGGCGGCCAATGAAAAGATGAACGGTTTGTCCCCGGCACATTTAACCCGTAATCACGGTCTGGCTGTCGAACGCTATTTGGTTGCACCAGGCTGCGGGCTGGTGAGCGCGGATTTCGATGTGGTAGACGGCAAAGGCATATCGGGCGCAAGACTGAGGTCTTGCGGTTCGTCCTGGGCGGCACCTCTGGTTGGGGCACTGATCACCAACCTTCGCGCGTCGCGCCCTTCTGCGACCAATGGCGATGAAGACCAAAAATCGCTGGAAACCGGCGTCGACATAAAAGCCTATCTTCTGGCAACGTCGACTCCTTTCGCCAACAGGCAACCACGGGCCGCCGCCTACGGCCTGGTCAATTGGACACGGGCCATCCATTCGAATTTGGGCAAAGTCACCGTTTGGTTCGATGGTGCTGAAGCAAAATTCCCTGTCAACAAAGCGCCATTGTGGGAGGGTCATTGCGATTGTTTCCGTGGCGGCACCAGAACGGACCTGTACGATCCCGGCAGGGGACAATGCAATCAGGAAGGCGACCTGGTCAGATGCGAAGGGTCAAAACTTGTCATTTTTGATAAGGGCGAGACTTTTGCGAGTGATTTGAAAGAAATGGCCAAGTCTTTTGCCTTCGCCGGGATACGGAGATACAAGGCCAAAGATCAGCATAGCTTCGACGGCTTTGCGTTCTCCCACTACACTGATTTTGCAAGAAAGAATGCGGGAAATGCAGAGGCCCGACCGATTCTGTTTTTTGGTAGCGGAGAAAAAGATTCCACCAAACTGGAAATTAAATGGAACAAGCCGGTGTGTTCGTTTTCCACATTCGGACCGGTAAGCGAACCTTGCCTGAAACTTTGCAAGGGCTCCGTGGACGGAGACTGTTTGCCTATAAATCCCACCCAATTTTCGCACATTATTTTCGGTGACGCCCTCTACAAAAACAGGGCCGCTGACCCCAGCACCGCCACGTCGCAACTTTTGGATGCTTTTTCCAATATGGGGGGGTGATTTCGGAAATGGCCCGGTGCGTGCTTCTTCCAATTGTTTTTTTGCTGTCAACGCTTTCAATGCCTGAGGCGATCGCATCGACAAAGGATATCTGCAGCATTCTCTCGGACGACGAAGAGCGGCCGGGCGACGAAGATGGCCAGCTTGTCCGAGTGATCGACGACGACCAGATCGTCGGAGAGCCCGGCTTCAAACGTGCCATTGTCGAACCGGGCGAAACGAACGATGCGTGGCTGCCAGTGTATGAAAACACGGTGGAGGGGTCCTACTTCCGAATAATTTTCGCGCTCATACACCAGCGCGCGTCCGTACGCGATGCATTGGACTATTTCGATATAGAATTTGAGCAGTCAAAGCCGGGATGGGACATTCTGATCGAGGAAGCCATTGAACCGGATGAAGACGTCCAGATTCCTCAACTTAAACTTACCCAGGACAGTTTTGGTGCCGCTGATCCAAACGTCCCCACCCAAACGCTGCAAAAGTTCGAGCAAAACAAGGAGGTCGTCTATTTCGCCTCTCCCTTGATCAACAGCAGGAGCGCCCTTCGCGTCGTGAGCTCTGCCGGTGCCCCCCTAGTCCTCGCCCGTTACGCGATGCGTTTGAGTGAAGCAGGTCGGCCGCTTGGCACCTATGATGAAGACGAAGACGGGGATGGTAAACTTGAGCCATGCTTCATCCGGGCGAAGGAAGCGGAGACCGATAACGCCAATCGTCCCTTTGTGGCGAAGCACATTGACGTGAGCGACGCCCAACAATTGGCGCTCAAATTGCGCAAAGACTCTGACATTCCGCCTGCGGACTATAACTATCGGCCGCCGGCAGAAATGCAACCAAGGGTGAATCGGCTGACCGACGGTTTGGTTTGGCTGAGCGTCGACATCTTGGCCGTTGAGAAGGCATCCACACACGTGATCGGATCTCAAGGGTGCACCGGATTTTTCGTGACCCCACACCTCATCATGACAGCCCGCCATTGTTTTGTTCAGCCCGACGCGGTGGGGAGCAAGGATTTCGATTGCGAAAACGCCACCCGCTGTCACGTTCGTGGCTGGTTGAGGAAGCGGGGTGGAGATTCGCGGGACAAGGCGCCCGACTACCAAGCGCTCGAAATTGCCATCGTCGGCCTAACGTCTTGGCAAGACGATCGGGATGCGCTCGATTATGCGGTTTTGAGGGTTCCGGAACTCTTGACGCCGGCAACCAAAATCAATTCAGAATATGCGGAACGGGTCCCCATGAAGCTCAAACGAGCTGACGACATGGATTGGAAGCCCACGCCCTTTTTCCTCCCCCAATTCCCAAACGGAAGGCAACTCGTTTTCAGTGTGGACAAACATTGCGGGACACGATTTGAACACGACCCCGAATTCCCAAACGACCCCTCTTGGATAACCGAGGCCGACTATTCGAAGTTCAGGCACTATTGCGACACAGCGCCCATCAGCAGTGGTGCCCCGGTGCTGGACCCATATCTCAGTGAGGTTTGGGGCGTGCACGTGCAAGGCTGGCAAACGAAGAAAATGGACGGCGAACCGAGAAACGGCAATTTGGCTCTGAAATCGACCGCCGTTTTAAAGGATTTGGCGTTCATTCTCGGGGCGGATCACGAAAGCATCACGGCCGAAGCAAAAGCCGCGGCCAAAGAGATTTTGGACTTCAATAAACGAAATGGGCCCGCAACCGGTGCCGCCAATCGATAGGCTTACTCTTCCCGCCGCACGAGCCGTGCGCGTTTTTGCGGCTGCGCGCGAGGGCAAGCCGCATGATCCCCATAAAGACGAATGCGCGTTTCGTCATTCAACTGAATTTGTGACGCGACAAACTGAGCGCAATTGGAGGCTGCCCCGATGGTCGTATCCGAATTAAAGCTCAGCTTGCCGGCGGGAAAATAAAACGCGCCGTCGATCAGCGCCGCCGAATTGCTGTCGAAAAAGTGGGTGCGGCGGTTGCTGCTGTCCGCATGAAACAGAATTCCCGCGAAGGGGCCCGCGGGCGGCGCCGTCAGCGACACGGTGGTGTCTTTGCCGATGACAAGCTCCGTTTCGTCCCCTTGAAGATAAAAGAACACTCGGCGCCCGCTAATGAGTGAATGTCCGTCCACCCGAAAATCCCCACCCTTGATCACATATTCGCCCGGACCGAACACCGCGGACGCACCATCCGTGATCTCAAGCCCGCCGCAGAACACGGCCGGCGCGATGTAATTCCGCCGCGCGCCCACAAGCCTTTCATTCCGGTGGGTGCACACCCGCACTTTCGGTTCTGCTAATTGCGCATACGGATCTTTCGTAGGGCTGCATGGCGGCGCCGCGTCAGGGCCGCCGGTCGACGCCAACCGATGGGCAAAACCGCCGGCGGTACAGGTCCGCTCCGAAGTGATCGAACTCGTTCCTTCGGTCCATACCGCATACGGATTGCTTGACGCCACATGAATCTCGCAGTCCGGCATGTCAATTCTCGCGCCCGCATAAAGACTTAACGACCGAGTGGCATCCGGGTGAAGGGCAATGATGCAGGCACGGTTCCCGCCCCCACCGGTCACCACGGCGGACAGGGCCCGCTGTATGCCGTGCCCGGAAAAAATGCGCCCCCAACTGCCGGATGCCCGTTTCGGCACCTGCCAATCCCAATCGTTCTTTTGCAGAATTCTGTCAGCCGCTTCCTGAAGCGAGGTCTGAATGCGCGTGGCATTGCCGTAGCCGAACGAAAGAGCGGCGAAAATCGCCACGACGGCCGCAAGCAGGGCGAGCCGTGCGCCCAAGGCTCCCGCATTGTGACCGAGAAAATGCCGCATCATGCTCCCCCCGAAGCTTAAACTAAAGGCAGCAGCGCTCTTTAGACCCTAACCCCCCGCAAGCACCGGCCCGCTTAGAATCATCCGTACAAGTTCAGCCTGCCGGCGGACACCCGTTTTCGAGTAAATGCGTTTCAGATGAACCCGCGCGGTTCCAACGGAGATGTTCAAAAGATCGGCCGATTGCTCAAGCGACTCACCCTGGGCCAACAAATTCGCGAGCCTCGTTTCCGCGGGCGTCAATTGAAAGAACGATCGCATCCAATCGCCGCTCGAAGGCATACCGCGCATCGGATCGTTCACCACCAGCATCAACGCGGGACTTCCTTTCGGCAGATCCTTATCCGCGTTCGTCAGCCGATGCGCCATTGCAGGCACCGGCGGTTTACCGTTGTCCCGTCGTATGGCGAAAGATTTGCCCTCTTTCGATGCGGTCGTCGACCAACGGCGTAACTCGGAACTGGCCACCCGGTCGTCCGGGCTAATCAGTTCTTGCGCCCGGCGATTGCTGTAAAGCGTGTTGCCGTCCGCATCCAGAAGCAGGACCCCGGCAATGATCTGATCCAACACATTCAGTGTGGCGTCCCGCTCATTTTCCAGCTTCGAATAGCGATTACGCAGGGAATCGGCATAGTGCAGATAGGGCAGATAATCCTCCAGAACAGCCGTTTCCCGGTCACCAAACGGCACACTTGGGCCCGATCTAAACAGGGTCAAGTGGCGAAGGCTGGTGTCGTCCTTGCCGATGATGAGTACCGTCTGATTAGAAATCCGGTGCCGCGCCAGCCACGCCTGGAACTGTGCACTGGCAGGCCCATCCGTCCCGGTCCTAAGATCATTCTGTACAAAGACATCACCGATTGCGGCAGATGCCCCCTCTTGCCCAAACCAATCTTCGAATGTCCATAAGATCGATGCATAATCCGATTGGCAAGCCGGTGGCAGACCGACACATTGGATGACCGAAGACCGTCCGCTTTCCAGACATTTCGAACTGATCATCGCTGCCGAACAGTCTAGGGTCGATGTGATCCATTTGAGAAAGTTCAGCCATTCTTCGGGCACAATCGCCCAATAGTGGATGCCGTCCGATTTTTCTATTTGACGAAAATGTTCATCATCCAAACGCTTGACGCTTGACGTCATCAACATTTGTTACTCACCCGCCTTTTGCCCCGCGCGTCTGCGAGAGGCAGACAAACCCCGTTTGCAGTCCGTTCATTCGGCTGCATTGATTTGATTCTGTCGGTTTCCCGCTGGACAGGCCACTCTTCTGCGTGGCCATTGTTATCGGTTGTCTCGGTATTCGTCCTTATGCTGAGTGCCAACCTCGTTAACGAAACCGTACTGCGTGCCCGGGTTTGGTAAAAGAGTGTTTTTCAAGCCAGCCACACTTTTTTGTTGGTAAGGTTAATAATAGTGTCGGTAAGGTTAACGCGCCCGAAAAAGGTCAAGCTTTGCGCCAATCTGTTTTTGGGATCCGCCGCCGTCGTTAACCATAGCACTAATTCCTTGCCGCCGTTTCTTGCCCGAGAAAATTTAATTTGTACACTGCGCGAATTGGCGGTGAGGAAAATCTGACATGACACTCAGCGTGGTCGACGAACGTGGCGGAGCAAAATCACACGTCAAATCGACCAAATTTCGCAAGCTGCTTCATCAAAGTTTCGGCCTGCTGGGTCAAGCCGACTATCGCGGCGCGGCGAAGCTTCTAACCAAAGCAGTCAAAACCGATCCACGGGATTCGGAAGCGCTGCATCTGCTGGGGCTTGCCCAACATGGGCTTGGGCAATTCGACAAAGCCGCGCACCAGGTCCGCCGTGCCATTACGCACCGCGGGGATGTGGCACTCTACCATCGAAACCTGAGCGCAATTTTGTTGGACTTGGGCGATGCCGCCGGTGCGTTTGACGCCGTATGCCAAGCAATTGCGCTTTCCCCAAACGATGCCCATGCCTTCAACAATAAAGGCAATGCCCTCACCAGGCTCAAGCGGTATGACGATGCCATCGCTGCCTTTGACCGGGCGCTGGAACTGGATTCGAACCTTGCCCAAGCCCACTTCAACAAGGCCAACGCCCTTGTGGAAAGTGAGGCCTTTGACAAAGCGATTGCGTCGTTCGAAGCCGCGGTAAAGACCAATCCCGCACACTGGCAATCCCACGAAAATTTGGGACATACGCTCGCAAAACTCGGCCGATTTTCAGAAGCCTTGGAGGCTTTCGAGGCAGCCCAACACCTGGCACCGCATCAGTCGAAGGTCTATCTGGCCAGGGCGGAAGTACTGCAAGAGCTGTCCCGGCACCAGGATGCTCTTGTGGAAACCGACAGGGCATTGGCCGTGGACGCGAGCAACGCCGATGCATGGATTAAGCGGGCACGCTCTCAACTTAAGACGAACGACCCAGCCGGATCGTTCACAAGCGCCGAAACCGCCTCTCAACTTCGACCGGACACAGCTGAAGCTCATTTGCTGATGGGACTTGCTCAAAAGCAATTGGGACATTTCGAAGAAGCGCTGTGGCATGTGGACCGCGCATTGAACATAGAGCCCGGAAATCCCGCCGCCCTGATCAGCAAGGCCGCCATATTGCGGGAAACTGGCAATTCCCAAGCCGCTCTGGCCCCAATAGAACAAGCCGTTATGGGCGGTACCCGGTCCAAAGAACTATTCGTTACTTGGGGTAATGTTCTGAGTGACCTTCATCAGATCGAAAACGCCAAAGCAAAATACGCGACGGCAGTGCACATTGACCCAGATTACCACGCCGCGCACACCAATCTCGGCAACATGTACAAGGCCCAAGCAAATTACGAGAAAGCACAATGGCATTATGGGCGGGCGCTAGACTTGTGCCCTAACGATCTTGAGTTTGCCGCCAATTTTCTGTTTTCCCAGGTATACGATCCCGCCCAATCCGATAAGGACCTGTCAGAAGCGCATAGGCGGATTGGGCAAAGATTATCCGCAATCGACCATCCGTATCGCGATTATCCGCAGTCGGCAGATCCTCAGCGCTCCCTCAGAATCGGCTTGGTCTCTGCCGATTTCGGCCTGCACCCCACGGGCTATTTCCTTGCGGGATTGATGGCTCATGCCGATGCCAAGTCGGTCGAGTATTATTGCTACAGCGCGCGAAAGCGGCCGGACCTCCTCACACAGCATCTGCACCACCATGCGGCCGCGTGGCGTTCGATATTGGGGCTGACCGACGAGGCGTTATGCGAACAAATCCGCGCGGACCAGATCGACATTTTGATCGATCTGTCGGGCTATACCGCCGGGTCGCGCCTGTCGGCCTTTGCCCGCAAACCAGCGCCCGTTCAGGCCACTTGGCTCGGTTCGTGCCACACCACGGGCCTGCCGGCGATCGATTACATCATCATGGACCCCCATTACATCGCGCCCAATCAAGATCATCTGTTTACGGAAAAGGTAGTGCGCTTGCCCGACATTCGCTGGTGTTATACGGCACCTGAATATATTCCCCCTGTGGCTCCGCCGCCCAGCCAGCAGATCGGCACCATCACTTTTGGCAGTTTCAACAATCTGTGCAAGCTCAACGGTGATGTGATTGCCGTTTGGTCCCGCATTCTAGAGAAAACACCGAAATCAAAGTTAATGCTGAGCTGGCCGACACTTGCCGATCCGGCGGAAAGAGAACGGCTGACCGATTCGTTCACGCAACGCGGCGTTAGCCCATCGCGCCTGACGTTCATCAGCGAAACCGGCCGCCACCAAGACACACTTGCGGATTACCACAAGGTCGATATCGCGCTGGACCCGTTCCCCTTCAGCGGCTGTATCTCTACCTGCGAGGCGCTGACCATGGGCGTGCCGGTGGTCACACTGCCCCAAAGCCGCCCGTGTTCGCGCCAAACTTGGGGGTTCCTCAATGCCATCGGCCGGACGGAATGGGCAGCAAAAGACGAAGCGGATTATGTGGACATCGCCACGCGTCTTGCATCATCGCCCGACCGTTTGGCGCGTTGGCGCAGAACCCAACGTCAAAGGGTGCTTGAATCGCCCATGTCCGACGCCGCGCTTTTTGCAAGCAATATCGAGAGACTGTTCCGCACCCTGTGGAAACTGTGGTGTGACAGCAACACCGCAGGGTGAACTTACGCCGCGGCCCACATCGCCTGTTCCCGCCCATTGTCAGAAGACGACGTTTTCTCGCCAGAAACCCCGGAAATCCAGCCTTTCTCAGCTTCATTCCCATACATATCAATCGGCGACGCCCATCGTCATAAAACAATTGCGGAAAATACCCCATTTGGGAGGCGCCGCCTGCCATTTCGCCGCCGATACTCGATCCTGACTTAGTTTCGTGTACCAATTTGTTGGGGTAGGAGTGTGATCAGGGGGGTCACGGTCCTGCCGGCCAATTGGGGACTCAACGTCTCAATTGGCCGGTCTTGGACCATTCTTGTTGGAGCTTTCATATTGGCGGTGTTTGGCACGCCGTCGAGCGGATTTGGTCAAGAACCGGCCAGCGGATCCGCGCCATCGGACGTTTCGACAAACACCAGCACCATTACCGACGGCACCTTTGCAAATTCGCAAGGGCGCATCGGCCTCAATGCGGCAGCCGGCAACTACAATGCGGAAGCAAACCTGCTCACGATTTCGACAGGTTCGCCCGCCTCCGTAAGCTCCGCAAGCGCTCAGCAGAACATCGATATCGGCAGGATCGGTCCCTCCCAGGACACGGCACATATCGGTGCCGGTGCCTTTGCGGGCGCAAGCGGGTCTATCGCGGTCAACAATGTGGCCGGTACGGGCAATGCAGTGGCAAATGTCGCCGCCATTGCCTTCGGGATCGACGGCGTCGAGCTGGCGGACAGCCAGCTTGAGCAAAACGCTCCCGATGTAGACAGCAGGCTTCTAAGAAACACACAGAATGCAGGCGTAGCGACGATCGATGACACCGCCTTTCAAGGGGCAAGGGGAATCGTTCAAGTGACGCAGGCAGCGGGGCCGGGCAATGCGCTGGCCAATACTTTCTCGCTGACCGTTGGTGCGGGAGCGGGAGACTAGGCAATGGTGCCTAAACTGAGTAGGAGGTATCTATGAAACTCAGTAGACTGATGGGCGGCACGTCCGCCTGCGCACTTGCTCTCGCAATGGGGGTAAGTGCGGCGTCAGCGGAACTGATTCTTGTGCTCGATGCACAGAAAGATGTTGTCGTTGACATCAACCACATGGTGACCCACAACGTTACCGGCGACATCACGGTCGATTTGACGAATACGGTAGGTTTCGCTGCGGCGAGCTCGTCCGTTGAAGTCCACCAGGATGTCAAAGATAACGTGTTGAGTGATCAGCTAGACACCGGCGAAAGCATGGACAACACCGCGACCAATGGCGACATTGCCGGCGGTGAAGGCAATATCGGTGTCAACACGGCGGCCGGTCGAAACAACGCTCAGGCCAACCAAACCGCCATTTCGATGATTGCCAGCGGCAGCGGTGCTGCTTCCGTTGAAGCGACCGTCGAATCCAATCAAAAGGCTGCGCGCAACGACATCGTTCCGGGCACCGCCATCAGCACGTCGAACACGGCGACCGGCGGACTGGTCGATGGTGTCGGCGGTAACATCGGCGTCAACACGGCGGCCGGTTTCTGGAACTTGCAGCAAAACTCCCTGGCGGTTGCGGAAGGCTCGGAAGGCCTGTTCGCGACGGCATGGGTCGATGCTGTTCAGGATCTGGACGCACCGAACGGGATCAACATCTTCGGTGTTGCGCTTAACACCGCGACCGGCGGCACCATCAGCAACGCTGTAGGTAACATCGGTGCAAACTACGCAGCCGGTTTCGTCAATTTGCAGGCGAATTCCGTTGCTGTAGCCCATGCAAGCGATGCAGCTCTTGCGACGGCAGTTGCTGAATCCCGTCAAGACATCGAGAACCAGGACTACGGCATTGCCGGCGTTCAGAACAATACCGCAACGTCCGGTGCTATGACCGTTGTCAGCGGCAATGTGGGGGTCAACGTGGCAGCCGGTTACGGCAACGCTCAAGTCAATTCGCTTGCGCTCGCCGCAACCACGACGTCTCCATAAGAACCCGACAAACATCGGTACTCGAAACACCAAAGCGTACGCCCGGCCTTCATCACGGCCGGGCGTACCAACCAAACAAAGAAATCGGATCAATGGCCAAAACGGAAAACATCGCAACACCAAACCCGGCCTGCCGTGCCGTCATAGCGTGCGTATTGGCACTGCTGTTGGCAACGGTATCGTCAAACGGTGTTTCGGCGGCCGAAATCCGGTTCAATAACATCGTTCCAGGTGCCGGCATCGTCCGCATGGATGTAGAGAGCATTAAGGAACGTCAATTCAGAAACATTGTTCGTCAGCAAACCGATTTTAGTTGCGGCGCGGCGGCCCTTGCCACGATCTTTCAATATGCCTTCAACCGAAAGATTAGCGAAGCCACCGTTCTTGCCGGAATGTTCCGTATTGCCGACCGCAATGTCATTCTGGAAAAGGGATTTTCGCTTCTGGATATGAAGCGGTATGCCATTAAACAGGGCTTCCATGCCACTGGATATCAAGTGAATGTGGATGCCCTTCGGAATTTAAGAATTCCGGTGATCATTCTGCTCAATCTCAATGGCTACCAGCACTTTGTCGTCCTCAAAAAAGTGGACGGCGACAGTGTCTATCTGGCGGATCCCGCGCTCGGCAATAAAAAAATGACTGTCAAAAAGTTCGAACAGTCTTGGAATGGCACCATTCTGGCAATCGTCGGTCACGGGTTCGACGCAAACACCGTGCTGACAAAAGCGCCGACGCCTATCAGTGCGCGCGCGCTGATGCACGAACGGGCGCCGTTCCAACCTGCCAATCTGCTCGATTTCGGAGTCCTGAACGCGGACTACTTCTGAGGAATCGATCGAGCAGCATTGGCGGGTTCTTGTTGAGTGAGGGAATAGGACCAGTCTCGAGGTTGAGAAAATGAGCAAGGTGTTTGGGAAGTCTCTCGGCGTATTATTGACAAGCAGCGCAATCGTAGCCTGGGCAGCGATGGGTGCCGCCTACGCAAGCGCGCACCAGGTGGACGAATGGGGTTTGCCTGTCAATGGGGTGGAGGTGTCCGATGATGCCTTGGCCGACATGCGCGGCCGCTACGCTACAAATGGGGCAATCGAGTATTTCGGCCTCACCTTCCAGTCGGCGGTAACGTTGCCCGATGGGACATCGCTCACGGCCGGGATCAATTTTTCAACCAACTTTGCGGATCCCGGGCGTAAGCCGACATTCCGGATTTCATTGCAGGAACAAACCAAAACAAAGCAGACCAAACATCCTGCTTTCAGCCTGTTCGGCCTGTCGCCGATCATGCCGAGAATCACCATTAAGCCCGTCGTCAGCCTGTTCGGTAAGTCAAACCGTTCGTCTTTCTTTGAGTTTCCGGAAAATGGCGGCGGCGGGTACACCACCACGACGACAAACCAGTCGCCGGTCACTATCTCCTACGAACGCGCCGACGGCCTCGACAACACACCCGCCGGGCTTGCGTCGACGCGCGGCGTGGCGCAGTTCATCAATGTGGGCGGCGGCTTTAATGACGTCAGCCAAGATATTCAGGTCAGCATTCAGGACAGCGCCGGTCACGTGGTCCTGCCGAACTATGGAGACGGCGGAGACGGCACTTATCTGCTGGATGATGCGCTTACATTCGCGTTCGAAGACGGCACAATGGCAACGGCCTTTTCGACGGATGATGAGCTAGGGTTCATTCTCTCTCTGCCGGATGTGGGCACCATCCGTCAGGGGATCGGTAATGGCCAGTTGCTCCAGGGAACCAATCTGACCGCGGACGCAACCCATGTCACCCAGGAATTGCTGGTGGACATTGTGCGGTCGGCGGATCCGTTGAATCTTAGTCTAAACAACGAAGTTCTTGATTTGATTTCGGGGCTCTAGAGCAACGTGCGCTCAAACAACCCATACGAGGATTGGTTTGAGCGCACCAAGTTGCTCTATTTTATAGATGTAGATCATCTTTATGCGATCAACTGGATCGTCGAAGATGAGTCCAGTTGATCGCATGATGATCTAGGGTTTCATCGAAGCCGAACACGCTCGGAAGCGTCGGCGATTTTTTTGGGGGAGAGTTTTCGTCGTGATGATCAACAAGGCCAGAACTAAGGTGCGTTTTTCGGTCATGGGGCTTGCTTTGGCTCTCGCGTTGTTTTGCACGGCAGGGCAGCAGGATGCCTTCGGCGCCGACAGAAAGAAAAAATTCGCCGTCAAGGGCGTGGGCACCCACAGCTGCTCCGAATTCCTAGCGGCAACATCCATGGGCCCGGCGGATCTCATGCCCTATCGCAATTGGGTGGAAGGCTATCTGTCCGCCACCAACCGCCTCACGTCCGGTGTTTATGACGTGACGCCGTGGCAAAGCGGCGAATTGCTGCTCACCATCATGGCCGGGCATTGCCAAAAGAACGAACCTCACACCATCGCGCTGGTGGCCCAAGGTATCGTCAATGCGTTCGAGGCCAATTGGCTTGATCGCGCATCCCGCAGCTTGCAGATCAAAACGGATACGCATTCCGTTCAAGTCTATGAATCAATCATCGGTCAAACGAAAGAGAAGCTGGCGACACTCGGCTACTATTCCGGCAAGACCGACACCACCTTCAACAAGGAAACCCAGGAAGCCCTGTCGCTTTATCAAGTCAGTCAAGGTTTGGAAGTGACCGGTTTGCCTGACCCGTTAACCTTGTTCAGACTTTTTCAGTCCTGACATTAGTTCGCTCACTGACACTCACATTCACTTGGTGTACACTGACTTTCGAAAGAAAGACGAACTCTTCATAACAAATCACAAAAAGAAGTAGCTGCGTCTCGATAACAAATACGTTCGGCTGTGACGCAGTTGTGTATGTGTTCACGGCGCACGGGCCAGTGTGTCAGCGCGACGGCTGGCGTGTGCCCAAAACGAGGTGGGGCGGCGCTGCGTAAAAAGCGCCGAGGTGAAGTGACGATAAGAGCGGGCATTGCCGGCTTGGGCGTTTTTCTAAGCTTGGCAGCTTCGGCGCTTGCAGCGGACGAAGTCGAAAACAATCAAGAACTGATCGAGGAGTTGCGCCAGCAACTCGAAATTCTTCAAAGGCAAAGCGACGCGAAAACCCGAGCGCTCTTGCAGCTCGAGCAGCGCCTGAGACGTCTTGAGGCAGAAGAGCAAGCGCAAGGGGCGCCCGCCGGTCAAGGTGCTACGACGCGGTCTCAATCGATAGGCCAAGCACCGGCGCAGGCCCCATCGTCCGGCTATGGCCTAACTCTCAAAAAACCGGAACCCAATCTGGGCAGTGCCGACCAGCGCGCGCGCGCTGCTGCCTCTCAGGCGGACGATACGGAAACCACCGAGGCTGACGGCAGTGGTCTTGCGGGCGATCAACCGCCACGCAAACGGCAAGCGGATCAAAGCCAATCCGTCGATGATGTGGTGAGCGAAATCCACACGCTGTTCGGCAGCGGCCGGCTGACGGTCGAACCCGGCGTTTCCTATTCCCTATTCGACCGTTCCGACCTCAATCTGGGCGGCTTTCTTGCCCTCGACGCAATCTTCCTGGGCACGATCAATGTGGATCAAATAGAATCGCAAATCGTGACCACCGATCTGTCCTTGCGCTACAGCCCCACGAACCGCCTGCAGGTGGATGTGAACGTGCCTTATGTGTTTCGGTTTTCCGAATTCCAAACCACGGGCGCCGGCGGTGGGTCGACCACGCAGATCGACGAATCTTTGGGCGAAAACAATCTGGGCGATGTGTCGTTCGGCTTCAGCTATCGTCTGTACAAAGAGAAAAAGCGCATTCCGGACATCGTCTTGTCCGGCCGCGGCCGCGCACCCACAGGTGTGGACCCGTTTGGCATCGAGACGGTCGTGGTTTCGGGCAGTGAAGGGAATCTGACGATTCCCACGGAGCTGCCAACCGGAAACGGCGTGTGGGCGGCAACTGGCGGCATCTCCCTGCTCAAGACCATCGACCCGGCCGTGCTGTTCGCCAATGGCCGCTACACCTACCGGCTGACGGGCAGCTTCGCCGACATTGGGGCGGCAGACGGCAATCAGGCGGGCGAGATCAAGCTGGGCGACGTGCTCGATTTCGGCGCCGGCATCGCCTATGCCCTCAACGAAAAGCTGAGTTTGAGCCTTGCTTACTCGCAGCAGTTCGTCTTCGAGGCGCAGCAGCGTGCGGCCGGCACGCCCGATTTTGTCAACATTGTCGGCTCTGACGCCAACGTGGCCACCCTCAATTTCGGTGCCACCTGGGCCGCCTCGAAGCGCCTGACCGTCGTGACCAATGTGGCGCCGGGCATTTCCGAAGATGCCTCCGATCTGTCCCTGTCGGTGAAATTCCCCTTCCGCTTCTAAGTCCCAAGACACTGTCCGCGCCCCGCGGCATGTCTGGCGCGTCCTCCCGGCCTAATGACCTCGTCGGGAGGACGCGCTAAGATGAGGGCGTGAGAGAAAGTCAGCACACAGGCCAAACAAGCGAGCAGACAGGCCACGCAACCGCCCCATTCGAATTCTCGCTGGGCATCGTGGTGGAGCTGGACAACGCCCGCACTGCCGACCCCGCCCGGCCCGCCGCCATGCTGCGCGCGCTGCAGGCCCAGAGCGGTCGCCTGTCCAACCGCTTTGCCCAGCCTGTCGCCGTGAAAGTCGTTTTCGATCCGCTTGCCGTGCCGCCGGACCATATCGACACGCTGTTGCGCGAGTCCGGCATCGCCGATGCTACATGGCTTGACGTGGCGCTGCTGCCCTCTCCCCATGCGCGCTACTACGAACAAAAAAACATCGGCGCGCAGGCCTGCCAAACGGATGTCGTTTTGCTCGTGGACAGCGACATCATTCCTGAAGAGGGATGGCTTGAGGGCTTGCTCGAGTCCTTTGCCGAGCCCGACGTGAGTTTCGTGTTCGGGGAAACGCGCATCGAGACGTCCTCCCTCTACGAGAAATGCTACGCGCTGGTCACCGAGAGCTTCCCCCATATGAGCGCGAGCGGCCCCGCCCTCATTGACCAAACCCACTTCTTGGCCAACGCCTTTGCTTTCAAAACCGGGCCGTTGGGCAACGTGCTTTTTCCGGCAAGCGATGCGTTTCGCGGTCAATGTGCGCTTGCCTCCGACAAAATCCGCCGGACGGGGCACCAAATCTATCTGCAAAAGGCCGCCAAGGCGCGCCACCCGGCGCCGCAAGGGACGCGGCTGTTCTTTGCCAACGCCTTCGGTGCCGGATTTGACGAAGTGGCGCACACGCCGGCCCGCGTGTCGGAAGGGTTTCTGGGCCGCCTGAAGGCATCTCCTATCGGCTCGGTCTACCGCCTTGCAAAATCCTGCCTCACGGCCTGGTCCCGCTGTCTCACCCAATACAAAGTGGTAGTCCTGCCGGTCCGGCACGTCCCGACCGCCATGACGCTTGCGGGCGTTTACTACACGGTCCGCTTCGCCGGCGAAATCGCCTCCTTCATCAGCCCAGGATTTGTCCGCACCGTCGGCGATCACTAGATGAAACTCTCCATCGTGATCGCGACTCACAATCGCGCCTCCCTCGTCATTCAATGTTTGGACGTCCTGGCGCAACAATTGACCGCTGACGATGTGGAGCTAATTGTTGTCGACAGCGCAAGCGATGCCGGGCAACGCCAGGCCGTGCAATCACATGTGAATGATCTGTCGTTGCCTGTCCCGGCACCGGTCGTCTTCATCGAAGAGAATACGCCGGGCGTGTCGCGCGCACGCAATGCAGGCGTGGCGCGGGCCCGCAGCGAATGGATCGCCACACTGGATGACGACGCCATGGCCGGTCCGAACTGGCTTACGGGCGCGCTGCAGGCGATTGAGCAGGCGCCGGAGAGTGCCGCCATCATCCAAGGCCGCATCGACCCGCGTTGGCCCGACGGCGCGGAACCCGCCGTCGGGCAGCGCTGGCGCCGGTTTTTGTCGCTGGTAGAGTTCGACGGCACCTTCGACATGACAACAGACCCCGTTTGTGCGGGCGCCAACATGCTGGTCCGCCGGTCTGCCCTGGACGCGATTGGCGGATACAACGAACGGTTCGGCCGGGTCGGCACCAATCTGGCGTCGGGCATCGATACGGCTTTGGTTGCCGGCGTCCGGCGGCAGGGCCTGCGCATCTTCTATTCGGATCTTTTCCCGGTTGAACACGTGATCCATCCGGACCGTCTTTCCCTGGACTGGCTCAAGCGCCGCTCACAAATGGACGGCCGCGCCGAAGCGCGCATATTGCTGGCGGACAACGACCGGCAACGGATGACATTTCAAACAGTCAAATCGCTGGCGGCCCTCGCCGTGTTTTCTCTTTGGCGCGCCATCGCGCCCAGCAATCACGACGTCCTCATCCGACGGGAAATGAACAAGGGTTTGCTTGCGGTGCTTTTCAGCCCGGTGGCCGGCAAACGCGATGACTAACCGGCAATAGCACGCGCTTGAATCCACACCGCCAATTGCCTCTAATCAATCCCACAAAACAAACTCGTTGGGAGACACGCATGACCGACGCCACTAATATTGCCCAGGACCTTGTCACGGGCCGCTGGCGGAGCCAAATCCTGCATGCGGGCGTCAAGCTCGGCATCGTCGATCATTTGGAGACGCAATCACACCCAGCCACAGCCGTCGCCGCGGCCTTATCGCTCAACCCTGAAAACACCTACCGGCTCATGCGCGCGCTTGCCAGCATCGGCATTCTCGACGAAGGCGCGCAGGGCGTTTTCTCACTCACATCGGCGGGGCAGTTTTTCTTATCAAGCCACCCCAACTCCATGCGCGGCGTCTGCTTGTGGGAAGAAGGCCTGCCCATGTATGCCGCCTGGAAGCATCTGCCCGAAATCGTGCGCGATGGCGGCGATGACGGCTTTAAGCGCGAATACAACTGCGCGGTTTTTGACATGATCACGTCGGACGCTGAGGTGGGCGCCTTATTCAACAGCGCCATGACCAGCTATTCCCAAGTGGAAACAGCCCAAGTCCTGGCGGCCCTATCGGAACTTGATGTGTCGCAGGTTCGGCAAGTCTGCGATATCGGCGGCGGTCGCGGCCATTTGTTGTGCCACTTTTTGCAGGCACATCCACACATCAACGGTATCGTCTTTGAGTTGCCGGAGACGCTCGCCGACCCCCATGACCTACTGGCGGGTCAAATGGACCTAGGCGACCGTTGCCGATACACCGCAGGCAACATGTTCGAACAGGCGCCAAATGCGGATGCTTACTTTCTGAAACACGTCCTTCACGATTGGAATGACGAAGAATGCATCGGTATTCTGAAAAATGCGCATGCCGCTTCTCATCCGGGTGCGCGCATATGGATCGCGGAATATGTGGTACCGGGACCGGACACACCCGACTTCGCCAAGCTGTTTGATATTCATATGATGTCCGTGCTGACCGGCAAGGAACGCACCGAAGCCGAATACATCGACCTGCTCGATGGATCCGGATGGCCCCATGTGAAGACCTGGTGCCAGCCCCAAGGGTCCATGTCGGTGGTGGAAGGTGTGAGGGCGGCTTAAAGGCGGCCCGGCGGGACCGCCCTGACACCTCTCAGTCGTCCTCATCGGCCGAACGTGGTATCATCCCCGCGAGGGGAGGCTATTGGGAAGGATCACCCATGGCCTTGAAAGAGTTTCTCCACGCCACTCCCAAGCACACAATCGCTGCGTCCCATTATGGGACGGGGGGTGTTCGCGCAAATGTGGATGAACCCCATGCACCCATCTTTGTTGGTGGGCCCGGCCTCCCGCTCCCCCTCCCAACCACCCGCCAGGGTACCGTATCCGGGTGGTTGGGAGGGGGAGCGGGCCGGCCAGGTATTCAAACATCGCATGAACCCCATGCACCCATCTTTTTTGATGGGTGCGGCAAAAATTATGCCGGTCCAATCAACCCTACCGGCGTCGCCCCTGCGGAAGCAGGGGCCCATATCCACCGGCATCACATTTCTGGCTTCTGGGGATATGGGTCCCAGCTTTCGCCGGGACGACAGTTGGAGATAATCGATGGGGACACCGCCACCTGGTTGACACGTCCTCGACCGTCAACGCAAATGGACAGACCCTCGCAACCCAGCCGCCCCATAGGAGATGCCATGCCGCGCACCGCATTCGATGTTGCCGTCGTGGGCATGGGCATTGTGGGCTTGGCCCATGCCTATTGGTGCGCCCGGGCCGGCAAGCGGGTGGTCGTTATCGACCGGGACGCGCGGGCGACGGGGGCCTCGATCCAAAATTTCGGCTTCATCACCGTCACCGGCCAGGCGGCCGGTGATATGTGGTCGCTGGCCAAGCGCAGCCGGGATGTGTGGGAATCCATTGCGCCGGCCTTGTCGGCACCCGTCGAACATTACGGCTTGTGCGTGTTGGCACAGCGGCCGGAAGCGCTGGACGTGTTGCAAAGCTTTTGTGCCACGGAAATGGGACAGCCATGCGAAGTCGCGACACGAAGCGAGATTGAAAAACGCTATCCGGGCATGCCCCTCGGCAAATCATTAGCCGGCTTGTTGAGCCCCTTCGAACTGCGCATTGAAGCGCCGCGCGCCATCCCGGCCTTGGTCACATACCTTCAAAAGGAATGGGACATCGCCTTACAAACCAACACAGCCGCCACTCAAATCGACGGCACCACAATCGGCACCTCCGCCGGGCAGATCGACGCGCAGCACATTATTGTTTGTCCGGGCGCGGATTTTTCAACGCTATACCGCGAGCGCATCGGCAACCGAAACCTCAAGAAATGCAAATTGCATATGATGCGGCTGGCCGATCCCGGCTTCCGCCTGCCCTTTGCTGTGCAATCGGACCTGAGCCTTGTGCGTTATGAGGGGTATACGGCATTGCCCGAAGCGCCCGCGCTGCGCAATACCATCGAAAACGAACAATCCGATCACTTGAAACACGGCATTCATTTGATCGTGGTGCAAAACAGCGACGGCACGCTGGTGGTGGGCGACAGCCACCATTACGGCGACGCCCCGCAGCCCTTTTATGAGTCGGCGATTGAAGCGCTGATCCTCCAGGAATTCGAGCGGGTCCTCGGCATACCGGCCCCTCCTGTTCTTGAGCGCTGGATCGGCGTCTACCCATGGGGCGAAACGCCCTACTTTGTCGAGGCGCCGGCCCCGCACATTCGCCTGGTCATGGTGACTTGCGGCGCAGGCATGTCGACCGCGTTCGGTCTTGCTGAAAAAACCGTCCACGAACTGTTGGAGCACACCCCATGATTAAAGCGTTCATCTTCGACTGGGCCGGCACCATGGTGGATTTTGGCTGCCTGGTGCCCACGCGGGCGATGCAAAGGGCCTTTGAAGACGCGGGCGTGTCGGTCTCGGATGCTGTTATTCGTGCCGACATGGGGAAGGCGAAGCGCGCACACATCGAAGCAATCCTAGCCACGCCTGAGGTTAATGCGATGTGGAAAGACGCTCACGGTCGCGCCTGGGCTGCGGATGACGTCACCGGATTGCTCACAGCCATGGAGCACCACACGGTCGGGGCTGCTGCCGAAAGCGCCCAACCCATTGACGGCGCGCTTGACTTGGTCGCAGCCTTACGCGCCAGGGGGATCAAGATCGGTTCCACAACCGGATACACGCGCCCCATCATGAATGCGGTGGTGCCGCAAGCCGCGAAGCATGGCTACGACCCGGACGTGATGATTTGTGCGGGCGACGTGAACGAAGGGCGCCCGGCGCCCTTCATGATCTGGCAGTCGCTCGAACGGCTGGGCGTGTGGCCCGCAGCAGCGTGTGTGAAAGTGGACGACTCGCCAGTAGGCATTCACGCAGGCCGTAATGCGGGGCTCGTTACCGTCGGCCTGTCTGCCTCCGGCAATGGGGTAGGCCTCAGCCAAGAAGAGTTTGCCCAATTGCCGGACGATGAAAGACAAAAACGTGTCGCCGCCTCAGCAGCCCTGCTCCGCGATGCCGGCGCAGACTTTATCGTCGATACGGTCGCTGACATCGCCCCGTTGTTGGGCGATATCGAGGCGCGGATCGCGCAAGCTCAATAGGAGTTACGATGCCGCGAAAAGTTCTGTTCATTTCTGTCGATCAAATGCGCGCAGATCATGCCGGATTTGCCGGTCATGAGGTTGTGCGTACACCGAACATGGATGCACTGGCAGATGAAGGAGCGGTTTTCAACAATCATTTCACCAATACCGCCCCCTGTGGACCCGCGCGTGCCACCATGCTGACGGGTCTTTACCCTATGACCCACCGGTCGGTGACCAATGGGACGCCGCTGGACGCACGCTTTACAAACATCGCACTTGAAATACAGAAAATGGGCATCGAGCCGGTTTTGTTCGGGTATACGGACAGTTCGGTCGATCCGCGCACCGTCGATGGCGATGATCCGCGGCTTGGAACCTATGAAGGTGTGCTGCCGGGCTTCACGCACAAGGCCAATTTAAACCTGGAAGGCCTAGACCAGTGGCTCGCATGGCTTGAAGAACGCGGCTATGACGTGCCTGCCAACCCGCTCGACATCTACACCCATGTGGGGACGCCGGGAACCCTCGACTTCTTTTCTCAAGAACCTGCCCGTTACAAGGCTGAGCATTCGGACATGGCGTTTCTGGCCGATCAGACCATCGATTATCTGGAAACGGAACGGCAAAGCGACTGGTTTGTGCATCTGGTCTTTCTGCGGCCGCATCCGCCGCTGATCGCGCCGGAACCGTACAACACCATGTATGATTGGCGGGACATCAGCCTTCGACCAAAAGACGATCAACCCGTTCATCCGCTCGTTGAAGTGTGGCGCCAAGTCATCGACGACCCGAACTATTTCATGAGCCAAGTGAGCATGGCGCAACTGTCCGACGACGATGTGCGCAAGGCGCGGGCCGTCTATATGGGGTTGATCACCGAAGTGGACCATCACATCGGCCGGGTCATCGACACCCTCAAGGGCACGGGCCAATGGGAAGATACGCTCGTCATCGTCACGTCCGATCATGGCGAAGAATTGGGCGCCCATGGATTATGGGGCAAGGGTGGTTTTTACGACGGTAGCTATCATGTGCCACTCATCATTCGCGATCCCCTGGCCGAGAGGCCGGCTACCATTGATCAGTTTACCGAGCATGTGGACTTAGCACCCACCATCCTCAACTGGCTGGAGCGCGATATCCCATACGCTTGGGACGGTATGAGCCTGCTGCCGTTTGTGCGCGGCGCCGTGCCCGACACGTGGCGCGACGGCGTGTTCATGGAATTCGATTGGCGCTTTATTGCGCCCGCAGACGCACCGGACCAAGCATCCCGCTCGTTCGACCAACACCAGCTCTGCATGTGGCGCGATGCCCAATACAAATATGTGCATTTCATCGGTCTGCCGCCGGTTCTCTTCGACCTGAAAGCCGACCCGGGTGAGGCCTGCGATCTTGCGGGTGACCCGGCCTATGCGGCGACCCGCGCGAACTACCTTTCCAAAATTCTCGACCACCGCATGACCCATGCGGAGCGGGAACTCACACATATACGCCTTGGCTAAGGACGCACAACAGAACGAAGGACAAGAGATATGACGGACCGCTACAAAGCTTACACAAAACTGGACATCGACAGCCCGGCGGAACGGGTGCTGCGGGTGAAGTTCAATCGTCCGGAGACGTATAATTCCGTGGACGAAGAAACCCATACCCAAATCACCGACATTTGGCGCGACATTGATCGCGATCCGGACATCAATGCGGTGATGGTGACCGGCGAGGGCAAAGCGTTTTCGTCGGGTGGCGATTTCGGCTTGATCGAACACATGACCGGCAATCATCACGCCATCATGAAAACGTGGAAGGAAGCCAAGGACCTGGTCTACAACATCATCAATTGTAACAAACCGATTGTTTCGGCCATTAACGGTCCGGCAGCCGGCGCTGGATTGGTCGTCGGCATCTTGGCGGACATTTCCATCGCCGGGAAATCCGCCCGCATTGTCGACGGTCATCCCCGTCTGGGTGTGGCAGCGGGGGACGTTGCCGCCATCATCTGGCCGCTGCTCTGCGGCATGGCGAAGGCCAAATATTACCTGCTGTCGGGCAAACCGGTCTCCGGCGAAGAAGCGGAGCGGATCGGCCTTGTGTCCATGTGCGTCGACGACGATGTGCTTCAGGAAACTGCGCTGTCATTGACCAGTGATTTGGCCAACGGGTCGCAAAGCGCCATTCGCTGGACAAAATATTCCCTCAACAATTGGCTGCGCATGGCGGGCCCCACATTCGACACGTCAACGGCGCTGGAGATGCTGGGCTTCATGGGCGAAGACGCGCTGGAGGGGGTTGCCTCTCACCGGGAAAAACGCGCGCCAAACTTCCGCAAGGACTGCCCGATTTAGGAGAGCGTAAGATCACCCATGCATGGTCAAACCGCCGGACACGGAAATCGTCTGCCCAGAGATGAAACCCGCATCGTCGCTGGCAAAGAAACAGACGATGCCCGGGATGTCTTCCGGCTGGCCGAGCCGGCGCATGGGAATGGCTTTTTTGAGTCCTTCGGTAATCCGCTCAGCCACCTCGCCGTCGGCAATCTTGGTCAGCAAAGGCGTATCCGTCGGGCCCGGGCACACCGTGTTCAACAGAACGCCAGACCGCGCCAATTCCCGCGACAAGGTTTTCGTGAACGCGATGATGCCGCCTTTGCAGGCCGAATAGACCGCTTCACCGGACGACCCGACCCGGCCCGCATCCGACGCGATGTTGATCACCCGGCCGGAACCGTTCGCCACCATGCCCGGCAGTACCGCGTGATGCATGTGCAGCGGACCGTACAAATTAATGTCGATCACTTTCTTCCAAAGATCGGTATCGCTGTCGATGAAAGGCACCATGCGGTCCCACCCCGCATTGTTCACCAGCACATCGACCGGGCCGTCTTTCAGAACCTGAGCCACCGCCTGGTCGACCGCGCCCCGATCCGAAATGTCAACTGTGTGCGCAATCGCCGTGCCACCGGACCGATGGATGCCGGCCGCCACTTGCTCACCGGCAGCCGCATCGATATCGAACACAACGACTTGCGCTTTTTCTTCCGCGAAACGCTCACAAATGGCGCGGCCGATCCCGCTGCCGCCGCCGGTGACGATGACCCGCTTGCTTTTCAGTCCACGCATCCGACCGCTCCCTCTTCAAAACATCGCTGCCTTCGGACTGTATCGGCGGCAGCCATGCCGAGTCGAGAGACCAGGTCAGGCGTAAAGCAAGCCGCGTATTACCGCATCATCGGTGGCCAAACGGCGCAAATCCTCGGACGCTTTGTCGATAATGGGATGGGATTTATCGACAATTGCGGATTGCCAGCTGGGGCGCGATTTGACCGCGTCGTAGTAGGCCTTCAACCGGCCGAAGTCTTTCTGCGCAAAGTAATGGTCAAGCCAGCCGGTCTCGTCCAAGCGCAGGAAAATGCAGCTCCACGAGACATCAGCCAATGTGTATTGCGCGCCCATGATCCATGGACCGTCATGAGATTCCAAATGGGACTGCAATTCGTCCAGATGCGTCGCCATGCTGTCGCGGCTCTTACCGATCATTTTGTGCAAACGGGGCATATGGAGCATATTCTCAAGGCCGCGCAATTTAGACATGGTGAAAAAGACGGGGCGCATCTTGTCGGGGTGAAACAACAAGCCCACCAATATTCGATGCAGCGGAATGTATCGAATGGAGGTCACGAACAAAGGCATGGTCAAACCGGGAATGCAACTGCCCGCAAACTTTTCGATTCCCCCCAGGGGATCGTCGCTGGAGATGGTCGCCCGTTTGATCCACGCCTCCATTTCCGCTGCCTGAGCCGGATCGTCCGGCACGAGACGCGGCGCATTGTGCCCCGCATGGCTTGCCGCATAGGCCATGATGTCGTCGGACTCATAGACCGGATGACCATTGTGAACCAGCGTGGGCAGGATGCCCGCCGGGTTCACCTTCAGGTAATGAGGGCTGATGGTTTCGTATTTGCCCGTCTCGATCAGATCGATCGGACGATGCTTGTAGGGAATTCCAAGCTCTGCCATCACGATCCGGGTTTTACGCGAACAGTGAGAGAAAGAGTTGCCATAAAGCTCAAATTCTTGCTCATGGGGCAAGGTCACGTCTTCCTTAAGGCCGCCGGGCATGGGGTGCGATTTGCGCCGCCGTTTTTCGATCAAGAACCAAACGCCAAACAAGGCAAGCGCCGCAAGAAAAACATAGAGAACACTCATTGGGATGACCTTTGCAGTGTCTCCAGCAAGTCCGCGACCAAGCGGGCGTGGGAGCTGATGAATTCATCCGTAATCGGATCGACGTCAAAGAGTTTCTCGCATTCGTGGGAGACAGAAAACACAAACGACGTTGCCCCAACGATAATGTAGTAATTATGTGGATCGATCGGCACACCCAGAATGTCTCTCAACCCGTCAAGCATGGGCGAAACGTGCTGATCGACGATGTAATCCATGCGCCAGGATTTTGTTTTGCCTTCTTGAACCATCAGCCGGTTGAGTTCCGGCACCTCGGCACTGAAACGCACAAAGGTGCTGATGAATGCGCGCAGCTTCTGGTCTTCCGGCAAGTCGCGAATGGTTTCTTCTGCGCGCCCGACCCGGTCATCCATGCGGGCAAACACGCCGTCGACCACTTTCCGCCACAGAGCTTCTTTGGTGTTGAAGTGATACGCCACCAAACCGCGCTGCACGCCCGCGACGGTTTCGATCATGCGCACCGACGCCCCCTCATAGCCATAAGTGGAAAAAAGATCGGCGGCAGCCTTCAAAAGCTGGTCGCGGGTTTCCTCTGCTCGTTTCTGCAGGGCCCGTTTGCGTTTGCCGGCGTTCCGGCGGTCATCCGTGGTGGTGGACAATGTCGACTCCAAAAACTTGTTGCATGTCGAAAATAATATCTATATTTTCATCGTATAGCAAGTTTAATTGTTTGTGGAGACCCTCATGAGCCCTTGTGCCAAAGACCTTGCTTTTGTGCGGTTTCGGGCCCCCGATCTCGACAAAATGGAGACCTATCTGACCGATTTCGGCTTGGTGCGCGCCGCCCGCACCGACGATGCGCTTTATATGCGCGGGACCGACGATGCGCCGTTCTTCCACGTAACCCATAAGGGCGATGCGGACTTTGTCGGCCTTGCCTTCCTGATGCCCGACCTGTCGGATCTGGAGGCGCTGACCTCTATGGAAGGCGCCGGCTCGATTGAAGACATCGACGAACCCGGCGGCGGCAAGCGCGTGGTGTTCACCGACCCCAATGGATTTCGGGTGGAGGCGGTGGCGGACCGCGACAGCGTAGGGGCGCTGCCGTACCTACGAACGACGCCGGCAAACGATGCCCTGAGCCAGCCGCGGCGCGGCGAAACGTTGCGTACGCCCGCGGGACCCGCGCAGGTCAAACGGCTAGGCCACTGCGTGATCAATGCCATCGAATTTCGGACCAGCGAAGCTTGGTACAAGGAACGTTTTGGCTTGGTGACGTCGGATGAAGTGGAGATCGAAAAAGACGTCCCGCTCGGCGCCTTTCTAAGATGCGATCAAGGGGAAACATACGTGGATCACCACACCCTGTTTCTCGTCGGTGCCGGCAAAGCAGGTTTTAATCACGCCGCCTTTGAAGTGGTCCATGTGGACGATCTCATGGCGGGCCACAGCCACCTGAAAGCACAAGACTATGAGCATGAATGGGGGATCGGCCGCCATGTTTTGGGCAGTCAGGTCTTCGATTATTGGCGCGACCCTTGGGGGCATACGTTGGAGCATTGGACTGACGGTGATTTGTTCAACAACCAAACCCCGCCTGCCAAGCAGCCCATCGATCAGTTGCTGGGGGTGCAATGGGGGCCGGCGGCACCCCCGACAATGGGCGGATGAGTGTTTAGACGTATACGGAATGAAGGAACAATCTCATGAAACTGGCAACATTTACCCATAACGGACAAACCCGCATTGGCGTGGTGGACGGCGGCGCAATTGTGGATCTTGCAGCCGCTGCCCCCAACTTGCCAACGGATATGGTCGGGTTTCTCGCTGCGGGTGACGCAGCGATGACTGCGGCCAAAGAAGCGGCGGGCAACGCGACCACAAAGATCCCGCTGGCGGATGTGACGCTGGAGGCGCCGATCCTCAAACCGTCGAAGGTGCTAGCCATCGGCCTTAACTACGCGGATCACGTGGCGGAATCGAAAATGGAGACGCCGCAGCACCAGATTTGGTTCACAAAATCGCCCACCAGCATTGCCGGTCCGGCCGCAGATGTTTTGGATCCCAGCGTATCAGACCTGACAGACTACGAAGCGGAGCTGTGCTTTGTGATCGGCAAGCGCGCCCGCCACGTACCCCGCGACCGGGCTCATGAGGTGATTGCTGGATATTTCTGCGGCAATGACGTGTCGGTTCGCGATTGGCAGCTGCGCACGCCCCAATTCACCATTGGCAAGAGCTTCGACACCCACGCGCCGATCGGGCCGTGGATCACCACGTCGGACGAAGTGGGCGACCCCCATGACCTCGACATCAAATGCTATGTGAACGGGGATCTGCGCCAGAACTCCAATACAAAACACCTGATCTTCGACTGCTTTGCGCAAGTGGAAGAGCTCACCAAGGCCATGACCTTGGAACCCGGGGACGTCGTCTTCAGCGGCACCCCCAGCGGTGTGGGCGGCGCCATGGACCCGATGCAGTTTCTGAAGGCGGGCGACAAGGTGCGCGTCGAGATTGAGAAACTGGGCGCCATTGAAAACGCCATGGTGGCCGAAGAAGCCGAAACAATCATCGGCTAGGCCTTGAGCCGGAGCAAGGGTGAGATCAGCAGCCAGGCCAAGCGGCTGGCGTGCGGATCTCGACATTCTTCCAAGCCGAGTTGCATGGTTTCTTGCGGCTCTCTCGTCTGTGTACGGAATGTTCCAAAGATCTGATCCCAAATAGGAAAGACCGCGCCGAAATTGCTGTCGGTTTCGGGCCGGTAGCTTGAATGATGAACCCGATGCAGGTCCGGCGTCACGATCACATAACGTAAAACCCGATTGACGGTTTTCGGCACGCGAATATTCGAATGCGAGAAAAGCGTGACAGACACATCGAGAAACTCGTAGATCACCAATACCCACGGCGTCATGCCCACAGCGATGATCATCGGGATGCCAATTGAAAGATTAACGACGAACTCAACCGGATGGAACCGCGTGGTTGTCGTCACATCCAATTCCGTGTCCAGGTGATGCACCCGGTGAAGGCGCCAGAGGAACGGGATCTTATGATTGAGAAAATGAGTGAAGAAGGACACAAACGCCCGCGCCAGGAGCGTGACCCCGATGGCCGCAGCAAGCCCCCACTCTGCCTGATGCAGCAGGCCCACCGAATTCGCATTCGCCCAGAGGGCGGCCGTAATGAACGACACCGGCAATAAAAGGGTTACGGTAACGGTCAAGACCATAAACAGGATATTGGTGCGCCGTCGCCTGAATTGGCTTTCCACCGGATGGCGCCGGGGGGCCAATCGTTCCGCGGCCAAGAACACCCCGAACAACCCAAAAAACAAGACGGCTTGCACATCGCCGCCATTTGCCAAGAGCCAGTCAGTTGCCGCCATGACGAGCATTCCCTATTATAGCAATAGATATTGTCATAATGACAATAATATTGTCAATTAGGGTTTTCAAGAAGCCTGATGGAAAAAGAACTGCGTGAACTTTTTAACGAGGTCCGCCTGACGTTTAATACGATCGCAGAGCTGGCGGACCGTATGCACACGGAAGAGGGCGTTACGGTCGGCATGCGCGCCGTGATGGAGTATCTCTCACGAAACGGTCCGCACACGGTTCCCGAGATCGCGCGAGCGCGGCACCTGACGCGACAGAGGATTCAGGCACTGGCGAATGAGTTGCTGGATGCCGGTTTGGTTGAGCTTATCGATAACCCCGCCCACAAGCGCTCTTCGAAACTGGCGCTCACGACAAACGGGGAAAAAACCATGCAACGCATGACTCGGGCTGAAGCAAAGCTGCTTGAATCCCGAGACTGGCCGGTCGCCGGTCGAGATCTTTCGAAGGCGGCGTCAGTGTTGCAGGCGGTGAGACGCGGATTGGAAGGAATTGATCGGTAAGCGGTCAAATCGTTACTGAAGAAGATGGTTAACGCAACCAATATATTTGGCGTGAAAGGGACTGTGCGACTTGACGAATCACCAGGTTTTGTGAGGAACTTAAAGTCTGTGTTTAACAAACGAAAGGAGGTGATCGGATGTCTAACCCTTTGGTGACGGTATTTGCCGATGTAACGGCGGAGATCGGAAAAGAGCTTGACGTTACGGTCACGCTCGCAACCTAATTCTTGCTGATACTCGGCAAATTCAAGCGTATACGGACATAAAACGAGCCGTGTAGCAGCCAAATGGTTCTTTCAGCGCCGCCTTCACCGCGGCGCTTTTTTTGTGGGCTCATTACCGTTCGGGGAGCGTTTGGTCGGACCAAATCTTCCAAACAAAACCAACACCTGCAGCCAGCCAAAGTGTGCTGGCAAGAAGCTGTACGATCGGGATCTGGATGGGCACCAGCAGCATGCCGAACAGCCACAACAAGGCCGCCCAGCGGGGCAACAGCGCCGTGCGCCAAATCGCATAGACCGACAGGCCCAATCCAATCAGTGTAGGCACGAGCATGCCGAAAAAAACCGCCACAGGCGGCGTTGCCAGCTCCACAGCCGCGCTGTTCCCCGCAGCAATCAGGGTACCGATTTGGGGGATCAGAAAGTAGGCAATTCCGAAGAACGCCATCCCGAAGAAATCCCCAATAATCGAAAAGATGGCGCCCCACCAGGCGATCGCTTCCAGAGCCGTCCGGGACAGATAGTGCCAAAGAGCCACGGCAAAAACCGCTTCGAGGACAACGCCGACCATTCCCCGCAAAGCCCAAAACGAAAACGCCCCACTGTTTACATAACTTCCGAAGCCGGACGGGTCGGTCCGCGCATTCGGAATGGCGTTTTCCGACCCAAGTATCGCATCGCCGATCAGGAACAGGAGAGTTGCTAGGACGCCGCACAAAAATCCAAGCTTCACGCGCAACATGGCCGCCCCTCCCCTATTTGACCCGCACGAATGCGTCTACCTTTGGTCCAACGGCAACGCCGTCGACGCCTTTACTTCCTTCAGCACAAAGCCGGAGGACATGTCTTTCACGCCCGGATACTGCAACAGGCGGTTCATGACGAAATCCGAAAATGCGTCCAGATCGCTCGCAATGACTTTGAGCAGATAATCATAGCCGCCGCTCACTGCATAGCATTCGACAATGAGCGATTCTCTTTTGACCGCGGCCATAAAATCGCTGCGCACTTTCTCCGACCGCTGATCCATGCTGAGTTGGATGAACGCCGACACATCGAAACCCAGCTTCTTGGCATCCAACAGGGCCGCATAACTCTTGATGATGCCCGCGTCTTCCAATTGTTTCAGCCGACGAAGACAAGGCGACTCAGACAATCCCACCTGCTTTGCCAAATCCACATTTGAAATGCGGCCATTCTGTTGAACAACCTCCAAAATGCGTCTTTCCGATTCAGCCAAAGAAGTGGTGGATTCCATCTTGATTACCGGCTCCGTAGCAATAATCCGCCGAATTTATGCCGATTAACAAATAATTCAAAGGAAAATGTCCACTCTATAAGCGTATTGTGCCGTCATTGGAGATCTATCGAGGGCCTGCGCACGATGACCAAACCAATCACCCCTGTTTCCAATCCCATGGGCCTTGCCGGGTTCGAGTTTGTCGAATTTGCAAGCCCCGACATGTCCCTTCTTCATCGGACGTTTTTGTCCCTGGGTTTTGCGCCGGTCGCGCGTCACAAATCGAAGGACGTGACGCTCTATCGACAAGGCAGCATCAATTTCATCGTCAACAATGAACCAAACAGTCTCGCGGCCTTCTTTGCGGAGGAGCACGGACCGGGTGCTGCCGGTCTTGCATTCCGGGTGGAGGATTCGCACCTGGCTTACTTCCGCGCCTTGGAGCTCGGTGCTCAGCCGATCGAGATTCAGACCGGGCCCATGGAACTCAAACTGCCTGCCATCAAAGGCATCGGTGGTGCTCCGCTTTATCTTATTGATCGGTACAAGGACGGTGCCTCGATTTATGATATCGATTTCGAGTTCTTTGAAAACACCGAGCGCCGTCCGGAAGGGTGCGGTCTTTTGGAGATCGACCATCTCACCCACAATGTCTATCGCGGCCGTATGGAATACTGGGCCGGCTTTTATGAGAAGTTCTTCAACTTCAGAGAACTGCGCTACTTCGATATTGAGGGCCAACAAACCGGCCTTGTGTCGCGCGCCATGGTGGCGCCAGATGGCCTCACCCGCATTCCTCTCAACGAGGAAGCGTCGAACAGCACAGGACAAATCGAAGAATTCCTCATGCAGTATAATGGAGAGGGTATCCAGCACATTGCGCTGTCAACGAGCGACATTTTTGATACGTGGGACCGCTTAACCGCGAATGGGGTACCGTTCATGACGCCCCCGCCCGACACCTACTACGACATGCTGGACGATCGACTGCCCGGCCATGGGGAAGACATCGGTGAAATGAAAAAGCGCGGCATTTTGCTGGACGGCAGCACCGAAGATGGCCCCAAACTGTTGTTGCAGATCTTCACGGAAACACTGCTGGGGCCGGCCTTTTTCGAAATCATTCAACGAAAAAAAGACGAGGGATTTGGCGAAGGTAATTTCAAAGCGTTGTTCGAATCGATCGAGAGAGATCAAATCAAGCGCGGCGTGCTGGAAGAATCGCCGGCATAAAGAAGAGAAATGCCATGAATATTCAACGCATTCACCACGTAGCTTATCGCTGCAACGACGCCAAAGAAACTGTTGAGTTTTATCAGAACGTTTTGGGCATGGATTTTCAGCTTGCCATCGCCGAGGACGAGGTACCGTCTACAAAGGAGCCCGACCCTTACATGCATGTGTTCATGGATGCGGGGAATGGCAATGTACTCGCCTTCTTTGAACTTCCCAATTCCCCAAAAATGGGCAGGGACGGAAACACGCCCGAATGGGTTCAACACATCGCGTTCGAAGTCGCCACCATGGACGAATTAAAGGCGGCAAAGATCAAAGCGGAACAAGCGGGCCTAGAGGTGGTGGGCCCCGTCGATCACGGCATTTTCCAATCCATCTACTTTTTCGACCCCAATGGTCATCGCCTTGAAATTACGACCAACACGCGGACCGACGACATGATGAAGCGGCTGCACGACGTCGCACCCGACATGTTGGAAGAATGGAGCCGCACAAAACGCGCGCCCAAACACGCCGCTTGGCTTCACGAAAAGGAATTCGCGGGCACATGAAACTTGCATCGCTGAAATCGGGACGTGACGGAGAGCTTGTTGTCGTTTCCAAGGATTTGAAGCGTTATGTCTCAGCGAAGGGAATTGCAGACACACTCCAGACGGCGCTTGATAGTTGGGAACAGGCAGAGTCCCAGCTTCGTGCTCTTGCTGAAAAGCTATCTGCAGGCGAAGCGCCGGCCCATCCGTTCGATGAGGCTGATTGCGCGTCTCCTTTACCGCGGGCTTATCAATGGGCGGATGGATCGGCCTACATCAATCATGTTGAGTTGGTCCGCAAGGCGCGTGGCGCGGAAGTTCCGGCGTCGTTTTACTCTGACCCGCTGATGTATCAGGGCGGATCCGACAGCTTCATCGGTCCGCGCGATCCCATTGAAGTTGCCGACGAAGCCTTTGGCATCGACCTGGAAGCGGAAGTCGCGGTCATTACCGATGACGTGCCCATGGGAATCACGCCCGGACAGGCCGACAGGCACATAAAACTCGTCATGCTCGTCAATGACGTCTCGTTGCGAAATCTCATTCCGGCTGAGTTGGCAAAGGGGTTCGGTTTCTTTCACGCCAAACCGTCGAGTGCGTTTTCGCCTGTCGCCGTGACCCCCGATGAGTTGGGGAGCGCTTGGCGGGACGGAAAAGTGAACCTTCCCCTATTGAGCCAAGTGCGCAACGAATCGTTTGGCTGTCCCAATGCGGGCGACGAAATGACATTCAACTTTTTTGAACTTGTTGCCCATGCCGCAAAGACGCGTCCGCTGTGTGCCGGATCAATCATTGGATCGGGCACTGTTTCAAACAAATTCGAAGACGGTCCCGGCAAAACCATCAATCAAGGTGGACGCGGTTTTTCATGCCTGGCGGAAGTGCGCACTGTGGAAACCATCACTCTGGGTGAACCGACTACGGATTTTCTGCGGTTTGGCGATTCCGTGCGGATCGAAATGCATGATGAACAGGGCCACTCCATATTTGGTGCTATTGATCAAACTGTCGCCAAAATCCCGGCGTAAGGACTGCCGCAGGAGGTAACCGATGGATCCAGCGCTCCACACCTATTGGCGGTCAACTGCAGCGTACCGCGTGCGGATCGCCCTTAATTTCAAAAACGTTGATCATAAGCTTGTTCCCATATCGCTCGTCAAAAATGGCGGCGAACACCGTCAGGAACAGTTTCGAGATCTCAATCCGCAGATGCGGGTTCCGTTTTACCAAGAAGGATCCTTTGGCGTGGGCCAATCGATGGCCATTCTGGAATATTTGGAAGAAACACATCCAGCGCCACCTTTATTGCCGACTGCGCCTCATGACCGGGCCAAAGCCCGCCAAATCGCCCACATTATCAGCTGCGATATTCACCCGCTCAACAATATGGGTGTACTGAATTATTTGAGTGACACCCTCAACATATCGCCTGTCGAACGGAGTGCCTGGTACAGTCACTGGATAACGGAGGGCTTTGCCGCCATTGAAACACTGCTGCGTCAAGACCGCGAGCGGGGCAATTATTGCGTGGGCAACGCCGTAAGTTTTGCGGATGTGTGCTTAATCCCGCAACTTTTCAATGCTCATCGATTTGAGGTAGATGTCACGGACTTCCCCCTCATTCAATCTGTGGCCGATTATTGCAATCGCCTCGATGCGTTCGCGCGGGCGCATCCCGACCACCAACCCGATGCGGAGCGCCGTTAGCCATGACTGCAAAGAACCGGTATCGCGACGCTCCCAAAAACGCCGATTACACGATTGATCAGCGCTGGCATTCCTATTCTCACGAGGAACATGCGCGTTGGGACCGGCTGTTTCAAAGGCAAATGAAAATTCTGCCGGGGCGGGCTTGCGAAACCTATCTAGCCACCCTTCAACTATTGGAGTTGTCGCAATCCGGCATTCCCAACTTTGAGGAACTGAGCAATCGGTTGGAGGCCGTCACCGGTTGGCGTGTTGTCCCCGTCGCGGATCTCGTGCCCGACGACGTCTTCTTCGAACACCTTGCCAATAAGCGATTTCCGGCGGGCGCGTTTATCCGTCCTGAAGAAGAGTTTGACTATCTGCAGGAACCTGACGTTTTTCACGATGTATTCGGCCATGTACCCATGCTCGCCATTCCCACTTTTGCAAAGTTCATGGAAGCGTACGGCAAGGGCGGTCTGCGCGCGGAAGGACTGGGTGTGCTTCATCACCTGGCGCGGCTTTATTGGTACACGGTGGAATTCGGATTGCGTCAGTCGGAAGATGGTCTGAGGATCTATGGCGCCGGCATATTGTCATCACCGGCAGAATCCAAGTTCTCGTTGGAGAGCGCTTCGCCCCATCGTGTGCGCTTCGATTTGATCCGACTGATGCGCACCAATTACATCATTGACAATTTCCAGCAGACCTATTTTGTGATCGACAGCTATCAGCAGCTGCTTGACGAATGCTACGCCGATTTCTCGCCCCTCTACCAGCAAGTTCAGGGCATGAGCGACCTGGAACCGGACCGGTTAACGCCAGGCGACGATGTCTTGAACAAAGGCACGCTCGCTTACTTCCACGAAAAATCGGAAACCGTCTGAGCGCCAGATCAGATCAACCCGTCCGTTCCGGCCCCGCATATGACACAACCGATACTTTCGTCGTCGGGCGCCGCGACTTTCCCGGTGGCCACCGCCGCAATGGAAGCGGCGCCTGCAAGCTCTGCGGCCTGACCAAATTCCTGCCATAGCCATTTGGCTGCGTGACGCATTTCGTCATCGGTCACCAACACCACTTCGTCAACCAGCTGTTGAATGATTGAGAGATTGCGCGGATGGCTGCGCCGCGGCGCCAACGTTACCGCTTCGGTGTCGATGGACGGCAATGTGATCGGCTCGCCCGCTTCAAGGCTTTTGCTGATGGTTGGCGCGCCGACGGGCTCAACGCCGACGATACGCGCCTCTGGTTTGATTTGTTTGATCGCGCTGGCCACACCGGAAATCAGGCCGCCGCCACCCATGGAAATGACAAACACGCCGCAATGGGAGGACTGCTTGAGCATTTCCAAACCCATTGTGCCTTGGCCCGCCATCACCGATTCATCCGCAAAAGGATGGATACAAAGCAGTCCCGCATCCGCCGCCACCCGCTGGGCTTCTTCCTGCGCATCGTCCCAGGTTTGCCCGGCGACAACGGTCTTCGCACCCCACCGTTCAACTTGTTTTGTTTTCTCGCCATGAACAATAGTTGGCATGAAGATCTGCGCGGGAATGCCGGTTCGGTAAGCTGCGTAAGCAACAGCGATCCCATGATTGCCGCCCGATGCCGCGACCACGCCACGTTGTCGTGTATCCATATCGAGAGAAAGAATCGTATTCACGGCACCGCGCACTTTGAAGGCGCCGGTTGCCTGCAGGTTTTCTAGTTTTAGAAGCACTTCTCCTTCGCGCAGCGGCGCCTTCTCTTGGCGCGCTCGAATAAAGGGGGTGCGGCGGACAAAGGGTTTGATCCGATCCGCTGCCGCTTCAATCTCCGGCAGCGGCACCAGCGTGCCTTCCGTTTCCAGTGCCTTGTCCAACATGAGCCACCTCGCTTCGCGCAAAAATACTAATTGTCAACAGCAACCACCCCCGATAGCATCGATCCTGGGGATTAAGCCATGCGTGTTTGATGGGGGGCATCATTATCATGAATCGCGGGGCAGTGTGCGTTTGGACGGCAATCACCGCATTGTTTCTGATGCTTTTGGCGAGCGTCGGTCCAGCCAACGCAGAACGGCTGCCGGCGGAAGTGTTCGCCAAGCTGCCCAGGTATCAGCAAGCCCGGCTGTCTCCCGGCATTCAATATCTGGCCTACATCTTCCCGATCAACGGCCGCAAACATGTTGTCATCCAGAGCGCCGCCGGCGGCGGTGACCCTACATTGGTGCCGCCAGTTCAAGACGCGGACATCATGTGGTTTCGGTGGGCCAACAACGAACGCCTCCTCATCGCTTATGAGGCGACACGATTCGAACGCGGGTTGGCAGTGCCGTTCACGCGGCTGATGGCAATCAATGCGGACGGTTCGGATGCCATAAATGTCGTCCGAGAAGAGCGCGCCTTGAATGTGGTTTTTTCAGGACAGATCGAGACGAGAATCGTCGATCTGCTCCCGGGCGAACCTAATCACATCTTGTTGGCGCTCGATACCGATCGAAACGGCAATTACAGCGTTCAGAAGGTCAACATCGATAGCGCAAGACAATCTCGGGCCGAACGCGCAATTAGCGGTGCGCAAAATTGGCTGGCCGATCAGCAGGGGGTTCCCAGGTTGAGCTGGGGCGTCGATGGCAGCGATTTTGCAATGAGCTACAAAAATCCCGACGGAGGTTGGGAAAAGGTCACGAAAACACAATGGTATCAATCGGGGTTCAGGCCAGTCGGATTTGATGTGGATCCACGTTTTGTGTTTGCTGTCGGCCCTGTGAACGGTCGCGCCGGTATTGTAAAACTCGATCTCACCACCGGCCTTACAGCAGAGACCATATTCTCCCATCCAACAGTTGACGTTGGGTCCATCGTTTACGATGTAACCGGCCGAAAGGTAGTTGGGGTCCGGTACACAGATCATTTCGAAGAAACCAAGTATTTCGACCCCTCCTATCAACGGATTCAGGCGGGCATTGAACAAGCTTCTCCAGGCGCGACAAACCGCATTGTGGATCCCCATCCGGCTCGGGGCATGTACCTTGTGCATGTCGCAAGCACACAGTCCAAAACGGGCTACTACATATTCGAGTCGCGCAGCCGTCGGTTTTACTTGGTCGCTCCAACGGGACAAGACATTCGCGACAGGGCAACCGCCCTCAAACAACCGGTCAGCTATCGGGCGAGGGACGGTCAGTTAATTCATGGATATCTTACGGTCCCTGTCGGACGCGAGCCTCAAAGCCTGCCCACCGTCGTTCTTCCGCATGGCGGGCCGCAGGTGCGCGATGATCAGCACTATGACTACTGGTCGCAGTTTGTTGCGAACCGAGGTTATGCCGTTTTCCAGCCCAACTTCCGAGGGTCTACCGGCTATGGTTACGCCTTTGAGAAAGCCGGCGAAAAACAATGGGGCGGTGTCATGCAGGACGACGTGACCGACGGCACTCAATGGCTGATATCAGAGGGAATTGCCGACCCCGCCCGCATCTGCATCGTGGGCTGGTCTTACGGTGGGTATGCCGCACTGATGGGTGCCGTTAAAACACCGGATCTCTTCAAATGTGCGGCTAGTGTCAATGGTGTTACCAATATTCCATCCATGGTGGTGCACGACGAAAAATTTATCGGCGGGACGATTTGGACAAGAGACATGGCCCTGGAAGGCGAAAGGCGCCGCAGCATCTCGCCCTATCATCAACGTGACCGGATTCGGATCCCCATCCTTTTGGTCGCCGACAAACGAGATTCACGCGTTCCCTATCAACAATCAAAATCAATGTATCGGGCGCTCAACTCGGCCGGCATTGACGTGACTTATATCGAAACAGATGGTGGCGGCCACAGCCTGGATCACCAAGAGGCCCGGCTTGCCATGCTCAATGGGCTTGAGGCGTTCTTACACCGTCATATTGGCAGGTGACCCAACAGGCGATCAGCGCTGCGCCCCCTGCAGGATTTTCGCAATTGCCTGCGCTGCCTCTTTGCGCGGGAAGGTGCTGCGCACCACAAGACGCAGATCTCGTTTCGCATCGCCCGCAGAAATGGGCCGAAATACCAAACGCTCTTCTTCCGTCCACGGAGAACGCATCGCCATGCGCGGGATGAGCGTTGCGCCATGGCCGGCCGCCACGAGGTGAAGCAACGTCTCCAAGCTTGTGGCGCGAACGTCGCTGGCGTCATCGTCTTCGTCGGTCTCGCGGGCACAAACATCAAGCGCCTGATCGCGGAAGCAATGGCCTTCCGTCAGCAACAACATTTCCGTTGACAACAAATCGGCTTGCGACAATTCGCTTTGGTGAGCGAGAGGGTGATCGGCTGGCAGCACCGCCATAAAAGGCTCTTCAAAAAGCGCAATTTCCTCCAAATCGCCCGGCGGCGGTACCGTTGCCAAAATGGCGGCATCCACCTCGTTCGCATGCAGCTTGGCGAGAAGGTGATCCGTAACGTCCTCAGATATGATGAGCTGCAGATCCGGGTAGGATTTGCGCAGCGCTGGGAGTACCTCAGGCATCAAATAGGGGCAGATGGTGGGAATGGCCCCCAGCCGGAACGGACCTGAAAGGCCGTTCTTGTTTTCTTCGGCGATGTTGAAAATCGAATCCGCTTCCGCCAGAGCTTTTCGCGCCCGCTCGATGATCTGCATGCCAACCGGGGTTACGCTAACGGATTTCTTGGTGCGCTCGAAAATGGGAACGCCCAAATAATCTTCAAGCTTTCGGATCTGCGCGCTCAGAGTCGGCTGGCTGACATGGCACTTTTCGGACGCTCGCCCGAAATGCTTTTCGTCAGCAACGGCCACCAGATAACGAAGGTCTCTCAGGTTCAATGCGGGCCCTTTCCCACAAATCTTGATGTCTACGTTTTTGTTGAGCCGCAGATTGCGTCGATTGGCCCCACCGAATCAAATCATATTGCTGTGCGGCATGTCGACTAATGAACACGTGACGTCGTGCCATAACACGACGATAGGCCAAAACCGCCTTTATTCTTGAGATTACACGGTCTGGGGCACGTCTAGCGTGTCGGCTTGGGTCTCTTCCGCCGGCACCGCAATCAGCATGAAAATGCTGGGCGTCATGATCAAAGAGATCAACGCCGCACCGCCCACGCCGCCGGCAATGGCGGTTGCAAAAGGCGGCCAGAACGTCCCTCCGAAAGCGATAAGCGGCACCAATCCGCCGATCGTGGTCAACGTGGTCGATACAATATGGCGGGTCGAGGCAAGCGTGACATCGCGAACCGCCTCCGGGTCCTTGGTGCGGGCAAGCGGATCCGCCAAAAGACCCGACAGAACGATTATCGTTCCGTTGATCGCAAGGCCCACCAAACCCAACGTGCCGATAATGGCCGTAAAACCCATGGGATAGCCGAAAATCCAAACGCCGAAGAGGGCGAGGCCGACGCTGAGGAAGCCGGTCAGGGCAATCACGCCCGCATAGGCAAATGAATTGAACGAAAGAATCACGATGCCGGCCATGGTGATCAGCAGTGGCAGCGCAAGCGCCGCTAGATTTCCGAGGGACTCATTGCGTTCCTCGGCCTCGCCGCCAATGTTCAAGCGATATCCCGCCTGAACGTCGATTTGTTCTGCTTGGAGCCGCTCTTCAACATCCGCTAAGACTGGCGCCGGCAAGGTATATGGCACCAGATAGGCCTGCACGCGGTTTTCGCGTTCGCCGTCGCGCCGGGCGATCCCATCGAGCTCTGACACCAGCGTCGGCTCGGCCAAGGCATTTAGCGGTATGGCCCCCAGACGGTTGGATGGCAACTGATCAGACGCAGCCGGTGCCCGAAGCGATTTGGTGGCCAGTCGAATGAGCGAATCCCGATCTGAATCCCGAACGCGAACCACCACCGGGATTTCTTCGGTGCCCTCCAACACGGAGCCGCCTGAAAGCCCCTCAAGGCTGGCGTTAAGATCGCGCGCAAGCTCGGCAAGGTCGTATCCTGCCGTCTGGGCCTCGAACTCATCCGGCATGAACACCAGTTTGGGCGTGCCGCCGGTAAGCGTTGCTGCCGTGTAGGTGACCTTGTCCGTTTCGGCGATCACTTTGCGTACTTGATTGCCGATGTTGCGCAGTTCTTCCAAGTCAGGCCCAATCACCCTGATCTCGATGGGCGCATCGAAGGGCGGGCCTTGCTCAAAGGGCAGCAGAAGGAACAGGGCTTCCGGAAAGGCGTCGCGAAAATCGTCTTGCAGTCTGGGTAATATGCGATTGGTCGTTGCCGCCGACGTGGTGGTGACAAAGGCGCCCGCGAAGCTCGAGACGCCGTCTTGCTGGGAGAAGGCGTTGTAAAAGACGCGCGGTGCGCCTTCACCCAAAAACCAATGGTTCGACGTAACCTCCGGATACTGATCGAAGAGCGCCCGCGCGCGTTCGACGGTCGCCAGGGACTCAGCAATCGATGTCTGGGGCGGCAACCTGAGTTGTACTTGGAATTGGTTTCGGTCCACCGGTGGGAAAAACTGCAGCACAAGTGTCGTCCCCAGGGCGAACCCGGTAATGGGCAGCACCGACGCCAATCCAATGCCGGCCCAAGGCCGCCGGATCACAAAATCTAAGATACCCGAAAAGGTCTTCAGCAAGCGTTCGTTGGTCAAACCGTCGCGCCACCAGATTTCGCCGAAGGCAACAGCCCGGCCCGCCCGCTGATCGATAAAACCGGCAATCGCCGGAATGACCGTCATGGCAAGAAAATACGAGCTGGTAACACAAAGAATGACACTGAGCCCGATGGTGCCGACAAACTGTCCCACCGCGCCCGGCGCAAAAGCAATCGGCGCGAACGCCAACACGGTGGTGGAGGTGGAGGCAAACAGCGGAACGACCAACCGCCGGACGGCTTTTCCTACGGCGTCGGCGATGCCAAAGCCTTTTGCGCGGTATTGATTGAATTCGTCGGTGACAACGATGGCATTGTCGATCAGCAGGCCCAGCGAGACAATTAGGCCCGTGACCGATATCTGGTGAAGGTCCACGCCCAGAGCGTTCATCTGGGCCAACACCATCGCAAAGGTAAGCGGCAGAGCTGATCCGACCAACAAAGCAGATCGCACCCCCATCGTAACGATCAGTACGGCCACGACAATAAGCGCGCCGATTGCTAAATTGATCGCCAGGTTGGTTAGCCGTTGCTCCGTATAGAGACTTTGGTCGAAGATGGTTTCGACGATGATTTGATCGGGAAGCTCTGCAGCAAAATCGCCGATCACGCTGCGCGCCCTTTGCGCCCACAAATCGACCCGCTGATCGGGTTCCGCCGTGACGCCAACGGCCACCGCCCGTTCTCCGGAGACAAGTGCGATTGTGGAGGGTGGATCCCGAACATCCTTCGTGACCGTCGCGATGTCGCCGACCCGCAGCACTTCTCCGTCGCCAGACGTTCGCAGTGGAACGCGACGCACCCGATCAACGGATGTGAGATCATCGCCAATTTCAATGGCAAGATCGGTGCGCTGCCCTCGTGCCTGCCCGGCAGGCGATTTGGTATCCGCTTGAGCGATCGCGCTTGAAATCTCACTGACGGTCAAATTTGCGGCCGCAACTTCGTCCGGGTCCACAACGACCCGAATTTCCTCTTCCGCCTCGCCAAAGATTTCCGTTTCCTTGGTGCCGGATACGTTTCTGAGGCGGTTTTCCAAATCTTCCGCAAGCCGGCTCATCATGCCCAATTGGGGGGCATCGTCGCGCCCCCAACGAAGCGCAACCAGCACCGTCTGTGCCGCTGTGGTATTGACCGTAAGCTCTGCTTCCCCCGCATCCGCCGGGAATAAAACCTGTGCGTCAGCCAAGGCATCGCGCACCTTGGACCAGGCCAAGTCCGTATCCGGCGAGCCAACAACCAACTCGACACCGATGGAAGACACACTCTTGCGGGACAGGGACTCTATCTGGGCAATTTCTTTAAGCTCGCGCAGCTCCTGTTCAATCTTCTCCGTGACCAGAGATTCCACGCGCGCGGGGCTCGCCCCCGGGAAAAATGTGACGATGTTGCCGAAGCGTTCCCGGAGCAGCGGGTCTTCCTGGCGACCGATGGACGAATAGGCCGTAAGCCCCCCCACCACCACAAGCCCCAAGGCGAGCAGGGTCAGTCTGGGCGACCGAAAGAAGAGATTGGTCCACATGGCCAATGCTTACTTTAGAAGAGACAAGGCGGGTGTGCCGTCGCGCTCATCGACCGGGCGGACTTGAAGCCCCGGCACAACGCGATGAACGCCCGACTTCATCACAAGTTCGCCGTCGTCGAATGTGCCACGCGCGTAGGCTCGGTCAATTTCCGCATACAGAATATCAATCGGGCGGAGTTCAAGGATGTGCGACCCATCGTCTTGGGGAATAACCGCATACGCGTTCCAAAGGCCCCGGCGGCCTTCGGTCAATGCCGTTAAAGGAAGCCAAAATCCACGGGCCGGGTTCTCCCGCTCAAGAATGAGGCGCGCAATGGTGCCGTCTTTCAACCAGGCCGGCCGGTCGTCCACCGCAAAGATCGCGGTGACGGTCCTGGTGGCATCTGCAATTTGGTCCACAACGCGTAACAATCGCAGCACCAATTCAGCATCTGCGGTCTTGGCTTGATAGACGCGGCCAATTGTCAAGTTCCGGGCCGCATTTTCGGGAAGTCCAACGCGCATCTCCAACCGGCCACTTTCGATAATTTGGAAGACCGCCTGGCCGGGCTGAACGACCGTCCCTTGATCCACATATTTGACCGTGATCGACCCACTAAATGGCGCTTTCAGTTCCGACAAATCCAACCGGACCGCGTTCGCCTCGAGCTGTGCTTCCGCTTGCGCCGCGTTTGCTTTTGCTGCATCCAATTGCGCCGCTAGGGACTGGGACCGAAAGGCCGCTTCGTCATAGCTTTGCCGGGACGTGTTGTTGTTGCGGACGAGTTGTTCGCGTCGTTTTTCGGTACGTTTTGCCAACTCCAGTTCGGCTTCCAATTGAACGATCTGCGCTTGGGCGCTTTTCAAACGCGCTTCAATCTCGAGCTTTTCCGCCTGCAATGATCGTTGATCGAGGCGCGCGAGTAAGTCTCCTTCCTCAACGCCCACGCCTTCTTCCACCACAATTTCCACCAGAAGTCCGCCGCGTTCAAACCCCAACTGGCTGCTCCGCGCGCCACTGATCTTGCCGGCATAGCTTTCTTGGGCGGTGTAGCTTTCTTGATATCGGATCGTTTCGACCAAAACAGGCAAGGCGCTGTCCGCTGCGCCGGTATTTCTGGCAGCTTGGGCTTGCAGCACGGTCAACGGGTTTAATATCGGCCCCAGATTCAGTGACACGCTTGTGAGAGGCAAGACCGCCACAATCATCAGTATTCTGAAAAACAACTTCAACGTCATGATGCCCGCCACTTCCAAACACACATTGCTACGCAAGGATTTGAGCCTTAGATCATGAGATGGCGGCAAACTTAACATCGTCAAGATTCGATCGAGATCTTCCGCAACGTCACCCTGACCACCCCTGTTAAGGTATTGATTTTTTTACGATTTCCGCTGGGTGCATATCTGCACCAGAAGCCGCATTTTTGCCAAAAGTATCGATTTCGTGTGCTTGAGCGGCTTGATCGTTCATAGGGACCGTGTGAACATTGGATGGGCAAGGGGCTGTGGCGGCTGGCCCGACCAATCGTTTAGCGAGAACGAATTTGGCCCAAACTTTCACAAGCAAATGGACACACCTTCCTGACATCAGCGGCGCGGCAATCGCGGAGGCGCGGACGCAAGCCCATTTCGCTGTTCAATGGCCAGGGCGATTTGGCCGCGCGTACGGAACGCCCGCGCCGGATGACAGCCATACGAGCTTGACATGGGACGCGTCACAATCCGCGCTGGTGAATGGCATCGAAAAACAGAAGGTGTCTTTTGCATTTCCTGCCATGACCCTCACAATTGGCAATCAAGATGTCCTTGCTTTGGAAGGCAAAACGGAAAGTGACCTGCGTGTTTGGATCGGAAATTATGCAAAGACACTTGGATTAGATCACACCCTGTTAGATGCATCACTGCCATATGACATGCCGCCAAGCGAGCTTGCGTCCGGCGCCAAGTATGGCGGCAAAGAAATCCAGGCCGGAACGGCCTACTTGGAACAACTTTATGGGAACGCAGCGAGTTTGCTTGAGGGCGTCGTTCAGTCCGATAGCCGCGCATTGCCCGCGCGTTGCTGGCCGCACCATTTTGATATGGCAACGCTAATCGCTCTGGAACCGCAGACAAGCGAAGAGTCCAAATCCGTCGGTGTGGGCATGTCGCCGGGAGACGACAATTATGCGACGCCCTATTTTTACGTCACACCCTGGCCCTATCCGCCGGCCAACAGGCTGTCGCCTCTGCCCGCGCCCGGATTCTGGCATACGGAGGGATGGGTCGGTGGCATTCTCAAGGTTGGCGATCTTTCCGATCAGGCTAATCCATCAGCCACGCTTGATGCTTTCGTCTTAGCGGCCTGGAAACAGGCAGAGGATTTGCTCAGCCAAGCTTGACCGAATTCACAGCAGCAATGAGACCAAAAATGATAGACACAAAAATAAAAGCCGACCAATCCGTAACACTCGATTCCGTGGAAGAGGCCATCAAGGATTTCGCCGACGGCAAAATCGTCGTGGTGGTCGATGACGACGACCGCGAAAACGAGGGCGACCTCATTATGGCCGCCTCGAAAGCAACGCCCGAACAAGTCGCCTTCATCATTCGACACACCAGTGGCATTCTGTGTACGCCGCTTTCGGTCTCTGAATCTCAAAGGCTCAGACTGCACCCCATGGTTCATCACAACGATGCGCCTTTATCGACGGCTTTCACCGTTTCCGTCGATTACCGGGAAGGGCTGACCACAGGCATTTCTGCCGAGGAAAGATCGAACACCGTCCGCGCCTTGGCGAACGGCAATGCAGGGGCGGATGATTTTGTACGACCCGGGCACATTTTCCCGCTCATCGCAAAGGATGGCGGCGTGCTGGTGCGGTCCGGACACACGGAAGCGGCCATTGACCTCGCACGGCTCGCCGGGCTTCCCCCTGCGGGCCTTCTGGCAGAACTTGTGAATGATGACGGGTCGGTCAAACGGCTGCCGGAACTGATCCCCTTTGCGCGCGAGCACAATTTAAAGATCATCTCCATCGCTGACTTGATCGCTTACCGGCAACGCAGCGAGAAGCTGGTGGAACGGCAAGGCGAGTTCGAGATCGAGACCGATGTGGGGCCCGCAAAGGCAATTGCGTTCCGCACCCCGTTCGATTCCGTGGACCACCTCGCCGTCATTATTGGATCGGTCGGCGACGGACAAGAAATCCCCGTTCGAATTCACCGAGAGCGGATAGAATTTGATGTGTTTGGCCCGTCGGATCGGCGTGAAAAGAGTTTGATTTCGCGCGCACTTCGGCGCTTCCAAGCTGAAGGCAAGGGTGTTTTGGTGTATTTGCGCGATGGCTCCGCCGGCGTGCCCGCCGCAAAGCTCGAGGCGCGCACAGATGTTGCGCAGGATGTGAAACGCAAAGAACAATGGAAAGATGTGGGCGTCGGCGCGCAAATTTTGCGTGATTTAGGCGTGCGTTCTATCCGATTGCTGGAAACGCGGCACCGCCATTATGTCGGCGTGTCCGGATTTGGGATCGATATCACCGCCACAGAACTGATCGACCGCAAAAACTAGAAAGCTCCAGAGCAAGTCTGACCTAGAGCGGAAGGCTGACCTAGAGCGGAAGGCTGACCTTTGCCTCAAGGCCGCCTTCCGGCCTGTTTGTCAAAATCAGGCTACCACCGTGAGATTGCACAATGGACTGTGCGATCGATAGGCCCAGACCTACACTGCCGCTTTCCGTATTGCGCGCGCCGTCCAATCTGGCAAAAGGCCTAAAAACCTCTTCAAGCTTTTCTTCCGGAATGCCTGGGCCGTCGTCCCGAACCAGAACATTTATGAAATCGGATGTGGTTTCGACCGACACCGATGCGGTTGCCCCGTATTTCAGAGCATTATCGATGAGGTTCGTCAGTGCCCTGCGTAAACCGCCCGGTCTGCAAACATAAACGAGGTTTGGCGGCGTCTCCCAGGTGATTTTCTTTTCCATGTCCTGAAAATCTTGGCACACGCTGTCAATCAGCGCACTCAGATCGACCTGACTGCTTTGCTCCGATGCGCTTTCGTCTCGCATAAAGTTCAACGTGGCTTCGGTCATTTCGGACATCGTGTCGAGGGTTTCGAGCATCCGCTCCCGGTTCTCACCGTCTTCGAGCATCTCCGCCCGCAGCCGCAAGGCGGTGATGGGTGTTCGCAAATCATGAGATATTGCGGCCAGCATGCGCGTGCGATCTTCCACAAAGCGGCCCAGGCGTTCCTGCATCACATTGAAGGCGCGCGTTGTGATACGCACTTCGCGCGGCCCCCGTTCTTCTACGGGTCCAATTGCCTCTCCCCGCCCCAATTTGTCCGCCGCCTCGGCAAGGGTTGAAAGCGGCTTGGTCACCCTGCTGATGAGGAATAAGAGCACAACGATGATGGTTCCCGCCAGCAATGCCAATGCGGCGCCAGGCCGCCAGCCCAGGCGAGGCTCTGTCGGCATTTGCATGACCGTGCCGTTGAGCCAAGTCTCAGAAGAAATCGGCACGGACACGGTCATCACCGGGATGGGGGGTGGGCCGCGTCTTTCGGCCGGTGGTGGCCGGTCACGCGCTCCGGGAGGTGGGTGACGTCTCGGCGGCAAGGCTCCAGCCCCGCGTTGAAACAGAATACCGTCCGCAAAATCGGGATAGCGGTCGCGCAGTGCCATCATTGCCCGCCTGCGCTGAGGAAGGTCTTCGGGGAACGTCACGGCAGCACTTTCCGATAACCAGTAACGCAAGCGCCGGTTCGAGCTCACGCGGATAATCTGCCGATGAATACCGACATCGGTGGCTTGCAACGTTCTGGCAATCGTCGCCGTGCGGAAGACGGCTTGATAGATTCCTGCGTCGCGCAGCGCCGTGCGCCGCTCGTTCACGAACAAGTAAAAGCTCACCACTTGCGAGAAAATGATTGCGCCCACCACGAATATGACAAGTTGAAAGGCGAGAGGTCTAGAGAACAACCAGTTCATACGCGCTCGACTTTCGCCACAAATTGATAGCCGCCACCCCAGACAGTCTTAATGATTTTGGGCTTTTTCGGATCCTGCTCGATTTTCTTGCGCAGGCGGCTCACCTGATTGTCGATGCTCCGGTCGAACACGTTGGGTGCACGGCCACGGGTAATATCGAGCAGCTGATCACGGCTAAGCACCACGTTCGGACGCGACGTAAACGCTTCCAGCATAAGGAACTCGCCAGTGCTTAACGGAACCACCACATCGTTTTCGTCGATAAGCTCCCTCTGCGCGGTGTTGAACTTCCATCGGTCAAAGGCAATCTGCTCTTGTTTTGCAGGTCGGGCAGTTTTGGGCATGCTCTGCGCGCGGCGGAGGACGGACTTGATGCGCGCCAACAGCTCTCTGGGATTGAACGGCTTCGTCACATAATCGTCGGCGCCGACTTCCAAGCCGACGATGCGATCCGTTTCTTCCCCCATCGCCGTCAGCATGATAGTGGGGATGTCTTCCGTTTCGCGGATATGTCTGCACAAGGAAATACCATCCTCGCCGGGCATCATGACATCCAGCACCACAAGATCGATGGCGCTGGTGGCCAAGGCGCGCCGGGCCGCGGGGGCCCCATCGGCCACGCTCGCACGCAATCCGTTCTTGGTCAGATATTTGGCCAGCAAATCTCTGATTTCCTTGTGGTCATCCACGACAAGAATGTGTGGTGTGGCTTCCATCAGGGCCCCGGTTGTTGACGAACACAGCGATCATTATGGGAAGTGCCCGTCCGCCTTCCCAACAAAAAATGTATCAAGCTGTATCAATGGGCGACACCGTCACAAATTGCGACGAAACAGCGGTTTTTGCGCCGTAGTTTCGCGACAATTGATTTCTATTTCCTTGTCTCAAGACACGGAAAGAAGGACATACCAATGAACAACGCGACGAAGATCATGCTTGCGGCAGGTGCCGTTTCGGCACTCGCGCTCCCTTTTATCATTCACGCCAATGCGGGCCCGGGCGGCAAAGGCGGAAATTTTGGACAAGCATTTATCGAACGCGTGGATGCAGACGGCGACGGTGCCGTCACTCAAGCGGAAATCGATGCGCGCCGCGCTCAGAAGTTTGCAGAATTTGATGCCAACAACGACGGACAACTGTCCGCCGACGAGTTCGCAGCGCTGCAAGAAGATCGCATGCGCGAGCGTCAGAACGCGCGGTTCCAGCGTCTGGATGAAGACGACAGTGCGTCCATTTCAGCGGATGAATTCGGCAAGCGCGGTGGGGGCATGGTTGAGCGGTTCGATAAGAACGGCGACGGAAAGCTAACCGCCGACGAATTCCCCACGCGCGGTCGCGGTCATCACAAGGCCGAATAAAGTTTCACAGCAGGGACTCCCTCCCCCATCCCTGCCCCACAGATGCCCCTGGTCCCCCAGCGCCAGGGGCATCATCTTTTTGGCTTGATCATGCCGCCGACACGCTGACAGGAATTCCATTCAATATGGCATTTCCAGACAATGGGTCGATAACGCTGTCGTCCGCCAGTAAATTGCTGTTCACGCCCGGCCGTTCCGAGGCCACTCTAAGATTTGCACCCTGCTGATTGTGACCAAAACCGTGCGGTATGCTGATGACGCCGGGCATGATGTCGGGCGTACGTTCGGTGACCACTTCGACAGCACCGCTCTTGCCCTTTACAGAGGCCATTGCGCCGTCTTCTAGACCCAACCGGTCGGCATCGTCCGGATGAATTTGCATTGTGCACTTGAACGGACCCTTGGCGAGAAGCGGTAAATTATGAAGCCAGGAATTGTTCGTCCGCACATCACGGCGGCCGATCAGCAAGAAGGACGTTGGCACCGTACGCACCAAGGCGTCATCAAGCCTGGGGAGGTCGGACAGGATTTCCGGCGGCGCCATCTCGATCTTACCGCTGGGGGTGCGCAGCGCTTCAGGCATACGGGGTTCAAGCGGGCCATAATCGATGCCGTTTGGCGTGTCGATCAGCTTTTTCAGCGTTAGGCTGTCCGGGTCGGTGCCAAAACCATCTCCGTAAGGGCCAACGCGAAGCGCCAAATCGATTTGGCGATCGGGTCCGGTGCCGGTCAAACTTTCGAAAATCTCAGACTCATCGCGCTCGAAGATGGGGCTGCCCTCTTTTTGCGTTAGAGATTTAATACGGCCACGGATGATTTGCTCATCCATATCTGCCGCAGACACATCTTGCCCGGACACGATGGCGGCAAGCCGTAGAAGAGTTTCCCATTCCCCCGGCCGACCATCATCCAGAGAGAAAAGTGCCGGCGAAAACCGGGCGGCATTGCGAATGGCAAATTGGTGGAAGCCAATATCAAAGTGAGATTCTTCGAGAGGTGATGTACCCGGCAAGATGACATCCGCATGGCGCGTCGTCTCATTGAGGTAGATGTCGATACTGACCATGAAGTCGAGCGTGCCGAACGCGCGGCTTATACGCTCTCCATTGGGCGCACTTAAGATCGGATTGCCCGCAATGGTAAACAATGCGCGGATTTGTTGATCGCCGGGCGTTTCGATTTCCTCCGCCAAACACACCGCCGGAAGTTCGCCCAAAATTTCCGAGGCGCCTCGCACGCGAGATTGCCAGCGCCCAATGCGCGTGCCACGACCAGAGCCTGGCGTACCGGTAGAGTTCGCCTGAAGGGCCGGCGCCTTCGGGAACATGACCCCGCCCGGCCGATCCAAACTGCCCGCGAGAATGTTGACAACATCCGTCAACCAGGACGACAGGGTGCCAAATTCTTGCGTACAGGTCCCGATGCGTCCGTAAACAGCGCTGGCATCGGTCGCCGCGACGTCCCGCGCCAACTGTTTGATTGTTTCGGGGGAAACCTGCGTGATCTCGGCGACCAATTCCGGTGAATACTTTTCGACGGCCTTTTCAACGTCGTCCAGACCGTTGATCCGAGAGCCAAGCTCGCCCACATTAACCAGGTTTTCGGCGAACATGGTGTTCGCCATTGCCGCCAGCAGATAGGCATCCGTCCCGGGACGGATGGCAATATGTTGGTCTGCAAGCTTTGCCGTTTGCGACCGTCGGGGATCGATGACCACAAGCCGCCCGCCGCGTTTTTGCATCGCTTTAATGCGTCCGCGAAAATCGGGCACGGTCCAAAGACTGCCATTGGACGCCATCGGATTGGCACCCATAATGACCAGCAAATCACTCCGGTCGATGTCAGGCACGGCGCAGGTTAAGAAGTTGCCGTACATGAGCCCGTTCGACACCTGCTTCGGCATCTGATCAAGCGTACTTGCCGAATAGAGGTTCTTGCTCGCAAGGGCTTTTAGAAACACAGGGATGTAAAGCTGCAAAGCTACTTTGTGTGCGGACGGGTTTCCCAAATAGGTGGCGACAGATTCCCGCCCATGCTTTGCAATGATCGGCGTAATGCGCTTTTCGATTTCGGCAAATGCTTCTTCCCAAGACGCCTCGATGAGCTCGCCACTGCGGCGGACCAAGGGTGTCCGGAGACGATCGGGATCCGCGTCAAGCTCCCGAAGCGCAACCCCTTTCGGACAAATGAACCCGTGGCTGAATACATCCTCGTCGTTTCCGCGAATGTCCCCCACGGTTCGCCCGTTGGTCTCAATCGTTAAGCCACACGTCGCCTCACAGATCGGGCAAATGCGGTACTTGGTTTCGGACTTGGTCATCTTGCGTTCCTGTTGTTTAAAATCTCAGCGCAGACTGGCGTAATTGACTTCTCCCGTCACGTGCCCTGCATTGCCCCCCCGTCCACCAGCATGCCGATACCGCTAACAAAAGCCGCGTCGTCGGATGCGAGGAACAGGGCCGCCTTCGCGATGTCCTCGGGCTGCCCCAATCGGCCAAGGGCTGCTTTGTTTTTCCAATAGTCGCTAAAGGAAGGGTCGGCGGCAAATACATCGCGGGTAATACCGGTCATAATCGCGCCCGGCTGGATGCAATTGGCGGTGATCCCAAACTTTCCAAACTCCAACGCGAAGGTGCGTGTCAGCCCGAGAACACCGTGTTTGGAGGCCGTGTAAGCGGCCATCCCAGGCGCGGAGAAGCTGCTCATAACCGATCCTGTACTGATGATTCGTCCCGCATCACTTTTCTTGAGCAACGGCAGGCACCCCCGGGTCATGCGAACGACCGACGTAAGATCGACGGCAAGCACATGGTCCCACAACTCATCGGTAAGCTCGTCGACCGGCGCGCCCGCGGCCGTGCCAGCATTGTTAAAGAGAATATCCAACCCGCCAAAGGCACTGGCGGCCGCTTCGGCAATCACGGCGGGGGCATCTTGTTCGGTGACGTCCTTTTTGACGGTCACAACATTTTCCAGCGTCCCCAATGCTTCGTCGATCTTCGACGAGGGAAGATCGTTGGCAATGACGCGCGCGCCTTCCCGAACGAAACATTCGACGGTCGCCTTGCCGATGCCGTCGGCCGCGCCGGTCACGACCGCAATTTTTCCTTCAAGCCGCTGCCCTATTGCCATCTCCCGTACCTCTTCTTGGTCATTCTGAGCTGTGCGCATTCTGGCGGGTATTCGCGGGGCGAGAAAGTCAAAAAAATGCATGGCACATTGCGCAACCGTCATGCCGCTTCGTGCAAATTTCCGCTGGGTAATGCGGGTGGCCCCAGCCATTCATCAACAAAAAAATAGACCCGTAAGCGGATTCTGGGCTAAGGACAGGTATGAAAGCTGTTGTTATTCCCGTCACGCCCTTCCAACAAAACTGCACACTGATGTGGGATGAGACCACGATGAAAGGCGCCTTGGTGGATCCCGGCGGAGACGTGGACCGGCTGTTGTCTGTGGTCGAAGAAAACGGCGTCACGCTCGAAAAATTGCTGCTCACCCATGGACATTTGGACCATGCGGGCGGCACGGCGGAAATCGCCGAGCGGTTGGGGCTACCCATTGAGGGCCCCCACATTGGTGACAAGTTCCTGCTGGACAGCCTTGGCGAACAAGGAAGCCGCTTTGGCATGACATCTGCCAGGCCCTGCGAACCGGACCGCTGGCTGGAAGGCGGCGACACGGTCACGGTCGGTTCTCTCACATTGCAAGTGCGCCACTGTCCCGGTCATACGCCCGGACACATTGTTTTTTTCAACGCCACGGCACGCCTTGCAACGGTGGGCGACGTTCTGTTTCAGGGGTCCGTCGGTCGATCAGATTTACCGGGGGGCAATCACGACACGCTTATTCAGTCGATCCGAACCGAATTGTGGCCGTTGGGCGATGACGTCACGTTCGTGCCCGGTCATGGCCCACTTTCCACATTCGGCGCCGAACGCAAATCAAACCCGTTCTGTGCCGATGCCCTGTTCGAGAACTGAGTCAAAGCAATAAAAAATGGTCGAGAAATATCACATCAGCGCGGAAGAGCTTCTAGAAGACTCTTTCCGCCTGGGCGTCCAGATCTTAGATAGCGGCTTCAAGCCGTCCTATATTGTCGGCATTTGGCGGGGCGGCTCGCCACCCGGGATCGCCGTTCAGGAACTGCTCGATTTCTTTGATGTCAGCGCCGATCATATCGCCATCCGCACTTCGTCTTACACGGGCATCGATGAACGAAGCGATATTGTGCGGGTACACGGACTACATTACATTATTGAGAATGTGAACGCGGAAGATTCGCTATTGATTGTCGACGACGTCTTCGATTCCGGTTCCAGCATCGCGGCCACGATCGAACACATCCACCGCCTGTGCCGCCGGAACGCGCCGCACGACATACGCGTTGCGACTGTTTACTACAAACCGCGGAAGAACATCACCCAAAGGGTCCCAGATTATTTCGTCCACGAGACCGACAAATGGCTCGTATTCCCGCATGAGCTCGCGGGTTTGAGCGAAGAGGACATTCGCCTAAAAAAATCGGGGGGAGATGTTGTGCTCAACAAGTTGCGCGACCGCCAGCAGGGCCGCTGACCAACCGATTCACCCATATAATCTGCACACATACGAAAACTGGCAGCGATCAATTGGGAGTGCTAATAGTTAATAAGCGCCCTTGTTAAGCCTAATGACAATCTCCGCTTGCGATAATGCGGCCTTTGGATCAAGATTGTTTTTGGGCGATGGAGTGGGCGTATGACAAGTAGACATTCCTCTGAAGTCGAAATGAAAATGAAGGGGTATCTCTTGAGCACGGCAGAGATACTCTATTGGATGCCGGATCATCCAAGTCTTTTGCAATCCTTCATTTGGCAGCATTACGACATAGCTCCTCAGTACCCGGAGCTTCAGAAGTTCCTTTATTTTTGGGAAACGAATATCGAGGGCAAGCTGCACTCGGTTCGCGTTGCACGCGATCGCCTGATCAAGCCGAGTGAATTTAAGACTGTTGATATGGAATTGCGCGTGCATTGAGCCTGCGCTAGATAAAGGGTCTTGATTCCTTAGTTTAGCCGGTCGGCGGGCGAATCGCATGATTCGACGGATCAGGAACAAAAGACCGAATGGAGCAGGAGACCACAAGCTTATTGACCCGCACCTTACCGCTTGGTCGCACGATCAAGATGGATCTGCCGTCCGACTGGGTGTCGGGCGAGTGCGAGGACGACAAGGGGAAGTGGTGGAGCGGACCACCCGGCGATCAGCGACTATCCCTATTCGTCAATGAAGATATTCTCGCGGGCGCCGCCGCACCGACCCGCGGTGATCGCGACGCGCTGACGGCCGAAAGCGCGCTCACCACGATCAAAAACATTGCCAATCAACAAGAAAGAGCAAAGGACTTCAAGCACGCACGCACTGCGAGCAGCGATGTGGTGGCTTGGACCCTGATGTCAGGGGAATCCGACTATGTGGTCCGCTCGCAGATCTGGTATGTCATCGAGAAGCTGGCAAGCCAAGTGGCGGTCAGGCGCTATGTGCTGGAAATGCCCGCGGAATACCAGGTTTATCCGCGGGTCCAAAAAATAATCGACTTGATTTCATCGCAGATCGCCGACGAGATCGTCGACACCGACCTCTACAACGATCTCGACTACGACGCACTGCGTGAACACACATTCGGCAACACAATTACATTCAGCTTTCCCGACGCATGGCGCATCCGGTCCCGCGGCAAGGCCGCTTGGGAAATCAAGGACACCGCCACGCCTTGCGCCCTTTGGTTCACCTACCACAACAGCAAAGTATCCCTAAAAGATCTGCGCAATGGAATTCGCCCCTTGTGCGAACAAGAGGCAAAGCTTCTTGTAAAACGAGCCGCTGATCAATCCATTCGGTTCGTGATGCAGGACCGCGTCTTTCTGAAAGACGGCGCCATATTGCTCTGGGTGGAAGATGAATCCCAGGGTGAGGGCAATTCACAGGACGAGAACGGTCCTAAACGGATTTTTACATGGCATTACATGAAGCTTGTGGGCTCAACCCTCGTACGGGCCACATTCGCGTTCATGTTGCCCATTCGGTACTTGCAGCTTCCAAAGTTTCGAAACCTTGTGCCACTGTTGGCCAAACAGGTGCGTGACACAAAATTCGACCTGTGAGTAATACGCCGCAGTGCGAAAGATCCGCGACAATATAAACCGCCGATCTGCCGCGAATACTTAGCACCGGACGGTTTTTCTTCCAGCAGATCTATTGTCAACCGGACTCGGACGGTTAAACTTTCCCTGGTGATTCGCACCACCGTGGCACCCGCGATCCGACAAATACGAATTCTTAACTACCGCAGTGTCCGTCGCGGTGAGCACCCGGTGTTTTTTTGTATAGAGGGCCAAGATTAATGAAAGTGGTTGCATTTGCTTCACAAAAAGGAGGCTCAGGCAAGACGACATTGGCCGGCCACGTTGCCGTCCAAGCAGAGCTTTCGGGGGATGGCCCCGTTGCGTTGATCGACATCGACCCCCAAGGCAGTCTGTCGGACTGGTGGAATGAGCGATCGGAAGAAACGCCGGTTTTCGCCAAAACGACACCTGACCGGCTTGGCGAAGACATCAATGCCATGCGCGAAATGGGTGTTCAGCTTGTCATCATCGACACGCCGCCCGCCATCACCAGCACAATTGAGAACGTTGTTTCCGAGGCCGATTTGGTGGTCATCCCCACACGGCCAAGTCCGCACGATCTGCGTGCCGCCGGCGCCACGGTGGAACTGTGTGAGCGGCTGGAGAAGAGCATCGTCTTTGCCATCAACGGGGCGACTCCCCGCGCGCGAATTACCACAGAAGCGGTGATTGCCTTGTCACAGCACGGCGCCGTTGCACCCTCGATCATTCATCAGCGCGTTGATTTTGCGTCCAGCATGATCGACGGACGCACCGTCATGGAACTGCCCGGACGTAGCCGTTCACCGAATGAGATTTCAACCCTGTGGTCATTCTTGAAGGAGGCACTGGGAAAACAACAACCGGCTCACCGTCTGCAAACCCATAGCCTTCAGTCGTCCCTAACGTCGACGACCCATGCGCCCGGCGTGATGGTGAAGGGGGCTGCATGACAAAACAGAGGCCGGCTTCATTGGATGGGTCGTTGCTTGTCAAGAAAGGGCAAGCCAAACCCTCCGTCGGCCCTGTTGCCACCGACCCGGCTTCAAAAAAAGTTTCTCGCTTTCCCAATCCCGAGACGATTGCCGATGTGCCTCTGACAAGTACACCGCCAATCGGTGAATTGTACGGAAGCCCGGAACCGAAAGTGTCAGCCCCCGCTCCGCGGTCGGAACCGGTTGAACCCGTTGTGCCTTCGGCCAACAACGAACAATCGCCGGAGACCGTCTCCCCCCTTACGGCCCAACCTAACAACGAAACAGCCGGCACCGATGAGGAGGTAACGCCGCCCGAACCAAGGCTGGTGTTTCTTTTGCCCCGCCCTTCCTTGCGGCTGATTCTGTCCTTGGTGCTAATTGGCGTAATGGGCGCGTCAGCGTGGTATTTGATGAATTCGCCCGACACGGTTGGCACACAGCGCCTGGCAACCATTGGCCCCGCTGAAGATGCTGCGAGCGATAGCCTTCCCGCAGCGGAGAACGCCATATCACCTCCGCCCTCCGGAGCGGGGGTAACTACCGACCGCATCAAGACGGCACCGAAAGCGCGCGATCCGGCCGTCAACGATACCGCCGCAAAACCGGCGGCATCCGCATCAAACCCATCCACCCCGATACCCTCCGGCAAGCCTGGGGCGGCCGCTTCCGATCGCCAATACGCCATACAGTTGCTGGCAACCAAGTCGCTGGAGGCGGGCCAAGCGGCGTGGACCCAGATCTTCCGTAAGCATGGCGATCAGTTAGACGGCCTTTCCCTCGATCTCCAAACCGTAACGCTTCAGGGCCGGGGCGAATTCGTCCGCGTGCGTGCAGGTCCGATCAGCCAGCGTCAAGTCGCCATCGACCGCTGCAAAGCCCTGAGTTCAGCCGGGCAAGATTGCCTGGTCGTAAGGTTCTAGGGCGTTAGAGCAAGTCTGACCTAGCTTCCGGATGATTAACCAATTGTTAAGGTTTCTCTTGGGTTAACGATGGACGCCTTCTATGGTTTCTGCATGGACAAGAAGGCGCCAGAATCAGAGGTATTTGCGCCGCCACCCATTGTGACGGGCGGTGCAGTAACGGCCATTATCGTGCTGGGCCTAGGCGATGTGACCGCATGGGCAATACCTTTGGGCATTGTTGCCGGCGGCGTCGCGACCTACGCAAGCGCCTTATCTACCCGCAAACAGAAGTAACTTATCGCGCTTCCGGCGGCAGTTCGTTGAGGGCGGTTTCGAGTTCGGAGAATGACGGCTGAGCCGGGGACGGAACGTTACCTCGGCCAATCTCTACGGAGACTTGCGCCGAGTTGCCGTGCAAATGGGCGACCAGCACGTCGCGAATGATGGCGTAAAACTGACCTTCCTCATCGGCGATTTGCTTCATACGCGTCGCAAAGGGTCCAAAGAAGCCATAAGCGAGAAACACACCCAAAAACGTACCCACAAGGGCGCTACCGATGAGTTTACCCAACACCTCGGGCGGTTCGTTAATGGCGGACATTGTTTTGATGATACCCAACACGGCAGCCACAATCCCCAATGCGGGCAGCGCGTCGGCGGTCGCCTGCATCGCTTCCGCCGGCCCCAGGGCCTCATGGTGATGCTTCTCGAGCTGCTTCTCCATGGAGTCTTCCACTTGGTGGGGATCCTCCAGATTCATGGTCATCATGCGCAGCGTGTCGCAAATGAAATCGATCGCGAAGTGGTCAGCCAGAATCTTCGGGTACTGACTAAAGATAGCGCTCTCCGAGGGATTCTCGATGTGAGCTTCAACAGCAATCATGCCCTTGGACTTCATGGTCTTTGTCAGCAGGAAGAGAAGACAAAGAAGATCCTGATAGTCCGATGTGCTCCATTTGGGACCGGCAAACATTTTGCCCATGGCGCCACCGGTTTTGCCCAAGATGGCCGATGAGTTGGCAATCAAGAACGCGCCAACTGCGGCGCCCATGATCATCATCATCTCCAGCGGCGCGGCCTTCATAATCACATCCAAGCTGCCGCCGGCGAGCAAAAAGCCGCCAAACACCATGCCGAAAACGCAGAGAATACCGATAATCTGAAACATGAACTGCTTTGCCTGTTAGTGCCCCATCACGCGGCCCGTGGCATTGAAACCGCATGGTTAAGGGAGTATGCGGCCTTTTGCTTAAAGATCGCTAAAACAGGAGGCTCGACCCGAAAGGCAGATGAAGGCTGGGCGAAAGTGCAGATTCACAGTTGGTTAACCATGCGCGCCGCAGGCAGCGGCCGGCCGCGGCGAGAACAAGTCTGACCTACGCAGAGGCCCTCAGCTTGTGGATGACAGACTGCAATCCCTTTTCGACTTGCAGTGCGACACCATCAGCGTCGCCACGCGTTGTTTGCGCCGCCAAAAGCGTATCCACATGCATGCGAACAACGTTGTACACGGCCGGATTCGGCTCTTCAAACTCGCCCAGAAACTCCCAAAGAGACTTGGCCACTCTGGAGGCTAAGTGAAATCCGAATGTCCCGGCAATACCCCGCAATTCGTGGCTGATCTCGCGAATCTGCTGCATCGACGCCTGATTGAATGCCGCAGAGTCGCAGCTCGCAGCGTTCATCTCGCGAATATACTGATCGATAACGCCCTGAAACTGCTCGGCTTGGTCGTCGATGGCTTGTTCAATTCGCTGCAACACATCCGGGCCGAATGCTTTCTTGGCCGCTTCGAGACCGCCGATCTTTTCCAGAATTCGATTCGGCAATTTGATCAATTGGGCGGCGTGTTTGCCGGGTAGGCTAAATGTTCCCTCAGTCATCGATCATCTCGTTTGGACGGTGGCGGTCGGTTTTTGAGTACCCCTAACGTTCCCACTTCGCGGCCAGGGCTATGCCAACTTTACAGAAGTGAGTATGTATTCAGAGTTAAGGAGACCGAATGCTGCGCCCACCACCAGCAACCGAGCACGCACAAATCCATCCACACGAGCGCTTTCGCCGATGAAAACACGGTTACTCTATCCCGCGCTGCGCGCGGCGCGCCTTGTTGAGAAGGCGTCTTGGCGTGTACGCCGTCCCCTCACATTGGGCGTCCGCGCCATTGTGCTCAATCCGGAGCGGAAAATCCTGCTGGTACGCCACACCTACATCGACGGCTGGTATTTTCCCGGAGGGGGAGTCGAGAAAGGCGAAACACTAGGAAGCGCCGTCGCCCGCGAATTGGCCGAAGAAGTGGGGGTCCAATTGGAATCTCCCCCCACTTTGTTTGGTGCTTACACCTATCTGCGTGAGTACAAATCGGACCACATAGTGCTTTATGCGGCCGACAATTGGTCGATCCGCCCGAATAGAAATCTCGAGATTGCCGAATTCGATTTTTTTGATCGTGAAGCAATACCGGAAGATACATCGCCCGGTACAAGGCGGCGCCTCGCCGAGTTTTTCGACAACGCGCCGCAATCTGAGATGTGGTAGACCGGACTACCTAAACCGGCTCCCACCCGAAAACGGAAACGGTCGCCCCCAGATCCGTCATACTCGGCTTCATGGCCGGCACCGCATGATCTAGGATGGCGTCCACTGTCCACCCTTCAAGCCGCGCAAGCCCCCGCACCGGCCGCGGCTGGCTCATCAAGAAGATCTCATTTCCGCGAACGGCAAAAATCTGCCCACTGACATCCTTTGCATCATTGGTACAAAGAGCAACAGCTGGCCCGGCAATCTGATCGGCGCGCATGGCCCGTTTCATGCGCTCGACCCTTTCGGCGGACTTTTCGTCTTTGACAGGAATTGTCGCAATCATCCGAGTCCAGGCAAAGGGCGCGATCACATTGGAGCGGACGTTCTTCTGTGCGCCTTCCATGGCGATGATCTTGGAAAGCCCAACAATGCCCATCTTCGCGGCCGCATAGTTTGCCTGGCCGATATTGCCGATCAGTCCGGACGTGGAGGTGAACAGGACGAAGGATCCCTCTTCCTGAGTCCGGAAGTGATTGATGGCCACTTTGGTCACATTGTATGAACCATTCAAATGAACATTGATCACCGAATGCCAGTCTTCGTCTTCCATTTTGTGGAACATCTTGTCCCGCAAAATGCCCGCCGGACTGATCACCGCATGCAAACCGCCGAAAGTGTCGAGTGCCTGTTCGACCATGTTTTTGGCACCGCTCATATCGGCTACGCTGTCGGAATTCGAAGCGGCCTCTCCACCCGCTGCCTTGATTTCCTGGGCAACTTCTTCAGCAGGACCGGCTTCGCCGCTGTCGTCCCCCGAAACACCGCCGCCCAGATCGTTAACGATCACTTTGGCCCCTTCTTTCGCCGCCAAAAGCGCGCATTCTTTACCGATACCGCGCGCGGCACCCGTCACCAAAACCACTTTTCCTTCCAAGCGAGGCATCTGAATTCTCCTGTCCTTTAATCCTTGTTCGCGGAAAATAGTCCAGTCCGTGGTGTTTTCGCGAGTCTTTTCCCAAAAGAATGATCTTTACCCCCAAGACCCCCTGTGTTAGTGAGCCAGCTTCCGAACGGAAAGGTTGCCTGATGAGCGGATTGTCACCCGCCACAAATTGTCTCCGACGACGACGTCGCCATCGCACCCCGTTGCTACGCGGCGTGGTCTGAGCTGACGCGCAACTTTTCCAATTCCTCCAAAGAACTGGCGAGCATGCAGGGTCCGCTTCGGCCCGTCGCGATCGTCGATTTTTGTTGGAGGCTGACAAATGATTTCCATTGACCACGAACAACCGGGCGACGCGCCGGTAATAGAGGAATTGCTGGACCTGGCGTTTGGCCCCGGACGGTTTGCAAAATCTTCCTACCGCCTCCGGGAAGGCGTAGCACCAATAACGGACCTTTGCTTTGTGGGAAGAATTGACGGCGAGCCAAAAGGCAGTGTCCGATTTTGGCCTGTTCGGGTCGGTGGAGATCACAACGCGCTTCTGCTCGGGCCGCTTGCGGTCGATCCGGCCGTGCGCGGGCAAGGTCTTGGCATCGCACTGATCGAACACAGCATAAGAGAGGCGGCAAATCAGGGACACAAAGTCGTCTTTCTTGTGGGAGACGAACCTTACTACGCAAGAACCGGATTTGTCCGGACAGAACCGGGTCGTTTTTCGTTTCCAGGCCCGGTTGATCCTTCCCGTCTATTGATCCGCATGCTGAGCGAATCACTCGGACAGTCATTTCGTGGTGCAATCCAAAAAGTTCGGTCAGGCCCCCTCTCGCCGCCAGGCGAAAAGCGTTGCGCCGGCAATGACGAGCAGGAATAACCATGCAGGCAATAGGGCGCTGCTTGTAACGGACCGCACCGTATACGCGTTGTTTCGAACAAGCCCGATCCAATCACGACCGAACATTTCGCGTCCCTTGGCCACCCGTCGAAGGAGCGGCGCGGCGCGGGTCAACTCGTCAACCCAAACCGTTGTACCGCTGCTTGCTTCGGAGATTGGCGCGAGCACCTGGTCCGTTGCCCGAACGTCGCTGAATTCTCTCGGGTTAAGCGGCCCCACCGCCGCAACGGCAACCTGGTCCCCGTTTTCGAGCCGGTAGAGACCGATCTCGTCGACCGGAAGCCGCGCCGTCCACAGGCCCGCGGCGCTTTCTTCAAAAGAGGCGGTCTCCTTCTTGCCGGAGGGGCTTGTGACCATCACTTCCATCGGAACGTCTTCCATGGTGCGTCTTTTGACCACGAGCGCGCCGCCCTCAATATCGGCGAAGAGTTTTTCTTCCTCAAGCTCAGGCTCCTTCATCAGCCAATGCGCCAATCGCCGCAGAAGCTCCGCCTGAGGGCCGCCCCCTTCGAAGCCGCGCGCCCACAACCAGCTATGATCCGATAAAAGCTGGGCGACCCGTCCATCGCCAACCCTGTCAAGGATGAGCACGGGTCCGTCTTCGGGACCGGACATCAACGTGTCCCCCGAGACACGTTCCGTTGCAACAAGTCGGAACCAACGTCCCCATTCGGGATCAGCAGCAACATCCTCCATATTTGCGCCCGGAAGATTGGCGGTCACCGGGTGCCGCGCCCCCGCCAGTGTGACCCGCGGCCTATATCCCCGTTCGTAAACTTCGCCGGTGGGCTGCGCCGGCAGAACACCGGCAAGAGGTGTGCGATAGAGACTGAGCGTGGTCGCGAACGCAGGCCCGGCAGCGGTGAGCAGCGCACCGCCGTCTTCCACAAAACGGGCGACATTCGCGAGGTAAATTAGCGGGAGCACATTTCGGCGCTGATAGCGATCGAAAATAATGAGATCGAACTCATCCAACTTCTCGGAGAAGAGTTCGCGGGTCGGAAACGCGATCAAGGACAATTCATCAATCGGCGTCCCATCTTGCTTATCCGGTGGGCGCAGAATTGTGAAATGTACCAAATCGACCGACGGATCGGCTTTCAACAAATTGCGCCAAGTACGTTCGCCCGCGTGTGGCTCGCCCGAGACCAGAAGAACCCTCAGCCGATCGCGCACACCGTTAACTTCAAGAACCGCCACATTGTTCTTGTCAGTCAGTTCTTGCGGATCAGTCTCGATCCGCACTTCAATCACATTTTCTCCGCCATGGTCTATGTCCACTTCAATCGTGCGCGACTGTCCAACGGGAAGATACTGAGATTGCACCGGCCGGCCATCGAGAAGCACATCGACGGAAAGCAGGGTGCGCGAACGTTCTTGCTGTTTGCCAAATTCGTCAACACGCAGCGTGATGGACACCGACTCGCCCACAATGCCGAATACGGGGGCGCGCTCGACAGTCAGCTTTCGGTCGTAGCCGTCTTTTTTGCCGACGATCAGCGTGTGAAGCGGCCCGTTCGACGCAAGCTCTGCCGGATCGTCCGGGGCATCATGGACCTGTCCATCGGTGATCAAGATGGCGCCGGCCAGCCGGTTGGGCGCAACATCTTCCAATGCTTGGGACATTTCGGAGAAAACATGTGTACCGTCACGGCTGGGACCGTAATTGTCCTTACCAACATCAATGATACGTGCGGTCAACCCATCCTGCTGCGCCAATTGTTCCTTCAAATCACTCAGCACACGATCCGTTTGTTCCCGGCGTTCGCCGATGTCTTGGCTTTCGGACCGATCCACCAAAACGGCGACCACGTCGTCCAAACCTTCGCGTTCTTCGCGCAAGACTGACGGGTTGCTCAGTGCAAGCAGCATCAACGCAAGCGCAAACGCTCGCCATATCCCTGCCCGTTGCTTGGTAGACAGGCACAAAACCAGCATGCCGACAGAAATTATCGCTAGCGCCCACAACAGTCCCTCAGGGACCATCGGGAAGAAATCAACGCGCCACATTGCTACTGACCTAAACGTTCCAATAGGGCTGGAATATGAACCGAGTCCGCTTTGTAATTGCCGGTCAAAGCGTACATCACCAAATTGACGCCAAATCTCATGGCAAGTTCGCGCTGACGGGCCCCGCCGGGCACAACGGCCGCGATTGGCCGGCCGCTTTCGTCCTGCGCCCAGGCCGCTGCCCAGTCATTCGAGCCGACGATGATCGACGACACACCGTCATTGCTGGATTGGGTGGTGCCTGTCGCTTCATTTTCGGCTTCCACCCAGACGCGCCCCCCCGCCCATCGTCCGGGAAACGTATTGAGCAGGTAAAACGACTTGGTCAGCACGTGGTCTTCGTTCAGCGGCATGAGGGGTGGTATGTCCAAACTGCCGACCAGTTCTGCTAGCTTTTTTTGACCGGAGCCGCCGGCACCACTTAACTGCGGCAGAATATTCTTCTGCTGATCTCGGGTGTCGAACAGAATCGTGCCGCCATTTTTCATGTAGGCGTCCACCTTGGCCAGCGCCTCCGGCGACAATGGCGCCTGCTCTTCGGCGATCGGCCAAAACAGCAGCGGGAAGAAAGCAAGCTCATCCTTTTCTAGGTCGACGCCAATGGGATCTCCCGGTTCCACAGCCGTACGGCTTGCAAGTATCCGCCCCAAGCCCATGAGGCCGGCTTCGCTCATGCGGTCTACATCGCTGTTTCCGGTCACCACATACGCAAGATGGGTTTCAAGGGTTGCGGCCAGTGCCGTCTGATCGTCGACTTCGTCCGCATACGCCTTAGATCCGCCAACCCACAATGCCGAAAACACAAAGAGCAGGGAGATCGCTGCGCCTGCCGCTGTTGACGTCGCGGCGCGTGACCGGAACATCGCGCGCCACTGAAGGCCACCAAAAAGCAGAATGACCGCCAACCAGTCCAGTAATAACAAGCCCGTGGCCGACGCCAGCAACCAGTGTTGCAAGCGCACCACCTCTGGTGGTTTTAGAGGTTCGACCGTTACCCCTCCCGGAGTGCCGATTGGCGTGAGCGCTTCCACCGAATCGCCAATGTTCAATGCGACGCGCAACGTCCGGCGCCCATAGATGCCCGGTGGATGGCTGCTGTCTATTTCCGGTATCGCCTGGGTGCGTAACGGCAAAACATGAGACGGCGGATCCTGCGCAACGCCAAATCCATCAAGCGTCCGAACCGGTGGCAGCGCGTTTTCCGTGCCCACCACGCGTTCGTTCGGGCCGCTGCCTTGAGTGACAGCCGGCATTGTGGCGGCCGAGATATTGATCATTTTTCTCAGCATACCAACGAACATACCTGACAAAGGAAGATTCGACCAATTCGAATTGGCGGTGACATGCACCAGAATGATCCATCCATCGCCGTTTTGCGCCGCCGTCACCAGCGGGGTTCCATCCTCCAATTGCGCCCATGTGCGGCTCGACAGTTCTATCGACGGTTCCGCAAGCACTTGCCGCCGGACCTCCACGTCATCCCCTATTGGAATGCCATAGAACGGGCTTGACGGGTCGAAAGGTTTCAGTTTTTGCGGCGACTCCCATGAAAGGGCACCTCCAAACGCCCGGCCGCCTTCTCTGAGGTTCACGGGGATGAGATTGTCGCGCTTCGCCGCCAGTCGTGGCCCCGCGAAGCGAATCAGTACACCGCCATTCCGCACCCAGTCTTGTACGGACTGCAGATCATTCCCCACAATCTGGCCCACATCCGACAACACCAGGACGGAAATGTCTTTGGTCAGCACCTCTTTCAGGGTGCCATCCACAATTTCAGCATACGGATCTATCGCGCGTCTGAGATAATACACATCCGAGAGCAATGGCTGCTCGTCCTCTTGGTCGCTCGAGGCAACGATGCCCACTGACCGCCTCTGCTGCGAATCATCCAACAGGACCGTGGCCCCGGCCGATGCCTGGCCCCGCACGGATATGCGTCCCACAGAGTTGCGGAGTTTCAAGGGAAGATCGATATGCACATCGGTTTCGGTCGCATTGGGCTCAAAGGCGAAGGGGAAATACCCGATCACGGCCCCATCGGCTGCGGCCACAGCCAATTCGCCACCGCGTTGATCGCCAGCCCGAGGGCGCATGACCGACACGCGAAGAGCTGCGTCTTGACTGTTCTTGCGGGCAAGAACTATCGGGTCTTCGGGCGCAACGAAAATTGTCAGCGCGCCCAGTTCCTGCAGCGCTTCCACAAAATCGTCGTCGCCTTCATAAGACAAATTATCCGATACCCAGAAGATTTGGGCCGTATCGATTTCCGCTTGTTGAAGTGAGGCGACAACTCCGTCTCGATCAGGCCACCAGGGGTTCGGCACAAGCCCCTTCAGCTTTTCGATTGCTTGCTCCGGAGAAAGAGCGGATATGGGTGTGTTCCCGCGCGGCAGATCTGCGGTGGGCACAAGGTATATGGGACGGTTCGATTGGCCTGCATAAACGAGCAGTTCATTGACCGCATCAACCCGGTTTTGCCACCCGGTGGCCGACGACCAGCCATTATCGATGACAAAGACAATCGGTCCGGTGCCTTCAATCGGCTTTCCACGATTGAGCAAAGGGCCCGCGAACGCAACAATCAGGAGCGATACGATCAGCAGGCGCAACATAAGCAGCCACAGCGGCGTGTGCGCAGATTCCTCTTCCTTCTTTTGTAGTCCCAAGAGAAGCGCCAGGGGCGGAAACGCAATGCGTTGCGGTTGGGGCGGCGTCACCCGCAGGAGCCACCAAATAACCGGCAATGCCAGCAAGCCTAACAGAATCCAGGGATACAAAAATGACAGCGCACCAATCGTCACAAACGCGCTCCATTATCCACAACGCGTGCATAAGCGCCGCTCAACAGATCGTAAAACTGCAGCAGGGTGAGATGCGGCGGCTTGTCTGTGCGATGACGCGAATAAGACCATCCCATGCGTCGGGCCCAAAGGGACAATTCGGTCTGAAGCTCGGTCATGCGTTCGCAATAAACCGAGCGCAGCGCTTCGGCCCGCCCAACAACCAGCTTTGAATTGTCTTCCATTCCTTCGAACAGCGTCCGACCCTCAAAAGGAAAATCCTCCTCGGCGGGATCGAGAATATGGACCAGATGACCCCGCGCGCCGCTCTTGGCAAGCCGGTCGAGACGGTCGAACATCGTCTGAGCAGGCGTCAAGAAATCGCTCAGCAAAACCACACGGGCGTGCCGAGGTAGCTGAACATTCGGGGGCAAGCCGTCAGACCCGGTTGAGGTGGCCAGGAGCAAGCTGCCAAGCCGGGCGAAAGTGCTCAAGCCCATAAGCGGTGCCCGGCCCTCGCCCAGCACGCCGACCCGTTCACCAGCGCGCAGCAACAGATGTCCGAGCGCCATGGCCAAAACGGTTGCGCGGTACTGTTTGGTGGGATTTTCATCCGTGTAGGAATAGTCCATCGATGCGGACTGATCGCACCACAGCCAAACGCTTTCGGCCACTTCCCATTCGTTCTCCCGAACAAAATAGCTTTGCGACTTGGCGGATTGCCGCCAGTCGATCGACGATGCGGTATCGCCCGCAACGTGATGACGGAACTGCCAGAATGTTTCTCCCGGCCCCGCCCGGCGCCGCCCGTGAATGCCTGGCGCGACGGTGTTCGCAATGCGCTCGGCATCGACCAACAAGGGTGGAAGACGTTCGCTTAATGCTTCGGCGTCGTGTTGCAGCTGGGCGGCATCGTCTCGCTTCTTAGAAGACATGCCCAAGCCAGTCACTGCGTCGCGCCAATAAGAAGGTGCCATCGTCATCCAAGCCTGGAACAAAGTCCGGTGATGATCTCACTAAGCGTAATGCCATCTGCCCGTGCACTGAAGTTTAAGGCCATACGATGGCGAAGAACGGGACCTGCCAATTGGACGACGTCGTCCACCGACGGCGACAACCGACCGTCCAGCAACGCCTTCGCCCGCGTTGCCAGCATCATCGCCTGGGAGGCACGGGGTCCTGGCCCCCAAGCCACATGCGTCCGCACCAAATCATCGGCGTCGCCGTCCGGCCGCGCGGAACGCACGAGCTTCAGAATGGCCTCGACCACTTGTTCGCCGACCGGCATGCGGCGCACAAGACTTTGGATCTGGATGAGCTCCGGCGCCGAAATCACGGCAGTTGGAGCGGCTTCGTCGACGCCCGTGGTTGCGAACAACATTTGGCGTTCGGCGTCGTGATCCGGATAGCTGACGTCGATTTGCAGCAAGAACCGGTCAAGCTGAGCTTCCGGCAGTGGATAGGTTCCTTCCTGCTCCAAGGGATTCTGCGTCGCCAATACATGAAACGGCCGGGGCAGTTGGTGCTGCTGTCCGGCAATCGTCACGGTGTTTTCCTGCATGGATTGCAGCAAAGCAGATTGTGTCCGTGGGCTTGCCCGGTTGATCTCATCTGCCATCAGCAGCTGGCAAAAAACAGGGCCCTTGATAAACCGAAACGATCGCTTGCCCGTTTCTGATTCCTCCAGCACCTCAGAACCCAAGATATCGGCGGGCATGAGGTCGGGGGTGAACTGAAGCCTTTTGGCATCGAGCCCCAATGTAGTCCCCATGGTTTCCACAAGGCGCGTCTTCGCAAGCCCCGGCACCCCGATTAACAGCGCATGGCCACCCGAAAGGATCGTAATCAGGCTTTGATCGATCACGGCAGCCTGGCCAAATATAACCGCTCCAATGCCTTCTTTGACGCGCGCCAGAGCCTTACCTGCGTTTTCCAATTCTTCCACAATCTGCTCGTCTGGGTTGATCAAATCACTCATAATACTCGCTCGGTTCGTTCCTGGCGTTGAGGGCGGGCAACGGCCTAAAATTGCCGCTGTCACCCTTTGATCCGGAAACCCATCATAACAAGATGTGCCGACCCGTTGGGCCACATATATTTGAAGGGATATGGTTAAAGAAGAAGGCCAAGATATGACAGAAGATCCAGCGGCCCGACCCGCCGGCATCGTGAAAGGATTAGACGATGTAGGGCGGGAAACCGACAAAACGCAGTCGTTGCCGCCGATCCATCTTTGGAATCCGCCCTTCCACGGTAAGATCGACATGCGAATCAAAGCCGACGGCACCTGGCTTTACTTGGGCACGCCCATTGGCCGCAAACGGATGGTGAGGCTATTTTCCACAGTACTGCGCCGTGACGGAGATGATTACTTTCTGGTAACCCCCGTGGAGAAGGTGGGCATTGCGGTTGATGACGCACCTTTTGTGGCGGTCGAATTGAGCGTTCACGGCAGGGGCGAAGCCCAGTCTCTGACATTCCGGACCAATGTGGATGACACGGTGACTGCCGACAGCTCAAATCCGATCCATGTGGAGATCGCCGAGAGATCACAAGAGCCCCGCCCCTATGTGCATGTGCGGCGCAATCTGCATGCCCTTATTAACCGGCCGGTGTTTTACGAGCTTGTGGATCTGAGCGTTGAAGAGACGGTGAGGGGCACACCATATCTAGGGGTCTGGAGCGCCAAAACGTTTTTCCCAATCGCGCCCGCCGACTCTCTTCAGGAAGTGTAGGATAATTTGGACCGCCCAACCGACAGTCTCACCTCAGAGCTGGAGATGCTGCTCAGGTCAAAACTTGAGCCTCTTCCCACCAGTCATGAACAGGTTGGCGCGGCGCTGCCGTCGCGCGGCGACTTCGGTCGTGATCGGGAACGCGACAGCTCCGGCGCGGCTGCCTCTGCGGACTTGCGAGCGGCATCGGTTCTGGTGCCATTGGTAGATCGCCAATCAGAAACCTTCGTCTTGTTGACGGAACGTTCACAGCATCTTCCCAGCCATGCAGGGCAGGTGAGCTTTCCGGGCGGCCGCGTCGATCCGGTGGACGCCACACCGGTCGACACGGCGCTTCGCGAAACCGAAGAAGAGGTGGGGATCGCGTCGCACTACATCACCCCGATCGGCGCCTTGGATACCTACGAGACGGGTACGGGCTTTTGCATCATGCCGATTGTTGGGATTGTCCGCCCAGGGTTTCAAATCAAGACCGACCCCGCCGAAGTGGAAGAGGCCTTCGAAGTGCCCTTGTCTTTTCTTATGAATCCCAAAAATCATGAGCGACACCGTGCCCACTGGAAAGGCGCCGCACGTGAGTATTATGCAATGCCCTATGATGGCCATTATATCTGGGGAGCGACCGCAGGCATGATTGTCAATCTGTACGAGCGGCTGTACGGACACTGATGCGCATTTTAATAATCAATCTTTTGCTGTTCTTGCTGCCATTTGCTATTTACGCGGGCTACGTTTCGATCAAGAACAGATCGCTGGCATCGGGCGAGGATTGGGACGAACGAAAAATTGCTTTGTTAAGTGCAATTGGACTTTTGTTTCTGATGGCCGGCCTGGGCGCCTGGTACGTGATGGACTCACAAGACAACACACGCAATCCGCTCTTGGAGTTTGAGAACCCTGAGCCGGAACCGGAGCCCGAACCAGAGCGGCCGCGATTCGGAGGCCCTTTCTAGAGATGCCTGAACCACCCCATAATCTTGGGCCTCAAGAATGGCTAAACGCCCCGGACACGCGAAAGCTGATCGCAGCGCTCACCGCCCAGGGAAGCCTGGTCCGTTTTGTCGGTGGCTGCGTCAGGAATGCAATTATCCACCAACCTGTCGAAGACATCGATATTGCGACGCCCGATAAGCCCGACACCGTCGTCCAACTGTTGGAATCCGCGGGCTTGAAAGCTGTCCCGACCGGCATCGAGCACGGCACGATTACCGCCGTCGTGGAAGGAAAGCCCTTCGAAATAACCACGCTGCGTGAAGACGTTGCGACCGACGGCCGCCACGCCGCTGTCGCTTTTACCGAGGAGTGGCACGCCGACGCTGCGCGACGGGATCTGACCATCAACGCGATTTACGCGGATCCGGACGGGACAGTCTATGACCCTTTTGGCGGCGTTGCGGACATCAAAAGCGGCCGGATCAGGTTCATCGGTGCCCCCAGCGATCGCATCCAAGAAGATTATCTGAGGATCTTGCGGTTTTTCCGATTTCAAGCCTATTACGGCTCTGGTGATCCGGACCAAGATGCCTTGCGCGCAATCGCTGAGCTGAAGTCGGGGCTTAACGGTCTGTCGGGTGAGCGTATCAGAACAGAATTTTTAAAGCTTCTGGGCGCCCGCGACCCGCTGCTTGTGCTGCGGACAATGACGGCGGCCGGCGTTCTTCAAGTGCTATTACCTGAAGCCACATGTTTCGACCGCCTGGCACAGCTTGTCGATATCGAAGCCAACCAGTTGTTTCTCTCAGATGGTCTGCGCCGGCTGGGCGCGCTTGTAGATTTGGAGGCCCCTCAAGCGGAGGCGCTGGCAAACAGGCTTCGGCTTTCCAATGCCGAACGGGACCGTCTGCTGGAAATGCAAACCAATGACACAAAGATTGTTTGCTATTTGTCCATTCGCGAGGTCCGGCGCGCACTCTATCGCATCGGTCCGGGCACCTTTCGAGATTTGGTTTTGTTTCACTGGGCTGCAGATCCGAAACAAACCAATGCGGTTCAGTGGCGTGCCTTGTTGGCCTTGGCCGACAGCTGGGTGCGTCCTGAACTGCCGCTTACGGGACGCGACGTCATGAATGCGGGCGTGCCCGAGGGGCCAGCCATCGGCGAGGTCATCAAGGAAGTCGAAGAATGGTGGATCGATTCAGATTTCACCGAAGACAAGTTTTCGATCGTCGAGCGGCTTAAGGCAATCGTCCAGGCGACAATATATTAGCGCGAGAATTTCGTCAGCTTACCTTCCGCCGTGCGGACCAATTCCCCATCGATTACCCGGGTAAACTTAAGCTCCATCCCCAAACCGGTCAGTGCCCGTTGATAGGTTTGGAGTTCGGACGAACCGTCCTCATTTACGGCAAACGAATTGACCACCAATGCGTTCTTTTCGATCCGTGCCCAAGCAACAGATTTGCCGTCCTTTAGGTTGCCCGTGTCCTTGGCCCACCATTGATCATCTCGCCCAGGCGCTGGTTCAAAAACAAGTGTTGTCGACTTGAGCACCTCAGTCGGCGCGTTTGGGTCACCCTTCTGACGCTGAACCGTAGACCATGTGAGTTCGAATGCACCCCCGTCCAACGGTTTGACTTCGACGCCGATATCCCGAACCGATAGCTGGAAGTGAACGCTGATTTCGCTTTCGGAAACAGCGCTACCGACCCACTTACCGTAAAAAGCGGGGAGCGAAACATCCTGCTGCGCCCGTGCCGCTGGAACCGTTAGCAATGCCATCGACACGATGACGGTGAGACACATGCCGATGGCGGCGGCAGCACGAATAACAGTGGACATGGCGATACTCCCCAAAATCTGGCCCCAACGAGCCCGCAGAGATGCCAGCTTAGACCAACATACCGCGATGTGGCCAGCCACACCGCCCCTGGTGCCGATCACAATGCGCCGATTACATTAGAGCGCGCTTAAGGCCAACGGGCTTCGGGCGGCAGCGACATCAAGATCGCTTCCACATTGCCGCCGGTCTTCAGACCGAATTGGGTGCCCCGGTCATACAGAAGATTGAATTCGGCATATCGGCCCCGTCGTACCAGCTGATGTTCCCGTTCTTCGGATGTCCAGGGCTTATCGAAATGCCGGCGCACGATCCGCGGATACACCTCCAGAAAGGCTCGACCCACGTCCTGGGTAAATGAGAAATCGTCGTCCCAGTTCCCGCTATCCAAATGATCGTAAAAGATTCCACCCTGCCCACGCGGTTCTTCCCGATGGGGCAGATAAAAATACTCGTCGCACCACTCTTTGAAGCGCGTGTAGTAGTTGTCGTCATGACGATCACATGCGTCTTTCAGCGCATTGTGGAACGCAATCGTATCGTCTTGATCAACAAACATGGGTGTCAGATCCGCGCCGCCGCCGAACCAGCCGACGGTGGTCACGATGTGACGTGTGTTCATATGCACCGCAGGCACGTGTGGCGATTGCATATGCGCCACCAGAGAGATCCCACTTGCCCAAAAGCTTGGGTCTTCGGACGCGCCCTGCACATTCTGGGCAAACTCAGGCGAAAACTTACCGTGTACGGTCGATATGTTGACGCCTACCTTCTCGAAGACCCGACCGCGCATGATCGACATAACGCCGCCACCGCCATCTCCGTCGTCCGAGGGGCGTTGCCATTTTTTTTGTTCGAACTTGCCTGGAGCGCGATCCGCAAACTGACCTTGATGGTCCTGTTCTATTTTTTCGAACGCGGCACAAATTTGATCGCGCAGCGACTGAAACCAGGCCGCAGCCGTCTCTTTTCGGGCAGATATTTCGGTATTCATCAGAGGTCGAGGTCCTATTGTTGAAGTTGAGGGCTCCCCAAACGGGACAATTGCCGCACTGCTTCTCCGGCGACCATTGCTCCCGCCAATGCCACATTCAACGAGCGGGCTTGTGCTGCCATCACGATCTTCACACGTGCATCCACCTGAGCATGCACCACTTCCGGCACCCCTGCCGATTCTCGGCCAAGCAGCAGCGTATCGTCCGCACCGAACTCAAAACTGGTGTACGGCTTTTCAGCCTTGGTTGTAAGAAGGACGGTTCGCCGCAGGTTCTCGGTCTGGAACTGCCAGAAATGGGCCCACGAATCATGACGTCGCAGGTCAACCAACTCAGCGTAGTCCATCGCGGCCCGCTTTAGGGCGGGCTCTGAAACAGGAAAGCCGCACGGTTCGATAATGTCCACAGGCAGGTTCAGGCAAGCCCCGAGCCGCAATAATGTGCCCGTATTCTGAGGAATATCAGGCTCATAGAGGGCAAGTCGAAGGGCCATTCGTCTACCTTGTCGCAGGCCACCCCCTTGGTGTGAAACCCGCAAATCTGCTGATGATGCGGCATCGTGCCACAAGATATTCAAATGGGGACTCTCTATTTTACTGCCGATCCATTCGGGGCTCGTTAACTCACGGCGATTGTTAATAAATTCGCGTGGGTACCATTCGGGAATCACGGCAGGCAGAGGGAGCACGAACCGTGGCAGATGCCATTTCGGACGAAACCAATCGACGCGACTTTTTGTACGTGGCCACGGCTGGCGTGGCCGGTGTGGGGGTTGCCTTTGCAGCTTGGCCCGTGATCGATCAAATGAACCCATCCGCCGATGTGCGCGCATTGGCGACGATTGAAGTCGACATTTCTCAGATAGCGGTTGGCCAATCGCTGACCGTGAAGTGGCAGGGTAAACCCGTGTTCATCCGCCGGCGGACTCAAGAGGAGATTGAGGTGGCGGAAGCCGTGCCGTTGAGCGATCTGCCGGATCCGCAGGCCGATGCGGACCGCACCGAGAATCCGGAATGGTTAGTGATGTTGGGCATCTGCACCCATCTGGGTTGCGTGCCGCTTGGCGAACAAGGCGATTTCAATGGATGGTTTTGCCCCTGCCACGGCTCCCACTACGACACTTCCGGCCGCATCCGCAAAGGTCCGGCACCAAAAAACCTAGAAATTCCACCCTACGAGTTTTTGAGCGACAGCCTCATTCTCATCGGGTAATTGGGGACACATTTCATGAGCGGACATTCAACTTACGAACCGACGACTGGGTTTGAAAAATGGCTCGATGTCAGGCTGCCGATTGTGCGCCTTGTCTATGACTCGTTCATTGTTTTTCCGACCCCAGCTAACCTGAACTATTGGTGGACGTTCGGCGGTATACTGACGGTCTGCCTCGCCATTCAAATCGTTACGGGCGTGGTGCTCGCCATGCACTATGTGGCGAACGCCGATATGGCCTTTCAAAGCGTCGAACATATTATGCGCAATGTGAACTATGGCTGGCTGATCCGTTATGTCCATGCCAACGGCGCGTCCATGTTCTTCCTTGCTGTCTACATCCACATGTTTAGGGGACTCTATTACGGTTCTTACAAGGAACCGCGCGAAGTACTTTGGATTCTGGGTGTGCTGATCTTCTTGCTGATGGTCGCAACCGCGTTCCTGGGTTACGTGTTGCCTTGGGGTCAGATGAGCTTTTGGGCGGCCACCGTGATCACCAATCTGTTTGGCGCAATCCCCTACGTTGGCGAGGCCATTCGTGAACTGCTGTGGGGTGGGTTCTCGGTCGACAACCCGACACTCAACCGGTTCTTTAGTCTGCACTATCTATTACCGTTTGTGATCGCGGGCGTCGTCGTGCTGCACATTTGGGCCTTGCACGTACCGGGCAACAACAACCCGTTGGGGATCGACGTCAAAGGTCCGCAGGACACCGTGCCGTTTCACCCCTACTACACGATGAAGGACGCGTTTGGCATCGTCGTATTCTTGATCCTGATGTCCTATTTCGTGTTCTTTAATCCGACTATTCTGGGCCATACGGACAATTACATTGAGGCCAACCCCCTGGTGACGCCCGATCACATCGTGCCTGAATGGTACTTCCTGCCGTTCTACGCAATCCTTCGGGCCATTCCGGACAAGCTTATGGGTGTCATCGCCATGTTTGCGTCGATCGCCATCCTGTTCATTGTCCCCTGGCTCGACACCTCGAAGGTTCGGTCGACGACCTTCCGCCCGCTCTACAAGATTTTCTTCTGGGTGTTTGTCGCGGACTGCATTCTTCTAGGCTACCTGGGCGCGATGCCGGCCGAAGGTGCCTATGTGATCTGGGCACGGCTGGCCACCGCTTACTATTTCGCACACTTCTTGGTCATCCTGCCGGTCCTGGGGTTAATTGAAACACCAAGAAAACTTCCAGAAAGCATCTCGAAACCGGTGCTAAGTAGCAGCGGCCCATCGCCTGCGCCAGCCGAGTAGCGCCCGATGCTGAAAAGAATCAAACTCAAAGGAATGGGTCAGATGAACTATGACAATGGGCTCCGCAGGTTTCGACGCGGCACGATAGCCGCATGGGGACTGCTGGTCGTGTGTGCACTGGCCCTGAATATCGGACCATCGTTCGCGGCTGGAGACGCTAAAAAGCCGAAGCCTCACGATTGGTCTTGGGAATCAGGGCCGGCCGGGATCACTGGCACATTTGATCGCGGCGCTCTCCAGCGCGGTTTTAAGGTCTACAAAGAAGTTTGCGCGGCATGTCACGGACTTAAATTCATCGCTTTCCGAAACCTTGCCGACCCGGGCGGGCCCGGTTTTTCCGCTGATGAAGTGAAAGCGATTGCCAGCGAGTACACCAAGGAAGTGCTGGACGAGTTTGGCGACCCCGTTGAAGTTCCCCGGGCCCCTTTCGACCATTTCCCCTCTCCCTTTGCCAACGAAGTTCAAGCCCGCGCCAGCAATAACGGCGCCTATCCGCCTGACTTGTCTGTGATCAACAAGGCGAGAGCCGGCGGGGCTGACTACATACACTCCTTGTTGATTGGCTACAAAGACGCGCCGGCCGGCTTCGAACTCGGCGATGGCATGTACTACAACGAATACTTCAAGAACAAACAAATCGCCATGGCGCCGCCGTTGTTCGAAGACATCATCGAATATGACGACGGAACGCCCGCGACCATCGAACAGCTCTCCGAAGACGTGGTGACTTTTTTGATGTGGACGGCGGAACCGAAGCTGGAAGAACGCAAACGCATGGGTTTCATGGTTATCATTTACCTGATCCTTATGGCTGCGTTGTTGTACTTCACCTATCGGCGGATCTGGTCGGATCGCCACTGAGCACGAAACACATGAAGCGTAAGGGCTGCACCACCATGGCGCAGCCCTTTTTTATTTTGGCGACTGATCCGTTTCCGGCCTAAACTCGCGGGTGGTCGCGATTAATCAGAAACGAGACTTTCATGGCTAAAGCGGTTCTCGGCATTATCGGCGGTAGTGGCGTTTACGACATTGACGGCTTGACCGACACGAAGTGGCAGTCCGTCGCCTCTCCCTGGGGAACGCCATCCGACGAATTGTTGTTTGGAAAGCTTGGCGATGTGGAGCTCGTGTTCTTGCCGCGTCATGGCCGCGGTCACGTGCAGACACCGTCTTCCATAAACTATCGTGCAAACATCGACGCTATGAAGCGGGCCGGGGTGACGGACATCATTTCTGTTTCAGCATGCGGATCTCTGCAAGAAAAGTATGCACCGGGATCGTTTGTTTTCGTCGATCAGTTCATCGATCGCACGTTTGCCCGTGAGAAAAGCTTCTTCGGTCCGGGGTTTGTCGCTCATGTGTCGATGGCGCACCCCGTCTGCCCGCGCTTGGTTGATGCCTTGGTCGAAGCGGCCGACAAAACCGACATTCGCCATTTCAAGGGCGGCACCTACTTAGCAATGGAAGGGCCTCAGTTCTCCAGCTATGCGGAGTCCCAGCTCTACCGGTCCTGGGGATGCGACGTCATCGGCATGACCAACATGCCGGAGGCGAAGCTCGCCCGGGAAGCGGAAATTCCGTACGCCTCGGTTGCCATGGTGACGGACTACGATTGCTGGCACGAAGACCACGACAATGTGGACGTAGATGCGGTCGTCAGGGTTTTGACCCAAAATGCCGCATCGGCGCGCGAGCTGGTCAAGCAGGTAGCCCCCCTTCTGGGCCCTGACCGACACGCTTGCCCCATCGGCATCGAAACAACACTTGATACAGCCGTTATCACGGCACCCGAAAAGTGGGATCTTGAGCTTCTCAGCAAGCTGGACGCGGTTGCCGGGCGTTTTTTAAGAAGTCGAAATAGTTAGCCGCAATACTCGTTCAAAATAACGGAGCTCTCGATCATATGGATATCGCCTCAGTTATTCGAACCATTCCGGACCACCCGAAAAAAGGGATCATGTTCCGCGATATCACGACCTTGCTCGGCAACGCACAAGCATTCCGACGGGCCGTAGATGAGTTGGTGCAGCCCTATGCGGGGATACGCATCGACAAAGTTGCCGGTATTGAGGCGCGCGGCTTCATCGTCGGCGGCGCCGTGGCACATCAATTGTCCACCTGCTTCGTGCCCGTGCGGAAGAAAGGCAAACTGCCTTGGAAGACATATGAGCAGGCTTACGAGTTGGAATACGGCACGGACCACGTGGAAATCCACCAGGACGCCATCTCAAAAGGTGACCAAGTCGTTGTGGTGGATGATCTGATCGCCACCGGCGGCACGGCGGAAGCCGCCATCGCGCTCATTGAACGCGCTGGCGGCACAGTTGTCGGCTGCAGCTTCGTCATCGACTTGCCCGACTTGGGGGGCACGCAAAAACTGAAGGAATCCGGCAAAATCGTCCGTACACTGTGTGAATTTGAAGGCGAATAGGTCCCATGAAAATCCACGGCAAGCATTACCGGACGATTTGGACCAATGACGATGGACGGTCCGTTGAGATCATCGATCAAACGCTGCTGCCTCATACGTTCGAATCCGTCACCCTGAAGACGACGGAAGACGCCGCTCACGCCATCCGCTCCATGCAAGTGCGTGGCGCGCCCCTGATCGGTGCGACGGCCGCCTATGGCGTTTGTCTTGCTATGCGCCAGGACCCTTCTGACGCCGCGCTGGACCACGCCTACGACACCCTGCTCGAAACCCGCCCGACCGCCATTAATCTCAAATGGGCGCTGGACGATATGCGCAACTATCTGCGCAATCGCCCCCATGACCAGCGTGAAGCGGCGGCGTATGAGCGCGCCGCCAAAATCTGCGATGACGATGTGGAAACGTGCCGGCGCATTGGGGAAAACGCCGCCGCCATCATCAAGGACATCGCGCGCAAGAAACCGGACGGCAAACCAGTCAACATCCTGACCCATTGCAATGCGGGCTGGCTGGCCACGGTGGATTGGGGAACAGCGCTGGCGCCGATCTATATGGCCTACGACCAAGGCATTCCGATTCATGTTTGGGTCGACGAAACGCGCCCGCGGAATCAGGGGGCGTCTTTGACCGCCTATGAGCTGGGAGCCCATGGCGTGCCTCACGCGATCATCGCCGACAATGTGGGCGGCCATCTCATGCAGCACGGCCAGGTGGATATGTGCATTGTGGGCACCGACCGCACCACAGCCCATGGCGATGTGTGCAACAAGATTGGCACCTATCTAAAGGCGCTGGCGGCTCACGACAACGACGTACCTTTCTATGTGGCCCTGCCGCACACCACGATCGATTGGACAGTGGGCGATGGGGTGAAGGAAATCCCAATCGAAGAACGCGGGCCCGAAGAAGTCACCCAAATGACCGGGCGCACGTCAGATGGAAACGTGGTCACGGTGGATATCGCCGCGCCCGGCAGCCCAGCCGCCAATTTTGCCTTCGATGTGACGCCCGCCCGATTGGTGACGGCGTTGGTAACCGAACGAGGCGTCACAGAAGCTAGCAAAGAGGGACTGGCGAAGCTCTATCCGGAGTTTGCTTCGTGAAAGATCTTGAGCGGCGAGCTCAAGTCGTGCGCGCCGCCCAAGGCATGGCGTCCCGCGGGCTGAGCCCGGTCCGGTCGGGCAATGTTTCCGCCCGAAGTGAAACCTCCGACGACACATTCTTAATTACACCGACGGGCATGGACTATGCGCAGCTGAGTCCGGGCGATGTGGTGGCGGTTGGTCTGGACGGCAGCATGGAAGCCGAACAACTCAAGCCGTCCAGCGAATGGCATATGCATGCGGCCATCTATCGGGACCGGCCGGACGCAAAGGCCATTGTCCACACCCATTCGCCCTATGCCGTTGCCATCGCCTGCACCCATCGGGGCATCCCGCCGTTCCACTACATGGTCGCGGTGGCAGGTGGACATAATATTCGGTGTGCGGACTATGCCACCTTCGGCACCGAGGCATTGGCCGAAAACGCCGTGCGCGCCATAAGGGACCGCAAAGCGTGCCTGTTGGCCAATCACGGCCAGATCGTTTTTGGGGACGACGCGGAAGACGCCCTCGATCTTGCCGAAGAAGTGGAAACGCTTGCCAATCAGTATTGGCACGTGCTGCAGATCGGCGGACCGCAGCTGCTTGATTCAGAGGAAATGGCGCGGGTGCTCGAAAAGTTCGAGACCTACGGCCAGCAATAAATACGGCTAACCCCCATTGGCCTGAAACAGCGCCAGGGTACGCTCCTTAGCAAGCCTCGCACATTCCGGATCATAGTGTTGGCGACGGTCGGAGTTAAAACCGTGATCCGCGTCATACACATAGACCGCCACGTCTGGGTGGGCTTGTTCGATGCGCCGCACATCGTCCATGGGGATGGACGCATCCTTTTCGCCGAAGTGAAGGATGGTGGGACACTTCGGTTTTTCGTCGATGAAATCCTTAATGGCGCCACCGTAATACCCGGCCGCCGCGGCAAGCTCATTGGCGCGGCAGGCTGCCACCCAAGTAACTGATCCGCCGTAGCAATAGCCGGTCATGAACACAGGCCCGCGCGGGGACAGGTAATCGATGCACATTTGAGTGTCGAGAACGGTGTTCTCGTAGGTGTTGGCGGCACGCAGTTCCAAAGACTTCTGTACGTCTTCTTCAGAATAAGAGGCCTCAAAACCCTTCTGCTGACGGTCGTAAATGGCGGGCGATAAGACCTCATACCCATCATCCGCATACCCGTCACACAGTTCCTTAATGTGTTCGGTCACACCGAAGATTTCCATGATGAGAACCAAGCCGCCACGGCGCGCGCTCTTGGGCTCCACATGATAGCAATCGATGTCGGCACCATCGCCGCTTTTCAGTGTGATCATGTTTCCTTGGAGCGCCATGCTGTCACCTCACTGCTGTTTGGGTCTGCGGCCGATGAGTCCCTGGCCGGTGAATGTCATCGCAAGCTTGCCGTTATCAAGCCATGCTTCGTTGCGGTTGCGGATGATACCAATGTCTTGGCGCGATTTCAGTTCTACTTTTTCGGTGGCCTGTGAGCGATAGGTCACCACATTGCCGGGACGCACCGGTTCAAACCACTTTAAGTCTCGAAATCCGGGCGACCCATGGCCTGCAGGCCGTGGTGCATCTGGATCCTTCTTTGCCGCTTCAATGCGATTGGCAATCATCAGCTTCATCCAAATGGCGCAGATGTGAAAGCCGCTGGCCACTAGGCCGCCATAGTGTGTGTCCCGCGCGGCGATGGGGTCCGTATGGGCCGGCTGAGGATCGTACTTCATCGCAAAGGCGATGATGTCGTGTTCTTCAAAGCAGTAGGATCCGACCTCCCACTCGCTGCCCAATTCCATGTCTTCCAAATAGATCACGTCTTCCATAAGAGATTTCCTCAGGCCGCCGCGCGGGATTCGATACGCTGTTCACCGACCGCCATCATCACTTGCAGACCTTCCTGATTAAAGACATCGAAATGGAAGCGTACAACTCCGGCCTCTCCGGGCACGCTGGGCGAGGCCACGTCCAGACAGGTGCGCTTCACATGCAGCACATAGCCGGGTCGGATCGGTTTCATCCACCGGACCTCATCGAAACCCACAAAGCCGCGGGAGGCCGTATCACCCAAATAGCCCTTGCCGATCATTTCCATGAGCATGGCACAGTTGTGCCAGCCGCTGGAGCTTAGCCCCCGGAAAAGGCTTTTCTCTGCCGCTTCATCGTCCAAATGGAACGGCTGAGGATCGTATTCCGACGCAAACGCGATGATCTCGTCGCGGGTCACATGTTTTTCGCCGAATTCGAACTCATCGCCCACGGCAAAATCTTCGAGATAGTATTTGTACTGAGACATAAATCCGTATTGTGGTTAGTTCGCAAATCTGAAATGCATCACGTCGCCATCGGCGACCACATAGTCTTTTCCTTCAAGGCGCATCTTGCCCGCCTCTTTGGCACCGGCTTCGCCGCCCAGCGACGTATAGTCTTCGTAGGTGATCGTCTCGGCACGGATGAAGCCTTTTTCGAAATCCGTATGGATGACGCCCGCCGCACCCGGCGCCTTTGTGCCCCTGCGCACGGTCCAGGCGCGTGCTTCTTTGGGCCCCGCCGTGAAATAGGTGATCAAGCCCAGCAGCTCATAACCCGCCCGGATGAGCCGGTTAAGCCCTGGCTCTTCGAGACCCAGCTCTTCCAGAAACAGATCGCGCTCTTCGTCCTCCAATTGGGCGACTTCCGCCTCGATCTTTGCTGAGATCACCACGGACACGGCACCCTCCGCCGCCGCTTTTGCAGCCACTTTCTCCGAATACTGATTTCCTGTCGCAGCGGCGGCTTCGTCCACATTACACACATAGAGCACCGGCTTTGCAGTCAGTAGGTTAAGTTCCTTGAACGCCCTTTCTTGCTCATTGCTGACTTTGGCCATGCGTGCGGGGCGGCCCTCGCGCAGTTCCGCAAGCGCAAGCTCCATCATGGCCGCATCCGCTTTGGCCTGCTTGTCACCGCCTGTCGCCTTTTTCTTTAAAGGCTCGACGCGCCGTTCCAGGCTTTCCAAATCGGCGATCATGAGCTCGGTCTCAACCGTTTCCGCGTCGGCCAGCGGATCGATCTTGCCCTCTACATGGGTGACTTCGTCGTCTTCAAAACAGCGCAGCACATAGGCAATCGCATCCACCTCGCGGATATTGGCGAGGAACTGATTGCCGAGCCCTTCACCCTTGGACGCGCCGCGCACCAATCCTGCTATGTCCACAAAGGTAAGACGTGTGGGAATGATCTCCGCCGACTTAGCGATTTCGCCCAGCCGGTCAAGCCGCGGGTCCGGCACGCCCACTTCGCCCACATTCGGCTCAATCGTGCAAAAGGGAAAATTCTCCGCCTGCGCTGCTGCCGTTTGCGTGAGCGCATTGAACAGCGTTGATTTGCCCACATTCGGCAATCCGACAATGCCGCATTTAAATCCCATATCTAATCCTTGGGCGGCGCCGGCTTGTCCGGCTCGCCCGCTTGTTCCTTTTTGCGCGGAGGCTTTAGCGCCAACGCTATCTTGTTCATGAACCCGGCATCATCAAATTTGACGAGCAAAGGCGCCGCGTCAGCAAAGGCATCAAGCATTGGCTCGAGCCAATCTGCATCTTGTTTCGCAAAGTTGCCCAACACATGCCCGCTTACTCTGTCCTTGTGGCCCGGATGACCAATGCCGACGCGTACCCGCCAAAAGTCGGGCCCGATATGCGCCGCCAAAGACCGCAAACCATTGTGACCGGCGACACCTCCGCCCAGTTTGACCCGCACCTTGGTCGGCGCCAAATCGAGCTCGTCGTGAATCACGACCACATCGGCAGGAGACAGCTTGTAGAAGCGCATCGCCTCACCAACGGCTTCACCTGAGTTGTTCATGTGGGTCTGAGGTTTCAAGGCGAGAATGCGCACGCCGCCTAGATCGCCTTCGGACGCCTCCGACCGAAAACGGGATCGGGGCGCCGCGAAAGACCACCGCTCCATAATTCGGTCAACCGCCATGAAGCCCACATTGTGTCGGTGGTTCTTGTAGCGTGCGCCGGGATTGCCAAGGCCCACAAGCAGCAGCATGTCCAGTTACCTTGCGGCTTTGAAAAAGGCCGCCGAGCTTTTCGAAGCCCGGCAGCCCACGAAACGTATTAGCGCAGATCCGATTACTCGGATTTCTCTTCTGCGGGGGCTTCGCCTTCGGCCGCAGGAGCTTCGCCTTCGGCGACTTCTTCGCCCTCGGCAGCCGCTGCAGCGGCGGCGGCTTCTTCCTCTTCCGCCGTGGCCACCTTCGAAGGTGCCGCAATCGTGGCGACAGTGAAATCGCGATCGGTAATCGTCGGCTTCACGCCATCGGGCAGTGTGATTGCCGAAATGTGGACGCTGTCGCCGATCTCGAGCCCGTCCAGGTTCACCACCAGATTTGCCGGGATGTTGTCGACCGGACAATCAAGTTCGATTTCGTAGCGGACAATGTTCAACACACCACCCCGTTTTATGCCTGGAGACAGGCCCTCGTTTTCGAAGTTCACGGGGATGGACAGCTTGACGCGTGCCCCCTCTTCCAAACGCAGGAAGTCCACATGCAATGGAACGTCCGTCACCGGATGCAGTTGCACATCCCGTGCAATCGCGCGGGTTTTGTCGGACCCAACTTCCACCAGCGTAATTTGGTTAAGGAAGGTGCCGGTCTGCCAAATTTTAACCAGGTCACCCCGGTCGACAGTGATCATTTCAGGGGGATTTTTGCCGCCGTAAATGACGCCAGGAACGCGTCCTGATCGCCGTGATGCCCGAGCGGCCCCCTTACCGCCTCGGTCGCGTACTTCCGCGGCAAGCGTCGCGAGTTCTGCCATTTTTCTCTCCAAATAAGGAAAAGGCGTTGCCTCCAAGGGTGCCAACGCCTCAAGACGCGGGTTTTACACCCGCAGCCCGCGAAACTCAATCATCGATTCATTAAAGAATTGACCGAATTGGCGTCAATCAAAGAGGCTGGATACCGATTCTTCCTCGGCAATCCGTCGGATGGCCTCGCCAATCAGCGGAGCGATGGAAATATGGCGGATATTCGGGCAATCCCGCACGGCTTCTGTGGCCTGGATGGAATCGGTAATCACCAGGTTCTTGAGGGCCGATTCCCGCACTCGGGTCACCGCACCGCCTGACAGCACCCCATGGCTTACATAGGCATAGACCTCATGGGCGCCCTTATCCACCAGCGCTTGGGCTGCATTGCACAGGGTTCCCGCGGAATCCACGATATCGTCCACCAGGATGCAGGTCCGGCCACTTACGTCGCCGATAATGTTCATGACCTCGGACTCGCCGGCCCGTTCCCGGCGCTTGTCGACGATGGCCAAATCGACGCCCAAACGCCGTGCAAATGCCCGGGCCCGAACCACACCGCCCACGTCCGGCGAGACGATCATCAGATCGTCGCCGTTAAAGCGGTCTTCGATGTCACGCAGCATGACGGGTGCCGCAAAAAGATTGTCGGTCGGGATGTCGAAGAACCCCTGGATCTGACCGGCATGTAAATCAAGGGTGAGCACACGGCCCGCGCCGGCCGTTGTGATTAGGTTGGCAACGAGCTTCGCCGAGATCGGTGTGCGGGGGCCGGGTTTGCGGTCCTGCCGGGCATACCCAAAATAGGGTAGCACCGCTGTGATACGCCGGGCAGAGGCACGCGCCAACGCATCGACGCAAATCAGGAGTTCCATCAAATTGTCGTTGGCCGGATAGGACGTGGACTGGATGATGAACACATCCTGTCCGCGCACGTTTTCCTGAATCTCGACAAACACTTCCATATCGGCAAAGCGCCGCACGGAAGCTTTCGTCAGCGGAATGTCGAGATATTCGGAGATTTGTTCCGCGAGCGGATAATTACTATTCCCCGCGAGTAGTTTCATCGCCGCTGCGCCTCTTCAGCAGATCTGTCCCGTGTCACCGAGCCTCCGAATCGGAAGTTTATGAAGCTTTTTTGAACTCGGCGCGCGGTTAATAGCAAGCACCTTTGACCCTGTAAATAGCCTCACTTGCTTAATCATTAACATTTGGAGGCGCTGGCCCAAGCTGCTGCATTAAAGCCACGATTCCATCGCCGGCACCAGCCGCGGCATAGACGGCCACATCACCCCAGTTAGCTGCCAGGCTGCCGCGCGGCACGTCGTTTTCCTGTTCCACCAGCCCATAGTTTTGGCCGCCAGGTCCGCTTAGGCGCCAATCGATTCGCACGGTTTGGGTTTCGGCATCCTTATCCACAACGGCAATCGATGCCGTGGCGAGATAGATGCCAGGGCCGGGATTCGGTTCCACCGTCACGCGGTATTGTTTCATTACTTGAGCGAGCGCTGTGGCCAGGGCATCGTTGCCGTCCCCCGGCGCGCCAGAAATTGCGCCAATGGCCAAGCGCCCCGGCGATTCTGCGGTAGACGTCGTCTGGCTAGGTGCCGCGAGGGCTGCGGTCTCAAGCTGTTCGCGACTCGCTTCCACAGCGTCCGCGGTTTTTTCAGCAAGCCGCTTTAGGGAATTGAGATCAAGGGCGTCCCAAGGGTCGCCATTCGCCATATAGGGTGCAACATCTTCCACCTGGAGCGAAAGAAGCGTGCTGCCTTCTTCATTGGCCACATCCCATCGAATGTTTGTCGTGGTTCCTTGGGAATCGCTGGCCGCCTGCGCCACGCCTTTGAGGACAAATAGCGCATCTTCGTCCGGCTCGTTCGTGGCGGAAATATCGATGTTCACCAGGGCCTGTGCCACAAGACGCGCAACGCGCTCGTCATATGGGGGCGGCGCCCCCTCAAGGGGCGGCACGACAAAATCCGCTGTTTGAGCGGCCGCAACGCCCGGCATGGCGATGAGCAATCCAATGACGATCAATCTGGCGATAGAACTCCGAATCAACATGATTTGCTTTCCTATTCTGCCAGAGCGATCACGGAAATCTGCCGTCCATAGTCCCCCTCTCCCCGATGGGTTGCCCGCCGATAGGAGAAAAAGCGAGACGGATCGCCGTAGGTACAGTCGGCCTTTTCCGCGAATGATTCGACACCTATTTTATCCAACCGGTCGCTGACAAAGCCGGGCAAATCAAACTGCCAATGCCCTTCCCGTTCGCCGAGGACAAAAAACCGCTCATAGGTGGCATCCGTGCCGACAAATTGCTGTTTGAATTCTTCCCCGACTTCGTAAGCGGCTTGCGAAATACATGGCCCAATCGCCGCGCGAATTTCTTTTTTGTCCGTACCAAGATCGACCATCGTCTCGACCGTGTTTTCCAGCACCCCACCAAGGGCCCCCTTCCAACCGGCATGCGCCGCCGCAATAACAGAGCCGCGCTTGTCGGCGAACAGCACCGGCGCGCAATCAGCGGTGAGAATGCCAAGTCCCACGCCGCGCTCCGCCGTTACCATGGCATCGGCGCGCGGGGCTGCCATGGGAGTCCAACCCCTGGTCACGACCTCTACCTGAGGCGAGTGAACCTGATAGAGCGAAAGAAGGCGATCGTCCCCAATACCTAGTTCATTGGCAACTCGCCTGCGGTTGGCCTCCACCGCCGATGGCAGATCATCGGATCCACGCCCGCAATTCAGCGAAGCATAGATGTCTTCCGAGACGCCCCCTTGCCGTTCAAAAAATCCGTGCCGGACCGGCTCAATGTCGCTGAGCGCTGCTGCTTTGGCCGCCATCTCCATAAATGTCTGTGCCTTCAAATCCCGCCGGAACCAAATCCTTGCTGCCGGCGATTGCCATAACCTTAAAGAGCGCCCCCATCTTGTCAGGTGCGATCAGGCGATCAATATCTTGGTGGATCGCCATCGAGGTTTGGGGATCCTTGCCCCGGCACAGGGTTTCCGCCCGGTGATGGATCCCGAGCCGCTCCAGAAACACGCGCTGCTCAATCGCCCTCGTCGCCGTCGTCCCGGCCGACACCGCTGCTTCTGCAAGAGATTCGAAATCCACATGCGCTGTCAGATCAGCCATTCCTATCTCTTTGAGGACGGGGTGGTGTTGATGATTTCGAACCGCTTGCAGCGTGTCGCCCACACCGCGCGTGGTGGATCCGTAGTCCACGAACAAGCCGGCGCCGCCAAACGTCGAGATCACGCCTGCGAGTTCCGTGACAATGGCAAGCGAGGCCGACGAGACCTCGACAATATCGCCGATTTGGGTTGGGAGAGTGATGGCGATTTCCGGATGACAGGCCAAGGGCGAATCGGTGAAGCGAAAGGCGGTCCCTTCCGGCGTGTCATCACATTCAACGAGGCGCTCCCGCCAGCCATCACCGGACAGCACGTATTGATGGATCGGCAGCGCATCAAAAAACTCATTTGCGATCACAATGGTGGGAGCCTTTGGCACTTGATCGAACCGGTCCTGCCATTGGATGTTTTTCGGCAAGCGCTGCGCTTGCTCGTGCCTCAACCGCCGGCTCGTTTCGACAAGGTGAATGTGGGCCGCATCGATAAAATCGGGCGCCACTTGTGAAATGGCGCGCAAGGCGTCTGCCATCAACACCCCTCGCCCCGGTCCCAACTCCACAAAGTTGAATGGTGACGGTTTTCCAAGATCTCCCCACACTTGAACCGACCAAAGACCGATGAGTTCGCCGAAAACCTGGCTGATCTCGGGCGACGTTGTGAAATCCCCCTTCTTGCCAAAAGGTCTTTGTACTGAGTAATAACCGTATTCCGGGTGTCCCAACACCACGGTCATGAATGTTGCAACGCTTATGGGACCCTGCGCACGAATGAGGTCGGCCAGGTGCCGCTCAACCCGTGTCATTTCTTCACGCCGGACCCGCCAATGGACGGCGATTTGTTGAGCGCCCACCAAAAGAAGAAACCTGCCGCCACCCACATGGGAAGGGACAACAACATGCCCATGGTGATGCCCGAGTTGGGGGCAAAAATGAACGCTTCTGAATCCCGATAGATTTCGACGAAAGCTCTGAACAAGCCGTAAGACGATAAAAACGTTCCTGCAACTATACCCGGCCGCTTTAGGACCGCAGTGTGATGGGTCAGGTACCGCAACATCACGAAAATGACGATGCCTTCGAGGAAGGCCTCATAAAGCTGACTGGGATGGCGCGGCAGCGGTCCGGCTTGAGGATCAGGAAAGACCATGGCCCAGGGAACATTGGAAACTTTTCCCCAAAGTTCCCCGTTAATGAAGTTGGCGATGCGGCCAAAAAAGAGGCCGATTGGAACCGCTGCCGCCACCAGATCGCCCACTTGGAACATGTCCAGTCCGCGCCGCTTGCAAAACCAGATAATGGCCAGCGTGACGCCCAATAGGCCGCCATGGAAGGACATGCCGCCCTCCCAAACTTTGAATATGTTGAGCGGATTCGCCAGGTAGATCTCCGGATAGTAGATCATGCCGTAAAACAGCACATAGCCCAGCCTGCCCCCCAGAATGACGCCAAGCGTGGTCCAAACAAGCAAATCGTCGATGTCGTCGACCGTCGCTGGTGGCTTGCCTCCCCACAACTCTCGGTTCCTCACCAGTCGCACAATGTAACGCCAGCCCAACACCAGACCTGCGATATACGCCAGGGAATACCAGCGGATCGCCAACGGCCCGATCTCAATCAAGACGGGATCGATCTCAGGGAACGGGATAACCAAGGGAATCATGTCAATCGAAACTCACTAGTGTCCCGAATCCGAAGTTCGTTACATTAAAACAGCTTGCTCCTTACGAACTTCGGATTCGTAAGGACACCAGGTAATCATTGAATCTAGTGTCGTTTTAGGTTCAGAAGTTCGCTTCCGGACTCGCTGAGATTGTATAGCGAACTTCTGAACCACAACACTAGCCAGCAGAACAGTGTCGCGAACCTGACATTTACGAAAATGGCGGACAGTGCGGCCCCAACAGCCGATGCGACCATAACACCCAATGCCACCCTTTACGCCGTTATCCTTAACATGCGACAACCGGCCTGAAACACGGTGACCGACTCATGCAGAGCCAAAATAGATTCTTTGACGATCTTGCCAAATTGATGACAAACGCCGCCGGAGCGGCCCAGGGCGCGGCGCAGGAAATAGAGACACTGATCCAAAGCCGATTTGAGCGTGTCATCGCGAATATGGACCTGGTGACACGTGACGAATTCGAGGCCGTTAAAGAAATGGCCGCCAACGCCCGTGCGGAAAACGAAGATCTCAAGGCGGAAATAGCCGACCTTAAAAAGCAACTGGGCAAAAAAAAGAGTGCGTCGGGCAAATAGGACGACGCGTCAAATAGCCACGCAAGCGACTCACAAAATAGCCAGCTTGTTAGCGTAAAGAGACACGGCGTATGGGTGCCCGAAAATTCTTGTGCATAAGTTTCGCATTCCCGGGAATTGTACTTGCAACGCCATCCCGCATAGGGCACTTTGAATATATGGTACTGCACGCTTCGGGGGCCACAAGATGTGCGAATTGCAATTAGTCCCTGCCCACCTGCAGACACAAATTGTGCGGTATCATGTCCCGTCGCGATCCCTTTCGGTTCATCCCTTGGTCAATTGTGGAAGGCTGCCCGTATGAGCACGTTATCTGTCCTCCCCGAGATTCAGACGTCAAATCCGCTGGATTTGGTGGAACACATCATTACGTCCAACAGCTGGCCATTTGACCGTTCCGATGAAAACGAAATCAACATTTCCGTCGGTGGAAGCTGGGTTGATTACCACATGTCTTTCACATGGCGCTCGGAACTGGGCGTTTTACAGCTAACCTGCGCCTTCGATTTGAAGGTCCCGGGGCCGAAGCGCTCGGAAATCAACAATCTGTTGGCGTTGGTCAACGAGCAATTGTGGCTTGGGCATTTTGACTTATGGCCCGACGAAGGCGTTCTGCTTTTCCGGCACGGCCATTTGCTGCGCGGTGGATCACTCGCCACAATGGAAGAGTGTGAAACTTTGGTGTCGGTCGCAATCGATTCCTGCGAGCGCTATTATCCCGCATTCCAGTTCGTGTTATGGGGCGGCAAGACCGCAAAGGATGCTATCGCATCGACCATGCTGGAATGCGTCGGAGAGGCCTGAGCCCAAAGGACAAGAATGCCGGAGGAGCCCCTTTCCATAGCCCTGTTGGGCGCCGGCAAAATGGGATCTGCACTTCTCGGCGGATGGCTCGACGGCTCGTTCGAACAATCACGGTTCTTTGTGTTCGATCCTGCGCCGGACCAAACCGTTGCCGCGCTTGAGCGCGACAACGTCTCAATTAATCCGTCTACGTCGGAAATTCCCGAACCTGATTTGGTTGTGGTGGCTGTGAAACCACAGATCTTTCCGGACGCATTGCCGGCGATTAAACCTATTTGCGGCTCCAAGACTCTTCTGATTTCGGTTGCCGCCGGCGAAACGATCGGCGAGTTTGAGGACGCGTTCGGCGTATCTCAACCGGTGGTGCGCGCCATGCCGAACACGCCGGCTACGATCGGCGCGGGGATTACGGCGTTGATTGCTAACGGAAATGTGTCCAGCGCGCAGCGCGATCTTGCCTCCAAATTGCTGGTATCTGTCGGCTCGGTGGTTTGGCTGGACTCGGAAGAACAAATGGACGCGGTGACGGCCCTTTCGGGCAGCGGACCGGCTTATGTCTTCCTTTTGACCGAATGTATGACGCAGGCGGGCATTTCACAGGGGCTGAGCCCTGAGCTTGCGCGCAACCTAGCCCGCGCCACCGTCTCGGGCGCAGGCGCTTTGATGGCCCAATCGGACGACGATGCCGCCACATTGCGCGAAAATGTGACCAGCCCCGGCGGCACCACAGAAGCGGCCCTTGCGGTCTTGCGCAGCGAGGACGGCCTTCAGCGCTTGATGGAACAGGCCATTGATGCCGCCACCAAGCGCTCCAAGGAACTTGGCAAATAGGCCGGATTGCTGTCCCATAGGGCGATAACATTTGGCACATAAATCGGTGGTTTGATCGGCGTATGAAAAAAGGACAGGAAACGAAGATAATCGACGCCACGCTGAAATTGGCGTTGACCGAGGGATGGTCGGCCATCAGCCTGTCGCAGATTGCGGCGGCCGCCAAGATCCCATTGGCTGAGATCTACGACGATCTGCCCTCCAAAATTGCAGTACTGGCCGCCTATGGCCGCCGCATCGATTTGGACATGTTGGAGGCCAGCAAAGATGTGGATCCTGACGACACGGCCCGTGACCGGCTCTTCGATGTGATCATGAATCGCTTCGACGCCATGGCGGAAGACAAACGCTCGCTTCAGGTCATATTCAAGGATCTGCGCCGGCTTCCGTTTGAAATGTTGGCCATGCGGCAAAGCATCTTGCAGTCTCTGCGGTGGATGCTGGAAGCCGCACATCTGGATGCCGGCGGATTACGAGGGGCTGTCCGCCAGCGCGGTCTTGCGATGATTTATTCGGAAGTGTTCTCCACCTGGCTTGATGACGAGGATCCTGGCCTTTCCAAAACCATGGCGCTCCTAGACAGACGGCTGAGGCGCGTAGAAGGGATCATCCAGCGCTTGCAGTCTACTGCGACCGACTTCGACCGCATGCGGGAACGGGCATCCGCTGGCGATCAGCCTACCTTCCACTAAAGCTTATCAAGTCGGAAGATGTAGCTGCGCACGCAGACCGCCTAGCGGACCACGCGACAACAGAATATCGCCGCCGTGCTTCCTTGCGATGTCCCGCGCGATCGCCAGACCCAGGCCAACACCGCTGCGTTCCAGATTCCGGCTGTCGTCCAGTCGTCCGAACGGCTTGAACGCTTCTTCGAGTTTTTCATCGGGGATGCCGGGGCCATTGTCATCCACAGCAACCTCGATGGATTTGCGGCTGCGCCAGATCGAAATCGCCACCTGGTCGCCATAGCTGACCGCGTTGTCGACCAAATTCATGATGCACCGCTTAATCGACCGGCGCTTGAGCGGCAAAACGATGTCACCGCTGGCTTGAAGGTCCACCGATTTGCCTTTTCGCCGTGTGTCCGTGACGATTTCATCGACCAGCTCGTTGAGATCGACCAGCGTGTCGATTTCCCCATCTTCGCCCTTGGCGAACGCCAGATATTCTTCGAGCATGTGCTCCATATCGTCCAAGTCGCGCTTCATTTCAGCAACGCCCGGTTGGTCGCCGAATAGGGCAAGCTCGAGCTTGAGGCGGGTAATGGGCGTTCTAAGGTCGTGGCTGACCCCTGCAAGCATTTCTGTGCGCTGCTCGATTTGCCGCTGAATACGGTCGCGCATGTCAATAAAGGCGGCCGCCGCGCTGCGCACCTCTGACGCGCCGGACGGTTTGAAATTCACATCGGACCGCCCTTTGCCAAAGCTCTCGGCTGCTTGAGCCAATTGTTGTATCGGACGCACCTGGTTCCTCAAAAAGCCAATCGACACGGCCAACAGCGCCGTAGACGTCACCACCATCCAAACCAGAAAGATGTGCCAGTTGGTGGCGTAAACGCGGCTCCGCCGCACTTTGATCTTCAGCACATCCGGTCCGGTCTGCACCCATATGAAAACATAAGAGGGTTCGCTTTCGGTATCGAACCAGAATTCATAACCCCCCAAACTGTTGCGTAGCTCGCGGCTGATGGTCGCCTCCAATATGGGGAAGCTTTTTGGCGGTCCTTGAGGCAATTGAGTGTTCGGCGCCACTTCGATCTCAAACCCAATGGTCTCCCCACTGATTTTCGAGAACTGCATAATGTCGTCAAATCCGGAAACCGTTTCGGTTGTCTTGATGAGCAACGCAATATCCGCGGCAACGGAGCTGGACAAACGCCGCGTGACCAAATCCCAATGGCGCTCGAAGAAAACGTAAGTGACGACAGCCTGCAGGATGACTACGGGCGCCACGATGATAATCAGCGATCGCGCAAACAGGCCTTTCGGCAAAAAGCTTCGCAATTGCATGTGACGTTTACACCTTACCTGGCCCCGTCAGTCCGGAATAAGCGTATAGCCGACGCCGCGCACCGTTTGCAGATAAATAGGCATGCGCGGGTTCGACTCGATCTTCCGTCGCAATCGAGTAATTTGTACGTCTACAGAGCGTTCCAAGGTGACACCTGTATGTTCGCATAACTCCAACCGGGAAAACGTCACCTTTGGATTTGATGCAAATAGACGCAAGAGCGTCACTTCCGCCGTGGTCAACCGAACCTTCGAGTCTTTGCGCCACAACTCGCCGCGTTCCAAATCGAAACGGCATTCGCCCATTTGCACCGATTTGGGTTCCCCTTCATCGCGCGCGGCCCGCCGCAAGATCGTATTGATGCGCAACACCAATTCTCTTGGTTCAAACGGTTTGGCAAGATAATCGTCGGCCCCGCGTTCGAGGCCTTCGATGCGGTTCTCAGCATCGCCCCGCGCCGTCAGCAATAGGATGGGCACGTCCGACTCTTCGCGCAGCGACTGGGTAAAGTCGAAGCCGTTTTCGCCGGGCATCATCACATCAAGAACGATGAGGTCGAAGCTCATGCCGATCAAATGCTTGCGCGCCTCTGCCGCGTCGGCCGCCGTGGTCACACGGAACCCATTTTCCACCAAATATTTTTGAAGCAATTGACGAATGCGCGTGTCGTCATCGACGACCAAAAGGTGGGAGGTATCCTCGTCGAACACAATCGTGTCGGGTTTCATGGCACCGGAAGTATGCGGTTTATTTAGGGGCTTTGACAAATCCGATTTTCATCCCATTCAGCTTGGGTTGCGCAGCGCCGACAACACCTTCATGTATCCGGCGACCGCTTCTTCGCCGGCGATTTCGTAAGCACGCGCCACGCGCGCACGCTGGGTGGCGGTTAGTTGCTGCTCCAGGCGGATGCCGGCGTCGGTCAAATAAAGCAAGCGCTGCCGCCGGTCCCGTTCGCCGGTTTTTTGCTCCACCAGGCCCCGGTCCACCACTTCCTTTAAGACGCGGGCAAGGCTTTGTTTGGTAATCCTCAAAATCGACAACAATTCGGCAACGGAGATACCCGGATGCCGCCCGACAAAATAGATCACCCGATGATGGGCCCGGCCCAGCCCATCGCGCGCCAGAATCTCGTCGGGATCGCTTGTGAAATCTCGGTAGGCGAAGAAGAGCATTTCGATGCCATGGCGCAGCTTCTCGTCATCGCCCCCAGCCGATTGTGCTTGATTCGCCGACTCAGTCGATTTATTTATGTCAGTCATATTGACATATTTCAGATTAAATGAAATAGTCCGAGGGTGTCTTACGCAATTTTATGACGATTACCTCGGTAATATTGAACAAAAATTTCATAATGATCCGAATATTGTGACGGCCCAACGGCCGCTCCCGCTCAGGAACTGGAACTCGATATGACGTTGATCCCATTTGACAATCGCGATGGCAAGATTTGGTTTGACGGCGCCCTTATTCCCTGGCGCGACGCCAATCTGCACGTACTGTCCCACGGCCTCCACTATGCCAGCGTGGTGTTTGAAGGAGAGCGCGTCTACAACGGAAAAATCTTCAAGGCCCGCGAGCACAATGAGCGTTTGCTCAAATCGGCCCGCATTTTGGATTTTGAGATTCCTTATACCGCCGAGCAGATCGACGCCGCCTGCTACGAAACCGTCAAAGCAAACGGCCTGACGGACGCCTATGTCCGCCCCGTGGCCTGGCGCGGCGCCGAAATGATGGGGGTATCCGCCCAAGAAACGAAAATCCATGTGGCGATCGCCACATGGGAATGGCCGTCCTATTTCGACCCCGCGACAAAAGAAAAAGGCATCCGCCTGACCATTGCAAAATGGAAACGTCCGTCGCCGGAAACGGCCCCCTGCGACAGCAAGGCGGCCGGCCTGTACATGATCTGCACGCTGGCCAAACATCAGGCAGAGCGCGACGGGTATGCGGATGCGCTCATGTTTGATTATCGCGGACAAATCGCTGAAGCAACCGGCGCAAACATCTTCTTCGTCAAAGATGGTGTGCTTCACACACCGACACCCGATTGCTTCCTAGACGGCATCACACGCCGCGCCGCCATGGAGCTCGCTCAAAAACGAGGCATTCAGATCATCGAACGAGCCATCATGCCCGATGAAATGGAAGGCTTCGAACAGTGCTTCATCACGGGCACCGCGGCCGAAATCACCCCTGTTGGGGAAATTGGACCCTATCGATTCGAGGTTGGCAAAATCACACGCACACTGATGGACGACTTCACAAACATGATTCATCAGTAAGTTTCAACTTCTGATCGTTCCATAAGAGTAACTTACCCGGTCTCCGCACAAATCGGCGTTCCTTCTGGCCCGACGAATCGCAAGCTGCTATCGTCTGGCTACAAACTATTACGTTTGACTCGGAAGGATACAGAACGGGGTTCTCGATGCTTAAAGAATTTCAGGAATTTATCGCGCGTGGGAATGTGATGGACATGGCTGTCGGCATCATCATCGGCGCAGCGTTTACGACCATCGTCAAATCGCTGGTGGACGACGTGATTATGCCGCCGATCGGACTGATCACCGGCGGAGTCGATTTTTCAAATCTGTTCCTTAGCCTGAGCGGCCAGCAATTCGACTCGCTTGCCGCCGCGCAAGAGGCGGGCGCCGCAACCCTTAACTACGGTGTCTTCATTAACGCCATCATCAACTTTCTGATCGTTGCCTTTGCCATTTTCATTTTGATCAAACAGGTCAATCGTTTCAAAAGGCAGGAAGAAGAAAAGCCTTCCGAACCTCCGGCACCCCCAAAACAAGAAGTGTTACTCGAAGAGATTCGCGACCTCCTAAAATCCCAGGGGGCCGCCGCCAGATAACCAACATGGGAAGGGCCATCGCCCTTCCTTTTTTCATTTCCATTCAAGCGTGAGATCATGAACGACAACCTGGACGCTGTTACGCAAGAAATCATCACCATCCTCGCTACTTACGGCCTCAGCGTCGTGGCGGCGATCGCCATTCTTATCGCGGGTCTTGTGGTCGCCGGCTGGGCGCGCAAAGCAACTGTCCGCGCTTTGTCGCGCCTCGACCGGTTCGACAGCACCCTGACCACCTTCTTTGCGAGCATCGTCCGCTACCTCGTCATTGCGATCACGATCCTCGCCGTTCTCTCCCAGTTCGGGATCGAAACCACCAGCCTTATCGCCGTGCTAGGCGCCGCCGGCCTCGCGGTAGGCCTCGCCCTTCAGGGAACGCTGAGCAGCGTTGCCGCCGGCGTCATGCTGCTCATCTTTCGACCGTTCAAAGTGGGCGATTACGTGGAAGTGGCAGGGCAGGCCGGTACCGTCAACGCGCTTACCCTTTTCGTGACCGAGCTGAACACACCGGACAATGTGCACATCATTGTGCCCAACGCCGAAGTTTGGGGCGCCGCCGTCACCAATTACAGTTTTAACCCAACGCGCCGGGTCGACCTTGTGATGGGGATCGATTATGGCGACGATATCGAAAAGGCGATGGACATCATTCACGACGTCATCGGCACCGACAACCGCATCCACAAAAGTCCGGATCCTTTTGTCGCGGTGGGTGAACTGGCCGACAGCTCCGTCAATCTGGTGGTACGCGTCTGGTGCGACAGCGGCAATTACTGGCCGGTGAAATTCGATCTCACAAAAGCGTTGAAGCTGCGGTTCGATGCCGAAGGAATATCGATTCCGTTTCCGCAAACGGTCATACATCAGGCCGCCAACGCAGGTTGAGTTTGCAGCGACCCTATTCGTTACCGCTTATCCCACCGGTCGGCCGCCGCATCGTCTTCGCCGCGGGCAGCAACCCATTTGTCGCCGGCCTCCGTTGCCTCTTTCTTCCAAAACGGCGCCTTGGTCTTAAGCCAGTCCATAAGGAATTGAGCGGCCAGGAAGGCGTCTTCGCGATGGGCCGACGCAGTCACAACTAACACGATCTGATCGCCGGGTTTAAGCGTACCGTGACGATGGATGATCAAGCTATCCAACAGAGTCCACCGCCGATGGGCTTCCGCTTCAATTTCAGACAGCTCCTTTTCCGCCATCGCCGGATAGTGCTCCAACGTCATCGATGAAATTGCAGCATCGCCCGCCAAATCGCGCACCAGTCCCGTAAACGTCACCACCGCCCCCACATCGGTGCGGCCGTCCGTCAGCCCCCGGACCTCTGCGCTTACATCAAAGTCCTCAGTCTGCAGACGAATCACGGGACTATCCCCCCGTTACAGGAGGGAACAGGGCAACTTCCTCGTGTCCGGTCAGCGGATGGTCGAGTTCCACATGCTCCTGATCGACTGCGACGCGCACGACGCCCTTTTCCGACAATGCTTGTCGGTAGGCATCGCCCCGATCCTCCAGCCACGCCAACAAATCGGCAACCGTTTGGACGCTTGCCGGAACTTCAACGCTTTCTTCCGACAGGCCGATCTTTTCACGAAGCCAAGCGAAGTAAAGGATCTTCATGACCGGAGCTCTTGTTGGTCGGCGGCCGGATCTTCTGAAAGATGGACACGCGCCCCGCGCCAATACTCAAACCCCGTATAGGCGGTCATAAAAGCGGCGATCCATAAGAGGGCCAGGCCAATATCAGTCAGCCCCCAGAATATCCGGTCACCGGCTGGGCCGATGAGCAAAATGCCGGTCGCGATCATCTGCACGGTCGTCTTCCATTTGGCCAATGGCGTGACCGCAACGGTTACCTGCTGTCCGGACAGAAACTCCCGGAGTCCGGAAATGAGAACCTCCCGAACCAAAATAACAATGACGGCCACAACATGAATGCCCGTCACCGGTCCCTGCGCCACCAGCATGATCAGGGCCGCCGTAATCAGCAGTTTATCGGCAATGGGGTCGAGCATTTGTCCCAGCCTCGACAGGCTCCCCATGCGGCGCGCCGCATAGCCGTCAAAGAAGTCGGTCACGGCGGCGACCGCAAACAAGAAAAACGCCATCCACCGGCCGGCATCGCCGCCCGCGAACAAGGCTCCCACCAGGACCGGAATAATGGCAATTCGGAAGCCGGTCAGGACATTCGGCAAACTCGACATCATACCGCCGCTTTCAGTCATCTCCGTGAAAATGGTCGTAAATACGCTGCGCCAGCGATTCGCTAATGCCTTCTACATCCTGCAGGTCCGAAAGTCCCGCGCGTTCGACGCCGCGGGCCGAGCCAAAATGCAGCAAAAGTGCCTTTTTTCGCGCCCCGCCCACGCCAGAAATCTCGTCCAGTGGTGATTTGGACACAGCTTTCGAGCGACGGGCCCGGTGACTGCCGATGGCAAACCGGTGGGCTTCATCCCTTAGTTTCTGCAGGTAGAACAGGACTGGGCTGCGCTGCTCCAGCGTAAATGACGGTTTTCCCGGCATAAAGAACGTTTCGCGGCCGGCGTTGCGCTCGGGGCCCTTGGCGATGGCCACCAAAGATACTGATTCGATCCCCAGCTCGGTGAAAACACTTTCCGCAGCGGAAAGTTGGCCGGCGCCGCCATCGATCAACACAAGATCGGGCCAAGCCGCCCCCGCCTTCGAATCTTGTTCTTCGGTCGCTCCAGCATCTTCATCATTAGTTCTGGACTGATCTTCTTTTAGTAACCGGGAAAATCGGCGGGTCAGCACTTCCCGCAGCATGCCATAGTCATCGCCTCGCGCGATCGACTCATCCTTGATGTTGAATTTGCGGTATTGGTTTTTCTCAAACCCGCTAGGCCCGCGCACGATCATCCCGCCGACCGGGTGGGCGCCCTGTATGTGGCTGTTGTCGTAAACCTCGATGCGATTTGGCGGCCCTTCCAAATCGAAAACATCGGCAAGTGCATCCAGCATTTTGCGTTCTGATGCACTTTCGGCCATGCGGCGCGCCAATGCGGCTTCGGCATTCTTAGCCGCATGTTCGACCAAATCTCGCTTTTCGCCGCGCTGCGGCACTGACACCCGCACCCGACGGTCAGCACGCGTGCTCAGCGCTTCTTCCAACAGTTTCTGATCGGGCACCGCATGGCTTAACAGCACCAATTTCGGCACCGGCTTGTTGTCGTAGAATTGGGCGAGAAACGCCCCCAGCACTTCATCCACATGCTGCACCCGGTCATGCCGCGGAAAGTAAGCGCGATTGCCCCAATTTTGTCCGGACCGGAAGAAGAACACCTGGATGCACACCTGGCCGCCATCTTCATGGGCGGCGACCACATCGGCTTCCTCGATTGTGGACGGGTTTATGTCCTGATGGGATTGCACATGGCTCAACGCCCGAATGCGGTCGCGGTAGACAGCCGCCTTCTCAAAATCCATTTGATCGGCCGCCGCCGTCATCAGGCCGGTGAGTTGATCCTTTACGTGGCGGCTCTTGCCCTGCAAAAAACCTTTCGCATCGGACAGAAGACGGTCGTATTCGTCCTGCAACACATAATCGACGCAGGGCGCACTGCATCGTTTGATTTGAAAGAGCAGACAAGGCCGCGAGCGACTGTCGAAAACGCTGTCAGAACAGGAACGAAGTAAAAAGGCGCGTTGCAACGTGTTGAGCGTTCGATTGACAGCGCCGGCGGAGGCGAAAGGACCGAAATAATCGCCCGGCTTATTCCGCGCACCCCGGTGTTTCACGATCTGCGGATAATCATGATCGCCCGTAACCAGTATGTACGGAAACGACTTGTCGTCGCGCAGAAGCACATTATAGCGCGGCTTCAGCCGCTTGATCAGATTGGCCTCCAGCAGAAGTGCTTCCGTTTCCGATCCGGTTGTCACGACTTCCATCGACCGCGTCAGCGAGATCATGCGGGCAATGCGGTTGGTATGTCCGCCCATCTTGGTGTAGGCGGCCACGCGCTTCTTGAGGTTCCGAGCTTTGCCCACATAAAGCACATCCCCCTGGGCATCGAGCATGCGATAAACGCCCGGTCTTTGCGGCAGGGTTTTTAGAACGTTTTGGATGACATCAGCGCCGGTCACCGGTGCCATGCCGGCCGATTCCTCCGATTTGATCGACGTCTCGTGTTCTGTTTTTGTTCGGTCAGTCATGTTTTGCCGAAAAGGCTGTCATCGAGTCCACAAAAGTCATTCCAGGCCTGTGGATAACTTTGTTGAAAATCTTTCCGTGACCAAGCGTCGAATTACCATGGCGCAATTTGTGACGGTTTTACCTCAGTCAGACAACCAACTAAATACTTGAATATCTTTATAAAATCTGGGCATCGAGCAAACAAATCCGGAAGGTGACATTTGTGTGAACGGAGAATCAGCACCCGTCCCAAATGTGCAAAACTAAATTTCATCCCTATTGCAATTATGCGCACACAGTGCATCTGTTCCGGTCACAGATCACTGCGGGTCCGCTCGATCTCAACGCCAACACCGCGCGCCTCATCGATCGCCTTAAGCTTTTCAATTCGTACACGGGCGGTCAGTACACGCTGGTCTTGTAAGCAAGAGTCAGCAATCAATTCAGCAAGCGTTTCCACAAGCTTCAAATGCCCCTTGCTGACGATTTGCTGTATGTCGCGAACCACTTTTTCGTAGTCGACCACATTCTGCATGCTGTCCGATATCGGTTGACTTTCTTCGCGCACTGCCAAATCTACATTGATCCGTATGGGTTGCGTTCTGCCGTGCTCGTGCCGGTACACACCAATATGTGCTTCCAACTCCAGGTCCCGAACGAATACATGCCTGATTGAGTTCTTGGCGTCGGCAATTCGCAATGGATACACATTGTCGTTCATAAAGCTGTCATCATCCTCGCATGAGTCTCATTTTGTTATTCGCCGGCCTCCGTCACATCGGGCGTTTGCCAGGCCAAATGTTGGCCACCGTCCAACGCAATCATTTGGCCTGTCATGGCGTTGGCGCTCAAAATGAAACGCACGGCATCGCAAATCTCCGAAAGTTCAGTCGCGCGTTGCAACGGAACCAGGCTTGCCTGTTTTTGAAACCCTTCGGCACTCTGGCGTTTGCTTTGTAGGGTGGGGCCGGGACCGATCGCGTTAACCCGCACCTTGGGCGCCAGCGCCTGAGCAAGCGTTTGAGTAAGCGTCCACAAGGCCGACTTGCTGACAGTGTAGGACAAGAATTTCGGCGTCAAACGCCAAACGCGCTGATCGATAATATTGATGATGTTGCCCTGTTGTGCCTCCGGCAGTTGGGCCACAAAGTTCTGGATCAACACCGTTGGTGCACGGAGGTTCACTTCCAGATGTAAATCCCAGCTTGCGCGTGACATGGAGCGGATGTCGTCTGATTCAAATGCCGAAGCGTTGTTGATGAGACAATCGATTGTGCCGACGGCATCACCGGCACGTGCAACCACTGTGTTCGTGTCGGATTCGCTTGAAAGATCGCCGCCAACCGCAAACGCAACGGGGTCGGTTTTCGAGGCGCGACTGTTCAGCTCTTGCGCCAGTGCATCAGCCCGTGCGGCGCTTTTGTTGTAATGGATAACCACGTGCCAACCATGGGCCACCAGGTCGGTCGCTATGGCGCGCCCAATCCGTTCCGCTGCGCCGGTAATCAAGGCCGTATTTAGCGGTTTGCTCAAGGCCATCCCTTGTTCCAAATAACCACGCCGTGAGGGCCTGATCGGCCGAATGTGATGCTTCTAACCAAGCAAGCCAGTGTTGCTTGCAAGTGCATAGATATAGAGGAGATAGGCCAGTGTGAAGCCTGCGCCCGTGACGCGTCCGATTTTTGCCCGTGTCAGCACGAAAGGCAGCAGAAGCATTGAGGATCCAAGCATGACCCACAGGTCGAAAGCCAGGAACTCCTGAGGCACCTGAATATCGGCGACCATGGCCGTAACGCCCATAACGGCCAAAATATTGAAGATATTCGAGCCGATTACATTGCCGACGGCCAATCCCTCTTGACGGCGTATGGCGGCCATCACCGTTGTGGCAAGTTCGGGCAACGACGTGCCGAAGGCAACGATGGTGAGGCCGATGACGGCGTCCGGCACCTGCCACGCCCGGGCAATCGCGTCAGCGGAATCCACCGTTATATGGGCGCCGACCGGAAGACCGATGAGACCCAGTATTATGAAGGCTGCAATCTTCCAGCTGTCTTGCGGAACGCCTTCGATCTCTTCCAGGTCCGCCAGTTGGTCGATCACACCATTGCCTGCCCGCGCTCTTATCCAGGCATAGAACAGGAAGAGTATCACCATGAAGAACAGGCAGAATCCCATCCAAAAAGTGAGCACGCCTTGGAAACAAAGGTAGATGAACACCACGCTCACAAGCAGCATGAAAAGCGTATTGCGCCGGATGGCGGGCTGATTGCAGCATATTGGATAGATCATCGCCGGAATGCCTAGCACCAGCAGCACGTTTGCAATGTTGCTGCCGACGGCATTCCCAAGCGCAATCTCTGGTAGACCCGCTAGCGCGGCCTGAATACCGATCAGAAGTTCGGGGGCCGACGTGCCAAAAGCGACGATCGTAAGCCCGATCAGCAAGGGCGGTACGGACAGGTCGTTCGCGAGAGCGACAGCGCCCCTCACCAGCAAATCGCCGGTAAACAGCAAGATAAAGAGACCGCCAATGAGCGCTAAGTAATCCATCCAAGAAAGTACCGGGAATCCTTAAAGACAAGGTTGGATGTGTCCAGCAAGCGCCAAAAGCCCCCAACTCTGGCGTTTGCTTGCGCCGGCGCCGAAACGGCGCGACAGAAGTGCTCCCTTATATAGCGTTCGAATCACGCGTTAAAAGGCACAAATCGAGGAAACCCATCACCAGCCGTTGCGCGTAGCCACGCAACTGGCCATTTCCTAACAAATTCTTGAAGAACGGCCCCGGCTATCGAGAGCGTGTTTGCCGGTCAACCCACCCTTGGTAATCAGCGTCGGCTGCTTGGGTCGGCAACACCAGAATCGCAGGCGTATCGTACGGATGCGCGGATTTGAGGGTTTCAGATAGGGACTGTGCCAAGCTTGTTTTGGTCTTCAGAAAAGCCGCACACTCAGCGTCCTGCTCAAGCTTGCCTTGCCATTCGTAAATTGCGGTCATGGACGGAAATAGATTTGCGCAAGCAGCCAGCCGCTTTTCAACCAAGGATTTGCAAATGTCTTTGGCCACACCGTCATTCGGAAAGGTTGTGTAAACAATGACCAGGTCAGTCTCAGGTAGGTCGGCCATGCTCGACGTTGCCCCTTTGCGATCTTGCTTGTGGTGGACCTAAGCATGAACGAATGGTGCAAGCCAGTGTTTAGGTAAACAGGTGGCATGACAAGCGTAGAGTTTTTCTAAGGATCCGTATCGGGTACGGACCCCCCGGTCGCCGCATCGACCACGGCCCGGAAGAATACGAAATCTGTAGCTAGCCTCGATGCCGCGTCGTAGAAGGCAACTTCCAACGTGGACTTCGCATTTGCGCCATTTGTCAATCGCACAGGCCGTTGCGCTCTTCCCCCGTAAAAGTTCGAATACAAAGTTTCACCATCGCTGTTCACCACTCGCGCACGAAACCCGACCTGCGAAATAGCAGTGCCTTGCCCGACGCCCCGTTGGAAATTGTTGAAGAACTGCTCCACAGATATGTGAACCCGGGCGCCTCCTTCTTCCGTAACAAAACCTCGGGCCTCGAATTCCGACGCAATCGCCTCAGCGACAAACTCCTTGATAGGCCGATCGTTTTCGATGGCCGACGACTCCATGCCGATCCAATCAATTGAGGCGGAGACTTTAGACCCGATCGCGCTGCGCATGTCTTCGCTTTCGACAATCACGCGCATCGAATTTGGCTCGATGCCACGGTCTTGCGCGAAAGGGACATACGCCAACGATATCGTTTCGCCGGCAGACCCGCATCCGCCCAACAGCAAGACACCCAACAGCGCAAGAATTGATCTTCTTCGTCCCACTTCTACCCCTCGCCTATTGCGCCGAAGATCCGCCGAAAATCCGATGTGATGATCGCCTTCGCGGCACTATCCCGCGCGGGGCTTACCACCCCGTTAAGGGGCTGCCAAGCGGTCTGTTCCCTTGGCTTGATCTATCACGCTTCTTGCCACTAACCTGTGTCGATCGGGCCTGAAAATCCATTCCTATATCTGCATTCGGGGGGACAGACATGCAGAAGGCTAGGTGGCTGCTTGCCGGGCTGGTGTTGCTTTCGACCGTAAACTGTACCACAGCGTCGACATCGAACAGGGTGCCCGACCGATTGGCGTCGTGTGGCGCCATCGGCAATAAAGGCCTGCAGTTGTTTGAGGTCTGCGGACTACTCGCCCCCGCCGACAAAATGCCAAACGAAATCTCAACGTCCGAATGCGGAATAATTAGACTTACGCGGAGCGAACGCGCCCATCTGTGCGAAGGTATTCAAACCCTTTATGGAAACCTGCCGTCGCTTGACCGCGCCCAGAAAATAAGCCTGCCGGATCCGGACGGGCCGATGCAAGCCTATGATGAATAGCATCCCGACTAGTTTGTGGCATGCAACCGAAATGCCGCGTGGACGTGCCCGCCATAATCGCAGTCGCCTTCATATACGAATCCGATTTTTTCCAGCACCCGGCGCGATCCAACGTTAGACGGAAGGGCGAACGACACCAATTCGCAAAGATCAAGTTTGGTCCAAGCCTCTTCAACGGTTGGGCGTGCAATCTCCGTACAGACACCATCGCCCCAGAAAGCCTGTCGTACCGCATAGAGAAGCTCGACGCCCGCCGTCTTCATTGAAATCGTGTGGCGCAATCCGGCGTATCCAACAAACTTGCGTTCTTCGAGCGAAAAGAACGCGTAAGGGCCAAACCCGTGTGCCGTCCAATGACTTGTCAGCCTAGAGATCAGTAATTCGACGGCCTGTTCCGCAAGCGGCATATCAGTGCCTAACAGCAGTTTGGTCACCGCTGGCTCCCGGTAAAGCCCACGCAGGTGCTCTGCATGGGTCTCAGACAGCGCAATGCCAAAGAAACGCTTGGTTTCAAGCCGAGGTATCATGCCGACAATCTTCCCATCGGATACCTGTTCCTTCGTGGACTGAGTGTTTCATCGACGTTGGCCGGCTCTGTGTGTCGGGGTTCACACAAATAACCGCCTATTCCGTGGTCGGCGTCCTTCGCAGGCCTGCCCGAATCACCCGAAATCGTAGCCAATTGTGACGGCTGACACAGGCAAAACTGGAAAGAGCTGTTTCGCGGCGGCCGAACGGTGTTATAACTAATTGGGGTTTGGGAGAGCCCATAAAGTAAAAATTGATAAAAATTAAGCCATTGAGCCTGGGCATTTCAGGTGATCAGCGGAGGAGAGGTAGAGGATCCCAATGACTGGACAACCGCATCCGATCGATATTCATGTGGGCAGCCGCGTACGCATGCGTCGCGTATTATTGGGCATGAGCCAAGAAGAACTTGGCCGCAATTTGGGTCTGACATTTCAGCAGGTCCAGAAATACGAAAAGGGAACAAATCGTGTATCCGCGAGCCGTCTTGCTCAGATCGCGGAGATATTGGGTGTTACGCCAATGTTCTTCTTCGATGCCTTGCCGGAAGGGGCGACGGGTACGAAGAAAAACGGTCAGGCGGCGAACAAACCCCCCATCGAATCCATTCTTCAGTCGCCGGACGGACTGCAGCTCAACCGCGCCTTTGCCCGCATTGAGGATCCGAAGGTGCGCCGAAGCCTGGTCGATCTGGTGAGGGCCGTGGCCGATTCCAACGAAGCATCCGCTCAGCAGCCCGCCTCCCCCGCAAGCACCACACCCTGATCCAGGGCACATCATCGACAGACCGCGGACGGAAGCCCTGTCATAGGCTGACCCAATGCTGTGCGAACTGGAAATCCGGATGATATTGCGTTTATCTTGCCTGTCATTCTGTGGTAAGAGCGGGGTTTGATCCGTGCGACTTGATGGGCGTCGGCGGCCGATTGGGGTGCGTTGCCGGCGGCCGACATTTTATTTCGCGCACTATTTCCAAGGAAAATACGGCAATGGCCAACAAATTGTTGTCTGAAGCAGCTGTGAATCATGCAGCGGTCACCAAGCGCGGCGTTCTCGAACGCCTCTTTACGATGATGTTTCAGGGGTTCGTCTACAACCAGATATGGGAGGATCCGGCGGTCGACCTGGAAGCGCTGGAGGTGGACGACAGCACCCGGATCGTCACGATCGCCTCGGGCGGCTGCAATGTGATGACGTATCTGACGGCCAATCCCGCCCAGATCATCGCCATCGACCTCAACCCCAACCACATTGCGCTGACCCGGCTGAAACTGGCGGCCCTGGAACATCTGCCGTCCTATGAAGATTTCTTCCTGTTTTTCGGGATTGCCGACGACCGGGACAACCGCAGCTCTTACGACCAATATCTGCTGCCCCATCTGGACGACAACACCCGCCGCTATTGGCAGCGCTGGGTGCCCTGGGGCGGCCGGCGGATCAACATGTTCGCCCGCAATCTCTATCACCACAGCCTGCTGGGGCGGTTTATCGGGCTGGTTCATTTGGTCTCGCGCATTCACGGGAAGCGCCCCTCTGAGGTATTGCAGGCAAAGACGTTGGAGGAACAGCGGGCAATCTACGAGCGGGCGATCGGCCCCATGTTCGATTCACGTTTCGTGAAGGCCATGGCCCGCCTGCCGGTCTCATTCTACTGGCTCGGCATTCCGCCGGCACAGCATGACGAACTAATGGCGGCGGCCAATGGCAGCCCTGCCAATTTGTTCCGTGAGCGGATCGAACGCCTGGCCTGCGACTTCCCGATCTCCGAAAACTATTTCGCGTGGCAGGCCTTCGGCCGCCGCTACGACGTGGAAGAAAAAAATGCCATTCCGGAATATCTGCGCCCGGAACAATACGAACCTTTGCGCGGCCGGGTCGGCAATGTGGAAACCCATTTGGCGTCCATGACCGACTACCTCGCGTCCAAACCCGATGAAAGTCTGGACCGCTATGTGCTGCTCGATTCCCAAGACTGGATGAATGAGGAGCAGATAACGGCCCTGTGGCGTGAGATCGGCCGCACGGCGGCGCCGGGGGCACGGGTGATCTTCCGCACGGCGGGGGAAGAGTCCCCCCTGGAAAGAAAGCTGCCGACCGACGTGCTGGCCCCTTGGTCTTATGACGGCGAACGGGGCCGCCGCTTCCTCGAGCGCGACCGGTCTTCCATCTATGGCGGGTTCCACATCTACACCAAGGCCGCCTGACCGCATGGCCATGGATGCCCGTTCGGCAATGGATCAAATGTACCGCTACCAGCGGCACATTTATGATTTCACCCGCAAATACTATCTGTTCGGCCGCGACTCGCTGATCCAGGATTTGCCGATCCTGCCCGGCGAAACCATTTGCGAGGTGGGCTGCGGCACGGCGCGCAACCTCATCACCCTCGCCCAGCGTTTTCCGCAGGCGCGGCTTTACGGCATCGATGCCTCCGACGAGATGCTGAAAACGGCTCAAGTGGCCATCGACAAGGCGGGGCTGACCCACCGCATTCAGATCGCCCAGGCGCTCGCGCAAGACTTTGACGGCCGCACCCTTTTCGGACTTTCGGAGCCTTTCGACCGGCTGCTGTTTTCCTACAGCCTCTCCATGATCGATGAATGGCAGTCCGCGATCGATTACGGACTTACACAGATCAAACCGGACGGCTTCATTCACATCGTGGATTTCGGCAATCAAGACCAATTGCCCAAATGGTTCAAAAAAATGTTGGGCGCTTGGCTGTCCGCGTTTCACGTACGTTTCCGTCCGGAAATCCGCGCTTATTTCGATCAATTGGCGGATACCGGTGCAGGACGTGTGACTTTTCGTAACTTTATGCGTGGCTATGCCTATCTGTTAACGTTTGAGCGGGCTTGCTGACAATTTGCACACGGAATTAGCAGAGAAGTTAACTGCCCAATTTTTGTAATTTCCTGTGCTAAAGCGCTGCAATTGCGCAAGAAACAAAAACGAAGCTCCTTCGCATTTCATTCAAAGTAACGTTAAGTTGTTAATCCCCTTGCTTTAACGACATTTGCAGCCATATGCTTTTCCCCAAAATAAATTGGGAAGGGAACGGCTATGGTGTATGTCGCACATATGAGCGAGATTCGTGCGCCTTCTATGCGGCTCGCATTGTCAGAGGGCGGACGAGCTCTGACCGAATTGGCTGCACTTCCACTCGCTGCACCTCTTCTATTGCAAACGGCGCCCCGCGGCGACGGACATTCCGTACTCGTCCTACCTGGCTTTATCGCGGGCGACGGCAGCACAAACATTTTACGGCGCTTCATTGCCGGCCGCGGCTACAAAGCGCGCCCCTGGAATTTGGGCTCCAACCTGGGGCACCGGACCGTGGGCATGAACGGCGAGAAGATCATCGAGCGGCTCGAGCACATGTTCGAAAAGTACCGCGGAAAGGTCAGCCTGGTGGGCTGGAGTTTGGGCGGCATCATCGCGCGGGAAATGGCCCGCCGCCATCCGGAGAAAGTGCGCCAGGTGATTTCCCTTGGCAGCCCGTTCAACGGCAATATCCGCGCCACGCATCCGCACCGCCTGTACAAGATGCTTACCGGCCATGACCCGGAAGCGGATCATATGGAAGAGATTTTGCAGGTCCTGCGCGACCCGCCCGCGGGCGTTCCGTCCACCTCGATCTTCACGAAGGCGGACGGCGTGGTCGCCTGGCAAAACTGCCTGGAGGAACCGCATCACCTGACCGACAATATCGAGGTGCGCGCAAGCCATTGCGGCCTGGGCGTGAACGCCGCGGTCATGTACGCGATCGCAGACCGCCTCGCCCTGCCCGAAGACGAATGGGTGCCCTTCGACCGGTCGGGCGTGCGCTCCTTCATATATCCCTCGTCGGGACACATGTACTAGACCAAAAAGTTTTGGCCCCCGCCAGAGGGCAAAAACAAACGGGGGCCCGAAGGCCCCCGTTTTTTGATGTCTTGCGTTTGACGTTGCCGTCATAAGATCAGTCCCCTGACCGAACATCCTCTACCGCGTCGCTCAACGGCTTGAACGCCGCCGTGGTCGCTTGCGCGAACATTTCGGCGATTTCGCGTGTCTGGTTGACGCTGCGCTCAAGCCCCTCGCGCACAGCCGACTGCTGAAGTTGGAACACTTCGCTCATATCTTTTGCTTCAAAGACGGCCCGGGCCGTGTTGAAGCCGTGTTCGGTGTTTTCCTGCGCCATTTCGATGAGACGCACATTTAGCTCGCGCCCTTTGGCATTGACTTCTTCGCCAAAGCCACGAAATCCACCGCCCAGCCCACTAAAAGCATCGGTCATGCGATCAAAAAATCCGGTATTTGCCATTTTCTGTCTCCTTAAAGTTCAGTCCAAAATGCATCATGTCGTTTTCTTCCCAACGGCGCCCTATTCCGCCGCGGCGTCGACTTCTCCCCGTTCCACTGCCCGCACATGATCGAGAATGTGCCCGGAAATGCGCGGCAGAAATTTTTCGGGAAGGTCGTGTGCCATCCCGTCGATGATTTCTAAGCGGGCGCCCGGAACGTTTCTGGCAATGTCTTCACCGCCTTCTTTGGGCGCCAGCGGATCGATCGATCCATGCAGCACCAGAGTGGGCGCCGTGATTTTTCGAGACTGTTCGCGGAAATCGCCGGTGGCCAATATAGCCGCCAATTGGCGGCGCACCCCTTGCGGGTAATAGGACCGGTCAAAACTGTGCGCAATCCGCTCACGGAGGGATTGGCGGTTTTCGTCGTCGCCGGGCGTGCCGATCAGATCCCAAATCTGCATGCTGGCATCGATCAGCGTATCGCGATCCTTCCCTTGCGGACGATTGCCCAGCATCTTTCGCGTGATTTCCGGCCGCGCCTGTGGCAGTCGAGGATTACCGGTGGTCGACATTATGGCGGTGAGGCTTCTGACACGGTCGGGCGCGCGGGCCGCCGTCAATTGGCCGATCATGCCGCCCATGGAGGCGCCCACTAAATGCGCTTGTTCAATCTCGAGCGCGTCCATAACGCCGACGGTATCTTTCGCCATACTGTGCAGCGTATAAGGCGCCAATTTGTGGAGCCCCACCACCCGGCCCGCGACCTGTACGAGCGGATGCACCGTGCGCCGGCCGTGAAACTTGTAGGACAAGCCAATGTCCCGATTGTCGAAGGCCACCACCCGAAAGCCCGCCGCCACCAAACTGTCGATCAAGTCGCGCGGCCACAACACCAATTGAGCGGCAAGCCCCATGATCAGAACGATTGCCGGATCGCCGGCGTGGCCGTGATCTTCATACTCGATGGTGATGCCGTTCGCGGTAAGGCTTGCCATGGGGTCCTTCGTTCGGTGCCGTCCGTTTACGAATTTTCCTGACCGGACGTTTCCGTCGACGGCGCCATGCCGTTGGTCGACTTGCCGTTCGCCGGCGCCTGTGCTTCGGCCGCTGCAACTTGGAAATCGACGATTTCCGCCTGTTCTTTTTTAGCGGCCTTCCCTTTTGCCGACGGGGACTTCCGTGCCGTGGGCTTCCGCTTCGCCTTAGCGGCTGGCTTCTTGCGCGATTCAGACTTCGCGACCGACGCGGCGGGCCGCTTCATAAGGCCGGCTTTCAACTCATCGAAGGAGTCCTGCAAGCAGTCCGCATAGAATTCCGGATCGGGCATCATATCGCGGCAGGCATTGGCGGCGATGGTGATGTGGCCGCAATAGCTGAAGACCGGATGGAACAGGCCCACACCGTCGAACACGGGCCCGAGGCCGTATTGGGTGACCAGTTTCGCGCCTGCCGAGTAGAGCGGCATTTGAGGGCCCGGAACATTTGTCACCACCGTGTTGAACACCGGATAGAAGCGATTGGCGAGACCCATGCGCGTGTAAAGCCGCGCGGCCAGCCCCGTGGTCACGGGGGACAGAAACTTGGTGTAGTCCGCCAACTGACGGGCGCCCACCGCATTGGTGAGCGCTTTGGAATCGAGCGCGCTTTGCCGGACGAATTGCAGCCGTCCAACCGGATCCGCCACATGGGTGCCCAGAGAAACCGACATGGCGGTTACCTGATTGCCCATCGAGCCGCGCTCTCCTTCCGAGCGCACCGACACGGGCGCCATGGTCACCAGCGGTTCGGAGGGCAGCTCGTTTTTTGATTTGAGGTAAATGCGCAACGCGCCGCCCACAATCGCCAGCACCACATCATTGACCGTGGCGCCGGGCTGGCGGCTTTTCATCTCGCGGATAGTGCCAAGGTCAAACGACTTACCGTCCACCACGCGATGGGGCGACACCACCCGGTTGAACCGGGTGCGCGGGATGGAATTGGGGGCGGTGGGCAGCTTCAGCTCGCCCCGGCTGACGGACCGCGCCACGCCGGCAAGGGTGGGGATCGACTTGGCCGCGATGTTGGCCAGACGCAGCGGCGTCGTCAGCGTGTTGCTGTAAGCGCGCGCCAAGAGTTCCGGCGTGGTCGGAACGCGTTCGGGCACCCAAGGATGTTCCGGCGTTTCCACTTCATCTTCCACGTCCAACGCATGAATGGCGGTGGTCATATCCACGCCGGACACACCGTCGATCGCCGCATGGTGGATCTTGGTGATAATGCCATAGCACCCTTTGGGCAGGCCCTTCACATTGTCCAAGCCTTCCACCACGGTGAATTCCCAAAGCGGCTTGGTGAGATCCAACGGCCGCGAATGCAGACGCGCCGCTTGGATGCACAATTGCCGCCAATCGCCCGGCTCCGGCAGGGCAATGTGACGAATGTGAAACTCGATATCGAAATCCGGATCTTCGATCCAATAGGGGTAGTCCAAATTCAGCGGCACGTTCACCAAGCGCTGGCGGAAGCTTTTCGCCCGGTGCATGCGATCTTCGATGTATTGAATGATTTGCTTGAAGCGCACCTTGCCGCCCGGCGCCGTGGAGGGGTCGTAGATGGCGATGCCACCGATATGCATCGGCGTGCGCTGGCTTTCAAAATAGAGAAATGAAGAATCGAGACCGCTGAGCTGTTCCATTTGTTTCTTCCCTAGCTTCTGTATCGGGGCGGAATTGTTTGAAGCAGCCGCCTATCCGAGCCTTTTAGAACCACACCAGCGCCACCAAACTTGTGCAGCGCCGTAATAGAACACGTTTTATTTCGCACCTGCATATAAAACTTTCGCCTCTGAGTCAACATTGTTGGGGTCCAGGCCACCCCACTCCCCCTTCCCAACCACCCGAACCAGGGTTCCTTTGGGGTGGTTGGGAGGGGGAGTGGGTGGTCAAGTACCTCCGCAAAGATGGGTGCATGGGGTTCATCCAAATTTTTGTCCGACACCCCCCGCGGCGCCGATGCCGCCAAATTGCAACCCGGTCGCGTGGCGTGATTTTCTAGAGCAAGGGTATGTTGCATTGCAAAAATCCTGCAAACCAAAATATAAGAATAGCTAATATTACATGAATTGGGAACACGCCTTGGACCGGCCGTAGCGCCTGCCATGACGAAACTGGAGTTGTTCCTTGCCCTGGACGCCCGTAACGCCCTGACGAGCGCTTGGGTATGACGCGGAAGATGGTGCCACGGTTCGCAGCAACCGACTTCACCCTTGCGGGGAATGCAACATTTCAGTAAAGAGTTTGGCCCATCTTAACCGTGATTTCGGTAAGGTCGGCGGGTTGGAATTCCGTCCAGCCAAACGCGCCTATGGGCCGCTTTAGCTCAGCTGGTAGAGCATCGCATTCGTAATGCGGGGGTCGGGTGTTCAAGTCACCCAAGCGGCACCATTCCCATCATCCCACACCACGTCCATTCGCGTGCTATTGCGTGATCATCACGCATTAGACCGTCTAATGCGTGATTTCGGGCCAAATTCACGCAATAGGGGCGTCCCTGAGCAGTTGCCCCGGCAAATCAGGGGACTGGTTTTCACAAAGCGGACGCGGCATGCTGCCGGCGTTCGACTTCATCGAAGGAACCTTTCCCAAATGGCCCCCATCAAAATCTACGGCGTTCCGTTTTCCCAGCCCGTCCGCTCGGTGATTTGGCTGCTGCTGCTAAAGCAATTGCCCCTCGACCTAGTGCCCACCAATCCCGGGTCCAAGGGCGAAAGCGGCAGCCGGCACCCGTCTTATCTTGAAAAGAACCCGGCGGGCACCATCCCCTGCCTGGAAGAGCCGGAGACGGGATACACGCTGGGCGAGGGCCACGCCATCATGTCCTATCTGTGCGACAAGCATGGCTGGAGCGATGTGTACCCGGACGATTTGCACGCGCGGGGAAAGGTGCATTGGTACCTCAATTTTCATCACCGGAACATCCGCGACGCGTCGGGCATGGTGGCGCCCAAGATCCGGAAGGACCTGAACATTCCGGAGATGGTGCAGGAAATGGCCAAGCGCACCTTCACGGCGGGCCTTAAAACGTTGAACGATCTGTGCCTAGAGAAAGGCCGATACATTGCAGGCGATACGCTCACCATCGCCGATCTGTCTGCCTACGGAGAAATTGGACAATTGCAGCCGAGATATACGAACATTTTCGACTTCAGCCCCTTCCCCAATGTGGAACGGTGGCTCAACGACATGCAACAAGTGCCGTTTCACGACGACGCCCATGTGGTGTTGGCGGAGCTTGGCGATATCTCCACGGAAGCGCCGTCCATGGATACGATCCGCACGGCGAACATCAACGCCATCGGCGCGGTGAACAAAGCCGTTGAGGGGTTTTCGGGTTAGGCGATGCGCCGCCAATCGACCGGGCGGCAAACGCAGTTAGCGCACCGTTCTTTGGGAGCCCCGGCCCGAGCCGGAGCCTGTGGCCGGGGGCGTGGCCGGCGGCGTTTCGCCCAGGCTGAGACGATATTTTGAGTAGATCTTGCATTCATCAGCGCTAACGGCCTTTGGTGGACAGTCGCGGGCGAGCCTGAAGCCGATCGTCCAATCTTCTGTATGGGGTTCCCGACGTGCACGATAGGAGGAACGCAGATGGGCGGAACGTGACTCCCAGCTGCCGCCGCGAATGACACGTTGGGCACATTCGCCCGCCGTCCAGGCACGGCCATTGTCCGGCGCTCCTTCGTAGTTTGGGCGATAGCAATCTTCCACCCATTCCCAAACGTTGCCGTGCATGTCGTAAACACCGAATGGATTTGCCGGGAACGACATGACCGGTGCCGTTTCCGCGCCAAATCCGTCGTAGCATTTTAAGTTTGTGGACGGATGAAAAATGAAACTGCTGCGGTCCCGTCCATTGCCGTGATCACACAAATCCGCATCATTGTCGCCAAAGGAATAGGCCGTGGTGCTGCCTGCGCGGGCAACGCGTTCCCATTCCGCTTCCGAAAGCAGCCGGAACCTGCGATAGGGGTCGTCCTTGTCCCACAAATCCAAGTCCCGGTTGAGCCATTCCAGATAGTCTTCTCTGATTTCGTGCCAGGTCACATGGGTCACCGGCTGGTCGTACCATTCGATCGGTTTGTCATCGGGGTATCCGGCAGCGGCCGGCTTGCAATAGCCCGCCTGTTGGCAAGCGAACCACTCGCCCCAGGTGACCTCGTGGATGGCAACGGCAAACGGTTTGGCGAAGGTCACATCATGCTGAGGGGTGGTATTGGTTTTCCAATCGCCTTGTTCCTCGCCCATTTCGAAGGAACCGGCCGGGATCAACACCATGTCCGGACAATGCTTGCAGTCGCGGCCGAGAGGTTGCGGCGTGTAGGCGTCGGTTCTGGGGCTTCTAATTCCGGGTTGGCGGAAGATCGTGTCTCCAACGGAACTATCTGGGCGGGGCGAGGACTCTACAATGTCCTGCCAATAGTACACCACAGCAAACAAGAGCAGGCACATCAAGAGCGCCAATAAGACAATCCCCGCCCCAATAAGCGCGCGATACCACCAAGGGGCCTTCTTCTTGCGGCCCACTTTCTTTTCGACAAGCTTAACAAGTTCCCGCCAATACAGATTGTTTGGGTCCTGCTCCCAACCAATCAAGTTCACTTTTTCGGCGCGCTTGAACCGTGACGGCACCTCCACAGGTTCAAGCAGGACAGAGATCAAGCGATTCCGTTGTATCCCCGAGGACAGCTCCGCTCTGACAGACGAGCGGGGTTTGACGGACGACTTCGACCACACCGCAAGGACGCACTTGGCGCGAAAGCGTTCTCGCCTTGCTTCGAACTCCGACAAGTCCGAATCGTCGTTCCCGAAGTCCGGCTGAACGTCGAAATCTTTGGCCTTTAAAAGCGCGGCCATTATCTGAACGTCGCTCAGGTCTTCCCGATCAAATGAGATGTAAACGTCCGTCACGGCAACGCCACCCCCCCAGCGCTAATGAAACACCCAAAAAGCAAGGGGTTCAAGTGAAACACCCATGACGCATGGCGCCGCGAAAAGTCGGGTGGCGCGTCTTATGCCCCGTTTCGGGCGACGCCTGCTAGCGCCTAGAAGTGAAAGGGTTTTCCAGAACGAACCGGACGACTTGAAGGCCGAACGCGTTAACCAAGCCGGGCTTCCGGATCATGCCGATTTTTTCAAGAACGCGTATGGAGGCCATATTGGCGGGCAACACCATGGCAATCAGTCGGGGAAGGTTGAGGTCTTTGAACGCGAAATCGCACGCGGCGCGAGCGCCTTCCGTCGCCAGGCCCGCCCCCCAGGCCGTGCTGTCGAGCATGTAGAGGAGTTCGGTTTCACCGCCCAGATCCGGCAGATGGCGCAAGCCGAGATGGCCGAGCAAGCAGCCCGTGCCTTTTTCGACAGCGGCCCAAGGTCCGTAGTGGGGCGGCGACATCCACAGCGCCGCGAACGCCGGCACAATGACGCGTGCGCCTTCTTCCGCCTGCGCGGCGCGCGCCTCGCCGCCCGGCAGATGACGCACCACGTCGGGCTTGGCCAAGATCGCCGCATAGGCGCCCACGTCTTCTTCCGCAAACGGACGAAGAATGAGCCGCTTGGTTTCGATCGTCCGGCCGGTGCGGGGCATGCGTTCTGGGCTAATTGCGCTTTACGTCCTTGAACGGGCCCGTATCGAAGCGCGGTTCCTTGGGCATGTCCAGCAGGCGCTCGGATATGATGTTGCGCTGAATCTCGTCCGTACCCCCCGCTATCGACACCGCCGGCACCGACACGAGAATTTCCGCAATGATCCCGTCGCGCGGGCTTTGGGGCCCCGTGAGCATGGCGTCGATGTCGGTAATGGAGGTGTGCACGTCCGACGCCAGGCGGGCGATGTTGCTGGCGGCGATCTTACTGATGGATCCTTCGGGCCCGCGCGTCGTCCCCGCCTTCTGCGCCTCGCGCAGGCGCGCCCCATACCATTGGGCGCTCTGGTTCAGGGTGAGCAGTTTGGCGATTTCCTGCCGGATGGCCGGATCGTCGATCGCGCCCGTTTCCTGCGCCCGCTCCACCACCAAATCCACACGCCCTGCCCGCTGGGGATACCAGGTGTATGGCTCGTTCGCGATCTCCACCTCTTTGGCGTATTCCGCATAGATTGGCCCATCGCCGTGACGGTCCGCCGTCACCGTCCGGATCCGCGCAAAGCTGCGCCGTTCATAGGCCAGCGTGGTGACCGCCACCTGCCAGCCATCGTTCAGCGTACCGACCAATTGATCGTCCGTCACCTTAGCGTCAGTAAAGAAGACTTCGTTGAACGAGGCATGGCCGTTCATTTGCTTCAACTGGCGCACTTCCACACCGGGCTGACGCATATCGATAATGAAATAGGTGAGCCCCTTATGTTTCGGCTGATCCCAATCGGTGCGCGCCACCAGCAAGCCGTAATCCGCATGGTGCGCGCTGGTGTTCCACACCTTCTGCCCGTTGATGATCCAATGATCGCCTTTACGGTCGGCGCGGGTAGTGGCGCCCGCCAGGTCGGAGCCGCTGCCCGGCTCGCTGAACAATTGGCACCAGGCGTCTTCGCCGGTCAGGATACGCCGGAGGTAGGTGCGCTTTTGGTCGTCATTGCCATGTTCGAGCAAGGTGGCGGATGCCAAAAACCGCACGCCGGACTGGGCCGAGCCCACCGCGCCGGCCGCGGCAAACTCTTCCGCGATGGCGTTGACCGCCGCGGGCGGCAGGTTCTTGCCGTAAAACTCTTCCGGCCAATCGGGCGCGCCCCAGCCCGATTCCACCAGTTTGATGCGCCAATCCATCAACGAGCGCTGGGGGTCCCAATTGTCGGCAAGCCAAGCTTTTACTTCCTGACGAAGGGATTGAAGATCCGTGTCCATGATCATACCCCCATCGCTGCCAGCAGGCGTTCGCGGTGTTGTTTCGGTGTGCCGAGAAAGACTTCCGAGCTTTTCGCCCGCTTGAACCATAAATGAGTGTCGTTTTCCCAGGTAAAGCCGATCCCGCCATGGAATTGGATACACTCCTTGGCGGCATGCAGGTAGCATTCACTGGCCGCCGCCTTGGCCATGCTGGCGGCCACAGTGGCATCTTCGCCTGCCGCAAGTGTTTGGGCCGCTTGGTACGCGGTGGATTTAGCAAGTTCCACCTGCACCAATAAATCCGCACACCGATGTTTGATCGCCTGGAAGGAACCGATGGCGCGGCCGAACTGCACCCGCAATTTGGCGTAGTCGATGGCCGAGGTGAGCAGTGCCTGCGCCCCGCCGATCATTTCGTTAGCAAATGCAATGAGCACCGCATTGTAGATGTCCTCAAGCGGCGCCTTGCCCTCTTCGCCGAGCAACACGGCGGGCACATTGTCGAAGATCACATCGGCGATTTTACGGGTGGGGTCCATGGCCGGCGCGGGCGATGCGGATACACCGTCAGCGCCCGATTCGACGGCGAACAGGGACAGTCCCGCAGCGGTTCGTCCAACCACAACCATCAGGTCCGCTTCACCGCCGTTGAGCACAAACCGCTTTTGCCCGGAAAGGCGATACCCACCCCCCTCGGGCGTCGCGGCGAGGTTCACATCCGTTTCCGACCAGAAACCGGACCTTTCCGTGACCGCCAAACTCGCTATCTTCGATCCCGTCGCGATCGGCGGCAGCAACTTCTGTTTTTGATCTTCACTGGCGCCCAGCAGGATCGCATAACCGGCCATCACCGCACTGCCCAGATAAGGCGCACACAACAGAGCGCGGCCCTGTTCCTCCATGGCAACGCCCAGCTCCACCGGTCCGAAGCCCGAACCCCCATATGCTTCCGGAATGTGCAGACCGGCCAGCCCCAATTCGCCGCACAATTGTTGCCATACTTGGCGTTCGTAGCCTTCTTCAGTGTCCATGAGCCGACGTACCGCCGTGGTCGGCGATTTATCCGTCAGGAATCGCCCGACGATCTCTCGAAACTGTTCCTGTTCTGCTGTGAATGCGAATTCCATAAGCGTGCCCCGGCCAATCATCATTCTTGATGTTCAGTCTTACCATAGCCGGGATAGGGCCAAATCTGTCATCACGAATGAGATGACTGGTCCCCGTGCCGCATTGGCACAGCGCCCGCGCGACCCGTCACGGAACGGGACAGTTTTCTTAAAATGCGACTTAAATTGGAAAGATCCGGTCAGGATTGTTGCTGAAATCCGCGATTTCCCGCGTGGCACGCCTCCTGCACATCAGCCGGTACCCAACCGTCGCTTTAACCGTTCGCAGACGGGGAATGACCCTTATGGCAAAATTGTTCAAGAGATTCCTGACTGATGCGGACGGTGCGACCATGGTGGAGTATGGCGTCATTGCCTCACTCATCGTTGGGGCGATCCTCGCGGCGGTCACGCCGGTCACCAACATCCTGACCACGGCCTGGAACACCCTTAGCGCCACGATGGGCGGCTAAGCCGCCCGCGTCGTGTTACGCCAGAGCAGCTTCTTCCTGGCGTGCATTCATGTAGAGATAGGCGGGCAAGGCGCAGGACAACCCGATCGTCAGGTTTAATACGACGTACACCCACATATTGGCCACGTTGCGCGTCCATAAGTAAATCCAAAACACCACCGATGTGATCAACAGGTCGGCCGTGAAACCGCCCGCCGCGCCATTGGCGAACAAGCCGGCCATGAACCCGTCGAGTGCAAACCCCGACGTATTGAAGAAGTCCAGAAAGAAGATATAAGGCACCACAGCGCCGACAATAGCAAAGACGAGATAGACATTTTTCATCGGTCACCTCCAATCGTCTTTTCAAGATAGCGCGTTCCCGCTGGCTCTCAATTGCATGCCAGGTAATAACGGGCCTCCGGTCATAAATACTGTGTGACGGCTGAGACGATGCTGTCGGGATCGGATACGTGCAGCGCATGATCCGCATCGGCGAAACGCTGGACCGATTGCCGGCTGGCGTCGAGGTATTCGTGTTGCAAGGTCAGCCACATCGCTTGCGCTTCCTTGTAAAGCGCATTCGTCCGGTCCGGGATGAAATGTTCAAAACTGTAGCGCGCCGTTAAGACCGTCAACGGAATATCGAGAGGGCGGCCCGACGAAAGGGGAAATGCTTGCGGTGGGGATGCTGCGTTTTCCAATTCGGACGCCATGGCCACATGGAGTGCCGGTTCTTCCAGCGCAGCCCGTACCGCAGCTTCATCGTCAGGCCCCGACAGGGAATAAGCGTGTTCATCAAGCGAATGGCCGAATGCGTTGACGGCTGTGAGCGCCGCCCGGCGCATGAGCTCGATCGGCCGATCATGAAAGAACTGTCCCAATGCAGGCGGAAATCGGCGCCATTGGTCCGGATGGGCGCTGTCCACCAAAACCACTGCCTTGACCGCTTCCGGAAATAAAGCGGCGTAAGACAGCGCCACCAGCCCCCCATAAGAATGTCCGGCGATGACTGCCGGCGCCGGTACATTCAACGCCGTGAGTTGTGCAGCGAGGTCTTGGGCATTTACCTCGATCGTGCGTGGGAAACGCGACAGATTGCTCCACCCGTATCCCGGCCGATCAATCAGGATCGTATCGGAGACCGCACTCAGCTTTTCGTGCAAGACCGCATGATGCGGGCTCCATACGCCCAGACCCGTTACATACACGATGGGCGTCGGTCCGCGACCCTCGCGCAAATAATGCACTCGATTACCATCGATACGTGCCAGGCGGCCGGGGGCGTTTCCATCTATAAGGGGAATCATTGCCACCACTCGTTTTTTCAAACACAAGATCAGACACTGTGACGGTGCCGCCACGGTCTCTCAAATACTTGCAAGGTAATGGCAGGACAGAGGCGGCGGGGCAGTGATGTTTCTATTGAGAAGCTTCCGGTCGGATCGGCGCCCGACCTTCGATGAGGGGCAATTTTTCCGTCAGTGAGCGCACCAATCGATCGCGCAACAAGCGGACCCGTGGCGTGGTTCTAAGATCCACATGGGATAGAACCCAAAACCCCCATCCTTTTTCCACAAAGTTCACGGGAATTCGATAAAGCTTGCGTTCCACATCCCCCGCCATGCAATCCACTTGCAGCAATCCCATGGCTTGTTTCGCCATTTCCACGCCGACAGTCGCCGAGTTGACCCGGTGCACGATCGCGCAGTCGGGAAAATTCCGGCGGATCCAGGCAGGCCGCGTGGTGCCGTCACCAAGCCACGATATGCAGGGCATGGTGCGGTCGCCCGCCACAAACTGGTCGTAGTATTTCTTGACCCCATAGACGCGATACGACACTTCGCCGATGCGCTTGCCGATCACATTGGGCGGGGGCGCATCGGTGCCACGAACGGCGATGTCCGCCTCGCGCGCGGAGAGGTCAAGGCCTGTGTCAGAGACGATGAACTCGATCTCAATGTTTGGAAAATCGCGGCAGAAGCCTTCCACGATCCCAATGATGATTTCCCGCATGGAGAAATCCCCCACGGTGAGGCGCACCGTGCCGGAGATCTCCTGCGTGCTGCTGAAGGCCAATCTCTCGATTTCATTGGCTTGGTCCCGCATTGTATTGGCGACCGCCGCAAGGCGTTCGCCAATGGGTGTAATCAGCCAAAGATTGCTGTGGGAGCGGTCAAAGAGAGCGGCGCCCAATTGCTCTTCCAGCGTGGTCATTCTGCGGGACACGGTCGACTGGTTGACCCCCAAGGCCCGCGCCGCTTTTGTCGCGGACCCCTGTTTGACCACTTCTAAAAAGTGTCGAATGTTATCCCAATCAAAGTCCGGCATTTTTCCGTGTTGGCGCGATAGATATTGTCAGGCCCCAGAATATCCCAGTAATGCCGCGACGATCATACCCTGGCCGATCACGCCGGCGAGGAAGGCAAGCGTCCGCAAATAGGGAATGCCAAGCACATAGATCGTTGCGTGCGCCGCGCGGGCAGCAAAGTAAAGTGTGGCGCCACCAACCGTCAGTTCATTCGAAACGCCTGCGACATGCGCCACGATCACCAGCGGGGCGAAGATAGCCAGCCCTTCGATCAGGTTGAGCACGGCCCGCTGCGCACGGCCGCGAAGACCGGTAAGCGGCGGCATGTCTTCTCTGTTTCCGAAGACCACATTTGGCGAAATCCCTGCCACGGTATTGGCAAAGGGCTGGACGCCCATTGTCAGTATAAAGAGGACTCCGACCGTTCCCAGCAGCATCCAGAGTTCTGTTGTCACTATTCCCTCCATCAGGTTCAGCATATCTGCATGGCCAAACATATGTCGAGCAAAAATACATTGGTATAGCGACAAACGCATCATAATCATGCATTTCTGCATGATTTAATCGGCGGATTTCTGCGCTTGGGCGCTAACGGTGTGACTACCTGATACGTAATTGCGGCAACAGCGCCCGCTGGCCATCTTGGCTGGATCCTCACAAACCCTGCGAGACAAGCCCATGGCACAGCCCCGATTTACCCGAGATCAGCTGATCGACCGATTATCTCCCCTGTCCTCGAAACTGGGCATCACCTGCAAGTCCATCGAGGACGATTGCGGGGTCTATGTGATGCCGTTCCGCAAAGACAACACCACCGTCGGCGACATTGTCCATGGGGGCGCGATCTTGAGTCTTGCCGACTGCGCAGCAACGGGCGCTGCCTGGAGTATGGTGGAACAGCCTGAGCGTCATCGGGGCCTCACCATCGATCTGTCTTTGTCATTCATGTCAGCAGCGCGCGGACAGGATTTGACAGCGACGGCGCGGGTCGTGCGCCGCGGCGGCACCATTTGTTTCTGCGAAGTCGATGTTCACGATAACGACAGCAACTTAGTCGCCCGCGCCCAGGTCACGTACAAGTTGACCCGTGAGCCAACGCCAGCCGAAGCGATGGGCAAAGTATTTGTGGGCAAATCAGTCACCGAACAAGCAGCGATCCTTGCCGAGCTGGAGCGCACGGGCGCGGCCCTCTACCGCGCTTTTGCCGAACAAACCGACGATGACGCGGCACGACGCCAACTCGAAGAAAGCGCTGTACGCGAAGAGGAAAATGCCGCCACGCTCGACCAACTATCTTGGCCGCAAACCGGAAGGGATATCCCATGAAAATCGGCGCCATGATCTTCGCCACCGATCAAACCATCAAGATGACCCGGCTTGCGCCCGAATTAGAGGCGCGTGGTTTTGACTCCCTCTGGGTACCGGAAAAAACCCATCTGCCCGCCAGCCGCAAAACGCCTTGGCCGGGCGGTGATCTGCCCGAATGGTATAAGCGCACCAGCGATCCGTTCGTAACGCTGGCGTCGGCCGCCGCTGTCACCAAAACCCTCCGTGTGGGAACGGGTGTGGCCATGGTACCGATCCGCGACGCGGTGATTACGGCAAAGGAAGTGGCGACGCTTGATTGGTTGTCCGACGGCCGATTTGAATTCGGCATCGGCTATGGCTGGAACAAGGAGGAATTTGAGACCCACGGCGTCGACATTTCGAATGCCCCCGCAATCATGAAAGACAAAGTGGCGTTGATGGAAGAACTGTGGCGCAACGACATTGGCGGCTACCAAGGGGAACATGTATCCGTGGAACCGAGCTGGTCCTGGCCCAAACCCGTCCAATCCCCGCGGCCACCGATCTGGCTGGGCAGCCGCGCGACAACGGCGAACTTCGACGACATCGCGGCTTACATGGATGGCTGGATCCCCATCGAAGGCTATAGCGATATCATCGGCCAGATCCCGAAGCTGCGCGCCGCCTTCGAGCGCGCCGGCCGCAACCCGGACGATGTGCGTGTGAGCGTCTATTCCTCTGCCGGCGACCCGGACATGGTGGCGCAATACAAAGACGCCGGTGTGGAACGCGTGATCGTTACCCTACCACCGGTGGCCGACGCGGAGGTTCTGTCCGCCCTCGACACGCACGCAAGGCGGCTGAACGGAATCCTCGATGGAAATTAGGAATTAAAGGGACACAATACTAAATTCGAAAGGCCCGCTCGGTCCTTCAGGCAATCGGCGCGCGAATTTAGTATTGTGTCCCTTTAATTCACTTTAATTCAGGTGCGCAACGCCGCAATCAATTGCGCCGCCCATTTGTCGATCTCGGCTTCCTGGTCGTCGGCGGCGAACCGCAGCATCAAATGAGAAACGCCGGCGGCTTCAAAGGCGCGGATATCGTCCATCACTGTCTCAACCGTTCCCGATGAACACCCCACAACCGTGCGGGCCGCTTCCAAGGGCGCGCTGTAATAGGTTTCGATGAAGCTCCGCAGCTTTTGTTCCGCGACCGTTTCATTCGCATCAAGAGAAATCGTCAGCACGGTGCAGCCGGTAATGTCCTCCACAGAGCGGCCCTGTGCCGTCGCCTCTTCCCGAATGAGCTGCCACCCTTTGGCAAATACGTCCGGGTTGGGGCTTGTGGGCATCCACCCGTCATAGTCCCGGGCGACGCGCCGGCAGGCGGACTCGCTTGCGCCGCCGAGCCAGAATTTAGGGCCGCCTTGCTGCACGGAATGCGGTTCCATGACGAGCCCCGGTTCCAATTGCCAAAAGCGGGGATCGCTCGGCGCGGCACCGCCCCACAACGCCTTGCACCAGGCGACCGCTTCATGGGCCCGCGCGCCCCGGGTTTTATAGTCAATGCCCAGCGCATCGAGCTCGCGACGAGTCTGATCATTGGGGAAACCCACGCCTGACCCCAAAATCAACCGGCCATCGGCGATCAGATCAAGGGTCGCGGCCTGTTGAGCCAATTGCAGCGGATGGCGCATGGCCGGCAGCAGGGCCGAGGTTCCCAGTGTGATACGTTCCGTATACGCAGCAATCGCCGCCAAGACGGTAAGCGGTTCCGGGCGCGGGCGGCCCAACAAAGAATCGCCGACCCAAACGGAGTCGTATCCAAGTTGATCCAGACGGGTGGCGCACGCCACCATCGACCGCATGGCCGATGATGGCGCGGCACTGCCCGTCACCACATTTCGCGTGGGCAGTACAAAGCCGGCTCTCATGGCGGATCAAGCCGGCGTTGCGTCAAAGAAGCCTGCAAGATCGGCAATGCGGCCGTCTTGCGACAGGCGCACGCAATCAAGCCCGCTCAATTGCACGTCGCCCTTTGGGTCCATCATGCGCCAGTGAAAGCGCAAACGGTCGTGATGTTCCACAATCTCGCCCGACAAGGCGAAGGAATGGCCGGGATAGTCCTGGTGAAACTTGGACACCATGTCGCCAATGGCGGCATGACCTTCCACTTGGACCACCGGATCGACCGAGACGGCATCTTCCGACCACACCCGTTGAATGACGGTTTGGCGTTCGTCCGCATTTGGTTCGTTCCACATGGTGAAATAGCCGTCGACGATTTGCTTCGCGTTACTCATGACTCAGTCCTCCTATTTCCAACGAAGCTTCAGCGTAGCCATCGCGCGGCGCTGCTCAATTACATGACAGGTATTTTACTGAGTGGCATAGTATTCGGTCATAGGCATCCGCAAACCGTTCGCATACTGAAAAAGGTCATAAGCATCGAACGGCAAGGAAATCGACAGTGTGATCATCGCAGCGGTGAGCCAGGCGCGATAGAGCGGCCGGCCGGTGAAATCGATGACACCGGCGCGCCAGCGCATCAATATGAGAACGAAGGCAACGCCCCAAAACACGTGTCCCAAGCCGAACAGTTTGGTCACTTGGCCGCCTTCCCAAATCACGACGGCCGTGCCCACGGCAAAATTGAGCACTTGCGCGATCAGAATGTATTGCGCTTCGCGATAGCGGATGAACAAGAGCGGCAGCAGGATCAGCATGACTTGCATCCAGCGCAGCCACCACTGAAGCCATTGGGGAAACGCTTCCACTTGCGCCATAACATCGCCGACCATCGTCCTCTCCTTCGGTCAAATCCGGTCGAGACGTTAGCGCTACGGTCCCGTCGATCAATTACGTGACAGGTGATGAGGCGTTTCGACACTTGCTTTCGCGCCCCCGGGCGTCATATCAGAGGGCAGAAAGACACAGGAAGCTTTGAAAGGACCGGTGCCATGTCCATCGCCTCCACCTTTGACGTATTGACCGCCACAGCCGCTATCGGCATCCGCCCGTGGGCTGGGGTCAATGTGAACCCCGCGGTGCAAAAGCCCGAGAAAACGCTGATTTTGTACGAGTTTGAGGGCTGCCCCTTTTGCCGCCTGGTGCGCGAGGCCCTAACGGAGCTGGATCTGGAAGTGCTGATCCTACCCTGTCCCAAGGGAGGCACCCGCTTCCGGCCGGAAGTGGAAGCACGGGGCGGCATGACCCAATTTCCCTATTTGGTGGATCCCAATGACGGCCTGGAAATGTATGAGTCCATGGACATTGTGGAGTATCTGTTCGAAGCCTATGGCGGGCGCCGTCCGGGCCTTGCTTGGCAAATCCCGGCACCCTTCCAAGTGATGAGCGCGGCCGCTGTGGGCGCCATGCGCATCGGCCGGGGCACCCATGTGCGCCCCTCGAAAGAGCCGGAAGAACCTCTCGAATTGTGGAGTTTTGAAGCAAGCCCCTTTGCACGGCCCGTGCGCGAGTTGCTGTGCGAAATGGAATTGCCTTATGTGCTGCACAATGCGGGCCGCAACAATCTGCAGGATTGGGCACCGCCGCCCGTCCGTCAGCGCTTGTTCCCCGATTACGAGCCGACCCTCGAAAGCCGGAAGGAATTAAAAGAACGGACCGGCCAGGTTGGCATTCCCTATTTGTTTGATCCGAATACGGAAGAAGGTCTGTTTGAGAGCCAGGATATTTTGGCCTACCTCAAAGAAACCTATTCGGCCTAAGGCGTCGGGAAAGCCGTCATGAGTGAAGAGGAAGCCCGCAACGTATTGGGCGAAGTAATCGTCCCTTGTTCGGAAGATCCTGTGACGGGCTTTTTCCGGGATGGCTGCTGCAACACCGGCCCTGAAGATGTGGGGCGCCACACGGTGTGCGCCCAAGTGACGGCGGAGTTTCTGGCGTTTTCGCAAGAACAGGGCAACGACCTGTCGACACCCCGGCCGGAATTCGGCTTTGCGGGCCTCAAGCCCGGCGACCGCTGGTGCGTCTGTGCGAGCCGTTGGATGGACGCATTCGAGGCGGGTGCCGCCCCGCCGGTGGTCATGCAATCGACCCACGAAAACGCGCTGGAAGACATACCCTTCGCCGCGCTCAAGAAACACGCGATCGACCTTTCCTAACCTAGAAGAGAGTTGCTAAGTAAGAAACGCCGCCCGTTGCTTCACACCTCAGTGTCATTCTCGCGAAAGCGAGAATCCAGTATCTAACAACATCTATGCCGCGGGAAACCCCTGCGGCATAATCGGCAACGTCTCGGTGTACTGCCCCTTCTAGAGTTTAAACCTGTGCTGGCCACAAGCCAGGCACTGGCCAGCGAATGTCAGAGGCGTGTGAGGACGCACAATCCCTTTGTCATTCTCACAACACAAATGAGAGAGCTCGATGGGCAAGAACTACTACGTGTACATTCTTGCAAGCGGCGTGGGTGGCACGTTGTACATCGGTGTCACGAGTGATTTGCTGCGCCGTGTATTCGAACACAAGAACAAATTGGTCGGGGGATTCACAAAGAAGTACAAAGTGGACCGTCTTGTCTATTTCGAGATCTTTGAAGATCCTGAGAACGCGATCATACGCGAGAAACGGCCAAAGCACTGGAACCGGGCTTGGAAGATCCAGCTCATCGAAGAAAGTTATCCTGATTGGATTGACTTGTATCCAAGCTTAGCAGCGCAGTGATTACTGGATCCCCGCATTCGCGGGGATGACGCTGTTGTTATTGTTGTGGCGTCCCCAGCGCCAAAAAAAGAACGCCGCCCGTTGCTTCACACCTCAGTGTCATTCTCGCGAAAGCGAGAATCCAGTATCGGAGAGCATCTATGTTGTGGGAAATCAGCGAATCTCAACAATCAACGCTTCGGCGTACTGGATCCCCGCGTCCGCGGGGATGACAAATTGAGCTTGCTTCGTTGAAAATGAGCGTTAAGTCAGAAACGCCGCCCGCTTGGACACGGAGATAATCATGTCCTCGTGCGCGTTGGGGAACAGGATCTCGCCGTCGAACACAAACGGCGCGTCAAGCCGTAAGCGCAATTCATTCGTCCGCCAACTGACGTAACCCGCGCGCTCCATCCACCCGGCGGGGCGGCCCAGCAAAATGGGCAGTGCCGCAAGCCACAGCCGCTTTTGGGGGTGGCTCATGGTCGTTACACTGAGTTCGCCCTCGCCGTCGCCCCAGAACGGATAGATGCCCAGGGACAAACGCGACAGGGTGGTCATGATCATCAGGGAGAGATCTTGCCGCGAAAGCGTGCCATCTTCTTCGCGGATGTCGAGCGAAAGAGCTGGTCGCTCGGGCGCGGGTCCGGCAATGCGCCGGGACAGGAAGCCGGCAATGCTCATCGCCACGGCCAGAGACCGCGTCGCGCCTGTGGTGTGAATTTTCTGGCGCGTAAATTTGACGGCACTGTGGAAATCGCCCGCCCCCAAAAAGAACCCGTAAATAGGCATTTGGTGCTCGCTGAGCTGTACGCCGATCAGCGGGCGGCTCAAGCGACGTGTTTCGCCCCGCGACCAGCGCCACAGAAACTGGTCAAGGGCCGTTGCCGGAGATGCGCCGCGCAGACCGCAATCCGATGCGATCACATTGGTGGCGCCCCCGGGCAGGGCCACATAATTGGGAGCCGTCGAAAAGTGTCCCTGGTTGATTGTTTCGGTGATGGCGGCCTGCATGGTGCCGTCGCCGCCGCTGAGGATCATGGTGTCGATACTGCGCCGGGCCATGTCTTCGAGCGCTTGGGGTAGCCGGTCGATTCCATCAATGACGTGGGGAAGCACAGAGAATCGGCTCGCGACCGACAAAAGATCATCGGCAATCGACCGATTCCGCGCAGCGCGGCTGTTTATGATCATGCCGACGCGCGTCATTAGAAGTCTGCGCCTATGTGCGGAAGGCGCGTGTCCGGGACCCGGAGGGCGATCCTCATAGAAATGTCACGGCTCTGTTATTTATCGGTAACACTTCATATGGGCAGCGCTGCTTAGAATCAATACAGCACAGGCCGAATCCCGGCGCATAACACGAACTTGAAGGTACCGTGGCACCTTTCTGCAACAACTGCAGCGTTTATTGGCGGGCCAGGCCGAATCTGTGCCCGCATGGCCCCGCGTGCTAGCGGGGGCCTTGGCCGTCATCCACCATGATGACCGTGCCCGTGACGCATTCTGACGACGGGGAAACCAGATAGAGCAGCGTGCTGTCCATCTGCTCGGGCTGGCAGATGCGCCCCCGGGGGAAACGCTGTGTGATATCGCCCATGCGCGACACCATGCCGTCCATCATCTCGGACGAAAAGGCGCCCGGCGCAATGCCATTCACATTGATGTTAAAGCGGGCCCATTCGACGGCAAGTGCGACGGTCATGCGGGCGATGCCGGCCTTTGTGATGGAATAAAGTGCAGCACCGTTGCCGTCATAGCGATAGGCACCCACCGAGGAGATATTCACCATGCGGCCGGGCATCTTTTTGTCGATGAGACGCCGGGCAACCTGACAGGAAAGCACATAGGGCCCGCGCAAATTGGTATCGATTACTTGGTCAATTAGCTCAACCGACATTTTGTGGGCCCGTTGTGCATCGGGTATGCCTGCATTGTTGATCAAGATGTCCGGCGTTCCCAATTGCTTCTCTGTTTCTTCCACCACATTAAGAATGCTATCCGTGTCGGTCATATCGAGGGGAATTGGCGCGCAGGTGCCACCAAAGGCTTCAATGTCTTTGGCCAGTTCTTCCAACCGTTCGGCACGGCGCCCCGTCAGCGCGACTTTGGCCCCACACTTTGCAAGCGTGATCGCAAAACGCTTGCCTAGGCCGGAGGTGGTCCCGGTCACGAGCGCCGTGCTGCCGGAAAGATCGTTGCTGAACTGAGGGTCGGGATAGGTGGTCATGGCCTCTTCCTGTGCTGGTTGTGTGAATTTTGGCCGCACTCTGCCCATTGCCCGAGGCAAATGCAACAGACGGCGGCTAGCGTTCTACATATTTGGCAGGTTGAGTTCCTGGGGCGGCTCGTAGATCTCGATAATGTTGCCGAAGGGGTCGCGGCCATAGACCGCCCACGACTCTCCAAAATCTTGAGGCGGTCCGACAAACGTCATTCCCGCCGCGCTAAGGCGGTCATATTCAGCCTGAATATCACGAACCTGAAGGCAGAAATGGGAAATGCCGTGATCCGACGGCGGATAATCCCCGTCTTTAGGTTGGGGCGGCGGGTTTTCGTATTGCCACAATTCGATATAGGCGTTGCCAAGTTTCATCATGGCCATTTGGGCGGCCGTGTCTTTCAATCCAATCGCTTTGTCGGCGAGTGGAAAATCCCGATTCCACCCCGCTTGCTGAACCACTTCAAAGCCGAGCACACCGCTGTAAAACTCGATGGCCGCTTTGATGTCCGGTATGGACAGCGCCACATGATGCAGCCCAACAATCATCGGAACACCTCCCTGTTTCGTTTTCCTAACCCGTCGCGGCGATAATGCGCGGATGATTGTTCGAGGGCAAACTTCCGGCCACGACTTTAAGAGGCAGGCAGAAACTTGCTCAGAAACAGGGCCACATTGTCGCCCATCACCTTGCGGATTTCCTCCTGAGTGAAGCCGGCCTTGAGCATTTCCTCCGTGAGCACCGCAACTTCCGACGTATCGAACGCCACCGCGGTCGCGCCGTCATAATCGGAGCCGAGGGCAACATGATCCGCGCCCACCAAATCGATGGCGTACCGGATCGACCGCACCACGCTTTCCGGCGACGGATCGCACACGGCCCCGTCCCAATAGCCGATGCCGATCAAACCCCCGCGCCGGGCAATGCGCCGCATCAGCGAGTCGTCGATGTTGCGCGCACTGTTGCACGCCCCCTTGACGCCGGTATGGGATATCACCACCGGACGCCGGGTAAGCTTCAGCACATCTTCCACCACGGCCTCCGACGAGTGGGCAAGGTCGATGATGATGTTGAGCGCGTCCATCCGCGCAACCACTTCTTCACCGAACGGGGTTAAACCGGCACTGCTGACGCCATGCAAACTTCCGCCCAGACGGTTGTCGAAGAAATGGTGCAGCCCCATCATGCGAAACCCCGCATCATAGAGCGTCTGCACGTTTTCCACATTGCCTTCCAACGCATGTAGCCCTTCGATGGCGAGCAGACCGCCGACAACTTGCTCGCCGGCGACACGGGCCGTCAGCAAGCGGACAATATCGTCCGCGCTTTTCACGACGGTTAGTTCGCCGGGATATCGTTCCGCGGCCTTGTGTAGTTTTTCGGATTGATAGAGCGCGCGCTCGAGCAGACTGCCCCAGGTTCTGATCGGCCAGCGCTGGGCGATCACCAATTGGGTTATTTGATCCGTATCGCCTGTGTTCTGATCGTAGTTCATGCCGCTGGGCGATTTTGTCACCGCGGGAAAAACCTGCAGCGCCACATTGCCGTCCCGCAAACGCGGCACGTCCACATGGCCACGCGCTGACCGACGGAGCACAGAGCGGTGCCAGAGCAGCGTGTCCGAATGCAGGTCCGCCACAAACAGCTCTTTGTGCAAATCGGCCGCCGCCTGCGAGATCTCATACGGTTCGTGGGGCACGATCGTGTTGGTCACGCGCTCCAGATAACCGGGCAGCATCAAGATGACCGCCACCAACAATACGGCAATCGCGACGCCGGCCCAGCGAATAGTCGTCTTCACCCCAATGCCTCCCGTGGTGTGTTGTTACGCGCCGGTCTTCCAGCCGGCCTACGCCGTTGCAACAAGTAGTCTTAGCGCTCTTTTTTGGCGAAGCGTTTTGCAAAATCTACGTCAATGAACGCGCCATCCTGGCTGATCCGGTAATGGCTGTGCGCCAGATGATGCGCATTGAAGGCCGCCCGTTGAACGTTTTCGAACCCTTGGGCCGAGAACGCCGCGTTGATCGCGTCTTTTCCGAGCTTAAGGGCAAAGGACGGCTTGTCGGCGATGGTCCGCGCGAAGGCCATTGTTGCCTCTTCCAACTCGGCGCGCGGGACGATCCGGTTGACCATGCCCGCCTGCAGTGCCTCCTCCGCCGTCAGCGGCTGACCACCCAACAGAAACTCTTTTGCCTTGCGAATCCCCAATTCCCACACATGGGCGAAGTACTCCACCCCCGGAATCCCCATATACATAGTGTTGTCTTGAAAGCTGGCATCGTCGCTGGCTATCACGAAATCGCACGGCCAAATCAGCATCAAACCGCCGGCAATCGCTTTGCCTTGGACGGCAGCGATGGTGGGCTTCGCCAAATCGCGCCACCGGCGACAAAAACCTTCATACACTTCTTTTTCGCGGCAATAATACGCCTCAGCACCGGCCCAATCATTGTTGGTCCATGTTCCCACGGTCTTCCGCGCATTCATCGCCTTAACGACGCCGCGTTCTTTTAGGTCGTGTCCTGACGAAAAGTGTTTGCCCTTGGCCGCCAGGATAATGACCTTCACGCCGTCATCCTTCAGCGCCACATCATAGGCATCGTTGAGCTCGTAGAGCAGCGTCGTGTCTTGCGCGTTGAGCGTTTCGGGCCGGTTGAGCCAGATGCGCGCAATGCCTTGCTCGGGCGTTTCATAAATGAGGTTTTGAAAATCAGGCATGAGGCGTTCCTGTCCGTCCAATCACAAAGAGCGCCAATTTAGGTCACTTCCCCACCTGATTTCGACCAAAAAATCTGAACTATTGGATCGGAAAAACAGAATAACCGACCGTCACAAAGTACTTTTTGCGTTATTTCCGGCGTGCCGAATACAAAAAACGCCGAATCGGATACTATTCCGCCCCAAGACATACTTGGTCGGGGGAAAAAAGATAAGTATAACTCGTCAGAATACACATTATTTCGAATAGCAGTGGACTTTTTTGGTTAATTTCCGAAGTGGACTGCGCGTAAAGCGCACGCGTTGCTTTGGAGATTACTTGTTCAAACTGGCACCAAAGATCGACCGGCTTTTGCCGTCAGTATCTACCCGAAGACCCGGCACAAGCGGTGGATCGTAGAAGGACAAGGGTAGACACATTTCGACATCACACCAGCACGCGCCGGTTGCTCGGGACGCCCCGTCAATCGGCGTAGAGTCTTGGTGGGCCGACCGCGAGGTCGACCTTCCTTGGTCGGTACGCGGCACCGGCGGCCATATGGTCATCTCGACGGACGTATTTGACACACTTGTACTGCGCAAGGCGGTATCCGAACGCCAACGCATGGCACGAACCGCGAAAATGATCGTCGGGCACCTTGCCCCACACCACAGACGCACATGGCGGCACATCTATCAAGCCAAACAGCTTGCGCACCGTACCGCTTTTCGTGCCTTGAAGGCGCGGGGCGGCACCGGCGAAGTCAGCCATGCGCATGTCACAAAAATGCAGCTGCAGCTATTGAACCTGCCCCAATCGCTCGCGTCTCTTTTCCTTCAATGCGAGCTTCAGGTCGAGAAATCTTGCCTTACGCCGAACAAAAAATGGGTCGAAACGCTACGTCTGCACCGGTCCGCCGGCGGACGGGTGATCGCCATAAGCGATACGCCGTTTTCGTCCGAAAACGTCGAGGAGATCATTGTGGATGTGGTGGGGCCGAATCTGGTTGACCGGGTCTACACCAGCTGCGATGCCCAAGCGACAAAACACAGGGGCGACCTGTTCGACCAAGTCCTGCAGATAGAACGCCTGAACCCGCGCATGGTGTTGCATGTGGGTGATGATACGCATGCGGATCAAATCATGGCGCGCAAGGCGGGATTGTCGTCGCATATCACGCCGCGATCGAATGGGCACGCTGTCGCCCGCAGCCTGAACGGCGTGGGCTTCGAACTACGCAAGCGGGCGGCGGGCCGTCCCGTTTCCGCAATCGCGGGCATGCAAACGAATGCTCCCATTGCTTGCGCACACGAATTCGGCCGCCGGGTGCTCGGCCCGATCATTTTCGAAGCGTGCGTCAAACTCTGGTTGCACCTCTCCGCCGCGCCGCCCAGCGAAACGAAGGCCTTGTTCTGCGCGCGCGGAGGATTGCGCATTCGGCGCGCATTTGAGCGCGTCGTCGAAAACTGCCGTCTGCCGCTTGAAATGGAACGCATCGATTTTATGACGTCGCGATTGGCGGCGGCTAAAGCGGCATTGCTGAACGAATCGGACGAAGTCCTCGAAGAAATCCTTCGGTACTACCACAATCGAAAGCTTCATTCCTTCATCAATGGATTTGGCGACGGCCATAGTCCCGATGGCATAGACCTTGACCAACCGACCACACGCGAGACGATTCTAGACTTTCTCCGCCATCCGCACTCCAAGCCGTTTAGGGACTATCTGAGTCACCATCGCGATTTGTATCGTCGCTATATTGCCCAAACGGTGGGGGATGCCTCCCATCTCATCCTCATCGACACAGGACTTCACGGCAGCACGCTGCGGCTGATGGTGGATCCGTTTCCCGAATATGATTGGAGCTGCATCCTGCTATCGCGCAGCTACTGCAAATCCCGAGATCCCGCGCTGATCGCGGCAACTGTGGGCCTGTGGATCGAAGAGAACGGTTACACCCCATTGCGCCCCCGATCCGCCATCTTCCGTTACTACCAATTGGTGGAAGCATTGTTTGAACCGCAGCTAGAGAGTGTGCACTCGTTCTACGACGCAGGGAATCGAGTGGTTTCAAACCTTGAAGTGCCCGGTTGGGAAGACAAAGTTGTGGACAGCGCCATTCCTCTCTTCGAAGGCGCGATGGCCTATCTCGCCGACCTGACGCCGCAGGACTTGATCCAATGCGAAGATCTCGCACAAACCGCCTGGCAACGCTTGTGCAAAGCGATTCGCTTTCCCAACAGACAGGATGTGGAATTACTGTCCCTGCCGGATCGGTCGCTCGACTACGGCCTCCAGGGAACGTTCCGCGCAAACATGGTGGATGGCAGCGCCCGGCTGCGAGACACTTTGGCACAGATTCGATATTCCTCTTGGAAAGAAGGCGCCGCCGCGTCCGCATTCCCGGTGTTGCGACCGGCCACCAATTTGGCGTTGGAAATGGCGCAAATCGCCCGGTTCGCGAAGGCGGGTATCGGGCGCAGCCTGTCCTGAGTTGGGGACAAAAAGCGATGTCCAATCCAGCGGCGAGCCTTGCTTCAGCGGCCCTTTCCGACTATGTTCTTCGCAGGTGCAGCATGGCGATGAGATGGCGGCAAAAGTCCCGTCTCGGCCGCCGCGGCGTCACGAAACCATCGGACAATACGACTGCCCTGTTACGGCAATTCGCAGGGCCGGGTCAGAGTACTATCACTCGAATGAATGGCCTGCGCCGGTGGACAGGGCACAGTATCGGTAGGAGTAAGCGCGTGAAAACCGCAATTGTACATCACTGGTTGATCGGCATGCGCGGCGGGGAACGCGTCTTGGAGGAGATGTGCAAGCTCTATCCGGACGCCGATATTTTTACTCACGTTTACGACCCGGAACGGATTTCGCCGCTCATCAAACAGCACAAGATCACCACCAGCTTTATCAACAAACTGCCGATGGCGGCACGCCACTATCAAAAATATCTGGGCTTCATGCCGCGCGCGCTGGAACAACTAGATTTATCCGGATACGAACTAATTATTTCTATCGAATCCGGTCCATCCAAAGGCATCATCCCGGATCCGGGCGCCCGTCACATCTGCTATTGCAACTCACCCATGCGCTACATTTGGGACGAGTACCACACCTATTCGGATAGTCTTGACCCGATTTCTCGTTTCATCTTTTCGCTTGTGGCGCACAAGATGCGGATGTGGGACGTGACAACCGCGTCGCGCGTGGATGCTTTCATCTCGAATTCATCGTTCGCCGCCGCGCGGGTGAAGCGATTCTATGGTCGAGACTCAGACGTGGTGTTTCCGCCGGTAGACACGTCGCGCTTCGCTCCGTCCGCAACCGTCGGCGATTTCTTTTTGTTTGCAAGCCAGTTGGTGCCGTACAAAAAAGCCGATCTTGCCATCGAAGCGTTTCGGCAGATCGACGCGCCGCTTGTCATTGTCGGCGACGGCAGCGAACGCGCCGCACTTGAGAAAACGGCGCCGCCAAACGTGAAGTTTCTTGGCCGCGTTTCGGACGAGAAACTCGCCGAACTGTATGCGCAATGCCGCGCGCTCGTCTTTCCGGGACAGGAAGATTTCGGCATCGTGCCCTTGGAAGCGATGGCCGCCGGCCGTCCCGTTATAGCTTATGGCAAAGGCGGCGCCCTTGATACGGTGATCCCAAATGTCACGGGACTGTTTTTCGACGAACAAACGCCCGCTTCGCTGATCGGTGCCATCACGCGTTTCCGCGTTGCAGAGAAGCAATTCAATACGGATCAAATGGTCGCGCAGGCAGCGAAGTTCTCGCAGGCCGAGTTTCGCGCCAACCTGAAGGCCGCCATCGACCGGATTCTCGCTCACGGCGAGGACGCGCACCCCGAGCCGGCGGCTTGGGCCGCGACGGCGGCGGCACCGGCGGAAGAGCGGATAGAACGACGTGTCTGATCTGATCAAATATGAGCCGGCGCCGCCACAAGACATCCCGGCCGAGCTTTTTTCGGGTGCACGCCCGGATGACATGGTGGACGTTGCCGAAATCATCAGCGTGATCAAGGACAACTGGATTTTGGGCGCCGCTGTGGGCGGCGGCATTTTCCTCCTTGTGCTGATGTTTTTTCTTCAGATGACGCCCACATACACCGCGCGGGCCGTTGTGGTCTTGGAAACGCGCGATCAAGAGATCGTCGACGTGGATAACGTGTTGTCCGGCCTCCAGGAAAGCGCGGATGTGGTCGAGACTGAAGTCAAAATCATCCGATCCGCCAACATCACGTCCCAAGTGGTCAGCACGTTAGGGCTCGGTGTGGGCGATGAGTTCGCAAGTGACGATCGATACGTGTCTGCGTCGGAAGCAGCTGGCGAGTCATTGTCGGATGACGAGAAAGCGCGGCGCAATTTGGAGGCGCGCAAGCGACAAGAAGCCGTGATCCGTCGTGTCCAGGACGACTTGGCCGTCTACAGAGACGGCGACGCTTACGCCCTCAACATAGAATTCTCCAGCCCATACCCAGAACGCGCAGCACAAATCGCCAACGCCTTCGCCGATACCTATGTGAAAAGCCAAGCGGACGACAAACGCATGGCCACCTTGCGGGCCAACGATTTGCTGCGCGTGCAATTGGAGACACTTGCCGTCGCCGTTGAAGAATCCGAAGCTGCCGTCGAAGCCTACCGCAGCGAAGCAGGGCTTCTGGATACGGATGGTTCAACATTGATCGAGCAACAGACCGCCGCGCTTGCTCAAGAGTTGGCCACACTGGAAAACGAAATGGCGGGGCACCTGGCCAAGCTAAAGACACTCAAGGCGCTTGAAGACGGTGGGCAGTCCGCAGAGACCATGAGCGACATGGTTTCTTCGCCAGTCATGTCTGAATTGCGAACACAAGAAGCCGCAGTGGAGCGGGAGTTCGCCGATGCCACCGCCCGTTACGGGCCACGTCACCCGACACGCGTTGCCGCTCAAAAGCGGTTGGAGAGCATTCGGGCAGAAATTGCTGCAGAAGTCGGCCGGCAATCCACCAGCATACGCCTGGATGCTGAAACCAGCCGGCAGCGCGTTGCTTTCATCGAAAGCCGCTCTGCGGAACTTCGTGAGGCCCTGTCCGACACGCGCCGCGCCGAAGTCCGGTTGCGGGAATTGGAACGCCAAGCGGAAACCGACCGCGAACTGTATGAAAGCTTCCTGGCCCGCTTCAAGGAAACAGCCGCCCAGCAGGATTTGCAGCAGGGGGACGCACGGGTAATTTCGCCGGCGGGCATTCCGACAAGCCCGTCCTGGCCGCGCAGATCGATGACTTTGTTAACGGCCGGTACGTTGGGCATGGGCGCCGGCATGCTGTCCATTCTGGTGGCAAGTTTGCTCTCGTCAGGGTTCCGCACACCGCGCGATTTGGAGCGGGCAACGGGATATCCGTGCATTGCCACTCTGCCCCATATCGGCCGAACGCGCTTGGGCGTACCGCAAACCAAAGCCTATCGTCAGTCACAATACATGGAGAACGTGAAAGCGATTTACTCCGATGTGATGAGCCGCATGACCACGCATGAGACATCCAGTCTGGTGGTTGCGATCGTGTCCTCGATGCCCGGAGAAGCCAAAACCTCCACCGTTATCAGTTTGGCGCAGTCTGCCGCCGAGAGAGGTGTTCGCACTTTGTGCATCGACGGCGATGGCCGTCGGCGGCGTTTATCGGCCAAGTTTCTCAAATCCACGGACCAGTTGTCTGACCAAATCCTGTCCGTGCATGGCGGCACGGCCATCTATGCGCGGCAAAGCGATCAACAGAATCTGAGCGTCCTGCTTGCGGAAGATCTGTTCGCTGGGCGCGGCGAATTGAATTCAGAACGGTGCGAGCAGATTTTGGACGACGCCCGAAAGAAATACGACTTGATCATCTTCGACACCCCACCGCTGTTGGCGCTTGTAGACGCAAGATGGATTGCGGCACAGGCCGACATTTCCTATTTGGCCGTGCGCTGGCAAAAGACACCGCGTCAAGCGCTTGGCGAAAGCCTTACGCTTGCGAAGCGGGCCGGCGCCGACATCGGCGGGACGATTCTGACGCGCGTGGCCGCCAATCGCGCCGGGGTCTACACGCCCTATTACGACGCCAAAATGTCAAAACAGCTGCAAGCCTATTTTGAAGACGCCAACCAGCGAACAAGAACCCTTGTCCGCCCATCGGAATAACCCCTTGCCCCGCCCCTCTCAGCGCGCCTCGATCATGATTACTTTGCTCTACAGATTTAAAACCGCTGCAGTCATTTGCCTCGCTGCGATGGCCGCAGCCGGCGCATCCGCCTTGAAAGCCGAAGAAACACCGGCCTGGCGCATTGATCCCGAACAACTCACCCTCAGCTTCTCTGAAGAGTTCGATACGCTCGAGATTGCTCGGCGCAATAAGCCGGGGCGCAAATGGACCTCAGGCCTGCCCTATCCCGGGGATTTCGGCAAAGCCAAGTTCGTTTCAACGCCACGCAAGGATTTTCCCTTCCGGGTGGACAACGGCGTCTTGGTGATCGAAGCCCGGCGCAAATGGGACGGCTCTTGGGAGTCCGGCCTACTTTCATCTGTAGACAGATCATATAACGGCTTTGCCCAGCAATTCGGTTATTTCGAAGCGCGCCTAAAAATGCCGATCGGTAAGGGCACCTGGCCCGCCTTTTGGATGTTGGGCACAGGCCAAGGACTGGACCCCTTCACGGCCGAAATCGATGTGGTCGAGTATTACGGCGGACGCCCCACCTTCTTCGAAGCCGTGAGCCATGTATGGGACTGGGAAAAGCCAGATCAGCATCAACATCGGACGAAACGCCATGCAGTCACGCCGGAACAGATGGCGGAAAAGTTCAATACTTACGGCGTACTCGTGGGGCCGGAGGAAACGGTGTTCTTCTTCAACCGCGAAGAAATCGGGCGATTTGCCACTTTCAAGGAACACCATCAACCGATGTACTTGCTGCTGAACTTGGCGTTGGAACCCAGCACAGATCTGGATCAGCTCCCGTCGCCCCAACACATGTATGTGGATTATGTCAGAGTTTACGAATGGGACCCGAGCATCCTGCCGTGACACGCGATAAGAGATGAAGGCGGTCAATCCGTTTGGAAAACACTGCACAACATATCGTTAAGCCCACCCTTTACATGTCCACAAGCCGCTTTGTGGCGCAGTTGGTGGCGCTTGCGATTTTCTTCCTCTGCGTGCGTTTCTTAAGTGTCGAAGAATTCGGTGTTTACGCCCTTGCATCCGCTGTTTCGGCCCTGTTTGGGCAGCTTGCCTGGGTCGGGTTTCACGAATATGCGTTGAAAGAAAAACTGGCACCGAAGACCATCGGATCCGTGCTGGGCTTGGCGCTCGCCGTGGCAGTCGCTTTGGCGGTCCTGCTGTTGCTGTTGGCTCACCCCCTTTCCCTGCTATGGGGCGATGGGCGCATCGGGGAGATCATTATCTGGTGGGCGGTCATACCACTACCAGCTGCCGTTGCCGCCTCACTCTCTGCAATCATGTACAACGAAGGGCGCTACGCGACCGCTTCAATGATCGGCGTCGGCTGTGAACTGTTCGGTCTGGTGTTCGTTACTGTCGGCCTGATGGCGGGTCTTGGCCTGCAAACATTGATCTACCACAGGCTGCTGCTCAGCTTCCTGCCGCCCATTGTCGTCTTGCTGGTCCGTCGTCCCGGCCTGGTCCCCGCGGTTGACTTCGAAAAATGGAGAAAGATCGCCCATTTCGTTCGGAGCCTCTCGGCAAGTCACGTGATCGGCTTTGCATCCACTTATGGCGCCGATCTGGTCTTGGGCGTGGTTGCGGGTCCCGCCGCCAGTGGCATCTATCGGTTTGGCGCACGGATTGTTCTCGTGTTCGACGCTTTGATGACGGCGCCGCTTTCCACATTGGCCTGGACCCAATTTGCCCGCGTTAAGAACGATGCCGCCAGCTTCGCACGACATGTCAATCAATTCTCCAGCGGTATGATCTTCATTTCGATGGCAATTTTTCTGGGCCTTGCGGCGATTGCCGAACCGCTGATCTCGGAATTCGCCGCGCCTGAATGGGCGGAAGCGGCGATCGTGGTTCAGATTCTGGCGATCACGGCAGCGATCCGCGTGCCGCTCTACATCGTGTTGAGCCCCGCGCTTGGCACGGTGGGCCAGGAAAAGTGGTTGCCGATCGTCAGGCTTTCGGTGGCGGCGACATCGATCGCCGGCGTCTTACTGCTGTCGCGCTATGGCATTGCGGCTGCGGCCTTATCGCAAATGTGCGCGCTTCTGGTGTCCGTTCCCTTTGCCCTGTGGCTCCTTAACACGCATGCGGATTTTCGCCTGGGGAATTGGCTGCGAATGATGGGAACCGCAACGGTGATGGGTGTGCTGATGTGGTCTGTCGTCGCACTGATTTCCGAGCCTGCCCAAGCGCTTATCTCCCCGCTGAATTTGTTGCTGTTGGTGGTGACGGGTGTTGTCGTCTATTGCGGGTTGGCCGCATTGCTGGTGCCGGCATTGGCCCGGCGGCTGTATACGGAGCTTTCGGCCCTGCTGCCCGGGCAAAAAATCGGTTCCAATTAGAGCGGCACGCGAATCAGAAAAACTTAGGACCGGCCTTTCCGGTGATCGCCGACACAGCCGCCTCCCCCTGTTCCCAAACCCGCGAAACTTCAGTTCCGATAAGGCCGATTTCTTCAAGCTGCCCCGACCCGGAAAAGCGGCAGCTTCCGTCATACACCAAGCTTGCGCCACCCCATGCCTCGACCGCATCCTTCAATTGAATGTAGTGCATGCCTCGGCGGTAGTGGCGGATCGCGTGCTTGAAATCGCCGCGCGCTTCGAAATCCTGCGACAGCTTGAAATGCAGCAAGGTCACCACATTGCGCGATACGCGCTGATTGGTGGTGCCGTGAGAATTCACGAATGCGAAGCCGGACCCGGTCTTGTTGAGGGGCCGTTTCTGATGCGCCGGCATAGGGCGTGGCCAATAGTGAAACAGGGTGGGTAAAAGCCACTCGGGCACCCTGTCGACGATCCGGTCGATTTGGTTCATACAAAAATAGCTGAACCACCCTTTCCGTTTCTCGTCGTGCAAGTCGCTGAGCAATCGGCATCGCGGACCGCCAATGATTTCAAGAGGAAATCCCTTGGGCTGCTTCCAGGGGGGAACGGGCCAACGGCGAAAGACATATTCTGAGTCGAAGAATGGCATCACCTCCGACAGAGTATCGTCGTCGCCGTAGGTCATCTGCGCCATGTCACCGTCGCGGTACATGTCTACTTGGATGCCAAACACTGTGTCGGCCTCTTCATTGTCCAAGTCTTGGCAGAACGCGTCTAAGGAGCGGCTTTCAAAATCCGGATAGATGAGATGTTCATCGCAATCGAGATGCAGCACCCATCTATCTTGGAAGTATTCGTCGATCAGCGCGTTGATCCAATCGATACCGTAATTGGCCTCGCGAAAACCATCATCGGTCGAAAACACACTGCAGTCGCCTTGTTCCAGAAGATACTCGCGCGTGCCATCGGTCGATCCGTTGTCCACGAAGACGAAGTTTTTGACCCCGCAAGACCGATGGTGGCGCATGAAGTGGGCGATCAAAGGACGTTCGTTTCGCACGAGGCACAAAACCGGCACCTCTCCCGGCGGCGCCGCCACCGGCCGCTCATTGACACGCTTCAGATTCATGCCAGTGCTTTCGACTTCGCCCGCACCGCCGCCTCTACCTTGCCGGCACCAAGCCCGGAACATGGGCGGCCACCCGACTGCGGGCGGTCAGAGCCGCAATGACGCCCGCGAAAATATAAAACGGCGCGCCCATATTGACACTGCTGTGCGTCATCGCGGCGAGCAAAAACAAGGCAATGCAGCCGGCCTTACATCCTGCGATCACGGCGTTTGATTCCCGGTCGCTTACCGGATTGTAGCGTGTGAACAACGTCCCCAAAAATGCAGCGTACATAACCGTTCCGATGAGTCCCGTGGAGGCGACAATGCCGACCATGATACTGGACGTTCGCACGCTGCCCACGCCTAATCCCAACATCCCCGTCTGCCACACCGCGCCCAGGGCTGCTTCATTCCAAGTGGACCGTTCGACGCCCGAGCTGGATTCAAGCTTCGATAGCGCAACCAAATCGACAAAATTGAAAAACGCAGGGCTTGTACTAAGCAATAACGCGAAAATGCCCGCCAAAAACGGCGCAATCACAAACCCCAAAATCAAAGCGGCAGAGCCGCGCCGATTGCTTCGGCGCCGAAGAAGCTTCACCAGCTGAATGGCCGAAAATCCGAGCATAAAGATGCCAAGGGCGGCATAGCCGCTCGAGGACGTGGCCATGATCAGGCCGGCGCCAAGTGCCGTGAAGATATAGGGCGCGGCCCGCTGGGCACCGCCCGCGGCCCAATAAACGAACCAAAAGCCGAACAGACCCAGCGTAAAATAGGCAAACCCCGAGGCTTCGGCAAACCCTCCGATAAGCCGAGGTATTCCGCCTACGGAGCTATCGTCGATAATACGGTAATTGGCCGTGCGCATCCAAGACAACAGCGCATTGCCGCCGATCATATTGTCGATGGCATCCAGGCCCATGAAGATAAGGTGCACGCCGGTCAATACGGTCAGCGCCGTCATCACAGCCCCGCGTCTCCGAAACCAGGGAATGGATGCGCTGACCACCATGTATACAAGCAAGGCCTGAATAAGAAAGAAGGTTTGCGTGACGTTGCTGGTGGAGGGTCCAAGCGGCGCGAGCTTGCCACTGGCGCCGTCAATGCGTGCCAGGGAATAGACCTCGATCATGCCTTGAAAAAGCCGCGGAGAAAGGAAGGTCACCCCAAGTGCGGTCAACGCGAAGATCGCGAGAAAGAAGCCCGGTTCGTAGGGGCGCATGGTTTTGAGCGCCGCGGGCAGGGCATTTTTGTGCAAAATGAACGCCGCGATGAAGAACATGCCCACAAAGGCCGGAATGACGATCGACGTTCCGCCAAAAGCGGGCAAGTTGACCGTCGCCGCCGCCGAAAAAGGGATCGACGCGCTATAGATCGCCAGGCGCTTCTCCGGCCGGAAGAAGAACAGCGCCGCCGCGAAAGCCAATCCGAAAACTGTGGTCGCAACAAATTCCATCACGCATCATTCTTTACCGGCACCAGGGCCGGGAAACTGACTTTGCATTGCTCTTCCAAGACACGAAGAAGCTCTTTCACCGACCGTTCCCACGTAAAGCTGCGCGCCCGGACTTGCCCGGCGGTCGAATATTTTTTCCACAAGGTTTCATCAGTAGACAGAGAGTGAAATGCCGCCGCCCAAGCCGCCGCATCGTTCGGATCTGCGATCAAGGCCGCATCACCGCACACTTCCGGCAAGGCACCGCAAGGAGCAACCACGGCGGGGCACCCCAGAAGCATCGCTTCCAGCGGGGGAAGGCCAAACCCCTCCGTTGTCGAAGGAAACGCAAAACACAATGCATCCTTCATGAGCGCGCGCAACTGAGCGTCGGAAACAGATCCGGCGAACATGACATTGGCCGGGACATCAATGCCCTGCGCCTCGAACGCCTTCTTATCCGCGCGGCCAAACAACACCAACTTCTTATCAGCCAGCCGCGGATCCGTGAAAGCACGCAGCAGCACGCGAATATTCTTATGACGCTGAAGATTGGCAAGCGCCAAAACATAACGCCGATCAGAAATCTCCAGCTCCGGCACCGTCCCCGAGCCGCCCGACGTGGCGGAGGTATGATCGACCCCGTTATGGATCACGTGGATTCTGTCGGGGGAGGCCACGCCAAAATGAACCAACTGTTCCTTGGAGAAATTCGAGACCGTAAGCACTCGCCGATGACGCCGGCCGATAAGGGGCTGCGCAATCTTGTAAAAAAATCGAAAGGCAAAGGAGTACGAGCCCGGTGTCAAATAGACCTGAGCATCATGCACCATGGTGACGGCCGATCGGGTCATCACGGGCCCCAAATTGCACAAATTGACCAAGAAACGCCCGTCAAGCCGCAGGGGGAGTTCGATCTGTTCCCAAAACTGCCAATTGAGCGGCCCCATGTAATGTGTCGGGATGTGTTTTGTGACCAACTGGCGCCGAACGTCGCGTGGCGCGAGCACCACAGCATCGACGCGCGCGCGAAGCTCCGGTTCTTGTTCCATCATCCGGTCCAGACCCACAATCATCTGTTCGGCGACACGATGGACACCCGTGGGCACCGCACTGAGGAACTTACCGTTAAAGGCAAGGCGCAAGACAGGAGAAGAAGCGGTCATTTACAACGTGGCCGATCTAACGACGGTTACAACAATCTCCAAGGATTGCTTGGAAAATACCCCATCTGGCCGACGGCCGCCAATCGGTCAAATGATCCCGTGGCATAGGCGCGCCCTGACGGAGCGCTGCTTTTCCGGCGGTTCAACACGTAGCAAAAAAGGGATATTATGCCGTTTGCACCCGGTTTGCGCGGCAAATGCGGGCGGGCTGCCATCCTCCAAATCCCAGGTCACCCGGTCATGCGTTCATATATTGTCATCGCCACGAAGGGTCGAGCGGAAACAGTGGCCACGCTCCTGGACCAACTAGCGCTGCAGTCACAACCCAGCGAATTGATTGTCATTGTCGGCGTCGAAACCGCCGATATTGCCGGTCTATCTGATCACAAACTAACCACCGAGGGCCGGGCGCAGGTTTTGCTTTCCGACAAGGCGGGCCTGCCTATTCAACGCAATTTCGGACTGGCTCATTTGGAGCGCTTAGGCGCTTTCGGCACACAGGAGTCGCCCTCTTTTGTGGCATTCTTCGACGACGATTTCCGCCCTGCAATGGATTGGATGGAGTCCGCTGCTCAAATGTTTGTGGAGCATGCCGATGTGGTAGCGCTGACGGGTCACGTTTTGGCCGACGGCATCAAAGGGTCTGGATTATCCGAGGCCAACGCCAGCGACTATTTGACAGGAGACATTACGCCGATGCCCCATTGGGCAAGTGGACCAGAGGAACGCAATGTCAGCTCCATGTATGGTTGCAACATGGCTTTTCGCGACGTTGTGGTGCGAAGCTGCCGTTTCGACGAAAGGCTGCCGCTTTACGCTTGGCAAGAGGATCGCGACTACACGGGGCAGGCACAGAAATTCGGCCGCACCATCTACACGCCGGCTTGCCGTGGTGTGCATTTGGGCATCAAGTCAGCCCGTCAAAGCGGTGTGCGGTTTGGTTACTCGCAGATTGCAAACCCCATCTACCTTGCCGGCAAGGGCACCATGCAGCGTAAACACATGCGGCGGTTTCTTTGGCGCGCATTGGCGGTAAATCTAGCAAGGAGCATTCGAACACACCCGACCGTCGATTTTCGCGGCAGGTTGAAAGGCAATCTGCGCGCAGTCTTGGATTTTCTTGCCGGACGCTGCACGCCGGAGCGCATTCTCGATCTCTAGTATGACGTCCAACAAAACCGAAGCTCACATACCAACCTGCGTTATGAACGGCGACAAACTCGCCGCATTCGAGGCACCCTTTCGCACGCTGGCACAGGATCTAAAAAAGGCAAGCGCCGGCCGTCCCGTGATTTTTATGCAAAACCACGGTAACTACGGCGACGCGCTTATTCGCCTCGGAACACTTCGGTTTTTTGAAGACATTGGACTGACCATCCGCGAATTGGATATGGGGTCAAGAGTTGACAAGCTTCAGGCGATAGCACTGGGGCTTACCCCTGCGCTTTTTGTTTACAGCGGCAGCGGTGCGTGGTCGCGGGCTTGCGAAGTGGGGTATCGAAACGTGCGTAGACAGATGTGGCTGACGCGAAGATTGTTCGTGCTGCCCACCACGTTCGAAATTGCGCCTACGCTCGACGCACCAATCTTTGTGCGCGACATCGCCGACAGCATGGAAGCTGCGCCCAAAGGCACGTTCTGCCATGACATGGCATTCTACTTGGCCACGATCCATCCGGACCGGGTGCTCCGCGACCGCACGCCCGCCACAAAACCGGTAGGTCTTGTTTTCCGCACGGACAATGAAGCCCGTGCCCACGGTCTCGCAAATCACCCCGAGAACTTCGACCTGTCCGCCAACGGCGATCACCGGTCGGACGCCGCAGAGTTTCTTCGCTATCTGGACCAGTTCGACCATGTGATCACCGATCGGCTGCATGCCGCCATTGGTGCTGCGCTGCTGGGCAAACGGGTTTCCCTTGCCCCGGGAAATTATTTCAAGATCAAGGCCATCTATGACAGCTCCCTCAAAGGGTATTTCGATCGCGTAGATCTGGTAGAGAATGATGAGCGGCTGCGTCACATTGTTGAAGACGCGCTTGGCTAAAAGGGGATCATGGTGACGTCGGCCGCAGACAATCCCCCCCTCTTTTCCCTTGTCGTCTCGACTCTCGGTCGGTCCGGCGAGCTCGAACACATGCTCGAATCGCTCGAACGGCAATCGGAGCGCCGCTTTGAGGTGATTATTGTCGATCAAAACGCTGACAACCGGATCCAAGAGTCGATTGGCAGTAACGGCTATTCCTTCCCGGTCCAGCACGTGCAAACGCCTAAAGATCGCGGGTTAAGCCGGGGCCGTAATCAAGGATGGCGCCGTGCTCGCGGGGAAATCGTTTTGTTTCCCGATGACGATTGTTGGTATCCGGACAAATTGTTGAGTCAGGCGCTGGTCATCTTTGAGACATCGCAGGCCGACATTGTAACGGGTCGCGCCGCGGACGAAACGGGCCGCTCCATTAACGGGCGGTTCGAAGATCAAGCCCAGCATATTGGCCGCAATAATCTGTGGACCACACAGATCGAGTGGATGGTTTTTTTTAGAAGAGGAGTGCTTGAGCAGATTGACGGGTATGACGAGACGATCGGTGTTGGCGCCGACACGCCGTGGCAAGCCTGCGAAGGCCAGGACATTATGGCACGCGCCCTTGATGCCGGATTTAGTGCCTACTTTGACCCGTCCTTGATTGGCCACCATGCGGAATTGGACACGCAGCGCCCGGACCGCGCCATGCGCAAAAAGGGGCGCATGTATGCGCGCGGCATGGGCTATGTGCTGCGCAAACATGGCTACGGTCCAATCGCCGCGCTGTATTGGACCGTGCGCCCGCTTGCCAATCTGGCGCGCAGTTTGCTGGTTTTGGACTGGCCGCGGGCGGCCTATTTTGGAAATGTCGCGCTCGGTCGGACTGAAGGATTTTTGAGGCGAACGCTCAGCTAGAGCAAAAGAATCTGGAAAAATCGTAGGCCGGGCCTAGACCGCCCCACGCGACGAGAGAACCGCCGGAACCGTGCGCATAATAATCGCCATGTCGTGCCAGAACGACCAGTTACGTGCATACCATCCATCGAGATAGACACGTCGTTCATAAGTCGTCTCGCTCCGGCCGCTGATTTGCCAAAGGCCAGTCACACCGGGACGCATTTTGAGATAATAGTCGCGCGTATCGCCGAACTTTTTTAGTTCGCCTTCCGTCACGGGACGCGGGCCGACAACGCTCATATCCCCTTTGAGAATATTGTAGAGCTGAGGCAACTCGTCCAAACTCGTCCGGCGCAGGAACTTACCGATGCGTGTCACTCGCGGGTCATTGACAAGTTTTTGCGACCGCGCCCATTCCTTTTTAGCGTCTGGATTGTTACGCAGGTGATGCGCCAACATCTCGTCCGCATTCTGCTCCATGGTGCGAAACTTGTAGCACTTGAACTTGCGGCCATGGCGCCCGACGCGGGTGTGTCCGAAGAATACGGGTCCCCGGTCAGAAGCAACGGCCGCCGCCACAAACAACATAAGTGGAAGGGTGAGCACAATCGCGCTGCCGGCAAAGACTAAATCCGTGAGTCGTTTGACCGCCGCGGAGGTGAATCGGGTCGCGCTGTGACGCGGCGACAGCAACACCATTTCATTTCGATAGAGCGGCAGCACTTCCATGTTCAACACGGACATTTCATGAAACGGTGCCAGAACCGAATAGGGAATTCGTTCTGTGTTCAGGTACCGAATGGCGGCGCGCAAGCCTTTGTCCAACGGGAACGCCCGCGCGAAAATCACGTGAGCCCCGTTCCACGGTTCCACCGCGGCCCGCAGCCGAACGAAGTCATCATTGCCAAACGGCACGCCATCCGCCGTCACCAGCTTCGACACGGTGCGGAAGCCCATTTGGTACTCGGCCCGGAATAAGGTGAGCGCGTCATCGATCGCACGGTCGGTGCCCACGACAATCACCGGGATCTTCCAGTCGTCCTTGCGGGTGACAAGGCTTTTCACCAAGGCCCGCCCCAAAAGCATCAGCGGCACCGCGGTGAGCCAAGTGGCCACCAACCAAAGCCGTGAAAAATCGTCTTTCTGAGCGTAATGAAGAAAGCCTTCGAAAAGCATGGCAAAGGCCAAGATCGACACCACCTGCTGCAGCTCACGATGCAGCGGCACGCCACAACGATAATGTCCTCTCAGGGACAGGACCGTGACAATACCGATGGAGATGATGGTGACATAAAGGAGGCGCGTGGTGCCCCCCGGCACGCCCTCTTGTAAGTAGTAAAAGCCGAAAAAGAACCACGTCGCTAACGCGACCACGAAGCCCGAGGCAACGAGACTCAACCCGATGGCGAAAAAGTCCGACAATACAAACAAAAAGCTCAACCACGTCTGGGGCCGGTAAGTCGGTTTGACAAAGGACCACAGACGCGACGCTAGGGGGGCATCACTTTCGGTTAGTGAAGCTTTCGATTCAGCCGAGGCTGCTTTCGTCGTCACTTAATCAATACACCTGGAAGTAACACGCTGGTACTTCGGTCGAATTTCTGATGAGGCGAGTAATTGCCTTCGAGAAATATTATCCTTCTAAGTATTTCTCAACAACAAAATACGCACACACGTGTTTATCGACAGAAATTCGTTCAAGATGAACAGTTACTGAACGTGCGCGTCAGATCCCAGACGTTTTGAAGAACTTTTTGTTGCAGCGCCGAACCCGAGTTCCCTTTGCACGAAGGCACGGCAACCTATAATTGAACTGTCGTGCCCAATGACCACGGTCGGGATTTGGAGTGATTCGCCCCGGTTGCGGCACAGGAAAGAGGATCATCCGGCAATTACTGCTCCTCCGGCCAAGATACACTTGAATTCGTAGTATTTTTTCTGAAGCTAGGCTTAAGTTCTTTCAAAAAACCTATGACAAAGATGCGTTTAACCAATTCTTTCGGTTCCGTTAACCATAAATCCAAAGTATTGTTACAGTAATTGGTGGCCATACTGGGATGACATGGGGACTAATATGAATATCAAAGCAGTATTTGCGGGCACATTACTGCTTGCGAGCATGGTGGGGGGGTCCAGCGCTTGGGCTGGCGACCTCAACGGCGAAAGCCTCACCTGGGAACCGGTTCAGATCGGCGGCGAGTACCTGGTCAAGGGCACGCTCTGGGAAAGCCAGCGTCTTCAGAACAAAGTTGGATTTGACTCTTCGCTCGATTTTGGCGCGGGAAGCCTGGTGGACGAAGCGTTTCTGAAAACACAGCACACGCAGAACAAAGCAGGTTGGATTGCTTTTGCGCCGTCGCACGGTTTTGAAAGCGGCTTGAACTGGTTGAAGGGCAAGACTTCGCCCCACAGCAGTTCGTCGCTGCCGAGCAGCCACGGATCAACGGATTGGGGCAGCGGCCTCAGTTTACCGTCGAAGATGGAAGAACACTTGGCAGGCTTCGGCCACTCTCTTCCATCTCACATCAACAATACTCCTTGATCGAAAGACAACGACCATTGTGAATACTGGGCCCTGCGCACCAGCAGGGCCCTTTTTTTGTTGCCAATTTTTATGAGCGGCCCAGAAAGTGGGCATAGCTGGGATCGGTCTCGCCGCGTTTGCCACGTTCAAGAATATCGGCCGCCGGCGGCTTGTCCCATTGGCAGGTTGACGGGTCGTTTCGACTCCAGTCATAGATGGCGTGGCGATGGGCAATGCGCCATTTCCCGTCCCGCTTCTCGAACCGGTCCAAGTAGCGCCCGGCGGCGATCATGTCGTTGGGGCCATCCGGTGTTGCGATCCGATGATGGGCAACAAAATAGGATTCGCTAAGCGCGTTGCTGCCGGAAAGCTCGATCAGCACATTATGGATGTTGTGTTGTGTGGCCTCCATGGATTGGAGAACCGGGATCACCCAATCACAAAACTCGGCGGCTGTTCCTTTAAACGACCCATGATCGTCGGTGGCATCTTCATGGAAGCAAGATGCAATAAGCGCTTTGTCGCAACGGTCGATCGCGCGGGCCAGACGATGGATCACATCTGAGATGGCCTGCTTGTCGATCACCGCATGTAGTTCGGCGTCCCGCCCGTCTGACATAACTCACGCCCTTCCGCTGGATAGAAAGTGGTCAATCGTATTTTGATGAATCCGGATTTGCCCATGAGACCGTGACATTGGCCCGTCCCTTTTTCCGTAATTGCTTTTTCCGAAAACCAAGTTTATCAGCCATCCAAATCAGTGCCAAACGATTGAACTTATTCGGAAATCTTGAAAACGGGGGCGGCGTTTGTGGCAAAATTGATCCTTGCTCGCATTCGAGAGTAAAGTGAAAGTCGGGTCGTCGGACTTGCTCTAGGGGGAAGCTGCAGATGAATAAAATCCGTCCACTGATTATGGTCTGGGCCGGTCTCGTCTTCGCCGTGGGCGTGGCGGCCTGCGAACCGAGCGATCGCACGCCTGGTTTGTGGCTCAGCGGCGAGTTCACGGAGTTTCCCGACGATTGGACTTTCACCCAAGAGCACAAAGAGATTTTTGTCGAAGTGACCACGCCTTACTTCGTCTCCCATTCCGTTACCATTTGGTGCGCGGCCCTTGACGGCACGCTTTACATCGGCGCCCGCAACCCCGATGAAAAGAATTGGCCGGGCTGGGTGGACACCGACCCGAATGTGCGACTCAAAATTGGCGAGCAGCTTTACGACGTTGCGCTTGAGCCGTTGGATGACGAAGAGATACTGACCGCACTGCGGGCGGTCTATGCAGACAAATACGACCTTCCGCAAACCAGCGGCGGCACGCCCACAAATACCCGCTATTGGCGGGTCGTCGAGCGTTCCTAGCACATGCCCCATTGGAACCGGTTCGCAGGGCGGACCGCAGTTCGGCCGTTATACCGCTACACGATATGTGTAGATATCCATTATTGACCCGGAAACTTTAGATTCCGTGACAGGCTGATGTTGTGCATAGATTGACGGGTCGGCCGGGTCTGGGTGGGCGGGGTCCTGCTCTCGCACCATCCGGATCGTCTCCTCTTTCGGCTCGAAGAAGACCACGGCGCCGCTCTTTTTAGAAACGCGAACCGCTTCTTTGAAGACGGCGGCACGCAACTCATCGTTCACATGATGCAACACGCCGAAAAAGAAAACGGCATCGAACGATCCGGAGGCAAAGGGCATCGTACCGGCATCGAAGGGCTCAAAACGGATTTTGTCGCGAACACCGGCCTTTTCCGCATTTTCCGCCCATGCTTGCCCCGCGTAATGAGATGTGTCCGTTGCGGGTTCGCCTGTGAGCACATCAAAACCGCGCAACGCCATGTGAATGGCGAAACTGCCCACACCGGTTCCCACATCCAGTATGGCGGCGTCCGGCTTAAGGTCGAGAGCGTTCAACGCGGTTGAGACATCCGGGGAAATCGCAGTAAATGTGGGTCCGAGAAGCTCGTTTAACTTATCTGCATCCATGTTCCTTCATCCCAAGAGTTTCTTTTAGTTGCGTGCGCACGCATTTAATTATTTGAAGCACCGTTCGTCAAGAGGGTCTTTTCTTGAACAGCCAATTGGAACTTTTCGATCTCATCGGCATCATCGCCCATAAGAGATACGTCACTGCTGAACGTAAGCTCTCGGTGCTCGGTTTCAACCACACGGAAGCCCGACTGCTGACGCTGCTCAGTCAAAAAGATGCCGTCGCGCAAGACGAACTCTCGGCCTCTTTGACGGTCGACCGAAGCAATGCCGGCCGTTCTCTCAAAAAACTGGAAGCGGGTGGATACATCTCGCGGCGAAAAGACGCGTCAGACAAACGCACCTTCATCGTGCACATCACGAAAAAGGGCACTGAGGCGGTCGGTCAAATCTCAAAGGTGAAAGAATCGTTGGCGAAGGAATTGTTTCGAAATCTGAATGCGGCGGATGTGAAGGCTGTGGTGCGGGTGCTGCAAAGGGCATCGCTTGACGAGCATGTATGACGTACACGTCGGAGTCTTTACGGCACACGAAAAGGCCCCGCGATACGCCAGGCATTGGGGAGCCAATGTTTGGGGAAACATGCGTATCGCAGGGCCAGCCGCTTGCCGAAGTAGGGAACGCTTAAGCGGCTGTCACGGAAATCTTTCGTTTTTGCTGCTTCTCTTCCGGTGCTTTCTTGCAGGTGATCGATAAGACGCCTTTTTCGAACTTGGCATTTACATTGTCTTCGTCGATCGAGGTGGGCATGGCGATTTGACGACAGAACGCGCCATAGCTTCTTTCGACGCGATGAAAATTCTTGTTGTCGTCTTTGGTTTCGTCATGCCGCTCGCCTTCGATGGTCAGAACGCCATCCGCCAGCGACACGTCGATGTTCTCTTCATCCATTCCCGGAAGATCGACCGAGATTTCGATCGCCTCATCGGTCTCGCTGATGTTAAGGCGCGCAAGTCCCGGATAGGACTGCTTGGCATCAACGAAACGGCTTGGCAGATGATCGCCTGAGAAATAGTCCGAAAACAGCTCTTCAAGGTCGCGGTTAAACAGGTCGAAGGGCGACGAAAGTGCCTTGCCTGGCTGGGCGCGACGACGGTGCAACAGGGGGAAACGTGACATGTTGGGCTCCTCTCTCCTTTCTTCCGGCAAGTCTTGCCGGCCAGCATGTGGGCGTAATTTGGGCCCATTGGCGGTGCCAAACATTGATCTGCGTCAAAAACGGGCTGAATAGAGGCCATTACTTGAAAGGTAATTGCGAAGCGCACCAGCCCCTGTCACATTTGACCCCATGACCATAAGCCTGACGATCGACAATAGTTTTCCGGAGCTGCTGAAATCGTGGCGCCAGACGCGCGGAATCAGCCAATTGGAGCTGGCGCTGCGCTGCGACTCCTCCCAAAAACACATTAGTTTTTTGGAGTCCGGGCGGTCGCGCCCCAGCCGCGCCATGGTGTTCGTCGTGAGCGAGGCGTTGGAAGTCCCCTTGCGCGACCGAAATGAACTGCTGCTGGCGGCAGGATTTGCGCCGGGCTACCGGGAAAGTGCACCAAGCGATGAAATGTTGTCCGCCGTGAACAGCGCGCTCGAGCAATTGCTCAAGGGAAACGAGCCCTATCCCGCCATGGTGTTCGACCGGTTCCACAATGTACTGCAAGCGAATATGGGGGCGCTCAAATTGCAGATGTTCCTTTATGGCGTGGACAGTCTGGACGATTTGCCGGACGTCTCAACCAATTTGATCAAAGGCCTTCTGCACCCGGACGGATATCGGGGTTCGATCAAAAACTGGGAGGTGGTATCGACGGTCATGCTGCGGCGCCTGCAGGCGGAAGCGCATGCGGCCGGCAATCCGCAAGAAGCCTTGGACATATTAGAAGAGTGCGTGAATTATCCGGGCGTACCGGAGAATTGGCGCCAGATGGTACCGCAGGATTGGCAAAAGCCGATCCTAACGGTGGACATTGAAAAGGACGGCGTCGAATTATCGTTCCTCACCACACTGACCACCTTGGGCACACCATTCGACATCACGGTTCAAGAAATCCGGCTGGAAAGTTTTTTCCCGGCGGACGACACGACCCGGCTGTTCTTTACGCAATAGGCGCCCGCCTAATACAGGGGACGCCCGCCGCGAATTGCGATTACTTTGTCGGGATCATGTCGGCAAAGGCCTGGACCGCTTCGAACGAATCCGCCATGGCCTTCTGAAATTTCGGCCGCGCCATAAACGTATCGTAATAGGCTTTGAGGTTGGGCCGATTATCGGTTTCGCCCAAAAGTTCCGAAAACCACACGCCGTAGAACATCACGAAGTCCGCTCCGGTCAGTTCGCCCAACAAATAGCCCCCCTTTTCCTTTGTTTTGGCAAGCTGGGTCTCTAGCACATCGAGGCATTCGCCCGTTTGCACGCGGCCTTCTTCGGCCACCGACGCCACCCGTTGGTCCGGCGGGCGCACAATGGCGTGTTCCAAGATCTTGTCCATGGCCGGCAAGATGGTGCTCTCTCCCCAATGGATCCATTGCAGCATGGGTGCCCGTTCCTTCGGGCTCGATCCTGGCTGGAACCGGCCACTACCATGTTCCTCCAACAGGTATTCGACGATGGCGCCCGACTCGAACAGCACAAAGTCACCGTCTTGAATGACCGGCAACCGGCCCAGCGGGCTGAGGGCACGAAACTCCGGCGTCGATCGTTCATCGGAGAAGAAATCGATGGTGCGCAAGTCATGCGGCACGTCGAGTTCTTCGAGCAACCAACGAACCCGGGTGGATCTTGTGAGCGGCGCGTGGAACAATGTGAGCATTGTACATACCTTCATTTTGTTACATACCGTTAGTATGTTGTATAGCAATCATGGACCCTATGAGCAAGAGCCGAAAAGAAGAATACGCAGACGCGACCCGGCTGGCGCTGCTGGAAAGCGCACAGAACCTGTTTGCCGATCAGGGCTATCATCGCACTTCTGTCGACGAGATTTGCAAAAATGCCCGGGTAACCAAGGGCGCGCTCTATCACCACTACGAAAACAAAGAGGACCTGTTTGCGGATCTGGTGGAGATGCTGGAGGCGGACATCGTTCAGCGCATCGCCGATGCCATGGACGACACGAGCGACTTGTGGGCCACGACGGTGGACGGCATCGACATGTTCTTGGAGCATTGTTTGGACCCCGCCTACCGGCGGATTGTCATGATTGACGCCCCAAATGTGATCGGCGCCACACGGTTGGCACAGATCGGTGAGCGCACGGCATTAGGGCTGTTGCGCGGGCTCTTCCAGGCGCTCATGGATCAGAAGGTGATTGCCAAACAGCCCATTGAAGTCTCTGTCCGCATGCTGTTGAGCCTGCTGATCGAGGGGGGACTTCTCATCGGCGAAAGCAAAACGCCAAAGAAGACCAAGAGCGAAGTGCGAAAGATGATCCGGCGCTTTCTGGACTCCCTCAAATAAATGTTATCGCGGTCGCGCACGTCTTGTCGGCACTGCCGATTTCTGGTTTGAGCCCTTAGAGTGTGGTAATTCACCGCCCGAGGCACAATATTTGGTCACTCATTAAGCGTGAATGCGCCCACCCTTGCGGCGCGCTCCGCGGCACACCCATCACATAAGGACAGGAGGTTTCCATGAGCCTGCGCATCAACGACACGGCCCCGAATTTCACAGCCGACACGACGGAAGGACAAATCGATTTCCATAACTGGATCGGCGATGGATGGGGCGTTTTGTTTTCCCACCCCAAGGACTTCACGCCCGTGTGCACGACCGAGCTTGGCTATCTCGCCCAAATGCAAAAAGAGTTCGAGAAACGCAACTGCAAAATCATGGGGCTGTCGGTCGATAGCGTGAGCGATCACAAAGCATGGACGAAGGACATTGAAGAGACGTCCGGCGCGAAGCTGGGCTATCCGATCGTCGCGGACGAGAAGCTTGAGATCGCCAAACTCTACGACATGCTGCCCGCCAGCGAAGGTGGGGCGGCGGGCGAACGAACCGCCGCCGACAATCAAACCGTTCGTTCGGTTTTCCTGGTGGGGCCCGACAAAAAAATCAAAATGAGCCTGACCTATCCCATGAGCACCGGCCGGAACTTCGACGAGTTGCTCCGGGTGCTTGATTCTTGTCAGTTGACCGCCCAATACAAGGTGGCGACTCCGGCCAATTGGCAGCACGGCGAAGACGTGATCATCGTGCCTGCCGTCAATAATGAAGAGGCCGAAAAACTCTTCCCCAATGGCTGGGAAACGGTGAAGCCCTATCTGCGCAAGGTGCCGGACCCAAGCGCTTAACAAGGCAAACAGGGAAGGGTCCCCCTTCCCCGTCCTTCCTTCAGCGAACGATCAAACAGGTCATTTGTTGAGCAGCCGCATTGACCTATACTGACATTTATGAGTTCAAACAGTGGAAACAGCGGCACGCCCGAAAGCCAACTTCAACAGGCATCCGACGCTTTTCAAGCCGGCGATCTTGCAACCGCTCAACAGATCTGCCGGCACCTGATCGACAACAATCCGCGGAACCACCAGGCGCTCATGCTGCTGGGGCTTATTGCGCGTCAAAGCGGACGGCAAGATCTGGCCGTGCACTTTGCCGGACAGGCCTGCAGCCTATCTCCGACAACCGTGAACCATCTTCACCAGTTTACCCGTATCCTGCATGAGAGCGGCCAACTGAGAGAGGCAGCCTCGGTGGCATCACGCGCCGTCGAATTGGCTCCACAAGACCTCCAAAGCCACTGCAATCTCGGTCTGGTGTTAATGGATCTGGGCGCCCGGAAAGAAGCGGTGGGGCACATTGAAAAGGCACTCACATTCGATCCGCATCATGATCAATCCCTCACAGCGCTGGCCGTTCTAAAACGGCAATTGGGTAAGGTAGATGAAGCTGTAAGCATTCTAGAGGATCTGTTGAAACGGCACCCGGACAAGGCAGTGCTCCATTCCGAACTCGGCAATGCTTTATTTATGCAGGGTGATTTGGAAACCGCACAGAAACATCTTGAACAGGCCATCAAGCTTGATCCTGAATATACGGAACCGCTGTTCAGCCTGTCGAATTTGAAGACGTTCACACAGGATGATGACGTCGTCAAAAACATTGAAGCGTTAGCACAAAAAGCCGAACAGATGGCGCCTGCCAACGCTCAGTCCCTTTGGTTCACAATTGGCAAGGCTTACGAAGATGTCGGCCGTTTTGATGAAGCGTTTGAAGCCTATCGCAAAGGAAACGACATCTATCGTGCCGCCCATCCGTTTGACGAAAAACGGAATGAGGATTTTGTCGAAAGAACGATCCGCAACTTTGGTCCCGACGCCATCAAGGGCTATCCCGATTTGGGATGTTTAGACAACACAACCATCTTTATTGTGGGAATGCCAAGGTCCGGCACCACGCTCATCGAACAGATCTTGGCCTCCCATTCGTCTGTATACGGTGGCGGCGAGCAAACCCACCTTAATGACGTCTACAACGAAAGCCTTATTCCACAGCGGCGGGAGGCCCTGCCGGAACTGGCCGCACGTCTCACAGACGCTCAAAAGAAAGAAATGGGGGAAGAGTACATTCGAAGACAGCGCCAATTATCCGCTGAAAGTCGGCACGTCACGGACAAAATGCCGTCCAACCATTATCTCCTCGGCCTCATACCAATCATAGTGCCAAACGCCAAAATCATTCACTGCACCCGCGACCCAATGGACGTGTGCTTTTCAAATTACGCTCAGTTGTTCCGGGACGGTCAGCTTTTTTCGTACAATTTGAACGACCTCGCACGAGAATATAGGCGATATGAGCGGCTCATGGCCCACTGGAAGCAGGTATTGCCGTCGGGCGTTATGCTTGATGTGGCGTATGAAGACGTGGTTTCCGATCTTGAGCAGAGCGCACGGCAGCTCATCGACCATTGCGGTCTGCCGTGGGAAGACCACTGCCTCGATTTTCATAAGACAAAACGATCTGTCAAAACGGCAAGCGCCGCCCAAGTCAGGCGCCCGGTCTATAAAAGTTCCGTTGGACGCTGGCGTCACTTCGAGAAGCATTTGGCACCACTGGCGGACGCCTTGCGGCCCTAAAAGCGCCCATTCTCACAAAAAATGTGACCCCTGACACATTCTGCCGCTAATCAGCCCTTGAACCGCTATGCCGCATCGTGGGTGTAGCGTAGGTCACATGAAATCGGCCTCTCGTCCCCCACATGTGCAGTGTCGCGAGACACCAAACCAAACGGAGAGAGACGATGAAAACCATTAAGCGCCAAGCCATGATCCACCTGGCCGTATTTGCCCCCGTAACGGTGGCTTTGGTTCAACCTTTCATGGCCATGATCTAACGAACAACCCGCTATTTTCGAGGACACGACAATGAACACGCAAAACTTCCTGAATGCCGCTTTTTTCGCCCCGGTCACATTGGTATTGGCCCAGCCCTTCCTCCTTCTTGGATAAGGCAATAAGCGATCATCGCGGCGGTCCGCCAGAAAGGCGCACTGCTTAAAAAACAAGGGAGCCATTGGCTCCCTTTTTTGATGCCCGCTCAGAGCGGGCCGTTTGTATTATTGCCACGATTTTGCAAAATATGGGGCAACCGACCCTCCCTGACTCGCAGGACACGGATTGTGGCAAACGACAAGAAGAAGAGCGAGGACACGTCGCTCCTGGAAAAATACGCCTATCTCGATTCATTCGAAGGTCTTCCGTCATCCCCCGTACCCGCAGAAAGTGGTGTGACGGGCCTTCTCAAACACGCCCGACAACTCGCCCCCGGCGTTGCCATCTGTTTGGTCATCGGATTTGCCGCCATGTTCTTGTCCGACAATTACGGCGCCCCGGTCATGTTGTTCGCGCTGCTGTTGGGTCTAGGGTTCCATTTCCTGTCCGAGGAAGGCCCGACGGTTGCAGGCATTCAGTTTGCCTCCCGCGACATTCTGCGTTTGGGGGTCGCGCTGTTGGGCGCCCGGATCACCCTTGGCGACATCACGGCGCTTGGGTGGCAGTCGGTGGCGCTGGTGATCGTGGCCGTTGGTGCAACCATCGTGTTCGGCGCCTTGTTCGCGCGGGTGCTGGGACTAAGCCGGGAAAACGGATTGCTGTCGGGCGGTGCCGTGGCCATTTGCGGCGCGTCGGCCGCTCTTGCCTTGTCCTCTGTTATGCCGCGCCATCCCAATTTAGAGCGGGACACCATGATTACGGTGATCGGCGTCACCACGCTGAGCACCATTGCCATGGTGGCTTATCCCGCCATGATCAGCGGCTTAGGGTTTGATCCGCATACGGCGGGCATTTTTCTAGGTGCCACCATTCACGACGTGGCCCAAGTGGTCGGCGCAGGATACACGATTTCGATGGAGGCAGGCGATACGTCCACCATCGTGAAGCTTTTACGCGTGGCTATGTTGGTGCCGGTGGTGGTGGCGTTCGGTTACCTTCTGAAAGCACCGCGCAATCCGGATGCCCCGCGCCAGCCAATCTTGCCTTGGTTTTTGATTGGGTTCCTTTTGCTGGTGGGCATTACGTCTACTGGTCAGGTGCCGCAAATCGTCACCGACACGTTGAGCGCGGTGAGCCGCTTGTGCTTGATCACCGCCATTGCAGCGCTGGGCATCAAGACGTCTTTTCAGAAGCTCGCCGTCGTCGGCTGGAAGCCCGTCGCCCTCATGATCGCCGAAACGGTCTTCATTGCTGCGCTGGTCTTGGCTGCGTTAATGTCCGGGCTAGTTTAGCCAGCCAGGGCGCGGGGACGCCGAACCAGATCGGAGCCGCAAGCCCGCTCCAACCGATCACGCGCATCCAGGTCGGCGGGAGGCGGCGTTTCGCAAAGGGCACGATAGTCTTTGCGCGTGGTTTTGCGTGGGCCCCATTGCTGGTCCGCCATGGCCGGAAGCGGCGCCACCGATAAGGCACAATGGGCGGCGATCCGCGCGTACAGGCTGACGGCCGCCACAAATGCCATGTCGCGCAACAGTTCGGCGGATGAATTGGGCATGACGGGAAACAGTTCCACATCCACGATGGCGCCTTCGTCTACTTTGCGGACCATCTCATGAGCTGTCGCGCCGTATTCGGTGACATCCGCCATCACCGCAAAGGCGTCCGGATGCGATCCGGGAAAGGCGGGCGATGCCGGGTGGATGTTGTAAGGAGCCGGCCCCAAGACATCGAGGATCCTGCCAGGAATGATGACGCTTGAGCAAAATGAAATCAGGCGCACATCCGAAGGATCATCCCCAAGCGCGCGCTCGAGATCGTCCAGCGTGGTGACAACGGTGGCGTCCAAATCAGCGTTCTGGCGCCGCAGATAGATCACCAATTGCGCGGAATCCGCATGGTCCGCAATGACAATGACGCGAAAGGACAAAACTCACCTGTGAAACTTGGTTTTGTCCTAGATTAAACACATTGCTCTTAAGGTTCGGTTGCGGCGAGAGGAGCGCAGTAAGGTAAACCGGCCGTTTACTCAAATATGGACGTTTCCACGCCGGCGCTTGAGATCACCACATTGGCGAACCGCGCATCCCCCATGGCCTTGGCAAAAATGCCGCTGTTGATGAACCAAACGCCGGTAATGCGCTTGGGCACCTCTACATTGACGGAGCGGCGATAGTCTTGCGCCACCGGCCGGGTGTGGCTGTGCCATTCCCCCAACCCTTCTGTGCCGCTTTGGAGCACCAGGTGGGTTTCGCGCTGATCCCACCACGGCAGCGGACACCGGAAGCTGAGCCCTTCTTGAAGGTGTGGGCTCCACATCCAAGTGATGTCCTGTCCGTTGTCGAACTCGACTGCGATGCTCAGATAGTCGTGGAATTGAACTTCCGTTTCCGGGCCCTGGGCAGGCAGCGCATCGTAGCGCCATTCAAACGAGATCTCTGTTTCATCCGTCAGCGGAATGTCCACAGGCTTTTTCACAATCCCGAAATCATAATGGGTGGTGCCGCGGATGCCCTTGCGCCCCCCTTCCTGCCAGGCGCCGAACACTTGGGCGTCGCTCAAATACCAAAGATAATCGAACCCCGCCGGCAATGGCGGGGCTTCCGCGGCGACGGCATAGGCCTGCCCGAACGGATCAAGCGGATCTTGTGACAAGGCCTGCAGCGCTTCCAATGGGTCAGCTTTCCAGACCACGGCCGTGGCATGCGCTTCGAACGGAACTTCCGGTGCCCGCTGCGATGTCGGCGGATAGGTGCCGCGCCGATCTTCCCAGAAAAAATCGGCCCCCTTTGCAGTTATGTAAAGCAGGCCGGATTGTTCTGCCTGAAACGTGTGCTGATCCGTTGCAAGATTGAAGACCGGTCCATCGGCGCCAATCCGTACCCAGACATAATGGCGGGGATCGAGCGGCAATGGCAGTCCGCCATTGATCTGCCCTTCTCCGAAGATCGTCACCTGCTGACCTTTGGCCACCATGAGGCCGCTGCTCTGCCACCCTGTGTAGGAGGTTTTGAACGTGACGGTCGACCACGAGGCAACGGAAGCAGGCGACGATTTCAATGTTTCTTGCACGACGCCGGCCTGTGCAACTACCGCACCGACAAAAAGAAAGAGAGTCGAAAAGAGGGTGGTTCGCATAATCATGACTTCCAACTTTGTGGTGATTATCGCCGTGTCTTGAGGCCGGCTTGAAGGCGGTCGATCGCCTCGTCGATGGTATCTTTGGCGGCAGCCGTCACGCCACCCTTTTCGTGTTGACGACGGACCAGATCCTCCAGGTGATCGACGATGTCATCCAGACCACTGTCGTATCGATGCGTGGGGGATATGGGCTTGTACAGTCGATCCGCGTCGCCGAACAAATTGATCCACGAATCCGCGCGCCGGCCGAAATGCAAGAGACGATAGAATCTGTCGCCGCCCGTTGGCCCCCCGGTGATAAGATCGATCGTCCCTAACACCAGTGAGACCGGGCTTAGAATGATGTCCATCAACCCGTCCAAAAACAGCTTCCCCTGAAACACGACCAAATCCCGGATCAAGGTCCACCGGTCCGGCGCGTTTCCGCTGATCTCCATGTCCTTCCCCGTCGACATGCTGTTTCCTCGCCCTTTTTGTTTCCACGGTGCAGCGCCATCTGCACCCAAATCCGCCATTTCATCTGACAGAACCGATGACATAAACTATCTTTTCTGCGACAGAATCAAAACGGGCCGTCCGCCGGCCGCCAGAGGGGAGAGCGCCATGCCAGGGAAATCACGTCATTTTGGTTGGATCTGGGCGGGCGGCCTGGCGCTGGTTTTGGGATTGGCGGCCTGTGACCAGGGAACGGATGAGCAAGCCTCGGCACCGGCCGAAGCACCGGAAATCGGTGCGCCCGCAGAAGATGCCGGGCCGGCCGATGTTGTTAAAGCCCAAGATCCCGGCCTCATCATCGATAGCTCCTACATCACGGCGGCCACCCAGATTGACGGCAATCGCGTACAAGCCGCGGATGACGAGCCGCACAATTGGCTCGCCCACGGCCGCACATATAGCGAACAGCGCTATTCGCCATTGGACGAAATCAACGACACCAATGTGGGCGGATTGGGCCTCGCCTGGTCCTACGACACCGGCACGATCCGCGGGCTCGAAGCGTCGCCGATCGTTGTGGACGGCATCATGTTCGCGACCGGCACGTGGAGCAAAGTCTATGCGCTCAACGCCAAGACCGGCGAAGAGCTTTGGACCTTCGATCCCAAGGTACCCGGTGAATGGGCGCGTTACGCGTGCTGCGATGTGGTCAATCGGGGTGTCGCGGTGTGGAAGGGGCGCGTCTACGTGGCCAGTCTTGATGGCCGTCTGTTTGCGCTCGATGCCGCCACGGGAAACGTGGTGTGGCAAGTGGACACCATCGACAGAAAAACGCCTTACACCATCACTGGGGCACCGCGCATCATCAATGGCAATGTGATCATCGGCAATGGCGGCGCCGAATATGGCGTACGCGGATACATCACCGCCTATGACGCGGAAACCGGCAATCAGAATTGGCGCTTCTTTACAGTGCCTGGCGACCCGGAGAAGCCGGTCGAACACCCTGAATTGGAAGCCGCCATGAAGACCTGGTCCACCGGCGGCACGGAGCATAAATGGTGGGAAGTGGGCGGCGGCGGCACTGCTTGGGATTCGATGGCTTACGATCCAGAGCTCAACCTGATTTATGTGGGCACCGGTAACGGCGCGCCTTGGAACCGTTGGGTGCGCAGCCCTGGCGGCGGCGACAATTTATATTTGTCGTCCATATTGGCGCTCAATCCGGATACGGGCCGCATGGCCTGGTCCTACCAGACCACGCCCGGCGACAATTGGGACTACACGGCAACCCAGCACATGATCCTGGCCGAATTGGAAATCGACGGCGCTGCCCGCAAAGTGATCATGCAGGCGCCCAAGAACGGATTCTTCTATGTGCTGGACCGTGAAACCGGCGAGCTGATTTCTGCCGACGCCTACGCGAAAGTGACCTGGGCCAAAGGCATTGACATGGAAACCGGACGCCCCATCGAAAACGAAGACCTAAGCTACAAAGACGAAGCCCAAGCCGTGTTCCCGGGCCCGGGCGGCGCACACAATTGGTACCCCATGGCGTTTAATCCGAACACGGGGCTGGTCTATATTCCCATGCACGACCAGGATTTCATCTACAACAATGACCCAGATTATCAGTTTACTGAGGGTGAGTGGAACACGGGCAACAGTTTCTCGACTTTTGTGGAAGTATATGAAGGGCTGGGACTGGACATCACCGCCCAGCAAGGCACGGGCCGCCTGAAAGCCTGGGACCCTGTGGTCAAACAAGAAGTGTGGACCAAGGATCACGTAACCGTGGTGAATGGCGGTCTGCTGACCACGGCCGGAAATCTGGTGTTCCAGGGCAGCGGTGACGGACAGTTCTTCGCTTTCAATGCGCAATCAGGTGAAACGCTTTGGTCCGTCAATACCAAAACCGGCATCATCGCACCGCCTGTCACCTATGCTGTAGACGGCGAACAATACATTGCCGTTATGGCCGGCTGGGGCGGCGGTGGCGCGGCGACCACATTCGATCCCAAGCTCGCGCATCACGAATACGGCAATGACGGGCGGATGCTGGTCTTCAAGCTGGGTGGCGACCCGGACGTGCCGCAGCCGGACAATTACCGTCCCGAAATACCGGAACCGCCCGCACAAGAAGCAAGCGCGGAAGCCATTGCGGACGGCAAGAAGCACTATCACCGTCATTGCGCGGTGTGCCACGGCTTGCTGGCGGTCGGTCCCTATGAAATCCCGGATCTTCGGTACTCGGATCCCAGCATGTACGACGCCTATGAAGATATTGTGCTTGAGGGCATCTTGAAGGACACGGGCATGGCGAGTTTTGCCGACGCGCTCGACGCCGAGGATGTGGCGAATGTCAAAGCGTACATCATCAGCGAGGCGTGGACCTATTACGACAAACAGGAAGATGCAAAGAAGGCCGAATAAGGCATGACCGCAAAGCGTGTTTGTGTCGTCGGCGCCGGACCTTCCGGCTTGGTTGCGACAAAGACGCTGATCGAAGCGGGCTTGGATGCCGCCTGTTTCGAGATGTCTTCGGAAATCGGCGGTCACTGGGTCTACGACAACCCCAACGGCCGATCCGCCGCTTACAAGTCACTTGAGACCAACACCACCAAAAAGATGAGCCGGCTGAGCGATTTCACCATGCCGGACGATTGGCCGGAGTTTCCAAATCATGCTCAGGTGCGCGATTGGTTTAATTCCTATGCGGATCATTTCGGGCTTCGAGGCCACATTCGATCCAACTGTGAGGTGGTCACTGTGCAGCCGCTCGATTCCGGTGGTTGGGCAACGACAATCCGAGAGGCAGGCGGCACGATCTCGGAAGAAGAATTCGACGCGCTGATTGCGGCGTCCGGCAATTACTGGGCACAAAAAATGCCGGAATTCGAGGGCGAATTCGCAGGCCAAATAATCCACGCTCAGACCTATCGCGAGCCCCAAAGCCCCATTGATACGGAGGGCAAGCACGTCGTTATTGTGGGCATTGGGAATACCGGGTGCGAACTCGCCTGCGAACTTGCCAACTCGAAAGCAGCATCCGTCTCTCTTTCGGCGCGCAGCGGATACTGGATCTTGCCGAAGCTGATCGATGGCGCGCCTGCGGCGGGGTCAGCCCCCATGACCCATCCGACCGATCCGGTCCCGCCGCTTTTTGTGGCACTACCGCGGCGGATACGCGAACCGCTGTTCATGGCCTTCATGGAACGCATGTTCAAAAAACGTTTTGCGGAGCGCATGGAGCGTTTCAACGCTTTGGGCTTACCACCTGCGCCACCCAGCCCACTGTCCAAACGCCCCACGGTTGCCCAGGATCTGATGCCCGGTTTGGAAAGTGGGGCCATCACACCACGGCCGGCCATCAAACGCCTCGACGGGCGATCGGTCGAATTCGCGGACGGCACACGTGTCGAGGCGGACCTCATTATTTGCGCGACCGGCTACCGCTTGGTGTTTCCCTATCTCCCGCGTGAAGTGCTGGATCCCCGTTCCGATGATGTGAACCTGTATATGGGCACCATGCATCCCGACCGGCCGTCATTATTCGTGGTGGGCGTGAGCCGCCCCACGGGCGCATTTTGGCCTATCGCCGAAGCCCAAGCCAAATTCGCGGCCGCCATCATCAGCGGGTCGAGCAAACTGCCCAAGATCTCGAAAATACTGCGCGATACCGGGCCCATTCTCAATCGAACCGCCTTCAACCCGGCGCTCTACGGTCTGGCGCTTCGTGAAGAAATCGCCCGCGGCAGACGGCGGTAAGGCGTTGTTGTTGTTTGATCGGGATCGGGTTGTCCACGGGACAAAGACGCCAGAACGCGGTCTTGTATACGTCCTTTACTGGATCTTCGCTTGCGCGAAGATGACAACAAGCGTGGATCGTCCCTTCTGTGTCATTCTCGCGACAGCGAGAACCCAGTATTCGATGGCGCGTTCTCTTTTATCTGAGCAGATGAATGTGCGGCTTGGTTGCTTGGAATAGAGTCTAAGCAAAGAAATAGCCCGCGCGCCATTTGGGGGGAGAGAGACCAGAGGAGAGGCCGGCGCGCGGGCAGGTAATCCGAATCGTTCTTATTAAGCTGCTTGTTGGTCAGCCCCCTGACGATCTTTCAAATAATCCAGCATGGTATCGGCATCGGAAACTTCAAAAGGATCTGTCTCACAATTGTCTTCGTAGCCCGGTTCCACGAAGGTTTTTGCGATACGGCCGTCGTCGATGAAGGCGGAATAGCGCCAGGACCGCATGCCGAAGCCTAGATTGTCTTTGGCGACCAGCATGCCCATCTTGCGGGTGAACTCGCCGGACCCGTCCGGCAACAAATGGACATTTTTCACGCCCTGATGCTTGCCCCATTGATACATAACGAAGGCATCGTTCACGCTGACGCAGATTACGTCGTCGACCCCTTGGGCCTTCAGCTCCTCATAAAGCTCTTCGAAGCGCGGCAGATGGGTTGACGAACAGGTGGGCGTAAACGCGCCGGGGATGGAAAACAGAACCACCTTTTTGCCTTTGAACAGTTCGTCACTGGTCACGTCTTGCCAACGGAAGGGGTTTGGGCCGCCAACGCTTTCATCGCGGACACGGGTTTTGAACGTAACTTGGGGAACAGTGTCTTGATGCATGTTTCTTAGATCCTCTGGTGAAAAAAGAATTGCCTCTTTGAATGACCCTGATATGGCCGCCGCCGGCCAAAATTTGAAATCGATTGTTCCTATCGCGTCGATTGATGGCCCCAATCGTCCAAATCTGAACAGTCCGTTAACCACCCCCGCGCATAATGTTTGTGTGGTGACGGCGGACAGGCTGGATGGATCATGGGACCTTTCAATCGCGTATGGATTTGCCTCGGGATATTGAGCACAAGCTGGATTTGGGCGCCCGCCGCCTTTTCCGCAGAGCCCGTCTACGATTCCTATGATCCCGCGCCCTTTTCTCAGCGGATCGACGATTTCGCCACCTTGTTTGCCGCGTCGTGTATCGCCACCGATGCGGACCCCGCAGAAATTGAGCCCCTGTCCGATGCAGGCTCAATCTGGTCAGCTGCGGCGGAGCTGGACGACGACGGCACCAATTTCGTCAACCGGCAGCGGCGGTCTTGGGGCATGCCCACAAAAGCGCCGGTATACATTCTTGCATTCGGACCGTCCGACGACGAAGGCAATCGGGAGCTCGAATGCAGCTTGGCCACACCCGGCACCGCAAATACACCCCATGAGGCGAAGGCAGAAATCGAAAAACTGCTGCAGATTCTCGCCCGACAATTTGTGGTCCAAAGAACCGAAAGCGTGACCTTGCGCGGACCCGGTTTGGAAGACGGCCGAATTATCGAAGATGCCACCGTGGTTCTCACCGACCTGGAAGCGCCGGGCCGTGGCGACCAGAAGCTGGAACATAGTTGGAGCGGTGGCTGGCATCTGCTGACGCTTTACCGCCCCGTCCGCAAGGGCTGGTGGTGGGAGTAGCCTCCCGGACGGGGGACATCCGAGAGGCTAAGCGCTTCGATCAATCGTCAAAGAATGCGAATGTACGTACTTCGATGCTTTCCCGGCGTGGTGCGTTCGCAGGCGAGGTGGGGTCATCGAAAGCCCCATGGGGCGTAAAGCGCGCGCGCCCATCCTTCAATGAGTCGTAGCCCTTAATAAGCACCACCTCATCTTCAGTCATTTGCGGATAGTAGTACCATTGCTGGTCCTCATCGTGTGTCACACGGTACACTTCACCGACGCGGCCAGTCGCCTGATATTCGATCGGTGTAGGAACTAAATTATTCTGCTTCAGAGTCTGCGAGTCGAGAAAGGCCAGCGGCGATCGCTTTACGACGCCGGCGATCGAGCGCCACACATTCACTTGGATATGCCGTTTTCCGAGCAACGCGTCTGCGTCGTCACCGACAATGTCTTTGATCCGCGTGGGGGCAGATTTCTCCGTGTAGTCCACATGAAGGTGGCTCGCCGGAGAGCGGCCCTGCGCATTGTCGTTCTTACGAACCGTGTGATCGAAGATCTCCACGCGGCTGGCCCCGGTTGCCTGCTTTACCAATTCGATGATCTCCGGGTAATAGACGCGTTCCACTTCCCGGTCGTCTTCAAAATCAGCGACGGCGCTTTCTTGGTTCCGAAGTTCAAAGCCTTCGCGATCAAGGGAAGCATCTTTGGCCGACACGCGCGCGTTTTGTACGTCGACCCAGCGCGCCACATGGGTGCCGGTCTGTGTAGCCTCGCCCTGGCCGGAAGCATAGCTCACCCGCGGCGCCGTTTCCGATGCACCCAAAAAGTTGAGCTTCGCCGAGGTGCTGACGGGCGAAACCGGACTTGGCCGGTTGCCGGCGATGTTGAGACTTTCCGAAGAAAGGCGGGTGAAAGTGGACTGTTCCTGCTTGGAAGCGGCGCTTGACATGGCAGATCTCCTTAACCTGTAAACATGAATTCCATTCAGAAGAAAAGGTGTTTCTTCTGTCTTGGCATCCAAGATCGTGCTATTTTCAGCGCAATCAATGGAATTTTTTTGTGGCTTACTTGAACAAGATTCAAGTTATGGCAGATAACGCCCCCTACCGGCTTCCCCCCTTTCCCGCGCTGCGCGCGTTTCATGCGGCCGCCCGCCACGAGCGCCTGGCCGATGCAGCGGCCGAGCTAGGCATCACCGAGTCCGCGGTCAGCCATCAAATCCGCAAGCTTGAGGATTTTGTGCAGCAACGGTTGTTCGACCGGCGCGGCAATGGGCGAGAGCTCACACCGGTGGGCGAGCGATTTTTTGCGGGGCTCGATCCCGCCTTTGTCCAATTGGCGGAAGCAACCCGTGAAGTCATGGGCAAGGCGCAGGACGTGGGCGTGTCGATCACTGTCTCACCGTCGCTTGCGGTGCTTTGGCTCATCCCGCGGCTGGCCGAATTCGAACAAGCCCATCCGGATGTGCGCCTCAACCTGGTGACAACGTCGCAGCTGGTTGATTTGAGGCGCGATCGTATCGACCTGGCGATCCGCTATGGCGGCGGCCGATGGCCCGGCGTGGAAGCGGAGTTGCTGATGTCGGAATTGGCCATGCCGGTGTGCAGCCCCACTTACTTCGGCGATGGCTCTGTGACCGACCCGCAATCCGCCATCTTGAACGCACGCCTTATCACCAGCAGTTACTACACGGACGAATGGGAAGAATGGGCGCGCGCCCGGCGTCTGAAATTGCCGGAAAGCAACAGATTGCGATTTGACACTTATGAGCAGGCCACGGAAGCGACGGTTCAAGGGTTGGGCATTTCCCTCGGCCGGAAGCCCATGGTGGACGGGCGGATTGCGAACGGATCCTTGATCGCACCATTTGGCCTGTCGGCTGAATCGGCGACCAAATACTATCTTTGTCACGCAGCGGGCTCGGAACTGAGCGCCATGGCCAAACATACAGCACGCTGGTTGAAAGAGACGGCGGCGTCGATCACCTAAAAAAGAGGAAGGAGCCCTGCGGGGTCGGGTTTTCCCGCAGGGCCTTTGTCACGTTTCCGTGGGTAGGTTCGGGTCTGTGGGCCGGAAACGCGTGAGTGCTCAGACAGTTTGATAGGGATTGCCCGTGATCATTTCGGCAATCTGCTCGCGGAAGGGCGCGATCCGGTCATCTTCGATAAACTGTTGATCGGCACGGGCTTGCGCTTCCGGGCTGTCCCACTCGATCACATCAGCAAACGTGCTTTCATCCGTACCATTCGGACGGCGAAGGCCTGTCCAACCCAGAAATCCACCGCCTTCACCCAAAGCGGCCATTGCTTGCTTGCGGGCAGCTTCCGCCACCGCCGGATCTTTAACCTTGTAAACATAGAGGCTCACCGTTTTTGACATTTCCATTTCTCCAAACGCGTTGATAACGGAGAACAGATTAGCAACACCCTCCTGACAACATGCTGTCAGGAGTGTTATGCTTTTGTCAGTATAGGATTTGCGGTTCCAGCCCACCCAAAGGAATTTTATGAGACGCGCCGAACGCCTGTTCCGCATTCTACAGCATATGCGGAAAAACAACCGGTCGGTGACTGCGCAGGAAATCGCGCAGACGCTGGAAGTATCAGTGCGCACGATCTATCGCGACATTGCCCATTTGATCGGCTCCGGCGTGCCGATCGACGGTGAGGCCGGAGTCGGATATTTGCTGCGCGACCATCACGACTTGCCGCCGCTGACTTTCACCTTCGAACAATTGGAAGCTTTGGCCTTTGGCGCGAAAGCGGCCGCCATGCTGGCCGACGATCATCTTGCGACGGCCGCCCAATCGGCGCTGGACAAAATCGAAAGCGTTCTTCCGCCCGAACATGCGGAACGCTTGCGCGCCGTCCCCCTGTTTGCCGTGCGGCCGGCGGGCTCCGGTCAAGTTCCATCGCACCTGTCTTACATTCGCGAAGCCATAGCGGCGAAACGGAAGCTTCGCATGACGTACCGCAGCTTGGGCGAACAGATCACGACCCGCACGGTGCGCCCCTTGGGGCTGACCAATTTTGGGGCGATATGGCTTTCGATCAATTGGTGTGAGCTGCGCGAAGATTTCCGCAGTTTTCGCGTCGATCGGATTGAAGGCATGCAGGTGCTCAAAACTAAATTCAAAGACGAAGCGGGTAAGACGCTTGCAGATTACTTCGTCCAGCAACATCCGCCAGCGGATGATTGCGACGGCGTCCCTTACCCTAATTGAGCAAGGCACGCGCCGCCGCATAGCGGATGGCCTCGGACGCTTGCTTTTCGCTCCACCCCACATCATGGACCAAGAGAGACCAGGATTGGACGGAACAGGCGGCCCACAAATACTCCGCGGCTTTCGGAACGGTCCACCGATCGGCCAGGGCGCCATCGCGTTGCAGCCCCTTCACCAGAAAGCGAAACACCTCGCGCAATTCCGCCATGCGGTCTTCCCATGCCGCGTCCGCCGCCTCATCGGTGGCGCGTAACCGAATGAGATCGCGCGCCACGGGCTGAATCTTCGGAACGAAGTCAAGCCAAGCGCACAGAAAGGCGTCAAGCCTTTCGCGGGCAGTTTTCACCTCCATCGCCTCGGTCACACTCTCCCAAATCTCAAAGCGTTCGTCAGCCCGGCGCACCAGCGCCATCAATAAGCCGCCGCGCGATCCGAAATGCACATAGATCGATTGACGGGTGAGCCCCGCCGCTGACGCGATGTCGGCAAGGGAAATATCCGCCCCTTGTTCGGCGATGAGATCCCACGCCACGTCCAGGATTTCGTCTTTGGTCCGCTCTGATTTCTTGTTTTTTGACACGTGTAAACTTTTGTATTATTTTACATGTGTCAAATTTAATGGGAGTTGAACCCAGGTACAATGAAAGATCTTGAAGAGCGCATCAAAAACCTTGCAGCGATTTATGGCGATGGCTCAGATGGGGCGTGCCCGACGCGTGCCCAATGGCAGGCCCTGATCAACGACACACCCGACGGCGGCGTCACTTTGATCAACTTTTTCAAAATGCGGGCGCATGCCCAATATCCGCCCGGCGCCGACGCTCCTGCGGAACCGGGCACCGGTGACGAAGCCTTCCAACGCTATGCGGCGGTAAGCGGCGGTGTGTTGGAGAAAGTAGGCGGGCACTTCACGTTGGTTGCGCCATTCAAGGGATCGTTGATTGGCGACAAAGAAGACTGGGACTTGGTCGCCATTGGCGCCTACCCTGCGGTGGAGAATGTGCTCGCCCTGTTCGAAGACGCCGACTACCGCGGCGTCTACGTCCATCGAACCGCTGCCTGCGCCCGGCAGAAAGTGTTCTTTTGCTGAGCCCCCGATTGACGAGCCAAAGTGGGTCTGCTGACATTGCCCTGAACCTCAGGGGAGATGCGTATGATCACGCGCCGGCATGGAAACCTGAAATTGCTGCAACGGGGCGGACCGGAAGCAGCCCAACAGCTCGAGCGGGAAGGCTGGGCTCTCCTGAAAGGCGTTTTTGATGCCGATGCGATTACGCGTTTGAGCGATGAGATCAATGCGGTTTTCGATGCAATCGTCCCGGACCGGGACTGGGATGACCAAGATCAGTTTCGGCACGGCATGTTCAATCATTCAGCGGCCGCTCAAGAAGCGATCGGGCATCCAGCCATACTCGAGACCATCGAACCGCTGCTGGCGGAAGATTGTCATGTGATCGCCAACACCGCCTGGCGCAATGTAGCAGGCTATCAGGGCGGCCCCTGGCACATTGATGCCGGCCCCCATATTCCGCGTGCGGCCGGCATTCCCTGGGATGACCGCATCCCCTATCCGATTTTCGCGATAGGCGCGCATATCTTTTTGTTGAACTGCCCTGAATCCGCGGGGCCGACCGCCGTCATTCCGGGAAGTCATCGTTCCGGACAAAAACCCCCATCAGACAGGGCGTTCGATGAAGAGCTCACCTATGAGGAGCGCGGACCGCAATTGTTGACCGCGCAGGCGGGCGACGTGGCGTTCTTCGTGTCCGACGTTTGGCATCGGGGCATGCCGGCACAAGAAGGAGAGCGGCGTTTCTTCCTGCAAGCCCACTATGGCCGCAGGGATCTTGCGCAGAGGGTTCTAACCACGGCGGAAACAAACCACGTAACCGATAGCGCGGAAGCCCGAGCGGCAACGGAACGGCAGCGCCAGCTCATCGGCTTGCACAAACCCTTCTTCTATGACGCGTGACACGGCCCCTCCCCCACACACTGATGCCCGAAAGCCGCCGCGACTGAAAGATCATCTATTCGGGCCACTCTTCTGATAGGCCTCTAGCTCTTCGACGCTGAAGCCGATATCCGCATCGCAGATTTCGTCGCGCATAAAATCGTCTTGCGGTTTCGGTGTCATGGCGCGCTTCAGCATGAAAGTGGCCGCATGGTCGAGCACGTTCTTCTTCTTGCGAAAAGCGCGCTGCGCCATGCCCGTCGCAAAGGCCAACTTTTTGGTTTGTTTCTGCAGCTCTTCCGCCGTTAGGGGTGTGTATTTCTCGCTCATTCTGCCGCCGCCCTCTGATCGGCCACTTTCACAATACGGGCGGGGATGCCTTTGAAGTGCGGAATGCCCTGCTCGCGGTCGAGGAAATCGTCATCGTCGGGACAGACTTGCGCGTCCGAATGAAGCCACACACCCGACAGGCCGCCCTTGATGCCCTGTTCCATTTCCGGTTTCCACCAGCCATGGGGCACACGGATTAATCCTTTGGGCATGTCGTCCCGAATCGACGTCTGCAAGCGCACTTTGCCACTCTTGGAATGCACATCGACCCAATCGCCGTCCACCACCTGCCATTCTTCCGCATCGGCCGCGCTGATGAACATTTGCGGGTCGGGCTTGCGCTTGCGCAGTTCCGGAATGAACCGCTGACCGGTCTGGAAAAACTCATCTTCGCGCACGCCCGTGAACAGTTGCAGTGGATAGTCCGGATCTGCTTCAGGCTCTTCCCGCCAATAGGGCAGCGGATCGAAGCCCAGATCTTCGAGAATGGTTGATTTCAGCTCCACTTTGCCGGTGGGCGTGGCAAACCCGTTCTCCTCGTATTTTCTGAATTTCGGTTCCGGCAAATACATTTCATAAGTGTCCACAAACTGTTCCCACGTCATGCCTGTGGCTTGCAAACGATAGGTGTAGAGCTCTTCCACCGTCTTCCATGGAAACTGATTGCCAAAGCCGAAGCGATGGGCGAGATCCCGCCAGAACTCATAAACGCCACGGCATTCGCCGGGTGGCTCCATCGATTTTTCGGACGTGCGCACCACATTCGACCAGCCATAGCCGTCCAGCATGTGATTCCGCTCGAGCCAGCTGTCGCCCGGCAGAATGAAATCCGCCAGTTGCGCCGTGGGTGTTTTCATATGTTCGTGCGCGACGATCAGATCCTGATTCATCAGGCCGCGATAAATGAGTTCCATATTCGCGTAACTCATCATCGCGTTGTTGCCGAGCACGATGAACGCTTTCACCGGATAGGGCACACCGTCGGCCATGGCCCGGAATGTAGCCGATGGGTTCGCCATATAGCTGCCCATGACGATGTTCGCATATTCATGGCCCCACGCTCTTCTGGTGGGCGCCGCCAAAGCCGCGGTGCCGCGATAGGTGAAGACCGGATGCGTATCCGACCCCAGCTGCTTGGCCTTCTGCTCGTCGGACAAAAGGTCATGCCCTTCGATCACTGTCTCTGGGATGATGTCTTTCGGGAAGCCCGACAGGCCCTCACCCCCCGGCACATCCAGATATCCGCAGATGGCCCGCAGCGACGCATGAAGTCGAATGGCCGATGTGCTGTTGCGCTGTTGGTCGGTTATGGGGGTCCACGGAATAACCGAAGGTCCATGGGTTGCGTACAGGCGCGCCGCTTCCGCGATCATCTCCGGCTCGCAACCGGTGATTTCCGCGACCCGCTCCAGTGGAAAGTCCGCCACGCGCGCAGCGAACTCGTCAAAGCCATGGGTCCATTTGGCCACGAACTCTTTGTCGTAAAGCTCATCCTTGATGATAACGTTGAGCCAGCCCAGGCACATGGCCGCATCGGTGCCCGCTTTGAGCGGCAACCAAATGTCGGCCCGTTCCGCGCTTTCGCTGCGACGCGGGTCGAGAACGATCAGCTTTGCGCCGTCCTGCTGAGCTTTGCGGATCGAATTGTAAATCGGCGTCCAGCTGTGACGCTTTGGATTGTGGCCAAACAGAACAATGCATTTGGAGCTCGCGAAATCTGGGAACGGAAACCATCCGTACACCATGCGATTGACGGCTGCCGTATTGCCCGCGCACAGGGCCACCCCGCTGATCCAATTGGGTGACCCAAGCAGGTTCATAAAGCGGCGGCCGGCCCCGCTTTCAGTCGACGTGTTCCATTGACTTGTGGAAACGGCGAGGGCTTCCGGTCCGTGAGTGTCGACCACTTTCTTCAGCCGGTCGGTGATTTCGCCCATGGCGTCATCCCAAGACACACGCTGCCATTCGCCGGACCCGCGTTCGCCTTTGCGTTTCAGCGGATAGAGCACCCGGTCCGGATGGGCGAACCCTTTGGGCGCATAAATGCCCTTCATGCAAATATTATCTTTGAGCAGCGGGTTGTAGTGGGACTTGATCTTGGTCACCCGTCCATCGGTCACCTCTGCCCTCAACTGACAGGCAATATCGCAACTGGCACACAAAACTGTTTTTTCTTCTACACGCGCCATGGGTCTTCCTTTTCGGTCGTTACCGGCATTTATTTCTTGACCTTTTACATACATTTATGTATGTATGTAAAGTGAGAAATCCCGTTGATGGACATTTTGTGACGATTGAAGCCTCCCCCCGCACCCAAGAAGCCCGCTCCGCCGCCATGCGGGCGCGCTTGATCGAAGCCGCCATCAGCTCGCTTGTGGATCGAGGGTACGCGGCGACAACGGCGGTTGAGGTGTGCAAGCGGGCAAATGTGACACGCGGCGCGCTGTTCCATCACTTCGAGGACCTGGCCGACCTGCTTGGCGCAGCGCTGACTGCACTTTTCACCGACATGGTCGAGAGCGGCCTCGCCGCCGACAGCCAAGAAGATCTGGTAAGCCGCGCCTGGCGGAATGTTTCCCGCCGGGACTTCAAGGCCGTGATCGAGATTTGGCTCGCGGCGCGCAACGATCCCACCTTGGCCGGACGGCTGGGCCCGGTCATTGAGAAATTCAGAGACGTTTTCGACCCGGCGTCCAATCCGAAACTCGTCGGCCGCATCGGCCGCAGCAAAGAAGCCACTGCCGTCTACCGCCTGATCGTTGAGGCGATGATCGGCATGGCGCTGGGGCGGGCGGTGACACCGGACAGCGGTGAGATGGGGCATGAGGAGCTGGTTCTCGACCTGCTGCGGACGCTTGCCGAGGAAAAGCTTGGCTAAACGACCAAGTAATCCTGATACGGATCATTGGTTTGTTGCAATTTCATCAGCTTGTCCTTGCCTATGCGCGATGCTAGCCTATGTTCCAATAACAAATTGTACCGCAAGGGTGAGGCGCCATGCTCAGCACGTCCAAACACATCAAACGAAGCGACTTTGAAGAAGCGACCGGTTGGCAATTCAAACCGGAAGGCGCGTGCAAAGGCGATGTGTGCATTCCTCTGCCGGACAGTCTCAACGGCGACACGGTAGACATTCAAGAACTGGCCGACACCATGGGCCTGCCCCTGGTCAAAGCAGACGGCAAAGATCTCTGGGCGATCGGCCCGGAATCACAAGGCGCCCGTGCGCTGACAACCGCCGAAGCCCCGAACCTCACCCTGCCGGATCTCGACGGCAATATGTTCCAGCTGAACAGTCTGCGCGGGGAGAAAGTCCTGCTCTATGCCTGGGCACCCTATTGAGGCTGCTCTCGTGACCTGCCCGTGTGGCAGGCCCTCCGCACCGACCTGAAGCCCAAAGGATTTGAGCTGGTCACGGTCGGCCTGGACGTTTTAGGCGCCGCCGGCTGCCGCGAATACATCGAAGCGGCCAATCCGGACCATCCGTCGCTCATCGATGAGCACCACGCCATGGCCAATCTGTTTGGCGTCATCAACATTCCGAGCAGCCTCTGGATTGACGAACAAGGCATGATCGTGCGTCCGGCAGAAGCAGCGCCCGCACCGCCCACCGATACGCCCGGTTTCCAACCGCCGACGGGCGATCTGCCCCAACGTTTGTTGGAGATGGGTGCGGAAGCCATGAAGATTCAGGCAAGCCCCGCTGAATATCACGCCGCTCTCAAGGATTGGGTTGAGAAGGGCGCTGCCAGCGCATTCGCCCACACGCCCGAGGAAGTGATCGAACGGTCGCGCCCGCGCACTGCGGACTCAGCGTTGGGTCACGCCCATTTCGAACTCGCGACCGAGCTTGAAAAGCAGGGCGACCACCAAGCGGCCATCACCCACTTCCGTGAAGCCCACCGCCTGGTGCCCGACAGCTGGACGTTCCGGCGTCAGGCCTGGTCATTGGAAGGCGGCGCCGAAGGGCCGCTGAAGCGCTTCTGGCAGGGACCGTCCGACGACAATCCAGAGGTCTGGCCCTATGAAGGGGACTGGCTGACGGATGTGCGTAAAGAGGGCGCGGAGAATTACAGCGAGCCCTGGAAGCCTTAACTTACACCGTCATCCCAAGGCGCGCGCCAGCGCGTTCTTGGGATCCAGGGCGAAGATACTCTTACAAGAATGATGGGCTCGGAGCCGGTGGCTCTGGATGCCCTGCCTGCGCGAAGCAGAGCTTCGCCCTGCGGGCCATAGCCCTTCGGGCGACGGGTCGTTCGGCGAAGGCAGGCAGGAACAAGTCCTGGCATGACGCCTTGGTGATGAGGTAACTGGCTCAGTCGACCCAACCTCTCGGATTGGCCTCGATCTCTGTGCGCATGGCGTCAAGCGATGTGGAAAGCCGTTCCGCAATACCGGGATGGCGTGCGCTTAATTCATGCGCTTCCCCATCTTTGTCCAGGCGCGACAAGTGTCCCCGCGCGCGTCCCGTGTTACCCGTGTTGTAGAGATATTTGAATTCGTTATGCCGGATGGCGCCGGGCAAGGTGCGCAGGGTCGGAAAGTAGAAAAGCTCGCGTTCGATCACTCGATCGGTTTGGCGCAGCGGTTCTGAAATATCGACACCGTCGATGATGCGATCCGCCGGCAGCGGCAACCCAGACAGTCGCATCATGGTAGGGAACAGGTCGATGTTCATGGCTGGCATGGAGGAACGCATTCCGGCTTCAATCTGACCTGGCCATCGCACGATCATGGGCACCCGCTGGCCGCCCTCATAAATTTCTTGTTTGCGCCCCCGGAGACCTCCGGGACTGCCATTGTAGTCCGCCCCATTGTCGCTGGTGATAAAGACGACAGTGTTATCGGACAAACCCAAGCGGTCGAGCGCATCCATGATCGCCCCGGTGCTGCGATCCAGATCTTCCACCACGTCCCCATAGGTGCCGCCTTCTGATGTGCCCGCATGTTCGGATGAAGGGTAGTGAGGCACGTGAGGAAATGTGTGTGCCAGATACAGGAAGAACGGTTTCCCTGCGGACGATTCAATGAACTTGATGGCTTCGTCCGTGTAAGATTGGGTGAGTTCGGTCTGATCGATCCCGCCGGGGCCCAGCGGCTTGGTCTCGTCCCATTCGCCCGACATCCAACCGCCCGGCCGCTTGTCCTCTTGGAAGATGTCGCCATCGCGATACAGGTGCAGCGGATACATGTCGTTGCTCCACAACACGCCATACCAGCTATCAAAGCCAAAATCGTTCGGCTTGTGTCCCTCTTGGCCGCCCAAATGCCATTTGCCGACCATCCCGGTTTTGTAGCCGGCGTGGCGCAACGCTTCGGCAATTGTAATTTCATCCTTGGGTAAACGGTTGGGCCAGCCCATCATTCTGCGAATGAGTGCAATGAGCGATCCTTCCGGGAAAAACACATGGCGGTCGGTGCCCGTGCGCGGCGGATAGCGCCCGGTCAATAGGGCGGCACGCGACGGCGTGCACACGGGCGATGCCGAATAGAAGTCCGTCATCAGCAGACCCTCGGCCGCCGCCCGATCCATATGGGGTGTACGGATGAGTTGATTGCCATAGCTCGACAAATCGCCCCAGCCGAGATCGTCAAAAAAGATAACGACAAAATTGGGCGCGTCCGCGGCGGCTTTGGGCAAGGCGTCGAGGTATTCTTGCTTTTGCTGAAGATGTTCCGGTGCAATATCGAGATCGAACAGGGTGACCTGGATGTACCGACCCGCAAGACCTAATAACGCGATCGCCAAAAGACCGAGAACCAATGTCCCGGCAATCAGTGCAGCCCATTTGAGACCGCGCAACACGGCTGTCTTGGTCAAACTTTCCCCCGCCCATATCTTTGTGAACCAAGCATAGCGCCGGCGCAGCTACCAGGTCTAGCGCCCGTGGGCAACCACGCGGCCTTCATCGGGAGCGATTGCCACATGGGCCTTCCCGTCCCGGCCAATCCATCCGCGCAACATATGGGTGCTGTTGAAGGGCATCGAGCAGGTGCCGGATTTGGTGACCAGAATGCAGCCGCCATCGCCGCCCATCGCCTTCACCTCTTTTAAAGCTCTGACCGCGGCCGCAGCGGGCTTTACTTTGCCGATATCGATGAGATCTGCCACACGGCGCGCGAAGGCAATGCGCGCAAAGGCGTCGCCTTTACCAGTGGCGCTCAGTGCACAGATTTTGTTATCCGCCCACGTGCCGGCGCCAACGATGGGCGTATCCCCCACACGGCCGGGCATTTGATTTGTCATGCCGCCGGTGGACGTCGCGGCCGCCAGGTTACCGCGCCGGTCCCGGGCCACGGCGCCGACCGTGCCACGAGCGTCTTCCGACTCGTGATCGAGTGCGATCGCGCCCGTGCCTTTTCGCTTACGCCACTGAGTCGCACGGCGGTCCGTGACGAAATATTTGGCGGTCTTCATGTCCAGACCATGATCGGCGGCAAGCTTCTCCGCCTCGGTCCCGAACAACAGTCCGTGAGGGTGGTCCAACAATAGCCGGGCCGCGCGTATCGGGTTCTTGGTTTTGCGCAGCCCCACCATGGCACCGGCGGAGAGATCCGCCCCATTCATCACTGACGCGCTCAGCTCGACGCGGCCATTAGCGCTCAACACGGATCCGCGGCCCGCATTGAAGAGTTCATTGTCCTCCAAACAGCACACCGCGTCGGTCACCGCATTGAGCGCCGACCCGCCTTTCTTCAGCACCCGCCAGCCGTAAAGCAGCGCGTCCGCGAGCCCCTGTTCGTAAGCCTCACGCCGTGCGGAAGAAAGTGCCCGCTTCGGGAAATTACCGGCACCGCCATGCACTGCCAAGAGAATGTCGGTGGCAGGCAAGCCTTACCCCTCCCCGTCGGCGGCCACAGGCACGTTCCCCGGCAGCACAGTGAGCTCCGGCCATGCCTGTTTCCAACGGTTGACTTTGGCGTCGTATTTTTCGGGCGCGTAATTGGCCGTCACGTTGGGACGGGCGATCATGTTCGCCACATCTGCAAGTCCGGCGGGCGCGTAAAGGTCGAAAGTTCCGTCGCCACGTGACTTCATGCCCACCATGCAGGCTTTCACCAAGAACCGGTCGATGGCTTGGCTCGCATGGGTTAGCGCCGGGTACGCGCCGCCGAATTTTTCTGTATACCAAAGGTGCACACGCGCTTGATTGCGCAGTTCCACATCGATGCCCAGATCTGCCGTTGCCGCCGCCACTTGCTTGATGACCGCATCCTCCGCCTCCCAGGACAAGTCCCGGTCGTCGAAATAGAACACGTCGTAGTCCTTGATGCCGTGGGTGACGGGGCGGTCGGTGAGCACATTCCACACGGTTTGAAACAGCGCACCCGACACCAACCAGCAATCGGGGATAGTGAGTTGGTCAAGTCGAGCAATCAGTTCGGTGTTATTTGGGTTGCGCAGCGCGAGGTCGATGAATACCTGTTCATTCATCGCGTCATATTAAGCGAGTCGGCTTCGATCGGATACATCGAGCGGTGTCCGCAATGCCGTAACAGGATTTCGTAGGTTTCGCCCCACCAGTCTGCCGCACAGCAAGTTGCATCGGCCCTCGTCGGAACAGGATTTGACGGCGCCGCGGTCCATTGCCGCCAAGATCTCGTCAAGCGACTGGGTGCGCAGATTGCCCGCATGCAAATGCGCCAGGCAGGGAGCCACATTGCCAGACGCATCGATCGCGATGCTGTAGCGGCCGGCATCACACCGGCCGAGATCTTCGCCTTTCAACCAGGCGATATTGTCTTCGGCAAACCCACGGAAATAGCCGCCCGGGAGCAGGTCCTTGTCGAGGATCTTTTGAAATGTCCGAATGGCTTGTTCTTTTGCAAACTGCAGCTCGGGATCGACTTTACCATAGCGCCCCACATCCCAATGATACGCGCCCAACACGGTGGCAAAGCCATGGTCACGCGCGAAAGTGCAGACGGCTTCCACATCCTCTTGGTTTTTGCCGGTGACGATGCACGCGATAAATTTGGGATGGGGATAGTCTTGCAAAGTTTCCAATCCCTGCAGCACGCGCGGCAATTGGTCGGATCCGCGGATAGCGGCATATCGTTCCCGGTCGAGCGTATCAAGGCTAACGGAAATAGACACATCGATGGCGGCGAGGCGGTCTACCAAAGGGGGCGTCAGCTTCGTACCATTGGTCACCAGGCTGAGACCAAACCCCATCGCCGCCAAATCTTCCAAGACATCGACCGTGTCTTTTCGGACGAGTGGTTCGCCCCCTTGGACGAACACATAGCGCAAACCGGTTTCATAGAGATTCTGAAATGCGTGGCCAATTTCATCCCGCGTCATCTCATAACGGCCCTGGTTCAGCGGCAGATCGCAATAGCCGCAATTGGAGTTACAGCGCAGACAAATTTCATAGACCGCCACGACCGGCCGCCCCCGGGCAAGATTCCAGGCAGGCTTCAACGCTTTACGCCAATTCATGGGAAAATCCGTTCACGTCCTATCACAATTGTGTGGCCCGGCACCCCTGTGCATTGAATTCGGCCGCACTTAGGGCAAGATCGCTTCCGAAACGACCAGCACAGTTGACATTAGAATTCATATGGATGGCTTGCGAGCAAAAAGCAGGCATCTAACAGTCATTTGATCGAGAAAGGGCATCACCATGGAGACGCGTGTACCGTCTTGGCGCAGAAAGTTCGCAAAATTGCCGGCATTGATTTCTCTGCTGTTTGTTGCGGGCTGCGCAACGGCAAAGATCGAAGCTTTGTTTGTGCCCGAGTCCGATGCATGGACGGTTTGGTCGGCCCATGATGCCGCATCGACGGCAACGATCGATCACGATGCGTGGGACGCGTTCTTGGCCAAATATGTCAAGCCGGACGCAACGGGCCTTAACCGCGTGGCCTATGGCGCCGTCAGCCCGGAAGACGACACAGCGTTGCGGGACTACATCAAGGCGCTCGAAGCGGTCGCCATCAGCACCTATAACCGTGATGAACAATATGCCTATTGGGCGAATCTCTACAATGCCGTCACCATACGGACGATCTTGGACAATTATCCCATTAGTTCCATCCGGAAGATCGACGGGGCGGGGGCTCTGGCCGTTGGCCCATGGGGTTTGAAGCTCGCCACGGTTGAAGGCCGCGCCCTGTCATTGGATGACATCGAAAGCCGCATCATGCGCCCATTGTGGAACGACCCACGCGTCCACTACGCGGTCAATTGTGCCTCCATCGGGTGCCCAAACCTGCGCATGACGGCCTTTCGGGGCGCAACCCTTGACCAAGACTTGGACGAGCAAGCGCGGATACACATCAACAACCCTCGAGGTGTCTCGATCGAAAACGGCAAACTCCAAGTGTCCAGCATTTACGCCTGGTTCGAAGGCGATTTCGGTGGTTCGCAAGCTGCTGTTCTTGAACACCTGAAAAAGTATGCGGAACCAGAGCTCGAGGCCCAGCTTGACGAGTTTACGTCCATCAACGCCTATGAATACGATTGGAGTTTGAATGACCACGTGGCAGACAACACCAGCTAATTGGGGATTTTCGTCACACCCACCCTCAGGGAGATGGATTACCCGGATGCGCGACCGATACGGTCGCTTACCGGGTAATGACGCCAGAGAAAGATGTCGGACTGACCACTACCAAATGCGTCATCACCCGGCGAAGTCCGGGTGATCCAGTGCCACTTGTTAGTCTTTTTGGCCCGGATCACGACGTCTGCTGACACGCCTTCGCAATGACGGTATTCCTTATTCCTTTACCCCTCCAACTCCTCACGTAACATTTCTAAACGCAGCCATTCCTCTTCCATCTGGCCGAGCTGTGTTTCAAGCGCGGAAAGCTCTTCAGCAGCTTTATTGAAGCCCGCCGCATCCTTTTGGAAGAAGTCGGGTTCCGCGAGCTTGACTTTAAGCTGTTCGATTTTGGTTTCAGCCGCCGCTATGTCGCCGGGAAGGGTTTCCAGCGCATGCTTGTCTTTGAAGGTGAGTTTAGTGCGCGCGGCAGGCGACGGTGTCTTCTTGGGCGTCCGTTCCTTCATCTCTGGTTTCGGTTGTTTGGCCGTTGATTGCGCAGCGGGCCTCAGCTTTGCCAGCAATTCAGCATATCCGCCCACATACTCCTGCCAATGACCCTCGCCGTTATTTGCCACCACGCTGGTCACCACCCGATCAAGAAAATCCCGGTCGTGGCTGACCAACAAGACCGTCCCCTGATAATCGGCAATCAGCTCCTGCAGCAGATCGAGTGTTTCCAAGTCCAGATCGTTTGTCGGTTCGTCCAGAACCATCACATTTGACGGCTTGGCGAACGCCCGCGCGAGCATGAGCCGCCCCCGCTCCCCGCCAGAGAGCCGCTCAATGGGCGTGCCCGCTTGCTCCGTCTGGAACAGAAAGTCTTTCATATAGCTCATGACATGGCGCTGCTTACTGCCCACCATCACCATATCGCCGCGCCCTTCGGTCAGCGCCTCTTTCAACGTGGTAGCGGGCGCCAAATGCTCGCGCTTTTGATCGAGAGAAATGAGCTCAAGCTTCGTGCCGTGCCGGACCGTTCCCACATCCGGCGCAAGCTCGCCGATGAGCAATTTCAGTAGCGTGGTTTTGCCGGTGCCATTGGGTCCGACAATGCCAATGCGGTCGCCCCGGTGGATGGTCAACGACAAATCGTTCACCAGCACATTGTCGCCCCAGGCCTTTGAAAGCTCCTCTACCTCCATAACGACCTTACCGGAGGCTTGAGCATCCGTCGTCTTGAGGGCCACTTTGTCCTGCGCCCGGGCGCTACGTTCGGCGAGCCGCTGCCGTTCGCTGCGCAGCTTCGCAAGATCGCTCAAGCGTTTCATGTTTCGCTTGCGGCGCCCCGATACGCCATGCACCACCCAATGCTGTTCGCGTACGATCTTGCGGTCGAGCTTGTGGCGGTCGCGCTCTTCCTGCTCGAAGAAATCATCGCGCCAAGTTTCGAAGTCCTTGAACCCGCGATCGACGTTACGTGTCTCGCCGCGGTCGAGCCATACCGTCCGTGTAGAGAGATTTTCGAGAAAACGCCGATCATGGCTGATGACGACCAGGGCGGCACGCGAGGCACCCAGTGTCGATTCAAGCCATTCAATGGCGGGCAAATCCAGATGGTTTGTAGGCTCGTCCAGGAACAAAATCTCAGGGTCCGGCGCCAAGGCTTTGGCCAGGGCCGCGCGCCGGATCTCACCGCCGGACAAGGATGTGGTTTGTTCCGTACCTCTCAGCCCCAGTGCATTGAGCAGCGCATGTGCCCGGTGTCGGTCACCCTGAGGGCCCAGCTCCGACACGGCGTAGTCCTCGGCGGTTTCAAAGCGGCTTAGATCCGGTTCCTGCTCCAAATACCGCCAGGTGACACCCGGCTTCACGAAGCGTTCCCCCTGATCCGCTTCCACAAGACCGGCAGCGATTTTGAGCAAGGTGGATTTGCCGGACCCGTTGCGTCCGACCAAGCACACCCGATCGTTCTCAAACACAGAGAACTCTGCACCCTCCAGCAGCGGCGTGCCGCCGAAGGTGAGGTGAATATTCTGAAGGGTTAAGAGGGGTGGCGGCATTTCACTTAGCGCTTATTGCGAACATTAAGCGCTGTTCAATGCCACATCGGCAACCAGATCGCACGAAGATTTGTGTCGGCAGGCAGCCGCTGCATTGCACGACGTCACTGTCAAGGTCACCATCGGCTGTTGGCCGACATGCCCCCATCGACCAAAAGATTGGCGCCCGTCACCCAGCGCGCCGCCCGGGAAACCAGAAACAGAACCGCATCCGCCACATCCGACGACGTCCCTAACCGCCCCAGCGGCGCTCTGCCTTGCCAGCGTTGGACGCCTTCGGGCCATGCATCCGCCAGCCCGTCGCGGTCAATAAGCCCCGGCGACACGGCATTAATCCGTATACCGAATTCTCCATACTCCAACGCTGAGGCACGCGTGAACATAAGAAGCCCCGCTTTGGATGTTGTGTAATGGGCGTGCCCGACCGCCGGGTCGGCGCCTTCTATCGATGCAATGTTGACGATAGCGCCCGATTTGTTCGCTGCCCTCAGTCGTTGTGCCAATCCTTGGGTAACCAAATACGCGCTGTCCAGATTGGCTCGCGTGACCTCTTGCCAATCCTGCAGCGTCATCTCGGCTAAGGGAACCACCGGCTGGGCACCCGCATTGTTGACCGCTATCGCTGGCAACCCCATTGTGTTGCCGATGCTGTCGAGCAACGCATCGACCTCCCCTTCGCTGGTCAGATCCGCATGAAAGATCTCTGCCGCACCGCCGCCATCGCGAATTGCGTCCCTTGCCGCCTGTGCACCTGATTCATTACCCCGGTAATGAATGGCCACCTTCGCGCCGGCTTCGACCAACCGTTGCGCAATTCCGGCACCGATCCCGCCGCTGGCGCCCGTCACCAGCGCCGTTTGGCCCGACAAATCCAACAAAGTCGCCACCGGCGGCACGTCGCTTAGCATGGTCACCCTCGCTCATCCACATGGAACGCTTAACAGGATGGATACCCCGATTTCGTACCCTTGCCCAGGTTTGGCCAATCGTTACCAGCGCGTTAAGGGGGACACGGCATGCCGCATTACGACATGATTGTTATCGGGAGCGGACCCGCGGGGCGCCGTGCGGCCATCCAAGCGGCGAAATTCGGCAAGTCGGTGCTGGTGGTGGAAAAGGGCCGGCGGGTTGGCGGCGTTTCCGTTCACACGGGCACCATTCCCAGCAAGACACTGCGCGAGACCGTGCTCAACCTGTCAGGCTGGCGCGAGCGCGGCTTCTACGGCCGCGCCTATCGGGTCAAGCAAGATATCGCCGCCGACGATTTGTTGGAGCGCCTGCACATGACCCTCAACCACGAGGTGGAGGTTCTTGAGCATCAATTCGCGCGCAATGGCGTTCAAACCCTGAAAGGCACAGCGCGCTTCCTGACGTCGCAGATCATTGAAGTGGTTGGCGAAGACGATCAAGTGGTGCAGCTCACGGCGGACAAATACATTCTCGCTGTTGGCACGGCGCCCTTCCGTCCGGACTATGTGCCGTTTGACGGCAAGACAGTTGTAGACAGCGACGAGATTTTGGATCTGGCCTATTTGCCTCGCAGCATGGCGGTGATCGGCGCCGGCGTCATCGGCGTTGAATATGCCACCATCATGAGCGCCCTGGACGTGAAGGTCACCTTGATCGAACCGCGCGACACCATGCTTGATTTTGTCGACCGAGAACTGATGGATGAATTCCGTCACGAGCTGCGCGACCGGGGCATGGCCCTGCGCTTTGGCAGCAAAGTGCAGCAAATCGACCGCAGCGCGTCCGGCAAACTCACCATCAAACTGGAAAACGGCCGCCAGGTATGCCCGGAAATGATCCTGTTCGCCGCCGGGCGCATGGGGGCGACCGGCTCACTCAATCTAGAAGCTTGCGGCCTTGAAGGCGATCATCGCGGCCGGCTAACCGTGAACCCGCAATCATTTCAGACCGACGTTTCCCACATATATGCAGTTGGCGACGTGATCGGGTTCCCGAGCCTGGCGTCAACCTCTATGGAGCAGGGCCGCATTGCCGCGTGCCATGCGTTCGACGAAGTTGCGCAGGAGCCACCGGCGTTCTTTCCCTATGGTATTTACTCCGTACCCGAAATATCTACCATCGGCCTTACCGAGCAGGAAGCCGAAGAAAAGAAGATCCCGTATGAGTGCGGCGTTGCCCGGTTTCGCGAGACCTCGCGGGGGCACATTATGGGCTTGCATTCGGGCTTCATGAAAATGATCTTTTCGCTTGAAACCCGGCGTCTGCTGGGCGTGCATATTGTGGGAGAAGGGGCCACCGAACTCATCCATATCGGTCAAGCCGTGCTCAATCTCGAAGGGACGTTGGATTATTTTGTGCAGAATACATTCAACTATCCGACCCTGGCAGAGGCCTACAAGATTGCGGCGCTGGATGCCTGGAACCGCATGCCGAAAGCACAGCCCAGCACGCAAACCCTGCAGCAGATCGCGGAAAAAATCGAAAAAGCTGCAAGCTGAGCAGGCTGACGTCAGTCCGACCAGCCGCCACTTAACGAAAAGAACTGTCCGGTCTGAAACATGTTCTGCCCGTCCAGCAGACTGGCGCAGAAATGCGCTGCCTCCTCCGGGCGGCCCAACCGTTTGACGGGCACGGCGTTTTCGATGCGCTTTCGTACCGCCGCATCACTCGCCCCCGACGCTTCGATGAACCCCGGATAGTCAAGAAAGTTCGTGCCCGCGGCGTTGACCGTAACCCCTTTGTCCGCCACCTCGAGCGCCACATTTTTGACCAGCATGTTGGCGGCAGCTCTGGTCGCGCTATAGAGCGGTGCGATGGGCGTTGGCTTGGCACCCGAGGCGCTGGTAATGACCAATACCTGCCCCCCACCTTGCTCGATCAACCGCGGCAAAACGATCTGTAGACAGTGGAAGACGGCTTCCACATTTTCGCGTACCACCAGCGCCAAATCATCCTGACCCGCATCGAGAAATGCCCCCGTTACGATTTGTCCGGTGCGAATGCACACAGCATCGAGGCGGCCGAATTCGCTCATAGTCGCCGTCACAAGCCGCTTCATCGCCGCCGGATGGGCAATGTCGTCGGTGCCCGCCACCGTTTTGGCGCGCACGCCCAAAGTTCTGAGTTCGTCGGCAAGTCCGTCAACGGGATCGCCTAAAACCAAATCGTGACCGCGGCGGGCAAGGATGCGCGCAAGATCCGGCCCCACATGGGTATCCGCATTCGCGATGAGAGCAACACGACGGTTCACGGCTTCTCCTTTTACGACTGACGGGACCTATTCCGCCGCCTGGGTTTCGGCGGCATATAGGCGCTTCTGGTCCTCGTCAAACCTCTGGCCCGCCATGTAGAACATGGGGATCGACAAGGCAGACAGCAGCGTAAAGGACAGAAGGGTCCAGGTATACGGTTCGGCAAATCCAGCATCGCGCAAGATGTCAATGACGATGCCGCCGGCCGTGATCCCAAATCCAAGCCCGATCAGGTTCAGGACCAAAATGTAGAAGGCAACCACCGTCGACCGTATCTGCGGCGGCACAAGTTCCTGAACCGTCGAGAAGGTAGGTCCATAAAACGACCCAAGCTGAAAGAAGCCAATGAAAATGCCCAAATAGAAGAAGAAGCTGTTTGGATCCACTAAGCGATACATAATGCTGAACGGCAGTGCCGCGAGCATCACCCAAAACAGGAACATGGGCCGGCCCTTGCCCGTTTTTTCCTGCCAGTAGTCGCCCCCAATGCCCCCAAACAGATTGCCGAGAATGCCGGCGACCATGGCGATCCAACCCGATATCTGTGCGATCTCCGCTTTGTCGAAACCGCGCTCTTGCACATACCAAAGCTGCTCAAAGGCGGCAGCGCCGAGGATAAAATGCAACGTCACACCGCCCGCCATGGTCAATCCCAGGGCAGGCGACAAGCGCAAGGCAAATGTCAATGTACGGAATATATGTTCCAGGCTTTCGCGGTTGAGTTTTAGCGGTGCTTGTTCCTTGTCGGTATGGTGCTGCCGCGGCGTTTCCTTTACGAACAGCATGGCGACGGCAAAACAGAGACCAATTGCCCCCAGCAGATAGAAACAATTGCGCCAACCGATCCACGGTCCCAGATATCCCGCTATCAAAAGGCTCAAGCCGACGCCGATCGGCACGCCCATATAGTAAAACCCGGCCGCAAAGCCCAGCTTCGATTTGGGGAATCGATCCGCCAGCATCGACATGGCGGTGGGCGTCAGAATCGATTCGCCAACGCCGATAAACATGCGCGGGATCGCCATGCTGACGAAATTCCACGCAAGGCCGGAAACGGCGGTGAGCACGCTCCACAGCCCAACCCCAAACGCTACCAACCGCGGCCGGTGAAGCATGTCGGCAAGCGCACCCATAAACAGGCCCATGGTGGCGTAAAAGATGATGAACACCAGACCCGTCAGAAGACCAAACTGCGTGTCCGTCAGGCCAAGCTCAGGCACGATAAAGTTCGCGAAACTGGCAAGAAGTTGCCGGTCGACAAAATTCATCACGTTGAGGCAGGTAAGCAGAACCAGAAATGTATAATGGCGTGCGGGTATGCCCGATGAGTCGGGGATGGGGTTCATGTTGTGACTGCCTCCCTCTGACCGGCAGGACGCCGGATCACTTTCTTGTTGCGTCCCGTTATATCAGGCTGTCATCAAGAGTCGACCATTCGGCGCGCACAAAGATGCGTGCCGTTCACGGAGGATTGACGTGGAAAAGTTCGAGAAGATTTTTGCCAGTGCTGCCAAGCGAAAAGGCGGCACCGACGCTGTGGAAGCGCAGCTCCCCAAGCCCAAATCCGTCGCGGCCCTAAAGAAGATTAAAGACGACCGCTGGCTCGCCGGTATGACGAAAGTGATCTTCCAAGCAGGATTTGTCTGGAAAGTGGTCGAAAACAAATGGCCGGCTTTTGAAGACGCGTTTCATGGGTTTCATCCTGCGCGTGTTGCCGCCATGCATGACGAAGAACTGGAAGCCTTGATGAGCAATGAGGGCATCATCCGCAATTTCGCAAAAATAAAAACGGCCCCGCACAACGCCCGAATGCTGTGCGATCTGGCCGAGGAGCACGGGAGCGCAGCGAAGTTTTTCGCCCAATGGCCGGAGACCGACATAATTGGTCTGTACGCTTACCTTAAGAAAAACGGACAACGCCTGAGCGGTTCTTCTGCGCAGTTCCTCATGCGCCAAATGGGCAAAGACACATTTGTGTTCTCGAACGATGTGGTCAAAGCCCTCATCCAGCAAGGCGTCGTCGACAGAGCGCCCACGTCGAAATCGGCACTTGCTCAAGTCCAACAAGCCTTTAACCAATGGGCTGAAGAAAGCGGCCGACCCTTAGCTCATATCAGCCGGACACTTGCGATGAGTGTTGGGCCCTGAAGCGAAACTCTTCGCGCTTGAAGCGAAGAATGCCCGTTCGCCTGTAGGGAGAGGGCGTTAACGGGCTGTTAACCGATATCGCCGCACACGCCAAAGCTGAATTTTTTTTAATCAATTCAGTGCATGCTTCGGTTTCTAAAGGCTGGCCGGAGAACTCCCTTGCGCGCAAGATTGATGCAGTCCATCGATGGCGTCCTTGGTCTTAACATCGATCCGTCGGATCGCATGGCGTTGGTGCGCGCGCGCCTGCTTACCTTTTGCCCGCCTATCTTTGGGACTTTTGGCTGCATTCTCGTGTCGCTGTATGCCAATAGTCCCGGTGGGACGGCAACAATGGTCGTGGTGGCAGGAACAGCCTCGCTCCTCATGCTCAGCACACCATTGATCCTTTATTTCACAAAATCGCTGCGCCTGGCGGGCTGGGTAACGATCCTTGCCTGTTGTGCGGCGATTTTTCCCGAACCGCTGTTTGACCTAGGCTTTCGGGAGCCCGAGATCGCAATCATCGTCATGTTGCCGGTTCTTGCGGGGCTTCTCATATCCCGTCAGGGTTCCACACTGACCTATTTGGCAACGACCGCAGTGATGGTGATTGTTTTGGGCCGGCTTTTGTACTGGCCCCCGCAAGAGTTGGCGGCCTTGCCTGCGGTCGAGCACATTCGCTTCTTCTTCTACAGCTTTGCCGCGACGACGTCCGCCTATGTGATCTCATTGTGCTTCGTTTGGCTATTCCAAAACAGTCTTCAGGATGTAGAGGCAGCCGTCGCTCGCGCTGAAGCGGCGTCCGATGCCAAAACCGCCTTTCTTGCGAATATGAGCCATGAGCTCCGTACACCGATCAATGGTATTCTCGGGTTTTCGAGGCTCACCCTCAACAGCAAGCTGAACGCGGACGAGCGTGCCTGGGTATCGACGATCCACAGTTCCGGCGAAACGCTGCTGTGTATTGTGAACGATATATTGGACGTCTCGAAGCTTGAGGCTGGCGCCCTAACCATCGACAATGTAGATTTCGAGCTCGCGGACGTTCTCGACCAGGTGCTCATGCTGAACAGCCAAACCGCGGCTGAAAAGAACCTGCATTTGGGCGCTGTTGCCGACGCCGCCTTACCTACCCTTGTTCGCGGAGATCCAGGCCGCTTGCGCCAGGTGCTCACCAACCTTATCGCAAACGCCGTAAAGTTTACGGACAGCGGCGGCGTTATTCTCAACATAACCAGTCGGGCCCTCAACGAAGGGCGGTGCGAGTTACGTTTCGAAGTTGTCGACACGGGCATCGGCATTCCGGAAGACAAGATTCCATTCCTGTTTGACCGCTTTACCCAGGCCGATGCCTCACCCTCGCGGCGCTATGGCGGATCGGGACTGGGCCTTGCGATCTGCAAAGATCTAGTGGAATTGATGAACGGCAAGCTCGGCGTCCAGTCCATGCAAGGCCGCGGCAGTGCGTTTTGGTTTACGGTCATCCTTCAAACCATGGATGGCGAAACAGCGACCACCTATCCGGTGCCCGCTTCAATGAACGACCGCCAGGTATTGGTGGTGGGCGATCCTGGAATCCATCGCACCATCATCGAACGCCAGCTCCAAGCCTATGGCATTTCATTCAGGTTCGGGGACTACGGTCCAAATTTCCAAGACCTGCTTGCGAGCGACGATGTGGGGGCCGTTTTCTTTTTGGACCTGCCCGACGATACCAAGCCTCTACTGGCGGCGTTTCGGCGGGATGAGGACAACCCGCACCCCAGATTCATAGAGATAGCGAACTCCCCTACGGGTTTCGCTACGGACTCCGGCGATGACCCCATCGACCTTGTTGTTCCGGCACCGTTGCACCACACATGCGTCACGGACGCCCTGGCGCAAGCCTTCATCACGTCACCCAAAACACACGCCCCCTCACCACTCGCGATCAGCGACGGATCTGCCAGCGGCCGTATTCTGTTGGCTGAAGACAATGTGAGCAATCAGCTTTTGTTCAAGACCTTGCTCGTCAATGCAGGTTACACGGTGGATATTGTCGAAAACGGTTTCGAAGCGATCAAAGCCGTGCGCCAACAGACTTACGATCTGGTTTTAATGGATGGACAGATGCCCGAAATGGGCGGCGTCGAAGCGACACGCAAGATTCGTAATGAAGGGGGGCCCCAGTCCACCATCCCGATCATTGCGCTCACGGCGAACACGATGTCCGGCGACCGGGAACAATACCTCAAGGCCGGTATGAACGACTATCTGGCCAAGCCCATCGATTTCGACCTGTTCTTCGAGAAAGTGGCTCAATGGGCACAAAAGGAACAGATCGACACGAAATCCGCTTGAGCGAACTATCGCCCGCGATCCTCTGCGTCCCAAACCGCCAACACCGATTTCAGCGCTGCAGCGAAACCGATCGGCTGGTCGAGCATGAGGTGATGCTGCGCTTCCGGAATTGAGACGATGGGTATCGGTTCATCCGTCAGCTCACGAACATAGTCCGCTGAATCTTTCGTGAACAGTATACTGTCTTCGCCGTGTATGATCGCTTTGCGTCCGGGCATTTGCGCAAACCGCACAGGCTGTTGTTCCCACCAGTCATTTTCGCGCATGTCTGCCCCCAGGATGCCTGGATCGAACTTCCAACTCCACCCACCATCCACTTGCTTAAGTGAATGATAGGCCATGTAGTTCATCAAAAAATCATTGGCGCATGTTTGCGGCGGGGCAAGCCGGTATCGCCCAAGCGCCGTTTCCAGATCCGGATACACTTTGTTCGCGCGTCGACCCGACGGCATGTGCCGTTCGTTCCGTCGTCCCATATAGTCGCGCAAGATGTGCGGCCGCAACATCATGAAGTCGCAGATGATGGTCCCGCCAAAAGCGTCCGGATCCTGGGTTCCGGCGGCGATTGCGATGGAACTTCCGTAGGAATGCGTGGCCACAAACGGCGGCAGCGCCCCTGACATCAGACCGGCATGGTCCGCCACGGCCAACATTTCTGCGTTGCGCGTCTGGTCGTCATAGGTCTCGCGCGCGCCCGAATCGCCCATGCCGGAGAGGTCATAGGCGACCAGATGAAAATCGTTCATCAACAGAGGCGCGATGAAAGCAAAGCAACGCGCGTGGGCGAGGAAGCCGTGCGCCAGCAAAACGCCACGTTTGCTGGGATCGCCCCATTGGAAGTAGTGCACGTCGCACCCGTCCACAGTAACAGAGCCTTCCTGTCTTGGCTGGGACAGGGCGTCAACAAACCACTTGGGACCGTGTACGGATAAGTTATGAAGATCGTTAGGAGTGGACATAACGGCTGCGCGATAAACCCAAAGTCGCCGACCTTATTGGCCGATAAATCGGCCGCCGCCAACTTGTTTTTAGTTGCCGTAGGGTCACGCTTCGATAGCGGCAGGCGCGGAATTCGGTCCGGGCGCCAAACCGTGGGGATGGCCGCAATTCACTAGTAGATCAGATATGCCCGTAATAAGCCGGTCGGGGGTCACCGGTTTGGCGATGTGCTTGTCGGCGCCAGCGGCAATCGCCTCTTCCACATGGCTGCTCATGGCATTGGCGGTCAGCATCGCAAGGGGCGTCCGTTGCCGGTTCTCTTCCGCCTCTAGCCGCCGAATCTCGCGGGTCGCCTCCAACCCATCCATGATGGGCATTTGCATGTCCATGAGGATGAAATCAAAGGATCCGGATTTCACAGCTTCGACCGCTTCCGAGCCGTTCTCCACGCAGGTGATGTCCATATTTAGGGGACCCAACACAAGCTCGACGATCTTGCGGTTGGTCGGATGGTCTTCAGCTAGCAAGACCGACAGAGGCTTTTCATTTGCGCCCGCCCCATTGGCCAGCCGAGAAACAACGCCAGACGCTAGGTCGGCGCCGTCACCAGGAAGCGCACTGCGGCGTTCTGTCGGCAAACACACTTCAAAACGCGCGCCGGTACCTGCCGAAGATGTCGCCGATATGGTACCGCCCATACAATCGATCAACGACTTGCAAATGAACAGACCAAGGCCCGTGCCGCCAAACCGGCGGTTGATGGAACTGTCGGCTTGGGTGAACGGATCGAACAAAAACGAAAGGCTCTGGGTGTCAAACCCCACGCCTGTATCTTCGACAATAATGTGAAACGTGGTGCCGGTCGCCGGCTCCTCAATCACATCGACTGTCAAAGTGACCGTGCCGACCGATGTGAACTTCACTGCATTTGACAAGAGGTTGGACACGATTTGTTTGATGCGGGTTGGGTCGCCCAGAAACAGCCCGCGCGATTGGGCGTTGAAGTTGGTTTGAAGCTCGAGGCCTTTTGCCGCGGCACTAGCGCGGAATAAATCGGCAGCTGCGTGTATCGTACGCTCAAGATCGAATACAACATTTTCAATTGCCAGGCGCCCGGCATCAATCTTGGACACATCCAGTATGTCTGACAAAAGTCTTTCCAGCGTTTCGCCGGACGACGTAACCAAGTCAACCATTTCCTGTTGAGACGACGTGAGATCTGTCTTGTTCAACGTTCCCGCCACGGCGACAATTCCGTTGAGGGGCGTGCGAATCTCGTGGCTCATATTGGCGAGGAACTCGCTTTTCGCCCGGTTCGCCCGCGCTTCCGCGTCCCGCGAGTCGCGGACGCGCGCCAAGGCTTCACGCGACACCAGCTGAAAACACTGCACAACGACGAGAGCGGCGATGGTCGTGCCGATTGCGGTAACCATGCGCATAAAAACCATCTGATCCGAGGTGAAGTCAGGTGTGCGAACCAACCCCGCACTCAAATCTGTCCCCATAATGATGATCGCTGCGATAGAGATGCCGCCGGCGAGATACCCTGCGCGCGCATTAATCAACCACCCGGCCAGGACGGCAACCAGCGGCAAACTGACGATGAACTGGGCCGTCAATCCGCCGTTCAAAACGCATCCGTGAATTATTCCAAACAATGTCAGTGCACTAAACAATGTGGCCGGGAGCATTAGTTTCTTGGTCCGGAAAGCGATCGCCAGAATAATCAGATAGGCGACCAGAACCACCAAGCCGACAATCTTGGGCTGCGTGAGAGCTATCGATAGGGAAAACGCAGAAGCGAGCACGGCGACCAGCACCGTAAGACAAATGACGGTCATGATGATGAGCATGCGAAATTTGATCGCCAAATCGTGATCAACGGCGGGGTCGACGCCGCAGGCACGATCGATCAAGCGAATGGCACGATGCCCCCAATTTGGGACGGAAGTTTGGGCCAATTCAGTCATGTTGCCGCATTCCGCTGTGCCGCCATAAGGTCTCCGCCTCAAGCCGCGATGATCGACCCATGGCCGTAGCTCTTCATCAGATCCACAACTTCAGTAATCAGACTATCCGGTGTTACGGGCTTGGAAATATGTATGTCGGCACCGGCGCTCAATGCCTCTTCCACATGGCTGCCCATGGCATTGGCGGTCAGCATGGCGATCGGCACTCGCGTCCGGTTCCCTTCTTCCTCAAGACGCCGAATGGCGGCGGTGGCGCTTAGCCCGTCCATGACCGGCATCTGCATGTCCATCAGAATGAGATCGAACCGTCCGGTCTCGAAGGCAAGAATCGCTTCCTCACCATTTTCCACGGCTGTTATGTCGACGCCCAGAGGCCCCAGAATGAGCTCCACGATTTTGCGATTGGTTGCGTGATCCTCCGCAAGCAAAATGCGCAGACGACGAGAGGCCGATCTGACCGGACAGACGCTGTCGTCGCTTTTCCGGGCGTTGTGCTGAGCGTCGTAAGCTTCAAGGGAGCGGTCCCGCTGCAGCGGGAAACTTGCTTCAAAGACAGACCCTGCCCCGGGCGTAGAGCGGACGTTGATGGTGCCGTTCATTGCAGCCATGATCGACTTGCAGATATATAAGCCAAGACCGGTGCCGCCGAACCGCCTATTGATGGTCGAATCCGCTTGAGTGAACGGTGCAAACAGGGCGTCCAATTGTTCCGGCGACATGCCGATGCCCGTGTCTTCAACCCGTAATGTTACATCCGCTTGGGCGTCGTTCACACCTTGGGCCGACACACAGACCCGTACGCTACCGGTCGGGGTAAATTTGAGCGCATTCGATATCAGGTTCGACGCGACCTGTTTGAGGCGTGTGGGATCACCGATAAACGTGCCGCGCGCTTCTTCGTTGAACGAAAGCTCAAGCGCTATCCCCTTATTGTCGGCCTGAACGGAGAATAGTTCGAACACAGATTGTAATGTCTGGCGCAGGTCGAATGTGATCTCTTCCAATTCAAGTCGGCCGGCTTCAATCTTTGAAACGTCCAGCACGTCAGTCACTAAGCGTTCCAGCGTATGGCCGGACGAAACGATTAGGTCCGCCATTTCGCGTTGATGACCGTCGAGATCGGTTTTGGCGAGCGATCCGGCAACCGCAACCACACCGTTGAGCGGCGTGCGTAATTCATGGCTCATATTTGCCAGAAACTGGCTTTTTGCCTCGTTGGCGCGCGTTGCTTCGTCGCGCGACTTTTGCAAACGAACCACGGCTCCGGAAAACAACGCCGAGTAGCCGGCGGACAGGACGATGGCGCAGCTCATGGCAATGGCTGCTGAAATGGTCCTCATCCACGTCAGATCCTCAGGCGTGTATTCGGTCTGCCGCGTGAGCTGAATACCCAGGTCCGATCCCATGAACAGGATTAACGGCACTGTCGACACACCGACGGCCACGGCGGCCCGCGTACTGATCAAAAGTCCGGCGATGGCGGGACATATGGGCAGATAGACAAGCAAATGGGCATCCACCCCATTATTCATAAAGCAGGCGAGGATGAGTCCGATAAACGACGTGATGCACAACAGCCAGCCTGGCCCATCCAGCGTCTTCTTGCTGACGGCCCAGACGGGCGCCGCCGCGATTGACATCGCAACAAACAAGCCCGTGACTTTCGACGTCGTTATGACTGGTGACACGACCGCAGAGATCACTACCGCTAAGGTAATTGCCGATACCAGCGTCGCACTCAGTATAATGAGCGTCCGGAACCGCATGGCGCGGTCATAATCAACATCGATATCGACGTCGCAGAGAACATCGATCCGTTGCAAGACGGAAACAATCGGTCCCGTGGCCGTCGTCGAATTCCTAATCTGCATTGGTGATGCCCGCACTAAGATGACGTCAATTGCACCAAACAATGCTGAAAGAAGCTTAAACCTGGGGTGGTACGTGCTGTGCAGCAACTAAACCGGGGTTACATTGGGCGGTTTGCGCCCAGGCCCATTTCGCCCTTGGATATGACGCCGAGACATAACGCGGGAACCTGTGCCATTTTGAAACACCAAGTATGAAAGCAATTTGTTCATGAGCCATGCCATACGCCCCCTTTGTGGCGAAGACTATGACCAGTGGTTACCCCTGTGGCAGGGATATCTCAGCTTCTACAAAACCGATCTGCCCGATAATGTGACGCAGGCAACCTGGGGGCGGCTTGTTGCTGATGGACAGCAACCATATGGGCTGTGCGCCGTAGAACCGGCGGGACGGCTGGTCGGCATCGTCCATTACCTTTTCCACCCGGTGACGTGGTCGATCGCCGACCGTTGTTATTTGGAGGATCTGTTTGTCGATCCCACCGTCCGTGGCGGTGGCATCGGCAAATCACTTATTGAAGCCGTGTATAACGCAGCCGATGCCCATGGTGCCGACCAGACCTATTGGCTTACCCAAGAGTTCAATACCCGCGCAAGGCGCTTGTACGACCATGTGGCGACCGTGACCCCATTCATCAAATATCAGCGGTGACCCGACGTTTTTGGTGATCTGGCGCCGGAATAGACGCTTTCCGCGCACTTGACCCGCCCCCCGGTTCACGCGAGCATGGAAAAAGACAGACCGACAGGTTTCTCGGGGGCAAAGCGGAGAATGCGGTCACACAGGCGAGGCTGGACGTGGACATGCCTGGTCGCTGCCGGGATGCTGGCAGCGAGCGGCGTGGCGCGTGCGGCAGCCTGCGTTGAAGGTCTGGAGAGCCCCACAAAATCTCACGGCACGATGGAACGCGTCGTCGATGTCATCGACGGCGATACGGTTTTGATGGAAAGCGGCCAAGTGGTCCGGCTGATCGGGATCCAGGCCCCACGATTGGCGAATGGCCGCCCGGGTTTCCAATCCTGGCCGCTTGCTTACGAAGCCAGATCATTTCTGAGAAAGCTCGTGCTGGGAGGGCCTGTGAAATTGCACCTGGGACCCGAGCGCTCGGACCGATACGGACGCATGCAGGCACACTTGGTACGTTTGGAGGTGCCTGAAGGGGACCCGTCATGGGTCCAAGGCGAAATGATATCGAACGGCTTTGCCCGCGTTCATGTGCTGTCGGACAATCGGGTTTGCGTCAACGAACTCTATCGGCGTGAAAGGGCCGCCCGTAGCGCCGCCCGCGGGCTCTGGAGCGACGATTTCTATCGAATTCGCCGGCCGGAGCCATCTGAGGATCTAATCGGCACCTTTCAGATTGTCGAAGGCGAAGTTCTGGTCGTTGCCAAGCATAAGAACCGCTATTTTCTGAATTTCGGCGAGGATTGGCGCAGTGATTTCACGGTAACGATCGCACCCAAACATTCGCGCCGTTTCGAAAAAGAAATTGATCCATTCGGGCTGGAAGGCAAGACGATTCGAGTGCGCGGTTGGGTCGAAGAGTATAACGGTCCGTTTATCGAAGCGTCACATCCGGACCAGATCGAACAGGTGGGAGATGTGATCGCCGCGGTCCCGTTTTGAGTGGCGAAAGCGGCGTAGCGCAGACATTAATTGAAGTACAGTGCGTAAGATGATTGTGGGGGAAGTTTGGTGAGAGGCAACGTGAAAAAGAGCGATCGGGGGGAACGCCGTTCTGCACGGAACGGCTGGATTGTCGCCGTGGCATTTGCAACAGGCTTGCTGCTGCCATCAACTGTGCCGTCCCACGCACAAGTTTTCATCTCGAAGGAACAAGAAAAGCGCCTCGGACGCGAGCAGCACCCGCGGGCGGTTCAACAATTTGGCGGCGCCTATACCGAAGACGGTATCGACACCTATGTGGCGGAGATCGGCGATCTAATCGCAAGCTACTCAAGCGATCCCGACGTGGGATACACGTTCACCGTGGTCAATTCGCCGATTGTCAATGCCTTCGCCCTGCCCGGTGGCTATGTGTATGTGTCACGCGGCGCGCTCGCGATCGCCAATTCCGAAGCAGAACTTGCAGGCGTGCTAGGCCATGAAGTGGGCCACGTCACAGAGCGCCACATGGCAAAGCGGTTCGATCGTGAGATCGGCGTCGGCATCATTGGCGCCGTCGTTGGCGCTGTTGGCGGCAGCAATGTGGTCAACGAAGTACTGCAGCGCACCGGCGGCGCCCTCATCAGAAATTTTTCCAGAGAACAAGAATATGAGGCCGACCTTGTCGGGGTCCGCGCCCTGGCCGATGCCGGATACGACCCATATGCGCAGGCGGATTTTCTGGACAGCATGGCGAATGAGCGCGCCCTGCTCGCGAGAATCACCGGCACGCCCTATGATCCCAATCGAGGCGACTTTTTTTCGACCCATCCAAACACCGGCAAGCGCGTAGAGCGAGCGATTACCGAAGCGGGCCGGGCGTCATCAGGACCAGGAGAGCGCCCACGAAAACGCAACGCCTATCTCGACCGGATTGACGGCATTCTCTTTGGGGACGATCCGGAACAAGGCTTTATCAGGGGGCGGACATTCTCTCATCCGTCCTTGCGGCTTTCCTTTACGGCGCCGGATCGGTTCTATCTGACCAACTCAACAGATGCGGTTTATGCGTTTGGACCCGACGAAACAGCTTTGCGCTTCAATGCAGGCCGAATCCGGGCAAGCGATAGCATCGTCGATTATCTGCAACAGGAATATGCGGGGCGGCTTAGAATCACCATTTCCGATGTTCAAGCATTCACGACCCGGTCCGGCATACCGGCCGCCACGGGAACCTATCGCATGCAATCGAACAGAGGCACGCGTAATTTGCGCCTTGTGGCTTATCAATATTCAGGAAGCCTTGCCTATCACTTCTTGTTCTTGTCGCCCCCGGCGGTCACGCAAAAATATGAGCCGCAGTTCCACGAAACGGCCATGGGATTTCGAAAGCTCTCGAACACTGAAGCCGCGCAGCTTAAGCCCCTGCGCCTGCGGGTCGTCACTGCGCGCGACGGCGACACCGTCCAAAGTTTGGCGAACCGCATGGCCTTTCGTACGTTCAAAGTCGATCGTTTTCGTTTTATAAATGCGCTTGAAGAAGACGAGAACGTTTCGTCAGGCGCCCGGTATAAAATCGTCACGGAGTAGATCCCAATGCCGCAAGTCGTGGAAATTGCCAAGGAAGGCGGCATTGCGACCGTCACACTCAACCGCCCGGAAGCGATGAATGCGCTCTCAACCGAGCTACGTGTCGGGATTGCCGAAGCGGTCGATGCTTTGGAGGCCGATGCGGAAACGCGTGTGCTGATCGTTACGGGCGCCGGCCGCGCCTTTTGTGCCGGTCTCGACCTAAAAGAGCTCGGCGCCAACAAATCGTCCGCTCTCAACAACACCATTCAAGACCGCGATCCGGTCCGTTCGCTTGGACGGTTTTCCGGTCCGATCATCGGAGCGATCAATGGCGTCGCCATTACAGGCGGTTTCGAATTGGCTTTGGCGTGCGACGTGCTTATTGCATCGACCGAGGCGCGGTTTGCCGACACCCATGCCCGCGTGGGCATTCTGCCCGGATGGGGGCTCAGCCAAAAACTAAGCCGGGCCATCGGCGTCTATCGCGCGAAAGAACTGTCGTTGACCGGAAATTTCTTAAGCGCGCAACAAGCTGCGGAATGGGGCTTGGTAAACCGGGTGGTGGCGCCTGAAGACCTGCTGCCCACCTGCCGGACCCTGGCCGAAGACATGCTGTCTGTCGTGCCGACATGCCTTACGGGCTACAAATCGCTCATTGACGAGGGCTTCGCTCAGTCATTTGGAGAAGCCATGAAAACCGAATTAGAGCTGTCGGGTGCGGCAAATCGCTCTGTGCGTGCGCAAGACGTGGAAGAAAGGCGCGAATCGATCCGCCAACGCGGCCAAGCGCAGAAGGCTTAGGCGCCGCAGCCGGCTCGGCAATAGACCTGCTTCAATCTGGTCGGAAGTGCTCTAGACGCCGACGAGACCAACCGCCTTGGGGTCACCCACAATCTGAGTCAGCGACTTCTTCAGCTTATTCAGCGCCTGAAACTCGATCTGCCGAACACGCTCCTTTGAAACGCCCAGCCGGTCGCCCAGTGATTCAAGCGTCACTGTATCTTCCTGAAGGCGGCGTTCGCGAATGATCATCAGTTCGCGTTCGTTGAGACCTTCAAGTGCCTGATCGATCCAGCGCTTGTGCTGTTCACTGTCACGATTATCCATCACTTCTTCTTCCGGCAACGGACGATCGTCCGCGAGAACATCCAGCCATTCCGAGTTCCCGTCATCGGTCATCACGGCGTTGAGAGACCGGTCGCCATGAGTAAGTCGGCTTTCCATGGATTCCACGTCCTTCACATCCACCGACAAACGGTCTGCGATGATCTCCTTGTTTTCAAAGGACAGGGAGGAACTGGTATCGTCTTCCAGAAGCGCGCGCAAACGCCGGAGTTTGAAGAACAGAGATTTCTGCGATGCTGTCGTCCCGGTACGGACGATCGACCAGTTCCGGAGAATATAGTCCTGGATGCAAGATCGGATCCACCACGTGGCATAGGTCGAAAAGCGGACGCCCCGTTCAGGGTCAAAACGGGCGGCCGCCTGCATCAGACCCACATTGCCTTCTTGGACAAGGTCGGCCATGGGAAGACCGTAATTTCTAAACTTACCGGCAACGGCAATGACCAGGCGCATGTAAGCATGCGTCAGCTGGTGGAGCGCCTTCTGATCCCCATTGTCGCGCCAAGCGCGCGCCAGTTCGGCCTCGTGCTCCGCTTCCAGCAGAGGTTTTTTCATGGCCTGCTGAATGAAGCGCCGGTTGGCTTTTTGGGTTTCGGGCGTGTCTATGTGCGCCATGTACCACCTCTCGTCGGTCGGAAACGTGTGTTTCGCTTTCAAGAGGTTGTACGAAGCCGGGCCTGAGCCGGATCAGTCTCAAACCCGCTCAGGTAGTGCTTTTTTTAGCGATTCTTGGAGAAGCGGCCGCAATGGCGGCCTACAGCGCTTAAAAGGGCCGGAAAACTAGGCCGCTTCCTTTTCCAGCGCCGTTTCGACGCGTTGAATTGCCGCATCTTCATCGATCTTCTCGACGGCCGCCACTTCTCGCGCCATGCGGTCCAGAGCGGCCTCATAAAGCTGCCGTTCGCTGTAAGATTGCTCCGGTTGGCCGCCGGCCCGGTGCAGATCCCGGACGACTTCTGCGATGGATTGCAGGTCGCCTGAATTGATTTTCGCTTCGTATTCCTGGGCACGGCGGCTCCACATGGTGCGTTTGATGCGCGCACGCCCGCGAAGGGTTTTAAGAGCGCTTTCAACGATGTCAGGGCTCGACAGCCGGCGCATGCCGACGCTCTTGGCTTTTGCCGTGGGCACCCGCAGGGTCATCTTTTCTTTTTCGAAATCGACGACAAACAGCTCAAGCTTCGTTCCGGCAACTTCCTGCTCTTCCACATCGACAATCTTGCCGACGCCATGGGCTGGGTAGACCACAAAGTCATTGGCGCGGAAATCCAGCTTTTTTGTCGTCTTTTTCGTGGTTTTTTTCACCATTTCTCGCTCTTTCATCCCAGTTACTGAACGGATTATTCTGCTTGCCGCAAGCCCCTCATCGGTTTCGACGAGGCCGACCTCAAGCGCACCCATCTGCAAGACAGGTTCGACATTTGGTGCCCTATGGTCTGTAAGCCCACCCCTTTTGCAAAGCAGCTCAATTCTGTCTCTGACGGTTATTTAGTGATCCCATCAGGGTTTCAATGCGGTGGCCGGCCGTTTATGTGCTTTTAAGCTGCCTCACCGTCTTTTGATCGGTGACCCTCTTTCGGCAAGCCAGGAACCAAAAAAGACGCACACGGTCCTATAACCAGCGGCGCCCCTTAGCCCATTCATCTCCACAAAGAGAAAGTATTATAACACAAAATGTGGCAGAAAAAAAGCGAGCTCAATTCCGCGTGCTGATGACACAGATTGACCTGCACGACGCTACGAAAGGCAACACCTTAAGGTCGCGTTAACCACTTTTTTGGTGGTTAGGAGCCCTGGCCGGGGTTCGAGCTGAAATACTTCTCGAACTTGCCTTCCTCTGTCTCGAATTCCTTACCATCCGCCGGCGGTTCGCCCTTGACGGTAATATTGGGCCATTTCTCAGAGTATTCGCGGTTGACTTCGAGCCAATTCTCCAGCCCTTCTTCCGTATCGGGCTTAATCGCTTCAACCGGGCATTCTGGTTCGCACACACCGCAATCGATGCATTCGTCCGGGTGGATCACGAGCATGTTTTCGCCCTCGTAGAAGCAGTCCACCGGGCAGACTTCAACGCAGTCCATGAATTTGCACTTTATGCAAGCATCCACAACGATGTATGTCATATTTTCACTCCAATGACCGCCGCCACCGGGTCTCTCATAGTTCGGTTTTTTTTAGTCTTCAATACCCAGCTTCTGCTTGACCCGCCTCAGGGCATCCCCCCGGTCGCGGTCAGACACGTGGATAAGGCCCCCGATCCGGCGCAACAAATTCGCTTCATAATCGTGAAGGACGCCATCGGCATAGACCACCTCCCACAACATTTCAATCAAATGTATGCGTTCTTCCTCCGTGAACGTGTCTTTCACTGCGTGTGTGAAGCGAAAGAGCTGGCTTGAGCTGTCCTGCGCGCTCTCCGCTTGCTCCATCAAGGCGGCAACTTCGTCCTGCGACAGACTGAACCGTCCGGTCAGCAGAGATTGTACCGTTTCCTTCTCAACGCCTTCGAATCCGCCGTCCAAACAGCCGGCTTCCACCAAAAGGGCGGCGGCCGCCAGCTGATGTTCTTCAAAGCTGTGGCCTTCTGTTGCACTTTCGCCCCTATCGAATGCAGAAAAGAGGCTTTTGATGCGGTTCAACATGGTCGGCGGATCTCCTTCCGGCGCCGTTGGCTGGGCGCTGCCCTCCCATATGTCAGAACCATGACCACTTCCGTCAAGGTCCTTCAACCTTGTGAGGGCACGCCGCTCCTTCTTGGTCGGCCGGCGTCCGGCACTGATACCTTGTGGTGAAGGGGAAGTTGAACTGGCCGATTTGGGCAGGGGTGGACTCAGATCTTCATAGAGCAGGCGCGCTTCCGGCGCGGGCCCGCGGCGGGTGCCAATCTCAACCACCTTTACAACCCGAATATGTGGGCCCAAGGGGAAGGTCAGAATGTCGCCGCGATACACTAGTTGGTTCGGCTTAGTAATCCGCGTCGCTTCCGCTTCTTCGGGCGTCTCTGGCCGACGGCGGATCTTGCCGCCTTCAACGAATTTGGACGCGAGTGACCTGGTTTTGAGGAATCGCGCATACCAGAGCCATTTGTCGATGCGGATCGAAGTGACCTCTGGGGCGGGCTTTGATGTCATGCGTGGCGATTATTTTGCCGCCTTGTCGACGTCGCGCAAGGCCGCCAATGCTGCAAACGGACTTGCCGGATCGATTTCCCCTTTTGACTTGCGGGGTCCGGCAGATGTGACGCGCGGCTGCTTCTTGTTACCACCTCCGGCGCCGGCAGCTTTCTTCCGGGACCGTTGTTTCTTGCCCGACGGTACCGGCCGGCCTTCGGATCGGGTTTCTTTTCGTTGCGGGCGGGAGCGGCCCGGCCGCCGCTGCTGGTAATGCCAAACCTCGATTGCTTCCGAATTTTCCTCCGTATCAGGAGTATGGGAGCGCTTTCGATACCCTAAGCTTCGCAGAATGCCTTCGAACTCGTCTCCGCTGCAGCCGACCAAAGACATCATGTCGGCCGTCACTTCGAAACAACCGGCCGGGAGGTTCCGTTTGGCGGGTGCCGGCGTTGCGACATCGGTTGCCGCGGCCGGCCCTTCTGCAGGCGACAAGTCGTCTGTTGTATCGTCGGAGGCAGCTGATGCCGTGTGAGTTTCCGCGGGCGCATCTGGTGCTTCCGAACCGATCGATGGCGGGGCCGCTGTTGCGCCATTCTCCGAGGAAGTTTGAGCACCTGCAAAGATTGGCGCAGATGCCGCATCACTATTCTTAATTACCTCGCCGCTCGCATTGTCCTCTTTGGTTGGTGCGGAATCGCCATCGCGCGCTGCGCGAACAAGACCCGCGAGCCGTTCCAGCATATCGATCCGTACACCCCGCATGCCGCACACTCTAAAACCGGCCGACTCGTAAAACCCTTTCGGCACGTGGCGGTCGACCTGAATTGAGGTCAAGCCGGGTCCCGGTGGGGGCGGCAATTTTTGCAGCAAAGGTGTTCCGTTTTCGGAGGGTTGTTGAAAAACCGCCCAAAGCAACGCCTTCAGATGCGCGGGCGCGGGCTTCAGCAAAGTGGGCACGAAAATGCTGTATTCGCCGAACCGGACACCCAGTTGGCGCAGGGATGCCCGCAAGGTTTGATCGAGTTCCTTGAGCTGAGCCGCGGCTTCCCGCCGGGGTAGGCCGCCCATGGATTCAACAAGCTGGAAGGCCAGACCGCGCGCGGGTCCGGAGAGATGATCCGCATCGCGCAGCGCCACCAATGGGGCAAGCTGACTGTCGATCCGCGCTTTCACCCAACTGTCCAATCGTTTTTGGATGCGTTCAATAGCGGCCGCGGGCACCAAATCATCCGCCAAGACTCGCACACGTGGGGACAAGGGATCCGCGCCGCGCTCCAGCGTTGCAATCGGACTGCCTTCCCACCAAATCTTGCCGTGCTCGGTCAATTGGATCGCGTCATCGGGCACATTGCCGAGGCGGGCCGCGCGGGTCACCACTTCGCTGTTGAGGGATTTAAGCGCGGCGGTGCGCAAGGTCTTTGCGCCAATGCCGGTGTCTTCCACCAGCGCCCGGGGATCGGGCACGAATTTGAAACCGCTGAGCTTGCCGGCATAGGCGCCTTCGACCAGGACGCTGCCGTCTTCCGCGATTTCCGACGACAGATCTTCGTTTTGTTGCAACCGCTTCATCAACAGACTGGTCCGGCGGTCGATGAACCGTTGGGTCAGCGCTTCATGAAGGGCGTCAGACAGTTTGTCCTCGATTTCGCGGGTCCGGCCCTGCCATTCATCCTGATCTTCGAGCCAGCCATTGCGGTTGGACACATAGGTCCAGGTGCGGATGTGAGCGATCCGCGTCGCGATCATATCCAGATCGCCATCCGTCCGGTCCAGACGCTGAATATGGCCGGACACCCAGTCGGAAGGCAGCCGGTTTTCGGCGCCGATGAGATGATCGAATATATTCGTCAGTAGACGAACATGTTCGTCGACGGTGGTTTTCTGAAAATCGGGGATTTGGCACACTTCCCACAATTGACCGATGGCGGCCGGCGCCTTGGCCTTCTCCATGATCGCCGTGTTGGAGCTCATCATCTTAAGGGCCGTCAGATCATCCGCGGCGCGGGCGCGCGAAAGCCCCCGCGCGGGAGGCGTTTCCTCAAGGCTTTGGATAAGCCGTTCCACACTGGAAAAATCCAACACCGGGTTGCGCCACTGCAATGTCCGTATGGGATCGAAACGGTGATTTTCGATTTGCTCCACCAGATCCGCCTCAAACGGATTGACTTCTCCCGTGGGGCCGAACGTACCGTCATTGGTGTGGCGGCCGGCGCGGCCAGCGATTTGCGCAATTTCCGCCGGCTTCAATTCGCGGTGTCCCACGCCGTCGAACTTCTTGAGGTTGGCAAAGGCCACATGATCGATATCCATGTTGAGGCCCATACCGATCGCATCCGTTGCCACGATGAAATCAACTTCACCCGATTGATAAAGGGCAACTTGCGCATTTCGCGTGCGTGGCGACAACGCGCCCATGACCACGGCGGCACCGCCCCGCTGGCGGCGGATCAGTTCCGCAATGCCGTAGACCGAGTCCGCGGAAAACGCGACGACGGCGCTTCGCCGCGGCAAGCGGCTAAACTTCTTCGGACCGATATAGGCCAAATCAGAAAATCGGGAGCGGCTCGAGAATGTCGCCTCCGGTAGCAATTGACGGATCAGTGGGCGGATGGTCTCGGCGCCCAAGAATAGGGTTTCCTCTGTCCCCCGTGCACGGAGCAATCGGTCCGTGAAGACATGGCCGCGTTCCGGATCCGCACAGAGTTGGACTTCGTCCACCGCCAAGAATTCGGTTTCGAGCTGCAGCGGCATCGCTTCCACCGTGCACACATAGAAGCGCGGATTGGGTGGGACGATTTTTTCTTCGCCCGTGATGAGGGCGACGGGGCCGGGACCCAGTTTTTGGCACACCCGATCATAGATCTCCCGCGCCAGAAGGCGCAGCGGCAGACCGATCATCCCGGTGGAATAGCCCAACATGCGCTCTACCGCGTAATGGGTCTTGCCGGTGTTGGTCGGCCCCAAAACGGCTGTCAAACGTCCCGCTGCCTCTTTCTTGTAAGGGGATGAAAGAAGCTGGGACGCCTTGTGCGAAGGCGCGTCTTGACGGCGTTGAGTCATACAGTCTTTACGGCTTTGTTTGGAGCGTATGTTGGGGGCTTCGGGAAAACAACGATGTGTTAAGGCTGCTTGTTAACACAGAGAACGAAGATGGGACATAGCGGGACCGAATCACTTACATCACCAAATTCGTCATTTGTTCACGCACAAAATGTAGTAGGAACGAAATGTCGAACAACAATAGCCTTCACTGACGACCAAGTGCAAGAGGCCGCTAGCACCGGAAAGTTGGAGCGCTTCGAGACGGACCGGAATGCCGCCCAAGATAGCAGCCGGGCCACCCGATAGATCCGGACAGGTCCGCTAAAATGGCGCCCGCGAATAAGCCTTGACCTGAGCGGGCGCGCCCCTTAAAAGTGCGCGCTTTCGAGACCCGCTCCGACTTGGAATTCAAAAGTCGCCGGCATACCCAGGTCCGAAGACAAATAGGCATTCCAATCCGAGGATACTGAAATGGCGCGCCGCTGCGAGCTCACCGGCAAAGGAGCAATGACAGGCAATAATGTCAGTCACGCTAATAACAAAACCAACCGACGCTTCTTACCGAACCTGACGCAGACCACACTGATGAGCGAAACGCTTGATCGGTCGTTCCGTCTGAAGGTCAGCGCGTCGGCGCTGCGCACCCTGGACCGCCGGGGCGGTTTGGATGCGTTCCTTCTCAAATCCAAAGATGAAAATCTGTCGGACAGGGCCCGCAAGATAAAGCGCGAAATTCAAAAAGCGAAAACCGCAAGCGCTTAATCATTTCGGGACGCGCCCATCGTTTCAAAGCGGGACGAAACCGTCCCGTCCTGACACAGCAAATTCACCTCTGCCATCGGCAATGCCCGGCGCCATGTCGCGGCCATAACAACACGCCCAAATTCTGCCGATTTTGACCGCAACGATTAGAGTTAACAAAACCTTTCGCGGTACAGGTTTTGCTGACCTTGGTTTGTTTCCAACTCGTTTCTCGGGGATTCAAACCGTGACAGAAGCCGCGCAGCGCCAACATCGAAGCGAGACGTTTGTGGATGTGTTTTTCAGCGGGGTGCTTGTTGCTCGGCGCTTGATGCTGCCGGTCGTCGGCATGATGCTCACTTTCGCGCTGGCGTTCGAAACCTTGTCACAACCGATTACGGTATTCGACGGCTTTTTCCCGGCGGACCCCTGGTACTTGCGACCCGGCCACTGGCTCACCACCGGGCACTTTATGGTCCCCGTGATTTTCTTTGCCTCTATGCTGACAAACAGGGCCTATGGCGCCGGCTACGCGATTGCCCAAATGGTCATTAGCTGGATGTTGGTCGGTCTACTGATCGCCTTTTTGTATCCCGTTATGGACGCGGCCCTGCGCACCGACGCCATTCCCACCGGGCGGGTGCTGACCGCGTTCGTGATTTCCCTTTTTGTGGCGCAGGTTGTGAACATCATCGTCTTCGACCAAGTGCGCGGGCGCCCCTGGTGGCGCGCGCCGCTATTTGCCATTCTGTTCAGTGGTCTTGCGTTCTGCATCCTCTATTACCCGATTGCGAAGCTGGGGGTTGCCCCCTGGACCCATCAGATGACGGTGGACATTGCCGTTAAGGCGTTCATGTCGTTTTTGTTGTTGCTGCCCTATGGCTTGCTGCGCGGCTGGGTGCGGCCGCTTCCCGGCTTCGGCGGGGCTTAGAACGTTACTCCGTTTCCACGGGCGCAATGGGCTCAGGTTCGGGTGTCGGCACAACTTCAAACATCAGCAAAACGGTTCGCTGCAACGGATTAAAATTGTCGTCCGACACAATATAAATCAGTGTACGTCCATCTTCCGTTTGGCGCGCCGCAATGCCTTCCATGTTGTCGATATTGTAAGCCATGTTGAATTGCGCCAGCAGCGTGCCTGCAAGAACATCATCCTGTTGGGGCACCTGATCCCCCAGGTCTCGAACCTGAATGATGGGGCCCGTTTGCGGCGAAAAATGTCGTTGCAAGACAAAGAAGCGGCCGTCCGGCAGACGCGTTAGATCCGTGGGTCGAAACGTGCCCCAGGTCTCGAGCAGGATTTGTTCGCTTCGGGCGACCGACCGCTTGTCTTCGTTCAACTGCATGACCCAGCCAAGCGTGCGCCCGTCATCGTCAAACGTGCCTTCCGTCACCGCAATGACGGTTCCATCATCGGTCACGTGTAGCGCTTCGATGCCGCGATTGCCTTCGATCGCCTCCAACTGCGCTGGTATTTGCAAATCGGAGGGAAGCGTTTCGAACCCGTTATCCTGCAGGTCGTAACGCCAAAGACGGTGATGGCGTTCGAAACTCACCACCACGGAGCCGGGAAACGGCCCGTCGGGATCCAGTTGTTCGACGGCCTCAGCGTCCCCCTTTTTGTGAACCAAGGGGTTGCCTTGCTCATCCAATATGGGGCCGATGGTAACGTCACTGATGCCCACCAGTCGGCCGTCCTCGTAGTTGAGCGTTCCGGTCACCCAATCCGCCTGATCGGACACGCTCAAAAAAGAACTGCCGTCACGGCTCACGATCAGACCGGACAATCCGCCAAAGCGCCGCTCAGAGGAGATGATGCGGATCCCGCCCCGATAGACCAGATCGCCCACCTGGTCCACCCGGCTGCCTTTGCGTGCAGACAGCGGCAACTGCTTGAGATGAAGGCTAATGGAGATGGTTTCGGCCTGGGCGGACGGTGCCGTTGCGCCAGCGCTCATCACGATTGCGAACACCGCCGATATCATCGGCACAATGCAACGGAAGTGCTTCGTCAATGCTTCGTTTCCTTGGCCGCGGCGCGGCGCAATTCGCGCATGGATACTCGGCTGAGACTGGCGGCGTCAGCGGCACCACCCGCGCTGGGCGTTTTGCGATGCCTCTGCGGCTTATTTGGCGCCTCTTCATCGAACAGTTCGGCAAGTTTCTCGGTCATGGCACCGCCAAGCTGTTCAGCGTCCACGATCGTCACGGCACGGCGATAGTAACGTGTCACGTCGTGACCGATGCCGATCGCGATCAGCTCCACCGGCGAGCGTGTTTCGATGTACTCGATCACTTCCCGCAAATGCTTTTCGAGATAATTACCCGCATTGATCGACAGGGTTGAATCGTCGACCGGCGCGCCGTCAGAGATCACCATGAGAATGCGCCGCTGTTCCGGGCGCCCAAGAAGCCTGTTATGGGCCCAAGTGAGCGCCTCACCGTCGATATTCTCCTTCAGCAGGCCTTCGCGCATCATCAGGCCCAAATTGCGCCGGGCGCGCCGCCACGGCGCATCGCCCGATTTGTAGATGATATGGCGCAAATCGTTCAGGCGCCCGGGATTGGCCGGCTTGCCTTCGGTCAACCACTTCTCGCGCGACTGACCGCCTTTCCAAGCGCGGGTGGTGAACCCGAGAATCTCCACCTTCACCGAGCAGCGTTCCAAGGTGCGTGCCAGAATGTCCGCGCACAAAGCGGCAACCGTGATCGGCCGGCCGCGCATGGACCCGGAATTGTCGAGCAGCAACGTCACCACCGTGTCGCGGAAGTCGGTGTCCTGTTCCATCTTGTAGGACAATGGGTGCATGGGGTCGATCACAACCCGCGACAGACGGGCCGCATCCAACATGCCTTCTTCCAGGTCGAATTCCCAAGCCCTGTTCTGTTTAGCCATCAGCCGGCGCTGCAGCCGATTGGCCAGCCGCGATACCACGCCATGCAATTGCTGAAGCTGCTGGTCAAGATAAGCGCGCAACCGCCCAAGCTCTTCCAGATCGCACAAATCCTCGGCAGCGATCGTTTCATCGAAAGACGTGGTGAACACTTTGTAGTTGGGATGGCTTGACGGATCACCGGACAGATTATTGGGACGCCAGGGCTGCTTGCCCTCGCCGCTGTCTTCCGGGTCCGCATCGAGCATTTCTTCGTCAGCCTGAACTTCGACCGCTTGCTCGTCGCCTTCGTCGCCCTCGCCTTCGGCCATTTCAACTTGTTCGGATGAAGAGGCCTCTGGCTGTGCGCCTTCGCCGCCGTCTTCATTGGCCTCCGAATCGGCATCGGACTGATCTTCGTCCTGATCCGCGTCTTCCATCTCGTCGGGCGATTCACCCAACTCGTCGCCCATGCCCAGATCGGCGATAATGTTCCGAGTGAGTTGAGCAAACTCCGCCTGATCGTGCAGGCATTTTGTGAGTTGCGAGAGATCCTTGCCCGCCTTCTCTTCCACCGAATTGCGCCACTCATCTACAACGTGCCGGGTACATTCCGGAAGCGGCCGGCCGGTCATGTGTTCGCGCATCATCAGACCGACGATTTCGCTCAAAGGGGCTTCCGAACGTTCCCGCATGCGGCCGAAACCGCGGGCACGGCACCTTTCATCCAAAGCGGCATCCAAATTTTCGGCCATGCCGGACATGGCGTTCGCCCCGATGGCCTCCACACGCGCTTGTTCGGCGGCCTCAAAAATGGCCTTGGCATTTTGTCCTGTCGGCGATAGCGAGGCGTGAACCGCTTCGTCGTGATGGGCGATCTTCAGCGCTTGCGCGTCTGCATTACCGCGCACGCATGCCACTTCATCAGCCGGCAGATCGCGCGACGGCAAAGGCAAACGCGACCGGTGGCCCCGCAGATTTGGGGCTTCGGCGCCAAAGGTGGTCACCAGCTCGTCGTCGCCCGAAATGGCGCGCATGGTCATGGTGACCGCACGTTTAAACGACTCGACTGGGCCTTCGCTGCTCACCGGGTGCTATCTGTCCCTAACTCATCGTGACATTGGCGGCCGACTCGGGAAGTTCCTCACCGAAGCAGCGCTGATAGATTTCGGCAACCGTCGCCCGCTCAAGCTCATCGCACTTGTTTAGGAAGGTTACGCGGAAGGCAAACCCTACATCGCCGAAGATTTCGGCATTCTCTGCCCAAGTCAGCACGGTGCGCGGGCTCATCACGGTGGATAAATCGCCATTGATGAAGGCCGACCGGGTCAGATCCGCCACATTGACCATGGCCGAGATCGTCTTTTGACCTTCATCCGTATTGTATGATTTCGTCTTGGCAAGGATGATATTCATCTCCTCGTCATGAGCCAGGTAGTTAAGCGTGGTGACGATATTCCACCGGTCCATCTGACCCTGGTTGATCTGCTGGGTGCCGTGGTAAAGCCCCGTCGTGTCGCCCAAGCCGATCGTGTTTGTAGTGGCAAACAGCCGGAAGGCCGGATGCGGACGGACAACCCTATTCTGATCAAGCAGCGTCAACTTGCCGGACACCTCGAGCACCCGCTGAATAACGAACATCACATCCGGACGGCCGGCATCGTATTCGTCGAACACAAGCGCTGTCGGGTGTTGCAATGCCCAAGGCAAAATACCTTCGCGGAATTCGGTGACCTGCTGGCCGTCTTTCAAAACGATTGCGTCGCGGCCGACCAAGTCGATCCGGCTGATATGGCTGTCCAGATTGATCCGGATACACGGCCAGTTGAGGCGCGACGCTACCTGTTCGATGTGGGTCGACTTGCCCGTACCGTGATAACCCTGAATCATCACGCGGCGGTTATGCGCAAAGCCCGCAAGGATCGCCAATGTGGTTTCCCGATCGAATCGATAGTCGTCATCGCGGTCCGGCACATAGTCATTGGCTTCGGAGAACGCAGGCACCTTCAAATCCGAGTCGATGCCAAAAAGCTGCGCGACGGAAACTTCTATGTCTGGCTTGTCCAGCACATCAGCGTCGGCTTGCATAACCACCATGGAGCTATCTTTCTTTCAGCGGACACCCCCCGAGATGCGGTCGGGCAGTCGTATCGCCATTAACCTTAAATTCCGTTTAAGCGAATCCGCTGTTCTTGATTTGCTTATAGGCGCGGATCACTTTCATTAAGCGTTCCTCAGCGCCCCGGTCACCCCCGTTTGCATCCGGATGATACCGTTTCACCAGTTCCTTATACCGTGCCTTCACCTCGTTCAAGGTTGCCCTATCGTCAAGGTCAAGCACGGAAAGCGCCTCTGCCGTGATCTTGCCGACCTTGGGCCGCCTGGCCCCTTTCTCGACTTCCACCTTGCCGCCGGGACCGTCATCAATAATCGAAAAAGGATCTTTGAGCCGATCATGGGCGGCTTTCCCCGCGGAAACGTAGGGATTTGAGCCCATCGGATAGGTTGGCCTATGACCCGTGAGCCCATCCAACAGGAAGTCTTCGATCTGGCCGTCGGACATGTTCTTAAAGAAATTCCAGTTCCGATTGTAATCACGCACGTGATCCATGCAGAACCAGTAGTATTCCCGCAAATTGTCGCGGTTCTTTGGCGCTTTATGGTCACCGGGCTTATTGCAGCCTCGGACCGCGCACTGCCGTTTCGTCCGGCGCGGTTCCTGCTGACCAGCGCGACCGCGCCCTTTGCCGGACTTGGTCACAGGAATATCAAAGACAAACTTTTCTTCGTTCGACATGGTTACTCAAAGCACTTTTGAGGGCTCGAAAAATAAAACGCATAAGGGTAAACCAATCGGGCGGCCGCGTCCAAGAAAACGGGCATAAATAGTTTTCCTGGGGCGCGTAGTTTTCAGAGGCATTTCATGGCGGTCATCGATCAAATCCGAAACAAACTGACCCAACAATTCTCTCCGGTGCGCTTGGACATCGTGGATGATTCCAAGCGTCACGCCGGTCACGTCGGCGCACGCCCGGAAGGGGAGACACATTTTAACCTGACAATTGTGACACCCGCTTTCGAGGGGTGCTCACGCGTGACGCGCCACAAAATGGTTTACGACGTGCTGGCTGAAGAACTCGCCGGCCCGGTTCATGCGCTTGCCCTTAAAACGCTCACACCGGATGAAGATCAGCCGGCGTGACTCGCGATTTTCATGGCTTCGCCGCGGCCATTATAGTTGCGCGGCGGTGAAATCCGCAGCGCCATGATCTGATTGCGCTGGCGGCGCAGGATCTCGAACTTGAAGCCGTAGAATGTGAACACCTGACCCACATCGGGGATGGTTTGCGCCTCGTGGATGACCAAACCGGCAATTGTGGTCGCTTCCTCGTCGTTCAAATCCCATTCCATCGCGCGGTTTAGATCTCGCACGGGGACACTGCCGTCGACGATGATCGATCCATCCGCCTGCGGACGAAGCCCCGAAATGTGCAAATCATGTTCATCAGAGATTTCGCCGACGATCTCTTCCAAAATATCTTCCAGCGTGACCAGGCCCATAAGAGCGCCGTACTCATCCACCACCAAGGCAAGATGGCCGCGCTCGCTCAGAAACGTATCCAACTGCTCGCGCAGCGACGTGGTTTCCGGAATGAACCACGCCTTAGACGCAATGGATTTAATGTCCAGCTTGTCGGGATTCCAGCCGGCGGCACTGAGCGCGCGCAGGATATCCCGGGCATGCAAAACACCAATGATATTCTCAGGGTCGTTCTGCCATAGGGGGATCCTGGTATGGGGCGTCTTTAGAATCTGAGAAATGATGACCCCGGCTGGTTCGTCCGCATCGATCATCACCATATTTTTTCGGTGCACCATGACGTCGCTGACCTCCAGCTCATGAAGGTCAAGAACGCCGCCCAGCCGATCGCGGTCTTCACGAACCACTGCACCTTCCTGGTGATGCAGGTCGATGGCACCACGGAGCTCTTCATGGGCGGACAACACGCTATCGGTATTGCTCACATCCAGGCCTGCGATGAGCAGGGTGCGCCGAACGATCCATTGCACAAACCCCACAATGGGCGCCAGCACGAAGACAAGAATGCGCAAGAGCGGCGCCACCAAAAGTGCAACCCGGTCGGTGTTGGTGATGGCAACCGTCTTCGGCAACACTTCGGCGAAGATCAGCACCAGCGCTGTCATCACCAGCGTGGCGTAAAGAACACCACCATCGGCAAAGATGGTCGCGAACAGACCGCCCACCAGGATCGAGGCAAAAATATTGACCAGATTGTTGCCCAGCAGGATCGCCCCAATCAGCCTCTCCCGCTCATCGATCAAACGATTGACGATACCGGCGCGCGAAATGCCCTCCTTCTCGAAGCGGTGCATGCGGGCGCGGGACGCCGCCGTGACGGCCGTCTCTGACCCGGAGAAGAAAGCGGAGCAAATCAACAGACCGAAGACGGCAATGATTGTCAGTAGGGGATCCATTAGATTTTTTCCAATTGGGCTTTAAGAAATGATTCGACATGATCGAGCGGAACGTCCGCATCGATAAAGGCTTGTCCTATGCCACGGACAAGAATGAACTTAGGCTTGCCGCCGACGGACTTCTTGTCCTGCAGCATCGCGTCCGCCAAAGCCTTGGCAGAAGGTTGGGGCGTGATGGCGGTCGCCACATTCCATAACAGACCTGTCGCTTTTAGGTGGTCGCCCACCCGGATAGCGTCATCCGCCGAGCAAATATTTTTTTGTACCGAGTATTGAAAGGCCAAGTTCATGCCGATGGCCACGGCTTCCCCATGCAGCAGATCGCCGTCAAACCCGGCCGCCACTTCAAGCGCATGGGCAAATGTATGGCCCAGATTTAGGAGCGCCCGCACCCCGCCTTCTTTTTCGTCTTGAGCCACAATGGCGGCCTTGGATTTGCAAGATACGGCAATCGCGTGTCGCCGTGCCTCCCGGTCGCCTTGCAGAAGCTTCGACCCATTGTTTTCGAGCCAGGCAAAAAACGCTGCATCGTTGATGAGGCCGTATTTCACCACCTCCGCGTAGCCGGCCTTCAGCTCCCGCTCCGGCAAGGTTTCGAGCACATCGGTATCGATCAGCACCAGACGGGGCTGATAAAAGGTGCCCACCAGATTCTTGCCGTGTTTGGTGTCGATCGCAGTTTTTCCGCCAACGGATGAATCAACCTGCGCCAACAAGGTTGTCGGAATCTGCACGAAATCGACGCCCCGCCGAAGAACACTGGCGGCAAATCCCGCCAGATCACCGATGACGCCGCCGCCAAAAGCGATCACCAAATCCGACCGTTCGATTTTTGCGTCCAAAAGCTCTTCAAGCAGCGATCCGAAGAAGCCGAAGGATTTGGTTTGTTCCCCCGGCGGCAACACGATTTCAAAACTCTGTATCCCTGCGGCTTCCAACGACTTGCGCAAGGTAGGTAAATGAAACCGGGCCACATTCTGATCCGTGATGACGGCAGCTTTCCGCGTCGCTCGAACGTCAGAGATCATCTTTCCGGCCCGCGCAATTAGGCCTTGCCCAATGACGATGTCATAGGAGCGGTCGCCTAAGTCGACCCGAACGGTTTCCTGCGTGATGTGATCCGAATTCTTTGCCACGGTTTGGCTCAGCGTTCCTTCAACGCTTGGATGATTTTTGCGACGACCGCTTCATGGGGACCTTCGCCCGTATCCACAATAATGTCAGCCTCCGCATATACCGGATACCGCTCATTCATTAAGCGTTCCATCACCTTGCGCGGATCGTCCTGCTTGAGCAATGGCCGGGTAGGCCGACGGGATACGCGCTCCATCAAAAGGTCCAATTCGGCCCGAAGCCAGATTGAGATCCCCGTCTCTTTGATCTTCTGCCGGGTTTCGGGATCCATGAAGGCGCCGCCGCCAGTCGACAGCACGCAAACCGGCCCATCGAGAAGCCGGGCGATGACGCGCCGTTCCCCATTCCGAAACTCCTCTTCGCCATGGCGCTCGAAAAATTCGCTGATGGAACAGCCGGCGGCGGCCTCGATTTCCTGGTCGGCATCTGCAAAGGGCAACTCCAGTGCCGCGGCCAGGCGCCGTCCAACCGTGGTCTTTCCGGCTCCCATGAGCCCGACCAATACAAGTGATTTCTCGACCATTTACCTTTACAGAGCCCCAAATTCGTCCGCCGGTCCCACGCGGGCGACTGGCCAACCAGAGAATTTAACACTTCCTATCGGTTTCACGGCGGAAAAGTATACGATTTGTTCTCAATTCAGCCGTATTTAGTTTTTAGAAACCAAACGATAACCCCCTTAGATGGACAATTGGTTGGCGAAAAGGCCTGATAGCAGGCATTCCGAATCGATCTGGATGAAGGTGGAGCTGAGATGACGATACTTCGTGTGATGGGCGCGGTTGTATTGCTGTTTGCGGGTGTTGCCGGAGGATTGCTGGTCTATGCGCAGAGCATAGAAGCCCCGGTCGCGCCCGTGGAAAAAGAGCTCGATACCTCCAATTTCCCATATTAGGGGAAGCATTAACCCATGAGCGCCAAGTCATTTTTTGCCGCAATCGGCATTGTTGCCCTGCTGACCGGTTTTGGGCCCGCACAGGCCCAAAGCGAAGGACCCTCTGAACGCCGGGTCACGGGCCCGCCCGTTGGCATTGTGCCGGCACCTGGGCAGGCGCCCGCGGAACCGTCCGATGCGCCGCCCAACCCGTTTTCGACGGAGCATGAGCTCAAATCCATTCAAGCACGCCCGGGTCTGAACGACGGCGGCGTGACCGTGGGCACATTGGGCGCGGTCGATCTCTCGAACGTCAACCCATCCACCACTGTCGACAATCCGATGCCGGATAATTTATGGCAGGGCACCAACCGGGCTCGGGTGATTGCGTTGATGCAACAAATCCCGACACGGACGATGTCGATCGCCATGAACGACTTGAAGCGCCGGTTGCTGTTGTCCAACGTCAATCCGCCGCAAGGCAAATCGCCGGGCAAAAGCCTGTTGCTGGTGCGCACAAGCCAGCTTTATCAGGCGGGTAATCTGGAAGACGTGGTGAGCCTGACCGACGGCATCCCGCGCACCGTCACCGATGAAGACTTGCTGAAGTACAGGGTCGATGCGTTGTTGCTGCTCGGCCGCAACGACCCGGCCTGCGAAACCGCGGATCGGGTAAGGTTGGTCGCGGAAAGCCCCTATTGGGGTAAGGTGGGCGCCTTCTGCCAAGTCCACAAAGGCAATCCATCAGCGGCCGGTCTGACGGTTGATTTTCTGCGCGAGAAAGAGGGAGACGACAAGTTCTTCTTCACCGTCATGGACCGGGCCCTGGGCTATCTGGACAAACTGCCCGATAATCTGCTTGCGGACGATGCGCTCGACATTGCCATGCTGCGCGCAGTGGAAGCGGATCCGGTCAATCACATCGACCCGCTCAATATGACGCCACCCTTCCTGGCTGCGTTCGCAAACGCACCGACGGGCACATTCGAACAGCGATTGGTGCTGGGCGAAATGGCCGCGCAGATCGGCGCCATCAACAGCCGCCAGTTGGAGCGGCTCTATGCGCTTTATCCATTTGAGACGAAGGATTTGGCGAACGCCAAAACGGATTGGTCCTCAAAATCGCCAAGCGTGGGTCAGGCGCTGCTGTATCAGGCGGCAGGGGCCACGCAAAACGTCGAACAGCGGATCGAGCTATTGAGCACGTCCTGGCATTTGGGCGAGCAGCAAGGCATTTTTCCCATCACGGCGCGCGTGATGGAGCGTTATGCGAAGCAAATCGAGCCTGACATTGTTCTCGCTTGGGCGGCCGGTGGCTTTCTCAAATCGAGCTTGACGGTGGGCGATTCCGAACGCGCCTTTGCCTGGTACGAACTGGTCGACGTACGCTCGGCGCGGGCCGGTGTCACCAACACCCAAGCCGTTCAGCTTCTGAAACCGGATTTGTGGATTGCCAAACCGACGGAGCGGCTGCCCTGGCGCAAACGCGACGTGGAAGAACTGCACCAAATTGCATGGGCCGTGGAACAGAAGACCCTTGGCACCGTCCGGAAATTCCAGCAAAAGCTGCGCATGCTGGAGGCGCTTGGTTATCGCGTTCCGGAAACCGTGTTGTCCGACAAAGGACGTGCCGCGTTTGAAGACGTGTCGCCACCGCCCCAAAGCCTAGCGTACTTGGTGCGCGCAAGCGATGAAGGTAAAATGGGCGAAAGCGCCTTGCTGGCCCTCATCACTTTGGGAGCGGAAGGGCCCGGCGCCGCAACCACCACAACGATGACCGAAGTTATTCGCTCCTTATCCTATGTGGGTCTAATCCAAGATGCGCGTGCCCTTGCGTTAGAGGCCAGCTTGGCTCCTGTCTCGGCGCCGTCCGAACGCGCCGGGGAATGACCGACACCACACATGTGGAAGCATTCTTGGAAATGCTGGCGAGCGAACGCGGCGCTTCCTTGAATACGTTGAGCGCATACAAGCGCGATCTGCAGGACTTCGCCGGTTACCTTGGCAAAGCGACGCGGATTTCGGCGGCCACACGCAGCGATGTTGAGCGCTACCTGCGATCCCTGTCGGCGGCGGGCTTGAGCGCCAGTACGGCACAACGGCGCCTTTCCAGCCTGCGGCAATTCTTTCAGTTTCTGGTGTCGGACAGGCGCCGGGACGACAATCCAACAAGCGTTATTGACGGGCCCAAAAAGGGCCGCGCGCTACCCAAACTCCTGAGCGAAAGCGATGTGGAACGCTTGCTCGCGCAGGCCTCCCAACAGCCAGGCGCTGAGGGCGCGCGTCTTGCCTGCTTGCTTGAAGTTCTTTATGCGTCGGGCCTGCGGGTGTCCGAGCTGGTGGGATTGCCGGTTTCGTCCGTGCGCAGAAACGACCGGCTCATCTTTGTCGTCGGCAAAGGGGGGCGGGAACGATTGGTGCCGCTCAGCCCGGCGGCCGTTGGCGCGCTCGAGAAGTATCTGGATGTGCGCGCGCATTTCGTTTCGAAAGCACAAAACACTGCCGGTAAAAAACCGTCCGACCATTGGCTCTTTCCATCGCGGGGCGAACAGGGCCACCTGACCCGGCAGCGCTTTGCGCAACTGCTGAAAGAACTTGCCGTGAAAGCCGGTATCGATCCGAAGGCTTTGTCGCCGCACACATTGCGCCATGCCTTTGCAACGCATCTATTGGCCCATGGGGCCGACTTACGTAGCGTACAAAAAATGTTGGGCCATGCCGACATCTCGACGACGCAGATCTATACCCATATCCAGGAAAAAAGGCTGACGGAGCTGGTCGCGGAAAACCACCCACTTGCGAAAAAAGCCGTTTAGCATTCCGCCGGAAAGTCATGAGTTTACTTCTTCATGGTTCGAGACGGCGCTCTCGCGCCTCCTCACCATGAGGCTGTACTGATTATTCCTCACCCTGAGGAGGGCCGATAGGCCCGTCTCGAAGGGCCTAAATGACTTTTCGGCAAATTGCTAGTGAGGCTTCGGGGGTGCGATGGCACCCAGCTTATCCGGATTGCGAACGATCTGAATGCTGACAATCTTATCGTCCACCACATCGAAACTCACGGTCATAAACACTGAACCGCCTTCGTAGAGAACATAGCCGGGAAACCCGTTCACGGTCCGCTCCTCGCCGTGAAGATCCGCAGGCATCTTGCCCGCAATGCCCACAAAGAAGCGCGCCACTTTATCTTTGCCGTGAATAACGTTGAGCGCCGCCTTGGCGCGCCCCCCGCCATCGGCCCAAAGCGCAATATCATCCGCAAACAACTGGAGCAGGCCCGACATATCCAGCGTTTCCGTCGCCGTTCGGAACGCCTCGATCAAGCGCTCATAGTCATTTTTGTCGGCACTAAAACGCGGCCGTTCCTGACGCAAGCGCGACCGCGCACGCGAAACAAGTTGCCGGCACGCCACTTCCGATTTGTTCAGAATACTGCCGATTTCCCTGTAATCGTAGTCGAAGGCATCCCGCAACAGGAACGCTGCGCGTTCTTCGGGCGCGAGCCGTTCGAGTATCAACATGAATGCCATGGAGATGTTGTCCGCCTTGTCTAGGATTTCGAAGGGGCTTTCGTCGTCGGTCGCCACCGGTTCCGGCAGCCACGGCCCCGGATAGGCCTCGCGCCGGGTGCGCGCCGATCGCAATTCATCAATGCACAACCGGCAAAGCACCGTGGTGAGCCAGCCCTTTGGATTGGCGATTTCGTCCCGATCCGCGTTGTGCCAACGAAGAAAAGTCTCCTGCACCGCATCCTCCGCTTCGGTCAGCGTGCCCAGCATGCGATAGGCCACCCCCAACAAATGGGACCGCGCCTCTTCGAAGACCGCCGTTTCGGAAGACGTTGTGGATGTCATGCAGCTTCCAGTCTGGTTTGCGGATGTACCGGCTCTCCTTTGAGATCCAAGATTTGGCACGCTTGGGCATATCCCATTGCCCGTTTCACGGTGGGGAACACGCGTACGCCGGCCACCGCATAGGCAAGATCGATGAGGGCCTGTTCGCCCCACGTGTCGATGATTTTTTGCCGGGCACTGCCGTCATCGAATTCCTTGCGCGCGACGGCAGAGGCAAACCCGAACACGGTGGCTTCCAGATCGTTCATGCGAGATGTGTCACCTTCGATGGCGGCTTTGATCAAGTCTTTGTCAATCCCGTCTTGAACGGCATAGTTTACAACTGTTTGAAAACAGGGCCCACAATCGGCTTCGGCGATGGCGGCGATGCGCGCCAAATGATGTAAATGCAGCGGCAAGGCCCGCCGATGGGTGGCCAGCGGCGTGAACATACCGAACACAAAAAAAGACCGGGTTGAAACGCGGGCAATATCGCGCATCCAATCGGCGCTTTCCCCGGTCTTCTTTTCGCTATCGTCAATGAGCCAATTTATTAATCTTTTCAGCATGTTATGGGTCCTGTTCCGGGCTATGACGACGCCCAACCGCGGCGCCGCTCACTCTGTTGACAAAGGGTGTTATCGGAATGACGAAGAACCGCCATATTTTGTGACAATTGCTCACCTAGATTCATTGACAGCCGCGCCGCTGCGGGTCAGTGTGCGGCGAATCAGGGGCATACGGTATGGTGGCGTAACAGACGATTTGTGGACGTGAGGCGTTGGTTCTCGCGGCCGGTCACATAGCCAACCGGGCCGATTCGGATGCGCGATTAAATAGGCCGATAGAAGCATGAAAGAACCGACGCCAAAATCGACTGGCCACACCTACCTTGACTTCGAAAAACCCATTGCCGAGCTGGAAGGCAAGGCGCATGAGCTGCGCCAAATGGCGGCCGAAGGCGGCGACCAGGTTCTTGTGAACGAAGCGGCAAAGCACGAAGCAAAGGCCCAACAGCTCCTCAAAGATACCTACGCCAAGCTGACACCGTGGCAAAAAACGCAGGTGGCGCGCCATCCAAACCGGCCCCACTTTTTGGACTACATGGGCGAGCTGGTGGAAGACTTCACCAATATGGCCGGCGACCGCTGCTTCGGGGAAGACGAGGCAGTGATGGCCGGCATCGGCCGGTTTCGCGGTCAATCGCTCTTTATCATCGGTCACGAAAAAGGGTCCGACACCCAAAGCCGTATACGTCATAACTTCGGCATGGGGCGGCCGGAAGGATATCGCAAGGCGGCGCGGATTATGGAATTGGCGGACCGGTTCAAAATGCCGGTGGTCACCATCATCGATACGGCCGGGGCCTATCCCGGGCTGGCGGGCGAGGAACGCGGACAGGCTGAAGCCATCGCCCGGTCGACGGATATGTGCCTGAGCTTGGGCGTGCCGCTTGTCACGATCTTTGCGGGCGAAGGCATGTCAGGGGGCGCCATCGCCTTTGCCACCTCGAACCACATCATCATGCTGGAACATTCGACCTATGCGGTGATCTCGCCCGAAGGCTGCGCATCCATTTTGTTCCGTGACTCGGACAAAGCGAAAGACGCTGCCGCCGCCATGAAAATCACGGCACAAGATCTTAAGTCACTGGGCGTGATCGACGAGATACTGGTCGAGCCGGTGGGCGGCGCCCATCGCGACCCAAAAGCGATGATCTCAAGCGCAGGCGACGCGTTGGAGGCGGCGTTGAAGACGCTGGGCGCTCTGTCGCCGGATGAGCTGCGCCGCCAGCGCCGCGAGAAATTCCTGCGCATGGGCCGCGAAGGTCTGGCTTAGGACCAGTATACATTCATTGCGAAACACGGGCTTTGCCCTTACCCGCTCATGCCCGCGCACGCGGGCATCTCAGACGATAGCCTCAAGAGCAGCGGCTCCAGACTCCCGCTCTCGCGGGAGTGAGCGGAGTTGGGATGTGCGCAAGAACGACCAGAACGCTCCACATTCTTGAACGTTTCTATCCCGCCCCAAATCCCTTAAACGCCGTATCGATGCGCTGAATGTCTTGGATGACGTCCGGCGGTAACGCCCCCGGCTTGTCGTAAGACGCACTGTCGGAAACGCTGTCCGTAAACCCACCAAACCGTTCGGTGATCGCGCCGGCGATTTCATCGTGTCGGCCCACCGCCGCGAACAAGCGCACCACATCATCGGACACCTCGCCGGGCATGGCGTCCCACTGGTCGGTTTTGGACATGTGATTGAGCTTGGCGCCCAACTCCTCAAGCCCATGCTGTTCGAAGACCGGCCAATAGGCCCGGGTCGATCCATAAAAAGCCACGCGGGCCCGCACGAAATTCGCCGCCGCATCAACTTCTTCGTCGCTAGCGCCCGTGGCCACAAAGCCGCCGCCGGTGACATGGAAGCTTTGGCGGGACCGGCCGCCGCGCTCCATCCCCGTATTCAGTTCCGGCAAAATCACATTCTCGAAATATTTCCGTGTACAGAAGCCATGCAAGCGCACCCCATCGCAAAGCTCTCCCGCCGCCCGCAGCATGGCCGGCCCGACCGCCGCAATGGTGATCGGCGGCGGATCGTAAGGCATTTCTTCCGGCGTGAAGTTGGGCGTCATCAGCGTGAAGCGATAATGCTCGCCTTCAAAGTTAAGGGGCTCCCCCGTCTTCCAGGTACGCCAAATGGCGCGAAGCGACTTCACATATTCCCGCATGCGCGGTGCGGGCGCCGACCAGGGCACACTGAAGCGCCGCTCATTATGTCCCTTCACTTGGCTGCCGATGCCCAGCACGAACCGGCCCTTGCTTGCCACCTGCAAGTCCCACGACAAATTGGCCGTGGACATGGGGCTGCGCGCAAAGGCAATCGCGATGCTGGTCGACAGGCTCAACCGTGTACTGTTTACCGCGGCGACTGCCAGAGGCAAGAACGGATCGTGGCGATTTTCTTGGGTGCCAATGCCGTCATAGCCCGCCGCTTCGATGCGCCGTGCTTCATCTGGGACCTTTTGAAGATCGCTTTGGATGAGCGTGCTCGATACCTGCATGTGTTGGCCTTTCTCTGTGGCGGTTTACACCCACACAGCCCAACAAATCACGCCGCCAGCCGCTCCGCAATGATTTCGAGCACGATACCGTTGACGCCCATGCCGCCATGGCTGCTCGATACTTCCACATGTTCCACATTGGGGTTGTGGTCGTCGATGCAGGCGCGCCAGGCCACAACGCCATCGGACCGGCTGTAGATTGCCGTAATCGGCGTTTTGATGAGCACCTTATTGCGCTCATTGATGATTTCTTCCACACGATCATGATCATTCCCCGTCAGCATACTGAAGAATGAACCAAGGGTCGTGTATTTGGGGCCGCCCACAACAGGTGAGCCGAGGGTGATGATCCGGTCCACCAAATAGGGCCGTTCTCGGGCGATTTCCCGCGAGATCACACCGCCCAGGCTTTGCCCCACCAGGCGAATCGATTGGCCGCGGTCGGCCATGACTTGTTCCAGCTGCTCAATAAGGGCGGCCGCTTTTTTGCGGACGCCACCGCGATTGAGCCCGAGACCCCAGCCCCGCACGTCATACCCCAGATAGTCGAGATAGGCTCTAATCACCCATGTGGAACTGTCGTCGGCGAGATAACCGGGCAGCACCATCACCGGTTCCCCATCGCCGCGCGGCGCCTTGTTAAGATTGATCGCCCGGAGCGGAAGCGACGCGAAATCGAACGGCAGCCGCATTTCACGAAACAGACGTAACGGATGGGGTTCTTTTAGCTCGCTCATGGCAATGACATCAGTTCTCGCACTGCGGACCGGCACCAACCGGCACACTAACAGATAAACTGTCTAAGAATGTGTTACAAAAATGCACCTTCTTCTGCTTTGGTCCATACACCTCCGTCATTCCATGATGATCATCTTACAGAGCATTGCCAGCCTGCTCGCCTTTCTGGGGCTTGCGTTCCTGCTTTCGGAGAACAGGCGGGCCATTCGTTGGTCGCTGGTCGGCCGGGCGTTCCTGCTTCAGTTTTCGGTAGCACTGTTCGTTCTGTACGTGCCATTCGGGCAAGCCCTGTTGGGCGGCATGGCGGAGAGTATTCGGTCGGTTATTGCCAGCGCGGAAGCGGGCAGTGCTTTCGTTTTCGGGCCACTGGCCGATGACAATACGGGGTTTATCTTTGCCTTCCGCGTTCTGCCGGTCATCGTGTTCATCTCTACACTGATTTCTCTCTTATACTATTTCGGGATCATGCAATGGGTGATCCTATATCTTGGAGGGGCCATACGGCGCTTGATCGGTACGAGCCATGCTGAATCCGTGACGGCGGCGGCAAACATCTTCATCGCCCACACGGACGCGCCCATGCTCATCCGGCCCTATTTGCCCAAGCTTACCCGGTCGGAACTTTTCGCCCTTGTGTGCAGCGGCATGAGCACCATTGCCGGCGCGGTGTTGGCGGGCGTGGCCGGGCTTGGGGTCGAGATTAAATATCTGATCGCCGCGTGCTTCATGTCCGCGCCCGGCAGCTTAATGATCGCCAAGATCATGTGCCCGGAAACCGAAACCCCGAACGCAGAATTCAAGGGCCTTTCCTATGATGACGACCGCGCGCCCATCAATGTGATCGACGCGGCCGCAAGCGGCGCGCTGTTGGGCCTGCGCGTGGCCGTGGCCGTGGGCGCGCTGCTTGTGGCGTTCATTGCCTTGATCGCGCTCGCCAACATCATCCTGGGGTCGGTGGGGGGCCTGTTCGGCTTTCCGGATTTGACCGTGCAATATCTGCTGGGCCTTGCCCTCATGCCGGTCACCCTGCTGATGGGCGTGCCGTGGCAGGAGGCCAATCAAGTGGGCGCGCTGATCGGGCAAAAGATTATCCTGAACGAGTTCGTGGCCTATGTGGCGTATATCGATATTCAGGAGAGCCTATCGGAAGACGGGCGCATCATCGCCGTTTTCTCTTTGTGCGGGTTTGCCAATCTTGCCTCGATCGCCATGGTCTTGGGCACGATCGAAAGCCTGGCACCGACACGCCGGTCCGAAGTCGCGCAATTCGGATTGAGGACCGTTGCCGCCGGCACGCTTGTGAACCTGACAAATGCAGCCTTGGCGGGCTTGTTGCTTTCGCTATGATGGACGCCGTTCACGCCCATCATCGAAAGCACGCATATCATGGCGACCATACACTATAACGCCCCCGACGGCGCCTTCGCCGACACGGTTTTGTTTCCAGGGGATCCTTTACGCGCCAAATACATCGCCGACCGGTTTCTTGAGCACGCCCAAGAGATTTCCAATGTGCGCAACATGCTGGCGTTCACGGGCAGCTTTAACGGCCATCGCGTTTCGGTCAGTGGCAGCGGCATGGGCATTCCGTCGTCGTCCATTTACGCCAAGGAATTAATCACCGACTACGGCGTAAAGAAAATCATCCGTGTGGGAAGCTGCGGCGCCGTGCGCGAAGATGTGAAAATGCGGGATGTGATCATTGCCATGGGCGCCGGCACGGATTCAAACGTGAACCGGCTGCGCTTTGACGGCTATGATTTCGCGGCCATGGCGGATTTCGACCTGGTAGAACGCGCGGTGATCGCCGCCAGAAGTTCAGGCGCGCCCTATCACGTCGGAGCCCTGTTTTCGTCTGACCTGTTCTACCACCCCAAAGAGAATGTATTCGACCTGCTTGAAAAATACGGATTTCTGGGCGTCGAGATGGAAGCCGCGGGATTATTCGGCGTCGCGGCGGAGTTCGGCGCGCGCGCTTTGGCAATCTGTACGGTGAGCGATCACATCAAGCTGGGGGGTGCGCTCACTTCCGATGAGCGCCAGGAGTCTTTCGATCAGATGATCGCCATCGCCCTGCAAGCGGCGCTCTAGCCTGCCAGATTCAGTCACGTATACTGTTGGTGATTTGCAACCGGGAAGTGTCGGGGGATCGTTGCATGATTCGCACCCTTATGATCTTGGCAGCAAGCGCTGCCGTTCTGTCCATCTCAAACCTTGTTCGGGCGGAAGAGACCGTTCTGATGCGCAATGGCGACCTCACGGCGCATATGGAAAAAGGCGCGTGTGCTGAGGAGTTGGACGTGACCGTGCGCAGTCCATCGGCGGCGGTATTCAAGGGAAACAGAACCGAATTGCGGAAGTTTCTGGTGGCAATGCAGTCTATCATGAAACTGCAATGCCCAGCCGCAAAACTCTTTCGGATCGCGGGCGAAGCCGACAGTGTTTACGTCTTTCAAGGCGAGCTTGATCAACGAAATGGATTGGGCCTTGTGAAGAAACCGTTGGCGAGCACCGCAACGGCCGCGCCGGCTTCCGAATCGACATCATCCCCCACAACTGCGCCCCAGACGACCACAATGCAAAGTGTCAGCGGGTCCAAGGCCGCAGCGCCAACAGTGGCGAAGGCATCGCCCAGCAAGGCGGCGCCGGCCCCGTCGCAGACGGGATTTGAAAGCTACGAAGCACCGACCCATCTCGAGCTTTTTGAGCTCTTCATGGCGGCCAATATCGATCTTCTTAACAATGACCGATTCGCCTATCACCACTATCTGCTTTTCGAAGATCCGTCGCTCGACCAAAGTCAAACGCAAAGGCGCTGCATGGACCTCAACAAAGAGGTGGACAATAACGAGATTCGCCGTGCCGCCATTCTCGCCGACGCTCAGAGTTTTCTCGAAACGCGCAAAACTCACATCGCATCGTCACCGAAGACAAAGCGCTTTCGAATCCTACTGTCACGGGCATTGGGAGACTACAACGCTGCGGAAAACTACTTCCCATTTAAGGAAATGTTTGTGCGGGAGGCCACGCTAGCAGGTTACTTCACGGAGTTCCGAAATGCCGGATTTGTGAAGGGCTGTTACATGGGCAATCGCACGTTTCCCGGTGTGAGTTACTCGGGCGTAACCGCCCTGCCGGCAGGCGAAGACAAAATTGTCCGCTTACCGATGACCGCCGACAAGGCGGATGAATACCTGAACAGGGTCGGTCACCAAATACATCTCGAAGTCATCGTGGAATTTGGGCCGATCGGCGTCGACAATGGGGCGCCATCCCGAATCGTGGAGGCTCGCGCGCTCAACTACAAAACGAAGCAAGTTCTCCATTCCTACGATCCGGCCCTTTTCGAAGATCACGCGTCGGACGATAAAGAAATCGCTTCCGAACCGGCAGCCAGCACGGAACAAGATCCATTCATCATGGCGACGCGCGGCATGATGACCCTCCAAGTCTTGCGGCACCACCCGGAATTGGCGGATGGCCAAGGTCTTATCGATGCGGCGGCCTATCAGATTCGGATGGAACAAAAGGTCTGGCCGGAAGTGGACAAGATACGCGAACAAGCCAAGGCCAATCCGGAGTACTTAAAAGCACAGGGTTTCGATTGGCAGCGCCCCGTCCACGTGCGCGACTGGCAGACACTCGACGCGCAAGGCGACAGTTTGGCGGCAACCCTCATTCAAAAGAGCTTTGTCACGTCCCGTCCGAGCTGGGGTTACTTTGACCAAGCGGCGTCTTTGGACCAACGCTTCCAATACCGGGTTGACGCTCTGGTATTTGACCGAGCGACGATCGAGAACAGAGAAGCGGAGTTTGTCGCCCGCGAAGTGGCCCCGGTTTTCAAGAAGCACTTATTGGCGGCGGCAAAGGCGGCGCCCAATACGCTCTACGCCGATCTCATTCTGCGTGAGCCACGCTATGATTATGAGAAAGAGGTCTACACATTCGGCAAGGGTGAGTCCGTTTCGCTGGTGAACGACATATTTGGCCGCGTGGTGTACTCCGACGACCCGGGCGCCGATGCCGAGAATCGTGAAGCTACCGTCTACGTGCCCCGATCGGCTGAACGCGCGGTCGTTCTGACCAACGACGATAGTCTTGTGAAATATGACGGTGATTTCGAGCGTGCCGGCCACGAACGAACCCAAACGGCTAGGCTCAAAAGTATTACGAATTCTCCGGCGGCAAACAGCTGGCGCGTGGCGATCACGCGTCTCCGATTGGGCAATGGCATTTTTGCCCTCGACCGGCAACTCAAAATCGACTCCGTATCCGTAGACCGTGCAACCGCAGAGGCCCGAAAGGGTCAGCGCAACCAGATGCTTTTTGCCCGAGTCAAATTTGAAATTGACAAGATCGAATTTGGTGCGCGCTTGCGGGGTAACGATTTACAAAAACCGCCGATCTTCTTTGCAACGGTCACGGGCGTCGATGTGATAGATGGCCAACAAAGGGTGCTCGCCTCGTTTGATCCCAGCAGCTTCGTTGGGCGTGAAGAATTAGATGCCCAGGCGCAACAAGACGCGGCCGAAGCCGCGAAACAAGAAGCAGACGCTGCCGAGGCCCAAGCAGCCGTAGATCAACAAAAGGCGGAGCGGCGCAACCAACTGCGCAGCGCCGATATTCTGGGAATCAGGCTGGGCATGACCTTGCAAGAAGCAGAAAGCGTGCTGCGCGAGAAAATGGACGTGGCTTGGGTAGCGAAACTCAAAGACAAGGTGCGTGGTGCATCCAACAGCGCACGTGTCAGCCCCAATCGTCCTTACAAGCATTTTCATGCCTATGTGAGCGCCGATGGCAGACAGCAAATGGTGCTCCACTTCCAGCCTGATGCCGGCAACAAGTTGTTCGCGATCATCCGTACCGTCATGCTGGAAGAAAACACGCCAAAGGAAGCAGTCTTTGACCAGCTTAAGCAGAAATATGGCAGCGACGTGTTGGAGGCGAACCCGCAGTGGCTGTGGACGGTCGATTTTGGCGTACTGCCGGACCGGTTCTACGAAAACGGCAAGCTCAAAGCACCAAACCGCATGACGCCAGAAAGAGCGTTCAAGGACGGATCTTGCAACGCGTATGTGGGCAATGCCTGGTCGGCCCTGGAACTCGTTAAGATCGACGGACAGGAAACCACGAGCGATGAGAACAAGCTCATGCCCGCTTCGCTGCCGGTCCTCGATATCCGCGGCGCGCAGTCCCGAAGCCAAGATTATCCCAGAACGTTTTCTTGGGACTCCGACAAATGGGAGACCTGTGGCCCAACCGTCCTTGCCGAAATGCAAGGCTATCGGGACAACATGATTCTAAACGTGGCCATCCACGATCTGAACGCCTACCGCGACGTATATGCGCGCCACATCGAACAAACCACGACCGTCGGCACAGTGCCCGACCTTTAGAACACTCTGCTCGAGCAACGTGCGCTCAAGCCGACCATACGGGGTTGGTTTGAGCGCACAAAGTTGCTCTATTTCATAGATGTAGATCATCTTTATGCGATCAACTGGATTATCCAACATGAGTCCAGTTGATCGCATGATGATCTAGACGGCGGTTCCGTGAAAGCCGGGGACCGCCCGCATTCGCCGTCATGATTTATCTTCAGTCTACGTAGCCGACAACAAACTCGCTGCCTTCAACGATGTAGGCGGACCCATCGGGGTTGTAGCAAATCGTGCATCCTTTCCGCACTGTGCGGCCTCTGACGCGTTCCGTCTTGTACACCACATGGCAGTTGTCACCACCTGATGACGCGCGATGATAACCGCCGTCGCGACCACGATGGCCACGATGACCGCCGTGATCGGCGCTGCTGCCCCGGTGATACCCACCATGGCCGCTTCCCCGGTGGTAATCGCCATGGCCACTTCCACGGTGATAACCGCCATCGCCATGCCCCCGATGACCATGCCGATCCTTCCGGTTCGCTTGGCTGGCAATGATGGCAACCGCAGCGATGCCGCCCAAGATGGCAAACGGTACCCAGTCCTTGTCCTTTTTTCGCCGATGATGGTGGCCGTGACCCCTATGACCTCGGTGACCTCTGTGGGCATGGCTGCCATGATCGCGATGATAGCCGCCATGACCGCTCCCGCGGTGATAGTCGCCAGCAAATACCGGCGTAACACTCGTCGCGGCGATCATCGCGCACGCCGTAAGCAACGCAACCCCTGCTTTCCCAATGGCCATGGGTCTTCTCCACGTTTGAACCTCTCAGGATCGAACGCTAGGCAGGTCAGACTGAACGCAGCCTGAACGAAAATTTAGGTTTGCTTAAGGCATGGAGGAAGCGGCAGCATTAAGATTGCTTCGTCGTCGCGTGATCGTTCATCAAACGCAACCTTTGCGTTAAGGTGCGCATCACGTTAATGGCGAAATAGGGCACTTGGTCGACCATCAACAGGAAATCGCGTTGCCGCAGCACAGACAGTGTGCACTCGGTCTTCGCCTTGGCCGTGGCGCTGCGCGGGGCATGATCGATCAGAGCCATTTCCCCAAATATATCCGACGGGCCGAGTTGCTCCAGAACCGTCCCATGAAATTCGATTTCAACTTCGCCGCTCCGGATGACGTACAAGCAGTCGCCATCGTCTCCCTCGGCAAAAATCGTGTCGCCGGGACGATATGTTTGACCGTCCATCTGTGTCAGGAGGTTTTCAAGCTGAGCACTCATCCCATCGTCCGTTCAATCGAGAAAAATATTGCCCGCACTCTGCGGCATGCGCATGACAGTTTTGCGACAGACCACCGTCGCCATAAATGCGCGCTAACTCAACCAATCGGCCACGGGAATGGCGCGGTAGGCATCGCGCAGGGCGTTGGACCAGCTGTCGCGAATCGTTTGGAAATAGACATCATCCTCTTCGATGCGCCGGCACAAGGGAGGGCCGTCCTGGTCCTTCTTGTAAACGACCAAGTCGAGCGGCATGCCCACCGTCAGATTAGAGCGCAAGGTCGAATCCATGGAGATCAGCGAAAGTTTCACACCGTCATTGAGACCGGTTTCGAAATTGCACGCCCGATCCAATATGGGCTTACCATATTTGTGTTCGCCGATTTGCAGGAAGGGTGTGTCTTCCGTGGCTTCGATAAAGTTGCCCGCGGAATAAACTTGAAACAGGCGCATGCCGCGGCCTTTGATTTGGCCGCCGATCAAAAGACCGCAGCTAAACGTCATGTCCTGCTGTTCCAGGGCATCGCCGTCGCGCTGATAGACCCGGCGCACCGCCTCACCTGCAAGCTCCGCCGCGCGAAACATGGAGGTTACGGTGAAAAGGGATTCTTGTTCGCCGGAGAAAGCACTCTCAAATCCATCCGACAGCAGATTAATCACAGCCTGCGTGATGGCGAGATTGCCCGATGTCATGGCGCAGATCATGCGGTCGCCGTCGATCTGAAACAAATGGCTTTTTTTGAAAGTGGCAATATTGTCGACACCGGCATTGGTGCGCGTATCTGCCAACATGACCAGACCGTCTTTCAGGCGCAGGCCAACGCAATATGTCATGGTTTTTCCGACTCAGTCTTATTGATCGGCGCCAGTTTGCTGAACCGACACGGTGACCGCAAGTGATTCCTCGGCCTTGCCGCGCCACACGCCGCGAACCGGCGCGGCGCCGTCATAATCAAGGGCGACGGCTGTTCGAATGTATTGATCGGTCGGGCAAACCTGATTGGCCGGGTCGAAGCCTACCCAGCCGACTCGTTCAATGTAGGATTCGGCCCACGCGTGACTCGCTTCGAAGGTTTCTTCCCGCCCCGGTTCGCTGGACAGCAGGTAGCCGGAGACGTAGCGGGACGGAAAACCAAGCGCCCGGGCACAAGCGATAAAGATGTGCGCGTGGTCCTGGCAGACGCCGGCGCCGGCTTCCAGCGCCTGGGTCGCGGTCGTCTGCACGTGGGTCGCCTGCGTGTCATAGCGCACTTGCTTGTGGATACAGTTCATCAGATCGTGGAGCTGCAACACCGGATCGGTCCCGTCGACAGCGGATGCCAGTGATTTCAACGCGTCGCTGATTGCCGTTCGTGGCGACTGGCGCAGGAAATACAGAATCGGCAATGGTTCGGGCGCCCCATTGATGATCCCTTTTTGATCCGAGACGTCGACAACCCCTTCCGCCGTCACCTGCGCTTCTTCATGTTCGCGCAACAGTGTCAGCAGGCTTACCACATTCTGAAAACCGTCCATGTAATTGGGCAAAACACCCTCATCTTCTTCACGCACGCGCCAGGACAGAACGCGCTGCCCAATGAAGGGTTGCGGCGTTAGGCGAATGGCCTGGAACGAAAAATCGATGGGCGTGTCATACCGATAAATCGTTTTGTGGGTAACGCGGATTCGCATAGAGAGGTCAATCAGGTCAGGTATTGCTGCGAAATTTCGTTTCCGAGCACCACGCTGTCGTCAATGAAATCCGTCAGGAATTCGTGTAGGCCTTGTTGGATGATATCGTCAATGCGGCCATATCGAAGCTTGGAATGAAGCTGGCCCGCGAGCCGCGAGCATTCCCCTTCATGGCCCAGTTCCCGTCCCAGCAAATCGAGAAGATAGATCATCTCATTCATACAGGCCATAAGCGACCGAGGCATTTCCGGACGTAGAATTAAAAGCTCCGCGATCAGCCACGGTTTCAGCTCCCGGTGATAGATCCGGTGATAGGCCCGCGCCGCCGACACCGACCGCAGGATCGCTGTCCATTGCACATAGTCCAAGCCGCCCCCCACTTCGTCGGGGCTGGGCAGAAGCGTGTGATATTTTACGTCCAAGATGCGCGCCGTATTGTCCGCGCGTTCCAGGAAAAGCCCCAGCCTCGCGAACCAATAGGCCTCATTGCGCAGCATGGTGGACGAAACGGCACCGCGAAACAAAAGCGATCGGTTCTTGGTCCAGTCAAGAACGCCGCGCACCCCGTCGCTTGTGAAATCCTTGTCCGTGAGCTGACGCGCCTCGTGCCACGTTTGATTGACCGCTTCCCAAATGTCGTTCGATAGGCTGGTGCGTTCCGTGCGCCCATTATGGCGGGCCGTTTCGAAGCACGACAAAACCGATGACGGGTTGGAGCGGTCGCGCAAGAGGTGGTCAATGACCGCCCGCGCGGACACTTTCTCATGCTTTTCGTAGTAGCTTTCTTCGCATCCGGACGCTTCCAAAATGGAATGCCATTCATTCATGCCAGCCTGGACCGATTTCGACATACTGGTCAGGCGGATCGCCGTTTCGATCAGACGCGCAACATATTCGGCGCGCTCCATATAGCGGGTCAGCCAAAACAGATTGTTTGCGGAACGTGAGAGCATATCAACGGCTTACCAGGACCCAAGTGTCTTTGGTGCCGCCCCCTTGGCTTGAATTTACCACCAACGATCCTTCGCGTAGGGCCACCCGGGTGAGCCCCCCCGGCGCAATCTTGATGCCGTCGGCGCCTTGCAAAATAAAGGGCCGCAAATCCACATGCCGGGGTGCAACCCCGGAATCCACGAATGTGGGCACCGTCGACAGCGCCAAGGTGGGCTGCGCAATGTATTCGCCAGGCGTCTTGACAATGCGCTTCTTGAACTCTTCACACTGATCTTTTGTGGCCTTCGGTCCTACCAGCATGCCGTAACCGCCGGATCCCCGCGCCTCTTTCACCACCAATTCGTCCACATGCTCCAGCACATAGGCGCGGTCGTCGGCATCGTCGCAGTTGAAGGTGGGCACGTTTTTGAGGATAGGCTCTTCACCCAAATAGAAGCGCACCATCTCAGGCACATAGATGTAGATCGATTTGTCGTCGGCAATACCGGCGCCCACCGCATTGGCGATGGCCACGTTGCCGCTTCGGTAGGCGCCCATTAATCCGGGCACCCCAAGCACACTGTCGGCACGGAAGGTCAACGGATCGATAAAGGCGTCATCGATGCGCCGATAAATGACGTCGACACGCTTCGCCCCCCGGGTCGTGCGCATGTAGACTACGTTGTGATCGACAAACAAGTCGGGGCCTTCAACCAATTCGATGCCCATTTCGTCCGCCAGGAAGCAATGCTCATAATAGGCGGAATTGAAGGCGCCCGGCGTAAGCAAAACAACCGTCGGGTCCGCCACTGACGGCCGCGGCGCGATTGAATGCAGCGTCTCAAGCAATATCTCCGGATACTGAGCAATCGGCGCGATGTCATGCATGGAAAACAAGTCCGGGAACAGGCGCATCATCACTTCGCGGTCTTCCAACATATATGAAACACCCGACGGCACCCGGCAATTGTCTTCAAGCACGTAGAAATCGTTTTCACCCACGCGCACCAAATCAATGCCTGAAATGTGATTGTAGATGCGCCCGGGCACATTCAAGTTCTGCATTTCAGCGCAGAACGATTCATTGTGCAGCACCAGTTCCGGCGGGATGTGCCCCGCCTTGATGATCTCCTGCTCGTGATAGACGTCCCACGTAAAAGCGTTCAAGGCACGGACACGTTGCTCCAGCCCTTTGGAGAGAAACGCCCATTCGGCCGCTGAAATGACGCGCGGGATAATGTCGAAGGGAATGAGCCGTTCCGGGTCGCCTCCTTCGCCATAGACGGCAAAGGTAATACCGATACGCCGGAACAATATCTCCGCCTCGCGGCGCTTGGCTTCAAGCAGATCCGTCGGGGTCTCGTTCAGCCATTCCAGGATCTGGCGGTAGTGGGGCCGGCACGCCACTTCCCCTCCCATCTCATCGAAGATCTCGATCACCCAGCGTTCACCGTATCCATTTTCACTCTGCCGTCAGTATGAATATGCTCAAATTCCAGTCAACTGTGCGGCATGCACAAAATTTGACCAACATATTTTCATTAGCGCCAGGGCGGCTGTTAAGGCAATATGGGGCCACATAGGCGCGGTCTGGTATTGAGTAGTGGTTCACAAGACGGGGGGTCCAAGTGGCACGTATTTTCGGCGCAACAACAAGCCTTTTCTTCTCTTTCGTATTGGGCGGTATCGCCTTTGCCCTGGTCGCGGTTCAGTATCCGTCCGGCATGGAAGCCATATTTGACGGGGCCGGCTATGTCACGGATGCCATCACCGATGCAGGGATTCCAACACAGTACAATGTATGGGTTCGGTTTTTGATCAATGAGACCCAATTGACCTTGTTCGGCTTTGTCATTGTGACACGCATGATTTTGTCGACCCTGTGGCTGATCATGCGCGCGCCTTTTGACCGTTAGACGTCATGGCATAGCTGTGAGGGTCCGATCGGCCGCCGATACGGGCCCTTTTCCTTGCCACAATTTCCGCTCAGCATGGACGCCCTACCGTTGCGGAGGCGTGCCATGAAACACATATCAGCTTGGCTTGTTCTGATTGTCTTTGCGTTCCATTGGGCTCACTTGTCCGCCAAGGAATCCCCCTATGACCAATTCGCTTGGACCGTGGAATATGATGCGTTTCGTGCTGCCGTCCTTGAAGGCGAAGACAAGAAAGCGGCTCAAATCGGCGACGGTTTCATCGACACGGCTGCCCAGGATCTCAACTACCATAACCCGGAATTCGGACGCCTGGCCCTGGAAGTGGGGTCGGCTCATCACCGCAGCGGCAATTTCGAGCGCGCTTTAGAGCTGGTTGGACAGGCCCAGGCGGCCTTTCAATTTGCGCTCGGCTATAGCAGCCGGCAATCGTTTGACGCTTTGGTGCTGCTCGGCGATATCGCCCTTGGTGCCGAAGAGTACGACCGAGCGCTCTCACACCTTCAAGAAGCCGTGGTGGTGGCCGTGATCGGCGACTATGGCAGCGACACACCCGGATTGTTGGTCGCCCTTGCCGACGCATATGATCAATTGGACCCGCGGGTGGCCCAAAGCATTCGACAAGCGGCTCTTTATCCGGATACGGATTAAAATAGGAACAAGCACGATAGGGGACGGGACATGTCATTCATTCGCATCGGCGGCTATGTGGTGGCCGCCTCTGTCGGTGCCGTCGCATTGGCGCTGGTCTATCTGCTGCTCACCTCACCATCGGTCGACCAATCCAAGTTTGCCTATGTGGGCGATAGCGCGAACGGCAACCCGGTGACGATTCAATACATGGGAAACACGAACCTGCTGGTCAGTGATGGGGAAACCCATCTGCTGACCGATGGGTGGTTTTCGCGCTTTTCCACGTGGAAGATTCTGACCGGGAAAATTGCGCCGGACCTCGCAGCCATTGACTGGGGACTTGAACACGCGGGCATCACCGAGCTTGACGCCGTCATCCCCGTTCATTCCCATTTCGATCACGCCATGGATGCGCCGGAAGTGGCGCGCCGCACCGGGGCCATGCTGGTGGGGTCCGAGTCCACCGCCAATATCGGCCGCGGTTGGGACCTGCCCGAAGAACAGATCTATGTGCCGGAAGATGGGGAGGTGCTGACCTTCGGCGCATTCAAGGTCACGCTGATAAAGTCAAAACACTTCACCTTTCCGGGCGGATACACCAGTTCGCAGGCTGCTGTGGGCGCGACGATTGATGCCCCTTTGCGGCCGCCTGTCGCCTGGCAGGACTATCGCGAAGGGGGCTCCTACAGTGTGCTGGTCGAACACCCGAGCGGCAGCTTGCTTCTGCAAGGAAGCGCCGGCTTTGTTCCGAACGGCCTGGATGAGTTGGACGTTGACGTCCTGTTCTTGGGCATTGGCGGCTTGGGCTCCCAATCGGCCGACTATCAAAACGGGTATTGGCAGCATGTGGTGATGGCCACCAAACCTGACCTTCTTGTACCGGTGCATTGGGACAGCCTGACCCATCCGTTGGGGGACGAACCCAGGATCGCAAACAGATTGTGGTCGGACGTTCTGAACTTTACGCCGCGGCAGAGCCTCGCTTATGTGGAAGCGCAAGCGGTGGCAAGCAGCATCCCGCTTCGGCACGCCCCGTTTTGGCAAGAAGTAAAGTTGTTGCCCCTGCAATAGAATAGACTGAATGGGCTATCTTCACACGGCCGCGCGCAACCGCTCCGCAACCTGTGTGACCGCATCGATCCCCGCCTCGGGGCTTTCGGCGACGGGCATGATGTTGAACACGCGGCAACCGCTTTCCACGTAGGGCACCAAAAAATCGGCAACATCTTCGGCCGTCCCGTAGGGGCTGTATTTTTCAAAACGCTCAAAAGGAATGCGGTAGAAATTCTCCATGCCCTTGGCAAGCCGGGCGCGCGCATGGCCGCGATCCTCGTCGACGCCCACCCAGACCTGCAAACCATGCGTCCACGGATCAACTTGACGTCCGGCCGCGTCCGCAAGCGCCGCTGACTGATCGGCCACTTGCGCGAGCCGATTTGGCGAGCACCATGCGCCCAGCCAACCTTGGCCAAACCGTGCCGTCCGCTTGACCGCTGCGTCCGACCGACCACCGATCAGGATCGGCACCGGCGGCGTGGGCGCCGGCTTGATGAGCGCATCATCAAAGGAAAAGAACTCGCAATCGTGAGAGGTCGCTTCCCCGCTCAGAAGGCCTTCCAATGCCGCCAAGCATTCATCCGTGCGCCGCCCGCGCGTTGCCGGGTCAACACCGCAGATTTCGATTTCGTGGCGGTCTTCGCCCCCCACCCCAACGCCCAGGATGAGCCTACCCGGCCCCGATTCCGCAATGCTTGCAATTTGACGGGCCACGGGCACCGGGTGCCGCAAAGCAAGAAGGTAGATCCCAACCACAACGCGCAAATCCGGGACCGATCCGATCACGGTTGCCGCCTGGATCAACCCGTCCATGCCGGCGCCGACAAAGAAGCTCACATGGTCCGCGACGAACACATGATCGAGCTTTGCGGATCTGATGCGCCACAACAGTTCCGTGCGCCGATTGAACGGCGCATTCAAGATTTCTGCACTGGCTAGGGTGCCTATCTGCAAATTTGCCACAAACGCCTCCCCGGAAACCGCCCGCTTTTCGTCAATTGTGCTTTAGGGCAAGATCACCGCAACACTAAATCACGGGAGGACATTATGGGAGATCGGCTCAAAGGCAAGGTTGTTGTGGTCACCGGCGCCGCCAGCGGCATTGGCGCCGGCACCGCGGAACGCTTCGTTGAGGAAGGTGCGCGGGTCATTCTGGCGGACATTCAGGAGGGCCCCGGCAGCGCGCTGTCTGAAAAGTTGGGTGCCGATACCCGCTTCATTAGGACCGACGTGACCGATGAAGCGCAAGTGGCCGCCGCCGTCGATTTTGCCGTTTCCGAGTTCGGGCGCCTGGACTGCATGATCAACAATGCCGGCATCGTCGGCGCCGTGGGCCCGATTCACGAGACACCCCGGGACGCTTGGGATGCGACAATTGCCGTTCTTCTGACCGGCACCTATTTGGGCGCAAAACACGCAGCGCGCGTTATGATTCCGCAAAAGTCCGGCAACATCCTGTCCATCTCCAGCACGGCGGGGATGGCCGGCGGTCTCGGCCCTCACGCCTATACGGCAGCTAAGCACGCCGTCATTGGCCTGACGAAATCGATTTCGTCTGAGCTCAACCAGTATGGCATTCGCGCGAATGCGGTGGCGCCCGGCAATACGGCCACCGCCATGACCGCCGATGTTATTACAGGCGATCCGCAGAGCCTTTCCGGCGCCGAAGATGCCATCGCTTCCATGTCGCCATTGGGGATCGCGGGCGTACCGGTCGACATTGCGAACGCACTTCTCTATCTGGCCAGCGACGAGGCCCGCTATGTGTCGGGTCATTGCTTGCTGGTGGATTCAGGTCAACTGGCAGGCGGCACCCCCGCACAATTTTCATCCGCGGACCCCGGCCTCATTCGCGAAGCGGGCGGCAGGAACTAACGCCCCAATCCGTAGGCACTGCCTTACTTTTGGGCGGATACGTTGTCCAATATTTGTGCAGCGTGCCTAAAATTGAACGTTTCAAAAATGCCCCTTGCGCGCGAGAATATCCGCGGAAGTAACAGACCAAATTGTATTTTGGGGGCAGACTAAAATGAGTTTCGCAGAACTTGTGATCGGCACGTTGTTGCGTGTGATCATATACCCGATGCTGGCGCTGTGCATGGCCTTCATGCTGCTGGGCCTTCTCAACGGCCTGTTCAGCCTCGCAGAGATGCAGGTGGGGGCAACAAATCCGTTTACGGATATTTGGTGGCTTGTTTTACACCGTACTGTCGCAGGCGGATTGATGCCGCCCGACATACCGATATTCGCGCTCGACTTTTTCGTCGCCATCTTCGCGGCGATCGTTGCGGCGCTTATCTCTCGTTTATCGCGCGCGATTCCGTCGGTTTAAATCGGATCACGAAGCCGCTTCAGAGCAAATCTGACCTAGATTGAATCGTTCTGACGGAGCCATTTTGCGACAGGGCAAGGAAAGCGTCGCAGGCCATAGTGGGGCTACGGTCAAGACGCTTGACGATGCCCTGGCGTAAAAGGGCCCGTCCCCCAAGAAAATCATTGGGGGGTTGCCAAACGAAAGGCGTCCGCGTTGTTGTGGTCCTTACCCGATGCCCCACATCGCGTTGCGGACCACGCCTAGCGGACGCCATTCGTTTGAGCAACAGAACTGCTTCAATCTAGGTCAGACTTGCTCTAGTTTATCGCGCTCCCATCAACTCACTCTTCGCTAGCAAAACAAAAATGAAACTGACAATAGCTACCTGGAACATTAATTCCGTTCGCCTTCGCATCGACATCGTCAGAAAGTTTTTGACGGAATTCGAGCCCGATGTCTTGTGCCTGCAAGAAACCAAAGTGGCCAACGAATTGTTCCCACACAAACCATTTGAAGAGCTGGGTTATGTGCACCGGGCAATCAACGGTCAGAAGGGCTACCACGGGGTGGCGACCGTTTCCCGGATCCCTTTCAACGGCACCAAAGCGCAAGAGTTTTGCGGCAAGGGCGACACGCGCCATGTGAGCGTCACCCTCGATGGGGGTGTGGAGCTCCACAATTTCTACGTGCCTGCGGGCGGCGACGAGCCGGACCCTGAAAAAAACGAAAAATTCGCCCATAAGCTCGCCTTTCTCCAAGAAATGAAGGATTTTTTTGGGAAACGGCGGGGCAAGAAAACCAACAAGCTTATTGCCGTGGGCGATATGAACATCGCGCCACTCGAGTCGGACGTCTGGTCTCACAAGCAGCTTCTCAATGTGGTGAGCCACACGCCCATCGAAGTGGAACACCTGGACGCGGTGATGAAGAGCCATCAATGGATCGATGTGACCCGCCGCTTCATCCCGGAACCCGAAAAGCTTTATTCCTGGTGGAGCTATCGGGCGCGGGACTGGGCCGCCTCTGACCGGGGGCGGCGGCTCGACCACATTTGGGTCACACCGGCACTGGCCGATGCGCCGGTCTCATCGGAGATTATTCGCGAAGCGCGCGGATGGGAAAAACCGTCGGACCACGTGCCGGTCATCACGCGCTTCAAGCTTTGAGATGTTCCGTTTCACATAGCGCGTGATTAGCGAGCACTTCCATCACATGGCATTCGGCGACCCGATTGGCGGAGCATTCCCGAATCATCCGATTGAGTTCTTTCTCCAGCGACTTAAGGCGCTCAATGCGGAGACGCACATCGCCTGCGTGGCGCTTGACGATTTCGTCCACTTCCGCACAGGAACGGTCTTTGTCGCCGGACAAGGCAATTAGCTCTCGAATCGTATCGAGGGAGAACCCCAGATCCCGGCTATGGCGGATGAAGCGCATGCGCTCGACCGCTTCTCCACCGTAGAGACGCTGCCCGCCCGGCGACCGAACCGGTGGCTCGATTAACCCGATACCTTCATAATACCGGATGGTGGTCACCTTAACGCCGGACGCTTTGGCCAGCCCGCCGATGGTAAGTGCATTTTTGTCTGATAAGGGCATTTTTCTCTTGAACCTACAGTGTCTGTAGAGAGTATGCTCCCCCTCAACGTGACGCAATGGAGCCCAGCGATGTCGGGTTGCGGCTGTTCGGAAATACGGTTTGACGGTGCCTCTCGGGCCTATAAGCGAGCGCTGCTGACCGTGATCGCCATCAACGCGACCATGTTTCTTGTGGAGCTCTCCGCCGGCTATTGGGCCGAATCTCAGGCATTGAAAGCGGATGCTCTCGATTTCGCGGGCGACACGGCGACTTACGCCATCTCGTTGGCCGTCATCGGCGCGTCGCTCTATGTGCGCGCGACGGCCGCTCTGATCAAAGGGCTCAGCCTGGGCCTCATGGCCCTGTTCGTTCTAACGACGACCGTCATGAGCGCCTTTGCGGGCACCGAGCCCCAGGCCCCCGTCATGAGCGGCATTGGCGCGCTGGCGCTGGCCGCGAATCTGCTGAGCGTTCTCATTCTCTTTCAATGGCGCGATGGGGATTCCAACATCCGGTCCGTTTGGCTGTGTTCCCGCAACGATGCCATCGGCAACGTGGCGGTGATCGGCGCGGGCGCCGCCGTGTGGGCGACAGGCTCCTTTTGGCCGGACCTAATTGTTGCCGCTCTTATCGCCGGCCTGTTCACGAGGTCGGCGATCTCGATTGTCGTGCAAGCGCTGGAAGAACGCGGGGCCGCCGCCGCGGCTTAGGCGTCTGGACCGCCGTCACAACAGCAGCGTGGCGCCGCCCAACATTGCCGCGCTTTACGGATCCTCCGGTGGGGCTTGGCGGCCATGGCGGATTTCAACGATCACAATGTAATTGGGCGTAATCTGATAATAGACCACGTGTTCCCGGTATACGTATCTTCGGAATTTGTCTTGGTACGGCGTACCCATATACGGGTTTTCAGCCAAAAGCTTGAAACTGTAATCCAGCCCATTGCCGTACTTTTGGGCCTGTTCGACGCCAAAACTCTTGATGGTGTAGTCTAAGATGGCATCGTAATCAGCCGACGCTTTGCGGCTCAGAATTGTTTCCATGCTTTGCGCGTTCGAGAGCGCGGGAAAAACGCTTCTCAAATGTTTCCGGGTCGGTAAGGCCGCTTGCAAGGCCCTGATCGAGACTATGGTTTATGACGGCACGCTTTTCTTCGGCTGTCAGGCTGTTCCAAAGCTTCATATCGGCCTCGGTCGGATAGACCGTAGAATCAAATTTAATGCTGGCCGGATCAAATGTTTTCACGTCGCTCATACATTTACCGTATCAGAAAACCTTATTCTCTGCCACGATGACGGGTGTCTGGCGCGATGAAGACCGACAACACGTCAATATCCTCAAGGATTGGCTATGGACTTTGAAATCACCGCTCAGGTCGCTGCCTTTGGCGGAGAGCAGGGGGTCTACAAACATCGATCGTCGGCGACGGGCACCGACATGGTCTTTTCCGCCTATGTGCCGCCCCGTGAAAGTGGCACGAAACTGCCGATAATTTGGTACCTGTCGGGCCTTACCTGCACCCATGCAAATGTCACCGAAAAGGGCGAGTTCCGGCGCGCCTGCAGCGAACTGGGGCTTATCTTTGTTGCGCCTGATACCAGCCCGCGCGGCGATCGTGTGCCGGACGATGACGCCTATGATTTCGGCCAGGGGGCCGGCTTCTACGTGGACGCCACCGAAGCTCCGTGGTCTGAACACTTTCGCATGCGTAGTTACATTGAGGAGGAACTGCCGGCTCTTATCGCCGAGAGTTTTCCCGTCGATATGAAATCGCAGGGCATCACCGGGCATTCCATGGGCGGGCACGGCGCCCTGACGATCGCCCTGCGCAGTCCAGCGCGGTTCAAAAGCGTCTCCGCTTTCGCGCCCATTTCGTCTCCACTCAATTGCCCCTGGGGGCATAAGGCGCTTTCCGGCTATCTGGGGCCCGATCGCCAAAAGTGGCGTGAATACGATGCCTGCGCCCTCATCGAAGACGGGAGGCGCGCTCCACGTATCTTGGTCGATCAAGGCATGGCGGACGGGTTTCTCGCGGAACAGCTCAAGCCCGAATTGCTGGAAGAGGCTTGCAAATCAGCAGGCCAGCCGCTCACCCTAAGGCGCCAAGACGGCTACGACCACAGCTACTACTTCATCTCCACATTTATGGAAGACCACCTGCGCTGGCACGCGGAACGGCTCTTTGGTTAGGCCTGGTGCGCCCCAAAGCGTTAGGCCCGCTACTTCCTGAACAATGACCGGCCTTTGTCGGCCAGTTTCGATGCGAAGTGCAAACCGTAAGACGGCAAGTGGCGCTTAGGATTCCAATGCACGGCGATCGGTCGAGACACCCCAGTCCCCTTATGGGCCAAGAGCCTGACGCTCGCGCGCCTGTCCGGCAGAGCAACGGTTGTCGGTAGAATAGCGGCGCCGTATCCGGCTTTTGCGAGCGACAGCAAAGTTGCAGGTGAGGCGCACTCAAAAATGATGTTCGGCCGAATGTGGGCGATTTCGCAGGTGGCGTCGAACAGGGACCGACTGCCGAACCCGGGACTGAGCGCCAGCAGAGGCAGATCTATCAACTCGCGGATATCGACCGACCTTCCGCGGTTTCCGATGCCATCTCGGGAGACCACAGCAATTTGAAGCACACCCGCCGGTTGACAAGAATCACGCAGCCCCTCCTGGAATTGGGTGACAATCAGGTCAAGTTCGCCGCGGTGCAAGGACTCCGTGATGGCTCGGGGATGGCCTTCGGTGAGGCGGACTTCGACACCTGGAAATTCTGACCGAAACGCAACCAACACATCGGCGACGGCCCTTTCGAGCACTTGCGGTGTCGCGCCGACCCGCAATAATCCCACGTCGCCGCTTTTGTGCAACCGAGCCCGTTCGGCAAATGCGTCCCCTTCGTCCAACAGCCGTCGGCCGCGTTCAAGCAAGTCTTGCCCGGCACTGGTAAGACGTACGCCGCGCTCCACCCGTTCGAACAACTCGACGCCAAGATCCTGCTCAAAGTTCTGGATCTGCCGCGAGAGCGCCGGTTGCGACAAATGTGATTGCTCCGCCGCACGCGAGATGCTGCCGCTGTCGGCAACGGCGATGAAATGCTTGAGGCGGCGTAGGTCCATCTTACATATATACCGATTTTGCATAGAAATTGCGCGTTTATATGCATTAGACGAGTGATAGAGCTTGGCCTAAACTCTTCGAACACTCGCCCGCTGACGGGTTGGAAACAGGGAATGACGGAGGTTCCATGCACATGTCACGGCGTTCTGTCATCGCAGGGGCAGCAGGAATTGCGGCCGCACAATTCGGGGCAAATTCTTCTTCTGCCCGACCGGTTCCATTTTCCATGGATCGCTTGATTGAGGACGCAAAGCAGGCGGTTGCCGCGGGCGGCGGCCAGCCCGCCATCGAAGAAGTGCTGGGGAGGGCGATCTCCAACCATGATGAGGTGCTTACGGCGTTGGGAGAGCCAACCGACGTCGGGCTTCAGGAAATTTATCGCGCCGACGACTTAACGATCCTCAATGTAGTCTGGTCGCCCTACATGGTGCAGCTGCCGCATGACCATAAGATGTGGGCCACGATTGGCATATACTCGGGCCGTGAGGACAACATAATTTGGCATCGGCGCGGTATCCATGCAGAGGCGGCAACCGCGTCGTCGGTGGGCGCCGGAGAAGTTTTCTCATTGCCGGAACATGGCGTGCATTCGGTCACAAATCCGCTTCCGCGGCTTACTTGTGCAATTCACATTTATGGGGGCGATTTTTTTGCGGCCGAGAAAAGCGAATGGGATCCGGAAACGCTGCGCGAACGGCCCATGGATTTTGAGGCGGCTCAAGAACGCTTCCGCGACGCCAATGATCGTTTCCGCGGCCGAGAGTAAACGCGAGCGCCTTATCCCGTGGTGTTCAGCTTCGCCCGCGCTTCGGTCAAGTCGCGGGTGGTGTCGGCAAGGCGCATGGAAAGGACCCGCATGATCTCGAGCCCCATCTGGGGAAATTCGGAGATCATTCGATAGAACAATTCCTTGGTGATACGCAGTGCTTCGACCTTGGTCTTGGCCGTGACGGTGGCCGTGCGCGGTACGTCGGTGAGGATCGAAATCTCGCCCACAAAGGCGTTTTTGCCCAAGGTGGCGACAACCGTTGACCCCTTGTCGCCTTCCACCGACACCTCCGCTTCGCCGTCGATGATCACATAGGCCGCATCGCCGATTTCGCCCTGGCGGCACATTTCGTGGCCCTGTTCGAAACAGATGCGTTCGCTGGCAAAAGCCAGCAATTTGATCTTTGCCAGATCGATGTTCTCAAACAGGGGAATACGGCGCAGCAAATCAACTTCTTGCTTAATGCTCATCACACTACTCCCAGATCTTCGGCCGTCTTATTGTTCCGACTGTTCGTCATCCGTAGGCCTTTAGTTTCTCAAATTCACTCTTACGATTCGCCAAATCTTCCGGCATGCCCTGTTCCACCAGCCGCCCGCCATCCATCACCAGCACCCGGTCAAAGCCGATGGACATGGATGGGCGCGCCACGATCCAAAAAACGCCCTTATCGTCTCGCGCTTCTAACACTTGTTGCAGAATTTTGCCTTGGCTGCCTTGATCCAGCGCAGCCAGTGCCAGATTCACCACCAGATAGTCGGGATTCTTAATGAGTGCGCGGGCCACCCCCAGCTTTTGCCGCTGAGCACCGGTCAGCCGCCGGCCCGCGCTGCCCACCTGAAATTCAAGCCCCACCCGGAAGATTTCAAGCTCCAGCCCGATCTCGCGCAGAATATTGCGGGCCACCAGCCGCACTTGCTCTTGCGCGCGGGGCTGGCCATAAGCGATCCGCCCCATCAGCACATTGTCCTGAATGGTGGCGGCGCGGTTGTAGGTTTCGGGATCGAAGAAGGCGACCGCATCGTTGAGCTCGCCGGGCAGGTTTTGACGAAAAAGGCGGCGCGCCGACAGGAGCTTTTCCTGCATGTCTTCGTTCACCAGATCCAGGCGATGGCGCGCCTCGATATAGTTGAACGGCAGCGTCAAAAACCGCTCATGATCTTCGCCGCTGATGGCATCCAGATAGACCCGCCCATCGGAGAGCGGCGTGCGCATCAACAAATCCTGATAGAGCGGCAATTCGTCGGCCGCGATAAAACTGAATTGGTCGAAGAAGGGATGGTCCGGCGGAATATCCCGGAACAATTCGACCATGGTTTCCGCTAGCTCATAGCCCATATCGATGAGGGTCTGTTCAAGCCCCGCGCCGCGGATCGTCTGCAGCATGTAGGCGTTTGACGCCAACGCATCGGTCTTCAGCCGGTCATCCAGTGGCGTGCCGAACATCAAGTTCTGCGCAACGGTGGCATTGCGGTTGTAAAGATGGGGGTCGAACGGCTCGATCAATTGGGCAATTTGGGCATCGGCCATTTGGCCACGCAGCTTGCGGCGGGCCTCCAGAATAAGGTCCGCCAGATGCGCGTTCTCTTCGACGTCAATGATACCGCGCAAGCCATAGGCAAAGACGTCGTCGGCCAAATCCACCATTTGAAACGTATCCAGGATGCGTTGATCCACATCGTCCGCCGTGGAAAGGCCTAGAGCCTCATAATCAACCCAATCCGCATCGAAATCGAAAGGCGCGTTGCCCGACCGTGCAATTTCTATTTCTTCAAACTGCCGTTGCCGCTCGTCCATCGCATCTGGCGCGGGAGCAGCGATTGGCTGATGCTTGAGCCCGTAAAGCACATTGTCCCGGATTGAGCCTGGGAAGACGACCGAATCCTGAGCCGCATAGCCCAAGCGGCGGCCGGTTACCGATTCCGGCAGGCGCGACAGGTCCTTCTCGCCGATGGTGATGCGCCCGGTAGAGGGCTCGATCAGGCGGGCGAGCGCCATACCCAGGAACTCTTTGCCTGAGCCAGAATCCCCCACCACGGCCACGCTTTCATGAAGTGGGGCCGTGAACGATACATGGTCCAGCAGCCGGGCGCCCGTATCGTCCACCACCGAGACATTGGCAAAGGTCAGGTCGCCGCCCAAAGGCTCCGGCGGACCGTCCGAGGGCTGCTGAAGCGCATCGTCCAAAATATTGTCCGGATTGAATTGCTGAATGACCTGTTCGTATTTGATCTGCACATCCAAGCGCTGCTGGTCCCAATTGATCAGATCACGGACGGGTGCGGGCAGCTGGTTATAGGCGAGCAGCGCCGCCACTACCGAGCCCACATCCATGGTGCCTTGGATCGCGAAGTATCCGCCGATGATGTAGAACAGGAACGGCGTGAACTGGCCCAAGAAATTGTTGAGAAACTTGACGAAGAACTTCCGCCGGTAAAGCTCGTACCGGATGCGGTAGATGATGCCGAGGCGCCGGGTGATGTCCGACCGTTCGTAATTCGACGTATCGTGCACATGTATTGCCGCCGCCCCATCGACGATTTCGCCGATTTTGCCGGCCAAATCCCGCGCGGCCAATTGGCGCTGTTTGCCCAGCTGAAGAATGGGCACGCGCAAGCGCGGGATCAAAAACGACTGGATGAGAACGACCGCAATCGCCACCATGCCGAGCCAAACGCTCTGCACAACGATGAACAGCAGGGCGGTCAGGGCCTGGCCGCCCAAGAAAGCCGGTTGCACATAGGCATCGCCGATGAAGCCGCCCAGAGGCTCCACCTCCGACGTCACCATCGTGGCCACTTCCGATTGCTTGACCCGCCGGAACTGGGTGGGGTGAAAGCGCAGTACCCGGTCCACCAACTGATAGCGCAGCCGGCGCAGCAAACGCTCCCCCATGCGCCCTTTCATGGTGTTGATCTGGAACTTGAAGAGGCCGTTGATGCAAACAAGGCCCAGGAACACGAAACTCATGGCGAACAAGAAGCCTGTGCGTTCCAATTCGAACCCGTCGAATAGCACCCACTGGCCGCTGCCGTCGGACCAGGCGTCGGGCGCCGGGAGGGTGATCTTTAGGGCGGGCGCGGTGTCGTCGGCGTACTCAAAGCTTTTGCCTTCGATCGCCTCATTCACGATCGTCTTGGGCAGGGACAGCGACATGAAATAGAACGGCAGCGACGCCAGCACGATCATCAGGACCGTGAGCTGTTCGCGTCGGCTGTGGCGCCAAATATATGGAAAAATGCCTTGTTCCATGGATGGCTGAGTGTCCTTCCGCCCCGACCCTATGATGCGTATCCTGGGGCCGCAACGCCAAAGACCCTATATGTAGCCCGCCCTTGGCGGGGCCCATGCACCGTTTCTGTGATCGAATCACAATATTGTGGATGAAATGCTGACATGGGCCGATAAATGGTTAAATCCTAAGGCATTAGGAGAGAAGGGAAGGCCGCGCGCCCCATGCGCCGTTTATTGATCTATAGCCACGATTCTTTCGGACTAGGCCATTTAAGACGATGCCGGACGATCGCACACGATCTGGTACGGCGCTGGCAGGATCTTTCTGTGCTGATCATTTCCGGCTCCCCTTTGGTGGGGCGATTTTCGTTTCGGAAGAATGTGGATTTCCTGCGCGTACCGGGGGTCACCAAAACCGCCGATGGCAGCTATGCGCCCCACGATCCCGGCGGCGATATCGACAAAATCATCGGGCTGCGGACGGCCCTGATTAAACAAGCAACCCAACAATTCCGCCCCCATATGTTTTTGGTGGACAAGGAGCCGCTGGGGCTTCGGGGGGAAGTGGCCCCGGCATTGGCGTGGGCCCGCGCCCACGGCACCCGGCTGGTGCTGGGCTTGCGCGACATTCTCGATTCCCCCGACCGCTTGCAGCGGGAATGGGCCCGGAAGAAGGCCTTCCACGCCCTTGAGTCGCTTTACCATGACATTTGGATCTTCGGCGAACGCCGGTTCTACGATCCGCTCACCGATTTGAAGCTGCCCGCCGGGGTCCGTGAAAAATCTGCGTTTACCGGATATTTGAGACGGCGGATCGGCAATGGTGCCGCCACCAAGCCCAAGCGGCCCTTCGACGACCCGTTTATCTTGGTCATGGCGGGCGGTGGCGGTGACGGCAGCCCACTGATCAATTGGGTTCTGGACACATATGCCGACCATGACCGGGACCTGCCGCCGGCCTTGATCGTCACCGGGCCCTTCATGCCCCTGGCGGATCAACAAAGCGCCATCGAACGGGCAGCCGGCGATGCGCGCCTCAAGATCAAAACCTTCGACCCGCACATTGAGCTTTCAGAAGAAACGGCCGCGGGCCTGGTGACCATGGGGGGCTACAACACCTTTTCCGAGATGCTGTCCCGGGATAAGCCCTGCCTGATGGTGCCCCGGACGGCCCCCCGGCGGGAGCAATTCATTCGGGCGGAGCGAGCCCAAGCGCTGGGCCTGCTGCGCATGCGCGTTCATTGGAACGATGCCCACCCTGCGCGCGCCGACAAAGACAGCCTGGCCGATGAATTGCGCCAACTCACAAGCGGGCGACTGCCCTCGGAGCGCATGTGGCCCACCATGCTGGACGGCTTGGACGGCATCGCGGACTTGGCCGCCCCGTGGATCGGCCCTTCCACCGGCGTGCAGGCCTATGCGCGCCCCGCATGATGGGCACGCCGCAGAAAATCGCCGTGGTGGTTAAGGGCTGGCCGCGCCTGTCCGAATCCTTCATTGCCCAAGAAGTGCTGGCGCTCGAGCGGTTAGGACTGGACATCGATCTCTATTCCCTACGCCATCCCACCGACAAGGCCGTCAGCGCCTTTCACGGTCGAATTCGTGCACGGGCCACCTACCTGCCGGAGTACCTAAGAGATGACCCGGGCCGGGTGTGGCGCGCCCGGCGCGTAGCGCGGCGCTTGCCAGGGTATGCGGCGACACGCAAAAAGTTCGTGTACGATCTTTTGCGGGATCCGACACCAAATCGCTTACGCCGGTTCGGACAGGCCCTGGTGTTGGCCGCCGAGCTGCCGGAAGACACGGCGCACATCCACGCTCATTTTCTCCACACACCCTGTTCGGTGGCACGCTATGCGGCCGTCATGCGGCAATTGCCGTTCAGTTTTTCGGCCCATGCAAAAGACATCTGGACCACAAAAAATTGGGAGAAAACAGCCAAGATTGCCGATGCCGCCTTCGGGGTGACCTGCACCCGGGAGGGGCTTGCCGACCTGCAGCGCTGCGCGACCGGCGCCGATCCTGCCAAACTCCACCTGGTCTATCACGGGCTCGATCCCGACCGGTTCCCGGCGCCAAAGACGGCCTCCGCCCTAAAAGCATTGCCCGTACGAATTTTATCCGTAGGCAGACTGGTTCCCAAAAAGGGTTTCGATATCTTGCTGCAGGCGCTCGCCCTGCTGCCCGATGATCTTGATTGGCGATGGACCCATTACGGCGCCGGACCGGAAGCGGCAAAGCTATCACGGCTTGCCGCGCAGCTTGGCCTTGAAGACAGGATCACTTGGTGCGGCGCCGCCCCGCAGGAAGAGTTGTTGGACGCCTATCGCAGCCATCACTTGTTCGTTCTGCCGTCCCGCCGCGCCCAGAACCGCGATCAGGACGGGCTGCCAAATGTGCTGCTGGAGGCCCAATCCCAGGGCATGGCCTGTATCGCCTCCGACATCGGGGGGATCCCGGAACTCATCATTCCCGGCGAAAACGGACTGCTGGTGCTGCCCGAAAATCCTGAGGCCGTGAGCGGCGCGATCAAACGGCTTGTGGATGACGCCACCTTTCGTCAAGGGCTCGGCGCCGCTGCCCAGCGCCGCGTGGAAGAGCATTTTCTGCTACCGGCCCATATCGGCCGATTGGCAGCCCTGTTCGGTGCCACGGCGCAGCAACCGGCCCGCCAAAATGAGGCGGCGGCATGAGAGCAATCTTTTACGCCCCCATGAAATCGCCCAACCATCCCGTGCCGTCCGGCGACCGCACCATGGCGCGGCTGCTCGTTCAGGCGTTTCAGCAGGTCGGCTGCGACGTGGACGTCGTTGACGGGTTTTCGTCCTATCACGGGGAGCCGGCCCTCTATGCTGAACAGAAATGCCGCCTTCTGGATCGATGGGCCCGAGAGTGCAGAGAGATGACGCCGCCCGATCTGTGGGTGACCTATCATTCCTACTATAAATCCCCCGACGTGCTGGGACCATTGGCGCAGCAAGCCTGGGGGATGCCGTATCTGGTCTTCGAACCCTCTTACGCGCCGAGCAAGACCGATACGCCCTGGCGCGAGGCGCTCGCGGATGCCAAACGCTCATTCGACCGGGCCGACCGGCTGTTCGTCATGAAAGAGAAGGATTGGCGGCCCCTCGCCAAGGCCCTTGGTTCTGACCGCAAACTCAAGCGCTTTCCGCCTTTTGTCGACCCATCACCATTCGAGCGGGCCCGCAAGGACAGGGCGGCCGCAATAGACCGTCTACGGAGGACAATCGGGGGGCCCCCAACGGGACCTATTATTCTGTGTACGGCCATGATGCGGCCCGGCGTGAAATGCGAAAGTTATCGACTGCTGGCAGCCGCCCTTGGCCATGTGACGGATCTGGACTGGCATTTGGTGATCGCCGGTGATGGACCGGGCAAACCGGAGATTGAGCAAGATTTCGCCGCGATGGCGTCCCGAACTACCTTCCTGGGTGCCATTCAAGGCATTGATTTATATAACTTTTTTGCCGCCGCCGATGTCTTTGCCTGGCCGGGCCTGGGCGAGGCTTATGGCATGGCGTATTTGGAGGCCGGGGCAGCGGCGCTGCCGTCTGTTGCGGTCGAAGGCCCCGGCGTTGCCGAGGTGATCCGCCACGACGAGACGGGATTTCTTGCGGAAGGCGCATCCTCCCAACTCTTTGCCCAGGCACTACGGGCGCTGCTGGAAGACAAGAACCGCCGCCGCCGCATGGGCCGGGCCGCCGAGTCGTTTGTCCTCGCGCACAGGTCTCTCGACTCTCGGTTGCCGGCATTGAGGGAGAGCCTCTTTAGCTCACGGGAAGCAGAAGCATGCCGCTCCTCGGCCTGATCCGTCACGGCGAAACTGAATGGAATCGGCTGGGCAAGATGCAAGGCCATGCAGATATTCCGCTTACGGAAGAAGCGCACCAGCAGTTGGCGCAGCTCGCACCGCCGCCGGCACTGGCCGGCGCCCAATGGTTTGTGAGCCCGCTTGCCCGGGCACGGCAAACAGCGCGCCTGTTGGGCATTTCCGACGCCATTGCGGAAGAGCGGCTGATCGAGACCGATTGGGGCGATTGGCAGGGCTACACAACAGCGCAGCTGCGCGAGGAATTGGGAGCTAAGTTTCTGGAGAATGAAGGAAAAGGACGCCATTTCCGGCCCGCAAATGGGGAAAGTCCCGCCGATGTGATCGAGCGTGTTCAGCCGTTTCTGGCACAGATTGGGGCGCGGGAAAGGCCCGTGGGCACCGTCACCCATAAGGGGGTGATACGGGCCGTCTTCGCCTTGGCTTATGACTGGGACATGATGAACAAAGCGCCCATTAAACTCACCTGGCAAGCGGCCCACCTATTCGATGTGGCCCCCGATGGCGCGGTGCGGCCTGTGGAAATGAACGTGCCGCTCGATTGCAAATCTTAGATGCCTTTCATGCGGCCACGAGTCTTTCTCTACGTTCAGCATCTGATGGGGATCGGCCATTTGATGCGGGCGGCGGATCTGGCCCGCGCCATGAGCGTCCTGGATTTGGACGTGATGCTGGTATCGGGCGGGTTGCCTCACCGGGACCTGGATTTGGAGTCCGTGCGCTTCGTACAGCTTCCGCCGGTGACCACCCAGGGAACCACCTATTCGGTCTTGATTGACGGCGAGGGCAACCCCATTGACGACGCCTTCCGCACCAAGCGGCGGGATGTGTTGCTTGAGCATCTGCGGTCCTTCCGCCCGCATCTGGTGCTCACGGAACACTTTCCCTTCGGGCGGGGAAAATTGATGTTCGAACTGTTCCCTCTTTTGGAGGCCTGCCGGACGCTAAATCCCCGGCCGCTTTTGTTTGCCTCTGTCCGAGACATTATCGAGCCGCCGGAAAGTGAAAAGAAAGCCAACCGATTCCTTGACCTGGCCAATTCTCACTATGACGCAATCCTCGTCCATGGCGACCACGACTTTGCGCCGTTGGACCTATCGTTTCCGTCAGCCTCTCAGCTCGAACCAAAGATCCACTACACCGGCTATGTGGGAGGGTCGAAAATCCAGACTGTGCCCCAGCGTGCAAAGCGGATCGTGATTTCAGCGGGTCACGGGCGGACGGGCGGGCCGCTGGTGGAGACCGCTTGGGCCGCATACCAACTCGAGTCGCTGGGCATGAACTGGGACGTCAAACTTGGGGCAAGCTTTCCTGAGGAGGTCGCCCGCCGCCTGCGGGCTGAAGCGACCGGCACCTTCTCGGTTTCCGCCGCTACGCCGGATTTCGCGCGCGACCTCGCCTCTGCCGCCCTGTCCGTGAGCCAAGCCGGATACAATACGGTGGTGGATTTGGCCGTCAGCGGCACAAAGGCCGTGCTGGTGCCCTATAGCGGCCATGACGAAAAAGAACAGGGTCTGAGGGCCGGGTGCCTCGAAGCAGCGGGTCGCGCGGTTGCGATAGAGGAAAAATCTCTGTCGCCCCAGCGCCTTTTGGCTGCTATGACCAAAGCCCTGACAAACCCTCTGCGTGAAGATCCGCCGTTTCGTCTGGGTGGGGGCGCAAAATCGGCGGCGCTTGTCAAACACGCCATTGACACTGCGGGCCTATTAGACCGGTAAGAATGACACGCCAAACACCGTCGACACACACCTACCCACACCACGCTGTACGATCAGAGTTTTTGAGGGGTCTATTCGTGGCCGCCATTGCCATCGGCTTGGCATTATTTGTGCCCGCTTTTGGCGTGGCGCTGTGGGTGTTGCTGGCGATCTTCTTTGGCGCCGCCTTCTATCTGGGATCGGTGGCACGACGCGCATCATCGCAAATATCGCTGACCGACCAGGGTCTGACCGTAACCCAAGCCGGCCCCCTGAAGGCCCTGCCTTCGGTTAGGGCGCGGCATGTGCAATGGGACCGGCTGACCGGCATCCGCTTGCGATACTTCAGCACCCGGCGCGATCAGAGTGAAGGCTGGTTCGAACTCACAGTGAAAGACGACCGGGCATCCATAACGATATTCAGCTCCCTGTCGGACTTTGACCGGATTCTCGGGGCAGCAGAACAGACGGCCGCCGTCAAAGGCCTTTCCCTCAGCGAAGTCACGCGCACAAATTTGGTCCGATTTACGAAGACGGCGTCGGCCCCGTCCGGACTTCGGGCCGTGCTGCGAAGGGCTGCCTGACCATGGCGGTCCTGTCCATCAAGGATCTGAGTGTGTCCTTCCGCCTCCCTGCGGGGCAAACCCAGGCGGTGGAAAGCGTCAGCTTCGATGTGCTGGAAGGTCAGACCACGGCGCTGGTGGGCGAGACCGGGTCGGGCAAATCCACCATCGGTAACGCCATCATGGGCTTGCTGCCGTCAAACGGCCAAATCACGGGCGGCGAGATCCAGTACCACAGCCGTCAATATGGCGGTATGCGGATCGATTTGGCAAAGCTGCGGCGTCAGGGCGAAGAATTCCGGGCACTGCGCGGCCAGCAGATCGCAATGATTTTTCAGGAACCCATGTCGGCCCTGTCGCCGGTCCACACTATTGGCGACCAAATCAGCGAAGTGGTGTGCCTGCACGAAAAAGTCACCCGCACGGCTGCGTTGGACAAGACCTGCGCCATGCTGGAGCGGGTGGGTTTTGCCGATGCCGCCAACGCCCATCGGCTCTACCCCTTCGAATTGTCGGGGGGCATGCGCCAGCGGGCCTTGATCGCCATGGCCATGGTGTGCCGGCCGGCGCTGCTGATCGCCGACGAACCGACCACAGCCCTCGACATGACGGTGCAAGCGCAGATTTTGCACACCATCGCCGAATTGAAAGCGGAATTCGGCATGGCGGTGTTGCTGATCACCCATGATTTGGGGGTGGTGAGCCAAATCGCCGATCGCATTGTGGTGCTGCACCGGGGCGAAGTGATGGAGGCCGGCCCCTGCGCCGCTGCCCTGAAAGACCCCCGTCACCCCTATCTCAAGGGGCTGCTGAAGGCCGTGCCCATTGTGGGATCGGGCATCGACCGGCTGGACGCCATGGGCAAGGAAACCCAGGGTCTGAACCCCTATTTCGATCGGACATCGGGCCACAAGTCGGGCCGGCACGATGCCCCTCTGATCGAGATTCGCAACGTCAGCAAATCGTTTCGGCCGCGCAGCGAGGGCATGTTCGCGTCCGACACGGATGACCGCACCCAAGCCTTGGACGACGTGTCCCTATCGATTTTCAAGGGCGAATGCCTCGGCCTGGTGGGCGGGTCGGGAAGCGGCAAAACCACTCTGTGCCGCGCCTTGATGCGGGCGGTATGGCCGGATGCGGGCGAGATTACCTTCAACCGGGACGGCACGGCGCAATCGGTCCTTTCGTTGGAAGGGGCTGCGCTCAAAGATTATCGGCGGCGCATCCAGTATGTGTTCCAGGACCCGTTTGCCTCGCTCAATCCGCGCATGACGGTCTGCGACATCGTCCGCGAACCGCTGGATATCCACCGAATATGCGGGTATACGGAACAAGTGGACCGGGTAACGGAACTTTTGCGCATGGTGGGCCTGAACCCCAACTGCATGAACCGGTACCCCCATGCGTTTTCGGGCGGCCAGCGCCAGCGTATTTGCCTCGCCCGTGCCTTGGCCCTTCAGCCAGACGTGCTGGTCTTGGACGAACCCGTCTCGTCCCTTGATGTGTCGGTCCAGGCCCAGATCCTCAATCTGATGATGGATCTCAAGGAAAAGCTGGGCCTTACCTACCTGTTCATCAGCCATAATCTGGGGGTGGTGCACTATATCGCCGACCGGGCGGCGGTTATGGTGGGTGGGCGCCTGGTGGAAATCGCCTCCGCCGACAAAATCTTTTCGGAGCCGACGCACCCCTACACAAAGTCGCTTCTGGCGGCGATTCCCAGCATCGATCCGGACCAGCCGTCCGATTTCGCGGCCCTGGCAGCCAACCCGATCAACGACCCGGCCTTGTGGCCCGCCCCTTTTACGGGCTTTGGCGGCGGAAAGGGTTTGGTCGAAACAACGCCCGATCATTTTGTCGCCATGAGCGGGGGTGGTGCATGAGGTCGTCTGTCCTAAACCTCCGTATACTGCTGATTGGACTGCTCTGTTTGATGCCCAACGTGGCCCAAGCCTTCTTGCTGGAAGAAACGCCGGCCCTTGTGGCGCGCGTGGCCGCAGGCGACCTGCCGCCCGTGGAAGCCCGCGTGCCGCTCACGCCGCTGGTGGTCGATTTGGAAGCCCAAGGCAAGTCTTACGGCCACCATGGCGGCACCCTGCGCACCATGGTCAGCCGGTCGAAAGATATCCGCTACATGGTGGTCTACGGCTATGCCCGGCTGGTGGGCTACAACGAAGATTTGGAGCTGGAGCCCGATATTCTACGGGCCGTCGATGTGGAAGCGGACGGCGCGGTCTACACGTTTCACCTGCGCCCCGGCCACCGCTGGTCGGACGGCCACCCCTTTACTGCTGAAGACTTTAGATACTTCTGGGAAGACGTTGCCAATAGTCCTGAGCTGTCGCCTGCGGGCCCGCCCGTGGCCCTGCTGGTCGACGGCCAAAAGCCGCAAGTGCTGATCCTGGATGACCTGACCGTTCAGTATCGCTGGCACAAACCCAACCCACGCTTCTTAGGCCTGTTGGCGCAGCCGCGGCCGCCTTTCATTTACCGGCCCGCGCACTTCCTGAAGCAGTTTCACGAAAAATACGGCGACCCAGCGCAGATTGCGAAATGGGTCGACAAAGCGAACGTGCGCAACTGGGCCGCGCTCCATAACCGCAAAGACAATATGTACAACAACGATGTGGTGGAGCTGCCCACACTGCAGCCCTGGATGAACACCACGGAGCCGCCCGCCACCCGCTTTGTGATGCCGCGCAACCCCTATTTCCACCGGGTGGACGGGCTGGGCCGCCAATTGCCCTATGTGGATCAAGTCATTGTTTCGATTGCGGAAAATAGCCTTATCCCCGCGAAATCGATCAGCGGCGAGGCCGACCTGCAGGCCCGCGGGCTGGCCTTTTCGGACATCACGTCCCTTAAATCCGGCGAAGACCGCAACGCCTATCGAACGCGCCTTTGGCCCATCGGTACCGCCGCCAATTTCGCGCTGTATCCAAACTTGAACACCAACGATCCGGTCTGGCGCACGGTGTTGCGGGACGCGCGGGTGCGCCGGGCGCTGTCGCTTGGCGTCGACCGGGACGACATCAATAAGACATTCTTCTTCGGGCTGGCGCAGCCGGGCAATAACACACTGCTGCCCACATCTCCTCTGTACCAAGATGAATTGCGTCAACGCTGGGCGAGCCATGATCCGGACATGGCCAATGCGCTGCTCGACCAAGCAGGCCTTGCCGAACGCGATAAAAACGGCGTGCGTTTGCTGCCCGATGGGCGGCCCTTTGAGATCATTCTGGAGACAGCCGGCGAATCCACCCAAGAGATCGACGTACTGCAATTGGTGGAAGAGGCCTGGGCGCAGATCGGCGTCAAGCTTTTCATCAAGACGTCCACACGGCAAATCCTGCGCAACCGGGCCTATAGCGGCGCGGCGGTGATGACCCTGTGGTCGGGCTGGAACAACGGCACGGCGACGGCGGATATGGATCCGATCGAACTCGCACCCGTGGCCCAAGAGAACCTTGCCTGGCCCAAATGGGGCCAATTCCACCAAACCAAACGGGCCAGCGGTGAAGCGCCGGACACGGCCGAAGCCAAAGAACTGCTGGCGCTCTACAAAAGCTGGGAAGAGGCCATAACCCCGGCCGAAAGGGCAGAAATCTGGGGCCGAATGCTGGAAATCCACGCGGACCAGCAATTCGTCATCGGCCTAATTGCCGGGGTCGCCCAGCCGGTGGTGGTGGCCGACAGCCTGAGAAACGTGCCCGAAACGGGCCTTTATAGCTGGAGCCCCGGCGCCCATTTCGGCCTCTACCGGCCCGACCAATTCTGGTTCGACGACCGGGCCCAACAGGCCCGGCGTCCGGCCGCGGCCCCAAGACGGATGCCATAGCTCCAAATGCTCCGTTATCTGATCGAACGCCTAATGATCATGATCCCCACTCTGCTGGCGATCAGCATCATGGTGTTCATCATCATCCAGTTGCCGCCGGGCAATTACGTCACCAATCAAATAGACGAGCTGCGGGCGCAGGGCGAAATCGCCAGCGCCGAGAAGATCGAGTATCTGGTCACCCAATACGATTTGGACAAAACAATTCTCGAGCAATACGGCATTTGGATCGGGGTATGGCCGGGACAGAACGGTTATTCAGGACTGCTGCAAGGGAATTGGGGATGGTCTTTCGAATTCGACCGCCCGGTGGCGGAGGTGGTGGGCGAAGGCTTTGTACTGACTATCCTGCTCAACTTTGCCACGGTTATTTTCATCTATCTTGTGTCGTTTCCGATCGGGGTTTATTCGGCCACCCGGCAATATAGCTGGGGCGATTACGGCTTTACGTTTCTGGGCTATCTAGGGCTTGCCACCCCCAACTTTCTGTTGGGGCTCATCCTTCTTTATTACTTCAACGTTTTCTTCGGCCTGTCCATCGGCGGGTTGATGGCGCCGGAATATATCGATGCCCCCTGGTCGTTCGCCAAAGTGCAATCGATCCTGTCCCATTTGATCGTGCCCGTCATTGTGATCGGCACCAGCGGCACGGCCGCCATGATCCGCCGTCTACGGGCGAATTTGCTGGATGAACTGCAGAAGCAATATGTGGCGACGGCGCGGGCGAAAGGGCTTGGCGAAACGCGGCTGTTGATCAAATACCCCCTGCGCATGGCGCTTAACCCGTTCATAGCGGATATCGGTAATCTGCTGCCGTCGCTGGTGTCGGGATCGGTCATCGTTTCGGTGGTCCTAAACCTGCCCACCATCGGCCCAACCCTATTGAACGCGCTGCAATCCCAAGATCATTTCCTGGCCGGATTTATCCTTCTTTTCGTCGCTGTGCTGACCGTGATCGGCATGCTGATTTCCGACCTGTTGCTGGCGCTGCTCGACCCGCGCATTCGGCTTGGGGAGGAGAACCTGCCATGAGCACCTCCGACACCATGGCGGGCGATCATTATGTCAATCCGCGGCCCTTTGATCCGCAGGCGGATGATGGGGCGGGCGAAGACCAGCAAACGGCTTCATTTGCGTCCCAATGGCAATTGATTTGGTGGAAGTTCAGACGCCACCGCCTGGCCCTGGTCTCGGGCATCTTCTTGGCGGTGCTTTACGCGACCATTCCTTTTTCGGAAGCGATCGCGCCTTACAATCCGGTCTCCCGCGATGCGGACCACCTTTATGCCCCGCCCCAATCGCTGCACCTATTTCATCAGGGCCGGTTCATGGGGCCGTTTGTCTATGGCTATGACTATGCGCTTGACCTTGACACCTTTAAGCGCACTTACACCATCAACACGGAAAAGGTTCAGCCCCTTCGGTTCTTTTGCCAGGGCGATCCCTACAATTTTTGGGGCTTGTGGCCCGGCCGCTTTCATTTGGTATGCCCCGCCGAAAACGGCACGTTCTATCTGATGGGCACGGACCGGCTGGGCCGGGACATGTTCTCGCGGATTATTTACGGAACGCGCATTTCGCTCACCGTCGGGCTGATCGGCATCACCATCAGCTTTGTGCTGGGTGTCTTTTTCGGCGCCCTGTCCGGTTATTACGGCGGCTGGATCGACAGCATGATCCAGCGCCTGATCGAGCTGTTGCGCTCCCTGCCGGAATTGCCCTTGTGGATGGCCCTGTCGGCAGCCCTGCCGGTGACCTGGTCGCCCATCTACATCTATTTGGGGATCACAGTCATCCTCGGCCTCTTGGACTGGCCGGGTTTGGCGCGGGCCGTGCGATCCAAATTTTTGAGCGTGCGGGAAGAGGATTTCGCCACCGCCGCCGTGATGATGGGCGCATCGCCCGGGCGGATCATGCGGCGCCACCTATTGCCGAGCTTCTCAAGCCATTTGATCGCCTCCGCCACCCTGTCCATCCCCACCATGATTTTGGGCGAAACGGCACTTTCCTTCCTGGGGCTTGGGCTGAGGCCCCCCGTGATCAGTTGGGGCGTGTTGCTGAACGAGGCCCAGAATCTGGCGGCCATCCAATTCTATCCCTGGACCATCTTGCCCATGGCGCCGGTCATCCTGGTGATTTTGGCGTTCAATTTCCTGGGTGACGGGCTTCGGGACGCCGCCGACCCCTACACGTAGAGGTAGAGACCATCTGTTTCATTAGTTACAGATGGTTACAGTCTTTATCGTGCAATCGGGAGCTTTGGCCCCTATATTTTTGGGGAAACCATAACACCGGTGGCCCAAAACATCTTGATCGCGCCGTATGAACGATCCAAAGCACCCAACCCAAGCAGATATTGAACGGGCCGTCGGCATCAACACCGCCACCGATGGGGCGGGTCCTGCGCGCCGTAACTGGCTGCTGGGGGGCATTGGCGCGGCGATTGTCCTGCTGCTGATCTATTGGTTTACCGGGGGCGATCGGTCGACGGAATATCGCATGGGCGCGGTGACCCAAGGCGACATGACCATCACCGTGACGGCGACGGGCACGTTGAAGCCCGTCAATCAAGTGGATGTAGGCGCCGAAATATCCGGGCTGATCGCCGAGGTGCTGGTCACCTTCAATGAAGAAGTCAAAAAGGGCGAACCCATCGCACGGCTCGACACGGACCAGTTGGAAGCCCAGGTGGTGCGCGGCGAAGCATCTTTGGTGAGCGCGCGGGCTTTGTTGGCCGAAGCCCAAGCCACCGCGGCCGAAGCAAAGACCCGCCGGGACCGGGTGGCCAATCTCGCCGAGCGGCGGACCCTCTCTCAGCAAGAGCTTGAAATTGCCGAAGCCACCTATGCCCGATCCGAAGCTGCCGTCTCCAACGCGGAAGCTCAGGTGACACTGGCGGAAGCGGCGCTGAAGATCGACAAGTCCAACCTAGAAAAGGCAATCATTCGCTCACCCATCGACGGCATCGTGCTCGACCGGAAGATTGAACCGGGCCAGACCGTCGCCTCCTCCTTCCAAACACCGGAACTGTTCACACTGGCCGAAGATCTTCGGCGTATGCAATTGCATGTGGACGTGGACGAGGCCGATGTGGGCCAGGTAAGGACGGGACAGGCCGCCTCTTTTACGGTCGATGCCTATCCCAACCGCACCTTCGAAGCGACCGTTCAGTCCGTGCGCAACGCGCCCCGCACCGTTCAGGGCGTGGTGACCTATGAAGCCGTGCTGAATGTGAACAATGACGATCTGGCCCTGCGGCCGGGCATGACGGCCACGTCGGAGATTGTTGTAGAACAGTTTTCTAACACCGTGTCCGTGCCCAACGGCGCGTTGCGGTTTACACCGCCGACGGTGGATGGCGTGGTCACAGAAATCCCGGAGACCACGGGAACGGAGGCCTTGGTCTGGGTCCTCAAGTCAGGCACACCGGCGGCCCTTGTGGTGGATGCGCTGGCGAGCGATGGCCGAAGGACGGCCATCCAGTCCGAAGAGCTGGCGCCGGGGGTCGAGGTGTTGCTGGACGTGATTGTCAAACCGACACGCTGAACATGGCGCTGATTTCCCTTCGGAACATCACAAAAGTTTATGGCCAGGGCGACGCCCAAGTCATCGCCCTGGACAACATTCACATGACGATCTCGGATGGCGAGTTTGTCGCGGTCATGGGTCCGTCCGGATCGGGCAAATCCACCTGTATGAACATTCTAGGATGTCTGGACACCCCCACCAGCGGCTCGTACCGATTTCAAGATATGGAGGTGACGACGCTGGACCAAAACCAGCGGGCGCTGTTGCGCCGAAACTTCCTGGGCTTTGTTTTCCAGGGCTACAATCTTTTGAAACGCACGACCGCACGCGAAAACTTGGAGCTGCCGCTGGTTTATCGGGGGGTCCCCGCCAAAGAGCGGCACGAACGCGCGGACCATGTTCTGGAACTGGTGGGCCTGGAGGATCGGGGCCACCATACCTCGGCTGAATTGTCCGGCGGCCAGCAGCAGCGCGTGGCGATCGCCCGCGCCATCATCACCAGCCCACTGCTTCTCTTGGCGGACGAACCCACCGGGAATTTGGATTCCCAGCGCAGCCTTGAGATCATGAATCTTCTAGCGCGGCTGAACGAAGAACAGGGGATCACCATCGTCATGGTCACCCACGAAGCCGATATGGCGGAATTCGCCAAACGGGTGATCACCTTCCGTGATGGGCACATCGCCCAAGACACGGCGGAAGCTGAGGCGGTGGCCCCATGATTTGGAACACCATGCAGCTCGCTTTGCGGGAGATCCGCTTCAATTTGATGCGGTCCATCCTGACGGCGCTGGGCATCATCATCGGTGTGGCGGCGGTCATCGTTATCGTGACATTGGGTGGCGGCGCGACCGCCCGCGTCACCTCCGACATATCGAGCCTGGGGCGGAACCTCATTATCGTGGTGCCCGGCAAGCGGGGACCCAGCGGGCGGGAACAAGGCACCCCATTCGAGCTTCAGGATGCGAATGCTATTCTAGAGGAAGTCGATGGGGTTGCCGGTGTGGCCCCCACCGCGACCAAATCGATTACCGTCATTTACGGGAATGAAAGCTGGTCCACCAGCATTCACGGGACCAATAACGGCTATATGGGCGTGCGTGAATGGGCGCTGGCAGCGGGCCGCGCCTTTACTCGCGGCGAGGAACGATCCGGTCGGGCTGTGTGCGTGATTGGCGAAACGATCCGCCGGGAGCTCTTTGGCTTCCAAAACCCCATCGGCGCAACGATCAGGGCCGATAACATTCCCTGTGAGGTGATCGGCCTTCTCGAACCGAAAGGGACCGCCACCTTCGGTACGGACCAAGACGATCTGGTGGTTACGCCGTTGCGCACGTTTCAACGCCGCATTTCCGGCAACCGTGACATCAGCATGATCTTTGTCTCTGCCGCGGCGGCTGAGATGACCACCAAAGTGCAGAACGATATTCAGACCTTGCTGCGCCAGCGGCGCGGCATCCGCGACAATGAGCAAGAAGATTTTGAAGTAGAGAACCTTCAGGAAATCACGAAGGTTGTGGAAAGCACCACGGGTGTGCTGACCGCTTTGTTGAGCGCTGTCGCCATGGTGAGCCTGATCGTGGGCGGTATTGGCATTATGAACATCATGCTGGTGTCCGTCACCGAGCGCACAAGAGAGATCGGCATTCGCTTGGCCATCGGCGCTCTTGAGCGCGACGTGCTGCTTCAGTTCCTGGTGGAGGCGATGATGCTGTCCCTGGCCGGGGGCATTGCTGGAATATTGTTCGGTCTATTTGTGTCGTTTTGGCTTTCAGAGGCACTGAACTTGCCGTTCATTCTGAATGTACCGATCGTCCTGATCGCGGTGGTGTTCTCCGCCTTTGTCGGGATCGTTTTCGGGTTCTTCCCGGCGCGGCGGGCCGCCCGGCTCAATCCCATCGACGCGCTGCGCTACGAATGACCGCGCCCTTATGCGGCCAATACGACCAAATCCACCGGTTGCTGAAGCCCCTCGATCCTGACGTTGGAACGCATTTCTAGTTCCGCGGGTGCTACATACCCTTGGGCCACGGCCTGGGCCATGCAGCTTTTGGTGCACAGGGCCCGCACACCTTCCACCTTGTTGTGCTTCTCAATCTTTGCGGACAGATTTACAGGGTCGCCGATTACCGTGTATTCCAAGCGCGATTGGTCGCCCACGGCACCAAAAACCACCCGGCCGCTGGCAATGCCGATATTGATACTCAATGGCGCTGCGCCAAGCGCTTCCCGGCTGGACAGCCAAGCATCCATTTCCCTGATAATGTCGTCAGCGGCATTTACCGCGTCGGCCGAATAGGTAGCGGAAGGCGCGGCGGCGCCGAACGTCGCCATGATGCCGTCCCCCAGAAACTTGTCGATCACGCCCCCATGGGCGGTGATGAGGGGCACCACGCGGGCCTGATAGGCCGACAGCAGTTCCATAATCTCGGCCGGCGTCATCTCGGCCGCAAGTTTGGAGAAGCCGCGAATGTCCACATTCAAAATAGCCGCCTCCCGCACGACCCCTTCGCCGGGGGCAATCGGGCGGTCGGTCTGCGTGATTCCTTTGGCCACGGTCGGGTCGAAAAAGCGCGACAGATTGCGGGTTGCCGCTTCTTGGGCGAAGGCGCGGATCAGCAGCTCCCGCCCCCGCGCAATCGCCAGGGCCAGAATGGCGGTGACCACCAAGATCGAAATGATTTTGTCGAACTCGGCGCCCATTAGAATAGCGTTCGACGTTAAGTATTCCACATAGTCCCGCGTGACCACGGTGGGCTCCGCCACCACCACATAGGCGATCATCAGGGCCCAACCGGCGGCGGCAGCCCCGCCGGCGGCGATCACAAATCGTGGCTCCATGCGCAGGGCCCGCAGCGCGATAAAGAAAAAGGCGTAAAGCAATGTGGGCGCTTTTAGATAGAAGGCCGCAGGCTGATCGTATTGCAGATGAAAGCTCCAAATCAGAAGCATGAGCAGGCCCATATCCAGCAAGATGGAAAGATAAAGCGCCCAATCAGGGATGCGAGCCCGCTGCGCCCAATACACTCTGCCGAGGGTCAGTAAGGTGTAGACCAGAAGCGCATAGGGGACGGGCATGAACATGGTGGCCGCCGCCGGCGCGGGTGCAATCGCGTAAAGGACCGCAAACATGCCCACCAGGAACAGCTGCAAATAGCCGACCAGCACCTCGCTTTCCTGCTCGCGCTCTGCAATGGCGCGGCGCACCGGCTTCGACAGGCCGGCGGTATCCGGTGTTCCGACAACAGAAAGCAAGCGGCGCCACATAAAGTCATCCCCCGAAAGCGGGCCGCACCCTGGCATGGGCGCCGGATGACATCCAATCAAGCTTGTTCACATTATCTCCTTTTGCAGCCACAGGCTGGACGGCGGCGCGCCGCCTTGCTCAAGCAGAGGCGTATACCAAGCACCTTGAAGACCCTCGGGCCTACGACTTGCGAGAAAATGGCTAGCGAAGAGCGGTCTATAGGCCGTTGACGTCACCAATGTGGCAACCGCGGACTGTTCGTTATAGCCGCGCCATCGCCAATCGTTGGGGTAAGGATCGGGCAGGAATATGTCGTGAAAATGCACCAAGACCTCCGGCGGCAAGGCCGGCAAAACCTCGTTCAAGATGAAATCCACATCCGTGCCCGGCATTAAGATGTGACTTGAATCGATCGTTAGAAAATCATTCGCTTCTAACTCAGAAAACCACGACACCGGCGCCTGTTGGACCGAACGTTTCTCATGCGTGAGCGAGAGGCCCTCGATCCTTGTTCGGGGTTCCGGATCGATCGCAACCAATTGGGTATCGCTCCCCTCATCGGCGATGGCTTTGGCCAGAAAGCGGGTCGAATGACCGGAACCGATGTCGACGATCCGTTTTGGCCGCCGGGCGCGCACCAGGGTGTAGGCAATGATCGCATCAAGGCCTGAAAACCAATTCTGGTCCCACCGGGGCGCCGGCGGCGGCGCTGTGCCGATGGCAGAAAGGTCACTCTGGTAACGCGTGGCGCCCTCTAGAATGTCCGTGAACTCTTCTAGATAGACCTCCAAACGGGCCGCCACCTGCCGATAGACGGTCTGTTCCGCCGTTCGACATGCTTCGCCGGCAAAGCGATAGGGAATGAAGAAACCGAGGGGCTTTCGGGGCCGCAAAAGGGTCTGAAATCCCATTCTGAGGCGCCGCAGCGAGGTGCGCGCCCCGTCGCTCACGGAAAGAGGCTTTCGCCTTCACGAGCAACGATGGACCCGGCCCGGGCCGCCGCCACATCACGGGCGACTTGGTCCATGAAATCATCGTCGTGGGACGGGTCGTGATGAAAGGCCACATAGACGCCCACGCCCGCCGCATCCGCCAAGCGCACCCCTTCCTGCCAGGTGGAATGGCCAAAGCCCTTGCTGGCCGGATACTCTTCGTCCGTATACGTCGCATCGTAGATGAAGATATCGGCTTTATCGATCAAGCCTAAGATTGCTTCATCAAGCCCGTCGTCAAAATGTTCGGTGTCGGTCACATAGGCAATGGACTTGCCCTTGTGGTCCACCCGGTAGCCGGTGGCACCGTTGGGATGGTTGAGCGCCGCGGTGCGGATAACGATATCCGGATGGGGCTCCAGCGTATCGCCGGCTGAGAAATCATTGTAGAGGACGCGGGCTTTGAAAATTTCCGGCGCCACGGGAAACAGCGGCGCATTCATAAGCCCGCCAATCGCCTTGTGGGTGCTCATGCCGCCTTCTAGATGCCCTGACCAAATGCGGCAGGTGGTATCTTCACAGAAAAGGGGACTGAAAAAGGGCAGGCCCACCACATGGTCGATATGGCTGTGGGTGAGGAAGATGTCGATGTCCCGTTGGCCCTCCGCCTCGATCTGCTCGCCGAGGTAGCGCAAGCCCGTGCCGCCATCGAAGACCAGGCGCCGGCCGCTGCAGACGATTTCAAGGCACGACGTATTGCCCCCATAGCGCTGAACTTCTGGGCCCGCGCACGCAATGCTGCCCCGAACCCCCCAGAACTTTACGAAAAATTGGTCCTGGCTCGGCGGCTTCCGCCCGCCCCAGGGGTTCAAACGCACCATCTTTTGCCTATTCGGTTGACGACAGGAATGCTCGCCGGGGGCGCATTATCGCCTATAGTTGGTGTTTCCGAAATGTTTGTCGAGCCTCGGCCATCGGCTTTGTGACGGTGCTCACATCCCGGCGCGGCAAATGGTTAACGCCCATGTGCCTCACGGCACCAGCTTGTAGCCCCCGGATTCGGTCACGAGCAGTTGGGCGTTCGACGGGTCCTTCTCAATTTTCTGGCGCAAGCGATAGATATGCGTTTCCAGCGTGTGGGTGGTGACGCCGGAATTATAACCCCAGACTTCATGCAGCAGGATGTCGCGGCCCACGACCCGTTCGCCCGCCCGATACAAGTATTTCAGGATGGAGGTTTCCTTCTCCGTCAGGCGGATTTTGGAATCATCGTCATCGATCAGCAGCTTGGCGCTGGGGCGGAACGTATAGGTGCCGATGCGGAAAACGGCATCTTCGCTTTGTTCGTGGCTGCGCAGATGGGCCCGAATACGTGCCAGCAAAACGCCAAAGCGGAATGGTTTTGTCACATAATCGTTGGCCCCGGCATTCAGTCCCAAGATGGTATCGGCTTCTGTATCCGCCGCCGTCAACAAGACGATCGGACATTTGACGCCGGATTTGCGCATCAGGCTGCACACTTCCCGGCCGTCCATATCGGGCAGCCCCACATCCAAAATGACCATATCCAAATGAGCCGATTTCGCCTTTTCCAAGGCTTCCTGCGCGTTTGCCGCATGCTCGGTCTGGAATTCGTCGTGGTGGGCCAGCTGTTCTGCCAGGGATTCCCGGAGGGTCTCGTCGTCGTCGACCAAAAGTAATCTTTTGACACTGCTCATGGAGATTCCCCTATGATTTTGGTGTTAAGAACTTCGACAATAAATTCGAAAAATGCGTCATAAATTGCTCGAAGGACATATAGGGCGTTTTGGCCGAACACTTGAACCGACAGCCCGTAACAACCATTCAAATGGGTGTGAAAGAACTTGAGGAGCGGAGAGCATCATCATAGGCCCCCAGATAATAAGGGAACCGACAAGGGGTCAACTGGATTTGCTGTATGATTGACCCCCTGATCCAGCTTGAAAGGGTCACCGCCGATTTTCGCAGAGGTTTGCCGGTTATTGTCCAAGGGGCGACCGTTTCCGAACCGGCCGTTTTTGCGCTTTCCGCCGAAACCGCCGATGCGGCCGGCCTCAGTGATCTGCGAGATCTCGGCACGCCCCAGCTTCTGTTAACCCATAATCGGGCCCGTACCCTGAAGATTCGTCTTTACACGCCGGATCTGGTTGCATTGCCGATCGCTAAATCCCGCGATCAGGCGTGGGTGCACCGGGTGGCGGATCCCGCCTTCGATCTGGATGAACCCTTCCAGGGCCCTTTTGAGGCCAGCCGCAACGCGCCGAGCGAGGCGGCGATTGCCGCCATTGCCTTGGCTAAGCTGTCGGGGCTCCTGCCCGCGGCCCTGGTGGTGCCGTTGGATAAGGCGTCGCGGCCTAAGGCCGACGCCCATATGGAGTCGATGATCCTCCGTATTCAAGCGGCTCATATTCTTTCTTACGACGGATACGCCGCCGCCGCCTTGCGCCCGGTCTCGACCGCCCATGTTCCTTTGGCCGAGTCCGAGGACACCCAATTGTTCGCCTTTCGCCCGGCCGATGGCGGGCCCGAACACATTGCGATTGTGATCGGCGATCCCACCCGGTCCGAGGCGCCACTGGTGCGGCTCCATTCGGAGTGCTTTACCGGCGATCTGATCGGCTCCCTCAAATGCGACTGCGGCGATCAGTTGCGCGGCGCCATAAAGACCATCGCCGATGAAGGCGCCGGCGTGGTTCTTTATCTCGCCCAAGAAGGGCGCGGCATCGGCCTTATGAACAAACTGCGGGCCTACGCCCTTCAAGACAAGGGCTTCGATACGGTGGAAGCAAATGAGCGGCTTGGCTTCGAAGTGGACGAACGGCTGTTCGGTCAGGCCAAATCGATGCTGACTCATTTGGGCATCTCAAAAGTCCGCTTACTGACCAATAATCCCGACAAGGTAGAGGCCCTGTCCCGCTTCGGCATTCACGTGGTGGAACGGGTGCAGCACCAGTTCCCGTCCAACGAACACAATTGGCGTTATCTGGACACCAAGAAGAAGAAGACGGGGCATTTGCTCTAGAGATGGCCCTGGATGCGGTGGTGACACGCGGGAAGCGGCTCATTTGCGGGCCCCTCAATATGCGCTGCGCTGTCGGGTGGGGCGGCATCACTGCCAATAAGCGCGAGGGCGACGGCGCCACGCCGGCAGGCTGTTGGCCCCTTCGCGGAGGCTTTTACCGGGCCGACCGGCTCAAGCCGCCGCCGACGGCCGGGCTTCCGCTGGCCCCCCTATCGCCGCGGGACGGCTGGTGCGACGCCCCCGACGATCCGTCTTACAATCGGCAGGTCCGCCTGCCCTATGGCGCGCGTGCCGAGCGTCTGTGGCGCGGCGATCCGGTTTACGATCTCATTCTGGTTCTCGGATACAACGATGCGCCGGCGGTGCCCGGCCGCGGCAGTGCCATCTTCCTTCATGTGGCCCGGCAAAACTTGGCCCCCACCGAAGGATGTGTGGCGCTGGCAAAGACCGATCTGGTGTCTTTGCTCCGACGGCTTTCAGCCGACAGCCACCTGCTTATTGATTTGTAGACTGACGTTCGCCAAAGATAAAGGTACCGACCCGAATGTGGGTTGCGCCCAATTCGATGGCCGTCTCGAAATCCGCGGTCATTCCCATACTGAGCTTTTCGAGTTGATTGCGCGCGGCGATCTTCGCCAGCAGCGCAAAGTGCAAAGACGGTTCTTCATACGACGGCGGGATGCACATGAGCCCTGAAATGGAGAGGCCGAATTCATCCCGGCACTGCCGGATAAAGTCGTCCGCCGCGGCGGGCAAGACGCCTGCTTTTTGCTCTTCCTCGCCGGTGTTTACCTGAACGAACAAGGCCGGCCTCTTGCCGCTTTCCTCGATGATCTTGCCCAACAGCCGGGCAAGTTTTGGCCGGTCGACCGAATGGATGACGTCAAACCCCTCTACAGCTTCCTTGGCCTTATTGGTCTGCAAGGGGCCGATCAGATGGAGTTCCGTATCGGGCCAGGCGGCCCGCAGGGGCGGCCACTTCTTGAGCGCCTCCTGAACACGGTTTTCACCGAACACCCGCAAGCCCACCTCAAGGGCCGGTTCGATGCGGTCGGCCCCATGGGTTTTCGAGACGGCAATGAGCGAGACGCTTTCCGGGTTCCTGCCGGCACGGGCACACGCCCCGTCAATGCGCGCCTGCAACTCTTGAATGTTGGCCTGAATTGAGGTTGTTAGGTCGGAAACTGTCATGGCACGCCGACACTTAGTACGAACCGCGACCCATCTCAATCGCCAATCCCCCTGGGCTGGCAAACTGCCGCCTTTGTTCTATTTCACCGATCCCGATCGACGGCCGGATCCGTTGAGCGACATTGCGGGCCTGCCGCCCGATACCGGCGTGATCTTTCGCCACTACGATGCGGCGGACCGCCACCACCTGGCCGGCAGCATCGCGCAGTTGTGTCGCGCGCAAGACCGTCTATGCCTGATTGCCGGGGATGCGGGATTGGCCGCCCGGGTGTCGGCAGATGGGGTTCATTGGCCCGAAAACCAATTCGCCTTTGCGCTTGCCGCGCGACTGAGAACACCGCCCCATTGGATGGTGACCACAAGCGTCCATTCCCTGACCGCCATTCTTCGCCTGCGGGGGCGGCGCGTGACGGCCGCCTTCCTGTCGCCGATATTTGAGACCCAAAGCCATCCAGACATAACCGGCGGGCTTGGTCCCCTGAGGGCGCGCGCTCTGATTCGGCGAAGCAATGTGCCCATCTACTTGTTGGGGGGAATAACCCAACAAACGGCACCGCGCATGGTGCATTCCGGCGCTGTAGGATTTGGGGTGATCGGTGGGCTGATTTCGGACTGAGCGTTTGCACAAAAGAAAGAGCGGGCGCCTCCTAAGAGGCCACCCGCTCTTCCGCCATTCCCCTCATGCGCAATGGCGGCGCTAGAAACTCAATTCGGTTTCCAAGAAGATCACAGTACTGTCCTCATTTGAAGAGGTTGTTTGTGTCTTCTGGAGGTCTAAATTTTCCGTGCTTTCAATCTGGTACTTCCAAAATTGAACGCCGGCATTCAATTCAAAACGTGATCCGAAGCGATAACCGCCTGCAAGCTCAAGCGCATCGCCTTCCTGCCGCTCACCCAAAAGGGCTGTATCCGTTGAGCTTGCCGACAGATAGGCGGCGCCCAACTTCCAGGAGCCGGCCGAATAGGTCGCGCCCAAATCCCAGGCTTCGCTTTCAACTTGATCATTCACGCGGCCAAAATTCAAGCCAAAGATGTTCGATTCCCGGTAGGAACCGCCCAAGCTCAACCCGCCGTAGCCGATTTCGCCGCCGATTCCCCATTCCTTCACCTGATCGGCGCCGGGAATGTCGATTTTGATCTTCGGTTCGTTTTCGCCCGTGAGATAAACGCCGCTGACGGCGAAAGTCAGATCCTCGAAGCTCTTAAGATAGCTGACGCCAACCTCAAAAATCTCGGATTGCTGGTCGAGCCGCGCTTTCTCAAATTGGCTCAGATCAAGGGTCGCTTCGTCACTTGGGCCGCCCTTTGGTGTGTAGGACATGCCCAACTGGAAACCTTCGATGCGCGGCGTGAAATAGATGATCTTCAGATTGTCACTGGAGATCCCATTGCCCACATCGGTCCTAAGATTGATGGGGCTCAGATCCGGCAGGAACAATTTGGAGTCGTTGGCACGAACATCCGTGGTGACATAAGGGGCCGTGAGGCTCAGCTGATCGGCGGCGCCATCCTGTTTGCCGATTTCAAGCCGGCCCAAGGCACCTTCCGCCCAGATGTAAACTTCGTCCACCCGGTCTTCATTGCCGAAGGCTGCCCTGTCTTTGGAGACTTCGCTTTCAAAACCAATCTTGAGACCGGTCTGATCGGTGGCGTCTGTTGAAGGGGCGGCAACCCCCGTTTCCGAAAAAGAAGCCGTTTTCGCGGCCGGCAAGCCGGAACGGCCCAAATCTGTGCTGTGTGGCGGAACCACATAGGTGCTGACGCCAATGCGCACGCGGTCTGCAGCGGCCGCATCGTCTACGGCTGCCGTTGCAGCAAACAATCCTACCAATATGCCGGAAGCAAGATAGGTTGCGATGTTTGTGTTCTTGGCCATATCGAACACGCCCCGCCTCAAATTGTGAGGGAAATGGGCTCTTGATCCTGTCTTCAGGTGGTTGCCGCCACCCGCGGACGCATGTCGCACTCGTAATATATTGTAATGTATGGTTTGCCTGGCGTGGTCAAGGCGGAATGACGGCAGACGATAAGAATCCCGGCAGGCGTGGCCCACACGCCACAAAATAAAGGTTAAGGCCCAAAAACCGCCTGTTTTAGGCGACAATTAAAGGGCTTCCGGCGCGCCGGAAAAACCTTTATCACGACCCCTGGCACAATTGCAGGTTCGCTGTGGTTAACGCTATATAGCGCCATCGGAAAAGACCCGCCCAAACAAGGAACAAAAAAGGCCCTATGTCTCACACTCCTCTGTTCAGAACCGCGCCGCGCATTGGTGTTTTGATTGCGTTCTTGCTCTCCAGTCTTTTCCTGGCGTCCTGTGGATCGGGCGGCAACAAAGACGGTGGGCCCAACAATACGGACGTGACTGCATCTTCGGATGGGGGCGGATTTTTCGGTATTTTTGGCGGCTCCGACGACGAGGAATCCACAGGAATCAGACGGGGCTCCGGCACACCAACCGAAATTGGCGTCAACAGTTTCCTGTGGCGGGCTTCTTTGGACACGGTCTCGTTTATGCCGTTGGTTTCCGCCGACCCCTTCGGCGGCGTGATCATCACCGACTGGTATTCGGCCGAAAAGGCACCCGACGAGCGGTTCAAGCTGACTGTCTATATTCTCGACAAGCGATTGCGCGCCGATGGCTTGCGGGTTTCCGTGTTCCGTCAGGTGCGCGAGCGCGGTGAATGGCGCGACAGCGAATCCTCTCCCGACACGGCCATCCGGCTTGAGAACGCCATTCTAATTCGCGCGCGCCAGTTGCGGATCGATACGATCCAAGAGTAACGGCCCCGCAAGGATCGGCCGCTACTAATTCCCTTAACGGGACCGCCAGGCCCGGCTGCCGCCACAAGAGGAAACCGACCATGTCACGCTACAACGCCCGAGTCGCCGAGGCGAAATGGCAGAAAGCGTGGGACGACAAGGGCATTTTTCAAACGGAAAATTCGTCCGACAAACCCAAATACTATGTTCTGGAAATGTTTCCGTACCCTTCGGGGCGGATCCATATCGGCCATGTGCGCAACTATACGATGGGGGACGTGCTGGCCAGGTATAAGCGCGCCACCGGCCACAACGTGCTGCATCCCATGGGATGGGACGCATTTGGCATGCCGGCGGAGAACGCGGCCATGGAAAAGAAGGTCCACCCGGCCGAATGGACCTACGCCAATATCGATGCCATGCGGGCGCAGCTCAAGATGATCGGCCTGTCCATCGATTGGTCCCGCGAATTCGCCACCTGTGATGCTACCTATTACCGCCATCAACAGGCGATCTTTCTAGAACTGGTTAAGGCCGGCATCGCCTATCGCCGTTCGGCCCAGGTGAACTGGGATCCGGTCGATCAGACCGTTCTGGCGAACGAGCAAGTGATCGATGGCCGTGGCTGGCGCTCCGGCGCCTTGGTGGAGAAGCGAGAGCTGACCCAATGGTTCTTGAAGATCACCGATTACGCTCAGGATCTGTTGGCCGGGCTCGAAAGCCTGGAGCGCTGGCCCGACAAAGTCCGGCTGATGCAAACCAATTGGATCGGCCGGTCGACGGGGGTGCATTTTACATTTCAATTGTCGGTGCCCGATGGCCATGGGGCGCAAGGCGTGTCGCCGGGCACGTTGGACGTTTACACAACCCGTGCCGATACGCTGTTTGGTGCGAGTTTTTGCGCCGTGTCCGCCGACCATCCGCTCGCCCAGGCAATCGCGGAAAAAATGCCCGACGCCAAAGCATTTGTCGACAAATGCCGGCAAATGGGCACCAGCGAGGCAGCGCTTGAAACGGCAGAAAAGCTGGGGTTCGACACCGGGATCTTTGCCGATCACCCCTTTGTCGCCGGACACAAGCTACCGGTCTACATTGCGAACTTCGTTCTAATGGAATATGGCACGGGCGCCATTTTCGGCTGCCCCGGGCATGATCAGCGGGATCTGGATTTTGCCCGCAAATACGGGCTGCCGGTGACACCGGTGGTGCTGCCCGACGGTGAAACCGCCGATGGCTTCGAGATTGGCGATGAAGCGTTTGACGGCGATGGCCGGATGATCAACTCGGAATTTCTCGACGGGATGACCATTCCGGAAGCCAAAAAGGCAATGGCAGACCGCATCGAAAAAGCCGGGTTTGGTCATCAGACCACCAATTTCCGCTTGCGGGATTGGGGCGTTTCCCGGCAGCGCTATTGGGGCTGCCCGATCCCGATCATTCATTGCCCCTCTTGCGGTGCCGTGCCCGTGCCGGACAAAGACCTGCCGGTGACCCTGCCTGATGATGTGTCGTTCGACCGGCCCGGCAATCCATTAGAGCGGCATTCTACGTGGAAGGACGTCTCCTGCCCTCAATGCGGCGGCGACGCTACCCGCGAGACCGACACGCTGGATACGTTCGTCGATTCGTCTTGGTATTTCATCCGTTTTTGCGACCCCGCTTCGGCGACGCCGGCCGACGCGGCCGCGTCCACCTATTGGTTGCCGGTCGACCAATATATCGGCGGTGTGGAGCACGCGATTTTGCATCTGCTGTATGCCCGCTTCATTACCCGCGCCCTCAAAGATTTGGGCCACGTGGCGGTGGCCGAGCCGTTTGCCGGTCTGTTTACCCAAGGCATGGTGTGCCACGAAACCTACAAGGATAAAAATGGCGATTGGGTGCCGGCAGAAGACGTGATCCACGACGGCGGCCGCCCGGTGCAGCGGGACACCGGTGAGGAGGTGACGGTCGGCCCTGTCGAAAAGATGTCCAAGTCCAAGAAAAACACCATCGACCCGGAACACATCATCGATCAATACGGGGCGGATACGGTACGCTGGTTTGTGTTGTCGGACACACCGCCGGAACGCGACATAGAATGGACGGCAGCCGGCATCGAGGGGGCATGGCGATTTACCCAACGCTTGTGGCGAACCGTGGATGACGCCAACGGCCACATTGCATCCGAGGAAGCGGCGAAAGGAACGTCCGACGAAGGCCGCGCAGCCGCTCTTCGGAAGGCTGCCCATAAAGCCATCGCCGATGTAACCGGCGACATTGAAGGGTTTCGCTTCAACCGAGCGGTCGCCCGCCTCTATGAACTTACCTCGACGGTTCAATCTTTCAACGGCCAGAACCCTCAGGGCGCCGCCGAACTTGCCGCTTTGAAAGAGGCGGCCGAAACCTTGGTTCAGCTCGCCGCGCCCATGATGCCCCATCTGGCCGAAGAGGCCTGGTCGGCCCTGGGACATGACCGGTTATTGGCTGACACGGATTGGCCAGTGGCCGATCCCGATCTGGTGAAGGATGACGTCATCAAAATGGCGGTGCAGGTGAACGGCAAGCGCCGCGCCGAAATAGAGGTGGCGCCCGATCTTGGAAAGGATAAGGTAGAAGAAATTGCGTTGGGCGACGAAGCCATAAAACGAGCCCTTGGCGAAAAGAGCCCGCGCAAGGTCATTGTCGTTCCAAATCGGATTGTGAACATTGTCGCCTAGTCCGCACAAGACTCTGCCCGCCGCACCCGCCTTCCGGACAATTGGCCTTGCATTGCTGTTGCCAATTCTTTTGGGCGCGTGCGGTTTTCAGCCGCTCTATGGGGAAGGCGGTACGCTGGGGGATGAGTCTCTATCGACCAGCGTGTCCCAAGAACTCAGCCAAGTGTCCGTTTCCGTGACGGCCGCTGAAGACGTGGATGGCCGCGGAAGCGGTTTGGTGGGTTTTGAAGCCCGCAACCAATTGATCGACTTGCTCGATGCCACCCAAGCGGAAACGTCGAAATATACGTTGAGGGTCGCGTTGCGTGGGTTCCGCCGCGGCCTGGCGGTTCAATCGGACGCCTCGGTGACGCGCTTTAACTACGACCTATGGGGCCGTTACGAACTGGTGGAAAATGGGTCCGGTAAGACATTGGTCGCCGGGACCTCCCGGGCCTTCTCTGCGTACAATGTGGTTGATTCCGAATTTGCCACCGTCACCGCGCGGCGCGATGCCGAGTTCCGGGCGGCCCGCAATATTGCGGAGAACGTAAAACTGCAGCTTGCCTTGTTCTTCAAATCCGGCGGCGCGTGGACCGCGGAATTGGAAGAGGAGGAAACCGGGCCAGACCGGAATTTGCCGTCCTATGAGAAGGGTAATCCGCGCGTGCCCGTGGATCGGCCCTTGGGAACGCCCGCGCCGGAAGATGATGCCGGTGACATATGAAACCCATACATGAAACCCAAAGCCGGCGAGATTGATCGCATTGTAAGAAACCCGGGCGAGCTTGCGGCGGCCTTGGTTTATGGCCCCGATAGCGGCCTTGCCCGCGAGCGCGGCGCCCAATTGGCGCGCGCCATCGTCGCGGACCTTTCCGACCCCTTCTTGGTGTGTGGGCTTTCCGAAAGCGACCTTAAGAATGATCCCGCGCGCTTGTTCGACGAGGCGGCGGCCCTTTCGATGATGGGGGGGCGTCGGTTAATACGTCTACGGATTAATGGCGATTCCCAGTCGAAGGTGATTGGCGAATTCGTTTCCGATCTGGATGCGGGTAACAAAGCCCTTGAGGGCTTCTTGCTCGTGGAAGCGGGTGATCTCGGGCCCAGATCGTCCGTACGGAAATTGTTTGAGGCCAGCAAATCGGCGGCAGCCCTTCCCTGTTATCCGGACGATGCGGGCACGGTCGAGAAGCTCATTGAAGATACATTGCGCGGACACGGCTGGCAGGCGCCCATGGAAACCATGGGTTTTTTGGTAAGCCACCTGGGAAGCGACCGTCAGCTGACCCGCCAAGAATTGGAGAAACTGGTTCTCTATCTCGGCAAGGGAGAAGGGCGCTCCCCGGTCAGCTTGGCCGATGCTCAAGCGGCCATCGGGGATGCCAGCGCGTTGACGGTGGACGGGTTGCTTGATGCAGTCGGCGCCGGCGATGTGGACCGGGTGGATACGGAACTTACGAAATGCTTCGATGGCGGTCAGACGCCGGTCGGGCTGCTGAGGGCGGCGACCGGCCATTTTTCCCGACTGGCGCGGGTCGCTGCGTTGGTGGGAACGGGTGTCCCGGCGGGGCAAGCGATCGGAAAATTGCGTCCGCCTATTCATTTCAAGCGCCGGCAATCCTTCGAGCGGCAGGTTTCGCTTTGGCGGCCCAAGCTTCTGGCCCAGGCGTTGGACTTGTTGCTCGCATCGGAAGCGCGTTGCAAAACGACAGGAGCTCCGGATGTGATGATCTGCGGAGATGCCCTTGTGCGGCTGGCGGTTCGCGCCCGATCCTTGCGGGGCCGCGCTTAGAGAAACGGACATTTCCGCGTCTTGGCGCAAAAGCGTCATCGCCGGCGCCCGCGCGTGTGGTTTAGGCGTAGAACGATGTTCTAGTGCGATTCTGATTTGAATTGATTGTTGAAGAATGGAACGTCTTTGCGAGGCGCTTAAGCGACCTGCCTTCGCCGAAGCGAAGCGCCGGCTTCCCACAGGCAGGCGAAGCAATGCAGGACCGCTTGTTTGGAGATTTGCTGCCTTGGATCACTGCGCGGGCCTGGGCCCGCTCGCGACGACGAGTCAAACAATCTCGGAATTACCTAAATTGGATCAGAGCGCTTCCGTCACCGAAGCGAGCCGCCGGCAAACATCATCCAATTGCTCGAGGGTTTTGTAGCTGATTTTCAAGACACCCCCTTTGGGGCCGCGGTCGTCAATGGAAACCCGGAGGCCCAGCGACCGGGAAACATTCTCCTCCAGGGCGCGCGTGTCGGCATCCTTGGTTTGTGCCGGTTTTGGCGTCGGCACGGATGTTGGTTTCTGGGATTTGGCGAGGGTCTCAGTATCCCGTACCGAAAGGCTTTCTTCCACAATCTGACGGGCCAGGGCGAGCGGTTGATCGGTGGTGATCAGCGCCCGGGCATGCCCCGGTGTCAGCTGGCCTTCTTTCAGAAACGCCTGCACTTCATCCGGCAGGGTCAGAAGGCGCATGGTATTTGCGATGTGGCTGCGGCTCTTGCCGATCGTCTTAGAAAGCTGTTCTTGTGTGTGGCCGAAATTCTCGATGAGGGTTTCGTACCCTTTTGCTTCTTCGATTGGGTCCAGATCGGCCCGTTGGATATTCTCCACAAGGGCGAGTTCGAGGGTTTCTGAATCGTTCAGCTCTCGCACGAGCACCGGGATTTCGTGAAGTTGTGCTTTCTGAGCCGCCCGCCAGCGCCGCTCACCGGCAACGATCTGATAGCGCCCCTGTTCCCGGGGATGGGGCCGTACCAATATTGGCTGCAGGATGCCATTTTCCCGAACCGACGCCGCCAGATCATCAATGTCCTCGGCACGAAAGGTGCGCCGTGGCTGGAGCGGATTGGCGTCAATATAAGCAATCGGCACCTTGGCATTAGAACTTGGTTCTGATTGGGGGCTCTCGGGAGGTTCTTCTCCCAAGAGGGCAGACAGTCCTCGTCCTAATCGAGTGGGTTTCTTCTCTTGCGCCACGGCATTTTCCTCTACCATCTTAGGACTTTCGTTCATGTTTGATGGACCGACCGACCGGGCATTGAGGCCTGGGCCGCTCTTTCTTTCTGGATGATTTCACTGGCGAGCCGGATATAGGCCTGACTGCCGGCGCACCGGTAGTCATAGAGAAGCGCCGGCTTGCCATGGGAGGGCGCTTCCGATACCCGCACATTCCTTGGAATGACCGTTCGGTATACCTTCTCGCCCAAGGGAGACCCACGCACATCCGCCGCCACCTGATCCGAAAGTTTGTTCCGTTGGTCGAACATGGTGAGAACCACACCCTGGATTTCTAGATCCGGATTCAGGTTGGCCTGAACCCGCTTCACGGTGTGGACCAATTGGGTAAGGCCTTCCAACGCAAAGAACTCGCATTGCAAGGGAACGAGTATCGACTGGGCGGCGGTCATGGCATTAATGGTCAGCAGGCCCAGTGAAGGCGGGCAGTCTATGAGAATATAGTCCAGTGGCCTTTCGTCCGTGTCTCTGGGATCGAATTTATGTATGGGGGCGGGCCCATCCAGGAACGTTTCCAGCGCATCCAGCAGCCGGTGCGCACGGCGATCGAAATCGATCAACTCGAGCTCTGCCCCGGAAAGATCCACGGTGGACGGAATCACGAAAAGTCCCGGAATTCTTGTTGGGGTAACAGCGTCACCCATCGGGTTGTCCCCCATCAGAACGTGGTAGGACGAGACACCCCGACTGGCCTGATCGATCCCCAATCCGGTGCTTGCATTGCCCTGGGGATCCAGATCGATCACCATGACTTTTTCGCCGACCGCGGCCAGGGCTGTCCCCAGATTGATGGCGGTTGTCGTTTTGCCAACCCCACCCTTCTGGTTGGCGACAACGATCACTCGGGTCTTGCGGCGGGCCGCTTCCGGGGGAGCAACAAAGGCGACGGCGCTTTCAGACACGCTGGACATCTCCTATCAACAGAACTTTTCCGTGGTCATGGGATAGGCTGGGTATTTCTTCGACGCGCATATTCCAATATTTATGGGCTTCGGTCAATTCTTCCTCAACATCTTGTCCCTTGAGAAATGCACAAACACCGTCATTGTTCAGGCAAGGCACCGCCCACTCCAACAATAGCGGCAAGGGGGCACAGGCGCGTGCAGACACAATATCCGCCTTCAAGGTGCTCACATTCTCTATGCGATCATTGACTATGGTGACATTGGCAGAACATATACGCGACACCTCCTTAAGGAACTGACACTTTTTCCGATTACTTTCCACAAGATGGATTGGGAGGGCGTCTGCAGGCCTTAGAATTGACATGACAAGGCCCGGGAATCCGGCCCCAGAGCCGAAATCAATCCACGAACCGTTTGTCCACCCGGGCACACTGCGAATCAGTTGGCCTGAGTCTAGAATGTGTCGATGCCAGAAGTCCTCTAGAGTAGAGGCGGCCACTAGATTCTTGGATTTCTGCCATTTGGCCAGAAGGGCGCGAAACTTTTCGAGGCGTTCGATTGTTTCACGTGAAACATCCAGATCCCGTCGCAGTTGCTCCGGCCCATAGGTCACGGCAAGCTTGCCCTTTTCGTTACGCGGATTTTCGTGCTTTTCCGTTCTTCACATGGGCTAAGACCAAAGCCAACGCCGCTGGGGTCATGCCATCGATCCGGCCGGCTTGGCCGAGGGTTTCCGGGCGAATCAGTTCCAGTTTGTGCCGAATCTCATTGGACAGACCGGAAATCGACCCATAATCCACCCGGTCGCCCAAACGCACATTCTCGTCCCGCTGAACCACATCGATATCCCGCTGTTGCCGGCCCAGATAACCCGCATATCGGGCGTCAATCTCCAACTGCTCCCGAACGAAATTCGGGATCGCGTTAAGACCCGGTTCCAGCCGGCAAAGATCATCGAACGAAATATCGGGATAAGAGAGGAGGTCCATGCCGGAACGCCGAACCCCGTCCTGATTCACATTCAATCCCGCCTTCTTTGCGGCGGCCGGTGTTATGGAAAACGACCCGATCCACTGACGCCCTTGGCCGAGAGCCTCTTTTTTGCCGGCGTATGCCTCCGCCCGCTGACGCCCAACACAGCCAAGTGCAATCCCACGTTCCGTGAGTCTTTGGTCGGCATTATCGGCCCGAAGGGTCAAACGGTATTCGGCACGTGATGTGAACATGCGATAGGGCTCCGCCACGCCCCGGGTCACCAGATCATCGATCATCACGCCGACATAGCTTTCCGACCGGGACAAAATGACCGCGTCTTGACCGGCAGCGAATCGGGCGGCATTCAAACCCGCGACCAACCCTTGAGCCCCTGCTTCTTCGTAGCCCGTTGTTCCGTTGATCTGACCCGCCAAGAACAACCCCTCCAATCGCTTCACTTCGAGGCCCGGCGTCAGCTCTCGCGGATCGATGTAATCATACTCGATGGCATATCCCGGGCGAATGATGTTCGCCTTCTCCAACCCGGGGATTGTCCGCAGGAAGTCGTATTGGACCTCCTCGGGAAGCGAGGTCGAAATCCCGTTCGGATAAACCGTGTAATCGTCTAGTCCCTCCGGTTCCAAAAATATCTGGTGGCCGGGCTTCTCCTCAAAGCGAACGACTTTGTCTTCGATCGACGGGCAATATCGGGGGCCGGTCCCCTCAATCTGCCCGGAATAGATTGGCGCTCGATCCAAATTCGCCTTGATGATCTCATGGGTCGCCGGGGTCGTCTTTGTGATAAAACAGTCCACTTGGCGCGTTTCAATCCGCTCCGTCAAGAAAGAAAATGGTTCTGGAGGATTGTCCCCCGGCTGCCGAACCAAACCCGACCAATCGATGGTACGCCCGTCCAAACGGGGCGGTGTCCCGGTCTTCAACCGGCCCATAGTCAATCCCAACGAATACAGACGCTCCGACAAGGCCACCGCCGGCGCTTCACCAACCCGACCGGCCTTGATCTGGCGATCACCGATATGGATGACACCCCGAAGAAATGTTCCCGTGGTGATGACAACCGCCGGCGCCCGATAGACCGTCCCGCTGCCCCCGACCACGCCGGACACCCGGCCAAGAGTGACGTCAATGTCCTCAACACTGTCCGCTAAAATCGTCAGCCCGGCCACCTCCGACAAGGCGGACTGCATGTGGTTCCGGTATAGTTTGCGATCGGCCTGGGCGCGAGGCCCTCTGACGGCCGGCCCCTTTCGGCGATTGAGGACACGAAACTGGATCCCGGCCTTATCAATCACACGCCCCATCACCCCATCCAAAGCATCGATCTCCCGGACAAGATGGCCTTTTCCCAGACCACCAATGGCCGGGTTGCAGGACATTTCCCCAATGGTCTCGATCTTATGGGTGATTAAGAGCGTGTTGGCCCCCATGCGTGCAGCGGCCGCCGCTGCCTCGCAGCCGGCATGGCCTCCTCCCACAACAATGACGTCAAATTGCGTGCTCATTCTTCCTTCCCGACCCAACTAGCGGCGTCGCTCGGTGCCGGTCTTCTATCACCGATGTTTCACGTGAAACACTATTTTCCTATACAGAAATCCTTAAAAACCACGTCCAACATGTCCTCCACGCCGGCGCGGCCCGTTATTTCCCCCAGAGCCCACATGGCCTGTCGAAGTTCCTCCGCCAAAAGATCCGGCGACTCCTTGTCCACCACTTTCAAGGCCCGTTGCAAGGCGAACTCATATCGCGTCAATATCTCCCGATGCCGAATCCTCGTCGGCACCACCGCCGGCGCTGCCTCAACTCTTTCCCGAAATCGTTTGCTGATGAAGTCAAGGAGGTCGCCGATACCGGTCCCTTCCTTCGCTGAGATGAGAAAGCTCGGGAGGTCCGCCAGCTCCTTTTGGGTGGCCGGAGGAGATCCAGCCATCAGGTCTGACTTATTCAGAGCCACCACATGGGGCCGCGCCGTTTCGTAGAGATCAACCGGATCACCGGCGCCTGCCTCCATGACCAACAAACGAAGATCCGCCTCACTGGCCTGAACCAATCCACGAGCCACCCCAATGCGTTCGATCTCGTCTTCAGCCGATCTCAAGCCGGCCGTATCCACCACCGTCACCGGCACGCCACCCAGATTGAGATGCACTTCCAAAAAGTCCCGGGTGGTGCCCGGCTGCTCCGATACGATGGCCACGTCGCGTTCCGCCAGCCGATTGAGCAGGCTCGACTTTCCCACATTCGGGGCACCGTAAATGGCCACCCGAAACCCGTCTCTTAAACGCTCGCCCAGGTGAGCCCCCTCAAGATGACCCCGAACCTCCTCGATAAGTTTAGAGATGACAGGCACCGTTTCGCCTGTAAGACCGTCCGGCAGGTCCTCATCGGAAAAATCGATCTCAGCCTCCACAAAACCCAATGCCCGGATGAGGCGCCCACGCCAGGACTCGTAAAGCTCGGCCAGAGCACCACTCATCTGGGCGAGAGCTTGGCGGCGCTGAAGCGACGTCTCCGCATTGACAAGGTCGGCGAGGCCTTCCACTTCGGTCAGGTCAAGGCGGCCATTCAAAAACGCCTGTTTGGAAAACTCACCCGCTTCTGCAAACCGGACGCCTTCAATCTCGGACAACGCCGCCAATACACCATCCACGACAGCCCGCCCCCCATGAGTTTGGAACTCCGCCACGTCTTCGCCGGTGAAACTTTTGGGGGACGCAAACCACACTAAGAGGCCTTTATCCAACGGCTCGCCGCCCTTGCGAAAAACCCTCAAGCTCACCTTGCCGGGTTTGGGGGGTGCCCTACCGGTCAGGGCTTCCACGGCCGCTTTCGCCCGGGGACCCGACACGCGAATCACCGCCACGCCGGAAGGAACCGCTCCGCTGGACAATGCCGCAATGGTATCCACGTGTCCGTCCGCCTAGTCCTGTTTCGCGGCGGTCCGTTTCGTGCGTTTCCGGGTGGTGCTCTTGGTGCTCTTCTTTCCTGGGTCGATCGCCGTTCTAGCGGCACTCCACAAAACCTTCTGCAATTGCTCCAGGCCTTGTGCGCCCATGGGACCAAAGAAGTTGATTAGCGCTTCCGGATCCAACATGCCCCGGGCAGACTGAAATTGCTCCATCAATCCGTTCATCATGGCTTCTTGTATGGGCTCCACGTCGGGGAGCCCCAACAAGCGCCGTGCTTCAATGGGCGTCAAATCCACCTCGACTTTGATCTTCATAGACACGGCTCCTTTCAAGCCTCAGTATCTGTCCTCCGCGGCGCCCCATGCCAGGGCATCCATTACGGATAACATCGACCTTCGAACGCCCTATATAAGCCCTATGACAAAAAATATCCTTGCCGATTCGACCAGTCCTTACCTTATTCAGCATAAGGACAATCCAGTTCACTGGCAGGTTTGGGGCCCCGAGGCGCTGACACTTGCCCAGCAACAGAACAAGCCCATTCTGTTGTCGATCGGTTACGCCGCCTGCCACTGGTGCCATGTGATGGCCCATGAAAGCTTCGAGGATGCGGAAACGGCGGCACTCATGAACGAATTGTTCGTCAACATCAAGGTCGACCGGGAGGAGCGGCCGGACATCGACACCATCTATATGAGTGCCCTCCACATGCTGGGGCAGCAAGGGGGGTGGCCACTGACCATGTTTCTAACGCCGGCGGGCGAGCCATTCTGGGGCGGGACCTATTTTCCCAAAGAGCCCCGCTATGGCATGCCGTCTTTCAAACAAGTGCTCGAGCAAATCCATCAAGCCTACCGAACTTCGCCCGCCAATGTGCAAAAGAACACTGAAGCCCTGAAGAAAGGCCTGTTGGATCTGTCTCAGGCCGAGACGCAAGGCCAGTTGACGCCGCAATTGCTCGATATTGCCGCCGAAAAGCTGGTCACCATGATGGATATGGCGCATGGCGGCCTCAAAGGGGCGCCGAAATTTCCCCAGACCGCATTGCTGGAACTGCTCTGGCGCGCCTATCTGCGCGGCGGCAACGAAACCTACCGGGCAGCGGTGGAAATCGCCCTGACCAATATGTGCCAAGGCGGCATCTACGATCATCTGGGCGGCGGCTGGGCACGCTATTCGGTCGATGAGCGCTGGCTGGTGCCGCACTTCGAAAAAATGCTCTATGACAACGCCTTGCTGATCTCGCTGCTCACCCAGGTCTGGCGTCTTAACCATACTCCTCTGTATGCTGAGCGTATCGCCGAAACCATTGATTGGCTCGCCCGCGAGATGATCACCAGCGAAGGGGGCTTTGCCGCATCGCTCGATGCGGATTCCGAAGGGGAAGAAGGCCGCTTCTATGTTTGGACCAAAGAGCAAATTGAAAGCGTGCTGGCGCCGGACGTCGCGGCGCTGTTCTGCGCCACTTATGACGTTTCGGTCGAGGGCAATTGGGAAGGCAACACAATCCTCAACCGGCTGACGTCATCTCGTCCGGGGGCGGACGACCGGGAAGACGGCCTTGCCGCCGCCCGCGCGATCCTTCTAGAAAAGCGCTCCGAACGGGTACGGCCCGGCTGGGACGACAAGATGCTTGCCGATTGGAACGGACTTATGATTCGTGCACTGACGTCAGCCGCCCAGGCGTTCGACCGTCCGGATTGGCTCGATCTGGCACAGTCCGGCTTTAGGAGTGTCTGTGCCCACATGGCCGACGAGCAAGATGGTGAAGCGCGCCTTTACCATAGTTGCCGATTGGGCCGTGCCCAACATGCGGCAACGGCGGACGATTACGCCAATATGGCCCTGGCCGCGTTGTCTCTGTATGAAGCAACCCGGCAGAGCGACTATCTAGAAAAGGCTCAAGCGTGGACCGAAACACTCAACGCGCATTATTGGGCGGGAGATGCGGGCGGCTATTTCCTGACCGCGGATGACGCCGAAGCGCTGATCGTCCGAACCCGAACCCCAGACGACGACGCCACCCCAAACGCTAACGGCACCATGGTCGAAGTTCTGGCACGGCTTGGCCACTCTACCGGAACCTCCTCCTACTTCGTCCGGGCAGATACGATTCTTCACGCCTTCGGCGGCGCCGTTCAGCGGAACTTCTTTCAGCTTGGCACGCTTCTCAACAATTTCGAGTATTTGACCCGGGCGACACAGATTGTGATCTTCGGCAATCCTGAAAAAGACGACACCAAGCGGCTGCTGCGATCGGTCTACGGGGTCTCTCTCCCGAACCAGCTTCTAATCTCCGTTCCCCCAGGCACCACCTTGGACGACTCACATCCGGCGGCCGGCAAAGGCATGATCGATGGGAAGGCGACGGCCTATGTTTGCATCGGTCAAACATGTTCCCTGCCCTGCACGGATCCCGATGCGCTTCGGGGATCTCTTACCAGCCAATCGCCCGCCGCTTGATGATTGCCGGTTTTCTTTTGGCATCCACCGAATTACGGTTAACCAAACTTTACCCAGCTCAACACAGGAGGGCCAAGTGAGCGGACAGGACATTTCCATCAACGGACCGGACGGCAGTTTTTCCGGATATCTTTCAATCCCCGCCAGCGGCAGCGGCCCCGGCGTCGTGGTCATCCAAGAAATATTTGGCGTCAACAAAGTCATGCGCGATATCGCAGATGGTCTCGCCGCCCAAGGTTATGTGGCTTTGTGTCCCGACCTATTTTGGCGCATCGAACCGGGCATCCAGCTTACCGACCAAAGCCAGGAAGAATGGCAGAAGGCGTTCGACCTTTTCGGCAAATTCGACGTGGATGCGGGTGTCAAAGACATTGACGCCACAATCGCGCATTTGCGTGGGCTCGACGGCTGCAGCGGCAAGATAGGCGCGGTGGGCTATTGTCTCGGCGGCTTGCTGGCCTACCTCACCGCAGCGCGCACATCCGCCGATGCGTCGGTTGGCTTCTATGGGGTCAACATCCAAGAGAAGTTGGATGAGTCGAAGAACATCACCCAGCCATTGATGCTGCACGTGGCTGCCAAGGATCAGTTTGTCCCACCCGAGGCTCAGCAAGCGGTGAAAGACGGCTTGGCGTCAAATAACCACGTTACCATTCACACCTATGACGACAACGACCACGCTTTTGCCCGAGTGGGCGGCGAGCACTATGACAAAGCCGCAGCCGATCTCGCCAACCAGCGTACCAGCGACTTCTTCAAAGCCCATTTGGGCTGACCCGGGAGCGTCGATATCATGCATGGATTTCGCATCACCGAGCCCGGCGCGCCCGACGTCCTGAAATGGCAGGAAATAGACCTGCCGGCCCCCGGGCCGGGCGAAATCCAAGTTCGGCATCAGGCCTGTGGCGTCAATTACATTGATGTCTATCACCGCTCCGGGCTCTATCCGCTCCCCTTGCCAACGGGAATCGGCCTAGAAGCTTGTGGCACCGTCGTTGCGAAGGGTGACAATGTTTCCGGAATCGCAGAAGGGGACCGGGTCGCTTATGGCACCGGCCCCCTTGGCGCCTACAGCCAGGCTGCCAATGTGGGGGCCGACCGGGTGATCAAGGTGCCGGACAGCATTTCGGACGAAGTCGCTGCGGCGATGATGCTGAAAGGCATGACCGCCCAATATTTGCTGCGGCAAACCTATGACGTCAAATCCGGCGATACGATTTTGGTGCATGCGGCCGCCGGTGGCGTCGGTCTCATTATGTGCCAATGGGCGAGCCATTTGGGCGCCACCGTCATCGGCACGGTGGGCAGTGATGACAAGGCGGCCTTGGCCAAAAGTCACGGTTGCCACCACACAATTCTCTATCGGCAAGAGGATGTGGCGGCCAAAGTCCGGGAGCTCACCGACGGCAAAGGGGTGCCGGTGGTTTACGATTCGGTGGGTAAGGACACGCTCGACGGATCTTTGGACAGTCTGCAGCCCCGCGGTTTGATGGTGTCCTTCGGCAATGCGTCGGGGCCCGTTCCGCCGATCGATGTGGGCACCCTGTCCCAAAAAGGATCGCTCTATCTCACGCGCCCAACCCTGTTCAATTACACCTTCACCGCGGAAGATCTGGCGAGAACCGCCGGAGACGTGGTTGACGTCATTTCAAAGGGTATTGTGAAGATTGATATTCATCAGCGCTATTCGCTGAAGGATGCGGCCCAAGCGCATAAGGATTTGGAAGCTCGCCGGACCACCGGTGCAACTGTTCTCATTCCTTAGAACAGCCTTCTAGACCAGCCGCCCTATAGCGTTTCCAGGTGAAGCATGCCCTCCGGCTTGACCGGATGGGTGGAATCCGGTTCAACGCCCAAGATCTATCGGGGGAAACGCGCAAAACAAAGAATCTCGAACCTTTTTGCGTTTCAAAGAAAACCAAAGCGGCTCTAGGTGTTCATGCTGTCGAAGAAATCGTCATTGGTCTTGCTGGTGCGCAGCTTGTCGAGCAGGAACTCGATGGCATCCACCGTGCCCATGGGGTTGAGGATCCGGCGCAACACATACATTTTCTGAAGCGTGCCCTTTTCGACCAGCAATTCTTCCTTCCGCGTGCCCGACCGGGTGATGTCGATGGAGGGGAAGACCCGCTTGTCGGCCACCTTGCGGTCGAGAATGATTTCAGAGTTACCTGTGCCCTTAAATTCTTCGAAGATCACCTCGTCCATGCGGCTGCCGGTATCGATAAGCGCCGTGGCAATGATGGTCAGCGACCCGCCTTCTTCGATGTTCCGCGCCGCACCGAAGAAGCGTTTCGGGCGCTGGAGGGCATTGGCGTCAACGCCACCCGTCAACACCTTGCCCGAAGAGGGCACGACCGTGTTATAGGCGCGGCCAAGACGGGTAATCGAATCGAGCAGGATGACCACATCGCGCCCGTGCTCCGTTAGCCGTTTCGCCTTCTCAATGACCATTTCGGCCACTTGAACGTGGCGGGCAGCGGGCTCGTCGAAGGTGGATGAAATCACTTCCCCCTTCACCGACCGCTGCATGTCCGTCACTTCTTCCGGCCGCTCATCGATCAGCAACACGATCAAATAACATTCGGGATGATTGCTGGTGATGGAATGGGCAATGTTCTGCAGCAGAACCGTCTTACCCGTGCGCGGCGGCGCAACAATCAACCCCCGTTGGCCTTTGCCCAACGGCGCCACCAGATCGATCACCCGGGAACTCATATCCTTAATGGTGGGATCTTCGATTTCCATGTTGATCCGCTCTTCGGGATAGAGCGGGGTCAAATTGTCGAAATGAACCTTGTGGCGCGTCTTCTCCGGATCCTCGAAGTTGATTGACGTCACCTTCAACAAGGCAAAATAGCGCTCGCCGTCTTTGGGAGACCTGATCTGGCCTTCAACCGTATCGCCGGTGCGCAGAGAAAAGCGTCGGATTTGGCTCGGGCTGACGTAAATATCGTCAGGACCCGGCAAATAATTCGCTTCCGGCGACCTTAGGAAGCCGAAGCCGTCCTGCAGCACTTCCAGGACGCCGCCCCCGGTAATCTGAACGTCATTTTCAGCAAGCTGCTTCAAAATCGCAAACATCATGTCCTGTTTGCGCATGGCGCTGGCGTTTTCGACTTCTAACTCTTCAGCGAAGGCGAGCAGGTCTGTCGGCGTTTTCGCCTTCAGCTCCTGCAATTTCATCTCGTGAACCGTCATCGGCTTGGACTTCGTAATCGCAACGTTAATGTGGGTTAAGAGGTTGAAATAAGGCCGCTTTGTCTGCGATTCCGGTCGCGGGTGACCAAGCGGATTATGAAAGGAATGAAGTTTGGCAGATAGTCAGTGGCTCTGGTCTCGGACCGGACGAGCAGAACTCATATTAGAGAGGTATTCTGACACCCTTGTGCACATATAAGCTGATTTGATACGCCAAACAAGGGGCGCAAACCAGCGGAATGATCAAAACGGCTTCAGAATGGCCAAAAACACGATGCCAATCATCAGAACGGTCGGCACTTCATTGATGATCCGGAAGAACCGCGCCGGCCGTTCATTTCGATCAGCAAGGAAATCTTTCCGCAGTTTGGCAAAGAAACCGTGAATCCCGCTCAATAAAAGCAATAGAAACAATTTCCCGTGAAACCAACCCGATGACCAGGCATCCAAATGGGGCATCAGGCTGAGTAACAGCCCGAAAACCCAGCTGGCGATCAAGGCCGGGGTCATGATGTAGCGTAGAAGGCGCTCCTCCATCACTTTGAAGGTTTCCGATTGGGCCGAGCCCACCGGCGCGTCCACGTGGTACACAAACAGCCGCGGCAAATAGAGCATGCCGGCCATCCACGCGATGATGGAAATAATGTGCAGCGCTTTGAGAGTGAGATAGAAGTCAGCCAGTAGATCCACGAACTTTTCGCTCCTTAGGCAAGACTGGTCAGTAGCGGACATTGGCGATGAATGTCCGCACATCCTTCAAAGCCCGCCGCTTTCTGAGTCTCCGAATTCGATTCCAAGGTCGCCTCTACAATCTCTGCCAGAGCACCCACAAAGTCATCATGGGTTCCAAGCGCGGGCACCCGCGTATAAGACGATATGCCGGCCTGGTCGGCCAATTCCTTGTATTCGATATCGAGCTCCACCAGCGTCTCCGAATGTTCCGAGACGAAGGCGATCGGCACGATGACAAGATCCTTGCCCTCGGCCCCCGCCTCCATGATGCAGGCCTCCGTCGACGGGCCGATCCAATCAAGCGGCCCCACACGGCTTTGATAACTCACTTTCCAGTCCAGGTCGGACGGTCCAAGCGCTTTGACCACCTGCTCACACGTCCACTCCACCTGGCTCTGATAGGGGTCGCCCGCTTCCACCACCCGTTTAGGTAATCCGTGGGCAGAAAATAGGACGCGAACGTTCGACGGCTTCTCCGATTGATCCAGTGTCTTGCGCAGCAAATCCGCATGAGCTTTCACGAACAGTGCGTGACCAGGATAGCAGCATACGGAATAAGTTGGTGAGTCTAGGCCGAGCTTTGCCGCCTCCTGATACCACTCTTTCAAGGAAGACGCGGTTGTGGTGGTGGAGAATTGCGGATAAAGCGGCAGCAGCAACACCCGGTCGGGCCCATAGGCCTTAACGGTTTCTGCCGTCTGTGCCGCCCGCGGATGCCAATAGCGCATGGCCACAAAACACCGGTATTGGCGCTCGTCTTTGCCGTTGAGACGCTTCTCAAGGGCTTGGGCCTGCTGCTCGGTAAGCTCCCCGATCGGCGAGCGTCCCCCCAGCTCAGCATAGATCTTTTGTGCAACCGGCGCCCGCCGGCGGGAAATGATCTGGCCCAACGGCCAGCGCAGAAATCCCGGCAACCGGATGATCGCGGGGTCGTAGAACAAATTGAACAAAAAGGGCTGAACGGCTTCCGGACAATCCGGCCCGCCCAGATTGAACAGCACGACGGCCGTGCGCACTAAGCCGACCCCCGAACACGCTTCATCAGAACACTGACATTCTCCGGTGGCGTGTGGGGCAAGATGCCATGACCCAAATTGAAGACATACGGTACCCCGTCCAATGTCTCCAGAATGAGGTCGATTTCCCTAAGCAACAAATCACCGCCGACGGCCAACACCACAGGATCCAGATTGCCCTGCAGCACGGCATTTTCCGACAAGGCATCCCGCGCCCATTGCAGGGACACACCAAAATCGAGACCCACAGCATCCACCTTGGTCGCCCGCACATACGGGTCCGCCAGACTGCCCACAGATTTTGGAAATCCTATGATCGGTATTGTGGGGTGCGCCGCCCTCAGTTGCTCGACAATCCGCCGCACGGGCTCCACACACCAGGCATGAAACGCGGACGGCGGCAGCCCCCCTGCCCAGGTATCGAAAAGCTGTACCGCATCGGCACCCGCGTCGATCTGCTTGATCAAGTAGGCGGAGGTAGCCTCAACCAGCTGATCCATCAGCCGCTCAAACGTCTCCGGATTGCGATAGGCCCATTCGCGCACATCCGCGTGGCCTTCCCCGCCCCGACCGCGCACCATATAGGTAGCCACCGTCCACGGGGCCCCAGCGAAGCCGATCAGCGCCTTGGTACTGTCCAAGTCTTGCCGGACCCGTTGCACGGTTTCGAACACTGGCTCCAGCACGTCGATGGTTTCGGGAATATCGTTGAAGGCAATCTGGTGGCCATCGGCCAAACCCGGCAGACGCGGTCCTTCCCCCTCGGCGAAGGTTAAATCCTGCCCCATGGCATAGGGAATGAGCAGAATATCCGCGAAAAGAATGGCGGCATCCATATCGAAACGGTCGATGGGCTGCAATGTCGCTTCGGCGGCAAGCTTTGGTGAGAAGCAAAAATCGACAAAATCTTTGGCTTGCGCCCGCAGCGCCCTGTATTCGGACAAATAGCGGCCCGCCTGTCGCATGAGCCAGATTGGCGGAACGGTGCCTTGTTGCCGAGCTAAGGTGGAGAGAAAGTGTGAGGACAAGGTGCTGCCTGTTTTCCCCTTTTTCCTTCTTAAGAAAGAAAAGGTAGTTGTAAGTAGTAGGGCCTGTGAAAACTGGGAATTAACGCATATCCCCTTGATTTCAACAGGATTATTCAGGTTTTTAAGGACCGCTATGTAACATGTTGCCACACAAAACCCGGCTGAAAGTTATGGCGGATCCTCGGTTTCGAGGTACGATTCGGACGGTGCGGTCCGTCGTAGCCGATGTTATCCCCAGATTTCATGGTCGCGGGTGTCAACCTATTCACACATGGCAAATCGGCAAAGAGATTTCTCGAAAATTGCAAAACTTAAGCGGCCACCCCCATAATCGTCAGGTTTTCCTCAACCCCGCGGATATTCTGTGAGGGATTAATGGACGCCGATAAGCCAAAGATATTCTTCCACCTGCATCTGGTTTCCGATGCCACGGGCGAGACGCTGAATGCGATCGCAAAAGCCGCCTGTGCCCAATTCGACATGGTGGAACCGGTGGAACACATCTATGCCCTTGTGCGGTCGCGCAAACAAATCGACCGGGTGATGAATGAAATTGAGACGGCGCCCGGTGTGGTGCTCTATACCATGATGAACGACGAGCTTCGGGCGCGGCTTGAGGAACGGGCCCGCGACCTGCAAATGCCTTGCATCTCGGTATTGGACCCGGTGCTCCTGGCGCTGCGCAACTATTTGGGGACAGAGCTGTCCCACAAGCCCGGCGGCCAGCATAGTTTGGATGCGGATTATTTCGCGCGGATCGAGGCTTTGCGTTACACCATGGCTCACGATGACGGCCAAGGGGCCGCGGACTTGAATGATGCGGATGCCATTCTGGTGGGGGTCAGCCGCACATCGAAAACCCCGACCTGCATCTACCTTGCCAACCGCGGGATCAAGGCAGCCAATGTGCCGGTCGTGCCCAATTGTCCCCTGCCGCAGGAACTGGAAGAGGTCGAGCGCCCACTGGTCGTGGGCCTTACCGTGAGCCCCGATCGTTTGATCCAGATTCGGCGCAACAGGCTCTTGTCCCTCAATGAGGACAAAGAGACGGATTACGTGAACATCGAAAAAATCCGCGAAGAAACCCAGCAGGCCCGGCGGCTGTTTGCCCGCTATGGCTGGCCCGTCATCGATGTGACACGTCGGTCCATCGAGGAAACGGCTGCCGCCATCCTCAACCTATACAATCGGCAATCTGTTGATTGATCATCAGTCGAATGTTGTTCTGGCGTCGGCCAGCAAGAGCCGCCGCGCCATGCTGGAAGCCGCCGGTCTTGCTATGTCGGTCAGGTCTTCTTTGGTGGACGAAGAGGCAATCAAGGCAAAGCACGATGGAACCTCGACCGAGCCGCGGGATCTCGCGCTGATCCTGGCGCGGGCAAAAGCCCAACAGGTATCGTCTCTACCCGAGCTGCCGGCATCGGCCCTGACCATCGGCGCCGATCAAATTCTTGTTCTAGAAGGCAAACGCCTCGACAAAGCGCGTTCTCGGGCAGAAGCAACGGACCATCTGCGTCGCTTGAGCGGCCGCTCCCATGTCCTGATTTCCGCATGCGCCGTCTTCCGAAACGGGGAAGAGGACTGGCACCACATAGATCAGGCGGAGCTTACCATGCGTCCGCTCACCGACGGGTTTATCGAACGGTATCTTACCGAGCTGGGCGACGTGGCCTTGAGCACGGTGGGCTGCTATCAATTGGAGGCAACCGGCGCACAGCTGTTCCAGCAGGTGCGCGGAAATTATTTCACCATTCTAGGACTGCCTTTATTGCCGCTACTCGAATATTTCCGTACACAGAAGGTATTGCCGTCATGACACTTACGGGTGCCGGCACGGTGGCGGCTGTCATCGGCTGGCCAATCGCCCATTCCAAATCGCCTCAGCTCCATCAATATTGGCTTGACCGGCATGGTATTGACGGCGTGGTCGTGCCGCTCGCCATCGACCCTGCGCAATTGGAACAAGCGTTGCGCGCGCTCCCGGCACTGGGGCTAGCCGGCTGTTCGGTGACGATCCCTCACAAAGAAAGCTGCATTCCGTTTTTGGATGAGGTCACGCCGCTCGTGACCGGGGTGGGGGCCTGCAACATGATCAAAGTCTCCGGCGACCGGTTGATCGGAGACAACACGGATGTCTTCGGTTTTGCCGAAAACCTGCGGCTTGGCGCACCGGACGCACGTTGGGACGGGACGGCGCTGGTCTTGGGGGCAGGCGGGGCCGCTCGCGCGGTGGTGGCGGGTCTTGCCGAGCTTGGTGTGCCAGATATTGTGGTTGCCAACCGGACCGTGAAGCGAGCGGAACAGCTCGCCGATCAGATGGCAGGTTCCATTAAGGCGGTCGCCCACGGAAATGTCTCTATCCGATTTGTGCCTTGGGAGGATATTTCGGCCTTGTTGCCCAACATTCGTTTTCTCATCAACGCCACATCTCTCGGCATGGCGGGGCAACCGCCACTCACGATCGATCTCTCGGGCCTGTCCTCCGACTGCGTCGTCAATGATATTGTCTATCAGCCCTTGGAGACCGATCTGCTGCGCGGGGCGTCGGCGCGGGGATGTGTCACCGTAGACGGTCTTGGCATGTTGCTTCACCAGGCGCGGCCCGCCTTCAAGGCGTGGTTCGGCATTGACCCCACGGTGGAGGATCAACAGCGCCAGCTCATTCTGGGGTCAACTTAGGAGAACAGAACATGCTTCTGGTGGGGCTTACCGGGTCGATCGGCATGGGCAAATCTGAAACGGCCAAGATGTTCCGGGACGCCGGCCTGCCGGTCTATGACGCGGATGCGGCGGTCCATGCGCTTTATGACGTGGGCGGGGCGGCAGTCGAACCGATCGGCGAGGCATTTCCCGGTGTCGTCAAGGACGGGGCGATCGACCGCGATGCGCTGAGCAAATTTGTGGTCGGCGAAGGGGACGCCATGAAACGCCTTGAGGCCATTATTCACCCCTTGGTGGGCAAGGCGCAGCTCGATTGGCTTCTTGAAGCGGAAAGAAACGGGGCCACCATGGTGATCCTGGACATTCCGCTGTTGTTCGAGACCGGCGGCGAGGCCCGCGTGGATGTGATTGTCGTGGTCTCGGCGCCGTTCGAGACCCAAAAGAAGCGTGTTCTAGAGCGCCCCGGCATGACCGAGGAAAAGTTTTTGGGCATTCTGGAACGGCAGACGCCCGATGCGGAAAAACGTGAAAGGGCTGACTATGTCGTCGACACCAATCAGGGGCTTGACCATGCGCGGGCGCAAGTGGCGGACGTGATCAAGGCCCTGAAACAACACACCGGTACCGTTTGGACGCAACGCAAGCCACAAGCTTAAGCGGCGCCTAGAGCAACGTGCGCTCAAACCAACCCACGCGGGGTTGGATTGAGCGCACAAACTTGCTCTATTTTATCGATGTAGATAGTGAGTCGCCTTCTTTCACAGTGAGTGCACGCCTCCATGCGCGAGATTGTCGTCGATACCGAAACCACAGGCCTTGATCCCACCGAAGGGCACCGGATCGTCGAAATCGGTTGCGTGGAACTCAAACACCATGTGCCCACCGGCCGGAACTATCAGGTGTACATCAACCCGGAAAGGGACATGCCCGAAGAGGCGGAACGGGTTCACGGCCTGTCGTCGGATTTTTTGAGCGACAAGCCGGTGTTTTCAGAGATTGCGGTCGATTTCCGAGACTTCGTGGCGGACGATCCGGTGGTTATCCACAATGCGTCCTTCGACCTTAAATTCCTGAACTTCGAACTGGGTCAATTGGAAGCAGAGCCCATCCTGCCGGAACAATCCGTGGACACGCTGATGATCGCGCGGCGCAAATACCCGGGCGCGCCCGCCAGCTTGGATGCGCTGTGTAAGCGGTTTCAGATCGACGCATCGGAACGCACCGTGCACGGCGCGCTTTTGGATGCGGAACTTTTAGCCCAAGTCTATTTGGAGCTTATCGGTGGCGCCCAACCGGGCCTTTCTTTTTCGGACAGAGGGGAAGCGGCGGCAGGCAATGGCGGCCGAAAACTGGTGGCCCGCGCGCCACGCCCGACACCGTTGCCGTCGCTCGTCACCGAGCAAGAAGCGAAGGCGCACAAAGAATTTCTCGATGCCCTGCCGGTGCCGGCTCTGTGGAACAGCGGTAAATAATGTCTAGGACAGGCGCGCTTTAGTTCGGGGCCGGCGGCGGCGGTACATCCCCAGCTGCTTGGCCTTCTTGTTGTTTCGACATCTGTTCCCGGTAGAGCTGGGTGAAGTCGATCGGCTCCAGCATCAATGGCGGGAAGCCGCCATCCCGGGTTACATCCGCCACGATGCGGCGGGCGAAGGGGAAAAGCAGCCGCGGCACTTCCATCAAGAGAAGCGGCTGCAGCATTTCATTCGTAACATTCTGAACTTGCACCACGCCGGCGTAAGACAATTCCACCAGGAAGGCGGTTGTGTCGCCGCGTTTTGCATTCACGGTTATTTTGAGCTCTGACTCATATTCGGTGTTGGAGAGGCGCCGGCCGGCCACATCGACGGACACCTGGATCGCCGGTTGGGCACTGTTTGTGGTGAGAGATGCGGGCGCGCCGGGGTTTTCGAACGACAGGTCTTTCACATATTGGCCGATGACGCGCATGGCCGGATTGTTTTGTCCGTCCGCGCCGACGGGATTTGTGGTTTCGTTCTCCGCCATGGGACGCAACTCCTCTCTGGATGGATTGGCTTTGCCGGCCGGATCGGCCGATCAGGGGTTGTCCGAAGGCAGCTACCACGTCTGCCCGATCCTCACAAGACGGATGGCCCCTCAGTCGAGTTCCCGATAATCGCCGTCGATGGTCCACGGGCCGTCGCCATCACGTCGCGGTCCCTGATGTGGGCCCGAGGGCGAAGCGCGATAGATGTGTAGCGAACCGCGGGACGCAAGACCACGCAGAATGGCGCGGCCGATTGCGAGCCGAACGGCTGGTATGAACAGGGCAAAGCCCACCGCGTCCGTAACGAAGCCGGGTGTCAGCAGCAAGGCGCCCGCCACCAGCAGAAATACGCCGCTGATCACCTCGCCGATCGGGAGCTCGCCACGATTAAGATGCTGTTCCGCTCTTCTCAGAATCCCGAAGCCCTGGATCTGAAGCAGGGCCGTGCCCATGACCGCCGTCGCCACAACAATGGCCAAGGTGGGCCAAAGACCCAGAAAACCGCCGACCTGGATAAAAACGGCAATTTCGATCAGAGGGACGCCAATAAACAGGGCTAACAAAATGAAGGGCATAGTTGCTATTCCGCGGCAAGGCACCTAATTACCTGGGGTATGATCGTTCCTCATGGATTGGATCACGTACAAAGTCGTTGATTTTGGCGCGATTGGACGGTGAACCGGGTTCCCTTTCACCGGATCGCGCCCTAATTAACAGTATCTATGTAGGGCCTGTGCAATCGTATCCCAAGGTGTATTCTTTTTGCATTATCGGCCCAAATCGGCGCCCGGTCGCAAAATGTCCATGATTTGGGCGCAAGATCGGCAAGCTGCCGACCTGGACCGTTTCGGCAAGGAAGTTTAGTGTAAGGCGTGACGCCCCGGTTGTACGCAACCGGCAACATGAAAATAGGCAGGGATGGAAGAACTGAAGTATCTCGACATCATTTTTTTCGCGATCCTCGCGGTCTTTCTTATCTTCCAGCTGTGGACGGTTTTGGGACGCCGTACCGGCCATGAAGGACAGCCGCGGGATGGGTTGCGTCGGGATAAGCAAGACCAGCCAAGCATGCCGGCCGATGACAAGACCGTGCCGCTGCCCGGCCGCGCCAGCTCACCCAACGACGAAGCTGCCGCAACCTTTGCCCAAGGCAGCAATCGCTATTCAGGCACCGTGGCCCAAACCCTCACCGATATCGAACTGGCGGACCGGACATTTACCCCCGACGACTTTTTGGGCGGCGCGCGGGGCGCCTACGAGATTATCGTCACCGGATTTGCCAATGGCGACAAAGCCACGTTGCAGCCCCTTTTGTCTGACGATGTTTACGACCAATTTGCGCAAGTGATCGACCAGCGGGAGCGGGCCGGGCAGATCGTTGAATCGAGTTTTGTCGGTATTCGCTCTGCCGAAATCGCGGCCGCCTCGCTGGTGCGTGCGACCGCCGAGATTTCCGTCAAGTTTGTCAGCGAACTGATTTCGGTGACAAAAGACTCCGAAGGGGCGGTGATCGAAGGCGACCCGAACCAGGTTCGTGAAGTCCGGGACATCTGGACCTTTGCCCGCGATGTGGGAAGCCGTAACCCGAACTGGGTTCTGGTGGCCACCGGCGCCGACGACACGGCTGTGGCCTAAGGCGGTAACCGCCAACCTGCCTTGCCCCAACCCAAGAGCGGATAACCCCAGGAAGCTGAAGCCAGGAAGTTGAACGATGCGACCGCTTGCCATTATCAGCTTCGGCGTTTTGGCGTTGGCCGGGTTGTTGTGGGGGTTGCTGTCCATGTTTCGGGCGCCACCGCCGGCCGAGCCCGACCGGTTGATTCTGACTCCGATAGAAGTGCGGTCGCTTGCCGGATGGGCGTCTGATGATGTGCGCTTGGCGATCGCGCCGTTCCTGCGCAGTTGTGACCGATGGCAAGGACGCCCGCAAGACAAACCGTTGACGTCGGCACGACCTGCCTTCGGGACCTATGGCGCCTGGCGACCGGTGTGCGATCAGGCGCGGCAAGTGCCCTTGGACGATCCCGAGACGGCGCGCCGGTTCTTCGAAGATCGCTTCGTCGCTTTCACCGCCGCCAATCATCAGGACACAGAGGGTCTGTTTACCGGCTATTACGAACCGGAATTGCGCGGCTCCCGGACGAAGAGCGATGACTTTGGCGTGCCGCTTTACCAGCGGCCGGCCGATTTGATCATGGTCGACCTGGGCGATTTTCGCGCGGACCTGCGGGGGCGCCGGGTCGCGGGCCGTGTGGATGGCATTCGGCTGCGGCCCTATGCGGCGCGCGCGGAAATCGAGCGGGCACCAAGCGATGCACATGAGCCGCTGGTGTGGGTCGACAGCGCGGTCGATGCCTTTTTCCTTCACATTCAGGGGTCAGGCCGGGTGGTTCTCGATGATGGACAAGTGATGCGCGTGGGGTATGCCGCCCAAAACGGTCATCCCTATACCGCCATCGGCCGGGTGCTGGTGCGCGACGGTCACATGGCCCTGGAAGAGGTGACCATGCAGTCGATCCGCCAATGGCTAGATGACAATCCGGACCAGGCTGCAGAGGTGATGAACACCAACAGCTCTTATGTGTACTTTCGCGAGATTATTGTCGACGATGAAACGTTGGGGCCCCTAGGCGCCCAATCAGTGGCGCTCACCCCGGGTCGTAGCTTGGCGGTCGATCTAAAGCATTGGGGGCTCGGATTGCCTTTGTGGCTGGACACAAGCTGGCCGCCCGAGCCGACGGCGGCAGATGCGAATGCGAACGATGTTCTGGAGGGTGCGCCGCTTCAACGATTGATGGTGGCCCAGGACACGGGCGGCGCCATTCGCGGGCCGGTGCGGGGTGATGTGTTTCTCGGCTTTGGTGCCGATGCCGGCGATGTGGCCGGACGCATGAAACAGCCTGGCCGCCTGGCGGTGTTTCTGCCAAAAGAGATCGCGGCAGATCTCATGGCGGGTCAATAGGTAACCCGCCGGCGGCGTTGGAGAGTGATTGCAGATGTCCAGCAAGAAGCCTTCGAAACCGGGCAGCCAAAAGGCCCGGCCGCTCGGACCCGACGAACGGGCGCTGTGGGACTATGCGGTGCGCGATGCGACACCCTTACAACCAAGCGCGGTGGCCGGCGCGCCCGATCCCCGGTCGCCTTTTATGCAATCCTTGCACAAGAAGACCCCCTCTTCTCCCCAAGCCATCGTACCCCTTGCGGGATCTGAGCTTCGGCCGAAACACAATACGCGGCCCCTGTCGGCCCTCGACCGTAAAACCTCGCAAAAGCTGCGCAGCGGGCGCATCCCGATCGATGCCACGTTGGACCTGCATGGGCTTACCCAATCGGAGGCACATAAGCGGCTGATTGGGTTTATTGAAAGCGGCCAGCGCCAGCGGTTCAAATGCGTGCTGGTGATCACCGGCAAGGGCGGTGCGGGATCGTCCGATAAGCCATGGGGAACCGACAGGCAACGGGGTGTATTGCGGACGGCGCTGCCCAACTGGCTGCATGCAGCACCGCTCAACCGCTACGTGGTGAAGTATCAGGCAGCCCATATCCACCATGGCGGCGATGGCGCCTTCTATCTGTTCTTGAGAAAACTCGAGCGGCTTTAATTCAGTGTTGCTCTAGAGCCCGCCGACTGCCCAGGCGACGGTGGCCATCAGCACGCCCCCAATGGCGACGACCGATACGGCCGCGGCCGAGCGTGCCCAGGGTTGTTTAAACAACTCACCCAGCCGGGGCATCATGCCATTTCGCGCAGTTTCCTTTTGCGGGCCGGACTGCCAATTGGCATCCCAGGTGGCGTCTTTGGGGAAACTGCCCAGAATGGCCACTTCGGATCCATTGGACTGAACCCGGTAAAGCGCCCGCTCGATGGGGGTGCGGCGCGGGGCGCGCACGTCCACGAAATTGGCGCGATCGTTCTTGCGCACGCTCGCTTTGTAGTCGCCCAAATAACCGTCCACTTCCAGGATCATCCAGTAGCCGGTCTTGGTCGTGTCATCGCTGCCGTTCGCTTTGCGCACCTCCGGCAGACTGTCGATCACACGCACATTCACTTCGTTGTCGAAGAAGGGCTTGAGCAAATGATGCTGAGAGATCTTCGCCTTCGTGCTCCGTACCAAGATGGTTGAAATGACCTGGCTCGAGTAATCGCGCCGTACCAAGTCGGCCATACGCTTGGACGGCAGTTTCTGCTTTATGAGGTGTTCGCTGCCGCGGATCACCGAGCGCAATTTCTTAAGCGGCTTCTCGATCGTCGGGTGGGAATGCAACACCCAGCTGTCGAATGCGGCATGGCTGACAAAGTTCCGTAGACAGAGCGCTTCCCGCAAAAGCTTAACCCGCTCATACGGGTTCTTGCGTGCTTCGTGGAATGCACTGAACAATACTTGTCCGGTCACTTCATCCCGGATCTCCCGGTCGCCCACGGTCTCGCGCAGCCAGCCCGTGTGCAGGTCGTCCAGCGTCCAAACGTCGTCGCCGTCGGGTCCGGGATCGGGCAGCAACTGATAGATATTCAGTGTTTGCTCTTTGTCGAACACATCCAAAATGTCGGCCAGAACGGCGCGGGGGAACCGCACATTCTCGAACAAGTCGGCCATCACATCTGCGTCGAAGACCCGTCGGATCTGCTCGTAATCCAGATCGCGGATCAGCTGGCGCAGACTCGCGTTTGAAACGCCTTTGGGCTTCTGCGCCAAGACCAAATAGCGGGTGAGGTTGTCCTCGCCCAAATCCTGGATGTTCCGTTTGACCGGATAGAGATTATACATCTCGGCGCAATCGATCGACGCAATCGCCGAAACGATCGGCATGGTTTCCGATTTCTTAAGCGCTGCGGCTTCGGCAATCTTGTGCACTTCCAATGCCGCGTCCGACGTGCAGTTCGTATAGGCGAGTTGGGCGCGCGGGATGATGTTCCGCAAACCCCGGTCGCATTGCTTAAACGCCTGTGAGTCCGCATAAACATGAGTGATCTGTGCGGTCAGTGCCCGCTGCCGGTGGTCGTCCAGCGACAGGATGCCTTCCTTGATCGCCAAATCGATTTCCGCCACCGACGCCTTAGTGATCGGCTTGCCGTAAATCTCCGCGTCGCGGCCGAAGATGACTTCACGCGGCATCAACAGATGATGGTCGATGGGCAGGTAAATCTCACTGACAATGGTCAGATCAGAAGCGGGGATCTGGCGGATCACATCGGTCAACACGCCGCCCTTGAGATTCATGACCGGCACGATCGCGCGGCCGACACCGCCCGACCAAACGCGCTCGATTACGTCTTCATGGGATTTTTGCGTGGCCGGCTCCAGCAACGCGTTCTTCACCCTGCTGGCGCGGAACGCGCACGACCCCCCTTCGCCTTGGCAGCTAATGCCGTATCCGAGATTCTGTCCCACCATGCGATACTCTAAATTCGTGGTTGGCCCGGCGCGGACATGATCACCCCTCCCGCGAACCGGATTTCCTTAACATTAATGGAAAACGGCCCTGGGGGCAACGTTAACGAAAGCGGCGGGCGTCACAAAAACGCCAGCAAAACAGCGAATTTCTTGGTTAAAGGATGAACTTGCTGAGGTCGGCGTCTTTCGCCAAATCGCCTACGTGTTTTTGCACAAAGGCGGAGTCCACCACCACGGTCTCGCCCGACCGGTCGGTTGCGTGAAAGCTGATCTCTTCCAAGACCCGCTCCATCACCGTTTGAAGCCGGCGGGCGCCAATGTTTTCCACCGTGTCATTCACCGAAACGGCGATGTCGGCCAGCGCATCAATACCGTCTTCAGTGAACTCGAGGGTCACTTGTTCCGTGGCCAGAAGGGCGGCGTATTGTTTGACCAGGCTTGCCTCCGGTTCCGTCAGAATGCGCCGAAAGTCGTCCCGGGACAGGGCGGCAAGCTCCACTCGGTTTGGCAGCCGGCCCTGTAGCTCGGGCAAAAGATCCGACGGCTTGGCCAAGTGAAAGGCGCCGGACGCAATGAACAGAATATGGTCGGTCTTGACTGTGCCGTGTTTGGTGGAAACGGACGTTCCCTCGATCAGCGGCAGAAGGTCTCTTTGGACACCTTCCCGGCTTACATCGGCGCCTTGGCGTTCAGACCGGGCGCAGATCTTATCGATTTCGTCCAGAAAGACGATGCCGTCATTTTCCGTCGCCTCGATCGCTTCCTGAACCACGGAATCTTCATCGAGCAGCTTGTCGGATTCTTCGGCGATCAGGTGCTCGTAGGAATCGCGCACGGTCGTCCGCCGCCGCTTGGTGCGGCCGCCGAACGCTTTTCCAAACATATCGTTCAGATTGATCATGCCCATTTGCGCGCCTGGCATGCCGGGAATATCGAAGCTGGGCATGACGCTGGATGTGTCGGCCACTTCCACTTCGATTTCCTTGTCGTCCAGTTCGCCGCTGCGCAGTTTGGCGCGAAACGATTCCTTCGTCGCAGAGCTTGAATCCGCGCCCACCAGAGCGTCTAGAACACGGTTCTCCGCATTGATGTGGGCGGTGGCTTGCACCTCTTTGCGCTTGCGCTGGCGCACCATGTCGATGCTGATCTCCAACAAGTCGCGGATGATCTGTTCCACGTCGCGGCCCACATAGCCCACTTCGGTGAACTTGGTCGCCTCTACCTTGATGAAGGGGGCTTGGGCCAGTTTCGCGAGCCGGCGCGAGATTTCGGTCTTGCCCACACCGGTGGGGCCGATCATCAGAATGTTCTTCGGAAGGACTTCCTCGCGCAAATCATCGGACAGTTGCTGGCGCCGCCAGCGGTTTCGGAGCGCGATGGCGACGGCTCGTTTGGCGTCCTTCTGGCCCACAATGTAGCGGTCGAGCTCGGAGACGATTTCGCGGGGAGAGAATGACGTCATGATTACAGATCTATCTTTTCGATGATGAGCGCATTGTTCGTATAGACGCAGATGTCGGCGGCAATGCCCATGGCCTTGCGGGCGATTTCTTCCGCGTCCAGGTCCAGGCCGTTAAGCGCGCGGGCTGCGGCCAAGGCGTAGTTGCCCCCAGAGCCAATGCCGATAATGCCGTCCTCAGGCTCCAGCACGTCTCCCGTACCGGTCAGCACCAGACTGGTGGATTTGTCGGCCACCGCCATCATGGCTTCCAGCCGGCGCAGATAGCGGTCGGTGCGCCAGTCTTTGGCCAGCTCGACAGCGGCTCTGGTCAGATTACCCGGATGCTGCTCCAATTTTGCTTCCAGCCGCTCGAACAGGGTGAAGGCGTCCGCCGTGGCGCCGGCAAAGCCGCCAATGACGCCGCCTTTACCAAATCGGCGCACTTTTGTGGCATTGCTCTTGATCACCGTGTCGCCAATGCTCACCTGGCCATCGCCGGCCACGATGACCGCTTTTGGGGTGCGGACCGACAGAATCGTCGTGCCGTGCCATGTGTTGGTTGAAGAAGTCACAAAGACGCTCCACTTCAAGCTGGGAAAGCCCGGCGAAGATGCTGCCGGGCCCTCCTTGCATGTGGCATTCGAGCGGGGTGCGTCAAGGCCCCTTCACGGCTAAGGAGGCGCCCAAGGGAAAGTAGCGCGCCCTGCGAACACCTGATAAAAGACCCGTTAGAACAGGATGGGAACATGAACGCACCAACCGCCGCAACGCCGCGCACCGCCATGGTCGAGCGGAAAACGCGGGAAACCGAGATTCTGGTGTCCGTCAATCTGGACGGGACGGGCGAATATGACGTGGATACGGGGATCGGCTTTCTCGATCACATGCTGGAGAGCTTCTCTAAACATTCCGCCATCGATCTGAAAGTGCGGGCCCAAGGGGATCTGCACATCGATTTCCACCATACGACCGAAGATACGGGCATTGTAATCGGGCAGGCAGTCAACCGGGCCCTGGGCGATCTGAAAGGCATTCGCCGTTTCGGCACGGCAACCATCCCCATGGACGAGACCTGCACAAGAGTGGCGCTGGATGTGTCAAACCGGCCCTATTTGGTCTGGCGGGTCGACTTTACGCGGCCAAAGCTGGGCGAAATGGATACGGAGCTGTTCAAGGAATGGTTCCAAGCTTTTGCCCAGGCCGCGGGCATTACCTTGCATGTGGACAACCTGTACGGCGAGAACAATCACCATATTGTGGAGAGCTGCTATAAGGGGCTGGCGCGGGCGCTGCGCGATGCCATCGAAATCGACCTGCGCCAGTATTCGGACATTCCCAGCACCAAGGGGGTTCTGGGCGACTAGCCCCGCGCGACCTCTTTCCAGAACTAAATTCTATTTGGGGCAGCCATTGCCCCGCGAGTGGCAAATCTATGGAAACTGTCGCCATCATCGACTACGGATCCGGCAATCTTCGGTCCGCCGGCAAAGCGTTTGAGCGCATGGTGCGCGAAAACGGCCTTGATGTGCGCATTGACGTCACCGGAGATGCCGCCCGCGTGCAAAACGCCGACCGCATCGTCCTGCCCGGCGTGGGGGCGTTTGGCGATTGCCGGAACGGGCTTCGGGCCGTGGACGGCATGTGGGACCTCATAGTCGAACTGGTTCACCAAAAAGCCCGGCCGTTTTTGGGCATCTGCGTTGGTATGCAGCTGATGGCGCGGTGGGGTCTAGAACATGGTCGCCATGCGGGCTTCGGCTGGATCGACGGCAATGTGGCCCCCATCGCGCCAGGCACCGGCTTCAAAGTGCCTCACATGGGCTGGAATACCATTCAATTGCCCCAGGAACACCCAGTCACCAGGGGGTTAGGCACCGGCGATCTTAGCCATGCCTATTTCGTACACTCCTACGCCATGGAGCCGGCGGATCCCAATCGGGTGTTCGGCACGGCGACCTATGGGGCGCCGATTACGGCCATCGTGGCGCAGGACAATATGGTTGGAACCCAATTCCACCCGGAAAAGAGCCAAGCGACGGGCCTGACCTTGATTAGCAATTTCCTGAAATGGCGGCCCTGACGACCCATGATTTTGTATCCGGCGATCGATCTTAAGGATGGCGTTTGCGTCCGTCTGGAAAAGGGCGACATGGCCAAGGCGACGGTCTTCAACGCGGATCCTGCTGCCCAAGCCGCCCGCTTCCAAGCCCAGGGGTTTGAGTGGCTCCATTTGGTAGATCTCAACGGCGCCTTTGCCGGCAAAGCCGTGAACGCTGACGCTGTAACGTCCATTCTCAATGCAACAGCGTTGCCTGTGCAGCTGGGCGGCGGCATTCGTTCCATGGCGCAGGCCGCCCATTGGATCGAGGCCGGCGTGCGGCGGATCATTCTGGGAACCGCCGCGGTGCGCGACCCTGATTTTGTCAAAGAGGCCGCCAAATCGTTTCCGGGCCAGGTGGCGGTGGGGCTCGATGCCCGGGATGGGCGGGTGGCGGTGGCGGGCTGGGCCGAAACCTCCGATCTCACGGCGGTGGAGCTCGCTAAGCGCTTCGAGCAGGCGGGCATTGCCGCCATCATTTACACGGATATCGACCGGGACGGGGTTCTGACCGGACTGAACCTACCGGCCACGGCGGCATTGGCCGGGGAAATCTCAACCCCGGTGATTGCCAGCGGCGGTCTGGCCGGGCTCGACGACATCAAGGCCATGCTGGCGCTAGAACCAGGTTCTATCAATGGCGCGATCAGCGGCCGGGCGCTTTATGACGGGCGCCTCAATGCGGAACAAGCGCTGGCGCTGCTCAAGGGGCAGACGTGATGTTGAAGGTGCGCGTCATCCCCTGCTTGGACGTGAAGGACGGCCGGGTGGTCAAAGGGGTCAATTTTGTCGATTTGCGCGATGCGGGCGACCCAGTCGATTGCGCCAAAGCCTATGACGCGGCGGGCGCAGACGAACTTTGTTTTCTCGACATCACCGCCAGCCATGAAAACCGGGGCATCCTGCTTCATGTGGTGCAGGACACGGCAGAACAATGTTTTATGCCGCTCACCGTCGGCGGCGGCGTGAGAACGACCGATGATATCCGGCAGCTCTTGCTCGCCGGCGCGGACAAAGTGTCGATCAACACGGCCGCCGTGAATGACCGCGATTTCGTAAAACGTGCCGCCGAAAAGTTCGGCAATCAATGCATCGTGGTGGCGGTGGATGCCAAGGCGACCACCTCCGGCAAATGGGAAATCTTCACCCATGGGGGCCGCGAACCCACAGGCATTGACGCCATTGAATACGCGCAAGAGGTGGTGTCGCTGGGCGCCGGCGAAATTCTACTTACGTCCATGGACCGCGACGGCACCAAGAAAGGGTTCGACACGGAATTGACCAGAAAGATTTCCGACGCGGTCTCTGTGCCGGTCATCGCCAGCGGCGGTGTCGGCACCCTCGATCATCTTGTGGACGGTGTCCGCGACGGTGGTGCAAATGCTGTTCTTGCAGCATCGATTTTTCATTTCGGAACATATACAATCGCCCAGGCAAAACAGCATATGGCAGACGCGGGAATCCCGGTTCGACTGTGATTCCGATCAAACGCGCTCTTGCGATTTGTGACGGTTTTGCGACACAAAAATAATTCCGAATTGAATTCCGCAGTGTGGGTGCCGTCAGGCGTCAGAAGATTTGGGTCAGACCTTGCAAAGGGAAATAGAGCTTAAACTGCGCGTTGCGCCGGATGACATGGCGCGGCTGAAGCGGTCCAGCGCGATTGCCGATTGCAGCATTGGTGTGGAAACCAAAAAGAAGCTGCGCTCGGTCTATTTCGACACGCCCGATTTCAGCCTGAAGGCGCGCAAGCTGGCGCTGCGTGTACGTCATGACGGGGCGCGGAAAATCCAAACCGTAAAATCGGAGTCGCGCTCCGGTCTGCTTTCCGACCGGGCGGAGTGCGAGGTCGAGCTGTGGAGCGATCGCCCGAATATTGACCTCGTGTCGGACCGGCTGATGCGCCGGCAACTTAACAAGGCCACGTCGCACAAACAGCTCCAACCGCTTTTCGAAACCGACATCAACCGCACTGTCCGTATGCTGAGGACCCCGGATGGCGACGCCATCGAACTCGCGATCGACGAAGGCTTCATCGCGGCCGACGGCTCCAACGAATTGGTGTCGGAGATCGAACTCGAGCTGAAGGAAGGCAATGTCTCCGGCCTTTACGAAGTGGTCCGCGGATTGGGCGAAGGGGTGCACCTATCCCCCACGATCCTCTCCAAGGCAGATCGCGGCTTCGCCCTGGCAACCGGCGCCCAGCCCGCGCCCGCAAAGGCGAAATCGTTCAAACTGAGGGCCCGCGACACCATCGAAGAGGCGCTGATTACCATCTTGCGCGAATGTAGCCGCCATCTTTTGGCCAACGAAGCACTGGTCATCGAAACCCGGGATATGGAAGGGCTGCATCAGATGCGGGTGGCACTTCGCCGGCTGCGCGCGGGCATCGCGATCCTGGAACGGATCTCCCGCGACGACACTACGCTCATGCTCAAAGAAGAGGCCAAGTGGCTCGGCGAGGCGTTGGGCTTTGCCCGGGACACCGACGTCTTTTCCCTAGAAGTCTTCGAGCCTGTCGCGGAAGCTTTTGCCGAAGAAAGCGCCATGCCTCATATGCGGGACGCGGTCGCCATGCTGCGGGAGGAAGCGTGGGCCGATGCCCTAAGCGCGCTCGAATCCAAGCGGTATTCCGACTTTGTGCTGGAATTGGGCGCGGCCATGGACAAGAAATCCTGGCGGGTAAAGGACGATACGGCCCAGCAGGCGCGCCTCGATCAAACGGCCAAGAAAGTCGCCTGCAAATTGCTCACAAAGCAGCTGGCGAAGGCGACCAAGCTGGGCAGCCGCATCAAGTTCCTCACCATTGAAGAGCGTCACACCCTGCGTAAGCAGCTCAAGAAATATCGCTACACGGGCGAGTTCTTCTCCTCCCTGTTCAAGAAAAAGAAGACCAAGAAATATCTGTCCAGTCTGGCACGAGCACAGGATGTGTTCGGTTATCTCAATGATGTCTCCACTGCCGAATCCATGGTTTCGCGCGTCATCTACCAGGAACCCGACAAGGCCGACATTATGATGTGGGCGGGTGGCATTGTTCTGGGCTGGCACCAGCACCGGGCCACCGAAGCGTGGGGCGATGCCCAGGCGCTGTGGCGTGAACTTGAAGACGCGCCCCACTTTTGGGATTAGTCTTGGCGCCCTATTCGTGCGGGCCGACGCACGAACATCAATTTCTTGAAACTAGGCCTGTCTGATGAACGATTCACCGGCGCTGGATGCGCAAATTCTCGATCGATTGTTCGAAACAATCTCAAGTCGAAAGGGGGCCGACCCGTCCACCTCCTACACCGCCAAGCTGTTCGGCAAGGGCATGGAAAAATGTGCGCAAAAGCTGGGCGAAGAGGCGGTGGAGACCGTCATTGCGGCCGTGGGCGGCGACAAGGGGGAGCTTGCGTCGGAATCGGCGGATCTGCTCTATCACCTTTTGGTGGTTTGGGCCGCAGCTGGGATTAAGCCGCAAGAAGTGTATGCCGCCCTTGAGAAGCGAGAGGGCCGCTCGGGGCTGGATGAAAAGGCGGCCCGGAAGAAGAGTTAGTTGCCGGGCTAAGCCCACCTGATTTGTCATTCTCGCGAAAGCGAGGATCCAGTAAACACTGCCGAAGTTCGAGGGCCGCGGCAGGACATCCGGCGCACGGTTTACTGGGTCCCCGTTTGCACGGGGACGACACAAAACGGAATACAGACACTCCGCCTACAGACCTTTTTCGGCAATCAGATCCTTAAGCGATTTTTCGGGCCGCGCACCGAAATGGGAAATGACTTCACCGGCGGCAATGCAGCCGATCTGCCCGCATTGGGCCAGCGGCCGTCCGCTGGTGACCCCAAACAAAAATCCGGAGGCGAACAAGTCGCCTGCGCCGGTGGTGTCGACCACATTGGTGGGTTCCGCCGACACTTCATGCTTTTCATCGGCGCTCAGGATTAGGCAGCCCTTTTCGGACCGGGTGATCGCCGCTATTTCGCACAGACCCCTGACCGAAGATACGGCCGCATCGAAGTCGGTTTCGAACAAGGCAGAGATTTCCGCCTCATTGGCAAACAGAATATCGATCATGCCGTTCTTGATCAGGTCCATGAACTCGCCCCGAAAGCGGTCCACGCAGAAGGAATCGGACAGGGTCAGCGCCGTCTTTTGGCCGGCCTGATGCGCCGTCGTCATGGCTTTGCGGAACGCTTCCTTGGCAAGCGGCGGGTCCCACAAATAGCCTTCCAGATAGGTGATTTTGGCACCGGCGATCAGCTCTTCCGGCACATCGTCCGGCCCCAGCCCCTGACAGGCGCCCAAATAGGTGCTCATGCTGCGCTGTGCATCCGGGGTCACCAAGATCAGGCAGCGCGCCGTTGACGGTCCATCGCCGGCTTTCGAGGTATCAAAGTCGACGCCAACGGCCCGGATATCGTGAGTGAACACCTCGCCCAATTGGTCGTCGCGCACTTTTCCGATAAACGCGGCCGAAGCCCCAAGGCCCGCTGCACCGGCGATGGTGTTGGCGGCGGATCCGCCGGAAATCTCGACGGCCGATCCCATATTGCCGTAGATCTCTTTCGCCCGGTCCTCATCGATCAGGGTCATGGCCCCCTTGGTGATGTTGTTGGTATCGAGAAAAGCGTCGTCCGCATGGGCCAGAACATCGACGATGGCATTACCGATGCCCACGACATCGTGACGAAACTCAGACATGCTGATTTTTTCCTTTAGATCGGTTGGACGAAGGCTAATTCAGGACGGTTGACCCAATTCGGCGGGGCGGCGCGAAATTAAACACATATTTGCAAACATCTCCACAATATCGCCGGAATTCCTGTCACACATGCGGGTTAACAGCAGGGCGCTCTTTACGCGCCGGTCAGGAATTTGTGTTTCGTTCATGGTATTGGGCGTGTCCCGGATCTGGGCCGCCATTAAGAACAAGTTGAGGGTTTGGTTTTGCGGTATTCGGGGTTGCGGTTTTTTGGAGTTTTGTTCGCGGCGGCCCTATTGGCGGCGGGTTGCGCCGCGCCCAAGCCGTCGACGAATGAAACCGACGTCCAACTTGGCGATATTGACACCTCGTCCAGCCGGGTGAGCAAGCGCCAATTGGCCCGCCTTAAAGTGCCCACATCTCAAGAGCTCATCGGCAAGGATGACACAGAAGTGAAGGAGCTCTTCGGCGATCCCAGCCTGGCGCGGTCGGAAAAGAAGGTGAAGGTTTGGCAGTACGCCCATGGCGGGTGCATCCTTTTGTTTTTCCTCTATGAAGATCCGCTGACCGCCCAATACGCCGTTACTCATGTGGACGCCAGGGGTCCAAAAAAGGGACCGGCGCCCATCGAAGATTGCGTGGCCCACGCCTTCAAGAGCCACTATGTGGCCAAGGCAGCACTCTAAGTCATTTGACGTGTAAGGATTTCCTCATCCTGAGGGCGAGCGGTGCGAGCGTCTCGAAAGATGGGAAATCCGCTTACCAGCTTTGCGACCTCGCCCTTCGAGACACCGACTTTCAGTCGGTTCCTCAGGGTGAGGTCGCTGGTTTTAGATGCCAATCTAGGGCGCTTCGGCTGTCGTCTTTCCCTTAAACTGGCAGATCTCGCGCACCACACAGGCGGGGCATTCCGGCTTGCGCGCCTTGCACACATACCGCCCCAACAGGATCAACCAGTGATGGGCATGAAGCTTGTAATCGGCGGGCACCCGACGGTCGAGGGCCTTTTCCACCGCCAACACATCCTTGCCCGGCGCCAGGCCCGTGCGGTTCGACACCCGGAAGATATGAGTGTCCACCGCCATGGTTGGCGCGCCGAAGGCAATGTTCATGACCACATTGGCGGTCTTGCGTCCCACGCCGGGCAAGGTCTGCAGAACATCCCGGTCCTGGGGCACCTCACCGTCAAACTCCTCGATCAGCCGCTTGGACAGAGCGATCACATTTTTGGCCTTGGTGCGGTAAAGCCCGATCGATTTCACGTAATCGCGCACCTTGGCTTCGCCCAGGGCCACCATCTTCTGGGGGGTATCGGCTACCTTGAACAAGGGTCCGGTCGCTTTGTTGACGCCCTTGTCGGTGGCCTGTGCCGACAGCACCACCGCCACCAGGAGAGTGTAGTCGTTGATGTAATCGAGCTCGCCTCGCGGGTCCGGGCGCTCTTCCTTTAGCTTCTCGAAAAAGCTTGGAATGTCTTTGAGTTTGATGGGCATGAGAGCAGGGCTGACGGCGACAATCTATCAATTGCGGGGGGCACGGAACCCCCATATCATCTTTGCCGATGAGTTCACAAACAGAGATTTCGGCAGAGACGCCTGGCGGCGGACCACTTTATTTCGACGCCGTCCTCCGGCCCCATCGGTCCCTTGGTCCCACCGGTTTCGTCATTCTTATGAGCGCCATCTGCGGTGTGAGCTTCGCCTATGGCGTGGTGTTCATCATGATCGGCGCTTGGCCGATTTTCGGGTTTTTGGGCCTGGATGCCTTACTGATCTATATCGCTTTTCGCTTGAGCTACCGTTCCGGCCGGTTGCACGAGACGGTCCAAGTGTCCGACCGCGATTTGCGTATCACCCGGGTGCACCCCAATGGCAAGGTGCAGAGCTGGCGCTTCAATCCTTATTGGGTGCGCGTGCATATGGACGACCCGCCGGAACACCACAGCATGCTGACGGTTTCTTCCCACGGCCGGCAGCTGGCGATTGGGTCCTTCTTAACACCAGAAGAACGGCTCGATTTTTCAAAGGCCCTGAAGGCATCTTTGCAGCGGGCAGCCGGCTCACCTAGCGGGAATTAAGGGGACACAATACTTAATTGAAGATGCAGGGAGGTGCAGTGCTATTGGTCTTCAAAACAATTAAGTATTGTGTCCCCTTAATTCAAACGCGCCGCGCGAGTTTAGTCATTGAGATCAAGCACATCTGCCATGCTGAACAGGCCGGGGCCTTTGCCCGCGCCCCATTTGGCGGCGGCAATCGCGCCGCGGGCGAAAATGGCCCGGTCCTCGGCCACATGGCCCAGCACAATACGCTCTTTCTCGCCGGCAAAGATGACCGAATGATCTCCCACCACGCTGCCGCCGCGTAAGGCGGCAAAGCCGATGGCGCCGCGCTTTCGGGCACCGGTTTGGCCGTCCCTGCCGCGCTCCGACACGTCCCCCAAAGAAACCCCCCGGCCTTCGGCGGCGGCTTCGCCGAACATAAGAGCCGTGCCGGAGGGGGCGTCCACCTTGTGACGATGGTGCATTTCCATGACCTCAATGTCGAAATCGTCGCCCAGCGTCTTCGCGACCCGCTTGGTCAGCGCCGCCACCAAATTCACCCCCAAACTAAAATTCCCTGCACGGATGATTGTGGCATGCCGCGCCGCGGCGAGAATCTTTTCATCGTCGCCGTCCGTGGTGCCGGTGGTGCCGACCACGTGAACGATGCGCCCTTGGGCCGCCAGGCCCGCATGGTCGACGGTTGCCGCCGGCACGGTGAAGTCGATCAGCGCATCGGATTGGGTGACCAGGGTCAACGGGTCGTCCGTAAGCGGAATATCCGTCTTGCCGATGCCGGCGAGTTCTCCCAAATCCTTGCCCAGGTCGGCATGCCCCGGCCCCTCGGTGCCGCCCGCCAGCACACAGCCGTCTGACAGCGTTACCTGTTCGATCAGGGCGCGGCCCATACGGCCCGCGGCCCCCATGATGGCGATGCGTATATCGCTCATCGTTAACTCCCGTCATTGTTGATTTGCTGAAGACTATAAACCGAAACAAGCCGGCAAAACGGCGGTAAATCAGCCCTTGGCGCCGTCGAAGAAATCCTTCACCCGGGCAAAGAATCCGCTCGATTCCGGGCTGTTCTTTTCCGTGCCCGCCTTGGCGAATTCCTTCAACAGTTCTTTTTGTTTTCGGGTCAGGTGAACCGGCGTTTCCACCATGGTCTGCACATACATATCCCCATGGCCCCGACCCCGGAGCGCGGGCATACCCTTGCCCCGCAAACGGAATTGGCGTCCCGATTGGGTGCCTTCGGGAATGGTGACGCGGCTACGGCCGCCGTCGAGTGTCGGCACTTCAAGGTGGGTACCCAGGGCCGCCTCGGTCATGGCAATGGGCACCCGGCAGAAAAGGTCCAAGCCGTCCCGCTGGAAGAGGGCGTGCGGCGTGACACTTAGAAAGATGTAGAGGTCGCCCGGCTGCGCGCCGCGCTGGCCCGCTTCGCCTTCGCCGGTAAGCCGGATGCGGGTGCCGTCTTCCACGCCGGCGGGGATGTCCACCGACAGGGACCGTTCCTTTTGCTGGCGGCCCGAGCCGCCGCATGTTCCGCAGGGGTTCTTGATCACCCGGCCGACACCGCCGCACGACGGGCAGGTGCGTTCCAGCGTGAAGAAACCCTGCTGGGCGCGTACCTTGCCGTGACCGCTGCAGGTGGCGCAGGTTTCAGGCCGCGTCCCCGCGGCCGCACCCGAGCCTTCGCAATCTTCACACGCCACAGAGCCCGGCACCCGAATGGTCGCCTGCTTTCCCTCGAACGCATCTTCGAGGGTGATTTCCATATTGTAGCGCAGGTCGGCGCCGCGGGACCGGCCGCCCCGGCGGCCCCCCATAAATTCGCCGAAAAGGTCATCGAACACATCGGCGAAAGACGATGAGAAATCGGCGCCGAAGCCGCCCCGTCCGGGGCCGGCGCCCATGCCGTCAAAGGCTTGGTGACCGAAGCGGTCATAGGCCGCGCGCTTTTCGTCGTCCTTGAGGATTTCGTAGGCTTCGCTCACCTTCTTGAAATTCGCTTCCGATTCCGCATCGCCCGCATTGCGGTCCGGATGGTATTTCATGGCGAGCTTGCGGTAGGCCGATTTGATATCGGCGCCGCTTGCATCCCGGCTCACACCCAGGACGTCATAGAAGTCTTCTTTCGACATCGTCCCAGCGTTCCTCAGCCCACCCGATTTATTCTTCGTTTATGCCGCAACAAGAATGGCCCGGCGGCGGTTTGCCGCCCGGCCATCGATTGTTTACGCGCACTGCACCAACGGTCGCACACGTAACGTTCCGTACGTTACGCACTTCCCGTTTTCTTGTCATCATCGTCGATCTCTTCGAAATCGGCATCAACGACGTTTTCGTCTGCACCCTCGCTGCCCGTATCGCCGCCGGTGTCACCACCGCCCACATCGGCTTGGGCTTCGGCAGCTTCTTGGGCGGCTTTGTACATGGCTTCGCCGAGCTTCTGGGACGACTGGGCAAGGGCTTCCATCTTTTTCTTGATGTCTTCCGCATCGTCGCCCTGGGCCGCTTCCCGCAAGGCAGCGATATCTTTCTCGATTTGCTCCTTGGTTTCCGCGTCGACCTTGTCGCCATGCTCTTCCAGCGACTTCTCGGTGGCGTGCGCCAGCGATTCCGCCTGGTTCTTGGCTTCGGCGCTTTCCCGGCGGGCCTTGTCTTCGGTGGCGTGCTCTTCCGCGTCCTTGACCATCTGTTCGATGTCGGAATCCGAGAGGCCGCTTGACGCTTGGATGCGGATCGCCTGTTCCTTGCCGGTGGCTTTGTCCTTGGCAGACACATTCACGATGCCGTTGGCGTCGATGTCGAAGGTGACTTCGATCTGCGGCAGGCCGCGCGGGCTTGGCGGGATGCCCACCAAATCGAACTGGCCGAGGATTTTGTTGTCGGCCGCCATTTCCCGTTCGCCCTGGAAGACACGGATGGTCACCGCCGTCTGATTATCTTCGGCGGTGGAGAACACTTGAGACTTCTTAGTGGGGATGGTGGTGTTGCGGTCGATCAGCCGGGTGAACACACCGCCCAAGGTTTCGATACCGAGCGACAGAGGCGTTACGTCCAGCAGCAGCACGTCTTTCACGTCGCCCTGCAGAACACCCGCCTGAATGGCCGCGCCCATGGCGACCACTTCGTCCGGGTTCACCCCTTTATGGGGTTCGCGCCCGAAGAAGTTCTTCACCACTTCCTGCACTTTAGGCATGCGGGTCATGCCGCCCACCAGCACCACATCGTCGATCTCGCCGGCCGACATACCCGCGTCTTTGAGGGCCTTCTTCACCGGTTCGATGGTGCGTTGGATCAGATCGTCCACCAAAGCTTCCAATTTGGCGCGGGTGATCTTCATGGTCAGGTGCTTGGGACCCGACTGATCCGCCGTGATGAACGGCAGGTTCACTTCGGTCTGGGTCGCGGATGACAGTTCGATCTTGGACTTCTCGGCCGCTTCCTTTAGGCGCTGCAGGGCCAAGCGGTCATCCCGCAGATCAATGCCGTTCTCGCGCTTGAATTCATCCGCCAGGTAATCCACCAGGCGCAGGTCGAAATCTTCACCGCCCAGGAAGGTATCGCCATTGGTGGCTTTCACTTCGAAGACACCGTCGCCGATTTCCAGGACGGAAATATCGAACGTGCCGCCGCCAAGGTCATAGACCGCGATGGTCTTGCCTTCGCCTTCGGTCTTGTCCAGGCCATAGGCCAGGGCCGCGGCGGTAGGCTCGTTGATGATACGCAACACCTCAAGGCCGGCGATCTTGCCGGCGTCTTTGGTGGCTTGGCGCTGGGCATCGTTAAAGTAGGCCGGAACGGTGATCACCGCTTGGGTGACTTCCGATCCCAGATAGGCCTCAGCCGTTTCCTTCATCTTCTGAAGGACGAAAGCCGAGATCTGTGATGGGGAGAATTTTTCTTTGCGCCCTTGCACCCAGGCGTCGCCATTATCCGCGGCGACGATTTCATAAGGCACCATATCGGCGTCTTTTTTGGTGGTCGGGTCGTCGAAACGACGGCCGATTAGACGCTTAATGGCGAAAAAAGTATGTTCGGGATTGGTGACGGCTTGCCGTTTCGCCGGCTGGCCGATCAAGCGCTCGTCATCGTCGGAAAAAGCGACGATCGACGGGGTTGTGCGCATACCCTCGGCGTTTTCGATGACCTTTGGCTGCGACCCTTCCATGACGGCGACGCAAGAATTGGTGGTACCAAGGTCAATACCGATGACTTTGCTCATGCTCACTCCTTTATTTCTGCGGCTGGATCGGCAGACCGTTAAACGCCCCTGCCAATCCCCCTAAAGGGAGGTATTGTGGTTTGCCCCCGTATATTGGGGGTATATAGGGGGACAAAGGACGTGCCGCAACCACTCGGGCTGCATTCAAACCTGTGTTTTAGCGCCCTTTTTTAGCCAGATGGCCGGTCAGCGCAACCGTTTTTATTAACCATTCATCATTTGTGGACGGCCAGCCCACCCCCATCTTGTTCTCATGCCGACCCCGATGATCGTTTCTGCCTCGTACCGCACGGATATCCCCGCCTTTTATGCCGATTGGTTTGCGGAACGGCTGAAGGCCGGCGAGGTGGCCGTGCGAAACCCATATGGCGGTCGGGATTATCACGTGTCGCTGAAGCCCTGCGACGTGGAGGGATATATTTTCTGGAGCCGGAATCTCAAGCCCTTTATGGAGAATCTTGAGGCCGTCGATCGTCAGGGGACGCCCTTTATGGTCCAGATGACAGTCACCGGGTACCCCCGGACCCTGGAAACCTCCACGGTGACGCCCGATGCGGCCATTGGCCAAATCAAAGCGGTCGCCCGTCGGTTTGGGCCGAAGGCGGTGGTTTGGCGCTACGACCCCATCGTGCTGTCGTCGGTCACGCCGGTGGCGCAGCACCTGCTCATCTTTGAACGGATCGCCCGCGATCTGAAGGGTGCCGTCGATGAATGCGTGGTCTCTTTTGCCACGCCTTATGCGAAAACCAAGCGCCGGCTCGACGGCATCGGCGACGGGTTTAGATGGTGGGACCCGACCGCGGACGAAAAGAAAGCGCTGCTGTCCCGCTTGCGCGATCTTGCGGCGGAATACGGCATGGCGCTCACGGTCTGCGCCCAGCCCGATTTGTTGGTAGACGGAGTAATCGGCGCCAAATGCGTGGATGCGGAGCGCCTGGCGGCCATCGCGGGCCGGCCCTTGACGGCACCTCAGAAGGGCAACCGGCCCGGATGCCTGTGCGCCCAATCTCGCGACATCGGCGCCTATGACACCTGCCCCCATGGCTGCGTGTATTGCTATGCCGTGCGGAACGCCGACAAGGCGAAACGCGCTTACGCCGACCATCAACCCGACCAGCCGTTGCTCGGGGCGTAGGATGCATTAGCGAAGGGTAATGCAGGGCAATTAAGGGGACACAATACTTAATTCAAGAATGTGTGAAATCCAGCTTGGTCAGGCTTGGATGGAATTAAGTATTGTGTCCCCTTTTTAGCTTCGCCTAATACGCCCTACGTCACGTCGCTAAGCCGTCGTGTCGACCGTGCTGCCGGGGCCGCCACTTTCGCCGTCGCCGCCTTTGGCAACCGTCACCATAGCCGGCCGCAGCAGGCGCTCGCCGATCATGTAGCCGGTCTGCACCACATCGACCACGGTACCGGCCGGCTGGCCGGTGCCCGGGACTTCCGCCATGGCCTGGTGGAAATGGGCGTTGAATTTCTCGCCCTTCGGATTGACCGGCTTCACCCCGTTCTTCTCAAGTCCGGAAAGCAGCTCTTTTTCGGTGAGTTCTACGCCGTTCAACAGGTTCTGAACGGCCTCGTCGGTCTCGCGCACTTCCGCAGGGACCGCGTCAATCGCCCGGCGCAGATTGTCGGCCACCGACAACATGTCCCGCGCAAACTTCGTGATCCCATACAAGGACGCCTCCGCGCGTTCTTTCTCGGCGCGGCGCCTGGTGTTCTCCAACTCCGCCATGGTGCGCAACAGCCGGTCCTTTAGTGCGGCGTTTTCTTCTTCCAGCGTGGGCGGCTGCTTCAGCTCTTCCGCGGCGGCCTCGGCGGCCTGGGCCTCCGCCTCTGCCAGGGCCTCAGCCTCCTCATTTGCAGGGGGCTCGGCCTTTTCGGGACCGTTATCGTTTGGAATGTCCTGATCGCTCATGACGTTTCAATCTTCACCAATTCCGTTTTCTCTCGCGGGGCCGGTGCGGCCCCTTACTTGATTACCCGGCCGATCAGCTTTGCGGTGTAATCCACCATGGGAATGACCCGGGCATAGTTGAGCCGCGTCGGCCCGATCACGCCGATCACGCCGACCACCTTTTGGGCATTGTTCATATAGGGCGCCGCGATGACGGATGAACCCGACAGGCTGAACAGCTTGTTCTCGGCGCCGATGAATATGCGCACACCCTCTGCATCTTTGGCAAGCTCGAGCAATTGGATGAGCTCGTTCTTGGTTTCCAAGTCTTCGAACAGCATGCGAATGCGTTCCAGATCTTCCGTAATGGTGACGTTGTCGAGCAAATTGGCGCGCCCGCGCACGATGAGCTGCGGCGCACCACCCTCGGGCCCGCTCCAGGTAGCCAGGCCTTGCTCCACGATTTGTGCGGCCAGGCTGTCCAGCTCCGCCTGCTGGTTTTCGATTTCCGCCCGGATGCGGTCGCGGGCTTCATCCAAGGTCTGCCCGCGCAGGCGGGCATTTACGTAATTGGTGGCCTCGACCAGCGTCGATTGGGGCATGCCCGCCGGCACTTGAATGACCCGGTTTTCCACGTCCCCGTTTTCGGCAACCATTACGGCAAGCGCTTGACCGGGGCTCAGCGACACGAACTCGATGTGTTTAAGGCTCATATCCGCCTTTTCGGCGGTCACGAGGCCCGCGCCGCCGCACAGGCCGGACAGAAGGGACGAGGCTTGGGTGAGCACGTCTTCAACTTCGTGCGCGGACCCAGAGATCTGCTCTTGGATCGCCTGCCGCTCGTCCGACGATAAGTCGCCCACTTCCAACAGACCGTCGACAAAAAGGCGCAAGCCCGTATGGGTCGGCAGGCGCCCGGCACTGGTGTGCGGCGCCATCAGCAAGCCCATCTGCTCCAGATCGGCCATCACGTTGCGGATGGAGGCGGCCGACAGGCCAAGGCCCGAGGTTTGCGACAGGGTGCGCGAGCCCACCGGCTCGCCGGTTTCCAAATAGCTTTCGACGATCTTGCGGAACAGGCTCCGGCTGCGCTCATTCAGCGCTTCGACCAAATTGCCGTTATTGTCAGTCAAAAGACACACCCTAATTGCGCAAAGGCATTGAAATGGCTTGGCAATTTATTGATGGGCCACTCTGACGTCAATTCGTGAGTTTTTCCTTTCCTTCACCGGCGTTCTGTGGTCGATACAAGCCTGCTTACAGACCAACCGTTTTCCGAAACACGAATAAGGAATTTGCTCATGCGCCCATCCGGCCGGGACCCCAGTGCTATGCGTGCCGTCACCCTGGAAAAAGGCGTTGCCAAGAATGCGGAGGGCTCGTGCTTCGTGAAATTCGGCGATACCCATGTGTTGTGCACCGCAAGCTTCGAGGATCGCGTGCCGCCATTTCTGCGCAACAGCGGGTCGGGCTGGGTGACGGCGGAATACGGCATGCTGCCGCGCTCCACCAATGAGCGGATGCGCCGGGAGGCCAATGCGGGCAAGCAATCGGGGCGCACGCTGGAGATCCAGCGGTTGATCGGCCGCTCCCTGCGCGCGGTGGTGGACATGAAAAAGCTGGGTGAGCGTCAGATCACCATCGACTGCGACGTGATCCAGGCCGATGGCGGCACGCGCACGGCATCGATCACCGGCGGCTGGGTGGCGCTTCACCAATGCATCGAATGGATGCGCGACCAGGGCCTGCTGCCGGCGGAAGGCGCCGGCCCCATCACCACTCAGGTCGCGGCCATTTCCTGCGGCATCTATGAAGGCATGCCGGTGTTGGATTTGGATTATCCTGAGGACTCGAATGCGGAAACGGATGCCAATTTCGTCATGACGGGGGATGGCGGCATTGTGGAAATCCAAGGCACGGCCGAAGGCGATCCGTTCTCGGAAGAGAATTTCATGGACCTAATGCGCCTTGCTAAGAAGGGCATTGGCGAACTCATCAGCCTACAGAAGGAAACGGTCGCGTAAGGCCATGGGCGTGCGCAAATTCACGGAACGGAAGCTTGTGGTGGCAAGCCACAATCAAGGCAAGGTGCGCGAGATCGGCGATCTTTTGCGGCCCTTCGGGCTGGAAGTGGTCTCCGCCGGCGACCTGAACCTGGACGAGCCTGAAGAAACCGAAACCACGTTTGTCGGAAATGCGAAATTGAAAGCCTTGGCGGCGGCAACGGCAAGCGGCCTGCCGGCGCTGGCGGATGATTCCGGCTTGGCCGTGACGGCGCTTAACGGCGATCCGGGGCTTTATTCCGCACGCTGGGCCGGGCCCGAGCGGGACTTTAATTTGGCCATGGAAAAGGTCGAAAAGGCGCTTCAGGAGAAAAGCGCCACAAGCGCACAAGACCGGCATGCCCAATTCGTCTGCGCCCTGTGCCTCGCCTGGCCCGATCAGCATACGGAATGTTTCGAAGGACGCGTCGACGGTACCCTCATTTGGCCGCCCCGGGGGGACAAAGGCTTCGGCTATGACCCCATGTTCGTGATGAAGGGGCACGACATCACGTTCGGCGAGATGGCGCCCGCCAAAAAGCACGAAATCTCCCACCGGGCCGTTGCCTTCAATCAACTGGTTGACGCGTGCTTCCAGGAATGAATCCGTCATCGCGAGCCGCCCGAAGGGCGGCGCGGCGATCCAGAACAAAAAAAGCTCAGAGCAAGCGGCCCCTGGATCACTTCGTCGCCCGTTGGGCTCCTCGTGATGACGGTTTCCGGTTAATTCCTTCCATCAGCGGCTGATGTAGAATGACGCTCTATGGCATACGACAACCCTGCCGGTTTTGGTCTTTACGTGCATTGGCCGTTTTGCTTGGCCAAATGCCCCTATTGCGACTTCAATTCCCATGTGGCACGCGAGGTGGATCAAGAGGCGTTCCGGGGCGCCTTGCTCAAGGAACTTGCCCATATGGATCGGCTTGGCGAACCGCCGCCGCTCGACAGCATCTTTTTCGGTGGCGGCACACCCTCCTTGATGCCGGTGGAGACCGTGGCTGCCGTGATCGATCGGGCGACCGAATTGTGGGGGGCGTCATCCGGCCTGGAGGTGACCCTCGAGGCCAACCCCACCAGCGTGGAAGCGGACCGGTTTGCCGGCTATCGCGCCACGGGCGTAAACCGGGTGTCGCTGGGGGTGCAGGCCCTCAACGATCAAGATCTCAAATTCCTGGGCCGGCAGCATTCCGTGGCCGAAGCCATGGCGGCGCTGGATGTGGCGCGCTCTACTTTCGACCGGGTGTCCTTCGACCTGATCTACGCCCGTACCGGCCAGACCGTCGATGGATGGCGGCGAGAGTTGGGTCAGGCGCTCAATCTCGGGCCCGATCATCTCTCCCTCTATCAGCTCACTTTGGAAGAGGGCACGCCCTTCCGCGATCTTTATGACGCGGGCAAGCTCACCGTGCCGGGCCAAGACGACGCGGCGGCGCTTTATGAGGTGACGCAAGAGCTGTGCGAGCGTGCGGGCCTGCCCGCCTATGAAATCTCCAACCACGCAGCGCCGGGCGCCCAGTCCCGGCACAATCTGATCTATTGGCGCTATGGCCGCTATGCGGGGATCGGTCCCGGCGCCCATGGCCGATTGTTGGTTGACGGCAGCCTCACCGCCACGCTGACGGAAAAGAGCCCCGAGGCCTGGCTGCGGTCGGTGGGCGAAGCGGGTCACGGCCTGACGGTCCAAGAGCCGGTGCCGCAAGCTGATCAAGCATCCGAGTTCCTGCTGATGGGGCTGCGCCTCACCGAAGGGATCTCCCAATCCCGCTACCGGGACCTTTCGGGACGCGGACTCGATGCGGCGGCGAAAGACGGTCTAATCGATCAAGGCCTCCTGCAGGAAGAGGGCGACCGCCTTGCCGCGACGGCCAAAGGGCGCCTCGTCCTCAACCATGTGATCGCGTCTCTCCACTAATTTGTATCCAACTATGTCAGCCTGCGCGGCTGGGACGGCTTGGGACAATCCCGTGATTCCGCAATTTCCTGTGGCGAGGTAATTCCTAAGGGACCATCGTTCACTGCACGGAGGCCGCTTATGTTGACCAGTAATCCTCAAGCACGATTTCGAACCCTCCGCACACTGATGTGTTGGAGCGTGATCGTTCTTTTTACGGCGGCTTGTGCCGGACCGGGCGGCGGCCGCGGCCCAGGGGGGCCTGGCGGTCCCGGCGGCGGCGACCGGCGCGGCCCTCCCGGCGCACAGGGCGATTTCGCCAAACGGGGCGGCGGTGGCCCGCGGCAGAGCGCCGGCGATTTCTCCTACAGCAAGGCCCTAGCCCTCAAGAACGAGGGGGCCTGCGAGGAAGCCGTACCCTTGCTCAAGCGCCTGGCGGAACGGGGTCATGGTTATGAGATTGCCCAGTACCATTTGGGCGATTGCTTGCTGACATTGGCGGCGGAAGACGAGAACGGGGAAGGCGCCGTGCTGCACGAGGTCCACGGGTTTTATTGGCTGCTGAAGGCCGGCAATTCCAACAATGCCGATGCGCAAGGCAAGCTGGCGGCGCTCTATTTGGAAGGCGACGTGGTGCCCCTGGACCGGGTCGCGGCGGCCAAATGGTACTTGCTCTACATGCGCAATCCCATTCAGCTCAAGATCGGCGCCATGCCGTTGGCGCCCGGCCTGGAGCAATATTTGCTGGACGAATTACGCGAGCAGGAGTGGGCCGAAGCCACCACCCAAGCGGATGAGTGGGTCGTGGTGAAGCAGGAAATCGTTCAGCCTACGGATGGCCGGCCCGGCCGCGGCGGTCGGGACCGTGACGGCAACCAACCCCGGCGCTTGTCGGAAGCCGTGCAATTGGAAGCCAATGGCTGAGGCTCGCGCGCGCTCATGCCCCCACCCAACCCTCCCCCGCAGGCGGGGGAGGGCAATCCGTTTGAGCGTTCCGAGTTTCTTCTTCCCCCCGCTTGCGGGGGGAGGCCAGGAGGGGGGCTGAAATGGGTGAAGATCCGAGCGGATCTATTCGTGTCCTAAAACGCCGGCTGTTCGAAGGTGGTGGGGGCCGGGTCGATCACCGAAAACCCCCGGGGCGTCACTTCGATCACCGCAAGGCCCCGCTCGGTGGAGCCGTCGGGTAAGAAGCGGAAAATGCCGTCCACGCCGGTAAAGCCATTGGGATTCGTCAGCGCTGCCTCGCTGAAACGGTCGGTGCTGTCGAGCTGGCCGGCAAGGGCCGCCGCTAGACCCACGGAATCATAGCCCAGGCTTGCTATCCGCGGCGGCATGCGCCCGAAAGCGCTTTCGAACCGCTCGGCAAAGGCGGTGCGCGCTTGCGGCGGCGGGGCGGCAAACCAGCCGCCGACCAAAGACGGCTCCCGGCCCAGGGTTGGATCATCCCACAGGCCCGTGCCCAGAAACTTCACTTCCCGCGGATCCACGTCGAAATAAGGAAGCAAGGGCGCCAGGCCCCTCAAATTGGTGCCGCCTTCCGGCAGCAGCACCGCATCGAAATCGTTGATTGCCGCGAGCCGTCGCGCCGGTTCGAACATGGCATCCACCGATTGGAAATACTGTTCGGTCTGAATGAGATAGGCGGCGCTGCCGACCACCGATTGCTCGAAGGCATTGAGCACCCGCTGGCCGTAGGCGGTTTGCGGGATCATGGCGGCAAAGCGGGAATAGCCACTCACCACGGCGTATTGGGTGATACGGTCCACTTCGTATTCAGGCAGGAAGCTCAGCAAATAAACGCCCGGCCGCGCCACATCCCGGTCCGTGGAGAAGGCCACCACCGGCACGCCGCGCTTGGTGGCGACGGGGGTTACCGCCGCAACGGAGCTGGAAAAGAGCGGTCCCAAAATGATCTCTGCGCCCTCGTCGATGGCTTGCCGCGCGGCGGCTTTGGCGCCGGCGTCGGAACCTTGGGTGTCTTTCGGGATCAGCAGCAGGCTCGGGTTCGACGCATCGAAGATGGCCAACTGGGCTGCATCCAGCAGGGCCTGCGCCACGTCTTGAGCGTCTTTTGTGGGCGCCGACAGAGGCAGCAGCATGGCCACCCGAATGGGCTCGCGCCCGCTCATGTGATGGGGCCGCAAAGCGCCGTCTTCGCTCACTTGACCGTCGCCCGTCGGACCCCGCCCGTAATCGGGTCCACGCTGCGGGCCGGTCCCGCCCCCGCCGCAGGCGGCGACAAACGCGCCTAAGGTCAAAACCACGGCCAGCTTCTTCAAAGCCGAGCCCAGTTTCATGCGAGACGAACACATCATGGCAAACGACACTCCGGCAAGAATTCTCGGTACTCCCCACTGCGTGGCGGCGCCACGCCGGAGCAAACCCCCCAAGAGACCCGGCGACAGTAGAGCAGGTTGGAACGAAATGGAACCACGCTACGCCCCCGCCACCGGCAGTTTAAGTAAATTCGAGACCTGCTAAGGTTGGGGCTTAATCAGGCAATTTCATGACGAATTCGCAAACAAGCGCAGCCAATTTGGCGCCCGGCCTTTATTTGGTGTCCACGCCCATCGGCAACGCGCGCGACATTACCTTGCGGGCGCTGGATGTGCTGGCGGCCGCCGATGTGGTGTTGTGTGAGGACACGCGGGTGACCAGCCGGCTGCTGGCCATCCACGGGATCGACGCCAAGCTCAGCCCCTATCACGAACACAATGCCCGCGCCGTGCGTCCGGGGATCTTGGAGAAGCTGGTGGACGGTGGCGCCTATGCGCTGGTGAGCGATGCGGGCACACCGCTTGTGTCGGACCCGGGCTATCGTTTGGTGACCGAAGCGGCCGCTGCAGGGATCGATGTGTTCCCCATTCCGGGCGCGTCGTCGGTCTTGGCGGGGCTCGCCGTCAGCGGCTTGCCGACAGATCGTTTCTTGTTTTGCGGCTTTCTGCCGCCCAAGACGGGCGCCCGGAAATCCGTCTTGTCCGGCGTGAAAGCCATCGATGCCTCTCTCATCTTTCTGGAAACAGGACCGCGCTTGGCGGCTTGCCTTTCGGACATGGCGGCAGCGTTTGAAAACCGCCCGGCCTCGGTCTGCCGAGAGCTCACCAAGAAATTCGAAGAAGTGCGCCGGGGCGACCTAGAGACGCTGGCGGCGCACTTCGAAAAACAGGGCCCGCCCAAAGGCGAGATCGTGATCGTCGTCGGGCCGCCGCCCGAGAAGCCTGCCGCCACGGAAGCAGAGGTGGACGCGGCCTTGGCAACCGCCCTCAAGAGTTTGAGCGTCAAGGAAGCGGCCACTCAAATCGCCGCCGAGCTGGGCCTGCCTCGCCGCCGGGTCTACGCACGCGCCGTGGCGCTCAAAGAACAGGACCAGGTGTGACGAACGCAGCCTCGTCGGATGCCAAAGGGCGCCGCGCTGAGCTTTTGGCCAAGCTCTATTTCATGCTCTGCGGCTATTTAGTTCTGGAATCGCGGTTCAAAACGCCGGTAGGGGAGATCGACTTGATCGTCCGGTCCTGGGCGCCGTGGCGGCCCCCGGTCATCGCCTTTGTGGAGGTAAAACGGCGCCAAAACCTTGAAGACGCCGCCCAATCGATCCTTGTCCGGCAGCGCCAGCGCATTGCCCAGGCCGCAGAATGGTATTTGCAACGGCACCCGCCGGGCCCCAAATATGCGTTAAGATACGATGCAGTGTTCGTCATTAAAGGGCTTTGGCTGCGCCACATTCCCAATGCGTGGTAGCCCCTTCAATTCTAAGAGTGGTGTGTGACTTCTTCGGGCGACAAAGAACGGCATGACAGCCTGCTGAAAGCGGCGGGCCAAGAGGCGTCGGGCGACTTTCCCCTCTTCGCGGCGGCTTTGGCGGCCTCGGCGCTTGATCACGGCGATGCTGATATGGGGGCTTACGAAGAGCATGGCGCCGAATTGGTGGCCAAGGCCGGTCCGGATGAACAGCTGGCGCCCGAGGAGATAGTTCGCCGATTATCGGAAACCCTGGCGATGCAATATGGCTATCGCGGCGATGCGGACGATTACGATGCGCCGGAAAATGCCGACCTCATCCGGGTGATCGACCGGCGCAAAGGGCTGCCGGTGGCCCTGGGCGTCCTCTATTTGCATGTGGCGCGGGGCTGTGGCTGGCCCGTTTTCGGCGTCAACCTGCCGGGCCATTTCGTGCTGGCCGCGGGTGAGAGCGACACGCCGGTGATTTTCGATCCGTTTCACCAGGGCCGCACCTTGACACCCGACGATGTGGTGGCGCTTGCCCAGCAAGCGGGACAGGAAGGCAGCGAAGACGAACCCATTCGGCTGTCGGGCATGAACGACCGGGACGTGCTCATCCGGCTCATGAACAATCAGCGCATGCGGGCGGCCCAAGGCGGTGATGCTCAGCGTACGTCGGAAATATTGCGCCGCATGGTGTTGATCGCCCCCCAATCGGCGCCCTTGTGGTCGGATTACGGGGCGGCGTCCCAGGCGGCGGGCAATTTACGCGCGGCCATGGCGGCCTTCGGTCAGGTGGGGGAACTTGCCCCCGACACGGATCTTGCGGCCAATGCCGACGCGGCGCTCCAGGCATTGCGCACGAAACTTAATTAATCAGTAGGCAGAAGAATATGGCACTTTCCATCGCCGTCCAAATGGACCCCATTCACGCGATCGACATTCGCGGCGACAGTACCTTCGCCCTTATGCTGGAGGCGCAATCGCGCGGCCATACCCTGATGGTCTATGTGCCCAACGACCTCACCTATCGCGACGGGCGGGTCTCGGCCCGCTGTTTTTCCGCAGAAATCCGCGATGTTGAAGGCGATCACGTGACCCTGGGGGACGAGCAGATCGTCGATCTCTCCCATGTGCAGGTGGTGCTCATGCGCCAAGACCCGCCCTTCGATATGGGCTACATCACGGCGACCCATTTGCTGGAACACATCCACCCCAAGACCCTGGTGGTGAACGACCCTAAGGAAGTGCGCAACGCGCCCGAGAAACTGTTCGTCACCCGCTTTGAAGGGGTGCTGCCGCCCACGCTTATCTCCCGCGACCGCTACGAAATCGAAGGCTTCCGGGACGAGTTCAAAGACATCATCGTGAAGCCCCTGTTCGGCAATGGGGGCGCGGGTGTGTTCCACATCAAGCCGGGGGACGAAAACCTGAACTCGCTGTTGGAAATGTTCGAAGGCACCTATCCCGAGCCCTTCATCGTGCAGAAATATCTGCCCGAGGTGCGAGACGGGGACAAGCGCATCATTCTGGTGGACGGCAAGCCTGTGGGCGCCATCAACCGCATTCCGGCGGAAGGCGAAGCCCGCTCTAACATGCATGTGGGCGGCCAGGCCGTGAAGTCGGACCTGACGCCGCGCGAAGAAGAAATTTGTGCGATCATCGGGCCTGAACTCTCCGCCCGCGGATTAATATTCGTGGGAATCGACGTGATCGGCGATTACCTCACCGAGATCAACGTGACATCGCCCACCGGCATCCGCGAAATGGAACGCTTCGACGGCACCAATGTGGCCGCCCTCATCTGGGATGCGATCGAGGCCAAGGCGGGGTAGCATTTGATTGGTGACCTGGCCGGCCCGCTCCCCATCCCAACCACCCGGATACGGTACCCTGGCGGGTGGTTGGGAGGGGGAGCGGGCTGGCCGGGCAAAACAATAAAAAGAGGCCCTCATGAACATCGACGTGGATCAAGTAGACGAGGTGCTCTCAACCGCCCGCTCGGTCCGCAAGAATCTCGATTTCGACAGGCCCGTGGACCGTCAGGATCTGCTCGACTGTATCGATGTGGCGGTCCAAGCGCCGGTGGGCTTAGGTGGCGAAAATTGGCGGTTTCTGGTGGTGGAAGACCCAAAACCAAAGCAGGAAATCGCCGAACTCTACCGCGAAATTCTGCGGCGCATTTTCAAAGAGCGCGGCATGGAAATGAAGCCCACCCACCGGGCACTTTCCGACCGGCTGCACGAAATCCCGGCGATGATTTTCGTTTGTGTGGATGGGGTGCCGGCCGACGAGGAGCCGGCCAGTCAGATCGGATTTTACGGCTCCATCTTGCCGGCGGCTTGGTCGCTCATGCTGGCCCTGCGCGCACGCAATCTGGGCACCACATGGACGTCATTGCTCAGTGCACGTCAGGAAGAAGTGGCACGCATTCTGGGCATGCCGGAACAGACCCTGCTGACGGTGATGTTTCCCGTGGCCCATCTCAAGGGCGCAACCCTGCGCCGCGCCAAACGTGTCCCCGCATCCGAAGTCACCTTCTGGAACCGCTGGGGAGAACAGTCGATCTGAGTGTTCGATAAACTACGGCAGCGCCGGAAGGACGACGGGCGGCTTGCCGATGGCGCCGTTGGTCAATTGATGGCCTACGCCCACATTCATGTTGCCCACGGGCGATGGGAGCTGTCCATCGGGAGCAATTCCCACCCCATTGAAGGCGCCGATATTGCCGTTGGCGGCGTCCGCGCTGGGGCCAGCGCGAGTCTGCGATCCGAAGGCGTTGCCCAGTCCTATATTTCGGTTTCCCACAGCATTGCCGGCGGCGGTTACGTCATTTGCGTTGTCGACACCCACATTGCCGCTTCCCGCGTCGCCGAAAGCGCCAAGAGTGTCATTGCCGTTCCCAAAACCCTTATTGCCGGAGCCCGCGGAGTTTTCCATGTCGAGAGCGACCGAAATCCCGCGATTGCCATTATTGATTCCGGCATTGTCGCTACTAGCGGTGGCGGCGCTGTTGCCGCCTATCCCCGCGGCAGTCGCATCATTGCCGTTACCGAGGCCCTTATTGTTTTCGCCAGCGTTCGCGGTCCCACCATCAAAGCCGTTCGCACTCGTATTGTTGCCGTTGCCGTAGCCCTTGTTGTCATTGCCCGCATCTCCGCTTCTGCCAAAGGCAAAGTTCCCGTTGCCGATACCGCGATTGCCGCTTCCGGTGCGGCTTTCTCCAATATCCGAGGTGTTGGCTTCGGTCGTGGAACCATTGTTCACGCCCCAATTGTTGCTGCCGGCGGTGGCTTCACCGTTGATAACGAACGCGTCCGCATTGTTGCCGTTGCCGATGCCCTTATTGTTGGAGCCGGCGACCGGATCGCCGCTGTCGATGAGTGTGGTAGACGCATTGTTGCCGTTATTGATGCCCTTGTTGTTTTCGCCGGCGGGGCCACCGCCTTCAATGGCGCCATTGCCGTTATTGATGCCCTTATTGCCCAGGCTGCCGTTTCCTATGCCGGCATTGTTGGCGCCCGAGTTATCGAAGCCCCAATTGTTATCCGCGCCCGCATTGATGGTGATATCGCCCAACTGAAAGTCGGGAATAGGGTCCGCCTGCACGGGGCCGGCCAGGGCCGCCATTCCCGCAACAATCACGGTACTGAGGAGTTTTGCTTTAAGACCCATCCGATAATCCCCCTAGTCTTAAGGCAGCGCCGGAATGCTGAAGCTCTGCACACCCACCGCGCCGTTCGGCAGTTGCTGACCCACACCAATGTTCATATTGCCCAAGGGCATGGGCACCGGGACTTCCCCAGGATCAATCCCCGCTCCATTGAACACCCCGATATTGCCATTGGCCACGTCGGCGGACGGGCCTCCGGTAATACTTGACCCGCTCGCGTTGCCCACACCCTTATTGCCGTTTCCGACTCTGTTGGCGGCGGCGAACACATCGGTGGCGTTGTCGACCCCCAAATTATCATTGCCGGCATCGCCTTCCTGGGCTCCGGCGGCAAAACCATTGCCAACCCCTTTGTTGCCGCTGCCGGCAGCGGATTGCCCAAAATTAGATCCAAACGCATTTGCGGACATTCCATTGTTGACGCCCTTATTGCCTGAGCCGGCAGTGCCCGTTCCACCGCGACGGCCATTTGCTGTCGTGTTTGCGCCGTTGTCGACGCCCGCGTTATCACTGCCGGCGTCGGCTGTGCCACCGTTCCGTCCTTGCGCGCTCGCGCCGTTACCGTTGCCGATGCCTTTGTTGCCGTTGCCGGCGGTCGCCGTGCCGCCGTCGGGTGTCGTCGCCGTGGCATCGTTGCCGTTATTGATGCCTTTGTTGTTTTCGCCGGCACGCCCCTCGCCGTCGGTGGTGGCATTGTTGCCGTTATTGATGCCCTTATTGCCTAGGCTGCCATTGCCGATACCGGCATTGTTGGACCCCGAATTATCGAAGCCCCAATTATTGTCGGCGCCCGCATTGATGGTGATGTTGCCGAGCTGGAAATCGGGAATAGGGTCGGCAGCCGCAATGGCGGGGGCAAACAGGGCCGCGGCGCACGCGGCGGCAAGCCAAAGATGTTTCATGGCGCGTCTCAGTCGTAACAGTCCCAAACTGAACCAACCCATACGCGGAGGCCTTGGTTAAGAAAAGGGAAATCTCTCCTTTTCAGTGTTATAACAAAACACAACACTCATTCTGGTTGTTTGAGGAGGTGCGATCCAGGGCAAAGAGGCGGACCTGATTTCAGCGCCGCTGGCGGCTCCACTCCTGAATCCGGCGGCCACCCCACACGGTGATCCGGCGGCGGTGGCGGCGAATGTGGGGGTAGTCGATCGACAGCAAGGTCAGCCCCACAGGCACGGCGGCCACAGCCGGCAGCACCGGCAAGGCACCCACCACCACGATCGACGTGCCCACCACCGTGCGCATGAGCTTGGTGCGGGGCACCGGAATTTTGCGGCGGCCGAAACGCAGATAAGCAGGGGTGTCCGATTGAAAACCATCGGAGTCGGAGGACATGAGTAAGAGGTAAGGCCCTCACCCGGAAACATCAAGGGATGTCTCGAAGAAACGAAAGGCCGGCGTCGCCTCACGCTTCGTTCGTCCTGCCGGCATCACAAATGGGTCAGGCGGGGCCAGCGCAAGGCGATCCAAATGATGGACAATGTGATCATGATCTCGAGCACCACGACAATTTGGTAGAACGGCGCCGCGCCGATCATTGTGAGCGCCTGTAAGACGGTGTACACCGCACCGAGCACCACATTAAGCCACCGGTTGACCGGCGGCGGCAGCACCGCCGACAGAAAGATCATCAGCGCCGGAACGGCGAGCATCATCGACATGCCCACCAATACCAAATCCGTCGCGGGGCCCATCGGCCCCATCTGTCCAGCGGACATGCCGTCGATTGTGCCGGGCAAGTACAGAACGAAATAGTCGTTATAGATGTACAGGCCCATCAGTGCCGCCCACAGCAGCGACAGTTTGATCTTTACGGGAACTTGAACGTCTTCCAGTTCGCGCCAGCGCATTTCCCCCTCCCTGAAACAACCGGGGGTGGCATTTTATCAGGTGGATTTGGCGGTGCAAATCAGGCGCCGGTGGCGAAGCCGGTCAGGTGCGCTCTAATTGCGCTTCTCGTCCGCCGCCTCGTTCCACCGGTAAATCTTGGTAATGGCGCAACTGCCGGAAACCGAGCGGTCGGGGGTGTCGATGCGGTCCCCGCGCCTTAGGCAGGATGCGCCCGCCGGCCGCGTGCGGATGGCGATGGCGTCGAACGCCCATTGGGGATCACAGGTGCCGATCAGGTCTAATTTGTACCAGTCGTTCACCCCTTTCTCGATCAGGATGGAGCGCCGGCCCAAGCTGCGCCAGCCATTGATGGAACGCGCGAAACACACCCGGTCCACCTCCTCGCCTTGGCGGGCCGCAATCTCCGCATCGATGTCGTTGCCGTCGGCGGCGTCCCCCTCGGCGGATGCGGCGCACCCGGCCAACAATATGGCAAACAGGCTCCCGAGAATGCGCGGGCTGTGTTTCATGGCAAAGCTCCCTCTTTTGGGCGCGGCTTGAGTGGAGGCGGGCGGCCGCGCCATAGGCGTACCCTACCGTTGCCGGCCGGGCGTTGTCATGCCCTTCCCACCTTCACGATGCGGTGAAGGGTGCGGACGGGGCAGCCATGCACGTCCGGCATTGCGGTCTGTCGGGGGAGTGTTCAATCAGCGCTGGCCACACTCTAGGCGCGCAACTAGACTGATACCGTAGATCAACCCCGCGAAAGGGCCGCCCATGACCGTCGCCCATGTGTACACAGTGGCGTTTCACGGCATCGAGGCCCGGAAGGTCGATGTGCAGGTGCATATCGACCAGGGGCTGCCGGCCTTTCAGGTGGTGGGTCTGCCGGATAAGGCGGTGGGCGAAGCACGGGACCGGGTGCGCGCGGCTCTATCGGCCATCGGTCTTGCCCTGCCCTATAAGCGGATCGTGGTCAATCTGGCCCCGGCGGATTTGCCCAAGGAAGGCAGCCATTTCGATCTGCCCATCGCGCTCGGTCTGCTGGTGGCGACCGGTGTCCTCTCCGCGTCGGATCTGGAAGGATATGTGGCCTTGGGGGAGCTCGCCCTCGACGGGGCCATCGCGCCGGTAATCGGCGTGCTGCCCGCGGCCCTTGCGGCGGCGGAACAGGACCGGGGCCTGATCTGTCCCGAAGCCTGCGGGCCCGAAGGGGCCTGGGCGGGCTCGGTGGAAGTTTTGGCCCCCAAATCGCTCCTCACACTGATTAATCATTTCAAAGGCTTGTCGGTGCTCACGCCGCCCAAGCCGCACGCATCGGTGGCCCGGTCCGTGGTGCCGGACCTTGCCGACATCAAGGGCCAGGAAACGCCCAAGCGCGCGCTCGAAATCGCCGCGGCCGGCGGGCACAACCTGCTTATGATCGGTCCGCCGGGCTCGGGCAAGTCCATGCTCGCGCAGCGCTTGCCGGGACTGCTGCCGGAGCTCACGGCGCGGGAAGCGCTGGATGTGTCGATGATTTCGTCCTTAGCCGGACTATTGACCGAAGGGCGCATCAGCCGCGACCGGCCCTTCCGTGCGCCGCACCATTCGGCCAGCATGGCGGCCCTGGTGGGCGGTGGCATTCGCGCCAAGCCGGGGGAGATCTCGTTGGCCCACAACGGCGTCTTGTTCCTAGATGAACTGCCCGAATTCGCCCGGCAAACCTTGGATTCCTTGCGCCAGCCCCTGGAATCGGGCGAGGCGGTGGTGGCCCGCGCCAACGCCCATGTGACCTACCCTTCGCGGGTGCAGTTGATCGCCGCCATGAACCCCTGCCGGTGCGGCTATCTGGGGGATGCCGCCATGGCCTGCAGCCGGGCGCCCAAATGTGCGGCGGACTACCAGGCGCGCATTTCGGGGCCCTTGCTTGACCGCATCGACCTCCATGTGGAGGTGGCCGCGGTAAAGCCGTCAGACCTGTCCCTGCCGCGGGACTGCGAAACCTCGGCAGAGGTCGCCACGCGCATCGCCGCCGCACGCCAGACCCAGATTGATCGGTATACGGAGGAACTAGGCGCCGATACGGACATCCGCATGAATACCCAAATCGACGGCGACTTGCTTGATAAAGTGGCCGCGCCCACGGAAGATGGCCTGGCGCTGCTCACCCGTGCGGCCGAGACCATGCGCCTCTCCGCCCGGGGGTATCACCGGGTGTTGCGGGTCGCCCGCACCATTGCCGATCTTGAGAGCGTCAAACAAATCGCCCGCTCCCACATCGCCGAAGCCCTCAGCTTCCGCCGCCCACTGCAGGCGCTGCGGTAAGGAGCGCTGAGGATACCAAGGGCCAAGCTTGTCGTATGATAGCATATATGCTATCATACGAGTATGGATCGCGTAGTGATTGATACGAATATCTTGGTCTCTGCGATCATGAAGAAACACGGAGCACCGCGGTCAATACTCCGTCTGGCTTTGGAAAGAAAAGTGCTCCCGGTCATCGGTAATGCGCTGTTTTGTGAATACGAGGATGTCTTAGCGCGCAAGGACCTGTTCGCGAATGCACCTATCTCGGCAGTTGAACGCGAGACTCTGCTCGATGCCATGTTGAGTGTGTGCGAGTGGGTGCCCATTTACTTTTTGTGGCGCCCGAACCTACCGGATGAAGGCGACAACCACCTCATTGTATTGGCAATCGCTGGCGGAGCGACGGCAATCATTACTGGAATTAAGAAACACGTAGACCACGGTGAAATCGCGTTTCCGAATTTGAAGGTTCAAACCGCGGTTGAATTCCTGAGGGAATGGAGTGAAACATGAGCACACTGACGATCCGATTGGCAAAAGACCAGCATGAGCGGCTTAAGGCGCTTGCGGCCCATCGCGGCGTGAGTATGAACAAATTGTTTGAGGAGTTCACGACCAAGGCGTTGTCTGAGTTCGACACAGAAACCAGATTTCGCGCCAGGGCGCGCCGAGGGGATCGCAAAAAGGGGTTGAAGGTCTTAGATAAGCTCGACCGCGAATTTGCAAAAGAATAGGGAGCGACGGCACATCGCCGAGGCCCTCAGCTTCCGCCGCCCTCGGCACGCGCCTCGGTAGCCGCAAAATACTGCGCGGGCGTCGCGCCCAGATGTTTTTTGAACACGGAGATGAAGGCGCTGGGGCTGTCATAGCCCAGGGACAGCGCCACGGAGGTGACGGACGCGCCGGCGGCAAGCTGCTCCAGTGCCGCCAGCAGCCTCAACTGCCGCCGCCAGCGGCCAAAGGTAAGGCCCGTTTCTTTGACGAAGATGCGCGCCAGCGTCCGGGGGCTCGCCCCCACGTCGCGCGACCAGTCGGTAAGCGACCGGGGGTCGGCGGCATCTTTCCTCAGCACACGCACAATCTCTTGGGCGCGCCTGTCTTGCGGCATGTGCACGAACAAGGGCGCGACGGGAATGGTGGCCAGCTCATCCAGCAATACTTGCACCAAGCGGGCTTCGCGCCCCTCGCGCGGATAAGGCAGCACGAAGCCCACAACGGCTAAGATCAGTTCACGCATTAAATCCGGCACGGTCACCACGCAACACGCGTCGGGCATACGCCCGACGGCGGCCCCATCCACGTAAAGCGTGCGCATGGATACGTTGCCCGACATGGCAATCTGATGGGTGACGCGCGCCGGCACCCAAACCGCGCGCTGGGGCGGCACCACCCAGGCGCCCGACTGGGTGGTCACGGTCATGATCCCGCGCGAGGCGTAAATCAATTGTGCTTTACCATGGTGATGCCGGGGAATGCGATAGCCGCTTGGATAATCATGAGCAAAGCCCACTACCGGACGGTCGATCCGCTCCAGGTCGCGGATCGCTGGGCTCACTTCAACATCCTTGGGCGTGTCTAAAGGGTCGGGCTTGGCCATTTCACGATATATTATGACCGAATATCGCAAGAATGACGACTCTCATTCAGGTCATGATCGGTTCTCACACGAACAATGGAAGATCCGACCATGCCCAGCCCCTTGCAAGATCCCAAACTGGAAGCCCTGCTCGACCGCCTTCACGCCCAAAGCGCGGCTCAGGAAGAAGCGGCCAATGCCTATTTTCAAAAGCGCGTGGAAGAAGGCTCCCTCACCGACATGACCAAATTCGATGATGAGGCGTTGGCCTTTTTTGCCGACAAGATGGTCGCCCTGGAAAAAGACAAATCCGAATATTGCTATCTGTTGTGCCGCGCGCTGCGGGCACAGCGAGTCGTCGAAATCGGCACCTCGTTCGGTGTCTCGACCCTCTATCTGGCGGCGGCCCTGCGGGACAATGGCGCTCAGGCCGGCGCCGTGACGGCCACGGAGATGGAGCCCGAAAAAGCGAAAGCGGCGCGCGCCAATTTCGAAGAAGCAGGGCTTGCCGATTACATAGATCTACGCGAAGGGGATTTGCGCGAAACGCTCAAAGAGATCGATGGACCCATCGACTTTGTTCTGGTGGATATTTGGAACGTGGCGCGCCCGGCGCTGGAACTGGTCGCGCCCCATTTGCGCACCGGCGCCATCGTCGCCACCGACAACACCTCATCCTTCGGTGATGCGTACAAAGACTATTTCGAATACGTCAACGATCCCAAAAACGATCTGCGCACCATGACGGTGCCGTTCGACGGCGGCTTCGAGCTTACCGTGCGGGTTTGAAAGAAGTGCTTTTGGTTAATAGGTTTATCCAATATAATGCGGACGCTCTTTGACAGGTGAATAGGGTAAGCTTTTGCTGCGTTGGATGTTCCGGCGCGCCTGGTACCTGCACGTCGCCCAATCTAAAGCCTGGCCCCAGCGCAAGAACTTGCATGAACCCCATGCACCCATCTTCTGAGGGCATGAATGGGGTCCCGCTGTACCGCAAACTCTATTTGTCGTCCCAGAAGGCCCGCAGGGCCTATCTGGGAACCATAAACACAGCCGCTTGTTGTGAGCACGGCGGTCTTTCAAGTTCAAATCACCGGCCCCCGCCCAACTGGCGCTGCGGTGTATGGATCCCAAGCTCGCGGCCCAATGTGGGTTTTGGGCCGCTCCTTGGGATGACGAAACAGGTGGTTGGGAGGGGGAGTGGGTGGCCGGGTGTTCAAACAATGGATGAACCCCATGCACCCATCTCTTGGCGGCCGTCCTGGCGGTCCCGGAAACACCGTGACCGGCCCGTTAACCAGGAAAATCGTTCAAATTGTCTCCTTAACAGGTGCTTAAACGCCGCCCCCGCACACTCACTACCATCGCGGGAACGCTGGGAACGCTGGGGCGGCGTATGGACTGGACAGTGAGGCAGACGGGGCATGCTTGGTTGCGCCAAAGGTTGGCAAGCCAGCCGGTGCGCCTGGCGGCCGTGTCTACCTGCTTCGTTGCGCTGCTGACCCTGCCGGCCTATGGCCCGACGGCCGGGGCGCTGGTGGCGGATACGCTGAGCGGCGCGCGCCAGCCGGCAACAAGCGCCTCACCGGAAGCCGCCGCGCCTGTTGCGGCCACGTCCTATTCCATCCCGGTGACGGGCGGCTTGGCCCATGGCGCGATGGGAGGCGCCGCGCCGCTGGGCACGGGTAAATCGCCGTTCATTCGTCTGACCTCTGAAGATACGGATCCCATCTTTCGCCGGGACATCGCATCGCTTGAAGAGCTGGGACTGATCAACGGCATCGAAACGGCTCAGTTGCCGGTGCTCGCCGTGTTCGGCGATCAGAAGGCGCGGCTTCAGCCCTTTGTGGGCGGTAGCTTGGCGCTCACCCAATCCTACGCGGATGAAGGGCACAACAGGCTGATCGTCATTACCGATCCCAAGGCAGTGATCAAGTTCCAAGGCACGGCGGGTCTGTCGCTTCTGTCGGGCGAAATGTCGGAGCTTCAGGTGTTCTACCGCTACATCAAATTCACCGACCCAAGCCTAAGGCCGTCGGCATCGTTGCTGGCACTTACCGACTCGCTAACGTCAAGTCAGCGACAGCACGAAGTGATGATGGGCTGGCGGCTGAAGTTCTAGAGCGTTTCATTGTCATATTGAAACAGTTCTGTTGTCCAGCGGTGAGTGTTTCCGCTAGGCGTGGTCCGAAACGCGATGTGGGGCATCTCGTAAGGACCACAACGACGCGGACGCTCACCGCTGGGCAACCCGCAGGGACGGGCGCTTTTTTACCAGGACAGCGTCGGCCGCCTCGACCGTAGCCCCACTACGCTCATCGGCGCCCTCCTTGTCCTGGCAAAAAATCGCGCCGTCAGAACGATTCAATATGACAATGAAGCGCTCTAGAGCGCCTCAGGCCCGTTGGTCGGCATCCGCGCTCAAGGGCGGCGCGCTGTCCTGGTCGGACGTGTCTTGCGCCTCGGGCGCGGGCTCGCGGCCCTGTTCGGTCCAGCGCCGCACAGTTTCCGACAGCGCCACGGGGTCGACGGGCTTGGAAAGGTAATCGTCCATGCCCGCGTCTTTGCACCGGTCCTGATCGTCCATCATGGCGTTGGCCGTGAGGGCAACCACGGGAATATGGCCATAAGCGCCCTCGCGCAGTTTGCGCGTGGTCTCCAACCCATCCATTTTGGGCATGTGAAGGTCCATCAGGATCAGGTCGTAGGCTTGGTTTTCGACGGCCGCCAAAACTTCGATGCCGTTCTCGGCAATGTCCACCGCATGGCCCTCGCGGGTGAGCAGCGTTTTGGCCAGAAGTGCGTTTACCTGATTGTCCTCGGCGACAAGAATGCGGACGGTGTTTTCCGCAGCGCCGTCGGCGCCGGGCTCTGCCGCCGCCGGCCGGTTAAGGCGGGTGCCGTCTACCGGCCCGTTGCCCTGGAGCTGCAAGAGCAGCGAGCGCTGGCGGACAGGCTTGAGCAGATAGCCGTCAAAGCCGAATTCCTCGACAGCGGTCAGTTTCGATTGGTCGCCGAGCGGCAGCAGGATTAGCCGGCGCGGCGTCACCGTGTCGGTGGCTTTCGCGATTTCGGCGGCATGGTCGCACAGGCTGCGGCCGATGGCCGGCGCCACATCCCCATCGCAGATGATGGCGGAATAGCGGCCGCCCGCTTCGTTCAACGCGTCCATGGTGGCAATGACGTCGTCGCCTTTGGGAACGAACGAGACTTTGGCGCCAAGGGCACGCAAGTCACGCTCAAGGCCTTCGGTTGTAATGCGCGGCGCGCCGACGATAAGGGCATGGTGGCCCTTGAGCGCATCGCTGGAGACGCCTTTGCGGCCGTCATTGACGCACGGCAGAATGACCTCGAACCAGAATGTGGAGCCCTCGCCATGGGTGCTTTCAACGCCGATATTGCCGCCCATGGCTTCGATGATGCGTTTGGAAATGGCAAGCCCCAGGCCGGTACTGCCCTGGGCCTGTTCGGGGGAAAGTTCGCCTTGTTCGAATTCCTCGAACAACCGCTCCTGATCGTCCGGCGCAATGCCGGGCCCGGTGTCGCGTACCGAGAACCGCAAGGCGACCTTGCTTTCGTGAATGGTGACTTCGCGGTCGATCTGAACGAAGACACCGCCTTCCGTGGTGAACTTCAGCGCATTGCCCACCAGGTTAAAAAGCACTTGGCGCAGGCGGCCCTCATCGGCCAACACCAAAGGCGGCACGTTGGGGGCCACATGGACGGAAAAATCCACGCCCTTGTCGAAGGCCCGCGGCGCCAGCAGCTCGGCCATACGTTCGGCCAAGAAGCGTATGTCCACGCCGATGGGGTTCAGGCCGATCTTGCCGGACTCGATCTTTGAATAGTCTAGAATGTCGTTGATCAGCGTGAGCAGACCTTCGCCCGATTGCTGGATCGCCGACGCATAGGTTTGCTGGTCGGGGGACAGTTTCGATTCAAGCAGCAGACCCGCCATGCCCAGAATGCCATTCATCGGTGTACGGATTTCATGGCTCATGGTGGCCAGGAACCGGCTTTTGGCGCGGTTGGCCTTGTCGGCCCCGATGCGCGCTTCCTCAAGCTGTTCTTCAAGCTCCTTGCGCTGGGTGATGTCGCGGCCGATGCTCTGCACCTCGATGATTTGCCCCAGTCGGTCGCGAATGGCGCAGCGTTCCCAGGCGAACCAGCGCCAACCATTGACGGTTTGAACGAACTGATCCGTCCGCAGACGGTCGCTGCCTTCAGGCAGAAAGCACCAGGAATGGGTGGCACTGTCGGACTCGTCCGCCTTGGTTTTGGGATAGAAATGGCGGCCCAGCACCGCATCGGCCTGCAGCCCGAAGGTGGAGCAGAAAATGTCGTTGACGAACGTAAGCTGGCCCTGGGTGTCACAGCGGACGATGACGTCCCCTTGGCTTGTCACCAAGCTGCGGAAGCGCGCTTCGCTGCGGCGCAGCCGCGCGCCGAGTGCCCGCATCTTGCGCAGCTTGGCGCGCTGGTCGAGGAAGGCGTAGCACAAGAGCCCCGCCCCCATGACCATGATGCCCGCCAGGAAGAGGCCTTCCTGGGTCGGCGGGGTGTCGCGCAGGATTTGGTCGACCACCGCCAGCGCAAGAATGAAGATGCCGATCAGGGCGATGCTGAGCGCGGCCGATTTTTCTTTAACCATAAGACTGTGCCAAACGTCGAATTTGGGCGTGTTCAACGCCTATTAGACTGCAGTCTTCTGGATAAGCGGTTAACGCAATGGGATCATTTATTCGCAGGCGCAGCCGCCTTGCTGACGGACGGTGCCGGCGCGGGCACTGCCGGGCACGGCTATTCTTCTTCGATCGCGCGCCGCATTAACACAATCGTAAGCAAGATCGCCGGAATGCCCAAAATCGCGGCGCCGGTGAAGAAGCTGACATAGCCGAACGTGTCCACATAGAGCCCGGAAAAGCCGCCGATGAACTTGCCCGGCAACAAATAGAGGGATGAGAAGAGCGCGTATTGGGTGGCGGTATAGGCGGAATTCGTCAGGCTGGACATATAGGCAATCAGTGCGGCACCAGATAGGCCGCCGCTGAAATTGTCGGCGCAGATGGTCAATGTGAGGTGCCACAATTTGTTTGTGTTGCTTTCCATGCCCGGCACAACAAGCGCGAGATAGGCAAACACAAGATTGGCGGCTGCGGCCAAGATGGCACCGAACAAAAGTGGCCGCATGATCCCATAGCGCGCCACCAGAATGCCGCCGGCCAAGGCCCCCACAATGGTCATGATGACACCGTAGATCTTGATGATGTTGGCGATTTCCGTCTTGGTGTATTCCATATCCACATAGAAGGGGTTTGCCATGATCCCCATGGTGATGTCGCTCACCCGGTAAAGACCGATCAGCAACAGAATCAAGAGGGCGGGCATAAAGCCGGCTCTTTGGAAGAAGTCGGCAATCGGGCTAACGACCGCGCCCGAAAACCACGCTGCCAGGCGCTTCAGGCGGCCTTCACCGCTGCCGAACAAGGCGGCTTCCAGCGCCTTTTCGCGCTCGGCCGTTTCTTTCGACATGGTGTGGTCCGGCTCTTTGATGATCAGTGCCATCGCCACGCCGACGCCCATGCACAAAGCCATCGCCACATAGGCTGCGGGCCAGGAGAAATATTCCGCCGTGTACAGAGCACCGGCCCCCGCAACGATCAGAGCGATGCGGTATCCTAGTTGATACGTCGCCGCCATGGCCGCTTGAAGTTCCTTCTCGGCCGCTTCAATGCGGTAGGCGTCGATAACAATGTCCTGGGTTGCGGAGAAGAAGGCGGTTGTCAGCGCCAGGACCGCTACAAGGCCGATCTGTTCGGCTGGGCTCGTGGACGAGATGGCGATCAAGCCGCAAATGATTCCGGCCTGAGCCACCAGCATCCAACTTCGGCGTTTTCCCAGCAGCGGCGTCAGCACCGGCAGCGAGATTCGGTCCACAAAGGGTGCCCACACCACCTTGATGGAATACATGAACAGCACCCAACTAAGGAACCCGATCTCGGTTCTGCTGACCTCCAATTCCCGCAGCCAGAAAGACAGCGTCGAAAAAATCAGCAGGATCGGCAGGCCGGCGGAAAAGCCGAGCACCAGCATGACGATGACCGGCCAGTTCATGTAGATCTCGACGGATTCCCGCCAGGTCATTTGGGGCGCTGCGCCTGAAGAGGGATTATGGTTTGGGTTGCCCGCCATCGCCGCCAACTTCCTGTTTTTGGGAATCAGGGGTGTGGTGATTCCCGTCGGTGAATCCCTAACATGCCCCTGCAAACATGAACATCATCCGAAAAAGCGCCCAAAGTTGGCCATTATTGAGGCCTAGAAGTGCTCCAGTGTCGTTAATTGATTAAATGGGTGGCACTGGTTACACTCCCCGCTCCTTTGTTAACCTTTAACAAAGGATTAAGGCGCAGGGTTGGATAGTTCGGCGCTGGTGGGGGTGTGACGGTTCCCCGCGCAGATCCCGAAAGTAGCGTCCCCGACTGGCGGGGAAAGGTAAAGGCACAAGGCCTGAGGATGACCACGATAGTCTCAAGCGGGCTCAGTCAATCGGTACAAACGGATCACCCTGAAGACGCTTTGGGCTTGTCTTATGCCCGCAGCGGCGCGCTGGAAATGCGCCTGGCCACCTCGGCCGACGAAATCGCGGCGGCGCAGAGGCTGCGCTACAGCGTCTTTTATGAAGAAATGTCGGCGACCGCGTCACCGGAAATGGCGGCGCTGAAGCGCGATTTCGACGAATATGACGATTACTGCGACCACCTCTTGGTGGTCGACCACAATGCGCCACGGGATGCGGCTGTGGTCGGCACCTACCGGCTGCTTCGGCAGGATGTCGCCGAAGCCCATAACGGGTTTTACACGGCACGGGAATACGACATTGACCGTCTGCTCAGCAATGCGCCCGACACAACCCGGTTTTTGGAGCTGGGCCGTTCCTGTGTTCTGAAGGAGTACCGCACAAAGCACACGATCGAACTGTTGTGGCACGGGATCATGACCTATGTGGCGCGGCATAATATGGATGTGATGTTTGGCTGCGCGTCGTTTACCGGCACCAACCCGCAAGACCTCGCCTTGCCTCTGAGCTTCCTCTATCACACTTATCTTGCGCCGGATGAGTGGAGCGTGCGGGCCCTCGACCATTTGCGGGTCGATATGAATCTGATGGCGGAGAAAGACATCAGCGTGAAAGATGCGGTACGCGCCCTGCCGCCGCTCATCAAGGGGTATGTGCGCGCAGGCGCCTATATCGGCGATGGCGCTGTGATCGACCGGCAATTCGGCACAACCGACGTGTTGATCCTGTTCCCGGTGACCCAGCTCAACGACCGCTACCGGTCGAAGTTCGCCAAGAACTAGACACTCAATTCGTCAGATCACGGACTATCTGTTGGACTGATCGCAGGCATCGAACGCGGCCATGGCCGCCATGGTCACGATGTCGGAAACGGTGCCACCTAACGGCGCGATTTGAACCGGTTTGGACAAGCCCACCAGAAACGGCCCCAGCACCGTGCAGCCGCCCAGCGTTTGCAACAGCTTGGTGCCGATGGACGCTGAGTGAATGGCAGGCATGATCAGTACATTGGCCGGGCCGCTCAGGCGGCAGAAGGGGTAGAGATTGCGCGCATCTTCATCCAGCGCCACATCCACCGCCATTTCGCCGTCATACTCGAAGTCCACATTGCGGGCGCCCAAAATATCCACTGCCTCGCGCACCCGGGTGGAGCGTTCCCCTTCGGGCTGGCCAAAGGTGGAATAGGCCAGGAACGCCACGCGCGGCTCATACCCCATCCGCCGGGCAACCGCCGCGGTTTGTTCCGCAATGCCTGCCAATTCCGTGGCCGTGGGCATTTCGTGGATGTTGGTGTCTGCGACAAAAACGGTGCGGCCACGGGCAAGCACGATCGACACACCGATCACGTGATCGTCTTCCACCCGGTCGACCACACGGCAGACATCGTCGAATGCCACGGCATAATTTCGGGTGACGCCGGTCACCATGGCATCGGCCCTGCCGGTCATCACCATGGAGGCTGCAAAAACGTTCCGGTCGTTGTTCACCAGGCGCATGCAGTCCCGGTGCAGCATGCCTTTGCGCTGCATGCGCGCGTACAGTGCCTCCACATATTCGGGCCCGTCTTCCGACTTGCTGGCATTGTGGATCTCAAGATCCTCGAGCCGCGACAGGCCCATATTGTCCATGGTTCTGAAAATACGGTCCTCGCGTCCCACCAGCACGGGCGTGCCCATGCCATTGGCACGGAAGGCGATCGCGGCGCGGATGACGGCTTCTTCCTCGCCTTCCGCGAACACCACGCGCTTGGGATTGGCGCGCACCCGGTCGGTGATCATTTGCAGCAATGCGGCGGTCGGGTCCAGGCGCCGGGACAGCTCATTCTTATAGCCGTCCAGATCGATAATGGGCCGCCGAGCCACGCCCGAATCCATGGCCGCCTTGGCCACCGCAATGGGAATACAACTGATCAACCGCGGGTCGAACGGCACCGGAATGATATAGCCGGGCCCGTATTTGGGGCGGGTGCCCGCATAGGCTTCCGCCACCTCATCCGGCACGTCTTCGCGAGCCAGTTCCGCCAGCGCCTCGGCCGCGGCAATCTTCATATCTTCGTTGATGGTCGTCGCCCGTACATCCAGCGCGCCGCGAAAGATGTACGGGAAGCCAAGCACATTGTTGACCTGGTTTGGATAGTCCGACCGGCCCGTGGCCATGATGGCATCGTCGCGCAATTCGGCCACTTCTTCCGGGGTGATTTCCGGGTCCGGGTTGGCCATGGCGAAGATGACCGGCTCCTTGGCCATGGACATCACCATCTTCGGCGTCAGCGCCCCCTTGACCGACAGGCCGAAGAATACGTCGGCCCCCTCCATGGCTTCCTCGAGGGTACGCATGGGTGTGTCCACCGCATGGGCCGATTTCCACTGGTTCATCCGTTCTTCGCGGCCCTGATAAATCACGCCGCGGGAATCGCACAGGATGACATTGTTGTGGGGCATGCCCATGGCTTTGACGAGCTCCAAGCAGGCGATGCCGGCGGACCCTGCGCCGTTCACCACCATTTTGGTTTCCTCGATTTTGCGCCCAGTGAGCTCCAGCGCGTTGATCAAACCGGCCGCGGCGATAATGGCGGTGCCGTGCTGATCGTCGTGAAACACCGGAATGGTCATGGCCTCGCGCAAGCGCTGCTCGATGATGAAACAATCGGGCGCTTTGATGTCTTCCAGATTGATGCCGCCAAAGGTCGACCCCAAAAAGCGGACACAGTTGACGAATTCGTCCACATCGTCCGTGTCCACCTCAATGTCGATGGAGTCCACATCGGCAAAGCGCTTGAACAATACGGCCTTGCCTTCCATCACCGGCTTGGCGGCCAGCGGGCCCAAATCGCCCAGGCCCAAAATGGCCGTGCCGTTGGAAATCACGGCGACCATGTTGCCTTTCGCGGTGTAGTCATAAGCCGTGTTCGGATCATCGGCGATGGCGCGCACGGGCACGGCAACACCCGGCGAATAGGCGAGGCTCAAATCGCGCTGGGTAGCCATAGGCTTGGTCGGTCGGATTTCCACCTTGCCCGGCTTGCCTTGCATATGGAACAGCAGCGCTTCTTCGTCGGTGAATTGCTGTTTGCGATTGGTCATAAGGCCATTACCCCGTCGGAATGAGAAACGCGGGACCGTGCCCGACTTGTTTGGCTGATCATTACCTTGCCGGTTCGCCGGGCTCAAGGCCGCCGCCTAAGAGATTTCGCCGCGCTTTGAAAGGCTTGCAAAGCCTCTTCGAGAAGTTAGGGTGCGCTCATGTCTCGCCCCCTGCCTGCATCCGGCAATGAAACCACGAAAGATACGCCGTCGCGCCGCAAAAAGGAGAGTGCTGCGGCAACACCCATGATGGCCCAGTACATGGAGATTCGCGGCGCCCATCCCGGCTATCTCCTGTTCTATCGCATGGGTGATTTTTATGAGTTGTTCTTCGAAGATGCCGTGGCGGCATCTTCCGCCCTGGATATTGCGCTGACCAAACGGGGCAAACATGCGGGCGCCGACATTCCCATGTGCGGGGTGCCGGTCCATTCGGCAGAAGGCTATTTGGAACGGCTGATCGGCAAGGGCTTTCGCGTTGCCGTCTGCGAGCAGATGGAAGATCCGGCCGAAGCGAAGAAGCGCGGGTCCAAGGCCGTGGTTGCCCGTGAGGTGGTGCGCCTGGTGACACCCGGCACAATTACCGAAGAGACGCTGCTCGAATCACGGTCGCACAATTATCTCGCGGCGCTCGCCCGTGTGGGCGGCCGGTCGGCCGACGCGGCCATGTCGATCGCTTGGCTCGACATTTCCACCGGTGAGTTTCGGGTAGCGGAAACATTTACAAGCCAGCTTGCGCCCGATCTGGCGCGAATCGCCCCGGGCGAAATCCTGGTTTCGGAAGCACTATTAGAGGATCAAGAACTCAGCGCTCTGCTGGACGAAGCACCGGCGGTTCAAACGCCCTTGCCGGCGCGGGTGTTTGACAGCGATGCGGGTCGTGGGCGGCTGCAGGATTTGTTCGGGCTGCGGGACATGGATGGCGTCGCTGCGTTGACGCGGGCCGATGCCTCGGCGCTGGGCGCCCTGATCGATTATGTGGACCTCACCCAAAAAGGCCGTCTGCCGTCGATCGCAAAGCCTGTTAAAGAAAACCGCGGCTCGCGTATGCTGATCGACCCGGCAACCCGCGCAAGCCTAGAGATCACGCAAACCTTGTCGGGTGCGCGTGCCGGCAGTCTGCTCGCCGATGTGGATTGGACCGTGACGGGGGCCGGCGGACGCCTGCTTCTGGAGCGGCTTATCAGTCCCCTGACGGATTTGGCGGAGATATGCCGGCGTCACGAATCGATTGCCTATTTCGATGGGTCGTCCCGACTTAGAGACTCGCTCGTCGAGGCCCTGAAGGCCGCTCCCGACTTGGGACGGGCGTTAGGCCGCCTGTCTGTCGGACGCGGCGGCCCGCGGGATTTGGCGGCCATTCGCGACGGTCTAACCGCCGCCGGAAAGATCGGCGCGCTGTTCGCTCGCCCGGAGGACCCTCTGCTGGATCCGCCGGACGAGGTGGCTGCCGCCCTGGCAAGTCTTCACGGCCATGATGAACTTGTGGACGGACTTGGGCGGGCGCTTGCCTCGGAGTTGCCCGCGCACACACGGGACGGCGGCTTCGTCGCGGAAGGCTACGACGCCGAACTGGACGACGCGCGGTCCTTGCGGGATCAAAGCCGGCGGGTCATCGCCGGCATGGAAACGGAGTTTCGTGAGAGAACCGAAATTCAAAGCCTCAAGGTCCGGCATAACAATGTGCTCGGCTATTTCATTGAGGTAACCGCCACCCATGCGGACAAACTGTTGGGACCGCCGCACAATGCCGACTTCATCCACCGGCAAACCATGGCGGGGGCGGTGCGCTTCACGACCACAGACTTGAGCGATCTCGACAGCCGGATCTCGCGCGCCGCGTCCTTATCGATCGAGCTTGAACAGCGGATCTTTCAAGAGCTGACCGCCCTGGTGATCGACAAGGCATCAGCGGTGCAGCAAGCGGCAGCGGCGCTTGCGGTTTTGGATGTGAGTACGGCGTGGGCGCGGTTGGCATCAGAACGTCATTTCATTCGCCCACGGATGAGTGAGGATGCCGTTTTCGACGTAGACGGCGGCCGCCATCCGGTCGTGGAATCGGCACTCGAAAAAGCGACCGACGGCCCTTTCATTCCCAATGATTGCCGGTTGAACGGCGATGCAAGCGATGAAGCGCGTCTATGGCTGGTCACCGGCCCTAACATGGCGGGCAAGTCCACATTTCTTCGGCAAAACGCATTGATCGCCATCTTGGCGCAGGCCGGATTTTTTGTGCCGGCCCGATCGGCCCATATTGGCATCGTCGATCGCTTGTTCAGCCGTGTCGGCGCGGCGGACGATCTTGCGCGCGGGCGGTCCACCTTCATGGTGGAGATGGTCGAAACGGCCGCCATTCTCAATCAGGCAACCCCCCGATCGCTTGTTATCCTCGACGAAATCGGGCGCGGAACGGCCACGTTCGACGGTTTGTCCATCGCCTGGGCGGCGGTCGAGCATCTGCACGACATCAACCGGGCGCGCGTCTTGTTCGCCACTCATTATCATGAGCTCAACGCGCTTTCGGAACGGCTGAACGGTCTTGCCAGTGTGACCATGCGGGTGAAGGAATGGGAGGGCGATGTGGTCTTCCTTCATGAAGTGATGCCTGGCGCTGCCGACCGGTCCTACGGCATTCAAGTGGGGAAACTGGCAGGGCTGCCGGACGCCGTGATCGGCCGCGCCAAGGAAGTTCTCGAAGCCCTTGAGCAGGGAGATACGGGCCGGCGTGCGGCAACGCTGGTGGATGATCTTCCCCTGTTTCAGGCCACGCAGGCGGCGGCGCCCAGCGCCAGTGGGCCCCCCACCCGCCATGAAGCTTTGGACATGTTGGCGGACATCAATCCGGATGACCTCACCCCAAAGGCCGCGTTGGAATTGCTCTATCAGCTACGATCAAAGATCTAGAAAGACAGTCTGTGGATAAATCGGGGGAATAATTCGGTCGTTCCGCCGCAGAATGTTGATTTCTTTAATGTATTTCGTTCCCGGTGCCCTAGAACATTTGGTGAAATCCCCATCTTCTGCAACGATCTACACAAGTGTTGACGCATAAGGTCTGGTGTCCCGAATCCGAAGTTCGTTGTATTAATGCAGCTTGCTCCTTACGAACTTCGGATTCGTAAGGACACTAATGCCGGACGCGAATAAATGTGAACAGTTAGAGATGGCGCCGAAGAACAAAAACCGCCCCTTGAGAGCTATTCGGTTGCGGGACTTCCACAAGGAACCGCTGATCGACGCGGACGCCTTGAAGGCGGCGATTTCCGAGCTCACATCGGGACTCGATTTTCAGCCGGAGAAGGCTCGGCCGCGCATCTTGGAGTTGGTCAAACAAGCTTTGGATGACGGCCGCAAGGCCGCGCGGGCGCGCCTCGAGGCCGGGGAAGTCGACGGCCTTACGACAGCCAGGGATTTATCCGTCCTCGAAGACATCATCATACGGATTTTGCACGATTACACGATCGAACATGTCTACCCGATCCATAATCCGACAGAGTCCGAGCGTTTGAGCATCATTGCCGTCGGCGGCTATGGCCGGGCGGCGTTAGCCCCCGGGTCCGACATCGATTTGTTGTTTGTGCGCCCTTACAAAAAGACGCCGTGGAGTGAGAACGTCCTCGAATACATGCTCTACTTCCTGTGGGACCTTGGCCAGAAGGTGGGGCATGCCACGCGCTCGATCGACGAATGCATCTCCATGTCAAAGCGCGACATGACCATTCGCACTTCCATCTTAGAAGCGCGCTACGTCTGGGGCGATAAACAGCTCTTTGAAGAGTTGGTGCAAAAATTCCGTACCCAGATCGTATCGTCGGGCGACGGGCAGGATTTTGTGGAAGCAAAGCTTTCGGAACGGGATGACCGCCATATGCGCAGCGGCGAAAGCCGCTATCTGGTGGAACCCAATCTGAAGGACGGCAAAGGGGGCCTGCGCGACCTGCACACGCTGTTTTGGATCGGCAAATATCTGTTTCAAGTAGAACACAGTTCCGAATTGGTCGGACACGGCGTGTACACGCCGCAGGAATATGACCGGTTTTCCAAAGCGGAAGCCTATTTCTGGACCGTGCGCTGTCACCTTCACTTCTTGACGGGACGGGCCGAAGAACGCCTGTCCTTCGATGTGCAACCTGAATTGGCGAAGCGGCTGGGCTACACCTCCCATGGGGGGTTGCGGGATGTCGAACGCTTCATGAAGCACTATTTCTTGATGGCCAAGCGGGTCGGCGATTTGACCCGCATCTTTTGCGCCGGCCTGGAAGTGGGCAATCTCAAGAAAAGACCGAGTTGGAGCCGTATCCTGCCCAATTTCGGCCGCCGCCAGAAATTCGGCGACTTTGTGTTGGAAGGGGGCCGGGTCTCGATCACCGATGACGGCGTCTTCGAAAAGGATCCGGTCAATCTGCTGCGCTTGTTTCAGTTGGCGGACACACACGGCGTGCTCATCCATCCGAACGCGCTGCGGCAAGTGACACGGTCTCTTCGGCTTGTGGACGATGCGCTGCGGGCCGACCAAGAGGCCAACAAGATTTTTCTCGATGTGCTGTGCAGCCGCAATGACCCGGAAGGCACGCTGCGCCGTATGAACGAAGCCGGTGTCCTGGGGCGCTTCATTCCCGACTTCGGGCGCATCGTCGCCATGATGCAGTTCAACATGTATCACCACTACACGGTGGATGAGCATCTGATCCGGGCGATCGGCATCTTGGCCAGTATCGAACGCCGCGAGCTGGGCAGCGAACATCCGTTGGCGGATGAACTGGTAACGAAAATCCAAAGCCGCGAAACCCTCTACATGGCCGTGCTGTTGCACGACATTGCCAAGGGGCGCGATCAGGATCATTCGGAAGAGGGCGAAGAGATTGCGCATAATCTGTGTCCGCGCCTGGGCATGTCGGCGGCGGCGACGGAAACGGTTGCCTGGCTCGTGCGCAACCATCTGGTAATGAGTGACTGTGCCCAGCGGCGGGATATTTCCGATCCCAAAACGGTGCGGGATTTCGCGGATATCGTCCAAAGCCCCGAACGGCTGCGCTTGCTGTTGATCCTTACCGTCGCCGACATCAAGGCTGTGGGGCCGGGCGTTTGGAACGGCTGGAAGGGTCAGCTTCTGCGGGATCTTTATTTCGAGACGGAAAGCGTGCTCCAAGGGGGCCATTCCACGGTTAGCCGTAAGGAGCGGGTGGCGGCAGCAAAAGACCAATTGGCGGAACGCCTCTCGTCTTGGTCTCCGGAAGACCGAGAGGCGGCTTTGGCACGCCATTACGATCCGTATTGGTTGAGTGTCGACATCAACAACCAGGTGAAGCATGCAGAATGGATTCGCGATTGCGAAAATTCCGGCGACTTGCTGACCGTCAAAACGGAAGCCGACGCGTTTCAAGCGGCAACCGAAGTCACCGTCTATACCGCCGACCATCCGGGCCTGTTCTCGAGGCTCGCCGGCGCGTTTGCCGTGGCCGGCGCCAACATCACGTCGGCGAGCGTGTTCACCACCCATCAGGGCATGGCGTTGGACGTTTTCACAGTCCAGGACCAATACGGCCGGGCATTCGATGACGAAGGCCGGCTGAAACGTCTGCAAGACACCATTCGCCGAACCCTCAGCGGCGATATTTTGGCCCATGAATTGATTGCCGATAAGAAGGCGGCGCGGCGACAGCGCGCCTTTACGGTCGAACCCCAAGTGGTGATCGATAACGCCGCGTCCGACACCTACACCGTGATCGAGGTGAATGGGCGCGACCGCCCCGGCCTGTTACACGACATCACGCGCGCCCTGTTTTCACTTAGCCTCACCATCGGGGCCGCCCGGATTGCCACTTATGGCGAACGCGCTGTTGACGTTTTTTATGTAAAGGATGGCTACGGTCTGAAGATCGTCCACGATGAGAGGCTGGCCTATATTGAAGCCACCATTCTTGAGAGCCTGTCGCCCAAGAAAAAGCCCCTTAAATCCGCCACAAAAGGCCGTACAAAGGCCGCTGAATGAACCTGCTTAAATCCTTCGCCACCGTCGGCGGCTGGACCGGTGCAAGCCGCATATTGGGATTCATCCGGGATATCCTGATCGCCCGATATCTCGGTGTGGGGCCCATTGCGGATGCCTGGTTCGCGGCCTTTGCGTTTCCCAATCTGTTTCGCCGCCTGTTCGGGGAAGGGGCGTTCAATTCAGCCTTTGTGCCCTTGTTCTCCCGACAGTTGGAGGAGAACGGCGAAGCGGCCGCCAAGAGATTTGCGGAAGAAATATTGGGCATGCTGCTCATTACCCTGGTGGTGCTGACGATCCTTGCGCAAATGGCGATGCCCCTGCTCACCTATATCATCGCCCCCGGTTTCGCGGACGATCCGGAAAAGTTCGCCACCACGACGCTCTTTACACGGATTGCCTTTCCCTACCTGATGTTTATGTCGCTGACGGCGATGTTGAGCGGCGTTCTCAATTCGCTGCGGCGCTATGCGGTGGCGGCCGCTGCGCCGGTTCTGTTGAACGTGACCCTGATCGTCTTCATTGTCTATGTGACGCCGGCGGTACCCACGCCTGGACATGCTTTGGTGTGGGGCGTGGCGGTGGCCGGGGTGTTACAGTTCCTGCTGCTATTGTGGGGCTGTTCGCGCCAGGGCATGGCCTTACGCCTGCCGCGCCCCCGCATGACACCGGGCGTACGGCGTCTCATTCAGCTCGGCATTCCGGGGGCGATCGCCGGCGGCATTACCCAGATCAACTTGTTTATCGGACACGCGATCGCGTCATTCGAGGAAAGCGCCCGGGCCGTGCTGGGCTTTGCCGACCGCATCTATCAATTGCCTCTTGGCATGATCGGCATCGCCATGGGTGTCGTCTTACTGCCCGAAATCACCCGGCGTCTGCGTGGGGGCGATGAGTCGGGCGCGCTGGACAGTCAAAACCGGTCCCTCGAATTCTCCATGGGACTTACGGTGCCGGCCGCCGTGGCGCTGGCGGTGATCCCGTTGCCGATCGTGTCCGTGCTCTTTCAGAATGGTGCTTTCACGGCCGAGGCGGCCCAGAAGGTTGCCCTCGCGGTGCAGATCTTTGCGTTCGGTCTGCCGGCTTTTGTGTTGATCAAGATCTTTTCGCCGGGCTTTTTCGCCCGCGAAGACACCAAGACGCCGCTCTATTTTTCGATGGTCAATGCCGGGCTCAATGTGGTGGCGAGCCTCATCCTGTTCTTTCCGCTGGAGCTTGGCTATTTGGGCATTGCCATTGCCACCTCCCTTGCCGGCTGGGTGAATGCCGTTTTGCTGGGCGCGCGGCTCTATCAGCTCGGTCATTTCCGTGCGGACAATCGGTTGGCGTCAAAACTGCCGCGCATCTTGCTCGCCTCGGGATTGATGGGGGCCGTGCTGTGGACGGCCGACGGATGGCTCGCCCCCGGATTTGACGGAGATCTGGTCGAGCGCTGGGCCAGCCTGTTGATCCTTGTGGGCGGCGGGCTCGCGGCTTACGGGGTCGCGGCGGTCGCCGTGCGCGCCCTGACCGTTTCGGACCTGAGAGCAGCCCTTTCCCGGGGCGGCTGAGCCCTATTTGCCCTTGCAATCCAACGGCCTCCACGCAATAACCCCCGATCTATTTCGCGGCATCAAGATGATTTGGAGCACCTCATGGCACCGGCGCATTCGCCCTTGGTTTTTTCCGGCATGCAGCCCACAGGGAATCTGCACCTGGGCAATTATCTGGGCGCCATCCGCAATTGGGTGAAGCTCCAAGAAACCCATCCGTGCCTCTATTGCATTGTCGACTTGCATGCGGTCACCGTGTTCCAAGATCCCAAGGAACTGAGGGACAGCATTCGCGCGGCGGCGGCGGCTTACATTGCCTCGGGCATCGATCCTGAAAAACACATCGTGTTCAACCAATCCCAGGTTTCGGCCCATGCGGAACTGGCGTGGGTCTTTAATTGCGTTGCCCGGATCGGCTGGCTCAACCGCATGACCCAGTTCAAGGAAAAGGCCGGCAAGAACCGGGAGAATGCCAGTGCGGGATTGTTCGTGTACCCCAACCTGATGGCCGCCGACATTCTCGCGTACAAGGCAACCCATGTGCCGGTGGGCGAGGACCAGAAGCAGCATTTGGAACTGTCGCGGGATATCGCCCAAAAGTTCAACACGGATTACGGCGTGCCGGACTTCTTCCCGCTGCCCGAACCGGTGATCACGGGCCCGGCGACCCGGGTTATGTCTCTGCGTGACGGCACCCAGAAAATGTCGAAATCGGATCCGTCCGATTACTCGCGGATCAATCTGACCGACGATGCGGACGCCATCGCACTCAAAGTGCGCAAAGCACGCACCGACCCGGACCCCCTGCCGTCGGAGCCGGCCGGCCTTGTAGGCCGGGCCGAGGCGGAGAACCTCGTGTCCATCTATGCGGCCCTGTCAGACCAAAGCGCCGAAGACGTCCTGCGCGATTTTGGCGGCGCCCAATTTTCCGATTTCAAGAAAGCCCTGTCGGATGTCGCCGTCGAAACACTTGTTCCGCTTACGGATGAAATGAACCGGCTTTTGCAGGACCCGTCTGAAATAGACGCCATTTTGGCCAAAGGCGCCGGGCGCGCCCGAGAATTGGCAGAGCCCATATTGCGGGACGTCTATGATGTGGTCGGATTCATTCGGGGGTGACGGTAAAATCGCGCGCTTGCCGAATGCCGCAACCAATGGCAGCATAATGGCATGAATACGACGGCCCAACGTTCGCGGAAGTTCCTGGTGATCGCGGACAATTCCCCGGAATGCCGCGTTGCGCTGAGATTCGCGGCGCGCCGGGCGGTGCATACGGACGGGCATGTCACCATCTTGCGGGTCCTCACCCCCGGGGATTTTCAGCATTGGATGGCCGTGGAACAGCGTATGCGTGAAGAGGCGCTGGAAGAGGCCGAAGGCCTGGTTCACGAATTGGCGGGGGAGGTAAATGCGGCCACCGGCTGCATACCGGAGGTGATCATCCGCGAAGGCAAGACGCGGGAAGAAATCGTCAATCTCATCAATGAAGACCGGGATATTGCGGTTCTGGTTTTGGGCTCCGCGTCGAACAAAGAAGGCCCGGGCCCGCTGGTCAGCTTGCTGGCCAAGGACCCTACCGGCGCCTTTCCCATCCCGGTGACGATCGTGCCCGGAACACTGACGGACGATGCGATCGACGTGTTGGCCTAAAGGTCAGCCAGTGTGAAAATCTCTTTGGGTTCGCGCACGCCGCGCAGAGCATGAAAGCCGAGCGATAGAAGATCTTGGGTGCATTCCAGATTGGCGAAGGCCGCCGTCACCAGGACCGGCCGTTCCAAGCGCTTACTGAGTTGCTCCACGCGGACCGCTTCATTAACCGTTGCGCCGATCACGGTAAAATCCAATCGGTCATGGGCCCCCACATTGCCGTAAGTGACCTTGCCCGTATGCAAGGCGATGCCGGCCCTCAATTGCTCCACGCCAGCGGGCAGTTCATCGGCGGTTACTTCGGCCAATCGCTTGGTCGCCTGGCGCGCCGCGGCCACGGCCCCACAGCCCACATGGTTGACGTCTACGTCTTCGCGGTCCAGGGGGAAGATGGCGAGCAGTCCGTCGCCCACCAGTTTCAAAATGTCTCCGCCGAATTGTTTGACAGGCGTGGCGACGGCTTCGTAGTAGGCGCTCAGTACACGGACCACATCTGCGGGCTCGGATGAATCCGCAAGGCGGGTGAAGCCGCGCAAATCGGAAAAGAAAACGATGGCGTTGATCTCTTCGCCTTCACCGCGGCGGATCGATCCGCCCACAACCCGCCGCGCCGCATCCACGCCAAGATACGTTTCCAGCAGATGCTGCAACACGTGCTGCGAATTCTCGAGTTCCAGCCGCAGGCAGATCAACGGCATCAAATCGTACAGGAAGGTCAGTTGGTCGGTGGTGAACCCGCCGGGCGCGTCGGTTGCCCAAGACCAAAAGTGGCGCGAACCGTCCGTGAACTGAAGGGGCATCGCCACATAGTCGGTGGCGCCCGCCGCCTTGATGTCGTGAAGAATCGGAAAGGGAAATTCCTTGTCCGATCCATCCAGGCGCTGGCGGAAGCCGGAGGCGCCCGATTGGGCCATCGCATAGACCGGGCTTTCCAGATAATCCTTCGAGTTGATTTCATCGAAAAAACGATCGATTTCTTCGCTACCCTTGTCCCGTTCCCAAAGAAAGGTACGGGCCATGATTTGGGGGTGCAGGTCGCGCAACGTGGCGTAGACCCGGAATACCGGGAAACCTGAAGAAACCAGCCGTTCGCACAAGGCGCTGATGAGCTCCGTGGGGTGGATCGCCACCCCGTCATGGTCGGCGAGCCATGACGCGATCCGCGATCGGGACCAGCTGAAATCCTGGCTTTGCGGCCCTTTTGGCGCATCGAGGGCCGATTCGGCGGCGCCGTTGCCGGTCGCGCGCTTGATCTTATCGGTTTGCTGATCCATCTATACCCTCGTACGGCGCAGATTGCCGAATTGTGCACATATGGAGCATCGCCTCATGTTTATCCAGACCGAGGAAACCCCAAACCCGGCCACCTTAAAGTTTCTGCCCGGGCGTGACGTTTTGGGGACCGGCGCCATCGACTTTCCGGATGCCGAAGCGGCCGCCCGTTCGCCTTTGGCATCCCAGCTTTTTACCATCGAACACGTCTCAGGCGTATTCTTCGGTGGCGATTTTATCACGGTCACCAAATCTTCGGGCGAATGGCAGCACCTAAAACCCGCAATTTTGGGCGCCATTATGGACCATTTCGTCTCCGGCGCCCCGTTAATGACCGATCAGTCAGAAACGGCGGACGGTCATGCGGACCATGACGGGCCGGATGGGGAAATTGTGACGCAGATCAAAGAGCTTTTGGACACGCGGGTGCGTCCGGCGGTGGCCCAAGACGGTGGCGACATCACCTTTCGGGGCTATGAAGAAGGGGTTGTGTTTCTGAGCATGCGGGGCGCCTGTGCCGGCTGCCCGTCGTCAACCATGACCCTGAAGCATGGCATCGAAAACATGCTGCGCCATTACATACCAGAGGTGACGGGCGTCGAAGCGGTCTAGCGGCGCCGATCACCCAGCCTAGATAAAAAGGGAGCCTGCGTGGGGAAAGCGGTAAACGACCAAGGCCTCGATATCATTTTTCGTCAGGCCCGCAGCCAAAATGCCTGGCAAGACACGCCGTTGAGCGACACTCTCCTGCGGGCGGTTTACGACTTGATGAAGTGGGGCCCCACATCGGCCAATTGCTCGCCCGCCCGGTTCCTGTTCCTGTCATCGCCCGAAGCCAAAGAGCGGCTTGTACCCCATCTGCTAGGCGCCAATGTGGAGAAAGCAAGAACAGCCGCTTCCGTTGTTATCATCGGCCATGATCTCAAGTTTTTTGACCGCATTCCCGAGCTGTTCCCCCATAATCCCGGTGCGAAGGATTGGTTTGCCGAAGACGCGGCGCTTGCCGAAACCACCGCCTTTCGGAACGGCAGCTTGCAAGGGGCCTATCTGATCATTGCCGCCCGCGCGCTGGGGCTCGATTGCGGGCCCATGTCGGGGTTCGACAATGCCGGCGTGGATGGGGAGTTTTTTCCGGACGGCCAGGTCAGATCCAATTTCATCTGTGCGCTTGGCTATGGCGATCCCAAAGGCGTTTTCGAGCGGTCGCCCCGCCTTAGTTTTGAAGACGCCTGCCAAATTCTCTAGCGGTTTGATGCACCCTGCGGCACCCTGCCCATGATCGTCTTTGCGTTTGATACGGCTATGGGCGCCTGCTCGGTGGCGTGCATCGAAGATGGCGTCGAGCGGGGCCTTTTTTTTGAGCCTATGCCGCGCGGCCATGCGGAAGTGCTGATGGACCGTATCGCGCAGGTCGAGCAGCAATCCGGTGTGTCGATCACCGAGGCCGACCGGCTGGCGGTTACGATTGGCCCAGGGACTTTCACAGGTGTGCGCGTGGGCCTGGCCACCGCAAAAGCGATCGCGCTCGCTACTGGGAAACCCTTGATCGGCATTTCCACATTGCAGACGCTGGCGGCCCAGGCGCCCGACGGGTATGAGGCCATTGCGGTCGCGGTGGATGCCCGCCGCGGGCAGATCTACTTTCAAATATTCGACGGTAGTTTGGCGTCCTTAAGCGATGCGGGGGCGATTCCGGCCGACACCGCCGCCGGCGATCTTGCCGCGGTGCTCGCTGATGGTCGCCGCACACTGCTCATGGGCAGCGCGGCCGCCATCGTCCGGGGGACGTTGGACACGCTTCCCGATCACCTGACAATTGACGATACGGACATACAACCGTCGGCCCGCGAGGTCGCGCTGGTCGCATCGCGCATCCCGACCAAGGAAATCCCACAAGGCGTGGCTCCCTTATACTTGCGGCCCCCCGATGCAAAGCCGCAGGCCCCCTCTCGATTTGCCAAAGTGATCGGAAAACATGGCCGTGCGGATTAGAGGCCTTCCGGGCGTGGACGGGATTTCTGACTATCTTGCCAGGGTGCATGAGCAGTCATTCGACACCCCTTGGCCGGAAGATGCCTTCGACGCACTGATCGGGCAGCCGGGCGTAAAAATTTGGCTTGCCGAAAACCCGGAAACTTCTGACCCAAGCCCGGATGAGGCGCTGCACGGCTTTGCCCTGGTCCGGGATTCTGGGGAAGAATGCGAGGTGTTAACAATTGCGGTCCGCCCGAGGGTCCGGCGTCAGGGCGTCGGACGCGCGCTCATGGGGGCTGTAATTAGGGCAGCGCAAGGCCGGGGCGTGCCGATTATTCTTGAGGTTGCGAGCAACAACAGCGCCGCCAAGGCCCTCTATGACAGGTTGGGATTTGTCATTGCGGGCAAACGACCCAGATATTATCGGGAAAAGGGTGGCGACCGGGTAGATGCCCTTATCATGAAATGGACACCCGGTGGCCGCTAGGCGAATTCGGGCCGCATTTTCTGGCGGTTTTCCCCGATTCGCACTATGATTCGGCACGCTTGGGACTTCACGCCTTTCCCCGAGCAAAGGAATGCGAAAATGACTGGAATAGAAGACCGCTGCGTAAAGCAAGGGATGCGCATGACTGAGCAACGGCGTGTCATTGCCCGCGTCCTTGAGCAGTCGCACGACCACCCCGATGTGGAAGAGCTCTATCGGCGCGCGGCTGAGGTGGACGACAAGATCTCGATCGCCACAGTCTACCGGACCGTGCGCCTTTTCGAAGAGGCAGGCATCCTAGAACGGCACGATTTCCGCGATGGCCGCTCGCGATATGAGCAGGTATCGGACAGCCATCATGACCATTTGATCGACCTGCAAAGCGGCAAAGTTGTGGAATTTACCAATGATGAAATCGAGCAGCTGCAAACAGAAGTGGCTCGCCGTTTGGGCTATAAGCTGGTAGATCACCGCCTGGAACTGTATGGTGTGCCGCTTGAAGACAAATCTTCGGGTGACGGAAACAAATAGGCCTTAAAAAGCGCCCATGAGATGTTGGCGGCGGGAACTGGGATAGCTGCCTCAGGTTTTCTGGAGGAATCGTAATGAAGCAAGTGCGCGGCACCTGCCTGTTGGCGGGGTTTTTTACGCTGACTGTGCTGCTGATTCCCGTCCAGTGGGCAGCATTGCGCGTGAGCAAGCGCATGGCAGCCCGTATTCCGCGGTTTTATCATGGTCTTGTTTGCCGGCTCATCGGCACAAGGGTCCATGTGAGCGGCGTGCCCCTGTCGGGCGAGCAGCCGGTTCTGATCGCGGCCAACCACACCTCATGGCTTGATATTCCAATCCTGTCGTCCGTTGTCCCGTGCTCGTTCGTTGCCAAAAGCGAAGTGGGCGGCTGGCCGTTCTTCGGCACCCTAGCCCGGCTCCAGCGCACCGTTTTTGTGGAGCGCAAGCGTCGCCACCAAACGGCAGAGCACCGGGATCGCATCCATGAGAGGCTGGCGGCGGGCGATACGCTTGTATTGTTTCCCGAAGGGACATCGGGCGACGGCAATCGGGTGCTTACGTTCAACAGCGCGTTGATGAGCGTTGCCCAACGGGATGTGCGCCAAGGCCTTGGGTCGACCAAGGTAAAAGTGCAGCCCGTATCGGTGGCCTATACGGATCTGCACGGTCTTCCCATGGGGCGCTACTACCGGCCCTGGTTTGCTTGGTATGGCGATATGGATCTGGTGCCTCATCTCTGGGAAATGTTCTGCATTGGGCCAATCGACGTTCAGTTGCGCTACCACGAACCGGTGACGATCGATCAGTTTCAATCCCGCAAGGAACTGACGCATCATTGCCAATCGTTGGTGGCCGACGGGGTCGCGGCCATGCTGGCCGGCCGGGCCCCCTGGCGCGATGGGCGGGAAGAGGCCAGCGGAGATGCCGAAACCGATCAAGCGGTGGCCGCCGCCCTGCGCTCGTGATGCCTTGCAAGTGGCAGGGATTTGACACATATCTACCCGAAATTTGACGGCGGATTGGGCGCGATCTACGCGCGTGTGAGCTGCCAAACCAGGTTTGTTGTGTGAGCAAGAAGCTATTTATCAAAACCTATGGCTGTCAGATGAACGTCTACGATTCCGAGCGGATGACGGACGTTTTGGCGCCCATCGGCTATGGGGTGACAGAAGACCCTGACGACGCCGATCTGGTGATTTTGAACACCTGCCATATCCGAGAAAAGGCAGCGGAAAAGGTCTATTCGGAATTGGGCCGCATTCGTCCGCTAAAGGAACAAAAGCAGTCCAATGGGGGGCGTATGCTGGTGGCCGTTGCCGGCTGCGTAGCGCAGGCAGAGGGAGCCGAGATCATGCGCCGGGCACCGGTGGTGGACATGGTGTTCGGCCCGCAGACCTATCACAGGCTGCCGGAGTTGGTGGCCCGCGCGGTGCGCGACGGGGGCGGTGTTCTTGATACGGATTTTCCGGTTGAGGACAAATTCGATCACTTGCCGGAACCGACGTCGCAAACCGGCGTCACCGCATTCCTGACCATCCAAGAGGGGTGCGATAAGTTCTGTTCTTTCTGCGTTGTGCCTTACACACGGGGTGCCGAATTCTCGCGTGATGTGGCTTCCATCGAGAAAGAGGCGCGTGCGCTCGTGGCCGCTGGCGTGCGCGAAATCACGTTGCTTGGGCAAAACGTCAATGCCTATCGTGGTCAAGGGCCCGGGGACTCATCATGGTCGCTTGCCCAGCTCCTCACGCATTTGGCCAAGATCGACGGCCTTGACCGCTTGCGCTACACCACCAGCCATCCCCGCGATATGACGGATGAGCTGATCGCCGTCCATCGCGATGTCCCACAGGTGATGCCCTATCTGCATCTGCCCGTTCAGTCGGGATCCGACCGCATTCTCGACGCCATGAACCGGGGTCATTCGGCGGATGAATACCGCCGCTTGGTGGACAAAATCCGCATGGCGCGGCCCGATATTGCCCTGTCATCGGATTTTATCGTCGGGTTCCCGGGCGAAACGGACCGGGATTTTGAGGAAACCCTGCGGCTGATACGCGATGTAACCTATTCGCAAGCCTTTTCCTTCAAATACAGTGAGCGTCCAGGCACGCCGGGGACCGCCTTGCCGCAGCAAATTGAAGAACACGTAAAAGCCGAACGGTTGACCGAACTTCAGAAACTGTTGAACGAACAACAGATCGCCTTCAATCAAGCCTGTGTGGGGGCCAAACTGCCGGTTTTGTTCGAAGGCAAGGGACGCAAGCCCGGCCAATCCATTGGACGCAGCCCGTACCTGCAGCCGGTTCATGTGGCTGCGAAAAATGACCTCTTCGGTGAAATCCGCGATACCCAAGTGGTGGCGGCGCTGTCCAACAGCCTGTCCGGAACACTTTGCACGTCAGAGGTGACCTCTTGAGGATGTATCGTTGACGCCGCGTTCTGGAGGCAAAGGCGGGCTGCGCGCGGTGGGAACCGCGCCTGGGAAGCTTGAAGTGGTCGACGTGATCGACTTCACGGACAATCGTCTTGCCAAATCTCTCTTTGGCGAACATGACCGGCACCTGGCGCTGATCGAACAAAAGCTAAGCGTCGTGATTACGCCGCGCGGAAACAGGGTCTCCGTGAAAGGCGCCCCCGACAATGCGGCGCGCGCGGTCGTGGTGCTCAACGGCCTTTACGCACGGCTGCAGGATGGTCACGAGGTGATCGCAGCCGATGTTGAAGCGGCCATTCGGATGGCCGAAGGGCCGTTGGAAAATGTGGTGAATGGCAAGGCGAACAGCAAACAATCGATCCGCACCACCAAACGCATGATCACGCCCCGGTCGCCCAACCAGGCGGCCTATATCGATGCGCTTCGGACATCGGATCTGACCCTGGGGCTCGGCCCTGCGGGCACGGGCAAAACATATATTGCCGTTGCCGTTGCGGTTTCCATGATGCTGGAAGGCAAGGTCGACCGGCTGATCTTATCCCGCCCGGCCGTGGAAGCGGGCGAACGGCTTGGATTTTTGCCTGGTGATATGCGCGACAAGGTGGATCCCTATCTACGCCCGCTTTACGATGCACTTTACGACATGCTGCCCGCCGATCAGGTGGACCGGAAGCTGGAAACCGGCGAAATCGAAATCGCCCCACTGGCGTTCATGCGAGGACGTACACTGAGCAACGCCTTCGTCATCCTGGATGAGGCACAGAATACAAGCCCGATGCAAATGAAGATGTTCCTGACCCGTTTGGGCGAAGGATCGATCATGACAATCACCGGCGATCCGAGCCAAGTGGATTTGCCACCCGGCATTCAGTCCGGTTTGGCCGATGCGTTGGAGATCATCGAGCGGCTCGAGGGCGTGGCCGTCTGCCGCTTTACCGCGAAAGACGTGGTGCGCCATGGCCTGGTGACAAGGATCGTTGCCGCCTATGACAAGCGTGACAAACGTCGGCGCGGCGACGGCAAAAAGCGAACCGGTTCGCCGGAGAAAAATGACACCTAAACCGACTCCGCCTGTTGAGATTGCGCAGAGGGCAATTGCCGGCGCCTGGACAGACCTGGAGGATTTTGATGGCATATGCCACCAGGCGATCGGGGCAGTTGTGGGAATTCTGCCGGCGGATCAGTTCAGCGTCTCCGGACAATTGGAAGTTTGTGTCTATTTTGCGGACAATTCGGTATCCCAGGACCTGAATCTGAGCCACCGGGGCAAGAACAGCCCCACAAATGTGCTGTCATTTCCCCAGCCAAAACCCGTCGTTCCGGCTGCTTGGTCCCTAGGGGACATCGTTTTAGCGGGGGAAACCGTGGCATTAGAGGCAAAAAAGGCAAAAACAAGCCTTTCCGCCCATACAATTCACCTTATTATGCACGGATTCCTTCATCTTTTGGGCTATGATCACCAAAGTGAAGATGATGCGGCGCAAATGGAGGCTCTTGAGATAGCAGCGATGGCGGAGCTGGGATTGGCCAATCCGTATGAGCTGGACGACAGGTAGACTGTTGAAGGGCCTTTCATAGACACAACGATGGCGCAAACAGGGACGAGATTCGATAGGCGGCCGGCGAATGGCGAGACGCGGCCGTCAAAACTCACCGACTTTTTGACCCGGCTTCCTTGGTTTTCTCGCAAAGCCAATGGCAACGGGTCCCTGCGGGAAAGTCTGGAAGAAACGCTTCATTCCCATCACACCGAAGAGATGGCGGCGCTTTCCAAAGAAGAGCGCATGATGCTGTCGAACATACTCAGCTTCGGCGGCCTACGGGTCGATGATGTGATGGTGCCGCGGGCGGACATTATCGCCGTCGATGTTTCGACGTCGTTGAACGACATTCTCGAAGTGTTTCGGGATGCCGCGCATTCGCGCCTGCCCATCTATCGGGAAACGCTGGATGACCCCATCGGCATGGTCCACATCAAGGACGTCATTGCCATCGTATCGCCCGGTCCAGACAGCGATGCGGACAGGGCGGTGGCCCATAACGGCTATATCCTCAACAAACTTCGGCGCGACGTACTGTTCGTACCGCCCTCCATGCCGGCATTAGATTTATTGATCCGTATGCAGAAGACCCATATTCATTTGGCGATCGTTATCGACGAATATGGCGGCACGGACGGGCTGGTATCGATCGAGGATCTGGTCGAGCAAATCGTCGGCGAAATCGAAGACGAGCACGACACCGATGCAGCCCCCGTTCTGATCCAGAGGGAAGGCGGCGGCTTCGATGCGGACGCGCGGGTGCCCGTGGGCGAACTTGAAGACAAAGTGGCAATCGATTTGCTCTCCGAAGACCGCGAAGAAGATATCGACACGCTTGGCGGCTTGATATTTTCGCTGGTTGGCCGCGTGCCCCAGCGCGGCGAATTGATCCGTCATCCGGGGGGCCTTGAATTCGAGATCATCGATGCCGATCCACGGCGGGTCAAAAAGATCCGTATACACCTGATCGATCCAATCGATTCCAAAAAGAACGATCCGGGCGAACCGGCTGAAAAACGAAGCTCCGACACCCACGCTGAGGCGGCGTCATCTCAGCGGGAGGGGAATGGGTAGACCATCGGAATCGAACGGCGGCGAGCGCCTTGTGGAGGAAGTCTTTCAAGGGCTGAACCGGCTTGCCTGGCGTGCCGCTTTTGTGAGCGGCTGGCGGCGGGCGCTTCTGTGTGGTGTTGCCGGGGCGCTGTGTGGTCTGGCCCAGCCCCCCGTCTATGCCTTGCCCGGCCTGGTATTGGGCTTTGGCCTGCTGGTATGGGTGCTCGACGGCATCGACGAAACGCCTCAGGGACGCCTGCAATCCGCCATTGTCGGCTGGTTCTTTGGCATCGGTTATTTCGGCGTTGTCCTGCACTGGATTTGGCTCATTCCTGCGGGCACCCCCGCCGTGTTGGCGGCGGGTCCGGTCTCGGCGGCAGCCTTGCTCGCCATGCTCGCTCTGGGGCCTGCTCTCGCCGTTGCGGCGGCTCACGGGTTTTGGACGGCGGGGCCTGAGCGTGTGTTGGTGTTGGCTGTGGCCTGGTGCCTTGCCGAGTGGATCACCGGCAGTCTGATGGGGTTTCCTTGGGCCGCGCTGGGCTATGCCTGGGCGCATAACGAAGCCATGCTCCAGGTGACTGGGTGGACCGGCATTTACGGCCTGTCGCTCATCACGGTCTTGTTGGCGTTGGCATTCGTTGCGGGGCTGCCAAACCCGAGCCTGTCGCTGGAAATCACCACGGCGCGAAGCAACTTGTTTGCCGCCACAAAATGGCCCGGGGCAGCCCTGCTTGCCACAGCCCTTCTTCTCTTCGCCGGCCTGGCCCGCCTTGCCGCGGCGGCGGATGTGCAGAGTAGCACAGAGGTGCGGTTACTTGCCGCCGGAACGGACCATTGTTTTGGCCGGCCGCTCAAAAACGCCAACGAGGGCGATGCCGAACCCCCAAGCCTTCTCTTGGTGCCGGGGCTGCGCTGCGAGAACCGGTTCCTCTCGGAAAACGGCGACACCTTAGCGACCCTGTCGGCGTCTTTGGCGCCCGGACAGCTGGCGGCGGTGCACAGCGAGCGGCGCGCCAAGGACGATGTGTTTGAAGCGATCCATATCATCGATGGGGACCAGCGCATTCGCGCCACCTATGACAAGGCCCATGGGATGCCCTTGCGCGATGCCGGCCTATTTTGGTTTGCGCCCGGTACGTCGCGCCTTGCGGCGGGCGGGCAACGCACGTTCGCCCCGGGGGCCGTGCCGGAATTCGGCGCCCTTATCGGTATCGACGGCGCTTTTGCAGGCGCCGTGGTCGACGACACGCGGCGGCCCCAATGGCTTCTTCACATGGCGGACGAAACCTGGCTTAGCGCCGGCGGCCCGAAACAGTCACTGGCCCATGCCCGCGTGCGGGCGGTTGAGGAAGGGCTTCCGGTTGTTCGTGCCGCAGTAGCCGGATATTCCGCCGTGATTGACGGCGTCGGCCGCATCACCACGATGGCGTCACCGGATGACACCGCTCCTTTGACCGTATCGGTGCCGGATGTCCGGCCCGCTACGGTCTATGGGCGTTATGGGGACGTTAGCTTTCTGAGCCTAATCTTCGGAACTGGCTTGTGGGCATTTTTTGTCTCTGGGCGGCCGGCGGTGCGGGTTCGGCCCGCTTGACGTTGCAAGGAAAGCCTGCAACAAAGCCTGCGCTTTTTCGAGGGGATCGGCGACGGCACCCATAAAAGCCAAGCATTTTCAAAGATCGGCGAGCGTCCGCCTTTTCGGCGGGACGGCGCGGGTCTCATCGCTCACCTTTTTGTAAGGAGTCGTGACTGTGCCAAGGGGCAATTACCTATTCACAAGTGAATCCGTTTCCGAGGGCCATCCGGATAAGGTTTGCGACCGGGTTTCGGACAGTGTTGTCGACACCTACCTTGCCGCCGATCCGGAAGCGCGGGTCGCCGTGGAAACGCTTTGCACCACGAACCGGGTCGTCTTGGCCGGCGAAGTGCGGGGGCCGAGCAGCATCACCGCAGAGAAGCTCGAAAGCGTGGCCCGCCATGCGATTAAAGATATCGGCTATGAGCAAGACGGCTTTCACTGGGAAAAGGCCGACGTCGCGGTACACGTCCATGCTCAGTCTGCTGACATTGCACAAGGCGTTGATGCGTCCGGCAACAAGGACGAGGGCGCCGGCGACCAGGGCATCATGTTCGGTTATGCCTGCCGGGAAACGCCGGAACTTATGCCGGCACCCATTCACTTCTCCCACGAAATTCTAAGGTCCATGGCCGAGGCCCGCCATTCGGGTGCTCAGCCGGATCTAGGGCCCGACAGCAAGAGCCAAGTGTCGTTGCAATACGAAAACGGCAAGCCCGTGCGCGCCACATCGGTGGTGGTGTCGACGCAACACACCGAAAATGTCTCCCAGGATGAAGTGCGTGAGATTGTCCGGCCTTTCGTAATGAACGTCCTGCCCGAAGGTTGGATGTGCCCGGAAGACCAGTTCTACGTAAATCCCACAGGCAATTTCGTCATTGGCGGTCCCGATGGGGACGCCGGCCTCACGGGCCGCAAAATCATCGTGGACACTTATGGAGGTGCGGCGCCCCATGGCGGCGGCGCGTTCTCAGGCAAGGACCCGACTAAGGTGGACCGGTCCGCAGCCTACGCGGCCCGCTATCTGGCCAAAAACGTGGTGGCCGCCGATTTTGCGGACAAGTGCACCATTCAACTGTCCTACGCCATCGGTGTTTCACGGCCCTTGTCCATTTACGTGGACCTGCACGGCACGGGACAAGTGGACGAAGACAAGCTCGAATCCGTTCTGATGGATGTGATGAACCTGTCGCCCCGCGGCATTCGCGAGCATCTCCAACTCAACCGGCCCATCTATGCGCGCACGGCAGCCTATGGCCATTTCGGCCGGGCGCCCGAGCCGGATGGCGGCTTTAGCTGGGAGAAGACCGATCTTGTGGACGCGTTGAAGTCCGCGTTCGCTTGATTTGACGCCCCTTGATCGGAGGCCTGATTGTCCGATCATGACCAGGATGCCAATGCCCACCGGCGGCTGCTCTATGGCCGCCGCCACGGGCACAAGCTCCGAAAGGGGCAGCAAGAGCTTCTGCGCACACTGCTGCCGAAACTATCCGTTGATCCGAGCAATTTGCTCTCTCTGGGCAGCCCGTTCGATCAAGAAATCGAGGATCTCTGGCTCGAAATCGGTTTCGGCGGCGGCGAACATCTGGCTACCCTTGCAGCGGAAAATCCCCAGACCGGCTTTTTGGGCTGCGAACCTTTCGTTAATGGTGTGGCCAAGCTGCTCGTCAAAATAGACCGCATGGGCCTTACCAATATCCGCATCCACCAAGGGGATGCCCGGGACGTGCTGGACCAGCTGGCCGACTTCTCATTGGGCCGTGTCATGCTCTTGTTTCCCGATCCTTGGCCTAAAAAACGTCACCACAAGCGGCGCTTTATCAGCGATGAAACGCTTCCCCAAGTCGCGCGGGTGCTCAGGCCGGGCGGGGAATTCCGGGTGGCAACCGATATTCCCGATTACTGCCGGTGGACCCTCAACCATGTTCTGCGGTCGGATTGCTTCGACTGGCTTGCGGAACGGCCCGCCGATTGGCGGGAGCGCCCACCGGATTGGCCGGAAACGCGGTATGAGAAGAAGGCCCGCCGGCAGGGCCGAACACCCGTTTACCTGAGATTTCGCCGAAAACCTTAACGACTCTGCGGGATTTCACCCTTGAAGTGTTGCCCATTCGAGCTAAAATAGAAGCGTTGTCAATTTGGATTACCGGCGGATCTTGATTGAACCGCCGCTGAGGAGTGGGCTTCGGGCCCGCTTTTTTATTTGGGTACCCGAAGCGTCTGAGAAATATGCGCCAACTTCCTGGGCAGCAAACGGGCCTTATTGGCCAGGTAAGAGGAATTGTGGAACCAACGGCGGAGGCCATGGGCTACAGGGTCGTGCGTGTGCGGATTATCGGTGGCGCACCGCAGACGCTGCAAATCATGGCGGAGCGGTTCGATGGCACGATGACGGTGGACGATTGCGCCGAACTGAGCCACGCCGTGTCGGCCTTGCTGGATGTGGAAGACCCGATTTCGGGCGAATACATGCTTGAGATGTCGTCTCCCGGGATCGACCGCCCTTTGGTGCGCGAAGACGATTTCGACAGGTTCGCCGGGTACGAAACGAAAATTGAGATGATCGATATGATCGACGGCCGTAAGCGATTTCGCGGCCTGTTGAAAGGATCCGACGGCAGCGACGTGTTGCTCGATATGGATGGGCAAATCGCCCGGCTGCCGTTCAACCAAATTGCCGAAGCGAAGCTGGTGATGACCGATGCGCTGATGGAAGCAGCGCTAAAGGCCCAGTCAGCGGAAACGCCGGAACTGCATTAGTTGTGATACCGATCCGTAGACGGATCGATCAGATAAGGACGAGAACGAGGTAACCAATGGGAAGTCCAGCAATCAGCGCCAATCGGTTGGAATTGCTCCAGATCGCCGATGCGGTGGCGCGGGAAAAATCGATCGACCGCAATGTGGTGATCGAGGCCATGGAAGAAGCAATCCAAAAGGCCGCGCGGTCGCGCTATGGCGCCGAAAACGACATCCGCGCAGAGATCGACCCCAAGACCGGCGAAATCCGGCTCAACCGATTCATGCAGGTGGTGGAGATCGTTGAAGACGACGCCACGCAGATCTTGCTTGAAGATGCGCATGCCAAAAACCCCGCAGCCCAGGTGGGCGATTTCCTGTCCGACCCCCTGCCGCCGGTGGATTATGGGCGCATTGCAGCGCAGACTGCCAAGCAGGTGATCGTGCAAAAGGTGCGCGATGCCGAGCGGGAGCGTCAGTATGAAGAATATAAAGACCGTATCGGCGAGATTATCCACGGCATCGTGAAGCGGACCGAATACGGCAATGTGGTGGTGGATTTGGGGCGCGCGGAAGCCATCGTCCGCCGGGACGAGTTGCTGCCGCGGGAAAGCTTCCGCCAGGGCGACCGCATTCGGGCCTATATTTATGACGTCCGGCGCGAACAGCGCGGCCCGCAGATCTTCCTCTCCCGTTCTCACCCGCAATTCATGGCCAAATTGTTCGGTCAGGAAGTGCCGGAAATCTATGACGGCATCATCGAAATCAAGTCCGTCGCCCGCGATCCGGGCAGCCGAGCGAAAATCGCTGTGATTTCCAATGATTCGTCTATCGACCCCGTAGGTGCTTGCGTGGGCATGCGCGGCAGCCGGGTGCAAGCGGTGGTCAACGAGCTGCAAAACGAGAAAATTGACATCATTCAATGGTCGCCGGACGCCGCCACCTTCATCGTCAATGCATTGGCGCCGGCCGAAGTGGCCAAAGTGGTGCTGGATGAAGAAACCCAGCGCATCGAAGTGGTGGTGCCGGACGAACAGCTCAGCCTGGCGATTGGCCGCCGCGGCCAGAATGTGCGCCTCGCCTCGCAGCTCACCGGCTGGGACATCGACATCCTGACCGAAGCGGAAGAATCGGAGCGGCGCCAGGAAGAATTCCGTCAGCGCACGGCCATGTTCACCGAATGCCTGGATGTGGACGAAGTGATCGCCCAGCTTCTCACCTCCGAAGGGTTCGCGACGATGGAAGAGGTGGCCTATGTGGAGTTGTCGGAACTTGCCGAAATCGAAGGCTTCGATGAGGAGACGGCGCAAGAGCTGCAGTTGCGTGCCGGTGAATATCTTCAAGAGCAGGAAGCCAAGTTCGACGCCCGCCGCCGCGAACTGGGCGTGGAAGACGATCTGTTGCAGCTCGACGGCCTGACCCCGGCCATGCTGGTGACGCTGGGCGAGAATGGCGTCAAAACACTGGACGATTTGGGCGATCTTGCGCGCGATGAATTGATCGGCAGCATTGAAATCATCGATGGTGAAAAGCAGAGGGTTCCCGGAATTCTGGATGGCTTCGGCGTCTCCGCGGAAGATGCTGACGCCATCATCATGGCGGCCCGCGCCCATTGGTTCGACGATGAGCCGGAACCGGCCGCAGAAGACTCGGAAGCATCGGAGGAAGCCGACGCCTCGGCAGAAGCAGAAGGGGAACCGACGACTGAATAAGGCTGCCCTTCAAGATGCCGGATCGAACGCCAAGGCTAAGGTTCGCCGCTGTGTCATAACCGGCGAGCGAAAAGACCCGTCGCAATTGGTGCGATTTGTCGTTGCGCCCGATGGCAAGCTGGTGCCCGACGTGCACGCTAAGCTTCCCGGCCGCGGCTGCTGGGTGACAGCCGACCGTGAAAAGCTCGAAAAGGCCATGCAGGCAAAGGCTTTTTCGCGTGCGGCCAAGCAGAATGTCCAAGTTGAGTCCGGGCTGCCGGATCAGGTGGAATCACTCCTTGCCAAGCAAGTGCTCAATTTGTTGGGCCTCGCCCGCCGGGGCGGTCATGTGGAACAGGGATTTGCAAAAGTTGACGGACTTTTGCGCGCAAACAAGGCAGCGGCCCTTTTTGAAGCGTCCGATGGGGCGGAAGATGGCCGAAACCGCTTGCTGCGGGTCATTGATCCAACGGATGGACCCCTGGTTGTTGGGTGTTTCACCAGCGGGGAATTGAGTTTGGCATTGGGCCGCGAAAATGTGGTACATGCTGCCCTCAAAGACGGTGGTGTCTCGGCCCGCATCCTTGAGGAATGTAATCGCCTGCATGGATTTCGCCCGCTTATGCCGGTGGAATGGAGCAAAAGGCCTATGGCTTTAAGGGACGGCGCCGGGTAAAAGGCAAAGAATGAGCGAAGAAAAAGAAACAAGCGGCAGAAAATCAGGCGGAGGACGCACCTTGAGCCTCAAACGCTCGGTCGATTCGGGGACCGTGCGGCAGAATTTTTCGCATGGTCGTTCCAAAACGGTCGAGGTGGTGACCAAGCGCAAGCGTCGCATTGCGAGCCCTAGCGGACGCGCGGCGAAAGCGCCGGCGGCCGAAGCGGCACCTGCCGTCGAAACCGTCGAAAAGCCGGCCGCCGAACCGCCTGCGGAAACGAAAGAGGCGCCTGCCAAGAGCGGCATGGTGCTGCGCACGCTTACCGAAGAGGAGAAAGAAGCGCGGGCCCGCGCTCTATCAGACCACCGAATCGCCGAAGTCGAAGCGCGCAAGCAGGCGGAAGAAGACGCAAAGCGCCGCACCGCCGAAGAGGAACAGCTTGCCAAGGAGCAAGAAGAGGCGGCCAAGCGTAAGGAAGAAGAGGAAGCGCGTCGGCAGGCCGAAGAAGACGCCAAACAGCGGGCGGAAGACGACGCCACGCGTCGCCAGCAAGCCGAAGAGCGTTCAAAAGCCACGGCGGCGGCCCGCGCCGCGGCCGTCGGTGCGCCGGAACCGGAAGAAGAAGCCACCAGAAACAAGAAATCAAAACCGGGGCCTGCGCCCAAAACACCGTCGGCGCGCAAGGGCGAACCCCGCCGCCGCGCCGGCAAGCTTACCATTGCGAACGCCCTTAACGAGGAAGAACGCACACGGAGCATTGCGTCCATCCGCCGGGCGCAGGAACGCGAGAAGCGCAAAGCGCGCGGCGAATCCTCTGCGGGCACGAAGATCTATCGCGAGGTGACCATTCCGGACGCCATCACCGTCCAGGAACTGGCCAGCCGTATGACGGAACGGTCCGTCGATGTCATCAAGGTCCTGATGGAGCAGGGCAACATGGCCACCATCAACGATGTGCTCGACGCCGATACGGCGCAGCTGATTGCTGAAGAATTCGGTCACACGGTCAAGCGTGTGTCGGAAGCCGATATCGAAGTGGGCATCGAGGGCGACGAGGACAAAGAAGACGATTTGCAGCCGCGCGCCCCGATCGTCACGGTTATGGGCCATGTGGACCACGGCAAGACGTCCTTGCTGGATGCCCTGCGCGCGACCGATGTGGTATCTGGAGAGGCAGGCGGTATTACCCAGCATATCGGTGCCTATCAGGTAGAGCTGGAATCGGGCGACAAAATCACTTTCCTGGATACACCGGGTCACGCGGCCTTCACGGCCATGCGGGCGCGGGGTGCAAAAGCCACCGACATTGTCATTTTGGTTGTTGCAGCAGATGACAGCGTCATGCCGCAAACCATTGAGGCGATCTCACACGCCAAGGCGGCCGAAGTGCCGATCATCGTTGCGATCAACAAGATCGACCGGCCGGACGCCAATGCAACCAAAGTGAAGCAGGAACTGCTGCAGCACGAAATCATCGTCGAAGAAATGGGCGGCGAGGTGCAGGCGATCGAAGTATCCGCCACGCAAAAAACGAACCTGGAGGCGCTCCAGGAGGCGATCGTGCTTCAGGCCGAGATTCTGGAACTGAAGGCCAATCCCAATCGCGATGCCGATGGTGTCATCGTCGAAGCGAAGCTCGATAAAGGGCGTGGTCCGGTCGCCACCGTGCTGGTCCAGCGAGGCACATTGCAGGTCGGCGATATCGTTGTGGCCGGCTCAAAATGGGGTAAAGTTCGTGCCCTGATTAATGATAAGGGCGAGTCCGTCAAGGAAGCGGGCCCCACCGTGCCCGTGGAAATCTTGGGGCTCAGCGCGCCGCCGGAAGCCGGCGATGTGTTCGCCGTGGTCGAAACCGAAGCCCGCGCCCGCGAAATCTCCGAATATCGCGAACGCAAAATGCGCGAATCCCACGCACAGCCGGGTGGCCGCGGATCGCTCGAGCAGATGCTGTCGCAGATTAAATCCAACGACGCCAAAGAAATGCCGATCGTCATCAAGGCGGACGTGCAGGGCTCGGCGGAAGCGATTGTGGGCGCGCTCGAGAAGCTGGGCACGGACGAAGTGTCGGTGCGTGTTCTACATGCGGGCATTGGCGGCATCACGGAATCGGATGTGGTTCTGGCGGAAGCCAGCCAGGCGCCGATTATCGGCTTTAATGTGCGGGCCAACACCCAAGCGCGCGATCATGCCCGCGCGTCCGGCATCGAGATCCGCTATTACTCGATCATCTACGATTTGGTGGACGACATCAAAGCCGCCCTATCGGGAATGCTGGATCCCACATTGCGCGAGACCTTCCTGGGCAATGCCGAGATTTTGGAAGTGTTCAACATTTCCAAGGCCGGCAAGGTGGCCGGTTGCCGGGTTACGGAAGGCAATGTGGAACGCGGCGCCAAAGTGCGGCTCATTCGGGACAATGTGGTCATCCATGAAGGCACGCTTGGCACCCTCAAGCGCTTTAAGGATGAGGTGAAGGAAGTCAATTCCGGTCAGGAATGCGGCATGGCCTTCGAAAACTATCAGGACATGCAGCCCGGCGACGTGATCGAATGTTTCCGCGTCGAGGAAGTTGCCCGCACCCTGTAAGACCGTCAGCGTAAGGTGGAATTCCGGGTGCGGTCAGCCGCGCTCGCCGACACCGCGTTTGGAGCTCAGAGCCTGTGTCTCGTAAATCGCGCAACCATCAAAGTGCCAAAGGGCCGAGCCAGCGCCAGCTCCGCATGGGGGAGTCGATCCGGCAAATCCTGTCGGAACTCCTGATGCGCGGCGATATCCACGCGCCCGAACTTGCGGGCGTGTCGGTGACCGTCTCGGAAGTGCGGATCAGCCCGGACCTAAAGAATGCATCCGCCTATTGTTTGCCGCTAGGGGGTGTGGATGCGGAAAAAGTCATCGATGCGCTCAATCGGGTGCGCGCGCCCATACGTGGGCTGTTGGGGCGTGAGCTGACAACGCGGTATACCCCGGTCCTGAAATTTGAGCTCGACACCACTTTCGACTACGCGGAAAACATCGACGCCTTGTTGCGGTCGCCCACGGTTGCGGATGATCTGGACAAGGCGGAAGACCAACCTCCGTCCGATCAGGCCAAGGATGGCTCGTAAGCGCAAGGGCGATCCCGTTCACGGCTGGATATGTTTGGATAAACCGGCGGGGATTTCATCTTCGTCGGCCGTGGGACGCGTGCGCCGCGCCCTGAACGCTCAAAAAGCAGGGCATGGCGGCACCTTGGACCCTCTCGCCACGGGAATTTTGCCGGTGGCCCTTGGCGAGGCGACAAAAACAGCAGGCTACCTCATGAACGCGCGCAAATCGTACCGGTTTACGGTGCGTTGGGGAGAAGCGCGAGATACGGCGGATGCGGAAGGGGAAATCACGGACACCTCCGATGTCCGGCCGGATGAAGCAGATGTCCGGGCGGCGTTGGCCGGGTTTGTCGGCACGATCGACCAAGTTCCGCCGGCTTATTCGGCGCTTAAAGTCGACGGGCAGCGGGCCTACGCCTTGGCCCGCGCCGGTGAAATTCCCGACTTAGAGCCGCGCAAGGTGCAAGTCTATCGGCTTGAGCTGACCTCCTGGGTCGAGGGCGTCGAAGCCACGTTCGAGACGGATTGCGGCAAGGGCACCTATATTCGCAGCCTGGCGGTGGATATTGCTGAAAAACTGGGCACTGTGGCCTATGTCTCCGCGCTCCGGCGGCTGAGCGTGGGCCCTTTCACGGAGAAAAACGCAATAGCGCTGGATAAATTAGATGCTTTGGGCCATAGTGCCGCCGCCGAAACGCATTTGCTGCCGGTCGAGACCCCGCTGGACGACATCCCGGCTGTGGCCGTGGCCGACACCGAAGCGGCCCGTTTGAGAAACGGGCAGGCGATTACCCAGCGTGTAGAGGCAAGGGAAAGTAGGTCTTCAGACATGGAGGCCCTTGTGCTTTGCAAGTCAGGAAAAGGTCGGCCGGTTGCGCTCTGCAAATACGAGCAGGGCTCTATTCGGCCCGTCCGTGTGTTTAATCTCCAAAACGACTAAGGAGACACGATGTCGATTACGGCTGAACGAAAAAAGGAACTTATCGGCGAATATGCTGCCAAGGCGGACGATACGGGATCTCCCGAAGTTCAGGTGGCCATTCTGTCCGAGCGGATCAACAATTTGACCGAACATTTCAAGTCCCACGCCAAAGACAATCATTCCCGGCGCGGACTTCTGAAACTCGTCAGTAAGCGTCGGCGCCTTTTGGATTATCTGAAGGCGAAGGACGAAAAGCGCTACCAGGACCTGATCAAAAGGCTTGGCATACGGCGCTAAATCTCATGACGGCAACAAAGCGCATAAGCACGATCAGGCACGACCGCCTGGCCGCGCCATTTGGCGTGCGCGCCTTTATTGCCCGAATGGTGGCCGGCAAAACGGCTGCAACATGTCCGGGCGCGGATCAAAACACGCATCACGTTTGCGGCAGCAATGGGGCTGCCGTCATTTGATCAGAGACTGATCGTCGAAGGAACGATAGATGTTTGATATTTGTAAGAAGGAAATCACTTGGGGCGGAAGGCCGCTCATTCTTGAATCAGGGCGTATGGCCCGACAGGCCGACGGAGCGGTTCTGGCCACTTATGGGGAGACGACAGTTCTGGCTACCGCGGTGGCCGCAAAATCACCCAGACCGGGGATCGATTTCTTCCCCCTGACCGTGAATTACCAAGAAAAAACATTCGCCGCCGGTAAGATCCCGGGCGGTTATTTCAAGCGCGAAGGGCGCCCAACCGAGAAGGAAACCCTTGTTTCCCGGCTCATTGACCGGCCCATTCGACCACTCTTCCCCGGAAGTTTCCGGAACGAAACCCAGGTCATCCTCACCGTTTTAAGCCACGATATGGAAAATGACCCGGATGTGGTGGCCATGGTGGCGGCCTCTGCCGCGCTGACCATTTCGGGCATTCCCTTCATGGGGCCCATTGGGGCTGCCCGGGTCGGGTACATCGACGGCGAGTACAAGCTTAATCCGTATGTTGACGATATGGGCGAAACCAGCCTTGACCTGGTGGTTGCGGGCACGCCCGATGCCGTTCTGATGGTGGAATCCGAAGCTAAAGAACTGACCGAGGAAATAATGCTGGGGGCCGTCATGTTCGGCCACCGGGAAATGCAGCCGGTGATCGATGCGATCATCTCGCTTGCGGAAGAATGCGCCAAAGAGCCGTGGGAGTTGGTGGAAGAATCCTACGACGACGAAACGCGGCAAGTGCGCGAATTGATCGAAGCGGATTTGCGGCAAGCCTACACCGAACCTCAGAAGACCTTGCGTCAGGACAAAGTCGCGGCCGCAAAGGACAAAGCGGTCGAAACCCTGGGCGATGAAGAAAAGGAAGATGCGATCGATTCTTCGACACTGGGCAAGGTGTTCAAGGAAATCGAAAAAGACATTGTCCGTAACAGCATCTTGGATACCAGCAAGCGCATCGACGGGCGCGATCTGGTGACCGTTCGGCCGATCGTGAGCGAAGTGGGCATTCTGCCCCGCACCCACGGCTCGGCCCTGTTTACCCGCGGCGAAACCCAGGCCTTGGTAGTCACAACGCTGGGCACGGGCGATGACGAACAGTTCGTCGATGCCTTGGAAGGCACCTACCGCGAGCGCTTTATGCTCCACTACAACTTTCCGCCCTATTCGGTGGGCGAAGCCGGCCGTTTGGGTGGCGCGGGCCGCCGGGAAATCGGGCACGGTAAGCTTGCCTGGCGGGCGCTGAAGGCAGTTGTTCCGGATGCGGAACAATTCCCGTACACGTTACGGATCGTCTCCGAAATCACCGAATCGAACGGCTCGTCCTCCATGGCGACCGTGTGCGGCTCGTCCCTGGCCATGATGGATGCGGGCGTGCCGCTTAAGCGGCCGGTGGCCGGCATCGCCATGGGCTTGATCAAGGAAGACGACCGGTTTGCGGTTCTGTCCGACATTCTGGGGGATGAGGACCATCTGGGCGATATGGACTTTAAGGTCGCCGGCACGGAACAGGGTGTCACCTCGCTTCAGATGGACATCAAGATCACCGGCATCACCGAAGAGATCATGAAGCAGGCCTTGGAACAGGCCCATGGCGGCCGCATCCACATTCTGGGCGAAATGGCCAAAGCTTTGTCCGAATCTCGTGCATCGCTGGGTGAACATGCGCCGCGCATTGAGGTCATTCAGATCCCGGTCGACAAGATCCGCGATGTGATCGGCTCCGGCGGTAAGGTCATCCGCGAAATTGTCGAAACCACCGGCGCCAAGATCGACATCAATGATGACGGCACGGTGAAGGTGGCCAGCTCCGACGGGGCTTCCATCGAAGCCGCCCTCAAATGGATCAAAGGCCTTACGGCCGAGCCGGAAGTGGGCGAAATCTACGACGGCAAGGTGGTCAAGGTGGTCGATTTCGGTGCCTTCGTGAACTTCTTCGGGCCAAAGGATGGGCTCGTCCACATCAGCCAGCTTGCGCCGCAGCGGGTGGGCAAAGTTACGGATGTGGTGAACGAAGGCGACACGGTCAAAGTCAAGCTTCTTGGTTTCGACGACCGGGGCAAGGTGCGCTTGTCCATGAAAGTGGTCGATCAAGAAACCGGCGAAGAAATCCAGCCGGAAAAAGCCGAAAGCACCGGCTAACCAAAACTGCGTTTGGGGCGGTGGCAGCAGGCCAGCACCGCCCCGGCGCTGAGCATCATCAGCGACACCCAGTGGAATTGCCAAATCCCGAAACTGAGATTGGCGATCGCGAACAAAAAGACGGCCGTGCCGCCGATCAGCAGCCGTTGACTTTTGGCAAGGCGTGAGCGGCAGATCCGTGCGGTGACGATCAGCAAAATCACCGCGAACAACACAACGCCGATAAAGCCGGTCTCAAGCCAGAGCTGCAGCACCATATTGTGCGGATGAAGCGGCAGAATGGTCTGCTTTTCATTGAAGGGCTGGGCGTAGCCCGCGGCAACGAAGCTGGGGGCCTTGTCGCTCAGGTTCCGGGCGGCTCGAAAGCCCCACCCTGACAAGGGTCGGTCGGCAATCAGGCCGGACGTGTAATGATAGATCTGAATTCTGTGTTGGCTCGACGTGTCCAGGATCTTGCTGTCGATTCCCAACCGCTCGGCACTGTCGATTTGAAGCGCGATCAACGGCAGCAACATCGCAAACAGCACGGCCGCCACACTCAGATGAATCAGGCCGTATCTGGGGTAAGCCCAAACCCAAGCCATCGCCAGGAGCGCCGCACCCAAAGCGACGGGCACGGACGACATGTGCGCAAACAGAGCGATCACGAAGCACAGCGCCACCCAGGCGATGGCAAGGCGGGCATCTTTGGACCGGCGCCAAATCAAGTAACCCACGGGAAACGTCAATGCCCCAAGCGCGACGACGCCCCGTGCGATCTTTTGATGGGCGCGTTGTTCATAGAGTTCTTGCCAGGTCTGTTGGGGCAATTGGGGGTCTAGATCGCCCACATGGATTTCTTTGATCGCGGCTGCAATCGGCGCCCCGAACACCAGTTCAAACACATAAAGCGCGGCGAGCAACAGACCGGAGGCAATGATGATTGTTTGGAGCCGACGCAAATGTCGGTGGGTCAGACTGGTGATCCCCGACCACAAGGCAATACCCGCAAGGAAGAGCGCGAACAGCTTAGCGATCGTGGCAAAGGCGTCGGCCCGGTCCAGCGCCCAAAAACAGGTCAGCGCCGCCCAAGCCGATAGGGCAATCATCAGCTCGGGGCCGATTTCGTCGCGGACGTCTTTCGCCGTCCGTGCGAGCCCCGGCAGGCCATGAACGCTCAAGGCGCACACAATCAGCACCACCACCAAATTGACGAAGGAATAGACTGCAACGGGCGCTAGCGCCCCATATCCAACCCACAAGGGCAGGGCGTACCAAAAGGCTGCCGGCATCGAGTTTGCGGCCTGCGAATTTTCCATTGGCGACGACGTCATAACGTTCGAATATGTCTCACCCTGTCACCGGCGGGACCGTCAGCCAAGACGCCCCTTTTATGGGAAGAAACGCCTGACTTGGATGAAAGAGCGGGTTGGCCGAAAAACCGCCGGATTGGGCAGATTTTCTGGAGATTGGTTAACAAAACGTCATCACGATGTGAGCGATTTAACGGAGTTTTTCGATTTACGGTTAAGAGTGGGAAACCACGTTCAACACGGCATGTCCAGAAAAACCATTTTGGTGGCCGCAAAAGCGTTTCCAGGTGAAGTGCCAAAAATGAATGTTGGCGGTTCACCGTCCGGAAACGCGCAAGACAAAGAATCTGGAGGTGTTTTGCGATTCCATCAAACGCAAAACAGCTCCAGGCGGTAGGAAAAAAACCATGAGCCAGAACCCAGTCCCCGCGCAAAACAATTCGGTCGATCAGCCCAACGGTGTTTCGAACACGCCAGACGTCTCATTTGAGGGTGCCGCCTTCGAAGCGTTTTACGCTGCTTACCTACAAACCATCACGGACGGTCGAAGCGATGTCGACGGGGAAGTCACGGCCGAAGATCTAGAGGCGGCGAAGTCGCTTTGGACTTTTGCGCAAACGCGCGCGCCTTCCGAGCGGCTGGTACGGGTCTACAATGTAACGCCCGAGGACCGCGGTGGATATTGTTCCGACACGATCGTGGAAACGGTCGGACTGGATATGCCGTTCTTGCTCGACTCGCTTTTGGCGGTCTTGAACGAGAACGAAGTGGAAATTCAAAAAGTCATCCACCCGGTGATGCCCATGAAGCGCGACGCCGAAGGGCGCTTTTCAGAACTGGGCGCCAATGGCGACGAAAGCGCCCAGCGAGAATCTCTCATCCAGATTCACGTGGAACCAATCCTCGACCCGGAACGGTTGTCCGGCCTGTCTCACGCGATCCGCTCCGTGTTTACGGATGTGGAAAGCGCGGTCGCGGATTGGCAGCCCATGCTGGCCGCAATCGATCGGTCGACAGAAGACCTTGTACGGTCGGAGACGGCGCTGGATGGGATTGAATTGAATGAAGTCGTCGACTTTCTGAACTGGCTTCGGGCCAATCACTTTACGTTCCTTGGCTGCCGCGACTACGAAGTGCGTGAGGGCGCCGATGGACCTTACTTCGCACCAATTGCCGAAAGTGGTTTGGGCCTTTTGCATGACACTCACAAGCGCGTGGTTTGGCGCGACGATCAGGGCACCATCACACGCAAGGATCTTATCGATCACATGCTGTCGCCCTATCCGCTGGTGATCGCAAAGGCCAATGCCAAGTCGACCGTGCACCGGCCGGTCTATATGGACTATGTGGGCATCAAGAAATTCGACGATGCGGGGCGCGTGATCGGCGAGCGCCGGTTTGTGGGGCTCTTCACCTCGGCAGCGTATAACCGCAGCCCGCTGGATATTCCGCTTTTGCGCCGCAAAGTCTCCAACACGCTGGTCAAAGCGGGCTTCAGCCCTGCGAGCCATGACGGCAAGGCGCTCCTCAACATTCTTGAGAATTATCCGCGGGACGAGCTGTTCCAAGTGTCGGAAGCCGAATTATACGACACGGCCCTTGGTATGTTGAACCTGGAGGAACGCCCCCAGACAAAACTCTTTGTACGGCGCGATCAGTTCGATCGGTTCGTTTCCGCAATCGTATACGTGCCGCGTGACCGTTACGCCACTGAGCTACGTCTCAAGATCGGCGACATTTTGTGCGACACCTATGGCGGACGCTTGCTGTCGTTCTATCCGCGCTTTACGGACGAGCCGCTGGCCCGCATCTATTTCACCATTTCGCGCGATCCCATGCTGGACGTCATGCCCGACCGCGCCCACGTGGAAGCCCTGATTGTGGAGGCCGCGCGCTCATGGCAAGACCGATTGCGTCAAGCGTTGGCCGAACGCTTCGATCCGGATACCGCACGGACACTATTCTCCAAATATGGCAACGCTTTCAACGCGGCCTATCGAGAGGGGATCGAGCCCGACGGTGCCGTCGACGACATCATCAAGATCGAGACCTTGGAGGGCGATGGGGATATTGGCGCCCGACTGCATCACCGCTCGGTGGACGAGCCGGAAGTGTTCAGATTGCGCCTGTACCATGTGGGACCCTTGCTGGTCTTGAGCGACTATCTGCCGATCCTGGAGGATATGGGCCTCAAGGTTCTCGACGAACAGTCCTATCCCATCCGTTTGGCGTCCCCCGTCTCCCTTCATACGTTCCGGTTCGAGCTCAAGAACCAAACGAGCCTTGATCTCGACCGCATTCAGGACACCTTCGAAGAAACTTTCTTGGCCGTGTGGCAAGGCCGCGCCGAGGCCGACGGCTTCAATGCACTGGTGGTCGCCGAAGCCATGCCTTGGCGGGATGTGGTCATCCTGCGCGGCGTTGCAAAGTATCTGCGGCAGATTGGCGTCGCCTATTCGCAGCATTATCTGGTGGCAACGCTGCAGCGGCACCCCCATGCCGCCAAGCTTTTGACGGCGCTGTTCGCCGCTCGCTTTGCGCCTGATATCGGCGACCGCGATACGTGCATTAGCTCCGTGCGCAATGCGGTTCAAACCGAATTGGACCGGGTGGAAAGCCTTGATGAAGATCGCATCCTGCGCAGTTTTCTGAATGTGATCGAAAGCACGCTGCGCACAAACTTCTATCAGATGGACGAAAGCGGTCAGCCTAAAGACTATGTGGCGTTCAAGATCGACAGTAACGCCATCGCCGATATGCCGCTACCGCGGCCATATGTGGAAGTGTTCGTCTACGCCCCGCGGGTCGAAGGCGTGCACTTGCGGTTCGGTAAAGTTGCGCGCGGGGGCTTGCGCTGGTCCGACCGGCCAGAGGATTTCCGTACCGAGATCTTGGGTCTGGTGAAAGCGCAACAGGTCAAGAACAGTGTCATTGTGCCCGTGGGCTCCAAGGGTGGTTTTGTGCCCAAGCGATTGCCGGCCACCGATGACCGGGAGGTGCTGCAGAAAGAAGCCATCGCCTGCTACAAGATGTTCATCGGCGGGTTGCTCGATGTCACGGACAATATTGTCGATGGCAATGTTGTGCCGCCAATCGATGTGGTGCGCCACGACGAGGACGACCCCTATCTGGTGGTGGCGGCCGATAAAGGCACCGCTACCTTTTCGGACATTGCCAATGGGGTCGCGGTCGACCGGGGCTTCTGGTTGGGCGATGCCTTCGCCTCGGGCGGCTCCAACGGCTATGACCACAAGAAAATGGGCATTACCGCCAAAGGCGCGTGGGAGGCGGTGAAGCGCCATTTCCGCGAGATGGGGATTGACACCCAAACCATGCCCTTCACCGTGGTCGGTGTGGGGGACATGTCCGGCGACGTCTTCGGCAACGGCATGCTGCTGTCTGACCAAATCAAACTTGTGGCGGCCTTCGATCACCGGGACATCTTCATCGATCCAGATCCCGATCCCGCCCGGGGGTATGCGGAACGAAAACGCCTGTTCGAGTTGCCCCGCGCGACGTGGCAGGATTATGACAAATCGCTGATCTCTCAGGGAGGCGGGGTCTTCCGGCGCAGCGCCAAATCCGTGCCGCTGACGGATGAGATAAAGAAGATTACCGGCATTCAGAAATCTGACGTGACGCCAAACGAACTGATCAAGGCGCTGATCAAATCGCAGGTGGATTTGCTGTGGTTCGGCGGCATTGGCACCTATATCAAATCATCGGAAGAACCGAATGACTCCGTTGGTGACAAAGCCAACGAAGCGTTGCGGGTGAATGGCGAAGAGGTGCGCGCCAAAGTCATCGGCGAAGGGGCCAATCTGGGGGCCACCCAACGCGGCCGCATCGAATATGCGAAGGCCGGCGGGCGCATCAACACGGATGCCATCGACAATGCGGCCGGCGTTGACTGTTCGGATCACGAGGTCAACATCAAGATCCTGCTCAACGGCCTTGTGAGCACCGGACACATGGACATGGAGGCGCGAAATGTGCTGCTGGAATCCATGGATGACGATGTCTCGGCGCTGGTGCTCAAAAACAATTACCGGCAGACGCTGGCGCTGACGGTCAGCCAGGCGACGGCACCGGCGGATGTGGGGGTTCAGACACGCCTCATGAAGGCGTTGGAGCGCGCCGGCCATTTGGATCGGGCGGTGGAATTCCTGCCGGATGACGAGACCTTGGGCGAAATCGAACGTGCCGGTGTGGGGCTGACGCGCCCCGAAATGGCGGTTCTGATGGCCTATTCCAAGAACACGCTTTACAGCGCGTTGCTGACGAGTAGCGTGCCGGACGATCCTCAATTCATGAGCGACTTGTCTCTGTACTTCCCCGACGCGTTACGTGAGCCTTACGCGAACGAGATTGCTAATCACCAGCTCCGCCGCGAGATCATTGCCACCGAACTGTCCAACATTGTGGTCAACACCGGCGGCAGCACGTTCATTACTCGGATGAATGACGAGACTGGGGCCAGTGCCGAAGATACGGTGCGGGCCTACATGATCGTCCGCAACGCCTATGGTCTCGACAAGCTCTATGACGAGATCAATGCGTTGGACAACAAGGCCCCGGCGGATGTGCAGACCACCCTGCACCTCTACTGCAAAACGTTGCTGCGGCGCCAATCCATGTGGTTCCTGCAGAATGGCCCGCAGCCTTTGGCGATCGAGAAAACCATCGAGGTGTTCGGGCCGGGCATCGCCGGCCTGCGGGACGAGCTGTTTAATCATATTTCCGACTTTCAGAAAGAACGGACAACGGCGCGCCAAATCCGCCTGATTGACGGCGGAGCGCCGGAAGATCTGGCCTATCGGGTTGCCTGTCTTGAGCCGCTTTCCGCGGCACCGGACATCATTCTGGTCGCCCAACAGGCGGGGCGCAGCATTGGCGACGTGGCCTGCACCCATTTCTCCATGGGCGCTTATCTCGGCTTCGACCGTTTGAAAGCGTCGGCCGACACCATTGGCCTCGAAGACCATTGGGAACGCCTGGCGCTCGCCCGCACTATGGATGATCTGGCGGTACAGCAACGAGTGCTGACGGCCCAGGTGCTGCGTGAAACCTCCGGGACCGTGGGTGTGTCGGCCATCGAAGAATGGGCGGCGGGGGCTGGCAACGCCGTCCAAAGTTTGCGCGAGATGATTGGTGACCTGGAAGCTGGGGGGCTTAATATGGCGAAAATCAGCGTCGCGGCCAGCCAGATGCGCCGCCTCACATCGTCATAGGAAAGGTCGCCCTCAGACTTGTCGCAAGTTACGGACTCATTATGGCAGTTGGATGCGTTCGGCCAAGCAGCCCTGTTGCGGGAAGGGAGCATCTCGCCGGTCGAGCTGGTGGACCATCTGCTGGAACGCATTGAAAAGCTCAACCCGGACGTCAATGCGGTCACGATCGAATTGTTCGATCGGGCGCGCATACAAGCGGCTCATATAGAGATGGAGGCTGAATTTGCCGGTGTGCCGATCCTGGTAAAGGATTCGGGTCAGCAAATCGAAGGAACGCCCCATTTTTTGGGCACACCCGCCCTGAAGGATGCGGGGTTTCGGTCCGATTGCACCACGGAATTTGTGTCCCGGCTGGAGCGGGCGGGCTTCATCGTTTTGGGTAAATCGAACGTGCCGGAGCTGTGTTCCGGCATCACCACCGAGCCGCACGCCTTCGGTCCCACCCGTAATCCGTGGGATTTGACCCGCACCTCGGGCGGGTCCAGCGGCGGGTCGGCGGCGGCCGTGGCGGCGGGCATGGTGTCCATCGCCCATGGCTCCGACGAGACCGGGTCCTTGCGTTATCCGGCAAGCTCTTGCGGTGTGTTGACGCTTAAGCCGTCCCGGGGCCGCGTGCCATCGGTCAGTCCTGCGGGCGCGCCCGACGACCTTGAGCTGTGGACCGATTTCATCCTGGCACGGACAGTGCGCGATTTGGCGTCGATCCTGGATGTGACGGCCAATGGCAGCTCCGGGATGGAGTTCCTGAAAAGTCTGCACGACCCTATAAGGCCGCTGCGGGTCGGCTTACTGATGCACGACCCGTTCCTGCCGCTGGCGCTCGACGGCGCCTGCATCGATGCGGTGAAGAAGACCGGGCAGGCGCTGGAACAACTCGGCCACAACGTCTCCGAAGCCTACCCAAAAGCGCTCGACAATCTGTTCGGGCCCATCGCACCAGCCCTTGATGTGATTTCCGTGGTGTCCCGGTCCGCTCAAGTGAAGTGGATCGAAGACCGGCTGCGCAGGCCGTTGAAACAAAATGATCTGGATATCCAGCTTTTGTCCGAAGCGGAAGATGCCAAACGGTGCACCCCCAGCGATTGGACGGAAGCCATCGACGTGATCCGCCATGCGGTCCGCCCGATCCCCCAATGGTGGAGCGATGGCTTCGACTTGCTGGTCACGCCCACATTGCGTCAACCGCCTTGGCCGTTAGGGGAGCCAAGCCCGGCGGCGTTTCATTCCGGCGTGTTCACGGTGCCGTTCAGCGTGACCGGTCAGCCGGCTTTGTCGGTGCCTGTCCATTGGACAGAAGACGGACTGCCGGTGGGCGTTCAGATTGTCGGCGCCATGGGGCGGGACGATCTGCTGCTTCATGTAGCGGGGCAGCTGGAGCTGGCCTGTCCCTGGCAGGAAAAATGGCCGGCGATTGCCGGCGCGTGTTGAAGATCCGACCGCAAAACTCGGCTGCTCTTTAGGCTATTGGGGTTTCTCCGCGTTGAGCGTGCCTTCACCGGGCGTGACAAACAGCATTGTGGTTTTATTGCGCGGACGGGCCGTGTGCCAGGTGTTCATGGGCACCATCACATAGCTGCCCGGCTCATTAACGCGCACGGTTTTTTCCCGGCCGTTCTCCCAGAGAACAAAATCCACATCACCGGAAATGAGATAGACGAACTCATCACCCACAGGGTGGACCTCCCAAGTGGGCCAGGGGTCGCTGAACTCGAAATGCTGGATCAGGATATGCCCCTGAAAATCAGGAACATCCTTGCCCAAGGTTTCGTAGAAATCCGGCGTGACCTTCTTCAAGAGGGCGTCGCCCTTGGGGCCCAAAATGGGCCGGATCGCATCAAGATTATGGGGACCGGGAGCAATGGCCATGGTTTTTCTCCTAGCTTTATAATTACGTTACGAAACGTATTATAAATAAATATGCCGTTCAAGCCGCGATTTTGGCGATCTCCTCCAATTGGCCCAATCGCTGGGCGATCTTTTCGGGCTTTTGGCTGCCAAGCTGCCATACCACCTGATCCACGCCCAGATCCGCATAGGCGCGCGCAGCCTCTTCGGCGGCATTGAAGGGCGGTGTGATGATAATGGAGAAGCCATCGCGCGTCCGGCCCTCTGTCGCCAGGGCGTCGTCCAAACCGCTCAACAGGTCCTTGGTGGTTTCCGGATCAAGATTGAAGCCGTACCAGCCCGAGCCATAGCGTGCGGCGCGGCGCAAGCCTGCTTTGGTATGTCCGCCCACGATGATCGGCACATGGGGCTTCTGCACAGGCTTGGGGTCCATTCGGGCGCCTTTGACCGAGAAATATTTGCCCTCGAAGTTCGTCACCGGGTCGGTCCAAAAGCTTTTCGTCAGTGCAAGGAACTCATCGCTGCGGGTGCCGCGGTCTTCCCAGGTGTAGCCGCAGGCAATCACCTCTTCCTTGCACCAGCCCACACCCACACCGAAATCCATGCGGCCATTGGTCAACCAATCGAGCGTGGCGAATTCCTTTGCGGTGTAGACCGGATTGCGTTGCGAAATCAGGCAGATGCCGGTGCCGAAGCGCAATGACTTGGTTTGTCCTGCGAGAAAGCCGAAGGTGGAAACGGTGTCCAAAAGTCCACCGCCTGGGGGTGTTGGAATGCGGCCATCGGCCGAACCGGGATAGCCGAATTCCATTTCGTCGAACAGCACCACATGTTCGCCCAGCCACAGGGCGTGGATCCCTGCGTCTTCCGCACGCCGCCCGAAATCGGCGATCATCTCCGGCGTGGCCAGCGGCGACATGAAGGTTGAAAAGACACTGGTTTTCATCGGGGTTTCCTCTCGATGCTCAATGGGCATTGCGGCGGCGAACATCGCCGATGCGCGCTCCGCGCGGACGGTGTCGCCGTTAGTTTCTTGTTTCAGGGTAAGCATAGGCCGCGGCTGGGCGTGTCGCCAAGCCGTGGGATCAGACAGGAGGTTTCGATTGAGCTATTGCCGCATCACCAGGCGCGTGCCGTCCACCCGGAAGCTGGACAATTTGCGCAGGAAACTCATGCCCAAAAGGGACTGGTCCAGGCCCGCCCCGCGGTGCACCGAAGCGCCCACATTGTAAACGGTAATCCCCCCCACCTCGACTTGCTCGAGATTGATCAGGGCGACCGGAACCACACCATTCGCCGTGTTGGATTTATAGCGATAGTCGAGCGCATTAAGGTCAAGCCCGATTCGTTGGGCGTCCAGTTCCGTCAGCGCGATCATGCTGGCGCCCGTATCCACCAGGAAATCGATATGGGTGCCGTTCACAGTGGCATCGGCAAAGAAGTGGCCATGACGCTCGGCGAACAAGGTGACCACGCCGTAACCGTCATTGGATTGCCGTTGGGGCTGGTGGCTGAAAGCTGTTTCTTGAGCGCCCCCCGGCCCCCCGGATAGCAGGCTGGGATCGGTATGCTTCACAAATCCAACGCACAGCGCCAGAAAGATGCCCATGGCCAGGACATTGTTCCACATCTTACTCACCTCTCAGCCCCAAATACTGACCTGCCATTAGGCCAAGGCGAGGTTAAGAAGCGGTTGTAGTCGCAATTTCGTTCAAATTTGAACGAAGCCGAAATGCACTAATGGCGGAAATGGCGCATGCCCGTGAAGACCATGGCGATACCGGCCTCGTCCGCGGCGGCGATCACCTCGTCGTCGCGGATTGATCCGCCCGGTTGGATAACCGCCGTCGCGCCAGCCTCCACCGTAACCAGCAAACCGTCCGCGAACGGAAAGAATGCATCGGACGCCGCAACGCTGCCTTGGGTGAGCGGTTGGTCCTCTCCGGCTTCTTGTGCTGCATCTTGTGCTTTTCGAAAGGCGATGCGGGCGGCATCCACCCGGCTCATTTGCCCCGCGCCGATCCCTACCGTGGCGCCGTTCTTGGCATAGACGATGGTGTTTGACTTCACATGCTTGCCCACTTGGAAGGCGAACAGCAAATCCTCAAGTTCTTGATCGGTGGGCGCGCGCTTGGTCACCACTTTGAGGTCCGCGGCGCTCATACGGCCATTGTCCCGGGTCTGAAACAACAGACCGCCGGCCACCGACTTGACGGTCGCGCCTTCGGCCGCCGGGTCCGGCAATCCGCCCGCCAGCAAGAGCCGCAGGTTCTTTTTCTTGGCGATAATTTCCTTCGCTTCAGCCGATGCGTCGGGCGCAATAATCACTTCGGTGAAGATCTTGGTGATCTCCCTCGCCGCTCCCCCATCCAGCGGCCGGTTAACTGCAATCACCCCGCCAAAGGCGCTAACCGGATCGCATTTGAGGGCGGATTGATAGGCGGCCGCTAGGCTCGGCCCTTGGGCCACACCGCAGGGATTGGCGTGCTTAATGATGGCAACGGCGGCGGTTTTTGCCGGGTCGACCTCCGCCACCAGTTCATAGGCCGCGTCCGTATCGTTGAGATTATTGTAGCTGAGCGCCTTGCCCTGCACCTGTTCCGCGCTGGCGATGCCGGGGCGTGTGTCCACGCTTTGGTAAAAGCCTGCCGACTGGTGGGGGTTTTCCCCGTAGCGCAGCGTCTGCTTCAGCGTGCCGGCCGCTGCCCGATATTTCGGGCTATCGATACTCAGTGTACGGTTAAACCATTGAGAGATCGCGGCGTCGTACGCCGCGGTTCTTCCGTAGGCCTTGGCAGCGAGATGCTTGCGGAAGTCGAGCCGCGTGGCGCCGTTGTTTTCCTTCAGCTCCGACAGCACTTGATCGTAGTCATCCACATCGACGACGACCGACACGAAGCCATGATTCTTGGCGCCGGCACGGATCAGCGCGGGCCCCCCGATGTCTATGTTCTCGATGGTGGTGGGAAAATCGGCCTTGGCGGCAACCGTCTCTTCAAACGGATATAAATTCACCACCAGCAGATCGATGCCGCCGATATCGTTTTCAGACATAGCGGCCGCGTGAGTGTCGTCGTTGCGTACCGCCAGCAAACCCCCATGGATTTTGGGATGCAGGGTTTTCACCCGTCCATCCATCATTTCGGGGAATTGGGTTACGTCGGACACATCGATCACCGGTAGCCCGGCGTCGCGCAAGGTCCGCGCCGTTCCCCCCGTGGAAATCAGTTCAACGCCCCGGTCGTGCAACGCGCTGGCAAACTCGGTCAGGCCGGTTTTGTCCGACACAGACAAAAGCGCGCGTTTCAGGGAATGAAGATCAGGGGGCGGGGCGGAGGGTGCTTCCATGGTGACGATTGAGCCTTGTGAACCGAAGGACAAAGGGGGTGGGAAGCAAGGGCCGATAGCATACTTTGCAGGATGCGCAAAGTTTCGCGCCCTATTTCAACCCGCGACAATCAGTCGGACTTAGCGATGCGCCTTGTGCGTTCCTGGACCGTTCGGCTTGAATCAAATTCTGGCACCAGCAGATGAACCAATCGGAACAGGGATTCGTCATCATGGGCGCGGGCGGCCTCCAACAATCGTTCGATGTCAGGCTTCAGGATCTTCAGATCGACCGCTCGGGGATGGGCCAGCAAGACGCCCTCTGCGGGCGTGGGCGCGGGTGGTTCTCCCTCATGGAACACATTCTCGTAGAGCTTTTCGCCCGGCCTCAGACCGGTGAATTCGATCTGGATGTCGACGCCCGGCCGCAGCCCCGCCAGACGCACCATTTGACGCGCCAGGTCCGCAATCAGCACCGGCTCGCCCATATCCAGCACGAAGAGACTGCCGGGCTCGGACGCGTCCGCAGGCAAGGCCGCCGCTTGCAACACCAACTCCACGGCTTCGCGGGTGGTCATGAAATAGCGGGTTATTTTTGGATCGGTCACGGTGATCGGTCCGCCCCGCGCCATCTGCCGCTGGAACAACGGCACCACCGAGCCGGTGGACCCCAACACATTGCCGAAGCGTACAGTGACGAACCGGGTGCCCTGCTGGGCAATCGCTTGGGACTGACAATACAACTCGGCGATGCGCTTGGTGGTGCCCATCACACTGGTCGGGTTCACCGCCTTGTCTGAAGAAATCAGCACCATCGCGCTCACGCCGTGGGCGATACAGGCGTCCGCGATGTTCTTCGTGCCGCCCACATTGGTGAGGACGCCTTCGCGCGAATTAAATTCGATAAGCGGAACATGTTTGAGGGCCGCCGCGTGAAAGACGATTTGCGGGCGAGAGTCGCGGAAGATCCGGTCGACCAGCGCATCATCGCGCACATCGGCGAGGATCATGTCCTTCGAAAGGTCCGGAAAGCTCTCGCCGATTTCCAAATCGATCTGGTAGAGGGCATATTCCCCCTGATCGAGCAACAACAGGCTGGACGGATTGAGCGCAGCGATCTGTCGGCACAATTCGGAGCCGATCGAGCCTCCGGCGCCGGTAACCATGACACGCCGGTTTTGCACGAGCGCCTGCATGGCCGGGCGATCGAGCACTTTCTGGGGCCTGCCCAACAAATCGGATACATCGATGGGCTGCAATTCCAGCGCGCCGCCATTGGCATCTTCCGCGCGCAATTCGGTAGGCCGGGCGGCGCGCGACAGGCTCACGCCCAACCGGTCGGCAATCTCCAAGATCCGGCGCACCTCGGTACCGTCATCATACCGCGGACCAGTCAGCACCAATCGTTGCGGGCGCCGGTTTTGAAACGACAGCCTGTCGAAAATGCGGTCGATGTCATCCACTGTGCCCATGATGCGCACACCGCGAATGTCGCGCCCCACCATGGCGGCATCGCGCACCGCAATGCCGACGACGCGAAAGGCATGGGACTTGGCGCGCTGGGTTTCTCGAATGAAACCGTCCGCATCGTCGCCGGAGCCGATCAGCAGCACGGGAATGCGCGTCACGTCCTCGCGCAAGAACGCACTGCGCCAATTGCCGCTGGTGAAGACCCGATAGGTGGTCCGCGGCAGCGCCAGAAAAATGACCAGCAAAGGCAAGACCAAGAAGATGGTCGAGCGCGGCAGAGTTTCGAGCCGTGTGGCGACAAACAAAGCGGGCACGAAAACCAGCACGCTGATGGCGGCCGCCTGCACAATGGTCACCAGATTGGAAAACGCCGTATAACGCCAAATACCCCGGTGTAGGCCATGGGCGTAAAACACGGCGGCCGCCACCATTGTGAACGTAAACGTGGCCTCCCAAAGGCTGAAGAAGGGCTGAGGTGTCGACGAGAATTGATAGCGCAGCCACAGGGCCACTTCCATCGCAAGAGCGGCCATGACGGCGTCATGGAAGGCAAGAGCGCCCATGATCAGAATGCGTTGCCGGCGAGTCAGAGACTCTTTTGGATTGGCCATTCTTATTACCGACGCCTGAAACTATTATCTAAGTCCAAGAAAATGCCCCACCGGAGAGCCGGCAAACTATAGCAAAAACCGGGGCCGTGCGGCCTAATTATGTGGCGCGGCCATAGCGGGCCGCCAAGCTGTAGATTTCCAGGGATTTCCTGACAAATTCGGCCTCCGAAAACTCTCGTTCCGCTTTGGCGCGCCCGGCCTTCCCGGCTTCCGTTCGAAAGTCCTGATCGGTAACGAGCCGCTCAAGCGCTTTGGTCAGGGCGCCCTGGTCTCTCGGCGGCACCAGCAAACCCGTCTCTCCATCGTCCACCACATCCCGGCATCCGGGCATATCGGTGGACACGATGGGCAGGCCCATGGCGGCCGCCTCCAGCAGCACTTTCGGCACGCCCTCCCGGTAGTGGCTGGGCAGGCAGAAAATGTCCGCCTTGGCCATGGCCGACGGCATGTCGTCCACATGGCCCCACCATTCGACCACGCCGTCCTTCTGCCAGGTCTCGATTTCGCTCTGACCAATATCGGTCGGGCTTTCCGGGTCGCTGTGACCAAGCAGGATGAATCGCGTGCTTGGGTGCATCTGTTTCAACCGGCGCGCGGCTTCAGCAAAGAGGCGCACGCCTTTGGCTTCGATCAGACGCGCGGCCAACATGATTGTCAGTGCTTCCGCGTCGGTGGACCGGTCGCTGCGTAACGAGGGGTGAAACCGATCAAGGTTGACGCCCACACCCCCCACCATGTGATAGCGCCCTTCCTTCAAGACCCCGCTGTCGAAGAAGACCTCTTCATCTTCCGGGTTCTGAAAGATGATTTGGCAGCCGCGGGTGCGGAAGGCGTTGAGAAAGCCCGCGCGCATCAATCTCTGCCTGAGATCGTGCCGCTGCCCCCGCTGCATGAAAACCGTGCCAAGGCCGGTGACGGCGAAGACAGGTATCGGGCCGCCGAACAGACGCGTCAGCAGCCCGCCATAAACCACCGGCTTGGTGCCGACGCAGTGCAGGACCTGGGGGCGCAGGGTGTTGATCAACCGACGGATGGCCAGCACCACGCGCAATTCTTTGAATGGGTTCAAGCTCGAGCGTTTGAGTGGAATGGTGTGAAAGGTGATGCCCTGGTCTTCAATGGTCTTTTGGGCCGCCGCGTCGCCTCGCGGTGACGTGTGGTCGATGGGGGCCGCCACATGCACCTCATAGCCTTCCTGTTTCGCGGCAATGGCAATGGGCAGCCGATGGGTCACGAAGAAGGGCGCATCGATGACAACGATAAGAAGTACGGGCACGAGGTGGGGCCTGGAAAGCGAGAGTGAGATCCGTGCATAGCCAATGAAAGGCGCGCTGGCAAATTTCGCGTGGCGCTACTTCCGACTTGCTGTATGAGGGGGCCCATGATTTCCGAGCGCGTCAAGCAAAGCATCCCCTGGTACGGCAAAATCGCGGCAAAGATCGTGCTGTCGCGCCTGCCCTTCGGTTATGGGCTGTGGCAGCGGCTCAATCTGTTTCGCCTGGGTTATATGGATGACCCATCCCGGGCCATCGAGGTGTTCGAGTTTCACTCGAGCGCGGGCGACACGCCCTTGGCACCAGGTTTCACGATGCTCGAACTGGGTCCCGGGGATGCGGTAACAACGGCCCTCACAGCCTATGCCGCCGGGTCGGCCAAAACCTATTTGGTTGACGAAGGCGACTTTGCACAAAAGGAGCTGGGCCCCTATCACGCCCTCGCCCAGGCATTGGAGGCGTGGGGCCATGACATGACGGCCGTTCTTGAGGCGCGTACTTTCGACGGCATGCTGGCCGCGTGCAATGCGGTCTATCTTACCCAAGGGCTTGTCAGTCTACGGACGATTCCGTCAAACAGTGTGACCTTCCAAATGTCGCAAGCGGTGCTTGAACATGTGCGCCGGGCGGAGTTTCTGCCGGTCATGATGCAGCTTCGGCGTCTGCTGGCACCGGGCGGGTTTGCAAGCCACCGCATCGATCTTCAGGACCATTTGGCCAATGCGCTTCACAATTTGCGGTTTTCCGATCGGATCTGGGAATCCGACTTCATGGCGACGTCCGGCTTCTACACGAACCGCATCCGCTTCTTCGAGATGGTCGATGTGTTCGAGGAAGCGGGATTCGACACTTGCGTGACGGGGGTGCGCCAGTTCCCGGAAATCCCTACACCGCCGGAAAAATTTGCCCCCCAGTTCAAGGATGTACCGGAAGACGACCTGATGGTCTGCGATTTCGACGTGGTGTTGCGGCCGGGGTAAGAATTTAGTTGCATGAATAGTGCATCTAAATTAATTTCATTGCATAAGTTGTGCAATGAAGGAAGCCTGTCATGTCAGATCTCCACATCATCAGCGCCAAACACCCCCCGGAAACGCTTTCGGTTATCGGCGAAACCATCACCGTTTTTGGCCCCGAAGACTCCTCGAAACCATTTGAGGTGCATATCCAAGAGGGCACGGAAGGGGGCGGCCCCCCGCCCCACTATCATCCCTGGGACGAGGCCTTTTATGTCTTGGAAGGGCAGTTGGACCTGACCATCAACGGCGAAACCCAGACCTTGGCCCCGGGCTCGTTTGCTCACATTCCGGCGAACACCATCCACGCCTATCGAAATGCCACCAAGACCACGAAAATTCTGGCGATCGTTTCGGACTGCAAAGGCGGACAGATGTTTGCGGCCATGGACGCCGAAATCGATCAAATGCCTCGCGACGCAGAAAAACTCACAAAGCTGGGCAAGCGTTTTGGTGTCAATTTCAATCCGTATTCGGACCTTTCATGAGTCAGCGCGCTTACAACAACGCCAACAGGGAGCTGAAGAAACAGCAGAGCCGCGATGCCATTGTGCAGACGATGGTGTCGCAAATGGCGGACGGCCGCGATGATCTGTCGGTGGCGGAACTGGCGAAGGAATCAGGGGTTTCTTTGCGCACGGTATACCAGCATTTTCCGGACAAGGCGGCGCGGATCGAAGCGATTAATCTTTGGATCAATGCGCAAGTGGATATGAGCTGCGTCTATCCCAAATCGTTCGACGATGTGCCGTTCTATGTGGAACGACTCATTGACTACATTCTTCAAAACGAAATCCTTATCCGTGCGCAGATGTCGACGGGCTTGTCGAAAGACGTTCGCAGCTATCGCAAACTGGCACACGCTCAAAGTCTGCGGGACGCCTTGGCTGAGCGTCTCCGCGACGCACCAAGCATCGAACGGCTAACCGCGCTGATCATCTCCACCGTGCGGGCCGAGGCCGTTTTTGATTTGCGGGATATCTACAACATGCCGGTGAGCGAGATTAAATCGAGCTTACGCCGGATGATCGAACTGTTCCTGGACGAGACAGCCGCTAAATCCCACCGATGATCAGGCCGGTTCTTTCTCGGCTTCTTCGACTTTTTTGCGTTTTGCCGGTTTGGTCGCTGCACTTTTTAGGCGGTGGAAGGCCCATTTGACGGACCCCGCCACCTCCCCTTGCCCCGAGGTTATGCCCGACACGACGATCTGGGTGGATTTGCGCATCGCGCCCGGTTTCCCCAGATAGATGCTTTCCGTCAGCATCACCCGCCCGCCTGCGGCGCGGAACCGCCAGCCGTCTCCGTTGGGCAGCAGCAACAAGACGCTTTGTTCGTCGCGCGCCAGCGAAACCCGCACATCCGGATGCAAGTGGAAACGCAGCGTAAAGTCTCGCGTCTCCAAAATGTCGCTATCCCGCGGCACATCCCGCAGCAGATTGTCTTCACCCCGAAAATCTTCCCCCTTGGCGTCCATATAGATGCGCCGTTCATGGGTGAGCCCGAAGCTTTCCACATAACCGTCATGGGAGGCGTTGATCCATGTGGCACCGCTTTCCTCTTGCCGGTCGGCGGCAACGTGAGACGGGCCGGCAATCAGGCGCTCGCCCAGCAGGCCGGTCCAAAACCGTCCCCACAAAAATGCGGCGGACGACGTGTCGTCGATGGTCAAGGTGGAATGGGCGGCCGTTGCCCGGCAGGCGATGCGCCAGTCAAGGCCGTGGTCGCGGGCGTCGCCGCAATTAACAACGATACGGTGCGGGCCGGCGCTCAATTCGAACGACAGACATCCTGCATGCATGCGCTGGCTAAAGCGCCCGCGCGGCGGCGGGCCGGCGTCGATCAGCGCCGTCGTTTTTCCCGCCTTAATTCGGTGATAGCCGGAATGCCGGGCATCCAGCAGAGGCGCGGCGTTGATCTCGTCGCGGGACAGCACCGCATCGGCCGCACCATTCTCTTCTTCGGTCGACCCGTTGAATAGACCCAGCCGGCCGTCCCCATGGCGGAAAAAGCGCAACATGGGCGTCATTCGGTCGATGGCGTGTTGGATTTTGTCCGGACACGGCGTGTTCGTGTTGGTCAGCACCTGCCGCAACATGATCAGGTCAAGCAAGATGGACAGGTGAATGGACGGGCAGCGGCTCACATGGCCGCCATCGGACAAGATCTGGCGGTCAAGCTCCCGCTCGACAAGCCGCAACCCTTTGTCGCTGCGCCGCGCCCCTTCGGACAGGCACAGGCCGGACAGGGCAAGGCCGATCGCTGCGGTCATTTTACGTTCGCCGGGGGCGGCGATGGTGGCGGTACGGCGCAAGTGGCGGGCTTGCCGGGCCATACGGCGGATAAAGTCGCTTTGCCATTTGATGTCGGCCCCGTCGAACAGATATTTGCTGTGGGCCATCCACGACATCAGCCGACGGGCAATCACATCCGGGCGCCACGCGATCGTGTCCCAGGTGCCCGCGCTGTCGTACCAAGCATCCACTAGGCTGCGGGCGCGCTTTTGGGTGTCATCGGCTGCGGCCAGATGACGGATCCACGCAAAGCCATGCAGTTCCGCCGCCCAAGGCTTGTTGATGGGCCGTGCGGCAAACGGGTTTTGATCGGAACATTGCAGGGTATGGCCGCAAAATGTGTATTGGCCGTTCAGAAGCTGCTTTGCTAGTCGCACCTTGCCGGGGCGCAATTCCTGCGGCGCACGGATGATGTGGTCGGGCATGGGGCCGCGCAGGGTGACGTGATAAAGCGGCGACTGAAAAACCTGTTCCAGCAGCAAATTGTAGCCGGCGCGGCTGGTGGCGCGCGCAAGATCGATCACCGCATCGAAACTCAGCGCCACATCCACATGGGGGTTGCGCCGCCGTTCGGTCGGCGCTTCGGCCTCGTGGACGATCGGTGCGACGTCAGCTTCCGCGACGGAGGCGTTCAATGTTGTCCGCATAGGACGCCGGTCCTCCCTTGAATGTGGCGGTGCCCGCGACCAGCACATTTGCGCCGGCGGCGCGTACGCGTGGGGCGGTTTCGAAATTGACGCCGCCATCCACTTCCAACTCGATGGTGCGTCCGCTCGCTTTGATAGCGGCGGCGGCTTCTTTGATTTTGTCGATTTGGCTTTCGATGAAACTCTGGCCGCCGAAACCCGGATTGACGCTCATGATAAGGACCAGGTCCACATCGCCCAGCACGGGCAGCGCGGCGGCGAAAGGCGTTGCTGGGTTCAAAACCACGCCGGCCTTTTTGCCTGCGTCTTTGATAAGCTGAATGGTCCGATGCAGGTGTGGGCCTGCCTCGGGATGGACCGAGATGATGTCGGCACCAGCGTCAGCGAAATCGGCGATAAACGGATCCACCGGCGAAATCATCAGGTGAACATCGAACGGAAGCTTAGAGCAGCACCGCAAAGCGCGCACCACATCCGGCCCGATCGTTATGTTGGGCACGAAATGGCCGTCCATCACATCCACATGGATGTAGTCGGCGCCTGCTTCTGTAACGGCCTTGACTTCTTCGCCTAGCCGCGCGAAATCGGCCGCCAGGATGGACGGCGCGATCTTCGGCGAATCGCTCATGAATCCTGCTTAACACCGCGATTCTGGGCGTGCAAGCAAGGACTTAGCGGGGTGGCAGATTAGGCTGCGCCACTGCGCCGAAGGCGGGCGGCATAGAAGCCGTCAAGCCCTCCGTGGCTTTCCCAATGGCAAGGCAGGGTGCGTATATCGCCTGCCGTCGTAATGAACTCGGTTTGTTGGAACACATCGGCGCCGGTCACCGGCGACCGCGAGAAATCGCCGTGGCGTTCGAGAAACGCCTCGATTTGGTGCTCGCCTTCTTCCGGCTCCAGCGAACAGGAGCAGAAGACCAACAGCCCCCCCGGCGCGACCATGCGGCTTGCCGCGTCCAATAGGTCGGACTGCAGCTTTGCCGCACTTGCCACATCCGCTTCCGACTTAAGTCGCAGAATGTCCGGGTGCCGGCGCAAGGTGCCGGTGGCGGAGCAGGGCGCATCCAGCAACACAAAAGGTGCCGGCTCGGGTGGCTGCCAGGACGCGGCATCAGCCTCGATGATGGCGGCGGCAAGGCTCAGTCGCTCCAGATTCTCATGCACCCGTTTGAGGCGGCCGGCCGATCTGTCGACGGCGATGACCTCCGCGCCTGCCGCGGCAAGCTGAGCCGTTTTGCCGCCGGGCGCTGCGCACAGATCGATGACAGTTTGATCCCTCACCTCCGGTCCGAACAGGCGAACGGGAAGCGTCGCGGCCGCATCTTGGGCCCACCATTCGCCTTCAGCAAAACCGGTAAGCCGGTCCACTTGGCCAGCGTCTTGAAGCCGTAAGCTTCCCGTGGGCAACAGGGTGGCTTCCAATTTACCGGCCCATGCATCGGCCTTGTCAGCTGACTTCACCGTTAGATCGAGAGGTGGGGGGACAAGGCAGGCGTCGCCAATAGCGCGTGCCGCCTCCACACCGTAACTGTCTTCCCACCGCTTCCGCAGCCAAGCCGGAATGTTCAATTCGTAGGCGTCCTGATCCGCCAGCGAGGATTTGTTCTCGGTGATTTGGCGCAGCACCGCATTAATCAGTGGGCGGAAGTGCCGGGCAACCGTGTGGCGTGAGGTGAGGCGATTGGCTGAATCAAGCGCTGCGTGCGGCGGCACGTTCAGAAAGATCAGCTCGGTCACGCCGGCGCGCAAGATGTCCAGCGCCGCCCGGGAGCGGCTCGGCAATTTGCCTTTTTTGGTGAAGCGCCGGATCGCGTCATCCACTTGGCCAAGGCGCCTTATGGTGGTTGTGGCGATGGTGCGCGCAAACGCCCGGTCGCGCCCCGCCATGTCGCCGCCGGCCGCTTTGGCAAGCCGGTCATCGAGCGCCCGATCCAAAGGCTGCTTCTTGTCCAAAACATCGTCGAGTACCGTCTGGGCGAGCCGCCGTGCCGCCAGACTGCGGCCAGTCTCTCCTCCGGATGATTTCGGGCGTCGGGTGCTCATCGGCGCCTTGTGCCCCCTGTGGCCCAGTTTGTCCAGCAACCGCAGCAGGTTGGGCTCTTAGTAAACCCTAAAATAGTCCGTCGATTTCTAAGAATTGACTTATGTTGGCAGCGGGTCGGATAGTTCCGCCGCCGCAATGTGGAGAGCAATTGCATGAGACTTGTTCTGACCCAACTCACCCGCCGGGAGCGGGGCACAAACAACACCCGTCATGGCGTGGATCAACTGGCGGCGCTGATGGATCTCGGGCTCGGCGCAGAGGATGTGGTCCTTCTGCCGGAGGTTGTGAGCGATATCGGCATGTCGCAAGTAGATCATTCGTATAAAGAGGAAATGAGCGAGTTTGCCCAGCGTTTGGGCTGTCACGTGGTGGGGGGGTCTTATTTTCGTGCGGCCGGGGACGACACCATTACCAATTCAGGGATTGTGTTCGACAGCACCGGCGATGCCAAAGCGCACTATGAAAAAAAGAAACTGTACTCGGGCGAAAGGGAGTTCGTACAGCACGGCATCGGCCCGCAGGATTTTTTGATTGGCGGCTGCCGCATCCGCGTTTTCATCTGCGCGGATTTTTTCTATTCGGGCTTCCACGCGGCGCCGCGTCCCGATCTTGTTTTGGTGGCCGCCTTGTCCACCAGCCGCAAGCCGTCTCCGCATTTCTCCCGCGCCGTATGGCGCCACATGGCGGTGGCCAAGGCGTATGAGCTGGGGGCTTTTGTGGGCGTCAGCGATTGGACCTATGACGCCCAAAAACGGCCGTCAGCAAGCGGCGTCGCCGGATTTGCCGATCCTACCCAACATGATCCGGCGGCGCTCTTCACACCGCTGGACAGCGGACCCTTCTCCGTCCACACGGTTGACCTCGCGGCCCTGGCGGCGTTTCGCGAAGATCGCAAATCCCAAGGGTTTTTGCACTACGACCAGACGGCGGAAGATGTCATCCAACCCAAGTTGCAGCCGGCTTAAGCCGCCATTTCCTGCAGACGCCGAATGCGTTCGTCCGTGTTCGGATGCGTGGAGAACAGGCTGTCGATCGACCGGGCATGCAACGGGTTGATAATGAACATGTGCGCCGTCGCCGGGTTGTTTTCGGCCGCCACATTGTCGATGCGCGATGCCCCGTTTTGAATCTTCGCCAAGGCCGATGCCAACCACAGGGGCCGGCCGCAAATCTCGGCGCCGATCCGGTCGGCTTCGTATTCGCGCGCGCGGCTGATGGCGGTCTGCACCAACATGGCGGCCAGCGGCGCCAAGATCATGATGGCGATGGTGCCGATCAGTCCCAGCGGACTGTTCCGGTTGTTGCCGAAGAACAAGGCAAAGTTCGCCAGCATGCTGATGGCGCCGGCGATGGTCGCCGTGATGGTCATGATCAGCGTGTCGCGGTTTTTGACATGCGCAAGTTCGTGCGCCATCACACCCGCCACTTCTTGCGGCGTCAGCATATCGAGCAATCCCGTGGTGGCGGCGACCGCCGCGTTTTCAGGATTCCTGCCGGTGGCGAACGCGTTCGGCTGTGGGTTTTCCATGATGTACGTCTTGGGCATGGGCAGGCCCGCATTGTCGGCAAGCTGCTTCACCATGCGCACATAGTCGGGGGCCGTGCTTTCGTCCACCAGGCGCGCACCGTGCATGCGCAACACCATCTTGTCTGAATTCCAATAAGCAAATCCGTTCATGGCCAGGGCGACCAGCAGCGCAATGATCATGCCTGCCTCGCCCGCCAGCATGTAGCCGATGGTGAGGAACAGGGCGGTCATGGCCGCCAGCAATAATGCGGTGCGCGCGTAGTTCATGAGGGTCCTTAGATCTCCAATGGAACACAGACGGGTGGCTTTTGGGGCCACGCGTCCCATATAATGTAAGCGGATCGCGCCGCGCTTCAAGCGGCATGAACCTCTTGAAAAATGGCAGAAATGTGCCAATAACAGACCAATGACCACACGAAAAGACTTGCCCGAAGCGGCCAAACGGGCCCTTGCAGAGGCTGAAGAGCGGCGCAAAAAAGCCGATGCCGAGGCGGCCAAGAACAAGATGCCCAAAGAACTCGGCGGCCGCGACGGTGCCGAACCCACCCGCTACGGGGATTGGGAACTCAAAGGCATCATCAGCGACTTCTGATTCTTGATCCAGTGATTCCTTCTTATCTCATGGTGCTCTGGCCCACATCTGCGTCATGCCCGTGCGCGTGTTAGCGCGTTTCGGGTATCCAGGGCGGGGGACCAGGAGCGCGGAATTCATCCTTGGTGTTTGTGGTTCTGGATACCCTGCTGTTAACTGCTTCTGCAAAAAAGCCGGCGGCTACTTGTTCTGCCTATTTTCGACCAAATCATCGACCACGCCCGGGTCCGCCAGAGTGCTGGTGTCCCCGAGATTTCCGAACTCATTCTCTGCGATCTTGCGCAAGATCCGCCGCATGATCTTGCCCGAGCGGGTCTTGGGCAGACCCGGCGCGAATTGAATGTGATCGGGCGTGGCGATGGGGCCGATTTCTTTGCGCACCCACTGCACAAGCTCCTTACGCAGATCTTCTGACGACGGTTCGCCCGCATTAAGCGTCACATAGGCGTAGATGCCTTGCCCCTTAATGTCGTGGGGGAAGCCGACCACGGCGCTCTCGGCCACCTTGTCATGGGCCACCAGCGCGGACTCCACTTCCGCCGTGCCCATGCGGTGCCCGGACACGTTAATTACATCGTCGACGCGGCCCGTGATCCAGTAGTAACCGTCTTCATCCCGGCGGCAACCATCGCCCGTAAAGTATTTTCCTTTGTAGGTGGAAAAATAGGTCTGAATGAACCGGTCATGATCGCCATAGACCGTGCGCATTTGACCCGGCCAACTATCGGTCAACACCAAATTGCCCGACGTGGCACCTTCCTGGACCTTGCCGTCCGCATCGACCACTTGGGGCTTAACGCCGAAGAACGGCCGCGTGGCGGAACCGGGTTTCAGCGCCGTTGCGCCCGGCAGGGGCGTGATCATGATCCCGCCGGTTTCGGTCTGCCACCAGGTATCCACGATGGGGCAGCGGCTGTCGCCCACCACTTTGTAATACCAAAGCCAGGCTTCCGGATTGATCGGTTCGCCCACACTGCCCAGCAACCGCAGGCTTTTGCGGCTGGTTGATTTCACGGGCCCTTCGCCTTCGCGCATGAGGGCCCGCAAGGCGGTGGGCGCGGTGTAGAAGATGCTCACCTTGTGCTTGTCGACCACCTGCCAGAAGCGCGAATTGTCGGGGTAATTGGGCACGCCCTCGAACATCAGCGTGGTGGCGCCATTGGCGAGTGGTCCGTACACGATGTAACTGTGGCCCGTCACCCAGCCCACATCGGCGGTGCACCAATAGATCTCGCCTTCCTTATAGTCGAAGACATATTCATGGGTCATGGAGGCATAAACGATATAGCCGCCGCTGGTGTGCAACACGCCTTTTGGTTTGCCGGTGGATCCCGACGTATACAGAATAAACAGCGGGTCTTCCGCATTCATCTCTTCGGGCGGACAATCGGCGGATGCCGTCCCGGCCGTCTCGTGATACCAGACATCGCGGCCGTCCTTCATCTGCACGTTGCCGCCCGTGTGCTTCACCACGAAAACGGTGTTCACATCGGGGCATTGGGCAAGGGCTTCGTCGGTATTGTTCTTGAGCGGGATGTGCTTGTTGCCGCGAATGCCTTCATCGGCCGTAATCACGCAGGTGGACTCGCAATCGAGAATGCGGTCGGCCAGCGAGTCCGGCGAGAAGCCGCCAAACACCACCGAGTGGATGGCGCCGATGCGGGCGCAGGCCAGCATGGCATAGGCCGCCTCCGGGATCATGGGCATGTAGATGGTGACCCGGTCGCCTTTCTTAACCCCCCGGTCTTTCATGGCATTGGCAAGCTTGCAGACTTCTGCGTGAAGCTCTTTGTAGGTGATGTGTTTGTGATCCTTGGGGTCGTCGCCTTCCCAAATGATGGCGGTTTGGTCGCCTCGGGTTGCCAGGTGCCGGTCGATGCAATTGGCGGCAACGTTCAGTGTGCCGTCATAATACCAGCGAATGTGAAGATCGGCGGCGTCATACGACACGTCTTTGATTTGGCTGTAAGGTTTGATCCAGTCGACGCGTTTGCCCTGTTCACCCCAGAATGCTTCAGGGTCCGCGATGCTTTGCTTGTAGAGGTCCTGGTATTTGGCGTCATCCACATGGGCGGTTTTGGCCATGTCGGCCGGCACCGGAATAAGGTCGTCGTTGTGGCTTTGCTCAGCCATAAATTCCTCCCGCAAATGCAATGAGTGGACTGTTAGTGCGCCGCCGCCGGTTGTGAGCCCCTGTCGCGTGCTTGGCGCCGTTTAGCGTTTGCTATTATGGTCTTGAACGGCGGTGTCTCGCAAGCAAGGCGTTTTTCTCCGCTCGTTTATCTGCGGAAGGATTATTGAATGCGATTGCTCTTAAGCGCCTGGCCGGAAATCGAAGACTATCTGACGCGGTCGAAGGGCATCATCATTCCCATCGGCTCGATCGAACAGCACGGGCCCAACGGGCTCATCGGCACCGATGCTTTGTGCCCGGAAATTATCGCCAATGAAGCGGCGGCGGAAGATGCGGACATATTGATCGGCCCCACCTTCAATGTGGGCTGCGCCCAGCATCATATGGCCTTTCCGGGCTCCATGACCTTGCGCCCGTCGACCATGATTGCCGCGTTGCATGATTGGGTAACGTCACTCGCCCGCCACGGCTTTGAACGCATCTATTTTTTGAACGGCCATGGGGGCAACGTGGCCACCATCAATGCGGCTTTCTCGGAGATCTATGCGGACGACAGCCTTAATCCACGCGGGGCCAACCGTCCGGACCTAACCATGATGCTGCGCAATTGGTGGGAACTGGAAGGGGTTTTCGCTCTGTGCAAGAAATTGTACCCGAAGGGGCATGGGTCCCACGCGACACCGTCGGAAGTGGCAGTGACCTATTACGCCTATCCCGAAGCCATCAAAGACGCGAAACTCGATCCGGAGATTGCGCCCATGGGGGCGATCCGCGGCGCGGAAGACTACCGCAACCGTTTTCCCGATGGCCGCATCGGTTCCAATCCGGGACTTGCCACGCCGGAAGACGGCAAGGCTTTGGTGGACCTGGCGTCGAAGAGTTTGGTCAAAGACTACAAGAAGTTTTTGGAGGGGTGATGCTTTGCGAATCGAGCTCCAACCAAGTCGGCTGTCAATGGCGCCTGAGTGTGGATTGCCCGGACGTGCGATCCTTGGGATCGCTTACCGGGCAATGACGCGAGGGTGGAGTCACCAACGAGAATTGAATCGTCATCACCCGGCGAGCGACAGCGAGTCCGGGTGATCCATTGCCTCTCGTCCGAGTATTAAGGCGCCTTCTTCAGGCCACCCATCTTGCACAGGATCTTCCAATGCGCCTTGTCCACCGGTTGCACCGATAAGCGCGAATTCTTCACCAGCACCAGCTCCGATAGATCCTCATTGGCTTTGATGTCCGCGAGTGTCACCGGCGACGGCATCGGTTCAATGGCCGCCACATCCACCATGCCGAACTTGCCGCTGGCGTCGCTAGGGTCGGGATAATGTTCCTTCACCACACGGACGATGCCGACGATCTGCTTTTCGTTGACTGAATGATAGAAGAAGCCGAGGTCGCCCACCTTCATCGCCTTCATATTGTTGTTGGCCTGGTGGTTGCGCACGCCATCCCATTCAGCGCCTTTATCGCCTGCGGCAACTTGATGATCCCAGCCCCAAGTGTTGGGTTCCGATTTGAAAAGCCAATAGGCCACGGTGTGTCTCCTTGTTTAGGGGCCTAGCCGTCCCACTCCCCCTCCCAACCACCCGACCAGGGTACCTTTGGGATGGTTGGGAGGGGGAGTGGGACGGCAAAGTAAATTACATCAATCAGGCTTGCCGACGAGCCATTTCCAGGGGCGGATTTCGATCCGCTCGAACAGGTTCGCCTTCACATAAGGGTCGTTCTCGGTCCACGCCTTGGCCCTTGCCAGATCATCCACCTCCAAGATGATCAGGCTGCCGCACATGGTTTCGCTGTCATCTGCCAATAACGGACCGGCCATTTTCACCTTGCCCGTTTCCGCCACATAGGCCAGGTGGGCGTCTCGATTGGCAAGCCGCGTTTCCAGATGGTTCGGTTTGTCGATGTAGGTGACGGCGATAAACACGATGATCTCCGTGGCTTGAGTGCCATGTGGTCCGCTTACAGACCTTCTTGGGTGAAGGGCCGGTTTAGCAAATCGGCGATGGCTTGATCTACCTCTTTTGCCTCGTCGACAATATCGGCCACAGCGTCACAGATCGGCATGTCGATCTGGTGCTTCTGCGACAGCGCACGCACGGCGCTGGCCGTGTAATACCCTTCCGCCACACTTGTCCGTTCAGCCAAAATATCTTGCAGGCTTTGGCCTTCGCCCAACGCTTTGCCGAGCGACATGTTGCGCGACAGGGTGCTGTTGCAGGTAAGGATGAGGTCGCCCAAGCCCGAGAGCCCCGCCATGGTTTCCGGGCGCCCGCCAAGGGCTGCGCCCAACCGGGTCATTTCGGTAAAACCACGTGCGGTGAGCGCCGCGCGCGCCGACGGCCCAAATTTCTTCCCTTCCACAATACCGCAGGCAATCGCGAGCACGTTCTTGACGGCGCCGCCGATCTGCGCGCCGACGAGATCATTGGACAAGTAAGGCCGGAAGAAGGGCTGACCGATCGCATGCATCAGTCGGTCGCCCAGATCTGAGTCCTCAACCGCAAGCGTAACCGCTGTCGGCAAGCCTTTGGCCACGTCCACGGCAAAGCTCGGCCCCGACAAAACGGCCGGCACTAAGTGGGGCGCTTCGGCCTTGAGGACGTCAGTGGTGAGGCGCAAGGAGCCCTGCTCAATTCCTTTGGCGCACAAGATGGCCGGCGTGCCGCTCGGCACCATGGGCCCAAGCAGGGCAAGCGTTTTGCCTATGAACTGAGCCGGCACAACCATCAGCAGAACATCGCAAGCCGCCAGCGGTTCCAGCTCCGCCGTTGCCGTTATTTGCGGGGGCAGAACTGCTCCCGGCAAGAACAGGCGGTTTTCGTGATGTGTGTTGATGCTGTCGGTCACCTCCGGTTCGCGCGCCCAGATCGTGACGTTCCGGCCCGCCTCGGCGGCCACCACCGCAAGGGCCGTTCCCCAGGCCCCGCCGCCGACGATTCCCACCTTTTGTAGGTCCGATTGTGATGGATTCACCAAGAGGTCACATTCTCCGGAAATGACGATTTAACAGTGAATGTTTTATTGATTCTTCACTGGAATGGCTCTAAGTAGGTTTTATGAAATGCCCAGATACGGTCCGTCAGAACATAATAAAGGCGGCGAAGGAACGGTTCTTACACTACGGCTATAACAAGACCACCATCGCTGAGCTTGCGCGCGACTGCAACATGTCGCCGGGCAATCTTTACCGCTATTTCCAAGGGAAATTGGACATAGCAGAGGAGATTGCGCGGGAGTCGTCCGAGGAGCACCTAGAGGCCTTGCGCGAAGTGGTCCGGATGACCGGCAAGACTGCCAGCGAGAAGTTGCGCGCCTATCTGGAAACGGCGCTGAAAACCACGTTCGACATGCTGGAAGACGACCCTCGCATCTACGAAGTGGCGACCACGATTTCTCAGGAAAGGCCGACCTTCGCGAACGAGCAAATGGCGAAAGACCGCGCCTTAATGGCCGAAATCCTGTCGGCCGGGAATGCGGCCGGGGAGTTCAATATTCCCGATGTGGTGAATGCAGCGGAGATGATCCAATGCGCCACCATGAAATTCCGTTATCCCCAATTATGGACCCAGCTTCCCTATGACGACTTGGTCCGGGAACTGCGCGGGGTGACCGATTTGATCCTGCGCGGGGTGCAATGCCCCCATTCTCGGGTCTCGGAAGTGGCCTAGTTGGCCTTTCCCTTCTATTTCAGACCACTTTTTTAAAATTTTCTTTGTAACGCGTCTGTAACAGGCCGGGGCCCGGGCGGCAGATTCCCTCGATTCTTCTGTTTCAAAACGTTTCTCAACCGCAATTCTTTTGTAAAAAATGAACAAAATGGATTTTGTTCATTGTTTTTTGTTCAGACCAACCCATATTGAGTTCATCGGCAGCGGGCAAAGAGAGAAAAGCTCGAAAAAGCCGGACCAGTTAAAGAACCGCCCAAGAATGGGCGATCGACTTGAAGAGGAGAATGAAATGAGCCGCAATACTGAGAAAGTTGCTGAAAACCTGGAACTGCACCAAGCCCCTTTGGCCGCCCGCATCATCACCGGCGTTGTCATGATCGCAGTCGCAGTACCGGTAATCGGGTACATCGTCCAGGCCATGACCACCTACACGGCCATCTAACTTAACCCCGTGGACCTCCCGCCCAGATCCCCCAAGTAAGGGCGGGTTGGTCCACAAATTAGTTGGCGCGGGGACCACCGGACCCCACCCGAACCTCCCGATGACCCCTCGGTTGTCTCCGCGCCCATCACATTTGGATGAGTTGACATGTCGCTTTGTAAAAAACTGGTGTCGCTTCTCGCGCTTTACGAGGTCTCCGGCCGCGTAAAGTCGTACATATTTCGCTAGACGCCTCTAGTTAGCGCTCCTCATCTTTAGGAGGCGGGCTTTCGCTCGCCTCTTTTTTGTTGGATTGGGCGGCAGCGCGCCGCTTCTTCAATCGACCGAAGCAGGCTGCGGAGCGTCGACATCCGCATAGAACTTCTGCCAACACGCAAGACCCAGCCGGTTGTACTCCCGCATGTCGTCGATCATGCGGGCCAGCAGGGACTGATCGATGATCTCTTGGGGCAACAGTGGGTCCAAATTGATGATGTGCAGAACGGTTTGCCCCACTAGCAACGTTTCCCGAGCAGAGTCGGCGGGCGCCAGGGTCGGGATGTCCTTGGTGCTGTCTGCCATGGCCTTGATCGCTTCTTTGTAGCGGGGTTCGAATTCGTCGGTCGGCCACAAATCGGCCGGATCAAACCAGACATCGCTTTCGAACTCGGCGATGCGTGACACCAAGGCGTCTTCGTCTAACCCGATGCCCACCAAACGGCGCCCAAGATCCGAGAGCGGCTCTGCCAGATTTGCGGGCCTGACCCAAAAGCCGGGAAGGGCCTCCGCAAAGCCGCTGAGTTTGAGGGCGCGGTTCCGGGTGCGCAGCTGCTTCCGGTCGGTGCGGCCCAGATGGGCCGTGTGCACGGCAAGCCAATCGCCCGCCCAAGGTTTGGTGCGCGAAAGAGCGTCTCGCCAGCCGCGCAGCTCTACGCGCAAGGCCTCTCCTTTCGGGCCGATGCCATAGCGGCCCCGCGCCTCGCTCACCAGCAGCCCTTCCTTCATGAGGCGGCCTACCGCCATGCGGATGCTGCTGGCTTCGATGCCGAAGAGGCGCCCCGCCGCCACCAAATGGGCGATGGTTTCCTGTGCCTTGCCGCTCACATTGAGCAATGAAAGCACCAGCCGCCGCGCCGTGAGCCCCGCTTCAACCTCGGAATAAAACAACAATTGACTCATTATGTCATTTATGGTTATATACAGCTCATCCTATGGTAGCCACAGGTGCGCAAATGGCCAAACCGCTCAAACTGTCGGACTATTTGACGAAGGAAGAGCTGCAGGAATTCTCCAAGGCTTCAGATATGCGGGCGTTGGGGATTGTGTTCATCAACTGGGGCATGATTGCAGGCGCCTTTGCCTTGGCGATTGCGTGGCCCAATCCGCTCACCATTCTTGCCGCCATTTTGATCTTGGGCGGCCGTCAGCTTGGCCTGGGCGTCATCCAGCATGACTGCTCCCACCATGCCTTCTTTTCGAACCAGAAGGTCAATGAATTCGTCGGCCATTGGCTGTCGGGCGCGGCCATCAACACGTCGGTCCACGCCTATCGCGCCTACCATCTGAAGCATCACAAACATGCAGGCACGCCGGAAGATCCGGACAAGTGGATGGTGAAAGACTATCCGATCACCCGCGAGCGGCTGCGCCGCAAGCTCATGCGCGACATTACCGGCCGCACGGGCGTGCGTGACACCTGGCGCCAAATCAAAGCGTTCAAACTGTCCAAAAACCATCCCTGGCTGATCTTCCATATCCTCCTGCTCGGCACACTGACGGCCGTGGGCGCGCCCTGGGCCTATCTTCTGTGGTGGGCCGCCAATCTAACAGTCTATCCGCTGATCGTCCGTATACGGCAGATTGGTGAACATGGCGTGGCCATTGACCGCGACAGCCTGGACCCGCGGGAAAACACCGGTACCACGCTGATCTCTTGGTGGGAGCGGCTGTTGATCGGTCCCAATTACGTGAACTTCCATTTGGAGCACCATCACTTCGCGGCCGTGCCCGGCTATAATTTGCCGAAGCTGCATGCCTTGCTGAAGTCGCGCGGCTACTATGACGGCTTCGATTGCATCGCGACGGGGTATCTGGATGTGCTGCGCCGGGCGTCCAGTGCATCGGCGCCAGCGACCCCGCAGCCTCAGGCGGCGTGATCCCGGACCTGTCTTGGCTCATAAATTGCCGTGTGGCGGATACTCGCCACAGCTCTTTCGGTCGGACCTAGGATCAACACGTCCAACACCACGAACAAATGCCCTTTTTGCTCGTAGTTTTCATGGACCCGCGCTCGGGCCTCCAGAGGCTCGTCCTTGCGCGCGACCGAATGATGCTGGATGTGGCTGCCCACATGGATCCACGGGCCGAGCTTGACGTTTTGCGACAACGCGCTGTTGGCGGCGCGCAGGAGAAACCCCGAATGGCAAACCCCTTCTTTTGTGTAGAGGTCGGAGGTCTCACGGATATCCGCCAAATAGGTAAGTGCCGCGTCATCCCAACAGAAGGGGACGGTACCTAAGACCTGCCCGGGCATCAGGGAGTCTGGTGATGCGGGCGGACGCGTCTGTGGCAAGGCGGCGGTGCCGATGTCATCCGCAGACAAAGCCAGCGCAGGCGTATCGGGCAATCGGGCCGAGCCGGAAGCGCACAGCTGGCCCAGGCTTTCGACGGACAATTCAAGTGTCCCAGGATCGTCTTGGCTCTCGGTGCCTTTAATCAGCGCTTTGTGCCCGTCATAGACGGGCTTCACAAAGCGCGCGGACGCTTCGCCACCGGCCAGCCAATCCAAGCCCCATTTGGCCACGGGGATGTGGGACATATAGGCATAGACTTCCACACCCGGCACCAGCCCGCCCCGAAAGCCGAACCTCTGCGCCGTCGCATCGTCATGGATTTTGTTCTCGGAATCGGTGGCGGTGTTATAGGCCTCTACCTGATGAGTCAGCATTTCTTCCCTTCTCTCGGCCGGTTACGGACAGGGGTCCATTCGGATGGCGGTAGACGTGTCGCGGGCCTCTAGCGGGAAGACCCCGATCGCCACAGCTAATCTGTGTACGGCGTATTTTTCGTATTTCTGATTATGCGTCGTGCTCACCGATGCCTGGTCGTCATGCCGGGAAATGACAACGCAAGATGTCTCGCCATTGCGCAACAGCTCGCCGGTACTGCCGTCCAATCCATTGGTGATTGCTTTTTCGTCCGACATGGTGGTCCAGGCGCTGCCGTCGCGATCCACCACCCAAAGGCGCAATGTGACCGGATTGCCGTCCGGGTCCATGACGCTCAGCGCGATCACCTCTTCCATTTCGCCCAGCGTGGAGAACAGGGTGAAGAACATGACGAGCGGCGTGGCCAGCACTGCCGGCCATCCCAGAATATGAGAAAGCGCCCCGGTCCTCAGGAAGGGGCGGAAGAACCAGGCCGCAAGCACAAAGGCCAGAATGGCGCCCAGCAGATTGCCGCCTTCCGGCATGGGGTAAGGCCCCGCATGCTGCAGCCGGATCGCGAACACCGCGATCCCCAAAAGGACTAGAATAATGCCGAAAAAGCGGCCAATGCCCGCGAAAAACCCAGCCATGACGTCCCCCATTTTCTAATTTGGGGCAGCATACCCGTCTTTGGAGGTGATGTGCGAGCTTAATGGTCGCCAGGCTGCATCAATGTGACAGGTGCGTCTTGAGGGTCCAGCATCAAAGAGGCCGACGCTTCCTGGTGGATCGTATCTAATGGGCCAAGAACGCGTGCACCCAGCGCCGTTGCTTTTTCGGTCGACGCCGTCAAATTCTGCACGGCCAGAAGGGGAATCCATGCGGGTTCCCCCTCAAAGACGGACGGTGTTTGTTGTGCGCCGGCCACCACCGCGCCCTGTGCGTGCTGGAAGAATGTATGCTGACGATGTTCAGGCCCCGCCGCCGAGTTTGCCTTCCACCCGAACAAGTGTGTGTAGAATTCTGCCGATGCCGAGAGGTCATCCGTTAACAATACATTCGACAGAAAGGCGCCTGCCGGAACCGGAAAACCATGGGCTTTCGTGAACAAGCAGAATGCAGCGCCTTGTGGGTCGCGGATGACCGCGCTGCGCCCGACGCCGGGCACGTCAAAGGCCGGCCGGGCGATTTCCGCGCCGAGCGCAGCGGCGCGCTCCGCCGAATGGTCTGCGTCCGCAACGGCAATATACGGCAACCAATGGGCGGCGGTCGGTTTTGGGAGGCCGACGAAGCCGCCATGCGCCGCCCCGCCGGCGATGATCAGGGGGTAATCCGCCGCCTCGCCGGTCCAGGCAAATGCGTCCGCGTGCTCCACATGGTACTCCCACCCCAAGAGGCTCGCGTAAAAGCGCTTGGCCGATGAAACGTCATCGGTCAGATAATCGTGCCAGACGAAACGGCCTATTTCCTTTGGATCTGTGGCGATCGGTCCCCTCCTTTTAGCGGTGCTCCAGCCCCGCGAAATCGAACAGCTTCGGGTCCGCCAAATGGGAAGGCCGGGCATGCATCAGGGCACGGAACATCACCTGCCGGCGACCGGGATGGGTCTTTTCCCATTCATCCAACATGTTCTTCATGGCGGCGCGCTGTAGCCCATCCTGCGAGCCGCACAGATCGCAGGGAATGATCGGAAATTTCATGCCGTCGGAGAACTTTTGGATATCATTCTCCGCACACAGAAGAAGTGGCCGCAAGACGAACAAATCACCTTCATCATTGACCAGCTTGGGCGGCATGGCCGCCAGGCGCCCGCCATGGAACAGGTTCATCATGAAGGTTTCCAGCGCGTCGTCCCGGTGATGCCCCAACACCACGGCGTCGCATCCTTCTTGCCGCGCAATGTTGTACAGAATGCCCCGCCGCAGCCGCGAGCAAAGCGCGCAATAGGTCTGACCTTCCGGCACTTTCTCGGTGACGATCGAATAGGTGTCTTTCGTTTCGATGCGATAGGGAACGCCGGTCTTCGCCAGAAACTCGGGAAGCACGTGTTTCGGGAAGCCCGGCTGACCCTGATCCAAATTGCAGGCGACAAGCTCCACGGGCAGCAGGCCCTGCCATTTCAGATCCAACAGAGTTGCCAGCAGCGTGTAGCTGTCCTTGCCGCCCGACAGACAGACCAGCCAGCGCGGCGGCCGCGCGCGCGCGCCCTCCGGCACCATGCCGAAATCCTCCACCGCCTGGCGCACATTGCGCAGGAGCCGCTTGCGCAGTTTCTTAAAGGCCACTGACTTCGGCGCGTCGCGAAAGATCGGATGAGACGTTTGCGCCAGATCATCGACCGCGCCAGCAGGGTTGATAGCCTGTGCTAAGGTTTCACTCATGACTGTGGATCCATTGCCCTTTACCGCACGTATTGGGCGTGGGTAGCACAAAAGGGAGCGGCACAAAAATGCTGATTCTGCGCGGTTTTCTCAATTTGGTGGGCGTGTTGTTCGCGGTTTTCGGACTTTACTCGCTGACATCCCCCCTCATCATGACCAGCGGCCTAGGGCTTGATGCAACAGGCCCTCACGCTTCATTCGAGCTACGCGGCATTTATGGCGGCGTTAGCCTGGGGGCCGCCGCCTTGTGCTTTGTGGGCAGTTTTCGCCTGCGCTATGCCCGGCCCGCCCTGTGGTTCCTGGTGGCCTATATGGGCGGCTACATCTTCGGGCGTGCCTATGCGCTGATCGCCGACGGGGCGCCGGAACCCTACTTCTGGTCATTCATCGCGTTTGAGGCCTTGGTGTTGGCAGGGGCTGTTGCCATACTGATCAACCAACGCGACCGATTGGTATTGGCGGATTAATTGAGGGAGGCAACGCGGCCATGGCCACGATTTTGGCGCACATCAAGATAAAACCCGGGTCGGAAAAGAAATTCGAAGACATCGCCCGGGCGCTTTATGAAGGCACCCACAAGCACGAAAAGAACGTGAAGCGGTATGAATACTGGAAGGGCGCCGAGCCGGGGCTCTATTACACGCTGCTGTCCTTCGACGACTATCACGGCTTCCTGGAACACCAGTCGAGCGATCACCACGAAACGGCGGCAGCGCCGTTGGGCGATGTGATCGCGGACATTCGCCTTGAATGGGTGAATCCGTTGGACGGCGCTTCGCCGCTTAGCCAGACGGCCATGCAAGACTTGCCCCCAGGCGCCAACGATATCGTAAAGCGCTATTTCGAAATGATGCCCGCTGAAGTTCAGGATTGGTGGCGAGGCTGAAATCTCTGCGTCATTGCCGAGTTGAATTAAAGGGACACAATACTTAATTCGGTTGGTGAGGCATGAATGTGCCGAATGATGCCCTTGGAATTAAGTATTGTGTCCCTTTAATTCCCCGCGGTCTCGGCAAGCGGCCAGCGCGCGCGGGGCGAGACGTCGAAAGGGTCGCTGTGCCCGAGCGCCAGGCGCTCGATGCCGGCCCAGGCAATCATGGCGGCATTATCCGTACACAAATGAAGTGGCGGCGCGACGAAGCGGAAGCCGTTGCGTGCGCAAAGATCGTTAAGGCGCTCCCGGATCGCCGTGTTTGCGGCCACCCCGCCGGCAACCACAAGCGTGCGGTCCGAAGTGGAATGCGCTTGGGTAAACTGCTCCATGGCGTTGCCAGAGCGGTCTTCGATGACGTCGCAGACCGCTGCCTGAAACGACGCGGCAATGTCGGCGGCTTCCTGCGCTGATGGTGCTCTAACGGCGTCGGCCGCGCGGGCGATGGCGGTCTTCAGGCCGGAAAAGGAAAAATCGCATCCGGGCCGGCCGGTCAGCGGACGCGGCAGGTCGATGGCGTCAGGATTGCCCTGTTCGGCGATGCGCTGGACCGCCGGTCCGCCGGGATATCCCAGCCCCAACAGCTTGGCGGTTTTGTCGAAGGCTTCGCCCACCGCGTCGTCGATGGTCGTGCCATAGCGCGTGTACGCTTCCGGTCCCTCGACGGCCAAGAGCTGACAGTGACCGCCCGACACCAACAACAACAGATAGGGGAACGGCAGATCTTCAGTAAGCCGCGGGGAAAGCGCGTGGCCCGCCAAATGATTGACCGCCAGAAATGGTTTCTTATGGCAAAAGGCGATTGATTTTGCCGTCATCAGCCCCACGATGACGCCGCCGATCAATCCCGGTCCTGCCGTTCCGGCAATCCCGTCCAGATCCTCAAATGCAACGCCGGCCCCGGCCATGGCCTCTCTGACAATGCGGTCCAAATGGTCGATATGGGCCCGCGCCGCAATTTCGGGCACCACCCCGCCATAGTCCCGGTGCTCGTCGACTTGGCTCAGAATGACATTGGACAGGATTGTCGGGACCGCCCCCGGCCGTCCCCGAACCACGGCCGCAGCCGTTTCATCGCAGCTGGTTTCGATGCCCAGCACGGTCAATTCTTGTTGCGATTTGGCTGCCTTTGTCACGGCCGGCCTTGGCGTCTATCAATTTCCATCATGCCGGGCCATATATAAGGCCCAAGATCAACAAAATGAAAGAAAGGCCCTATGGCCTCCATACGTATCGGGACGCGCGGCTCGCCTTTGGCCCGCATACAGGCGGAAACCGTCCGCAATTTGCTTGGCGATGCACATCCGCACTTGGCGGACCAGCTTGAGATCGTGACCATTCGAACCTCGGGCGACCGCATCCAAGACCGCACATTGGCTGAGTCCGGCGGCAAGGGTCTTTTCACCAAGGAAATCGAACGCGCTCTTTTGGATGATGAAATCGACCTAGCGGTCCATTCTATGAAGGATGTGCCCACCTTCCTGCCAGACGGCCTGAAGCTGGCGGCTTTTCTGCCCCGGGAAGACGTGCGGGATATGTGGATCAGCGCCGGCGGAAACAACATTGCCGACATGCCGAAAGGCTTTCGGTTGGGGACCGCATCGGTGCGCCGTCAGGCGCAGATCCTGGCCCGGCGGCCCGATCTGGAACTGTCCTTGCTGCGGGGCAATGTGGACACGCGCCTTAAAAAGGTGCGGGCCCGCGAGGTGGACGCCACCCTGCTTGCCTGTGCAGGGTTGCATCGGCTGGGCGTCGACGTCCCCGAGGGTTATGTTCTGGATACGGACGAATTGTTGCCTGCCGCGGCGCAGGGCATAGTGGGCATAGAGATCCGTGCGGGCGACGATGCGACCGCGTCGCTCGTTGCCGCCATCAATGATCAGACAGCGGAGATTTGCGTGCACGCGGAGCGCGCCTTCTTGGCCGCGCTGGACGGCAGTTGCCGCTCGCCCATCGCCGCCCTGGCGCAACCGCTGGGATCCGCGCAGTTTGCTTTCCAAGGAGAAATTCTGGCGGTAGACGGCAGCCAAGTCTTCCGTACCGAACGGGAAAGCAGCGCCGAGCGCCTGGCGGAAGTGGCCACCGAAGCGGCAGAAGCCCTAAAGCAAGAAGCGGGCGAAACTTTCATGAAAGCGTTTCTTGCGGGGCCCAGGTAAGCCTCATGCAGGTGCTGGTCACACGACCGGAACCGGATGGAAGCGCGCTGGCGCAGGAACTCAGCGCGCTGGGTCACACACCCATTCTCGCGCCCATGATGACGATCGCGTTTGAAGAAGGACCTCCACCGGCAATCAGCGGCGACTGCCATCTTGCCTTTACGAGCGCCAATGGCGTGCGTGCGTTTTGCCACCTTGTGTCGGAAAGGCATTGGCCGGTTTTTGCCGTGGGCGAAGCAACGGCCGAGCTTTCACGGCAAATGGGGTTTTCGGAAGTATACGCGGCGGGCGGCGATGTGGAGTCCCTGGCCAACTTGATCGGCGAACACGATTACCTGCCCAACCAGATCTTCCATGCCTCCGGCGCCCACATTGCCGGCGATTTGGCGGGGCGTCTTCAAGCGCTCGGCATCCAGGTCAATTCGCAAAAAATGTATGAGGCGAAGGCCGCTAAACAACTTCCGGACGCTGCCGCCGCTGCCCTCCGGCGCCATGAAGTGCAGGCCGCCTTGTTCTTTTCGCCGCGCACGGCGGCTATTTTCGCAAAGCTCGCATTTGACGAAAAACTGCGGGCGGGGCTTGGGCAATCGGTAGCCATTTGCATGTCACAAAATGTCGCTACAGCCATAAAACCATTGCCGTTTGCCGATGTTCGGGTGTCTTCTGCGCCCACGAAAATGGCGGTTTTGGAGGCCCTTGAGATGTTGGCGTCTCAAGCCTAGGCTTTCGTTGCCCCGACCAAAAACCGAATCACCGGAGCAGGATGCCGGACACCCCAGAAAAACCCGACACGCCGGAAGAACCTTCACCGAAGAAGGATGAAGAAAAGACGGCAGGTGACAGTGCAGTGTCCAATGACGCTGCGAGCGCGGAGTCGTCCGAAGAGCCGACGGCTAAATCTGGGGCCAAAAAACGGACGTCCCGGCCGCGAAAAAAGGCTCCCGCCAAACTGGACACAAGCGCTTCCAAAGAGGCGCCATCGCCAAATATGTCCGGAGCGCCATCGTCGGCCGATCCGCAGGATGCGAAAGACGACACCAAACCGGCGGTGGAAGACACGGTGGCCGGCGGTTCCGTGCCAAGTGGTTATTTGTCAACCGACGACATGGCAAAGCCGGATGAATCCGAACCGGAAACCGACGCCAAGGAAGACGCCACGCCGTCAACGGAAGCCACCCCGGCGGACGGCCCCGCACCTGCGGCCGAAACGTCTGCGGAACCCGCTTCCTCCGATTCCACGCCCCCGCCACCAGTGGAGAAGCAAAGCCGCAACTATTTGGGCATTGGCGCCCTCGCAGCGATTTTGATTGCGGGGGGCGTAGCCGTCTGGACTTATCCCTGGGGCCAGCCTTTGCCGCGTGTGGACGATAACGCGGCGTTTACTGCCATTGGGTCTCGGCTCAACGATCTTGAAGCGCGCGTCGGGAAACTGGAGGCGGCAGATCCCACCCCAGTACAAGACGGCAGCGACCTGACAGAGCTTCGCGAGCAGGTGGAGGCGCTGGCTCAACAAATGGCTGCACTTGGAGCGTCAAGCGAAACGCCCGTCCAGGATTCTGAGGCAGCGGATGGTGAGCCGGCGGGTGCGGAAGGTCAGCCCGCGCCTGCGGGCCGGCTGGCGGCAGCCCTCGATCTGATTGCGGATCTTGAAGCGCGCATCGACCAAATCGATGCGGGCGGCGCCGAAGCCCTGCAGCAAAGATTGCAGGCCGTCGAAGGCCTGATTGCCGATACGGACGCGGCGGGCCGTCTTGACTCCGTCGAAACCGGCCTGGCGTCAGCCGTGGACCAAAGCCAATTTTCCGACATCGAACAACGCGTGGTGGCGCTTGAAACCGGCAATGATGCGCAAGTCATGCGGGCCGCAAGCCTTGCCATGGCCGTGGCCAATCTGTCCCGCGCCGCGGCGGGGTCCACGCCATTCGTGCACGAACTAACCGTGGTTCAAGCCTTGGCGCCGGATCAGCCGCAGCTTGCCGCCTTGGCGGCCCATGCCCCCACCGGGCTTCCCACCATCGCGGCATTGCGGTCTGAATTTCCCGCCTTTGGCCGTGCGGCCATCAGGGCGGACCGGGTAGCGGGCGCCACAAGCTGGTGGGAAAGCTTGCTCGCCAATTTGCAGTCGATGATCACCGTGCGGGACATTGAAGAAACGGAAGGCGATACGGTGACCGCGATTGTAAGCCGGATCGAAACGCTGCTTGTGGAAGGGCGGCTGAACGACGCGCTGTTGGCGGCCGGCAGTTTGAGCCCCGCGGCGCAAGAAGCGATTGCCCCATGGCTTAATCAGGCGCGGCCGCGGGCCGACCTGGAAGCGGCGATCGCCAATCTCAATGCCGACGTGCTGGCGGCCATTGCGGCCAGCGGCGGATCGGACTAAGAACTGCCCATGATCCGCGCGGTCGTCATCTTCATCTTTGTCGTTCTTTTGGCGACGGCGGTGGCCACATTGTGGGATGTGCCGGGCACGGTGTTGGTCTCCTTGGGCGCGCGCCAATATGAAATGCAGGTGGGTGTCGCCGCTTTCGCGCTGCTTGCCCTGTTCTTCACCCTTTTCATTATCATCCGCATGCTGACGCTCATGGTGGCAAGCCCGCGTAAGTTCCAGAACTTCATGGGCAAGCGCCGGCAAGAACGCGGCTACACGGCACTGTCCCGCGGCATGCTGGCTGTGGCCGCGGGCGATGCCGCCGAAGCGGAGCGGTATGCCAAGCGCGCCCGTTCCCTGCTTGACGATCCCCCGCTCACCCTGTTGCTGGCGGCCCAGGCCGCACAACTGGGCGGTAAAGAAAAAGCGGCCCAGGACTACTTCACGGCAATGCTCGATAATGAGGATACCGAGTTTCTGGGGCTGCGCGGCCTGTTCATGCAGGCAAGCCGTGCCGGCAATTTCGAGGCGGCGCTGGCGTATGCAGAGCGGGCCCATCAATTGCGGCCGAACACGCCATGGGTGGTGAATGCGCGCCTTGATCTCCAAACCCAAACCGGGCGCTGGCTTGAAGCGGCCGACACGCTGGGTCAGGCCCAGCGTCAGCATCTGTTGACCAGCGATGTGGAACGGCGCCGCCGGGCGGTGCTGCTGACGGCCCAGGCGCAAGATTTCATGGAAACCCAACCTGCAAAGGCGCTTGATCGGGTCATGGCGGCCCTGCGGCTGGTGCCCGGATTGGTGCCGGCAGCGATTTTGGCGGCCCGGCGCCTCAAGAGCGACGGGCGTTTGTGGAAAGCCGCAGGGTTGATCGAAACCGCCTGGTCGCAGACACCGCATCCGGAACTTGCGCGGCTGTACCGTGACCTCAAACCCGATGAAACGCCGGAACAGCGCTGCCGGCGCATGCAGATGCTGGCGGACATGAAGCCGAGCCATCCGGAAAGCAAACTATTGATGGCGACGCTCCAGCTCGAAATGCGGGACTATGACCGCGCGCGGGAGACGTTGCAGGATGTGGCCAAACGGTTCCCAACCGCGCGCGTCTGCACGCTGATGGCGGAAATCGAGCAGCAGGATACAGGCGATCCTTATCGGGCGCGGGAATGGCTTTCCCGGGTGGCCCACGCCCCGCGGGATGCCGCGTGGATGTGCGACGCCTGCCAGAACGCTGCCACCGATTGGGCGCCGGTGTGTCCCAATTGCCAAGCCTTCGATTCGCTCGCTTGGCGCAAACCGGTGACGGACGAGATCGAAAGTCTGCCAATTGCCAATGAGCCGGGGCAAGCGTTGACGACGGATCTCATCGCCGATGCCCCGCCCGGCCGGCCGCAGGAAAGGACGGCTGATGAAACGGAAGCGGCGCCCACACCGCTCAAAAAAATGGGCACTCAAATTCGCGTCACTCGCAACCGGGCGGCCCGCTCGGTCCAGGTGGTGACGGACCAAATCAAGAAAGATGCGCAGCGCACGCGCGACCGCCTCAAACAGGCGGTCGCCTTTTTGGCCCCGCGCAAACCCAACGGCCAAAGTCCCAGCGCCGCGCCGCCGGATCAGCAAGAAGCTCCCGTGGATATCGATGCCATGGTTCCGCCGGACCCCGAAATTTTTCAGAACCCGCGGGCGCCGGATGATCCAGGGCCCGAGGGCGAAGTGTTCGAGGACCGCAAGGCCGGACCAAGGGCGCCGAACCCGTGACGTGGCCATACATCGGGTTACTGTTCGGCTAGACCAGATCTGACCTAGATTGAAGCAGTTCTGACGGAGCCCTTGCTTGCTCTTGGACAGAATTCGTGCTCTCAGATTTCGAAGCGGCAAGAGCGGCAACGCCCGGTGTGCCATGGCCGTGCATCAACCCAAGATCGGAGATCTGTTTGCGGATGGCTGTATGCTTCTCTTCGCCGAGCGGGAAATTCCACATAAGCAAGATCACGAGTCCAAAAGTTACCCCGGGAAACAACACCATCATCATGCGGAGACCGAACAAGGAAGCGTCAGAATTGACCGCATCCGGCGACGGGTCGAAGCCGATCATACCCAAGATCGGATAGCTCAGACTGATCGCAAGTGCGGCGGCAATCTTGCTGGTGGATTGCAAAAGCGACATGTAAAGTCCCGTCTGCTGAACACCTGATTCTGCCGTATCCAGATCGGTCACATCGGCCATTATGGCGCGTGGAATGTAGGTGCCCACGGCCTGATTTGCCCCCAGCAGCAGGAATGCCAGGCTGGCAAACACGACGCTTCCAGCGGGAATGATGAGATAGAGAAGGCTCGCGCAGATCTGATAGATAAGCGCATAACACAGTGTACGGTGTTTTCCGATTCGCCGGCCAAGAACGACAAAACCGGGCAGGAACAATAAGCCCGAAAAAAGAAACGGGACCAATGCGAATGATGCCAGGTTCCCAAGCTGGAGCACATCCTCGACGTAAAAGAGGATCATCCCTGCCGAACCGCCCGCCGCGATCCCCAGCAACAGATTGGTCACCAACAAAGAGCGCAACGGACCATTACGCCACAACATTTTCAATGTGTTATGAGACGGGCGCCGAGCATTTACGCCGGCCTTCGGCTGGGGCGTTGCCCACAACGCGGCCGACACAGATAGCGGAAGTAGAATTAGTAAAACTACCGCGATCAACCGCATCCGGCCCGCTTCATCAAGCCCACGAACACTGTCAAAATATGCGACCAGAAGAATAAGGCCTACGCTTCCGATTAATGCCGCAGCTTGTTTGTATGCGGAGATTCTGGACCGTTCATGATATTCGGTGGAGAGTTCTGCGGCCCATGCGATGTGGGACACGGACCCGATTGTCCAGCCGACGTAAAGCAAAACCATCCAGATCGCGAAGTAGGCTCCTCCTACGTTGGGACCTGGTACGAATGTCATATAGGTGCACAATCCCAAGAGGGGGACGGACATCACGACCCAAGGTAGGCGGCGCCCCCATTTTGTATGCCAGCGGTCTGACAACACGCCAAATGCGGGATCGGTAACCATGTCCCAAAGCTTTGTCAGTCCAAAGATGAATCCAACGGTGCTGAGCCCGAGCCCTACAGTGCCAGCATAGAAAGGGGGTACAAAGACAACCACGGCCATAAGAAAAGCCGAGAATGGCGCCTCGGGCGATACGAAGGCTGCAAGCCTCACGGGGTTGAGTCGTGCCTCAGACATCCGCATCCCCGGTCATTCAGGATGGGTGAACAGGAAAACAACGGCGTCTCTGACATCGAAAACGAGCGAGAAAGCAATCACCGCCAACATGAGATAGCGCCAAATGCCATAAAGGGGCGCCGGAAAGTTGGACGCCCTTTTCACCGCCAAATAAATGGCGTCGGGCGTCCAAAACACCACATGATTGATCGCAACCACACCAATCGTCAGAGCCGTTGGTCCGAGCACCAACAAAACCAGAGCGGAAGCCATGTGGCTCATCACGACAGAAGCAACAATCCATCGCGCTGCTAAGTGATTTCGAACGAAGAGCAAACCTGCAGCAAAAGTGCAAAGCATGAAAACGATCCATCTTTGCACCCATATGGGAGATGCCGCTCGAGCCTCCTCGTTCCATACGGAGAAGGGCGTCAATTCTGTTGCGGCGACCGCCTGTTGACCAGCCGCGAACGCAACATCGGCAACCATTATCAATCACGCCACGGCAGATTTGCGCCGAGACCGTGTTTGAACTTTTTCCGGAATTCCTCGTCGTGAACTTCTTCTGCCTTGTTGAGATGAACGGGCGGCGTATAGAAGGTCGAGCGCGGCGTGACGCGAACCACAATTCGCCCTTCCTTCTCGACCATGTCTTTCACAAACGGCCGGGCGTCTTCGGACAGTTCCTCGCCTGCCATGACGCCCCCGATTTTCATTCCCACATTGATGGCTTGTTCTTGGTCCTCTTCAATTTGAGCGTCGCCGTACACGACCAAATAGGTGGGCGGCCATTGGCCATCCAATACGGCGATTGACAGTTCGCCTTCGCGCTCGACGGCTTTCGCCTTTTGACGCTCACGCATTGTCGAGAAGCAAATGTCGTCGCCGTCCATGACGTAGTACACGATAGACATAGACGGGGGCCCCTTCTTGCGCGTGTATCCAACGACACAGGTATGGTTGTTTTTCACGAAATCGCGGCGTTCAGCGGCATCCATGGTCATGATGCGTTTCCTTTGGCGTTGTTACGGTTCGAATTTCGGTAACGTGTTATTATATGTAACGTGTTACCGAAATTCGTCAAGAGGCAACTCGTCCAAAACTCTTTGTCGCCAAAAGAGTGCTCAAAACTCGAATTATTGTTTGGAGTTTAGGGAGCGCACAGAGCTCTAGCGTAGATAGGGCTTCAATACTGACAGGGCGGGATGCTGCCTAATTTCGCGCAGGGCCTTCTTCCTGCCCTCGTCCGTGAAAACCGGCAGCAAGGCCCACAGAGAGGCCTTCACCAATTCGTCGGCGACTTCGTCGACCGTGGACAGCCCCTTCGCGCACATTAACAGGGGACCCCAAGTGGCCGTCGTCAGCTGTTGAGCCAGATGTTCAACGTTGGCTTTTGGAGTAATGTCGCCGACTTCTTGCATATCGACCACGGACGCGCGGCGGGCCCTGATTGCGTTTATCAGAAGCACCTCTGTTGCGGGACTGCCTGGCTCGGCAAAAAACAGAAGTTTCGGAATGACATCGCCAATAATCGGCTCACTCGAAAAACTCCGGCCAAATGTTCTAAGCAACTCAATGAGGCGTTTGAGGCCAGGTTGTTCTTTTTCAGCAACCCTGGACGTTAAGTGATCGATCTGATCCCGGACGGTGGCCAGAATTAAGATGTCCTTGCTGTCATACAATCGATAGAGTGTGGTGGGGGAAACGTCCGCGGCCTCTGCGAGGTCCCGCATGTTCACGTTCTCGTATCCGTACTGACGAAGGTGACTTAAGGTCACGCGCAGGATGCGTGCGCGGCGTTCTTTTTGCTTTGGGGTCATTTGCTAATCGGGTTCGGAGAAGCTGAAACTAGGTTCGTCTAGCATGTGAGGTCACGATATCAAGGTGGGGTTGGTTCACCCAGGTCCTTCCAAGGAGGCAAGTTTCTATATTGGGTCGTCAGCCGTATATCGTTCAAGCCATGTGCTTTTTTGCCTCTCCCAGTCGGATCGCACGGGCGGTGTCTTCAAAAACTTCGGTATTTCTTCGTGACTAACGTGAAGCTCTCGCATTTTGCGGAACTGGTAAGTTGAAAGGCGTGTGCTAAGAAGTCCGTTCCTGGAGAGAGAAGCATGGTCGGGAAATAACAATCGTTGACTGCCGAGATGCCATTGGAGACTTGTGAGAGTTGCTCTCACGCCCCCCTTTGGTGTAGGTCCGTCGGGTTTGCGGGGCAAGCAAGAGCAAGGCAAAGACGGGGGCGAGCATGAGTGCCGCTGAACAATCTTGAAGGCAGCAGGACCTCAACCTGCCTACCGGCAAATGCTCGAGGATGGCGAGCTCAAGCCCGATCCTGCCCAGGCGCACGCCATAGAGGCCCTGCAGCGTTTGTTCGCCGATTTGCACAGCTACAACCCGCGGGGCGCCGGGTTTTTGTGGTTTCGGCGCGCCTCGGCCCCACCCCGCGGGCTCTATTTGCACGGCGGTGTCGGCCGCGGAAAATCCATGCTGATGGATTTGTTCTTCGACAGCGTGCCCATGACAAAGAAGCGCCGGGCCCATTTCCATGAGTTCATGCTGGAGACGCACGCGGCGATCCACGAATGGCGGCAGCTCACGCCTAAGCAGCGGCGCCAGAAGGTGGCGGGCCTGAACTACAAAGGCGCGGGCGGGGACATGGACGATCCGATCCCGCCGGTGGCCAAGCGCATCGCCCATGAGACGACTTTGCTGTGCTTCGATGAATTCCAGGTGCTGGACGTGACCGACGCCATGATTCTGGGCCGTCTGTTTACGGAGCTTTTCAACAATGGCGTCGTGCTGGTGGCCACCTCGAACCGCCACCCGGACGACCTCTATAAGGGCGGCCTAAACCGCCAGCTGTTCCTGCCCTTTATCGATCTATTGAAGGAGAAGCTTCAGGTTCTGGAACTCAACGGTCCGGAAGACTACCGGCTGGCACGGCTCAAGGGCGTTGAGATTTATCACCACCCGCTCGATGCCGAAGCCCGCACCCAAATGGACGCGGCGTGGCGGCGTTTGACGGACCATGCCCACGGCTCGCCGTGCACATTGACGGTGCAGGGCCGAACGCTCAATGTTCCGCAGGCAGATAAAGGCGTTGCCCGGTTCGATTTCGACGATCTGTGCGGGCAACCTTTGGGCGCGGCGGATTATCTTTGCATTGCCCATCATTTCCATACGGTGTTGATCGACGACATCCCGCGCATGGGGCCGGAATTGCGCAACGAAGCCAAACGGTTCGTGACGCTGATCGATGCGTTCTACGATAACAAGGTGAAGTTCGTTTGTTCGGCGGACGCGCCGCCGGACGAGCTTTATCCGAAAGGAGACGGCGCGTTCGAGTTCGAACGCACCGTATCGCGTCTCATTGAAATGCAGTCAGAAGAGTACATGGCCGCCGGCCATGCGGTTTACGACTAGCTTTGCCTTAAGCCTTAAGGGCCGCCGACCCGCACGGTCGGGGTGGTCGGACCCACATCGCGATTGGTTTGAACCTGCTGGCCGCCATGATTAAGGGCTGTGTCGATGATCACGCCCAAAAGACCCAGACTGCCGGGATCCACGGTGATGTCGTCCAGCACTTCCGGCTCAATGACCCCCGTGAGCGCCCGATCATCGCCCAGTTCGTCGAGCTGCTCCTTGGCCAGTTCCAAGGTCGGCGACAAGCCGATGGCGGCGCTTTGGTCGTCCAAGTCTTCGCCGCTCATGGGGAGTAGTTCACTAATGTCTGCCACTTGATCGAACGGGTTCGGCCGCGGCACGGGCACTCGGTAGGCGCCCCGCGCCCGGTTGCCCATCAAGTCGCTGGCATCCGGCCCTTTGAGGGCCAGGGCCGCCAGATCAATGGTCGGTGCCGCCGGCACCTCCACTGCGGCCGCCGGCTCGTCCGTTTTCGGCTCGGCCAGCTTTACTTCATATGTCGCCTTGTTCTGAAAGACCGTCATGAAGAACGCCGCACTCACCATGGCGCTCGAAACGCAAATACCCAGCGCAATTACAAAGACGCGCATTTTCTCCACCCCAACTTTGCACCCACCAATTGTTTACGCAGCGCGATGCCACCTCAGTTGTGCGAAGCATAGCACGATTCACCGCTTTTTGTTACGCCGAATGCCAGGAACGACTTGAATTACAAGGTTTCGATGCGGCCTTTTATTGAGGCAGAAAGTCCAGAATCCAAAACTCTCCAAAAACTGCGGAGTATTCGGCCAAGTTAAGCATAAAAACATCTAGTAATTGAATTAACTATACTTGAAGAATCTTGCAGCGGGCGGGCTCTGCAGGGGCGGATTTTGGGCGGCTGGCGTGCTTTTGCTCGCTCCTTGCGGCCTTTCGGGATTCAGGGTAGTCAAGCGTCGCACTGGCGTGGTGGAAGGTGGGCCGGGACAGGGATCAACCGGCAGCCATCTGTCATTGCGCAAAGTTCTGTCCGACCGCCGGACACCCCAATCCAAATTCCCTATTTTTCCGCACAGGAGGCTGTGGTGGCGCGAAACAAGATTGCTTTAATTGGTGGAGGTCAAATCGGGGGCACGCTTGCCCATCTGGTGGGTCTCAAAGAGCTGGGCGATGTGGTGATCTTCGACATTGTCGAAGGCCTGCCCCAAGGCAAGGCGCTGGATCTTGCCCAATCGTCGCCGGTGGACGGCTTCGATTCCGATCTCCAAGGCACCCAGGACTATGCGGACATCAAAGGCGCCGATGTGGTGATCGTCACCGCGGGCGTGCCGCGCAAGCCCGGCATGAGCCGCGACGACCTGCTGGAAATCAATTTGAAGGTGATGAAGGCGGTAGGTGAAGGGATTTCCGCCCATGCGCCGAACGCGTTTGTCATCTGCATCACCAACCCGCTCGATGCCATGGTCTGGGCGCTGCGCGAATTCTCCGGCCTGCCCCACAACAAGGTGGTGGGCATGGCGGGCGTTCTGGACTCGGCCCGCTTCCGCCTGTTCTTGGCGCGCGAGTTCAACGTGTCGATCGAAGATGTCACCGCGTTCGTCCTCGGCGGCCATGGGGACACCATGGTGCCGCTGCTGCGCTATTCGACGGTTGCCGGCATTCCTGTACCGGACCTGGTGAAGATGGGCTGGAGCACTCAAGAAACGCTCGATCAAATCGTCCAGCGGACGCGGGACGGCGGTGCTGAAATCGTCGGTCTGCTGAAGACCGGGTCCGCCTTCTATGCGCCCGCAACGTCTGCGATTGCCATGGCGGAAAGCTATCTCAAGGACAAGAAGCGTCTTTTGCCCTGCGCCGCACATTTGACCGGCCAATTCGGCGTCGACGATCTCTATGTGGGCGTGCCCGCGGTCATTGGGTCGGAAGGCATCGAGCGCATCGCCGAAATCCAAATGACCAACGACGAACAAGCCATGTTCGATCATTCGGTGAATGCGGTGAAAGGCCTGGTCGACGCCTGTAAAAAGATCGATCCAAGCCTCGGCTGAGGCCGGTTTTGAGCCGGGCAAGGCGCCAGCCGGTAACGGTTGCGCGCCGGACTGCCGGTGCTATAAAGCGGAATCTCAGGGTTAACATTGTCTTAATAGCTTTGGCTCATGAACGTATTGTGCTGAGCCACGCTTAAGGGGTCCCATGAACATTCATGAATATCAGGCCAAGGCGGTCCTGAAGGAATTCGGAGTGCCGGTTGCACGCGGCATTCCGGCGTTCACCGTCGACGAAGCCGTCAAAGCGGCTGAGGAATTGGGCGGCCCTGTCTGGGTCGTCAAAGCACAGATCCATGCGGGTGGCCGGGGCAAGGGCGGCGGCGTCAAAGTGGTCAAGTCCATTGACGAAGTGCGCGCCGAAGCGGAACGCATGCTGGGCATGACGCTGGTCACCCACCAAACGGGACCGCAAGGCAAGGAAGTGCATCGGATCTACGTGGAAGACGGGTCCGACATCGACCGGGAACTCTATCTGTCGTGCTTGGTGGACCGCGCCACCTCGCGCATCGCCTTCATCGCGTCGACGGAAGGCGGCATGGACATTGAAGAGGTCGCCGAAAAGACCCCGGAAAAAATCCTCACCCTGACGATCGATCCTGCCTCGGGTGTGCAACCCTTTCATGGACGTGCCATCGCTTTTGCCCTGGGCCTCAAAGGCGATCAGAACAAAGCAGGCGTGAAGCTCATCGCCAACCTCTACAAAGCGTTCACGGAAACCGACGCAAGCCTGGTGGAGATCAACCCGCTGGTGGTCACCAAAGGTGGCGAGGTTGTGTGCCTCGATGCCAAAATGAATTTCGACGACAACGCGCTTTACCGGCACAAGCAGATCGCCGAGCTGCGCGATGAATCGGAGGAAGATCCGGCGGAAGTGGAAGCCGCCAAGCACGACCTCAACTATGTGAAGCTCGACGGCACCATCGGCTGCATGGTGAACGGCGCGGGTCTTGCCATGGCCACCATGGACATCATCAAGCTCTACGGCTCGGAGCCCGCCAACTTCCTGGATGTGGGCGGCGGTGCCAGCAAAGAGAAGGTGACCGAAGCCTTCAAGATCATTCTGTCGGACAAGAATGTGGAAGGCATTCTGGTCAATATCTTCGGTGGCATCATGCGCTGCGATATCATCGCCGAAGGCGTGGTGGCGGCGGCCAAGGAAGTAAGCCTGCAGGTGCCTTTGGTGGTGCGGCTCGAAGGCACCAATGTGGAACTGGGCAAGAAGATTATGGCGGAGTCCGGGTTGCCGATCATTTCCGGGGACGATCTGGGGGATGCGGCTCAAAAAATTGTCTCCGCCGTGAAGGAGGCTGCGTAATGGCCGTTCTTGTCGATCAAAACACAAAAGTCATCTGCCAGGGTTTTACCGGTAATCAGGGTACGTTCCATTCGGAGCAAGCCATTGCCTACGGCACCAAGATGGTGGGCGGGGTAAGCCCCGGCAAAGGCGGCTCCAAACATTTGGATCTGCCCGTGTTCGACACGGTGCGTGACGCGGTGGAAGCCACCGGCGCGACCGCCTCGGCGATTTACGTGCCGCCGCCTTTTGCGGCCGATGCCATCCTTGAAGCGATCGATGCGGAAGTTGATCTGGCGGTGTGTATTACCGAAGGCATTCCCGTGCTCGACATGGTGCGGGTGAAACGCGCTTTACAGGGCTCGAAAACGCGGCTCGTGGGGCCCAACTGCCCGGGCGTGATCACGCCCGATGCCTGCAAGATCGGCATCATGCCCGGTCACATTCACAAGCGCGGTAGCGTGGGGATTGTGTCGCGCTCCGGCACGCTCACTTATGAAGCGGTGGCGCAGACGACTGCCGTCGATCTTGGGCAATCCACCTGCATCGGCATTGGCGGCGATCCGGTGAACGGCACGAACTTTATCGACTGTCTCGACATGTTCTTGGGCGACGACGAAACCAAATCGATCATCATGATTGGTGAGATCGGCGGGTCGGCGGAAGAAGAGGCGGCCGACTTTCTGAAACAGTCGAAAGTCAAAAAGCCGACCGTCGGTTTTATCGCTGGGGTCACGGCACCGCCCGGCCGGCGCATGGGCCATGCGGGCGCCATTATCGCCGGCGGCAAGGGAACTGCGGCCGACAAGATGGAAGCCATGCGGTCTGCCGGGATTACGGTTGCGGATTCGCCGTCCGCTCTCGGCACAACACTCAAAAGTGTCCTTGATGGTTGATAATAGTGACGTAAAGCACTTGTACGTTGGAATGTGGGACTTAAGTGATCTTCTGACCGAAGATTAGCCGCAATTTGTATGAGGGGGTGCGGGCGCTCCCCGCATCCAGCGAAAGATGCGAAAAGAACAAGCTAATGAGGTTTTGGAACAAACCTCATTCCTGTACGGGGCCAACGCGCCGTTCATCGAAGAGCTGTATGCGAAGTATTTGGAAAACCCCAACTCGGTGGACCAAAGCTGGCAGACGTTTTTTGGTGAGTTGAAGGACCAACCCAAAGCCATCGAAAAAGATGTGAACGGGCCGAGCTGGGCGCCCGCCGAGCTGCCAGTGAAGCCCAATGGCGGCGATTTGGGGGCACTGGCGGAAGCGTTCGTCAGTCCAGAAGAACAAAAAACGCTCCAGCGAAAGATTGCCGACCGGTCGCCGGACATTTCATTAGAAGAAGTGCGCCGGGCCACCCTCGATTCCGTGCGCGCAATCATGATGATCCGCACCTACCGCGTGCGCGGCCATCTGGATGCGGATCTCGATCCCCTCAAGCTCGAAAAAAAGGCGCTGCATCCCGAGCTCATGCCTGAAACCTATGGCTTCACGGAAGCCGACATGGACCGGCCCATTTACATTGACTATGTGCTGGGTCTGGAAACGGCGACGGTTCGCGAAATTCTGGAAATCCTTCGGCGCACCTACTGTTCGACCATTGGCGTTGAGTTCATGCACATTTCCGATCCGGAACAAAAGGCATGGATTCAGGCCCGCATCGAAGGCCGCGATAAAGAAGTGTCCTTCACGCCGGAAGGCCGCAAAGCCATCTTGAACAAGCTGGTGGAAGCGGAAGGTTTCGAAAAGTTCCTCCATGTGAAGTTCACCGGCACGAAGCGCTTTGGCTTGGACGGCGGGGAATCCTGCGTACCGGCCATGGAACAGATCATCAAGCGCGGCGGCAATTTGGGCGTCAAAGAAATCATCCTGGGCATGCCCCATCGGGGCCGCCTGAACACGCTGGCCAATGTGATGTCGAAGCCCTACCGGGTGATCTTCAATGAGTTTCAGGGGGGGTCGGCAACGCCGGAAGACAGTTCCAGCTCCGGTGACGTGAAATATCACTTGGGCGCGTCCTCCGACCGGGAGTTCGACGGCAACAGCGTCCATCTGTCGTTGACGGCCAACCCGTCTCACTTGGAAGCGGTCGATCCAGTGGTCTTGGGCAAGGCCCGCGCCAAGCAAGATCAGTATAAGGACAAAGAACGCACCGCGGTCTTGCCGCTGCTGCTCCATGGGGATGCGGCCTTTGCGGGCCAAGGCATTGTCGCCGAATGCTTCGGACTGTCCGGCCTGAAGGGGGCCCGGACCGGCGGCACGGTCCACATCATCGTGAACAATCAGATCGGCTTTACCACCAGCCCCATCTATTCCCGTTCGTCGCCCTACCCGTCCGATGTGGCGAAAATGGTGGAAGCGCCCATCTTCCACGTCAACGGCGACGATCCGGAAGCGGTGGTGCACGCAGCCAAGATCGCCACGGAGTTCCGCCAGGAATTCCACAAGGATGTGGTGATCGACATGTTCTGCTACCGGCGTCATGGCCATAATGAAGGGGACGAACCCGCCTTCACCCAGCCGATCATGTACAAGCGCATCAAAGAGCACCCCACCGTGCTGACCATTTATTCCGAGCGGCTGGTCAAGGAAGGGTTGGTGACCGCGCAAGAAGTGGAACAGATGAAGGCCGACTTCCACGCCCATTTGGATGCGGAACTGGAAGTCGCGCCCACCTTCAAACCCAACAAGGCCGATTGGCTCGATGGATTGTGGTCGAGCTACGGTCAGGCCGAAGGCGATGACAGGCGCGGCGAGACGCCGGTGGATTTGCAGGTCCTGCGGACCGTGGGCGATGCCCTGGCCAAAGAGCCGGAAAGTTTCAATGTCCACCGAACCGTGAGCCGCTTGCTTGCCAACCGGCAAAAGATGATCGAAACCGGCGAAGGCATCGATTGGGCCATGGCGGAAGCACTTGCCTTCGGCAGCCTGCTGACGGAAGGCATTTCCGTCCGCCTGTCGGGTCAGGATTCCGGGCGCGGCACGTTCAGTCAGCGTCACTCATATTTGGTTGATCAGGAAACGGCGGACCGCTATACCCCGCTTAACAACATTCAAGAGGGCCAAGCCGAATACGAAGTGGTCGACAGCATGTTGTCGGAAGCGGCCGTGCTTGGTTTCGAATATGGCTACGCTCTGGCGGAACCGCGGGCGCTTGTCATGTGGGAAGCACAGTTCGGTGACTTCGCCAATGGCGCCCAGGTCATCATCGACCAGTTCATCGCCAGCGGTGAACGCAAATGGCTGCGCATGTGCGGGCTCGTTATGCTGCTGCCCCATGGTTATGAAGGTCAGGGGCCGGAACATTCGTCGGCCCGGCTGGAGCGGTATCTGCAGCTTTGCGCGGAAGACAATATGCAGGTGGCGAACTGCACCACCCCTGCCAACTATTTCCACATTCTGCGGCGGCAGATTCACCGCAATTTCCGCAAGCCCCTGGTGTTGATGACGCCTAAATCGCTCTTGCGCCACAAACGCTGCGTCTCGAAATTGGATGAAATGGGTCCTGGCTCGTCCTTCCATAGGGTGTTGTGGGACGATGCGGAAATCTACAAAGGCAGCTCCGTTGCTCTGAAGCCGGATAAGGATATCCGGCGGGTGGTGCTGTGCTCCGGCAAGGTCTATTACGATTTGTTCGAGGAGCGGGAACGGCGCGGCATCGACAATATTCAGATCCTGCGGGTGGAGCAGCTTTATCCGTTCCCGGCGCGTTCGCTGATCCATGAAATGCAACGCTTCCGCCAGGCGGAATTCGTTTGGTGCCAGGAAGAGCCCAAGAATATGGGGGCCTGGAGCTTCATGGAGCCCAATATTGAATGGGTTTTGAACCGGATCGAGGCGGATTACCGGCGCCCCGTCTATGCGGGCCGCGCGGCAACCGCGTCAACGGCGACGGGCCTCATGAGCCGCCACCAAAAAGAACTGAAAGCGTTTTTGAATGAGGCGCTTTCAACGTAATATCCAGAGCGCGATCAGGTTAAGTGGGTGAGGCACCAAAAAGAGCGCCGAACGTTAACCGTCCGATCGCGCGACTAACAAAGAATCTGGGGCATGATCATGTTTCTGTGAAAAATGATCATGCCCTAGCACAGACGATCAGTATACCGGACATCGGCCGAAGCCCCCCGCGCCCACAGCCCGTGTCTCAGCCGAGAAGGAATGATGTGACATGGCCACGGAAATTCAGGTGCCTGCCCTTGGTGAATCGATCACCGAGGCAACGGTCGGACAGTGGTACAAGAAGCCGGGCGAGGCGGTTGCGGCCGACGAAGAGATTTGCGAGCTGGAAACCGACAAGGTGAACATGCCGATCCCGGCGCCGGCGGCCGGTGTGCTGACGGAGATTATTGCGGCAGAAGGCGAGACCGTTGAAGTAGGCGCCATCATCGGCAAGATCGGAGAAGGCAATGGCGCGACGGCAGTGCCCCCTGCCGCGGAGGCAAAGCCTGCACCCGCAGCGCCCGCACCGGCAGCAGCGCCCCAAGCGGCACCGGCAGCGCCTTCGACGCCTGAGCCCATGCCGGCGGCGGCCCGCATCATCGAAAAGAATGAGCTGGATGCGTCCGGCATCGCCGGCACCGGCAAAGATGGCCGGATCACCAAGGGCGATGCGCTGGCGGCCCTCGAAACGCGGGCGGAGGCGCCTGCACCCAAGTCTGCGCCCGCTGCACCCCCTCCGGTAGCGGCCCGGGAGGCAGAGCCTCGTGAAGAACGGGTGCCCATGTCGCGCCTGCGCCGTACCATTGCCACGCGCCTCAAAGAAGCGCAGAACACGGCTGCCATGCTCACCACCTTTAACGAGGTGGACATGAAGCCGGTCATGGACTTGCGCAGTCAGTACAAAGAGCAGTTCGAACAAAAGCACGGCGTGCGTCTGGGCTTTATGGGCTTGTTCGTGAAGGCCTGCGTGGCGGCGTTGAAAGATATTCCAGCCGTCAACGGCGAAATCGACGGCACCGACGTGATTTACAAGAACTACTATCACATCGGTGTTGCGGTGGGCACGGAACGGGGACTGGTGGTGCCGGTGGTGCGCGATTGCGACACCAAACCGCTTGCCCAAATCGAGAAGGACATCAATGATTTCGGCGGCCGCGCCCGTACCGGCGACCTAAAGCTTGAGGAATTGCAGGGCGGCACGTTCACCATCTCCAATGGCGGGGTGTACGGATCGCTTATGTCAACACCCATTCTGAACGCCCCCCAGTCGGGCATATTAGGCATGCATAAGATCCAGCAGCGGCCCATGGTGGTCGGTGGCGAAGTGGTCGTGCGCCCGATGATGTATATTGCGCTCTCTTATGACCACCGTTTGGTGGACGGCCGCGAAGCGGTCACCTTCTTGGTGCGGGTCAAAGAAAATCTGGAAGGGCCCGAGCGGCTTCTTCTCGACCTTTAGAAACGAGCGAGATGAAACCTATACGTCATCGCGAGGAGGTGTTTTGCACCGACGACGCGATCCAGAGCAACCGGCACGGAGTAAGCAGCCCTGGATTGCGTCGCCTGCCTTCGCCGAAGCGAAGCTTGGCTTCGCGCAGGCAGGTCGCGAAAACGCTCCTCGCAATGACACATTATAAGTTAGAGGCGGTCTCATGGCGGATTCTTACGACGTAATCTTCATCGGCGGCGGGCCGGGCGGCTATAACGGCGCCATTCGCGCCGCCCAGCTCGGGCTCAAGACTGCGTGTATAGAAAAGCGCGGCACCTTGGGCGGCACGTGCCTCAATGTGGGCTGCATTCCGTCAAAGGCCTTGCTGCACGCCTCGGAAGTCTATGAGGAAGCCACTAACGGCATCAGCAAGCTAGGTGTCAAAGTGGACAATGTGTCCTTGGATCTGGACGCCATGATGGCCCACAAAGCCAAATCCGTGGATCAGCTCACCAAAGGCATTGAGTTCCTGTTCAAAAAGAATGGTGTGGAATACATCCGGGGCGCTGGCGCGATTTCAGGTGCCGGTAAGGTGACGGTGGAAGGCCAGACGCTGGAGACCAAGAACATCGTGATTTCCACCGGCTCCGAAATCATGGGCCTGCCCGGCATCGACATCGACGAAGAAAAAATCGTTTCCTCCACGGGCGCTTTGTCGCTCAAGGAAGTACCGGAGCGCATGGTGGTTGTGGGCGGCGGCTATATCGGCCTTGAAATGGGGTCTGTTTGGCGGCGTCTGGGCTCCAAAGTGCGGGTGGTCGAATTTCTCGACCGCATCACACCGGGCATGGACGAGGAAGTCTCCAAGCAATTCGAGAAAATCCTGAAACGGCAGGGCATTAAATTCAGCCTGGGCAAAAAGGTAACGGGCGTTGCCCGCGACAACGGCGCCCTTGGCGTGACCATCGAAGATGCGGCCGGCGGCAATTCTGAGACCATCGAAACCGATGTTGTGCTGGTGTCCATCGGCCGCCGTCCGTACACGGAAGGACTGGGCCTCGAAACCGTCGGCGTGCAGCTCGACAATAATGGCCGGGTCATCACCGACAGTCACTACAAGACCAATGTAGATGGCATTTTTGCCATCGGCGATGTGACCGACGGGCCCATGCTCGCCCACAAAGCGGAAGACGAAGGTGTGGCCGTTTCGGAGTTGATCGCCGGTGAACCGGGCCATGTGAATTACGATGTCATCCCGGCGGTGGTGTACACCTATCCGGAAGTGGCCACGGTGGGCCGCACGGAGGAAGAGCTGAAGGCCGCCGGCATCGAGTACAAAGTGGGCAAGTTTCCCTTCACCGCCAATGCCCGCGCGCGGGTGAACGACACGACCGAAGGATTTGTCAAAGTGCTCGCCGATGCCAAGACCGACAAGGTCTATGGGGTGCATATGATCGGCCCGGAAGTGGGCAATATGATCGCCGAAGCGGCCTTGGCCATGGAATTCGGCGCCTGTTCCGAAGACATCGCGCGCACCTGCCATGCCCATCCCACACTAACAGAAGCCGTACGCCAAGCGGCCATGGGGGTCGAAGGCTGGACCATGCAGATGTAAAGGGTGCTGAGTTCGGGGGCGTAGATGGTTCGGCGTATCTTCATCTTTGCGGGTGTGTTTCTGGTGACCTTTTTCGCCGTCACGGCCATCGGCATGTGGCGCGCCCAGCAGGTGGGGACAGGACCAGTTGCCACCGGACCGTTGCCTGAAGGGCCCACGCGCGAAATTGCATTTGTCGCCAATGCGGTGGGCGGCACCATTACCCTGATCGATTTGGATGATTTGGCCGTGGTGGGCGAGATGAACGTCCTGCCCGATGGCGATACGGTGGGCTTCTTCCGCGACCCCATTCAATCGGTGATCGGTCAGCCCATCATCCAACGCTTCGGCGGATTGAATTTTGCTCAGGATACGGATCTCTCGCCGGACGGGCGGGTGCTCTATGTGGCGCGCGGCCATTTGGGCGACGTGGCGGCATTCGATGTGGCCTCGAGCGATCTCATGTGGCGGCACCGGGTGGCCGGCTTCCGCGCCGATCACATGACTTTGTCAAAAGATGGCGCGCGGCTGTTTGTGTCCGCCATGACCAGCGAACGCGTGGAAGTGTTCGATACGGCAACGGCCGAGCTGGTGGGCGAATTCAAAACCGGAATCTTTCCCCATGACAATCACGTGTCTCATGACGGGGGGCGAATCTATAACGCCAGCCTGGGCAATATGATTGTGGACGAGCTCGAGCGCGGCGAGGCGCAGGATGCCTATCTGGTAACGGTCGCGGATGTGAACACGCTGGGCATATTGACCACACACAGCTTCGAACGCGGCGTGCGGCCATTCCAGGTCACGCAAGACGACGCCACCCTTTACGGACAGCTTTCCAACACTCACGCGGTCATCGCTTATGACTTGGCAAGCCGCGAGATCATCCGGCGCATCGATCTGCCGGTCCAAGATGGGGTGACGGAAGATGATTGGGATTTCGAAGCGCCTCACCACGGGCTCGCCATGACGGAAGACGAAACCACTCTCTGCATCGCGGGCCGAGCATCCGATTACACCGCATTGGTGAACACAACAGACCTCAGTTTGATCAGAACGGTTCCCTCTGGCGATGCGCCGAGCTGGTCGGCCTCGAGCGCCAATGATCGCTATTGCGTGGTGGCCAACACCCGCAGTGATGACGTGTCGATCGTTTCTTACGAAAGCCAAACCGAAGTGGCGCGCCTGCCCGCCGGGCGCGGGCCGAAACATGTCACCATCGGCATGGTGCCGGCAGCAGTGCTGGAGGCGCTGCAAAGCCGCTGACACTCGATTGGCGCGATTGTTCAATACGCAGCGCCGCCTCATGCCCCATGATCCGCCCTAACAAGAGAGATCAGGATCATGACGGCCACTCCGCATTCCACACATGACCCCACAGCCGCCGACCGCGCCGTGCCTGCAACCCTGCTGTTCATGTTTGTAGGGCTTTCACTGACAGCCTATTTGGGGCTTGCGGCCGCCTTTGGATTTCCGGACATCCTGCGCGCACCGGCGCCGAAGATATTGGAGGCGTTTCGCGCCAGCGAAGCCCAGGTGCGGGGGTTCTATTATCTGTTTGCCGTCTCGCATTTGCTGTTCGCTGCGGCCGTTCTGACCTTGCCGCGTGCTTTGTCCGCAGGAGACGGACCTTGGCTGACCATCGCCACCGGCGGCGGTGTGCTCTACGGGGTGGCGCAGACCATGGGCTTTCTGCGCTGGCCGATCCTAATTCCGGTTTTCGCGAACCACGCCGCCGGTCACGATTTGTCCGGGCCCCAGGGCAAGGTCGTTCTACTGATGTTGGAGGCGTTTCACCACTATGCGGGAAATGCCATCGGCGAGAATTTGAGCTTCTGGGGTATGTGCGCCTGGCTCATCGGGACGGGCATTGCCTTGCGCCAGCCCGGGCTTGGCCAAAAGTGGATCGGTTGGTTATGGATCGGCACGGGCCTGATGGTGGGGGTGTATACCTTCGAACAATTGGGCGGCCCCTTCGCCGTGCTGGGGCCCCTGTTGCTCATCAGCCATGGGCTCGCCTACGGGCTCATTCTGGCGCTTGCGTGGTCATTGGTCAGAACACGCTCAAATGATCGCCACTTGGCGCCGGTGGGCGGAACAGCGGCATTGGCCATTGCCGTCTTTAGCGCGGCAATCGTCCTGCCGGGCTTGTGGGGGTAGGGGTTATCCGTCCGCGCGCGGATGGGCTTTGTCGTAGACGTCCAGCAGAGTGGCGCTATCCACTTCCGTGTAGCGCTGGGTGGTGGACAGGCTCGCATGACCCAGCAGTTCCTGAATGCCGCGCAGGTCGCCGCCATTGCCCAGCAAGTGCGTTGCGAAGGAATGGCGCAGCGCATGGGGCGTTGCGCTGTCGGGAAGGTCCAGGGCCGAGCGCAGGCGCACCATCAGTTTCTGGACGGCGCGGGCCCCCAGCCGTCCGCCGCGCACACCGATGAACAGGGGCGCACCGTCCGTCAGCGGTGTCGGCCGCAGATCCAGATAGCGTTCAATCAGGGTACGGACTTCCGGGATCAATGGCACGACGCGCTCCTTGTTGCCCTTGCCGACGATCCGCAACGGCCCGTCCGCCGGCCAGTCTTTACCGTCCAACCCCAAAGCTTCCGAAACACGCAAGCCCGCGCCGTAAAGCAAGGTCAAGACGGCGGCATCGCGCGCCGATACCCACGCTTCTTGGGTGTTGACCGGCGATGCATGGGTCACCGCTGCGGCAGCCTCCACTGCGAGCGGTTTCGGCACCGCATGGGGCAGTTTGGGGGAACGCACGCTGTGAATGGCGGCGTTCTCCACCAGTTCTTGCCGCTCCAGATAGCGGAAAAAGGCCCGCACCGATGATAGCAGCCGCGCCAGGGTTTTCACCGACACATCGTCCCGCCGCCGCCAGGCGAGGAAGGCGCGGAAGTCCGATAGCGCGAGAGTGGACAAATCTCCGAGGCGGGCCGTCTTGCCCAAGTGCTCGCCCAGAAACTCGAAGAATTTCTCAATGTCCCGCTCATAGGCCGCCACGGTATGGGCGCTCATGCGCCGCCCACTGGCCAGATGGGCGAGCCAGTCGGGCAGATACTCTTCCGCCGTTTTCCTTTTGCCGGATTTAGGCATCCGTTCCGTCGCTTTGTGATTCGCTCGTGCCAGTATAGTCGATTGCGGCTTGATCTGAATTTCCCCAATGACCCTAAAGGGTTAATTTCAATGGCGTTTTACGTATGCTTGGCCGCTTCTTGCACAATTTTTTCACTATACATAAATAGATTTTTAAGTCACATTCAACTATGTAAAAATAGTTGAAAAATACCATCCAACGATAAAAATATAGACAAATGAGCGTAAAAGACCTTGCGAGAAAGCAGTATCAAACTCTTGTAAACCGCGCAGCGGAAGGCGGGACAGCCCAGTTCGGGCCGCCTCCGGAAGGATGGATCACAAGTGTGCGCAAAGCGATCGGCATGTCCGGGCGTCAGCTTGGCAACCGGCTTGGGGTCATACAACAGCGGATCTCCCATTTAGAGAAGTCCGAGAAAAGCGGCGGCGTGACCCTGAAAACGATGCAGTCCGCCGCATCCGCCATGGGGTGCCGTTTCGTCTACGCGATTGTCCCCGAACATGGCCGCATCGAGGACGTTATCGCCGCTCAAGCCTACAAGAAGGCTGTGGCCCTTGTAGAACGGGCAAGCACTCATATGGCGTTGGAAAACCAATCCCAGCCAAAAGATATCATCGAAGAAGAGATCGAACGCGTGACGCGCGAACTCATTCGAAAGATACCGCGCAACCTCTGGGACGAAGAATGACGCCGATCGCGCAGGAGCCTTTCGGGGCAACCCCTCTCGATCCGGATGAACTCGAAGGCCTCAAGTTTAAGCACGTCACCACGCGTGGCGAGTTGGATCAACTAGAACAAGCAAATGTCCAGGAAGGTCTTCAGTGGCTGTCGAAAAGGCGCAAACAAGACGTGCTGTCGGAGGACTTTGTGCGTGAACTTCACAAAAGGCTGTTTGGGCAAGTGTGGGATTGGGCGGGGACATTCCGGCTAACGGAGAAAAATATCGGAATCGATCCGGTTCAAATCGCCGTGCAACTGCGCGTGTTATTGGACGACGCCCGATTTTGGGCGGAGAACCAGACCTATACGCCGCTAGAAGCCGGTGCGAGGTTTCATCACCGCCTCGTCCAAATACACCCTTTCGCCAATGGTAACGGCCGCCACGCCCGTATCGCTGCCGACGTCTATCTGTCAGAGTGTTTTGACCACAAGCCCATCGACTGGTCGGGCGGGCAGACACTCACCAGCGACAGCCCCCGACGGAAGGAATACATTCATGCTCTACGCGCCGCTGACGGCCACGATTTTTCATCTTTGCTGAAATTTGCCGGCGTAGAGCCCCGCGCAGAGGATGACTAGCATGGCAAACAGCTAGGCCTATCGCATTCGACAGCAATAGGAGCTCTTTGCTATTCCTTGCGCCCATGGCTCTGGAACCAAAAGGCCTTTCGGACTTCCTCGACCTGCCCTTCGATGACGTGATCGATGTGCGCTCGCCGTCGGAGTTCGCTGAAGATCATCTGCCGGGGGCGGTCAACCTGCCGGTGCTGAACGATGAAGAACGCGCGCGGGTGGGCACCATCTATGTGCAGGAAAGCAAGTTCCGGGCGCGCAAGATCGGCGCTGCCTTGGTGGCCCAAAACGCGGCGCGTCATTTGAACAATTATCTCGCCGACAAGCCGGGGGGCTACCGGCCGCTTGTCTATTGCTGGCGCGGCGGGCAGCGCTCGGGCTCTTTCGCGACGATCCTCAAGCAAATCGGCTGGCCCGTGGAAACGCTGGCCGGGGGCTACCGCACCTATCGCCGCCTGGTGGTGGACGCGACCCACACGGGGCCCTTCCCCGCACCGCTCATCATTTTGGAGGGCAATACGGGCACGGCCAAAACCGATGTGCTGAACCGCGCCGCCCAATTGGGGGTGCAGATCATCGATTTGGAAGGCGCTGCCAATCACCGGGGCTCCCTCTTCGGTGCTCAGTCTACGGAGCAACCGACCCAGAAGACTTTCGAAGGTCGATTGGGTCTTGCGATCGCCGGCCTCGACCCCACGCGCCCCGTAGTGGTGGAATCGGAATCGAACAAAATCGGCGCCCGGTCGATCCCGCCATCCATTTGGGCAGCCATGCGCGGCGCCCCGCGCATCCGCCTGGAAGCGCCGCTGGCGGCCCGCGCCCGCTACCTCACCCACGCCTACCGAGACATTGTGGACAACCAAAAACTTCTGGTGGACGTGATTAACCGACTGCGTCCCTATCATGCCGCCGAGGTGATCGAGGACTGGCTCAAGCTGGCGGCGGGTGGCGCGTTCGAAGAGCTGGCCACCGACCTCATGGCCCGCCATTACGACGGCCGCTACGCCAAACACCGCGCGCGCAGGGAGGCCAAATTGGTAGAGACGATCTCGCTGCCGGACTTGTTGGACACGGATCTCGACCGGGCGGCCCAGATCTTAGCGGGAATTGTGGAAGAGAAACATGATTGCAATCCCCGCGCGCATCAATCAGGTTTTGTCGACGCTTAAATTTCAGGGGGGGGGGAGGAATTATGAGCATGCTCCGGCTTGCAGGGTATCTTGCTTTCAGCGGCTTCATTTTGGGCAGCGCATGGGCCGCCGGCAATGACCACCCGATCCGTACCTATGATGAGCGCGTCGCCGCTCGGGTTGATGCATTTGAAAAAAATCGCGCTGAAAAGCTTGATCCGAATGAGATCCCCTATTTCCTGATGGAAAGATGGGTCCTCAACCAGGTGGTTCTCGATCCCGTTACCATCATTGGCGATGTGGGGGTTCGTGCAAGCCGCATGGGGGATGGAACAGATCAATTCCATCGAACGGGAACGACGCTCTACGTTCAACAGTATGGGCACCACATCCCCCGCGGCAGAAGTCCCGTGCTCGGTCTTGGTATGGTCGAGATCCTGACGCGTCACAGCAATGACAGAGCATTGGTGAAGCGCCAACATTTCATTCGAATGGTGCGTTCACCGCGGCCGGCGGGCCACCAAGGCGCAACCGCGGAGCAGCGCGGAACGTATGTTTGGGACTTGTTCAAGCAGCTAAGAGCGCAGGCTCCCGATGTGCCGCTCAATCAAATTGTTCGGCAAATTCCCTTTGAAAGGTTCGAGACAAAGCTTGAGCATTGCAAACCGGCACAACAGGCTCTGGAGCAACTTTGGAGCCTAAAGTTTGCGCCCGTGAAAGAAGCGGATGTATCTCGGTACACCGGTATGGTGGAAGTGCAGTTCAGCGCGGCGGCGGAACAAAGCACCTACCAAGGCAAGCCCTCTGAAGAAGGCACGCCGGCGGAGTGGGCCGTCAAGTTTGTGGAGGCCTTGGAACCCTGCTGGAAACGCGTTGAGGGCGACTTCAGCGTCGATCTGGAGTAGCAAGGGCCGTTCGTTCGCCCCGCGGCTGAGCCGAGGGCGCGTGCTCACCCCTCGGGCAGGTCGAGCCAGGCGCGCAGGCAGCGTTCGAGGGCCCGGGCGAGGAAATCCAACAGCTCCGTGCCATGGTCCGGGCAGAACATGTCGGGGTCTAGGCTTGCCATGGCCAGCATGGCGCCCGGCGCTTCCGATGCGATGTTCAAGCGCACCAGCGCCTCCGATTGCAGGCCGTGATCGTCAAAGCCGTACAGCTCCGGCATGCGCAGCTCAGAACTCTGCAGCAGCGCCGGCTCTTCCGGACCGATCAGCATGTCCGTCATGCCGATGGGCAGCATGACAATGTCCTGAAGCCCCGCATCGGTGGGCACGTCGTCGCTCGCCACTTCCACGCACAAGCGCACCGCATCCACATCCAAACACGCGCCCATTTCATGGCTGATTATGTGGATGAGGTGGGCGAAGGATTGCGCTTCCAGAAACCGCAGCACGGCCACATGGACGCGTTCTTGCGCGTTCATATTGCCGCGCGCCGTGCGCAACAGATCCGACTGATCCGTCCGCGCCAGCGCCAGCTCGGTCTGAAGCTTACGCACCAGGTGAGACTGAAAGCTCACCACATTGCCGTCGTCTTCGATGCCCGGCAGCAGCAAGGCCATCAATTCCGCATCGTCGTGCACGGTTTCCGCATTCTCGCGGAGGTACGTTTTGACCTCTTCGGCCGTCAGGGGAATATGCCGCGTTTGTGCGGTTGAGTTTCCAGAATGGTACGCCACGATACTCTATCGCCTCACTTACTCACTTATATGGTTTGGCCCGTCTTTTCCCAATCGGCCAAAAACGCGGCCAGGCCTTTATCCGTCAACGGATGATTGGCCAAGGCCCTCAGCACATTGGGGGGCAGGGTGGCAACATCGGCTCCCAGCAGGGCCGCATCGCGCACATGAATTGGATGACGCACCGAGGCCACGAGAATTTGCGTGGTCAGCGCATCGTAATGGTCATAGATGGTCTTGATTTCTTCGATCAGAGCCATCCCGTCATGGGTGATATCGTCAAGCCGTCCCACAAAGGGGGAAATGAACGCCGCCCCCGCTTTTGCCGCCAGAAGCGCCTGGTTGGGCGAAAAGCATAAGGTGACGTTCACCATGGTGCCTTGGTCCGCCAGCGCGCGGCAGGTCTTCAGCCCGTCCCAGGTGAGCGGCACCTTGATAGTGATGTTTTTGGCAACGCTGGTCAGCTTTTGCGCTTCGGCCATCATGGCTTCATGCTCGGTGGCGGCCACTTCGGCACTCACCGGACCTGATACAACGCTGCAGATTTCCTCTAAAACTTCAAAAAAATTGCGGCCTGATTTCGCGACCAAAGAGGGGTTGGTCGTCACCCCGTCCACCATACCGGTTGCGGCGAGATCCCGAATCTCATCAATGTCGGCCGTGTCGACAAAGAACTTCATCTGACGCCTTATCTCGTTTGTGTGTTTTATAATTAGGAGACCATGGCAGACCACGCCGCCATACCCCCCCTGTTGGAGGAAGAACCAAAACCAAGAGTGAAGGTTTTGATCCCGCTTCCTCTTGTAGGACCATACGACTATGCGGTTCAAGCGGAGTTAACGCTGGAACCCGGCGATTATGTTTCCGTGCCCCTTGGTAACCGAACCGTCAATGGGGTGGTGTGGGACGACGCAGGCGAGGATGAAAGCCGCGAAATCGAGCAGGCCAAAGTTAAAGACGTCTTGATGCGCTTGCCCGTGACGGGCATGCCGAAAGAATTACGTAAGTTTATTGAGTGGGTATCGCACTACACCTGCTACCCGTTGGGGGCGGTTCTGCGTTTGGCCATGCGCGGGCCCAACACCTATGCACCGCCCAAAGCGCGGATCGCCTATGAGCCTACGGGGGAAGCACCGCCGCGCGCAACGGCGGCCAGAACGCGCGTTTTGGCAACCCTTTCCGAGACGCCGCCCTTGATGATGCGGGACCTTTCCACCATCGCTGGCGTTTCCACAAGTGTGGTGCACGGCTTGGTAAAGACAGGCGCGTTGCGCGAAATCGAGCTGCCGGGGGATCTGCCCTTTCCAAAGCCGGATCCGGATTTCCAACCGACCGATCTAACCGACCAGCAAGCGGGAATTGCGGCGGCCTTTCGCGACGCGGTGCGGCATGACCGGTTTGCGCCCAGCCTGCTGGATGGGGTCACCGGGTCGGGGAAAACCGAAGTCTATTTCGAGGCGGTGGCCCAAGCGATCCGGGAAGGGCGCCAGGCGCTCATCCTGCTGCCGGAAATCGCGCTCACCGTCCAGTTCCTGGAAAGGTTTGAGCAGCGTTTCGGCTGCAAGCCCGCCCAATGGCATTCGGACATAAAATCCAACGAACGCAGGCGGACCTGGCGGGCCGTTGCCGCCGGTGAGGTGGACGTGGTGGTGGGCGCGCGGTCCGCGCTGTTCCTGCCGTTCCCGCGGCTGGGGCTCATTGTCGTTGACGAGGAACATGACGGCTCTTTCAAGCAGGAAGACGGCGTGATCTATGGCGCGCGGGACATGGCGGTGGTGCGCGCGCAGTTGGCGGATGTGCCGATCGTTTTGGCCTCGGCGACACCGTCGCTGGAAACCGTCGCCAATGCCCAATCGGGCCGTTATGCCCATTACGAACTCCCAACACGGCACGGCAGCGCAGAGCTGCCGGACGTCAAACTGATCGATTTGCGGAAAGACCCGCCGGACCGGCAATCCTGGCTGTCGCCGACCCTGACGAGCGCCTTGACCGACGCCTTTGACGCCGGCGAGCAGGCCTTGCTGTTTCTGAACCGGCGGGGCTATGCGCCGCTCACCCTGTGCCGCACCTGCGGGCATCGGCTTCATTGCCCTCATTGCTCCGCCTGGCTGGTACAGCATCGGTTCCGCCGCAAGCTCATGTGCCACCATTGCGGCTATGAGCGGCCGCAGCCCAATGCGTGCCCGGAATGCGGCACGGAAGATTCGCTCGCCCCCTGTGGTCCCGGCGTGGAACGGATCGCCGAAGAAGTGGCGGAAAAGTTTCCCGACCAAGCAACGGAAATCCTGTCCAGCGACCGCATTTGGGGTCCGGCGGCGCTTCAAGAGATCTTGGGGCAGATGCAGTCGGGCGACATCGACCTTTTGATCGGTACACAGATCGTTGCCAAAGGGCATCATTTCCCGGGCCTGACCGTGGTCGGCGTCATCGATGCGGATCTGGGGCTGGAAGGCGGCGATCCCCGCGCCTCCGAACGGACGTTTCAATTGCTGGCCCAAGTGACGGGGCGGGCAGGCCGCGCGGAGAAACCGGGCACGGTCTATATCCAGACCCGCCAGCCGGACCATCCGGTTCTTCAGGCGCTCGCCCGCGGCGATCGGGAAGGGTTCGTCAGGCAAGAGCTCATCATGCGGGAATATGCGGGTCTGCCGCCCCATGGCCGCTTGGTGGCGCTGATCGTCAGCGGGCCCGACCGGCAAGTGGTGGACGAGCTGTCACAACACTTGGCCCGCATCGCGCCGCGCGGCAAGGACGTATCTGTTCTGGGGCCCGCGGAGGCGCCCATTGCGCTATTGCGCGGGCGGCACCGTATGCGTCTGCTGGTAAAGGCCGGGCGGAATGTGAATGTGCAGGCCTTCATGGCCCAATGGCTCGACGGCGTGAAACCAAAGGGGCAGACCCGCCTCACCATCGATGTGGATCCTTACAGCTTTTTTTGAGAGCAGGGGCGTGGAAAGGGCGGCCGGCCGTGCAATTCACCAAACGATTAAGAGAGCCCATAACGCGCGGCGACGTTACCTGTACCATCCGTATCTGGCAGCGGCCGCGCGTCAAAGTGGGTGGCCGATACAAGATGGACAACGGGTTCGTCGTGGTCGACCGCATTGCTCAAATCTCTTTGAGCGATGTGACCCCGGCGCTCGCGGTCAAGTCAGGGTTTGAGGGGGTGGTCGATCTGTTGAAAACGGCAAAACATGGGTCCGGCGAAAACGTCTATTTGATCGACTTCCATTACATTGAGGGCGATGGGTGACGGGCAGGGTCTGACCCTTTTGATCTCGCGTACCTCAAATCAACGAAGGAGGTTTGTAGATAGGAGACGTCATCGCGAGCGGGCGAGAGCCCGCGTGGCGATCCAGGAAAACAGTCAACGAACAAGTTGCCCTGGATCACTTCGTCGCCTAAATGGGCTCCTCGTGATGACGCTTTTTTAGCTGCGGAAGTCGTCCGCATTGAACAGGCATTTAAGGGTGATGCCGTTGGCTGCCAGGGTTTCGGCGGCCCCTTCCAGCCGATCCACAATGGTGATCACGGTGGACACGTTGATGCCATTTTCCCGGGCTTCTTCAATCGCTTGCAGCACGGAGCCGCCGGTGGTGGTCACGTCCTCCACCATAATGGCGGTCTTGCCGCGCAGCACGTCCAGGTCCTCCCCTTCCAAGCGCTGCATGGTGCCGTGTTCCTTGGCTTTCTTGCGCACCCAGAACAGAGGGATCGGTTTGCCTTCGGGACGGCTGTGGCTGCGCAGAGCGATCGCATTGACAATGGGGATCGCCCCCATTTCCAGCCCGCTCACATAGTCGCAAGGCTCTTTATAGATTTCGTCGAGCATCAGATCGGCAATCAGCGCCAGCCCCTCGGGCAACGACATGGTGCGCTTCATGTTGAAGTAAAAGTTACTGGTGCGGCCGGATGCCAGGCGTTTCGCCTCGCCCTCGCTAAAGGATCGCCGTCGGATAAGCTCTCTTAGTTGATCGCGGGGGCCGTCACCGCCGGCGTGTTGGTTTGCTGACGCATTCGCGGTCGCCGCCATATGGATTCTCCCGATTTCGATTCTCTATTGAGCTTCACGCCAAGTCCGGCCTCTTGGCGGGAGCCGCGCAATTGGTTAGGAAACGCGTGTCGTAGCGCCAAATTTGGATCAGACCGGCATGTCCGCTAACACAATTGCCGAAAACAAACAACGGGCCGTCTTTGACGGGGCGGACAGCCTGTGGCTGTTCGGCTATGGCTCGCTGATCTTCAAGGCGGACTTTCCCTTTCTGGAAAGCAAACCGGCAACCATTGCGGGCTGGACGCGCCGGTTTTGGCAGGGGTCTCACGACCACCGGGGCACCCATGCAGCCCCCGGCCGGGTGGCAACCCTCATCCCGGAAGACGGTGCCTTGTGCCACGGGCTCGCCTATCACATCACGCCCGATGTGTTCGACCATCTGGATTACCGGGAAAAGAACGGCTATTTGCGGTTCACCACGGAACTCACCTTTCGGGATGATGTTTCCGCCGACGGACTTGTCTATATCGCGACGGAACAGAACACGGCCTTTTTGGGCCCGGCGCCGGAGCGGGACATTGCGCATTATATTCAGCACAAGGAAGGTCCCAGCGGCCGCAATGCGGATTATCTGAAGGATCTGGCGGCGGCCCTGCGCGCCCTCGGCGCGGACGACCCGCACGTCTTTGAAATCGAAGAGCACCTATTGGCGCTGGAGAGGGCTAGGTCGTAGCCACAATCTCCGATGTCGTCCCAGAAACGCCCCACCGGACCGCGCCGTGCGCGGCCGGAGGACAGGCTCCGGCGTTGTCTGGGAACCATACCCACCGAAATCTCGCAGTTGGCATCGGGGTTATGGGCCCCTGCCTGCGCAGGGGCGACGATAGGTGGGTAACGCCACGTGTGATGCTTTATCCGTTACCGAGGAATTTTGTTGGCGCTGGAACAGATTGCCAAACAATAGGATGTCATTGCCGGTGAAACCGGCAATCCAATGGCAGTGCCGCAAATCAACTTGCTTGCGCATTTGGCTCGGGGACGGCCATTAGATACCCGCCATCCGGCGGGCATGACAAATTGAGGATGTGGCAGCGGTTTCGGCGCTGAAAGCCAGGCCATCACTGTCGTCCCAGCGAAAGCTGGGATCCATACCCCCTGTGCTAATTTTCTTGCTTCAGTGGTTATAGGCCCCTGCATTCGCAGGGGCGACAATCGGCGATTAACGCGTGGCCGCCAACAAGGGCTCCTCACTCAATCTCAAAGATTGCCGCATTGGCGCGGGCGGTGGCATCGAGAATGACACCCTGATTGCGGAAGCCCGTCTCGAACAGCATTTCGACCGCCGCATATCCCGTCTCGATCACAAGCCGGCTTTTTGCCATAAGGTGATCCCCAACGCCTTCGATCCCCATGACCGGCGCGCGCTCCGTTAGAACCGCCGCCATCTGCTCATGGGACTGCAGACGCACGGGCCGCAATTCGGGAATGGCGCGAAGAGAAACCAGCAGGGCGTATCCGCCCCGGAAGTCTTTCGTCACCTGGACGGTGCGTTCGAGCATCTTTTTGGAGACCGCGATGAACTCATTCTTTGCAAGGCGCCGGTCAATCGGGGTGTCCAGAATGATCTGGTTTTGGATGGTCATGAACCGCTGGCCCAGTTCCTGAAGCAAAGCGTGCTTGTTGGGGAAGTAGCGGTAAAAGGCCGGGGGCGTCATGCCCGCTCGCTCGACCACCGCGTTCGAATTAAACCCTTCGATGCCGGAGGCCTCCAAGAGGGCTTGGGCCGTTTCCAGCAGCCTTTCGAATGTCGCTTGAGAGCGGGCCTGGCGAGGCCTTTGCTTAGGTGTGGTCACGGTTGATTTGCTCCAAAGGCCCGGAGGGGGGCTTTCCGAAGAATGCGGTTGACTCGTTCTCCGAAATATAGCAAATACTATCAAATAAGATAGTAAAAACTACTATTTTTTGGAGGGCGGCATGCAAATCTCTAGGCGGACCATGTTGATCGGCGCCGGCGGTGCGGGTGCTTTGGCAACTGTCCCGGTGGTTCAAAAGCTGCGCTGGGACGGGCGCGACTTTGTGCGCGAGGGCTATGATCCGAACCTCCACGCGGCGCCGGAGGGCAAAGAAGCCTGGATGAATTGGGCGGGCAATCAGCGCGCGACGCCTCACGGTGTGCTGTGGCCCGAGAACGAAGCCGAGCTTGCAGAGATTGTGCGCAGCGCCGCCGGACCTATCCGTCCTGTGGGCAGCGGCCATTCATTCTCCGGCGTGGCGCCTTCAGACGGCACCATGATCCATCTGGGCGGTATTGAGGGCTTGCGTGGGATCGACCCCGCCACGGGCGAGGCAAGCTTCGGCGCGGGCACCATGTTGTTCAACGCGGCGCAGGAATTGGATGCGAAGGGCCGCGCGTTCGAAAACTTGTCGGACATTGACGTGCAGACGCTGGCCGGGGCGTTTTCCACCGCAACCCACGGCACGGGTGAGAAACTTACCGCGCTTCATGATTACATTACGGGGTTCCGCATTATGACGCCTTCCGGCGAAACGCTCGATGTGTCGGCGGACTCAAATCCCGACCTATTCGCCGCCGGCAAGGTGTCGCTGGGGGCGCTGGGGGTCATCACGGAATACAGATTGCGCACGGTGCCGGCGTTCAACCTGAAGCGAACGGTCACGGTGGAACCCGTGCGCGACTTCCTTGGAAGGATCGGCGAGCTTGGCGCCACCCATCGCCATTTCGAGTTCTTCTATTTTCCGGGTACGGAGCTTGTGGCGAGCCTGGTGCATGACGTGACCGACGCCCCCATATCGGACGCCGGCGAGGCAGACGATGACGAAGTGCTGCAAGGGCTCAGACAATTGCGCGACGCATTGGGCTGGGCGCCGTTCTTGCGCCGCTGGATGGCCCAGTCCGAATTTCCTCAAGGTGTCATCGAGGATCGGGTGGATAGCTCCCATGCCTTGTTGGCGACCGCCCGGCCCACCCAATTCGTCGAGATGGAATACCACCTGCCCTTGGAAGAAGGACCGGCCATGGTGGCCCGGGTGATCGATATGCTCGATCGGCGCAAGGAAGTTTACTTTCCCATGGAATACCGCCATGTGGCCGCCGATGACGCCTGGCTCAGCCCGTTTAACGGCGGGCCGCGGGCGTCGATCGCCATTCATTCGTCTCCCGAAGAGCGGTATGACTTTTTCTTTACAGAGTTCGAGCCCATGTACTTGGAAAAAGGCGGCCGGCCCCATTGGGGCAAGCTGCACGGGCTCGGCGCGGATCGGCTAAAAGCTCTGTATCCGGATTTTGAGCGCTTCGTTGAACTGCGCCGGGACATGGATCCGGAGGGCAAGTTCCTTAATCCGCATCTCGCCCAAGTGTTTGGCGAGGCAGCCAATGCCTGAGCTGTCGCGGCGACATATGGTGCTGGGGGCGGCGGGCCTCGTCGGGCTTGGGGTGGTCGCAAGCCGGCCAAGCGACCGGAGCGGTGCGCGGGATCCCTATTTCCTCAGCCTACAGAATGCTTTGACGGCGGCGGGCATCGCCACGCCAACGCTGGTGATCGACCGCGCACGCCTCAACGCCAATATCGACACGCTGATGAGTCATTTGCCGGACGGTATGGGCTATCGCATTGTGGCGAAGTCGCTGCCTAGCCTCGACCTGATCGCGCATATCGGTGCGCGGTCAGGAACCGACAGGCTGATGACGTTCAATCAGCCCATGCTCAATACGCTGAGCGCCATGATGCCGGCGGCGGATCAGCTGATGGGGAAGCCCCTGCCGGTGGCGGCGGCAAAACGGTATTTTCAAGAACTTGCGCCGGCGCAGGCACAGGCTGCCGACAATGTCCAATGGCTGATCGACACCCCCGCGCGTGCCCGTCAATATGCGGAGCTCGCAGGCGCCGTGGGGCGAACCTTCCGAGTCAATGTGGAGATCGATGTGGGGTTGCATCGGGGCGGGTTCGCGCCCGGCCCGGACTTGCAAAGCACGCTCGAATTCATCAAAGAAAGCAAGGTTTTAACCTTTACCGGATTTATGGGGTACGAGCCGCATCTTCCTGGACTTCCCACAGCTTTTGGCTGGCGGGAGCGGGCGAAGAACGCTGCCTGGTCGCTCTACCGCGAATGCCTCAGCAGTGCAGCAACTGTGTTCGGCGCCGATAAAATGGGCGGCCTCACCCGCAACGCCGCCGGCAGCCCCACCTATCGCTATTATCAGGATACGGAGATTGCCAATGAAATCTCCGCAGGCTCATGCCTGGTGAAACCCACTCATTTCGATACCGACTTGCTGGAACCGCATCTGCCGGCAAGCTTTATCGCAACCCCGGTGATTAAATCGTTCGATCAAACGCGCATCCCGGGGCTTGAATTCACAACCGGCCTCCAGCGGCTTTGGAATCCCAACACCGCGCGCACAGTGTTCATTTACGGCGGCCATTGGCTGGCGGACCCGGTGGACCCGCCGGGTCTTGCCTTCAACGCCACCTTTGGGCGGTCGTCAAATCAGGAGATGCTCAATGGCGGGCATGAGCTGGACATTTCGCCCGATGAGTTTGTCTTCTTCCGCCCCCAACAAAGCGAGGCGGTGTTCCTGCAGTTCGGTGACATTGCCGTTTATGACGACGGTGCCATCGTCGACCGCTGGCCCGTGTTCGAAGCATCGGCTTGATTGTTGGCCTAGCCAGCCCGCTCCCCCGTCCCAACCACCCGAACCAGGGTACCCTTGGGGTGGTTGGGACGGGGGAGTGGGCCGGCCAGGCTAATCAACAAAGACTCACTCACCCCCAAGGGCTTTGAAGATCTTGGTGCCGGCGCGGCCGGTGGGTTCCCAGCCAAGCTTTTCCTCGTGCTTACGAATTGCGGCTTGGGAGCGGGAGCCGATCTTGCCGTCGGCCTCACCAATGTCGTAGCCCTCGGCGATTAGCAGCTCCTGCAGCCGGTAGCGCTGGGCCCGGCTGAGCCCCAAATCGTCCGTCGGCCACGGCGTGCGAAAGGCGGGGTAGCCCGCCATGCGATCCGCTAGATGGGAGATCGCCAGGGCGTAGGATTCCGCCCGGTTGTAGGTCCAGATGGCATCGAAGTTCTTGAATGTCAGAAAGGCCGGTCCCTCTTTGCCGGCAGGCAGCAGCAACCCCGCGGACCCCTGGCCCCGAAGCGGCGATCCGTCCCAGCGGGTGATGCCGCGCTGTGTCCAGGTTGACAGTGAGGCTTTGTTCTTGCGTCCCGTGGGGCCGTTATAGCCCGCGGGCAGTTTTACTTCGATGAGCCAGCTTGCCCCCGGCTGCCAGCCATTGCCCCGCAAATAATTGGCGGTGGAGCCCAGCGCATCCGCCACATTGTCCACCAGGTCGCGCTTGCCGTCGCCGTCGAAATCCACCGCGAAATGTTCGTACGTGGTCGGAATGAATTGGGTTTGGCCGAACGCGCCCGCCCAGGAGCCGTAGAGTTTTTCAAGCTGCAAATCGCCCCGTTCCACCAATTGCAGGGCGGCGATCAACTGCTTTTGCCAAAACTCCGTACGGTGATCGTTTTTGCACACCATGGTGGTGAGCGCATGGGGCAGAAAATTGCGCCCAACCGCGCGGCCGTAATCGGTTTCCACACCCCAGACGGCGGCCACCACATAGCGGTTGACCCCATAGCGTTCTTCCACCGCGCGCAGAAGGGCATCGTGTTCGGCCATTTTGGCCTTGCCGTCGTCGATCCGCTGATCGTCCACCAGGAAGCCCAAATAGTCCCAAATGTGAAACTTGGTTTCGGGCTGAACCTCGGACAGTTTCAGCACGCGCTCCGCGGGCTCTTTCACGTCTTTCAGGGCGGCTTCCGTGATGGCGGGGCTGATGCCGGCGCTGTGGGCGGCCTGTTTGATGCCTGCAAGACACGACAAGAATTCATCGCTGCGCTGTTCGGCGGAAGCGGCGGCCGACCAGGCCAAGGCCAACAAAAATGCAACTGAGGCGAAGCGCATGCAAAAATTCCTTCTGTGATGATTCGGCGTTTATACAGACCAATTATGGCACGAGCTTGAGGGGCGCCGATTGAGGAGGTGTGGACGCGGGGGCTTCCTTGCTGCCCAAGAGCCCATGAGTATACAGTTTGGCAAGACAGCAAAGAAACGAGAGTCAGTGGGCATGTCCGTCGCAATTGAAATCGATCCCAGTACAGGCTTGAAGAAGTTCAACACCCGCGCCGCCAAGGCCAACGACAACATTCGCGGCAAGGGCTATTCGGTGCAAACCGACGAGAGCTTGAAAACCCTACCGCCGGAGCCGCCGGGCGCTGTCTTCAATGCGGAAGAACAAGCCAAATACCGCGCCTTCAAAGAGGAGCGCGCGGGCGCCGCCGATTACATCCCCATGGAAGGACGGTTCCGCAAGTATCTGGAAGACGTCTATTCGGAACCGCCCATCCCGCGCGAGCCGCTGACGGACGAATGCGACATTCTCTGCGTCGGCGCCGGGTTCGCCGGCCTGCTTCTGTGCCACAAGCTCAAGGAAGCGGGCTTTAACGATGTGCGCTTCTGCGAAAAGGGCGGCGATGTGGGCGGCACCTGGTATTGGAACCGCTATCCGGGCATCGCCTGCGATGTGGAAAGCTACTCCTATCTGCCGCTGTTGGAAGAGATGGGCTACATCCCTTCCATGCGTTTCGCCTCCGGCTTCGAGATCATGGAATATTGCCAGACCATGGCCGAGAAGTTCGGCTTCTATGACAAGTGCCTGTTCCACACCACGGTGGAACAAACCGAATGGGACGAAGCCACCGGCCGCTGGACCGTGCGCACCGACCGGGGTGACGCCATGAAGGCGCGCTATGTGATCCTGGCCAACGGCATTCTCACCACGCCCAAGCTTGCCCGCATCGACGGCATGGAAACCTATGAGGGGGAAACGTTCCATACCTCCCGCTGGCGCTATGACATCGACCTTACCGGTAAGACCGTGGGCATCATCGGCACGGGCGCCACGGCCGTGCAGGTCATCCCGGAAATCGCCAAGGTGGTGAAGGAACTCTATGTCTTTCAACGCACTCCATCCTCCGTAGACGTGCGCGACCAGCGCGAAACCACGCAAGAGGAGCGCGAGACCTGGGCACATGAAGAAGGCTGGGCCCGGGCCCGCCGCGCGCGCTTCGCCAAGATTTCCGAAGGGCGCACGGCCATCAAAGCCAATGAGGATTATCTCGCCGGCAAAGTGCCGGACTATAAAGTGCGCAAGCAATTTGACCGGAAGCTCTCGCCGGAAGAGCTGGTGCAAAAGCAGCTCAACACCAATTTCCGCATCATGGAACAGATCCGCGCGCGGGTGGACGCCATTGTGGAAGATCCCAAAACCGCCGCGGCGCTGAAACCCTATTACCCTTATGGCTGCAAGCGGCCGACGTTCCACGACGAATATCTGCCCACCTTCAACCAGCCCAATGTGCATTTAGTGGACACGGCGCCGCGCGGCGTTCAAAAGATCAATGAACGCGGCGTGGTGCATGAGGGCACGGAGTATCCGCTGGATGTTCTAATCTACGCCACCGGGTTCGATTGGATGGCCACGGCCTCCTTCAACATGGTAAAGGGGCGCAACGGCCGCACCTTGAGCGAGAAGTGGCAGACCGAAGGCACCAAGACGTTCCTCGGCGTGCACAGCCGTGGCTTCCCCAACCTGTTTATGATCACGGGGCCCCAGGGCGGCGGCGGCAGTTTCAACTTCACCGATGCCATTGTTCAGCATATTGACTATGCGGTGTGGATGCTCGAGACCTTGCGCGAACGCGGCGACACCATCGTCGATGTGAAGGAAGAGCCGGAAGAGGAATACGCAATCCACTGCGCAAAGGCCGACACCATTACGCGTCCCTTACGCGACTGCATCACCTACTATAACGGCCACGGCGAAGCGGCCCCCGGCAGCCTCGCCTATTACGGCGGCGGCCAGTGGCACAAGCGCCGCATCGCCGCCCAAGGCTCGCTCGAGCCATACATCTTCGCGAAGCGACAGGAGGGTGAATGATCAAAGCCGCTTCAACTCACCCGCATACTCCGCCAGCGCCTGCTGGCCCACCGGCGTGATGGTGTAAATGCCCACCGCTTCCCGCTCGAACCAACCGTAATGGTCGTCCGCCATAATGCGCCGGGCGTTTTCAACGTCAGTGGCCTTGGCCACGTCAGACGCTTTGGTGGGGCCCTGTTCCGCCAGCAGTTTCAGGCAGCGCAGCGCGTCTTGCCGGTAGGCGGTGATGAGGCCGCGCCCGGCACCGTTCTTTCCCGTGCCCCCATCGTTGGGGTCGCCCACCCGGCGGGCAAATTCCTTCAGCAAACGTCCTTTTTTCGGCTTCGATTTGCGCGGCCGGTAGGGCCCCGGGTCCAGGTGAATTTCCGTGAAGCCGTCCTTCATCCGTACCGTGATCAACCCCAACCCCAATCGGCGGCATAGCTTAGTGTTGTTCGTGAGCGCTTTGTAAGACGCCGGCCCGGTCTGGCGGGGCACCGCCACATAGACATTATCGGTGATCGCTTGGCGCTCCACCGCCTGATGAAAAAGGGCCAGCGAAAACCCTGTTTTCAGCTCCACGATCACCGGGTCTTCTTGCCCGCGCACGCCCACCACATCCGCATCGCCCACCTCGCCCTTCACCTCATAGCCTTGGGCCTCCAAGAGCGCCTTGATCGGCGCATAGAGATCTGTTTCGCGAAGCGGCTTGGCACACATGTGGCTAGGATTGGCAGATTCGCGCCTTCGTTCAAACCAAAACCTAGCTATACTGGCGGCTCACAAACCGACGGGAGCACACCATGCCCATTTACGAACGCGACAGCGCGAAAATCTACTACGAGGTCACTGGCGAAGGGCCGCCGCTGTTGTTGATTGCGCCGGGCGGCATGCGCTCTGCCATCGCGTTTTGGGAGAACACGCCCTGGAACCCCATCGAACAACTGTCGGACCGTTATCAGGTCATCGCCATGGATCAGCGCAATGCTGGGCAGTCCACCGCGCCGGTTTCCGCGGGCGATGGCTGGCACACCTACACGGCGGACCAGTTGGGCCTGATGGACCATTTGGGGCTCGACAAGTTTCATGCGGCGGGCATGTGCATCGGCGGGCCTTATTGCTGTGGGCTGATAGAGGCAGCGCCCGATCGGGTACTGTCCGCCACATTGTTCCAAACCATCGGGCGCGAAGACAACCGCGATGCCTTCTTCGAGATGTTCGACGGCTGGGCGGAACCGCTCAAGGAAACCCACAGCGAGGCCAACGAGGATGATTGGATCAACTTCCGCGAAAACATGTATGGCGGCGACAAAGTCTTGTTCAATGTGGATGAAAGCTTCCTGCGCGATTGCCAGACGCCCTTGCTCGTCCTGCTCGGCAATGATCTCTATCACCCCCAATCAAGCTCGCGCTTGGTGGCCGACCTGGCCCCCAACGCCACGCTGATCGAGGAATGGAAAGAAGGCGACGCCAAAGACGCCGCCATGAAAGCGTTCGAGGCGTTTCTGGCAGCGAATAGTCCGTAAGCGGACGGCAGGAGCGGCAATCCGGTGGCGTTCTTTTCAAAGAAAGTTTCGTTGCTGACATCAATGGTCGTTGGTGCCGTCACCGCGCTCCTAGCTTTTGTCGCTATCATTTTTGCGGATACCCTCTTCTCCATGTCGCAGGGATATTTCGGCACGCCGTGGGAAATGGAAGCCATCGCCGTTGGAAACGGCTATTCGATCTCCATCGTGGCAAAGCATATCCATCCTTACTTGGCGGAATACGATCAATTCGTTCGGATTTATGGTGGGGAACCGCGCGAGGGTGACCTGCTGGGCGAAGTTCAGATCGAAACCAATACGGGCGGCCGTGTCCGCATCGGTGTATTCGTTCCCAACGAGCCGTCGGATACAGAGATTATTCTATTGCAACGCCTGTTTCTCACCGGTGTGAGGCTGGATGAACAGAAAGTCATTAAGCACCGCGCGTGGATCCCGGAGTTTTCGGTGGACGATCTTCCAGACGGCAGATCGTTTACCTTCCTGGGGTGGGTATCGGCCAGCTCCTATCCCATGAAATTCATTCCGTGTCAGGTGTGGCCCACTCTTTCTCCAGAAGAGCGAGATGCGATTGTGGGATCGGATAAGGGCCTCGATGCTCTTTGTTGAACTGCAGACGTTGTAGCATCCAACGTCAATCTGTCGAAGCGTGATAGGTGGCAAATGCTGAAGAAGTGGCCATGTAGGGGCTCGAAGGTTTTTTGGCATTGCATAACGCGTAAGGTGCGCCCACCTTCCCGCAATCCGGGACAGAAGACTCATCTGAGCGATATGGCTGTCAACACGGCTGCGGTCTCTCCGTCCTCATCCTTAAGGTATCCAACCCTGCGCTTACGCTGAAATACAGACACGCCTTGAATGGCAGACAATAGAGCCAAGCCGTTTTCCTTTATGTGTTCTGGGCAGTTTCGAAACAGGACCGGAACCGCAAATATCTTTACTTGGTCCAAATCACGTTCATAACTACCCGTAACCGCACTGCATACAATTGACCCTGACAAGGATCCATGCATTAGAACTAGTTCCGGCAGGAAGCGATTGGAAAATAAATCCGTCGTCGGAGTAAGCGTGTCTCCGACAACGAAGGCGTCGATGCGCCATGCTTCGTTTTCTATTCCCTTAGAACGGATTCGTGTCGCTTCCAGGAGCAGGTCGCCGTTCTTCCCGTAAAGCTGCAATTGCTCGTCAGAGACTGAAGCGCTGGCTATGCGTTTGGCGAAGTCGTTGAAAGTTTCTATCTCAGGTGGCGTATCAACCTCCGGATTGTCAATCTCAAACGTCCACCTCTCGCTATGATTGGTCAAAAGCGAGAGCGTTTCGTTTTCGAATGTGCCGGCCCAACTGGTCGCAAAATCGGGCACGTCAAGCTTAACAGATCCCGATTCAACATGAAGAATGGTGTCACGCATGACTGGTTTCGCGTTGAGCGACTGTACCTGCCAGAACGACGGTGCTTCGCCGCCGAAAACGCGGTCGGCATCAATCGGCTCAAACGAAGAGGTGCAGCTCGCCAATCCCAGGGTGACGATTGTGAAAAGAACACGTCTCATCCGACTTACCAATTTGCCCGGTCGCCTCGATACTTGGCGCCATAGTATTGGGTTGTCGAGGTTGATTGAAGCACTCAAAAATTGAGCCGAACGTCCGCTTTGTGTTATTCTCAGGGCGAGGGCGGCGCGGCCGCGTGGGACGACCTGAAACCTGACGGGGGTGGAAGGATGCGTTCGCGATGGAATGTGCGCCCAGCCCGCCGAGGCCATCTCCCCCCATTCGTCATCACCGGACAAGCCGCCGAACCGGCGGCGCCGATCCGGTGATCCAGGATGGAATTCCAAGCACTTGGGTGACTCAATACTGGATCCCCCGGTCAAGCCGGGGGATGACAACGAGTATTGGGATGAACCCCATGCGCCCAGTGTTGATTGGGCTAAGCCATCCCGCTCCCCGTCCCAAACCACCCACAGGGTACCCTTATCGGGTGGTTTGGGAGGGGGAGCGGGTGGCCAGGTCTTCAACAATCCGGACGAACCCCATGCACCCATCTCTTTGTGCAACATCCTGCCCGTCTCGTTCTACTTTTTGGCACCGCGAAAGCACCCGCGAGGTAATCTCCGCCATGACTTCCAGGTGTTGCCCAAGATCCTCGGAAACGCGCCGTGGGGGCACGGTTTGTCGCACCTGCCCCTGGTTTTATTGCGCCCGCGAAGGCAGTGTGTTACGTAACCGCGCAGCTTGCGGACAGGGGGCGCAAACCCTAGGTCTTGCCCGCAAAAAGCTCAATAAATTCAATCACTTGGTGGTCACCGGTTTTCGCAGCCACCAGCCAATCAAAGGCAGCACATTCGTGGCAGGTGAAGAACCCATTGTCGCCGGAATGGCAGGGCGCTACGCAACGGCCCTGTTTGACCTGGCGCAAGAGGCAAACGCGCTGGACGCGGTCGCCAAAGACCTCAATTCCCTGCGCGGTCTCATAGACGGCAGCGACGACATGAAGCGCTTGGTGCGCAGCCCGGTCTTCACCGCCGACGAGCAAACCGGCGCCATCAATGCCATCTTGGACCGCCTGTCCGTTCACGCGCTGACCCGCAAATTTGTCGGTCTGGTGGCCAAGAACCGGCGTTTGTTCGCGCTGCGCGATATGGCGCGTGCCTATGCGGCGCTTCTGGCCAAGCACCGGGGCGAGATGACGGCCACGGTCACCTCGGCCCACCCCTTGTCGGATGCCCAGGTGACATCGCTGAAGGCGACCCTCAAACAAAGTTTCAAACTGGACGTCAACCTCACCACGGACGTTGACCCGGCGCTGCTGGGCGGCCTGGTGGTCAAGGTCGGCAGCCGCATGATCGACACGTCCCTCAAAACCAAATTGGACAATCTCCAACTCGCCATGAAAGAGGCTTAAGCCGATGGATATTCAGGCTGCGGAAATTTCCGCCATTCTCAAAGAACAAATCAAGGATTTCGGCACGGAAGCGGAAGTCGCCGAGATCGGCCAGGTCTTGTCGGTCGGTGACGGTATCGCCCGTGTCTACGGCCTCGATAATGTGCAGGCCGGTGAGATGGTGGAGTTTCCCGAAGGCATTCGGGGCATGGCTTTGAACTTGGAGACCGACAATGTGGGTGTCGTGATCTTCGGTTCCGACAAACAGATCAAGGAAGGCGCCACGGTCAAGCGGACAGGCGCCATTGTGGAAGTGCCGGTGGGCAAAGGCCTGCTGGGCCGCGTGGTCGACCCGCTGGGCAATCCGCTGGACGGCAAGGGGCCCATCGAGGCAACGGAACGCCGCCGGGTCGACGTGAAGGCGCCGGGCATCATTCCGCGAAAATCCGTACACGAACCGATGCAGTCGGGTCTTAAAGCCATCGACAGCTTGATCCCCATCGGCCGTGGCCAGCGCGAACTGATCATTGGCGACCGCCAGACCGGCAAGACCGCCGTTGCCATCGACACCATCATCAATCAGGCCACCGTCAATAAGAGCGGCGATGAAAGCGAGAAGCTTTATTGCATCTACGTGGCCTGCGGGCAGCGCCGCTCGAGCGTCGCCCAGCTGGTGAAGACGCTGGAAGACTACGGCGCCATGGAATATTCCATCGTGGTCGCGGCCACTGCGTCGGACCCGGCACCTCTGCAGTTCCTGGCACCGTTCGGCGGCTGCGCCATGGGCGAATATTTCCGCGACAACGGCATGCACTCCCTGATCATCTATGATGATTTGTCGAAGCAGGCCGTGTCCTACCGTCAAATGTCCCTGTTGCTGCGGCGTCCTCCCGGACGCGAAGCCTTCCCGGGTGACGTGTTCTATCTGCACAGCCGCCTGCTCGAACGGGCCGCGAAGATGAGCGACGATCACGGGGCAGGCTCATTGACGGCACTGCCGGTCATTGAGACTCAGGCGAACGACGTGTCGGCCTATATCCCGACAAATGTGATTTCGATCACCGACGGACAGATCTTCCTGGAAACGGATCTGTTCTTCCAAGGCATCCGGCCGGCCCTCAATGTAGGCATTTCGGTGAGCCGGGTGGGCTCTTCCGCGCAAGTGAAGGCCATGAAACAGGTGGCCGGTTCCATCAAGCTGGAACTGGCCCAGTACCGGGAAATGGCGGCGTTCGCCCAGTTCGGCTCGGACTTGGATGCCTCCACACAGCGCTTGCTCAACCGGGGTGAAAAGCTGACGGAATTGCTGAAGCAGCCGCAATATTCCCCCATGCCGGTGGAAGACCAGGTGGTCAGCATCTTCGCCGGCGTGAACGGGTATCTGGATGAACTGCCTACGTCGGATGTGGGCCGCTTCGAAGGCGATTTGCTGCGCTATGTGCGTGACAAGCATGCGGACATTCTGGAAGCGATCCGCACTGAGAAAACCATCAGTGACGATACGGAAGCAAAGCTCAAAGCGGCGCTCGACGGTTTCGCCAAGACCTTCAGCTAAGAGGACCGCCGGGTCGATTAAGGACGCACCACCATGCCCAACCTTAAAGAGCTGAAGAACCGCATCGCCAGCGTGACCTCCACGCAGAAAATCACCAAGGCGATGCAGCTCGTGGCGGCAGCGAAGCTGCGCCGGGCTCAGGAACATGCGGAAGCCGCCCGGCCTTACGCGGAACGCATGGATGCGGTGCTGGCCAATCTGTCTCAAGGCATGGTGGGCAATCCGGGCGCGCCGAAACTGTTTCAAGGAACGGGCTCCGACCAAACCCATTTGCTGATCGTGGCGACCGCCGAGCGTGGCCTGTGTGGGGGTTTCAATACGTCGATCGCCAAACTGGCCCGTCAGCATGCGGATCAATTGATCGCGTCGGGCAAGACCGTGAAGATCTTGTGCATTGGGCGCAAAGGCTACGACGTGCTGAAGCGGCTCTACGAACCGCAGATCGTCGAAACGATCACGCTGGGACATTTGAAGTCGGTGAGTTTTGCCGATGTGCAGCCCATTTCCAAGAAAGTGCTCGATTGGTTCGATGCGGGCGAATTCGACGTCTGCAGCCTGTTTTATTCGCGCTTCAAGAATGTGGTCACCCAAATCCCCACCCAGCAACAACTGATCCCGGCGACCGTGCCGGAAGGGGTGGAAACGGCAAACCTCAATGGTGCGATCTACGAATACGAACCCGAGGAAGACGAGATTCTGGCGGAGTTGCTGCCGCGAAACATGACCGTGCAGATCTTCCGCGGGCTACTCGAAAACGCCGCCGGCGAGCAAGGGGCACGCATGAGCGCCATGGACAATGCGACCCGCAACGCGGGCGAGATGATCGATGATCTAACGCTGGTTTATAACCGGACGCGTCAGGCGATCATCACCAAAGAATTGATTGAGATTATCTCCGGTGCCGAGGCTCTGTAAGAGCTCAGGCGGGCTTTAAGAAACTGTACAAAACGGAAGGTACAAAAGAGGACGGATAGGAAAACATAGCTGATTAGAGCGCGAATTGGTCTTTATCGGTCTTTTGTGATGGGCCCGGCCGGCCCGCTCCCCCTTCCCAACCACCCCCAGGGTACCGTTGCCGGGTGGTTGGGAAGGGGGAGAGGGCAGGCCAAGTAGAAGACAGATAAAGAGAGGGACACCGGTCTCGCGACAAAGGCAAGTAGCGATTGGGGGGAGCCATGAGTTGGCTTCGACGCGCCTTTGAGCGTTTGAAACAGGTGGTCATCGATACCGCTCAGTTGCTGACCGGCTTGCGCCGGCCGGGAATGCTGTTATTGCCGCCGGCACGGCGCAAGGCATTGCTTGGATCACGGTTTTTCGGTTCGAAACCGGCAAAAAATGGATTTGGCGGATCCGGCGTAACTTTGGATCTGAAGGCAAGGGATATTACAGGGCAACGTGCCCTTCTGAATTTTGGCACTTCGAGGAATGAAACTATGAGCACGAATGTTGTAGGCCAAGTGACACAGGTGATCGGCGCCGTTGTGGACGTGCAGTTCGACGAGCATCTGCCCGCCATTCTGAACGCATTGGAATGTGACAATCAGGGCAACCGTCTGGTGCTCGAAGTGGCTCAGCATCTGGGTGAGTCGACGGTGCGGACGATTGCCATGGACTCGACCGAAGGTCTGGTGCGCGGTCAGGAAGTGCAAGACACGGGCGAACCCATCAAAGTGCCCGTGGGGCCCGAATGCTTGGGCCGGATCATGAACGTCATCGGCGAGCCGGTGGACGAAGCCGGGCCCATTACCACCGCGCAAACCCGCGCCATTCACCAGGAAGCGCCGCTGTTCGAAGATCAGTCCACGGAATCAGAGGTGCTGGTCACCGGCATTAAAGTGGTGGATCTGCTCGCGCCCTATGCCCGTGGCGGTAAGATCGGCCTGTTCGGTGGTGCCGGTGTGGGCAAGACCGTGCTTATTCAGGAACTGATCAACAACATCGCCAAGTCCTATGGCGGCTATTCCGTGTTTGCCGGCGTGGGCGAACGGACCCGCGAAGGCAACGACCTCTATCACGAGATGATCGAATCGGGCGTGAACAAGCCGGGCGGCGCGGAAGGCTCCAAAGCGGCGCTGATCTACGGTCAGATGAACGAGCCTCCAGGGGCCCGTGCCCGTGTGGCCTTGACCGGCCTGTCGGTTGCCGAATATTTCCGCGACGAGGAAGGCCAGGACGTGCTGTTCTTCGTGGACAATATCTTCCGCTTTACCCAGGCCGGTTCGGAAGTGTCCGCCCTGTTGGGCCGTATTCCTTCCGCTGTGGGCTATCAGCCGACCCTGGCGACCGATATGGGGACGCTGCAGGAGCGGATTACGACAACAAACAAGGGCTCGATTACGTCGGTGCAGGCCATTTACGTGCCGGCCGACGACTTGACCGACCCGGCGCCGGCCACGTCCTTTGCCCACTTGGACGCGACCACCGTGTTGTCGCGGTCGATCTCGGAAAAAGGCATCTATCCGGCTGTGGACCCGCTTGATTCCACCTCGCGGATCTTGGACCCGCGGATTGTGGGCGAGGATCACTATCGCGTTGCCCGCCAGGTGCAGGAGATTCTGCAACGCTACAAGTCGCTCCAGGACATCATTGCTATTTTGGGCATGGATGAGCTGTCTGAAGAAGACAAGTTGGTGGTGGCGCGCGCCCGGAAAATCGAACGCTTCTTGAGCCAGCCCTTCTTCGTGGCCGAGGTGTTCACGGGTCTCTCCGGCAAGCTCGTCGACCTGCAAGACACCATCAAGAGTTTCGATGCGGTGTGTAAGGGTGAATACGACCATCTGCCGGAAGCAGCGTTTTACATGGTGGGCGGTATCGACGAAGCGGTCGAAAAAGCCGAAAGCCTGGCGGCGGAAGCGGCCTAATCGGCGGATAGGAAGCCCTCATGGCGGAAAAGCTCAACTTCGATCTGGTGTCTCCCGACCGGCTGCTCATGTCCGAAGAAGTGGACATGGTGCTGGTGCCGGGCTCCGAAGGGGATTTCGGCGTGCTGCCGGCTCATGCGCCGGTCATGTCCACCTTGAAGCCGGGGGTTTTGGAAGTGACCGGCGGCGCAGAAGGCAGTTCTAGAATATTCGTCCGGGGCGGTTTTGCCGAAGTGACCCCCCAGGGGCTCACCGTATTGGCCGAAGAGGCCATCCCGCTGGCCGAATTGGACGTGGCCAAGCTCGACCAAAGCATCCAAGACGCGGAAGAAGACGTTGCCGATGCCAAGGACGACCAAACGCGGGATGCGGCGCAGCTGACGCTGGATCACCTGCGCCAAATACGCGAAAGCTTATAGGCTTTTTCGATCAACCGGCCACGTGGCCGATCACTTGGCAAGTGGGGCAGTTTTTCACTATAACCAGGCTCCCGAGAGGGGTGGGGAGTTGGCTCGGCTGAAAGGCACCGCATGAAGCCCGGTTGGACATTGGATGATGTCGATTGGGGGGCGTTTGATCCCTCCAAGGTGGACCCCCACCTGCTGCGCGTGATCAAGGCGTCGGCCATGATCGAACTCAACGCGCCCGACTATGTCACCTACCTCAAGAATGTGTTTCACGACGACGCGTTGATGCAACAAGCCGCCGATAAATGGGGGCTTGAAGAACAGCAGCATGGCCGTGCTCTTGGCCGCTGGGTCGCTTTGGCCGATCCCGATTTCGATTTCGACGAAGCCTTCCGCCGGTTCACGGAGGGGTATTCCTTGCCGCTGGATACGGATCAGTCCGTTCGCGGCTCCCGCGCCGCGGAGCTGGTGGCGCGGTGCATCGTGGAAAGCGGCACCACATCGTTTTATAGCGCCGTGAAAGATGCGACCGACGAACCGGTCTTAAAGCAGGTGGCGGGCTTTATCGCCGGCGACGAGATGCGCCACTACAAGCTGTTCTGGGACCACTTCAATCGCATCGAGGGGCCGCAACAGGCCTCGTTCCGGGAGCGCCTGACGGTGGCCCTTGGCCGCATCCGCGAAGCCGATGACGATGACGAGATGGGCTTTGCCTATTACTGCGCGAATACGGCGCCCGGGGCCGCTGAATTCGATCAGAAATTCTATGGCGGCTCATACGAATACTACGCCAAGGGGCTTTACCGGCCGCCGCACATCAACCGGCTCGTTTCCATGACCGCCAAGGCGGTGGGCATGAACCCCCAATCCTTCCTGATACGGATGGTTTCCAGGATCACCTATTTTCTGTTCCGGAAACGGGTGCGCAGTCTCGCCTGGGTGGCGGACTAACCGCCGTCGCCCAAAAGGTGTGAGAAGGCGGCGGTCACCTCTTCATAAAGGGGCTTTTTGAAGGGGACGATCAGGTCGATGACCTGGGCGCGTGTTGCCCATTGCCAGGCACCGAACTCAGGATGTTCCGTATCAAGATTAATTTCGCTTTCGCCGCCCGTAAGCCGCATGGCGAACCAGCGTTGCTTTTGGCCACGAAATTTGCCCTTCAGCGCGACGCCGATGAGATGCTCCGGCAGATCATAGGTGAACCAGCGATCGGCCTCTTCGATCAGGTCGACGGATTTGACGCTGGTTTCCTCGCGCAGCTCACGAAACGCCGCCTCCCGCGCCGCTTCGCCTCTGTCGATGCCGCCTTGCGGCATCTGCCACGCTTCCACAGATTGGTCTCTTCTCCGTGCAATGAAGATCTTGTTGTCCGCGTTGAGAAGCATGATCCCAACGCATGGCCGGTATGGCAGATCGACCACCGGAAACTCCACTCAAATGTCGATTAGTCGTCGATAATGGCGGAGACGGGCGCGAGCACCAAGCCCTTTTCTTCCAAGGTCTTGGCCCAATCCCGCACCGTGTTTATGGTCACCGGATAAGGCAGCGCGCCCACACCCAGCGCCGACCCATTGGCTCGCGCCACTTCCTCCAGCTCCAGAAGTTTGAGCTCGATGCCGGTGCGCGAGGGCCGCGCATCGATGGCGCGGTCCGCCAATGCAAACCCCAGATCCAGCTCGCGGATCACATCTGCCGTGACGCTGCGTTGGGACGACCCGTCATCCACATAAAAAAGTCCGTACTTTTCGATTGTCTCGACGACCGGCTTGAGCGATTCCTTCGAAGAGGTGAACTTGGCCCCCAGATAGTTGGAGACGCCCGCATAGCCCGTCACGCGGCTCAGCAGCCAATCCAAATCGTCCAGATTCTTGCGCATGGGCTGAGACGTCAGTAGCGTGTGGTGGCCCGGATCGTTCTGCGGATAATCGAACGGCTCCATGGGCAGCTGCAGCATGATTTCATGCCCGGCCGCGCGGGCCTGGTTGACGTGGAGCTGCAAATCGTCCGGATACGGCGCGAAGGAAAGGGTGATTTCCGGTGGCAATTCGCGGATCGCCAATTCCGTCGCGGTTCTACTCAATCCCATGCCGCCGATCATCAGCGCGATCTTGGGTCTTCCTTTGGCGTTTTCAAAGGGCCGTGCATAGGCGACGGACGGGCGCCTGCCGTCGGACCCCACTTGCGGCAGCGGCCCGTACTTGCCCTGACGAATAAGTTCGGGGTCCGGCACTTTCGGCAATGCACCGGTGGTTTCGTCGATCATCACCCGGTCAGGTGCCAGGGCGCCTTCTGCCTCTTCGGCCGTAATCCCATCACCCGCCGCCGGCACGGCTTGGGCTGCGTCTTCAGCATTTAAGGGCGCGGGGTCTTCCGATGCGGCGGACGGATCTTCCGCGCCAGCCAGATTTCCGGCCCCGTCCAACGCGACCAGCACGATTTGGCGGGCGCCGTTGGGGTTCCCAAAGAACCACAGCAATACAGTTATGAGAATGACAATGGTCAAGAACGCCGACCAGGCGATCACCAGCGGCGCGCGCCAACGGGGTGCTGCTACACCCGAGCCGTCGTCAAAGTCCGTGTTTGCGCCGCGGTCAGCCATGTCACCGGTTCTTCGTTTGCCGAATACCCCTCGCCCGAGCGACCAGCGTGACACACCACCAGACTCTCGCACTGCTCAGCGGCAGATCACACCAAAACGAGGTTAATCCAATGCTGAGAAAATGACACGAAACTCACTCTTTTTGGTTAATTCGGCAATTTATCGCTGGCAGTCGCAATTCCGCGTAATAGTTCAAGCGCATAAGAAAGCTGCACATCCTCGGCCCCCTCGCCGATCGGTCCCGCTTGCAGCTCCGTCTTTTCCTCTTCCTCTCCGACCAGATGGCCTGGAAGGTCCGCCTCACTTTGGATCGTGAAATCCTGATCCGGATCCGCCGGCTGACGCACTTCAATATCCGGGTCGATGCCTTTCGCCTGGATCGACCGTCCCGAGGGCGTGTAATACCGTGCGGTGGTCAACCGGATTGCCCCCTGCACGCCGCCGCCGATGGGGATGATCGTCTGAACACTGCCCTTACCGAAAGAACGGGTGCCCAAGACAACAGCGCGACGATGATCCTGAAGCGCCCCTGCAACAATCTCGGACGCGGAAGCCGAGCCGCCGTTCAACAGAACGATTATGGGCTTACCGTCGGTGATGTCGCCGGACCGGGCGTTGTAACGCTGGGTATCCTGCTTGTGGCGACCGCGCGTTGAAACAATCTCACCTTTTTCCAAGAAGGCGTCCGACACGGCGATTGCCTGATCGAGAAGACCGCCCGGATTGTTCCGCAGATCCACGACCCAGCCGGAGAGATCATCACCAAGTTGGCGTTTTAGCGAGGAGACGGCTTTGCCGAGGCCACTGTCTGTCTGCTCGTTAAACGTAGTAACGCGCACATACCCCACATTGCCTTCATTGCGGAAGCGTACGGAGCGAATACGAATGATGTCTCGCGTGATGGAGATCTTGAACGGCTTCTCCACATTCTTCCGTTGAACGGTGAGAATAATGGTCGTGCCCACGGGTCCGCGCATGCGGTCGACCGCTTCGTTGAGCGTGAGGCCCAAAATGGGCTCATTGTCCAAATGGGTGATCAGGTCGCCAGATTGGACACCCGCCTGGGATGCGGGCGTATCGTCGATGGGCGCAACGACTTTGACGAGCCCTTCTTCCATGGTGACTTCAATGCCCAGGCCGCCAAACTCGCCCCGCGTTTGCACCTGCATGTCGCGATAATTTTTGGCGTTCAAATAGCTCGAATGAGGGTCCAGCGACGACAACATGCCGTTTATGGCCGAATCGATCAGTTCGCTGTCTTCGACAGGCTCCACATAGTCGGCACGCACGCGTTCGAACACATCGCCGAACAGGTTGAGCTGCCGGTAAGTTTCCGAACTCGCGCTTTCCGCTGCCATTGGAAGCGCAAGGAGGGCTGCGCCGGCAATAAACGCTGACAAGGCGCCGGCTGTTGCGCCGGCGACGAACATTTTATTCATTTAACCTTTTGCCTTCCCTTCACGCGCCGCCATCCAGGGAACGGGGTTAAAGGGCTCCCCGTCTTTCCGGAACTCGACATACAAACTTAATGCGTCGTCGTCAGCGCCGTCCACCCCATCAGAACCCATCACACCGACCGGTTCCCCCGCTAAGAGATGCTGACCGACAACCCCATCAATCCTATCCATTCCAGCCAATAGTATATGATATCCGTCGCCTGCTTCTATGATTAAAAGCTGCCCATACCCTAAGAAGGGCCCCGCAAATACGATTGTACCGTCAAAGGGTGCAACAACCTGTGCTTTAGCGCGGGTGGCGTAGCGGATACCCTTCGAGGGCGCACCGCTGTCGGCAGATTCCCCGAACGATTCCTGCAAAAAACCGGATACAGGCTGTTTTAGGGAGCCCTTGGCGCTTGCGAATCGTCGGACAGTGGCGTTTGCAAAGGCGCCTTGCAGCGGTGGCAAGGCCACTTTGGCAGCGGAAACGGTCTTTGAATCGGTGCCGGGGGGGTCCTCAGGCACGCGTTCCGGCTTGATTCGGGGAACGGATCCCGCGTTTCGCCGGCTTAGTTCTTGGAGTAATTGGCGCAAATCTCGTGCTTCCGCTGCCAGCGCAGCAATTTGCTTTTGTTCTGCTTTGGCCTCTTCGGCCTTGGACTTCCGTTTGTCCCCCAATTCGGCAAGCAACGCTTCCAGCGAGACACGTTCCGCATCCAGCTGTTCGGTTGCGTTTTGTTGCGCTTCTTTTTGGCGCTCTATGTCCGTTCTGATTGACGCCAGGTTTTCCAGGTCGTCACTCAGCTTCTGGGCTTCCGCCTGCAACTCCGGGATGAGGGACGACAACAGCATCGCAGTGCGCGCCGCTTTGACGGCATCGTCCGGTTCGATGGCAAGCGCCGGCGGCCGGTTTATTTCCAGCGCCTCTAACGCGGCCAACAGGTCGCCCAAGGCTTCTTCTTGATCGAACAGCCGGCGTACGATGGCGTTTTGTTGGACAAGCAGTCCGATGATCTGGCTTTCGATGGCGGACAAATCGGTCTCGGCGTCTTGCACCGATGCCGCCGCGCCGACCAGCTTCTTCTGGAGTTCTTCTTCTTCCCGCTGGAGCTCCAGCGCCTCTTGTTCCAATTTCTGTTTTCTTAAGCGCAGCTCCTGTAGCTCGCCTTCGAGCGATTTCAGATCGGTCTCATCGGGTCGGCTTTCGCCATGCGCTATCGACGGCACCAGGGCAAGCGCAATGAGTGCCGCGGCCGCAGCACGAAGCGGAGAGCGATGGCTCGGCCTAGAGCACTTCTGCATCAGATTGAAACGCAGAAGTGCTCTAGGCCATTGTTTTGGCGCGTTTCCGGAAGGTGAACCTGTTATCACTTCACCTGGAAACGCTCTAGGCCGAGATGCGTTCATGTGGTTTGCTTTTTCCACCTGCCGCGCTAAGCAATGAAGTGCCGGTCATTTCCGAAGGCTGCTCGATCTGAAGCAGCGCCAGAATGGTCGGCGCTATATCGCACAGCCTACCATTGTTGAGTGTCCAATTTGCGGCAGCGGGCTCGCCGACGCAGATAAACGGGACTGGACCATTTGTGTGCGCCGTATGTGGTTCGCCGCTTTTGGGATCGCGCATGAGCTCAACATTGCCATGATCGGCGCAGATGAGAAGGACGCCGCCTGCGGTGGTGACCGCTGCCGACAAGCGGCCAAGGCATGCATCAACGGTCTCTACCGCTTCGATGGCCGCGTTGAAGTTGCCGGTATGGCCGACCATGTCCGGGTTGGCATAATTGACGACAATCAGCTCGAACTTTCCGGACCCGATCGCTTTTTCGAGTTCACCAGTTACTTCGTAGGCGGACATTTGCGGCTGGAGGTCGTAGGTCTCCACCTTTGGGCTGGGGATGAGGATTCGATCCTCGTTTTCGAACACCGTCTCGCGGCCGCCGTTCAAGAAGAATGTGACGTGCGCATATTTTTCGGTTTCCGATATGCGAAGCTGTCGAAGCCCTGCTTTCGCAATTACTTCGCCCAAAGTGTCCACCAAGTCGATAGGCGGAAACAAAGGCTGCATGAACTCGCTCAGCTCATCTGAATAGCTGACCATGCCTTTGGCCGCGGAAAAGTCGACAAGTCTTGTTCGCTTGAACCCGTCAAAATGTGGATCCAGCAGGGCCTTCAGAATTTGGCGCGCCCGGTCGGCCCGGAAGTTCGCCATCAGCAGGCCGTCGCCATCCTTCATGCCCCCATAGTGTTCGGCCACATGAGGTGTGACGAATTCATCACTCTCGCCGTCTTCATAAGCCTGCGCGATGGCCGAGGCAGCCGACGTAAACATCTTGCCTTTACCGGCGACGACGGCGTCATAGGCCTTTTCGATGCGTTCCCATCTTTTATCCCGGTCCATGCCATAGAAGCGGCCGCCCAGGGTCGCAATTGCTGCATTGGGAATCGAGGCAATGTCTGCTTCGAACTTCTCAACAAATTCAACGGCGCTTTTCGGCGGCGTATCGCGTCCGTCCAATAAAGCATGGATATGGACCGCGATACCCGACCTGCCGATAAGCCCTGCCAGGGCGACCATGTGATCCTGGTGGGAGTGGACACCGCCGGGCGACAGCAGGCCGATCATATGGACGGCGCCATCCTTGCCCTTCACATCGTCTACCAACGAGGCCAGCTCCGGATTGTCCTTCAACGATCCCTGACTGATGGCGTCGTCGATACGCGGCAAGTCCTGCAACACGACCCGGCCGGACCCTATATTCATATGCCCGACTTCGGAATTACCCATTTGGCCGTCGGGCAGACCTACGGCAAGCCCCGATGTGGCGAGTTGCGATAAGGGCGAGGTGGACACCAGCCGGTCGTAATTGGGGGTCCGCGCCAGTGCGATGGCGTTGTCTTCGCTATCCTCGCGCCATCCCCACCCATCAAGGATGCACAACACGACAGGTTTTGGGTTAGCAGCCATTCAAGTTGATTTCCGAACAGTGGTTGTCTTTGCGGGTTGGCTTTTTGGGCCGGTTATAGGGATCTATGTATCCTAATAAGGGCTTTTTCAAGGTTAAGGCAACGTCCACCATACCGCGCCGGAGCAACCTACGCTCAAACCGACCCACGGGGGTTGGTTTGAGCGCACAAAGTTGCTCTTTTTCATAGATGTAGATCATCTTTACGCGATCAACTGGATCGTCGAAGAGGAGGCCAGTTGATCGCATGATGATCTAGGCCTTGTGGTAGGGGTGACCGGCAAGAATGGTGAGGGCACGATAAACCTGCTCGGCAAGCATCACGCGCACCAACATGTGAGGCCACGTCATGGCACCAAGACTGAGCTTGAGTTGACAGCCTTGTGTGACCGTGGCGCCCAAACCCTCTGCACCGCCGACAACGAAAGCCATATCGCTGGTGCCGTCATCGCGTTTGCTAGCGAGAAAATCGGCAAATTCGCTGCTTTTTTGGGTTTTACCGGTTTCGTCGAGGGCGATCACGAAGGAGTTTTGGGGGGTCGCCTTTAGTAGGGCCGTTGCTTCTTCATCCCGGTCCGAAGTTTTCTTCGGCACCACCTCCCTCAGCGCCAGCGGCCCGAGCGCCAGGTTTCGTGCCAGTCGGTCAATTCGATCGGCATAGTGCTCGTACAGCACTTTGTCAGGCCCCCCGGACCAGCGGCCGATGCTTACAATGTGCAGCCGCACGCTTAAGCGTGCGCGGCGACAGGTTCCACCGGTATATCCGCGGACCACATCTTTTCGATGTTGTAGAATTCGCGGACTTCGGGGCGGAAGATATGAACGATGACGTCGCCCGCATCGATCAGCACCCAGTCGCAACTTGGCATGCCCTCGACCTTCGCTGTGCCGAAGCCGTTTTCTTTCAGGGTCCTCAGCAAATGGTCCGCCGTTGCGCCCACATGACGCTGCGACCGGCCGCTTGCCACGACCATATGATCTGCAATTGAGGTTTTTCCGGTTAGGCCGATGGATACGATGTTCTCGGCCTTGTCGTCATCGAGAGATCTAAGGATAGTTGACAGTAAGTCCGTATCTGCCGTCCGGCTCGTTTCCGTACTCAGTTGTTGCTCCTCCTCATGCCCACAAGGTGCCGGGGCTTGGGGGGCGCCACACACGGCTCATCACTACCGTATTGAATCATATGACGTTTGATTGCGTCCCTCTCTGATTCCCGACCGGTGCTGACCTGTGAGCGTTTCAACAAAGCGTCAGCACGCACTGGAATTATGCCGAAAATGGCCCATTTTGTCACGGCACTTTTGTTCTGCCATCAATATCAACATGTTAGTTGGTCAGCGGCAAATCAAGCCCGGCGCATTAACCATGCGCCTCCAGGAAGTGCACACTGAAGAGATTGTTTTCGTCCGTCCAGACACGCCGTGTTTGAAATCCGGCTTTCCGGGCGAGTGCGCTGAATTCTTCAACCCGGTATTTGTATGAGTTTTCGGTGTGAATGGTCTCGTCGGCCTCAAAGGAGAACCGGCGGTCGCCGATGGTGATCACTTGTTGCCTTTGCGACTTCAAATGCATTTCGATGCGGCCGGCGTCTGCATTGTAGAACGCTTGATGTTCAAAAGCGTCTTCATCGATCACGGCGTCAAGTTCGCGGTTCATGCGCCGTAACAGATTCAGATTGAACTGGGCGGTGACGCCCGATGCATCGTTATACGCTGCGTTCAAAATCGTGTGATCCTTCTTCAGATCGACGCCGATCACGAATGCACCGCTTGGTCCCAGCAGATCCAGTGTGCTTTGTAGAAACAGTTCGGCATCGCGCGGGTGAAAGTTGCCGATTGTCGATCCAGGCAGGAAGCCGAGCCGCCGGCCGGCGGTCTTGCTCAATTGATCCGTAGACGGAATGGGCATTTTGGCAGTGAAATCGGCGCAGATGCCGCCAACTAAAACCTCGGGGTAGGTTCGGGCGATCTTCTGTGCGGATTTCTTGAGATGGTCTTTAGAAATATCCAACGCAATGTAGTGCGTCGGCTGCTCCAAGGCGTCAAGTAGCTGGCGGATTTTAACACTTGATCCCGAACCGAATTCGACCACGGTACTTTCTTTACCGGTCAGCTCGGCAATTTCAGCGCTGACTTTTCCAAGAAGGCCAATCTCTGTGCGGGTAGGGTAGTATTCTTCGGTTTCGCAAATCGCATCGAACAACCGCGACCCGGTTTCGTCATAAAAGTACTTGGGCGAAATCGATTTGGGGTCGCTGGACAACCCATCAATGACATCCTGCAGGAAATCTTCAGTTGGCGGAGCATAGTCGTGGAAAAACGAAAGACCGTCGGCTGTTTCGGAACGATAAGCCGGTGGCGCGTGGGACGTGCGACGTAAGGGGGAAGGCATGGGTTTTGTCCGATGAATGCCGTTTAAATGTCTTTGGCCAAGCGAATGCCCGAGAATTGCCAACGGGCCGCCGGCGGAAAGAAGTTCCTGTAAGTGGGGCGCATATGCCCAGGCGGCGTGGCGCAACTGCCCCCCTTGAGGACGAGCTGGCCGCTCATGAATTTGCCATTGTATTCACCGACGGCGCCAGCGGCGGGCGAAAAGCCGGGATACGGGCTGTAGGCGCTTTGGGTCCATTCCCAAACATCGCCGTAGATTTGAAGCAATTTGCCGCTTTCTAAGCTTTCTACTGGGCTCGGGTGCATATGCTCCGTCGTCAGAAAGTTGCCGCAAACGTCTTGTGTGTCGGCGGCAAGCTCAAGTTCCGTTTCATAGGGCAGGCGCGCCCCTTTCCATGCGGCGAACGCCGCGGCCTCATAGTAATTCACGTGCGTAAGCGGAAGCACAGGATTGAGCTTTTGGGGCCCGTGAAGCGTGAATTCGGTCCACACACCGTCTTCTTGCGACCAATAAAGCGGGCATTGCCAATTGCCTTCTTGAAGATCCGCCCAGCCATCGGACAGCCACAAATGAGGCGTCCGGTAGCCGCCATCTTCAATGAATTCCAGGAATTCGCCATTGGTCACCGGGCGATTTGCCATTTGGAACGGTCTGACCAATTCTTCGTGGCGCGGCCCTTCGCAATCGAAGGCAAATGCTGGGCTTTGATGACCGAACTCAAAGATGCCGCCCTCAAAGTCGATAAAACTGAGCGACGCCGCTTTCCGCAGGACTTTTGGTTTAACGCCATAGGCGGCCGGTTTGAGCGGATTCCAAGAGAGGACATGTTTGATGTCCGTGACCATCAACTCTTGATGCTGTTGTTCGTGATGAATGCCGAGCTCGATGAGCGGCGCGATCTCGTTCCATGTATCGGTCGCACACTCCGCGATGAGCGATTCCATACCGTCATCCACATGGGTGCGATAGTCGACAACTTCAGAAACGGTGGGGCGTGATAGCAAACCCCGTTCCGGCCGCGGAAACTGTTCGCCGACTGCGTTGTAGTAAGAGTTGAACAGGTATTCGAACGCTTCGTGAAACGGTTGATAGGGTTTCACATTCGGTTTGAGCAGGAATGTGTCGAAAAACCAAGTCGTATGGGCCATATGCCACTTAGTGGGGCTCACATCGGGCATGGTCTGAACGACCATATCCTCCGTAGACAGAGGGTCTGCCAATTCTAAGGTAAGAGCGCGCGTAAAGCGGAATTCTTGAAGAAGGCGATCACGGCTTGATGGGTGCGATGCAGCAGCATCTGCCGAACCTTTCTCGGCCAGATCCCGGGGTTTCTGTGTGCCCATGGTTTTTGTGCCCGGATCTGGGCGTCCTCATTCTGCGTTCGTCGAAAGGCGCCTTCTAGTTGTCGCTTATCTCATCAGATTTCGCAACCCCGTGGCCGAAATTGGATTGAGGCGTGCATGCAGCATGACCCATGCAGGCGGTTTCATAGTCGGAAGCATGGCGGCTTCGTCTTCATTAATTCGAAATTGATCAAATGTTTGTGCTGCTTTTCCCAACTGCGCTTTCAACCCAAAACCAGGTCTGTCGATGACAGCCACGGGAACGCTACGCATAATCTGCTGCCACCCCTGCCATTTCGGCAATTGAATCATGTTGTCGGCACCCATCAGCCAGACAAAATAAACATGAGGGTACACGGTGCATAGATGCGCCAGCGTGTCGCGTGTGTATTGAGTGCCCAATGCGCGTTCAATATCCGTTACATGAATGCGCGGATGATTTGCAATTGTGCGCGCGGTGGTGAGGCGCTCCTCAAGAGTCGCCATGCCGTCCGACGACTTCAATGGATTTTGCGGCGACACCATCCACCACACCCGGTCGAGCTTCAGACGCGCCAAGGCTGTTAGGCTGATGTCGCGATGACCTTCATGGGCGGGATTGAACGAACCGCCAAGCAGGCCGATGCGCATGCCTTTGGCAAGCCAGGGACGTTGCAGCGGCAGTTTCATGAGGAAACGGATTACGGCGTTTAGGGCCGGGTTTGGCCGGTGCCGCGGACGACGTATTTGAAGCTGGTCAACTGTTCCACGCCCACGGGCCCGCGCGCGTGAAGCTTTCCGGTGCCGATGCCAATTTCCGCCCCCATACCGAATTCACCGCCATCCGCGAATTGGGTCGACGCGTTATGCATGACAATGGCGCTGTCCACGTTGGCGAGGAATTGGTCCGCCGTTGCTTGATTTTCGGTGATGATTGATTCCGTGTGCGCCGATCCGAATTGAGTGATGTGGTTCACTGCACCTTGCACGCCGTCCACTTCCGCAGCCGCGATGATTGTGTCGAGATATTCCGTCGTCCAATCATCTTGAGTGGCCGCCGTGACGCGGCCATCCAACGCCTGCATGGCGGCATCGCCCCGCACCGCACATCCGGCATCCAGCAGTGCATCGATTACTTTGGCGGCGGTTTCGCGCGAACATGATTTGTCGATGAGGACCGTTTCGGCAGCGCCGCAGATGCCCGTCCGGCGCATTTTGGCGTTCACTGTAATGTCGATAGCCTTCTGGGCGTCTGCATCTTTGTCAATGTAGATGTGGCACAGGCCTTCCAGATGACCGATGACCGGCACGCGTGCCTCTGCTTGAACGCGCGCGATGAGGTTTTTGCCGCCGCGGGGAACAACGATGTCCACCGTGTCGGTCATTTCAGAAAGCAAGTAGCCTACCGCCGCCCGGTCCGTTGTCGGAATAACTTGGATCGCGTCTGCGGGCAGCCCTGCAGATTTCAAACCTTTTACTAGGCAGGCATGAATGGCGCGCGATGAGTGGAAGCTCTCCGACCCGCCACGCAGAATGACGGCATTGCCGGATTTGAGGCACAGAGCGCCCGCATCGGCCGTCACATTGGGCCGGCTTTCATAAATAATACCGATGACGCCGATGGGCACACGCACGCGTTCGATGTGAAGCCCGTTGGTGGGTTGATCCCATTCGGTGATTTTGGTCCCCACCGGATCCTGAAGTGCAGCGACGGCTTCAACACCGGCGGCCATGGACTCGATACGATCCGGCGTCAACAACAGGCGGTCGAGCATGGCCTTGCTCAACCCCTTTTCGCGGCCGCCGGCCATGTCCTTTTCATTCTCAGTGATGAGATCATTAGCACTTGCGCGAATGGCCGCTGCCATAGCGGTCAGAGCCGTGTTCTTCGCGGCGGCATTGGTTGTGGCGAGCACCTGGCCCGCGGATTTCGCCCGATGGCCAATATCGGTCATCAGCGTGGCGATATCGCCCTGCTCGTCATTCTCCAAAATGTGCGCGGTGCTCATGCAATCGTTTCCTTATCGTTCTTGTGTTGGCCGGCAGGTCGTGTCAGCACCAGATCATCTCTGTGGATCATTTCGTCCCGGCCACGGTAGCCCAGGATCGCCTCGATTTCATGGCTTTTGTGCCCGGCGATTTGCGCCGCATCGCCGCTGGCATAGGCAACCAGGCCGCGCGCCAGCTCCTGTCCGGCCGGATCGAGGACCTGCACCGCATCGCCGCGGCTGAAGGTTCCGCTGACCCCTTTGACACCGGCCGGCAATAAGCTCTTTCCGGCGACGAGGGCGCGGCTCGCCCCGTCATCAATGGTCAGCGCGCCTTGGGGCTTAAGACTACCGGCGATCCATTGCTTGCGTGCCGTGGCAGGCGAGGCTTTGGCCTGGAACCAGGTGTGCGATGCGCCGTCTTCAATGGCGCGCAAGGGATGATCAATGCGGCCGCTGCCGATCACCATCTGACAGCCGGCGCCGACGGCGATCTTCGCCGCCTCGATTTTTGTCACCATGCCGCCGGAACCCATTTGCCTCACCGTCTTGCCGCCGGCGGGCCGCGCCATTTTCTCGATGTCCGGCGTGATCGCGTCGACCAGGGGAATGAGTTTGGCCGCATGGTCTTCTTCGGGATTGTGTGTGTAAAGACCATCGACGTCCGACAGGATAACAAGTCCGTCAGCGCCCATCATCTGGGCAACGCGAGCGGCCAGCCGGTCATTGTCGCCATAGCGGATTTCTTCGGTGGTGACCGTGTCGTTTTCGTTGATGACCGGCACGCCGCCATTCTTGAGAATGGTGGCGATGGTGGCCCGGGCGTTGAGATAACGGCGGCGCTCTTCCGTATCCTCGAGGGTGAGCAACACTTGCGCGATGGGAATGTTCTTCGCGGCGAATAATTCCTCGTAGGCATGGGCCAGACGAATTTGTCCCGCCGCTGCCGCCGCTTGCGCCTGTTCCAGGCGCAACACGCCGTCGGGCAGCCTCAGGGCGTGACGGCCAAGGGCGATGGCGCCGGAGGATACGATCAACACATTCTGGCCGCGCCCCTGCCAGCGGGCGACGTCGTCCACGACGCTTTGCAACCATTCGCGGCGCACAATGCCGGTCGCTGGATCAACCAGAAGTGACGACCCGATTTTGACGACCACCGATTTGAGAGAAGCAAGCGCGAGCGTCATGGGCGCCATGCCGCCGCCTCCACGGGAGGTTCTTCTTCTTCGACCAGATCCTTGTTGATGAGGCGCGCACAGGCACGCAAAAGATCTGTCACCCCTTCGCCGCTCACCCCGGAAATGATCATGGGTGTTTTTCCGGAGGCGTCTTTGAGGGCTGAGGCTGCTTCGGCGCGGTCGTCGTCGGTCAAAGCATCCGCTTTGTTCAGCACAAGGATCTCATGCTTGTCTTCTAGACTGGCACCGTATGCCGCCAACTCTTCTCGAATGGTGTGATAGGCCTCGGCAATATCTTCCTGGGTGCCGTCGACCAAATGGACAAGCGCCCGGCAGCGTTCAATGTGCCCTAAGAACCGGTCGCCCAGGCCCTGCCCTTCATGAGCGCCCTCGATCAGGCCGGGGATGTCAGCGATGACAAAGTCTGTTGTGTCCACGGCCACGGTGCCCAGATTGGGAGAAAGGGTGGTGAACGGATAATCGGCAATCTTGGGCCGCGCCCGGCTGACGGCGGCAAGCAGGGTCGACTTGCCCGCATTCGGCAGGCCCACAAGACCGATATCGGCGATGAGTTTCAGGCGCAGCCAAATCCAAAAGCCTTCGCCTTCTTGGCCCGGATTGGACCGGCGGGGCGCGCGGTTTGTGGAGCTTTTGAAATGGGCATTGCCGAAGCCCCCATTGCCGCCTTGGGCAAGCAGCACGCGTTGCCCGACGCGGGTGAGGTCGGCCAGCCGCGTTTCTTTGTCTTCATGGAAGATCTGCGTACCCACCGGCACTTTCAGGGTGACGTCCGCGCCTGCCGCGCCTGTGCGGTTCTTGCCCATGCCATGGGTGCCGGTTTTGGCTTTGTAGTGCTGCTGGTAGCGGTAATCGATCAGCGTGTTGAGGCCGTCGACGCATTCCACCCACACATCGCCGCCCTTGCCGCCATCGCCGCCATCGGGACCGCCGAACTCGATATATTTCTCACGGCGAAAGCTCACGCACCCCGCACCGCCGGTGCCGGACTGCACATAGACTTTTGCCTGGTCGAGAAATTTCATCTTTGTACGTTCGCTTCGCTCAAAGGGCTTAGCCTTCCCACTCCCCCTGCCCAACCACCCCAAGGGTACCCTGTTTCGGGTGGTTGGGCAGGGGGAGTGGGAAGGTCAAGTAATCAACAACCTATACCATATCCCTGCCCGCCGGCACGTCTGCTCACGGCAAGGCCGCCGGACAGGGATATTCACTCGTCTAATCATGCTGTCCATTCCATGCGTTTCGCCATCACCGTTTGACCTCGTGCCAGACACGGATTGGGAGCCTCATGTGTGTAGCGAAAGCCCAGTTTCGTCAGCACCCGGCCGGAAATGGGGTTTTCAACAAAGTGGCCCGAAACCATACGCGTCAGGCTGAGGGCGTTGACGGCGGCGTCCTTCACGGCCCGGGCAGCCTCGGTCGCATAGCCCTTGCCCCAAAAAGGTTGGCCGAGCCAATAGCCGATTTCGTAGTCACCCTCTTCACTACGATCGATGCCGACGCAGCCGATGAGATGGCCGCATTTGGTCACGGCGTAGGTGAACGATGTGCCCGCATCGCGCAGGGCATCATGGGATCCGATCCATTCTTCGGCCATGCCGTTCTCGTAAGGATAGGGCACTCGTGCCAACATGCTGGCAACAGACCACGTGCCCGCTAGTTTCTGTACGGATTTTGCGTCGGTTCGGTCGAACGGTCGCAAGGTTAATCGTGGGGTGTTCAGTATTCGGTCCACTTTACTTCTCCTCTGTGTTGAGGATCGCTTGACCATCCCACTCCCCCGGCCCAACCACCCGAATTAGGGTACCCTTGGGGTGGTTGGGCCGGGGGAGTGGGATGGCTTAGCCATCCAATGTTGCGAGGGAGAACAAAAAAGGGAGATGGCGACCCATCTCCCTCATCTCTGGCATCGCCACCTATCGGGCGATGCGTTTATTCCGCTTACGCCCTATTCCGCTGCACTCGGCACCACATTGGCCACCGGTGTCGCAGTCGGATCTACCGACACGTACACGCGGCCGTTCCGTTTCGTCGCAAACGAAACGGTGCCGTCAATAAGGGCAAAAATCGTGTGGTCTTTACCGATGCCTACATTGCTGCCCGGGTGCCATTTGGTGCCCCGCTGGCGCACAATGATGTTGCCGGGAATGACAGATTCCCCGCCGAACTTCTTAATGCCCAGGCGCCGGCCCGCTGAATCGCGGCCGTTACGCGACGAGCCGCCTGCTTTCTTATGTGCCATGAGCCTTTACTCCTTGCCTTCCGCCAGCGCTTTCGCCTGGCCGATCCAGTCATCCCGGTCGATGCGGCCCTTAAAGTTCAGTGTTTCGTCCACATAGGCCACATTCTCGGGCGTGAACGATGCGATTTGGTCGTAATGATAAATACCCAAACCGTTGAGTTTTTCTTCCAATTTGGGGCCAACCCCGCCGATTTTTTTCAAATCGTCGGCTTTGCCGTCCCGCGGGCCACTCAAAACCTCCGGTGCTACCCCTTGAAGCTCAGCCGCAGGGGCGTCGGCCGGCGCCTCCTTGGGCGCTTCGGTCTTGGCGGGGGCGGCTGCTTCAGCGGGGGCCTCCGCGGCGGCCTTCTCTGCTTTCGGCGCAGGCTCGGCTTTTTTAGCTTTCTTGGCGGGTTTCTTGCCGCCTTCCGCGTAAATGTCGGTGATCTTCAGTGTGGTTTCCCACTGGCGATGACCTTTGGTCCGCCGATAGGTTTGCCGGCGCTTCTTCTTAAAGACGATGATTTTGTCGCCTTTGGCTTCGTCCAGCACCTCTGCATGGACGCTTGCGCCTTCGATCATGGGCGTGCCGACCTTGGTGGCCCCATCGCCGCCGATCATCAGCACCTCGTCCAGCGCAACCATGTCGCCCGCCTCCGCGTTCAGCTTTTCAACGACGATGATATCGTCCTTGGCGACGCGGTATTGTTTTCCGCCGGTTTTAACGACTGCAAACATGGTCGAAATCCTTGAGTTTTCAGCCCCTTAGACGCGGGCCAGACGTATGCATACGTAAAGGCGCCGGCGGCCCAAAAGCCCCCGGCGAAGGCGCGCACTATAGCCAGGGATTGGGGGGTGTCAAGGCGCACGTGACCTCAAGTTTGAATGTGTTTTGGGTCGCGGCGGACTTGTCCGCCACGGGGTCCAAAAGTGTTAAGACATTACCTTGTCCACTGGGAGGCCAGCTTGCCAAAAATCTACGGAACACGGATGTCGCGGGCGTTTCGCTGCCTCTGGATGCTGGAGGAGGCGGGGGTGGCGTATGAGCTGAAGCCTGTCGACTTCGCCAAGGGCGAGACCAAGGCGGCAGAGTATTTGAAGCTAAATCCCAACGGCCGGGTTCCGCTGCTGGTGGATGGGGATCTGGTGATCTGGGAATCGCTCGCTATCAATCTCCATATCGCGAAGCGCTATGCGCCGCAGTTTTGGCCGTCTACGGAGGATCAGCAGTCGCTTCTTCAAATGTGGACGGCGTGGGTGATGGGCGAAATCGAGGGTCCGCATGATGCGGCCAATAAGGCCGGCACAGATCTGGATGCAAAGGCCCTCGACCGGTCACTCAACGCTTTGCGCCAGACGCTCGACAGAGGCGCCTACATTCTCGGTCCCGATTTCGCCGTTGCCGATCTAAACGTAGCGTCGGTCTTGTTGCGGCCAAAGACCGTCGACGTGGTGAAAGCCGATCCGCGCCTTCAGGACTGGTTTGAGCGCTGCACCTCGCGCCCCGCGCTGGCGCAGGTTTTTGCACAATGAGTGTTTTGTCTTATGCGGCATTGGCTGGGGAGCCCCGCACATACGGCGATCATGAGATAAGAAAAGGGGGAAATCCATGGCCATGACTGTGTTGCGCATCGTCGCCGTTTTGCAGGGGCTGGGTCTCGCGATCGGCGAATTGTATCGGTCTTGGGGTGTGGACCGCCCGCTCATGTTTTGGGTGGACGACCAGATCTTGGGTGCGCTGCTGGTCAGCTCGGCCATCTTGATGGCCAAGGACACGTTTCACAGGCGGGCCTATTTTACCGCGGCCTGGGGTTTTTCCGCCGGCATGCTTTACGGCAGTTTTTTTGCCAAAGTGTATGAACCGCAAAAGGCAAACGCCGGCAACTTTGATTTAGATGTATTGACCTTCCTCATCGGCTGGACATTCCTTGTCGCTTGTGTCGGCATGGCCGCCAGCATCTTGCTGCCAAAAAAGCCACAATGATCAGGGGCGATCAGTTTACCGGTGCGGTTGACGCCGCGTGCTCCCCAACGGCAGCGGCAAATCCCTTGAAATAACCGGCGGGAATTGAAAATTCGCGGCTGCCGCCCCGCCCGCTGACCTGAAAGTCGAATCCCGTTTCGCCGAACCGTGTCACCTCTTGCGGCGTGAGGTTGACCCCGATCTGTTCCGTAAAGGTGCACTTGCCATACGAGTCGCAATTGCTTACTTCGCGATCAATCTGCGACACCCGATAGGGATTTCCATAGGACCGGGCGGTATCCAAAAACAGCCAGTCATCGGAAACGGTCACCACATAGATCTGTAGCACGGAATAAGTGCCCGGCACTTCGGTGCTGAGCCAGGCGCGTAGGAAATAATAATCCTTCAAGATGTTGTCGCGGGCGTAAACAATCGGTCCTTTGAATTTGACGCGCGCCTGATGAATGTCGGTTTCCATCTCTGTTCTTTCGCGAACCTCGGCGGCGTCAGCCGGATCGTCCACAAAATTGATGCCATAGCCACGTGCGATCACGCCGCCGCACGCCGCGAGCCCAAAGGCTAGTGTCAAAACAATCAGAGTCCGGTAGATGGCCATCGGTTCCCCCTCATCCAGCGTGTGTCTTTGCACCGCTCGGCTAAATGCGGCGGCAACGCGGTTGATGCGATCATAAGTGTATTAAACGGATGGTTGAAACCCACCGCGTTGGACTTTTTCAATTGGCTTAGGCGATGGTAGCGATGACAGGCGTTCCCCGTTAGAGTGCCGCCACTTGTGACACAGGGAGCGTTTAGATGGCCAAAGATTTTGACGTGGTGGTTTATGGAGCAACGGGCTATACGGGCCGGCTGGTGGCGGAATATCTGTCGCAGCAATATGGGGCCGACGGCGATATCCGTTGGGCTATGGCGGGACGTAGCGCAGATAAACTGGCCGCTGTCCGCGACGAAATTGGCGCCCCTGCCGACACGCCTTTGGTGACCGCCGATGCGTCCGACACCGCTTCGTTGGCGGCGATGGTGCAGAACACGAAATCTGTTGCCACCACCGTGGGGCCTTATCAGCTTTATGGGGCGGAATTGGTGGCGGCCTGTGCGGCCGAAGGCACGGATTACGTGGATTTGTGCGGCGAAACGCCTTTTATGCGCAAGATGATCGACGCCCATGAAGACGCCGCGAAAGAAAGCGGCGCGCGCATCACCTTCTCTTGCGGCTTCGACTCGATCCCGTTCGATTTGGGCGTCTACTACCTGCAGGATCGGGCCATCGAAAAGCTTGGCGCGGCCGTCCCACGCGTGAAAGGCCGTGTACGGAAGATGCAAGGAACGTTCTCCGGGGGCACGGCCGCCAGCATGCGGGCGACAATGGAGGCGGCGGCCGATCCGGATGTGTTGCAGTTATTGATGGACCCGTTCTCGCTCACCCCTGGATTCAAAGGTGCGGAGCAACCGGCCGGCGACACACCCGAATATGACGAAAGCCTGGGCAGTTGGGCCGCGCCTTTTATCATGGCGGCGATCAATACGCGGAATATTCACCGGTCAAACTTCTTGCTTGGCCATGCGTATGGCAAAGACTTTCAATACGATGAAATGATGCTGACGGGACCCGGCAAGGAAGGCGAGGAAGCAGCCAAATTCGTCGCAAGCAATCCGGGATTGGGGGGAGAGAACGACCCAAAACCCGGCGAGGGCCCGTCTAAGGAAGAGCGAGACGCGGGCTTTTACGACATATTGTTCGCGGGTGCAGCCGCCGACGGAGGGACCGTCAAGGTGGCGGTCACCGGCGATAAGGACCCAGGCTACGGCTCCACCTCCAAGATGCTGGCGGAAAGCGCGATCTGTTTGGTGAAGGATTGCGAAGATGTGGCCGGTGGCGTTTACACGCCTGCTCCCGCCATGGGCGGTGCGCTGATCAAGCGCCTGGTGGCCAATGCAGGCCTGACATTTGAGGTGGAGGAGTAACGCCTTCTTGATGAGCCGGGCCACCCACTCCCCCTTCCCAACCACCCGGTATCGGGGCCCTAGGGGTGGCCGGGTAAAGCATCATCAAAACCCCAGAAACCCGGCGAGCACCAAGCCGGCTGCCTTGCGCTGGCTTTGTTTTTCATCCTCGAATTTCGGTACGCCGTCCTCCACATCCGCAACGCGGGTGCCGTAGTAGATGTGCATAGCCGGGTCCGGCAGGGCGTCTTTGTCCAGGATGTTCGTATACGGAACGAAGGCAAGGCGCACAAAGGGCATGATGGGTAAAAAACCGACCACAGGGCTGCGGCATTCCTTGCAGATACCGCGGTCAAGCGCCGGTCCCTCTTTGTATTTGGCGAACTCTATCGTGTGTGGCGTATCAACAGCCACGCGGGCTGCGGACAATACGGTCACGTCCGAATACGGTTTTCCGTAAACCTGCTGACAAATCGTGCAGTGGCACAGAAAACGCCGCGTTGGTATTTTGGAAAGCCGGAACTTTGATGTGCCGCACGGGCATTGCGCATCACCTGTGAACGGAAATGCCATTCTTATGCCTCCCGAGAAGTCTGAAACTCCTCCGGATGGATGCGCCATTGCTCGATTACAAAGCGCAACGCCGAATAAGGCCAGAGCGTGAAGTTAAAATCGTTACCGTCGGTGTACCAGGCATTGCACCCGCCGCTGAACACCATGGGCTTGATATCTTTTTGGAGCCTTGCGTTGTACGCACGAACAGCTTGGGGGTCAGGATCGATATGAGAGATGCCCTCGCGCTCCATCCAACGGAGACACTTCATGACATACTTTGTTTCCGATTCGATCATGATCAGTGCTGACGTGTGCCCGGTGGCGCTGTTGGGACCCAAAAGCATAAAGAAATTTGGAAATCCCGATACCATCATTGTGCGGAGGGAATCGACACGTTCGCCCCACGCGTCCTTCAATTTAAGCCCATTCAGACCTTCCACATTCACATAGTCGCTGATGTCGAACGGCCGAAACCCCGTCGCCTCGACGATCACATCCACCTCATGAAGCTTGCCGGTCGCATCGCGGATGCCCGCCGTTTCGATCTCGCGGATGGGATCGGTAACCAAATGCACATGGTCACGATTGAAACAAGTGAGGTAATCGTCAGCGATCACGCGCCGCTTGCACCCAGGTTCATAGTCCGGCGTTAGCCGTTCTCGAATGACCGGATCGGTGACGGAAGTCTCCAGGTGCTGGAGTCCGGCCTTTTTCAGGCGCTTTGACAGCCAAGTGCCCCGCTTGAGGGATCTGGTGCCGACAGCATCCATCATGAGCCAGAGAAAGGTTCGGTAAGCGCGCATGAGAAGGGGAAAACGATTGAACCGTCTGCGGGTGGCTTCCGAAATGTCTTGGGCAAGTCGAGGAAACACCCACGCTGCCGACCGCTGAAACACGGTCACATCAGCCACCTTATCCACGATGCCCGGCAGCGTTTGTGCGGCACTTGCACCGGTTCCGATAATTGCGACGCGCTTTCCGTTAAGGTCCACGTCGTCGCGCCACTCGGCTGTATGGAAGATGGGCCCGGCAAAATGATCTCGGCCTTCGAAAGGGATGTATTTCGGCAGATGCAGACCCCCCAGTCCGCTAATCACCACATCTGAAGTTATCTTTTGGCCGTCTTTCGTTATGACATGCCATTTGCCACCGCGAAATCTAACGTCCGTGACCTCCGTGCCGAATCGGATAAAGCCGCGTAGACCGTATTTGTCCACTGTACGCTCGCAATAATCCCAGATTTCGCCACCGCTTGAATAGGAATGGCTCCAATGGGGGTTGAGTTCGAACGAAAACGAATAGAGGTGTGACGGCACATCACAGGCCACGCCGGGGTATCGGTTCTCGCGCCATGTGCCGCCGACAGAATTGGCCTTTTCGAGGATCACAAAGTCGCGGGTCCCCTCCCGCAAAAGGTTAACGCCGGCGCAGATGCCGGACATGCCCGCCCCCAACACGACCACCCGGAAACTTTGCCCATCGGCGGAATTTGTTTCGTCAAATTCGCTGCCGGATATCGCAGCTTCAGGCATTAAGCATCATCCTGTTTGTTCTGTGTTTACCAGATTAGGAGATCATGACGCATATGTCACTTTTTTGATATTGCTCCGCATAAAGATTTTGGTGCAGAATCGCCGCCAAGGGAGTGCTGGAAATGACACATCGCCATATCATCTTTAGACCCATATTTGCATTGTGCATGGTTGCGCTGTTCGCCCTCGCCGCGCCTTCCGGTGCAGGGGCCGAAGAATTTAGCTTCTCAAAATTCTCGGGCGCCTCGGGACCCAGTGAAGAGGGGTTCTATGTCGCGACCGATCCGGAACAATGGTACCGCTTATGGTCGAAAGTGGGTAAGCCCGCAAAGGGTACCTTTGTGCCGGGCGTGACCACGGGGGTTGGCATCTTCTTGGGACCGCGCCCTGACGGCGATCGGCTTCGCGTCAGAAAGGTGCAAGACGATGACGGCCGCATGGAGGTGAAACTGACGCACCGGCGCCGATCGTCTTCGGGCGAGACCATTACGCCGTGGCTCATTTTGCTGGTTCGGGGAACGTCAAAAGACGTGGTTGCCGATATTCGGCACGAAGTTGCGACGGCGCCTTAGCAGGGAATAGTGACTGAGACTCGGGGTTCCGTCAGACCGGTTCAGAACGAGCAGGAAAGGCTCTACAGAGAGCTGTATTGCTCTGCGCCCCGGTTCTTGAAATTCTCATAGTCCAGTTCCGCTTGCTCGTAAGCGTATTCGAGTTCTGGAATTGACCTTTCCACGTCGATTTTCTCTTCGGTCAGGTGCTTGATCTCAAGCGCCAGATTTGCCCGCTCGACGGCTGGGATACCGGGTGCGGCAAGGTGGGCCGTCGTTTCCAGAATCTCGTGCTCAATGGTCTTTGCCCGTTCGCGGGCGGCGTGCAGTTCTTTGCCGATGCGATGCATTTCGGCGTGCTTCTGAAAAAGCGTGTAGCCTTCCAGATGGGCGGTGACAAAGGCGCTTTCCAGATGGTCGGGGCAAACACCCTGATAGACGTATCCCCGGGTCCCTTGGTTGTACCCGTTTTGGGGTCGGCAGAATTGGACGATGCCTTGATCGTGCCCCTTCTTATAGCCTTCGAAGTCCGCCGTGATGCCGTGGGCCGCGCAGGCCTTACGATGGGTGCTGAAGGCGGCGGGTGTTGCCCCGCGAACTCCATCTTCAAATCCGATCGCGTGCCAATTGGCCGCGGTGCATTCCTTCTCATTCATGGCCGCGCAGCCCGACAAACCAAGAAAGATAAGAGTGGAAATTGCAACGCGCTTCATGGTGTGCCTCCCGTTTGGCGGCAACATTAGGCGGTTGCTGTTTATCCGGTCTTAAATTATGGGACAAACCGTAATTAGGGTTGATAGCTGTTAACCAAACAATGTGTGCGATGTGTGATTCATGAAGGTCTATGTGGATGCCGATGCCTGTCCGGTAAAGCAAGAAACGGTTCGGGTGGCCGACCGCCATGGGCTGGAGGTCGTGTTCGTATCGAACATGGCCATGCGCTTGCCCGATGGCGTTGCCGTGAGGCGTATTGTGGTCGACGCGGGGCCCGATGCAGCCGATGACTGGATCGTGGATGAAATCAAGTCCGGCGATATCGCCGTGACAACCGATATTCCGCTTGCGGACCGGTGCCTCAAAGCAGGGGCCAGTGTTTTGAAGCCGACCGGCGAAGAGTTCTCATCTGCGTCCATCGGAATGGCGATGGCGATGCGTGACCTAAGCGCCCATTTGCGCGAAACGGGTGCGCAAACCCATCACGCGTCATTTTCCGCCCGCGACCGGTCGCTATTCCTGCAAAAGCTGGAGAACCTTATCCAGAAGTTGAAGCGGCAAAGCCCGCGCACATAAAAGGCCCCACATTTCCCAATGCGGGGCCGTATTGGTGGATGGTTGGCTGCCCGATCCGGGCGACGCGCTGGATCAGGTGCGGCCGGCCACGTTCTGGATTGTGGAGGCGCGATGTCCTGCCTTCAGCGCTTTGACGAAGCCGTCCTCCATCCCGATTGGGCATATGCCGGTATAGACATATCCAGTGACGCCTTGGTTGTAGCCATTCTCCGCCGTGCAAAACCGCGCGACACCTTCCGCATACCCTGCCATGTAGCGGTCGCGCCTGAGATTGATGTCTTCTTGACCGCAGATCTCGTTCCGTTTCACGAATTCTGCGTTTTCGAGTCCGCGCACGCCGTCCTCAAATCCAAAACTGTTCCAAACAGCGCCGTTGCATTCGTTGGATGCAACGTTTGACGACGCGGCGTCCTGATCAAACGACCCGCAGGCGGCAACAAGGGTAAGGGCGGCAATCGAGATAAACTTGCGCATCTGGCTCCTCCATTTGCCAGATAGCGTAGCGGATCTCTGTTGAAGGCCGCTTAATCATTTGATTAAAAACCGAAGTAACCGGCACAAGCCGGCCGTTTACGGATCATTGAGGTTTTGCGAGCTGAGACAAAAACAGTCCAAGCGCGCTCGTCCAATTGTCGAGCTGTGCCTTGAAAAACGCTTCGGTGACGCCGCCCTCAATGCTGATCACCATATCGATTCCAAGAGCTGTTCCGTCCGCTGAGTAATAGGCGCGGCCGAAAATTTCGTTCTCGTTGTATCCGTTGATTTTGTTTTTGTCGCCGCCGCTGATTTGCGCCCCTTCGTCTTCCAAGAAATTGGCGAAAATGGCGAGGGTTGTGCACTTTGCAAGTTTCTCGGATTCGCATTCAATCAGCCTCATGATGAAGCTGGTGTTGTTGTAGGTTCCGACCAAATAGCTGACGCCGTCATCCGACGTGATGAGCTCTGCCGTGATCCCCGTACCGTCCAGCAAATCCATTACTTGCGGATATGAGATATGCGTAATCAGGCTGCTCTGGGGTTCCGGGACCGACGTTTCTTCGGCATGGCCGTTAAGGGAAGACAGAGATATGCCGACGACAAACAGCGCGGCGCAAAAGAGGCGAGACAACGTCATCTTGGGGTTCCCCGCATGGTTAACTCAAACACAGGCGCCTGCATGCCGACCTGCAGGCGAGCGGCGCTGTTTATGTGCCATAAGCCGATTTGGATTGCCAGTGGCCGCACGCCCTTGTGGTTTTAAGATGATGACAAGTTTTTGACAGCTATTCTGGGCCCTTACACCGTGAGGTCACCGCATGCTCAAACTGCTGTCGAAAGTGTTCAAAGTGCGCAAAAGCGAACTTGAGGCAAAGCTGCAGCCCGTCAACGGTCACCCCGGCTGGGGCGAGATCGAGTTGTCCGAATACAGTGACGGCTCCATCAAAATGGAGATTGAGTATAAGGGCGCGACCATCGCTGATGGCGAAACCATGGATGTGCAGATCAGCGGCGAAAGCGTTGCCTATGCCACGGTGACCAATGGCCGCGTCAAGGAATGGCTTACCAGTGAAACCGGCGCCGAATTGCCCCATGTGGCGGAGGGCGATGTGGTGGAACTGATGGTAGACGACGAAGCCATTGCCCGGGGCACGTTTCACCCGGACTAAATCTGGGCAAGCGTCGCCTTGATGCGCCCCACCAGGTCCGCGTGGTGCGTCAAGCCCGGCACCGATTTCGCGAGCAAGCCGGCCAAATTGACCAGATCCAGCCGCGCGGCAGCGTTCCGCCAATCCGTTTCTAACTTGCCCCCATTTTCGCGATACGCCGCTTCAAAAGCCGTTCGAAACGGCTCCGGCATGCTCCAACGGGCCAATTGAGCAACGTCCATCAACGCAGGGCCCGCATAAGTGAATTCCCAATCCAAAACCAGCAACCGGTCGTCGTCGGTCCAGTGCAGGTTAGATGGCTTGAAGTCGCCATGCAGGCGGACCGGCTTTGTGCAAAACGGCGCAAGCGCAGGCGCGCACCGCGTCATCGCCTCAAGCAACCGATCGCGAATAGCGATGTCCGTCGCGGTGAACGATAAGGTCGCGATGTAGCCCATCATCGAGGCCATGAAATCGGGAAACGGTTCGGCGACCCGAAAGCGGTCATCAAACAAGCCGCACATGTCTGTCCGCTCTTGGTGGATTTCGGCGAGCGCCTCGCCCACGGCGGTGCCATGGCGTTGGCTGTTCAGCAACGGCCGGTGCGGCACGTATCTCAGGACCAGATAATCCTCGCCCCTGTCCAGAATTCTAGGCGTGCGAAACGTTGCCCATTGGCGCGACAGAAGGGCAGCTTCCTTAGGCAGGGCTGTCTGATCTCTGGTGTACAACCGCATGACACGATCATTGCCCAACCGAATTGTTTTGTTGGCCAGGCCGCCGGATAAGGGCTGGACTGCGACGTTCACGGGGCCGATGCGTTCGGTCACTTCTTTGAGGTCAATGGCTGGCAGCCCGTGTTCCGCATGCCAGGCGGTTTCCGGGTTGGGATAGCGGTCAGCCATGGCGCTGCCGATTCTTGCTTGTCATAAGGCATCATCGTGCGGTTTTGGGCGGTAGACAAATCTTTAGGAGCGACCATAGCTGCCTTGACGCAGATGGCTCCGTTGGCTCAGATGGGGCCAACAAGAATGTGGGGTGAGCCGATGTCTCAGGAAATGCCCGAAGGCACGGTGCCGGTGCTGCCGGCGCACAAATTCGATGAAGGGCGCCTGTTTGAATACCTCGTTGATCGGATTGACGGGTTTGAGGGACCCATGGCGGTCCGCCAATTCGAAGGCGGTCAATCCAATCCCACATACATGCTGGTGACACCAAACCAGAACTATGTGCTGCGCCGGAAACCGCCCGGTAAGCTGCTGCCGTCGGCCCATGCGGTGGATCGAGAATATCGGGTGATCAGCGCCCTCAACAAAACCGATTTTCCCGTGCCGCGGGCGCACCTGCTCTGCGAAGACGAAAGCATCACGGGCACCATCTTTTTTGTTATGGACCACATCGAAGGCCGCGTGTTTTGGGACGGTTTTATGGAAGAGCTTTCGGTGGCGGAGCGCGGGCAAGCCTTCGATTCACTGAACGAGACTCTCGCGAAACTACACGGCATTGATTACGTGGGGCTGGGGTTAGAAGATTTCGGCCGGCCCGGCAACTATTTCATTCGGCAGATTTCGCGCTGGTCGAAGCAGTACAAAGCGTCTGAGACCGACAAGATCGAGGAAATGGATCGGCTGATCGACTGGCTGCCCGACAATGTGCCGGCAGACGACACGACGTGTCTCATTCACGGGGATTTCGCGCTGCATAACATTATGTTTCACCCCACCGAGCCGCGTGTGGTGGCGGTGTTGGATTGGGAATTGAGCACGACCGGCCATCCTTTGGGCGATCTTACCTACAACACCATGGGGTGGTATTTGCCGCCGGTCCAAAACGAAACCCGGCCCAACTACTCGTCGTTGGATTTGAAAGCGCTGGGCATTCCAAGCTTCGAAGATTATGTGGCGCGTTATTGTGAGCGGGTAGGGCGGCCCCCGCTGGACAACGTGGCGTTTTATAAGGCCTACAACATGTTTAGGTCGGCCGCGATTGCGCAGGGAATTGTGGGCCGCGTGCGCGACGGCACCGCCAACAATCCGAAAGCAATGGAAGTGAAGGAACGGATACGTCCGCTGGCGGTGGAAGCCTGGCGTCAAGCCCAGTTAGCAGGAGCAGTCTGATGATCATGCGTATACTGAGAGGGATCGGAATCCTGGTGGTCTTGTTGGCTGTTGCGATCGGCATTTTTTTCGCCTTTATCCGCACCGATGAAATGATGATCGGTTTCTTTCCGGAAGGGCCGGGTGAGCCGATCGATTTTGCGATGCTTGAGCTCAAGGACTCCCCCAACCAATATTTGGTGTGCCCGGAAGATCTTTGTAACGGACGTCAGCACCGGGCGAGCCCTGTCTTTCAAATGCCCGCTGAAGAGTTGGCGGGGCTGTGGTTCGAAATATTGGAGACCAAGCCGCGCACCACGCAGATGTCCGTCGACAATGGGAATGTCAATCAGGTGGATTACGTTCAGCGTACGGAGCTAATGCAGTATCCCGATTGGATCACCGTGCGCTTTATCGATTTGGGCGGACGCCGGTCGACGCTGGCGATTTACAGCCGCTCGGTCTACGGCTATTCGGACCGGGGGGTGAACAAAGCGCGGATCGACGGCTGGCTGGGCGAGTTGGACGCTCTCCTATAAGGCGAAGTGTTGCCGCCAAAATCGCCGAAGACAAGTATTTCTGTCACATTCGCAATTTCCACGGTTAATCACACGGTTGTACCCACGATCGTTCTCACGTCCGCATGACATCTATCCCATCGAGCCGGGGGCAATGCCGCTCCCGGAAAGTACGCGTAAATGGAGAGATGCAATGCAACGCGAGATGATACTGTTCAGAGGCGCGACCATGCCCAAAGGGCGCATGGCCTATCTCGGTCGTTTCGCCGATGCCTCCCTTGAGAAACGAACCTCCCGGCGCTCCGTCAAAGCCATGACATGGATGGGCTATGTGGGCGCTTTCCTGGTGATGGTGCCGGGACTTACGAACTAACACCATCTTCTGACGAACCATTCCTGTACCCCAGTAACTCGGGCACAATCGTGATCTACGGAAACACGATTGTGCCCAAATTTTTGTGTTTCGCGCCTGCCTGTGCGACGCCATGGTGTCGTTCTGCGGGGTCAGCCCGCTAATCATTTGAAATGTTGGGCCACTCACAGTAAGTAGGGTGGCCTTATGGCCGGGCGCCAACCACACAATCACTGGATCAGGAGAGATGCCGGAGTGGTCGAACGGGGCGGTCTCGAAAACCGTTGTGCCCTTTGGGTACCGAGGGTTCGAATCCCTCTCTCTCCGCCAGCCATTCGTCTCTGTACGGAGCAATTTGTATTTTTCAGAATAGTATAATAATTTCAAAGGGTTGTCCACATAGGGCGACCGTTGTGGCGACCAAAAACGGGCCAATCCTCTGCATGCGGAGTATATATCTCCGTTCACATTTGTTCCGGTTCCCATAGATACAGACATGGGTGGCTTTAAGTCATGGCTTTCAAGTGCCGGCTAGCGTTTTGCCCAGCGCTTCCAACAGACTTCCGACTGCGCCGGCTAGGAAAGGCGCCAGAACCGCCAGAATTGTGGTGAACTGCTGTTTTGAGAATAGGCCAAACTCGAGTCCAGGCAACGTGGTACCGGGCACCGGTTGACCGCCAGTTGCATAAGATTCAGGGACAGTCTCGATAAAGTTAGTCCATTTATGCCTTATGAAAGCCCAGGCAGGAATGTAGAGAGCGGCTAGCATCAGGCTATAGAAAAGCCCGTAGAAGAGTGAGAGGCTGTTTGCTAACCGATGATATTCGTCGTTTTCATGAATCAACGGTGCTGGCCATTGTATCCATGAGGCAGTTAAAATGGTGCCGCTCACAAGGAGGGCGGAAGCAAAATAGAGATATCTACCCAGTCGAAGGGCCTGCAGCCTAAAGATGGAGATCTGGAAATCCCTGTCAAATTTCTGCTTTGGCGAGGCAGTTGTCGTAAGAAATGCCGCTATCAGAACTAGGGCAACAATGATTGTGATGACATCGCTTAAGACCAGCATTAGTTGGAAGTGTTTCTGGCTTATCACTTTGTCGCTCACTTCTTCGCCTATTCTGAAGAGGCCGAAGAAGTGCTTCTGAGAAATGAGAGGATATGCCTCCCTCTGTACTAAACCAGAAAAATGCCCCACCGTTACAGTGGCTGCCGCGAGGATTACGGCGAAATAAGTTGCTCTAGTGGCCAAACAAAATCCGAATTTCCGAAACTCGAAATAGCATCCGGCCAATATTCCCAATATGACGATTACGTGCAGCATGTATGCGGAAAGGAATGTGCGTTGGCCCGAAGTGATGCGCGTTAGCGATGCGTTCGGGTGGTCTTCGAGCTCAGCTTGGGCAAATTCTTCAACCGGACTGACTCCCAACTGGAGCATCCAAATGCCCAATAGAAAGACAATGAGAATTGGCGTGACATAGATGAACTGATTGACAATCGGATTCGTGTCGATCTTGTTTTCCATCAGCCCGCTCAATGATAGACTTTAAAGTCGTATTATGTCAGAACGCGCCTTAGAAGTGCATCCTTCAATTTGACATGGCGGAAGTGACTAAGGGGGACATAACCGGAGAGCGAGCTAAGTAGTTGTCTCTGAGGGCATTTTTCGACTTTATGGCTCGAAATAGCGTCGACTTTTCAAAGGCTTAGATTCGGGACGGGTACCGAGAGTTCGAATCTGTGGCTGCCCGCCAGCCACACGTCTCTCATTGGAGAGACGATTTCTTCCCCAGAAGATCGCGGCAATTCAAAGAGTTAGGAGAGTGGTTGTATCACCACGGGGACTGACGTGCTCCCTTGTTTGTCCTCGTTTATAAGTTAGTTCTGTTCTGGTTATGGTCCTGTTGGGACCGGGTTGCAAATGCGATTGGTGTGAGCCCTTCAATGCTCGAATGTGGTCTGTCGTTGTTGTAGTCGTTCCTCCAATCTTCGATGATATTTCTGGCGTGCCGATAGCTGTAGAACAGGTGTTCATTGAGGCATTCATCCCGTAGCCGGCCATTGAAGCTTTCGACAAAACCATTCTGCATAGGTTTGCCGGGCGCGATGTAGTGCCATGCGACACCACGGTCTTGTTGCCATTTGAGTATAGCGTTGGATGTGAGTTCCGTGCCGTTTCCAGGCGTTCGCCGAACACGCCGGCATTTCGGTTTAACTCCAGCTGCCCCGCGTCCGACTGGATTTGGATGTGGGATCTTCTGCGAGAAGAAACTCAGCGTAAGGCGCATCAGAGCTAATCTCGACCGATCTCCAAATTGAGGCCAGTAAAAGGTCAATAACGGCGATCCCGCGAAAGCCCGAAGCTTCGTATCGACCGGCTTCGGCTTACGCGGGATTCTGATCGTGTCATCGGCATTTCGCTCGACGTTGTGTTTGGTGCTGCCGCCAATTGAGTTTCAGTGTGGCGCACTTGCCCTGCACTTACGAGGCAACGGATCGTGCCGCCTACACTGGATTGTTGCCATACCGTCCTCAACACTCAGGTACGTAGACGGCATCTCTACCTTGAGAGGTTTCCTTGTATTTGGCGTTCATGTCGTGTCCTGTTTGGCGCATGGTCTCAATGACTTGATCCAGGCTCACCTTATGTTGCGCCTTTGAATGCAACGCAAGCCTTGCGGCGTTTAAGGCAACCGCACCGAGAGCATTGCGCTCGATACATGGGAATTGAAACAAACCAGCTAATTTATCCGGTGCTGAGTCGCTTTCCAAACTACAACTCAAGTATCGATAACTGAGGGTTATTGCCCATGATCACGGCTGATGCCTTAACGACGTCTGTGCGAGTTTTAGAACGCCCCCCAGTGACAGGCATGATTGGCTTAGTTGCCATTCAGAGCTCCATTGTGCCCCCTGGCTTCATCACGCTTCCGGCATCGCATCTAGTAGCCTTTTGGTCCGTTTGACAATGGCCTCCTCCATATACCGGTCGGTGTGGATGTAGAGGCGGTTGCTGTTGATTGCCTCGACAACTATGTGGCCAACCTGGTCGGGTGATTTGCCTGACGCGAGAAAGGCCGTGCGCTCGGCAATACTTGCGTCCTCCATTTCTAGATCGTCGACACCGACGCCCAGTTGCTCATCTTTGGCAAAAAGGGACGAGCGTTTCGAGATATCAGTAGCGACCGGTCCCGGACAAAGGACGCTTACGCCAATATTAAACGGCTTCAGGTGTACACGGAGCGTTTCCGACATGCCCACCAGCGCGAACTTTGATGTGGCGTAGAGAACGCCGGTCTTTCCGCCACCGACAAGTCCTGCTCCAGAGGATGTATTTACAATATGGCCACCTTGCTGACGGTCGATCATTCGTGGAAGGAATGTCTGTAATCCATTAATTACGCCGCCGAGATTGATGTCGAGAACCCAGTCCCACAGTTCGTAGGTGAGGGTTTCAACGGGGCTGGCCATAGCGACGCCGGCATTGTTGAAGAGCAGGGATACCGGTCCAAGCTCGGTCTCTACCTTGTCGGCAATGCTTGCGAAGCGTCTCCGGTCACGAACATCTAGCTCATAGGCCGCCACCTCAGTGATCCCGCCGATGGACTCCTGTGCAGATTCAAGCGCTGCTTGGTCGACATCTGTCAGCGCGATTTTGACACCTTTATGAGCCAATGTTCGTGCAATGCCCAGGCCGATCCCGTTTGCGCCTCCGGTTATGAATGCCGTCCGTCCTACAATATTCATCATATGCGCTACATCGCTCCTTCTACCGCTTGAGTGTCCGGTGGTTTCAGACCGCTGATTATTGCCTTCAGTTTTACAACGACTTCCAACGACAATGGGCAAGCCGAAACGGCGAGCTCAGCAGAATACTGGGCCCTGATGGCATCACAGCAATTTTGTGGTTCCATCATTGCTTTCGGTTTCAATTATGGTATGTCATATTATACCGTCCGGACGGAAGATAAATTTACGCGCGACTCTGACAAATGTGGAAAGGTCTATGGGGCCGCTCAGCAGTTTGAAAGTGGTGGCGCTGGATGCGCAAGGTGCATCCAGCGCGGCATGCAGCTTTCTTGGCAGCCTAGGGGCGCAGGTTCTGCGTGTCTTGAGGAGCCGAGGCGACAATCCGCATCACGAGAGTTTTGCGGCTTATGCCAAGGGGGATTGGGTTGATCCAGGGCAGGGAATTCTCGGCAGCGCGCGATGGACTGTTGCAGCCGACCTGAAGCATCCGGCGGGATTGGAAGCCGTCATTCAATTGGCAGAACGGGCGGATATCCTTGTCGAGGGGTTTCGACCCGGCACGGCAGAGCGTATCGGGATTGGACCTGAGGTCTGTCTCGCCCGCAATCCGAAATTGGTGTACTTGCGCTCGACAGGCTGGGGGCAGATAGGACCCTTATCCAAAATCGCTGGTCACGATATCAACTACATTGCAATTGCTGGTGCTCTTGATCCAATTGGGAGGCAAGGGGAACCACCAATGCCACCCTTGAATCTTCTGGGTGATGTCGCAGGCGGACTCCACGCCGCATTTGGCGCGCTCGCTGCCGCATTCGAAGCGTCGCATTCAGGCAAGGGGCAGGTTGTAGATGCAGCGATGCTCGATTCCGCTGCTCAGTTCATGGACGTTGTGTATCTGATGCATGCCATGGGCGCGTGGTCCCTCGAACGCGGCACAAATCTCATGGACACGGGCGCGCCCTTCTACAATGTCTATCAGACGGCAGATGATAAATACGTCGCGGTGAGCGCGTTCGAACCTCAGTTTTATTCAGTGTTACTTTCGAATCTTGGATTGGACGAACAGAGTTTGCCGCCCCAGATGGACCGAAAGGCTTGGCCTCTCATTCGCGGCAAGATCGCCGATGCGTTCCGCGCTAAAACCCGTGACGAGTGGGCGTCATTGCTGGAAAACACAGATGCGTGTGTATCGCCAGTTCTGTCCCTTGAAGAAGCCCCTAATCATCCGCACAACAAGGCGCGTGGAAATTTCGTCAATGTCGGTGGCTTGACCCGCCCGGCGACTGGTCCCCGCTTTAGTCGCTCGGAAATTGAAGCTCGACCGAAGTCCCATCCATCAACCCCGGAAAGTCGTCGCCAATCCTTTCTGGATTGGGGGTTTTCTGAAACACAAATCGACGAGTTGATCAGCGTAGGAGCAATATCGTGAACATAAAGCTTCAGACAGGGATTGAGCCGGAACGCACGACCATTGAATCGTTTTTGGGCGACAGGATCATGGCCCGCCGTGAACATCTTGTACTGAACGTTCTCGCCCGCAGAGCTAGGGAGACCCCGGACAGGACTTACATTACGAACGTCGCAGGCGGGGCCCATACCTTTCAAGCATTTTATGAGGCAACGCTCACCTGGGCTGACGCCTATCGCCGACTCGGGGTGAAAGAAGGCGATCGCGTTATGGTGATGATGCCGACCAGTTTCGACTCCCTTGTTTCCGGATTCGCGCCGGGGTGGTTGAAGGCGCTGGATGTAAACGTCAACACGGCCTTTAAGGGGCGATGGCTTCAGCACATCATGATAAACTCGGGTGCCGAGGTTTTGGTGATCGGGGAACAATATCTGGAACAACTCAAAGGCGTTTTGGGCGATACGGGGAATCTAAGAGCTGTTGTCGTACCTGACGCGGCGCAGGCACTTCCGGATCTCCCGTTCCAGATGCTAACACGTGAGGAATTCCTGGAAGGCGCTGCGCCCGACGACGCTCTCAAAGGACCGGAACCTTGGGACGATACGTCGGTTGCTTACACCTCGGGCACAACCGGCGTTTCGAAAGGCGTTCTACAGGCAGCAGGCGGCATACCCGTCGGGGCCCTGACCTACTGGCCGCCGGACGGTGTATCGTCGGAGGATTGCTACTATGTTCCGTACCCAACGTTTCACGCCAGCGGCCGTGGGCTGGCCGCTGCTGCGCTGCTGGGTGGTGCAAGCTGTGTAATTCGCGAGGTTTTCTCGACTTGGGATTTTTGGAAAGACATTCGGGAACATGGGTGCACAATCACCATGATGTTGGGCGCTGTACCAAACTTTCTCCATCAACAGCCGCCGAAACCCGATGACGCCGACAATCCCTTGCGGGCTGCATTCATGGTGCCCGTTCTGGAGCAGATTGAAGATTTCAAGCGCCGGTTCGGTCTACAGATTTGGACGGGCTTTGGCGGCACGGATATTAGCAGCCCGATCAAATCGGAATGGCTTGATGAGTCGAACTGGGATACGTGCGGACGCGTTAGGGCGGGCTATGAAGTGCGTATTGTCGATGAGCATGACTATGAAGTTGCTCCGGGCGAACTCGGCGAAGCAATCGTCCGCGCTGACAATCCATGGGTCTTAAATCCACGCTATTTTGGCATGCCGGAAAAGTCGGTCGATCATTGGCGCAATGGGTGGGTCCATACCGGCGATGGGCTTAAACGCGACAAGGACGGCAATTTCTACTTTGTCGACCGGATCAAAGACGCGATCCGTAGGCGCGGAGAGAACGTGTCGTCGTTTGAAGTGGAAGCGGAGATAAACGCTCATCCCGCCGTTCTTGAATCGGCTGCCGTCGCCGTTCCATCAGAATGGAGCGAGGATGAGATCAAGGCAGTTGTTGTGCTCCATCCGGGCCAAGCGCTCCAACCCGAGGAGCTTATCAAATATCTGATTCCGCGCATGCCCCGATTTGCAATTCCCAGATACGTTGAAATCAGCGAGGGGTTGCCAAAAACACCGACGGAAAAAGTGCAAAAGGCAGAATTGCGTAAGAATCTCCTGAACGACAAAACATGGGATCGGGAAGCCGCCGGAATTAAGCTGCCACGTTAGCGTGACGTACGGTGAAATTCGCTTGGTCAAAGAGCCCAAGCTGCGACAGTGAACGAATAGCTGCCTAGCCGTTTTGGCGGCAATGCGGGGCGTGAAAAGCGACGTCGTTCGGCCGTGCCAGCCCGGTGCTCATCCAGTTCCTGCTGGCTATGGGGGCATCGATCTATGCCCAATCCCAGACATCGGGATCATTGAGGACAGCCGGTTCCTCGAAGCTTTACACCCAGTCGCTGCTGCGAGCTTTTTTATTGATCGACCGGTCGGTAAATATTAGAGTGAAAAGGGAAACGATCCAGGAGGGTTTGTGATGTCCAGGCTGAATTATCAGATTGTAGATCTCGACCAGCACTACTACGAGCCCGAGGACTGCTTCACCCGGCATATAGAAGCCAAGTACCGCAACCGGGCAGTCCATGTCGCGCGGCCAAATGAGAGCAGCGTAGGGCGCGCATATTTGGAAGACGAGCCGATCAGCTTTCTGGCGAGTTTTCCTTCCGATAGTTTTTTGGGGCCTGGTGCAAAGATTCCCTATTTCATGCGCCGGCCCGCGGACGTCGACGAAACGACACATCGACTCCAAGACTTCCCGGAGTACAGAGACAAAGACGCCCGCCTCGACCTGATGGACCGCCAAAACACCCAGGCGACCGTTATGTTGCCGGCGCTCGGTATCTGCGTCGAGAAACAGCTCCGTCGCCAGGCCCCAGAAATGCTCTACCCGCATTTACGCGCATTCAATCGCTTTTTGGAGGACGATTGGGGCTATGGATACAAGCAACGAATCTTCAGCGTGGCGATGCTTTCTTTGTTTAATCGTGACGAAGCGGTGAAAGAGCTTGACCGAGTGATCAAAGAGGGCGCGCGTATCATCCATATTCATGCCATGCCAACCGGTACCGGATATGCACCAGCCGATCCGTACTATGATGATTTCTGGTCTCGTGTTAACGAAGCGCAGCTTCTGGTCGCCCTGCATGCCGGGGATTCCGGTATAGCGTATGAGGAATTTGGCGCTGCATGGGGATATCGTCCGGGACAGCAGCTTTTCAAGATGGTGCCGTTTCAGCGTTACGCGTGTTTCATGGAGCGTCCCACCATGGATATGATCGCAAGCCTCGTGTTCGACAATTTCTTCGGCCGCTTCCCGAAGATTAAACTGTTAAGTATCGAGAATGGGTCAAGGTGGATTCCTTTTCTGCTGCAGGAAATCGAGCATGCGCACTACTTCTCCAGAATAAAGGACCGTTGTGGCCTATTGAACGAAGACCCGCGGGACGTGCTGCGTCGCCATCTGTTTGTCACTCCCTTCGTAGAGGACGATGTGCAACAGGCAATGAATTGTTTGGGGTCCGGTCAGATTGTCCTCGGCTCGGATTTCCCTCATGGCGAGGGCACGCCAAAGCCCGAAGACTTTCTCGATTACGTTGACGGACTCTCAGAAGAAGAGAAGCGCCTCTTCATGCGGGAAAACAATGCACGTTTATTGGGTCTGGACGTGTCGGCCTGAACCCGCATGCTTTTGCTTGCCCGGCTCACAGGTTCCGCAAAAGAAACGGCAAGGTCTGCCCGCGTCCGTGGATTTGCCTTGCTGATACCGGCGCTCCTTGTGACCGCCGTGTTGCTGAAACCTGTCGCGGCGGCGCCTCGGCAAAGCGCCGCCGAATTGGGAACAGCTTTCGTCGCAAAGATTCTGTGCTCTGGCGTCTTCATTTCCAGGCGCAATATCGAAGAAACACTGCACAACACGGCAACTCGGATGGTTGCCGGTTATTATCCGCAGTCCTTCACAGATATCTCCCTCGATCCCGCTCGCAAACGCATTACCCTCTCTTTCGAAAATCGGATCGAGCGGTCTGCAAAATACTATGGCAGTCAAGGGTGCATCATCGATCGCCCTGGCGTGCGTGGCATCGACTTTATGCCTGTCCAAGTCGTTCCGGCTCCAAGTTTGGAGAAAGACGAGTTTTGGCCGTATGGAGAAAGCAATGAGTTGGAACAGGCCGCTGATGGCGTTGATATTGAGCGCATAGAGCGCGCGATTGAAATGCACTTCCTGGATCAAACGGCTTGGCCGCTGTCCTTTTTGGTCGTCCATGATGGGATGCTTATCGCTGAAAGGTACGTGCCGATGGTCTCGCGGGAAACGGCACTGGATAGTTGGTCGATGGGAAAGAGCGTCGCGGCAAGCTTACTGGGTGTGCTTGTTCAAAGAGGTTGGCTCGACGTTTTGGACGCGGCGCCGATCGAGGAATGGCAGGGGGTTGGCGACCCGAGATCTGGAATTCGGATCATAGACTTATTGAGAATGAGCAGTGGCCTGAGATTTTCGCAAGTTACAGATGCGCCTTCATCTTGGGGTCAGGATCATGCCGACCATCTTTACGTTTATTCCGGTGCTGTGGACGTGTTTGAGTTTGCCGTTGGAAAGCCATCCGAGTTTCCCCCTGATTCAATCGGTCGTTATCGAAATTCAGATCCGTTAATCATTGGGCGGATAATGAGAGATACAGTAACGGATCATGAGCAAGATTATCTGACCTTTCCACAACGGGCGCTCTTTGATCCGCTGGGGATCCAGAATCATGTGCTGGAAACAGATCCGTATGGGAATTTCATTCTGTCCGGATCCGTCTATGGTAGCGCGCGAGATTGGGCCCGTCTGGCCTTGCTCTATTTGTGGGATGGTCGATGGAAAGGCGAACAGATCTTACCTTCGGATTGGTCATCCGTCGTCCGTACACCGGCGCCCGCCTGGAGCAGTGACGGCAAGAAGGGGATCTATGGCGGCTTCTTCTGGCTCAATACCAACGGGCGGTGGTCGCTTCCGGAAGACACTTATTATATGAGCGGCAGTGGTGTGAACGTGGCGTTTATTGTCCCGTCGCTCGATTTGGTAATCGTGCGTATGGGCTTGCCGGCCGGCCGTGGGGTGATGGAGCCGTCGCTTAACAAAGCGCTGTCTGAAATCGTTGTGTCACTTCCAAAGAGCGAAAGGCTGTAGGACGCATCGTCATGTTTGAAAAAAGGAACGACGGCATTCGATGCCCCTCTTTCCGTGACGCGGCTGAAGCCTTTGCCCCTGGCTGGTCGCGTCGGGCACTTCTAGCGCTGGGCGCGGCTGTTCTATTTCCGAGGTTGTTAAAGCCGGCGATGGCAGGGACAGCGGGGCGTGAACCTGTGAACGTCGACTTGAGCCAATTGGCTTTTGGTCAGAACGCGGTCGTTTGGTGGGGTGATTGGCCCGTCTTCATTGAACGGTGGTCGGAGAAAATGATCCGCAATGCAGAAGAGCAGGTAATCAGCAACATGCCCCACCCGGCGGGGGTCTCCTGCCGAATACAAAATGGGGAGTGGTTGGTGCTAACGGTGTTATGCACGCACAGCTCGTGCGTTCCGGCGCGTCAGGAGCCGCCGTTAGGCGGTTGGATGTGTGCCTGTCATGGCTCGCGGTTTGACCGACTGGGACGAGTGCTAAGAGGACCAGCTTCAACAAACCTGTGGATTCCCCCAACGCGTTTCGTCTCGAAAACGAGACTCATAATCGGTTAGGCGTACCGATTGTCATTAAGCTGAGAACAGAAAGTGCGGATGTAGCATTGGGAGTTGGAAAGTGAAATGGATATCGATCGTTGTCTTCTTTGTGATGCTGCACGTGGAGGTTCCGGCATTGGCTAAGGACTATCTTTTCGTCGGTAACACATACGACAAAACAATCTCCGTGATTACGATTCCTGATCACGTGTTGAGCAGGACACTCGATGTTGGCGGTCTCATTGACGATGTGAGGGTGTCACCGGACGGCAAGGTGATGTATGTGGGATTTCTTGACGGCGCCCGAGATACGACGACACCTCACCTCGTAAAGGCGTTCGATCTGCACAGCGGTGAGGAGATCTGGGCAACGGAAACACGAGGGCTACCCAATCACTTTGATTTATCAGCTGACGGAAAAACACTGATTGTGCCGACTTCCAGTGAAGGCTGGCTCCATGTAATCGACACGGCAACAGGTGAAATTCGACAGTCATTGCGTGTAGGTTTTGGGGCGCATTCCGCTCATTTTAGTCCGGATGAGAAGACTGCCTATATCGGACTCATACAAGAAGAAGCTCTTATAGCCGTTGACCTAGAAAAACTAGAGATCGCGCGATCCTATCCCATGGGAGCAGGTGTTCGGCCTTTGGCCATTTCAAACGACGGGACCAAGGCACATATGCAGTTGTCCGGGCTGAATGGGTTTCGGACGCTCGACCTTCAGTCCGGCCACGTGCTAACCACTGTCCACCATGCGCCGCTCCAAAACCCGGAGATGACCACGTATCCGTATACAGTTGTGCACGCCCTAGCTCTAACGTCCGACGGCACACGTCTCTTTATTGGGCATTCCACTGATGACTATGCAGTATTGTACGATGCGAGCACGTTTGAACTCCTAGGTCGCGTTCCTGTGGGTGAGGAGCCGGCCTGGGCGGCAGTGAGTCCGGACGGCCGATTTGGCTATACCAGCAACCGCGGCGACCATACTTTGTCTATTATTTCTTTGACCGACATGAAAGAAGTGAAACGCCTCAAGGTTGGGCTCTATCCGCAAAGAATGTATGCGGTGTCACTACCGGATTGAAACGCTTTAGCTGAAACGTCGGCTATCCTGCAAACCTGGGTTCGGGCAAGCCGCGAATGCCGAGACCCGAAACCTTGAAAAGGTGTCCGGCACTGAATTGAGGTTTGATCTCTGCCGTGAAGAGATCGTGCACGGCGGGGTGGTCAACGCGGCTCATCGATGTGATGTAGAGTTCGTTTAGCTGGTCGCCACCAAACATTACGCTGGTGACATTTCTTACGGGCATGCCGATACGCCGCTCGACCGTCCCATCTGGTGCGTATCTTACCAGTTCGCCCGAAATCAATTGAGCATTCCAAAGGAAACCTTCCTCATCGACGGTGGAGCCATCCGCAACGCCGGCGTCATTTTCCGTTGAGGCAAATACGCGCTTATTGCTCGCCAATCCTGTGGCGATATCGTAGTCATATCGCCAAATCTCTTGTTGGAATGTGTCCGCCAGATAAAAGGATTTGTCATCCGGGCTCCAACAAGGCCCGTTGGCACATATGATTCCATTATCAACGGCATGTACGGAAAAATCGGGATCCAGGCGCCAGAGACTGCAGATTTTTGCCTCTTCCTTATCGTCCATGCCTCCGGCGAAAAAGCGGCCTTTGCGATCCACCTTGCCGTCATTCAGCCTTGTTCGTGTCACATCGGACTCGATCTTGGTGATCAACTCCAGTCTTTCGGTCGCAAAATCGAACGTATAAAACCCGTCCGCCAGGGCGAGCACTGCACCGCCACCCTTACGAAGAGACATGGCCCCGATATCATGCGGTATGGACCAATTTCGTACTTGCTCGGTCTGCGGATCAAATTTCCACAAGGACGGGCGGTTTTTGCGCCGCCCGGTTCCGTCAACCCAGTAAAGGCATGCCTCCTCAACATCCCAGACCGGTCCCTCGCCGAGATAGTTTTCACATTCAACTACGACTTCAATCTTCATTTCTTTGCCTTTGTTGGCAATAGCGGGTCGTTGCTGCGCCGGATTCTGTCTCAAACCTACAAGTGCCCGGAAAGAGACTCAAATTGCCCATCGTCGGCACTAAATATTGTTCGCGTTTGATGTGCCGCCAAATTCCCGCTCAAGTGGATATCCTGCGTAGTCCGGATCGCGTTTCTCGAGGAAGGCATCCATAGCTTCAGCATAAACACCTGTCTCTATACAGAGCATCTGATTTCGTTCTTCAAGATCTATCGTCAGGTCCAGATCATTTAGACGTTGCGAAGCATTGATTACTTCTTTTGTTTTCCTCAGCCCGATCGGAGACGCGCGGAGCATATCTTGCGCCATTCGTAGCCCAGCTGCTTTGAGTTCATCGTCTGCAACGACATCGGAGACTAGCCCTACACTAAGTGCCCGTTCCGCTCCGATGAAGTTGCCTGTCAACATCAACTCGGATGCTACGCTCAGACCTACCAAGCGCGGTAGAAAATGTGAAAGCCCAAGTTCGCCACCGGAAACGCCGATACGTATGAAGGCGTCGTTCATTCTTGCGGAAGTTCCAGCTATCCGAACATCGCTTGCCAGGGCAAACGCGAAACCGCCTCCACATGCCGGCCCGTGAATTAGCGATATTATTGGCTGGGGGCATCTCCGCATTAGGCGAACGACCATAGAAAGCGAAGCTTCGCGGCCGAGGGGCGCGACGCCGCCGACCGTGTCACCGCCGCTTCTACGTTGCTTTATATCGAGACCGGCACAGAAGGCACTCCCTTCGCCTTTGAGCAACACGACCCTGCAGCTTGGGGTGGATTCGAGATCAACAAAGTATTTGTACAGCTCCCGGACCATTGTGCCGGTAATCGCGTTAAGGTTTTTGGGCCGATTGAGGCTCAGGATGTCTATCGGGCCGCTCCGTTCCAACTTGAGCGTCTGAAATTCTTGCATGGCCAGCTCCAAAAAGTACAATTAATCCGACTGGATGGTAGTAATTAAGAAATCGGCTGGCAATATGACAGTTGAGAGGACTGCCGATAATTTTCGCATCGTTGTGTTGAATCTCACCGAGGGTGAGTTCGGCACTGTTGCAAAAATAGCACCGAAGGTCACCTTTTCCTTTCCAATACCTTTGAATGACAGCGATTTTCGGAGATTTCGCGGCGCATACTCATCGCTCTATTGACATTCGGGAAAACCAGTAAGATAAATAAAACCGTCCGGTCGGTAGAATAATGACAGGCGACGTTATAATCAAAATTCCTTGGGGAGTAGGGAAAATGCGTGGAAGACAATCATTTGCCACACCTGACAAATTGCCTGGGCGCGGAGCGAGCCTTAGGGATGTTCTGAAAGTGGGGGTTGCCTTGTCGGGGCTTTGCCTGGCGGTGCCGGCTCAAGCCCAAATTGATGAAATCGTCGTCACCGCGCAGAAGCGCGAGACCCTGCTTCAAAAAACATCGATCTCTATCTCGGCTTTAACCGGTGACAGCATTGAGAAGCGGCGCCTATTCGGAATCTCGGATATCGCGCAAAATGTATTGGGCCTCACTTTTGTTCAGGCGGCAGGCGCTAACACCTTTGTTTCTATCCGAGGCGCTTTCAAGACAGATGACTCCGCTGGCATAGACCAGACAACCGCGATCTTTGTCGATGAAATCTACAATGCCAGCATGATCGATTTTGATCCTGAGATTTTTGACGTCGAAAGGGTCGAAGTTCTGAGAGGGCCTCAGGGCACTCTTTTTGGGCGTAACTCACTTGGCGGGGCAGTCAGCATTATTACGCGTCAGCCCGAGTTTGAGCCGGATGCGATGGTACAAATCTCGGTTGGCGAGGATAGCCTACGAGAGGTTCGTGGTTATGTAACCGGGCCTGTGTCGAGCACTGTGGCCGGACGCCTTTCTTTTATGTCCACCAATGTCGATGGCTACGTCAATAACATCGTGGACGGAGATTCTATTGGGGCTCGGGACAAAACGGCCCTTAGAGGAAAGCTCCTGATTGGACCGTTAAATGGCGCCGAATTGACACTTGGTGCGGACTATATGTGGGAAGACTCTGACGCAGTTGTTTACTCACAGGACGTCAGGGGGGGTACTCCCTCGCTGTTTCCGGCCGGTACCACGGTCTTTGGTGGTCCTGACGCGGTAGCGCAGGGGTCGGGGGCAGGATTTATACGTCGAGAACTTTGGGGTGGCTACGCCGACTTGAGCGTCGACTTCAATGACGTCACGTTTAAATCGGTGACAGGCTTCCGTTACACGGACTATGACTCTTTTCAGGAATCTGATGGTTCGCCAATTCCCACTGTCGATGTAGGCACAACAGCTCTTTATAAGCAGTTCTCCCAAGAATTTCGGATATCTTCTAGCATTGGCGAGCGCTTCGACTGGATTGCAGGTGTGTACGGCCTTTATCAAGACCGTCGCCGCGAATCGGAGATCACATTCAACATACTTCCAGGTCAGGTGTTGAGTCTATTTGGTCTACCAACAGGGATCACTGTCTCCAACCAAGCCCAGGAGATTGAGACCACTAGCCTCGCCGGCTTTGGTACTATCACTACGTACATCAATGATAAATTGAGTCTGGAATTGGGTGCACGCTACACCTGGGACCGCAAAGAAGGAACGACTTTCAAATTCGGTAGTCCAAACCCTATCACGCACACAGAAACATACACAGTGAGCTACTCCGACGAGTGGAGTGCTTTCACCGGTCGCGCGGCGCTCAACTTTGACCCGACGGATGATGCTAGGTTGTTCGCGACGGTTTCGAGGGGCTTCACCAGCGGCGGCTTCCCGCTGTTTGGTCTGACTGCGGCTGAAGCGACGGTACCGCTGGATCCCGAGTTCGCACTTAGCTACGAGGTTGGAGCTAAAACTCGGTGGTTGGACGATAGACTGCAGGTCAACGCCTCGATCTTTCAGGTCAATTACACGGACCTGCAAGTCGAATCTCTGACATCTGCTCTGGTTTTCCAGCAAGACAACGCCGGCAAAGCGCGTGTGAGGGGTTTCGATCTTGAAGTGGTTGCACAACCCCACCAATATCTAACCCTGAATGGCGGCTATGGGTATATGGATGCAGTGTACACTGATTTTCGTAACTGTACTGACAACGGGGACGACTGCACAGGCAACACGTTCCCTGGAACACCTGAGCACATTGTAAACATCGGTTTCAATCTTTCAGCGCCGATCAACGAATCTCTCAACATCAGTCTAGATGCAAACTATTCCTACAAGAGTGCGGTTTTTCTCACAGCCACAAATGAGCGCCCAGATTTCATCAGGAACCAGACAAAATACGATGGCATCGTTGACGCACGCCTTGCTCTTGGGACTGCGGAGGGGCGCTGGGAATTGGCCTTATGGGGTAAGAATCTAACGGATGAACAGTCGATCACAAGCTCGGTAGAAGTCTCCTCTCTGGTCGGGACACTGGGCGAAGTTCTTGGGGGATTGGAGTATTATCGCTCGGTCTACACTCGACCGCGGAGTGCTGGCGTGAGCCTACGTTGGCAGTGGCGGTAGGGTCTCGGGTGTTTCCTTTATGTTGCTGCTCCGGCGGGCATCTTCCTCCCTCCCGCTGGATACGACTTAACCGGCCAACAGAATTGTTGGCCGGTATTTTTTCTAAACACCAAAATCCGTCCATTCGTCAGGTTACGGTCACAGTCGAACAGAAATTGGAGAACTAGGAATGGCATTTCCAAACCATTTTCAGGATCGTCAAATGAATGTTCAGCTTGCTCGTGCGATCGGGTTCGAAGCCTTTGGGGGTTCGGCTTACGGCGAGTGTCTTGTCGCTGCCGAAGCAACGCATGGTTCTGATCGGGACACATGGGCCGCCTCATGGTCGGCGGCCGCAGATCGACTTCAGACGATGGCGCAGACGGCGGAGGCGGACGGAAACGTTGCAAGTGCTTACGGTCGTTATCTCCGCGCCTATAATTACTATCGGTCTGCGGAGTTTTTCATTAATCCAAGAATGCCAGAGAAATCGGCGATGTTTCGCAAGAGTCAGACATCGTTCGAAACTGCGATGAAACTGGCGCCCCATCCAGTACAGAAGGTTCACGTCTCATATGAAGACACGCAGCTGCCCGTGTTCTACTGGCGCGTCGATGATCAGGAGAAGCCTGGCCCGACAGTCATCCTCCATGGCGGTGGTGATGCAAGCGGCGAGGAAATGTATTTGATGGGTGGCGTGGCTGCGCTGAAGCGTGGATACAATGTTATCAGTTTCGAAGGGCCCGGCCAGAGGGGCTTTCTTTACGACAACCCCGGACATCCATATCGGCCGGATTACGAGAAGGCCATCACGCCGGTCATTGATTGGGCGGTCAGACAGCCAACCGTCAACGCAGACCAAGTGGTTCTCAGCGCAATCAGTTTTGGCGGTTACACGGGTAGTCGAGCCGCAGCATTTGACCATCGCATCGCGGCATTTGTCGCCAATGCCCCTATGACCGACTTCTACCGGCTGTTGCTCTCCGGGTTTCAAAGACTCACCGGACAGAAGGTGGAGGAAAAGGGGCTGGCCGAAACGTTAACTCAGCTGTATGACGACGGCGTTGCAGGAATTCAGTTCGCAGTCGATCAACTCTACTGGATACTTGGTACAAAGACTTTGCCGTCAACCTTCTCCCGAATGAAGGAGTTTCGGCTCGCCGGAGTCGAGAAGAACATTCAGTGCCCTGTCCTTTGTCTTTATGCCGAAGCAGAGGGACAAGAGGGGCAGAGGCAGTTCGATGAATTTGTTAGCAATCTTAGTGCTCCTTACGACGTGTATAAGTTCGATGAACTATCGGGTGGAAATGCACATTGTATGCTGAACAACTATGTCCTTCTCTATGAAGTGAAATATGATTGGTTAGACAAAACTCTGGGTCGGCGTTCATCAGTGAATTTGTGAGGGCCGCACGGGTGATGTCTACTATTGAAGCAACATTGAAATACTACTTTATTCTGATGGCCGCTCCTCTGGTCAAAAAACGTATGGGGACAAGCACTGGTTCTTCCCCGCGCAGCAAGGGGTGGCGAGCCTCCTCTCCTCAAGATGTGGGACAGCCGGTTGAATCGCAGATTGCGTCGGGTTTGGAGACCCCAGCAAGGTCTCATCTATTTGCCGATTACATGTTCGAATATCAGTGGGTGCGTACCCTAAGCTTTATGGAGTGGGGAGGCGCAACCGTGGGTGAATGCCTTTTGGTTGCTGACAAGATCGACGAAAACCGGCGCGAAAGTTGGGAAGAGGCCTGGTCATGGATGGCTGCCCGCTTAGAGCGGTCGGCTGAGGAGGCTTTAGGCCGGGGGCACGTGCATTCAGCTCGCAGCGGGTTTCTACGTGCATACAACTATTATAGAGCGGCTGAGTTTTTTGTCGCACCCAACGACGTGCTGAAGCACGAGCGATATCTCGACAGTCTACGTTGTTTTCGGAACGCATTGCCATTGATGCAATGGTCGTATCAACATCATGCCATTCCCTTCGAAAACACGACAATTCCAATCCACGTGTACACGCCCTCATCAGACAAACGACGGAACGCGACCATCATTCTTTTAGGGGGTGGTGATGCGAGTGGCGAAGAGCTCTATTTCTGGGGAGCTGCCGCAGCCTTAGCGCGCGGCTATACGGTCGTTACCATGGAAGGCCCAGGGCAGCGTGGCTTTCTTTATGCCAATCCGGACAAGCCGTTTCGGATTGAGTATGAGGAAGTTATGCGGCCCGTTATCGATTTCATCGTGACCCTTGATGAAGTCGATGAGAGTCGTATTGCCCTCTACGGCTTGAGCTTGGGGGGGCTGACCGGTGCGCGAATCGTCGCCTGCGAGCCCCGCTTGTCCGCATTTATTGCAAATTCACCAATGACAGATTTCTATAAGTTCATGATGGGGGGAGTGAAGCGGGCTACGGGGGTTTCATTCTCCGATCTGCAAGCGGAGCATATTTTTGTAAAGTTTTCCGATGCCTCTGCGGGTGCCCGCTTTGCTTCGGAACAGCTGAAATGGATCATGGGGGCGGACACCATCGCAGATGCAGTCGAGAAGACGAAGTCCATGCGCCTAAACGGACTTGAGCGAGAGATTAAGTGTCCCGTCTTTTGCTTATTCTCAGTGGGAGAAGGGCGGGAGCACTACCGGCAGTTTCGAGAGTTCACCTCAAACCTTCGAACCGACTGGGATAGCCACATATTTGACTTGGATTCGGGTGCCGATCTTCATTGCCAAGTGAATAATCTTAGCCGTGCCTATGAAGTGGCCTGGGATTGGCTCGACGATGTGTTCAATCAGACCAATAGAGATTGAGGTAAACTGATATGCACGGCAGTCCCGAGCGCCAAGTCAGTATACCCATCAAAGTTCTATATGGACTTGGAGATCTGTCCAACGGCTTAAAGTCGGCGGCACTTGGGTCACTTGTGATCTTCTTCTACAATCAGGTGCTCGGCCTTGATCCATTTTTGGCAAGCCTAGCCATTCTGATCAGTTTGGTTTTTGATTCTTTGAGCGACTTCCTCGTTGGTTCAATATCCGACGGGACGCGCCATAAATGGGGGCGCCGACATCCCTATTTGTATGCATCTGCAATCCCGTTCGCCATTTCGTTCTTCTTGATTTTTTCGCCGCCCGCCGGAATGGGGCAGGTGGGATTATTTTGCTGGTTGTTAGTGACGACTGTACTAGCGCGATTGGTCATTACTTTCTACACGGTACCCCACCTCGCGCTTGGAGCAGAACTCAGCTCGAATTACCATGAGAGGACCGTAATTGCCGGGTTTCGCGGCTTCTTTTCTTATGTTGGCATGATGGGGTTCTTTTTCGGCTCTAAGCTGTTGTTTTCGCCGACAGACGAGTACACCAACGGTCAAATGAACCCTGACGTCTATCCGGTGGTTGGCCTTGTATTTGGACTGATCGCCGGTTTCGTCATACTAGTATCGGCCTTCGGAACTCACTCCGTCATCGGTCGGTTGCCTCAAACTAGTTCGCGCACAGAGCGCATAAGTCTGCGCAGGCTTTTCAACGAGGTAATTGGGTTATTGGCTAATCCCGCGTACCGAATTTTCGTTGCCGCTTGCCTAACGTACATGATTGGCTTCGGAATCAGCCGCGGGCTGGAAATCTATCTGGCCACCTATTTTTGGCGCCTGCCAACAGAACACACATTCAACCTGCTTCTATCGAGCATGGCTGGCCTCACGGTGGCGGCGTTTGTCTGGCCGGTTCTTTCGCAACTAACCAGCAAAAAGGTTTGCTTTGTGGGCGGAGCGATGGTGTTTTCGGTATTGTCAATTCTACCCATTGTGCTCAAGCTGGTCGGTGTTTTTCCGTCACCGGATGGACCAGCCTACTTAGGCTTGATATTTGCCGCCGCGTTCTTGGCCGCCGTCCTTGGAGGAGCTGTAGCGATCCTTGGCGGGTCGATGTTGGCCGACATTGCCGATGACCATGAACTCCGGACCGGCGAAAAGCAGGCAGGTGTGATGTTTGGCGGAATTCACGTGTCAGTGAAGGCGGGCAGCGGCATGGGAGCAATTGTCACCGGGTTTCTCCTCTCGATTGTCGGTTTGAGCGAGCAAGTCGATCCAGCGGAGGTCACGTCGCATACGGTCATCTGGCTCGGATTGGGCGCAGGCGGAATCGTTGCCGCATTTGGCGCGTTGGCGGCGCTCATTTGCGCTCAATATCCCATTTCGAGGGAGCGTCACCTTCAAATCCAGAAGGAACTCACTGTGAGACGAATGGCAACGGTAAGCGGACGTTGACTTTCTGTTGTGTCGAACACGGCGACAGTCTTGGCTAATAAGGAGATGGAAACTGTGGCGCAAATACCGATGGGGAAGGTCATAGCCTATTGGGTAGAACGTGGTCCTAACAAGTCGCTCATTACGCAAGAAGGAACAACGGTTTCGCGGGCTGAATTTGACTGTCGGACGAACCGGCTGGCGCGGTATTTTCGAGAGCTTGGCGTCAAGCGCAACGGCATTGTGACCATTGCCCTTCCCAATTCCATTGCATTCCTTGAATGCGCCTTTGCAGCCTGGAAAATTGGTGCAACGCCGATGCCCGTCTCCCCCAAACTGCCGTATACAGAGCTTGAGGCGATACTTGATCTAGCCAATCCGCAGATTGTCGTTGGCATTGATCCAGACGAGCACAGGAAATGGCAATGCCTTCCTGCGGAATTCCAGGTCGATACGGATTTTTCCGTTGACCCATTGCCTGAAGCCATAGCGAATTATTGGAAAGTAATCACGTCCGGAGGAAGCACTGGACGTCCAAAACTCATCGTGGATCATCTTCCGTCGGTAATTGATCCGGAAACCCATTATCTTGGTCAATGCATTGATGGCGTCATACTGAACCCTGGCCCTCTTTATCACAACGCCCCTTTCAGTGTGATTACTCACGGAATGTTCCGTGGTAATCATATTGTTAATATGGCGCGATTTGACGCCGATGAAGCTCTTCAACTTATTGATGAATACAAAGTGCAATGGGTGACGATGGTTCCGACGATGATGAGTCGGATCTGGAAGCTGCCCGAAACAAGACGAATTGCGTTCGATCTTTCGAGCCTTGAGGGGGTTCTTCATCTTGCGTCTCCCTGTCCGCAATGGCTAAAGCAAGAGTGGATAGATTGGCTGGGTGCTGAAAGAATATTTGAGCTTTATGGTGGCACCGAAAGACAAGGCAGAACTTGGATCACAGGTGCAGAATGGCTAGAGCACAAGGGCTCCGTCGGGCGCATTCAACCTGATGCACGCATTATGGTCCTCAATGATAGTGGCCAAATTTGTCAGCCGGGCGAGATTGGCGAGATATTCTTTTTGCCCGAAACGGGCGTTGGGTCGACCTATCACTATGTCGGCGCAGAGGCAAAGCAGGCTTCAGGGGGCTGGGAGTCCTTAGGCGACATTGGTTGGCTCGACGAAGATGAATATCTTTATCTGGCGGATCGGCGCACGGACATGATCATCTCGGGCGGGGCAAACATTTACCCAGCCGAGATCGAGGCGGCACTCGATCAACACAATGAGGTGGTTTCATCAGCGGCAATTGGCCTGCCCGATGATGACCTCGGTCAACGTGTGCATGCTATTATTCAGGTGAAGCGCGAATCTTTCGATCAAATCGACGAGTCCAACATGCGCGAGTTTCTGGCTCAGCGGCTCGCCAAATACAAAATTCCGAGATCATTGGAGTTCGTTCTAGAAACAGTGCGGGACGATGCCGGCAAGGTCCGGCGCTCGAAATTGAGAGAGGAACGCATGACCGGATAGGATGCGGACGCAAACAGCCCTTGCTTGCCGAGGCTGCTCAAACAAACTAAATATTGTGGGTTGACCGGCCGTTCGGAAGAGCAAATAGGTTTGCTCTCCGATCAAGCTGAAATTGAAGCGAAGGTGAACTTTTGGAGCAAGGTATTGGCCGAAGTTGAAGAATCACTATTTGGAAAACAAAAACGGCGCCGACGTGCCAATTTCGATGCAAAACAAGAAGAGGTTCTGGTTACGGCCGCTCGACTGTTTTGCGAGAATGGATTTGAGCGCACTTCAATGACGGAAATTGCAAACGCAATTCAGATAACAAAGCCTACTCTCTATTACTATTTCAAGAACAAGGATAAGTTGCTGCTTCAAATAAAGAGGCGGGCTCAAGGGCAAATTATTGCTGCCCTTGACGTGGTCGAGCTAGAAGGAGGTACTGGACTGGCAAAGCTTCGCCGGTTAATGGGGCACTATATCAGAATTATGTCTGAGGACTGCGGGAAGTGCCTTGTGACTGTGCGAAGGCATAACTTAGACCCAGACAGCCGCCAACTCGTAGAAGATCGAGTTATTGAGGCCGAACGCCGCATAATCGGTCTTTTCAAAGAAGGTATGGCCGACGGCTCAATGGTTGCGGCTAATCACATGCATGCATACCACACGGTTTTCGGTTCGCTGAATTGGATCGCGGTATGGTACCGACCGACCGGTCCAATGAGTGTTGATGAGCTCATTGAGAACCACATTCGGTTAGTCTTCAAAGGACTTGAAGCACCGTCAAACATCAACTCGGCGAAGGCCAGTAAAAACAAGCGTACACAGAGCGCGAAGAAAAAGACTCCCTCTAGGATCAATAAAGGGTAGCTGGCCGATCCGCTGCTCGGTTTCTTGCCCTTCACACCTTGTTATGTTACCGTCCAGTCGAACAAATAGGGTGTGATTCAAATGACTCTCTCGCGAAGTGGGCCGCCGAATTTCGAACAACTCCGATATGAAACACCTGCGGAACACGTTGCGAGGATTGTCTTAAATCGTCCGGAAAAGCGAAATGCTCAAGGTGTCGTAATGACATATGAGCTGGACAGTGCGTTCAAATTCGCTGCTCACGACGATAAAGTCAAAGTGATTATTCTGTCAGCTGACGGTCCCGACTTCAATTCGGGTCACGATTTGAGCTTTGAGGAACGCTCTCGCGAATCCGAATTCGAAGCACTTGGAATGTGGAGCCAATCACGAGCTCCTGGATGGGAGTGGGGCTACGGGAGAGAAAGAGAGATCTATCTCGACATAACAGAACGTTGGCGAAATCTACCCAAGCCAACGATCGCTCAAGTCCAAGGGCGTTGTATTGCGGGCGGCAATATGTTGGCATTCGCTTGTGATTTGATTGTTGCGTCGGAAGATGCTCGATTCATGGACCACACAGTAAGCATGGGCGTGTGTGGAGCTGAATTCTTCAACCACCCCTTCGAACTTGGGATCCGTAAAGCCAAAGAGTGGCTTTTCACGAGCGATTGGCTGACGGCGAGTGAGGCTGAGAAAAGGGGAATGGTGAATCATGTCGTCAGCGAAGATGCTCTGGAAGACTTCACGCTTGATCTTGCTAAGCGTATTGCCAAGCAACCGTTGTTTGGTTTGAAGATGACCAAAGAGGCCTTGAACGCTGCGCAGGACGCGATGGGGCGTCAAAATGCGATGAAGACATCATTCGCGCTACACGAACTTTGTCATGCGCATAATATGATTGTACACGGGTTCTCGATTTCACCGGAAAACTTGCATCCAAAGATACGCGATTCAGTTGAGTCGGCGATAAGTAAGCGCAAAGTAGAATCGGGTGCAGAGTAGTTTGGTTCCATTTCACCACACGACGCTCTAATTCTCGACATTGTGCACAGTCGCTCCATATTGAAGTGTGCAAGCGATAGGAAAGTGGCTTGCAAACATCACTCCAGAGCGCCAAAGGCGACGTCTTTGTCAGATCTGTGTTCGGCAGGTAGTCCGAGTACGCGCTCGGCAATAATGTTCCGAAGGATTTCGTCGGTGCCGCCCGCAATTCGCATTGCAGCTCCCCACGCCCAAGATCTTTCCACCATCCGCCAGTCGTCACCCAACTCTTGGTGTGTGAGAATGCCGCCCATACCCATTAAGTCGATGGCGAAGTTTCCCATCTCCTGACCTTGGGTGGCCGCAATCAGCTTTGAAACGGAAAGTTCCGGACCCGGTATGCCCCCCTTCGCGATTGCTGTTTGTGCTCTGCGGCTCAGCAGCTCCAGACCCATAGCGTTTAGGTGCCAAAAGGCAAGCCTATGACCGATAGTGCTATCTCCGGCGGGATTGGATCCAAACAGGCGTTTGCTTGCGACGGCAATGTCTCGAACGTCGTCCACCGTTAGAAATCTGAGATTTGGGCCTACTGACAGCCTCTCGTTCATGAGCGTTGTAATGGCAATCTTCCATCCATCATTAACATCGCCAACACGGTTTTCGTCCGGTACAAATACATCTTCAAAGAATACTTCGTTGAAGTCGGACTCCCCAGTCATTTGCTTAATTGGGCGGATATCAATCCCCTTCGAGCGCATGTCAACAATGAACATGGTTAAGCCTTTGTGCTTTGCCTGTTCTAGGTCCGTCCGGGTGAGAATCAATCCGTAGTCAGAATAGTGTGCCCCCGACGTCCAGACTTTCTGGCCGGCCAGCAACCAACCTTCATTCGTCTTGACAGCTCTCGTACGGATCCCGGCAAGATCGGAGCCGGCACCGGGCTCTGAGAAGAGTTGGGACCATATGTGTTGCCCGGTCACAGCGTGCCGTACGAATCGGTCTTTTTGTTTCGGCGTTCCATGAACAAGAATTGTTGGCACGCACATCCCAAGACCGATCTCAAGAACGCCACGTGGGGTGCGGAATTTGCTTTCTTCCTGCTTGAAGATCACATCTTGGATTGGGGTCCCCGCTGCTCCTCCGTATTCTTTCGGCCACGTAATGCAAGCAAATCCTGCTTGAGCTTTCTTTTGCTGCCAAGCTCTAGCGTGCTGGACAAACTTTGCATCAATTTTCGGAGCTACTCTCGTTCCGGGCGATGAGCCCAAAGGCTCAGCGTTACTTTCCAGCCAAGAACGCACCTCGGATCGGAAACGTGCATCCTCGGGCGAGTCCTCAAAGTCCATGTCAGTTCACTTCTTCTTCATGATAGAGCGCAGTCAGCAATCGGTTCTCCCAATCGAGAGTGCTTCCGATACAAGATGCAAGATGCCTTGCTCGCCTGTAAAACAAATGACAATCGCTTTCCCAGGTAAAACCAAAACCGCCGTGGACATGCAACGATACAGAAGATGCTGCTATGAATGCGTTGGTTGCTGCAAGTCTGGCTGCGGCCGCTGCACGTGGTAAGTCCTGGGCGGCTGTCGTAAGGGCCCACGCTCCATAGTAAGCATGAGCTCGCGCAATCTCGATCATGGCGTAGACATCTGCCAGTTTGTGCTTGATGGCTTGGTACGATCCAATTGTCCGGCCGAATGCACGGCGATCCATCGCATAGTCGCGTCCAAGCTCAAGGGCGCGACCGGCGCCGCCGACCTGCTCAAACGCATACAGAACTGCGGATTTATCCAAGAGGCGACTTAATGCAACGTCTGCGGAACAGTCGTACTCAAGCTTCTCCGCGCCACATCCATCTAACACCAACTCCGCCACAGGGAGTGTGGGGTCCACACTCGAAAGGTTGCGCTTCTCAACAAAGCAGCTTTTTAAGTCGACATACGCAAGCCCAGTTTGAGGGTCAGTGGTGTTTTCTTCATTGACGAGAACAATAGCGAAATCAGCATGCGAACCGTGTGGGACCAGAGTTTTTCGGCCGTACACCCGGCCATTGTGCAACTGAGTAGCGATCGGGTCACCAATGCGCCAGCTTGGCGATTCAGCAAGCGCGAGCGTGCCAGAAACCTCTACGGTGGCGAGTTTCGGCAATATCTCTTGCTTCAGTGCTTCGGATTTCGAGTCTTGCAAGGCAGGCGCAGCCAGATACAAGGACGAGCCGACAGGTGTCGGTGCCAACGCCCTGCCAAGCTCTTCGGCAGCAACGCAAAGCTCCAAGAATCCAAGGCCCAATCCGCCATAGTCGACTGTTAAAGGAGCAAAACCAGCGCCACTCGCGCGAAAAGCTAACAGGGCGGAGTTTGAGAAAGTCTCAGTCTCGTCTTCGAAAATGCGCCGAACTTCGCTTAACGGACACGCATTTTCGAGGGCCCGACGCAATGACGTTCTCAGTATTTTTTGTTCATCAGAAAAATCAAAATTCACCCAAGGCACCCTTTTTGACCTGACCTAACAGGTGAGGCCGATGAAATTATACCATCCGTTCGGAATAATTCAATAATCAGACGTCAACGGAAGCGCGGGGCGCGCGTTAGAGTAAATATGCGAACGCCAATCCTGGAGGCAAAACAGCAATTCAGGGATGGTCGGTTTTATCGTTATGAGATAGAGGAGGGCGCAAGAGAGGCTTTACGTCGTTTCATTCGTCACAGACCGCCCGTTACCTCCAACAATGGCCCCGATACGTAGTCCGCCTCAGGCAAGCAAAACAGGATAATCGATCCGGCTGCCTCGTCGGTTGTTCCGCCGCGGCCAAGCGGGACGGCCCGCGCTAGGGCGGCAACATTTCCAGACGGGACGCCAACGCCGATCCGGCGGCCTTCGATTTCAATCTCTTTCTTCTCGTCTGTGGCTTCGGTCAATCTGGTTGCGATGTATCCGAAGGCCACCGTGTTGACGTTGACTTTATAGCGCCCCCACTCCTTTGCGAGAGCCATCGTGAGGCCAATAATTCCCGCTTTCGCCGACGCGTAAGTTGGTTTGACCGGCGTTGCCGCGTGAACCGGCAATCGACGAGACATTCACGACCTTTCGAAATGTTTCTTGTCCTGTGAGCGCTTCTTCCTTTGATTTCAGGCGAATGAATTCAGCAGCTTCCTTAAGTATGCGCCAAGGTGCCTTCAAGTGAACGTCGAGCATTGCGTCAAACTGATCATCCGTCATCTTTTGAATAACTGAATCCCAAGTGTATCCGGCGTTGTTGATGATGACATGGATATCCCCAAAGCTATCGATCGCGCAGTTGACAAATCGGGAAGCGAAGTCGGCGTCTGTCACGCTACCCGGACATGCGATGGCGTGTCCGCCAACTGAGCAAATCTTTTCAACGGTTTCGTTGGCTGGAACAGGGTCGAGGTCATTAACGACCACATGTGCCCCTTCTTCAGCCAGCCTATAGCAAACGGACCGACCGATACCACGACCGCCTCCGGTTACAAGGGCCGTGCGTCCATCGAGTTTCCCCATTTTTGCTCCTAACTTTGTTTGGGTTTAAAACGCTTAAAGCGCGACGATCGCTTCACCTTTGAGCTTAATGTCTCCGTGCTGATTAACGGCCTGCATTTCGATGCGAACTCTATTCTTACCGTCCTGCTCAGTCTTTTCGATGACTCGACCGGAGCAAGTGATTTCGTCGTTAAGGTGAGTGATTGACTGGAAACGAACACCAAACGTTATTATGGCTTCCTGTGGAACCCAGTTTGTGAGAACCTGACCTAAATAGGCCATTGACAACATGCCATGTGCAAAAACATCTGGCATTCCGGCCGATTTGGCGAAGTCAATGTCGATATGAATTGGATTGTGATCGCCTGAGGCGCCGCCGAACAAGGCAAGTGTTGTGCGGGTGATCGGAGGTTTGCGCACGGGTTCAAGCTCGTAACCAGTTGAAATATCTTCAAACAGTACGGCCAATTCGGTCTCCTTTAGTGTTGAACCACTGTTGTTGCAAGCATCTTGACAACCACGTGGCCATTTTGGTTCGTACCCGTTGTTTCGGTCACAATGAACTCAAGTGCGCCGTTTTTCTTGTCATAGATATCGATTATCTCGCTTTGGAGCGTGATGGCATCGCCAGCAAAAATGGGTTTCAGATAGTGAAAGTGTTGCTCGCCATGAAGCAGCTTACTCGGATCGACGCCCATATCCCTGTATCGCGTCGAAGGTTGGGGTGCCGCGAGGTTCAAACAAAAGGCAAATGTGGGCGGTGCCGGCAAGGACGCGTAGCCGTGTGCAGCCGCGGCATTTTCATCCGTATAAATAGGGTTTCTTTCGCCGACCGCTTTAGCGAAAGATCTCAGCTGCCCCTTCTCTACGTCTAGGGTAAATGGTGTGGACCGGGTCCCGATGAACTTACGGTCGATCATGAAAACTCACGAGCCTCTATTGCTGATACATTGTGACGACGCAAGCGCCGCCGAGCCCGAGATTGTGCTGAAGGGCAATTCGCGCTCCATCAACCTGACGTTCTCCAGCTTGGCCACGCAGTTGCCAAATAAGCTCCGTACACTGTGCAAGACCGGTAGCGCCAAGCGGGTGCCCTTTGGATAACAGCCCTCCCGATGGATTCGTTACGACACGCCCGCCATAGCTGTTGTCGCCATCCCAAATGAATTGTTCCGCCGTTCCCTCCGGTGTCAGGCCAAGCGCTTCATACGCAAGCAACTCGTTTGCCGTGAAGCAATCGTGCAATTCGACAACATCAACATCATCGGGGCCGATCCCGGATGTTTCGTAGACGCGCACGGCTGCTGCTTTCGACATGTCGTATCCTATGAGCTTGATCATGGAGTGTTCCGCGAATGTGTTTTCGAAATCTGTCGTCATTGACTGCGCGACAATCTTGATAGGCTGGTCGACACCGTGCTTTCGAGAGAAACGCTCTGAACAGACGATCGCTGCAGCAGCCCCACAGGTCGGCGGGCAGCATTGGAACCGGGTTAAGGGTCCATAAATGTGCGGAGATTCGAGGATCTCTTCGGTTGTCAATTCTTCACGGAAAACAGCGAACGGATTCCTTGAGGCGTGACGGCGCGCCTTTTCAGCAACCTTCGCGAATGTCTCATTTTTGGTGCCGTACTTGTTGGCGTATTCTTGGCCCGCGCCCCCAAAAAACTGCGCAGCGATAGGAGCCCTTTTGTTAATCTCTTGGATCGACGCCATCTCCTTGATGAAGCGCGCAGTCGGTCCGGGACGGTCCGTAAAAATAGCGCCGAGGGCTCCTGGCACCATTTGCTCGAATCCCAAAGCGAGAGCACACTCCACCGTTTCGCTTTCGACAGCTTGCCGAGCGAGAAACAGCGCTGTCGATCCGGTTGAGCAATTGTTGTTTACGTTAGCAATCGGAATGCCAGTCAATCCGAGGCCATAAAGAGCAGATTGGCCGGCTGTGGAATCAGCGTAGATGTATCCGACAAACGCCTGCTCAATTGCGCAGTAAGGGAGGTTTGAATCGTCGAGCGCCGCCCGTGCCGCTTGTTCCCCCATCGCGCTATAAGCATCGCTTTTACCTGGCTTTGTGAATGGTATCATTCCCACACCAGCAACGACCACATTGTTCGACATTTCCAGCCTTTCTGTGAACCAGGAGTAACTCAACCTAGAGAACGCAAAGCCAGGCTCAGGCAAAGCTGTCAAAAACTACCGACTGGTCGAAAGAATGTCAATCGCGTACGAAAGGGCCTAGGAACTGTTCGCTAGGCTAAAGCGTCTGGCTTGAAATGATTGGGTATTGGGCGATTTTTTGATTGCGGATCGCTGGAGTCCAGGCGAGTTCTGGAGTCTTTACTCCAACAGAAACCATATCCGAATCTACTGACGGTGGAGGCTGCATGCGGGCGGGATTGCTCTTATGGCGCCACTTGCTTAGACTCGCCTGTCTTGAAAGACAACCTCTACCCAAAGGCCAATGAGTTCGAGTTTTATTGTTGTGATCAACATAGGTTTATATTTTCCGGCGCGTGGGCCATAGAAACGTTTTTTGCGTGTTGGTGGGCGACGCGTTCAGGTGTCGGGTGTGATGAAATGTCAAACGAGGTAGCTCGACGACGCCTATGATTTAGGACAATGAGGTAATAGAGCAGTTTAATGCTGGCCATAGGCACGACGCCGGTTTCACCCTTTGACGCTTTCTGCCTTCACACACCAGTTCGATGCCAGGCAACACCAAATCGGTCCAAGTACCAAGAGCTGAGGGGCACCAAGCCACCTTGGTCTACTTTCCTCTCGTTGCTCAATTCTGCTCCATGGCGTCATCCTTGTGTCCAATTTCGATGAGATCAGCGGGTCAGGACGAAATGTGGGCGTCGAGGCATAACCTAGCAACCGGTCAATGGCCCTTCTATTGGGGTTGAAGCACCTTAGCGATTTCCGCTTTGACTTGTCGAAGTGTCGATATGGTTTTTTTCTTAGGCGCGCCGGTTAGGTCGGCACGGGTCGACGCAGCTGAAACCGCACCGATGACCGAGCCATCCCCCTGGCTCACCGGAACCGCGATGCATACCAAGTCCTCTCGGATTTCTCGGTTGTCGATACCGTATCCGCGTTTCTTGGTTTTGCTGATCTCGCGTCGGATCTCTTTCGGATCGACAATTGTGTTGTCAGTAAGCTTCGGGAATTCTGAAGCAGACAGGTACGCGTCTAATTCATCTGACGACAAAGAAGCCAGCAAGCATTTTCCAATGGCTGAGCAATAGGCTTCGAGTTGGCTGTTCTCTTCCGTGAACAGTCCCATATTGTGATGATCGATTTTGGCGATGTAGGTCACCATATCCGACTCGAGCATGCCGAAGTGGAAGGCCGCTTCCACTTCCTTTCCGGCCCGTTCGAGTATTGGTCGAATAATCAATCTGAGGACTGATTGAATCTTGAAAGGTTCCAGAAGCTTTAAAAATGTCGGATGGGGCAGATAATGGCTTCTGCGTGTACGGATGAGCCAACCGCTACTGACCAAAACACCGATGTGCCGGTAAATATTGGGTATGGGTATGCCCAGCCGGCGGCTTGCTTCTGTTGGGCGAAACGGATCCCCTTGGAGAGAGAGAACCTCTTGAAAAACAAGCAGCGCGTCTGATGTTGGGACGTTTTTTTCGTTTTTTCCGGTACGCATATTGTTCTCAAAAAATGAGAATAATATGCGCTCTCGGATTTGCCGGGTCAAATGAATTGACTACGCTTGACACTCAGAAATGATCAACGGGTGTTCGAGATTGGTGTTCAAGAAAAGCAAAGTGGCGATCATCGGTTCAGGAAACATTGGGACCGACTTGATGATCAAAATTGTCAGACATTCCGAACATCTTGAAGTCGCTGCCCTGGTTGGCATTGACCCGACTTCTGATGGGTTGGCTCGCGCCGAAGAATTGGGTGTTAGCACGACGCACAATGGCATCGAAGGCTTGCGGTCTATGGAAGCGTGGCCGCAAATAGACATCGTTTTCGATGCCACGTCGGCAGCCGCGCACAAAAAACATAGTGACGTTGTCGGATCTGCCGGCAAGCAGATGGTCGACCTAACCCCCGCAGCGATTGGACCTTACGTGGTTCCTGTCATAAACGGGGACGAACACCTCAACGCGCCCAATGTGAATATGGTGACCTGTGGTGGGCAGGCAACCATCCCGATCGTTGCCGCAGTGTCTTCCGTTTCAGACGTGCACTATGCGGAGATCGTTGCATCAATCGCGTCGAAATCTGCCGGTCCTGGGACACGCGCCAATATTGATGAATTCACCGAAACGACGGCGAGGGGGCTCGAAATTGTTGGAGGCGCCGCAACAGGCAAGGCCATTATCGTTCTTAACCCGGCTGATCCTCCGATGATCATGCGCGATACAATTTTCACACTGTCTGGTGGTGCGGACGAAGCGGCCATTGAAAAATCTATCGTGGATATGGTGGAACAAGTGCGGGCGTATGTTCCCGGTTATCGCCTCAAGCAGAAAGTGCAGTTTGAACGGTTCGGGTCCAATAACCCTGTCCACATCCCTGGGGTCGGCCAATATGAGGGCATTAAGACAAGCGTTTTTCTGGAAGTGGAAGGCGCGGCTGACTACCTGCCGGCTTATGCGGGAAACTTAGACATCATGACATCGGCGGCGCTTGCGACCGGGGAAAAATTGGCGCGGACGCGATGCGAAGCGGATCCGGCATTGTGATGTTCAAGCCTGAAAGCGAACCGATCTATATTCAGGACGTCACTTTGAGAGATGGCATGCATGCCATTCGACATCAGTATGGCATCAATGCGGTGCGAGATATCGCTTTAGCACTTGATGAAGCTGGCGTTGATGCAATCGAAGTTGCGCATGGCGATGGACTGAATGGTTCCAGCTTCAACTACGGATTTGGAGCCCATACGGATTGGGAATGGATCGAAGCCGTCGCTGACGTTGTTGCCAACGCGACCATTACGACTCTGTTGCTCCCAGGGATCGGTACGGTTGAGGACTTAAGACAAGCCCATCGGCTTGGGGTGAGCTCTGTTCGAATTGCAACACATTGCACGGAAGCGGATGTGGCAAAACAGCATATCGGCATGGCGCGTGATTTGGGGATGGACACGATCGGTTTTTTGATGATGAGCCATATGATCGAGCCCGAAAAGCTGGCCGAACAGGCAAAGCTGATGGAGTCCTATGGAGCGCAGTGTGTTTATGTGACGGATAGTGGCGGCGCGCTGGATATGGATGGTTATGCCGAGCGGCTTAATGCCTACGACGGTGTTTTGAAGCCGGAGACCGAACGGGGCGTCCATGCTCACCATAACCTTTCGCTCGGAGTTGCGAATTCGATCGTTGCCGTCCAATACGGCGCACGCCGCGTAGATGCCTCCCTCGCCGGCATGGGCGCTGGCGCCGGCAATGCGCCCTTGGAGATTTTTGTCGCCGCAGCGGACCGAAAAGGGTGGCAACATGGGTGTGACCTGTTTGCACTCATGGATGCAGCAGAGACCCTCGTTCGTCCGCTGCAAGACCGCCCCGTGCGTGTGGACCGGGAAACCCTCTCTTTGGGATACGCAGGTGTCTACTCCTCCTTTTTGAGGCATTCGGAAAAGGCATCGGAGGACTACGGCCTCGATACGAGGGAAATCCTGGTTGAACTGGGCCGGCGCGGCATGGTTGGCGGACAAGAAGACATGATTGTCGATGTCGCGCTGGACCTTCTGAAGGCCAAAGAGGAAAAATCAGACTAAGAACGGTCTGCCATCGGACAAAAGGCAATCACATGAACAAAACTGAGGAAGCTGCACGGGCATTGCGATCGGTTTACGGTGGGGCGCCTCCCATCTCGCCCCTGCGTGACCAATTCGACGATCCAAGCGTCGAGACGGCCTATGCCATTCAAGACTTAAACACGCGAATATGGGTTGAAGAGGGCCGCAAAATTGCCGGTCGCAAAATTGGTCTGACGTCGAAGGCCGTTCAGGAACAGCTTGGGGTTGATCAGCCCGATTCCGGTATTCTCTTTCAGGATATGGAGGTTGCTAATTTTGAGGAAACCGCCGCAGCCGACATCTGTCAGCCGCGGATCGAAGGTGAGATTGCGTTTGTTTTGAGCAAAGACATTTTGTCGGAAGAGCCGTCGCAACAAGAGATAGAAAACTCGATTGACTATGCTGTTGCGGCTTTTGAGATTGTCGGTAGTCGGATTAAGGACTGGAATATAAGCATATTCGATACGATTGCGGACAATGCATCATCTGGGAAATATGTGCTGAGCGAGGAGCGGGTGAAATTGGTGCAACTCGACCTTGTCGGCTGCAAGATGGTGCTCGAAAAAAACGGCGAAATGGTTTCGTCGGGCCAAGGCGCCGCTTGTTTGGGGAGCCCGATCATTGCGACCCAATGGCTTGCGGGAAATATGGCGAAGTTCGGAAATCCCTTGAAGGCTGGAGATGTCGTGCTGTCGGGTGCCCTGGGCCCATTCGTCAATGTTGAGGCGGGCAAGACATACGAGTTGAGGGTCGAGGGTCTTGGAAAGGTACAAACGACCTTTACTTAGAGCCGATCAGTAAACCACAAGCCTTCCAAGATTAATGGCTTCTATTCCGCCTCGTAGTTCGTTCCGAAGTCGGGTGGCGGAGGGCCGTCTGCGGCCCACAAGAACATCCCCGACTGTTTCGTCCACTCGGTCGGTTCCCAATCAAAATCTTCCGTCAGGTAATCAATGTCAAAGAAATACTCCGCCATCCCGTTCCAAGGGTCTCGGAAGTAGTGAAAGTAGTTGGACCCGACACCGTGGCGCCCCGGACCCCATGCGTGTTTGAAACCATTGCCGAGCAATCGCTTCGCGGCAATTTCAGTTTCATCGATCGAGCTCATTTCAAAACTGGCATGGTGAAATCCCGGTGTCGATGCGTTCAAGAATCCTAGCACATGGTGGTCGCTGTCTCCGGCGGTTCGAAGAAAGGCAGCGTAACCGTCGGCAATCCAGTCGCTCAGCTTCATGCCCACAACGTCGATATAAAACTTGGTTTGAGCTGGAACATCCGGCGTAAACAAAATCATATGGCCGAAACGACGGGGGCGGGGATTCATGTCGAAGGGGGGGCACCCGCGCTCGTTCACTCGCTTTGTGATTCCCGGCGTATTGATGACAGGGGGCGTCTCGGCCTCAATTGAGGCTGCTGGTCCAATATGAACATTGACGAGGTTGCCATCCGGATCTCGGAACCAAATTCCGTCTTCTTGATCCTCATACGGAGGGTCCAAAAGCTGTACACCGCGGCTCCCAAGCCTGCCCTTCAGGTCTTCAAGGTCGGGCGCATCCGTGGCAAAAGCAATGTGATGGAATTTGCGAGACTGTCCAGTTTCTATAAGGACAATTTCATCGTGTTTTCGATTGTCACATCTAAAGGCAAGCATATCCTTGCCTTCGTACATATTCATGCCGAAGGTGGTGTAGAACTCAGCACCCACCTGGAGGTCAGGTATGCCGAGTGCCAATCTTTGGAGTGATTGAACCATTTATTCACCTCGTATCTTACACTGCTGCTTTAGACGCCCGCGCGCTTTGGGTTAAAGACTGGACATTCGGTCAAGTCGTGGGAGCAACTGGATCAGCGAAAGCGATGCCCATTCCAGCATTCCATTCTGCGATATCTCGGTAGAAAACCGTTTTAGACCGATAGGGGCCCGCGGCTGAAAGGGCGGCATATCCCGCGACCCAGGTCCGCACTTCATTTCCACCGCATCCGGCGACCGACGTGATCTCATCCTCGGTCATGGAGTCCAAAAAAGACAGGTTCCCGCGCGCCATTTGGTTCATAAACTCCTTGTCCCAAGCTGGAGATAAGGGCAAGGCCTTCCCTTCTCCGCGCGCAAGGGCTCTCGCGGTTTCATAGTTCTGCTGCTCCCGTGCGCGCCGCTCCGCCAATGTGGGCCGGTTGCCCGCAATCAGTCTTTCCGCCACTTCGGGTGGGGCCGTCTTGAGCGACGGGATAGGTGGGTCGTGTGAAAGTCCGCCAGATCCGATGATCAAAATGCGCTTCTCTTGTCGGCCCGCCCATCGGCCAACGGCTTCGCCAAGTTTTCGCACACGCTTAAAAGGGGGCAGAGGCGGCCCCGCACAGTTTATGTGGATCGGAAGCACCGGGTAATCGTCCACTGCTTTCCCAAGGAGAACCAGTGGCTGCGCAAACCCGTGGTCCGCTTGCATTTGGTACGAAAGGCCGATGTCAACTTCCGCATTGTGAATGGCGCGCACACAATCGATTGCAATGTCTTCCGGGACATTGAAGTCCCCGCTCCCAATATCATAGTCGCCGATCGCTGTTGCTCTCACGCCAACGGTGAATGGCGGCAGCATATTGTAGAAAAAACCTTTGAAGTGGTCCGGGGCAAAAATCACGACCAGTTCGGGATCATAACGGTCAACTAATTTTGCGAGGTCGTCAAAATGGCCCCGCACTTCTCTATCGACGTCCGGATCGGTAGCAACATGGTCCATCAACGGTGTATGCGAAGCGCAAATCAGTTTAATGGGCATAAGAATTGTTCCTCACTGGCAATGCCTTATGCGTGTTCCGCGAGAAAGCTGAGATGTAGTGCATTGAACTCGTCTGCTTTCTCCCATTGAGGCCAGTGCGCACAGTCGCTCATTACAACCATGCGTGAATTTGGAATTGCATCGACGAAACGCTGACCGGTTGCGGTTGGAGCCGTTGGGTCGTGGTCCGTCCAGACAACAAGTGTTGGCGCTTTGATTGTTGAAAGTGTTTCCTCGGTGAGGACGTTCCGCATACGAATTTCCATATGCTGCAAACACAGGATATGCTCCATGGATTTCACGAAACCCGGTTGCGTGTAGATTCGGTAGCGAAGCTCAACGAGATCGTCTGTTACGCGTGCCGGATCATTCATCAACCATTCCAGCCGTGCTCGAACGGTTTTTGGGCTTGCCTCAGCCACGGCCTTCATTGTGATTTCGTAAACGCGTTGCATCACCTTCGGATCGGTATTCAGCCCACCTGCGGTATTGAGCGTTAGGGTGCCGACCCGGTCGGGATGATCGATTGCGAATTGAGCAACGATCCAGCCTCCAAGGGATTCTCCATGTACGTGGGCGCGTTTGATACCGACAGCGTCACAGAAATCTGCCAGATGCTGGACATAATGCTTTATCTCGTAATCGTGATCCGGTTTCTCTGAAAAACCGTGCCCAATCATATCCAGTGCAATTGTGCGGTAACGTTCTGCATGCGGAATTAAGTTGCGCGTGAAGGCTTCGAGATGTCCGCCGGTGCCGTGAACAAAGATAACGGCTTCGTCAGAGGTAAGATCGCCGGCTTCCACATAGCGTGTGCGAACACCACCGGCATCGACAAATCCCAGTTTCACCGTCCCGTTTGCGATTTCCGGCCAAATGAACGCCATGAACGTCCTCCAACAGAGTTGCGTGTATACTAGCATGTAAGTATGGATGTTCAAGAACTTTCTAGCCTGCTTGGGAAGCAAGTGCTGGCTTTTGGCCACAAATAAAACTACTTAGCGAGGCGCGCTTGATCCGGGCGAAAAACCATTTAAAAAAGCTAGCATGTTAGATGACCGAAATGTCGTATGAGCAAAAGCAACGAAGTTTATGACTTTGTCGTCGACCGGCTGGTGAACGCTCACTACGGTTTTGGCGACCGGATGTTGGTGAAAGAACTAAGCGCGGAAACGGGCGCTAGCCGTCAACCGATCATGTCCGCTTTGAACCGGCTCAGTGTTGAGGGCTTTGTCAGCATTGTCCCGCAAGTCGGTTGTGAAGTCATCAGCCCATCCCGAGATGAAATAGCAGATTTTTTCCAACTGTTTCAGTTGATTGAAGGACTCTTGGCTGAGCTTGCGGCTAAGCGTCGGACAGAAGAAGACATTGAGCGCTTACAGACAGCTCAACGGCGCATCGTTGTGCTATCGGAGTCCAAAAACCCTTCCGTACGGGAATATGTTCGCTTAAATCGGGATTTTCATCGCGCTTTACATCTTATGGCCCATTCCCCGTTGCTCGACCGGAAACAACGCAACAACTTTAACATGGCGGACTTCTTCATTACCCATTCTGTTGGATTTGGCGCGATTATGGCCGACGCCATTCGCGAGCATGATCGCATCATTGATGCAGTGGCAAAGCAAGACTCAAACCGTGCGCGTCTGGAAGCTGAATCTCATTTTGCGTCGATTGCTAGTGCGGTTCTTTCTGGCCTTTAGCTAGATGAGACTGGGCCTTTGTTTATAAGGCTACCGCCTTTCATTTACCTGCGTTGTTGTCGTGTCGGTGCCGATGCACTCTTGTCGCCAATTTCGAATAATGCGTTCATATTCGATTGTACCTCCGCCAAAATTTCCGCCAAGAAATGATGGTTTCGACTCCGTATCACCTTCATTGTTCAAAAAGCCGGGCGTACAGTCTTCAAAATATTGATTGAGCGCCGCATTGTGGTGTTCTTCCATCATGGCGATCCATTTTTCTTCGGCCGCTTGCGTCACTTCCATACTCGCTATATTGCCTGTGACGCATTTGGCAATCAGGTCGACAGCATGCTCGGCTTGAATGTCGAGGGCATGCATAAAGTTGAATGCAGTGGTGCCTTGATAGAAGCCCCCGACAATGTGGAAATTGGGAAATCCATTGAGCTGGGTGCCGTGAACGGACTGAAAGTTATTTGACCATTTGTCGTCAATGCTCAGTCCATTTCGGCCGATCACATCGTAGCCTCCGACCTTGTAAGCGGCAGCGGCCACGTCAAAACCTGTCGCAAAAATCAAACAGTCGATGTCAAATTCTTTTCCGTTCGCAACAACGCCTTTTTCGGTGATCTCAGAAACACCGACTCCGTCCGTATCGACTAACGTCACATTGGGTTTGTTAAAAGCTTGAAGGTAGTTGTCGCTGAACAGCGGCCGCTTGCAAAGATAATTGTACCATGGCTTCAGCGATGCGGCGGTTTCCCTGTCATTTACAGTTTCATCGATTCTTGTACGGAGTTCCTCCATTTTTGCGTAGTCAATGCGCTGCATGATCGCAAGCGGACCTTCGTCCGATCCTTTGCTTTTAAGGTCCATCCCCAAAGCGACAACGCGCTTCCAATAGTCCGTCCATTGATCATGAACCTGATCGTTTTCTTGGTAGACTTTCGAGAGTATTGCGAGGAAATTGTCCATTCGCTTCTTCTGCCACCCGTTGGGCAGTTCGGCGAACCATTCCGGATCGATCGGCTTGTTGTCGCGGACATCTACTGCTGTCGGCGTGCGCTGGAATACATAAAGATGTTTTGCGTAGTCCGCGGCAATTGGAATAATTTGGACGGCCGTTGCTCCCGTCCCGATGATCCCAACCTTTTTTGTTCCAAGGTTAACGAGACCGCCGGTTGAATCACCCCCCGTGTAGTCGAAATCCCACCGGCTGGAGTGAAACATTTTTCCTATGAACTTGTTTATGCCCGGAATGCCGGGGAGTTTCACCTTGGATAAGGGGCCCTGGCTGACCGTGATAAAACGTGCGCGGATTTCGTCATTACGGTTCGTGTTTATGATCCACCGCGATAAGGTTTCGTCCCATGAGATGCGTGTGACCTTGGTCTCCAGCAATGCTTGCCGATAGAGATCAAAATGACGTGCGAGCATCTGGCAGTGTGCATATATTTCAGCGCCGTGGGCGTAATGCTCTTTTGGCTTGATGCCCAACTCTTCCAAGTAGGGAAGGTAGATGAGCGATTCGATATCACATCGAATGCCCGGATACCGATTGTAGTACCAGGTGCCACCGAAGTCTCCGGCTTGATCGATGATCTCGAACGAATTGATGCCTGCTTTCCGCAATTTGATGGCCGTGATCAAGCCGCCAAATCCGCCGCCAATTACCGCCACATCAATATCTTTTGAGACTGAATCCCTTTGCAGTGGGACTTTGATAAACGGATCTTGGCTGAACGCCTCAAACTCACCCGATGCGTCGATATATTGTCCTTCACCATCGCCACGAAGACGTTTCTTTTTTTCGGCGGCATATTTTTGATGAAGCGCCTGTGAATCGAACGCCGATGATGTCCGTTCCCCATCCGTCATTTTGATCCTCCCACTTGTCAGTGCGATGCAATTGAGCCGGACACCCCCAAAACAAAACCTGTACTGGACGCGTGACACGCAGCGGCAATTGCACGGCCAACCGTCTTGCGGCTTGATTTATTCTACTCATTTACAACTAACATGCAAGCATGCTAATAAAGATCCGGATGTTTTTCACGTGTTATGATTTGCCTGTGGCTGAAATGGCTTGCCTGCCGGCCGACGCTTCGTATCACTGGAATGAAGCGGCGTACCATCAACTAGGGCATGATCATTTTTCACGGAAACATGAACATGCCTACGATTCACCGTTGGTCGCGCGAACGGACGGTTAACGTTCGGCGCCTTTGGCGCCTCACCCACTTAACCTGATCGCGCTCTAGGGAGACCGGTGTCAGCGATGGATTTGGGAATTGCAGGTCGAACAGCGATTGTGTGTGCCGCCAGCCAAGGGCTCGGCCGCGCCTGTGCAATGGCACTAGCGAAAGAAGGCGTTGATGTGGTCATCAACGGCCGGAACAAAAATACGCTCGAGGCGACGGCCGACGAAATTCGGGCGGCTGCACCCAAAATATCTGTACAGACGATCGTTGGAGATGTAACGGATCGGGAGTGTCAAAACGCTCTCGTGGAGACGGCGGAAACGCCGGACATTCTTCTCAACAATGCCGGCGGTCCCCCGCCTGGCGATTTTCGCGACTGGGACCGCGACGCATGGGTTTCTGCGCTTGAGACCAACATGCTCAGTGCAATTGAATTAATACGCCTTACGGTCGATGGCATGGCCAGTCGAGGGTTTGGCCGCATTATCAATATAACGTCATCGACAGTTCGGGTGCCGATCCCGGTGTTGGGTATGTCTAATGCGGCGCGTGCCGGATTAACTAATTTTGTTTTTGGTCTTGTTCCCGAATTGTCGAGCAAAGGCGTGACCATAAACAACATTCTGCCGGGGCCGTTCGACACAAATCGGTTGCGCAATTCAAAAGAATTGACACGTCACCTTACAAAAAACTCGGTAGCCGGCCGTGTGGGGGATCCGGCAGAACTCGGCGCGCTCTGCGCGTTTTTGTGCAGCAACAACGCAGGTTATATCTCCGGGCAAAACATTCAGATGGACGGTGGGCTTTACCCCGGCGCATTTTGATGGCGCGAGCGAAACTCACGCCTCAAAAGCTGTAAGTGCTGCTTTAGCGATGGCGTCATCTTGTTCGCCGCTGCCACCTGAAACGCCAATTGCACCGATGAGATGTCCGTCTTTCTTGATGGGAAACCCCCCCGGCAGCGCGGTAACCTTTGGATGCGCGAGAAGCCCGTCGCGCGTAAGGGAATCAAATCCGGAGACAAGCTGACCGAAATCTCCGCTGGGCATTTTGAAGCTTGCCGCCGTCCAGGCTTTCCACCGGGCGTAGTCTACGGATGCAAGGAAACTTTCCGGCATTCGAAAGAAGCTGGAAAGCACCCCCCTATTATCAACAATCGCTAGGGCAATGGATACGCCGTGCCGTTTTGCTTCCGTCAATGCGCGTTGTTGGGCGATCTGAGCGGTGTCGAAGTCGAGTTCGTATTTCACTTTGTGGGGTAGCCTCGGCCGCCAGGATTCTTCCAGTTTCTAGACCCCACAGGCCGGCGTACAGCAGCTTCGTGCGGTGTGTTATTTACACCTCACTTTCACTCTTTGGAAATTGGTCCGCGGGTCCGTGGGAACCGAAATTCTCAAAATTCGAGAATTGCCGTTCCCGGCGGCGAGACGCAAATTTTGTATCTTACATGCAAGCATGCTAAATAATTGCGCACTATCAGAATAAGTAAAGGCGAAAGCCAGAATAGTACTCTGGTGATTGGGAGGGAGAAATGCGGATTACGACAGCAAGTTTGCTGGCGATTGCGGTCGCTTTGTTGCCTGGGGTCCCAATGGCTCAGGACGATGATGGGTCGGACAGGGGAATTGGTATCGACAACATCATTGTCACCGCTGAAAAACGCGAAAGCAGTCTTCAAGATACACCACTCGCCATTTCGGCATTTTCAGGGGAGTCACTGGAAAATAGGGGGATTGACGACCTTTCGAACATGCAGTCTCTGGTTCCGGGCTTTCATGTCGGGCAGGAACAAGACGGCTTTAAAGTGTCTCTGCGCGGCATCGGATTGCAAGGGACGTCGTCCATTACCGATCCGGGGGTCGCCTTCTACATCGACAATTTCTACATACCCCGGCCCGCCGGCGGCAGTGCGATCTTCTTTGACGTCAACCGAATTGAGGTTCTGCGCGGACCGCAAGGAACGCTTTACGGCCGCAATGCCACGGGCGGTGTGGTCAACGTGATCGCGAACGAACCGGTCTTCGAATATGAAGGTCAAATCGGCGCAAGTTACGGATCACGCAATCTTTGGGAAGTCAGAGGTGTCGGGAACATTCCGATCAGTGACAAAGTCGCTACAAGATTTTCAATCGTCCGAACGGAAGAAGAAGGATACGTGGAAAACGTCTTTAACTCTTCCGCCAATGATGATCCTTTCGGAACGGATGGCGACTTAACGGTGCGCGGGCAAGTCCTTTTCGAAGGCGGCCCGGACTGGTCGCTTCTGGCAAGTGCCACATATAGCAATCTCAAGGGCACAGGCGTTGCCTATCATTTCCTTGAGCGTGTTCTCGGAGGGCCGCCGCCCGTACAAGCGCTCATAACGGGCTTTGTGCCACCGGATCCAACGGATCCACTCATTGTCAACAATGACGCGACAGCCTTTAATGACACGGAGACAATCTCAACCTTTGTAAGATTCGAAAAGTCATTCGAAGGTGTCGATCTTTGGATACAGGGCGGCAGACTTTGGCAAGACACCAACCTGCAACAGGACTTTGATGGATCGCCCATCGACGTCAGTATTTTCAATAAAGAGCAGGAAAACGACGCCCATAGTTTCGAATTTCGTCTGTCATCGAACAATGATGGTCCACTGGAATGGATTCTAGGCGCTTACTATTTTCGCGAAGATACTTTTATCTTTAGGCGCGTGCGGCTAAACGGCTTCGTCGTTGGCCCAGGAATGATAAGTCTGCCGGACTTCTTGCTCGACGAGTTTGGTGAGAGCCGCACGGTAGCTGGTTTCGCTTCCGGAACCTATTCTATCACCGACTTTCTTCGTCTGACCGGCGGTGCCAGATATACGGCGGACAAGAAGACGGGGTCGTTGTTCAACGCATTGAATTTCGGATTGCCGACGCGCCCCGATCTTGACGGTATTGAGGAGACATTCTCCAAAGTCACCTGGAAAGGCGGCGTGGAATATGATGTCACCGACAATGCGCTTGCCTATGCCAATGTCTCCAGCGGGTATAAGGCCGGTGGCTTTAACATTACGTCGAATGGCGATCCGTATGATGAAGAAAACGTCATCGCCTATGAAGTCGGTCTCAAGTCAAATCCCTTTAATGGTCGTGCGCAAATAAATCTAGATGCGTTCTACTATGATTATTCCGACTTGCAGCTCACCACTTTGCTTTTCATCGGCGGTGCGCCCGGCCAGTTCACCACAAATGCCGGTAAGGCGACACTTTGGGGGGTTGAGCTTGATACCCAGTACGAGGTGACATCCGATCTATTGGCGAATTTCAGCTATTCCTATCTCAACGCGGAGTTCGACGAGTATTGTAATCTTGACCCGCGTTTTCCGACGCCCGGCGCTGCCGATCCAAGTGATCCGGGATGTCCAGTAGGCGGACTAACCAATCTGTCGGGCAACAAAATCCCATATGTGGCGGCACATACAATTACGGGTGGTCTGCAATATGGGTTTGACATCGGCAGCATAGGAAGTGTCATCGCTTCGGTTAACACGACGTGGCACAGTGAAATGTTCCTGCGCGAATACAATGACCCAAACATTGATCGCGTTGGGCCCAATACGAAAACCGATGTCACGGTGACCTATCTGGCTGGCGACACGGGGGTTTCCATAACTGGGTTTGCGACAAACCTGGAGGACGATGTCGAAAGAAACAACATCTACATTACGCCAGGCTTTATTGGTGAAAGTGCGACGACGGCCTATACCAAGCCGCGGACTTTCGGCGTCAAAGTGGACTATAGATTCTAATATCTCCTCCCCGGCGATATGAAACCCAGCTGCGACTTGTATCGCGAAGTGTCAGGTCGCGGCTGGGATCTTTCGGGGCCATGCATTTCTCAGCCATCTTTAGTAAGCCCAACCTGACGGAAATAGTTGGAGGCTCGATTGCATTACTTGTTCTCTACAAGGCTGGTATGCGGAATGTTGATGGCTCTCATATTAGCTTCCGCGTCTCACCAAGAGGCAGAGGCTGGCTCGGAAACGAACGAGACCCTAAGAATATATTCGCCTGCACCGCCTAGCGTGATGTTGCATCAATTCAATCTGGCGTTTGGGGAGACCCTGAAAACTTGCGGAATTCAGAACATGATCGTCTCTTTGGCGCTGCCAGAGTCGATCAATCAATTCTCGGATGCCAGCGTCAAGAAAAAGAAGACCGAACTTCCGATCGTCACGACGATCGACTTCTTTCCTGCAATCCATCAGCAGGGGCCGAATTGGCACTCATACTCGAAACCGAACGCGGACCTGAAATTCGTCGCCTCTCTTTACGACGTTGCATTTGGCGTTTTGGCCTTTGACAAAGGCATCACGACGCCGGGGGATCTTAAGGGAAAACGTATTGGCGCACCACCGCGCCCAAGTGCCGTACGTGTGTTTACGGAGGCTTTGTTGCGAGACGGATGGGGCATTCTAGAAGACGTCGAAATCGTCGATATTTATCCGCCGGCATTGGCCGACGCCGTCGAGAGCGGCGATATCGACGCCACAACTTGGAACTTGGCGACACAATCCGATGACGGCCTTACGGCGGCCGTGCCGGGACTACTTGAAGTGAATAATGCAGCCTGGGTGCCGGTGGATACAGACACCGTTCAGGCAATAAATGATGCCAATGCATTCCAAGTAGATCTAACGGTCATCAAAAGCTCTCCCGATGACGAAACCGCCCTGCTCTCATTTCGACAGGCACTTGCGGCTTGGGAAGCCACACCGGACCAAACGATTGATGACATTCTTTCCTGCATAACAAGCGGGGCGTTCGTGTCCAATAATCTGTACAGCGAGTTACATGAAATGGCGAATTGGCCAGGGTTGACGGGTGCGTATATTCATCCGGCGGCTCTGGCGTTTTATCACAAGCACGGTTTGGCGATTGTTGAAAACAATCAGTAACAGGAGGAAGTATCAGCTATGAGATCGGTTCTTTTTGCAGTTGCAGTCGCAGCAGCAGCTCTCATGCCGGCCCATGCCGACGAGGAAGGTGCAGCATGGTGTAAACAGTTTACGGAAAATAGTGGCATTTCCGACGAACCCTGCGCATGTGTCATTAGTACGGTTCAGCAAAACCCCTCACTTGCAGAGGAGCTATACACTTACACCAATCGTGATGAGTATATCGCGAATGGGTCGGCTGAACTTAAAGAACTTTTAAAACCATGTGTCGGCGAGTCTGAATAGCCGCCTTTGGAGTTCATGGTTCAACAATGAACATTTCTCTCTACTATTATCCGGGGACTTGTTCTCGAGGTCCAATGGTCGGACTCGAAGAGGCCCGTGCAGAATACGACACCGAGCTTGTCGTCTACGTTCGCGGTGACAACAAGTCCCCGGAGTATCTAAGTCTGAATCCCAATGGCAAAGTGCCGACCATGGTGGTGAACGGCGTGTCGATCACCGAGTCGTCGGCGATGATGATTTACCTGGCAAAAGTTTTTCCGGAAGCCAAGCTGCTGCCGTTTGATGGGCAGAGCGAGACAGATGCCAAGGTCATCGCGGACGTCATTTGGTGTTCTACGAGCATCCACCCGAATGTGTTCCATATTCGCCTGCCCCAGTTTTTTTGTGACGTGCCATCTGGCATGGAGCGGGTTCGTGAAATGGCGAAGGAACGGTTGGCCCAAGATTTTCGGCAGATCGAGGACCGGTTGGGAAACGGACCTTGGTTCTTCGGCGAACAGTGGTCGTTAGTTGATGCATACTTGTCTTGGGCATGGTTTCGCTTGAACGGCACGTCATTCGACCTGACCCCCTACCCGCGATTTGCAAATATGTATGACCGTGTTTTGAAGCGGCCGAGTGTCGAACGTGTTTTGGCGAAAGAGCAAGAAGCGTATGACTGGCTCGAGCGAAACGATCTGATGGTGAACTTTCAGACGTTCAGTCCTTCATCTGGGAACTAATCGGCGTCGCGCGGGCCCATTCTTGGGCAGGGATCAGCGGTCCGTCTCCCAACCGGCCGAATAGCGCGAGCCGCCTGAATAAGATGGGTGCATGGGGTACATCCGATCTTGGATTGCCCGGCCACCCGCACCCCCTCCCAACCACCCGGATACCGTACCCTTGCGGGTGGTTGGGAGGGGGAGTGGGCTGGCGATGTGCCCAACAAAGATGGGTGCATGGGGTACATCCAAGTTTTTCGGAACATCCCGCCCTACAGGCCGGGGGAATGAGCGTTTGGCGACCATCCAAGCGGACTCGACAGACTATTCACATGTCAAACAGCGGCCCCGATCCCACTTCCGGATTTAGGATAAGCATAGTTTCTCATAGCGCCAAGGCGGCGCCCGGCCGTTTGTCCCATGAATCGATGGTTTGGTTAATGCCCCATGGGTCGCAAAGCGTTTAACGGGCGTGAGAGACCTTACTTAAGTCTCGTTTGCCGCATCCATTAAAGAAGGACTGTTTTACAAATGTTGCCGCATCCTCCGGGCTTGCATCGTTCGATTCCACCATCATCCATCCCGCCATCAGTGTACTGTCGAAAAAGGACGTCAACCACGGCGTTGGCAAACTGTCATCGATATCGCCGATGAGTTTCGCGTGGTCGAACAATAGCCGCATCTCTTGGTTCACCTGAGACTCGATGCGCCGTACCTCCTCATCCCCTTCCACATAGGTCCAGAGCCCGCCTAAGAATCTGAATCGGTTCGCGATCGGCATTAAAACGTCGATGATTTTCTCGATCGCGGCCCGGCCCAAAAGGTGGTCATAGGGGTTCAGCGCTGCTTCGATTTCACCGTAGCACCGCAGCGTAAGCGCTCGAATGAGTGCTTCGCGCGACTCGAAATGCCGATAGAGCGTCGCTCGTCCGATTCCGGCCGCCTCGGCTATTTCGCTCATGCCAGCGGATGGGTTGATCAACAGCGTTTTGATGCCCGCTTCAATGATCGCCTCTTCCGATTGAATGACCCGTCGATCCTTTTTTTGAGACATTGTTGTCTTACATCTTGATTCCAGTTATAATACACATATGTCTCATAAATCGGGGTGTCGCGCCACCTTTTTTGGAAAATCCAAGCTTTTTGGCCTGAAAACGATGAACGTCAATCCAAGAGATCCAAGACCCGCCGCACCGGTGCAAAATCCGTTAGAACCCGGTCAGGAAGGCCCCGAATCTCACGAAAAGCCCAGAAACCGGTGGTTCTGGATTCTGCTTTCCCTTGCAACCCTTGGAATGGTGCTCACTTTTCTGAGTTACTCCGAAGATGCCGTTGACGTCTCCGGAGTGACGACGCCTCTGGCGCTGCAACCAGTTTCGATCGAGCAGGTTGTTGCCGCCCCCGAGACTGTCGAAATCCGCGCGTTCGCCGAAACCCGGCCAAAATGGTCCGCCGTGCTCAGCGCGCCGGTTGCCGGCCGTGTGGACAATGTCCTCCCCGGCGCCTTGGTAGGCGAACAGGTCGAGGTGGGAACGCCGCTCATCGAAATCGAAAACAGCCGGTATGTTGCAGAACTTGCGGCCGCAGAATTAGCGCTAAAACAAGCAGACCTTGGTCTTTGGCACACGAAGAATGCCGCCTATGTGGCGCGCGCAGATTTCGAGCGCAATGGGATAAAGCCGCCCAACGATTTGGCGCTCAAGCTGCCCCAATTAGCCATCGCAGAAAGCACAGTTGCTTCCGCCCAGGCACAAGTCGATGCGGCCAAGCGTCAATTGGAGGACACAATCATTGCGGCGCCGTTTGCCGCCTTTGTGACGGAGCGTTTTGTCAGCCCGGGCCAGTCGGTCAATGTGGGCGATCAATTGGTGGCTCTTTCCGACAACACCCATTTTGAACTGATCGCCGAAATCAGCCCGACCGAATGGGCGCACCTTAAAAAGCCAATTTCCGGACAAACAGCGAAAGTTTTGACTCAAGGCGGCGACGTCATTGCGGAAGCGCGTATCCGCAGGGGGGGCGATTTTCTCGACGAGACGACCCGTCAGTACAGGGTCTTTCTGGATGTGGAAAACAGTGGAGCCAACGCCGTCCTTGGGGGCGACCTGGTCACCCTTCAATTCCTTGGGATTGCCGTGGCGTCTGCTTTGGACATACCCGCTTCCGCCCTTACCAAGGACGGCTATGTCTGGCACGTGGATGACGAAGACCGCTTGCAGCGCTTAGAACCGGAGGTTCTGTTCCGGCGCCACAACCGTGTCATCGTCCGCTCCCCTGTCCAACAACAAAACCTGCGGATCGCGATCACGCCGCTCGTTTCATTCTTACCGGGGCAAAAGGTTCAGCCCCGTTTAGCGGCGGACTAGGCCATGCACGCTCTCACTGGCTGGTTCATTCGCAATCCGGTTGCGGCGAATCTTTCAATGATTCTGATCCTATGTCTCGGGGCCATGACGCTTTGGTCGATGCGCATCGAAGGATTCCCGCGCATTCCGCCCGAGAGTATCACCATTTCGACCACCTATCTCGGTGCGTCCACGGCGCAAATGGACGACCTGGTGACGCAAAAAATCGAAAAGGCGCTCGAAGGCCTGGAAGGCGTGCGAAGTTTGTCGTCGCAATCCGCCGAAGAATTCTCCGTTGTGACCGTGCGGCGTGCTGGCGGTCAAGACCTACAGAAGCTCTTAGACAAAGTCCGTATCAGGATCGACGGCATTACTGACTTTCCTTCCGACGCGCAACGGCCGGTTATCCAAGACGATGCGTTCGACTTCCCGGCGCTTTACGTGAACCTTCACGGCGAAACCGACCCCGTCACGTTGCAAAAAGTAGCGGAGGAACTTCGCGACGAATTGCTCGCGCGGCCGGAACTCTCTCGCCTGACGATCTGGGGCCTCTTTGATCGTGAAATGCAGATCGAGGTCGAGCCCTACGTTCTCCGCCGCTTCAATCTAACCGTGGCCGACATCGTGGAAAGGGTGCAAGCAAGCTCGCTGAATTTTCAGTCGGGCACCCTTCGAACCGACGGCGGTACAATTCGACTTCGTGCCGACAATCGGGCCAAGTTTGCTTCCGAATTCGCCGATATTCCCATCATTGAACGGACCAATGGCACGTCTATACGACTGGGCGACATTGCTACGGTGCGCGACACCTTCAAAGAGGGAGATTATCTGTTTCGTTTCAACGGCGAGCCGACCGCGGGCATGGAGGTGCTGATCGGCCGGAAGGAAAACCTTCTTCGCGTGTCGGATGTGGTGCACGACGTCGTTCAAACGTTCGAGCGTCAACTGCCCCCCAATATTCGTGTGACGATCTGGGGAGACAGCGCCGATTACATCTCCGATCGCCTCGCTTTGTTGGCCAATAGCGGAATTCAAGGCTTGCTTTTGGTCATGTTGGTCTTGTCGCTTTTCCTCAATGTCCGATTGGCGTTTTGGGTGGCATTGGGCATCCCGATTTCCGTGATGGGGGCTCTGGCGGTCGCGGGCTCGCGGTGGGTGGACTATTCCCTCAACGATGTCACCACGTTTGGTCTTATTATTGTGCTGGGCATCCTGGTTGATGACGCGGTGGTGGTCGGTGAAAGCGTTTTCGAAGAACGGCGCTCCAACCCCGATCCGATCAGTGGCACTGAAAGGGGTGTCGAGAAGGTAGCGCTCGCCACGGTGTTCGGCGTTCTCACCACGATTGCGGCCTTCTTTCCCATGCTGCTGTTGGATAACCCGCTGGGGAAAGTTTTGGCGGGGTTTTCCGGCATTGTCATCCTTGCACTGATTTTTTCGCTCATTGAAAGTAAGTTCATTCTGCCCTCACATTTGGCGGGCACGGATATCTCAGACCGCCCCCGGAACAGGATCTCCAGGCTGTGGGCCCATGTTCAACGGTTCTGCCGGGGCGTCTTGGACGGGATTCGAATCCGGGTTTACGCCCCCTTGCTGAAAGAGGCCATTCGGCACCGCTACGCGGTTGTCGTCTTGTTTGTCGCGGCCGGTACTTTGGGCCTTGGCTTGTTGGGGCTCGGGAAAGTCAAAACGGTTTTCTTTCCAGACGTGCCCGGGCAGGTGATTACCGTAAGTCTGGAGATGGATGCGCGGGCACCCTTCCAACTCACCAAAACCAATCTGGAACGCATCAGGTCGATCGGCCAGCAGTTGAGCGTTGAAATTCAGGAGACTCATTCTCTGCGGGCAGCGCCGATACGATCCATGTTCTTGCAAAGCTCCGATGCGGGCTCAGCCCAAATCTATGCCGAACTGACACCCGTCGCTGCGCGGCCCAATGTGGGCATTCTTTCTATTTTGGAACAATGGCGCGAACGCACCGGCCAGGTAGAAGGTGCGACGCAGCTTCAATTCGCCGGCTCGGAAGAACTGGGTGGCGGTTTTCAAATTCAGCTGTTCTCCAAGGACGTTCAGCTTCTCGAACGGGCCAGCAAGGAACTCCGTGCCTTTCTTGCCACGATCGACGGCGTCAACAATATCCGCGAGACGCTGGCAACAGGGCAGCCTGAGTTGCAAGTTCGGGTAAAACCGGCAGCACGGTCCCTTGGTTTCGACACGGCCACTTTAGCCTCCCAAGTTGGCAATGCCTTTGGCGGTGCCGAAGTTCAAAAGATCAGCCGGGAGGGATCCGAAATTCGCGTGGTCGTCCAAAACACAGAGACCGCGCGCGATACGATGGACGACCTGTTGCGATCGCAACTGCGCAGCAGGGATGGCAAGTGGATTCCATTTCAATCCGTGGCGGAAATCACAGGGGGTTATGTTTCCGGTGTCGTGCATCGTGAAAACGGCAAGCTGGTCAACACCGTCGCCGCCTCCATCAATCGAGCGGTCGTCGCCCCGGAAGAGGTGGGGCAGGCCGTATTCCAACAGCTGGTGCCTAAACTGGCCGCGCAATATCCCGCCGTGACGGTCAAGAAGGCGGGCGAATTGGAAGAAATCGGGGAAATCCAAGGCGGCCTCATTCGCGCCCTGTTGCTCGCGGCACTTTTGATCTATGTGCTGATGGCCGTGCCGCTCAAATCGTACTGGCAGCCATTCATTATTTTGGCGATCATTCCGTTTGCGTTCATTGGAGCGGCCCTTGGTCACTTGATTATGGGTCTGCCCCTGTCGGTTCTTTCGTTCTTCGGAATGCTGGCGCTCAGTGGCGTCGTGGTCAATGACAGCCTGGTTCTGATTACCCGATACAATCAGGCGCGTAATGGGGACCTTTCCGTTTTCGATGCACTTCAAGATGCGGGAACCAGCCGGTTTCGTGCCATTTTCCTTACCACGGCGACGACAGTTATCGGCCTGTTGCCGCTGCTGACAGAGACGTCCGAGCAGGCCCAATACCTAATCCCGGCAGCTGTTTCGCTGGCCTTTGGAGAGTTATTCTCAACCGTCCTGATGCTGATCTTAGTGCCCGTACTGATCGCCATTACCGAGGACGTGAAGACCTATTTCTTTGCGGAGGCGGCCCGTGCAAACGCCCATGCTTAAAGGAGAGCCGCTGACCATTGGTACGCTGCTTCGGGCATACAGGCGACCGATCAGCCTGACTTGGATTTTGACCCTAGCCGAAACCACGCTGACGGCCCTTGTCCCCCTGTTCATCGGTTTTGCCATCGATGGGTTGTTGACTCAAAGCCTGGACGATTTGTATTGGCTGGCATCTGTCCTTGCCGGCCTGATTGCCGTCAGCGTCTCTCGACGTGTCTACGACACCCGCGTTTATGGAACGATCCGGGTTGATCTCAGTCATGAACTTGCGGAAAGGACGGATAACATCCCCCTCTCAAGCCAGAACGCCAGATTGGGGATGAGCCGCGAGCTTGTTGACTTCTTGGAGCAGGAAGCCCCGGCACTGATGAATTCAGTTGTCCAATTGGCCGTTTCGTTTGGCGTGCTCTTCATGTTCCATCCAGTCCTGTCATATGCAGCTCTTGGCGGCGCCGTTTTGATGATTGCCATTTATGGCTCTTTTCATGGACGCTTCTTTCGCCTAAATGCCGACCATAATCAGCAAACGGAACAGCAGGTAAGAGTTCTTGCAACGAAATCCCCGCAGGCGATTCTGTCCCATTTCACCACCCTTCGGCGCGTGGAGGTCAAGCTGTCCGACACAGAGGCCTACGTCTATGGATCGATTTATTCGGTTTTGATGGGGTTTTTGGTTTTCAATCTTTGGTTTGCCGCAACCACGCTGACCGTAACCGTCGGCACGATCTTTTCGATCATCAGTTATTCGTGGGAGTTTGTGGAATCGTCGTTGATGCTGCCCACGACACTTCAGGGATGGTCGCGCCTTTCGGAAATCATGCAACGGATAAACAGAAGCGATCAAACGTCCAGTTTGCGACCGCATTCTAAATGAGCCGGTACCGACACTTCACGAAGGGCTTAGAATCAAAAAAAGACACGCTCTTGATCCGCCTCCGTCGTCGGCCTTAAGAGCCCGCGTTTGGTGCAATGGCGGTGTCTTCGGGATCTTTGATCGGCATGATGAATTTCTCCCACAGGGAAGGTTCGGTCGGGCCGGTCCCCGCCTCGTCTATGTGCTTGTCGAGGAATGTGCCGAATACACGATCCCAAACGATCGCCGAGCAGCCATAATTTGTATTGCTCTCCTCCAACACAGCGGAGTGGTGGCAGATGTGATATTTGTTTGTTGTAAACAACAGACCGATCCATCTTGTGTTGAGATGTATGTTGCTGTGGGCGATAGAGGCTTGGGTTACCGAGAACACGGCGGCTCCCGCCGCTGCATAGCCAACCCCGAAGGTCAATTCCACAATTGCGGACGGCAGCACGATAAAGAAATACTCGACCGGATGGTTTAGGCCGAAATTCAACGCACCCAAACGTTTGAACGAATGATGTGCGCCGTGTCCCGAAAGCCGCCACACAAGGCTCCAGCGATGTTCCGCGCGGTGCATCCAGTACCAAAGAAACTCGCTCAAGAAAAAGACCAAAAAGAGTTGAGCGATCAGGGGCCACTCGTGCGGCCAAACATCCAGATGGAGAGCGGCACGAAGTTCGCTCAGCGGCTCGGCGAGCACAGCGTAGTAAAGCACACCAACATAGCCCGCAACCGTCGTGAGCAAGACCACCAATACCGCGTTGCCCGCCTTCTCCGTCAGCGTCGTGTTCCAGCTCGGTCGTGCGGGAACGATGTGCTCCGTCAGTCCAAGGATCAATTGCACCGCGACAATCACCACCACATAGGTTTCCGGGCGCCCGGGGTCCACATACCAATAGGCCACGACCAAGGCCAATAGAATGGGTTGGAGGGAATAGAAGAGCATCCACCGAACGGTCGTCGGTGGGCCTGGTTGGTCCAAAAGCTTGGTTTCGTGCGTCACCTTACGTCCTGAAACTGCAGCAACCGCTTTCAGCTCAGTTTTCGTGTGATGCCGGTTTTGTCAAGAATGGAAATGGGCGCGCTGATTGCCCACCCAAATCCTCGAAATGTTGCCGCTAAAAGATTTAGCGGCCTGCTTTTGCCATGACCATGTCGTCTTGTTGGCCGGCCACAGGTGCGCGTGCCACGTCGTATCGGACGGTACGCTCGAGCGAATCGTGAAAGGCAACGAGGGCAGAATGTCCACTGTCGGCAACAGCATCGTTCGTCGTGCCGCGAATGCACCGTTTTAGCGCATTATCCTTGTAACCGGGATAGTCAAAGAATCGAAGTTCGTGCTCGCAAACCTCGGCTGCCGCGGTGATGATCTCGCGATGAACCGCGTCCACGCCGCGTGCCGTACTAAGGTCAAACCCCGACGTGCTAACGGACGTCACTGAAGATCCAGCGAAGGAGGGCTGTGTGCTGACGATTGCGGCGGCAATTATGCCAGCGGTAATGAATGAACGTCTCATATACGAACTCCTCATATAGAACAGCGAACAAAAGTGGTTCGGGTTGGTTTTGATGTCTGATGAGTCCAAAGATAGAGGGCGCAGCGGGAGCGATCACTTAACGTTGGATAACGGCTTTGTTAAGCGTGGAAAGGGCCGTTTCGTGTGCTTGGACAAACCATTCGGACGCAACTGCCTTCGCTGTGTCCGCCGGTCTCTCGAGCCGGTGAGCGGATGTGAGTCGAGGCCCATTTGGTAGGGCTGTTGTGGAACCCATTTGATTTTCACCAAATCGGCAAATATGGTTTTGTTCGCATTGCGGATCAACGGCGTTGGTCTGGCCGCCGAAACGATTGTGCGAGTTTTGATTGCTTCCATGAAGAATGAGACCAAGACCAAGTCACCAAGCTCGCCATTTGGACGGCCATCGGCTGCCGAGCGGTTGGATGCCATTTTGCGTGTGGCGACGGAGCTTTTTAACAAACGCGGTGTGGGCGGAACCACGCTGGACGATGTGGCCGCCGAACTCGGAATACGCAAGGCATCCTTGTACAACTACATCAAAAGTAAGAACGAGCTTTTGTATCTTTGCCATATGCGGGCGTTGGAAACACGCAGCGCAATTATGGATTTTGCGCTGACCTGTCCCGGAAACGGGATCGAAAAAATCATCGCCTATTTGGATGAGTTTCGACGGATTCTGTGGGGCGAACCGGCCATGTTTCCGCTGCTGGTGTTGTTTGACGTGCCGGAAGACTACCGAGAGTCACAGCAGGGGCAGAAGGCGCTGGAGTTGGCAAACTTCGAACTTGATCGAATGAGCACGCTTCTCGAAATGGGTATGGAGGATGGGTCCATACGAAGATCCGATCCGGACATTCTGATTTTTGGGACGGAGTCTCCCTATGCGTGCCTCACCCAATGGCACGGCCTTTGGAATCATCCGCCTGGAGATGAAGTGCATAAGGCTTTGAACGAGTTTATCGTCAATGGTCTGCGTGCCCGATAGCTTTGTGCGTTCCTGCAGATTTCGCCGCGGGTAGATTGGGTCAAGGTTCATCTTAAAGATCCGCCCTGAGTGGCCTGGGCGCTTCACCCAAAGCGGCGCCTCAATTTCTTGCTGATTTTTCGAGAGTTTCTTGGTGGTCGCCGTTTCCAACGGTGGGCAAAAAGCAGTGCCTGTTGACAGTTTCACGGAAACTACCGTATGGTAGTTTAACTAACAAATAGAAGTTTATAATATCGGGAGACATACGCAGGGGAGTTGGTCATGAAAACCAACAAGAATAAGCGCAGAACAGCTGCGTTTTTGATCGCGGGTTTGGCTGTGGGATTGGGACACGACGCGGCGCACGCTCAATTGGACGAGATCATCGTCACCGCCCAAAAACGGGAACAGAACCTTCAAGATGTGCCGGGGGCAGTGTCGGCCGTCTCGGCTGAGTCCATTCGACTGGCCGGCCTCTTGACCATCGAAGATCTCCAGCAGCTATCGCCGAGCGTGTCGGTATCGAGTGTGAACATCTTCGGCCAATCGACCATCATCAACATGCGCGGCGTCGGCACCAGTTCCACAAATGTGGGTTTGGAAGCCGCGGTCGGATTCTTTTTGGATGGTGTTTACCGAAGCCGCTCCGGTTTGGGCGTTGGCGATTTGGTGGACGTCGACCGCATAGAGGTTTTGCGCGGGCCGCAAGGTACGTTGTTTGGCAAAAACACATCGGCGGGTGCCATCCACGTCGTTACGCAAAGACCGTCCTATGATTTTTCCGGCATGGACGAAGCCACGTTCGGCAATCTTGATGCCAAGCGCGTGCGTGCTTACGTCAATGCCCCGGTGGTACAAGACAAGCTGGCATTTCGGGTCTCGGGTGGGTACAGCCGCCGCGATGGCTGGATTACGGATGTGACGTCGGGCGCCGACTACAATGACTTGGACCGGTGGAATGTTCGTACAAAGATATTATGGGAGCCAACCAGCGCCATTGACGTTCTGGTTATTGGAGATTGGTCGGAAGCGGACGAAACGACCCAAGTAGCGTTGCGCAGCGCAAACGGACCCGTCACGTCGGCCTTGTTCGGACCGCTGTCATTGGCAAACGGGGGTGTACTCATCGATCCACCCAATCCGCCTAGTTTGGAGACATCTCTGAACGATGGCGCGCGGGGAGAATTTTCGGATCAGGGAATTTCAGCAGAAGTGAATTGGGATCTGGGTCCGGCTACGCTCACGTCTATTTCCGCATATCGAAACTACGAGTCATTTGCGCTCAAGGATGGAGACAACACGGCGGTCGACCTGTTTCTGACCGATTTCACATTCGATCAGGAGATGTTCACACAGGAAGTGCGCCTTGCTGGTCTCTGGGAAGATCCGCCGCTGATCGATTCCATCGATTGGCTTGCCGGCTTCTACTTTTCTAAAGAAACCATTGGTTCCATGGCCAACTTCCCGGCCCAAACTCAGACGCAAACGGTTTTGAGCTTTTTTGCGTCGCTTTTTGGCCTGGTACTTCCGCCGACCGCTTTTGCGGGACCGCCAAATGGGGGCGGATTTCAAACCCGCAGTTCGGACGGAACAAGCTACGCAGGTTTCGCCCATGCCACCATCAACTTGACGGATCGTTTGGCGTTGACCGGTGGTGCGCGTTTCAACCGCGAACGCAAAATCGCCAATACGCTGGACAATACGATCGCCGGAATCGGCAACAATCTGATTGGCTTTCAGGGCAATTTCCTGACGTTGACGGACGAACGGTTTACCGATGAGGAGTGGACGGGCGACGTCGCGCTTCACTACAATTGGACCGATGACATCATGACCTACATCAAGTTTGCCCATGGCTTTAAGGCTGGTGGCGCAAACATCGATGGGGGCGGCGCGGGGACGCTCTTGACCCCGGCAGATCCGATCTATGACTCTGAAACCTCCAACAATTTTGAAGCCGGCATTCGCACACAGTTTTGGGATGACAGAGCGACCCTAAATGTCACGGCATTCCGAACCCAGTTCAAGAATTTCCAGCTTCAGTCTTTCGACGGCGTGTCTTTCATCCTCGACAATGTGTCCGGCGTGTTGTCCCGCGGCGTCGAGGTGGATGCGTTGGTGTCACCTTTGGAAGGTTTGGTTTTGGCTGGTGGGCTGGCATTCGTCGATGCGGACTTCGACGATGGTGTCACCAACGGATTCGCCATTTTAGGCGACTCACAGCTGCCAAGTTCGCCGAAATGGGCGGGCAACTTGTCCGGCACATACAGCTATCCGGTTCCCAATACCGGGGTCACCTTAGTGGGTCATGGCGAAATTTCTTTCAGGTCTCGGACGAATTTAGATTCCACTGCCTTGCTCCCAAGCGCCATTCAGAACGGCTACAGCCTCGTGAATGGCCGGTTGGCGCTGCAGAGCAATGACGAGGCTTGGGAGGTCGCATTATGGTGCCGCAATTGCGGGGACAAACATTACTCAATCTTCGCTTTCGAGGGATTTCTTGCCGGGACTTTTGAGGTGGTTGGGACGCCACGCACCTGGGGCGCGACTTTGACGGGCCGCTTTTAGAAGAGCGCAGACCAAGCAAGCATGTTGGAGGGCGAGGCCCGCATTCCTTTGCCCTCCCGCCAACAAATTGAGAACGGTGACGGGGTTCGCCAAGGACTTTGCCACCGCACAGGACTGTTTTGTCTTGATCGAACAATGACAACGACGTGAACCGAGATGAGTGAACTCATTAAACCGCAAGCGGATCAATTTCCCAATCGAACGGCTCTGATGGATGATCAATGCGTCACGACTTGGGGCAAGTTGAACGCGCGAAGCAATCGCTTGATCAATGGTTTGCGTAACCGCGGTCTCGCCAAAGGGGACACATTCGCCGTCATTTGTTCTAACCGGCGGGAATACTTTGAGATCATCGTGGCCGGTACACATGGTGGATGGCGCTATGTACCCGTCAATTGGCATTTGCAGGCCGATGAAATCGCCTATATTCTGTCGAATTCAGGGGCGCGTCTCGTTTTTGTGGAAGCAGCCTATGCCGACAAGGCACTACGCGCGATCAAGCAACTCCCCACCCCAATCGATCTCCTGATTATCGGCGCCGGCCGGGGCGAAGTGGCAAACGCTTACGAACCTTTTCTCGCCTCTTCCGTGGCCGATGAACCTTCGGACCAAAGCCTTGGCATGCCCATGTTCTACACCTCGGGCACCACGGGCCGCCCCAAAGGTGTTGTCGGCACCGGCGCGCAGATCGGCGGGCCGCTCGACACGCTCCGTCTCCTTTCGGAAGCGCTGGTCGAACATTTTGGACAACGACCGGACGGCACAATCCTCTTGGCGGGGCCTGTCTATCATTCCGCTCAGTGGCTGCTGACTGTGCCGATGCTGTTGGCAGGCGCACAGATTGTGATGCGACGAAAATTCGATGCCCAGGAAACACTCGATCTCATAGACACGCACAAGATTAACAGCGTGAATTTAGTCCCCACACAGATGGTTCGCCTTTTGAGATTGGATGACAGTGCGCGCAGTCATTTCGGCGGCGCCAGCTTAGAATGTGTGTGGCATGGCGGCGCGCCGTGCCCGCCGGAGACCAAGCGGCAAATGATCGAGTGGCTGGGGCCGATCGTGCATGAATATTACGGCGCCACGGAAGGGTCGATCATCAGCATCATGCGCGCCTCTGAATGGCTGGAAAAACCTGGCAGCTTGGGTCGCCTGCTGCCCCATATAGAAGCAATTGTGTTGGGCGAAGGTGGCCAGCGTTTGGGTGCGGGAAAGGTTGGCGACCTCTACTTCCGTAACGCGACGGGTGCCGACTTCGAATATTACAAGGACGCAAGCAAAACACGCAAAGCCCATCTGGAACCGGGTGTTTTTACGTTCGGTGATGTGGGGCATCTGGATGAAGACGGGTATCTCTATTTGAGCGACCGCAAGATCGACATGATCATCTCGGGCGGCGTGAACATCTATCCCCGCGAAATCGAAAATGTTTTGATGACTCATCCGGCCGTGGCGGATGTGGCGGTTATCGGCATTCCCAATCAAGAATTTGGCGAAGAAGTGAAAGCAGTTGTTCAGCTAACTGATCAAACTGTCGCCCAACCTCAATTGGCAAATGAACTGATCGACTATTGCCGTGAACGGTTGGCGCGTTTTAAGGCGCCGAAGAGTGTCGACTTTAGGGAAAGCCTTGGCCGGCAAGAGAACGGCAAAATCCAAAAACGGGTCTTGAGAGATCCGTATTGGCGCGGCAGGGAGCGGCACATCTAGCGGCGAAATGTAGACCCATGAGAATCGGAACTCACTCATGAAGATAGCGACGTTGATGAACTATGCGGGGGACTACCACGGCGTCGTCGAAGAAGTGAAAGATCTGGAACGGGCCGGGCTTGATGTTCTGTTCGTCCCGGAAGCCTATGGTTTCGATGCGCCGACCATGATGGGCTATCTCGCGGCCGAAACAACATCCGTGTGTATCGCCTCCGGCATTCTGCCGATCTACTCTCGCTCGCCGACGCTTATGGCGATGACCGCGGCTGGTCTCGACAATCTGTCCGGCGGGCGGGCCATGTTGGGCCTGGGTGCTTCGGGGCCTCAAGTCATCGAAGGGTGGCATGGGGTGCCCTACGATGCGCCGATCGCACGCCTTCGAGAGATCATTTCCATCTGCCGTACTGTGTGGCGCAGGGAGCACCTAAATCATCTGGGCAAAAAGTATCAAATCCCTCTGCCGCCTGATCAAGGTGTGGGGCTTGGCAAGCCGCTCAAGATGATTACGAAACCCGTACGCCCTGACATTCCTATCATCGTCGCATCGTTGGGGGAAAAAAGCGTCGAAATGACCGCCGAACTCGCCGACGGTTGGTTGCCGACATTCTTCCTGCCGGGTGTTTCCGACAAGCATTGGAAAGCGGCATTGGACAATGGCCAAGCGAAGCGCGCGCCGGACCGCCCGCCGCTGGAAGTCTATGCGGGCAGCTTGGTTGCCGTGGGGGATAATGTGGAACACCTCCGCGACACGATCCGTCCGGTTACGGCGCTTTATGTGGGCGGTATGGGGGCTCGATCGAAGAATTTCTACAACGAGCTTTTTTCCAGCTTCGGTTTTGAGCGAGAGGCCAAACAAATTCAAGATTTGTATTTGTCCGGGAAAAAGGTGGAGGCGGAAGCCGCCATTCCCGACAGCTTTTTGCGGGATTCCACATTGGTTGGGCCGGAAGGGTTCGTTAAGGAACGCGTGTCGGCATTCCGCGAAGCCGGCGTCACGTGTCTGAATGTATTGGTCTCGGGCGAAACACCGGCCGATCGCGTGAAGACGGTGGATCGGCTTCGAAACCTTGTCGAGCAAGCGTGACTGTGTCGCGAAGCAAGAGCGGCCGACGCGCTGGATTATCATCATTGCAAAGGAAACATCTGTGCCGGAAGTAAAAGGAACTTGCGAAGCCGACTACGAAACAGTTCGACACGCTTTTGCGGAAAACTTTTCGAGGCGCGATGAAGTCGGCGCCGCGTTTTGTCTGTATCACCGGGGCCAAAAAGTCGTCGACCTTTGGGGCGGGGTGGCAGATGCGAAAAACGACCGGCCCTGGCAGGAAAACACTCTGCAGTTAGTGTTTTCAACCACCAAGGGCGCCACGGCGCTGTGCGCGTTGAAGCTAATAGAGGACGGTCTGATCGAATTGGACCGGCCGATCTCACACATCTGGCCGGAATTTGGCCAGATGGGAAAAGAAGACATCACCCTACGGATGATTTTATCTCACCGCGCCGGCATTCCGGTGGTCGATGAGCAGCTTTCAGCGGAGCAGATTTTTGACGGCCGCCCTGTCGTTAAAGCATTGGAGCGGCAGTCCCCCATTTGGGACCCCAATACAAAACACGGCTATCATGGTCTGACCATGGGCTGGCTGGTAGGAGAAATCGTCCGCCGGGTGACCGGTGTCTCACTTGGCGATTATTTCCAGCGGGAGTTTGCACAGCCTCTTGATCTGGATTTTTGGATTGGGCTCCCAGCCGAAGAAGAACAGCGGGTATCGACGCTTCTCGAAATCCAGAGCGACGACCCAGGAATCGCGTTGGAGCCGGAGTCATTGCCGGCGCGCATGTTGATGAGCCACGCGCTGACCGGTTCGGGCGACGACTATATTTGGAATTCCCGCGCGCTCCATGCAAGTGAAATGCCGGCGGTCAACGGGATCTGTACCGCGCGTTCACTTGCCAAGCTTTACGCAGCGACGGTCGGAGAGGTGGACGGCAAACGAGTCCTACGTGCGGATACCATCGATATGGCACGCGAACAACACAGCGACGGCCTTGATGCCACCGTCGGCATCATAGAGACCAGATTTGGTCTGGGCTTTCATTTGCACTCAGAACATGTGCGGTTGTTCGGGCCGGATTGCTTCGGGCATCCGGGGGCGGGCGGTTCCATCGGGTTTGCATCTCCGGAACATCAAATCGGGTTCGGCTATGTAATGAACCGCCTGGGCCCGAGTCCCTATTTGGATGAGCGCGCCATTGCCCTCATCGACGCGGTGCGGGAAATCATCACGCATTAAGGTGAGGGGTTTGGCTGGACCCGTTTAAAGTCCAGCCACGTTGTTAGCCTTGTAGGCTTGCGAAATTCTTACCGTCCTTGACCAGTTTCTCCAGCAACGGCGCCGGTTCCCATGGCGCGCCGTATTCCGCTTGGAAACGCTTCACACCATCGAGGACTTTGTCGAGACCCTGCTGATCCGCCCAGAACATAGGGCCACCGGTAATCTGCGGGAAGCCGTAGCCATTGATGTAGACGATGTCGATATCGCAGGGGCGCAAGGCGATGCCGTCGTCGAGGATGCGGCAGCCTTCGTTCACCAGGGCATAAAGGCAGCGGTTGAGAACTTCCTCATCGCTAATGTCGCGCCGCTTGATACCCAGTTCCTTTGACGTCGCTTCGACGATGTCGATGACTTCGGGGTCGGCTTGGCCCGCCCGGCTGCCTTCCGGATAAATGTAGAAGCCGCGGTTGGTCTTCTGACCGTAGCGGTCCATTTCACAAAGTTTGTCGGCCACGCGCGCGGTGATCGGTACATCTTCGGGCTTCATGCCGGCGAGTTTCCGGGCGCGCCACCCCAGGTCGAGGCCCACAAGGTCATTCATTTGGAAGGGGCCCATGGGCATGCCGAACTTCTGAATAACGCTGTCCACCTGATAGGGCGTTGCCCCTTGCAGAATCATCTCGCCCGCTTGCCGCGTGTACTGAGCAAGCATGCGGTTACCGATGAAGCCGGGGGCGTTGCCCGACAAGACGGCGATCTTCTTCAGGGTTTTGCCGAGCTTCATGGATGTGGCGATGATTCCCTTGCCGGTCTTTTCGCCGCGCACCACTTCCAGCAGGCGCATCACATTGGCGGGGCTGAAAAAGTGCAGGCCAATGACAGCTTCAGGGCGCCCGGTGGCCGCGGCGATCTTGTCGATATCCAGTCCCGATGTGTTGCTGGCCAAGATGGCGCCTTGCTTTGCAACTGCATCGATCTTCTTGAAGGTTTCGATCTTTACGTCGAGGTTCTCGTAAATCGCTTCGATCACAACGTCCGCCTGGCCCAGATCCGCATGGTCCGTGGTGCCGGTGAGCAGGGCCATACGCTGTGCCACATCGTCTTCGCTCATGCGGCCGCGCTGCACCTGTATGTCATAGTTGCGCTTGATGACGCCAATGCCGCGGTCGAGGGCTTCTTGGTCCGTTTCCAGAACGGTCACCGGGATGCCCACATTTAAGAAGCACATGGAAATACCGCCGCCCATGGTGCCGCAGCCGATTACGCCCGCGCTCTCGATCTTTTGGGTCGGCGTGTCCTTGGGTACGTCGGGGATCTTCGCCACTTCCCGCTCGGAAAAGAAATTGTAGATGAGCGCGGCGCGCTGCGGATGGTTCAAGCATTCGCCAAAGGCCTCGCGCTCGAATTTCATGCCCGCATCGAAATCGTCCAGATTAACGGCGGCTTCCACGCATTGAATGATCTTCTCGGGCGCGAACCGGCCGCGCATTCTGCGGGCCGCATTCTTGCGGGCCTCATCGAAGATGGCGGGGTTTTTGCGCGCTTCTTCAAGCTTGGCCGACTCATCGCGAATGCGGCGCGTCTGGCCGCCCGCATCCACGATTTTCTGGGCAAAAGCGATGGCATCGTCGACCACATCGCCTTTGGCAAGCTCGTCGGCGATCCCCAGCTCAACCGCTTGGGGGCCCGGAATCGGATCGCCGGACACGATGAACTGCAGGGCTTTCTCGGCCCCAATTAGCCGCGGCAGGCGCTGGGTGCCGCCGGCGCCCGGCAACAGCCCGAGCTTCACTTCCGGAAGACCGACCGGTGCTTTTTCGGCAATGACGCGATAATGGCAGCACAACGCCACTTCCAACCCGCCGCCAAACGCCGTGCCATTAATTGCCGCGACGATCGGCTTAGAGCTGTTATCCATCGTATCGAGGCAATCAAACAGGCTTGGGCCCTGGGGTTCCTTGCCGAATTCGGAAATATCGGCTCCGGCGATGAAGGCGCGTCCGGCGCCTGTCATGACAATGGCTTGAACCTCATCGTCGGCGAGCGCCTTGTTGACGCCATCGGTCATACCCTGGCGGACGCCTCCCGATAGCGGATTAACCGGCGGGTTATCGACGGTGAGCAATGCGATGTTGCCGCGCTTTTCGTAATGGACGGTGCCTTTCATGGTGCCTCAGCTCCCTTTTCTTTTGTTTTGCTTGCCATCGGAAGGCCAATCCAAGAATGCCTCCGGTGTCGTTTCGTGGTGGTTTCATGCATCATTTTGGCTTGGCTTGCAAAATGCAAGTGCGGTTGCGCAAATACGAGCGGGCATAAATGGCGCGCCGGGCGACCATCAGATAGACGATGTCTTTGGTACTCACGACACCGTTGTTTGTCCGTGCCCGCCCCACATGGTTTGATGGGTGAAATAAAGCAAAACCTGAAGTGGGAGAACGCCTGTGGCCTTGGAACCGGGAGCGGACGGACAGCACATTACCTATTGCCGGCTTTGTGAAGCCCAATGCGGCCTCATTGCCGAGGTCAAGGATGGACGGATCGTCCATGTAGGGCCGGACCGGGACCATCCGGTGTCGCGCGGCCATCTGTGCGTTAAAGGGCCAGGCATGGTCAATGTGACGTACGACAAAGACCGCATCCTCAGTCCAATGAAGCGGATGGGCGGTCTTGGCGACTTCGCGCCCGTGAGTTGGGATGAGGCCATCTCAGATATTGCCGAGCGTGTCGATACGATCACAAAAAGACATGGCGGCGATGCGCTCGGGGCCTATATCGGCAACCCGGCAGCGTTTTCGACCATGCATTACGCCTATGGCTATGCCTTCATTCAGAGTTTCGGGTCTAACAAACGATACAATGCCATGCAGGTGGACACGGGCGCCCGTGTGCTTGCTTCCGACCAGGTGTTCGGTAATGGGCATGTTTATCCGTTTCCAGACATTCTGGACTGTGACCACCTGATGATCTTCGGCGGCAATCCTGTCGTGTCCAAAATGTCCTTGATATGCGCACCGCGGGCGATGCAGCACCTGGACGGCATCGCCAAGCGCGGCTCGGTCATTGTCGTGGACCCGCGTAACACGGAAACGGCAAAACGCTATGAACACCAGCCGATCGCGCCGGATTCGGATGCGTGGCTGCTGGCGGGCATGCTCAAGGTCATGATCGACGAAGGATTGGTTGAGACCGAGTTCCTGGCGGAACGCGTGGTTGGTTGGGAAAAGCTGTTTGACCGTTTGAGGAACCTGGAGCTCGAAACGGTTCAGACCAAAACGGGTATTGACACGGCGCGGGTGCAAGAACTGGCGCGTCGTTTTGCATCGGCACGAACCGCTGCCTGTTATGGGCGTGTCGGGTCCAATCGCGGCAGCTTTTCAACACTCGCCAACATCCTTATGGATGCAATCAACCTGGCCACCGGCAATTTTGGGCGAGATGGCGGCAGCTTGATCGGGATTGCGCCATTCGAGCCGAAGGACTCATCCTATGTGGCGCCCGGTTATGGCGAAAGCCGCAGCCGCATCGGGGACTTGCCTTTGGTCTCCGGCGTTCAGCCGGGCGGGACCCTCGCCGATGACATATTGGTTCCGGGGGACGGGCAAATGCGCGCGCTTTTTGTGGATTGCGGCAATCCGGTTCTGTCCTATCCCGACGGAGAGAAGACGGAGCGCGCGCTTGAATCATTGGACCTTTTTGTGTCGCTCGATTTCTACATGAACGAGTCGGCGCGCTATGCCCACTACATCCTGCCGACCACGACGTTCTTCGAGCGGGCGGACATCAACGACTTGTGGAGCCCCAATGCGCCCGAGCCCTGGTTGCATTACGTACAGCCCGTCATCGAACCCTTGGGCGAGGCAAGGCACGAATTCGATATTTATTCGTCGATCTTGAGTCATCTGGGCAGGCCCAATCCTGCCTCTATGCTGATGGGGACGGAGCCGAGTGAGGGGCAATCCGAACCCACCCATTTGGATCTTGTGGATGCGGCGCTGCGCATTGGACCTTTTGGCGATGGGTTCGGGGCGAATCCGGATGGCTTGACCCTAGAGCGTTTGCAGCGCGAGTTTCCACACGGAAAGAAGCTTGCCGACCGTATGCCATCTGACCGGTCATGGGACCGTGTTGCGTTGGATGAGAAGAAGCCCAGGCTCTGGACAGATCTCATCGAAGCGGAATTGGGACGCCTGGAGGCTCATTCCGCATCGGCGGATCCCGCGGCGTTGAAACTGTTTGGGCGGCGGTTGCTGCACGGGATGAATTCCTGGCTGCATAACAGCGACCGGGTCATCCGCAACTCAAAACCCACTTTGTTGATGCATCCGGACGATGCGCGCGACCGGCAAATCACCGATGGAAAATCCGTTCGTATACGAAGTAAGACGGCGTCGGTGGACGTAACGGTCGAGATCACCACGGACGTGGTGCCGGGCGCTGTCTGCTATCCCCATGGTTTCGGGCACAAGGGCGGATGGCAAAAGGCGAACGAACTGGACGGAGCGAACATCAACCTGTTGGCGTCAAGCGACCCGAAAGATTTTGAGCCGGTCTCCGGAAATTGCTTACTGGATGGCATTCCGGTCGAAGTCACACCTCTGCAGGATGCGGTGTAGGGCCTGGTTCAATCAAATCAGCTGGATACGAACTGTTCTCGGAAAGCTGACGGTGTGAAGGCGGTGTAGCGTTTGAAGTCGCGTGTAAAATGCGCTTGATCCGAAAATCCGCATACATAACCGATTTCCGCCGGCGATTGGGCTGTGCGCCCCAACAGTTCCGCCGCGGCTGCCATGCGAACCTCGGCCACCAGCGACGAAAAGCTGCTGCTTTCCGATTTAAGGCGGCGCTGCAGCGTGCGCGACGACGTGTGAAGCTCATCCGCCAATGCATCAATCGACCAAGCGCGGCCCGGATCGGATTGCAGCGCTTGCCGGGCCATGTCCAACCAGTCCACGGTACCCACATGCGGGCGTTCCGATCGCTTGCCGGTAAGGTCTGGCCGCCAAGTCAACTCCCAAGTAGAAACATCGTTTGGGAGCTGGGTGTCTATCCATTCGCCATCAGCGCGCGGCCAATCGGTGATACCGATGGCGCGGGCCTTCAAACCGGATATCTCAATTTTTTCTATCATCGCGACCAATAAGCCAAAGATGAGCAGGTCTTCCTCCGGCCAGGGCGGTTTCTTTCCCCGATAGGCGAAATGCTGCAGCACGAGCCGTCCGGGTTCGGAGTCTAAAATGCGTGTGCGGTGCTTTGAATGGACGAACCGTTCAAGTCGTTGCCACCGGGCTAACAGATCTAGCGGATCTTTCGCCAACATGAGTGCCGTCATCATGGGTTCGTCGGGGGCATCTTTCACCGCGTCACCGATGCGCAGCACGGTCATAGCCCCATAGGTGGTCAGTACATTGTGCAGAAGGCTCCGTTTGTCAGATAACGGAATATGCGCTGACCGGGGCGGAAGGAAATCGGGTGCGGCCAGGCCCTGGCGCTTAAGGCCCAGACGGATAAGCCGCAGCATGGCGGCTGCCGAAAAATCGTTCATGCTTGAGATCGCACAAGCTCCTTTGGGTCAATGGGAAAGCGGGTCGGGCGCACGCCCGTCGCATTTCTTACGGCATTGGCTATGGCGCCGGACGCCGCGACAATCGCTGTTTCCCCCGCACCTGTGGGCGGGAGCCGGTTGCTGATTAATTCGATGGTCATGGGCGAGACATCCTCCAACCTGGGAATTGGCGCATCGGCGAATGTTTCTGCCGCTACACGCGCGTTCTCAACAGGCAATTGGTCGGACAGCACCATACCAAGACCCCATACCAAATTGCCCTCGCATTGGGCGCGGACTTGGTCCGGGTTAATGATATGTCCGCAATCATGGGCGCACCATAGGTGCGTCACCTGAATGTTTCCGTCACGCGATATGCTCACATCCGCAACCACGGCGGCGTAGCTCGTTTCCTTGTAGATCCCGCAGGCGACGCCGCGTCCCTGGTATGTGGGGGTGTCTTCGGTCGGCTTTGCCCCTTGCCAGTTCGAAATCTCAGCCACGCTATTCAGCACATCTGCGAGGCGCGGGTCTTCAATGTGAGAGCGCCGGAACGCCACCGGGTCAGCGTTCGTTTTGATCGCACATTCGTCGATCGCAGATTCGATGGCCAGCATGTTGGGCCCGGCGCCCAGCCCACGCCAAGGACCTGTAAAGACGGGAATGCGGACCAGATCGAATTCGGTTCGGCGGTTTTTGGCGCGATAGGGCATGTCCGCGCCGCGCGCCACACCGGGATCGCCGATGAAGTCGGTGATTTGCTGCATCCATTCGGGCAGCACGGCATTGCTGAAAAGAATGTGACTGCTGGCAAAGCCGTGCCACCAGCTGTCAAGGCGATCTTCCTTCAGAGTAGCGCGAATACGGTGGCTCGACGGCGGTCTGTGAAACCCTTGGCGGTATTCCTGGGCGCGCGTCCATTGAACTTTCACAGGGTGTCCGGCGGCGCGCGCCAGCAACGCAGCTTCCAGCTCCACAGTGCACATGGTTTTGCCGCCAAAAGCACCCCCTACACGGCGGCTTTTCACATCAACGTCGCGGGAATCCAAAGACAAGGCTCTGGCGATCGTGTCGCGCACGAAGAAGACGTCTTGCACGCCTGCCCAAACCGTCAGTGCACCGCTTTGATCGAATTCGGCGACCGCGGCGCGCGGTTCGATGGGGCCGTGGGCACCCAAGGGAATATCGAACCGCAGATCAACATCCCAACGCGAATCATCTTCGATAGAGTCCGATTGAATTGTATTCGCCAATCGGCCGCTATTGAGTCGGCGTTCGATGTCGACGGCATTGTCGATGTCGTGTTGCTCGAAGGTGCCGTCGATGTCCCATTGAACGTTGAGGGCGTCCGCAATGCGGTCAAGCGTAGAGGGGGTTTTGGCCAAAATGCCCAAGCCTTTGCTTTGCGCCTGTTTCAGAGACGGGTCATCGACAATGTCCACAAATCCCGGAACTGCGCGAGCGGCGTCCATATCCCAACGAACAGGTTGCGACGGTAGCTCCGGTGAAACCGGTGCCCGCAGCACGCGCCCATAGATCATGTTTTCGCGCCGAATGTCGGCGGCATAGAGGGACTGTCCGCGGACGATGTCTTGTCCCTGTTCAAGCGGCGGCCGGCGGCCGATATATCTCGGCGCCGCCGCGAAAATTCTTAGGTCGCTCAATGGGCGTTCCACAAGCCCTATCTCACCGGTAGATCGACCTGCAGCGATTGCGTCGCGCAGGGTTGCGCAAGCCTGTGCCAACGGCACCGCAAAGTCCTTGATCGACTCGCTCCCCACGGTCGATTTGACCTGATCGATCGTCGCCGTCGAGTGAAAGTCTAGTGATAATTCATCCCATTCAATGCCGAGTTCCTCACACGCAATTTGCTTAATCGCCGTGGCGATGTTCTGACCGATTTCGATCCGTGGCAGGATCAATTGGTATTGCCCATCCGCGCAACTGACCCATCCCATCGCGGCCTCGGCTGTTGGCTGCGGCCGCTTTGGCGTCACCGGAATGAGGGAACAAGCCGGCAAGGCGACAACGAGGCCGGCGGCAAGGCCGCCTTTGAGGAAAGTGCGGCGCTTCATGTGGCGGCCTCGCTTGCGCGCTTGATCGCCTTGCGAATGCGTTGATAAGTGCCGCAGCGGCACAGATTGTCGGACATGGCGTCGTCTATGTCTTGATCGCTTGGTTGCGGATTTGTTGCGAGCAGCGCCGCCGCGGCCATGATTTGCCCGGCTTGGCAATAGCCGCATTGCGGTACGGCTTCGTCGAGCCACGCCTGCTGTACCGGGTGTAGGTTGCCATTGTTGTCCGCAAGGCCCTCAATCGTTCGGATCTCACTGGCCGTCACATCCTCGGTCGCGGTGATACAACTGCGCTGTGCGATACCGTCGATGATGACCGTGCAGGCCCCGCAAATGCCCACACCGCAGCCAAACTTGGTGCCGACCAGGCCAAGATGCTCCCTTAGGACAAAAAGAAGCGGCTCGTCGCGCCAAGCCGCGCAGATTTCTCTTAGCTCGCCGTTGATACGCAGTTTCATGTGATCCTCCACTAAGCGCGCAGGATCCAAAGATAAGGGCCCCTAAAAAAGTGTATTGAAGAATCGCGCCAATCCGTTTCCACCCTTATCCCGCGAGAGAGTGACTCGTTTAACGACGGGGGCATAAAGGTCCATACGGTCGAGAACGGCATCGTCCAGTGTATTGCACACATAGGTAATCAGAAGACGACGTGACGAGCGGGCGAACTGGCCGTGTTCCTTCGCGGCGTAACAGAAAACGTTTTGGTCACCTTGGGCAGCCGCTGCTATCTGTTCAGAATAGTCAATGAGTTTCTCACCGGCGTCCCAGGGACCATCCGGCGTTGGCGCGCGCCTAGTCACAGCATAACTCGCCAACGGTTCTACAGCCGGCATGACAGCAAGCCATTCTTCACCACTCTGCAACGGTCGCAGACTCATTTCCGTAGCGCCGCCCGTCATGATGCGGGCGCCATTTTCAACGTTCAATCCGGAAATCCATGCGCCGTCCTTGCCTAAGGTCTCAAAAGACATTGGCCGCTTGCCGATTTGATGCAAAGGGACGCGCCCAAGGATGATCGAATGGTAATCCGCCGACTTGCGGAAACGGTCTCCCTCAAGTGTTGCGTAGATTAAGAGGTAATCCCCATCGACAATGCTCGCGACACCGGGAATGAGGTCCGTCCCGGAATACACCCGGCTGAATGTGATTTGCCAAGTGGCCGGTGGATCGAAAGGGTTTGCGATGTGCGCCAGATCGACGCCAACGGTGCGGAAGGAAAGCGCGTTGCCGTTCCCTAAACTCTCGACCCGCACAAGAAGGATGTGCAGTTGGCCCTCGTGCCAAAAACTAGAAAGCGGCCAATATTTGTATGCGGAGGAATTTGGGCTGAATATTGGTGCGGTCTCGCCTTTCTCAACGCGCCATGTATAACTAATCGACCAATCGCCGTTTGTGCAGGCCGATCGTGCGACGCTGTTGGCGATGAAATCGGCGCCATGGCGGTCGGACGCACCCTCCTTTCCGATAAACGTGTCTCCGAAAAACCAAAGGGACGCGGTTTCAGATAGGGCGATGGAATAGGCCGCGTCGCCGCCCAGCCAGCCGTCTTTCAACGGAAAGGACGGTGTGCATGCCGATTGGTCGCCTGCCGGTCGAAAGTCGATGGCGCTGCAGGAAATCAGCAGAAGCGACGCAACAACAATCAACGCGGAGGCCCGTGTGGAGACGAATGAGCATGTGGCGTACGAATGTGTCATGTTGCTCCAACGTCTTGCTCTTGCATCCGCGGATGCTAGGCGCAATTCCGCTCGCGCTACAACCCACTTCTCTCAACGAAAAGACGCCCGACGTAGGGGTCGATTGGACATTTCGTGGGTCTCTTGACTTTGCTGCTCAGCGTGGTTGAACACCTGGCAAAACTGATTTCATGACAGAAGCAGAGGTTTCTCATGGCAAATGCGAGCGAACAGGAGCTGAAGGACTATCGCGAGGAAGCCGCCGCATGGTTCAAGGAAAACACCCCAGCCGAGCCTGATTTCATGATGCCCCTCACCTTTATGGAGGTGGGCACGGATCAGCAGTTCAATTTCCTGCGCGATTGGCAAAACAAGGTTTGGGAAGCCGGCTATTTGGGTGCCGCCTGGCCCAAGCAATATGGCGGCGGCGGTCTTGAACAGGTGTTTCAGAACATCGCCACCGACGAAATGCGCAAGGCGAACGGGCCGATCATGTTGAATGCGATCGGCATTAATTGGGCGGGACCGCTGATCCTCGATATGGGCAGCGATGAAGAGAAAGAGCGCTACATCAAACGCATCTTGTCGGCGGAAGACATTTGGTGTCAGGGGTTTTCCGAACCGGAAAACGGATCGGATCTTGGCAATGCCCAGTTGAAGGCCGTCCGCGAGGGCGACGAATGGGTGCTCAACGGCAGCAAGATCTGGACGACCCAGGGCAATTACGCCAAATACATGATCCTCTTGGCACGGACCAATCCGGATGCCGAAAACAAATACAAAGGTCTCAGTTTCTTTTTGTCGCCCATGGATGTGCCCGGCATTGAGACGGTGCCGATCAGAAAGTTGACCGGCGAATATGGTTTCACCCAAACCTTCTTCACAGATGCTCGCATTCCGGCGGACTGCTTGATGGGTGAGGAAGGTCAGGGTTGGCTAATCGCCATGCGCACCTTGGAGTACGAGCGCGGCGCACGGGCCGGGCAAGCCGGCGGTTACATCATCACCATGCCCGACGCCGCGGAGATTTTCGATCTGGCAAAAGACGCAAAACGCGGCGGCGCACCGGCGATCGACGACCCCCTTATCCGCGATGAGTTGGTGAAGTTTTTGATCGAAGCGCGCAGCATGGATCTGTGCCACAAGCGCAGTCGCATCGGCCCGCTGTCACAGGACAAGCCCATGTCGCTGCCGCTCATGTCCAAGCTTGTATCGTCGGAGTTTTATCGCGAGCTCAACCAATTCGCTCTCAGCATACAGGGAACAAAAGCAGCCTATTATGTGGGTGAGCCGGATGCTCACGATGACGGTGTCTGGCAGCGGGGTTATTTGAACGCATTTTCGGCGACGATCGGCGGGGGCACCAGCCAAATTCAGCGCAATATCATCGGCGAGCACGTTTTGGGCTTGCCCAAGAGTTAAGAATAGAGAGACGTCATCATGGAACTGAGAGGCGCGATTGGCTTCAGCGAAGAACAGGCCGATTTGCTGGACGTGGCGGTCAATTTTTGCCGCGACAAATCCCCGGTCGATAAGGTCCGTACACTGCTGACCGATGAATTGGGCTACGACCCGGCGGTGTGGTCCGAAATCGCGGAGCTCGGCTGGCTCGGCATCGCAATTCCGGAAGAATTCGGCGGCGTAGGGTTGGGCTTGGCCGAAGTGGTGCCCGTGGTGGAACAAATGGGGCGTAACCTCATGGCGGGTCCGTTCGTCTCTACCACCTTGGCGGCGCAGGCGATCCTCGTGGGCGGCACGGATTCCCAAAAAGCCGACCTGTTGCCGGCGATGGCCTCCGGGACCGCGGCGACGCTCGCCCTGTCGGAAGACCATGCCGATTGGGATCTTGGGCATATCGACTGCGCGGCTTTTGCGGACGGAGATGCGTTGCAGCTTTCGGGAACAAAGACTTTCGTGACGGATGCAGCCTCTGCCGAGTGGATCATCGCTTCCGTCAACTTGGATAGCGCGCCTGCCCTTATCGTCATCAACCGGTCTACGGTTCCCGACGGCGCGATCCGAAGAGAGACCGTGATCGACGAAACGCGCCGGTCCTATCAGCTTTGCCTTGACGGCCTAAGCGTTCCAAAAACGTCACTGCTGGACTCATCGAAGACCGCAGAGACACTTGCCCATCTGCACCTCGCCTCAAATCTCCTTCTATCCGCGGAAATGTGCGGCGGGACGGCCAGCGTCATCGACTACACGGTGGATTATCTGCAGACCCGCAAACAGTTCGGTAAGATGATCGGATCATATCAGGCGCTGAAACATCCGATCGTGGATGCTCATGTGGGCTATGAAAAGGCACGTTCACATCTTTACAGCGCGGCGTACACCTTCACCCAGCAAGGGGAAGGGGAGATCGCCACGCGCATGGCCAAATCCACCGCCAGCGACGCGTTCTCATTCGCGGCAGATCGGGCCATCCAGTTTCATGGGGGTTTCGGCTTTACCTATGACTGCGATGCGCAGCTTTACCGCCGCCGTGCCATATGGTGCGAAGCCATGCAAGGGGACGGCGCCTATCACCGAAAGAAGTTAGCCGACCTTCTTCTCTGATAGTGTTTCGTTGGCAGACCGTGCGTAGCTGCCCGCACCGGGACCTGGGCGGGCGATGACGTCGCGGGCGTCCACTGGTTCTCCGCACTCGGAACAAATGCTGACCGCATTAAAATCGTGATCGCAGTTCTTGTGATGGTAGACGAGCGGTACGCCTTTCTTCCCCGGATAGTACGTGTCGCCCCATCGCGTGATCGATAGGAAGACGGGATAGATATCCAATCCTTTGCGTGTCAGTTTGTATTTGTAACGTACGGGGTTCTTTTGATACGCCACTTTCTCGAGAATGCCGTGGTCTGTCAGATGCCGCAGGCGGTCCGCCACGATCGTTTTGGAAATCCCCAGATTTGCCTGGAAATCCGCGAATTTCTTAACTCCCATAAAGGACTCCCGCAGAACCAGCAGGGTCCAGCGGTCGCCAAAAACGGCCAGTGACCGGGCAATGGAGCAGGGCTGTTTTTCAAGTTCTTCCCAACGCATGGAGACCTCCAACACGATTCTTGATCCAAGAATAGAATTTGAACTTGACTAAGTCCAGTATTGATACTTAGTGTGTTTAAAAATTAAACTAACCCTTGGAGGAACATCATGGCGTTTCAGACTTCCGACGAGCGGATTAAGACCGACATCGACGGCCACGTGATGAAAATCACGGTCGACAATCAGGCCAAAAAGAATTCCTACGAACCCAGAATGATGCTGGCTTTGTCGGAAGCGCTGACGGAGTTGGATCGCAACCCGGATCTATGGGTCGGGGTATTTTGTTCTGCAGGCGATCACACGACGGCGGGACTGAACATGCCGAAATTCTTCGGTCCAACTGCAGAGAACGTTCCGGTTCCCGACGACAACATCGATCCATTCGGGTTGCGCAACCGTTGCTCGAAGCCGTTGGTGAGTGCCGTTCAAGGCATCACCTTTACAGTGGGCATTGAAATGATGTTGGCCTGCGACATCGCCATTGCGGCCGACAGCGCGCGGTTCTGCCAAATGGAAGCGAAACGCGGCATTGCCCCCTTGGGCGGAGCGCACTTCCGGTTTCTGACGCGCGCGGGTTGGGGCAATTCCATGTATCACTTGTTCCTATGCGATGAGTTCGACGCAGCGGAAGCCTTCCGCATTGGTCTTGTCCAAGAAGTCGTCCCTCACGGGACACAAGTGGATCGCGCCATGGAGATTGCGCAGCAGATCACCAAGTGTGCTCCATTGGGCATCCAAGTGACCAAGGAAGCGGGACTCAAATATATCGAACAAGGCGAAAAAGCATCGATCGACTACATTCCTAGAATTCGCGATCGCGTGATGCAGTCTGAAGACGCCGCCGAAGGCATTGCATCATTCATGGAAAGACGCGAAGCTCAATTCAAAGGCCGGTAAGCGCCTTACCATTTCAACCGGATCATCGCCAGAAGGGGATAGACATGAAAACACGCATTACGGAAATGTTCGGCATCGAACATCCGATCATCCAAGGGGGCATGCACTATGTGGGCTTTGCCGAAATGGCGGCCGCTGTGTCCAATGCCGGTGGGCTTGGGATCATTACGGGTCTGACCCAGCCGACCGCTGAAGATCTGGCCAAGGAAATCGCCCGCTGTCATGAAATGACGGACAAGCCGTTTGGCGTGAATTTGACTTTCCTCCCCACACTGACGCCGCCGGATTACCCGGCCTATATCGATGCGATCATCGATGGCGGCATCAAGATCGTGGAAACGGCGGGGCGCAACCCGCAGGAGCATCTGCCGAAACTTCAAGAGAATGGCTGCAAGATCATTCACAAATGCACATCGGTGCGGCATTCCCTGAAGGCGGAGAAGATCGGTTGCGATGCGGTGTCCGTGGACGGTTTCGAGTGCGGCGGTCATCCAGGGGAAGACGATATCCCCAACATGATCCTGCTGCCTCGTGCCGCGGAGGAGCTGAAGATTCCGTTCGTGGCTTCCGGCGGCATGGCCGACGCGCGGTCCTTGGTCGCCTCGCTTGCCATGGGTGCCGAGGGTATGAATATGGGCACGCGCTTTATTGCCACCAAAGAAGCGCCGGTCCACGAGAACGTGAAAAAGGCCATCGTCGCCGCGTCAGAATTGGACACACGTCTGGTCATGCGGCCTCTGCGCAATACGGAACGTGTGCTGACGAACGACGCCGTCGAGCGGTTGCTCGAAAAAGAGCGGGAGCTTGGCGCCAACATCAAGTTTGAAGATATCATCGAAGAAGTGGCCGGCGTCTATCCGCGGATCATGAAAGAAGGCGAAATGGACGCAGGCGCTTGGAGCTGCGGCATGGTTGCCGGGCTCATCCACGACATCCCAACGTGTAAAGAACTGATCGACCGGATCATGGGTGAGGCGGAAGAGATTATCAATCAGCGTCTTTCCGGTATAATGGCGGCTTAAAATATAGCACTTCGCCAGGAGGACAGGATGAACGAGCCGGCCGATACCCAAACCATGGTGGAAACTATGCAGCATTCGGGCATCGTCCCCATGGGACATGCCCGTGAAGCAATCCACATTGGTATCGAAGAGCTGCCGTTTATCGCAACACCTGATGGCGCGTCCATTCAAGTCCTCCACATCGATCTCAATCAAAACCTCTGGATCCTGCGCACCAATTTCCCGGCAGGCTACAAAGTGGACACGCACTATCACACAGGTCCGGTGTTCGCCGTGACCCAGTCGGGTCAATGGTTCTACAAAGAGTATCCTGATTATGTGAATAAAGCGGGCTCATATCTCTTTGAGCCCGCCCATTCCATCCATACACTGATGGTTCCCGAAGATTGCCCGGAAGATACGATCGTATGGTTCGCCATTTACGGCAGCAACGTGAATGTGGACGAACAGGGCAACGTTACCGGCATCGTGGATGCCAAGGGCGTGTTGGAGACCTACCGCGCGCTGTGTGCCGCCGAAGGCAAATCCTGCGACAAGCTGATTGTGATCGGTGAATAAGAACACGTCATCGCGAGCCCGCTTTAGCGGGCGCGGCGATCCAGAGCGGCCAGCACCGCATAGGTGGCCCTGGATTGCTTCGTCGGCCCAGATTGACTTGGGCCTCCTCGCAATGACGGGCCGGCCTTGCCTGCCTACCGCTGCGCCAGTTCAAACAGCCATGTGGTGTCGGGCAGCGTTTCGGGAATGCGGTCCGCAAAGTCCGGGTACTTCCCCAAAATTGCAGCGCGAACGTCGCCCTGCGAGAATTCCGTGATGCGCCCGGCGCGGGCTGGATAAACGAAGGCGCCAATCTTTACCCGAACATTCGGATCTTCCATCACATAGTGCGGCCAGTTTTTTTCCGGTGCGTTTAGTGACGGCACGATCAGCTTTCCGTTGACAACGAAACAGATTGTCGTCACCGAATGGGGTGCTGCCGGTCGCGTCTCGAAAAAACAATAAGGGTGGGCGTTGGCAAAAGCCCAGTCGGATGGAAACGGTCGTTCCTCGCCGGAAAGGCGCTTTCCGGCAAGCGGACCAATCGGGTCGGTGCGGAATTGGTAAGCCAAGGCCGCCACCACGATCAGGCCCACGAGCACCAAGCCAATGACCCTGATAACCCTCATCATCGTCATGCCCTCCCTGATTCGGGCTGATCGTAAGCAATAATCAGGGAGTCGTCCAATCAGCAGAGCGTTACAGAGCCAGACTCGCGGCAGCCAGATCTGATGGAGGGCGAGATCGTCAAGGCGAACCGTGCGTTACGAACTCGCCTTTAGTTCTAGCCGCCGCCGGTGGAGGATCGGTTCCGTATAGCCCGACGGCTGCACGCGCCCGTCGAACACCAAATCGCACGCAGCTTTGAAGGCGATGGTGTCATAGGATGGCGCCATGGGTTTGTAGCTGGGGTCGCCGGCATTTTGTTTGTCCACTACAACGGCCATGCGTTTGAACGTTTCCATCACCTGCTCTTCCGTGCAGATGCCGTGATGGAGCCAATTGGCCAAGTGCTGGCTTGAAATGCGGCAGGTAGCGCGGTCTTCCATCAGCCCGACATCATTGATGTCCGGCACTTTGGAACAGCCGACGCCTTGATCGACCCAGCGCACCACATAGCCCAAAATGCCTTGGGCATTGTTGTCGAGCTCCGCCTTTACCTCTTCGTCCGACCAATTGGGACGGTCCGCCAAGGGAATGGCCAAGATGTCGTCGAGCTTCGCTTTCGGGCGGCTCGCCAGTTTCGCTTGTGTTTCTTCGACGCTGACCTGGTGATAGTGGGTCGCGTGCAAGGTGGCAGCCGTCGGCGACGGTACCCATGCCGTGGTGGCGCCAGATTTCGGGTGGCCGATTTTTTGTTCGATCATGTCCGCCATCAGATCCGGCATGGCCCACATGCCCTTGCCGATTTGCGCGTGGCCTGGCAAGCCGCATTCAAGACCCACATCCACGTTCCAATCTTCGTAGGTGTTGATCCATTTCTGTGCCTTCATTTCCGTCTTGCGGATGATGGGGCCCGCTTCCATGGAGGTGTGGATTTCATCGCCGGTGCGGTCCAAAAAGCCCGTATTGATGAAGCATACCCGCTTCTTGGCAACCCGAATGCATTCCTTCAGGTTCACCGTGGTGCGCCGTTCCTCATCCATGATGCCCACTTTGAGCGTGTTGCGCGTGAGACCCAGCGCATCTTCCACGCGGCCGAACAATTCATCCGTAAACGCCACTTCGTCGGGCCCATGCATTTTCGGCTTCACGATATAAACGGAGCCGGTGCGAGAGTTTTTGTACGGACCGGTTCCTTTTAGGTCGTGCATGGCGATCATCGCGGTGCACATGGCATCCATAATGCCTTCGAGCACTTCATGGCCGCTGCCATCCAGAATTGCCGGGTTGGTCATCAAGTGCCCCACATTGCGCACCAGAAGCAGGCTGCGTCCCGGCAATGTCAGCGACCCCCCGTCCGGCGTGGTGTAAGTACGGTCCGGATTAAGGCGCCGGGTCATTGTGCCGCCGCCTTTTTGGAAGGTGTCTTGTAAATCGCCTTTCATCAGGCCGAGCCAGTTGCGGTAGACGCCCGTTTTGTCTTCCGCGTCCACGGCGGCAACGGAGTCTTCACAGTCTTGGATTGTTGTGACGGCCGCTTCCAAATACACATCCTTGACACCCGCCGGGTCGTCTTTGCCCACACTGTCGGTGCGGTCGATGGCGATTTCGATGTGCAATCCATTGTGCTTGAGAAGTACCGCCGACGGATCGCTCGCGTCGCCCGTGTAGCCGACCAATCCGCCGGAATCTGCAAGCCCTGTTTCCGATCCGTCGGTAAGTTTCACCGACAGTGCCCCATTCGCGACGGCATATTGTGCCGCGTCCTTGTGGGATCCGCCGGCAAGCGGCACGGCCTGATCCAAAAAGTTCCGTGCCCAGGCGATCACCTTGTCACCCCGGACCGGGTTGTAGGCACCGCCGCGCGTTGCGCCGCCGTCCTCGGAAATGACGTCCGTGCCGTATAATGCGTCGTACAAGCTGCCCCAACGGGCGTTGGCGGCATTCAATGCAAACCGCGCATTGAGCACCGGCACCACCAATTGCGGACCGGCCATGCGGCCAATCTCGTCGTCCACATTGGCGGTCTCCACCTTGAAGTCGGGGCCTTCCGGCTTCAGGTAACCGATCTCGCCCAGGAACGCCTTGTATTCTTTCAGGTCGAGTTCTTGGCCGCGGCGCTCTTTGTGCCAATCGTCGATCTTTGCTTGAATGTCTTCGCGAATGGCGAGCAGTTCTTTATTGCGGGGGCTCAAATCGCGCACGATCGCGCCGAAACTGTCCCAGAAATGAGTTTGATCCACGCCGGTGCCGGGCAGGGCTTGGGTATTGATGAAGTCGTAAAGGTCTTTCGAAACCTGCAGGCCGCCTGCGTCGACGCGATCGCTCATAATCTGTCTCCACTCACTGGATTATTGGCTTTTGGGAGGTAATTCGGGCCGGACTATTGTTCGAAATGCGCCAGAACTCAATGGGGCGCGGCGAAATGTACTCACTTTTCCACGCACGCCTGTAGTTTTTCGAGGATTCCCGCTGATTCCGTAACAGGCGACGTGCTGATAAACACCAAAACAGTGCCGTCGCCGGTTTCCGTCGTGGGATCGGACAGCGACCAGCGGTTGCCCACCTTCTGAAAAACGACCCGCTGACCATCGTCAAAAGAGACGAACCCTTTTGCCCGCCAGACCTTTGGTGGCAAGGACCGGACCGCCTCTTCAAACCGGTCGCGAATGAGGGACTTGGCGGATCTAAAGGTGAACGTCGTGAACTCGGGCGGGGCTTCAAGGTCATCGGCAGATGCGTTGGACCTTACTTGCTGTACTAGCAGGCTTGAAAGATCAGACGCATTGATCACGGAAGCGTACGGCGCAAGGGCTGAAATCCACCGTTGCACCGGCTCTATCTCTGAAGGGGCGACCAAGTCGATCTTGGAAAGGGCAACTAGATGCGCTGCCTTGATTTGGCGCTGTACGAGCTTGCCGACGAATTTGTCTTTTGCGCGTGTACGGATGGTTTCAGCATCGGCAAGCGTAATCACGTGAGGCGCGCCTAGCCTGGTGTCACCCAGGGCATAGCCCGCGACGCGGGTCGGGTCGGCGGCGCCGGACGCTTCGATCACAACGTGATCGGTGGGCGTGTCGCTTTGCAAGAGCTCGAACACGGCCTTTCCCAGGTCGTCTCCGATCGAACAGCAGACGCATCCATTGGTGAGCGCCACCACATTGTCGTCGCGGCTTTCGATCAGGGCCGCATCAATATTGATTTCCCCAAAATCGTTAACGAACACGGCAAGGCGCTGATCGCTTTCCTGCGCCAGCACCTTGTTGATCAATGTGGTTTTGCCGGCGCCCAAATATCCGCCCAATATGGTAACCGGAATGGGGGTCATCGTTCGATGGGGAAGGGCCGGCCTTCGAACACCGTTCCCCAGATGGGGATGTCTCGTATCTCGCTGGGGGATACGTTGTACGGATCTTTTTCAAGAACGGTAAAGTCCGCCTTCTTGCCGGCGCGCAGGCTTCCTACTTCATTCTCCATGCCCAGCATGTAGGCGGCTTCAATGGTGATGGCCCGCATTGCGTCGTCGACGGAAAGTTTTTCTTCCGGGCCCATCACATCGCCGGCCGCGTTGACGCGATTGACGGCAATGTGTGCGCTGTTGAGGGGCAAGGCCGGCGCCATGGTGAAATCGGAATGAAAGGCCAACGGAATGCCGTGCCGCACGACGGAACCCAGCCGGCCGATTTGCGATGCCCGTTCATTGCCGATGCTTTTGTTGCGATAGATGTCGCTCAATTCGTAGAGGTAGTAGATGTTGGCGGAGACCTGAGCGCCCAAGACTTTGATACGGCGTACTTGTTCCGTTGTGCAGAAGCCGAAATGTTCGATGGTGTAGCGGTGGTCGAACCGCGGCCGCGCGAACTGCATTTTGTCGAGAACATCGAGCGCCATCTCCAAACCCAGATCGCCGGTGCAATGTACATGGATCTTGTAGCCCGCATTCCAATAGACGCGGACGGCGGCTTCGAATTGTTCCGGCAACATCAGCCATTCGCCATCATGCCCGTCGATGTATCCGGGATCCGACAGCTGCATCAGTTCGGAAAAGAAGGCACCGTCGGTGAAAAGTTTGACGTGATCGCGGAATTCCAGGCGATGGGTATTCTTCTCCGGTAATGTCTTTATGAATTCCAGGGCAGCTTCGTTGGTGTCGTAGGTGGCCCCCAGCACATTACCCGCTGGGATCATCTGTGTCCGGAAGGGTGTGTCCTCCGTATCCAACAGCATCGACGCCGCCTGCAGCTCGGATTCGAGATTGAATAACCCCGCGGCCATGTCGCCGATGGTGGTGTGCCCGCCGAAGTGAACGACCTGTTTCAGCTTCTCAAGGCCGGCCGCGTAGCGTTCGGGTGCAAGAATATGTGGGTTGAGATGATTGATCGCCACCCGCAATCCATTCTCGAAGAAGTGCCCTTCCTCGATATTGGTTTGCGCGTGTGTGTCCTGCTCGTTGATCCCCATCCATTTGAGCATGGCGCCGTTGACAACGATTTCGTGGAAGGAGCGGTGCCAACAAACCACAGGTCGTTCGATCGGCAACGCGTCCAAATCTTGCCGGCGGACATGGCCATGCCATAGCTGGTGATAGCCCCACGTAAACAAGGGCTCTTCTGGATCTGCCATCTCCCCATCCAGCTCCACCAAGCGCTCGAGAAAACCTTCTTTGGTGGTTGTGGGCTTTACCGTGGCCCAAGGCAGCCGCCATTCGACGGCGGTGATGAACTGCATGTTCAGCAGAATGGCCGCCATGGTGGGATGAAGGTGGGGGTCGATGAATCCCGGCATCAGGATGTGATCGATGAACCGGTCATCAATCGTGTGTGGATGTTGTGACAGCCATGGCTGAAGAGAATCCAACGTGCCCACTTCCAAAACCTTGCCATCCCGAACGGCGATCGCCGTTCCCCTCGGCAAGGAAGGGTCCATGGTGATGATGCTGCGGGCAGTGAAGACAGTGATCTCGCTCATTCTTTTCTCTTATCGGATCAGTTCGTAGTCGGATGGATTGGGCTCTTTCGTCAGCGTCCAGTATTCGAGCAGTGTGCCGGGCCAATTCTGGGTGACGCGCCCCTTGTCGTTCTTGTACCAACTGCTGACACCCTCCACACCCCAGGCCATCAATTCGTTTTCGGCATCGATTTTTTTATTAAAAGCGTCGTGGACAGGTTTCTTGACGTCCATCGCCTTCACATCGCTTTCGACCAGCAGTTTGAGGCAGCCCATGATGTAACGCATTTCGCATTCGGAAAAGAAAATGATGCTGCCGTTCACCACAATGTTGGTGTTTGGGCCGTACAGACAAAAGAAGTTGGGAAAGTCCGGTACGGTAATGCCCAGATAGGCGCGGGGGTCCTCCCGCCAATCCTCGTGCAGCTTGGCGCCGTTGGCGCCGTAAATCTCCATGGGCCACAAAAACTTATTGGCCTGAAACCCCGTGCCATAGACCAAAACGTCAAAGTCATAAGCATTGCCGCCTTGGGTCGAAATGCCGGCGGGTGTAATCTCGTCGATCGGATCGGTGATGAGGTGTACGTGTTCGTTCTTCAACGCGTTCAGATAGTTGCCCGCGTCGCGAAGGCCTCTTTTGCCGCCGACCGGATATTTGGGGATCGTCTTTTCCAGAAGGTCGTCATGTCCCTCTAGGATCGAGGTCATGTGGTCGGCGATCATGGTGCGCAGGAACTCGTTCTCGGCGCTGATCGTGCCGTCTTTGCCATTCCATGCGGGGTCCACACGCACCGCCGACAGTGCTCCTTCGGATGTCATCCAGAACATCCAAAACCGGAACCACTTGGCGAAATAGGGCACATGCTTCAATAACCATTTGAAACTTTCGGGCACATAATCATGGTAGTTCGGCGTCGGGCTCATCCAAGGGGGCGTGCGTTGGAACACGCGCACTTCCGCGGCCTGCTCCGCGACGACCGGCAAGGCCTGAAAGATGCTTGCACCGGTGCCGATGATCCCAACGCGCTTGCCTGTCAGGTCGACGGTATGATCCCACTCCGCCGTGTGGAAGGCGGGGCCCGAGAATGTGCCCACGCCCTGAATATCCGGGAGCTTAGGCCGATTGAGCTGTCCAACGGCGCTGATGAGCGCATCGCAGGTTAGCGTTTCCCTTTGGCCGCCATCGCGCTCCACGTCGACGGCCCATTGCTTCGAGGATTCGTCGTACCGTGCCGTGTGCACGGTGGTTTTCAGCTCAATGCGATCGCGAATGCCGTATTTGTCGGCGCATCGGTTGAAATAATCATTCAGTGTTTCTTGGTCCGAAAAATATTGCGGCCAATCGTGATTGGGTTCGAACGAATAGGAATAGGAATGGTTCGGGCTATCGACCCTGCATCCCGGGTATGTGTTCTCGTACCAGGTGCCGGCCACTTGATCGTTTTTGTCAACAATTGTGAAGGGGATGCCCGCTTGTTTTAATTTGATGCCGGCAAGAATGCCCGACATGCCGGCGCCAATGATCACCACACGGAAGTTTATTGCTTTTTCGGTAAGCTCAATGGGGGCGGCCTCATGGGCACTCCCGCTTTCCCCATAAAGCGCCAACTCTTCCAGCAAAAAATTGATGTAGTCGTTTGGAATATCTTGGGCCACCAGAAACTTGACGGTCTCCAGCACCAACTCCGGCGAGGGAGGCGCTGGCAAGGTGCAGCCGCGATCGCGATATTGCTTCAGGGCGTCAAATGCGATGGCGCGAATTTTTTCTTGATCAGGTTCAGAAATGCCTGCCTGCATGTCACCAAGCACCGCATAGTTGGGCTTGATCTCGCCGCGGATGATGTCGGCGTCACCGGTGATATGAACCAGTGCGGCCATCAACGCGGGAATATGGGCTTCGCTAAGCGCGTCCCTCAGGAAGGCGTCATTGTCCGTGAAGACCCACTGGCCACCTTGCTCGGGTACGTCGCCATCCGTGTGATCCATGCCCATAATCTTGTTTCCTCTTGGTGGTGTGTTTTTTTGCCCGGTAGTGTAGCGCCGATTTTTTCTTGAATCACTATGAGCAACGAAGCTGGCGTGCTTAATAAAGTGCAAGAAAAGCTCGAGATTGGGACGCCGAATGGCTCAGCAAGGCTTCACCTCGGCCAAGAAATGGCCGCAAATCTTCTATGGCTGGTACATCGTCGCCGCAGCGTTTGTGGTGATGATGGTGTCATCCGGCTTCGGCTTTTACAATTTGGGCGTCTACCTCAATGCATTCGTAGAAGAACGCGCGTTCCCGGTCGGCGTTACATCGGGAGCTACCGCCACGTTCTTCTTGGCCTCAGGGTTTGCGGGGCTGGCCGTGGGACGGTTCATCGAGAACTACGATTTGCGATGGTCCGTCGTTATCGGGGCGGCGATCAGTGGCGTAACGCTTTATGCAGCCCCGTTGGTCGACACGTTGTGGGAGCTATATGCCTTTCACATCTTGTTCGGCATCGGATACGCCGCCTGCGCGCTTCTTCCGTGTACCACCATTGTCACCCGTTGGTTCGACAAACAAAGGCCCGTCGCTCTTTCCGTTGCGTCAACCGGACTTTCCGTTGGGGGCGTGCTGCTCACCCCGCTTTCCGTTTTTATGATCGATGCCTGGGGGATGAATGGCGCCGGCCCGGTTCTTGGCTTGTGTTTCTTTCTGGGTGTCGCCCCGATTGCCGTGGTGGTCTTCCGCAGTTCGCCGGAGGCGCTGGGACTATGTCCTGATGGATATGATTTCATCGGTCCGCGGCAAGAAGGACCCCGAACCGTCAGTGGCGTCCCATACGACGCTGCTGTTCGAAGCCGATTCTTCACATTCATGACAGCGGCCTTTTTCTTTGCCTTCATGGCTCAGGTGGGCGTGTTGGCTCACCATTTCCGTCTCATTACCCTGCGCACGGACAACACGGAAACGGCGTCTTTGTTGGTGGCGGTGTTGGCGGCAACAAGCATCGTGGGACGTCTGGCAGGAGGCCAGTTCTTGTCCCACATTTCCTCCCGTACATTCGTGTTGGTTCTGACAGGGACCCAATCGCTCTCTCTTTTGATGTTTGCGTTTTCCGAGTCCGCCCTCAGCTTGACCATTGCGACCGTGATCTTCGGAGCGACGGTCGGGAACTTGCTCATGATGCAGCCCTTGTTGGTCGCGGAGAAATTTGGGCTGGTGGCCTATGGGCGCATCTTTTCCGCAAACAATTTCTTGACCATGTTTGGCGTGGCCTCGGGGCCAGCAGCCATGGGGATGCTTTATAGTTCGTTCGGGGGATATGGCCCGGCCTATGTGGCCATGGCAGGCGCGTCCGCGATCGCATTCGTGTTCTACAGCATGAGCGATCGGTCCTATTTTGCCTTCAAGTAGGCGGAGGATAGGTCTCGAAACAATTGACATTATACATGTCAATACCTATTTAGAGTGCTGCCGACAACAATAATTTGAGCCGGAAGGAGAAGTCGCATGAGTTTGCCCACACCATTGACCTTAAGCGGCGCCCCGGGGTCTCCGTACACAAAGAAAATGTTGGCCGTGCTGCGCTACCGGCGCATTCCCTACAAAGTTCTGTGGGGGATTGATCACGGTGACAGCGACTTACCGAAGCCTAAGGTTCAGCTTCTTCCCACATTCTATCTCCCAAATGCGTCCGGCGACGTGGAAGCGGTTGTCGACTCGTCTCCGCTCATCCGGCGGTTTGAGGATGAGTTTGACGGCAGAAGCATCATTCCGCCCGATCCCGCCTTGGCGTTTTTGGATCACCTTCTGGAAGACTACGGTGATGAATGGCTGACCAAAGCCATGTTCCATTATCGTTGGCACTACGACGCCGACATTGAACAGGCAGGGGACGTGCTTCCCCGGTGGCGCGGCATTACCGCTTCTGAAAGCGACATTGCTGCCGCCAAAAAGTTTTTCTCGGAACGGCAAATCTCCCGGCTCTATGTGGTTGGGTCCAACGACACGACCGCGCCGATCATCGAGGCAAGCTACAAGCGATTCCTGGATATATTCCAGACTCATTTGCAGCAGGCGCCCTTTCTTTTGGGTGACCGGCCCGCGTCTTGCGACTTTGCAGTCTATGGGCAATTGACCCAACTCACCCATTTCGATCCCACACCCAGTCGAGTGACATTGCAGCAGGCGCCGCGCGTTTACGCCTGGGTCGATCTGCTGGAAGACCTGTCTGGGCTGGAACCGGCTGACGATCAGTGGGCCGGCCGCACGCAGGTCAAACAAATGCTCCAACCGCTGTTCGCTGAAATGGGCCGCACCTTCGTGCCCGTCATGCTCGCCAATTTGCGGGCCCTGTCGGAAAGCGAAGATATGGTGCACGCGACAGTCGACGGCGCCGATTGGGTCCAGCAACCTTTCCCGTATCAAGGCAAATGCGTGCAATGGCTTCGCGATGCGTACCAAGGTTTGTCGGAAGACGACAGAGCCTATGTGGACGACGTTCTTGCGGGCACGGGCTGCGAACCATTGCTTGCTGGGTAAGGCCGCCCGGTCGCCATCTGGTGTTGGATGTCGGCACGCGATAGGGTGCGCGGGCTCTAATACGCAAGAAAAGAGGGTTTTATGAGGCGCGCGGCAATTGTTTCACCTGTACGGACACCGGTCGGAAAGTTCTTGGGCGGCATGGCAAGTGTGCCGGCGGAAGAACTCGCGGCCACGGCAATCAAGGCCGTCGTCAACCGAAGCGGCATCGATGCGGAAAAGATCGATGATGTGGTCTTGGCGCAAAGCTATGCCAACAGCGAGGCGCCTTGCATCGGGCGGTGGGCGGCGCTGGCCGCGGATCTTCCGATTGAAGTTCCCGGCACACAAGTGGACCGCCGGTGCGGCGGTGGGCTGCAGGCAATCGCCAATGCTTCGATGATGGTGCAGACCGGCGCGGCGGACGTGGTGATCGCCGGCGGCGTCGAAAGCATGAGCAACATCGAATATTACACCACCGACATGCGGGGCGGGTCGCGATCCGGCAATGTGAAACTCTATGATCGTTTGGATCGCGGCCGCGAGCGGTCTCAGCCGCTGGACCGTTTTGGCCCCATCTCGGGCATGATTGAGACCGCAGAGAATCTGGCCAAGGAATATCAAATCACCCGCGACGATTGCGATGCCTATTCCGCGGAAAGCCACAAGCGGGCCGCGGCGGCGTGGGAAGCGGGCTTGTTTGATGATGAGCTGGTGACCGTAGAGGTGCCGCAACGCAAGGGCGACCCCGTCACCGTGTCCAAGGACGAAGGGGTGCGGCCCGACGCAACGCCTGAAAGCCTCGGGAAACTTCGTGCGCTGATGAAAGACGGCGTTGTGACAGCAGGGAACGCGAGCCAGCAAAACGATGCGGCTGCGGCGTGCCTTATCGTTGCGGAAGATCAAGTGGAAAAACTGGGGCTTGAGCCCATGGGCTATTTTGTGGGCTGGGCAGCGGCCGGCTGTCACCCGGCCACCATGGGGATCGGGCCCGTGCCGGCAGTCGCCAAATTGTTCGAGCGCACCGGTCTTGGCTGGAACGACATGGATGTTGTGGAGCTGAACGAAGCGTTCGCCGCGCAAGTCCTGTCGGTTCTCAAAGGCTGGGGCTGGGATGATCGCGACAAGTTGAATGTCAATGGCTCCGGCATTTCGTTAGGACATCCGATTGGGGCCACGGGCGCACGGATTCTCACCAGCATGATGCACGAACTCAAACGCCGCGACGGCAGATATGGTCTGGAAACCATGTGCGTGGGCGGCGGTCAGGGCATTGCGGCGATTTTTGAGGCGGCCTAATCGTTCCAACCAACCAGCAGGAGACTGAACATGAAAGTCCTCCGTACACCCGACGACAGATTTGCAAATCTTCCCGGTTATGATTTCGCACCGACCTATCAAACGGTGCCGGACGGCGAAGGAAGCGAACTGCGCATCCACTATGTGGACGAAGGACCGAAGGATGGCGAAGTGGTTCTGTGCATGCACGGCCAGCCCAGTTGGTCGTACCTGTATCGAAAAATGATCCCAATCCTCACCGGTGCAGGATATCGGGTCGTTGCGCCGGATCTTGTTGGGTTTGGCCGGTCCGACAAACCGTCCGAACGCGGCGACTACACCTATCAGCGGCACGTGGATTGGATGTGCGCGTGGCTCACGGCCCTTGACCTTCGAAACATTACTTTTTTCGGCCAGGATTGGGGCGGCCTGATCGGCTTGCGCATGCTGACGGCTCATCCGGACCGATATGCCCGCGCAGTGGTTGCCAATACGGGCCTGCCGGACGGCACTGGTGTTCCGGAAGATGCGGGCCCGGCCATGCGCGAGCTCTATGACAGCCTGCCGGTGATCGAAGCGCACGAGCTTGGCGAAAAGTTTGCTGCGAAAGATGGACCTCCGGGCTTTTTCTATTGGCGCAAGTACGCCTCGGAAAATCCCAACTTCAAGGTGCGCGACGTGATGGCCACCATGGCGCTACCTTCGTCTGATGCTGATGCCATTCTGGATGCCTACGCAGCGCCCTTCCCGGACGACAGCTATCAAGCAGGCGCCCGCCAATTCCCAAGCCTGGTTCCCATATTCCCGGACGATCCCTCGATTCCCGCCAATAAACAGGCCTGGGATGTCCTTCGATCGTTCAACAAGCCGTTCCTCACGGCGTTTAGCGACAGCGACCCGGTCACGGCGGGCGGGGAGGCCCGGTTCCAGCAAGAAGTGCCTGGCGCAAAAGGCCAAAACCATGTCACGATCAAAGGCGCTGGGCATTTTCTACAGGAAGAAAAGCCAGACGACCTGGCGAAGGCCGTTATTGCCTTTATGAAGGACAATCCTTTGCCATAAAATGGCGCCAGGATCGCGCGTAGTGTTGTGAGGGGGAGAACAGGATCATGCACGTCTCGCACATGGCAAAAAAAGGCTTCTGGATTGGCAAGCTGGTGGGGCTGGGCGCGCTCGTGCTCACCACGCTGGCCAGTTGTACGACTGCGCCGGAAACGGGCCGCAGCCAGTTCATCTTGATTTCAGAGGCGCAAGGCCTGCAGCTTGGCGCCGACGCCTATCGCCAGATCAAATCTCAAAAGAAGATCTCGCGCGATCGCAGATATACCGAGCCGGTTGTGCGGGTTGGCAGCCGCATCGCGGCGATCAGCCCGCGCCCCAACTACAAATGGGAATTCACGGTCTTCGAAGATGAAACCCCAAACGCTTTTGCGCTTCCAGGGGGCAAGGTTGGCGTCCACACTGGACTTTTCAAGGTTGCGAAGAATGACGCGCAGCTTGCCACCGTGCTTGCCCATGAAGTTGCGCACGCCATTGCGCGCCATGGCGAAGAGCGTATGTCAAGCCAAATGGCCGTTGGTGTCGGTGTCGGCGTGGCCGGTGCCGCGACCGGCATTAATCCAAACGTTCTCGCGCAGGCGGCGACCCTCGGCGTCGTGCTGCCGTTTAGCCGAACCCAGGAATCGGAAGCCGATGCCATTGGCCTCAGATACATGGCGCGTGCCGGTTTTGATCCGCGGCAATCTATTCCGCTGTGGCAGAACTTTGCCAAATATGGCGGCGACCGTCCGCCCGAATTCTTGTCGACGCACCCGTCGCCGGGATCGCGTATTCAAAATCTGCAGCGGCTGATGCCCCAGGCATTGGAGGAATACAACAAGAGCCCTTATCGGAACAGATAGTGCAAGGTCGCGTGGGGAGAGCTTGCCATCGTAAATGTTTGTGCACAGACCACGCTCAATCCACAGGAGACGCTTGCCATGATCGATGTTCACTACTGGCCCACACCCAACGGGTGGAAGGTCACCATTATGCTCGAGGAATGCGGGCTTCCCTATAACGTGATCCCCGTCGATATCGGCGGCGGCGATCAGTTCAAGCCGGGCTTCCTGCGCATCAGCCCGAACAATCGCATGCCGGCGATCGTCGACCACGACCCCATTGGCGGCGGCGAACCGATTTCCCTCTTCGAATCCGGTGCAATCCTGGAATATTTGGCGGACAAGACCGGCAAGTTCCTGCCCAAGTCGGGCCGCGAAAGGTATCAAGTCCTGCAATGGGTGCATTGGCAAATGGCCAATCTGGGCCCCATGATGGGCAATGCCAATCACTTCAAGAACTACGGCAAGAACATCGCCGGCGACCCCAAGCAGTTAGAATACGGCACAAAACGGTTTGTCGGCGAAGTGGACCGGCTGTCCGGTGTGATGGATGCGCAATTGTCGGCCAATCAATTTCTTGCCGGGCCTGACTACACGATTGCCGACATCATCACTTGGCCTTGGGCGATGGCCATCGGTCGTTTGATCGACGAAAGCATGTGGGAAAAATTTCCGCACCTGAAACGCTGGGTGGATGAAGTGGGCGCGCGCGATGCGGTGGAAAAAGGCTTCGCCGTGAAGCGCGAACTGCGTGAGCAAAAACTCTCGGAAGAAGAAGAAAAACGGCGGCGCGATCTGCTGTTTAATCAGACGAACGACAGTGTGCGCAAAGCGCGCCAAGAAGCGGCGAAAGCGGCTTCCTAATCTAATACATCTTGGCCCAAGGGAAGTGTTAGGCGGTTGCGGTGGCGGCCGCCTTTACTTTTTCTTCGCGGCCTTCAAACAACACCAGGAAGGCGGAGGGCACAAAGAATACGGTGATGAGAGAGGCTGCGCCGAGCCCGGCCATCATAACCACCGCAAGGGGCGACCACATGGCACCGCCGAAAAGATAGAGCGGCATGAGCCCGAGGATCGTGGTTGCCGAGGTCAGCAGAATGGGCCGCAAGCGCCGTCGCGCGGCGGTTTTGACCGCCTGGCGCAAGGGCGATGCTTTTAGTTCCACATCGATCTGATCGATCAGAATGATCGAGTTATTGATGATGATGCCGGCCAGGCTGATCAGACCCAGCGTGCCGAAGAACGACATGGGTTCGCCGGTGAGCAGAAGTCCAGCGGGTGCGCCGACAATCACGAGCGGGATGGTCATAAACACAATCAGTGTACGGCGGAACGAATTGAACTGGTAAACAATCGCCAGCAGCATGAGGATAAGCGCCACGGGCAGCCCCGCCCCCAACTTACCGTTGATCTCGCTATTGGTGGCGGTTTCGCCCTCTATCTTCACTTCATAGCCGCCGGACAGATCAAGCGCGTCCAGATCGTCTTGGATGGAAGTAAGAAGTTCGCCGGCGGTAAGGCTTCGGCTCTTGGCCGTGACGATAATGGTGCGTTCCTGGTTCTTTCGGCGGATCTGTGAAAACTCGATTTGCGGGATCAGGTTGGCGACTTGTTCAAGAGAAACGATTTCGTTATTGCCGCCGACGATGATGTTCAGCAAGTCTTCGACACTGTCCCGGCTGCGCTCGGTCGCACGCAAAACGACGGGGATGGACTTGTCGTCTTCCCGATATTCGGACACTTGAAAACCGTCAAAATAGGCGCTCAGCAACTGCGCCATATCTTCCGACGTGATGCCAAGGCGCCGCGCTTTGTCTTGGTTGATTTCGATGGCGGCCTTGATGATTTTGTTTCCCCAATCGTTTTCGTTTTGCATGATGCCCGGGGCTTCGGCGAAAGCGTCCTCCACTTCTTGGGCCAGGGCCAACAACCGGTCTAGATCGGGACCTTTGATTTCGATTTCGACAATCCCCGATTCCGACGCGCCCATGGAAAGCTGCTTAAGCTTGAATCGCGCTTCTGGATGGTTGGCGATAAAGTACTGTTCGGCGCGTTCGGAAAGAGCAAGCGCGCCGGCCAGATCGTTTGTGTTTACAAGGAAGAATGCCGCTGCCGGATTTGGTTCGTTTGGATTGAGGGATAAATAAAACCGGGGGCCACCGTCTCCCACATAGACAATGTGGTCGACGACTTCCGGGTTTTGCTCCTTGTCAGACAGCCACTGGCCGACATCTAAGGCTGAGGCCTCGGTCGCGGTAATGTGCGTGCCTTTCGGCATATCCATGAAAATGAGGATCTGATTGCGGTCACTCAACGGGAACATTTGGTTGGGCACAAGACCGAACAGGAAGGCGGCAAGCCCCACCAAGGCGTAGCAACCGCCGATGGTGGCATGAGGCGCTTTGAGTGCCGGCGTCAACAGGCGCTCATACGTGTCGTAAAGCCACTTCAGAAAACCACTAGGATTGTCCGGATCGCGTGTCTTCTGTTGCGAATGGGGACGCAGCAGATTAGCGGCCGTAAAGGGCAGAAAATAGAAAGCCGAAATCCAGGACCCAAGCAGGGTTAGGGCCACGACGGCGCCTAATGAAAACGCATATTCCCCCTCTGCCCCTTCCAAGAGAAGCAGCGGCATGAAAGCAAATACGGTGGTCATGGACGAAATCAGAAGCGGCACGGCGAATTGCCGCCCTGCGGCCAGGGCGGCATCGGCGCGTTTGGCGCCGGCCTGAACCCGCCGTAGAATGTCCTCGACAATGACGACGCCATTGTCCACCAACAGGCCCAGAGAAATGATGATGGCGGCGATGGACACCTGCTCCAATTCGATGCCCAGCACGTTCATGCCGATCAATGAAAACATGATCGCAAACGGAACGATTGTCGCGACCACGAAGCCCGCTCTGGGTGTCAGGAAAATAAAGACGACAATCAGCACCACGACGAATGTTTGAGCCACATTCGTCACCGCGTCGTTGACGGAGCATTCGACTTTCTCCGGCTGGAACGTGGCGAACGACATCTGGTAGCCGATGGGCTGATCGTTCTCGAAGTCGGTTACTGCCGCTTTCAGGTCTCTGCCGACGCGGGAGATATCTTGTCCCGACTGCATCTCGACCGACAGCACCAAGGCGGGCTTGCCATTGAAGTAGACCGGGTTTTCATGGGGCGACACAAAGCCTCGCCGCACAGTCAACAAATCGTTCAGCCTGACAAAATCATCGATGCTTTCGACGCGGGTCAACACATTGCGGATGTCGATGACCTGTTCAAAATCGCCGGACGTTTCCAGCAAGATAGACGTGCCGGCGGCATCCAACGTTCCCCCGGGCAGGATGATGTTCTGCTTCTGGATGTCGTTGACCAGCGTATCGATTTGGCTGCCAATGGCGGCCAAGCGTTCCTCCTCAAGCTCAAGCCAGATGCGCTCTTCTTGTATGCCATGGATTGAAACTTTCGAGATTCCGGAAACAGTGTACAGATGTTGTTGCAGGGCCTCTGCCGTTTCTTCCATTTCGCGGTAGGTAAATCCGTCCGCCGTAATTGCGACCGTGGCGATCGCCACATTGCCAAAGTCTGTGTTGACGAAGGGGCCTTGTGTGTTGTCGGGCAATTCGCGCGCTACTTCTTCCATTTTGTCGCGCAGTTCCTGCCAAACAGGTTCCAGATCGAAGATTTGATCTTGCAGCGATACCTGAATGCGCATTTGGCCCGTGGAAAGAAGCGTCTCGATGTCTTCTACTTCGGGAATGGCACGAATTTTCCGTTCAACGGGATCGGCAATCAGTTGTTCCATCCGCTCCGGCGTCATACCCGCGAAGTTTGCGGTTACGAGCGCAGTGCGGATCGTGATTTCAGGGTCTTCCCGTTTCGGGAAGCCGTTGTAGAGAAGCAATCCCGTTACCACCAAGCCGATCATGGCCAGGATCGTGAATTGGGATCGTTCGATGCCGAACGGCGTTAGCCATGAAATCAACATAGGTTCGACTTCCTATCCGTCGAGGGGCAGTAGCCGCACCTTCTGACCATCTTTCAAGAAAGACACACCGGCCGATGCAACAATGTCGCCTTCTTTGATCCCCTCAAATACGATCGCCATGTTTTCGCGAATGCCGGCGATGTCTACCTCTTTTGCTTTCACGGTCGACGTTTCTTCATCAAACAGAAATAGGGTGGCCCGGTTGCGAATGCCCAAGGTGCCGCCAATTGGCCGTGTGCCTTGAATGTCGTCGGACCCCACATAGAAAGCGCTCAGGGGAACAAGGTAGCCATCGGTTTCGCGGCCCAGCGTGATCGACAACGTCACCTCCGCCGCCATGCCCGCGCGAAGCACATCCGCTTTTTCGTCGATGGTGACAACGACCGGGAACGCGGAAACACTTGCGGCGCGAGAGCCAATCTCTTTGATATGGCCCTTGTACGTCACATGGCCCAAATCAGCGATCTGAATGTCGGCCGCATCGCCAACCTTAATGATGTTGATCACAGACGAAGGAACACGGAACGAAATCTCAAAGGAGCCTTCGCTGTACAGGCCCAAGATTTGCTGGCCCGCCGGCACTTGAGCGAATGACTCAACGTCGACACTGGAGACGACACCATCAAATGGCGAGATGAGTGTCGCCTTGCTGAGGTTTTCCTGCGCGATGTTCAACTGTTTTTGCGCTTGGTCCACCTGGGCCTTGCTTCTGGAAAGAGTGCTGGTGGCTTGGTCAAACTCGGATTGTGTGACGAAACCATCTGTCAGAAGCTTTTGCTTCCTGTCAAAATCCGCCTGGGCGTTTCTGACGCTTGCTTCGGCTTCTTCCAGCCGCGCACGGGCTTCCTGCTCTTGTAATTCAAGCGAGGTTGAATTGATCTCGGCGAGCACTTCTCCTTCGATGACCCGCTGACCTACCTCCAAGGAAACTTCCTTCAACTGCCCGGCCACTTCAAAAGACAATTTGCTCTCTTTGGCGGGCTCTACGATGCTGGGGTACCGGCGGATTTCGGTGTTCGCCGTTTGCGAGATTCGGAAAGCCTTCAGACCCCGAATGATCTCTTCAGACTGATCCGCTGCCGGATCGCCACATCCGACAAGCAACAGAGAAACGAGAAAGAAACCGGCAGTTTTACGTTGCATAAAGAGCGCTTTGATTCAGGAGGAAGTAGGGTTCTTTGAGCCTACCACATTACCGCGGGATCGCCTTCCTATAAAAACGTCCAGTCGGCAAATGTGGCGGCTTGACCCACATAATCGCCTTGCTCGGAGATCACGTTCCAAATGACCGTATTGGCGATTTCAAACCGCCGACCCGACTTGGAAATGCGAATGGCGCGATAGCCCTCCGTATACCCAACTTCTTTGACGCGCTCCATGGCCTCTGCGCGCGCCGCCTGGTTGGCGGGCTCTGCGGTCATCCGCGATGGGGTTGAGGTGAGTTCTTCCCAGGTCATTTCCCACAGCTGTAGAGCAATCGCATTTCCGTAATTCAGTATGGGATCTTCTTGGGTTCCATGGGAGACGACGACAAAAGGTGCGTCGAACAGCCTGTCTGCCATTTCTTCGAGGGCCGGCGTGGGGTCAACCAAGGGGCGTCCCACAAGCCGTTCAAAGCTCTGGCATAGAAGTACCGAGTGGCTGGTTAGAAAATCCCGATCCGGACCTGTTGCTGGCGGCATCCTAATAATCCCAACTCCAATTCAAGCCGATGTTCGAGTTGGCCTTTTGTCCGACCTCGGTTGATAGGCTCAATCGGCGGGTGATGTCCACGTCGACTTCCACCGCTGTTGAATCTTCATCGGTCCCTTGGGTAACACCCACATAGACCCGATTGGTAACATACTTGCCAACGGTGAGGCTCGGGCCTACGGCGTCTTCATCCGTGCTGTCGGTCGCGATGGAGCCTGCATCCACGGACAGCACATCGATGCCAAGCGACTGCCGGACCGTACCGAACAATCCGCGGCCACCACCGCCTAGGCCGCGGCCGCTAAGGGTGGCGATGGATTCGCCGAGTTGTGCCAGCTCCGTGTAGCTCAATTCGGCAACTGGCTTGCCGAACAGGATGCGTGCCAACACATCCTCTTGCGGTAGGGCCGGGGTGGACTGGAGAGAAATCGTCGGGTCCGATGCGGGCCCCTTCACTTGCACACCCACTTTGATGTCATCTTCATCGCGTGTCGCAAGCACATTCAATTGCGGATCGATTTCTTTGCCGCCGTCAAACGTGATGGTGCCGCGTTCCAGATCGAAAGGCCGGCCGGCAAATTCGAAACTGCCTTTGATGATGTTGGCACGTCCTTCGATGCGTGGACGGTCAGCATCCCCTTTGAGGGTTGCTTTCGCCTTCCATTCCGACGAAAGCCCACGCCCCTCCACAAACACTCTGTTGGGCGCGTTAATGCGCACATCGAGTGATACCGACGTATCGGACGTGTCCCCATCGGTAGTTGTTGCGTCGCGCAATGCGGGCGGCACATTAACAAGCTCTGCAGGCAGATCAATGACGGTCGGCGGCAGCTCACTTGGAATGCGGACATCCATTCGATTGACGGTAAGGTCTCCCGTTAAACGCAAAGCATCAGTGTTCCCGGCCAGCGTAACACGTCCGGAAAGGCGGGCGTCCACTGTCTCGCCTCGGACGATCTCCGCTTTATCGAAATCAGCAGTGATCGTCATGGGGATTTTCTGGTCCGCGATAAACCGCACGTCACCTTCACCCTTTACGCGCCCCTTTTTGCCGTCTGTTGCCGTTAACGTCATCGTGGCGCGCTCGGAATTCTCGGCCCGAAGATTAAGGGCCAAGTCGGCCAGGAAGATGCCGTCGCTGTAGCTTTCGAAATAACCGTCCTGGAGTGACGCTACGCCGCTGATGATCGGGTCTCCCCATGTTCCCGATGCAGACACATCGAGGCTGCCCAGGCCGGTGAGCACGTATTCAGAAAGCGGCCCCAAGCGCCAGAGTGGTCCGATGGGGCCGCGCAGGGCGGCGGCAAGACCAATGCTGCCATTGCCCGGAATATCGAACGCACCGTCTTCGTATGTCAGTGGCAGTGATCCGTCGAATGTGCCGGCCCCTTCGAAACTGCCGGCAATGATCAAACGGGCGCCATCCCAATCCGCATCGATCGTTGTCGTGGCAAGCGGGCCCGCGTCCGACGACAGAACCAAAGATGCGCTGCCGGATTTTTGTGCCGAAAGCGTGTCGAGGGTAACGGACCCGGAGAGGTCTCCTTCGATCGTCTCAAACCCAATCCCACTAACGGCCACAGGCAATTGGGAAAGATTGACCTTGGCCTGGGCGCCGGCCTCACGGAAATCAGCCGAACCGCCGGCGTTGCCGGTGCCATAGTGCAGAGAGAACGGTTGCAGACTCCAACCGTTCTGCTGTTCTGCGATGATCAGCGGTTGGTCGATCTTGATCGCTTCACCCGCAAGCGCCCCTGAAAGCTGGTCAATCGAAACTTTCTGACCGCCTGACATTCGCCGGTATGACCCACGCGCCGTCAGACTGTCTTTGCTCTGATTAATCTGAGAGGTCTCGATATTCCAATTGGCGTTGTCGTTTCGGCCATCGGCGCTAAGGGTAATTTTGCCGATGGTGTTGGGCGACAGCAGGCCGGGCGCATCAACCTCTTCGGCCGTTGCCGTGAGGTTCACGGCGCCGCCGGCTTCGGCCTCGAGGCGTCCAGACGCTTCCAGCTTTTTGATCGCAAACATGTCCGTGCCGCTGCCGGCGCGAAAGTTGGCAAGTTCAAGCCGGAATTGGCTTTCGCGCGACAGGCTTGGCTCCGGAATGGAGATTGACCCGAGGGCGGCGCCGCGAATTTTCGGAATGCCCGCAAACTGGGACAAAAAGGAAATCTGCTCCAATGCGCCCACGTCAAACGTCAAGGAGCCATAGGGGTGTCCATCGCTTGTGAGCGTAAACTCTCCGCCGATTTTTGTGGTCAACCAGTCCGCGTTGAGATCGGTGAATGTGAGGTTCCCTGACCGGTCTCTCGCGATGGCTGATTTGACCGTGCCCGGCCCCAATGGGCTGTCGATGACAATGTCGATTTGGCCGGCTTGGATTTTGCTGCCCGGCCAATCGATCTTCCCGGTCACATTGCCGAATTCGGTGCGGTCCACAATGATTTGCTCGCCCGCCAGTTCGGCCTTCACCGATGAGTCATCCAGCGTGCCGGTAATGGTTGCCGTTACGGCCGCGCGCCCCGCGAAATTGGGCCCCGCGAATGAAGAGAAAATGTTTGCATCGTCCACTGACGTGTCCAGCGCCACATCGATGGCATTGTCGGCCAGATTTATACGTCCTTTCAAAGCGGCGCTCAGGCCGCTTGCGGTTCTCAATTCCGATGAAACGATGGTCCCCCCATCCAGAGTGACGTCGGTGGCGCTGAGCGCCACATTGACGGCAGACCCAGAAAGCCGTTTCCAGTCGTCACGCATTCTCGCCTGCAGGTCGATGTCTGACGATATTGTGATGGCCAGAGGTGCGGCGTTCGTTACTCTCAAATCCGTGTCCGAACTGCCATATCCATCCGCGGTGATCCGCAGTTTCCCGCGCCAATCCCGCGAAGGCCCTTTACCTTCCAGGCTGAAGGCCAAGGGGGCTTCCAGCTCCACCTCGGCCAGCCTATGTATCAAGCCGGACGCCGATTCTTCTCCCGCAATGGCAAGGTCGAGTGTCTCGTCTTTTTGATGAAGCAAGAAGTCGAGGCTTGCCGTCAGCCCCCCATCTGCACGTTCGGTGAGGTCGATGTCGCCGCGCAGCTCTTGCTCTGTCCACTGAACAGTTCCGGTGACGTCAAGATCCGCAGCGTGCCCGAAAACGGTTTCGGCAATGGCCAGATTGGTGATGGACAGGGATTGAACCGCGATCTCGATTCCCAAGTCGGGGATTTCGGGAAGAACATGGCGATCTGACGCGGGATCGGGAGGCGTCTCGGGCAGCCGGAGGAGGCGGCTGTTTTCGATCGACAAGCGCGATGCGCGTACACGGTTACCCAATATTGCAAAGGGCGACCAGTCGAGCGTGAGGGTCTCGATCGACAGCCAGGGCCCTTGCTCGTCAGAAATTTCCAGATCCGTGATACCGATGCGCCAGGGCCAATTTCCGGATAAATCGCCGTAGGTAATCCGCAGGTCTTCATCACCAATCGCAGACACAGCCGTGTTGGCGGCGAAGCGGCGCGGGCCGTCCAATTGCAAAAGAAGCCACACCGCGGCCCCGGCCAGGACAATTCCAGCAAGGACTACCAAGCTCCAGAAGCGCGCGCCGCGCTTTGTTTGTCGGTCTTGCTGCGCCATTAGAAGGCCTGTCCCAAACTAATGTAGAATTCGATGTTTCCGTCCACGCCGGAACGTGGATTAAGCGGGGTGGCGATATCAAATCGCAAAGGCCCTATGGCCGTAAAGTATCGCAAGCCAAGGCCGGCGCCCCAACGTAATCCCCCATCGAAATTCGGATAAGCCTGATCGTACACATTGCCGCCCTCTATGAAGGGCACAAGACCGATGTCCCTTGTGATCTTGGTCCGCAACTCTAGCCCAAGCTCGACGCGCGACCGCCCACCGATAGGGTCGCCAACACTGTCCAGCGGGCCCACCTCGCGAAAATCAAACCCCCGGATGGAACCGGCACCGCCCGAGTAAAACCGGCGGTTTGCAGGAATGTCCTCGGTCCGCTCGCCGGCGGCCACGCTCGCCCGAAGGCGCCCCGCCACGGTGAACCGTTTGTTGGTGCCAAAGCTTTGATACGTGGAACCAGTTGCGTCGAACGAGGTGAAGGTGAGCAGTCCGCGATTGTTGCCAAAATGCGGAACAAGGCGACCGGAAGCACGCACGCCCTTCTTGGGATCCAAAAGATCGTCTGTCGAGTCCCAACGCGCAAGGAGCGGAAAGGCGATAAGCTGGCTGTCGGAAGATCCAAAACTGTCTTCGATGGCCGAGAATTCGGTTTCGACGATCCCCGTCAGAACCAGGCGTCGGCTAATACGGCGCTCAATGCCGGCGGAAACCGTTCCGCTCAGCTCGTCGAACGCATCGGAGTCTTCCCGCTGAAATTCTGTCCCCAGAATGAGCACCTGGTCCGACCGGCCAAACTCCGGCTCGCGGTAAGTGAGGTCTAGGCCTTGGCGCAACTGGGTGCCGCTCGCTTCCGCCGTAAACCGTTCTCCACGGCCGAACAGGTTTCGGTTTTCCCACAGAATACGCCCGCCGGCGCCTTCATTGGTGGAGTATTGAACGCCCAGTCCAAAAGACCGATGCTTGCGCTCATTGGCCACAAGCGTCATCGGCAATTCCTGTTGGGTCTTATCACCGGCGTCGTCTTTGGGCGGATATTCCACGCGAACCGACTGAAAGAGTTCCAGATTTTCGAGGGACTGGTCGAAGGCTGCCACCTTTCGCGCATCGAACGGATCGCCCTCTTTCCAGGGGACGAAGTTTTGAATGAACCCTTCTTGCACACGCTTTGCACCTTCGATACGCAGCGGCCCGAATGTGCGGAAGCCGCCATCGTCGACCACTGTGAGGACTGTCGCCGTGCGTGTTGAGAAATCGACGCGCAACTTCCGTTCGGCGATTTCCGCATAGGGGTAGCCATTGTTCTGAAGTTGGCGGATTAGCTGGCGTTCAGCATCTACGATGCGTTGAGATCGCAAACGCGACCCTTGTTCCAGGACGGATTCGGAGACGTCGATCGAGGGCGCACCGTCACCGCCAAACATAATCGTATGCTGATCAATGGTGAATGGCGTCCCCAGGGCAATGTCGATGACGATGCGCGCCGGGCGCCCTGTCAGATCGACGGACGTTTCGATCTCAGCCGCGTAATAGCCTTCGCTGCGCAGTACTTTTCGAAACCGCTCCAGATCCTGATCAATTCTCCTCTGCAATCCAATGGCCGACGGGGGTGGTTGGTCGCGCAAGGCCACCAATCGCGAACTGTCCTGCAACAGCTTCCTGAGTCCGTTTTGTTTTACGCCTTCGATGGCGACACGATAGGTGAAGCCGTTTTCCCGGTCGTTTTGCGCGGCTGCGGGATCGACAATAGCCAACATCAGCGTTGCGACAAGAAACGGCAAAAGCAGCCATATCCGCGCCGCGCGGGCTTGTCTTTTGGTCTGGTGGTTGAATAAGGGTTTCATGCAACGCAGGGGCTGATTGACGCAATAACTTTTGCAGACGATTCTCGTTTGGCGGTTCGCGCCACAATGACCGCCATCGTCAGCGGACACGCGGCAGTTCTTTTTTGTTGCGGTTTCCCCCTGCGGCTGAGCAATATGCCATTGTCTTACGCCAAATCCGATCCAGGAAAGAAAAAAATGCTCATTGTTGCCGCGAAAGTGACCCTCGGACCCGACACAATCAATACTCTGACGCCCCTTGCCCAAAAAATGGCAGTTGAAACCCTCAAAGAGCCGGGCTGCATTGAATATGCCTTCTCGGTGGATTTGTCAGAGCCGACGCTCGTCCGGATTTTCGAGAAATGGGAAAGCCAAGCGGCCTTGGACAACCATTTTCAGACGCCCCATATGGCCGAATTCCAAGCGGGGCTCGCAAATGCTGATGTGCGCGGCGTAGAGGCGAAGATTTACGATATCGAGGGCGAACGCGACATCGGCGGTTAGAGCAAATCTGGGTCAGACTTGCTCTAAGCCCCTGCCCCAAGTTTCTGTGTGAAATAGTCCGTCAACGGCTTTTCGCGCAGGTTTGTGGTGGCGAACCCCACATACATGTCCGGCCGGATGAGATAAGTGTTGCCTTCCACGATGTCGCGCCATTGGGGGTCCAGGCAAATGGCCTCGGCGTGTTTCAACGGAACAGCGTGTTTCTTTGCAAGCTCTTGAATGGCCTGCCTGTTCTTTCGTGCTTGCCCCGGTGCGGCGAAATCGAGCATGACAAAACCAGGTTCCGCAAGCCTGTCGTGGGTTGTGCAGGTTTGCTTGTCCACTTCTACCTGGAAATCGGGAACTCGGTCACCGGCCGCCAAGGGTTTGCCGTTGGTGCCGTGATCCACCGACAATGACCGGCCCTTATGGGTAATGCCGGTTTGGGAGAGTGTTTCAAAGAAACGGCGCCGTGTGAATTCGAACCGCATGGCGGTGCGGATCACATTCGGAAATACATGCAGGCGCACGAATGCTGTCAAAGCGTGCTGGGACATGGCCGCCTGAAACGCCCGGTCGGTGGTGTGCAACAACTGATGCGCAAAGGGCAGGCGTTCTTCATTATACGTCTGGACCAGTTGATCGCTGCCGGGCCCATCCACCACGAGCGCCAGCTTCCAACACAGATTGTGCACGTCTAATAGGCCCGTATTCATGCCTTGACCGCCCGCCGGCGAATGAATGTGGGCGGCATCGCCCGCAAACAATACGCGGCCTGATTGGAAACTCTCAACGCACCGGTGATGAACCGTATAGGACGTAAACCAGTTGGGCTCGCCAAAGGTCAGGGTGCGCTGAAAAAGCGGTTCCAGGTCCTGTCGAATTTCATCGAATGTCGGGTCCTCCGACGCGACGCCTTGGGGAACAATGCCGACCAGCCTGAAATGGCGCTCGCCGTCCATGGGCAGGACGAGCGCAAATCCTTTTTGCGCAAGAAATACGGACCCTTCCGTATGGGGAATACTACCGTCGATCTGAAGGTCGGCGACGTAGAACCGTTCGTCGTAAGTGCCGCCGCTAAAGGCCATGTCGAGCGCATGCCGCATGGGGCTGGACGCACCGTCCGCCGCAATGACCCATTGGGACCGGATCGTTTCTTGATGTCCGTCCGTGGTCTGAACGGTCACTTCCACATGTTCTTCATTTTGCTCGAGCGACATGAAGCTGGTGTTCCATCCGATTTCGATACCTTGCGCGGTTAGATGATCGGTGAGTATTTGCTCGTTGCACGACTGCTCAAGCACCAGAAGAAAGGGAAACGGGCTGAGCCCCTTGCCAATGTCTCCCAAGGGCACACGGGCGCGATGTTTGCCATTGGCGTGCATGTTCATGCCCGACATGACATATCCTTGTTCCATCGCTTGATCGGCGACGCCAAGCTGTTGATACACTTCCATTGTGCGCGCTTGCACGGCCAGCGCCCGGGATTCCCGCGTGGGCCCCGGCTTTGAATCGATCAATCGAAAATCGATGCCGAAACGGGCGAGCTGGCAGGCGGCCATAAGGCCGGTCGGTCCGGCACCAACGATCAAGACGGGGGTTTGACTGTCCGCCATGCCGCTTCCCTATGGGGTGACGATTGCTTTGCCGACCACTTTGCGGTCCAACAGATCGCGCATGGCAAAGCCCGCTTGGTCGAGGGAATAGGCTTGGCCTGCCGGCGGTTTTAACTCGCCTTCAGCAACCCAATCCATCAACTGTGTAAGGATCGGAATGTTTCGGGCTGGGTCTTCACGCATCCACCCGCCCCAGTCGACACCCACAATGCGGCACCGCTTCAGCAGGGGTAAATTTAGCGGGATCCGCGGAATGGTGCCCGACGCAAATCCAATGACAAGATGCCGTCCGCCGTGCCCAAGTGAGCGAAGCGCAAGCTCCGACTGGTCGCCCCCCACCGGGTCGTAGACCAAATCGACCCCATGGCCGTCGGTCATCGACTTAATCTCCTGGCGCCACCCGTCCTTTGTGTAATCGATGGTTTCATCCGCGCCTTGGGCAACGCAGAGGGCGCGTTTTTCATCGGTGGACGCTGCCGCGATCACGCGGGCCCCGAGGGTCTTGGCGATATCGATGGCGGCTAGACCCACGCCACCGGCCGCGCCCAGCACAAGCAGGGATTCACCCTTCTTGAGGTTCCCTTGATCCTTCAACCCATAAAGCCCAGTGCAATAGGCGACGGTAAAGCCCGCGGCCGCCTCGAACGCCAATTGCTCAGGCAACGGCACGCATCCGACCGCCCGCACCTTCGCTTTTTCGGCAAATCCGCCGGACGGTGCCAAGGTCATCACCCGGTCGCCTGGTTTCAGCGTTTTCACCTCCGGGCCCACATCGGCTACAACACCGGCGATTTCGCCGCCGGGGGTGAAGGGGAGCGGTGGTTTGACCTGATAGAGCCCTTGCACGATCAGCCCGTCCACAAAGCCAACACCGGCCGCTTTCACGTCGATGACCACGTCGTTGGGGCCGGGCAACGGATCATCCACAATCTTTACCTCGGCCTTCTCCGGCGGAACATATTCGGAAAAAACGACTGCGCGCATGCGGCACCTCGTGGATTTGTTTTGCTCCTGCATAAACCAAGCCAGAGCATCGCGCGAGTTTTTTGGTGGGGGAATTTGAGTGATCCCTGGCGAAGCCGGTAGGATGACTGCTGCCACGACTTAAGGGGTCCCATGCTTCATTGGATTGACGACTATTTCGGCTTATCGCAGGCCGGTACCACCGTGCGGACGGAGATTGTCGCCGGCGCAACCACCTTCCTCACCATGGCGTACATCATCTTCGTGAATCCGGCGATCTTGGCGGAAGCCGGCATGGACGAAGGCGCGGTGTTTGTGGCGACTTGTCTTGCGGCCGCCGCCGGGTCGGCGTTGATGGGGCTGATTGCGAACTATCCCATCGCGGTGGCCCCGGGCATGGGGCTCAATGCCTTTTTCACCTATGGCGTCGTGCTCGGCATGGGGCATAGTTGGGAAGCCGCCTTGGGGGCTGTCTTTGTGTCAGGCATTTTGTTCCTTATCCTGAGCATCCTGCCGGTGCGCGGATGGATCATCAACGCCATTCCGCGGTCGCAGCGTCTGGCGATTTCGGCCGGCCTTGGTCTTTTCCTTGGGCTGATAGCGCTGCGCAACGCTGGGATCGTTGTGGATCACCCGGCAACCCTTGTGGGCTTGGGGGATCTTGCTTCGGCGACGGTCTTGCTAGCGATCGGGTGCTTTGTGCTGATCGGCGCACTGGAAGCACGCGGCGTTCCCGGAGCCATCCTGATCGGTATGGGCGTTGTGACCGCGTTGGGTATTATTCTGGGCGTCTCACCCTTTGAAGGCCTTGTTGCCTTGCCCCCGGACATTGCACCGACCTTTTTGGCCATGGATGTGGCGGGCGCCTTAGAGATCGGCATGGTCAGCGTCGTGTTGGCATTTTTGTTCGTCGATATTTTCGATACGGCCGGAACGCTCATCGGTGTTTCGCACCGCGCTGGACTGTTGGACGACAAAGGCAATCTGCCGCGCATGAATCGCGCCTTCATTTCCGACAGCAGCGCGACAATAGCGGGCGCCGCCTTGGGAACGTCACCCGTCACCAGCTATATGGAAAGTGCTGCGGGTGTAAAGGCGGGCGGGCGCACCGGCCTTACGGCAGTGGTCACCGCGGGACTGTTTTTAGCCTGCATATTTCTGGCGCCCGCGGCGGCCACCATCCAAGACTATGCCACCGCACCGGCCCTTTTGTATGTGGCCTGCGTGATGGCGCGTGGCATTTCCGAGTTCGATTGGGAAGATGTGACCGACTTCGTCCCTGGAATTATCACGGTACTGACGATGCCGCTCACATTTTCGATTGCCAATGGTATCGGATTCGGGCTTGTGGCATACACAGCTCTCAAATTGCTGGGTGGCCGGTCCGATCAGGTCTCGATCCCACTGATGGTGGTCAGTGCCCTGTTTGTGGCCAAATTTCTGTGGCTTGATGGCTAGGGATGTCGCGCACAAAGGCAGTGGACGTGGGCCTCAAATGATCTAAATTGCCCCCAAAGCAAAAACACGATGAACTGAAACAGACAGGAGAGCGTCCATGAAGATCGATGCAGGGATCGGATTTGAACTGGATAAGGCGGCATCGTCCGCCCAATATCTGGAAGAGTGTGGCTACGATGGGATCCTTGCTGCCGAAACCTCTCATGATCCATTCATGCCACTGTTGTTGGCGGCGGAACACACCAGCCGGATTGAGCTCTACACATCGATTGCCGTTGCGTTTGCGCGCAATCCCATGGTTCTGGCGAACCTAGCTCACGACCTGAATGCCTTCTCGAAAGGGCGTTTTACGCTCGGTTTGGGATCGCAAATCAAGCCGCATATCACCAAAAGGTTTTCCATGCCGTGGTCAAATCCGGCGGCGCGGATGAAAGAGATGATCCAGGCCATCAATGCCATCTGGGATTGCTGGTATGACGGCAAGCCGCTGGAGTTCCGGGGCGAGTTCTACACCCACACGCTGATGACCCCCATGTTCACGCCGACCGATACGCAGCATGGCAAACCCAAAATCGTGCTTGCGGCGGTTGGGCCCAAAATGACCGAAACGGCGGCGACGGTTGCGGACGGCATGCTGATTCATGCGTTCACGACCGAAAAATACTTGCGCGAAGTCACGGTCCCGACCGTCGAAAAAACACTCAAGGACGTGGGCAGAAAGCGCGAAGACTTCCAACTCATCTATCCGGCGTTTGCGGTGACCGCGGACACGGAAGAAGGCTTCAAACAAGTCAAGACCGCAACGTGCAAACAAATAGCGTTCTATGGATCCACGCCCGCATACAAAGGCGTTCTCGATTTGCACGGCTGGGGCGATCTCCAACCGGAGTTGAACCGCCTGTCAAAAATCGGTCAGTGGGATGAGATGGGTACACTGATTGATGACGACATTCTCAGCGCCTTTGCAGTGGTCGGCGAGCCGAAAGACGTAATCTCGGGAATCAAGAAACGCTATACGGGGTTGATCGATCGGGCGTCGGTTTCTTTCGCAGCGATCGACAGGGCGAATGTGCCGTCCCTGGTGCAGGAGTTTAAAGCGGCCTAATTCCAGCTAGAAATCGTTGTCGTCGTCTTCGCCGCCGCTGGCCCAGGAGGCATACCAGGAGTCGACATCGCTGACGGCAGTTGTTTCACCGTCGACCGTGCGCCGTTTGATGCCGCGGCGCACGTCCAGCTCGGCCATCTTTTCGCCAAGAGTCGTCCGGTCCTCACCACGGCAGTAGCCAATGGCTCGATTGAGAAACTCCGCAGATTCTTGGTAGGCCTCTTTTGCCGATTGGGGCGTCCGTCCCCCAAGCCCGGCGCGCGATTTGAGCACGTCCCCATGCATCATGGTCAGGGTTGCAAGCTCGCTCAATTCCCGGCATGTGGAAACGCGATTGAGCGACTGGGCGACATTCAGCTCAGCCATATAGAATTGCGGATCGCTTTTTTGGCAGTGGGACATGAGCCGCTGGTAACGGGTCTGCGCAATGGACGCTTCAATTCGCGCACTGCTGTAAACATCCTCTTCCAGAAATTTCTTGCTTTGCTCTACAGAAGTCTTGGCGTCTTCATGAGATTGTGCGCAATGCTGTTGCAATTGCGTCGGCGAAAGCTGGGCGACAGATTTGGCGAGGCGGTTGCGCACGCTGGTTTGAATGGCCGCATGTTCGCGGCTTCGGTCTTCGCACCAAATCTTCACATAGTAGCCAGCATCATCCGTCGCCGTGAGGATTTTGGTTAGGCGAACCGGGCTGCGCACAAAATCGTCCGTCTTCGACAGTTCGTTGGCTCCGCTAAAGGTTTGCCTCGCGCGCTGGCAATCGTCTTCGGCCGATGCAGATGAAATCGATACCGCCCCGATGACGAGCGCGATTGCGCCGGCAAAGGCGGTGGATTGCCAATAGCGTATGCCCTGCAACACGGAGTACTCCAACTCGCTGTTCTTAACTTGAATGGGCGGGATTATGCCGTGTCCCGTTGATTGGCGCAAAGCGGCATTCGGCGCAACCACGCATTAGGTTGTCACAAAACAGACACAAACTTTGGTGCTGTGGTTAGTCGGGAATCCCGTCGTAGTCGCTGTGCTTGATCGCGCGCCCTCCGGATACGACAAGTCCCGCCCACACGGCGATGAAAAGGCCTAAGGCCAGCGCTCCGGAAATCAACATTGTGATCCTCTCAATAGTCTGTGGCTCACACCCGTAAATATGGCGTTTTTGACCGTCAAATACCAGCAGATTTGGCCATTGCCGCGCGCGTCAAATCACCATCTCGGCTTGCTCCGGCACAACCGTGTTTTCGATGGCGCCGAGTTTTTCGATCTCGATACGGACCACATCGCCGACCTTCAATAGACCTGGCGGCGTCATGGCATGTCCCACACCATCCGGTGTACCGGTAAAGATCACGTCGCCTACATCAAGTGTGAAAACCTGAGTTAGATGGGCGATCTGCTCATAGCAATTGAAGATCATGTGTTTGGTGTTGGAATGCTGGCGCAGGTCTCCATTCACCCATGTTTTGATCTCGAGATTATGGGGGTCTCCCACTTCATCGCTTGTGGTGAGCCAAGGCCCCATTGGCCCATGGGAATCGAAGGATTTGCCAATCTGCATCGTTGGAACGCGCCGTTGCCAATCGCGAACGCTCACATCATTGCCCACACAAAAGCCTGCAATAACCTCGTGAGCGCGCTCTGCAGGCACATGTTTGCAACGGCGCCCAATGACGAAACAAAGCTCGCCTTCGTAATCGAGAAAATCGGTGGAAACTTTCGGAAGGTTGATGGGATCGAACGGCCCGTTCACACAGTTCCGTTGTTTGTTGAACCAGATCTGGTGTTTGGGCAGGTCCCGGCCGGTCTCCTTCACATGGTCCGCGTAGTTCAATCCGATCGCCAGAATCTTTCCGGGATTGGTGACCGGTGGTCCAAGCCTGACATCGTCTAAGCTGTATTGAGGCGCGTTTCCGGTTGCGGCGTCAGCCGCCGCCTGCAACGCCGAATCGCCGGCGTTTAGCAGCGAAATCATATCTTTCGGTAGAGAGGGCGCATTATTGGATAAATCAATGAGGGAACCCCCGTCCACGAGTCCGAGCCTAAACTGGCTGTTTTCAGCGGTTTTTTCGGTGAATGTTGCCAGTCTCATGAGCCCGCCAGTTCTGGTTAATAAAGCTTTAATTTTTTGCCACCCATGTAATATAACGGCACTGGATTGGGTGTCGCCAAAAATGGAGCGATTTTTGGTTCCGCCGTTTGGAAGCAGCAGAACGTGGAACATCCGACGGATTTGCGGTTCTGTGTTTTCTGGTGTGCGGGGTACGGCTTGATCCCGAAAGGGTTTTCTTGATCAAGCCGCGGTGAATTTATTGTTGGAGGGACATCAGAATGATGACGAAGGAATCTTTGCGCCGACTTATGCTGGCCGGTCTTATGGCTGGAGCAGGCGCGTTTGTGGTTGCATGCGATCCGGGAAGCGACTCCGGGTCGACCGGCGGTGAAGCACCGGATCCGGCAGCGGCCGAAGAGAGTACCACCATGGATGATGCAGTTGATGCGGCAACGGAAGCGGCTGAGGATGCTGTGGAAGCCGCCGGCGAAGCCGTTGATGCGGCCACGGATGCTGCAGCCGATGCGGTTGAAGGTGCTGCAGACGCGGTTGGAGATGCGGTGGATGCGGCCGCCGATGCTGCGGCTGACGCTGTAGATGGCGCAACCGACGCAGCGGCTGACGCCGCGGACGGCGCGACCGATGCAGCTGCTGACGGCGCCGAAGCTGCGGCAGATGCCGCCGATGGCGCTGCCGATGCTGCTGACGCAGCCGACGGAGCGGCAGACGATGCGGCGGATGCGGTTGGGGATGCAATGCAGCCCTAATCCGGACGTTCGCCTTTAGGCGCCCCAAAACCAGATAAAAGCCCGGCATGTTTGCCGGGCTTTTTGATTCAACCTGCCGGTTCGTGGCGGTGTTGCACAAAAGAATCGCCCAATGCACAGTGCCAAATGGGGTAACCGATTTGAAAGATAAGCCCCGCCAAATGTCTGCCTGACGCATCCGACCCGCCTTTAACGGATCTTCCCCATGGAAACATTTCAGACCGTCTTCAACGAAATCAATTCGATTGTTTGGGGACCGATCATGCTCGTCCTCCTTCTGGGCACGGGCGTCTACCTGACGATTGGGCTGCGGTTTATGCCCATCCGCAGGTTGGGGGCTGGGTTTCGTTTGGCATTTGCCGGGCGCAAGGCATCGGACACGGCCAAGGGCGAGATCACGCCCTTTCAAGCGCTTGCCACGGCGCTGTCGGCAACCGTCGGTACAGGGAATATCGGTGGCGTTGCTACGGCTATTTTTGTGGGTGGCCCGGGCGCTATTTTTTGGATGTGGATCACCGCGCTTGTGGGCATGGCGACGAAGTACGCAGAAGCCGTGTTGGCGGTGAAGTATCGCGAAGTTGACGAAGACGGCCGCTATGTAGGCGGGCCCATGTATTACATCAAGAACGGCATGGGGCCAGGATGGGCATGGCTTGGCGCCGCGTTCGCGTTTTTTGCCATGATTGCGGGCTTCGGCATTGGCAATATGTTCCAGGCGAATAATGTCGCCTTGGTCATGAGGGATAGCTTTTCTGTCCCCACTTTGGTGACCGGACTTGCCCTGTCGATCGTGTCGTTCATCGTCATCATCGGCGGCATCAGGTCGATCGCCTATGTGGCCGAACGCCTGGTGCCCTTTATGGCCGTGGCATATGTGGCGGCAGCGCTGATCGTCATCTTGATGAACATCGACGTGGTGCCGGCAGCCCTTTGGATGATCGTGGACGACGCGTTTACCGGCAGCGCGGCCGCCGGCGGATTTGCGGGCGCCGCGGTCATGCAGGCCATTCGGTTCGGGGTGGCGCGGGGCATCTTCTCGAACGAAGCGGGCCTTGGAAGTGCCGCCATCGCCCATGCCGCCGCGCGCACCAACAACCCGGTGCGCCAGGGGACGGTCGCCATGTTGGGCACATTTATCGATACCATTATCGTCTGTACCATGACGGCTTTGGTTATCCTCACGGTCCAGCTTAGCGCGCCCGCCAGCGTGACACTGGTACCCCAGGCGACGGAAGGCCAAGAGGTGACGGCATGGCGCTGCCCCACTTCGGAGGAAACGGCAGCAGTCGCGGCAGGCACTCTCACGGGTAAGACCGTTGAAACGTCGACGGTGTGGCATACCTGCGTGCAGGGCGCGAGCATGACACGGCTTGCCTTCTCCAACAGCCTGTTCGGCGGCGAGTATGTGGTGGCCATTGGGCTGATCATCTTTGCGTTTACGACCATTCTAGGCTGGAGCTACTACGGCGAGCGGGCTGCGGAATACCTGCTGGGGACGGGGGCCATCATGCCCTACCGGTTGTTGTGGGTGGTGTTTCTGACCGTTGGCGCGGTTTGGGAGCTGGACCTGATTTTGTTGGTTTCGGATACGTTCAACGCGATGATGGCGATACCCAATCTGATTGCCCTTCTGGCGTTGAGCGGGACGGTCTTCGCCGTCACCAAGTCGGCCCTGGAAAGTGGTACGGCGGAAGACGACTGACGAGATAAAAGTCAGTTGCTGGAGAAGTTCAGGATAAGCCGCCTTTGGTGAGGCGCCGTCCGGTGTTCGTACACATAAATGCCCTGCCAGGTGCCAAGGCAAAGACGGCCGGATGAAATGGGCACGGACAGGCTTGTCTGTGTGAGCGCGGAGCGAATATGGGCCGGCATATCGTCGGGCCCTTCGGACTGATGCTGGTAGCTCGGCGACCCGTCGGGCACAAGCCGTGCAAAGAAGTTCTCAAGATCGTGTAGAACGGCCGGGTCGGCGTTTTCTTGGATGATGAGCGATGCCGATGTATGCGGAATAAACAGGGTCAGCAAGCCCACGTCCATGCGCCGCGCGGCCACGCGTCCCTTCACTTGCGAGGTGATGTCGTAGAAACCGCGGTGCTTCGTCTCGATGAACAGTTCTTCCTGGGTCGACATAGAATGAATCCGAACTGCCGCTTGTGTCACAACCATCGGCGAACTCGATCTTTGTAGCCAAGATAAGCTTCGCCGAATTTGCGCTCGAGATAGGTTTCCTCGCGCGCAATAACGCCATACCTCATAATGACAAGGACCGGAACAAGCAAACCCATAAGCCAGGCGCTGGGCACGGCAACCGCAATCCCCAGATAAATCAGCGACAGCGCTACATAAATCGGATTGCGGGAAAAGGCATAAGGGCCGCTGGCGACGACCGCGTTGGCGGGCAGGCTTGTCGGCACGTTTGTTCCCGCCCGGCGGAATTCCATCATGCACAGCGACAACAAGACGAACCCACAAGTGGAGATGGCTACGCCGATCACCCGTTGGTGGGGTTCAAGCCAGGTCAGGTCAAGCAGCGAGGACGGCAGCAAAAATTCGATGACCAGTCCCAGCACAAGCGCGCCCGCATAGAGCAGCGGTGGCCGAACGACAACACCCGGCTTGTCGTCTTGGCCCGTGTTCTCGGGCGCTTGTGTCTGTTGACCGATGGACATGGTTTGCTGACCGCCTTTGGGGCTTGGCCTAGTGCCACCAACCGCGCCGGCGGCCGTGTTGGAGGAAGTCGTCCACTTGGGCCTTTTGATCGCTGTTGAGTACGTCATAAAAGTTGGCGAACGCTTCGCGCACGCCTTTCATTGCGTTGAGGGCGGCTGCTGTCATGCTTTCGATCACGGCCAGCTTTTCCGGCGCCGGCGAAGAAGCCGTTTCCGATACGTTGGTGGTGCAAGCTTTGTAAACGGCGGCCGTCAGATCGTTCAGCCGTTCGGTAACCACATCCAGAGCCGCCTTCTGTGTCTCATCGAGGGTCAACTCCTCTTCGATGTGCTCGGCGCCGTGGCGCGCCCAGCGCGAGGACGGTTCGCGGCACAGGCGCGCAATCCCACGATTGTCGCGCGAATGCCAGGCAAGCTGCACATGTTCCGTTTCGACGCGATTGATGGTCTCGGCTGCCGTTGCCGGATTGGCAGCTGCGAAAAGGCCAAATGTCAGCGCAATGCTGATGCCCAAAAAGAAGAAGCTGATGAAGAGGTTTTTGATGGTCATCTTGCGAATCCCTTAATTTTCCGGTGGCAAAAGCGGCCGGCCTCGTCGGCCCGCCGTGTTGCGAGCCACTATGAAAAGGGCGTGTTTCGCGTTGATGTCCAAAAAGGGCTGATTCTGTTACATGTGGTTTCAGCCGGGGCGGATGAAACAGTTTGTTACATATTTTCCCGGAAATAGGCTGCGATTATTCTAGATTAGGGGCATGTCACGAACACCGCATATCTTGATTGTCGACGATGATCGGGAAATCCGCGATTTGCTGTCGCGGTTTCTAAAAAAACACGAGCTGCGTGTGGACGCGGCGGCTAATGGCCGGGAAATGTCCCAGCTCATGTCCGAAGGCCGGTACGACCTGATTGTCTTGGATCTGATGATGCCTGGGGAAGACGGGCTGACCTTGTGCCGCAAAGTGCGCAACACATCGCGCATCCCCATCATCATGCTCACGGCGCTTGGCGAAGAGACGGACCGCATTATCGGTCTGGAAATGGGCGCCGATGATTACATCGCCAAGCCGTTTAATCCCCGTGAGCTGCTTGCCCGGATAAAGGCCGTGCTCAGGCGGTCGGATGGTGCGAGCGGCGCGGATGGGGAGTTGCGGCAGCAAGTTCTGTCGTTTGCGAATTGGACGCTGGACATGACCAAGCGCGAACTGCGGTCGCCGGACAATGTCTTGGTACCTTTGACCGCCGGGGAATACGATTTGTTGGTCGCGTTTGTCGAGCATCCCAATCGCGTGCTCACCCGCGATCAACTGTTGGATCTTGCCAAAGGGCGTACTGCCATTCCCTTTGATCGCAGTATCGATGTGCAGCTCAGCCGTCTCAGGCGCAAAATCGAAATCGATCCTAAGGAACCCGAAATCATCAAAACGGTTCGTGGCGGCGGATACATCCTGGCGACGGAAGTGGAGCCGGTTTGATGACAACGGACTCGACCGCCCCGCCACGGAACGAACGCCGTAAGGCGTGGTTTAAGAAGCATCGGCGGCGTATCTCCGATCGCGGTTTTACCGGCGGCATGGGGTTTCGCGTCGCCATGGTTCTGTTGGTGAGTCTGTTTTTGATCGAGGTCATCACCCATTTCGTCATCTTTCGGGAACGCAATCAGAACGCACAGCTCGCGCTGCAGCAGGCGGTGGCACGTCAGATCTTTGAGATTGTCACCCTTTGGGAAGAGCAGCCCGAGAACCGCGACTCCCTGTTAAGAGCGGTGAACAGCCCTGTCTTCCGTATTGCGCATACACAACAGTTGCCGCCTATGTGGGAGGTGCCCAAATACATCTCCGAGGATATTGATAAGTATACAGATAAAGTCATCCCCGATTTGAAGGGTAGGGACGTAACGTTCGGGTTCGCCAACAAGAGACATCACACAGAGCTGGCCGAGTTGATTCTCACCGATGACGGAAGTGTGGTCGACGATACCTATTGGGTTGTCGTCACGGTGGGCGTCAGCGACGGCGATCTGGTATTCGGGCTTGCGGATTCGGACATGTGGGATGTGGATGACGGTCCCGGCTTTTGGGGGTTCTTCACCTGGGCGCTTATCATCATCGGCGTGTTCTGGGCGGCTCATAGGATGACGCGGCCCTTGCGCCGGTTTGCCCATGCGGCCGACCGGCTGGGTGTCGATGTGAATGCGCCGCCGTTGCCGGAGCGCGGCTCCCGCGAGTTGCGCCGGGCGACTCATGCCTTCAATCAGATGCAGGAGCGGCTGCGGCGCTTCATTGAAGACCGTACACAGATGTTTGCCGCCATTTCGCATGATCTGCGTACCTCGCTTACGCGCTTGCGCCTGCGCTCCGAATTCATCGAAGACGAAGAGCAGAAGGCAAAAGCGCTGGCCGATCTGGATGAAATGGAACAGATGTTGTCGGAAACGCTTGCGTTTGCCCGCGACGACAGTAAGGCGGAAGCAACCACCCGCTTCGATCTGGGGCAGCTCCTGCAAAGCCTCAGCGAAGACCTCTCCGACATGGGCCATACAGCGGCCTATGAAGGGCCGGAGCATGCGGTATTTGAGGGACGCCCCGTGGCGTTGCGCCGGGCCTTTGCCAATCTGGCCAACAATGCCATCGCTTATGGCGGGGAAGTCACCATCGCGCTGATCACCTCCGCCGACCTATTCACCATAGAGTTCAAAGATCGGGGGCCCGGCATCCCGGCCGATCAACGGGAAAAAGTGTTTACGCCGTTTTATCGTTTGGAAACGTCCAGAAACCGGGAAACGGGCGGTACCGGCCTTGGGCTTTCGGTCTCGCGCAATATTGCCCGCCAACACGGAGGTGACATTGAACTGGACGACCGGGACGGGGGCGGCCTGATCGTGCGGGTGACACTGCCCATGATTGCCTCGTAAGCACCTGGCCAAATCTCAACGAAATGTAAATGCTACGCCTGCACACTGGGTCCGATCAGCCAATCAGACCGCCGTGAACAATTGTGGAAAACTGGGTAATGCGTATGTATCGGCTTCCCTTGAACCTTGTAATTTTGGTGCCGCTTTTTGTCCTTCCCGCATATGCCGAACCGGCAGCGGTTCCAAAATGTTCGGTGGAGGTGGCCGGCAGCCTGAGCTGTCAGGCGGACGTGGCATGCGAATGCAAATATTTCCACGCCAGTGCCGCCCACGGCACACCGGCCGGCTACCGATGGGACTGTGGGATCCGCCGGCCCAAATGCGGCATCGCTCCGGCAGATGCAGGCTATGGGGGTCCATATCCCGAAGCGGTCGCCATAGATCGGTCGACAGAGATCAACACTCAAAGTCAGGAATCGACCCAGTCCGCCACGTCGAGCAGTACGCCCTAGCTTAGGACAAGCCTCATTCGTCTTCGTCCAAGAAGATCGTTTGGTCGTTGACCCGAATAGGTGCTGTCGGCGCGGCCGTCGGGCTCGGCAAGCGGTTGGCCGTCAAACCGCCAATGAGCAGGTTCGACAGATAGGTTTCGTCCCAGTTATCCGTCGTTTGGCTCGACGCTCTTACGACGACCAACTCATATTCCGGGAAGATCCAGACGCGCTGAAATCCCGGGCTGTGCAGCACGATCACATTGCTGGCCGAAAATGGCTCCGCGGCGGGCATCTTGTAGGCATTGGGATCAAAAATCGTCGCCCCGGAATAATCGATGTAGCTATCCCCAAGCCACACCTGAAACCCGAACCGGTCGGACGCCGATGATGGCGTGATCATCTGGCGAATCCAAGAAGCGGAAACGATTTGCTTACTACCGAAGCGTCCTTCATCGAGTATGAGTTGCCCAATCTTTGCCCAGTCCATCGGGCGCGACATCAGGCAACAGGATTTCATGGCCGTGCCGTTCTTCCGGTCTACATAAACCAGGCTGTGGGCTTGGCCTAGCGGCCGCCATAGCTTCTCGGACAAATAATCCGCATACCGCTTACCGGTCGCTTTCTCGACGACCAATCCGACCAAGTTAATGTCGTCTGGATTGTATTGCCATTGGGCCCCCGGAGAATGCGCCAATTCGGACCTCAGAAGGGACCGTTCGAAATGCGCTCCGAACAAATAGGCACTCCCTTCGGACCACGGCCATCCACGGTAATCGATCGGCTTTAGCCCACTTCTCATTTGCAGGGCCTGACGCAGGGTGATGTCGCCACGCTTATCGTTTTCCCACGCCGGGATGTAGTTTCCGATCCGATCGTCGACGGAGCCGATGAAGCCTTCATCGATGGCAATGCCGGTGACGATCGCCGCGGTAACGGCGGCCACGGCTGACCCGTTATAGACTGTGTCGCGCGTGGCGGTACCCCAATAACGCTCCACCTCCACCCGTCCGCCTTGCAGCACGATCAGGGCATCGGTATCCCGGATTTCCGAGTGATTAATCGCCGCATTGATTGCCCGCGGCGTGATCGCCCAATTGTCGCCGTCGACAAAGGGCAGTTCGACATTTTCGGCGCCGCGCACAACCTCACGAGGGCGAAACACGATGGGTTGCGCCGTCCAGACATCGGGGCCGATCGCGAAATAGCGGTACCAAAAGACCGGCTGACGCACGAAGGTGACTGCGCCGATAAGCACCACAAGAATGAGCATGGCGGTAAAGAAACGACGTTTGTTCATCGGCGAAATGCGTCTGTCATTAACTCTGAACGAAACCTTATCGGGTGGCTAAGGCGCTACCATAGCCGATCGGCGGCCGATCGGCCCGTTTAATTCGTACCATCTAGCACGTGAAGGTAAACGCGCGCCTACCACGCCGAGGCAGCAGTCTAGCGGTGCGTTGCTTGCTCTAGCCAAACAAGAAAGGCCGCGGACATGCCGCGGCCTAACATTCAGTTCTGAAGTATCTTTACGGTTAGTTCACCAAGATCGTGCACGCGCTCAAGCCCGGCGCGCCGTAGACATGCGAGTAGGCGACTTTTGCGTCTTCCACTTGGCGCTCGCCCGCATGGCCACGCAATTGGACCACATTCTCGTACACCTGACGCAAGCCGGATGCACCGATGGGCTCGCCATTCGCCAAGCACCCGCCATCTGTGTTGACCGGCATTTTTCCGCCGATCCGTGTGGCACCGGATTTGATCAGCTCTTCTTGCTCCCCGTCCTTACAGAAGCCGTTTTCCGCCATGTGCATAACTTCGGCACCGCTTTCCGTGTCTTGCAATTGTGCCACATCCACATCTTCGGGGCCGATGCCCGCCATCTCAAAAGCGGCTTTGGCGGCAAACACTGTCGGACTCGGGGCGCGCTCAATGGCGAGAGACGGATTGAACACTTCAAACGATCCGTAATGGCGCGTTCGAATGCTGGCCGCTTTCAGATAGACCGGGCGGTCGGTGTATTGGTGCGCCTTATCGGCCCGTGCCAGAATAAGAGCCACACCTCCCTCGGACGGCGAGCAGAACATGTATTTGGTCAGCGGGTCACTCACCATCATGCCATTGAGGATTTCGTCGATATCCACCGGCGACTGGCGCCAGGCATTGGGGTTCATTGAACCGTTGATGAAGGCCTTCTCGGCTACCATGGCCAGGGTTTCGCGCGAAATGCCGAAATCATGCATGTAGCGTTGAATCTTCATGCCGAAGAACTGGGTGGTGAGCATCATGCCCACATCGCCATACCATTTGCCCAGGCCAGACGCTTCCGGGTCCGGGTTGAAGCTGCCCCGCGGGTGCTTGTCGAAGCCGACGGCCATGCCAATGTCGAACTCTCCCGACTTAATCGCCGTGTAGGCGGAAAGAAGGGCGCTGCCGCCCGTCGCGCAGCCATTGGACACGTTCACAAACTGCAAACCGGTCAGGCCTAGATCATTCACAAGGGAGTCGGCCGTTCCCGCCGCCGCGCTGCCGCCATAGGCGAAGTTCATGTCCGACCATTCGACGCCCGCATCCGCCAGCGCTTGGCGCGCTGCAAATGCGCCCTGCTCGCGGCCGGAAACACCTTCGGTCCGCCCAAACTTGTGGATTCCAATCCCTACAATCGCGACATCCATATCAATTCTCCCTTGGGCCTTTAATCTTTGTGCTGAATATAAAATCTATTGGGCGGGCCGAAACGCGAACATCATCACGTCATTGCCGGCGTCGTCTTCCTTGAACTTGGTCACGACCAGTTCCATCTCCATGCCGATTTTCAAGTCTTCCGGCTCGCATTCCACCAGGCGGCTCTCTACCTTCACTTCCCCCGGCAGCTCCACATAGCCCACCGGGTACGGCTTGAAGGTTTCCATGGTTTCAGGCCCCGCATAGGGCGGTGATTTGGGAAGGAACCGCTGAATGGTCCAGGTCCACAACGTGCCGCGGGTGGATAGTTCCACATCTTCGTAGCGCGCTTCTTGTTCTTCGCCATAGCGCTTGATCGGCGGGAACGTGATGCGCCCGGTGGATTTTTCGCGCGTGCCGATCAAATGCGGATCGCTGGAGGGCCAGGTAAATAGCCCCTCTGCGATGGGAACCTGTTGTTTCTCTGCCATTGGCGCCGATCACCTCTTCATTGTGACTTTTGCAGAACCATAGCAAAAACCTCGGCCAAAAAAAATGGAGAGTTGTCCCACCATTAGTCTTTTGGTGAAAAGTAGAACCCAGTTTAATAAAAATGAAAACTGGTCAACGCTTCAGATGTTGTTCTAGAAAACGTTCCACATCACTCAGATACCGTGTGCGATAGGCACTTCTGCTCAGCCCGTGGTCGCTGCCGGGGATGATCGACAGCTCGGCTCGCTTTCCCGACGCCAAAAGCGTGTCATACATCTCTTGGCTGTGATCGGGCGTTACGCGCCGGTCATTCTCTGCGTGGATAAGCAAGACAGGAATGCGAATCCGGTCCGCCAGATTTAAGGGTGATGTGTCGCGCAATAGACGGGCATCCCGTATGGGGTCTCCCAGCCGACGTGCCACTAAATCCGAGAACCGATAACTCTTGGCGAACCGGGCAAAACGCAACAGATCGGTGGCTCCGTTGACGCTGATGGCGCAGCGGTAAAGGGCCGGCCATCGTGCCGCCCCCATCAGGGCCGAGTACCCGCCAAAACTGCCCCCCAGAATGCAAGCGTTCGACGGCGCCGCAAACCCGGTGGCCACAAGCGCGCGATAACCGTCCGTGATGTCTTCTTGAATGGTCCCGCCCCATTGCCTGAACCCCAGGGCTTCGAAGGCGCGCCCATACCCAAGCGACCCGCGGAAATTGATGCGCAGCACCGCATAGCCTCGGTTTGCCAGGAAGTGTGCCGCATAATCAAAGCTTGGATAATCCCGGCTGCGCGGGCCACCATGGGGCATCACCACAACCGGCCACTTTTTTGTTGTGTCGGAGAGACGCGCCCCGGCCGGCAAGGTGACATAGGCCGAAATTTCAAGCCCGTCTCGTGCCTTAAACTTAAACGGCGCAACGCGGCCCAATTTGTTCGGATCCAAGATCGGATACCGGCGGCTGATCATGCTCACCTGTCCGGACGTGTCGTCATAGAGGTAATACGTACCGGGATCATTGGCCGTTGCGGCATAGAAAATGTAATATTGCTTATCGTCGCTGTGGTTCAGAAAAAAATTGAAGGTGTCCGGCAACAAACGGTTGACCGCCCCATGAACGCGCGCGGCGTCTGGCTCAAACGTTTTTGTGGCAAAGTGATCCGTAGCGTATTGGACACCCCAAATCTTACCGTCCCGGTAGCGGCCCAGGCTTAACACATCCACCTTTTCATGCAGAAAAAGGTGTTCCTGAAAATCGTCTTGCGAGATGCTGAACGTGTATAGCCCACGTCGGTCGTTTTCATGTGTCGACACCACATAAAGCGTGTCGTCATCTATGAACCCGTGGGGCTGAAAATCCGGGTCGTCAAAAAAATCGAACCGGCGAAGAATACGCCAATTTCCGCCCGGCTGCCTCAGAAAAACGCGTTTTTCGGTGCCAACCACATCAATTCGTATACGAATTAATCCTTGATGATCGGTAACCCAGCGATGCGTGTTCACGGTACCCCGCGCTTCCGTGCGCAATCGCCCGGATCGCGTGTTCAGCCTGAAAGCGTCGATGCGGCCATCGGAATTGGCTTCCATGCTGATCAGGATTTGGTTTGGCTCAGCGTAGAGGAAGTCGATGACGTCCGTTTGCACTTGCGGACGGTACCGTCCGCGCCGCAGCTCGTGCGATTTGATGAAGCCGCCGTCACGGGCAACCGTCACCAGCCGCGTTTCTATCGTCTGGAGGCCGTTCCGTTTTCCGGTAAAGTTGGTGGCCAAGATCAGATTGCGGTTGCTCACCCATCTGAACCAATCGATGTTGAAATCGATGTCCGCCGTGAACTCGAGATGACGTGCTTCCGTATGGGGGACGCCACGCCGCCCCACAAAAAGGGCGCGCCGGCCGTTCACTGGCCGAAGAAAGGCGATATATCGGCCGTCGGGAGACAGCGCTGGGAACTCCATGTTTGGCAGATTGGCGAACGCGGAAACGGGATATTCAACGGCGCTGCTCGCACGAATGGTTCCAAGGAACGTTGCAAGACACATCAGAACGCCGAACAGGGCGAAGCCGGTTTTGGTTTGCTGTTGCATTTCGTGACTGGTCCGGCGGCGCCTTATATTGTTGCTTGTCTTATTTGGATCGGACGGCCAGATAGATTTTAGGACAGTTGTGGGCAGAGGAAAGGCTTGGCCACACGCATTGGTTTCACATATTCATGAGCGCTGGTTGAACGGGGATGCGGCTGACACCGGCGGGGTGCCTGGTTTCGACCCGGCCTTAGCCCATATGGATGACGACTTTGCCGAAAACCTGCCGATTAATCAGCCGGTCGAGACCGGATTGCAGATCGCCCACGTCAAACTCGGAATCGATCACCGGGCGGATACCGCGCGCCATCTTGTCCAGGCCATCGGCCACATTTCGCATTGAAGCGCCGAATGAGCCGAAAATGTGGAGCTGCTGCTGGAAGACGCTAAACAGATTGGTTTCGGCGGAGACGCCGCTGGTGGAGCCGCAGGTAACCAGCCGGCCACCGCGTTTAAGGGCGAATATGCTGCCTGCCCAGGTATCGGGGCCGATATGTTCGAACACCACATCGACGCCTTTCTTTCCCGTTTGGCGGCGCACATAGCTTTCGAACCTTTTTTCGTTGTAGTTGATCACATGATCCGCCCCAAGAGCTTTTGCTTTCTCCACCTTTTCATCGGACCCGACCGTGGTGAACACTTCGCAGTCAAGGTCCTTGGCCATGCGAATGGCGGTGGACCCGATGCCGCTCCCGGCTGCGTGAATTAGGATCTTCTCGCCGCGTTTTAGCTTGGCATTGTCAAACAACATGTGTTCGACCGTGGAAAACGTGACAGGCGCGCAGGCTGCATCGGTCCACGAAATGCCGTCGGGAATCGGAATCACCAGGCGGGCCTCTATGTTGATGAGCTCCGCGGCCATGCCGTCCACGTGAAATCCCATGACACCGGCGATGTTTTCGCACAGATTATCGCGGCCCTCCGTACACGCAGGGCAATGCCCGCAGGTCTTGCCGCCGTAAAGCGCGACTTTGTCGCCGGGCTTGAAGTTGGAAACGCCCGATCCGATGGCGACGATTTCGCCCACACCCTCTGCGCCCACCACGATGGGCAGCGTCCGCTGGGCAAACGCCATGCCGCGATAGCCCCAAACGTCAATGTGATTAAGTGCGATCGACTTCATGGCCACTTGAACTTCCGTTTCGGCCGGTGCGTCCGGCGCGGGTCCGTCGACCAGTTCGAGTTTTTTTTCCTCAATAAGCTGTAACGATTTCATAGTCGCGTCTATCCATTGCTGGTCGCCAGCGCCGACGACAATCCGCCGTCAACCGTTAGGGTCGTGCCGGAAATATAAGCTGCCGCATCCGAGAGCAAAAAGGCGACGCAACCCGCAACCTCTTCCGGACGTCCAAAGCGGCCGGCGGGGATTTGTTTTTCCAGGGCGTCCCGGACATCGGCATAAGGCTCCAGCATGTCCGTATCGATAAAGCCTGGCGCGATGTAGTTGGCGGTCACATTTCGGCGTGAGATTTCGCCTGCCAGCGTGGTGATGTATCCGCTTAACGCCGCCTTGCTGGCTGCGTAGATAGCATTGCCTTTGGTGCCGCGAATGGCGGTAATCGAACCGATAGCAATAATCCGCCCGTCGCGCGCGCGGGTCATGGGCCGGATCACCGCCTTAACAAGCCGGGTTAAGGACCAAAAATTGACCTGCATAAGCCGCTCCGCAGCCGCCTGATCGACCATCGCCGCCAGGCTGTCATAGGTGGTGCCCGCATTGTGCACCAGAGCGAAATAATTGCCCTCGCTCTCCAAGCGGTTCGCCAGCGCTTCCACGTCTTGTTTGTCGGCGAAATCGCATCGGGTCGCGGTAAGGGTCGCGTCCGGATAATGCTCCGTACACGATGTTATGAGTTTCTGAGCCGCCTCGTCCGATGTGGCGTAGGTAAAATCGATGCCGTATCCCAATGCAGCAAGGGACGTCACAATCGCGGCACCTGTGCCGCGGGCGCCCCCCGTCACCAGCACCCGGCGGGGCGCTGCTGTTGTCATCAGTCAGGCTCCGACGACAAGATCAGGCAAACGTTCTGACCGCCAAAGCCAAATGAATTAGACATGATCGATTTGACGTTTGCGGTCCGCGCTTCATTGGGCACCACATCCAGCGGAATGGCCGGGTCGGGCTCCTTGTGATTGATCGTGGGCGGCAGGGTTTGGTGCTTGAGCGTCAACAAAGAAAATGCCGCCTCAATCGCACCGGCTGCCGTCAGTGTGTGGCCGATCATCGATTTGTTGGAGCTGACGGGCGTTTTCGCCGCGTGCTCCCCAAACACGTTTTCGATGGCCAGACATTCCATCTTGTCGTTTTCGGGCGTGCCGGTCCCGTGGGCATTGATGTAGTCAATGTCGGCGGCCGACATGCCCGCATCGGACAGGGCGCTTTCCAGGCAGCGAATAATTGCATTGCCGCTCGGGTCGCTGCGCGTGCGATGAAACGTATCCGCCGCTTCACCGCAACCCCGCACATAGCCCAAAATCGTGGCTCCGCGCGCTTTGGCTGCATCCACGTCTTCCAGGATCAGCGCCGCGGCCCCTTCGGCCATGACGAACCCGCCACGGTTGACCGAGAACGGTTTCGCGGTCGCGGCGGGGTCCTCATTGTCGGTGGAGAGAGCCGACAGCAGGGAAAAGCGGACAAGCGATTCCGGATGCATGGAGCCGTCGGTCCCGACCGACAAGGCCGCCTTGCACGACCCCCGGCGGATCGCTTCGACACCGAGTTGAATGGCAGTGGCCCCGGATGCGCACGCTGTCGACAAGGTGATGGGCGAGCCTTGGGTGCCGAATTCGTCGGCCAGCCGGTCGGCGATCGTGCCATAGAGAAAATCATCATGCAGGTCTTCGCGGTCTTCCGGCATATTGGCCAAGATGTCCGTATACGAACGGCCGTCACCCGGCACGTTTTCGGCAAACTCGAACCGTTGGGTCCATTCCTGTTCGACCGGCGGGGCCGCCAAAAAGAGTTGTCCCGGAAAATCGCCGTCTTGAACCAGGCCGCTTTCCCCGAGCGCTTCGAGAATGGCCAGACGCGCCATGGCATGGCTCAACGCCGGTGCGCTTAGGTTTTCGATATCTACGAAGTCGACAGAGCCGCCCACGGTCGTGCGCATATTGTCGATGCTAAACCGCGTCAGCCGATGGATGCCCGATTGGCCGCCGGACAATTTCGCCCAGTTTTCCTCTTTCCCCTGACCAAGCGATGTGATCATGCCGATGCCGGTGATGGCGACCGCTTTCTTGGACATGACAGACCTCCTAACTGTTTTCGGCTACGCGTCCACGTGTTCCACCAGGCCCAAAGCCTCGCCGCGCTGATGTCCCCATTGGGTAACCAGGACCTGGGAGATGGATTCTTTCGCGGCAGACCGCTCAAGCGGCTGTTCCGGCGACAATGGGGGGAAGAGCGATTGGTGCTGCGCGGCGATGGCTGCCAGGGCGATATTGGCGGGAAATGCTGCTTCCACACCGTGCCCCCAGGCCGCCCCTGTGCCGCGAACACGCGCGTTTTTGCCCATGGTCTCAAGAAAGCCGAGTTCTTCGCGCAACAGGCTGCCGGCCCCGCAAGCGCCGCTCAGCACCCCGAAGGGGGCGTCTTGCATCATGGGTTTTAAGTCAGCCCACTGATGTTCAGCCAATTGCCGCGAGCTGCCCCGTTTGCGGTTGGCCCGGTCGCTCAAGATGCCGCTCAGTTTGGCGATCGGTTTGACGCCGCGCGTTTCCGCATGAGGCGCTGCCTCGATCACCAAAAAGACGCCAATGCTGCCCAAACACATGCCCCGTTGGGGACGTTCCCAAAAGGGCGCAAGGGGCCCTTCGGCGATCATGCCGCCGGGCTTGTAAATGGCCAGAATGTCCCTGCGCGCGGCGTTAAACGCCGACCCCACCAGGAACAGATCGCCCTGATCCGCCTGCACTCGCTCAAAGGCGATCCGCATGGCATCGACCCCGGCGGATTCTTCGCCCATGAAGGTGCGGCTCGACCCGGTCACCCCGTGAACGATCGAGATGTTGCCGGCAAACAAATTGGGCAGTTGAGCGAGAAATAATGTGGGGCGCAGTTCGTTGAGCAGCAATTCGTTGAGGGCCGGTCCTTTATCGTTGGTTTTGTCCAACTGCTCGAGGATGGTCTGATCGGCCGCTTCGTCGCGCTCGCCGCCGCCACAGCCGACGATCAGATGCGTTTCTCCCAGCAGCTTTTCCTCGCCCGCAATGCCTGCCTGTTCCAGTGCCATCCCGGCGGCACACGCGCCGTAATGCATGAAGGGGCCCATCGCCCTTTGATCGCCGCGCTTGGGGATGTATTTGCTCACATCCAAGTCACGAATGGGATGGATGTGAAACGGCGCCAGCGATTCATGGTCGCTCCACTCGTCTCTAAGGCCGCCGCTCTGCAGTGCGGCCCACGTGGCATCGGTGCCTTCCCCCAGGCTGGATATCAATCCGATTCCCGTAATCCAGACGTCGCGCGCCACCCGTTACTCCACCGGTTTCTTTACCAGGTCCATCAAGCCGACCTTGTTGGCAAAATCAACCACCATTTCTTCGATCCCGTCCGATGGGAATGGCAGCGTTCGGAATCTCAGTTCTGCGTCGGCGATGCGGCCGCTCGGGGCTGATATTCTCGCGCGGGTGCCCACAAAGCCGGAGCTCTGATGCTCCAAGGTCGCTTCTATTTTCAGCCGGGTTTTGGGCTCCACGAAATGGCGCAGCTTGGCCTGACGAACCGCGGCTAAGAACGGCATCTCCGTGAAACCGTTTAATGCCAGCAATAAATAGCCGGAGGTTTGGGCCATGGACTCTACCAACAACACGCCGGGCATAATGGGATATCCCGGAAAATGGCCTTCAAAAATGGTGGATGTCTCGGGCACCTCGGCGAAGGTGACGATGCGTTTCGTCTCCATGTCCAACTCGTCGACACCGGTGACAAGCTGGAAATATTCTAGATTCATGGAGTGTCACAAACCCCGATCAGCTGGCCGCTTGCTTTGCGGCGATCAGTTCGTCGATGCGCATGCACAGGTTCTTCATAATGAAGTAGCGGTCGGCCGGGGCTTTGCCCTCATTGACCTCCTGGGTCCAGGTCTCGATCGGCATCTTAATGCCGAACTTTTTGTCGATGTCGAAGGTCACATCCAAGAAATCCAGGCTGTCGATGCCCAGATCATTGATCACGTGGGTGTCTTCCTTGATTTCCTCCATGTCGATGTTGCACACATCGGAAATCACTTCGGAAACCGTCTCGAACGTGGTGCTCATACGTCTTCTAAACCTTCGGTCATACTAGATGGAAAATCCGCAGAAATGCGGGCGCATGTCCGCCTCAGGGGGCATGGGTTGTCCGTCTCAAGAGCCGGAATGTAGGGGCACGGCCAGTAAATGGCAAGCGTGCCGCCACGCGCGCGGGGTTTGTTGCGGCCTGGGGTTGAATTTGTCGCCGCAAGCGGCGATCCTATGACGAATGAGTGACACAGATCCCATATATTTCGGTCCGGCGGCGGAGCAGCTCACCAGCCGGACCGCAACGCAACGCTCCTCTCACGGGGCTTCCACCGACGCGGTCACCTTCGACCGGCGCGAACTCAACGCAATCCTTTCCGTATATGGACAGAAAGTGGCTGAGGGCGAATGGCGCGATTACGCCATCGACTTTCATCCGAATTGCGCCACCTTCTCCGTCTTCCGGCGCACCAGCGAAGTGCCGATCTACCGGATCGAGAAGCGCCCGAAACTGCGCCGGCGCCAAGGTGCTTATGCGGTGATCGCGGCGACCGGCCTTATCTTGAAACGCGGCCACGACCTGAAGCAGGTCTTGCGCGTCTTCGCCAAGAAGAAGGCCCAGCTTCAGTTGGTAGAATAGTGTTCTAGGCCAGCGCACCCACCGGTTCGTTGGTGAGGGCTTGGTTGACCGCCTGGGTCAGCCGTTGCAGTACCGGCACACCCGGCCGGGCCTTTGCCCGCTCTGTCAGCAAATGCGCTGCTTCCCGTTCGCGCCTTGTGCGCATCAGAACGTCAATCCAGGTTTGCACGAACACGTCGCGTTGGGCATGGCTGCCGCCAATGGCCTGCAGGCGCGGCATCACATCCTTCAGCAAGCGGTAGGCGCCTTCATTGCGGTCGGCGGCGTAATCGGCCATGGCCATGGCTGCTGGGACGGCAACATCGGTCCATACGGGGCGCCAATAGGCGTCGCGCCGCGCCGCGTGGCGCTTCATGGAGTCGAGAAAGGCGTCCACCTGGTCCTGCCAGCCGGCGCGGGAAAGGGCGAACACATAGTGCAGATCGTGAAACGGCTGAATGTGTTCCAGCTCGCGTTCGGCGACCTTGGCGGCAATCGGCGTCCAGCGGTCGCCCACATCCACGCCCCGCATCTCAAGGCGCCACAGCATGGAAATGGCGCCGATTTGTTCCTGACCGAATTCCGGCCACTCGCCCCACAGCCGCTCGTCGAAGATGTTGAGCGCCGCGTCGTAATCCTCCACATCCATGTGGAACAGGGCCAGATGCCACCAATTGTGCCCGCGGATGAAGATGCTGCGATCTTCCCAGGTGGCGCTGTGGTCTTCGAGCCAGGCGATGCCCTCTTCCAGGCGGCCTTGAGTTTCCATCACATGGGCGACCGCGTGGTGCGCCCAAGGCTCAGCGGTTTCCATGAGAACCGCACGTCGTCCCGCGGCCTCCGCCTCGGTCAGACGGTGGCACTGCTCCAAGCCAAAGGCGTGCATGCCATGGGCTTGGGGGATGTGGCTGTGATGGGGGAGAACCGCTTCGGCGATGGCGAGCATGCCGTCCGCATCGCCCAGATTGAAGCAATAGTATTGTCCCCATTTGGCGGCGACCAAATCCTGCGGCCAGCGCTCGGCCATCTCCCGCTGGAGCTGCATGGTCCGCTTGGGATTGTCGTTCCACCAGGCTTCGACGGCTTCCACAAAACAGCGTTCCCGGTCGGTGGCCTCCCCCGCGTGGCGCTTCGCGTGCTCGAGATAAGGGCGCGCCGCACGGTAGCCGCACGCCGCTTCCAAACCCATATGGGCGGCCGCGGCGTGGGCATTGAGATAGGCGCTGCCGGGCGCCCGATCGGCGGCTTCAAAGATCTTGGGAATACGGGTGCCATAGCCCAGCCAGTCTTCCCCGTAAATGTCGAACGCCGCAATCGCGTCGGCGTCAGCGGCGGTAATGGTGTTTCCAAATCTGTCTTTACGCATACCCGACATATAAGGGGAAAGGGTCAACGGACGATGTCAACAATCCTCAATTCGGGATGAACAGCAAGTGAACTGTCTGTGAGGCTTTCAAAAAGAAACCCTCCGGTGTGCGCCGGAGGGTTTCATGAAACCATTGGTCGTTGTCAGCTGCAGGCTTATTCGCGATTGCCCAAAAGCTGCATCAGGAAGATGAACATGTTGATGAAGTCCAAATATAGGCTCAACGCGCCCATAATGGTCACCTTCGCCAGCGCCTCCGCATTGCCGGCCACTTCAAAGTAAGTGTTCTTCAGCCGTTGCGTGTCATAGGCGGTCAGGCCCGCAAAAACCAGCACACCGATGACCGAAACCGCAAAATGTAGAGCCGATGACTGGAGAAATGCGTTGACCACGATGGCGATTATCAGGCCGATGACACCCATGATCAGGAACGATCCCCATCCGGACAGATCGGATTTTGTGGTGTAGCCATACAAGCTCAGCGCACCAAAAGCGGCCGCCGAAATGAAGAAGACGCGCGCGACACTTTCACCGGTGAAATTCAACAGGATGGATGCGATTGCAATCCCCACAAGGGATGCGTAAAGCCAGAACACGCCCTGCAAGGTTGTGGAGCTAAAACGCTGAAATCCCATTCCCATGGTGAGAACCAGGCCAATAGGGGCGATCATGCCGACCCAACCCAACATGGTTGGACGAAAGCCAACTCCCGCCGTGTAAACGAAGAAGATGTCGCGGAGCTCAGTGTTGGCAATAACCCAAGCAGCAACACCCGTGAGCGCGACGCCCAGCGCCATATAGTTGTAGATCCCCAGCATGTAATTGCGGAGACCCTGATCGACCTCGACACGGCCCACATCCGCGCGGGATGGGGCAAGACGATCGTCAAATTCAGCCATGAGATAGACCCTTTCTCAAATGGTCGAAAAACTTCCGGGAGGAATATTGGCGCAACAAAACCTTAATTCAAGGAAAATCGAGATAGGTTGCGCCTAACAAAACCTTGAAACCTTTAAGGTTTTAATCATTCCGACCGCAAAATCGGCGAGACTTTTTGGCTCAACACCTGCCACGTGCTGGCAAGTCCCAATAGGATCGTCAAAAGCGTGGCCAGCGCCGCTGTCCCCAGCATCAGGCCGGGCATGAAGGTCCAGCTGCCCTCCATGACCTGAGTGACCACCAAATAGGCGGCCAGCGTGCCGATGGCGCCGGCCACCACCGCCGTGGTCAGTCCCAGTATGGCATATTCTATGACATAGGCTTCCAGAATGCGCCGCCGGGTGGCGCCCAGCACTTTCAACACCACCGCGTCATAGACCCGGTGCCGATGGCCCGCGGCCATAGCGCCAGCCAACACCAATATGCCCGCCGCCAGGGTAATCAGGCTGGTGCCGCGCACCGCTAGAACAAGGTTCTGGAGGATGCCGTTAATCGCCTCGATGGCGTCCCGAATGCTCACCACGGTGATGTTGGTAAAGGCGTCGGTCACCTTGCGCTGAAGGGATTCTTCCTGGTCTGGGCTGGTGGTGGCCGTGGCCAAGAAGGTGTGCGGTGCGCCCGAAAAGGCCCCCGGCGAGAATATGATGGTGAAGTTGATCCCAGCGGTGGAAAAGTCGATGTCCCGCAGATTGGCAATGGTGCCCATTATGTCCCGACCCAACACCCGCACGGTCATGGTGTCGCCCACCGCCAAGCCCATGCCCTGGGCCAGGTCGCGGGCAAACGAGATGAGCGGCGGCCCTTGATAATCGGCGGCCCACCAATCGCCTTCCACGATTTCCGAGCCTTCATTGGGCGGTTCTGCCGAATAGCTCACCCCCCGGTCGCCGCGCAACGCCCAGCGGGCATCCGGCGAGACCGCTTCCGGATCCGCGGGCTTCCCGTTCAGCAGTTTAATCTGCCCGCGCAGGGCCGGCACTTTTTCAAATTGGCTCACGCCGTCATGGCCGCGCACGATGGTTTCGAACGGGTCCGATTGGTCGCGCTGAATATCGACAAAGAAGAACGATGGCGCCTTTTCTGGAATTTCGTTCGACACTTGTCGCTGCACATTGCCGTCGATCTGGGTGATGGTGACAAGTAGGGTCAGTCCCAGCCCCATGGACAGCACGACGCTGATGGTGGGCGCGCCGGGCCGGTGCAAATTGGCAACCGCCTGGCGCAGCCCCGGATGGCGTGCCGGCGGTAAACGGGTGGCCAGGCGCATCACCCCCCATCCGGTGGCCAGCAGCAACGCAAATGTGGCGGCCGCGCCGACCACAAACCAGGCCGCAAATCCCGGATAGGCGGATGTGGCCACAGCAATCACCGTCAACAGGGCGAAAGTGACAACCAGGCCAATGCCATAAGGCAGCCGCGGATAGCGCCGTGTGGGCGCTACAATATCCCGAAACAGACCGGTCGCCGGAATTTCCCGCGCCCGGGCCAGCGGCCAGATCGTGAAGGCCAGTGCCGCCAGCAGGCCGAAAACGGTCGCCAGAACCAGGGGCATCCCATAGATCTCGGTGCGCGCCGGGACAGGAAACAGGTGGCCGAAGAAGGTGTTGACGAGGAACGGCGTGACGGCACCGACAATCAGGCCCAGCAAAATTCCTACCACGGCGATCGCCAATACCTGCAACAAATAGGTAGAGAAGATCAGGCTGCCCGGTGCGCCCAGACATTTGAACGTGGCGATCACGCGCCGCTTCGTGTCCAGATAGCTCTTCACGCCGTTGCCCACACCGACGCCGCCCACCACCAAAGCCGTCAGGCCGACCAGTGTCAGAAACAGTGTTACCTGCACCACAAAACGCCGAACCCCCGGGGCTCCGTTGGTTCTGTCCTGCACCCGCCAGCCGGCATCCGGTAACGCTGTTTCCAGGTTATCTTTCCACGTCGTGAGCGCCTCGTCAGGCACACCGTCCGGATGCAGCAACACGCGATAATGGAAGCGGATCAGACTGCCCACGGTGAACAAACCGGTTTCGTCGAGCGCCGCACGGGCGATCATCAGTCGTGGACCGATTGCCATACCCCCGGCCAAGCGGTCCGGCTCGTCCTCGATCACGGCGCGAACGACCACTTCCGTATTGCCCAGCTTGAGCCTGTCGCCCACCGCCACGTTAAGGCGGGTGAGCAGGTTGGGCTCCACCACCGCGCCCCAAACGCCGTCGGAATGGCGCAGCGCTTGAGATAAAGGTTGGGCGGGCGCCAGGTCGACGGTCCCTTGCAAAGGGTATGCGGCATCGACTGCCTTCAATTCCACCAATGTGCGCGTGTCGGACGCAGCGTATGCTCCCCGCGTCATGGCGCGCATTTCCGCCACTTCGGAAACGGCGGCGGCGTTGGCCCCAAGCCAGGCCGCCTCGTCCGGGGTGGCCGCCCGATGCGTCAGCCTTAGATCAAGATCGCCCCCTAAGATAATGCGGCCTTCTTCGGCAAGGCCCTTCAAGAAGGCGGCGCTCATGGAACCGACCCCTGCAATCGCGGCCACGCCCAGTGTGAGGCAGGCCAGGAAAATACGGAATCCCGCCAGACCGCCGCGCAACTCGCGGCTCGCAAATCTTGCAGCAAGGGCTAGATGTTGCGGCATTTGCCCTCCGGCTCAACCTGTCGAGAGGGCGGCATAGGATGGCTTAGCCCAAAAGACAATGGGTGCATGGGGTTCATGCGATGTTTGATTACCCGGCCGCCCTCTCCCCCTTCCCAACCACCCGCCAGGGTACCGTTGGGGTGGTTGGGAAGGGGGAGAGGGCTGGCGATGCCTTCAGAAGATGGGTGCATGGGGTTCATCCCCGTTTCACCCGTGGCGCTTAGGCCCATCGCAAATGCTTTGCCGACACGACCTCGCGTCGCGGGCGTGTTAATCGGCAATTGGCTGGATATGAACGGCAAGGCAAAGCGCTCGACAGGGACGGCGGGAAGGTTGCCGGCAAGGGCATTGGTCAGATCTATGGGGTTTTGGCGCTGGATCAAGTGCATAAATGCCTGTTCCCATTCACAAACTGGGCTTCAATAAGTTTAACCAATATTGTCGCGGAAGAGAAGCCAATTGAGAACAAGACGGCGATCCCCAGGCATGGCAGAACAATGTTCTATTCGAGGGTCAGCGCCGTAATTGCCCCTTCCACAACCTGTCCAAATGTTTTCTCGGGTGTTCGGTCGAGCCAAAGGGTCGCTTCTAGAGCAACCGGCCCATGCATGGTCGCCCAAAACTGATGGGCCAATTCGACCGCATCGCCTGGTTTGAAATGGTGGGTGACTTGCCCGGTCAGAATGACTTTTGTCACAATGTCCAAGGACGGCGCTGCCGGCAGGCGGTCGTCGCTCGACGGCGCCAGCCATTTCGCATTTGGCCCGTACATAAGATCAAACAAATCCGGATAGGTCAGGGCAAACCGGCGATAGGCGGCTGCAATGGAAGCCAATCTGACCGGCGGCGGTTGATTGATGTCGTCGGATGCCTCCAGCGCTTGGGTCAGTCTCTGGAATCCCTCTCCATAAACGGCCGAAACCACACCCTGCATGCCGCCGAAATGGCTGTACACCACCTTGGTCGACGCCCCCACTGCTGTGGCCAGGTTTCGCACCGACAGACCGTCCGGTCCGCTTTCTACCAAAAGGCGCGTTGCGGCATCCAAGATCGCCTGGCGCAGGCGGGCATGTGCTGCCTGGCGCTCGGCCTTCAGATCGTAACCAGGGTCGCTGTTCATGCATCCAGTGATAGCATACCTCACATATGTGACAATAGGTAACACTGTTTCTATCCATGGGTTTCTTGGGGATTTTGTTCGGGTTCGGCGGGGCAAGCGTCTTTTTCGATGGGCGTGTCACCGTGCCACCACCATTTGGTCCGTCCTGTCTTGAGCTGAACTTTGGCACGCAGTTTCTTGGGCTCCATCCTTCACAATGGGAATAAGGCAATCGGTCTACTAGTGATTGTTTTGCGGACGGCCCGAATAGCTGTTCATCTATCATAAGGCCGAACGTTCTCCCCCGTTGTTTCCCACACGCGAACTCGACGGCAACGGAGAAAGCTTGTCCGACGCGTTTTAAGAGCCGGCCGGTCCTCTCGCCATGGGCAACGCCACTCGTCCAGTGGCGACCGAAGGGGCGCCCGCACCGGCCCGCGCGCTGGAACAACGTTCAATCCGCCAATTTTTTGGCGCCGGCCACGCATGCCGGCCGGCAAACCAAAGCGGGGAAAGCGAAATCTTAAGGACCCCTTGGCCATACTCCCGCGCATAAACAGTGAGGAGTTGCGTGGCGATGCGTTTGGGTTTGGTTGCTTATCTGTGCGTGGGTTTGTCAACGTTTGGAGCCTTGGGAAGTACTTCCGTCGTCGCCAAAGACGTTCGGGGGTTCCCGGGTGCCAAAGAAGTCATGCGCGCGGGGCCTTTCGAGGCGGTCTATAAAGGGCAGCAACGGGGCCTTTACCCCGATTGGTATCTGGACGGCGTGCGGACGGTGGCCTCGGCCGCGCCGAATGTTGCCCGCACCCTGGCGGCCGGCGACGTGCTTTATGCCGAAGAGTTGCGTTTGCGCAAGAAAACCATCCGCCTGACGGAGCCCCTCCAGAACACCGCCAAGAAACAGGGCACATGGGCGGTTGGAACCACATTCGATCTTTACGGCAACACCTATCGGGGCAGCTACTGCCGGAGCGATCATCGCAACAATCCCCATGGCGTTCCGGCCGGCTTCTACTGCATTGTCGATTCGGACAAAGATGGCCGCATGGACATGGTGCGCTACAAGGCGAAGAAGTCGGCACCTCTGTTCGACATTCCGGTTCAAATGCCGGCTGCGGCCTATGAAGATGCCGGCCTGTCGGAAGAGGTGGCCTGGAAACGCGTTCTGGTGATTGAGGCGGTCAACGATACAGAGATTGTTGTGTCCGCGCCCATTCTCGACTGGGTGGTCATCCGGGAAGAGCTTGTGACGTTCCCCCAATTTCAAAGCCGATTGGAGACGGGAAACGCCGACAAGGTGTCGGTTCCGATTGGCCAAGGACGCGCGGCGCTGGACTATGAAGGCGCACGGTTCGAATTCGAAACGATGGGCGAAGGCCGCGTCCGTGCGGTCAGAACCGCGGATTTCGCACCCTGGGCAGAAACCATTCGTGGTCGCGGCGTTGCCTTGATCGAGACGAGGTTCCCGGCAGGCCAGTAGCGGGTCGACAACCGTCCCCTCCGACCGTTCTGCAAAAGATCTGAGAATGGAGGGGGGACCGAAAAAAGTTTTATGACGGCCCCCAGCCGGACTGTCACAAATCCCTCATACTAGAAGAGCGTTCGTCATATTTCTGTTACAGAATGACCGTTCTAGGACATGAGCCCCAGTCCTGAGAAGTGATCGATGTAGATGGCTGCGTCCCGCAAATCAAAGACGAACGAAAACAAGATGACCCCGGTCATCGCGGCGGTCCACACACGGTACCCGACGGCCTCACCCGCCTGCAGGAAGGGGCGCCGGGTCAGCAGCAAATAGAGCGCGGGTGACCAGCAGACCAGATGGGCGATGGCAATCGCACCCGACAGATAAGGCAGATCCAACGCGGCAAAGGGGATTTCGCCCAAGAACAGGCTGGCCAGAATGCCGCCCACGGCCCAACGGGCGATCGGGCGCCACCAGACGAAGACAAGGCCCAAAGCGAAGGTGCCCAGCATGACAAAGATCCAGATCTGCACCCATTGAGGGGATGCGGCGATGCCTTCGGCGTCGAAATATTCAAGCGCCCCATTTCCCTTGCCGTATTCTTCGGCGCCGGCCCCCGATAGGGCGGCCGCCGTTGCGATCAACACGGTCGCCGCGCCCCACAAATACTTTTGCGTCATGAGATTTCCCACCCAGTCGAATTTTGTTCTGGCAGCAGTCTATCTCAGCCGGTGCGTAGGCGCACCTCACATGTGCGCTAGCGTCCTTACGAATCCGAAGTTCGTCCGGCGCTTGCTGCAACAGTGAAACGAACTTCGGATTCGGGACACTGGCGCGCCACCGCTGTCGTTTCTTCGCCGTGCAGCTGGGCACCCCTTGATTGACGGTCTTGGGGCGTTGGGGGATAGTCGCCGGCGGGCGGCGCGGGAGATTGCCTTGGCAAGCGGGAAGACAAAAATCCCCAGAAACTGTCCCCAATGTAACGGGGCCGATTATGACGATTTAGGCTTGGGCAACGCGGACTGGACCATTGGTGCGTGCCGCGCCTGCGGATTCGCTTACCTCACCGAAGCGCTGCCCTATGAAGATCTTTCCGAGGATCATGCCTGGGAAAAATCCTTTGCCGTGGAGGCAAAACGGCGAAAGAAGAAGCGCCCGGTCTTCAGCTGGATCGATGAAAAAACAAGATGGCGGCTCCACATCTTTCCGCGGCCGGAAACAGAGCTGTTCCTGTCAAAGTTCGTTCCGGCCGGCAATGTGATCGATGTGGGCTGCGGCAGCGGGGGGCATGTGCTGCGGTTGCCGGAAATGACGACCCCCTTCGGTGTCGAAGTGTCTAAGGGGCTGGCGGCACAGGCCGACGCATTGTTCCGGTCAAAGGGCGGTCATTGCGTGCATGCCCCCTCGACCGAAGGTCTTAAGCAGTTTGAGGACGGCATGTTCGACGGCGCCATGCTGAATTCCTATCTGGAGCATGAAATCCAACCGCTGGATGTGCTGCACCAGGTGCGGCGGGTGCTCAAGCCCAGCGGTATCGCCGTTGTCAAAGTGCCGAATTTCGGATCGCTCAACGCAAAAGTCATGCGCTCGTCTTGGTGCGGGATCAGGCTGCCGGACCACGTCAATTACTTTACCGAGGGCAGCCTTGAAAAAATGGCGGCGAGTGCGGGATTGACGACCCGGTTTCCAAGGCTCGCCAACTTGCCGACGAACGACAATTTCTGGGCGTTCCTACGGCCTGCGTAGAATTCTATTCTAGTCCGCCCAGTCTAGCGGGGCCGCGGGCGATCCTATTGTCTCGTCAAGATCTGTAGAACCTGTTCCACAGCACGTTCGAAAAGGCATGGGCCGCATCGTCCGCAGGGCCATATTTGGAAGCAGCTTCGACGGCGGCCGAGATCAGACCACCCTGATCACCTTCCTGGGCGTAAATGTCTTCATATCGTCCGATCAGGGCGCCCGTCTTTAGGTCTACGAATTCGGCGGTCGCTTTGACCGCATTATTGCGTCCGATAAGAATGGTGGCAGTGGGGCCGGATAGGCTGATGCCGCTCACCGTTAGAACGATCTTTGTTGGTCGGTGTCCGCGGAGTTCTGATGTGAAGCGCCGCCCCACCTCGTTGCCCAGGGTGAGCGCGATGTATTCTTTGGTAAGTCTGCCGCGGCCGGAACCGTCGGCCGAAGCGTTTTGCGCCAATTGTGGATACCGCTTCCGGTACTCCCCGTAATAGAACATCTTTACGCCCATGCTGGGCAGACGGAAATCGGGCTCGAAGCGCACGTCGACGCCCTTGATCGCGAGGGTACGCTGGACACTTGGGGGAACGGGTTTGGACGGCGCCGTTGCGCAAGAAACTAGGCCCACCGAAACAACGGCAAGCAAACACAGAATGAATTTTGACATTTGAGGGACTCCAGCGGATTCGCGAAAAAGGCGACCGGGTAGGTGATACCCTAGGTTGATTAAAACAACGTAAGCTTGAGGCCGGCACAATTGGTTGTCTGCGGATCTGCGCTTGACCTTAGTCGACACGGGCAGTAGGTTCCGCCCACTTCAGGTTAGGAGTGTCATGTATCCGCTCGCGGCTCGGCAATGTTCGCATTGGGGGGGCCGGGGTCAACGTCCGTCAGCGAGGATTCGCCCACGGGCGCCATTGGTGCATGGCTTTTTGGATTTGGGCCTGGCCGTCCCACTCCCCCTTCCCAACCACCCGCGATGGTACCCTAGGGGCGGTTGGGAAGGGGGAGTGGGACGGCTAAGCAGGTACGATAATGTTTGACAATCTGACAGATCGCCTGGGCGGTGTTTTCGACCGCCTCAAAAAGCGCGGCGCGTTGAACGAAAAAGACGTCAACGAAGCCATGCGCGAGGTGCGTGTCGCGCTTCTCGAAGCGGACGTGGCGCTGCCGGTGGTCAAATCCTTCATTGATAAGGTGAAAACCAAGGCGGTTGGCGCCGAGGTGCTGAAATCGGTCACCCCCGGCCAGCAAGTGGTGAAGATCGTCAATGACGAGCTGGTGGAGATGCTGGGGTCGGAGCAAGCCTCCCTCAACATTGCCGCCGTGCCGCCGGTCGTCATCATGATGGTCGGCCTGCAGGGCTCGGGTAAGACCACCACCTCGGCCAAGATCGCCAAACGCATCACAGAAAAAGACAAGAAGAAGGTGATCATGGCGTCGCTGGATACGCGGCGTCCGGCGGCTCAGGAACAGCTCAAAGTGCTCGGCGAGCAGACAGGTATCGACACTTTGCCGATCATCGAGGGCCAACTGCCAACGGACATCGCAAATCGGGCGCTGAATGCGGCGAAGCTGTCCGGCTATGACGTGTTGATCCTCGATACGGCCGGCCGCCTTCATGTGGATGAAGCGCTGATGGCCGAAGTGGCCGCCGTGCGCGATTCCACGAACCCACACGAAACCCTGCTGGTGGTCGACAGCCTGACCGGCCAGGATGCGGTTAATGTGGCCGAACAGTTCGAAGGCCGTATCGGCCTGTCGGGCATTGTGCTCACCCGGATCGACGGCGACGGCCGGGGTGGCGCGGCGCTCTCCATGCGCGCTGTGACGGGCAAGCCCATCAAGCTGCTGGGCACAGGCGAGAAAATCGACGCGCTCGAAGACTTCCATCCGGAGCGGATTGCGGGGCGAATTCTCGGCATGGGCGATGTGGTGAGCCTGGTCGAAAAGGCCGCCGAAACCATCGACAAGGAAGACGCCGAAAAGCTTGCCCGCAAGATGAAGAAGGGCACGTTCGACCTGGAAGACATGGCCGAACAATTGCGCCAGGTGAGCAAGCTCGGGGGCATGCAGGGCGTGCTCGCCATGCTGCCGGGCATGGGCAAAATGAAGAACCAGCTCGATGAAGCCAATTTGGACGGCAAGATCCTGAAGCATCAGGAAGCGATCATCAGCTCCATGACGCCGAAAGAGCGGCGCAACCCGAAACTTTTGAATGGCAGCCGCAAAAAGCGGATCGCGGCGGGCTCCGGCACCAGCGTGCAGGACGTGAACCGGCTCATCAAAACCCACCGGCAAATGGCCGACATGATGAAGAAGATGGGCAAGATGGGAAAGAAAGGCATGATGCGCGGTGGCCTTGGAAATCTGTTCGGCGGTGGCATGCCGGCCATGCCCCAAGGGGGCGTTCCGCAGGGCGGCGGCCTTCCGGGTCTAGGCGGCGACGGCCTGCCTCCGGGATTGGGTGGCCCAGGCGGCCCCGATCTTCCCGGTTTGCCCCCTGGGTTTCCCGGCACCGGCAAAAAGAAATAGACGACTAGAATTTAGTTCTAACCAACGCAAGAGACGACGACGAAAGAAGGCAAGTTTTCAATGGCTCTTAAGATTAGATTGGCACGGGGCGGCACCAAGAAACGCCCGTTCTACCGGATTGTGGTGGCTGACAGCCGCAGCCCGCGCGACGGCCGCTTTATCGAGCGGCTTGGGGTCTACAATCCTTTGCTGCCGAAAGACAGCGAGAAGCGGATCTCCTTTGATGAGGATCGCGTGAAACATTGGTTGGGCCATGGCGCTAAGCCCACCGACCGGGTGGCGCGCTTCCTGGGCGATGCCAACATTTTGGAATTCAAGCCGGGCAACAATCCGCAAAAAGCAAATCCGAAAGCTAAGGCGCAAGAGCGGGCGGAAGCGGCGCGCCTAGCGGCCGAAGAAGCGGCCCAGGCCGAGAAGGAGGCGGCGGAAGCTCCGGCAGAGGAGGCGCCGGCCGAAGAAGCACCGGCGGAAGAAGCGCCCGCGGAAGAAGCCCCGACAGAAGAGACGAATGAAGGAGCCGAGACCGAAAGCTGACCCAAACCGTGTCTGCCTGGGCGCCGTGTCCGGTGCCCATGGGGTGCGCGGGGCAGTGACCATCAAGCCCTTTACGGAAAATCCCGACGGGGTCGGGGCCTATGGGCCGGTGCAAACCGAAGATGGTTCTAAGACGTTTGAGGTGACGATTACCGGCCGGGCCAAAGCAGGGGTCACGGCCAAATTGGAAGGCATTGAAACCCGGGAACAGGCGCAAGCGCTCAAAGGCACACGGCTTTACGTGCCGCGCGACCGTCTCCCGGAAGCAGAGGAGGACGAATTCTACATCGCCGATTTGATCGGCCTTCGGGTGATCGATCGGACCGGTGCCCAGCTTGGCGACGTGGTGCAGGTGGCCGATTTCGGCGCGGGCGATCTTATGGAAGTGGCTCTCGTCGGATCGGACAAGGACAAGAAAAAGACTGTGTTCGTCCCCTTCACCCTGGACGTGGTTCCGAAGGTCGATCTGGAAGCAGGCATTGTCATGGTGGATCCGCCGAACGGTGTTCTGGAGAGCGAGTGATGACGTGGTGTGCCCAGGTGTTGACGCTCTATCCGGAAATGTTTCCGGGGCCGCTTGGCCTGTCATTGGCAGGCAAGGCGCAGGAAGCGGGGATCTGGCGGCTCGACCTGTTGGACATTCGCGGATTTGCGCGCGATAAACACCGCACCGTCGACGATACGCCGGCGGGCGGCGGCCCGGGCATGGTTATGAAAGCCGATGTGGTGGCAGCCGCCATCGATGCGGGACGCGAGAAGATCGATTTGCCTCTCTTGGTGATGACACCCAGGGGGCGGCCGCTGACCCAAGAGCGGGTTGCGGCGCTGGCACAGGGACCGGGGGTCGCCATTTTGTGCGGCCGGTTCGAAGGCATCGATCAGCGGGTGATCGACGCGCGCGGCGGCGAAGAGGTGTGTGTAGGAGACATTGTGCTGTCCGGCGGCGAAATCGCCGGGATGGCGCTTATTGATGCGGCCGTCAGGCTGTTGCCCGGGGTGATGGGGGACGGTCAATCGGCAATAGAAGAGAGTTTTACAAACGGGATCTTAGAGTATCCCCACTATACGCGGCCCCAAACTTGGGAAGGCCATGACATTCCGCCGGTGCTTCTGTCGGGCCATCATGGCGAGATCGAGACATGGCGGCGGCAACAGGCGGAACAGGCAACGAAAGAGCGGCGCCCGGATTTGTGGGCCCGCCGCAACGCGAAGACGAACGAAACATAGTTTTAGAATATCGATTTAGAGAAGAAAGAGGCCGGGTCATGAACTTGATTGAGCAGCTCGAAAAAGAACAGCAGCAGCAATTGGCTGAGAAGAAGACGGTGCCGGACTTTGCCCCGGGCGATACGGTGCGGGTCAATGTGAAGGTGAAGGAAGGCAGCCGCGAGCGGATCCAGGCCTATGAAGGCGTGTGCATCAGCCGCTCGGGCGAGGGCCTGACGGAAAGCTTCACGGTGCGCAAGATTTCCTATGGCGAAGGCGTGGAGCGGGTGTTCCCGATTTACAGCCCGCTTGTGGACTCGATTGACCTTGTCCGCCGGGGCCGGGTGCGCCGCGCCAAGCTCTATTATCTGCGCTCGCGCCGCGGCAAGTCCGCCCGCATCGCAGAGAAGCAAGACCATCGCGGCAAGGATAAAGGTGCAGAGGCGCCGGCCGCTGAAGCCAGCGAGGGTTAGGCTTTTATTGGTTCCCACACCTCCCCGCTCCCCCGGCCCAACCACCCGATAAGGGTACCCTGGGGGTGGTTGGGCCGGGGGAGCGGGGCGGTCAGGTCATTCCCACACGGCGCGCAAGCGCCGCCGGAGAAAGACAATGCCTAAGACTCTCTACGAAAAAATTCTCGACGCTCATCTGGTGGATGAACAAGACGACGGCACGTGTCTCGTCTATATCGACCTGCATCTGGTGCACGAAGTAACCAGCCCCCAGGCCTTCGAAGGCCTGCGCATGGCGAACCGCCCCGTGCGGCGGCCGCACAATACGATCGCGGTGCCGGACCACAACGTGCCCACCACCGACCGGTCGAAGGGCATCGACGATCCGGAATCGAAGCTCCAGGTGGAAACGCTCGAAAAGAACGCCACCGATTTCGGCATCGACTATTTCCCCATGAGCGACATTCGCCAGGGCATCGTCCATATTGTGGGCCCGGAACAGGGCGCCACCCAGCCGGGCATGACAGTCGTTTGCGGCGACAGCCACACCGCGACCCACGGCGCCTTCGGCGCGCTGGCGTTTGGCATCGGCACGTCGGAAGTGGAGCATGTGCTGGCGACCCAAACACTTCTGCACCAGCGCTCTAAAAACATGCGCGTGGCCGTGAACGGCGACCTGCCCGCGGGCGTCACAGCCAAAGACATGGTGCTGGCCATCATCGGCAAAATCGGCACGGCGGGCGGCACCGGCCATGTGATCGAATATACGGGCGATGCCATCACCGCGCTTTCCATGGAAGGCCGCATGACCGTCTGCAACATGACCATCGAAGGCGGCGCCCGCGCGGGCCTCATCGCGCCCGACGAAAAGACGTTTGATTATGTGCAAGGGCGCCCGCGTGCGCCCAAGGGCGGCGCGTGGGAAATGGCGCTCAACTACTGGAAAACACTGTATACGGATGAAGGTGCTCTGTTCGATACCGAAATCGAACTGAACGCGGCCGATATCGTGCCGCAAGTTACCTGGGGCACCAGCCCCGAAGATGTGGTGCCGATCACCGGCGCCGTGCCCAATCCGGGCGATGCAGCGGACGAGGGCAAGGCCCGCGCCATCGAACGCTCATTGGACTACATGGGCCTCACTGCCGGCACCGCCATGCAGGACATTGCCGTCGACAAGGTCTTCATCGGCTCCTGCACCAATGGCCGTATCGAGGATCTGCGCGAAGTGGCCAAGATTGCCAAGGGCCGCAAAGTGGCCGGAACCGTCAACGCGCTGATCGTGCCGGGCTCGGGCCTGGTCAAGGCGCAGGCCGAGGAAGAAGGCCTCGACCAGATCTTCACGGAAGCGGGCTTTGAATGGCGCGAGCCGGGCTGCTCCATGTGCCTCGCCATGAATGCGGACAAGCTGGAGCCGGGCGAACGCTGTGCCTCCACCTCGAACCGCAATTTCGAAGGCCGGCAAGGCCGCGGCGGCCGCACTCATCTTGTGAGCCCGGCCATGGCGGCGGCGGCGGCCATCGAAGGCCGCCTTACAGACGTACGCGATCTTCAGTAGGGGGATTTTTGATGGACAAATTCAAGACCGTGAACGGCGTTGCCGCCCCGCTCAATATGATCAACGTCGACACCGACATGATTATCCCCAAACAGTTCTTGAAGACCATCAAGCGCACGGGTCTTGGCAAGCATCTGTTCGATGAAATGCGCTTCACGCCCGACGGGAAGGAGATTGAGGATTTCGTTCTCAACCAGCGGGCCTACCGCAATGCGGAGATCTTGATTGCGGGTGATAATTTCGGCTGCGGCTCGTCCCGCGAACACGCGCCCTGGGCGCTCAAGGATTTCGGCATCAAGGTGGTCATTTCCACCAGCTTCGCCGACATTTTCTACAATAACTGTTTCCAGAACGGCATCCTGCCCATCGTGGTGGACCAGGCGACCCTCGACAAACTGTTCGACGATGCCGACCGCGGCTCCAATGCCACCATCACCGTGGATCTGGAGAACCAGGAAATCAAAGGGCCCGACGGCGGCACGGTGAAATTCGACATCGACCCGTTCCGCAAGCACTGCCTGCTGGAAGGCCTGGACGATATCGGCCAAACGCTTCAGAAGTCCGACAAGATCGACGCGTTCGAAGAAAAAATGAAGCTCAGCCAACCCTGGCTGAACGCGGGGTAAAAACTCCCGACATCGTCATCACCCGGCTATGTCCGGGTGATCCAGATCGGACTCCCATGGTTTTCTCGGTGTCATCATTGGATTACCCGGGTGCGCCGCTAAGCGGCTTACCGGGTAATGACGTCACTAGAGCATCGGACGGTGAAATAGAGTCAATTCTGTTTGCAGTCCGGCGGATCGATCCGCCAGGAGAACGGTGAAGAGCGATGTGGGGCATCGGTCGAGCCGTTCGACGCAGCGGACGGCCGCCGGACGCAAACCCAAAGGGCCGGGCCGTTTTGCGCCATGACCGGCGCCGTCCGGCTTGACCGTACCCCCAGTATGGCCAGCGCCGGACAGCTTGGTCCTGACGCAAAACGACCTCGGCAGAATGGTTCCATTTCACCGTCCGACGCTCTAGGTCAATGGTCCGGCCCCATTGATTCTACCCGTCATGCCAGGGCTGGTCCCTAGCATCCAGAGCAATTGAGGTCACTTAACTTTTGTCTCTCCTTTATGGGGGAGGCCAGAAGATTGCGTTCGATCGAAACATGCCGATGATCAATGCCTGCGGAATGGGCTACAAGCACCATTCACCATTTAATTGATCTGTCGTCGACACAAGAAACCGGAGGGCCCTTATGGCAACCATCGACTACCCCAAACCCCAAGGCCTTTTGGACACCAAATCCTTTGGGTTCTCTCAGATCGTCTCGGCCCAAGGCGGCAAGATGATCTTCATCTCCGGACAAGTGGGTATTGATGCTGACGGAAAACTGATCGGCAAGGGCGATCTTCGCGCACAAACCGAACAGGTCTTCAAGAATCTTTCCGCTGCGCTGGCCTCGGCGTCGGCGTCTTTCGAGGACGTGGTCAAAATGACCTACTACGTGGTCGATTTTTCTCCTGACAAACGGGAGGCCATCTCGCCGGTTCGCGATGCGCATATCTCCAAAGAGAACCCACCGGCAAGCACGCTTATTGGTGTTCAAGCACTGGCAGCCTCGGACTTCCATATTGAGGTGGAAGCAATTGCGGTGGTGGACTGAGCGATCGGATTTCGGACGGCGCACATTCCCTCAACCAAACAACAGCAATCAAAAGGGTCTGTCCCCTTTGAAATGCGCCGTTACCGCAACGAGGACTGTCGTGAACGCCCAGGATCGGTTTACCCGCCATCTTCTATTGCGTTCCATCCGTTTTCGCTGGATCACCCGCCTTGACGTTCCACGTCACCACTGTGGCGATCAAAAAGAATAGCGTGAAGATCGTGGTGCCCCAGGCAGGTCGCACAAATCCGCCCCATGGGGCGGGCAACATCTCGACCAGCGGTTGGGTGAGCGGCACAATAAGCGGCGAGAAGATCACCATCCATTTCGAGAAATGCGTTCGGAAGAACAGGACGACCGCGACGAACCAAATCGATCCGATTGGAATCGTCATGCCAATGAGCACAACCAGAGCATCATGATATTCATGCAGACGCTGCACCAGCGTCGTCAGTGTTTCGGAAAGTTCAGCCGGCCCCTGGGACTGGGCCTGGAAACCCGCCGCATACAGAGCATATGAACCATGGTACCCCGCGAAGAGCGAGAAGCCATACCCCAGAAACAAGACGGGCGGCAGCGCAATCCATCGCCCGGCCGGCGCCAACGCGACATAAACGGGCCAAAACCCCAGCAGCCACAGCGGTATGGCGGCATTGCCGATGATGCTGCCCCAAAAAACGAGGTCATAAGGGACATGCGGCAGGTGTTCGTACGTATTGACGGCTGCCCGCGGGATCAGGCCCCCTTGCAACAGATAATCCGCAAAGCCATTCAAAACGCCGCCGAGGACGGCCAGCAACCCTGCAGCCCGCAGCAAAGTTGACTCATTCATTCCGTGACACCTTTCGACGGTCTCCGATAACGCCTTGTGCTGACCGATAACACACTATAACTGTGAGTGATAATCATTCGCAAGTATACGATGTATCTTCATCAGATCAAGACCGGTCAGAACAGGAGATGGGCGAAAGTTTAGGGACGGTGAGACATGACCGGCAGGACCTTCAATTGCCGGAACTCATGGACACCGACGGCCATCGGAACGAAGTCCAGCGCGTGCTTTTGGACAAACTTGGATTGTCTCTCGGGTAAGCGCGCTGCAGCTCGTTTGAATGGGTCTTGGGGCGGTTTCCCTGTTGCCAAAACGCCGGGACGGCAGGATTTCTTCGGCCTCCCCAAAAAGGGAAGTCAGGCGGACACAAGTGGTCATTGCATTTGCACAAGTGGCGCGATGATTTGCGCCTGCAGCCAAAGGATCGACGGGTAAGCGGCCAGCCACGCCCACACAAACCGGTTAAGGCCGAACAGATAGGCATTGGCCAGATGAAACAGGGCAGCGATCGTCAGTCCAAGGACCAAAGTGGTCTGCGTCAACAAAGCCAGCGGAAAAGCCAGCTCAAACAAGATGACGGCCCAAGACGCGGCCCATAGAGGACCGGGCTGCCGGGCCCACCCGCGATGCGCATCGGAAACAGGGTAGGCGGAGAAAAGAAAAACGTCCTGCAGCGCGGCCCCACTGCGCCAATCGGCATTCACGATCTTAACGCCCCCGGACAGCGCGTAGGACAACACAAGCTGCGCGGCCAGATAGGCAAACGCCACTTGTTGCCAATAATGCGTCGGTGCCAGGTGGGCCCCGGTAAGGCATATCAATACCAGCAGGCTCATGCGGTCGCTGCCGCCATTGTACGGGCCGTCGTAGCGGACAAGCAGCGCCACGCAAATGGCAAGCAACAGGGGCGCCACGACAGACGGGGCGATCCCCACCATGAGGGTCAGGCTCAAGACCCCTCGGACAGCAAACAGCAGCCGATCAGCAGGCTGGAGCGTAAGGTGTTCCAGGCTCTGCTGAAGCAACGCAAACCCCAGCAGAATTTCGGTAAGACGCAGCGCGAGTTCGAAGGTCACGTCGAATTACTTTCGTCGACAAGGGCGACGGCGGGCGAACGGTAAAGCTCTTCGCGAACCACCTGGCCGTCCGACCGCATCACCACAACAAGGCGGATCAGAACCTGGTGGCTGTTTGTGTCTTGGTCAGGATGCTGCAGATCTGCACGCACGCGCCGAACGATGTAGTCAAGATGCGGCTTTGACCCGTCGGCCAAAAAACGCTCCGCACACGCTGTTAAATAGAGGGTTTCGTTCCAATGGGGGTTCCAAAACAGATTTCGCAGCGACCCCCAAACGGAAATGCGCGCCGGGCGCGGGCGGAACTCTTGCCAGGCAGAGCATGCGGCGCCCCCGGGATCGGCAATGGCCACCTCAATGCGCGGCGATGGCGCCACCATGGCGAAAAACCGCCAAGACGGCACCAGGACCGGAAGCAGCAAAGAGAGCGCGCGAATCATGTGCGCAGTGTGATCAGGCTTTGTTAACCATGACCTAAAGGGCGAGCCGCGCATTTTTTCTTCGGGATAGGCCAACTCGGCGATTGGTCGCCTCACACCATCACATAAGTGTCGACAATCAGTTTCAACTTAAGATAGAAAAGGGGCAAGGGGGAACCAGAAAGCGGCGCCAAGCCAATTCAATTACCTGGATCAGCCAGAGAAACATTTGTGGCGCTTCGCGGTTTTGGGCAGCGATGAGAGAACTTCACCTATTTCCGAGGCTAGATGACGTACCACTGGGCGTGCGCCGTTCTTGTCAGCTCGTCTCGTTCGATCAGGGGGCTGAAGTCGACCGCCGCGAGTTGTGGTTTGAGCTTCCCCGATCCGAGCGGATGTCGGTAGAAACCGACTGTGATGCCCATTTGCGCGCAGTTCTGATGGATGCCATGCAAGAGAAACGGGACATCATTGTCCACGGTTCTGTTTCGAGATCCTTGCTGGGTAATTTGGATGAGTTTCAAGCAGCGTGGCACAAATGGTTGCCTGACCTGTACCACACCGTAGACATCAGGCCTGACCATGTCCGCGAAGACGCCCTTGGCCCAGCGGGCGCGATCTGCGCGTTCTCCGGCGGAGTCGACGCGACCTTTTCGGTTCTCAGGCACAGCCGAATGCAGGTTGGTCACCGATCGCAAGAAATTCGGCATTGTGTTCTGGTGCATGGATTTGACATTCCGCTGGTCGAGCACGACCAATTCCGGATTGCGTTGGCGAATGCAAATAGATTGCTTCTCGCACTGGGCATTGAAACGATCCCGATACGGACAAATTATAGGTTGGTCATCAAATCTAATTGGGAGCATGCGTTCGCCTCGGCCGTCGTTGCTGCCCTCGACAATCTGAAGCATCTTGCCGGCAACTGCCTGCTCGGCAGCAGCGAGCCCTACGACTCACTTGTCGTTCCTTGGGGGTCTTCGCCAATAACAGATCATCTGCTCAGCTCGGTAACCTTCAGGGTCCTGCACGATGGCGCCTCTCACAGCAGAACCGAAAAAGTGGCGGCTATTGCCGAATGGCCGGAAGGCCGCGACAATCTGCGGGTCTGCTGGGAGGGTGAAGAACAGTCAAAAAACTGTGGTCGATGCGAAAAGTGCCTGCGGACCATGCTCAATTTCCTAGCCACGGGAAACGATATTCCCGCTTGTTTCCCTCATCCTGAGAAGATGAACGCCCATATGAGACGAGTCTTGCTGCGCAATGAGGCGGTCTTGGCAGAGTGGCGCCAGATTCTTGAATATGCAGATGCGCATCATGTTAGGGGACAGTGGCGGCGATCCGCGGCTTGGGTCGTTCGTCGCAGTGCGATTTACAACGCGCTCTTGCCGCAAGGTTCTCGCCGAAAAGCATTTCTGCGTCGGATTTTTCGACTGATGCGGCGTCAAAACTTGCGACCCGCCTAAAGATTAGTTGGCCTTTTTCTCAGGGGGATTTCCTTGTCCCTCCTTGACGCGGGCGCCAATTTTCGGCTGGATGACGGTAACTCTCGGACAAGCCGAGCAAAAGAACCCAACCATTCCAGGAGAATGCGTCATGTCAAAACAGGTGCCACTGGTCGACTATTTGGAACTGGGCAGTGAGCCCCATTTGGTGGCGCATGAATGCACAAATTGCGGCGCCAAGTTTTTTGACCGCCGCAATGCGTGCGCGGCCTGTTTCGGCACCGAATTCAAAAAAACTGCCGTGGCCACCGAGGGCGAGGTGCGCGCCTTCACCATTGTCGCGCACGCCGCCAAGGGCATTCCCGTACCCTTCGTGTCCGCCGTGGTGGATTGCGGCGGCACGTCCGTGCGCGCCAACATCATCAACACGGAGCCCGACCCGGAACATGTGTCGCTGGGCATGAAAGTGCGGCTGGCCACTTTTTCCATGGGCAAAGACGGTGCCGGCACCGAAGCGATCGGATTTGGATTTGAACCCGCGGCTTAAACCGCCCCAACAACAAAATTCATTCAGGAGAAACGGCCATGAGCGCACGTGACGAGAGTTGGATCCTAGGCATTAACATGACCAAGTTCGGCAAACATCCGGACAAAGACGTTGTTGATCTGGGGGCGGAAGCCATTCAAGCGGCCCTCAAAGATGCGGGCGTTAGCATGAAGGAGATCGGCGTGCTGGCCGCCGGCAATCTGATGGGACGGGGCGGCGTCGGCCAACAACTGCAAAAGCAAATCGGGCAAACCGGCATCCCCGTCTACAATGTCTCGAACGCTTGCGCCACGGGCGCGACCGCCTTGCGCACGGTGATCATGGCGGTCAAGGCCGGCGAATGCGATATGGGCCTGGCGGTGGGTGTTGAAAAACTGGCCGGTGCGGGCTTACTGAGCGGCAATACCAAAAAGGAAGACAGTGACGAATGGCAGCCGACCGGCCGTTTCGGCGCGGTCGCGCCCGTGGATGGCCGTATCGGCACGGAGACCATGCCCGGCGTGTTCGCGCAAATCGGCATGGAATACGGCCACAAATACGGCGGCACCAGTTTCGAGCTTTTCGCCAAGATCAGCGAGAAAAACCACTTCCACTCCACGCTCAATCCATTGGCGGCATATACCAAAGCCATGCCCGCCGAACAGATCATGGGCGATGTGATGATCGCCTATCCCAACACGCGGCCTATGTGTTCGGCCAATTGCGACGGGGCGGCGGCCGCCGTGGTGGTCAATGGCGAGAAGCTGAAAACCCTGTCGCTGGAGCAGCAGCGCCGCGCGGTTAAGGTGACAGCTTCGGTCCTCACCACCGACCCGTACGAAGAAGCCTGCCAGGTTCTGCCCAACGTAAACACGCTGACGCGCAATGCGGCGAAGACCGCTTACGAGCAAGCTGGCGTCGGTCCCGACGATCTGGACCTGGTGGAGTTGCACGACTGCTTCGCCACGGCCGAGCTTGTGCATTACGACAATCTGATGTTGTGCGAAGAAGGCGGTGCCGCCGACTATTTCAGTTCCGGTGCCACCTGGCGGGACGGCAAAACGCCGGTCAACGTCTCCGGCGGATTGCAGTCCAAAGGGCATCCGATTTCGGCAACCGGCATCGCCAATATTTGGGAGGTGTGCCAGCACGTGCGCGGCGAATGCGGCGACCGCCAGATCGACGGCGCCAAGGTGGGCCTTGCCCATGTGATCGGCCTGGGCTCCGCCTGCGGTGTGCACATCCTCGAGAAGAGCGGGCTGTAGACAACTGATGTCATCGTCGCGCCCGTGTCTGGCCTTTGGCCAGCACGAGCATGAACTCCAGCGAGGATCCAGTAAAGGCATCGCCAGTACTTAGATTCATTGGTTACTGGATCCCCGATCGGCTTCGCCGTCGGGGATGACACTTACGACTATGTCGTCGAGACAATCGCGGCTGCCGCTTTGCGATTCACGAGCCTTTCTTCAGCCTCTCCAGCCCATCCAAAATCAAGTCCAGCATAAAAGTGAATTCGTCCTCCTCGTGATCGTCGGACAGATGATGCTGCACATGTTCCATGAAATACGGAATGTCGTGGTCAGCAAATTCTCGCATGAAGTTTCCGGCAGCCTCTTTAATCTCTGCATCGCCTTTCAACGGGAAATCAAGCTGCTGAAAGGTAAAACCCACAATATGCATCGTGATGGCGTGATAGGCGCGGCAGGCTAAGGGCACCGAAAATCCCGCTTCGCGCAGTACACGGAGGATCGATTCCATGTGCTGTAATTTCGCGGATCCCAGTTTTTGGGTCGACCAACAACTCACCGCCCATTCGTGGTGCGCTAAGGTTCGCTGCGCAGAAACGGCGGTGTCGCGCAACGCGGCTTTCCAATCGGTCACCTGCGCCGGGGGGAGGTCGATTTCGCCGGCGATCAGGTCGACCATACCGTCGAACAAATCGTCTTTGTTCGACACGTGATTGTAAAGCGACATCGCCCCACAGCCGAGCTCGCTTGCCAGCACCCGCATGCTTAAGCGATCCGTCCCATGCTCATCCGCATAGGCGATGGCGGCGCGCAGGATGGTGTCTCGGGTCAGCGCGGTGCGCCCTTTCTGTCGATTAGCGCCCTTTCCGGCGGTCACGGTGGTTCCTCTTGACTCACGTACACTGTACGTATATCGTAACGTACGCTGTACGTAAACAGAGGGGCTCATCATGAATGTGCTTTGGCTTGTTGGTTACGGTCTTCTTGGCTATGTGGCGTTCGTCGCTACGGTAGAGGTGCTGATCCGCGTCGTTCAGCCCGATATGGAGGGTGGCATCACCCTTCTGGTGAAAGACGGGAACGGCGGCGAAATGCAGCGGAAACTAGCGGTCTTGGAGCATGAAGGAGCACTCTACATCTCTTCTAATCATTGGCTGCGTAGCTGGCATTACGCCGTGCTCAAAAACCCAGATGTGGAAGGCATCCGTCATGGTGAACGTGCGGCCTATACCGCTGTTCCGCTAGAGGGCGACGAACGTGCGACCGTGTCCAAGCATTACAATATGGGTTTTGTCCTGCGCTTCTTTTGTGGCTTTGCGCCCAGCCGTTTTTTGCGTCTCGACCCGCGTTGAACGCCTGTATGGTCCGCTTTTTTCATTTTGAGAGTCGTTGCAAAACCCTGTTAGGGTGATGGGAACCACAACCCCGACAGGAGCGCGCGCCCCATGAAAATCGGCCTCATCCCCATCAATATCGGCTTTCAATCACTTGAGCAGATCATCGGCACGGCACAGCTTGCCGAAAGCGTGGGCGTTGAATCCGTGTGGACGTTCGAGCACGTGATCGTGCCGGAGGATTACGCGTCCAAATATCCGTACAATGAAAGCGGCAAGATGGGGGCCGAGCCCGATACGGTTTTTGTCGATCCGCTCATTGCATTGAGTGCGGTGGCCGCCGCTACTAAGACACTGCGCCTTGGCACCGGCGTGAACATCGTCGCCCAGGCCAACCCGATGCTTCTGGCAAAACAGGTGGCGAGCCTCGATTTCATTTCCGGCGGCCGCTTCATGCTGGGTGCCGGCATTGGCTGGCTCAAGGAAGAATTCCGCGCCATGGGCACGCCGTTCGAAAAACGGGGTGCCCGGTTTGATGATTACATTGCCGCCATGCGCAAAGTGTGGTCGGGGGAAACCGTCGAACACCAAAGCGAATTTGTCGATTGGACGGGCTTCAAGAGTTATCCGACGCCGGTTCAAGATCCCTTCCCGGTCATTATGGGGGGCAACAAAGGCAAGATCTTCGAGCGGATTGCGACCTTGGGCAATGGCTGGTTCGCCCCCACCGCGGATGCGGCGGAATTGGCGCCGCAGCTCGATCAGCTGCGCGCGGCATGCAAGGCGGCGGACCGAAATTACGACGAACTTGAGATTACGGTGATGTGGCCGGGCGGCGGTCTTGAGGCCCTGAAGCCCATGCAGGATTTGGGGGCCGCGCGCGCCGTCGTGCCGATTTTTGCGCTGGGGGCCGACCCGGTCGACGGCATCAAGAAGCTGGGCGACGAGGTCATCGCGAAGCTTTAGGACGCAGCAAAATCCTTTGTGTCGTCACGCTGACTGTGCCGGTTGCTGATACCCTTAAATACCCGGCTGCCGCCGCGTGGTCATCGCGCCGGCCAGGCCAAGAATGGCAATGGGCCACCAAAGATAAGGCGCGGGCGTGCCCCACAGGGCTTCATGGCCGCCCACCGCCAAGCTCACCCCAAGCACGCCAAGCGCCGAACTCATGGCGCTGGCAAAAAATGCAGGGAACGGAGGGGATTGGGTGATCGCCGGCCAAATGAACAACACCCCCATGGCGCCCAGCGCAACAGATCCCACATGCCAAGAAAAATGATGCAGCCAGATAACGTCCGCAGGCAGATCGGTTGACGATAGAGGCGGCAGCACGGTGGGGCTGCCGGCCAATTCATGCAACAACAGACCGGCGAAACACAATAAGGCGGCGGCCCACAGACAAATCTTCGACAGTGTCATGATCTGCTCTCCGATCGTTTTGCCTTCATCAAAACAGAATGCCGCTGATAATGGAACCGCGCAACGCAGTCTCAGTGGGAATGAAACCCTATCGCCCTATTCCATTTTCAGGCCGGTCGTTCGGGGTTACTGTTGTCCGCAGTGGAATTATTCGTTTACGGAGCGAAACAATGACACGCAAGTCTTATCAAGCCTCGCTGGACACGGCGCTCGCTTATCTGCGCGCCGCGCAGAGCCAAGTGAACCAGGAAATCGGGGCTTATCCGGGGCCCATCTCCGGCTGCGATACGCAGTTCAATCAGCTCTTGAGTGACCGTATGCGCGTTGTCCAGGCCGTTGGGGCGCTTCAGAACGAACCTTTCGTGCCGACGCCGCGCTCGCCGGTGCCAAGCGCGGCGTTGGAAAGCCGCTAGCGAGCCTCACCCAAAAAGGCCGCCCAACTCCACCTCGCGGGTTTGTCCGCCTGCGTCCAAAAACGCTTTCATGCGTGCAAGGGCCTCGGGCGTGCGCGCGCTTTGGTCGAACGACAGGGACTCGACCTTCAGTGCTTCTTCGATGGGGCCCTGCTGATATGCCACTTTCTTGACAAGCGCGATGGCTTCCGGCGGAAAACCGGCAATGCGCCGCGCCAGATCGTCCACAAAACCGTCCAGCTCCGCTGCCGGCAGAGCCCGGTTGACGATGCCATAGCGTTCGGCCGTGGGCCCATCGTAATCCTGGCCCCCCAGCATCATCTCGAGCGCGCGCCCTGTGCCGATCATGCGTGGCCAGCGGGCGGAACCGCCACCGCCGGGAATGATGCCCACGGACACTTCCGGCTGGGCCAGCACTGTTTTTTCGATGGAACAAAACCGCATGTCCATTGCCGCCAGCAGCTCCAGGCCACCACCGCGGGCAACCCCATTGATCTTGCCGATGGTGGCTTTGGGCATGGTGCGGAAACGTTCCGTCATCACATGGAAGAACGACGTACCGTCGGACTCGCCCTGATCTTGGCCGGCAATGTCCAGGATCAAATTGACATCCGCATGGGCGATGAAGAATTCGGGATCCGCACTTTGCACCACCACGGCGCCCACGCTGTCGTCTTCGGCCAGTTGGGCGCCGGCGGCATCCATGTCGCCGATGAGCTGCATGTCGAACAGATTGATGGGCGGGTGGTTGATGGTGAGCCACGCCACGCGGTCTTTGATGTCGATGCTGATGCTGTCGAATGCCATGGGGATGCGCTCCGCTTTGTGAAATCCTGTCAGCGACAGCCTAGAGGGTAACGGTCACCCTTGCCAATTCAATCCTTCGCGTTTTCGAAGCTGTCGGGATCGACGCCGATGTCCTGCATCCGCTCCCGCCATCTTTTGTGTGCCAGGGCTTGCATGTCCTCGACCGTGTCCAATTCATCCGTAATCTGAAGGCCGATCAATGTTTCCAGCACGTCTTCAAGTGTGACCAGGCCCACCATCGATCCATATTCGTCAACCACTAGGGCGATGTGGCTGCGTTCTTGGGTCAGGCGGTCGAAACAGGCCGACGCCGACAAAATGTCGGGCAACGCCAGGAACTCCCGCTCGAAATCGGACAGGGGGCGGTCGAATTCGTCTTTGGCTTGCGCCGCAAACAGGTCCGACTTCAACACATAGCGTGTCACATCATCGATTCCGTCCTTGTACAAAGGAATGCGCGAGAACGGATTTTTCTGATGCTCCGCGAAAAAATCCTTCACTTTCATGTCCGCCGAAACCGAGAATACGACCGAGCGCGGGGTCATGATGTCCCGCACCGACAGTTGCTGCAGGTCCATCAGGTTTTTGACGATCTTGAGTTCCTTGGCTTCCAGCACGCCTTCCGTGGCACCGATCTCCGCCATGGCTTCCATTTCTTCCCGGCTGAAGGTAAAGCCGCTGACGCCGGATGGGGCCAGCAGGCGGGTGAGCAGCGCGGACAGCCATACGAACGGCAAGAGCAAGATCGTCAGCCCATCAATCAATCGGCCGAAAGTAGGCGCCAGCTGTTTCCAATAGGTGGCGCCCAAGGTCTTGGGAATGATTTCGGAGAAGACCAGGATCAGCAGGGTCAAGACGCCGGAGATCACCCCTAAATATTCGTTGCCGAACAAAACAGCGGCTTGCGCCCCCACGCCCGCCGCTCCCACCGTGTGGGCGATGGTGTTGGCTGTGAGGATCGCTGCGAGCGGCCGGTCCAGATTGTCTCGCAGTTTTTGCAAGGTTTTGGCGCGCGGGTCGCCTTGCTGGTCCAGCGTGGCCACATAGGACGGCCGGACCGATAGAAGAACAGCCTCGGCAATTGAGCAGAAAAACGACACCCCGATGGCCAGCACCAGGAAGAAAATGAGAAGGGTCATGGATCTTTCATGTGGCTGATGAATTCCCTCACTCCCTGGTAAGGCAATTCGCCGCCCATGTCGAAGGGTTTAGCGGCCGGGAAGGCTGAACTTGTTGACACCAGGTGCGACGATGACCGTCGGCGACAAGTTTTGGCGCATTTGCTAGCGTGCATGCCGAAGAACGATCAGTTTGGAGGCGCTCACCATGACCCAATTACACGAAAAACCCGCGCACGAACTCGCCACGCTCATCAAAAACCGCGAGGTGTCGAGCCGCGAGGTGGTGCAGGCGCATCTGGACCGCATCGAGGCGATAAACGGCACGGTCAACGCGGTCACTGTGGTTCTGGAAAAGGATGCACTGGCCGCTGCCGATGCCGCCGACACGTCCGACCCCACCGGCCCTTTCCATGGCGTGCCGTTCACGATCAAAGAGAACATCGATTATTTCGGCCAACCCACGACCAATGGGGTGCCGGCTTTTGCGGAGGCCATGCCCCCGCTGGAAGCGCCGGTGGTAACGCGCATGAAGGCGGCGGGTGCCGTGCCGCTCGCGCGCACCAATATGCCGGAAATGGGGCTTCGTCTGTCGACGGATAATCCTTTGCGTGGGCGCACGCTCAATCCATGGAATGCGGAGCTCACAGCCGGTGGGTCCAGTGGCGGCGATGGGGTGGCGTTGGCAACCGGTATGACCCCTTTCGGCTTGGGAAATGACATTGGCGGATCCGTCCGCAATCCCGCCTATTGCAATGGCATCACGTCCCTCAAGCCCACGGCGGGGCGCATACCGCATGCCATGTCCATCGACCCACAGGATGGGGGCATGGCGGTGCAGGCCATGCTGGTGGAAGGGCCGATGACGCGCTCGGTTACTGATCTGAAGATCGGGCTGGAGGTGCTGGCCGGTCGCGATATCCGCGATACCGTTTCTGTGGATGCACCGCTTCAAGGTCCTCCTACCGAAAAACGGGCGGCTTTGGTAACGGAAATTCCCGGCGGCCCCGTTCCGGATGTGACCATCGCGGAAATCGAGCGGGCCGGCGCCATCCTTCAGGCAGCTGGATGGCAGGTAGAACACGCACAGCCACCGGAATTGGCCCGTGTCAACGAAATCTGGGGCTTTGTCCTGGCCGCGGATTTTTCAGAACTTCTGCCGGTCTTGGAACACATACTGTCTCCTGCCCTGCACACTGTTATTGGCCAGTTGTGCGACGAGTTTTCGCCCAGCAAGATCACAAGTCCCAAATTGCATGCGGAACGGTCGCGTCTCACGCGCCTTTGGTCGGCGTTTTTTGAAACCTATCCTGTCGTCATTGGTCCCACCTGGTGTCAAACACCCTGGCCAGCCGACGCCGATCTCGATCCCGCAACGGGTCTGCGAACCGTTGAGGATACGGTGCGTTTTATCACGCCGGGAAACGTGCTGGGCTTGCCCTCGGTCGCGCTGCCCACCGGTGTGGCTAACGGTCTGCCAACGGGTGTCCAAATCTATGCGGATCGCTGGCGGGAAGATGTGTGCTTGGATGCAGCGGGGATTGTAGAAGCCGGCGTTACCTGCCCAACACCGATCAATCCGAAAGTGACCGCCACTTAGTTTCAAAGCCGACAATGGGGCGTGGGTTGGCTAACCATTCTTCACCGAGGCTTGGGGATCTTATGTTCTTCGGGAAGCTGACAAATTCGCTTCATGCGGGTGATGCTGCCGTCCACATATTCCCAGACCAGCGCGTCGCCATCGGGATAGCGGCGCACGGCCAAAAGCGGCGTCAACCCAAAGGCATAGAAATTGAGAATGCCGTCTTCCCAAATCATGCTGGCGGAGGTGCGTGGGCAATAGGGTTTGCCGCCCAGGGTGAACCGAACGCCGCCTTCCGTATCGTTGGTGTTCAACACGCCCGTGCTGTTGGGGCCGTAATCGTGAATGATGCCGCTGCTGGTCACCACGGTGCGGCTGCCGCATTGTTCGATGCGTTCCACATGACCGACCTTGCCGGAAACCCCGATCCATAATCCGCGAATATCCCGCACGCCTTCCGCAAGCGGCTCGGTGCAATTCGCGAGAATGGGCAAGGGGAAATGGCTGTACCTGCAGCCGGGCGTATTGCCCTTGGGGATGTCGGCGGCCTTAAGACCGCTGCCGTCCAACTCGGGCAATTGGCAGTAGTCGATCAGACTGCCGTCACCGGCAAGGGTTGCCGGGTCCGTCATGTTGGGCGGCCGCGGCGAAAAGAAGACATACCAAAACGCCGCCGCGAACACGGCGACAAACACCAAACACATCCGCAAGAGGAATCTCATGATCCCTGGCGATATACTATTGACATATAATATGTCAATAGTTGGCAATCGCTGGCGGACACGGAAGGCACACGCTACCCTGGTCAGGCATGACGGATCTCCAAAGCAAACTACCGCCCAATGCCTTTCGGCGTATGGATGAAACACCGGATGAGGATTTCTACGCGCCGCCACGGCTGGTCACCCATATTGATGACGACGCGATCGCCGGCGTAACGGCGCTCTATCACGCGTATCTGCCGGACGGTGGGCGCATTTTGGATGTGATGAGTTCGTGGGTCAGTCACCTGCCCGACGAGGTCGCCTATGGCGAAGTTGTGGGCCACGGCATGAATGCGGAGGAACTTGCCGCCAATCCCCGGTTTGATCGCTGGTTTGTCCAAAATCTGAACACGGCTCCTGCACTTGATCTGGAAGACGACTCATTTGATGGCGCCGGTCTGTGTGTGTCGATCCAATATCTGACGGACCCGGCCGCGGTGATGACGGAACTCGCCCGCGTTTTGAAACCCGGGGCACCGCTGATCGTGACGTTTTCCCACCGCTGTTTCCCCACAAAGGCGGTGGCGGTTTGGCAGGCGCTTTCATCGGAAGGTCATGGTCAGCTGGTTCAACTGTATTTGGAAACTGGTGGGTTCACGGACATTCAGCTGGTGGAGGCGGTGCCGCCGGCACCCGGCCGCGATCCGCTCTACGGCGTCATCGGGCGCGCGCCGTGACGGTGTCTTTGCCTCGCTTGGAAACGGCGTTACGGTGAATGGCATGAACCGTATGGCTTTCAAGAGAGTAAATTTCTGGGGGATAACATGAAACACCTTTATCAAGCAGCCCTGGTGGTCCTTGCCATGATGACCGCGCCCACCATGGCGTTCGCAAATTGCCAAGTGGAAGAAGCAGGCAAGATCAAGTCCCGCGTCAGCGATGTGGGGACTGAGATTGTCTTCGAGAATGAGTCCGAGGATGTCATTCAGATCTATTGGCTCAACTTCCAAGGAAAGCGTGTGAAGTATGCGGATCTTGAGCCGACACAAACGCATCGACAGCCCACCTTTGTCACCCATCCGTGGGTTGCCGCCACGGAAGAGAAGGGGTGCCTGGGTGTTTATCTGCCGGACGGCCAAACCCGCACGGTGAAACTCCAATCCGAAGTGGACTTGGTTCCGCTGCGGGACGTGATCTCCGAACAACCGATCGAGACTCAAATGGATGCGGAAGCCATGTGTCCCGATTTGTGTGGCAGCATGAACTCAGAATGGACCGGACTATGGACAAACCAAGCGACGGGAGGGCAATCCCTGTGCAATTGCCGCGGCGGTCTTTGATCAACATGAAAGTAAAATATGTCGACATCTGACAAACCCATCTGCGTTATCGGCGCTAGCGGCTTCGTAGGCTCCCATGTCGCTGCTGAGCTGTTGTCGCGCGGTCTATCCGTACACGGTACGCTTCGGGATGCCGGCGGGCCGAACAAAGACTGGCTCAACACCATGGCCGCGCAGGTCGCAACGGATGGTGCCGACTTGACACTCCATTCGGCCAGCGCATTCGACAAAGACAGCCTCGCCGCCGCGATGGACGGTTGCGTTGGTGTGATCATGTGTGCGGGCTCCGCCAAGATCGAACCGGACACCATGCCGCTGATGGAGGCCCTGGCGGAGAACGTCTCCGACGCGGCGATTGAGCTGGCAATCGATCGGGCCGTGTTCACTTCCAGCACCGGTTCCACCAACCCGCCGGAAGGCGAGCCGGAACTCAAGCGGGAGATGGATCATTGGTCGGACCCGGACGTGCAACTGGCCGCCAAGAAATTTGCCGCTGTCGGCAAAACGCGGCTCGATCAGACCGTCTTGGGCAAATTGGCGTCATCCGGCGGCGCGTTTCGCGCCGTGACGATCAACCCGTCGCTGATCGCAGGGCCGTGTTATCAGCCCGAGCCGGTCACCAGCCTTAGAATGTTTGCGGCGATCCTCAATGGGGAGCGGTTGACCGACAGCGTGCCTAACGGCTCTATGTCCATGATTGATGTGCGCGATCTGGCAAAGCTGCATGTGGCGGCGCTGGACAACCCCTCCGCCAGCGGACGGTATTTCGGCGTGAAGAAAAGCTGGCATTGGCGTGAGATTTTGATGGCGCTGGAAAATGCCGTTCCGGGTTACAAAATGCCGGCGGTCGATCCAAACGAAACGCCCGTGCGCGCCACCCAGTTCGACTTAAGCCGCCAAGCAACTCTGGGCATTGAGATCCGCGACATCGACGAGATCCTGGAAGGCGTCGTCACTGAGCTGACGCGACGAGAGATGATTTAGTTCATCAGTCGCCCCAGCGCCCGTGTCTGGCCTTTGGCCAGCACGAGCATAAACTCCAGCTGGGGGCCATAATCCCTTGCTAAAATATATGAGCCCTGTGGTTATGGATCCCTGCTTTCGCAGGGATGACATTTGGCCAGGTGGCGATCAAATGGGTCTTATCCCGTTGATTGATTTTGTGTGGAGTCGTGGGAGAACTACAGCAACGGTTGCGAATTAGAACCGAATGGTAATCGCTCCGCGCACCTGTCGCGGCTCCACCGGGTGCAGGTGAATATCCGGAACCGGCACCGCTTCGCCAGGCAGTTGGGATTCGAAGAAATAGGTGATGTCCGCATCTTCCGAGTCGAACAGATTCAATACATCTAAACTCAATTGCGCCGGACCCAGATCGTAGTAGAAGCCGAGATTGACCACCGTCGTCGGTTCCGAGAACACGCCCGCGTCTTCCACCAACGGGGCCTCGCCGAAACGCCGTACCCGGAGCGTTGCGGTGAACGGTTCAATCGGCTGCACGGTAATGCCGCCGCCGAAAACGTTCTCCACCGCTTGAGGAATGCGGTCAGCACTTGCAGGCACGTTTTTGAACCGGGCGTCCGTGTAGGCGGCCGTTGCGTCAAAGGCGATCCAGTCCGCAGGGCGCCAAAACGCGTTGAACTCGACGCCGAAGCGGCGCGATCCGTCATTGGGTTCCGTTGTGCCCGCATCGCCCACAAAGACGAGCTCGCTGTCGAGTGTGAGCCAGAACCCCACCAAAGTGGCGCTAAGGCCGTTTCTTTCGAGCCGGGCGCCGACCTCCGCCCCTTCTGCGCGCACCAGCACATCGACCGGATCGGTGGGCAGCAAGGTGATGGGATCGATTGAGATCGCCGCGCCGCGCACATCGTTGGAGTGAAACCCCTGTCCGTAATTGGCGTAGAGTTCGATGTGGTCGGTCGCGCGCCAGGCCAACCCCGCCGTGGGGGTCACGATGCCGTCGGTTCCGTCGCCCGAGTTTTGCGGCAGCGAGGACGTCACGTCATAGGTGAAGAAATCGCCGCGCAGGCCGGCTGATGCGCGCAACCGGTCGGTCAGGGCCACTTCCAATTCGGCAAAAGCGCCCACGGACAACTCTTGTACCTCGTCGTCGCGCACCGTGTTGATCCGCGTGCGCCCGACCGTATTGAACAAGCCGATGTTGAAAATGTCGTCGTACCGAAGGTCCGTGCCCAGGCGAATGGAGCCCGCCGTGCCGGCGAGGGTGAACGGCTGGCTGTACGACGCGGTGCCGCCCAACATGATCCGTTCGTCGCGCTGCTCGAATTCGTCGCCATTGACCGGATCGCCGGCGAAATAGGTGAAGTTGGAGAAGAGCGCGAAGTCGTAATACAGCGCATAGGCCGACAGCGACAGATTCCCAACGGTGGTTTCTCCACTGAGCGACAGGCGAGTTGTCTCCCCACCAAGGTCCGGGTCTATGAAGCCAAGCCGTGGAATGAGACCGCTTTCAATGGCGCGCAACGGCACCTGGTCGGTGGACGTCCAGCTTGCGTCATAGGCGCTGAACGAGACGGACCAGTCGGCCCCAGCCTGGCGGCGCGAGTATTTCGCGAAGGCATTGTATTTCTCGAGGTCTTCGTCCAGGTCGAATGGGTTGTCGTAGAACACGGTTTCGCCGGCCAGCAACATGTCGCCGCCCGCCAGCCCGAACGAAGCGGCCGCCAGACCCCGGCGATATCCATTTTGTCCGAATGCTGCCTGCCCGATCGCGTGAGGCAGCGTGTCGTAGGTTTTGAAGGCGGCGGTGCCGGCAGCGGTGAAATCTCCCACATCCGCATAGTAAGGGCCTTTGCGAAACTCCAGCCGCTCGGTCAGTTCCGGGATGATGAAGTTAAGGTCGAGATAGCCCTGACCGTGCCCATGGGTTCGAAAGTTGATCGGCGTGCCGTCGAAGAAAGCGGCAAAATCGGTGCCGTGGTCCAGGTTAAAGCCGCGCAGGAAATACTGGTTCGCTTTCCCCGTGCCCGAATGCTGCGTGGCGATCAGCCCGGGAATAACTTCCATCAACTCGCCGACCCGTGACAGGGGCCGCCGTTCGAAATCGGAATAGCCCACGACACCTTCCGACCCGGCGCGGGCGCGGCCGATTTGTTCGATCGCGCGGCCGAAGACCATGATCTCGTCCACGTCATCCGAAACCGGCTCCCCGCGGGCCGGGGCGGTTGCCAGAACTGTTAACGCAAGGACAAGCGTCGCCCACCGAAACTGAAACTCCCCCGGCACAATCCCCCCTTTTACCTGCTAGGCGCCGCTGACCTATCTATAGAGTGGACAGACTGCGCGGCACAAGTGCCAGGTTTGATAGATTCACGTCCTTGGGTTGCGGGTGCCCAGCCCGAGCGAATAGCATTCTGACCGTCATTACCCGGTAAGCGTAAGCGCGTCCGGGCCTGCCTTCGCCTAAGCTTCGCTTCGGCGAAGGCAGGCGATCGGACGATTAATCGGATTCCACTTAACCTGATCGCGCTCTAGCGCCGGGCAATGACGGGTAAAGCTGCGTGCGTGTCCGCTAAATCCGCCGCCCCAGCTCCGCGCCTGCGTGCATGGCATTCATGATGCTGTTGCGGCCCAGCACGTCGCCGATGACGTGATGGGGGATGTCCATGCCGGCGAGCGCTTCGGGCAATTGCCGGTTGGGTTCGTTATAGCCCACAAGGACGACAATGTCGGCATCTAGACTTCTTGAGCGATCCGTATACAGAACGCCGATCTCTACCGAGTCGGAGGTGATGCCGCGCACGTAGTGGCTGCCAACAAAGTCGAAGTCTTGTGAGAACAGGCGTTCGCGTGCGGCTCCGGCGGTCACGGCCGGATAGGGCAGGCCGCCGCCCACGGAGTCAAAGCGGGAGACCAGCGTGGTCGGGACGCCCGCCTCCAACAGCACGTCGCACACGGAAATGGCTTCGAACGAACCCGTGTCGTCATAGACCACCGCGCGTCCCTTCAGGTCCAGGGCGGGCCCCACGCCAAACAGTTCCCACGAATTGTGCACATGAGGCAGGTCGTAGCCGGGGACCGCTTTGCCGGGGGTGGAGAGTTGGAAGCCGTCCGCCCGCGGTGTGGTGCCGGTGGCCACGACAACCAGATCTGGAGATTCCTCTCGGATGACGTCCTCGTCCACCGGTACATTCAATTGCACGGAGACTTGAAGCTGCTCAAGTTCGCCTTCCAGCCACGGAATGATGGTCCCGACATCTGCCCGGTGGGGCGCGCGGGCGGCCAGCGCCACCTGCCCGCCAAGATGTTTGGTTGCCTCGAACAGGCGCACTTGATGGCCGCGCAGGGCTGCGTTTCGGGCGAATTCCAAGCCCGCCGGTCCGCCGCCGGCCACCAGGATCTTCTTGGGCGCCTCCGTGCGGTCTTCGGGTTCGATGGACATGCGGCTTTCCTTAGACGCCGTGTGGTTGACGGAGCAGCTCATGACGCCCCGGCTCATGAGCTGACCGACGCAGCCCATATTGGTCGCAATACAGGGGCGGATGCGCCCCTCTTGATTGGCGCGCGCCTTCTTCACCAATTCCGGATCGGCGATCAGCGCACGGACCATCGACACCATGGCCGCCGTGCCGCTTTTCACGATATGGGCCGCATGGTCCAGGGTCACGATACGCCCGGTGACCATCACCGGGCTTTTGAGGTTCGGCGCGATTTGCTCGTTGGCGGGCATTTCAGTGCCCAAGGGATCGTCTGCCGGGGCGATCAGCTTATGAAAGCGCCAATAGGACCCCATGTGCAGCGATACATAGTCCACCAACGGGTCGGCGGCTGCGGCGATCTCAGCGGCCTCCTTGGCGGTAATGCCGCCGGGCACATAATCTTCATTGGGCAGGCGGACACCGACGACAAAATCGCTGTCGCCCACGGCGTCGCGTATGGCCGTGATCACTTCCCTGGTGAACCTGAAGCGGTTCTCGAACGACCCGCCATAGTCGTCCTTGCGTTTGTTGAGCGCGGGCGACAAGAACTCGTGCAGCAAGTATCCGCTTGAGGCGTGAATATCGAGCCCGTCCAATCCGGCATCACGGCAGCGCAGAGCGGCGGCCGCAAAGGCGGCGATCACATCGTCGATCATGGCCTTTGTCATAGCGATGGGCACCACGCCCGCCATGGGGTTGGGAATGGCGCTGGCCGACCAATGTTCCGGCATGCCCGCCACCTCTGCATAGCCCGCGCCCGGGTGGTAGGCCTGCAGCAGCATCTTCATGCCGGTGGGCTTGATCTGTTTACTGAGCGCCTCCAGGAACGGCATGGAACTGTCGTTCCACATTTGCAGCCAGCCCGGCGCGCTGGGGTGGATGCTGGTGGCTTCCAAGGTGGACAGGCCGACGCCGTTGCGCCCGCGCATTTCATGATAGGCAATCAGTGCTTCGCCGGTGAGGCCCGTGCTGTGGGGCGCGCGCACGATGCGATTGGGAACGGTGATGGGTCCAACTTGCAGCGGTTCAAACAGAACGTCGTATTGCCCCATGGCGCTCTCCCTTTAGCGGCGTGCCGCTTTTCATTGGAGTTGTTTGCGCTAGGGTAGGCAGGCGCGCGGAAACCTGTCTAGGTCCTGCGCGGATATTTGCATTGCCACTCTTTGATGATGAAAAAACATGGCTGATATCAACCGCATGGAAAACCCCATCCGCCCGGCCAGCTTGGCCGAGGCCCAAATGGCGGATGTGGAAGTCCTTGAATGCCCTTATCCCACTTATGACGTGCTGCGCGAGGAAGCGCCTGTCTGGCAAGATCCGCTGTCGGGGCTTTACTTCATTACCCGCTATGACGATTTGCGCGACATCCTGAAAGATAAAGAGACTTTCTCCAATTGGCGGCCGACGAATGACCATGCCAATTTGGAAGGCAATGCAAAGCTTGCCTATGAGATGTTCAAGGAGAAAGGCTGGGTGCCGGGCGCGTCGCTGGCCGGGCGCGATGACCCCGAACACAAGCAAATGCGTGCGATCTTCGACCATGCCTTTCGGGCGAGCCGCATCCGCGAACTCGACGAAGATGTCAGGGCGCTTGCCGAAAAGCTCGTGGACGGATTTGTCGGCGACGGCCACTGCGAATATGTCCGCCAATTTGCCGTGCCCTTGCCGCTCACCATCATTTGCCAGCAAATGGGCGCCGGCGAAGACGATATTTGGCAAATCAAGGAATGGACCGATGCCTGGATCAAGGGCACGGGTTTCGGTCTTTCCGAAGAGGAAGTGATTTGGGCGACGGAAAAGGAAATCGAAGCACAACACTACTTTCAGAAGATCTTCGAACGTCTGCGCGAACAGCCCAACAACACATTGCTGTCGGATTTGGTGAACACGGTGATCCCCGAATGGGGACGTACACTGACGGATGAAGAGCTGCACGCGGAAATGATGCAGGACACGTTTGTGGGTGGCTCGGAAACGACGACCAACGCGTTGTCTGCGGGCATCATGCTGCTCACGCAAAACCCGTCTGTGTGGGAGAAGCTCAAATCGGATCCCGGCACATATTTGCGCACGTTCTGCGAGGAGGTGCTGCGGCTTGAAGGGCCTGTGCAAGGCCTTACCCGGTTGGTCACCAAAGACGTGGAACTTCATGGGGTGAAAATCCCTGCAGGGTCCATGCTGTGTGTGCGTTTTGCCGCCGCCAATCGTGACCCACGCCACTTCGATTGCCCCCATGAGATCGATCTTGACCGCGATAACGCCGCGTCGCACCTGGCCTTTAGTTCCGGCACGCACCATTGTCTTGGCGCGCCGCTGGCCCGGCGGGAACTTTATTGGGGCATGAAAGCATTTCTCGACCGAGTGGAGCGGGTGTGGCTCGCCCCCGGCAAGAACGATTTGCGCCACCTGCCAAACTATATGCTGCGCATCTTGAAGGAACTGCATATCGAGTTTGACACGGCGTAGGGCAGTGAGCGGCCTGCCCCGCAAACGGGGAGGGAGCTCACTTTCCGATCGCTTGCGGAATGTTCTTTGGTTCCCCCCTTTGCAGGAGGAATCAGGCGCTCGCCTGGCCGATGGCCTTAATCACTTTATCGATGCGCTGATCCCACGCTTTGGCATGCTCCGCAGACCACTTCTCGCCCAGTTGCTCTTTGATGGTCTCGCGCACCGCGTCGAAAAACGGCGCATAGAGGGACAACGCCACGCCGTAGCTGCGGTGGTTGTCCATTTCCCATTTTAGATAGGGGGTGTCGCCCTCAAGATCCGCATCAAGGAGCAGGGCGATGGTCTGCTCCAGCATGCGTCCGCGCATGTATTGATCGGAATGACCCATCACGTCCGCGGATTCGGCGCTCTGTGTAAAGAAGCGCTTGAACACCGGCTCGGTGATGTCCGCGCCCGTTTCGGCGCATAAATCCAAGGTTTCGGTGACCAAGTCCAGGTCGCTCATGGGCACACTCCGCTCTAGGGCTTCAACTCTAGGGGCTCCGCGGCACACTCACAATGAGACGCGTTGCCTCTTGACAAACCCGCAGTTACTTCGCATATGAAATAAGTATTTCACATACGAAGTAACTGAAATGGCCCGGCAACCACGTGTTTTTCACCTGCTACAACGCGCTCACAGTGCGTTGTTCCGCGCGGCGGATCGGCGGTTGAAGCGTGAGGCGGACATCAGCGTCTCCCAGCAAGGTGTGCTGTTCGTGCTCGCGCGCCAGGACGGCGTGCCCATTACCGAGATCGCGGACGTGCTGAACATGGGCTATTCGAGCCTGACAGGCTTGGTCGACCGCATGTCCGAGCGGGGACTGGTCCGGCGCGAAACGAATGTGGAGGACGGCCGTGTTCAAAACGTCTTCATCGAAGAGAGGGGGCGTGACGTGCTTGCCCGCACGCTCGCCGAGGTCAAGCGCATCAACGGTGCGTTGCTGGATCCGTTCACCACATCCGAACAGCAGGTGATTGAACGGTTTCTCACCCATGTGGCGAAGAACGCCGCGGATATCACGTTTGAAAAGAAAGCGGCCGCGCGCCGCACGGAAAGGAAAGTGTCATGACAAATCACGTTGCGATTGCCCGCGACGGCAAAGTGTTGACCATTACCATCAACCGTCCGGAACAAAAGAATGCGCTCAGCCACGCCATGTATGCGGCCATGGCCGACGCGCTGGAGAACGCGCAGAAAGACGACGGCGTTCGGTGCGTCGTCATCACGGGGGCGGGCGATGTTTTCACGGCGGGGAATGACATGGGCGACTTCGCTGCCGGCATGCCGGAAGGTAAGCCGCCGGTGAGCCGTTTTTTGGAAGCGCTGCGCGACTCTGAAAAGCCAGTGGTGGCTGCAGTCAACGGTCCCGCGATCGGCGTGGGGCTCACCATGCTGCTTCACTGCGATTTGTCGTTCGCCAGCGACACGGCCACCTTTTCGGCGCCGTTTACGAAGCTGGGCCTCGTGCCGGAGGCAGCGTCGTCCCTGCTGGTCCCCGCATCGTTGGGTACGGCCTGGGCTAACGACATCTTGCTCGCCGGCCGCAAACTCGACGCGGAAGAAGCGCTCAAAGCGGGGCTGGTGTCTCGCGTCTTCGTGCGCGAAGACCTGATGACCCAGACGATGGACGTGGCCCGGAACGTCGCGGCCCTGGCCCCCAATGCCATGAAAGCGTCAAAGCGCTTGATCCGCGGCGGCCGACAGGCCGTGAAGGACCAGATGCTGGCGGAAGCGGACGTTTTTGGCGCCCAACTGCAGTCGGCAGAGTTTGCCGAAGCGGCCACCGCCTTCATGGAAAAACGCGCCCCGGTATTCGACTAGTGCCGCGTCGGCCAGATCGACAGGTATCACTTCGCCACCAACGCCAGGGAATATTCCTCCGCACACGCATATTGAAAGTACCATTCTCCCGGCGCCGATAACGGAAAGTCGATTGTGCCGAAATATTGGCCGGGTTTGTTGACCTTCAAATTGATGGCGCTGGGCGACACTTTGGTCGCCCCATCCTTACTCCGCAAACAAGAGCTGTCTGGTGCTGCCATGCCTCTGCCGCCCGCCTTGAATTGAACGCGAATGCCGTCGCTGTAGGTCTGAACACTGACGATTTGGGCGCGCAGGGCGCCGCTTTGTGAAACACCGCCGCGCACGGGCGTGTGCTGCACGTCGGCGGTGGGAGTGGTGGTCGCCGGCGTCGGTGCCGCCGGAGCATCCATTTTTGACGCCAATGTTTCCCTTTGCTTTTTGGGAGTCTCGGCGGTGGAAGACAGGGTGGGCCCGGTCAAATCTCCGGTGCGGATGAAGGTGGCTCGGATGCCCCGGTCATTGCCGCCCGTCAGCACGGCCGTTGACGGTGTTTTGGCGTCAAAACCGTCCACTACCCGAAGGAACAGGCCGTCAATCTGCGTTCCGTCGAGAACATATTGGCGGGGAAACCAGCCGACGAAATGCATGGAAACGGCATTTGCCGCATTCAAAACACCTTCACTCCTAGTGTTGGATCCGTCGCTCATGGTGCAATCGAAATCGAATCGCGGCGGCTGATAACGGGCGTCTGTGACCGCCTGGCAGTCGCCGGTAACGGACGACGCGTCGCCGACGATTTCTAGCGCGTATTTGCCCTCAAGCGGAAACGCCAACAGCGGCGTGAGGTTCCCGGTGCGCACGAGCTTCAAAACGGAAGTGTTTGACGACGAGCCATATTTGATGAGTGCGTCCCCCTTTCCTTCTTCCCGGTGGGCAAGGTCGACCACATAGCTCCCCTGGGTCGGAACATCGCCGAGATTGCTGTTGATCATAAATGCTCCCACGCTGGCGACGTGCGTGATGCCCGCGTTGATCGTCCGCCCCTCGAAGGCGCAGCTGATTGCGTACTTCGCCTCGAAGCCCGCCGACACCAGCACGCAGTCTGCCGTCCGAACGGTGGTGCCATGGGGGTTTTCAAGGCGGTAGCGCCCTTGCACGGGAAAGCTTGCCAAGGCCTTTTTGCCTTCTTGCAAGCGCGCGTAGTTCGCATCATGCCGTGCTTGTCTTTCGTCGATCTGCTTTTGAATCCAATCCGGGCGGGGCATGCGCACAGAGGCCGGCTGCTCCGGATGGGCCGTGCGCAGCGATGCCAATTGCTCGCTCCAAGCCGCCTCGACCTCATCCGCGTCGCCGCGGGTGGCGGGACAGTTGTCCCGGATGCCGGCAATGCTTAAGACCGGATGGTTATGGGATCGGCTGAGAAGCCGTTCCGGGGCAGCCCCCTCCGGCCGGGCGCCGAACCAATAAAGATAGGGCGGCATGTGGGACGCTTCTTGCCCCTGATATGAACAAATCATCAGGGTACGTTCTTCGTAGAACTGCCACAGGTCCACCAAGTCATCGCAGATCCGCCGCCCTACCTCGTCGGTCGGCCGGTCCAGCGAAAAACACTTGGTAAAGGCGGCAGCCTCACTGTGGTGGAAATTGAGGAAAGCGACTTCGTTCAGTGTGCCGGCTGATCTTTTGCTCATCGTGAAGCTGATGCGCACTTCGAAGTTGTCGCCTTTCTGGGCGAGCCGTTCGACCAAAACGTCCCGGGGCGGAATATCTGGATGAAAGTCATCGGGCACCCGTCCGTAATAGACAATCGGATATGTGCCGGCCTCATATTCGGGGATGATGGCCCCAGCGGTACGCGCCGCTTGCAGTTCCTGTTCCCTTTCGAAGCCTGCCATATTGCCCGCAGCGCTGTGGTTTCTGAGCTTGAACTTGTCCCAACAGGCGCCGCCAATGTTGCGGGCACGGCGCCAATTGCAGAATCCGTTGAGCTGTTGCTGCTCTTCCAAACAGTCTATATAGGTGTTGTAAGCGGCCACACATTGCGGCGGGGTGCCCTCCGCCTGGGGCCGGCGCACGATCCCACATGCCTCTTGACGCTGGGCCTCTGTGCGCCCCGGGGTAAGCGGCATGTCGATGTCGAGCCATTGGGCGAGTGCCGGCGGCATCTTGCCGGCAACGGCCAGACTACCGGCCACGTCTTGGAATTTATTTTCAATGCCCTGCCATTTGTCCAGCTTGGCCTGAGCTTCAGCGCAGCCGCCGCAGGCTTCCAGTTCCTGTTTGGCCGCGGCGATATTGTCTTTCCAAAGCTGGCGCTCAGCCCGATATTCCTCGTGGCTTTTGATGGCTTGCCCGACCTGCTTGCCCATTTCGTTCCAGAATAGATACTCGACCAGAACGTCGGCACGCGCTGGCACGACGCCCATCACCATCATTGCGCCGAGAATCAAGGCACGCCATGCCGTTGTAAAAGTGAATGTGTGCTGCACCTGAAACCCCGCTTTCAAGGTTGCAATCGGGTGCCGAGGGTAATGCAGCGAGACAAACAAAAAAAGAGGCGGCCATGAGGCCGCCCCTTCGAGATTAGTTTCTGACCTCTTTTATTCTTAGAACTGGTTCATCGTGTTGTCTTTGCCGCCCGCCTTCAAGGCTTGGTCGCCGGCGAAGTATTCCTTGTGATCGTCGCCGATATTGGAGCCCGCAAGATCCTGGTGCTTGACCGAGGCTTGATCCCGGCGGATTTCCTGGCGCTGAATATCGCGCACATAGGCCAGCATGCCCAGATCGCCGAAATAGCCTTCCGCCAGAACATCCGTCCCCAGAGCAGTTTCGTGATAGGTCGGCAGCGTAATCAGGTGGTGGAAGATACCGGCCTCGCGGGACGCATCCTTCTGGAAGCTTTGGACCAATTCGTCCGCCGCATTGGCCAGGTCGGAGCCGTCGAATTCGGCGGCCATTAGCCCCTTATCCACTTGCGCCGGATCCGGATAGGCTGACACGTCCTTGCCGGCCGCTTTCCATTCCGCATAGACCTGTTCGCGGAACGCCAAGGTCCAGTTGAAGCTGGGCGAGTTGTTGTACACAAGCTTTGCTTCCGGACGCACTTTGCGGATGGCGTTCACCATGCCTGCAATCTGCGCCACATTCGGCTTTTCGGTTTCGATCCACAGAAGATCGGCGCCGTTTTCCAAGCTGGTAATGCAGTCCAGCACCACCCGGTCAAAGCCCGTATCTTCTTTGAACGCATAGAGACCGTTTTCCAGGCGCGTCGGAACATGCGGTTCGCCATTGCGCTGGATCAGCACGTCGCCATCCTTCAGGCTGCCCATTTGAGCGAGCGGGGTTGCTTCCACAAAGTCCGTATATTGAGACGCAAGATCGCCCGCCTTGTCGGACACAGGAATTTTCTGCGTCAGGCCGGCGCCAAGACTGTCGGTCCGCGCAACAATAATGCCGTTGTCGACTCCCAACTCCATAAAGGCGTAGCGCACCGCATTGATCTTCGCGAGGAAGTCTTCATGGGGCACCGTTACCTTGCCGGCCTGGTGGCCGCACTGCTTGGCGTCGGACACCTGGTTTTCGATTTGGATTGCGCAGGCACCCGCTTCGATCATTTTTTTGGCGAGCAGGTAGGTGGCTTCTTCATTGCCGAAGCCCGCATCGATATCTGCAATGATCGGCACCACATGGGTTTCGAAATTGTCGATCTTCTTGAGCACCGCATCCACATCGCCGCCATTGGCGCGCGCGTCGTCAAGCTCCACGAAAATGTGGCGCAGCTCGCGGGCATCGGCCTGCTTGAGGAAGGTGTAGATCTCTTCGATGAGACCCGGCACGGTCGTCTTTTCGTGCATGGATTGATCCGGCAACGGACCGAATTCCGACCGCAGGGCCGCGACCATCCAGCCGGACAGGTAAACATAAGACTTATTCGTCGTTTTCCGGTGCCGTTTCACAGCCATCACCATTTGCTGGGCGGTAAAGCCGTGCCAGCAACCCAGCGACTGGGTGTAATTGGAAGAATCCGCATCATAGTCCGCCATGTCCCGCCGCATGATATCGGCTGTGTATTTGGCGATGTCCAGGCCGGTCTTGAACCGGTTTTGGGCGCGCATGCGCACCACGAATTCGGGGTTAATGGCCCGCCACTCATCGCGCTTCTTCAATTCCGCGCGAACAGCATCAATCTCTTTTAGATAGGCTGACATGTTTCACCTCACCAATTAGAGCGCGACCGGATTTGGGGCACCCCCAACCGCCTGATCGCGCGACCAACAAAGCATCTGAGGCAGGATCATGTTTCCGCGAAAGATGATCGTGCCTTAGGAATTTGAGCGCCACGTATCACTTCCGAATTGATTAACACAATGGAATATTTGGAAACATATACATTCCACAGAGGAATGTTTGGCGAACACCTGAAAAACGTCAGTTTTCCCCCAATTTGTACCTGTCCATAAACTCCCAGGCGAGCGCGGCGCCGTCGGCATCCCGGCATTGGGTGCCCAGGACGCGGTGTGCCACAAAGCCCATATTGCCGCCGTCTGTGGCCGGGATCGTGTGTCCGCCCCCGTCCATTTTGATAAAGGCCACATCGGCACCTCCATCGGTTGCCGGGTAGCGCGTTTCGATGAGGCGGCAGCCATCGTCCGGATCTCGATCAGGGAGGGTGCGGGTGGTGGCGCTGGTGCGGCTGGCGCGGTTCACATCAATCCAGTAGTTAAGCGTCGCGGCGGTCGACCGGGTTTCGCCGCGCCGTCCACCGGCAACGGGCCCGCCGTCATAGAGAATCAACTTATCTTCTGTGCCGTTCATCAGCATGAGCGGTGTGGGCGTCCGGGCCCGTTCCACGTCTTCCTTCGGCAGATTGGCGATAAACGCAACACCTGCGGCAAACCGATCGGGGCGTTCGATCAGTAGACGGAAGGTCATCATGCCGCCATTGGACGCGCCGGTCACATAGATCTTAGTGGGATCGAAAGTGACTTCGGTGGCCAGCGTATCGATCAGGCGGTTGATGAATGTCACATCATCCGCCGTGGAATTGCCTGCGGACCGGTTGCGCCGCAAATCGTTCCAAGCCTGGCGGTCCCCTTCCGTGTCGCCGGTCTTGGCGTTTGTGCCATTGGGCACGATCAGAAGAATGTTGTTGCGGTCGGCAATTTCGAGCCATTTGCGCGTGCCTGCCCGGTTGGGTGCAAACAGCTTACGCATGCTCTGGCCGCCGCCATGCAGCAGAACGACGGCGGCGCCGAACGTCTTGTGCGGCTCCACATTATAGACCAGGAAATGGCGCCTTACCCCGTCGATCATGATCGACCCGCCTCGCAAGCCTTCGGGCAGCGGCGCGGCCTTTGTTGCTCCGAAAGGTACAAGCAAACACAGCAATAGGGCCGCGAATGCCACAAACTTGGCCCTGGCCGGGCAGAAACGCTCGAAATTCGCTCCCATTTACGTGGCTCCGTCAGAACTGTTCAATCTTGGTCAGACTTGCTCTAATCTTCCAACCATAATCAGTATGTAGGTAGGGGAGAAGTCCCATGGGGCGTATCTTGTTTTTACTGCTGTTGGTCCTGGTGGCCGCGGCTGTTGTCATTCCGTATGAATTCAAGCCGGGCATGTATCTTGGGGGAACCGTGGAAGCAGCGCCGGCCGACTTTAGTTTTGTCAATGACCGTGAAAAATATGACACCGTACTCGTCGAAACGCCGGGTATTGCCGGCTTGCCGCAAGTTCACGTGATTTGGGCGATCGGCATTGATGATGCGATCTATGTGTTCGGCGAAGAAGAAGGGCGTTGGCGCAGCGCGGCCGTAGAAGCCGGCGAATTGCGCATGCGCGTTGGCGATGCGGTCTACGAGTTGAAAGTGGGCTTGATGACAAATGCCAGCGAAGAGCAACTCCAGGCCCTGCACGATACCTATCGCGCTAAATACAATCCGGAATACGACCGGATCATCGGCGAAGCCCTTGGCCGCCCGCCAGAGCCTGCAGATCTGAGCATCGCGCTGCGGCTTACGGCTATGTGATTGTTACCCGGCCGGGCCCACTCTCCCAAAATCTGACGTTGGTCAGCCACCCCAAGGGTACCCTTGGGGTGCCCCCGGGTCCGCCCTTTGCGCGGCCCGAGTACAAGGTTCACGGGACGGGGAGTGGGCTGGCTGGGAAAATCACACCACAAAAAGTGTCGAATTTGCATGGGCGCGTTCGTTACCCTCATGAACGCGCTATTGTGCGGCGTTCGCGTCCAATGAGAGGGAGCGCACCATGCAATATATTTTCATGATTTGTGACGAACCGGCCACTCAGGCGAAAGAGGGTACGCCGGCCTACGAAGAATTGATGGCAGGCTACGTGGCCTTTACGGAGATGGTGGAGAAGATGGGGATCCTCCGGTCTTCGGCGCGTCTGCAGCCGGCGGTGATGGCGACAACCGTTCGCGTGCGGGGCGGCAATACACTGACCACAGATGGGCCGTTCGTGGAAACCAAGGAGCAGTTCGGCGGCTTCTACGTGCTGGACTGCAAAGATCTCGATCAGGCAATCGAGCTCGCCGCCCAAATCCCCAACGCCAAGGACGGCAGCATCGAAATCCGCCCGTTCTATGGTGAGTGAGGGAATAGGGCTTCTAAAGCCTGTCGTGCTTAAACTGATTCATGCGACAGGCTTTAGGTTTTTGTTTTGTCGCGTGTCTTTTGCGCATAACCGGTTCCCACTTATGCGCGACACGCTCTAATGATCACCCTCCCCTACCCCCTCCCATCAAGGGAGGGGGACAATGCTGCGACTTGCCGTGGCCTAGTTCCTCCCACCGCTTGCGGGGGGAGGATAGGAGGGGGGTGCTGAAAGAAATTACCAACCCCTGTCGAAATCGCATGCCCGCGTTCGTTATAGTGGTGGACGCGGAATCTGCATCGCGTTCTGTTCGGAAAAAAAGGGAGAACACCATGCAGTACATCTTCATGATTTGCGACGATGAGAACCAACAATTGGGCCCGGGAGATCCGGGGTTCGAGGAAGTGATGGCGGGCTACGCCGCCTTCGGTGAGATGGTCGAGAAGCTGGGTATTATGCGAATGGGCGCGCGGCTGCAGCCCACGGCCACGGCGACCTGCGTGCGCGTGCGCGACGGCGAAACGCTCACCACCGATGGGTCGTTTGCCGAAACCAAAGAACAGTTTGGCGGATTCTACGTGCTGGACTGCAAGGATCTTGCGCAAGCGGTTGAGCTTGCCGCCCAAATTCCCACCGCCAAGGGCGGCACCGTCGAAGTGCGGCCGTTCTTCGAAATGGGGTAATGCCGCATATCACCTCCAATCCGGCCCAAGTGCTGGAGAAACTCCTGCGCGATGATCCCGGACGCCTTTTGTCCGTGGTCATCCGCGCGGTGGGCGACTTCGACTTGGCGGAAGAGGTGCTGCAAGAAGCGGCCGCCTCGGCGCTGAAGGCCTGGGCGGAGAAAGGCGTGCCGGAAAACCCCGCGGGTTGGCTTGTGGCCACGGCGCGCAACCGGGCGATCGACCGCTTTCGCAAATCTGTACGTGAGCGGACGAAACTGGAAGAAGCGGCTCACCTGTCGGAAACCTTCGCCGCGCCCCAGGAAATTGAGGACGTGCCGGAAATTCCAGACGAACGGCTGCGCCTCATCTTCACCTGCTGCCACCCGGCCCTGGCGGCGGATGCGCAGATTGCCTTGACCTTGCGCACTCTGGGCGGCCTGACCACGCCCGAAATCGCCCATGCGTTTCTGGTGCCGGAGCCTACCATGGGCCAGCGCCTGGTGCGGGCGAAGGCGAAGATCAAGAAAGCGCAAATCCCTTACGAAATTCCGTCGGCGGATAAATTAGGGGAGCGCATCGGCGGTGTCATCACCGTGCTCTATCTCATTTTTAATGAAGGCTACATTGCCGCCGCCGGAAAGGACCTCATGCGTTTGTCCCTCACCGGCGAAGCCATTCGGTTGGCGCGCCTGTTGGTGGATCAATTGCCGGCAGAACCGGAGGCCAAGGGCTTGCTCGCCCTGATGCTCTTTCATGAAGCGCGGAACAAATCGCGGGTGGGCCCGGATGGAGCGCTTTTGCTGTTGGACGAACAGGATCGTTCCCTATGGGACCGGTCCCTCATCGTGGAAGCGAACAAACTGCTGGAACAGGCCATTGAGGCGCAAAACGCAGGGCCCTTCCAGTTGCAAGCGGCGATCGCGGGACTTCACGCCAATGCGCCCACGCCCCAATTGACCGATTGGCGGCGCATCTCCGATTGCTATGACCATCTCCACGAGCTCACACCCACCTCCGTCGTGGCGCTCAACAGGGTGGCCGCCCACGCCATGGCGCGCGGTCCGGAGGCGGGGCTGATGTTGCTGGACGCGGTCGAAGGGCTCGATCACTATCACCTCTATCATTCGACCCGCGGCGACCTGCTGCGCCGAACGGCGCGGTTGGAAGAAGCCAAAGCGGCTTATGAGGCAGCACTTGACTGCGTCACCAACGACATCGAGCGGGCGTTTCTCGAGCGGCGGCTGGCCAATGTGGTGGCTCATTTGGGGAAAAGCGGAAACTCATAATTGTCGTTCGCCGACCAAGTCGGCGAATGACAGACCGAATTTGGAAGTGCCTTGTGCGGACCTTAAGGACGTGCAATTGACGGATACAGGTCAGGCCATTCCGGATTGTGTTGTTCAATCAGATTGATCTTCCAATCCCTCTTATAGCGTTTGAGCCGCTTCTCTCGTCTGATTGCAAACTCAATATCACCAAACTCCTCAAAGTATACGAGCCGATCCACGCCATAGGTCTTTGTGAAACCGTCCACCACTTTTTCTTTGTGCTCCCATACACGTTTCACAAGGTTCCGGGTTACACCAATGTACAGGGTGCCTAGTCGATCTGAAGCAAGGATGTAGACGTAGTAGCTCATATTTGAGCAACTTCAGCTCTTGATTTCGGTGTCGTTCGCCGGTTTAGCCGGCGAACCCAACTTTCGACGAACTCCTAGCTAGAATATTGGGTTTTGGAGGTGCGTGAAAGTTGGATTCGCCGCCTGCGCGGCGAATGACAAAAAGAGTTAGATCAAACCGGCACCAACTCAACAATCGGGATCTGCCGCTCCGTACGCTCTTTGTACAGAGCAAAGTCGGGATACATCTCAACCACTCTTTGCCAAATGTCTGAATAGCGATTGCCCTCGGGCACGGTTTCGGCCTTGGCCGCTGTTTTCTTCGATCCCACTTGGATGTCCACGTCCGGCGCCGCACTCAAATTCAGATACCACGCGGGGTGCCGGTCTGACCCGGCATAAGAGGCAACCACCGCATAGCCCTGGTCCGTGTCCACATACATGACCGGCAGGGTCCGCTTCTGGCCTGACTTCCGGCCCGTGGTGGTGAGCAGCAGCATTTGTGTCTTGCCGGATTTGTGCCCAATCGCGCCGCCGGTCAACCGATAGAAGAAGATGTGCATCCGCACCATTACCTGGAACATGCGCTCGCCGAAGCTGCCATCATGTTTGGGTTTGGGAACCGAAGCCATGGGTGTCTCCCTTTTTGTTATGTGTTTGGCCGCAGCCTAGCATGAATTTGTGGATCGTCTTGATCACACACTTTGACCCGCGCCATCATTTTCTTTAAGACACCGGCACTCTTCAAAATCGCGAATTAGGAGCGCTGCCATGGCCAGCAACAGAAGTCTTTTGATCCTGCCCGGCGACGGGATCGGCCCGGAAGTGATGGGCCAGGTGCGCCGCGTGGTGGATTGGCTGGGCGCGGCCAAGGGCGTTTCCTTTGATGTGGACGAAGATCTGGTGGGCGGTGCGGCCATTGACGCCCATGGGGTGCCGCTGACCGACGCCACCATGGACAAGGCGCTCAATGTGGATGCGGTGCTGTTGGGTGCCGTCGGCGGGCCCAAATGGGATGACCTTGACTTTTCCATCAAGCCTGAACGCGGCTTGTTGCGGCTGCGCAAGGATATGGAGCTGTTCGCCAATTTGCGGCCTGCCATTTGTTTCAGCGCGCTGACGGAAGCCTCAAGCCTCAAGCCCGACATCGTCGGTGGCCTTAACATCATGATCGTCCGGGAACTGACGGGCGGGGTCTATTTTGGCGAGCCCCGCGGAATCGAAGATCTGCCCAATGGGGAACGCCGGGGCATCAACACTCAAGTGTATACGACGTCGGAGATCCGCCGGGTGGCGCGGGTGGCCTTCGATCTTGCCGGCAAGCGCGATGGTCGTGTGACATCGGCGGAAAAAGCCAATGTGATGGAATCGGGCATTCTCTGGCGGGAAGAAGTGCAATGGGTCCACGACAATGAGTTCCCGACCATCGAACTGGATCATATGTACGCGGACAATTGCGCCATGCAGCTGGTGCGGGCGCCGAAACAATTCGACGTGATCGTCACGGACAATTTGTTCGGTGATCTTCTCTCGGACGCCGCCGCCATGCTGACGGGATCGCTGGGCATGTTGCCGTCCGCGTCATTGGGCGCGCCCGATGAAACCGGCAAGGCCAAGGCGCTTTATGAGCCCGTCCACGGGTCTGCCCCGGACATTGCCGGTCAGGGCATCGCCAACCCGATCGCCACCATCTCCAGTTTCGCCATGGCCCTGCGCTATACGTTCGACATGGGTGACGAAGCGGATTTGGTGGAGCAGGCGGTGGAAAACGTGCTCGCCAGCGGCAAGCGGACCGGTGACATCATGCAGCCGGGCATGACCAAGATTTCAACGGACGAAATGGGCACGGCCATCCTGGCGGAACTTGACAATCTGGCCGCTAAGTAATCAATGTCTCGGCCCTTCATGGGCTGAATGTCAGAGCGCTTGTCACCTTGCCGCTCATTCCTGCGCAAGCAGGAATCTCCTTTTGGGTGGGAGATCCCGGTTCGCGTGACCGCGACCGGGAAGAGCGGAAAAGAAAGGTGGCAAGAGCGTGCTTCCCCTGATGTAGGGGGATAAGAACCGGAGTAATCACGATGGGCTACAAAGTTGCCGTGGTCGGCGCCACCGGAAATGTGGGCCGCGAAATGTTGAACATTCTGTCGGAGCGGGAGTTCCCCGCTGATGAGGTGGTGGCGCTTGCCTCCACGCGCTCCATCGGCACGGAGGTGTCCTTCGGCGACCGCGATCTCAAATGTCAGGCGCTGGATCATTACGACTTCACAGGCACCGACATTGCGCTCATGTCGGCCGGCGGGTCCGTGTCGGGGGATTGGTCGCCCAAGATCGGTGCCCAGGGCTGCGTCGTCATCGACAATTCGTCCAAATTTCGCATGGACCCGGATGTGCCTTTGGTAGTGCCGGAGGTGAATGCGGAGGCGATTGAGGGCTTTGCCAAGAAAAACATCATCGCCAACCCCAATTGTTCGACCATGCAGATGATGGTGGCGCTGAAGCCATTGCACGATCACGCGCGGATCAAGCGGGTGGTGGTCTCCACCTATCAGTCCGTGTCGGGCGCCGGCAACGAAGCGATGGATGAGCTCTTCAATCAAACCCGCGCCATCTTCGTGAATGACGAGATAGAGAAGGACAAGTTCACCAAGCAGATCGCGTTCAACGTGATCCCCCATATCGACACGTTCATGAAGGATGGCTCCACCAAGGAAGAATGGAAGATGGTGGTGGAAACCCAGAAGATCCTCGATCCCAAGATCGATGTGACGGCGACCTGCGTGCGGGTGCCGGTTTTCGTCGGCCATTCGGAAGCCATCAATCTGGAGTTTGAAAATCCGATCACGGACGATGAAGCGCGGGACATTCTGCGGGAATCGCCCGGCTGCCTGGTGGTGGATAAGCGGGAAGACGAAGGCTATGTGACGCCAGTGGAATGCGTGGGCGATTACGCCACCTTCATTTCCCGCATCCGTACGGACCCGACCGTGGATAACGGGCTTAATATTTGGGTGGTGTCGGACAACCTGCGCAAAGGCGCCGCGCTTAACGCGGTCCAGATCGCGGAGATCCTGATCAATAGGCATTTGAAGAAAGCGGCTTAGACGTGACTGTCGCCCCTGCGGAGGCAGGGGCCCATAACCACCGGACTCAACTTTCAGGCACAGTGAGTATGGGTCCCAGCTGGAGTTTATGCTCGTGCTGGCCGGAGGCCAGACACGGGCGCTGGGACGACAATCGTCTACTTGGCAACCTCCGTCACCTCCAACATCGGGGCCTTTTCAATCAATTCTTGCCGCTCGATGAGCAACAACTCATTGCTGCCGGCGTCGGCGGAGGCCTTCACCAAGGCGAACACCGAACTCACAGAATGCTGCAAAGCGTCGGGGATATCCGCGCCTTTCAGGCGGTGCCCCAGAAACAGAGCGGAGGTGAGGTCCCCAACCCCATGAGGGGCATTCTCGACCCAGTCGGAGAGGACCATCCAGGCGTCTGCCGGGGTCACCGCAAGGGTTGCCAGTTTATCCGCCTGCGGAATGGAGGTGGCGACGACCACGGGGCACGAAAAGGTATGTGCTGCCCGGACAGCCGACGCTGCATCGGTCACTTCTTTGCCGCTGAGGGTCTCGAGCTCAAACAGATTGGGCATCATGATGTCCGCGAGCGGCGCCAATTCCTTTGGCAGGCTGTCCGCCACATCCAACGGTACGTAAACGCCGGTGTGCGTATCCCCCAAGACGGGATCGCAACTGAATACGGCCTTCGGCGATTGGGCTTTCACGCGCGTCACCGCATCGGCCATGACGGCCACCTGTTCGGCGGTGCGGGCATAGCCCGTGAGCACGGCGTCGCAGCGCGCCAAATGTCCCTGCCGGTCCAGAGCATCGATCAGCTTGGCCATTTCCTTGGCGGGGATGTTTTCGCCGCCGAAATCGCCATGGCCCGGATGGTTCGAATAGAGCACGGTGGGCACGCTCCACACCTCGAAGCCCATGCGCTGCAGGGCAAAGCGCGCGGCGCTGTTGCCCACATGGCCGTAAACCATTTCGGATTGGAGTGAGAGGATGCCGTGCATAGACTGCCTATCGTAAGTGTGATCAAACCGCATCGCCGCTGGCGAAACGGCGCGCGTCTTTGTAGTCTGGCGACCGCTTTCGAACCAGCCGGAGATTTCTATCATGTCCGCCACCCTTCGTCCGCGCCGCAGCGTGCTTTACATGCCCGGGTCCAATGCCCGCGCCATGGAAAAAGCCAAAACGCTGGATGCCGATGCGCTCATTTTCGATCTGGAAGACGCGGTGGCGCCGGAAGCAAAGCCGGAAGCGCGCGCCAAAGTGTGCGAGATGGTGAAGGCGGGCGGCTATGGACCGCGGGAGGTCATCATCCGGGTGAACGGGCTCGATACGGAATGGGGGCGCGACGATATCGCTGCAGCCGCCAAAGCCGGCGCCGACGGCCTGTTGGTGCCGAAGATCAACCGCGCCGAAGACGTAGAGGCCGCCAACAAACTGATCGACGGCGCCGGGGCGCCGGCCGGCTTGCGCTTGTGGATCATGATGGAAACGCCCATTGCCATGTTGCGCGCGCAAGAGATTGCCGCGGCGGGCGGCCGGCTCGACTGCATGGTGATGGGGACGAACGATCTGGCCAAAGAATTGAACGCCAGCCACACGGATGCCCGCACGCCCATGATTACAAGCCTCGCGCTCAGCATGCTGGCGGCGCGGGCCTATGACCTCACCATTTTGGACGGCGTCTATAACGACATCAAAAACGAAGCGGGCTTCCGTGCCATTTGCGAACAGGGCCGAGAGCTCGGTTTCGATGGCAAGACCTTGATCCACCCGAGCCAACTCGACATTTGCAACGACGTGTTCTCGCCCGCGCCGGAAGTGGTGGACGAAGCCCGCGAGGTGATCGCCGCCTTTGCATCGCCCGAGGCGGCCGGCAAGGGCGTGTTGAAAGTAGGCGGCAAGATGGTGGAGCTGCTGCACTTGGAGCAGGCCAAACAGACCGTCGCCATCGCCGATGCCATCGCGGCGCGGCAATCATGAAACGGTAGATCGGAATCTCTCGACCGTTAGATCGATGAACGCTTTCACCCGCGGCGCCAGATAGCGCGGGGTTGGGTGGATGACCGAGACGTGGCCGATCTCCGCCACATAATCGTCCAAGACGGGGACGAGCCGTCCGTTTGCGATATCATCCGCACACGTAAATTCGGGAAAGATTGCAATGCCCAACCCCGCGAGCGCTGCTTTGTGTGCCATGGCGAAGCTGGTGAACCGCAAGGGACCGCTCACAAGGGTCGTGGGCGCTTTGGCGCTGCGCAAGGGCCATCGCATGGACGTGCCTTCGGACGGCACCAGAATGCAGCGGTGATCTTTCAGGTCTTCGGGCAGCGACGGTGTTCCGTACCGGGAGAAATAGTCGGGGTTGCCGCAGAACTTGACATCGGCAGGCATGAGGGGCGTGGCCGTCAATCCGGTCTGCGCCACATGGCCAACGCGAAAGGCGATATCAAACCCTTCCTCGATAAGATTCACATGGCGGCGGGTCAACACAACGTCCAATTCCACGTCCGGAAACCGCGTCGCATACGCTACCGCTAAGTCGCTGACGAAGGCGTCGCCAAACACCGGGTCGGCGGTGATGCGCAAGATGCCTTTGGGGTCCGTCTGTGCGTCAGTGAGGGCGCGGGTGGCCTCTGCCGCCTGGCGCACAATGTCGGCGCAGCGATCCGCATACGCTGCGCCCGCTTCGGTGAGCTCCATGCGGCGCGTGCTGCGCACCATCAGTTGGACGCCCAGCTGTTCCTCCAACCGGGCGAGCCGCCGGCTCAGAGTCTGCTTTGGCAACCCAAGTTTCCTGCCCGCGTCCGTAAAACTCTTGGCGTCGGCCGCCGCCGCGAACAGGCGCATATCGTCCAAATTGATTGTCTCATTCATAGGACAATCAATCACATAGATAGAATATTGTCACTAGATGAGCCGCCGACGATAATGCGTCCATGGATGTGGATGTGCTTACCGAAATCGAAATTGCCCGGCCCTGTGCGGAGGTGGCGGCATATGCGGCCGATCCCGACAAGGCGCCCGATTGGTACGTCAACATCAAATCGGTGGAATGGCAGACCAAGCCGCCTCTTGCGGTCGGGTCGCAGATCGCTTTCGTCGCTCATTTCCTGGGGCGGCGCCTGGCCTATACCTATGAAGTGATCGAGCTCGATCCGCCCCACAAAATGGTCATGCGCACGGCCGACGGGCCGTTCCTCATGGAAACGAGCTACACTTGGCGGCCGCTTGACACGGACCGCACCCACATGACCTTGCGCAACCGCGGCACGCCCACCGGATTCTCGAGGCTGATGATGCCCTTCATGACCCGCGCCATGCGCAGAGCAAACGACAAGGACTTGGCCAGTCTCAAGAATATCCTTGAACGGAAGATGGGCTAAGGAAGTTCGTACAGTACCGCATGGAATGTTGTGTCGCCCACATTGATCGTTTCGTGCGGGCCGGAATTCTCAGACCACCGATAATCGCCCGGCATCAGTTCCGCCGGCTCATTCGGGTAGTCTGGCGCTTGGCCGGCTTTGCTAATGAGGCGGCCCGACGTCAATGCGACGGTGACAGTCGAAATGTTTGCATCAACAACGCCGGTTGATTGGCGTGGCTCCAGCGCCAGGTAGTAGATGCGAAGTTGAGGGTGGGATTGGAAGAGGTTCAAGCCCGTCGCTGCCAGCGGCTCTCGCGTAAGTGTCTTATCCGTCTTGTAAATCTCCACCCCAATCAAACGGGCGGCTCGATCGCCGATATTGCTCACCTGATGGATGATCGGTTTTTCCGCTTGCGTATCAAAAAAGGCGGCGCGCGCATGCAAGTCCGCTTCCACCGGCGGCCCTCCCGCCAGTTGCGTGCGAAAGCGCGATGGCTGGATCACCACATAGGCCGTGTTCTGCGCATGGCGGTGGTAAAGCGTAGTGTCGCCTTGGGGGATCAACACGTCGTAGAGCCGCACGCGGTCATTCTCGAACTTGTGTCGGTGTCTGGGTTCGTCCCGCACCTCCACATATTCAATGAGTTCGCCGGTCGGCAGGCCAAGCGTCTTCAGATCATTGGCTGCAAGCGGCCAGGACGTCCCGATACTGAATAAAACCAGTGCGACGAAGCTTGAGAAGAACGGTCTCATGGCGCGTGCTCCCGGGTCGACTAGGCACTTTGCTTCGCGGGTGGTGGGCCGGCTTTGGTGTAGCTGGTGCCCGGCGGGTCGATGGCCCAATCGGCGGCGACGCCCCACGTGTCACCAAACACAAGTTCGCTCATGGGACGACGGCGGACGGGACCATGGCCACCTTGTGGTTTGCCTAAGGTCACGGTGCAGCCAATGAAAACTTCCTGGGGAATGTCCAGCAGCTTTTTGAGTTCTTCGTCCACCGTGCCGTGAAATCCGGTGATCACACCGCCATAGCCCAGTGCCCTGGCGGCCAGTAACAAATTCTGCACAGCGGGATAGAGCGATGCGCCCTCCATCGGTGTGGGGTCGCGGTAACGCACGAGGCAGGGTAGGATCAGCGCAGGCACGGTTGCGAAATTGTCCACATAGGTCTGCATCACATTGGCCATGCGGGCTTTGGGCGAGTCGCTCTTGGCCCCCGACCCTTCATCATACTGATCATTCTTGCGCTTGAACGCCCACATTTTTTGGGCCCCTTCGGCGATCAGCTTTTTCGCGGCCTGGGCCCGGTCGCTGTCGGTCAAGACCACAAAGCGGAAGGGCTGACGGTTCGACCCGCTGGGCCCGCGTGTCGCCGCGAACAGAATGTCCCGTAACATCGGCTCGGGGATCGGTTCGTCCCGATAGCGCCTGATCGCCCGGGTCGAACACAAGCCGTCCAGCAGGCCCACATCACTGCGGCTCAGGTCTGTGTTGGCGAGATCGTGCATGTCGGCCATTAACGGCTCCCTTTATTCTGCGGCCTTCTTTGGACGGCCTGCCCAATTAGGCGTATGCTCTTATCACTAGACTATGGCTCACAAACCAATAAAGGGTGCGGCCCATGGCAATATACGTTCTTCTCTCAAAACTGACACCCGAAGGGGCGCAAACCCTTCACAGTGATCCGGCCCGGACCGGGGAGGTCAACACGGAAATTCGCGAAGCAAGCGGGTGCAAAGTGCTCCAGCAATTCGCCACGCTGGGTGAATACGACTTTGTCTCGATCGTCGAGGCACCGGACAACAAGGCGATTGCCCACATGTCCATCGATCTGGCGGCGCGGGGTACGGTCAGCATCACCACTCTGCCGGCGATCAGTATCGGCGAGCTGATGGAAGGATTGCAGGACGGCCACGATCTGGCGTGAGGCGCCTCAAGCTCTTGTTATCTGACGCGTGATTTCCAGCGCCTTACGGTGCTTGTGCCGGCGCGTATATACGAAGCGCGCAAATCGGGTGATGAAAGCCGTCTGCCAGCCCGCATCAATCTCAACGCGATCGATCCAACGGGCCCCGCTGCCCTCGGCACGGACGGACAAATTGTGGTCCCATCGCTTGATGCCGTTGCCGCTTTCCCGGCTCTGCAGGACGCGGTTTTCCCGATCCAGTCTTTCCACGTGCATGACGTGGCCTTTCATTTTGATCAGACCCCAGAAGGTCACGTCGACCGTGTAGGTCTTGCCCTCCTCTGCAATGGTGCCTGGCGCGAGGCCCTCGTAAACCGCAAGGCCGGACATTGCGTCCATCAATTCATCGAACTGCAGGGCAGATGCGAACACGTCGTCCGGCTCCGCCCCATATAGGGCTGTCACTTCCACGAGCGCCGCCACATTGCCTCCTATTAACCTTAGCGACCGTAAGTTGCTGCATTCCCCTACGTCATTGCGCTAGATACGGGGATTTGTGGCACTTTTGTTAACCTTGTTACACTTTTGGACAACAAAAGGATAGTGTTCACGAATTCGTGAGCATAGGCTAACTCCACTATTTGGTGTGTCGTTTGATGGAGGGAGCGAATGAAGCTCACCCGGCGAAGGGTCCTCGCGAGCGCCGGTGCCGCATCCGCATTGTTGGCATCGGGGTGTGTTAGCCGTTTTGGAAGTTCAACGTCTTATTTGACGCCTATTCTCAAACCAGAAAATCAGAACACGGTTTTTTATTGGACGGATGCGGTTCTGCAGCAGGTGCGCGACCAGCGCATTCCGCCGCCGCGGGCCGCCTACAATGTCTCGCTACCCATGGCGGCCGGGTTCCTGGCGGCGAACGGCATCGCCCAAGCTTATGACGAGCCTTTTGGGGTGGGTTCGGGTCCCGCGGGTGCGGATCCGGAAATTGCCTATGGCGTCGCCTTCGGTTATGCAGCGGCGGAGGCTTTTCAACAGCCATTTGTTGCGGAACGGGCGCGCTTCCTCAATCAATTCCCAAATAGTGCGGCAAAGTCATCGGCGATCGAGTGGGGTCGGAAGGTCGGGCTCCATGTGGTTCGCATGCGGACGAATGACGGATCTGAGCCGAGCGAGGCAAATTTCTATCTCGGGCGGTACGCCAGGCGAAAGGACAGTTTGCGCTGGACGCCGACGGGTCCGTTCTACGGCGCAACACCGGGCCCGGCGTTCGAAACATTCGCGCGGCCGCTCTTTCCCGGTCAGGGCAAAATCAAGCCTTGGACCATGAGAAGCGGATCGCAATTCCGCTCAGACCCGTTCTACGATCCGGCAAGCCCGGAATTTGCGGAGGAATTCGACACGATCCGCCGGCTTGGTGGTGCCGACAGCACCATTCGCACGGCAGACCAATCGGAGATTGCGCTGTTTTGGGAAGATGGGCCCTGGGGCATCACACCGCCCGGCCATTTCATCTTCATCGCGATCCAGGTTTTGCAAGACAGGGGTTTAAGCTTCATCGAACTTGCGCGGGTGTTTGCCCTGTTGGGCATGACCCAGGCCGATGCGTCCATCAATGCGTGGGACAACAAGTATCATTACGACATTATCCGCCCCGAAACGGCGATCAAGCATCGCGCCGCGGCGTTCAATAATTCGGACGGCCGGGTGACGCGCCAGCGCAATTGGCGAAGCTACATTCCGACACCGGAATTCCCGGCCTACACCTCAGGTCACTCTACCTTCGGCGCGGTTGGTACCGAGATCACGGCCCTTGCTCTGGGGACGGATAAGGTCTCGTTCAGTCATGAATCGCCCGATCAAGTGCTTTGGCCCACCTTGAAAGGCCGGCGGCGCAGTTGGACAAGTTTGAGCCAGGCCGCCGAAGAGAACGGTTGGAGCCGGCTCTATGGCGGCGTGCACTGGGAAGCCGATCACACGGCCGCCATGAAGGCCGGGCGCGCGATTGCCCGCCAAGCATTCCAATCCACATTTCCGAAGAAGGCTTAGGACGATGCCGATGAAGAAAACCAAGCGGCCGACTCTGAGCCGGATCTTGCTGTGTTCCGTTTGCGCCGCCGCGCTGACCACGCCGGCATTTGCGCAAGGGGTCAATCTCAATTACGACGCCCTGTCCTCCATCGAAGAACCCTTGGCGTTCGAAGTGGAAGACGTGACCATTTCCTTGAACGGTTTGCTCGACATGCCGCTCGCGCTCGACTTCGACGACGAAGGCGATTTCGATGTGGGTTTTGTGGGCAACTTTCAGGTGACGGCGGAAACCCAACTGCGCAATCGGTGGACGGTGGGTGTTGCCTATTTCGGTCAGTATGAAACGGATCCGGGCACCTTGCTTACCCTGTCCGGCGAAAGCGATCATTACTCGGACAATATTGCCGGCTTTGTCGGTGGTGTCTGGGGAACGGTGTTGGGCGGCAACGTCAACGGCGTCGTGCGCGAAAACACCCGGCGCACCCGCGGCACCGGCAATGCGTTTCTCGCTTTCGACAATACCTATGGCGGCTTCGATGATCTAGGCGGCGCCTACATTGGCCGCTACGGACCGGCTGAATTGAGTGCCGTGGTGGACGAACAGGGGAATTTCGATCTCGGCGCCATGTGGTCGCGGCCCATCGGCAACAAGGATTATCGTTTCACTGCCCGGTTTACGCACAGTGAATTCACCTCATCCGATGGCACCACCCGTTTCGACTCCAATGCCGGCGGACTTGTGGGCGAATTCATCTATGGCAGCTATCTGTTCGATGTGGGCTTTGGCTTTGAAGATCTTTCTTCCGCCGCGGTCGATGCGGAACGCTGGTTCGCATCCTCGGGCGTGCAATGGAAGAAGGGCGCGCTGACCTTGTCGCTGGAAGGCCACTACGGCGAAGTGGACGGTGATGACGAAGTGGCCGCGGCCTTTGGCGCGCGGTACGACATCGCCCGCGGCCTGTCGCTAAACCTCGGCGTCAATTATGCGGAAGCCATGGTCGATGTGGGCGGCGTCACCGTGGTCGACACGGAAGAAGCCCAGGCGGTGTTGTCGCTGAGATACAGCTTCTAACTCGCACGTTTGATTACCGCCTCCCCCTGGTGGGGAATCGATTGCATAGGGTCGGAACCGGATTTCCCATCCTTCGAGACGCTCGCTTTGCTCGCCCTCAGGATGAGGAAATCCATTTGCACAAATTGTGACCTCACCCTGAGGAACCGCCCAACGGGCGGTGTCTCGAAGGGCGAGGTCACCTATCGCAGATCGCAACCTCCGCTCAAGGGGGAGCTTGAAGGACGTTTTGTCGGTCAGCGGAGATTAGGGATTTTCAGATTCCCAAACACGCTTGCCGCCCTTGATGACGGCGGCAAGAACCTTGGCCGGTTCGGCGAGCGCCGCGATGTCGTCCAGCGGGTTTATGTTGCCGATCACCACGTCGCCGCGGGCGCCCGGCGTCAAGGTGCCGATCTCGCCTTCCATGCGGCAGAGGCGCGGGTTCACCACATACATGGATTGCAAAATGTCTCGGGCCGATTCCATCTGTGCACGGATGGCGAATTCCCGGTTCTGCCAGGGCTGGGCTTCGCCCAACAGATCCGTGCCGAAGCCAAGGTCGACGCCCGCCTCCTTGGCGATGCCCACGGCTTTCAGCCCCTCTTCCAGCACCAGCTTGTTCTTTTCGATGTTGACCGCGGGCAGGCCCAGCATTTCGCCCACTTCCGCCATGGCCTGATAGGTCACCAGGGTCGGCACCATCACGGCATCATTGTTCTTCATGGCCTTGGCCGCGCCCACGTCAATCAGATTGCCATGTTCGATCGAATGGACGCCGTTTTCCACGGCCATAGTGATCGCTTCCGGCGTGTAAGCATGAGCCGCCACGTAAGTCTTGCGGTTGCGCGCTTCTTGAACGGCCGCCGCCACTTCATCCTTCGTGTACTGAACACAATCCAGCGGATCGGAAGGCGAGGCAACGCCCCCGGACACATGGATCTTGATGAAGTCCGCCCCTTCCCGCAGCACATGGCGCGCGGCCTTGCGCACCGCATCGGGTCCGTCCGCTACAATGCCCATGGCCGTATGGCGCATCTGGCAGGCGCAATCGGGCACGGGCCGGGCACCGCCTTCCACATCGCCATGGCCGCCGGTCTGCGAAATCATGTGGCTTGAGCGGACGATATTGGGGCCGTCGATTTCGCCGTCGCGGATCGCGCGGATGAGCCCGCCCAGCTCCCCGCCCGTATCGCGCACGGTGGTGAAGCCCCGTTCCAGCGTCTCGCGCGCCAGCCTGGCCATAGCGATGCCGAATTGCACTTCCGTCCAACTGGCGAGCTTCGCGAAATTCATGGTGCCGATGCGCAAATGCACATGGGCATCGATAAAGCCGGGCATGACGAATTGTCCGCGCGCGTCGATCTCCAGATCCGCCTCGCCCGTAAGCTCCTCGCCGACAGATGCAATCCGCCCGTCTTCGATCACCACCGTCGCTTCGCCCGTAAAATCGAGTGCGCCGGTGTCGAACACATTGCCGTTTCTGATGACTGTTTTCATGTGCGTTCCATTGAAACATGTCTGTACCGATTGAAGCACACAATTGTTCGGACGAATACATCCTCTCCGCTCATCCCGGCCGCGCGATAGCGCGAGCCGGGATCTCATGATAACTGCATGACGAGATCCCGGATCTGCGCTTCCTTCGGTCGCTTGTCCGGGATGAGCGGTGAAACAAAGGCCGCGGGGTCGCGATGACCTACCACCGTGTGTAAACTCTCAACATGACCTACGACGAATTCAATGCCTTCTGCGAAAAGCTGCCCGCCACCTCTTATGTGGTGCAGTGGGGCGGATCCCATGTGTGGAAAGTGGGCGGCAAGGTCTTCGCCATTGGCGGCTGGGCGGAAGACCGGCCGGCCTTCACGTTCAAAACCAGTGATTTGTCGTTCGAGGTGCTGAAGGATCAGCCTGGTCTACGGCCTGCGCCGTATCTGGCGTCCCGCGGCATGAAGTGGATCCAGCACTACGACAGGCCGGGCTTAAGCAAAAAAGAGCTCAAGGACTACATCAAACAGTCCCACGCCATCGTGGCAGCCGGCCTCAGCAAGAAGAAGCAGAAGGAATTGGGGCTGACGCCCGCATAAGGGGTGCCGATTTCCCTGTAAATCGGGCCGAAAACTCACCAAATATGTGATGCGACGCGGCCCCGCGTTGTGTTGACTGGGCGGGCGCCCCCTCTAGATTGGAACGGTGCCAAAGGGCCCGTTTTGGGCGCGTGAAATCGGCGCATTGGCTTGAATTTTCGGTCAAATCAGCGCATGACATCGCCACGGGTCGCAACGGCTCTATGTTTCGGAATGATTTCTCGCACCAGGGAAAGGCAGTCGGGCCAGAATCCAGACCAGGGTCCAGACGCCGGAAATAAGGGGTTTTGAATGGCTGAGTCAAAAGCCGGCGCGGCGGACGCCGATAACCGTCCTCTGTCGCCTCATTTGCAGGTGTATCGGTGGGAAATAACCATGTTCACCTCGGCGGCCCACCGGATTACCGGCATCGGCCTTTACGGCGGCACCGTCATTCTGGCCTGGTGGCTGATCGCCGCCGCCTCCGGTGCCGAGGCCTATGACCTCTTTCAATCGCTTGCGGGCGGCTTTTTGGGCCAATTCGTTCTGTTCGGATTCACCGTCGCGTTGATCTATCACCTGCTCAACGGCGTCCGGCATCTTTTTTGGGATGTGGGCCACGGCTTCGAGCCGCGCACCGCATCCATGACCGGTTGGATTGTTGTGTTGGCGACCATCGCGCTCACCATCGTCGTCTGGGCGGCCGCCTATGGCCTGATGGGGGGCTGATCCATGAGTTTACGCACCCCACTTGGAGAAGTTCGCGGTCTTGGTTCGGCGAAAGAAGGCGTTGGCCATTTCTGGCATCAGCGGATGACGGCGGTCGCCCTCGTGCCGCTTACGATTTGGTTTTTGATCACCGTGATCGGCTTGGTTGGCGCGGATTACGCGACGGCATCCGAAGCGCTTGGGCAGCCTCTCTTGGCGATCCCCCTGCTGCTGCTGATCGGTGCGGGCTTTTACCACATGAAACTCGGTTTGCAGGTGGTGATTGAAGACTACGTCACCAATGAAGGCTCGAAGATTGCGTTGTTGATGCTGAACACATTCTTCGCCGTGGCGATCGGGTTGGCCTGTGTGTATGCGGTATTGAAACTTAGTTTTGCCGGATGAGGAATTAGATGACAGCGTATGACATTGTCGACCACACCTATGACGTGGTGGTCGTGGGCGCCGGGGGCGCGGGCTTGCGCGCCACTTTAGGGGCGGCGCAAGCAGGGCTCAGAACGGCGAACATCACCAAAGTTTTTCCGACGCGTAGCCACACGGTGGCGGCCCAAGGCGGCATCTCTGCAGCGCTTGGCAATATGATGGAAGACGACTGGCGCTGGCATATGTACGACACGGTGAAGGGGTCGGACTGGCTGGGCGATCAGGACTCGATTGAGTATCTCTGCCGCAATGCACCTGAATCCGTGTACGAATTAGAGCATTTCGGCGTACCCTTCAGCCGCACGGAAGAAGGCAAGATCTATCAGCGCGCTTTCGGCGGCATGACCTCAAATTTTGGCGAAGGTATCGTGCAGCGCACTTGTGCGGCCGCCGACCGGACAGGCCATGCCATTCTGCACACGCTGTACGGACAAAGCCTGCGCTACAACGCAGAATTCTACATCGAATATTTCGTCCTTGATCTGATCATGGAAGAAGGCGAATGCCGCGGCGTCATGGCCTGGTGCCTCGACGACGGCTCCATCCATCGCTTCCGGGCCAAGCGCACTATCTTGGCAACGGGCGGTTATGGTCGGGCTTATTTCTCCTGCACCTCGGCACATACGTGCACCGGCGACGGCAACGCCATGGTCTTGCGCGCCGGTCTGCCCTTGCAAGACATGGAATTCGTGCAATTCCACCCCACGGGCATTTACGGCGCCGGCGTGTTGATCACCGAGGGGTCGCGCGGTGAAGGCGGCTATCTGGTCAACTCGGAAGGCGAACGGTTCATGGAACGCTACGCGCCGTCCGCCAAGGATTTGGCGTCGCGCGATGTGGTGTCCCGCTCCATGACCATCGAAATCCGCGAAGGCCGTGGCGTGGGCCCGAAGAAGGATCACATCTATCTGCACCTGGATCATCTGGATCCGAAAGTGCTGGCGGAACGCCTGCCGGGTATTTCCGAAAGCGCGCGCATCTTTGCGGGTGTGGACGTGACCAAGGAACCGATCCCCGTGCTGCCGACAGTGCACTACAATATGGGCGGCATTCCCACCAACTATCACGGTGAAGTGCTGACAAAAGTGGATGGCGATCCGGACGCCGTGGTGCCGGGTTTGATGGCCATCGGCGAAGCGGCCTGCGTGTCCGTCCACGGGGCGAACCGTCTTGGCTCCAACTCGCTGATCGACTTGGTGGTGTTCGGCAGGGCGGCGGGCTTGCGCGCGGCGGAAAAAATCGTGCCGGGCGAAACCCAAGCCGATCTTTCGAAAGAGGCAGGGCAAGACGCCATCGCGCGGCTCGACAAATTCCGCAACGCCAAAGGCGGGACGCCCACGGCGGAGCTGCGCGCCCGCATGCAGGATGTGATGCAGAACAATTGCGCCGTGTTCCGCACAGGCGACGTCCTGGAAGAAGGCACCAAGCTGATCGCCGATGTGTTCGCCGGCGTGCCCGACATCAGCGTGGCGGATGACGGCATGATTTGGAATTCGGATCTGATGGAGACCCTAGAATTCGACAATCTGATCAGCCAAGCGGTCGTTACCGTGAATTCCGCGGTGAACCGCCAGGAAAGCCGCGGGGCGCATGCCCGCGAAGACTTCCCGGACCGGGACGATGATGAATGGATGAAGCACACGCTCTCGTGGATCGACAATGACACGGGCGATGTGACCATCGACTACCGTCCCGTCCATGCCTACACCATGAGCAACGACGTGCAGTACATTCCCCCGAAAGCGCGGGTGTACTAGAGCGGTTTCACGACTTTCGAGAATTGACCAGAAGGCAATAAATCCATGGCGCATTTCACTCTGCCGCGTAACAGCACCATCAAAGAGGGCAAGAAATGGCCCGTGCAAAAGACGGCGGGCGGCAAGAAACCGAAGAACACAAAAAAATTCCGCGTCTATCGCTGGAGCCCGGACGATAATCAGAACCCCACCATCGATACGTATACGGTGGATATGGACGAATGCGGGCCCATGGTGCTGGATGCGCTCATCAAAATCAAAAATGAAATCGATCCGTCTCTTACGTTCCGCCGGTCTTGCCGGGAAGGGGTGTGCGGCTCCTGCGCCATGAACATCGACGGCAAGAATACGCTGGCTTGCACCAAGGGTGTCGACGAAGTGCGTGGAACGGTGAAGGTGTACCCCTTGCCGTCGCTCAAAGTGGTGAAGGATCTGGTGGGGGATCTCACCAATTTCTATGCCCAGTACGCGTCCATCGAACCATGGCTGCACAACACCACGCCGCAGCCGGAGAAGGAGTGGAAGCAGTCTCAAGAAGACCGCGAAAAGCTCGACGGCCTTTACGAATGCATTCTGTGTGCCTGTTGCTCCACATCTTGCCCGAGCTATTGGTGGAACCCGGAGCGCTATTTGGGCCCGGCCGCGTTATTGCAAGCCTATCGCTGGCTGGCGGACAGCCGCGATGAGTCCACCGGCGAGCGTCTCGACAATCTGGAAGACCCGTTCCGGCTTTACCGCTGCCACACCATCATGAATTGCGCGCAGACCTGCCCCAAGGGTTTGAACCCCGCTAAGGCGATTGCCGAAATCAAAAAGATGATGGTGGAGCGGACGGTGTAGTTCCAACATCGAAAACACAAATGCAACGAAAGGTCGCCCCCCGGCGACCTTTTTCGTATAAGGAGAGTATGCATGACATGGAAACAGAAAGGAAAACATGTCAGCTCTCGGACCGGCCATTTTTGAGCTAGTTGTCGAAGATCTTCCGGCCGACCTCAGTCGCCTGTGGAGGCATGCGAGAATCGCGTTTGGTTGGTGCGTTTCGAACTGGGGCATTTCGGCAAACGTGCTGATACTTATGCTACTGGCAGCCTTGATTTGGTCGGCTGTTAGTGCAGAGAAGGAGCTAATGACATGGCGATACTGGACAAACGAAACAGAGCGCTTGCGAAACCTCTCGCTGATGATGACGGGGCTTTTCGCAATTCCAATTTCTGTGTTTGGCCTTTTCCTTGTATCGAGACGGACTGCCGCCAATGAACTTCAGGCCCAAGCGCAGCTTGCTCAAGCTGAAAATCTATCCAACCAGATACAAAATCTCTCCGACCAACTTCGGTTGGGTGAGCAAGCGCAAATAACGGATCGATTTACTAAAGCAATTGAACAGCTTGGAAGCAAAGAAACCTCTATCCGATTGGGCGCCATCTATGCTCTTGAGCGCATAGGTTTTGATAGCGTACGCGATGTGCAGGCCATAATCGAAATACTTGCGGCGTTTGTTAGAAACAATTGCGCTCGTCCGAGCGGCAATCTACAATCGGAGGCATCAATAGATACCAGTCTTGCATCCGACGTGTTAGCCGCGATTAAGGTTCTGATTCGTGTAAAGAACATCGACGGTGTGGAGACACGTAAAGTTGATCTTCGAAACTGTCATCTTCCAAATCTTGAACTTGATAACATAACCGTAAGAGGGTTTGAACTGAACGGTTCTGACCTGTCTGGTCAGAGTTTTCGAGATGTACGATTTGTTAACTGCGAATTTGACGATGCAAACTTCAGCAAATCGCACTTCCACCGTTGCGAGTTTAGAGAATGTGGGTCTTGGTTTACAAACTTTGAAAGTGCCTTTTTGAATGACAGCTCTATCTACAATGACAACTACATCTTCGCGAATTTTCGCTATGCTCACCTTGAGGAATCGATCTGGAAGGGCGTAGCGCTATTGGACGTTGACTTTGACGGGGCGATACTGTCGACGATCAGCACATCTGCCGATTTTTCACAGCTTACTCAACTTGATCCGACCGATTTCGAGCGTTCCGAGTGGGACGAAAGGAACCCGCCTAGATTGCCGAGGGGGCTCACGATGCCTCAACAAGACAAAGAAAGCGAACCGTAAGACGATTGGAATTTTGTCGTCTTCGAGTACTCGTCTGCTTGGGATGGTGGACTCGGCCAAGGCCATCGCCGAAATCAAAAAGATGATGGTCGAGCGGACGGTGTAAACGTCCCAAAGGCCGTCATCCTCGCGCAAGCGAGGATCCAGTACGCTGATTCTGATCGAGTGTTAAAAGCGCTGGCGTGACGGGTTACTGGATCCCCTCTTTCGAGGGGATGACGTCTGGGGTTTTGGCGTGGTTGGCGGTAAGCCCCCTCTCCAGCTAGGTCCCCTTAGCCGATAAACCGCTCTAAGCTAACGAAAACTCAGCAGGGAGCGCGCCATGAAATTCGGCATCAGCATTTTTCTCACCCACAAAGGCCCCAATCCCGGGGAGATGGCGTCGGCTGCGGAAAATCTGGGCTTCGACTCGATCTTCGTGTCTGAACACTCGCACATCCCTGTGGACACGGAATTTCCATTGGGAGGTGACGTGCCCATGCCCTACCGCTCCATGCACGATCCGTTTGTGGCATTGGGGGCGGCCGCGTCCGTCACGTCCAGGATCAAGCTGGGCACGGCGATCATCATTCTGCCCCAGCACAATGCGATCAATTGCGCCAAGGCGATCGCGACGCTCGATCACATCTCCAACGGCCGTGTCATCTTCGGTATCGGCGCCGGGTGGAACCCGCCCGAAATGGTGAACCATGGCGTCGCATTTGAAGATCGATTCAAAGCAACCCGCGAGCGTATCGAGGCGATGAAAGCGTTGTGGACACAAGAGGTCGCCGAGTACGAAGGTGACACCGTTCAGTTCACCCCGTCTTGGCAATGGCCCAAGCCCGTGCAAGACCCGCATCCGCCGCTGCTCATCGCGGGCGCCGGGCCCAATATTTTGAAGCGGGTGGTGGCGCTGGGGGACGGCTGGCTGCCGGTCTTTGCCATGGAATGGCACGACTCGCTCAAAAACAAGCAAACACCGTTGCATACGCTGGCGGACGATGTGGCGGAGCTGAAGCGGCTAGCGGATGCTGCCGGCAAGTCCGCGCCAACCATTTCAGCGCTCGGCCTGCCGGCGACGGCGGAATATATCGATCAGCTTGCGGAGAATGGGGTGGAACGCATGATTCTCACCCTGCCGCCGGACGACCCCGCGGCGGCGTTCGACACGCTCAATACGTATGCGGATAAAGTGGCAGCGTATCGCGCCGGCTGAGTACCCAAATCACTAAAGGCAGCCGTGCTCATATTTGGTGCCTTCCGCAAACTGAAGGCGGTCCTGATCGTCGAACGCCAAGATCACGTAATAGCCCACATTGCACACCCAATTGGATTTGCGTTGGACGAACACTTTGCGGCCCTGTTCCACGTCCTTGGTAAGCTTGCCCGCGGCTTCCGCTTCTTGAAAGCCCGCTTGTTTGAGGCGCGATACGACCGCATCTTGATCCATGCCTTGGTTCAGCCCGCCCGTTCGAACCGGGAACCGCTCACCCCATTTCTCCATCGGGCCGTCCCGCACAGCGCGCACCAGCGGGTCCGAGCAAAACGTGTCGCGATTACACCGAACTTCATCCAAAATGAAGCCCACAAGCCCCAGGTAAAGAGCCGCCGCCGTCACATGCGTGAGGATTTTCATCAAATTGTCAGCCGATTAATCCAGGGAAAATGCCCGTCCCCCATTACTCTACGGCATCCGGCGGAGTTTGAAAAACGGCTTGGGGACCGCACCGGCGCCTACCTGCTGTGTCTTCACCTCAAGGCACCGATAACTGTCGCGCTGCGTGGCGGCGATTTAACGGGCAAATTCCCGCCCGGTGCCTATGTCTATGCCGGCAATGCTCACGGACCGGGCGGGCTGCAGGCCCGCCTTAGGCGGCATTTCGACAAAAAGAAAAGGCTCCACTGGCATGTGGATCGGGTGACCACACAAGCCGCCGGGCTGTGCGCCCTGGCCTTTCCCGGCGGCGACGAATGCGATTTGATCGGGCACCTGTTGGCAAGCGGCGCATTCACCGTTCCCGTTCGCCGTTTCGGCAGCAGCGATTGCCGCGTATGTCCCAGTCATTTTTTGCGGTGGGTGGATTGATGTTTTGGGTCGTCATTGCCGGGCTTAACCCGGCAATCCGGGATAGACATTCCCTCTCGCGAAGACTGAATACTGGATCCCCCGGTCAAGCCGGGGGATGACGAGTGTAAGAAGGTCTCGGCACGAACCAATGTTGCCTGTATAGTCCAGGCCATGCGTATCGTTTCTCTATTGCCCAGTGCGACCGAAATCATCTGCGCGCTTGGTCTGCGCGACCGGCTCGTGGGTATTTCCCATTCCTGCGACTACCCGTCGGATGTGGCCGGCCTGCCGATCGTGACCGAAACGGTCATCGACGATCAAAAAACTCCCAAAGAAATCGACGACGATGTGCGCGACCGGTTGGGCTCGGCGGATGCTTTGTACACAATTAAGATGGATGTGCTGCGCACGCTCGCGCCCGATCTGATCGTGACGCAGGATTTGTGCGACGTGTGCGCCGTTTCCGTCGGCGAAGTGCAAACGGCGCTCGGCTCGCTGCCCAGTGCGCCCCGTGTGGTGAATATGGAACCGCAATCATTTGAGGACGTGTTCGGCACCATCGCGCAGACGGCGCAGGCGGCCGGTGTCTCCTCGGACCGGGTGCTTGCGGACCTTAACCACAGGATCGATGCGGTGCGCGCCCGAACCGACGAAGCGGTTAAGGCTGCGGGCAGGCCGCGGGTTGCCTTTATCGAGTGGCTCGACCCGCCGTTTCAAGGCGGCCACTGGATGCCGGAATTGATCGAAACGGCGGGCGGCATTGATTTGTTGGGCACGCCCCGGGACCATTCATCCACGATTACGTGGCAGCAAGTGGTCGACGCAAAGCCCGACCTTATCTTCGTTTCATGTTGTGGCTTTCCGATTGACCGCACACTGAAGGACCTTAAGGCGATTGAGCCCACGCCCGAATGGCAAACCCTTGTCGCCGGTGCTTCCCGGGGTGTCTTTGTTTCCGACGGCAATGCCTTCTTCGCCCGCCCAGGCCCCCGTCTGGTGGAGAGCCTTGAGATCATGGCCCATGCGTGCCATCCGGCACATCATCCGAAACCAGCGGCCGCCGAAGCCGGGCTGGCACGCATCGCATAGAGCAAATCTATGTCAGGCTTGCTCTAGGACGCCGCTTTCAGCAAATCGTTGATCTCGTCTTTGAGCTGCATGCGTTCCTTACGCAGATTAATGTTGCGTTCATCGGAGGCCGGCTCCACGCCGGATTCAATCCGGTGAATTTCCCGGTTCACGTGATGATAAGCGTCCGCCAGCTTGGCGAAATGCGCATTGCTGGTCTTCAGGTCGTGGATCTTGTCGGCGTATTCGGGGAAATCTTCGGCTAACTCATGGGGAACGTGAGACATGTATTACCTCCAACTTTTCGATGATTGGAAAGTAAACGGCCGTCCTTAAGCCACTATGACTTAGATCAATATCATCGGCTTGGCCGTCCCGCTCTCCCATCCCAGCCACCCGATAAGGGTACCCTAGGGGTGCCCCCGGGTCCGCGCTTCGCGCGGCCCGAGGACAAGGTTCACGGGAAGGGGGAGCGGGATGGTCGAGTCCCCTTCAAGAAGTCACTCGTTCACGTTGATGAGCAGCTGTGCGTAGAAATTTGTCGCGCGCACTAGATTGTCGACGGAGATGCGTTCGTTGGTCCCGTGAAAGCTGGCAATATCTTCAGGACCGACCACCACCGGATGAAACCGGTAAGCATTGTCGGCCACAAGCGCATAGTGGCGGCTGTCGGTGGCAGCGACCGTCAGGCCGGGCGCGACGATCACATCGCCGAAAATCTCGACAACTGTTTGCTTCATGGCCGCGAAGCTAGGTGAGCTTGTGTCGGCCACATTCGAAGCTTCATTCCCGCTCACCAAATTGATTTCGATGGCGTCGTTCTCAATGGCGTTGCGCACGTGCTCCATCAAAGACTCTACCGTGTCTCGCGGATGCAGCCGGAAATTAATCGTTGCCACCGCGCGGATCGGCAGTACGTTTTCTTTGATGCTGGCAGACAGCATGGTCGGCGCGATGGTGGTGCGCAGACTGGCATTGCCTGCCGGGATACGCGAAATTGTCGATTCCACAAGCCCGCTGAACAGCCAGCGATTGGCAAAAGCCATGCGTTGCGCAAATGACATGTGCCGTGACAGCGCGTCATACATTTCCTCGGACACGCCTTCCAATCCCCCCGGCAGTGGGGAATTCTGCAGCTTCACGATGGCCTCGGCCAAATCGCCCACCGCGGTTCGCCCGGGCGGCACCGAAGAATGGCCACCCGCGGCTTTGGCGATCAGCTGAAGCGTCGTGTAGCCCTTTTCCGCCACATTGATGCTGGCGACGGGCTTGTCCAGCCCGGGAATGAGGCCATCCAACACAAATGAGCCCTCGTCAAGAGACCATTCCAATTGCACGCCCCGTTCTTTCAGTAAGGCGGCGACGGCACCGGCCCCCTCTCGGCCGCTCACCTCTTCATCATGGCCGAAACTGAGATAGACGGTTTGTTTTGGCGTGAAGCCCTTCTTCAGCAGGAGCGTGGAAGCTTCCGCAATGGCGATGACACCGCTTTTGTCATCAAGTGCCCCACGTCCCCACACATAACCGTCGACGATATTCCCCGAATAGGGCGGCTCTTTCCAAAGCGACTCGGTTCCCGGGATCACCGGCACCACATCATAGTGGCTCGTCAACAGGACGGGCTGCGCATTCGGATCCGTGCCGGGCCACCGCAAAAGAATCGTATGACCGAGCAATTCGCGGGTCATCGCCGCATGCACTTCCGGATAGGTGGTCTCGAACCATGCAATAAACTGTTCAAACTGTTCGGGATCCGAACTCGACGGCCGTTGCGTCGAGATCGTCTTGAAGCGAATGGCTTCGGACATGTGCTGCGCCAACACGTCGGGATCCGGTTCGTGCGTTATCAATTCCACCGTAGACGGAGCTTCCGGCGTGAAGTTGAAAGTGCGAATGAGCACGACCGCTACAATCAGAACGAAGAGAGCAACTCCGGCAAGAAGTGCGCGTCGCATTTAGTCCCCCGAATCACCGATTTGTTTTCGGCGTCACCCTATCAGCCTGCAATGTGCAAGGGAATGGGGGTTCGGGACTTCACCTGGGCCGACTTCTTCACCATTCGTTAAGTGTGATTTCCAATGAATGAACCTAAAACACGATTCAAAATGTGATCGCACTTTTAGGAGTCACTTCACGGATTATTAGTCGCAACCTTTTTTGATGCTTGGACAGGTTCCTCAGTCCAAGGGTCGGAAAAGTGTTGCGTCACTCGTCGTCATTTCGCGCTTTCTTGAAAATGGGGGTGGCGGCCGCGCCGCTGTTTCTGGGACTTACCGGGTGTGGGTCCAGTGGGGGCGACGCATCGGCGCCGGCGGGAGCAAGTACCGGTGGGGCGGGTGGCTCCAGCTTTCTCCTCACCGTGACCGATCAAAACTTGCCCGAGCCCGATCCTGCCCTTGGGGCCGCCGGATGGTTCGGTGCGGAATACAATGCCAGCACAGGTCTCGCCATGATCAATGCGGCCGAAGCCTATGCGGACCGCACAGGCGGCCAGCCCGCTGGCAGCGGCGTTCGCGTGGCGATCATTGATCAGGGCATCGACCTGAACCACCCCGATCTACAGACCGCCCTGTCCGGCGAGCCCACTTTCTTGTTTTCGACGGAAGCAAGCCCCGCCCCCTCGTCGCATGGCACCCATGTGGCAGGCATTGTCGCGGCGGCGCGCGACAATATTGGGCGCCATGGCGTCGCTTACCGCGCCAAGCTGGTCAATATTCAGGGCACACGGCCCTCCCTCTACGGGGGCGATTTTGAAAACGCCAAGTTCGATTCGCTCGATCTGGCGGTTGCCATCGGCTCCGCAGCCGGCATCTCAAAATGTTATGGCACGGGCGTGCAATGCAGCGGTGCTTCAGCGGCCGAATACACCAGCAATCCCACTTTTTCTTCCCACATCATCAATATGAGCTTGGGCGGCCCGTCCGCGGTTTCCATTGTGTTGGAAGCGATGCGTGATGCCGCCGCTCAAGAGCGCATTATGGTGATTTCGTCGGGCAATGACTCTGATACGGAACCGTCCTATCCCGCGCGCTACGCCACCGATGGGCTGGTGGCGGGCTATGCGGTCGTGGTCGGCAATCTTCAATTGGACGGCACGCCCCGGCCAAGCAGCAATGATTGCGGCAGCACGGCGACCTACTGCCTGATGGCGCCGGGGACGTCGATTTATTCCACCTTGCCCGGCGCAACTTACGGCTTCGGCACGGGCACCTCCATGGCGGCACCGCAAGTGGCGGGTGCCTTGGCGGTGCTGAAAGCAGCGTTCCCGGGCGTGACGCACGCGGCACTTGTGCAGCGCATTTTGGATACGGCAGCGCCTTTACCTTATGCCGCCAGTGTCGTCGGCCAAGGCCTGCTCGACCTGGAAGCGGCCATCCAGCCCGTGGGCATTGTCAGCGTGCCGCCCGGTGGCGGTGGAGGGGGTGCCGGAGGCGGCGGCGGAGGCGGTGGTGTCGGGCCCGTCGCCGAAGCGACGATAACCACGCTGGGATCCGCATTCGGGGTCCACAGTTCCGAACACGCCATTTTCGCAAGCGTGATGGCGTTGGACGAACAAGGGTTTCCTTTCTTCTTTGACCTAAACCAACAGATCTCCAGTGAAGGACGCCAAACAGGTCTTGAGAGTTTCGTCTCAAGCGATCCGTACACGGTGGTTCATGGCGCGGCGGGATCCGGGTTTGAGGCCGCATTCTTCATCGATCAGAATGTTGCGGACAGTGTGTTGCCGTTCTGGTCGGCATTGGGGCCTGATCCGCGCGGCCGGGCGCTCCAGGAAACGCCGGTGATGGGCCGCATGAGCGGCGTGATGACGAAACGTCTTGGTTATTTTGCGGGTATCAACACCTCGCCGTCCGATGCCATGGGCGTACTGCAGCCCTTCAGGGGTGGCGGGGCGGAATTCATGTCGGGGACCGCTTTCTTCGCGCCCTACGATGCGCTGACGGGTCCCGCAAATGGCGGCGGCATGCGCTATGCCCTGAACGATCGGACGACGCTTAAGATTGCCGGGTTCCAAAGTTCTCAGTCGCTCGCCCAAGACCAAGACGCAAGCCTGGCACGCATGGAAATCGGCTATCGGCTGAGCGGCATCGACCTGCGGGTCGGGGTCGGCCATATCTCAGAACGGGGCGGCGTGCTGGGATCGACCGCGGAAGGTGCCTTCGATGCAGGTCAAACCGGGTCGTCCAACTTTGTGAATGTGTCGGTAACCGCGCCGCTCACCGATAGCGTAAGCGTTTTTGCATCGTACACGGAAGGTAACTCGACTCAAAGCAACACCAGCGGGCTGATCTCCGGCATATCCGGGGCGCGGGCAAATGCTTTCGGTGTCGGTTTGGCGGCAAGGGATGTGGTTTGGGACGATGACCGCTTATCCTTCAGCGCCGGCCAGCCGCTTCGTGTCTCATCCTCGCGAGCGACGGTGACCGTGCCTGTTTCGCTTGAAAACGGCACGGACGTGCATTTCGAATCCGCCGACATAGATTTGTCAGCGGAGGCGCGCGAAATCGCCCTTGAGGCCGTGTACACAACGCCTGTCGCAGAAGAATCGACTGTTTCGCTTGGACTGTTTGGGCGTCTTCATCCCGATCACAATCCCAATGCAGCCCCCGACATCGGGGTCGGTGCGAAATTTGCCCATCGTTTTTGAATGAGTGCCTAGCCTGCCCACTCCCCCTTCCCGTGAACCTTGTCCTCGGGCCGCGCGAAGCGCGGACCCGGGGGCACCCCAAGGGTACCCTGGCTCGGGTGGTTGGGAAGGGGGAGTGGGCCGGTCAGGTAGATCATTGTCAGCAAGTTGCGCCCTGCTCCCATTCGCACATAAGATGATGCCAGGCTAGTGTCGTGGTTCAGAAGTTCGCCGTACAATCTCAGCGAGTCCGGAAGCGACGTTCTGAACCCGAAATCGACACTAGATCATCACGGCCAATTCCGGGGGGAGTATGGCGGCAGGAAAAATACCTGTTTTTCGCAGCGTCGGTTCGGGCATCCAATTCCTGTTTGTACGCTTCTTCCGCATCTTGCGTGTGTCCATTGTTCCGGCATTGATCGCGGGGGCCGTCATGTTCGCCCTGCACTGGTTTATTTTACCGGCCATTCCCGGATCGGGCTTGCAGAGTTTGGGCGGCGACGGATTGCGCAATCCTTATTACGGGTTGCCACTGGCCGCTCTTTACGTGGGCGCGGTGGCCATGTTCACCATCGGATTGGCGAAAGCCTATTTCGACAAGCCGATCGGCGGGCTCTATGCAAGCTTTGGTGCGCCGGAGTGGCGCTTTATCGGGGCAACGACCGCCGTGGCCGTGCTGACAGTGTTCATTTATTTTTTGCCGGTGGTCGGTCTCGCTTGGGTTCTGTTTAACTACGTGGATTTCAGCTCCGTGCCGCAACAGATGATACGTCACGTGGAGGTGGTCACCGGGATACACGAACAGGACATGTCGATGATCATTGTGACTGTTCTTGCGGGGATGGCGCTGGCGATCTTCTATGTGTTCGTCGCATTCCGGCTGAGCCTGTTTCTCCCGGTCATTATTCAAGAACGCAGGCTCGGGATTCGCCGCTCGTGGACCCTCATGCGCGGCAATGTGTGGCGCCTCATCTTTGTTATCTTGTTTCTGGCCGTTGCGTTTGCGGTGATTTTATTTCCCGTCTTATTAGGCACATTTGTCCTGTTGGGCGCTGTTTCCGGGGGCGACTTGGACAAAGTTTCCCTTGATGGGCGCGTGACCATCGACTCGTTTTTGACGTTGCCGGGCTTCATACTGCTTTTGGCAAACGCCTTTACTTATCTCCTTTTTATGAGCCTGTATGTGGGGGCGCTTGGGTTTGCCTATGAGAAACTGACGGAGGATGAGGCCGCGGCTGCTTAAGCAGGAGGTGGAAATTAGGCGAATCCAATCCAATCACAGATTGATAGATTTGCGAATTTCCCTTTAGAATATTCAAAGGCGACAACAGAGCGCCGATTCCTCAGGGGGCGACAATGGCATCGGGAAAAATTCCGGTATTCCGCAGCGTGGGTGCGGGGACGTATTTTGCGTTGGTTCGAATCATTGCCGTCGTGCGCGGTGGACTGATTCCGACCGTGATCTCGGCGATTGCGTTTGTTGTGTATTACTCGGTTCTCGGCGACGCTGCCTTCGACCCGGAGCAGGCCGACCACGCGGACCCGAGAATTCTCCGTACAGCAATAATATTCAATTTGGTGACAGTTTTGGCCGGCCTTATGTTGATGGTTGGTCTTACGAAGGCCTATTTCCGCGAACCGATCGGTCCCCTGTATTTTTGGCCGGGCGCCGGCGAATTGCGCCTGTTTGTTGCGTCTATCATTGTCGGCATCATCACTATTCTCGTGTGTTTGATTCCCATCATTGCTTTGGTGGCGGCGACACAAGGGTTTTCCGGGTCGGGCTCACTTGATCAGTATCCAGAGGATGGCAGTGATAAGAACAGCGTCTCACCGGAGATGCTGTTTGACGGTCCTCTGATGGCCGTCGGCATCATCGTGGTCGTGCTGCTGGCCTTTTTTTTGCTTGTGCGCTTTAGCCTCGTTCTTCCGGTGATCGTTAAGGAAAAACGGATTGGCGTGGGAAGATCGTGGACGTTGACCCGCGGCAATGTGTGGCGTTTGATCGGTCTGACGATCCTGATCGGCATTGTGTCATCGATCGTCGGTGGTGCTATTCTTACCGCCGCCGGCTACTCTCCGCTGGCGGCCTTCTTTGCCGAAATCGCACAAAGTATTGGTGACGGCACGTTCGATATGGCGATGTTGACGACGCCCATGGGGGCTGCGGCGGTGGCCGTAATCACCGTCGGCTATTTGGTCGTTTACGCCCATCTTATCGGTGCTTTCAACTTTGCTTACGAGTCAGTGGCCGGAGACGTTGCACCCCGGCGGCGGCGAAGGGCGGCCGAACCGGAGCCGGAACCCGAACCAGAGCCTGATCCGGAACCCAAGAAAAGGACCAGCAGACGGCGCCGGCGGCGGTAACCAACACCGCTGTTACGGCAGACCTAGCAGTTTGTGGGTCTGCAGGCTGAGCTGCCATTGCGGGTGTTCCAAGCAGTAAGCAACGGCTGCCTGTGTGTTTTCCTCCGTCTGCGGACCGTCAAGGGGCTGCAGCGAAAACCGCTTAAAGTCGAGATGGGCGAAATCTTCCGGCCGTGCAAGGTCTTGGGGATAGACAAGCTTTAACTCATCGCCACTGCGCTGGACGATCTCTGCATCCGCTTTCGGGCTGACGCACAGCCAGTCAATCCCGGCGGGCGCTTCAACGGTGCCGTTGGTCTCCACAGCGATGGAAAAGCCACGTTGGTGGAGGGCGTCGATGGCCGCCGGATCAAGCTGCAGCAGGGGTTCGCCGCCGGTGCAGACCACAAAGCGCGCCGATCGGTTGTCACCGGGCCATTGGGCTTCAACGGCGCGTGCCAGCGCGTCGGCGGTTGCGAACTGTCCGCCGCCGGGCCCGTCCGTGCCCACGAAATCCGTGTCGCAGAATTGGCAAACTGCCTTGGCGCGATCTTGTTCCCGGCCCGTCCACAAATTGCAGCCGGCAAACCGGCAAAAGACAGCGGGCCGCCCGGTTTGCGCGCCTTCCCCTTGCAAGGTGAAAAAGATTTCTTTGACCGTGTAAGTCATTGTCCCGCTCGGGCGACAAACGCCCCGTAGCCCTTGGCGCGCAACTCGCACGCCGGGCATGAGCCGCAGCCATAGCCCCAGGGGTGTTTCTGGCCGCGGTCCCCCAAATAGCAGGTGTGGGTTTCTTCGCGGATGAGCTCGACAAGCGCTGGTCCGCCCAGTCGCTCCGCCATCGCCCAGGTATCTGCCTTGCCGATCCACATGAGCGGCGTATGCAGCACCAGCCTGGTGTCGAGACCCAGATTGAGAGCAGTTTGCAGCGCCTTGATGGTGTCGTCCCGGCAATCGGGATAGCCGGAATAATCCGTCTCGCACATGCCGCCAATGATGTGCTTGAGGGAACGGCGGTAAGCGATAACGGCCGCGGTGGTAAGGAAAAAGATGTTCCGCCCAGGGACGAATGTGTTGGGCAGACCGTTCTCTTCGAAGACGATTTCCATGTCGCTGGTCATGGCCGTATGACCCAAGTCGCGGAAGAAGGGCAGGGACACCACATGGTCCTCACCCAGTTTCCCGCGCCAAGCGGGGAAGTCCTTGCCAAAGGCGTGGAGCACATTCTTGCGGCACGCCAGCTCGATCCGATGGCGTTGCCCGTAATCGAAACCGATCGTTTCCACATGGGCGAAGCGGTCCAGCGCCCAGGCCAAACAGGTGGCGGAATCCTGCCCGCCAGAAAAAAGTACAAGTGCGCGTTGATTGTTATCAGCCATATTGGTTTTTCGGTTTTCTCAAGTCGTCATCCCGGATGCGCTGCGGCGCCTGCCTGCGCGAAGCCGATGCTTCGCTTCGGCGAAGGCAGGCGCCGCTGCGCTGATCCGGGATCTATCTTGTTGTACCTCTGACGCTGCACTTGGATTCCGGGTCTACACCGCACCATTCCATGCTGCGGTGTGCCCGGGATGACGGTTCCTTTCAGAGGCCACCCACCCATCTAGTTCCTTTCGCGAATGCGCCATTCGAATCTGTCATCGCCATAGTCTTGGCGCTGTAACACCTCCATCACTAAGAAGCGGTTATGAGCGATCAGCAGGCCTTCCCAAAGGCCGTTCCACATTTCGAAAACCCCGGTGGAAAGAGAGGGGATCTCCCTCGCGAACCGCCAGCCTTTCTGGTGAATGTGGATACCGTCGCTTGCTTCTTCAACGGTGCAGGCGTCGCCTTGGCTTTCCGCCAGCGCCTGAAACAACCGACCGAAGGCGGCGGGAGATGTGTTGCTGACAGCCAAGGCCCGTGCTGTCTGTTCATAAAGCTGCAGACCGATCAGCTTGCCTGCCTTGCGCCCCAGATGCACCCCATCGTCCCGGCCGAACAGATCGATCAGCACGGGCAGCATCAGGCGAGGTGGCTCCATGGCGTAGTTGCGGTTGGCTTTGGCCAGCCGTTCTTCGGGCCAGGTATCCACGTCGAGGGGTGGGGCCTTGGCGGCATCGAAGGGTGGCGGCGCTTCACCGGGGGCGAACTTCAGCCGCTCTTCTGGCGCTAGATCATGGTCATGCTCCAGGAAGTAGCCGGCCAGACCATATTGCCCGTCCATGTCTTCGGAGGTGCAGACAAAACCAAGCCGCGGATTGCCCAGGCTCACGCCATTTTGGGCGTACCAGCCGCGCAGCATGCCGCGGGATACATCGATGGGCATGCCGCAAATGGCAGCCCCTTCATAGATCCAACGCGGATGGACGAAGCGCACCCACGCCTTCTTGTCGCTTTCCGGCATGTACTCCACGCGCACGCCGCCAATGCTGTTCGACAGATAATGATACTGGGCAGACGCAACCGCGTCCGGAAGGCCTTTCACGCCCAGCTTTTCGAAACTCGACAAGAACTTGTTCTCATGGTGCTGACGATAGACGCGAAACACCGCCTCACCCGCCGCACTTGCCCCTTTGTGCAGCGCGACCGACAGGATCAATCCGGTGAGGTAGGCGTGATAGATCTCGGCGATGGCTCGATAGGGGGACGCCATCGCTTCGGTTTTTTGTTTAAGAGGAAGGACCTCTGCCATTTAATCTTATTCCCTTTGCGGTACGCCGGTGATCCGTTCGGGGCACGTGAATATGGTCATGGCGTCATCCCGGGCAATGCCAATGATCGTCATGCCGTTCGTTTCCGCAAGATCGAGGGCCAACGCGGTGGGTGCCGAGATGGCGACGATCAGGGGCACGCCCAGAACGTTCGCCTTCTGCACCATTTCATAGGAGCATCGGCTGGTGAGATATAGAAACCCTTGGGCGCCGTCTTTGCCGGCCCGCGCCACGGCGCCCACGACTTTGTCCAGGGCGTTGTGGCGGCCAATATCCTCGCGCACAACGTCAATGTCGACGGCGTGTGTCGACCAGGCCGCGGCGTGCACCGATTTGGTTTCCGCGTTGATCACTTGTTTCCCCGACAAGACGTCGAGTCCTCGCCGTATCTGATCGATACTGAACGTGTTTCGAGACGTGATCGGCGTGAGGGGCCGCACGGCCTGCTCTAAACTTTCAATGCCGCACAGTCCGCAGCCCGAGCGTCCCGCCATGGTGCGTTTTTGATCGGCAAGCTTGGTATGCTGTTCATCGGCAATCCACATATTGACCGTGATGCCCGCATCCACTTCCGAGACGGCGATTTCTTCAATCTCATCGGCGCGGTTGACGATGCCTTCGCTCAGGCTGAAGCCGACGGCAAAATCCTCCAGATCTTCCGGCGTTGCCATCATGACGGCGTGGGGCGTGCCATTATAGATCAGCGCCACCGGCACCTCTTCGGCCACGGGCCAGTTTTGCGCCGTTTGGCCGGTGTCGGCGATGGTAATGGCCTCAAATTGCCTGTGGCGGTCGTTTGAAGCGGTCATGGGGTGCCCGTCGACAAGAAACCCTCCAAAATTTACACTTGTCACATGAGCCAAAAATCGGAAAAAAGCAAACCGGCGGCCGGCGGCTGGGGTTCCGTCAAAGCGACGGCGGAACAGCTGGTGCAGCAGGGAATCCCCGCAAAAGGCGCGGCCACCTTGCTCAATGCCAATCAGCCGGAGGGCTTTGATTGCCCTGGCTGCGCTTGGCCGGACCCGAAACACACCTCGTCTTTCGAATTCTGCGAAAACGGGGTCAAGGCCGTGGCGTGGGAGGCCACGTCCCGGCGGGTAACACCGGAGTTCTTCGCCAAGCATACGGTGAGCGAACTTCGCCAGAAAACGGATCATTTCCTGGAGTCCCAAGGGCGGCTCACCCACCCCATGCGCTATAATCCGGAAACGGATCATTACGAACCGGTGACCTGGGACCGCCTGTTCGATGAAATCGGCGCCGCGTTGAGGGCGCTTGGCACCCCTGACCAAGCGGCCTTCTACACCTCCGGCCGCACCAGCAACGAAGCAGCGTTCCTCTATCAGCTTTTCGTGCGCGCCTTTGGCACCAACAATCTGCCCGACTGTTCCAACATGTGCCATGAATCAAGCGGCCTGGCGCTGAAGGAAACTTTGGGCACGGGTAAAGGCACGGTGACACTGGACGATTTCGATGAGGCCGATGCCATCTTCATCTTCGGCCAAAATCCGGGCACCAATCATCCGCGCATGTTGACAAGCCTGCGCAAGGCGGCGAAGCGCGGCGCGCGGATTGTCACCTTCAACCCCATTCGGGAGCGTGGGCTTGAGAAATTCGCCAACCCGAAAGATCCGCGCGACATGATGCCCGGCGGGGGCACGACCATTTCCTCGCATTATTTTCAGCTGCGGATCGGCGGTGATCTGGCGGCGCTGAAGGGCTTGATGAAGGCCATGATCGAATGGGACGACGCGGGTGGTCACGGCGCCAATGCTTACATCCTCGATCATGATTTCATCCGCGATCACACGGATGGTTTCGCGGCGCTGGCCTATGATTTACGCAATACGGATTGGGCGCAGATTGAGCGCGCTTCCGGTCTGTCAGAGGAACAATTGCGCGAAGCGGCATCGGTCTATTGCGACGCCAGCCGCGTCATCTGCACCTGGGCCATGGGCCTCACCCAGCACACCCATGCGGTGGCGACGATCCAGCAGATCACCAATTTGCTGCTGTTACGCGGCAATATGGGGAAGCCAGGCGCCGGCGCGTGCCCCGTGCGTGGCCACAGCAATGTGCAGGGCGACCGCACCATGGGCATTACCGAAAAGCCCGATCAGGAATTCCTCAACCGCCTGGCACAGAATTTCGATCTGATGCCGCCGCGTACCGAAGGGCTTGATACAGTGGGAACCATCGAAGCCATGGCGCGGGGCGACGTGAAGATCTTTTTTGCCATGGGCGGGAACTTTGCCGCGGCAACGCCGGATACAGCGTACACGGAGGAGGCGCTATCCAAATGCCGGCTGACTGCTCATGTGAGCACCAAGCTCAATCGCAGCCATTTGGTGCATGGGGAGAAGGCGTACATATTGCCCTGCTTGGGGCGCACCGAATTGGATGTGCAGGCCGCCGGCGCCCAGGCGGTGACCGTGGAAGATTCCATGAGTATGGTGCATGCCTCGTCGGGCTCGAACCCGCCGGCGTCGGAACATTTGTTGTCGGAGCCGATGATCGTGGCGCGCTTGGCGCTGGCAAGCCTTGAGAAAAGCACCATCGATTGGCTCGATTTTGCGAACAATTACGACCGCATTCGCGACCGGATCGCCGACACCATTGAGGGCTTTGCAGCGTTTAACCAGCGGATCCGCGAGCCTGGCGGGTTCTATTTGGGCAACAGTGCCGGCGCGCGCGAGTGGAAGACGGCAACCGGCAAAGCAAACTTTGTCACGGCGCCCATTCCCGAGTCACGCCTGTCGCAGGACACGCTGACGCTGATGACCGTGCGCGCCCATGACCAGTACAACACAACCGTCTATGGACTGAACGACCGCTACCGGGGGGTGTTCGGCCAGCGCCGCGTGATTTTCCTCAACAAGAAAGACATGACGGCGCGCGGGCTGTCGGAAGGGCAATGGGTCGATCTTCACAGTACGGATCAAAAGGGTCAAACGCGCCAGGCGAAACGTTTCAAGATCGTACCGTACGATATTCCCGAAGGGTGCGCAGCGGCTTATTTCCCGGAAACCAACGGCTTGGTGCCGGTCGATTCCTATGCCATCGGCAGCCGCACGCCCACCTCCAAGAACATTCCCGTCACGCTGCTTTTGAGTGAGACATGAGAGGTTCCGGTCACCCCCACCCGGCGCTTCGCGCCACCCTCCCCCATCGAGGGAGGGTTATGAGCTTGCAGCCGGCACATCGCGATTCCTCCCCCCTTGATGGGGGGAGGTCAGGAGGGGGATGAGCCACTTGGTGAGAATCGCAGGCCTCATCCTCGCGGGCGGGCGGTCGCGGCGCATGGGAGGACAAGACAAAAGCTTCGTCGAGCTGGCTGGGAAGCCTTTGATTTCGCACGTGATCGACCGGGCCGTGCCCCAGGTCGCAGAACTCGCCATCAACACCAACAGCGATGACCCGCGCTATCCGGCGCTGGGCGTCCCAGTCGTGAGAGATGTGTTCGATGGCTTTCAGGGGCCTCTGGCCGGTCTGCATGCAGGGCTGAGCTGGGTTCGAAGCGAGACGAAAGCCGATTGGCTTGCCACATTTGCCTGCGATACACCGCTCATTCCCGATGATTGCGTTGAGCAGTTGGAGAAAGTGGCCATCGGCAGCGAAGCGGCCATTGCTCAGTGGAAAGACAAGCGCCACCCCACCATCGGGCTCTGGCACAAAGACCTTTTGGCGGTTGTTGAACAATGGCTCCGGAAAGAAGGCCGTATGCTGATGGGTTTTGTGGATGAAATCGGAGCGGCGGCCGCCGATTTTTCCACCTCCCCCGAGGATCCATTCGTCAATATTAATGAGCCGGCGGAACTTGCCGCTGCAGAACGAAAGCTATCGTCCTAAGGCGAAGGCACTTTCGATTTTCGTGTGTAATCCAGCAGCGCCGCCCCGCCGATCAAAGCGAAATAGGCGAACAGCGCGGTGATGGCGGCGGCATTGGGTGTCGGTGGCGGCGCGCCGAACGTGCTGAACGCTTGCAGAGCAATCATGAAGCCCAAGAACAGTCCGGGAGAGTACTCGCCTAAGGGATGGGATGGCTCCGTGTACTGCTGATAGAGATATGCCCCGGCGACCAGCACACCGATTTCCACCAGCAGCGACAACTCACGATAGTGCCACAAACCAAAGCCCACCTTCGGTCCGCCGATCCACAGTTCCAGATCATGGGTGTGCACGATCAAATCGGCAAACCAATGGGACAGAATGCCGGCGCCGACGACGATTGCTGCCATGCGCCCGGCGCCCCGGCGCACCAAATAATAGGCGCCAGCCCCAAACCCGGCCCACACGAACGACATCACCAGACTGTGCGTGTACGGCATATGGTACAGGTCGAACGGGTTTGCCGCCGTATAGCCGGGGATAACGCGCATCTGTTCGATGCCGGTGAGAATGAATATCGCCCAAAAAATGTCTACCAACTGTACAGCGGCGAACATGTGCCACAGCTTGACTTTGGGTTCGAGGGCCGCGCCGGCGAAGGCAGGTCCGTAATGGCCGATGAACATGGGTGCTCTCTATTCTTTATTTTTCAGCGTGGTCACCCAGCCGTAGAATTCTTGAATGTAATCTGCGTCCACGGGGTTGGGGGAGAGGCCGACCTTGGCGGCAACCGCTTCTTGATTGAACAGGAATTCCCGCAAGACCTCGTCGCTGTACTGCTCCAGCGGCAGCGCCATGCCGCCTTGGGGTTGGGCGGTGTAGGCGTTCAGGTGATAGTTCTGACCGCCAATGCCTTCGATGGAATGGCAATAAATGCACTCATTGGCGCGCGTGATTACCGTTTGGATACGCGGCGGATAGGCTTTCATCTTGGCGAGTGGATCTTCGTCGGAAAACGAGATGCCTTTGAGATGCAGCGCCGTTCGCTGGCGATATGGTAACTGCAGCTCTTCCGGAACCGGTTTTCCGAAAACAAGAACTGGCCCCAGGGGTTTTGCCGAAATGTTGGGAACTGCGCTTTCCCAGCTATACATCAGCGTGTTCCAATAATACCAGGCCAGCTGGAACATATTGTCTTCATCGTCCACCGAGACCACGATTTCCGGCTCATAGGGCGCATACTGATCAAGATCGAATGCCATGAATTGCCCGAGCCGTGTGCTCAGGGAGACATACCGCTTACCCGGTGCTACCGCATCCCGATAGGCAATCAGGTCGAATGCCACATAGGTCTCGAACGCCCATTGGTTGCCCACATGGGGTCCTTGCCGGAAATGCGTCTTTAGATGATCGCGCACCGTGTCCGATAGGGGTTTTGATTGAAGGAAGTCGGTCTGTTCCAGGAAAGCCCGGTTGTTGTGGCCGAGGTTCGGCCACAGCTCGTTGGCGGTCAGAAGCTTCATCAACAATTCGGAAGGCGGCGCGTAGCCCATAAAATGGGAGATGGCCATGACGATGCCCGGATGGACGGGAGTCGTGCTCATCATCTGGGGATCGAAGAATTTGAGCGCGCTTTGCACCCCTTGGCGGCGAAACGCGGACACATATTTGCGGGCGGCAACCACTTCTATTGCCGCGTCCGACTTTTCCACGAACACCGAGAGCTTCGGGGCGTTGGCCGCTGCCGCGACTTCCAGTGTGTCGGGCAGCGCGGCGCGCATGAGCGCAACGCCCGAAAGCCGGTCGGACGTCAAACCATCGCTGTAGAGCTTCGCCACGGCCGCGGAACTTTCTTTGCCCGCCACAAGATACACTTTGTTCGCCGATGACAGTGCGTCGAGCTTCTGTTTGGCGCAGGCCGCATCCGTTGCCACACACTCCAACGTGACAACCTCATACCCTTCTTTTGCCCAAACGGCGCGGTCGTTGTCGGGCGGCGACGTCCAAAAAACTAGAGTCGCAACCGATGCCCAAGCGGTCTCAATACAAAAAATTGCGAACAAAAATCCAAGGAGCCCCCGCGTCAACATGGGCGGACTGTAGCCGAAGCCTCGACGGCGAACAACGCGCAACTTACAGTGCGGGCGAGCAACAACAACGGGACGAACCATGTTTGATTTAAGCAACAAAGTGGCGGTGATCACCGGCGGATGCAGCGGCATCGGACGGGGTACCATCGACGTTTTTAGGGAGGCGGGCGCCAAGGTCGCTTGTTTGGATATTCAAGATGAAAAAGGGGCCGCCCTGGAAGCCCAATTCGGCGACAACCTGATCTACCTGCACGCGGATGTGACCAGCGAACAGGAAATGGGCGCGGCGTTTTCCAAAGTGGTCGACCGTTTTGGCCGCATCGATGTGTTGTTCAACAATGCGGGCGGCACCGAGGGCATGGGCACCGACCCCTACGACATAGAGGCGCTCGACCGCACCCAAAAGCTTCTGGTGACGAGCGTCATTCTTGGCATGAAGTTCACCGTTCCCGTCATGACGGAACAGGGGGGCGGTGCGATCGTCAACACGGCCAGCATTGCCGGCCTCCAGGCGGGGTATGGCGGGCTTGCTTATTCCCTGGCGAAAGGGTCGGTGGTGCATCTGTCGCGCGTGGCCGCGGCGCAGCTTGCGCAACATAAGATTCGGGTGAATGCCATTTGCCCCGGCCTCATCCCCACATCCATCTTCGGGCGTGCTTTGGGGGACACGATTGCGGAAGCAGACCAGCGCGCCGCCATGATCGCCGATCGTGCGCATGAGGCCCAACCGATTCCCCGGGCCGGCAAGCCGGAAGATATCGGCCATGCGGTGGCCTATTTCGCCAGCGACGAAGCAAGTTTTGTCACGGGCCAATTCCTCGCCGTCGACGGCGGCATTACCGTGGGGCCGCGCAGCTCCTGGGACCCGGAAGCCGCCAGCGTGTTGTGGCGGACGACCGGCATGGACGAAGAACAGATTAAGGAGATGATGGCGTCTCGTTGATTGACTGACCTGGCCGGCCCACTCCCCCGTCCCAACCACCCGATAAGGGTACCCTAGGGGTGGTTGGGACGGGGGAGTGGGCCGGCCAGGCTCATCAACAAAGACTCACCCCGCTGCTTGGGCGTGGATCCGCAAGAGATCCGGGATGGTCGCGGGATCGCGGCGGCCGAAGCCGCATTCGGTGGCGATGCTGAATTCGGACGCATGTTTTTCGGCGACGCTCAAGCGCTGCTTGGTGCCGTCTACGCCATCCGTGTAGTGAATAAGCCCGAGCACCAGCCGCGCCGGCCCGATGGCAAGATCTTTCAAGGGCGCGAAATAGGCATCGTCGTCGCGCTCGCGCGGCACCGCCATATGGATGAAATCCAACCGGCGGCTAACGCCCGCAGACAAAGCATTCGCAAACTTGACCGACGTACCGAGATCTTTCGGTTCCACAATATGTTTGTGGCCGGGATCGCCGTAGCACAGATGGACACCCAGTTTTACCGCAGGTGGTATGGGGCGCGACAGGTCGTCGATCAGGCTAACCGTGTCCCCCAGCGCGTCTGCCAGATGGATCGGCGGACCGCCGTCATACGCGATGACTTCCAACGCGGTATCCCATTGAAGGGCTAAATCGTCATGGGGGATTGTGCCCAAGATCTGATCCACTTCGGCTGCCATGGCCCGCACATAGGCCGGCTGCACCTCAGCGCAATCATCCGGCGCAACGAAAGATTCCACCACGGCGGTGGGTGTGGGTAAGGATACCTGAAATCTCACCGATTCCGGAATTGTGCCGTCCTTCTTTAAGGACGAAAAAAGACCGTAAGACCGGATTGCCTCTTCGGCATATCCCACAGGGTCGAACGTCAATGTGGCCGCGTCACCCGTAAGGCGGAATTTCGGTGGCGTCGGCGTGCCGTCGGCGCGGGGCGGCGACGGAGGGGCCATTTCGAAATCGGGGTGCTTCTCGAAGACGGCGCCTTGCCACACTACCCAATAGTGGCGCACGCCGGTTTCCCCGTCCGGGTAGAAGAAGGCTTTGTCGCCGACTGTTTTGCTCAGAGTGCGAAAGACCGTTTCCGCATCCTCCAAGCCGATGCTTCCGACGAAATGGATCGGGTGTTTGCCCTTCATGGTGAGTCTCCCTTTTTGAGAGAGACTCTACCAAAGCACCTACAGAATCTCGAGAACGCTTTCCGGCGGGCGGCCGAGACGAGCGCCTTTAGACGTCATGACAATGGGCCGCTCGATGAGGATGGGGTTTTTCACCATGGCCTCGATCAGCTCTTCATCGGTCTTGTTCCCATCGGCAAGATTGAGATCCTTGTAAACCGCTTCCCCCTTGCGCATCAGGTCGCGGGGCTTAAGCCCAAGCTCTTTCAGCAAGGTTTTGAGTGTGGCCTTGGTGGGCGCGTCTTTGAGGTATTCCACAATCGTTGGCGTGAGACCCTTTTCCTCAATCAATCCCAATGTCTGCCGGGATTTGCTGCACCGTGGATTATGAAAGATCGTAATGGTCATGGCACGCCCATCCTTATTTCATGGTGGGGATCACAAAGTCGGAACCGGACCGTACGCCGGTGGGCCAGCGCGAGGTGACGGTCTTGATCTTGGTGAAGAAGCGCACGCCTTCCGGCCCATGCTGATTGATGCCGCCGAAGGCCGACCGTTTCCAGCCGCCAAAGGTGTGATAGGCGAGTGGTACAGGTATGGGCACGTTGACACCCACCATGCCCACATTCACGCGGCTTGCAAATTCACGTGCCGCGTCGCCGTCTTGGGTATAGATCGCCACGCCGTTTCCGTATTGATGGTTGCTCGGCAGGGCCATGGCCTCATCAAAGCTCTCGGCACGGACGATCTGTACGACCGGGCCGAAAATCTCTTCCTTGTACGACTCCATGTCCGGCGTGACTTTGTCGAACAAGCAGCCACCCATGAAATTGCCGTTCTCATACCCTTGCAATTGGAAATCGCGGCCGTCGACCACCAGTTCGGCGCCTTCCTTGACGCCCTGATCCACGAAGCCCTTGACCTTGGCCATGTGTTCCTTTGTGACCAGCGGGCCGTAATTGGCGTCCGGGTCGGTTGACACGCCAACCGTCAGCGATTCAACGCGCGGCTTTAAGCGGCTCACAAGTTCGTCGCCCACTTCCTGGCCCACCGGCACGGCCACCGGAAGTGCCATGCACCGTTCACCGGCGGAGCCGTAGCCTGCGCCGATCAAATCGTCGACCACCCGATCCATGTCGGCGTCCGGCATGACGATCGCATGATTCTTGGCGCCGCCCATGGCTTGGACGCGTTTGCCATGCGCGGTGCCTGTCGAATAGATGTATTCGGCGATGGCAGATGAGCCGACGAAACTAACCGCATGGATTCTTGGATCCGTAAGAATGGCATCGACGGCTTCCTTATCGCCATTGACTACATTCAAAACGCCCGCCGGCGCGCCGGCGTCCAGCATCAGTTCGGCGAGGCGCATCGGCACGGACGGATCTTTCTCGGAAGGCTTGCAGATGAAGGTGTTGCCGCAGGCAATCGCCACACCGAACATCCACATGGGGATCATGGCCGGGAAATTGAATGGTGTGATGCCGGCAACGACCCCCAGTGGCTGACGCATGGAATAGACGTCAATCCCGGGTCCCGCGCCCTCGGTGTATTCGCCTTTCATGAGATGCGGAACGCCGCAGGCAAACTCGATCACTTCCAGCCCGCGTTGCACGTCGCCTTTTGAATCCGCAAGCACCTTGCCGTGCTCGTTCGACAGCAACTCCGCCAAGTGATCCATGTCTTTTTCGACCAGATGCTTGAATTCGAACAGGACCCGCGCCCGCCGCTGCGGATTGACGGCCGACCATTCCGTAAACGCATTCTGCGCCGCGGCGACGGCGTTGCGCACCTCGTCGGCCGAAGCCAGGGCGACTTTCGCTTGCACCTCGCCGGTGTTGGGGTTGAACACGTCACCGGTGCGGCCGCTGGTGCCGTCCACATGTTTGCCGTTGATGAAATGATTGATCTGGCGGGTCATCGGTATTCTCCTCGCTGCGACGCGGCCTTTTTATGGGCCCGTGTCTTAGCAGGCAGACCGACTTGCCGACAAGAAGAGATCGAAAAAACGCGGCGTTTTCCGCCACTTACTTCAGAAATTATCACAGCCGTGTAAAAAATCACACGACGTGAAATGTGGCGGCCTGGATCAGGGTGCGAAGACGCCGGTCTCCATCGCCGTGCCGCAGGTAAAGCCGTTGATCGCAGACCGGCCGTTGATGGTGGTTGTGCGAATGGTGGACCGGGTGCTGCCGGTCTCATCGGCATTGGGGCCCAAAGAACCAAGAAGATTGAGGCACCACTGGTGCGCAAGCGTGGACGGCGCGGGGGTCTCATCCGCGCCATAGGTAAAAATCCCCGCGGAGCCGGCAGCCTTGGCAGCGTCTGTCCATCGGGCGGTGAGGGCGCATGCCCCGTCGGTGCATTCGCTGTGACACATGCGCACCGACCCGTCCGAACAAGGCAGCGTCGCGGACCGTTTTCCGCCAGAGTTGGATGCGGCGGTGGTGACGGTGCCGTTGGCCGTTGTGCTCGAAGAAATGGCGGTTCCGGCTTCAGGGTCAGGGACCACTGCAAAGATGATAGCCACCGTGGCAATGGGGACACAGAATCGCCGTATCGTTTTGGACATTGTTCTCGACGTTTAGAGTACAGGTTGGTTGTCCGCAATATGACACGCCAATTGCGTTAAAAATTTGAAAGTGACCCATGACTGATGTGAACGACCGAGAGCCCGCCTGGTTCGCTATCGCGCGTGAGATCCAGGCGCTGGTGCAAAACGGGCTGACCTACACGGAAAACCCTTACGATGTGGAACGTTACGAGGCGCTGCAAGTAGTGGCGTCCAAGATCATGGCACACGGTTTTTCCATTGAGCCCGTTGACGCCCATGACGCGGTCAAAGAGCTGCGCGGATACGTGACCCCGCAAGTGGATGTGCGCGGGGCCATCTTTCGCGGTGACACGGTGCTGATGGTTCAGGAAAAGTCGGACCAGAAATGGACGTTGCCGGGTGGATTCGCCGACGTGAACATTACGCCCGCGGAAAATGTGGTCAAAGAAATCGAAGAAGAAGCGGGCGTCACGGCGCGCGCCACCAAGCTGGTGGGCGTTTACGACAGCCGTCAGCACACGCCGCTGGCCACCCAGCGGTTCCGCCATATCTATAAGCTATTCTTCCTATGCGATCTGGTGTCGGGGCGGCCGTCGCCGGGCATGGAAACACAAGGGGCGGATTTTTTTCCGCTCGACAATTTGCCCCCGCTCTCGCTTGGGCGCATCACTGAAGCGCAGATCAGAGAAGTCCACGCGCATCATCTGGATGCATCGCGTGTGCCCTACTTTGAGTAGCGGTTTTCTCGTAAGGTTACGGCAACGGCGTTTGTTCGCCGGCGGCTTCGGCAAGAATGTCGATTGCCGCCTGGCGGAACTTGGGCGCAAGGTAAGGCTTCAGAATGTCGAACGTTTGAAAGGCTCCTTGGGCAAGATCGCCTCGGGTGATTGACCCGTCGGCCTTCGTGGTTTGAGTGAACTGAATCCAGTTCATCCAAATGAGCCAGGTGTTGGTCGCGACGGCTTTCAAGCCGTCGGGCGGGGGCGGTTCTTTCATGGACCCGTCCGACACCAATTGCCCGGCAATGGCCTCGAGCGATTTCAGTGCCCAGGTTTGAAATGCCGTGTAGCGTTCGGCGAGTTCCGGATCCCGCCGCAACAAATCCACCAGCGCGCCGAAGAAAAACCGATAGCGCCACAACACGTCGAAGCTCTGGGTGTAGAAGGCCGCAAAACGCTTCGGGCTGAGGGGTGGGTCCAGGTCCGCCGTGAGGGTGGCGCGGAACTCCGGCTCCAGCCGATCGAACAGCGCCGACACAATCTCTTCCCGGTTCCGGTAGTGATAGTAGAGGTTGCCGGGGCTCATCCCCAGCGCCTCGCCGATATGGGTGGTGCCGACGGCCCGCGCGCCGCCTTCATTAAACAACTCCAGGCTTTTCGCCAGAATTCGGTCTTTTGTGCTCACGCGATTGGGCCGGGCTTGACAATTGTACCAGATTAGAGGATATATTCTAAAAATTAGAGGAAACATTCTAATCTTGGCAATCCAAAAAGCTCATCGGGAGGCGAGCGGTGACCCAGACACAGAAAATCGAAACGGGCATGCAGCGGCGGGTAATGAAGTTCGAATATCCGGCGGACATGCATCCCCATTGGAAAAGGAACTCTCCTGAGTTCAGCCACATTGTGAATGCGGGCTCACTGGCGATGCCGTTCTTGGAGCCCTACCTGATCCGCTCCATGGGGATTGCTAAAAAGCACATCAAAGATCCGGTGCTGTTGGCGGAGGTAGAAGATTATATCGCCCAGGAAGCGGAGCACTTCCAGCAACACCGCCGGTTCAACGACATTCTAAAAGCGCGCGGCTACAAATGCATTGACGCGTTGGAAGAACAGCTCAAGCGCGATTACACGAAATTCTCACAAAAGCGGTCGCTGAAATTCAATCTTGCGTATGCGGAAGGATTTGAGTCCATGGCGCTGGCGATCGGTCACATGTTGATCGAGCGGCGCGAAGAGTTGTTTGGCGGTGCCGATCCGACGGTCTCATCGCTAATTTTGTGGCACTTCGTTGAAGAGATCGAACACAAGAATGTGGCGTTTAGCGTGTATGAGCATCTGCACGGCGGCTACTTCTACCGCATCTTCGGTTTGCTCTATGCCACGCTGCACATCTTTGCCTATGCCGGCCGCGCCTATCGGGCGCTGTTGCGGGAAGACGGCTTGTGGCCGAGCCTGAAAACCAAATGGGCCATGTGGCGCCAGCTTGCCAAGATCTATTGGTGGCTCGGCCCCAAAATCGCAAAACCACTTTGGCCCGGTTATCACCCCGGAAAGGTCAAGGACCCACAGTGGGCGAAGGATTGGGTGGCATTACACCAGCAGGGCGACGAACGGCTCAACCGTCTTGACACAGACCATTTGACTCGACGTAGCCCCGCGCTGGCGGCGTAGGGAGGATCGAGCAATGAGTGAACGCCACCGTATTCTCTTGGTCCTCAACGGCGCCGGATTGCTGATCAGTTCTGTCGTTATCGGTTGGTTCTACATGTTCATGCTGCTCGGCCAGATTGTTCTCTGGCCCGTGATACCGCCGATCGACGTGCAGGTTCCTGGGGAAGCACGCGCCTGGAACATGGCCCATCTGGAAGGGATCACCAACGGCTTGATGCTGATCGGCTTTGCCGCCATCGCGCCCTTACTGGCACTGACACAACGCCAATTCCTTTGGTTCTTTTGGACAGCGCTCATCACCGCCTGGCTCTTTACCTTGCCGGCTTTCGCCAACGCCCTGGCCGGCACGCGGGGGCTTGCTTTTGGCGGCGGACCGTTCCCCGGCGGATGGGTTAACAATGTGATCTACGTTTCCGGCTGGCCGCCGGTGATCGCGGTTCACATCACATTCGCGCTACTGGCTTGGGGCGCCTGGCAAAAACTCAGGCAATCGGCGGCCTAGCAGCTCTGAGTGCGCGACCGTCTTGCAAAATTGCAGCGTTGTTAAAGGTCTTGCCGGGGTAGAGTGACGTTCTATGTCCTTTATCCCGCCCCGGTGCCGTATCAACCCGCCGCGGTGCGGTGGAGGCCGACGGTGCGCATTGCCATAACACTCATATTAAGCCTGGTCGTCATGCTTGGCGCGGCACAGGCAGAGGAAACAACAAGGGTTCCCTTCACCACAACGGAACGGGGTCTGATCCTTGTGGATGTACACATCAACGGCCAAGGACCGTTTCCGTTCCTTGTGGACACGGGCGCAACATCGTCCGTCATTTTTGCGCCGTTGGCCGAGCGCCTAGGCCTTGGCCAAACCAAGCAACGCTATGCCATCGTTCACGGGATTGTCGAAAGCGGCCAGCACCCGGTTTCTGTTGTCGACAGCCTGCAGATCGGCGAAGCCACATTGTCCGGCGTCGAAGCGATCGTCTTGCAATCCCCGGCCGTGCAGCGCACTTGGCTCGGCATTATCGGCCTCGATTATTTGGAAGAGTATGTCTTCGTTTTCCGTAACCGCCGCCGGGAACAGACGCTTACGCTCTTTCGCCATGGCGACATGCCGCGCAATTATCTGACCGGGTGGCGGGAACTGCCGGTCTATCATGACGCCACACTCAAACGCCCTTACAAGCTGCTGTTTGTGCCGATTAGGGTGGACGGCAAGCGGCTGGACGGGTTGATCGATCTTGGATCGTCTACACCCATCATGAATTGGGCGGGTGCCCGGCGGATCGGCTTTGACCGGATGTATCGGCGCTTGGAGGAACAATGGCTCATTCAAGGCGCCACAGGTGAATTCGCACCCAAGACCATCATTAAAGATGTGGAAATTGCAATCGGCCGGCTGACGTCGCGCGGATCGTTGCTGGTGATCGACACGCCCGCGTTGAGAGAGCTTAATCGTCAGGATACGCCGTTTCTAATTTTGAATGCTATTCTGTTCAGCCGCTCCGATTTTGCCGTCGATGTGCGAACGCCCAGCTTTCGAATCAAATCGCCACGCACCCTGTCCCCGTCGATCTTGACGTGGTAGTTTTGCGATGCGTAGTCGCGCAAGCATCACGGGCGGTCCCCACGGGGCAGGGGCCACCGGAGAGAAACAGTGCTGCCTGGGGGTGAGGCATGTGGAATCTTCTCAAAGCGATACCGCTATTTCTATTCCTCATCGCCATGTTTGCGGTGATTCTGTGGTTCAGCGGCGGCACCTCCAGCATTGATGAGATCTCAATTGCGGAAAAACAGATCGGGATGGAGCTCGACTCCCAGCGTGTCGATGTGGGCGAGCTTGCCCTCCATGTGGTGTTTGCCGGGCCGGAAGAGGGGGAGCCGGTCATCTTCATGCACGGCTTCCCCGAGTTTTGGTTTGCCTGGCGCCATCAAATGAAGATGTTGGCGGAAGCAGGCTATCGGGTCGCTGCCCCCGATTTGCGTGGCTACAACCGCTCCGACAAACCCAAGGACTGGAATGCCTATACCCGCCGGGCCTATGCCAACGACATTTTGGGGTTAATGGACAACCAGGGCTGGTCGCAGGCGCACATCGTGGCCCACGACATCGGCGCGGGCGTTGCTTGGCCGATGATCTTTGAAGACGCAGACCGGGTCAAAACGGCTGTTATCTTCAGCGTGGCGCACCCGCTCGCGTTTGCGGCCGTAGGAAACGAGTCTCAGATTAGTTGGTACAGAGATTTTTTAAAGCTGCCCATCTTGCCGGAGCTTTTGGCGCGGACCTATGGACCGACGATGATGACCAATATGCTGCGTGACACCAGCCGTGGCGGATCGTTTTCGGAGCAGGACCTGGACGTCTATCGCGCGGCGTGGGATCGGGACCATGCGATGGATACCATGTACGGCGCGTACCGGGCGCCGGTGGAACCCATCATCAACATTCCGGAAGACGGCCGCACGTCCATGCCTGTGTTGTTTTTGTTCGGCGCCAAGGACCCGTTCCTGTCGCTGGCCAGCGCGGAAAAGTCCGTGGACTTTCTCGGGGAAGAGAATGTGAAGATCTTTCCGGAGCTCGGCCATTGGATGCTGGCCGAGGAACCGGAACAGATGGCGGGGGAAATTCTCGCGCACTTCGAACAGATACAACAGAATTCAGTCGAACGGTCCCTTGTCACTCCCGAATAATGCAAAACCCGTTACCGAAGGGATCGGCGCAATAGGCAATCTCGCCCCAGTCGGCTTCATCGCCGCCTTCGCGGGTGCCGCCTAGTTCAATCACCTTGGCCGTCATCGTTTTGACGTCGTCCACCAGGAAGTCGAGATGCACGGGCGTCCAGTGCCGCTCATAGGAACGCTTGTCCGAACCTGCGGGAAGCGGATTGGTGCCGTTTTCCTTCTCAAGAAAATAGATATCCACATTGCCGGTGGAAACGATGCCGGATTTCTTTGTGCGTTTCTTCTCTGAGCATCCGAGCGCCTCAGTATAGAACGCCATCGCTTGGTCAATGCTGGGAACGTCCATGGCAATCGAGATCTGAGACATAACTCCTTCTCCTAACTATCAAAGTAAGTTAGATGGTAAAGTAGCTTATTTACTATCAAACGTCAATTGATAGTAAAACAGAAATTCGCGGCTCGACATTGTGGCGCGCGCCGAATCGATGTCTGGATGACAAATGTTTCGAACAGAGGATAAGCCCGCACCCGGACGCCTGGTGATCGTGCACGGCTTTCTCAACACCTGGTCGGCGGAGCTGGGGCTTGAAGATTTCAAAACGCCACAGTCGACCGGCCGATGGCTGCGCGCAGCGGGCCTGTGGCGTGGGCGCAGATCGCCTACCGAAGACGATGTGGCGCGCCTGAAGACCTTTCGAGACACCTTGCGGAAATATGTGCTCGACCGCACATCTCCTGCAAACATCGCCGCCATGAACGAGGTCGCTGCGGCCACCGGCTTCACAATGTTTTTTGACGATGAGGGCCGCCCGGTCGTTGAATCAACAGCGGACGGCGCGGATTACGCAATCGGGACGATGATCGGTATTATCCAGAATAGTGTGGCGGATGGCACATGGGAGCGTTTCAAATGCTGCGAGCTGGAAACCTGCGGCTGGGCCTATTATGACCACACCAAGAACCGGTCGGGGCGGTGGTGTTCCATGAAGACCTGCGGCTCGCGGCATAAAGCGCGGGAATATCTGAAGCGCAAGGCACAACAAGACTCATAAGGGGGCGGGGCATGAGATATGTAGCGGCAGGGCTCATTTTGGTTGTCGCGATCGGTGCGCTGGCCGTATGGCAGCGGCATTCGCTTGTCTTCTACGCACTGTCATCCGACGGCATGCCGCCTTTATTGGAGGCGCAGGACGAAGGGCAGAACGTGCGCTGGGTGGATGACTATTTCACCGTGCAAGCGATTGACGCGCGTACCTATGCCATTGGCGAGCCGCGCTATGTGCAGCAATGTTACAGCTACCTCATCATCGGTTCGGAACGGGCGTTGCTGTTCGATGCCGGGCCCGGTTACTTCGATATCCGGTCGGTGGCGGAAAGTTTGACGGACAAGCCGATCACCTTCCTGCCGTCCCATTTTCACTTCGACCATACGGGCAATGAAATCACTTTCGACCGGGTGGCGGTTGTCGATTTGCCCTATCTGCGGGAGCGGGCGCCCGACAATGAACTCGCGCTTACCAGCGATGAGCATTTGGGTTATGTGGAAGGCGTGGAAAACATCACCCTTAAAGTGGATGAGTGGGTGGCGCCGGGGTCCGATATTTCGCTTGGCGGCCGGTCGCTCCGTATACTGTATACACCGGGGCATACGGAAGATTCGATTTCACTTTTCGATGCACAAGCAAACCTTCTGTTCACGGGGGACTTTATCTACCCCGGTCCGCTTTTCGCTTTCCTGCGGAATAGCGGCATGGGAGATTATGTGGCAGGCGCCGATACGGTGATTTCCTCAGCGCCGGAAACCACGCGCGTTCTCGGCGCCCATCGCATCGTGCCCCCCGGCGCGCCGGAAATCGTCATGGACGATGTGAAAGATCTGCGCGCGGCGCTTGATGAGATCAAGGCAGGAGAAATTGAGGGGCAAGGCGTCTTCCCCGTCGTCTATAGGGTCAACGACAAGATCGAGCTGTGGGCCGAGCCGCCATATCTTCAAGATTGGACCGTGCCACAGCTGTTATCTGACAAAGATCAGTGAACCGATCACACTAAAGGCGGCCACAATGCTCGCGTCGAAGTAAGTATTTTCGAGGCTCATGCCTGATCTCCCTGGACCCCATCTCGGATATCGAGGGGCACATCGGGCTTGGGCTGACTTTCGATGAAAGAAATAAACTCATCGGCGAACAAATCGCGCCGCGATTTCCACCAACTCTGCACACCGTCGCGATAGAGAACGACAGTGGCAAACTTGACTGTCGATGACCAATACTCATCCGACACGAAGCCAGACTTATGTTGATAGTATACATTCTCAAGGTGTTTCCAGAATGCGAGCTGAAGCGCCGTGAATTGTTCCAGTTGAGCGCGCGGGAGTTTTCGCAGGGCGTCGGCGCTGTGCATCGCTTCACCGACTCCCTCGACGAAGGTGCCATAGGTCATCATGAAATTGTTGTGGCTGTCCGCGATTTGCTGATGCATTTGCGCTTTTGCAATTCGGTTTGCATCTTGCGTTTGTTCGGTATTCTGACGGATCTGAATGCCCACAAAGACGAGCGAGACGATGATGGCTGCTGCCGATACGATCTGCGCGATGAAGTAGATGCTCTCAAGAGTCATATTCTGCGCTCCCCGTTTCCCGAGGTGGAGCTTAGATCATGCCGCGCTCATCAAACAAGTAGCCGCCGATTAAGATCTTCAGCTCACGGATGACGTCGGCGCGCGCTTCGTCAGAGGGTTGATCGAAAGCGTGGGCAATCAGCCGGTCGCCCACTTCTGCGGCAATGCGCAGCTTGAGATCGAGGTCGTGGGACGGGTCCATGCCCAGCGCGTTGACCATGAAATGCTTCATGAAGCCCGAGCCGCCTTCCGCTGGGTCCGATTGTTCTTGGCGCACACGCGCACTGATATAGCTGCCGCCATAGGCGATTTGGCGGAACTCCGGGTGGTTCTCCAAAAACGCAACGAAGGAATCCACCACCACATCCAAATAGCCGGAGCCGCCTTGCGGCTGTTCGAGCGCAACCTTTTCCAACAGCAGTACTTGGAATTCGTCCAAGCGCTGCACGGCGATGGCGTCGATGATCGCCTGCTTGTCGGAAAAGAAGCGGTAAAGCCCGCCCACCGAAACGCCAGCGGCTTCAGCGACGCGGTTGGTGGTCAATGTCCTGATATCCGTGCCTTGGGCGAGCAGCGCAGAGGCGGCGTCGATGATTTTGCCGACGGTCTCCTGGCTGCGGCCCTGGCGCGGCGTGCGCCGGCCCGGCGGCGGCACCTTCCGTTTTGGGGTGGGCTGTGGCTCGGTTGCCTCAATCGGTTTTAAAGAGTCGACCATACAAAATGTTACCTGGGTTGAGCTTGCCGCTCCAATTGACTCGTATATAGTGGTGCGATAAAACGCGAACGCGAGCTCGCGTTTTTATTACCAATTCGTAAAAAACTCAACCGGATCGTTCCAATCCGCCCCAAAAAGGTTGAGGCCAGGAGATAGTTTATGGGCATTCCAGTCATGCAGGCCGTGCGCGTTGGCGCCTATTTGATGAAGCAGAAGCTGACCGGCCGCAAGCGTTTCCCCCTCGTGCTTATGCTGGAGCCGCTTTTCCAGTGCAATTTGGCCTGCGCCGGGTGCGGCAAAATCGACTATCCGAAGCCCATCTTGCAACGCCGCCTGTCGGCCAAGGAGTGCTTGGAAGCCGTGGATGAATGTGGGGCGCCGCTGGTGGCGATTCCTGGCGGCGAACCGCTCATCCACGACGAAATCGGGGAGATTGTCGAAGGCATTGTGGCGCGGAAGAAATATGTCTCCCTGTGCACCAATGCGATCTTGCTCGAGAAAAAACTCCATCTGTTTAAGCCGTCGCCGTTCTTATTCTTTTCCGTGCATCTGGACGGGTTGAAGGAAGAGCATGATCAGGCGGTCTGCCGGGAAGGCGTTTTCGATAAGGCCGTCAGCGCCATCAAACTTGCGCGCTCGAAGGGCTTCCGGGTCAATGTGAACGCCACCATCTTTGACGGGGCGGATCCGCGCCGCTTGGCTGAGTTCCTGGACTATGCCCGCGACATGGGCGTGGACGGCATTTCCATCGCCCCGGGCTTTGCTTATGAGCGCGCGCCGGATACGGAACACTTCCTCAACCGCAAAAAAACCAAAACGCTGTTCCGCGAAGTGTTATCGATCGGCAAAAAGCGCAATTGGCCGCTCAACCATTCGACTCATTACCTGGATTTCTTGGCCGGAAACCAAAACTACAAATGCACGCCATGGGGCATGCCCACCCGCAACATTTTTGGCTGGCAGCGCCCGTGCTATCTGCTGGGTGAAGGCTATGCGGACACTTTCCAGGAATTGATGGAAACGACCGAGTGGGATCAGTACGGCACCGGTAATTACGAAAAGTGTTCCGATTGCATGGCCCATTGCGGCTATGAGCCCACGGCCGCGATGGATGCGCTCAACAACCCGCTGAAGACCATGTGGCTTTCTATCCGCGGTCCGCGCACGACGGGCCCTATGGCGCCGGAAATCGACGTGTCCAATGTGCGGCCCGCGATCGATGTGCATGAGCAAATCGTCGCGGAGCAGCTTGAAGTTGCCAAGCAGAAGAATGCGGCCGAAGCACAGACGCAAGCCGAACGTCAAACAGAAGCGGCATGATTGGGCGCCGGCGTAAGGCTCCATAATCGACATCATTGGTCATTTCCGGCCCCGTGCCTGGCCTTCGGCCGGCACAAGAATGAACTCCGCCGGGAATCTAATGGCATTGGCTTCCGATAGTCCCCAACCAATTTGAGGCCAGATTGGCCTTTGGCTGATGCCATTGGATTCTCGGGCTTCGCTTTGCCCGCCCAAGGATGACGGCCTTGTTTGCGGCTAGCTTCGATGCCAAGGTCACATATTCGAGTGTTTCGAGCCAACGCTTTTTCGTCTTCCCACGGAACAAGTTGCCAAGCACGCCACGCGCCAATCCGGCTGCTTGTGGCGGGCTCTAGGCAAGCCAGTAGCCGCCTCTGCGGATCGTACCGCTCAGCCCCGTCAATCTCACGTTTCGGTGGATTTCTGGAGCATTCCCGGAAACTGCGATAAAAGGGGCGTATGGAAAGTGTGAGAGCTTACCTGTTTGGAAACTGCCGACTTGATCGCCAGACCTTAGAGCTTCACGTCAATGGTCAAGCCCAATCGATCGAGCCCTTGGTATTCAGCCTGCTGTGCTTCCTGGTGGAGAACCATGATCGATTTGTCAGCAAGGACGAAATTATAGAGCAGGTGTGGCAGAGGCGCGTGGTGTCGGACTCGGCGCTCAGTAGTCAGATCAAGGCCGCCCGAAAAGCGATCGGCGACGACGGCCGTTCGCAACGGCTTATCCGCACAATTCATGGAAAGGGTTTCAGATTCATCGGCGAGGTGAAAGTACTTCCCGTTGATGACAATCCGGTCTCCGCCGTCGGCCAGCGTGCAGCTCCGCCAAAGCAAAATCCGGAGCCCAAGATGGAGGCTTTGGTGTTGCCCGACAAGCCGTCGATCGCCGTTCTTCCCTTTGAAAATATGTCGGAGGATCCAACACAGGAATTCTTCTCTGACGGTTTAACTGAAGACATCATCTCCTTGCTGTCGCGCATTCGCTGGATGTTCGTGATCGCGCGAAACTCCACATTTGCCTATAAGCATCAATCCAGAAACGTGACACGAATCGGCCGAGAGTTGGGCGTGCAATACCTGCTTGAGGGCAGCGTTCGAAAGGCCGGCGACCGCATCCGGGTGAACGCACAATTGATCGATGCCGAAACGGACAGCCACATATGGGCCGAGCGTTATGATCGGAAACTCATCGATATCTTCGATTTGCAGGACGACCTATCGGCCGCGATTATTGCCGAAACGTGCGCCGAATTAGCCGGTAGCGAACGACAAAAGGCACACCGAAAACAGTCTCCAAACTTGGACGCCTGGGAGCTTTACCAGCGTGGAATGTGGCATCTTTACAGGCATTCCACAGAGGATCTGGCGGAAGGGGAACAATTGTTTCAATCCGCCATCGACCGCGCGCCGGAGTTTGGCAACGCCTATGCGGCCCTGGCGCTGATTGCGTATAGCAGAGTGTTAATGGGCCAAGCAGGGGATGTCTCGGAAACCATAAAAGAGGGGTTGCGTCATGCGGAGAAGGCGCTTGAGTGTGACGACCGCGACGACCTAAACCAATTTGCCCTCGGCCGCGTGTGCATGCTTTTAGGCGGGGCTTACAGCGGTCGTGCTATCGCGGCTTTTAGAAAAGCGATCGAGCTCAATCCTAGTTCTGCTTCGGCCTACTACGGTCTTGGCACCGCTCTTTATTGGGCGGGTTATGCAGAAGAGTCGATCTCGCAGTTCACGATGGCTATCCTCCTTAGTCCGCATGATGATCAATTGTGGTCCTTCCTCAACATGCGAGGTTGGGCGTACAACGTAACGAGTCAGTTCGAATCCGGAATCGCAGATGCCCGAATGGCAACACAGCAAAAAGGGGACCAATTTTGGCCGCACCTGTCGCTTGCCTTCGCTCTCTTTCGGACCGGCAAGCGCGACGAGGCTGATAAACAATTCGAAGAAGCGCTGCTGTTGAATCCCAATCTAACAGCATCTTATGTAACAGCCAGCCTCGGACCACTTCATCCGCAATACTTAGAGATGGTGCTGGAGACATTTTCTGCTCTGGGGTTACCTCAAAGTTGACATAGCAAAAAAAGCTCGAATCCGGCCCATCAGTAAAGCGGCTCAATCTTCGAACGTCGGCAATCGGCACCAAAAAAAATTGTTCGCAAGATCCACTTTGTCCCTTCTTGACAAATGAGCGACTACAAAATCGTTTAAACCGTATGGCGCGGGATTTTAGATGAAGTCCGTGTGGTGCATGATAGTTTGCGGTGTAAGAATTAGTCGTCGTTGACTCTGTCCCAGAACGCCCCGCGGAAACTTCTAAATCCCATCGCGTTCATCGAAGGAGATCGCTATGAAGTTGGGCTTAAGTCTGGGGTATTCAGGGGGTGAACTGCAGCTCCCCGTCGAGAAGGTGCAACTTGCAGAGCGGCTCGGCTATGACAGTGTGTGGACGGCAGAGGCTTACGGCTCAGATGCGCTGTCGCCCTTGGCGTACCTTGCCGCCAAGACAGAACGGATCAAGCTCGGCACCGGTATCATTCAACTGGCCGGGCGGACCCCCGCGAACGCCGCGATGACCGTTGCGACGATCGATGCGCTTGCGGGAGGCAATCGCGTCATTTGCGGTATCGGGGTTTCCGGCCCGCAAATTGTCGAAGGATGGTATGGGCAGCCCTGGGGCCGGCCGTACTATCGGATCAAAGACTACGTCACCATCATGAGAAAGATTTTCCGGCGCGAAGAACCGGTGGTGCACGACGGAGAAGAAATTTCTCTGCCCTATACCGGAGAAGGCGCGATGGGTGTGGGCAAGCCTCTCAAGTCTATCTTGCACATGAATCCCGACATCCCGATCTGGCTAGGCACGGGTATGGAAGCGACCGTGAAGCTCACCGCTGAAATCGCCGATGGGTGGCTGCCCTTGGGATTGGTGCCGGAAACCTGCGCGCTCTATGAACCGTGGATCGAACAAGGCCTCAAGAAGGCGGGGAAAGATCGAAGCGACTTTGAGATGCAAGGGGGCGCCGCCGTTATGGTGACCGACGATGTGAAGTCGGCCTTAGACCGCCTGAAACCGAACATCGCCCTATATGTGGGCGGCATGGGGCACAAGAACAAAAACTTTCATAAGGAAATGATGATCCGTCGCGGATTTGGCGATGCAGCAGAGCGTATCCAGGAACTCTATCTGGCCAAGCATAAGCAGGAGGCGGCAGACGCGGTGCCAGATGAATTCGTCGATCAGGGCGCGCTTGTGGGTAACAAGGCGCGGATTCAAAAGCGGTTCAGAGACTGGGAGGACAGCGGCATCACCGGGCTTACTGTGAACGGCAATGAAGAAGCGTTGCGTCTTATGGCAGAGGTTGCACGACTTAACGCCGAACCACCAAGTTGAACGAACAAAGCTAAGCGCCAAAGCAAAGCGGCTTAAATGTGATTCACTAAGCCATCCCGCTCCCCCGGCCCCACCACCCCAAGTGTATCCTGTCGGTTGTTGGGCCGGGGGAGCGGGATGGTCAAGCCAATAAACAATTATCTACTTTTCGTCTTTCCACGGAATAATGTGCCCAGCACGCCGCGCACCAACTCGCGCGTGACGGTGGAGCCCAGCGTGCGGGCCACTTGTTTGGCCAGCGTTTCGCCCACCGATTGGCGGCGCGACGAGCGGGCGCGCGTTTTCGGCTGCTTCTTCGCCTTCTTCAATTCTTCGACCACCTCGTCCTCGGCCTTCTGAGCCCGCGCCTGAAGTAACTCGTGTGCCGATTTCCGGTCGATCCGCTCCTCGTATTGTCCGTAGACGGCGCTCGATTGGATGATGGCTTTTCGTTCGGCGGCTTTTGCAGGCCCCATGCGCGAGGCGGGCGGGCGGATGAGCGTGCGATCCACCATGGAGGGCCGCCCCTTCTTCTCCAATGTGGAAACCAAGGCCTCCCCGATTCCCAAATCCGGGATGACCGCAGCGGCGTCGTATTTTGGATTCTGCCGGAAGGTATCGCCCACGGCCTTCGCCGCCTTTTTGTCGCGCGGCGTGAAGGCGCGTAAGGCGTGCTGAACCTTATTGCCCAACTGTCCCAACACGCTTTCCGGCACGTCCAGCGGGCTTTGCGTGACGAAGTAAATGCCCACCGCCTTGGAGCGAATGAGGCGCACCATCTGTTCGATTTTTTCTAGCAACGCAGGCGGCGCGTCTTTGAACAGCAAATGGGCTTCGTCGAAAAAGAAGACGAGCTTGGGTTTGTCCAAATCGCCCACTTCGGGCAGTTGCTCGAAGAGCTCCGACAAGAGCCACAAAAGAAACGTGGCATAGAGTTTCGGGTTCATCATCAGATCGTCCGCAGCCAGAATGTTTATGTGGCCGCGGCCTTTTGAATCAGTGCGCATAAGATCGCTGAGATCGAAGGCCGGTTCGCCGAAGAACTTCTTGCCTCCCTGATCTTCAAGCGACAGCAATCGCCGTTGGATCGCCCCGACGGAGGCCGTCGACACATTGCCGTAGGCGAGAGAAATGTCTTTGGCGTTTTCACCGACAAACCGCAGGATCGAGCGCAGATCTTTCAGGTCGAGCAGGAGCAAGCCTTCGTCATCGGCCACTCGGAATGCTATGTCGAGGACACCGGACTGGGTGTCGTTCAGGTTCATCAGCCGTGAAAGCAGAAGCGGTCCCATCTCGGTGATCGTCGTTCGAATGGGATGCCCCTTCTTGCCGAACAGATCCCAAAAGACGGTGGGTGCGCCTTCAAACTCGTAAGGGTCCAGATCGATCTTTTGCGCACGTTCAAACAAAAAGTCTTTGGGCTCCCCCGCCTGACTGATGCCCGACAAGTCCCCCTTGATGTCGGCGGCAAACACCGGCACGCCTGCGTCGGAAAATCCCTGGGCCATGATCTGCAGCGTGACCGTCTTGCCCGTGCCGGTGGCGCCCGTCACCAAACCATGTCTGTTTGCATATTTCAGCGCCAGGTGCTGCGGCAGGTCGCCCTTGCCCAAGAAGATAGAGGTCTGATCCGTCATGAGAGGCTCGCAATCGATCGATAAAGTGGTGATGCCGGGGATTTTTTGGTTGCAGTCGATCCGCCGTTATAACAGGCTTACGTCAGAGATGAGGCAAAAATGGATGAGTTGATTCAACGATTGGTGTCCGGGTTGGGAATTGACGATGGCATGGCTCAACAGTTTCTAGGGGCCGTGCTTAATCTGCTCAAGGACAATGTCGATGCCACCCAGTTCGAACAGCTGATGGGTCTGATACCCGGCGCGGCCGCTCTTCTTCAAGGTGACGCCGATACATCAGGCGGCGGATTGCTGGGCGGTCTTGCGGACTCTTTGGGCAAAAGCCTGGGCGGGGACATCGGTGCGGCGATCGACGGTCTGGGCGCGATATCCGACTCAGGGCTCAATGTTGATCAATTTGGTCAGGCCACAGAGATTTTTGGCAGCTTCATTGGCGAGAAGGGCGGCGGCGATTTGGTATCGGTCGTGCTCGATTCGTTGAACGCAATGAAATGAACGGTGACGGATGTTCCGCGCCAACACTTCCAATCAGAGGACTAACCCATGGCATACAAAATCGACGAAATTGAAGGTATCGGCCCCGCCTACAAAGAAAAGCTGAACGCTGCCGGCATTGAGACGACGGACAACTTACTGGACACTTGCGGCGACAAGAAAGGCCGTGCGGCGCTGGCCGAAAAAACCGGGGTGAGCGAAGGGCAACTCCTCAAATGGACGAATATGGCCGATCTGATGCGTATTTCGGGTGTCGGGGAAGAGTATTCGGAACTTCTGGAAGCGGCGGGCGTCGATACGGTGAAGGAGCTGCGCAATCGCAACGCCGAGAACCTTGCGGCGAAAATGGCCGAAGTGAATGAGGAGAAAAAGCTCACTCGGGCCGTGCCGTCTCAATCGCAGGTCGAGAAGTGGGTCGAGCAGGCAAAAACACTGGACCCGAAAATCACCTACTAAAATCTGCCGGTCGGCGCTGACGGGACGAGTTTCGCGCAAAAACCAGTACGACCATACAGGTTGCACCCAGTGGTGGAAGCCTGGATGGTCTGACGGGGCGCTCGTTCCGCCAGTGGCGTCGTTAACCAGTAGATCGGCCTCAAAAATGGGGGAAAACTGCGGCTCCGCACCTGGAATTTCGTAACAAAAATGCAACACTTAGGTTTAACTGTGAGCTTTGGGCTTTCATGTGCCGGGTCATTCCGCTTATTATTAAGGTTACATCAGGGGTGAGCCTGTCCGATTGGCTGGCTACGGATGAGGGAGGGCCCAACTTCAGCCGGCTCTCAAATTTCAAAAAGTTAGGGAAATAGGGCAAAAGCTATGACTTTGAAACGCGTTTTCCTCGCGGCGCTTGTTGCGGGTGGGATGATTGGAACGGCAGCCGCTGACGACTACGAACGGCCACAGGGTTGGTACCTGCATGGCGGTGGTGGTGCCAACTTCTTGGACAGGGATTCGATCCCTAACATTTTGGGTGGTGCTGGCGGCCACAACATCAACTACGAATCCGGTTGGTTGGGTGTCGGTGGTCTCGGCTACAAGCTGGACGAAACGCTGCGGATCGAGGTCGAACTCGGCTATCGCGATAACAACATTCAAGGCGTTAGCAATCTCGGCGTTGGGCCGACGACTGTTCTCAACAGCAGCGATGTCACGGCTTTCTCCCAATTGGTGAATTTCATTTTCGACATTCCAATGTCAGAGCGCGTTGACCTGAGTGTTGGTGGCGGTGTTGGTGGCGCCCTCGTCGATGCGACGATTCGCACGGCTGGCGTGACGGCTCTGGATGACGACCAATACGGCTTCGCTTATCAGGCGTTGGCCGGCTTGAGCTATCAGCTCTTCCCACGCTGGCAGGCTTTCGCCGATTATCGCTATTTTGCGACCGCCGGGTCTGACCTAGCATCTTCCGTCGTTCCGACGACTGAAGTGGAGCTTGACTACGACTCTCACTCGGCTGTGATCGGCCTGCGTTACTTCTTCAACGCACCGTCCGCACCGCCTCCGCCTCCGCCTGCCGAAAAGCCTGGTCCTTGGAACGTGTTCTTCGACACCAACAAGTCCAACATCAGTGCGGCTGCGGCTTCCACGATTTCAACGGCTGTTGCTCAAACACAAGACGCGAACATTCCGCTTCGCTTCAACGTGGTTGGCCACACCGATACGGTTGGCTCTGCGGCTTACAACGATGCGCTGTCACTGCGCCGCGCCGAAGCTGTTAAGGGCGAGCTCGTCCGCCTTGGTGTTCCCGCGAATGAAATCGCGATCACCGGACGCGGCTTCAGCGATCCTTTGGTTGCTACAGGCCCAGGCGTTGCCGAGCCGAACAACCGGCGTGCGGAAATCATTCTTCCGTAAGACGTAAGAAGCACGACAAAACAAAAGGCGCTGAGAAATCTCAGCGCCTTTTTTTATTTGGATCGTTGGCGTGGGTTGATTTCAGGGGAAGGCTCGCGAGCCTTAAGGGGCGCCGCCGCCCCTGACCGGACGGGCAACCGCGTCTTTGTCATCGCCGCCGCCGCCGAAAATGCCGGTGATACGGCCAACCATGCCATCTCCCTCTTCCCCGGCGCCGTCATCGGTCGCTGTGGCTACCGGCGCTTCGGCAGATGGTTCTCCGTCGAAAACGGGCATCGCCTGCATCTGCCTGGCCTCGGTTCCGAACAAAAGCGGGTGGGTCGTGGCGCCGTCGCGCTCTTGAACCGCGGCAAGCTTTACCAGGGGCTTGGCCGCACAGGCGCTATAGCCGTGCAGGTCCCCGAGCGGCTGCGCGCGCACAAAAGCCACCATCTCGCTGCTGCTGCGGCCGATCGTGTTTTCGAACAGATAGGATGCATTGGCGCAAAAACGTGTCTTGTTCTTATTGCTGCGCTGGGATGAGGCGTTGGCAAGCTGGGTGTCGAACGTGTCGAGCTGGCTTTTCGCCCGGCCCCGATAAATCCGGCCGAAAGTGCGGCGGATACCTTGATAGGCGCCGGTGAGGTCGCTCTTAAAGGCGCTCACGAACTGATTGTAGCGGTCGCTTTCGCCGCAATTGAGCGCTGCTACCATCAATTCCGTTTGGATAACGCGCATCTCCAAATTTTCCCGCTCATTGTGCGCCACGCAATTTGCGGCAGCGGCGGGAAGGGTCATACAGCCGAGCGCGACCGACCCCAAGAACAGATTTCGAAGCCCCTTTGACATGATTTTGCCCTTTGTCTTTTACGCAACCATTTTTCTTGGTTTGGACTCAGTATGAAGTGCGCGGCCAAGCGAACGCAAGCGTCATGTGGGCCACGATTTCGAGAGGCTCCCCATTGCCCAAATTGGATCGCCTGTCAATGCATTGAGTAACGAAGCGGGGAGGCACCCGGCCGTGCTTTGACGGCGGATGCCTCGCCCCATGCTTGTACTAGAGCGCCGGGCGAAAAAGTGGAATCCGGTTTTTCGCATGACCGGCGCGACCACCAAACAAGCCGTAGCATCGAGCGATCTGGATGAATCGCCCGATGCTCTAGTCGCTTTTGCCGCGGAACAGCGAGAAGCGGGACTTCCCCGGCTTGTCGCGCGGTGTCGGTGCCTTTGCTTCGCGCTGGCAGTTCTTCATGCCGTGGTCCTTCGCCGCGTCAACGCGCCTTACATAAGACGACAGCGTTACGCCGCCAGACTTCAGCGTATCATCGAAAATGTCGCTGGCGTCGGCACAGAATCTCTTCTTGTCTTGAGCGCTGCGGAACGACGCCGCATTCGCGAGATCGGTCATAAACGTGTTGAGGTCCGATTCCGCCCCGCGGGTGCGCGTGCGCTTGAAGTATTCGGCGATGCTCGAATGGCTTTCCATCAATTGGGGCCGATAGGTCTTCACGAACGCATTGTAGCGTGTGGCTTCATTGCAGGTGAGGGCCGCCACCATCAATTCCGTCTGAACGATGCGGGTCTGGATGGCGGATTCTTCCGCCTTGGTGATGCAATCCGCGGCCAGGGTCGGCGATGCGCTCATCAAAATCCACGATGTTGCTGCCGTCGTGGTGACGACGATGCCCCGCAGATAGCCCCGCAGCCCCCCTTTCTTCTCCTTGTGAATCCAGAATGTCATGTCGATACGCCTCCTAAACTTTTACACCCGGCTATTTTGATTTGAGTTGCCGCGTGCCTATCCTGTCTTCGACGGCGCAGTCGAGAAAACCGATCAACCATGGGGAAGGCAGCAAAACGGTCTGCGGTATTTTTACTCTGCAGACGGATAAAAGCCCCGATGCCCCACAGCGCAAGACATGCCTGCACCGTTACCAATGCAGGGTGCGCGATTAGGCTTTAACGACGGGTAAAACGTAAAGATGTCATTAAATGCGATGAAAAGTATACGGACTAAATTGCGGTGATTGCGCTCAGGTCATCGCTTCCTGGTACGCGAACAGTCCCGGCGATCCGCCCGTATGAACGAATAAAATTTTATCTTTGTCCGTAAACACACGTTTTCGGCACATATCGAACAGACCGGCCATCCCCTTGCCCGTATAGACCGGGTCCAGCAGGACCCCTTCCAATTGAAATGTCGTCGATACGGCTTTTTTCATTGCTGGCGTTGGCAAGCCATATCCCTCGCCGACAAAGCCATGCACATGTTGGAACTGCGGCTGTCTGCTTACGCCAAAGCTTTCGCACACATCGTCCGCAAGTTTTTCAATGCGTTCTTCAAAAGCAGCCGGATCCGTATGGTAGACGTTTGCACCGTAGACAGGCGCGGAATGTGCACCCTGTTGGCCCCCAAGGGTCAGCCCGACCTGGGTGCCGCCTGTTGCCGACGCGGACACAATGGCATCAAATGTCAGGTCCAGTTCTTTCGCCTGCTGACCGATTTCGACCGCTGCCGCAATATAACCCAACACGCCCATCGGCGACGATCCACCGGGAGGAATAACGTAAGCAGATTTGTCGTTGTCCAATGACGCGGTGATTTCTTTGAGTTTAGCCGACGCCGCATCTGCAGAGGGAAGAATGTTGACGCTGGCGGTGCTCATCCGGTCAAGAAGCAAATTGCCCGACTGCCGGTAGGCAGCTTCCTCATGGGGCACGATGTCGGTCAGGATTGCATGACAGGTGAAACCTGTTTTGGCGCATGCGGCGATCGTTTGCCTGACGTGATTGGACTGCAAGGCGCCGAAAGTCACAATGTCCGTGCTGCCCTTGCTGCGCGCGTCCCCCAGCAGAAATTCAAGCTTGCGCGTCTTGTTGCCGCCGAAGGCAAGCCCGGTGCAATCGTCCCGCTTGATCCAGATTTCGGGGCCACCAAGATGCTCACTCAAACGGTCCAGCCGTTCGATGGGGGTGGGCAGGTGGCCCAGCGACACTTTGGGAAACTGGTTGAGATCGATGGTCACGCTTCTTCGAGAATCCTGATGACTTGGTCACGGCAGGTGTTGAGCGCCTTCTCCGCGAGCTTATCATCGCTCATGCTGCGCGCAATGGTCAGTCCCCCGACGCATGTGGCGATGCACAGAAGGCCCCGTTCATCCACGGGATCGCTTTCATTGATCGTGCGGTTGAACTGTGAGGTAAGATCCTTGATGAAAGCGGTGTAGGCCTTCTTGGTCGATCGGTCCGCTCGCGCCACATCCACCGAAAGGGCGGCCATGGTGCACCCTTGTCCGACAATCGTGCGGTTTTTGATGTCCAGATAGCCGCCCACAATCTCCATGGCTTCGTCGACCAACTCTTCTTTTGACGCGCCTGTGCGGGTTGCCATTTTCATGTTGAAGTCGTGCTCGCTGTCCACCACCGCCGTGAACAGATCTTTCTTGGATTTGAAGTATCCGTAGAACCCGCCACGGGTGAGATTGGCGGCCGCCATGATTTGATCGATCCCCACACCATCATATCCGTGCTTACGAAACAGGCGTCCCGCCATGGTGACGATGCGGCGGCGTGTTTCTTCTTTGTGTTCCGGTGCGTAACGCATGGGGCGTATCCCTTGACTTCCGTCAGCCTGGTCGGTGTAATATCATTACATGATGATCAACATGCAATAAAATCATAGATCCCAGGGTCGGGAGGTCAAGATGGGCGAAGACATAACGCTCTACCAATTCCCCTATTCCACGTTTAACGAGAAGGCCCGGTGGACGTTGGACTACAAGAAGATCCCCCATTCGCGGGTCAATCTGATGCCCGGGCCGCACGCAAGATTCATCAAGAAATTGACCGGACAGACGGCAACGCCGGTGCTCAAGATTGGCGACCGGGTGATCGCCGGGTCGGCCGCCATCATCGACGCGCTTGAAGAAGTGAGCGCCGCACCCGCACTCCTCCCGGTGGAAGATGCGGTGTGCCAGGAGGCGCGTGCCATTCAACAGCGTTTCGATGAAGATCTGGGGGTCCGGTCGAGGCGCGCCGTGTTGGCGTCTTTGATGGATGACCCTGCCTACATGGCTAATATGTTTTCGACCGGGCGCAATTGGTTCATGCGGTTTACATACCGGCATATGATGCCGCTGGTTCTGGGCCGGGTGCGGGAAGGCAACGGCATAACGGGGCCGGAGGCGATCGAAGACGGCATGAACGCCATCAACGAAGCCTTGGATCTGGTGCATGCCCAAAGCCAGTCGACCGGCTATTTGTGCGGGGATAGCTTTTCGGTGGCCGACCTTACCGCCTGCGCGCATTTGGCGCCCACCGTCAATCCGCCGGATTGCGCCATGACCCGTCCCGAACCCATGCCTCAAAAGTTTCGCGACCAGCTCGCGGAATGGGCGAAACATCCGGGCACGAAATGGGTGCTCAAGATCTATCGCGACCACCGGCCCGCCTCGTCCGCCAAGAACTAGGCGGCGGCGAATTCCTGAATGCCCTTGAATATGTAAATCACGCCGATGGAGACGACGGCGATCCGGCTTGCGGTTCTGAACTGGCCTTCGCTCAACCGGTCAAACAAAACGCGGCCCGTGCGCGTGCCTGCCATGGCCGTCAAAATGACCGCGGGAAAGATCCAAATTGGGAGAGATCCCTCCTCCGCGGCGATCCCCAAGATCAGGCCGTAATAGAGAATCTTGAGGACGTGGCCCAAGGTTTGGGTGACCGCCTTGGTGGCGATCACCGCGTTTTTGTCCATGGTGCTCTTCACATAGAACACGTCCAAGACGGGACCCGACGCACCGGCGAGCAATTGCGCGGCGGTGACGATGATGCCGCTGGCGAATGCGGTGGATGGCCGCTGTATCTCCAGGAACGGTGCGTTTCGAAGAAACAAGGCCGCCACGGGGAAGATACCGATCAGTGTAAAGATGACGCCCTTGCTCGGCAGGATCTCTATGATTGAGAATATGCCCAGCGCTAGGGCTGCGCCGAAGACATAGACGTATAAAACGTCGAAATTGATGTGGTCCCGCAACAGATAAGCGCGAAAGCCGTTCGATGCCGCTTGTGTGACCCCATGCAAGATCATGGCGGCGGAAACCGGCAACACCCACGCATACAGCCCCATCAGGATCATGCCGCCGGCCATACCGAGCACGGCGGAAATGAAGCTGGTGACGGCAACGCCTATGAGGATGATGACGTAGAGCATATGGCCTCTTCATTGAGCCGGTTCAAATTAGGCCTCGACTTCACATGAAAAAAGCGAATAGAAAGAAATAAATACATTCGCGAAGAGACTGGGTTATGATTGAAAACATAGAAGCGCTTATCGTCCTGGCGCGCGAAGACACCATCACCAAAACGGCAACCCGGTTGCGGATCACCCAATCGGCGGTGAGCAAGCGGCTTGCGGCCCTGGAATCGCTTGTGGGCGAACCGGTGATCGAAAAGAAAGGACGCGGCGTAGCGCTGACGGAATCCGGGCGCAGGCTGGTTGCGCAAGCCCAGCCTTTAATCAGTGAGCTGAGAAGTGTCCTCGCAACTCAACAGTCCAGCAAGCACATGGACATAACGGTGGGCGTGTCGGAATCTGTGCTGTGTTCCTGGGGGGCGGATGTGTTGCACCAGGCGGAGAAAGCAACGCCCGGCGTTCGCCTGGCGCCGCACACCCATCGAAGCCCCGTTGTGCTGGATCGTGTGCGCTCCGGCGAATACATGCTGGGCCTTTGCAGCGGATTGGAAAAACTGCCATCCGGCGTGGTGGGCGAAACCGTCTTTAGGGAACCCATGGTGCTGATTGGCTCCGCTTCGGATGTGACCAACATCGAAAAGACGGTTCTTCTGTCGATCGAGCCGCAATCGGTCACCTGGCGATCGATGGGCGGAACGGCGTCAACGCTCGGCTTGCGTCCGACACAAACGCTGGAGACGTTCTTTGCCGTGGCGCAGGTGGCCAATGTGGGGTTCGGCGTCGGGCTCGTGCCGCTGGGGGTTGCCCGCGCCATGCGGATCGCTCCGAAGAAAATTCACCTGGTCAATCCGCCGCTCACCAGATCGGTAAAGATCATCGGGCAGAAAACCGTCTACAATAAACCGGCAATCCGCGATTTTGTGGCCCGGCTGAGAACCGAAATCGGAAAATTGGAACTGCACTGATCTGAAAGGGAAAACCATGTTCATCATCACCGGCCGCGCCGCCGTGTCAGACGGAAACCGCAAACGGTTTCTGGAAATTGCCGAAGCGCAAACCCGTGCGTCCCGCCGCGAAGAAGGATGCCTGGAATACAGCTTCTATGAAGACGCCATGGTGCCGGGGCTGTTCCTGTTTTTGGAGAAGTGGAAGGATCAGGCGGCCATCGATTTTCACTTCAAACAGTCTTATTGCTTGGATTTCATTGAAGAAGCAGGCCGGCTCGCGACAGACGACCCCGACATTTCGATCTTTGAGGTGCAAAGCCAACGCGCCGTCGAACCATGACCGCTAGAGCAAATCTGGGTCAGACTGGCTCTAGAAGGCGTGCCGTAAGTGAAAGCTCTTGGGCCGGGTGAGCTGTTCATAGCCGATTTGCGATAAGGTGCAGCCGCGCCCGGAGTCGCCGACACCTGTCCACGCCAGCGACGGATCCAGATAATCGCACCGGTTCATAAACACCGTGCCGGTGTCGATGTGGGCGCCAAGCGACTTGGCCGCGTCCAAATCTTGGCTCCAAATCGACGCGGTAAGACCGAACGGGCTGTCATTCATCAATGCCATTGCCTCGTCGTCCGAGGCAACTTTCATGATGCCGATGACGGGCCCAAAGCTCTCTTCCCGCATCACATCCATTGTGTGGTCAACGTCGATCAGAACTTGGGGCGCCATATAGGGTGAGTTCGTCACCGCATTTTCGAAATGGTTGGGATCGATGAGGGCTTTGGCACCCTGAGAAACGGCTTGGTCGATTTGCCGGCGCACGAAATCGGCGGCAGAAGTGCGGACCATGGGGCCTAAATTGGTCGCTTCATTGAGCGGACTGCCCAGCCGATAGCGATAGGTTGTGGCCACAAAGGCATCGACGAACTTGTCGAAAATGTCCGTGTGCACATAAAGGCGCTCTTTGGCGCAACAGGATTGGCCCGAATTGAAGAAAGCACCGTCCACCAAGTTTTCGACAGCAGTATCGAAATCTGCATCCGCACGCACATAAGCCGGGTCCTTGCCGCCCAGTTCGAGGCCGACGCCGACAAAGCGTCCGGACGCTGCCTGCTGGATCGCGTGTCCCCCGGCAACGGAGCCGGTGAAGGCAACAAAGTTGCAATGGTCGTTCTGAATGGCCATCACCGTATGGGCATGATCCAGATGAAGGACCTGGAAGACGCCCGTAGGCAATCCGGCTTGCGCGAAGGCTTGCTGAAAGCGTTCCGCGCAGAGCAGCGTTTGCCCCGAATGTTTAAGCACCACGCTATTGCCGGCCATCAAAGCGGGGATAACGGAATTCACGGCGATCAGATAGGGGTAGTTCCAGGCGGCGATCACAAAAACGATGCCCAGGGGCACCCGTTCGATATAGCGCTCGAAGCCGTTCAAGGGCGCCGGCCGGACGGGGGCAAGAGCGCTTTCTGCGATGGAAATCATGTGGCGTGCGCGCTCTTCAAATCCGCGCACTTCGCCCCCTCCAACGGAAACCGGTCGCCCCATTTGCCACGCAAGCTCCGGCACAATCTCGTCGCTCATGGCGGTAAAGGCATCGACAAAGGCGGTGCATACCCGCGCCCGCTCGTCAATTGACGTCGCGGCCCATTGGCGTTGCGCCGTGGCGGCGTCGGCAAAGACGTGCTTGATGTCGTTCTTGGTGGCGGGCGGCCTCGTGGCGTAAACACTGCCGTCGACGGGGCTTTTGATCGTTAGCTCATTCGCCATCATGCGCTCGTTTTGTAGGGGCAGACCGGCAAGATGTATCACGTGTTTCCATGGCCGGTCACCCAAGCTATGCTGCGCCCCAACAGGCACCAGGAATTGGGAGGCAGCACATGTCCGATGCAAAAAACGAAGTTCTCTACGCGGTGGAAGACAACATCGCAACGATCACACTGAATGCGCCCGAACGCATGAACACGATTTCCGGGCCCATGTTGGATCGGCTTACGGAGCTTTTGCTGAAGGCGGACGCGGACCCGGATGTGCGCGCGGTGATCTTGACGGGCGAGGGCCGCGCCTTCTGCGCCGGTCTCAATCTGGAAACCGCAACCAAAGGACAGGGCATCTCGGGCAACAGTGTGGGCGCTCAGAATCTAGACCTGCGGAACACACCGCCAACCGTTTTGCATAACATGGACACGCCAACCATCTGTGCACTGAACGGTGGGGCTGCCGGCTATGGCATGGATACGGCGCTTGGTTGCGATATCCGGATCATGGCCGAAAGTGCAAAAATGGCCGCGGCGTTTACCAAACGGGGCGTGGTGCCGGAATCCGGCGGCACATGGTATCTGCCCCGCATGCTGGGCTGGTCCAAGGCGGCGGAAATCATCTTCACAGGCCGCACACTCAGCGCAGAAGAATGCGTGGCAGAAGGGCTTGCGTCGAAAGTGGTCCCGACCCAGGAACTCATGAACGAAGCGCGCATGGTCGCCAAGGAGATCGCCGACAATGCGCCCCTGGCCGTGCAGGCGTCAAAGCGCATGATGCGCATGGGCATGAACGAACCGTTCACCGAGCATGTGCATCACGTCTATTTGCAGCTTTTGCCGCTGTTCCGGAGCGAGGACGCCGCCGAGGGCATGAAGGCGTTCCTGGAAAAACGAACGCCCGAATTCAAGGGCCGCTGACGATCGGTCAGCCAACAGACGACTTCCTCGCATTGAGTGTCGAGTGAATACGCCGACCCATTTGCTGATCAGCGCGGCGGTGCTTGCGCGTCCCGGTGAACAACATCGTTCCCGCAACGGCGCCATACTCATCGGTGCCCTTCTGCCGGACCTGTCCATATTCGTAATGTTCTTCTGGAGCCGTATCCTTATGGGCCAGCCGGAAGAGCTTGTCTGGCGCGAGATCTATTTCACACCGTTCTGGCAAGGCATCGGCATGGTTGCCAATTCGGCGCCGGTTTACGCACTCATCGGTCTGGTCGCCTGGTGGCGTCATTGGCCGATCGTGCTGGCACTCGCCCTTTCGGCGCTTCTTCATTTGGCGTTCGATTTCCCGCTTCATCATGACGATGCGCATGCCCACTTCTGGCCCCTCACGACCTGGCGGTTTGAGAGCCCGCTCTCTTATTGGGACCCGGATCATTTCGGATTGTGGGTGGCCGGTGCCGAACTCGTGTTGGCAATCATCCTAATTGTGGTGTTGTGGCAAAGATTTCCCCGCCGGGTCCGACGCGCGGCATTGATGCTGGCGTTCTTTGCCTACTTCGCCGTGCCCGCCTATTTCATCTGGCAATTGGGCCTGCCTTGAGGCAATCGGTTACTTGCCTCCCAGCCGCGGAAAATCCGGAGGCCGCCGCTCAATGAACGATTGAACCCCTTCCGTTGCATCGACGCGAGTGAGGCTTTCCTCCATCGCGACCTGGGTTTCTTCGAGCGCCGGCTGATACTCGATGCCCATATGGTGATAAAGCAGCCGTTTCGTTTCAGCCAACGACGATGGCGCCACGGATTGCGCCAGATTGATCACATAGTCCTTTGCGGCCTGAAGCAGCTGGTCGTGCGGCACCACATATTCAACAAGGCCCCAACGCAGTGCTTCTTCGGCCCCGATCTTCCGCGACGTCCAGAGCAGATCCAGGGCGCGGCCGGGCCCCATCAAGCGCGGCATGATCCAGCTCAAGCCGTGTTCCGCGATCAGCCCTCGTTTGGAGAAAACGGTGGTGAAGGCCGCCTCGGTCGAGGCAAAGCGCACATCGGACATGGCGGGCAAAACGAAGCCACCACCGGCGGCGACGCCATTCACGGCCGCGATAATGGGTTTGGGCACTTTCAGAAGATAGGTGAACATGCCGGGGACATCGTTCCGTTGAGCGGTGTCTTGGCTGCTCGTGGTCTTCCCGGCGGAGGCCGTCGCCGCCAGCACCTCAGCATCAAGCCCCGCACAAAACCCGCGTCCTTCGCCTGTTATGACAATTCCCACGACTTGGCTGTCTTCGGCGGACTTATCGATGGCATCGCGAATTTCCGCGAGCATTGTGTATGTGATGGCATTCAACCGGTCCGGCCGATTCAGGCGAATTACGGCCACAGGGTCTTCAACTTCGTAGATTATTTCCTTGTAAGACGATGACATGTCCACCTCCCTGTACGATCTGTTGCAATTTTGCGCTAAGTATAGGCGACTTAGATGTGTTGGCCAGACGATCCCTTATGTTTCCATCGCTTCGGCGATCGGTCAAAATAAGCGCTGGTGAAGACACCGGCGATGACATAGGGCCGGAGGCTCACTTTAAGGTGCAACCCGTGCTGGAACTCCAAACGCTAGGGGATTTTCGCCTGCGGCAGAATGGCGAAGAAATCGAACTGCCGCCTTCGCGCAAAGTGCGCGCGCTGTTGGCCTATCTCGCCGTAACGGGGCGGCAGCACCGCCGCGCGCGTTTATGCACGCTCTTATGGGCGGACTCAGATGATCCGAAGGGCTCACTTCGGTGGGCGCTAAGCCGGCTACGAAATGTCTTCGAAAAGGGCGGGCTCGCAGAAAACGAAACCTGGCGGGTCGTGGCGGACCGCGAATCCGTCAAGCTCGAGACCGGCACGGGCCGCATTGACATTTTGCTGGCCAAGAATCGCTTGCGCCGGCCTCAAGACTGCGACTTGGAAGAATTGGTGGAAACGGAACGAGACTTCAGAGGTCCCTTGTTCAGCGGCCTCGAGCTTCCCGATCAACCGGAATTCGAAGCGTGGCGCGTTTCCGAACTGGCCGAAGCTGAACTACTTTACGGAAAGCTGCTCCAAAGCCTGGTCACCAGGCTGGAAGCTGCGCCCCATGACGCGCTGCCTTACGCCCGCAAGCGCGCAAAACTGGAACCTCACAATCGTCGAGCCCAGGCCGATCTTCTGCATCTGCTCCTGCGCTGCAGTCGGAAAGATGAGGCCTCGGCTCATTTGACGGTAGCGCGCGGTTTGCTGCGCCAAGAAGGGCCGCATGCGGAAGAATGGCTGCTCAACGAATGGGAGCGCTTCAACGAAGAAGGCAGCGCCGACGTTGAGCAATTTGCTGTCGCGGTTGAACAGGCGGTCGCGCGCGAACCCATGCGAAGGACGACGACCGTATTGGCGGCCGATGTTGCCGGGTTTAGCAAGCTGATGGGGGCCGACGAAACCGGCACCATTGGCGCGCTTCGGACGTTACGCGAAAAAGTTTGGGACCCGCAGATTCAAAACCATGGCGGCAGAGTCCTCTCCACGGCGGGGGACGGCGTGATCGCCGGTTTTGAGGAACCGCAAAAGGCAGTCAAAGCCGGCATGGCCATGCAGGAAGCGCTCACGGAGGATGGCCGTGTTGGCTTGCAGGCGCCCATAAAGCAGCGCATTGGTGTCCATATGGGGCCCGTGCTTTTTGTCGACAATGACGTGCTGGGAGCACCTTTGGCGATTGCCGATGCCTTGCAGAAACTCTGCCATGTGGGCGGTGTGGTGATTTCGTCGGACGTCCATGCCGAACTTGGGGATACTCTGAAAACGGCGTTCGGCAAGATCGGCGAGTTGAATTTCTCCGATTTCGCCACCTCCGTGACCTCATATGGATGGTCGCCTGCCGATCACGAATTACCCGCGGTCGAGTCGATGGAGACCGTTAAAGAGATCAAGCGTCCCTGTGTCGCTGTTTTGCCGTTCGCCAACCTGTCCGGTGATCCGACCCAGGACTATATTGGTCAGGGCATGGCCGATGATTTAATCACGGAGCTGACAAAGTTTCGCTGGTTCGATGTGGTTGCCCGGGACTCAAGCTTTGCCTATCAGGACCGTGCGGCCAACACACAGCTCATCGCGAGCGAGCTGGATGTGGACTACATTCTGGAAGGGAGTGTGCGCTTGGCGCGGCCGCGCATTCGGGTGAGCGCGCAACTTATCGACGGCGAAACCGGCCGGCTTGTTTGGACAGATCAATTCGATGGCTCTCTCGATGCCATCTTCGATTTTAAGGACGAGATTAGCGACAAAATCGTTGGCGCCATCGAACCGGAATTAAGCCATGTGGAACGAGAGCGGGCGGTCAGCAAAAAGCCGGGTTCCCTTGAATTGTGGGACATCTATCAGAAGGGGGTTTGGCATCTGACCCGCTTCAATCCGGACGACCTGGCCGAAGCCGACAGTTGTTTCCGCCAAGTCATTCAAATGGATCCCAAGTTCCATCGGGGACATGCGTATTTGGCCATCCTGCGCTACCTATCCGTTTTGGTGAACGATCCCACCGATGCAGACGTCCGGCTTGAAGAGGGCGAGCGCCACGGCCGCCTTGCGGTATCGCTCGACTTTTACGATCCCCTTGGCCACTACGCGTTGGGCCTGGTTCTGCTGTCCCGGCGCCAACTTTCCGACGCTCTTTTCGAGTTTCAAACGGCGCTCGATCTTAATCCCCGGTTCGCCTACGCAAATTTCGGCATGGCGCTTACATTGCGGGGTATGGGGCAGCCCGGCGAAGCGGCTGAACATTTCTTGCGCGTCATTCGCCTTTCGCCCAGAGACCCAATTCTGTGGAGCGCCCATTGGGGGCTCGCCTTTTCCTATTTGCTGGATGGGCAATATGAAAACGCGGAATATGAGTGTGCCCAGGCGCGGCAATACCCGGAAACCGGCTATTGGCCCGATGTGACCCAAGTCGCCCTCTTGGTGGCGAAGGGAGAGACAAAAAAAGCCAAGGGCGAATTGGCTAAATGCCTGGCGTCCTGGCCGGGCATTACCCGGGAACACCTGCTGTCCCAAGCCCGCATTCTGTCGGCCGACGGGCCGTCTTTTGACCGATTTCTGGACCTGTTGGCGGAAGCCGGCCTGCCCTGTGACGGCTAACACTTTTTGCCACAATCGATTGCCCCATATGGCCCGGAAGTGCATTAGATTATGGGTCAGCGAGAGGATGAGTTCGCGTGCTTGAGTTACGCCTCCTTGGCAAGATGAGTTTGTCCAAAAACGGCGAGGAACTTGCGCTTCCGCCGTCCAAAAAGACGCGTGCCTTATTGGCGTATTTGGCCCTTTCGGGGAAGCGTTTCAGGCGGGAAGATCTTTGCGCATTGCTATGGCACATTCCGGACGATCCACGGGGTGCCTTGCGTTGGAGCTTGAGCAAGCTGCGCCCGCTCCTGAATGAACCCGATACGGAGCGTGTAGTTGCCGACCGGCAATCGGTTCAGATAAATGTCGATAATATGCGGATCGACTATCTGGATCTGGTCGGAGCTGCCCAGTCAACGGAAGTAAGCCGGCGGGACCTCGAGCCGGTGGCCCGCGCCATTGTCGACGGCAAGTCGGCGTTTCTTGAAGGCATCGACTTTCCCGATTTGCCCGACTTTCAAACATGGCTTAATGCCCAGCGCCAAGAAACCCGGGCGAAAGCGGAAGCTTTGCTTGTCCGCGCGCGGGTCGGGGCCGGAGCGTCTGAGGGGACTACAGGTGCGGCCAAGCCCGAAGACGAGGTCAAGCGGCCCGGCATACAAAGACGGCTGTCGGCGATCCTGTCGGCCGATGTGGCCGATTACAGCCGATTGATCGGCGCCGATGAGATCAAAGCCGTAAACGCGCTGCGTACGTTGCGCAGTGAAATGTGGGAACCCACCTTTGTCGAAACAGGCGGCCGGATCATCAAGTCGTCCCTAGACGGCATGATCGTCGAGTTCTCAAGCGCCAATCAGGCGGTGGCCGCTGCCATATCTGTGCAAGAGCGCATGCGGAAGATCGAGACCGATACGGATTTCATGCCGCAGATCGAATTGCGGGTCGGCATCAATCTCGGCGACATTCTGATTGAGGGCGACGATATCTTCGGCGACGGGGTCAACATTGCAGCCCGACTGAAATCGGCCTGTGCGGCGGGCGGGCTTTTGATTTCGTCAAACATGTTCGACCAATTAGATGAAGTGCACGGCGCGGCTTTTGTTTCGGACGGCGGGCTGACGCTCAAGAACATTACGCGCCCCGTCAGCGCCTATCATTGGGTTGAAGGTCCCCCGCCGCAAACCGTTCCGGGCCCGTCTCAATCCTCTCCCTTGTCCGATCCGGGCAAACCGTCCATCGCCGTGTTGCCCTTCGCTAATATGAGCGGCATCGCCGAAGAGGAATATTTCGCCGATGGCATGACAGACGGCATCATCACCGCCTTATCCTGCATGCCTTGGGTCTTCGTCATCTCCCGCACGTCCAGCTTCACGTACAAGAATGCGCCCATCGACATCAAGAAAGTGGCGCAGGAACTGGGTGTGCGGTATTTGCTGGAAGGCACGGTAAGCCGGTCGCCGGACAAGGTGCGCGTGTCTTGCCAATTGGTGGATGCGGAATCGGCCCGCTATATCTGGGCACAACGATTTGACCGTCCGCCAACGGATGTTTTTGAGCTGCAAGACGATGTGGCGGGTCAAGTGGTCGCCATCTTGGAGCCGAAACTCAGATTGATCGAACTGGAACGATCGCAGCGCAAGCCCCCTGCCGAATTGGAGGCTTATGACTATTACTTGCGCTCGTTACCGTTTTCTTACGGCGCGCGGGGAACGAACATTCCGGAAGCGATCAAATATCTCGAAAAGTCTCTGGAGCTCGACCCTCATTTCGCGCCGGCGGCGGGTCTTGCGGCGTGGCTTAGAACTCAGTCGGCGGACTATCATTCGGCGGAAGGGATGGCGGAAACGAGGCGGCTGGCCAACTTGGCCGTTGAGCACGGCGGTGACGACGCGTTCGTCTTAGCGATTGCCGCATCGGTCGTGGGCTATTTCGAGCGCAGTTGGCCCGCGGCGTTGTCGCTGATCGACCGTGCCATCAAGCTCAATCCGAACAATCTGACTGTGTGGACGTCCAGCGGTTGGATACGCATGTATTACGGCGATGGGGCCGCTGCTCTTGAAGATTTCGACAAGGCCGAACGGCTTAGCCCGCTGGATCCCTCAAGTTACATCGTCCATTCGGGACGCGCCTGTGCCTTGTTCCAATTGGAAGACTTTGAAGGGGCAGCAAAATGGGCACGCATCGCTGCCGCCGAGAATCCCAGATTTACGGCAAGCTGGCGCATCCTGGCCGCAAGTTCCGTTTATTTGGGCGACCTAGACGCCGCCAAACAGGCGCAGAAACAACTCCTCGAAGTTGCCCCTTATGAGACACTCGGCTTCATCGGCGAAATCTTGCCCTACTACCGGAAGGAAATGCCGGACCTTATCTGCAGCGCCCTTCGGCAGATCGACCACCCGAAATAGGGGAGCACACTGAAGGCGGGCCGGCGCGCCTATTCCGGCTTTTTGAAGCGCAGGGTGAACCGGTCGCTTTCGCCGATCTCCCGGTACTTGGTCTGGTCGAACGTTTCATCCGCCGGCTCGCCGCGCGATGCGCTTCTCAGGACCGGCGGCAGCGTCCACACGCCAAAGGGATGGTCGGCTGTGTCATTTTCGTTGTTGTTGATGTCGGACGACCCATCCAAAACAAAGCCGGCATTCTCCGCCAGTTCGATCACGGCGGCTTCGTGGATATAGCCGCTTTCAAGCTTCTCGTCGGCTTCCACATCGGCCGGCAAGCGGTGATCCACCACACCTAAAATGCCACCCGGCTTGAGCGCTCTGTACATCTGCACGAAGCCTTCTTGGGCATAGCCGCGCGGCACCCAGTTGTGCACATTCCTGAAGGTGAGCACCATGTCGGCAGAGCCCGCCGGCGCGATATCGCCCACATTCGGCCCGAATACGGTGGCGGTTACCGTGCCGAATTTCTCGGGGTCATCAATATACCTCTTTTGGAAGTTCGCGATCGACTCACGGATGCGTTCATTGTCCGTTTCCGGGTCAAACCCTGCCGCGTAGTATTTGCCATCGTCCTTTACGAAGGGCGCAATAATATCCGTGTACCAACCACCACCGGGCCAGACCTCGACCACGGTCATGTCCGGTTGAAGTCCGAAGAAGGTCAGAGTTTCCTTTGGATTACGATAAACGTCGCGCGCCACGTTCTTTTCGTCGCGCCAATCACCCGCCAGGACCTGATCGAGCTTTGCAGCGGCCGCCTCTTCCGGCGTGGGCTCGCGGGGGGCCTCTGCGTCTTCCGCTGCCGGTGCCGCGGTTTCCGTTGCGGGCGCCTGCGCTGCTTCTTCATCCTGCCCGCAGGCCCCGAGCGCAAAAAGCCCAAGGACGGAGATGAAAATGCCAAAATTTTGTGTTGCCGACCGCATCGTTCTACCCCTCGTGTCGCGATATCTACGGATTCCGGCGAAGGTCTAGCATGCCTAATGGGTCCAAGGCACAAAAATCGCACCGTCAGAACGATTCAATATGACGATGAAGCTCTAGTGGGGCGGTGATTGGTCGCCCGGACCCAAAGGGCGCTGAAGATGAAGGGTGTCGATCCAGCGGTCGAACTTATAGCCTACGGCTTCGGCGGTGCCCTTGAACTCGAAGCCCAAGGACTTGTGCAGGTTGATTGAGGCTAGATTCTCTCGCCCGGCCACGATGCCGATCATTTGCCGATACCCTTTCTCGGTACACGTGTCGATCAGCGCCGACAGCAATTGCTTGCCGAGACCGCGGCCCGTCTGGGCCGGGTCCAGATAGACCGTATCTTCTACCGAAAACCGGTACGCATAGCGCGCGCGAAAGGGAGCAGCATAAGCAAACCCGGCAATGTCACCGTCCACCTCCGCGACCAAGTAGGGCAAGCCCTTTTCCTGGATCCGGGTGCGGCGCAACGACATCTCTTCCACGGATGGCGGGTCATACTCAAAGGTGATGACACTGGTGCGCACGTAGTGAGCATAGATTTCTGTAATGCGCGCCATGTCCCGGTCGGTGACCTCGCGGATTTGCGTGTTTTCCGGCATATGGTTCATTTGGTCTCCAGTTGTGATCGGTTCCCAAATCGGTAATCTGGCGTGTCGGTTGGCCTTCTGCCAAGACTATTCGTGAGCAAACATAATGAGCCAAATTCGGTACGGCATCATCGGCAGCGGCATGATGGGCCTGGAGCACATCCGCAACATCAATCTTATTGATGGGGCGGAAGTGGTGGCAATTGCCGAGCCCAATGAAACGCCGCGCGAATGGGCCAAGTTCACATTGGAATACCACGGGGGCCCTAAGAAAGGCACCGAAGTTGCCTATTTTAACGATCACCGGGCCATGTTGAATGCGTGCGACCTGGATGTGGTGATCGTTGCCACGCCGAATTTTACCCATCGTGCGATTACGGACGATTTGCTGGGCTCCGATCTGCATATCTTGATGGAAAAACCCCTGTGCACCACGCTGGAAGATTGTTTGGCCGTGCAGCAAAAGGCACGTGCCCATGCCGGCATCTTTTGGATGGGCCTTGAATACCGCTATATGCCACCGGTCACCAAGTTTCTGGAAATGGCGAAAGCGGGGGTTGCGGGCGTGCCGCAAATGTTGTCGATCCGTGAGCACCGATTTCCGTTCTTAAACAAGGTTGAGGATTGGAATCGGTTCAATGAAAACACCGGCGGCACATTCGTCGAGAAGTGCTGCCATTTCTTCGACCTGATGTGCCTGATCATGGACGACAAGCCGGTTCGCGTGTTCGGCTCCGGCGGGCAAAACGTCAATCACAAGGATGAACGGTACGGCGGGCGTGCGCCGGATATCTTCGATAATGGATATGTGGTGGTCGATTTTGAGACTGGCGGCCGTGCCGTTCTGGACTTATGCATGTTCGCCGAAGGGTCGCAAAATCAGGAAGAAATTTCGCTGGTGGGCGACCGCGCCAAACTGGAAGTGGCCATTCCCGACGGACATATTTCCGTGAACACCCGTTCGCGGGAACAGGATCGGTTTCACGTGCCAGTGCCGCCGGAGATATTGGAGGTGGGGCAGCATCACGGCGCCACCTATTATCAGCACAAAGAGTTAATCGAGGCCATTCGGTCGGGCACGGCCCCGACCGTCACGATCGATGACGGTGTTCTGTCGGTCGCCATGGGCATTGCCGCGCATATCTCCATGGACGGCGGTCGTGTCGTGTCCATGTCCGAATTGGGATTCTAGAAGGGCTGCGCCGGCCGGTTGCCGTCCGCCTTGAACGAGTTTAGGCGACGCGAGGTGCCTGTCGGTACGTGGTCAAAAGCGCACGTACTTTGTTCAAGTGTTCAGCCATTTGGTCGCGGCGACTTTCAAACGTATGGTCGTCCGACATCACGCCCTGTTCGGATTTCAATCTCGTAAGTGACTGCACGATATTGTCAAAGATGGATTTTCCGGCGCCGAAGCGGGCTTCCTGTTTCAGCAAAGTGTCAGACGCACTACGGGCGATGGACGGACGTTTTTTTGTCGGCCGTGGCGCGGGAGACTTTTTGAAAACTTGCCGAGTGGAATTGGCGGCCGTTTGATTCGTGCTGCCATCGGCAATTTCTTTCGTCTTCCGCAATAGATTGAACAAGGGCGTTCTGTACTCGAGAGTCACGGGATCATAGGCGAGGCCCATCGATTGCGTCCAATCCCGCCATTTGAAACTGTTGATGTCCTTAGAAGAAGACGCGGCGACCCAAGGGCGGCGCAAAACATCCGCGCAAATTGCGGCATGCATGGCATCGGCAATAACCAGCTTCGACGACGCGATCTTTCGGAGGATCTCCATCGGATCGGTCGTTGGGTCTAAGAAAGTGATACCGGCCTCTTGGCAGGCGCGGCTCCAGTGAGGCCACATCAACGCTTCGTGGTGTGGCATGAAAGAAATGTGGTCTGTATCCAGTGCGGCAAGGTCTGCGTAAAAAGGTTCGCAGGCGAGCAGCATGGCCCCATCGGTGCACGCTTCTTCGGACGGCAGTCCCAATCTGTCCGCCGACAACGGGCCGCGAACAACGCGATAGAGCCACTTGTCGTCAAGCATGTCATCGATCGTCGGGCCGTAACCGGCGCCGGATCCAAGACACATGAAGTAGCGTGCCTTGCCGCTCCGTTCATAGATGTCCGGGTTGAGCAGCGTGCCGATCCCGACGAACGATATGTCGGGTTGGTCGACCAGTTCTTTGCCAAGAAGGTCGTGCCAAAGAAACTCATTCAAATCGTCGCCGAAATTGCCGTGAGTCGTTTTGTAATAGTTGAGTGTCAACGCGCCCGTGCCCTTATGAATATTGACATTTATTGAACCGGTTCATCCGCGATTGTCAAAAGGATATTGGCCAAATCGGAATTGGATGGATGGCATTTGCATCGTTGCATGGACCGGAAGCACGCCAATTCTGTGTGACAGTCGCGCTGCCCATACCGGCCGTTAAGCGGTCGCATCGTCGTGAATATATATACAGGCCGGTTCCGGGAATCTAAGATCGTCCCTAGTGCCCCGAATCCGAAGTTCGTTGCATTAAAACGGCTTGCTCCTTACGCGCTTCGTATTCGTAAGGACACTAGGCCGACAAAAGAACGGCGAGAATGGGAGTGATGGATCGTGGCGGACATCCTGACGGAATACGCAAAGGCGCAAGGCGACAAGCTCGCGGTGATTGATGACCGGCCCGACGGGACGGTGATCCAATGGAGCTACCAAGACCTGGAGGCGAAGGCGAGCCAGCTCGGCTGTGTCTTGATCGATCACGGTGTAACGCCACGCACCAAAGTGATGTGGTGCGGGCAAAACTCGCCATGGGTCGTTGCCTGCATGCAAGCCTGCCGGAAAATCGGCGCCGTCGCCGTTCCGCTCAACTACCGGCTCACGCCCGAAGAGGCAGCCTATGTGGTCGACAATTCGGACAGCCAGGTGATCTTCACGGATGCGGAGTTTGCGCCGCTGTTTGCCGAAATTCGATCACAAACGCCACAGGTTCGGGAAATTCTCACATTCGACGGCACGCCGGGTGAGGGGATGAAAGATGCCCTGCCGCTGATCGAGGCTGCCGATTCGTCGGAACTCGATCTTGGGATCGAGCCCGGCGAAGCCGGTACAATGATCTACACGTCCGGCACTACCGGCAAGCCGAAGGGGGCGGTCCGCGGCAATACCGGCGATCCGGAACAAATCGAGCAGCTTCTGGCGCTTATGGGGGCCGAGCCTGATGACATCTACTTGACCACCGGGCCGCTTTATCATTCCGGCCCCAGCGGGTTCCTGAACATGGCCTATGCGTTGGGAAACACGGCGGTCTTGCAGCGTAAATTCGATGCGGCAGATTGGCTGCGCTTGGTGGATAAGTACAAAGTGTCGTCCACGTTTTCGGCACCAACCACGATCCGACGGGTCTGTCAGCTTTCCGATGATCATTTCAAGAAATTCAACGTGGACACCATGCGGCTCATGGTGGCGAATGCAGCGCCCTGGTCGTTTGCGCTCAAAAAGCTTTACCTGTCCAAGTTTCCCGCCAATTCGCTTTTTGAGGTGTACGGATCAACGGAGCTGGGCGTGAACACGGTTTTGACACCCGAGTTCCAGCTCACCAAACCCGGCTCTTGCGGCAAAGCAGCGCCGGGTGTGGAAATCACATTGTTCGATGAACAAGGAAACAAAGTGACGGAGCCGCGCAAGGAAGGCGAGCTCTTTGTACAAAGCGCCAGCGTGTTTACGACTTATCATAAGGCGCAGGAGAAATTCGAAGCGGATCGGCGCGACGGCCTTCAAACCGTGGGCGACATCGCTTATTTCGACGAAGAAGGCTTCTACTATATCTGCGACCGTAAGAAGGACATGATCATTTCCGGCGGCGTGAACATCTATCCCGCCGAGATCGAAGACGTTCTGGAACATCACGACGATGTTCTGGACGTGGCCGTGTTCGGCGTACCCAACGAAGAATGGGGCGAAGCGGTGCATGCGGTGGTGGTGAAGAAACCGGGCAGCAGCCTTACCGATGCAGACATTATGGCTTATGGCCGCGAACATCTCGCGGGCTATAAAGTGCCGCGCTCCGTGTCGTTTATCGACGAAATTCCGCGCACCGGGTCGGGCAAAACCCTGAAACGGACGCTGCGGGAACCGTTCTGGAAAGACTACAACTCTCAGGTGGGGTGATCGTTTGCGCGATTAGGCGCTCGCCACCAGCAGCGCGACCGCCGCGAAAGCGCCGGCGCTTGAGATGATGGCGCCGGCCACAGGCCGCCAGGGCCGACTGTCCCTAAAGGCAATGGCGCTGTAAGCGATCAGAATTGCGAACGCCGCCTGAACGAATGTAAGCCCCAACAAATAGGCGACCAGCGGCTCCATGCCCGCGCCCAAAATGGCTTCCGCATAGGCTGCCCCATGCACGACCCCAATCAGAAATAACCCGAAGACGAAAGCCGATCTGTGGGTGGGGAATTGAAGCCACACACTGACGCCAAGGACGAAAACGGAAACCGCAACCGCAAGTTCCACCATCAAGCCCGAAGCGGCGGCGCCCGTCGCCCAAGTGGCCAAAAAGGTGCCGGCAACAAACGCGGAAACCCCCGCTAGCGGACGGTTGCGCACGCCGCAAAGAATTCCCACGGCAATGATGGCGATGAAGTGCAGCGGCTCGATGACCGGGTGGATGAGCCCGGAGACAAACCCTTCCAGCCAGGTCTCCGGCGTGCGTCCGTAAATTGCGTGATGGGCATGCGCTTCCAGCGGCAAAGTTGCAGCCGCCATCGCCAATGGCAATGACAGTTTCTTCAACGAAGGGGTCCTTCCGGTCTGCGCCTTATCGTTTTAGACTTGTTCCCCAACGCAACACGGAACGTGTCAGGAGTAACACACCACATGGGGAAAGGCCACGATCATCAGCACCCGCCATCGGACATGACGTTGCGGGTCAAGGCATTGGAAACGGCGCTTGTGGACAAGGGGCTGGTCGATCCGGCAACGCTCGACGGCATCGTTGATCTGTACGAGAACAAAGTGGGCCCGAAGAATGGCGCGAAAGTCGTTGCCAGAGCCTGGGTCGATCCGACCTTCAAGAAAAAATTGTTAGCGGACGGAACAGCGGCCATCGCGGCGTTCGGTTTTCCCGCGCTGCAAGGCGAAGACATGGTGGTGGTCGAGAACACGGATGATGTTCACAATCTGGTGGTCTGCACCTTATGCTCTTGTTATCCCTGGCCGGTCTTGGGGCTGCCGCCCGCTTGGTACAAATCGTCGGCCTATCGGGCCCGCGCCGTCAGCGAACCGCGAAAAGTGCTGGAAGAATTTGGTGTGACTGTCGAAGACGGCAAGGAAGTGCGTGTTTGGGATTCCACAGCGGAGATACGGTATTTGGTTTTGCCCGAGCGGCCATCCGGCACCGAAGACATGTCCGAAGAACAACTGGCGGATCTCATCACCCGTGATTCGATGATCGGCACCGGCGTTGTTTCAGCGCCCGGAAAAGGGTGACGGACTCCATGGACGGTATCCACGATATGGGAGGCATGGCGGGGTTTGGTCCCATCCCCATTGAAACGAATGAACCGGTATTCCATCACGCGTGGGAAGGGCGCGTGCTGGCACTCAATTTGACGGTGACCACATTTCTCCCCGGAAATCTCGATTACGGCCGCTCGATCATAGAGAATATTCCGCCAGCGGATTATTTGCGTATGAGCTATTACGAGCGATGGTTCGACCGCATCCTCGCCCGGTGCAAGCTCAACGGGGTGATAGATGAAAGGGGGGCGGCTGCGGTCGAGCGCGGTGATACGCCTGATATTCACATCGAGGCGAAAAACCCGCCGGCACCGCCCGATTTGGTGCTCGCCTTCATCCAATCGGGTAACCCGGCCGGCCGCGAGATTGAAGCTGCGCCCGCCTTTGAAATCGGAGATGTGGTTCATACCAAAAATATGCGGCCGGACGGCCATACCCGGCTGCCACGCTATGCCCGTGATAAGACGGGAATAATTGTTGCTCATCACGGTGCTCATGTGCTGCCCGACAGCAATGCACGGATGGCCGGTGAAAACCCGACCCATCTTTATTCTGTCCGTTTTGCGGCGCGCAGTTTGTGGGGTGAGACCGCACATCCAAAAGACACGGTCACGATTGATCTATGGGAGACATATCTTGAAAGAGCTTGAAGGACCGCAGAAGTCATTCGCCACACTTATTCCGTCGGCCCTGAAGGATGAAGGGGCGCCGGTCTTCGAAGAACCGTGGCAAGCACAGGCCTTCGCCATGACGATCGCTCTCTTCGAGCAAGGCCTCTTCACCTGGGACGAATGGGCCGAAACACTGGGGGGCGTGATCGCAAACGCCCGCGATCAAGACGATAAAGCGGGCACCAGGTATTACGATTTTTGGCTCCAGGCGCTGGAAACAATCGTTACGGCAAAAGGGGCGGCGGTAGGCGAAAACTTGACTGCTTTGAAAGAAGCGTGGGCCGAAGCCTACCGGACCACACCCCACGGCAACCCGGTGGAGCTTAAGCGCTAAATCACTTCAAAACGCCAACTTGGCGGATGTCGCATTTTCTGGCACACATGGTCAGAGAAAACGACACCCTGTTCAACAAATTTGACATCTGGGACCGCGACGCGTTCGCGCGGTCCGTTTCTTGTGCCGAATACATGACTCACTCCAAAGCAACCACCGATCCGGAAACCACCGCCGGCGAAAAGCGCGATTTCATTCGCACGATCATCCGCGAGGATCTGGCCGCGGGCCGCCATCAAAGTGTGGTGACGCGGTTTCCGCCGGAACCGAACGGCTATCTGCATATCGGTCATGCGTTGTCGATTTGCCTCAATTTCGGCATTGCCGAAGAGTTTGGCGGCACCTGCCATCTGCGCTTCGATGACACGAACCCCAAGAAGGAAGAGCAGGAATATATCGACGCGATTCAGCGCGACGTGCGCTGGCTTGGTTTCGACTGGGGCGACAATCTGTTTTATGCATCAGACTATTTTCCGCAGCTCTATGAATGGGCGGAGCATCTCATCCAAAACGGCCTGGCCTATGTGGATGATCTGACAGCGGATGAAATGCGTGAATACCGGGGCACGTTAAAAGAACCGGGTAAGAACAGCCCCTATCGGGACCGCAGTGTTGACGAAAATCTGGACCTGTTCCGGCGCATGAAGGCGGGCGAGTTTCCGGACGGGGCACGGGTTTTGCGCGCCAAGATCGACATGGCGTCGGGCAACATCAATATGCGGGATCCGACGATCTACCGTATCGTCAATGCGGAACACCCGCGGACCGGTGATGCCTGGCATATCTACCCCACTTATGATTTTGCCCACGGCCAATCGGATTCGATCGAACATATCACCCATTCCCTGTGTACCCTCGAATTTGCCGACCACCGGCCGCTTTATGATTGGCTGATCGAACATTTACCGGTGCCGTCTGTGCCGCGTCAGTATGAGTTTGCGCGCCTGGGCATCACGCACACGGTGTTGTCCAAACGGCGCCTCATTCAGTTGGTGCAGGAAAACCATGTGGACGGCTGGGACGACCCGCGCATGCCCACGGTGTCCGGTCTGCGCCGCCGCGGTGTGCCGCCGGAAGCCATTCGCGATTTTGTTGGCCGGCTGGATATCAACAAAAATCAAGGAACGGTGGAAATCGAACTGCTGGATGCCTGTATCCGCGAGTATCTGAACAAGCACGCGCCGCGCCGGATGGCGGTTCTCAATCCGCTGAAGGTGGTGATCGACAACTATCCGGAAGAGCAAGTGGAAGAAATGCAAGCCATCAACAATCCGGAAGACGACAGTGCCGGCCGCCGGCCCGTGCCGTTTTCCCGTGAGCTCTATATCGAGCGGGACGATTTCATGGAGGACCCGCCGAAAAAATTCTTCCGCTTGGCGCCTGGGCGCGAAGTGCGCCTGCGCTATGCCTATTTCGTCACCTGTACGGATGTCATTAAAGATGAAAATGGCGAGATTATAGAGATCCGGTGCACTTACGACCCGGAAACAAAGGGTGGTAATGCGCCAGATGGCCGGAAAGTGAAATCGACCATGCATTGGGTATCGGCGCGCCACGCGGTGGAGGCGGAAGTGCGCCTCTACGACCGGCTGTTCTCGGCGGAAGTGCCGGGCGAGGGCAAAGAAGATGTGATGGAAGACCTCAATCCGAATTCGCGCGAGATTCTACGAAACTGCAAATTGGAGCCGTCCTTGGGCAGCGCCAACGATCCCGGTACGGTGCAGTTCGAACGGCTCGGTTATTTTGTTCCGGATGCGGACAGCTCGTCAGATGGGCTTGTTTACAACCGGACCATCGGCTTGCGCGACACGTGGAGCAAAGTCAAAGCTAAAGGAGGCTGATCTTGTTCTGGATCAGGCAGAAATCCCTTCTGGTCATCTGTTTGACGGCGTTCGTATGGATTGCGCTGCCCAGTACGCTCTTCGCCGACGATGACGATGGTGGCGCTGAACAGATTGCGCTTTCCCCCGAGCTTGAACGGTTCGGTGATCTTCTGGTCCATCGGCTGTACCTGATGGAGCAAGTGGCGGCCGCGAAATGGCAAGGCTATGGCAAAATCACCGACGCGGCGCGCGAAGCTAAGGTGATTGAAGCCTCTAAGAAGAACGCCGCCCGGGGCGGTCTCGATCCGGATACCGTCACGCCCTTTGTGGTCGCGCAAATGGATGCGGCCAAAGCGATCCAACGGCGGGTCACGAAAGAATGGCGGGCGGGCAAATATGTGCCGCCGCCGGCCCCAAGTCTGGATGACACCCTGCGCCCGGCCATTTCCGCCGTCACCGCGCGCATTGTCGACCAGCTTCTACTGGTCATGCCGCTGTTGGCGAACGAGGTGCAGAACGCGGCACTTGTCGAACGCCTCACGGCTCAGTTGGCACTGCTGGGGCTTGAAGCGGATACGGCGGCCACATTGGTGCGCACCGCGTCTCAGATCGGCTATGCAACGGATCGGACCTCCGGCGTGCCGGACAGCGTGCTGGCGTCCATCTTGACGTCCGGTCAATTGCGCGTCGGTACCACCGGGGACTATCCGCCCTTTTCGATGACCGCAGGCGAAGGGTTTTCGGGCATCGACATCGACCTGGCCAAAGATCTTGCGGACGCCTTGGGCGTGGAGGTGCAATTTGTGCCCACCACTTGGCCGACGCTGATGGCGGATTTTGAAGCGGGGAAGTTTGACATCGGCATGAGCGGTATTTCGCGTACTCTCAACCGGGCACGCACAGCTTATTTTTCGAACGCCTATCATTCCGGCGGTAAAGCACCCATCGTGCGTTGCGGCGATGTTTCCAAATATCGCTCCCTGAGCGATCTTAATCGGCCGACCACGCGGGTCGTCGTCAATCCGGGCGGTACCAACCAGAAATTCGCCGACAAGAATCTTTATGCGGCCAAGATCTCGGTCTTTGACGACAACACCAAGATCTTCCAGGAGATTGTGCGCGATCGCGCAGACGTGATGGTGACCGATTTGATCGAGGTGCTGTACCAGGCGGGCCGAAATCCGTCCCTGTGCCGCGCCATGCCCGGGCGCACACTGACCGTGTCGGAAAAAGGTTTCTTGATGCCGCAAGACGATGCCTGGCATCATTACGTAAATGCGTGGCTTGTGGAGAAGACGCTCGATGGCACGCGCGATGCCATCTTTCGGAAGTATTTGGCAGGCGTTTCCTCCGGTTTCGGCGGTTGATCACAAACAGGAAAAGCGCGATGGCCCAATATTTGAGCTTTCTCGAACAAACGCTGCATTATTTCGATCGTCCTCATACGGATGTCTTGACGAAACCGCTGGACAGTCCGGCTGCCTGGCGGGGTGACCAAGTGCGCGCGTCGGATGAATGGCGCTATATGCTGACCGCGGACGAGATTGGTGAGATTAAAGCGGCCATTGAAACGTCGAAAGCCAATGGCAAACCCCTTGCCGACCAAACCGTAAGCGATTTTCCGCTTCCTTCCCTGTCGGGCAAATTCGAGGGGTGGCGGCGGGAACTCATGGAGGGCCGTGGCTTTCAAGTCATTTCGGGCGTCCCGGTTCTTGAATGGGAACGACAAGACTCCGAACGATTTTTTTGGTGTTTTGGCCTCCACCTTGGCCGTCCCGGCGCGCAGAATCCACAAGGGGATCTGTTGGGACATGTGACCGATACCGGCGACAGCGCGGACGATCCCTTTGTGCGCTTGTATCGGACGGCTGCGAACATTGAATATCACTGCGATGCGGCCGATGTGGTCGGATTGCTTTGCTTGCAGAAAGCGAAGTCAGGCGGCAAGAGCCGCATTGTCAGTTCGGTTTCGGTCTTCAATGAGGTGCTCAAGCGGCGCGCCGGCCTCACCCCACAACTGTTCGACAGTTTCATGCTCGACCGGCGGAATGAGGGGGATGACGGCATGCCCGGATATGTGCCCATCGAACCCTGCCGGTTTGCGAACGGCCAACTGCGCACATTTTACCATGCTGATTACTTTCGTTCCGTCGTGCGGCACGACGACGTTCCAGCGTTCACCGAAGAGCGGAAGGCCCTGATGGATCTGTATGAAGAGGTGGCGGCCGACCCCAACCTCTATTTCGACATGGATCTGGCACCGGGCGACATCCAATTGCTTTCCAATCACACAAACTTGCACGCCCGGACCGATTACGAAGATTGGCCGGAGCCTGAACGCAAACGCCATCTCTTGCGGTTGTGGTTGTCTCTCGACGCTAAGCATTAGCTCATGGCCACGCCGTTTCCCCCAGCGAAATACGTCGACACGAACGGCATCCGGCTTGCCGTGCACGAAGCAGGCGAGGGGCCGCCGCTGGTACTTGTCCACGGCTTTCCGGAATTGTCCTATTCCTGGCGTCATCAAGTGCCCGCGCTCGCCGATGCCGGCTACCATGTAATCGTGCCGGACATGCGCGGCTATGGCGGCTCGGACAAGCCGGACGACGTGATCGCCTATGACATGCACCATTTGTGCGGCGACCTGACCGGCCTGTTGGATCATTACGGCTACGACGATGCGGTGATTGTCGGTCACGATTGGGGGGCCATCGTTACCTGGGGCATGGCGCAACTCCACGCGGACCGAATGAAAGGATTGGTCGCGCTGAGCGTGCCGTTCATGCCCCGGTCCGAACAAGACCCGCTTCTGTTCTGGGAAGAAAACTGGGGTCCGGATTTTTACATTGTCCATTTCAACCGGCAGCCGGGTGTCGCGGCGGCCGAATTCGAGCGGGATCCTGAGAATTTCCTGCGCAACATGTACCGCACGAACCAGTGGAAGGAACCGGGGTTCGAGGCGCTTTCATTCGGGTCGGAAGCGCGCATGGGCATGATTGAAGCGGTGGACAATCGCGACTACCGCGGCGAGTTGATGATGCCGGAGGACGATTTTCAGGTCTTCGTCGATGCATTCCGGCGCGGCGGCTTCACCGGGCCCACCAATTGGTATCGGAATTTCACGCGCAATTGGGAGACGATGGCCGATGCGCCGCGCGTGATCGACCTGCCGGCGCTGATGATCTACGGCGCATATGACGCTGTGCCCAAATTGGACAGCTTGCCCGAAAGCGTGCCGAACGTGACCATCGAAACACTGGACTGCGGCCACTGGATTCAACAAGAGCGGCCGCAGGAAACGAACGATGCGATCCTCAACTGGCTGAAAGAAACGTACTGAATCGGTTTCACTAATCTCATCGTTCGGTTTTTGGTTCTGCTTCAAACGTCGTCATTGCCGGGCTTGACCCGGCAATCCAGGATCACCGGACCTGCGGGCCATGCCCTTGTCCGGTGTGACGATTGGGTTGGTTGAGGTCGACCAGTTAGGAAGGCTAAATGCCTTGCAGCCAATCCGAAACCGCCTGACCGATTTCGTCTGGTGAATCCTCTTGAATGAAGTGGCTTCCCTTCACGGTCACTTCTTTTTGGTTTTTCCAGCCTCGGCAAAATTCCCGCTGCGGTCCGGTTAGGATCGCGCCCGGTTCCGCGTTGATGAACAGTTTGGGCAGATCGTTTTCTGCCATCCAGTTTCCGTAATTGGTGACAACCTCGACAACGTC
>JANQPL010000006.1 GCA_028289425.1 Alphaproteobacteria bacterium | reverse complement strand
GCGGCCGCCCGCTGCGTCGAACGGCTCGACCGATGCCCCACATCGCTCTTCGCCGTTCTCCTGGCGGATCGGCCGCCGGACCGCAAACAGAATTGATTCCATTTCATCTCATACCGCTCTTGCGAGAACCCTTATGATTCTTGGCATCGGCAATGACCTGATCGATATCCGCCGCATCGAAAAAACCCTCGAGCGCCATGGGGATCGGTTTATTCATCGCGTGTTCACGGAACATGAGCGTATTCGTGCGGCTAAGCTCAAGAATCCCGCCGCCTCGTTTGCCAAGCGGTTTGCGGCAAAAGAAGCCTGCTCAAAGGCGCTTGGCACGGGCTTGAGCAAGAGTGTCTATTGGCGAGATATGGGGGTGGTCAATCTGCCGTCCGGCCGGCCCACCTTGGCCCTGACCGGGGGCGCAAAAAAGCGGTTGCATCACATCACGCCAGAAGGCATGCAGGCGCAGATTGATCTTACAATTACGGATGATTTTCCTATGGCCCAGGCTATTGTAATTATTTCGGCCGTGCCCGCGCCGGCAGACGAGCCGGCCGCGGAGAAGATCGCGTAAGGTCAAAAGAATTGGGTATTGGCAAGGTAGGTCGTTTTGAGTGTCACCACGGAATCCTCGGTAAAAGAAAAAGTCACAAAGCTGATGGCGCCGGTGCTGAACCATTTCAGCAAGAACCGTGACGCCTATGCGAGTGGGACGGTCAGCATCGAAAAAGGGTCGACCCGCTTGATCGGCAACAAGACCGCTTGGACCAAACTGTCATCTGCTCCCGACGATAGCGGACCCGGCAAAATCCGGATTGATGGCGGCACCGAGGTCTACGGCGTTCAGTCCATTGTCAGCGACACCGAAATGACGCTGTCCAAATCCTTCACCCGCGCTTCGGTCGCGGATGCGGGTTACGTGTACTTTACGAATGAGAACGCGAACGCGTCGGCAGGTGGTGAGCCCGATGCTTGGGTTGATACGCTGCGCACGATCGGCTACGCGCTCCTCATCGCCGTGGTTATTCGCGCATTCTTTTTCCAACCCTTTAACATTCCGTCTGGCTCTATGATCCCTACACTGCTGGTGGGGGACTATTTGTTCGTTTCAAAGTTCGCCTACGGATATAGCCGGCATTCATTGCCGTGGAGCCCCAACCTGTTTGAAGGCCGCGTGATGTCCGGTCCGCCGGAGCGTGGCGACGTCATCGTCTTCAAGCTGCCGAGTGACGGGCGTACCGATTACATCAAGCGGCTCATCGGCCTACCGGGTGACCGTATACAGATGAAAAACGGTGTCTTGCACATTAATGGTGTGGCGGTTGACCGTAAGCGTGTGGAGTCCCGCTATTGCCAAGACGGCACCAATTCCGGCCAGTACCGCTACAATTGCTATCTTGAAACGCTGCCAAATGGGCGCAGCTATTACACGCGCGACGTGCGCACCAGCGAATGGGACGACACGGTCGAATATGTGGTGCCGGAACGGCACTATTTCATGATGGGCGACAATCGCGATAACTCGACCGACAGCCGGGTGCCCACATTCCGGAACGGCGTCGGATTTGTGCCGTTTGAAAATCTGGTCGGCCGGGCCGATATGCTGTTCTTCTCGACCGATGGCAGCGCCCGTCTGTGGGAAGTGTGGCGGTGGATCCCGGCGGCCCGGTTTGGCCGCATCTTCCAGTTCATCGAATAAAGATGCCCGCGCGCGACGGTGTGGCGGTGCAAAGCCTCGACACGCTGCAAGATCGATTGGGCTACACCTTCCAAAACCAAGGGCTTTTGGTTGAAGCATTGACGCATGCGTCGTTCGCTACCAATCAGCGCCAGCAGGAAGGCGCGCCGGACTACGAGCGGCTCGAGTTTCTGGGCGACCGTGTGCTGGGTCTGGTGGTTGCCGATATATTGGTGCGGCGCTTTCCGAAAGAAAAAGAAGGCGGGTTGGCGCCGCGGTTGAACGCACTGGTGCGCAAGGATGCGCTCGCTTTGGTGGCCCAGGAAATCGACCTGGAAAGTTTCATGCGTATTGGGCAGGGCGATAACAAGCAGGTCAATGACCGTTCGCGCAAGGCGATCATTGCCGATGCCTGCGAAGCGGTCATCGGCGCCTTGTTTTTGGACGGCGGATTGGCCCCAGCGCAGAAATTCATTCAGCGCTATTGGGGAGATCGCGTCTCGGAACTCGACGAGATTCCACGCGATGCCAAGACCACGCTGCAGGAATGGGCACAGGCCCGGGGGCTCGCGCCGCCGATCTATGAGCTGGTGGACCGGTCGGGTCCGGATCATGCCCCCCAATTTGTCATGAAAGCGGTGCTGTCCGGGTTCCCGGAGGCGCACGCCAAGGGCAGTTCGAAGCGTAGCGCTGAGCAGGCCGCCGCCGAAGCCATGCTCAGGCAATCGGGAATTTGGCCCACCGACGGGGATGGCCAGTGACCGAACGGTCTCCCGACAGCACCGTCTGCGGATTTGTGACGATTATCGGTGCCACAAATGCGGGCAAATCCACCCTGCTCAATCGGTTGGTGGGGTCGAAAGTCGCCATCGTGACCCACAAGGTGCAAACCACCCGCGCCTTGTTGAGGGGCGTTGCCATGAAAGACAAGGCGCAGATCATTTTTGTGGATACACCGGGTCTCTTCGAACCGAAGCGGCGCTTGGACCGCGCCATGGTGGACGCCGCCTGGGGCGGCACGGCGGAAGCGGATCTGGTGATTTTGCTGATCGATGCGGCCCAATGGACGCCGTCCAACAAAAAGGCCAGTGCACAGATCGACCAAATCATCGAGAAGATACGAACGAAAGACCTGAATGTGGTCGCCGTGCTCAACAAGATCGATCAGCTCGACAAAGAAGATCTGCTGCGCATGACCGCCGAATTGAACGACGCACAGGTGTTTGAACATGTCTTTATGATTTCGGCTTTGAACGGCGACGGTGTGGACGATCTATTCGATTATGTGGTGTCGCGCATGCCTCAAGGTCCATGGCTGTACCCGGAAGATCAGGCTGCGGACGTTCCCGTGCGCTTGTTGGCGGCCGAGATTACGCGCGAGAAATTGTTCCTGCGCCTTCACCAGGAATTGCCCTATGCCTCCACGGTGGAAACCGACACATGGGAACCCCGCAAAGACGGCAGTGTGAAGATCGAGCAAACCATCTTCGTCGAACGCGACAGCCAGAAGGCCATTGTGTTGGGCAAGGGCGGCCGCACGATCAAAGCGATTGGCGCGGAGGCACGCAGGGATATCGCTGAGGCGCTTGGGTGCCCGGTGCATCTTTTCCTGTTTGCGAAGGTGCGCAGCCGATGGGGCGATGATCCGGAGCGCTACAAGAATATCGGCCTTGATTTTCCGCGCGACTAGACGCGACTGGAAATTGTCCTATGGAATGGCATGATTCAGCAATTGTTTTGGGCGTCCGCCGGCATGGCGAGTCGGCGGCCATTCTTGAAGTCTTGTCGGAAAACCATGGGCGCCATCTGGGATTGGTGCGGGGCGGCCGTTCCAAAACCCTGCGCAGTTTCCTGCAGACAGGCAATTCCCTCAGAGTGCGCTGGCGCGCGCGGCTGTCGGAGCATTTGGGCACCTTTACGGTGGACCCGGACACCTCGCGGGCGGCGGCGCTAATCGAAAATCCAATGGCGCTTGCCGGTGTGCGCGCCGTTGCGGCCCTTGCCTCCGCCGCGCTGCCGGAGCGGGAGCCCCATGCGCCGCTTTATCATGGGCTTGCCTATTGGCTGGACACGATCGAGGACGACGAGATTTGGCCTGCGCTGCTTGTCCGGTGGGAGTTGGCGCTCATCAATGAGCTGGGGTTCGGGCTCGACTTCAGCTCTTGCGCTGCGACCGGGTCGACCGATGATTTGATCTACGTATCGCCGCGCAGTGGGCGTGCGGTGAGCCGGGAGGCGGGCGCAGTCTACAAAGACAAAATGCTGCCCCTGCCGGACTTCCTGTTGTCATCGCAAAACGCGCATCCGACTTTGGACGACATTCTGAATGGCTTCCGGCTGACGGAGTATTTCATAGAGCGGCATCTTTTGGCGCCGCATCAAGTGCCGCTGCCAGAGGCACGGCAACACTTCTTAGGTCTTCTGCGCCGCCGCAGCGAGGCCGCCAAACAGTGATTTCAATTGCACCGCCGAATCTGGTTTAACATGCGCGCCTTTGGGGCGCCGCCGCTCATAAGATGAGGTCATAATGGCAGGGAATGTAACTGCGTTAGATGATATTCGGGATACGCCGCTGTCGCGCGCGCTGAGCGAGCGGTATCTGGCCTACGCGCTGTCCACCATCACCCATCGGGCACTGCCGGATGTGCGCGATGGCCTCAAACCCGTTCATCGGCGGCTGCTTTACGCCATGCGCCAATTGAAGCTCGACCCCAATTCGAGCTTCAAGAAATCGGCCCGCGTGGTGGGCGACGTGATCGGCCAGTATCACCCGCATGGCGACCAAGCGGTCTATGACGCCTTGGTGCGTCTCGCGCAGGATTTCGCCGTGCGTTATCCGTTGATCGAAGGGCAGGGGAATTTCGGCAACATCGACGGCGATAATGCGGCGGCCATGCGCTACACGGAAGCGCGCCTGACCGCGATTGCCGAAGCCCTTCTGGAGGGGATCGACGAAGACACGGTCGATTTCCGCGAAACTTATGATGGGGACGCACAAGAGCCCGTTGTGTTGCCGGCGGCATTTCCAAATCTGCTGGCCAATGGCTCTTCTGGTATCGCCGTGGGCATGGCGACCAGCATACCGCCGCACAATGCGGGTGAGATTTGCGATGCGCTGTTGCACCTGATCAAAACGCCCAAGGCGCGGCTTGAAAGCCTGGTCAAATATATTCCGGGTCCGGATTTACCTACGGGCGGCATTTTGGTGGAGCCGCAAGACAGTATTCTGGAAGCCTATCGCACGGGCCGGGGGGGCTTCCGCGTGCGCGCGCGGTGGGAAGTGGAAGAATTGCCCCGCGGCGCGTACCAGATTGTGGTCACCGAAATTCCCTACCAGGTTCAAAAATCGAAGCTCATCGAAAAGATCGCCGATCTCATCCAAGGCAAGAAGCTGCCTTTGCTGGACGATGTGCGCGATGAATCCGCGGAAGACATAAGGCTGATCCTGGTTCCGAAAAATCGCACCATCGACGCCGCCGTGCTGATGGAAAGCCTGTTCCGGCTGACGGATCTCGAATCGCGCATTTCCCTCAACATGAACGTGCTGGACGCCGACGGCGTACCCCTGGTCATGTCTCTGGACGAGGTGTTGCGGGCATTCCTCGACCATCGTCGCGAAGTGCTGGTGCGCCGCAGCCGCTACCGGCTCGAGAAGATCGAAAACCGGTTGGAGGTGTTGGCCGGCTATCTCGTCGCCTATCTCAATCTGGATGAGGTGATCCGCATCATCCGGGAAGAAGATGAGCCGAAACAAGAACTGATCGCCACTTTCGATCTCACCGATACCCAAGCCGAAGCGATCCTCAATATGCGCCTTCGCAGCTTGCGCAAGCTGGAAGAGATGGAGATCAAGAAGGAAGACCGTAAGCTCAAGGGCGAACGGAAAGATCTGCGCGCCCTGATTAAATCCGAAGATTTGCAATGGCAACGGGTCTCCGAGGAAATCAAGGAAATTAAAACCAAGTTCGGTCAGAAGACGGAACTCGGCAGGCGCCGCACCAGTTTCGAGGATCCCCCCGAAGCGGACATTATCGACTTTGAGGAAATGATCCCCAAAGAGCCCATTACGGTCATTTGTTCCGAGAAAGGCTGGATCCGCTCCATGAAAGGACATGTGGAGAAAACCAGCGACATCAAATACAAGGAAGGCGATCGGGCCCGATTCATTCTGTATACGGAAACAACGGACAAGCTATTATTGTTTGCCACGAACGGGCGGTTCTACACGCTGGGCTGCGACAAGCTGCCGGGCGGTCGCGGTAATGGCGAGCCCGTGCGCCTCATGATCGATATGGACGAAGCCCAAGACATTGTCGACCTGTTCGTCTACGAGCCGGACGGCAAGCTGGTCGTGGCCGCGTCGTCCGGCTATGGTTTCGTTGTTGCGCAGGAAGATGTGATCGCCATGAAACGGGGCGGCAAACAAGTGCTGAATGTGTCCGGCGATGTGGAAGCCCAGGCCTGCGCTGATGCGGGCGGTGATCATGTGGCCGTCATCGGCGAAAACCGCAAAATGCTTCTGTTCCCCACCGACGAGCTGCCTCAGATGGCGCGCGGACGGGGCGTAAAGCTCCAGAAGTACAAAGATGGGGGCCTGTCTGACGTCATCACCTTCGACAACGAGGACGGCCTCACCGTGATCGATACCGGCGGGCGCCAGCGCGTCTTTGAAGACTTGCGGGATTGGTTGGGCGCGCGGGGCAATGCAGGACGTTTGCCGCCCAAGGGCTTCCCGCGCCGGAACAAGTTCATGTAAGCTCCGCCGCGCACTTCTGGCGGAAGGAAAAGCAAATGCGGTTCGAAAACAAAGTTGCCGTCGTCACGGGCGGTGCGTCCGGCATCGGAGCTGCCACGGTCAAGCGGCTCGCGGCCGAAGGGGCGAGCGTGATGCTTGCGGATCTCAACGACGGACCAGGCCAGGCACTGGTCGACACACTGCCTGCCGGCAAAGCGTCCTACCGCCATGTGGATGTGGCGGTTCAAGAAGAGGTCGAAGGGCTGATAGAGGCGACAGTGGCTGAGTTTGGCGGCCTCGATATCCTGGTGAACAATGCAGGGATTGGATCCTTAGCCGAGACGCCCGATCTTACGCCCGAGGACTGGCATAAGGTCATCGCGGTCGATCTTCACAGCATTTACTATGCCTGCCGGGTGGCCATTCCGGAAATGCGCAAGCGCGGCGGCGGCGCGATCGTGAACACGGCGTCCATATCGGGCCTGTTCGGCGATTATGGTTTTTCCGTCTACAACGCTGCCAAAGGGGCCGTGATCAACTACACCAAGTCCATGGCGATTGATCACGGTAAGGACAATATTCGCATCAATGCAATCTGTCCGGGCTTGATCAAAACAGGCCTTACAGAAGAAGGGCTGCTCGCCGGCCCGGTGGCGGATCATTGGCAGGCGGGGATCCCCATTGGCCGCTACGGCACCCCCGAAGAGATGGCGAACGTGATCTGCTTTTTGGCATCCGACGAGGCGTCCTTTATGACGGGCAGCATTGTCGTCGCCGATGGCGGCCAGACAGCGCACACAGGGCAGCCCAACCTAACCAAGCTGATGCAGGAACTTTCCTAAAAAATCACCGACGGCAGCCAAGTGGCAATGGCCGGGAACATCGACAGAATTCCCAGTACCAGAATTTGCAGGAAGACAAACGGGATGACACCCCGATAAATGTCCGTGGTTTTCACACTGTCCGGCGCCACACCTCGCAGATAAAACAAAGCGAAGCCAAAGGGCGGCGTGAGGAATGATGTCTGCAAATTGATTGCCATCATCACGCCCAGCCAGACCGGGTCGATTCCCATGGCCATAAGCACGGGCGCCACCAGCGGCACCACGACAAAGGTGATCTCGATAAAGTCGAGGAAGAAGCCCAGTATGAACATGACGATCATGACGGTGACCATGGCACCCACGGCGCCGCCTGGCATGCTGTTAAGGAAGTTCTCGACCGTTTCATCACCGCCCAGGCCCCGGAACACCAGGCTGAACAATGCGGCGCCGATCAGAATGACGAAAACCATGGACGTGATTTGGGTGGTGCTTTGCATGACGTCGGTCAGGCAGCCATTGCGCCATACTCTCTGTAAGCTGATCAAAACGCCCCAGGCGATAATCCCACACAGAACGAAAGCAGCGATGATGCCGGCCTGGTCGCTGGACGAAATCGTGTCACGGGTAAGGCGCAAATCCACATAAGCGGTGAGTGCGATTAGGGCGATGAGGGCGCCGCCCGCGGCAATGCCCGGCCATGGGCCCATTTTCATGGTTGCCGTGGCTGTCCCGCCACCGGCCGCAATCTCTTCCACTTCCAAGGCCTGAAAACGATAGCCCGCCAGCAGAATGGAACCGACAGCGCCCACGGCCGCGGCTTCGGTGGGAGTGGCGATGCCCGCTAGGATCGATCCCAAAACGGCCACGATCAGCACAATGGGTGGCAACAGGGCGCGGATCACCCGGTTGATCAGGTTTTCTCGGTCGGCGGCAAGCTCTTCGGCGGGGATGGCCGGTGATGAGGCGGGATACAACACCGCCATCACGATCTGATACGAGATGTAAATCGCCACCAGCAGCAGGCCGGGCATAAGGGCGCCTGCAAACAAATCGCCGACGGAAATGACGTCGCCGGAAAAATCCCCCATCGACCGCAGGGCTTCGTTGTGGGAATTCGACAGAACGTCGCCTAGCAAGACAAGCACGATCGACGGCGGGATGATCTGTCCCAGAGTTCCGGCCGCGCTGATCGATCCGGTTGCAAGCGCCGGGTCGTAGCCGCGTTTCAGCATGGTGGGCAGCGACAGCAGACCCATGGTGACGACGGTGGCGCCCACAATGCCCGTGGACGCCGCAAGCAATGCGCCCACAATGGTGACCGATATGCCCAAGCCGCCGCGGATGCTGCCGAACAGCCGCCCCATTGTGTCGAGCAATTCTTCGGCGACCCGCGACCGCTCGAGCATCACCCCCATGAAAATGAACAGCGGCACGGCGATCAGCACTTCATTGGTCATGGTACCGAAGATGCGCTGGGGCAAGAAGCCCAAGAACGACATATCGAACACGCCCAACGCCGCGCCGATGAACGCAAAGGCAAGGGCAACACCGGCAAGGGAGAACGCGACGGGATATCCCATCAGCAGAACCAGACAGGCCACCACAAACATCATGATGTCGAGGGTTTCGCGAATATCCATGTTGCGGACCGGTCCTAAAGCGCCGTATGGGTTTCTTCGGCCGGGGCGTCTTCAACGCCCATCAAGACCAGCGCAGCGTGGATCGCCATGGAAAGGCCTTGCAGCAACATCAGAATGGCAAAGATCAAGATGGTGGTTTTGAGCAGGTATATGCCCGGAATGCCGCTTGTCTCTTTGGAGCCTTCCAAGACCGACCAGGATATTTGCACATAAGGGTAGGCGGCCCACAGGATCAAGATCATGACCGGGATCAGCAGCAGCAGAGACCCGAGAAGATCGGTCAGCGCTTTCCGGCGTACTGACGCTTCGCGATAAATCAGATCGACGCGCACATGGCCATTGTGCAGCAAGGTGAACCCGGCCCCCAGCAGAAAAAGAATCCCGTGCATGTAAACAATGGATTCCTGCATGTAGATGTAACCAACGCCGAACACATAGCGCATGACCACAATGGTGAATTGCACCAGCACCATGATCAGCGTGAGCCAGGCCACCGCCGATCCCAATGTCTGATTAAGCCGGTCGATACCGGTTGCGATTGGTTTTAATCTGCCCACGGAGGGTCCCCTGGTCCCGCGTCCGATCAGCCGTAATCGTATGGCAGGCGGCGGTCGCGCATATAGGCTTCATCGGCCACTTGGCTCCAGGCAATGCCGTCGGCCCGGGCCTTCAAGAAGCTCTGATAGATGCGCATGGTGAGATCATCGGTCTCGGCGGTTTCCTTCACAACTTCGCCGGACAAACGTGCGATTTCCGTGTTGATCTCCGGCGAGAAGCTGCGGATCTTCACATCGTGCTTTTCGACCAAATTGCGCAGGGCCCCTGCATTGAAGTGATTGAATTGCGCATAGCCAAAACTATCTTCGGCCATGCAGGCTTGGCTCATGATCATGCGCTGGCTGTCGGTCATGTCGTTCCAGACTTTCAGGTTGATCCCGACGGCCAGGGTGGAGCCCGGCTCGTGGAAGCCCGGTACGTAATAATACTTCGCCACCCGATAGAACCCCATAGATTGATCATTCCACGGACCAACCCATTCGGTGGCGTCGATGCGGCCCTGCTGCAGCGCCTGGAAAATTTCCGGGCCGGCAAGCGCTTCCGCATTGGCGCCCAGGCGCCGCAAGACTTCGCCGCCCAGACCCGGCATGCGCATTTTCAGGCCCTTGAAATCATCGAGCGAGTTGATCTCTTTACGGAACCAACCGCCCATTTGAACGCCGGTGTTTCCGGCGGGCATAGCCTTGATGTTGAATTTCGCGGAAAGCTCGTCCCACAGCTCTTGGCCGCCGCCGTGATAGATCCACGCATTGTTCTCGATGGAGGTAAGCCCCATGGGCACGGCGGTAAAGAAATTGAACGCTTTGGATTTGCCCTGCCAGTAATATTCCGCACCGTGATACATGTCGGCTTGGCCGGTGGAGACCGCATCGAACGCTTCAAACGCCGGAACCAACTCGCCGGCGGAATAGATTTTGATCTTTACGTCGCCATCGGTCATCGCTTCTACCCGCTCTGCGATGCGTTCCGGCGATTCCCCCAGACCCGGCAGCCCCTTGGGCCAAGTGGTGACCATTTTGAGATTGAGCTTCTTCCTGACGATGGCGGGCGCCCCGCCGGTGTCCGAGGCCGCGCTGTCGCCGCCATTGTCGCAGGCGGCAATCCCGGCCGCCAGGCCCAAGCCTGCCGCAATGCCCGCCGTCTTCTTCAAAGCTTGCCTGCGATCCATCGCGTTTTCTCTCCTTGATAATGTTTAAGGCAGACTCTGTCGGTCTGCCTTCATCCCCAATTCCAATGTGAGTGCCGCAAAGCGCCTAAAGCGGCCGCCATCCATTTGCCGTCAGCGCCTCTAGCGGACGGAAGCGCGCCTTGTACGCCATTTTTTGGCTGTGCTGAACCCAATATCCCAAATAGACGTGATCGAGCCCTTTCGACACGGCCAGATCCACGTGATTTAGAATCATAAAGGAGCCAAGCCCCCGCTTGGCATAGGCCGGATCAAAAAAGCTGTAGACCATGGATAGACCGTCGTCCAACACATCCGTAAGGGAGGCGGCAATAAGGGGGCCCTTCCGGTGTTTGCCCTCCGACGGCAGCCGGTATTCGATCAGGCGGGTCATGACGGATGTGTCTTCCACCATGGCCGTGTAATCATGTTCATCCATTTCGGTCATGCCGCCCGCGGGATGACGCGTCTTCAGATAGAGCTGTAACAAATCGAACTGTTCTTCGGTGGCGTGTGCCACGACCGGCTCAATGACCAGATCCCGGTTTCGGTTCGAGATACGGCGGAACGATTTGGTGTAATTGAATTGCGGACAGACGATCCGCACGGAAATACAGGCGGAACATCCGTCACAAGCCGGTTTGTAGGCAATGCTTTGGCTGCGCCGAAATCCGGCATGGGTGAGGGCGTCGTTGAGCGTGGTTGCCGCGGGGCCAAGCAGTTGGGTGAACACCTTACGCTCGAGCTTGCCGTCCAAATAAGGGCAGGTCGCCGGTGCCGTCAGATAAAACTGCGGAAATTTGGTGACTGGCTGCTGAGTCAACGGGCCCAACCCCTTTCTCCGTTTCCCCGACTGTCGCTCCCAACAAGCGAAACTAATCTAGTGTAAGCCATAGTACCAGGGCGCCAAGAGGGAAAATGTTGCCCAAATAATAAGCGCCAAAGGTCCGCCAACCACCACAAAATCCCTAAATTTGTAGTGGCCTGGGCCCATCACCAGAAGGTTGGTCTGATAGGCTATGGGTGTCACAAATGAGGTGTTGGCGGCAAGAATAACGGCGATCACAAATATGGTGGGGTCCACGCCCAAATTGAGTGCTGTATTCACGGCAACGGGAGTGAACAGCACCGCCGTGGCATTATTGCTCAAAACATTGGTTAACATGGCGACCAGCAGGAAAAACGCTGACAAAACAACGGGTACGCCCGCGTCCTGCAATAAATAGACGAGCGATTCCGCCAGGTAGAGTGCCCCGCCGGTCGCCTGCAGGGCCGTCCCCATGGCCAGCGATGCCCCCACCAGCAGGAATATCTGCCGGTCGAAGGCGCGGCCCGCCTGCCGGATATTGAGACATCCGGTGGCGATCATCAGGCCGGCCCCCAACAGGGCAGCCAAGACCACGGGCATGAAGCCCGTTGCCGCCGCGGTGACAGTGCCGGCAAAGATTACCTGGGCGAGCTCAGCGTGGGATACTTTCGGCACCGATTTCTGTGACCAGTCCAGCAACAGAACGTCCCGGTTCGCGCGCAGGCCTTCAATGTTGGATTGGCTGCCGAAGACCAGCAACACGTCGCCCGCTTCCAATCGCATATCACGCATCCGGATACGGATCATTCGGCTGCGCCGCTGAATGCCAAGCGCAATGCAGCCCGTTTGGTAGTGAAAGCCGATTTGGGCAAGGCTCACGCCCACCATGCGGGAGCCTGGGGCGACGACCGCTTCGGCCAACACCAATTCTTCGGTGGGCGATGGTTCTTCTTCGTCGGTGCCCATCTTGGCGGCATCGATGACGCCTGCCATCGGGGCATCTTTGCTGGCCAGCAACTCGCTCAGTTTTTGGCGCGTGGCTGCCACGATCAAGGTATCGCCCGTCCGCAAGGTGACATTCTCAAACGGCGGCAGCAGAGGCGTTTCGTGGCGCTGGATCATCCGCACCGTGAGGTCCGGCAAATCGGGAAATAACCCCGAAACGGATTGCATGCCCACAAAGGTATGGCCGGGTGTCAGATCGATCTGTGCAATGAATTGCCGTCCGTCGCTGACGCCGATTTCGCCGGCCATGGAACTGCGGTCAGGCATGAAGTGCCGGGCTACGAACAACACATAGAATGCGCCGACGCTGGCAAGACCTGCACCGATGATCGTGAAGTCAAAAAAGCCGATGGTGCCCACGCCCATATTGGCCATGGTCTGTGCCGCCAGCAAATTGGTCGACGACCCGATCAAGGTCAGCATGCCGCCGAAAATTGCAAAGAAGCTCAACGGCATCATGACGCGGCTGGTGGCTTGATTCTGTTGTCCGGCGATCGCCGCGATGATGGGAATGAACATTACCACCACCGGCGTATTATTGAGCAGGGCGCTCATGATGGTAACCAGGAAGAAGGCGCCGACTAGAGTGATGGTCGGCATCGTTTCCGCGTGACCCGCCAACCAACGGGTGGGGCCTTCCAAGGCGCCCGAATGAAAAAGCCCCTGTCCCAGCACCAGTAAGGCCATGATGGCGAAGAGGGCCGGGTTTGCGAATCCCGCCAATAGCTCCGTGGATCCCAGAATGCGCTCACCATAATCGTCCATTAACGGGAAGAAGTGAAAAAGGGCGACCAGCACGATCACAAGGCTGATCGAAACAATCTCAATGGAGAAGCGGTCGAGAATGTAGAGACCCACGGCAACCAAGATGACGCCGAAGGTGAGCCACATATGCCATTGTTCGGGAAGGATTATTTCCATACAGCCCGGTGATCTCGGCAGGGCGAGGCCGGTGTCTCCTCACCTGAGGTCCCGGCCCACCGCAAGAGTTCAATCGGGCCCTATACCAGAGCTTTGACCGGGCCGCCAAGGGTGGGCCTAATCATTACACACCATGTGAAAAAGGTTAATGACGCTGCGTCAGCGCGTAAGTGCTTGAAGGATGGTCAAAAATGGTCAATTCGCACTCTTGCAAAGGTGCAAACGACCGGTATGATCCCGCCAAAATTGGGCGGCAGCCCTTAAATTGCGCGCTAACCGGCGTGCGACCACATCCCGATTTTCTGGAGAGTTGGCTATGGACCTGGAGTATACCCCGGAAGAAATTGCGTTCCGCGACGAAGTGAGAAACTTCATCGAGCAGAACTATCCAAAGCATTTGAAAGAAATCAAAACCCGCAGTGAGATGACCAAAGATGATTTCCTGTCTTGGCATCGCATTCTGCATAAGAAGGGCTGGGTTGCGCCGTCCTGGCCGGTGGAACATGGCGGCACCGACTGGACGCCGGCGCAAAAGTACATTTGGAACGAAGAAAACGGTGCTGCCGGCACCATCCCCGTTCTGCCGTTCGGTGTGGCGATGGTCGGCCCGGTGATCTACACATTCGGCAACGAAGAACAAAAGAAGCGATTCCTGCCGGGGATTTTGTCGGGCGACGACTGGTGGTGCCAAGGATATTCCGAACCCGGATCGGGCTCGGATCTGGCGTCGCTGCGCACCAAGGCGGTTCGCGAAGGCGATCACTACATCGTCAACGGGTCGAAGACGTGGACGACACTTGCCCAGCATGCCGATTGGATTTTCTGCCTGGTACGGACGGATTCGGATGCAAAGGCCCAAGAAGGCATTTCCTTCCTGCTCATCGACATGAACACGCCGGGCATCGAAGTGCGGCCCATCATCACCATCGACGGCAGTCATGAGGTTAACGAAGTCTTTCTGACAGACGTCAAAGTGCCCGTCGAAAATCTCATCGGCGAGGAAAACAAAGGTTGGACCTATGCCAAGTTTTTGCTGGGGCACGAACGGTCTGGCATTGCCGCCGTGTCACGTTCGAAAAAGCAAATTGACCGTTTGAAGGAGATTGCTAAGGGCGAACAGGACGGCACGGCTTCTTTGTTCGATGACGATTCTTTTAAACTGAAACTAAGCGAGCTGGAAGTCGACCTGACGGCACTGGAATATACCGAATTGCGCACCCTGGCGTCGGAAAACGCGGGCAAGGGGCCGGGGCCGGAATCCTCCATTCTCAAGATCAAAGGCACCGAAATTCAACAGCGGATCACCGAACTCACCCTTGAGGCGGTTGGCCACTATGCCTATCCCAACCTTCAAGGGATGGATCTTGGCAGCTATAACGAATTTCCGATTGGGCCAGAGCATGCCGACGGTGTGGCTGCAAATTATCTGAATATGAGAAAGGCGTCGATCTACGGCGGGAGTAATGAGATTCAGCATAACATCATCGCCAAGATGGTGTTGGGGCTCTAAACAGGGTTGCAAGAACAAGAGCGACTGTGAGGAAAGGCAGCGACAATGGATTTTTCCTTTTCGGAAGAACAGACACTTCTACGCAATAGTGTCCAGCGGTTTGTCCAAGACAATTATGAGTTTGAGACACGCCGGAAAATAACCGCCAGCGACACCGGCTGGCGCGAAGACTATTGGAAGCAGTTTGCGGAGCTGGGAATTCTTGCCGCCCCCTTCGATGAAGAGCATGGGGGCTTGGGCGGCTCGTCCATCGAAACCATGATCGTCATGGAAGAGTTCGGGCGCGGCCTGGTCGTAGAACCCTATTTACCGACCGTGATCATTGGCGGCGGGTTTCTGCGTTATGGCGGAACGGACGATCAAAAGAACGCCATCATTCCGGAAATCATTTCCGGAGATACGGTGGTTGCATTTGCCTATGCGGAACCGCAAGGGCGCTACAATCTGGCGGATCTCACCACAACCGCTACCAAGAATGGCAGCGGTTATGTGCTAAACGGTCAAAAGGCCGTGGTGCTGGCTGCACCTTGGGCCAATAAGCTGGTCGTCACGGCACGGACAAGCGGCGGCCAGCGGGATGAGGGCGGCGTCACCTTGTTCATCGTGGACAAGAACGCGGGCGGCATCAGCACCCGTGACTATCCCACCATTGACGGGCTGCGGGCGTCTGAGGTGACCTTCGAAAACGTCGCTGTGCCCGCCGAGAACGTTATCGGTGATGTGGATGGCGGCCTGCCCTTGGTGGAAAAAGTGGTTGATGAAGGCATCGCCGCTCTCTGCGCCGAAGCCATTGGCGGTATGAAAGTCCTGAACGATACGACGGTCGAATACTGCAAAACCCGTAAACAGTTCGGCCAGCCGATCGGCAAGTTTCAAGTGTTGCAGCACCGCATGGTCGACATGTTCATGGCCTATGAGCAATCGGTCTCTATGACGTACATGGTGAACCTGAAGCTCGATGAAGGCGTGGATGAGCGGAAGAAAGCCGCGTCAGGGGCCAAGGTGCAGATCGGCAAAGCCGGCCGCTTTATCGGCCAGAACGCTGTTCAGCTCCATGGCGGCATGGGCATGACCGATGAGCTCAATGTGGGCCATTACTTTAAGCGGCTCACGCTGATCGACACCCAGTTCGGTAATGTGGACCACCACCTGAAGCGCTATTCGTCCTTGAGCTGATTAAGGACGCTTGCGCTAGTTCCGCGGCGATAACAGCAACCGGTCGTTTAATGCCTGAAGCGGCCGGGCATTGTTGCCGACGGCATCGGAAAAACGCTTCGCTTGATCCTCGCCAATGGTGACGGGCGTATCCAATACATACCAATGGACGCCTTCGGTGCAGGGCGGGGTGGTCAGCGAGCCCATGTAGCGGAAGTATTTCTTTCGTTTCGGCAGCAGGTCGGCCGCGTTGATCATCACATTGCCGTGGATCTGCTCGGCACTTTCCCGGGCCGGCATGCGCTTCCAAATCTCGGACAAGGCGACATTGAACGCGCCCGTGTTCAGAAGAACCCCGACCACGGCGATCTGCCCGTCTTTGCTGCGGTGAACGAACTGCACCTCCATTTCAGACCGATGTCCGTTCAGGCTGTGTTCGCTGGGTGTGTGAAAATGAAACTGGAGCAGTTCGTATTTCATATTCCCGATACTGATGGAGCTTCCCGGCGGATAGGACACCTGCACCGTACGCCCGTTGTGAATGATGCTGAGCGGGGCTGCATTGTAATCGAACAGGATCGGTTCGACCGTTGCCCCTTCGGAAGGTTCCAGGTTGATCGGTGATTGTCTTTGGCCCACGGAACAGGTCTGGAAGTTGGTCGACAAGCCGCCCCAATGGCTGGGGCCGGAATGGCCGGTATAGCCCCAATGAGTCTCGTGCGCTGTTTCGCTGGGCTTTGCAACGGATGTGTGAGACGCAACGCGCTTTTGCGCATGCGCGTCATCGCCTGCGCGAGCTGGTCCCGTTAGGACCGCAACGCTTATAGCGACCGATGCGGCATAAACCACCGCTCGCGCAATCGCTGCGCTGGTACCTGTACTGATCATCGCCTCTCACCCGAACTTCTGCCGGTTTATTCACGGCGCTTTTGGCGCCTGAGAGGGGATCATAGGGGGTTCGGTTTAATGCCCGTCTACAAATTTTGGAGGCTTTATAAACACTTAAGAAAGAATCTGTTTACCAAACCGCGACCACCCAGACCGTGGTGCCGCTAACCGCTCAGCCTTGACCGGCTATCGGTTTTTGCTTCATGTGTCAGGCCAATCCAAAAACCGCATGAGGGGCGCCCGGATATGACTAGAGAACTGTTGCTTGAAAAGGATGGGGCCATTGCAACGCTCACCATTAACCGTCCGGAAGCACGCAACCCGCTGGGGGCGCCTGGTGATGGGGAGCTGTTTCAAGAAGCGGCCGACGACATCAACCGCGATCGGAACATCCGGGCAGTCATCTTGACCGGCGCGGGAAAGGCGTTTTCGGCAGGCGGCAATCTGAAAGCCATGCGCGAACGCAGCGCGGAGTTCGGTGGCTCACCGGCCGCCATCCGGGAAAACTATCGCGGCGGCATTCACAAGATCATCCGGTCGGTATGGGGCATTGAAGTGCCGGTGGTGGCCGCCGTCAATGGCCCGGCCATCGGTCTCGGAAATGATGTGGCCTGTTTGGCCGATACACGGATTGCGTCTGACAAGGCGATATTTGGCGCGACCTTCTTGAAGATCGGTTTGGTCCCCGGCGATGGTGGTGCCTGGCTGCTGCCTAAGGTGATCGGCATGGCACGCGCATCCGAACTGTTCTTCACGGGAGACACCATAGATGCTCAAACAGCGCTGGACTGGGGCCTCGTCAGCCGCATTGTGCCGCCCGAAAACCTTATGAACGAAGCCCGCGCGCTTGCCGACAAGATGGCGCAACAGCCCCCCGACGTACTACGCATGACCAAGCGCCTGCTGCGGGAAGGCATCGGCAGCTCCTTCGACACGGTGATGGAAATGTCCGCTGGTATGCAGGCCCTTGCCCACCATACGGAAGATCATCACGAAGCGGTGGACGCATTTTTCGAGAAACGGACGGGCAATTTCAAGGGCCAATAGAGCGTGCAATTTTGCGTCTTTTCGACGCGATGCACGAAACGTCCCGCGACGTAGCGTTACGATACGGCAACCTCGGTGAGATGGGGTGCGCCGGGTTTGCGCGCGCTGCCATATGCCGTAAAGTCGGCGCATCACGATATTCAATCCCATAATCAGGAGGCGACCATGAAAGGCATCATCGCGACCATTCGCATCAAGCCCGGCACAGCGGCGGACTTTGAAAAAGTGTTTCTTGAACTACGTGAAGCAGTAAAGGCGAATGAGCCAGGAAATCTGTACTATGATATTTTCCACTCCGACGAGGAAAATGCGTACGTGGTGATGGAGAACTATGTCGATGATGCCGCGCAGGAAGCCCATGGCAAGTCGGAGCACTTCCGCACGATCGGCGCAAAGATGGGCCCGTTCATGGCCGGTCCGCCTGAAATCAAACGCCTGGACATGGTCAAGTAGGAGCAATTGATGGATCTTAGTTTCAGCAAGGAAGATATCGCGTTCCGCGACGAGGTCCGCCAATTCATCGACGAGAACCTGGATCAGGAAACGCGCCGCAAACTGTCCCTCAGCAAGAACGGCTATATCGACAAGGAAGGCCATTATAAGTGGCAGCGCGCCCTCTATAAGAAAGGGTGGATCGCACCCAATTGGCCGACGGAGTATGGCGGACCGGGGTGGACGCCGGCCCAGAAATACATCTTCGATGTAGAATGTTCAAAAGTCGGTACACCGACGGTAAGCGCGTTTGGCGTCAAAATGGTCGCACCCGTGATCATGAAGTTCGGCAATGAAGAGCAGAAAGCGGATCACCTGCCGAAAATTCTGTCGTCGGAGCGCTGGTGGTGCCAGGGCTATTCGGAGCCGGGGTCCGGGTCGGATCTGGCGTCGCTTCAAATGAAAGCCGAAGACAAGGGCGACCATTATCTTGTGAACGGTACAAAAATCTGGACCACCACTGCTCAGTGGGCGGATTGGATTTTCTGTTTGGTGCGCACGTCCAATGAAGGCAAGCCACAAGAAGGCATTTCGTTCCTTTTGATCGACATGTCGACGCCGGGCGTGGAAGTGCAACCGATCATTACGCTGGATGTTCCGGCGCCGGAATTGCAAGAGATCAATCAGGTTTTCTTTACCGACGTGAAGGTGCCCAAGGAAAACCGGATCGGCGAAGAAAACAAAGGGTGGACTTACGCCAAATATTTGCTCGAGTTCGAGCGGGGTGGCGGCAGCTACGCCCCCAGCCTTTTCAAGAGCCTGGACAAAGTAAAGCGCATCGCGGGCGAGCAAGATTCAAGTGGCCGGAAACTGATCGACGATCCGTCCTTCATTACCAAAATCATGGACATCGAAACCCAGATTTCGGCGCTGGAATTTACGGAGCTGCGGATACACGCGGCTTTGAGTGCGGGCGAAAACCCGGGCCCCGAATCGTCTCTCATGAAAACCCGCGGCTCTGAGCTGCAACAGGAAATCGCCGGATTGGTCATGGAAGCGATCGGCCACTACGCCGCGCCTTACATCGCCAACACGTTTGTGCAAACAAATGACGGTGTGGCGGGACCGGATTATGCGGCGCCCGGGTCAGCGTATTATTTCAATGTGCGTAAGACATCGATTTACGCGGGCTCGAATGAGATTCAGCGCAACATCATGGCGAAAGCCGTACTGGGCCTGTAGGTCTGTATACAGAATGAAGGGGGTCATCGACCCCCTTTGTTGTTCCGAACTCACTTCCGCTCATACGCGCGAACGCGGGCAGCTCCGGCAAATCGCTCCAGATCCCGGCTCGCAATTTCATTTGTGGCCGGGATGAGCGGCAGTTTGGTTATTTCCCGGTCGCTTTTTCGAAAACCTTGCCGGTCTGCTCGCCGCCTTGGAAGAATGGTTTGGCATTTGAGAAGTCGTTGATCGTATCCCACTTCTCTTTGACCATCTCTGCGGTCAAGCCTTCGCGGGCGATGTAGACGCCGTCGGATTCTTCGATCCGCGCGGCCGCAAACACGCCGGCACCGGCACACAACACCATGCCTGTCGGTGCGTCTTCCGCGCACAGGCACATGACACCTGGGGTCACATATTCCGGCTTCAGAAGATCAAGCGCCTCCGGCGGCATCAGATTTTCCGTCATCCGCGTAGCCGCAACCGGCGCCAGGGAATTCACGTGAATGTTGTCCTTTTGACCCTCAATTTTGAGAGTGTTCATCAGGCCCACAAGACCGAGCTTCGCCGCCCCGTAATTGGTCTGGCCGAAATTGCCGTAGAGCCCACTCGACGAGGTGGTCATCACCACGCGGCCATATTGCTGCTCTTTCATGATCGGCCAGGCCGCTTTGGTGACCTTCACCGAGCCCATCAGGTGGACGTCGAGCACAATCTCGAAATCTTCGATTTCGACCTTCGCAAAGCTTTTGTCGCGCAGAATGCCCGCATTGTTGATCACGATGTCGATCCGGCCATAAGCATCCATGGTTTGCTTGACCAGATTGGCAACGCCCGCATCGTCGGTCACGCTGGAGCCGTTGGCGAACGCTTCGCCGCCGGCGCCTTTGATTTCGGCGACCACTTTTTCGGCGGCTTCCGAAGATCCGCCGGATCCGTCGACCGATCCGCCTAAATCGTTAACGACGACTTTTGCCCCGCGCGCGGCGAGTTCCAGGGCGTGGGCGCGGCCCAAGCCGCCGCCGGCGCCGGTCACAATAGCGACGCGATCATCAAAACGGATGCTCATGCTAAATGCTCCTTATTGTCCGTTGGATTGTTCTTGTTGTTGTTTGTGAGTCTTGTCGTCGGTGATGATTTGCCCGCCTCACTTTCACGAGCTTGTGATGGTGTCACCGCTGGAAAAACCGCGCCCTTTTTGGCCCATTGGGGGGCTTGGGTCAAGTAAGGGTGAGGGGTCGAATGTGTGGGCTCCCACACCATTTCGTTGCTTTGACGCCTGCGACATATTGGTGTTCAGTAGCAAGATCGAGGGTGAACCTGGGCGATACAAAAATTAGGGGGTTCGATGGACATTTGGGATTTTCAGGGCGTCCTTGGCATCGTGACGCTCATCACGCTTGCGTGGATTTTTAGCGAACAGCGGGGGAAAGTCCGTGTCGGGATGATTTTTGTGGCGATCGGTTTGCAATTCGCAATCGCCATGTCGCTCTTGTGGTTCGAACCCATGCGCAACGCCATCCTGAGTCTGAATGCGGTTGTCCGGGCACTGCAAGCGGCAACTGAGGCCGGCACCACTTTCGTGTTCGGATTTGTAGGCGGAGGCCCAACGCCTTTCGAGGTAAGCGATCCCAATAATTCCACGGTGCTGGCGTTTGGCGTATTCCCCCTCATCATTGTGCTGTCCGCGCTGTCCGCCTTGCTTTGGCATTGGCGGATATTGCCAATCATCGTGAATGCCTTTGCGTTTGTGTTCCAACGGACGCTCGGCATCGGTGGCGCCGTGGGCCTGGGCACGGCGGCCAACATATTCGTCGGCATGATCGAAGCACCGCTGCTCATCCGGCCTTATCTCAGCAAACTGTCGCGGGGCGAGCTGTTCATCGTTCTCACTACGGGCCTTGCCACGGTCGCGGGGACCGTATTGGTGCTGTATGCGGCGATCCTGAGCGATACGGTGCCCGGCGCGCTTGGCCACATTCTGACGGCCTCCATCATCAATGTGCCGGCGGCCATCATGATCGCGCGCATCATGGTGCCAACGGAAGACATCAAAACCGCGTCCACGGAAAGTTCTTTTAAGTACGAAAACACCATGGATGCGTTGGCCACCGGCACCCAAAACGGTCTTCAGATCATGCTGGGCGTCGTTGCTATGCTGTTGGTGTTCGTTGCCCTGATCGCGTTGGGTAACAGCATGCTGGCCACTTTGCCGGATGTGTTGGGCGGACCGCTGACTATCGAACGGCTACTAGGGTGGGCGTTCGCCCCTGTCGTTTGGCTCATCGGCATCCCGTGGGAAGATGCCATGGTTGCCGGATCGTTGATGGGGCTCAAAACGACGCTCACCGAATTTGTCGCTTACTTGGCCTTGGCGGGAACGCCAGAAGATGCCCTGGAAGACCGCAGCCGCCTGATGATGGTTTATGCCATGTGCGGCTTTGCAAGCCCCGCCGGTGTCGGAATTATGGTGGGGGGTGTCACCACGCTGGTGCCCGAAAGGCGCGCGGAAGTGCTGGAACTCAGCGTGAAGGCCCTGTTTTCCGGCACCATGGCGACCCTCATGACCGGATCGGTCATCGGCATCATAACGGCCTTAGGTGGGGTTTGAACGGAATAAAGGGGGGAATAAAGGGGACACAATACTTAATTCAGTTGTGAATTTCCAGGTGCCAATACTTCAAATGGAATTAAGTATTGTGTCCCCTTTATTCCCTCACTGCGAAACTGCCTCTCTATGGCCTACTGGATCCTCGCGTGCGCGAGGATGACAAGGGTGGTGAGCGAGACTAGTAATCCTAGCCGACGGCAGACTTTTCTGAACGAGAACCCAGTTCAAATACTTCCGCCAGCAGCTCATAGGAGCGAATGCGGGCCTGATGATCGTGGGTGATGGTCACGACCACAAACTCCGTGGTCCCTAGCTCCTCGCTCAATGCTTCGATCCGTTGGCGGACGATATCGGGGGTGCCGGCAATGCTGCGCGCTTCGATGGTTTGCAGAAGCTGGTAGTCCTCCGGCGTGTAGGGGTAGCTGAGAGCTTCTTCCATGGAGGGGAAGGGGCCGCCGCGCTGTCCGCGCAGCAGGCGCAAAACCCACAAGTTACGCGGCAATGCCAGCTTCTTTGCTTCTTCTTCCGTTTCCGCACAGAGAACGGAAATCCCCGCAGACGTTTTGGGTGCCGGCACATGCTCCGTCGGCTTAAACCGCTTGCGGTACGTGTTCATGATCTGTGTGGCGCCATCTTGATTGATGAAATGGGCAAAGCAGAAGGGCTGGCTCAATTCGCCCGCATAGGCCGCCCCCATAATGCTGGAACCTAAGAGCCAAATCTCCGGCATGCCCGGGCCGCGGGGCATGGCATGGATGCCCCGATAGGGATGATCGTCCGCGAAGGCTTTATCGCCGCGGGCATCGCGCAGCAATTGATCGAGCAGGGTAATCTGTTGTGGGAACACATCAATGCCATAGGATTGGGGGCCGGGCTGGAGTGCGGCGCTGGTGCGCTGGTCGCCGCCGGGCGCGCGCCCGATCCCAAGATCGATCCGCCCGGGATATAGCGTCTCCAGCATGCGGAAGTTTTCGGCGACTTTGAGCGGACTGTAATGCATCATCATCACACCGCCGGACCCCACACGGATCGTGTTCGTTTCCGAAGCCACTTTCGAGATCAAGATCTCCGGCGTCGACCCTGCAAAGGACGAGGTGTTGTGATGTTCCGCAAGCCAATAGCGCTGATAGCCCAGTTGCTCGCACCGCTGTGCGAGGTCAACGGTTTCGCGCACGGCCTCGGCCGCCGTGCTGCCATGGCGTATGGGGGATTGGTCGAGAACTCCGAATGTAAACACACACGCTCCTCTAAATGACTATTCGTCAGCTTTAACAAATTCTGCAGTGCAGGAAAAGTTAACGGGTGAATAGGGGGCGGGTTCCAAAGATGTTTCCCAAGCGCGTCGGTTCTGCTTTAGTCTACATACAGAGCGTTCGAAGAGGCGCTGCCAGAGTCGGGAGGAAAATGATGGGCGTACGGGAAGTTGTTAGCACCGTTGCGGAAGTGGGCCGTCTGTTAAGTCTGGCGCGAAAGCTCAGTCCCCCACCGCCGCTCGATAAGATCGACAATTATCCCTTGCGCATCGAGGGCCACGCGCAGCGCATTCCCGATCACCCTATGATGATCTTTGAAGGCCAATCCCTCACCTGGCGGGAATATAACGCGCGTGCCAACAAATACGCTCATGCCTTCAAGTCCTTGGGCATTGGCAAGGGAGACGTGGTCGGCCTTGTGATGGAAAACCGGCCCGAGTTTCTTTTGACCATCACCGCGCTTCAGAAACTGGGGGCCGCGCCGTCGCTCATCAACACCAATTTGCGCGGACGGCAGCTCGTGCACTGTCTGAACGTGACATCGTCCAAATTCTGCGTATTCGGCGAAGAGCTGAGCGAAGCGATTGCCGAAGTGCGCGATGAGCTTTCGGGCTCTCTGCAAGAGTGCCTGTTCGTTGCCGATGGCAGCACCGCATCCGCGCCCAATTGGGCGAAGTCTCTGGATGATTTGGCGCGCGATCAGTCGGAAGAGAGTCTGCCCGAGACCCAGTCGATCACCTTGGCCGAAATTGCCTATTTCCTGTTTACGTCGGGCACCACCGGACTGCCGAAAGCGGCAGTCGTGTCTAACCGGCGTACAATCATGTCGACCGAGTCCATGGGCGGGGCCATGAAGTGTACGGATAAAGAGCGCATCTATGTGACCTTGCCGCTTTATCACGGCACGGGGCTCATGTTGGGTGTGGGAAATAGCTGGACGACAGGCGCGACCATTATCGTTCGGCGTAAGTTTTCCGCCAGCAAGTTCCTCGACGAGGTGCGCGAACACAAGGCCACCCGATTCATCTATATCGGCGAATTGTGCCGCTATTTGCTGGCGCAGCCGGAGCGCCCGGATGATGCGGACAATCCTCTGGTTGCCATGCTGGGAAATGGCCTACGGCCGGACATTTGGATGGAATTCAAGAAGCGGTTCGGTCTTGAGCGGATCATCGAGTTTTATGGGGCTAGTGAAGGCAATGTGGCGTTCGCAAACTTCCTCAACAAGGACAAGACGGTCGGGCTGACCCCGATGAACATACGGCTCGTCAAATATGATGTGGACGCGGATGAAATCGTGCGCGATTCCGAAGGCCGTTGTATCGAAGTGGAAAAAGGCGATCCGGGATTGTTGCTTGCCGAGATTTCTGAAAAGGCGGTGTTTGAGGGGTATACGAACAAAGAGGCGACGGAAAAGAAAATCGTCCGCAATGCCTTTGAAGACGGGGACCAATGGTTTAACTCCGGCGATCTTTTGAAGACGGTTGATGTGGGTTTTGCGCTGGGGATCAAGCACTATCAATTCGTCGACCGGGTGGGGGATACCTTCCGGTGGAAGTCCGAAAATGTATCCACAAACGAAGTGGGCGAAATCATCAACGGCCACCCCCAGATCAATTTCTGCAATGTCTACGGGGTGGAGGTGCCTGGCGCAGATGGCCGCGCCGGCATGGCCGCGCTCACATTGCTGGACGATGCGGGTGATTTCGATGTGGCCGGTTTCTCCACGTACGTTAGGGAGCAGTTGCCAGCTTACGCGCAACCGGTCTTCCTGCGCATCAAACGGGACATGGATGTGACCGGCACCATGAAAATGGTCAAAGGAGACCTGCGCAAAGAGGCCTACGACATCTCTCAGGTGGATGAACCCATTTATGTCCTAAAGCCCCATGCGGATGTGTATGAGCCGTTGGATGCGGGGTTCCACGACACGATTAAGTCGGGTGGGGCCGGGTACTGAGTTTCTTGTTTCCGCTCATTCCCGCGAAAGCGGGAACCTCGCAGCGTCGCTAATAGATCCCGGTTCGCGCTAAAGGCGCGACCGGGACGAGCGGATGAAGAATAAGCTGTCAGTGCCGCTTCAAATTGGGAATTGTCCAGAAGGGCAGGCTGCCGATTAGCGCGAGGACGAAGAAGAAGCCGAGCAAGGCCTCGGGCGTGCCCACATATTCCTTCAGCAATCCGCCCATCCACACGCCGAAGGCGGAACCCAATCCGCCGCCCAGGCTGATGGTGCCGTAAATGCCGCCCAGGCGCGCGCCACCAAAGATGTTCATGGTCATGCTGGAGACGATGGGCCCCCGCGAACCCGAGCTCAAACCGTTCACGGCGATGGTCAGCACCAGCAGTACGATGGACGCGGTGTAGTGGGACAAAAGATAAAATCCGGTAATCGCAAGGAACGTCAGTATGTAGCTGAGCAGAACGGTCTTGGTACGGCCGATCGTATCGCTCAAGAAACCGAAACCCACCATGCCAATGGGGGCCAGCAAGCCGGAAAATCCAAACGCCCAGGCGGCCGTCGCCGAGTCCATACCAATGCTGGTCAAGTAGCTCACCATGTGAATGGTGAGCCCGGTGGTGGCGCCGCCGGTGAAGAAGAAGACAGAGAACAATCCCCAGAACGATGCCGTGCGCATGGCGGTGGCAAGGGTCCAAGTAATCTCGTCGATTTGAGACGCTGCGCGCAGCGACATCGACCGCCGATAGAGCGGATGACCCCGTTCGATTTGTCCCCAGGGGAACAGCAACAGCAGCGGCAATAGGATTGCGAAGAACAGCGCGTAGACCTGATAGCCCACGCGCCAATCGAAGGCCGAGATGATGGCCTCGCTGGCGGGCGACATCAGGAAGATGCCGATGCCGTAGGATGAGAAGATCAGCCCGATGGCGGCCCCTGTCCGTCGCACGAACCATCGGTTCACAAGGCCCGAGGCCGGCACTCCGCCCACCATGGACCCGCCCATGCCGATCATAATGCCCAGCGCTAGGTACAATTCCCACAGGCTGTCGGCGCCGCTGGCAATGAAATAGCCTACGCCGAGCAAGGCTGCGCCCAGCGCGTAAACCCGTAACGGTCCCCAATGGTCGAACAACATGCCTGTCACCGGTGCGAACAGGCCGGACACCATCAGGGTGATGGAGCTGACACTGGCGATCGTTCCCCAATCCAGATTGAGGCCGTCGGCAACCGGCGACATGAAGACGGAAAACGCCTGGTTCATGCCTCCCGCCGCCATATTCAAGAAGAAGCAGAACCCGAGCACCACGCCCGACACCACATAAGGGTGCATGCGGGGGCGACGCCGACGTATGATGAGATTGGTGGACAAAGCCGCGGGACGCTAATGGGAGAATCACTTAGGTGCAACGCACAATTCTGCATGTCGCCCATGCGCGAATGTTTTGACGCGATCTCGGCAGGCTTCTAAATTCCCCAGTTCGTCTAGTGTCGTGGTTCAGAAGTTCGCTATACAATCTCAGCGAGTCCGGAAGCGAACTTCTGAACCCAAAACGACACTAGATTCAATGATTTCCTAGTGTCCTTACGAATCCGAAGTTCGTCAGGAGCAAGCCGTTTCAATGTAACGAACTTCGGATTCGGGACACTAGAAGAGAAAGAACAGTAATGGCGCTAGATCAGGAAACCCGAGACCAGTTAATCACCTCCATCGAACGCTTCGTGCGTGAGCGGTTGCGGCCGAACGAAGAATTGGTGTCGGAAACCGATGCGGTGCCGGACGAGCTTGTTCAGGAGATGAAAGATCTGGGCCTGTTTGGCCTCAGCATCCCCACGGACTATGGCGGCCTTGGCCTCAATATGGAGGAAGAGGTGCTGGTCTGTATCGAGCTGGGAAAAACGTCGCCGGCCTTCAGATCTGTCTTCGGGACGAATGTAGGGATCGGCAGCCAAGGCATCGTGATGTTCGGGCGAGACGATCAAAAAGAATATTGGTTGCCTAAGCTGGCGACCGGCGAAGTGGTGGCGAGTTTCGCGCTCACGGAACCGGAGGCCGGGTCCGATGCCGCTTCCCTGCGCACCACTGCCATCGCCGACGGCAATGAATATGTAGTCAACGGCACCAAACGCTACATCACCAATGCCAACAAGGCCGGCGTGTTTACCCTCATGGCCCGCACCGACCCGGAGAAGAAAGGTGCAAGCGGCATTTCCGCTTTCATCGTGGACGCCGACACACCCGGTATCACCTTGGGGAAGCCCGAAAAGAAAATGGGCCAGCAGGGCGCACATATTTGTGATGTGGTTTTCGTAGACTGCCGCATTCCGCAGTCCGCCCTGCTGGGCGACGAAGAGGGCCAGGGCTTCAAAGCCGCCATGCAGGTGCTGGACCGGGGGCGGCTTCACATTTCCGGCATTTGCGTTGGCGTTGCGGAGCGCTTGCTGCAGGACTCGGTTGAATATGCGGCGGAACGCAAACAGTTTGGCCAGCGCATCGGCGATTTTCAACTGGTGCAGGGCATGCTGGCGGATTCGCGGACAGAGTCGTATGCCGGCCGTTGCATGGTGCTGGATGCGGCCAAGCGCCGGGACGCCGGCGAAAATGTGAGCGCCGATGCATCCTGCTGCAAGTATTTCTGTTCCGAAATGGTGGGCCGCGTGGCCGACCGGGCGGTGCAGATCTATGGCGGGGCCGGCTATGTCTCCGATTACGGGGTCGAACGGTTCTATCGCGATGTGCGCATCTTCAGAATCTATGAAGGCACCAGCCAAGTGCAGCAAGTGGTCATCGCGCGCGACCTGTTAAAGTCCGTAAGCTGATCATACCGGAGAGCGCAGAACATGTCCGGCAAAACCATCCGCATCGGCGGTGCGTCAGGTTTCTGGGGCGACAGCATGATGGCGGCCCGCCAATTGGTCGACGGCACGGATCTGGACTATCTGGTGTTCGATTATCTGGCCGAAATTACCATGTCGATTCTGGCCCGCGCCCGCGCAAAAGACGAAACGATGGGCTATGCGACGGATTTCGTCACCCCGACCATGAAGACGATCGCCCGGCAAATCGAAGAGAAGGGCGTAAAAGTCATTGCCAATGCAGGCGGCGTCAATCCGGAAGGGTGTGCCGACGCGTTGCAAGCGGTCTTTGATAAGGAAGGCGTCAACCTCAACATTGCCTATGTGACGGGCGATGATTTGATGGACCGGCTGCTCGATTTGCGAAAGCAGGGCATTGAAGAAATGTTCACCGGCGAGCCTTTGCCGCCTGACATGATGAGTATGAATGCCTATCTGGGGGCACGCCCAATCGCGGATGCGCTGGGGCGCGGCGCCGACATTGTTATCACTGGGCGGGTGGTGGACAGCGCGGTGACCCTGGGCGCCTGCATGCATGAATTCGCTTGGCGGGACGATGAATTCGATCAATTGGCCGCCGGCAGTTTAGCCGGACACATATTGGAATGCGGTGCGCAGGCCACCGGCGGTCTGCATACGGATTGGGACAAGGTACCCGATTGGTCGAACATCGGTTATCCGGTCGCGGAAATCTCCGATGACGGCACATTCGTTGTGGAGAAGCCGCCGCGTACCGGTGGCCTGATTTCGAAGGGTACGATTGCCGAGCAGATGCTCTACGAAATCGGTGATCCCCAAGCCTACATCCTTCCCGATGTGGTGTGTGACTTCAGCGATGTGGTTATCGAGGCAACCGGTGACAACCAAGTACGGGTCAGTGGGGCCCGCGGATCGGTTCCGACCGATACATTCAAAGTCTCCGGCACCTATGCGGACGGATTTCGCGTCGGCATGTATCTCACCATCGGCGGGATCGACGCGGCAAGCAAGGCGAAGAAGACGGCCGACGCTGTGTTCACCCGCGTATCGCGCATGTTGGCGGAGACCAATCTGGGCGACTTCACGGAAACATCGTTTGAAGTTCTGGGTACGGAATCTTCCTACGGGCCGCACACTCGGATCAAATCCCCCCGGGAAGTGGTGCTCAAACTGGCTGCGAAGCATCCAAAACCCGACGCATTGAATATGATGGTACGGGAAGCAACCTCCAGCGCCACGTCCATGGCCCCAGGAACCACGGGCATGGGCGGTAACCGGCCCAAAGTATCGCCCGTGGTGCGGCTTTTTTCCTGTTTGGTACCAAAGGCGGCGGTGACCCCCACTGTGCACCGCCAAAGCAATATGTTTCCCGTTACCGTGTTTGACGGTGTGCCGTTCAATCCTGCGTCAATCAAACGGCCAACCGGGCCTGAGATCCTGGCGGCCAACCTGACCGATACGGTACCGCTGGTGAAACTTGCCTGGGCGCGCAGCGGCGACAAGGGCAATGCCTCAAACATTGGGGTGATCGCGCGCAAGATTGAGTATCTGCCTTACATTCGGGCAGCCCTGACAGAGCAGGCCGTCAAACAGTATTTCGCACATCTTGTGGACGGCAAGGTGACGCGCTTCGATCTGCCCGGCATTGATGGTCTCAATTTTCTCATGACCGAGGCGCTCGGCGGTGGCGGGATCGCCAGCTTGCGGAACGACCCTCAGGGCAAGGCGCTCGCCCAGATGCTGCTCGACTTCGAGGTTGCCGTGCCGGCGGGACTGGTGCCACCGGACGATACCGGCGAAACCGCAATTGCCTAACACGCTGAAAAAAATATGAGTGACCGCGCGTTCGACAAACTCTTGAAAGAGATTCGGTCATGCCGTGAGTGCGCCCACGCTTTGCCACATGAGCCACGGCCTGTCATTCGCGCCAAACGGTCGGCGCGGCTTTGCATTGCCGGCCAGGCGCCCGGCACCCGCGTCCACAAATCAGGCAAGCCCTTCACGGACCCAAGTGGGGACCGGCTGCGGGATTGGATGGGGGTCAGTGAAGATCAATTCTATGATGAGGCAAAGATCGCCATTGTCCCCATGGGCTTTTGTTTCCCCGGCCTCGACGACAAAGGCGGAGATTTGCCGCCTCGCAAAGAATGCGCGGAGTTGTGGCGTGGACAGGTGATGGACAATCTGCCGAACGTGCAGGTTACGCTTCTAGTGGGGCAATACGCACAAAAATGGCATCTGGGAAAAGAACGGCACAAGACTTTGACCGACACCGTTGCCCATTGGCGGGATTACTTGCCGCAATTTTTACCATTGCCTCATCCATCTTGGCGCAATAATGCGTGGATCAAAAAGAACCCATGGTTTGAAACCGACTTGCTTCCCGAGCTGCGCCGCATTGTCACCAAGGCCCTGAAGTAGCGTACACAGATGAAACGATTCCTGCTTTTTCCCTTTCTTTTGGTCGCGACAATCGCGTGTGCTCCCCGGTTCTTAAGTGAAGGAGAGGTAAGCCAGGCGCCCGTTTGGTCGGGGGACGTTTGGACCGCGCGCGATGGCCACGAAATAGCGACACGAAGATGGCCGTCCGAAAACCCAAAAGCGGTGATTATCGGCGTGCACGGCATCAATGATTATTCCAACGCCTTTTCCGAGTCGGCGCCCTGGTTCGCAGCGCGCGGCATTGCGGTTTATGCCTTTGACCAACGGGGCTTCGGCAAGACGCCCGAGCGGGGCGCTTGGTATGACAACGCCGTCAAGACCGGGGATTTGGATGCGTTCTACAGTTTGGTTGAGTCAAAACACCCCAACTCACCCATCTATGTGATGGGATTGAGCATGGGCAGTGCGGTCACCCTTGCGACCGTGGCGAAGGACGGGCCCGCGTCCCAAGCTGACGGTCTCATCCTTGTGGCGCCGGCCGTGTGGGGGTGGAAGACGCTCAACCCGCTTTACAAAACCACTCTATGGATCGGCGCCCATACGTTCCCGCGCAAAACGCTGACCGGAAGCCGATTGGAGGTCTGGCCGTCCGACAATATAGAAATGCTGCGCGCCTTCTCCCGCGATCCGCTGGTGATCAAAGAGACGCGCATAGAGACGATTTACGGCCTCGTCACTTTGATGGATGCGGGCTACCTTTCGGCGGATCAGGTTGAGACGCCTGCGCTCATTCTCTATGGCGCGAAAGATGAAGTGGTTCCCAAAAAGCCGGTGATGGATTTGATCGACAATCTCGCCGGGCCCAAACGCGCGGTGCTGTATGAAAACGGCTACCACATGCTCACCCGCGACCTTCAGCGGTTGCGGGTTTGGCAAGACATTGACCGCTGGATTGCCGACAAGACAGCGGCCCTCCCGTCTGGTGAAGAAATCGCGATCGGTGGAGAAAAAGTAGCACGGCTCAAGGAATAGCCTCACCCGTCATCCCGTGCGCGATGCAGCATACTAATGCTGCTTCGCAGATGCGGGATCGAGTAAACTAGATCCCTGGTTAGCATCGCACACCTTTGTGCTGCGAAGCACCCGGGATGACAATTGGGTGTTAAACCGGTGCCAAATTTTCAATCTCGACCGGCTCGATTTGGTCCGCTGGGTCAAAGCCGAAAATCCGGCCATAGAAGTAAAGCTCCGCTTCCAAAGACCGGATGATGTTTTCCGCCCGGCGAAAACCATGCTGTTCGCCGTCGAACAACAGATAGGCCACGGGCACGCCCTTCTTTCTCAAAACGTCGACGATCATCTCCGATTGATTGGGCGGCACCACTTTGTCTTCGGACCCCTGAAACACGATTAGCGGCTGATCGAAGCCGTCCAGATGATGGATGGGCGAGCGTTCCTCATAAATGTGTTTTGCCGCCGGATAGGGGCCGATCAACCCGTCCAAATATCGGGCCTCGAATTTGTGGGTGTCTTTTGCCAGCGCTTCCAAATCGCTGATCCCGTAATAGTTCGCGCCTGCTTTGAATACGTCGCTGAACGCAAGCGCCGCCAGGGTGGTGTAACCGCCGGCGCTGCCGCCGCGGATTGCCGCCTTGTCCGGATCGATCAGTCCCTGGCTTGCCAGATAGCGTACGCAATTGATCGTGTCTTCCAGATCGACCACCCCCCATTTATCGGTCAGCCGCTTGCGATAGGCCCGGCCATATCCGGAACTGCCGCCGTAATTAATGTCCACAAACGCAAAACCGCGCGACGTCCAAAACTGGATTGCAAGCTGCAGACTGGACGACGACTGCCCTGTGGGCCCGCCATGAATTTTGACAATCAAGGGTGGCTTGTCGCCTGCCGGCGCCTCGAATTCCGGATTGAGGGGCGGATAGAAAAATGCATGAGCGGTCTTGTCACCTGAGGTGGGAAACTCATTCGTCCGCGGGCCAGAGATCGTGTTTTGGCTGACGGGCAGGGAAGAGGCGCGCGCTACCGTCGATAGGCTGTCGGTTGCCAAGTCGAAGCGCATTAATGCGGGCGTGTCATCGGTAAAGCCCGCTTCAAAGACCGCCACACCCTCTGCGCAAACCAAAGTGCCGATGGTTGCGCAGTCTGTCGGGATGGGGCGAGGGTTGCCGGTGTCAAGATTCAGGAGCGTCAGCGCCGCTTTGCCATCGCCCCCATGGGCAAAGAGCACAGTGTTTTCGTTCAAGAAGCCGTAATTGCGCTGGCCTAACGACCAAAGCGGCCCGGCAAACTCCGCGTCCAGTGAGATCAATTGAGTCGTTGAGTTGCCGTCATGCCTGTACGGATTCCACCAGCCCGAGCGGTCAGCAATGAAGAACAAGTCCCCTTGTTCCGACCACTGAAGGTCAAGCACAGACTCATTAACGCCTCCGTTCAAGCGCGTGACGTTCGATGTCAAACCTTGCTCGTTCAAGTCGGCCAAGTAGAGCTGCACATCGTCCCAGGGCATGTTGGGGTGGTTCCAGGCAATGAAGGCCAGTTTCGTGCCGTCGGGGGACAACCGCGGAAAGGCGAAAAAGTCATGACCCTCCACAAGTATTGTTTGCGTGTGGGGGGCGTTGAGCGAAATTGCGACAATGCGGTTGGCCGGCTCACCTTCGGCGGTGTGAGCCTCACAAATGCAAATCAATCTGTCGTGCCGTGCATCGATTTGAATGTCTGCATAGCGTTCGCCGTTGCGTGCGGACACCGGCTTGGCGGTCCCATCCGCGCCAATCTCATAGAGATGCTGATCCGAGAAATTGACGGCGAAGACCCTACCGCCGCCGACCGCAAAGGGCGCGCCGCCATATTCATGCACCCGCGTTCGGATGTTCATGTCGGCGGGCGAAATCTCCTGTGCCGGTGCACCGGCTTTGGATTGCATGAGGACCACGCGGCCGCCTTCCGCCGGGCGACTTTCAAGCCAAAAGAGCGAGCTGCCATCCATGCGCGGATCGAAAGCGGTGATGCCGGCGCCCGCGATCAGCTCTGCGCTGATAGGTGATTTCCAGCTGCCGTGGGGGGCGGTGATTTTGGTCATGAGCCTTCTTTCATTGTGGCGGGTGAGCACGTTTTGCGCATGGGCGGACGATCATGCAACGCCGGTCAGTCCGAATCAGTTCATGGATGGGGCGCCATATGGTGGACAAGGGTGGGTGCGCTGGTGCTCAGTGTGGCAGAAATAGAACGATGGGATCCCTTGTTTTTAGTGACGAACGACCATTTCGCGCGATTCGTGTTTTAAATTTACCAAAGAAGACCTATTATATATGGGGTATGCCAGGGGGATCGTTGAAATGTCGATGAGTGCAACGAGAGACCAATTGTTAGAGATGCCGTTTGCATCTCGCGGTCGACGCCGCCCGCCTCAACCTTGGGGCAAGAGCACCGCGGCCCCGCATGTGGGGCCCGTCAATCCATTCTTTTCGGGTGTGCTACTGGGCGTATGCCTCACCATAGCGATAATATTCCTGACATCGTCGATTGATCTCAATCTGACGGGGGCAGAGCCCGAATATTACATCATCGACGCGCCGCAATAGGCGAGCCGATTGGTGGCGCATAAAACACTGCGCCATAAGCAACAACTATCCAGAAAATCAAGGGCCAAACGACTCGTATCGGCCAAGCGCAGCGTTCCAGGTATAGCTGGCGCTGCAGTTTTTGTAAGGTGGACGCTCTATGTTACACCGGCGAATATAGGCGCGCCCGCCTTTGAAAGAATTGGCTCTGCGCGCTCCCGGCGGCAAATCTCTCATACGAAAGACGTTGGTCCGGTTGCAGAACTGATTGCCATTGAAGTAACTGCTGTCGCCTCGGTCGTTCTTGTAGATTTCTTCTTCCCGCCCCTCGGCGTATAGGCGCGCAATCGTTGCCGGATTGTGTTCCTGAATCGATCCTCTAGGCGCCGACAATCCAACCTTTTTGCTGCCCGCAATAATGTTGTTATAGAGCCGGAATTTTTCTTCGAGGCTCTGATTGTCGATGCGCAGCGACACACCGGTGTCGTTTTCAAAAATCGTATTGTCCCGAAGCTCACCGCTGCCGTAATGCACAATACCAATCGGGTTCCCCGAAATGATGTTACCGCAAATTGGGCCTTTCGCGTAAGACACCACACCCGCGAAGGCGTTCGGTCCCGTGGGTGGGGCCCCTCTCGTGTAAGCCACATCGTTGTTGGTAATGACGGCGCGTACAGGCGCGGCAATGCGAATGCCGTTAAGCCGTGAACTTTGGATCAAATTGTGATCGATAACGATCTCGCGCTCCCGCGGACTGCCAGGGGTTCCCTGCGGATGCGGCTTGGGCTGGTGAACCACATCGATAGCGATCCGTGTATTGCGAATCTCGCTGTCACGTATGTCGGCAGACCCGTCCTGAAGCACGATCCCCCGGTATCCGGCGGCTCGCCTCCCGAACAACCCGCGTCCCGTCGTGCCGTTGATGTTGATATCCGACAAAGAAAGATTGCCGGCCTCTAGGACGATACAATCCTTGGTGCGGTTTTCGCCGTCGGGCGGCGGGAGAAACTTCGCATCGGAAATCTGGGCGCGTCCGCCCCGGTTCTTGAGAGATACGCGCGCGCAAAACTCGCCGGACACTGGCTGAATGCGATAGTACCGGCCTTCATTAATGTCGGTTATTTGGCTCTTGAGCCGGTCGATGCCCGCTTCGATAGCCTCTTTCTGCTTGTCGTCTCTGATATCCCGCAGAAGCCGTTCTTGTTCGCGAATGCGTTCATTGAGAATGGCAATCTCATCGGGACCCAACCCCTGTACGACGTTGCATCTTCGGGTGCCTGGAACCTGGCTGAGATCTGATTCCGCATAGCGGCGGATCTTTACAGGCTTACGAATTGTGAGGCTTTCGATCAGCGTCTTTCTGTTGCTGGGTTTTACCCAAATCGTCCCGTTTGAATGCACCGACTTGAGGGCAGCGCTGATCGATTTAAAGCAGGCCGGATCCGGGCTGTCCGGGTCGACGATAACGCCGCGGGCCCCGCCGCGGCCGTAATTTGCCGGGGGCGGCGTAATTTCCGAACAGCAATAGTCGAGGTAGCGGGGCGTTTCCGCCATGGCGAAAGGCGCCAGGACACATAAGGCCCCGATGACGAATGCGGCGCGTAGTTTCGACCCTAACATGTCACTCAATCCCCACCGTCAGTTACCTGCGCCATCGATCCGGCAGTCTTCGCCCGTGCACCAGCCAAGTTCTTTCAATTCGCGATCGATCTCTTTGCCCGGATAACCGGCTTCCTTGGCCGCCATGAAATAGGTCGCGGCTTGGTTCTTGTCGACCGGCGTACCGAATCCGTCGCGATACATAACGCCCAAATTATAGAGCGCATACGGATAAAGCTGATCGGCGGACCGCTCGAACCAGATTTGCGCACTGGAATAATTTACAGGTTCGCCAATGCCGTAATAATACATGCTGCCGAGCACATTCTGGATTTCCTTGTTGCCCCGCGCTGCGACCGTCTTGATCAGACGGATCTTTTGTTCGGCCGTCAGATTGTGATCCTCTGTCATGCTTCGGGTGATCGGTGCACCGATCATCCTTTGATACTCTTTCATCGAGTCGGCGGTCTGTTGGCCCCACTCGTTGTCGGCTTCGCCCTTATAGATGCCAAGTGCGGCCATGGCTTTCTGAAGCCAGCGCAGATCCAGTTCGCCGATACGCGCCAGGGCGTCTTCGCGATCGGAATCCCCTTCAGACTCGTCGCTATGATTGCCGGGATAGCGTTCGAACGGTGGCCGCCAGTTGGCCGCGCGCCGTTTTGCAGACTCGATAATCCGTGAGCTGATCGCCACCGAACCTGTCGATGCCCCACCCCCCGTGCCGTTCATAAAGGCCGTCATTTCGCTGCGCAGATCCGCTGCGATCGGGTGTCCTTTACCGGCCGCCAAGATGTAGTACGACAGGGCCTCCGCATTGTTGGGGGCGATGCCGTCTTCCGTCATGTACAGACTTTCGTGATGGCGTGCGTCGCAAGGCCGGATGATGTTTGGGTTGTTGGGGTCGGGCACATAGAAAATATGCTCTTCGTCCCAGCGGGAGTTTTCGGACGAGTAGGGGGACGCCTCTGTGCCGCGCACCATCGTGCGCGAATAAACAATCAGCGCCATGCCTTCTTTGACTTCAACTTCCGAGTCGGGCCCGGTTGTTACCAGCTCTTTCTCTTCGTTGTATTTCTGGCCGCGTTGACAGGCGCGCCGCTCGTCAAAAATCTCGCCCAGCTTGAAAAACCCTTCAGCCCCACGGCTTGCCAAAATGTAGACGATACGGTCGCGCGCTTCTGCCCGCTCTTGCGGCACCATGGGCAGGTAGGACCGGTTCCGCTTTTCTAGCGCTTCGGCCATTTTGATTTTGCGAAGTTTGTACGCGGACGGCGTGAGCCCCAGCGCAGTCGTGTTCACCGACGCCAAATAGTACCAGACATAGGCTTCCACATAATCGCGGTTGACCAGCTTCCCTTGCGAGTAGAGGTCGCCTAGCTCCAATTGGGAATAAAGGTCGTCTTCCTGCCAGGCTGCTCGGCGCCACAATTTAATGGCCCGCGTATAATCGCCACGCTGGAATGCCCGTTCGCCGTCAGCAAAGTCCGCCCGAGCGGGATTTATGGACAGCGCAATCACAATTGCCGCAGCCAAAAGCACGAACGCTCCAATGAAGCCCATTTTTGGCTGCCACACATTGTGACGCTGCAGGTTTTCATCCCCCATAGACGCACCCACCCAATAGGCGTCTGCGACAATGGCAATCAAAATACCCCCCGCAGAGCCGGCAATACGCAAATCTGATCGACCATACCCTTCACCGCGACGTGCGGCGAAAATGTCAACCAGCCTGTTCGGTAACCTTAATATAAGCCGTATGAGGAGTCACGGCCATTGACGTTTGTCACATAACCGTTGCTTGCAGGATTTGCGCTGCCGGCGCGGGAGGTTTTGATGGTTAAAGTGGATCCGAATTTGCGTGACCGCAATCACAAATTGGCCCAGAAAACTGCCGCACACGCTTCCATCGCTTTGTTTACCTTGCCACATTGATATATGGTAAACCCCAGATTGAGGGGTCTTTTGCGTATCGCTCGCCGCGTAAGCTGCCTTGAGGGGGGCGTAGAGCATGGTCGAAGGCGACACTGGGTGGATTTACGTTGCGCTGCTTCTGCTTGGCGGGCTACTGATTCTCATTATTGGCGGTGAGCGTTTTCTTCGCGGTGCATCGCGTTTAGCTGAGAATACGGGGCTTTCGCCGTTGTGGGTGGGGATCGTTATCGCCCTGTTCACTGCAGCCCCTGAAGCCGCACTCGTTTTCTCTCCCGTCATACTGGACGTCATCGGGGCCGAAGGATTGGCGCCGTCTGCTGCCGGCGGCGCTGAGCGCGCCGCCGAGATTGTTCAGATTGGGTCGAATCGATTCATCGCCGTCGTCTCCGAAAGCAGCGCGACCATTACGGAATTCGGTGCTGACTTGCCGATCGCCATCGTGGTCGGCAGTTCCATCGTGAACACTCTGCTCATCACCACATTAACCGTTTTTCTATGGGCTGTGGCCTTTGGGTCACGCCCGGAATTGGACGATCACGGCAGCTCAGTCGACATCACTCTCGACACCGTATTCCGGGACGGAATCGTTCTCTTGGGCGCCTCTGCATTGATGTTGTGGTTCGTTTCCAGAGGGGGCCAATTGGGTGTCGAAGACGGTGTGCTGCTGCTTGGGGGCTTGCTGTTTTACTTCATCAATTCCTTTGCAACGGAGAGATCGCTGGTTGCGGCGGGGGCTCAACCGAAGTTCCGCAGGCTTGACAGCGACGGCCCGGCGGGGTCGCGGGGCATTGTCTTTAACTTGATGTTTGGCGGATTCGCTCTGGTAATTGGCTCTCTTTTGGTCATGGTGGCCTTGGCCGTCTGGATTCGCTCGCTGGAAGACGGCACCAATCAACGGGACACGCTCAACGCCATTACCCTCACAGTGATCGTGTTCTTCACGGCCTTGCCTGAAATCGTCACGATCTTTCTGGCGGCGCTAAGGCGGCAACCAGAGATCGCTTCGGGCAATTTTATCGCCAGCAGCATTGTGAATATATTTGGCGTGTTGGGACTTGCCGCGATCCTTCAGCCGATGGGCGAAGCCATCGCAATCGGCACGTTTTTTCACTTCGATTTGGCGGTGTTGATACTTGGGGTTGTATTACTCGTATTTTTCTTGTTTACCGAGTTGCGATTGACGCTTCTTGAAGCGATGGCACTGTTTTTTTTGTACGTGGCTTATGTCACCATACGATATTCCGGGAATGTCCCGGACATGCCTTTCGGGGGTGGCGTTTGAAAGGGGTAGTGGGCTCTCAGACCATGCGTAGATTTTCGAATGAGCCATCAAGCCGGCAAGGGGTTGTTTTCAACCGCCTTGGATTGCCCGCGCTTGCGTTGTTGTTGACTGGGATCGGATCACCGGTTGGGTTTGCAGCGGATAATAGCTCGTCGGCGGTACCCCTTGAAATTTCAGGTTTTTCTTTGGATCAAGAAGCGTGCTCCGTGATCGATCATGTGGTCGCGGCGGGCTTTGCCAAGCTGAACGACGCGCAGATCAAACAGGTGGAACGGGCCGGCTGCAAGGTCGGCTCGGAAGCGCGCTTCCAAAGCAGAAACAGGCGGCGCGAAGCTAATCCTACTCTGGAAATAGAGATGGGATATTGCGTGCACGACCTTGTTGAAAAAGCGAAGGAAGGGTGGGCGTCGGAAGAAAGCCTTGCCCGATGGGATATTGCGCGCATCGCCGGCGACTTGAAGGAAGACGAACTTAAATGCATCACGGCCGTCAATCTGCGCGGCGGTTTTTTGCCGTATAGCTGGGCAAGCCACATCAAGATTAGCTTCCGGGATTTCCCGGATCGTTCCGAACCCAGCGGGTGCGGAGATTATACTTCCACGACCGCCGCGCACACCCAAGAAAGCGGCGAGCCGACCGACTATGAGGAGGGCGCCAACGGGACCAGCACTTACAATGGCGGTGACGGTTTGGGGAAAGACACCGGCCAAGTTGGTGCCGACCAAACGCGCCAAGAAACAAACGACACGGCGCCGCCGCCTGTTACCCGCGACAGTCGGAATTGCCCCGAAGATGCGAAGAGCGTCGACCACAATGCGCGGCCCTATAACAGCGTCGTTCATCGGATCGATTGGTGGATCCACTGGCAAAACCAAGACCAATGGCGCTTGCTGGCGCGCAGCCGGGTGATCCGGGATTTCTTCGAGCGCTATCAGCCGGTGCTTCATCCCCGCAGCGGAAAGAGGGATTTCAAACTGCGCGCTTGTCACGCGGTTGCGGGGCGCGCAAAAACTCAGCTTGTTTATCAAGGCCCTGCCCCGAGAACGCCGGAGTTTGACAGGGCGCACGCCTATCATCAGCAGCATGGCATCAAGTGCAATTGCGATGCTCATTACAAAGAGCAATATTTGGTCTTCACCGTCGCGCAGCACCCGGATTCGTCGATCACGCTTTGGAAAGGGCCCGCTTATGAGCGCGCCTGGGACAGTCAACGCAACCGATATATTTCGGAACAGCTCGACAGAGCGATCATCGGTGGCGTTCGGGATGCGGACGATGAATTGAAGAGTCTCGCCCCCTATGGGGGCTTCGGTTCGAAGCCGCACAATCCGACAATCGTAAACCGCTCCAAGGCGCAAGCCCCGTCTTCAGTGAGGCCCTATGTGGGCGGTGAGGCCTGCAAGGAGGTTTTGCGGTTCAGCAGGTTCGACTACAGCAAGGACTCGCGGCCCCCTCAACCGCCGGAACCACAAAAAGGTCCGCTGTTGCCCGAATTGGATGGGCCATAGGCTTTATCAGTATGATGAGGGGCGGATCGTAGCGGTTTAGAGCAGCCGTGAAATTTCCCCTAAAAGTTCCCCATAATGGTCGATGCTGACATCGCCTCCTAGGTCCTGTGGTGGAACGTCCGGATAACCGAATGTAACCACGACGATCGGCACATGAGCACCCTTGGCGGCTTTCACATCGGTGGTGCTGTCGCCCACCATCACGGCCCGGTCGGGCCGGCCGCCGACGCGGTTGATGGTTTCCAGCAGGTGCTGTGGATCGGGCTTCCGAACCGGCAACGTGTCCGCACCGACAATAGCGCCGAAATAGTGATCCATCTTGAGCGCCTTCAATAGCGCGACCGACAAATGCTCCCGTTTGTTCGTACACACACCTAATCGAATCTGCTGACTCAATAGGGTGTCGAGCACGTCCCGCACGCCGTCGAAAGGGCGGCTATTGTCGGCGATATGGGCCACATAATGCACCAAGAACACGTCCATCATTCGATCAAGGTCGTCTTCGCTTGCGGCCGGTCCCGTGGCAGCCATCCCAGCACGGATCATTTCCCGCGCCCCATGACCGACCATGTGGCGGACCTGGTCACCTTGTACTGCCTGCCGGCCCTCGGCCACCAGCACGTGATTGAGGGCTTCAGTCAAATCGGGTGCCGTGTCCACCAAGGTGCCGTCCAAGTCAAAAATGATAGTCGTATCGTCTGGTAACTGGCCCATTCCCCCGTCCAATTCCGATTAAAAAATTGTTAATGCGCTTGCCGCCACTATGGAGTTCGGATCGCATGATTCTGTCTGTTTCATAACGCAAAAATGCGAAACATCTTTTTATTTCTTGGGAAAGTCGGGCCCATGCCATCATGCCGCCGCATTCGGACAGGCAAGTGGCAAAAAAACGCTCGGTCCCCCAACTGAAAACCGGCATGCGGATTATGGGTAAGGTGGTCTTGTATGGCTGATCAAGCGCCGATTGCGGCGGTCATCCTTGCGGCGGGCAAGGGCACACGCATGAAATCGGCCCTGCCTAAAGTGCTCCACGCGATCGGCGGCCGGTCCATGCTGGATCACGTGCTGGCGACGGTTGGCGCCTTGGGCGCGGACCAAACCGTTGTCGTGCTAGGCCCGGATATGGACCAGGTTGCCGCCGAAGCGAAGGGCGCGTCTATCGCCATCCAAAAGGACGCCTTGGGCACCGGGCACGCCGTTCTGGCAGCCCGTGAAGCGTTGGACGGATTTCACGGCACCGTATTCGTACTGTTCGCCGATACCCCTTTAGTCCGTGACGAGACATTCCGGGACATGCGGGCCATCCGCGAAGCCGGTGCCGGTGTTGTGGTTCTGGGCTTTCGGCCGGACGATCCCGCCGCATACGGACGATTGATTACGGATTCATCCGGTGCCTTGGATGCAATTATTGAGTTTAAAGACGCGAATGCCGAGCAAAGGGCCGTTCCCTTGTGCAATGCGGGCTTGATGGCAATTGACGGCGAGGTGCTTTTCGACTTGCTCGACCGGGTGACCAATGACAATGCCAAGGGCGAGTATTATCTCACCGATATTGTTGCGCTGGCACGTGAGCGGGGCATTGCATGCCGGGTCACAGAGGCGCCGGCCGATGAGGTGATGGGTATCAACTCGCGCGAGGAGTTGGCGGCCGCTGAAGCGGTGTTTCAACGCCGCCGCCGCCGGCAAGCTATGGAAGATGGCGTGACGCTGCATGATCCCGATACGGTCTATTTCAGTGCCGACACAAGGCTGGGCCAGGACGTGACCGTTGGCCAAAATGTGGTGTTCGGGCCGGGGGTCACGGTTGAAGATGGCGTGACCATCAAACCCTTCAGCCATTTGGAAGGTACGCATGTGGGCGCGGACGCCATTGTCGGTCCGTTCGCGCGGCTGCGTCCGGGAGCAGAGATCGGCACGGATGTGCATGTGGGCAATTTCGTGGAGATCAAAAACGCCATCGTCGAACCTGGCGCCAAGATCAATCATTTGACCTATGTGGGAGACGCCTTTGTGGGCGCCCGCTCCAATATTGGTGCAGGCACGATCACCTGCAATTATGATGGCTTCAACAAACATCTGACCGTTATCGAAGAGGATGTCTTCATCGGGTCGAACACGGCGTTGGTCGCGCCGGTACGGATCGGCAAAGGGGCAAACACGGCTGCGGGCAGCGTGATCTCACAGAACGTCGATCCGAACGCCTTGGGCGTGACCCGACCGCCCCATCGTCAGCTTGATGAGTGGGCGGCCAAGTATCGTGAAAAAAAGGCGGCGGAAAAGGCCGACGGCAAGTGGCCGAAACCGGATCCGTCGACCGTAAAAAAATCGTCGTAAGTTTGGAGCAAAGCCATGTGCGGCATAGTGGGTGTTATCGGAAAATCGGAAGCATCGCCGGTCATTTTTGAAGCGCTGAAGCGCCTCGAGTATCGCGGTTACGACTCGGCGGGCATTGCGACCGTCGAAAACGGTCAAATCGATCGCCGCCGTGTGGAAGGTAAGCTTAACAATCTGGGAGATGCACTTACCACGTCGCCGCTGCCCGGCAAGATTGGCATCGGTCACACCCGCTGGGCGACCCATGGGGCGCCTACGGAACAAAACGCACACCCCCATGTGTCGTCCCATGTGGCGGTGGTTCACAACGGTATCATCGAAAACTTTCGTGACCTGCGAAACGAGCTGGAAGCCGGGGGCCACACCTTCGCTTCCGAAACCGACACGGAAGTGGTTGCCCATTTGGTGACGGCCTATCTGCAAGAGGGCAAATCCCATTTCGAAGCAGCCCGTTTGGCGGTGGCGCGGCTCGAAGGGGCTTTTGCGTTGGGCATTATCTTTCAGGGGGAAGAGGATTTGATCGTCGGGGCCCGCCATGGTCCGCCCCTTGCGATCGGTGAGGGAGATGGCGAAATGTATCTGGGCTCCGATGCTTTCGCGCTGGCGCCCATGACCAATCGTGTCTGTTATCTGGAAGATGGCGATTGCGCCGAAATCCGGCACGACGCGGTCACCATCATTGATGCGGACGGCAATCAAGTGGAGCGGCCCTTCACCATCATGATGGCCAGCGCTCAGCTTGTGGATAAAGGCAATCACCGCCACTTCATGGCAAAGGAAATCCATGAACAGCCGGAAGTGTTGGGGCACACGATCAGCGCTTATGCGGATCCGCTTCAGGAAACAATTTATTTGGGGCGCGTACCCTTCGATCTGGCGGCGGTTCCCAAGATCACCATATCCGCCTGCGGCACCGCTTTTTATGCCGCGATGGTCGCGAAGTATTGGTTTGAGCAGCTGGCGCGCGTTTCCGTGGAAATCGATATCGCGTCAGAATTCCGCTACCGGGAAGCGGCCATGCCCGAAGGCGGACTTGCGATTTTTGTTTCCCAATCGGGCGAAACGGCCGACACGTTGGCAGCGTTGCGCTATTGCGCGCAGAATGGCCAACACGTGGCGTCCATCGTCAATGTAGTGGAGTCCACCATCGGCCGGGAAAGCGAAGTGGTGTTCCCGATCCATGCGGGCCCTGAAATCGGCGTTGCTTCGACCAAGGCCTTTACCTGCCAGTTGATGGTATTGGCGGCGCTGGCGATCGCGACGGCACGCGCGCGCAAGACCATCGATGACGAAACCGAAACGCGGCTGGTGCGGGCACTCACATCAGTACCGCGCCTCACGACCGAGACGCTTGGTGTCGCTGGGCAGATCGAAGCCTTGGCGCACGATCTCGCCTCCACCCGCGACATCCTTTATTTCGGACGCGGGCTGCAATATCCCATCGCCTTGGAAGGGGCGCTGAAGCTTAAAGAGATTTCGTACATCCACGCAGAGGGCTATGCGGGCGGCGAACTCAAGCACGGCCCCATCGCGCTGATCGACGAACAAGTGCCGGTGATCGTGATCGCGCCCTATGATCGCCTGTTCGACAAAACCATGTCCAACATGCAAGAGGTGATTGCCCGGGGCGGCCGGGTGGTCTTTATGTCCGACGACAAGGGCCTTGACCATGTGGGCAATGATGCCTGGGCCAAGATCCGCGTGCCCGAAGCGGATCCGTTTATTTCGCCGTTCCTCTACACCATCCCCGTCCAATTGCTGGCTTATTACACGGCCGTTGCAAAAGGCACCGACGCGGATCAGCCGCGCAACCTGGCGAAATCCGTTACGGTTGAATAGCAGGTCCCATTTCCTTCACAATGGTCACGCGCTGGTGGAGGTGAACAGGGACCATGAAAATCGACTTCATTAATCATGCGTCGGTCAAGATTCATGCTGCCGATAGCGTGATCCTGACAGACCCCTGGTATAGCGGCGCCGTATTCAATGATGGCTGGGACCTGTTGGTGTCAGGACCGGACGATCTATCGGACTTATTGAACGACGTAACCCATATCTGGGTCTCTCATGAGCATCCGGATCATTTTTCCCCCGCCTTCTTTTCGCAAGTGCCGGACGACCGCAAACAAGCCATGACGGTTCTGTTTCAACAAACCCGGGACCGCAGGGTTGCCGGTTTCCTCGAAAAAAAGGGGTTTCGGGTTCAAGAACTGGCCGACGGGCGCCCCGTGAAACTTGATCCCCATACGGAGATTGTCTGCGGCAAATCGGAATTCTACGATTCCTATTTGTATGTTTCCGATGGGGACAAGTCGGTTTTGAATCTGAATGACTGTCCCATGTCTGATCCAGCGCTGCTGCGCAAGCTGAAGGCCCAATTAGGGGCGCCGGATGTGTTGCTCACCCAATTCAGCTATGCGGCTTGGAAAGGCGGGCGGGATAATCGCGAATTCAGGGTGGCGGCAGCCAACGAAAAACTGAATACCATGGCCACACAAGTGCGGGAGCTTGGGGCGAAATCCCTCATCCCGTTTGCGTCCTATGTCTATTTCTCCAATAAAGAAAATGACTATCTCAATGACGGGATTAACACGCCTGATGACGTCCTGGCCGACGGACCAAGCCACGGCGCAGATATCATTGTCATGCAGCCGGGCGAAACGTGGACCGTAGGAACGCCCCACGACAATCAAGAGGCACTGACGTTCTGGCGGGGGCAATATGCGGTCGTTGAAAGCAAGCCGCGACGGGCGCCGCTAGACAGCGTTTCTGTTGAACGGCTTGAGCAGAAATTTGAAGACTATCGCCGGCAGGTTTTTGAAGACAACAGTTACTCAATCGCATTGCTGGCCCGGCATAACCCAGTGATTAAGGGTTTTCTGCCCGTGCGCATCTTGTTGACTGATCTGGATCAGGTGGTCGAAGTGTCGGTGATGGATGGCTTCCACAAGGTGGACGGACCTCACGATGTGGCCATGCATTCCTCTTCGCTTGAGTTCATTTTCGACAACAGTTTCGGGTTCGACACGCTGACGGTGAATGGGCGCTTCGAAGCGTCGCCCGAAGGCTTCTCCAAGCTGACGCGATCTTTCGCCATTGGCTCGCTGAACGGCATGGGCATCACCTTGGGCTACGCAACGCTCTTCCGCGCGGACCTTATTTTTCGGCTGTTGGCGCGCCTCACCAAGGTGCAAAAAAAGCTGAAACCGCAAGCTCCCTAGCGTTGACCGCACTTTTCACGTAAATGACTGAACCCGAGCGGATTACCGGAGCAGCAGGTCGCAAATGTCCAAAGAAGCCCAAAAACAGCAGGCAGCCGAAGCGGCCCTTGATTTGGTCGAAAACGGCATGACGCTGGGCCTGGGCACCGGATCCACCGCGGCGTTTTTTGTGTCGGCCCTTGGGGCCCGCGTGCGCCACGGGTTTGATGTGAAGGGCGTGCCCACGTCGGAGCAGACTCGGATTCTAGCGGAAAAAGAGGGCATTCCACTCACAAACTTGGGGGACGCGGGCCGGTTGGACCTGACAATCGATGGCGCGGATGAGGTCGACACGTCATTCCGGCTCATCAAAGGGGGCGGCGGCGCCCTGTTGCGGGAAAAGATCGTTGCTTCCGCCTCCCGCAAAGTGGCCATCATTGTGGACGAGGCAAAGTGCGTCGATCATTTGGGCCATTTCCCGCTGCCAATCGAAGTGGTGCCGTTCGGTGTTCGAGTCACTCAGCAACGCATTTCCGAGCTGCTTGGCGTTTACGGCGAGGGCGAGGTAAACATCCGCCTGCGGACAGACCAGTTCGGAGAGCCTTATGTGACCGATGGGGAGCATTTGATTGTGGATGCCGCCTTTAACAAAGTGACCAATATAGAGGGGCTGGCCTCGTCTCTCGATTCCATGACCGGTGTGGTCGATCACGGCCTTTTTATCGATTTGTGCGACATGTTGATCGTCGGCAGCGACAATGGCGTGCGGACAATCGCTAAATCTTAGCAGGATCGCGCACGCAAGGAGCCATCTTCATGAGCAATTACGATTATGACCTTTTCACGATCGGGGCGGGCTCCGGCGGCGTCCGGGCAAGCCGGCTTGCCGCGTCTTACGGCGCCAAAGTGTGTGTGGCAGAGGAATACCGTGCGGGCGGCACCTGCGTCATCCGCGGTTGCGTGCCGAAGAAACTATTCGTCTACGCCAGTCATTTCTCCGAAGAGTTTGAGGATGCGAATGCCTACGGATGGAGCGTCCCGGAGACGGCTTTTGATTGGTCAATGCTAATCGCCAATAAAGATAAAGAGATCGGGCGTCTTGAAGGCATTTATAAGTCGGTGCTCGCCAATGCCGGCGCAGAGTTCGTTCAAAGCCGCGCGGTGCTCAAAGACGCACACACGGTCCACATCGAGGCGGAAAACAGAGATGTCTCGGCAGAGAAGATCCTGATCGCCGCAGGCGGCACGCCTTGGCTTCCGTCGGACTTGAAGGGCGTGGAACATGCGATCACGTCGAACGAGGCCTTCCATCTAGAGACGTTCCCGAAGAAGATTGTCGTGGTTGGCGGCGGTTATATCGCGGTCGAATTTGCGGGCATCTTCAACGGTCTTGGCGCTGACGTGACGTTGCTTCACCGGCGCAATCATGTGCTCAAAGCTTTCGATGCGGAGCTGGGTGATGTGCTGCTGGAGGAAATGCAGAAGAAAGGCGTCACGCTATGCCTGGGCAAAACCATCGAGTCCATTGACCTCGACGGCGGAACAAAGAAAGCCACGCTGAATGATGGTCAGGTGCTGGAAGCCGACCAAATCATGTTCGCCGTAGGCCGCGTTCCTAATACGAGCGGCATTGGGCTGGAGAATGCGGGCGTTGAGCTCGGCAAAGGCGGAGAAGTTATTGTCGACGAGTTTTCGCGCTCGAACGTGAACCATATCTTTGCCGTGGGCGATGTGACCGACCGGCTGCAACTGACGCCGGTTGCCATCCGCGAAGGGGCGGCGTTCGCCGAGACCGAATTCAACAACAATCCCCAAGCGATGGATCACCGCAATGTGGCCACCGCGATTTTCAGCCAGCCCCCCATCGGTACCGTGGGATTGAGCGAAGAGCAGGCGCTGGAAGAATGCGGAGAGATCGACATCTACAAATCCACATTCAGGCCCCTCAAACACACGCTGACGGGCCGCGATGAGACCACATTGATGAAACTGTTGGTCGATCCCAAGAGCAACAGAGTTCTTGGCTGCCACATTGTCGGGCCGGATTCCGGCGAAATGATCCAGTGCCTTGGGATTGCCGTGAAGATGGGTGCAACCAAGCAAGACTTCGATGCCACGGTTGCGGTGCATCCCACATCGGCGGAAGAGTTGGTCACCCTACGCGATAAGGTCACACGCAAGAAAACCGCAGGCGCAACGGCGGCAGCCACTTAAGGAGTTCGAATGCGCGATATGGGGGCATGGTTTCCGAAGCTTACCGTTTTCTTTGTTGGTATACTGATGAGTTTGCCGGCGCATGCTGAAGTTGCGTCTTACGCGAGCTTTGGCGAGCATGTACGCAATATGAACACGCTGATATTGCAGGCGTGTCAGAAGAACGAGCGCGCGTTTCTTGATACCAGCGGCGTCACCGGCGACATTCAGAACGTCTACAATCTGAGAAAAGCGTGCGGTCAGGGCATGACCGGCAAGTCCGTGAAGGACAGCCCGTATGATGTGTTTTACCAATTCGACCCGGAAGCGGGCGGGGCGGTGGATTTTTTGGGCTTCGCGCGAAAACGGATTCTCGGCGCACAGACCTATCAACTGGTTTTCGGCTGGGTCACCCGGCGCGTGGAGGACAGCCCGGAGGCAGAGCTTGAATCTTCCTATGCAGAGGCACTGTTGTTGCGCCGAACGGAATTTGGCTGGATGCAGGTCTGGTCCTTTGTGGCTGATTCCGGGGTGGACTGGAATCTCATTAATGTTGACACACCTGAGATCTATCCCCACTTTTCGCCCATCGAAGTGACGTTCATCCACGATTTCTGGTCGGATGCTCTGGGCAATGAGTTCCCGACATTTATGGGCGCCACCACGGAACTGGCCGTCGAAAAATAGGCGTTAAGCCTATATTTTCTGTAAGTAACTGTAACTATTAGATAAAATTGCATTTCCAGCCGCCGTGGCAAGTGTGCTATCACTGGCGCTTGCATGGCGCGTCCCTGATCAGGAGGCGCCTTGTTTGTAAGGAGTGAGAAGATCGATGACCAAAGTTTGGAGCCCAGATAGCTGGCGCAAACTGCCCATCAAGCAGGTGCCGGATTATCCCGATGCGGAAGCGTTGGAGCGCGTTGAACAACAGCTCAACAGTTATCCGCCGCTGGTGTTTGCGGGCGAAGCGCGCAGCCTGAAGCAGCAGCTTGCCGATGTGGCGGACGGCAAGGCTTTCCTGCTGCAGGGTGGAGATTGCGCTGAAAGCTTTGCGGAGTTTCATCCGGACAATATTCGCGACACCTTTCGGGTCATCCTGCAAATGGCGCTGGTGCTGACATTTGCGGCGTCGTGCCCGGTGGTGAAAGTGGGTCGGATTGCGGGCCAATTCGCAAAGCCCCGGTCCGCGCCCATGGAAGAAGTGGAAGGCACCTCGCTGCCCAGCTACCGGGGCGACATCATCAACGCCATGGAGTTTGAGGAAGCCGCACGGGCGCCGGACCCGGAGCGCATGCTGCGCGCCTACGGCCAAGCTGCCGCGACCCTCAATCTAATCCGTGCCTTTGCGCAAGGAGGCTATGCGGACCTGCAGAATGCGCATCAATGGACCTTGAGCTTCATCCAGGACAGCCCGGCCGGCGAACGTTACCAGGCCTTGGCCGACCGCATTTCCGAAGCCATGGCGTTCATGCAAGCCTGTGGTGTGTCCACGGAATCGACGCCCACCTTGCGCTCGACGGAAGTATTCACCAGCCATGAAGCCTTGCTGCTGGGCTACGAACAATCCCTTACACGGATCGATTCCACCACGGGTGATTGGTACGACACGTCGGCCCACTTCTTGTGGATCGGTGACCGCACGCGGCAGCCGGAAGGCGCCCATTTGGAATTCATGCGCGGCATCAAGAATCCGGTGGGTCTCAAATGCGGACCGAGCTTGGAGCCCGACGAACTCATTCGGCTGATCGATCAGCTCAACCCGGACAATGAAGCCGGGCGCTTGACACTGATTTGCCGGTTCGGCTCGGAAAAAGTGGGCGAGCATCTGCCCAAATTGATCCGGCGTGTGGAAGACGAAGGGCGCAAGGTGGTTTGGTCGTGCGATCCCATGCATGGCAACACGATCAAATCGAACACCGGCTACAAGACCCGCCCTTTCGAGCGGGTGCTGAAGGAAGTTCAATCCTTCTTCGCGGTTCACCAGGCGGAGGGTTCCTATGCCGGCGGGGTCCATTTCGAGATGACGGGGCAGAACGTCACCGAATGTATCGGCGGTGCACAGGCCATCTCGGAATCCGATTTAAGCAACCGCTATCACACCCACTGCGATCCGAGATTGAACGCCAATCAGGCCATCGAGCTTGCCTTTTTGCTCGCCGAACAACTAAAGCGGGAAAGGGACGCTCAAAACGGCAAGGCCGTTGCATGAGAACTCGCAGTTTTGTGCGCTTCACGCTGTTTCAGCCTTGAAATGATAAGTGTAAGAACGGCATCGCAAAATTGTCGAACTGTGTCGCGGTTTTGGACATAGTGCGCCTGTTACCGCTCTGGGATCCAAGCTGCAGGATCGGGACGGAAACACTTCGGACCATAGGAAACAGCTGAACGGCGGCGTTTGAACGATGTCGTCGAGCAGTTCGAATGAATGTTGGAGGCATGATGTCGCTTGTATCGGGGGCAGGACATCGGCAAACATCGCGGGATCAGGTGCGGGCCGGCGTCGTAGGCGCCGGATATTTCGGCCGTTTCCACGCGCAGAAATATCGAGATCATGACGACAGTGTCCTCATGGCGATTGTTGATCCGAAAACGGATCAATTAGTCGATGTGGCGTCGGAAATGCACGCCCAAGCCTACGGCGATATCGCCTGCATGCTCGACCTGGTGGACGTGGCGACGATTGCGACCCCTGCGACCACGCACTTTCAGATCGCTGAGACGCTTTTGAAGGCGGGCAAGCACGTCTTGCTGGAAAAGCCCATTGCCACGAAGATAGAGGATGCGCAGAAACTGATCGACCTGGCGGATGAGAGGGGTCTCGTCTTGCAGATCGGCCATCAGGAGCGCTACGTTTTCGCAAGTTCCGGCCTTCTCGACATTCCTGAAAAACCCAAGAAAATCGTCAGCAAGCGTCACGGCCCGTTCAGCGGACGAAACACGGATTGCTGCGCGGCCATGGATCTGATGGTGCACGATTTCGATATGATCCATGCGCTTAATGGGTCGCAAGTGGGCCGCATTCAAGCGAATGGCCGATCGGTGAAAACGCCGCATGCGGACGAAGTAAACGCGACCATTGAGCTTGAAGATGGCTGCGTTATCGATATCTCCGCAAGCCGCATCGCCCGGGAGCGGGAGCGCAGCATGCAGCTGGTTTTTGAAGATGGAGAAGTTGAAATCGACTTCGTGAATCGGGCGGTCAAGAACACGACCGATTTTGCCCTGTCTGACCTGTTCGGCGAATCGAGTAAAAATAATCCCGCAATTGGAGACCCGTTGGGCTATGGCGTGGATAGGTTCTTGAACTCGGTCAAATCTGGCGAAGCGCCGATGATTCGCCCGCAAGAAGCACAGCGGGCACTTCAAACGGTCTTGGCAGTAACAGACGCAATGGTTCTTAGTTGAAAGTTCGGAGTTAATTTATGCGTGGTGGGTCAGCAACCGTAACAAAAGACCGTGAGGGCGATGTCGCGACGCTCGAAAGCGGCGAGAAGATCCAATTCGTCGATCTGAAAAAACAGTATCAGCGGCTGAAGCCATTGATTGATCGACGGATCCAGGACGTGCTCGATCACGGCGCCTATGTCAACGGCCCCGAGATTGGCGAACTGGAAGATACGCTGGCCCAGCGGGCCGGCGCTGAGAAGGTGATTACTGTCGCAAGCGGCACGGACGCGCTGCTCATTCCGCTCATGGCGGAGGGGATCGGCGAGGGGGATGCGGTGTTCCTGCCGGCCTTCACCTATAACGCCACGGCCAATGCGGTGATCATGGCGGGGGCGACGCCCGTCTTCGTGGACATCGATCCCGAGACCTACAATATGGATCCGGACCACCTGGAACACCAGATTGCGGACGTGGTGGCGGAAGGCCGCAATTTTCCGCGGGCGATCGTGCCGGTGGATCTGTTCGGTCTGCCCGCGGACTATCACCGCATCAATAAGATCGCCGAAAAGCACAACATGTTTGTGTTGGCAGATGCGGCCCAAAGCCTTGGCGGGGCTCTGGACGGACAAAATGTGGGCAGCCTTGCCCCCGTCACTGCTACCAGCTTCTTTCCGTCGAAAACCCTCGGCGCCTATGGCGATGCGGGCGCCATTTTCAGCCGGGACGGGGACCGGGCGCAGGTTTGGGAGTCTATCCGGTGGCATGGCACGGACCCCCAGAAAAAGGAATCAATCCGCATCGGCATGAATGGCCGGATGGATTCGATCCAGGCGGCTGTCCTGTTGTCAAAATTAACGATTTTCGATGAAGAACTGGCGGTTCGGCGCAATCTCGCCGCGCTATATACCACTCAATTGGATACCTATGTGCAAACCCCCAAGGCTCAAGAAGGGGCGCTGAGCGCCTGGGGGCTTTACTCCATCGTTTCCGATAGCCGTGAGGCGATCCAAAAGGCGCTGCAAGACGCGGATATTCCGTCGGCGATCTATTACACCATGCCGCTTCATCAGCACCGGGCCTTTACCCCCTATGCGCCGAAGGATGGCCTGCCCCAATGTGAGGCTATGAGCGAGAAGATCCTCACTTTGCCGTTGCATCCCTATCTCTCTGAAGATCAGGTGATGCGGGTGTGCGACGTGGTTTGTTCGGCGGTGACCCGAAACAGCCCGTAGACGGCTGGCGCCAAAGGTGCTAATCGTGCGTTCTGTGTTGGGCAGAGCATGACAAATAGGCTGTCGGTGATCGAAATGCTGACCAAAAACTTGCTTTGTATTGGGATTATTTCCCTCCGTGGCCGGATTGGCTGCGGAGCGATTATTTGCGGTTAACTTTCCACACCGCTGATCAACCACTCCATTCTATTCTTCTGGTTTGTGATTAAGCGGCGTGGCGGCTTAAGAACAATTTTGTTTGCGGCATGAGCAATAGGCATGACGGATATTAAATTCTACAACACGGCGTCCCGCAAGAAGGAGGTCTTCACCCCACTCGATCCGTCGAATGTGCGCATGTATGCCTGCGGCCCGACCGTTTACGATTTTGCCCATATCGGTAACGGCCGGACGGCCGTGACCTTCGACCTGGTGTTTCGCCTGCTGCGCTATCACTACGGCGCGGATCACGTCACCTATGCCCGGAACATCACCGATGTGGAAGACAAGATCATTGCCCGCGCCCAGGAGCGCGGGGTGTCGATTGCCGACATTACCCGAGAAACAACCAGGATCTATCAAGAAGATATGTATGCGCTCGGCAATCTGGCACCGACCATTGAGCCGCGGGCGACGGCCCATATCGGCGACATGGTGTCGATGATCGAAACGTTGATCGACAAAGGCAATGCCTATGCGGCCGAAGGGCATGTATTGTTTTCCGTCGACAGCCATGCCTCGTACGGGCAGCTCTCCGGACGATCTGTGGATGAAATGATCGCGGGTGCGCGCGTCGAAGTGGCACCGTATAAGAAGAGCCCGATGGATTTCGTGCTGTGGAAACCGTCTACGGAAGATCAGCCCGGCTGGGACAGCCCATGGGGCAAGGGACGGCCGGGCTGGCACATCGAATGCTCGGCCATGAGCGCGCATCATCTGGGGATTACGTTTGACCTCCACGGCGGCGGGGTGGACCTTGCCTTTCCCCATCACGAGAACGAGCTGGCCCAAAGCCGCTGCGCCCATGACGGCACAGACATGGCGGCCATCTGGATGCACGGTGGCTATTTGCAGGTGGACGGACAAAAAATGTCCAAATCACTCGGCAATTTCTTGACGGTTCACGACCTGGTGGAGAAGTGGCCCGGGGAGGCGCTGCGCTTACATTTGCTGATGACCCATTACCGCCAGCCGCTCAATTGGACCGAAGCGGGTGTCCGCGAGGCCAAGACCGTATTGGATCGCTGGTACCGTTTGCTGGGTGGTCGTTTGGATGCAGCCCCGCAAGAGGCGTTGCCACCTGATTTTATTGCTGCCTTTAGCGACGACGTGAACACGCCGCAGGCCCTTGCCGTTATGCACGACCTTGCGAACAAAGCAGGACAGGGGGATCAAGCGGCAGCGGATCTGCTGCTAAGCAGCGGCCGGCTGTTGGGGTTGTTCTCCATGAGTGCGGCGGAATGGGCGCGGTGGCAGCCGAAAGGGGCCGAAATTGATGCGGCGGCAGTAGAGGCATTGATCAAAGCCCGCGCGGACGCCCGATCTCAAAAGAATTTTAAGGAAGCTGACCGTATTCGTGATGAACTGAAAGATATGGGCGTTGCCATAGAAGATGGTCCGGACGGGACCACATGGAGAACAGACAGGTGACCCGGGAGCGGCTTTACATCTTCGACACAACTTTGCGCGACGGCGCGCAGACACTGGGTGTCGATTTTAGTGTCGAAGACAAAAGGCTGATCGCCAAAGCCCTGGACGAATTGGGCATCGATTACGTGGAAGGGGGGTGGCCCGGCGCCAATCCCACCGACACCCGGTTCTTCGCCGACAAGCCGGAACTTGCCGGCGCCACCTTTACCGCGTTTGGGATGACGAAGCGCGCCGGGCGCAGCGTTGCCAACGACCCGGGGATTTCGGCGCTGCTCGATTCACAATCCGACGCGATTTGTTTGGTGGGCAAGACCTGGGACTACCATGTGGATGTGGCTCTCAACATTCCGTATGAAGAGAATGTGGAGGGCATTGGTGAATCGATCGCCGCAGTGGTGGCGAAAGGGCGCGAGGCGCTGTTCGATGCGGAACATTTCTTCGATGGATATAAGGCCAATCCGGACTATGCGATGGAGTGTCTTCAGGCTGCGGTGGCTGCCGGTGCCCGATGGGTGGTGCTGTGCGACACCAATGGCGGCACGCTGCCTCATGAGGTGTATGACATCGTCACCAAAGTGACTGAAACGATCCCCGGCGACCGTTTGGGTATTCACGCCCATAACGACACGGAAAATGCGGTCGCCAATACATTGGCGGCCGTACGGGCCGGCGTGCGCCAGGTTCAGGGAACGTTGAACGGATTGGGTGAACGGTGCGGTAACGCCAATCTGGTTTCTTTGTTGCCCACCTTTATTCTCAAATCCCCTTACAAAGAATGCCTTGAGACGGGTGTTTCGAAAGAAGGGCTTGCGCGTCTTTCATCCGTATCCAGATTGCTTGATGAAATCCTCAACCGGGCGCCCGACCGCCATGCCCCCTATGTGGGCGCATCCGCTTTCGCGCATAAGGGGGGGCTGCACGTATCTGCCGTGCAGAAAGACCCAAAAACCTATGAGCACGTGCCGCCCGAAAGCGTCGGCAACGAGCGTACGATCCTGGTGTCCAACCAAGCGGGGCGATCGAACATTCTCGCACGTTTGGAGGCGTTGGACATTGAGATCGATCCAAAGGATGACCGGGTTCAGCGTCTGCTGGATGAAGTAAAGGAAAAGGAGTTCTTGGGCTATTCCTATGACGGGGCCGAAGCAAGCTTCGAACTGTTGGCCCGCCGCGCCCTTAATCAAGTGCCGGAGTATTTTTCCGTCGAGAGTTTCCGGGTGATGGTGGAACGGCGTTACAACGCGGTCGGACAGCTGGTGACCATTTCCGAAGCCACTGTCAAGATGAACATCGATGGCGAAACGCTTATGTCCGTCGGTGAGGGCAACGGCCCGGTCAATGCACTGGACATGGCGTTGCGCAAGGATTTGGGTAAGTTCTCTCAGTATATTGAGGATTTGCGCCTGGTGGACTTCAAGGTCCGTATCTTGACGTCGGGAACCGAAGCGGTGACGCGGGTGATGGTCGAAAGCGCCGATTCGAAAGGGGCCCGTTGGTACACCGTCGGCGTTTCTCCGAATATCGTCGATGCGTCTTTCCAGGCGCTGACCGACAGCATCACCTACAAGCTTTTCCACAGCGTAAAGCCTAGAGCGCGATCAGGTTAAGTGGAAACCGGTTAACCGTCCGATCGCGCGATCGACAAAAAACAATGGGCATGATCTTGATTCTACGGAATAAGATCATGCCCTAGGAAAGTAAAAGGCCGATAGGTCAGATTTTCCTTAGGGGCGCACCTTGCCTTGGGGCGGCAGGGCGGCCAAATCTTCCTGGATCGCGGGCAGGATTTCATCGACCGTCGAGACTGTCCGGTAAAGGTCGCGGACATTTTCCCCGGCATAACCTTCGCCGATCACGTGATCCATCAGCGTCAAGAACGGTGCCCAGTAGTTTTCAAGATTGGCGATGATCACCGGCTTATCGTGCACTTCCAGTTGCCGCCAGGTGAGGATTTCCATGGTTTCGTCCAGCGTGCCGATGCCGCCCGGCATGATGACGAAGGCGTCAGACTCCTCATACATCTTGATCTTGCGCTCATGCATGGTCTCGGTCAGCACAATGTCGGTCAGGCTGTCGAGCTGTGGTTCCATCTCCGTAAGGAATTTGGGCACCACGCCGGTCACGTCGCCCCCGGCATCCAGCGCCGCTTGAGCAACCGCGCCCATCATGCCGATGCCTGCGCCCCCATATACCACGCGGACGTCGCGCTCGGCACATTGTCGGCCAAGCGTCTTCGATGCATTGAGAAATTTCGGATTTTGGCCGTCGCGGGACCCGCAGAACACGCAAACGGCGGTCAATTGTGGGCGATTTTGATGATCGCATCGAATGGGTAAGTCCATCGCACTTTACTCGCTACTCACTACAAAACTACAGACCTGTGCCGATGGCGAGATACCCCCTCACGTGGCACATTTATGATGGCTTAATATTGTCACAATGCGCTTTTAGCTTGGTTAATGCTCGACTTAGCTTGGTTAAACCTAGAATTGATGGCTGGAATGGGGCAAATCGGCCGTATCTGACATGTGACTTAAGCATTTGTTAAGCATGTTGGATGTGGATTGAGGCTGGTTTTCACTGCCGTTTAGGCAGGAAGCCACCCGCTTGAGGAGGAAAGAGCGTGCGCGGAACAATAATTGCGGCTGCGTTTCTGGCAGCGTTGATCATTGCCGTCATGCTCTTGATTTTCGGTCTTGGAACATGGGACAGCGAAGACGCTGGCGAGCCCATATCGACCGGCGAACCCGCGGTTGTCGAAGAGGTTGAAGAAGCACCCGACGATCTGGTCCCAAGCGATCCGCGTATTCCCACATTCGATATTGTCCGTGTGGACCAAGACGGCACCGCCGTCATTGCCGGCCGCGGTGCGCCCAATTCCAAAGTTGCGGTGCTGGTGGGCGGCGAGGTGGTTGCGGAAACCCAGTCGGATGAAAACGGCGAATGGGTGATCGTGGTGGAAACGCCGCTCGATGAAGGGGCGCAAGAAATCACCCTCAAGCTCACCCTACCGAGTGGGGAAGTCTTGAATTCGGAGCAAAAGGTGGTCATCGCCGTGCCCGAACGGGAAGGCGAGAAACCGCTCGTGGTGCTAGGGGGCCCGAAGGGCGGCAGCAAGGTGCTGCAAAGCCCCACGGATGTGGACATTGGTCAGGAATTGGCTCTTCGGTCGATCGACTATGATCCGGACGGCGGCGTCATTTTTTCCGGCACGTCTGACCCGAATGCCGTCGTACGCATGTACATTGATGATGTTCTTGTTGCGGAAGGCAGGGCTGACGGCAGCGGCCGATGGGAATTGCGGCCGGATGGTGAAATCACCCCGGGCGTGCATATGGTGCGTGTAGACCAAGTGGATGCCGACGGATTGGTGACGGCCCGGATCGAATTGCCCTTCGAACGGGAAGACCCGGAAGTGCTCGCGGCCTTGCCGGGGCGGGTGGTGGTTCAGCCGGGTAACAGCCTGTGGCGCATTTCCCGCCGCCTTTATGGGCGGGGCATTCTCTACACGGTCATTTACGAAGCCAACAAAGACCAGATCAAGGATCCGGATCTGATCTATCCGGGCCAAGTGTTCGAAACCCCCAAAATCTAGGGTCATTCGGTCAATAGGCCGGCGAGCTTACGCACAAATTTGCGCAATGCCTGTGCGTGCATCGGGCTAAGGCGGCCGGGGTGCCATGTTGTTGCGCCCTGGAATTTCACCTAAGACTCACTCATGTTACACACTCATCCCACTTTGGCCTTGGGCAATGGGCCTTTTTGAAGTGGGACCAAGAAGAATGCGGAGTGGCATGTGAGGCAATTCGTGACCGGGCACGACAATGATCCGTCGGATGACCGGTCGGGGCGCCAGGATCATCATTGGGAGACGCTGAAAACGCTGCTGCCCTATTTGTGGCCGGCGGACCGGCCCAATCTGCGCGTGCGAGTCGTCATCGCGCTTGCCTCTCTCATTCTGGCGAAGATAGTGTCCGTGGTCGGACCGTTTTTCTTCAAGGATGCCGTCGATCAATTGGATGGCCTTGAACCAACGGCGGTGACGCTTACGGTCATGTTGGTGCTCGCCTATGCGGCCTCGCGCATCTTTACGATCGCCTTTGCGCAACTGCGCGATTACGTGGCTGCGCCCGTGGGGCAGCATGCGCAGCGGGTTGTGGCGCTGCAGACCTTCAAGCATTTGCATGATTTGTCGCTGCGCTTCCATCTGGAGCGGCGCACGGGCGGCCTGTCCCGCGTGATCGAACGGGGTGTGTTGGGCATCGACTTTATCGTCCGCTTCACTCTGTTCAACATCGTGCCCACCATCGTCGAATTGGCCATGGTGTGTGTCATCCTGGCCATGGTCTTCAACGGCTGGTTTCCGCTGATCACGCTGATCACCATTGGCGCCTATATTTGGTTTACATTCTCGATCACCGAATGGCGCAACAAATTCCGCCGCCAGATGAACGATAAGGATTCGGAAGCCAACACCAAGGCGGTTGACAGCCTGCTCAATTTTGAAACTGTCAAATATTTCGGCAACGAAAACCATGAAGCGGTTCGGTATGACAAGTCTCTGGCGGGGTATGAGACGGCCGCCATCAGCGTGAACCAATCCTTGGCGGCGTTGAATTCGGGACAGGCGCTGATATTCAATTTGGGGCTTGGACTGCTTCTTGTGCTGACGGTTTATGGCGCCGCGGCAGGATTGATGACGGTGGGCGAATTCACCATGGTCAATCTGTACATGATGCAGCTTTATCAGCCGCTCAATCTGTTGGGCATGGTCTATCGCGAGGTGAAGCAGTCGCTGGTGGACATGGAAGAGATGTTCGACCTCACTAAAGTGGCAGCGGAAGTGGTGGACGATCCCAACGCAGCACCTCTTGAGGTGGAGGGCGCAGAGGTTGCGTTCGACAATGTGTTCTTTCACTACGAGCCGGCCCGGCCCATTCTCAAAGATGTGAGTTTCACCGTGCCTGCCGGCAAGATGGTGGCGGTGGTGGGCCCCAGTGGCGCCGGCAAATCCACCCTGTCGCGCATCTTGTATCGGTTTTACGACATTGCCGAAGGCAGTGTTCGCATTGACGGACAGGACATTCGCACCGTCACTCAGGAAAGTTTGCGCCGGGCCATCGGTATCGTTCCTCAGGACACGGTGCTGTTCAACGATACGATCCTTTACAACATTCGTTATGGCCGGCCGGACGCCACCGATGCCGAGGTAGAAGAAGCGGCCAAGCTTGCCCAAATTCATGATTTCGTCGTAGGCCTGCCTGATGGGTACAAATCAATGGTGGGCGAGCGCGGACTTAAACTCTCCGGCGGTGAAAAGCAACGGGTGGCCATCGCGCGGACGATCTTGAAAAATCCGCCCATCCTACTGCTCGACGAAGCAACCTCCGCACTTGATACGCATACGGAAAAAGAGATTCAGAACGCACTTTACAAGGTGGCAGAAAACCGGACCACATTGGTCATTGCCCACCGCCTGTCCACCGTGATCGACGCCGACGAAATTCTGGTGCTTGAACAAGGACAGATTGTCGAACGTGGTAAGCACAAAGAATTGTTGGCGCAGCACGGCGTCTATGCGGGCATGTGGCAGCGGCAGCAAGAAGCCGCGGCGGCGCGCGAAAAGCTCAAGCAATTCGGTGATGAGGACGTGCCTGCGCCCGTCCTGGCGGGCGAATAAATCGCCGACTATTCCGCCGGAGACTGCGGTGGTTTGGCGGTTGGCGATTTGAACCCGGATTGGATGGCCGACGCAGCCCCCTTTAGTCGCTCGCGTGTCGATTGGACCGTGATCTCTTTGAGCTTAAAGGGCAGGGCCAGCATGGCCGGTGTCAACACCAGGGTGAGGATGGTGGAAAATGCAAGGCCGGAGACGATGGCCGTGGCAAGGGGCTGAAACCACAATCCGCCTGGCCCGCCGACCGTCACCTCGCGCGAGATGAAATCAATCCCCACCGAGAACACCATGGGCAGCAAGCCGAAGATTGTGGTGATCGTTGTCAAGAACACCGGACGCAGCCGCTGTGCCGCCGTGCGTATGATCGCATTTTGATAGTCGAATCCTTCGCGGATCAGACGTTGATAGGTGTCGATCAGCACGATGTTGTTGTTCACGACAATGCCGGCCAGGGCGATGATCCCCGTGCCGCTCATGATCACGCTCAGCGTTTGGAATGTCAGGACCGTGCCCAACAGAACCCCGATCGTTGAGAAGATCACCGACGAAAGGATGAGCAGCGCATGATAGAAGCTGTTGAACTGGGTGAGCAGGATTATGGCCATGAGGAACAGCGACATGGGGAAGGCAAGCCCCACAAGAAAGTTCACGGCCTCGATCTGATCCTCATTCGCCCCACCAAACTTGATGGCCACATTTGGGTCCAGATCTTGTGTCGCGAGCCAGGCTTGTAATTCGCCGACTTTGTCGTTGGGCAGCACCTCCGGGATGGTGTTGGCATTGACGGTAAGAATGCGCAGTCCGTTGAGCCGCTCGATGCGGTTGACCAGCGGCACCGGTCGGCGTTCCACGAAATTGGTAATGGGCACCAGCCCTTGGTCGGTCGAGACGCGCAGTGAATCGAGTTGGTTGATCGACCGTTCATCGCGCGGCAAACGCGCGCGGATTTCCAATTCATCCTCTGCATCGTCCGGCCGGTATTCCGCGATCTTAACGCCATTGGTGACAAGCTGCACCGCCGTGCCGACTTGAATGACGTCGGCGCCGAAACGGCCGGCCTGTTCCCGGTCGATGGTGAGTTGCCACTCAATGCCGGGCGGCGGGCGTGAATCCTCCACATCGATGAGCTCTCTGTCCGATTCCAGATGGGTGCGCAGCCGGTCCGCCATCATGGCCAAGGCCAACGGATCGTTTGACGACAATTCGATTTGAATGTCCTTGCCCGTGGCGGGGCCCTGCTCGCGCTTGCGCAGCTCAACACGGATACCCGGAATGTCGGCGGTCGCTTCACGCATTTCGTCAAAGACCCGAAAGCCGTCCTTGTCCATTGAAATTTGGACATCAATGCGGCCGATTGTGTCTTCCGGCACGTCCCCGTCTCCACCGGCTGCGGCGGCGCTGCGCTGAAGACCGGAATTGGCATAGATGGTCTTAAGACCCTCGATGCCCAAAAGGCGCTCCTCCACATCGATGACGATGTCGCGCATTTCCTCTGCAGACAGATTGCCCCGGGCACCGATAATGACAGCCACTTCCTCCGGTTCGGAATTGATGGAATACAAGACGCCGTGATTGCCATACATGAACAGCACAATAGAAAACGCTGAAATCAAGATAGCGCCGCACAGCACCATCAAGGGATGTTCGATCGAGCGGGCGACAAACCGGGCATAGGCACCGGTAAACCCGGGCAGGGTGTTCAGCTCGCCGCTTTCCGATGCGGCCAGCGCCTTCATGGTCTCTTCGTTGCCGGGCTGCGGTTTTGCCACCAGCGACCCAACCACCGGTAAGAAAACAAGCGCCACAAGCAGCGACGCGCTGAGGACAAAGATCGTTGTGATGGGCAAATAGCTCATGAACTTGCCGGAAATGCCAGGCCACAACAGCAAGGGGATAAAGGCGGCCAGTGTGGTGCCGGTGGACGACACGATGGGCCAGAACATACGCTTGGCGGCCAGCGCATAGGCTTCCTTGCGGTCCAGCCCCTCCGACATTTTGCGGTCGCCATATTCAACGACGACGATCGCGCCATCGACCAGCACGCCGACCGACAGCAGCATGCCGAACATGACCATCATATTGATGGTGTAGCCCATGGTGCCCAGGAAGAAGAAACCGATCAGGAACGAACTTGGAATGGCCATGCCCACAAGGGCACCGGATCTAATCCCCAGGGCGGCGACCACCAGCACCATGACCAGAACGATGGCGGTCATGATGGCGGCCTGCAAACTGTCGATCATGATACGGATGAAATCCGACTGATCGAAGCTGAAGCCTACCTGCACTTCTTCCGGCCAATCCTGGCTGATACGGGCAACGGCTGCCCGAACATTTTTGTTGGTCTCCAAGATGTTCGACCCGAGCCGCTTGACCACCGAAATGGCGATGGTGGGATTGCCGTTGAAACGGGCGTAACTGTCGGCGTCTTTGAAGGTGCGTCGAATGCTGGCGATATCGGAAAGGGTGACCACCGTGTCGCCGCTGGTTTTTACCGGAATTCCCAGCAGGTCTTCTTTTGTTTCGAAAAGCCCTGGCACTTTGACCTGAAAGCGCCCTTGACCGGTGTCGAGGGAACCGGCGGCCACCAAGCGATTGTTGGATGAGACGATGCCGATGAGCGAGCCAAGAGAGATGTTGTAGTTTTCAAGCTTGGCCGGATCGAACACCACTTCCAGCATTTCTTCCGGCTGGCCCATAATGTTTGCTTCCAGCACGGTCGAAACGGTTTCGATCTCATCCTGAGCCTCTTGGGCCAGGCGGTAGAGGGCGCGTTGGGGCAAATTGCCGGAAACGGTGACCAGTATCACCGGGAACAGGCTGGCATTCACTTCCGTGACGATGGGTTCCTCGGAATCGTCGGGAAGTTCCGCCTTGGCCTCGTCCACTTTCTCCCGCACATCCAGCAAGGCCTGGTCTTTGTCGAAATTGACGTCGAATTCGAGAACGATGGACGCAACGCCCTGCGATCCGAATGCACGGATGTTTTCAAGCCCTTCAATGGTTTGAAGGGTCGTCTCCATGGGCTTAAGCAATAGGCGCTCGGCGTCGAGCGGCGAAATCCCTTGGTGCGGAATGGTGACGAGAACGAACGGGATGGGAATGTCGGGGTCGGCTTCCTTGGGGATGCCAAGATAACTTCCCAGGCCGGCGATGACCGAAACCACGAGAATGGTGAGCACGGTGCGCGAGCGGCTGATGAATGCATCGATCATTGCGTTCATCTGTCAGGCGCCTCCCGAGCCTTCGCGTTCTTTCGTCAGGGGCGGCGACTCACCGCCTCCGTGTCCATTTATTCTGCCGCGCGTAACGGTTCTTCGGATTTTTCTTCGACCGGTGTGTCCGCGATCTCGTTTGCCACAGGCACGCTCCAAGGCTGCGCGGGACCGCGTGTATCTTGTTCCTGACCCAGCAAGTCGGTGACGCGCCGACGGACAAACTGGGCTATAACCGAGATCGCCGTCTGCCGTGTCCTGAGAACGGTCGGCAGGGCCAGAAGAACAGGGGTCATGGCCAGCGTCAGCAGGGTCGAAAAGGCCAAACCGCATACGACAGCGGTCGACAATTGCACCCACCAATAAGAGATTGGACCGCCAACCGTCCACGCGCGCTCGAAGAAGTTGATGTTGATTTGATAGACCATCGGCAGCAGACCGCAAATGGTGGTGAATGTGGTGAGGAAGACAGGCCGCAAGCGTTGTGCTGCGGTCGTCACCACCGCTTCGATCTTGTCATATCCTTGCGACACCAAGCGCTGATAGGTGTCGATCAAAACAATGTTGTTGTTCACCACAATACCGGCCAGCGCCAATATGCCGGTACCGGTCATGATCACGCTGAAGGTGTGGCCAAACGCCATCATGCCGATCAGCACACCGACGGTGGAAAAGATGACCGACGAGAGGATCAACAGGGAATGATAGAAACTATTGAACTGGGTCAGTAGAATGATGGCCATCAGGAACAACGAGGCTAAGAAGGCATTGCCTAAGAAACTGGACGACCGGCGCCGTTCCGCCTCATTACCTGTGAAATAGACGCGTACGGACGGATCTATCCCGGCCTCCGTCGCCAGCCACTCTTTCATGATGTTGAGATGATCGTTCGCCAAGAACCCCTGGGCCGAATTGGCGTTGATCTTGTAGACCCGGAAACCATCTACCCGTTCGATGCGGGAGACTTTTTGAACAGGCGTGCGTTCGACAAAATTGCTGATGGGCACCAAGCCTGACGCCGTTGTGATGCGTAGGGAATCGAGCTCGTTAATCCCACGCGCATCCTCGGGATAGCGCGCGCGGATCTCGACTTCGTCTTCGGCATCATCAGGCCGGTATTCGCCAATCTTGACCCCATTGGTAACAAGCTGCACGGCAGCTCCCACCTGGGTGACATCCGCGCCGAAACGGCCGGCTTGGGTGCGGTCAACCGTCAGTTCATATTCAATGCCCGGCAACGGACGGCTGTCTTCTACTTCGATGACGCCGGCGAGCGACTCCAGTTTGTTCCGAACCCGCGCCGTTTCCCGGGCAAGCGCCACCGGGTCGAGCGAGGCGAGCTCCATCTGAATGTCTTTGCCTTCTTCGGGGCCCTGATCGCGCTCCTGAACCTCGACAATGATGCCGGGCAGGTTGGCCGTTTTGTCTCTCAGCGCCTGAAGGATATCCCAGCCCGTTTGATCTCGGCCTTTCCAATCGTCAAACTCCACGAAGATGCGCCCGATCATGTCGGAGCGCGAGCCGCTGCTAAAGAAACTGTCGCCCACATCCTGAAGACCGGAACGGGTATAGGCGGTTTTGATGCCGTCCACCTCGCGCACAATTTTCTCCACCCCGACGGTCAGGTCTCGCATTTCTTGCGCCGACAGATTGCCGCGCGCCGCCACGATAACGAAGGCATCTTCAGGCTCGGACGTGATGAAAAACTCCAAGCCTCGGCCGAACTGGGTGAACAGCACGATCACCAGCGCTGTTAGTCCAAAGCCGAAAGCCAAGACCTGAAAGGGGCGGTTGATGAGGTTGGTGACCGTACGGGCATAGGTGCCGGTGAGACCCGGCATGGCGGACACATTGCTGTGCTCCGCGGCCGACAGGGCTTTCATGGTCGACGCATCGCTATGGGCCTTGCCGAAAATCGATCCCAGCACCGGGATGAACACCATGGCGGTGACCAGCGACGCACTCAGCACAAAGATGAGTGAGATCGGCAAGTGCTTCATGAACTCACCCGGAACGCCGGGCCAGAACAACAGCGGTACGAACGCCGCCAGTGTCGTTGCGGTCGACGACACGATCGGCCAAAACATGCGCTTCGCGGCCAGCGCATAGGCTTCCACACGTTCTAGCCCTTCGGACATCTTCCGGTCGGCGTATTCGACGACCACAATCGCGCCATCGACCAAGATGCCCACCGACAACACCATGCCGAACATGACCATCATGTTGAGCGTCATATCCATGACGCCCATGAGGAAGAAGCCGATCAGGAACGAGGTTGGGATCGCGATCCCCACCAAAGCAGCGGACCGAAAGCCAAGCGCTGCCACGGCAATGACCATCACCAAGAGGATCGCCGTCATGATCGAGCCTTCCAGCGACCCGAGTGACGAATAAATCCAGTGCGATTGGTCTTGGGTAAAGTCCGCACGTACGCCTTCCGGCCAAGACCTCTGTTCTTCATGCACAAGCGCGCGCACAGCATCGTTGGTTTCGATGATGTTGGCACCGATCCGCTTCACAACTTCGATCGCGATGGTGGGTTTGCCGTCGAACCGGGCGAATGTGCTCGAATCCTTGAAGGTGCGCCGGATGTCGGCAATGTCCGACAATCGCACCACGCCGTCGCCGCTCACTTTGATCGGCAGGAACAGCACGTCTTCGCGGGTTTCGAACAGGCCAGGCACTTTCACCTGGAAGCGCCCACGGCCCGTATCAAGCGACCCCGCCGCCACCAGCCTATTGTTGTTGGCGACGATCGAGATGAGCTCACCCTGCGAAATGTTGTAACTTTCAAGCTTCGCCGGATCGACGACCACCTCAAGCAGCTCTTCCCGATTGCCCGTCAGGTTCGCTTCCAGAACAGTGGGGATGGTTTCAATTTTGTCTTGCAGCCTGCGGGCCAGCGTATTGAGAGAGCGTTCCGGAAGATCGCCCGAGATGGCGACGGAAATCACCGGAAAGAGGCTCAGATTGATTTCGCTGACAATCGGTTCTTCGGACTCTTCCGGCAAGTCGGCCTTTGCCAGATCCACTTGCTCTCGCACATCGAGCAGAGCCTGGTCCACATCGAAGCTGACATCGAACTCAAGAATGATCGTCGCATTGCCCTGGCTTGCGAAGGCCCGCACTTCTTCAAGTCCCTCGATGGTCCGCAGGCGCGTTTCCATGGGCTTGATGATCAGGCGCTCCGCATCCTCAGGCGAGATGCCGGGATGCATGACCGCCACACGCACGATCGGGATTGGGATGTCCGGGTCAGCTTCCTTAGGGATGTTGAGGTAAGTGCCCCAGCCGGCAACCACCAGCACCACCATAATGGTGAGCACTGTCCGGGTACGTCCGATAAAGGCGTCAATCATACTGGTCATGAAGCGGTGTCACCTTCAAATGTGGGTTTCACCTTTTGCCCTTCGGACACGAACTCTTGGCCGACGGTGATGATGGTCGCCTTCTCCGGGAGTCCGGTGATCCAGGCCCCTTCCGGGCTGTCGGACAATATCTCTACTTCCTGGAATTTAACGACGTTGTTGTCGTCAATGTGCCGAATGCCCACCACGCCTTGGGCGTTAAACACCAGGATTGCGGGCGATACCAAATGCGCTTTCACCGATTTGACCGGCACATAGATTTCGCTGGTAATGCCGTCGCGCACGGAACCGTCCGTGTTCGGCACTTCCAGCTCTACACGGAAGGTGCGTGTCGCTTCGTCAGCGCTTGACGATACGAACCGGATGCGCCCAACCAGTTCTTCTCCCGTGATCAGGTTGGCGCGCCCTTCCGCACCAATGCGCAGAGAATTGACGACATTTTCCGAAACTTGGCCAACCACCAGCATGGGATCTAGATCGACCACCGTGGCGCAAATATTGTTAACCGCCATGAGGTCGCCGATCTCGATGGGGCGCGCATCGACGATGCCGTCGAACGGTGCCGTCATCTTCAGGTTTTCCAGTTCGATTTCCATCGCCAAGGCCTCTGCTTTGGCGGTCTCGAACGCGGCTTTATCTGCGGCGACCTGTGTTTCCGAACGAACACCCTTCGCCTTCAGCTTTTTAGAGCCGTTGTATTCAAGCTCCCGCTGGCGGACAAGGGCATTCGCCTTTTCCATTTCGGCTTCGCGGGCATCTATCTTGAGCTCGCAAATCACGTCGCCTTCTTTGACGAAGTCGCCCTTTTCCGCATGCACCGCGATCACCGGCCCGATGGTTCGGGCCCGGACATCCACCTTGCGGATCGCCTCCGTTCGGCCGCGCACAACCACGTCTGCCTGCCGCTGTTCGGCGACAATGGCCTTCACCCGCACTGACGGGATGACGGCCGTTTCGGCGCCGGCGTCGGCAATCGATTCATCCGCGGAATTCGCTCGGTTGCCGAAGATTTGCCCTGAGAAAACCCAAGCGATGGCCACAAGCAGCACCACGCCCGCCACAATAATCGACGAGTTAATTCGCCAGTTCGTTATGCCTTTGATTACGTTGTTCATCGTCAGTCGGTCTATGCGGTTGCGGCTTCCTTTGTTGCTGCCGCGGCCGTTTGCGTTTTTCCGTTGGGCCGGGCTTCAACCAGGTGTCGGTTTTCTTCCAGATATTTGATGGCTGCCGCGAAAACAGCCTGCCCATAACCTTCCAGGAATTGGGCGCTTCGAGACTCTGGAGGCAGCAACTGAAAACGCTCTTCAACCTGTTTCTGGCGGTATCTGAGAATCTGTAAGTCGATCAAATGAGAGACTTGATGTGGTGCCAGCAAATCCGCGAACAACATCATGAAAGCGAATTCGGAGCGGTATTTGTCTTCGGAGGGCGAAACTGACATCGCCGACACAAAAGCCGCCTTACCTTTTTCGGTGATGGAGTAGACTTTTTTGTCGGGGCGTCCTTCCTGTGCCTGTGCTTCGCACGTCACGAGCCCTTCTTCCGTTAGTTTGGTCAAGGCTGGATAGATCGAGCCATAGCTCGCTTCCATGAAGTCGCCGACGGGACTGTCCTCAAACTTCTTCTTGATTTCATACCCACTCGCGGCGCCAAGGTTCAGAACACCAAGGCAAAGGGTCTTCACTTCCATGGGTCAGCTTCCATTCGTTTCCGGAACAACCGGCTGGGATTTTCACGCAGGTAATTCCCCGCAGTTTTGCCGCTCCGGGGTTCCCTGTCTCTATCAGACCGATATATAGGCCCGATATAGCATTTCAAGGGTTGAAATCAAGTTGCAAGACACCTGCACAATTTGTCGCAAACAGCAAAATGTGAAGCGCTTGCGAGCGTCTGCAGCTTGCCCAAGGTTCCAACCTTTGCGACTATGGCGCTCCAAGGGGTTAACCTGAAAAACACCGGATTTCTGCTGAGCCGCCCGCCCGCGCGGCAAATTGGGGTCATTTATGTGCGCGATTTGGTGTCGACGGTTCGTGGCGTTTTTGGCGCTCTCCATCTCTCATTTCGGGGCCTCGCCCATGGCGGCCCACGCCGAACAGAGCATATTTTCAGAGCTGAGGGTGGGGGTTCTTGCCCACGATGTGGGTCCGTTTGCCGACAAGGAAGAGGATGGGGTCGACTTCAACGCGGAAATCCTGTTTCAAAAGCCCAAGCAGCACTGGTTGGTGCCCCGGCCCCATGCGGGGTTTGCCTTGAACAGTGCGGGCGATACCAATCGCTTCTATGGCGGCTTTACCTGGGATCACCAGGCGCCCTCGCGCATGTTTATCGAGCTGGGTGTCGGCGCGGTCTATCACGACGGGTTCACGTTTCCGGTGTTTGCTGCGGAGGTTGAAGGCCGAAAGACATTGGGGTGCAGTGTGCTCATTCGAGGTAGTTTCTCGCTGGGGTACAACATCACCGAGAGGCACAACATTTCAATCCTCGCGGACCACATGTCGAACGCCGGCATCTGCCAGGCCAATGAAGGAAGCGACAGCGTTGGGCTGAGATACGGCTTCAGGTTCAAGCCGCTCACGTTCACCAACTAGACAATTACGGCAGCCCGGCGCCCGGCACTTTCACATCGACAAAATCGATGCGCGCGGTGCGCTCATGGGTCTTATCCGGGTGGGACGTCTTGGCGGTGCAGATAAACAATCGGCGCCGGTCAGGTCCCCCAAGCATGCAGGCAAAGGCTCCGCGATCGAGGTCGATCCGGTCCAGCACCTCGCTGCCTTCCGCAAGCCGCAGCACGCAATTGCCGACCGGCGAGGCCACCCAAATGGCACCTTCTTCGTCAAGGCAAATGCCGTCGGGCGCAGCGCCGTCCATCTGGGCCCAAACCCGACGGTCGCTCAACGATCCGTCATCACCAATCGTAAAGGCGGTCAGGCGGGCACCGAAGCTTTCACCCAGGATCAGGGTCTTGCCGTCCGGGGTGATGACGGTGCCGTTTGGGAACATCACATCTTCGGCCACCACGCGCACCGAGCCGTCCGTTTCTGCAAGAATGAGGCAGGTTGCCTTTGGCTTTTCATCCGCATGCAGATCGAAACCGAAATTGCCTACATAGGCGCGGCCCTGGGCATCCACCACCATGTCATTGCATCGGTGGTCGGTAAGCGCCGACAGGTCCGCCGCGACCACCAATCCTTCCGGGTCTTGTCGAAGGAGTTTACGATCGATCATAGAGACGACCAGCAAGCGGCCGTCCGGCAGCCAGCCAAGTCCAGACGGTTCGTTGGGAACTTCGGCCATGAGTTCCTTGTTGCCGTCAATGTCCACAGCCCAAACCTTGTGGTCATGCATGTCCGAAAACCACAGACGGTCCTGGTGCCATCTGGGTCCTTCGGTAAACCGAAACCCGTCTGCAAGAGTGTTCACTTGGGCCATGGCGGATCTCCCGGATACGTTTTGGGGCGGCAAACGTATCACTGGGGCTCGAGCGGCGCCAATGGCCGTCGGCGGGGCGTTTTAGTGTCCCGGATAGACGTAGGCGAATAGGAAAAAGAATGCTGAGGCGACAATCAGCAGATTGAACAGGCGCGACCACGGCCTGCCTCTCGCCGGCTCTCTCACCGGATATCCCCTAAACTAGGGCTTGGGGATTGGGGCTCCAACACCGCCCCGACGCACTCTGGGAAATGATCATGAGTTGACATCAATCATGCCCTCCAGATGGCTCCAGTGTCGGCTGGATTTCTCAAGAAGCGGTAAATCGCTCTATTCTGCCCTGAAATGCCGCTAATAGCCCAAATTTCGGCGCCGTTTTGGGGAGCGTGGGACCCGCGTAAACCATATGCGAAGAAACATGAGGCCGCCCCGTTCCTTCATCTGTCCCAAACTGGTACACTGCTATAACGGCTAAAATGGGGGGTTTAGGCATGCTGGGGTAGGATGCCTAGACTGGAAAGTGTGCGCGGCAAACGGAAATTCGATCGGTCCTTAGGAAAGGGGCCCGGCCAACCGACAGCGAATGGTCAGTCATCGGCGAGTGGCGGCCAGTCGGGCGCGAACGGCCGTTGGGGGCATATCTATTCCGCGCTTGATTTAGGGACCAACAATTGCCGCTTGCTTGTGGCGAAGCCCGACAAAAAGGGTTTCCGCGTCATCGACTCGTTTTCCCGCATTGTCAGATTAGGGGAAGGGTTGGACCAGAATGGCGCTTTGTCCCAAGCTGCCATGGACCGGGCGCTGGAGGCGTTGGGCATCTGCGCTGCGAAGATGCGCAAGCGCGGCGTCACCCTCAACCGCTGCGTCGCGACAGAGGCGTGCCGGAAGGCGGCCAACGGCGCCGAGTTCATCGAGCGGGTGCGCGAAGACACGGGCCTCGAGCTGGATATCATCACGCCCAATGAAGAAGCCAAACTGGCGGTCGCGGGCTGCTGGCCGTTGGTAGACCAGGAATGCGATGGCGCGCTGGTGTTCGACATTGGCGGCGGCAGCACGGAACTGATTTGGCTCGACTTGGATCATCGGCCTACGGGCAATGTACCCGTGACCATCAAGGCATGGACTTCCATCCCCATCGGCGTGATCTCACTGGCGGAGCGGTTCGGCGGCCATGATATTCCAAGCCAGGTCTACCAGACCATGGTCGATTTCGTGATGCCTCATCTGACCAGCTTTGCCGAAGAGCTTGGACCGTTCGACCGGACGCGGCCGTTTCACATGGTCGGCACATCGGGAACGGTCACAACCATTGCCGGCGTGCATCTGGAACTGAAGCGCTATGACCGGCGCCGGGTCGACGGCAAATGGATCACATTCGACGATGTGATGGCCGTAGCGCGCCGCCTGTCGCAGATGGATTTTCAAGCCCGCGTTGCCGAACCCTGCGTCGGCCGGGAACGGGCGGACCTGGTGGTGGCCGGCTGCGCTATCCTCGAGGCGATTAACAATGTTTGGCCGTGCGAAAGGCTGCGCGTCGCCGACAGGGGATTGAGGGAAGGCATGCTGCTGGCGTTGATGGAGACGGCGGATCGCCTGCATTATCCGTCCCAAGACGAACAGCAAATCACCGTCGGCTCGCAATTGACCGTGCCTGCCGGGGCCAGTTAAGCCTATAATCGGCTTTCCGATCCTTTCGAGACCCAAAACTCATGCCAGCGAAAAAAGGCAAAAGCGGCAAGAAGCGCGCTGCGTCGCCCACAGGGCGCGAACTGAAAACACGGGTTAAGACCGCGAAGGGCCGTCGCTTGTCCTCCACACTTTGGCTTGAACGCCAGCTCAACGACCCTTATGTGGCGGCCGCCAAGCGGGCGGGTTACCGTTCGCGCTCCGCCTACAAGCTCATCGAGATGGACGACAGGTTCAAGTTTCTAAAACGGCATGCGCGGGTGCTCGATCTGGGGGCGGCGCCGGGCGGCTGGACGCAGGTGGCCGTGGAGCGTGTGGGCGCTGACGGTGACGCTCAAGTCATCGGCATTGATATTCTCGAAATGGATCCCATCCCGGGCGCACAGATCGTGCAGATGGACTTTATGGATGCGGACGCGCCCGAGCGGTTGCAGCATCTCCTGGGGGGCAAAGTGGATGTGGTTCTGTCCGACATGGCGCCGTCAACCACCGGCCACCGCAAGACGGATCACTTGAGAATTATGGGCATGTGTGAAGCGGCGCTCGATTTCGCCATGGAATGCCTGCATCCGGGGGGCACATTCCTGGCGAAAGTGTTCCAGGGCGGCTCGGAACGAGACCTGTTGGACCAAATGAAACGGCACTTCTTGACCGTGCGCCATGTGAAGCCCAAAGCGAGTCGCGCCGGCTCCTCGGAGTTGTATGTCATTGCGAGCGGGTTTAAGGGCCCCCGGTGACCAGTCCCGCTTTGTAAATCGTGCTGCCGTTTTGCTCTAAAACCCCCATAAACTCTGGCGTTTCTTACATCAGGAGGGCGATTTCGCGCGCACCATGCGCAACCAGAGCACGCCGCATCTTTACTTTGCCGATGCGTTGGTGATATGCCCTCTGGCCATCCAGTTAAGGAGGTACGCGCTTGGACATTCGTGAAGGCTTAACATTCGACGATGTTCTTCTTCAGCCTGCGGCCTCCAGTGTGCTCCCCACAGAGGTGGAAACCAAATCGCGTCTAACCCGCGACATTGAATTGGGTATTCCGCTTCTTTCCGCCGCCATGGATACGGTTACCGAATCCCGCCTTGCCATTGCCATGGCGCAGTTGGGCGGCATGGGCGTCATTCACCGCAACATGTCGCCCGATGAGCAGGCGGAACAAGTGCGCCAAGTCAAGAAGTTCGAGTCGGGCATGGTGATCAATCCGGTCACGATCACGCCCGAGCAATCCTTGGCCGATGCGCTTGCGCTGATGGAAGTCCACAAAATCTCCGGCATTCCCGTTGTCGAAACCCAGGACGAGGCGGGACATCCCGGCCGTTTGGTTGGTATACTGACAAACCGCGACGTGCGTTTCGCAAACCAGCCCGATCAGCCGGTATCGGAACTGATGACCAAAGAGAATTTGATCACGGTACGCGAAACCGTCGACCGGGAAGAAGCAAAGCGGCTTCTGCATAAATACCGCATCGAAAAGTTGTTGGTGGTCGACGGGGATTATCGTTGTATCGGCCTGATCACCGTGAAAGACATCGAAAAGGCTCAGCAGCATCCCAATGCCTGTAAGGACAGCGCAGGGCGATTGCGTGTGGGCGCTGCGACCACGGTGGGCGATGAAGGGTTTGAACGAACGGAGGCCTTGCTGGCTGCCGGGGCCGACGTGGTTGTGGTGGACACGGCCCACGGACATTCAAGCCGGGTGACCGACGCCGTCTCTCGCATCAAAAAGACCAGCAACTATGCCCAAGTGGTCGCCGGGAACGTGGCTACGGCAGAGGCGGCGCGTGCATTGATCGATGCAGGCGCCGACGCGGTAAAGGTCGGCATCGGACCGGGATCGATTTGCACCACACGCGTTGTGGCAGGCGTCGGCGTGCCGCAGCTCACCGCCTTGCTGGACACGGTGGAAATCGCGCGTCAGGAAAACGTGCCTGTCATCTCCGACGGCGGCATCAAATTCTCAGGCGATCTTGCCAAGGCCATCGCCGCCGGAGCCGATTGCGCCATGATCGGGTCTCTGTTTGCCGGCACCGAAGAGAGTCCCGGTGAAGTCGTGCTCTATCAGGGACGCAGTTATAAAGCCTATCGCGGCATGGGCTCTGTGGGCGCCATGGCGCGCGGGTCCGCAGACCGTTACTTCCAGCAAGATGTGAAAGACAATTTGAAACTGGTGCCCGAAGGGGTTGAAGGCCAGGTACCGTTCAAAGGACCGTTGAGCGGCATCGTGCATCAACTGGTCGGCGGGTTGCGGGCGGCCATGGGCTACACCGGTTGCGTTGATCTCGAAACCCTGCAGCGGGAAGCCGTCTTCCTGCGCATCTCATCGGCATCTCTGCGCGAGAGCCATGTGCATGACGTATCCATCACGCGGCAGCCGCCTAACTATCCGGCCTCTCAGTAAGCACCTTACGCCCAGGCCGGTCGGGCCAATGTTGGAGAATGAGCATGACGCCCGCTGCGCGCACGCAAGCGGCCATCGACATATTGGATGACGTGCTCGGCCGGCAGATCCGGTTTGACGAGTATTTCCGCAATTGGGCGCGCCAACACCGCTATGCGGGGTCAAAGGACCGGGCGGCAATTAAAGAGATCGTTTTTCAAGTCTTCCGGCACATGGGGGAATTGCGTTGGCGCGCGGGCAGCGACGATGTGCGTCTGCTGGTGGCGGGTCTGCGGCGGTGGTGCGAAGGACAGGACCTTGCCCACATCGAAACGGATTTCAGCGGGACAAAATATGGACCGCCCGCTTTGAGCGAAGCCGAACGCGATGTGCTTAACCGGCAGCGCGATGAGGATATGCCGCTGTGGGCCAAGCTGAATGTGCCCGAGTGGTTGGAGCCACATCTGAAGCGCCAATTTGGCGACGATCTTGCGGACGAAATGGCGGCGATGTCCGGCCGCGCACAGCTGTTCATCCGCATCAATACGGTTCGAACGACGCTGCCCGAATTGCAAGCGGATCTGAAACGCCTCGACATCCCGTCCACACCGTCGCCGCTGTGTCCAACCGCCCTTGAATTGCCGGAGGACACGCGGCTTCTGGATCTGGACCTCTACAAAGAAGGCGCATTCGAAATCCAAGATCTGGGCTCACAGATCGCCGGGCAGATCTGCGCTGTCGAAGAAGGCATGCTCGTGGTGGATCTGGCGGCGGGCGCGGGCGGCAAAACCCTTCAACTCGCCGCCGCCATGAGCAATCAAGGCCGGCTGATTGCCTGCGATGTGGATCAGCGTCGGCTGGACCGCTTCGTCCGCCGCGCGGGCCGGGCCGGTGTTGAATGCGTCGAGACGCGGCTCCTGGGGTCAGGCGGTGAAGAGGTGCTGGTTCAGGAACTTGCTAACGCGGCCGATGTGGTTCTCGTGGATGCGCCGTGCAGCGGCTCGGGCACGTGGCGCCGCCGGCCCGAGGCGCGCTGGTGGCTCACGCCCCAAATGCTGGCGGGATTTGTGAAAACGCAGCATGAGCTTCTCGCCTTGGCTCAAATGTTGGTGAAGCCCGGCGGCCGCCTCGTCTATGTGACCTGTTCGGTCTTGCCACCGGAGAATCAAGACCTTGTTCGTTCTTTTGAAGAACAATGCGGCGCAATCGCGTCAATGGCGTGGGATGAATTGGCCGCCAAAGCTGGTCTTTGCGGGCTTGACGATGGCAATGCTAACGGCGTTCAACTCACGCCCTACCGCCATAATACAGACGGATTTTTCATTAACGTTCTTGAGAAACAAGAATAGGGCCCCTTGACGGCGCCCCACGAAGCATGAGAATTGGCACTTTACAGGGGATTCTGCTTATTTTTGGCTCATTGAAGATGCGCAACCGAAAGCTTATCACGGCTCTGGTCGCGGCGAGCGTCGCCTTCAGCGTTCTGTCGCCGGTCGTCGCCGCAAGATACACGCAACAATACGAACGCGCGTCGGAACGCTTGCTCAGCGAAGGTATTGCGCTGGTGAGCCAAAAGCGCTTCGAGGAAGCGACCAAACTGTTCGAACAAGCGGCCGTGGCGGACCCAAAAAATGCACGGGCGTTTGCCTATCTTGGCTATTGTCACCAGCAGACCGACAACGAGCCGGAAGCACAAAAGTATTTTGGTATCGCCCTTGCGATCAATCCCGACGAACTCAATGCGCTGAATTGGGGCGGACAATCTGACCTGTCGTCTGAAGATTTGGATTCAGCCCTTTTAAAGCTCGACCGCCTGTCGCGTATTTGCGGGGAGGCTTGCAGGGAATACCAAGAACTCTATGCTGCCGTCGACGCGTATAAGGCAAAAGCAACCAATTGACCGATCGTATACTGATCATCGATTTCGGATCTCAAGTCACGCAGCTGATCGCGCGGCGGGTTCGTGAAAGCGGCGTTTATTGCGAAATCGTCCCCTTCCAAAAAGCGGGCCAAGCGCTTCAGAGTTTCGATCCCAAGGCCGTGATACTGTCCGGCGGTCCGTCAAGCGTTACCCTGGATGAACCGCCTTTGGCTCCACCGCACTTGTTTGACATGGGCCTGCCGGTGCTCGGCATTTGCTATGGGGAACAAACCATGGTGGCGCAGCTGGGCGGCCAGGTTGAGAACGCAGACCATCGGGAATTCGGACGCGCCACCGTCAAGATTGAAGACGATTGCGCACTGTTTCATGGAGTCTTCGAAACCGGATCGGAAGAGCCCGTTTGGATGAGCCATGGGGACCGGGTGATCTCCCTGCCGGACGGCTTTCGGGTGGTCGCCAGCACGCATTCGGCACCCTTTGCGGCGATTGCTGACGATGAACGCCATTTCTATGGCGTCCAATTCCATCCGGAAGTGGTGCATACGCCCCGTGGCGCCGACCTGTTGCGCAACTTCACTCATCGCGTCGCCGGCTGCTCGGGTGATTGGTCCATGGGGGCTTTTAAAACCGCCGCCATCGATCACGTCCGCAAACAGGTGGGCGATGGGCGGGTTCTGTGTGGCCTATCCGGCGGGGTGGACTCGTCCGTTGTGGCCGTGTTGCTGCACGAAGCCATAGGCGACCAGCTCACCTGTGTGTTCGTCGACACGGGCATGATGCGGGCGAACGAGCCGGAACAAGTGGTCTCGCTGTTTCGTGACACTTACAACATTCCTTTGGTTCATGTGGATGCCGCCGGCACGTTTTTGAGCCGGCTGGAGGGCGTGGAAGACCCGGAGCAGAAGCGCAAAATCATCGGCTCCACTTTCATCGACGTTTTCGAAGCGGAAGCCAACAAGATTGGCGGCGCGGATTTCCTCGCCCAGGGCACCCTTTATCCGGATGTGATCGAAAGCGTGTCCTTCACGGGCGGCCCCTCGGTCACCATCAAATCCCACCACAATGTGGGTGGCCTACCGGAACGCATGAAGATGGATCTGGTGGAGCCCCTTCGCGAACTCTTCAAGGATGAAGTGCGCGCTTTAGGGCGCGAACTCGGGCTCCCCGAAACCTTTGTCGGGCGCCATCCCTTCCCGGGACCCGGACTGGCCATTCGTCTGCCGGGGGAGATTACGGCGGACAAGCTTCATATCCTGCGCCAGGCCGATCAGATCTATTTGGATGAAATCCGCAAGGCCGGACTTTATGACGAAATCTGGCAGGCATTCGCGGTCCTTCTGCCGGTTCGGACTGTTGGTGTGATGGGCGATGAACGCACCTATGACTATGTGTGCGCGCTGCGGGCTGTCACCTCAACCGACGGGATGACGGCTGATTACTATGATTTTTCCCATGATTTCCTAGGTAATGTGGCAACTCAAATTATCAATCAAGTCAAGGGGATAAATAGGGTTGTCTATGATATTACTTCAAAACCGCCCGGCACCATCGAATGGGAATAGAGGCTTTAACTGTCTTTAAATCTTGATGCTTTCCCTTAGGACCCGGCACGCCATTTGTGCTATGCTGTGTTAACCATTAAGTCGACTTCTGGACCCGTGGAGGAGCCCATGCTTGGATTTCTGAAACGTAAGGGGGAAAGGAAGCCGGGGGCGTACAGGCAAGGCGCCGTTGAAGCGGCTGAGTTGTCTGATGCGGATTTGTTTGACGAACTGTCTCTTGATGCGTTGCTTGAGTCGGACGTTGTCAGAATCATGATGACCCGCGACGGCATCACCGACAAAGATATCCGTCTCCTGGCGGCATTTACCAGCCAACAGGCCGAAACCCGGACCCGCCATTGAAACTGCGGGGAAGCTTAAAGGCTTCGCTTGTCATAACTGGGTATTAAAGGCGTTCTCAGCGAGCGAAAACGCGCTCCGTGACGGGAGCCCCTTTGTGCGTGGGCTCCCTGAGCGGCGGGGCCCGCACCCTCCCAAAAATCATTAATCCGGCCATTTGCGATGTTCGCGCGTGCCATGTAACTTACGCGCAATTTTTCGGGGTCAGTAGATATAAGAACGGCGCCACCCTGGCACATTCCACAAACGACTATGGCCGGAGTTTAGATTGAGCGACATTTTCCGCGAAGTCGAAGAAGACCTTCGTCAAGATAACTACAGAAAGATTTGGGACGAATGGGGCATGCTGATCGTTGCGGTGGTGGTAATCATCGTTTTCGGTACCGCGGGCTACCAAATCTGGCAGGGCTATCAGAGTTCGCAGCGCCTAAATTATGCGGATGCGTACATTGCCGCGTCCGAACTCGACCGCAACGACCAGCAGGACCAAGCGCTCTCGGCGTTTGAGGCGCTGGCAAAGACGGGCTCCGAGGGGTACCAGGCGCTGGCGAAATTTCGCAAGGCCGGGATTTTGGGCGACCAAGACAAGATCGACGAAGCGATCGCGCTGTTCGATGAGATTGCCGGCGACCCGGCGATCGACGACTCTTTTCGGCGGCTGGCGCAAATCAAGGCTGCCGTTCTGCTTGCGGAATCCGCCCCTTATGTCGACATTCGCGACCGGGTTGTGCCGCTGGCGGAATCCCAAACGCCATGGCGATTTTCGGCTTTGGAGATCTTGGGATACGCCGCGTTCAAGCATGACGATCCGGCCAGGGCCATACAAAGCTTTCAGCGCTTGGCGGAAGATCCTGAAACACCCATCAGTATCCGCACACGGGCGACCGAAATGCTGATCATATTGGATGCTCCGAGCGGAGAGGCATCGCCAGCACCGGTCGTAATTGAAGACCCGGACGGGCAGTCTTCGGAATCGGGAGTAAGTGAGTAATGAGTAGGGGGAAGTCGACCATGAGTGTGCGTACCGTTGCCCGATTGATTGCCGGTGTTGGTCTGGTGGCGCTGCTGCCGCTCGGCGGTTGCGAAACCGTGTCCGACATCTTTAGTTCCAGCGGCGGCAGCAAAGACCGACTTCCGGGCGAACGGATTTCCGTTCTGACGCTTGAGCAACAGCTCGAGGCGGACCCCCGTATCGCAGATCTGCAGGTGCGGCTGCCACAGCCCTATGTGAATGCCGATTGGCCCCAGCCAGGGGGATTTGCCAGCCATGCGATGCATCATCTGGAATTGGGGGACGCGCCGCGCCGGATTTGGCGCACCCGTGTGGGCACCGGGTCTGGCGGCAATACGCGGCTGACCGCAACCCCGGTCATAGCCGACGGGCGGATCTATGTGTTGGATGCCAGGGCCCGTGTGGCGGCCTTCGATACGGAAACCGGCGACCGGTTGTGGCGGACGGAACTGACGCCGCGCAAGCAAAGCCCGCAGGCTGGATTCGGCGGCGGTGTGTCCTTTGACGATGGACGGTTGTTCGTCTCTACCGGGTTCGGCAATGTGCACGCGCTGGATGCTGCGACCGGTGAAGAAATCTGGAAGAAAGAATTCGACGTGCCGTTTCGTGCGTCACCAACCGCCGATGGCGGGCGGGTATTCGTTACGACGACGGACAATCAGTTGCAGGTCCTTGCCACGGCGGACGGCCGCGTTCTGTGGGACCATCAGGGGATATCAGAGTCGGCCGGCCTGCTGGGCAGCTCCAGCGCAGCGGTCTCCGGCGAGATCGTGATTGTTCCGTATACGTCAGGTGAAGTGTATGCCCTACGCGTGCAGAATGGCCAAACCGCCTGGAGCGATTCCCTGTCGCGCACCGGCAATTTGACGGCGCTGACGGCGCTCAATGATATTGCCGGGCGTCCGGTGCTCGATCGCGGACGTGTGGTCGCCATTAGCCATTCGGGCCGCATGGTATCGATCGATGCGCGCACGGGGCAGCGGGTTTGGACCCGCGATATTGGCGGTGTGCAAACGCCCTGGGTCGCCGGCGACTTTATCTATGTGGTGACGTTGGATGCGGAAGTATTGTGCATCTCCCGCCGCGACGGGCGTATCCGCTGGATCACCCAATTACCCCGCTACCGCAACGAGAAAAAGAAAGAAGATCCCATCGAATGGGCGGGGCCGGTTCTGGCCGGTGACCGCTTGATCGTCGTTTCTTCGGATGGATTTGCGGTGTCCGTGTCGCCTTATGTTGGTGGCGTCACGGGGGGCATCACGATTCCCGACGGCACGTTTATTCCGCCGATCGTTGCAAACAAGACTCTCTATGTCCTGACGGATGACGCGGACCTGATCGCAATGCGCTGAGGCCCGCGTTGAAACTGCAAGCCCATGTCGTTCACTGTTGCCATTGTCGGCCGCCCAAATGTGGGGAAGTCGACGCTTTTTAACCGCCTGGTCGGACAAAAACTGGCGTTGGTGGACGATCTGCCGGGGGTCACCCGCGACCGCCGGGACGGGGAAGGGCGCATCGGCGATTTGACCTTTACGGTCATCGACACGGCCGGATTTGAAGAAGCGTCCGGTGATAGTCTTGACGCGCGTATTCAGGTGCAGACCCAGCTTGCCGTGGAAATGGCGGATGTCTGCTTGTTTCTGATCGATGCGCGTGCCGGCATCACGCCGACAGATGCTCAGTGGGCGGATATGCTGCGCCGGTCGGCCGGCAGTGTCATCCTGGTTGCCAACAAATGCGAAGGCAATGCGGCCGATGCCGGTGTCTATGAAGCGTTTCAGTTGGGTCTTGGCGACCCCATTCCCATTTCCGCCGCCCACGGAGAGGGCTTAAGCGATCTTTATGACGCGCTGCTGCCGTTTGAACGGCAGAGCGACGCACCGGAAGAAGAAGAAGGCATACGTCCGATCCACGTGGCCATCGTTGGGCGCCCCAATGTGGGCAAATCGACCCTGATCAACAAGCTGATTGGCGAAGATCGCCTGCTCACCGGTCCCGAAGCCGGAATCACGCGCGATGCCATTAGCGTCGAGTGGACATCCGGCGGCGATACCTTCCGGTTGTTCGATACGGCGGGCATGCGCAAGAAGGCCAAGGTGGTCAAGAAGCTAGAGCGTTTGTCGGTCGCCGACACACTGCGTGCCATCCGGTTTTCGGATGTGACCGTGTTGGTCCTTGACGCCGAGCACCCGCTGGAAAAACAGGATCTGCAGATTGCCGATATGATTGGGCGTGAAGGCCGTGCGGTGGTGATCGCAATCAATAAATGGGACATCGTTGACGAACGCGACGGCATGGCGAAAGCCCTGCGCAAGCGGATCGAAAGCGACTTGCCTCAGCTCTCGGGTGTGCGCCATGTGCTGGTGTCGGGCCTGACGGGTGAGGGCCTGCAAAAGATCTTGCCCGCCGTCAATTCGGCCTATGAGGTGTGGAACAAGCGGATCGGCACGTCGGCGCTTAACCAGTGGCTTTCCGAGGCCTTGGAGCGGCACCCGCCCCCGGCTGTCAGTGGCCGGCGGATCAAGATTCGCTACATGACACAAACCAAGGCGCGGCCCCCGACATTTGTCGTGTTTGTCAGCCGCCCATCGGCGCTCCCGGCGGCTTATACGCGGTATTTGGTGAATGGATTGCGCGACACGTTTGATTTCGAAGGAACGCCCATTCGGGTGCTCATGCGCAAAGGGGAAAACCCTTATGCGGACAGCAAACGCAAATAATTTTCGAGTGCGGCGTGTAAGGCCGGTATGATTTGTTCCCAGACGGGGAAGGGGAAAACGATGCGGGCAGTTATTCGAGCGCTAATCCTTATTCTATTGGTGCCGGTTGTGCCGTTGGCGGCGGCGCAGGCACCGACAATGCCGTCGCCTGAAAAGCCAAACGTGCTCATCATTTTGATCGACGATATGGGCTATCGCGATGTGGGCTATCACGGCAGCGAAATTGCCACGCCGACGATCGACCGCTTGGCGGGGGACGGCATAGAACTCGCTGATTTCTATGCCCATCCCACTTGCAGCCCCACGCGCACCGCGTTGATGACCGGCAAATCGCCGGCTCGCCTGGGCGTCATTCTGCCGATCTCAAAGAACGCCAAGACGAGCCTGCCGCTGTCCGAAAAGCTGATGCCGGAGCATTTCCAAGAGGCCGGCTATCAGACCGCTTTGGTGGGCAAGTGGCATTTGGGGCATGCCACACGGGCCATGCAGCCCACATCGCGCGGGTTCGACCATTTTTACGGCAATCTCACCGGCGGCGTCGGCCATTGGGATCACGTCCACGGGGGCGGGTATGACTGGCAGCGCAATGGCGTGACGGTGCGGGAAGAGGGCTACACGACCCACCTTCTGTCCGACGAGGCCGTGCGGGTGATCCGTGAGCGGAACAAAGATAAACCGCTGTTTCTCTACCTTTCCTACAATGCACCACATCTTCCCAACGAGGCGCCTGAAGAAACCATTGCGCAATATGAGGATATTGAGAACGAGTTCCGGCGCATCCATGCGGCCATGGTGGCAGAGCTAGATGCAGGCATCGGCCGCGTGGTGGAGACGCTCGATCAGGAAGGTATGCTCGACAATACCCTGATTTGGTTTATGAGCGATAATGGTGGACTGGTTCCGACAACATACGAAACCGGGTTGTTTTCCTGGATGGATACGTTTAAGGCCGTTCTGGGTGTGCCAATCCCGATCAAGTTCTTGGAGTTCTTTCGCATCAACATGGAAGAGGGCGGCAGCGATAACACGCCGTTTCGGGGTGGCAAGGCATCCGTGCTGGAAGGCGGCGTTCGCGTACCGTCTTTCATCCATTGGCCCGACGGCATTGCCAGCAAGAAAGTCAGTGGACGTATTACTGTTCAGGATGTGTTTCCCACAATTGCGGAAGCGATCGGCCTTGACGTTGCGTTCGATGAAGATGTGGATGGGATCAGCCGCTGGGATGTCATCGACGCAAATGCCAATACGCCGGCGCCGGACTTTTTGATCGGCGGCTATTTCGATCAGGCCTACTATCAAGATGAATGGAAGTTGTTGGTGCTTCAAGACGGCGTGGAACTCTATTATCTGACCGCGGATCCTACCGAACAGGACAATTTGGCCGACAAGCATCCGGAAATCGTCGACGTACTTCAGGCAAAGATCGAGGCCTTCCCACGTGGCGAGGTGATCAATCCGCCACCGTCCGAAATGATTTGGGATCCGGATTTCTTCGGCGGCGAAGAAGATCGGGAGCCCTGGGCTGATGTGGTGACCGAATAAACATCGTCTTCCAAAAACTTAATCCTTGAAATACATTAATTCATGTATTACATGAATTTTGTCGTATCTAAGAGCGGTGAGGTTCATGACGAATACAGCCCGAAAAGGCGGGTTTGCGCGGTTTATGGCAAACGCGACCCTGGTGATGATGGTGCTGGCACCGACAGTGACCGCCAGTGTCTGGATTTTCTTCGACGCGTTGCCGCCGGACACCTTTGTTCCGCTGGGGCTGGACTACGACCCGACCCAGGTGGGGGTAGGGGCCAGGCTGGTCGGATTTTTGGTCATGATGGTGCCAACGGCGATTGGCCTTTATGGCTTGGCGCATTTGCGGCGCACCTTTCTTGAAAGCGCTGCAGGGGTGCCATTTTCGCAGCCCTCGGTCGACGGTTTTCGGCACTTTGCTTGGGCAGTCTTGTTTTACGTGATCAGTGTACCGATTATGAAGGCCGCTTTGAGCGTCGTTTTGTCCTTTCATTTTCCACCAGGACAGAGAGTTCTGGCGATCCAGCTCAGCTCCCACGACGTTGTTGGATTGTTCCTCGCAGGCCTACTTGTCGCGGTGGGACATCTGTTCGCTCAGGCCCGCGCGATTGCCGAAGAAAACGCAAGCTTCGTTTAGGTCGATCCCGTGCGGATTATTGTCAATCTGGATGTGATGCTCGCCAAGCGCAAAATGAAGATGAAGGATTTGGCGAAGGCTATCGGCATTGCAGAACAAAACCTGTCGCTCATTAAAACCGGCAAGGTGAAGGGCATGCGCTTCGAAACCTTGATGAAGATTTGCGATGTGCTCGATTGCCAACCCGGCGATTTACTGGAGTTTTCAAGAGAATGATCAAACACATGCGTCAAACTTTGTGTGTTGTCATACTGACGGCAGGCACTTTTCTGTTGGTGGGCTGCGAAAATTACGATCCCAAAACACTGGGCGATTCCATCGGCGACAGCATTTGCCGCGAAGAAACCCGCGATCGCGGCCCTTGTCCGGAGGATGAAGACGAAGCGCGCTGGCGGCGGCTCTAGTTTGTTGTTTCCCGTCGGGCGAGCAGCACGCCGGCGACAATGACGACCAGTCCGATCCACGCGCTGGCCCCAACCTTTTCCCCGACGACCGCACCAATCATGATCAGAGAGACGAACGGCACCAGGAAGATCAGCTGCCCCATGCGTGCCACATTTTGGGTAAGCCGAAGCGCCCGCTGCCACAGCAGGAACGCAATCCCCATTTCGGCAACGCCGACCCAAGCCCCGTAGAACATCGTTTGCGGTGTGATCGGTGGCAAACCCGGCTCCGCCCAACACACAAGTCCAATGATGGGGGTGGCAATGAGGAAACTGGTTGCCATGAGCGCTTCGGCGGAAGTTTTCGACCGGGCATTGAAGAGCCAATAGACCGCCCACAGAATTGTACTGAACAGGGCCAGAAAAATGCCAAGACCGTCAAATTCCGTGGCGACGGTGATGCGTCCCTGTGACAGCAAAATGAGCACGCCCCCATAGCTCACAAGAATTCCGATGATGGTTCGTAAGGAAAGCTTTTGTCCCAGGATCGGGACCGACAGGATAGCGAGGGTGACGGCCCAGGTTTGGTTGAGGGGCTGAGCAATATGGGCGGGCAACCTGTCATAGGCTTCAAACAGGACGACATAGTAGAGAAACGGGTTTAGCACACCGAGAAGCAGCCCTTCGCCCGCGTAAAACCCGTCTCTGGGCCAGCCCGTTCGGATGGCGGCGATGCAAAAGATGACCAATGCGGTCGCCGAACCCAGGAACAAGAGCTGGATTGGCTCCAGAACCTCCAGACCGAGCTTGAAGCCGGTTGCGACGGTCGACCACAGGGCGATTGTCCCAACAGCGCAAATCAATGCTGTTCGTTCATTGGACATGGGCTAATCTAACAATCCAATACACGCGCAGAACTCACACATGCTTCTTGATCAAGTTATCCCCAATTACGATCACGCCCATTTTGAAAGTACGGTCGTGTCCGGCACGCCGGATGTGCTGTTCCCAATTGTGCGGCACGCCGACTTTGGCACCACTTGGGCAACCCGCCTGTTGTATCAGATTAGGGGTATTCCCGACTTTCCATCGTCAATTGACGGCATGATCGAGCGCGGCTTTGTTTTGATCGGCGAGGACCCGCCCCGCGAATTTGTCATGGGTCTTGCCGGACAGTTTTGGAAGCGGGATGGGGGCGCGGTTCAGATTGGCGCCGACGATTTTGCGGCTTACGCCGAACCCGGTCACAGCATCGTTGTCATGAATTTTTTGTTGGCGCCGCGCGGGGCCGGCCGCACGCGCATTTCCACCGAATCCCGTGTCCGGTCGAACGGTGCGCAAGCAAAAGCCTCCATGCGGGTTTATTGGAGCGTGATCAAGCCCTTCAGCCTGTATATCCGGCGGCAGATGTTGCGGTCGATCTCGGAACATGTTGCCACAGAGCTGCGGGCATGAACGTGCCTTGCAGGCAACTTATGCGTTAGACATAGTCCGTATACATCTCATTCGGCCAAAACCAGTCGTTAACAATTGGTGTTATATCATTTGACCCGTCGGGTGAACGCAACAAAGACGGGCTTTCGTGTATGCTTATTCGCGACCTTCTGGCTTTCAAGAGCCGGAACAAAATCATTCACATCACGCCTGACAGGTCCTTGCGCGCGGCCGCGCGGGAAATGGTGACGCACAATATCGGCGCGCTGCTCGTGACCAATGATATGGGTGAACTGGTCGGTGTGATCTCAGAACGGGATTTGGTGCGGGCACTGACTTTGTTTGATGTGGGACTCGTGGAAATTCCGGTAAGCGAAGTGATGACGCGGTCTGTCATCACGTGCGGATTGGATGAATCAGCCTCCGACGTCCTGAAGGTGATGAACAAGCACCGCATCCGGCACATTCCGGTAATGGGCCCGAAAGGGCTTGCCGGCGTCATCAGTCTGCGCGAACTTGACCGGGCCTACCGGCATCTCCAATCCCAGTCGCTGACAGACGAACTGACCGGCCTGTCGAACCGTCGCCACTTCCTGCAGCATTTGCAGCAAGAAATCGGCAGCCATCAGCGCTATGGAAATCCGTTCTCGGTGGCCATGATCGACATCGACCACTTCAAAAAGGTGAACGACACTTATGGTCATGCGGCCGGCGACCAGGTTTTGGTTGCCCTGTCGGATTTACTGGGGCGGTCTCTTCGGCTCATCGACGTTGCCGGGCGTTTGGGGGGTGAGGAATTCGCAATCCTGTTTCCGAACACGGATATTCAGGAAGCAAACAAGGCCTGCGGTCGCCTGTTGGACGAGATCAGGAACCGCGACATGGAAACCGATGCCGGAACGATCCGCATCACGGTCAGCATCGGTCTGACCGCATCGTTTTGCAATGTGTCAGGGCCTGAGGAGATCCTAAAGCAGGCGGACACGCTTCTTTACGAAGCAAAATCTGCGGGCAGGGACCGCATCATTACAGAACAGGCGGACGGGCAAGACCTGGAGGTCGACCGGGGGATCTCGAACGCAGCAAAGTCTTTGAACTGACCGCTGCACCGTCCCGCTCAATTCGGCACATTCTTTCGGAACAGTAAGGGGCCGGCCACGGTGGCCAGCCCCCTGACTTTTGCCAATCTTCTTTGGCGTTCTATTCGAACCACTGGCCGGTGCCGGAGGCCCCGTTGTCCTTGCCGTGAATTGTCACGGATCCCCGGCGGCCCTCATATCTGCCCGATCGTCCGATAAGGCCTCCGACGCAACTGTTTTCAGTGCGCTCTTCGTTGAGCCAGTTGCAACCGGAAATCACCGTAAAGTTTCCGTCCGGCCCGGTGCCGTCACACACGCTATGAGTCATAAAGATCGCATCGCGTGGCGGTTGGATCATGGAGATGCAGGTCGACGTGTTAGTCGATTTCCGTCCGTCCGCAAACGTTACCTCAGAGGTTGCGGTCCAGAACGCGCCGCCAACGGCTCCGCCGCCGGGCACCGGACCGCCGACCGTCGTTGGTTCTTCCGTGGTCGTGGTGAATGTAAACGTTTCATCCGCCCACGCATTGGATGACATAAGGAATGCAACGGTCACCGCAGTAATTGCTGTACTGATCTTTTTCAACTTCCCCACCATTTAGCTCTCCCTTGGTTGGATTAAGACGCTTGAGGCAAACCGCTTCGCGTGCGGAATATGCAGCGCCGAAGGCCGATTACACCGAGCGTGAGAATGCACGACAAGCTTGTCCGACACTTTGGTGGGTAGACCAGGTTTTTGCCGCAGTGCGGCGGGGCAAAAATGTCACAATCTGGCTTGCAGACAGGGAAAAGCCACAACCCTGTCGGGAAAAATGGCGGAAGCGGACGTGATAGGGATGTTGGGCTCGGTTTTCGTCTAATGTTCATGCCGCTTGGCGGCCGCGTCCCCGCGCCGGTCGGTAAACGCGATTGGATTGGATCTGGACGAGCGGCTGGAATGCTGACGTAACGCCTTAGGCTTGTTCCGGCAAAGGTGGCTTACATGTTCAACAGCGAAATCATCGACTTTTTCTCAGAACATAGAACATCTGCGCTGTCGGTCTTTTTTGGCGTCTTCAATTTTTTAGGCGAAGTGGAGGGCTTCATTCTCGTCGTCTCCCTGATTTACACCTGCTTTGACAAACGCTTGGCGATCCGCGCCTCGGTTCTGGTCCTGGTGACCATGACGCTCAATCATGTCATCAAAATAAGTGTGCAAAACCCGCGTCCGTTTATCGCCGAAGGAACGTATACAGAAAAATGGGACGTTTCCCCCTTCAAGGCGCGGGAACTTGCCGCCGAATTTTCGACGCCCTCCGGTCATGCCATGGCAGGATCCGCGTTTTACGGTTATTTGGCAGCGTGTATGCGGCAGCCGTGGGTGGTCGCCGTCGCCATTGTGGTCATCGGTCTTATCGGAGCGGCGCGGCCCTATATCGGTGTTCACTATGTGGAAGATATTCTTCTCGGGTGGCTTGTGGGAGGTGCAATCATCGTCAGTGCTTTGAAGTATGAAGCACAAATCGTCGAGATTTGGAGCCGGTTCTCTCTGTCCCACCAGGTGAGTCTCACTTTCGTGGGCGCGGCTTTGATATGGCTGGTGTCGCTTGCCGCGAAAGGTGGCGATCCAGCGGACCTGTCCGTTCCTTATCTCGGCTATTTCGGGTTTCTCACAGGCGTCTTCATCGCACGGCCGATGGAAAGCCAAAGAGTTGGGTTGGACCCCACAAGCGGCAGCCTTCCTCAGAAGATCGGAAGGTGGGGCTTGACCGTGGTGATGGTGATGATCCCTGTCCTGGTGATTGATGAAATTGTCGAACCACTGATGGCTCTGTCGGCCATCGTTGGGCATTTGTTTTACTACGCAGGCTATGTGCTGGCCGGTGTCATGGGGCTCTTCGTTGCGCCCTATTTCTTTGACAGGTTCGGACTCCGTGGCCCGTCACAAAGCGGTGCATAGGCCTTGGTCTTTGTCCGCCGCCGTTCTAGCGGCCCCTTCCAATTCGCTTGAGAGATCATGGCGATAGGAAATTGGGGTTTAGTCCGAAATCCATTGCACTTGAAAAGTGCTACTTTCGCGGCCTTGTCGATATTGCCCGCAGATCACACGAGCATTTGGTGTTGTGCCGACAAAAGAAGGGGGCGCAACCTGCATAGAGACCAACTGTAATTGCATCGTATACTGAGTATATTGATCTATGTTACCGTCAGTTTGGGGTGCTTGTGGTTCGTCACTCAGCTTTGGGTTTAAATTTCGACAACCAATCTTTCAGTTTATTTCTCTAACTTTCTAGGCCGGCGCTGCATGAAGCAACAAGCTTATAGTGTCGATCGAGAGTGGGTAGAGGTTATTCATTATGCTGAGGGGTTTGGTCAATATGTCGTTCAACCAACGTTTGGTGAGCGTGATCGGTATCACGTGCATCGCGTTGGCGGTTATCTTTTCCCTGTCCTTATGGGGTGTCAATCGGCTCACCCGTCTTCAAGACTACTCCAGCGCGTTTGTCAAACTAGCAGAACGTACCGAAGCGGTAGAGACGCAGTTCGCCAAATCGCAATTCTCCCTGGCGACCGGACGGTTGCCGGATAGCACGCCGTTGAACGAAGCTCTCACCGATCTGATCCTCATCTTCCAGGCGTTACGTTTGAGCGATCCGGATGGCAATTTGACGGATCGTGATCGCGCCGACAGTGATGAAGCGCTCGAGGAAAGGCTGGACGACATTCTCAGTACCGTTGTCAGTCCGGTGGCCGTTCGTCGTAAGGCGGCTTCACTGGGGATCGACCACGATTACCTTCCAAGGGCGCTTGCAGATCTATGGGAAAGCGAAAAGACATCGAAGGCGTCTATGGAACGCGAGTTCGGCCTTTTCATCATCTCTGTCGTGGATTATGCGCAGCATCTTTCCGACATTCGGACGACAGACGAACTTAGGTCCATCTCCGACGAACACGACATCAGTTTTCATCGGATCGAGCCCTATCTGAAAGCCATTCCTCAAATGCTTGACGCCCAGTCCCGGGGAAGCCTGAGGTTTTTGATGCCGGCCCTTTGGTCCGTCCCCATATGCGGACTGCTTTTGAGCCTTACCTTTTGGCTGGTCATCTTTCGGCCAATGGCGCGGCAGGTAAACGAAACCCAAGCCGGCCTCATCGAAGAGCGCGACCGGGCGATCGCCGCGGAGGCCACGAAGGGCGAATTCTTGGCGGTGATGAGTCACGAGTTGCGCACGCCCATGAATGCCGTCACCGGGTTTGCCAATATGCTGCGGACGACCGGTTTAGACCCTGTGCAGACCGACTATGTGGAAACGATCGTCGAGTCGAGCGAAAGTCTTGTGGCCATTCTGAATGACATTCTGGATTTTTCGAAGTTCGAAGCCGGCAAACTGGAATTGGAAGATCATGAGATTTGTTTCGACACATTGATTCAGCAATGCTGTAGCGTTTTGGGGCCGAGCGCAGAGGGCAAAAAGGTCGACTTGGTAAGTTATGTTGATCCGGCCATACCGCGCAGACTGATCGGCGATTCCGGGCGCATGCGCCAGATCCTCATCAATCTGGTCGGAAATGCCATTAAGTTCACGGATTGTGGCGGGGTTGCCATCGAAGTGCACCGTACAGGACACGCCGATGAAAGTATGGTGGGTCTTGAGTTGCTTGTGATTGACACTGGCGTCGGCATCAGCCCGGACCGGCAAGACAGTATATTCGATGCGTTTTCGCAGGCGGATGGCAGTGTGACCCGTAAGTTCGGCGGCACAGGGCTGGGTCTTGCCATATGCCGGAAACTCGTCACGGCCATGGGCGGGGTGATCGGTGTCCATAGCGATGTGGGGGCGGGCTGCACGTTCAGGATCGAGCTGTCACTAGAGGCCGTCCCCGTGGATGCCGCCAATGTGAGCGGCCTGGACAACGAACAAATCCGCGACAAGCGCGTTTTGGTCGTCGACGATAACGCGCTCAACCGCCGGGTTTTCCAATTGACGCTGGAGGATTTCGGTGCCCACGGCGAAGCAGCGCCCGATGCCCAATCGGCGCTTGGCGTTTTGATTGGAGCGACGGAGAAGAACGATCCGTTCGATTTGGTGATCGTGGATCACCTATTGTCGGGCATTGACGGGTTGGCTTTTGCCAGGTTGGTGTCCGCAGACGCCCGATTAGCGTCGCTGAAACTCGTTTTGTCGTCCTGCGGTATGCCGATCAAGAAGGAGGCGCTGCTGGCCGATGGTTTTCATGCCGCCTTTATGAGGCCGTTTCGGACGAAAGATCTGCACGCTGCCATTGTTGCTGCCTTCAATGAAGCCGCGGCCGACAATGCGGGCTCGGGTGAGGCACTCGACCTGTTGACACAGCAGGAAGATAACGGTTCCGAAAATGCCTCCGCGCCCGCGGCAGAAAACCAGCAGGGAGCTTTCAGTATTCCGGGGAGAGCGATGCGTGTCTTGCTCGCGGAAGACAACACTGCCAACCAGCGGCTTATGGTGACCGTTATGGAAAAGATGGGAATCATAACGGATGTGGCGAACAATGGTGCGGAAGCCCTGCAATTCGCCCGGTCGTTTCATTATGACGCCATACTGATGGATGTCAGCATGCCTGTTCTTGATGGTGTTGAGGCGGCCAAACGGATCCGCAGCAATGACGGACCGAATTTGACGACACCCATTGTGTGCGTTACGGCGAATTCATTGAAGGGGGACCGGGAAAGATATTTGGCGGCCGGCATGGACGATTATCTGTCCAAACCCGTCGACATTGAAATGCTCGTCGAAGCGCTCATGCGCGCATTCTCTGAAGGGTCGGCCGATGATGTTTCAAGCGATGAAGCGCCGGCAGCACGAGCCGCCGGCGGCTGACCGGTTGCCACTCCACCAATCTTGTACCGCAAAGATGACTTAGTTTTTGAGATCGACGAAGGCGCCGCTCTCAAGTGCAGGATCTTGAATGATCGACAGAATCTTCTGCGCTTGTGCGTCGGGACTGGGCAGGGTGGCAGGGTCCTCACCCGGCATGGCTTTGGCACGCATGGCGGTGCGCGTGCCGCCGGGATTGACGATCACCACTTTGGTATTGGTCTTTTGCGTTTCAAGCGCGTAAGTGCGCGCCATCATTTCAAGCCCCGCTTTGGTGATGGCGTAACCGCCCCAATAGGCGCGCGCTTTGCTGCCCACCGATGAGGAAAGGAAGACAGCGCGTGCGTCTTCCGATTGGCGGAGTAAGGGGTCCATCGAACGCAGCAGGCGCCAATTGGCGGTCAGGTTCACATCCAGCAGGGTTTGCCATTCTTTTGGCTCTAAATGGGTGATGGGTGTGATGACGCCCAAGACACCTGCATTGGCGACCAAGATGTCGAGCTTGCCCCAACGCTCATAGAGCGAGGCGCCCATGCGGTCGAGGCCGTCATAGTCGGTGATGTCCAGCGGTACTAGGGTGGCGCTGCCGCCCGACGCCTTGATCTCATCGTCAAGCTCTTCAAGGCCACCGACCGTGCGGGCAACAGCGATTACCTGGGCGCCTGCTGCGCCCAGCGCCTTAGCCGTGGCATAGCCGATGCCGCGCGAAGCGCCGGTGACGAGGGCAATGCGGCCGGCGAGGGGTTTGTTTTGGGGATCAGAGGTCATCTGTAGACTGATAAAAAATCAATATCTGTATCACAAATCGTCATTGCGAGGGCGCGCTAGCGCCCGCGGCAATCCAGATTCTTTGTCAGAGCGCTGGCTGTCCTAGATTGCTTCGTCGCTGCGCTCCTCGCAATGACGGAGAATTGAAGCGGAAGAGCACTCACTCCGCCGCGTTGTATTGTTCGGATAGCAAGGAGAGCTGGCGCCGTTCGTCGCCGCCGGAAATGTCGGTAAGGGCGGTCGGGTATTCACCGCTGAAGCACCCGTCGCAAAACTGGGGGCTGTCATTGTTCCGGCCGGGCTTGCCCACCGCGCGATAAAGACCGTCCAGCGAGACGAACCCCAAACTGTCCACACCGATGATCTTCGCCATCTCATCCACTTTGTGGGTGGCGGCCAGCAGTTTCTTGCGCTCCGGCGTATTCACCCCGTAATAGCAGCAATCGGTGGTGGGCGGACTGGCGATGCGCATATGCACTTCCTTCGCGCCTGCTTCGCGCACCATCTGCACGATCTTCATGGAGGTGGTGCCGCGCACGATGCTGTCGTCCACCAGCACAATGCGTTGGCCGTCCAGCACGGCGCGGTTGGCATTGTGCTTCATGCGCACGCCGGCCTGGCGCGTCGTGTCGGTGGGCTGAATGAAGGTGCGGCCCACATAGTGGCTGCGGATGATGCCGAAGCGGAAGGGCAAGCCGGATTCTTGTGCAAACCCAAGTGCTGCGGGAACGCCGGAGTCGGGCACGGGCACAATGATGTCCGCATCCGCCGGCTGCTCGCGGGCAAGTTCTTGGCCGATCGCTTCGCGGGCTTGGGTGACGCTAAAGCCTTCGACCGTACTGTCGGGCCGCGCAAAATAAACATATTCGAAAATGCAGAAACGCGATTTTTGTTTCGGAAACGGGTGCAGCGATTTAATGCCGTCTTCATTGATGACGACCATCTCGCCCGGTTCCACATCGCGCACGAACTTTGCGCCGATAATGTCGAAGGCGCAGGATTCCGATGCCAGCACATAGCACCCGTCATACATGCCCAGCACCAGGGGCCGCACGCCCAGCGGATCGCGGGCGCCCACAAGTTTCTTTTTCGTCAGTGCCAAGAGGGAATAGGCGCCTTCTACCTGATGCAGCGCATCGACGATCCGATCGTTCACAGAAGTAAAGCGGCTGGTGGCCACCAGATGGACAATGGTTTCCGTGTCCGACGTGGAATGGAAGATCGACCCCTTGTCCACAAGTGAGTCGCGCAAAGTGGTGGCGTTGGTCAGGTTGCCGTTGTGCGCGACCGCGATGCCGCCGATGGACAGGTCGGCGAAGAAGGGCTGCACATTGCGCAGGGCCGTTTCGCCGGTGGTGGAATAGCGGTTATGGCCGATCGCCATTTTGCCCGGCAGTCGGTTGATGACCGATTCCCGCGAGAAGTGGTCGCCCACCAGGCCCATGCGCCGTTCCGCATGGAAGTGTTCGCCGTCATAGGACAGAATGCCGGCCGCTTCCTGGCCGCGATGCTGCAGCCCATGCAGCCCAAGGGCCGTGAGCTTGGCGGCGTCGGGATGGCCAAACACGCCGAAAACGCCGCATTCTTCCCTGAATTTGTCGGCGGTAAGATCCGCGTCAGTCATGCTCTTCGATCACTTAGAGGACTGTTCAATCAGGCTCTCTTTGTCACGAATTTGTTGCGCCGTATATCCCTTTTCTTGGGCGTCGCGCGCATCTTCGATGATATCGCCCAAAAACGTGCTGCCCAACCAGTTTGCAATGGGCTCGACGATAGGAATAACGCGGCCTTCGGTGAGCCAGGGCGGCCTTTTGTCGGTAAAGACGAACTGGGTTGCGACCAAAAATAGCAGCCCGAAAATGAGGAAAGCCCGGCCGATCCCGAACAAAAACCCGAAGCTTTTGTCCAGCGGCCCAAGACCCGAATCGGCAATACCTCGGGCCATGCGGTAGAAGATGATCCAAATGGGGATAAGCGCGAGGAAAAAGACCACAAGGATCAAGGTGCCGTCTTGCAGAACCCCCGCCGGTAAGTAGTCCGCGGTGAGCGGGCGCAAGAAAGGCAACGCCACCAACGCGATCAACACCGCTAGGCCGAAGGCCATGATGGTCAAGATCTCCATGGTCACGCCCAGCATCATGCCCAGCAAGCCCGAGATCAGCGCAATTCCGATCAGCAACCCATCAAAGGTGGTGAATCCCCCGATCATCCCATCGCTCAGTTTGTATTTTCGTTCCCCTGACAGCTTATGTATGGCCTAGCCAGACAGCTGACAAAGCGCACCATATCTTAAGAACCAAGCGCCGTCACCAAATCCTGGAGTTTATCGAAGCGCGACAGCGAAAATTGCCCGGTTTGGTTAACCTTGGTGCCTTTGGGCACCATGGCGGAAGTAAAGCCAAGCTTTTCGGCTTCTTTAAGGCGCAGTTCGCTTTGGGCGACCGGGCGAATGCTGCCGGACAGGCTGATCTCACCGAACAATATGGATTGCGTCGGCAGCGGTATGCCGAAGTGGGAGGAGATGAGCGCCCCTGCCACGGCGAGATCGGCGGCCGGTTCGGAAACGCGCAAGCCGCCGGCCACGTTCAAGTAAACGTCTTGACCGCCGAGCCCCAAACCGGCGCGGGATTCGAGTACGGCCAACACCATGGAGAGCCGCCCGCTGTCCCAGCCCACAACCGCGCGGCGCGGCGTGCCATAGCTTGTGGGTGCTAGCAGCGCCTGGATTTCCACCAGTACTGGCCGCGTGCCTTCAATGCCCGCAAACACGGCGGTGCCGGCCACGTCGTCTTCCCGGTCGGACAGGAACAGGGCAGAGGGGTTGGCCACTTCCATCAGGCCGCCGCCGGTCATTTCGAACACGCCGATTTCATCGGTGGGACCGAAGCGGTTTTTGACCGCGCGCAGAATGCGGAACTGGTGACCCCGCTCGCCCTCGAAATAAAGCACCGTGTCGACCATATGTTCGACGACCCGCGGGCCTGCGATCTGTCCTTCTTTGGTGACGTGGCCCACCAGGATCACAGTCGTGCCCGACCGCTTGGCAAACCGAATGAGTTCCTGGGCACAGGCGCGCACTTGGGCGACGGTACCGGGCGCCGACTCCAAGGCGCCCGACCACAGAGTTTGAATGGAATCGATCACCACACAAGCAAGATCCTTCTCCACTTCAAGTGTCTGCAGAATGTCGCGCAGATCCGTTGCGGCGGCCAAGGCCACGGGCGCTTTCTCAAGGCCAAGCCGTTGGGCGCGCAGACGCACTTGCGCGACAGCCTCTTCGCCCGACAAATACAAAACGCGGCTGCCCTTGGCGGCGAGAGCGGCGCTTGCTTGAAGCAAGATGGTGGATTTACCGATGCCGGGATCGCCGCCCACCAGCAGCGCGGATCCGGGAACCAGGCCACCGCCGCACACTCGGTCGAATTCGGCGACACCGGAAACGATGCGCGGTGCCTCTTCCGTGGCGCCGTCCAGATTTTCAAGGGCGATCAGCCGGCCTTTCCCGCGGGCCGATTTAGGGGGTGTACTGACAGTTGCTTCTTCGGAGATCGTGTTCCACTCGCCGCAATTGTCACAGCGGCCGGCCCATCGGCTGGTGACAGCACCGCAAGCTTGGCAGACATAGGAATGGGCGGCACGGGCCATAAGCAGGACTATCCGGTTGATCTAAAACAAAGTGATTCACGAACCGCGATCTTAAACTGCCGCTCGGGCTAGGAAAACATGCAACGTTGCGCGGCCCTGTGCGAGGAATGCGGGTCTGTGCTTGCGCGTTTCCATGGTTCGCGCAAGTCTGCGGCAGAGCAGAAGTCGGGAGGCAAAACAAGATGGTCAAAATAGATCCGCGACGGAGCTGGGAGCGCTTTGAGGCGCGGCTTGCCAGCGAAACAGATGATGTGGTGAAGGCCCTCATCGCGGAAGTGCGTGATCACATGAAAGCGGAGATCACCGGGGAACTGAAGCCCTTGATGGCCACGCTCACCGAAAATCCGGTCTATCATTTTTGGGGCCATTTGCCGGAGATGGTGTTGGAGGGGCAGGAGGCCGTGCGCGGCTTTTACACGGACATGATCTCCCGTGGCGCTCAACAATTCGAAGTGGTCACGGAAAACATCATTGCCGACCGGGGGCGCGTCGTGACCGAAGGGCAAGTAAAGCAGCTCTATGCGGGCGAGGATCTTGCCGCTATGGGGGTCTCGGAAGTAAACGGTGAGGCGCTGGACCCAGGTGCAGTCTATCTGGGTACGAACCAATTAATCACGGTGTGGCCCAATGACGGCAAGGGCAAGCTCGTGGGCGAAGACATCTATTTCGGCCAGCCCGTGGGACACAATTTGGAGCGTGTGTCGTTCGAAGACCTCGCCGACGGCTTTGAGTGGAACGAACGCTGGGTGCGGAATTAGTTCTGAATGCTAGACGTGTTGGCGATGCTGGGTGGATTGCCGGGTCAAGCCCGGCAATGACGAGTTTGGGAGTTATCCCGCGATTTCTTCGTATAGATCTTGCCATTTGGGATTTTGGCTGCGTATGAGATCAATCTTCCACGCGCGGGACCAGTGTTTGATGTTTTTCTCACGTTGTATGGCAAGAGGCATCGTGGCGTGCTGTTCGAAGTAGACAAGTTTTTTCACGCCATAACGTTTTGTGAAACCGGCAACGAGTCCCTCTCTGTGTTCATACGTCCTTCGGATGAGGTTGTTCGTCACTCCGACGTATAGTGTTCCATTTGGTCGATTACTGAGAATGTAGACGAATCCACCTCTAGCCATTGAGGACTTCGCCTTTCCTTTTTCGTCATCACCGGACAAGGGCTTCGCCCGCTGATCCGGTGATCCAACTGATTCATTAGGTATTGAATGCTTGGATTAACAGGTCAAGCCCGGCAATGACGAGTTTGGGAGTTGGACTTAAGGCCGGCGCACTTCCATTTGGATGGGGCCTTCGGCGCGGCCGTGGATGAACTGATCCACATATTCATTGCCGGTCTGGTCGATGTCTTCGGCGGGGCCTGACCAAATGATGTGGCCCTTGTAGAGCATGGCGATGTGATCGGCGATCTTGCGGGCGCTGGCCATGTCGTGGGTGATCGATAGGGTGGTGGCGCCCAAATCGCGCACCGAGTCCACGATCAACTCGTTGATCACGTCGGCCATGATGGGATCGAGCCCGGTGGTGGGCTCATCAAAGAAGATGATCTCCGGGTCGGCCGCGATAGCACGGGCAAGTCCCACGCGCTTTTGCATGCCGCCCGACAATTCCGCCGGGCTGAGCATCGCCACATCCTCGCTCAGGCCGACCTTCGCAAGTTTGTCCATGGCAATGTCTTTTGCTTCCCCGCGCCTAAGCTTACGGCCGCGGATCAGTCCGAAGGCCACATTCTCCCAAACGGGAAGGCTGTCGAACAAGGCGGCGCCCTGAAACAGCATGCCGAACTTGCGCATGGCTTGTTCGCGGGCGCGGCCCGAAATCCGGGTCGTGTCCTCGCCGTCGATAAAGATTTTGCCCTTGTCCGGATACATTAGGCCCAGAATGCACTTCAGCATGACCGACTTACCGGTGCCCGAACCGCCGATCACCACCAACGACTCGCCCGGCCTCACACGCAGATTCACGCCATCGAGTACTGTCTTCGGCCCGAAGCTCTTGTGCACACTCTTGAGTTCAATTTTCGGCGTGGCTGCCACGGGGCTCCTCGTCTTAGTCCGAGAACAGGATTGACGTCATGACGTAGTTGGCCGCCAGGATCAAAATGGACGCCGCCACCACCGCATAGGTGGTCGCGCTGCCCACGCCTTGCGCGCCGCCGCGGCTGTGGAAGCCGTGATAGCAGCCCATGAGCGCAATAATGAAGCCGAAGACGGCCGCCTTCCACAGGCCGGAAGTCACGTCGCCCACTTCCACGAAATCTGCCGTGTTCTTGATGTAAGTGGCGGGGTTGAAGCCCAAGCTCTGGGTGCTGACGATAAAGCCGCCCATCACACCGATAATGTCGCCGATAAACACCAACAGCGGCAGGGTCACCACGGCTGCGATCAGGCGCGGCGCGATCAAATAGTTGAACGGGTTGGTGGACAGGGTCGTCAGCGCATCGATTTGCTCCGTCACCCGCATGGTACCGATTTCCGCCGCGATGGCGGCGCTCACGCGGCCCGCCACCATGAGCCCGCCGATCACCGGTCCAAGCTCTCGGGTGATGCCCAGCACCACAATGGTGGGCACGATGCTCTCCGCATTGAAGCGCGTGCCGCCAATATAGATCTGAAGTGCCAGCACACCGCCGGTGAAGAAGGCGGTCAGGCCCACCACCGGCAGCGAGTAATAGCCGATTGACATCATTTGCCGCGCCCAGATCCCCACGAAGAAGGGTGGGCGCAGACAATGGAGCACCGCCGACAACGTAAACTGCGAGAAGCGGCCGGTTTCAGCCAAGAAGGCCAGAGTGATGGCGCCGATGGCGGCAAAAATATTCACACGGCGCCTCCTGCCGGCGGGGGAACATGGGTCGGCGCGCCATCCACATAGGTTCGTTCCAGGCGCGCGCCCAGGCCCGTTAAGATCTCATAAGGGATTGTCCCGGCGACGGCGGCGGCGTCATTAATGGTGATGCGATGGTCAAGCAGGGTGACCACATCACCCGGCTGTGCTGCACCTTGCGGCACGTGGCTCACATCCACCGACGTCAAATCCATAGAGATACGCCCCACGACTGGTACCCCTGTCTCGCCAAGAAATCCGCGGGCCTTCCCGCCAAGGCCCCATCTGTAACCGTCGGCATAGCCAATCCCGAGCGTGGCGATACGCGCCGGGCCTGCTGCACGATGTGTTGCCCCATATCCGACGGTCTGTTCTTTGTCAATCTGCCGCACTTGAAGGATTTTTGAAGAAAGGGTCACAACGGGTTCAAACTCTTCGGATTTTGAGCGCGACGGTGCTCCGCCATAGAGCGCCAGACCGGGGCGGATCACGTCGAAATGGTAAGCATCTCCCAACAACACACCCGCCGAATTGCAAAGGCTTTTCGGGATACCTTGGAATGGTTTCGACAGGGTTTCGAAAAGGTTTCTTTGGTGTTCATTTTTGGGATCGGCCGGGTCATCGGCACAAGCCAGATGGCTCATGACCAAACTGAGATTGAGCCCCGAAACGGCTGCGGGATCGATTGCTTCCGCATCTTGCGGCGAAAGGCCCAGGCGGTTCATGCCCGTGTCGATGTGCAGGGCCGCCGGAAGGGGGGCCCCCAATGCACGCCAGGCGTTCACTTGCTCCAATGAATTGAGAACCGGGAACAAGGAGGCCGCTGCAAACGCTGCCTCACTGCCCGTTTGAAAGCCATTCAGCACATAAATATCTGCGGACAGGCCGTTATCGTCCAAGATGCGCCGTAACCGGGCGCCTTCCGCCACCAGTGCGACAAAAAAAGTCTCGCATCCAGCGCGCACCAGCGCCGGCCCCACCTGCTCGATCCCGAGCCCATAGGCGTCTGCCTTCACGGTTGCCATTACCCGGGTGCCCGCTGCAAGCGCACACAGCTTTTGGTAATTCCGCGCAATTGCGCCCAGATTAATGGTCAGCCAGGCACATTCGGCCGCCGCCAGGCCTCTGCGATACGCATTTACACTATGGGTCTGCATGAAGATTGCCCTGGTCCGTCAGTCGGACCTGCTTAATTGAAGCCCCCAAAATCCTCCGTATGATGGCGGTCCAAATTTCCAAATTTGGTAAACCGTTCCTCGAAATACAATTCAACTTTGCCCACCGGACCGTGCCGCTGCTTCGCGATGATCACTTCCGCTTTGCCTTGCACCCGCTCCATATCTTGTTGCCAGGTGTCGTGCTCCGCCGTGCCTTCGGCCGGTTCGCGGTTGTTAACGTAATAGGCCTCGCGGTAAACGAACATCACCACGTCGGCGTCTTGCTCGATCGATCCGGATTCCCGTAAGTCCGACAGGTTGGGGCGCTTGTCGTCCCGTTGTTCGACGGCGCGGCTGAGCTGGGAAAGGGCAATGACCGGTACATCAAGCTCTTTGGCTAAGGCTTTGAGGCCTTGTGTGATTTCGCCCACCTCAAGCACGCGGTTGTCACTCCGCCGGCCGGCGCCGGTGGCGAGTTGCAGATAATCGACAACGATCAGGTCCAAGCCGCCCGCGGTGCGCTTCAAACGCCGGGCGCGCGACGACAGGGTGGCGATAGAAATGCCACCCGTTTCGTCAATATACAGAGGAATATGCTGCAGGTCGGTCACCGCGCGCGCAAACCGCCTGAAATCGTCTTCGTCGATCGTGCCCTTGCGGATGGCGCTGGAACTCACCCGCGATTGCTCCGAAAGAATACGGGTGGCCAGTTGCTCCGACGACATCTCCAGAGAGAAGAAGGCGACGCGTCCGCCGTCCACGGTGACATCGCGGCTATGCTCGTCGGTTTCCGTTCGAAAGTTCTTGGCCACATGGAAAGCGATGTTTGTCGCGAGCGACGTTTTGCCCATGCCGGGGCGGCCGGCAATGATCAGCAGATCCGATTTCTGCAGGCCGCCAAGTTTGTCGTCTATATCCGTCAAGCCGGTGGCAATGCCGGAAACACCCGCCGGCTTTTTGTAAGCAAGTTCAGCCAGTTCGATCGCTTTTTGAGAAGCGGAATCGAACTTCATGAAGCCCGAATTGACTTTGCCTTTTTCCGCCAGTTGGAAGAGCTGACCTTCGATTTGTTCGATCTGATCTGCAGGGCTGAGATCGACAGGAGAGTCATAGGCGACCTCCTGCATCTCGTCGCCAATGGCGATGAGTTCGCGGCGCACCGCCAGATCGTAGACGGTTTGACCGAAGTCTTTCGCGTTGTAGACCGACACCGTCGCGGCCGCGAGCCGTGCCAAATAGCCCGCGCCGCCGCCTTCCAGCGCTTTCAAGGCGGGGTTTTGGTCGAAAAACGATTTCAGCGTAATGGGGCTGGCAATTTGCCCGCGGCGAATCAGTTCGCCACTGGTTTCGTAAATGTGGGCATGTACCGGATCGTAAAAGTGTTCCGGCAATAAGAAATCGGAGACGCGTTCATAGGCTTTGTTGTTGAACAAGATGGCGCCCAACAAGGCCTGCTCGGCTTCGATGTTAAAGGGAAGATCGCGCACCTGTTCTCGTCGCGGCGGTTCGGCGTCTTCTGAAAAGTCTGGGGTTGGGGGGATGGAGGCGTTCATCCCCATTTTATACTGCCATCGGTCGCGAACGGAAACGGGGTCTCCGGGATTTCCACAAGAAATTTCGGTCCTGTGGATAATGTGGAAACACAAGGGCGACGCCTAAACAATTTCAATCAAAGGCTTGTTCAGGATTTCGCGCGGTCGAAAACTTTTTTCCGTTGTTATTTTTTTGCGCAGAAAGAAGCGCTGCTTTGCCGCAGCGCTTCTTGTAAAAAAGTTGTTTGTCGCTATTTCGGCGCCAGCCCGCGCTTTTCGCGTTCTTTGTTCATGCGCGTAGCGTCTGCACTTTGGCGTTCACCCAATTCGGATTCATCGACGCCGCCCATCATGTGCCGGTTTGCCAAACCGCTGTTGTACATAATGTATTTTTCCGGCGTGACCGAAATGATCGTGCGCAACGGTGTGTCCAAAAGATTGTTGAAGAAGGCTTCACCATCCGGATTACCCGGCATCACCTTCTTCGACAATGCCGGATAGAACCATTTCTTGGTCGCGTCATCGTCGTGGAATTCGGCGCGGCCTTTTATGGTGATGGCGCCGGTGGGGGCACCTTCCGGGGCCGTCGCACCATAGCTCTCGCTGCTCACATTAACGGACACGCGGGGGTCCCTCTTGATTGCCGTGGCGCGATGCCGGTGAACCGCAAAGGTGAGCCACACTTTGCCGTCCTGCCAGACGAAGGCATGGGTGACGCCCACGGGCCAACCGTCTTTCGTCGACCACATGAGCACCGCTTCACCGGAATGGGTAAGAAGCGTATTGCGGTCTTCATCCGAGAACGGATAAATCGAGACCACTTCATGTTCGGTTGTTTGGACTTTTGCCATCAATCACTCCCTGCGAACGTGTTGTTTGACGCATCCTATCCCGCCCGGCAAACGGCGCCAAGTGATTGACGGCATTCAGGAAATTTTGCAATACCACGTCACTTCGGTTCAATTTGTAAGGCCGCGAGCACGGTGCGCACTGATTTCAATTGGCGCGTGGGTGTCCAATAGTCGGGATCAAGCAAGGCGTTCACGGTAATGCCGTCGAGCAGCGGCATGACCACATCGACGGCTTTGTCGATCTTATCTTTGCTGACACCAAGGGCCGCCGCTTCCTGGCGCAACATCTTGCGAAGCTCATGGGCGCGCGCATTGTGCCGTGCATTCAGATTTGGGCGGCTGACCGCCAAGGCCCAAAAGGCGAGCCAAATGCGCAACTCCGCCTCTCGCGTTTCATCCAAAGGCAGAAACTGAGCGAGCCCTCGATCGATCGACCGGTTGCCGTCGGCGAGAGCGGCTTCGTTGCGCGCCAGCGCGTCATCAATGGCTTGCGCGAGCGCGGCGTCAATCAACTCGTCTTTGGATGCAAACCAATGATTGATGAGCCCGATCGTGCAGCCGGCTTCCTGGGCCACGGCGCGCATGGAGAACCCCTCGATGCCGTCCCGTGCCAGAAGACGAAACGCGCCTTCGACGATTTCGGCGCGGCGTTCGACGGGGCGGGCAGGGCGGGGCATGGGCTTACTTTCAGGTAGGTGTTGACGTGACCCATTTTATAGCATATCAATTGATATGTTACAAACGAAAAACATGGAGGCACGCGCAATGCCGGCGCTCAAACACTTGCCGAAGACGGCATCCGAAAAGGAAATCTGGGCGGCCATCGACGAAGATGGCGGCGTGATCATCGACAACTTTATCGATTCTGATTTGCTGTCGCGGTTAAGGGATGACGCCATGCCGCTGGTCCGGGAACACACACCCGGTGTGCAGGCGGGCAATGAATTCTGGAAGGAATTTCACGGCGAAGCCACCAAGCGCATTACCGGGTTGGCCGGCAAATCGAAGGCTTGGTGCGATTTGCTGTGCGATCCTGTGTACCGCGCCATGGGCGACCATTATCTGGGGGCGGATAATTACTATCTCAACACGGGTCAGCTCATCTGCATTGGACCGGGCGAGACACCGCAGATTCTTCACCGGGACGAGCTCAATTGGCCGGAGGCCACGTCGCCCGAACAGGAAATCACGATCACGGCGATCTTTGCGCTTACCGATTTTACCGAGGAGAACGGCGCAACGGTAATCGCCCCGGGCAGCCACAAATGGCCGGGCGCCATGCCGGACGTGCCCGAAGGCACCACCTGCCAAGCCATTATGAAGGCAGGCGATGCGCTACTGTATAGCGGCAAGGTCATCCATGGCGGTGGCGAGAACCACTCGGCCGATCAGTGGCGCGTTGGGCTGCATGCAGGCTTTGTGCTCGGCTGGCTGCGCGCGGAAGAAAACCACCAGCTCACCACCACGTTAGACGACGCCCGCGCCATGCCGGAACACGTTCAGTACATGTTGGGCTTCCGGTCCTATGTGCCGCCGGCGGCCGCGCGGCTTGGCCTGGTGGATTATGAGGATGCAGGGCTGTTGTTGGATCGCCGTTAACCCAACCGCTAATGGATTTCCGCCCTCCGTTTGTGCTACATTGGTGCCCATGACGATTGATGTGTCGCACATAAAGTTCAGTTCGACTGCGTTTCCAACAGCGGAAGATCTGAAGCTATGGCATAGCCTGTCCGAAGCGGAGAAGCGGGCCATCATTCTCAATGATGTTCGGCAGGGATTGGACGGGCCGGTGGCAAAGAATTTCGGCAAGGATGAGCTGGTCGCTCAGGTGCTTGCCGAATATGCCGATGCGCTATGAGCTATCGGAGCGCGCCGCTGACGATATCCGCGCGATCATTCGATATACTCTTGAAAACTTCGGACGCGCCCAAATGGACGAACATGTGGGTGCGTTGTATGGCAGCTTCGACCTTCTGCTAGATAATCCTCTGTTGGGCGTGTCGTGCCGGAGACTGCCGCCCGCTTCTATGTATTCCGAATGCACTACGTGTTTTACGAAGTGCGGTCTGATGTCATGCGGATCGCCCACATTCGTCACACATCAATGGAATTCCCAAATGCGTCCGAGATACCCAATCGCTAGGACACGATGTGCAAGCTTGCTTTTTCGGCTTCGCGTGGGCGAGCCGTCGACCTAACAAAGGGAATGCCTGTTCTCAGCTATCTCACGCGCTCTAAGCGCCCGCGATGGTTTTGCCCGTCGACTTTAGATCCGCAAAGGCCTCGTCCAAGCGTGCGACCATGCTTTCTTCTGCCGCCCGCAGCCATTTGCGCGGGTCGTATTGCTTCTTGTAGGGCGTGTCGTCGTCCGGATCGATCTGGTATTTGAACGCGCGCGGGTGCTCGTCCACATATTTGCCCACGGCCTCTGCCTGTGCGAACTGGGTGTCCGTGTCGATGTTCATCTTGAAGACGCCATATTGCAGCGCTTCATCGATCTTCGCTTTTTCGGAACCCGAACCGCCATGAAACACAAGATCGAGCGGGTTTTCGCTTGTTTGATAGCGCTCTTGGATAAGCGCCTGGCTGTTCTTCAAGATTTCGGGACGCAACTGCACATTACCCGGCTTATAAACGCCGTGCACATTTCCGAAGGACGCTGCGAGAGAATAATGGCCGATGGGTGACAGCACGTCGTGCGCTTTCAGCACATCCGCCGGCTGGGTGTAGAGCTTGTCATTGTCCACATGGTCGGAGCCCACGCCGTCTTCCTCGCCGCCGGTCACGCCCAGCTCGATTTCCAGGCTCATATCCAACGGCACCATGCGCTTTAAAACCCGGGCGCATTCATTGATGTTTTCGTCCAGTTCCTCTTCCGACAGGTCCAGCATATGGGTGCTGTAAAGGGGCTTACCGTTTTCCTTGTGGAACGCCTCGCCATGGTCCAACAACGCCTCGACCCAGGGGATCAGCTTTTTGTTGGCGTGATCCGTATGCAGAACAACACACACACCATACTGTTCCGCCAAAAGATGCACGTGCTGCGCCAGCGACACGGCGCCCAGAACCTTGGCCTGGAAGCTGTCGGGCATGCCCTTGCCCGCATAAAACTCGGCGCCGCCGTTCGACGCCTGAATGATCACGTCGGATTTGTTCTTGGCCGCCGCTTCCAACACCGCGTTGACCGTGTTCGTGCCGACCACATTGACGGCCGGCAACGCATATTTGCCGTCTTTGCAGGCCTTTAGCAGGGTTTTGTAGTCTTCGCCGCTCACGACGCCGGGCTTCACGGACATGCGCGTTACTCCTTGAAAATCCAAAAAAGGGGACTGGGTTGCCTGTCTTTTAGCCTGTTAGCCTTTAAATTGCTATCGCCTATCTTGGTCGGGTTGCGACCGGCTGTCCTTGACGAAAATCAATGTTTCCTTGCCACCAGCAACGTGACTTTCTGTGTCAGCACGGGGTCTCCGTTCTGGTTACTCAGCACATCCGATAGAGTGATGATGCCCCTGTCGGGCTTCTTGGTTTCGCGGCGGTCGATGCATTCGGTGTCGTATTGCAGTGTGTCGCCGGGCCGTGCGGGATTGGGCAGCTTGATCTCATCTTTGGAAAGCATGGCCATGGTTTGAATGCGGTCTTCGTGGTCGAAGAACAGCCGCGTGCAGATGGCAAACAGATGCAGAGATGAGGCAACCAAGCCACCAAATGCCGAGTCCTTGGCGGCGGCTTCGTCGATGTGGAAGGGCTGGGGGTCCCACCGCGCCGCAAGCTCGATGATCTCTTCTCTGGTAATCTTGTAAGACCCGATATGGCTTCTATAGCCCACGGGAATATCGTCGAAATAGAGCACGGCGTTTGCCTCGTTTTCTGAACCGTCTTATCCCGGCGCCTGGAAACAGACAAGCGCGGCCGATTGATGCCACAATAGGGCGTTTGCGTCTTTCATTGAGATCACAGGGCCACCATGATCGATCACGTCACCATCGCCGTTCGAGATGTGGAACGAAGCAAGCTCTTCTATGAAGCCGCGTTCGCCCCACTTGGCTATACGGTTTCTTTCGGCGAGCCCCAGGTGTTCTGGGCATTCGATATCGGCAAGGGGCTGTTCGAGATTTGCCGGCCACCCAGCAGCGACCCCCTCACCTCCACCCATGTGGCCTTTCGCGTCGAAAGCCACCGTAAGGTGGACGATTTCCACCGCGCAGCGCTGGCCGCCGGCGCGCGAGACAATGGCGCACCGGGACCGCGGCCTCAATACACCGAAAACTATTACGCGTGCTTTGTGTTGGATCCGGACGGCCACAATATCGAGGCGGTTTTCGACGTCTGGGACGACTGACTATTGGAGAATCCGATCAAGACTCTTTATGCCGCCGCCGCGCTAACTGGGATTAAGCTGGACTGTTCCTGGCCAGCCCACGTTTATGGTCGGATACTCAGGGAGGAGAGCCGGGCATGAGAGAACCCGACGCCCAAAACGACCCGCCGCGCGACCTGTCTACGTCCACAATCTTTATACACGGCTCCATGGGCCTGCCCCTTGCCGTGATCGGATACCCCTTGGCTATTTGGATTCCGGCGCACTATGCGGGCAGCTTGGGTCTACCGCTGGCGACCGTGGGGACGATCCTCATGCTGGCCCGGCTTACCGATGTGGTGACCGATCCGCTGATGGGCGAGATTTCGGACCGCTGGCGTACGCCGTTCGGCCGGCGCCGGCCCTGGCTGTTGATCGGCCCGCCGGTGATGATGTTGGGCGCCTATTGGCTGTTCGTACCGCCCGAGGGGGTCGGCCTATTCTACTTCCTGATTTGGCTGACCGTTTTCTTTCTCGGCGCGACCATGATCGCGTTGCCCCATCGGGCATGGGGCGCGGAATTGTCGCCCGACTACCATCAGCGCAGCCGTGTGACGGCGGCGCGCGAATCCTATGTGCTGTTCGGTTTGATGGTTGCGGCGGCCGTCCCCCTGGCCGTCGAACTAACCGCCGATGGGGGCGGAGGTGTCGCCCAATTCTTCGGCAAGATCTGGGGAGATGCAGCCGCTGTGCTGGGCGGCCAAACGGCGGACCTCAAACCGGCCGACCGGGCAGCCCTCACCGGACCGGTTTTGGAAGGGTTGGCGTGGACGGTGATCCTGATTCTGCCGGTCTGTGCTTTCGCCGTTCTTGCTTTTGTAAAAGAACCGCCGCCGGCGCCGCGCGAGCGAGTGCCGTTCCGCGAAGGTGTCCGCTACCTCTGGCGCAATGGCCCTATGCGCCGGGTGTTGATCATCGCGTTCCTGGTGATGATGGGGGAATCCTGCCGCAACGCCGTGTCGCTGTTTTTCATTCGCGACATTGTGGGCATTCCCACCATTGGGGCGGCTTACTTCTTTTATTTCGTCTTTGGCCTTAGCGCCATTCCGTTTTGGCTGTGGCTGGGACGGAAAGTTGGCAAACATCGGGCATTCATGTGGACACTGATCATTGTCTCCCTGGTGAGTGCCGCAAACCTGTTCCTCAGCTTTGGCGACTATCTGCCGTTCTTCCTGTTGTTTCTGCTCAAAGGGTTTTGCTTTGGCGGATTGCAGTTTTTGCCCTTGGCCATGATGGCCGACGTGATCGATGTGGACACGGCGCGCACCGGCGGCCGCCGGGCTGGGACCTATTTCTCGATCCTTGGCTTGACGGAGAAGTTGGCGGTCGCGTTCGGCACCGGCTTTGCCCTCAACCTGGTGGGCATTTTAGGGTTTGCCGCCCGCGGCGGCATTGAGGCCTCCACCGATGTGGGCGTGCTGTCCCTGCGGCTGGTCTATTGCTGCGGGCCGATCTTCTTTTATGCCTTGGCCATGGGGCTTATCTGGTCCTATCCGCTGACGCCCGAGCGCCATGCGCGGTTGCGGGAGACGCTGTCCCGCAGGCTGGCCCGGATGGACGAAAAGGCCGCCGATTAGAATAGGGCGTATTACGTCCCGGGTAATTGATCTCTTGCCGTTTCGCGAGGCATGAAGGCCTTTTCGTTGGAAGAAGTCCCATGCTCGACCGCGTCATTACAGGATCAATGCTGGTAGTTGCTGTCATCCATCTTCTGCCGATATCCGGGGCGATTGGGGTGGAACGGCTGAATGCCCTTTACGGCACGCCCATTACCGATCCCAATCTGGAGGTGTTGATGCGGCACCGCGCGGTGATGTTCGGCATTCTGGGTGCCTATTTCGCCTATGCGGCTTTTGTGCCGCTCCATCAGCCGGCCGCGTTTCTGGCGGCCTTCGTCAGTGTGGGATCGTTTTTCTATTTGATCTATGCCGTTGGGGGCACCAATGACGCCCTGCGCACGGTCGTCATCGCCGATGTTGTGGCTGCAGCCGCGCTCGCCGTGGCGGTTGTTTTGTACGTCATGAAGCCTGCGGCCTAAGGTTATTGCGTCGCCAAAAACCGGATTATGTGATCGCGCACCAGGCCTGTGTGCGTGGCAAAGGGCCAATGGCCTGCGCCTGGAATCTCGATCAGCTTGGCTTGGAGCAATCCTGCGGCCAGATGCTGCGCGACGGAATAGGGCACCCGCGTGTCGCTGTCCCCATGCAAGATCAGACAGGGTTGATGCACCTCTGCCAGCGGTATTTCTAACGGATCCCAGCAGACGCCTTCCCGCAGCCATTGAGAGACGGCGCCAGGACGCCCCAGGCTTGTCCAAAACGCTTGCACCACATGGTCAGGGGCTCTGGTGCCATAGGCTTCGTTGAGGGGGCCGCGGAACGCCGAGGGACCGAGTGCGCGTAATATCCGTATAATGAGTTTTCCAAAGGGCGTGCGGAAAAGCAGATAATCGGCGAACGAAACCGGAAACCGGAGGGCCGGGCCCGCCGAACCCAGCAGGATCACTTGGTCGACCCGATCGGGCAATTGGGCCGCTGCCGTAAGGGCAACTGCGCCCCCATAAGACCAGCCCACCAATGCAGCGCGCTGAATTTGCAGCCCGTCCATGAGGGCTGCCAGATCGGCCACATTGGCATCTATACCGATGGGACGGTGCCGGACCGCCGGTGTCGATTGGCCATACCCCGCACGATCATAGGAAATGCACCGCACCGTATCGCTGAGCGCTTTGGTAAGGGGGCCGAAGTCGGACGCGAGGCCCGGAAGCCCATGGATGAAGATCAAGGGCGGTCCGCACCCGTCGTCTCTCACATGTAGGTGTTGGCCGTCAGGGAGCACCACGGCGCACGCCTCTGCCGTTACAGTGACTTTGTTCATGGCGGTCTAGCTTGGTCGGCGGGCGAAATATCGCTTCAGCCGCCGGTGCCGGTGACGAAAGATCTGGCGATAAATGAACCCGAGCAAACCGCCCGTAAGATAAAGCCGCGGCTTTATGGTGCAGTGGTCGGTCACCCGCACACCGCCCTCTACCGCTTCAAGGGAGCGCCGGTGCGTCCACACCTTAATCAAGGAATTGTGGGAGCGCTCGTCGAAATAGAAGGGCGCCTCCCTAGCCCGCAAGGCGAATCGATGGGCATCGATGGGAAGCACGCCGAACAGCAGGATGTAGGAGGTGAAGTGGATTTCCCCATCGGCTGGGATGTCGCTCACACGCGGATAGGCTGCCGGTGCCGTCATGCGCACCAAGGGGCTAAGTTCATAATTGACACCTTGCCATGTCTCCACGCGGTCCCAGACCGCCTCTATGTCCACACCCACAATCACTGTGGAAATCTCAAACCCACGAAACCCATAACTGTCCATGATGGGGTGTCTTGTTCCTTTCTCAAAACCGAGTAACTCTCGGTTATATAACCGAGGATTATTCGGTTTTCAAGGAATCGGTGCTATAAAATTCTTGTGGCGCCGAAAGCCGCCATCGAGCCGATGGGAAAGAAGACCCCCTATGAAGCATCCCCAGCAACAACGGGCCCACGAAACCTATGACCGCATTTTGGATGCGGCCGAAGATCTGTTCGATCAGCGCGGCTACACCAAAGCGAGCATGAATGCGCTAGCGGAACATGCGGAGATTTCCGTCGGCGGCCTTTATGAATGGTTCAAGAACAAGGAAGAGGTTTTAACCGCCGTGGCCGAACGGCATGTGGACGCGGCCGGGGCCCGGGTGCTTGCCCGGTTGCAGAAAAGCAACCACCTCGATCTGGAAGCGCGGATGCAAATCGTCTTCGAGGAAGCGCTGGCGGTCCACAAGTCGCGCCCGCGATTGCACCGCTTCTTGTATTCCGAAGCGCCGCGCCCGGCCGCCTTGCAAGCAAAACTCAAATCCTTCGATGCCGCGATCGAGCAAATACTTGCCGACTATTTCAATGAGCAAGGGCTGACGCCCGCAAGGGCCACCCTCAAAGCGGCCCTTGTGGCCCGCGCCGGCCAGGCCTTGCTCCATGAGTTTGTGTTGGACGATACGTTGCCCGGATCCCATAAAGGGCGGCTGGCGCAGGTCGTTGAGGCGACAATGACGCTTGCCTCATCTAGCGGCTAAGCGGAAGGCAGGTCTTCAGCAAACCGACAGCGTCCTCGGCGGCGGACGGCCAATGCGCCGCGATTATGCCGTCTGGCCGAACGAGTACGATCTCATCCTGCGTGTAAGGGGCCACTTCGGCGTCCGGCAAGCATTCGATGCGGATAGGAAAACCCCTTGCCGATAGATCTGCCACCGCTTGCGACCAAGCGGCCTCTTTCACGTCACGTCCCAAGATCGCAACATAGTCAGTGTTGAACCAATCCAGCGTCGACAGGGTCCGTTCATCATCCAACCATATGTGCGGCGCGCGCCGGCCCGAACGGATGGTGGGGATAAAGTCTCGTATCGGATCGTCCATTGCGGGGGGCGGTGTGTCTTCCGGAACGCACAACGATGAACGATGTTCGAAGCCCAGGATTAGGCCGTCATAATTGCCCCAGCTCTTCAAGGCGGCTTTTTCATTTGCCGTATCCCGTCCGCCGAAATGGGCGCTCAACAGCGCACCGGTGAGGCGAGAGATCTTGAGGGACTCATCTATCCGCGTTTGTGCTAGGGCGCTGTGTTCCTCAAAATACGTATCGAGCAGGCTGTCGGGGGAGGCCCCCTTCAGCACGTAGGCAAGTTTCCAAGCGAGATTACGCGCCCCTTGGAATCCCGCATTGCTGCCCAGGCCGCCCGTGGGGATGAAGGCATGGGCGGCATCGCCCACTAGGAAAACGCGGTCTTTGCGGAATTCCTTCGCCATGCCGGCGATGAATTGCCACGGGCGCACGGATTGGATCTGAATGTTGATGTCTTTGGTGGACCCCAGGGCGCTCTTGATCCACGCGATGCAAAAATCGTCCGTGATCTGTTTTTCTCGTGGGAAATTGGCGATCTGCGCCCGATACCTTGTCTTACCATCGATGGGCTGAAAGGCGCCGCTGCCCATTTCATGAGCTACCAGCACAACGCCGCCCTCATTTCCGGCAAACCACTCCGACAGGTCTGCGTTGAACAACACATCCTGCATATGCACGTCAATGGGGTCGCCGCCCAGCGGCAAATCGATCTGTGTACGGATGGAGCTATTCACGCCGTCAGCCGCCACGATGTAATCGGCAACGACCTCCATCCTCTTATGTGTTCTCAGATCTTGAAGCGTGATGCGGCAGCCCTGCGACTCTTGCAATATGTTGCCGGCCTCGGTGTGAAAGCGGATGTCGGCAACACCAAATCTATGCACCCGGCGGAGCATGATGGCCTCCACGTAGTCCTGCGACGACATGACCGGCATGGTGGGGCTTTTGGCCGTGGGCACCGAGTAGAACGACGATGTGTGCATATGGGCAATTTCGGGCCGCGACAGGTTTTCAAACCATCTGTTAAACCGAGTCCATCGCGGTCCACCCCCTGTCTCCTCGATCGCTTCTTGGATGCCGAATTGGCGGAAGAGTTCCAGCGTGCAGATATCGTACAAGCGTCCGCGCGGATGATTGCTTGTGTCGGGCCGCCGGTCGACAAGGATATGCGCGACCCTCAACTGCGATAACAGAAGAGACATGGTGAGGCCCGCCGGCCCACCGCCCACGATAAGCACAAAGGTTTTTCTGCTGCCCATTTCCTCCACCGTTTTTCTTTAGCTTAAGCCGATGGCAGAAGAGCGCGCACAAAAAAATCCGCCCGGGGCTCTGGGGCGGATCTTGAATCAAGCCACTTCGCGTCGCCTTGCGCCCGTGTCTGGCCTCCGGCCAGCACGAGCATAAACTCCTGCAGGGACCCATAACCACTGTCGCCAGCGAAACTGGCACTGGGGATATGGATCCCGGTCTTCAAGCTGCGCTTGAAACCGGGATGACGGTTTGATTTTGGTGACTAGTCTTCCGTCTTCTCAGGCGTGCTGTCTTCAGCCGGGGCCGCTTCGGCCGCATCGCCGTCGCCCTCCGTGTCGCCTTCGACTTCCGCAAGCGCTTCTTGCGCTTGGGCCTCGTCTTCGAAGACGTCTTCGACGGCGATCGTCTCTTCGCCTTCGTCCTCGTCAACCTGGGCGGTCACGTCTTCGCCGCGGGCTTGGCGTTCGGCTTCTTCTTCGGAGCGCGCCACATTAACGATCACGCCCACGCTCACTTCCGGATGCAGTACAACAGTCTCATCGTGCAGGCCGAGCGTCTTGATGGGCCGTTGCATGCTGATTTGGCTACGCTCAACCGACACACCGCCGTCGCTGATGGCGGTGGCGATGTCGCGGGCCGACACGGAGCCATAGAGCTGGCCGCTTTCACCGGCTTGGCGGATAATAATGAAACTTTGGCTGTCAAGTTTGCCGGCCACCTGCTCGGCTTCTTTCTTGAGTTCCAGATTGCGGGCTTCAAGCTGCGCTTTCTGAGTTTCGAAATGGGCCATGTTTTCCGGTGTGGCGCGCAGTGCTTTCTTGCGCGGCAGCAGGAAGTTCCGGGCATAGCCGTCTTTCACATTCACCACATCGCCCATCTGACCAAGCTTTGCGACGCGTTCGAGCAATACCACTTGCATCTCTGTGTCCTCCGTCCCCTGACTATTTCACAATGTAGGGCAACAGACCCAAAAAGCGGGCGCGCTTGATGGCCTTGCTGAGTTCCCGCTGTTTCTTGGCGGAAACGGCGGTAATGCGGCTGGGCACGATCTTGCCGCGCTCGGAAATGAAGCGCTGCAGCAATCGAATGTCCTTATAGTCGATCTTGGGCGCATTGGCGCCGGAGAACGGGCAGGTTTTCCTGCGGCGGAAAAAGGGACGGCGTTGTCCGCCACCACCGCCTGCGGGTCTCTCACTCATTGTCGTTCTCCTTATTCGCTGGCCGGTTTGTCGGCATCGCTTGCCGGGGCGGCCGCGGTTTCTGCAGGGGCAGCGGGGGCATCAGAGGTGGTTTCAGTTGCCGGAGCCGCTTCACGGGGACGCCGGTCGCCATCACGCCGATCGTCTCTGGGCGGACGGCGGTCGCCGTCGCGCCGTCCCCGGTCACCGTCACGGCCGCCGCGGCTCTGCATCATGGCCGAGGGGCCTTCTTCCAGCTCGTCTACCTTGATGGTCAGAATGCGGATGACATCCTCGTCCAAGCGCTCTTGGCGCTCCAATTCCTGGATCGCAGCAGCGGGGGCGTCCACGTTCATCAGCACGAAATGGGCCTTGCGGTTCTTCTTGATCCGAAACGCCAAATTCTTAAGACCCCAGGGTTCGGTCTTGCTGACCGTACCGCCATTGTCCGTGATGATCTTCTTGAAATTCTCGGTCAATGTTTCGACCTGCTGCGATGAGATATCTTGGCGCGCAGCAAAAATGTGCTCGTACAAAGCCATACGTCTTTCCTTTTCTTCTTCGACCTTTTGGTCACCGATCCATCGTGGGACGAAGGGCCCGGCTGTTGCCGCCAGGTTGTTTCTCCGCCATGGCCCGCTGCGCTGGGGGTCGCCTTCACCTAACCCCTTGATTCCGCCAAAAAAACGGAACGGCACCGGCCACGATCTTTCGAGGCGCGGCACTATAGCCAAAAAGGGACTGATTGCAAGTCAATGTATTTCTTAACCTCCCCCCGGTGGGGAGGTCAGCGAGTGAAACGAGCTGGGTGGGGGGATGGGCCCATTTCGCGAAACAACGTTCCATCCGCCTACGCCTACCCCCACCCGAAAAATCATCCTATCGGCCAATTTTTCGACCTCCCCACAAGGGGGAGGTTGAGACGAGCTCATTCCTTTCCTTGAAATCGCGTCGTTGCTCCCTAAGCCTGCTCACGCTACGGTTTTGGCGGGGAAATGGAGGCTTAGGGAGAACAAAAGAATGTCGAAACCCTTCACCGTTGATTGGACCGCTTATCACGCGAAAGTCGCGCCCGAGAGCCGGGCCCTTGTAGACCTCGCCAGCGGCCGCGTGTTCAGCTACGCCCAGATGAACGATCGGGTGGGGCGGGTGGCGGCCCATCTCACGTCTCTCGGCGTGAAGCCGGGCGACCGGGTGGGGTTTCTCAATATGAACTCCACGGACGTGTTGGAGATCATATTGGGCTGCTGGCGCATGGGGGCGGCCAGTCTGGCGCTCAATTGGCGGCTTACCGCGCCCGAGCTCGAATTCATCATCAAGGACTCCACACCCGACATCATTTTTTTGGATCACGGCTTTGCGGAGCTGGCGGCAGAGCTCCAAAAGACCACAGACGTCAAACACTGGATTGTCACGGACGGCCTGGGCGGCCCGTCACCCTATGAGACGGCGCTTGCAGAGGCCACGCCGCTCTTGACCAAAACGCTTCAGCAACCGCTCGAGGAGATGGCCATCCTCATGTATTCGTCGGGCACCACCGGGCGGCCCAAGGGCGTGATCATCACCCATGAAATGCTGTTCTTTGCCGCTACCAATGCGGCCTCCCTCGGCAGCATCGATCGAAGCTCGGTCAACTTGGCCACCATGCCGCTCTTCCACATAGGCGGCATTCAAGTATTCGCCTGTCCTGTGCTGTATGCGGGCGGCTGCTCCGTGGTTCAGCGCGCCTTCGAACCGGGCGAAACGCTCGATGCTTTTAACAGCGCGGACTTGGGCATTACCCATTTCATCGGCGTGCCGGCCATTTTCAACGCGCTGAAGATGCACCCCAAAAATCCGGAGACGGATTTGTCGCGGCTGAAAACCGTGTTGGCGGGCGCCGAAGCCGTGCCTAACGCCTTGGTCAATTGGTGGTATGAGCGCGGGATCGTCATCCAAGAAGGCTACGGCATGACGGAAACCACAGCGTCGAGCTGTATCATCCCGCCCGAAGATGTGCCGGAAATGGTTGGCTCCTGCGGCAAGCCGCTCATGCATTGCGAAATGAAGATCGCGCGGGAAGACGGCACGGAAGCGGACCCGGGTGAGCTAGGTGAAATCTGGATGCGCGGGCCCGTCATCACGCCGGGTTACTGGAATCGTCCGGAGGCCAATGAAGAATGCTTCGTGGACGGATGGTTCCGGTCAGGCGATGTGGGCCGGCAAGATGAGAAAGGCTTCTTCTATATCGAGGACCGGGTGAAGGACATGTACATTTCCGGTGGCGAGAATGTCTATCCCGCCGAAATCGAAAATGTACTGTACGAACTTGAGCAGATCGCGGAAGTGGCGGTCATCGGCGTGGAAGATTCCAAATGGGGCGAGGTGGGCTGCGCGGTCGTGGCGTTGAAGGATGGCCACGCGCTGACCATGGCGGAAATTGCCTCCCACGTTGACGGGCGCTTGGCGCGGTTTAAGCAACCGGTGCACATGACCGTCGTCGATGCCCTGCCGCGCAACGCGACCGGCAAGGTGCTGAAATTCGAACTTCGTAAAAGCGTGCCCGCGAAACTGGAGCTGCGCTAAAGGAGGAGTGCATTTGTGGCGGAATCTGTCAAAAATCTTTAGAAGCTTCGGCAAAAAATTGACACCGACGTCTAGTGCCGCCAGATGGCCAGGTGACCTTTCTGTCGACGAGCGATTGCAGCAGGCGAAATCAAAAACAGAATTGCTTGTTGGTCATGCATTGCAGCTTATGTCGATTCACGAAGCAAATCGGATTGCTGTCTATTCTGATGTCTTGTCGTCACAAATTCCTAGATCTCGGGCTGCTGTTGCTTTCAACCTGTTCGTAGAGATGAGCATTAAGGCTGGTTTGATTCAGCTTTCAGCAATCTGGGATGATCCCGCAGAAGCGGGTGAGAACATCCGCACCGTGATTTCACTGGTAAACGATCCAGGCGTTAAGGCGGCACTACATGCGGAGTATCTAAGATCAAATGCATATAAAGATATACGTTTGTATACGGATAATCTTGATCCAAATTGTATTTCGACTGCAACAAAAGAAGCTGAAGCGGGCGGTTTAAGAATTGCCGCAGAAGAAGCAAAAAAGAGCATCGATAGGCTCGAGCGGGCAATAGAAAGAGCGAAAAATACCGTTGGATTGAATGAACTCAGAAAACTACGAAACCTCAGGCACAAGCGGATTGCCCATCTCTTTACAGAGACAAACGAAGAAAAGCGGCATGGTCAACCGATAGACCCTCCAAAATATCCGGAAGTGGAGTCACTAATGGACATGACGATTTCCATTGTTGATGATTTGAACATCTCAATTCGCGGTGCTGCATTTATGTGGGACGATAGTCGTGAGTTGGCCATTCGCCGGGCGAAAGCTCTCTGGCATGGCTGCAGAATCGAAGTTTTAGAATAGGCAAGTCAGTGCCACCCATACGAGAGATACAATAGCTGCACACGGCAAATATCGAAAGGAAACGGTCATGGATGAGAGCAGCCTGGAAGCCCGTATCGCGCGCATGGAGGACCTGGAAGCGATCAAACAGCTCAAGGCCCGCTATTGTGAGATCTGCGATGACGACCACAATCCCGACCGGATCGTAACTTTGTTCACGGAAGACGGCATTTGGGAAGGAGAGGGCATCGGTAAAGCGGAAGGCCACGCCGCGATCCGAGAGCTGTTTACGGGTTTCCAAAAAGCCATGAGCTTCACCATGCACATGGTCACGAATCCCATCATCGAGATCCACGGGGATCGTGCGACCGGCAGTTGGTACATTATTTTGCCATCCACTTTTCGCAAAGGGAACCAGGCGCGGTGGCAGGCCGGCCGCTATGAAGAAGACTATGTGAAAGTCGATGGCGCGTGGAAGATCAAACATCTGCGCGTGGTCGAACCCACCATGAGTGCCAAATACGAGACCGGTTGGGCGGCAAAGTAAGGGCGACGCCTGGATGGGTCGATGAAAAAGTCAACCTCCCCCTTGCGGGGAGGTAATCACTTCGTGTTCCCTATAGCCCTTACCACCCCGGGCCGCCGGGTGTACCATTCCCTTTCAGGTGTTGAACCCCACACGCATGTCAAGGGAGGCGCTCATGCCCACATACATCGTCTTTGCGGATTACACCGAAAAAGGTCTCGCCAACATCAAAGAGTCGCCGATGCGGTTGGAAGCGGTCCGGAAGCTCGCCGCCGATCATGGCGGGGAGGTCAAAGGGTTCTATTTGTTGACCGGCGAGCACGACATCATGACCATCATCGAAGGCCCCAATGACGACACGGTCGCCCGTCTGCTGCTGACGATTTCCAGCGAAGGCAATGTGCGCACCAAATCTTTCCGAGCGTTCGAGGAATCCGAGTTCCGGCAGATCGTGCAGTCGCTGCCCTAGGGGCAGTTGCTCAATCCAAACGTCGTCATCACCGGACAAGCGCTCCGGTGGAGCGCGATGATCCGGTGATCCGGAAGATTTGCAGCGGATTGCCGGGTCCACGCGGAGGTTCGTCCGCTTGTCCGGCAATGACGAAGGTTGGACGACGCACAAATCGATTACCTCCCGCGTAATTGCGGGCATCACATGGCCGGTTATCTTCTTCAGATGTTTCCAATCTCGGGAGGACCCTATGAGTGCCGATGCCGCAACACTAATCGATCACATCAAATCTTTCCTCGAGGCCATGGGCCGAAAGGAATTTGACAAGGCGCCGTCCTTCGTCAGTAGCGATTGCGAATACACCAACATACCCATGGGCACCGTCCAAGGACCAGAGGGTGTTAAAGAGGTGCTGGAGCCCTTCTTCGCACCGACCCTTGAGAATGAGTTCGTCTACAAACACATCGCCGTCAATGGAGACGTGGTGTTCATCGAGCGGCTGGACCGCCATCACCTTCCCGATGGATGGGTGGAGCTGCCCGTTACCGGCGTTTTCAAAGTGGAGAACGGGCGCATCACCATGTGGCGCGACTATTTCGATTTGCCCACAATTATGAATAAATGGCCCCAGCCCGAATAAACTGAAGGGGATCGTTCCGGTCGCCGGACCGACAGAGACCGCTGATGACCAAAATCGGATACTTGCTGCCCACGCGCGAAAACATTATGCGCGGTGTTCATGAGGCACGCCCCCTGATCGACGCCGCGAAACGCGCTGAAGCATTGGGTTTCGACTCCCTATGGATCGGCGACTCGTTGTTTTCACGTCCCCGCTACGATCCCCTTACATTGCTGGCCGGCATTGCGTCCGCCGTACCGCGGGTGATGTTGGGCACGGCGGTGCTGCTGCCGGCCTTGCGCAATCCCGTCATTCTGGCGCAGCAGCTCGCCACCATCGATCAGATCAGCGAGGGCAGGCTTGTCATCGGCGCCGGGATCGGTGCCGACCTGCCGCCCATTCACGCCGAATTCAAAGCGGCGTCCGTGCCGTTCGAAAAACGCGTGGGACGGATGATCGAAGGGTTCGAATTATGCCGTGCCCTTTGGACCGGCGAACCGGTCACTTGGGACGGCCGATGGACGCTAAAAGATGCAGTTGTCGCGCCTACGCCTTATCGGCCGGGCGGGCCACCCATCTGGCTTGCTGCCAATGTGGACCCAGGCGTGCGGCGCGCCGCGAGGCTCTATGACGGTTGGTTTCCCATCGGCCCAACGGCGGAAGCAATTAAAGCGCAGCACGCCCTGTTGGCCGAGACGGCACGGGCAGCCGGTCGCGAAACGCCCATAACGGCCGTCTATTTGACCGTGTGCGTCGGTGCCGACGGCGCAACCAGCGAGCAGCAGATCAACGCCTATCTTGAGGATTATTACGGTGCGCCGGCGGATCTCCTGCGGCAGGTGCAGGCTTGTTTCGGCGGAACCGTTGAAGATGTGTTGGCCTTCATTCGGTCCTTTGTCGACGCGGGCGCCGACCATATCGTGCTGCGGATTGTGGGCGATCACAACGCAACGCTCGATACCCTTGCGCAGCACCGCACGGACATCTGACAAAAGCTGTCAGGAGAGGGCGCTCCATCCTCCAACAGACTTCGTTCCCTGAGATTTGACGTGCTAAACTCAGCAAAAGCCTTGAAGGAGTGAAGATCATGTCAGCCAAGGGAAAATGTCTTTGCGGTGCCGTCACATTTACGGCGGATGAAGTGGAAACCCATGTGCACGCCTGTCATTGTTCCATGTGCCGCAATTGGACGGGGGGACCCTTGCTGGCGGCGCAGGTGGGCAAGATCGAGTTTGGCGGCGAAGACAACATCAAAACCTTTCGCTCCTCAGAATGGGCAGAGCGGGGCTTTTGCTCCGTATGCGGTTCAAATCTCTTCTACCGGATGATCGAGCCCAACATGTACATTGTGTGCACCGGCTCATTCGAGGATGCCGAACAGTTTTCGCTGGGCGGCGAAATCTACGTCGACGAAAAACCCAAGGGCTATGATTTTGCCGGCGACCATCCCCGCATGACGGGCGAGGAGTTCCTTAAATCCATCGGTATGGCGCCCTAGGGAAAGCGGCGACCAGTCCGGTGCTATTGCGCAGCATCTGTCGCTGAAGCGGCTCCTTCCATGGATGATGAGGCGGTGCCGCCCCCGCCGTCCGCCGGTGGCGGCGCATTGGCGCAGGCACCATTCTGCACCTCATCGAAATAGATGCTGGCATTCATGGCCTGATCCTCGCCGATTTGTTCTTTGAGGGCCGCTGCTTCGTCGTCACGCAACTGCATTTCCAGGGCAACCACGGTGGCGGCTTCAACCCCGTGCCGTTCGATCACCGCATTCATGATGCACCGGCAGGGCCCGGGGTCGATGCCATTGGCATTACAGGCCGGTTCCATCAGTTCCCAGACGGAATTGGCGGCCTCGCCGCTCGCCAAGACGGCGTTTGAACCCATCATGCCCACGACAATTAAAGACGTTGCCGCGGTAACAGTTGTCAGTACCGTCTTCAACATATTCAGTCTCCCCAAAAATTTCATCCGAGTGATTTGGACCTTACCCGTAGCATACGCCGCCATCGGTTGGCGGAGCAATCTTCCGTCTCCTGAAGAGTGTAGGAAGGTGTGCCCGCTAATTTCCATATGACCGGTATCATGGGCGTGCTAGCGTTACCTATCGCGAGAATAAGTGCAACAACCATGGGGGAATGTGCAGGTGGCAACCCAGCAGGGCGGTCCAACAGACGGTGACGGCCGGATAGATATTTCTGGCTTCAAGCTGGTGGCGCTCACAGCGATGATGCTGCTCTCCTTCAGCGCTGCCATCGGCATGGCCTTCAACATTACGGCCATCGTGGGTTCGTTTACGGTCTCCAATACGGCTGCCGGCTTGGTGGCCACCATCGAGATGACCGGGGTTGCCGCAGGCTCTTTGTTATTCTCTCAGATCGCACCGCGGTTTGATCCGCACCGCATCTATATCGCCGCCATTGGGTCGATCATCGGTCTCACATTGTTGACCATCTGGGCGCCGTCCATCGAGTTTCTTTACGTTCTGCGTGGCGTGAACGGGTTCTGTGCCGGCGCCGTCATTGCGACGGTTATGTCCACCGCGGGACGGTCAACGGCCCCCGAAGCCACCTTCGGCGTCATTAACAGCGCGGTGGGGGTGATGGGCATGGTGCTTTCCATTGTGCTGCCCCAAGCTCTGAAACTGGGCGCGTTGGACGGTTTGAGCTCCGTAGACGGACTTTATGTGGTGTATATGCTGCTCGCCGTGGCGGCCATCGGGTTCATCCGCTATGTGCCCGTGGCCCCTCAAATGGCGGGGCAGGCTCAATCGAACACGCCCGCACCGCCTTTACCCCTGATGGGGTGGGCGGCTCTTGTGGGCTTGGGCATGATCTTTTTCGGTCACGGTACGCTTGTCATGTTCATCGTCAGCGTCGGTACGGAACAAGTGGGGCTGAGCCCCGAAATCGTCGGGCTGGTGTTCATGTTCGGCAGCGTGTTCGGGATCGTCGCGCCGCTGGCGGCGGGCTATATCGGGACTCACTACAAAGCGGTGCTGCCGACGGCGGCGATCATCGTGGCGATGATCCTATTGGGGATCCTGTTGTCCCAAGCCACGTCTCCCATCGCGTTCTACATCGCAGGGCCGTTCTTCGCGATGATGCCCATTGCCATGATGCCGATTGCCTTGGGGGCAATCGCACGTATCGACACAAGTGGCCGCCTGGCCGGCGCGCACCCCGCATTTGTTACTTTGGGGGCAGCGTTGGCCCCTCTCGTCGGTGGTGCCATCAGCAGCACCGGTGATTATGCCGCGAATGGTTGGGCCGTGGCTGTGTGCGGCGTGATCGGGGGCGCTCTGCTGTTCACGGCGATCCGCGCCGCCGACAATTTGCGCGACGGCCAGGGCGTGGCGACAGTGCCCGCCGCGGGCGGGTAGGAAGTAGAAGGGTTTGTAAGGACCGGTGGATAGGTAAAGGTCTGGCCCCAATTGATCATTTTACGAGTTGCAAGAAACTCTTCAAACCGTCAGATGCTTCCATCTTAAATTTCGATGTGATCGACATGGATGCCGGACGATGCGGATACTGAACAGTAATACGCCGACCGGCAAGGCGATCTCTTTTGTTTGTCAACTCAAGCGGTTTGCATGAATGTGATCGTTCAACTGGTGAAAGGACTCATGATGCCGATACCGAGAACCGCTGGGATTCTTAAATTGTTCGAAGCCCTTCCTGAAAGTTTGCGTGCTTACTTATCCCACTTTCCAAGTTTGGCTACGGATTATCCTTGGGATGTATCGATCAGCTATCTGTTCGCGCAGGTCGAACTTGCACAAAACATGACCGTGTATGGAGCCGTGGTGAAGCTTCATAGAGTTAACTCGACGATTGCCAGGTCAACGGTGGACAATCACCACATGACACGAACGCGATTTCGGGAGCTGTACAAAATCACAATGGGTAAGGACATTTCTCAAGCAGCGGTCGCAAAAGCAAAGGAAGCGGAAAAAATTCGTGATCGCATTCTTCATGGAAAAACAGTTTCCGATTCGGATAAACGGAAAGCTGTGGTGTCCATTTTGGAGTATGCAAATCGACTGAATGAACAAGTATTCCTTGACGCAGGATTTAGGCCGTTTGGGTCGATGCAGGGTTTCAAAGGGCGGGCTACTTCTCTGGACAAGTCCACGAGTAAATGGGTTCTTACTGGTATGGGGCTGATCGGAGCGAAATATAAGACTGAGTAGCGCCGGGGCAGCCATCTTTCCCTCCGCATGTTGGATATAAGAGGATGGCACTTCTGTGATATAATTGGTAGGCGAGGTGGATTTGAAGATGGGAGAAACCCATGGCCTCGCAGCCCTGCCGCTCAACACGTTCAGCTTTGCGTTTGACAAGGCGCGACCCACTCATCGCGTCATCCCCCGCCAAGCTTGCGAGCGCGGGGGATCCATCCGCGCGCATGGCACCCCGGGTCTTGGCCCGGGGGAGTAGCGCCCCCGCTATCCGTGTGTTAGCGGGATAGTATGCAGCTGAGAAAACAG
>JANQPL010000005.1 GCA_028289425.1 Alphaproteobacteria bacterium | reverse complement strand
ACTGTCTCCAACATCGACTCAGCGAAATTGAATTCCCCGTGAAGATGCGGGGTACCCGCGGTCAGACGGAAAGACCCCGTGAACCTTTACTGCAGCTTTACAGTGGCATTAACGACAATATGTGTAGCATAGGTGGAAGGCTTTGAAGCATTGGCGCCAGCCGGTGTGGAGCCACCAAGTGAAATACCACCCTTATTTTCGTTGATGTCTAACCGCGCCCCTGGATGGGGCCGGGACCCTGTATGGCGGGCAGTTTGACTGGGGCGGTCGCCTCCTAAAGTGTAACGGAGGCGCGCGATGGTAGGCTCAAGGCGGTCGGACATCGCCTGTTGAGTGCAATGGCATAAGCCTGCCTGACTGTGAGATCGACGGATCGAACAGAGACGAAAGTCGGTCATAGTGATCCGGTGGTCCCGAGTGGAAGGGCCATCGCTCAACGGATAAAAGGTACTCCGGGGATAACAGGCTGATGACGCCCAAGAGTCCATATCGACGGCGTTGTTTGGCACCTCGATGTCGGCTCATCACATCCTGGGGCTGGAGCAGGTCCCAAGGGTTCGGCTGTTCGCCGATTAAAGTGGTACGTGAGCTGGGTTCAGAACGTCGTGAGACAGTTCGGTCCCTATCTGCCGTGGGTGTAGGAGGCTTGAGAGGAGCTGCCCCTAGTACGAGAGGACCGGGGTGGACGTACCACTGGTGGACCGGTTGTGGCGCCAGCCGCATAGCCGGGTAGCTATGTACGGACGGGATAACCGCTGAAAGCATCTAAGCGGGAAGCCCCCCTCGAAACAAGGCCTCCCTGAAGAACCGTGGAAGACCACCACGTTGATAGGCCAGGTGTGGAAGCACAGCAATGTGTGAAGCTTACTGGTACTAATCGTTCGTTCGGCTTGATCCAATCGTCATTTCCCATGATCAGACGTACACAGACCGGTCAAAGACCGATGCGGTTTGTGTGTGGACGATCTGGGTCGATGTAAGATCCGGCAACAAATACAATCTTGGATGATCATTTTTCTTCATGCGATCCGTATCGGGTTTGTGCATGAAGATTGCGATACTGTGTTTTGCTGGTCTGGTGGTTATGGCGAGGCGGATGCACCCGTTCCCATCCCGAACACGGCCGTGAAACGTCTCAGCGCCGATGGTACTTTGGCTTAAGCCACGGGAGAGTAGGTCGCTGCCAGGCCTGCAAAGCACAGTGTTTGCACATTCGTTCTCCTTCACATGTCGTTGTTTCTGTCGGAACACCAGACCCTATGAGGTCGCGCCAGCCCTTGGATTTTCCGGGCCGAACGAGTGTTTCCGTAGACGGATGAATTTGGTGGGGTGCGCACGCACTCCCTCTCTGGTGATGCGGGGTGGAGCAGTCCCCGCCCGCGACCCCCGCAGGACCGAAGGTCCGAGGAGGCGCAAAATATCTAAAGTGCCGCCCGCAGGACCGTGAAGTCCGAGGACGCACAAAATGAAAAGCTGCTACGGACTGCGTGTACATGCAGTCCGACGTTGGTGACGCGGGGTGGAGCAGTCCGGTAGCTCGTCAGGCTCATAACCTGAAGGTCAGAGGTTCAAATCCTCTCCCCGCAACCAGCGACCCGTCCGATGATCGTTTCACGTTCACGGGCGATTCGTTCCCGTGGATCGGCTCGCAGATAATCTCTTTCGGATCATCCTGGCCGAACTTGTTTGGCACCAGCGGAGTCTAATCTGCAGGCGCTAGTTTGAGCAGCCGTCCGCCGCTGCCGTCTTCCAAAACAACCAAGGTGCCCGACGGGTGCTCTTCGATTTCGCGCACGCGTTTGTTCCAAGAGTACCGGGCAATCTCTTCCCCGCGGTCGCCTGAAAGGGCTACGCGCACGATCGCTCTGCCTCCCAACGCCCCGATGAGTGCATCGCCCTGCCAATCGGAAAATTCCGTCCCCTGATAAATGACCAGCCCGGCGGGGGAAATCGCCGGCACCCACGAAATGGCGGGTGAGCGAAACGCATCCGTCGTGTTGTGATCGGGAATCCGGCGGCCCGAATACTGCCGTCCGTCAGACACGACCGGCCAACCATAGTTTGCCCCGCGCACAATCCGGTTCAATTCGTCGCCGCCGCGGGGGCCCATTTCATGAGCCCACATCTGTCCTTGGGCATCCAACGCGATGCCCAGCGGGTTGCGGTGCCCGAGCGACCAAATTTGCGCTTGCACCGGGCCTGCGCCCACGAAGGGATTGTCGTCAGGTATGCGCCCGTCGTCATGCAGACGAATAATTTTACCGAGGCTGCTTTCCATGTCTTGGGCAGGCGTTTGTTGCCCTCGGTCGCCGGAGGTGATGAACAAATAGCCGTCGGTTCCGAAAATCAGCCGATAAGCATAATGCCGTCCGCCTGACTCTTTGGGCGTTTGGGTCCAAATCCGTTCGCGGTCTGCAAGGGTGCCGGAGCTGTCCGACAGGCTAAGCAGCGCCGTGTCGACCGCTGCGCCGGAACGTGCCCCTTCGCGTTCTACATAAGACACATAAATCCGTCGATTGTTTTCAAAATCCGGGTGCAGAATGATGTCGCCCAGGCCTCCCTGGCCGCGGGCTGTAACATCCGGCATGCCGCCTATATCTGCCAGTCGCGCGCCGTCGGGCCCCACCAAGACCAAAGTGCCCGTCTTCTCCGTGATCAGCATGCGTCCGTCGGGCAGCAACGTCATGGCCCAAGGGTCGTCGAACGAATTGAGCGTGGTTGCCGTGATGGCGACCCCGTCCGATCCGCGGATCTCGAATGTGGACTCTTGCGCCTGAGCTGCCATTGAGGCAAGCAATCCAAAGGCCAGCACCATGCCGTAACGTGTCATTGCCATCACTGTTTTGCCCTCCATTGCACGTTCATCAAATTCCAGTTCGCGGGGTCAATCTGTCAATTAGGCTGTTGCGCAACATTCTCAAGTATTGGGGTGCTTGATGGACCGCGGTTCGTTCGCTCACGGCAATCTCCAACCTCTTGCCCCTTACCCCACCTCGGCCGACCGCGCGTGTTCCCGCCTGCGCGCGCGCCTGCGTTCCAACGCCCCACGCATGCGCGAATGCCGCTCTTCCGTGATCGGATATCCGTAGGCAAACAAAGCCGCGATGACGAAGAAGACCGGAGGACTCAACGCGAAAACGAGCTTCAGTCCCACCAGCTTGTCCGGCGGATTGACCACACCCGGCGTCGCATCGAAACCGATGAGAGCAAGCGCCGACAGGGAAAGCCATGGGCCCACAGAGAGGGCGATCTTGAGTGTGAAGGACCAGGCGGCAAAGAACCAAGCGGCGCGGTCTTCACCCGTGCGCATGGTGTCTAGGTCGATCACATCGGCTTTCATTGAATGGGGAAGGGTGGAAAACGAACCTCCTGCAAACCCGGTAATGGCGGCAATCGGCAGCATCCAATAGAAATCGCCGGGCCCTAGCAAAAGATAGAGCGGGCTGAACACGGGATAGACCAACAAAGACATTATCCACGCCTTGTGTTTGCCGATCTGCTTCGAAAGCCACACCCAAAACGGCACGCCGCACAGGCTGGCGGAAAAATAGACCAGCAGCATGACAATGCTGCCTTCTTCTTCCTGCAGGACCCCCCGGATGTAAAAGACGATCGTCGCGGTCGCAAACGCAATGCCGACATATTGGAAGAAGAACGCCAGGACCAGACGTTTGAAGGGGCCGTTCTTCAACATCGTGCGAATGCCCTTGAAAACCGGCATGCGCACGGGCTGAACGCTTTTTTGCTCGGGTACTTGCCAGACCGTAAGGCCGACACAGAGCGGCAACAGCACCAGCATGATCACGCCGATCATCCAGACCACTGCCGGCGTTCCGCCAAAGCCGTAAAGCAACAGCGCAACAACCGGGATGAGTTTGCTGATCACGCTGGCCACCAGGCCCAGACCGGCGCGCCATCCGGTGATGGAAGATCGCTCATGGTAGTCTGGGGAAAGTTCGGCCGCCCAGGCATAGTAAGGAATGAACAGCATGGTCCAGCCGAGCCAAAAGACGATCATCCAAAACATCAGGTAACCGGCGCTCACCGGCGTGGCCGGAAAGAAAACCATGAACACGGCCAGCATCAGAACGGGCGTTGCGGCGACCATCCAGACGCGCCGCCGTCCCCAGGGCGTGTCGGTCCGGTCGCTGAGAAATCCGATCACCGGATCCAAAATGGCATCGAACAATCGGGTGAAAAGCCAAACTGTGGCCACCGCCGCCAGGCTGAGACCGAGGTCCGCTCCATAATAGTTGGGGATGAAGGCGGACACGGGCAGGGCGGCGACCTGGATCGGCATATCGGTCAGGCCGTAAAAGAATTTCGTCCTTGTGGGAAGGTGGGAGTCATCTCCCCCGTTGTTCGTCGTGGCCAAGCTGTGACGTCCGTATTGTGTTTATTCGTTCGTATCAGCAGCCTACCACGCGATTTGCGTGCGGGTGAGCCGTGTCGATGAAATGGGGGCGACGTCGATTTAGCAAGGTTTTAGCTGCCGCTATCACTTTGCACGGGGCTCACATAATTGGGCGGCTTGACCGTCACAACGGAACAATCGACGCTGTTGAGAACATCTTCGGCGGTGTTGCCGATAAGAAGTCCTGGCACGCCGGTGCGCGCGATCGTTCCCATCACCAGCACATCCACGTCAAGGGTGTGCACTTGCTGAGGAATGATGTCTCTGGCAGCGCCCCGCTCCAGTCGAGGCAGAAGCTTTATACGCTTCGCATCGTCCGGTCCCATCCAGCTACGCGCTTGGTCGGCGAGCGTATCCAGCGCGCGCGCATGATTGGCCTCAACCTCATTGACGTATTTTGCCACCGCTTCGTCCGGGTCAGGGGCGTTTGACCACAGGCGAACCAACCCTTCGCCCAATGCATCCCATACATGCAGCAGGTGGACGACCGCATTCTGTGCCGTGGCGAGGTGAACTGCTGCTTCAACAATGCGTCGATTGAGGCCAGCAAGCGTCTCGGGCTCGGCTGTCATGGCGTGGTTTATGTCGACAGCGGCAATAACCGTTTTGGCCGCATAAGGATTTTCTGGAAGGCGGAGCCAAACGGGACAAGGACATTTGCGTAGAAGGTGTTGGTCCGTGCTTGCAAACAAATATCCGCCCACGCCCGTCAACTGTTCTGCGATCTTGATAACTAAATCCACGTCATGGGTGATAACGTAGCGGATGATTTCGAGGAACGGTTTGCCCACCAAGACAATTGTCTTGGGCCGCACCGGCAGTGCAGCGTTATCCGCAAGGGTCGTAATCTTTTGCTCATAATGCGCGATCAGCCGATCCGTTATCTCAGTTGCGGTTGCGCCGGTCGCGCGCGCAATCCAGCCCAATTCCGCCGGGGGTTCGACGACGGCCAACAGGGTAAGGTCGGCGTTCCAGGTGTCCGCAAGATGAACGGCCGCGGTCAAAAGTTCTTCGTCGCTTTCCTCGGCGGTACACACCACAAGCAAGTGCTCAAAAGACAGTGCCTCGTCTTGAACTTCTTTTGCTCTACGTCTCCAAATCATATGGCAAACTCTTTCTGACCTTCTGGGTCGGTTGTTTCCGTCCGAGGGGGTGAGGCACCGCTCAATACAAGAGAAGCGGCCCGAGAGGCGGCGTCCCGGAATGGCAGCAGCACCAGATCGGCACCAGATGCTTCAAGGTTATTGGCTGTCTCTTCGCTGTGTGCCGCAACGCCGATACGCCCCTCAAACTTCAAATCCGTCAGTGAGCGGATGAGAGATCGCCTCGGATCATCGTGGGTGATGCCCGTGTCGTGTTCAGGAACCGCCGAAAGGGCCCATTTGACGTGCTTCAGGGGCAAATGAGAAAGAAACTCCGGATCTGTTGCATCACCAAAAATCGCGTCGAATCCCTTTGATCGAGCGTGACGAATTGCGACGGGGTTGAAGTCAACGCCCAAGACCCGGCATCCGGCTTCTTTCAATTCCTGTGCGATCCCAAGGCCGTAGCGACCCAAGCCGAAGACAACGACATCGCAGGGGGTCCGTCCCGCGTGTCCCGCGTCCTCCGAGTGTCCGGCCGATGGTCTCTCAAAGAGTCCCAGATAGGGATCCAAATGGCGGTAGAGATGATGGGAATAGGTGATCATGTACGTGGAGGCGGCGATGGTGATCAACCCAACAAGGGTCACGAGCCCCAAGGCGTCATCCGCCACATGCCCCAGCGACACGCCCATCGCCATGAAGATCAGCGAGAACTCGCTGATCTGCGCAACGGTAAGGCCAGCCAGAAATCCCGTTCGCTTGCGGTATCCCATGACGCCCATGATCGCCAGCACGATCAACGGATTGCCGATCAGCACGAAGAGAGAAAAGACGATGGCGGGTCCGACACTTGCGCCGAGCACGGACAAATCAAGCGATGCTCCGAGGGCGATAAAAAAGAACAGAAGCAGAAAGTCGCGCAGCGATGCGAGGCGGGCCGCGATGGCCTCTCGAAACGCTGTCGAGGCAAGCGATACTCCGGCAAGCAAGCCGCCAAGTTCCTTTCCGAAACCCAGATAATGTCCAAGCGCCGCGAGAAGGGCCGCCCAACCGATCGCGAATGACACAAGCAATTCCGGTGCTCGCGAAAGGTGTTCCACCAACGGATTTGCAATGAAACGAATAAAAAGACCGACGGCAACCAGCATTAACGCGCCGTATCCGAATACCAACAGCACTTCAACGAACGCGGCGCCCTCGGCAGTGCCGACGCCGACAGCGGACAGGACGATCATCGCGAGAACGACGACCAGGTCTTGCACGATCAAAAAACCAAGGGCAATGCGCCCATGCAGGGAATCGATCTCACGTTTGTCGGACAGCAGTTTTACGATGATGATGGTGGACGAGAAGGTAAGGGCGACGGCCACGTAAAGGCTGGTGATCATAGTGAGGCCGAGCGCCAAGCCGATGAGGAAACCGAAGACCGTCGTGAAAGCAACTTGTCCCAAACCGGTCATCAGCGCGACAGGGCCCAACGTTCTGACCAGCTTGAGGTCAAGTTTAAGCCCGACCAAAAACAGAAGCACCGCGATGCCCAGCTCGGCGAACAGGTCAATGTGTTCGTCCGATTTGGCAATATCCAACACGGCCGGACCGGCGAGGATTCCCACCGCTATGAAACTGACGATCAAAGGTTGGCGCAGCAACAAGCCGATGAATCCGACACTGGCCGCCAAAACGAGAAGAGCGGCGACCTCATAGAAAATGTAACTTTCAATGGCTTCGGTCACAGACGGGCCGGAACGTTTGCGCGAGCGCCGAACTCGGGGAGCGTCGCTTTTACAGCAAGCACGTCACGAATGGGCATAGGCCAACGGCAGGTCCGTATGCTGCGGGCTTTGAACAGAAACGGTTGGGCGGACTCCGCGCGATTTGTTAGAGCCAGGCGAGGGGGCTCATGCCGGTCGCTTTCGGGCACTCTCTTATCGGTCGTAATGCGTTGCAACATTCCTTCGCCATCCCGATTCCGCGCTCCAATTGGCAAGACTTGTTCATTGCTTCTGCCTATTTCCAGCTCGGTTCGCGGGTCGCGCGCTCGTTGACGAAAGCTTCCAGATCTTTGACGGCGACCCGGAACTCCCGGCCGAGCTTGACGGCCCGCAGTTCCTGCCCATGAATCCAGGACCGGACCGTCGGTTCGCCCACTTTCAGAAGCTCGGCAATCTCGTGCGTGGTCATGAAAGGCTTGCTGAGCATGCTCAAATACCTTCAATGAATATCAGAATATCTGAAATGTCGTCAAATTTCATCAGTTGATCTCAAATTAGTTGAATTTAGCTGAGGAGAGACCATTTACAGGTTGGTTTTTGCATCGCCTTGAGATCCTTAAGAGTGGCATGAGATTCGGAATGATATTGGGTAAAGAACAAACGGTGGGCGATTCTGCGTCCAAAGATGCGGAGATTGGGCCCAATGCGCGCCCGCTCAGGCCCGTCGGCCGGATCCTTATGGCAACTGATCTTTCGGGGCGTTCCGATAGGGCGGTGGAACGCGCCGTGGAGCTGGCGGCACAACACAACGCTCATCTCACCATCCTGCATGTGTTGGATCAAGACCTGCCCGCCTCTGTGCAGGATCAGGCCAACGCTGCGGCGCGGCAGGAAATCGAAACCTGCCTCAGAAAGGCGGGGGCGACGGGGTCAGGCATTGCCATATCCATCGTGCCGGGCAGTGATCATCGAGACATCATCCAACAAGCGGATGAGAACAAAGCCGATCTGATCGTGACGGGAACGCATCGAAACGAGTCCCGACGAAGACCCATAAGCGGCACGACGATGGAGCGCGTCATCCGAAATGGGAGACAGCCGGTTCTGGTGGTGCGAGACCGGGTCACAGGTCCCTATGAGCGCATTATGGTCGGTGTCGATTTCTCGGTCTTTTCGCGGTTCGCCATTCGCAGCGGTTTTTCCTTGGCACCTGCCGCAGAGTTTTGGATGGTTCATGCGTTCCAGGTTCCTTACCAGGGGTTTCAGCCGGGGCGCGACACGCGCCGGGCCGTTCAAGAAGAACACGAGCTGGAATTCACCCGGGTCATCGACGAGGAAATGAATTCATTACTCAATTCCTCCGTACACGATCTGACGGCAATCAAAACGATACACAAAGTAATCCGACACGGTGATCCGCGTTCGGTTCTGCGGTCGGAAGTTGATCGATTACAGCCGGATCTGCTGGTGCTGGGCACCCACGGGCGGGTGGGTATTTCTCATGCATTGCTTGGCAGCGTCGCGGAAGAGTTTCTCAATCAGCCGCCGTGTGACGTTCTTGCCGTGAAGGCGTGGTGAGCGTGTCCACACTCCCAAACCGGTCAGTTTATCGATGGAAACATGTGGGGGAACGATTACGCAGATTTTCTTAGACTGCGTGAGCGCGCCGCCTGCCTTGCCCGGATGCTCAATCTCCGGAAAATCGATAGCCGGTCAATAAACAGTTTCCCGGCCAGATGATCCATTTCGTGCTGCAAACAAACAGCGTCCATGCCGCTTAGATCATCTTCAATCACACGCCCCTCTCGGTCCTGCCACTGCGCGCGCACTTCCGTTGCGCGGATGACATTGCCGACGATGTCGGGCACGGACAGGCAGCTCTCTTCCACGAAGCCCCAGGTGGATTTGGCGAGGATTTGCGGATTGATATAGACCTTGGGCGTTGAACGGTCCTCCGAAAGATCGATGACCAACACGGCGCTGCGATCGTCTATTTGCGGTGCCGACAAAGCAATGGCGCTCGTCGAGTACAGCGTCTCCAGCAAGTCATCCACCAGACTGTTCAAATCCGCATCGAAGCGCGTGACCGGTTGGGAGGGCAGGTTCAGCCGTGGGTCCGGGTATTCGAGAATTGTCCGTATGGTCATGGTCTCACTCTGACGCCTTGTGTGCCGGGCTTTGGGCAATTCCGCTGGTTTGGTGCAGCCCCGCTTGTGTTTCGCTTCCGATACGCCCGCGTGCTTTGGCGTTTGACCGAATAAGGGGAATGATCGCGACAATGGTGATCAGTAGAAGGACGATCTCGATGCCGTAAACCGTGAGATAACCGACAGCGTCCGTGAAGCCGGCCGATGTTCCGTTCGCGCCGACGGCAACGTTGACCAGATCGCGGATGGTGCCGCTCATCGCAACGGCAATACCTGCCGCGGTGGCTTGTACGGCACCCCAGGCGCCCAGTGCGAGACCTGCTTGCTCTTTGGGCGCTTGGGACATGGTGGCGGTCAACGTGCTGTGGGCAAAGACGGCCGCGCCAAAACCGATCAAGAAATTGCCCACCAAGAAGGCAAGAGATTGGCCCAGCGGTGCCGCAAGAATTACCAGAGCAAAGGCGGGTACGCCGATCAGCGCGCCCCCTTGCGCCATGCGATAGGTATCGCCGCCCTTCTCAAGGGCATAGGACGCGTATCCGAATCCCAACAGACCGCCCAAAGCGAACAATGCGGTCAGCATGGTCGTTGACGAAACCTCCCAGCCCAGCACTTGCCCGCCGAACGGTTCGAGCAGCACGTCGGCCATGCCGAATGCCATGGTGCCGAATCCAATGATCACCAGACGGCGGACCGCATGTTCTCCGGCACAAAAGCGGGACCATGATTCGAGAAATGTCGGATCCCGTGTGGCTACCCGGTCGTGCCGATCTCGGCGTCGGGTTTCTTGCTTCCACATGGCGACCGTGTTCAGCACCACGCACACCAGCGCGGCACTCTGGATCACTTGCACCAATCGGCCGGCGTTGAAATCCGTCAAGGCCGCGCCAAAGATCAGTGCGCTGGCCATCATGCCGATCAACAGTGTGACATACATCAGGCCGACGACCTTGGGATGGGATTCTTGTGGCGTCAGATCCGTCGCAAGGGCAAGACCCGCGGTTTGAACGATGTGCGCGCCGGCGCCCACGAGTAAGAAGGCAAGCGCTGCAGAAGAATGGCCGATCCAAATCGGTGCCGTGTCCGCCTGGCCCTTGCCCGCAAGCACGAGCAGCGCGAACGGCATAATGGCATAACCGCCAAACTGCAGAAGGGTACCTTTCCAGATAAACGGCACCCGCCGCCAGCCAAGCTCACTCCGATGGGTGTCTGATCGATGGCCGATCAGTGCACGGAACGGGGCGAACAGCAGCGGTAGGGCGATCATTACCGCAACCACGGTCGCCGGCACGCCGAGTTCGACGATCATCACCCGGTTGAGCGTGCCGACCAGCAGCACCAGAGTCATGCCGACAGATATCTGAAACAAGGAAAGCCGCAAGAGACGGCTAAGCGGCAGATCAGGTGTTGCCAGATCTGCGAAGGGCATGTAGCGCGGGCCAAGAGAGGCCCACATGGAGACCATTTGTTGCCGGAGAGCCCTCATAACCAACCCCAAAAATCACGGGGCGCCTGCATGCTGAGGCAGTGCGGGACCCGCCTAGGCCCGCCTTCGGCGCTACTTCTTATTGCTTTCGTCGCTCAGTGCGGAAATGCCGATAAACGAAGATAGCGGTGTTGCATTGTCCGAAAGCATCCCGAAGCCCATGCTTCGTTTCCAAGGGCGCTTCGGCTTCAAGACCGTCGGTAGTCCAAGCATTGATGATAGCGGCGATGCACTGTTCATTAGCAACGGCAGTCCCATGCTAGATCTTTTGCCGGACTTGGAACCCGTTAATGTCGGGAAGGCAATCATCGAGGAAAGCGGTGCGGCGCCACCACCTAATAGGCCGAGGCCAAATAGGGAAGAGAACCGCCATTTGGAGTCCACCAATTCCGTGCTCGGCTTGGCGCTCGACAGGACCGGCCAACCGAACACTTCGGAGAACGGTGCGGCGTTTCTAACGGGCGGGTCCGGGACCAAATATGTATCGACGGCGCCTGCGTCTGCCATAATTTTAAGCGCTTCGTTACCCCGGCCAAAAACTGCATCGACGGCGACAAGCGACCGCCCTTCTTGAAGGAGACGCGTGCATACGGCGGTATTGCTGCCTGGAAGTATCCCATCCCGAACGGCGCTGCGAACAGCGTTTGCCTCGCGGCCTGTAAGCTCGCTGGGAAGCAGAGCTTTGTTGTCCGCGAACCCTGCTCTTGCGAGATTTGCAGATGCGTTCCGCGCTGCGTCTTCGGTTGCGTAGATTCTTACGATTGCTGCCATGCCGCTCCTCCCACACGGCTGTTCCGGTGCACATCGGAAACATACACCGGAAGAGTCGCGTCACATTTTCGTCTCCAATCGAGACGATTATTGATTGACGAACGGCTAATTAAAAGCCGCCTTGTACGAACGCGGGAAACCACGTTGAGTGTGATAAGACCGTAAAGTGTACGATCAAGGATACGGCCAACACGCCACCGATAAATAGCGGGAGGCCCACGGTCGGATTAACGACACACCAGATTCTACCCTGGTTCATAATCTAGCCTCCTTTTAGCCGCTCCACGGCGTGTAGATGTAAACGAGAATGTGAGCAATCAGCGAAATCACGAAGAAAACCCGGGCCCCGTCAATGACGTGTCTGTGAAGTTCTTCCGATTCTCTAATTGTCAGTCCGGTAGGCCAAATCCGGTCAGGATCGTCCAGATCGGCCGTCTGAGTCTCATGGGCCATAGGCTTTATCTCCTCTTAGGGTGGACTCTGCTCAGTTGTGCCACAGTTGAATTCGTCCACTGTAAGGTTGAGACTTTTGACTGTCAAGGAGTTGTGACACTTCAATCTGTCAGGAAAAGTTGACGATTTTGCGCTTTTTTGACCCCTGACGGACGCGGTATGAATGCATGGCCCTGCGGCGAACCGCATCCGCCGAACCCGGCCTTGGACGCCGATTCTATAAATAGATCAAGGGCTTGGTAAGTTGAGGCGGCAGCCGGCCCGATTTAAGGGCAGCTCAGCGCGACAAAGCCGAGGCTCCAATAGGCGGAAAAGGAAGGCATATACATGGACTTGGCCGCATGAGCGAGGGTGACCCCTCGTGGCGCGAATTGCTCGTTCAACCGGTTTAGAAGAAAAGCGAGTTTTGCCGATTCGGTATCGAACAATATGGACCCAAGCTGAAGCGCAACCACCAGCTTTTGGCCTTGTTTGCCAACAAAATGCTCAAGCAACCGCACAATTTCGTCGGCCCAGGCGGTTTCGTCGAGTTGTGCCGTATCCGTCAGGTCGAAGAAAAGAATGTCGATGCGGTCGGCGGCGGCCTCGAATTCGAAATCGCGATAGTCTTCCGAAAAAACATTGACGGTTTCCGACGCGAACACGGCGCGTGTGCCGAAGATGTCCGCCACTTCGCCTTGGCTGAACAGTCCAATGACATCCTTGTCATAGTCAATAATCTGTATACGGCTTAATCGTTCGGTTGCCAGCAGTTCACGCGCCAGGCAACCGTCGCCGCCGCCGAATATCAGGGCTTCGTAGGAGGGTTTGGGAAACTGCGAATCTGCGAATGCCAGTGATTCCCGGGCGAAGGTGCCGTGATATTTGTGTTCGTCAAAGCTTGCAAGCTGCACTTCGCCATCAAGGACCAGGATGTGTCCGTGAACTGGCGACCGAACGATCTCAATAAGCTGCCGCTCGCTGGGAATGCTCTGGATCATGTCCACTTCGAAGAAATGATTGCCGCCCCCCCTGGCTCGGTCAAACAGAACATGCTCCGATTTCGGATCGAGAATCTGAATGATGTCCCTGGGAAGATCGCTTGTTCTGTAAACGCCGGTTCTCATCTCTGTACCACTCCAAGTTTCCCTGACATATGCCCTACTTTTCCTAATAAACCGCTAGGCGGGCTGGGACCTATGGCCGGAAAGGGCAGATAGGCTGCCGATTTAACCGAAAATAAGGCCGGCTGCTTTATGTGAGAGCGAGCACGTATGGCGAGTAGCTCGGTCGAGGTGGCATGCCCCAAGTAAAGTTTGCGTTCGCGGATCCGCAGATTGCGGTCATAGAATCCCCTCAGCAGGTTTTGTTCGTAAGCGGTGGCGCCGAACAAGATCTCGAACAGCTCGCGGCTGTTTCGTTTGCAAGTATTGATCAGATTGAAACCATTTGCCGGTCGGGGCCAGAGGTCACGATCGTCCAGCTTTTGCGCGATGCCGGCCAGCCATTCGAACTGCGCGCTTGGCGGCCCGTCCATTCCCGATTCGAGGTTTTTTATGCCATCGGTGACGATGGCGGCATCACCATTTGCGATACGATGCGTAATGCCATTGCGTGCACGCCAATCGAACGGCGATCCGTCCCAAGAGAGGCCATGCTGGACCACTTGATCTTCCGGCGGATTCCGATGGGGGGTTCACTCGTCAAAGGTTGGTGCCGTATTGCTCCTGGCGAGAAAATCCGTATAGGGATCGGCGAACGAAAGGCAGAAACCGCAAACTTTGATTTTGTGTCGGGCGGCATTGTGAATCTTCCCGCGCAAGAGCGTCTTGCGCAGCTCGACCACATCTTCGACGACATCATGCGGCCATTGAGGAACGAGCAAGGCCTGTTTTCGTTGTTCTCGGGCGGTGTGGATTCAACGCTGCTTTATACCTATCTCGACCGGACCGTGCCGGCAGTAACCGCCATGCCCGAAACCTTGCCGCCATTCGAGAAAGAGACATTGGATACCGCGGCGTCATTGTTGGGAATTGACCTACAACTTCTGCCGCACACCTCAGCGGATTTCTTGTCGGAACTTGAGAGTGCGATCGAAGATTTTGGATTGCCGCCTGAACTCGATCAGATTGCCTTCTATACCCAGCTTTACAAAACCGACGCGCCAAGTTTCGTATCAGGATCGGTGGCCGATTCGCTTTTTGGCGTGTATCCGGCCGAAGGCTGGACCGGGGCCCTCATGATGGCCATGATTCGGTTTGGCGGTGCCGATCTTGTTCGGCGACTCACGCCATTGGCGCCCGTCCGCTACCGAGCTCAATTGTTCGAGGCGGCACATCAAGCCGATGAGTTCAGGCGCGGATTGTTCGATTTGGATGGGGCCACTGCGCTGGAGGATGCCTTCACCAACTACAGAATATTGAACTTGGCATTCGGTCAGGACGAAATCGATGCGCGACTACGCCTCAGGCTCGACTCAATTCTTGCTCTCGTCGAGCGGGCCGCGCCGGAAAACGACCTCTACTTTCAGCATTTGGAGCTTATCCACTGGATTGGTTACATCGCCGGGGGTGTCGCGCTTCAAGAACGCCAACACGCCTTTGCCTATGGAAAGACGGTTTTTCATCCATTCTCCGATCGCCGCCTTGTGGATTTCATTACCTCCGTTCCCGTCAGGGACCGTTACCTGGCGCCAAACCGGCACGCAAAGCCATGGCTCAAGGAACTGATCTTGCGGCGGCTTCCGGGATATCCGGCGTACTGCCGGAAAGGAACGACCCAGTACCCAATGCCGGACTTTTTTGCCCCGAAGGGGCCCCTAGCTACGGTTTGGGAAAAGTATGAATTGCCCGATCCGCTTAATGGCCGCGCACGCGACGAATTCCATCGCAGTTGGAGCGATTTGGATTGGAATGCTCTGGGCTTTGCGATTTGGCGCAACCGTGTACTGAACAATGGTGCGCTGGCAATCACACCCCACACCAAGACATACACTTATGTTCTTCAAGACGCGGTCGCGCCGGTATATGATTTGGCCGCGCCGTGACACTGTTTCGTGATCACTTTGCCTTGACGAGACCGTACTGATGCTGGTGCGCCAGACACTGATGTATGGACTGGGAAACATCATTCCCGGTCTTGTTGCTGTCGCATTGGTGGCCCTGTTTACGCGCGAGCTTTCGACGGACGAATACGGGCTCTATGTGCTCGTGATGACTTCGATCGAGTTTGGTTGGTCGTTGAGCTTGAGCTGGCTGACCACGGCCGTCGTCCGCCTGTATCCTACCCAAGAGAACAAAGAGAAATTTCTCGGCGCCGTCCTGACAATCTTTCTGTCGACGGTGGCGCTGTCGCTCGTGGTTTATGTGGTTCTGTTTGTGACGCTGAGCGAGCCGCGCCATCAATTGCTTGCCTTGTTGGGACTTGGCTTGTTTGTCGCCACCGGGTGGATGGAGCTCAACACCGGCATTTTTACCGCGCGGCTGGAAGCACGGCGAAGCGTGCTGACTCGGATTTCCAGGTCGCTTGGGGCAGGGGTTTTTGCAGCTTCGTTTGTGGTCGCCGGAGCCGGAGCTGAGGGCATTCTGGCGGGTGCGACCATTGGAATGGTGTTGCCTGGGCTGTTTCAAATCTTTCGGGATTGGTGCCGGGTTGAGGAAGTGGGCCGCATACAAAACCTCACACCCTTGGCCCGCATCGGCGCGCCCCTTGCGGGTGGTATCGCTGTTGGGTCTTTGGGCGCTTACGCGGGCAGGTTCATCGTTACGGCGATTGAGGGGGTTGCTGCATTGGGCCTTTATGCGATCAGTGCCGAGTTGGCCTATCGCTTTGTGACCGCAATCTTAGGGCCGTTGAACATGGCCACGGCACCGCTTGCAACGCATGATTTGGAAAGCCAAGGGTTGGCGGCCGCCCAGCAACGGTTGTCGAAGGCTTGCATACTGATGATTGGGTTCATGGCACCCGCGACAGTGGGTATCACGTTGGTGACGCCGGATATTGTAGAGGTCTTGATTGGCGACGAATTCAAAGAGGTGACGCTGACGCTGCTGCCCCTGGTGACGGTGGCGACAATGCTGCTTTTTTTCCGCACGGGCTATTTGGACCAGGCGCTGCATCTGGGCATGAAGCAGCACTTCTTATTTTATCGTGAAGTGGTCTACCTGTTTGTGACGGTCATTAGTTCGTTCTATTTTGTCACCTATTTCGGTGTCATAGGCTTGGGATATGCGTCGGTCGCAACGACGGCGATCATGATTGTGGTGACGTACTTCTTTGTCCGAAAAGCCTTTCCGCTGCCCTTCCCAACCATGGATATCGCAAAGATCCTGGCGGCCACGGCCGGCATGTGCGCGATCGTTGCGGTGATCCCGATAGAGCCGGGGCTTGTGGGGCTTATGGTTAAGTCAGCGTTAGGGGCTGCGCTCTATATCGCCTTGGTATTCGTGTTTGACGTTTCATGGGCGAGGTCAACGGCGAACGATTTTTTCAAAGCGCGCTTTGCCTCATAGGTCGGCAACACGTCGCCGCAACGCTCCTACCAAATTTACCTAAAAGGCTGTGCGATTAACGGCACCGAAATTTTTTGCATTTACTACTAGAGGTATCACAGGGCGCATTTAACAAATATCGGAAGATGTTTGTATGCGGAGTAGGCAACAGGATTGCATGGGGGATGCGCATGCAGAACACTGGGTTCACCTCAGAGAATGAGACAGTAGTGGGCGTTGTGCCCGTTAACACGCCATTCACCATGGCGTTCCGGGGCACACATGTCATGGCGGACCTCTACGGTGTGCCGTTTGAGACGCTCAACGAGCAATCCATTATCGCGGGGGTGCTCGAAAACGCTATTCCCAAGGGCGGCGCGACACTTCTTGGCATACAGCTCAAGAAATTCGATCCGCACGGTGTAACGGCACTTGCGTTGTTGTCGGAATCGCATGTGTCGATCCATACCTACCCAGAAAAAGGCAGCGCCTTTTTGGATGTCTTCACCTGCGGTGATTGCGATCCGGACGCCATCGCGCGGGAAATCGCCAATGAGCTTGGCGCCGAGGTGAAAGACCTGACGCGGGTTGACCGTGGTGACCAAGCGTCTGTCGAGGCGCCGGTCTTGATGGCTACTAGCGAAAACGTGGTCGAAGAAATAGCGCCTGGAATTGCGCGGCACTGGCACGTGGAAGAGGTGGTGGCCCATGCGCGCACGCAGTATCAAGACGTTCTGATCGGACGTACGGCCCAAGGTTTGACGCTTTTCTGCGAAGGCGAACGCCAAAGCTCAGAGCTGTCTCAGTTGATCTATCACGAAGGCCAAATCATACCGGCCGCCTTGATGGCCGAAAACATTGGGCGCGTGCTCATCATCGGGTCGAGCGAAGGTGTGATCAGCCAAATCGCGGTCGACATGGGGGCAGAACAAGTAACCCATGTGGATATCGACGAAGCATGTGTTCGTCTCTGTGCAGAATTCCTGCCATACGGCTATTCGCCAGAGGAACTGGAAAAGGCGCTGCGCGGTGAGGGTCCGGTACGCGTCCTGTTCGAAGACGCTTATGCCTATGTGGATCGTTGCGCCAATGGAGCAGGCAAGTTCGATATCATCGTCATGGATTTGCCGGATGAACAGATCGAAGAGGCTCAACAGAATCGTTTGTACCAGGAAGAGTTCATGACAAAGATCGCTTCGTTGTTGTCGCCAGATGGTGCGTTTATCACGCAAGCCGGGTCGACGACCTATTGGCGTCATGAAACCTTGATCCGGACTTTGCGCAGAATGAACCGAGTGTTCCCAACCACGGCCTTTTTCGAAATGGAAGAACAGGATTGGGCTTGGGCCGTCGGCTGCACTTATGAGTGCAACGATGTGGTCAAGAGGATGACGCAACGCTTGTCCGAGTTGCGCTACCGGCCCCAGTTTATCGACGCCCAATCCATTCAAAAGGCGACGATTATTCCTGCTTCGATTCGCCGTAAATTGAGCGAGTAAGAGGCGTTCTAATAGAGCAAGTCTGACCCGGATTTGCTCTAGAAGACCGGGCAGCAACCCTCAAAAATAGGTGTTTGCCGCCCGTTCCAAGGCCCAAAACCCTCCCATGCACCCGAGCGCGTAGCACGTGGCGATTTGTATGGGCCGTGCTGGCACGGTCGCCACTTGACTGGCAATCCACTGCAGGGCGAGAAGCGCTCCGATAAACGCAAGCTGACCCACTTCAACCCCAAGATTGAACAACAATAGAGCCCAAAGTTCGGCGTCTTTCGGCAAACCGATATCGGCCAATGCGCCTGCGAAGCCAAAACCATGGATGAGTCCGAAGCCAAGGGCAATCAGCCAGGGAAGGCGCGCGGATAAGGTTCTGCGGCCTCGGACCCTGTAAAGGGCCTCAAGTCCCAGCAGCGAAATGCTCAAAGCGATGACGATTTCGACCGGTCCGCTCGGCAGGTTCCATCCGCCAAGCGCTGATAGACCCAGAGTTAATGAATGGGCGGCCGTAAACGCGGTGATTGTCGCTACCAATTGCCGTGTTTTGACCAAGAGAAAAAGGCCAAGCACAAACAACAGGTGGTCGTAGCCGAAGAGAATGTGTTCGACGCCTAAGCGCAAGTAGCCGTTGCCGGATTGGGGCGCAGGTTCTGCAAGATCTAAAGGGGGATCTCCGGGACGCAACACGGTGGAAAGCGTTTCACCGTCCAGAAAGCTGATGCGCACGAACACATCGGTCAGCGTACGATCGAGCCCATCCACGTAAACCGTCCCTTGGCTGAGGTCGCAGGATGCCTGCCAACGTTGCACCAGAGTCCCGCCCAAATGGGACACGCGGTTTTGCTTTGGCGGCCCGCAGCTTTCGGGCAGCAAGGGATCAATTTTCAGGCGCCGGTCGCCGCGAACCGGCTGTTTCCATGTCACCGACACAGCCGTGGGCGAGGATTGAATAATCTCCAGATAGGCCGGACGCACTTCATGGGCCACGACTTGATTGGCCCAGCCGAGCAACAGAAGAAGCACGAGCAGCGTCCGCCCTTTCATGGCGTTAATTGCCACTCTGATCTTCAACAACCACATTGTACCGATTGACGATTTCGGCGATGGCGTCGGCATTTTGTTCGCGCCGTTTGGTGTCCAGCCAATCCGCCTCAACCGCTCTGCGGACCTGTTCCAAGGGGGGAAGGTTCGATGCATCCATCTTCCGGACCCGCACCAAATGAAATCCGAATGCCGATTTTACAGGGCCTTGCCAGGCGGTCCCAGCGTCGAGCGAGGAAAGGCTTTGAGCAAACTCTTGGCCGAAAAGGCGGGCCACCTCGCGCAGCGGAAGGTCGCCATAAGACCGGCTCAACATGAAGGGGTCACCTGCCTGTTGCCAGTTTGGGCTTTGTCCATTCAGCGACGTAAGTTGCTCTTTCGCCATTTCGTCGGTGCGATCGCCATGCCGGTCACTGCTAAAGAACACATGATCGAAGGTAGCCCGCGCCGGCGTCTCGAACTTCTGTGCGTGTTCCGTATACCAGTTCTGGAGATCTTCTTCCGTGGGAGGTTCCATCTCCGTGAGATCGGACACCAGGAAAGTCATCTTTTGCGCAAGACGCCTGTCGACGACCGTGTCGCCGATGTGAAGGCCAAGGCGTCTGGCTTCACGCGCAAGTGCTTCGTCCCGTACTTGATCGGCAATCATCGCTTCAAGATCTTGCGCCGTCGGTACTGTTCCTGCTTCCGACGTATACAGAGCGACAAGACGCTCCACGTCTGTCTGCGTGATCGTAATCGTATTCGCCGCGTTGTCGCGCTCCGCCGTCCACAGAAAGTGGACGGCAAAGATAGCAATAGACGCTAGAGCGAAATGAACCAGCGGTTCGCGCGTAAGCTTCCTCATCCAGCGGAAGGGATGTACCAAATGGGTGAGGTATAGGCCCGCTCCTGAATGGTCTTTGTCAGCGCAGGATTGGGCTCCGTGCCCGCTTTTACCGCATCCCATGTGGACCACCGGCAACTTGGGTTTTCCAAGACACGCACGTAATAGGTGGCGCGTTGAGTTGCCTCAAACGTGGGGTCGCGCCAAGAGGTCTTCAGTTCGCCGGCCCCTTCTCCCGTGGGTGTGCATGTGTCGGTGTCGACGGCGGCGCCGTTGTCAGGACACCGATGGGTCTCCGGATCTGGTATGCCGGTATGGCACGCCACATCGAAGACCTGCTCCCCAGAGGATGTGACCTTCACAATCTGCAACCGTTGCAGGGCCGTGCCGTTGGCATCTTGCATGGCCCAAGCGACGAACATTGGAGCCCGCCCATCGCCGATCAAGTCGCCGCCCATGGGAACGCCCGATGAATAGGCCGTGGTCACCATGTCTGCCGACTCGACAATGCCGTCTTCATAGTCCAGGCCCGCAAAGAACCGCACCTTGATGCGCGGGCCGGAGGTGGCAAATGTTTCTTTGCGTCGGAAGGCGTCGAAAATGGACTCTCTTGTATTTTCCTCCGCCCACACGCCCGTCAGGCCCGACGCGCCCCACCGAGAGAACCATTCTGATGCGTTGCGTGTCTGCAGATTGTCTGGTTGACCGTCCCATCCCGCTTCCGCGTTGAAGGGAACGGATCCGCGTGTTTGGGGCAGACCATCCACAATGCCGACCTTGGACCAATAGTCATTTTCCGCATAAGCGCCTGCCACCACGTGACTGTCCGATGCCGCGACCAAGCCGAACCTAAAGGGATCAAAACCCTTTTCCTCCTGGAGTTTCAAGCCGTTCTGATAGGCTTCGCGCACATAGCTGCCTTTGGTTTCGGAAACCGTGTACGACCCCAACAAACGATCGTAGATCTCGAAATTGGCCCATTCGTCGTTTGGCGAAAGCGATGGGTGCGTTTCCGAAGTGCCTTTCACTTGCGTGATCTCCACAAGAGGTTCGTTACGCATTCTTTGTTCCGCATAGGCCGCGTCCAAGGGTGCGCCGTCATATGTCTCTAGGCGGAACATTTGGCCGTCTGAAACATTCGGATTGTGAGGGATGGAAATGGATTCAATCCCTTCGCTCCGCAGTCCGTCCATCCAGTCCCACAGATCTTCCGGGTTCTTCGAGTCGAGAGTTGAGAAAGCGCGATCAGGTGCCGCGCCGCGGAAAAAGACGTTTCGGTGCAAATTGCCGCCGCCAAAGTCTTCATTATCCGGACGTGTGGTCACGGAGGTAAATTCGTAAGCCGCAAACGTGGTGAACGTGCCCGGTTCGTTGTGCTTTTCAGCAGCCGCCACGTTTGACGCCCAAACGGAGTTCATTTCCGGCTGATCGTAGATCTCTTCAATCTTTTCGCCGCTGCGGACCGAGGCCCCCACTTCGTTGAAGGCCGCCATGATTGTCTCGGGCTCCGTCGAGAACATTTCCTTCGAACGGTCAAGCGCGTTCAACGGGTGGCCTTCCGTATTCATGGCCGGCAAGATGCCTAGATATTCCGCGTGGTCGGTGACCGTATAAAAGTCAAGCGCGCCGCCCGCGATCGTCATGTCGAAACCCGACGGGTGCGGAACGGTTTCGCCTTTCGCAAATCGATAGGCGTCGTCGGCGGTCCTGCGCACATTGAATATGTAGGCGTCAAAGCTGTTGCGCGTGTGGATGTGCAAGTCGCCAAAGTAAGCATTGCGCGTTTCACTGTATCCTGCGGTGCGTGCCGGTTCAGGGTCCGCCTCGACTTCCGCAAGCGGTTTCGGTGCGGGGGCAGTTGCTTCTGACGCGAGCTCTTCCGGTTCTGCTTCTGGAGCGGACGTTTCTTCTTGGGAATCACAGGATACTAGGAGAGTGACGAGGCTGGCTGCAACTATCGTCTTCCGCATGGGCGACCTCCGCCTTTTTTTGTTTTATTATCGGGCCAAAACTAGCGCGGAAAAACGGCTAGGTCCACGATTCGCCCCGACGCATTTTGTCCTAGGCGCCGGGGTGAAACGGCGAACGTGCCGAAAGCCATGATTGCCGCCCGTGCGGCCGCTTTTGGGGTGCTATTCTCGGGAAATGTTGATCCTGTTCCACAGATTGATCATGGCGATATTTGCGGTAAGGCCGGCAATCTCTTTCTCGGAGAAGTGCCGCCGCAAATCGCTGCGCAGTGAATGCAGATCACGCTGCGGATCAAATACGGTCAAGGCTTCCGTCCACGCCAACGCTGCGCGTTCCGGCGCGCTGAAGTCGTCACCATCGCTCCAACTTTCCAACTCTTCCAAACGATGGGAAGATTCGCCGTCAGCCAACGCTTCACGTTTGTGCATGTCGATGCAGAAGCCGCATCTATTGATCTGAGAGGCCCGCAATTGCACGAGGTGATAGGTTTTCCGATCGAAACCGAGTTGATCGATCACCGAGTGGACGTCCGCCAGTGCTTTAAGCACTGTCGGCATTTCTCTTTCATATTTTACACCGCTACTGTCGGCCATGTGTCATCACTCCATTCGTGTTTGTAGAATTTCTGATCCTTTGACGAATGGCCGTAAAATTTGTGACAGCACTGGAGCAAATTTCTGCCTGTGCTCTTACGGCGCCGTCGGTGAATCTTGATGTGGATCAATTTCAATCACACCGAGCGCACGTTAAGTGCGGTAAAGTTTAGAACCTTGAACCAATCGGGTGTGAGCGATGTTGAGGTGGTTTGGCCGCGGCAAACAGCGGCGAGAGCCTGGAGCGGATGTTACCGCCTTCTTTGACGAGACCACCTTTACGGCTTCTTACGTTGTGTGCGATCCGGTTTCCACGCAATGCGCCATCATCGACCCCGTTTTGGACTATGACCCGAAGTCGGGGCGAACCTCGACGGAAAACGCCGATCGGATTACAAAGTTTGTTCACTCGAATCACCTCTCCGTCGAGTGGATCCTCGAAACCCATGCGCATGCGGATCACCTGAGCGCGGCGCCCCATCTTCAGGAGAGGCTTGGCGGGAAGATCGCGATTGGTGAACACATCAAAGATGTTCAGGTCATCTTCAAAGGGATATTTAATCTTGAGCCAGCTTTTCAGACAGACGGTTCCCAGTTCGATCATCTGTTCAAAGACGGTGAATCGTTTTCGATTGGGTCGCTGGAAGGACGCATACTGCACACGCCCGGCCACACGCCCGCCTGCATCACCTATATCATCGGCGATGCCGCCTTTGTGGGTGACACGTTGTTTATGCCCGATTACGGCACGGCGCGGTGCGACTTCCCGGGGGGTGACGCAGCAACGCTTTACGCATCAATCGGGAAAATCTTCGAGCTGCCCGCGAAAACGCGACTCTTCATGTGCCACGACTATAAGGCGCCGTCGCGGAACAGATTCGTCTGGGAGTCAAGTGTAGAACAGCAGCGAGCACAGAATATTCATGTTCGCGATGGAATCAGCAAAGACGAGTTTGTGAAAATGAGGACTGATCGCGACGCAATGCTCGACATGCCGGGGCTCATTCTACCGTCCGTACAAGTCAACATTCGTGCTGGGCGACTGCCGCCGGCAGAGGATAACGGGGTTTCCTATCTAAAAACTCCGATAAACCATCTGTAACGTGCAAAATTTGCTGCCAATCGTCCGCATGCTAATTCAATCGCCGATTGCTTAATGTGGTGCCCGATTCTCTCACATTAAGTTGCGCCGGACTCTTTTCGGGTTGTAACGGATGTCACCTTCGGCGAAAGTAGTGCCAAATTAAGACGAACTGCCCGGCGCGTGAGTACGGGCGCCGTGAGGGATATGTATGTTGCTTCAATTGTCGTCATCACAAAGATTGTTGTCTACGGCGGCCAACTACGCGGAATGGGCGGAGATCGCGCAGGAGCTTGACGAACAATCAAGCGCCAGTCGTTGGAAGAAGGAAGAAAAAGATCCCCGGTACGACCATAAACGAATTCGCGAACGGCTGGACATGTTGCGGCATGCGCGGAAGGCGAAAGACGACCAAGAATTGCTCTTTGCACTGAATGAAGGCATTCACGGCAATTTGGGCGGCATCGCGAAGCCCACCCTCTACAACGAAGCCCTTTTTGGGACGAAGGATCTCATTACGGACTATATGTCCGAAGTGGAAAATGCGCTCGAGCATCTCGCGGATGTGGACGACGAAGTGATTCCGTTCGAAGAACGCATCGATTTCTTTCGCCGCGCAAGTCATTGCTATGGCCGGTCGGCATTGATGCTTAGCGGGGCGGGGTCATTGGCGCCATTTCACATTGGAACCATAAAGGCGCTTCATAACGAAGGCCTGCTGCCCGACGTCATTTCCGGGTCAAGTGGCGGCGCTTTCATAGCGGCCATCATTGGCACGCGCACGCCGGCAGAAATCGACTCTGTCTTCCGGTCGGAAGAAATCATCGATCATTTCTATTCCGATTATGAGCAGGAGGATCCCAACATTTGGCCGCAGCCGATGGGTATCGGCACAATGACGAGAGCAATCGAGGACATTATTCCGGACGTCACGTTCGAAGAGGCCTACGACATTTCCGGAAAGTACATCAACATCTCGATCGCGCCCACTCAGATCAACCAGAAATCGCGCCTGCTGAACGTGATCACGTCGCCGCATGTTTTTGTCCGTGAAGCGGTGATCGCATCATGTTCCGTACCGGGCGTGTTCCCGCCGGTGCAACTTGCGGCCAAAAACTATGACGGGTCACGCAAACCGTACCTTCCCGAATTGGCATGGATAGACGGGTCCGTGAGCGACGACTTGCCCCGCCGACGTTTGGGCCGTCTGTATGGCGTCAACCATTTCATAGCGAGCCAAACCAATCCCGCTATCTTGTGGGCGTTGCGCGATCCCAACGCAGATGGCGGCGTCATGGGGAGTGCGCTCGATTGGTGGGAAGAGATGTTTAAGGTCAATCTGAAAGCATCACGCCCATTCGTCCGCTTCCTGACAAAACGCATACCCGGCATTAGTTCGTTCACACATATGTTTTATTCCGTGGCACTTCAGCAATACACAGCGGATGTGAACATCATCCCGCGCCGCAGGTTCTTCGATCCCAGAAAATTGCTGTCGCAGATTTCGCCGGAGGAAACGCTCGCACTTATTAATGACGGCGAAAGGTCAGCCTGGCCGCAGATCGAACTCATCCGCAACAGTACACGGATCTCCCGGTGCCTCGACCGCATTCTCGATCGCTATGAGCACGAGGCAGAAGCACACCACTATTCGCCGCAAAACCACAAAGGCCGCCAGCAGCCCTCTCGCAAGCGCGCCGCCTAAGGCAATTGGTCAGCTGCGCAGGCCCGGGCCGCGCTGTCAATAAGACTAGACTTTTAAGCAATTTGTGAAGATTGGCTTAGGATTTGTGTGGGACCGTCCGCGTGAAGCGGATCTTTGCGGGCCACATGGTGCGTAAACCGCACAACCAAGTACTGAGTAAGCGTATTAGAGAAGTTGAATGAATAATCCCGCAGAGAATGCGGGGCTGGGGTCTGTCATTTCGTCATATCGGTTTACCCTCATATCGGTGGGGGTGTTCAGCGCGGTCGTCAATCTACTGCTGCTGACCGGACCGATTTTCATGTTGCAGGTTTATGATCGGGTGCTGGCCAGCCAGTCGGTGCCCACATTGCTGATGCTTATTTTGCTGGTCGGCTGCTTATTGATTTTCTACGCATTGCTGGAATGCATCCGCCTGCGCATTCTCGCACGTGTGGGCGCGGAGGCAGATGCCCTGCTTTGCACCGAGGTCTTTAGACGGACGATCGGTAGCGATCCAACGGAGCCAAACCGTAAACAAACCTCACCCGTGCGGGATTTGGAGACAGTGCGGCAATTCTTGTCCGGTCCAGCGCCGTTGGCCGCTTTTGATTTGCCATGGCTGCCCCTGTTTTTGGGTGTCGTTTATCTGTTGCATTTTTGGCTCGGGGTGACGGCCACCATCGGTGCGATCGTACTGTTTGCGCTGGCTGTCTTAAACGAATTCATGATGCGCGGCATGCGGCAAAGTATTGCCAGTGGATCCATCGAAAAACAAACCCTGCTTGCGGCCGCACAACGTCATCGCGAGTCGCTTCGCGCGCTTGGCATGGTGGGAACCGTTGCGGAACGGTGGCGGGATACCCATTCAGAAACGGTAGCCTTGCAGACCGGTTTGAGCGATGTGTCCGGCGGCTTTTCCTCTCTGATCAAAGGCGTTCGGCTGTTCCTACAGTCGCTTATTTTGGGTGTCGGCGCTTATCTTGCGATCCACCAGCAAGTGTCACCTGGCGCGATGATTGCGGCATCTATCATCGCCGCTCGGGCGCTGGCCCCGCTTGAGCTTGCCGTATCCCACTGGCGCCAATACGGCGAGGTGGCCGAAGCGTTCCCGCGCCTGCGCAGATTGTTTGACGGTGGGGCGCAGGTGGTCAATACACTTAGCCTCCCGGCGCCCAAACGCGATTTGAGTGTCGATGATGTGTCCTACACGCCACCCAATGCCAAGCACCCGGTTCTTCACGGCATTCATTTTCATATCGAAGCGGGCACAGGTTTGGCCGTGTTAGGCCCGAGTGCATCGGGGAAATCGACATTAGCCAGATTGCTGGCTGGTTTGCTTCCGGATCATGCTGGCGACGTGCGTTTGGACGGCGCGACCTTCGACCAGTGGAACCCGGATCAATTGGGCCGGCACATCGGTTACCTGTCACAGCATGTGGCGCTTCTTCCGGGAACGATCGCCGAGAACATCAGCCGTTTTCGCACGGATGCGGATACCAGAAAGATTATTGATGCGGCGGCTCTCGCGGGTGTGCATGAACTTATCCTAAATTTACCAAACGGCTATGAAACGCGTTGCGACGAAACAAGTTTTGAATTGTCCGCCGGACAGCGGCAGCGCATTGCGCTGGCGCGCGCTCTGTACGATGACCCATTCCTCATCGTTTTGGATGAGGCCAATTCGAACCTAGACGCGGAAGGCGAAAGCGCATTGGTGTCCGCTATACGTAACGCGCGTAACCGCGGCGCCATTGTGATCGCTATGGCGCATCGCCCCAGCATCTTAGCGGCTGTCGATCGTGTGCTGCTTTTAGGCGACGGGCGGCAGCATGCCTTCGGCGAAAAAGAAAATGTGCTGGCCACATATTTGCGTCCGGCAAGCGAGGGACGCAATGTGGCATAGACCCGATCTTGCGCGGGCGATTGCCGGCAGACTTCGCGCTCTGTTTGGACCGGACAATAGCGCCGTGCGCGCCACTGTTGTTTCCGGTTATGCCGCAACGCTTATGCTGGTCTTGCTTTTCACCACTTGGGGAACGGTGAGCAGACTTGCAAGCGCCGTCATTGCGGGCGGCCATCTTGTTGTAGACTCCCACTCGAAGGATGTTCAGCACAAGGAAGGGGGGACGATAAGCGACGTCCATGTCAAGGACGGAGACCGCGTGTCGCCCGGAACGCTGCTGGTCACTCTCGACGATACGGCCGCGCGCGCCGAACTTGAGATCATTGCGAAGAGCAAAGCGGATCTTCAGACGAAGATTGCGCGGCTGGAGGCGGAGCGCGACAGCACGGAAGAAATTGTGTTTCCGGAAGAGATCCTGGCGCATTCCGAGGAGCCCCACATCTTTGCGGCGATGACAAATGCACTGCACATGTTCGCGGCACGGCGGAGCTTGCGGAAAAGCGAACGGCAGCAATTGGAACAGCAACTCGTGCAACTTGAGGAATTGATAAAGGGGTACGACGTCCAAAAGAAGGCCGCGGAAGAAGAGTTCGAGTTGGTGGAAGAGGAGGTGGCGCGGCTAGACGAACTCTATAAGGAGAAGCTTGTCCCCGTCACGCGCCTGTCGGCCGCCAAGCGCAATGCGACCCGGCTGAAGGGGCAGGTCGGTGCTGCGGAAGCGGAAATTGCCCGTGCCAAGGAACGTGTGAGCGAGGTGCGCCTGGCCATTATTCAATTCAATGAAGAGAAGAAGTCCCAAATCTTGTCGGAGCTGCAAGATTACCGGACACAGCTTGGCAAAGCCGACGAGCGGTACCGAGCAGCTCACGATGTGGTCGAAAGAACGAAGATTAGGGCCCCTCAATCTGGCTATGTGGACGCGATGCAAGTTCACGCCGGTGGCGCTGTTGTGCAGCCGGGCCAAATCATCTTAACCGTGGTGCCGGCAGAGGATGAGTTGCTGGTGGAGGCGAAAGTCTCCGCGAAGGATATCGATCAGATCCATCCCGGACAGAATGTGCGCTTAAGATTTTCAGCCTTCAATCAAAAAACCACGCCGGAATATGACGGTGACATCGTGCATATCAGTGCTGATGCGGCGCAGGATCCACAGACCGGGTTCATGTTCTATGCGGTCCGTGTCCGTTTCGGTGCTGAACACCTGTTGGAAGATGAATCGGTGAAGCTGGTTCCGGGCATGCCGGCCGAAGTGTTTATTACCACCGGCGAACGCACCATGCTCAGTTATCTCCTCAAGCCCTTCTCGGATCAAATGGCGCGGGCGTTTCGCGAATCATAAATCAGTATACAGAATATAATTTGCAAAACGTTAGCCAATTATCGACAAGTCACAATATTGCCTTATATGACGGCGCATGGCCGCGCTATAACGGAGGCAGCAATGTGCAGCGGGGCCGAAGGGGAAGGCGGGTAAACCGGAACGACACTTAGCTAGTCGAAGGTTTACGTTATGGCATTTTTTCTACGCAACTTTTTCAGCTCTGGACGATCTTCAGACAACGACTTCAATTCCATCTTTGGCCGGTTGTTTAGTTTCCTGCGCTCTCGGGAGACGGACAATGACGGCAATAATGGCAACGACGACAATGACGACAATGACGCGGGCGGCGATGCCGGTCCTGCTGACGAAGAACCCGCGAACGAGGGCGCCTTTGCAGCCCTTGAAGACGAACTCATCGGCACCAATGGCCGCGATCGGCTGAATGGGCAAGCGGGGCGGGACTTTCTCGACGGAAACGGCGGCAATGACCGGCTCAATGGCGGTGCCAAGCGCGATGTGATCGACGGCGGCGCCGGAAACGACCGCATGAACGGCGGCACGGGCGGCGATTCTCTCATCGCCGGTGCAGGCCGTGACAATGTGAATGGCGGTTCCGGCAATGATCACCTGGACGGCGGTGCCGGCCGGGACAATCTGAACGGCGGTCAAGGCAATGATATGATGGATGGCGGTGCCGGGCGGGACAATATGCGCGGCGGTGCCGGTGACGATGCGTTGCTTGACGGCGCGGGCAATGACCGGCTGCGCGGCGGCAATGGCAACGACACGCTCGTCAACTCCGCGGGTCGCGACAGGCTGCAAGGACAGAACGGCGACGATACCTTGGTGAGCCTCAGCGACGCGGGCGAACCTGAAATCGCGCAGGATGCGAATGCGGCCCGTGCCAATGAAGACGAACCGATCGCCGCATCCAACGACGTGCTGATCGGCGGCAACGGTGCCGACACCTTCTATTTCCAGCTCAATATCGATGCCCGGGAAGAAATCATCGCCAAACACACCGATGCCAATACAGGCAAGGTGGATTGGACCATGACCGGCGTGGCCGGCGAAAACGACAATGCCCATGACCACTGGGTGGACTCCATCGGCGATGACACGATCCGCGATTTCGATAAATCGGAAGGCGATCAGATCATCATCGAAGGGCACACGGTGGTTGCCAATGTGGAACAAGTCGACCGAAACAATGATGGGCGAACGGACTTTTCCCTGATCACCCTTACCAGCGATCAGGGCGGCGCGGGCGCCCATGACGGCGATGCGGTCGGTACCATTAGGGTTTTCGGCGACGAAGTGACCGCCGATGACATCACCGTGGATCGCACGGTTTTCTATGGCGAGAATACGTTCGAAGGGCGCATTGGGGTCTATGGCGGTGCCGGTGAAGACGAAATCCGGGATGGTCGTGGTAGCCAGGTGCTTTACGGCGGCGACAGTAATGATGTGCTGATCGCTTATGGAGATGCTGGCGAGCCGGAACCGGCCCAAGACGCCAACGGCATTGTCTACGACTTTGACGCTGTGGGCTCGCCGGATGATCTGCTCATCGGTGGCGGCGGCGCCGATACGTTCCTCTTTATGCCTCTCCTCAATGCCAAGCAGGACATTCTGGAGCGTAACCGCGGCGACGATGGTGAGATAGATTGGACGGGCAATGGCGTTGCCGGCGAAAACGACAATGTGCATGACCACTGGGTCGACGGCATCGGCAATGACGTGATCTACGACTTTTCAAAGGAAGAAGGCGATCAGATCGTCATTGAGGGTCACACGGCCAATATCAGTGTGCAGCAAATGGACTCCACCAATGATGACGACAATGAGGTGGACTACTCTGTCATCACCATCACCAGCAACCAAGGCGGCAACGGTGGTGCCCATGACGGCGATCCGCTGGGAACCATCACCGTTTATGGCGATCTGGTGGATGAAGACGACATTACCGTCGATGCGGGAGTCTTCCACAGCATTGAACTAATCGATGGCGCGGCGGCTTAGATGATGGTCATCTTCGATGTTAAGCGTACGGAAAAGGCGACGGCAATCGTCGCCCTTTCTCTCTTTCTGACGACAGTTCTGCAGTCGACGTTGATTTGATCGTAAAGCCAATCCTCCGGGCTAATCGGCATTCATGGTTAGCCCGGAGTAACTTCCGTTAACGGAACGTTACCTGCCGTCCCTATCCTGTCTCATGTTGCGACAGGAACTGCGTTTCGAAATGGGGCCATTTTCTTAAAATTTGTCGCAATTCCAAACGAATCCCGGTTTCCCTCGGCACCGGTGCGGCGTTGGCACGGCGTCGCCCGACCGGATGAAATGTGCCGGAAATCCCACAAAACTGCCATTTCTGACGCGTTGCGGGCTGATTGGCACATGCGCCGACGGCATTTGGCACGCGGGCTGCAACTAGGGGGACGAGCCTGACGGAAACAGGCACAACGGATTAATGCCAACCACCACTGTTTTGGAGATTTTAAAATGTTGAACACGATCAAGAATTTCGCAAACGACGAAAGCGGCGCGACCCTCGTTGAGTACTCCATCCTTATCGCTCTTGTAGCTGCTGCTACGATCACGGCGATCAACGGCGTTGCAGGCACCATCACCACGCGTTGGACGACCCTGCAGACCAACCTGGGCGGCTAATAACAGCTCCTCTTACACGCTTCCTGCATTAAAGGCGTCGAAGTCCCTCTGACGAGGTCGGCTTCGGCGCTTTTTCTTTGCGCGCGATCGAAAAAAAATCCAGGGCAAGATCGCATTTCTCGGAAACACGATCTTGCTCTGGTTGAGAGGGGAGAGAAGTTTATTCGGCCGCTATCTGAGGCCGAGAAAGAAGGGGGTTCGGTCCGGCGTTGATGGTCTTCAGGAAATCGATCCCTTGGGCGGCAATCGAGTCGCCAACCATCTCTTCGCCTTCGTCGTGCAATTCCTTCATGTCGACGAAGGCGGCGTAACGCGGGGCCGTGCGTTGGGTGATGATACCTGCTTGCAGTAGGGTTTTGATCAAGACACGGAAGATGTTGGTCGATTCCTGCATCTGCCGGCGCAGCTCTTCATCGGTTAACGCTTCCATGAAGGCTTGCTGCACCCATTCCCAGTCCAAACCGACCTTGGCATAGATCGATTTTTTCTGTTCCGGGCTTGCCAGATTGTAGAGAAGCGTGTCGAAGACCTGCCAGGCCCAATCCTCAATGGTGTTCTTTTCTTCTTCATCAAGCTTCGGAATGGTGCGGTCGGCCCAGATCTTGCCGAATTTGTGGTGGAAGGCCTCGTCGGTCATGGCCAGCTGTACCAAGCGGACCAGGACGGGGTCGCGGCCGTGCTTATAGAAGGTGGCAAAAGCACCCATGGCCAGGCCTTCGACAAGCAACTGCATGCCGACGATCTTTTTCCAGGCAAGGGTTGAATTCACCATCTCCGAAAGCAGGTTGCCAAGTGCCGGACCCACCGGCAGCGGCGTGCCCCACCGGGCCTGCACATATTTGGCATAGGCGGTCACGTGCCGCGCTTCTTCGCGTGCCTGATTGGCGGCGTATTCTTGGGCGCCTGGATCGCGCAGGATGTGACACAGAGAAGCGGACAGGGACAAAGCGCCCTGCTCGCCGTGAAGGATGCTCGACATGGACCAATGCACATCCATGTTGGCGAGTTTGATTCGATTGTCTTCATCCAGCTTGTCCCAGACCGCCGTGCGGGAGGCGGCAACCAAGACCGGGTCCACCAAATATTCACGCTCCATGTCGAAGGGTTCATCGAAATCGATATAGCGCTTGTCCAGCGGGTCCCAGAAATGGTCGTGGGTCGCGGAGATGATTTTGTCAAAGGCCGATGTGCGCTTGCCGTACCGGTTGACGTCTAGCTGGCTCTCGAAATCTTTTGGATCCAGCGTGTCATAAATCTCGTCTTTTGTGAGTTGGCGGTCGAGTGCGTTCATGATCGGCAATCCTCTGTCAAAACAGCTGGGGCGCGATGGCTCCCGTGACCCTGTTTCAACAAAAGTGACGCCGACGCCATTTTTGGGCATTGATCTATGTCAATCGATCGATGGCTCTCTGCCGACCCGCAAGAATTGCAGTTTTGTCGCAGTTTTCCGCGGTAAAATTGCTTGACCTAGATCAAGGACGGTGCGCCCACTGGGTCCCATAAGGACGCTGGGTGCAGAGCCAGGCGGGCTTGCGTGCCCTGCAATTGTATCCACCTCGCAAACATAGATTGCCAACAATATGACCACACTTCAGAACGGGCCTGCAGGATCGCGCAGCGGGGTCTCAGCCCTTGGCGCAATTTCGCTTTTGTTTGTCGGGTTCTTTGGCGGACTCATTGTGGCTGCCCAAGGACATGACAGCGGCATCCAAAATCACGGATTCATGTTCTCGCTGATGTGCGTTTGGGCGGCGATTTGGCTTGGCAACCACTATCTCGTGACGCCGGCCAACCACGCCCAAGAGAACGGTTTCTACAACGACGATGTCATCAAGGCGGGTGTCATTGCGTCGATTTTCTGGGGCATTGCCGGGTTTCTTGTGGGTGTGGTGCTGGCTTTTCAGTTGGCCTTCCCCGAGCTCAATTTCGATACACCGTACACGAATTTTGGACGCTTGCGGCCGGTTCATACGTCTGCCGTGATTTTTGCGTTCGGCGGTAATGTCTTGCTCGCCACTTCCTTTTATGTGGTTCAGCGCACCTGCCGGGCGCGGCTGGCCGGCGAACTGGCACCCTGGTTTGTCTTTTGGGGATACCAGGTGTTTATCGTGCTGGCGGCCACCGGTTATCTGATGGGTGTCACCCAGTCCAAAGAATATGCAGAGCCCGAATGGTATGTGGATCTTTGGCTGACGATTGTTTGGGTGGTCTATCTCCTCGTCTTCCTCGGTACGCTGATGAAGCGCAAGGAGCCCCACATTTATGTGGCCAATTGGTTCTACCTGGCCTTCATCGTCACCGTCGCCATGCTGCATATCGGCAATAATCTGGCGGTTCCGGTCAGTTTGCTGTCGTCGAAAAGCTATACGCTCTTTTCGGGTGTGCAGGATGCGCTCATACAATGGTGGTACGGCCATAACGCGGTGGGCTTTTTCCTCACCGCCGGATTTTTGGGGATCATGTATTACTTCATTCCCAAACGCGCCGAACGTCCGGTCTATTCCTATCGCCTGTCGATCATTCACTTTTGGTCGTTGATCTTCCTCTATATCTGGGCGGGCCCGCACCACCTTCACTATACGGCGTTGCCGGAATGGGCGCAGACCTTAGGCATGACCTTTTCGATCATGCTTTGGATGCCCTCATGGGGCGGCATGATCAACGGATTGATGACCTTGTCTGGGGCGTGGGATCGGCTGCGCACCGATCCGGTCATTCGCATGCTGGTGGTATCGGTCGCGTTTTATGGCATGAGCACCTTCGAAGGGCCGGTCATGTCGATCCGGGCGGTCAACTCGCTCAGTCATTATACGGACTGGACGATTGGCCATGTGCATTCCGGGGCGCTGGGCTGGGTTGGTTTCGTAAGCTTCGGGGCGATTTACTGCCTGGTGCCCTGGTTGTGGAAACGGGAGCGGCTTTATTCACTGGCCTTGGTGAACTGGCACTTCTGGATCGCCACTTTGGGCATCGTGCTTTACATCACAGCCATGTGGGTCTCGGGCATCATGCAAGGCCTCATGTGGCGTGCCTATGACGGGCTTGGCTTCTTGCAATATTCGTTCGTTGAATCGGTCGAAGCCATGTTCCCCTTCTATGTCATTCGTGCCCTGGGTGGCGTGTTGTTCCTCGTCGGGTCATTGATCATGGCCTACAACATCTACAAGACGATCCAGGGCGACATCCGGGAAGAAGAGCGCGGCCTCAACGCCATCGGTCAGCGCCAATTGGCGCCGGCGGAATAGGGGGGCGAATCCATGGCAAGATTTACGCACAAAACGCTCGAGAAAAGCTCGATCCTGCTCACTGTCTTTGTACTGATTGTGGTGGCAATTGGCGGGATCGTCGAAATCGTCCCCCTCTATTTGATGAAATCGACCATCGAGCGGGTGGAAGGCATGCGTCCCTACACGCCGCTTGAGCTGTTGGGGCGCAACATCTACATCCGGGAAGGATGTTACAACTGCCACAGCCAAATGATTCGCTCGCTGCGGTCCGAGGTTGAGCGTTACGGTCATTATTCCCTCGCGGCGGAAAGCCTTTACGACCACCCCTTCCAGTGGGGGTCTAAACGCACCGGGCCCGATTTGGCACGGGTCGGCGGCAAATATTCAGACGAGTGGCATCAAATCCACATGGCGCGGCCCAAGGATGTGGTGCCTGAGTCGATCATGCCGGGCTATCCATTTCTGGCAACGACTGCCCTCGACTATGGCCAAATCGAAGCGATGCTGAAGGCAAATGCCACGGTAGGTGTTCCGTACACGCCGGAAATGATCGAGAACGCGGTGGATGATTTACGCATCCAAGTAGATCCCGATTCCTTACCGGAGGAATTTCTTGCGCGGTATCCCAAATCATCCGTTCGAGACTTTGACGGCAATCCCAACATGATCTCGGAACTCGATGCATTGATTGCCTATATGCAGATGCTGGGAACGCTCGTCGATTTTGAACTCTTCGAACCCGAAGAAAACAAGCGATAGGTGCATTATGGATCTCGAAACCATTCACATGATTTCCGGCACCGTCGGTCTTCTTATCTTCGTCTTCCTCTTTGTGGGGATGTTGTTTTATGCGCTTTGGCCCGCGAACCAAAGCCGGTTTGATCGCGCGGCGCGATCGGTCCTGCAAAATGATCGCGAAGGAACCCGCAAATGACCGATCAAGAAGTTAAGCCGGAAGACGAAATCGAAACCACCGGTCATGAGTGGGACGGGATCAAGGAGTACAACAACCCCTTGCCCCGCTGGTGGCTGAACATTTTCTATATCACGATTGTCTGGTCGATCGGCTATTGGGTTTTTATGCCGGCCATTCCTTATTGGGCGCCTGGCGGATGGACGTATACGGAAGGAATTCGAGAACTTTCTCAGCGCAACAAAGTGGCCGGTCAAATTGCCGAAGTCACGGCGGAGCGGGCAGCCCACCGGGACGAAGTGGCCAATCTATCCCTGTCGCAAATCCGCGACTCGGAAGAACTCTACCAGATTGCGCTTGCGGGCGGTGCATCGTCGTTCCGGGACAATTGCGCCGGCTGCCACGGTTCCGGCGCGCAAGGCTTTACGGGCTTTCCCAACCTCAACGATGACGACTGGATTTGGGGCGGCAAATTGAGCGACATCGAATTCACCATCCGTCACGGTATTCGATGGGAAGACGATCCCGATACGCGCTACAATGAGATGCCGAGATATCTTGCGGACGAGTTTATCTCCCGGGAAGAGGTATACCAGGTGACGGAGTATGTGCTGTCGCTGTCTGGTCTCGACCATGACGCCGAGGAGGCCGAGAAAGGCAAAACCATCTTTGCAAATGAGTGCGCCACGTGTCACGCAGACGACGGCGCCGGCATGCAAGAGATGGGAGCTCCCAACCTTACGGACAGCATCTGGCTTTATGGGTCGGACCGTGAGGACGTATTCGAAACCATCGCCTATGCGCGGAATGGCGTGATGCCGGCCTGGCAGAATAGGCTCGATGAAGGCACCATCAAGGAACTGGCGCTTTACGTGCACAGTTTGGGCGGGGGTGAGGAGTAGAAGGCGACCAAATGGACGCACGCGTAGGCCATGTTCCTGAAGGTCAAGATACGGAGCTTCATGTTGATGCCGCTCCGGTCAACAAGGAGCATGCGCAACCGCTTTATGCCGACCGCGAAAAAGTCTACCCCAAACTGGTCTCGGGAAAATTCCGAAGCGCCAAATGGATCATCATGGCGGTCACCCTGGGGATTTACTATCTGACGCCCTGGATCCGTTGGGATCGCGGGCCGATGGCGCCGGATCAAGCGGTGCTGGTGGATTTTCCGGGGCGGCGTTTCTACTTCTTCTTTATCGAAATCTGGCCGCAGGAAGTTTACTTCATCACCGGCCTTTTGATCCTGGCGGCGGTTTCATTGTTTCTTGTAACGAGTATCGCGGGCCGGGTCTGGTGCGGCTATACCTGTCCGCAAACGGTCTGGACGGACCTTTTCATTTACATCGAACGGATGATCGAAGGCGACCGCAACAAGCGGATGCGCTTGGACAGGGCGCCATGGTCTGCTTCCAAAATCGCCAAGAAAGCCACCAAACACTTCATCTGGCTTGTCATTGCGGTAGCAACGGGCGGGGCGTGGGTGTTTTACTTTGCCGACGCGCCCACATTGGCGCGCGAGCTGATTGCGTTTGAATCTCAACCGATCGTCTATTTGTCCATCGGCCTGTTCACGTTCACCACCTACATGTTAGGGGGCATCGCGCGGGAGCAAGTATGCACCTATATGTGCCCGTGGCCACGCATCCAAGGCGCCATGTTCGATGAAAACACGTTTGCGGTTGCCTACAAAGAAGATCGCGGAGAACCGCGCGGCGCCCACAAAAAAGGTGCTAGCTGGGAAGGGCGGGGTGACTGTATCGACTGCAATCAATGTGTGGCTGCCTGCCCTGTGGGTATCGATATTCGTGATGGCCTGCAATTGGAGTGCATTCAATGCGCCCTTTGCATCGATGCGTGTGACACGATCATGGATCGGGTCGGCCGGCCACGCGGCTTAATCGGCTACGATTCTCTTCAAAACCAACAGGCCCGCACGACGGGCAGCGGAGCGCGCACGAAGGTGGTTCGGCCACGAACTATTATTTACTCCACCGTGCTCGTCGTGGTGGGCGCCATTATGCTAATCGCTCTGTTGTTGCGCGCGGAGACAGAAGTCAACGTGATTGCCGACCGGAACCCGCTTTTTGTTCTGTTATCCAATGGGGACATTCGCAACGGCTACACCGTGAAAATCTTGAATAAAGGAGATGCGGCAACCGACTTTGAGGTTTCCATTCGGGGTCTAACGGGCGCCTCCTTGGCCCGTGGCCAAACCCGCAACGAAAGCAATCTTGTTTTGAGTGTGCCGGCCGACACATTGGAGTCCGGAAAGTTCTTTGTGCAGCTTCCCAGCGCGGAATTTCAACGTTTAACAAGCGAAGAGAAAACACTTCAATTCGACATCGTTATCACCGATACCGCATCGAAATCGGAAGTGGTGGAAAGCGTTTCTTTCAAAGGCCCGGTCTCATGACACAATTGGAGCAGCAATCAGAAAAACGCGAATTTAGGGTGACCGGCCGCCACGTGCTGATCGGCTTTTGTGCGTTCTTCGGCTTTATCTTGCTGACCAACGTGGTGATGATCTATCTGGCCATATCAACCTTCCCGGGCCTCGAATCCAATGCGGCCTATAAGGCGGGCCGGAACTACAATCAACAGATTGAGGCCGCGCGCGTTCAAGACCGGTTGGGGTGGACAGGGGCGATCGACATCGCCGCCGCGGAAGATGGCGCAATGCAAATACAGGTGACCTATACGGATCGTCGGGATCAACCCTTATACGATCTGTCGGTCGAGGGTGTCTTGAGACGCACGGTGCATCAAAATCAGGACGTTCCACTGCAATTCAAAATGATCGCGCCGGGCGTCTATGGTGCTGCCATTGATCGCGACCGATTTTCGGGACAGTGGCTGTTGAAAATCACGGCGCAAGATGCGCTTGACCATACCCATCGGCTCGATAAGAAAATCTACATAAGGCGGTAACGGGCGTGGTCGATCTTTCCGTCAGTTCGAAAATACCAATCAATCCTACCGATGCGCCGGATCGCGGGCCAATGGCTGCCGATCAAATCAACCTGCTTGCGCACGTAACAACGGGCGACGGCGATCACCAGTCAATTTCCCTGTTCGTGCCTGGGATGTCTTGCGGCGGGTGTATGCAGAAGATCGAAACGGCACTCGACGCCATCCCCCAGGTGCTGACCGCCCGCACCAACCTTTCCGCCAAGCGGGTGACCGTGACGTGGCGGGGCGAAACGCGGTTGGCGTCATCGCTTATCGATGGTCTCGCGGGCATCGGCTTTGATGCCATGCCCTATGCGGTCGATACGGTGGACACGGCGGATGCCGAGAAGGACCGGGAACTCCTAAGAGCGCTTGCGGTGGCAGGATTTGGGGCCGCCAACATCATGCTGTTGTCCGTGGCTGTGTGGTCGGGTTTCGGTGGCAGCATGGCGCACGAGACGCGGCAGCTCTTCCATTGGGTGTCGGCCCTGATCGCCGTGCCGGTGGTGATGTATTCCGGGCGCGTTTTCTTCCGGTCGGCTTGGTCGGCTGTAAAGCTGGGCCAGATGAACATGGATGTGCCGATTTCGCTGGCCATCATGCTGGCCACGATTGCAAGCCTGGTTCAATTGGCGATTGGCGGCGAACACGTTTATTTCGATGCGTCGGCCACATTGCTTTTCTTTCTCCTCATCGGCCGGTACCTGGATCAAAGCATGCGTCGGCGTGCGGGCTCTGCCGTCAAGGATTTGTTGGCGTTGCGGGCTGACAAGGCCATTCGGCTCACGGCGGACGGCACGGCGGAAACAGTTTCGCCGGATGCGCTTGCGCCGGGTGATCGGGTTTTTGTGCCCGCGGGATTTACGGTCTCCGCGGACGGCACCGTGGTGGACGGCGCATCGGAAATCGACACATCGTTGATGACCGGCGAATCCGTTCCTGAAAGCGTCGCGCGCGGTACCCGCGTGTTCGCGGGCACGACCAACTTGTCGAGCGCACTGACAATTGAAGTTTCGGCCGGAAGCGGCGACAGCATGCTTGCCGAGATTACGCGGCTCATGGAAACCGCCGAACAGGGCAAAGGCAGTTACCGGAAGATTTCCGACCGGGTTGCCCAATTCTATGCCCCCGCGGTTCACATTATCGCGGCGGCGACCGTTCTTGTTTGGTTGAGCGTCGGTGCCGGTTGGAACCAAGCGCTGATGACGGGCATTGCCGTGCTGATCATAACGTGCCCTTGCGCCGTAGCCCTTGCGATCCCGGTCGTGAATATCGTGGCGGTTGGCCGGCTTTTCCGAAGCGGTATCCTATGCAAATCGGAAGACGCGCTGGAACGTCTGTCGAAAATCAGTACCGTGATTTTCGACAAGACCGGTACGTTGACCGAAGGCCGGCTCGCGCTCAGCAACGCCAAGCCCTGTGGCGACACCGACCTGTCCATGGCGGCAAGCCTTGCTCAATCGAGCGCCCATCCTTTGAGCCGTGCTCTGGTGCAAGGTGCCACGGAAAACGGGCTAACCTTACAGGCCGTTGAAGTGACGGAAGTGCCCGGATGCGGAGTGGAGGCTCAGCTCGAAAGTGAAAATGTTCGCCTTGGCAATGCAGAATGGGTCGGCCTCGAAGGCGCGCCAGCAGAAAGCAAAGCCTGTGTTTACTTCCGGCAGGGCGATCGAGACCCTGTTCGGTTCGATTTCGATGAGACCCTGCGGCCGCTGGCGGTTGAGACCTGCGATGCGCTGCGGGCACAAGGGGTCAGCTTGTCAATGCTGTCCGGAGACCGGGAGGCGCCGGCCCGCGCGATTGCCGCAGAACTCGATGTGGCGGACTGGCAGGCCCATCTGTCGCCGCTTGACAAGTCGGAATTCGTCCGTCAACAGACCGAAAAGGGTGAGCGGCCGCTCTATGTGGGCGATGGCGTGAACGATGCGCCCGCGGCTCAAGCGGCTTTTGTGTCTATGTCACCAGCAGAAGGCGCGAAGATCAGTCAAAACGCGGCGGATTTTGTGCTTCAAAAAAGCAATTTGTCCGCCATCCCGGAAACACTGCAAGTGGCGAAATTGACCCAAACACTTGTGAAGCAGAACCTGGCTCTGGCATTCATGTACAATGCCATTGCGATCCCCGCCTCCGTTTTGGGGTTTGCAACGCCACTGGTAGCGGCGATTGCCATGTCCAGCTCATCCTTGCTGGTCACGCTAAACGGCTTGCGCCTTCACGAGCGCGCGCCCCGTTTTTTGAGGAGCTGATCTGATGGAAGCCCTATTGCTGCTTATTCCCATAGCGTTGGCTCTCGGCGCGCTGGGCCTTGCCGCCTTCCTGTGGAGCGTGGCGTCCGGGCAGTATGAGGATTTGGATGGTGCTGCCGAGCGCATCCTCTTTCAGGACCCGGACGAAAAATAGTTCCTATTCGACAATCGCACGATAGGCGTGCCAGGTGGCGTGGCCGATCAGTGGGAAGGCGATGGCAAGGCCGATGCCCGCCGCGGCCAAGCCAATGATGAAAATAACAACAATGAGCCATCCCCACAGCAGCATGGGGGCCATGTTTTCGAAGAAGGCGCGGATGCTTGTGATGATGGCCGTCATGGCGTCCACGTCCCGATGAAACAGCATGGGCACCGAAACGGCGGACACCATGAAAATCACAATGGCGATGGCCCCACCGATGATGGTTCCCACCACCAGCATTGACAGACCTTCATTCGTAAGCAGCAGATCCGACAGGAAGGTGCTGATTGGGGGAATTTCAAGCTGGCTGAAGAAGAGCGCAAAGAGCAGCATCGCAATCCGCAGCCACACCAGAAACAACAACACCAAAGCAACGCCAAAAAGCGCCAGCTGGCCCGGCGCCTTCGAGCGCACAATAAACACATTCCTCAGTGTGACCGGCTCACCCAGTTCGAGACGCCGGCTTGCTTCATAAAGCCCGGCGGCGAGCGCCGGGCCCATCAGCACCAGACCGGCTGCGATCGGAAGGGCAAGCGCCGAGACGCCGTAGAAGAACAGCAACCCCAGGATGATGCCCACTTCCAGACAGAAGACCGCTCCGTAGGTCAGGCTCAGTCCGGGTATGGCCATGAAATCTGCCCATCCCTTTGCGAGCCACCGCCAGGGATCTTCATAGGTGATCTTACGAATGGTCGGGCCTCCAAAGCCCGTATCTGAAGAGGCCGTCATGTGCGTTCCCTTTTTGGTCGGACCTCAACCATCATAACACTATCGGTGAGAAGGTTGTGGTCGAGGCCGCGTTCTGCCCCTTAGGGGTCTATTTTTAGGCCTGAAATAACGGCCTGAAGTCTGAGGTGTTGCTCTTCCAATTGACGGCCGAGAGCGGACAACGCTTCGTTAAAGAGTGTCATCTGTCGGTCGGTGAGTCGTTCATCTGAGATATGGCGCATGGTGCGTACAGTGAGGTCGCAGTTCTGCTGACCGTGCTGCAGCACCAAGAGGCTAATCGATCGCCAGGCATCGACTGGACCTGACTGTGCGCCGTCTTGCGGTTCAATTCCCAACATTCCACTAGATCCGAATTGCTTTAGCTGCCTTAAGGTCATCTGACCTGCGGCTAAACTTCCCTAGGATAAAGAGATAAGCCGTCACGCGCTTCCGCTCATTGACCTAGGTCAAGTTGGCGTGGTCATGGGGAATGAGGCGGTCTAGATCGTGGATTCGCCCAGAGCAAAGTCCTCCAACTGGTCCAAACTGGCGATTTCGACCAAGTCGGGCTCGGGAAGCCTGATGGCACCCCCTTTTTTGAGGCGCGTAAATGTGCGGCTGACCGTTTCGATGGTCAGGCCCAAATAATCGGCAATGTCTTGACGCGTCATCGGCAGAATAGCGGTGCCATTATCCAAGCCGCCGTGCTGCTTTGCCGTCACATTCAAGATGAAAGAGCTCAGCCGTTCCACGGCCGTTTTCCGTCCAAGCAGCAGCACATGCTCTTGGGCAGCCGCCAATTCGTGAGACGCCAGTTGAAGAAGATTATGCTCAAACGCCGGATATTTTTCGATGATCTTGGTGAGCCCCTTGCGGGAAAACCGGCAAAATGTGGTTGGTGTGATTGTTTCCGCGCCATAGGGGTACATGCCGGCGACCGACAGGCCCAAGAAATCGCCTGAATAGAGAAATCCAGTGATCTGGCGCCGTCCATCCGCCAGCGATTTGTGGATGCGCACATGCCCATCAATGATGTTGAACAGATAGTCCGCCGGATCGCTTTCAAAGAACACCGTGCGCTCACGCTCAAGCGTAATATGCTCGCTGATCGCATTCAGATCGACCAATTGGTCGTCTTCCAACGCGGCGCAGATCGCGCGGTTTCGCACTTTGCACCGTTGACACGGAATATCGATATGGGCCGCGATATCTGCCACTCACATCTCCTGATCGGGGCTTCACATTTACCAGTGGAATAGGGCCAACGCCAGCCTATTCGCCAGCCTCATCAAATTGCCATTGGTTTCTTCATAGGATTGGCCCTTATGACCCTCCGGGGGGCCGGAACGTTCTGCCTGCTTCCTACATAAGATATTGGTTTTTGACAGTTTGATGAACATACACTGCGCCAATATGTAACAGTCGCCATATGCGCAAGGTCAGGCTCCAGCTGGCGACCAGGCCCGTGAGGGGTGGTGAGAGCCGTCGGCATGCGTCATTGTCCGCAAGCGGAATGCTTCAACAGCTTGGTCCAGGCGCCGTGCGAAAGGGCGATCGATTTCCGGCCGGTCACGTAGCCAACCATGATTGCCCCCAGCCTCAACTGCCCATCAGACTGCACAAAAAGGGGGCCGCCCGAGGCACCGAAATTCGTGTCACAATTGGTGTGCCACTCATTGCCGTGCACGGATTGAAGCGTGCACGAGCTGTCCGCCGCTAACGAGAAGGGGCGATCGCGGGTATAACCGCCATGGACCAAATCAAGCATCGCCGGCGCATAGGGGGCGCTGATCACTTTGGCGACGGGCAGCTCGATTTCTTGTTTAAGAACAATCACCGCGGCGTCGTCATTATGGCCGCGAAAGGGGGGCAATCCGCCGGTTAAAAAGCGAAGACACGCGGCCCTTCCATGGGCAAGGAATTCCCCCTGCCGCAGGCCTGCCAAAAAATGGACGCGATCCGCATCGACAGGGTGTTGACTCTGGCCTTCCACAAGACAGTGAGCCGCTGTCAGCACAAGATTGGGCGCAACCAATGTGCCCGTGCACTGACGCCGCTCGCGATATCCCGCTATGTTGATCCGGCCGACCGCTGTCCAAGGCGCAGCTGAATTGTCGATCAGTACCCGGTCGTCCGCGCCGATGACGCCGTCAATCGCCCGTCTTCCGTCGTCTGACATGCTATCGACAGGTGAAATAAGCCCAAGACAAATCAGTATCGCGGCAAGTGAGCTTTGCTTCGCTAAAGATCCAAATTTGCGCATGCAATACGGCATCTAATCGACAAACAGGAATGAGGAAACCAACGTTTCCACTTCGTCTGGATCGGGCTTTCGTTTGCGCCCAGTCAATAGGCTGATTTCCGGCGCAAAGGCGTAGGCCATGCCCGCAATAGCAATCATGCCGTAGTGTATAAGCGCAGGGTCTCCCGATTTGACGATGCCTTCGCGCTGCGCGCGCCGAATGAGTTTCGTGCTTTCCGAAAAAAGGCCCTTAAGGTGCGTTTCGGCAAGCCAGGTCAAGCGGTTCGTTTTTGATCGGCCTTCGATCGTCATCAGGCGATGCAAATCCGGCATCTCGCTGCAGATGAGAATGAACGAACGTACACTGAGTAATAGTTTCTCGCGGGTCGTATTTGCCGGGTGGCTCAGCGCCGCCGATTCTCCGACACGTCGTGCGAAGTCGAATGTGTCATCCATTACCGCTTTCCAGAGAACTTCCTTCGACCCGAAATGATAGAGCAGCAAGCTTTGCGCGACCCCGGCGTCTTCCGCAATCTGCCGTGTGCTGGCGCCGTCGAAACCGCTCGTGGCGAACCGCTTTCTGGCTTCTGTAATGATGCGTTCCCGCGCCGTTGCGTCTTCCTTAGGGCGCTGTTTTGATTGAGGTTTGTTCATTCCAAGACCGGTCCATTTTGCACGAATTCTCACTACCACGATTCGATCTTGATCGATCGATCAGGATCGGTATAATACTGATCAATCGATCAAGAAAACTCAAGTCCAAAAGTGCGGCTTGGCTACAAACCAAAAAACCAGGTGAAGCGCCGATGAAACGCGAAGAACATGTGCTCAATGAAATACATGCGTACCGGTATCAGGGGGGCAATCCCAAATACGCCCTGGTGATCTCTCATGGCATAGCCTCCCATGGGGCGATCTACGACATCTTCTGTTGCCATCACGCGAAAAAGGGTGTGGATATCTGGTCCTACGACGCGCCGGGGCATGGCAAGTCCACCACCAACCGGCCCCGCGGACAATGGACTATGGAAGAATGGGCCGATGCATCTGCGATGTATGCGGAGCATGTGAAAAAGGAAACAGGACTCCCGGTATTTACGTTGGGCTCTAGTTTGGGGGTCGCAGCGGCCTACAGTTCCCTTCACTCGGACGCCATAGCAGGTGGAATCCTGATGGGGTCCCCGGCGGTGCCGGGCGGTGCAGTGCTCTCATTGGCGGCCGGCCCGTGGCGGTCGGAAGGCGTGCAACAAATGTTGGCAACCGTGGGCAGAGCGGCGCGTCTTGATTGCGGCATTCTGTTTAACTTCGATGAAGATTACGGGTATGCGGGCGCGGGCGAACAAAAGCGCCTCGACCCTTGGAATACCTGGTCCTACGACCTGGCGTCTTGGGCGACACTCTTCACATTCGATCCCAAAATCCCTGTCGACAAAAACGAGAAGCCCATTTTGGTCGCTTGCGGTGAGAAAGACCCTTCCTTCACGCCGGACGTGATGAAAATGGTGGCCGATGGCATCACAGGACCGGTAGACTTCTATTGTCTAGAAGGCGGCAAGCATCAGCTCATGTTGTTCCATACAGAGGAATTCTCCGCCAAAGTTCATGAATGGGTTCAAGCGCAGATCTAACGTAAAGGACATGACCGATGAACAAAGTTGAAGGATTGCATCACTTGGCGGTTTGTACCGCCGACATCAAATCCCAAATAGATTTCTTTACGGACAAACTGGGCATGGAGCTCGTGGCGCTTTATTGGATGCACGGCGTGGAAAACACGTTCCACGGTTTCCTGCGTCTGAACGACGAAAGTTCTGTGGCTTTCGTGTGCAATCCCGACATTGGCAAGATCCCCCACCAATTGGGCACGTCCCACGCGGGCAATCCGGGCGCCAACAGCGCCGGTGGCACCATGCAGCATCTGGCCCTCAAAGTGAAAAACCACGAAGAGCTCCTTGCCATGCGCGACCGGCTTCGATCGAAAGGTGTCCCCGTGCTTGGACCCGTCGACCATGGGTTTTGCAGATCGATCTATTTCGCAGGGCCCGAAGAATTGTCGCTCGAGCTCTCTTACTCCGAAGAACCGATCGACGCGCGCGCCTGGATCGATCCGGAGGTGGTTGAACTGGCCGGCATCAGCGCCGAAGAGCTCGAGCAATACAAACAGCCGCCCGCCTTCGAAGATAAAGGGGGCGCCGTTCCCCAGCCGGACGTAAAAACCGCGCCTGGCCCGCACATGACCAACTACCCGGAAGGGATTTATGAGTTGGTCATGGGGACGCCCGACGAAACAATCTGGGAGCGCAGCGAAAACGAACCGCCGGTAAAGGTGGCTTAAGGGATCGGCTGAAAACCCGACGTCAACCCGCTGACGGGGTGACGGTCGCCCTGATCGCGTCCACGAAATCACATATCTAGCCAGCAGTTTCTTTTGACTGCTGGCCTCACGTGTTTATAACGCCCACAGCATATTTTTCGTGGCAGACATGGATGGAGCACAGCTTCAACCGGCTTGCCCCTATTAGCGATCACTAAGAACAAGACGGAACAGGAGACCTTTACATGGAACTCAACTCGAATATCTCTGCCATCATCACGGGCGGCGCGTCCGGTTTGGGCGAAGCCACGGCTCGCGCGCTGGCAAGCCAAGGGGTGAAGATCGGCATTTTTGATCTGAACGAAGAAAAAGGGAATGCGGTCGCCAAAGAGCTGGACGGCGCCTTCGCCAAAGTGAATGTGACATCCGAAGAGGAAGTGGATGCAGGGTTCGAGAAAGTGCGCGCGGCCATCGGCCAAGAACGCATCTTGGTGAACTGTGCCGGTACGGGCAATGCGATCAAGACGGCCTCGCGCGACAAAGAGACGGGTGCGATCTCTCACTTTCCGATCGACGCGTTCAACCTGATCATCCAGATCAATCTGGTCGGCACGTTCCGCTGCATTGCCAAATCGGCGGCGGGTATGATGACCTTGGATCCCATCGATGGGGAGCGCGGCGCGATGATCAATACCGCATCCGTCGCCGCTGAGGACGGCCAGATCGGTCAGGCGGCGTATTCCGCCTCGAAGGGCGGTGTGGTCGGCATGACTTTGCCGATCGCGCGCGATCTCAGCCGCGAATTGATCCGTGTAAATACGATCCTGCCGGGCATTTTCGATACGCCGCTGCTGCAAGGTGCGCCCGAGAAGGTAAAACAAGCCCTGGGCGCGCAAGTGCCGAACCCGGCCCGCCTCGGCAGTCCGAATGAATACGCCTCACTCGCCGTACAGATGATCACCAATTCTTACTTCAACGGCGAAGATGTGCGCTTGGACGGTGCCATTCGCATGGCGCCGCGTTGATCGACGGAATTTGAAACCTCAGTATTAGGAGAGAAACATGGCTGAAGCCTATATTGTAGATGCCTGCCGCACGCCACGGGGCATTGGTAAAGTGGGAAAGGGCGCCTTGGCGCACATCCATCCGCAGCGTTTGGCGTCAACGGTCCTGGGGGCCCTCCGCGAGCGGAACAACATCGACACCACCGCCGTGGATGACATCATTTGGGGTACGTCGTCTCAGCGCGGGGCTCAGGGCGGTGATTTGGGGCGCATGGCCGCGCTTGACGCAGGCTACGACATCAAAGCCTCCGGCGTGACGCTCGACCGATTTTGCGGCTCTGGCATCACCACGGTGAACTTGGCGGCCGGCCAAGTCATGTCTGGCTTGGAAGATGTGGTCATTGCCGGCGGCACGGAAATGATGAGCTACACCGCGTCGACGGCCGACCCAAAAACGCCGCCCATGATGGACAGCGGCAATCTGCACTTGCGCAAGATGCACCCGCAATCCCAGCAAGGTGTGTGCGCCGACGCCATTGCCACCATTGAAGGCATCGACCGCAAGGCCGTGGACGAACTGGCCGTGGTATCGCAACAAAATGCGGCCCGCGCCATTGATGAAGGCCGTTTCGACCGCGCCCTGGTGCCCGTGCACAATGATGACGGCTCGCTTGCTCTGGACAAGGAAGAATTCCCGCGTCCGCAAACCACGCTGCAGGGGTTGGGCGACCTCAAGCCGTCCTTCGAAGCTTGGGCGCAAATCCCGGTGGACGAGCAGGGAACGACCTATGGCGATCTCATCCGTCAGAAATACACGGATTTGGGCGACTTCAATCATATCCACCACGCCGGCAACTCGTCCGGTGTTGTGGACGGCGCAGCAGCGCTCTTGATGGCTTCTGAGAAGGCTGTTGAAAAGAACGGCTGGACCCCTCGGGCGAAAATTGTTGCCACCGCCAATATGGGCGACTGCCCGACCCTGATGCTGAACGCACCGGTGCCGGCGGCCAAAAAAGTGCTCGAGAAAGCGGGTCTCACCAAGGACGACATCGATCTTTGGGAAATCAACGAAGCGTTCTCTGTGGTTGCGGAGAAATTCATCCGTGATCTCGACCTCGACCGGTCGAAAGTCAATGTGAATGGCGGTGCCATGGCCCTTGGCCATCCGATCGGCGCCACCGGTTCCATCCTGATCGGCACGATTGTGGACGAGTTGCAGCGTCAAGGCCTCAAGCGCGGTCTGGTGACCATGTGTGCGGCAGGCGGCATGGCCCCGGCGGTGATCGTCGAGACGGTCTAAATCGGACGAGATATATGAATGTGGAGCCGGCCTCGGGATTATCCGAGGCCGGCTTTTTCATTGGAGCGATTTCATGGAAACACTGAACATCAAAAATGAAGGGGGGATCCGCATCGTCGAAATGGATCGTCCGGAGGCTCTCAACGCATTCAGTGCGAAGCTGATGGACGAGCTTGCAGATGCCTTTCTGGACGCCGCATCGGACAGCTCAGTACGTGTGCTGATCTTGACAGGAGCGGGGCGCGCATTCTCCGCCGGGGCGGACTTGATGGAAATGGGCCGCCCGCAAGATAAGCCCAAACACGGCTTTCCGGGTTTGCTGGACGCGATCTTCGATTTTCCCAAGCCCTTCATTGTCGCCGTCAACGGTGTGGGCGCCGGCATCGGCGCCACGATATGCGGGCTTGCCGATCTTACCTATATGGCGGAAGGCGCGCGCTTGCGCTGCCCGTTCTCGGCGTTGGGCCTGACGGCGGAAGCGGCCAGCACGTTCACATTCCCTAAACTCATGGGGCGCCAAAACGCCCTATGGTTCCTTTTGTCGGCCGAATGGTGGTCTGCCCAACAATGTGTGGATGCAGGCCTGGCGTTGGAAGTGTTGCCGCAAGATCAGCTCATGCTCCGTGCGATGGATCAAGCGCGGAAACTTGCCGCGCTACCTTTGGCCTCGCTGGTGATGACGAAGAAACTGGTTATGGATCCATTAAAAGATCAAATGCGCGCCTCGGCAAAAGCAGAGAACCAGGGTCTCGCCGACCTCATGGGCGGCCCAGCTAACAAAGAAGCATTGTCAGCCTTCCGCGAAAAACGCGACCCGGATTTCTCGAGTCTATGAGGCATTGCAATTTACTCGTCCGTGCGCTGATATAGATCCGTGGAATCGCAAAAGGAATACCCAAGAGGAATGCCTAGGTGAACAAAATGAATGCCTTCGTGAACATGCCAACGGAATTGCCAATTCGCGAAGATCTTCCGAATGCCTTTCGAAATTTTTGGGCGTGGCTCGCTGAACCCGGCTGCTGGTGGACCGGTACGGAAAAAATTGCCATTGCTGCGGAGGTTCGTAACGCACGTTCCTGCGAATTTTGTGCGCTCCGCAAGCAAGCCCTCAGCCCGTCCATGTTCGAAGGCAAGCACAGCACGGTTCAGGACATCTTGCCTTACGCGGCCGTGGATGCGGTCCATCGTTTGGTGACCGACGCAACGCGCATTACACAAAGCTGGATCGAAGAAACATTCTCCGGTGAGTTGACTGACGGCCATTATGTAGAGCTGCTGGGCGTGACTGTGTTGCTCACTTCGGTCGATCAGTTTCACCGCGCGTTGAGCTTGCCGGTTGAAACCCTTCCGGAACCTGTGCCCGGCGAACCGTCCGGCTACAGACCAGCCGGGGCGGAACCCGGCGTCGGTTTTGTGCCCATGATCCCGCAAGACAAGCTAACGGAAGAAGATGCAGATCTCTATGCCGGATCGGGGGCACCGAATGTGATCCGCGCCATGAGTCTGGTGCCCGATTGCGTGCGCCAAATGAAGAAACTGTCGGATGTGCAATACATACCGACGGGGCAGCTCACAAAGATGGATGCGGATCCGGGGCGCGCGCTCAGCCGCCCGCAGATAGAGTTGGTCGCGGCGCGCGTGTCGTCGATCAATGAGTGCTTTTACTGAACGACCGCCCATTCGATGATGCGCCGTGTGAGCAGCGACTCCAACAACCAAGAAGTTGATCTTCATGCCGTCATGGGGGAGGGCGATGGGGGCGTCGAAGGCGGGGCGGAACTCACCGCCTTTGCCGAAGCGACAGTTTCGGGCGGTGATAATGCCATTACCTCGGCGCGCGAGAAACTGGTGCGTGTTTTGGGGCCCGACGCTACCGTCGATGCGGCAGGGGTGATCGGCAATTTCGAACGCATGGTGCGCATTGCCGACGGCACCGGTATTCCGCTGGACACGCCGGTCAACATGATCTCGGCCGATATGCGGGAAGAGGTGGGAATCGATCAGTTTGCCACCGCGCGCAACACGCCAAAGGTGACCGGTCTGCGACGGGTTGCCGGACGGATCTTGCGCCGCATGATGCCGCTCGTGCTACGTTACATGTCGCCGAAGGACAAAAAGTCAGCCTAGGTGCTGGCTGCTTCAGACTCGAACGACGACTTTGCCGATATTCGCCCCGATGAAGAGCTTGGTGTAAGCCGCGATTGTGTTTTCCAAACCAACCGTCTCTTCGATGGGCAGCTTCAGCCGCCCATCATCGCGCCATTGGCGCAAGACCGGGTTGATCTCCGGTTCCCGGTGATAGAAGTCCGGTGAAAAGAACCCTTGGACCGTCAACCGCTTCATGAGGACAAGATCGAATTTGTAGGGACCGGGTACGGGACCTTCGGCACTGTAGTTCGCCAATAATCCGCACACGGCGACGCGGCCGAAATCCGCCATGTTCGAGAGCGCCGCATCGAGGACATCTCCGCCCACATTGTCGAAATAGAGGTTGATGCCATCGGGACACGAAGCGGCGATGGAATCAACAAGCGCGCCCTTGCGGTAGTTGATCGCGTCGTCGAAGTCGAGGTCGTTTTTCAAGAAGGTGCATTTGTCATCGGTGCCGGCAAGACCGACCGCGCGGCATCCCGCGATCTTCGCAATTTGACCCGCCATGGATCCAGTGCAGCCGGCGGCCGCCGAAACAAGAAACGTTTCGCCGGCCCGCGCTGCGCCATACTCGACGACGCCCAAATAGGCGGTCCACCCATTGGCGCCGAGAATACCCACATATTCCGCCAGGTTTGGTTCTTTGCCGTCCAGTTTTGCTGTGTAGAGGGTCTCGGGTGTTGCAATCGACCAGTCCGCCCAATTGCCATAGCATCTCACCAAATCACCTTCCGCATAGGCCGGGTGCCGGGACTGCGCAACCTCACCAATAACCGTGCCGAGTATGGGGGCGCCCAGCGGCGTGCCGGGCTGATAGGAGTCTTTGCGGTCGGTCATATACATGCGCGTGCCGCTGTCCATGGATAGGATCCGGTTCTTGACCAACAACTCGCCCACTTGCGGTACAGGCGTTGCTTCTTCTTCGAGACGAAGGGCGGTGTCGAATTCGTTGCCAGTGGGGCGCGCCGCCAATCGCCAGACTCTGTTGCTTTTTTCGCTGGTCATTCGTGTGCTCCCCGTTTGACGCTGTGGTCCTGTGAAAGGTTCTTGCCTTTCTACTCTGGGAAGATGAAAGGTCTGATCGATCTACATCTTCTTGATTTCGGCCATTTGCGCCTCTTTGAAACCGACAACGACTTTGTTTCCCCCGATAAAGACGGGACGCTTGATGAGCGTGGGGTGTTCGGCGAGAAGTGCTGCGCCATTCTTTTCGGTGATGCTGTCCTTAACGTCATCACCGAGCTGGCGCCAAGTGGTGCTCGATTTATTGAGCAGCGTGTTCAGGCCAACCGTGTCCACCCATTTGCCGATTTGGCTTTTGCTCGGCGTTTCTGTGCGAATATCGGTGAACGCGTGCGCGATATCGTTTTCGTTCAGCCATTTGAGTGCCTTGCGGCATGTGTCGCAGTTCTTCAACCCATAAATCGTGATCATAAAGTCAGTGTGCTTCCATTACATCGTCGATGGCGTTGTGAAAATGCTGAACACGGATCTCGTCGTCATTCAGCCAGACCCGATCGAATCCTTTGGACCGCATACCAGCCTGGACACCGCCCAGCAAGTGAATGTCCTGATCGATGGTGATGGTCATCGACTTTTCCCCATTCAATATGGCGTGGTGATCGAAAGCGTCTCGCTCGGGGCGGGCGTAGCCCGACGTCGCATCGCGCCCCGGCATGAAATGGGTGACCTCGTGCTCGCGTCCGCCCGGCGCGATTCCCGCTTTTCCGTTGGCTGCGACTTTCGCCTGCAGATCGGCGTCGGGGAAAAGCGTTAGCGTAATTTTATCAAAGTAACACTGCTGGGGATCGGTGGGATGGGGGCGGGGCCGCAATATCCAGCAGGACTCCGGCGTGAAGGACAGAATGATGTTGGGAAACAGATTGAACTGCCAAATGTCCGACAGCTGTTCGTCGCTGAAACGGTCGTAGTCATACCCGCGCGCGGCACCGATTTCCCGTTTGCGCAATTGGATCGCCCGCCGGATTTCCGGTACCCGATTGTTGAAATCGTCCGGGTTGAGATCAAGGTTTTTCAATTGCTCGGTCAGTATGTCGGTGGGTTCGGATGGGATTGGATAGCGCGGGTTGACGGTAGCCCCTTCGACGATCACGCCCGTATGCCCGTTGGGGAACAAATCCACCTGATCGTTACAGCAATCGACAAAGCGCTGGTGTTGCGGATGGATGTAATCCACGTGATAGAGCTCACTGAAATTGTCGATGATGGCCTTCCAGTTGCAATAGTGGTGAACCGTTTGGTCTTCGGTCACCAGCATGTCACGGAACCGGTAGTTGGCCAGAAGGTCGACCACGGGACCAAGAAACTCCGTTAAGGGCTGCGGGTCGTCGGCCATGGAGACAAAAACAAACCCGTCCCAAACATCCACATGGACAGGCTTGAGCGACGTCTGTTCGCAAGGTAGGCCCAGATGAAACTTGTTGCGGTCCGGGATCGATTTGACGGTGCCGTCGCCGTTATACGTCCAGGCGTGGTAGGCACAGCGGAAGCTGTCTGCGTTACCGCGTTCGCTTTGCACCAGCCGGTTTCCCCGGTGTTGGCACACATTGTAGAATGCGGCTAAATCGCCCTCTTGTGAGCGGGTGACTAAGATCGACTCCTGACCGATTTCGAAGACGAAGTAATCGCCGGGGTCGCGCACGTCTTGCTCCAGCCCGGCAAACAACCAGGTCTGCATCCATAGGCGCTCCCATTCGCGCTGGAAATAGGGCAGGCTCATATACCGTTCTTTGGTGAAGTTGCGAATTGAATCGGTCATTGTCGAGTGATTGACGATTTTCTGAGTCACCGCTTTCAGCTCCTGGCGAGTTTCAGCTCAAAAAAAATCTTGTTGCCTAGATATTAGGCGCCCGCCGTCATGGACGCAAAGAAACCGGCGAATTTTGCCGAGTCTTACAAGCCCGGCGCAATATTTTGAAAAGGGAATGGTGTAGGCGGATTGCGGGCTCGAGCGGTACCGGGCGGCGCCCCGAAACTGAGTCTGAGCGGATCTCCAGCGACCCCAATTTGCCCTCTATCTAGGCAGTCAAAGACCATTTTTTGTGCAGCCAATTTGGATCGTCCGCATAGGCCCTAACCCCTCTTGTCACTGAGCAGAAAATCAGCAAACTGCGCGCTCACTACACAGACTGCCCAGTTTTTGGGCGCGCAACAACATCCGCTCGGCGGAGGCAATAAGGGGCTTTTTCATGATTGATAGTGGCGATACAGCCTGGATTTTGGTGTCTACAGCGCTGGTACTGTTTATGACGCTGCCGGGGCTCGCTCTTTTCTATGGCGGCTTGGTCCAGTCAAGGAACATCCTTTCCGTGTTAATGCATTGTATGGGTATTGCGTGCATGGCGTCATTGTTGTGGTTTGTGGTGGCCTACTCGATCGCGTTTGCGGAGGGCAATCCCTATTTCGGCGGGCTTGGGTCGGCATTTTTGATGGATGTGACGCGCGAATCCGCATCCGGCACCATTCCCACCACCGTCTTCGTCATGTTCCAAATGACGTTTGCGATCATCACGCCGGCACTAATGGTCGGTGCTTATGTGGAGCGCATTAAGTTTGGTGCCGTGCTGCTGATTTCGGCATTGTGGCTTCTCTTGGTCTATGCACCGGTGACCCACTGGGTTTGGGGTGGCGGTTGGCTTGCCGAAATGGGCGTGCTCGACTTCGCCGGGGGCATTGTTGTCCACGTGACGGCTGGTGTTTCCGCCTTGGTTATCGCGGCCATGCTGGGCGCGCGCCGGGGCTTTCCCGACAATGTGCAGCCGCCCCACGCACCCTGGTTGGTGATGGTCGGTGCGGCCATGTTGTGGGTGGGCTGGTTCGGCTTCAATGCGGGCAGTGCGTTGGCCGCTGGCGGTGACGCAGGTATGGCCATGCTGGTCACTCACCTGTCGGCTGCAACGGCGTCTCTGGTTTGGATGGTCATAGAATGGTTCCGCTTCGGCAAGCCCAGCCTGGTCGGATTGGTAACCGGCACCATCGCCGGCTTGGCGACGATCACGCCGGCTTCCGGATTTGTCGGTCCGATCGGCGGCCTGGCACTTGGTCTTGCAGGCGGCCTGCTGTGCTACGTGGCGGTCGACGTGGTGAAACGGAATTTCAGAGTTGACGATTCCCTCGACGTTTTGGCGGTCCACGGCATCGGCGGTGCCACCGGCACCTTGTTGGCCGCCATCTTTGCAACGGCCTCGCTTGGCGGCGCCGGCTTGGCCGACGGCCAGACCGTGGGAGGCCAGCTTAGTGTCCAAGCAATAGGCGTTGTGGTGACTACAATTTGGTCAGTAGCCGCAACAGTAGGCATTGTCTTCGTCACCCGGGCGCTCATTGGTCTGCGGGCGGACGAAGAACATGAGGTGGGCGGATTAGATCTCGCGCATCATGGTGAAAGCGGTTACAATCTCTAAGGACTCGATGCGGGAGCAGGATAGAAATGAAACTCATTATGGCAATCATTCAACCTCACAAATTGGACACGGTGCGTGAAGCCGTGACCGCAATTGGTGTTGAGGGGTTGACGGTTTCGGAAGTGCGCGGCTACGGCCGGCAACGCGGCCAGACCGAAGTTTATCGGGGTACGGAGTATCAAATAAATTACGTCCCCAAGATTAAGCTTGAAATCGCGGTAGAAGATGGGGCGGTCGAGAAAATAATCGAAACCATCAGGGACTCGGCCCAAACCGGCAAGATCGGCGATGGTAAGATATTTGTCCTCGATCTGGGGTCCGCTGTCCGTATCCGGACGGGCGAGACGAACGAGGCGGCCTTGTAATCTTATCGCAATCGTTTGCTACAATAGGCCGGCGTCCCAGGGGCGCCGTCCTTTTTCGTATCCGCGGAGCGTTTGATGGAAAGATCGATACTCTTGACCTTCGTTCACCCGGTCTATCACAAGTCGCGCGCAAACCGGGCCTTGCTGGACGCGGTTCAGACTCTCGACCGGTTGACGGTCAATGATCTTTACGAAACCTATCCGGATTTCATGATCGACGTGCAGCGTGAGCAGGAATTGCTCGTAAGTCACGACGTCTTGGTGTTTCAACACCCGTTTTTTTGGTATTCGGCGCCGGCCCATTTGAAGGAATGGCTGGATCTGGTGCTCACACACGGATGGGCCTATGGCCATGAGGGCAAGGCGCTTGTGGGGAAGAAGTGGCTTTCGGCGGTCACGGTGGGCGGCGGGGCTGCGTCCTATGTATCTAACGGCAAGGATTCCTTTTCCGTGCCGGAGCTGTTGCGCCCGTTTCAGGCCACGGCCCACTTATGCGGCTGTCCCTGGCAGGACCCTTTCATTGTTTACGGGTGTCACACCATAACGGATACCGGGCTGGTGGAAGCCGCGGAATCTTTTCGTGCCCGATTGATTGCGCTGCGCGACGCGCCTGTCGCGCCGGAACAAAACCTCACCAACGTTTAAGCGGAACTCCCCATGGAACATGCTTCGTTTCTCGTTCAGGCCTTTGTTTATCTGACGGCCGCCCTTGTCTCCGTCCCCATCGCCAAGCGGTTGGGTCTTGGTTCGGTGCTGGGATATCTCATTGCGGGGGCCGTCATTGGGCCCTTTGGTCTGGGCTTGCTGGGTGAACCCGAAAATGTGATGCACTTTGCCGAGTTCGGCGTGGTGATCATGCTGTTCCTCATCGGACTTGAGATGCAGCCTGCCCTGTTATGGCGCTTGAGGACCGCGATCCTTGGCCTGGGCGGCGCTCAGGTTCTGCTGTCCGCCATTGCAATTGCCGCGCTTGGGATTTTCGCGGGTATCGAATGGAACGTCGCCGTGGCCTGCGGCCTCATTCTTTCCTTATCCTCTACGGCAATTGTCCTCACATCCTTGCGCGAGCGGGGTTTGAGCCAAACAAGTGTGGGCCAGTCGGGCTTTTCCATTCTGCTGTTTCAAGATTTGGCGCTTATTCCCATGCTGGCGTTCATGCCCCTGCTTGCGATCGAAGCCGGCGCGATCCCTCATGGTGGCGGAGCCGATCACGGTCACGAACCAAGTGCCCTTGCCGGCCTGCCGTCTTGGGCCCAACCGCTTGCCGTGGTGGCTGCCGTCGCCTTGATCATATTTGCGGGACGTTTGCTGACACGGCCGGCCTTTCGCTTCATCGCATCCACCAACCTTCAAGAGATTTTCACGGCCGCGGCCTTGGTGCTGGTTGTGGGCGTGTCGCTGCTCATGGAGACGGTGGGCTTGTCGCCGGCTCTTGGCGCATTCTTGGCCGGAGTTGTTTTGGCTGATAGCGAATTCCGCCACGAAGTCGAGGTCGACATCGAACCGTTTCGCGGCCTTCTTCTGGGTTTGTTCTTCATTTCGGTAGGGGCGAGCATCAATTTTGCGCTGTTGGCGGCGCAGCCTTGGCTCATCTTTGGACTGACGATTGGCTTAATCCTTCTTAAGGCCGCGATCATCTTCGGCTTGGCCCAAATGTTCGGTCACAAGCGGCCGGATGCCACGCTTATGGCGTTGGGACTAGCGCAAGGGGGCGAATTCGCGTTTGTCTTGTTCGCCTTCGCAATAGGTGCCGGTGTGGTACCGAACACCGTCGCGGACCCGCTGGTGGCCGTGGTGGCACTGACCATGGCGCTCACGCCGTTACTGTTTATTTTGGGCGAATACCTGTCCACCTCAGCCGACACAGGACGAGATACGAAGGAACCGGAATTCGTCCCCGACGATCAGCCCGACGTCGTCATTGCCGGCTTCGGCCGGTTTGGCCAAGCCATTGGCCGATTACTGATTGCCAATGGCTATCGCACAAGCGTGCTCGAACATTCCGCCGATCAAATCGAGTTGCTCCGTGGTTTCGGCCACAGGGTGAATTACGGGGATGCGTCGCGCGCAGATTTGCTACGCGCCGCCGGCGCGGAAGAAGCCAAGGTCCTGATCGTGGCCGTAGACAGTCCCGAGAAGTCCCTCGAAGTGGTCAAGGCGGCGCGCCAACACTTTCCCCATCTCAAAATCCTTGCCAGGGCGTCTGACCGGCGGCATGCTTACGAACTCCTGAATCTGGGCGTCGATCAATTCGAACGCGAGATGTTCGAAGGGGGCGTTGCGCTGGGGGTCAAGGCGCTGCAGGCCTTGGGGCAGCGGGCCCATCATGCGACCAGGGCAGGCCGGCTTTTTGCGAAGCATGACCGCAATCTGCTGCTGGAGATGTCCCGATATTGGGGCGATGATTTGGTGTACCGCCAGGCCGTGCGCGAGCGGGCGGGCCATGTGGATCAGCTTTTGCGGCGAGATCTCAATATGTTCGGCGCCGGCGATCCGGACGCCGGTGCTTGGGATACGAAAAGCCTTGAGGAAGAAATCAGGCGCGATACCATGCCGGCCTCAACATGAGGCGCGGAGAGCAAGAGCCGCCAGCGGCCAAGGGAGGCGATCGATGAAACTGCCAACGGACCGAACGGTCTTTCAAAACGCTTGGGTGGTGGATGATCTTGAGGCGGCGGTAAAAAAATGGGTCGACGAAATGAAAGTCGGACCGTTTTTCTTTGCCGAACATGGCCCCAATCTGACCAACATGACGTATCGGGGCACGCCCAGTGAGCTGTCGATGAATGTGGCCATGGCCCAAGCCGGCGGTGTGCAGATCGAACTTATCGAGCCCACAACGGATAAGCCCTGCGCCTATCGCGATACGGTAAAACCCGGGCAGAGCGGTTTCCATCATATGTGCGTGTGGACACATGACATTGATGCGGACACGGAATATTTTGCCAAGCTTGGTTATGAGGCGGCCAATTTGGGGCATGCAGGTACCAGCCGGTTCGGATATTACGACACCACACCGCTCATGAACTGCATGCTGGAGGTGCTGGAATACAATTCGGCAACGGAAGCGCTGTTTCAAAAAATCGCAGACGCGGCACGCGATTGGGACGGCACCAATCCCGCGCGCGACTTTGCGTCGTTAGTCGGTTAGCCGTTACTCTGCGGCAGCTGCCCGGCGCTTGCGCGTCGTTGTTTGGGTGGCTTTCTTTTCCGCGGCAGCCATCAGTTCATCGAATGAATCCCGCAAGCACTGAACGAAAAAGTCGATGTCGGGCAGAATTTCGCGCGTCGAAATCACGTTGAACGACATTTCGCCATTGTAGCTGGGTGTGGCGATGAACAATCCCATGCCTTCCCCCAGAGGCGCCAAGCCGAATGTGTGCAAGCATTTCGCACCGTTCATGTAAAGCGGGATCTGGGGCCCGGGCACGTTGGAGATAAAGCAGTTGCAGGCACGCGACTGTAAGCCGGAATCCAATACCAGCTTGGCCACCAGAATTTGCGTTGTTGACGGTATATGTTGGGTGATGTCGGTCATCAGCCGTGCGCTCACCCCGTCCTGGGCGGCCTTACTCTTCTGGGTCGAGCGCATGACCGCCGTGAGCCGCTCCAATGGCTTGGCAATCTGCGAGTGAATGGGGGTTGTCATGGCGGTAATCTTGTTGCCGGAAACGTCCTGGTCGCCTCGGGCGTTGATGGGGACCCAACCGATCAGGGAATCTTCCGGCAATTCGTCCTTGGACTCGAGATATTTGCGCAAGCCCCCGCCGCAGATCGTCAACACCACATCGTTGATGGTGGCGCCTTTGACCGATTTGCGGATCTTGGACAGATCCGCAAGCTTGAAGATGGTGGCGTCGAACATCTTATGCGGCGATACGGCGCCGTTGAAGCGGGTTTCGGGGACCACGTTTGCGTTGCGATCGCCGCTTCGGGAGGATCGCAGTGCCGACCGGTAAAGCGCCGGTGCGGACCGCAACAGGGTTTCGCCAATGCGGAACGGGGACCGTGCATTGTTGAAGGCGGCGCGCGCCATCATCTCCGGCAAAGACGGCTTTGATCCCAATTTGCTGAACGGATATTCCGGGCCCAACGCCGGGTCGCCGTCCGCATTAATGTCATTCAGTACACTGATGAATTTGGTGGCAGACGCCCCATCGATGGCGCTGTGGTGTACTTTCGTTGCCACCGCATAGGCGCCTTCCGGCAGCCAATCGATGCCGTCCAGCCCTTCGATGACATAGATCTCCCATGGCGGACGGTTCATGTCGAGGGGCCGGGTGTGATAACGCGCCACGTGAATGCAGAATTGCCGCCAGTCACCGGGCTCCGGCAACCGCGCGTGATGGACGTGATACTCCACATCGAAAAATTCATCTTCCGCCCAATAGGGGTAGTCGAGCTCCAACGGCACGTGAACGAGCTTGCGCTTGAATACCGGAGAGAAATCGAGCCGGCTTTCCACATGTTTGATAATGTCTTTGAACCGAACCTTGCCGCCGGGCGCCGTCGACTGATCGTAAATCGCCACCGATGTGACATTGGTGAGGTTATGTCCCGATTCGATATACAGGAATTGGGCGTCCTGCCCGGTCAGCTGTGGCATGTCGTCTCCGTTGCCCCAGGATGGGGCGGTAAATTCAGACGGCGATGGGTTCCTGTCCGTCTGTGGATTTCACTTCACGTACACTGATGATATCCGTATTGCGCCGCCGTGCGGCCATGGCGTCAATCAGATCGATGCGGCGCCCGATATCGCGCAGTTCGCGGGCGAAGGCGACACGCCGCCCATGCAAGTCGCCGGATGTGTCTTCAATCAGGCCGAGATTGCCGGCGAGCTTGACGCCGTTCGTATAAAGCAGTTTGGCGATGGATTCTTCGCTGGTAATTCGGCGCTGCAGATAGGCTTGTTTGCCGTATTTCAAGCAGCGGGTAAGAAAGCCTTTCTCGTCCCACGGATCGGTCTGTTCGAATTGCAGAAGACCGTCCGCAACGATCGAGTAAGCTTCGATATACGGTTTGAGCGTTGCGTGGGCGAACAAGGGTCTAAGCGCGTCCAGCAGTTTATTGACCTGGTCTGCGCCGCCATTGATCATGTTGGCCCAATTCGGTTCGCTCAAATCCAACTCGCGCTGGACCTGCTCGCGGAATTCTTCCTTGGACGAATAAAAGAATTCGAACTTGAAAATGTCGCGCAAGCGCAAGGCTTCGTTCCAAAACACCGCTTCGGAATGGCCGGGGGGCATTTCGGCCGCCTTTACCAACGCAAGTTCGATAAACGCTTTGATGATCAAGAAGTGAACAATGGTGTTGCGATAATAGCCGGCGATCAAATGTTGGTCGGGGGCAATGCCGTAGACGGGCGACAGACCTTCGTCATAGCGGGTGAGAATGCCCAACTCGATCATGGTGTTGGCCACCTGCTGAACACGCTCCGCCGTGCTTTCCCCGAAATCAGATGTCATGGGGATGCCCCGCGATTGCATCCAGGCAATGATCTCGCCAAGTTCGTCCGTGATTTGCTCGATCGACAAAGAGCGCGGGCAGGCGCCCAGTAGCGCCAAGGTGATGATCGCCGACGGCGTCACGGGCGTTACGTTGTTGATGCGAACCGCCACTTCGAACGCGGCTTTTTGGAGTTCCAGGGCAAACGCATCTTTGGTTTCGGTCGAATCCCCCAATTGGTATTTGGGTTTCGTTTCCATGTCCTGGCCCACCACGACGGGCTCACCGAAGCGGATGGACACGCGGCCCAGCGGCTTGCTCATGCCGCGCACATAACCGATAAACCAGGCCAGGCTTTCTGGGCGCTTGGTTTGTCCGCGCTGCTCGGCCGCATAGTCCGCCACTTCCGGGATGAGATCGTAGTAAATCGTGACCGGCACCAGATGCAGATCATCGATGTTCGACGTGCGCGCGGCCTCCATCACATATTTTAAGATGCCGAACCGGGGCGGCATTAGTTTGCCGATGCGTGACCGTGTGCCTTCGATCGACCAGCTGATGGGAAAGCGTTTTTCCATCAGATAACCGATATAGTGCCGCAGCACCGCTTTATAGATCCGGTTGTCTTGGAACGAGCGGCGAATGAAGATGGCGCCGGAACGGCGCGCCAAATACCCAATGCCCATGAAGGCCATATTGATCCCGCCAATCATGTGGGCGAGCGGAAACCGGTATTGATGCAGCAAAGCGCTTACCGCGATTCCGTCAACATGGGTCTTGTGCGTCCAGCACAGCGCGATTGGATGGTTCTTGGCCAAGTCGCGCAGTCTTTTGATGTCCGCCGGGTCGTGCACGATTTCAGGGTCGTATCCCCGCGAGTAAATGAAACGGGCAAGCTGAGCGAAAGTGTCCACGTGAAACTCGCTCGGCAACGCCACCAGCTCTTTCAGATATTCGGCAGCCTCTTCCAGGGCCTGTTCGTCGGTCTGGTCTTGTTCTTGACCAATCTGGGTGATTGTTTTCCGGAACCCAATCCGCGATTGCAGCGTGCGCGACACAAAATAGGGAAGTTTTTGGCGGGCGCCATTGACGGACCGCTCTGCTTGCTCGAGCGAGAGGATGGCCTGCCGTGCCACATAGTCCGCCAACCTGCCGATATCCAGTTCCTCTTCGGCTGCCGCTCCAATTTTGGCACGATATCGCAGCTTCATCTCGTGAAGCGTGGCCGCCTTGCCGGCGATGGGTTGTGCTTTGTCCGGCGATCTCTTCAGCAGCCACCGGCGTTGTACGGGGTTTGGGCCCGACGAGCGGCGGAAGATGAAATCGCGGACCCGCGGCCTACGCACACCACCGGACTGGTCTTCCGTAAGCCAAGCGATACGGATCGGCACGAACAGCCGGTCATCGCCGGCAGTGATGCTCTTTTGAAGCTCTTCATGGGTGGGCGAGTCATCCCGGCCCTGAGAAGACAGAAATGCCAAATTATCCGTTTCCGGCGCCGATGCTTCTTGCGGCTTTTGCCGGTTCAGCCAGTCGGTCAGGTACTTGCGTTCTTCCTCTGTACACGCATCGATTAGGAATACCAGCTTTGACGTATCTGTGTGTGGCCATGCGGACGTCGACGAAGACGATGTTTGTAATGCGTTCGACATACTATTTCCTCACCCCGGATCCGCTTCGGATCTTATTTCCTGTCTCAGCAGGCCTCGAAATGCGCGGCGCGCGGTCGACCCTTCATGACACACCTTATACACTTCCCGTGCAATCGGCATGTCCACGTCCAGCTCTTCGGCAATCTCAATCACCACTTTGCTGCTTTTGACGCCCTCGGCCACCATGTTCATCTCGGCGATGATGTCGTCGAGCTTGCGGCCTTGGCCAAGTTGCTCCCCCACGTGATGGTTGCGGCTCAGGCTGCTGGTGCAGGTGGCCAGCATGTCGCCCATCCCGGCAAGTCCGGCAAAGGTTTCCGGCCGCCCGCCCATGGCGACCCCAAGCCGCGTCATTTCCGCAAGGCCCCGGGTGATCACGGCCGAGCGGGTGTTGTCGCCCGCGCCGGCGCCATCGCCCATGCCCGCTGCGATGGCAATCACATTCTTAAGAGCCCCGCCAAGCTCGCATCCGACCAGATCCGTATTGGTGTAAACACGGAAAAGCCCGTTATGAAAAATGGGTTGCAGCCGGCCCAACATGTTGGCCTCTTCCATGGCCAGTACAGACGCCGCCGCTTGGCCTGCCGCTATTTCGCGCGCAAGGTTTGGCCCGGTAAGAACGCCGCAGGGATGGTCCGGCAGAATTTCTTTGACCACCTCGGTCATCCGGTATTTGGTTTCCAGCTCAAAACCTTTGGCCAAGCTGATGATCGGCACCCACGGCCGGATGTTCTCTTTGACGTGGATAAGGGTTTCGCGAAACGCTTTAGAGGGCACGCCCATGACGATGAGATCGGCCGTGCGGATAACGTCGGATATCTCTTCGACCGCCTTCAAGCTTTTCGATAGCTTGACGCCGGGAAGATAACTTTCGTTCGATTGCTGCTCGTTTATTTCACGAACCGTGTCGGCGTTTCGGCCCCAGATTTGCGTGGGGGTATTGTTGGCGATGAGGGACGCGACGGTGGTCCCCCACGACCCTGCTCCGAGAACGCCGACATTAAGGCTCAATCGAGCCTCCCGGCCGCTTCGTCCGTAGGCTGAGGCGTTTCCTGAGTTTGCTGTGCCGGGGCGGGCTTCTTAGCCTGCGCCGGCGGTTTTGGCTTTGCGCGCGGCGCTGCCCGTTTCGAGGCGGCTTTCTTTTTGCGCTTCGGCTTTGCTTTTTCTGTCTGGCCCAGCGTCGTCAAGAACAGCTGGCGCGTGTCCGCAATGTGATCATCAATTGTGCCGACGCTCCAGCCGCTGGTATCGATGGGCGGCAGCACAGTGACATCGACCGTGGTCGGGCGGACAATCATGTTTCCCTTGGGCCAAAAATCGTGGGTGTTGTGGATGACCACGGGAACGATCGGCACGCCGGCCTGAATTGCCAGATGAAAGGCACCTTTCTTGAAGGGGCCAAGCTTTGTGGAAACGCTGCGTGTACCTTCCGGTGCGATGACCACCGATTTGCCGTCCACTTTCATGGCGTCGACCAAAGGCTGCATGGCTTCAATGGCTTTGTGTTTGTCCTTGCGGTCGATCAGCACGGTCCCCGCCGCCCGGAAGATCGCGCCCATGATCGGATTGTCGGCGATCTCCTTCTTGCCCACACCGGCGATATCACGGCGCAAGAGCTTGGCCATGACCAGGGCATCCGCATTGCTTTGGTGGTTGAAAATGAAAACCGCCGGACGGTGCGACCACAAATGCTTGTCGTTCTTGACCTTTATGTTGAGGCCGGCCAAAGCGCTGGTGTAGTCCGCCCAAAGGCCGGTCGCAAAATTTCGTGCTTCGTCGAATGAGCCGGTGAGCGCCAAAATGGGTGCGGCGGCAGCCACAGACGGGATCATGGATGTGTTGGCGGCGATGGTGCGGACAATGTCGCCAATCCCGGGCGTGCCGCGGCTGCGGAAGCGAACGACGGGCCAGCCGCTGCGGTTTGCAACGGCGGCCAGTTTTGACGATGGGTTGAGGATACGCGGATAGCCGATGACCTCCAGCAAGGGCAGGTCATCATGACTGTCCGTGTAGAAATAACTCTCATCCATATCGATGCCTAACGGATCGCCATAGTTTTCCGCCGCGGTGCGCTTACCTTCGCCCCAACAGGTGGGCCGAACCACTTCGCCGGAGAACACGCCGTCTTCAACGACAAGCTCCGTACACAAAATATCTTCGATTCCCAGATCTTGCGCTGCCGGTTCCACCTGATAGCGCGTTGCCGACGAGACGATCGCGACCGTATGGCCTTTCTTTTGGTGCGCTTCGACAATAGCGCGCGCTTCGGGATAGACAGCACCCGCCAAGTGCTTCTCGTAGACCTCTTCGCCGAACTCTCGGAAGCTTGCTTCGCTAAGGCCGCGCATGAATTGCGCGGTGCTTGCCATCAGCGCGGAAAATCCCGTGCGGCCGATGCCGAAATTTACGGCGGCGGCAAATTGCTCGAATGTTTCCCGGGGACTGATGCGGCCACTGGTAATCCGCTCTTGCATAAATTTCGTAACGGAGAACCCTGCGATCAGCGTGCCGTCGAAGTCGAAAAAGGCGGCGATTTCCGGTCCATCAGGGGAGTCTTCGATTTCAGTAATGAGGTCGTTGTGGCTTACCACGGCGTGCGCCCTTTGCGGTTGTGGAGATTGAAAAACTCGAACTCACAAGCCTTCGGCCAAATCATATCTCGATTTCGGCCAAGAACTGCGTAATTAAACTGACCTTCTGTCAGTGTGGTGATGGTATGGGCCAACCTAGTGACACACCGATAACATGCATTCGCTTGGGCCGCGCAATCTAGGGCCAAGCATCCGTTCGACCGGCGTGGGACCTCCTCCCGTGGAGTTTTTTTGACTGTTCTTATACGGAAAACATTAGAAAAACGCTGCGTTCCCTGTCAAGCTTGGATCGGAACGCTGCGCCCTGGCGGATCCTTCCCAACAATAGGAAATCATTAATGAAACCCGACACGTTTACGTTTACGTCAAAGGCAGACGGCACCGTGGTCGCCTGTTATCGATGGATGCCGAAGGGGCCGCCCAAGGCGGTGGTGCAGATCGCTCATGGCATGGCGGAACATGGCGCGCGCTATAGCCGATTTGCGGGGGCGCTTTGCGATGCAGGCTTCGGGGTCTTTGCCAATGACCATAGGGGCCACGGCAAAACGGGCGCAGACACAGACAGTCTCGGTGATTTCGGGACGGCCGGGTGGGGCGGGCTGGTGGCGGATTTGGTCCAATACGCTCAAGCGATCCGCCAAGATCAGGCGCAATGTCCTCTCATTCTCTTCGGTCATAGCATGGGGTCGTTCGCGGCCCAGCAATTTGTGCTCGACAACAGCGATCTGATCGATGGGCTGATCTTGTCAGGGTCTTCGGCGGTCGATCAGCTGGCGGCGCTGGCCGCGTCCGGCGCCGACGTCTCGTTTGATGCGTTCAATGCGCCCTTCGCGCCTGCGCGCACCGACTTTGATTGGCTAAGCCGCGACCCCGAGGAAGTGGATGCGTATGTGGCCGATCCCTGGTGCGGCTTTCAGGTGGCCGATGAAAGCATGATGGGTCTGATGATGTCCGGCGCCGATGCCGCCGATCCGGCAAAGCTTGGGGCCATTCGGAAGGACCTTCCTATTCTGGTTTTCTCGGGCGCCATGGATCCGGTGCATGGCGGCCAAGAATTCCTCAATCTTGTGGTCCAGCGCTATCAGGATGCGGGTATCGGGGATTTGGCGCTCAAATATTACGAAGACGGGCGACACGAAATGCTCAATGAGACCAACCGGGACGAAGTGACCGCCGATATCATTGCTTGGCTCGACGGGCATCTCTGAAGGTGTCTCGGCACGTTGGGTTGTGTTAGGTGAAACAGGTGGTCCACATCCAAAACAGCTACAAGAAAGGCGTCTGAGATGAGCCTCGTCCTTTATGATTGCACCCCGGCTCCAAGCCCCCGCCGCGCTCGTATCCTGCTGGCGGAAAAGGGGATCGACTATGAAAACGTACAAGTCGATCTCGCCAACAAGGAACAGCTCGGAGAGGCATACCGGAAGATCAATCCGTCCTGCACCGTGCCGGCGCTGAAGCTGGAAGACGGCACGGTGCTCACCGAAAATGCCGGCATTGCCGCCTTTGCCGAGGCCTACAAGCCCGAGCCGCCGCTGCTGGGATCGACTCCTGAGGAAAAGGGATTGGTGGCTACCTGGAATACGCGTGTCGAATTCGAGGGGCTGATGGCGGTGGCGGAGGTTCTGCGCAACACATCGAAAGGTATGGTGGACCGGGCGACGACCGGGCCGGTCAACTATGCGCAGATCCCGGAGCTCGCCGAACGCGGCCGACAGCGGGTGGACGTGTTCTTCGACACGCTCAACGACCGCCTCAAAGGACGGGATTTCATAGCAATCGATACATTCTCGGTGGCCGACATCACGGCCTTGGTTGTGGTGGATTTCGCCAAATGGATCAAGGCGGAAGCAAAGCCGGAACATGAAGATGTCAGGCGCTGGCACGAAGCCGCGTCTGCCCGGCCCAGCGCGAAAGCCTAGCCGTCCTCCGGGAAGGCAGAGGAATGATGTGAGATAATGCGCCAGTCGGGGCCTGACCCCGGCCAGGCGCTTCGTTTCTCATATGTGAACGAAAACCGGACCCGCACATTGACGCGCGTGCCGTCATCTGCGTTCAGCTCGAAACTGCAGGCACCCGAGTTAACTGCCACGTCGCCGTGAAGGCGGATGTTGGACTCGATCATTGAGGCAACCGGCCGCTTCTCACAGAAGCTGATGAAGTAGTCCTCGATTTCAGCGTGGTTGTGCCGCACTTGGTTGGACAGGGTGGGGAGTAGGACGCCATCTTCCGCATAAAGGGCCGTCACCTGTTTCGGATCTTGGGTCTTGAGCGCATCATTCCAGAGATCGAACAGGGCACGAATTTCTTCGCTCGTCGTCATAAGTTTCCCCACCACATTGGTGCCAACCGCCCGCTTGATTGCCCGATTGGCTCAATTCCGTCAACCATATTAGGCTGGGCCTATCGAATTGGGTTATGTGGAAAGGCAGCGCGCAATGGGTTCAGATCAGGCGAAGATCGACCGCGCCTTGTCCTATCCGTTCGAAACGCCGGGTGCTTCTTATGTAATGGTCCGCGGGGATGTTTTGGAACTGGTCGAGGTGAGGCTCGATGCGCTGGCGGAGTCGGTCGTCTTGCGCGATGGACAAGTGGGGTCGCTCGGGGATGCGTACGAAGCGCTGACCGGCCACAAATTTGTTCCCGAACCGACCGTTCCTATCCTTGCCAGCGGATCCAATGCGTCGCCTGTTCGATTGGCCGAGAAGTTCTCGGACGAAAAGGATGTGGTGATCCCGGTGCTCCTTGGCAAAGTGAATAATCTGTGTTCGGTCTATTCGGCCCACATCACGCGATATGGCTCCATCTCTGCCACACTCCAATGGGCAGAGGCCGCCATCACCAGCGTATATTTACTGCTGTTGCCCGAGCACTTGTTGGGCAAGATGCACCGTTCCGAATTTGTCGGTACCAATTACAGCTATCATCAGCTGCAGGGCGTTGAGTTCACAAATGGAGCAAGCGTTCACATTTGTAATCCCTTCGCCTATCTGAGCTTGTGGGGCAGCCTGAACCTGGACGGTACAAGCTTACGCCTTTCGGCCTTTGGGTCGGAGGGAACGGCCTGGCCGGCTTTGTCGCAAGGACAAGTCATGGCGCATGTGCACGGGCTTCTCAGTCCCGACCAAGCTTTTGATGCTTTCATCTTGTCGAACATTGTCGATCACGAGCTGCGCAAGGCACGCATCGCCCACTTGTCGCGCCATCATGCGGACGACATCGACCGGGAGCGTTTCCCCCGTCATGCTTAAGACCTAATTGGTCGGCAGATGTTTCGCCAGCCGGGCTAGCGTCTTCAGATTTACATCGCGCACTTGGTCCTCTGCAAAGGTGGTGATTGTGGCGTAGAATCCATAGAGCGTCTGATCGTGAAACGCTTCGTCGCTGAAAATGTTGCGCGCCCAGGCCAACATGTTTCCGTTGTACGTCAACACAATTTGCTGGCCGATTTAATACGGATAATGCCGTGGCCGCGAGGTGTATTATGTGTCAACCCCCAGCATCGCCCGTATAACTATTGCATCATAGAAAGAGCACCACGACTACGCCAGGTTTTCCGTAGGCGCTCCATTATATAGAATGGAACGCTCTCGTTCCGGCTAAGAGACGGCATTTATGAAGAAAACGCTAGCGGGATATCGCGACAAAATCAGTGTACGGCCGGGTGATACCGTCCGGTTCATGGTGCACAGCGCTGACGGTGGCGCTTATGAAGCGGATCTCGTACGGATCATCCATGGCAGCCGGGAAGAAGGGTCGCCGGGTCTTGTTTTGGAGGAAGTGCCGTCGGAATTCGCCGGCGAGAAACAAGGGCAGGTGCAGCCGATCAAATGTGGCTCCTGCGCTTATGTGGCGGCGGACGTAGCGGTACCGCCGCTGCCGTCGTTTTCGTTCGGCTGTGCCGCTTTCCCCACTTCGTTGAACCGCAAAAGCCAGGCGGTGCTGGGCACCCGTGGTGCGTGTATTCTGTTAACGGAGGAGGGGAAACTTACGGCCCAGCTTGATGGTGCTGAAAAGCTATTTGAACTTGATCAAGCCGTGCCGCTTAACCGGTGGAGTTTCGTGGGCGTTGCCTATGATGCGCCAACGCGGGCCCTTACTTTGTTCCAAGCACCCCAGTCGGTCGGGGCTGGAGATGGGTCGCATCTGTTGTTCTCGAGCCGAACATTCGACACTGTCGCGGCGGCTCCGCTGACGGCATCAGAAATGGCATTTGCGGCGCTTCAAGACAGTGGCAGCTCTTCTTTTCCCTCAACACATCACTTTAACGGCCGGCTGGATTCCCCGCGCCTGTTGAACAAAGCCGTGTCGCCGGAGCGCCTGGTGGCGTGCATTCGGCAAGAAGAACCGGACCCGAAAGATGCATCGGTTGTCGGATTCTGGGATTTTGCCACCGGTATCGGCAGCCAGACCTTTGATGATTTGTCGGTCAACCACCTGGATGGCCGCTTCAAGAACCTGCCGACCAGTGCCGTCGCCGGATTCCGCTGGTCGGGGAATGAACAGGATTGGAAAAACGCGCCGACCGAATATGGGGCGGTGCACTTTCATGACGATGACATATACGATTTGGAGTGGGCGCCATCATTCGCCTGGACCGTGCCGGCTGGAACGCGCAGCGGCGCCTATGCGGCGCGCATTCGCAAAAGGGAAGAGACGGATTATGTGACCGTCTTCGTGATCCCGGAGCGGGAAAAAAAGAAAGTACCCGTCGCGTTCATTGCATCGACTGCCACTTATCTTGCCTACGCCAATGAAACCGTCACCATGCGCTTGCAACGGGTGCTGTATGGTCGCGATCTGCCCTTGACGCCCGAAATGCAAATGCTGGTGGATACGCCCGCCTTTGGCTTCTCTCATTATGATCACCACACGGATAAAAGCGGCATCCATTACTCGTCCTATTTGCGGCCCGTCATGAATCTGCGCCCTGAAGTGCGCATGTGGTCGTTCAATGCGGACACGGCAATTCTCCACTGGTTGGAGCAAGGGGGATGGGAGTATGACGTGATCACCGATCACGATATTCACCGGGAAGGGGCGTCGTTGCTGGACGGCTATCAAACGCTGGTCACGGGCACCCATCCCGAATATCTGTCCACGGAAATGTTTGACAGTTTTGAAGCCTGTCTCGCGCGCGGCGGGCGTTTGATGTATATGGGCGGCAATGGCTTTTATTGGCGCGTGGCGTTTAGCGAAGCCTGGCCGGGCGCCATGGAAGTGCGTCGTGCAGAGGACGGCACGCGGGCCTGGATCGCCGATCCTTGCGAATATTATCAAGCCTTTGACGGCCAGTATGGCGGCCTGTGGCGCCGCAACCGACGCGCACCGAACCAATTGGTGGGCGTGGGGTTTGCGGCTCAGGGGTTCGATGAATCCCGGCCCTATATCCGCACCAAGGCAGCCGACGACCCCCGGGCCGCCTTCATCATGGAAGGCGTGCCGGACCGGGTAATCGGCGATTTTGGGTTGCGCGGCGGTGCCGCCGGTGGCGAAGAGATCGACCGCTTCGATGTACGCTTGGGCTCACCGGCTCATGCGCTTGTGGTGGCCAGCGCCGGCGACATGCCACCCGACATGTTGCGGGTCAAAGAAGAGTTTTTCTCGACCCAGCCGCTTGGTCCGGACAAGGAAGTGCGCGCCGACCTTACCTTTTTCGAAACGCCCTCGGGCGGGGCCGTGTTTTCCACTGGTTCCATCGCCTGGGCCGGATCTTTGTCTCACAATGGTTACGACAACAACGTGGCGAAAATTACCGGCAATGTGCTGAACCGCTTTATTTCGGACGCGCCCTTCGAATTCCCGCAATAATCGCCGCACCGGCGTGTCAAAAGTTGGTTGGGATTTTGCCGAACAGACTGCCAGTGGCTCATCCGCCGGGTACGAAAAAGAGGAAGGGCTGCAGACTACACTGCAACCCTTTGAGTTTGAGGAGAGAAACGTCGGCGGCGCTTAGCCGTAGTAGAAAACTTCTTTAACGACCTTACCGTTTTCCCAAGTGCGCACCGCTACTTGATGATAGGCAAGGTCCCCATTGTCCTTGTGCGTATAGTCCATGAACCATTGGGAAAACGAGGTGTTGCCTTGGGTGGCTGAAGCGACGACTTCAATCTTCCGAAGCTCGGTTACACTTGCGAAGAAAGCTTTCTCCCGCTCGCGGTTGGCGTCTTTTCCAACGGTGGGTGCCTGTTCGTTTTCCTGCATGACGACAGTGTCTGCGTAGAATTTCTCGAATGCGTCCAGGGCCTCGCCGTTCTGAATCATGGTGTTGAGGTCTGCGTCAAGTAAAGCGATGTCTTGTGTGGTCATGGCATGCGTCCTGTAAGTCTGTGTGCGGTTGATCCGATAGGCTGAACATAGGGCGCCTCCAAAGCCAAAACTATATTGATATCTAGTAACTTATTGTTCTCGATATGCGAACAATACTCTTGCTGGTTTTTGACCCCGGCCTCTCTTAATCTCCTCCTCATCCGATGCGGGGGGTGAAACGATGCGAACGTTATTGCTCACAGTGCTATTTGGTTTGCTTGCGATCATTGGCGTCGCCGTTCTGTTTCTTTTGGAGGCGCATTGGGAAATCCAATCGGTCGCACCCGACCTTCCCGATCGGGGCGAGATCTACGCGGCCCTAGCGGCCGAAAATGGTCCTGTGCGCATTCGGTATATCAATACGGCGAGCCAGACCGCCGCGGGACGCAAAGTCATTCACCCGTCCTATGTAATCGAATGGGCCGATGGGCGGATCTTCCTCATCGAAGTGGGGATGGATGAACCGGGGGCGGCCGCCTTCGGGCGTACCATGGAACGGTTTCTCGGGTCGGACCCGATCGAATTTCACGGCTCCGCGGCGGCACGTTTGGGACCGGACAGCGCCCGGATCGCCGGAATTGCCGTCAGCCATTTGCACATCGATCACACGGGCGGCATCCGCGAAATTTGCGCGGCCGTGTCCCACCAGATCACCGTGTTCCAAACAGAGGATCAAGCAAACAGGGGCAACTACGTGACCAATCCCGGTTTTGCCGACTTAGACGAAGCCGAGTGTGTCAGCCGGGTGGTGATGGAAGGCACGGGTGCTCATCGGATTGTGGATTTTCCAGGGCTGGTCGCGGTGGCGGCGGGCGGGCACACGCCGGGCAGCACGGTTTATTTCGCCAAGGTTGGGGACAAGATCTGGGTCATGGCAGGGGATATTACGTGGACCGTCGACGACGTTCGCTCCAATACGCCGAAGCCCTCCGCTTACAGTACACTGATCGTTCCCGAATATGGCGCACGCATGGAAGAATTGCGGATGTGGCTGAAGTCTCTCGACGCCCTGCCGCGCATCCATGTGGTTGTGTCTCACGGGGAACAGGCTGTGATCGACGCAGGCATGGAACTCTATGTGCGCTGACGATAATTCGGCCTGCTAGGCGGCCGACGTAAAGGATACGGGCATCGTCTTGGGTCCGGAGATAAAGTTGGACTCGAGCCAAAACGGCGCTTCCGTGCATTGAATGTTCTCCATGCGCGTCAGAACCTCCCGCAGCATGGCATCAATCTCTATGCGTGCGATGTGTTGGCCGAGACACACATGACCGCCGCTGCCGAAGGCAAGATGGTCATTTGGCGAGCGCGCCAGATCCAACCGGTCGGCGTTGTCGAAATGGTCTTTGTCGCGATTGGCCGACCCGTAATACATAATCACCTTGTCGCCGGCCTTAATCGCCTGTCCGGAAATCTCGGTGTCTTCCTTGGCAGTGCGTCGCATATAGATCACCGGGCTGCACCAACGAAGCAGCTCTTCGCGCGCGGACGCCATGCGGCCTTCCACATCGGCCTTGAGCCAGGCCAATTGATCCGGATGTTCCATCAAAGCCAACATACCGCTTGCCACGAGATTGCGGGTGGTATCGCCGCCGGCATCCACCAGCAGCATGAAGAAGAGCTGAAACTCCACATCGTCGAGCTTGCGGCCTTCTACTTCAGCAGCAAGTAGTTTTGACGCCAGGTCATCCGCGGGGTTTGCGCGCTTGGCTTTGATGACGTCGGCTGCATAGCCGAACATCTTACCGAGTGCGGCGTCTGCCTCTCCCTCCGCCAGCGCTTCGGGGGCTGTGTGAAATATCTCCGTCAGTTTGTAGAGCTCACGTCCGTCGTCCAACGGCAGCCCCATCATTTCGGCGATCACGAATGACGGCATCTCGCCTGCAATGTCGCTGACAAAATCGCACGCGCCCTGATCAATCACCGCATCGACAATCTGGGTCGCTAGTTGCCGGATGCGCGGCCCCATGCGCCCCGCCGGTTCTTTCGCGAATTCGCCGCGCACCAGGGTGCGAAACGCCGTGTGTTTCGGCGGGTCCATCATCAGCATCATCTGATAATCGCCCATCAGCATGTCGGTGCCGGGAGCAGGATCTTGCATCATGATGGTCGGGCACGATGAGAAAGCCTGGTGGTTTCGGCCCGTTGCCTGCACGTCATCATAGCGGCTCAGCACCCAGAAACCGGGCCCGTCTTTTTCGTCATGCCAATAGACTGGCGCATTTTCACGCAGCCAGTCATATTGCGCGTGGGGATGTCCGCGCGCAAAACTCGCCGGACTTTCAAGATCGATGTTCATGGAAACTTATCCTCTGCCGCCGATTGGCGGGAGCTGTTGGACAGGTCAAGGCAATGTCGCGGTACCTGCCACGCGCCGGCGCTCGATTTCCGCCTGCGCGTTGAGGCAGTAAGTGCGGGTAAAATCGCGCTGATTGACAAAGAGATAGGACATAATCTTCGGAAAGAGGCCCTGCAGTTTCACAGTTTCCGAAAAATACCCAATGGTCGACGTGTCGCCCTGTTCTTGAAATTCCGCCGTATACTGACCAGTGAATGCGCCGTCCGCTTTCATCTCCAAGGCATACATCTTCATTGGTTCGGCATATACTTCCGTAAACTGAATGGCCGGTCCGTTTTGAGGGTGCTCGATCCATTGGCGGCGGCCGGCTTCTGAGATCATTTCGATCTTCTTTATGTCGCCGCGCCATTCCGCCTGAGACGCCGGGTCCGTGAAGACAGCCCAAACTTCTTCGACGCTGGCATCGAATACAAAGCCGTTTTTGGCGGTGCGCACATCCGGCAAGACAAACCACACGCCCAAGAGCCCTCCGGCCAGGCCCCCCACAATCACTCCAATCAAGAACTGACCGCGTTGCACGTTAAGGTACGCTTTCCTTTGCGCGTTGCTCATCGATCCACGCGCTGTCGATGGCGAGTTTCTTTGCAACTTTATCTTTCCCCGCGATCAAGCGCCAGAAGGGAATAACCTCATCGGGCAGCTTGCCGTCACTCATGTCTTCGATGGCGGCTTCGGCGGCAATGCGCACAAAAATAGCGGTGGAAACGGGGCAAGACGCATCGCATTTGCGGCGTTTTGCAATGTCCTTGCGCATCCGCTCGATGGTGCGGGTTTCTCCGTAGGGGATCTTTTGAATGTAGTCGGCAACGATTTGCGGCGTTGCAACAAACATCTTTTGACCCGCCTTAATGCCCGAAAAATCGCCTCCCAGGACGACTTTTTTGGGCTCTTTCTTCTCCTTAAGCTTTTCCCGTGCAGATTTGGCCATGATGGGTCCTCCTTCTGCGGAAGCCCTATCATAGTGCAGAGCCCCCTAGAATAAGGCTGGAATTTTTGCTTTTGCGGGAAGGGGTTAGGCCGCTTTGGCGGGCCGAGACCTCTATGTGGACGGGGCCGTCTCCAGGGGATCCAAACGCACAGGGATGCGCGCGGCAGCATCGCCCGACAGGGCGACGATCCAGTCGGCGTGTCCATATTTCTGGGCAAATTTGTCGTTGATGGCCATGATCACGCCCAGGTCGGTCACAGGCACCGCACGCCGTGAGTCGGTGCGGCCGTCGCGTGTATATTCAATGCGCGGATTTTGGCCAATGCGCGCGTACCATCCCTTTTTGTCATGACCCGTGCGCAGCCATTCAGACCCGTCATGGTCGACAACCCACAAGCGCGTGTCGTGCGGCGTACCGGTGGCATCGTAGGTGGTGATGGTGACCACTTCACCCCATTCGGACGCTGCGATGACGAAAGCGTAAAAACCGACAATTCCCGCAACGATGATGAGGGCGATCCAAACAATCGGCCGCATAAGGCCCCCCAAAACAGCTTTAGCTCCGAACAGAATACTCGCGGCGGAGATGTGTGTCCTTGATGTGGCTCAATTGCGCTCGCAGTGCAGCACGTCAAACATCGAGGATTGTATCGAAACCGCCGAAGATCATTCGTTTACCATCGAACGGCATCTCACTACCTGTCTCAATCAACCGCGGATCTTCCATGGATTTCTTACTGCCGATGTCGCGGGCTTCTTTGGACGGCCAGACGATCCAGGAAAAGACGATCGTTTCGTCCGGTTTTCGCTTGACCGCCATGGGGAAGGACGTGACCTCACCGTCCGGTACGTCGTCGCCCCAGCATTCGACCACTTGGGTTGCGCCATGGTCTTTGAACACGGCCGCCGCTTCTGCGGCGTGTTTCCTGTACGCTTCTTTGTTGGTGGTGGGCACCGCGCAGACAAATCCGTCAACGTAAGCCATCAATTCGTCTCCTTCATTGAGCCATCTGTATAGAAAGTATTTCCGCAATGCGGGTGAGGCTTTGCGGCCAGCTTTCCGCGAAGCCGCTTTCTTCGGCCGCTCTGCGGTCCGTTTCCGTCTCAAAGCGCGTATGGAGCGTGAGTTTGGTTCTGCCTCCTTTTTCGTCGAGGCTAAGCGTGACGATGGCGTTGGGCGGCACGCCGGCGCCGCACGGCGTGTCGGCATCAAGTGGGCCCGTCAGCACGAACCGTTTGGGGGGCAAAACTTCCATGAAGGTTCCCCTGCTCGAAATGACAGTGCCGTCGGGGCTTGACATGCGCAGATGAAACCCGCCGCCGACCCGCAAATCGATCTCGCATCCGGCGACGTCGAAATCCTTTGGTCCCCACCATTCCGCCACATGGGCCGGATGTGTCCATACCTGCCACACCAGGTCGCGGGGCGCATCGAGCCATCGGGTAAAGACGATCTCCCGGTTTTGATCATCTGCGGCCACTTGTCTTACTCCCTTGTCATTAAGCGCCAGCGGCGTCCAATTGCGCCGTCATCTGATCGAGCAAGAATGTCCAGCCATGCCGGCGCGCTTCGGCCTTGTCCAACCGATCCAGATAGGCTGCTTGTTCCGTATACGTAAACAGCGTGCCGCCGCCGGACGGCACGAACTGTGCGGTTGCGAGTGAAGCCGAAATACGGCGGCCGTCGATGATCATCGTATAGGCAAAGATGATGCGGTGATCGGGCACAATATCCAGGTATTCCGTGTCGCTCCTGTGAACCACCTTCCCGTTGTGGCGGAACTCGCCAACCTCGCGGCCGCCTTCCCGGAAATCCAACTCATAAGCGAGGGTTTCCCATTCGGGGCCGTCCGCATCCACGAACCATCGGCGTTTGGCTGTTGGATCAGACCATACGGAGAACACCCGAGCGGGTACATGTGGGAGGTTGCGTTCCAGGGTGAATGTCTCGTGCACCACCAATCTGTCACTTGGACTTACCACGGTGAAGTTCCTTTCGTTCCAATTCATCCAGATAGGCTTCCATCCGATCGAGCCGCGCCTCCCAAATCGCCTGTTGCCGGCTAATCCACTGCTCCGCTTTGGACAATTGCTTGGGTTCCATGCGGCAGGTGCGCACGCGTCCAATCTTCTTGGAACGGATGAGGCCGCTGTCCTCCAGCACTTGGATGTGTTGCAGGAATGAGGGCAGGGCCATGTCGTGGGGCTCTGCCAGCTCACTAATGGATGCTTCACCGCCGCTTAACTGATGAAGAACGGCGCGCCGCGTCGGATCGGCAAGGGCATGGAAGACGTTATCAAGGGTTTCAATTTGGTTAGGCATTTACCTAACTTATAGGACTGGCGGTATGCGCGCAAGAAAAAGTTTGGTAATTACCTAACTATTATTCTAACGCAACGAGGCCCACAAAAACGCGAGGATCGCACCGGCACCCAATCCGGTGCGCACCCCATGAAAGGCCGCCCATTTCTCCAACAGCGCGCGTGTATCGCTTCCCGCTTGGCCCGGCGCGGTGGCCAACAGTTTCCGATTGATGGGCATGATCCAAATCAGCGTGAACGGCCAATTGGCGATCAGTAGTAGGCCGCCGATCAGTAACAGCGGATCGCCGCTCTGCCACCACGCCCATGTGCCCAGGGCAAAGCCCAGCGTGGCCATTGGGGCCTGCAGCGCAAATCCCCGTTTGTAGGCCGGTTTCCATTGGGTCAGCATGCCGGCATCGTCCAAATGTAAGCGCGCGGGATGTTCGACCACATTGGCGAAAAACGCCCCGCCGGTGAACAGGGCGGCAATGGTAAGGGCAAGATGTTCCACGAGCATGAGTCCTGCTCCCGGTCTGTGCTATGGAAGGTGTCATGCTGCCACAAATGCTGGCCACGAAATAGGGAGGCGACAGGGCAATGAATTCGCAAGCCTGGGCGCGGGAAATGGCGCGATATAACAAATGGCAAAACGAGAGTTTGTATGTCGTTTGCGATGGTGTGAGCGATGGTGACCGGAAAGTCGACCGTGGCATGTTCTTTGGCTCGATTCACCGCACGCTCGATCATATCTTGATGGTGGACTATGCATTACGCGGATTTGTTCTGGACGGTATTCCGCCGGATCATGTGTTCGACCCGAACAAAAAACTCCACGACGATTATGAGGCGCTAAAGAAAGCGCGCATTGCGTTTGATGAGGACATGCTGGATTTGATCGAGCGCAATGCGCAAGACTGGCTGGACGGCACCATCAGCTTCGCAAGCGAGCATTTCAACCGCACACGGACCGTGCCGCGGAAATTCTTTTGCATGCAGATGTTCAACCACGCCACCCATCACCGAAGCCAGGTCACGTCGGAGCTGCACAAAATGGGGCTCGACTACGGCAACACGGACTTGCCCTATAATCCCCTGTCGCAGTTCTAAACAATCTGCTCCAAGAAGCGACGCGCTTGCTTTAAATATGCTGTTTGTTTTTCCGACGTCATCCGGTCCCAGGTGCGATAGGTCTGGCCAAGCCTTGGGTTGCCCCGCAACTTGCTTTCGTTTCGCGCCACGAAATCCCAATAAAGCGCATTGAAGGGGCACGCATCAGGCCCCGTCTTTTCCTTGAACTTGTAGCGGCACGATGCGCAATAGTCTGACATTTTGTTGATGTAGTTGCCGCTTGCCGCATAGGGCTTCGATCCCAACAAACCGCCATCGGCAAATTGACTCATACCAATCGTGTTGGGCATTTCCACCCAATCATAGGCATCGGCATACACCGCCAAATACCATTCGTGAACTTCCCGCGGGTCGACACCCAACAGCATGGCGAAATTGCCGGTGACCATCAGCCGCTGAATGTGGTGGGCGTATGCGTCTTCCTTGGTTTGCCCGATGGCGGCGGCAAGGCAGGCCATGTCCGTATCGCCCGTCCAGTAAAACGCCGGCAGTGGCCGCGTCGCCGCAAAATAGTTCGCCTGTCCATAGTCCGGCATTTTCAGCCAATAGAGACCGCGCACATATTCCCGCCAGCCAATGATCTGCCGGATAAACCCTTCAGCGGCATTCAAAGGTACTCGGCCGGCCCGGTATTCGTTTTCGACCCGCCGGCACACCGCCAGCGGATCGAGCAGGCCAACATTCATGTATTGGGAGAGGACGGAATGATAGAGGAATTTCTGACCGGTCAGCATGGCGTCCTGAAAATCGCCAAACCGGGGCAGGGCGTCCGACAGAAAGGTTTCCTGCGCCGCCTCTGCCTGGTCGGCGGTGACCGCGAACCAGAAGGGCGTCAGGTCGCCGAAATGATTTTCAAAATGCTTTTCCACCAGCGCAAGTACGCCTTCTGTGATCTTGTCGGGTGCAATGTGCTTCGGCTGCGGGATGAACAAATCGCCTTTGGCCGGTTTTCGGTTTTCCGTATCGAAGTTCCATTTCCCGCCTTCGGGGGCGGCACCGGACATGAGCAGTCCGGTCTTCTTACGCATCTCGCGGTAGAAATATTCCATGCGCAGTTGTTTCCGGCCTTCGGCCCAGGCACCGAACGCTGTATGGGAACAAAGAAAACGGTCGTCTTCCAGAACGTCTACGGCGCAGTGAAATCGTTTGCCCCAAGCAACAATGGATTGACGGGCGGCCCAATGGCTCGGTTCGGTCACCAGAATTTTGGCCGGCTGGTGACGCGCCACAGCACGTGAGACTTCCTGTGTCAGGGAACCGGTATTGCTGGAGGCATCAAGTGTCACATAGTCCACCTGCCAACCTGCAGTCTTAAGCGCTTCCGCAAAATGGCGCATGGCTGAGAAAAGGAAGGCGAGCTTCTTTTTGTGATAGGGCACGCGGCTTGCCGCCGCCTTGCTCTCCACCATAAACACCACATCGCGCGCGGAGTCGCCCGCTTGAAGTGATGAGATGTTGGGTGACAGTTGATCGCCAAGTAGGACGATGATGTTTTTCGATGCCATGTGTTCTTTTTCCAGTCATTTTCTGTACGAGAAAATGAAGCGGAGGGTTGTGGTGTGCGTCATTTTGGCCGGGGATTTACATCCGCAACGGCCGGGGGTAAGTCACCGAATACGCAAAATGAGGCCACTATGGATACGCCGAAAATAAACGAACTTCTGTCCCAAATGACCCTGGAGGAAAAAGTCTCCATGGCCGCGGGATCCGCTTTGTGGCTGTCTACCGGCGTGGAGCGGCTGGGCATTCCGCCCTTCAAAATGACCGATGGGCCCAACGGGGCGCGGGGCGATTTCATGACCAGCGTGTCGGCGGCCTGTTTTCCGGTGGGCAGCGCCTTGGCGGCCACCTGGAACACCGGGTTGATCGAACAGGTGGGGAAGGCGCTTGGCGAAGAAACCAAAACCAAAGATGCCCAAGTGCTGTTGGGGCCCACCATCAATCTGCAGCGCACGCCCTTAGGCGGACGCAATTTCGAATGCTATTCGGAAGACCCATATCTGACGGCAGAGATCGCGGTGTCGTTCGTTACCGGCGTGCAGTCGAAAGGCGTGGGTGCCTGCCCGAAGCACTTTATCTGCAATGACTCGGAATATGAGCGCCACACCATGAGTTCCGATGTGGACGAGCGCCCCTTGCACGAACTCTATCTTTACCCCTTCGAGCGCGTGGTGAAAGAGACCAAGCCGTGGAGCCTTATGTCATCTTACAACCGCGTGAACGGGACCTATGCGGCTTCTTCCAAAGATCTGCTCACGGATCTTTTAAAAGGCGATTGGGGTTTTGACGGGTTTGTGGTGAGCGATTGGGGCGGTGCGCGGGAAACCGTGGGTAACGCCAATGCCGGTCTGGATCTGGAAATGCCGGGACCGGCCCGCACCATGGGCGCGCGATTGCTTGAAGCGGTACGTGCCGGCGATGTGGACGAAGCGGTCATCGATGACAAGGTGCGCCGCTTGCTGTTCTTGCTCGAACGGTCGGGCAAGCTCGGCGCGCCGGAGCCGAGACCGGAACAGGCCGTCGATAAACCGGAACACCGGGCCCTTGCCAAACAGGCGGCAGCCGAAAGCTTCGTGCTGCTGAAGAACGACGGCGTGTTGCCTTTCGACACGAAGGCGATGAAGCGGATCGCGGTGATCGGCCCAAACGCCGAGCGCGGACAAATTCAAGGCGGCGGCAGCTCCGGCGTGCTGCCCCATTATGCGAAGCATCCGTTGGACTCGATCTCGGGCCAATGGGGCCAAGACGCTAACATCGACTTTCAGCCCGGGTGTCTTACCAACAGATATGTGCCGTTTTTCGACACGGCGCGCGTCACCGCAAGTGGCCAAAACGCACCGGGCTTTCTCTATGAAATGTTTGCGGGCGACAGCTTTTCCGGCGCGCCCATCTCACAAAAAGTGCAAACCCGCGGCATGGTGTTTTTTGGCTCTCAGGAAGCGGCCGGCATTAGCGGCCCCATGTCGGTACGTTTGTCAGGGCGGTTCACGCCCGACAAATCGGGCATTCATGAGTTCGGCTTGATGAGTGCGGGTCTGGCGCGACTGTCAATCGATGGGGCGGAGCTCATTGACAATTGGACAGATCAAACGCCGGGGGACTCCTTTTTCGGATTCGGCACCACCGAAAAACGAAAGACCATCGAGTTGGAAGCCAACCGTACCTACGATGTGGTGATCGAATTCGCCCGGGTGAGCGACAAGATGCTGTCGGGCGTGCGCTTTGGGGTTCAGCCCCCAGTCTCCGACACGCTGATGGGCGATGCGGTGGCGGCGGCGACCAATGCCGATGCCGGTGTCCTCATTGTGGGAACGAATTCCGACTGGGAAACCGAAGGAAACGACCGAGCGGACATGGTGTTGCCGGGCAAGCAGGACGAGCTTGTGTCGCGGGTGCTGGATGCGAACCCCAACACGGTTGTGGTGATCAATGCGGGTAGTCCCGTTGAAATGCCGTGGCTCCACAAAGCTCAGGCGGTTCTGTGGTGCTGGTTTCCAGGCCAGGAGTTCGGCGCGGCGCTGGCCGATGTTTTGGATGGTACCGCCAACCCGTCCGGTCGATTGCCGTGCACGTTTCCCTCTCGGCTGGAGGAAACGCCGGCCTACACCTCCTATCCCGGCGAACGGGGACATGTGCGCTATGGCGAGGGGATTTTCGCCGGGTACCGGTGGTATCAGACGCGCAGCGTCGCGCCGCTATTCCCCTTTGGCCATGGGCTTAGTTATTCTTTCTTTTTCTACGACAATCTTCAGTTGCCGGACAAAATTGTGGCGGGTCGGCCATTAAGCCTGTCGTTCGATCTGGCCAATGAAAGCGCCATGTCCGGACAGGAGGTGGCGCAAGTCTATGTGCGGGCCAAGAACAGCGCCGTCGCGCGGCCGTTCCAGGAACTTAAAGCCTTCAAGAAGATCACGCTGGCGCCCGGCGAAACCCAATCGGTCACAATCGAGCTTCGGCCCGATTCTTTTGCCCATTGGGATATGGACGATCACGCCTGGCAGGTAGAACCGGGGCTCTATGACGTTCGCGTGGGATCATCATCGGAAAACATCTGGCTGATGGGCGAGGTGGAAATCACGTCTTAGGGCTGCACGGCATTTTTCTTGTCAGACAAGGGCGCCGCCGCCTACACTCGCCCCATGTTGGGGGATGGATTTTTGCGTCGAAGGCGTTGGCTGACTCATTGGTTAGTCGTTGCGCTGCTCATGGCAGTCCTGCTTGTCTTGGCCGGCTGCAAAAAAGATCCGCGCACCGGCATGCCCATGCGCTTCAAAAAATGCGCTCCCGTCACCTATACCAGCAGTGCGCTTTACGGCATGTGCGGCCTGATCAAAGATGCCCCCGACACCGCGTCCTTCAAACTGATCACCGGCTGTGGGCCGCTGGAGCCCGAGCCCGTCGAGCTCGAGTTTCTGTGCGAAGACGTCAAGCAGCGCGTCGCGGAAGCCCCCGTCTACACGGCCGCGGAAATCGCTGATCTGTATGCCGACAAAACGCGCCTGTCATACGGACCGCGGCACGGCAATCAAGTGGAATATACCGGCCCCGGCGGCAAGGCGATTTTGTGGTATCCCGGCCAGGACCAGGTTGTCGTCGGCGAATGGAAAGTGCCCGAAGGAAAATATGTGTGCTTTCATTATCCCAGCATTGCCGTGGACCGCATTGTCGGGGGCTTGAGCGACCGCTGGGCCTGCCACATTATCGAAGATGCCATCGCCGGTTCTGACGCCCTCGACGGCGATGTGTTCGATCTTAACAAGGCTTATTGGGTGCCTTATGGTCTCAATCGCCACCCGCGCACCTCGGTGGACGAAGTGAAACGCAAGATCAAAAAGTTTAAGCAGTTTTGAGATGGTGGTAGCGGATACAAAGAACCCGGTGGAAGAGGTTTTCGAGGCCTATCCCAAGAAGGTGCAGTCGAAACTGAAGGCCATCCGTAAGCTGATTTTCCATACGGCCCGCAAGACCGACGGCGTGGGGCCACTGGAAGAAACGCTGAAATGGGGTCAGCCGAGTTACCTGACCGCGGCCACTAAGGCCGGCAGCACCATTCGCATTGACCGGGCGAAGGGGCGCGACGACGCGGTGGCGGTATTCTTCCATTGCCAAACGGATTTGGTGAAGACGTTCCGCGATCTCTATCCGGACGAATTCGACTTCGAAGGCAACCGTGCCCTGATCATGAGTGCGTCATCGGCGCTGCCTAAAGCGCCGCTTACCCACTGCATCGCCCTCGCATTGACCTATCATTTACGGAAGAAGAAGGGGCGGTAAGTCGGGCAATCACTTTGTGATTTGGCGCCGCATCGTAAAGAAAAACGCGATCGAGCCCGCGAACGACACAACGTAAATGAACGCGTAGACGAAAACACCATACGGGTAGACGTTCACGGCGCCCGAATTCAGCATATAGAGCGCGACGCTGTTCAAATTCGGATCTTGCGCCATTTGGGCGGCGACGTGTGCGACATTGGCCAGGTCGAGCATTTTGGTAATGCCATGGGCGGAGATCTGGAAAGCGAACACACCATACAGGGCCAGCAGCAAGATCGTCATGCTGCGGTTCAGCTTGTCGGCCACCAGATAGGCCGCGACCAGAAAGGCGGACACGATGGACGCATAGCCCATCAGTGTACTGATGAGCGCGTTTTCATATTCGTTCGCTAAAGAGAGAATCTCATAGGCGGTCATGCCGGCTGTCCTCGCCCAAAATCATGAAGGCAAAGGGTAGGGTGTTCAAACCTGCAATGGCCAGAGCTCAGAATTCGACGCCCAACCCGCCCCGCACCGCGTGCAATCCGATGCGTTGGATGTCGAGGCCCACTTGTCCGCCCGCGGGCGCGCTGAAGTCAGACGCGCGCGGCGCGCGAATTCGGCTATAAGTGTAGTTCACATCCAGGAACAGCGCCTTGGTGGCATGCACCCGGGCGCCGGTGGTCATCTGCCAGGCGAAGGCGGTGACCTCGTCATCGAAGGGCGCGCCGGCGAATGTGGCCACGTTGTAGTCCAACAGGGCCGCACCCGCGCCGCCGCCCCAATAGGGCCGGATCGGGAAATCGCCCACATCCATGTCGTAGAGCACGTTGGCCATCAGCAGCAATATTTCGGTTTCGCTGTCCGCGGCGCCAAAGCCCGCGCGGTCGGCATTCACATACATGCCTTCCGCCTCCACCCGGAAACCTTCGGGCAAGACCAGACCGATTTGGCCGCCATAGACGGGGCTTTCCTCGAAATCCAGGACGACGGCCGTAAGCCCCGTGGGCCCAAACGTGTTGGCCTTCTGATCGGGCAGGTGCACATAGCCCCCTTCGCCCTGGATATAGACGCCGCGAATGGTGCCTTCATCGTCCAGAAAAGCGCCGGCCAGTGCGGCCGTGGTAGCGAAAACCAAGGCTCCAAGACCGGTTGCCGCAGACAAAACTGGAGACAAAACCGAAAGAACGCAGCGCTTCACCATGGAATTAAAACCCCTTTTGTCCTCGCAAGCCGCAACCAGACACGAATCATACACCGGCCGTGTGACAGATGTCAGGTCTTGGTTAACAAAATGTTTTACCTGGCCGGCCCACGCCCCCGTCCCATCCACCCCCCAAATCGACTTGGGGGTACCCTTATCGCGTGGATGGGACGGGGGCGTGGGCCGGTGATGCCTTCAAACAACGGGTGGTTGGCCAAAACCAAAATTGAGGGAGTAGGGTGGACCGGTATATAGTCAACGCCGCCGCTTGGCGGCCAGCGCGCCGATGCGGGTGAGCGCCTCGTCCGCCGCTTTTTGCACCGTGCGGGACGGATCGTTCTTTGCGACGCGGATGAGCGCGATGACTCTCGCATCCGCCACGAACGATAATCCGACCACGGCCCATTTTCTCACATAGGCGGTCTCTCCCGGGCCGCGGTAGAGTTCCGTCAGCAGGCGCCGCGCGCGCACCCGCCGCCGATGGCCGAACAACAGGCTGGTCGACCGCCCGGCCATGAACCCCACCAGCAATGCCAGATTGGCGACTGCCGCATTGCGGTTGGCATAGGCGCTTTTGACCGGATCGGACAGCGTCTCCACCCGGTTGGCAACGGCCCGGAACAATCCCGGCCCCAGCACCAAGGCGTGATGATAGACGCCGAATTCGGCGGCGTTCATCGCCAGGCGTTTGTCCTGCTCGATAAAGCTGAATGCGCGCCGCACCCCGCCGATCAGGATGACGCCGATAATGAAGCGGTTGATGGCAATCAGCGGATCGCCCCAGGGCCCGCCCGCCACCAGGCCGGCGGTGGTGGTTTCCCGCAAGGCGGGGGCCGTGGCGTCGAACACATTCAGAATGTGCAGGACTTCGGCGCCGATGGCGATCAGCCATGCGGCAATGGAAGTTGTGTCCCATTGCAGCCGTTCGGCGATGAACTGGGCCACCGGCGGCGATATGTTGAGTTCCCCATAGAGGGCGGACACATGCATGGCGATGATCGCCATCGAGATCAACAGAAACGCGGCAATGCCCAACGGGCTGAGGGACGACGGCTTTTGCCGCCACAGCCGGGCGATCACTTCGTTGTTTTTGGAGGCGGCGTCGTGTTCGTCCGTATCCAGATAGATCCACAGGCGCTTTTGGCGCAACAGCAGGCCGCGGGTGTTGATGTAGTCGGCCACCAAAATGCACAAGCCCACAAAGGTCAATGCGAAAAAGGCCAGTGCCGCCCACATTCCTTCCGGTGCGGGCAGAATAAGAGCGCCCGCGATCAATCCGCCATAGACGATCGCCATGAGAATTTGAAACGCAATTCTCACCCGCACGCGCGAAACCCTTTGTTAACCTGCACAGCCCCAGTCGCGTTTCCAGGAAAAGTGTCAACAGTTTTCCGTCCGGAAACGCCACCAAGATAAGTGGGCTGACAGTTTTAGCGCGGCCCCCGTTAAAGCGGCGTAAGTGGTGCGAGAGGGGAGTCCTTTGCAGACGGTTGCGAAATCCTTAAGTGTCACCCCCACCCGGCGCCACGCGCCACCCTCCCCCCTTGATGGGGGGGGTATAGCTATCGCTGCCCGAGTTGACACTATTGGAAATGCGAGAGAAGCGAACGCTAACAAACCAATTCACCGAAGAAATCTCAGTATCAGCGAACTGATATGGCAATCAGCGGCGCTTCAAGGGCTTTAGCATTTGGAGCGTATCAAAGTGATTTGAGTAGAACTGATAATCAGAATTCGCCGCTTGCCATTTCCTCAAAGCCCGCTTCAACGAGTACTCTTATTGCTTCGCACCGCGACTTACGCTCATGTTGGTCGTCGGTTACGAATGGCATCCTTCTTAGGCACTCAATGTAGTCACTCGGGAGACCGTGCTGCTTTGCCCCAGCGATCAGCAACGCCAAATACCAACCATAGGGCTGCAGGTTTGGAGTTTCACTCCGCGCCAAATATGTCGAAGTGAAAATCGCTCGCGCCGCTCCGTTTAAGATTACGCGGAAATCGTCGACTCTGCGATACTCGCGTCCCTCAACTTTGTCCAGAATATCTCTCTCTGCTTCATCGAGTTCAAAAACAACTCCAAAGGTCTTTGCAGCGATAGATTCGCATAACGTAGCCTTGCCGGACCCGTCCACGCTCTTTTTTAAGAATGCGACTTCTCTACCACTAACGACACCCACACCGATTGACTCTGCGCTAGGGCAACGGGCGTAAAGCCGTTCGCAAAGCATGTTTGAGCCGTAGGCGAAATAATAGAACTTGGACATTTCCTTAACATCGTTAAGTTCGGATTTCGCGAGTATAGGGACCTAAGATTGTGGAGCGATTAATAAGACTCTTTGATGCGCAGCGAGTCCGCCTGGCATCAATCGTCCCGCAAGACGTCATTCGATATTAGTGGTGTGGTGAGGCTGAAAAATAAAGATCGTCGCAATCACGCGCGTAAATCTGCAAGTAGATGTATTGGAGGTCAAGCTTCTTCAAGCTTGCGGATCAACCAAGCGCACACCTTCCCCCTTCTCCCCTGCAGGAATAAATTCGATCCCTGCATTGATAAGTGCCTTTTGAATGGCGGATAGAGTGCTTACCCGTGCGTCTGTCTCCTGACGCTCCAGTCGTGTGAGAGCGTTCAACGAAACAATTGCCTTGTCGGCGAGTTGCTGCTGAGACCATCCGAGTAGCGCTCGGGCAGCTCGAATTTGGCGTGCGGTAATCATGAAGATCACCTGCGCCAATCGGCCAAAATTATCTATATAAAGGGCTTTTTTTAACCTTATTAGGTGTTTAATTATCACTTACTGGTAGTCTCTGCAGCTTAGCTAAACAAAATCCACCTTCCAGAGCGTGAAGTCAGAAACGCACCGACAATGCCAGCCAAATAATTCCGGCGGCAGTTCTATAAGTAATTGATCCGTGTGCTTAACGATAAGTGAGAATGTTTGAAATGAGCCTTGGAGAGTTTGTAAGGCAGCCCATCATCAAGGAAGCTTTCAAGAAATTTGCAACGAAAGATCGAACACCGAAATGGCTTCGGTCCAAACCAATCCTCGTTCCTCATGAAGGGTCACTTAATTGGACAGGACGGCTTGGAACCGCGTTTGACTTTCTGGCTCGATTTCATCTTGCCCGCCAACTACACGGGACGCCTGTCCAAATTGCACACGGTGGCCTGGCTGCTGAATTCCTCGATGGCCGTTATGATTCCGCTGTATTAATGGATGACTCGATCATATTTACGGACAGCGATGCAGACTCGCCGGAAGGGCTAAAGCGTGCGCGCATTGAGGTAACGGCCTATATCGAAGGTGACGGAAATATTTCCGCACTAGCCGACAAGTGTGAACTACTTGGACAGCTTGCGATTTATCATCGAGGCAACCAACATAATCCTGTTTTTTCTCCATTTCCGGAGACCAGAAGACAACTGCTTTCGCTCATGGAAGTTTTCGATGCGAATGTGTCCGAATTGATGCCCCATAGTGTTTGTTTTCTAAGTGCATCGTTTGACGCTGGCGACCTTGTGGGCGGTGCGGTCGCGGACCTGGTTGTTGATGATAGGCTTATAGAAATCAAGACAACCAAGACAGCGTGTGTCACTTTGGATATGTTGCTACAGATTTCCGGCTATGCAGCACTCCAGCGCATGGGTGGTCTCTCAATGAATGGAGTCTCATCGGATACTGATTTCAGTAGTCTTGAAATCTATTTCGCGCGATACGGCGCGCTTGTTCGATGGTCAATCGACGAACTCTTTCCGGGGGATGGTTTCGACCGATTTTGCCAAGTCTTTGAGGCAGTTGCAGGAGCACCGATAGCCAAAAATAAATCAGGCAGTCGATCTGACAATCAACCATCAGATCGGATTCAGTGTCGCGCATCAGATCAGTTCAGGTTGAGTGTCGCTTAGGCAGTCACTTTTCCGATATTGGCAAACCGTTTGGCCGCCGCTTCAAGCTCCACAATGACCCTGTTGGACGCCTGCGACTTACCCTTGAGAATAGAGGATAAGTGTTGGCGGGAGATCCCCGCTGCCTTCGCAAGTTTGCTCACCCCATATTTCTTTGCTGCTTGTCGCAATTGGAGCAGTTTCAATTTTCGATCAGTTTGATCAAGGCCATAATCGGGTTGATCCTCCGGGTTGAGTCCGAGATAAAATTGCTCTTCCCATTTGTTGGCTTCCTTTCCGATGAGGTTTGCCGAGGTTGCGAAGACATGGCGTCGTTCTGTCGTACCTCTATCCACAAAATCACCATTGAGAAACTTTACTTCCGGGTGGAAATGATATTGCGTGAGTGCGTTGGCATAAGACTTAAGTCGGTCGGCCTTGACTGGCAGTCCGCTGTCACGATCAAAACATGTTTTAGAAGCGTCGATTGGACTGGATTGATATGGCGAAATAGGTCTCGGTATTTCCAGTGACGAGTCGGCTGGTTTCGAATTGCTGTCGCCTTCATTTAGCTGGCTAAATGGCGAGACAAATGTTTCTCGCTCCGCAAGGAATAGATACAGAAAATTAAATGGCCAAACCTGCTTACTCTTCGGCTTCGATTCATTGAAGGATTTAAACCAGCGCAAGAGTTCGGGCGTGGTTGCCGAGTAACGAATTGCCGCAGGTTGATCGAAATGCGGCAGATCTTTTGTAATCACTAAACCCGCATTTTCTGACAGTGCGGCCTGAACGATCCGATACCAAAAATCATATTGCCAACGCTCAACGCCTAGTTCCTTAAGTGGAACCGCAGGAGCCGGTATCAGGCTGGAAGTTTCGCCTTCTTGGTACGGCGCAACCAGATGGCCAAGTCCGTGACCGGATGCTTTTCGGAGAATGGGTGTTCCGCAATCATCCACATTGAATAGTGCGACACGCTTAGCGGATACACAGAAGCAATAAAGCGGATCGAGTTCTTTGGTTGGTTTGCCATTGGCACGCCGATAATTTGCATCCTCGATTTTGAGCAACGACCCTCTGCTTTCATAGGGATTAAGTGGCACAAACCATTCGCGAATATCTTCGACGTCCTTAAGAAACTCTCTTTCTGTTTGTTCCACAGGTTTGGCAAAAGCAAAACTATCAGTGTCGCAATACGCCCAATCGAGCCCGCGATCCTTTGCCAGACTTTCCGTAATCGCCAACATAAGTCTTGCGCCAGCCGTAACGAATGTGCCCAGCAGCGGATGAAAAAATGTTCCGGGTTTTTCGACCTTTTTTGTTTTGACGGTAAAGAGCTCATTTCCGGGGCCATAGCAGGGTGCCTCGATCGATCCGGCACGCTCCTCCACATTGATTTCTACGGAAATTCCGTAGCTTGTTGAATTGGCTAGAATCTTGAGCGCCATCTGTTCAACGTCGAGAATTTCGGCCTCCGCGGCCAGAACTGTCTTTTTTCGTTCCTTTGTTTTTGTACGCAGGTCAATTAGGCGCTTGAAAAAGTCATCTTCTGTCGGGTCGATCAAATATTCCGGGTTGCCGATAATCGCGACTGGTTTCAAATCTTCCTGAATCGGTTTTGGCCAAAAAGACATCGCGGAAACGACGTAAGGTGTTTTGCCAGATAAAAACTTGGCGGCCAGGCAGTCAGCTAGCGTGAACCAAAAAGTTTGATCGCTGCTCAGCCTATTTAGGCCGATTGTATAATATTGATTGTTTTCATATGCCGCTCGAACTGGAAAGATTTCGCCATCCGGCTTGACCTGAACCAATGTCGCTAATTGAGGCCAAAGACCAGGGTACTGCAGGTCGGCAATCGTTATGCGTTCTAAAAGAACCTTTGCTTCCCGCGTCGCGTCGCGATACTCGACGCCTTGTGCTGTGACCCAATTCCAAATGCCCATAAGGCAGCAGATGGTTGGATACATTGAAAGAAAATCGCAATAAAGAACTTGCGCGATTTCTCGGCGAATTCGAACCTCAGACCTGCCGCCAAAATAGGTGCTCAGAATATGTCCGATCATTTCAGGCGGAAAATCCGGCTGTAACTCCCGCCAAGTCTTGATGCCCATTTCTTTCAAGTAAGCTTTTCCCAAACTAGCTTCGGAAAAAACTCGGTGTGGTGGTGTCTTTGTAAGTCCGTGCTGTGAGTAGCGCTCTTTTAGTTTCTGAAAACACTCCCAAGTCACCTGCACATCCATTATTGCGTAATAGACGTATTGCTCGGTGAGCTTTTCCCCATGTTTTTCAGTTTCTTGTTTTCGATTGGGAGTTTCGAGAAACTCCGCCAACGACCCGAGCGAATAATTCTGGCTGGTCAGAGCAGCCGCAAGCGTTTTGAGATCGACAAAAAACCCGCGTCTCACGGCGGTTTTGATTTTTCGTCGACGCGCGCCTCTCGCGGTTTTTTGAGTCCCAGCACCTGCGAACTGAATAAGTGCCGCTCGCCTCGACAAATGCTTGATTTGAACATTCGGCCAGTAGGAGTTTTTTGAAAGTGCGAAGCTAAATCCGCCCCGCATAGACCTACGGGCCGGAGAATGAGAAAATGCAAGGCGGGATAAATCAAAAGGCAGATTAAATCCTACAATTGTCGCGCGAAATTCATAAGCCATCCCAAAAAATACATTTTCGATGAAATCGGTACGGCTACGGAATTCCAAATTGTTTCTTTTGCAGATTGATTTTAAGAGCGCTATTTCCGCCGAATTAAGTGCGCTAGGATTATAGAATATTCCTTTTTCTCTTAAAGCACTTCCACATCTAAATTGATAAACACCAAAACGTAGATTTTGAGATGTGTCAGTCGTTGTTTCGGTGTCGAATATCAAAACCCATTCGGAAGGTTCATCCAATCCGATGAATTTGGAGAATTGCTTTTTTTCCAAATTTTTCGTGGGGACATAAGCTCGCACGGCAATCGGAAGATAGTCGGAAATTGATCTGTTCCGGTCATCGGTCATTTTCTGTTGCCTCACCGGAAAATTCACACATGTTTTCGAGAAGGGAGTTGGCAAACTCACGAAGCTTCGGAACAATTAGGGCAAGCATGTCGGCAAGGCCCAACAAGAAATGCCCAAGCTGTTCAGAAAAATCGGAAACCTCCATTATTTTCTCGGGATGGTTTTTTTGTTCGTCGCTTAATTTGCGGTGACAGTTCCGACAGTAAATAGCAGTGATTTCATCGAGATCTTTTCCTGCTATATGGTGCAACTCCATGCACCGCCAGTCTGTCTCTCCGCACCCGGCACAACTGGGATTGTTTGTCCCAAGCCGTTCAAGTGCTCTTTGTTTGCGCCGTTCGCACTTGATTTCCTTTTCGTCCATTTCCTTGACTCCTGGGCTAGATCGAAAACTGATAGATGTCCTCAAATCGCGCTGACCCGCTTAAATGAAGCCGGAAGAGCACGTTGGGTCGTGTTTCGAAGACGTGTCGGACACGACTTTTGTCCAGGACGGATTTACCGAGAAAATTATCTAAGTGTTTTTGATCGCCGGATTTGAGGAAGTTTTTGACCGCATTTAAGTATTGGCCAATTAGGCGCGCATTTTTTGCGTTGACTCTTATGTAAAAAGCTTTCGCGTCGCTGTAGATGAGCATAGGAGGCTGATTTCTTCCTGATAAAATCCAACGGTTCTTGCGTTTGCGAATAAGCCGTTGCGAAATGAGGTGCTTGCTAAGCCGCTCTCTCGTGACTCCAATCTCTTTGGCTGCTTGCGTGAGTGATTTTCCCTGACGCATTGATCGGTATGCGGCATCAGCTCGCGAATTATCGAGCTTCGGATTGGCGTTAGCGGAAGATTTCATTTTCGAAAGAGGTTTTTCGCCCTTACGCGGATGACCTCTTGCTTGTGATCGACTCGCCCCACGAGCGAGGGCGCGCTCCACCCTTCTCCTATATTCAGCTTGGTAATCTCTATTTCGCTTCTTCATAATGCGTTCCGCTGCCTGAACGCGCGGATTCGTAGACCGCTTGACGAATCAAATCTTGGAATCTCGGTGGGAGTGACAATCTATTGAGGTACACGGAATTTCTCGGACTCATCAAATGGATCAATCTGAGTTTCTCAATCGCCTGACATCTCGGTCTCTCTCGCGGTATGGTGTGAAAGTTAGCCGTCGAAAAGTTAGCGACTGGATCGATGAAGAGTTAATGCCCGGGCCGAACAGAATTGGACGACAGTGGATCTGGAATCCCCACCAATATCGCCGGGCACTACAAATATGTAGGCTGAAGAATCTTGGATGCTCGACGCACGCAGGAGTACGAATTCAATTGTGGCTTCTGGGATATGAAATGCCGATCGACCTGATCAGAGAGTCACTTCAGCGGGAATCCTGTCGTCAAAAAAGAGCGGTGTTTTCGGGCGTAAATTCAACATACGATCCGAGGGGTAATAAAAAACGCAGCCCAAAGAAGATAGATATTGTGACACGCGGTTTGGGTGAGCGCGACAAGCGCTTGCCAATAGCTCTTACCAAAGAAGCGATTTTCGATAGCTATGGAGCTCTGCGTTTCGGTCATTTGAACGGCAATTTGATCCGTGACTTCGAGAAACTCCTTGCAACTTTTGTCCCCTCAGGCGATGGGATCAAAACTGACAGTTTGGGTGACGATGACAGCTCTCAACATTTTAGTTTGGGCGCCGTATGTGGTATATTTGGAGAACTTGATGAGATAGAAAATGCTATAGATTTCAGTGGGTTGGACGAGAAGACATTGCGCTCGGCTCGCGAGTTTTTGCCGCAACTTATCACTGCGGCGTTTATTGGTTTCGAACTTAAAAGCGGCGCGGATTCTTTGCGGTTGGGAGACAATCAAAACCTTCGATCCGTAATAAAACGAACCTTTACCGCTCCAGACTGGAAGCTGTTTTTTTATTTCTTGGTGCTTAATCATTTGAATTCATTGGGCGACGCCTGACAGATTTAGAGGCAAAATTTTTGAGACTGCAAAAGGGTTCTGTAACACGAAAAAAAGACGTTCTTCGGTCATCAGAGATAGACGCCGATGATGATGAATGGTCTCGCCGCTGTATCTATTGGCAAAAAAATGCCGCTCCAGAGTCCCGCGATTTCGCAAACAGAAAAAACGCCAGGCGTCCTCTTATCTTGAACGGACATGGCGTAAAACTTCGCGTTGATCGGGGGAGCTTGCTGGTTCAAAACGGATTCACACACTTTCCTCAAAGTCGGGAAACTTGGCGCCTCTTTCCAGGTGATTGGCGTTTGCCATCACGAATAGTCATCTTAGATGCTGACGGGAGTTTGACTCTCAATGCCTTTGCGTGGCTTTCAAAACAAGACGTCCCTCTCGTGATGATCGACTGGCGTGGTGACGTGCAAGTGGTTTACGGCAATGCGGCGCAAGCAGTCGATCCAGAACTGGCGGCTCGACAGTTGGAGGCCCAAAAGGGCCCTCAGCGCCTCAAGATCTCTGTTCGGCTGGTTCAGGAGAAAACTCGCAATTGCATCAGGACGCTCCGTCGATCATTTCCAACTTCACCAGCGGTTATAACTGCTCTGGAAAAAATCGAAAATGAAGAGATACACCTGAGAGATCTTTCGCCGACAAACCTATCTCAACTATTGGGAATAGAGGGTCGGATCGGGCTCGCTTATTTCAGAGCGTGGCGCGGTCTGCCAATAAAGTGGAAAAACGAAAACCGCCATCCGATACCCGACGACTGGCATAGTGTTGGGCAACGGTCGTCCAAAGCTTCAACAAAATCGCGCCCAAATAGGCATGCAACACATCCGGTTAATGCAATACTCAATTATGCGTATGCGGTACTTGAAAGTCAGGTCCGGATGCAAATTGCAGTGGACGGTCTTGACCGCAAGATCGGTTTTATGCACGGCAGCTATCGCGACAAGGATTCACTGGTCTACGATTTGATGGAGCCATTGCGGCCTGTGGTTGATCGTCAAGTTTTAAGGCTATTGCACGAAGAGATTTTCTCGCCCGGAGACTTTACACTCAATGAAATGGGTGTGTGCAGGCTAAACCCCCAACTGGCTAGAGCGTTGGTGAAGTATGTCACGAATGGGGGAATCGACTCGACGACAAGCATTAGAGGTTTTTTGTGATCAAATATGTCGAGAGGGTTGAATTACGCTTTGGGAGAAAAAGCGCCAAAACTGTTTTAACATACGAAACCGTGTTCTCGTAGTAAGCCGGTAAACTACTATGGGATTAGGGCCAACAACTCAGCGGTCCTAACATTTTTCAGCACTGATTAGAAGTTCGTCTCGATATCAATCATGGAACCCGAGCTGACATACACCAATTACATTTCACGCACGCTCTCAGGTTACGACAACCATGGAAATCGTCGGACTATTACAGAAGTTGAGCTGTGCAGTGAGGCCTTGCCGCTCGTAATCCTTGGCGAACCAGGTATGGGCAAGACCGAACTCCTAAAAAAGCTGAGCCCTCGGATTGAAGGCGCTAAATACACTCGAGCGACCGCGTTAGTACGAAATCCAAAAAGACTTGAAGGCGCAGAAGGCCCCTTGGTTATCGATGCCTTAGATGAAGTAGCTGCATTTCAAGAGGGGGACCCTCTTCATAACGTGCTCACCGCACTCGCGAAAATTGGTTGTCCCGATTTCATTATATCGTGTCGGTCTGCAGATTGGCGCAGCGTCTCGGCAAGAATCGATATCTCCGACGACTACGGGCGAGAACCCAATAGATGGACATTGCAGCCTATCAGCCTTGAACAAGCAACTAAGTTTCTTACTCAAAGGGGCTTGTCGAATGATGCTGCATATTCACTGCTTCAGAAGTTGGACGAACAAAATCTTTCCGACTTGTACGGAAACCCTCTCACTCTAGATATGCTTAGTAAGCTGACGGATTTAGCGTGCTCTCCAAGTGCAATCACTCGAGTCCAACTATTCGCGAAAGCTGTCGATGTTCTGCGTCTAGAGTCAAACAACCGTCATCAAAAGTCTAAGCTCTCGGGGCTCACAAAAGACGAATCTCTCGATGGTGCCGGAGCACTCTTTGCATCACTCCTGATTTCAGGCAAAGGTTTTATTGCAACCACTCAGCACGCAGTCGATGAAGATGATCGGGTCTTAGTATCGGAAGTATCAGGGCTTCCTGGCGGTCATACAGCTAACGATATCTATAAAAGCAGGCTTTTTAAGGCCGATGATGCCTCTGACAAACTACTTCCTGTTCATCGTACAATTGCAGAGTTCCTTGGAGCTCGGTGGTTGGCCAAACAAATTGAACACAATCACCGTGTCGCCTCGAGAGTCTTTTCCCTGATTAGTGTTGAAGGAAGGGTGCCAGCATCTTTGCGTGGTCTGCATGCTTGGCTTGCTCAGTCGCCGGAATTGGCAGCGCACGTTATCAAAAATGACCCATACGGTCTTCTGAGATATGGCGACCCTAACACCCTGAGCGTTGACGATTCTCTGTTGTTACTGGACGCGCTCGAAGACCTTGGGGACTTTGACCCATATTTTCGAGCAGAGGATTGGACATCTTATACAGCTTTGGCCCTTGCTAGTAGTCAAAGATTAGAAACCCGGCTTAAAGAAATTATTGGAAGTGAGCGCACAGGTTTTCATCTTCGTACATTGTTGCTTGAAATTATGCACGGCACTCCATTGGTAAAAAAGCTAATGGATCAAGTCGTGCCTATCGTAACAAATGAGAATAGATACTATGCGGAACGTTCAGACGCAGCAGATGCACTACTAAGCGATCCGTCGCTATCACTCGATTGGGATAAACTTATAGAAGAGTTGAGGACAGCGGGCACTGAAGATTCGACTCGCTTAGCTATTTCACTCGTTTCAACAATCGGTCCTGAAAATTTTTCACCAGACTTTATTGCTCTATGTGTCCTTACCGACGTTGGGTTAGATCCGGATCAAAAGAGCAACAAAGACAAGACGTATACAGGCACATTATCGGAGTTAACTCGCATTTTGCCGTCGAGTTACATTCCAACCATTTTGGACAACATAGTCGATCAAACCATTGAAAATGACGACGGCCAAACAGCAAATCGAGACAATTGGGACAGTTGGCACGAGCTATCTGCGTTCGTGCATAAACTTGTTCGCCGTTACATTAGCGAACCCGATGCAAACGCGGCTTCAGTCTGGGCATGGCTTTTTTTCTTCGCAAAGAAGGGGGCTTATCAAGACGACGAAAGGGAACTTACAAAGATTTTCCAAGATAATGAATTCCTTCGTCGTAGCATTCAGAAACACGCGCTTGAATCCCCGACCGTCGAAAAAAAGGGCTCATTGTTCACTTACTGGCTCTCAACTGCTTCACCAGGATTACATCCAACCATCGAAGATGTGGCTTTTCTTCTCAATGATTTGGGTCTTAGGGGACTGAAAACGGAAAACGACCGACATGCTTTTCGTTCACTCGTTCGCCAAGCTTTTCAAGAGGGCGAGATTATCGAACCAATAAAGAGCCTTGCCACACAGGTCGCAAATGGAGACCGGGAACTGCTCGAATTCCTTAGCCCCACTCTTTCGCAAGACGAAAAAGAAAGAAGCGAAGCAGTGCAAAAATTCGAGGCCGAGCGTCAAAAGCGGAAAGAAGAAAAACAAGCGCGATGGGCAAAGGACCGCAGCGAATTTTTGGCCAACTTAGACAAGGTCAAGTCTGGAGAACCGGCTTGGATAATAAACTTGGCCAAAGCATACCTCGGCCTTTTCTCGGATTTGGGATCCGAAACTGAACCAAAGGAAAGAATTGGAGAATGGTTGGGAGACGACATCACCGACGCAGCTCTAACTGGCTTCGAAGCGACGCTGCACCGACGAGATCTCCCCCGATCCCTCGATATTGCAAAGCTTTATGCCCGTGGCAAATATTACCAAATCATACACCCGATCATCGCTGGCCTTGCTGAACGATGGCGCACTGGTATTGGCTTTGTCGATTTGCCTTTCGATGTAGTCACGGCCGGTTGGTTCGGCCTAATGGGAGAAATGATTGAACATCGCGCCAGATCAGAAGGCTTAAAAGACGCTATTCAAGACTATATTGCTACAAACCCCGAGAAATTCGAAACAGCATTGCGAGACTGGTTCGAGAGCTATTTTGAAATCCGTAACGGTCATATAATCGGCCTTTACGCTTTTGTGCATGATGTCAGGTTTGCAGACTTGTCAGTCAAGTTGGCAGCAGACTGGTTGCAGAAGTTTGCGACGCTCTCGCTCGAGTCAGAGACCGATCTAGTTCATTGTCTGATACACGCTCCGCAAGGTCACAACGGACCCTATTGGACGATTCTGAAGAAGTTGGCGAAGCAACGTCTCAATGTGAGCGAAACCGAAGTGGAGCGCAAAAGACTTTGGCAAGCAGTCGACTTTCTCGTGAGTCTTGATGATGAATCTGATTTTGTTGTTGCTAACAATACGCCAGAGCCTGAACTGCTTTGGTACATTCGGTCACTGGTTTCGTTCGATCGCTTAGAGCCGTCCAAACCGTTTCAACTTTCGACATCTCAACTGTATTGGATCATCAAGAAATTTAGAGTGATATGGCCGCACACGGAACGTCCGCCTGGCATGACAACAGGCGATATAAATCCATGGGATGCAAGCCGGTTTATCGAATGGCTGATCCGCAGTTTGTCGTCAAGAACAAGCGATGACGCGGTCGAACGTCTTTTCGAACTTTCTAAGACTGAGGATGAATATACAACGCTCATTCGAGCAGCTGCCGCAGACCAACGACGGGCAATAATTGAAAATGACTTCCAAAGCCCAACCCTGGTTGAGCTTCGGTCGGCGCTAGAGGATCAGCCACCAAAAAGCGCCGCAGAGCTAAAGGCTGTTGTACTTTCATCACTTGAAAACCTTCAAAGGTCTTTAAAAGGCAACGCGACAAATACAGTCCGTCATTTCTATACAGATGCGGGAATGCCTCGCATAGAAAACGATTGCCGAGATTTGCTCGTCGATGTTCTCGAACTTCCATTTGAAATCCAGAAGATACCCGAAGAAGCGATGCCAGCTGGTAAGAGAGCGGACGTGGGATTCAGGTTAAGCAGAATTCGAGTGCCGATGGAGACCAAGGGCCAGTGGAATAGGCGGGTGTGGGATGCGGCAAGTCTGCAGCTCGATACTCTTTATGCGGTTGACCACCAGGCGTATGGTTGCGGTATATACGTAGTGTTTTGGTTTGGACGAAAAGCGCCCCCTGGTCGCCGCCTCAAACGCCCTCCTGAGCAGTATCAATCTCCAAAGTCCCCCGAAGAAATGCAACTAATTTTGGAGGACCTTGTCCCCGAGGGGCGACGTGATGCTATTTCTGTATTCGTACTGGATCTTGAAATCTGAGATTCGATTTCATGGCAAAGATGGGTCATACAGTATCGATTCAGGACCACATTAAGCGAAAACTAGAGAATGAGGTTGTCCGTCGCCTGCAGGACATAGAGTGCGTCGCTTTAATTGGAGTACGGCAGACAGGTAAAACGACCTTGGCTAAAGCAGTGATGAAAAGCTTTCCTAAGTCAGTTTACCTCGATCTTGGAAGCGAAGAAGACCTGGGCCAGCTTAACAAAGCTGAATCTTTTTTTCGTCAGCACAATGATTTCCTAATTGTAATAGACGAAATACAGACTCGGCCTCACCTTTTCCCGATTTTGAGAAGCCAGATTGACGAGAGACGAAGCTCTAGCCCAATTTCTGAAGGACGATTTCTAATTCTTGGTTCTGCAAATGAAGAACTTACCCGGCAAGCCGCAAGCCTTACAGGTCGTCTTTCGATGATTGACGTTGTTGGTTTTCACTTATTGGAACTTGCTGAATATGCATCTGATCAAGATGCGGCAGCCTCAACAACCACAACAGCTGCTTTGGGCTCGGGAGATGTAGCGAGTGTCGAAAACAACATTGCTGGAAAGGAACACGTAGAACGCCTTTGGGTGCGGGGCGGTTTACCTATAAGCTATCTTTCCGCAGATACCAACTTCAGTTTTCAATGGCGACGGGATTTCTTGGAGGGGTACATTCACAGAGACCTGAAGGCACTGGGGTATGAAATTGATCCAATCATATTTCAGAACGTGTGGGAAATATTGTCTAAGAACCAGGGGAACGCTCGAGCCCACTCTGACTATGCTGGTGATCTAAAAGTTTCAAAGGCGGTTGTTGACGAAGCAATTGGAATCCTCTTGCGTCTTCAATTAATTCGCCGATTGCGTCCATGGTTCCAAAATTTGAACAAACAAATGAAAAAACAGGAGAAATACTTTTCTACAGATTCTGGCCTGCTGCATGCGTTATTAAATCTTCAAACCCTTGATGAGATCAAATCAGTGGGAATAGATGGACCGAGTTGGGAAGGTTTTATTATACACTGCTTGATTTGTTCTGCCCCCCACGCAAAAGATTTCTACTATTATCGTGACGAAAAAAAGAATGAACTAGATTTGGTTGCAGAACTGACTGCTGATCGCCGGTGGGCTATTGAAATCAAACGAAACAACAATCCATCTACCAATCAGAGCAATATCAACGCAGCTCTGGCTGTCGAAGCAGAGCGGCGAATATTGGTGTATCCGGGAGATGAGGTGTACGAGCTACGCGGCGATTTCGTTGCGATGCCGGTATTTCAAGCCTGCCGGGAACTCTCAACCGCATAAAGATTTTTTGTGAACTATGTCGCCAAAAATCACGATAGCTATACCCCCCCCCCTTGATGGGGGGAGGTCAGGAGGGGGGTGAATAGGCTTACCCGCTATCCCCCGGCAAATGCACCACTTCCCATTTCACCCCGTCCGGGTCGGCGAAGAAGGCGGCATAATAGCCGTCGGTGTAGCCGGTCTGGCCCGTATAGTCGGCCGGCGCATCGAGCACGGCGGCCCCCGCCGCGATCATGGCTGCGTGAATGTCGTCAACCTGTGCGCGGCTTGCGGCATGAAAGGCGATGTGGTGCGGCCCCGGCGCGTACCGGTCATAGGCGCGCTTGGCGTTCGGCCCCTCGGACGGCCGCAGATCGATCTCGAAGGTGGGCCCGTTGTCGGGCGTAAGCCGCCATTGCGCGCGGGTGGGCGCCTCCCCCTGATAGTCCGGATACGGCACATCCACGCGGCGGAACCCCAACCCCTCCAGCAGCGCAGCGTAGAATTTTATCGCCTTGGCCGGATCACTGGCCGAAAGATCGATATGAGCGAGGGGGCCGGAGGTGACATTCATTTACCACACTGCCCGCCGTCACTAGATAAAGCCGGCGTCTGACAAGGATCGCTTGAGTGGCTTTGTCAGGTTGTCAAGGATGAAGTCTCGCTGGAGGTAGTGTATTTTCTTGAGTTCCTTAGAGTGGAGATGAGGTAACGTCGTTAGAAATGCACTCAAAACTTTCAATGCCACAGAGTTTACTTCAGTCAACCTCGGGTCTTCATATCTCGGATACTCGCCCAAGAATTTGGTGAGTGACATATGTTTGATATCCGCGCTATGCACATGTTCGCATAAGTTAGTGTATTCTGACCGAAGTTTACCAAATGTTGTTTTCATTGGTTCGGCCAGATTCACAACCGGTGTTCCTTTTACAACATTGAAGATTTCGAATGTCGATTTAAGGCTAAGTATTTTCTGATCTTGATGAATACCGATTGACTTAATGTGGTTCTCAATTGAACTTCGCAACAATAACAATGCTGGCTTATAAAGCCCTTGGGTGGACAAAATGAATGTCTGAGCAACGTCCGAAACAGTTTCTGAACAATACAGCTTGTACAAATTGGCTTTATTTTGATCGGACCACAATTTCTGATTCTGTAAGTGATTGTTCCAGTAGAGAAGTGCTTGGTGCTTCCTTAAAACCGTTTTCTGCTTATTTATGACGCTGTTGATCTCATCCAATTGATCTAGCGAATAACTATGCAAATGATCACGGATTTCACCCATTGTTTCGGAGAAGTTTATGCTAGGCATTTGTAGGTTCGTCAGTGAGCCGCTGAATAATTTCGTTCCAGCTTAATCCGGCCTTTTTTCTTCCACCGACTATACTTCTTGCGTTTTTGTCTCCCGAGACAATCTTAGCTAGGGCAACGACTAACCTCTCGACTCGGCTGTCATCTAGCTCCGATGTATGGCAGACGATATGTCCAATTAACTCAAACTTTGACTTTTTACTCCATCTCGGAATTTGAACGCCCAGGGCAGTCGCCGCAAAATCAGCAAGGTCTTCATTTGTGGGAAACAAATTTTCGTCTGTGAAGAGCCCGGGCAAAGTCCCCACCAAGAAAAAGACATTCGGATTGCGCGGAACATAACGTTCGAATGATGTAGGAGTCGAATGGGCGAGTTCGTTTCGCATTTTCCGAAACTCGCTTAGTGTTCGAAAATCGAGATCTGAGTAAGTGTTCAGAAGCCATGATAACTCTTCTACGAACTTAAACGCACGCAGCTCATCTTTCCGCTTGGACCCGTTGGCAGGTCGTTGCGTTTCTTGCCTCGCACTAGACTGATCGTTTTTTTGCCGGGTAGCCATTACCCATCTAACCTCTTAGTTAGCTCATTTACAACTTTCGCCATAGCTGTTTGGAGCTCAGTATCATCAGATTGCAGAATTGTCTGTTGGTGACCTTGAAGCCGCGCAATCTTTGTGCGCTTCGGAAGCACCGCATCAAATCGTTTTTCGGCCCAGACTTGGTTTTGGTCCAAGAATTTTACAGTATCCTTAAAGACTACTGTATTGGTTTCGGCCATTGTTAATACAACGCCTAAACACTCTATATTGTGGCCATGGTTTTCGGAGAATCTTTGGATAACGTTCCTGAGCAAGTCGATACCCACTCGCGACAGCGGTTCAGGTTTCAATGGCACCAAATAGAAATCCGAAGCTAACAACGCACTTGTCATCCAATGGCTTGGAGTCGGCGGGGTGTCGATTATAACGAAATCATATCTGTCTCGAGTGCTTTCTTGCTCAAGGTACCGCTTTAGTCTTTGCTCGCGCCCCTGGCCTCCACCCATTTCGAGCCTATGTAATTCCAGATCTCCTGGAATAAGATCTAGGTTAGGGCTAAGGATCCATGGCTCCATCTCGTCCAACGTTGTTGGCTTCGCCGGCGTTACACCGGAGACGGGGTTGACCGTGACCGCGGGAAAATCATTAAAAATATCTAATATCGTATGGCCGCCTGCTGTGCGCAACTCGATGTATTCTTCACCACTCAAAAGGCTTTGCGTCGCGTTAAATTGCGGGTCGAGATCGACCAATAGCACCGATTTCTCTTCTCGCTCCGCAAGAAACTCGGCGATGTTGACGGCAAGGGTTGTCTTTCCCACACCACCCTTCATGTTGACTAGGCTTATTACGTCCATTTGGTGCCTCAGGTCTTATGCGCACGTGCGCAACCTATAGGCGGACAAAACGCAATAATCAACTTGGTCGTTGATCGACACTCTAACCGCCGCTGGCTTTTTTGTCTTGCGTCTCACGGCCCCTTCCGCCGTCTCGGGGGTTTGCCGCGATAGGCGCGGGTGCCGGGGCGGCCGGCGGAGGAGCGGCCTTTCGGTTTGCCGGAGGCTTTGGGTTTGCCCGGCTGGGCATCGGGGCCTTTGCCCGCCGCCATTTCGACGGCGGACTGCCGCGCAAACGGATCGTCGGCGACCGCTAGCTGGGTTTCCTGTAAGCGCTTGATTTCGTCGCGCAGGCGCGCCGCTTCCTCGAATTCCAAATCGGCGGCGGCATCGCGCATGCGCTTTTCCATATCCGCCAGGTGCTGCTCGAAATTGTGGCCGATGAGCGATTTGGCGTCCTCATCGCCCGTATCGACCATCACATGGTCGCCCTCATAGACGCTTTCCAGAATGTCGTTGATGTTCTTGCGCACGCTTTCGGGCGTAATCCCGTTTTCCTGGTTATACGCTTCCTGCTTGGCCCGCCTGCGGTCGGTTTCGGCAATCGCCTTCTCCATGCTTTCGGTCATATGATCCGCATAGAGAATAACGCGCCCATCCACGTTCCGCGCGGCCCGGCCGATGGTCTGCACCAGCGACGTTTCGGAACGCAGGAAGCCCTCCTTATCCGCATCCAAAATCGCCACCAGCGCACATTCGGGAATGTCCAAGCCTTCGCGCAGCAGGTTGATGCCGATCAGCACGTCGAACGCGCCCAAGCGCAAATCGCGGATGATCTCGATGCGCTCCAGCGTGTCGATATCCGAATGCATATAGCGCACGCGCACGCCTTGGTCGTGCATGTATTCGGTCAGATCCTCGGCCATGCGCTTGGTGAGCGTCGTCACCAGCACGCGCTCACCGCGCCCGGCGCATTCCTTACACTCAGCGATCAGATCGTCCACTTGCGTGTCCACCGGGCGGATGATCACATCCGGATCGGTGAGCCCGGTAGGCCTAATCACCTGTTCCACGAACACGCCGCCGGTACGCTCCAGCTCCCACGGGCCCGGCGTGGCGGAGACATAGACCGTGTCCGGGCGCATAATGTCCCATTCCTCGAATTTGAGGGGCCGGTTGTCCACACAGGAGGGCAGGCGGAAGCCATATTCCGCCAGGGTGGATTTGCGCCGGTAGTCGCCCCGGAACATGCCGCCAAGCTGCGGCACGGTCACATGGCTTTCGTCCACGAACACGATGGCATCGTCCGGCAGATATTCGAACAAAGTGGGCGGGGGCTCGCCGGGATTGCGCCCGGTCAAATAGCGGGAATAGTTCTCGATGCCCGCGCAAGAGCCCGTCGCTTCCATCATTTCCAGATCGAATTGGGTGCGCTGTTCCAGGCGCTGGGCTTCCAAGAGCTTGTTCTGATCGTTCAGCTCCGCCAGCCGGATCTTCAAATCTTCTTTGATCTGCCGCGCCGCCTGCTGCAGGGTAGGGCGGGGCGTCACATAGTGGCTGTTGGCATAGACCTTCACCACGTCCAATTCGTCCGTCTTCTGACCGGTCAGCGGATCGAATTCGTGAATGTGCTCCACCTCGTCGCCGAAGAGCGACACGCGCCAGGCCCGGTCCTCATAGTGCACGGGGAAGATTTCCACCACATCGCCACGCACCCGGAAGGTGCCGCGCTGAAACGCCTGGTCGTTGCGCCGATATTGCAGCGCCACCAGATCGGCCAGCAACTGGGTGCGGTCGTAGGCCTCGCCCTTCTTCACCTCGAAGGTCATGGCGGAATAGGTTTCCACCGAGCCGATACCGTAAATGCAGGAGACACTGGCGACGATCACCACATCGTCCCGCTCCAACAGCGCGCGGGTGGCCGAGTGGCGCATGCGGTCGATCTGCTCGTTGATGGAGCTTTCTTTTTCGATATATGTGTCCGTACGCGGAATATACGCTTCCGGCATGTAGTAATCGTAATAGGACACGAAATATTCGACGGCATTCTCCGGGAAGAAGTTTTTCATTTCCCCATAAAGCTGGGCGGCCAATGTCTTGTTGGGCGCCAGGATCAACGAGGGGCGCTGCAGCGCCTCGATCACCTTGGCCATGGTGAAGGTCTTACCCGACCCGGTGACGCCCAGCAGCACCTGGTCGCGCTCGCGTTCCTTGAGGCTGGCGACCAGTTCCTCAATCGCTTGGGGCTGGTCGCCCGACGGGCTGAACTCCGACACAAAATCAAGCGTGACGCCGCCTTCGGACTTTTCCGGCCGCTCGGGCTTGTACGGCACGAAATTAGCGGCGGGTGCTTCCGCAAAGCCGGGATCGGCGGAGGGGTGCGCGGTTTCCAGCACACGCTCCGGCGCGTCCGCCGTCTTGGCGTCTTTGCGCTTCGTGGTCTTGGGTTTTTTGGTGTTTTTCGCTGCTCTTGCCATCTTGCTCGAGAGTCTGGGGATTCATTAGGGCAGGTCAAGGGTGCCTGGTGACATCTGCTGACTTATTTTGGCAAGCTTGTTTTTCTTCACCCCCCTCCTAACCTCCCCCATCAAGGGGGGAGGAACCACGCTGCGAAATCGCACAAAGGTGTTCCCCTCCCTTGATGGGAGGGGCTAGGGGAGGGTGAACAGTGATATGCTCTCAAAATGCCCAACGCGCGAGCCAAGCAACTCCGCACCAACATGACCGACGCCGAAAGGAAGCTGTGGCAGAAGTTGCGTGCGCGGCAGCTAGAGGGCGCATACTTCCGGCGCCAGTGCCCGATCGGCAGATACATCGTCGATTTTGTTTGTCACGATGCACGTTTGATCGTTGAGCTCGATGGCGGGCAACACAACACTCCAGTTATCAGCGATCGCGACCGACTACGGGACCGTTGGCTCGAAGGTCAGGGCTACACAGTGCTACGCTTCTGGAACAATGACGTCATGTCCAACATGGACGGGGTCTGTCAACGAATTCTGGAACATCTTCGCAAAGCTGGTTCACCCCCCTCCTATCCTCCCCCCATCAAGGGGAGAGGGACCACGCTGCGACATCGCACAAAGGTGTTCCCCTCCCTTGATGGGGTGAGCCCTTGGTAAACGCTAGGGGAGGGTGATCCGTGATAGGCCTGAGCGAAGTCGCACAGTTTGCCCTATGCCGCCCCTACCGCCGCATGGACGGTCAGATACCCCCACATGGCCACCAGCACGAACCAGCTTGAGAAGTAAGCGGCGATGCGCGGCCGTAATACGTTTGCGCCGGTGTGGATGTAGGTATGGATTAATCGCAGCCCCACATAGAGCCAGGCAAGAGCGAGAAACGCCGTGTCCGCCAGGCCGACGGCAATGGCCGCAATGCAGACCGCATAGAACAGGGTCGGCGACTCGAGCAGGTTGGTGAAGTGCCGCGATAGTTGAATAGCCGCATCCGGTTCTTGTCCGTCCGTGTAGAGGCGAAAATAGCCCGCATCCATTTTGCCGTCGCTCACCAATTTGGCGCGGGTGCGGAATAGCGACAGCAACACCACAAATGTGAGTGTCACCAACGTCGCCATGGGGTAGATCAACGCCAATTCGGACATGCCGGTGTCTCCTCGCCATTGGTTGGGGCGCTGACTATATACATAATCCGCGACGCAATCAAACACTTGTTTGAGTATCATTTATGCCCTAAGGTGGTGCGATGATGCCGTCCCGAAAAACCCACAAAAAGCCCGTTCGAAAGTTCGATTTCAAGGCAGCTCTGGCACGGATCGATGAAGAACCGGACGGCACCTTCGCGCGGATCCTCTTTGCCGCGGAAGCACTGTTTGCCGAACGAGGCTATGCGGCGGTGGGCATTCGCGACATTGCCGGCGCCGTGGGCATCAACGTGTCCACGTTGCATTTCCACTGGCGCAACAAAGCGGTGTTGTACGAAACGGTGTGCCGGTATCAGGCGGCGCTCATTTCAAACACACTTGCCGCCAGCTTCGACGGGGCGGCGGTGACGCCGGCGACGCTCGAAAACGCCGTGCAGGCCATGATCCGGCTTCTGGGGCACCACCCTCACATCGCGCCGATGATTTTGCGCAGCGTATCGGATCAAGAGTTTCCGGAACTTGATGGGCTGAAAAAGTTCGATACGGCGATATTCGAGAATTTGTCCGGGCGTCTCCAAGGGGTGGCCGGCAAAGGCAGCGTGGCGCGTGAGTTCCCCGACCTGACCTTTCTCTTGCTGTATCACGCGCTAGTGCTGCTCTTCGCAAACGGCGCGCCCCAACGGGCCTTGTTGGGTGCGTCTTTGTACGAAGACAAAAAGCTGCAGGCGCGGATCGGAAAATTTGCCACCCGCTTGGTGGAACAAGTTACCTGCGATTGAGGGTGCGGCACAAAGTGATACGATCAAACACCTCATGTCATCCCAGCGAACGCTGGGATCCATATCCCCTGAGCTACAAATGAAACGTCAGTGGTTATAGGCCCCAGCTTTCGCTGGGGCGACGCGTTTAGGAGTGATCGCAATGCTTGACTTTCGGCTCATTTGAAACAATACTTAAGTATATGCTTAAATATTCAGAAGACACGTTTCAGGTCTTTAAAGCGCTGGGGGATCCCACGCGATTGGCCATGATCGACCAACTGTCCCAAGGGCGTTCGAGCGTCAGCGATCTTGCCGCGCCGTTCGATATGTCTCTGCCGGCTGTGCATCAGCACCTGGCGATCTTGGAGGAGGCGGAACTGGTGATCTGCAAAAAAGAGGGTCGCGTTCGCTGGTGCGAATTGAACGGGCGCCAATTGAGCGAGGCGGAACGCTGGCTGAAAGACCGACGCGCCCTATGGCGTACACGGATGAAGTCTCTCGATAAGCTGTTTCAGGAGGAAACGTCATGAGCAATCGCAAGGAAGAGGCGTTTTTCGTCAACGAGACCAAGCTGGTGGTGCGGCGGGTTTATCCCGCCGTGGTGGAGCGGGTTTTTCAAGCCTGGGTCGATCCGGTGGACTTAAGCAAATGGTTTTGTCCGGGAGCGGATTGGTCCGTGGATGTGGAGTCCGTGGATTTGCGTATTGGGGGCTCGTTCTCTTTGTCTTTCGCGCCCCCAGGGGAATCCCCCTTCGTGGAAAAAGGGGCCTATCGGATTGTCGACGTGCCCGACCGGCTTGCGTTCACCACCACGCTGCATCGAGACGGCGCGCTGGTGTCGCTGACCGATTGCGACATCCGTTTTCTCGACCTGGGCGATGAAACGGAGGTCACGTTGCTCGAAAAAGGCGGCGACCGAAACTTCGCCAACGAACGCGCGCAAGGCTGGGGCGCCACCCTCGATAATCTGTATCGGGTGTTTGGTTAGCGCTCGAAGATTTCGCTCTTCGTCGGCTAACAAATCTCAGATGTCATCCCAAGGAGCAAGCGTAGCTTGCGAGCTTGGGATCCATAGCCCCTGTGCTTCCAGATCTCATTCCGGTGGTTATGGGCCCCTGTTTTCACAGGGCCGACAATTCTTTTGGATCAGCTCACCACCGCCAAAAGTGCGACGATGGCCAGTGCCATGTTCAAGGTCATGCCGGTCACGTAAAGCAAGGTGCGCGGGCCGCCCGCATGGGCGCCGATATTGCCGTAATAGACCAGCCAATAGAGAATGCGCGACCCCACATAAGCCGCGGACAGAGTGTTGACAGTCCACGGGTCAGCGCCCACGGCCATCGCCGCGACCGCTGCGACGGCGAAGGCCGGCAGGTTTTCCACCGAGTTCATGTAGGTGCGCAGTGCCCGGTGGCCGAAATTGTTGTGGTCTCCCTGGGGCGTTTCGCCGGGCACGGACGGCCCCAACACCAATCCGAAAATGGCACCGCAGAATGATTGTACGAGAACGATTATCGACAAGGCGATCAGCGATAGAACTGTGAGCTCATACGTGGCCACCAATTCCTGCATGGCGCTTCCTCCCACTTGTTTTGGGGACCTTAGAACAAATTAAGACGGACTCCCAACCGTCCTCGATCTTAGACGCAAAATAAGCTAAGCTTATGAAATTTTATGGGCTAAGCCATTCCACGCCCCTGGCCAACCGCCCCCAGAGTGTCCTATCGGGTAGCTGGGCGGGGGAGCGGGCCGGCCAGGTGTTCAAACATTGGATCAACCCCATGCACCCATCTTTTTTGGGTGGGCTTGTCCTCCCCACTCCCCCTGCCCAACCGCCCCCAGGGTATCCAATCGGGTGGTTGGGCAGGGGGAGTGGGGAGGTGTGGGGGCCAAAAACTGGATCAACCCCATGCACCCATCGTCATCGGGGCCTGGGTCATGTAAAAACGTCCCTTTTTGGGACAGAAACGGAGTGAACCATGTTGCGTCGGCTTGGAATTGGACTCGTGCTGCTGGCCGCGGTTTTGGCTGTCGCGTTCCTCGCCCTGCGCGATCCGTCATTGCCGCGGGCCTATGTGGTCGAGAAATACTCAAGCGAGGCATCCCAGTTCATCGAGATCGCCGGCGGCGCCATTGCCCATATACGCGACGAGGGCAACCGTAACGGTTATCCGCTGGTCCTCATCCATGGATCGAACGCGTCGCTGCACACGTGGGAACCATGGGTCGCCGAGCTGGGCGACACGTTCCGCATCATCAGCATGGATATGCCGGCCCACGGGCTGACGGGGGCCGTGCCGGGCACGCCCTATGACGCTTACGACAAAGCGTCCCAAATCGCTTTTGTGGACGCGGTCGTTTCTGAGATGGGTGTGTCCAAGTTCGCCATGGCCGGGAACAGCATGGGGGGTCACATCACCTGGCGTTATGCCCTTGAGCATCCGGAAAAGCTCAGCCATCTGATTTTATTGGACGCCTCCGGCATTCCACCCCCGGGCGGTTTCGAGACGCCCTATGTGTTCCGTCTGCTGGGAATGCCGGTCATCGGCCCGCTGTTGGGGCAAATTACGCCGCGCCGGCTTTTCGAGGATGGGCTGCGCGCCAGCTTTACGGATCAGTCGTTGGTGACCGACGAAATGATCGACCGCTACCGCGAGCTAGCGCTGATGGAAGGCAGCCGGGAAGCGAACATCATCCGCTACGGTCATTACAACGAAGATGTCCTGCATCTCCGATTGGCGGAGATCAGCTTGCCCACCCTTATTCTTTGGGGGGAGGACGATGCGCTGGTGCCGGTTGCCTCCGGGTGGGAATTCGCAAAGCGCATGCCGAACAGTACACTGACGATTTACGAAGGCGTGGGGCACATCCCGATGGAGGAAGTCGCCAAGCAAAGCGCCGCCGATGTACGTGAATTTCTGGGAGGGCTTTAGTGCCCGGGTCCTGATTTGTTAAAGCAAATCAGTCCTTAAAATTGGCGGCGCGTTTTTCGAGCTGCGACAGGACTGCTTCCACCTGGTTTGGACTGCCGATCAACTTGTCCTGTTCGACGGATTCGGACAGCAGGCCACCGGCGGCATCGGTATAGACCGCCTGATTGAAGATCCGCTTATTGGCGCGGATGGCATCGGGGTTTTTAGAGGCGATTTCCCGCGCGGCCGCCAACGCGTCGGCATGGGGGTCGTCGCATTTGCGGGTAATGAACCCATGGGTGAGCGCTTCGTCGGTTTCGAAGATCCGTCCGGTATAGCTCAGTTCACGGACGATATCTTCCCGGGCCAAATGGCGCATCAGTTGAGTGCCGGCCATATCCGGCACCAAGCCCCATTTGATCTCCATGACGCAAAAGCGCGTGTCGGGCGCCGCATAGCGCATGTCTGCGCCGAGCGCCAGTTGGAAGCCGCCGCCGAAAGCGACGCCGTGAACCGCCGCGATGACCGGCACGGGAATGTCGCGCCATACCCAAACCGCATATTGCGCGTTGTTCGCAATTCCATGGCTGCGCTTTTCCAGGCGCCCCAGGCCATCGCCTTTGTTGTCGTTGCCGGCCCGCGACCCGCCCTCGGCCATTTTGCCGAAATTGGCCATGTCGAGACCGGCGCAAAAAGCGCGGCCTTCGCCGGACAGCACGACGGCGCGGACGTTCTTGTCTTCCTTGAGTTGTTCGCCGGTCGACAGCAACGCATCGAACATGGCGGGATCGAGCGCGTTCATCTTGTCGCCGCGCACCAGGCGCACATCGGCTACCCCGTCTTCGATGGTAACGCGCACGCGTTCTTCGTTGATGGTCATGGGAAGCCCCTTTCTCTTGCCTGTGTCCGTTCCAAGTCGGCTGTTGGGAAAGGTTATGCCGCGACGTACCGGTACTGGCAAGCGCCCCTTGTGACTCATCACGTACGGAGAAGATTTCCCCAGGGGACGCCTCGCCGCTTGCGCATGCTGCTTAGAAGAACCAGCCGCCCCGCTCGAGGTCTCTGCGGCAGCCGCGCAGCTGGCGTGCGTAGGATGAGGTTTGCCGCTGCACGCGACGCGCTGTCTGGCGCACGCCGCTTTTGTTTCGATAAGAGCGCCGTTTGTAGCCGCCAATGCCTTCGTGATAGGCGAGATATTGTGCGTAGGCGTCCGATTTTGAGATGCCCAATTCGCGCGAGCTGCGATTTACGTACCAGCCGACAAAATCGACCGCATCTCGAAAATCGTCCCGGTCGGCGCCGCGGCGGCCGGTGGCTCGTTTGTATTGCTCCCAGGTGCCGTCGACGGCCTGGGCGTAGCCATAGGCGCTTGACGGACGTCCCAGCGGCACAAACAGAAACCAGTCCCGTTTGGGCCGTGCATTATTGTCGAAACTGCTTTCCACGCGCAGGATCGCAAGCTGCAAGGCGATCGGTACGCCCCAGCGCTTTTCCGAGCGCTTGGCGGCCTTGTACCAATGGCGTTTTTCTTCGAAGATCGCGCAGATATTGCCGGGATTGTCCGGCGGTGTGGCACACGCTGCCAACAAGGCCGCGCACAACAATAGGGTTGTCCATACACCCCCTGAAAGAAGGTTTCTCAACCCTCCATACGCTTTACCAAACACGACACACCACTCCCACAGCCCGAAGACATCAACTGGCGTACTATACGCAACATAGTAAAGACAACGGAAACGGCGAAACTATGGCGACGGATGGTGGGTTGCGCCGCACCAATCATGTTCAGCGCCCCGCCATTCGGCAACCAGCCCCAAATCGAGCATTAGACGTGACACGGATTTGCCGTCCTGGGTATAGAGGCGGACGAAATAGGCGTTCGGTTCTGCGCGTACGCCGGTGGGTTCCAAGGTCACACCGGCCTTCACATAGTCGTACAAATGACGTTGGGCGGCGGCCCCAAGCACCATTTCTTGCTCGCAGGCGGCCAAGCTGTTCATATCGGGGGCCTGTACGCCGTCCAATTGGAGCAGTCGGCCGTCAAGCCGCAACGTGTCGCCGTCAAGCACTTCCACGGTCGAAAGCCGACCGTCACAGGCGGCTAACACGAATGCCAACATTACGGACAAGACGTACCGCATACTCCCTCGTTAACCGTTGCAGATCGCAATGGGTGAGCGAAGGCCCGCCCGTCGGGACGCTACACCACATGCCCCCATTCGTGCCACATCATGTTGCCTCACTATTGCCGTCGCATGACAGGAGGCCTTGGCGCACGTCTTGTGGGGGCCTTGGGCGCCACTTAAAGTGCGCGCCACATCACTTCATTGAAACCGAACGATCCTCATGAGCACGCCCAACGCACCCTACAAAGTCTACGGCCTCGACCTATCCTACTTTACCGGCAAGCTGGAGGCCTATCTGCGGTACAAGGAGATCCCGTATCAGCGCGAAGAGCTGTCCACAAAGACCTTTCGCGACACGGTACTGGAAAACACGGGGCTTCAGAAAATGCCGGCGGTGGCAACCCCCGACGGTCAATGGCTCACCGACACAACGCCGATGATCGATTGGTTCGAGGAAAAATATCCGGACCATTCGGTTTTGCCCGATGATCCGTATGCCGCGTTTTTCTGCCGCCTTCTCGAAGACTACGCGGATGAATGGCTCTGGCGGCCGGCGCTGCACTACCGGTGGAGCTTTCCAAACGATGCGCAACTCATGGCCCGGCGGATTGCGCAAGAGATGATGCATGATGTTCCGGGGCCCCTGTGGCTGAAAACCCGCATGATCAAGCAGCGCCAGATAAAAGAATATGTTGCTGGCGACGGAATAACGTCCGACACCCGCCGGCATGTGGAGGAGATCTATTTGAAGACACTGGACACCCTGCAGCGGCAATTGTCGGTCACGCCGTTCTTGCTTGGTGGGCGGCCGTGCCTTGCCGATTTTGGCTTCTTTGCCTCTATGTTTCGCCATTTCGGCATTGACCCGACGCCAGCCCGCATCATGCGGGACAGAGCGCCGGCCGTATACGAATGGACGGCGCGGCTTTGGAATGCGCGGGCGAGCCGTGTGACCGGCGCCTTCGAGCCTGCAACCGGCATCCCGCCGGCTTGGGCGGCATTTCTCAAAGACATCGGGTCGGCCTATTTGCCCTATCTCAATGCCAATGCACGGGCGTGGACCGATGGCCGGCGGAAGTTTGACGCGGAGATCGAGGGAGTTGCGTACAAGAAACTGCCCACGTCGCAATACCGGGTTTGGTGCCTGGAGCGTCTACGGTGGCACTTTACCAAATTGCCGGAAGACACCGCTACAAAAGTGCGGCAGACCATGGAGACCCATCGATTGTGGGCACCTTTTACGGAAGTTGACGCAACGGACTCTCATTACGATCCCGAAAATCGCCTGCCGCTGGGCGCTGCCTTGGCCGAAGACGCCGCGCGCATACGAAAAACAGCGGCGCGCGGTGGCAGCATCTGGGGGCGCCCTGCGGCATGATCGTGTTTTCTTGAATACGATCATGCCGTGAATCTTGGGTTTTCGCGCCTGCCTGCGCGAAGCCGGAGCTTCGCCCTGCGGGCCAAAGCCCTTCGGGCGACGGGGCGTTCGGCGAAGGCAGGCGATCGGACGGTGAACCGGATTCCACTTCACCTGATCGCGCTCTAAGGCGCGTGTGGCTGGCAAATAGCAAACGATCTGATACAACAACCGGCAACGCATTGCCGGAGTTACAGGAACAACCAAAAACAAGGATTTGAGAAGATGAAACTGGGATTGCTTGCGGGGTATTCACCTGCGGAGATGAATGTCCCCATGGACAAAGTGCTGGAAGCGGAGCGCCTGGGGTATGATTCCGTTTGGACTGCGGAGGCCTATGGCTCGGATGCGGTGACGCCCGCCGCTTGGATGCTGGCGCAGACAACGAAGATCAAAGTAGGCACGGCGATTATGCAAATGCCGGCCAGAACGCCAAGCTGCACGGCCATGACGGCAATGACCCTGCAAGCCATGTCGGGCGGACGGTTTCTCATCGGCCTTGGCCCCTCGGGTCCGCAGGTCGCCGAAGGCTGGTACGGCCAGGCTTACGGCAAGTCGGTGACGCGCACAAAAGAATACATCGCCATCATCCGACAGATTCTAGAGCGGAAGGACAGGCTGACCTTTGAGGGCGAGTATTATCAAATTCCCTTTACCGGCGAAGGGTCGACCGGGTTGGGCAAGCCGCTCAAAAGTATTTTGCACGGCGACCCCAACACGCCCATCTACACGGCGGCGATTACGCCGGCCGGCTTGCGCTGCGCGGCCGAAGTTGCGGATGGCGTGTTTCCGATTTGGATGAATCCGGAGAAATATGATCTGTTCAAAGACGATTTGGACAAAGGGTTTGGCCGCGCGGGCGGTAGCAAAGATCTTAAGAAGTTCGACATAGCCCCCTTCGTTACATTGGTGATGGGCGATGATTTGGACCAATGCCGCATGCCGGTCAAACACATGATGGCGCTATACATTGGCGGCATGGGCGCGCGGGAAAAGAACTTCTACAATGACTATGCGAAGCGCCTTGGGTTTGAAGAAGCGGCGGTGAAGATTCAAGACCTCTTTTTAGGGGGCGACAAAGCAGCGGCGGCAGACGCCGTGCCGAACCAACTTGTGGATGAATGTGCGCTTGTGGGATCTGCCGATCGTATTCGCGACCGCTTGCAGGCCTGGAAAGAGGCCGGCAAGAGCGGTGAGGTCGGGTCCATGTTGCTGTCGTCCAATGCACCCAAAGAAGCGCTCCAATTGGTCGCTGAAGAAATGCTCTAGCCCGCCTGAGAGTAAGGAATTTGAAACCATAATTGGGGGCGCAAAAGCGCCCCCAATCGTATCTGAAGGGGTTTAGCCAGACGCGCGAACGCCGTGCGCCTCAACGAAAAGGAGCATTAACCCTGTTCCTTTATAACGCCGTCTATGTGCGCGCGGCTGTTACCAATTCTTTGCGTGCTGGTGTATCTCTCGGCGACAGTGTCACCAAGTTCCGCCGAGATCTTCTATTCCGGCACCGAAGTCGATCTGCTCAAATCGGGCACGATTGTTCATGATGCGGACAATCGTCTCACCTTCGATGAGGTCGTTGCGACCTATATCACGCTCGGTGACGCGGATCTGTGGTCCGGCATTGGCGATCGAATTCGGCAATACGGCAAGACCTACTGGCTAATCACGAAAATAACCAACACCTCGCCCAGTGACGCGGCTTCCTTCTATTGGCAAGGCCGTGCCGTTCAGAAGGTTGATCTGTGGCAAGTGTCCGCCGATGGCGTCCGCACATTTTCCGGCGGCCGATTGCGGCCTTTGCCAAAAGACTACATTGCCGGAGCCGATGAGTTTTTCGAGATCGATCTGCCTTTCGGTGAGGAACACTATTTGGTCGCGCGTTTCGAAACCTTTTCGTTCGATGAGTTTCACGTGCAGCTAACCAAGCCCGAAACGTTCCGAGGTCAACAAAAGTGGCTGGGCATTCTGTCCATCATGCTTTTGGGTGTGATTTTCGGTCTTGGCGCCTATCACGGGTTCCTCGCGGGCGCGATCAGTGACCGCACCTACGCTTACTATGCCGGTTATACGCTGGGCGCCTTTGGGGTTTGGTCGGGACAGTTCGGAATGATTTGGTACTGGTCGGGCGACGGACTATTGGCCCAGCAGATCAACTTATTCAGCACATTTTTGTCCTCGGGTTTTGGCGTCCTGTTTTCAATGGCTTTCATGAATCTGAAGGCCATTTCGCCGAATTGGTACCGCATCGGGAAATGGATCACCATCGCATGGTTCGTCTTCTTGCCGCTTTCCATCGCGCCTATATCCGCAAGCATTCCTTATCAGATCTTTGAGGTACTGTTGCTGCTTTCGCTGGCGCACATCTTTGGGACGTGCTGGCTCGGCCTAAAGCATGGTTCCCGGAATGCACGCTACTATCTGCTGTCTGCGTCGTTTTTTCTGGCGGCGCTGGCCTATTGGTTGCTGATTTCCAAAGGGATTGTACCGGAGATTGATCGGTGGCAGCACGTGATCTTTGCTGCCGCCTCGTTGCAGATGATTACATTGGCGGCCGCGCTGGCGGCGCGCATCAATTGGCTCGAACGCGATGTGGAGTACGCCAAAGAGGCGGACAGAGCGAAATCGCAGTTTCTTGCAACAATGAGTCATGAAATCCGTACACCGATGAACAGCGTTCTTGGATTTGTCGGGCTGCTGTTGGATTCAAAACTGTCCGCTTCGCAGCGTGAATACGCAGAAACGATTAAGAACTCCGGCGAGTCGCTCCTGTCCATTCTCAATGACGTGCTCGACCTTACGAAGATTGAGTCCGGCGCGCTGGAGTTGGAGGTCACCGAGTTTAGCTTGGCAGAGGTGATTGATAGCGTGGTGGACCTTATGGGCGCACATGCCTACGGAAAAGGTATCGAGCTGGCGGCCTATACGGATCCCCGCATACCGGTTTCGCTCAAGGGCGATCCGGGCCGTTTGCGCCAGGTTCTCCTCAACCTGGTCAACAACGCCATAAAGTTCACGCATCTGGGCGGCATTACCATCGAGATAACACCAGAGCAAATGACGGACGCCCAGTGCAGGCTTAAGTTCTCGGTCACCGATACAGGCATCGGTGTGTCAAAGGACAAGGTCGACGAACTGTTCAATCGGTTTACCCAGGCAGACGCTTCCATAACGCGCAAATATGGCGGCACCGGTCTTGGACTTTCCATCTGTAAGCAGATCGTCGAGCTGATGGGCGGATCTATAGATGTCAGAAGCCAAACCGGCCAGGGAAGCGAGTTCTGGTTTGTTCTTGATTTTCAGCCAGTGCGTTCTGAAGATCGCGCGACCCTCGAGCAATCCCGCCAGATATGCGGAAACGCCAACATATTGGTGGTGGACGATAGCGAGGTAAACCGCTCTATCTTCAAGCTTCAATTGGAAGCGGTGGAGGCCGACGTGACACTGGCGAACAGCGCCAAAGAAGCGATCGCGTTGATCAAGAGTGTTGCTAAAACCGAGCGGCCATTCGATGTGATCATCATCGATCACATGATGCCGGAAGAAGACGGCTCATCGCTGGCACTTTCGATCCGAAATATGGCCGCGGACCGGATTCCCAAACTCATTCTCTCGTCGTCGTCCGGATTGATGACTATGGAGAGTGCGGCCGAGTTCGGTTTCGATGCCCTGTTGCCGAAGCCTGTTCGTCAGGAAGCCCTCTACAAACAGATTGCTCAACTCGTCAGCGACCACGCAATCGCCCCTGATCGGGATGCGTCGGACGAAGAGATAAGATTGCGTGCTGACAGCAATGTTCGCATTTTGTTGGCCGAAGATAACTCCGCAAATCAATTGCTCTTCGTCGCTATGCTTACCCGCGCTGGGCATTCCGTTGATGTGGCGGGGAATGGGCTAGAAGCCGTCGAAGCCATTCGAAACCGGCCTTATGACATTGTGCTAATGGACGTCCACATGCCTGAAATGGGCGGCCTTGAAGCGACACAGCGCATACGGAATATGTCCGGCGACGTATCCAAAATTCCCATCATTGCCCTGACAGCGAATGCGATGAAGGGGGATCGAGAGCGATTCATTCAAGGTGGTATGAACGACTATGTGGCGAAACCGGTCGACGCAGCTTTGCTGTTCGAAAAGATTGATTGGTGGACCGGGGCAACATCTGAAGCAGCCACAATTGACGGAAACGATGTCGAACCTGAGTCTGTGGACGAGTCCGACACAGATGATTTGGATGATCTGCTGCGAGATCTAGAAGCGAGTTAGCTGATCTAACTTGAAGGTTCAGCCACCCTGATCATCCGTTTACCCCGGTTCTTGCCTGCAAGCAGGCCAACTAGCCCCTCCGGTGCGCTTTCGATACCGTCCAGTACATCTTCGACGACTTTCAATTTGCCCTCATTGACCCATTGAGTCAGGTCTGCCTCGGCCTTTTCGAGCTCTTTGTAGTAATCCATGACGATAAAGCCCTGCATTTTTAGTCGCTTGGTCACGAGCAAGCCGGGCACACCGCGAGGCCCCGGTGCAGGATTGCCCGTGTCATATTGCGAGACGGCCCCGCAACAAGCGATGCGGCCATGCATGTTCATACGGAACAGGACCGCGCCCAATATGTCGCCGCCCACATTGTCGAAATAGACGTCGATTCCGTCCGGACATTTCTCCTTAAGGGCTTGAAACAAATTTTCTTCCCGGTAGTCGATAGCCGCATCAAACCCAAGTTCCGACGTCAGCCAGTTGCACTTTTCAGCTCCGCCGGCAATTCCCACCGTGCGCGCGCCTTTAATTTTGGCGATCTGACCGACCACATTTCCGACCGCACCAGCGGCTGCCGAGACCACAACCGTCTCGCCGGGCTGCGGGTCGCCGATTTTCAGCAAGCCGAAATAGGCGGTCTTTCCCGTGACGCCCAGCACACTCAATAAATTGGTGAGCGGATCGTGAGGGGAACGCTTCTGCAGTTCTTTTGCGGGCTTTGCAAAGTATTCCTGCCAGCCCCCATCGGCTTCAACCAAATCGCCTGGGCTAAATTTCGCATCATTCGACTGGACTACTTCCGCCAACACACCGCCGGCCATGACCTGGCCGGCGCCGATTTCATCCCGGTAGGTCTTGCCCTGCATCCAGGCGCGGTTCGCCGCATCTTGCGAGATGATAAGGGTGCGGCATAAGACCTCGCCGTCGCCGGCTGCCGGCATCGGGCCTTCGGACAATTTAAAATGGTCCACCGACAGTTTGTCGGTAGGTTTTTCGGCCAAAAGGATCTGTTTGTTGGATGTGGTCATTGCCGCGCCTCTTGCATCTTCCTGAGATTCCGTTTACCCGCATCTCGATTTCATGCGGACCCGCTTTCTGGTTGACATCAACTTAAAGCGTCGAATGCGTTCCGCCAATGGCCATTGGCGTAATCCACGCAGCCGCATCATCCAAGAAGCGAGACAACGACATGGCAAGGCTGAAGAACAAAGTTGGGCTTATTACGGGGGCGGGTAGTGGTATCGGTGCGGAATGTGCACGTCTCATGGCGCGCGAAGGAGCGGCTGTTGCCCTGACCGATCTTGATGCGGACGCAGTTGCGCGGGTGGCCAGCGAGATAACAAGCGACGGCGGCCGTGCGATCAGTCTTGCACAGGACGTTGTCGTCGAGGCGCAATGGGAGTCAGTGCTTGCGCAGACGAGGGAAGCTTTCGGGGAGGTTTCCATTCTGGTGAACAACGCAGGCATCGCACCCAATGGCGAGCATGTTGAGGAAATGGACTTCGAAGAGTGGCGCCACGTGATCGCCGTGGATCTCGACAGCGTTTTTCTCGGCTGCAAACACGGTGTGCGAGCGATGAAAACTCATGGGGGCAGCATCATCAACGTGTCCTCGATCATGGGGATTGTGGGGAATCCGGGCAGCGGGTCCTACAATGCAGCCAAGGGGGGCGTACGCTTGCTGACCAAGGTGGTGGCATTGGAATGTGCGCAGAACGGGTATGCCATTCGGGTCAATTCGATTCACCCCGGCTATATCAAGACGCCACTGGTGACAGATGGCGTGGTGAGCATTGCCGCGCGAGAAGGCGAACAAACGCCGGAAGAAGTGTTGGAGATGATCACTCTTAGGCACCCAATCGGACGTATGGGCCAGGCATCGGAGATCGCCAACGCTGTGCTGTTCTTGGCATCCGACGAGGCGTCCTTCGTGACCGGGACAGAGTTGGTGGTGGATGGCGGCTATACCGCACAGTGACGTAGCGTTCCTTTGCCAGATTTTCGATTTGATCGGATTTGACAATCGCGCCCGCGTGCTCTGCATGTCTGTTCGGAATTGGGGCTTCTAGTGGCGGGCGAAGTGCTGCTATAACCTCGGTCAACGGGCAGATCCGAGGGATCATCAGGACAGAGACCCGCCGATTTCACCAACCAAACTCGAGGCCGAAAGAGAGGAAGACCATGAGGGAACATCTCCAATTCTATATCAATGGCGAATGGGTCGATCCCGCAACGCCAAAAACGCTGGATGTGATTAACCCGGCGACCGAGGAACCTTGTGGCAAGATTAGCCTGGGCAGCAAGGCCGACGTAGACAAAGCGGTCGATGCAGCGCGAAAGGCGTTCGAGAGCTTCTCCCGGACCTCCAAGAATGAGCGACTAGAACTGCTGCAAAGCATCATCGGCGCTTATCAGAAAAGACAGGACGACATCGCCGAAGTTATCTCTACGGAAATGGGCGCGCCGATTTGGCTCTCCAAAGCAGCACAAGCAACATTAGGCGCGGCGCATTTTGGGACTGCGGCACAGATCCTCAGCGACTACCAATTTGAGGAAGTGAAGGGCAAAACGCTGATCGCCAAAGAACCGGTCGGCGTTTGCGGTTTCATCACGCCTTGGAATTGGCCGATCAATCAGATCGCCTGTAAGGTCGCGCCGGCCCTGGCCGTGGGATGCACCATGGTCTTGAAGCCAAGCGACGTTGCTCCCCTTAACGCCATCCTGCTCACCGAGATCTTGGATGATGCAGGCGTTCCGAAAGGCGTGTTCAATCTGGTGAACGGCGACGGCCCGACCGTCGGCGAAGCCCTGTCAGCGCACCCCGGAATCGACATGATGTCATTTACCGGATCGACGCGCGCGGGCATTTTGGTTGCCAAGTCCGCCGCCGATACGGTCAAGCGTGTGGCTCAGGAGCTTGGCGGCAAATCGGCCAACATTGTCCTCGAAGATGCTGATTTGAACGCAGCGGTCTCCGGTGGCGTACAGCAGGTGGTGATGAACAGCGGCCAATCCTGTAACGCCCCGACACGCATGTTCGTTTCCGAAAAGCAGCATGATGAAGCAATGCAGATTGCCAAAGTGGCGGCCGAAGGCGTTCAGGTCGGCGATCCGTTCGCGGAAGGCACCAACATCGGACCGGTTGTCAGCGAAGTGCAGTACAACAAGATCCAGGACCTAATCCAGAAGGGCATCGACGAAGGTGCAACGCTGGTTGCCGGCGGCACTGGGCGTCCCGATGGTTTGAACAAGGGCTACTTCGTGCGCCCGACCGTGTTCGCCAATGTCACCAATGACATGACGATTGCGCGGGAAGAAATCTTCGGTCCTGTGCTGTCGATCCTGCCCTATAAGTCGGAAGAAGAAGCCATCCGTATGGCGAACGATACGGTCTACGGTTTGTCCGGCTACGTGCAATCGGGCAGCATCGATCATGCGCGGGAAGTTGCTTCGAAACTGCGCACCGGCAACGTTCACTTGAACGGTGCGGGCCCGGACTTCAACGCTCCGTTCGGCGGTTACAAGCAATCCGGCAATGGCAGGGAATGGGGCGAGTTTGGCCTCGAGGAATTCCTGGAAGTGAAGGCCGTGCTGGGCTACGAAGCGGCGTAATCGTCCAACTCTGAAACATTGACAGATCGCGTCGGGGCGGCCTCTGAACAAGAGGCTGCCCCAATCGTGTAGGGAGTGATTCCTATCCCATACAGATTAAGTCTATGAGATCGTGTGACCCATCAAAGCATCAGTGTCTTCAGCTCGGCTTGAAGGGCCCGCTTGAGCCTGGGTGCCGTCTTGTGAACCCATTCGGGTTCCCGGTGGCGGATCATGAGCCACAGCAAGGATTTAACATCCCAATAGGTGGCGTCGATCAAGCCGCGTTCGGATTTGTCCCGTTTGAAATGCCAATGGACAGAACCCGGATATTTACGCCGGGAATAGCCGCCGATATGAGAAATGTAGAGCCCAGCGGCAGCGGCCGCGCGCTCCACCACGCCCATGATTTGCTTTCGTGAAATACCGTCGGGAAGGTCCACATAGATGTCGGTTGATTTTTTGGGTTTCATCGCATCACCAAAATTGTCGTTTCGGAGAGCGTTGGATCTGAGACCAACGCCAGTGCGACAGTTAAACAATAGAGACTTTTGAAATTGCGCAAGCGAAATATTTACCGAACGCAACATCCAACAAAAATCCGAACAGGGGATCGGTCAAATGACGACAATTGACGACGAAATCAAGGCGATCGACGACTCTCTGCTTACGGCGATGGGGGACGGCCGTGTCATTGAATACGACGCAGACAATGGCCGCGCGGTTGTCGAGTTCACCCCGCGGCCCGAAATGTGCCATTCGGGCGGCGTGGTGCAAGGCGGATTTGTCACCGGCTGGCTCGATACGGCCATGGCGCGGGCGGCGATTGCGTCCGCCAAAGGCGAACGCTCCATGACGACTCTGGAAATCAAAATCTCTTTCCTTAAATCTGCCCAACCGGGCACCACCTACCGCGCAGAAGGGTGCGTGGTACGCACCGGCAAGAGCGTCATGTTCATGGAAGGGCGCCTCACCGATCCGGACGGCACTCTGATCGCCAAAGGATCAGCGACCGGACAATGGATCAACCCGCGCTAGTGACGGACCGGTCGGCTGCCTAGTTTTTGCGCAACCCGTCCCCTGTGACGCAGTCAAGAAAACCCAACTAAATGTGTTTTGGCGTGCGAAATTCGCTACGCTAGTGTCGCCCCCATTCAAGCAATAGCCGTGTTCACACGGCAATCTGTTGGGGGCCGGATGGTTTCCGGATTTTTTTCACGTTTCCGTAAGCGCTACCGATTGGTGCCGGGTGCTGACCACGGCCGCCCTGCGGCGCAGTTGAAAGGGGAAGATGCCATGACCGCAACGGCTCAACAGGATTTGGACTGGCACAAAGTCGCGGAGCCGGACAGTCTGCCGGACGGCCGGGTGATGACGGTTACGGCCGGCACGAAAACACTGGCGCTGGTGCATTTCCAAGGTCAATACGCGGCCATGGACAATCGTTGCCCGCATCAGGGCGGACCGTTGGGCGAAGGATCAATCGAAGAAGGGATCGAGGACCAATGCTGGTTGCGCTGTCCGTGGCATGGGTGGGATTTCGATCCGCTGACGGGCAAGCCGCCTGGTGGCCATGAAGATACGGGCCAGGAAATGTTCGCGACGGATGTACGGCCGGACGGCATCTATGTGGGTATTCCGGCGGAGCCGCCCCATGAACGCACCGTCACCGATGTGATGGCCGAGACCATGGTGAATTGGGGTGTACGGACCACTTTCGGCATGGTGGGGCACTCTAATTTGGGCCTGGCGGATGCGCTGCGTTTGCAAGAGGCGGCCGGGAATCTAAGCTATTACGGCATTCGTCACGAAGGCGCCGCAGCCTTTGCCTGTTCCGGTTATGCAAAAGCGTCGGGGCGGCCCGCATCGTGCCTCACAATTGCAGGACCGGGGGCGACAAATCTCATCACGGGTCTGTGGGATGCGAAGGTGGACCGGGCGCCGGTGCTGGCACTGACCGGTCAAGTCCAGGTGCAGGTGTTCGGTCCAGGCGCATTTCAAGATATCGATCTAGCGGCGGCTTTCGCGCCGGTTGCCCAGTTCAGTCAGACGGTGCTTCATAGCTCCAACCATGCAGAGCTGATGACGCTGGCTTGCAAGAATGCCATCGTGAACCGCGATGTGGCCCATTTGATTTTCCCCGACGATGTGCAGACCGTTCCGGCCGGTGAAACGCCGGCCTCCGGTCCCGATGGGCGCATCGGACCTGTGGATATCAGCCCGCCAAAGGAGTCTCTCGATGCGGCGCTTGAGGAAATCGGGCGGGCCAAGCGGCCCATCATCGTTGTGGGCTATGGCGCGAAGGGCGCGATGGCAAAGGTCATTGAACTGGCCGAAGCGCTAAAGGCGCCGGTTCTGACAACGTTCAAAGCGAAAGGGCAGATCCCGGACACTCACCCCCATGCCGCCGGCGTGTTGGGACGTTCGGGCACGCCGATTGCCAGTTGGTTCATGAATGAGTGCGATCTGATTTTGGCGTTCGGTACATCGTTCTCCAACCATACGGGCATCGAACCGTCGAAACGGATCGTTCAGGTGGACTTCGACCGTATGCATCTAGGCAAGTTTCACGCCGTCGATGTGCCGGTCTGGGGTGAAATCGGGGCCACGGCCGAGATGATTTGCCACCAGCTGCCCAAAAAATTGCAGGTGGAAGATCAACTGCGGGAAATTGCGGAGCGCTGGTCAATCTGGCGTGATGAAAAAGCAAGCCGTCTGTCTGACGATCACGGCCATGGGGTTAATTCGTCGTCGATCTTCGCCGCCTTGACTAAGCTGGCGCCCGCCGATGCAATCATTTCGGTGGATGTGGGCAACAACACCTATTCTTTCGGGCGGTACTTCGAATGCAGTGGGCAATCGGTTCTTATGTCCGGTTATCTGGGATCGATCGGATTTGGGTTTCCGGCAGCCATGGGTGCCTGGGCTGCGACCCAGGATTTCGACGACATGAAGGAACGGAAGGTGATTTCGGTCAGCGGCGACGGCGGGTTTGGTCAGTATGCGATGGAATTCACTACGGCCGTCAAATACGGCATGGACATCACGCACATCCTGTTGAACAACAGCGAGCTGGGTAAAATTACGAAGGAGCAGAAGGCTGGCGAATGGCCGGTCTGGCAAACGTCACTCCACAATCTAAGCTTCTCCGCGTTCGCCCGTGCCTGTGGTGGCCATGGTGAGCGGGTAACAGAGGCCGCCGCATTGGAAGACGCGATCAAGAAGGCGCTCGACTACAAAGGTCCAGCCTTGGTTGAAATCATCACGGACGCTGACCTGGTGTAGCAACGGCTGCTTTACAGTCTGCCGCAAATACCTCGCTAGCCCGGCAACCTGACGCCCAACGCTTCTGCTGCCGTCCGCTTTGCCCATTTGTAGTCAGCCTTGCCGTTGGGCGCACGCTTTACGGTGTCGACGGGAATGATTGATTTGGGCAGTTTGTATCCAGCCAGTTTGGTTCGGGAGTGTTCGATCAATGTCTCGACATTGATTGTCCCGCCCTCATTGCATGACGCGACAGCCGTCACCCGCTCGCCAAACCGGTCATCGGGAATGCCCACCACCAGGCAGTCGTCTACGCTGGGATGAGATTTAAGGGCTTCTTCCACCTCTTCGGGAAAAACCTTTTCGCCGGCCGTGTTGATACAAACAGAACCCCGCCCAAGAAGGGTGATGGTGCCATCGGCTTCCACTTGCGCGAAGTCGCCCGGGAAACTGTAGCGCACCCCGTTCAATTCTTTGAAGGTGCGCGCACTTTTTTCGGGATCTTTGTAATAGCCCACGGGCACATTTCCGGATGTGGCGATCATTCCGATTTCTCCGGAACCGGGGGTGACCTCTTTGCCGTCCTCGGTGAAGACGCGCACGTTTTCGCCCAGCTCGAACTTGGCCGTTTTGGCAGGCATGTCGCGGGACGTGATTTGCTGGCCCATGGCGCCTTCTGTCGACCCCATCATGTCGGCAAGCATCATGGCGCCATGTTTCAGCAATCCCTCCTTGACCGGGGCCGTCCACATCACGCCGGAGCTGATGATGAGCCCCACGGAAGAGATGTCATACGGCGTTCCGCTCTCAACCGCAGTGTCCAGCGCCTGCAACATGGGTTTTGCAAAGGCATCGCCCACAATCGTCACGTCGGTTGCCTTGTGGTGTTCCACATTTCGCCAAACGAGATCGGCATCGAAATGGACGTTTGGCATGGTGATGACGGTCCCCCCCAACATCATGGGGATCATGGCGCCGACCCACATGCCCGTGCCATGCATCAGCGGACAACAAACAAGGCTGGTTGGTTTTGCGCCCGCCTCATGCACTTTCTGAGACGCATCAACCAGGTCTTCAAGCGTTTCGGGTCTGGGAAAGCCGCGGAAATCGTATCCAAGCATAAACCCTTCCGCCAACGTACCTTGCGTGTACATGACGCCTTTGGGCATGCCGGTGGTGCCGCCCGTGTATAACATGTAGATGTCAGATGCCGGCCGCTCGATGCGCGGCATGGGATCATTTGACTCAATGAGCTTCTCAAACTCAACAGCATCGTCAAGATGCTGGCCGGAACCGTCCGCTACCTCAACGAAAAGCTTGATGCCGCTTAGCTTGTGTTTTATTGCCGCCACACGGTCGGCAAAAGTCGCGTGGAAGAACAACGCCTCTGAATCCGAATTTTCCAGAAGATAAACAAGCTCATCCTCCGTATACCGATAATTCACATTGATTGGTACGCCGCGCATTTTGAAGCCGCCATATTGGGCTTCCAAATATTCCGGACTGTTGTAGAGGTAAAGGCCGAATTTGGAGTCGGGCTTAAGACCGGCCTCAATAAGCGCTGTCGCGATGCGCGCCGCGCGGGCGTCGTAATCGGCCCAGGAGACCGATCTGTCGCCATGTACCAGAACCGTCTTGTCTTTGTGTGCGTCGGCCAAAGCTTCCCAAGCCGTCGCGAAATGGTAGTCGACCATGATGCCTCCCTGAATTGTAACGTGTGGAAGCCGCCTTTGATTGGCGATCTATTGGGTTATCAAATCCTCAGATTTCGCTAGGTCAACAGGAAATCGCGCGGGGATTCAATAGGAATTCTTATTGATAATTTGTCAGTCATGCGGGACTATGGTGGCGAACGGAATAGACCAGCGTTGAAAAAATAAGGGCGCCAAAGACACGCCCAAGCCGCTGGCATTTGGAGGAATTCTCATGACCCAGTCGAATTTGACGATCGATCCCGCATACGAAGCCGTTCACCCGGATGACTTTGCCGCCATGATGGAAGTGGATCGATATGGTGCGCGGTCGACCGCCTTCGATAAGATTATCTCCGCCACCCACGATCATTTTTGGGATCCGCTCGATCCGAAGTATGTGGACTTTGGCCAGCCGTTCGATCTCGAGAACGAATATCTGATGCCGGAAACCTTCGTGATCGATTTTTCGTCTGCGATCGTGGACAAGCTTGATCAGAAGCAGAAGACGCGGCTGCTCAATGAAAGCGTTCGGATTACCATGTCCGGCATTCTACACGGTGAACAAGGTGCGCTGAACTTGTCCGCCAGCCTGTGCCATATTTTGAAAGATCCGGGCGCGCAGGAATACGCTGCCAACCAAACGCGGGAAGAGGCGCGCCACGTCACCGCCTTCACCCAATACATCAAATCGCGCTGGGGGAAGCCGCGGCCGATCGGCCCGGTGCTGAAGGATTTGTTGGTCGATATGGTCGGCAGCCCGTTGGTTTGGAAGAAACTGGTTGGCATGCAGATGGTTTTGGAAGGTCTCGCCATGGGCATCTTCTCGACCCTGTATGAGAAGACGCACGACCCTGTGTTGAAACGCATGATCCAATTAGTCATGACCGATGAGGCTTTCCATCACAAATTCGGCAAGATCTGGGCGGATCGTACCGTGCCGAAGCTGGATCCTGCGGAACGTGAGCTAATCGAAGATTGGGCCTGCCAAGTCTTCTTGACGCTCCTTCACAATAGCGCGGACCCCAAGCAGAAAGCGTATATCTACGAAGAATTTGGCATCGATTGGCAGTGGGCTCAGGGGGCCATCATGGAAGCGATGACGGACGATCATATGCGTACGCGCATGCAAAGCAGCACAAACATTTTCAGGGTTCTTATCCGCACCTTGCTGCGGGCCGGAATCATTACGGAACGCACGGCCCCGAAATATGCAGCCTATGTGGACATGGAAGAACTTCACGCCGAGGGCGACACCATGCCGGGCGATTCCATTGCCGAAGCGGGAATCCATTATTTGAAGAGTATCAATGGGGGTGCGGAAGGGCTTGCGGGCCAGATCCTCGCTGCCGAATAGTTTTCTTTCCCAACCGAATGAGGAAGGGCCGCCAATTGCGCGGCCCTTTTTTCTAACGTACTTGTCGCAAGCTTGCTTGATCGAAATCGGATTCCGTAAGACCGGTATCAAATTCGAAACTTTGCCATGTCAATCGGGTTTTTTTGCCGGACACAAGATTGATCATAAACAAATCATGGGAACGCCAAAACGTGTCGCCATACTGACGATAGTCGCTGAGCGTCAGCGATTTGCTATGTACGTTGCGGCGATTGTAATAGTCGATCTGCCGGATGAGAAAATCCTGTTGGTCAACCCAGGCGACCTGTCTTACATACCCGGAATTTGGATACAGGGGTTTCCGTTCGATGACAAAGCAAGTCCGGTCGTCAACCGGCGCCGGGCATGCTTCGTCGCGCAGCCAAAGATACTCAAACTTGCCCACTTCCTGGCTTGAGAGATCTTCAAAGGCAAACTCGCTTCCAACGAATGGCCCCGATTTGTTGGCGGATGCGATGCGCTTTACGCGCCGCAGCGAAGGCAGATAAAGCCACTGATCGTCCGGTTCGATAATTTTCGCATGCGTCAACAATGCTGTGCCGGACACGTCGCGCGGCCGGTCGAACACCAGCAAGGATTTGTCGCCGATGTCTGGCTCAGACATCTCAAGCACTTTTTGGCGCAGCTCCCGTGTGCTGGTATTACCGGAGGCATCCATCAGTGTCATGATCAATCGGGCTTCACTGCTTATAAAGCCCGATTCTTGTTGCTTTGTTCTCTCCGCGATTTCCAAGCCAAACAAGGCGGGATTGTCTCGGCTCTCCTCGGCTTGGGCAAGGCTTGAGCTGATTTGAATAAGAAGAGCTGCGGCAATCAAAATGCGTTGGAAGTGGCCCCAAGCTCCGGTGAGACGATTCATCTTGCGTAAGACTAATGGCATTCTACTATTGTTATTGAGTTGTTTCCCCAGGTCTCATTCTAGCAGACAACGCGTGCACACAGTCTAATTTTGCGGCCCAACCCCGCCAGAGCTTGTTTTATACTGCGGTATTCGGCACGAACCGGCAGTGAACCTCACCTCATGACAGAAATATGGTTAAAAAGTGGATTGTTCCACGGTGCCGGCACGTACTGAAAGGCCGATTGCGGGCAATTCCCGGGTTTTAGAAACCCCTGGCGCTCGCCAAACCGCCCATTCGACCGGCGATTTCGTGGAAGCCCGCGATCGTTTCTTCGACAATCTGCGCGACCGGCTTGACCGCGTCGATGAGGCCGGCGCTTTGGCCCGCCAAGGCAACGCTGGCTTCCATGTCGCCGCCGAAATACAGATCCTTGATATTCCCGAACGTGTCGGGCGGCATCAACCCCGCTTCATGAATTTCTTTCGTGCGTTCCGACTTTAGCGCACGGATGCACGGCGTCGATTTTTTGTTGAGGACCCAGGTGCCGGCTTCGTCCGCACCCAGAATAGCATCTTTAAAATTCCCGTGAACCGGACTTTCTTGTGACGAGACAAAACGTGTGCCCATTTGAATGCCTTCAGCCCCAAGAGCAAAGGCGGCAGCCATGCCGCGCCCGTCGCAAATGCCACCCGCGGCGATCATGGGAACATCCGTCCGCTCACGGATCGCCTGGAGCAAAACCAAGGTGGACACTTCCTCTGGATTCTTGAAACCGCCGCCTTCGGCCCCTTCCACCACAAGCCCATCCACGCCTGCTTCCGCCGCCTTCAGCGCCGCTTTGACCGTTGGAACCGCGTGATAGACGATAATGTCCTTCGACTTCAGACGATCCAGCAGTTTTGACGGGCTTCCGGCCGATGTGGTGACAAACTTGACGCCGCAATTCGCAACGAAATCGACCATGGCTTCATCGCGCAAGAACAGCAGCGGCAAATTGATCCCGAACGGATTGTCCGTCAGCTCCGCCATCTTCTTGATTTCCTTGATGCAGGCTTCGGTTTCGCCGGACGACGTTTCGATAATCCCCATGGCGCCCGCATTAGAAACGGCAGACGCGAGTTGGGATCTGGCAATCCACCCCATGGGGGCTTGAATAATCGGATATTTGGCACCGGTGTGCTTCAGGACGCGATTCATCTTGTTCTCGTTTTTTGAGTGATTGAACAGTTTACGCCATGTGGCCCAACACCACAGGATGCGAACTGGAGAGGCCGCCGTCGACGGCAATGGCTTGGCCGTTCACATAAGAGCTTTCGTCGCTGGCCAGGAAAAGCGCGGTGTTGGCAATTTCGATGGGTTCTCCCGCGCGCTTCAGCGGATTGAGCTGGCCGATCTTGTTCTCGGTTCCCTTTTCCCGGGCACGGTCGAAAACCGGTTTGGTCATCCCGGTTTCGATAAGACCGGGACAGATTGCGTTCACCCGCACCTTGGTGCCGGCCAATTGATTTGCGGAGGTTTGCACCAGACTGATCACGCCGGCTTTGCTGGCGCTGTACGGCGTTGCGCCCGCGCCGGACCGCAGGCCCGCAACGGAAGCCGTGCAAATAATGGAACCGCCGCCGTTGGCGACCATGCGCGGTGCGCCGTATTTGATCGCCAAGAAGGGACCAATCAAATTGATACGCAGGATTTCCAGCCATTCCTCCGGTGAGCCCTCCAGCAACGGCACGCGTCCACCCGAAATGCCCGCATTCGCGTAAATCACATCCAAACCGTCCAACTCGAGGGCGCAGCGGTCGATAAGGCCCTTAACATTTTCCTCGTCGGCGATGTCGACACGCGCCGCAATGACCGTACCACCGGCCTCTTCGATCTCCGCCTTCGTCTGTTCGATGCCGTCTTGGTTGACGTCGGCGATCAGGACTTTGGCACCTTCTTGCGCAAACAGTTTCGCACTTGCGCGGCCGATACCGCTGCCGGCGCCCGTCACCAACGCGCATTTTTTGTCCAGTCGTCCCATTTAGTCCTCCTCGCGCCCCGGCTGCATGCCGCACCATTTTCTGTGCGTTCATCGAGGCGATTTATGTTCTTCGGCTCGCACTAATGGCCAGAGTATAGAGCGACAAACAACCCCAAAATACCTAGCGTCCAAGCTGACCTAGCGGAACCGTAGGATTTGGGGCCCGGTCTTGCAGATTTGTGAGGGGGATCGTCCAGTAAAAAACCAATGGCGATGCTTCGCTGCTATACTAGATCCCAGCGACTCCCCAAAGGGGTCGGGCGAGGCGGAAATCTTGTCGATGGAAACGTCGGAAAAAAAGGCGGAACACGGGAGCGGTTCGAAAACGAGGTCGTTTTTAGCCGGCCTCAACGCGCAGCACCGGCGCGACTTGTTCGTGCTGACCGGCATCTCCGCCGGACTGGTATTGGCCACGGGCCTGAGCGGTGCGATGGAAGCCGGCCTGTCCATCCTCTTTGCCGGCGTCATCATCTTTGCCGGACTCGGTGTGGGCAGGCTCGCGGCCATACGGACGGAGCAGGCTCTGGAGGAATCCGAGCCGGAGGCAGAAGCCGCCGCCCCCATGGTGGACCCTGTGGAAAATGCCCGAACGATTATTGATGCTTTTCCTGATGCGGTGGTGTTGTTGGATCGTGACAAGCGCATCCTTGATGCAAACGCAGCCGCGCGAGACGAATTCGTTTCCGATGCGGTCACCGGCAAAGTGATTGGGACCGTCTTCCGCCGCCCCCCCATCGTCGAGGCCATTGACGATGCTATGGCACACGGGAATCTAAGAGAAGTGGAGTTCACCGACCACGTGCCCGTTGAGCGAAGCCATATGGCGATTGTCTGCCCAATCCATGACCACCAAGAAAATCCCATCGCTTGCGTGCTCATGTTGCGGGACCTGACAGCAATAAAGCGATCAGAACGCATGCGTGCCGACTTTGTGGCGAATGCAAGCCACGAATTGCGCACACCCTTGTCGTCGCTGGCGGGCTTTATCGAAACGCTCAAAGGACATGCGCGGGATGATCCGGAAGCACAGGACCGCTTTCTGCAGATCATGCACGAGCAAGCGGGACGTATGCGACGCCTAATCGACGATCTGTTGTCCCTGAGCCGGATTGAGCTGAATGAGCATGTGGCGCCGTCGGACACGATCGATCTCGCAAGTGTGGTGAGCGACGTCGTGGATGCGGCTGCTCCCCTGGCGGAGACCACCGGGGCGAAAATAGAAGTGGAAACGTTCGACGGCAGCGTACACGCCGTAGGGGACCGGGACGAACTGATCCAAGTGGTTCAAAATCTGGTGGATAATGCGCTCAAATATGGTGCGACCGGTGGGTGTGTAGAGATTGAGATTGGCCGGGGCAGCCCTGCGGGTATCCACCACCAGACGGAAGGACCCACTAGTTTCGTTGTGGTCCGGGATCACGGGGTCGGGATTGCGCGCGAACACATCCCTCGACTTACGGAGCGGTTCTACCGGATTGACGTCAAACACAGCCGAGAATCCGGCGGAACCGGTTTGGGGCTTGCCATTGTCAAGCACATTGTCAGCCGTCACCGCGGCCGTCTCCATATCAAAAGCGAAGAGAATGAAGGCAGCTGTTTTACGGTCATCTTGCCTGCCCCGGCGGATCAGGGGCTGGAGGATGAGACGGGAAAGGTGATTCCATTTGAACGCGTTGCGAACTGAAATCCTCAAATGAATATTGTCTCAGGCCTTTTACTGTTGTCCTTTTTTGCCGGCATGATGTGGCCGGCAAGCGCCGCTGAAGAGCCACCGTCCCATTTCACGCGACCGGAAATTGCGGTGCTGGGTCTGCCGTTCTCGGAGGCTGTGCGTCATGGTGATACTCTCTATCTGTCGGGTGTGATCGGGACAAAACCGAGCAAGGCCGAGGTAGTGGACGGCGGTATTGGGCCCGAAACCACCGCGGCCATGGATCAGATCGGTCAGATCTTGTCGGCGTATGGGCTTGGATATGGGGATCTCGTCAAATGTACGGCGTTTCTTGCAGACATGGCGGAGTGGCCTCAGTTCAACGAGTTCTACGTGCCCTATTTTGAGGGTCATCCGAAGCCCGCGCGAAGCGCCCTTGGCGTCAACGGTCTTGCGCTGAACGCGCGGCTCGAAATTGAGTGCATCGCTGCATTCAAATAGTGGGTCCGAGCCTCGGAGTGGCTTCATAAAACTGTCACATAAATGTCATGGAGTGGGGATCACGCCTGTGTACGGTCCGCGAGTGAGGCCGGAATCACGAAAAGCGTCATGCCATTCCGTCCAATGAAGTGGGGGCCTGCCGTGGTGGGCAATTGAGGAACCAGTAAAGTCGATGTCCGAAGAAGCAACACTTGTACACGCGCCGGAAACGAAGCATTCCTCGCAGGAGGAGCTGGACGCGCTCACTCGAGGCGATCCTCAGATCGTGGCGGAAAAGCTGGATATGTATTACGGCGAAAAGCAGGCGCTGTTCGGTGTGGATATCGAGATTTATCCCAATCAGGTGACATCCTTTATCGGACCGTCAGGGTGCGGAAAATCGACCTTTTTGCGCTGCATCAATCGCATGAACGATGTGATTCCGGGCGCACAAGTCCGTGGACTGATGACCATCGATGGCGAAGACATTTATGACCCGGCCATTGACCCGGTTGAGCTTCGTGCGAAAGTGGGCATGGTTTTTCAGAAGCCGAACCCGTTTCCCAAATCGATCTACGAAAACATCGCTTATGGGCCGCGCATTCATGGCATTGCGTCCAGCAAGGAAGAACTGGACGAAATTGTTATGAAGAGTTTGCAGCGCGCAGGCCTTTTTGAGGAGGTAAAGGACCGCCTGAAAGAAAGCGGGACCGGGCTGTCAGGTGGCCAGCAGCAGCGTTTGTGCATCGCCCGCGCGATTGCCGTAAATCCGGAAATCGTGCTGATGGATGAACCTTGTTCGGCGCTTGACCCCATCGCCACCGCAAAAATCGAAGAACTAATCGATGAACTACGCGAAAACTACACTATCATCATCGTCACCCACTCCATGCAGCAAGCAGCCCGTGTTTCTCAGCGTACGGCTTTCTTTCACCTAGGGGTTTTGGTGGAAGTCGGGCCTACGGAGAAGCTGTTTACCAATCCGGACGATCAGCGCACTCAGGACTATATTACGGGCCGCTTTGGGTGATAAAATCAACGGGATACCAGGAAGATACAAAAGATCCCGATGACGGAACATACTGTTAAGGCCTATGGCCACGAACTCGAAGAACTCTCGACAAAGCTCATGCAAATGGGAGGTTTGGCCGAAGCCCAATTGGCGGCCGCCATCGAAGCCCTAAGCAAGCGCGACAACGCTCTTGCGGAGCGGACGGTTGCGGCGGATGCCCAGATCGACGATTTTGAGCATGAAGTCGAAGACCAAGCGGTGCGCCTTCTGGCGTTGCGACAGCCTTTGGGATCCGATTTGCGTGAGGTGTTGGCAGCCATCAAGATCTGCAGCGACATTGAGCGGATCGGCGATCTAGCAAAGAACCTGTCCAAACGCGCGTTGGTGCTCAACCGGGAACGTCCGGTGCCGCTCACCCAGGGGCTTTCCCGCATGGGTTTGTTCGGCCTGCGCCTCTTGAAAGATGTGCTCGACGCCTACATCAGGAAAGACGCCGCTCTGGCGTTGGCGGTTTGGCGCAGTGACGAAGAGCTTGACGAACTCTACAACAGCCTGTTCCGTGAGCTTCTCACTTACATGATGGAAGACCCGCGCACCATCGGCAGCTGCACCCATTTGCTGTTTATCGCCAAGAACCTGGAACGGATTGGCGATCATGCAACCAATATCGCAGAGACAGTCCACTTCATGGTCGACGGCACTTACATAAGCGACCAGCGGCCGAAGGGGGATGTCACCAGCGAAACCAAAGTGGATTACACACTGGCAACCAACCAATGAGGATAAACAGTGAGTTCAGTTTCGACAGCACCAGCCGTTTTGGTCGTTGAAGACGAAAAAGAGATCGTAACTTTGCTCCGGTACAATCTGGAGAAAGAAGGATATGACGTCACAGAGGCCAATGACGGCGAAGAGGCCATGATGTTGGCGTCGGAGAAGCAGCCTGACCTGGTGCTACTGGACTGGATGCTGCCCCAACTCTCGGGCATCGAAGTGTGCCGCCAATTGCGCAGCCGGCCCGAGACGCGGAATGTGCCCATCATCATGTTGACGGCGCGCGGCGAGGAAGCGGATCGGATCCGGGGACTGGATACCGGCGCGGACGATTATGTCTCAAAGCCGTTCAGCGTCACCGAGCTTTTAGCGCGGGTGCGGGCCGTGATGCGCCGTATCCGCCCCGCTTTGGTGGAGGATCTGGTGACGTTCGGCGATATTTCGGTCGACCGTACGGCTCACCGAGTGCGCCGGGCCGGACGTGACATTCACTTGGGACCGACCGAATACCGGCTTCTCGATCATCTCATGCAGTTTCCTGGGCGGGTCTACAGTCGCGAGCAATTGCTGGATGCTGTCTGGGGCTCGGACGTCTATGTGGAAGCACGGACTGTCGACGTACACATTGGCCGTCTACGCAAAGCGCTCAATGTGTCCGGTGAAACGGACCCGATCCGGACGGTACGGTCCGCCGGATATGCCCTTAACGACTCCCTGGCCTAGGTAAACCGCGTCCCTTCAAAAAAATTGGCCCCATCGGATGGCTGCGATGGGGCCGAGGCAACGATGGTCATGCGTGCTTTGGATGATGAGAGGCGTCGTTATGCAGCCCCTAAACGGTTAGCACGATCCCGTTTTGGTTGAGACGGTTGATAGGCCTTGCGCGCGTGATCGGCGCAATAGGGCGTACCGTCAACGGCCTTATGCCCGCAAAATCTGAACCCCGGTTCGCCGGGATTGCCAATGGGCCATTTGCAGATCCGGTCGTTCAGCGAAAGAACCGTCGAAAACTCTCCCGGTGCCGGTTCCGGCTCGTCAACCACGACGGGCTCGGGAAGGGCCGGGCGGCTGGGCCGGGGGCGGGCGTGCGACGTATAACGGGGCCGCTCGGAGCGGGTCGATACGGCACGTCCTGAAAGACCGAGCCGGTGTACCTTACCAATCACTGCGTTACGCGTTACACCACCCATTGTGCGGGCGATTTGGCTGGCACTGAGGCCTTCGGCCCACAGTTTCTTCAGCTGCTCCACCCGCTCATCTGTCCAAGACATGGCAATTACCTCGCGTTTTGCCTAAACCGCACTTTTCCGCCAGTTTTTGGCGTCCCCTTCGTCGAACCCTGGGGCCCCGCTGTTAGGAAAAAATTAAAGAAAGTTAACCTTAAAAAATCGTTAACGTTCGAGAGAAACAACATATCGTGGCTGAGCTGTCAAGACACACAATATGTTCTTTTTCGCTTGCGTTTATTGTGCATCTGCGCCAGGGCAGATTCGCCGCTTGTCCCCTCTGGACGACTGTCCTATTGAAAGCGCTTGCGTTTTCACACGCTGCAAGACCTCGACCCACCTTGAGAAAGCATCATTATGGCAGTCGATCATTTTCCATCGGCGGGGATCCGCCGTTTTGGCCGGTTCAATTGGCTGGGCGTTTGGACCCTCTACCGAAAGGAAGTGCAGCGTTTTCTGAAAGTCATCACCCAGACGGTCTTGGCGCCGGTGGTCACAACATTGCTGTTTTTGGTCATCTTTTCCGTGGCATTGGGCGGCACACGGAGAGTGTCGGCGGGGGTTCCCTTTGAGGTCTTTTTGGCACCGGGGCTTATCATGATGGCTGTCATTCAAAACGCCTTCATGAACACATCGTCCTCGCTGCTGGTCTCAAAGGTCCAAGGGAATGTGGTCGATTTTCTGATGCCCCCTCTATCGCCGGGCGAGCTGACATTTGCGTTCGTTATGGGCGGCGTGACCCGTGGCCTTGTTGTGGCGGCTGGGACCGGGCTTGTCATGATGCCCTTTGCCAGCCTGTACATCAGCCATTTATGGGCAGTTCTGTTCTTTGTGGTGGCCGCGTCCCTTTTGCTGTCATTGCTGGGCGTCATCGCTGGGGTTTGGGCAGAAAAATTCGACCATATGGCGTTCGTAACCAATTTCATCGTCACACCATTGGCGTTCTTGTCGGGCACGTTCTATGCGGTGGATCGATTGCCGGCGCCCTGGTACGAAATTAGTCAGTGGAACCCCTTCTTTTACCTGATTGACGGGTTCCGATACGGCTTCATCGGAAGCGCCAGCGGAGACTTGACCACGGGTATGTTGCTGATCACCGGTCTGATCATCGCGCTGTGGATCATCAGTCATCAAATCTTCAAAAAAGGCTACAAATTAAAGGCTTAACGGCCGATTTGCAGGGATCTGCGTTGACAAGCGGTGGTCCCAGCCACCATACTCCAACGCTTCTTTGATCAGGACCGGCATCGCCTGAAGGGGACAAATCCCGCGGCGCCCAACAGCCGGTGATCGGGAGTAAAATCGTGATTACACCAGTATTGCCGACCTATGCGAGGGCGCCTATCGCCTTTGATCGCGGCGAAGGGCCTTTTGTTTTTTCGACGGAAGGCGAACAGTTTTTGGATTTTGGCGCAGGCGTTGCTGTGAACAGTCTCGGCCATGCGCATCCTGACCTGGTGCGCGCGCTGACCGACCAGGCCGGCAAGTTGTGGCACACGTCAAATCTGTACAAAATTCCGGGTCAAGAGAAACTGGCCGAACGCCTCACCCAGCTCACTTTCGCGGACACGGTTTTCTTCAACAATTCCGGTGCGGAAGCGATGGAGTGCGCCATCAAAATGGCGCGTAAGCACCACGCCGCCCTTGGGCATCCGGAAAGGTTTAGGCTCATCACCTTCGAAGGCGCCTTTCACGGACGGACCCTTGCGACCATCGCGGCCGGCGGGCAGGAAAAGTATCTTGAAGGGTTTGGTCCGAAAACGGACGGTTTCGACCAAGTGCCCTTGGGCGATTTAAAAGCGGTCAAGGCCGCCATCACGCCTGCAACGGCCGGCATTCTCATTGAGCCCATTCAAGGCGAAGGGGGCATTCGGGCGGCAGAGGCATCGTTTCTGCGGGATCTGAGGAAGCTGTGTGACGAACACGGATTATTGCTTGTTCTGGACGAGATTCAGTGCGGCGTTGGCCGCACCGGAAAACTGTTCGCACACGAATGGGCAGGTATCAAACCGGATATTATGGCGATCGCAAAAGCGATCGGCGGTGGCTTTCCCCTCGGCGCCTGTCTTGCGACGGAAGCTGCGGCCGCCGGCATGGTTGCGGGAACCCACGGATCCACATTCGGCGGCAATCCGTTAGCGATGGCCGTGGGCAATGCGGTGCTCGACGTCGTAACCGCCAACGACTTCCTTGATCATGTGTTGGAGATATCGAAGATCCTCCGTCAACGGATGGCGCGGATTGTCGATGAGAACGGCGACATTTTTGAAGAACTTCGGGGCGAGGGCCTGATGTTGGGCCTTAAATGCAAAGTGCCCAACACGGATGTGGTCAATGCGCTGTTCGATCAAAAACTGCTCGCCATTGGTGCCGGTGAAAATGTGGTGCGCTTCCTGCCGCCGCTCACCATCACCGCCGATCACATAGACGCGGCGCTTCAAAAAATTGAGGCGGCATGCGCGACGTTGCGTGAAAAGCAGGAAAAGGGTGCCGCGTGATGACCGGCGACGTGCGTCATTTCCTGGATATCGGTGTGCTGGACACCAAGACGCTGCGCGGCATTATCGATCATTCGCGCCGGGTGAAAGTGGCGCGGCAAGGCAAGGGCCAAGCCGAACCGGACGAAGACCAGCCGCTGACGGGCAAGCTGCTCGCTATGATCTTCGAAAAACCATCGACCCGCACGCGGGTTTCGTTTGACGTGGCCATGCGGCAGTTGGGAGGACAAACCGTGCTGCTCAACGGCAGTGAAATGCAGCTTGGCCGGGGGGAGACCATTGCCGACACCGCACGCGTCTTGTCCAGGTATGTGGATGCGATCATGCTGCGCACCACCTCTCACGAAAAGCTGTTGGAGTTGGCAGAACACGCCACCGTCCCGGTCATAAACGGACTGACCGACCGGTCTCACCCCTGTCAGCTCATGGCGGATGTGCTGACGTTTGAAGAACATCGCGGACCGATTAAGGATCGCGTCGTGGCATGGTCGGGCGACGGTAACAATGTGGCGGCCACTTGGGCCGAAGCGGCCGCACGTTTCGACTTTGAATTTCGGATAGCCTGTCCGGACAGCTTACGTCCCCACAAACGCGTGCTCGATTGGATTGCCCGCGAAGACGCCAATGTGACGATTACGGACAATCCTGAAGTGGCCGTTAAGAATGCTGATTGCGTCGTCACAGACACCTGGGTGTCCATGGGCGATACGGAAAGGGAAACGCGTCACAATCTGCTCGCGCCTTACCGGGTTGATGACCGGCTCATGAGCTTGGCGAAAAAAGATGCAGTTTTCACCCATTGCCTTCCCGCCCATCGCGGCGAAGAAGTTTCCGCATCGGTGATCGACGGCCCCCAATCGGTGGTTTGGGACGCTGCCGAAAACCGACTGCATGCGCAGAAGGGTGTGCTGTCCTGGTGTCTTGCCTAAATGCCCGAGGTTTCTGCCCTTGACCTTCTTCGGGACGGCCCCAAAGACGACGTTGTCGTGCCGTTCAAGATCGAAACGGCGGACATAAGGGGGCGGTTTGTCCGCCTAGGCGATGCGGTCGACCAGGTGCTGCGCATTCACGATTATCCGGAGCCGGTGTCCCGCCTTCTTGGCGAAGCTCTGACACTGGTCGCCATGCTCGGGTCTTCCCTCAAGTTTGACGGCACGTTTTCGCTTCAGACACGCAGCGATGGGCCGGTCAAGATGCTGGTAGCCGATTTCTTTACGCCTGGCATATTGCGGGGCTATGCCGCATACGACGAAACCGCGGTGGAAAAGGCTGCTGGCTCAAACGAAAATCTGCTGGGGAAGGGGCATCTCGCGCTTACGGTGGATCAAGGCACCGAGACCGAGCGGTATCAGGGTGTGGTGGAGTTGGCAGGTCAGACAATTGCCGAATGCGCCCACAAATACTTCCATCAATCCGAGCAAATTGAGACCAGTGTGATGCTGAGCGTCGCCGGTCTTTTTCAGCCGACGGCGCGGGGCGCTGCTTTTGAGTCCGTATGGCGGGCGGGGGGCATCATGATTCAAAACTTACCCGAACTGGGCGGTGATCCGCCGCGGCCAATCTCCCGCCGTGAACGCGAGGAGATGGAGGATCAATGGCGGCGCGCGGGCCTCTTGATGCAAACGGTCAGCGATGACGAACTGACAGATCCCACATTGAAACCGGAAGATCTTTTGTACAGCCTTTTTCATGAAGATGGCGTGCGGGTTTTCACGGCCGTCCCCATTCAATCCGGGTGCCGCTGCGAGCGCGAACGGGTGGAGCATGTTCTGAGAAAATACGATCAGGTGGAGCTTAAAGACATGGCGGCGGAAGACGGTGGTGTCATCCGGGTGACGTGTGAATTCTGTAAAACCGTTTACGAATTCGATCCGGCGGATCTTGAACAAGATTGATCAACGGCGCATCAATCGCTTGCTTGGAAGATCGGCCCGCGATAGGTCTGATTACAAGCGAACGAATCACTTTGGGAACGCCCATGCCGACACGATTTCATTTGTTGATGCCCTTGCTGCTTTTTGCCTTGGCCTGCAGCCCGCGCGTAGAGCCACCGCCCGTTCCCGATTTCGCTTTCGATGATCGCCCGCCCATAGGGGTTGCCGTGGCGTCGGTCGACATCATCAATGAATACAAGCCGCCACTAAAGGCCCCCAATGTAGAGCATGAGTTTAGGGCGGTTCCAACGCAAGTTGCGCGTTCTTGGGCGCGCGCCCGCCTCGAAAAAGGTGGCCCGCAAGGAAGTTTCGTTTTCCGTATAGAGGATGCCAGTGTCATTGAAAAAGAGCTTCCGACACAAACGGGGTTGAAAGACTTCATCTACAAGGAACAGTCGCGCGAGCTGATTGCGACGCTGGATGTAGATCTGGAATACGACGTGCCGTGGAACCAGGAAGTCCGTACCGGGAAGATTTCCGTTAGCGCCGAGTCGACAACCACTTTATTGGAAGGCATGACATTGGCAGAAATCGATACGGCTTATTTTAAGATGCTGGAAGCCCTCGGCGAGCAGCTCGACACACAGATGCAAGCCCGCTTGAGAGAAGTGTTTGCCCCCTAAGTCGGGTTTGGCTGCGACGTTTGGGTGTGCACATGGTTGCACAGCCGATCCATGAACCGAAGGCCGAGCTTGATCTGTTCAATCTCAATAAACTCATCGGGCTTGTGGGCTTGCTCAATGCTGCCCGGGCCGCACACGACAGTGTTAAGGCCGGCGCCTTCGAATAAGCCTGCTTCCGTTGTGTAAGATACGGCGTGAGTTTCGTTCTGTTCCGCCAGGGCAAGGACCAGGCTTTCCGCCGGCGACCCGTCGCTCACGTTGAAAACAGGTACGACCGAATAGCATTTCGTCTCAATCGCTGCGTCGGGTGCTTTCTTTCTCAGATCTGGCAAGACGGTTTGTTCGGCGAAGGCTTCGAATTTGGTCAGGATCGCCAGTTCATCGACGCCCGGCATGCACCGGTACTCCCATCCGAATTTGCACTCTCGCGGGATGATGTTGATGGCGTTGCCGCCCTTGATCGTACCCACATTGATGGTGGTGTAGGGCGGGTCAAAGGCGGCGTCTTGCAGGTCAGGGGCCTGCATTTCAAGCGACAGCTCACCCAAATACTCTATGAGTTGAGACGCTGCGGTGATCGCGTTGGCTCCGAGATTTTGTTTACTGGAATGGGCCTCGCGCCCGGTTATGGAGGTGACAAAGGTGCGAATGCCCTTATGGCGATTAACCACCTTCATGTCGCTCGGTTCGCCGACGATGACGATTTCGGGCATTGGGAGATGATTGACGATCCGCTCGATCATCGACCCCACACCTACGCAGCCCACCTCCTCGTCATGGGAGAAGGCAAGATGAATGGGGCGGCGAAGGGGGCGCTCCATGAAACGCGGGACATACGCCAAGCACAAAGCAACAAAGCTCTTCATGTCTGACGTGCCGCGGCCGAACAGCTTGCCGTCTTTTTGAGTCAGTCTGAAGGGCTCGGTGGTCCAGGGTTGGCCGTCGATCGGCACCACATCCGTATGTCCGGACAAGACAATGCCGCCCGCCACATCGGGGCCGATCGTCGCATAAAGGTTCGCTTTGGTGCGGTCCTCATTGTGGATGACCAGAGGTTCGATGTTCCATTGGCCAAGGTAATCGGACACATAGTCGATCAATTCCATATTGCTGTTGCGCGACGTGGTATCGAACGCGATCAGCTGGTTGAGAATTTCAAGCGTCTTACTAAATTGATCCGACATAACAAACTCGTTTTCTACATGCGCCAGAAGCCGGGCGTGAAGATAATCAGTACCGTGAATAATTCCAAACGGCCCAAAAGCATTCCCCCGGCCATAAGCCACTTCGCTTCGTCGGACAGGTCATGGAATGTCCCGGCCGGGCCGACAATGTTCCCAAGTCCCGGGCCCACATTGGCGATTGACGTGGCCGCGGATGACAGGGCGGTGACGAATTCAAGGCCCGTGAAACTAAGGGCCATGGCGAGCACGAATATACTGGCGAAAAACAGGAAAAAGAAACTCATTACTGAGGTAATGACCGCTTGATCGATGGGGCGGCTATTGTAACGGGGCGTGAACACGCCATGGGGATACAGCGTCCGACCCACATAAGCCACCATCGCCGCCCACACCACATGAAACCGAAAGATCTTGATCCCGCAAGAGGTGGAACCGGCGCATCCACCGATGAACATGATCCAAAACAGCGCAACAACCGCAAACGGGCCCCACTCATTGTAGTTTTGCGATGAGTAGCCGGTGCCCGTCATTACCGAAATGAGATTGAAGGCCGAATAGCGCAGCGTATCCCAGTCCTGATTGATGTCCGCATAAAGCTGATAGCTGGTCATCATGGCAACCAGAAAAACCACGGCAGCCAGAAAAACCCGTACCTGAGGGTCATTCCACAGCGCTGTGGTTTTCCCCTGAACGGTTTGCAGGTAAAGGGCGAAGGGCAACGAGCCCACCAGCATGAACACGATGACGATATAGTCAATCAGTGCACTGTCGAACCCGCCGATGGAAGCGTCCTTGGTGGAAAAGCCGCCGGTTGCAATGGTCGTCATCGCGTGCGCAACGCTGTCGAACCAATTCATCCCGGCGGCCCGCAGGCTCGCAGCACAGATAATGGTCAGCACCAGGTATATGATGGTGATCGAAAAGGCGAACCGTGCAGCGCTCGGAAGCACTTTCTCCGGCGTGTCGAATGCTTCCACTTTGAACAACTGCATGCCGCCGATTTGCAGCATAGGCAGCATGGCAACCGCCATCACCACAATGCCGACGCCGCCGAGCCATTGCAGCAGCGCGCGCCACAGCAAGATTCCGGGCGGCGCTGAATCCAGGCCCACAATGACGGTCGACCCTGTGGTGGTCAGCCCAGACATCGCTTCAAAAAAAGCGTCCGTATAGGACATATTGAGCTGCGACAGGGCCAGCGGCATGGCCGCAAAGGCGGTCAGCGCGATCCAAGAAAAGATCGTCATGATGAAGGCCTGCTGCAAGCTCAGCTTGCCCGCATGCCCCCAATTAATGAGCGTCAAACTGCCGCCGACGAACAATGTCAAGGAAGCGCTGCCGAAGAAGACCTGCCAATCCCGATTGCCGGCGACAATGTCGGCGAGCGCCGGAATGAACATGGCTGCGCCCAGGGTGGTCAGCAAAAGTCCGGCAACAAGAAAGATGGGGCGGAGGTCGAACAAGTCGGCACCAAAATAGGTGTTGGATCGCCTCACCAACGCCGGCCATTCGTCCGCCGACTGTCGTTGAAACGATCCTATGGCTAATGACGCCGGATGATTCCGTCAAGTGGGCCGGATCTTAGCTTTCCATGGTGCTGGCCGGATTGCCGATGATCGTCAGAAACTCTCTGCGGGTCATCGGATCGCGTCTGAACGAGCCCAGCATCGTGCTGGTCACCATGGTCACGCCGGGCTTATGCACGCCGCGCGTCGTCATGCATTGGTGCGAGGCTTCAATCACCACGGCGACGCCTTGAGGCTCAAGCACATCCTGAATGCTGTTGGCGATTTGCGCCGTCATCTTTTCCTGAACTTGCAAGCGCCGCGCGAATACTTCTACCACTCGCGCGAGTTTCGAAATGCCGACGACTTTGTTGGTTGGCAAATATGCCACATGCGCTTTGCCTATGATGGGCGCCAAATGATGCTCACAATGAGATTCAAAGCGAATGTCCTTCAGGACGATCATCTCATCGTAGCCCTCCACCTCTTCAAAGGTGCGGGCAAGGTATTCCACCGGATCCTGCTCATAGCCGCTGAACCAGTCGCGATAAGCTTTGGCGACCCGCTTCGGCGTATCTTTAAGGCCCTCGCGATCGGGATCATCGCCGGCCCATTTAAGCAGTGTCCTGACGGCGTCTTCCGCCTCTTCAAAAGTGGGTCTGGGTTCCATTATCTGAGGGGGGGCGGTATCGACGGCACTCATCGATGGCTTCTCCTATTTTGTTGTCGGGCAACCGCCCTTTCGAAGCGGACATTCGGTTTACGATACTGGCCTGCACCTGGATCATAACCTCGCAGACGAACCACATGGCGTCTGCGAACGGCCACGTCAATGGCCTATATGCCATCGGGACCGGACGGAAACCATCCTCGTTGATCAACTTTGCAGTAAATTATTGGATAAGCTGATTTTCGTGGGGACTATCGAGGGAAAACGCCGGGATGACCACTTCGAACAGTTCTCCGCGGTCCGTTTCCATTTCATAAGTGCCTGCCATGATGCCGGAACCGGCCGATAGGTGGACCCCACTGGTGTACCGAAATGCTTCTCCGGGTCTCAGGATCGGCTGTTTCCCTACGACACCCTCTCCGTGGACCTCCTGCACCCGCCCGAGGGAATCCGTGATGTGCCAATGGCGGTGCCTCAATTGGACCGCTTCTTCACCATGATTTTCGATTTCAATATGATAGACCCACACGAACAGATTTTCGTTGGGCATGGATTGGTCATCCATGAAGCTTGGTTCCACTGAAATCCTTATGTTCCGCGTGGTTCCGTCATACATCCCCATCACCCCACTCAATACGAACTACTGAAGTAGTTTCTTGGCAATCTAGTTTTTTAGTCGGGGGAATTCTGACTATCCCGGCAATTCGGCGAGATGTCTAGTGCAAACCCACGTCTTCTGCCGCCGATGGGCGGGGTTTTTGCAGTTATGGTTACGAAACGCGTCGCGATTGGCTCAGATTGTCGCAATGGCCGCCGCAAGGTCCTCGCAAATATCCCGTGTGTCCTCTAATCCGACCGACAGCCGCACCATACTGTCTGTAATGCCCAGTTCCGAGCGCGCCTCTGGCGTGAGGCGCGAATGGGTGGTGGTGGCCGGATGGGTGATCAAGCTCTTGGCATCCCCAAGGTTATTGGAAATGTCGATGAGCGACAGAGCGTTCTCGAAACGAAAGGCCGCTTCTTTGCCGCCGTTAACCTCAAAAGTGACCACATTTCCCCCCAGTTCCATCTGCGCCTTCGCGAGTTTGTATTGGGGGTGGTCCTCGCGGTGCGGGTAAACCACTTTTTCGATTTGCGGCTGCTTGGCGAGAAAGTCGGCAACCTCAACGGCGGACCGGCAATGTTCCCGCACCCGAAGGTCCAGTGTTTCGAGCGCCTTTACCAATACCCAAGCGTTGAACGGACTTAAGGCCGGTCCGGTGTTACGTAGAAACGTATGGAGATAATCCGTAAGGAAATCTTCATCGCACAAGATGACACCGCCCAAGCACCGGCCCTGACCGTCGATGTGTTTGGTCGCTGAATAGACGGTGATGTCGGCACCGAATTCTCGCGGCCGCTGCAGGATGGGGGTGGCAAACACATTGTCCACGATGAGCCGCGCGCCCGCATTGTGGGCAATGTCCGCCACCGCCTTCAGATCGATGATTTCCAAGGTCGGGTTGGCAGGCGTTTCCAGGAACAGTGCTTTCGTGTTCGGCCGCACTGCATCCGCCCATTGGTGGAGGTCGGGTCCATCCACCAGGGTTGTTTCGATGCCGTATCGCGGCAGGACGTTGTCGATGATGAAGCGGCAGCTGCCAAACAGTGCTTTTGCCGACACTACGTGATCGCCTTTGTTGAGGTGGCAGAGCATGGTCGCCGTCACGGCAGCCATACCTGTGGCGGTCGCCCGCGCCGCGGGCGCTCCCTCCAGCGCCGCCATGCGTTCTTCGAACATGGCCACCGTGGGGTTGCCGAAGCGGCTATAGATAAACCCGGCTTCCTCGTCCTTGAACCGGCGCTCCGCCTGTTCAGCGCTTTCATAGGCATAGCCCGATGTGACGAACATGGCCTCGGAGGTTTCCTGAAACTGGGACCGGTTGGTCCCGCTGCGCACGGCCCTGGTCTTGGGGCGCCAATTTTGACCTGTCGCGTCCTTGGTCATTGCGGATCCTTCGCGCGGCTGCGCTTTGCTAAGCGGAACCCAAAAAAAATCCCCGGCCTCTTGAAGGTCGGGGTTCCGCCGCGACCTTTTAGCGAGTTTGTTTTACGTGGCCGCAAGCCGGTCGGCACAAATCACCACGTGGGCTTGGTTTTAGGCAGTTCCACCGACATCGTCAACCGTGGATTTTTCTGTGGATAAGTGTTGGATGGTTTTGAATAGGTCTTGTGGCAGGGCTGATTGTCAGGGGATTTGGCTGTCTGCGCGGCTGATCCCTGTGGAAAACTCTGTGGATGCGTCGGCGCCGGAATTGACTTAGCGTTGCGAGTCGTCTCTGTTGCATAGGCATAAAGTCTCGCAGAAATCGACGAGACCTTATGTAAAGGGTTGATCATGACAGCTCATTCGTCTTCTGCCGCATCAGCCGCCGCGTCATCTGCATCGGTTGCGTCCGTCAATACGGGCATCTTGCCCTCCCATGCCATTCGTACCCTCGTACGCGAACAGGCGATTACGAGCGCAACGCCGGTTGAAGACGCCCAAGTGCAACCGGCCAGTTTGGATTTGCGGCTCGGCCAAGTGGCTTATCGCATCCGCGCAAGCTTCCTGCCGGGGCGGGATTGTACCGTCGAAGAGAAGCTGGGCACGCTGAGCCTTCATGAGATCGACTTGACCAAAGGCGCTGTGCTGGAAACGGGCTGCGTCTATCTGGTGCCGCTGCAAGAAACGCTGAACCTGCCGGAACGGGTGTCAGCGGCGGCAAATCCAAAAAGCTCCACCGGCCGCATCGACGTATTTACCCGGCTAATAACGGACGGTGCGACGGAATTTGACCAAGTGGCCTCAGGCTACGCCGGCCCGCTTTTTGCGGAAATCTCACCACGGACATTCAGCGTACTGGTGCGCACCGGCGTGTGCCTCAATCAAATCCGGTTTCGCCGGGGTTCTCCCTCGCACACGGATGCAGCCCTTACGCGGCTGCACGAAAAAGAAAAACTGGTGGATCTTCCGGCGGTGATCGATAACGGTCTTGCGCTTTCGGTCGATTTGCGTGGTGAAGCGGCCAACGGGCTGATCGGCTACCGCGCCAAGCGGCATGCAGGGCTGATCGATCTTGAGAAAATCGGCGCCTATGAGGTGGCGGACTATTGGGAGCCTCTTATGGCTCGCGGCGCGGGTAACCTTATTCTGGATCCGGATGAATTTTACATTTTGGCCTCAAGAGAGGCGGTTCATGTACCACCGACACATGCTGCCGAAATGGTGCCCTTCAATCCGCTGGTGGGGGAGTTTCGTGTGCATTATGCGGGTTTCTTTGATCCCGGCTTTGGCCATGGGGCCCGGTCACGGGCCGTTCTTGAAGTGCGCAGCCATGATGTACCGTTCATCTTGGAGCATGGCCAGATTATCGGCCATTTGATCTACGAACCGCTGATGGGCGAGCCCGTGCAGATTTATGGCGACCGCATTGGTTCCCACTACCAGGCGCAAGGCCTCAAGCTTTCAAAGCACTTTAAGCAGTAAACAAAAGCCGCTTTCGTTCAATCACCGACGCTGCAGCTTGCGCCACCCAGCACGCAGAACTTGGCGCAGTGCGGATGATTAAGGTGCACCGTCTTCGCGGCGTCCGTCAGCGTTTGCCCCAACTCGAACTGCCGGTCATAGGGTAGCAGCGTACACGGCAAGACAACCGGTTGGGCTTCGCCTTTGCGTTTCACGACCATCCGGCTGTTGGAACACATAACACTGGTGGGCGAGACATTCAGAATGTCCCAACAATCAACGGTGATTTCGGGCACATCGACCGCCTCGTTCAATTCGGGAAACAGCACTAGTTGAACCGGATTGTCGGCGTCGATGTTGAGCTTTTCTTCCGCGAACAGCCGCGCGTATCCCTCGCGTTCCAACGCTTCCGGTTCTCCGGAAGTGGTCCGACCCGCAATGTTCAGTGTAAAGCCGTTTTGAGATAACCACCTCAACCCTTCGAGTGCCTTCTCCCACGTGCCGGCACCGCGTTCCTGTTCGTGAAGATCGCGGCCGTAGTGGTCGAGGCTCACGCGTAGCACCAGCCGCTCACCATGCTGCGCATTCAAGTCGAGAAGACGTGCTTTTACGTTGGGACGCAGCATGGGTTGCATGGCATTGGTCAGGACCAAGACTTGATAGCCGCGGGCCAAACTCTCCGCCAGCATGTCGCCGAAGTCGGGATTCATGAACGGCTCGCCGCCGGTGAAGCCAATCTCCTTCACATCCCAGCCCAACGCGTCGATTTCATCCAGATAGGATGTGACCTCGTCTGCCGAAAGGTAGATCAGCCGGTCGTTGGTGGGGCTCGACTCAATGTAGCAATTGGCGCAGGTGATGTTGCACAGGCTGCCCGTGTTGAACCAAAGCGTGTCGAGCTTTTGGAGGTTGACGAACGCCCGCTGGTTGCCATCGGCCGTCGCCAAAGGATCGGCAAATTTTTTGGGGTGAAGCCGGGTTTTTTCCCAAACCTCAACAGTCTTGTCCATGAGCGCGCCTTCGATACCGCCTTTTGGCGGAGACATTAGGGAGCGCGGCGCCCGTGTCAATTCGGGAGGCATGTGCTCAAGCGAATGTGAGGCGGCCGTGTGCCGGGCCCGGACGCTGTTCATCCCCGGTCAAATCGCATAAACTTAGGAAAACAAACACTTTTCCGGAGGGATTCCATGCATGACATCGTGATACGCAACGGCCTGGTTTATGACGGCACCGGCACTGCCGGGCGCAAGGCCGATGTGGCGATCGACAACGGCCTGATTTCCAAGGTCGGCACGGTAGCTGATCCGGGGAAGGAAGAATTGGATGCGGACGGGCAGATCGTGACACCCGGCTTCGTCGATGTGCATACCCATTATGACGGCCAAGTCACCTGGGATCCTTATCTTCAACCCTCTACTTTTCACGGCGTGACGACAGTGGTCATGGGCAATTGCGGCGTCGGGTTTGCACCGTGTGCCCCCGAACGCCATCAATGGCTGATCGGCCTGATGGAGGGGGTGGAAGATATTCCGGGGACGGCGCTTGCCGAGGGCATTAAATGGAACTGGGAAAGCTTTCCTGAGTTCATGGACGCAATCGACGCGTCACCGTTGGCCATCGATGTGGGCCTGCAAGTGCCCCACGGCGCCTTGCGCGGCTATGTCATGGGGGATCGCGCCGCCGATCTTGAGCCCGCCACGCTGGACGAAGCGCAAAAGATGGGCACGCTTGTCCAAGAAGCATTGGACGCCGGCGCCCTTGGGTTTTCCACGTCGCGCACCGAAAAACACCGGGACAAGGACGGCAAACACACGCCCACTTTCAAGGCTGAGCAGCAAGAGCTCCACACCATCGCCAAAGCGATGGGAGAAACGGGCAAAGGCGTTATTCAGTTGATTGCCGATTTCTGGGACTTCGAACCTGAATTCGACATGATCAAAGGCATGGTGGAAGTGTCGGGACGGCCTTTGTCCATGACCATCGAGCAAGATGACCGGCACCCGGAAATTTGGAAACAGGTGCTGGGCGGTATCAACCAGGCTGCAGAAAGTGGCCTGCCCATTAAGGGACAAGTGCCGCCGCGGCCCACCTGCGTCTTACAAGGGTTCACGACAACGTTGTGTCCCTTCACCTTCCACAAGAACTATCGGGAAATCTTCCACTTGCCGCTGGAAGAGAAGGTCAAGGCGCTCAATGATCCGGATTTCCGGGCCCGGCTGATCGCCGAAGAGGTGGAGCTCGATCCCGACAGCATCGTCTCTTTCTTGCTCACCGCCTATCACAAGATGTTCGAAATGGGCAATCCGCCCAATTACGAACCGGATCCGAAAGATAGCGTTGCCGCCATCGCCGAACGGGAAGGACGCCACCCGCTGGATGTGGTGTGCGACATTATGGTGAAGGACGAGGGTCGGGCCTTTATCTTCTTCCCACTGATGAATTACCAGCACGGCAATCTGGAAGATGTGCGCACCATGATGACACACCCCCACACCACCTTCGGTTTGGGGGATGGCGGCGCCCATTGCGGCGTGTTGTGCGACGCAAGTTTCCCGTCAACCCTGCTCATTCATTGGGGCCGCGACCGGACCCGCGGTGAAAAGCTGCCTCTGGAATGGCTGATCCGTAAACAGACAAAGGACAGTGCGGAGCTACTGGGGTTAAACGACCGGGGTGTGTTGGCACCCGGTATGCGCGCCGATGTGAACGTGATCGAATTCGACCACATGAAGCTGCACGCGCCGGAGATCGTTTATGATCTGCCCGCCGGCGGCAAACGCCTTATTCAAAAGGCGGACGGCTACACGGCCACGATCGTCAATGGCGTGGTCGCATTCCGGAATGGGGAACCGACGGATGTGCCGCTCCAGGGCAGACTTATTCGCGGTGCACGGCCGCGACCGGCAGCGGCAGAGACCTATCTGGCGGCTGAGTAGGGTTTAGGTCACTTGCCCTCGGCAATGAGAGCTATCGCGCGTGTTTCCGGAGCGTTCATTGGTGTGGCAATCATGTTTGCCGCACTTTTCACCGCGGTAAATTTTGCCGGTGTGCCTTACATTCACGTCCTTTTGCTATCTATGGCAGTGTCGGCACTGTGTGTCGGAGGCTGGTTGTTACTCTATTCATTTGACAATCTTCGAAACGGTAAAGCCAATCGAAAATGATTGATGAAACACTCTTTGCGTTTCTCTTTCTTTGACAAAGATATGCGGCGTAGTTTTTAGAATGCGTCATCAATGAATGGCTTTGGCTTGTTCCTGTTTGACGAACAGCATCAAGGCCAATCCTGTTCCTAAGAGAAGCAGGATCGAGGCATATCCTGCGCGCTGGCTCTCAAACAGGTCTGTAAAGAACCCGACGGTCATTGGCGCAAGAAACGCCGTGGCGGTGCCTGAGAGGGCGTAAAGGCCGAAAAACTCTGTGGTCATGGACGGCGGCGCCAGGCGCGCCATCATGGTGCGGCTGTTGGCATAGGCGGCAGTGATGGCAATCGCCAGCACGGTCATCATGCTCATGAAGATGATTTCAGGCCAAGTGTTGAAATAGGGGAAGGACCATACCGGCGGGGCTGTTACCGGATCATAAGGAATGAAGAAGAGGATTTGCGTTGGCGTCGTTGAGACGGTGGCAATCACGCCAATTGTTGTTACCCCGATCGAGGTCAGAATAGCTTTCTTTGAGCCAAAGGTATTGTCTAGCCAGCCGCCGACGAAACCGCCCAGCACAGCAAATGTGCTGAGGAAGATGCCGTAAATCAGCATGCGGACCTCATCCCAGCCGAATATACCCACTGCATAGACGCCGCCGAAGATGAGAATGGCGGTCTTGCCGTCATTGTAGAACATGCGTGCGAGCAGATAGGTGGCCACATTTCGAAAGTGTTTAAGCTTGCGCAGTGTCGCGATGAGGGTTTGCAGGCCCTGAATCACAAGCTCACTCATGGGTTGCGGACTGCGCTTAGCATCCGGCGTGTAAAGAAAAAGCGGAATGGAAAACAGCACGAGCCAAACCGCCAGGATGGGCCCGGAAATGCGGGCGTGCTGGTAGCTCGACTGATCAAGCCCGAACAGGGGGGCTTCGGGCAGGAAACTCCAATCGATCGTGCCCGGCAGGGCGAAGCAGAAGAGCATTGTGATCAGGATGATCAAAGCGCCCGCATTCCCGGACGCTAGGCCCAGCCCCGACAATCCTCCCAACTTGGCGGGCGTCGTTACATGGGGCAACATGGAATTGTGGAACACTGATGAGTATTCAAAGGCGATTGCGATCACGATGATCAGCACCGCGATCATCCAGATGGACAGACCTCCATCGGCGCCGGGCATGGCCCACCACAGCAAAAATAGGCTCGGCGCCATAATGGCCACGAAAACAGCGATCCAGGGCTTCCGGCTGCCGCCCTTGTCCGCGATGGCTCCGAACAACGGGGCAAACGCAGCGATAAAGAAACCGGCAATGCCGTTGGTGTAGCCCCAGATGGACTGTCCGCGCACCGGGTCACCTACCACCGTGTTGGTGAAGTAAGGCGCAAAAACGTAAATGGTGATGAGGATGACGTAAGGGGTTCGTGCCCATTCAAAAAGCGCCCATGCCAGTTCGCCCTTCGAATAACCCCTCTGGTCAGACTGCGACAGCACGCTGGTTGAGGCGGTGCTCATTGCGGCCTTTTGAGTCACAGCTTCCGGAGCTGGCTATGCGTCTACTTTGTGTTCCGGCGCAACAGCGGAAGGGGGCTTGTCCGTCACTGAAAAGTCCTTGCCGCAGATGATCAAAGAGAGTCGACGAAGCGGCGGCTTGCGTCGTAAATCGCTTGGGCCCGGCTAGTGATATCCGTGTGGGATTTCCGCAGGGCAAGCGATCGGATCTCGGGGCTCACGGGAAGGTCCTTCGGAAGGGCGTCCATAATGTCCACAAGGGGCAGCTTTCCCTCGCCGGGCAGCAGCCTGCCGTCGATCGCCTCCGATAAGAAGTTCTCATAGGTTTCTTCAGACAACGCTGCCGGCGCATCGGCGATTTGGCAATAAGGAAAGAGCGCCGGGTCCGCCTGGTGGAGCGCGTTGGCACTGCCACCGGACCGGATGAGATGCAGCGTGTCAACGAGGATGCCAGAGGACGGGTGCGCCACATCCGTCACCACGTCAAGCGCGTCCTCCAATGACTTAATCTCCGTGATCGGAAGGAATTCAAGCACCGCCGTAAGGCCGGCCCTTTGTGCGCGGTCGCACAGCCGCTCAAATCTTTTTTTTGTCGCCGACCTGTCCGGATCGCTGCTCACGATAAGGACGAATTGAGCGCCCACCTCACCACCAATGTCGATAGCGGCATCATGGGCGGGATCATGATCGCCGGGCTGAATCCACACCACCTCCACGTCCAAAACGGTCACTGTGCCGTCTGCAAGGCGGCTCTTCACGTCACGCGTGGTCTGGGCGTTCCACTGGTCCATGTCGACCCACAACCCCGTCATGTCAAAGCCCGTCGCTTGCGCAGCCGATACCATGTCGGGTGGATCGAATTCCTGTACGTTTCCTGCAGCCAGCGAGAGCGGGTAAGCCAAGGGCCCCTCCATTATGGTTTGGGCAATTGTTACGCGTTGTTTCGTGCGGCACCAGGAAATAATCCGTGAAAAGTCTCACGCGCGCTAGCGGTCATGCAAAGTGTGCTCCGCGCATTGATGCGTGCGCCCCGTCGCGCTTAAATGCCCGCAACGACAACCCATGTGACGTCCGGGGAGGCAATTGATGGCGACCAAGAAGCCGTTTCGATTTTCAGTGCAATGTTTCAACACCACCTCCGCTAGTGCCTGGCGCGAGACGGTGCAGAAAGCGGAAAGTCTCGGCTATTCCGCGTTCCATCTTGCCGATCACTATCTTGGCCCCGGCCCGGCACTCGAGAAGGCAGCGCATCCCGTGCAGGACATTGCTGCCGTGCCCGCCATGGCCATGGCCGCGGAAGCCACCAGCACCATCAAGATCGGTTGCCGCGTCTTCTGCACCGGCTATCGGCCTGCACCTGTGTTGGTCAAGGAAGCCATGACGATAGACTTTCTGTCGGAAGGACGTTTGGAGCTGGGCTTGGGAGCAGGATGGATCACCTCGGAATACGATGCCATGGGCATCGAATTTGACAGCCCGGGCAAACGGATCAAGCGCCTGGAAGAAACGATCACTCTGGCCAAGCAGGCCATGGGGGAGGGGCCGTTCAACGTTCAAGGCGACTATGTTCAGGTTCGGGACTATGAACCTGTACCCAAACCGGCGAACAAATCGGGCGTGCCGATCATGATCGGTGGGGGCGGCCCGAAAGTACTCAAGCTTGCGGGCCGGGAAGCGGATATTGTGAGCATCAACTTCAACAATCGGGCAGGCATGATCGGTCAAGACGGTGTGGGCAATTCGACCCACGCCGAAACGCAGCAGAAAGTGAAATGGATCGAGGAAGGGGCCGGCGACCGCTTCGGCGATATTGAATTGGAGATCGGGGCCTACTTCACGGTGGTGACGGACCAGGCGCAAGCTGTCGCCGAACAGTTTGGCGGCATGTTTGGTCTGTCGACGGACGAAATGCTGCGCCATCCCCATGCCTTGTTTGGGACTGTGGACGGCATCTGCGAGGAGCTCGAACGGCGGCGTGAGGAGTTCGGCATCAGCTATGTGTGCGTGCCGAACGATACGGCCGAAGCCTTCGCCCCGGTCGTGGAACGCTTGCAGGGGAAATAGCGGGTGTGACCGCTGGCGCGTCCACAGGGCTTTCGCTCCACGTCGTTCAAATCGCCTATCACGTGGCGGATGTACAAGCCGCTGCCGAGCGCATGGCGGCGGATATCGGTGCGGGACCGTTCTTCGTTGCAGAGCACATTCCGCTTACCTCTTGCGTCTATCGTGGCGCAGAGATCGTATTCGATCATTCCTCCGCCTACGGGCAAATGGGCAATGTGATGGTCGAACTCATCCAACAGCACGGCGACGGCGCATCTGCCATTCGGGAAATGTACGGCCCGTCTGACGAAGGGCTGCATCATGTGGCTTGTTTTGTGGACGATTTGGCGGCGGCCACCAACCAGTACACCTCAGCCGGTTTCCCTCTGGTACAAGCCGCATCGACCGAAGGCGGGGTCGACTTCAATTTCTTGGATGCCCGCCCAAAGCTTGGCCATATGCTGGAGCTCTACGAGCCATCGCCGATGTTAACCGGCTTTTATGACATGGTGCGTGCAGCCGCCGACAAATGGGACGGCAGCGATCCGATTCGGATGCTGCAGTAACGACAACTCGATATGGGTTAGGTGCCGAATAGCTCTGTGTTGCCAAGCGACGCGTGGGCAAAGTGCTGCGACAGCGTTTGAAACGCATTGCCCAGCCTGAGCATGTCTGTTTCTGAAACGTCGGTCGCCATGGGAAGGGTCACGTGGTCGTCGTAAACCGTATTCGCTTCTGATGCGGCTTTGGCCGGTCGTTGCTTGACGGCAAAACCATCGAAGAACAAGATCAGGCTTGGGTGTTTGTCCTCTGTCGAGACGTGAAAATGCGACAGAGGAAAACGGAAATCGATGCAAATTTGTTCCGTGTTCATACGAATTGTCATGAGGGCGTGGTCGTGTTGGATGCGGTTGACAAGCGACCACTTTGCTAGATGAACGTGCAACCACGCTTCCGTTTCGTCCAGGGACGGTGTTCGATTTTCTGCCGACAATAGATCAGCAGACGGAGGAAAAAGCGTGACTCGGTGTTCCGGTTTCATCAAAGGCCTCCCTGCGTGCGGGCCGTTGTTGGGCCCTAATTCAACCATCATATCCTGCCGCTTGTTTGCGGCATTTTCTTGTCAATAACGCTACTTGGATACGGCGGCAGAACGCGATTTTCTTAAAGCTTATTTAATCTTGTTACATCGTTAAGGCGCCGCTCGGGCGCTCGTGTCTGTCCAAATTGGAGGCCCGCACAATAGGACGTGTGGGTCATGAAATCTAGAAAAATCGGCATACGAACACCGTTCTAATTTTCGCAATGCAGCACGTTTGCCATGGGTGAAAGGACCTCTTAGGGTAATGAAAGTGTTAATCTCGAGGATGTCCGCAGATGAGACGCAGCGAGCCCCGTGTCGCGCCGGTTTCCGACGACCAAATGTCGGACGAGCAGAAAAAACTGTTGGCCCCGCTGATTGAGCAAGGCTGGGTCGATAATGTGTTCCGCACAATGATCCGACATCCGAAGCTCTATAAACGTTGGATCGTTTTTGCCAATCACGTGCTTTTTAAATCCACGCTGCCGGCCCGGGAGCGGGAAATCGCCATTCTGCGGGTGGGGTGGCTGTGCCAGGCCGAGTATGAATGGGGCCAGCATGTGGAGATCGGCAAGCGCGCAGGCCTCACGGATGAGGAAATCGATAAAATTGTCACGGGTCCCGACGCGGATTGGTCGCCGGCCGACCGCGCTTTGATGCAGGCGGTGGATGAGCTCCATCAAAACAAGGACATATCGGACGGCACCTGGGATCAGCTGAAGGAGCACTTCTCTGACAAGCAGATCATGGATTTGGTTTTTGCCGTTGGTCAGTACACGCTGGTGTCCATGGCCTTGAACACATTCGGCGTCCAGCTCGACGAGCGGCTGTCGGGCTTCCCCAAATAAAAAAGGGCGCCGATTTGGCGCCCCTTTTGATTCAGGTTACTGCGCTCAAATCTCGTCGTTGAGATATTTTCTGAGCGTGATGTGGTGCTGCCGTATACGCATCTCTTGGTAGTTGCCGAAATTGACAACACCGGTGCCAGAGGCATGCATGCCTTCCTGCACATAGGGCAGATTGCCCATGTCCTGCTCGAAAATGTCCGCAAGGCCGCCCAGTTCCGGCGCGTCCGTCCACTTCTGGTCTTCCGTTAGGAAGTTGCAGCGCACGGGTTCCGGGCGCGGCTTATCTTTCGGACAGCGTTTCAGCCACATAACCTCCATGATCGCCGAATTGACGTCCATGCCGTTGGGCCGCCAGCGGTAAACTAGGTTTGGCAAGAATCCAGCCCATACGGAGAAATTGGGGAAAACGTTGTATAGTAACGCATCCAGCATTTCCGCATCCGACTTATCGGAATAATCGTGACCGTCTTCGGCGGTGAATGCCTGGCGGCTCACCTCCGCCATGAACGCCCGCGCTTTCTGGCCCTCCGGAACCTTCAAGCCGCTGTCGTCTTCCACACGGCCTGACGTGGCGGTCATGGAGTTCAGGATCTCCTGCTCCGTATGGTTCTTGTGGTAAACGTGCGGACTTGGCTCGCCGGTGGCGCTGATCTGACGCGTGACGTGGTCGCTAAAGACATCGTATTGGGAGTTGGCGCAGGCCAGGTAAGGCATGATTTGCGGATGCGTGTCGATGGTATGCCAGGATTCCATGAACGCTTCGGCAACAGCCTTCCAATTGGCTTTGATCACCTTCGCCACGTGGACGAACTTGTAACAGTCTTCCACTTTCCAGCGCTCGAAATGCTCCGGTAAAATGTCCAGCACTTCGTAAAGTGGTCGCGCATTCTTATCCATATTGATGAAGACGAACCCGCCCCAGGTGTCCACCAGAGCTTCCGGAAGCTGAAGCTTGTCCGGCGTCAAGTGGGGAAAGTCCCATGCAGTCGGGTTTTCCTTGAACGAACCGTCCAGATTCCAGGTAAATCCGTGGAATGGGCAGCGAAACTGGTTGGCGCACCCTTGGTCGTGCTTCAGCTTTGTTCCGCGGTGAAGGCACGAATTGTAGAAGGCTTTGATTTCGTCCTCTTTCGTCCGCACGATGAGGAACGATTTGCCGACGATCTCGTAAGTGATGTAGTCGCCGACTTCTGGAATCTCCTCTTCCCGGCAGGCCATCTGCCAAATCCGCGGCCATAGTTTGTGGGCCTCCAGATTGAAAAACTCCTGGGATGTGTAGTGCTCGACCGGAATTCCTTCGTCGCCCAAGAACGGTGCAGACTGGGCACGCAGTGCCGCCGGTGCTTCCCGCGTGTCGTTGTCCAGAATGTCCTGATAAGACGGCGCGTCGCAACGCGCTTCGCCAGGTTTCAGCGTGACATGTTCTCCCATAGGCCCTTGCCTCGTTTTCGTATCTTTAGCGACCAATATGGTGGAAAAAATATACGAGAAGAACAGCCACATACACCCCAATCAGGCGGTCATACCCTTGCGAACCGGGGATTCGGCATGTTTTTTGACAAAGCCGTTAAACTTTTTCATTTGGACGTTTGTTCGTTGGAAAATATGGGCGGTGACGGACGGGTTGGCGAAGCGGCGTAGGCGGCTTAAGGTGCGCCATTCTTTACGCAGGCGGGTGTAGCTCAACGGTAGAGCTCCTGCTTCCCAAGCAGGCGACGAGGGTTCGACTCCCTTCACCCGCTCCAAGGTTTCTCGGCAATACGTCTGCCACTCCGGTCAAGAGCGTCCCAATCATTGGCCAGTTGTCACTGGGTCACTGATTCTTTCTCTGGCGTTGCAGAGGAACTTTGATCAGCGGCTTCCTCGCCCGCGTACATATGGCGATGTCCTCGCATGCGATCGCCCACGAAACGCATGAACACCTTGACCCGATTGGAGGCATAAGTGTCTTCATGTGTGAGAATCCACAAATCCCATCCGTCATCTTCAAACACCGGCGACAGACGCACGAGCCTGGGGTCGGGTTCGCCCATTGCGCACGGCATCTTCGCAACACCAAATCCGGCCGCCGTCATCTCCCGAACGGTCATGATGTCGTCACATCGGGCCGCCACCACGGGTTGGGACAGATACGGCGCAAGCGAACTGATAATAGAATCGTCGGTCAATCCGGTGATGACAGGTGTCGGGTCGGTGATCGGCCGATCAGTGGTCGCTGCTTCCGATTTCGAATATTTGCAATCCGCGCCATACAAAGCCCAGCGAAAATCAGCCAACTTGCGCCCAACCCAACTTAAGGGGGGTTGACGCGTGACACGCAGCACCACGTCACCTTCGCCGCGGTTTAGGTTAATCAGGTCGTTTGTACCCTGAACGTTTAAGACGATGTCCGGATATTCCTTTGCAAAATCGAGGAGGATGGGTCCCAAATGTCCCGCTGTCATCGCTTGCGGCGCACTGATACGGATCTCGCCCTGCAGTGATTGGTCTTTTCCCGAGATTCGGCGCTCGATGGTGACCACGCGGTCTTCCACTTCTTGAGCGATTGCCAATACTTCTGCGCCCACTTCCGTTGGGTGGTAGCCGTCTGAGTCTCTTTGTAACGCTTTTTCGCCGAGTTCCGCTTCCAGCGCGGCAATGTGTCGGGCAACCGTCGTTCGGTTAACCCCAAGTTCTTTTGCTGCCGCTTCCATTGATCCGCGGCGGATCACAGCCAGGAAATAGGGCAGATGCATCCAGGTCTTCATAACACCCCCAAGATGTTCCAACTCAAATACCCGACTGACCGCAAACCCTTTTGCTAGATGGTGTATTCGCGTGCATTTTTCCAGTGGCACTGAGCATTTTTTTCGGGATTGGGAAAAACAATTGATGATCGACTTGTGGCTGTCACATAAGCCATTTAATTCATTTGGAAATTCGCCGGAAGATAAAATCTTTTGAAGAAGCGGTGACAGATTGTGCATTTTTGATTGGCGGGCGTGCGAATAGCATCAGTTTTTTCATCCGACTCAAAACCCAAATCATCAAGGGTTCACGCTGCAATGTCGTACCTTGAGGAGGGTTGAGATGAGAACGATTGATGTGTTGGCCGCGGCGGCAATTGTTTTGCCGTTGTCGATAAGTTTTGCGGTGCCGGCCTCTGCCGCCAGCTACACAAATGCGCTTAATGCCTGTTATGCCCAGATCGAATCCGAGGCAGAAGGCATTCGGTCGCACAGGATGCAGAAGGTAAAGAGCCGGGCAGGAGGTAGAGTACAATTGTGGATCGACAGCCGGATGCAAGATCGCACCTATGTGCGGAGTTTTTGCACGGCGACAACCTCTGGAGAGTTGATTGCGCTCGAATCTGCGCCGGGCAGATGGGCCGGTAACTATTCGGCCGCTCCGTACAGCAATGTGGCAGCACGCTGACGATCCGTCTGACCAACGGATCTAAGTCGGCTGTTGCCGAGAGAGAGTAAGCGCCCATATCAGTCCGGATCCTCCCGACCCGGCTGGCCTTGCTCTCATCCATAGGCCGCCACTGTTTTGCAGTGGCGGCCCTTTTTTATGTGTTTGCCGTTGCGGCCATGTGGAAGAGCTGACGATTGCCCCGATTCCAAGTAACGGTAAGCTTGCACTTGGTGATCTTCCAGCCATCCGCGGTGCGGGTAAGAGCATGGTTGTAATACCCGCCAAGAGCGATGCTGTTGTCGCCGAGTTTGTTCGCCAAGAAATGTTCGGCCTTCATGTAGACCGTTGTTGTCGCGCGATCGCCGTCAATTTCCACCACATGATTTGTCAAAACGTGCTGAGTGGAATCGAAGCCAGACAAAACCGATCGCACCTGCGCCACCCAGTCGTCCGCTTTCATGACACTTGGTGGCTGACCCTCAAACGTTGAAAAATCAAACTCCGCTTCATCGGCGAAAATCGACCGGTAAAGTTCCCAATCCCGCAAGTCTATTCCAGTGGCATATTTGTTGATTGTATCGACGATGTCGGTCCGGTCGATCAGCCATTGCAAGTTCTTCTCAACCAATTGGGGCCTCCAATTTTTTATTGGGCATAAAACTGCTTTAGGACAGCATACGAATAATCAGTCTCGTCTCGAGTGCCGATAGTGGGTGGGGCCTCCGGATTGTTTGGGGTGATTAAGGCCATCGCGTCGAGCTCCGCATCGCGGGCAACCACACGGGTCCAATCAAATACGGCTTGGCGATGGCAAAATGCCCACACCCCATTGCGTCTTTCAAGATTGTCTACATAGCGGCCCGAGCCGATCAGGAAGAACACCTGTTCATCTTTTGGTATTTCCAAGAACACGCGGTAATAGCATTCGGAACCCGCAAGATCGCCATCGACGCCGATCTGTACATTGAAGATCTCATGCCGTGTGCTGATCATTTTTTCATGAACTGGCCACAGCCAATCCACAAACCCTTCGGCCGATCCGCTATATAGCGGGGCATGGTCGTCGGTGCCGCCGTCGTGCCAACAGGACAGCGTGAGGGCGCGGTCCATGCGGTCCATACCCCGGCAATAGCGGACAAGTACGTTTTGGATGTCGTGTGTCGCTAAGACGTCGGCGACGGTCGTTTGACGGGTCATTTGGTCGGCCTCTCCCATGCGTTTTGACGGGCATGCTACCATGCGTAATATGACGCTGGTAATATATGGATACGACTCAAGATTAGGGGAGAATGGGATGACGAAAGTGCGGCATGTTCTAGGGGCCATGGTATTGGCGATGGTCCTGGCCATAGGTTCAGCGTTCGCAGAAGCGGAAACAATCGAGATTCCGGCGGATAAGAAAGATGATGTCACGGCAGAGTTGGTCGCAGGCATCAAGGCCTATTTGGACGGCAATATTGCCGAAGCCAAGTCGACGCTGGAATTTGCTGTTCAGCTCATCAGTCAGCTTAAAGCGCAAGGGTTGAGCGCGTTTCTTCCGGCACCTATCGGCGATGATTGGACGCGCACGGACGGCGATACGCAAGCCGTGGGTGCAGCCATGTTCGGCGGCGGTATCAGTGCGTCGGCAAAATACACAAAGGGCACGGACGAGTGCACCGTCAGCATCACGGGCGATTCACCCATGATTCAGTCGTTCACCATGATGCTCTCGAATCCTGCGGTTGCTTCTGCATCCGGCAATTCTATGAAGAGGGTCAATGGCGAGCGCGTCATGATCAGCAGCAACGGTGAAATTCAGACGACTGTGAACAGCTTCTTTCTTCAGTATGGCGGAAATTGTAGCGAAGAAGACAAAATCAAACATGTGGAGGCGACCGACTTCGCCGGCCTTAAAGCCTATCAATAGGGTTGGTCAGTCCAAAAGGATGGGTTAACGCCTTTCCCAAATTCGTGGGGCGCATTGCGGACGGAAAGAACACTAAAACTTTGCGCCCGTCACTTTGTTACGCAGCCGGGGCGACTGCATACTGCGTTCGGCCCGGCCGACCGCGCCAACTACCGAGAATCTTCTGGAACGTAGGGTTTCACCATCAATTGATGAATCCGATTGGATTGGCGGGACGCGCCCGGCTAAACTCCGCCCATAAGAATTGTGAGTCCTCAAAAAATGGCTGGGAGAGTCTGATGCGATACGTCCTTTTGCCGGCAGTCCTGTTGGTGTTGGCGGCTTGCGAAGAGCCTAAACCCACGGTCGACCCCAATGCGGCGTGGACCCTGGTCAGCGAAGACTCACGCATATCGTTCGTTTCGGTGAAGGCCGGCGATATCGGAGAAACGCACTATTTTCGGGAGCTTTCGGGATCCGTGTCGCCCGAGGGCGCGGTTCAGGTGGACATAGATCTCGGCAGTGTTGAAACCCATATCGACATTCGCAACGAACGCATGCGCGATATGTTTTTTGAAGTCGTCAAGTTTCCTTCCGCGGTTTTGACCGCGCAAGTCGATCTTGCGGCGTTTCAGGAATTGGCGGTGGGTCAGCGCACTGAATCGGAGCTTGAAATCCAACTAGATCTACACGGATTAAGCAGCGAATATGACGCGAAAGTTTTCATCACGCGCATTGCCGACAGCCGCGTCTCCGTCGGAACAGCCGAGCCACTTTTGGTCAGCGTGGATGAGTTCGACTTGGGGCCGGGACTGGAAGAGCTGAAGGTTGTCGCCGGTCTGCCGGAGATTACGCCGACCGTGCCTGTCACCGCGTCGTTGGTGTTCGAACAGTGATGCTCAAGCGGATGCCGTTTCAAACTCAAACTGTTCCGTCGTGACTGTCGCTTGGGCGGGCGGGGAGTAACGTGGCCCCGAAATCGCCTGCGGCGCAAAGGTTTCGTTGAGTCGGTCCAGAACATCTGCCGACAGCGCAATTTCCGCCGAATTGAAATTGTCCTCCAGATGCTGAAGGTTTGTCGTTCCAGGAATCGGCACGAATGTGCTGCCACGTGCGAGTGTCCAGGCGAGTGCCAGTTGCGCAACCGTGCAGCCTAACTCGGACGCGATTTCTTTTGCAGTGCCCAGCAGTCCCAGATTGGCGCTGAAATGGGGCTCGCTAAATCGCGGGAAGGTGCGCCGCAGGTCCTTTTCGTGATAGCTGCCGGGTTCTGGTGGATCGTTTGCCAGATAACCGCGGCCGACCGGTGAGAACGGCACGAAGGTCGTGCCTAGCTCTTTGCAGGCGTCAATGACCGCGATTTCGGGATTGCGGGTCATGAGTGAGTATTCCGACTGCATGGCGGCGATGGGGTGCACTGCATGTGCTTTGCGCAACGTGTCGGCGGACATCTCCGACAGGCCGATCATCCGGATCTTGCCTTCCTGCACCAGCTCCGCCAGCGCCCCCACAGAGTCTTCGATGGGCACATTAAAGTCTGGCCGGTGCATGTAATACAGATCGATCACGTCGGTCTGCAGTCGCTCCAGACTGGCATGACACGCTTTTTTGATGCTCTCCGGACGCCCGTCGCGAAACCGTTTTCCGTCCTTGAACCCCATCACACACTTGCTGGCGAGCACAATATCGTTGCGCCGATCCTTAAGCGCCTCTCCGATCAGCGCTTCGTTCTTGCCCATCCCATAAATCGTCGCCGTATCAAGGAAATCGTAGCCAATATCGACGGCACGTTGCAGAAACTTCACCGCATCGGCGTGGTCCTGAGCGGGGCCGTAGGCGTGGCTGAGATTCATGCACCCCAAGCCCACAGGGTGTACGTCCAACGCTCCAATTTTTCGTTTGGCTACTGACATTCTGCTGCTCCCCTCAATGTCGGAAACCGCCACCATAATGCGATTTCCGATGAAGTGAAAACTGCTTCGCTCATTGGATGCCGCAAGTCTAAGTTCCGGCCTCTGGATGTTCCACGAAGGCTTCCACCAACTGTACAACGGCAGCCTGCGGCTCCGTCTGCACAAACTCGGTTTCGTTCACGAGCTTATCGTGCGTCATGCGCGAAAACAGGTCGGGATAGATGATGGCCTCACCCTTCTCAAATGCTTTCAAACATCGCGCTGCAATCGTGCTGGGGCTTACCTTCTTTACCGGAAATGTCTCCGACATGCGGGTGTTCACATAGCCGGGATAGACGATCGAGACTTGAGTGCCTTGATCGGCCAGCTCGAAACGAACACCATGGCTCATCATTTCGGCTGCGGCCTTGCTTGCGCTATAGGCCGGTGCGCCGGGCACACACATCATGGCCGCCATGGACAAAATGTTCAAAATGCCGCCACCACCATTGTGCTTGAGGACGGGGGCGAAAGCGCGGCACATGGTCAGCGGACCAAAATAATTGACCTCCATCACCTCCCGAAAGGCGGCGTCATCAGGCGGGTCCATCAGATTCTCAATGCATGTCATGCCCGCATTGTTGATCAGCAATGTCACGTCCTGACACCTCTGGGCGGCGGCTTCGATTTGATTGGGTTTTGTGAGATCAAGCGGCACGGCGGTAACGGCCGGAGAGGCCACCTCAATCTCTTGAGCGTCACGGGCAGCCGCGTAAATCTTGGCCGCGCCCATTTTCGCAAGTGTTTCCACAAATGCTTTGCCAATTCCTCGATTGGCGCCGGTCACCAAAACAACCGACCCATTGATCTTCATTGCGGGCGTCCCTCCATCGACAGATTGAATTCTGTCGGTAAACGCGCCCGGCGGCCAGCTTTCGGCAACAAAATGCAGAGCGGCCGCACTGAGTTGTAGATCTGTGCTGACTTTGTTTTTGGAGATTAATGCCCCCGACATGGGCGTAGGACTGGGTATGGAGCATAGGCCGATACGGGCGCCGGGGGCAAAAACGATGCCGACATACCGGCCCCGCAGACCTGAAACCACCGGTATGACCCGCTTTAGATAGGTGGATGCGCCTGAACCTAAGATGAACGACTTGGTTCAGAAAAGGCTGTGCGCGTTATATTGAACGCTCTACTTGGGGTATAGTTGTGGCGCGCAAGATATACTTGGCGTGCCTTGTTTCTTATTGGAGGAAAGCGGGGATCTTCGGTTCTTCTTCTTCCTCCGGCGGCGCATTCTCGTCATGCTCCTCCAGAACCACTTCATGGCCCCACAGGTTACGGATATGCGTCACCACCTGATCGCGCGACTCCGCGTGCAGGGGAATGCTGTCCTGCCGCATGTGCTGAAGCGTTAGTTTCCGGTCGCCTGCCAAGTCCGCGCCGGTCACCTGAATGTTGGGCTCGAGCCGTGACAATTCGTACGACTCCGCCAGCACCGTGCGCACATTGCGATAGCCTTGCTCATTGTGGATTGCCGAGACCATGTAATTAGGGTCTTCGGATTTATCCAACAGGGAGAAGAACCTGAAATCCCGCATGAGTTTCGGGCTTAGGAACTGCTGTATGAAACTCTCGTCACGATAATTCGCCCACGCATCTTTCAGCACGCCGCGCCAATCGCCGCATCCGGCGATATCCGGGAACCATTCCTTGTCTTCATCGGTGGCGTCTTCACAGATGCGTTTAATGTCTTCCATCATGGCAAAACCCAGCGCATACGGATTAATGCCGCTATAGCGCGGATCGTCAAAAGTGGGTTGGAAGACGACGCTGGTATGGCTGTGGAGAAACTCCAGCATTGAGCCTTCGGCGATCTGCCCCCGTTGGAACAGTTCGGACATGATGTAATGGTGGACGAAGGTGGCGCACCCTTCATTCATGACCTTAGTCTGTTTCTGCGGATAGAAATATTGGCTGAGGTTACGCACAATGCGCAGAATTTCCCGTTGCCATGGCGCCAGCACGGGACTTTGCTTTTCTAGGAAATAGATGATGTTCTCTTCCGGCAAAGTCATATGCGCATGCGCTGCATCGGAATCGGGCACGTCTTCTTCATCGTCTCGCTGATCCTCATCGCGCACCGGCAGGGTGCGCCAGAGATCATTGAACGTGGCTTGGTCGTAGGCGATGCGTTTGCGTTGCCGCTCGATGAGCGCATCGGCGCTCAGCCGCGGCGGTCGGCGATATCGGAAGACACCGTGATCCATGATGGCGTGCGCCGAATCCAAAACGTTCTCAACCGCCTCCGTGCCATATTCTTCTTCGCATTGGGCGATGTATTTCTTGGCGAAGTTCAAATAGTCCAGAATCGCTTCGGCATTCGTCCACTGCTTGAACAGATAGTTGTTCTTGAAAAAATGATTGTGTCCATAGGCGGCATGGGCGATCACCAGCGCCTGCATGGTCATGGTGTTTTCTTCCAGCAGATAGCTGATGCAGGGGCTCGAATTGATGACGATTTCGTAGGCTAGGCCCGCATACCCATGCTTGTACATGGTTTCGTGGTGAGCGAACAATTTGCCGAACGACCAATGATGATACATCAGCGGCATGCCATGGGACGAATAGGCATCCAGCATTTGTTCCGTCGAGATGATCTCGATCTGGTTGGGATAGACGTCAAGACCCAAATCGTTGAAGGCGATGTCCTCAATCGCATCACTAACGATCCGCAGGCGGTCGAAATCCCATTCCGAATCTTCAAAGAGCAATTTGTCAGAGCTTTTTGACACAGCAGAAGTCATAGTCGTTAGCTTTGTATCGCCGTTTGTTTGTTGAACAGCTCGCGGAACACCGGGAAAATGTGCGAGGGCTGGCTGATGCGCTTGGTGGCGAAGTTCGACCATTCTTGCCGCACGCGCCCGTAAGCCCGCCATAACTCGGCGCCGGAATCGTCATGGGCGAACACTTCCATTTCCCGGTCGTCGAGTATTTCGATATAGGCGTAGTACTGACTAATCGGCATAATGTCGTTTTGCAGCATGCGCACACAGCGTTCCGCATCGCCCGTTTGGGTGTAACCATCGGATGCTTGGGCGGCGTAAATATTCCAATCGGCCGACGAATAACGTTCGCCCACTATGCGGATCATTTCTTCAAGCGCTGTGGACACGATCGTGCCGCCACTCTGTGGCGAATAGAAGAAGGTTTCTTCATCCACTTCCTGCGCGTCATGTGTGTGCCGGATGAACACCACGTCCACCTTGTCATAGCGGCGGATGAGGAATAGGTGCAGCAGAAGGAAAAACCGCTTTGCCAGATCCTTTTCCCGCTCGCCCATGGAGCCCGACACGTCCATCAGACAGAACATAACAGCCTGGGCGGTGGGGATGGGTTGCGGCTCGAATGCATTGAAACGCACATCGATCGGATCGATATACGGTATCCAGCGCCGCTTGGCTTCCAACTCATCGATTTGTTTGTGCAGCCGGGGCACTTCAGCACGTTCTTCGTCGTTTTTGTCTGCCTTAGCTTCCAACACGAACAGCCGTTCTTTCAGCGCATTCAATTCCTTGGTGCTTGGCCGCTTCAGCGCCAGCCGGCGGCCATAGGAATTGCGCATGGTGCGCACCAAATTGATGTTGGTGGGTGCACCGTCGGTGGTTATCCCGGCGCGCCGCATGCTGAAATTGGTGATTTCCTTGAGTGTGGTCTTGACCAGATTGGGCAGCTCAAGATCTTCGAAGAAGATGTCCAAAAATTCGTCTCGGGTGAGTGTAAACTGAAAATCGTCTTCGCCTTCGCCCGAATCGCTTGCCTTTTTGCCGCTTTGCCCAGCCCCTTGCCGTGGTTTGCGGATCTGATCGCCCGCCACATATTCTTTGTTGCCCGGAAACACACGCTCGCGGTGACCGCCCTGATTCGACAAACGGAACCGCGGCTCTTTGGTCGATCGGGTGGGGATGGAGATCTTCTCACCGCCGCTGGTGTCCGTCACCTTGCGGTCTTTCAGCGACTTTTGGATGGCCTCGCGGATTTCCGTGCGCGCGCGCCGGATAAACCGTTGGCGATTGCCAAGGCTTTTGCCTTTTGGATTGAGGCGTCGGTCAATGAAATGACTCATCTAATTCTGCCGTCTCTCGCTTGCTGCTACAGCGTATGCCATTCATGTGGGCACGGGCTTATGTCTCCCGCCTGCCGGAAAACGAAGCAGCCCGTCCATCTAAGCACAAAAACCTGTCACTGTGCATCAAGTCGCAAGACCAAAGCAGTGTCGATCAGCCCGCTTTGTTGACCCGCATATACCACTCGACCAGCCGGCGCACTTGGCGCTCGGTGTAGTTGCGGGATTCCATGCGATCCACGAAGTCATTGTGTTTTTGTTGTGTGTCGCTGTCTTTCTTCGATTCGAAGCTGATCACCGGCAGCAGATCCTCGACCTGGCTGAACATGCGCTTTTCAATGACGTTGCGCAGTTTCTCATACGAGGTCCAGGCCGGGTTCTTGCCTGCATTGGCGGCGCGGGCGCGGAGCGCGAACTTGACTACTTCGTTCCGGAAGTCTTTCGGATTGGCGATGCCTGCCGGCTTCTCGATCTTCGAAAGCTCTTGATCGATCACCTGCCGGTCCATCATCTGGCCGGTGTCCGGATCTTTGTAATCCTGATCTTCGATCCAGGCATCCGCATAGGCGATGTAACGGTCGAACAGGTTTTGTCCGTACTCGCCATAACTTTCGAGATAGGCCTTCTGGATTTCCTTGCCGATGAACTCCGCATATTTCGGCGCAAGTTCCGCCTTGATGAATTCCAGATATTTCTTCTCGGTATCATCGGCGAACTGTTCGCGGCGAATGGATTGCTCGAGCACATACATCAAGTGGACCGGATCGGCGGCAACTTCTTCCGTGTCGTAGTTGAATGTTTCCGACAGCACCTTGAAGGCAAAGCGGGTAGAGATGCCGGTCATGCCTTCATCGACCCCGGCCGCGTCGCGGTATTCCTGCGGTGACTTGGCCTTCGGATCTGTGTCTTTCAGCTTTTCGCCGTCATAGACACGCATCTTGGAATAGAGGTTCGAGTTCTCATGTTCCTTCAGCCGGGTCATGACACAGAAACGCGACAACATGGTCAGCGTTTCCGGGGCGCAGGACGAACTGCCAAGCTCACTCTCGTTCAAGAGCTTCTGATAGATCTTGGTTTCTTCCGTAACGCGCAGGCAGTACGGCACTTTGACCACGCTGATACGGTCCAAGAACGCTTCATTGTTCTTGTTGGTTTTGAAGACTTGCCATTCCGCTTCGTTCGAGTGCGCAAGGATCGTGCCTTGGAACGGAATGGGGCCCAGCGCTTCCGTGCCGATATAGTTGCCTTCCTGTGTGGCGGTCAGCAGCGGGTGCAGCACTTTGATTGGTGCCTTGAACATTTCCACGAATTCAAGCAGGCCTTGGTTGGCCCGGCACAATCCGCCCGAATAACTGTACGCATCCGGATCATTCTGGCTGTAGTGTTCCAGCTTGCGAATATCCACCTTGCCGGTCAGCGCGGAAATGTCCTGGTTGTTCTCATCGCCCGGTTCCGTTTTAGCAACCGCAATCTGACGTAGTTTGGACGGGTACAGACGAACTACTTCGAATTTAGCGATGTCGCCGCCAAACTCATCCAGACGTTTGATGGCCCAAGGGCTGACAATGCCGTTCAAACGCCGGCGCTCGATGCCGTATTTTTCTTCCAGCAGGTCGCCGAATTGTGCTTCCTTGAAAAGACCCAGAGGGCTTTCGAACACCGGGCTGATTTGATCGCCGGCCTTCAGCACATAGATCGGGAACTTCTCCATCAGTTCCTTCAAGCGTTCCGCAAGGGACGACTTGCCGCCGCCCACCGGCCCGAGCAGATAGAGAATTTGCCGGCGCTCCTCCAACCCTTGTGCTGCGTAACGGAAGTAGCCCACGATCCGTTCGATCGTGTCTTCCATGCCGTAAAAGCCTTTGAACGAGGGATAGGATTTGATGGTGCGGTTGAAGAAGATGCGGGACAGGCGAGGATCTTGGCTGGTGTCGATGTGTTCCGGTTCGCCGATCGCCGCAATCATGCGTTCCGGTGCCGAGGCGTACATCATCGGGTCGTCCCTGCACGCGAGAAGGAAATCTCGAAGCGTCATCCCCTCAAGCTTCTCTCGACCGTAGGCCTCGGAGAAAAGGTCAAATACGTCCAGGTCCGCACTCATGTTGTACCTCGCGTTGCAGCCCTATTAGGAACTAGGGCCTAAAGATGGCCTTAAAATGACAACCTTTCGTTAATCCTGATGGCTTTCGTCCAATCTTTTTTTGCGAATCAATTCTCAATAGCGTCTGGTATAGCGAGTCATCTGACAAGTAGTTCGATCGTTTATTCTCAACAAAACTCTGGCACCCCTAATATGTGTGCTGTCTGCCACCGCATATGAAGGTGGACAAGTTTTGTTTTTCTTGGTTGCGGCAAATATGTGCAGAGTTGCGTGCCGGATGACGCATAAAAATGCAGTATCCATGCAAAAACGCCGCAATAAATGTCGCAAAAAGCCTGAATAACGATTTGCCGGCCAAAGACGCGTCGCAAAAAAGCCCCCAATTCATTCGTTTATCTGTCGTTCTCACGCGAGTTGTTATTCACATTCCGTGCCGCATCTCCGATAACTGCAATTGACGAGACATCAGGGAGGCAATGAGATGGCGGTTCTTTCGGGCAAAGTGGCACTGGTAACGGGGGCTGGACGGCAACGCGGGCTGGGGCGCGCGATAGCGTTGCGTCTTGCGCAAGACGGTGCTGACGTGGTGGTCAGTGCGTATCCCCGCGATCCCTCGAACTATCCGGACCATGAGCGGCAGGCAAATTGGAAAGGGTCCCAGTCGACCGCGGAAGAGATCCAATCGATGGGCCGCCGTGCGATCTCCGCTGATTGCGATGTGACGAACAAAGAGAGCGTCCAAAAAATGGTCGACGCCGGGATCGAAGCCTTAGGCCACATCGACATTCTGGTGAACAATGCCGGACTGCCCAGCGATGCGGGTGCCGCGAACATTTTGGATATGGATGACGACGTTTGGTACCAGACGATCGACGTGAACTTGAACGGTGTCTATCTGGTGACTAAGGCGGTGGGTCGGGCGATGCGCGATGCGAATCGGGGCGGGTCCATCATCAACATTTCGTCATTGGCCGGACGCCGTGGTTTGCCCGACTACGGCTCCTATTGCGCCAGCAAGTTTGGCGTTGTTGGGTTGACGCAACAACTTGCTCTCGAACTCATCAAATACGACATCCGCACAAATTGCATTGCACCGGGTACGCACGATACGGACATGATGGATGGCACGATCGGCAGGTCTTCCGAAAACTATGGACTCACCGAGGAACAATTTCGCGCTCAACTCAAAGGCAGCGTGCCCATGGGCCGGCAAGGCCGGGCCGAAGAACTGGCTGCTGCCGTGTCGTTCCTCGCGGGGGACGATGCTTCGTACGTCAACGGTCAGACGCTCAATGTGGATGGCGGCGCACAGATGAACTAGTGCTGTGGTCGGGGCGCCCCAATAAGGCCCTAATCTGCCCGACAGGACGCCACAATCCGACTGAATAGTTCGCATTACCAATGAAGCGGTGCGAACCATCCATTTGAAAACAAGAATCCCGCCGCTTCACGTCCAGGTATTGGAGGGTGGAGATGCGCAAGCGCCTTATCGCAGCCATGAGCCTAATCGCCGCTGGTCTCGGCATCGTATCGGGGGAGGCGCAGGCGAAGGCCGTCGATTTTTCCGCGACATTGGATAACAGCCTTGTTCTGCAAGGGGATGAGGCGACCGTCTATGTGCTCTTGCGATTGCATGGGGACGACCGCCTTATTGACGAAAGCCGGCGGCCAGGGGTCAATCTTTCCTTAGTCCTCGACCGCTCCGGGTCCATGTCCGACAGGGGCAAGCTCGATTACTTGAAACGGTCCGCAGCCCTGATGATCGATGAATTGGCGCCCACAGACCTGCTGTCGGTGGTGGAGTATGACGATCAAATAAATGTGTTGTGGCCGGCCGGCCCCATCGAGGCACCGCATCTGGTCAAACGCCTCATCAATGACTTGTCGCCTCGGGGCTCTACAAACCTGTTCGGCGGTATGGAGGCGGGCATGGAAGAAATCTACCGGACCCGCCACGTCTTGCCGGCGGATCGTACAAACATTTCCCGCGTCTTATTGTTGTCGGACGGACTCGCCAATCAGGGTGTGACTGACCCTGCGGAAATCGCCGCGCGGGTTCGAACCTGGCGCGCTAAAGGGGTGTCGGTCACCACGCTCGGTCTGGGCAGGGATTATGACGAGGATCTGATGGAGGCCATCGCCGAGAACGGGGCAGGCCGCTACTATTACGTGGAGAACCCGGCCCAAATGTCTCGGATATTCGCGCAGGAATTGAAGTTGTTATATCAAACTGTTGCGAAGGAACCCGTTTTGCGGTTCAAATGGCATCAAACAGTCCGGGGAATCGAAGTCTTTGGCCAAAAAGTGCCACAAGAGTTTCACGAAACCGCCATCGAAATTGGAGATATTTACGCCGGTGAGAGGCGTTCCATGCTGATCAAAGCGTCCATCGCACCACAGCAGTTGGGTATCTTAGCGTTGGGGGACATCGAATTCAGCTTTTTGGATGCTGAGACGGGTGAAACCCAATCCATCACGGTTCCGATCAATGTGGATGTGTCCACGGATAGGTCGGCTATCGAGAATCGGCGCAACAAAGACGTTGCGGTTGAAGTCTCGCTGGCCGAAGCGGAAAAGGAGCACAAATCGGCGGTTGAGCTCTTCGAGACGGGTGAACATGACGCGGCTGACAAGTTGATGGCTTCGCTCTATGATAGGCTTGAAAGCGAAAATCAACGCTTTGAAGATCTGCGATTGAAGAATAAGCTCGAAGTTGTGACCGTCGAGCGAGAGCAGATGCAGCAAGTGGCTCTTGATCCGGAGCAACAAAACCAGTACCTGAAAAGTACAAAACAAAGGCTATATAAGGCTAAGAAAGGTCAACGGGGTTATTATCTGCTCCAAGAAGGCGATCGCGGGTTCGAAGTCGAAAGGCTTCAGACGGCCTTAAGGGCAGAGGGGTTTTACAGTGGGCCAGTTGATGGCCAGTACCATGCGTCGCTTACTGACGCAGTAAAAGCGTTCCAAAAGTCAAAACAGTTGGGAACCGACGGTGTCGCCGGTCCCTTAACATTGAAGGAGCTCGGTCTCTACTAAGGCCCTGCGCCTGGCGCCAGTTGTCCACGCCTGTGGAGAACTCTTGCTGCAAAGCGCCGTGGCAGGTACGGTAGGAGGCTGAGGCGAGAAGAACGAACAATGGTCACTGTCCGCAACGCGAATAGGAAAGACGCGCCGGATATTGCGAAGGTCTACGTCGACTCGTGGCGCGAATCTTATGCGGGCCTCATCCCTGACTGGGTGCTGTTGGGGATGTCGTACCGCCGACTCACGCGCGCTTGGGATCGTGCAATACGCACTGCCGGGCGCAAGGAGGCGATCTTGGTCGCCGATGATCCTGATTTCGGCATTGTCGGTTTAGGGAGTTGCGGTCCTTCACGGGATCGGGTGCTTCCCTATTTCGGCGAGGTATACACGCTCTATGTTCATCCAAACCATGTGGGTCAGGGGACCGGCACAATGATGTTGTCAAACCTGTTCGACAGTTTGGACGAACGCGGCAATTCTTCCGCACTGGTGTGGGCGTTGGCCGACAATCCCCATCGCCAATTCTACAAACAGCAGGGCGGCGGCATTGTCGGAACACGCAAGGGCCGGCAATGGGGCGTGCCAATTCACGAAGTTGCCTATGGGTGGCCGGACCTAAGCTCCATGATGGGCGGGTTCTCCGGGCGCCGGCGCCGTAAATAATAGCGCCGATTAGCTTTTCCCAGGAACAAGATCACGCGGGCATTTGAATTCGCGCAACTCGCCTGCGCCCAATTCCACATCTGTCCAATCCTCCACATCGAATTGAATGACGGCCAAAGCCGCGGTCGGGTATTTCGATGTGAGAGCGTCGAAAAGATTTTCCGTGCCGTTTAGTTTTTTGGGTGAAATAAGATCTGCAGCCAGATGTTCCATACCCGGATTATGTGCAATCACGAGCAGCCGGTCGCATTTGGGATCGGCCTTCTTAATGCGGTCGAGCATTGAATGGCTGCTCGCCAGATACAGATTACGCTCGAATTGAACGGGCGTGTGGTCACCGATATAGGGCACGATCAGGCTCAGGGTCTCGGCCGTCCGGCGCGAGGTGGAACACAGGATCATATCGGGTAGAAAGCCCGATTTCCGCATGAATTGGCCCATGAGCGGGGCGTTTTCTTGGCCGCGCCGGTTCAAAGGCCGATCATGATCTTCGATCGCATGATCGGACCAGCTGGACTTGGCATGCCGTAGCAAATAGAGCGTCTTCATGGCGACTTTCGTGTGCCCCCCGGCAATGACCCGCTTCCGGATTGAGCCGTGCCTTCCCCCTCACTATCCCTAAGATTAACCGCCTGGAAGGGAAGTGCAAGAGACCACAAAAGCCGCGCTGGATTTTCGTCGCGGTATTGGGGTAAGCCGATCGACATGCCGTCGTGACCGGCCTCCGGCTGGGCGCGATAGGTGCCGCAGATGCGGTCCCATACGGAGAGGTTAAAGCCAAAATTTGAGTTGGTTTCGAATTCATTCACCGAGTGATGCACACGATGCATATCCGGCGTCACAAGGAACAAGCGCAGTACACGATCTATGTTGTTCGGTAGCCGGATGTTTGCGTGGTTGAACATGGAGGTGCCGTTCAGCACGATTTCGAACACCATGACCGCAATCGCCGCGGGGCCTAACATAATAACGACGGCCATTTTCAGCAGCATCGAAAAGGCGATCTCGATGGGATGGAATCGGATGGCGGTGGTTACGTCAACATCCCGGTCGGCATGGTGCACGCGGTGAAGACGCCAAAGCGGCGTCCAATAATGGGTAAGCACATGCTGCCCGTAGATGGCAAAGTCTAAGATAATCAGTGCAGCAACAAACTCGACCCAAAACGGCCCATCGATCCAATTGAGAACCCCCCAACCGCGATCCGCAGCCAACAAGGCCATGTCCACCGCCAGCAGGGGAAATAGAAATCTCAGAACCAGACTATTCAGAACGCCGATGGATAGGTTTGTGATCCACCGCCCCTGGCGGCCAAGCGCGCGCAAGCGTCTCGGGTCGACGACTTCCCAGAGTGCGAATGCCGCCAGCAAGACCACAAAGGTGCCCAGGCGCCAGGCGGATTCGTCTTGCACGAGCAAGTCCTGCATGTTCGCAAGTCCTCCGCGCCGCCCGTTGCAGGGCGGTTAAAGGGTCGCGTGCCGTGCTTTTGCGCCACGTTCGATGGCAGCCGCTTCTAAGCGGTCCACCGGCAATTCATGCCGAAGCAACTCCAAGACGCGCAGTTCTTCCTGTCTCAGTTGTCCATCCGCCACGGCCACATCAACCGCCACCGCATAGGCCGTTTCGCGCAGACCTTCGGGAAGCGTTTCGGCAATAAGCTTGAGGACGGTGCGCAGGCCCTCTTCTTCCGCAAGGATTTCGGCACATGATTGAGCAACCGGCACTAAATTATTGTTGTCGAAGCCCTTAAACACAGGCAGCGATTTCACAATATTGCCGATGCCGATCAGTTCTTCGTCGCTCATCTTGCTGTCAGACGCCGAAATCAGAACCATGGCATAGATAAGGGCAATTTCGGGGCTGATAGGACTGGATTGGGACACGCGGCCTCCTGATAACTGATTGTGCCTGGCCACCCGCTCCCCCGTCCCAGCCACCCCTAGGGTACCCTGATCGGGTGGTTGGGACGGGGGAGCGGGTGGCCGGGGTGGTCATACGGCAAGTTGGGCGCCAACCTAGAGCAACTGCGCCCCAAATTGAAGCGGTTCCGTTTCGCCGGGTTATTTGTGCATACTTCCTCACAATTGGTGGGAATTTGATCGGATACAAGGTGTGCCAATGGATATCGGGATTTGCATTGCGTCGCATATCGGCGACATCGATTATGCGGTGCGGGCGGAAGAGCTTGGTTTCTCGAGCCTTTGGTTTGCCGACAGCCAGATGATCTGGTCGGACTGCTACGCCACTCTGGCGCTGGCGGCCGACCGAACCTCGCGGATTCGGCTGGGCACTGGCATTGCGGTGTCCGGGACCCGGCCGGCGCCGGTGACCGCCGCCAGCATTGCAACCATCAATGCCCTGGCACCCGGCCGCACGTTTCTGGGCGTTGGGGCCGGCAACACGGCCATGCGGATCATGGGCCGGAAGCCGCAATCGATCGCTCGGTTTGACCGGTTCCTCGCCGAGTTGAAGCCTCTGCTGAAAGGAGAGGAGTCCGTCGTCGAACTCGATGGCCTTGTGAAACCAATCCGGCACATCATGCCCGATAAGGGGTTTGTGAACTTTGAGGACCCCATCCCGCTCTATGTCTCCGGCTTCGGTCCAAAGTCTCTGGCGCTTGCCGGCAAGCATGGCGATGGTGCGATCTTTGGATGGCCGCCGGTCCAATCCGTGCTGGAGCGTTTTCTGCGGATGACCGAAGCGGGCATGGCAGAGGGCAGCCCGCCACCGATCAGTTCTGCCTATCGCACCACGGCGCTCACCACTGTGACGCTGTTGGATCCAGGCGAAACGATCGATTCACCCCGCGTGAAGGCGGAATGCGGCGCTATGGCCATGGCTGGTCTCCATTACGCGTATGATGGCTGGCGCCAGCTCAACCAGCCGCCGCCGCGCGCCGCGGAGCCCATCTGGGACGATTATGTGGCTATGATTGAAGCGATCCCAGAAGACCGGCGCCATCAACGTATTCATGCGGGCCACAATTGTTGGGTGCTGCCGGAAGAAGAAAAGTTTGTGACCCCCGAGCTTATCACCAACACCTGCCTGGTCGGCACGCTCGATCATGTGTGCGAGAGACTTCATCAGTATAAGGAAGCAGGCCTTGACGAGATTATGATACTGCCGGCGTTTGATCCGCGATACCAAGTAGTCGAACGTGTCGGCAGGGAACTGATCCCTGCGCTCAAATCGGCGTGAGTGAAGAACCGCATTGATAGGCGGACCTTCGTCGTAGAAAAGGTGGCGGCGCGGCGAGTGAGGAGGGGCTGCCGCGCCGCGCTTAGCGCGCGAGAGGGCGCGCGCCAAAAGGGCCAGTTAATTTGCGGCTTGGGGCGTCCGCTTAAGCAACCGCACAAAGATCAGTGCATGAGTGACCAGCAACAGCGGCACGATAAATGTGGGAATGAACCAAGTGGGGCCAAAATGGGGAACGGCTTCCGCGTGACGCAACGCGTTGGCCAGATCGGCGACACCGACCAAGTTAAACAACCACACAAAAGGCAACGCAAAGCGGGTGCTCAATTGCAGCGCCAAAATGGCGAACAAGGCAAGCAACCCGGCGATAAGGTCGCCATAAGCCGCGGCCGTCGCAAAGTCCGTGGGCAAAGTGCCGTGATTGAGGGTCGGCACCAGAAAGCTCATGCCGATATGGCGAAAAGCATGGGGCGCGATCAAAACGGTGAGCGCAACCCGAAACGGCTGCTCGTCGAGCCATGGGGTGAGCAGAAGCCGGGCGAGTACGGCGAATACCACCGTGCTCAGAGCCAACTGCAATCCAAAAATCGCATAGATGTCCATTGGGATTCTCTCTTCAGTCTGTCTCGCGTGCCCCTGACGGCGGGGACGCATCCACTCCAATCCCGTCGGCGTTACAAAGAACATGTACCGATCGGTTAATGTTTATCTGAGTAAGATTGACTGATCTGTCAAGGTTTGCTACAAATTTTTTTGGAAAACAAGCCTAATGTGTTTCACCTTTGGGAGATTTTGGATGTACCGATTAGTTTATTGATCGGATATAAGGGATACGGATGAGCGCCTCGAAACGGGATGAATTGGTCCAAAACGCCATGCGGGCCTTCTATCAGGGGGGATTTCACGCGGTGGGCATGGACCGCCTGGCTAAGGAAACAGGCGTTTCCAAGACGGCGATCTACAAACACTTCCGAACCAAAGACGACCTCATTCTGGCGGTCCTTAGATTGCGTGACGAGCAATACCGCAATTGGCTGGTACGCCGGGTCGAAGCCTTGGCATCAACACCGAAGGATCGGTTGGTGGCTGTCTTTGATGCCCTTGGGGAATGGTTTGCCGAGCCGAGCTTCAAGAGCTGCATTTTCATTAAGGCCTCGTCCGAGTTTCAGGAGAGGGGCAATCCCATTCATGCATCGTCCGCCGAACACAAACACCTGTTGTTCAAATACTTCAGTAGACTGACGAATGGGATGGGCGCCGACGACCCGGAGGGGCTTGCCCGGCAAATACAGCTCTTGCATGAAGGGGCGATCGTGCAGGCCCATCTGCGGGACCCACGCGACGTGGCGCAGGACGCTAAGGCCGCGGCCGCCCGATTGATCCACAGTGCAAAAGTGGCCTAAACGCAAACAGCCAACCGGTTGGCAGCTTCACGTCACCAGCCCTATATAAAAGAGCACAAGAAGGAACGAGAGGTGAGGGATGAGTGCGATTGACCTTGACGCCTATTTCGAGCGCATCGGATATGACGGGCCTCGGGATCCCACGCTCGATGCTCTCAGATCGGTAGTGTTTGCGCACACGACCTCAGTGCCCTTCGAAAACCTTGACATTCTTTGGGGGCGCGGCGTTTCGCTTGACCTTGAAACGTTGCAAAACAAGATCATTCATAAGCGCCGCGGCGGCTATTGTTTCGAACAAAACGGTTTGGCGCTACAGGCACTAAGGGAAATGGGGTTCGAGGCGACCGGACTAATTGGCCGTGTGCGCTGGATTGCAATCGACGATCAACCCACGCCGAACACACACATGCTAATCCGGGTAGACTTTGAAGACGGCCCCTATCTGTGCGATGTGGGCTTTGGCGGCATGCGGCTGACCGGCGTGTTGAAGCTCGAGCCGGATGCGGTGCAATCAACGCCGCATGAGAAATTTCGGCTGGTGCAGGACGAGCGCTACTTCACCTCCCAGGGGGATTTGGGGGGGCGTTGGGCGGATGTTTACAAGTTTACCTTGGAACCTCAGGCGCCGGTCGATTACGAGATGGCCAATTGGTATACCTCCACTCATCCCACGTCTCTGTTCGTGAACACGCTCATCGTCGAAATGCCAGGCGATGGGGTGCGCCGAATGATCGTGAACAATTCCTATACTGAGCGCTGGCTGGGTCGGCCGCCGGAAGTGACGCAACTCAATTCAGTGGGCGAATTAGTGGACGTGCTGCAGGAATACTTCGGTCTGACCGTGGAAACCGAAGACCAAAGATCCGCCCTGGCAAAATTCATCCCAGCCCCCTGACCAGGTCAGGCCACATCGTTCGAAACATTGACGCGACTCCCGCAAGCTCGCCAATTGCGGCCGGTCCCCGGTTTTCTACAGTTTGACATATCCCCTCCAGGGGGATGGGATAATTTGATGAGCGTACACCTATCCCATCCGGACGTGGTCAAGCGGCTGAAGCGTGCCAACGGTCATCTGGCAAAAACCATCGAGATGATCGAAGAGGCGCGGCCCTGTGTGGACATCGCCCAGCAATTACAGGCAGTTGTGGCCGCCATCGGCAATGCCAAGAAGGTCCTCATTCAAGATCATATCGATCATTGTTTGGAGGAAACCTTGGGCAACCTCGACCGCAGCACCAAGGAAACCCTCAACGAATTCAAGGAAATCACGCGGTATTTGTAATGGCACATGGGCAGCCACACGCGCATGGAGCGGCCTCCAAGGGCGACAAACGCGGGCACCACATTCATTGGGCGTCGCACTATGATTTGTTTGTCCGGTTGTTCACGTTCGGACGCGGTGGTGGGGTGCGCCGGAAGACCATTGACCTTGCGGCTCTTAGGCCTGGCGACGCGGTCGTTGAGCTGGGATGTGGCACGGCCGAATTGTCGCGCCGGGCGAAGCAAGCGGTGGGAAGTGAAGGCCGCGTGATCGCGATCGATCCGTCGCCGGAAATGCTCGCCGAAGCACGCACACTTGCCGGAAAAGAGGATGCCGATGTCGAGTTTCGGGAAGCGGGCATGCAAGCCACCGGCTTGCCGGACGAGTGCGCAAATGTGGTGATCGTCAGTCTAGCCGTCCATCACGTGTATGAAGAAGATCGCACCCGAGCATTTGCGGAAATTCTCCGTATTTTGACAAACAATGGGCGGTTCGTGATCGTCGATTTTGAAGGACCGCGGGGATTCTTCGGAAAAGTTATGATGACACTGCTGCTCCATCCCAAAGGCCCGCAAATCATTTCTGAAGCCGAAAACTGGTTTAGCGATCAGGGACCGGTGGCACTTGAGCGCTACACACTGCCCTTCCCGGGCCTTCAAGCACTCGTTGGCGTCAAACGCCCACCGCCATGACCTCAATCTTTGGGCCGCTGACAAACCGAACATATGCGGCCTTGTTCGGCGCTCACGTGATCGGATTGATCGGCAACGGTCTGACCACGGTGGCGCTTGCCCTCTTGGCCTATGAGTTGGCGGGCGAAACCGCGGGAACCGTATTGGGCACGGCACTCACGCTCAAAATGGTGGCCTATGTGGGTTTCGGCACACTGGGCGGCGTCATAGCGCGCCGGTTTGCCCGCCGTTCGTTGTTGGTCTCCCTCTGCGCTGCCCGTGGTGCTTTGCTTCTATTGATGGTCGTAGCCTCTGCTACCTGGCATCTCTATGGACTAATCTTTGTACTGAGCGTATCTGCGGCGCTATTCACGCCCATCTTCCAAGCCACCATTCCAGATGTGTTGTCCGACGAAGGTGAGTATACGCGGGCACTGTCCCTGTCGCGTCTCGCCTATGATCTGGAAAACCTGCTGAGCCCGGCGACGGCGGCGTTACTATTGGGTGTCCTTCCGTTCGATGGTTTGTTTATCATTGCGGGCGCATGCTTCGTTCTGGCGTCTTGTTTGGTCTGGGTGGCCGGGCAGTTGCCCAATGAACAGTCGAAGGACGAAACGGGTCTCCAAGTTGTCACCCTCGGTCTGCGGCACTATTTTACCTCGCCTGAACTGCGCGCCTTGTTGGCCCTTTCATTCGCCGTTGCCGCAGGCGGTGCCATGGTCATCGTCAATACGGTGGTTTATGTGCGTGTTGGTCTCGGCGGCACGGAACCCCAAGTGGCTTTGGCGCTCGCAGCTTTTGGTGCCGGTTCGATGGTTGCCGCGTTTAGTTTACCCGCTCTGCTTGAGCGATATCCCGACCGCAGTGTTTTATTGGTTGGCGGACTGACAATATCGCTCAGCTTATCCGCAGGGCTTTCCTCGCCTGCTTATGTGGTACTCCTCGCCATATGGTTTTTGTTGGGCGCAGCCACGTCGCTCATCCAAATACCTGCGGGTCGTTTGATCACACGGGCCAGCGATTCCGGTATGCAGCCAAGCCTGTTTGCCGCCCATTTTGTGCTGACTCATGCGTGTTGGATGATTTGCTATCCGCTCGCCGGGTGGACGGCGAAGGAGAGCTTCACCCTCTCCTTCGCCTTGTTGGCGCTTCTGGCGGTATGCGCACTCGCCTGCGCCGTCGCTGCGTGGCGCCCCTCGGAGACGGTGGCGCCGCGCGCGTAGAAAACGCTATTGGTAGACAAAAGCGGCGTCTTCCAGGTCGATCTCCGGAAACTCGTCCTTTTCCGCCCAATAATCCTGATTGTGCTGCCATTCCGGCTTATTGCCCCGCTTTGGCATGAGATGAATGCGACGCAACATGTAGCCGGGATTGAAATTCTCTTCGTCGATCCAGGGCAGGATCGGCATGTCTTTGTCTTCGGGCCGCAGCTCCGGCCGGACGGATTTCACCCCCATGCGGTCCATATGGTTGAGCAACCGGCAGACAAAGTCCCCCAGGAGGTCGACACGCAACGTCCAACTCGCGCGGAAATAGCCGAACACCCACACCATGTTAGGGACGCCGGTGAACATCATACCGCGATAGGTCACGGTGCTGGGCCACTCAACCGGTTGGCCGTCCACATCGAAGGCAATGTCGCCCAGCACGCTCAGGTTAAAGCCGGTGGCGGTGACGATGATGTCCGCTTCCAAAACCTTGCCGGATTTTAGAAGAACGCCCTTTTCCGTGAAGCGGTCGATTTCGTCTGTCACCACCGACGCCTTGCCGGACTTTATGCCTTGGAACAAGTCACCTTCCGGCACGAAGGCCAGCCGCTGGCGCCAAGGGCGATAGCGCGGCGTGAAATGCGGTTCCACATTATAGTCCGCACCCAGATATTCTCGGACACCGTCCAGAAGTTCCTTCTTCACCTCTTCCGGTTCTTCGAAGGACCGCCGAGTGAATTCCGCTTGTTCGTGCAATATGGCGCGACGCGAAATTTCGTGAATCCATTCCTCTTTGACGTCCAGGGTGCGCAGCAGATCTGCCAGCTCATTCTGGTTTCGCGCGGCCCTAAAGTAAGTGGGGGAGCGTTGCAGCATCGTTACATGAGCGCAGTCCCCAGCAATGGCGGGCACCAAGGTGGCGGCGGTCGCACCGGATCCAATCACCACTACATTCTTGTCTTTGTAGTTCAGATCCTCGGGCCAGGTTTGCGGATGCACGATCTGCCCACGGAAGTCTTCCATGCCCTCCCATTCGGGGGTGTAACCTTTGGCATGGTGGTAGTAGCCCTGGCACATCCACAGGAAACTCGCGGTAAAGCGAATGGGCTCACCCGTATCGACGCGCGTGCCCGTAAGGGTCCAGAGCTTGTCATCGCTGGACCACTCAGCCGAGTGGATCTTATGTTTGTAGCGGATGTGTGGCGCAATATCGTTGTCGTCAATCACCTCACCCATATAGGTCAAGATCTCTTCCGCCGTGGCGATGGGCGGGCCGACCCAGGGTTTAAATCGGTAGCCGAACGTGTAGAGGTCACTGTCGGATCGGATGCCCGGATATTTGTGGGTAAGCCAGGTGCCGCCGAAGCTCTCCAACTCTTCCAGGATCACGAAGCTCTTGCCCGGACATTGTTGCTGCAAATGGTAAGCAGCGCCAACGCCCGAAATGCCCGCCCCGACGATCAGGACATCGAAATGCTCGACAGTCGCATCGGCGTTCGGTTTGCCCAACGTTTCCGTAATGCTCATCGGTTTCCCCGGCTCCATTATGACAATTTGTCAGATATTGACCGAACATGGTCGGAGAAGCAAATGATCTATGTCAAAGCGCTTGTCGGAAGGGCAGTTTTGATCGCCTCATCGGCGGGAAGGCAGGGGAAATTGCGATTTACGCCCACAATTGCTCCTATAGGAGCATCGCCGATAAGGACAGGTCGAATCGGTTTGGTGTTTTTACGAGCGCCAGTATTGATCATCGTTATATGTCATTGACCTGAGAATGCGAGGAAATGACCCATGCCGCCCCCTTTTGCCAACGATGCCGAGCGTGACGCCTTTCTCGCCGAACCGCGCCAAGCCATCTTGATTACCCATCGAAAAGACAAAGCGCCGATCGGCGTCCCGGTCTGGTTCGAATGGACCGGCGAGAAGGTCCTTATGTTTGCCGACAAGAACACGGCGAAGGTGCGCCGGATCAAGAACGACCCGCGCGCATCGGTTCTTGTCACAAATCATTTGGGGGAAAAGGAAAGATGGGTTGCCTTTGACGGGACGATCGAAATTTCGCAGGACGGCGCCTTTGACCTAGCAGGCCGTTTGGCGCCGCGCTATTGGGATTTGTCAGACCCTGATCGAAAAGCCACATTCGATTTGTGGACGCAGGCGCGTGATATCTTCTGCCTGCTGACAATGGTACCGGGTCAAATCAGGGCGGGTGCGTGACGATGCACGCCGACGCGGCTTGAACTTAGAGCGTCGTGCAGCTTGATGCGCAAAAGAACTCAAACATCGATGATGTCGCTGCGGCGGCCGAGAAATTGGTTTGTGTGCGCATCCAGTTGGCGTAACGGTCAACCGCCCTCGAAGACTTTGTCGAAAGCCTTTTTGACAGCCGCTCTAGCGCCGGTCTTCAGGAAACTGCCATGGGCGCTTAACAGGGCATCGAACTCCAATTCCAACAACCGTTCGAACTCACCCCTCAACGATGCCCCTTCAGGCGTCATGATCCGTATCCAGACGGGTCCGATGATTGTAGTCTTAGGAAAACCGATGAACGGCATAAGCAGCCGTGCTGGCAGATTGTTGTGGCGGTAATCGCCATAGTGCTGAATGGCATCGCAACTGAGTAGCAGCCCTTTTCCGGTTTTCATCAGGATGGCAGACTCCGGCTGCACGGTCGTGCGGTAGCAAAACAATTCCGCATTGGGAAAGGGCAGGGGCCCGCCTTCGGTCAGTTCTTCATCGATGGCGGGCTGGGTGTATGTGGTGCCGCCCTTTTGAGACCAGAATGTAGCGTTGAACGTATCCACATAGTACGGATCGTCCAGGCCATGCATGGGTCCCGATCGCAGCACGTGTTTCACATCGCCCAATTCCGCAAGCTGCGCTTCTCCCGCCGAATTGAGCCGGATGGGATTGATCACGGTCAGCTCCGATCCATTGCGCACGATGGCCATGTTGCGGGTGATCTTCATCATGGCGTTGAGGGGGATAGAACCTCTCGCCATAAACACCTCCGGCGCAATTTCTTCAATGGGGTCATGGGGGTAGGCGGGCGGATAGGTCTGCTGTGCGGCCATGGTGTGTCTCATTCTTTTGGGGCGCGAAGATCTGCCGAGCTTATCAAGCGGACGCGCGAACTGGCCAGGCGCTTCAGCTCGCCATTCCGGCGCATGATCGCACCGGCGTTCATGGAAGATCCGTGGTCGACGGGCCATCCAAGGTTTTTCCATCAGGCGCGGCCCGCCGCCGCGTGCTATGGCTCACGGATTGGGAAGGTGGGCAACAATCCGCAAGGGGCCCCCGCTGCCGCCTTGGATTTTCATGGGCAGCGCCACAATGGTCGCGCCTGTCGCCGGCAATTGGTCGAGCGCCGCCACATTTTCAAATCCGGGAATGTTCTTGGCTGACAAGATGCGGTGCGTCATGAAAGTTTTCGATTGGCCGTAATCAAGGCTCGGTGTGTCCAGGCCCACGGCGCGAATGTTGCGCTCTTCAGTAAGGAAGGTCGCAAGCTCAGGCGACAGGCCGGGAAAATGAAGCTGACCCACCGCGGCGGGGCCGCGCATGGCGGTCCCCATATAGGCTTCAGCGTCCGGCCACTTCGCGGCATAGCCCGTGTTGAACAAAATGATCGCACCGTCGGGCAGGGCCCCATTTTCTTTTTCCCAGTTGAGCACGTCATCCACCGTGAACTGATAATCTCGGTCCTGCGCCGATGCGTCGGACACATCGATCACGGCGGCCGGACCAATCAAACTGTCCAGTGGCACCTCATGGGTGGCGAGCGCGCCTTTCGCGAAGTGAACCGGCGCATCCATGTGGGTGCCGCCATGTTCCGATGATGCAAAATTATACGCACTGTAAAACCAGCCGCCTTCCGTCATACCCTCCGACACGGTTTCTTTGGTGAAGGTGGCTGCCGTTGGCCAAAACACCGCGTTGCGCGAGAAGGCGTGGGTTAGGTCGACCCAGGTACCGGAGAAACCGGGTTCGTCCCGGGGCGGTTCGCAAGCAGCCAGGGCGACCGCTAAGAGACCGGAAACAATGAGGGGCAGGCCAAACTTCACGGTCATTTGATCAATCCTTGTTTAGGCGAGAAAGGCGCGGATTCTGGCCCCTATATTAAGGGCTCCCGTGGTCTAGCGAAATGCTCAACTGTCTGTGTTGGGCACGGGGCTGGCATAGGGGCCATCAGCGCCTTAGGTACAGTCGGCATTACTCCCAAATGGCTCAAATGAATCGGCGAACCGTATGGATATTCTGGACGACATCCTTTCCACCTTAAACTTGAAAGGGGCACTCTACTTCCGGACCGATTTTTCCGGTGCGTGGGCCACCACCGTGCCTGATTTGCCGGGGGCCGCACGCTTTCATCTTGTGGTGGAAGGCACGTGCCATGTGACCTTCCGGTCGGGCGCCAGTGTAACACTGCAAGCCGGAGACTTAGTGCTCATTCCCGGCGGCCGCGAACACATCATCGCGGACAAGGCGGGCCGCGCTGCGCCGCCGCTTGAAACCGTATTGACAGAGGTGGGGTATGACGGCTCCGGCGTGCTCGCCATCAACAATGGCAGCGACGGGGCGTCCACAAAAATGGTCTGCGGCCATTATTCTTTCCGTGACGGAGCGGATCATGCCCTGTTGCGCAGTCTGCCGGATTTTCTCGTCACAAGCGCTGCGGACCGCGCCCGTGCCCCGCTGCTCGATGAAACGCTTCGGTTGATCGTGCGGCGCATATTCACGCCGGCACCCGGATCGACTGCTGCCGTTAAGCGCCTTTCTGAAAGCGTGTTTGTGGAATTGCTGCGCATCGGTGCCGAACAAGACCCGACCATGGGATCCGTCATGGCGGCCGTGCAAGACAAGCAAATCGGCAAAGCGCTGCTCGCCATGCACGAGCAACCGGAAAGTCCGTGGACGGTGGAAAGCCTTGCCGCGGAAGTAGGCATGTCGCGCAGCCGCTTTGCCGACCGCTTCCGGATTCTGCTCGGGCAAAGCCCCATGGCCTATTTGAGCGAATGGCGTTTGCAAAAGGCGCTATCTTTGCTGGACGACTCACGCCAAAGCGTGAGCCAAGTGGCGGTCCAGTCGGGCTATCAATCGCCTGCCGCGTTCACGCGCGCCTTTGCCGCCAAATTCGGCGCCTCTCCCACCGAATACCGCCGTCATTTCGCCTGAAATAGCGCGCGATTTTGCAGGGCGTCCCAAAGGGATTGCCCAAACACCCAAGTTTCGGCCCGCTAATTGATCTATCGTCCCAGGGCCCACAGATAGCGCTCCATCGAACGAAATGTCGATGGGGCTTACCGCATCCGGTCTGCTCCTTAACCCACACACAACATGAGGAGCATTCCCATGAGAAAATCACTTTCCATCGCCGCCATCGCTCTGTCGATGGCTGTCATTCCTACCGCTTTTGCGGCCGACGAAAACAATGTGGTGCCGGGCCTCACGGCAGCCGGCGCGCCGCTGGGCTTTCATGGCGTCGATCCGGTTGCGGTCGTTGATCACAACGCCCAATCGGACGGTTCCGCGAAGTTCACGGCCGTTCATGACGGTGTTGCTTACTACTTCGCAACCGAAGCGAACAAAAAAGCATTCGAACAAAACCCCGCGCAATACGTGCCGGCCCATGGCGGCTTCTGCACCTTTGGTGTGTCAGTTGGCAAGAAGTTCGACGGCGATCCTCGGTATGCGGATATTCGCGACGGTCAACTCTACGTTTTCCTGAACGAAGAAATCTTCGCCATGTACCAAAAAGATCCGGAAGGCACGATCCGCAAAGCGGACGCCCAATGGCAAAAAATTGAGCACACGGCGGCGACCGATCTTTAACAAAACATGCGGGCGCATTCAGCGCCCGCCCCCTCCCCGGAGACACATCATGAACATCATCGATCATTTGAGCGTCGGCGTGCCTGACATCGACACGGCCTGCTCGTTTTACGACGGCCTTCTCAAAACACTGGGCGTGAGCCGCCTGGCTACCAGCGACGCCTTTGCGGCTTACGGCAACGGCGCCGTGCAATTCCTGACCATGAAGCCAGAAAACGGCAGCGCCTATTCCACTGGTAACGGCACACACATTTGTTTTGCTGCGCCGTCACAGGAAGCGGTGGAAGCCTTCCACGCTGTCGCCATTGCAAATGGCGGTACCTGCGAAGGCGAACCCGGCCCGCGCCCAGCGTACCCTGCGCCGAATGTCTACGCGGCCTTCGTGCGTGATCCCTTCGGTAACAAGCTTGAAGTCATCCACAACGGCTTTGCAGCCTAGGTTTCAAGGAGACAAAAATGGAAACCGCCTATCTTTATCTGACGCTTTCAGGCGCCCTCACGGTTCTGTTGTGGACGCCATACATCTTGGCCCGCTTGTTTGTCTGGGGCCCGGTCACCTTCCTCACCAACTATCCGGAGAACTTTCCGACCGAACAACCGACGCCGCCTTTATGGGCGCAACGGACCCACCGGGCGCATCTCAACATGGTGGAAACAATGCCTGCCTTCATCGCCGTTGTTCTTGGCAGCGGCTATTTGGTCGGTGATGTTTCCGGTGCTGCCATCGGCCTGTGGGCGCAAGTGTTCTTTTTCGCCCGCGTCGCTCATGCCATTGTCTATGGGTTGGGCATTCCGGCCGTGCGTACGCCAGTTTATCTGGTGTCCTGGTTCGCGATCTTGATGATCGCCGGTCTGGCCGTGTTGTAGAAAGAAGGCAGTATGGCCCTTTACATCAAACGTGTGTACGACGCCCCCTCTGAAGAGGATGGGCGTCGTATTCTTGTGGACCGCCTTTGGCCGCGCGGTCTGAAGCGGGAAAGTGCGCACATTCATCAATGGGCCAAAGAAATCGCGCCCGGTTCAGAGCTGCGCCGTTGGTTTAATCATGATCCCGCGCGCTGGACCGAATTCCGTAAACGCTACCTCCTGGAACTGGCGTCGCCGGAGCAAGAGCAAGCACTCGACGATATTGCGGCTCTGGCTGACCGGGAGACCGTTACGCTGCTCTTTGCGGCAAAAGACGTATCCCACAACAATGCCGTTGTGTTGCAGCAAGTGATCGAGCGCCGAACTAAGAGCTGACAGCGGCTCAGGGAAGTCTGGCTTGCGGCAGCTTTTGAGGTAATCTTAGGCGTAAGAAGATCAAGCCGATAAGAAGCGCCCCCCATGACCGATCTCACGCTTTATCACGCCATTCCATCCCGCGGCTTTGTTACGCGCTGGATGTTGGAAGAGCTGGGGGAGCCTTACGAGATCAAGCTTCTCAATTTCGACAAGGACGAGCAAAAACGGCAGGACTATTTGGCGGTCAATCCGATGGGCCGGGTGCCGGCCTTGCGTCATGGGGACAAGATTATCACCGAGAGTGCGGCCATCTGCACCTATTTGGCCGATGCATTTCCAAAAGCAAATTTATCCGTGCCGATCGACTCGCCCTTGCGGGCGGATTACCTGCGCTGGCTGTTTTTCGGTCCTGTCTCAGCCGAACCGACGATTCTGTGGTCGATGCTGGGTCACGTGAAAACAGAAGTGGACTACCGACCCTTCGCCGATATGGATGATGTGGTGCGTACACTGAGCGGCGCCGTCGCCGGGCGCTCCTTCATTGTGGGGCACAGGTTCACGGCTGCCGATGTGGTGCTGGGCAGCACGATTTGGTGGGGCATGCGTCTGTTGGGGGTCTTGCCCGAAACACCGGAACTTGTGGCCTATTGGGAGCCGATGGAAGCACGCCCCGCGCGCCAGCGGGCAGTGGCCGGGGACGAGCGCGACGGAATAAAACAATAGGGAGGTGTTATGGAAAAATGTGCGGAAGGCTACGGTCTGATTGAAGGGCCAGTGTGGGATGCAGAACGGGGTCTCTTGTTCAGCGACGTCCTCTTCGGCGGTGTCTTCTGTTTGAGCGCCGACGGAACCGTTTCTACGGTGTTCGAACACCGGCGGGGCATTGGCGGCATGGCCTTGCATGAAGCCGGCGGATTGATCGTCAGTGGTCGCAACCTCTCCTACAAGCCGTTCGACGGGGGTGCGACCGTGACCGTGCTCGATCGCAACGAAGAAGCGGGCCTGGTGGGCTTCAACGACATCACCACCGATAGCTCCGGGCGGATCTATGCAGGCGGTTTGGGCTCAAGCCCCGTCTTTGAGGATGGTAGAGGGCCGCAAGCGGGCGACTTGTATGTCATCGATTTGGACGGCAGTGCACGGAAAGTGGCGGGCGATGTGATGCTCACCAACGGGTTGGGATTTTCGCCCGATGGAAAGACGCTCTACCATTCGGATACCCACCGCGGCGCAATTTTCCGGTATGACGTCTATGACGATGGTTCGCTCGGCCAGAAATCCATATTTGTCATGACCGAAAATGGCGTGCCCGACGGTCTGGTGGTTTCGGAAGACGGCGCCGTGTGGACGGCCCTTGCGCGCAACGGAAAAGGCGTGGCGGTGTTCGAGGCCTCCGGCGCTTTCCGAGAGCACATCGAAATCCCCTTGCCCATGTGCACATCCGTTTGTTTTGGCGGTAATGATTTGAAGGATCTCTACATCGTCACCGGGTCGGAAGGAACCGACTCCGACAAAGCGGGCGCCATCTTCCGGGTCCGGACGGAGGTCGCGGGCCTTCCCCAACCGATTGCCCGCGTGGCCTTGGCCCAAGCGAGTTGAGGGGGCTGCCATGAATTGCCTATCGCGCCTGTTGGCAATCGTGCTGTTTTGCGGGTGGGTGCCCGCGCAGGCGGAAGACCAAACACCCGAAATCACCATTCTGTCCACCATGGTGGCGAATTTCACCGGCGTTGGCGAATGGGGATTCTCGGCACTCATCGAAGGGGAGGGCGCGCCGATCCTGTTCGATACAGGCTTTAAGTCCCAAACCGTGCTGACCAATGCCGCTTACTTAGGCAAGGATTTGAGCGCCGTGGAAACGGTCATCCTTACTCATTTCCATACGGATCATACGGGCGGGCTGCTCACCTTGCGGGAGGCCTTCCGAGATAAGAATGATAAAGCATTCTCGACAGTTTACGTGGCGAAAGGATTTTTCGAGCAACGATATTCCATCGACGGGGATCCGATCTATTCGATCCCCACCCGGGGCTTCTTGTTTGCAATCCCCGAAGGCGGGTTTACCCGTACCTTCACCGACCCCGCCGCCTTTAAAGCCGCAGCGGGAGAGGCCGGCATTTCGTTTGTAGAAATCGACGGTCCCACCGAAATTGCCCCGGGCATGGTGCTCACCGGACCGATCGGACGCATTCATGATGAGAAAAATGTGGGCGGCGGTTTCTTTCTCAAGCGAGACGGCAAGCTTATCCCCGATACGGTGCCTGAATCACAAGTGCTGGGCATCAAAACCGCGCAAGGCTGGATGCTTGTCTCGGGTTGCGGCCATGCGGGCATCATTAATGCGTCGGAACAACTGCGCGCCATCGAAGACCGGCCCATTCTGTTGGGCGTGGGCGGGTTTCATTTGTTCCGTGCGACGGACGAGACGATTTCGTGGACGGCAGATAGACTGCGCGCCTTCGGCTTGAAACAAATCATCGGGGCCCATTGCACCGGCGCTTATGCCACCGCGGAGATCGCGCGCCAGTTGGGGCTGCCGCGCACAAACGTTTCCATTGGTGCCATCGGCACCCGCGTCGACCGCAATATGACAATCAAGTCGGCCTCGATCGACTAGGGCATGATCATTTTTCACAGAAACATGATCATGCCACAGATTCTTTGTTGGTCGCGCGATCGGACGGTTGACCGGATTCCATTCAACCTGATCGCGCTTTAGCGAGCGCGGGGCTTATACCCCTGTAAAGCGCCGGATTAGCGTGCACGGCTGGGTTCGATTCCCAGGGCGCCTACCAGCCTTTGCAGCTTGTCGAGCAAAGCGAGACGAGCGAGAAGGCTGTCACGCATGGGCCTTCTTCCCGGCCTATCTCATGTGCGGTGTCTGGATATGGCTAGCGCTGAACCAGTGCAGGGACCACAAAGGTTTTTGCGTAACGACTCACATCTTCGAGGGTCTCGAAGATCTCGGTGCGCTCCATGAACATGAACTCAAGCGCCAAAAGCCACCGCATGATGTCTTGGTGGTCGAGGCCTTCGCGCAATTCGCCGGTCTGTTCGGCCGCCGCCAAAATGGGTTCCCAATATTCCATGTTGGATTGCAAGACGCGCGGATCGTTTGACGCCACATAGGCCGTGTAAGGTACGTTGGCGGGGGACACAATGTCCGCCCAAAACTGATCCGCATAGACAGTTTCCACCGTGCCCTCGAACGACCGCACCAGAATGTCTTCAAAAGCTTTGAGACCTTTGATCTTGGCGTAGCGCTGTTCGTTGATGGCCCGCGCTTCCGCCACCAGCACTTCCGACAGCAAATCGCTTTTGTCCTTGAAATAGCGATAGAGATGCGGGCGGGCGATCTTCGCGTCTTCCGCCACCATGTCCAATGTGGTTTCCGCCATGCCGGTTTTGCGAAACCGCTTGCGGGCAGCTTCGATAATCGACGTTCTGCGGTCAGGCTTTGCCTTTGTTTTTGGGGCTGATTTCGCGCTCATGGGGGCGTCATACCAGATTTTTGTCGTTGCCAGTAGACAGGCGAGATTGTGTATGGTACATTTCATAAAATTTGTACCATTCAAGATATCGGCAACTGAGCGGAGGGCGCCGTGCCTCATTTCGATTTGTTGATTAAGAGCGGAACCATTGTGGATGGAACTCAGATCCCGCGGACCAAGGGCGACATCGGCATCCGCAATGGCGTGATCGAACGGATCGAAAACGAAATCGACGGCACGGCGGATGAAATCATCGACGCCTCCGGCCGCATCGTGGCGCCGGGCGTGATTGATCTGCATACGCATTATGACGCGCAAGTGCATTGGGATCCGTACTGCACCAATTCGGGCTGGCACGGGACCACCAGTGTCGCCTTCGGCAATTGCGGCTTTGGGTTTGCGCCCTGCAAGGCGGGCGACCGCGACCGCAACATGCAGATGATGGAGAATACCGAGCAAGTGCCGTACACCGTGTTGGGCAAAACGCTGCCCTGGACATGGGAGACATTCCCGGAGTGGATGCAGCATCTGCGCGCGCTGCCCAAGGGCATTAATCTGTCCACCTACGTGCCGCTTAATCCGCTCATGATCTATGTGATGGGTATCGAAGCCGCCAAATCGCGCCCTGCCACAAAGTCCGAACGCCAAAAGATGAAAGACCTTCTGAACGAAGGGATGGATGCGGGCGCGCTGGGCTTTGCCTTTTCTTATCAGGGTCAAAAGAACGGGCACACGGATTTTGACGGTTCTCCCATGCCCACCGATGTGATGGATCCGGAAGAAGCATATGTGTTGGGCGAGGTTCTGCGGGAACGGGGGCAGGGCATCATCCAAGTGCTGGCCGACATGCCCGGCTGCGAGCTTAACCGCGGCATTATTGAAGAGCTGGCCGAACGCTCCCGCCGCCCCATCCTGCACAACATTCTGCAGATCGTGGAGCAAATGCCGGAATACCACCAAGGCATTCTTGCGTGGCTCGATGAGATGGAAGCCAAGGGCCACACCGTCTACAGCCATGCCATGTCCATGCACACATGGACGGAGTTCAATTTCGTCGACTACAATTTTTGGGACAGCGTTAACGACGTCTTTAAGGAATTCTCGCTGGCCGGCGGCAAGAAAGAGAAGCTCGCCCTGGCCGCAGATCCCGACTACCAAGAACGGTTCAGAGCCGCCTACGATCCCGCGGCGATGATGGGGTCGGCGGGGGGCTCGCTCGACACGTTCCGTTTGGTGAACGGCCACGGCACCGATCCGTATGGCGCGTTTGAAGGAAAGCTGTTGGGCGAAATCGCCGCAGCCCGCCGACTCGATATTGTCGATCTCTTCTTTGACTTGTTCATCAAGTCGGACGCCAAGGCCGAAGTGCGCACCACTTTGCTGGGTGCGGAAAGCCCGGACTTGATTGCGGATGTCCTCAAACATCGCCGTGTTTTGTTCGGAACGTCGGACGGGGGAGCGCATTACAAATATTGGTCGGGCGGTCAGTTCTCAACCGATGTCATCACCTGGCTGTCGCGGGACGAAGGATTGTTCTCCCTCGAAGAGATGCATTACAAGCTGAGTTATCTGCCCTCCCGCTTCGCAGGCTTTAAGCGCCGGGGTGCGCTGCTTGAAGGTTTTGCCGCCGACGTCATGATTTACGACTTGGCGGCCTTGTCCTGCAATCTCGACAAATACGACGTGGTCTGGGATCTGCCCGATGGCGGCTACCGGCGCATCAACCGCGCCAAGGGCATCGATGCGGTCATCGTCAACGGCCAGAAGATCTTCGGGGCGCATTCCGCCTGCACCGACAAGCTGCCGGGCAGTGTGTTGTCGCCGCAAGCGCCCAACCGCGACGCGCGCCACGTGTCTGTCGCTGCCGAGTAAAACCAATCTCAAGATACCGAACGGAGCAATTCCGATGAATGTGCAAGACAAAATCATTGCCGCTGACGACTCCTATCTGACGCCGGACATGCAGGTTCAGATTGATCAGGTCATTCGGGCGATCCCGGACTCACAACTGATCTCGCCGGATCATGGCGTCGAAGGCCTCGACCCCGGCGTGTCGGTTGATCCCTATACGCATTTTAAGAGCCTGCGCCACCGCTTGGGCGAAGTACACCCATACAAAGACGGCATGTATGGCGATGTGCATGTCTACAATGTGTTCGGCCATGATTTGAGCAAGCCTAATTTCTGTGTACTGGGCTATGACCTGATCCGCCAGATGTGCCTGGACAAGGAAAACTTCATCAACAAAGACGCTTATGGCCTGCACACCAAAGCGCAGGCGGACTTCACGCTCGTCAATGAGATGGATGGCGACCAGCACAAGATGACCCGTCTTTTGTTCGACCGGGAAGTGTTTTCAAAGCAGTACATGGTCGACTTTTCGGAGCAGACCATCGCGCCCATGGCGGACTTTCTGGCAAAACGCGTTGCCACAAAAATCGCCGATGGCGAAGACGCGGATCTCTGCCGCGACTATGCCCTGCCGCTGGTCTATTCATCGATCGCGCGCATCATCGGCGTGCCGCTCACCGACATGAACTATTTCGTCGATATGGGCGAGCGTGCCTTCGGCGGCAGCCGCGATCTCATGAAGGCGTTCGAAGCGGTGCAGGAACTGGCCGTCTTCTTCAAGGAGAAATACGAGGCGCGCAAGGCGGCCGGTGATCTCAACAGCGGCGATCTCATGTCCATGATGTCGAAGGCCGAACGGGACGGCCGGAAATTTTCCGATGAAGAGATCGTGGCCTATTGCCGCTTCCTGCTACCCGGCGGCATTGAAACCACCTGGCGGCAGACCGCCAATCTTTGCTACGCCATGATGGCCCACCCGAAAGCTTATGCGGATGTGGTGGCCGATCCGGACTTGATCCCGGCGGCGGTCGATGAAGCGTGCCGCTGGATGGCCTCGGGCTTTGTGGTGCCGCGCATGGCGGCCAAGGATACGGAGCTGGGCGGTGTGAAAATTCCGGCCGGCTCCAGCATGGTGGGGATCTTTGGCGTGGCCAATCGTGACGAGCGCATCTGGGATGATCCGGACACGTTCGATATTCGCCGGAAGAAGAAGGCGCATCTGACTTTCAGCACCGGCTCCCATGTGTGCATGGGACAGCATCTGGCGCGGCAAAACCTCAATGGCGCGCTGCTGGCACTGATCGAGAACCTGCCCGATTTGCGCCTTGCGTGCGCCCCGGAAGACGTGCTGATGACCGGCTTTCAGATCCGCTGCCCGAAGGCCGTGCCGGTGACGCGGTGAGGTGAGAGCCGGCCCGACTGTTCTTGTCATCGCGAGCCGCCAAAGGCGGCGTGGCGATCCAGAGCCACTTGCTGAGCAAGATGCCCTGGATTGCTTCGCTCTGCTCTGCATCGCTCGCAATGACGCTCTGGACTAATCGGTTTCCAAGAAAGTCTTCACAGTCCCCACGGCATCGGCGATGCCGGTGCGGATGATCTCCACACCCTCCGGAAACGCGGTGGTGAGCCGCGTGGGCATCATGGGGTCGAGCATGACGAACACGCCGCGGTCATCGGCGCGACGGATCAAGCGGCCATAGGCTTGTTTCAGTTTCAGCCGCGTCAGCATGTCGTCATAAGTGCGCTGGCCGAATTTGGTGCGGCGGGCTTTGTGCAAAATGTCGGGGCGCGGCCAAGGCACCCGGTCGAACACAATCAGACGCAGCGACCTCCCGGGCACATCCACGCCGTCGCGCACGGCGTCGGTGCCGAGCAAGCAAGCGTTTTCCTCCGCTTTGAAAATGTCCACCAAAGTGCCCACATCCATGGCGTCTACGTGCTGGGCATAAAGGGGCAGGCCGGCGGCTTCCAATTCCGGTGCCATTCGGTCATAAATCCGGCGCAGGCGCGCGATTGCCGTAAACAGGCCCAGCGCGCCCCCGCCCGCCGCCAGGAACAGCTCCCGATAGGCCGCCGCGATGGCGTCCGGGTCGTCGCGCTTTACATCCCGAACGATCAGTATGCGGGTGTTTTCCTTGTAATCGAATGGGGACGCCAGTCGCACCCGTTTGGGCGGCAGGATCAAATGCGCACCGCCGGTGCGGATTTCCGCGGTCTGCCAGCTTGCGTCCGCATCCAGGTTTTCTTCGCCCGTCCCTTCATCGCGCAAAGTGGCCGATGTGATCAGCGCGCCCCGCGCATTCTCCAACACCGCGCGGGTGAAGGGATAGGTGGGGTCGACCCAATGGCGGTGCATGGCAATGTCCACCTCGCGGCCCTCGATACGCGTCAAGGAAAACCAGTCGACAAATTCGGCCGGTGTTTCTTTTTCCAGCGATATCAGCATGTCGATCCAGGCAGGCAGGGTGAGGCGCGCCCGGCGTTCCAGCGAGCGAATGCCCGCTTCGATGCGCACCCGGGTTGGGGTTTCCAATGTGGCCGTTTCGTCGTTGAGCTCCTGCCGCAGGCTGCGCACCAATTGCAGCAGCGGCTTTTGGATCTCTTGCAGGGCCGCCACAAGTTCGTTGGCCGCATCGAGTAAGCCGTCAATCACCGGTTCGCAGGGCGTTTCGAGGCCGTAGGTCTGTCCTTTATCGTCATTGCGGGCAAGCACTTGTTGACGCACCGCGGCCAGGAACCGTTCCGCCGGATTTGTCGGCTGGCCTTCGCTGATGCGCGCCGCCGATCCCGGCATGGGCAAAGCGGCGGCGGCCTTGATCGCATCATCCAATGCCTTTTCGGCTTTCTCGTCACTAGGCAGAAGATCGGCAAAGCGTTCCTGCAAGCCGCGTCCCCGGCTGCGGCGGGCGCCGCGACCCTCGGGGCCGCGGATCCATCGGCGCAGCTCCGCCCCTTCAATGCCGCTCAGCGCAGCGGAGAAGGCACCGTCGGCTGCATCGAATACATGATGGCCCTCGTCGAAGACATATTGGATGTGCGGTGTAGGTGCGGTGTCTGGGCCATCCGTGCCGGCGGCGTCTTTCTGCGGTACAGAAAGGGCCGCATCTACTGCCGCCTGATGCATGACCAGTGCGTGGTTTGCCACCACCAAATCCGCGTGGTGTGACTTGCGTACTGCCTTCTCCACAAAGCATTTCCGATAATGTTGGCAGGCAGAATAAATGCATTCGCCACGCCGGTCGGTGAGCGCATTGCCCGCGGACAGGCCGGAAAGGCGCAGCCAGTTTGGAAAATCGCCGCCCACCATATCTCCGTCTCGGGTGTACTGCATCCAGCGCGCCACAAGCGCAAGTGCCACTGCGCGTGCCCCGCCACCGGCTTGGCTCGCCGTTTCCTCGAAATTGAGCAGGCACAAGTAGTTCTCGCGGCCTTTTCGGATGACCGCCTTTTGGGCTTTCACCGCCGGGTCAGGAAACAGCTTGTCGAGCTCTTGGTCGATCTGCCGCTGCAAATTCTTTGTATAGGTAGAAAGCCAGACGCCCGGACCGTTTTGTTCCGCCCACAGACTAGCGGGCGCGATATAGCCGAGCGTTTTGCCGATGCCCGTGCCCGCTTCCGCCAGCACCACACTGGGCGCGCCCGGCTGCGTGGGCGGCGCAAAAGCTTCTGTTACGTCCGATGTATATTGGGATTGGGCCGGCCGAGCTTCGGCGCCCGAACCGGTCAATGCCGCGAGGCGGTTGCGCGCCTCGTCAGACGACACGGGCGCGGTTCCTGGTATGCCGTCGCGGGGCTCGTCTTCCCACTCTTCGAGTTGGCGTGCCACATCAAATAGCGATTTGGTTTGTTTGTCGCCGGGGCCACCGAGGGCCGCCACCACACCCGCACCCCAAGGCCAGCCCGCGCGCGCCATGAACGTTGCAATGGGCTGGGCCGCCTCTTTGGCCACCGGGTCAAAGGCAGCGATGGCCGATAACAGCAAGTGGGCCGATCGTAAGATGGTGAGTGCTTGGTCTTCCAACGTATCGGGCACCTCAAGCTCCAGCGTGCGGGCAACGCCGCGCGGTGTGGGCAGGCAGAACGCTGCGGGCCTGGCGAAAGCAAACAGCTCTAGCACGTCCAGATGTTGGTCGAAGGGTAGGGCGTGTTGAAGCTTTAACCGCTGCGACGTGAAGGCCAAATGGCAGACGATGGCTTGTTTGCGCTCCAGCAATTCGGCGGCATCATCCAACGACAAAGTATCGATTTCGCCATCTGCCGTGGCGATCGCCGCCCCACCGACACCCACCGCTAGGGCGGGTAGATCGGGCATCAGAATGTGGTGTGTCTCTGTCACCCACAGGTCATTGCACGAGTCGGGGTTTTGCTCAATGTACTGCTGGCTTTGGGTCAGGTTACGGCCTGGCCGATTTGATTGTCTGGGTTTAGATTTTTCGCCCCACCGCTTCCCAGTATTTGTCGCGCAGAAGGCGTTTATAGAGTTTACCTGTCGGATGGCGTGGTAAAGCTGCTTCGAAGTCAATACTGCGCGGCGCTTTGTAACCGGCTAGATGTTCGCGGCAATGAGCAATCAGTTCTTCCGCCAAGGCATCAGACGGTGTGAAGCCATCAATCAACTCGACGGCGCCTTTTACTTCTTCGCCAAACTCTTCATTTGGAACACCGAACACGGCCGCGTCGGCTACGGCGGGATGGGAGATAAGGGCGCCTTCGATTTCCTTGGGATAGATGTTCACCCCGCCGGAAATAATCATGTCGATCTTGCGATCACTCATGAACAAAGATCCGTCGTCGTCCAGATAACCGATATCGCCAACCGTAAAAACGCCGGGTTCCAAATGAGCCTCGGCGGTTTTGTCCGGGTCTTTGTGATACTCGAAATCCGTCCCCATCTGATTTTTGAAGTAAAGCGTCCCCTCTTCGTTGGGGCCGGCGCGGCCGCCGTCTTCTTTGATCACCATCACCTCGACCATGGGAAGCGGCTTTCCCAGACTGCCCGGTTTCGCGAGCCATTCCTCCGACGTCACCGCGGAGATGATCGATCCTTCCGTCGATCCGTAATACTCGTTGATTATTGGACCCCACCAATCGATCATTTGGCGCTTCACTTTTGGCGAACATGGTGCTGCGCCATGCCAGACAACGCTTAAGCTTGAGCCATCGAATTTGTCTCTGACCGCGTCATCCAAACGCAGTAGGCGGACGAATTGGGTCGGCACTAAATGGATGTTGGTAATCCTGTGCGTGTCGATGAGGTCAAGTGTTTCGGCGGCATCGAATTTGTGGCGCATCACTACGGACGATCCCGCAATCATCGGCAGAAAGGAAAAAGCCCACTGGGCCGAATGATAGATGGGTCCTTCCAGGAGCGTGATGCCCTCCTTTGGCAGTGACATGCTGTCCGATATGCCGGCCCCAATCAGCTGCATGAGTTCAACCGGGCCACCGGGTGCTGTGGTGCTGCTGACGACGCCTTTGGGCCGACCGGTCGTTCCTGACGTGTAAAACATGGGACCACCTAGTCCCTGATCTTCGGGCTCCGTATCGGATGCAGCCGCCAGCACATCCTCATAGGCCTTAAAATCCCCGGTCGCGTCGCCGAATACCGCTCTTAACGCCAAGTCAGGAACCGTGGTGCTGTTTGCCGCCTCGGTCGCCGCTTCGATGAATCGGCTATCCGCCAGCAATGCTTTTGAATCGGAATTGGCCAAGACATACGCCACTTCCTCGCCGACCCAATGCCAGTTAACGGGGACAAATCGCCAACCCCCGTGGGTCGCGGCCGCAATGGCTTCAAAGTATTCTCGCCGGTTTCCCGACAGAATGGCAAACGTGTCGCCCGTCTTAAGGCCGGCGTCGCGTAACGCGTTGATCAATCGATTGACCCGCGTGTCGAACTCCGCCCAGCCGGTTGTGCCAAATTCATCGGTGACGGCGGCTTGATTTCCGCGGGATTGAGCGAATGGGGAAAAGAGGGCCGTCATGTTTTCGTCCTTGTTGGTTTGCCAATAGGGTGCCGTGCGATGCGGGGCAGCCCCGCCCGATTATCACCATCGGCGCGTCTTTCGCCAGTCTCAATGGGGATGCAACCGCACGGGCACATGGCCCACGCCGCGGATGAAATTGTTGGACAGGCGTTCGACCTCGCCCACAACTTCCACCTGTTTGAAGCGCTTCATGATTTCTTCCCACAGGACGCGCAATTGCATTTCAGCAAGCCGGTTCCCCATGCAGCGATGCACCCCAAAACCAAAGGAAACGTGATGCCGGGCATTGGGCCGGTCGATCATCAGGCGGTCGGCATCGGGGAAAACGTTTTCGTCCCGGTTTCCGGACAGGTACCACATCACTACCTTATCGCCCTTGCGGATCGTCTTTCCGCCCAGCTCAATATCTTCTAAGGCGGTTCGCCGCATATGAATAACCGGGGTTTGCCAACGCACCATCTCCGACACCATGTTAGGGATCAGCTCTGGGTTGTTCCGCAGTTTTTGATACTCCTCAGGGTACTGATTGAGTGCAATCACCCCGCCGCTAATGCTGTTTCGGGTAGTGTCGTTGCCGCCGACGATCAGCAGAATTATATTTCCGAGCATCATAAAGGGATCGTTGATATGGTGCTTTGTGGCTTTGCCATGGGCGAGCATCGAAATGAAATCGAATTTGGGCGGCTGGGCGGCTCGTTCTTGCCACAGCTGATGGAAGGTCATGGCGCAATCCATCAGGGCTGCTTTTCGCTCTTCCATATCATTGTCTTCGCCGGTGACTTTCGGCACGGCGGTGGTGATGTCCGACCAGCGGATCAGGTCGCGGCGTCTGTCGTAGGGAAAATCAAACAGTGTCGCCAGCATACGCGCCGTTAGCTCTACCGATACTTTGTCGACCCAATTGAAGGTTTCACCCACGGGCAGATGGTCCAGGATGTCCGCTGCGCGTTCCCGTATGAGCGGTTCAAGATCCATCAAGTTTCCCGGTGCCACCGCAGGTGAGACTGAGTTGCGCTGTGGCGCATGGGCCGGCTCGTCGAGCGTGATGAAAGAGACGGCTTTGCTGAGTTCCCCCTGATCGTCTCGGTCAGCGATTGCAATGCCGCCCACTTCAGACGAAAACACCTTGTGATTTGTATTCACCGCCATGACCATATCGTGGGAGGTGACAGACCAAAATGGGCCGTTTTCACTGTCCGCTAGATAATGAACGGGCGCTTCCCGCCGCAGCCGCGCAAACCAAGGCCGCCAGCTGTCGTTCTTAAACAGATGGGGTTGGGAAACGTCGATTTCCTCAAGAGGGATCTTGTCGACCGCGTCCACTTCAGACGTTGTATCAAGCGAGGCATCTGCAACAGACATTGAGAACAGCTCCTTCTTGTGCTCCGGCCGATATAACTAGTATCATAGTTTGGGCATCGCTACGGAACAATGGGTAATTCATGGGTCGCATTAATGAACCGCTGGAAAAAAGCCGCCCGGAAAGAGCGGCGACCCGCGTTGCGCGTAATATTGTGAGCGACATTCAAGAGCGCGCCTTGCGGCCCGGCACGCCGCTCGAGCCCGAACACATTATGGTGGAGAGACAGGGTGTTGCCCGCGCCACCGTGCGCGAGGCGCTGCGTTTCTTGGAGTTGCAAGGTGCGCTTCGTATCAAAGCTGGGCCCGGCGGAGGACCTATTGTCAGTGTTCCGGATACGGACCATTTAACCAGCGCCCTCTCCCTCCAGCTTCAATTCGCCAATGCGTCTTTTCGGGCTGTTGCTGCGGCCAGAACATCGATCTATCCGGTTTTGGCAAGCCAAGCAGCGGAAAATGCCACACATCAAGATATAGCCGCTTTGCGCCAAAGCATAGAGCGGCTTGATGCGTCTGTTGAAGACTCCGATTCGCTGGCCCAAGAAGCGCGGCAGTTCCATGAACTCGTCGCCGTAGCATCAAAGAATCTGGTGTTGGGCCTGCTGTTGAATGCGCTCCACCGCATGTCGGAAGACATACCAATCCAGTACGATCTCGAGAACCGGCAGGCGAGTGTCCGTCAGATGAGTAAGATTCTTCAAGCGATTGAGAGGGGCGATCCCGAAGCAGCTCAATCCGTCACGGAGAAGATGCTCAATGCAGCACTGCGCTATTGGGAGCGAGCAGCTCCCGACCTTCTCAATGAACCGGTGTCTTGGATGGCCACCGCCGAGAGCACCCGGTCATAACTATGATACGAATTACGACAACAAGATGGGAGGATGATGTTGGCGCATTTCGACGGTCTGTTCTTCGATGCAGACAATCATTATTACGAATCCCACGACGCATTCATACGCCATGTGCCCAAGCCGATGCAGCCGCGCTGCGTTCAATGGGTCACCATGGAAGACGGCCGCCGGTATCATGCCGTCGCGGGCAAGATCGATCGCTTCACAAACCCAACCTTCGACCCCATTTCGAAACCCGGGGTGCTTAGAGAGCTTTTTCGCGGTAATCCGAGCGGGGCGACCAGCGCCGAACTGATCCGATCCTCGCTCGAACCGCTACCGGCCGAATATATGGACCGCGAGGCCAGGCTCCATCGGCTCGATGAGCAAGGGCTAGAGGCCATCTGGCTGTTTCCCACACTCGCTATTCTGTACGAAGAGATTTTGAAGAAAGATGTCGACGCGGTCTGTACGTTGTACGAGGGCTTTAATCAATGGCTCGACGAAGATTGGGGCTACAACTACAAGAACCGTCTGTTTGCGGCGCCCTATATCTCATTAGCCGATGTAGATTGGGCCTGCCGGGAGCTCGATAAGGTGCTCAAGAAAGGCGCGCGTGTTCTGGTTATGCGTCCAAGCACCGTCTATACGCGCAAAGGACCACGCAATCCGGGCGCTAAGGAATTCGATCCCTTCTGGTCGCGCGTGAATGAGGCCGGCATCACCGTCGTCACCCATATTGGCGCAACCCGCCACGACAGCAATGGATATGACACGAAAAACATTGATGTCCTCAGCATGGGAACCAAGCCGAGCGTGACGAATTTTCACCGCTCTAGGAATATCAACGACTTTCTGGCGAGCTTGGTTTTTGACAAATTGTTCGAGCGCTTCCCGAAACTTAGGATTGCCTCTGTCGAGAATGGATCGGAATTCCTAGGTGATCTTCTACGCGCCTTTGACAGAAGTAAGGAACGCACACCGGGCTATTACACCGACGATCCGGCGGACAGTTTTAAAGAACATGTTTGGATCAATCCGTTCTGGGAAGACGACATTGCCGAGATTATTGGCCATATGGGCCCCGATCGCGTGATTGTTGGTTCTGACTGGCCCCATATGGAGGGCCTTGCCCATCCAAAAGACATTCTGGAGGAAATCGAGGACATCCCGGTCGCCGTGCAATCGAAGATCCTGCATGACAATGCGGCAAACCTTAACGAACTGAAAGGGGCGTAAGCAATGATCGACGGCACAAAAGACTATCAGGACATTCGTTACGAAGTCGCCGACGGGCGCGCGCGCATCACGTTGGTGAAGCCAAAATCGCACAATGCGATCACCCAACTGATGCTGGAAGAATTGGAAGATGCTCTGTGGTCTGCAGACGACGATCAAAGTGTCCATTGCGTCATCTTGCGGGGGGAGGGGCCGTCCTTTTGTTCCGGATACGATCTAACGGACGTGGGCCGTAAACCCGAACCTGGGCAACGCACCGGCCGCAACCATGATGACGACATATGGCTCATCGAACGGAACAACCGGCGCATTCGAGCGCTTTGGGAAATGCATAAACCGTCCATCGCTCAAGTGCACGGCGCGTGTTTGGCCGGTGGAACCGACCTCGCCATGGCCTGCGATATGGTAGTTGCGGCGGACGATGCGCGGTTTGGTTTCCCGGCGGCGCGGGCATTGGGAGCCCTGCCCAATAATCTGTGGATGTATCATTGCGGCCCCCAATGGGCGAAACGATTGCAATTGACGGGCGATGCGGTGAGCGGGGCGGACGCCGCCAAAATCGGGCTTGCTATGAAGTCTGTTCCGATGGACAAGCTGGAAGACGAAGTCGAAGGTATTGCTGATCGGCTCGCATTGATCGATCCCGATTTGTTGGCTGCCAACAAGCGCATCACAAACCTAGCGATGGAATTGATGGGCGCTCAGGTTCTTCAACGAATAGCTGCGGAAAACGACGCCCGGGCCCATCGCGCGCCAGCCGTGCGGGAATGGGTGAAAAGCAGCCGTGAGCATGGGGTGCGCGAAGCGCTGAAGCGCCGAGACGCTCCCTTCGGCGATGGGCTTGCGCATGTGGCGGAACCAGACGGCCGGTTGGGCGGGGACCGGTCTTAAGCCGGGTGATGGTTGCGATCGGACCGAAACTCGAAAACTGAAAGAACTCCGCAAACAAACTTAGGGCGGGCGATCACTTTTGCGTGGATCGGCAAGAAAGTGGCCTCACCGATCGCATTGACCTCCTCTTGCCAAGACCATAGGTTGCGGCCCAATTTACCTGACGAAACGAATCACACTGGACCGCCATGTCGACGCCACCACAACTCGCCGAAAACGCAAAAGCCTGGCCCTTTGACGAAGCCCGGCGCTTGCAAAAACGGCTGCGCGGTGAGATGCCGGCCAAGGGCTACGTGCTTTTCGAAACGGGCTATGGCCCCAGCGGGCTGCCTCATATCGGCACCTTCGGCGAGGTGGCGCGCACCACTATGGTGCGCCGTGCGTACGAAACGCTCACCGGTCAGCCCACCAAGTTGTTTGCGTTTTCAGACGACATGGACGGACTTCGCAAAGTACCGGGCAATGTGCCAAACGCGGACATGATCGAGCAGCATCTGGAAATGCCGCTCACGCAGATTCCCGACCCCTTCGGCACTCATGAAAGCTTTGCTCATCACAATAATGCGAGGCTGCGTAGTTTTTTGGATGAATTCGGTTTTGAATACGAGTTCCTCAGTTCGACCGAATGCTACAAGAACGGTCGCTTCGACGAGACGCTGCAGGCCATGCTTCGTCATTACGATGACATTATGAACATCATCCTGCCGACCTTGGGCGCGGAACGCCAGGCGACTTACAGCCCGTTCCTGCCAATCTCGCCCAAGTCGGGCAAAGTGCTGCAGGTGCCCGTGGTGGAAAAGAATGTGGACACGGGCACGCTGGTCTTCCAGGATGAAGACGGCTCCAAGTTCGAAACGCCGGTTACCGGCGGCCATTGCAAAATGCAATGGAAAGCCGATTGGGCCATGCGCTGGTTGGCGCTGGATGTCGATTACGAGATGGCCGGCAAGGATTTGTCGGAGTCCGTCAGTCTGTCGTCGAAGATCGTGAAAGCGGTGGGCGGGCGCGCCCCGGCGGGCCTCAGCTACGAGCTGTTCTTGGATGAAACCGGCGCCAAGATTTCAAAGTCCAAGGGCAACGAAGCGATCACGGTGGACAGTTGGCTGCGGTATGCGGCGCCGGAAACCTTGTCACTATATATGTTTCAAAAGCCCAAAACGGCGAAGCGGCTTTACTTCGACGTGATCCCCAAAGCGGTCGATGAGTACGCCACTTTCTTGGATAAGTTCCCGGAACAGGACGCGGCCGACCGGCTCGAAAACCCGGTATGGCACATTCATCGTGGCCAGCCGCCAGCCCATGATGTGCGCATCAGCTTTTCCCTGCTGCTCAATCTGGTGAGCGCCAGCAATTCGGAAGATAAAGACGTGTTGTGGGGATTCATCAAGCAATATGATCCCCATGCGGACCCGAAAGTGCATGATTGGCTCGACACCATGGTGGGCTATGCCGTGAACTACTATCACGACTTTATTAGGCCGAATAAAAAGTACCGGGCGCCTTCGGACCAGGAACGCGCTGCACTTAATGATCTGAAGGTCCGGCTGGGCGCATCAGATGCGAAAAGCGCGGAGGATTTGCAATCAATTGTCTATGCCGTCGGCAAAGACCATAGCTTCGATCCATTGCGCAATTGGTTCAAGGCAATTTACGAGGTGCTACTCGGTCAAGAGCAGGGGCCCCGCTTCGGGTCGTTCATCGCAATCTACGGGGTCGGTCAAACAGTGGCGCTGATCGAGCAAGCGCTTTCGTCCGATGGTTTGTCCGCAAGCGGATAATTGAGATCTGATTGTGCAGGCAAGCAGGATAGAATTCTTCCATATTTGGTTTTTGATCGTTTGCGCGACGGCTGCCGTGTGGGGTGGGGCAGCCCGTGCGGACGTTCCCATGCCGCCGGTCGCCGTTTTCGAACATGCAGAAGCGCTCTACGCCCGGGGCGATTATGTGGTGGCGGCGGCGGCGGCAGAGGAGTTGGGCACGGCGCCGGGGCTTGCATTGGCGGCGCGTGCCTTGCTTGCGCACGCCACGTCCACCGCCCCACGCGATAAACGCCTTGGCTTTGTGGACCAGGCCGAAGCCCTCGCGCGCCAAGCGCTTGCTGTCGACGAGACCTATGTGGAGGGACATCTGCAGCTCGTTGTGGCGCTGGGGCATCGGGGCAAAGCGCAAGGCGCGGTTGCCTCGCAATTCGAAGGGCTTGTCAGCGAAACCCGCCGGCATATCGATAGGGCGCTTGAATTGGAGCCGGACAATCCCTGGGCCCATGCTATTTCCGGCGGCTGGCATATGGAACTGGTGCGCCGCGACCCCATCGGGTTCACCAATCTGATTTACGGCGCGCGCCGGTCAAAGGGTATGGAACATTTTGAGCGCGCTTTAGAGCTTGATCCCGACAATGTCATTCTGCATGTACAATACGGCCTGACACTGTTGGAAACCCGGCGTAATAAGTATCGGGACCGAGCAGAAGAGGCTTTATCCGTAACCAGATCAATAGAGCCGCCCTTTACGTACGACCGGACGATCAAGGAACGCGGTGGTCATGTGCTGGACTTGATGGGTGGCGACGACCGGCAAACGCTGCTGGACGTGGTGGGTAACTACAATAGCCTAAACTTGGACGACATTAGGCCGCCTGCGGCGTCCCATTAAGTGCGCTTGCTTGCCCGGCCATTCCGCGAACCAGCGACGGCAAGAAGAACATCGGCCACACCAGCAGGATTAGGTTGGCGATAAACCAGCCCGGAAAGAACTCGCCCATGATGGTCCAATAGGCAACTGCCATGCCGCCCGCCGTCATGGTGAGGACGAGGGAAATGATCGCAAGCGGCCGCCAGATGGGATCGCCGCGCCGCGCGGCGCGCACCGCTGCCAATCCCACGATGGAAAAGATGATATCCAGCGGAAAGAACGACCAGTTCCACGCCGCTACCCGCGGGTTATCATAATCCGCATACATCATTTCCTTGGGGATGTGGATCGCGCCCAATTCCAGCAACGCCGCCAAGGTCCAATAGGTAAGGAAGGCGATATCGGTGGTGGTGAGAGAAAACTTCAACAGACGCGACATGACATCTTCCCCTTGATTTCTGTGTAACATATGTTATATAACAATTGTTATGTACTATCACAAGAGGGAAAGAGGCCTATGACTGTGACCGCCAAAGTTCAAAATTTGCCCGTCTTCTCAGCACCTTACGATTGGGCGGCCATTGACAAGACCGTGCGCACCACGGGTGGCGTCATCCTGCGCAAGGCATTGTCCCCTTCCCAGGTCGACCGCCTCAACAGCGAGTTCGATGCCTATTTGGTGTCTCACCGTGACCAGGCCCAGGCCGATACCGGTTCATCCTTGTACGATCAGTTTCTGGGTCACAAGACGTTGCGCTTGCATGGCTTGGTTGAGAAGGTTCCCGCCACCCGTGACCTTATCGGGCAGGACGCGTTGCTTGATTGGGCGGAACGCCTGATCGGTCCAGCGCGACTGAACGCCGGTGAACTCATCCAAATACAGCCGGGAGAACCCGCCCAGTTTCCACACCGCGATACGGATTCCTGGATCCAGGTTCCCATTGGCGATACGCCTTTGCTGGTCAATGCGATTTTTGCCCTTGACGACATGACGCTGGAAAACGGTGCAACCCATGTGGCGCCGAACAGTTGGACTTGGGATCGCGGCCGAACACCGGCGCCCGACGAGTATGCCCGTGCCGTTATGTCGGCGGGCGATGCGGTCTTGTTCCGCGGCGATGTGATTCATGGCGGCGGCGCCAATAACAGTAAGGCGCGGCGGCGGGCTTTGTCCATTTCCTATTGTGCCGGCTGGCTGCGCCCTGTGGAAAACAGCTACTTGAACGTGCCGATCGAAACCGTCCGTACCCTGCCGAGACGCTTACAAAATGTGTTAGGGTACTCGGCCTATGACGGCACGGCGTTGGGCGGCGGCATAGTCGGCCTTTATGAAAACGGCGATCCGCGGCGCGTCCTTGAGAATGGGGCTGTCTGAAACATGCCCAGGGCTGTTAATGCTGAGGAAAAACGCGAAGAGTTTATCGACGCCAGCATTGAAGTGATTGCGGCGGAAGGCTTGTCGTCGGCAACCTTGCGACGTGTGGCGCAGCAATCGGGCTGCACCACCGGATCGCTCACCCACTATTTTCCCAATCGGAATGCGCTGTTGCGCGACACGTTGCGTGCGGTCCACGCCAATGCAGGCGAACGCATGGAGGCGGCTGCCCTTGAGGGTGATGCGCCTGCGCGCCTGCGCGATGTTCTTCTTGAATCGCTGCCGCTGGATGAGGTGCGCCTGAAAGAGTGGCGGGTTTGGCTCGCCTTTTGGAGCGCCTCTATGGATGACCCCGAGCTTACGGCGGAAAATGAGCGTCGTTACGACGAATGGATGGGGGCGCTGCGGTCCCTGTTGGCGCCAATTGTGAACAAAGCCGATCTGGACGGGGAAACGGCGGCTTTGCTGGCTTTTATCGACGGGTTGGGTGTGGGCGTGGCCCGCCAGTTCGTGGGGCAGAAAGCCATGGCTCAGGCCCAGAAGGCATGCGAGGAGACGCTCGGGCGCTATCTCCAGCGGTTTGACGGTCCGCCAAAACCGTCCTGAGAAAAAGACAGCAAATGCTAAATAATTGGCATTCTGGGCCGGGCGCTTCCCGTATCACGGGGCTCATCCTTGACCTGTCGCCTCGGCGACCGACACGGAGAAGAGCCCATGAAGCCCGAAATTATCGTCGTCACAGGCATTTTTGCTGCATTCGTCCTGCTCGAAATCCTGTTCACCCGTTTCTTTAACAAGCCGGGGCAAACACGCGACGATGCCATCGTCGAAATCCTGAGCGGCAGCATGCTGGCCGTGGTCACCCAGCCCTTCGTGCTCATCGCCGGTGGATTGCTTGCGGCTTTCCTTCTTCCCAATGCGGAAAACGCGCTGATCGCGCTGCCTTTTGTCGCCCAAATTGCTCTGTTACTCGTCTTTGACGATATGACCCAATATTGGTGGCACCGGGCCTCACATACGATCCCATGGCTCTACAAGCTGCACCGGCCCCATCACAACGCGGAGTACCTGTCCGTACGCGTCGTATATCGCAACAACTTCTTCTACTACTTGATGATGCCTGGCTTGTGGCTTTCCGGCGCGCTCATCTATCTCGGTCTGGGCTGGGCTTATGCCTGTTACGTGGTGGTCAAGATGACCGTTATTATCGCCGCCCATTCGGATGTGCGCTGGGATGCGCCGCTCTACAAGATTAAATGGTTGTCGCCTGTCATGTGGATTGTGGAACGTACCATTTCCACGCCGGCAACCCATGGCGCCCATCATGGCAAACATGCTAGTGATGGCGCTACCAATTACAAAGGTAACTTCGGCAATCTTCTGTTCTTCTGGGACGTGCTGTTCGGCACCGCCAAAATCACCCGTCAGTATCCGGAGAAAATGGGCGTCGAGAACCTGCCGGAAACCAGTATTGGCGAGCAATTGTTTTGGCCACTGATCAGTGTGGAGACGGAGCCAAATGCAGTCCATGCAGAAGGGGACACAAAAGTAGCGCCTCTAGCCGGACATTGATCGGCCCATCTGTTTTGATATGCTCTCTCCCGAAGGTCGATCGCGTGGGGGAGAGTGCATGAAAAAATGGTACCTTTTATGGGCTTTTGTGTGTTTGGCCGCCTGTTCCGACGGGGCCGATGACGCGCTTCTCGCCCAGGCGACCCCTGCAGGCGCTATGACACCTTCGGCTGACTGCGCCGTCATAGAAAGTGGGAATTGGCAGGCCTGGGTCGACAAAATGCCGGGTCCCGACGCCAAGCCCACCCTGCATGTGACCGGCGAAGTGGTTCTGCCCACACCGGGGTATGAGATCACATGGACGATGGGCGCGCTTGACCGCCGGCAGCCACCGGCCCAACGCTTGAAAGTGTCCACAACGCCGCCTGACGGCATGGTCGCCCAGGTGATCACCACCGTCGCCGTATCTTACGCTGTAGAAAGTCCGATTACGGAGTACCGCGCTGTGATTGTCGGCTGCGGAGATAACACGCTGGCCACTATCGCCGACGTCACCGTGGTGCAGTAGCCGAATACCGACAAGGCCCCCACATAAGCGGGCATTAAAATGCGCGTCACTCAATGAGCAGCTTTTTGAGTTTCATCCGAAGGTCATCAGGAATTGGGATTGCTTTGCGCACCTCAAGGTCCATGGAAATGGCGACGGCTTCGGCGGTGGCGATGGTTTCGCCGGATTCCAAATCAAACATCCAATGACCCCAAGTATAGGCCTTTTCGCTGATGCCTATGAGCCCGCTGCGCACGGCGATAATATCGCCGGCCTGAGGGCGTTTGGTGTAGTACGTCCGGTATTCCAAGGCGGCGCCGCCTACATTGCCCATACTAGACCGGTCTTCGCCACGTGTTGCCGCGAGCATGTTGGGAATGCCATCTGAGATGTGGCCGATGTAAAGACGGTTCATCATGTAGCCGTCCGCATCGCAATCGGCGTCCTTGACCATGGCCTGATAGATTGGGATGAGCTGCTGCGCTTTGCTGTCACCGATCTTCAGAGCCTTGGGCTCCTTCGCTAAGGACAAACCGCGTGGCGCCGCATGCGTTGGAAGATCGACCAAAAGGGCTGCAGCTTTTTCGATCGCCTCACCGGGAAAGTTGGTCAGCGCCGTTCCCGACGGGTTGGAAAGGACAGCGTCTCCGGAGAGGGTCGCCATGACATCGTCGGAAACGGTGTTCCGTATCTCGACAAGGAAGCGCAGTTTGTTGTGTGTTGCCGCCGTAAGCCCACCCATTGCGTAAAACGGCGCCCCGGGCCGCATTTCGCGCAAAAACCGGATGTGGTGGTTGATTGCCCGCAAGCGCAGTCCTTGATCGCGCAGTTTGCTTGGCCCCAATCCGATGACATTACCCATCGCCGCCACACCTGACGTGGCGTGGGCCACGTAGAACTGAACGTTCATGTGACCCATCACATCGCATTCCCAAGTCTGCACGCTGGAGCGGCAAACTTCGATCATCTCACCCATAAAACTGAATTCCTTAATGTCATCAGAAAGAGAAAAAGTCGCGGCTGACGCCAGGGGCAATGGCGTCTCCGCTGTCGCGTTCTTGCACGGCCTGCTTGAAGCCGACTTCTTCCGCCCGCTTCTTAAACCAGATACCCTCGGGCGAGTGTCGCGTAATGCCGTCAAAGATGGTCGCGAACATCTGGGTTTGCGTAAGCCCCATGCTCTCATAGGCCTGGTTGATCATGAGTTTCTGCATCATGAGCTGATTACGCGGCACCCCTTGCATACGTTCAGCTAGCTGACGAACGCGGTCATCTAGTTGATCTGAAGGCACGGCATCGAGCACAAGGCCCATTTCTTTTGCTTCAGTGCCAGTAATGAGGTCCCCCGTCAGCAGCATGCGCTTCGCTTTTTCCGCGCCCAGACGATAGACCCACATGGCCGTGGTGGGGCACCCCCACACTCGGGCCGGCGGGTACCCGATCTTGGCCGTGTCTTCCATCACGACCATATCGCACGACAATGCGATATCGCTACCGCCTGCCACCGCGTGGCCGCGCACTTTGGCGATGGTCGGTTTGTAGGATCTCCACAGGGATGTGAAGTCCTGAGTGTTCTGATACATCATGTTGAAATCCGCCATGGGGTCCCATGGCTGATCCGGTCCTTGCGTCGCCTCATTGCCGGACGGCTTTTCGGCATAGTCAATCAAATCATATCCTGCGCAGAAGGAGCGCCCGGCGCCGGTCAATATGATCACATGGATTTCGTTGTCTGCATTGGCCTGTTCGACCGCTTGGCGGATCTCCGTGGGCATGCCGGCGGCGATTGCGTTCAAGCGCTCCGGCCGGTTGAGTGTGATGGTGGCGATCCGTCCCTCAGTCTCGTAGGCAATCGTTTGGAATGACATGTGGCGCCTCTCTGATGGTTGGTTTGCGGCAAACTAACAAGGGAAGAGGCAAGGTGCACGTTCCAGAAATGCCCGTGCGCGGGCGCCTTTGGCGCCGCTGCGTCAACCCGGCCCCGTCGTGGCGCTGCCGAAAAGTATGCTTCTTAGCATTGACGAAATGACCGAAAATGCACATATAGTCATTTATGGACGCGGCGGAACTCAATCTTGCGATTGAGACAATAGACACATTTCTCTGGCCGGAACGTGAGCCGAAGCTCCGCAACAAGCGAGAGCGCATATTGCGGTCGGCTACCGAACTTTTCGTAAGGTTGGGCTACAAAAAGACCAGCATCGACGAGGTAGCGAAACGCGCGGGCGTGGCAAAAGGCACCGTCTACCTTTACTACCGAAATAAAGCAGAGCTGGTTTATCACGCGGCGTCGCTTGAGGAACGAACCTTTCTTCAACGCATGCTTCCCCTGAGTGAGGAAAATTCAGCGCCGAGGGAGAAACTGCGTTCATTCATTATACTTTGTGTGCAGATGACCCGCGAGATGCCTCTGATCTCGAGTTTGATCCAAGGCGATCACGAGATTGAATTGGCATTTCAAGAGATCGACCAAACTGTGGTCGGAAATGCAAATGCGCTGCAAGTAAACTTTGTCATACACCTTCTTGAGTCGGCGACATCGAACAAGGTGCCGCGCACCGAGCTGGAAGCACGTGGGCAAGTATTGATCGACCTCCTGTTCGCCCTGACCACGTCATCATTCATGAACCCTCATGGCATTGAATGGGATCGATACACAAACGCCTTGGCGGATGTGGTCGTCGACGGTGTGATCAGCCCCAAGACCTCGACAAAAGCAAAACCAAGGTCAGCGGCCCGATCTCGTCCAAGCTCTGGCAGCAGAAAGGCCGCCGCCTTTTCATGATTGAACGTCATTTTCATCAATTGCGGAGCGATCCCTCGCAAAACAGAATCGTTCCAAGGTAAGGAGTGCCGCGTTGTATGTCTCAGCACCGCGCTTACATAAGTAAACTGGGGTGGCCAATGAAAAAGAAGGACGGCTTGCCGTGCGACAGCCGGGGCGATGATCGACGCGCAAAGCCGAAACCACGCATGTCCAAAATCACACAGACAATTGGATCCATCGTCTTAGCAGCCGGTCTGCTTCACGTGAGTGCCGACGCCAGCGCACGGGAACGCAGTGCCAACGAGCTTCTCGATGCGGTCGATGACCTTTATCGCGGCGATTCCTCGCAAGGCAAGATGAGCATGGTCATCGTGACCGAGAACTGGACGCGGTCGCTCGTCGCCGAAATGGCCTCCAGAGGCAAAGACAACACATTCATCAGAATACTTTCGCCGAAGAAGGAGCGCGGCACGACCACGTTGCGCGTGGGCCGGGATATCTGGAATTACCTGCCCAAAGTAGATCGGGTCATCAAGCTGCCATCATCCATGATGAGTGTTTCGTGGATGGGCAGCCACGTGACCAACAATGATCTGGTGCGCGAAAGTCGGTTTGCGGAAGATTTCGAATGTGAGATTACGTTTGATGGAGAGCGGGACGGCGCTGCGCTTGTGGAGATCGACTGTTTCCCGCTGCCCGATGCGGCCGTTGAATGGGGCAAGGTTGGACTGACCCTGGACGGCATCAAGGAGCTGCCCATAGAGGTACGCTACTACGATGAAGACTTGGCGCTGGCCAGAACAATTTCCTACCATGACTTGCGTTTGGTGGATGATCGCGAAATGCCGACCACAATGATCGTGGTGCCGACGGACGAACCCGATGAAAGCACCACCGTGTCCTATGACGAAATCACATTCGATGTGGAACTGTCTGAGGACTTTTTCTCCATCCGGCGGTTGAGGGAAAACTAGGGGAACCCCATGGAAGAAATGCGTATCGCCTGGCGCAATCTGTGGCGAAACCGAACGCGCACCTTGATCACCTTGGCGTCGATCGTATTTTGCTCCGCCACGCTCATTATGGCGGATGGCCTGTCGCGGGGCATGATCAGCGATCTACAGCACAATGTGACGCAGCTTTTTTCGGGCGAAGCGCAAATCCATGCCCATGACTACCGCCGGGAACGTTCCATTTTCCAAACGGTTGAGTTGCCGGACGAGACGGTTCGCACCCTTGAAACCCAAGGCATCGATTTGGTGCCCAGGCTTTTTGGTTACGGCCTTGTCTCCAACGGCCCGAAGTCTGCTGGCGGATCGTTTTGGGGCATTCAGCCTGAAAAAGAGAGCAGCGTGTTCGAATTGGCCCAGCATGTGGATGTGGGCAATTTTGTTAGCCCTTCGGCGCCAGGCGGTGTGGTGATCGGCCGGAAGCTTGCCAAGATTCTCAATGTGGGTATCAACGACGAACTGATTGTCGTGGTGGAAGCTGCCGACGGTTCGATCGGTGCGGAGCTTTACTCTGTACGCGGCATTCTTAAGTCTGTGGCCGATGGCGTCGACCGGACCGTCGTTCTGATGAACGAAGCGGATTATCGGGAATTGTTCAGTCTTTACGGTCGGCAATTCCACGAGTTTGCGGCCAACACACGGGGCGAGGTGCCGCTCGACACTGTTTCTCAGGCGATCAAATCGCTCGTGCCGGATCACGAGACCATGACCTGGAAAGAACTCTCTCCCACGCTCGCGGAAATGACGGAAGTGGCCAACAATGCCATTTGGATCATCCTCGCCATTTTCGGTCTGGCGGCCGCCTTGGGCGTTGCGAACACGGTCCTCATGTCCACCTACGAACGCATGTGGGAATTCGGCGTGCTGAAGGCCGTTGGCACGCGGCCAAGACAAATCATTTCGGGCGTTGCACAGGAAACGGCCATTCTGGCGCTGATCGGATGTGTGCTGGGCGCCGTCGTCGGCGTGGCAGGGTCGAGCTATTTTACCAATGTGGGGATCGACATCACCGCCTATTCAGAAGGGCTATCGATGGAAGGTGTTGCCTTCAATCCGATCATCCGGGCTGATTTGGATATTGCATCGGCTGTGATGGGGGTGACTGGACTCTGGATCTTGTGCCTGGTTGCCGCTTTCTTCCCCGCCTTTTCGGCCGCACGGATGGATCCGCTCGACGCGATGCGCAAGGGAGATATGTGACATGGGGCAGCAACTCCGTCTCGCTTGGCGCAGCATTTGGCGCCAGGGCCGCCGCACTGCCATCACCGTTTTTGTGATCACGTTCGGCCTCATCTTGATCATTATTCTGACGACCTTGGAAGAAGGCGTTATCCGAAGCGTTATCGACAGCGGGGCGCGGCTTCAAGCCGGTCACGTCACCATCGAGCATGAAGACTATCGGCTCGCGCCCTCTGTTTCGTTGTCGGTGCCGGATGCAGAAAATCTGGCTGCGGAACTGAGCGGGTTGCCTCAGGTTCAAACCGCAAAGCTCATTGTGAGCGGCGAAGGCGTCGCGCGGTCTGGAGCCGGCGCGTTTGGCGTTCTGATCGCGGGGGTCGTGCCGGAGTTGGAACGGGAAACGTCTCCCCTTGCCGAGAATATTGTGGAAGGAGAGTACCTGGCGCCTGACGACCCCAAGCGCATCGTTATCGGGACCGTTCTTGCGGAGCGGCTTAGACTCAAGCCCGGCAAGAAGCTCGTCATCGCCACCAATGATGCGGATGGCGAGCTTGTGGAACGGCTCTACCGTGTTAAGGGGATCTTCCGTACAGGCACAGACGAAGTGGATGGCGCGCTGATCCACATGCAGCTTGATGCCGCTAGGGATCTGTTCAACCTGCCGGACGGAAGTGCGACCCAAATTGGTCTGGTGATGAAGAACTTGGACCGGTTGGCGTCTTTTCTTCCTCTTGTGGAGAAAAGCCTGGGCGGCAACTCGGATCTTGCGGTGCATCCATGGCAAACCATCATGCCGGGTGTTGCCGGATATGTGGTTGTCGAGCGCACGAGTTATTTGATTATGGAAGGTTTTTTGATCGCCATGGTCTCGTTCACCATCCTCAATACGCTTTTGATGTCGGTTACGGAGCGCAAGAAGGAATTTGCGACAATCCTGGCGTTGGGCGGGCGCGGCAGTAATCTTCGGCTGCAGGTATTTTTCGAAGCAGGTCTCATTGCCATTCTCGGAATTCTCATTGGCGGGGTTCTTGGCGGCGCCGTTGCCTATTATTACTCCGTAAACGGACTTGATCTCGCGACGTTTGTGCCTGGGGGTGAGGTAGAGATCTCCGGCATCTCGGTCGATTCAACGATCTATCCTATGTTTACGGCCCGGCTCATGTCACTGATCTGTGGCTCCATTCTCGTGGTGACATTGGTTTTGAGCCTCATACCCATCAGCCGTGTGACGCGGCTGTCGATTGCCAATTTGTTGCGTTAGGGGGAACGGATGTCCGCCATCGTTGAAACACGGAACCTCACGAAAACGTTTGGCAAAGGCGACATTGCCGTGCACGCGCTGCGCGGCGTGAACTTGACCATCAATCCGGGCGAATTCACCGCCATGGCGGGCCCGTCCGGGTCAGGCAAGAGCACGCTTCTGAATATGATCGGGTGCCTCGACCGTCCGACGAGCGGTGAAGTGTTCATCGAAGGGATTGCCACTCAGAAACTGCGCCCCATGGCATTGTCAGATTTGCGGCGCGACCGGATTGGTTTTGTATTCCAGAGCTTCAACCTCATTCCTGTAATGACGGCCTTGGAAAATGCAGAATATATTCTGATGCTGCAGGGCAAGCCGGTGAAGGAAAGGCGCGAACGCGTGCGCGATCTGTTTGAGCAAATCGGCCTAGGCGGCATGGAAAGCCGCTTTCCCAATCAGCTTTCCGGCGGACAACAGCAACGTGTGTCGATTGCGCGAGCTGTCGTCGCGGAACCGGCTTTGGTTCTCGCCGATGAGCCCACGGCAAATGTGGATTCCGAAACCGGCATGGCGCTCATCGACCTCATGTTGCAGCTCAACGAACAGCGCAATGTCACTTTTTTGATTTCGACACACGACTCGACCGTCATGGACCGGGCGCACCGCCTTATTCGCATGCGCGACGGCCAGATCGACGGGGCTTGATGCCGTGAGCGTGCTGCGCCGGACCAAACGAATAAGCGCTTGGGTCTGTTGCGCGTGCATTTTGGCGTTACCAATCGGCGCGCAAGCCCATGCCGCTGAAGTGGATATGGGGGGCAATCTGCGTGGCGGCGGATTTGTCACCCGTGTTGACAAAGAAAACTCTGCCCAAGGATTCTTGAACGGGCGGGCCACAATGGAAGCAGAGTTTTGGGACGGCGTTTCGTTTGAAGGCCATGTCTTTGGGACGGCACGCATCCTTTCCGATCCCGCCGACGCGCTTATTCCGGAGCGCGTGGGGCAAGGCCAATACCGGGCGATCGATTTGTTGACCGACAACGGCTCTGGGAATGATGCCCAGTTCTTAGCCTTTGTGGACCGGTTTGTGTTCCGCAAATCGTTCGGCGATGTAGACCTGTCCGTGGGCCGGCAGGCGGTCACGTTTGGCAAAGCCTATTTTTGGAATCCCTTGGATGTGTTCCGTCCTTTTGCGGCGGAACAGGTGAACAGGGATTACAAGGCAGGTGTCGATGCGGTGCGTCTTGACTGGGAACTCGACGCCTTCTCCGGCATCACGGTCGTAAGCGTGTTCGGGCGCGAGGTGGATCCTCTGGGCGCCCCCCTTGAGCGGGATCGCGAAGTGGGGGCCGACACTTACGGCTCTGCGCTGATCGGCCGGTACACCGCATATGTGGAGGGCTGGGATATCGCTGTGCAGGGGGGGAAAGTCTATGGCGGCCTTCAGATTGGCGGCGCGGCAGTGGGCGAGATCGGTGTCGTGCAAGTGCGGGCGGAGGGCAGCTATTTCGATGCGATTCGCGTGCCCGACGGTCCTCCGTTAACGGTGCAGGACAGTGTGCGCCAGCTTTTCACCGATCACTGGCAGGCCGTGTTGGGTGCCGGTTACCGCTGGCCGAACACGTTTCAGTTGGATGCGGAGTATTTTTATAACGGTGCCGGCGCGCCCGACAATCAATTGGTTGGATTGTTTCGAGTGGCCGTTGGCGCAGCGCAACAAACGAATCGGCATTTGGTGGGCATCCGCACCAGTTATGAGATTACGCCCATACTGATCAGTAGCCTGACGACGATTCATGGAATATCGGACGATTCGGGGCTCGTCCAAGCGCAATTGGTGTGGTCGCTGTCCGATGAGACGGACTTTCTGTTCACTGGATCAGCCGGTTATGGACGCCAGCCTTTGGCCGGCCCGTTGACATTCCCAAGATCTTTGACGCGCATTCCGCAAAGCGAATTCGGTGCCTTTCGCGGTGGTATTGCGCTAGAACTGCGCACCTATTTCTGAGGAAAAAAAGAACCCGCAAGGAGGTTAGGGCGCCTCCATTGCGGGAGTAGGTGCGGTCAGTCTTACTGGCTGACCGTCGGGGTGGGGGACTCTAAAGGAGGAAGCGCCGCTGCAGATTGGGCAAGCCGCGCCAACTGGATGAACTCTGCACGGTAACCGAACGGGTCGTCGCCCTTGGACCGTTGGGCCATTTCGATCAGCGTGTCGTAGTCGAACGATTTTAGGTGTTCGCCGCCGTCGAGCATTTGGCCGAAACCGGCGACTGCGGTTGCAAATTGCGTATCCAACGGCGCATCGCGCAGGGTGCCCAGCACGTCCGCTTTTGTGACGGGCCGCTCAATCAGCTTGCTGATGTCTTGGTCCGGCAATTTGTACCGGATGCGGACAAAGGCAAGTTCGTCTGACGTGTTCGCCGGCGTGGCGTGATTGTTGCCATACCTCAACGGATCCGTCAGGCGGCCGTCGCCGCCAGCGGGCGTGATTTCGTAAAGGGCGGTGACGGAATGTCCGCTGCCGATATCGCCCGCATCCACTTTGTCATTGTTGAAATCCGTCCGGTCGAGAATGCGGGTCTCGTAGCCAATCAAACGGTATTCGGCGACCTGAGATGGATTAAACTCCACCTGGATCTTCACATCGTTTGCAATGGGGAACAGCGTGCTGCTCACTTCGTCTACCAGCACTTTGCGCGCTTCGCTCAGCGTATCGATATAGGCCGCATTACCGTTTCCGGCTTGTGCCATCTTCTGCATCATCACATCGTTGTAGTTGCCGCCGCCAAAGCCCAACACCGACAAGAAAACGCCGGTCTCTCGTTTTTCGGAAACAAAGTCTTCTAGGCGTTCCGGGTCCGCGATGCCCACATTGAAATCGCCATCCGTTGCGAGCATGACCCGGTTGACGCCGTGCTCCTTCAGGTTCGCTTCGGCCAGTTGATACGCTTGGCGGATGCCTTCAGCACCGGCCGTGGAGCCGCCGGCGGATAGTTGGTCGAGCGCGGCCATGATCTTGGCTTTTTCACTACCTTTTGTCGGGTCGAGCACCGTGCCCGCAGCGCCCGCGTAAACCACCATGGAGACCGTATCGTTTTCAGTGAGCTCATCCACAAGCAGCCGCATGCTCTTCTTGAGCAACGGCAGTTTGTTCTGAGCTTGCATGGAGCCGGAAACGTCAATCAGCAGAACCAGATTGAGATCCGGGCGCTCCGCAGGCGGAATATCGAAACCTTTGATGCCCACATGCATAATTTGAGTGTGTTCGTTCCAGGGAGACGGAAACACGGAGACTGTCGGCTTAAACGGTTGGTCTTTGTTTTCCGGCAGCTCGTACGAGTAGTTGAAGTAGTTCACGAACTCCTCAACGCGCACGGAGTCGCGTGGCGGCAGTGCGCCTTCATTCACATAGCGACGCATAACACCGTAGGACGCGGTGTCCACATCGACACTGAATGTGGAGACGGGCTCTTCGGCCGTGACTTTAACCGGGTTTGGATCCACATCTTCATATCGTTCCGTATTGCGCGGTGGAGGGGGCGGTGCCATTCCCCCAAAACCGGTCATGGCAGCGGGGGACGAATACGATTTATCCCCGCGCGTCCGACCCATTTGAACCGATTCCAGAAGCGGCGCCACGTCCATTTCTTCTGCCGCGTCTTGGGGTGACGGGGCGGGTGGCTCTTCCTTTGTGACGTCGGTTTCGGAATTGCAGGCGGCAAGAATGAACGCCGTAGCTAATGCCAGAACGCTTGCGGTCGACAATGAAGTGGAGCGATTGCGCATGAAAACTCTCCCCGTCGCGAGTGCTTGCAAATGCTTGGGGAGAGTAGGTATCGGTTAACTAAGCCGGTCCAAGGGCGAAGTTGTGGCGATTTGGTGGCGGTGAGGCTGGATCAAATCGGCAGGTACAATTCGTCAGACCTCAGCGGAATAGGGCGGCGCCGGATCATATTCCATGCCCTTTTGTACGTGACGGGCATGAGCGACACCGTGGATTTGGCCGATAAGCCAGAGCGCCATATCGATCCCGGCAGAGACGCCGGCCGCCGTCACCACATTGCCGTCGCGCACATATCTTATGTTTTCCAACACTTCCGCCGCATCGCCCCGTTCGCGAAGCTGGTCGATAAAGCCCCAATGGGTCGTCACGCGCTTTCCTTTCGCAGGTCCGGCCGCTGTGAGCAACAATGAACCCGTGCAGACGCTGGTCATCCAGTCGGCGGATTTGCCGACCGTTGCGATCCAATCCAATAGTCGCTGATTGTTGACTTCGCGACGCGTTCCCTGTCCGCCTGGAATGAGCAGGACGTCAATGGCTGGGCTGTTGTCCAGGCTGTAGTCGGTTTCAACGCGCAAGCCTTTTGCGCAGCGAATGGCACCGCCATTCTCGGATACAAGAAAAACATTGTCCCGCCCCCTCTCCGGCGAAGCGAGGGCGAACACCTCGTTGGACATGGTGAAGACTTCCCAAGGGCCAATGAAGTCCAGTTCCTCAGCATCGTCGAACGCAAGCAATCCGATGTTCAGTGTCATGAGCTTACCCCTATATGTGTGAGCGTCCGGCCGATGGTCTTTCCAAAACGGGCGCGGTAGTCCTGTGGACTGATGCCCAAATGCCGGTGAAAGGCACGTCGCATGCGTTCCGCATTGGAAAATCCGCATTCCATGGAGATTTGGTCAATGTGCAGGCAGCCTTCCTCCAATGACCGCCGGGCGGCTTCCACCCGGGCAGCTTCCACAAAGCGGGCCGGTGTGGTTCCGGTTTCCTTGGCGAATTGACGGGCAAAATTGCGCTCACTCATAGCGATTTGGCGGGCTAATTCGGGTACGGATAGATTGTCGGACACGTTTTCCAGTATCCATTTCATCAAACGGCCTATGGGCGTGTCCTGCGATTGCTGGGCGGCCAGATGAGATGAATATTGGGACTGGCCGCCAGGACGCATCATAAACATGACCTTTTGCCGTGCGACTTCCAACGCTACTTCCCGACCAAGATCTTCTTCCACCAATGCAAGCGCTAAATCCATTCCGGCCGTGACGCCGGCCGAAGTCCATACTTTGCCGTCGCGCACATAGATTGCATCTTGATCGACGTCTATCCCGGGAAAGTTTCGTTTGAGCGCGTCGCAATACATCCAATGGGTCGCTGCCCGACGCCCATCCAAGAGCCCCGCTGCGGCGAGAATGAAGGCCCCTGTGCAAACAGAGGTAACGCGGCGCGCGGTCTTGGCGGTTTTTCCAACAAAGCGCATGAGATCAACATTGGCGGCATCGCGGCGCATGCCTCTACCTCCCGCCACGACCAGCGTGTCGATGTTGCGGATCTCCTCGGGTGTGAATTGTTTGAATGAACGGTCGACGGACAGGTTGATGCCGCAAGTGGTTGAGATGAAATCGCGGCGCGGGCCCACAAGCGTGACCTGATAGGCATTTTTGCCGTTCAGCTCGGCCGCAGACTGGAGGATCTCCGCTGGGCCCGTAACGTCGAGAATCTGCGCATCATCGCACCCCAAAATGACGATGTGCTTCTTCTTTGCGGACGGGGTGGGCGATTTTCCGTTCTTCATGGTTACACCCTAGCTGACAGGGAGGTTGGCGGAAAGGACATCTAACCCTCGTTTTCTGCCAAGCTCGCGAAATGGAAAGCCGGACCTGCGGGCCCGGCTGCTAGTGCAACATTGTGCGATCAACCGGACCCATCTTCAATGATCCAGTTGATCGCATGATGATCTAGTCTTCAGTTCTGAATGTTCAGGCCAGCGTGCACTTGCCGTTGTTCAGGACCACCACGTCGCGTTCTTTCACGCGTGAGCGGAAGGAAACCACATTACCGTCCGTCCAGGTGTCCGTGACGATCGTCTCGCCGGGATAAACCGGTGCGGAAAAGCGCACGTCGAAGCCCCGTATCGCGGTGTGATCGTAGTCGCACACATTGGCCAGGATCGTGCGGCAGGCGGTCCCATATGTGCATAGACCATGCAGGATCGGTCGTGGAAAGCCCGCCTTCTCCGCAATATCAAGATCTACATGCAATGGATTACGATCACCGCTCAGTCGGTAAAGTGCTGCCTGGTCCGGCCGCGTTTCGGCTTCGAATGTGCCGTCCGGGTCCCGCTCAGGGATCGGGTGCGGCTTGGGTTGTTCCCCTTGAACCTGCTGGCCCTCCTTTAGGAATCCACCATCTCCGCGTGCAAATGTGGTGCCGGTCAACGTACAGAGTTTTTCGCCGCTTTCTTTCAACTTGATTTCCGATTCACTGACGATCACGGCGCCTTTGTCTTTTCCTTTGTCGAACGCCCCTACAACCCGGCTGTCGACAACGATATTCGCAGCTGGCGGCAAGGGTTGATGCAGTGTCAGGCGCTGTTCGCCATGCACGACCATCAAATAGTTGATGCCGCTGTCGCGCATAGCACCCGCGCCCCAAGCAATCACCGTGGCCAATGAGGGGACCGTTTTGAGTTCTTTCTCATACACATAGCCCAGTTCTTCCCTGTTGAGTGGGTCTCGGCCCATGCCCACGCCCAGGGCATAGAGCATCGTTTCCCGGTCGCCATAGGAAAATTCTTGGCCTTCGGATTTCAAAGACATGATGTGGTCGTAATCGATCGCCATTTTTTGTTGCATCCTTCCTGTGGTTTCGCCTGGCTTGCTGCGAGCACTCAATCGGTTTTTTGGGTGCACCGCAAGGCCTTCTTAACGGCCGAGGGGTCAAGGTCACATCTCGTTTGAATATTCCTTGAATGTCATTTAGTTAGTACATCTAGCACGAAGCGAGGCCCGCCTTTTAGCCTTGGGGTTGCAGTCTCTGAGACTGCCATTCGGCCCAAGGCGCACAATCCTGGGGAATGTCGAAATTGAGTGAAGGTCTTGGTGAGTTGGGAGCACTGGTCGTCGACGACAACGGGCACATGCGCACGCTGCTTGCCGCGGTGTTGAAGGCATTCGGGATCAAGGACATTCGAATGGCGGCCAACGCCACCGAAGCGGAAAACGAACTCAAACGAGCGTTGCCCGATTTTGCCATTGTCGATTATTTGATGCCGCCCGACGATGGGATCGAATTCGTCAAGCGAATCCGGCAAGGCGGCGAAGAGATGCGCTATCTGCCGGTCGTTTTGGTAACCAGCTATGCGGAACGGGAGTGTGTGGTTCGGGCGCGCGATGCCGGCGTGACCGAGTTTCTGGTCAAGCCGATCACGCCAAAAGGGGTCTTTCGGCGTATTGAAGAAATCGTCCTTCGACCCCGCCCTTTTATTAAGTGTGAAACCTATTTCGGTCCGGACAGACGGCGCCGCGCGGACCCAAATTTCAAGGGGCCTTTTCGCCGGGCGGACGATACGGGCGCAGAATCGGAAGATTCCGATGTGTTTGAAATCTGACTTGCGCCCCTAAGCGTCAAGATTGACAAAGCTTACATTGCGAGAGCAAATGAAGCCCCAAGGTGAAATAGGGAAAAACTCCACCATGTCAGAAGACCCGGTGCTCCTTTCCTACCGGGAAAGCATCGACAATATTGACGCCGCGCTTGTTTTCTTGCTGGCGGAACGGTTCAAGATCACCCAGCGGGTCGGCCAGCATAAGTTGGAACACGGACTACCGCCTGCGGACAAAGCGCGCGAGAAGGAACAGATTGCTCGATTGCGTCAGCTTGCAGAGACTGCCAATCTTGATCCGGATTTCAGTGAGAAGTTTTTGCACTTTATCATCACGGAAGTGATCAAAAACCACGAAAAGGTTCGCAACACATAAGTGCCGGGGAGACGGTGATGTCGATAGCCTTGTTGGACCATGTTAATATCGCGACAAACAAGCTGGAAGCAACAAAGGACTTTTTTGTCGATGTGCTTGGGCTTTCCGTTGGGGCGCGGCCCAATTTTGAGTTTCCCGGTTATTGGCTTTACGCGGATGGGCAGGATCTTGTCCATCTGGTTGGGGTCGAGGATGACAGCGACGTCGAGCCTAAAAGTCCGCTGGACCATTTTGCTTTCCGTACAGATGATTTGGAAGCGATGGCAGTACGGTTGGATGACAATAAAGTAAAGTACGTCCGTTTCGAGGCACCGGACGGCTCGCGGCGTCAGCTCTTCTTGCGCGACCCGAATAATGTCACGATTGAAATCAGCTGTAGAACCTGAAGGTTGGGAAACGGTATCAACGCGTTTCGAACAACGACGGTCCCATTTGTTCGATGACATTTTGGGTGTGGATGTATCCGCGCTCGATCGCTTGATCGAACATCTGCCAGTCCCGAATTCCGATCCCTTCCATATTGGGTGAGAAATAAATGTCGACCATGCGGCGTGAGAGCTTGGTTTGCGCCTCGCTATTAACGGTGCCCGCACGCATGAGAATGTTGATGATACCGGGATCTTCGCGGCTGCTTTGGTCGAGTGTGCGCCAGTCCAAGCCGGTCTGCTCGTCGATTTCCGAAGCAGTAATGGACTGATTGCCTTCGACATCCACGCCGATAACGGGGCCGCGTCCAAGCTCTTTCATAATGTCGGCAGGGAAATTGTTCATGACCGCGCCGTCCACCAGCACTTCGCCCATATAGGAGACGGGCGGCAACAGACCCGGTATGGCCACACTTGCACGCAATGCCTGCCAAATGGGACCGCGTCGGTGAACGGTCACGTGGCCGGTGGTAAGGTTGGAGGATACGCAGAAATAGGGACGCCACAAATCTTCGATGAGCATCTCTTCGAAGTGTTCCCGTAACAGGCTGGTCACTTTCCGGCCACGGACGAGCGCAATACGGGGAATCGTGTAGTCACTAATCGGATTGGCATCGACGAAGGCGCTGCGCATGCGCTCTTCAAGTTCCTCTCCGGACCAGTCCATGGCAACTCCGGCCGCAATTATGCCGCCCATGCTTGTGCCGCCTAGGACATCGATGTTGACACCAGCTTCCCGAATGGCACGCAGGGCGCCCAGATGCGCGAAGCCCCGGGCACCGCCGCCCGCCAAGACAAGCCCCGTCGCCGCGCCGGCCAGGTGACGCGCTAATCGCGCGATATCCTTGCGGTTCGACGCCCGAAGATGATGATGGAACGCCTCGGGGAACAAATCCAACCATGCGGTTACCGCTTCTCCCGTTTCGTTGTCTTGGTGATAGAATATGATCTCGAGCCGCCGGCGCCGTTGTCCCAAGAAGAGGCGCTCCAGCGCGCCATCGGTTGGAGGTTGAGATGCCGGAACGACCAGCATGATGCGGTCGGCTTGGCGCAAACAGAGCCGGGTCCATACCCCGTCGTTCGACTCGGATTGATAGATGAGGTGGTCGTGGTCCGTTTCCATTTGGTGGAACCACTCGGTTGGTCGGTCACGGGCTTCCGAGGTGATAACGGGAATTCGTTTGCCTCGATCCGCAAAGGATCGATTAAGTCGGTAACATATATCGGTACACGGAATGCTATTGTCGAACGGAATGATCGCAAATGTCCGCGGACGAAACGACGTTTCTTCGCCGCGTGTGGTGATGGCCAATCTGCGGGCAAGGATCTCCGCCAGATTGTGTAGGAGAATGGGGTAAGTTTCGGAGAGTTTGTCGAAGGCTTCTTTGGGGAGCCGCAAAAGCTCGGTGTCACGAATGGCCGTGAGCGTGGCCGACCTCTTTTCCCCGGTTAGAAGCGACATTTCCCCAACAGCTGCACCTGCCGACAATTGAGTGACCAGTTCGGTACGGCCGTCTGCGCCTCTCACAAACACGCCCAGCGCGCCTGACACGACAACAAATAGGGAGTTGCCCACCTCGCCTTGACGAATGAGGGGCCAGCCGCCGGGCAGGCTAAACCAGACCAGGTGGGACCGGACTTCTTCGAGCGCCCGTCGGTCAAGGCCATGAAACAGGCGCAAACTTGGAAGAAGACTGTTGACGTAGAACTCAGCCGAGCTCCGATCGGTTGGGTCGGGCTGCTTCTCGACCACCCGGTCCCAGAGTTTTCGCCACCGCGTTCGCATGGCATGTCTTTAGTCGAAGGTCGGTGCTCTCACAATAGGGTGCCGCTCGAACCGGATGAGGCGCTGCTACCAGACCGTCCAGCCGCCGTCGACGCAAAGATTAACGCCGGTGACATAGGTGGACGCATCGGACGCGAGAAAGAGCACGGGCCCAGCGATCTCGCTCGGGTGACCGATACGGGCCATTGGTGTTTTGGCCGCCAGGCGACCCACAAATTCGGGCCGCTCCTCCTGTATCTCGAATGTGGGAAACGGACCCGGGCTGATCGCATTAACGCGAATTCTCTCGGGTGCCAGCTGACAGGAAAGATACTTTGTAAGCTGAATGAGGCCTGCCTTTGCCGGTCCGTAATAGGGCGGGCTGTTAAGACCGCTGGAGCCATAGAGCCCGGGATCCGGGCTGACATGGCCATACATAGAGGCGATATTGATGACGGAGGCATGCCCCGTTTCTGACACGGCTGCTTTCAGGGCGGGCAGGGCCGAGCGGGTGGCGTTGAACGCCGCCGTGACACCGCTTGCGAAGGCTGTTTCGAAATCCCGGTCGTCGGCACTTTCCAGCGAGCCTGGCATGCCCGTATAAGCGTTGTTGACGAGGATATCCAGGCGCGGCACGTGTTCGAAAAATGCGCTCAGGTGTTCTGTATTCTGAATATCAAAGCAAGCGGTTTCGACGGCGGCCGCATGGGGTCGCAGACGCCGTTCGAACTCTTCAAGGCGATCCGGGTTGCGGCCGTTGAGAATAATATTGCAACCGACCTCCGCAAGGGCGCGCGCCATGACGCTCCCCAGATGACCGGCTGCGCCTGTGATAAAAGCGGTGCGCCCATCCAAGCGGTGTAAATTTGCAAAGTTTAGATCTTCCAACGGACATTTCCTTCGCCAGTTGCGGCGATGCGAATGGGCAACGTCCGGCGTGTGTTACCCGCGCTTTGCCGGCCATAGGGCCGGGTTAAGTAAGGATTCGGGCACGGTCGGCAGATTGGTCGCCACGTACTCGCATTGCTCTGGCGTCAAGGGTGGCGTTCTAAAGGACGTCACATTGTTCTGCAGTTGATCCTCAGTTTCGGCGCCCACCACAATGCCGTTGATCCAGTCTTGTGCCTTCACATAGGCCAAGCATAGGTCCAGAACATTTTCGCGATTACATTCTTGAACGGTTTGCAACAAGCGCTCGCGGACGAAGCCCGGATCGAGGCCCTCGATCGTCGGCCAAACCTCCAAATCTTCCGCCAATAGCAAGCCTTGAAGGAAGGCACTTCTCGCGTGCACTTTCACGTCGGGACGTAAACGCAGTTTGGCGGGAACGTCAGAGTTGCGCCATCGCCAATCCAACAGATTGAAGGGCAGTTGAATCTGCCGCACTTCCGGATGGCTGAGCGCTTGAAGCGCTTCTTCGGGCGACTGAATGGAGACCCCAATCTCTCCGATCTTGCCCATATTGCGCAGCTTGTTGACTTCACGCCAGATAGTTCCGTTGCAGGCGGTGAGATGTTTGGCGCGGTGTAATGTCAGTGTGGGGATATGATCTCGCGCAAGAGCGAGGCACGACAGACGAATGCTGCTGTTTACAGCCCGTCGTACTGTCGAAATGGGCGTGGAATCCGTCATGCCTTCCAGCGGATCGAGCTTGGTGATGATGTGACCCACATAGTCCCCGGTCAATGCATCGCCGACGCGTTCTTCGCTGGTGCCGTACGACCTAGCGGTGTCGAACGTTGTAATACCCAATTCGATGGCCTTGTGAATGAGATTCACGGCCTCTTCGTGGGACGGCATGCCCACCTGATTGGTCACCCCGTAGGGCAGGCCCAGCTGGACCGTCCCCAACACCAATTCGCTATTGCTTGATTCCCCAGTCATGGCGCACACCATAGTCCGGGCGATTTAACGTTAACTTAAAAGCGATGGGAAATCGCGCGAGCTGAATCGCAGCATTTCGCTTACGGACCTTAAGGTTTGGTCAACTTGCAACAGTCTCCAACCGCAGCGGATAGATCTATGGTTCGACCATTCGCACGCGGGCTTGCATAGGGAATTCGGTTGCTGTCAGGACCGCCAGCGCCGACTCGAAACCTTGTTTGCACGCATCGGCCTTGGCCGTTTCGCCTTTGGTTGTCAGCTCCGTCTCCCAGCAGTCTAAGTTTTGGATCGCGAGGTCTGCCGCACGCGGGCTTTCCACCCCATCCTCGAAGACTTGGTTCAGGCGGGCATGCGCATTGTGGAGGACCGCCTGATGCCTGAGAGATGCGTCTGAGCGTTCCAGCTCTATGGATCCATTACTGCCCGACCACAGGTTTCCGACAGGTAACGTTACGTCAACAATTACGGCTGCGGAAAGGACGAACAACAGCCCGACCTGTAGCGATCTAAACGATAATGACTGCTCCACCATACCTTGGATATGGCGCGCGAATGGTTGATAAAACGTAAACCGGTTAAGGAAAATTGCCGAAAACTTAAGGCGCCAACAGCGGCTCACTCTGGAGGCATCACCTAATAGTGAAGTGATTTCCGCCGGTTAGCATAACTGCATATCTGTGCTGACATTTTAACATTGGCGTTCTGGGACGACAGGTGTTAACGCTTCTCTGAAAAAATTCAACAGACTGAGGAACAGGAGCAAATTCATGAGAGAGGCTGTCGTCGTATCGACCGCCCGGACGGGGCTCGCTAAGTCCTTTCGGGGTGGTTTCAACAATACCCACGGGGCGGCGATGGCCGGGCATGCGGTCAAGCATGCCATCGCAAAAGCGGGGGTCGAGCCCGCTGACGTTGAAGATGTGTTAATGGGCTGCGCGTTGCCGGAAGGGGCGACCGGCCAGAATGTGGCGCGCCTGTCGGCGATTTGGGCGGGCTGTCCGGTCACCACATCGGGCACAACCGTCAACCGCTTCTGTTCTTCCGGTCTCCAGACTGTTGCGATGGCCGCGGGCCGCATTCTGAATGAAGATGTGCCCATTGCGGTTGCCGGTGGCGTTGAATCCATTTCGCTCACCCAAGCGAATATTAACGTCAACAACATCACCGAAGACAAGCTTATGGAAAGCTGCCCGGCGCTTTGGATGCCCATGATCGAAACCGCGGACATTGTCGCCGGCCGGTATAAGATCTCGCGGGAGCGTCAGGACGAATACTCTTTGGAAAGCCAGCGCCGCACGGCGGCGGCCCAGCAGGGTGGCAAATTCGACGACGAAATCGTTCCCATGGAAACGATTATGGCGGTCACGGACAAAGAATCCGGTGAAACGTCCATGCAGCCCTATACGGTGACCAAAGACGAATGCAATCGCCCGAACACCACATTGGAAGGCCTTGCGGGCCTTGCGCCGGTGCGCGGCGAAGAACACTTCATCACCGCGGGTAACGCTAGTCAGTTGTCTGACGGTGCCTCGGCCTGTGTGTTGATGGAAGCGGGCGAAGCTGCCAAGCGCAACATTGAGCCTATAGGCATCTTTAAAGGATTTGCGGTTGCCGGTTGCGAACCGGATGAGATGGGCATTGGCCCCGTCTATGCGGTCCCCCGCCTGTTGGAGCGCACGGGCCTTACCGTTGATGACATTGACCTTTGGGAGCTCAATGAGGCTTTTGCAAGCCAACTGCTTTATTGCACCGACAAGCTGGGCATCGACCACGAAAAGCTCAACGTGAATGGTGGCTCGATTTCTGTGGGCCATCCCTATGGCATGACTGGTTCGCGTCTGACCGGCCATATCCTCATCGAAGGCAAGCGGCGCGGTGCCAAAAACGTGGTGGTCACCATGTGCATCGGCGGTGGCATGGGCGCCGCCGGCTTATTCGAAGTCGTCTAACAAAAACTACAATTGCCACAAAACGGCGGCACGCGATGCCGTGCCGCCCACCTCAACATCTGGAAGGAGAAAAAGAATGAGAGAAGCCGTCATTGTTTCCACGGCACGGACGGGCCTTGCCAAGTCTCACCGGGGTGGGTTCAACCAGACCCCAGGCGTGGACATGGCCGCCCATACCATCAAGCACGCGATTGAGCGCGCCAAGATCGATCCGGAAGAAGTGGAAGACGTGATCTTCGGCTCTGCCGGTCCCGACACGGGCAGCGGCCCGAACGTGGCCCGGAACGCCGCATTGGTTGCCGGGTGCCCAGTCACCACGTCCGGCACGACGGTCAATCGCTTCTGCTCGTCAGGTCTGCAAACAATCGCCATGGCGGCCCAGCGGGTAATCGTCGACGAAGCCCCAATCGTGATTGGTGGCGGCGTTGAATCTATCTCGCTGATGGGCCGCGGCGCGCCTCAGGGCGACGTGGTGCGTTCCGAGAAACTGGAAAGCATGTATCCGGATATTTGGATCCCCATGATCGACACGGCGGATATTGTGGCACAGCGTTACAATGTGTCCCGCGAACGGCAAGACGAATACTCACTGGAAAGCCAGCGGCGGACGGCGGCTGCTCAGCAGGCGGAAAAATTCAAAGACGAAATCGTCCCGATGGAAACCAAGATGGCGGTCAAGAACAAAGAGACCGGCGATATCACCATCGAGGACTATGTTGTCACTAAAGACGAATGCAACCGTCCGAACACCACCATGGAAGGCCTAGCCGGGTTGGAACCTGTGCGCGGCGAGGGCAACTTCATCACCGCGGGCAACGCCAGCCAACTTTCCGATGGCGCCTCGGCCTGTGTTGTCATGGAATCCAAGGAAGCGGAAAAGCGTGGCCTCAACCCACTAGGCATCTTCAAGGGCTTTGCCGTTGCCGGCTGCAAGCCCGACGAAATGGGCATCGGCCCTGTCTTCGCCGTGCCGCGCTTGCTGGAGCGCCACAATCTCAAAGTCGACGACATCGATCTGTGGGAGCTCAACGAAGCATTCGCGAGCCAGGTGATCTATTCGGCCGACACGCTCGGCATCGATTACGAGAAGCTCAATGTGAATGGTGGCTCGATCTCCGTCGGCCATCCATTTGGCATGACCGGTTCGCGTTTGGTCGGCCACGCGCTCATTGAGGGCAAACGCCGCGGTGCCAAGAAAGTCGTAGTCACCATGTGCATCGGCGGCGGCATGGGGGCTGCCGGATTGTTCGAAGTCGCTTAAGCTACTTTGCTAAGCCGAATTTAAGGGCGGTGGCTTCGCGGTCACCGCCCTTATTATTGGATGCTGTCTTTGAGGCTCTGATTAGCCGCGATGGAGCTGCCGCTTTGGCGGTAATTGGCGCGGCGTTCTTTACTCCAACTATCGATCTCGTCTTTGGGCACTCCGTAGGCAAGGCCGCGCTCCACGGCGGGCCGGGCACGCACCCGGTCGACCCATTCTTTCACGCGCGGGCGTGTCGTGATGTCCACCTTGCTCCATTTGTAACCGCGCAGCCAGGGGTAAGAGGCGATGTCGGCGATGGTGAAAGTGTCGCCGCACAGATAGGGATCGTCACCGAGCTTTTTATCGAACACCGAAACTAGGCGCAGCGCTTCATTGTTAAAGCGCTCTAAGGGGTGTTCTTTTTTGACCGGGTCAATGTCGTCCATGTAGCGCGTATAACTAAGCTTATTGCCGAAGACCGGCCCCAGATTGGCCATTTGCCAGTACACCCACGGCAACACATCCCATTTACGTTCATTGAGCGGTAGCAGCGGACTTGGAAATTTCTCCGCTAGATATTCCAGAATGGCGCCGCTTTCCGGGATGCATCGGTTACCATCCTTCAGTACAGGAATTTTTTGATTGAGGTTTCGTTCCGTGAAGTCGTCTTCGAACTGCTCGCCTTTCATCAGATCAATGATGCGCACGTCGATATCCGGAAGGTCGACCCCTGCTTCACGCAGCTCTTCGATCATGATGGTGACTTTCCAGCCATTCGGCGTGGGGGAGGTCCAAATTTCCAAGGCCATGCGGCATTTCCCTTTCTATTTTTCCTTGAGAATAGACCGGATCCAAGGCAGGTGTTCCCGGCCGATGAAGATCTGATCGTCGATCACATAGGCCGGCGCATCCACAATGCCGGCTTCTTCCGCCGCCAACTGGTGTGCGGGCAGTTTCTCCAGGGCTTCCCCGAGATCTTCGGCAGAAACCGCATGGCCATGAGCATTCATAAGTTCCAACACGGTTTGGGCATCGTTGAGATCCGCCTGATCGACCCAATAGGACTTAAAGGCGGCTTCAACGAACGGGATCGGGTTGCGTTCCACGGCCAGCAGGGCGGCGAGGGCGATATCGGTACTGCCGGGAACATTCGGAAACGTCATCGGCGTGTTCTGAACACCCGCATAACGCAGATGCGTTTCCCTCCGGAGCTTTGCACGGATACGGAAATGGGTCTCCGTCTTGGTTTCGTTCGGATTCTGCGGCGGCACGATTTCTTGTTTGGCGTTGTAGGTGTAGGGAAGCCATTTGCAATCGACGCCGAACTCCTTAAGAAGCGCAAGCGTTGGTTTCAGTGCCAAATAAGCGGCGGGTGATTTAAAGTCTGTGTAGATCGTAATCATAGGACGTATGCGATGTCCGGCGCAGGACCTTCACGGCCCCGCAAATGCCATTCCACGTAAGGCAAGTGCTCCCGGCCGAAAAGGAATTCGCCCTCGAACACGTAGGTGGGGACGCCGAAAATACCCGCCGGATGCAGTTGGGCTTGCAGATTGTCATGGAGTTCACGGCCGTCACCGGATTGAAATGCATCGAACCCGTCTGCACTCACACCAGCTTGCTCCAAGCACGCAGCCACGACGTTGACATCTTCGATGTCCAACTCACGCCGCCAAAAGGGCGGGTAGACCGCCGCGAAATAGTCCGCCAGCCGGTCGCGGGCGTTTTGAACGACCCACAGAATGCCGATGTTTGCGATTGACGACTCCCAAATCTTCTCCGTTCCCTTCAACACAAGCCCCTGGCGTTCGGCATAGCGCCGCGCATCTTTGTAGGCATACCTGATGACTTGCCATTGCCGTGGGCTGCGGCTGCTTTCGACGACGTTGCCTTTTGTTTTGCGCGCGGAACCGAGGTAGCTCGGGATGTCGAGGGTGAGTGGCCGCCAGTCGAACTGCACGCCCAGCCGGCGTTCAAGAGCAAGCGTCGGTTTGATCGCGATAAAGGCATAGGGGCTTTTCACGTCCACATAAACGATGAGAGGTGCGTCGCTTTCCAAAGCCTTCATCATATTGTTGCGACCTCAGATGTTGCTGCGCCGGCGCGGTTGTTCATCGAGCGGGCCTTGGCTGTAATCGCCAAACGGTCCGTCGCGCCGGGTGACCGCTCCTTTTACACCTTCCGCCTGGGTAACGCGAACGAAGTCGCGGCCCTCCGGCGTGTTGCGCATGATGCCGTCCAGGATCGGCCCTAAAGTTTGCGTGCCCTGCAATCCCATATTGTCATAGGCCTGATTGACAATGAGCTTCATGGAGATGAGCTGGGTCAAGGGAATCTGCGCGAGCTTATCGGCGAGGTCTTGTACGCGCTGATCCAGCTCTTCCAACGGATACGAAAAATTGATGAGCTCAATCTCCGCAGCTTCTTTGCCGCTGATCCATTCGCCCGTCAGGGCATAGTATTTGGCCTTGGCGAGCCCTAAGCGATAGACCCACATGCCCGTCAGATGGCATCCCCACACACGGGAGTAGGGGGTGCCGAAGCGGGCGTCATCGGATGCGATGACCAAGTCCGCGCACAGCGCCAATTCCGATCCACCGCCGACACAATAGCCGTGCACCTTGGCGATCGTCGGCTTCGACCCGCGCCACAGCCCCATGAAGGTTTGGATATAGGTCGTGTATTGATTGGTGACGCCCATGACATCCATGCCGGGATCATAGTTTTCTTCCTTGATCGACTCGTAGTGTTCGAGCCCACCGGAAAAATCGAAGCCGCCGCAAAAACTGTTGCCGGCCCCTTCCAGAATGATCACCTTAATGGCGTCGTCCTGATTGGCCTGGCGCAAACCGTTGCTCAATCCTTGGATCACTTCACGCCGCAGCGTGTTGTATTTTTCCGGCCGGTTGAGGGTGATGGTCGCGATCGCGCCGTCGGTTTGGTATTTCACAACGTCTTGCGCCATGTCAGTTCGTCCTTTCTTGAGCGATGTGTTCGTCAATGATCCGGTTGAAGGTGTCGAGCGCTCCTTCATATCGGCCGAATGTCAGATGCGTGTTGGCACCGCTGCGCAGCCCGCGCTGGATGCTTTCGCCAATCTCGAAATCCTCCGTCAAGGTAGAGCGGGTGATTTCGTGGTTCCTTTTCCAGTGCGCCGCGGGCATGTCCGCATCCGTGCCGGTCGCTTTCGGCGACAGCGTGTGCAGGCGCAGACGGGTTTTGTCGGGCGATAGGGGAATGGTCTGAATCCATACAATGTGATCTTCCTGAACCAGCAATTGGCTCGACGGAAAAACCGAATAGATAAGGTTGGTGTGTGTGCGGATGTTCCACAGATCACGCGATTGGGTCTGAAGCTCATCCAATGCGGTGCGCGGCAAGACGGACCGCAAATGTTTGCCGAATAGCTGATAGCTCGACAGATTGTCTTGGAAATACGGCCCTATGGTGTTTTTGTGCGCGATCTTGAAGTGATAGGACTCAATCCCGCCTTCGATGAGAATCTTCCAGTTGACGTTCCACACATGATCGTCCGCGGCGAAAACTTCTAAGTCATCCGCCTTCAGCCAATGGAAGTCCTTGGCCAGGTCGCCCAGATGTTCGTCCACATCCATTGCACTGTTCGCAACCGGCTGGACCCAAATCCATCCATAGCGCTCCGTGCACGCGAGCCGTTTTAGGCCGAAGTCGGATTTGTCGAACCCTGGAAAGCCTTTGTCTTGATGGGGAATGGCCAAGAGCTCGCCGCGATTGTTCCAGGTCCAAGCGTGATAGGGGCACGAAAACCGCCGCTGGCACCCGGTTTCGTCCGAAACCAATTGTGTTCCCCGGTGGCGGCAGACATTTAGGAACGCATGCACCTCGCCGTCTTCGTCCCGGGTGAGCAGCACCGGCAATCCGGCCACGTCCCGCTTCAGAAACGAGCCCGGCCCCGGCAGTTCGCTCGAATGGGCCACCATGTGGGGCAACTGTCGAAACAGCGCTGCCTGCTCGCGCTCAAATTGGTTTTGGCAGATGTAGCGTTCAATGGGAGAGACAGTTGGTGCGTCGTCCAGAAAGAACGATTTCTCCGCCTTCAGCGACAAAAGTTCATCAAGGAGTTCAAGCTCTGTTTTGCGGTCCATCACAAGTCTCCAATAGCCTACCAATTGGTAAGCTTCGTTGTACTTACCAATTGGTAGGTCGTCAAGGAATATTTTCTCTGTTTCGATTATATTACCTTGACGCAGCAAGATCGCAGACATAGTCTTTTGCCTACCAGATGGTAAGAAAGATAAGATCTGTGAGCCGCGATACACGAGACCTATTTATCGAGGAAGCCAGGCGGCAGTTTGCCGAAAAAGGGTTTTACGGCACGAGTATCGCCAGCATTGCCGACGCGCTCGGCCTTACCAAACAGGCGCTGCTCCACCATTTCGGTACGAAAGAAAAACTGTACGGTGAAGTGCTCCAACAGATTTCGGAGCGCATGATTGGGTCGATCATCGCCGCACAGGCGGAGGCGGGGGAGCCGCAAACTCAGCTGGAGAATGTTCTTCTTGGCCTATGTCAGGACGGGATCCGAGACCCGCAAAGTACTCAGCTCATCATGCGCGAATTGCTGGACAACAAGCGACGGGCCAAGCATGCGGGCACTTGGTATCTCAAACCGTTCCTAGATGGGTTGGTGGCCTTGGCCCGCCGGGTTCCGGCGCAAGAATACAAGAGCGAAGTGGCCTTGCTGTCGATGGTCTATCAGTTGCTCGGCGCCGTGAACTATTTCTTGGTGTCCGAACCGACTCTGAAGCAGATGTTCGGCAAGGCGCAGTACGATGAGATGAAAATGCTGTACCCGGATGAATTCAAAACGCTCATCCGGGCACGGTTGGCAGCCAAATAACGAAACCGTCATCCCGGTTTCGAGTGAAACTCGAAGACCGGGATCCATCCGCGCGCATGGCACCCCGGGTCTTGGCCCGGGGGAGTAGCGCCCCCGCTATCCGTGTGTTAGCGGGATAGTATGCAGCTGAGAAAACAG